>NZ_CP183982.1:0-4773300 GCF_049913205.1 Enterobacter sp. R-25 | reverse complement strand
GGCGGACTCCACTCGAACAATAAAAGAAAACTATTGAATATTCATGATTGTTGGCGCACATCGACATGACCCTGTGCAAAAGGGTGATGTGCGAACCGCTATCTGCGGTTATACCCGGCCAGGATCGCTGGATCCCGATCGGGACCGCGGATCATAGCCTAAACTGAGCCAGAGATCTTCTGTTTCTCACAGATTCTTCCTGATTTATCCACAGGAAGATCGGAAACCGGGTAAGTGTAAACGATCCTGGGGCGAGTACCCTACGATTTAGCCCGCATATTGGAAAAATTAATGAGCACAGACAATTTCTTGCTTAAATGATCTAACGAAGATCCGGGACGATCCTTGCGCTTTGTTTGGGAGGCCGTATAATCCTCGACCCGGCGCGTGGTGCTCATCTTCCTGCGTCGTCCGTTGCTCATTTTCCACGCGAAAACGTGCGGAAATACGCGGGAAATAAGGAAAGAGAATTGACTCCGGAGTGTACAATTATTACAATCCGGCCTCTTTAATCACCCACGCTGAGGCGTTAGTCGTTCGAAACTCGTTCGGGTATACGCAAAAGTCAGTGAATTTATTCAAGTTTAGGTAGAAATCGCCATGAAACGCACTTTTCAACCGTCTGTACTGAAGCGCAACCGTTCTCACGGCTTCCGTGCTCGTATGGCTACTAAAAATGGTCGTCAGGTTCTGGCACGTCGTCGTGCTAAAGGCCGCGCTCGTCTGACCGTTTCCAAGTAATAAAGCTAACCCCTGAGTGGTTAAGCTAGCATTTCCCAGGGAGTTACGTTTGTTAACTCCCACTCATTTCACTTTCGTCTTCCAGCAGCCACAACGGGCTGGCACGCCGCAAATCACCATCCTCGGCCGCCTGAATTCGCTGGGGCATCCCCGCATCGGTCTTACTGTCGCCAAGAAAAACGTTAAGCGTGCGCATGAACGCAATCGGATTAAACGTCTGACGCGTGAAAGCTTCCGTTTACGTCAGCACGAACTGCCTTCAATGGATTTCGTGGTGGTGGCTAAAAAAGGGGTTGCCGACCTCGATAACCGTGCTCTCTCGGAAGCGTTGGAAAAATTATGGCGCCGCCATTGTCGCCTGGCTCGCGGGTCCTGATAGCCCTCATTCGGGTCTATCAACGCCTGATTAGTCCGCTACTCGGGCCGCACTGCCGTTTCACGCCAACATGCTCAAGCTACGGAATTGAGGCATTGCGCAGGTTTGGAGTGATAAAAGGCAGTTGGTTGACGGTGAAACGCGTATTAAAATGCCACCCTTTACACCCAGGTGGAGACGATCCCGTCCCGCCAGGACCCTTTGATACCAGAGAACACTAACGATGGATTCGCAACGCAATCTTCTTATCATCGCTTTGTTGTTCGTGTCTTTCATGATCTGGCAGGCATGGGAGCAGGATAAAAATCCTCAACCCCAGCAGCAGACCACGCAGACTACGACCACCGCAGCGGGTAGCGCCGCCGACCAGGGCGTACCGGCCAGTGGCCAGGGGAAACAGATTACGGTTAAGACCGATGTGCTTGAGCTGACTATCAACACCCGTGGTGGTGATGTTGAGCAGGCGCTGCTGTTGACCTACCCAAAAGAGCTGAAGTCTAACGAACCGTTCCAGTTACTGGAAACCACGCCTGAGTTTATCTACCAGGCTCAGAGCGGCCTGACCGGTCGTGATGGCCCGGATAACCCGGCTAACGGTGCGCGTCCACTGTACAACGTCGAGAAAGAGACCTTCGTGCTGGCTGATGGTCAGAACGAAATCGCTATCCCGATGACCTACACCGACGCCGCGGGCAACACCTTCACCAAAACCTTCACCCTGAAACGCGGTGAATATGCGGTGAACGTGGGCTACAGCGTTCAGAACACCGGTGCTAAACCGCTGGAACTGTCGACCTTTGGTCAGCTGAAGCAGTCCATCAATCTGCCGTCTCACCGTGACACCGGAAGCAGCAACTTTGCGCTGCATACCTTCCGTGGCGCGGCGTACTCCACGCCTGATGCGAAGTACGAGAAATACAAATTCGACACCATTGCCGATAACGAAAACCTGAACGTCAGCGCTAAAGGCGGTTGGGTGGCAATGCTGCAGCAGTATTTCGCCACTGCGTGGGTGCCAACGAACGACGGTACTAACAACTTCTATACCGCGAACCTGGGTAACGGTCTTGCAGCCATTGGCTACAAATCTCAGCCGGTTCTGGTACAGCCGGGTCAAACCGGTAAGATGGCAAGCACCCTGTGGGTCGGTCCGGAAATCCAGGACAAAATGGCTGCCGTTGCGCCGCACCTGGATCTGACCGTGGACTACGGCTGGTTGTGGTTCATCTCTCAGCCGCTGTTTAAGCTGCTGAAGTTCATCCACAGCTTCCTGGGTAACTGGGGCTTCTCCATCATCGTTATCACCTTCATCGTACGTGGCATCATGTACCCGCTGACTAAAGCGCAGTACACCTCCATGGCGAAGATGCGTATGCTGCAGCCGAAGATTCAGGCAATGCGTGAGCGTCTGGGCGATGACAAACAGCGTCAGAGCCAGGAGATGATGGCCCTGTATAAAGCAGAGAAAGTGAACCCACTGGGTGGTTGCTTCCCGCTGCTGATTCAGATGCCAATCTTCCTTGCACTGTACTACATGCTGATGGGTTCCGTTGAGCTGCGCCACGCGCCGTTCGCCCTGTGGATCCATGACCTGTCTGCACAGGACCCGTACTACATCCTGCCGATCCTGATGGGCGTAACGATGTTCTTCATCCAGAAGATGTCGCCGACCACCGTGACCGACCCGATGCAGCAGAAGATCATGACCTTTATGCCGGTCATCTTCACCGTGTTCTTCCTGTGGTTCCCGTCAGGTCTGGTGCTGTACTATATCGTCAGCAACCTGGTGACCATTATCCAGCAGCAGCTGATTTACCGTGGTCTGGAAAAACGTGGCCTGCATAGCCGCGAAAAGAAAAAGTCCTGATTCGGTAAGTTAACGCTAAAATAAGGGCGGTCGATTGACCGCCTTTTTTATTTGTATTGAACGAGACCAACCATGAGCCATAACGACACTATCGTCGCCCAGGCAACCCCACCGGGACGCGGTGGTGTAGGCATTCTGCGTATCTCCGGCCTGAAGGCCCGCGAGGTCGCCGAAGCGGTGCTGGGTAAACTGCCAAAGCCGCGCTACGCTGATTATCTGCCGTTTAAAGACACTGACGGCACGCCGCTGGACCAGGGCATTGCGCTGTGGTTCCCGGGCCCGAACTCCTTTACCGGAGAAGACGTGCTGGAGCTGCAGGGCCACGGTGGCCCGGTCATCCTCGACCTGCTGTTAAAACGCATTCTGACGCTGCCGGGCCTGCGCATTGCAAAGCCAGGTGAGTTCTCCGAACGTGCCTTCCTGAACGATAAGCTCGACCTCGCACAGGCAGAAGCAATTGCTGACCTGATCGACGCCAGCTCCGAGCAGGCAGCCCGCTCCGCACTGAACTCGCTTCAGGGCGCGTTCTCGGCGCGCGTGAATCATCTTGTGGAAGCACTTACTCACCTGCGCATCTATGTCGAAGCGGCTATCGATTTCCCGGATGAGGAGATCGACTTTCTCTCTGACGGTAAAATTGAAGCTCAGCTCAATAGCGTGATGGCCGATCTCGACGCGGTGCGTGCCGAAGCACGTCAGGGTAGCCTGCTGCGCGAGGGGATGAAGGTCGTGATTGCGGGCCGCCCTAACGCCGGTAAATCGAGCCTGCTCAACGCCCTGGCGGGCCGTGAAGCGGCGATCGTCACCGACATCGCCGGTACCACCCGCGACGTGCTGCGTGAGCATATTCATATCGACGGTATGCCGCTGCATATCATCGACACGGCAGGTCTTCGCGACGCCAGTGACGAAGTAGAGCGCATCGGTATCGAACGTGCCTGGCAAGAGATTGAGCAGGCTGACCGCGTGCTGTTTATGGTGGACGGTACCACGACCGATGCCGTTGATCCGGCGGACATCTGGCCAGACTTTATTGCCCGCCTGCCGGCAAAACTGCCGATCACCGTGGTGCGTAACAAAGCGGATGTGACCGGCGAAACGCTGGGTATTAGTGAAGTGAATGGCCACTCACTTATTCGCCTGTCGGCGCGTACCGGTGAAGGCGTTGACGACCTGCGCAACCATCTCAAACAGAGCATGGGCTTTGATACCAGTATGGAAGGCGGCTTCCTTGCGCGCCGTCGTCACCTTCAGGCGCTGGAAGACGCGGCACGCCACCTCGATCAGGGGAAAGCACAGCTGCTTGGCGCATGGGCGGGTGAACTGCTGGCGGAAGAGCTGCGTCTGGCGCAGCAAAATCTGAGTGAGATAACCGGCGAATTTACCTCGGACGATCTGCTGGGACGGATTTTCTCGAGCTTCTGTATCGGCAAGTAATTACCGCTGATGAAGGGTGATTTCCTCCCGGGAAATCACCTTTGTCCAAATGGCAACTCGCCTAATCCCTTTTATCCCCCTATTCTGCTTGCCTGCATCTATGGGGGGTTTATGGCTCGTTTTCTGTTTTGTAGTTTTGCGCTGGTTCTGCTTTATCCATCGGGTATTGATATGTATCTGGTGGGGCTGCCGCACATTGCCCGCGATCTGGGTGCCAGCGAGGCGCAGCTGCATATTGCGTTTTCGGCCTATCTCGCCGGGATGGCATCATCGATGGTATTTGCCGGGAAAATCGCGGACAAAGCGGGTCGTCAGCCCGTGGCCATTACCTGTGCCATCATCTTCGCGCTGGCGTCAATGCTCTGCTCCCTGGCCCAGGACAGTACCCTGTTCCTGACAGGACGGTTTATTCAGGGGATAGGTGCCGGTGGCTGTTATGTAGTGGCCTTCGCCATCCTGCGCGATACCTTAAGCACCCAGCGCCGTGCCAAAGTGCTTTCCATGCTCAACGGTATTACCTGCATCATTCCGGTGATGGCGCCGGTGGTGGGCTATCTGATCATGCTGAAATTCCCGTGGCAGAGCCTGTTCTGGACGATGGCGGCCATGGGTGCGCTGGTCTTTATCCTCTCGATCACGGTGTTGAAAGAGACCCATCCAGGCTCGCAAAACGCAGGCCATACGGCAACCCTTCATCCGGCCGAGACGCTGCTAAACCGCTTTTTCCTGAGTCGCCTGGCCATTACCACACTGAGCGTGGCGGTGATCCTGACGTATGTAAACGTTTCCCCGGTGTTGCTGATGGAGACCATGGGGTTTGATCGCGGTGAGTATTCCACCGTGATGGCACTTACCGCGATGGTCAGTATGGCCGTCTCGTTCTCGACGCCGTTCGCACTGAATATCTTCCGTCAGCGCACGCTCATGCTAACCTCGCAGGTGCTGTTCCTCGCTGCGGGGGGGATTCTGGCGACCACCAGCACACATGCGCTGATGCTGGTAGGGATTACGCTGATTTGCGCCGGCTTCTCCGTCGGCTTTGGCGTGGCGATGAGTCAGGCGCTTGGCCCGTTCTCGCTGCGCGCGGGTGTGGCAAGCTCGGTGCTGGGTATTGCGCAGGTCTGTGGTTCGTCGCTGTGGATATGGCTGGCGGCGGTCATCGGCCTTAATGCGCTCAATATGCTGATCGGGATTCTGATTGGTTGTAGCATGCTCTGCATCACCTTACTTATGGTCATCCAGCCCGCGGCCCATTATGAAGAAGCCAATCAGCAGTCTCGATCTTAACCTGTTGTTGTGCCTGCAGCTTTTGCTGCAGGAGCGCAGCGTAACCAAAGCCGCGAAACGGATGAACGTGACCCCGTCCGCAGTAAGTAAATCGCTGGCGAAACTGCGCGACTGGTTTGACGATCCGCTGTTTGTGAAAACACCGTTAGGCCTGCTGCCGACACCGCTGACGATGAGCCTGGAGCAGGATTTGGCCGACTGGATGCAGATTGGCAATCAGATCCTCGATAAATTCCATCATGACTCCCCGGGCGGGCTGACGTTCGTGCTGGCCGCGGAAACGCCTCTGATGCTGATCCGCTTTAATGCCCTGCTCGAGCAGGTCAATCAGCGCTATCCACAGGCCACGGTAAAGATGCGCCACTGGGATTACGACTCGGTGGATGCCATTACGCGCGGAGAAGTCGATCTTGGCTTCACGGGCCGTGAAACGCATCCGCGCTCCCGCGAGCTGTTGAAGCTGATGCCGTGGTTTATCGACTACGAAATTCTGTTCAGCGACCGCCCCTGCGTCTATTTGCGCGAAGATCATCCGGCTCTTCAGGAGGAGTGGAACCTGGAGACTTTCCTGCGCTATCCGCATATCAGCATCTTCTGGGAGCGCAGCGACACCTGGGCGCTTGATGAGGTGCTCAGAGAGATGGGACGTGAGCGCAATATCGCCATGAGCCTGCCCGGTTTCGAACAGTCGATGTTTATGGCGGCGCAGCCCGGCCATAACTACATCGCCACGGCGCCACACTACTGCCATCACTATAATCAACTCCACCAGCGTAAGCTGATCGCCCTGCCCATTCCCATTGATGAAGCCCTGGCTGAAAAACTGACCGTTCCTTTCACGCTGATCTGGCATAAACGAAACAGCCATAATCCGAAAATCCTCTGGCTCCGTGAGACAATCAAAGCGCTATATGCCGCTCCAGCGCTTATTTTTGCCTAAGAAAATGTAAAGTTGGGTCCTCAGGCTTCTCTTACTCCCATTTACTGATTAAAACAGAAGGCAAGTTAAGCGATAATCATGTAACCGTTTAACCGAATACGACCATTATCAAGGAGCGAAAAATGGCAACGCACTTTGCAAGAGGGATACTGACAGAGGGACATCTCGTATCGGCCAGAATTTCATCCGCGTGTCACCAGGAAGCACGTAAACTGCCGGAGCATCGCCGGACGCGGTTTTTGGCATCCCGCGCGCTTCTCGCTGAGCTGATGTTCATGCTGTACGGCACCAGTGAACTGCCGGATATCCTCACCCAACCTGAAGGCCGCCCGGTCTTTGCCGACCCGGAGCTGCCGCGTTTCTCCATTACCTATACGGGCAATATCATTGGCGTCGCGCTCACCACTGAAGGGGATTGCGGCCTGGACATGGAGCTTCAGCACGCAACCCGCGGCTTCCACGGCGCGAACCCGCACGATGACTACCCGCTTTCCAGCAATGAAAAGCTGTGGGTGCGTAACCAGAACGATCCCATCGAGGCCAGAGCTCAGCTCATTACCTTACGCCAGAGCATTCGAAAGCTCTGTGGCTGTGCATCAGACGACGCCAGCCTGCTGCAATTGCTTCCAGGCTCCGGACGCCTGCGTTCCGCTAAAGCCACGCTGGTAGAGGCGCTCAGCGATGCTGAAGACGTACTGATTTGGTCCATCGCGGTGACCCCCGCCATCGAACGATTGAAAATCTGGGAATTTGACAGTCAACACGGATGGAGTAGCCTTCCGGATGTGCCCGAGCGAGCCAACGAACCCGCCGCGCGCCTGATGAGATTAACCAGTTTACCGGCAGAAAAAGCATATACCCTTAGCTGATCCATTCAGGGTCATCATGATGAAACAGGAGTAATCATGTCTGATACGTTGAAAGTTGTTACGTTACTGGGAAGCCTGCGCAAAGGTTCATTTAACGGGATGGTTGCCCGCACGCTGCCTCAGCTGGCACCGGCAGGTATGGACATTAGCGCCCTGCCATCGATTGGCGACATTCCGCTTTACGACGCGGACGTGCAGCAGGAAGAAGGGTTTCCACAGAGCGTAGAAGCGCTTGCAGAGCAGATCCGCCAGGCAGACGGCGTGGTGATTGTTACGCCTGAATATAACTACTCCGTCCCGGGTGGCCTGAAGAACGCCATTGACTGGTTATCCCGTCTCCCGGAGCAGCCGCTGTCGGGTAAACCGGTGCTGATCCAGACCAGCTCTATGGGCGCGATTGGCGGGGCACGCTGCCAGTACCATCTGCGTCAGATCCTGGTCTTCCTGGATGCGATGGTAATGAACAAACCGGAATTTATGGGGGGCGTGATTCAGAACAAGGTCGACCCGCAGACGGGTGAAGTGGTGGATCAAAGTACGCGTGACCATCTTTCTGGCCAACTGACCGCGTTTGGTGATTATATTAAGCGAGTGAAAGCTTAAACGTAGCCTGACCCCCTCACTCTGGCCCTCTCCCACAGGGAGAGGGCGCAAACACAAAAGCCCTTTTCGACGAAAAGGGCTTTCTGTTTATTTGGCATCAATAAAAACAATCTTCAGCACAAACAGCAGCGCCACAATGATGACGCACGGGCTGAGGTCGCGGAAGCGACCGGTACCAATCTTCATGACGCAGTAGGAGATAAAGCCCAGCGCGATACCTTCGGTGATCGAGAAGCTAAACGGCATCATCACCGCGGTAATAAACGCAGGCACCGCTTCGGTTAAATCATCCCACTTCACGCGCGACAGGCTGGAGGTCATTAACACCCCCACGTAGATCAGCGCGCCGGCTGCCGCATACGGAGGCACCATGCCCGCCAGCGGCGACAGGAAGATCACCAGCAGGAACAGGATACCCACCACAACCGCCGTCAGACCGGTACGGCCACCCACAGAGACACCTGAAGAGGATTCAATGTAAGCGGTAACAGACGATGTACCGATAAACGCGCCGGTGACAGAGGAGACACTGTCAACGAACAGCGCCTGCTTCATGCGCGGGAATTTCCCATTCTCATCCGCCAGGCCGGCTTTGTCGGTCACGCCAATCAGCGTACCGGAGGAGTCAAACAGGTTAACCAGCATGAAGGAGAAAATCACGCCCGCCAGACCCAGGTTCAGGGAGCCTGCCAGATCGACGTGCCCAATGACGGTAGACACGCTCGGTGGCGCGGAGACAATCCCTTTGTACTGCACATCGCCCAGCATCCAGCCCAGTAGCGTGGTGACCACGATGGAAACCAGCACGGCCGCATGAATATTGCGCGAGGCCAGGATAGCGATGATAAAGAAGCCCAGCACGCCCAGCAGCACGTTGTGCGAGGTCAGGTGACCGATGCTCACCAGCGTGTCCGGGTTAGCCACGATAACGCCTGCGTTTTTCAGACCCATCATGCCGATAAACAGACCAATACCGCTGGTAATGCCCACGCGCAGGCTCACCGGAATATTGGCTATCATCCAGTAACGTACACGGAAAATGGTCAGCAACAGCAGGCCAACCGCGCCCCAAAAGATAGCGCCCATGCCGACCTGCCATGGCAGACCCATCGCCTGGACGACCACGAACGCGAAGAAAGCGTTCAGACCCATTGCCGGGGCCAGCGCCACGGGCAGGTTAGCGAACACACCCATCAGGATACTGCCCAGCGCAGCGATCAGACAGGTGGTCACGAAGACGGCGCTGGTGTCCATGCCAGCAACGCCCAGAATTTGTGGGTTAACAAAAACGATATAGACCATCGTCAGGAAGGTGGTGAAACCGGCGATCACTTCGGTGCGTGCCGTTGTGCCGTGCTCACGCAGTTTAAACACGCGCTCAAGCAGACCCTGACCAGATGTCTGGGTAGTGTGTTGTTGACTCATCATCAATTTCCGAACAAGGAGGGAAAATTCGTCGCTATCCTATACCAAAATGCGACAATAGTGGCGGTTACAAGATACTTTTTTCATTGATTTTGCTTATACGGCAACGATTGCGTCTCATTAAACTGCCGTACGTAAACGTTAAACTTGTAAAAAGGGAAAGGCATGTCCGGAATTGAAGCGGTATTTTTCGACTGCGACGGTACGCTGGTCGACAGTGAGGTCATTTGTTCCCGCGCGTATGTGTCCATGTTCAGGGAATTTGGCATTACGCTGGATCTCGAAGAGGTGTTTAAACGCTTTAAGGGCGTGAAGCTCTACGAGATCATCGACATCATTAACGAAGAGCACGGTGTGGATCTGGCGAAAGCAGATCTGGAGCCGGTCTACCGCGCCGAGGTCGCACGCCTCTTCGACTCCGAGCTGGAGGTCATTGCCGGGGCGAATGCGCTTCTGGATGCGATGACGGTGCCCATCTGCGTGGTCTCGAACGGTCCGGTCAGCAAAATGCAGCACTCGCTGGGTAAGCTTGAAATGTTGCACCACTTCCCGGAAAAACTGTTCAGCGGCTACGATATCCAGCGCTGGAAGCCAGACCCGGCGTTGATGTTCCATGCAGCAAAAGCGATGAACGTTAACGTGGCGAACTGCATTCTGGTGGATGACTCTTCTGCGGGAGCGCAGTCGGGGATTGATGCGGGTATGGAGGTGTTTTACTTCTGCGCCGATCCGCACAACAAACCGATCGATCATCCAAAAGTGACGACCTTCACCGATCTGGCGCAGCTGCCAGAATTGTGGAAGGCTCGCGGGTGGAATATTACTCGCTGAAAAAAAGCCGGATAGCGCTGACGCTTATCCGGCCTATAGCGCTCGCAGGCCCGGTAAGCGCAGCAGCACCGGGCATATTAGCGCATCACTCTTTCGGATCTTTACCCGCCAGCAGCTTGTCCAGCTCATCGCCGCCAACGTGACGGAAATCCTGTCCTTTCACGAAGTAGAAGATGTATTCGCAAATGTTCTGGCAACGGTCACCGATACGCTCGATTGAGCGCGCGCAGAACAGCGCGGTCAGGACGCTTGGGATCGTACGGGAGTCTTCCATCATGTAGGTCATCAGCTGACGCACGATGCCTTCATACTCCTGGTCGACCTTCTTGTCTTCACGGTAGATACGTACCGCTTCGTCCAGATCCATTCGCGCAAAGGCATCCAGTACGTCATGCAGCATCTGCACGGTATGACGACCCAGCGACTCGAGGCTCACCAGCAGTGGCTGGTGCTGCTGAGAGAATTTCTCCAGCGCGGTGCGGCAGATTTTATCCGCAACGTCACCAATACGCTCCAGCTCGGCGATGGTTTTGATGATCGCCATAACCAGACGCAGGTCGCTCGCCGTTGGCTGACGCTTGGCGATAATACGCACGCAGGCTTCATCAATGGCGACTTCCATCATATTGACGTTTTTATCACCTTCGATAACGCGCTTCGCCAGCTCGCTGTCCTGGTTGTGCATCGCGGTAATGGCATCGGAAAGCTGCTGCTCAACCATGCCACCCATGGTCATCACCTGAGTGCGAATACTTTCCAGCTCTGCGTTGAACTGGCCTGAAATGTGTTTGTTAAGATTGAGATTGTCCATAGCGCGCTCCTGAATCAACCGTAACGACCGGTGATATAGTCTTCTGTTTGCTTTTTAGCGGGCTTGGTGAACAGATCGTCCGTATTGCTGAACTCAATCAACTCGCCCAGGTACATAAACGCCGTGTAATCGGAACAACGCGCAGCCTGCTGCATGTTGTGGGTCACGATAACCACGGTGTAATCCTGCTTCAGCTCGGTGATCAACTCTTCAATACGGCCGGTTGAGATCGGGTCCAGAGCTGAACACGGCTCATCCAGCAACAACACTTCCGGGCGAATGGCGATACCACGCGCAATGCACAGACGCTGCTGCTGACCACCGGAGAGAGAGTAACCGCTCTGGTGCAACTTATCTTTGGTTTCGTTCCATAATGCGGCCTTGGTCAAAGCCCACTGAACGCGCTCATCCATATCCGTACGGGAGAGCTTTTCAAACAGACGTACGCCAAAGGCGATGTTGTCATAGATGGACATCGGGAACGGCGTCGGTTTCTGGAACACCATCCCGACTTTCGCACGCAGCAGGGCGATATCCTGGCTGTTGGTCAGAATGTTATCGCCGTCCAGGATGATTTCACCTTCGGCGCGCTGCTCCGGATAGAGCGAATACATTTTGTTAAAGGTACGCAGCAGCGTGGATTTACCACAGCCAGACGGACCGATAAATGCCGTGACCTGGTTCCTGGCGATATCCAGGTTGATGTTCTTCAGGGCATGGAATTTGCCGTAGTAGAAGTTCAAATCACGAACCTGAATCTTACCCGGGGCAGTATCAACCATACTCATTGACTCATTTCCTCATTCGGCGCCGCGATCTGCCGCGCCGTAAAAATTTAACCGTGTTTCTGCTTCGCGAAAATGACGCGCGCCAGAATGTTCAGCAACAGTACGCAAAGGGTAATGATCAGCACCCCGGCCCAGGCCAGCTGCTGCCATTCCGCGAATGGGCTCATCGCAAATTTAAAAATCGTCACCGGCAGGTTGGCGATCGGCTGCATCATGTCCGTACTCCAGAACTGGTTGGAGAGGGCAGTAAACAGCAGCGGCGCCGTTTCGCCTGCAATACGGGCAATGGCCAGCAGGATACCGGTCATGATCCCGGAGACGGAGGCTTTCAGCGTAATCGCGGAGATCATTTTCCACTTCGGCGTGCCCAGCGCGTAAGCCGCTTCACGCAGGCTATCCGGCACCAGTTTCAGCATGTTCTCGGTGGTACGAATGACGATAGGTACTTGCAGCAGCGCCAGCGCAATCACGCCGGCCCAGCCGGAGAAGTGTTCCATTTGCGCCACTACAATGGTGTAAACAAACAGACCGACCACGATAGACGGCGCAGACAGCAGGATGTCGTTAATGAAACGAATCACCTCTGCCAGCCAGGATTTACGCCCGTACTCCGCCAGATAAATCCCCGCCATAATGCCAAGCGGCGTACCAACTACCGTCGCCCAGAGGATCAGCAAACCGCTTCCCGCCAGGGCATTCGCCAGGCCGCCGCCCGCCGTATTTGGCGGCGGCGTCATCTCGGTGAACAGTGACAGCGACATCCCGTCGATGCCGCGCACAACGGTCGAGAACAGGATCCAGACCAGCCAGAACAGACCGAACGCCATCGTTGCCATTGAGAGCGTCAACGCAACGCGGTTTTTGAAACGACGCTTCGCCTGCATTTTGCGACGGGATTCCGCCAGCGCAGTGGTGCTTTGCATTTCGAGAGTTGCCATTAGCGTGCCCCCTCATTTTTTGCGAGACGCAGGATCATCAGCTTGGAGATCGCCAGCACAATGAAGGTAATCACAAACAGGATCAGGCCCAGTTCCATCAGCGCCGCGACGTGCAGCCCGGATTCCGCTTCGGCAAATTCATTCGCCAGTGCGGAAGTAATACTGTTACCCGGCATATAGAGGGAAGCGCTATCGAGCTGGTAGGTGTTACCGATAATAAAGGTCACCGCCATGGTTTCACCCAAAGCACGGCCTAACCCCAGCATGACGCCGCCAATCACCCCATTTTTGGTGAACGGAAGGACGATGCGCCAGATAACTTCCCAGGTGGTGCAGCCGATGCCGTAGGCCGACTCTTTCATCATCACCGGCGTTTGTTCGAAGACATCGCGCATTACCGCCGCAATGTACGGAATAATCATAATGGCGAGGATCACCCCCGCAGCCAGAATACCGATACCAAAAGCCGGGCCAGAGAACAGGGTGCCGACAAACGGAATGGCGGAGAGAACATTACCCACCGGTTCCTGGAAGTACGTTGCGAACAGGGGAGCAAAGATAAACAGGCCCCACATGCCGTACACGATACTTGGAATAGCGGCCAGCAGTTCAATGGCAATACCCAGTGGACGACGCAGCCAGCCCGGCGCCAGTTCCGTCAGGAACAGGGCAATACCAAAGCTCACCGGCACCGCAATCAGCAGGGCGATAAACGACGTCACCAGCGTGCCGTAAATCGGCACCAGCGCACCGTAGATATCGTTCGGCGCATCCCACTCTTTGGTCCACAGGAAGGAGAAACCGAATTTCTGGATGCTCGGCCAGGAGGAGAAAATCAGGGACACGATAATGCCGCCCAGCAGCAATAGCACAATCAGCGCAGCCAGTTTGACCAGCGCGCTGAAAATCATGTCACCTTTTTTACCCGGAGGGTTAAATGCAGGCTTTGTTGCAGCCATAAATCACTCTTCTGTTAAACGCGTTTACGAAATCGGCGGGTAGCGCGAGCGCCACCCGCCATTTTCGTCAGAATACTAAATTAATACAATGCTTTACCGCTGCTGTCTTTCACGTTGGTTTTCCATGCAGCGCGAATCTGCTCAACCACGTTGTCCGGCAGGGTGGCGTAATCCAGCGCGTTAGCCTGTTTGCCGCCGTTTTTGTACGCCCAGTCGAAGAACTTCAACACTTCAGCGCCCTGCTCAGGTTTCTTCTGCTCTTTGTGAACCAGAATGAAGGTGGTAGAGGTGATTGGCCACGCACCGTCGCCTTTCTGGTTAGTCAGATCCTGAGCGAAGGATTTGCTCCAGTCAGCGCCTTTTGCAGCGTTAGCAAAGTTCTCTTCAGTCGGGCTGACTGGCTTGCCATCGGCAGAAACCAGTTTGGTGTAGGACAGGTTGTTCTGCTTAGCGTACGCATACTCTACATAGCCGATAGAACCAGGCAGACGCTGTACGAACGCGGCGATACCGTCGTTGCCTTTACCACCCAGACCGGTTGGCCAGTTAACGGTAGAGCCGGAACCGACTTTAGATTTCCACTCTTCGTTCACTTTCGCCAGGTAGCTGGTGAAAACGAAAGAGGTACCGGAACCATCTGCACGACGAACCACTGCGATGTTCTGCGAAGGCAGTTTGACACCCGGATTCAGTTTGGTGATGGCTTCGTCATCCCATTTTTTGATTTTACCGAGGTAGATGTCACCCAGGGTTTTGCCGTCCAGGACCAGCTCGCCTGATTTCAGGCCTGGAATGTTAACGGCCAGCACAACACCACCGATAACGGTCGGGAACTGGAACAGGCCTTCCTGCGCCAGTTTGTCATCAGACAGTGGAGCGTCTGATGCGCCGAAATCAACGGTATTCGCGGTAATTTGTTTTACGCCACCGGAGGAGCCGATACCCTGATAGTTAACCTTGTTACCGGTTTCTTTCTGGTAGGTATCCGCCCATTTGGCATACACCGGCGCAGGGAAGGTTGCACCAGCGCCAGTCAGGCTTGCTTCTGCAAATACAGAGAACGCGCTCAGAGATAAGGTCGCGGCGACAACAGTTGCGACAGTGGTACGCATAACTTTCATAATGTCTCCTGCAAGATTTTCGTAAATCGTTGTTTAGTGGCTACGATGAGCAAAATAGGACAAACAGGTGACAGATAAATGTACGAATTATGACAGTTTTATGACAATGAAAATTTAGCTTAAATATCAGTAAAAATTCATTTAATTATCATCTAGTTAACCACTTACATGACAGCAAGTTTTCAGAAATATTTTCTTTATGTGACACTGAAAAAAGTAGCTGAAGATGACAGATTGTCATAAATAAAAATGCGGATGGGTTGATTAAAAACAAACCAGGAAGGGTAAAAAAGCTCCACCCGAAGGTGGAGCCTGAGGGGATTATTCTACGGTGACCGATTTCGCCAGGTTACGTGGCTGGTCAACGTCAGTGCCTTTGATCAGCGCGACGTGATAGGCCAGCAACTGCAGCGGAACGGTGTAGAAGATAGGGGCAATCACCTCTTCCACATGCGGCATATCGATGATGTGCATATTGTCGCTGCTCGCAAAGCCGGCGTCTTTATCGGCGAAGACGTACAGTACACCACCGCGGGCGCGGACTTCTTCGATATTGGACTTCAGTTTTTCCAGCAGTTCGTTGTTAGGTGCCACAACGATAACCGGCATGTCTGCGTCAATCAGCGCCAGCGGGCCGTGTTTCAGCTCGCCTGCTGCGTAAGCTTCCGCGTGGATGTAGGAGATCTCTTTCAGCTTCAACGCGCCTTCCAGCGCAATTGGATACTGATCGCCACGGCCGAGGAACAGGGCGTGATGTTTGTCAGAGAAATCTTCCGCCAGCGCTTCAATGCGTTTGTCCTGAGACAGCATCTGCTCAATACGGCTTGGCAGCGCCTGCAGGCCATGAACGATGTCATGCTCAACAGCCGCATCCTGTCCTTTCAGACGCGCCAGTTTCGCCACCAGCATCAGCAGAACGGTCAGTTGAGTGGTAAACGCTTTGGTGGAGGCCACGCCGATTTCCGTGCCTGCGTTGGTCATCAGCGCCAGATCGGATTCACGAACCAGCGAAGAACCCGGCACGTTACAGATGGCCAGAGAGCCCAGATAGCCCAGCTCTTTAGAGAGACGCAGCGCCGCCAGGGTGTCCGCCGTTTCGCCAGACTGGGAAAGGGTGATCATCAGGCTATTACGACGCACCGCGGATTTGCGGTAGCGGAATTCTGAAGCGATTTCCACGTCACACGGGACACCGGCCAGGGATTCAAACCAGTAGCGGGAGACCATACCGGAGTTGTAGGAGGTACCGCAGGCCACGATCTGAATATGCTCAACCTTACCGAGCAGCTCATTGGCGTTGGCGCCCAGTTCGCTCAGGTCCACCTCGCCGTGGCTAATGCGCCCGGTCAGGGTGTTTTTGATGGCGTTCGGCTGCTCGTAAATTTCTTTCTGCATGTAGTGACGGTAAGCGCCTTTGTCGCCTGCGTCGTACTGCAGATTGGATTCGATCTCCGGGCGTTTCACCTGCTCGCCTTTGGTATCGAATACCGTCACGCTGCGACGCGTCACTTCCGCGATATCACCCTCTTCCAGGAAGATAAAGCGACGGGTAACCGGCAGAAGTGCCAGCTGGTCAGAGGCGATAAAGTTCTCGCCCATGCCCAGACCGATAACCATTGGGCTACCGGAACGTGCGGCCAGCAGCGTGGACGGATCGCGTGAATCCATGATTACCGTACCGTATGCACCGCGCAGCTGAGGGATCGCGCGCAGCACCGCTTCACGCAGTGTACCGCCCTGCTCCAGCTCCCAGTGAACCAGGTGAGCAATAACTTCGGTGTCGGTTTCAGAGACGAAGGTATAGCCGCGCGCTTTAAGTTCTTCGCGCAGCGGTTCGTGGTTTTCGATAATGCCGTTATGCACGACCACGATGTGTTCGGACACATGCGGGTGCGCATTGCCTTCAGACGGTTCGCCGTGGGTCGCCCAGCGGGTGTGCGCAATACCCGTGCCACCGTGCAGCGGATGATCTTCCGCAGCCTGGGCCAGCATCTGCACTTTACCGAGACGACGCAGACGGGTCATATGCCCTTCTGCATCCACAACCGCCAGACCGGCAGAGTCGTAACCACGGTATTCCAGACGACGTAAACCTTCGAGAAGGATTTCAGCAATATCACGCTGCGCAACTGCGCCAACAATTCCACACATAGTTTAATTTCCTGATTATGGCGTTATGCCATGCGTTGTCGCTGACCTGTATTTGCCCTTTCCGGGCACCCCGAGCCTTGTAGAGAGTGGGGTTATTGTTATAAGTACTGCCTTTGGGGGGAGGATTATGTTATCCCCTCACCCCAACCCTCTCCCCATAGGGGCGAGGGCGAAAAACACCGCACCGAACGAGCGCTCTCCTCGCGGGAGAGAGCAGGGTGCAGGTCGTTACTTTTTCTTCACCGGGCGTTTCCAGCCCTGCTTGTGAACCTGCGGCACGCGGCTCAGCACCAGCTCATTGTCGGCGACATCGCGCGTCACGGTCGTCCCGGCGGCAATGGTTACCCCGTTCCCGACCGTCACTGGTGCCACCAGCTGGGTATCAGAACCGACAAAAACATCATCACCGATGATGGTTTTAAACTTGTTGGCACCGTCATAGTTGCAGGTGATTGTTCCTGCACCAATGTTCACGTTATCGCCAATTTCTGCATCACCCAGGTAGGTTAAATGGCCGGCTTTGGAACCTTTGCCCAGACGCGCTTTTTTCATCTCAACGAAGTTGCCAACATGGGCGCCTTCGAGCAATTCAGCGCCAGGGCGCAGGCGTGCGAACGGCCCAATGGTGCATGCCGCGTCCAGATGTGCATCTTCAACCACGCTGTACGGGCTAATGTCGCAGTCGTCACCGATGACGCTGTTTTTGATAACACAACCGGCACCAATTTTGACGCGGTGGCCAAGCGTGACGTTGCCTTCAAAGATAACGTTAGTATCGATTTCAACGTCGCGCCCGTGAGATAAGGTCCCGCGCAGATCGAAACGCGCCGGGTCGCGCAGCATAACGCCTGCCAGGAGCAGTTTTTCAGCCTGTTCGGACTGATAAACGCGTTCCAGGCGGGAAAGCTGAAGGCGGTTATTCACCCCTTCGGTTTCGCTAATCCGTGCCGGATGAACCGCCGCAATCTCACGCCCTTCCTGATAGGCCATCGCGATGATGTCGGTGATGTAGTACTCACCCTGCGCATTATTGTTGTTGAGCTTCGACAGCCAGCGCTTCAGGTCCGCGCCATTGGCAATCAGGATACCGGTGTTGATCTCCTGAATCTGACGCTGTGCGTCGCTGGCATCTTTATGCTCAACGATACCCGTTACGTTACCGTTTTCGCGGGTAATGCGGCCATAGCCGGTCGGATCGTCAAGCACGACGGTTAACAACCCGATGCCACCCTGCGGTTTAGCTTCACGCAGGCGGGCAAGGGTGTCGACAGAGATCAGCGGGACGTCGCCGTAAAGCATCAGAATATCTTCGTCATCCGCAAAGAACGGGGCGGCCTGCTGCATGGCGTGTCCGGTCCCCAACTGTTCTGCCTGAAGCACCCAGTTGAGTTTGTCATCGTTCAGCGTCTTTTTAAGCAGATCGCCGCCGTGACCATAGACCAGATGGACCTGACGGGCACCCAGTTCATTAGCGGCATCAATGACATGCTGCACCATCGGCTTTCCTGCCAGCGTGTGCAGTACCTTTGGAAGATCGGAATACATGCGGGTACCTTTACCGGCGGCAAGGATGACCACGCTCATTGTATTGTTCAACATACGCGTCCTGACTGTAATTTGAGTAAGAAGTTAAACCCGTTGACGTTGAAAATTCTACATATTTTGCGTCATAAAATGGAATGGCGTTAAAACGTTCAACATCAGCCAATAATGGCTATTTGAGGCGATTTTTAGGGGCAGAGTAAACCCCTTTTTCTCTGGAAAATAGCCTTCTCGCGATAAGTCGCTAGCACACACAATAGCTTAGCTATTCTTTTGGATCATGAATAAAGATCGGTGTGATACGAAACCATAAAAAAAGCCAGCCTGGAAACCAGACTGGCTTTGTGCTTTTCAAGCCGGTGTTACATCGCTTTTTTGGTCAACTCGATAACGCGCAGTTTCGCGATCGCTTTGGCCAGCTCCGCAGACGCCTGAGCGTAATCCACGTCACCATGAGAGCTGCTAATGTGCTCTTCAGCCTTACGCTTCGATTCCAGGGCTCGTGCTTCGTCGAGATCCTGGCCACGAATAGCGGTATCGGCCAGAACGGTCACGCTGCCAGGCTGCACTTCAAGAATGCCGCCGGACAGATAGATAAACTCTTCATGACCGAACTGTTTAACGATGCGGATCATACCAGGCTTAATGGCGGTGAGCAGCGGTGCGTGACCCGGGAAAATACCCAGTTCACCTTCACTACCCGTTACCTGGATTTTCTCGACCAGACCAGAGAACATTTGTTGCTCTGCGCTGACGACGTCCAGGTGGTAAGTCATTGCCATATCACCCTCCGATTAAGGCGTTAAAGTTTTTTGGCTTTTTCCACGGCTTCGTCGATGGAACCAACCATGTAGAACGCCTGCTCCGGCAGGTGATCGTATTCGCCTTCCATGATGCCTTTAAAGCCACGGATGGTGTCTTTCAGGGAAACGTATTTACCCGGAGAACCGGTGAATACTTCCGCAACGAAGAACGGCTGGGACAGGAAGCGCTGGATCTTACGCGCACGTGCTACCACCAGTTTGTCTTCTTCAGACAGCTCATCCATACCCAGGATGGCGATGATGTCTTTCAGTTCCTGGTAACGCTGCAGCAGGGACTGTACGCCACGCGCGGTGTCGTAGTGTTCCTGACCCACAACCAGTGGATCCAGCTGACGGCTGGTGGAGTCCAGCGGGTCAACGGCCGGGTAAATACCCAGAGACGCGATCTGACGGCTCAGTACCACGGTTGCGTCAAGGTGCGCAAAGGTGGTGGCTGGGGATGGGTCAGTCAAGTCATCCGCAGGTACGTATACCGCCTGTACGGAGGTGATAGAACCGGTTTTGGTAGAGGTGATACGTTCCTGAAGAACACCCATCTCTTCCGCCAGCGTCGGCTGATAACCTACCGCTGAAGGCATACGACCCAGCAGTGCAGATACTTCAGTACCGGCCAGGGTGTAACGATAGATGTTATCAACGAACAGCAGAACGTCACGGCCTTCGTCACGGAACTTCTCAGCCATAGTCAGGCCAGTCAGCGCAACGCGCAGACGGTTTCCTGGTGGCTCGTTCATCTGGCCGTAAACCAGGGATACTTTGTCCAGAACGTTGGAGTCGGTCATTTCGTGGTAGAAGTCGTTACCCTCACGAGTACGTTCACCTACGCCCGCAAATACGGAGTAACCGGAGTGCTCGATCGCGATGTTACGGATCAGCTCCATCATGTTTACGGTTTTACCTACACCCGCACCACCGAACAGACCAACTTTACCGCCCTTCGCAAACGGACACATCAGGTCGATAACTTTGATGCCGGTTTCCAGCAGTTCCTGAGAGCTGGACAGCTCTTCGTAGGAAGGTGCTGCGCGGTGGATAGCCCAACGCTCTTCTTCACCGATGTCGCCTTTCATGTCGATTGGTTGACCCAATACGTTCATGATACGACCCAGTGTTGCTTTACCTACCGGGACTTCGATCGGGTGCTCAAGGTCTTTAACTTCCAGACCACGACGCAGACCGTCGGAAGAACCCATCGCGATGGTACGCACGATACCGCCGCCGAGCTGCTGCTGAACTTCCAGCACCAGGCTCTCATTACCATTCTGTACCTCAAGCGCGTCGTACACGCGTGGTACGGCGTCCTGAGGGAACTCGACGTCCACCACGGCGCCGATTACCTGGACAATCTTTCCAGTAGCCATCTTGAATCCTCTACGTAATTCGTAAACCTGGTTAAACCGCGGCGGCCCCCGAGACGATCTCGGTGAGTTCCTGAGTAATGCTGGCCTGACGAGCTTTGTTGTAAACCAACTGCAGCTCTTTAATCAGGCTGCCGCCATTATCGGTCGCGGCTTTCATCGCCACCATTCGTGCGGCCTGCTCGCTGGCCAGGTTTTCTACAACGCCCTGATAAACCTGAGATTCAACGTAACGACGCAGCAGGGTATCCAACAGCGGTTTCGGATCGGGTTCATACAGGTAATCCCAGGATTTTTGCTTCAGCTCGTCATCTTCTGATGCCGGTAAAGGCAGCATCTGAGTGAGCGTTGGAACCTGAGACATGGTGTTAATAAATTTGTTGCTGACAACGTACAGTCTGTCCAGACGGCCTTCATCGTAAGCCTGCAACATCACTTTAACCGGGCCGATCAGCTCGGACAGGGAAGGGTTATCACCCATACCCGTCACCTGAGCGACAATGTTGCCACCAACGGAGTTAAAGAAAGAGACGCCTTTAGAGCCGATCATTGCGATATCGCACTGAACGCCTTTTTCAGACCATGCTTTCATATCCGCCAGCAGTTTTTTGAACAGGTTAATGTTCAAGCCGCCACACAGACCACGGTCGGTCGACACCACCAGGTAGCCCACGCGCTTAACGTCGCGTTCTTCCAGGTAAGGGTGCTTATATTCCAGATTACCGTTTGCAAGGTGACCAATCACTTTGCGCATGGTTTCTGCATAAGGACGGCTGGCCGCCATGCGATCCTGCGATTTACGCATTTTGGAAGCGGCGACCATCTCCATCGCTTTAGTGATCTTTTGCGTGTTCTGGACGCTTGCGATCTTACTACGTATCTCTTTTGCGCCGGCCATGAGCTTCTCCTCAATGCCAGGCGGCTTGTCCTGAGACAAGCCGCCGGACGATTACCAGGATTGGGTTGCTTTGAAGGAATCGAGGATAGCTTTCAGCTTGCCTTCGATTTCGTCGTTATAGCCACCGGTCTGGTTGATCTCTTGCATCAGCGGAGCGTGATCACGGTCGACGTAAGCCAGCAGAGCGGCTTCGAAGCTACCGATTTTCGCCAGTTCCACATCTTCGAGGTAACCGCGTTCAGCCGCGAACAGAACCAGGCCCTGCTGAGCAACAGACATTGGTGCGTACTGTTTCTGCTTCAGCAGCTCGGTCACTTTCTGACCGTGGCTCAGCTGTTTACGGGTTGCTTCGTCCAGATCGGATGCGAACTGAGAGAACGCAGCCAGTTCACGATACTGTGCCAGCGCGGTACGAATACCACCGGACAGTTTCTTGATGATCTTGGTCTGAGCAGCACCACCCACACGGGATACGGAGATACCCGGGTTAACTGCCGGACGAATACCGGAGTTAAACAGGTTGGTTTCCAGGAAGATCTGACCATCGGTAATGGAGATTACGTTGGTCGGAACGAACGCAGAAACGTCACCCGCCTGGGTTTCAATGATTGGCAGCGCGGTCAGAGAGCCGGTTTTACCCTTCACTTCACCTTTGGTGAAGTTCTCGACGTATTCCGCGTTAACGCGGGAAGCACGCTCCAGCAGACGAGAGTGGAGGTAGAATACGTCGCCAGGGAACGCTTCACGTCCTGGTGGACGACGGAGCAGCAGGGAAACCTGACGATATGCAACGGCCTGTTTAGACAGGTCATCGTATACGATCAGCGCATCTTCACCGCGGTCACGGAAGTATTCGCCCATTGCGCAACCGGCGTATGGTGCCAGGTATTGCAGTGCAGCAGATTCAGAAGCGGTCGCCACAACAACGATGGTGTTAGACAGCGCGCCGTGCTCTTCCAGTTTACGAACCACGTTAGAAATGGTGGACGCTTTCTGGCCGATAGCCACGTACACACATTTGATGCCGGAGTCACGCTGGTTGATGATGGCGTCGATAGCCATCGCGGTTTTACCGGTCTGACGGTCACCGATGATCAGTTCACGCTGGCCACGACCGATTGGAATCATGGCATCAACGGACTTATAACCAGTCTGCACTGGCTGATCAACGGACTGACGGTCGATAACGCCTGGTGCGATAACTTCGATTGGGGAGAAGCCATCGTGCTCAACCGGACCTTTACCGTCGATTGGTGCACCCAGGGTGTTAACAACGCGACCCAGCAGGCCACGGCCAACCGGCACTTCCAGAATACGGCCAGTACACTTAACCTTCATGCCTTCGGCGAGGTCAGCGTATGGACCCATCACAACTGCACCTACGGAGTCGCGCTCCAGGTTCAGTGCGATAGCGTAACGGTTACCCGGCAGGGAAATCATCTCACCCTGCATACAATCGGCCAGGCCGTGGATGCGGATAACACCGTCACTTACAGAAACAATAGTACCTTCGTTGTGAGCTTCGCTCACAACACTGAACTGAGCAATGCGCTGCTTGATCAGTTCGCTGATTTCGGTGGAATTCAGTTGCATGCTCCAGTCCCCTTAAGACTGCAAGACGTCTGCAAGGCGTTCAAGACGGCCGCGTACGCTGCCATCAATGACCATATCACCCGAACGGATGATTACGCCTGCCATTACAGACTTATCGATTTTGCAATTCAGCTTAACTTTGCGTGACAGACGTTTTTCCATCGCGGCGGTAATTTTCGCAAGCTGTTCATCACTCAGTTCAGTCGCAGAAGTCACTTCGACTTCAGCGGTAGCTTCACTAAGGGCACGTAAGTGCTCAAACTGCTCGAGAACATCCGGGAGCACACGGAGACGACCATTTTCTGCCATTACCTTAATCAGGTTCTGACCATTGGCATCCAGTTGCTCTCCGCACACGGCGATAAACGACGCGGCGAGAGTTTCAGGCGCTAACGCACCAGAAAGCAACTCGGCCATTTGTTCGTTTTTCGTCACCTCAGCGGCAAACGCCAGCATATCCTGCCAGCGATCGACATTTTGGTGTTCGACAGCAAAGTCAAAAGCTGCTTTGGCGTAGGGGCGAGCTACCGTAACAAATTCAGACATCAGCCCCTCCCTCCTTACAGTTCAGCGACAAGTTTGTCCACGATGTCGCTGTTAGCAGCTTCATCCACGGAACGTTCGATGATCTTCTCGGCGCCAGCAACAGCCAGAATCGCAACCTGCTTACGCAGTTCTTCGCGAGCACGTTTACGCTCAGCTTCAATTTCAGCCTGAGCTTGTGTCACGATCTTAGTACGTTCCTGTTCTGCTTCAGCTTTGGCTTCGTCCAGGATCTGCGAACGGCGTTTGTTAGCCTGTTCGATGATAACCTGAGCTTCCGCTTTCGCTTTTTTCAGCTGGTCTGTCGCGTTGGCCTGTGCAAGGTCCAAATCTTTCTTAGCGCGTTCTGCAGAAGCCAGACCGTCAGCAATTTCTTTCTGACGTTTTTCGATGGCAGCCATTAAAGGCGGCCATACATACTTCATGCAGAACCAGACAAAGAGAATAAACGCGATGGCCTGGCCGAGGATTGTTGCGTTCATGTTCACAGCACAATACCTCTTTAATATCTGTGGCTTAGGGTTTTAAAACTACTACTACGCGACAGCAAACATCACGTACAGACCCAGACCTACAGCGATCATTGGGATAGCATCCACCAGACCCATAACGATAAAGAACTGAGTACGCAGCAGAGGAATCAGATCAGGTTGACGCGCTGCGCCTTCCAGGAATTTGCCCCCGAGGATGCCGATACCGATCGCAGCACCGATAGCCGCCAGACCCATCATCACAGCGGCAGCCATGTACAGCAGATCCATATTCAGGTTTTCCATGACAGTCTCCAGTTTGTTTCAATTAAAACGTAGTAGTGTTGGTAAAAAATCAGTGCTCTTCAGACGCCATCGACAGATAGACGATCGTCAGAACCATGAAGATAAAGGCTTGCAGCGTAATGATCAGGATGTGGAAAATGGCCCAAGGCACATTCAGAATCCACTGTGACCACCACGGCAGAAGACCCGCGATCAGAATGAAAATCAGCTCACCCGCATACATGTTGCCGAACAGTCGCAGACCCAGTGAAACAGGTTTGGACAGCAGGCTAACGCCTTCCAGGATCAGGTTGACCGGAATAAACGCCCAGTGGTTGAACGGCTGCAAGGTAAGCTCTTTCACGAAGCCGCTTACGCCTTTCATTTTGATGCTGTAGAAAAGAATCAGGATAAACACGCCCAGCGCCATCGACAGGGTGATGTTCACGTCAGCGGACGGCACCACGCGCAGTGCTGGCAGACCGAGGACATGTTCGCCAATCCACGGCAGGAAATCGATTGGCAGCAGGTCCATCAGGTTCATCAGGAACACCCAAACGAACACGGTCAGGGCCAGCGGAGCAATCAGCTTGCTCTTACCATGGTACATGTCTTTGACGCTGCCATGGACGAAGCCGATGATCATTTCGATGAACGTCTGGAATTTCCCTGGAACACCGCTGGTCGCTCTTTTCGCAACACCGCGGAACATGGCCAGGAACAGAAGACCCAAAACGACCGAGAAGAACATGGAGTCGATGTTGATCGTCCAGAAGGTGGCCGGGGGGTTATGCGGATCCACCAGCGAGAATGTACGCAGGTCCAGCTGAAGGTTATTCAGATGGTGACCTATGTAATCCTGCGGCGTCATATTTTCTGAAGCCATGATGCCTTTTACCCTTTGTTGTTGATTACAGCTGGAGCCAGAACTTGTACCACCAGCACCAAAACCCACGTTGCTATCAGCGGCATGAATACCACTTTCAAAACCGCCAGCGCCATCACCAGTAGAGCAAAGGTCAGCAACACCTTACACACTTCACCGAGAGCGAAGGACCAGGCCACACGGCCTTTGGCGGGTGTATGCGCCTGATGACGCCAGGCAAAAATCATAAACAATACGTTTGGCAGAACAACCGCCAAACCCCCGCACACGGCGGAGATGCCCCAGAAGGGGTCTTTGAGGCTAAACAGCAATCCACTTGCTATCACAGCCAGAAACTGAATGAACAGAAGCTTACGAGCAACGTTTCTACTCAAGAGCGACACAGACATCACGTTTTTACTCCTGCTCCCTTCGAGGTATGCCGCGTGTCGTATAAAACGTCCTTTAAGGCTCAGAGTCAAGCATCAAAAAGCGGTCAAATTATACGGTGCGCACCCGTGATTTCAAACATTAAGTAGCGAAAAGGTGAATAAATGTTTAAATATTTTTCCCCGCCGCTATTTTTTAACTTTTCCTGAAAGCCACGACCTTCGACCAAAACTGCAAACAGCGCGAAAACGTTGGCTACAAAGCGTGCACGAGATCACAAAATACACATTTGCGATAAGGGTGTATTTATCAAAGACGCAAATCGGTTTATTTCATCTTTATGAAATTAAAGACAAATTATCGTAACTATTTTCAAAACAGCCCGGTATACAATAAAAACCTTTTATTGACATTCTTAATAAATATTTAACATTCGATTCTGGTTGCCGTATTCCACTTTTAGCAGGCTGATATTTTCGATGTTGACTATCTTCATGCTGAACAATGGCTGTTACGTTAACCGTTAGAAAAACCTTAGTAACACAGAGGTTAAACTCTCTTCGGTAAAACCCGAGAATTTGTGCTGTTATTTAACATGGTCAGAACAGCACGAATTCCACAATTTTTATTAAATATTTAAAAATTGTTTGGCTTAATTATCACCAGATGGCGTTCACCCTCAAGCTGAGGAATGTTTAATTTCTCAACGGATTCGACAGCAAAACCTTCCGGAAGCTGTTCAATTTCATCGCCCGGCAACTGCCCTTTCAGGGCATAAAAGCGGCCATCTTGTGCAGGCAAGTGCTTACACCAGCTCACCATATCATTGAGCGACGCAAACGCGCGGCTGATAACACCGTCAAACGGCGGCTCCGCGGGGAACGCCTCTACCCTGCTCTGTACAGGGGCGATGTTCTCCAGTTTCAGCTCATGCTGGACCTGACGTAAAAAACGGACGCGTTTGCCAAGGCTGTCTAGCAGCGTGAAATGGCTCTCAGGGCGGACAATCGACAGCGGGATCCCCGGCAGGCCAGGACCTGTGCCCACATCGATAAAGCGCTCCCCTTTAAGATACGGCGCAACCACGATGCTATCGAGGATATGACGAACCAGCATCTCGTTGGGGTCGCGAACAGACGTCAGGTTGTACGCTTTATTCCATTTGTTCAGCATATCGACATAGGCCACCAGCTGAGTTTTCTGGTGATCGGTGAGCGAAATACCTGCCTGTTCCAGCAGACGAGAGAGTTTATTGAGCACAGTGGGTACCTGTTTAGACATAAATTGCCCGGTGGCGCTTACCGGGCCTACGAATTAGCAGGGCGGGTAGCGAAGCGCCACCCGCCAAAAGCACTGGATATTATGCGCTACGGCGCAGCATACCTTGCTTTTTCAGCCACACCAGCAGAATCGAAATCGCGGCAGGTGTGACACCGGAGATACGGGATGCCTGACCGATCGACACAGGCTTGTGATCGTTCAGCTTGGCGATCACTTCATTGGAAAGCCCCGTCACCTGACGGTAGTCCAGCATTTCCGGCAGCAGCGTATTTTCGTTGCGCTGCTGTTTTTCAATCTCATCCTGCTGACGCGCGATGTAACCTTCGTATTTGACCTGGATCTCAACCTGTTCAGCCGCTTCAGCGTCTTCAAGGCCAGGCGCGAACGCGGTCAGTTTCACCAGGTTCTCGTAGGTCACTTCAGGGCGACGCAGCAAGTCTTCGCCGCTGGCTTCGCGCGAAAGCGGCGCAGTTAAGTGAGCATTCACTTCTGCAGCGGTTTCCGCCTGTGGATTCACCCAGGTGGTTTTCAGACGCTGACGTTCCTGCTCAATGCGTTCCAGTTTTTCGTTATAGCGCGCCCAACGTTCGTCATCCACCAGACCCAGTTCACGACCCACTTCGGTCAGACGCAGGTCGGCGTTATCTTCGCGCAGCATCAGGCGATATTCCGCTCGAGAGGTAAACATACGGTACGGTTCTTTGGTACCCAGGGTGCAAAGATCGTCGACCAGCACGCCCAGATAAGCCTGAGAACGCGCAGGTGCCCAGCCCTCTTTCTCCGCAGAGAAGCGTGCTGCGTTCAGACCGGCAAGCAGACCCTGAGCGGCAGCTTCTTCGTAACCGGTCGTGCCGTTAATCTGGCCGGCGAAGAACAGACCGTGGATGAATTTGCTCTCCAGGGTTGGCTTCAGGTCACGCGGATCGAAGAAATCGTACTCAATAGCGTAGCCAGGACGAACGATTTTCGCGTTCTCCATACCCTGCATTGAGCGAACAATTTGCATCTGCACATCGAACGGCAGGCTGGTGGAGATGCCGTTCGGGTAAATTTCATTTGACGTCAGTCCTTCCGGCTCCAGGAAGATCTGGTGCTGGTTACGATCGGCAAAGCGCATCACTTTGTCTTCGATCGACGGACAGTAACGCGGGCCGATCCCTTCGATCACGCCAGCGTACATTGGGCTGCGGTCAAGGTTATTGCGGATCACATCATGGGTTTTTTCGTTGGTATGCGTGATGTAGCACGGTACCTGCTGCGGATGTTGAGCCGCATTGCCCATGAACGAGAACACCGGCATGGGGTTATCGCCGTGCTGTTGTGCCAGCACGCTGAAATCAATGGTGCGCGCATCAATACGCGGTGGCGTGCCTGTTTTCAGGCGACTGACGCGCAGCGGAAGTTCACGCAGACGACGAGACAGCGGAATGGACGGCGGATCGCCAGCACGGCCACCGCTGTAGTTATCCAGACCGATATGGATTTTGCCATCCAGGAAGGTCCCGACAGTCAGTACGACGGCTTTCGCGCGGAACTTGAGGCCCATCTGGGTTACGGCACCCACAACGCGATCGTTTTCAACGATAAGATCTTCTACCGCCTGCTGGAAGATCATCAGGTTTGGCTGATTCTCCAGGGCAGTACGTACCGCCTGACGGTAAAGCACGCGGTCTGCCTGAGCACGGGTGGCGCGCACAGCGGGACCTTTGCTCGCGTTTAGTATCCTAAACTGGATGCCGGCATGATCGATCGCTTTCGCCATCAGGCCGCCAAGTGCATCCACTTCTTTTACCAGGTGTCCTTTCCCAATGCCGCCAATCGCCGGATTACAGGACATTTGTCCCAGCGTGTCGATATTGTGTGTCAAAAGCAGGGTCTGCTGACCCATTCGCGCTGCGGCCATTGCGGCCTCAGTGCCTGCATGACCCCCGCCAATGATGATGACGTCAAAAGGATCCTGATAAAACATGGTGGTCTGCCTCGCGTAAAGCGGTATGAAAATGGATTGAAGCCCGGGCCGTGGATTCTACTCAACTTTAGTCTTTCGAGAAAGCATTGGGATCCTGGGCTATTAAAAAGAAGATCTTTTTATTTAGAGATCTGTTCTATTGTGATCTCTTATTAGGATCGAGTACCTCTGTGGATAAGCCCGATCTCACGATGAAGATCATGCAGTTAGAAAGGATCGTTTGCTGTGAATGATCGGTGATCCTGGCCAGTATAAGCTGGGATCAGATCGCGACTTTATACACAGGGCCAAAACGGCCTCAGAGTTATAACTTGGATAACTACCGCTTAATACGAGCTTTTAACCAGAGTTATCCACATCTGTTCGCGCGATCTTTAATCGTTTTTGAGTAAATTTTTCCATTCACCCAGCCAGATCTCCGCTGGATCTTCCGGAATGTCATGATCGAGGATGTTGATCTTCAGTGTTTCACCCAGCTGTTTTGCCCCACAGGCCGTCACAGCGGCTTCGACTTTCTCTATTGCACCGCAAAAGGTGTCATATTCACGACTGCCGATACCCACCGCGCCAAAACGGACGTTTGACAGGTCAGGCTGCTGTTCCAGCAGTTCGTCATATAAAGGTTGCAGATTATCCGGCAGATCGCCTGCGCCGTGCGTCGAGGTGATCAGTAGCCAGACCCCATCAGTCGGGAGATCGTCAAGCAACGGGCCGTGCAGTGTTTCGGTGGAAAAGCCCGCGTCTTCCAGCTTCTCAGCCAGATGTTCCGCAACGTATTCCGCGCCGCCCAGGGTGCTGCCACTGATAAGGGTAATGTCTGCCATTGATCGCTCGCTCAAATAAAGAGGGGCTCATTGTACGCTGTGAACGAGCTGGGATCTACCTGTGGAAAATGTGGGAATGAATTTGCCCGATCAGGGGCGGATGGTACGCATGATCGGGTTCTGCAGGGAGATCAATGTTTCAGTGGACTGAATTTCATCAATTGTTTGGATCTTGTTGATAAGTACCTGCTGGAGGGCATCAATGGAGCGGCACATCACCTTTATAAAGATACTGTAGTGCCCGGTGGTGTAGTAGGCCTCCGTGACTTCTTCAAGCGCGTTGAGCTTCGCCAGGGCTGACGGATAGTCTTTGGCGCTTTTGAGAATAATGCCAATAAAGCAGCAGACGTCATAACCCAGCTGCTTAGGGCTGACGTCGATACGTGCGCCGGTAATGATCCCCGCCTGTTTCATCTTTTCCACGCGAACGTGGATTGTGCCCGGACTGACGCCAAACTGTTTCGCCAGTTCCGCGTAGGCAGTACGTGCATTGGCCATTAAGGCCTCCAGGACGCCGCGGTCCAGATTATCGATCTGATAATTTTCCATAGCTTTTTCTTATGAACATTAATGAATCTCTCTATTCTAGCGCCTTATTTTAATGAATCAAAAGTGAAGAGGGCTTTTTGTTGATGGGTTATTGAATAACAGGCCATTTCTGTTGCTTAATCTCTATCAACAGGACGCAGGAGTATAAATAATGAAAACCGCTTACATCGCAAAACAACGCCAGATCAGCTTCGTTAAATCCCATTTTTCACGTCAGCTGGAAGACAAGCTTGGTCTGATCGAAGTCCAGGCGCCCATTCTCAGCCGCGTGGGTGACGGGACGCAGGACAACCTTTCTGGATGCGAAAAAGCGGTACAGGTGAAAGTGAAAACACTGCCAGACGCCCAGTTCGAAGTGGTGCATTCCCTTGCGAAGTGGAAACGTCAAACCCTGGGACAACACGACTTCAGCGCGGGCGAAGGGCTTTACACGCACATGAAAGCCCTTCGCCCCGATGAAGACCGTCTTACGCCAATGCACTCCGTCTACGTCGATCAATGGGACTGGGAGCGTGTCATGGGCGATGGCGAGCGTCACGTCGGTACGCTGAAATCCACCGTAGAGGCGATCTACGCCGGGATCAAAGCGACCGAAGCGGCAGTGAGCAAAGAGTTTGGTCTGGCACCGTTCCTGCCGGAATCGATCCACTTTGTCCACAGTCAGGAACTGCTGAGCCGTTATCCCGATCTGGATGCCAAAGGCCGTGAGCGTGCGATCGCCAAAGAATTGGGTGCTGTGTTCCTGATCGGGATTGGCGGCAAATTGTCTGACGGTAAACGCCATGATGTGCGTGCGCCGGATTATGATGACTGGAGCACGACGGGTGAAGGCGAACGCGCCGGTCTGAACGGCGATATTCTGGTCTGGAACCCGGTGCTGGAAGATGCGTTCGAGCTCTCTTCAATGGGGATCCGCGTGGATGCTGACGCCCTGAAACGTCAGCTGGCACTGACCGGGGATGAAGATCGTCTTACGCTGGAGTGGCACCAGGCGCTGCTGCGCGGAGAGATGCCGCAGACCATTGGCGGCGGTATTGGCCAGTCCCGTCTGACCATGCTGCTGTTGCAGCTGCCTCATATTGGTCAGGTGCAGTGCGGTGTCTGGCCACAACAGGTACGCGATCGCGTTGAATCTCTTCTGTAATTAGCGCTGCCAGCGTCTTAGCAGGCGGCTACGTAACCCGGTATCAAAGCGCCAGATATGATCGAAGATGCGCATGATGCCGGGCTTTCCATGGGCAGACATCGCCACAGCATGGAAACGGTGCTGGTGCACTCGCTGTAGCTCCTTCACTTTATTCACCACGTCATCCGGTAGCCGCTGGGCAATAAAATCGGAGATGACCACGGCGTCAGCGTCATACCAGTCTCCGCCCTGCATCCGCTCAACGATGCTTCGAAAACAGCTGGCCAGATCGGTACCGCCACGAAAGCGCTGGCTTAAAAAGCGGATCGCCTGCTCAATACCCTGCTGATGGGTCAGTTCATACCCCACAACTTCGCTGGAAAAGAGCATGATGAAGCAGCGACGTCGATCGGCGAGCGCCACGCGCATCAGAGCCAGGCAGAACGCTTTCGCGCACTGTTCGTTAAACCCTCCCATCGAGCCGGACGTATCCACGCACACAATAAAGGGCCCGCGCGGTTGCTCGTCAAAATCCTGATGGATGACCGGGCGCTGGCTGAGCTTTTCACGCCAGGCTTCGCCATGCAACCGGTAGGTCAGAAGCTGTTTTTCCACCAGCCGGCGATAAAACTCGTACTCAAGCTCGGTCATCCCCAGCGTACTCAACTCCGTGGGCAGCAGGCGCAAAATATCGTCGCTTTGCTGGAGCCCATCCACCTGCTCAGGCACGGTGGCCGGTTCACGGACCAGGGTGCGGAAGGTCTCCATTGGGGCATCTTTCTTTGGGACCGATTTGGCCTCCCGTGAGCGACCCAGCTGTTCGGCAAGCTTCATCAGCTCTGGCTGCTGTGCCAGAAAATCGCCGTACTTGACGATGAGCTGGTAATCTCCGCGCCGCAGCTGACCGGCGCTCATATCCCAAAGACGCCCGGCGGCGTTTTCATTTTCCACCAGCACCTGCTCCAACTGACCGCTTAAGGTCATGCGTTCCTGCACTTCGCTAAGCAGCTGTTCACGCTCCTCATCCAGCAACTGCTGGTTCAACGTTGTGGCCTGCACCACCAGGCTGAGGCGCCAGCGTTGTAAAAAGAGGGTGTGTAGTGAGGGGGTAAACGTGGCGTTATCCGTGACCAGCGCCCGCGCCTGGCTGGCAAACGGAGAGTGTACCGTGTCGAGTAACGTCAGGGTTTGCGGGAGCTGGGCGATAAACTGTGACGTAGAGAGCCGCTGGCACTGCTGATAGCAGGCCACCTCGTCAGTTAATTCAGGGGGGACTTCGGTCTCTTTGAACCGCTGACGCAGGTTTTCGCGCCAGCGCGGGAGATCGTCGGTCATCGCCTTTTTGAGCCGCGGGAATTTTTCAAAAAAAGCCGCCAGCTGCGGGGAGGCCAGAAGGGTGATGACCACCTCTTCGATCAACCCCTCTTCGCTGACGGCCAGCATGACGTTAAGCGTATCCAGCGTTAGCATTGACGAGCCTGTTTGATCTGCGCGCTGACATCCTGCAGGCTGGCTTCGATGCGACCTAACCAGTCGCTATGAATAAAGAGGCATTTTTGCTGCTCGCTGAAGCGCGTATGTTGCTGGTGCCATTCCGTATCCAGCGCTTCAAGCTGGCGTTTAATCTCTTCCGGCACGCTGTCAGAGGCGGTTCCCGGAAGCGCAAGACGCGATCCCTGCAGGCTGACGTCGCGGATCACCAGATGCTGGCTGCTGTCCACTTCCAGCGTCAGCGGCTGAGCAAAACCGATGCCGTTGAGTTTGCCGCGGATCTCCCCGCCCTTATCAAGCCACTGAGCCAATGGCTCTCGCTCCACGGTAATATGGACCACCTGCATGTCATGAAGCTTAAGGGGCTGCTGAAGCAGGAGCGTCAGCGTTGTACTGGTCAGTTCGGACGGCAGCTCATAATGCGCTTTGCGGGCGAACATGCCGCCAAGGCGGTTTACTTTCAGCGCTGTTTTGTCGCTTTGTTGTTGCTGCAGCTGAATACGCCGTTGGGCAATTGCCCCGAGCTGGTTGAGCATCGACTGCTGGCCCCAGGCGTGTCCGGTCATCAATACGTCAAGCTGCTGCTGCATCAGGTTCATGCCTTCCGCATCGTGCCAGAGGCAATCTTTTAAAAGGATCAGATCGATTGGCGCAACGGCATCGCGGCCGCTGAACAGGGCGCTGGCCTGCAGCAGGCGGATCGCTTTTTTCCAGCGACGGTCGGAGACATACGGCGCAGAAGGCAGTAAATCGAGCTGCTGGCGCAGCAGATAGATCAGCTCAAACACCGAATCCGGCAGTGTGATTTTGCCGATATCCTCCTGCCACTGGTAATACTCCTCATCCGTGACCTGCAGCGAAGCGGGGACCGGGTTTTCATTCTCATCCTGCTGGCTGACCAGCATCGAGCGGAAGTTGGATTTATCCTGCACTTTGTCGAGCCACAGGCGGATCAGCATGCGGTCATACAGCGCTTCAAGGCTGCTGTCGGCTTCCGGGAGTTCGTTAGAGGCCGCCACCAGCAGGCGCATCGGGATTTTCTCTTCGCTGGCACCGTTGCGGAATCGGCGTTCGTTTATCGCCGTGAGCAGGGTGTTCAGAATTGCCGGCCCTGCTTTCCAGATCTCATCAAGAAAAACAATTTCCGCTTCCGGAAGATACCCCTCAGTCAGGCGCTGATAGCGCCCCTCATCTTTCAGCGCCTGAATGGAAAGCGGGCCGAAAACTTCTTCTGGGGTGGAAAAGCGGGTCATCAGGTATTCGAAAGCGCGGGCGTTCTGAAAGGCAAATTTCAGCCGGCGGGCAATCAGGCTTTTGGCGATGCCCGGAGGACCAAGCAGAAAGACGCTTTCACCGCTCAACGCCGCCAGTAAACAGAGGCGAATGGCGTGGCTACGCTCGAAAAGGCCTTTTTCCAGCGCGCCGCTGAGGCGGGAAATTCTTTCTGCTATTAAATGTGAGTGAGCCATAATAGTTTTGCATCCTTTCGCCGTCGTGGCGGCCAATTGAAGCGAGTATAGACGTTTCAGTCAGGGCTGGTAATAGACTGAAGTGCGGCGCTATTTTCTTTGCGCTACATTAATGCGGTTGCATTTAGGGGTACGATTTTGCATTGAATCGTGCATACTGTGCGCTTTTTGTGGGCCAAGGGACTAAGCACACATTTGTTATTTAAACGAAAAGACTAGTCTATGAGCACTGATAATAAGCAATCATTACCCGCAATAACGCTTGCGGCGATCGGGGTTGTCTACGGTGATATCGGCACCAGCCCGCTTTATACGCTTCGTGAATGTCTGTCCGGTCAGTTTGGTTTTGGTGTTGAGCGCGATGCCGTCTTTGGCTTCCTGTCCCTCATCTTCTGGCTGCTGATCCTGGTGGTTTCAGTGAAATACCTCTCCTTCGTTATGCGTGCAGATAACGCCGGTGAAGGGGGGATCCTGACTCTGATGTCCCTTGCCGGGCGGAATACCTCCGCCAGAATGACGTCGGTGCTGGTTATTATCGGCCTGATTGGCGGCAGCTTCTTCTATGGGGAAGTCGTCATTACGCCCGCGATTTCGGTTCTCTCGGCGATAGAGGGGCTGGAGATTATCGCGCCACAGCTTGATTCGTGGGTTGTTCCGCTGGCGATCCTTGTCCTGACGCTGCTGTTCATCATCCAGAAGCACGGCACCGGGCTGGTGGGCAAGCTGTTCGCTCCGATTATGCTGGCCTGGTTCCTGGTCCTGGCGGCACTCGGTTTACGCAGCATTATTGCTAACCCGGATGTGCTGCATGCGCTGAACCCTTACTGGGCCGTGCATTTCTTCCTGGAATACAAAGTGGTTTCCTTCGTCGCGCTCGGTGCCGTCGTGCTCTCCATCACCGGTGTTGAGGCGCTGTATGCCGATATGGGGCACTTCGGGAAACTGCCTATCCGCGTGGCGTGGTTTTTAGTGGTCCTGCCGTCGCTAGTGCTGAACTATTTCGGTCAGGGTGCGCTGCTGCTGCAAAACCCGGAGGCGATTAAGAACCCATTCTTCCTGCTGGCTCCGGACTGGGCGCTGGTGCCCATGCTGATTCTGGCGACGCTGGCGACCGTTATTGCCTCGCAGGCGGTAATTTCAGGCGTGTTCTCTCTGACGCGTCAGGCCGTGCGTCTGGGGTATCTCTCGCCTATGCGCATTATCCATACCTCCGAGATGGAGTCGGGCCAGATTTACATTCCGTTCATCAACTGGCTGCTCTATTTCGCCGTGGTGATTGTCATCGTCAGCTTCGAGCACTCCAGCAACCTGGCGGCGGCGTACGGTATTGCGGTAACCGGTACGATGGTACTGACCTCGCTGCTCTCCACCACGGTAGCGTACCGAAACTGGCACTGGAACAAATTCCTCGTGATGATGATTCTGGTCGGCTTCCTGTGCATTGACGTGCCGCTGTTCTCCGCCAACCTCGACAAGATTGTCTCCGGTGGCTGGCTGCCGCTGACGCTCGGTCTGGTGATGTTCATTGTCATGACCACGTGGAAAAGCGAACGTTTCCGCCTTCTGCGCCGTATGCATGAGCACGGTAACTCCCTGGAGGCTATGATTGCCTCGCTGGAGAAATCGCCGCCGGTCCGCGTGCCGGGCACCGCGGTGTATATGTCGCGTGCGCTGAACGTTATCCCGTTTGCGCTGATGCATAACCTCAAGCATAACAAAGTGCTGCACGAGCGCGTGATCCTGCTGACCCTGCGCACCGAAGATGCCCCGTACGTCCACAATGTCCGCCGCGTGCAAATCGAGCAACTGTCGCCGACCTTCTGGCGCGTAGTGGCAAGCTACGGCTGGCGTGAGACACCAAACGTCGAAGAGGTGTTCCATCGCTGCGGTCTGGAAGGTCTGAGCTGTCGCATGATGGAGACCTCGTTCTTTATGTCCCACGAGTCGCTGATTATCGGCAAGCGCCCCTGGTATTTGCGTCTGCGCGGCAAGTTGTACCTTATCCTGCAGCGTAACGCCCTTCGCGCGCCTGACCAGTTTGAGATCCCGCCTAACCGTGTGATTGAGCTGGGAACGCAGGTCGAAATCTAGGTCCTCGAGTGGCCTGAAGCCCTCTCCTGGATGGAGAGGGTGCAACCCTAAAAAAGCGGTAACCAAAGGGTTACCGTTTTTGCATTTATCGCCTTCTCATTTCACCTAGCGAAACGTTTCGACGCCGATCACAAATCTGTTATGTCATGGTGGTTTTCTGAACACCGTTAAGACTAAACTGATTTCAGCGAAACGTTTCGCTAGTGGAGCAAGAAAATGAAGAAAGGCACCGTTCTTAACGCAGAAATCTCATCGGTTATTTCCCGTCTTGGGCATACCGATACGCTGGTGGTTTGCGATGCAGGCTTACCGGTTCCGCGCAGCACAACCCGTATTGATATGGCGTTAACGCAGGGCGTGCCCTCGTTTATGCAGGTACTGGACGTGGTGACGGCGGAGATGCAGGTTGAGGCGGCCATTCTTGCGACGGAAATTAAACACCATAATCCGCAACTCCACGAAACGTTGCTCAGACACATTGAGCAACTGCAACAACACCAGGGAAACACCATAGAAATTCGTTACACAACGCACGAGCAATTCAAACAACAAACCGCAGACAGTCAGGCGGTGATTCGCAGCGGGGAGTGTTCCCCGTATGCGAATATCATTCTCTGTGCTGGCGTCACCTTCTGAGGCCATCATGGACGCATTACTGCAACTGAAAGGGATCGATAAAGCGTTCCCGGGCGTAAAAGCCCTCTCTGGCGCGGCACTGAACGTTTATCCCGGACGCGTAATGGCGCTGGTGGGCGAAAACGGGGCCGGCAAATCCACCATGATGAAAGTGCTGACCGGTATCTATCAACGCGATGCCGGCTCGCTGCTGTGGCTGGGTAAAGAGACCACGTTCAACGGCCCGAAATCTTCCCAGGATGCGGGGATCGGTATTATCCACCAGGAGCTGAACCTGATCCCGCAGCTCAGCATTGCGGAAAACATCTTCCTCGGACGTGAGTTCGTTAACCGGTTTGGCAAAATCGACTGGAAAACGATGTATGCCGAAGCGGATAAACTGCTGGCGAAGCTAAACCTGCGCTTCAAGAGCGACCGTCTGGTGGGCGACCTCTCCATTGGCGATCAGCAAATGGTTGAAATCGCGAAGGTGCTGAGCTTTGAGTCGAAGGTTATCATTATGGATGAGCCGACGGACGCGCTGACCGACACCGAAACCGAATCTTTATTCCGCGTTATCCGCGAGCTGAAATCGCAGGGACGCGGGATTGTCTATATCTCTCACCGTATGAAAGAGATTTTCGAGATCTGCGACGACGTAACGGTCTTCCGCGACGGGCAATTCATTGCCGAGCGCGAAGTCGCCACGCTAACCGAAGATACCCTTATCGAAATGATGGTGGGACGTAAGCTCGAAGACCAGTATCCGCATCTGGACAAAGCACCGGGTGAAATCCGCCTTAAGGTGGATAACCTCTGTGGCCCGGGCGTGAACGATGTCACCTTTACCCTGCGCCAGGGGGAGATCCTTGGCGTGGCGGGGTTAATGGGGGCAGGCCGTACCGAGCTGATGAAAGTGCTCTATGGCGCACTGCCGCGTACCAGCGGTTATGTCACGCTCGACGGTCATGAGGTGGTGACTCGCTCTCCACAGGATGGCCTGGCAAACGGCATCGTCTATATCTCTGAAGACCGCAAGCGTGACGGCTTAGTGCTGGGGATGTCGGTAAAAGAGAACATGTCGCTTACTGCCCTGCGCTATTTCAGCCGCAGCGGTGGCAGCCTGAAGCACAAAGATGAACAGCAGGCGGTCAGCGATTTTATCCGTCTCTTCAACGTTAAAACGCCGTCGATGGAGCAGGCGATTGGCCTGTTGTCCGGTGGTAATCAGCAAAAAGTGGCCATTGCGCGCGGTCTGATGACGCGCCCGAAAGTGCTGATCCTTGATGAGCCAACCCGCGGCGTGGACGTTGGGGCCAAGAAAGAGATCTATCAGCTGATTAACCAGTTCAAGGCCGACGGCCTGAGCATCATTCTGGTCTCTTCCGAGATGCCAGAAGTATTAGGCATGAGCGATCGCATTATCGTCATGCATGAAGGGCATCTCGGTGGTGAATTCACTCGCGAGCAGGCCACCCAGGAAGTTCTGATGGCTGCCGCTGTGGGCAAGCTTAATCGCGTGAATCAGGAGTAAGAAGATGACTACCCAGGCTGTTTCTGGTCGCCGTTATTTCACAAAGGCATGGCTGCTGGAGCAAAAATCGCTGATTGCCCTGCTGGTGTTGATCGCGATTGTTTCGACCATGAGCCCAAACTTTTTTACCGTTAATAACCTGTTCAATATTCTTCAGCAGACGTCGGTTAACGCCATTATGGCGGTAGGGATGACGCTGGTGATTTTGACATCGGGTATCGATCTGTCCGTCGGTTCCCTGCTGGCGCTCACCGGTGCGGTTGCGGCTTCAATTGTAGGGATTGAGGTCAACGCGCTGGTGGCCGTTGCAGCTGCGCTGGCACTTGGGGCGGCAATTGGTGCCGTGACCGGTGTGATTGTGGCGAAAGGTCGCGTTCAGGCGTTCATTGCGACGCTGGTCATGATGCTCCTGCTGCGCGGTGTCACCATGGTTTATACCAACGGCAGTCCGGTAAATACCGGCTTTACGGATAACGCCGATCTGTTTGGCTGGTTCGGTATTGGTCGTCCGCTGGGTATCCCGACGCCGGTCTGGATCATGGCTATCGTTTTCCTCGCGGCGTGGTACATGCTGCATCACACCCGTCTGGGTCGTTATATCTATGCGCTGGGCGGTAACGAAGCGGCAACGCGTCTGTCCGGGATCAGCGTCAATAAAGTCAAAATCATCGTCTATTCGCTGTGTGGTCTGCTGGCCTCTCTGGCAGGCATCATCGAAGTGGCGCGCCTCTCTTCAGCGCAGCCAACGGCGGGGACGGGGTATGAGCTGGATGCCATTGCGGCAGTCGTTCTGGGCGGTACGAGTCTTGCGGGCGGTAAAGGTCGCATTGTTGGGACATTGATCGGCGCACTGATCCTTGGTTTCCTGAATAATGGTTTGAATTTATTAGGTGTTTCCTCCTATTACCAGATGATCGTTAAAGCAGTGGTGATTTTGCTGGCGGTTCTGGTAGACAACAAAAAACAGTAACTGACGACACTACAGGACATCTTAGATATGAACATGAAAAAACTGGCTACCCTGGTTTCTGCTGTCGCGCTGAGCGCAACCGTAAGTGCTAACGCAATGGCGAAAGACACCATCGCGCTGGTTATCTCCACGCTGAACAACCCGTTCTTCGTCTCCCTGAAGGACGGTGCACAGAAAGAAGCTGACAAACTGGGCTACAACCTGGTGGTGCTGGACTCTCAGAACAACCCGGCGAAAGAGCTGGCAAACGTTCAGGACTTAACCGTTCGTGGCACCAAAATCCTGCTGATCAACCCAACGGATTCTGACGCCGTGGGTAACGCCGTGAAGATGGCAAATCAGGCGAAGATCCCGGTCATCACCCTTGACCGTCAGGCGACGAAAGGCGACGTAGTCAGCCACATCGCTTCTGATAACGTACTGGGTGGCAAAATCGCGGGTGACTACATCGCGAAGAAAGCGGGTGAAGGCGCGAAAGTTATCGAACTGCAGGGTATTGCCGGTACGTCAGCGGCGCGTGAGCGTGGTGAAGGCTTCCAGCAGGCTGTTGCAGCGCACAAATTTAACGTACTGGCCAGCCAGCCTGCTGACTTCGACCGCACGAAAGGTCTGAACGTGATGCAGAACCTGCTGACCGCGCACCCTGACGTGCAGGCTGTGTTTGCACAGAACGACGAAATGGCGCTGGGCGCGCTGCGTGCTCTGCAGACCGCAGGTAAATCTGATGTGATGGTTGTCGGATTTGACGGCACACCGGATGGTGAAAAAGCAGTAAAAGATGGCAAACTGGCGGCGACTATCGCTCAGCTGCCTGAGCAGATCGGCGCAACGGGCGTGCAGACTGCTGATAAAGTGCTGAAGGGCGAAAAAGTTCAGGCCAAATATCCTGTTGATCTGAAACTGGTCATCAAGCAGTAAAAGGCGAATCAGGCAGTCGCTGGCTGCCTGAGGGACACCCTATAAAGAAAAGTGTGGCATACGCCACCGGGTCACACCGGTGGCGCTCTCAGATGGACACCTCAACCATGAAAACCGCAGGCAATCTTGTCGTCCTTGGCAGTATCAATGCCGATCACATTCTTAACCTTGAATCGTTCCCGACACCAGGCGAAACCGTCACCGGTAATCAGTATCAGGTGGCATTCGGCGGTAAGGGCGCCAACCAGGCCGTCGCCGCAGGACGCAGTGGGGCGAAGATCGCCTTTATTGCCTGCACGGGTGATGACGATACCGGTGAGCGCGTACGCAAACAGCTGGCCAGCGATAACATTGATATTGCGCCTGTCAGCGTTGTCGAAGGGGAATCAACCGGCGTGGCGCTGATTTTCGTCAACGCGGAAGGTGAGAATGTCATCGGTATTCATGCGGGGGCTAACGCCGCGCTGACCACTGAGCGGGTGAACGCGCAGCGCGAGATCATCGCGAATGCCGAAGCGCTTCTGATGCAGCTGGAATCACCTGTTGAAAGCGTCCTGGCGGCCGCAGCGATAGCGCATCAAAATCATACCACTGTCGTACTCAATCCTGCGCCTGCGCGGGTATTATCAGACGAGCTGCTGGCGCTGGTGGATATCATTACCCCGAACGAAACTGAAGCGGAGAAACTGACAGGCGTTCGCGTTGAAAATGATGACGACGCCGCGCGGGCGGCGAAAGTGCTGCACGATAAAGGCATCGGCACCGTTATTATTACCCTTGGCAGCCGTGGAGTGTGGGCCAGCGTAAACGGGGAAGGCCGTCGCGTGCCGGGCTTTAAGGTTAAGGCGATTGATACCATCGCGGCGGGAGATACCTTTAACGGTGCATTGGTGACTGCGCTGCTGGAAGGCAAGAGAATGGATGATGCTATCCGCTTTGCCCATGCCGCCGCGGCGATTGCCGTAACGCGCAAAGGTGCCCAGCCTTCCGTTCCGTGGCGTAAAGAGATTGATGAATTCTTAAGTCAGCAGGGGTAACGCTTGGCCACAATGAAAGATGTCGCCCGCCAGGCGGGCGTTTCTACGTCGACAGTCTCCCACGTCATTAATAACGATCGCTTCGTTAGCGAGGCGATTCGGGAAAAAGTCGAAGCCGCGGTTAAAGATCTCAACTATGCGCCGTCCGCGCTGGCGCGCAGCCTCAAGCTCAACCAGACGCGCACCATTGGCATGCTGATCACCGCCAGTACCAACCCCTTTTATTCTGAACTTGTTCGCGGTGTCGAACGCAGCTGCTTCGAGCGTGGTTACAGCCTGGTGCTGTGCAATACCGAAGGGGATGAGCAGCGAATGAACCGCAACCTGGAGACGCTGATGCAAAAACGCGTCGACGGGTTACTGCTGCTGTGTACCGAAACACATCAACCCTCGAAAGAGATTATTCAGCGCTACCCTTCTATTCCCACGGTGATGATGGACTGGGCGCCGTTCGACGGCACCAGCGATCTCATTCAGGATAACTCGCTGCTGGGAGGTGACATGGCCACCCAGTATCTGATCGATAAAGGCTATACCCGCATCGCCTGCATTACCGGCCCCCTGGATAAAACCCCGGCGCGTTTGCGTCTTGAGGGGTATCTTTCTGCGATGGCGCGGGCGGGGCTTACTGTTCCGGATGGCTACCGTATTACCGGTGATTTCGAATTTAACGGCGGCTTTGAAGCTATGCAGAAATTGCTGTCGCAAGCGCAGCGTCCGCAGGCTGTGTTTATCGGCAACGATGCGATGGCGTTTGGCGCGTATCAGGCGTTATATCAGGCGGGGCTGCGTGTTCCACACGATATGGCGGTGATTGGTTACGATGACATTGAACTGGCCCGCTACATGACGCCGCCGCTTACCACGATTCATCAGCCAAAAGATGAACTGGGCGAGCTGGCCATCGATGTGCTTATCCACCGAATGGCCGAGCCCGGCCTGCAGCAACAACGTCTGCAGCTTACTCCTGTTCTGATGGAACGGGGTTCGGTTTAGCCTTTGCTTTGTGGCGCTCTTTGATCAGGTTGCGGCCATCTTTGGGTTTTAACAGCATAAAGACCAGCGCCGACACGACGGTGAGTGCGCCCATGGTAATAAAGGTATAGTGGAACTGTTCGACGGTGTTCGCGCTGTCAAAACCTTCATAAAACCGCAGCACCGCCGCACTGATGGCTACCCCCAGACTGATCGACAACTGCTGAGTTACTGCCAGCACGCTGTTGCCGCTACTGGCGTTATCGTCGGTCAGGTCGGCGAGGGTGATGGTGTTCATCGACGTGAACTGTGTCGACATTGCCATTCCCAGCACAAACAGGGGCAGGATCAGCATCCAGACCGGTAAAGAGGCGGATTGCAGGGAGAACTGCGCGATCATCAGCCCGATAAAGACCGTTACACCTACCAGCGTCTTACGATAACCAAACCAACGCAACACCTGCGTGACGGTTGATTTGGCCAGAATAGAGCCCATCGCCGTGGGTGCCATCATGCAACCGGCAATCAGAGCCGGGTAGCCGAAACCCACCTGCAGCATCAGTGGCATCAGGAACGGCACGCAGCCCGTCCCCAGGCGTGAGGCAATGTTGCCCGCAATCCCCACGGAAAACGTTCGGGTGTTAAACAGCGACAGAGAAATTAACGGCGTCGGGTGACGGCGTGCATGACGTATATAAAGAAGGAACAGCAAAATACCGCCGAGGATGACGGAGAGTGCAATCCATGTCGCCACGATCTTCTCACCAAACAGCTCCATCCCACTGGAGAAGAGCACCAGGCTCAGGCCAAACAGGAAAAAACCACGCATATCGAAACGGCGTCTTGGGGTGGTGAAGTTCGGCATATATTTGCGGGCATAAAGCAGCCCCGCGACGCCAATGGGAATATTAATCAGGAAGATCCAGTGCCAGCTTGCCCAGGTGACGAATACCCCGCCGAGAACCGGACCCAGTATGGGGCCGACCAGGCCGGGCATTGTGACAAAGTTGAGCACAGGAAGCAGTTCACTGCGCGGATAGGCGCGCAGTAACGCCAGACGCGCCACGGGCATCATCATCGCCCCGCCAACGCCCTGAAGAACACGGAAGATGACCAGCTCTGTAAGAGACGTTGACAGCGCACAGGCCAAAGAGCCGAGCGTAAAGAGCGTCACAGCCAGCATGAATATTTTGCGGGTGCCGAAGCGGTCAGCCAGCCAGCCGCTCACCGGAATGAGCATCGCGACAGTCAGGGTATAACTGATGATGGCGGACTGCATCGCCAGCGGGGATCGGTTAAGGCTTTGTGCAATCGCGGGTAGCGCTGTGTTGAGGATGGTGGCATCCAGTGCCTGCATAAAGAACGCCATGGCTGCAATCCACGGCAATCCGGCCATGCTGCGCGCTTTTTTCTCTCTCATTTATGTACCTGCTGGTGGGTTGGCGCGGCCAGCAATGCCTGGCATGCATCCTGGGCTCGCTGCCCGTCGCTCTCCTGAATGGCATCAACAATCGCCTGGTGCAAATCCAGCTTTACCACTTCGTCTTGCGTAATAGAGGTAAAGTAGGTGTGGTATACCGAATGGAATAAAGAGGCAAAGGATGTCAGGAACGGATTGGCGCTCATCATATAGATGTGTTCATGCCAGGCCATATCGACCTCAATCCAGCGTTCGCGGTTGAAGTGTTTTTTCAGGAACACCATCTCTTCCATCAGGGCATTGAGCTGCGCTTTCTGTTCTGCCGTCCCGAGCGTGGCGGCAAGGAGGCAGGCCTGAGGTTCAAGACTGCTGCGCATCACCAGGAAGTGATCGACAACCTGATGAAAGTTATCTTCCGTCATCCACCATGAGAGCAGTTCCTGATCGAGGAAGTTCCAGTTGCTCTGTGGCATCACACGCGTACCAATGCGAGGACGCGGAAGCACCATGCCTTTTGCCGTTAAGGTTTTCACCGCTTCGCGAACGGCGGTACGGCTCACCCCAAACTGCTCACCCAACTCCATTTCACCCGGCAGGATGCTCCCCGGGGCATATTTACCCGCTAAAATCAGCTGAGCCAGTTTTTCTGCCAGCACATACGACAGGTTTTTTTGGGCAGCCAGTTGTTGTGCGCTTAATGGCATCGCGTTTATTCCTTAAAGATTCATGCTGATAATTATGCCACCTCGGGTGTTATTGTGGTTGCAGATACATCAAATAGAACAATTTGTAGCTTGATTTCACCCCTGTTGGTGAAAAAAAACACGGACAGAAACTTTTTTTGAATTTCCTCTTGTCACTTCAGAATAACTCCCTATAATGCGCCTCCACTGACACGGAACAACGGCACACACGCCGCCGGGTCAGCAGAGATAAGCGAAAATAAATGCTTGACTCTGAAGCGGGAAAGCGTAATATGCACACCCCGCGCCGCAGCGAAAACGAAGCGGCACTGCTCTTTAACAATTTATCAGACAATCTGTGTGGGCACTCAAAGTGACATGGATTCTTAATGTCTTCGGACACTAAATGAATACCAAAGTCTCTGAGTGAACATACGTAATTCATTACGAAGTTTAATTCACGAGCATCAAACTTAAATTGAAGAGTTTGATCATGGCTCAGATTGAACGCTGGCGGCAGGCCTAACACATGCAAGTCGAACGGTAGCACAGAGAGCTTGCTCTCGGGTGACGAGTGGCGGACGGGTGAGTAATGTCTGGGAAACTGCCTGATGGAGGGGGATAACTACTGGAAACGGTAGCTAATACCGCATAACGTCGCAAGACCAAAGAGGGGGACCTTCGGGCCTCTTGCCATCAGATGTGCCCAGATGGGATTAGCTAGTAGGTGGGGTAACGGCTCACCTAGGCGACGATCCCTAGCTGGTCTGAGAGGATGACCAGCCACACTGGAACTGAGACACGGTCCAGACTCCTACGGGAGGCAGCAGTGGGGAATATTGCACAATGGGCGCAAGCCTGATGCAGCCATGCCGCGTGTATGAAGAAGGCCTTCGGGTTGTAAAGTACTTTCAGCGGGGAGGAAGGTGTTGTGGTTAATAACCGCAGCAATTGACGTTACCCGCAGAAGAAGCACCGGCTAACTCCGTGCCAGCAGCCGCGGTAATACGGAGGGTGCAAGCGTTAATCGGAATTACTGGGCGTAAAGCGCACGCAGGCGGTCTGTCAAGTCGGATGTGAAATCCCCGGGCTCAACCTGGGAACTGCATTCGAAACTGGCAGGCTAGAGTCTTGTAGAGGGGGGTAGAATTCCAGGTGTAGCGGTGAAATGCGTAGAGATCTGGAGGAATACCGGTGGCGAAGGCGGCCCCCTGGACAAAGACTGACGCTCAGGTGCGAAAGCGTGGGGAGCAAACAGGATTAGATACCCTGGTAGTCCACGCCGTAAACGATGTCGACTTGGAGGTTGTGCCCTTGAGGCGTGGCTTCCGGAGCTAACGCGTTAAGTCGACCGCCTGGGGAGTACGGCCGCAAGGTTAAAACTCAAATGAATTGACGGGGGCCCGCACAAGCGGTGGAGCATGTGGTTTAATTCGATGCAACGCGAAGAACCTTACCTACTCTTGACATCCAGAGAACTTAGCAGAGATGCTTTGGTGCCTTCGGGAACTCTGAGACAGGTGCTGCATGGCTGTCGTCAGCTCGTGTTGTGAAATGTTGGGTTAAGTCCCGCAACGAGCGCAACCCTTATCCTTTGTTGCCAGCGGTCCGGCCGGGAACTCAAAGGAGACTGCCAGTGATAAACTGGAGGAAGGTGGGGATGACGTCAAGTCATCATGGCCCTTACGAGTAGGGCTACACACGTGCTACAATGGCGCATACAAAGAGAAGCGAACTCGCGAGAGCAAGCGGACCTCATAAAGTGCGTCGTAGTCCGGATTGGAGTCTGCAACTCGACTCCATGAAGTCGGAATCGCTAGTAATCGTAGATCAGAATGCTACGGTGAATACGTTCCCGGGCCTTGTACACACCGCCCGTCACACCATGGGAGTGGGTTGCAAAAGAAGTAGGTAGCTTAACCTTCGGGAGGGCGCTTACCACTTTGTGATTCATGACTGGGGTGAAGTCGTAACAAGGTAACCGTAGGGGAACCTGCGGTTGGATCACCTCCTTACCTTAAAGAACCTGCCTTTGTAGTGCTCACACAGATTGTCTGATGAAAAGTAAATAGCAAGGCGTCTTGCGATTGAGACTTCAGTGTCCCCTTCGTCTAGAGGCCCAGGACACCGCCCTTTCACGGCGGTAACAGGGGTTCGAATCCCCTAGGGGACGCCACTTGCTGGTTCGTGAGTGAAAGTCACCTGCCGACATATCTCAAAACTCATCTTCGGGTGACGTTTGAGATATTTGCTCTTTAAAAATCTGGATCAAGCTGAAAATTGAAACGACACACATGTTATGTGTGTTCGAGTCTCTCAAATTTTCGCAAACCGGTGATGAATCGAAAGAAACATCTTCGGGTTGTGAGGTTAAGCGACTAAGCGTACACGGTGGATGCCCTGGCAGTCAGAGGCGATGAAGGACGTGCTAATCTGCGAAAAGCGCCGGCGAGGTGATATGAACCTTTGACCCGGCGATGTCCGAATGGGGAAACCCAGTGTGTTCCGACACACTATCGTTAACTGAATACATAGGTTAACGAGGCGAACCGGGGGAACTGAAACATCTAAGTACCCCGAGGAAAAGAAATCAACCGAGATTCCCCCAGTAGCGGCGAGCGAACGGGGAGCAGCCCAGAGTCTGAATCAGCTTGTGTGTTAGTGGAAGCGTCTGGAAAGTCGCACGGTACAGGGTGACAGTCCCGTACACGAAAGCACACAGGCTGTGAACTCGAAGAGTAGGGCGGGACACGTGGTATCCTGTCTGAATATGGGGGGACCATCCTCCAAGGCTAAATACTCCTGACTGACCGATAGTGAACCAGTACCGTGAGGGAAAGGCGAAAAGAACCCCGGCGAGGGGAGTGAAAAAGAACCTGAAACCGTGTACGTACAAGCAGTGGGAGCCTCTTTATGGGGTGACTGCGTACCTTTTGTATAATGGGTCAGCGACTTATATTCTGTAGCAAGGTTAACCGTATAGGGGAGCCGAAGGGAAACCGAGTCTTAACTGGGCGTTAAGTTGCAGGGTATAGACCCGAAACCCGGTGATCTAGCCATGGGCAGGTTGAAGGTTGGGTAACACTAACTGGAGGACCGAACCGACTAATGTTGAAAAATTAGCGGATGACTTGTGGCTGGGGGTGAAAGGCCAATCAAACCGGGAGATAGCTGGTTCTCCCCGAAAGCTATTTAGGTAGCGCCTCGTGAACTCATCTTCGGGGGTAGAGCACTGTTTCGGCTAGGGGGCCATCCCGGCTTACCAACCCGATGCAAACTACGAATACCGAAGAATGTTATCACGGGAGACACACGGCGGGTGCTAACGTCCGTCGTGAAGAGGGAAACAACCCAGACCGCCAGCTAAGGTCCCAAAGTCATGGTTAAGTGGGAAACGATGTGGGAAGGCACAGACAGCCAGGATGTTGGCTTAGAAGCAGCCATCATTTAAAGAAAGCGTAATAGCTCACTGGTCGAGTCGGCCTGCGCGGAAGATGTAACGGGGCTAAACCATGCACCGAAGCTGCGGCAGCGACACTATGTGTTGTTGGGTAGGGGAGCGTTCTGTAAGCCGTTGAAGGTGTCCTGTGAGGGGTGCTGGAGGTATCAGAAGTGCGAATGCTGACATAAGTAACGATAAAGCGGGTGAAAAGCCCGCTCGCCGGAAGACCAAGGGTTCCTGTCCAACGTTAATCGGGGCAGGGTGAGTCGACCCCTAAGGCGAGGCCGAAAGGCGTAGTCGATGGGAAACAGGTTAATATTCCTGTACTTGGTGTTACTGCGAAGGGGGGACGGAGAAGGCTATGTTAGCCGGGCGACGGTTGTCCCGGTTTAAGCATGTAGGCGGAGGTTCCAGGTAAATCCGGTACCTTATTAACGCTGAGGTGTGATGACGAGGCACTACGGTGCTGAAGTAACAAATGCCCTGCTTCCAGGAAAAGCCTCTAAGCATCAGGTAACATCAAATCGTACCCCAAACCGACACAGGTGGTCAGGTAGAGAATACCAAGGCGCTTGAGAGAACTCGGGTGAAGGAACTAGGCAAAATGGTGCCGTAACTTCGGGAGAAGGCACGCTGATATGTAGGTGAAGCCCCTGCGGGTGGAGCTGAAATCAGTCGAAGATACCAGCTGGCTGCAACTGTTTATTAAAAACACAGCACTGTGCAAACACGAAAGTGGACGTATACGGTGTGACGCCTGCCCGGTGCCGGAAGGTTAATTGATGGGGTTAGCGGTAACGCGAAGCTCTTGATCGAAGCCCCGGTAAACGGCGGCCGTAACTATAACGGTCCTAAGGTAGCGAAATTCCTTGTCGGGTAAGTTCCGACCTGCACGAATGGCGTAATGATGGCCAGGCTGTCTCCACCCGAGACTCAGTGAAATTGAACTCGCTGTGAAGATGCAGTGTACCCGCGGCAAGACGGAAAGACCCCGTGAACCTTTACTATAGCTTGACACTGAACACTGGTCCTTGATGTGTAGGATAGGTGGGAGGCTTTGAAGCGTGGACGCCAGTCTGCGTGGAGCCAACCTTGAAATACCACCCTTTAATGGCTGGTGTTCTAACGTAGACCCGTAATCCGGGTTGCGGACAGTGTCTGGTGGGTAGTTTGACTGGGGCGGTCTCCTCCCAAAGAGTAACGGAGGAGCACGAAGGTTAGCTAATCCTGGTCGGACATCAGGAGGTTAGTGCAATGGCATAAGCTAGCTTGACTGCGAGAGTGACGGCTCGAGCAGGTGCGAAAGCAGGTCATAGTGATCCGGTGGTTCTGAATGGAAGGGCCATCGCTCAACGGATAAAAGGTACTCCGGGGATAACAGGCTGATACCGCCCAAGAGTTCATATCGACGGCGGTGTTTGGCACCTCGATGTCGGCTCATCACATCCTGGGGCTGAAGTAGGTCCCAAGGGTATGGCTGTTCGCCATTTAAAGTGGTACGCGAGCTGGGTTTAGAACGTCGTGAGACAGTTCGGTCCCTATCTGCCGTGGGCGCTGGAGAATTGAGGGGGGCTGCTCCTAGTACGAGAGGACCGGAGTGGACGCATCACTGGTGTTCGGGTTGTCATGCCAATGGCACTGCCCGGTAGCTAAATGCGGAAGAGATAAGTGCTGAAAGCATCTAAGCACGAAACTTGCCCCGAGATGAGTTCTCCCTGAGACTTTAAGTCTCCTGAAGGAACGTTGAAGACTACGACGTTGATAGGTCGGGTGTGTAAGCGCAGCGATGCGTTGAGCTAACCGATACTAATGAACCGTGAGGCTTAACCTTACAACGCCGAAGGTGTTTTGGCGATGAGAGACGATTTTCAGCTGATACAGATTACAGAATTTGCCTGGCGGCTTTAGCGCGGTGGTCCCACCTGACCCCATGCCGAACTCAGAAGTGAAACGCCGTAGCGCCGATGGTAGTGTGGGGTCTCCCCATGTGAGAGTAGGGAACTGCCAGGCATCAATTAAAAGAACCCCGTACCGTATGGTGCGGGGTTTTTTGCTTTGGGTTTTTCCCGCTGCCGGAGAGAGCATCAGACAGCACACCAATTCAAAATAAACGCGGCGATCTCCTCAACGTTATTCAAATCCAGTACCGGTATCTCCAGATCCAGGGCTACGTCACTGGCGACTGCAATTACATGCTCATCGAGCGTCAGCTCGTGAACATCATGCCCGGCATGGCTTCTGAACAGCAGGATCTTTGCCACCGCGTCATGCTTAAACCCCTCAACCAGCACCAGATCCAGAGTAGAGTGATCCATCCGACTAACCAGATACATGAGATCCAGCGGCGCTTCATCCGGTGTTTCAGTCATCAATGCCCAGCGCTGATCACTCGCCACCATCGTTTGGGCAGCACCTGCTTTACGCAGCTCATAGCTGTCTTTTCCCGGCTTATCGACATCCATATTGTGATGCGTATGCTTAATTAATCCGGGGCGAACACCTTTAGCGCAAAGCGCAGGGATCAGTTTTTTCAGCAGCGTCGTTTTCCCGGTACCACTCCAGGCTGAAATGGCCAAAACAGGTATCATTTTTTCTCCTGCATCATCTGCAAATCTTCTGTGGTATTGACGTTCATAAACGCCGACTTCAAATCGCTAAAATCGACGGGATGGCCGCCTGACCGGCGCATAAAAGCCATCACCCTGCGCTCTCCTGCCGTCAGGTACTCCTGTAACGCCGGAACTAACGAACGGTGGATCAATGCAACAGCAGGGTGGTCACGCTCACCGTCATGGGCCCAGACAACGGGTGCGCTACCACGAAGCCGTACCATGCGTTCGACAAGACAAGACGGAATAAACGGGGTATCACACGGACAGAAGATAAACCACTCTCCGTGCGACTGCTGCATAACCGAAAGCATACCGGCCAGCGGCCCGGGGTAATTCTCCTGGGTATCCTCGTAAACGGGATACCCGCTACGCTGATAAACATCTCTATGCCTGTTAGCGCTGATGGCCATTGTCATGACCTGGCCCGCAAGCGTATCAGCGACATGCTGCCAGAGTGGCTTACCGTTAAGGAGCTGAAGACCTTTATCTTTCCCCCCCATTCGGGTTGCCTTGCCACCCGCCAGAACAACGCCGATTATTTGCTGGCCATGATTCATGAATATCGCCTCTTTTATTGTGGGATTGACCCTGCTAACGTGTCACTCTCAATGAAAGGAGCACCACCATGAAATGTAAACGTCTGAATGAAGTCATTGAACTCCTCCAGCCGGCCTGGCAAAAAGAGCCAGAGCTTAATCTGATGCAATTTTTACAGAAACTGGCAAAAGAGTCAGGTTTTGACGGCGAACTGACAGACCTTTCTGACGATATCCTGATCTACCATCTCAAAATGCGCGACTCTGCCAAAGACGCTGTTATTCCTGGTATTCAGAAAGATTATGAGGAAGATTTTAAAACCGCGTTGCTGCGCGCACGTGGCGTAATTAAAGAGTAAAAGCTTGTAAGCGGCGGCACCGAAATCGCCACAAGATGATATCCTGAATCATTCGTATAATTTCCGGATGATCGGATGAACGACCAGGCTTTTACTTTCCAGACATTACACCCGGATACCATTATGGATGCGCTGTTTGAACAGGGTATTCGGGTGGATTCCGGGCTAACCCCCTTAAATAGCTACGAAAACCGCGTCTATCAGTTTCAGGACGAGGATCGTCAGCGCTTCGTCGTAAAGTTCTATCGCCCTCAACGTTGGTCCGCAGAACAAATTCAGGAAGAGCACCAGTTTGCTCACGATCTGCTGGATGATGATGTTCCCGTTGCCGCGCCGCTTAAATTTAATAACCAAACGCTGCTCACCCACGAAGGGTTTTACTACGCCGTCTTCCCAAGCCTGGGGGGCCGCCAGTTTGAAGCGGATAATATCGATCAGATGGAGTGGGTTGCCCGATATCTGGGACGCATTCACCAGACGGGACGCAAAGAAGACTTTATTGCCCGTCCGACAATCGGTATTCAGGAATACCTGCTTGAACCTCGTCAGGTATTTGAAACCTCGGCGCTAATCCCCAAAGCGCTTAAGGATAATTTCCTCAACGCGACCGATAAACTTATTGATGCGGTGAAAACCTGCTGGCGCGATGATATTTCCGTTCTGCGTCTGCACGGCGATTGTCACGCTGGTAATATTCTCTGGCGTGATGGCCCGCTGTTCGTCGATCTCGATGATGCACGTATGGGGCCTGCGGTTCAGGACCTGTGGATGCTGCTCAATGGCGATAAAGCTGAGCAACGGATGCAGCTTGAAACGATTATTGAGGCCTATGAAGAGTTTAGCCCTTTTAATTCAGACGAAATTGTCCTGATTGAACCTTTACGCGCGATGCGTTTTGTTTATTATCTCGCATGGTTAATCAGGCGTTGGGACGATCCTGCATTTCCCCGTAATTTCCCGTGGCTTACCGGAGAGGATTACTGGCGCAGCCAGATATCCACATTTACTGAGCAGGTTAAGGTTCTTAAGGAGCCCCCTCTGCAATTAACGCCGATGTATTAATTGGACACACCCAGGAGAGAGTTAATCATGAAAAAAATTTGGCTGGCGCTGGCAGGTATGATTCTGGCATTTAGCGCTTCTGCTGCGCAGTTTACCGACGGCAAACAGTATACGACGCTGGAAAAACCAGTCGCTGGCGAGCCACAGGTTCTGGAGTTCTTCTCGTTCTATTGCCCACATTGCTATCAGTTCGAGCAGGTGCTGCATGTTTCCGATAACGTGAAGAAAAAGCTGCCAGAAGGCACCAAAATGACCAAGTATCACGTTGAGTTCCTGGGCCCATTGGGTAAAGACCTGACTCAGGCATGGGCGGTAGCTATCGCGCTGGGCGTGGAAGATAAGATCACTGCACCAATGTTTGAAGCAGTCCAGAAAACCCAGACAGTTCAGACGACTGCAGATATCCGTAAAGTCTTCGTGGATGCCGGTGTGAAAGGTGAAGAATACGACGCGGCATGGAACAGCTTTGTGGTGAAATCTCTGGTAGCCCAGCAGGAAAAAGCCGCCGCAGACCTTCAGCTGCAGGGCGTTCCGGCGATGTATGTTAACGGCAAATATCAGCTGAACACGCAGGGCATGGACACCAGCAGCATGGATATCTTCGTACAGCAGTACGCGGATACCGTGAAATATCTGGTCGAGAAGAAGTAAGATCAATAAAGAAAAAAACGCCGGTCACTGACCGGCGTTTTTGTATGAAGATTTAATCTTTTCTATCTGTTCATCTTTCTCATTCCAGAGCGTATTCAGCCAACGCTGGAAAAGACGTTTGAATTTCTTATCGTTAACGTAATCCCCGTGCAACCCGTCATCAACCGGCACCAGCTCGATACGTACAACGATCCGCGTCAGCTTGCCGCTGAGCATATCGAAGAACGGTGTCCTGTCGTTTTCCGGATAGCAGAGCGTGACGTTGAGTAATTTATCGAACTGCGCGCCCAACACGTTAAGCGCCATCGCAATGCCCGCAGCCTTGGGCGGCAGCAGGTGCTGATAAGGAGAGCGAGTTTGTTGACGCTTCTCTTCCGTAAAGCGCGAGCCTTCCACGAAGTTCACAATGGTTGTCGGATGCGCGCGAAATTTTTCGCAGGAACGGCGCGTGGTTTCCACATCTTTACCACGACGCTCCGGATGACGAAGCAAATAGCTGCGCGAATAGCGTTTCATAAACGGCATATCGAGCGCCCAGCAGGCCAGACCGATAAAAGGTACCCAGGCGAGCTGCTGTTTCAGGAAGTATTTGTTCATCGGGATATGTTTGCGGAAAAGCACGCATAACACCACGATGTCAGCCCAGCTGTGGTGGTTGCAGATAAGCAGGTACCAGTTCTTTTTGTTGAGGCCTTCAAGCCCTTCCACATCCCACTTCAGGTGTGGGTTCAGGTACAACAGGAACGCCAGTCCTTCACACCAGCAGTACATCATGAAATTACAAAATGCGGATACGGCTCGCCATACCACGGGCACGGGCAGCAGCAACTTAATGATGCCGGCAACAATGATCGGCACAGAACAGGCGACAGTCACCAGAATAGTTAAAATGATGCTTAAAGGTAATGTTATTGCTGCGAGCAATCTCGACATGATGAGCTTTTTCAGATGGTTAGCTGTAAGTGAGCGGCCGGCTATCCGGTGCAGGGCGCTGATTTTATCAGAAATCAGACAAAATAAGGGTGCTTTCATGCCAGGCGTTGCGGGATAACGCCCGGGAGCAGAAGATTTCGCTATAACGGCATGCGGCCCTGGGCTTATATCCACATAGACTAAATTGTCATCAATTGGCCATAAAGATCAAATGAAACATAATAACGCTATGATATATAGCATCTATTTATTATGAGGTATGTACTTTTAGCGTCTGTTATTCCTGTGACGTAAAAGTATGCACAAACTTATCCACAGATTTATTTTTGCGAGCGATCCTCACGATCGCAAAATCTTTTCCTGTATCTGGCGCTAATAACTGATGTTTTCATCCTTCTGTGGCATCCTTTACGCATAAATTGATTAAAGGCACGGACATTATGGTTCAGATCCCAGAAAACCCTCTTATTCTCGTCGACGGCTCTTCTTACCTGTATCGGGCGTACCATGCGTTTCCTCCTCTGACCAATAGCGCAGGGGAACCTACCGGCGCAATGTACGGCGTGCTAAACATGCTGCGCAGCCTGATCCTTCAGTACCAGCCAACCCATGCGGCAGTGGTGTTTGATGCGAAAGGTAAAACCTTCCGCGACGAGCTTTTTGAGCATTACAAATCTCACCGTCCGCCAATGCCTGACGATCTGCGTGCGCAGATTGAACCGCTGCACGCGATGGTAAAAGCGATGGGCTTGCCGCTGCTGGCCGTCTCTGGGGTCGAAGCCGATGACGTAATAGGCACGCTGGCACGTGAAGCAGAAAAAATGGGTCGTCCGGTACTGATCAGTACTGGGGATAAAGATATGGCGCAGCTGGTAACGCCTGGTATCACCCTGATTAACACCATGACCAACACCATCCTGGGGCCTGAAGAGGTGGTTACAAAATATGGCGTGCCGCCAGAGCTGATTATCGACTTCCTCGCGCTGATGGGCGACTCCTCGGATAACATCCCGGGTGTACCTGGCGTGGGTGAAAAGACCGCCCAGGCGCTGCTTCAGGGATTGGGCGGGCTGGATACGCTGTACGCGGAGCCGGACAAAATCGCCGGGCTCTCCTTCCGTGGTGCAAAAACCATGGCCGGAAAGCTGGAAGAGAACAAAGAGGTGGCTTATCTCTCCTATAAGCTGGCAACCATTAAAACCGATGTTGAACTGGAACTGGGTTGTGAGCAGCTGGAAGTGCAGCAGCCTTCCGCAGACGAACTGCTAAGCCTGTTTAAGAAATACGAATTCAAGCGCTGGACCACGGACGTGGAAGCCGGTAAATGGCTGCAGGCAAAAGGGGCCAAACCGGCTGCTAAGCCAAAGGAGACGATTGTCGTTGATGCCGAAGAGCTGGCAGAAGAAGAGGCCATCGCGCTCTCTTTCGACAATTACGAAACCCTCCTTGAAGAGTCACAGCTGGTGGCGTGGATTGAGAAACTCAAAAAAGCGCCGTTCTTTGCCTTCGATACGGAAACCGACAGCCTCGATAACATCTCCGCCAATATGGTCGGCCTGTCATTTGCGACGGAGCCGGGAATGGCGGCCTATGTGCCCGTTGCACATGATTACCTCGATGCACCTGATCAGATCCCGCGTGAGCGTGTGCTGGAGCTGCTGAAGCCGATTCTGGAAGATGACAAGGCGCTTAAGGTTGGGCAAAACCTCAAATATGATCGCGGTATTCTGCAAAACTATGGTATTGAGCTGCGCGGCATTGCGTTCGATACCATGCTGGAATCTTACATTCTCGACAGCGTGGCGGGTCGTCATGATATGGACTCCTTATCCGACCGTTGGCTCAAGCATAAGACCATTACCTTTGAAGAGATTGCCGGAAAAGGTAAAAACCAGCTCACCTTCAATCAGATTGCCCTGGAAGAAGCGGGTCGCTACGCGGCCGAAGACGCCGATGTCACGCTGCAACTGCACCTGAAGATGTGGCCAAAACTGCAGAAGCACGAAGGTCCGCTGAACGTGTTCCAGCACATTGAGATGCCGCTGGTACCTGTGCTCTCGCGCATTGAGCGCAACGGCGTAAAAATTGATCCGACGGTGCTGCATAACCACTCCGGAGAACTGGCGCAGCGGTTGACCGAGCTTGAGCAGAAGGCGCATGAGCTTGCCGGCGAACCGTTTAACCTTTCGTCTCCGAAACAGCTTCAGACCATCCTGTTTGAAAAACAGGGAATTAAGCCGCTGAAGAAAACCCCTGGCGGCGCGCCATCAACGTCTGAAGAAGTGCTTGAGGAACTGGCGCTGGATTACCCGCTGCCAAAAGTGATTCTCCAGTACCGTGGTCTGGCGAAGCTGAAGTCTACCTATACCGATAAACTTCCGCTGATGATCAACCCTAAAACGGGCCGCGTGCATACCTCGTATCATCAGGCTGTGGCGGCGACCGGTCGTCTCTCCTCGACCGATCCAAATCTGCAGAACATTCCGGTACGTAATGAAGAAGGCCGTCGTATCCGTCAGGCGTTTATCGCGCCAGACGACTACCTGATCGTCTCGGCCGACTACTCGCAAATTGAGCTGCGTATTATGGCGCACCTGTCACGCGACAAGGGGCTGCTGACGGCCTTTGCGGAAGGAAAGGATATCCACCGTGCAACGGCGGCTGAAGTCTTTGGGCTGCCGCTGGACAGCGTGACTCACGAGCAACGTCGCAGTGCGAAGGCGATCAACTTCGGTCTGATCTACGGCATGAGCGCCTTTGGCCTTTCGCGCCAGCTCAACATTCCGCGTAAAGAGTCGCAGAAGTATATGGATCTCTACTTCGAGCGTTATCCGGGCGTGCTGGAATATATGGAGCGCACCCGTGCGCAGGCGAAGGAGAAAGGCTACGTCGAAACCCTGGATGGTCGTCGCCTTTATCTGCCGGACATCAAATCAAGCAACGCCGCGCGTCGTGCCGGTGCAGAACGTGCTGCCATCAACGCCCCGATGCAGGGGACGGCGGCAGACATTATTAAGCGCGCGATGATTGCGGTTGATGCCTGGCTGGAAAAAGAGAAGCCACGCGTGAAGATGATCATGCAGGTACACGATGAACTGGTATTCGAAGTCCACAAAGATGATCTGGACACCGTGTCGAAGAAGATCCACGAACTGATGGAAAGCAGCATGACGCTTGACGTGCCGTTGCTGGTGGAAGTGGGCAGCGGTGAAAACTGGGATCAAGCTCACTAAAGGTTCTGCCAATAACGCGCTTTTTATGTAAGTTAGCAACATAACAAAGTGCGTTTTGTGACGATCATTAGAATTCCCTATGTAAAGAATGAAAAAAAACTACAAAAAGTGCTTTTTCTACAGCAAAAAAAGGGGTAGAGTTATTCGCGTAGGGTACAGAGGTAAGATGTTCTATCTTTCAGACCTTTTACTTCACGTAATCGGATTTGGCTGAATATTTTAGCCGCCCCAGTCAGTAATGACTGGGGCGTTTTTTATTGCGGCAAAGAAAAATCCAGGCAAAAAAAAGCGCGGACATCGCCGCGCTCGGTATTACTCTTCTTCCGCTTCCGTCGCGGGTTCCAGCTCGTTGAACCAGCTATCGAGCTTCTGACGCAGCTTGTCGACACCCTGCTTTTTCAGCGAGGAGAACGGCTCTACCTGTACGTCGCCGTTAAAAGCCAGCACCGCTTCGCGAACCATATTCACCTGCGCTTTACGCGCGCCGCTCGCCAGCTTATCCGCTTTAGTCAGCAGTACCAGCACGGCTATCTCACTTGAGACAGCCCAGTCGATCATCTGCTGATCGAGATCTTTCAGGGGATGGCGGATATCCATCAGCACCACCAGACCTTTCAGGCACTGGCGTTTTTCCAGGTATTCACCCAGCGCACGCTGCCATTTGATCTTCATCTCTTCCGGTACTTGCGCGTAACCATATCCCGGTAAGTCGACCAGGCGTTTGCCTTCTGCCACTTCAAACAGGTTAATCAGCTGAGTACGGCCAGGTGTTTTTGAGGTACGCGCCAGGCTCTTCTGATTGGTCAGCGTATTCAGGGCGCTGGATTTCCCCGCGTTAGAGCGGCCAGCAAAAGCCACTTCAATGCCAGTATCAGAAGGAAGGTGGCGGATATCGGGCGCACTGGTGACAAAATGCGTCTGTTGGTAGTTCCAGGTAGTCACGTGGTCGTCTCCAAAATCGTAATCTGAGGGGGATTATACCTGAATGCCGGCAAAAGACTTTTTTGATTGCACAGTGCCTGTAGGTTAAAACCCTGGCGGTTGTGAGAGATCGGCTATGAATACTATGGGAGATTTCAGAGAATTCGCAGGCGTTAAAAAAGCCAAATTGTTTTAAATCATAAGTTTATTCTCGGGTAATTATCTGAAAATCCGTTTTTGTGCCGTTTCGTTGCTTGTCAGTTTAACTGAACAGGGTAAAGTGTGCGTCAGGGCGAGGAAGCCAACAGGAAACAGACTTAAGGATTAGGGTCAGGAGCGCCAGGAGGCGAAGACGCAGGATTGTCAGGATGACCAACGCCTGGAGGCGTTTTAACAGGAAACGGAACCGTATCACGGATGGTATTAGCCAAGGGATAAACAGGGTTTGTTGTTGGCAAACACGGAATGTCTGACCCGTTAAGGGTTGTGAGTCAGGAAAAAAGGCGACAGATTGCTCTGTCGCCTTTTTTCTTTGCTTGCTTTCTGCTAGATTTCGCCGCAATTCTATACTGAAGAAAACGACTTAAAGATAAAACATCATGAAAAAACCGACCTCCGCTGCGGGCGCTAAACGCCCTGCAAAAGCACACCGCAAAACGCGCGAAGAACTGAACCAGGAATCGCGCGATCGCAAACGCGATAAAAAACATCGCGGTCATGCTGCGGGTAGCCGTGCAAACGGTGGTGATGCTTCTGGCGCTTCTGCGAAAAACAAGCAGCAGAAAGACCCACGTATTGGCAGTAAAACACCTGTTCCACTGGGCGTGACAGACACCCCGGTCACTAAGCAGCACAAACCAAAGAGCGAGAAACCTATGCTTTCACCGCAGGCTGAGCTGGATTTGCTGGAGAACGATGAGCGCCTGGACGCGCTGCTGGAACGTCTTGAAGAGGGTGAAACCCTGACCGCCGAAGAGCAGTCATGGGTTGATGCCAAACTGGACCGCATTGATGAGCTGATGCAGAAGCTGGGTCTGTCCTACGACGATGACGAAGACGAAGAAGAAGACGAAAAGCAGGAAGATATGATGCGTCTTCTGAAGGGTGGAAACTAGCATTTGCATCCGGCAGGGACGATAGTCCTGCTAATAACCCTTCCGGTTATATGTTATCTGGTGTGGTTATTCGTTAAACTACGGCGGTTGTCGCGGCGACAGAAGTGGCTGCGCACCCGAGTGATGGCCCGCGATGGGGCCAGAACGGGCCGCCGTATGCGAACGCGACACCAACGGAAGGAGTGAGCATGTCTGTACCAACTATCGACTGGGATTTGGCCCTAATCCAGAAATATAACTATTCCGGGCCGCGTTATACGTCATACCCCACCGCGCTGGAGTTCTCCGATAGTTTCGGCGAAGCGGCGTTTCAGCAGGCTGTCGCGCGCTACCCCGAGCGTCCGCTGTCGCTCTATGTCCATATTCCGTTCTGCCACAAGCTCTGCTACTTCTGCGGCTGCAATAAAATCGTTACCCGTCAGCAACATAAAGCCGATCAGTATCTGGATGCGCTGGAGCAGGAGATTCTGCACCGTGCCCCGCTGTTTGCCGGCCGTCACGTCAGCCAGCTTCACTGGGGTGGGGGGACGCCAACGTATCTGAATAAAGCGCAGATCAGCCGTTTAATGACGCTCCTGCGCAACCACTTCCGTTTTAACGACGATGCTGAAATCTCGATCGAGGTCGATCCGCGCGAAATTGAGCTGGATGTACTGGATCACTTACGCGCTGAAGGTTTCAATCGCCTGAGCATGGGCGTGCAGGACTTCAACAAAGAGGTGCAGCGGCTGGTGAACCGTGAGCAGGATGAAGAGTTTATCTTTGCCTTACTCAACCACGCCCGCGATATCGGCTTTACGTCGACCAATATCGACCTGATTTACGGCCTGCCTAAGCAAACGCCGGAGAGCTTCGCCTTCACGCTGAAACGCGTGGCCGAACTCAACCCGGACCGCCTGAGCGTCTTTAACTATGCGCATCTGCCGACGCTGTTTGCCGCTCAGCGCAAAATCAAAGATGCCGACCTGCCTTCTGCCCAACAGAAGCTGGATATTCTGCAGGAAACCATCGCCTCGCTGACCGAAGCCGGTTATCAGTTCATCGGGATGGATCACTTTGCTCGTCCGGATGACGAGCTGGCTATTGCCCAGCGCGAAGGCGTACTGCACCGAAATTTCCAGGGCTACACCACCCAGGGCGACACCGATTTGCTGGGGATGGGCGTCTCCGCCATCAGCATGATCGGGGACTGCTACGCGCAGAACCAGAAAGAGCTGAAGCTTTACTATCAGCAGGTAGATGACGCGGGCAACGCTCTGTGGCGCGGTATCGCATTAACGCGCGATGACTGCATCCGTCGTGATGTGATTAAGGCGCTCATCTGTAACTTCCGTCTTGATTTCAGCGAGGTGGAAACGCAGTGGGAACTGCATTTCAGCGATTACTTTGCTGATGACCTGAAGCTGTTAGCGCCTCTGGCAAAAGATGGGCTGGTGGATGTTTCAGAACGTGCAATTGACGTGACACCCAAAGGGCGCCTGTTGATTCGTAATATCTGCATGTGCTTCGACGCCTATCTGCGTCAGAAAGCGCGTCTGCAGCAGTTCTCACGCGTCATTTAAGACGTGCCAACATATTTGGCCGGGTAAGGCGAAGCCGCTACCCGGCTTTTTTGTTAGCGACTCTCTAGCTAAACAGCCCAACCAGCGCCGCGCACAGCACAGCAGCAACGGCTGTTTGTGGCGTGTGGCTTTCAGCTGCTCCACTTGAGAGCATATTCACTAATGTTTCCAGCATGATGATCACCCTCACTTTCCGGGCACGATCATACAAAAATCATTGATACAGTAAAGCGCAAAATAGCAGCAATTTGCGCTCAATTAATAACCTTTACACAAGGGTAAAGATCACTCCATGCCAAGCTCTTTCAGCTTACGCGTCAGGGTATTACGTCCCCATCCCAGCAGGCGTGCCGCTTCCTGCTTATGGCCCTGTGTATGGCGGAGTGCGGTGGTCAACAGCGTGCGCTCCATCTCGGGCTGGGCTTCAGACAGCAAGTTTTGATGACCGGAACGCAGCGCGCGATCGGCCCACTGTGCCAGTAGCGTCGCCCAGCTGTCCGGCAATGCATGTCCGGTGCTGCTTTCTGGCGCAGTCGCTTCAAACAGTTCAGCCGGTAAATCCTGAATCAGGACTTCCTGTCCGGCGGCCATTACGGTCAACCAGCGACAGGTGTTTTCCAGCTGACGCACGTTGCCCGGCCACGCCAGGCGGGTGAGGGCGGCATCGGTTTCCGGGTGCAACTGCTTGGCTTCCACGCCCAGCTCACGGGCAGCGACCTGCAGAAAATGACGCGCCAGGCGGGGAATATCTTCACGGCGTTCACGTAGCGGTGGCAAATGAACGCGGATCACGTTCAGGCGATGGAATAAATCCTCACGGAATTTACCTTCCTGGACGCGCTGCTCCAGATTCTGGTGCGTCGCGGCAATAATGCGTACATCGACCTTCACCGGCGCATAGCCACCTACGCGATAAAACTGTCCGTCGGCCAACACGCGCAGCAGACGGGTCTGGACATCCAGCGGCATATCGCCGATTTCATCCAGAAAGAGTGTTCCACCGTCAGCCTGCTCGAAGCGACCCTGGCGAATGGTATTCGCGCCGGTAAAAGCCCCTTTCTCATGGCCAAACAGTTCGGATTCAATTAAATCCTTTGGGATGGCGGCCATATTCAGGGCGATAAACGGTGCTTTTGCCCGCGGGCTGTGGCGATGTAAGGCATGCGCTACCAGCTCTTTACCGGTTCCCGATTCACCGTTAATCAGTACGCTGATGGACGAGCGTGACAGACGGCCAATGATACGAAACACATCCTGCATGGCCGGCGCTTCGCCAATGATGTCCGTCGTGGGCCCGAAGTCAGGCGTGTGACGAGGCTGCTGCTGCTCCTGATAGTGGCTGATCGCGCGCTCAACCAGGGCGACCGCTTCGTCAATATCAAACGGTTTGGGCAGGTAATCGAACGCCCCTTGCTGATAGGCGCTCACCGCGGCGTCCAGGTCGGAATGCGCCGTCATTATGATGACCGGAAGCATAGGATGGCGTTGTTTGATCTGCTTTAAAAGCGCCAGCCCGTCCATTCCCGGCATGCGAATATCCGAAAGCAGCACATCCGGCGTTTTGGTGGTGAGTGCGTCGAGCACTTCGCTGCCGCTCTCAAACGTCGTGCAGCTTAATCCTGCCCCTGTGAGCGCGCGTTCAAGCACCCAACGGATGGAGCTATCGTCATCGACTACCCAGACTATCCCTCGTTGCATAAACGTCACCTTTATTTTTTAATCGGCAGGAAAACCGAAAACTCGGTATGTCCCGGCCAACTGGTAAATTCAATTTTTCCAGAGTGTTGATCGATCAAACTACGGGCAATGGATAACCCCAGGCCGGTACCGCCTTCGCGACCGCTGACCATCGGGTAGAACAGGGTGTCCTGAAGATGCGACGGAATACCCGGCCCGTTGTCCTCAACGTCGATGCGAGCAGCCAGACGATAGCGCACGCCGTGCAGTGTGAGCTGGAACGCGGTGCGGGTGCGCAAAATAATTTCGCCCCCTTCCGGCCCCAGCGCCTGCAGGGCATTACGCACAATATTCAGCAAGACCTGCTCAATCTGATCCGGGTCGTGCGCCAGTTCCGGCAGGCTTGGGTCGTAATCACGGACCAGCGTGACGTTCTCCGGCAGCTCCATTGAGACGAGTTTCACAACCCGCTCAGCCACTTTATGAATACTTTCTGAGACATGCATGCCGGGCTGTTGCGGCCCGAGCAGACGGTCAACCAGGTTACGCAGGCGGTCTGCCTGCTCAATGATGACGTTGGTGTACTCCGCCAGCGCAGGGTCGGGCAGCGCTTTGGTCAGGAGTTGTGCCGCACCGCGTAAGCCACCCAGCGGGTTCTTGATTTCATGCGCCAGGCCTCGCACCAGGTCACGGGCGGCAATTTGCTGGGCATGCTGAAGTTGCTCCTGGCTCAGGCGGCGCTGATTATCCATCGGTGCCATTTCAAGCAGGATCAGCCCTTCAGGAAGCCGTTGTGCGGTAAGCGATAAAATATGTGAGCGCCCGTCGATCACCAGCGTGACTTCGTTATCGGTAAAGCCCTGACCGGCCTGCAGACTTTCCTGCATCAGGCCAATATTCAGCGAGAAATAGCTCAATAATTCCGGAAGCGGGGTGCCAAACAGTTTGCGTGAGCTCTGGGCGAGCAGCTGCTGCGCCGCCGGGTTGGCGTAATGTACGGCCAGCTCGTCGTCGACCAGCAAAATACTGTTAATCAAAGAATTGAGGATCTGCCCAGCATCGGGCAGCGTGCCAGTTGCCATTCAGCAGTCTCCTGGAGTTGGTTGCACTAATTTAGTGCAGTATAGCTTTTTCGTCGTAAAAAGCGCGTGAGATCAGTTTGTTGGTGGAGAAAAAAGCCCATCCGGAGATGGGCTGAAAGTTTCCACGGCAACAAATAAAAGCTTGTGAGATCGCGCGTAAAAGGGCGCGCGAAACTCATTGAAACTTAAACGCTGTAGTACAGTTCGAACTCAACCGGGTGTGGCGTCATACGCACACGGTCGTTCTCTTCAGTACGCAGGGCGATGTAAGCATCGATAGCGTCGTCAGTGAACACGCCACCCGCAGTCAGGAACTCGCGGTCTGCGTCCAGCGCCTGCAGGGCTTCTTCCAGAGAGCCTGCAACCTGTGGGATCTCTTTCGCTTCTTCTGGCGGCAGGTCGTACAGGTTTTTGTCCATAGCTTCGCCTGGGTGGATCTTGTTCTTGATACCGTCCAGACCCGCCATCAGCAGTGCTGCGAAGCACAGGTATGGGTTAGCAGCAGGATCCGGGAAGCGAACTTCGATACGACGCGCTTTAGGAGACGCTACCACAGGGATACGGATAGAAGCAGAACGGTTACGCGCAGAGTACGCCAGCATGACCGGTGCTTCGTAGCCTGGGACCAGACGCTTGTAGGAGTTAGTGGTTGGGTTCGCCAGGGCGTTGATCGCTTTAGCGTGTTTGATTACGCCGCCAATGTAATACAGAGCCTGCTCAGACAGACCGGCATATTTGTCGCCAGAGAACAGGTTGGTTCCGTTCTTGGACAGAGACATGTGGCAGTGCATACCGGAACCGTTATCGCCAAACATTGGTTTTGGCATGAAGGTCGCGGTTTTACCGAAACGGTGCGCAACGTTGTGCACAACGTATTTGTAGATCTGAATTTCGTCTGCTTTTTTGGTCATGGTGTTGAAGCGGGTTGCCACTTCGTTCTGACCCGCAGTCGCCACTTCGTGGTGGTGAGCTTCAACCACCAGGCCCATCTCTTCCATCACCAGACACATGGTGGAACGGATGTCCTGAGCGGAGTCGACCGGAGGAACCGGGAAGTAACCGCCTTTAACGCCAGGACGGTGACCTTTGTTACCACCTTCGTATTTGGTGGAGGAGTTCCATGCACCTTCGATATCGTCGATGGCAACGTGGGAGCCAGAAATAGAGGCACCGAAACGGATGTCATCAAACAGGAAGAATTCTGGCTCTGGCCCGAACAGTACGGTGTCTGCGATACCGGTTGAACGCAGGTACTCTTCAGCGCGTTTCGCGATGGAGCGTGGGTCGCGGTCGTAGCCCTGCAGTGTGCCTGGCTCGAGGATGTCGCAACGGATGATCAGGGTTGGTTCTTCGAAGAACGGATCAATGACCGCAGTGGAAGCGTCAGGCATCAGAACCATGTCAGATTCGTTGATACCTTTCCAGCCGCCAATGGAGGAGCCGTCAAACATTTTGCCTTCTTCAAAGAATTCGGCGTTTACCTGATGAGCAGGAATAGTGACGTGCTGTTCTTTACCTTTGGTATCGGTGAAGCGCAGATCAACAAACTTCACTTCATGTTCGTTCAGCATCGTCAAAACGTGTTCAGCGGACATACTTAACTCTCCAGATTGGTCATTGTCGTCGTGGTAACGAGGTCTTCAATTTCTGTCTTGGGCTGGCTGTGTGCCATTTTTTTGCCGTATTTTTATAAAGCGAAATCTGTGCCAACTTTTAAAACACCCCAAAAAGGCGTTATCATGCGCACCATAGTGCAAAAGTGCTGCACCACAATGGTTATGTTGCACCAGTATAGTGCTTCAGTGTGAACACTGAGCACCATATTGGTGCAATTTTCGTTAAAGTGCCCTTTTTACGCTCCGTGAAAGCGATCACAAAGCATCTCTGCAATACTTGTTTGCGGGGGATGTTTGTGATCCTGTTTTGTAGTGCGATTAATCCGTGTACAATAACGCGCTATTTCTAATGCCTGAGGCAAAGTTGTGATCGAAAATTTGCGTAACATCGCCATCATCGCGCACGTCGACCATGGTAAAACCACCCTGGTTGATAAGCTGCTGCAGCAGTCCGGTACGTTTGATGCTCGTGCCGAAACTCAAGAGCGTGTGATGGACTCCAACGATTTGGAGAAAGAGCGTGGGATTACTATCCTCGCGAAAAACACCGCTATCAAATGGAATGACTACCGTATCAACATCGTTGATACCCCAGGGCACGCCGACTTCGGTGGTGAAGTTGAGCGCGTGATGTCCATGGTGGATTCCGTGCTGCTGGTGGTTGACGCATTTGACGGCCCAATGCCGCAAACGCGCTTCGTGACCAAAAAAGCATTTGCCCATGGCCTGAAACCTATTGTTGTTATCAACAAGGTTGACCGTCCGGGCGCGCGTCCTGACTGGGTTGTTGATCAGGTATTCGACCTGTTCGTTAACCTCGACGCGACCGACGAGCAGCTGGACTTCCCTATCATTTACGCTTCGGCGCTGAATGGTATCGCGGGTCTGGATCACGAAAATATGGCGGAAGACATGACTCCGCTGTATCAGGCGATTGTCGATCACGTACCGGCTCCGGATGTTGATCTTGATGGTCCGCTGCAGATGCAGATCTCCCAGCTGGACTACAACAACTACGTTGGCGTTATCGGTATCGGCCGCATCAAACGCGGTAAAGTGAAGCCGAACCAGCAGGTTACTATCATCGATAGCGAAGGCAAAACCCGTAACGGTAAAGTGGGCAAAGTGCTGACTCACCTGGGTCTGGAGCGTATCGACAGCGAACTGGCTGAAGCGGGCGACATCATCGCGATTACCGGTCTGGGCGAGCTGAACATCTCTGACACCATCTGCGATCCGCAGAATGTGGAAGCGCTGCCAGCCCTGTCTGTTGATGAACCAACGGTAACCATGTTCTTCAACGTCAACACCTCTCCGTTCTGTGGCAAAGAAGGTAAATTCGTTACCTCTCGTCAGATCCTTGACCGCCTGAACAAAGAGCTGGTGCACAACGTTGCGCTGCGCGTTGAAGAAACTCAGGATGCTGACGCATTCCGCGTTTCTGGTCGTGGTGAGCTGCACCTGTCTGTTCTGATCGAAAACATGCGTCGTGAAGGTTTCGAAATGGCGGTTTCCCGTCCGAAAGTTATCTTCCGCGAAATCGACGGCCGTAAACAAGAGCCGTTCGAGAACGTAACGCTGGACGTTGAAGAGCAGCATCAGGGTTCTGTTATGCAGGCTCTGGGTGAGCGTAAAGGCGACCTGAAAAACATGAATCCAGATGGCAAAGGCCGCGTACGTCTCGACTACGTGATCCCAAGCCGTGGTCTGATCGGTTTCCGTTCAGAGTTCATGACCATGACGTCCGGTACCGGTCTGCTGTACTCCACCTTCAGCCACTACGACGACGTGCGTCCGGGTGAAGTTGGTCAGCGTAACAACGGCGTTCTGATCTCCAACGGTCAGGGTAAAGCGGTTGCGTTTGCGCTGTTCGGTCTGCAGGATCGCGGTAAGCTGTTCCTGGGTCACGGTGCTGAAGTTTATGAAGGCCAGATCATCGGTATTCACAGTCGTTCTAACGACCTGACTGTAAACTGCCTGACCGGTAAGAAACTGACCAACATGCGTGCGTCCGGTACTGACGAAGCAACGGTTCTGGTTCCACCGATCAAGATGACCCTGGAGCAAGCTCTGGAGTTCATCGATGACGACGAACTGGTAGAAGTGACCCCACTGTCTATCCGTATCCGTAAACGTCACCTGACCGAGAACGATCGTAAACGTGCAATGCGCGGTGCGAAAGAAGAGTAATACGGTCAATCCGTAGGCCGGGTAAGCGCATGCGCCACCCGGCACGTAAAAAGCCGCTGAGCGATCAGCGGCTTTTTTTATTATCAGAACGAATACCTTAACCCCAGGCGGATACGGTACTGCTCGCGGTTGTAATCATTCCATCTGTCCAGCCACTGAAGCTCAAGATAGGGCAGCCAGTTTTTATCGATTTTATAGCTAAATTTGTGGGTGATTTCCCAGTGATGGTCTTTGCCATTTTTGCTGTGGTAATCGTTCACGCGCTGGAAAAAATGCGGTTCAAAGGTATAGAAAAACGCATCCGTTACCTTGAAATTCAAATAGTTAGCGAATTCGTGGGTGTCGTTTTTATCCATCTGGCCGTTGTAGTCCGGCGTATCGTAATTGTTGTGGTTATAGCGATAGCGGAAGGTCAGGTTAAACCAGTCGAGAAATTTATAATTGGTATCCAGATAGATAGCGCCTCCGGACCCGGCGCTGCTGTCATTCAGTAAACCGCCAGGCTGAAAGGTGAGTTTATCGGTCGGTTTAAAAAGCGGATACCACCCTTCAATTTCGTTATAGCTGTGCTTAAGCTCGTCCCATTTGCCCACGTTATAGGCGTTAGTGAACATCAGCCCCGCGCCCTTATCGAAGTTATAGCCGGCACGCAGGATCACTTCGTGCAGTTCAGAGGCCGTATTATAGGCTTCGCGCGTTTCGACATAGGCGCCGGCAACTGTCGAGCAGGACACAGACGACACAACCAGTGCAGTAACGATTCTTTTCATAATCAGTCCATGTATGAGGTACAGAAAGGCCCCCCTCCTGTTACACAGGAAGGGAATCAGGGCCGGATTTATTGTTATAAAGTGACTGCTGACGCTTTATTGTTGGTGGTTAACTCAGGGGGTTTTGCGGGTTGTTTTTTCCGTTTTCCAATCTCCTCAATAATAAAGGCGAAGCGTGCTTCGTTGAGTTTATAAAAGAGTCCCATGGTTATCGCGGCAACGATCGCCAGGCCGCACGGCCAGAGAAAAATTAGCTGACGGAGCCCCAGTAGCGTGCCCGCACTCTGCACGGCGTGTGGAATGTAGCCAATCTGCGTCAACATAATGCCCGGCAGGAAACCGGCGAGGGCGGCGGAGATTTTGCGTGAGAAGGTATAACCGGTATAAACCGACCCTTCGGCGCGAATGCCTGTTTTCCACTCGCCATAATCCACGGTATCGGGCACCAGCGCCCAGTTGAGGCTGTTTACGAATGCCGTACCGAAAAAGGCCATGCAGGAAAAGAGCACAAAGAGCAGGGAGCTGGTTCCCCAGAGGAAGTTCATTACGTCGCCCACGGCCCACAGCGTCAGCCCGCCAAGGTAGACCGGCTTCTTGCCGAAGCGCTTAACCGCGCCAGGCACCAGAAACACGCCAACCAGAATGCAGCCCATACTGAAAAAACCCATCCACGACAGCAGATGCAGATCGTTTAGCACGTACTGGGTGTAGTAGACCTGAATCGCCAGTTTGATATTAAACGCGGCGAGGGTGCAAAGGTTGGCGATACACAACACCAGCAACGGCGGGTTGCGGAAAATGGCACAGAAGGATTTCAGGATGCCAGGCTTATGATGATCGGGCGTGACCTCCACATAGCGCTCTTTCACACCGCTGTAGCACCACCACATGCAGAACAGACCGCCGGTGACGAACACCAGTGCGGCCACCAGATAGCCGAGAGAGGGCTGGCTGACAAACAGCGCCTGGATTGGCATAAACCCCACGGTGCAGAGCAATAACCCAACCGTTGCGCCACCCTGACGCCAGGCCGCAAGCTGCGCCCGCTCGTTCGGATTTTTAGTGATGGCGGGAACCATCGCGCCATAAGAGCAGTTCATCAGGCTATAACAGAGGCCAAACATCATGAAGAGCAGGGTGGCGATAGCGGTTTTCACCGTCAGGCTAAAATCGGTGGCCACAAACTGCGCCGTGGCCACCAGGGCAACCGGCACCGAGGCATAAAGAATAAACGGCCTGAATTTGCCTCTGGCACCGATGTTACGCCGCGAATCCAGCAACACCCCGGTCAGCATGTCGGTGAATGCGGTAAAGAACTTCGCTACCAGGAAAATAATGCCGCCATAAAAAGCGGGCATGCCCAGTTCATCAGTATAAAACTTCAGCAGATACAGCGTGCCAATACAGAGCATCAGGTTAGAGCCAAAATCGCCCATCCCGTAGGCGCACTTTTCGCGCAGGCTCAGCTTCAGGGTTAACGGATCACTCTTGTGTGTCATGGTCGATCCTCACAGCGCCCCGCAGGGCGCTCTCTCAAGTCAGTTATGCTGTACGTTTGCGCAGTTCAATTTCTTCCACGATGCGCACATACATCTTCTCGTTGAGGTTGTAGAAACAGCCCATCGCCACGATGGTGATGACGGCCAGCAGACTGGGGTAGATAAATATCAGCTGCCGCAGCCCTTCAACCGTTCCGGCGGATTGCACCACGTTTGGCACATAGCCGATTTGCGTGAGCATGATGCCGGGGAAGAAGCCGGCCAGCGCCTGTGAGACCTTCCGGAAGAAGGTAAAGCCGGTATAGACCGTCCCTTCGGATCGCACGCCGGTACGCCACTCGCCGTACTCCACGGTATCGGACACCAGCGCCCAGTTGAGACTGTTCACGAAGGCTGAGCCGAAGAAGGCCAGACAGGAGAACGCCACAAAGCTCACCGAACCACCACCAAAGAAGTAGTTGAGCAGGTCGCCTGCCACCCAAATCAGCAGCCCGCTGATATAGACCTTTTTCTTGCCGAAGCGACGTACCGCGCCGGGCATCATAAAGACGCCGATAAAAATGCAGCCCATGCTGAAAAAGCCCATGTAGGACAACAGAATAGGGTCGTTCAGCACGTACTGCGTGTAATAAACCTGAATGGCGAGCTTAACGTTAAAGGCCCCCAGCGTGCACAGGTTGGCGATGCAGAGAATAAACAGCGGTCGGTTACCGGCGATGGCGCGAAACGACTGCAGCAGGCCGGGCTTCTGGGCTGGATTGGCGGGCTGCATTTCAACGTAACGCTCGGTCACGCCCTTATAGCACCACCACATAAAGAACAGCCCGAACAGCGAGAAGAGGGTCGCGGCAAAGATATACCCAAGCGGGTCATTGCCTTCAATCAGGTTCATTACCGGCACAAACCCGACGGTACAGAGCAGCAGGCCAAGCGTGGCGCCGCCCTGACGCCAGGCGGCCAGCGAAGCGCGCTCGTCCGGGTTTTTGGTAATGGCCGGCACCATCGCACCGTAGGAGCAGTTCATCATGCTGAAGAACAGGCCGTAAAGCATGAACAGCACGGTCGCCATCACTGTTTTGCCGGTGATTTCAAACGGCGTGCCGACAAAGTTTGCGATGGCCAGTAACGTCACCGGGAACGCCGCATACAGCACGAACGGGCGGAATTTGCCCTTAGGGCCGATCTTGCGTCGGGAATCGAGCATGATACCCGTGCCCATATCGGTGAAGGCGGTGAAGAACTTGGCAATCAGGAAGATGATCCCGCCGTAGGTACCAGGCAGGCCAAGAACGTCGGTGTAGAACTTCAGCAGATACAACGTGCCGATATCCAGAAGGATGTTAGAGCCGAGATCGCCCATCCCGTAGGCGAGTTTCTCTTTAAACGGCAGGCGTAGCGTTGCCGGATCGGAAGCGTGTTGACGCATTATTGTTCTCCATCTGCCCGCAGGTTTCCCTGCGGGCGAGCCTTATCAGATATGACGTAAGGTGCTAAACAGGTCTGCCCATTCGCTTTGCTGGCGATAAAACACCGGCGGTTTGCCGAGCGGAGCGTCAACGGTGATGTCACCGCCCTCATGCGTTTCACCCGTCCAGGCATTCACCCAGGTGTCCTCAGGCAAATAGAGCGTCCAGTCACGACGGCCTTCTTCATGGACCGGTGCCACCAGCAGATCGCGGCCAAACAGATACTGGTATTTCAGCGTGTAGCTGCGCGCATCGTTTTCGTAATGCAGGAACAGCGGGCGCATCACCGGCAGGCCGCTTTTCGCATTCTGCGCAACGGCGGCTTTGATGTAGGGCTTCAGGGTAGTGAAGACGGTCGTCATACGCGCAAAGTGGGCGATGGTTTCGCCGTCGCCATCAAACTGCCAGTTATCGCCAGGGCGGTTGCCCTCGTGGGTACGCATCATCGGTGTGAAGGCGCTGAAGTCGCACCAGCGCAGCAGCAGCTCTTTGCTGCGTTTCATCTCAAACAGCGTGGTATAACCGCCGATGTCGCTGTGATGCAGCCCGTGCCCGGTCATTGCCAGTGAGAGTGCCGCAGGAACCACTGATGCCAGACCGTCGTCCAGGCTCCAGTCGACGTTCTGATCGCCGGCCCACATCATCACCGAGTGTTTCTGGCTGCCGGTATAACCCGCGCGCATAAAGAACAGGATCTCGCCGAGCTTGCCGGTCTCTTCCAGCGCCTCGTAGTTACATTTCGCCCATAGCGCAGGCCAGGCGTTGTGCATGATTTCCGCGCTCACGCCGTTGTGCAGGAAGGTATCAGTCGGCAAATATTCACCAAAATCAGCCATCCAGCCGCCACAGCCCAGCGCTATCAGGTTCTTTTTGATGACCTCTTTGTACCAGTCGTAGGCTTCCGGATTCGTCAGGTCGATAACGCCCGCGTAGAACTCGCCGAACTCGACGTGATAGTCCTGCCCGTCGGCGTTTTTGGTCAGATAGCCGCGTTTCGCCGCCTCTTCACAGAGGTCTCTGTCGCTGGCCACGTAAGGGTTGATATAGGAGAGGAACTGCACGCCCTCCTGCTTCCACTGCGGGATACGTGTATCCAGCTGCGGATACAGATCGCTGTTCCACTTCCAGTTCCACATCACGCGTTTGCCAAAGGAGGTCATCCGGATGCCGGACCAGTCCTGCGCCCAGATACCGTTCACCTTCACACCGCCGTTGCGCATGGTGTCGAGCTTTTGCTGGCACACGTCGGTGCCGCCCTGAACGCCCAGCGTTACCCCGTCGTAAACCCAGTCCGGCAGTTCGGGCTGACGGCCCAGTAACCCGGTCAGTTTTTCCAGCAGATCGACATACGTTTGCGCACATTCGAAGCGCAGCGTGGCGTTATCCTCCCAGAAGGCCAGCTCGTGGAACGCCGGCGCGCTGAAGTCGAAATTCATATAACAGCTGTTATCCACGTGGCAGTAGTACTTCTGGGTACTCACAAAGGTGGGTTGCGGGAAGAAGGTCCAGTAGTAATCGCCGCCCGCGTTCTCTTTGCAGTCTGCCTGCCAGGTGACGTAGGTCTGCTTATTACGGCCCACGCCCTGCTCGCTGGTCCACAACGGGAACGGCTTGCCGCGCAGGTCGAAGTAGGAGAACTGCTCTCCGCAACCATAGATATGATCCTCGGGCTGGGCTGCCAGCCGCAGCCAGATGCGGTTATGGCAGGTGGCATCATTTTTGAGTTTCAGCTCCAGGCGTCCTTCGGCATCCACACCCACCAGTAGCGTGGCGCTGACGGCGTCACCCCGGGTAAAGCGAATCGCCCAGCCCGCATTTTGCGGCGCGACGGTGGCCTCGGTCAGGGCAATTTTTTCGTTGAGTTTGTCTTTGATGCTGAAGTTGCCGCGAAACATCTCGATATCGGCTTCACCTGCGCCGATCCACAGGCAAGGGGTGTCGGCGGTGTGGGACAGAATCAGACGATCCTGCCAGCTCAGGGTGAAACCATGTTCACTGCTTTTAAGAATAATATTGTGTAGGGTACGCATAAGATCTCCGTTTTTATTATTTGGCCTGGCTATCCAGTAATCCGGCGGCAACGGCCGGGGCTAACCCTGGCGCCAGCGGTAAGCGAGGGATCACCAGGCAATGCAGCAGATGATAAATATCCTGCTTGCCGTCCCAGACTTTGGTGGTCACTTCGTTATGGATATCCAGCTCCTGCCACCATGAACCGTTCTCGTAGTCGATCAGGTATTTGATGCAGTAATCCCACCATTTCTGATACCAGGCTTCGTACTGCGCCTCGCCGGTGACGGTATAGAGCGCATAGGCCGTTCCCATCGCTTCGACAATCGGCCAGCGCACGCGCTCGCGAACGATGGGCTTACCGTCCCAGCCAACGGAATAGACAAAACCGTCGGCACCATCGGGTGCCCAGGCGTCGCGGATTGTGGCGTGGAACAAGCCTTTTGCATCTTCCAGCAGCCATGCGGGGGGTGTTTCAAAACGCGCTTCCAGCGCAGCGCGCAGGTGCAGCATCAGGCGGCCCCACTCGATCCAGTGGCCTGGCGTACCGCCGTAGGCGCGAAAACGGTGAGCGGGGTTATCAATGTTGTAATCGCGGATGGGGTTCCATTGCGTATCGAAATGCTCATTAACCCGGTACTCGCCCTTGCGTGCCACGTCGTGAATGATCACCGAAGCAATGCGCAGTGCGCGGTCGAGCCATTTACGGTCATGCGTCACGTCATACACAATCAGGAAGGCTTCGACAGCGTGCATATTGGCGTTGCCGCCACGGTACTCTTCGGTTTTGCTGAAGGCCTCATCCCAGGATTCCAGGCACATCTGTTCCTGTTCGCTCCAGAAATAACGCTCAATCACCTCGATGGCATCGTCCAGTAACTTGCGAGCCTGTGGATGGCCGGTGGTGACGGCGCTGGCCGCGCCCAGCAAAACAAAGAAGTGCTGATAGCCCTGCTTGGAGGCATCCATAACACCTTCATCGTTAATACAGGCGTACCAGCCGCCATATTGCGGGTCACGCAGCGGACCATTCAGGGCGTTGATGCCATGCTCCACCAGGGCATATGCGCCGGGACGCCCCATGTTTGCCGCCACGGCATAAACGTGCAGCATACGGGCTGTGATCCACAGATGCGTGCCCATATCGCTGCGCACCTGACCGTTATTGCCCAGCCAGCCAAAACCGGTCGGCACGGCGGCGTTTTTACCGAAATCGAGAATGCGGTCAGTCTCTTCTTCAAGCCAGCGGTTATGGCTCAGGGTGTTAAACCATTTCATGTTCGGGTCCTTTCTTAACGGCGAGCCATCATTTCGTCGACGATCTCACCCAAACGCTGCAGTTTCGGCACAGAAATATCACGGAGCATCAGTTCCGTGTCCGGCAGGCCAATCACTGATGACCAGACGGCGCGGCCGGCTAAAAAGCCGGATGCGCCCGCCTGCATGGCAACGCTCACCGCCCTTGGGAACAACTTATCGTCCACGCCGGATGAGAGGATCACCCACGGCATGGCGATGTTCTCGTTCAGTTTTTGCGAGGCAGTCAGCAATTCCTGCTGAGAGCCTTTGCCGAACAGGGGCATCTCCACTTTGTAGAGATCAGCTCCGCTGTCTCCCAGCTCTTTTGCCGCGTCGATAATGGCCTGTTCACGATTAAACGTCGCGCCGCGACGCGGCGGGCGGACTACCGGCTCAATAATGCTAAGCAGTCCATTGTCATGGCACAGCTGATTGAACGCCTTCACCATCTCCAGACGCTGCTGCGGATCTTCGTCGCTACGCCATAGCACCAGTAGCTTCAGCGCTTTGCCGCCATCGCGCCTGACCGCCTGAGCATCAACGTTTTTATCGATGACGACGCTGTCAACGGGGATCCCGTTCCCCGGAATAAATTCGTCTGCTGCCACAATCATCGCGCAGCTTTTGGCAACGGCCTGTTGCTCAACGATCTGCTGGTAGCAAAACTGCTGATCGACAAGAATGGCGGAGGCATACGGCGACAGAATTTTGGCCGCGTTGACCTTAAAGTCGGTGAGATGCCGATCGGTGACCGGCACCGGAGCGCCCGCCGCAGCAAACATCAGGCGCATCGCTTCGCGCTGGTCAACGGCCAGCATTGCAAAACCGCCGGAAGGTCGGGTGATATCTTTCAGGGTGTACATCGTCATTCCTCAGTCCTTTCGTATCAGTGTGTTTTTTTCAGCCCGGCGGATGCGCGAACCTGTTCAAGAATGGCTGTCCAGTCTTCGCGCCCGCGTCCGGCGGCCCGCGCCTGGTTGTAGACTTCACGGGAGGCGGCGCCCAGCGGCATCGGGACGTGGAGCTGGTTTGCCACGTCCAGCGCGATCCCCAGATCTTTATGCGCGAGGTCGATCATAAAGGCCGGTGTAAGATCGCCTTTGAGCACCTTGTTAGGCCATGAGGTGGTGAAGTGGCCTTTGCCTGCTGGCGTACCGCTCATGACGCTGAGCGCCACATCGAAAGAGAGGCCGAGGGCTTCACACAGCACGGCGGCTTCAGCGGACAGCGCGTTCAGGGCAATGCTCATGTAGTTGTTAATAAGCTTCACGCGGATACCCATGCCTGGCCCACCTGCGTTTATCAGTTCATTGCCCATCGCCATCAACACCGGCGTGGCTCGTTCAACCTGCTGCGCGGTGCCGCCAGCCAGAAGGAGTAATGTTCCGGCGACGGCATGGTCCGATGTGCGTCCGACAGGCACATCCATCATGCTGAAACCACGTTCAGCCATGTCGCGGATCAGGGCATCGGTCTGTAGCGGGTGAATGGTGGACATATCAATGACCAGCGCTTCGCGGGATAACCCTTCGCAGACGCCCTGCTCACCAAACAATACTGTGCGAACCAGGTCTCCGTTTGGCAGCATGGTGATGACAAATTCGGCCTCCTTTACTGCCTGTGCAGGCGTGGCTGCAGCCCGGGCTCCACGCGCCACCAGAGCCTGTATCGCCTGCGGGTTTACATCAAAAACGTGAAGCTGGTGGCCCTGTTTAAGCAGATTCGTTGCCATGGGCGCACCCATCTGTCCTAACCCGATAAAGGCAATTGCTGACATGCTTCTCTCCTGTCACATCGTGTCAATTATTGAGCGTTTGTGTTGTCTGTTTTTGATCGTATTTGTAATTTATAGTCAAAAAATTGACAGGGGTCACTTTTTAAACATTTCGTGAAATTAAAATGAGAGCATCAGAAAACGCAGAAGGAATCACCATGACTCGCATCGTTTGTGTCGGCATTACCGTGCTGGATCGCATCTGGTATCTCGATGATTTACCGAAAGAAGGTGGCAAATATGTCGCAAAAGACTATACGGAGGTGGGCGGCGGTCCTGCGGCGACTGCGGCGGTGGCGGCAGCGAAACTGGGGGCTGAGGTGGATTTTATTGGCCGGGTGGGTGATGACGATACCGGCAGAAGACTGCTCGCGGAGCTGGAGTCCCTGGGGGTAAACACGCGCTATACGCGGATGGTGAAAGGAGCCCGTTCATCGCAATCGGCCGTGCTGGTGGATGGTCACGGGGAGCGTGTCATTGCTAACTACCCCAGCCCCGATCTCCCGGCTACGGCGGCATGGCTGAAGGATATCGATTTTTCGCAATGGGATATCGTATTAGCCGACGTGCGCTGGCACGAAGGGGCTAAACAGGCGTTCACCCTTGCCCGCCAGCAGGGCGTCAGCACGCTGCTTGATGCTGACGTCACCCCGCAGGATATTGCTGAGCTGGTTGCCTTAAGCGATCACGCGGCCTTCTCCGCGCCGGGTTTGCGGCGTTTAAGCCAGCTGGACGACACGGAAAACGCGCTGAGAAAAGCACAAACGCTCACAAATGGACATGTCTACGTCACGCAAGGGCGTGAAGGGTGTTACTGGCTGGAGCAGGGCGCGCTGTGTCATCAGCCGGGATTTGCGGTCGACGTGGTGGATACCACAGGTGCAGGGGATGTCTTTCACGGCGCGCTGGCGGTGAGTCTGGCGCAGCAGGGGGCGTCACCAGACGCGGTACGTTTCGCGAGTGCGGTTGCGGCACTGAAATGTACCCGTCCCGGCGGACGGGCGGGTATACCTGACTGTGATCAAACCCGCTCTTTTTTGTCACTTTTTGTATAAAATGCGGGGCGTGATGGTTTTCAGAGGACAGCCCATGAGCCTTACCGAACTGACCGGCAACCCGCGGCACGATCAACTGCTTACGTTGATTGCTGACCGCGGCTATATGAACATTGATGAACTGGCGCAACTGCTGGACGTCTCAACGCAAACCGTGCGCCGGGATATCCGCAAGCTGAGTGAGCAGGGGCTGATCACGCGCCATCATGGCGGCGCGGGCAGGGCATCCAGCGTGGTGAACACCGCGTTTGAGCAACGTGAAGTCTCCTTGACCGAAGAGAAGCGGGCCATTGCCGAAGCGATTGCCGACTACATTCCCGATGGTTCAACCATCTTCATTACTATCGGGACGACGGTGGAGCACGTTGCCCGGGCGCTGCTCAACCATAATCATCTGCGCATCATCACCAACAGCCTGCGGGTGGCGCATATTCTGTATAAGAACCCGCGCTTTGAAGTGATGGTGCCTGGCGGTACGCTGCGTCCGCATAACGGAGGCATTATCGGGCCTGCGGCGACGGCGTTCGTGTCAGGCTTCCGTGCCGATTACCTGGTGACCAGCGTCGGAGCAATTGAACACGACGGTGCGATGATGGAGTTTGATGTTAATGAAGCCAGCGTGGTGAAAACCATGATGGCCCACGCGCGACATATTTTACTGGCGGCCGATCATACGAAATACCACGCCTCTGCTGCCGTTGAAATTGGTAACGTGTCGCAGGCAACCGCGCTCTTCACCGATGAGCTACCGGGATCTGCGCTGCAAAATCATCTCAAATCCAGCAAGGTAGAAGTCGTTGAGGTGAATTCAGGCGACGAACAGCAGGCAGGCTAACCCTTCTTAATGGCCCGATATTCAGGCTCGGGCCTTTCCTTTCTGTAAGCTGAATCTGGCGCATAGCCAAACCTTATCTTTCCCGCTACAGTTACTTTTCCACGGCGAGCAGGAGATAAAAAATGCTTTATATCTTTGACTTAGGAAATGTAATCGTCGATATCGATTTTAATCGGGTGCTGGGCGCATGGAGCGACTTTAGCCGTGTCCCGCTGGCGACGTTAAAGCAGAGTTTCGCCATGGGCGAGACTTTCCATCAGCACGAGCGCGGCGAAATTAGCGATGAAGAATTTGCTGAACGTCTGTGTCATGAAATGGATGTGCCGTTAAGTTACGAGCAGTTTTCCCATGGCTGGCAGGCAGTGTTCGTCGCGATCCGCCCGGACGTGATCGCCATTATGCATAAACTCCGCGAGCAGGGGCATCGGGTTGTGGTGCTGTCGAATACTAACCGTCTGCATACCACGTTCTGGCCTGACGAGTATCCTGAGGTGCAGGCGGCGGCCGATAAAATCTACCTCTCCCAGGAGATGGGTATGCGTAAACCCGAAGCGCGTATCTATCAGGCGGTTCTGCAGGCGGAAGGATTCACCGCGGCCGATGCGGTCTTTTTCGACGACAATGCCGATAATATAGAGGGAGCTAACCAGTTGGGTATCACGTCAATTCTGGTGACCGGAAAGGAGACGATACCAAACTATTTTGCGAAGCAGTTATGCTAAAAACCGTTCATCAAAAAGCCACGCATCATACTCGTCCGCTCAGGGCGTGGCTGAAACTGCTCTGGCATCGCATTGATGAGGACAACATGACCACGCTGGCGGGTAACCTCGCCTACGTGTCATTGCTCTCGCTTGTGCCGCTGGTGGCCGTCATTTTTGCGCTATTTTCCGCTTTTCCGATGTTTGCAGATGTCAGCCTGCAGCTTCGCCACTTTGTCTTTGCGAATTTTATTCCCGCCACCGGGGATGTCATACAGAACTACATTGAACAGTTTGTCGCTAACTCCAGCAAAATGACGGCGGTCGGGGCGTGTGGCCTGATCGTCACGGCGCTGTTATTGATGTATGCCATAGATAACGCGCTGAATGCCATCTGGCGGAGTAAAAAGGCGCGGCCCAAGGTTTATTCCTTTGCGGTGTACTGGATGATCTTAACGCTGGGGCCCTTGCTGGCCGGTGCGAGTCTGGCTATCAGTTCGTATCTGCTTTCGCTGCGCTGGGCCAGCGATCTCAACGGCGTTATCGATAACCTGTTGCGTATCTTCCCGCTGATTTTATCGTGGCTCTCTTTCTGGCTGCTTTACAGCGTGGTACCGACCACGCGCGTGCCTAACCGCGATGCGGTCGTGGGCGCGCTGGTCGCGGCATTGCTCTTTGAACTGGGCAAAAAAGGGTTTGCCCTTTACATCACCATGTTCCCGTCTTATCAGCTGATTTACGGCGTGCTGGCGGTGATCCCCATTTTATTTGTCTGGGTCTACTGGACCTGGTGTATCGTCTTGCTTGGTGCCGAAATAACTGTCACTCTCGGCGTATACCGCGAACTTAAAAAAGCAGCAGAAGCTGAAAAACAACAAGAAGCAGACCAACCATGATTGCATTGATACAGCGCGTAACCCGTGCCAGCGTCACCGTGGAGGGAGAGGTGACGGGTGAAATTGGCCCAGGACTTTTAGTGTTGTTAGGTGTCGAAAAGGATGATGACGAACAGAAAGCCAACCGCTTGTGCGAGCGCGTGCTGGGCTACCGCATTTTCAGCGATGCGGAAGGTAAGATGAACCTGAACGTTCAGCAGGCGGGTGGCAGCGTGCTGGTGGTCTCCCAGTTTACGCTGGCGGCCGATACCGAGCGCGGCATGCGCCCGGGTTTCTCTAAAGGTGCCGCACCGGATCGTGCAGAAGCCCTTTACGAGTACTTTGTGGCGCGTTGTCGTCAACAGGACATGAATACGCAAACCGGACGATTCGCTGCAGATATGCAGGTATCGCTGGTGAACGATGGCCCCGTCACATTCTGGCTTCAGGTATGAGCCAACTGGCGGCGTGGCCGCGGGTAACAAGAGAGAGTACAGCTATGTATCACCTTCGAGTACCGCAAACGGAAGAAGAGTTAGAAGCCTATTACCAGTTCCGCTGGGAAATGTTACGCAAGCCATTACATCAGCCAAAAGGGTCTGAGCGCGACGCCTGGGATGCGATGGCTCATCACCAGATGGTGATGGACGAAGAGGGTAACCTCGTCGCCGTCGGGCGTTTGTACATCAATGCCGATAACGAAGCTTCAATCCGCTTTATGGCGGTTCATCCTTCCGTGCAGGATAAAGGCCTCGGCACCTTGATGGCGATGACCCTTGAGTCCGTCGCCCGTCAGGAAGGGGTTAAGCGCGTCACCTGTAGCGCCCGCGAAGACGCCGTCGAATTCTTCGCCAAACTCGGTTTTGTTAACCAGGGGGAAATCACCGCCCCGCAAACCACGCCGATTCGTCACTTTTTGATGATCAAACCCATTGCTACGCTGGATGATATTCTCCATCGCGCCGACTGGTGTGGGCAGCTCCAGCAGGCCTGGTATCAGCACATTCCCCTGAGTGAAAAAATGGGCGTGCGTATTCAGCAGTACACCGGGCAAAAATTCATTACCACCATGCCGGAAATCGGCAATCAGAACCCCCATCACACCCTGTTTGCCGGCAGCCTGTTTTCACTCGCCACGCTGACCGGCTGGGGGCTTATCTGGCTGATGCTCCGCGAACGCCATCTTGGCGGCACCATTATTCTGGCCGATGCCCATATTCGTTACAGCGCGCCGATCAGTGGTAAGCCGAGCGCCGTTGCCGATCTTGGCGCACTTGGGGGCGATCTCGACCGCCTGGCGCGCGGGCGTAAAGCGCGCGTACAGATGCGCGTTGAGCTGTTCGGCGATGAAACGCCGGGTGCTGTCTTTGAAGGTACCTACATCGTTCTTCCTGCGAAGCCGTTTGGCGCGTTTGAAGAGGGTGGAAACGAAGAAGAGTAGGTTCCGTCGTCCCGGCATGATTGCCGGGCTAATTCCCCGCGCCGATCCGTCTGGCAATATCCCTCAGAAGATCGCGCGCAGACGGGCTGACCCCGCCAAGCTGGAAAAATCCATGGATAACCCCCAGCCACCGCTGAGCCGTACACGTGACGCCTTGCTCAGTCAGGCGCTGATATAGCGCCTCACCTTCGTCGCAAAGCGGATCAAACTCGGCAGTAATGATGTGCACGGGAGGCAGGCCGCTAAAATCCTTTCGCCAGAGCGGGCTCGCTTCAGGATGCTGGCGTTCCGTGTTGGCCAGATAGAGCTCATATCCGCTCAGCAGCGTATCGCGGGTGATGACGTAATCCGCGCCGTTACGGGTATAACTTTCAAAATAGGCCGTGGCATCCAGCATCGGGTAGATAAGAATGAGCTGCGCAGGCTGCCAGAGTCCGGAAGACGTGAGCCGCAGGGCCGTCACCAGTGCCAGATGGCCTCCTGCGCTGTCCCCGCACAGGGTGATACGGTTTTTATCCACGCCAAACATATCCGCGTATTGCCAGACCAGATGTGCGCCTCTTTCTGCATCATCATGGGCGGCAGGGTAGGTATGTTCAGGAGCAAGTCTGTACTGGATCGCAATGACGCGGCAGTTGCCATAAAACGCTAACTGGCGCAGTTGATTATCGTGAGTATCGAAGCCGCCGCTGATAAAGCATCCCCCGTGGTAGTAGATAACGGTCGGCAGCTTTTCAGCAGCATCTGGCGGAGAGAAGACGCGATATGTGATGCCTTCGAGGTTCAGCATTTCTACGTCAACGCGCGTTTCTGTCTCACCGGCAAGCGCCGTGCTGGCAATATAGCCTGCTCTCCGGTCATCAATACTTTGGCTACGCGCAGAAGGGCGTCCTGCTGCGATGAACGCCTTAACCAGCGTATCAATCCCTTTTTCGAGTGCCATGTGGGTCCCTTTAATCTGTATGAATATACAGTGTTATAACTCAGTTTGTTGTCGAGTGAAACAGGGAAAATGAGGCTGAAAACGATTCTGGAAAGCGGCTCGCAAAAGTAAACATGAATGTTAAATTTGGCTTTAGTCCTGAATAACGCACGTGTAGTTTGCCTGCACAGTGATGCTGGAAGATATGCGAGAGGAAGGCGAGGATGTTTCAGTCAACCAGATACAGGCCGGGCAAACCAACGTTGCCCGGCACTGTGAGTGGGGATTACTCCCCTTCACCCGGGAACAGGAACGGGTTAATAGAGCTGCGGGCAAAGCCCTCTTGCTCCATTTTGGCGTCCAGAATCAGCGAGGCGAGATCGTCGGCGACGGCTTCGACTTTCGGGTCTTTTTCCTGATAAAGGATCTTCAGGTAGGTACCGCAGTCGCCGCAGCTTTCAGCTTTGACCGCCGCGTCTTCATTTTCCAGCGACCAGTAGTTGAGATCGCGCGTCTGCTCGCAGTTGCTGCATTTAATGCGCACCACGTGCCACTCGGTTTCACACAGGTTGCAGTGCAGATAACGCAGCCCCTGAGTGGTACCGATCTGCACCATGCTGGACACCGGCATTGAGCCGCATACCGGGCAGAATTGACGCGCTTCACCGTATTCGGCGCGGGCTTTACCCGGGATCAGGCTGGCCATTTGCGCCCAGTAAAGCGACAACGCCGCCCAGATGAACGGCGCTTTGTCGCTGCTGACCAGGGAGAAATCGGACGCAAACAGCGCGCTCGCCATCTCTTCCAGCTCCTGATCGGAGGCTTTTTCCAGATTCTCAATGACCGCCAGCGCGGTACCGCTCATCTCGGGTTTCAGCTCGGCAATCAGGGAGTGCAGCAGCGTATGCCAGTGCTTATCGCGCGGCAGAACGTGGATATCCAGCGGAGGCTTACCCTGCTCGCTGGCCTCTTTGATGCGCGCGGTCAGGTCAATTTGCAGCGGGTGGTCGTAGAGCACCACTTCCTGCGCATGGGCAACCAGCGCGGCAAAACGCAGAAAATCGCCCAGTGGGTTGTTCTCTGCCAGCTCGCGCAGACGCTCTGCGCGGCGGTTATAGAGGTTCTTGAGTCTGGGGAATAACAACGGCGGAATATAATCCGCCGTGCGTTTCTCGCTCGAACCCAGCTCATCTTGCGGGATTATGCGAATACTCATTCAGATGACTTTTCCTGTTTCTGGCGGACCTCTCGGTACCAGCGCGGGTGATGTTTCTTCGCCCACGTACTGGTTACCCAGCCTTCCACCATCGCGGTAATGGTGCCTTTCACCCAGAGGGCGGCGTAAATATGCACCATGATAACCACAATTAACGCCACTGCGGCAAATGAATGCAGCATCAGCGCGAATCGGATCACCGGGATTGAGAAAGCAGGCGCAAAATACGGACGCCAGATGATCACGCCGCTCACCAGCAACAGGACCAGGAAGATAATCGCCGCCCAGAATACGCACTTCTGGCCGAAGTTATAACGCCCGGTATCACCCACTTCCTCGTTGACGACGATCTTACGAATATTCTTCGCCCAAAAGATATCATCCCGATTGATTAGGTTATGGTGCCAGTATCGGAAAAACATGATGATGAACGACGCGAACATGATGACGCCAACAAACGGGTGCAGTATACGCGCCAGCTGTGGTGTCCCCATGATCTGCATCAGCCAGTTGAAGGAGGGGAAGAAGAACCCCAGCCCGCTTATCGCCGCCAGCATGAAGCAGAAGGCGGTGACCCAGTGGTTGATGCGTTCCGGCGCGGTATAGCGCACGATGGTGTCACGTTTTTTCATTTGCGCACCTCGTCTTTCTCTTCATGCAGGTTGTCGTCTTCCTCTTCCGCGCGGTTCGGACCGACACCGACATAGTGGAAGATGCTCGCTGCGAAGGTGGCAGCAAAACCCACTGCTGCCAGCGGTTTCCAGATGCCTTTCCAGAACTTCACGGTCGCGCTGATTTCCGGGTTCTCCGGCAGGCCGTGATACAGATTCGGCTTGTCTGCGTGGTGCAGCACATACATCACGTGCGTGCCGCCCACGCCGGCCGGATCGTACAGGCCTGCGTTGTCGTAGCCACGGGTTTTCAGTTCGCCCACGCGTTCAGCCGCCAGCGTTTTCATATCCTCTTTGGAACCAAAGTGGATAGCGCCCGTCGGACAGGTTTTCACGCACGCAGGCTCCTGGCCGACGTTTACGCGGTCTACGCACAGCGTGCATTTGTAGACGCGGTTGTCTTCCGGGTTCATGCGAGGGACATCGAACGGGCAGCCCGCTATGCAGTAGCCGCAGCCAATGCACTGCTCGGACTGGAAGTCGACGATACCGTTAGCATACTGAATGATAGCCCCTTCTGACGGACATGCCTTCAGGCAGCCCGGATCCGCACAGTGCATACAGCCGTCTTTGCGGATAAGCCATTCCAGTTTGTCGTTCTGTTCCACTTCCGAGAAACGCATCACCGTCCAGGACTTGGCGGTCAGGTCAGCCGGGTTGTCGTACACCCCGACGTTGTGACCCACTTCATCACGGAGGTCGTTCCACTCAGAACAGGCCACCTGACAGGCTTTACAGCCGATACAGGTGGTCACGTCGATAAGCTTCGCCACTTCCTGCTGGTGGTCCCGCGCCTGAGGCGCGGGCGTGAAACCGTTAGTCGCGGAACGACGGATAATGTCTTGAGATTGATAAGCCATAAGTCGTCTCCGTTACACCTTTTCCACGTTCACGAGGAAGGCCTTAAACTCCGGCGTCTGCGTGTTCGCATCACCGACGAACGGCGTCAGGGTGTTCGCAATGAACCCTTTCTTCGCCACGCCCTCATAACCCCAGTGAATCGGAATACCGATGGTATCCACCTGCTGACCGTGAACATTCAGCGTGCGAATACGCTTGGTCACCACCGCCTTGGCCTTGATGTAGCCGCGGTTAGAAGAGACCTTCACGGTATCGCCATGGGCAATGCCGAGCTTGTTCGCCAGCTTCTCGCCGATCTCCACAAACTGTTCCGGCTGCGCGATAGCGTTAAGCAGCGCGTGCTTGGTCCAGTAGTGGAAGTGTTCGGTCAGACGGTAAGTGGTGCCCACATACGGGAACTTGTCTTTTTTACCCAGCGCGTCGAAATCGCCCTTAAAGATGCGGGCTGCCGGGTTAGAGACCACGTTCGGGTGCAGCGGGTTGGTGCCCAGCGGCGTCTCAAACGGCTCGTAGTGTTCCGGGAATGGCCCTTCCGCCATCTTATCGATAGCAAACAGGCGTCCCATCCCTTCAGGCTGCATGATAAACGGCCCGACATCGCTGCCTGGAGGGGCAGTACTGTAGTCCGGAATATCCACACCGCCCCATTTCGCGCCGTCCCATTTCAGCAACTGACGCTTCGGATCCCACGGATTACCCTGCGGGTCAGCGGAAGCACGGTTGTAGAGAATGCGGCGGTTCAGCGGCCATGCCCAGGCCCAGCCCAGCGTATTGCCGAGACCTGACGGGTCAGCGTTATCGCGGTTGGCCATCTGGTTACCTTTCGGCGTCCAGCTACCGGCAAAGATCCAGCAGCCACTGGCAGTCGTGCCGTCATCACGCAGGTGCGCGAAGGTACTGAGCTGATCGCCTTTCTTCGCCAGCACCGTTCCGGTGGCCGGGTCGATAACATCTGCCAGCGCTTTACCGTTGCTCTCCATCGCCACTTCTTCCGGCGCTGGATTTTCCGGCGTCGAGTAGTTCCAGGTCATGTTCAGCACCGGTTCCGGGTTCGCACCGCCTTCTGCCGCATACATCTTACGCAGGCGTAAGAAAATACCGGCCAGGATCTCGCCGTCGTTCATGGCGATACCCGGGGCGTCCGCACCTTTCCAGTGCCACTGCAGCCAGCGGCCAGAGTTCACGATGGAACCGTTCTCTTCCGCGAAGCAGGTAGAAGGCAGACGGAACACTTCAGTCTGAATCTTCGATGGGTCAACGTCATTCGACTCACCGTGGTTCTGCCAGAAGGTCGACGTCTCGGTGTTGAGTGGGTCAATCGTCACCAGGAATTTCAGTTTCGACAGCGATTCAACCACCTTGTTCTTGTTCGGGAATGAGGCGACCGGGTTAAAGCCCTGGCACAGATAGCCATTCACCTTGCCCTGATGCATCATCTCGAAGTACTGCAGAACGTCGTAACCTTTGTCCCACTTCGGCAGCCAGTCAAAGCCCCAGCTGTTTTCCGCTGTCGCTTTGTCACCGAAGAAGGCTTTCATCATCGAGACGAAGAACTTCGGATAGTTGCCCCAGTAGTTCACCTGACCTTCGAGCAGCGGTTTAGGCGTACTGGCTGTGAGGTAGGTTTGCAGGTCGGTCTGTTTTTCGCTTGGCAGGTTCATGTAACCTGGCAGGCTTTGAGACAGCAGACCAAGGTCGGTCAGACCCTGAATGTTGGAGTGACCACGCAGGGCGTTCACGCCGCCGCCTGCCATCCCCATGTTGCCGAGCAGCAGCTGAACCATCGCCATGGTACGGATGTTCTGCGCGCCGACAGAGTGTTGGGTCCAGCCGAGCGCGTAGAGGAACGACGCCGTTTTGTCTTTCGCGCTGGTTTCGGCGATAAGCTCGCACACCTTCAGGAAGTCTTCCTTCGGCGTACCACAGATGTTTTCGACAACGTCCGGCGTGTAGCGGGAAACGTGCTCTTTCAGCAGGTTCCACACGCAGCGCGGATGCTGCAGCGTCGTATCACGCTTCGCAAAGCCTTTCTCGTCCAGCTCATAGTTCCAGCTGGTCTTGTCGTATTTGCGTTTTTCGGCGTCATAACCGCTGAACAGTCCATCTTCGAAGTGGTAATCCTCACGCACGATCAGGCTGGCGTTGGTATAGGCTTCGGTGTATTCGCGGTTATATTTTTCGTTGGTCATCAGGTACAGCAATACGCCTGACAGGAAAGTGATGTCAGTACCTGAACGAATAGGGGTGTAGAAATCCGCCACTGACGCAGTACGCGTAAAGCGGGGATCGATCACAATCAGTTTCGCACCGTTGTGGATTTTGGCTTCCATCGCCCAGCGGAACCCGACAGGGTGCGCTTCAGCGGCGTTACCGCCCATCACCACAATAAGGTTGGCGTTCTTGATGTCGACCCAGTGGTTGGTCATCGCACCGCGACCAAATGTTGGAGCAAGACTTGCTACCGTTGGTCCGTGTCAGACACGCGCCTGGTTGTCGACCGCGAGCATACCGAGTGCACGCGTAAATTTCTGGGTTAAATAGCCGGTTTCGTTACTGGAAGCAGACGCACACAGCATCCCGGTGGAAAGCCAGCGGTTGACGGTGACGCCTTCAGCGTTCTTCGCAATAAAGTTGGCATCGCGGTCTTCTTTAATCAGTTTAGCGATGCGGTCAAATGCGTCTTCCCAGCTGATTTGCTGCCATTTATCGGAACCTGGCGCACGATATTCAGGGAATTTCAGGCGGCTTTCGGAGTGGATAAAGTCAACCAGGCCGGCACCTTTCGGGCACAGCGCACCGCGGTTGACCGGATGGTCCGGGTCACCTTCGATATGGAAGATAGACGCTTTGGCGTTTTTAGCACCGTCGCCGAGGCTATACATCAACAGCCCGCAACCGACAGAGCAGTACGTACAGGTATTACGGGTTTCACGGGTGCGCAGCAGTTTATATTGCCGCGTCTCCGCCAGCGCTACACCGGGTGCAAAACCCAGTGCCGCCGCCGTGGTGCCTGCCATACCGCCAGCGCAGATCTTAAAGAACTGCCTTCTGCTGACCTGCATGGGTCACTCCTTGTTTCGACATTGCTTACATATGTAGTTTTGACTTCGCGGTTGAACGGTGACCGCAAAGGAGAAAAATTTGCGTTAATCCCTCAGTTCTACGAGGGATATCATCAGAATACCACAATGTCGGTACGCCTGTTCCAATGGCGTTAATACAAAGTGAACGTATTATCACTGTGTTGATTATAAAGTGTGACACTGGTCACATTATTGCCCCGGCATGTTAAAGGGCTGTATCACCGCCTCGGTTGCGCCTCTCCCAAATGAGTAGGTAAACTTGATGAGGATGGGTGCTGAAAAGTTGATCCATACTATGCGTATGGCCTGCGGTTTGTGATGCAATAGCAGGCTCACCTCCGTGGTTGTTCAGGAATACCGCTGTGTCTAAACAAAACCGTGTTACCCACCCGTCGCCACTGCCTGCCGGTATCGTGGAACTCTCGGTACACAGACCGCCCCACATTACCCACACCACGCCTGATTTTCTGGCGGAGGAAGTGCCCGTTGCTCTGGTTTACAACGGTATTTCCCATGTGGTGATGATGGCCTCGCCGAAAGATCTGGCGCTGTTCGCGATTGGCTTTTCCCTCTCGGAAGGCATCATTGAGCACCCGCAAGAGATTTACGGCATGGATGTGGTGAAGGTCTGCAACGGCCTTGAAGTGCAAATCGAACTCTCAAGCCGCCGGTTTATGGGGCTCAAAGAGCGGCGACGCGCGCTGGCCGGGCGTACCGGATGCGGGGTTTGCGGGGTAGAGCAGCTCAATGATATCGGTAAGCCTGTCGCACCTCTGCCGTTTACCCAGACCTTCAATCTGGCCCATCTCGACCATGCCCTTGAACATCTGAATGACGTGCAACCTGCCGGCCAGCTGAGCGGATGCACGCATGCGGCGGCATGGGTTCTGCCATCGGGCGATATTGCCGGGGGGCATGAGGATGTCGGCCGCCATGTGGCGCTGGATAAACTGATGGGCCGCCGGGCGCGTGAAAGCGAACTCTGGCAGCAGGGGGCGGCACTGGTCTCCAGCCGCGCCAGCTACGAGATGGTGCAAAAATCGGCGATGTGCGGCGTTGAAATCCTTTTTGCCGTATCGGCCGCGACCACGCTGGCGGTGGAAGTGGCGGAGCGCTGTAATCTGACGCTGGTGGGGTTCTGTAAGCCGGGAAGGGCGACAATTTATACCCATCCGCAGCGATTAATAGTTAATCAGTAAATTTGAAAAAGAATAGCAAATCCTTCCGCTTTTAGTTGTTCATGATGAGGTCTACTATTTATCTCATCAAGGCACGGTGCCTTAAACAAACAACTAATTGAAAGGGTTTATATCATGAAAAGCATCAAAACTTTTGTCGCAGTAATCGCTCTGGCTACGTCTTTCGGTTCTTTCGCTGCACAGACTGTGACCGCAACCGCCTCTACCATTGATGGCGCAGAAGCGAAAATTGCTGCACAGGCTCAGGAAGCGGGCGCGTCATCTTACAAAATTACGCAGGCGTTTACCGGTAACCGCGTACACATGACCGCTGAACTGAACAAATAAGCTGCCACACCGTCGAAAGAGCGCCCCCGGGGCGCTTTTTTTTATTGGATACCCGCCAGACGCAGCAATGCAGTCACGACCGCTGCCGCCACGATCACCACAATTAACGGCATTTTTCGCCATGCCAGAAACACTGCAAACGCCACGCCCAGTACGCGCGCCATACCGGCAAAATGCTCACCTTCATAGAAGGTGGTCGCCAGCGCGACGGAAAACAGCAAAACCGTTGCCGCATCTGAAAGCAGAGCCTGAGAGCGGTCTGACAGCGCCAGTCGGTTGCCGAGTTTTGCCCCGCCGAGACGCATTAAATAGGTTCCCACAGAAAGAAGGGCGATACCGAGAATAAAGACCGTCATATTCCCCATTATTTTTTCCTCGCAGCAAGACCCAGTAAAGAGAGCAGAACCGGTAAACCCACCGGAGCAAACGGCACGGCGGCCAGTGACAATGCAGCACCGCTGCAGGCGCGGATCAGGGTGGTGCGATTTTTAAAAGCCGGCACCACTAACGCCAGTAAAATCGCCGGGAATACCGCATCCAGCCCGATGGTTTCAAGGTCCGGCAACAGTTTGCCAACCATGGTGCCCAGCAATGTACCCAGCGGCCAGACGATCGCCACGCCTAATCCGCATAACCAGTATGCCGCCTTACGCTGTTCGGGCGTTTTTTGCGACAACCCGAACACCACGCTTTCGTCGTTCATGATGTGGCAACCCAGAAAACTCAGGCCACGTTTACCCACCAGTTCACGCACCGTCACCCCAAACGGTACATGGCGTGCATTAACCAGTAATCCGGCAGCCGCCGCTGCCAGAGGGTTACCGCCGCTTGCCACAATGCCGATGAACATAAATTCAGAGGCACCTGCCAGCACGGTAATAGAGAGTAAAAACGGGACCCAGACCGGGAAACCGTAGGCCATTGCCAGCGAGCCATAGGACATCCCGACGACGCCTACCGCGAGACACACCAGGATGATTGCTTTTATCGTGTCGCCTTTCAGGGTTGAGAGATGATGCTTCATACAATTTTAGCCATATCGAACGTATTTCCATTATAATGAACGCATCAGAACCGTTTTTCAAGGCGAACGATTCGTTCGATTTATAGAACAAAGGGGCCGTTTTTATGACGCAGCCAATCAGCGTGATCGCTAAAAGTCTGGTGCGAGAACGCCTGCGAACCGGACTTTCACTGGCGGAAATCGCGCGCCGTGCCGGGATCGCTAAATCCACGCTGTCGCAGCTGGAGTCCGGCAACGGGAATCCCAGCCTGGAGACGCTCTGGTCACTCTGTGTGGCGCTGGACATTCCTTTTGCCCGTTTGCTTGAACCGCAGCAGCCGACCACTCAGGTGATCCGCCGTGGAGAAGGAACGAAGGTGGTTGCCGGACAGGCTAACTATGAAGCCATTTTGCTGGCGGCGTGCCCGCCGGGCGCGCGTCGTGACATCTACCTGTTACTCACCCAGCCGGGTGCCGACCGCATTTCTCAGCCACATCCGGCAGGCTCAGTGGAGCATATTATTGTGACGCAGGGTAGAGCGCTGGTTGGTCTGATCGACGCGGCGGAAGAGCTTGGCCCGGGGGATTACATTTGCTATCCCGCTGACCAGCCGCATATCTTTAAGGCCCTCGAGCCGGATACGCACGCGCTTCTGGTGGCTGAACAAAATTAACGCAGATACGGAAAATCATGTCGCTTAAAGCCATTGCCAAAGAACTGGGGCTGTCTGTTACCACCGTCAGCCGCGCCCTTAACGGGTATGACGATGTCTCCCGCGAGACGCGCGCCCGCGTCGAAGCGGAGGCTCAGCGCCGTGGCTACCGGCCAAACACCTTCGCGCGTCGCCTGAAGATGGGCAAAATCGACGCCGTGGGTCTGGTTTTTCCGGTGCATCCTGTTCCGCTCAATAACAGCGTCTTTATGGACATGGTCGGCGAAATTAGCCACGAACTGGCGCGACATGAAATCGATCTCCTGCTGATTGCCGATGACGATCTGGCGGATAAGCACAGCTATATGCGTATGGTGCAAAGTCGTCGCGTGGATGCGCTGATTGTGGCGCACACGCTGGATCATGACCCGCGGCTGGAACAGCTTCAGGCCGCCGGTTTTCCCTTTCTCGCGCTCGGGCGCAGCCAGCTACCGCAGCCCTATGCGTGGTTTGATTTTGACAACTATGCCGGCACGTATAATGCCACCCGCTGGCTGATTGAAAAGGGACATCGCCGCATCGCCTTGCTGGGTGAAAGCAACAATCAGGCCTTCATCACCCAGCGCCGCCAGGGTTATCTGGATGCGCTACGCGAAGCCGGGTTATCCAGCGAATGGCTGCGCGCCATGCCGCCTTCGCGCCGCGTGGGTTACGCCACGACGAATGAACTTCTCTCCTTGCCGCAGCCCCCCACGGCCATCATTACCGACTGCAACACTCACGGCGACGGTGCGGCCATGGCGCTGGCGCAGCGGGGTCTTCTCTGCGGTGAAAACGCCGTTTCGCTGGTGGTTTACGACGGCTTACCGCAGGACAGCATTGTCGATGTTGATGTGGCGGCGGTTATTCAGTCCACCCGCCAGGGCGTCGGGAAACAGATCGCTGACATGGTGCGTCAGTTGATTAACGGCGACGATATCGCTCAGCTACAGGTGCTCTGGCAGCCAGAGTTCTTCCCGGGTCAGACGGCCTAAACACAGCAAAATTCCAAAGCCGATCACAGATCCGAAACGTTTTGGTTTGTATCCGAAACGTTTCGGATTAACACTCAGATCATCCCGATGACAGGAGAGGTCTGATGCACGATTCCATTTTTCGACTCGAAAGTAAGGCGGTTGACCTGGTGATCACCACGCACCCGTTCGCCGAAATTCTCTACTGGGGGCCGCACCTTCACCACTTTTCACCGCAAGATGTGGTAAGTCTGGCTCGTCCGGTGGCGAACGGCAGGCTCGACGTTGACGCCCCGGTGACGCTGATGGCGGAGCTGGGACACGGTCTGTTTGGTTCGCCCGGTATCGAAGGGCACCGCCAGGGGCTGGACGGGTCGCCTGTCTTTAAAACCACCCATGTGCAGCACCAGGGGCAAACCCTGACGTTAACGGCGGAAGATGAACATGCCGGGTTGCGTCTGACCAGCGAGCTGGCACTGGATGCAAGCGGGGTTCTGGTGGTGCGTCACGGTTTAACTAACCTGCGGGCGCAGGCGTGGCAGGTTGATCGTTTCGCCGTGACGCTACCGGTCGCCGAACGCGCGCAGGACGTGATGGCGTTCCACGGACGCTGGATCCGTGAGTTCCAGCCGCATCGCGTGAAGCTTGAACACGACAGCGTTGTGATTGAAAACCGCCGCGGCAGGACCTCTCACGAACACTTCCCGGCGCTGATCGCCGGTACGTCCTCATTTAACGAAATGCACGGCGACGTCTGGGGCGTGCATCTGGGCTGGAGCGGCAACCACCGCCTGCGTGCGGAAGTCAAAACCGACGGACGCCGCTATCTGCAGGCCGAAGCCCTCTACCTGCCGGGAGAAATGGCGATTGAAGAGGGGGAAACGCTCTGGACACCACGCCTGTATGCGAGCTACTCCGCACGGGGTCTGAACGGCATGAGCCAGTCGTTCCACCGGTATCTGCGCGAGAACGTTATCCGCTTCCCTGAAAACAAACCGCGCCCGTTACATCTCAATACCTGGGAGGGGATCTACTTCAGCCATGACCCGGCGTACATCATGCGCATGGCCGATGAGGCTGCGGCGCTGGGCGTGGAGCGTTTTATCATCGACGACGGCTGGTTCAAAGGCCGTAACGATGACCACGCGGCGCTGGGTGACTGGTACCTGGACGAGAAAAAATACCCGGACGGGCTGACGCCGGTGATTAACCATGTGAAAAAGCGCGGCATGGAATTTGGTATCTGGATTGAGCCGGAGATGATTAACCCGGACTCGGATCTGTATCGTGCCCATCCCGACTGGGTGCTGGCGCTGCCGGGCTACACCCAGGCAACGGGCCGTCATCAACTGGTGCTCAACCTGAATATTCCGCAGGCTTTTGATTATCTGGTCGAGCGCATGAGCTGGCTGCTGGGCGAACATGCCATCGACTACGTTAAGTGGGATATGAACCGCGAACTGGTACAGCCCGGGCACCACGGCAAAGCCGCCGCGGATGCGCAGACGCGGCAGTTTTATCGTCTGTTAGACGTGCTGGGTGAGCGTTTCCCGCACATCGAATTTGAGTCCTGCTCCTCGGGTGGCGGGCGAATCGATTATGAAGTCCTGACCCGCAGTCACCGCTTCTGGGCCTCTGACAACAACGACGCGCTGGAGCGCAATACCATCCAGCGTGGCATGAGCTACTTCTTCCCGCCGGAAGTGATGGGCGCGCATATCGGTCATCATAAATGTCACGCCACCTTCCGCCAGCACAGCATTGCTTTCCGCGGCCTGACGGCACTGTTTGGCCACATGGGACTGGAGCTTGATCCGCTCACCGTCGATGCTCAGGAGCGTGAAGGCTATCGCCATTACGCCGCGCTGCACAAGCAGTGGCGGGAAGTCATCCATCACGGTACCCAGTGGCGCGTGGATATGCCGGATGCCAGCACGCTGGCGCAGGGTATAGTGAGCGAAGACAAAACGCAGGGGTTGTTTATGGTCAGCCAACTGGCCATGCCGGATTACACGCTCATGATGCCGCTGCGCATGCCGGGGCTCGACGCGCAGGCGCAGTACCGCATCACGCTGCTCGACCACCCCAACATTCGGCTCACCGGTGAGGGCGGGCACACCATGCGCAAGCTACCGGCGTGGATGGAAACGTCCCAGACGGCCAGCGGTGAGTGGCTGATGCAGGCGGGGATCGCACTGCCGATTCTGGACCCGGAAACCGCCATTCTGATTGGCGTTGAACGCGTGTAAGGGTGATGGGCCGGGAGACTGGCCCTCCGTTGAGGATAAAAATAATGAACACAACAACCTGTACCCACAAAGACAACCCTAACTTCTGGATCTTCGGGCTGTTCTTCTTTCTCTACTTCTTCATTATGGCCACCTGCTTTCCGTTTCTGCCGATCTGGCTGTCGGATGTCATTGGCCTGAACAAAACCCATACCGGGATCGTATTCTCCTGTATCTCGCTTTCGGCCATCGCCTTCCAGCCCGTGCTTGGGGTCATTTCGGATAAGCTGGGGCTGAAAAAACACCTGCTGTGGATTATCACGGTGCTGCTGTTTCTGTTCGCGCCGTTCTTCCTGTATGTCTTTGCGCCACTGCTGAAAACCAGTATCTGGCTGGGGGCGCTGAGCGGCGGTCTGTACATCGGTTTTGTCTTCTCCGCAGGTTCAGGCGCGATTGAGGCCTACATCGAACGCGTGAGCCGTAACAGCGTGTTTGAATACGGCAAGGCGCGCATGTTCGGCTGTCTCGGCTGGGGGCTGTGCGCTTCAACGGGCGGTATTCTGTTTGGCATCGACCCGTCGTATGTCTTCTGGATGGGGTCAGCGGCTGCGCTGCTGCTGATGTTGTTGCTGGTGGTTGCGAAACCGAAGCCAAACCAGACTGCGCAGGTGATGAATGCGCTGGGGGCCAACCAGCCGCAGATCACCGCCAGGACGGTCTTTAACCTGTTCCGTCAGCGCAGAATGTGGATGTTCATTCTGTACGTCATCGGTGTGGCCTGCGTGTATGACGTTTTTGACCAGCAGTTTGCCACCTTCTTTAAAACCTTCTTCGCAACGCCGCAGGAGGGAACGCGAGCCTTTGGTTTTGCCACCACGGCGGGGGAAATTTGCAACGCGATCATCATGTTCTGCTCGCCGTGGATCATCAACCGTATCGGCGCGAAGAATACGCTGCTGATTGCCGGGCTGATTATGGCGACGCGCATTATCGGCTCGTCGTTCGCCACCACCGCGGTGGAGGTCATTGCCCTGAAGATGCTGCACGCGCTGGAGGTTCCGTTCCTGCTGGTGGGGGCGTTCAAATACATCACTGGCGTGTTCGATACCCGTCTGTCGGCCACTATCTATCTGATTGGCTTCCAGTTTGCCAAACAGTCGGCGGCGATTTTCCTCTCTGCTTTCGCCGGGAATATGTATGACCGGATCGGTTTCCAGGAGACCTACCTGATGCTGGGGTGTTTTGTACTGGCGATTACGGTGGTCTCGGCCTTTACGCTAAGCAGTAAGCAGGAGATTGCGGCGCGCCGCGCTGCGGTGGAGGCAAACTAACGCAGGACGCTGCCGCGGATGCGGCAGCGTTAACGCTTTAGGGCAGGTAAAACACCGCTTTCAGTTCGGCACTCACCGGGCTGTTGTCGGGGTTCGAGGGCATTACCTCACCCATGTATTTCCACCAGCGCTGACAAACGTCGGTCTTTGCCACCGCGTTCCAGCGCGCTTCCGATTCAATCTCAACGCTCGCAAACAGCAGGTTACGCGTCTCATCGAGATAGATAGCGTAATGGTGCGCACCATGGTCTTTTAATACCGCCTCCAGCTCTGGCCAGATGGGGTTATGGCGACGCGCGTACTCGTCGTGCGCGTCAGGGTTCACCTGCATCACAAATGCTTTGCGGATCATCATGCCTCCAGCCGCTTTCGCGGGCCGCTATGGGTACAAATCCAGTGCCGACTGCATCGGCGTGACGCCAAAGCGTTTACCGAGTGCAATCAGCTCTTCCCGGGTGATGGTCTGCTTCATGCCGCCCATCGACAGGACCTTCACCAGCACCTCGGCGGACTTCTCGGCGGTATCAATCAGACCAAACGTTTCGTCGAGCGTCGGCCCGCTGCCGAATACCCCGTGGAACGGCCACAGCACCAGGGAGTGGGACTGCATTTCGATGGCGGTGGCCTGGCCGATTTCGTCGGTACCCGGCACCATCCACGGCAGAATGCCGACCCCGTCGGGGAAAACCACCAGACATTCGGTGCTGCCTTCCCACAGCTTCCGCGTGAGGTAGTCGCTACTGTTTTCCAGCACGTAGGTCAGGGCGATCAGGTTAGTGGCGTGACAGTGCATGATCACCCTGTCTTTGCCGTGGGTTGCCTTGATACGCTCACAGTGAGAGAGGAAGTGCGCCGGGAGTTCAGACGTGGGTACTGCATCGTCCGTCAGCCCCCAGAGGATGTGATAGCCTGCGCCGTCGCTGTCCACTCTCACCACCCCGAGGTTGGCCTGCGGGTCGAGCTGCACGTTACGGAAGAATTTACCGGAACCGGTGACGATAAACGGCGTACTGGCGAGCTGCGGCATTGGCTGGCTCAGGGCGATATAGCGCGGCTTCTGATGGAACTCGGCGGCGAACGGTTCAATGTCGGCATCATCCAGGCGCAGCGTCAGGTTACCGCCGTTACGCTCGTCCCAGCCTTTCAGCCAGGCGTCGGAGGTGGCTTTAATCATGCCCTGGACGAACCAGGCGTTAGTGATGGTCTGCATAGTGTTTCATTTCCCGTGATCGCGGTGAGCGTTTCCCTCACCCCGGCCCTCTCCCACAGGGAGAGGGGGTAAAAGTGGCCTCTTCCACAGGAAGAGGGTGAGGGCATATTTATCCGCGCTGACTCAGCACGTCTTTCTCATACATCCGCACGTTATCCAGCCACTGACTGCCCGCTGGGGTGTCGTTACGCTGGCAGTACATCTCCCACACCGCCTGCCATGGCAGGGTTTTCTGCTCTTCCAGCAGCACCAGGCGCGCGGTGTAATCGCCGTTCTCTTCCAGCTGTTTCAGGGCGCTGGTGGGCTCCAGCAGCGCACGCAGCAGGGCTTTTTTCATGTTGCGGGTGCCAATCACCCAGGCCGCGATGCGGTTGATGGAGGCATCAAAGAAGTCGAGGCCAATGTGCACGCGGTCAAACAGATCGTGGCGAATGATTTCGCTGGCGATGGCCTGGGTTTCGTCATCCAGCAGCACCACGTGATCGCTGTCCCAGCGTACGGGACGGCTCACGTGCAGCAGCAGGCGGGGTACGTAGAGCATGGCGGCGGAGATTTTGTCGGAGATCACCTCCGTCGGGTGGAAGTGGCCGGCATCCAGGCACAGTGCGGTCTGGCGGCTGGTGGCGTACCCCATGTAAAACTCGTTCGAGCCAACGGTGTAGCTTTCCGCACCAATACCGAACAGCTTGCTCTCTACGGCGTCGATGTGGTGCGCCGGGTTCAGTTTTTCGCTGATGGCTTCATCCAACGCCGCCAGCAGGCGCTGACGCGGGGCCAGACGGTCAACGGTGATGTCTTTCATGCCGTCCGGGATCCAGATGTTCATCACCGACGGCGTGCCGAGCTGCTCGCCAAAGTACGCGGAGACGCGGCGGCTGGCTTTTACGTGGTCAATCCAGAACTGGCGGATGTCGTCGTTCGCGTGGGCAAGGGTAAAACCGTCGGCGCTCAGCGGGTGTGAGAAGCAGGATGGGTTGAAATCCAGGCCCAGCTGGTTGGCTTTCGCCCACGCCACCCAGTTTTTAAAGTGCGTAGGTTTGATCTCGTTACGCGCGACCGGCGTGTCAGATTCCAGATAGATAGCATGCAGGTTCAGCCGCTTAGGCCCCGGGATCAGGCTCAGCGCCAGCTCCAGGTCGGCGCGCAGCTCGGTGGCGTTACGCGCTTTGCCCGGATAGTTGCCGGTGGCCTGAATGCCCCCCGTCAGCGAGCCGCCCGGGTTCTCGAAACCGGCAACGTCGTCGCCCTGCCAGCAGTGCATGGAGACCGGCAGACGATCGAGCTGGCGCAGCGCCTCATCGACATCCACGCCGACGGCGGCGTAACGCTGTTTAGCCAGGTCCCAGGCTTGTTCAAGTTGAGTGGTCATGCGCAAAGCTCCTTAGTCAGTCGGTTTTGCTGAAACTGCGCCCGATAGCGGGCAATTTCATGGCAGGGATTGGGGATGAACGTGGTCAGCGTGGCGTTCGCCGACACCACCGTGCGGAAATCGTCCACGCTGGCGAGTTCGTCCAGGGTCATGAGCTGAATGCCAATATTGCCGAGCGTCGACGCTTCAATCGGGCCCGCCACCACGGTGATCCCGCAGGCATCGGCGCAGAGCTGGTTCAGAAGCTGGTTCTGGCAGCCGCCGCCGACAATATGCAGCTGAGTGAACGGCCGGCCACGAAGGTCGGCCAGCTCGCTCAGGATCTCGGCATACAGCAGGGCGAGGCTGTCGAAAATACAGCGTGCCAGTTCTGCCGGTTTCGATGGCACGGGCTGCCCGGCGTCGACGCAGGCGGCCTGGATTTCGGCGCTCATGTCCGCCGGGTTGATAAAGCGGTCATCATTGGGATTGATCAGGAAACTGCAGGCTTTCAGTCGTTCGGTGTCGGCAATAAGCGCGGGCAGGTCGGTAATGTTCTGCTCTTTTAGTACTCGCTGGAGCAGCCACAGACCCATGATGTTCTTCAGCACGCGGTAGCGCCCTTCGGCACCGCCTTCGTTGGTGATGTTCGCGGCCAGCGCGGCATCGCTGGTGTAGGGAGTTTTGCTCTCAAAGCCCATCAGCGACCAGGTCCCGGAAGAGAGGTAGGCCGCGTCGTTACCGGCAAGCGGTGACGCAATGACGGCGCTGGCGGTATCGTGACTCGCAACCGCCACCACCGGGATCGCATTACCCTGCGGGCACATCCATTGACCGATCACATTGCCAGGATGCGTCGGCGTACCGAACCAGGAGGGGGAAGCCCCGGTCCAGGCCAGCAGGTGTTCATCCCAGTTATCGGAGTTGATGTTCACCAGTTGCGTGGTGGTGGCGTTGGTGTATTCCCAGTTCATGTTGCCGGTCAGGCGGTAGCTGAAGTAGTCCGGGATCAGCAGTGCATGCGCCACGCGGGGAACCAGCGCCGGCTGCTGTTCGACCAGCGCGCGCAGTTGATAGAGCGTATTGAATGGCAGGAACTGAATGCCGCTGCGGCCATAAATATTCTCTTTGCCAAGCCCGGCAATCGCACGCGCCATCAGGCCGTCGGTGCGGCTGTCGCGATAGGCTATCGGCAAACCAACGCGTTCGCCGTTGCTGTCCAGCAGTACGTAATCGACGCCCCAGGTATCGATGCCGATACTGTCGATACGGATCCCCGCATCGCAGACCTTCTGCAGTCCGGTGCGGATCGCTGCCTCAAGGCTGTCGATATCCCACACCTCACAGCCGTCCTGCTTTTGCAGGCAGTTAACAAAGCGGTGCATCTCGCGAAGCGAAAGCGTCTGCCGCTTGCCGTCATAAGTGGCCAGCATTACACGGCCGCTGGATGCGCCTAGATCGACAGCCACGCAATGGCGAAAAGTCATGGTTGTGTCCTTCTTAAAGTCATTAGCAGTGAGTGTAAAAAAAGGAACCCATCACCACCTTCTCGCCAGTGACAGCGGTTTTCCGGGGCTGGCAAGAAAGCAAAGATGAACGTGAGGGAGTTCACAGTTTCCAGGCGTGACGGGGTTTGCAGGCAGTGTGACGCTTACCGCATTTCCTGATCTTTCAGCCTGTTTCTTGAAAAACGGACAGTTTTTGCGAGGTTTACGGTCAAAAATTTAAGGTGAGGGGGCGGGGCCTTAATTACTATTTTGAGAACATTTCTCATTGGTGGGGGCCGTTATGACCGTACTGCACAGCGTGGATTTTTTTCCTTCGGGTGGGTCGTCTGTCGCGATTGAACCGCGACTCCCTCAGGTGGCGTTTCCTGAGCATCATCATGATTTTCACGAAATTGTGATTGTTGAACACGGAACGGGGATCCATGTGTTTAACGGCCAGCCGTATACCATCAGTGGTGGGACGGTCTGCTTTGTGCGCGATCATGACCGGCACTTATATGAACATACCGACAACCTGTGCCTGACTAACGTGCTCTACCGTTCGCCCGATGCGTTCCAGTTCCTGTCCGGGCTGAACCATCTCCTGCCGCAGGAGAAGGACGGCATCTATCCTTCGCACTGGCGGGTGAATCAGTCCACGCTGCAGCAGGTGCGTCAGCTGGTGAGCCAGATGGAACAGCGCGACGAGGGACAGGAGACCCACGTCATCGCCACGCGTGAGCTGTTGTTTATGCAGCTGCTGGTGCTGCTGCGCCGCAGTAGCATGGTGGCCGGGCTGGAGAATAACGATGCGCGTTTGACTCAACTGATGGCCTGGCTGGAGGACCATTTCGCCGAGGATGTCTGCTGGGAAACGCTGGCGGATGATTTTTCGCTGTCGCTTCGGACCTTGCATCGTCAGCTGAAGCAGCAAACCGGGCTGACGCCCCAGCGCTATCTGAACCGTCTGCGCCTGATTAAAGCGCGCCATCTGCTGCGTCATACCGATGAGAGCGTCACGGATATCGCCTATCGTTGCGGTTTCGGCGACAGTAACCACTTTTCGACCCTGTTTCGCCGGGAATTCAGCTGGTCACCGCGCGATATTCGCCAGGGAAAGGACGCGTCACTGCAGTAACGCGAGGGTTGTCACCGTTTCCCGTGGGCAAAAACGCTAATAATGTCAGGTTATTTGCTGTCGAGGTGGTGTCGTGGTTGCTCAGCTAATGCTTCGCAAAGTGGATTTTTTTGCCTCCGCCGGCCAGGCCGTCGCGGTGGCGGATCGCTATCCGCAAAACGTCTTTGCCGAGCACACCCATGAGTTCTGCGAGCTGGTGCTGGTGTGGCGGGGCAATGGCTTGCATATCCTCAACGACCGGCCCTACCGCATTACGCGTGGGGATCTGTTTTACATCCGTGCTGAAGACAAACACGCCTACGCTTCGGTCAACGACCTGGTCCTGCAGAACGTGATTTACTGCCCCGACAGGCTGAAACTCAACGTCGACTGGGCGGCTTACATTCCGGGTTTTAATGATACGAAGTGCGCGGCGCACTGGCGACTGAGCAGTAACGGCATGACGCAGGTGCGACAGGTGATTTCTCAGCTGGAGCAGGAGAGCCAGAAAAGCGATCCTGAGGCTCACCAGATGGCAGAACTGCTTTTCGCCCAGCTGGTCATGACGTTGACGCGCCATCGCTACGCCATTGATAACCCGTCGGCTACCGCGCAGGAAGCCCTGCTCGATAAGCTCATCACCACCCTGGCGGGCAGCCTTAACAAAAGCTTTGTGCTGGAGAAATTCTGCGAGCAGGCGCAGTGCAGCGAGCGCGCGTTGCGCCAGCAATTCCGCACCCAGACCGGGATGACGGTGAACCATTATCTGCGCCAGCTGCGCATCTGCCATGCCCAGTACCTGCTTCAGCATACGGAACTGATGGTCAGCGATGTGGCGATGCGTTGCGGCTTTGAGGACAGTAACTATTTTTCGGTGGTCTTTAACCGCGAGGTGGGGATGACGCCGGTTCAGTGGCGTCATCGCAGTCGTAACGCGGCGTAATCAGTTCGCCATGCCGAGGCCCACAATGTTGGCCGCAATAATGATCACCACGCACCCCAGACTCAGCACGCCCACCGGGCGACGCCCGGCATTGTTCCACTCTTTCAGAAGCAGACCCACCAGCCCACCGCACAGCACGTAGAAGCTCATGTGCAGCATCCAGCTCATATAGTCATACTGCGCCGGAATACTGGCGTGACCCCACGCGTAGAAGAAGAACTGGAGATACCACATCAGCCCGCCGAGCGCCGAGAGCAGCACGTTCCCGATAATCATCTGTTTAGCCAGCGAGAAGTCGGCTTTCAGTGACAAGGTCTTCACGTTTGCCAGACGGAAAAAACAGAAACCGAGGTTAACCACCGCTCCGCCACCCATGATCACCACGTAGCTTGGCAGTGCCACGTACAGCGGGTCGACGCCCAGTGCGGCAGCAGCTTCATGCATCGGTTTGGCGGCGTTCATCGCGAATGACATGCCTGCGGAGAAGATCCCGCACATCACCGCCAGCAGCAGGCCTTTCTTCAGGTTGAACTCTTCGGCTCTGATGCCCATTTTGCGCTCTTTCAGCTGCCCTGCGCGGGTGACAATGCCCACGCCAATGACGGCCACCAGCACGCCCAGCAGCGTCATCTGGCCGCCTTTGGTGTTGATCAGCACGTCGACGTTACCGTTGAGGATCGGCGTCATCAGAGTGCCAACAATCAGCGTAATACCAATCGCGATGCCAATGCCCATCGACATGCCGAGGTAGCGCATGGTGAGGCCATAGTTAATGTTACCGACGCCCCACATGGCGCCAAAGAGAAAGACCGGCAGCAGGGTGGAGGCGTTAAAGGAGGAGAAGTAGCCCCAGAAATCCGGGAGCAGCATGGCGCTGATGGTCCAGGGAAGAATTATCCACGAGACCACACCGCCGACGGACCACATGGTTTCCCATGACCACTGTTTGACCTGTTTAAACGGGGCATAGAAACAGGCTGCACTGGCCGCGCCTATCAGATGCCAGAAAATACCCATCGTAATCGCATGATTCATGTTTACATCCTCATCGTTTTTATATGCCGGTGGCTTCCCACCGACTCGATGAGTGTAAAAATTAAGCAGTCGGGTAACCTTCGGAAGGTTGCCGCACTTTGGTTTTGAATGGCAATCAACGCGTTAACCGGGTGAGCAGACTCACAATTTCAGCAATAACCGAAAACCGAATAACCTTATAAAAACTACGGCATTGATAATCATTTTCAATATCATTTAATTAACTATAATGAACCAACTGCTTACGCGGCATTAACAGCTGTGCCGCCCGACAATAATGGAGAGGATTATGAGTTATACACTGCCATCCCTGCCGTATGCCTACGACGCACTGGAACCGCATTTCGACAAGCAGACGATGGAAATCCATCACACTAAACACCACCAGACCTATGTGAACAACGCGAACGCCGCGCTGGAAAGCCTGCCAGAGTTCGCTAGCCTGCCTGTTGAAGAGCTGATCACCAAACTGGACCAGCTGCCAGCTGACAAGAAAACCGTTCTGCGTAACAACGCAGGTGGTCACGCTAACCACAGCCTGTTCTGGAAAGGCCTGAAAACCGGTACCACCCTGCAGGGCGACCTGAAAGCGGCTATCGAGCGCGATTTCGGTTCTGTAGACAACTTCAAAGCGGAATTCGAAAAAGCCGCTGCGACCCGTTTCGGCTCTGGCTGGGCGTGGCTGGTTCTGAAAGGTGACAAACTGGCGGTTGTTTCAACAGCTAACCAGGACTCCCCGCTGATGGGTGAAGCAATCTCTGGCGCATCCGGTTTCCCTATCCTGGGTCTGGACGTGTGGGAACACGCTTACTACCTGAAATTCCAGAACCGTCGCCCGGACTACATCAAAGCCTTCTGGGACGTGGTGAACTGGGACGAAGCAGCAGCGCGTTTCGCCGCGAAAAAATAAGGTTGCATTGACGCCTGTGAGAAGCGAGTCTGATGACTCGCTTTTTTTGTATCTGCAGAAAGGAGCAGCGATGCATTTTCCGGTGAATGTCTTTACAGGCAAGGTAAGGGAGTACGACGGCAGCCGCCCGAGCGCCATCGCCAAAATTCAGGTCGACGGCGAGTTGACGTTAACCGACCTCGGGCTGGTGGGCGATGAGCAGGCCGAAAAGAAAATCCATGGCGGGCCTGACCGCGCGCTGTGCCACTATCCGCGGGAACACTATCAGCACTGGATAACCGAGTTTCCCGAACAGGCGGATATGTTTGTCGCGCCCGCGTTTGGTGAGAATCTCTCAACGGAAGGGCTGACCGAGAAAAACGTCTTTATCGGCGATATCTACCGCTGGGGCGATGCCCTGATTCAGGTGACGCAGCCGCGCTCGCCGTGCTTCAAACTAAACTATCATTTCGGCATCAGCGACATGTCTGCCCGGCTGCAGAGCGCGGGTAAAACGGGCTGGTTATATCGGGTGGTGTTGGCAGGTCAGGTATCGGCAGATGCGCCGCTGGTGCTGGCATCGCGCCTGAGTGATGTCTCGGTATATGACGCCTGCGCGATTGCCTGGCATATGCCGTTTGATGACGACCAGTACCATCGGCTTTTGTCCGCTGCGGGGCTGTCCACGAGCTGGACCCGAACGATGCAGAAACGCCGTTTAAGTAGCAAGATCGAAGATAATTCGCGGAGATTGTGGGGGAAATAGTTTCCCCGCAGGAGAGGCAAGCCGGGTCAGCGATACCGCCGCCCGGCTAAACGGCTACGAACGTTTATACAACGGCAGCCACAGCGTTAACCGCAACCCACCCAGCGGGCTGTCGTCGGCCTTCACCCAGCCGCGATGCTGCTGCATGGCGGTTTCCACAATCGCCAGACCCAGCCCCGTGCCGCCAGATTCACGGTCACGCGCCTCGTCGGTACGGTAGAACGGACGGAAAATCTGTTCGCGGTCTTCCGGGCTTACCCCAGGACCATCGTCATCAACGATGATGGTGATCCCGTCTTTATCCACCGAGAAGGCTACTTCAATCTTCGTGTGCGAATAGCGCAGGGCGTTACGCACGATGTTCTCCAGCGCGCTTTCCAGCGTGTTGGGGTTACCGTACAGCGGCCATGGCCCCGGCGGGAAGTTGACGGTAAAAGATTTTCCCATCTGCTCCGCTTCGAACGCCGCGTTATCCAGCACTTCATGCCACAGGTGGTTGGCTTTCACCGTTTCGCTCACCAGCGCGTTTTTCTGCTGATTGCGCGACATGACCAGCAGGTCGTTAATCATGCTGTCCAGACGATGCGCTTCCGTTTCAATACGTTCCAGCTCTTTGCTCTCACCGCTGCGGCGACGCAGCAGCGCGGTACCGAGCTGTAAGCGCGTGAGCGGCGTGCGCAGCTCGTGCGAGATATCCGACAGCAGGCGTTGCTGTGCCGTCATCATGCGGTCGAGGGCGCTCACCATCTGGTTAAAACTGGTCCCGGCGGCAAGGAACTCCTGTGGACCGGCTTCCAGTTCAGGGTGTTGTCGCAGGTTACCCTGCGCCACTTCGTCCGCCGCGTTTTTCAGCTTACGCGCCGGTTTCGCCAGACTCCACGCCAGCCACAGCAGCAGCGGTGAGCTAACCAGCATGGTGACAATCAGCAGCAGCAGCGGACGGTCAAACAGCAGGTTGATGAAATCGGACTGGGAGTTGCTCGCCGGGCGGATCAGGTAAAGCTGGTAATTATCCTCGCCATCTCTGACGGAGAAGGGGCCCACCATCTCAACCCGACCGTATTTTTTCTTCTGAGGATGGTCGGCGTTATCCGCCTGACCAATGAAGTTACGGATGATCTGCATTTCATTGCGATCGGCGCCAATCACGCGCCCTTCGCTGGTCACCAGCAACAGGCGCTGGCCTGGCGGTGCCCATTTGTCGATAGCGCGAAACAGCCTGCGCCACCACATTAAATCGTTCGGCGGGTCGTTTGCCAGCTCGGCTTCCACGTGCTGCTCGATCATCACGCCCTGACGTTGCTCGCTGTCGAGAAGCTCCGTCATCTGGCGTGAGTCGAGTTTTGGCAACATCAAAACGAGCATTAAAACCAGTGCCAGCGTCAGCCAGAAAATGGCGAAGATGCGGGCTGTTAAGCTTCCTATCATGAAGCGGAAACCATCAGATAACCGCGACCACGCAGGGTTTTAAACCACGGGTGCCCGTCCTTGCGTTCCGGCAGCTTGCGGCGCAGGTTCGAGATATGCATATCGATGGCGCGATCAAACGGGGTGAGGCGTTTGCCGAGCACTTCCTGGCTCAAATGTTCACGCGATACCACCTGGCCGAGGTGCTGGGCCAGCAGATACAGCAGGGTGAACTCGGTGCCAGTCAGTTCCAGCGTTTCACCGTCAAAACTCGCTTCCTGACGGCCCGGATTCAGGCTCAGGGAGTCGACTTCCAGCGTCGGTGAACTGTTGTCGCTGTTCTGCTGCTGTTCGCTCCAGTGAGAACGACGCAGGATAGCGCGAATACGGGCAACCAGTTCACGGTCGTTAAACGGCTTTGGTAAATAGTCATCCGCGCCCAGCTCAAGGCCAAGTACACGGTCAAGTTCGCTGCCGCGAGCGGTCAGCATAATTACGGGCGTCTGGTGTGTCTGGCGAAGCTCTTTCAACGTATCAATGCCGTTTTTCTTCGGCATCATAACGTCGAGCAAAAGTAAATCGATGCTGTCGTCAAGGAGACTCAGCGCCTGCTCGCCATCATGGGCAACCAAAACGTTGAAACCTTCCATGTCGAGCAACTCCTTTAAAAGGGATGTGAGCTCTCGGTCATCATCAACTAACAGGATTTTATTCATTGTTTAAATACCTCCGAGGCAGAAATTACGACATCAAGGCTATCTAATCCATGACTTTACGTTGTTTTACACCCCCTGACGCATGTTTGCAGCCTGAATCGTAGACTGTCTCTCGTTGAATCGCGACACGAAAGATTTTGGGAGCAAGTGATGCGCAAAGTTACCGCTGCCGTCATGGCCTCAACGCTGGCGTTCAGTACATTAAGCCAGGCCGCTGTAGCTATCCCCGGCGATAACGGGCCCTCAACGGAGGGGGCAACGCAGCACAGCAGCCAAAGCCATATGTTTGATGGCATAAGTTTAACCGAACATCAGCGTCAACAGATGCGAGATCTGATGCAGAGGGCACGACACGACCAGCCCCCTGTTAATGTTAGCGAAATGGAGACAATGCACCGCCTTGTCACCGCAGAAAAATTTGACGAAAGCGCTGTACGCGCTCAGGCCGAAAAAATGGCACAGGAGCAGGTTGCCCGCCAGGTAGAGATGGCGAAGGTCCGCAACCAGATGTTCCACCTGCTAACGCCCGAGCAGCAAGCGGTTTTGAACACAAGACATCAGCAGCGAATGGACCAGTTGCGTGAGGTTGCACGGATGCAGCGAAGCTCAGAAACAACGTTTTTCAGTAGCAATAGCAGTACCCGTAGTAACCAGTAAACCCTGTTTTCCTTGCCATAGACACCATCCCTGTCTTCCCCCACATGATGTGGGGGTTTTTTTTGCCCTTCATTCTGCTTTGTTAACCGTTTATTCATCCTTTGACTCCCCATGCTTCCGTTATACTAGCGGCATGACATGACAGGAGCGTTTATGAATCAATCCTATGGAAGACTGGTAAGTCGGGCAGCGATTGCAGCGACCATCGTGGCTTCAAGCCTGTTAGTGATTAAAATTTTTGCGTGGTGGTATACCGGCTCAGTCAGTATTCTCGCGGCGCTGGTGGACTCGTTGATGGATATTGCCGCCTCGCTGACGAACCTGCTGGTTGTGCGCTACTCGCTGCAACCGGCAGATGAAGAACACACGTTTGGGCACGGGAAAGCCGAATCGCTGGCCGCGCTGGCGCAAAGCATGTTTATTTCCGGCTCCGCGCTGTTTCTGTTTTTAACCGGTATTCAGCATCTCGTCTCGCCGTCACCGATGAACGATCCCGGCGTGGGCGTGGTCGTGACGATTGTGGCACTTATATGCACACTTGTTCTGGTAACGTTCCAGCGCTGGGTTGTTCGCAAAACGCAAAGCCAGGCTGTACGGGCGGATATGCTTCATTATCAATCTGATGTTATGATGAATGGCGCTATTCTTATTGCGCTCGGTCTGGCCTGGTATGGCTGGCATCGGGCCGATGCGTTGTTTGCGTTAGGGATTGGCATCTATATTTTATATAGCGCCTTACGGATGGGGTATGAAGCGGTGCAATCGCTTCTGGACCGCGCCCTCCCGGACTCAGAACGTAATGAAATTTTTTCTATCGTGACCTCCTGGCCTGGTGTCAGAGGTGCACACGATCTTCGAACGCGGCAGTCAGGGCCGACCCGCTTTATTCAGATTCATATTGAAATGGAAGACAACCTGCCACTGGTTCAGGCTCACGTTATTGCTGAGCAGGTCGAGCAGGCGATTTTGCAGCGTTTTCCTGGTTCAGACGTCATTATTCACCAGGATCCCTGCTCGGTTGTACCCGGACATGTTGAGCTTTCGTAATTGGTTGTAAAAAAGTGAGCCAGGCCAGCATTTTGTGTATAAATTACCGCCATTTGGTCTGACCTGAATCAATTCAGCTGGAAGTGATTGATATACTATTTGCAGTATTCGTTGGTCGATAAATTCTTCCGGCAACAGATTTCAATTTTGCATTCCTAAGTTCAGAGGTAGTCATGATTAAGAAAATCGGTGTGTTGACAAGCGGCGGTGATGCGCCGGGCATGAACGCGGCAATTCGTGGGGTTGTCCGTTCAGCGCTGACGGAAGGCCTGGAAGTTTTTGGTATCTATGATGGTTATCTGGGCCTGTATGAAGATCGCATGGTTCAGCTCGACCGTTACAGCGTGTCCGACATGATCAACCGTGGCGGTACCTTCCTCGGTTCTGCGCGCTTCCCGGAATTCCGTGATGAACACGTCCGTGAAGTGGCTATTGAGAACATGAAAAAACGTGGCCTCGACGCACTGGTTGTTATTGGTGGTGACGGCTCGTACATGGGTGCAAAACGTCTGACAGAAATGGGCTTCCCGTGCATCGGGCTGCCGGGTACGATCGACAACGACATCAAAGGCACTGACTACACCATCGGTTATTTCACCGCACTGGGCACCGTTGTTGAAGCGATTGACCGCCTGCGCGACACCTCTTCTTCCCACCAGCGTATCTCCATCGTGGAAGTGATGGGCCGTTACTGTGGTGACCTGACGCTGGCTGCGGCCATCGCCGGCGGTTGTGAGTTCGTAGTGGTTCCGGAAGTGGAATTCAGCCGTGAAGATCTGGTGGCTGAAATCAAAGCGGGTATCGCAAAAGGCAAGAAACACGCCATCGTAGCCATCACCGAGCATATCTGTGACGTTGACGAGCTGGCGAAGTACATCGAAACCGAAACCAAACGTGAAACGCGCGCTACCGTTCTGGGCCACATCCAGCGTGGGGGTTCCCCGGGTCCATACGACCGCATCCTGGCATCACGTATGGGTGCATACGCCATTGAACTGCTGCTGCAGGGTCATGGCGGTCGTTGCGTGGGTATTCAGAACGAAAAACTGGTTCACCATGACATCATCGACGCCATTGAAAACATGAAGCGTCCGTTCAAGGGTGACTGGCTGGACTGCGCAAAAAAACTGTACTGAGCGGTGACTTTCCCCCGGTCGCGCTGAGTTAACCGGGTCCGAAGTCCACGCTCATAAAGACCGGGTAAGGCGATATCGCCGCCCGGTTTTTTTATGCCTGCTCGTTTTTATTCCTCTACGTTATAGCCAATCTTTTTTTATTCTTTAATCATTGGTTAGCTTTCTGGCACGCTGCAAGCATCAAAACACTACACAAGAGATCCGGGCGATGAATAAATGGGGCGTAGGGTTAACATTATTGCTGGCATCGACCAGCGTTCTGGCTAAGGACATCCAGTTACTGAACGTGTCATACGACCCGACGCGTGAGCTGTATGAGCAGTACAACAAAGCCTTCGCGGCACACTGGAAACAGGAAACCGGCGACAACGTGGTGGTGCGTCAGTCTCATGGTGGCTCCGGTAAGCAGGCGACTTCAGTCATCAACGGGATTGAAGCCGACGTGGTTACCCTGGCGCTGGCCTATGACGTCGACGCCATCGCCGAGCGTGGGCGTATCGATAAAAACTGGATCAAACGCCTGCCGGACAACTCAGCGCCTTACACCTCGACCATTGTTTTCCTGGTGCGTAAGGGCAACCCAAAACAAATTCATGACTGGAACGATCTGGTTAAGCCAGGCGTTTCCATTATCACCCCGAACCCGAAAAGCTCGGGTGGCGCACGCTGGAACTACCTGGCGGCCTGGGGCTACGCGCTGCATCACAACAACGGTGACCAGGCGAAAGCCCAGGCGTTCGTGAAAGCGCTGTATAAAAACGTTGAAGTGCTGGACTCGGGCGCACGTGGTGCCACGAACACCTTCGTTGAGCGTGGGATTGGCGACGTGCTGATCGCATGGGAAAACGAAGCCCTGCTCGCCACCCACGAACTGGGTAAAGACAAGTTCGAGATCGTTACGCCAGGCGAATCTATCCTCGCCGAACCTACCGTTTCTGTGGTTGATAAAGTGGTTGAGAAGAAAGAGACCAAAGCGGTGGCGGAAGCGTACCTGAAGTATCTCTACTCGCCAGAAGGCCAGGAAATTGCGGCGAAAAACTACTATCGTCCACGCGATCCGGCGGTGGCGAAGAAATATGAAAGCGTCTTCCCGAAACTGAAGCTTTTCACCATTGATGAAGAGTTCGGCGGCTGGGCGAAAGCGCAGAAAGAGCACTTCTCTAACGGCGGAACTTTCGACCAGATCAGCAAGCGCTAAACGTTAGCAGGACAGACACGGTGACCCGGCGCGAGAAATCCGCCGGGTTTTTTATTTGGTCATCATTTTGCGTTACTCTTTCGCCATTATCGAAAACAGGGAACGCATTGTGAAAAAAATACTATTACTGATTCTGGTTGTCATCATTCTTGCCGCGGGTGGCTGGTACTGGATGAAAGCGGGTAATCCGAATGCGTTGCGTCATATCGTTCTCGACCAGTGTCTGCCGAATCAACTCCAGCACCGTAACCCGGCCCCGTGCGCGCAGGTGAAGCCTGATGCGGGTTATGTGGTGTTTAAAGACCGCAACGGGCCGCTGCAGTATCTCCTGATGCCGACTTACCGTATCAAAGGAACCGAAAGCCCGCTGTTGACCGAACCGAATACGCCCAACTTCTTCTGGCTGGCCTGGCAGTCACGCAACTTTATGAGCATGAAGCGCGGGGCCGAGGTGCCGGACAGCGCAATTTCGCTCGCCATTAACTCCCCGACAGGCCGTACGCAGAACCATTTTCATATCCATATCTCCTGCCTGCGCCCGGACGTGCGCGAGAAGCTTAATGCCGCACAGGGGCAAATCAGTACCCAGTGGTTACCGTTCCCGGGCGGGCTGGAAGGGCATGAGTACCTCGCCCGTCGCGTGACGGAAAATGAGCTGGTACAGCGCAGTCCGTTTATGATGCTTGCTGAAGAGCTGCCGGAAGCGCGTGACCATATGGGGCGCTTCGCGCTGGCCATGGCGCAGCAGTCGGATGGATCGTTTGTCTTACTGGCGACCGAACGTAACTTGCTGACCCTGAATCGCGCGTCGGCTGAGGAATTGCAGGATCATCAATGCGATATCCTGAAGTGACCTCACCATAAATAGCGTTTACTCGTCTTGCCTGTCGCCGTAGACTTGCTGAAAAAAACGACAGGAGACAGGAATGTCGCTCTGGTTAACGCATCCTCTGTTTGTGCCCTCATTGATAGTCGGCGTCACCATCGTGCTGTGGGCGATGTCGCTATTGCCGGAATTTATCACCGCGCTGCTGTTTTTCACGGCGGCGATGGCCGCCAGAATCGCCCCGGCGGAGGTGATTTTTGGTGGTTTTGCCTCGTCTGCATTCTGGTTAGTGTTTAGCGGCTTCGTGCTGGGGGTGGCAATCCGTAAAACCGGTCTGGCGGACAGGGCCGCACGGGCGTTGTCGGCAAAACTCACTGATTCGTGGGTATTGATGGTGGCAAGCGTGGTGGGGCTGAGCTACGCGCTGGCGTTTGTGATGCCGTCGAATATGGGCCGTATCGCGCTGCTGATGCCGATTGTCGCCGCTATGGCCAAAAGGGCCGCCATCCCCGACGGTTCCCGCGCGTGGTATGGCCTGGCGCTGGCCGTCGGGTTCGGAACCTTCCAGCTCTCGGCGACCATCCTGCCTGCCAACGTGCCGAATCTGGTGATGAGCGGCACCGCGGAGGGCTCGTACGGGATCCATCTGAACTATGTCCCGTATCTGCTGCTGCATACACCCGTCCTCGGGATCCTGAAAGGGGGCATTCTGATCGGCCTGATCTGCTGGTTGTTCCCCGGCAGCCCGAAACCGGCCACCGATCTTACGCCGTCTGAACCGATGGGGCGGGATGAAAAACGTCTCGCCTGGCTGCTGGCGGTGGTGCTGGGGATGTGGGTGACAGAGAGCTGGCATGGCATTGGACCGGCGTGGACGGGCCTTGCGGCGTCGGTCATCGTCATGCTGCCACGCGTCGGGTTTATCACCGGTGAAGAGTTTTCTGCGGGAGTGAACATGCGCACCTGCATTTACGTGGCGGGGATTCTCGGGCTGGCGATTGTGGTGACCCAAACGGGTATCGGTTCCGCGGTGGGGGAGGCGTTATTGCGGATTATGCCGCTTGATGCCAGCAGACCGTTCACCAGCTTCCTGGCGCTTACCGGTATTACCACGGCGCTCAACTTCATTATGACCGCGAACGGTGTACCGGCGTTGTACACCACGCTGGCACAGAGTTTTTCGGACGCCACCGGTTTCCCGCTGTTGTCGGTGATCATGATTCAGGTACTGGGGTATTCCACGCCGCTGCTGCCGTATCAGGCGTCGCCGATTGTGGTGGCAATGGGTTTAGGGAAGGTGCCTGCAAAGGCGGGGATGTTGCTCTGTCTGGCGCTGGCGATTGCAACGTATCTGGTGCTGCTGCCGCTGGATTATCTGTGGTTTAGCGTGCTGGGGAAAGTGTAATTTCCCTCCCCGGTGGGGGGAGGGAAGTCGGTTTTTACGCCTGTTTAGCCGCTTCTGCTGCTTTAACGATCACCGCGAAAGCGTCAGCTTTCAGGGATGCACCGCCAACCAGCGCGCCATCGATGTCTGGCTGGGTGAACAGCTCAGCAGCGTTGGATGCGTTAACGGAACCGCCGTACTGAATAATTACCTGCTCAGCCACTTTCGCGTCCGCTTTAGCAATGTGGTCACGGATAAATTTGTGAACCGCCTGTGCCTGCGCAGGGGTCGCTGATTTGCCGGTACCGATCGCCCAGACGGGTTCGTACGCGATAACCGCGCCTTCGAATGCTTCAGCACCCTGCGTTTTCAGCACGGCGTCGATCTGACGAGCACACACTTCTTCCGTTTTGCCTGCTTCGTTTTCGGCTTCGGTTTCACCGATGCACAGAACCGGGATCAGACCCTGCTCTTTCAGCACCGCGAATTTCTTCGCGATAAATTCGTCGGATTCTTTGTGGTAAGTGCGACGCTCAGAGTGGCCGATGATGATGTATTTCGCGCCGATATCTTTCAGCATTTCAGCAGAGGTTTCACCGGTGAATGCGCCTGACAGGTTAACGTCAACGTTCTGTGCGCCCAGAATGATGTGGCTGCCGTCAGCGGCATGTTTAGCCAGATCCAGGTACATATCCGGCGGAGCGATAGCTACCGCGCAGCCCGTCACGCCCGCCAGCTCTTTACGCAGGTTCGCAACCAGTTCGTTTACCATGTGGCGGCTGCCGTTCAGTTTCCAGTTACCCATCACTAAAGGATGTCGCATTTCAATTCTCCACGCTAAATTAGCGAATTAAGGAATATGGCCGCCCTGTCGGGCAGCATGGTCTGTGAATCAGTATAGAGATTTTCCCTCGAAAGGCTTTGCTTTTTGTCATTAATTCGCCCCGCCGAGTGTGTCTGATAGTGCCAGCTTAATCGGTTCAACAGCGAAGGTCAGTCCTTTTTCGCCGTTATCTGCCACCACATAGCGTATGGCCCCTTCGGTATCGGCGTAGTAACGCTTATTTTTACCGGCGGTGAGGAGTTTTTGCAGCTTTTGCTGGCTTTGCTTTTTGGTCAGCGCGGGCGTAAAAGCCTGCAGTATCGCGCTCATGTACTCGAGCGCTTTTGCCTTAGCGGCTTTCTGCTCTGGCCCCTGAATCGGCAGCCAGGTTATTTGCATGCTTTTGATTTTTAGCGTGCCGCGCTCCAGCGCAGTGGAGGCATATAAATTCTCGTTGATCTTGCTCGCAGCCCGGGTCAGGGTTGGCGTATCCCGGGAGCTGTCAATGGCGCGGAATTCATCCAGCGGTAGCGTGGGGTTGGTTTTATTGAAGGTTTCACGAAACTGGCTGATTGACTGATCGAACGAGGGCGCACCTGCCAGCAGATAGGGAGCTGTCGTCGGGGCAGTGGTTTCGGCGGCGTGCAGGGGGACACCCGCGATGAGCATCGCTAAACACAGGAAAAGAGAACGTGCCGAACTTTTCATCAACATTGCCCCTGGCCGTAAGTGTTCATGATTAAATCGATATCTGGTCGGCTTGTCAAAAGGTCACAACTCCAGGGTAAAATGCGCGCTATATGATAATAAGGAACCTTACATGACCATACAGCAGTGGTTGTTTTCATTCAAAGGGCGTATTGGACGCCGTGACTTCTGGATCTGGATGGCGACGTGGATCGTTGCCATGCTGCTTCTGTTTTTCGTGGCCTTCAACGCATGGCTCAGCACACAAACGGCGGCGTTTGCGCTGGTCTGTTTACTGTGGCCAACCGCGGCCGTGGTGGTGAAACGTCTGCACGATCGCGGCCGTTCCGGCGCGTGGGCTTTTCTGATTATTCTGGCGTGGATGCTGGTGGCCGGGAACTGGTCGATACTTCCGTCCATCCTTCCCTGGGTGGTGGGCAGACTGCTACCAACCATTATTTTTGTCATGATGGTGGTCGATCTGGGCGCGTTTATCGGCACCCAGAGCGAAAACAAATACGGCAAAGACACCCTTGAGGTGAAATACCGCTGATCACCAGTAGTGTTCGGCAGTCATATGGCCCGGCCGGCGGCGAAGATGTTTCGTCATCTGCCGGGTATCCTTCAGAAGCTGCTGCGTGTCGCGAACCATCTGCGGGTTGCCACACAGCATGACATGGCTGGTTTCAGCGCTCATCGGCAAGCCAATTGCGTCTTCCAGTGCACCACTCTCAATCAATGCCGGTACGCGGCCCGTCAGTGAGCCTGCTGCGGTTTCGCGGCTGACCACGGTCTGAATTTTCAGTTTCCCGCCGTACTGCTTTTCCAGCGCCTGCATCTGCGGAAGATAGCTCAAGTCTGCGGCATAGCGCGCGGCGTGAACCAGCACGATGTTTTTAAAGCGCTCAAGGTCTTTGCCGTACTGCAAAATAGAGAGATAGGGGCCAATGGCCGTGCCGGTTGCCAGCATCCAGAGGGTGTCGCAGTCCGGGATTTCGTCCAGCACGAAGAAACCGGCCGCTTCACTCACAATTTGCACATCGTCACCGGGCTTAAGCGCGGCAAGGCGTGGGCTGAGTTTGCCGTCCGGGACGGTGACCAGATAGAACTCGAGATCCGGGTTATCGGGGGCATTAACGTAGGAATAGGCGCGCTGCACGCGCTCGCCGTCAACATCCAGCCCCAGCTTCGCAAATTGCCCGGCCGTAAACGGGTGGACGGGAGCATGCAGGGTGAGACTAAATAGCGCATCGGTCCAGAACTGTATCTTTGTGACTTTACCTGTTACCCAGTCCGCCATGATCTTCTCCTGTGCTTTTTCTCTGTTCTATCTTCCGGACTTGTGGTGAAGATTTCCAGCCCATTTGGGCCGGAAAGCTCTATCGATCAAACGGTTTTACAGAATGTGCGCCTGCACGTCAGGGTCTTTACGATCCAGATAGTGAACAGACTGAATGCGGCGAATGGTGCGCGATTTACCGCGGATCAGCAGGGTTTCGGTGGTGGCCATATTGCCCTTACGGGTGATGCCATCCAGCAGGTCACCTTTGGTGATGCCGGTTGCGGAGAAGACAACGTTGTCGCTGCGCGCCATGTCATCCAGCGCAAGCACCTTGTTGGCTTCAATACCCATCGCTTCGCAGCGTGCCAGCTCTTCTTCCCCAATACGGCGATTCTCTTCGCTGTCGCCTTTGACTTCGTGACGGGGCAACAGACGGGCCTGCATGTCGCCATCCAGAGCGCGGATCACCGCGGCGGAGACCACACCTTCCGGCGCGCCGCCGATGCCGTAAAGGACATCCACTTCGCTGTCTGGCATGCAGGTCAGGATAGACGCTGCTACGTCGCCATCCGGGATGGCAAAGACGCGAACGCCGAGCTGTTGCAACTGGGCAATGGTGGCATCGTGGCGCGGTTTCGCCAGAATGGTCACGGTGAGCGCGCTAAGCGGTTTTTCCAGCGCCCTGGCAACGTTACGCAGATTCTCTTCCAGCGGCAGGCTCAGGTCGATAGCCCCTTTGGCACCGGGGCCGACAATCAGCTTTTCCATGTACATATCCGGTGCGTTGAGGAAACAGCCTTTGTCCCCTACCGCCAGCACGGCCAGCGCGTTGGCCTGGCCCATTGCCGTCATGCGGGTACCCTCAATCGGGTCGACGGCGATATCCACGGCATCACCTTTGCCGGTGCCCACTTTCTCACCGATATAGAGCATTGGCGCTTCGTCGATCTCGCCTTCGCCAATGACGATGGTGCCATCGATATTGACCTGGTTAAGCACAATGCGCATGGCATGGACAGCCGCACCGTCTGCGGTATTTTTGTCGCCACGGCCAAGCCATTTATAGCCCGCCAGTGCGGCAGCTTCGGTGACGCGGGAAAACTCGATAGCCAGTTCACGTTTCATGAGGTACTCGTGCAATCAAAAGGAATTGCACGAAGTTTATCACAGAGTGGGGGTGGGTGCGGTCGGTCCCCTCTCCCCGGCGGGGTGAGGGGACGGGTGAGGGGAGAAATTACTGCTCGTGCTCTTCCCACGCCAGGGCGCGTTTCACCGCTTTCTTCCAGCCGCTGTAGCGGTAGTTACGCTCAGTGGTTTCGATGCCAGGGCGGAATTCGCGTTCGATAACCGCTTTTTCCTGCAGTTCATCCAGATTCTGCCAGAAGCCGACAGCCAGACCTGCGAGGTACGCCGCACCCAGCGCGGTGACTTCACGTACTTCCGGGCGCTCTACGCGGGTGCCCAGAATGTCGGACTGGAACTGCATCAGGAAGTTGTTGGCAACGGCGCCGCCGTCCACGCGCAGGGCGTGCAGACGAATGCCGGAGTCAGCCTGCATTGCTTCCAGTACGTCGCGCGTCTGATAAGCGATGGATTCCAGCGTCGCGCGGATAATGTGGTTCGAGTTTACCCCACGGGTCAGGCCGAAAATCGCGCCGCGTGCATACGGGTCCCAGTAGGGGGCACCCAGACCGGTAAAGGCCGGAACCACATACACACCGTTGGTGTCCTTCACTTTGGTTGCGAAATACTCGGAGTCAAACGCATCGCTGATGAGTTTCATCTCGTCACGCAGCCACTGAATAGACGCACCTGCCATGAACACCGCACCTTCCAGCGCATAGTTCACTTCACCGCGTGGGCCGCAGGCGATGGTGGTCAGCAAGCCGTTTTCTGATTTCACCGCTTTCTCACCGGTGTTCATCAGCATAAAGCAGCCGGTACCGTAGGTGTTTTTCGCCATCCCTTCCTTAACGCACAGCTGGCCAAACAGCGCCGCCTGCTGGTCACCGGCAATACCGGCAATTGGAATACGCGTGCCGCCTTTGCCGCCGATATTGGTCTGACCGTAAACTTCAGAAGACTTGCGGACTTCTGGCAACATCGCACGCGGGATATCCAGCGCGTCCAGCATCTTGTCATCCCACTCCAGGGTATTGATGTTGAACAGCATGGTGCGCGAGGCGTTGGTGTAATCAGTGACGTGGACACGCCCCTGGGTCATCTTCCAGATAAGCCAGGTGTCGACGGTACCGAACAGCAGCTCACCGCGTTTTGCACGTTCACGTGAACCCTCAACGTGGTCGAGGATCCATTTCACTTTGGTACCGGAGAAATACGGGTCAACGACCAGACCGGTTGCGCTACGTACATAGTCTTCCATACCGTCGCGCTTCAGCTGTTCGCAGATTTCTGATGTACGGCGGCACTGCCAGACGATGGCATTGTAAATAGGCTTACCGGTTTCGCGCTCCCAGACGATAGTGGTTTCACGCTGGTTGGTAATACCGATAGCGGCAATCTCGTCGGAACTGATATCGGCTTTCGCCAGCACTTCAACCAGCGTGGAGCTTTGTGAAGCCCAGATCTCCATAGGGTCGTGTTCGACCCAGCCTGGACGAGGATAGATTTGCTCAAATTCGCGCTGTGACACGCTGACGATATTCGCGTCATGATCCATTACGACAGCGCGGGAGCTGGTAGTGCCCTGGTCGAGCGCAACGATATATTTTTTTTCGGTCATGGTATGTGTCCCGTAGTCAGATTACAGCGAAGCTTTTTGTTGTGCGGTAGAAGTCGTTTCCTTCTCCTCTTCCACACAGGTGTCGCACGGTAAATGGCGACCAATTAATTTGCGGTAGCTAAATGCACCCAGCGCAGCCCCGACAACCGGTGCAAACAGCGGTACCAGGAAGTAAGGGATATCTTTACCGCCGGTGAAGGCCACGTCGCCCCATCCTGCGATAAAGGCAAAAGCTTTAGGTCCGATATCACGCGCCGGGTTCATCGCAAACCCGGTCAGCGGGCCCATGGATGCACCGATCACCGCAATCAGCAAGCCAATCAGCAGCGGTGCCAGCGGGCCGCGCGGAATGCCGTTTCCGTCGTCGGTCAGCGCCAGGATAACGCCCATCAGAATAGCGGTAATCACCATTTCAACTGCGAACGCCTGCACAAAATTGATATGCGGGTTGGGATAGGTTGAGAAAATGCCTGCCAGATCCAGACTTTCGACACTGCCACGCACCATATGATGTGTCTGTTCGAAGTCGATGAAAAGATTGTAATAAAGCCCGTAAACTAACGCCGCTGCGCAAAACGCGCCGGCAAACTGAGAAAGGATGAAGGGAACAACTTTGCGTCCGTCGAAGCACGCGAACAGCCACAGCGCGATGGTCACCGCCGGGTTAAGATGTGCGCCGGAAACCCCTGCGGTCAGGTAGATGGCCATCGCCACGCCCAGACCCCAGATAATACTGATTTCCCACTGACCGAAACTGGCACCCGCCACTTTCAGTGCAGCAACACAGCCCACTCCGAAGAATATCAACAACCCGGTACCAAGGAACTCGGCAATGCACTGGCCTTTTAAGGTTGATGTCTGACTCATAATCGGAATCCTGAAGAAATTGATGTTTATTGTTAGCATGACCGCCCGTGACAGCCACGATGCCCTGTAGACATAGTGTTAATTTATCGTTAACGAGCAAAAACGAGAAATATCGAAATCAAAATGTGTGGTCTGCGTCAATAAAATGAGCGTTTTCGCGCCATAAAGCGCATTTTTACACCAATAGCAAAATGTGAGCTGAATCATTTCATTAACGAATGAGTTAACAATTTAGGGGTATATGCCGCGAACGCACCAGGACGAGGCCGAAAAGTGTTGCAAACCACGATCTGCGCGGTCTGCCGCTGGACAGGGGCGACGGGGCTTCATACAATCGGCATATCTGTTGTGCGCGTTTACGTTAAAGCGTCGCCTTGCAATTCAGGAGAGGTAGGATCATGTCTTTAGAAGTGTTTGAGAAACTGGAATCGAAAGTACAGCAGGCGATTGACACCATCACGCTGCTGCAGATGGAAATTGAAGAGCTGAAAGAGAAGAACAACAGCCTGGCGCAGGAAGTTCAGAACGCCCAGCACAGCCGTGAAGAACTGGAGCGCGAAAACAACCAGCTGCGTGAACAGCAGAATGGCTGGCAGGATCGTCTGCAGGCGCTGCTGGGGCGTATGGAAGAAGTGTAATTTCTTTCGGGAAATGCAGAACAGGCCGGGTAAGGCGTCGCCGCCACCCGGCTTTTTTTATTACTCGATATCCAGCGGATCTTCGGAAAGGATAATCCCGGTGTTATCGGCATAGAGATGGTCACCGGAGAAGAAGGTCACGCCGCCGAAATTGACGCGCACGTCGCTTTCGCCGATACCTTCACCCGCAGCACCCACCGGAATGGCCGCGATAGCCTGAATGCCAATGTCCAGGTCTTCGAGATCGTCCACCTGGCGCACTGAGCCATACACCACAATGCCTTCCCACTCGTTCTGTACGGCAAGACGGGCGAGCTCAGCATCAATGAGGGCACGACGTACGGAGCCCCCGCCATCAACCAGCAGAACGCGGCCACGGCCGTTCTGTTCGAGCAGATCATAGAGCAACCCGTTATCCTCGAAACATTTCACCGTGACGATTTGTCCGCCAAACGACGACCGCCCACCAAAGTTGGAGAACAGCGGTTCAACGACGTTGACATCTTCCTGGTAGATGTCACAAAGCTCGGAGGTATCGTATTTCATAGGTTTAACGCTCAGTTGCTGCGAATGTGTTCAGTATATCGTGCTAAATGCGTTGTTGGCAAAATCATCAATTGTTAATTGATATTTGTCAGTTAACCCAGCGTCTGACTTAAGACAATCCCGATGACGAACAACAGGTTAGTCAGCAGCGCCCCTTTTACCGTACGCTCCAGCATTGGCGGCATGGCCGCAGGGCTGAGTTCACGCATGACGAATCGCGCCTGCTTAATCAGCAGCGGTGCGGCGAGTACAAACAGCCAGCCCCATATGCTGTGCAGCGAGATAACGTTAAACAGCGCCAGGCACAGCAGAGCGCCCAGCAGCAGACACGCATGATAACGGCGTGCATTAACGGGCCCCAGACGCACGGCCAGCGTGTTTTTGCCGTTCTCACGGTCGCTGTCGATATCGCGCAGGTTGTTGATGTTAAGCACCGCCGTCGCCAGCATGCCGCAGGCGGTTGCCGGCAGGAACAGGGCCGGGATCAGGGTATGTGCCTGTAAGTATCCGCTCCCCATCACGCTCAGCCAGCCGAAGAACACCAGCACGGAGATATCACCCAACCCAATATACCCGTAAGGGCGGGTACCGACGGTATAGGTAATGGCGGCAATAATGGCGAGCAGACCCAGTACCAGGAAACCAATGAAATCGCTGGGGGTTTTAGACGCGACCGTTACCAGCGCCAGGCCGGAAAGACAAATCAGCGCCACGGTGATGATCAGCGCGCGCTTCATCTGCGCCTGGGTAATGACCCCTTTCTGCATACCGCGCAGTGGCCCGATACGGTCGGGTTTGTCGCTGCCTTTAACCGCATCGCCATAGTCGTTGGCGAGATTGGAGAGAATTTGCAGCAGACCGGCGGTAATCAGTGCCAGCCCGGCAACCAGCGGATCGAAATAGCCTTGCCACCAGGCAAGCGCCGTACCGACGATAATGGCGGCAAAGGCCAGAGGAAGAGTTTTAGGGCGCAGACTTTCGAGCCACGCCTGAGTACGGCTGATGTCAGTCATAGTAATTTAGCCAATAAAAATGGGGGCATTAGCCCCCATTAAACGTGATGAGAATGCAGTAACCGCGATTATAGGATAAAACGGCTCAGATCTTCATCTGCCACTAACGCATCCAGGTGTTTACCCACATATTCTGCGTCAATGGTAATGCTTTGACCGTTCAGGTCGCTCGCATCATAAGAGATATCTTCCATCAGGCGCTCCAGCACGGTGTGCAGACGACGGGCACCGATGTTCTCGGTGGTTTCGTTGACCTGCCAGGCGGCCTGGGCGATGCGTTTGATACCGTCTTCTGTGAACTCGATGTTCACACCTTCGGTTGCCATCAGCGCTTTGTACTGTACGGTCACAGAGGCATTTGGCTCGGTCAGGATGCGTTCGAAATCTTCAGTGGTCAGCGCCTGCAGCTCCACGCGAATCGGCAGACGACCCTGCAACTCCGGGATCAGGTCAGACGGTTTCGCCACCTGGAATGCGCCAGAGGCAATAAACAGGATGTGGTCTGTTTTGACCATACCGTGTTTGGTGGAGACGGTGCAGCCTTCAACCAGCGGCAGCAGGTCGCGCTGAACGCCTTCACGGGAGACATCCGGGCCTGAGGATTCGCCACGCTTACAGATTTTGTCGATTTCGTCGATAAACACGATACCGTGCTGCTCAACCGCGTCGATAGCATCCTGCTTCAGCTCTTCCGGGTTCACCAGTTTCGCCGCTTCTTCTTCGATCAGCAGCTTCATGGCGTCTTTGATTTTCAGCTTACGCGCTTTCTGCTTCTGGCCGCCCAGGTTCTGGAACATGGACTGCAGCTGGCTGGTCATCTCTTCCATGCCAGGCGGTGCCATGATTTCCACACCCATAGGGGCAGCAGCAAGATCGATCTCAATCTCTTTGTCGTCCAGCTCGCCTTCACGCAGTTTTTTGCGGAACGCCTGACGCGCCGCTGACGGCTCAGCCTGCTGTTCAGCCTGGCCCCAGTTGTTCTTCGCCGGTGGGATCAGGACGTCAAGAATGCGCTCTTCCGCCATCTCTTCGGCGCGGTAGCGGTTTTTCTCAATCGCCTGGACGCGCACCATTTTGATCGCCGAGTCGGTCAGATCGCGAATGATGGAGTCCACTTCTTTACCCACATAGCCCACTTCGGTGAACTTGGTGGCTTCGACTTTGATGAACGGGGCGTTAGCCAGTTTCGCCAGACGACGGGCGATTTCGGTTTTACCGACACCGGTCGGGCCGATCATCAGAATGTTTTTTGGCGTCACTTCATGGCGCAGCTCTTCTTCGAGCTGCATGCGGCGCCAGCGGTTACGCAGGGCAATAGCCACGGAACGCTTGGCGTTGTCCTGGCCGATAATATGTTTGTCCAGTTCGCTGACAATTTCGCGTGGGGTCATTTCAGACATGGGAGATCCTTACGCTTTAGACGGTAATTCTTCGATGGTGTGGTTGTGGTTGGTATAGATGCAGATATCACCTGCAATATCCAACGCCTTCACCGCGATATCGCGCGCGTTCATGTCGGTATTTTCCAACAGCGCACGGGCTGCAGCCTGGGCGTACGGGCCACCAGAGCCAATAGCAATCAGGTCGTTTTCAGGCTGAATGACGTCACCGTTACCGGTGATGATAAGCGAAGCGGTTTCATCGGCCACCGCCAGCAGCGCTTCAAGTTTGCGCAGCATGCGATCGGTACGCCAGTCTTTCGCCAGCTCAACGGCGGCTTTCACCAGGTGACCCTGGTGCATTTCCAGTTTGCGTTCAAACAGTTCGAACAGCGTGAAGGCGTCAGCCGTGCCGCCTGCAAAACCGGCGATCACTTTGTCGTTGTATAAACGACGAACTTTCTTCACGTTGCCTTTCATTACGGTATTACCCAGCGTGGCCTGGCCATCACCGGCGATTACCACGTGGCCGTTACGGCGTACACTTACTATTGTTGTCACGAGCAGACCCCCTGGTTACAGAATCGGGAAACAGAAGCCCTGAGCCTGTGCTCAGGGCTGAATAGAATGATAGATGGGGGGGAATTTGGGGGTTTCAACCCCCGGTAGCGAGTCGAATGCAGTTTGTGTGTCCCGCCACTTTCAAACGGGAAATGGTTCCGTCGGCATTTTCTTTGCCTTTGACCGGGCCAATCACCACGCGATTCCAGCCGTTATTGGTGGTAATGCGTGAATCAAACCCTTCGAAAGCCAGCTGTGCGCGCACCGTTTCCGCCTGCTCAGCACCTTTGAATGAACCACATTGAACCATCCAGCGGCGTTCGTCTTTTTTCTCAGCAGTCTGTTTCGGCGCATCGGTCTCTTTGGTTACCGGTGCAGCCTGCTGCGTTTTCGGCTGCTGCGCAGTGGTATGCGCCGGCGTCTGCAGCAGATCCTGATACGGCTGAGCCGCCTGTTTCTGCGGCTGGGCCTTCGGCGGTTGCTGCACTGGCTGGGACTGCGCCGTTCGCGTTTGCTGCTGATACGGCTGTTCCGTCACCCGCGGCTGCGTTTTAGGCTGCTGCACTGGCTGGGTTTGCGCCCACTGCTGTTGTTGCTGCTGTTGCTGTTGGAGCTGCTGCTGCGCCTGACGACGCTGCAGCGTTTGCTGACGCTGTTCCGGCGTCTGCTCATTCCACGGCACTTCGTTCAGCTGCGTAGGCTGCTGGCGCATATCGGCCTGCATTTGTGCCAGCAACTGACGCTGTTCATCCGTCAACTGGCTGGCATTTTGCACTTCGCCACCCGCTGAAGGTTCGGTTGGCGCACGTACGCCAGGCTGACGGCTTTCCAGCTCTTTGATATAGCGCCAGCGCTCTTCAGGCTTCGGCGGAAGGCCGTTTCCGGCAACCTTGCTGGCCTGAAGCGCCTCGGACTCTTCTTTTTTATGGTGCGTGATGAAGTACAGACCACCAATAAAGGCCACGACTACAGCCGCAGCAATAGCGACCATCGCTGGCGAGACAGCAGGCAGGTTACGTTGCTTTTTCCTTGAGCTACTCTTTTTGCGTCGCGAAGGTGCCGGCTGGCCGCGACGTACATAATCTCGTTGTGCCACTATCGTTTCGCTGTATTTATTCGTTCGTCAGCCCGCCATGTTACTTAAGCGGCGGGGCTTTGACCAGATAAGGGTGTCTGAAAGACATTTACTTTAAGTCAATGCCTGGGTAGAACCGCGCACAATCAATTCACAGTCCAGCAACCGCGAGCCGCTGTTAACTGTTTGACCATGCAGCTGATCCAGCAGAAGAAGCATCGCTTCACGCCCAATATCATAGCGCGGCTGCGCCACGGTCGAGAGTGGAGGATCGCAAAATTCTGACAGCGAAATATTATCGAATCCGATGATCGACAAATCTTTCGGTATGCGCAGGCCGCGGCGCTTCGCATACGATAATGCCCCCAGTGCCATCACATCGCTGTGACAGAACACCGCAGTCGGCGGCTCGGGCAGATCCAGCAGCTTCTCCAGTGCCTGTCCACCGGCTTCAAAGGTGAAATCCCCGCGAGCAATGTAGTGCGGGTCGACGGTGACGCCGGTACGGCGCAGCGCCTGAACGTAGCCCTGCAGGCGGTAGTGGCACAATGGCATCTCTTCCGGCCCGGCAATGCAGCCAATACGCTTGTGCCCCAGCTCCTGAAGATAGTTGACGGCGTTGAACGCGGCGGTCAGGTTATCAATATGTACCGTCGGCAGCTCCAGCTCGGGTGCAAACTCGTTGGCCATCACCATCGGCGGTAAATTGCGCTGCTCTTCAATGCTGGCATCAAACGGCAGGCGAGACCCAAGCAGCAACATGCCGTCGATCTGCTTGGTGATAATGAGATCGATAAAGGTTTTTTCCTGCTGGTTCTGGTGAGCACAGTCGCCAATCAGCACCAGATAACCTTGCTCTGCCGCCGTCACTTCGATACCGCGAATAATCTCGCTGAAGAAGGGATCGCAGATGTCCGGCACAATCACCAGGATGGTGCGCGACTCATTGCGTTTAACGTTTCGTCCCATCGCCTGCGGGAAATAGCCCACTTCCAGCGCAGCCTGCTCTACCCGGTTACGGGTCGCCTGGGAGACTTTATCCGGGTTCATTAATGCGCGGGACACGGTTGCCGTAGAGACTTGTGCTTTCTGGGCAACGTCTTTCATGGTCGCCGTGGCAACCTCTTTCCTGGACTTCAACGTCTTCTCCTCGCCTGAACACCGAACTTCTGACGCCACCATTTTTACAGATAGTTAATGGAATCGGTTACAGAATTTTCATAAAAAGTGTGAGGAGCGTTAAATTTTTCGATCCGTCTTCAGCCTTCGATAGGATCAACGTCCAGTACCCACTTCACTTTGCGCGCTTCCGGTAGGGTATTGATCAGCACCAGCGCGCCGCTGACGATATGTTGCAGGCGGATGCGCGAAGGGTGCTGGAGCAAAATCTGCCAGCGGAAACGTCCACCACGCTTTGGTGCCAGCGCCGGCACCGGCCCCAGTATCCACAGCGGGTTATCCACCAGCGGACTGGCCTGCAGGAGGTTTCTCAGCTGCTGCAGGAAAAGCGGTGCCTGCTGGTTGTTGTGATCTTCTGCGCGAATGATGACGTGGCTGGTCCACGGCGGAAGCTGCATCGTCTGGCGTTCTGCCAGCGCCTGCTCCGCAAACGCGTCATAGCCTTTATGCAGCAGGGTTTGCAGTAACGGATGTTCAGGATGGTGGGTCTGTAAAACCACCTCACCCTGTTTGCCTGCGCGACCGGCACGTCCGGCAACCTGGGTATAAAGCTGGGCAAAACGTTCTGCAGAGCGGAAATCGGCCGAAAACAGCGCGCCGTCTACGTCCAGCAGGGCGACCAGCGTTACGTCCGGGAAGTGGTGCCCTTTGGCCAGCATCTGCGTGCCAATCAGAATGCGTGCGCCACCGCGATGCACTTCCGCCAGCTGCTGTTCCAGCGCCCCTTTGCGGCTGGTGGTGTCACGGTCGATGCGGGAAAGAGGAACGTCAGGGAAGAAAGGCTTAAGGGCCTCTTCCAGTTGCTCCGTCCCCAGGCCGACCGGCACGATATGCGTTGAGCCACATGACGGACACTGGCGTGGTACCGGCCGCTGGCTGTCGCAGTGGTGGCAGCGCAAATGGCGCTGAGCCTGATGGAACGTGTAGTAGTGGTCGCAGCGCGGGCATTCGGCAATCCAGCCGCAGTCGTGACACAGCAGCGCCGGGGCAAACCCGCGGCGGTTAAGGAACAAAATGACTTGATTACCGGCCTGCAAATGCTGGCGCATCCGGGTGATAAGCGCAGGCGCTAACCCCGCCTGCACCTGCTGGCCTTTTAGATCCAGCACATGCTGAATAGCAGGGCGCGCGTTCCCTGCGCGCCGCGTCAGGCGCAGCATGTGGTATTTACGCTGGCGAACGTTATGCAGCGTTTCGAGGGCGGGCGTCGCGGAGCCAAGAATAATCGGGATTTGCTCGCTATGGGCGCGATAAACGGCCAGATCGCGGGCGTGATAGCGCCAGCCTTCCTGTTGCTTATAGGAGCTGTCATGCTCTTCATCGATGACGATAACGCCGAGGTTTTTAAACGGCGTAAACAGCGAGGAACGGGTGCCAATCACAATCGCCGCTTCGCCGTTTTTGGCTTTCAGCCAGGCGCTGAGGCGCTCGCTGTCGTTCAGGCCCGAATGTAACACTTCAACCGGCGCATTAAACCGCTCGCGAAAACGGGCGATGGTTTGTGGCGTAAGGCCGATTTCCGGAACCATCACCAGTGCCTGTTTACCCTGCGCAAGCACGTTTTCCAGTACGCTGAGATACACTTCTGTTTTGCCGGAGCCGGTGACCCCTGCCAGTAGCCAGGCGGAGAAATGATCGGAGGCGCTGTGAATGGCTCCTACGGCGGTGGCCTGCTCGGTGTTGAGTCGCAGACGATCCCCTGAAACGGAGAAACTGTCCCGCCAGTCATAAAGGGCAGGCGCCTCGCTTGCCAGTTCGCTCAGCCCTTTTTTGCGCAGGGCCTGTAGCGCCGTTTCGCTCACCTCAAGCTCGTCAACCTGATGCCGCCAGATTTTCCCCTGACGCAGGGCCGCCAGCGCCTGCTGCTGTTTCTGCGAGCGTTTCAGGCTATTGATATCGACCGCCTGACCCTCTTCAGTGGCAAACCAGTACCAGAGGGGAGCGTGGCTGGCACTTTTACCCTGACGAAGCATAACAGGCAGGGCGTGGAACAGGACATCGCCGATAGGGTGATGGTAGTAATCTGCCGCCCACAGCAGGAGTCGCCAGGTGCTGGTGGAGAAAACGGGCTCGCTGTCCAGTACCTCTGCGACGGCTTTCAGCTCATTGAGCGGCAATTCGCTCTTATCGCTCACCGACACCACAATCCCAATACGCTGCTGTTTGCCAAATGGCACGGTCACGCGACAGCCCGCTTTGGCGCTCATGCTGTCAGGCAGCAGATAGTCAAAGGTGCGGGGAAGCGGAACGGGCAGGGCAACGTGAGCGACGGGCATCGAATCTTCCTGACTTGAAAAGTGGCGCGTTAGTATACACATTAGTGAAAGCGGCGTGCGGATCAGTTTGCATACGTTGGTCAAATTCTGTATGATTCGCCGCCTTTGGTGTACTTTACGCCAAAGAACTTACATTCAACATCGCGTGGTGTCTGGCGTTAGGGCTGGAAGAGCGACGCGGCCTTAACTGAGGTTCTCCCATGAAAAAAGATATTCACCCGAAATACGAAATGATTACTGCAAACTGTTCTTGCGGTAACTCTATCCAGATCCGCTCTACCGTGGGTCACGATCTGAACCTGGACGTGTGCGGCAAATGCCACCCGTTCTACACTGGTAAGCAGCGTGATGTTGCAACCGGTGGCCGTGTTGACCGCTTCAACAAGCGTTTCAGCATCCCGGGCGCTAAGTAAGTTTCCCGAAAAAAAGGCACCGCAAGGTGCCTTTTTTGTATCCGCTTCTCAGTATTCCCACGTATCCGGGTCGATACCCAGTTCACGCATGATCACCTTCGCCTCTTCCGGAATTTCATCACTACGCTCTTTGCGCAGATCTTCATCGTTTGGCAACGGTTGACCGGTAAACGCATGCAGAAACGCTTCGCACAGCAGTTCGCTGTTGGTCGCGTGGCGCAGGTTGTTCACCTGACGACGCGTACGTTCATCGGTGAGGATCTTCAACACCTTCAGAGGAATGGAAACCGTAATTTTCTTTACTTGCTCACTCTTCTTACCGTGCTCAGCGTATGGGCTGATATATTCGCCGCTCCATTCAGCCATGAGATACCTTTAATCCTCTCAGTCATTAATCTAAAGGTGCAAAACCCGTCATCGCCAGTTTTGACCGTAATCCAGCGTAGTTTACCGTAGAGACGATACCGTGGCACGGATATTGCCGCTGCAGCGTGCACTAAAGCATATAATTTTAACGGCTATTTGCGCATTGCTCAATCTATACGCAAAGAAGTTTAGATGTCCAGATGTATTGACGTCCATACTTTCAGTGTTTACTCTGGTGCCTGACTTTTCACCTCTTTTAGCCAGGAAGCCTTCACCATGACGCGTAAACAGGCCACCATCGCAGTGCGTAGCGGATTAAATGATGACGAGCAGTACGGCTGTGTTGTCCCGCCAATTCATCTTTCCAGTACTTACAATTTTACCGGTTTTAATGAACCCCGTGCGCATGACTACTCCCGTCGCGGCAACCCGACGCGTGACGTAACCCAGCGCACGCTGGCGGAGCTGGAAGGCGGTGCAGGCGCCGTGTTAACCAACACCGGGATGTCTGCGATTCACCTGGTGACGACGGTATTTCTGAAGCCGGGCGACCTGCTGGTGGCACCGCACGACTGTTACGGTGGTAGCTATCGTCTGTTTGACAGCCTCGCAAAACGCGGGTGCTACCGCGTGCTGTTTGTCGATCAAAACGACGAACAGGCGCTGAAACAGGCGCTGGCAGAGAAACCGAAGCTGGTGCTGGTGGAAAGTCCAAGCAATCCATTGTTGCGCGTCGTCGATATTGCGAAAATTTGTCAGCGCGCAAGGGATGCGGGAGCGATAAGTGTAGTGGATAATACCTTCCTCAGTCCGGCCCTTCAGAACCCGCTTGCGCTGGGTGCCGATCTGGTATTGCATTCATGCACAAAATATCTGAACGGTCATTCTGATGTGGTAGCGGGCGTGGTGATTGCAAAAGATCCCGACGTTGTCACCGAACTGGCATGGTGGGCCAATAACATTGGCGTCACTGCGAGCGCTTTCGACAGCTACCTGTTGTTGCGCGGTATCCGCACGCTGTCGCCGCGCATGGAAGTGGCGCAGCGCAATGCTCAGGCGATTGTCGATTTCCTGAAGACCCAGCCGCTGGTGAAAAAGCTCTATCACCCGTCGCTGCCGGAAAACCAGGGGCACGAGATTGCCGCGCGTCAACAAAAGGGATTTGGCGCGATGTTAAGTTTTGAACTGGACGGTGACGAGCAAACGCTGCGTCGCTTCCTGAGCGGGCTGTCATTGTTTACGCTGGCGGAATCATTAGGTGGGGTTGAAAGCTTGATCTCCCACGCCGCGACCATGACGCACGCAGGTATGGCACCAGAAGCACGTGCCGCCGCCGGTATTTCTGAGACGCTGCTGCGTATCTCGACCGGTATTGAAGATTCTGAAGATTTAATTGCCGATCTGGAAAATGGCTTCCGGGTCGCAGCCAAGGGGTAATCATGAGTGTGATAGCGCAGGCAGGGGCGAAGGGTCGTCAACTGCACAAGTTTGGTGGTAGTAGTCTTGCTGATGTGAAGTGTTACCTGCGTGTCGCAGGGATCATGACAGAGTATTCGCAGCCGGGGGACATGATGGTTGTCTCCGCGGCTGGCAGCACCACCAACCAGTTGATTAGCTGGCTCAAACTGAGTCAGACCGATCGCCTCTCTGCGCATCAGGTGCAACAGTCCTTACGTCGTTACCAGAGTGAGCTGATTGCCGGCTTACTGCCTGCGGACGTCGCGGACGGATTGATTAGCGCCTTTACGCATGACCTTGAGCGTCTGGCTGCCCTGCTGGACAGCGGTATTACCGACGCGGTGTATGCCGAGGTGGTCGGCCACGGTGAAGTGTGGTCTGCGCGCCTGATGGCGGCCGTGCTGCAACACCTGGGCGTGGATGCGGCCTGGCTTGACGCGCGTGACTTCCTGCGCGCCGAACGCGCCGCTCAGCCGCAGGTGGATGAAGGTTTGTCATATCCGCTGCTGCAACAGCTGCTGGTTCAGCATCCGGGCAAACGTATTGTGGTGACCGGCTTTATCAGCCGCAGCAGTGCCGGTGAAACCGTGCTGCTGGGACGTAACGGCTCTGACTACTCAGCGACGCAAATTGGTGCGCTGGCAGGCGTTTCCCGCGTCACCATCTGGAGCGACGTGGCCGGTGTCTACAGTGCTGACCCGCGTAAAGTGAAAGATGCCTGCCTGCTGCCGCTGCTGCGTCTGGACGAGGCCAGCGAGCTGGCACGCCTGGCGGCACCGGTTCTGCATGCGCGTACGCTACAGCCGGTTTCCGGGAGCGACATCGACCTGCAGCTGCGCTGTAGTTACACCCCGGATCAAGGCTCTACCCGTATCGAACGCGTCCTGGCGTCCGGTACGGGGGCGCGAATTGTGACCAGCCATGACGACATCTGCCTGATTGAGTTCCAGGTCCCGGCGGGCCAGGATTTCAAACTGGCACACAAAGACATCGACCTGATCCTCAAACGCGCCCAGGTGCGTCCGCTCGCCGTTGGCGTGCATAACGATCGCCAGCTGCTGCAGTTCTGCTACACCGCTGAAGTGGCGGACAGCGCCCTGAAAATTCTTGATGAAGCGGGCCTGCCGGGCGAGCTTCGCCTGCGTCAGGGTCTGGCGCTGGTGGCGATGGTGGGGGCGGGCGTTACCCGCAACCCGCTGCACTGCCACCGTTTCTGGCAGCAGCTGAAAGGCCAGCCGGTTGAATTCACCTGGCAGTCGGAAGAGGGCATCAGCCTGGTGGCCGTACTGCGTAAAGGACCCACCGAGAGTCTGATTCAGGGGCTGCATACCTCTCTGTTCCGTGCGGAGAAACGCATTGGACTGGTGCTGTTTGGCAAAGGAAACATCGGCTCACGCTGGCTGGAGCTGTTCGCTCGCGAGCAGGTGACCCTCTCAGCGCGTACCGGGTTTGAATTTATTCTCGCGGGCGTGGTGGACAGCCGCCGCAGCCTGTTGAACTACGAAGGGCTGGACGCCAGCCGGGCGCTGGCCTTCTTTAACGATGAAGCGGTTGAACAGGACGAAGAGTCGCTGTTCCTCTGGATGCGCGCGCACCCGTATGACGATCTGGTGGTACTGGACGTGACCGCCAGTGAACAGCTTGCCGATCAGTATCTTGATTTCGCCAGCCACGGTTTCCATGTTATTAGCGCCAATAAGCTGGCGGGGGCGAGCAGCACGGACAAGTACCGTCAAATCCACGACGCGTTTGAAAAGACAGGCCGTCACTGGCTGTATAACGCCACGGTGGGCGCTGGCTTGCCGGTTAACCATACCGTGCGTGATTTGATTGAAAGCGGCGACAGCATTCTGGCGCTGAGTGGCATCTTCTCCGGCACGCTCTCCTGGCTGTTCCTGCAGTTTGATGGCACCGTACCGTTCACTGACCTGGTGGATCAGGCATGGCAGCAGGGCTTAACGGAGCCTGACCCACGCGTTGACCTCTCCGGTAAAGACGTTATGCGTAAGCTGGTGATCCTGGCGCGTGAAGCCGGTTATGACATCGAACCTGATGCCGTCCGCGTTGAGTCGCTGGTGCCTGCTGGCTGTGAGGACGACTCTGTCGACCATTTCTTCGAGAACGGCGAAGAGCTGAACGAGCAGATGGTGCAACGTCTGGAAGCGGCAAACGAGATGGGCCTGGTGCTGCGCTACGTGGCGCGTTTCGAAGCGAACGGAAAAGCACGTGTGGGTGTCGAGGCGGTTCGTCCTGAACATCCGCTGGCGGCACTGCTGCCGTGCGATAATGTTTTCGCCATTGAAAGCCGCTGGTACCGTGATAACCCACTGGTGATCCGTGGCCCGGGTGCGGGGCGCGATGTGACCGCCGGGGCCATCCAGTCCGACATCAACCGTCTGGCTAAACTGCTGTAATCTTTCTTGTTCCCTCTCCCGGTGGGAGAGGGACAGAGTGAGGGCATCAGACCGCACTCACCCGCCATCATGAACTCCCTTCATCTTCCCTGAGCATTCCTCACCATTCCTGGCGATTATTTCTGTTGACGTCCCTCCGCTTTTCCGTCATTTTTACATCTGGACGTCTAAACGTATAGAAGTTCGAAACACAACACACAATGACACGCGATTGATGAGGTAAGGTATGAGCTTTTTTCACGCCAACCAGCGGGAAGCCCTGAATCAGAGCCTGGCCGAAGTAAATGGTCAGATTAACGTCTCTTTTGAATTTTTCCCGCCGCGCACCAGTGAAATGGAGCAAACCCTCTGGAGCTCTATCGATCGCCTGAGCAGCCTGAAACCGAAGTTTGTCTCCGTCACCTACGGTGCCAACTCCGGTGAGCGTGACCGTACGCACAGCATCATTAAAGGCATTAAGGACCGTACGGGTCTGGAAGCGGCTCCGCACCTGACCTGTATCGACGCGACGCGCGATGAGCTGCGTGCCATTGCCCAGGACTACTGGAACAACGGTATTCGCCATATCGTCGCCCTGCGCGGTGACCTGCCGCCGGGGAGCGGTAAACCGGACATGTACGCCACCGATCTGGTCGCGCTGCTGAAAGAGGTCGCAGACTTCGACATTTCCGTTGCTGCTTATCCTGAAGTTCACCCGGAAGCGAAAAGCGCCCAGGCGGATCTGCTTAACCTGAAGCGTAAAGTGGACGCCGGTGCGAACCGCGCCATTACCCAGTTCTTCTTTGATGTGGAAAGCTACCTGCGCTTTCGTGACCGCTGTGTGTCCGCGGGCATAGACGTCGAAATTATCCCGGGAATTTTGCCGGTCTCTAACTTCAAACAGGCGAAGAAATTTGCCGATATGACCAATGTGCGCATTCCGCACTGGATGTCTAAAATGTACGAAGGGCTGGACGATGATCCGGAAACACGCAAGCTGGTGGGCGCAAACATCGCGATGGACATGGTGAAGATCTTGAGTCGTGAAGGAGTGAAGGATTTCCACTTCTATACGCTCAACCGCGCGGAAATGAGTTACGCCATTTGCCATACGCTGGGTGTTCGGCCTGGCGCATAATAAATAGAAGCCCTCTTCGGAGGATTTTTTGATTTATAAGGGTTTTATTTCCCCGCCATATCAGCAATGCTGCCTTTGACGTACAGAACGCACATACTTTCAATGGGAAATTAAACGGAATTAACTATCGAATCTGTGGGTTATCTCAACTATACCTTATCAACAAGGGCGTATATCGTAACGGTAACACTGTAAAAGGGAGCATAGCGATGAGCACGTCAGACGACAGCAATAATGCGGCATCAATCGGCAAGTGCCCGTTCCATCAGGGCAGCGTCGATCACAGCGCGGGGGCAGGCACAGGCAGCCGCGACTGGTGGCCAAAACAACTCCGCGTCGATCTTCTTAATCAACATTCCAACCGTTCTAACCCTCTGGGTGAAGACTTTGACTACCGCAAAGAATTCAGCAAACTTGATTACTCAGCGCTCAAGGGCGATCTCAAAGCACTTCTGACCGACTCTCAGCCGTGGTGGCCAGCCGACTGGGGCAGCTATGCCGGCCTGTTTATCCGTATGGCCTGGCACGGCGCAGGTACCTATCGCTCCGTTGACGGTCGCGGTGGTGCAGGGCGCGGTCAACAGCGCTTTGCCCCCCTGAACTCCTGGCCAGATAACGTAAGTCTGGATAAAGCGCGCCGTCTCCTGTGGCCTATCAAGCAAAAATACGGTCAAAAAATTTCCTGGGCTGACCTCTTCATCCTTGCCGGTAACGTGGCGCTGGAGAACTCTGGTTTCCGTACCTTTGGTTTTGGGGCCGGGCGTGAAGATGTCTGGGAACCGGATATGGACGTGAACTGGGGGGATGAAAAAGCCTGGCTCACCCACCGTGACCCGGAAGCACTGGCGAAGCGCCCACTGGCAGCCACCGAAATGGGGCTGATTTACGTTAACCCGGAAGGGCCAAACGCCAGCGGTGAACCACTGTCAGCGGCCGCGGCGATCCGTGCCACCTTTGGCAACATGGGGATGAACGACGAAGAGACCGTTGCGTTGATTGCTGGCGGTCATACCCTCGGTAAAACCCACGGTGCAGGTGAAGCGACCCATGTCGGTGCCGACCCGGAAGCCGCGCCAATTGAAGCGCAGGGTCTGGGCTGGACCAGTACGCACGGTACCGGCGTTGGCGCAGATGCGATCACCTCCGGGCTGGAAGTCATCTGGTCACAAACGCCGACCCAGTGGAGTAACTACTTCTTCGAGAACCTGTTCAAATACGAGTGGGTGCAGACCCGCAGCCCGGCGGGTGCGATTCAGTTCGAAGCCGTGGATGCACCAGACATTATGCCTGATCCGTTCGACCCGTCGAAAAAGCGCAAACCGACGATGCTGGTCACCGATCTGACGCTGCGTTTTGACCCCGAGTTCGAGAAAATCTCCCGCCGCTTCCTGAACGATCCGCAGGCCTTTAACGAAGCCTTTGCCCGCGCGTGGTTCAAGCTGACCCACCGTGATATGGGGCCAAAAGCGCGTTACATTGGTCCGGAAGTGCCGAAAGAAGATCTCATCTGGCAGGATCCACTGCCGCAGGCGGTGTTCAACCCGACTAAAGAGGACATCGAGAGTCTGAAAGCGGAAATCATTGCCTCGGGTCTGTCCGTGAGCGACCTGGTTTCCGTTGCCTGGGCGTCTGCATCGACCTTCCGCGGTGGCGATAAGCGTGGCGGCGCCAACGGTGCGCGTCTGGCACTGGCACCCCAGCGCGACTGGGAAGTTAACGCCGCAGCGGTTCGCGCGTTACCCGCCCTGGAAGCTATTCAGCGTACCACCAACAAAGCGTCACTGGCCGATATCATCGTGCTGGCAGGTGTGGTGGGTGTTGAACAGGCGGCGAAAGAGGCCGGCGTTTACGTCAATGTACCGTTCACGCCGGGCCGCGTTGATGCGCGCCAGGATCAGACGGATATCGAGATGTTTAACCTGCTCGAACCGATTGCCGATGGCTTCCGTAACTACCGTGCACAGGTTGATGCCTCCACTACCGAGTCTCTGTTGATTGATAAGGCCCAGCAGCTGACGCTCACTGCACCAGAACTGACGGTGCTGATTGGCGGTCTGCGCGTACTGGGGGCGAACTTCGATGGCAGTCAGAACGGCGTGTTCACCCATCGTGAAGGCGTGCTGAGCAACGATTTCTTCGTGAACCTGCTGGACATGAATACCCAGTGGAAAGCGACCGATGAATCAAACGAGCTGTTTGCCGGCAGCGATCGCGCCAGCGGTGAAGTGAAATACACCGCCACGCGTGCCGATCTGGTATTCGGTTCGAACGCCGTGCTGCGCGCGCTGGCCGAGGTTTACGCCAGCAGCGACGCCCATGAGAAATTCGTCCGCGACTTTGTTGCCGCTTGGGCGAAGGTGATGGATTTGGATCGGTTTGATCTGCAGTAAATACAATCCCCGCTTCGGCGGGGATTTTTTTACCATCCGGCAATACCGGTTACGCCCACTCCCGCAGGAACCGTTGCCCGTACTGATCGGCCACCAGCAGCGCCGCGTAAACCTGATCCGGTGACACCCCGCCTGGCATGTTGTGAATGGTTTCACCCTCTGCGCAGGCTGCCTCGGCAATCAGCCGCATTTTGACCGGAATATCCTCTTTAATGTTCAGTTGTGCCAGCGTGATGGGCAAACCTACGCTGTGACACAGCGCCGCGACGGTTTCAATTTCCTCTACCGGGGCATTTTCCAGCACCAGTTGCGTCAGCGTCCCAAACGCCACTTTTTCACCGTGATAGAACGAATGTGCCTCCGGCACGGCGGTCATTCCATTGTGAATGGCGTGCGCGGCCGCCAGTCCACCGCTTTCAAATCCAACGCCGCTCAGATAGGTATTGGCTTCAATGATGCGCTCCAGCGCCGGTGTGACCACGTGCTGCCCGGCCGCGAGCATCGCTTTCTCACCCTCTTCAATTAACGTGTTGTAGCACAGCTCGGCGAGGGCTAGCGCAGCCTGGGTACATTTTCCGCCCGCCATGGTGATCGCGCCGCTACGGGAACAGGCGCGCGCTTCAAACCAGGTGGCAAGGGCATCGCCTATCCCGGCGGCCAGCAGACGCGGCGGAGCGCCAGCCACCACCCGGGTGTCGACAATCACCATGTTCGGGTTATGCGGCAGCATCAGGTAGCGATCGAATTCACCGCTGTCGGTATAAATGACAGAAAGGGCGCTGCACGGGGCGTCGGTGGAGGCGATAGTCGGAGCGATGGCAACGGGCACGTCCATAAAATGCGCCAGCGCTTTGGCGGTATCCAGCGTTTTCCCGCCGCCGATACCGAGCACCGCCATACAGTCGGCGCCGTCGGCCCGTTTTTTCAGGCGATCGATTTCGTTTTGCGAACATTCGCCACCGAAGGGCGCGATTTCAGCATGAATTTCCGCTTTTTTGAAACTCTCAAGCAAGGTCTCTTGTGCAAAACCCAGCACAAACTTATCGCCCACAACCAACCAGCGTGTTGCCAGTGGTTTCAGATAGTCGCCGAGACGGGTGAGAACATCAGCGCCCTGGATATATTTCCCCGGCGATTGAATGATACGGTCCATAACAGATCTCCCTTAGAGATTGAGGTTACCAAACGCGTTTTTCCAGTCGTGCTCAAACTTCTCTATGGCTGACTCTACCGCTGGGGTGCCGAGCATTTGTTGCGCTACATCTAAAGGAAGCGTGATTGCTTCACATCCGGCGAGCAGGCAGTCCAGCGCCTGACGTGGTGTTTTGAAGCTGGCGGCCAGCACGTTGCTTTCGGGCGCGTGGCGTTCGAGCAGGGATTGCAGCTCCTGTACCATACGAATGCCGTCCCCGCCCTGAGCGTCGACGCGATTAACATACGGTGCGACATATTTCGCTCCCGCCAGCGCGGCCAGTAAACCCTGGGCGGCGCTGTAAACGGCCGTGCCTAACGTGGTTATGCCCTCTTTTTTCAGCATTTTTATCGCTATAAGGCCCTGTGCGGTCACCGGGATTTTCACCACGATGCCAGGAATGGCGTTACTCAGGCGTTTGGCTTCTGCCACCATCCCTTCGGCTTCACGGCTCATGGTCTGGGCAAACAGCGTACCCTGTGGCCCGATGGCGTTTTGCAGACGCGGCAGTACGTTCCAGAGGGTTTCGCCGCTGGCGGCTACAATGCTCGGGTTGGTGGTGACGCCGGCAATCGGAAAAATGCGCGCCAGGCGCTCAACCTCTGCCACGTTGGCGGTATCCAGATACAGTTCCATTATTTTTCCTTAAGTCAGAAAGGTTAACCTAAGGATAAGGTGGGGCTGCTGGCCGGGGATACAGGTCAATTTTGCCAAATACTGGACAAATGTAATGTGCTTAGTGAAGTGAGAGGGCGATCACAATGCTAGTTTTTGGCAGTCAGCTGGCTGTGATACTGGCGGCGGTACTCGGAAGGGGAGCGTTCGGTATGTTTACGAAAGAGGCGGCAGAAGTAGTTGCTGTCTGTAAAGCCGCAGCGGGCGGCAATGTCTTTGATTTTTAGGTCATAACCCTTGAGCAACTGGCGCGCGTGTTCCAGACGCGTTTGGGTCAGGTATTCATTGAACCCCACGTTCCCGGTCTTCTGAAACAGATGTGAAAGGTAGTTGGGTGAAATATAAAACGCCCGTGCCACGGAATCGCGGGTCAGCGGTGAGGCGTGATGTTCATCGAGATAGCGCCGGATGGCTTCAAACAAAGCACGACTGCGGCTGTCAGTATGAATGTCGCTGCCAAGAAGATCGCGACAGTGGCTGAGCATACTCAGTACCACTAGTCTGGCCGTTTCCTGTTCATCAGGCTGCATCTGCAGTTCGGCCAGCGTTTGCAGGAGAAACGCTCCGGTTCGGGGGCCGCGCCGGGCAACCTGCTGGTGCTGTATAAGCACGTTATCCCGATAAAGACGAAGCGACAGCTGCTGTTTACCGAAGCTGATGCTGAGCGCGTGTCCGGTATGAAGTAACCCCTCTGCAGAGTAAGAAAACCACGCTTCGCAGGCATTATCGAGGTTAATGACCAGGCAAGGCGATGTGCGGGAGTGTGGGTCGGGCGGGGTGAAAAACCGTACGTCACGTAGCGCTACGGTGCCATTAATGAGGTCGGTCAGAAGGGGGCTGATGTCGTGGTGCATGGCGTGAATACCGGATATCGGCCGGCAGCGTTAGCGCTGCCGGGCCTGTATGAAGCCAATGGATTAGCCTGTGTTACGCATACCTGCCGCAACGCCTGCAATCGTCACCATCAACGCCTGTTCGACGCGTGGATCCGGCTCTTTACCTTCTTCTTCCGCCAGACGTGAACGGTGCAGCAGCTCCGCCTGCAGGACGTTCAGGGGGTCGGTGTAGATGTTACGCAGCTGGATGGACTCGGCAATCCACGGCAGATCCGCCATCAGGTGCGAGTCGTTAGCTATGTCCAGCACCACTTTGATGTCGTCTTCCAGCAGTTCGCGCAGCTCTTTACCCAGCGTCCACAGCTCAGGCTTCACCAGACGCTGATCGTAGTATTCCGCCAGCCACAGGTCTGCTTTCGAGAAGACCATCTCCAGCATACCCAGACGGGTGGAGAAGAATGGCCAGTCGCGGCACATGGTTTCCAGTTCGTTCTGTTTGCCATCTTCCACCACTTTCTGCAGCGCCGCACCTGCGCCCAGCCAGGCGGGCAGCATCAGACGGTTCTGGGTCCAGGCGAAGATCCACGGGATGGCACGCAGAGACTCTACGCCACCGGTCGGGCGGCGCTTAGCCGGACGTGAACCCAGCGGCAGTTTACCCAGCTCCTGCTCAGGGGTAGCTGAACGGAAGTAAGGCACAAAATCTTTGTTTTCACGCACGTAGCCGCGGTACAGATCGCAGGAGATATCTGATAGCTCGTCCATGATATGGCACCAGGACTCTTTCGGCTCTGGCGGTGGCAGCAGGTTCGCTTCCAGAATTGCACTGGTGTAGAGCGACAGGCTGCTGATGGTCACTTCCGGCAGGCCGTACTTAAAGCGGATCATTTCACCCTGTTCGGTCACGCGCAGGCCGCCTTTCAGGCTTCCCGGCGGTTGTGACAGCAGTGCCGCATGCGCTGGCGCGCCACCACGGCCAATCGAGCCGCCGCGTCCGTGGAACAGCGTCAGTTCGATGCCCGCTTTTTCACAGGTTTTGATCAACGCATCCTGTGCCTGATACTGCGCCCAGGATGCCGCCATGACGCCCGCGTCTTTTGCGGAGTCGGAATAGCCAATCATCACCATCTGTTTGCCCTGAATAAAGCCGCGGTACCAGTCGATATTCAGCAGCTGCGTCATGACGTCGTTAGCGTTGTTCAGGTCATCAAGGGTTTCAAACAGCGGTGCAACCGGAAGGGCATAGTCGATACCGGCTTCTTTGAGCAGAAGGTGAACGCCCAGCACGTCAGACGGCGTTTTCGCCATGGAGATCACATAGGCAGCCACCGATCCTTTTGGCGCATCAACGATCGCTTTACAGGTGTTGAGCACCTCGCGGGTTTCGTTGCTTGGCTCCCAGTTACGTGGCAGCAGGGGGCGCTTGGAGTTCAGTTCGCGGATCAGGAAGGCTTGTTTGTCCGCTTCAGACCAGCTTTCATAGTCGCCGATGCCGAGATAGCGGGTCAGTTCGCCCAGCGCTTCGGTATGACGGGTGCTTTCCTGACGGACGTCAATACGCACCAGCGGCACGCCGAAACACTTCACGCGGCGCAGGGTGTCGAGCAGTTCGCCATTCGCGATGATGCCCATTCCGCAGGCCTGCAGTGATTTATAGCAGGCATACAGCGGCTCCCAGAGCTGCTCGTTCTGGCTCAGCAGGCCTTCCGGCTTTGGCAGGCGCTGGCCTTTCAGACGCGCTTCCAGCCAGGCCTGCGTCGCCATCAGTTGGCCACGCAGTTTTTTCATCAGGAAACGATACGGCTCGCTGGCACCTTCTTCGCCGGCCAGCGCGCGCAGTTCAGGCGTGGCCTCTACCATCGACAGCTCGGAGATCAATACCTGAATATCTTTCAGGAACAGGTCGGTTGCTTTCCAGCGGCTCAACAGGAGCACGTGGCGGGTAATTTCCGCGGTGACGTTCGGGTTGCCGTCACGGTCGCCGCCCATCCAGGAGGTGAAGCGCACCGGCACAAAATCGACCGGCAGGCGGTAATCCAGATTCGCTTCCAGCTGCTCGTTCAGCTCACGCAGGTAGTTCGGCACCCCTTCCCACAGGCTATTTTCCACCACCGCAAAGCCCCATTTGGCTTCGTCGACCGGGCTTGGACGATGCTTACGAATTTCATCGGTGTGCCAGGACTGGGCAATCAGCTGGCGCAGACGGCGCATCAGCTGGTTGCGCTCGTAGTCAGCAATGTCTTTGTTATCCAGCTGCTTGAGGCAGTTGTTCACTTCCACCATTTTGTGGATCAGGGTGCGGCGAGTGATTTCGGTTGGGTGAGCGGTCAGAACCAGCTCCAGCGAAAGGGACTCCACCGCTTTTTTGATGATGTCTTCGTTGAGGTCTGGCTGGTCTTTCAGTTTACGAAGCGTACGGGCAATGACTTCCGGGTTGCTGGCAGCTTCGCCATTCGGCGAAATGCTGTGGTATTGCTCAGCGGTGTTTGCCAGGTTCAGAAACTGGCTGAAGGCGCGGGCAACGGGCAGCAGCTCATCGTTAGAAAGGTTCTGCAAGGTGGTGAGCAGCTCCTGACGACTGGCCTCGTTACCTGCACGGGAAGATTTTGACAGCTTGCGGATGGTTTCAACGCGGTCGAGGATGTTTTCCCCCAACGCATCTTTGATGGTATCTCCAAGCACTTTGCCGAGCATACTGACATTACTACGCAACGCGGAATATTGTTCGTTCATAAAAACCCAGTCACCCCATCATTTTTGTTTATGCCCAATCGAAAATCTTTTGGACAATATTTTGTCATCTCCCTTTATAAAGCCACGTAAAACCCCCGTCGTCAATTGCTGCGAAAACGGTTCAGCAAACGAATAAATGTGGGTAATTTACGAAATTTAATTCGCTTTGCGTCAGATAAGAGATGCTTATGGGAATGTGACGAAGATCGCGGGATTTGTTGCCCTTACCCTGACCCTCTCCCACCGGGAGAGGGAACCCTCAGGGGCATTTTAATGCCAGCAGAAGTGATGCACGACCTGGGTAATCAGTTCACGGGTCGGTTTGATAAAGCGCGTTTCCAGATATTCATCCGGCTGGTGAGCCTGGTTGATGGAACCCGGGCCAAGCACCAGCGTAGGACACAGGGTCTGAATAAACGGTGCTTCGGTGCAATAGTTCACCACGTCGGTTTTCTCGCCGAGCAGCTTTTCCACGACTTCAACCAGTTGATGATCCGGTGGACATTCGTAGCCAGGGATCGGCGGATGAAGCTCGGAGACCGTCAGGCGGCCCGGCCAGCGCTCGCTGACCGGCGCCAGCGCTTCGGTCAACAGGCCGTCGAGATCGCTCAGCGTCATGCCCGGCAGCGGACGGATATCCATATGCAGTTCGCAGCAGGCGCAGATACGGTTGGATGCATCGCCACCGTGCAGGCTGCCGAGGTTCAGCGTCGGGTAAGGCACGGTGAATGCGTCGTAGTGATAACGCTCTTTCAGCGAGTCGCGCAACTGCATGATGCGGCCGATGGCGTCGTGCATCAGTTCGATGGCGTTGACGCCGCGCGCCGGATCGCTGGAGTGGCCTGACTGGCCCAGCACGCGCACCGCCGTGGAGATATGGCCCTTGTGGGCGCGGATTGGCTGCAGTGACGTTGGTTCACCAATAATGGCGCAATCCGGGCGAATTGAGGTGTTTTCAGAGAAGTAGCGCGCCCCGGCCATGCTGGTCTCTTCATCGGCAGTGGCCAGAATGTAGAGCGGTTTCTTCAGCGTTGTCACGTCCACGTCACGCAGCGCATCGAGGATAAAAGCAAAAAAGCCTTTCATGTCGGCGGTGCCCAGACCGTAAAGCTTGTTGTCATGCTCGGTCAGGGTGAACGGATCGCGCGTCCAGCGACCATCGTCAAAGGGAACGGTATCGGTATGACCGGCCAGCAGCAGGCCGCCGGCACCCTGTCCGGTACTGGCGAGCAGGTTAAATTTATGGCGTGTTCCGGGGACGGGCTGAACCTCAACGTTAAACCCAATATCGCTAAACCAACCTGCCAGCAGATTGATTAAAGACTCATTGCTCTGATCCAGCGCTTCTTCGGTCGCACTGATGGAGGGTGTGGCAATCAGGGCGCGGTAAATCTCGATAAATGGCGGTAAGTTCATTTTCATTGTTGACACACCTTAGGTCGTGATAGTATCAATATTCATGCAATAAATGTGAATAAAAATACATTAACGTTGAGCATAAAGGAACCCGATGTTGAATACGCTGATTGTAGGCGCTAGCGGTTATGCGGGCGCAGAGCTTGTAAGCTACGTGAATCGCCATCCTCATATGACCATAACCGCTTTGACCGTGTCAGCGCAAAGCAATGATGCAGGAAAGTTAATTTCCGATTTGCATCCGCAACTTAAAGGCATTGTTGATCTGCCGCTGCAGCCAATGTCTGACATCCGCGCGTTCACCGACGGCGTCGACGTGGTGTTTTTAGCTACCGCGCACGAAGTCAGCCACGACCTGGTTCCGCACTGTCTGGCGGCCGGCTGTGTGGTGTTCGACCTCTCCGGCGCCTTCCGTGTGAATGACGGCGCGTTCTACGAAAAATATTACGGTTTCACCCATCAACACCCTGAGCTGCTGGAAAAAGCGGTATACGGCCTGGCGGAGTGGAGCACAGATAAACTGAAGGAAGCGGATCTGGTTGCCGTGCCGGGCTGTTATCCGACGGCGGCACAGCTTTCTCTGAAGCCGCTGATCGACGCAGACCTGCTGGATCTGAACCAGTGGCCGGTGATCAACGCCACCAGTGGTGTCAGCGGCGCGGGGCGTAAAGCCGCTATCGCTAACAGCTTCTGCGAAGTGAGCCTTCAGCCGTATGGCGTGTTCAATCACCGCCATCACCCTGAAATCACGACGCATCTGGGTGCGGATGTCATCTTCACGCCGCATCTGGGCAGCTTCCCGCGTGGGATCCTCGAAACCATCACCTGCCGCCTGAAACCCGGCGTGACCCACGAACAGGTGAGCGAAGCCTTTACGCAGGCCTATGCGGACAAACCGCTGGTGCGCCTGTACGACAAAGGCGTGCCGGCGCTGAAAAACGTGGTTGGCCTGCCATTCTGCGACATTGGCTTTGCCGTGCAGGGTGAGCACCTGATTGTGGTGGCTGCGGAAGATAACTTACTTAAAGGCGCTGCCGCGCAGGCAATGCAGTGTGCAAATATTCGTTTCGGTTTCCCGGAAACCCAGGCTCTTATTTAAGGTGTGATGATGAACCCATTAATTATCAAACTCGGTGGTGTACTGCTGGACAGCGAAGAAGCGCTGGAGCGTCTTTTTACCGCGCTGGTGAACTATCGCGAATCACACCAACGTCCGCTGGTGATTGTGCACGGCGGCGGCTGCGTGGTTGATGAGCTGATGAAAGGGCTCAACCTGCCGGTGAAAAAGAAAAATGGCCTGCGCGTCACGCCTGCTGACCAGATTGATATTATTACCGGTGCCCTGGCGGGGACGGCGAACAAAACGCTGCTGGCGTGGGCGAAGAAACACCATATCGCCTCTGTCGGCCTGTGTCTGGGCGATGGTGACAGCGTAAAAGTGACCCAGCTCGACGAAGAGCTCGGACACGTTGGACTGGCACAGCCTGGTTCGCCTAAGCTGATTAACATGCTGCTGGAAGGAGGATTCCTGCCGGTGGTGAGCTCTATCGGGGTGACCGAAGAGGGCGAGCTGATGAACGTCAATGCAGACCAGGCGGCAACGGCTCTGGCGGCTACGCTGGGCGCGGACCTGATTCTGCTCTCTGACGTAAGCGGTATTCTCGACGGCAAAGGCCAGCGTATTGCGGAAATGACCGCAGCGAAAGCCGAACAGCTTATCGAGCAGGGCATTATTACCGACGGCATGATCGTCAAAGTCAATGCGGCGCTGGATGCCGCGCGTACGCTTGGACGTCCGGTGGACATCGCGTCCTGGCGCCATGCGGAGCAACTCCCGGCGTTGTTTAACGGCACGCCGATTGGCACGCGTATTCTGGCGTAAGCAATTTACCGATTCTGCAGGCCCGGTCAGCGCAGCGCAGCCGGGCAATGAAATTCAAAGATATTAAGGAAGCATGTTATGGCACTTTGGGGTGGGCGTTTTACACAGGCAGCGGATCAGCGGTTCAAACAGTTCAACGACTCTTTGCGCTTCGACTACCGCCTGGCCGAGCAGGATATCGTCGGCTCTGTGGCCTGGTCCAAAGCGCTGGTCACCGTGGGCGTCCTGACCGCAGACGAACAGCTGCAGCTGGAAGAGGCGCTGAATAACCTGCTGGAAGAGGTGCGTCTGGACCCGCAGCAGATCCTCGCCAGCGATGCGGAAGATATTCACAGCTGGGTGGAAGGGAAACTCATCGATAAAGTCGGCCAGCTGGGTAAAAAACTGCATACCGGGCGTAGCCGTAACGACCAGGTCGCGACTGATCTGAAATTGTGGTGTAAAGATACCGTTGGTGAACTGCTGGCAGCCAACCGTCAGCTACAGGGCGCGCTGGTGGAAACCGCGCAGAACAACCAGGACGCGGTGATGCCGGGTTATACCCACCTGCAGCGCGCGCAGCCGGTAACCTTTGCGCACTGGTGTCTGGCCTACGTTGAGATGCTGGCGCGTGATGAAAGCCGTCTGCAGGATACCCTGAAGCGTCTGGACGTGAGCCCGCTGGGCAGCGGTGCGCTGGCAGGGACGGCCTATGAAATCGACCGTGACCAGCTGGCAGGCTGGCTGGGCTTTGCTTCAGCCACCCGTAACAGCCTGGACAGCGTCTCTGACCGTGATCACGTGCTGGAGCTGCTTTCCAATGCGTCTATCGGCATGGTGCATCTGTCGCGCTTTGCCGAAGACCTGATTTTCTTCAACTCCGGTGAAGCCGGGTTTGTTGAGCTGTCTGACCGCGTGACGTCAGGCTCCTCCCTGATGCCACAGAAGAAAAACCCGGATGCGCTGGAGCTTATCCGCGGTAAGTGTGGCCGTGTGCAGGGCGCGCTGACCGGCATGATGATGACCCTGAAAGGGCTGCCGCTGGCGTATAACAAAGATATGCAGGAAGACAAAGAAGGGCTGTTCGACGCGCTCGATACCTGGCTGGACTGCCTGCATATGGGCGCGCTGGTGCTGGATGGCATTCAGGTGAAACGCCCGCGTTGTCAGGAAGCGGCGCAGCAGGGCTATGCAAACTCGACCGAGCTTGCCGATTACCTGGTGGCGAAAGGCGTACCGTTCCGTGAAGCGCACCACATTGTCGGTGAAGCGGTGGTTGAAGCCATTCGTCAGGGTAAGGCACTGGAAGCGTTGCCGCTGACCGACCTGCAGAAATTCAGTGCGGTTATCGGTGATGATGTGTATCCGATTCTGGCGTTGCAGTCTTGTCTGGATAAGCGTGCAGCGAAAGGCGGCGTGTCACCGAAGCAAGTCGCGCAGGCGATTGCGGATGCGAAAAACCGGCTGGTTTGATGAGTGCGGGCTGGTGCCCTCACCCCGGCCCTCTCCCACGGGGAGAGGGAGTAAACACTAAAAATGGCAACTTCGGTTGCCATTTTGCTTTTATCCCCGGCCTTTTTTACGCAAAAAAAATGCGGACCACGGGGTCCGCAAAAGTTCACGTTGGCTTTAGTTGTTCGAGTTTTGAGAGAAACTCGCTGACGGTGCGGGGACGTCAAGGGTCAAACACGTGCCGCCTCGTCTATGTGGTGTATTATTCAACAGAATGCTTGATAGGGATAATCGTTCGTTGCTATGCTATCTATCGCCATGAACTATCGTGGCGACGGAGGATGAATAATGAATATTCGTGATCTTGAATACCTGGTAGCGTTAGCCGAGCACCGCCATTTTCGCCGCGCGGCAGATTCCTGCCACGTCAGCCAGCCTACCCTGAGCGGCCAGATCCGCAAGCTGGAAGACGAGCTGGGCGTGATGCTGCTGGAGCGCACCAGTCGTAAGGTACTGTTCACCCAGGCAGGTCTGCTGCTGGTGGATCAGGCGCGCACCGTGCTGCGCGAGGTCAAAGTGCTCAAGGAAATGGCAAGCCAGCAGGGGGAGGCAATGTCCGGCCCGTTGCATATTGGCCTGATCCCAACCGTTGGCCCGTACCTGTTGCCGCACATCATTCCAATGCTGCATCAGACGTTCCCGAAACTCGAAATGTATCTGCATGAAGCGCAAACCCATCAGCTGCTGGCGCAGTTAGACAGCGGCAAGCTCGACTGTGCCATTCTGGCGCTGGTCAAAGAGAGCGAAGCTTTTATCGAAGTGCCGCTGTTTGATGAGCCCATGATGCTGGCGATCTATGAAGATCACCCGTGGGCGAACCGCGATCGCGTGCCGATGGCCGATCTGGCCGGTGAAAAACTGCTGATGCTGGAAGATGGTCACTGCCTGCGCGATCAGGCGATGGGCTTCTGCTTCGAAGCGGGTGCTGACGAGGATACCCATTTCCGCGCAACCAGCCTTGAAACGCTGCGGAATATGGTGGCGGCGGGCAGTGGGATCACATTGCTGCCGGCACTGGCCGTGCCGCGCGAACGTAAACGTGACGGCGTGGTTTATCTGCCATGCATTAAACCAGAGCCACGTCGTACCATTGGTCTGGTTTATCGTCCGGGTTCACCGCTGCGCAGCCGCTATGAGCAGCTGGCAGAGGCCATCCGTGGTTCGATGGATGGCCATTTTGACAATGCGTTAAAACAGGCGGTTTAAACCGTTCAGTGCCGCGACCCGATAGGCTTCCGCCATGGTCGGGTAGTTGAAGGTGGTGTTAACGAAGTACTCGATGGTGTTACCACCACCTTTTTGCTCCATGATCGCCTGGCCGATATGAATAATCTCCGCCGCGCGTTCACCAAAGCAGTGAATACCGAGGATCTCTTTCGTCTCGCGATGGAACAGGATCTTCAGCGTACCCACGCTCATTCCCACGATTTGCGCCCTCGCCAGATGTTTAAACTGTGCGCGACCCACCTCGTAAGGCACCTTCATTGACGTCAGCTGCTGCTCGGTTTTCCCGACGGAGCTGATTTCCGGGATGGTATAAATACCTGTCGGAATATCTTCGATCAGATGTGCCGTCGCTTCGCCTTTCACCAGCGCCTGCGCCGCGATGCGTCCCTGATCGTATGCTGCAGAAGCCAGGCTTGGATAACCGATAACATCACCGACGGCATACACATGCGGCAGGGCTGTCTGGTACATGCTGTTCACCTTCAGCTGACCGCGGCTGTCGGTTTCGAGCCCGATATTTTCCAGAGCCAGAGAATCGGTGTTACCGGTACGGCCGTTGGCGTACAGCAGGCAGTCAGCTTTCAGCTTCTTGCCCGATTTCAGATGCATGATCACACCGTCGTCGCAGCCTTCAATTTTCTCGTACTCTTCGTTGTGGCGAATCACCACGCCGCTGTTCCAGAAGTGGTAAGAGAGCGAGTCTGACATTTCCTGATCGAGGAAGGCCAGCAGGCGGTCGCGGGTGTTGATCAGGTCAACTTTCACGTCCATGCCCCGGAAGATCGACGCATATTCGCAGCCAATCACCCCTGCGCCATAGATAATCACATGACGGGGTTCGTGGTGCAGGCTCAGGATGGAGTCGCTGTCGTAAATGCGCGGGTGGGAGAAGTCCACGTCTGCCGGATGGTACGGGCGTGAACCACAGGCGATAACAAATTTTTCCGCCGTGATGGTTTCGACCGACCCGTCGTGGCATTCGAGCGCCAGGGTGTGTTCATCAACAAAGTGCGCATTGCCCTGCAAAATTTCACAGTGGTTACGCTCATAAAACCCCTGGCGCATCCGTGTCTGCTGGTTAATAACGGTATCCGCATGATTCAGGATGTCAGCAAAGGAGGAACGAAGAAGTCGGGAGTGGTCGCTGTAAAGAGGGTTCTGGTTAAATTCAATAATGCGGCTAACGGCATGGCGGAGGGCTTTGGAAGGGATGGTGCCCCAATGGGTGCAACCGCCGCCAACGTTATGGTAGCGCTCTATCACCGCTACTCTGGCTCCCTGTTTCACCAGTCCCATAGCAGCGCCTTCGCCGCCGGGGCCGGAACCTATCACAATTGCGTCGTAATCGTAGGAATGTGGCATGGTAAGGCTTACCTGTTCTTATACATAAAAGCAACAGAATCATAACATCATTGCCCGAGTAACCCAATTATCGTTGTGCTTTTTTCCGGCAGTGGAGCACAAACCGTACGTAAACAATCATTCACAAAGCCAGGCAAACAGATTAATTTTATTCTCTGGTATAGTGCCATCAGGCCTTTGGAAGGATTCAACTATCGTGATGGGCGTAAGAGCACAACAAAAAGAGAAAACCCGGCGTTCGCTGGTGGAAGCCGCATTCAGTCAACTGAGTGCCGAGCGTAGTTTTGCCAGTTTAAGCCTGCGTGAAGTTGCGCGCGAGGCCGGGATTGCGCCAACGTCCTTCTACCGTCATTTCCGTGATGTGGATGAACTGGGTCTGACCATGGTCGACGAGAGCGGACTGATGCTGCGTCAGCTTATGCGCCAGGCGCGGCAGCGTATCGCTAAAGGGGGGAGCGTGATCCGCACCTCTGTGTCGACCTTTATGGAATTTATTGGCAATAACCCCAACGCGTTTCGCCTGCTGTTGCGGGAACGTTCCGGAACATCAGCCGCGTTCCGTGCCGCTGTGGCGCGTGAAATTCAGCATTTTATCGCGGAACTTGCCGACTATCTTGAACTCGAAAACCATATGCCGCGTGCGTTCACTGAAGCACAGGCTGAGGCGATGGTGACGATTGTTTTCAGCGCGGGTGCCGAAGCGCTGGATGTCAGCATCGAACAACGCAAGCAGCTCGAAGAGCGACTGGTATTACAGCTCAGGATGATCTCCAAAGGCGCGTACTACTGGTATCGCCGTGAACAAGAGAAACTGGCACATCAAACCGAAGAGTGAAGGTGAGTAATGAAACAGTCAGGTCAGGATAAGGGTACGCTGTTGCTGGCATTGATCGCTGGCTTATCAATTAATGGCACGTTTGCGGCTGTGTTCAGCTCGATCGTTCCATTTTCTATTTTCCCGCTTATTGCGCTGGTGCTGACGGTGTACTGTCTGCATCAGCGTTACCTGAACCGCACCATGCCGGTCGGGTTGCCTGGGCTGGCCGCGGCCTGCTTTATTCTTGGCGTGTTGCTGTATAGCACCGTGGTGCGTGCAGAGTATCCGGATATCGGTTCTAACTTCCTGCCGGCGGTACTTTCTGTGGCACTGGTGTTCTGGATTGGCTCGCGCATGCGTAGCCGCAAGCACGAGCTGCCGGAGTAAGAGAGTGTGATGGCAGGCAGGTTGACCTGCCTGCCATCACGTTACTTCGCGGTAAGAAGTACGCCGCACTCCATATGGTGCGTATACGGGAACTGATCGAAGAGAGCCAGACGTTCAACATTGTGCGTCTGGCTTAATGTTTCGAGGTTCTTGCACAGCGTTTCCGGGTTACAGGATATGTACAAAATACGCGGGTACGCCTGCACCATCTTCTCGGTTTCGCTGTCCAGGCCACTGCGCGGCGGATCGACAAAAATCGTCTCACACTGGTAACTCTTCAGATCGATCCCCTCCAGGCGATTAAACTGGCGTACGCCATTCATGGCCTGCGTGAACTCTTCTGCAGACATACGAATGATCTGCACATTGTCGATGTGATTGGCGGCAATGTTGTACTGTGCAGCGGCAACGGACGGCTTGGCAATCTCCGTCGCCAGGACGCGCTCAAAGTTACGCGCCAGCGCCAGGGAGAAGTTGCCGTTCCCGCAGTACAGCTCTAGCAGATCGCCCTTTGACCCTTCGGTCGCCTTCAGCGCCCAGTCCAGCATCTGTACGTTCATTGCTGCGTTTGGCTGGGTAAAGCTGTTCTCAACCTGGCGGTACACCATCTCTTTTCCCGCCACCGACAGACGTTCGTCGATGAAATCCTGATCCAGCATGATTTTGGTTTTTGTTGCACGACCAATCAGGTGAACATTGATGTTCTGCGCGCGCAGGGCATCGCGCAGCGCTTCTGCCTGCTCGCGCCATTCGTCATTCAGCGCTTTGTGATACAGCAGAGAGACGATCGCCTGGTTGCTTTGTGTGGTCAGATAATCAATCTGGAACAGCTTGTGGCGCAGCACAGGGTTGTTGCGTACGCCGTCGATCATCAGCGTCATGAGCTGGTTGATGAGTTCACTCGCCGCCGGGAAACTGTCAACCCGAATGCGGGACTTCGTCTGCTGATCGAAAATGATGTGGTACAGGTCGTCACCGTCGTGCCAGATGCGGAATTCCGCACGCATGCGGTAGTGGCTAACGGGCGAGCGGAACACCTCAGGAACGGGCGCGTTGAAAGGCGTCATCATACTTTGCAGGCGGACAACTTTCTCTGCCAGCTGTGCGTCGTACTGTTCTGTTGGGAGGTGTTCGGGGGTCATGATGCGTCCTGAGTGATAAAGAATTACGCGGGGATTGTAGGGATTGTGCAGTGGATGTCCAGATTTAATGGCCAATAGCTATCTGGACATCTATACGTGTCTAATTGTAGCATTCTGTTTCCGGTCTCCTGAGAGTGAAAAGGGAATCCAGTGAAAATCTGGAGCTGACGCGCAGCGGTAAAGACTGGCGGGATGAGAATTGTAGACACTGTGAAAATGGGAAGTCTTCATCCGCAAAACGCCACCTAGCCCGAAGACCTGCCGGGATCACGTCGCATTTGGTTTCGTCATCGCGTGCTATAGATGAAGCCTGCGGCATCCTTCTTATATTGTGGATGCTTTAACAATGATTAAAAAAGTATCGCTGTTGACGGCGTTGTCCGTCACGGCATTTTCGGGCTGGGCGCAGGATAGCGCCGACTCGTTGGTGGTGACAGCAAACCGTTTTGAGCAACCTGTTAATACCGTTCTTGCACCAACGTCTGTGGTGACGCGCGAGGATATTGATCGCTGGCAGGCAAACACCGTCATTGACGTTATGCGTCGCTTGCCTGGCGTGGATACCGCTCAAAACGGCGGAATGGGGCAACTTTCCTCTCTCTTTATTCGGGGGACTAATTCCAGTCATGTTCTTATTCTTGTCGACGGGATCCGTCTTAACCAGGCTGGGGTAACGGGGTCGTCCGATCTCAGTCAGTTCCCGATCGCCCTGGTGCAGCGCATTGAATATATTCGCGGGCCACGCTCTGCAGTCTATGGTTCTGATGCGATTGGTGGCGTAGTGAACATTATTACTACCCGCGCAAAGGACGGCACGACGTTGAATGCGGGCGTAGGCTCGCATGGCTACCAAAATTACGGCGGCAGCACCCAGCAAACCCTGGGTGACAGCACGCGCGTGACGCTGGCGGGTGATTATACCTATACCAAAGGCTTTGACGTGGTCGCGGATGGCAACAACGGTGGTCTGGCCCAGACCGATCGTGACGGCTTTATGAATAAAACCCTCTACGGTGCGCTGGAGCATGCTTTCTCTGATCAGTGGAGTGGGTTCGTTCGCGGCTATGGCTACAGCAACCGTACCGCCTATGACGGCTATTACAGTTCATTTACGCCTGATGTTTTGGTTGATACCCGTCAGCTCTATAGCCAGACCTGGGACGCTGGACTGCGCTTTAATAATGACATCTTCCATTCACAACTTCTCACCAGCTACAGCCACAGCAAAGATTATAACTACGACCCGCATCTGGGACGTTATGATTCCAATGCCACGCTGGATGAGATCAAACAGTACAACGTGCAGTGGACTAACTCCGTTGAGGTGGGCCATGGCAATATTGGCGCAGGTGTCGACTGGCAGAAGCAGAGCACCGAACCAGGAACAAGCTATGTCACAAACGGCTATGACCTGCGTAACACCGGCGTCTACCTGACTGCACTGCAGCAGTTTGGCGACTTTACCCTGGAAGGGGCAGCGCGTAGCGACGATAACTCTCAGTTTGGTCGCCATGGCACCTGGCAGAGCAGTGCGGGCTGGGAGTTCATTGAAGGTTATCGATTCATTGCCTCGTATGGCACTGCCTATAAAGCACCCAACCTCGGGCAGTTGTATGGTTTCTATGGCAACGACCATCTTGATCCTGAGGAGAGTAAACAGTGGGAAGGCGCGTTCGAAGGCCTGACGGCTGGCGTAAACTGGCGCGTATCGGCCTATCGCAATGACGTTGATAACCTGATCGACTTTAATAACAACCTTCAGGAATACTACAACGTAGGCAAGGCGCGTATTAAAGGGGTTGAAGCCACAGCGTCCTTTGATACAGGTCCACTGACTCATACGGTTGGTTACGATTACGTGGATGCACGCAATGCGGCAACAAACCAGCTATTGGATCGCCGGGCTAAGCAGCAGGTGAAGTATCAGCTTGATACGCAGGTCTATGAATTCGACTGGAGCCTGACTTACCACTACCTGGGAACACGTTACGACACTGACTTTGGTACCTACCCGTCTGAAAAGGTGAAAATGGGCGGCGTAAGCCTGTGGGATGTCGCAGTTTCATATCCTGTCACCTCTCACCTTACAGTTCGTGGTAAAATAGCCAACCTGTTCGATAAAGATTACGAGACAGTTTATGGCTACCAAACTGCAGGACGGGAATACACCTTGTCTGGCAGCTACACCTTCTAATCCGCGTCCCACCGTGCTGGTATTTGATTCCGGCGTCGGTGGGCTTTCGGTCTATGATGAGATCCGACATCTTCTGCCGGATCTCCATTACATTTACGCCTTTGATAACGTCGCGTTCCCGTATGGGGAAAAGAGTGAAGACTTTATTGTTGAGCGTGTGGTTGAAATCGTCACCGCGGTACAAAAGCGTTATCCCCTCTCGCTGGCGGTCATCGCCTGTAACACGGCCAGTACAGTATCGCTTCCTGCATTGCGCGAAAAATTCCAGTTCCCGGTTGTGGGCGTTGTTCCTGCAATAAAGCCTGCCGCACGTCTGACGGCAAATGGCATTGTTGGTTTACTGGCAACGCGAGGCACGGTGAAGCGACCTTATACGCGCGAGTTAATCGACCGCTTTGCCAACGAATGCCAGATTGCGATGCTCGGTTCGGCGGAACTGGTCGAGATCGCCGAAGCGAAGCTGCACGGAAAGGCAGTGCCGCTCGAAGAATTGCGCCGTATTCTCCGCCCGTGGCTGCGGATGCCGGAGCCACCGGACACCGTTGTGCTGGGGTGTACCCATTTCCCTCTATTACAGGAAGAGTTATTAGAAGTTCTGCCTGAGGGCACGCGGCTGGTGGATTCGGGGGCGGCTATAGCCCGACGTACGGCCTGGTTGCTGGAACATGAAGCCCCGGATGCAAAATCTGCCGATGCAAACATCGCTTTTTGTATGGCCATCACCAACGAGACCGAGCAACTTTTGCCCGTTTTACGCCGTTATGGCTTTGAAACGCTCGAAAAACTGGCGCTGTAGCACGATTTTGAGCAAAAAAGAGACGGTTGAACGTTTTTTTTAAAAGAGGGGTTGTCAACGTCTGAGAACTCCCTATAATGCGCCTCCACTGACACGGAACAACGGCTTACAAGCCGCCGGGTTAGCGGGGTTCAGAGATGAACACCAACAGAGAAAAGCAAAAATAAATGCTTGACTCTGAATGAGGAAAACGTAATATACGTGACCTCGCGACGGTGAGCTGTAAGCCGCGTCGCAACTGCTCTTTAACAATTTATCAGACAATCTGTGTGGGCACTCAAAGTGACATGGATTCTTAATGTCTTCGGACACTAAATGAATACCAAGTCTCTGAGTGAACATACGTAATTCATTACGAAGTTTAATTCACGAGCATCAAACTTAAATTGAAGAGTTTGATCATGGCTCAGATTGAACGCTGGCGGCAGGCCTAACACATGCAAGTCGAACGGTAGCACAGAGAGCTTGCTCTCGGGTGACGAGTGGCGGACGGGTGAGTAATGTCTGGGAAACTGCCTGATGGAGGGGGATAACTACTGGAAACGGTAGCTAATACCGCATAACGTCGCAAGACCAAAGAGGGGGACCTTCGGGCCTCTTGCCATCAGATGTGCCCAGATGGGATTAGCTAGTAGGTGGGGTAATGGCTCACCTAGGCGACGATCCCTAGCTGGTCTGAGAGGATGACCAGCCACACTGGAACTGAGACACGGTCCAGACTCCTACGGGAGGCAGCAGTGGGGAATATTGCACAATGGGCGCAAGCCTGATGCAGCCATGCCGCGTGTATGAAGAAGGCCTTCGGGTTGTAAAGTACTTTCAGCGGGGAGGAAGGTGTTGCGGTTAATAACCACAGCAATTGACGTTACCCGCAGAAGAAGCACCGGCTAACTCCGTGCCAGCAGCCGCGGTAATACGGAGGGTGCAAGCGTTAATCGGAATTACTGGGCGTAAAGCGCACGCAGGCGGTCTGTCAAGTCGGATGTGAAATCCCCGGGCTCAACCTGGGAACTGCATTCGAAACTGGCAGGCTAGAGTCTTGTAGAGGGGGGTAGAATTCCAGGTGTAGCGGTGAAATGCGTAGAGATCTGGAGGAATACCGGTGGCGAAGGCGGCCCCCTGGACAAAGACTGACGCTCAGGTGCGAAAGCGTGGGGAGCAAACAGGATTAGATACCCTGGTAGTCCACGCCGTAAACGATGTCGACTTGGAGGTTGTGCCCTTGAGGCGTGGCTTCCGGAGCTAACGCGTTAAGTCGACCGCCTGGGGAGTACGGCCGCAAGGTTAAAACTCAAATGAATTGACGGGGGCCCGCACAAGCGGTGGAGCATGTGGTTTAATTCGATGCAACGCGAAGAACCTTACCTACTCTTGACATCCAGAGAACTTAGCAGAGATGCTTTGGTGCCTTCGGGAACTCTGAGACAGGTGCTGCATGGCTGTCGTCAGCTCGTGTTGTGAAATGTTGGGTTAAGTCCCGCAACGAGCGCAACCCTTATCCTTTGTTGCCAGCGGTCCGGCCGGGAACTCAAAGGAGACTGCCAGTGATAAACTGGAGGAAGGTGGGGATGACGTCAAGTCATCATGGCCCTTACGAGTAGGGCTACACACGTGCTACAATGGCGCATACAAAGAGAAGCGAACTCGCGAGAGCAAGCGGACCTCATAAAGTGCGTCGTAGTCCGGATTGGAGTCTGCAACTCGACTCCATGAAGTCGGAATCGCTAGTAATCGTAGATCAGAATGCTACGGTGAATACGTTCCCGGGCCTTGTACACACCGCCCGTCACACCATGGGAGTGGGTTGCAAAAGAAGTAGGTAGCTTAACCTTCGGGAGGGCGCTTACCACTTTGTGATTCATGACTGGGGTGAAGTCGTAACAAGGTAACCGTAGGGGAACCTGCGGTTGGATCACCTCCTTACCTTAAAGAACCTGCCTTTGTAGTGCTCACACAGATTGTCTGATGAAAAACAGCAGTAAAAAACCTCTACAGGCTTGTAGCTCAGGTGGTTAGAGCGCACCCCTGATAAGGGTGAGGTCGGTGGTTCAAGTCCACTCAGGCCTACCAAATCTGTCATGCAGATTTGAAGAGGTTGGTCATACGATGGGGCTATAGCTCAGCTGGGAGAGCGCCTGCTTTGCACGCAGGAGGTCTGCGGTTCGATCCCGCATAGCTCCACCATCTTTTACTGCGAAAACAAGAAAACTTCAGAGTGAACCTGAAAAGGTGCACTGCGAAGTTTTGCTCTTTAAAAATCTGGATCAAGCTGAAAATTGAAACGACACACATGTTATGTGTGTTCGAGTCTCTCAAATTTTCGCAAGCCGGTGATGAATCGAAAGAAACATCTTCGGGTTGTGAGGTTAAGCGACTAAGCGTACACGGTGGATGCCCTGGCAGTCAGAGGCGATGAAGGACGTGCTAATCTGCGAAAAGCGCCGGCGAGGTGATATGAACCTTTGACCCGGCGATGTCCGAATGGGGAAACCCAGTGTGTTCCGACACACTATCGTTAACTGAATACATAGGTTAACGAGGCGAACCGGGGGAACTGAAACATCTAAGTACCCCGAGGAAAAGAAATCAACCGAGATTCCCCCAGTAGCGGCGAGCGAACGGGGAGCAGCCCAGAGTCTGAATCAGCTTGTGTGTTAGTGGAAGCGTCTGGAAAGTCGCACGGTACAGGGTGACAGTCCCGTACACGAAAGCACACAGGCTGTGAACTCGAAGAGTAGGGCGGGACACGTGGTATCCTGTCTGAATATGGGGGGACCATCCTCCAAGGCTAAATACTCCTGACTGACCGATAGTGAACCAGTACCGTGAGGGAAAGGCGAAAAGAACCCCGGCGAGGGGAGTGAAAAAGAACCTGAAACCGTGTACGTACAAGCAGTGGGAGCCTCTTTATGGGGTGACTGCGTACCTTTTGTATAATGGGTCAGCGACTTATATTCTGTAGCAAGGTTAACCGTATAGGGGAGCCGAAGGGAAACCGAGTCTTAACTGGGCGTTAAGTTGCAGGGTATAGACCCGAAACCCGGTGATCTAGCCATGGGCAGGTTGAAGGTTGGGTAACACTAACTGGAGGACCGAACCGACTAATGTTGAAAAATTAGCGGATGACTTGTGGCTGGGGGTGAAAGGCCAATCAAACCGGGAGATAGCTGGTTCTCCCCGAAAGCTATTTAGGTAGCGCCTCGTGAACTCATCTTCGGGGGTAGAGCACTGTTTCGGCTAGGGGGCCATCCCGGCTTACCAACCCGATGCAAACTACGAATACCGAAGAATGTTATCACGGGAGACACACGGCGGGTGCTAACGTCCGTCGTGAAGAGGGAAACAACCCAGACCGCCAGCTAAGGTCCCAAAGTCATGGTTAAGTGGGAAACGATGTGGGAAGGCACAGACAGCCAGGATGTTGGCTTAGAAGCAGCCATCATTTAAAGAAAGCGTAATAGCTCACTGGTCGAGTCGGCCTGCGCGGAAGATGTAACGGGGCTAAACCATGCACCGAAGCTGCGGCAGCGACACTATGTGTTGTTGGGTAGGGGAGCGTTCTGTAAGCCGTTGAAGGTGTCCTGTGAGGGGTGCTGGAGGTATCAGAAGTGCGAATGCTGACATAAGTAACGATAAAGCGGGTGAAAAGCCCGCTCGCCGGAAGACCAAGGGTTCCTGTCCAACGTTAATCGGGGCAGGGTGAGTCGACCCCTAAGGCGAGGCCGAAAGGCGTAGTCGATGGGAAACAGGTTAATATTCCTGTACTTGGTGTTACTGCGAAGGGGGGACGGAGAAGGCTATGTTAGCCGGGCGACGGTTGTCCCGGTTTAAGCATGTAGGCGGAGGTTCCAGGTAAATCCGGTTCCTTGTTAACGCTGAGGTGTGATGACGAGGCACTACGGTGCTGAAGTAACAAATGCCCTGCTTCCAGGAAAAGCCTCTAAGCATCAGGTAACATCAAATCGTACCCCAAACCGACACAGGTGGTCAGGTAGAGAATACCAAGGCGCTTGAGAGAACTCGGGTGAAGGAACTAGGCAAAATGGTGCCGTAACTTCGGGAGAAGGCACGCTGATATGTAGGTGAAGCCCCTGCGGGTGGAGCTGAAATCAGTCGAAGATACCAGCTGGCTGCAACTGTTTATTAAAAACACAGCACTGTGCAAACACGAAAGTGGACGTATACGGTGTGACGCCTGCCCGGTGCCGGAAGGTTAATTGATGGGGTTAGCGGCAACGCGAAGCTCTTGATCGAAGCCCCGGTAAACGGCGGCCGTAACTATAACGGTCCTAAGGTAGCGAAATTCCTTGTCGGGTAAGTTCCGACCTGCACGAATGGCGTAATGATGGCCAGGCTGTCTCCACCCGAGACTCAGTGAAATTGAACTCGCTGTGAAGATGCAGTGTACCCGCGGCAAGACGGAAAGACCCCGTGAACCTTTACTATAGCTTGACACTGAACACTGGTCCTTGATGTGTAGGATAGGTGGGAGGCTTTGAAGCGTGGACGCCAGTCTGCGTGGAGCCAACCTTGAAATACCACCCTTTAATGGCTGGTGTTCTAACGTGGACCCGTGATCCGGGTTGCGGACAGTGTCTGGTGGGTAGTTTGACTGGGGCGGTCTCCTCCCAAAGAGTAACGGAGGAGCACGAAGGTTAGCTAATCCTGGTCGGACATCAGGAGGTTAGTGCAATGGCATAAGCTAGCTTGACTGCGAGAGTGACGGCTCGAGCAGGTGCGAAAGCAGGTCATAGTGATCCGGTGGTTCTGAATGGAAGGGCCATCGCTCAACGGATAAAAGGTACTCCGGGGATAACAGGCTGATACCGCCCAAGAGTTCATATCGACGGCGGTGTTTGGCACCTCGATGTCGGCTCATCACATCCTGGGGCTGAAGTAGGTCCCAAGGGTATGGCTGTTCGCCATTTAAAGTGGTACGCGAGCTGGGTTTAGAACGTCGTGAGACAGTTCGGTCCCTATCTGCCGTGGGCGCTGGAGAATTGAGGGGGGCTGCTCCTAGTACGAGAGGACCGGAGTGGACGCATCACTGGTGTTCGGGTTGTCATGCCAATGGCACTGCCCGGTAGCTAAATGCGGAAGAGATAAGTGCTGAAAGCATCTAAGCACGAAACTTGCCCCGAGATGAGTTCTCCCTGAGACTTTAAGTCTCCTGAAGGAACGTTGAAGACTACGACGTTGATAGGTCGGGTGTGTAAGCGCAGCGATGCGTTGAGCTAACCGATACTAATGAACCGTGAGGCTTAACCTTACAACGCCGAAGATGTTTTGGCGATGAGAGACGATTTTCAGCTGATACAGATTACAGAATTTGCCTGGCGGCTTTAGCGCGGTGGTCCCACCTGACCCCATGCCGAACTCAGAAGTGAAACGCCGTAGCGCCGATGGTAGTGTGGGGTCTCCCCATGTGAGAGTAGGGAACTGCCAGGCATCAAATTACGTAGTAAGCCGGTGCATAAATCCGGTGGTTACAGCAGTCTTCGGTGGAGCGGTAGTTCAGTCGGTTAGAATACCTGCCTGTCACGCAGGGGGTCGCGGGTTCGAGTCCCGTCCGTTCCGCCACTTATTAAGACATTAAGCCTGCCTACCCGGCAGGCTTAATGGCAAAAGACTTTAGGGGCGTAGCTCAGTTGGTAGAGCACCGGTCTCCAAAACCGGGTGTCGCGAGTTCGAGTCTCTCCGCCCCTGCCATATATAATCCTTTGCTTCGGCAAAGGATTTTTTTTTGCCTGAAAGACGCCGAGTCCCCTTTTCAGACGTTGCAGCCAGCATTTCTGCTGGCGCATGCATCAATCCATAATATTGATTTTTAGAAGATCTTTTATCTGCGATTGCTTATCGCTGTTCTGGAGCCAGATGGCATACAGCGGTCTGGAAAGCGTGGTGGAGTCCACAACGGTATGCAACCCGGGTTTCGTGTCTGCCCAGCGAACAGGTAACCAGGTGCACCCCTTCAGCAAGGAGAGCTGCTGACAGGCGATCTCCGCAGAGCTGGTTGTTAACTGTGGCACATCATCCGGAGCAATCAATCCCGCCTCGTGTTGCTGGAAATCTGGCCCCCACTCCAGACGCAGATAGGTCAGGTCGGCTTTCATCATTGAAGGCTCGGAGGCATAAAGCGCAAGGCCAAACTGGCCAACAATCTGGCTGCTAAATTCGTCCATTTTGGGGGCTTCGGTCGTGATCAGAAGATCCAGCTGGCGCTCGTGCAGTTGCTTAACGAGCGACTGACGTTGCGCAATCCGCGCTTCAAATTGCAAATGGTTGTGGGAAGGGTAGAGCCGGGTAAGCCACTGACTGAGCATACATTCCCACAACGATGCGCTGGCCCCAATGGAGAACTCGTTATGCCTCGAGGTGTGCGCAACCTCTTTACGTGCCGCCTGCCAGGTGTTCATCAGGGTCTCTGCATACGGCAGCAGTTTTTCACCGGCTGGCGTGAGGCGTATGTTGTTGCGATGGCGGGTAAAAAGATTCACACCCAGTTGATTTTCCAGCTGTCGAATACGAAAACTGACTGCTGACTGCGTCAGGTAAAGGGCTTCCGCTGCTCGCCCAAAGTGGCGCGTTCTGCTCACTTCCAGGAAAGTTTTTAGCAATTCCGTATCCACATCTTTCTCCGCAAAATAATTTGTCGTTATGATTTAAATGTTTTGTTTTACACTCTGTCAAGCGTAACTAATACTCCGCGCCATAAATAGCTCGGCCAAAGAATTAGGAGCGTGTAGGATGGCGGAAAGCTTTACGACGACTAATCGTTTTTTCGACAATAAAAATTATCCACGCGGGTTCTCTCGTCACGGCGATTTCACCATCAAAGAGGCGCAGATGCTTGAGCGTCATGGTTATGCCTTTAACGAGCTGGATCTGGGTAAACGTGAGCCTGCAACTGAAGACGAAAAACAGTTTGTCGCAGTCTGCCGTGGCGAGCGTGAGCCACAGTCTGAAGCAGAACGTGTATGGATCAAGTATATGGCACGCATTAAGCGTCCAAAGCGTTTCCATACGCTGTCTGGCGGTAAGCCGCAGATGGAAGGTGCTGAAGACTACACTGAGTCTGACGACTAACAAGAAAAGGGGCTGTGGCCCCTTTTTTTATGCCAGTAACTTTTGCAGGTGCAGGAGCAAGCGATCGATCGCACGATAGCTTAACGCTTCCTGCAGATGCCGCCTCTCAATGTCAGGGCACTTTTCCACATCGGCGATGGTGCGGGCGACTTTTATAAGACGCTGCCATGCGCGAATGGAAAGCCCAAAGCGCGTCAACGTATCCTCCAGCCAGCATGAATCTTCAGTCTTAAGAGGACAAAACTGCCGAATCTCAGCGTTATCCAGACGGGCATTCAGCTTATGTTGACGCATATACTGCCGGGCCTGCGCGGAGATAACCCGCTCGCGAACCTCCACCGTACTCTCTCCTCTGGCGCTGCTCTGGCTGAGCAGGCCGGGAGGAGGCAAGGGGATTTCCAGCGACAAATCGAAACGATCCAGGAAAGGACCAGATAACTTCCCCAGGTAGCGCAGCGTCTGTTCAGGCGTGGAGCGATTGTGGTTTCCCTGATAATGGCCCGATGGGCTGGGGTTCATTGCCGCTACCAGCTGGAACCGCGCGGGATAGCTTATTTTAGCGCGTGCACGGGAGATGTGGATCTCACCCGATTCGATGGGCTCCCTCAGCGCATCCAGAACACGGCGTTCAAATTCAGGCAGTTCATCCAGAAACAGGATGCCGTTATGCGCCAGAGAGATCTCTCCCGGCCCTGGTATGGTGCCACCGCCGACCATGGCCGCCAGTGAGGCACTGTGGTGCGGAGAGCGAAACGGGCGACGTCGCCACTGTTTTTGCAATGACACTGAACTCACCAGACTAAATATCGCCGCGCTTTCCAGCGCTTCATGGTTATTAAGTGGAGGCAGTAAACCATTCAACCTGCTCGCCAGCATCGTTTTTCCTGTACCCGGTGGGCCAATCAACAACAGGTTATGTCCGCCGGCAGCGGTGATTTCCAGCGCCCGCTTCCCCTGCTCCTGGCCGTAAATATCGCTCAGATCGTCCGGGCTTTCTGCCAGGGGATCGCCTGATTCTTCCGGCTCTGACAGCACATGTTGCCCCTCAAGATACGCGCATACTTCCTGTAAATGCCCGGCTAGCAGACATCCTCTCTCGGCTATCAGGCTCACTTCTGCACCATTTTCATTGGCAACAATGATTTGTCGACCTGCGCGAATGGCCTCCAGCGCACCCGAGATGGCACCAGGAACGCCCCTCAGCGCGCCTGTGAGCGCCAGTTCACCGATGAACTCATATGCGCCTAGTCTGCTGCTGTTAAGCTGCTCAGAGGCGGCGAGGAGCGCTATAGCGATAGGTAAATCATATCGCCCTCCCTCTTTAGGCAAGTCTGCAGGCGCAAGGTTGATGGTGATTTTCTTTGCCGGAAAGGTATAACCGCTATTAATAATCGCACTGCGCACCCGATCTCTGGCTTCCTTTACCGTGGTCTCCGGCAATCCAACCAGCGTCAGCCCGGGCAGCCCGTTGCTGAGATGAACTTCTACCGAAATAAGCGGTGCTTTTACTCCAATGGCCGCTCGGGTATAAACAACTGACAGTGACATAAGCACCTCCTCAGGAGATGACTATGCCCGTGACCGATATGCATGTTTAGCCACATTTAGCGGATTTACGCATCCTCTTCCGAGGTTTTAACGTCAAGATGTAACCTTTTCTTTTCTGTGGAACCCTGCTCGCAAAAAAATGAACAGGCGACATGCCGCTCTGTCCGTGCTGAAAAAATGAAAAATATTCACTATCTAATTTCTTCATATAAAACAATACGTTCAGAAAATATGATTCGCAGACTAACGAAACAAGCCATAAATAAATCTTGTGTTTGATTTAAAAACTGTGATACCTCTTTAGGTATTCCTTCGAACAAGATGCAAAAAGAACTGAAAATGACAGCCCTTCTACGAGTGATTAGCCTGGTCGTGATTAGCGTGGTGGTGATTATTATCCCACCGTGCGGGGCTGCACTTGGACGAGGAAAGGCTTAGAAATCAAGCCTTAACGAACTAAGACCCCCGCACCGAAAGGTCCGGGGGTTTTTTTATGACTAAAAAACTTACACGAGGAGCAGAGAATGACTAATAGCACAAAATTCTGTTTCTCCCGATTTATGACGGGGAACTAACTATGAATGGTGCACAGTGGGTAGTACATGCGTTGCGCGCACAGGGAGTCGACACTGTCTTCGGTTATCCGGGGGGCGCAATAATGCCGATTTACGATGCATTGTATGACGGCGGCGTGGAACACCTCTTGTGCCGACACGAGCAGGGCGCAGCGATGGCCGCCATTGGCTATGCACGTGCCACCGGTAAAACCGGTGTCTGCATGGCAACCTCAGGGCCGGGTGCCACAAACCTGATCACCGGCCTGGCGGATGCACTGCTTGATTCCGTTCCCGTTGTCGCCATCACCGGTCAGGTGGCCTCGCCCCACATTGGTACTGATGCCTTCCAGGAAGTGGACGTGCTCGGCTTGTCACTGGCCTGCACCAAACACAGCTTCCTCGTTCAGTCTCTGGAAGAGCTGCCGCGTGTGATGGCAGAGGCGTTTGAGGTGGCAAACTCTGGTCGCCCTGGACCGGTTCTGGTTGATATCCCGAAAGATATCCAGGTTGCTCTGGGCGATCTGGAACCGCACTTCTCCACCGTTGAAAGCGACGATGCATTCCCGCACGCCGCGGTGGAAGAGGCGCGGCAGATGATTGCCCACGCTAAACAACCGATGTTGTACGTAGGGGGTGGGGTTGGTATGGCACAGGCCGTTCCCGCCCTGCGCGAATTCATCGCGGTTACGCAAATGCCCGCCACCTGTACGTTGAAAGGTCTTGGCGCGGTAGATGCTGACTATCCTTACTATCTGGGCATGCTGGGGATGCACGGTACCAAAGCGGCGAACCTGGCCGTGCAGGCGTGTGACTTGCTGATCGCCGTAGGTGCCCGTTTTGATGATCGTGTCACCGGCAAGCTGAATACCTTCGCGCCGAATGCCAACGTGATCCACATGGATATCGACCCGGCGGAGATGAACAAACTGCGTCAGGCGCATGTGGCCCTGCAGGGCAATCTCAACGCGTTATTACCGGCTTTACAGCAGCCTCTGAAAATCGACGCATGGCGTCAGCACACCGCTGATATGCGCGTTGAACATACCTGGCGTTACGACCATCCTGGTGACGCCATCTATGCGCCACTGCTGTTAAAGCAATTGTCCGACCGTAAACCGGCAGACTGTGTGGTCACGACGGATGTAGGCCAACACCAGATGTGGTCAGCGCAGCACATGACTTACACGCGCCCGGAAAACTTCATTACCTCCAGCGGCTTAGGGACGATGGGCTTCGGTCTCCCTGCCGCGGTAGGGGCGCAGGTTGCCCGCCCGAACGATACGGTTATCTGTATCTCCGGTGACGGCTCTTTCATGATGAACGTTCAGGAGCTGGGCACCGTTAAGCGCAAGCAGTTACCGTTGAAAATCGTCTTGCTCGATAACCAGCGTTTAGGAATGGTTCGTCAGTGGCAACAGCTGTTTTTCCAGGAACGCTATAGTGAGACTACCCTGACGGATAACCCCGATTTCCTCATTCTGGCCAGCGCCTTTGGTATCCCTGGCCAGCACATCACCCGTAAAGACCAGGTTGAAGCGGCACTCGACACCATGCTGTCAAGCGAAGGGCCGTACCTGCTTCATGTCTCAATCGACGAGCTTGAGAATGTCTGGCCGTTGGTACCGCCAGGTGCCAGTAACTCACAAATGCTGGAGAAATTATCATGATGCAACATCAGGTCGCCGTGCAGGCTCGCTTCAATCCAGAGACATTAGAACGCGTTTTGCGTGTGGTGCGTCACCGTGGCTTTCAGATTTGCTCTATGAATATGGAGACGGCCACTGATGCTCAAAATATCAGTATCGAATTAACCGTTGCCAGCCCGCGGTCGGTCGACTTACTGTTTAGTCAGTTAACAAAACTGGTAGACGTTGCACATGTTGCCATCTGCCAGAGCACAACCACATCACAACAGATCCGTGCTTAAGCGCGACAGGAAGAGAAAATGACGACAAAAAAAGCTGATTACATTTGGTTCAATGGTGAGATGGTTCGCTGGGAGGACGCGAAAGTCCACGTTATGTCCCACGCGCTGCATTACGGTACCTCTGTCTTCGAAGGCATCCGTTGCTACGACTCACACAAAGGGCCAGTGGTGTTCCGTCATCGCGAACACATGCAGCGTCTGCATGACTCAGCCAAAATTTATCGTTTCCCGGTTTCTCAGAGCGTGGATGAGCTGATGGAAGCCTGCCGCGACGTGATTCGTAAGAACAACCTCACCAGTGCCTATATTCGTCCGCTGGTGTTTGTAGGTGATGTGGGCATGGGCGTGAACCCGCCAGCCGGTTATACCACCGATGTGATCATTGCTGCGTTCCCTTGGGGTGCTTATCTGGGGGCTGAAGCTCTGGAGCAGGGGATCGACGCAATGGTTTCTTCCTGGAACCGCGTGGCACCAAACACGATCCCGACGGCGGCAAAAGCGGGCGGTAACTACCTCTCCTCACTGCTGGTCGGTAGCGAAGCGCGCCGTCACGGTTATCAGGAAGGTATCGCGCTGGACGTGAATGGCTATATCTCTGAAGGTGCAGGTGAAAACCTGTTCGAAGTGAAAGACGGCATTCTGTTTACGCCGCCATTTACCTCTTCCGCTCTGCCGGGCATTACCCGTGACGCCATCATCAAGCTGGCAAAAGATTTGGGTATCGAAGTCCGTGAGCAGGTCCTGTCCCGCGAATCCCTGTACCTGGCCGATGAAGTGTTCATGTCCGGTACCGCGGCGGAAATTACGCCGGTTCGTAGCGTAGACGGTATTCAGGTTGGTGCTGGCCGCTGTGGTCCGGTCACCAAACGTATTCAGCAAGCCTTCTTTGGCCTCTTCACCGGTGAAACGGAAGATAAATACGGCTGGCTGGATCAGGTTAATCAATAAGCATAAATATGGGACGGCACGCACCGTCCCATTCAATAGTCAGACGGGAGTAAATAAAGCATGCCTAAGTATCGTTCCGCCACCACCACTCATGGCCGTAACATGGCAGGTGCCCGCGCACTGTGGCGCGCCACCGGGATGACCGACGCCGATTTCGGTAAGCCTATTATCGCCGTGGTGAACTCCTTCACCCAGTTTGTGCCGGGCCACGTGCACCTGCGCGATCTCGGCAAACTCGTTGCCGAGCAAATCGAAGCCTCCGGCGGTGTGGCGAAAGAGTTCAACACCATTGCGGTGGATGACGGTATCGCGATGGGTCACGGGGGTATGCTCTATTCACTGCCGTCGCGTGAGCTGATCGCCGACTCGGTGGAGTATATGGTGAACGCCCATTGCGCGGATGCCATGGTTTGTATCTCCAACTGCGACAAAATTACCCCAGGGATGCTGATGGCTTCCCTGCGTCTGAACATTCCGGTGATCTTCGTCTCCGGCGGTCCAATGGAAGCGGGTAAAACCAAGCTTTCCGATAAAATCATCAAGCTCGACCTGGTCGATGCGATGATTCAGGGCGCGGATCCAAAAGTTTCTGATGAGCAAAGCGATCAGGTTGAACGTTCTGCGTGCCCAACCTGTGGCTCCTGCTCAGGTATGTTCACCGCGAACTCCATGAACTGTCTGACCGAAGCGCTGGGTCTGTCTCAGCCGGGCAACGGCTCGCTGCTGGCGACCCACGCCGACCGTAAACAGCTGTTCCTCAATGCCGGTAAACGCATCGTTGAGCTGACCAAACGCTACTACGAGCAAGATGATGAAAGCGCGCTGCCGCGTAATATCGCCAGCAAAGCCGCGTTTGAAAATGCCATGACGCTGGATATCGCCATGGGCGGTTCCACCAACACCGTTCTCCACCTGCTGGCCGCTGCGCAGGAAGCTGAAATCGACTTCACCATGAGCGATATCGACAAGCTGTCCCGCAAAGTACCGCAGCTCTGTAAAGTTGCGCCGAGTACTCAGAAATACCACATGGAAGATGTCCACCGTGCGGGTGGCGTACTGGGTATTCTCGGTGAACTGGATCGCGCCGGGCTGCTGAACCGCAACGTCAAAAACGTGCTCGGCCTGACGCTGCCGGAGTCGCTGGACAAATACGACGTCATGCTCACGAAAGACGATGCGGTGAAAAAGATGTTCCGCGCCGGCCCGGCAGGTATTCGTACCACCCAGGCCTTCTCACAGGATTGCCGCTGGGACACGCTGGATGACGATCGCGCAGAAGGCTGCATTCGCTCACTGGAACATGCCTACAGTAAGGACGGCGGTCTGGCCGTGCTCTACGGTAACTTTGCAGAAAACGGCTGTATTGTAAAAACCGCAGGCGTGGATGACAGCATTCTCAAATTCACCGGCCCGGCAAAAGTGTACGAAAGCCAGGACGACGCGGTAGAGGCTATTCTCGGTGGCAAAGTGGTGGAAGGCGACGTGGTTGTCATTCGCTACGAAGGGCCGAAAGGCGGGCCGGGTATGCAGGAGATGCTCTATCCCACCACCTTCCTGAAATCCATGGGCCTCGGTAAAGCCTGTGCGCTGATCACCGACGGACGTTTTTCTGGCGGTACGTCTGGTCTCTCCATTGGCCACGTGTCACCGGAAGCGGCAAGCGGCGGCAACATCGCGATTATTGAAGATGGCGATCTGATCGAAATTGATATCCCGAATCGCGGTATTCAGTTGAAACTGAGCGACCAGGACATTGCGGCGCGTCGTGAAGCCCAGGAAGCTCGCGGTGACAAAGCCTGGACGCCAAAAGATCGCCAGCGCGACGTCTCCTTCGCCCTGCGTGCCTATGCGAGCCTTGCCACCAGTGCAGATAAAGGCGCGGTGCGCGACAAATCGAAACTTGGGGGCTAATGATGGCCGAGTCGCAACCGTTATCCGCCGCCCCTGAGGGGGCGGAATACCTCAGGGCGGTGCTACGTGCACCGGTCTATGAAGCCGTACAGGTCACGCCGCTGCAGAAGATGGAAAAACTCTCCTCGCGCCTCGACAACGTGATTCTGGTGAAACGCGAAGACCGCCAGCCGGTACACAGCTTCAAGCTGCGTGGCGCCTACGCAATGATGGCCGGGTTGACCGACGAGCAAAAAGCGCGGGGGGTGATTACCGCCTCTGCGGGCAACCACGCGCAGGGCGTCGCGTTCTCCTCAGCGCGCCTGGGGCTGAAAGCGCTGATTGTTATGCCGGTTGCTACTGCTGATATCAAAGTGGATGCCGTACGCGGTTTCGGCGGTGAAGTGTTGCTCCACGGCGCAAACTTTGACGAAGCCAAAGCCAAAGCGATAGAGCTGGCGCAGCAACAGGGGTTTACCTGGGTGCCGCCGTTCGATCATCCGATGGTCATTGCCGGACAGGGGACGCTGGCGCTTGAGCTGCTGCAGCAGGATGCGCATCTCGACCGCGTCTTCGTGCCGGTTGGCGGTGGCGGCCTCGCGGCGGGCGTAGCGGTGCTGATCAAACAGCTGATGCCGCAAATCAAAGTGATTGCCGTTGAGGCGGAAGACTCGGCCTGTCTGAAAGCGGCGCTGGATGCCGGTCATCCGGTGGACTTACCACGCGTCGGGCTGTTTGCTGAAGGCGTGGCGGTTAAACGCATTGGCGATGAAACCTTCCGTCTTTGCCAGGAGTATCTCGACGATATTATCACCGTCGACAGCGACGCCATTTGCGCCGCAATGAAAGATCTGTTCGAAGATGTGCGTGCGGTAGCGGAACCTTCCGGCGCGCTGGCGCTGGCGGGGATGAAGAAATACATCGCGCAGCACAACATCCGCGGCGAGCGTCTGGCGCATGTCCTTTCTGGTGCCAACGTGAACTTCCACGGTCTGCGCTATGTTTCCGAACGCTGCGAGCTGGGTGAGCAACGCGAAGCGCTGCTGGCGGTTACCATTCCGGAAGAGAAGGGCAGCTTCCTGAAGTTTTGTCAGCTGCTGGGCGGCCGTTCAGTCACGGAGTTTAACTACCGTTTTGCCGACGCCCGAGATGCCTGCATTTTTGTCGGCGTACGGTTAAGCCGTGGTCTGGAAGAGCGTAAAGAGATCCTCCACCTGCTCCACGAAGGTGGCTACAGCGTCGTGGATCTCTCCGACGATGAGATGGCGAAACTGCACGTGCGTTACATGGTGGGCGGGCGTCCATCGAAGCCGCTGCAGGAACGTCTCTACAGCTTCGAGTTCCCGGAGTCACCGGGCGCGTTGCTCAAATTCCTGCATACGCTGGGCACGCACTGGAACATCTCTCTGTTCCACTACCGCAGCCATGGTACCGATTATGGACGCGTGCTGGCCGCCTTCGAACTGGGCGAGCACGAGCCTGATTTCGAAACGCGGCTGAACGAGCTGGGCTATGAGTGTCACGATGAAACCCATAACCCGGCGTTCAGGTTCTTCCTGGCGGGCTAGTGGTTAGGCAGTATCTGCCAGAAGGCATCAATAAGCGGCTCCTGCAGCCGCTTTTTTTGTGCGCACACGCCAAGCTCAAACGGCGTTTTTTCGTCGCTGCGCTCCAGAATCATCACGCGATTACGCACCGGTTCCGGGCTGTTCTCCAGGACCACCTCCGGCAGCAGTGCCACGCCGCAGCCCAGCGCCACCATTGACACCATCGCCTCATGGCCGCCAACCGTCGCGTAAATCGACGGGTTGCTGATCTTCTGGCGACGAAACCAGAGCTCAATACGACGGCGCACCGGCCCCTGATCGGCCATGATAAAAGGCACCGTTGACCAGTCTGGCTTTTCCACCGACACCTGATTACGCACCGGGCAGGGTAACGCGGGGGCAATCAACACGACCGCCAGGTTCTCCAGCATTGAGAACGCGACAGCGCCTGGCAGGGTTTCGGGTTTCCCGGCAATGGCGAGATCCGCCTCGCCTGTCACCACTTTTTCCATTGCGTCGGCGGCATCACCGGTGGTGAGTTTAATTTCCACCGACGGTTGTTCTGCGCGAAAACGGTCAAGAATCGGCGGCAGATGGCTATAGGCCGCGGTCACGGAGCAGAAAATATGCAGCTCGCCGGACAGCGATGGCCCTTTCTGGTCAATGGTGTGTCGCAGCTGCTGATACTGCAGCAGCGTTTGTTGGGCAAAGACCCGTAACTCCTCACCGGCCTCCGTCAGGGTGACGGTACGGTTGTCGCGTACAAACAGAGGCTGGCCGAGGTCTTCCTCAAGGCGCTGGATCTGGCGCGAAAGCGTGGAGGGACTGACGTGCATCGCCCGGGCGCTGCGCCCAAAGTGACGGCTTTCCGCCAGATGCAGGAACATTTTCAGATCGCGTAAATCCACTGATTTCACTCCCCCTTTTTACATTGCAAATATTGCAACGTGACGTTGTGAATATATCAATTTCCGCAATAAATTTCCTGTCATATAGTAAGTTCATTCTCGCAAAAGCGAACCGAACAATAAGCACAACAACACAACATCACGGAGTCCATTATGGCTAACTACTTTAATACACTGAATTTGCGCCAGCAGCTGGCGCAGCTGGGCAAATGCCGCTTTATGGCGCGCGACGAATTTGCCGATGGCGCGAGCTACCTTCAGGGTAAAAAAGTGGTCATCGTCGGCTGCGGCGCCCAGGGTCTCAACCAGGGCCTGAACATGCGTGACTCCGGTCTGGATATCTCCTACGCCCTGCGTAAAGAAGCGATTGCTGAGAAGCGTGCGTCCTGGCGCAAAGCGACCGAAAACGGTTTTAAAGTTGGTACCTACGAAGAACTTATCCCTCAGGCAGACCTGGTGGTTAACCTGACGCCAGACAAACAGCACTCTGACGTTGTGCGTTCCGTGCAGCCGCTGATGAAAGACGGGGCGGCGTTGGGTTACTCCCACGGCTTTAACATCGTTGAAGTGGGCGAGCAGATCCGTAAAGACATCACCGTTGTGATGGTGGCACCGAAGTGCCCGGGTACAGAAGTACGTGAAGAGTACAAACGTGGCTTCGGCGTGCCAACGCTTATCGCCGTTCACCCGGAAAACGATCCGAAAGGTGAAGGTATGGCGATCGCCAAAGCATGGGCTGCAGCAACGGGTGGCCACCGTGCGGGCGTTCTGGAATCGTCTTTCGTCGCGGAAGTTAAATCTGACCTGATGGGTGAGCAAACCATCCTGTGCGGTATGCTGCAGGCGGGCTCTCTGCTGTGCTTCGACAAGCTGGTGGAGGAGGGTACAGACCCGGCATACGCAGAAAAACTGATTCAGTTCGGCTGGGAAACGATCACCGAAGCGCTGAAGCAGGGCGGTATCACGCTGATGATGGACCGTCTGTCCAACCCGGCGAAACTGCGTGCTTACGCGCTGTCTGAACAGCTGAAAACGATCATGGCACCGCTGTTCCAGAAACATATGGACGACATTATCTCCGGCGAGTTCTCTTCCGGCATGATGGCGGACTGGGCTAACGACGATAAGAAACTGCTGACCTGGCGTGAAGAGACCGGTAAAACCGCTTTTGAAACCGCCCCACAGTTTGAAGGTAAAATCGGCGAGCAGGAGTACTTCGATAAAGGCGTTCTGATGATTGCGATGGTGAAAGCTGGCGTTGAGCTGGCGTTCGAAACCATGGTGGATTCCGGCATCATCGAAGAGTCTGCCTACTATGAATCACTGCACGAGCTGCCGCTGATTGCGAACACCATCGCCCGTAAGCGTCTGTACGAAATGAACGTGGTTATCTCTGATACCGCCGAGTACGGTAACTACCTGTTCTCTTACGCTTGCGTACCGCTGCTGAAAGAGTTCATGACAACCCTGCAGCCGGGCGATCTGGGCAAAGCGATTGCGGAAGGTGCTGTGGATAACGCGCAGCTGCGCGATGTAAACGAAGCCATTCGCGGCCATGAAATCGAGAAAGTGGGTCAGAAACTGCGTGGCTACATGACCGATATGAAACGTATCGCGGTAGCAGGTTAATAACCGGGCGGGCTGATGCCCTGACCTGACTAAACGTACAAGGCCTTCTCTCAGAGAAGGCCTTGCTGTTATTTGCGGTACAGAACCTTAATAACATGATAGCCAAACTGCGTGTGCAGTGGGCCTGTGGGTTCCAGCACCGGGCAGGAAAAGACCACTTTATCGAACGCCGGAACCATTTGACCCTGACGGAATTCACCTAAATCACCGCCGCGTTTACCTGACGGACAAATAGAGTGTTTCTTCGCCAGCTTGCCGAAGTCGGCGCCGTTTTTGATCTGCTCGAGAAGATCCAGAGCCAGTTTTTCTTCTTTTACAAGGATATGCAGTGCTGCCGCGGTTTTTGCCATGATCGTGCCTTGAGTGGTATGGATTAGGCTCGCTATACTACCACGCTGTTATTCTCCCCTCCTGACTTTCATTGAGTGATCATTTATGCGTTTAAACCCCGGACAACAACAAGCCGTCGAATTTGTCACTGGACCCTGTCTGGTGCTGGCGGGCGCGGGATCCGGCAAAACGCGCGTCATCACCAATAAGATTGCCCACCTGATCCGCGGCTGCGGGTATCAGGCTCGCCACATCGCGGCGGTGACGTTCACCAACAAAGCAGCGCGCGAGATGAAAGAGCGTGTCGGCCAGACGCTGGGGCGTAAAGAGGCGCGCGGTCTGATGATTTCCACCTTCCATACGCTGGGGCTGGATATCATCAAACGTGAATACGCCGCGCTGGGGATGAAATCCAACTTCTCACTGTTTGACGATACCGACCAGGTGGCCCTGCTCAAGGAGCTCACCGAGGGGCTGATCGAAGATGATAAGGTTCTGCTGCAACAGCTGATCTCGACGATCTCCAACTGGAAAAACGATCTGATGACCCCGGCCCAGGCCGCGGCGATCGCCAAAGGCGAGCGGGATCGGATCTTCGCCCACTGCTACGGTCTGTACGATGCGCATATGAAAGCCTGTAACGTACTGGATTTCGACGACCTGATCCTGCTTCCCACGCTACTGCTGCAGCGTAATGAAGAGGTGCGTGAGCGCTGGCAGAATAAAATCCGCTACCTGCTGGTGGATGAGTATCAGGACACCAATACCAGCCAGTATGAACTGGTGAAACTGCTGGTGGGACAGCGCGCGCGTTTCACGGTGGTCGGTGATGACGATCAGTCCATTTACTCCTGGCGCGGTGCGCGTCCGCAAAACCTGGTCCTGCTGAGTAAAGATTTCCCGGCGCTGCAGGTGATCAAACTGGAGCAGAACTACCGTTCCTCCGGACGTATCCTTAAAGCCGCGAATATCCTGATCGCCAACAACCCGCACGTGTTCGAAAAACGCCTGTTCTCCGAACTGGGTTACGGTACAGAGCTAAAAGTGCTCAGCGCCAACAATGAAGAGCACGAAGCGGAGCGGGTCACAGGCGAACTCATCGCCCACCACTTCGTCAATAAAACCGAATACAAAGACTACGCGATCCTCTATCGCGGCAACCACCAGTCACGCGTCTTTGAAAAGATGCTGATGCAAAACCGCATCCCGTACAAAATTTCGGGCGGGACCTCCTTCTTCTCGCGGCCCGAAATCAAAGATCTTCTGGCCTACCTGCGTGTGCTCACTAACCCGGATGATGACAGCGCGTTTCTGCGTATCGTGAATACCCCGAAACGGGAAATTGGCCCGGCGACGCTACAAAAGCTTGGCGAGTGGGCGATGACGCGTAATAAGAGTCTGTTTACCGCCAGCTTCGATATGGGGCTGAGCCAGACGCTCACCGGACGCGGCTACGATTCATTAACCCGCTTTACCCACTGGCTTGGTGAAGTGCAGCGGCTGGCAGAGCGCGAACCTATCGCCGCCGTGCGCGACCTTATCCACGGTATCGACTACGAGTCCTGGCTGTATGAAACCTCCGCCAGTCCGAAAGCGGCCGAGATGCGCATGAAAAACGTTAACCAGCTGTTCAGCTGGATGACTGAAATGCTGGAAGGATCGGAGATTGATGAACCGATGACCCTGACGCAGGTGGTTACCCGCTTTACCCTGCGCGATATGATGGAGCGCGGCGAGAGCGAAGAAGAGGCCGATCAGGTTCAGCTGATGACGCTGCATGCGTCAAAAGGTCTGGAATTCCCGTATGTCTATCTGGTTGGCATGGAAGAGGGGTTACTGCCGCACCAGAGCAGCATTGATGAAGATAACGTCGATGAGGAGCGCCGTCTGGCCTATGTAGGCATCACGCGCGCTCAGAAAGAGCTGACCTTCACGCTGTGCAAAGAGCGTAGACAGTATGGCGAACTGGTGCGCCCGGAGCCGAGCCGTTTCCTGCTGGAGCTTCCGCAGGACGACCTCATCTGGGAGCAGGAGCGTAAAGTGATTACGGCTGAAGAGCGGATGCATAAGGGGCAGGCGAACGTCGCTAACATCCGCGCCATGCTGGCGAAAGCCAAAGAGAAAGGGTAGGTTGTTACACGCCCGGCAAGCGTAGCGCTACCGGGCGTGTCCGTCCTGTTATTTCACCTCAAGCACCCAGTGTACGTAGCTCTGCCACTGACACTCCTGCTCGACCATCTCCGCCCCAAGCGGATGATTATCCAGCCAGTTTTCCGGCAACGTCAGCGAAAGTTTTTCGTCATCCGCCACCAGATTGAGTGCCGGCAGCAAATCATCGCGGCGGCGGCTGGCAAACAGAATAGCCAGACGCAGCAGGCGGCACATATGCTCGGCTACGCGCGGCGGTACGGCGTTTTGCTGATGCAAAGAGGAGAGGTCAACGGCATTGGTCTGGTTCAGCAGCAGCGTTGCCAGCAACTTTTTCTGCGCAGGGGTATAGCCGGGTAAATCGAGGTTACGCACCAGATAAGCGGCATGAGCCGGAGCCTGTTTAAAATCAATGCTCAGCCCGATTTCATGCAGTGCACAGGCACTTAGCAGCAGATCGCGACTCAAAGGGTCCAGATCCCAGGCATTAGCCACATGATCGGCGAAGCGTGACGCCAGCTGTGCCACGCGGCCTGCCTGATCGATATCAACCAGGAAACGACGCTGCACGTTTCGCAGGGTACGGCTGCGAATGTCCTGATCGACCGACAGGTGCAACATCCCGTAGACCAGACCTTCACGCAGCGCGCCGCCCGCCAGCGTCATACATGTGATGTTCAGCTCGGTGAAAATGGCGATCAGGATCGCGAGCCCGCTCGGGAATACCAGCGCGCGTTCAAGCGTCAGGCCTTCAATTTCCAGCTCTTCCAGACGTCCGCACTGAATGGCACGCTGTTTAAGCTGCTGAAGCTTGGCAAGCGTGATCCGCTCATCCATGCCCTGCGCCATCATAATTTCCTGCAATGCCTGCACGGTACCGGAGGCCCCCACGCAGACTTTCCAGCCGTGGTAGCGCAGTTCGTCCATCACCGGGCGTAACACCTCGCGTGCGGCAGTTTCCGCCTCGTCGAAGTTTTCCTGACCCAGATTGCGGTCAGTAAAGTAGCGCTCAAGCCAGGTTACGCAACCCATCGACAGGCTGAATAGCGACGTTGCCTGCGCACCGGTGCCGGTCACGAGTTCGGTACTGGCGCCCCCGATATCCACAACCAGACGACGATCGTCGCCTCCCGTGGTGTGCGCAACGCCCTGATAAATCAGGCGCGCTTCTTCTTCACCGCTGATAACCTGCACCGGACAACCGAGAATTTCCTGCGCTTTGGCAATAAAATCCACGGCGTTAACCGCCAGGCGGAGTGTTGCAGTGGCGACGACGGTGATTTGGGAATGCGGGATATCCTGCAGACGCTCTGCAAAGAGTCGCAGGCACTGCCAGCCACGTTCCATGGCTTCAGGAGAGAGGTGATTATCGCTGCTCAGGCCCGCCGCGAGGCGGACCTTGCGCTTAATGCGCGTCAGCGTTTGTATGCTTCCCGCCACCTCGCGCACAACCAGCATATGAAAACTATTCGAACCGAGATCAATTGCCGCATAAAGCGAGGTGGAGCTGAGCATAATTGTTTAACCTGAGCGACGACGATTACGCGGCGCGCCAGATCGACGCGGGCCATTGCCGGAGCGGGCGCGGGTAAGGCGCTTAGCCGGCGGCAGTTCGCTTAATAGCGCATCCGGGTTGTACTTACTCACCGGAATAGAATGGCCGATGTACGTCTCAATCGCCGGCAGGTTCAGCGCATACTCTTCACACGCGAGGCTGATAGAGTGGCCGCTTGCACCCGCACGACCGGTACGACCGATACGGTGTACATAGTCTTCGCAGTCATCCGGCAGGTCATAGTTAAAGACGTGCGTAACGGCTGGAATGTGCAGGCCGCGCGCTGCGACGTCGGTGGCGACCAGAATATCGAGATCGCCACGGGTGAATTCTTCAAGAATACGCAGGCGTTTTTTCTGCGCAACATCGCCCGTCAGCAGGCCAACGCGGTGACCGTCTGCAGCCAGATGGCCCCAGATATCTTCACAGCGGTGCTTGGTGTTCGCGAAGATAATGGCGCGGTCTGGCCACTCTTCTTCGATCAGCGTTTGCAGCAGACGCATTTTCTCTTCATTGGAAGGATAGAAGAGTTCTTCTTTGATACGGTGGCCGGTTTTCTGCTCGGGTTCCACTTCCACATATTCGGCGTTGTTCATCTGCTCGAATGCCAGTTCGCGTACGCGATACGACAGGGTCGCAGAGAACAGCATGTTGAGGCGCTGATTCGCGGGTGGCATGCGGCGGAACAGCCAGCGGATATCTTTAATGAAGCCCAGATCGTACATACGATCAGCTTCATCCAGCACCACAACCTGGATGGCACCAAGGTTAATGTGGTTCTGTTTTGCGTAGTCGATAAGACGGCCGGTGGTACCGATCAGGATATCCACACCGCTTTCCAGCACTTTCAGCTGCTTATCGTAACCATCGCCGCCATAAGCCAGGCCGATTTTCAGGCCCGTAGCCTGCATCAGGGGTTCAGCGTCTGCGTGGATCTGTACCGCCAGTTCTCGCGTCGGGGCCATAATTAGCGCGCGCGGCTGGTTAACTTTGCGGTCTGCAATCGCTGGATGAGAAAGTAAATAATGAAACGTTGACGTTAAAAACGCCATCGTTTTGCCAGTACCGGTTTGCGCCTGCCCTGCTACGTCACGTCCCGCCAGCGTCAGCGGCAGGGCGAGAGCCTGAATGGGCGTGCAGTTATGAAACCCTTTATTTTCAAGGGCTTCGATCACTTTTGGGTGCAGGGCGAAGTCGGAAAACTTCTGTTCTGTTAAATGTGTTTTGCTCATAGTGTGGTAGAATATCAGCTTACTATTGCTTTACGAAAGCGTATCCGGTGAAATAAAGTCAACCTTTAGTTGGTTAATGCGACATCAACACGTCGTTGATGAGGGCGAAACCAACGCACCAGGCTTATTCCTGTGGAGTTATATATGAGCGATAAAATTATTCACCTGACTGACGACAGTTTTGACACGGACGTACTTAAGGCTGACGGGCTGACACTCGTCGATTTCTGGGCTGAATGGTGTGGTCCTTGCAAAATGATCGCCCCGATTCTGGATGAGATCGCTGACGAATATCAGGGCAAACTGACCGTTGCCAAGCTGAACATCGACCAGAACCCGGGCACCGCACCAAAATACGGTATCCGTGGCATTCCGACCCTGCTGCTGTTCAAAAACGGCGAAGTGGCAGCGACCAAAGTGGGCGCACTGTCCAAAGGTCAACTGAAAGAGTTCCTCGACGCTAACCTGGCGTAAGGTTTCTTTGCTGCGCGTCCAGAGCGCCTAAATTATGTGGAACTCTGGACGCCCGGCTGAAGTCGTGCTAAGTTAGCTATGACTTCGTTTTAAACATATCTTGTTGTTTGAATCTTGTTTTACCCGATACTTCCCGTTGTTGACACAAACAGTGCGTGAAGTTGCTAAATTCCGGGCTTGTCACTCAATCCGTCTTGTCGTTTCAGTTCTGCGTTTTTTCCCTGTGACCAGACAGCGAACAGACATGAGTTGATGGCCGCTAAACAGGCATGGATGACCCTGCCATACCATTCACAACATTAAGTTCGAGTATCACCCCGAGTTTAAGAACCCACACCATTATGAATCTTACCGAATTAAAGAATACGCCGGTTTCTGAGCTGATCACTCTCGGCGAAAATATGGGGCTGGAAAACCAGGCTCGTATGCGCAAGCAGGACATCATTTTCGCCATCCTGAAGCAGCACGCTAAGAGTGGCGAAGATATCTTTGGCGACGGTGTGCTGGAGATATTGCAAGACGGATTTGGTTTCCTCCGCTCTGCAGACAGCTCCTACCTCGCCGGCCCTGACGACATCTACGTATCCCCTAGCCAAATCCGCCGTTTCAACCTCCGCACTGGTGACACCATTTCAGGTAAGATTCGTCCTCCAAAAGAGGGTGAACGCTACTTTGCGCTGTTGAAAGTGAATGAAGTTAACTTCGACAAACCGGAAAACTCCCGTAATAAGATCCTGTTTGAGAACTTAACGCCGCTGCACGCGAACTCTCGCCTGCGCATGGAGCGTGGTAACGGCTCAACTGAAGATTTAACCGCTCGCGTCCTGGATCTGGCATCGCCAATCGGTCGTGGACAGCGTGGTCTGATCGTCGCACCGCCAAAAGCGGGTAAAACCATGCTGCTGCAGAATATCGCGCAGAGCATCGCTTATAACCATCCAGACTGCGTACTGATGGTACTGCTGATTGACGAACGTCCGGAAGAAGTGACCGAGATGCAGCGTCTGGTTAAAGGTGAAGTGGTTGCTTCTACCTTTGACGAACCCGCATCTCGCCACGTTCAGGTTGCGGAAATGGTTATCGAGAAGGCGAAACGCCTGGTTGAACACAAGAAAGACGTTATCATCCTGCTCGACTCCATCACCCGTCTGGCGCGTGCCTACAACACCGTCGTTCCAGCTTCCGGTAAAGTGCTGACGGGGGGTGTGGACGCTAACGCCCTGCATCGTCCAAAACGCTTCTTCGGTGCGGCACGTAACGTGGAAGAGGGCGGCAGCCTGACCATCATCGCTACGGCGCTGATCGATACGGGTTCCAAAATGGACGAAGTTATTTACGAAGAGTTTAAAGGTACAGGTAACATGGAACTGCACCTCTCTCGTAAAATTGCTGAGAAACGCGTCTTCCCGGCTATCGACTACAACCGTTCCGGTACCCGTAAAGAAGAGCTGCTCACCACCCAGGAAGAGCTGCAGAAAATGTGGATCCTGCGCAAAATCATCCATCCAATGGGTGAAATCGACGCAATGGAGTTCCTCATTAACAAACTGGCGATGACCAAAACTAACGACGATTTCTTCGATATGATGAAACGCTCGTAACGCAAATAAAGCCAGCAAGCGCCACGTTTTTACGTGGCGTTTTTCTTTTATGGCTTATACGCTATTAATGCAGACTCCCATTTCAGACCAGTCAGTGCGACAATAAGACTGTTTGTGCAGTTAACGAAATAATTGATTGAAAAATATACAAAGGGAGTTGTAAGAAGCCTTCTTTATTACTTCTGAGGCAGGGGCTTCATGGTTATACTTCCGGGACTAACTTTTGTTGAGAGCAATCCATTGTGAATCTACTCACCGCCGTTACTGAGCTAATCAGTATTTTTTTATTCACAACCTGTTTTTTGTTCATCGCGCGTAAGGTGGCCAAAAGAATAGGGTTGGTGGATAAGCCTAATTTTCGTAAACGTCATCAGGGACTTATTCCTCTGGTTGGAGGGATTTCTGTTTACGCTGGTATCTGTTTCACGTTTGGTATTGCGGATTATTATATTCCACACGCCGCCCTCTACCTTGCCTGCGCCGGTGTCCTGGTGTTAGTCGGGGCGCTGGATGATCGGTTCGATATCGCGGTAAAAATTCGCGCCACCGTCCAGGCCGCCATTGGCGTTATCATGATGGTCGTTGGTGGGCTATATCTGAGAAGCCTCGGTTATGTGTTCGGACCCTGGGAGTTAGTACTGGGGCCCTTTGGCTTCTTCCTGACACTGTTTGCCGTCTGGGCGGCGATAAATGCTTTCAACATGGTGGATGGTATTGACGGCCTGCTCGGTGGATTGTCGTCGGTTTCGTTTGCCGCAATCGGCATCATTTTATGGTTCGATGGTCAGTACAGCCTGTCGATGTGGTGTTTTGCCATGATTGCCGCCATTCTGCCTTATATCCTCTTAAATCTCGGTGCGCTCGGTCGTCGCTATAAAGTGTTTATGGGTGATGCGGGCAGTACGCTGATCGGCTTTACCGTTATCTGGATTTTGCTGGAGACCACTCAGGGTAAAACTCACCCGATTAGCCCGGTAACAGCGCTGTGGATTATTGCCATTCCGCTAATGGATATGGTGGCGATTATGTATCGTCGTCTGCGTAAAGGAATGAGTCCTTTCTCTCCCGATCGCCAGCATATTCACCATCTCATCATGCGTGCCGGTTTTACTTCACGTCAGGCGTTTGTGCTGATTACTCTGGCTGCCGCTATTCTGGCGGCAATTGGGGTGGCTGCGGAATATGCTCATTTCATCCCTGAATGGGTCATGTTGGTATTATTCTTGCTAGCGTTTTTCCTGTACGGCTACTGCATTAAGCGCGCATGGAAAGTGGCGCGGTTTATTAAACGTCTTAAACGCAGGATGCGTCGCAACAGTGGCAACAATACAACATTAACTAAGTAAAACCGGGACTATGATGACTCAACCGTTGGCGGGAGCGAAATCAGTGGTAACTGAGAATGAGCTGGATATTCGGGGTTTGTTTCGCGTGTTGTGGGCAGGCAAACTTTGGATTGCGGGGATCGCGCTGGGGTTTGCATTGTTAGCGCTGGCCTACACCTTCTTTGCAAAACAAGAGTGGAGCGCTACGGCAATCACTGATAAACCAACGGTTAATATGCTCGGGGGGTTCTATTCCCAGCAGCAGTTCCTGCGTAACCTGGATATCAAAGCCAATCTGGCCACCCCAGATCAGGCTTCCGTCATGGATGAGGCCTATAAAGAGTTTGTGATGCAGCTGGCTTCCTGGGATACGCGCCGTGATTTCTGGAGCCAGACGGATTATTACAAGCAACGGATGGTGGGCAACAGTAAAGCCGATGCCGCGCTGCTGGATGACATGATTAACAACATTCAGTTTATGCCGGGAGATGCGCTGCGTAACGTCAACGACAGCGTCAAGCTGATTGCCGAAACCGCGCCGGATGCCAATAACCTGTTGCGCCAGTACGTTGCCTTTGCCAGCCAGCGTGCGGCAAGCCACCTTAATGAAGAGCTGAAAGGTGCCTGGGCTGCCCGTACTATCCAGATGAAAGCGCAGGTTAAACGTCAGGAAGAGGTGGCTAAAGCCATCTTCGCCCGCCGTGTACACAATATTGAGCAGGCGCTGAAAATTGCCGAACAGCACAATATTTCCCGCACCGAGACGGACGTGCCGGCAGATGAACTGCCTGATTCAGAAATGTTCCTTCTCGGGCGCCCAATGCTGCAGGCTCGACTGGAAAACCTCCAGGCCGTTGGCCCTGATTTTGACCTCGACTACGATCAAAACCGCGCGATGCTGAACACCCTGAATGTCGGTCCAACAATGGACCCGCGTTTTCAGACCTATCGTTATTTGCGAACGCCTGAAGAACCTGTAAAACGCGATAGTCCGCGCCGCGCATTCCTGATGATCATGTGGGGGATTGTGGGTGCACTGACTGGCGCAGGCGTGGCGTTAACGCGTCGTCGCACTAACTAAGAACGCCGTCTACGATGAAGGCTGCGGCCTTCATCGTTTAATCGAAGAGAATCGATGTGAAAGTACTTACCGTATTTGGCACCAGGCCGGAGGCCATTAAGATGGCACCTCTGGTTCATGCGCTGGCCAGTGATCCTGATATTGAAGCGAAAGTGTGCGTCACTGCCCAACACCGTGAGATGCTCGATCAGGTCTTAACTCTCTTTTCTATCGTCCCGGATTACGATCTCAATATTATGAAACCGGGGCAGGGGTTAACAGAGATAACCTGCCGTATTCTGCAAGAGCTCAAGCCGATTCTGGAGTCCTTCAAACCTGACGTGGTTCTGGTGCATGGCGATACCACCACCACGGTGGCAACCAGCCTGGCTGCGTTTTACCAGCGAATTCCTGTCGGCCATGTTGAGGCGGGTCTGCGTACCGGCAACCTTTATTCGCCGTGGCCCGAAGAGGCCAACCGCACACTCACCGGCCATCTGGCGATGTACCATTTTGCGCCCACCGAAAATTCACGACAGAACCTGCTGCGTGAAAATATTGCCGACAACAAAATCTTTGTCACCGGGAATACGGTGATTGATGCCCTGATTTGGGTTCGTGACCGCGTGCTGTCAAACAACGATCTTCAGAAAGAACTCGCCGCACGCTACCCCTTCCTGAACAATGGCAAAAAAACCATTCTGGTCACCGGCCACCGTCGCGAGAGCTTTGGACGCGGCTTTGAGCAAATCTGTCATGCCCTGGCGGAAATCGCCGCGCAGAATCAGGATGTGCAGATTGTCTACCCGGTGCACCTTAATCCTAACGTCAGCGAGCCGGTCAACCGTATCCTTGGGCATATAGAAAACGTCCTGCTGATTGAACCGCAGGACTATTTGCCGTTTGTCTGGCTGATGAACCACGCCTGGCTGATCCTGACCGATTCCGGTGGTATTCAGGAAGAGGCGCCGTCTCTCGGCAAGCCTGTGCTGGTCATGCGTGAAACGACTGAACGCCCGGAAGCGGTGAAAGCGGGCACGGTACGTCTGGTCGGCACCAATACACAGCTGATCGTCGAAGAGGTGACGCGCCTGCTGCACGACGACGAAGAGTATCAGGCGATGAGCCGGGCCCATAACCCGTATGGTGATGGGCAGGCTTGTGGCCGTATTTTGCATGCACTTAAACACAATCGGGTATCGCTATGAGTTTTACTACCATCTCTGTCATTGGTCTTGGCTACATTGGCTTGCCCACAGCGGCAGCGTTTGCCTCCCGTCAAAAACAGGTTGTGGGCGTGGATATCAACGCGCGTGCGGTGGAAACCATTAACCGTGGCGAAATTCATATCGTGGAGCCCGATCTCGACCGCGTGGTGAAAGAGGCGGTTGATGGCGGATTCCTGCGTGCCAGCACGACGCCGGTCGAGGCGGATGCATATCTTATTGCGGTGCCAACCCCCTTTAAAGGCGACCATGAGCCCGACATGGCTTACGTCGAAGCGGCGGCAAAATCGATTGCACCGGTCCTGAAAAAAGGGGCTCTGGTGATCCTGGAGTCCACTTCGCCCGTCGGTGCTACCGAACAGATGGCGCAGTGGCTGGCGCAAGCCCGACCTGACTTACGCTTCCCGCAGCAGGCGGGCGAGCAAGCTGATATCAATATTGCTTACTGTCCTGAGCGCGTACTGCCAGGTCAGGTGATGGTAGAGCTGATTAAAAACGATCGCGTGATCGGCGGCATGACGCCAGCCTGTTCTGCACGCGCCAGCGCGCTTTACAAGATTTTCCTTGAAGGCGAATGTGTGGTGACCAACTCCCGCACCGCCGAAATGTGCAAGCTCACGGAAAACAGTTTCCGGGACGTGAATATCGCCTTCGCGAATGAACTGTCGCTGATTTGCGCCGATCAGGGGATTAACGTCTGGGAGTTGATTAGCCTGGCGAATCGCCATCCGCGCGTGAATATCCTCCAGCCTGGCCCGGGCGTGGGCGGTCACTGTATCGCTGTCGACCCGTGGTTTATTGTGGCGCAAAACCCGGCGCAGGCCCGCCTGATCCGCACCGCGCGTGAAGTGAATGACAGCAAGCCACACTGGGTGCTCAGTCAGGTGAAAGCCACCGTAGCGGACTGTCTGGCTGAGAGCGGAAAACGCGCCAGTGAGTTGAAAATTGCCTGCTTTGGTCTGGCATTCAAACCGAATATTGACGACTTACGCGAAAGCCCGGCGATGGAGATTGCAGAGATGATCGCTGGCTGGCACACCGGCGAAACGCTGGTGGTTGAACCCAATATTCATGAACTGCCGGCAAAACTGGCGGGCCACTGTACGTTGACCGCGCTGGATGAGGCGCTGGCGACGGCGGATGTGCTGGTGCTGCTGGTGGATCATAAAGAATTTAAAGCGACGTCCGGTGATGCCGTACGCCAACAGTACGTGGTTGATACGAAAGGTGTCTGGCGTTGAGCCACCTGAAGGGGGTTCTCGAGTCCCTTGAGTGGGAGAGTGCCTTTTTTGGTCTGCCATCAGCCATCGTGCGCCTGCGCGACGATGCGCCGGTTCTGACTGACGCCGACTTCACCGCCTGGCCGCGGGTGCAGGCCAGGATCCCCGCAGACCGTGCCGACCTGCTCGATGCGCTCCAGCAACAAGGTTTTCAGCTGGTCGAAGGCGAGGTTGATCTGTCCATTACGCTCGTCTGCCATGATTCGCCCGGTGCGGAAGTGGCAACGGAGCAGGATATCCCCGCGCTGCGTCAGATGGCGGCGCAGGCGTTTGCCCGGAGCCGTTTTCGCGCACCGTGGTATGCACCGGACGACAGTGGGCGTTTCTACGCCCAGTGGGTAGAGAACGCGGTAAAAGGCACCTTTGACCATGTGTGCCTGGTGTTTCGCACTGCAGACGGCCAGATTGAGGGATTTGTCTCGCTTCGTAAGCTCAACGCGAACGAGGGGCGTATTGGTTTATTAGCCGGGCGCGGCATGGGCGAAAAACTCATGCAGGCGGCGCTTCACTGGGCGCAGCAGCAACAGCTTTTGACTCTGCGGGTGGCAACCCAGATGGGCAACACCGCCGCGCTTAAACGTTATATCGCGAGTGGTGCCAACATCGACGCCACCGCTTACTGGTTATACAGGTGACAAGATGATTCCATTTAACGCACCACCCGTCGTGGGCACTGAACTCGACTATATGCAGTCTGCTATGGGCAGCGGCAAACTCTGTGGTGACGGTGGTTTTACCCGTCGCTGCCAGCAGTGGATGGAGCAGCGGTTTCACAGCGCTAAAGTCCTGCTGACCCCGTCCTGTACCGCATCGCTGGAAATGGCGGCGTTGCTGCTGGATATCCAGCCGGGCGATGAAGTGATCATGCCGAGCTATACCTTCGTTTCTACGGCGAATGCCTTTGTCCTGCGTGGTGCGAAAATCGTCTTTGTGGATATTCGCCCGGATACCATGAACATTGATGAGACGCTGATTGAAGCGGCAATCACGGACAAAACGCGCGCGATTGTGCCGGTTCACTACGCGGGTGTGGCGTGTGAGATGGACACCATCATGGCGATCGCCAAAAAACATGACCTGTTCGTGGTTGAAGATGCCGCTCAGGGCGTGATGTCGACCTATAAAGGGCGAGCGCTGGGAACGATCGGCCATATCGGCTGCTTTAGCTTCCACGAAACCAAAAACTATACCGCCGGTGGCGAAGGTGGTGCGACGCTGATTAACGACCGTGCGCTGGTCGAGCGCGCGGAAGTGATCCGTGAAAAAGGCACCAACCGCAGCCAGTTCTTCCGGGGGCAGGTAGACAAATATACCTGGCGCGATATTGGCTCAAGCTATCTGATGGCCGATCTGCAGGCGGCATACCTGTGGGCGCAACTGGAGGCAGCGGACCGCATTAATCTTCAGCGCCTGTCCCTGTGGCAAACTTATTACGACGCGCTGCAACCGCTGGCACAAGCCGGGCGAATTGAGCTGCCGACCCTTCCGGCTGATTGCGTCCATAATGCCCATATGTTCTATATCAAACTGCGCGATAACGACGATCGCAGCAAGTTGATTGCCTGGCTAAAAGAAGCCGAAATTCTGGCGGTGTTCCACTATATCCCGCTGCATTCCAGCCCGGCAGGAGAGGCATTTGGGGTATTCGCGGGTGAAGATCGCTACACCACGAAAGAAAGTGAGCGTTTGCTTCGTTTGCCACTGTTCTACAACCTCGCGCATGTTAACCAGCGTACGGTGATTAACACCCTTCTGAGTTATTTCGGCTGATATGTCTCTGGCAAAAGCATCGGTGTGGACCGCCGCGTCCACACTTGTCAAAATTGGCGCCGGGCTACTGGTCGTCAAGCTGCTGGCCGTCTCATTCGGCCCTTCAGGCGTCGGGCTGGCAGGCAATTTCCGTCAGCTTGTGACCGTCCTTGGGGTACTGGCCGGCGCAGGGATTTTCAACGGCGTCACGAAATACGTTGCGCAGTACCATGATGATGCGGCCCAGCTTCGCCGTGTTGTCGGTACATCCTCGGCGATGGTCACCGGCTTTTCGACCCTGATGGCGGTTATTTTCCTGCTGGCAGCGGCACCCATAAGCCAGGGGTTATTTGGTCACACCCATTATCAGGGGCTGGTTCGTCTGGTCGCGCTGGTTCAGCTGGGCATTGCCTGGGCTAACCTGCTGCTGGCGCTGATGAAAGGCTTTCGTGATGCGGCCGGGAACGCACTGGCGTTAATCCTCGGCAGCGTCATCGGCGTGATTGCCTACTATTTTTGTTATCGGCTGGGCGGCTATGAAGGCGCGTTGCTGGGGCTGGCGCTGGTACCGGCATTAGTGGTCGTTCCGGCGGCGTTCATGCTAATGCGTCGGGGCACCATTCCGTTGAGTTACCTGAAACCTCAATGGGATAAGGTGCTGGCAAGCCAGCTGGGAAAATTTACCCTGATGGCGCTCATCACCTCCGTCACGCTCCCCGTCGCCTATGTGATGATGCGAAACCTGCTGGCGGCGCATTACAGCTGGGACGAAGTTGGGATTTGGCAAGGGGTGAGCAGTATTTCCGATGCCTACCTCCAATTTATAACGGCTTCCTTTAGCGTCTATTTGCTGCCAACCTTATCGCGCCTGACCTCCAGGCAGGATATCACGCGCGAAATTTCCCGCTCACTGCGGTTTGTCCTTCCCGCCGTTGCGGCAGCCAGTTTAACCGTATGGCTATTGCGCGATGTCGCCATCTGGCTGCTCTTCTCCGCGAAGTTTACCGCCATGCGCGATCTGTTTGCCTGGCAACTGGTGGGCGACGTACTGAAAGTGGGGGCTTACGTTTTTGGTTATCTGGTGATTGCGAAAGCCTCGCTACGGTTGTATATCCTGGCGGAAATCAGCCAGTTTGCATTACTGACCGCATTCTCACACTGGTTGATCCCGTCACACGGTGCGCTGGGGGCGGCTCAGGCCTATATGGCAACCTATATCGTTTATTTCGCTGCCTGTTGCGGCGTATTTTTACTTTGGCGTAAACGCGCATGACTGCACTGATTCACATACTGGGATCGGATATCCCACACCATAACCAGACCGTGTTACGGTTCTTCAATGATGAACTGGCATCGGGGGATCCCGACGCTCGTGAGTTTATGGTTGCCGGTCAGGATAATGGCCTGAGCGTGGCGTGTCCGGCGCTGACTCTCTCTTTCTGGCCGGACAAGGCTGCGCTGGCGAAGGCGGTTGTTGCCAAAGCCAAAGCGGATCGTGAGCAACGTTTCTTTTTCCATGGGCAGTTTAATACCGGCCTGTGGCTGGCGCTCCTGAGCGGGGGGATCAAACCTTCGCAGTGCAGCTGGCATATCTGGGGAGCCGATCTCTACGAAGTCTCCAGCGGCTGGAAATTCCGTCTTTTCTACCCGTTGCGGCGCATGGCGCAGGGGCGTGTGGGATGCGTTTTCGCGACCCGTGGCGATCTCAATTATTTTGCTAAACGCCACCCTGACGTACGCGGTGAGCTACTCTATTTCCCGACCCGAATGAACCCGGCGCTGAACAACATGGCGAATGATACGCTGCGCGAGGGTAAACTGACGATTCTGGTGGGTAACTCAGGCGATCGCAGCAATGAACATCTTGCCGCGCTAAGGGCGGTACATCAGCAGTTTGGCGACACCGTCAATGTGATTGTGCCGATGGGGTATCCGGCCAATAACGATGCCTATATCAATGAGGTCCGCCAGCAGGCACTCGCGTTATTTAGCGCCGCGAATGTGCACATTCTCCACGATAAGCTGGAATTTGATGAGTATCTTGCGCTGCTGCGTCGGTGCGATCTGGGCTATTTCATCTTTGCGCGTCAGCAAGGAATTGGCACGCTGTGTCTGCTGATTCAGGCGGGTGTGCCCTGCGTACTCAATCGCGAAAACCCATTCTGGCAGGACATGGCGGAGCAGCATCTGCCGGTGCTGTTTACTTCCGATGTGCTTAACGAAGAGGTGGTCCGCGAAGCGCAGAGACAACTGGCGCTGGTGGACAAAAGTGCCATCGACTTCTTTAGCCCGAACTACCTCACGCCGTGGCACCGCGCGCTGCGTATCGCTGCAGGAGACAAAGCATGAGCCAGTTGCAATTCAGCGGCTTACTGATCGTTTGGCTTCTGAGCACTTTATTCATCGCCACGCTCACCTGGTTCGAGTTTCGTCGGGTGCGTTTCAACTTTAACGTCTTCTTCTCGTTACTGTTTCTTCTGACCTTCTTTTTCGGATTCCCGCTGACCAGCATTCTGGTCTTCCGGTTTGACGTGAGCGTTGCCCCGCCCGAGATCCTGCTTCAGGCGATCCTGGCAGCGACCTGCTTCTACGCCGTCTATTACGCCACCTATAAAACGCGCCTGCGTTCAGCGCAATCCACCGCGCCGCGCCGGGCGCTCTTCACCATGAACCGGGTGGAGACGCACCTGACGTGGGTGATGCTGATGACGATCGCGCTGGTAAGCGTGGGTATCTTCTTCATGCACAATGGTTTTCTGCTGTTCAAGCTCCAGTCCTACAGCCAGATTTTTTCTGCCGAAGTGTCGGGCGTGGCGCTTAAGCGCTTCTTCTACTTCTTCATTCCGGCGATGCTGGTGATCTTTTTCCTGCGTCAGGACAGCAAAGCCTGGCTGTTTTTCCTGGTGAGTACCGTCGCCTTCGGTTTCCTGACCTACATGATTGTGGGAGGGACGCGTGCAAATATCATCATCGCTTTCGCAATCTTCCTGTTTATCGGCATCATCCGCGGGTGGATCTCTTTATGGATGCTGGTGGCTGCTGGGGTGTTTGGCATTGTTGGTATGTTCTGGCTTGCCCTGAAGCGCTACGGGCTCAACGTAGCCGGTGACGAGGCGTTTTACACGTTCCTCTATCTCACGCGCGACACCTTCTCGCCGTGGGAAAACCTGGCGTTGTTGCTGCAAAACTACGACAAAATCGATTTCCAGGGCCTTGCGCCTATTGTGCGCGACTTTTATGTCTTTATCCCAACCTGGCTGTGGCCAGACCGCCCCGGCGTCGTACTCAACACGGCAAACTATTTTACCTGGGAAGTGCTGAACAACCACTCAGGCCTTGCGATCTCACCTACGTTGATTGGCTCGCTGGTGGTGATGGGGGGAAGCTGGTTTATCCTGCCGGGGGCGGTGGTGGTGGGGCTGATCATCAAGTGGTTTGACTGGCTCTACGTGCGCGGCAACGAAGAAACAAACCGCTATAAGGCGGCTATTTTGCACAGTTTCTGCTTTGGTGCCATTTTCAATATGATCGTTCTGGCGCGTGAAGGGCTGGATTCATTCGTGTCGCGCGTGGTTTTCTTCATGGTCGTTTTTGGCATCTGCCTGTTACTGGCCAAACTGTTGTACTGGCTGTTTGACAGTGCAGGGCTTGTGCATAAGCGCGAGCCGCAGGGCAGCACAACGCTGTCGCAAGTGTGAGTAGGGAAAGTCATGACGGATAAAACTTCTGCACCGCGCTATACGCTGCGCGGTCTGCAGCTTATTGGCTGGCGCGATATGCAACACGCGCTGGATTTTCTGTTCGCTGGTGGTCAGATGAAATCCGGTACGCTGGTCGCCATCAATGCGGAAAAGATGCTGGCGGTGGAAGACAACGCCGAAGTGAGAAGCCTGATAGAAGCGGCTGAATTTAAATATGCCGACGGTATCAGCGTGGTGCGTTCAATCCGCAAAAAGTATCCTGGCGCTAATGTATCTCGCGTGGCAGGGGCCGATCTCTGGGAGCAACTGATGGCACGCGCAGGGGCGGAAGGCACGCCGGTATTCCTGATTGGCGGTAAGCCGGAGGTGCTGGCGCAGACCGAAGCGAAATTGCGCAGTCAATGGAATGTTAACATCGTGGGCAGCCAGGATGGCTACTTCAAACCAGAGGCCCGGCAGGCGCTGTTTGAACGCGTTCGCGACAGTGGCGCGAAAATCATCACCGTGGCGATGGGCTCCCCACGCCAGGAGATCCTGATGCGTGACTGCCGTCAGGTGTGTCCGGATGCCCTTTATATGGGCGTCGGCGGAACGTATGACGTCTTTACCGGCCACGTTAAGCGCGCGCCCAAAGTCTGGCAAAACCTGGGGCTGGAGTGGCTGTATCGCCTGCTATCTCAGCCGACGCGGATTACACGACAGATCCGTCTGCTTCGCTACCTTACCTGGCACTACACCGGGAAAATGTAATCAAAATGTAGCGCGATATGCTGTTCGCGCTGCAACTCCCCTGCAAAACTGCTGCGAATCTGTGCAATGCATTCATTTTTTTTATGCATCGTTTGCCATTTGCCGCATTTTAAGAAACCATTCGCCCCGTATTTTAGTACCCCTAAAAAACAATACCCGGCCTTAAGTCGGGAAACAGCAAACACAATCGAGGATCTATGGCAGAGAAAAAACCGGAGCTACAGCGTGGGCTGGAGGCTCGTCATATTGAACTGATAGCGCTGGGCGGCACTATCGGCGTGGGCCTGTTTATGGGCTCCGCAAGCACGCTCAAATGGGCAGGACCTTCGGTCTTGCTGGCTTATATCATTGCGGGATTGTTCGTTTTCTTCATCATGCGTTCGATGGGCGAAATGCTCTTCATGGAGCCCGTCACGGGTTCCTTCGCCGTTTACGCGCACCGATATATGAGCCCGTTCTTTGGCTACCTGACGGCCTGGTCATACTGGTTTATGTGGATGGCGGTCGGCATCTCTGAAATCACGGCGATAGGGGTCTACGTGCAGTTCTGGTTCCCGGACATGGTCCAGTGGATACCGGCGCTGATTGCCGTGGGGCTGGTGGCACTGGCAAACCTTGCTGCCGTTCGTCTTTATGGTGAAATCGAATTCTGGTTTGCGATGATCAAAGTCACCACCATCATCGTGATGATTGTGGTCGGGCTGGGCGTTATCTTCTTCGGCTTTGGTAACGGCGGGCACGCCATTGGCTTTGGTAACCTGACCGAAAATGGCGGCTTCTTTGCGGGCGGCTGGAAGGGCTTCCTGACGGCACTGTGTATCGTTGTGGCCTCTTATCAGGGGGTCGAGCTTATCGGTATTACCGCGGGTGAAGCGAAAAACCCGCAGGTTACGCTGCGAAGCGCCGTAGGCAAGGTGCTGTGGCGTATCCTGATTTTCTATGTGGGGGCGATCTTCGTTATCGTAACCATCTTCCCGTGGAATGAAATTGGCACGACCGGTAGCCCGTTTGTCTTGACCTTCGCGAAGATTGGCATCACGGCAGCAGCAGGCATCATTAACTTTGTGGTTCTGACGGCGGCGTTGTCAGGCTGCAACAGCGGGATGTACAGCTGCGGACGTATGCTCTACGCGCTGTCCAGAAACAATCAGCTGCCAGCGGCAATGGCGAAAGTTTCGCGTGCGGGCGTACCGGTTGCGGGTGTGGCGGTGTCGATTGTGATCCTGCTGATTGGCTCCTGCCTGAACTACATCATCCCGAATCCGCAGCGCGTGTTCGTGTATGTCTACAGCGCCAGCGTGCTGCCAGGCATGGTGCCCTGGTTTGTTATCCTGATTAGCCAGCTGCGTTTCCGTCAGGCACATAAAAAGGCCATCGCCAGCCATCCGTTCCGTTCTATTATGTTCCCGTATGCCAACTATTTGACGATGGCGTTCCTGGTTTGCGTATTAATCGGAATGTACTTTAATGAAGATACGCGCATGTCGCTGTTTGTCGGGATGATCTTCCTGGCGGCGGTGACCGCGGCGTATAAGCTTTTTGGTCTGGGCCGCCGCGCTACCTCGCAGAAAGTGGAGGAATAAGCGGCAAAATGTGCAAACCATAACCAAACGCGCATTTTTTTCAAAAAAGCACTAGACAGCGGGGTCGGAGGTACGTAATATCCAGCCCCGCAACGGCGCTAAGCGCCCGTAGCTCAGCTGGATAGAGCGCTGCCCTCCGGAGGCAGAGGTCTCAGGTTCGAATCCTGTCGGGCGCGCCATTTTAGTCCCGGCGCTAGAGCTGCGGTGGTCTGAGAAGTAGTCAGTACCGCGTGAAAGAATACAGTGGTGGCTATAGCTCAGTTGGTAGAGCCCTGGATTGTGATTCCAGTTGTCGTGGGTTCGAATCCCATTAGCCACCCCATTATTGAAAGAGTTGTGAATTGCGAAGGTGGCGGAATTGGTAGACGCGCTAGCTTCAGGTGTTAGTGTTCTTACGGACGTGGGGGTTCAAGTCCCCCCCCTCGCACCACGACTTTTTAATGAATTGAACTAAAAATTCAAAAAGCAGTACATCGGCGAGTAGCGCAGCTTGGTAGCGCAACTGGTTTGGGACCAGTGGGTCGGAGGTTCGAATCCTCTCTCGCCGACCAATTTTGAACCCCGCTTCGGCGGGGTTTTTTGTTTTCTGCGCCTTTCTTTCCTCTGTAGTGATTCCACGACAACAGCCGGCTTCCTTGTCGCGATTCAGCGACACATAACACATTGAAAGTAAAAGATATAATAATTTGGCGGCTTTCGTGTCTCCTCCAGACGACATTTCGTCGTGTTTATCAGCAGGTTGTAGGGTCTAAGATACCGCTCAACAACATAATTTCCTTTTATCTTAAAATGTTGCGCGATGTAAAAGTTCTGCGTGTCAAGTTGGCACGTTACGTGCAATAATATACGTGTAGATGCTCATTCCATCTCTTATGTTCGCCTTAGTGCCTCATAAACTCAGGAATGACGCAGAGCCATTTACGGTGCTTATCGTCCACTGACAGATGTCGCTTCGGCCTCATCAGACACCATGGGCATAACGTTGAGTGAAGCACCAAATATGTTGTCTTACAGACCTGTTTTAACGCCTGCTTTTATAGCAGGCGTTTTTTTATGCCTTATTCCCGGTAAACGTACATGATCAGGGCGACCAGAATCAGAGCGGCTGACGAAACGCTGTAAAGCGCCTGTATGGAGCCAAACCCTGCCGCCGCCATCGCGGCAATACCGGTGAAAAGCGAGGCACTGAGCGTTTGCCAGCGCCAGGCTTTACTGCTGGCCGAAGCCATGTGTGTGGTTTGAAAACTGCTGAGTACGGCAAACGTGCCGGCCGCAAAGAGAACATTTGAGGCCAGGTGTGCGACAAATATCATCCCCAGCGCGCATGCCATCCACCCGGACAACAGCGGGAGCATCCCATACGCGGCAAGGAAGATGCCAAGACACAGTAAAATCCGTGGCGTGCGTGCTGCAAAACGCGTCAGGCTGTCTCTTTTTAGCAGGAGGGGACCGCAAAGTTGCCCCATGTTTCTTGCAAAAAGCAGTGGCAAAGCAATGCTGGCCGCATCCTGAGGATGGATCTGCTGTGCCATTGCCGGAAGAAGCGCCATGGCCGGTGAACCGACGGCGGCCAGCGCAGGCAAAATCAGCAAACTGCGTTTCTGCCGGATGGTCAACATCTGCCAGCGTAAAGCCGCAGGCGCTTTCTCTTCAGCGGGGACTGCCAGTGTGGGCGCTAAATATACACGACCCGCCAGCCAGAGCATGAACAGCGATCCGAGAAAGCTGGTGGCATCAATGGCCAGCAAGGCGAGGATGGCGATCTTCTGGAAAAGTACCATCCCCAGCCCGGTGCCTAACAAAACCTGAGCGGCAAAAATCACATTCTCGAGGCAGGTTGCGGCAGGGAGTTCTGCTTCTCTGAGTCCGCGTTTAAAGAGCAGCGTCAGCGCAGGCCAGCTCATCCCGTTGAGCAGTGCTTCGGTGGACTGCACGGCCAGTAACGCAGGGATACTGTGATAGTGCACGCCGAGCAGGGGAAAGAGCAGGGCCAGTAAGCCAAGCCCCTCGGTGAGTATCAACAGGGATATCGGAGAATAGTGCGCGCACAGCTTTTCACTGATGAGGCTGCCGATAAAGCCAGGTAGCGTGGCGAAAAGAAAGGCGAGGGTAAGCAGCGCGGGCGGGGCGGACCATGCTAACAGTAAGCCGAAGACCACCACCTGGGTGACGCCATTTCCCAGTGATGTAAAGATAAAGGCACAGGCCAGCAGGCGCAGCCAGCGGTGGCAGCGCAGCGCTTCAATAAGCGCGTACAAAAGGGAGTTCATGACGATTTCCTTTCAAAAACGATTCAGTCCACGCGGCACTCGTCGCGTGTAGGGAAAAAAGTTAATGAAAAGACGTCGTTACATTGGCGGGTTCGTTTTAGATGATGTGGTAAAGAATGTAGCAGGCGAAGGGGAATAAAAAAAGGAGGCCGTCTGGCCTCCTTGTTATTTATTGCTGGCTGCCATTATTTTGCAGCGTTAATAACAGCCCATCGCGGCGCATGGCAGCAGCCTCTTCCGGCTTGTGCTGCTTGTCCAGCGAATCGGCGAGCCACGCGTAGTCAAACGCGTCCGGGCGCTGTTTCAGCGCTGCACGGAAGGCGAGACTCGCTTCCTGCCATTCACCGTGCTTCATCAGCGACTGGCCCAGCGTACTCCACAGCAGTGGACGGTCGCCGACGGCTTTAATCTGCTGACGCAGCATTTTTTCAATTTGCTCAGGGTTATTGGTTTTCAGACGCGGGATCACCATAACCAGGCGATCGTCATACTGTCGCTTCAGTCCGTCGAGGAGGATCTCCTGCGCCGTGTCATGATCGTCACATTCAATCAGATGTTCTGCCATCGCAACCTGCAACGGAACCTGCTGACGCGTTTTCCGGCTCTGATTCTTCCACCAGGTTTTCAGGCCATCGCTGCCGAGATCGGCACGTGCCTGATCCATCAGGCCAATCCATGCCAGACGCTGAAGTTCATCACGATGCTCATCATCACCGACGTCGGCTTTGGCCATCGACGGAATGATATCCAGCAGTGAACCCCAGGCACCGGTGCGAATATAGGCCTGCTCGGCAAGACGCAGCACTTCCGGGTGGCGTGGCGAGACTTCCAGCAGACGGTCGATACCGTGACGCGCGGCGTGGTTTTCGTTGCGGGCCAGCTGCAGGCGAACGCGGGTGATCTCAACGGGAATCGGGTCTTTCGGAGAAAGTTCTGACGCGCGTTCCAGGTGCTGGTTGGCGCGGGCTTCGTCACCCCGCTGTTGCGCTGCCTCGGCGGCCAGCAGATAGTTCACCACCGGCTGTTCGGCATGGTCAGCATTTTTCGACATCAGCTTTTCAACCTGCTGATAGTCACCCTCGGCCAGCTTAAGCAGTGCCTGCTCAGTCTGCTTACGGGCGCGGCGGCGTTTACGGCCAACGAACCAGCCACGCGTATGCGCACCGGTACGGAAAATTCGGCGCAGGATCCACTCCACCGCAAGGAGCACCACCACACCGAGGATCAGGATGATAACCAGACCCGTTACGCTGGTTTCGATGTTGTAGTTATCGGTCTGGATCAGGACGTAACCCTGATGACCGGCAAGCATCGGCCCCAGCACGATCCCGGCGATCAGCAGGATGAAGAGTAAGAGTACTTTAAGCATCATTACTCTCCTTGTGGCGCGCTTTCAGGCGCTGGCGCGGCGGCAGGGGCCTGGGCGTGAGGTTCTGCCGGAACGCCCGGCTGCGCCAGCAGGTTGCGCACGCGCGTCTGCATCAGTTTCTCCAGAATCGGCTGGCTTTCCAGCTTGTCCGGCACGTTCATGGTGATGTTCTGCTGGCTCAGTTTATCAATGTCATCGAGGAAAGCCGTGGTCGTGGCATCATCGGTATTGTAGTAAGCACGTACCCATGTCGAGACGTTATCAAGCGCCTGTTTGTAGGTTTCTTCCTGATGACGCGGCACGGCCTGAGCCGCCACCAGCAGGCGGGAGCGAATGTTTTCGCGCAGATAAATGTCCTGATTCGGCGCTAACAGCGGAACGGCGGTTTCGTCGCGGCGGCGGATAGTAATGAAGCTATCCATAAAGTTCTGCCAGCTTTTTTGCAGGTTCACGCGCCATTCGCTCAGGGAGCTGGAAAGCTCGGTGCCGTCAGAATCCATCGGGGAGTCATCGTCGTTGTTATCCGCCAGCTGCAGGTTATCAATCTGGTTTGAAAGCTGATTGACCTTCAGGATGATGCCATCGTAGTCCACCTGCGAAACGGCAGAGAGGCTGGCGATATCTTCGGTAATGGCACGACGCGCGGTAATGAGGCTCGGATCGTTCATGTCTGCCAGGCTCGCATCAGCGCTTTTCAGCAGCGCGGCGGCGGTGGTGACGTCCTGATCGCTCCAGAGCTTACGTCCGGCCAGCTTCACCAGGAAATCGGCCTGCGAGAGCAGCCAGGTTTTGGCATCGGTACCGGAAATCGTGGCGACTTTCTGCTGCACGTCGTCCAGCTGTTTGGTCAGCTCTTCCTGTTTGCTGTTCGCCTCAGCGAGCGCCGCGGACTGCTGTTTAATCACCGTTTCCAGTTCAGTTTTCTGCGTCTCCTGCGCTTTTTGCAGGGCGGTAAGCTGATTGACCAGCGTGTCGTTGGTCGCCGTCTGGCTGGAACCTTGCTGTTTCACCAGGCCATAGAGGCCAACGCCTGCGGCCAGCGCAATGGCGATGGCTATCGCGCTCAGCGCGAGGCTGGTTTTATTGCTGCCGTTCTTCTTCTCAACGGTTTTCTCAGTCGTTTCTGACTGCGGCGTGATGTCCACAGTCTCCCTGGTCTCTTCAACCACGGCGGAGGATTTATCGTGTTCCGTCATTATGGCTTCCCATTATGAGAGTTATTGTAATGCGCGCAGCAGCGCATCGTTGTCAGCGTTATCAGCGATCCGAATATCTTGCCAGCCCAGTTCCCGGGCCTGGTTCGCCAGACGCTCACTGACGACCAGAAGCCGGCAGTGGAGTAACCAGTTTTCACGATACCAAAGGGGCACCAGAGACCAGAGCTGCTGCAGCATTTCACCGCTGGTCACCACCAGGGTCGTAATGCCGCGCATATGCCAGCGCATCGCCTCTTCCGCACCATCGTAATGTTTTGCACAACGCTGATAGCATTCGCAGAACGTGACCTCAGCCCCGCGTTCCCGCAGCGTTTCACCCAACAGTTCGCGCCCGCCGTTACCGCGTAAAATGAGTGCACGCTTTCCGGCAATAGTTTGTAATTCAGGTAATTGTAGCAAGACTTCGCTGATTTCCCGATCTAACGGGTAACGAACGTCTGTTCCGCTTACGGTATGCAACGCCAGTGCCGTTGTACGACCAATCGCAAAATAGTGAGGAGCGGTTGGCCAGTTAAGACCCTGCTGTTGCAGCTGTGCCTGGGCAAATTCCACCGCATGTTGCGACAGCGCAAACAGCAAGTCGCCCTGCTGGAGGGTATTCATATGGTCGGCAAGCGCGGACAGCTCCCGACCGGGGGAGAATTCAATGAGCGGAAAACTCCAGGCCACCTGCCCCAGTGCGCGCAGACGGCTCACTAATTGCTCTCCTGCGGGAGAAGGGCGGGTGACAAGAATACTCATGCAGGGGGCTCTCCATTATAAACCTCAGCCAGGATCTCGCGGGCGCCGTTATCCAGCAGCTCTTCTGCCAGCGACACGCCAAGCTGTTCGGCATCTTGCGCTTTACCACGACGTTCGCCGCGGACCATCTGTGAACCGTCCGGTGCGCCAACCAGCGCTCGCAGCCACAGTTCACCGTTAATTAATTCAGCATAGCTGCCAATCGGCACCTGACACCCTCCTTCGAGGCGGGTGTTCATGGCGCGCTCGGCGTTAACGCGGATAGCGGTCTCATCATGGTTCAGCGGGGCAAGCAGCGTGCGGGTACGCTCATCATCCAGACGGCATTCAATGCCGACGGCCCCCTGACCCACAGCCGGCAGCGACAGCTCAGGCGGCAACGCGACGCGAATGCGCGACGTCAGCCCCAGGCGCTTCAGACCCGCAACCGCGAGGATAATGGCATCGTAATCGCCGTTATCCAGCTTGCTCAGACGCGTACCAACGTTACCGCGCAGCGAACGAATGATCAGGTCCGGACGACGTTCTGCAAGCTGGCACTGACGACGTAAACTGGACGTGCCAACCACGCTGCCTTCTGGCAACGCATCGAGCGAATCATAGTGATTGGAGACAAACGCATCGCGCGGATCTTCACGCTCGCAAATGGTCACCAGCCCCAGCCCTTCCGGGAACTCGACGGGCACATCTTTCATCGAATGTACGGCGATATCGGCGCGGTTCTCAAGCAATGCCAGTTCCAGTTCTTTGACAAACAGGCCCTTGCCGCCCACTTTAGCCAGTGGCGTATCAAGGATCACGTCACCGCGCGTGACCATCGGCACCAGCTCGACGCACAATCCACTGTGGCAGGCTTCAAGGCGCTGCTTAACATAATGTGCCTGCCAGAGCGCAAGAGGGCTTTGGCGTGTGGCAATTCTCAAAACATTGTCTAACATGCTTGTTACCGTCATTATCAATCGCTAACCATCCTAACATTGTTGACTCTGGGATGGCAGTTTTACGGTGATGAAGAAGAGAGGGACAGGGCGGGGTTCTCGTCAGCCACAGCCGTATTAAGGAATTTACACGTACAGAACGGTGCTACACTGTATGTAGCGCATCTTTCTTTACGGTCAACCGGCAAGGTGTTAAATTGATCACGTTTTAGACCATTTTTTCGTCGGTACCACCATAATGATAAGGGCGAAAAAAGGTAACGGTTCTCTTTTTGTAATACTGCGGGTCCGCTGTTATTTCTGTTTTGAATAGCGTGCGACACCCGGAAACATCAGGCGATACGTCTTGTACCTCTATATTGAGACTCTGAAACAGAGACTGGATGCCATAAACCAACTGCGTGTCGATCGCGCGCTTGCTGCTATGGGCCCTGCTTTCCAGCAGGTATACAGTCTTCTGCCGACATTATTGCACTATCACCATCCGCTGATGCCTGGCTACCTTGACGGTAACGTTCCCAGAGGCATCTGTCTTTTCACGCCTGATGAAACCCAACAACACTACCTGACCGAACTTGAACTCTACCGTGGCATGCCGCCGCAGGAATCACCGAAAGGTGAACTGCCGATTACTGGCGTTTACACCATGGGCAGTACCTCCTCGGTTGGGCAAAGCTGTTCTTCGGACCTGGACATCTGGGTCTGTCATCAGTCCTGGCTCGATAACGACGAGCGTCAGCTGCTGCAGCGAAAGTGCAGCCTGCTGGAAAGCTGGGCCGCGTCGCTTGGCGTAGAAGTCAGTTTCTTCCTGATTGATGAAAACCGTTTCCGTCATAACGAAAGTGGCAGTCTGGGTGGTGAAGACTGCGGCTCAACCCAGCACATCTTACTGCTGGACGAGTTTTACCGTACTGCCGTACGCCTGGCCGGTAAGCGTATTCTGTGGAATATGGTGCCGTGCGACGAAGAAGAGCATTACGACGATTACGTAATGTCGTTGTACTCCCAGGGTGTGCTGACACCAAATGAATGGCTGGATCTGGGTGGCCTCAGTTCGCTTTCCGCCGAAGAGTACTTTGGCGCGAGCCTCTGGCAGCTCTATAAAAGCATTGATTCGCCGTATAAGGCCGTGCTGAAAACCCTGCTGCTGGAAGCCTATTCCTGGGAATACCCCACGCCGCGTTTGCTGGCGAAAGATATCAAACAGCGTCTGCACGACGGAGAAATTGTCTCCTACGGGCTGGATGCTTACTGCATGATGCTTGAACGCGTCACCGAATACCTGAAAGCCATTGATGACACCACGCGTCTCGATCTGGTGCGTCGATGTTTCTATCTCAAAGTCTGTGAAAAACTCAGCCGCGAACGCGCATGCGTGGGCTGGCGTCGTGAAGTGGTCAGTCAGTTGGTTAAAGAGTGGGGATGGGACGAAGAACGTCTGTCGATGCTTGATAACCGCGCCAACTGGAAAATCGATCAGGTACGTGAAGCGCACAACGAACTGCTCGATGCCATGATGCAAAGCTACCGCAACCTTATCCGCTTTGCGCGTCGTAACAATCTCAGCGTTTCCGCCAGCCCGCAGGATATCGGGGTGTTGACGCGTAAACTGTACGCGGCGTTTGAAGCATTGCCGGGTAAAGTCACGCTGGTTAACCCGCAGATTTCACCGGACCTGTCAGAACCGAACCTGACCTTTATCTATGTGCCGCCGGGCCGCGCAAACCGCACCGGGTGGTACCTGTACAACCGTGCGCCAAGCATGGACTCGATCATCAGCCATCAGCCGCTGGAATATAACCGCTACCTGAACAAGCTGGTGGCCTGGGCCTGGTTCAACGGCCTGCTGACCTCGCGTACCCGGCTGTTTATCAAAGGCAACGAGGTTGTCGATTTAGCCAAACTGCAGGAGATGGTGGCGGATGTCTCCCACCACTTCCCGCTGCGTCTGCCGGCGCCGACGCCAAAAGCGCTTTACAGCCCGTGTGAAATTCGCCATCTGGCGATTATCGTCAACCTGGAATATGACCCGACAGCGGCCTTCCGCAATCAGGTGGTCCATTTTGATTTCCGCAAGCTGGATGTCTTTAGCTTTGGCGAGCAGCAAAACTGCCTGGTGGGCAGCGTAGACCTGCTGTACCGCAACTCGTGGAACGAAGTGCGTACTCTGCACTTCAACGGCGAGCAGGCGATGATCGAAGCGCTGAAAACGATTCTTGGCAAGATGCATCAGGACGCTGCACCGCCGGACAGCGTTGAGGTGTTCTGCTATAGCCAGCATCTGCGCGGTCTGATCCGTACCCGCGTGCAGCAGCTGGTTTCAGAGTGCATCGAACTGCGCCTCTCCAGTACCCGTCAGGAAACCGGTCGCTTTAAAGCGCTGCGCGTCTCCGGACAGACCTGGGGCCTGTTCTTCGAGCGCCTGAATGTTTCAGTACAGAAGCTGGAAAACGCCATCGAGTTCTACGGCGCCATTTCGCACAACAAGCTGCATGGCCTGTCAGTGCAGGTGGAAACCAACCACGTGAAACTGCCACAGGTCGTGGATGGCTTTGCGAGCGAAGGGATTATTCAGTTCTTCTTTGAAGAGTCGGGTGACGACGCCGGTTTCAACATCTACATCCTGGATGAGACGAACCGCGCTGAGGTTTATCACCACTGTGAAGGCAGTAAAGAGGAACTGGTGCGCGACGTCAGCCGCTTCTATTCGTCCTCACATGACCGCTTTACCTACGGCTCCAGCTTCATCAACTTTAACCTGCCACAGTTCTACCAGATTGTGAATGTAGACGGACGTTCGCAGGTGATTCCGTTCCGTACGCAGGCCGTTACGCCAGCGGTTCCCGCCAGCCAGGACACTACCCCGCTGTTGCAGCAGTATTTCTCCTGACAGTTTTTGCCCGGTATGCAGCGCACCACCGGGCAAAACAGACTCAACGAAAACGCACGTCTTCGCCTGCCTGCGCGGTCGCCGCCTGTTCCAGCAGATCCCAGAACGTTTCGCCGCTACGGTCACACACCCATTCGCCCTCTTTCAGATCGAAATGGTAGCCACCCTGTTTGGCGGCCAGCCAGACCTGGTGAAGCGGCTCCTGGCGGTTAATAATAATTTTGCTGCCGTTTTCGAAGCTCAGGGTCAGAATGCCGCCGTTGATCTCACAATCGATATCGCTGTCGCCGTCCCAGTCGTCAAGCCGCTCTTCGATGGTCATCCATAAGGTGTCTGCAAGGCGATGGAATTCACTGTCGTTCATGGTTTTGTTCCTGTTTTTCGTGATGCCGGCAGTATAACGCTAAATAATTCCCGTTGCAGGAAAGCGGCAAACTCTTGCTTTTGTGTCTTCTCCTGCGATGATAGAAACAGATTTGAACTTACGGGCAACTTTATAATGAAAAACGTTTTCCGAACGCTTGCCGTTCTCATCACGCTGTTTAGTCTGACGGGCTGTGGACTGAAGGGACCGCTTTACTTCCCGCCAGCGGATAAAACGGCGCCGCCGCCGACGAAACCTGTGCAAAGCGGTATTGAGTCTTCCACGCCAGACACGAACGATCGTGGCAATAATGGTGGTCCGACTCAGGTTAATCTCTGACGATTACGTTCTGTACCCGCGCAATGGAGCGAATGATGCAGTTCTCTAAGATGCATGGCCTTGGCAACGATTTTATGGTCGTCGACGCGGTAACGCAGAATGTCTTTTTCTCCCCGGAACTGATCCGCCGCCTGGCGGATCGGCATCTGGGCGTGGGGTTCGATCAGCTGCTGGTGGTTGAGCCGCCGTACGATCCTGACCTCGATTTCCACTACCGTATTTTTAACGCTGACGGCAGTGAAGTCTCCCAGTGCGGCAACGGTGCGCGCTGTTTTGCCCGCTTTGTCCGCCTGAAAGGGCTGACGAACAAGCGCGATATCCGCGTCAGTACCGCGAATGGTCGCATGGTGCTCAGCGTCACCGATGACGATCTGGTTCGCGTGAATATGGGCGAGCCGAACTTTGAACCTTCCGCCGTGCCGTTTCGCGCAAACAAAGCGGAAAAGACCTATATTATGCGTGCGGCCGAGCAGACAGTATTGTGTGGCGTCGTCTCGATGGGAAACCCGCACTGCGTGATTCAGGTTGATGATGTGGAGACCGCCGCCGTTGAAACCCTCGGCCCGGTGCTGGAAAGCCATGAACGCTTCCCGGAACGCGCGAACATTGGTTTTATGCAGGTGGTGAAGCGTGAACACATCCGTCTGCGGGTGTATGAACGCGGCGCGGGCGAAACCCAGGCCTGCGGAAGCGGTGCCTGCGCGGCAGTGGCCGTCGGCATCGCTCAGGGGTTACTGGCAGAAGAGGTTCGCGTGGAGTTACCAGGCGGTCGTCTTGATATCGCCTGGAAAGGACCGGGTCATCCGCTGTTTATGACTGGCCCGGCGGTACATGTCTATGACGGGTTTATCCATCTATGAAGCAACCAGGGGAAGAACTGCAGGAAACGGTGACGGAACTGGACGACAGTGCTGTTGTTGATTATCTGCTGAACAATCCCGCGTTTTTTATTCGCAATGCACGACTTGTCGAACAGATGCGCGTGCCGCATCCGGTGCGCGGGACCGTGTCGCTGGTCGAATGGCATATGGCTCGCGCGCGCAACCACATCAATCAGCTTGAAGAGAACATGACGCTGCTCATGGAACAGGCGAACAATAACGAAAGCCTGTTCTATCGACTGCTGCATCTGCAGGCGCGTCTGGCCTCGGCCCACAGCCTTGACGAGTTTCTCAGCCGTTTCCACCGCTGGGCGCGAGAACTGGGGCTTGCAGGCGCAACCCTTCGTCTCTTCCCCGACCGCTGGCGCATTGGTGCACCGTCTGGTTTCACCCATCTGGCACTGAGCCGTCAGGCGTTTGAGCCGCTACGTATTCAGCGCCTGGGTCATCAACATCACTATCTGGGGCCGCTGAACGGACCAGAATTGCTGGTGGTATTGCCAGAAGCCAAAGCGATTGGCTCGGTGGCCATGTCATTGATGGGGCGCGATGGCGACTTAGGCGTGATGTTATTTACCAGTCGCGACGCGCATCACTATGAGCAGGGGCAAGGTACGCACCTGTTGCAGGAGATCGCCCTGATGCTGCCTGAGCTGCTGGAGCGCTGGATTGAGCGCGTATGACGGACGGACTTCTTGCCACTGACGTCGCGCGCTTTCTGCGCTACCTGGGGGTTGAACGTCAGCTTAGCCCCATTACCCTGCTGAACTATCAGCGTCAGCTTGATGCCATCATGCAGATTGCCGATGAAATCGGCCTGAAAAGCTGGCAACAATGTGACGCTGCGACGGTTCGTGGCGTCGTCGTGCGTAGCCGCAGGAAAGGGTTAGGCCCGGCGAGTCTGGCGCTCAGGCTCTCTGCCCTGCGCAGTTTCTTCGACTGGCTGGTGAGCCAGGGCAGCCTTAAAGCCAACCCGGCGAAAGGCATTGCCACGCCAAAAGCACCGCGTCATCTGCCTAAAAATATCGACGTCGATGATGTCAATCGCCTGCTGGATATCGATCTTAACGATCCGCTGGCGGTGCGTGACCGCGCGATGCTGGAGGTGATGTACGGTGCCGGACTGCGTCTGTCTGAACTGGTCAATCTCGATATAAAACATCTCGATCTGGACACCGGCGAAGTGTGGGTGATGGGCAAGGGCAGCAAAGAGCGCCGCTTGCCGATTGGTCGCAACGCTGTCGCCTGGATTGAGCACTGGCTTGACCTGCGCGGGCTGTTTGGCGCGGAAGAAGATGCGCTGTTCCTGTCGAAACTCGGCAAGCGGATCTCGGCGCGTAATGTGCAGAAGCGTTTTGCGGAGTGGGGCATTAAGCAGGGGCTGAACAGCCATGTTCACCCGCACAAGCTTCGCCACTCTTTTGCGACCCACATGCTTGAATCAAGCGGCGATCTGCGCGGCGTGCAGGAACTGCTCGGCCACGCGAATTTGTCCACCACCCAGATTTATACCCACTTAGACTTCCAGCACCTTGCCTCGGTGTATGACGCGGCGCATCCACGCGCCAAACGGGGGAAATAATGCGTTTTTACCGCCCACTGGGTCAGATATCAGCCCTTACCTTTGACCTTGATGACACCCTTTATGATAACCGCCAGGTGATCCTGCGTACCGAGCAGGAGTCGCTGGCGTTTGTGCAGAACTATCACCCGGCGCTGAAGACGATGCAGAACAAGGACTTCCAGAAGCTGCGTCAGTCCCTGCGGGAGACCGAGCCGGACATTTACCATGACGTGACCGAATGGCGTCGACGTGCGGTTGAACAGGCGATGCTGAATGTTGGCATGAGCGCGCGTGATGCGGCGATAGGGGCTGAAGCGTCCATGGAAAACTTCGCCAAATGGCGGAGCCGTATTGATGTGCCACAGGAGACCCACGATACGCTGGCCGTGCTGGCAGAGAAGTGGCCGCTGGTGGCGATTACCAATGGCAATGCCCAGCCTGAGCTGTTTGGTCTTGGCGATTATTTTGAGTTTGTGCTGCGCGCGGGCCCGCACGGGCGCTCGAAACCGTTTAACGATATGTATCACCTGGCGGCGGAAAAACTGAACCTGCCGCTCGGCGAAATGTTGCATGTGGGTGATGACCTGACCACGGACGTGGCCGGGGCGATCCGCTGCGGCATGCAGGCCTGCTGGATCAAGCCGGAAAACGCTGACCTGATGACAACGCCGGACAGCCGTCTTCTGCCGCACGTGGAAATTTCACGGTTGGCATCCCTCACGACGCTGATATAATCATCAATTGTTCTGTATAAATTAACAGGGTTTTGGCGAAGGAATCACATTCGCCTGCCTGACATTACGTGACGGTGCCAATGGACGTTTCTTACCTGCTCGACAGCCTTAATGACAAACAGCGTGACGCGGTTGCCGCTTCGCGCACCAACATGCTGGTGCTGGCTGGGGCGGGCAGTGGTAAGACGCGCGTGCTGGTACACCGTATTGCGTGGCTGCAGAGCGTGGAAAACTGCTCGCCGTACTCCATTATGGCGGTGACGTTTACCAACAAGGCGGCGGCAGAGATGCGCCACCGTATCGCACAGCTGATGGGCACCAGCCAGGGCGGCATGTGGGTGGGTACTTTCCACGGTCTGGCGCATCGCCTGCTGCGGGCGCACCATATGGACGCTAACCTGCCGCAGGATTTCCAGATCCTCGACAGCGAAGATCAGCTGCGTCTGCTGAAGCGTCTTATCAAGGCGATGAATCTCGACGAGAAGCAATGGCCGCCGCGTCAGGCAATGTGGTACATCAACGGCCAGAAAGACGAAGGGCTGCGTCCGCACCATATTCAGAGCTTCGGCAACCCGGTCGAGCAAACCTGGCAGAACGTTTATAAAGCCTACCAGGAGGCGTGCGATCGCGCAGGTCTGGTGGACTTTGCTGAGCTGCTGCTGCGTGCGCACGAGCTGTGGCTCAACAAACCGCATATCCTGCAGCACTATCGTGAACGCTTCACCAATATTCTGGTGGACGAATTCCAGGATACCAACAACATCCAGTATGCATGGATCCGCCTGCTGGCCGGTGATACCGGCAAGGTGATGATCGTTGGTGATGACGATCAGTCCATCTATGGCTGGCGTGGGGCGCAGGTGGAAAACATTCAGCGCTTCCTCAATGATTTCCCCGGTGCTCAGACCATCCGTCTGGAGCAGAACTACCGTTCGACCAGCAACATTCTGAGCGCCGCCAACGCCCTGATTGAGAACAACAACGGGCGTCTCGGTAAAAAGCTGTGGACCGATGGCGTTGACGGTGAACCGATCTCTATCTACTGCGCATTCAACGAACTTGATGAAGCGCGCTTTGTGGTGAACCGTATTAAAACCTGGCAGGACAACGGCGGCGCGCTGGAGCAGTGTGCCATTCTCTATCGCAGCAACGCCCAGTCGCGTGTGCTGGAAGAGGCGTTGCTGCAGGTGAGTATGCCGTACCGTATTTACGGCGGCATGCGCTTCTTCGAACGTCAGGAGATCAAAGACGCGCTCTCGTATCTGCGTCTGATCGCAAACCGTAATGACGATGCGGCGTTTGAGCGCGTGGTGAACACCCCAACCCGCGGCATCGGTGACCGTACGTTGGACGTGGTGCGTCAGGCCTCCCGCGATCGCCAACTGACACTCTGGCAGGCGTGCCGCGAGCTGTTGCAGGAGAAAGCGCTCGCCGGACGTGCAGCCAGCGCCTTACAGCGCTTCCTGGAGCTGATTGATGCCCTGGCACAGGAAACGGCCGATATGCCTCTGCACGTACAGACCGACCGGGTGATTAAAGACTCCGGCCTGCGCACCATGTATGAGCAGGAGAAAGGCGAAAAGGGCCAGACCCGTATTGAGAACTTAGAGGAACTGGTGACGGCAACGCGCCAGTTCAGCTACAACGAAGAAGACGAAGATTTGATGCCGCTGCAGGCGTTCCTCTCCCACGCGGCACTGGAAGCGGGCGAAGGGCAGGCAGACACCTGGCAGGATGCGGTTCAACTTATGACCCTGCACTCCGCCAAAGGTCTGGAGTTCCCGCAGGTGTTTATCGTCGGGATGGAAGAGGGGATGTTCCCGAGCCAGATGTCGCTGGATGAAGGTGGACGTCTGGAGGAGGAGCGTCGTCTGGCCTATGTTGGCGTGACGCGCGCGATGCAAAAGCTGACGCTGACCTATGCCGAAACCCGACGCCTGTACGGTAAAGAGGTGTATCACCGTCCGTCGCGTTTTATCGGCGAACTGCCGGAAGAGTGCGTGGAAGAGGTACGCCTGCGCGCCAGTATCAGCCGCCCGGTCAGCCATCAGCGTATGGGCTCGCCGATTGCTGAAACGGACACCGGCTACAAGCTGGGTCAGCGCGTGCGTCATGCTAAGTTTGGTGAAGGCACCATCGTCAATCTGGAAGGTAGCGGCGAGCACAGCCGCCTGCAGGTGGCGTTCCAGGGGCAAGGTATCAAATGGCTGGTGGCAGCCTACGCCAGGCTGGAAACTGTGTAACTTTCAGAAAAATATCATTATTTTGTAATAATCTGCTAGCCTTATACGTTGAAGGTCAATTAATGCCCTTCAGCGTTCCGTTGCGTGTTGACGCCACTATTACTGCTGGCGTAACATGCGCGCACGATTACGCTAAGAGGACATTCGCCTTGGACACACCCAGTAGATACTGGCTCAATTCCCTGTCATCCAGGAACAACTCCTAAGGCTATCTCCTCTTGCTGATGGCCTTAGTGGTTGTCAGCGACCTGCATTATTCCCGTCGCGCTGAGTCAGGCTGTTTAATGGTCTGAAACCCAATTTGTTTCTGTGTGCCCACCGAACTGTCCGATATTTTTTGCATTGGGAGTCCCGGTCATGTTGAGCGCATTTCAACTCGAAAATAACCGACTGACTCGGCTTGAAGCCGAAGAGTCACAGCCCCTCATTGATGCCGTATGGGTGGATCTGGTCGAGCCGGACGACGATGAGCGCCTTCGCGTACAATCTGAGCTGGGGCAAAGCCTGGCAACCCGCCCGGAACTGGAAGACATCGAAGCATCTGCTCGTTTTTTTGAAGATGAAGACGGTCTGCATATTCACTCCTTCTTCTTCTTTGAAGACGCCGACGATCACGCGGGTAACTCCACCGTGGCGTTTACCATTCGTGACGGTCGCCTGTTTACCCTGCGCGAGCGTGAGCTGCCCGCGTTTCGTCTCTACCGCATGCGCGCCCGTAGCCAGGCGATGGTCGACGGCAATGCCTACGAACTGCTGCTGGACCTGTTTGAAACCAAAATCGAACAGCTGGCGGATGAAATTGAAAACATCTACAGCGACCTGGAAAAGCTGAGCCGCGTCATTATGGAAGGGCATCAGGGCGATGAATACGACGAAGCGCTCTCGACGCTGGCAGAGCTGGAAGATATCGGCTGGAAGGTGCGTTTGTGTCTGATGGATACCCAGCGCGCGCTGAACTTCCTGGTGCGTAAGGCGCGTCTGCCGGGCGGTCAGCTGGAGCAGGCGCGTGAGATCCTGCGCGATATCGAATCCCTGCTGCCGCACAATGAATCGTTGTTCCAGAAGGTCAACTTCCTGATGCAGGCGGCGATGGGCTTTATCAATATCGAGCAGAACCGCATCATCAAGATCTTCTCGGTGGTCTCGGTGGTCTTCCTGCCACCAACGCTGGTGGCCTCGAGCTACGGGATGAACTTTGAGTTTATGCCGGAGCTTAAGTGGAGCTTTGGCTACCCTGGCGCGATTATCTTTATGATCCTCGCCGGGCTGGCGCCGTACCTCTACTTCAAGCGCCGTAACTGGCTGTAAACATCAGGCGGGTGGCATTGTGCCTGCCCGCCTCATTACCGCTTACAATCCTTTGCGCGTTCTGCGCTGGGTATAAAGGGCGTCTGCAACAAAAATCGCCAGCGCCACCCAGATAAAGGCAAACGTCACCATCTTATCTGCACCCGGTACTTCGCCGTAAAACACCACTGCCAGCAGGAACATCAGCGTCGGACCGATGTACTGAAAGAAGCCCAGCGTGGAGAGACGCAGGCGCGTTGCGGCACCGGTGAAGCACAGCAGAGGAATGGTGGTTACCACACCGGCCGCCATCAGCATCAGATTCAACGACAACGGGTTACTGCCCATATGGCTGGTTGCGCTGTCGGCAATACCAAACAGGTATATCGCCGCGACCGGCAATAGCCACAGGGTTTCAAACAGCATCCCGGTCTGCGCTTCAACGGCTATTTTCTTCCGGACCAGCCCGTAAAACGCAAAGCTGAACGCCAGGCCCAGAGCGATCACGGGCAGCGAACCGAAGGTCCACAGTTGAACCAGCACGCCGCAAAAAGCGAGGATGACCGCCAGCCACTGCATGCGACGGAAACGCTCGCCCAGGAAAATCATGCCCAGAACAATGTTGACCAGGGGATTAATAAAATAGCCCAGGCTTGCTTCGAGCATGTGATGGTTATTGACTGCCCAGATAAAGAGCAGCCAGTTGCCGCCTATCAGCACGGCTGAGAGGGCCAGCAGGAACACCTTTTTCGGCGTTTTCAGCAGCGTTTTGACGCCAGACCACTGACGGCTAACGCTCATCAGCGCGATCATAAAGAAAAACGACCAAATCACACGGTGTGTGAGGATCTCGTCAGCGGGTACGTAAGCGATAAACTTGAAGTACGCCGGTGCGATACCCCAAATAAAATAAGCGGCAAGGGCGAGTAGTACGCCCTGCCGCGTTTGTTTAGCATCCATCGGGATAATCCGTTACAAAAAAGTGAATTAATTTTACCCGATTTTAGGGTTTCAACCCACCATATAAGTGGCAGTTGCGCTGGCGATATAGACCTGCTCTTCGTTATGCAATTCAACGCGTGCGACGGCGACCTTATTCCCGGCGCGCAGCAGGCTGCTGGTGGCGGTAAAACGGTTTCCGCGCCCGGGACGCAGGTAATCGACGCGTAAATCGATGGTGCCCATACGCGACAAACGCTGGCGCAACTCGTCTTCATTGATGGTGTCATGGCGCGTCAGCGTACTGCCCACACAGACCAGGCCCGCCGCCACATCCAGCGCTGAGGCAATCACCCCGCCGTGCAAAATACTCTGCGCCCAGTTGCCTACCATCATCGGCTGGTTGTTGAAGCTGAGCTGGGCAAACGCTTTTTCGTAGCGCTCGAGTTCCAGACCCAGTGCACGGTTAAACGGCATATGGTAAACAAAAATCTCGCCCACGAGTTTTAACGCTTCTTCGGCGGTAAGCATGGCTGACATGAGGCATCACATCCTTATTGTTAATAAAATGTTGATTTTATGCTTCAGCAATAAGGAATTCCACTTTCAGAAACGAGGATGCAGCAGTTGTCGCAGAAGTATGTAGAATATCCGCCACATAACAATTCAACTAATTAACTCTTTGCAGGAGAACACCACCGATGCGGACGTATCTGGCCTGGTTACTGGCGGCGGTTGCGCTGCCCCTCACAGCATATGCCCAGGAAGCGACGATTAAAGAAGTTCACGATCAACCTGCCGTGCAGGGCAGCATTATCGCGAACCTTCTTCAGGAACATGATAATCCGTTCACGCTGTATCCGTATGACACCAACTACGTGATATACACGCAGACCAGCGATCTCAACAAAGAGGCGATAAGCTCCTATAACTGGTCCGATAATGCGCGTAAAGACGAAGTGAAGTTCCAGTTAAGTCTCGCGTTCCCGTTCTGGCGCGGCATTCTGGGACCGAATTCGGTGCTCGGCGCCTCTTACACGCAGAAATCCTGGTGGCAGCTTTCCAACAGTGGCGAATCTTCACCGTTCCGTGAAACCAACTATGAGCCGCAGCTGTTCCTCGGTTTTGCGACCGATTATGAATTCGCGGGCTGGACGCTGCGTGACATTGAGGTGGGCTTTAACCACGATTCAAACGGACGCTCCGACCCTACCTCGCGCAGCTGGAACCGTGCCTATACGCGACTGATGGCGCAAAACGGCAACTGGATGGCGGAAGTGAAGCCGTGGTTTGTGGTGGGCGATACCGACGACAATCCGGATATCACCAAATATATGGGTTACTATCAGCTCAAAATCGGCTATCAGTTGGGTGACGCGGTGCTGAGCGCCAAAGGCCAGTACAACTGGAACACCGGTTACGGTGGCGCGGAACTGGGCCTCAGTTATCCGGTGAGCAAGCACGTTCGCCTCTATACTCAGGTTTACAGCGGTTACGGCGAGTCGCTTATCGATTACAACTTCAACCAGACCCGTGTAGGTGTGGGCGTGATGCTGAACGATATTTTCTAGGCAGCTCGAATGTTTTTTCGTTAAACGTTGAAGTTTCTCTCTCAGGCGCTGAAAATAGCGCCTGTTTTATTTCTGGCAAATGGGGTTAACGTGGCGCAGGCGGAAGTATTGAATCAGGAATCGCTGGCTAAACAGGTTTTGCATGAAACCTTTGGCTACCAGCAGTTCCGCCCTGGCCAGGAAACCATCATTGAAACCGTGCTGGAAGGCCGCGATTGTCTGGTGGTCATGCCTACCGGCGGCGGTAAATCCCTCTGCTATCAGGTGCCCGCGCTGGTGCTCAACGGCCTGACGGTCGTGGTATCGCCTCTTATTTCCCTGATGAAAGATCAGGTCGATCAGCTCCTTGCCAACGGCGTGGCGGCGGCCTGTCTTAACTCCAGTCAGACCCGCGAGCAGCAGCAAGAGGTCATGGCCGGTTGCCGTACCGGGCAGGTTCGCCTGCTGTATATCGCGCCGGAACGTCTGATGCTGGATAACTTCCTCGATCATCTGTCGCACTGGAATCCGGTCCTGCTGGCGGTGGATGAAGCCCACTGTATCTCCCAGTGGGGACATGATTTCCGCCCGGAATATGCGGCGCTCGGCCAGCTCCGTCAGCGTTTTCCCGAACTGCCGTTTATGGCGCTCACCGCGACGGCAGATGACACCACGCGTCAGGATATCGTCCGGCTGCTGGGGCTGAACGATCCGCTGATTCAGGTCAGCAGCTTCGACCGCCCGAACATCCGCTACATGCTGATGGAAAAATTCAAGCCGCTGGATCAGCTTCTGCGCTACGTGCAGGAGCAGCGCGGGAAGTCTGGCATCATCTACTGCAACAGCCGCGCGAAGGTGGAAGACACGGCCGCGCGCCTGCAGAACCGTGGTTTTAGCGCCGCCGCCTACCATGCCGGGCTGGAAAACGCGGTTCGCGCCGATGTGCAGGAGAAATTCCAGCGCGATGACCTGCAGATTGTGGTGGCGACGGTGGCGTTCGGAATGGGGATCAACAAGCCGAACGTGCGCTTCGTCGTACACTTCGACATTCCGCGCAATATCGAATCGTACTACCAGGAAACTGGCCGCGCCGGGCGTGATGGGCTGCCTGCAGAAGCCATGCTGTTTTACGATCCGGCCGACATGGCGTGGCTGCGCCGTTGTCTGGAAGAGAAACCGCAGGGCCAACTGCAGGATATCGAACGCCACAAGCTCAACGCGATGGGCGCGTTTGCCGAAGCGCAAACCTGCCGCCGTCTGGTGCTGCTCAACTACTTTGGCGAGGGGCGTCAGGAGCCGTGCGGCAACTGCGATATCTGTCTTGACCCACCAAAGCAATACGATGGCCTGATGGATGCGCGCAAAGCGCTCTCGACCATCTATCGTGTGAACCAGCGCTTCGGCATGGGCTACGTGGTGGAAGTGTTGCGTGGGGCGAATAACCAGCGTATCCGCGACATGGGACACGATAAGCTGCCCGTCTACGGTATCGGCAAAGACCAGAGCCACGAGCACTGGGTGAGCATCATCCGTCAGTTGATTCACCTGGGCTTTGCCACGCAAAACATTGCCCAACATTCCGCGCTTCAGCTTACCGAAGCGGCACGTCCGGTGCTGCGCGGGGATATCGAACTGAAGCTCGCGGTTCCGCGCGTTGTCGCCCTGAAGCCGCGGGTGATGCAAAAATCGTACGGCGGCAATTACGACCGCAAGCTGTTTGCCAAACTGCGCAAGCTGCGTAAAGCCATTGCTGATGAAGAGAACATTCCGCCCTACGTGGTCTTCAACGATGCGACGCTTATCGAGATGGCAGAGCAGACGCCGCTCAGCGCCAGCGAAATGCTCAGCGTCAACGGTGTTGGTACGCGCAAGCTGGAGCGCTTTGGCAAAGAGTTTATGGCGCTTATCCGCGCTCATGTCGACGGTGACGATGAGGAGTAGTCAGCCAGCCTAAAAAATGTCAGGATGGTGACTCACTTAATTATTTCCCTGCGAGTTAATTATGTTAATGCTATTTCTTACCGTGGCGTTAGTGCACATCGTTGCGCTCATGAGCCCGGGCCCTGACTTTTTCTTCGTGTCACAAACCGCCGTCAGCCGCTCCCGCAAAGAAGCGATGATGGGGGTGCTGGGTATCACCATGGGCGTTATGGTCTGGGCGGCCGTGGCGCTGCTTGGTCTGAACCTGATTCTGGCGAAGATGGCCTGGTTGCACAACATCATCATGGTTGGCGGGGGGCTTTACCTTTGCTGGATGGGCTACCAGATGCTGCGCGGGGCGTTGAAGAAAGAAGAGAAAAAGCCGGAAGAGCCGAAAGTTGAGCTGGCAACGGGCGGCCGGAGTTTTATTAAAGGGCTGCTCACCAACCTGGCGAACCCAAAAGCGATTATCTATTTCGGCTCCGTGTTCTCCCTGTTTGTGGGTGACAACGTGGGTGCGGGTGCGCGTTGGGGCATCTTCCTGCTGATCGTGGTGGAAACTTTTGCGTGGTTTACCGTGGTTGCCAGCCTGTTTGCCTTACCGGCGATGCGCCGCGGTTACCAGCGTATTGCGAAGTGGATTGATGGCTTCGCCGGCGCGTTGTTCGCCGGCTTTGGCATTCATCTCATTATTTCTCGCTAAGCATGACGCGCTGACGCAAGCAGCGCGCCTACCAGCATAAACAGCGAACCAAAGATTTTGTTCAGGGCCTTCATCTGCTTAGGCCCTTTAATCCACACCGCAATCCGCTGCGCCAGCGTCGCGTAACCAATCATCACGATGATATCGACAACAATGGTGGTCGCACCCAGCACCACGTACTGCATAACCTGTGGCTGATGCGGGACGATAAACTGCGGGAACAGCGCGGCGAGGAAAACAATACTTTTCGGGTTGGTCAGGTTCACAAACACCGCGCGTTTAAACAGGCGTCCGCGTGTTTGCGTCTGGGCGAGCGTATTAAGATCAATTGAGCCTGCCGCACGCCACTGCTGAATACCGAGCCAAATCAGGTACGCGGCACCGGCCCATTTCAGCACGTCAAAGGCCAGTACCGAGCGGGAGAACAGCGTACCCAGACCAATGCCCACCAGCACGATATGAATGCCCAGACCGGTCTGCAAACCGGCAATGGACGCCGCGGCACCGCGATAGCCGTGGTTGATGGAGGTGGTCATGGTGTTAATGGCGCCTGAACCTGGGGAAAGGCTAAGGATGATGGATGTCAGCAGATAAGCGAACCACCACTCGAAGGTCATTTGAAACTCCCGAATTGTCTGTTTTTATGCCACAATACGCTATTGTTACGTCATTTTGTGACCGGTGACGAAAAAACGATATTCCTTGGCTTACGGGGGTGGAAACCCGATGTTTCAGCAGAAAAAGGACTGGGAAACACGAGAAAACGCATTTGCTGCTTTCTCTATGGGGCCGCTGACCGATTTCTGGCGTCAGCGTGAGGAAGATGAGTTTACGGGTGTTGGCGATGTTCCGGTACGCTTTGTGCGTTTCCATGATGAGAAAAACGATCGGGTGATCGTGGTCTGTCCGGGACGTATCGAGAGCTACATCAAATACGCTGAACTGGCCTATGACCTGTTCCATCTGGGCTTCGATGTGTTGATTATCGACCATCGCGGGCAGGGGCTTTCTGGCCGCTTATTGTCGGACACGCATCGCGGTCATGTGGATAACTTCAGCGATTATGTCGACGATCTTGCCGCCTTCTGGCAGCAGGAAGTTCAGCCGGGCCCATGGCGTAAGCGCTATATTCTGGCGCACTCCATGGGTGGGGCGATTTCGACGCTGTTTTTACAGCGCTATGACCACCAGTGTGATGCCATTGCGCTTACCGCGCCGATGTATGGCATCGTCATGCGTTTTCCGGACTGGATGGTGCGCCATATTCTCGACTGGGCTGAGGGCCATCAGCGCATTCGTGAAGGGTATGCCATCGGGACAGGGCGCTGGCGCGCGCTGCCGTTTGCCCTCAACGTATTGACCCATAGCCGGCAGCGTTATCGCCGTAACCTGCGTTTTTATGCCGATGAACCGCGCCTGCGCGTCGGTGGCCCGACATATCACTGGGTGCGGGAAGGGATCCTTGCCGGTGAACAGGTGCTTGCTGGTGTTGGTAAAGATGATACGCCGACACTTCTGATTCAGGCTGAAGAAGAGCGTGTGGTGGATAACCGCATGCATGACCGCTTTTGTGAACTCCGCGCTGCGGCCGGTCACCCTTGCGAAGGGGGTAAACCGCTGGTCATCAACGGCGCGTACCATGAGATCCTTTTTGAAAAGGACGCTATGCGCTCAGTCGCGCTAAACGCCATTGTTGAATTTTTCGACAGGCATAATTGATTGTTGTTTTACCACCAGAGGTTGAAATCCCTATGTACCAGGTTGTTGCATCTGATTTAGATGGCACGCTGCTTTCGCCCGACCATACCCTATCGCCTTACGCGAAAGAGACCTTAAAGCTTCTGACCGCCCGCGGAGTGAACTTCGTGTTTGCCACCGGCCGCCACCACGTGGACGTGGGGCAGATCCGCGATAATCTTGAGATCAAATCGTACATGATCACCTCCAACGGTGCGCGCGTGCACGATACCGATGGCAACCTGATCTTTACGCATAACCTGGATCGCGACATTGCCGCCGATCTGTTCGGCGTAGTGCATAACAACCCGGACATTATCACTAACGTTTATCGCGATGACGACTGGTTCATGAATCGCCATCGCCCGGATGAAATGCGTTTCTTCAAGGAAGCGGTATTTAACTATTCCCTGTACGAGCCAGGCCTGCTGGAGCCGGAAGGGATCAGCAAGGTGTTCTTTACCTGCGAAAGCCACGAAGCGTTGCTGCCGCTGGAACAGGCGATTAATGCGCGTTGGGGTGACCGCGTCAACGTGAGTTTCTCGACCCTGACCTGTCTGGAAGTTATGGCCGGGGGAGTTTCCAAAGGGCACGCGCTGGAAGCCGTGGCGAAACGTCTTGGCTTCGAACTGAAAGACTGTATCGCCTTCGGTGATGGCATGAACGACGCCGAGATGCTCTCTATGGCGGGCAAAGGCTGCATTATGCAGAATGCACACCAGCGTCTGAAAGACCTGCACCCGGAACTGGAAGTGATTGGGTCTAACGCTGACAACGCGGTACCAAAATATCTGCGCAAACTGTTCCTTGAATAATCTTCATTTGATTGTTTATTGCTCAGTTGTCAACTAAAGAGTTCGCTACAATGCCTGTCCTTCTTTCTGAGAGACAAGCATTGTGGCGCTACTCATTATTACCACTATCCTGTGGGCCTTCTCTTTTAGCCTGATTGGCGAGTACCTCGCCGGGCACGTCGACAGCTACTTCTCGGTGCTGATGCGCGTGGGGCTGGCGGCGCTGGTATTCCTGCCCTTCCTGCGTACACGCGGGCAATCGCTGAAGACCATTTTGCTGTACATGCTGGTGGGGGCGATGCAGCTCGGCATCATGTACCTGTTCAGCTTCCGGGCTTACGTCTACCTTTCTGTCTCTGAATTTCTGCTTTTCACCGTGCTTACGCCGCTCTATATCACGCTGATTTACGATTTGCTCAGCAAACGTCGTTTGCGCTGGGGATATCTGTTGAGCGCGGCGCTGGCGGTGATCGGGGCGGCGATTATTCGCTACGACAAAGTGAGCGACCACTTCTGGACCGGGCTGATGTTCGTGCAGCTGGCGAACCTCAGCTTTGCCATCGGTATGGTCGGGTACAAGCGCCTGATGGAAACCCGCCCGATGCCACAGCATAACGCGTTCGCCTGGTTCTATATGGGGGCAGCTATCGTCGCGGTGGCGGCATGGTTTATGCTCGGCAACCCGCAAAAGCTCCCGACGACAACCCTGCAGTGGGGCGTTCTGGTCTGGCTGGGCGTGGTGGCATCGGGGCTGGGGTACTTCATGTGGAACTACGGCGCTACGCAGGTAGACGCCGGTACGCTGGGGATCATGAACAACGTGCATGTGCCTGCAGGGCTGCTGGTGAACCTTGCCATCTGGCAGCAGCAGCCTCACTGGCCGAGCTTCCTTATTGGGGGAGCAGTGATTCTGGCTTCGCTGTGGGTCCATCGCCGTTGGGTCGCTCCGCGCTCCGCACAAACGGAAGATGGTCGCACGCGTGGTTCCGCGCAGAGCGAATAAACGCTTCCGTAATCGGCTGACGCTGCTCGCCATCGCGCACGGCGGCGTACAGCCGGCTCCATAGTCCCTCACCCAGGGTTTTAGTGACAACCAGACCCTGGCGTTCAAAACTCTCCACAACCCAGTGTGGCAGCGCCGCGATGCCCATTCTGGCGGCAACCATCTGAATCAACAGCAGGGTGTTATCCACGCTTTTGAGCTGCGGGCTAATGCCGGCCGGCTGCAGGAAATGACGCCAGATATCCAGCCGACTGCGCTGTACCGGGTAAATCAGCAGCGTTTCACTGGCTAAATCTTCCGGGGTGATACGCGTTTTACTGGCCAGCGGATGATCCGGAGCCAGCACCAGACGTACCTCATAATCAAACATTGGCGAATAGTGCAGGCCGCTGCGGGGCAGAATGTCTGAGGTCATCACCAGATCCAGTTCGCCCTGCTGGAGCGACGGCTGCGGGTCGAACGTCACGCCGGATTTGAAATCCATCTCCACCTGCGGCCACCTCTGGCGGAAGTTCTCAAGCGCGGGTGTCAGCCATTGAATACAGCTGTGACACTCAATGGCGATACGCAGTCTGGTTTGCTGCGGCTCGTTACAGGACTGCAGCGCGCTGGCTATTTGCGGCAGCACCTGATTAGCCAGCTGCAGCAGGATCTCGCCCTGAGGCGTAAAGCGTAGCGGCTGGCTCTTACGCACAAAAAGACGAAAGCCGAGGCGTTGTTCCAGATCGCTGAACTGGTGAGAAAGGGCGGACTGGGTCTGGTGCAGCGTGGCTGCCGCCGCCGCGAGAGAACCGCAATTTCGCAACGCTTGTAGCGTTTTCAGGTGTTTAATCTCGATCATGAAAGTCCTTCACTTCGCCATGAACATTTTGCGCTTGAGGAATATACAGTAACTGCCAATTATGGATGTGTAAACATCTGGATGGCTAAATACGAAAAATTCACAGGGGACACACCATGACAATTCGCAATCACACTCTCGGTTTCCCTCGCGTTGGCCTTCGCCGCGAGCTGAAAAAAGCGCAGGAAAGTTACTGGGCAGGTACCTCTGGCCGTGAAGAATTGCTGGCAGTGGGCCGCGAACTGCGTGCGCGCCACTGGGAACAGCAAAAGCAGGCGGGCATTGACCTGCTGCCCGTGGGCGATTTCGCCTGGTACGACCATGTTCTGACCACCAGCCTGCTGCTTGGCAACGTGCCGGCTCGTCATCAGAACAAAGATGGATCGGTAGATATCGACACCCTGTTCCGCATTGGCCGTGGTCGTGCGCCAACGGGAGAGCCTGCGGCAGCGGCGGAAATGACCAAGTGGTTCAACACCAACTATCACTATATGGTGCCGGAATTTGTGAAAGGCCAGCAGTTCAAACTGAGCTGGACCCAGTTGCTCGACGAAGTCGATGAAGCGCTGGCGCTGGGCCACCAGGTGAAACCGGTACTGCTGGGGCCGGTAACGTATTTGTGGCTGGGTAAAGTGAAAGGCGAGCAGTTTGACCGTCTCAGCCTGCTGAACGATATTCTGCCGGTCTACAAACAGGTGCTGATTGAACTGGGTAAACGCGGAATTCAGTGGGTGCAAATCGATGAGCCTGCGCTGGTGTTGGAGCTGCCGCAGGCGTGGCTGAAAGCGTTTAAACCCGCTTACGATGCCCTTACTGGTCAGGTGAAGCTATTGCTGACCACCTATTTTGAAGGCGTGACGCCGAACCTGAGTACCATTACTGCGCTGCCGGTGCAGGGTCTTCATGTTGACCTGGTCCACGGCAAAGATGACGTGGCCGAACTGCACAAACGTCTGCCTGAAGAGTGGTTGCTTTCGGCCGGACTGGTGAATGGCCGTAACGTCTGGCGCGCCGATCTGAGCGAGAAATATGCACAGATTAAAGATATCGTCGGCAAACGTGAGCTGTGGGTGGCCTCCTCCTGCTCTCTGCTGCACAGCCCAATCGATCTGAGTGTGGAAACCCGCCTTGATCCCGAGGTGAAGAGCTGGTTTGCCTTTGCGCTGCAAAAATGTGAAGAGCTGGCGCTGCTGCGTGATGCGTTAAATAGCGGTGACACCACGGCCATTACCGACTGGAGCGCCCCCATTCAGGCGCGTCGTCATTCGGCACGCGTCCACAACCCGGCGGTCGAAAAACGTCTGGCGGCCATTACCGCGCAGGACAGCCAGCGTCAGAGCCCCTATGAGGTGCGTGCCGAAGCCCAGCGTGCCCGCTTCAACCTGCCAGCGTGGCCAACCACCACCATCGGCTCCTTCCCGCAGACGACGGAGATCCGCGGCCTGCGTCTGGATTTCAAAAAAGGCAACCTCGATGCGAATCACTACCGCACCGGTATCGCTGAGCACATCAGACAGGCGATTGTTGAGCAGGAACGTTTAGGTCTGGACGTGCTGGTACACGGTGAAGCCGAGCGTAACGACATGGTGGAATACTTCGGCGAACATCTGGACGGTTTCGTCTTTACGCAGAACGGTTGGGTGCAGAGCTATGGTTCCCGCTGTGTGAAGCCACCGGTGGTGATTGGTGACGTCAGCCGCCCGCAAGCGATCACCGTAGAGTGGGCAAAATTCGCCCAGTCCCTGACCGACAAACCGGTGAAAGGGATGCTGACCGGCCCGGTGACGATCCTCTGCTGGTCCTTCCCGCGTGAAGATGTGACCCGTGAAACCATCGCCAAACAGATTGCGCTCGCGCTGCGTGATGAAGTGGCCGATCTGGAAGCGGCGGGTATCGGCATCATCCAGATTGATGAACCGGCGCTACGCGAAGGTTTGCCGCTGCGTCGCAGTGACTGGGATGCTTATCTGAAGTGGGGTGTGGAGGCTTTCCGCCTCAACGCCGCGGTCGCGAAAGACGACACGCAGATCCACACCCACATGTGTTACTGCGAATTTAACGACATTATGGATTCGATTGCCGCGCTGGATGCCGACGTGATCACCATCGAAACGTCGCGTTCAGACATGGAACTGCTGGAGTCCTTCGAAGCGTTCGAGTATCCAAACGAAATTGGGCCGGGTGTCTACGACATCCACTCCCCGAACGTACCGAGCGTGGAGTGGATTGAGAACCTGCTGAAAAAAGCCGCCCAGCGGATCCCGGCTGAGCGCCTGTGGGTCAACCCGGACTGCGGACTGAAAACCCGCGGCTGGCCGGAGACCCGCGCGGCACTCGCGAATATGGTCAGGGCGGCGCAGAATTTGCGTCAGGCCTGATAAATCCGAAGCCCGGCAAGGCGTAGCCGCAACCGGGCTTTTGTTTTACGCTTTTTTCCCGCCGTACTGGCTGAACCATGCCAGCATCCGCTGCCAGCCATCTTTAGCCGATTCTGCGTGATAGCTCGGACGATAGTCGGCATTAAAGGCGTGGCCGGCATCCGGATAAACAATGATTTCAGCTTTTGCATTGGCTGCGCGGAGCGCATGGCGCATGGTCTCTACCGTATCAAGCGGGATCCCGGTGTCCTGGCCGCCATAAAGCCCTAAAACTGGGGCATTTAACTCGGTGGCGATATCAACGGGATGCTTCGGCGAGTTCAGCGTTTTCTCCCCCACCAGTTTGCCGTACCAGGCAACGGCGGCTTTAAGCTGCGGATTATGTGCGGCATACAGCCAGCTGATACGTCCTCCCCAGCAGAAACCCGTCACCATCAGACGATGTGCGTCGCCGCCATTGCGCGCAGCCCAACTGGCCACGTGGTCCAGATCGGCCAGTACCTGTGCATCCGGCACTTTGCTGACCAGGTTGCTGAACAGCGTCGGTATATCGCTGTAGTCGTTCGGATCGCCCTGACGGAAATAGAGCTCTGGCGCAACGGCCAGATAACCTTCCAGCGCCAGACGGCGGCAAAGGTCGCGAATATGTTCGTGAACGCCGAAAATTTCCTGAACCACAATCACGATGGGCAGCGGGCCGTCGGCCGATTTTGGCCGCGCGTGGTAAGCAGGCATATTCTCCCCCTGTGAGGGGATGGAGGTCTCACCTGCCGTAATGGCCTCTTCAGGTGTTGAGACGATGGTTGATGCATGAGGGGCCGCTGCAGGTGCAAAACCGGTTTTTTCAGTCATGGCATTCTCCGTACCAATGAGTTAGCGCAAAGGTAAATATAGTCACCAGGTTAACAATTCACAGTGCCTGAAACGGTCTATCTTTTGTGCAGCACCTGACGATATAACTTGTTAATGTGATGTGAATCACTATTTCATGGAAATTTACTGCAATCATTTTCATTCATGGTGAGATGTGTCACGTAATTCTGCTTACTGCTTCTGTAAAGTACCTTTTTACTTCTTCTGACTAACCGACCCACAGAGGAGTCACCTATGTCTAAGTCTGATGTTTTTCATCTCGGCCTCACTAAAAACGATTTACAAGGGGCTACGCTGGCTATCGTCCCGGGCGATCCTGAGCGTGTGGAAAAGATCGCCGCGCTGATGGATAAGCCGGTTAAGCTTGCTGCCCATCGTGAATTCACCACCTGGCGCGCTGAGCTGGATGGCAAAGCGGTGATCGTCTGTTCTACCGGTATCGGTGGCCCGTCCACCTCAATTGCTGTTGAAGAGCTGGCGCAGCTGGGCATTCGTACTTTCCTGCGTATCGGGACTACCGGTGCCATTCAGCCGCATATCAACGTTGGCGACGTGCTGGTGACAACCGCTTCCGTGCGTCTGGACGGCGCGAGTCTGCACTTTGCCCCTATGGAATTCCCGGCGGTGGCGGATTTCGAATGCACCACCGCACTGGTTGAAGCCGCGAAATCCGTTGGCGCAACCACCCACGTAGGCGTGACCGCCTCATCTGATACCTTCTACCCAGGCCAGGAGCGTTATGACACCTTCTCCGGCCGCGTGGTAAGCCGTTTCAAAGGTTCTATGGAAGAGTGGCAGTCTATGGGCGTAATGAACTACGAAATGGAATCTGCAACCTTGCTGACCATGTGCGCAAGCCAGGGTCTGCGTGCCGGTATGGTGGCGGGCGTTATCGTCAACCGTACCCAGCAGGAGATCCCGAACGCGGAAACCATGAAGCAGACCGAAAGTCATGCTGTGAAAATCGTGGTTGAAGCAGCGCGTCGCCTGATCTAATCCCTTGTTATACGAAAAAAGGCCGACCCGTTCGGCCTTTTTTTTGCGTAGCGCCTCGCAGGAAAACCCTTTCAAACTGGACGTTTATACAGCACAATTCTATTTTGTGCAGGTAATACGTTGATGCAGGGGGCATTGTGGATATCTCAATCCTGATTTATGCAGTGATTGCGCTGGTGGGCGTGGGGGCAGGCTGGCTGATTTCCAGCTACCAGCACGCGCAACAAAAGGCCGATCAGCTGGCCGAGCGCGAAGAGATAGTCGCCGATTTAAGCGCGGCAAAACAGCAGGTTGCGCTGAGCGAACACTGGCGTGACGAATGCGAACTGCTCAACAACGAGCTGCGCAATCTTCGCGATATCAACACCTCGCTGGAGGCCGATCTCCGCGAAGTGACTACCCGCCTCGAATCCACCCAGCTGCATGCGGAAGATAAAATCCGCCAGATGATGAACAGCGAGCAACGCCTCAGCGAGCAGTTCGAGAACCTCGCGAACCGCATTTTTGAACACAGCAACCGCCGCGTAGACGAACAAAACCGCCAAAGCCTGAATAGCCTGCTAACGCCCCTGCGTGAACAGCTGGACGGCTTTCGTCGTCAGGTACAGGACAGCTTTGGCCAGGAGGCTCGCGAGCGGCACACGCTGGCGCATGAAATTCGCAATCTTCAGCAGCTGAATGCGCAAATGGCGCAGGAAGCGGTCAACCTGACCCGTGCGCTGAAGGGCGATAACAAAACCCAGGGCAACTGGGGAGAAGTGGTGCTGACCCGCGTGCTGGAGGCCTCTGGCCTGCGGGAAGGGTATGAATACGAAACGCAGGTGAGTATCGAGAACGATGCCCGCTCGCGTATGCAGCCTGATGTGATTGTGCGGCTGCCGCAGGGCAAAGATGTGGTGATAGACGCCAAAATGACGCTGGTGGCTTATGAGCGCTATTTCAATGCGGAAGATGACTACACCCGCGAGTCGGCGTTGCAGGAGCACATCGCCTCCGTGCGTAACCACATTCGTCTGCTGGGCAGAAAAGACTACCAGCAGTTACCCGGCCTGCGCTCGCTGGATTACGTCCTGATGTTTATTCCGGTTGAACCCGCGTTCTTGCTGGCGCTCGACAGACAGCCTGAACTGATTACCGAAGCCCTAAAAAATAACATTATGCTGGTGAGCCCCACCACGCTGCTGGTGGCATTGCGCACCATTGCCAACCTGTGGCGCTATGAACATCAGAGCCGCAATGCGCAGCAGATTGCCGATCGTGCCAGCAAGCTTTACGACAAAATGCGCCTTTTTGTGGATGATATGTCCTCGGTTGGGCAAAGCCTTGACCGCGCCCAGGATAACTATCGCCAGGCGATGAAAAAACTCTCTTCCGGGCGTGGCAACTTACTGGCGCAGGCCGAAGCGTTTCGTTCCCTGGGTGTGGAGGTGAAGCGCGAGATTAATCCGGAATTAGTTGAGCAGGCCACCGCCCAGGATGAAGAGTTTCGCCTGCGCGAAGGCGCTGGCGAACAAAAGACAAACAGTGAAGACAATACGTTAGCGACAGATTTAACGTCAGACGAGCGTCCGGCACGTTTCTTTCGCGAAGGTTGAAACGTAGGGCAAACGCGCCCAATCTGTTACACTTCACGAACATTTTACTGATAAGCAGGCTCTGAGATGGTTGACGATTCACAAGACACGACGCACTTTGGCTTTCAGACTGTCGCCAAAGCGCAGAAAGCTGATATGGTGGCCCACGTATTTCATTCCGTGGCGGCGAAGTACGATGTGATGAATGACTTGATGTCGTTCGGCATTCATCGCTTGTGGAAGCGCTTCACCATCGACTGTAGCGGTGTGCGTCGTGGACAAACGGTACTGGATTTAGCCGGCGGTACAGGCGATTTGACAGCAAAATTCTCCCGTCTGGTGGGCGAAACCGGTCGCGTTGTTCTGGCAGATATTAACGACTCAATGCTCAAAATGGGACGTGAGAAGCTGCGTAACATCGGCGTGGTAGGTAATGTCGAGTATGTGCAGGCGAACGCCGAAGCGCTGCCTTTCCCGGATAATACCTTTGACTGCATCACTATCTCCTTCGGCCTGCGTAACGTCACCGATAAAGAAAAAGCGCTGCGCTCCATGTACCGCGTGTTAAAGCCGGGTGGACGCCTGCTGGTGCTCGAATTCTCCAAACCGATTCTTGAGCCGTTAAGCAAAGCTTACGACGCATACTCATTCCATGTGCTGCCGCGCATTGGTGAGCTGGTGGCAAACGACGCGGAAAGCTATCGGTACCTGGCGGAATCTATCCGTATGCACCCGGATCAGGACACCTTAAAGGCCATGATGCAGGATGCGGAATTCGAGAACGTTGAGTATTTCAACATGACGGCAGGTGTCGTCGCGCTGCATCGTGGTTATAAGTTCTGAGTGGAGGTTTCCCGTGCCCTTTAAACCCTTAGTCACCGCAGGCATCGAGAATGTCCTGAATGCCTTTCTTTACCGCGCACCGGCGCTAAAAGTCGCACGTCAGCGGCTTAACGGCAAGGTGCTGCGTGTTGTTCTGAAAGAGTTCTCGACACCGCTTGTGCTGGTTTTCAGTGAACGCCAGCTTGACGTTCTGGGTGAGTGGGAAGGTGAAGCCGACTGCTCCGTGATTACGCACATGAGCGTGCTGCCAAAATTACGTGACCGTCAGCAGCTTACGGCGCTTATCCGCAGTGGTGAGCTGGAAGTGGAAGGCGACATTCAGGTCGTACAGAATTTCGTTGCGCTCAGCGATCTGGCCGAGTTTGACCCGGCAGAGCTGCTTGCGCCTTTCATTGGCGACATTGCTGCCGAAGGGATCGGTAAAGCCATTCATGGCGGTACGGCTTTCCTTCGCAAGAGTCTGCAACGGCAGCAACGCTATGCGGCGGAAGTGCTGACTGAAGAGTGGCGTATGGCCCCTGGCGCGCTTGAAGTTGCATGGTTTGCGGAAGAGACCGCAGCGGTTGAACGCGCGGTGGATGCCTTAACCAAACGGCTGGAAAAACTGGAGGGCAAATGACGCCTGGTGAAATTCGGCGCCTCTATTTTATCATCCACACCTTTTTGAGTTACGGGCTCGACGAGCTTATCCCCAAAATGCGTATCACGCTGCTGCTTCGCATCTGGCGGCGGATGTTGTTCTGGATGCCTAATCGTCATAAAGATCAGCCGCTGGGTGAACGTCTTCGCCTGGCGCTCCAGGAACTGGGCCCGGTATGGATTAAGTTCGGGCAAATGCTCTCGACTCGCCGCGATCTTTTCCCGCCTCAGATTGCCGATGAACTGGCACTGCTGCAGGACCGCGTTGCACCGTTTGACGGTGTGAGAGCGAAAAAACAGATCGAAGAGGCGATGGGCAATATTCCTGTCGAGACCTGGTTTGACGATTTCGAAATAGAACCTCTTGCTTCAGCCTCTATCGCCCAGGTGCATACAGCACGTCTGAAAGAGAACGGCAAAGAGGTGGTTATCAAAGTGATCCGCCCGGACATCCTGCCGGTAATCCGAGCGGACATGAAGCTTATCTATCGGCTTGCACGCTGGGTTCCGCGCCTGCTCCCCGACGGACGCCGTCTGCGCCCAATGGAAGTTGTGCGGGAGTATGAAAAAACGCTGATTGATGAATTAAACCTGCTGCGTGAATCGGCAAATGCCATCCAGCTGCGCCGGAACTTTGAAAACAGCCCGATGCTCTATGTGCCGGAAGTGTATTCGGACTACTGCAGCCAGAACATGATGGTAATGGAGCGGATTTACGGTATTCCGGTCTCGGATGTGGCAGCCCTGGAAAAGCAGGGAACCAACATGAAGCTGCTGGCCGAGCGTGGTGTACAGGTCTTCTTTACCCAGGTATTCCGCGACAGCTTTTTCCACGCGGACATGCACCCGGGGAATATCTTCGTCAGTTATGAGCACCCGGAAGACCCGAAATATATCGGTATTGACTGCGGTATTGTGGGCTCGCTGAACAAAGAAGATAAGCGCTATCTCGCTGAGAACTTTATTGCCTTCTTTAACCGTGATTACCGCAAGGTGGCCGAGCTGCACGTTGATTCTGGCTGGGTTCCGCCGGACACCAACGTCGAAGAATTTGAGTTTGCTATCCGTACCGTCTGCGAGCCGATTTTTGAAAAGCCGCTGGCAGAAATTTCCTTCGGACACGTATTGCTGAACCTGTTTAACACGGCACGCCGCTTCAACATGGAAGTGCAGCCACAGTTAGTTTTACTTCAGAAAACATTACTTTACGTTGAAGGTGTAGGTCGACAGCTCTATCCTCAGTTAGACTTATGGAAGACTGCGAAACCTTTCCTTGAATCCTGGATTAAGGATCAGGTGGGCATTCCGGCGCTGGTGCGCTCTATTAAAGAGAAAGGCCCGTTCTGGATAGAAAAAATGCCTGATATTCCTGAACTGATTTACGACAGTTTGCGTCAGAGCAAGAACCTTCAGCACAGCATGGATAAAATCGCCCGCGAGCTTCAGTCCAGCCGTGTTCGACAGGGGCAGTCGCGCTATCTCTTTGGCATTGGAGCAACGCTGCTGCTGAGTGGTACGCTGTTGCTGATTACTCGCCCTGACTGGCAGATGATGCCCGCCTGGCTGATGGCTGGCGGTGTTGTGGTCTGGCTCGCCGGCTGGAGAAAAACGCGCTGATTTTGCGTCGCTATCGACGGGTCGCCTACGTATAATGCGACCTGACTCATTAATCATCTATCCCTGAGGTACATGTATGGGTGGTATCAGTATCTGGCAATTGTTGATCATTGCCGTCATCGTCGTGCTGCTGTTTGGCACGAAAAAGCTCGGTTCTATCGGCTCCGATCTGGGCGCGTCTATCAAAGGCTTCAAGAAAGCGATGAGCGATGATGAGAGCAAGCAGGATAAAACCAGCCAGGATGCTGACTTTACTGCTAAATCCATCTCCGACAAGCAGGAAGAGGCGAAAAAAGAAGACGCTAAACGCCACGATAAAGAGCAGGTGTAATTCGTGTTCGACATTGGTTTTAGTGAGCTGCTGCTGGTCTTTGTGATTGGCCTGATAGTGTTAGGACCCCAGCGTCTGCCGGTGGCGGTGAAAACCGTTGTGGGCTGGGTACGCGCGCTGAGATCGCTGGCTTCGACCGTACAAAATGAGCTGGCGCAGGAACTTAAGCTGCAGGAGTTTCAGGAAAGCCTGAAAAAGGTGGAAAAGGCGAGCATGGATAACCTGACGCCTGAACTGAAAGCCTCAATGGATGAACTGCGTGAAGCGGCAGAATCCATGAAGCGCTCCTACAGCGTCAACGATCCTGAAAAGGCGAGCGATGAAGCCAACACCATCCACAACCCGGTGGTGAAGGACAGCGAAGCGCAGCGCGAGGGCGTTACGCCTGCCAGCGCGGAGCATCAGGCTACCGCGCCTGAACAAACGCCGCAGGAATCTGAACCGAAAAAACAGGCGCAGCCGGAAGAACCGGTAGTAAAAGCGGCTGACGTTAAGCCTGCCGAGCCTGTTTCCGAATCATCCCCCTCGTCGAGTGATAAAGCGTAAACATGGCAGTAGATGATACCCAACCGCTGATTACGCACCTCATAGAGCTGCGTAAGCGCCTGTTAAACTGCATTATCGCGGTTTTCCTCATTTTCTTATGCCTGGTCTATTTCGCCAATGATATCTACCAGGTTGTCTCTGCGCCGCTGATCAAGCAGATGCCGCTGGGGGCAACGATGATCGCAACCGACGTTGCATCACCGTTCTTTACCCCTATTAAGCTCACCTTCTGGGTATCGCTGATTGCCTCTGCGCCGGTCATTCTTTATCAGGTGTGGGCGTTTGTGGCGCCAGCGCTGTACAAGCATGAACGCAAGCTGGTGATCCCGCTGCTGGTATCCAGCTCGCTGCTGTTCTATATCGGCATGGCGTTCGCCTACTTTGTTGTCTTCCCGCTGGCCTTTGGCTTCCTGACGCATACCGCGCCGGAAGGGGTTCAGGTGTCGACGGATATCGCCAGCTACCTCAGCTTTGTGATGGCGCTGTTTATGGCGTTCGGCGTGGCATTCGAAGTGCCGGTAGCCATTGTGCTGCTTTGCTGGGTAGGAGTGACGACCCCTGATGACCTGCGTAAGAAGCGCCCGTATATCCTGGTCGGCGCGTTTGTGGTTGGCATGCTGCTCACACCACCTGACGTCTTCTCACAAACACTGCTGGCAATACCGATGTATTGTCTGTTTGAAGTCGGCGTATTCTTCTCGCGTTTCTACGTGGGAAAAGGGCGTCGGTCGGATGACGAAGACGATACGTCGGAAAAGACCACTGAAGAGTAAAACCAGCCGCCCGTCAGGGCGGTTGTGCTATGGGGAATCGCATGTTTGATATCGGACTCAACCTGACCAGCTCGCAGTTTGCGAAAGACTGCGATGAAGTCGTCGCGCGTGCTTTTGCCGCCGGGGTGAAAGGGCTGCTCCTGACGGGAACCAACCTGCAAGAAAGCGAGCAGGCGCAGCAGCTTGCTCAGCGCTATGATCGCTGCTGGTCAACCGCTGGCGTGCATCCTCATGACAGCAGCCAGTGGACGCCGCAGAGCGCTGAAATCATACACAGGCTGGCGAAAACCCCTGAAGTCGTGGCCATTGGCGAATGTGGTCTCGATTTCAACCGTAACTTTTCCACACCAGCCGAACAGGAAAACGCCTTCACCGCCCAGCTCGCCCTGGCGGCGGAGCTTGGAATGCCTGTGTTTATGCACTGCCGTGACGCGCATGAGCGCTTCCTCGCCTTACTGGAACCCTGGCTCGATAAACTGCCCGGTGCGGTACTGCACTGCTTTACCGGTTCACGGCAGGAAGCGCTGGATTGTCTGGAACGCGGGTTATATCTGGGCATTACCGGCTGGGTTTGCGATGAACGTCGCGGGCTTGAGCTTCGCGAGCTGTTGCCGGTGATCCCGGCGGACCGCTTGCTTGTTGAAACCGACGCACCTTATCTGCTGCCGCGAGATATGCAACCCAAACCGGCTTCTCGACGTAACGAACCGGCCTATCTGGGGCATATTCTTGAGAGCGTAGCGCGCTGGCGCGGAGAAGACCCGCACTGGCTTTGCGCACAGACGGATGACAACGTGCGTCGCCTGTTCGGGATAGACGTTTAAACTTTGCGGAAGTCGGTGTTTTTCACGCTCTGCAATACTTGCTTATTCAGCAGGTTGAGCAACAGCATGGAGCGTGCTTCACCGTCAGGCTCGGCGAAAATCGCCTGTAAGCCCTCGAAAGCCCCTTCAGTGATGACGACGCTGTCGCCTGCGTAGGGGGTTTCCGGATCGGTGATGCCTTCAGGTTGCTGGTACACCGAAAGCTGATGAATCACCGTTGACGGGACCGTGGCCGGGTGAGCGCCAAAACGCACAAAGTGGCTGACACCGCGTGTGGCGCTGATGGTCGTGGTGTGAATCACTTCCGGGTCGAACTCAACGAACAGATAGTTCGGGAATAATGGCTCACTGACGGTCGTGCGCTTCCCGCGCTGCATTTTTTCAAGCGTGATCACGGGTGTCAGGCAATTTACAGACTGACGTTCAAGATGTTCCTGCGCGCGCTGAAGTTGCCCGCGTTTGCAATACAGTAAATACCAGGCCTGCATAATCACTCTTTCCCTTAGTTCGGGGCGCAAGCATATCAAAACCCTGGCGGGATCGCTAAGTTGATTATAATGGGGGAAAAGGGAACAGAATGCATAAGTTCACGCTAATTTAACAAAATTACAGCATCAAGCAGGCTTACGCCGTATAATGAAGCGCTTACAGAGAGGCCATGACTAACTGCATGAAATACCACGATCTCCGCGACTTCCTGACGCTGCTGGAAAAGCAGGGCGAACTCAAACGCATTACACTTCCTGTTGATCCTTATCTGGAAATGACAGAAATTGCTGACCGCACCCTGCGTGCCGGTGGCCCCGCTTTACTGTTTGAAAACCCAAAAGGGTATTCGATGCCGGTGCTATGCAACCTGTTTGGTACACCGCGCCGTGTGGCGTTGGGGATGGGACAGGAGGACGTCACGGCGCTGCGCGAAGTGGGTAAACTGCTGGCGTTTCTGAAAGAGCCAGAGCCACCGAAAGGTTTCCGCGATCTGTTCGATAAACTGCCGCAGTTTAAGCAGGTGCTAAACATGCCAACCAAACGTCTGCGCGGCGCACCGTGTCAGCAGAAAGTGCTGGAAGGCGATGCGGTGGATCTGACAAAAATTCCTGTCATGCAATGCTGGCCTGAAGATGCTGCGCCGCTTATCACCTGGGGGCTCACCGTCACGCGTGGTCCGCACAAAGAGCGACAAAATCTGGGTATTTACCGCCAGCAGCTGATTGGCAAGAATAAGCTCATCATGCGCTGGTTGTCACATCGTGGCGGCGCCCTGGATTTCCAGGAGTGGTGTGCTGAACACCCGGGCGAGCGTTTCCCGGTTTCCGTTGCGTTAGGCGCCGATCCGGCCACGATTCTGGGGGCGGTAACGCCAGTGCCGGATACGCTGTCCGAATATGCCTTTGCAGGCCTGCTGCGCGGAACCAAAACCGAAGTCGTGAAGTGTATTTCTAATGACCTTGAAGTTCCTGCCAGCGCGGAGATCGTTCTGGAAGGTTACCTTGAGCAGGGCGAAATGGCACCGGAAGGGCCATACGGTGACCACACTGGCTATTACAACGAAGTTGATAACTTCCCGGTGTTTACCGTCACGCACATCACCCAGCGTGAAGATGCGATTTACCACTCCACCTATACCGGACGTCCACCGGATGAACCGGCGGTACTGGGAGTGGCGCTGAACGAAGTGTTTGTGCCGATCCTGCAAAAGCAGTTCCCGGAAATTGTTGATTTTTACCTGCCGCCGGAAGGGTGTTCGTATCGCCTGGCGGTGGTGACGATGAAGAAGCAATATCCTGGTCACGCTAAACGCGTGATGATGGGCGTATGGTCTTTCCTGCGCCAGTTTATGTATACCAAATTTGTTATTGTCTGCGATGATGATGTTAACGCCCGCGACTGGAATGACGTTATCTGGGCCATTACTACGCGAATGGATCCGGCGCGCGATACGGTGTTAGTCGAAAACACGCCGATAGATTATCTGGATTTTGCCTCGCCGGTCTCCGGCCTTGGCTCAAAAATGGGACTGGATGCCACAAACAAATGGCCCGGCGAAACCGAGCGTGAATGGGGTCGACCGATCAAAAAAGATCCTGCCGTGACCGCGCGTATTGACGCGATCTGGGATGAACTGGCCATAATGAATAACGGTAAACCTGAAACAGGCCGTTAAGCCCTATAGACTTCACGACAGAGAGAGCGAATGACAACCTTAAGCTGTAAAGTGACCTCGGTAGATGCTATCACCGACACCGTATATCGCGTCCGTTTAGTACCTGAAGCGGCATTCTCTTTCCGCGCCGGTCAGTACTTGATGGTCGTGATGGATGAGCGTGATAAGCGTCCCTTCTCTATGGCTTCTACGCCAGCAGAGCAGGAATTTATTGAGCTTCATATTGGTGCGTCTGAGCTTAACCTGTATGCGATGGCCGTCATGGACCGCATTCTGAAAGAACGTGAAATCGTGGTGGATATTCCTCACGGTGATGCCTGGCTGCGTGAAGATGAAGACCGTCCGCTGATCCTGATTGCGGGGGGAACGGGTTTCTCTTATGTGCGCTCTATCCTGCTGACGGCCCTGGCGCGTAACCCGGATCGCGATATCACCATCTACTGGGGCGGCCGCGAAGAGAAACATCTCTACGACCTCTCTGAACTGGAAGCATTAAGCGTCAATCATCCACACCTGCGCATTGAGCCGGTGGTGGAGCAGCCTGAAGAGGGCTGGCGTGGGCGCAGCGGTACGGTACTGACGGCGGTGCTGCAGGATCACGGCACGCTGGCGGGACATGATATCTATATTGCTGGCCGTTTTGAGATGGCGAAAATTGCCCGTGACCTGTTCTGCAACGAACGTGACGCGCGTGAAGACCGTCTCTTCGGCGATGCGTTCGCGTTCATTTAAATAAAAAACCCGCCCCTGACAGGCGGGAAGAACGGCAACTAAACTTTATCTCTTCGCCACTGGCGCCATAACTGCGATGGCTGCGCGTGCTCACCCGAATCCCTTACTTCCGTAAGCGCATCGGGCGCCGCTCGCGTGCCGCCGTGTTCTGGCGACACTGGCTGTAAGAACCCCTCGAAGATTTACACTCGCTCAAATACCGTCGCGATACCCTGACCCAGCCCGATACACATCGTCGCCAGACCAAACTGAGCGTCTTTGCGTTCCATCAGGTTAATCAGCGTGGTGCTGATGCGTGCCCCGGAACAACCCAGCGGGTGACCGAGGGCGATCGCGCCGCCATTGAGGTTAATCTTGTCGTCTATCTGATCCATCAGGCCCAGATCTTTGATGCACGGCAGGATCTGCGCGGCAAAGGCTTCGTTCATCTCAAACAGATCGATATCACTGGTTGTTAAGCCTGCTTTTTTCAGCGCCAGCTTCGAGGCCGGCACCGGACCGTAACCCATAATGGACGGATCGCAACCCACCACCGCCATCGAACGTACCCGGGCGCGAGGCGTCAGGCCTAACTCGCGGGCACGGCTTTCACTCATCACCAGCATCGCGGCGGCCCCGTCAGATAGGGCAGACGAGGTGCCTGCCGTTACCGTACCGGTGACCGGGTCAAACGCCGGGCGCAGCGTAGAAAGGGTTTCTACAGTGGTTTCCGGGCGAATCACTTCATCGTAGTTGAACTGCTTCAAAACGCCGTCAGCATCGTGACCACCGGTTGGGATGATCTCATGCTTAAATGCGCCGGACTGCGTTGCGGCCCAGGCGCGTGCGTGGGAGCGCGCAGCAAAGGTATCCTGCATTTCGCGGCTGATGCCGTGGAGGCGGGAAAGCATCTCAGCGGTCAGGCCCATCATTCCCGCCGCTTTCGCCACGTTACGGCTCATACCCGGGTGGAAATCAACCCCGTGGCTCATCGGCACGTGGCCCATGTGCTCCACGCCGCCGACCAGACAGGCCTGCGCATCACCGGTCATGATCATGCGTGCCGCGTCGTGCAGTGCCTGCATTGACGAACCACACAGACGGTTAACGGTCACCGCCGGAACTGAATGCGGGATCTCCGCCAGCAGCGAAGCGTTACGGGCGATGTTAAAGCCCTGTTCGAGGGTTTGCTGTACACAGCCCCAGTAAATATCGTCGAGCGCAGCGGGATCCAGTGCCGGGTTACGCGCCAGCAGGCTACGCATCAGGTGTGCGGAGAGGTCTTCCGCGCGCACATTACGGAATGCACCGCCTTTTGAACGGCCCATCGGGGTGCGAATCGCATCAACAATGACAACCTTTTCCATTGTGACTCCTTAAGCCGTTTTCAGCTCGCCAACCGGACGGGCTGGCTCAACTGCAGGGTAATAGGGTTCGTTATGGCGCGCTTTGTTACGCAGACCTTCCGGCACGTCATACAGCGGGCCGAGGTGCTGGTACTGCTGAGCCATATCGAGATAACGGGCGCTGCCGAGCGTATCCAGCCAGCGGAACGCGCCGCCGTGGAACGGAGGGAAGCCGAGGCCGTACACCAGTGCCATATCCGCTTCTGCCGGGCTGGCGATAATGCCTTCTTCCAGGCAACGCACCACTTCGTTGATCATTGGAATCATCATTCGGGCGATGATTTCATCGTCGGTGAAGTCACGTTTCGGCTGGCTGACGTCGGCCAGCAGGCCATCCACCGCCGCGTCTTCTTCTTTCTTCGGTTTGCCTTTGCTGTCTTCTTTATAACGCCAGAAGCCCAGGCCGTTTTTCTGACCAAAGCGGCTGGCGTCAAACAGGGCGTCAATCGCGTCGCGGTAATCTTTCTGCATGCGCTGCGGGAAGCCTGCCGCCATCACCGCCTGGGCGTGGTGTGCGGTATCAATGCCGACCACATCCAGCAGATACGCTGGACCCATCGGCCAGCCGAACTGTTTTTCCATCACTTTGTCGACTTTACGGAAATCCGCACCGTCGCGCAGGAGCTGGCTGAAACCGGCGAAGTACGGGAACAGCACGCGGTTGACGAAGAAGCCCGGACAATCGTTGACCACGATCGGGGTTTTGCCCATTTTGCTGGCCCATGCCACGACTTTGGCGATCGTTTCGTCAGAGGTTTTTTCCCCACGGATCACTTCGACAAGTGGCATACGGTGCACCGGGTTAAAGAAGTGCATACCGCAGAAGTTTTCCGGGCGCTTCAGAACGCCTGCCAGTTCGCTAATCGGGATGGTGGAGGTGTTTGAGGCCAGTACGGTATCAGGACGAACCTTCTCTTCGGTTTCCGCCAGCACCGCTTTTTTGACTTTCGGGTTCTCAACGACCGCTTCAACGACCACATCCACACGGTCGAAACCGCTATAGTCCAGGGTCGGGTGGATTGTCGAGATCACCCCTGAGAGTTTCAGACCGTCAATTTTGCCGCGTTCCAGCTGTTTATTCAGCAGCTTGGCCGCTTCGGTCATGCCCAGCGTCAGGGATTTCTCGCTGATGTCTTTCATCACCACAGGCACGCCTTTCCAGGCCGACTGATAAGCGATGCCGCCGCCCATAATGCCTGCACCGAGTACCGCCGCCTGTTTTGGCGTCTCAACATTTTTGGTCAGCTGTTTCGCCTTACCTTTCACGAATTGATCGTTCAGGAAGATGCCCACCAGTGCGCGAGCTTCATTAGTGTGCGCCAGCGGAACAAAGCTTTGGTTTTCCAGTTTCAGCGCTTCATCACGGCCAAAGCGGGCCGCGGCTTCAATCGTTTTAACGGCGGTAATGGGCGCGGGGTAGTGTTTGCCTGCCGTCTGCATCACCATCCCTTTGGCGATGGTGAAGCTCATGGCGGCTTCAATTTTGCTGAGTTTCAACGGTTCCAGCTTCGGCTGACGTTTGGCTTTCCAGTCGAGGTCGCCATTAATGGCCTGATGGAGAATGGCGAGGGAGCCTTCAATCAGTTTTTCTGGTTTAACCACACCGTCCACCAGGCCTATTTTCTGCGCCTGTTCCGCCCCGACATCTTTACCGGCGGCGATGATCTCCAGGGCGCTATCGGCACCCAACATGCGTGGCATACGTACGGAACCGCCAAAGCCTGGCATGATGCCCAGTTTTGTTTCCGGCAGGCCGATGCGCAGGTCTGGCGTGGCCAGACGATAGTCGGTTGCCAGCACGCACTCGCAGCCGCCGCCCAGCGCGTAGCCGTTAACGGCGGAGACTGTCGGAACAGGCAGATCTTCCAGACGATTAAAGACGCTGTTGGCAAAGTGCAGCCACTGGCTCAGCTGTTCTTCCGGGACCTGGAACAGTGAAAGGAATTCGGTGATATCTGCACCGACAATAAAAGCCGCTTTGTTTGAGCGCAGCAGCAGTCCTTTTAATTCAGATTGTTTTTCAAGCACATCCAGCGCCTGGCCAAGACTGGCCACCGTCGCGGTATCAAGCTTGTTGACTGAGCCGGGGGCATCGAACACCAGTTCGGCAATGCCATCTTCCAGCCAGTTGAGGTACAGGGTGTCGCCTTTGTAGAGCATGTCAGTCTCCTGAATCCAGCAAGTGGATCTGGTCATACCAGATGAGACGGAGTGTGGGATTTATGTTAATAAAATGCAAATTTCTCATTAAGAAATTGCTGCATTGATCACGGTCGGTGGAAATCACGCAGTCGGAGTCAGGTGTGCTAAGATGCGATGACTTGAGCTCAGAAAAATGAAAGGAAGAAAGATGGACTCACTGGCTTCGCTTTATAAAAATCATATCGTTACCCTACAGGAACGTACCCGTGATGTACTGGCGCGCTTTAAGCTGGATGCGTTGTTAATCCACTCCGGAGAGCTGATTAACACCTTCCTGGATGACCATGCGTATCCGTTTAAGGTCAACCCGCAGTTCAAAGCCTGGGTGCCGGTCACGCAGGTCCCAAATTGCTGGTTGCTGGTGGACGGGGTGAACAAGCCGAAACTGTGGTTCTATCTGCCTGTCGATTACTGGCACAACGTTGAGCCGCTGCCGACCAGCTTCTGGACGGAAGAAGTGGACGTTATCGCTTTACCAAAAGCCGATGGCATTGGCAGCCTCCTGCCAGCCGGGCGCGGCAACATTGCTTATATTGGCCCGGTTCCCGAGCGTGCGCTCGGTCTGGATATTCCGGCGGATAAACTCAATCCGAAAGGGGTTCTGGATTATCTGCACTACTATCGCGCTTATAAGACCGACTACGAACTTTACTGCATGCGTGAAGCGCAAAAAACGGCGGTAAATGGTCACCGTGCTGCGCATGAAGCGTTCCAGTCTGGCATGAGCGAGTTCGATATTAACCAGGCGTATCTGACCGCCACCGGCCACCGTGACACTGATGTCCCTTACAGCAACATCGTCGCGCTGAATGAGCATGCGTCCGTTCTGCACTACACCAGGCTCGATCACCAGGTGCCATCCGAGATGCGCAGCTTCCTGTTGGACGCCGGGGCAGAGTACAACGGCTATGCGGCCGACCTGACCCGCACCTGGGCGGCAAATGCGGATACCGATTTTGCACAGTTGATTAAAGACGTTAACGATGAGCAACTGGCACTTATTGGCACCATGAAAGCGGGAACCAGCTATGTGGATTACCACATCCAGTTCCATCAGCGCATCGCTAAACTGCTGCGTAAGCACCAGATCGTGAAAGACATGAGCGAAGAGGCGATGGTGGAAAACGATCTGACCGGGCCGTTCATGCCGCACGGTATTGGTCACCCGCTGGGTCTGCAGGTTCATGATGTTGCCGGTTTTATGCAGGATGATACCGGTACGCACCTGGCCGCGCCGTCTAAATATCCTTACCTGCGCTGCACGCGTATTCTTGAGCCGCGTATGGTGCTGACCATCGAGCCGGGTATCTACTTTATCGAATCGCTGTTAGCGCCATGGCGTGAAGGCCCGTTCAGCAAGCACTTCAACTGGGACAAAATTGAAGCGCTGAAACCGTTTGGCGGTATTCGTATCGAAGATAACGTGGTGATCCACGAAAACGGTATTGAGAATATGACGCGAGACCTGAAGCTGGCCTGATGGATAGCTGGCTGATACCGGCTGAACCGGTCACCTTTGTTGAGGAAATTAAGAAGAGTCGATTCATTACGCTGCTGGCACATACCGACGGCGTTGAGGCGGCAAAAGCGTTTGTTGAGTCCGTTCGCGCGCAGCACCCTGACGCACGTCACCATTGCGTGGCGTGGGTGGCAGGGCCGCCGAACGATTCACAACAGCTGGGGTTTTCCGATGACGGTGAACCGGCAGGCACAGCCGGTAAACCCATGCTCTCCCAGTTGATGGGCAGCGGCGTGGGTGAAATCACCGCCGTGGTCGTTCGCTACTACGGCGGTATTTTATTAGGCACGGGTGGACTGGTTAAAGCGTATGGCGGTGGGGTTCAGCAGGCACTGAATATGCTGATTACCACCCGCAAAACGCCGCTCACCGAATATACTTTACTGTGCGATTACGGTCAGTTATCCGGCATTGAGGCATTGCTAAAGCAGTTTAACGGCGTCATCGCGCACAGTGACTATCAGGCAATGGTGCAACTGCGCGTGGCGCTTCCGCAGGCGGAACTGGCTGCTTTTTCAGCAAAGCTGGCGGATTTTAGTCGCGGTTCGTTGCAATTGCTGCCGATTGAAGAATAATCCCCACCTCACTTTTTTGAATACCAAAGGAAGCGGCAGAGATGCATTTTCGTGCCATTACCCGAATCGTTGGACTGCTGGTCATACTTTTTTCCGGGACGATGATTCTCCCAGGACTGGTAGCGCTTATCTACCGGGACGGCGCGGGGCGGGCATTTACCCAGACCTTCTTTGTCGCGCTGGCGATTGGCTCACTGCTCTGGTGGCCAAACCGTCGTCAAAAGGGTGAGCTGAAATCTCGCGAAGGCTTTCTGATTGTTGTTCTGTTCTGGACAGTGCTGGGAAGTGTGGGTGCGCTACCCTTTATCTTCTCTGAGCAGCCTAATCTGACCGTCACGGATGCGTTTTTTGAATCGTTCTCGGGTTTAACGACGACCGGGGCGACCACGCTGGTCGGGCTGGATTCCTTACCGCATGCCATTCTTTTTTATCGCCAGATGCTGCAATGGTTCGGGGGGATGGGGATCATCGTCCTGGCCGTGGCCATCCTGCCTATTCTTGGCGTCGGGGGGATGCAGCTTTACCGTGCGGAAATGCCGGGCCCATTGAAAGATAACAAGATGCGCCCGCGCATAGCCGAGACGGCGAAAACCCTGTGGCTTATCTATGTCTTGCTGACGATTGCCTGTGCGTTAGCGTTATGGTTTGCCGGGATGCCTGCATTCGACGCTATCGGGCACAGCTTTGCGACGATCGCCATCGGCGGGTTCTCGACCCACGATGCCAGTGTGGGTTACTTCGACAGCCCCACCATTAACACGATCATTGCCATCTTCCTGCTGATTTCCGGCTGTAACTACGGTCTGCACTTCTCCTTACTCAGCGGGCGTAGCCTGAAGGTGTACTGGCGTGACCCGGAGTTTCGCATGTTCATTGGTGTCCAGCTTACGCTGGTCATCATCTGTACCGTGGTGTTGTGGTTCCACGATGTCTATAACTCCGCGTTGACTACGTTAAATCAGGCGTTCTTCCAGGTGGTGTCGATGGCAACCACCGCCGGTTTTACAACGGACAGTATTGCGCGCTGGCCGCTGTTCCTGCCGGTACTGCTGCTGTGTTCTGCGTTCATCGGGGGTTGTGCGGGGTCGACGGGCGGTGGCCTGAAGGTGATCCGTATTCTGCTGTTGTTTAAGCAGGGGAACCGTGAACTTAAACGTCTGGTCCACCCGAACGCGGTTTACAGCATCAAACTGGGTAACCGTGCCCTGCCGGAACGTATTCTTGAAGCGGTGTGGGGGTTCTTCTCGGCCTATGCGCTGGTCTTCATCGTCAGTATGCTGGCGATTATCGCGACGGGGGTGGATGATTTCTCTGCCTTTGCTTCCGTCGTAGCAACGTTGAATAACCTCGGGCCTGGCCTGGGGGTTGTGGCGGATAACTTTGCCAGTATGAACCCGGTCGCGAAATGGATCCTCATCGCCAACATGCTGTTTGGTCGTCTGGAGGTCTTTACGCTGCTGGTGCTGTTCACCCCAACATTCTGGCGCGAGTAAGGAGTCGTCGGTGAAAACACTTATTCTTTTCTCTACGCGGGATGGGCAAACGCGTGAGATTGCCTCATATCTGGCTTCAGAATTAAAAGAGCGGGGGATTTACTCTGATGTGGTGAACCTGAACCGCACGGAGCAGATAGCCTGGCAGGATTACGACCGTGTGGTTATTGGCGCGTCTATTCGTTACGGGCATTTCCATCCGGCGCTGGATCGTTTTGTGAAAAAGCATACGGCAGTGCTCAATAAACTGCCCGGGGCTTTTTACTCGGTCAATCTGGTGGCGCGTAAACCTGAGAAACGTACGCCGCAGACCAACAGCTATACGCGCAAGTTTCTGTTGAGCTCTCCGTGGCAGCCGGACATCAGCGCCGTCTTTGCCGGCGCGCTGCGTTATCCGCGCTATCGCTGGTATGACCGCTTTATGATTCGCCTCATTATGAAGATGACCGGCGGCGAAACCGATACGCGTAAAGAGGTGGTGTATACCGACTGGTCGCAGGTCGCCAGTTTTGCGCGGGAGATCGCACATTTATCAGGCGATTCGCGGCTTAAATAGGCGTGACGTTTGAAAAGTGAGCGAACGAAAAGTTTTTTGTATTTTGTGCTTGTCACTTCAGAATAACTCCCTATAATGCGCCTCCACTGACACGGAACAACGGCACACACGCCGCCGGGTCAGCAGAGATAAGCGAAAATAAATGCTTGACTCTGAAGCGGGAAAGCGTAATATGCACACCCCGCGCCGCAGCGAAAGCGAAGCGGCACTGCTCTTTAACAATTTATCAGACAATCTGTGTGGGCACTCAAAGTGACATGGATTCTTAATGTCTTCGGACACTAAATGAATACCAAGTCTCTGAGTGAACATACGTAATTCATTACGAAGTTTAATTCACGAGCATCAAACTTAAATTGAAGAGTTTGATCATGGCTCAGATTGAACGCTGGCGGCAGGCCTAACACATGCAAGTCGAACGGTAGCACAGAGAGCTTGCTCTCGGGTGACGAGTGGCGGACGGGTGAGTAATGTCTGGGAAACTGCCTGATGGAGGGGGATAACTACTGGAAACGGTAGCTAATACCGCATAACGTCGCAAGACCAAAGAGGGGGACCTTCGGGCCTCTTGCCATCAGATGTGCCCAGATGGGATTAGCTAGTAGGTGGGGTAACGGCTCACCTAGGCGACGATCCCTAGCTGGTCTGAGAGGATGACCAGCCACACTGGAACTGAGACACGGTCCAGACTCCTACGGGAGGCAGCAGTGGGGAATATTGCACAATGGGCGCAAGCCTGATGCAGCCATGCCGCGTGTATGAAGAAGGCCTTCGGGTTGTAAAGTACTTTCAGCGGGGAGGAAGGTGTTGTGGTTAATAACCGCAGCAATTGACGTTACCCGCAGAAGAAGCACCGGCTAACTCCGTGCCAGCAGCCGCGGTAATACGGAGGGTGCAAGCGTTAATCGGAATTACTGGGCGTAAAGCGCACGCAGGCGGTCTGTCAAGTCGGATGTGAAATCCCCGGGCTCAACCTGGGAACTGCATTCGAAACTGGCAGGCTAGAGTCTTGTAGAGGGGGGTAGAATTCCAGGTGTAGCGGTGAAATGCGTAGAGATCTGGAGGAATACCGGTGGCGAAGGCGGCCCCCTGGACAAAGACTGACGCTCAGGTGCGAAAGCGTGGGGAGCAAACAGGATTAGATACCCTGGTAGTCCACGCCGTAAACGATGTCGACTTGGAGGTTGTGCCCTTGAGGCGTGGCTTCCGGAGCTAACGCGTTAAGTCGACCGCCTGGGGAGTACGGCCGCAAGGTTAAAACTCAAATGAATTGACGGGGGCCCGCACAAGCGGTGGAGCATGTGGTTTAATTCGATGCAACGCGAAGAACCTTACCTACTCTTGACATCCAGAGAACTTAGCAGAGATGCTTTGGTGCCTTCGGGAACTCTGAGACAGGTGCTGCATGGCTGTCGTCAGCTCGTGTTGTGAAATGTTGGGTTAAGTCCCGCAACGAGCGCAACCCTTATCCTTTGTTGCCAGCGGTCCGGCCGGGAACTCAAAGGAGACTGCCAGTGATAAACTGGAGGAAGGTGGGGATGACGTCAAGTCATCATGGCCCTTACGAGTAGGGCTACACACGTGCTACAATGGCGCATACAAAGAGAAGCGAACTCGCGAGAGCAAGCGGACCTCATAAAGTGCGTCGTAGTCCGGATTGGAGTCTGCAACTCGACTCCATGAAGTCGGAATCGCTAGTAATCGTAGATCAGAATGCTACGGTGAATACGTTCCCGGGCCTTGTACACACCGCCCGTCACACCATGGGAGTGGGTTGCAAAAGAAGTAGGTAGCTTAACCTTCGGGAGGGCGCTTACCACTTTGTGATTCATGACTGGGGTGAAGTCGTAACAAGGTAACCGTAGGGGAACCTGCGGTTGGATCACCTCCTTACCTTAAAGAACCTGCCTTTGTAGTGTCCACACAGATTGTCTGATGAAAAACAGCAGTAAAAAACCTCTACAGGCTTGTAGCTCAGGTGGTTAGAGCGCACCCCTGATAAGGGTGAGGTCGGTGGTTCAAGTCCACTCAGGCCTACCAAATCTGTCATGCAGATTTGAAGAGGTTGGTCATACGATGGGGCTATAGCTCAGCTGGGAGAGCGCCTGCTTTGCACGCAGGAGGTCTGCGGTTCGATCCCGCATAGCTCCACCATCTTTTACTGCGAAAACAAGAAAACTTCAGAGTGAACCTGAAAAGGTGCACTGCGAAGTTTTGCTCTTTAAAAATCTGGATCAAGCTGAAAATTGAAACGACACACAGTTAATGTGTGTTCGAGTCTCTCAAATTTTCGCAAACCGGTGATGAATCGAAAGAAACATCTTCGGGTTGTGAGGTTAAGCGACTAAGCGTACACGGTGGATGCCCTGGCAGTCAGAGGCGATGAAGGACGTGCTAATCTGCGAAAAGCGCCGGCGAGGTGATATGAACCTTTGACCCGGCGATGTCCGAATGGGGAAACCCAGTGTGTTCCGACACACTATCGTTAACTGAATACATAGGTTAACGAGGCGAACCGGGGGAACTGAAACATCTAAGTACCCCGAGGAAAAGAAATCAACCGAGATTCCCCCAGTAGCGGCGAGCGAACGGGGAGCAGCCCAGAGTCTGAATCAGCTTGTGTGTTAGTGGAAGCGTCTGGAAAGTCGCACGGTACAGGGTGACAGTCCCGTACACGAAAGCACACAGGCTGTGAACTCGAAGAGTAGGGCGGGACACGTGGTATCCTGTCTGAATATGGGGGGACCATCCTCCAAGGCTAAATACTCCTGACTGACCGATAGTGAACCAGTACCGTGAGGGAAAGGCGAAAAGAACCCCGGCGAGGGGAGTGAAAAAGAACCTGAAACCGTGTACGTACAAGCAGTGGGAGCCTCTTTTATGGGGTGACTGCGTACCTTTTGTATAATGGGTCAGCGACTTATATTCTGTAGCAAGGTTAACCGTATAGGGGAGCCGAAGGGAAACCGAGTCTTAACTGGGCGTTAAGTTGCAGGGTATAGACCCGAAACCCGGTGATCTAGCCATGGGCAGGTTGAAGGTTGGGTAACACTAACTGGAGGACCGAACCGACTAATGTTGAAAAATTAGCGGATGACTTGTGGCTGGGGGTGAAAGGCCAATCAAACCGGGAGATAGCTGGTTCTCCCCGAAAGCTATTTAGGTAGCGCCTCGTGAACTCATCTTCGGGGGTAGAGCACTGTTTCGGCTAGGGGGCCATCCCGGCTTACCAACCCGATGCAAACTACGAATACCGAAGAATGTTATCACGGGAGACACACGGCGGGTGCTAACGTCCGTCGTGAAGAGGGAAACAACCCAGACCGCCAGCTAAGGTCCCAAAGTCATGGTTAAGTGGGAAACGATGTGGGAAGGCACAGACAGCCAGGATGTTGGCTTAGAAGCAGCCATCATTTAAAGAAAGCGTAATAGCTCACTGGTCGAGTCGGCCTGCGCGGAAGATGTAACGGGGCTAAACCATGCACCGAAGCTGCGGCAGCGACACTATGTGTTGTTGGGTAGGGGAGCGTTCTGTAAGCCGTTGAAGGTGTCCTGTGAGGGGTGCTGGAGGTATCAGAAGTGCGAATGCTGACATAAGTAACGATAAAGCGGGTGAAAAGCCCGCTCGCCGGAAGACCAAGGGTTCCTGTCCAACGTTAATCGGGGCAGGGTGAGTCGACCCCTAAGGCGAGGCCGAAAGGCGTAGTCGATGGGAAACAGGTTAATATTCCTGTACTTGGTGTTACTGCGAAGGGGGGACGGAGAAGGCTATGTTAGCCGGGCGACGGTTGTCCCGGTTTAAGCATGTAGGCGGAGGTTCCAGGTAAATCCGGTTCCTTATTAACGCTGAGGTGTGATGACGAGGCACTACGGTGCTGAAGTAACAAATGCCCTGCTTCCAGGAAAAGCCTCTAAGCATCAGGTAACATCAAATCGTACCCCAAACCGACACAGGTGGTCAGGTAGAGAATACCAAGGCGCTTGAGAGAACTCGGGTGAAGGAACTAGGCAAAATGGTGCCGTAACTTCGGGAGAAGGCACGCTGATATGTAGGTGAAGCCCCTGCGGGTGGAGCTGAAATCAGTCGAAGATACCAGCTGGCTGCAACTGTTTATTAAAAACACAGCACTGTGCAAACACGAAAGTGGACGTATACGGTGTGACGCCTGCCCGGTGCCGGAAGGTTAATTGATGGGGTTAGCGGTAACGCGAAGCTCTTGATCGAAGCCCCGGTAAACGGCGGCCGTAACTATAACGGTCCTAAGGTAGCGAAATTCCTTGTCGGGTAAGTTCCGACCTGCACGAATGGCGTAATGATGGCCAGGCTGTCTCCACCCGAGACTCAGTGAAATTGAACTCGCTGTGAAGATGCAGTGTACCCGCGGCAAGACGGAAAGACCCCGTGAACCTTTACTATAGCTTGACACTGAACACTGGTCCTTGATGTGTAGGATAGGTGGGAGGCTTTGAAGCGTGGACGCCAGTCTGCGTGGAGCCAACCTTGAAATACCACCCTTTAATGGCTGGTGTTCTAACGTAGACCCGTGATCCGGGTTGCGGACAGTGTCTGGTGGGTAGTTTGACTGGGGCGGTCTCCTCCCAAAGAGTAACGGAGGAGCACGAAGGTTAGCTAATCCTGGTCGGACATCAGGAGGTTAGTGCAATGGCATAAGCTAGCTTGACTGCGAGAGTGACGGCTCGAGCAGGTGCGAAAGCAGGTCATAGTGATCCGGTGGTTCTGAATGGAAGGGCCATCGCTCAACGGATAAAAGGTACTCCGGGGATAACAGGCTGATACCGCCCAAGAGTTCATATCGACGGCGGTGTTTGGCACCTCGATGTCGGCTCATCACATCCTGGGGCTGAAGTAGGTCCCAAGGGTATGGCTGTTCGCCATTTAAAGTGGTACGCGAGCTGGGTTTAGAACGTCGTGAGACAGTTCGGTCCCTATCTGCCGTGGGCGCTGGAGAATTGAGGGGGGCTGCTCCTAGTACGAGAGGACCGGAGTGGACGCATCACTGGTGTTCGGGTTGTCATGCCAATGGCACTGCCCGGTAGCTAAATGCGGAAGAGATAAGTGCTGAAAGCATCTAAGCACGAAACTTGCCCCGAGATGAGTTCTCCCTGAGACTTTAAGTCTCCTGAAGGAACGTTGAAGACTACGACGTTGATAGGTCGGGTGTGTAAGCGCAGCGATGCGTTGAGCTAACCGATACTAATGAACCGTGAGGCTTAACCTTACAACGCCGAAGATGTTTTGGCGTGAGAGAGACGATTTTCAGCTGATACAGATTACAGAATTTGCCTGGCGGCTTTAGCGCGGTGGTCCCACCTGACCCCATGCCGAACTCAGAAGTGAAACGCCGTAGCGCCGATGGTAGTGTGGGGTCTCCCCATGTGAGAGTAGGGAACTGCCAGGCATCAAATAAGTGAAGAGGCCATCCGAAAGGATGGCCTTTTTGCGTTTTTATCCCTTCCTCGTTGCTCTAAACTAATCACCTATCCCCCCGTATATACGGTAAACTATCCCGGTTTTTGTCTCAGGATAGCGTCTATGAATCACTCCCTTAAGCCCTGGAATACCTTTGGCATTCAACGTAATGCTAATAAAATTGTACGTGCCGATACTGCACAGCAGCTGCTGGATGCCTGGCAAAGCGCAACAGAACAAGACGAACCTGTACTGATTCTGGGCGAAGGAAGTAATGTCCTGTTTCTCGATGATTTTGCGGGAACGGTGATCGTTAACCGCATCATGGGAATTGATGTGGAAGAGCGCGCCGATAGCTGGCATCTGCACGTTGGCGCCGGTGAAAACTGGCATCATCTGGTGCAATACACCCTGGACAAAGGGATGCCAGGACTGGAAAACCTTGCCCTTATCCCTGGCTGCGCCGGATCATCCCCCATTCAAAATATCGGTGCCTATGGCATCGAACTGAAACACGTTTGTGAATACGTCGATTGTATTGAGCTGGCGACCGGCGCGGCTCAGCGTTTAACCGCTGAACAGTGCCGTTTTGGCTACCGTGACAGTATTTTCAAGCATGAATATCAGGATCGCTACGTGATTGTCGCCGTAGGCCTGCGTCTGTCAAAAAACTGGCAGCCGGTGCTGACCTACGGTGATTTAACGCGTCTCGATCCCGAAACGGCGACTGCCCGTGATGTTTTTGACTCGGTGTGCCATATGCGCACGACCAAACTTCCTGATCCTAAAGTGAATGGAAATGCGGGAAGTTTCTTCAAAAACCCGGTTATCAGCAGCGAAAACGCACAAGCGTTTCTTGCAGGTTGGCCTGCCGCGCCCCATTACCCACAGGCGGATGGTAGCGTGAAGCTGGCCGCGGGCTGGCTTATCGATCAATGCCAGTTAAAAGGCGCCTCCGTGGGCGGTGCGGCCGTTCATCGCCAGCAGGCTCTGGTGCTGATTAATCAAAACGATGCGACCAGCGAGGATGTTGTCCAGTTGGCCCATCACGTCCGTCAGCAAGTGGGCGAAAAATTTAACGTCTGGCTGGAGCCAGAGGTCCGCTTCATTGGCCGTACGGGTGAAGTGAATGCCGTGGAGGTTATCGCGTGAAGGACAATACTATCCCTTTAACCCTGATAAGCATTCTTGCCGACGGTGAATTCCATTCCGGCGAGCAACTGGGTGAACACCTGGGCATGAGCCGTGCCGCCATTAACAAGCATATCCAGACCCTCCGCGACTGGGGTGTCGATGTCTTTACGGTACCCGGAAAAGGCTACAGCTTGCCGGAGCCGATTCAGCTGCTGAATGAAGAGCTGATCCGCAGCCAGGTAGAGCATGGCAATGTTGCGGTCTTGCCGGTGATCGATTCGACCAACCAGTACCTTATGGATCGACTCAGCGAATTATCCTCCGGGGATGCCTGTGTAGCCGAGTACCAGCAGGCCGGGCGTGGCCGTCGAGGCCGCAAGTGGTTTTCGCCATTTGGTGCCAACCTCTATCTCTCCATGTACTGGCGTCTGGAGCAGGGTCCCGCTGCTGCTGTTGGCCTGAGCCTGGTCATCGGGATTGTGATGGCGGAAGTGCTGCACGATCTGGGCGCTGATAAGGTGCGGGTGAAATGGCCAAACGACCTTTATCTGAACGATCGTAAACTTGCCGGTATTCTCGTTGAATTAACGGGTAAAACAGGCGACGCGGCGCAAATTGTCATTGGTGCAGGCCTCAATATGGTGATGCGCAATGTACAAAATGACGTGGTGAATCAGGCGTGGACCAACCTGCAGGAAGCGGGGATCACCATCGATCGCAACACCCTTGCCGTGCGTATGATAAAAGAATTACGCAGTTCGCTTTCGCTCTTTGAACAAGAGGGGCTGGCATCCTTCCTGTCCCGTTGGGAAAAGCTGGATAACTTTATTAACCGTCCGGTGAAATTGCTGATTGGTGATAAAGAGATCTACGGTATTTCCCGCGGCATCGACGCACAGGGCGCGTTGCTCCTGGAGCAGGATGGCGTGATCAAACCCTGGGTGGGCGGTGAGATTTCACTGCGCAGCGCGGAATAACCCATTATGCGAAAACCCGCATGCGCCGCTCTGGCCGTCATGATGAGTTTACTGTTCTCCCCCCTCTCTCAGGCGGGCCAGGCCTGGGAGAGTTACAAAGCACGCTTCTTTACGCCTGAAGGGCGGATTGTCGATACCGGCAACGGTAATGTTTCGCATACTGAAGGCCAGGGCTTCGCCATGCTGATGGCGGTGGCTAACGACGATAAAGCCACGTTCGATAAGCTCTGGAAATGGACTGACGGTACGTTAAAGAACAAAGAAAATGGTCTGTTTTACTGGCGTTATAACCCTGCCGAGTCCAACCCGATTGCTGATAAAAATAACGCCGCCGATGGCGATGTCCTGATTGCCTGGGCGCTGTTGAAAGCGGATACGCGCTGGCATGACAAACAGTACAGCGCCGCATCGGATGCGATAACGAAAGCACTCATTAGCCACACCGTGACCCGTTATGCGGGTTACCGCGTGATGCTGCCCGGTGTCCAGGGGTTTACCCTCGACGGTGAGATCGTGCTTAACCCCTCTTATTTCGTCTTCCCGGCCTGGCAGGCCTTTGCCAGCCGCAGCCATTCGCCGGTCTGGGGCAAGTTGATTCAGGATGGCCATCGCTTGCTGGCAAAAATGGGATCGGGTAAAGCCAGACTTCCCACGGACTGGGTCTCACTGGGCTCTACGGGCACGCTGTCCCCGGCCAAAGCCTGGCCGCCACGGATGAGCTACGACGCGATCCGCATTCCACTTTACCTGGCCTGGTCTGATAAGAAGAGCCCGCTGTTAACGCCGTGGCGAGCCTGGTTCGGTCAGTTCCCCCGCGAACAAACTCCCGCATGGGTAAACGTGACGACCAATGAATATGCGCCTTACATGATGGAAGGGGGGCTGCTGGCGGTACGTGATTTAACGATGGGACAGCCATCCGGAGAACCCGAGATCACTGCAAAGGATGATTACTACTCCGCAAGCCTGAAAATGCTTGTATGGCTTGCTGAGCAGCCATAACGGAACGGGTGAGCCCTCTCCCCTGGGGGGAGAGGGAAGTGCGGTTTACTGCGGATAAGGTACCCAGTCTCCACCGTTCAGGCGAACGTATGGTTTGTTCTGATACTGAATCACGACCGCGTTCGCGTTCTCAGAGACTTCGGCAGTTTGCGGCAGGTTACTGGTGAGCTGATCCCAGTTCACGCTGTCTTCCACAAACAGTTTGCCGTCAACCGCGCGGGCAACCAGTTCTGAAATGGCCAGATAGCTGGTTGGCTGAGCGATCTCAATCGGTGCGCCCTGATGAGGTGCCTTCATACCAAAGAATTTAATGCCTGCCGGTACGTTGGTAATAGACGGGCTAGGGATATCACGCAGACCTGACACCTGCATTCTGTCGCCTTTCAGCGCGGCGCCGTGTTCAGGTACCACAACCACCATCACTTTACGGCCCGATTTATCCAGCTCCGTAAAGAACGCGTCCAGTTCATCGAAGAATTTCTGCGCACGAACTTTATAATCGGCCGTTTTGCTCACGCCAGGGAAGTGGTTACCATCGTGAAGCGGCAGCGTGTTGTAGAACGTTGCACTGCGCGGATTACTGTCTTTTTCGATGGTCTTCAGCCAGCGTTGCAGCACGGCGGTATCGTCATAAACAGGTGAACCGTCAAAGCCCAGCAGAGTGACCGGCAGTCCGGTTTGATCCATCAGCTGTGCCTGCATACCACCCTGTTCGCGTACCTCTTTCAGGAAGTTACCGAACTGGCCGTTATGTCCCAGCATCAGATGCTGCGTGAAGCCCAGTTTTGAGAGGTTATCGAACAGATAACACTGGTTGCCGGCGGGTTGATACAGGTTCTTATGCGATGTCTGACCGCAGCTTGCACGAAGCAGGCGAATTGCCGCCGGGCCGCTGTACGAGGTGGCAGAGTTAAAGTCTTTAAACTGGATATCGAAATGGGACCACAGCGGGTGAGACATCAAACCCGCGGCATCGACGTCAGCCCAGGAGAGTGAACAGATGTTGATCACCAGCAGCTCAAACGGCTGAGCATCCGCCGGCAGGGCTTCCGGGAATTTGGTCTGACGTTTATCTTCCGCGGTATAGAAGCTGGAGAGCCAGGCGTTCAGGTTAGTGGACGTCGGCGGTGCGGTCTGCGTCGGGATATCGCCGACCACAGGCGTATCACCTGCCGTCGTGACGGTTGCCGCTGCACTTCCCCCGGTAGTGGTCACCGTGGTCGTGGGTTGACCCGCGGGCCACAGGGAGAAGTCTGGACCTGCAAGCGTCAGCACGTTCAGCCAGATCATAATGGCGACGACAAATACCGTGACGCGGATCCATTGTGACAGGAACAGCCAGGCTACCAGCAGCACAAAGACGGCACCTATCATTTGCCAGTTAATAAAGCGCTCGGTCAGGTCAAGGACATAGCTGGCGCTAAACCCTGCCACCTGCGAACCCTGACTCATAATGCTGTCCGGTCCCGGCAGCCAGGTGTCATGCCAGAACAGAGCAAAGCCGACAGGGATAGCAATCCAGTGACGCAAGCGATGCAGCCTGATATTGGGCAAAGGCATCAGCAGGAAAGCCATAAACACCAGGTTGAGCAGGGGATGGAAATTCAGATAGCCTGCCCACAGCAGACCAAACTTCACCAGAAAGTAGAAGTTCCAGCCGGAAAGGCCGCGCCAGTATTGCCAGAGCGGCGATGGTGACGAAGCGGTATAGGTAGAATTAGTCATGTTTTCGGTCTGCCTTGACGTGTGATGCCCGTGTCAGTGTTCCGGCTGGTTTTACATAGCGAGGTTTTACAAACAGCACTCTGGCCGTATCGCGGATACGGCGTATGGAATGGCGTGCATAGTAGCCAAGCGGGAAAAAGATCAGCGCACAGAATACGACCAGTTGAATGATATCGCTGATATTCATGATGGTGCGTTCTCCCCATTCTCAGTTAACAGGCGAAGGGGTTCCGGTATTCGCCGCCAGACGTGTCCGTCATGTCGGGCGTTGAGAATCGGTTTGGCATCGCTCTTCACGGTGAGCGGTTTCGCCCATTGTTCAGGCTCGAGGGCGCGCATCTGCACCAGCTCTGCACTGATAGAATTATCTTCGAACCAAATCATACGGTTCGAGAAAATATCCCCGGTTGGCAGCGGGAAGATATGGTTAAGGGCGGTATCAAGATCGTTTATCCGGCAGAAGGACAAGAACAGCACCAGGCGGTTGTCGCCGATGGTCATAATGTCTCCTGTGCGGTTCGGACGGCACAAGGTGAGCGCCTGTTCAACGCGGATACCCGGTACCGGGCGCAGGGCAACCATCACCCCTTTCCCGTCTGCAGGAAGCAGCGTGTTGCTCATCATGTTGCCGACGGCGTCGCAGAAGGTATCCCATTTCTGGTATCCGCGCAGCTTCATCGGCTGCGTCATGGAGAGCAGGGTGGAGATATCTTCCGGTACGTGACGGTTGAACTGCTGACCCTGAACACTTTCGAGAAGCGTCAGGCAGCGTGATAACGGCGCATTCCACGGAATGACCATATTGGCACCGCAGCCCAGAAGCAGGCGCTCATCCGTGGCGCGAAGGCTGGTGTTATTTTCGCGCACCACTATTTTTAAGGCGCTTCCGCGCTGGCGACGTAAGGTATGGATCTGTCGCGCCAGCGTTTCAATCTGGTTATTTTGCATGAGCGAAAAAACAATGGTTGCCGCCTGGGTTGTGCGAGCTTCATTAAAAAGCGCTTCGTTAGAATCAAACAACGACCAATTTTCCGAGAGCGCAGGCGCCCCCTCTAAAACGGCAATATGGCTCAGGATTCGTTTTTCATCGCTGCGCGGTTGCACCACGGTTTCTTCCTGCTGCGCCAGGTGCCATTCGCCCTCAATATGTTTAAGGGTGAGCTGTTGTCTGGCGCTTACGCCTTTTTCATTACACCAGAACGCAATATCGTAGAGATAGCTGTCTGCCTGGTTCCGAAGACTCGCCAGACCAAACAGGGAGCGATATTCGCCCATTAAAAGGGAAAACAGTTTGTCGTTATTACTGCCAGGATTGACTATCAATAGCGTGCAATTTTGAAATTTTGCCCATTTATTGATTTTTTCCAGCCAGGGCAGTAGTTTTTCAGCAGGGATATTTTGCAGGGCGTTATTTGAGCATTTCAGAATCACCAGATAGTGATCCGGATCAATAGAGCACTGAATGTCGCGGGACAAAAAGTATAGACTATCGGCCTCCGCAGGCATGGAAAATAATCGCACCGTCTGCGGACCGCGATCGTTTTCAAGGGTGATAATTTTCTTTGGCTCTTCGCCCATGCTCACGACGGCCACGCGGGAATCCTTGCCCTGAGCGGCAATTGTCTTGTTTACCAGACTGATAGCATCTTCATTACGATCCGTATTAATCCACCAGACTCCTCCGACTGGCATGTGGCTCAATTCGTCCCATAATGACTGGATGCCAATAGAAAATATGGAGTCCACGGTGTCCCTCTTTTCGTTTAATTTCTCTGTATCTCAGTTTACTAGCGAAAGCGTAGAAATAAACCTAACATTGAAATTAAAGAACATCAGATTTAGCATGTAAATGAAATTTGATAGGGCAGGAAGCCTCGCTACTTCTGATTGTGCGATTTTACTCAAAGGGATGGAATAGAATGGATAATAACGAACCCGGCACCCCAGTCGACTCAACCCTGGGTTACACATTCCAGAACGACTTTCTGGCGCTGACGCAGGCGTTTTCATTACCTGAAATAGATTACACCGACATTTCCCAGCGGGAACAGTTGGCCGCGGCTATTAAACGTTGGCCGCTATTAGCTGAATTTGCCCAACAACAATAAGGGAGCCATTGATGGCCATACTAGGATTACAGGGCGTCCGTGGTGGAGTAGGTACAACATCCGTTACCGCGGCGCTGGCGTGGTCATTACAGCTTTTAGGTGAATCGGTATTGGTGATTGACGCCTGTGCCGATAATTTGCTGCGCATGTCGTTTAATGTCGACTTTACGCGTACAGAGGGTTGGGCTCGCGCGCTGCTTGATGATAAAGACTGGCGCGATGCGGGTATGCGTTATACCTCGCAGCTTGATGTACTGCCCTTTGGCCAATTGACCACTACCGAGCGTGAAAATGAAGCTGCCTATCAGCGTCTGTTTTCCCAGTTCACCGTCGCACTGCAGGAGCTGAAAGAAAAAGGCCATTATAAGTGGATCCTTCTGGATCTGCCGCACGGCGCCGGCACGCTGACCCGACAGTTTATGGCGCAGTGCGATCGCGTGCTGTCGATTGTGAACGTCGACGCGAATTGCCATATCCGTCTGCATCAGCAAGGGTTGCCTGAAAATGGTCATATCCTGATTAACGATTTACGCATTGGCAGCCAGATCCAGGACGATCTGTATCAGGTTTGGCTGCAAAGCCAGCGCCGTCTGCTGCCGATTGTTATCCATCGTGATGAGGGCATGGCGGAATGCCTTGCCTCCAAACAGCCACTCGGTGAATACCGCAGCGATTCCCTGGCGGCAGAAGAGATCCTGACGCTGGCGAACTGGTGTCTGCTGCACTTTGCCAAAGGGGCAGAGCCTGCAGGGAGTTCTGTATGAGCCGTCTCGCCAGCTGGTTACTCATCCCGCCGGTCAGTTCGCGTCTGAGCGAACATTACCGGCATTTTCGCCGACACGGTGCTTCGGCATTCAGCGCCGCGCTCGGCTGCTTCTGGATGATTCTGGCCTGGACGTTCATTCCCCTCGAACACCCGCGCTGGCAGCGCATTCGTGCGCAGCACAGTGAGTTATATCCGCATATTCATCCCGACCGCCCGCGACCGTTGGATCCGGCGCGTTATATCATTCAGGCTGTCTGGCTGGTGGCCACGTCGTCCCGCTCAGAAAACAAAGCGCCGCGCTGGCGCAGCTTCTCCCGCGTGCAACATTTACGTGAGCGCTATCACCAGTGGCTGGACAGTTTGCCTGACCGCGTGGGTGATAAGACCAGCCATCTGGATAACCATAAAGAGCTCGGGCATCTGCACCCGGGCTTGCGGCGTTTTATACTCGGCGTAATCGTCGTTTTCTCGCTCATACTGGCCCTGGTCTGTATTACGCAGCCCTTTAACCCTCTGGCGCAGTTCACCTTCCTGATCCTGCTTTGGGGCGTGGCATTGCTGGTGCGCCGTATCCCGGGACGCTTCTCCGCCCTGATGCTGATAGTGCTGTCGCTGACCGTCTCCTGTCGCTACATCTGGTGGCGTTACACCTCAACGCTCAACTGGGATGACCCTGTCAGCCTGGTGTGCGGTCTGGTTCTGCTGTTTGCGGAAACGTACGCCTGGGTTGTACTGGTGCTGGGGTATTTCCAGGTCATCTGGCCGCTCAACCGTCAGCCGGTTCCGCTGCCAAAAGACACGTCACAATGGCCGTCTGTCGATCTCTTCGTGCCGACCTACAACGAAGACCTGAGCGTGGTAAAAAACACGATTTACGCCGCGCTGGGCATCGACTGGCCGAAAGATAAACTCAAAATCTGGGTCCTGGATGACGGCGGCCGCCCGGCGTTCCGTCAGTTCGCGGAAGAGGTGGGTGTCGAGTACATCGCCCGTACCACGCATGAACACGCCAAGGCCGGGAACATCAACAACGCCCTCAAATATGCCAAAGGTGAGTTTGTCTCAATCTTTGACTGCGACCACGTGCCGACGCGCTCGTTCCTGCAGATGACGATGGGCTGGTTCCTGAAGGAGAAAGAGCTGGCGATGATGCAGACGCCGCACCACTTCTTCTCGCCAGATCCGTTTGAACGTAACCTTGGCCGTTTCCGTAAAACCCCTAACGAAGGCACGCTGTTCTATGGCCTGGTGCAGGACGGGAACGACATGTGGGATGCGACCTTCTTCTGCGGTTCCTGTGCGGTTATTCGCCGTAAACCGCTGGATGAGATCGGTGGCATTGCCGTCGAAACGGTCACCGAAGATGCGCATACCTCGCTGCGCCTGCACCGTCGGGGCTACACCTCCGCGTATATGCGTATTCCGCAGGCCGCGGGTCTGGCAACGGAATCTCTCTCGGCGCACATCGGCCAGCGTATTCGCTGGGCGCGCGGCATGGTGCAGATTTTCCGTCTCGATAACCCCCTGATTGGGAAAGGGCTGAAACTCGCGCAGCGTCTGTGCTACGTCAACGCCATGTTCCACTTCCTGTCCGGTATCCCTCGCCTCATCTTCCTGACCGCGCCGCTGGCGTTCCTGCTTCTTCACGCCTATATCATCTACGCGCCTGCGCTGATGATTGCGCTGTTTGTTCTGCCGCACATGATCCACGCGAGCCTGACGAACTCGAAGATTCAGGGTAAATACCGCCATTCGTTCTGGAGTGAAATCTACGAAACGGTGCTAGCCTGGTACATCGCGCCGCCGACGATGGTGGCGCTGATCAACCCGCACAAAGGTAAATTCAACGTCACCGCGAAAGGCGGTCTGGTGGAAGAGGAGTATGTCGACTGGGTCATCTCCCGGCCGTACATCTTCCTGGTGTTGCTGAATATCGTGGGCGTGATTGCCGGTATCTGGCGCTACTTCTACGGCCCGGAAAACGAGATCCTGACCGTGTTCGTGAGTATGGCATGGGTGTTCTACAACCTGATTATCCTCGGCGGCGCGGTTGCGGTGTCGGTGGAGAGCAAACAGGTCCGCCGTGCGCATCGCGTGGAAATCTGCATGCCTGCGGCAATCGCCCGTGAAGATGGTCACCTCTTCTCCTGTACCGTGCACGACTTCTCAGACGGTGGTCTGGGGATAAAAATCAACGGTCAGGCGAAGGTGCTGGAAGGGCAGAAGGTTAACCTGCTGCTGAAGCGCGGCCAGCAGGAGTACGTCTTCCCGACGCAGGTGGTGCGTGTAGCCGGTAATGAAGTCGGTCTGCAGCTGATGCCGCTGACGAAAAAGCAACATATTGATTTTGTGCAGTGTACGTTTGCCCGCGCGGACACGTGGGCTCTCTGGCAGGACAGCTTCCCGGAAGATAAACCTCTGGAAAGCCTGCTGGATATTCTGAAGCTGGGGTTCCGTGGCTATCGTCACCTTGCAGAATTTGCCCCGTCGTCGGTGAAATTAATTTTCCGGTCCCTTACTTCGCTGGTTTCCTGGATCGTATCGTTCGTTCCTCGTCGTCCCGAGCGGGATGAGGCGAAGCAGGCGGACCCGGTTATGGCTCAACAATGATGATAACGCGATGAAAACTAAACTTTCCTGGTTATGTGCAGTGGCAATGGGGGTAAGTGCGCTCCCCACAACGATGGCTAACGCAGCACCCGATAACGCAGCGGCAACGCCTGCTCCGACGGTACCTGTGGTCGCCCAGGCGACCGATCCGGTTATCACCGCGGCACCCGGTCAAACGGAAAACGTCATTCCGAACCAGCCTACGGACGGCAACACCCTGCCGGCAGACAGCAATGTCGTCGGTCAGGTGATGCCGGGCGTACAGGGAGCAAACGCGCCTATTGTCGCGGAAGATGCCCCATCACGGGACGTGAAGCTGAGCTTTGCGCAGATTGCGCCGCCGCCGGGCAGCATGGTGTTGCGCGGTATTAACCCTAACGGCGGCATTGAGTTCGGTATGCGCAGCGATGAGGTGGTCTCTCACGCCATGCTGAACCTTGAATACACGCCATCGCCGTCGCTGTTGCCGGTACAGTCTCAGCTGAAGGTTTACCTGAATGATGAGCTGATGGACGTCCTGCCCGTCACAAAAGAGCAACTGGGTAAGAAAACACAGGCCCAGGTGCCAATTAACCCCCTTTTCATCACCGACTTTAACCGCATACGTCTGGAGTTTGTCGGTCACTACCGTGACGTCTGTGAGAACCCTGCCAGCAATACCTTGTGGGTAGATGTAGGACGCAACTCTTCGCTGCAGATGACCTACCAGTCGCTGGCGCTGAAAAACGACCTTTCGTCGTTCCCGGTTCCGTTCTTTGATCCGCGTGATAATCGTCAGTTAGTGCTGCCAATGGTGTTTGCGGCGTCTCCGGACGTCACCGAGCAGCTGGCGGCCACCATTGTGGCATCGTGGTTTGGTTCACGTTCCGGCTGGCGCGGGCAGAACTTCCCGGTGATGTACGACAAAATGCCGGACAGAAACGCGATCGTGTTTGCGACCAACGCGAAACGTCCTGCCTTCCTGCGCGATCACCCGGACGTAAAAGCGCCGACCATTGAGATGATGAGCCACCCGGATAACCCGTACGTGAAGCTGCTGGTGGTCTTCGGGCGTGATGATAAAGACTTGGTGCAGGCGGCCAAGGGCATTGCCCAGGGTAACGTTCTGTTCCGTGGAAACAGCGTGGTGGTGGATGAGGTTAAACCGCTGCTGCCGCGTAAACCTTATGATGCACCAAACTGGGTGCGTACTGACCGTGCCGTCACGTTTGGCGAACTGAAAACGTATGAAGAACAGCTGCAGGCAACGGGGCTTGAGCCAGCCCCGATTAGTCTGTCACTGAATCTGCCGCCAGACCTGTACCTGCTGCGCACCAACGGTATTGATATCAATCTGAGCTACCGTTACACCGCGCCGGCAACCAAAGACAGCTCGCGCATGGATATCAGCCTGAACAACCAGTTCCTGCAATCTTTCAGTCTGACAAGCACGCAGGATACTAACCGACTGATGCTCCGTCTGCCGGTGTTGCAGGGGCTGCTGGACGGGAAAACGGACGTCTCTATTCCGGCGCTGAAGCTTGGGGCGATCAACCAGCTGCGCTTTGATTTCCAGTACATGAACCCGATGCCTGGCGGCTCGGTGGATAACTGCATCACCTTCCAGCAAGTACAGAACCACGTTGTGATTGGTGATGAGTCAACCATCGACTTCTCGAAGTATTATCACTTCCTTGCCATGCCGGACCTGCGTGCATTTGCCAATGCCAGCTTCCCGTTCAGCCGTATGGCCGATCTCTCTGAATCCATTGTCGTCATGCCAAAAGCGCCAAATGAGGGCCAGGTGACGACCCTGCTGGACACCATGGCGTCCGTAGGTGCGCAGACCGGATTACCGGCAATTAACGTCACATTGACTGACGATGGTAGCCAGATCCAAAACAAAGACGCGGACATCATGGTGATCGGTAACATCCCGGATAAGCTGAAGGATGACAAGCGTATCGATCTGCTGGTCAAAGCGGCGCAGTCCTGGGTTAACACGCCACTGCGTCAGACCGAGTTCCCGAGCATTATGCCGGATATCAACGATCGTCAGGCCAGCGTGCAGACAACCGTTACGTCTCAGGGACCAATGGCCGCGGTGGTTGGCTTCCAGTCACCTTACAACGAGCAGCGTAGCGTAGTGGCGCTCCTGGCGGACAGCCCGCGTGGGTATGCGTTACTCAACAGCGCGATGAACGACAGCGGCAAACGTGCCGCGATGTTTGGTTCGGTGGCGGTGATCCGCGAGTCTGGGGTCAATAGCCTGCGCGTGGGCGATGTGTACTACGTGGGCCATCTGCCGTGGTTCGAGCGTCTGTGGTATGCGCTGGCTAACCATCCGGTTCTGCTGGCTATCCTGGCCGCCGTCAGCGTGGTGTTGCTGGCGTGGGTGCTGTGGCGTCTGCTGCGTATCATCAGCCGTCGTCGCCTTAACCCGGATGAGTAACAGGTGATGAAAGCGTTTCGCTGGTGTGTGTTAGCAGCGTTGATGCTGGCGGCGATCCCTCTTCGCGCCGCCTGCACCTGGCCTGCCTGGGAGCAGTTTAAAAAGGATTACATCAGTGAGAGCGGGCGTGTCATTGATCCCAGCGACACGCGCAAAATCACCACGTCGGAAGGGCAAAGCTATGCGTTGTTCTTTGCCCTGGCCGCGAACGATCGCAAAGCCTTTGATCAATTGCTGACGTGGACGCGCGACAACCTGGCCGGGGGCAATCTGAACGATAATTTGCCCGCCTGGCTATGGGGTCAGAAAGACCACGACAACTGGGCGATAATCGATACCAACTCCGCCTCGGATGCCGATGTCTGGATTGCCTGGTCACTGCTTGAGGCGGGCCGGCTGTGGAAACATCCGGACTATACCCGCACGGGTAAGGCGCTCCTTAAACGCATTGCCCATGAGGAAGTGGTGAAAGTACCGGGACTCGGCTCCATGCTGCTGCCCGGGAAGGTCGGTTTTGCCGAGGAGAAAGCCTGGCGCTTTAACCCCAGCTATCTTCCTCCGCAGATAGCGAGCTATTTCACGCGCTTTGGTGCCCCGTGGACGACCCTTCGTGAAACAAATCTGCGCTTGTTGCTGGAAACGGCGCCAAAGGGGTTTTCGCCGGACTGGGTGCAGTATCAGAAAAACAGAGGCTGGCATTTGCAGCAGGATAAATTGCTGGTGGGCGGCTACGACGCCATCCGCGTCTACCTCTGGGTCGGAATGATGAGTGACAAAGACGCCCAGAAAGCCCGGTTGCTTACGCGCTTCCGGCCGATGGCGACAATGACAACGAAACACGGTGTACCGCCGGAAAAAGTGGATGTGGCGAGCGGGAAGCCTGCGGGCAAGGGGCCGGTCGGCTTTTCCGCTGCGATGCTGCCTTTTTTACAGCAGCGTGATGCGCAGGCGGTACAGCGCCAGCGCGTTGCAGATAATTTTCCCGATAATAATGCCTATTACAGCTACGTACTGACTCTCTTCGGGCAAGGATGGGATCAGCATCGTTTTCGCTTCACCGCTCAAGGTGAATTAATACCGGACTGGGGCCAGGAATGCGCAACTTCACAGTAAATCTACTCAGTTTATCGCTTGGCCTGGCGCTGATGCCGCTGGCTCAGGCCGCTAACTCCCCGCAGCAGCAACAGCTGCTGCAACAGGTGCGGCTGGGTGAATCGACGCAGCGTGAGGATTTGGTTCGTCAGTCGCTCTACCGCCTTGAGCTGATTGACCCGAACAACCCCGACGTCATTGCGGCGCGCTTTCGTTACCTGCTTCGTCAGGGTGATAACGCCGGTGCGCAAAAAGAGCTGGATCGTCTGAAAGGGATCGCGCCGGGCTCCAGTGCGTATCAGTCCTCGCGCAATACGATGCTGCTTTCTACGCCTGAAGGCCGTCAGCAGTTACAGCAGGCCCGGTTACTGGCTACAACGGGTCATACTCAGGAGGCCATTGCGGCCTATGACAAGCTTTTTGACGGTAATCCGCCGGGCGGTGACGTGGCGACGGAATACTGGAATGTTGTGGCGAAAGATCCTGCCCGCCGTGGTGTCGCCATTAACCAACTGAAGAAAATTAACGCCAGCAGTCCGGGCAATACGCAACTGCAGGGCACGCTGGCCCAGTTGCTGTTCCAGACCGGACGCCGCGATGAAGGCTTTGCGGTGTTGCAGGAGATGGCCAAATCCAGCAATGGCCGCAGCCAGGCATCTGATATGTGGTATGAGCAGATCAAAGATCAGCCTGTCAGCAACGCCAGCGTCAGCGCGCTGCAAAAATACCTGAGCGTCTTCAGCGACGGCGACAGCGTAGCGGCGGCACGTACCCAACTTGATACGCAGCAAAAACAGCTCGCCGACCCAACGTTCCGTGCAAAAGCACAAGGGCTGGCGGCGGTGGATGCCGGGCAGGGCGATAAGGCGGTGGCGGATCTGCAAAAAGCGGTCAGCGCAAATCATGCCGACAGCGAAGCCGTGGGCGCGCTTGGACAGGCGTACTCTCAGAAAGGCGATCGCGCCCGTGCGGTGGCGCAGTTTGAAAAGGCGATCGCCCTCGATCCGCAGAGCGATAACCGTGGCAAATGGGACAGTTTGCTGAAAGTTAACCGCTACTGGCTGCTGATCCAGCAGGGTGATACCGCCCTGAAAGCGAACAATACGGCGCAGGCGGAACGTTATTACCAGCAGGCGCGTACCCTCGACAATACCGACAGTTATGCGGTGCTGGGGCTGGGAGATGCCGCGGCGGCGCGTAAAGACACGGCTGCGGCGGAACGTTATTACCGTCAGGCGCTGCGTATGGACAGCGGTAACAGCAATGCCGTTCGTGGCCTTGCCAATGTTTATCGTGCGCAGTCCCCGGAAAAGGCCGCGCAGTTTATCCAGTCGCTCTCTGCCAGCCAGCGCCGAAGCATTGATGACATTGAACGTAGCCTGACCAACGAGCAGCTGTCAGCCCAGGCGGAACAGCTGGAAAACCAGGGCCAATACGCTCAGGCGGCGGAAATTCAGCGTCGTCGTCTGGCACTCTCTCCGGGCGACGTCTGGATAACCTACCGTCTGTCGCGCGATCTCTATAGCGCGGGCCAGCGCAGCCAGGCGGATAACCTGATGCGCCAGCTTGCCAGCCAGAAACCGTCCGATCCGGAACAGGTGTATGCCAGTGGGCTGTATCTCTCCGGAAACGATCAGGACCGGGCCGCGCTCACGCATCTGGAGACGCTTCCGCGTAGCCAGTGGAACGCCAATATTAAGGAGCTTGCCGACCGCCTGCAGAGTAACCAGACGCTGGAAACGGCAAACCGACTGCGCGACAGCGGCAAAGAGCAGGAGGCGGAAAACCTCCTTCGCCAGCAGCCGTCCTCTACCCGTATCGACTTAACCCTTGCGGACTGGGCGCAGCAGCGTGGCGATCTGGAGGCCGCGAAAACGGCTTACAACACCGTGCTGGAGCGTGAACCGCAGAACGAAGATGCGATCCTCGGTCTGACCGAAGTGTATAGCGCCCAGGGCAACAAAGAGGCAGCCCGTGCCGCGCTGGCAAAACTGCCTGCTGCGCAAAACGGAGAGCCGCTGTCGCTCAATATGCAGCGCCGGATCGCGATGGCGCAGGCAGGCCTTGGGGATTCCGCCGCCGCAGAGCAGACGTTCAGCAAGATTATTCCTCAGGCGAAATCACAGCCTGCATCTATGGAAAACGCGCTGGTATTACGTGATGCCGCACGTTTCCAGACGCAAAATGGTCAGCCTCAGCAGGCACTGGAAACGTATAAAGATGCGATGGTGTCGTCAGGCGTCACGACGACACGTCCGGCTGACAATGACAGCTTTACCCGCCTGACGCGTAACGACGAAAAAGACGACTGGCTGAAACGCGGCGTGCGTAGCGACGCCGGTGATTTGTACCGTCAGCAGGATGTTAACGTCACGCTGCAGCATGATTACTGGGGCTCCAGCGGCACCGGCGGCTATTCCGATCTTAAAGCGCATACCACCATGTTACAGGCGGATGCACCACTGGCGGATGGCCGTATGTTCCTGCGTAGCGATTTGGTCAATATGGATGCCGGGTCCTTTTCCACCGATAACGGTACCTACGATCCGAAATGGGGCACTTGTGCCGAAACGCCGTGTAGTGGCAACACGCATCAGTCAGCAAATGGCGCGAGTATTGCCGTGGGCTGGCAGAACAAAACCTGGGCGTGGGATATTGGTACCACGCCGATGGGCTTTGACGTTGTCGACGTGGTCGGTGGTGTAAGCTACAGCAGCGACCTGGGGCCAATCGGTTATACCGTTAACGCCCATCGTCGCCCGATCTCCAGCTCTCTGCTCGCCTTTGCCGGGCAAAAAGATACCAACACCGGCACCACCTGGGGCGGCGTGCGCGCAACCGGCGGTGGCGCGAGTATCAGTTATGACAAAGGTGAGGCGCACGGCGTCTGGTCGAGCCTGAATGCGGAAACGCTGACGGGTAAAAATGTGGAAGATAACTGGCGCGTCCGCTGGATGACCGGTTACTACTACAAGCTCATCAATAAAAACAATGAGCGTCTGACCGTCGGCGTGAGCAACATGCTCTGGCACTACGATAAAGATCTGAGCGGTTATACCCTGGGTCAGGGCGGTTATTACAGCCCGCAGGAGTATGTCTCCTTCGCGTTGCCTGTCACCTGGCGTAAACGTACCGAGAACTGGTCCTGGGAGCTGGGCGGATCGGTGTCATGGTCTCATTCTAAAACTAACGACGTGATGCGCTATCCCATTCAGGGACTGATTCCGACCGATGAGCCCGGTCGCTACACCGACAGAGGCGAAATGGAAACCGGCAGCAGCTCCTCAGGCACGGGTTATACCGCACGGGCCATTATCGAGCGCCGGGTCACGTCCAACTGGTTTGTGGGCCTCGGTGTGGATATTCAGGAAGCAAAAGATTATACCCCAAGCCACGCACTGCTTTATGTACGCTACTCTGCTGCAGGCTGGCAGGGCGATATGGACTTACCGCCGCAGCCGCTGATCCCTTACGCGGACTGGTAATCGGATTTAACTTAATCCATTTGTAAGTCTCTCTTAAAAGTACAGCAATCGGGTATACTCAGGCGCACCAGGTTTACACCCTGGTGCGCCCTGTGCTTCGAGTTTTGTGGAGAGTCATTTTGCGTGTCAGCCGTTCCTTAACTATCAAACAGATGGCGATGGTTTCTGCCGTCACAATGCTGTTTGTACTCCTTTTTTGCGTAATTTTGCTGTTTCATTCCGTACAGCAGAATCGCTATAACACGGCTTCGCAATTAGAAAGTATTGCCCGCTCGGTGCGTGGCCCGCTCTCTGCCTCTATTTTGAAAGGGGATATTCCCGAAGCGGAAACCATTTTAAAACGCATTCAGCCTGCCGGTGTCGTGAGCCGCGCAGACGTGGTGTTACCCAATCAGTTTCAGGCGCTGCGGATGAGTTTTATCCCCGAGCGACCGGTCCCCATGATGGTGATGCGACTGTTTGAACTGCCGGTGCAGATTTCGCTGCCGGTCTATTCGCTTGAGCGTCCCGCGAATCCACAGCCGTTGGCCTACCTTGTTCTGCAGGCGGACTCGTACCGCATGTACAAGTTCGTCATGAGCTGGGTTGTCACGTTAGTGACCACTTGCTTACTTATGACGCTTATTCTGAGCGTGGCGCTGACCTGGTGTATTAACCGTCTGATTGTGCATCCGCTACGCCGGATTGCCCGGGAGTTGAACACGCTTTCACCGCAGGACCAGGTGGGGCATCAGCTTCCGCTGCCGCGTCTTCATCATGATGACGAGATTGGTATGCTGGTACGCAGCTATAACCTCAACCAGCAGCGGATGCAGCGCCAGCAGGATGAGCTGAACAGCAGCGCGACGCGCTTCCCGGTCTCGGAGCTGCCCAATAAAGCCTTCCTGATGGCGATGCTGGAACAGACTGTTGCCCGCCAGCAAACCACCGCGCTGATGGTGATCGCCTGTGAAACCCTGCAGGACACCGCCGGCGTGCTCAAAGAGAACCAGCGTGAAATGCTGCTCCTGACGCTGGTGGAGAAAGTGAAGTCCGTGCTGGCCCCGCGCATGGTGCTGACCCAGGTCAGCGGGTATGACCTGGTGGTGATTGCCAACGGCGTGAAAGAGCCGTGGCATGCGATCACGTTAGGTCAGCAAGTACTCACTGTCATTAATGAGCGGCTGCCCATTCAGGGCATCCAGCTTCGTCCAAGCGCCAGTATCGGTATTGCGATGTACTACGGTGACTTAACGGCGGAACAGCTTTACCGTCGTGCTTTCTCGGCGGCGTTTACCGCCCGGCGCAAAGGGAAAAATCAGATCCAGTTCTTCGACCCGGAACAGATGGAAAGGGCGCAGCAGCGCCTGACGGAAGAGAGCGACATTTTGACCGCGCTGGATAACCGTCAGTTTGCCCTCTGGCTCCAGCCGCAGGTGAATTTGCTGACGGGCGAGGTGATCAGCGCGGAAGCGCTGCTGCGCGTGCAGCAGCCGGATGGTTCATGGGAATTGCCGGAAGGGCTCATTGAGCGCATCGAATCCTGTGGCCTGATGGTCACCGTCGGTTACTGGGTGCTGGAGGAGTCGTGCCGACAGCTTGCTGCCTGGCAGGAACGAGGCGTGACGCTCCCGCTGTCGGTCAACTTGTCCGCCCTGCAGCTGATGCATCCGACCATGGTGTCTGAGATGCTGGAGCTGATCCATCGTTACCGGATCAAGCCTGATACGCTGACGCTGGAAGTCACGGAAAGCCGGCGTATTGACGATCCTAATGAGGCGGTCGCGATTCTGAAACCGCTGCGTAATGCCGGTATACGCATCGCGCTGGACGATTTCGGTATGGGTTATGCCGGGCTGCGTCAGCTCCAGCATATGAAAACCCTGCCGGTGGATGTGCTGAAAATCGACAAAGCCTTTGTTGAAGGGTTGCCGGAAGACAGCAGCATGGTCCAGGCCATTATCCAGCTGGCCCGCAGCCTGAAACTGCAGCTGATTGCCGAAGGGATTGAGACAGACGCGCAGCGCACCTGGCTGGCTGAAGCGGGCGTGGAGGGCGGACAGGGCTTCCTGTTTGCACCGGCTGTTCCGTCGGATGTCTTTGAACAACGCTACCTTTCCGGTGGGGACAATAGCGCAAACGTGTAATTTTGTTGCTGGCTTGTGCGAGCCAGCTCAAAGTTCTTAACATTTGTGTTTCAAATTTGAACTGGGTTTATTTCTGTCCTGTTATACGGGTGTTATTTTAGAGCCGCAGGTTAACCATAACCTTACAAAGCCTGTGGTTTTTCTTCCCAAGGACACCCTATGAAAACCTCACTCTTCAAAAGTCTCTATTTTCAGGTCCTGACAGCCATCGCAATCGGTATTTTGCTTGGTCACTATTACCCTGAACTTGGCGCACAAATGAAACCGCTTGGCGACGCATTCGTTAAGCTCATCAAAATGGTCATCGCCCCGGTGATCTTCTGTACCGTCGTGACGGGCATCGCTGGCATGGAAAGCATGAAGGCGGTAGGCCGTACCGGTGCAGTGGCGCTTCTCTATTTCGAAGTGGTCAGTACCCTTGCGCTGATTATTGGTCTTATCATCGTGAACGTGGTGCAGCCCGGCGCGGGGATGAACGTTGACCCGTCGACGCTGGATGCCAAAGCGGTCGCGGTGTATGCCGATCAGGCGAAAGACCAGGGGGTAGTGGCCTTCCTGCTGGACGTTATCCCAGGCAGCGTCATTGGTGCATTTGCCAGCGGCAACATTCTGCAGGTGCTGCTGTTTGCCGTCATGTTTGGCTTTGCCCTGCACCGTCTGGGCAACAAAGGCCAGCTGATCTTTAACGTCATCGAAAGCTTCTCGCAGGTCATCTTCGGCATCATCAATATGATCATGCGCCTGGCGCCTATTGGGGCCTTCGGTGCGATGGCATTCACCATCGGTAAGTACGGCGTGGGTACCCTGGTGCAGCTGGGCCAGCTCATCATCTGCTTCTATATCACCTGTATTCTGTTCGTGGTGGTGGTGCTGGGCTCAATCGCCCGCGCGGCAGGGTTCAGCATTTTCAAATTTATCCGTTATATCCGCGAAGAGCTGCTGATTGTTCTGGGGACCTCTTCATCCGAATCGGCCCTGCCGCGCATGCTCGATAAGATGGAAAAGCTGGGCTGCCGTAAATCGGTGGTGGGGCTGGTCATCCCGACGGGCTACTCCTTCAACCTTGATGGCACCTCGATATACCTGACAATGGCGGCCGTGTTTATCGCTCAGGCGACCAATAGCCATATGGACATTTTCCATCAGGTTACCCTGCTGGTGGTGCTCCTGCTCTCGTCTAAAGGGGCCGCAGGTGTTACTGGCAGTGGCTTTATCGTGCTGGCGGCCACCATTTCCGCGGTCGGACACCTGCCGGTGGCGGGGCTGGCGCTGATTCTCGGTATTGACCGCTTTATGTCTGAAGCCCGTGCCTTAACCAACCTCGTAGGTAACGGTGTGGCAACGGTAGTCGTGGCAAAATGGGTGAAAGAGCTGGATCACAAAAAGCTCGACGATACGTTAAATAATCGCCAGTCAGACAGCAAAACTCCTGGTTTATCCTCTTAATATTGTCACAAATGCCCGCATTCCCTTGTCGGGATGCGGGCTCCTGCGCATAATAACTGTTCGTACCTGTCATAATTCGACAAGATTTTTTTTGGGTATATTTCACTTCTGACCGTGACGTTTTGTAGAACACGCGGTCTAATCGACGTGTTTTCATCGTCATCTTTTAGAGTGAAACGCGTCGCGAGACACTCTCTTTAACCAGGAATGTTGATCAGGGGTTCACATGCAGGGCACAAAAATTCGACTCTTAACCGGCGGTTTGCTGATGATGGCAGCAGCCAGTTATGTGCAGGCAGATGCGCTCCAGCCAGACCCGGCCTGGCAACAAGGGACACTAGCGAACGGTTTTCAGTGGCAGGTTTTAGCCACCCCACAACGTCCAAGTGACCGTGTTGAAATCCGTCTGTCTGTTAATACCGGCTCCCTCACGGAAAGCACTCAGCAAACCGGTTTTAGCCATTTTATTCCCCGACTGGCGCTCACGCAGAGCGGCAGTTTACAAGCAGTTCAGGTGCGTTCGCTCTGGCAACAGGCCATTGATCCGAAACGCCCGCTTCCGCCGGCCGTGGTCTCGTATGACTACACCATGTTCAACCTGAGCCTGCCAAATAACCGTAACGACCTGCTCAAAGAAGCCCTTACGTATCTCGCCGATGCGTCGGGCAATCTGGCGATTACGCCGGAAACCGTTAACTATGCGCTGAGCAACAGTGACATGGTTGCCACCTGGCCTGTGGACACCAAAGAGGGCTGGTGGCGTTACCGCCTGAAGGGTTCAACGCTGCTTGGGCATGACCCGGCCGAGCCGCTGAAACAGCCGGTGGACGCTGAGCAGGTAAAATCGTTCTACCAGAAATGGTACACCCCGGACGCGATGACGCTTATCGTGGTGGGGAATGTGGACAGCCGTGCGGTGGTGGAGCAGATCAACAAAGCGTTTGGCGAACTGAAAGGCAAACGCGAAACACCGGCCCCTGTCCCAACGCTCTCTCCGCTGCGCGCAGAGCCTGTCAGCATTATGACGGATACCGTTCGTCAGGACCGCCTCTCCGTCATGTGGGATAACGCCTGGCAGCCAATCCGTGAGTCAGCGGCGCTGCTGCGCTACTGGCGTGCCGATCTGGCGCGTGAAGCGCTGTTCTGGCACGTTCAGCAGACGCTCAGCAAGAATAACGTGAAGAATATCGGTCTCGGCTTTGACTGCCGCGTGTTGTTCCAGCGTGCACAGTGTGCCATTAACGTTGAATCGCCGGGCGATAAGCTGAATGCGAATCTGGGCGTGGTGGCAAAAGAGCTGGCAAAAGTGCGCAAAGAGGGTCTGTCGGAAGAAGAGTTCAATGCGCTGGTCGCGCAGAAAAAACTTGAGCTGCAGAAGCTGTTTGCAACGTATGCCCGCGCCGATACCGACATTCTGATCAGCCAGCGTATTCGCTCACTGCAGAATCAGGTGGTGGATATCGCGCCGGAGCAGTACCAGAAGCTTCGTCAGGACTTCCTGGAGGGGTTGACCGTCGATATGTTGAATCAGGACTTACGTCAGCAGCTGTCGCAGGAAATGGCGTTGATTCTTCTGCAGCCGAAAGGCGAGCCGGAATATGACATGAAGGAACTTCAGTCGACCTGGAATACCATTATGGCCTCCACGCCGCAGCCATCGCAGGCTGCTACGGCAGATGATTTGCATCAGGACGCAACGGATATCCCGCAGGGGCAGTAATGCCCCTCATCCAGAACCCTCTCCCTGTCGGAGAGGGTTTTGTTTTTACTGTGGCATTGCCTCACGCGGAATAATTGCCCCGCGATACTGGATCACGGTGCTCGCCGTCAGGTGTCCACGCTGGGCCGCCGCTTCTGGCGTCCCGCCCGTCAAACGCACCGCCAGATAGCCCGCACTGAATGAATCACCCGCCGCCGTCGTATCAATCACTTTCTCTTTCGGCAACGTCACCGCAGGGACGTCGATGACGGCTTCACCTTCGATGGCGACCAGACACGAATCAGCCCCGCGCTTAATCACCACTTCACTTACGCCGGCGGCCTGCGTACGCGCAATCACCTCATCAACGGGTTTCTCACCCCACAGCGCATCTTCATCATCGAGCGTCAGGAAGGCGATATCGGTGCATTGCAGTATCTGCTGATAAACCTGCTGCGTCTCTTCACGGCTGGCCCACAGGCGCGGACGGTAGTTATTATCGAAAATAACCTTGCCGCCATTGGCGCGGCATTCACGCAGTAACGACAGCAGCTTTTCACGGCTGGCTGAGCTTAAAATAGCCAGGCTAATCCCGCTCAGATAAAGATAATCAAAGGTGGCTAACGCTTCGCAGATGGCAGCCGCATCGTCGCTCTCCAGCCAGAATTTGGCCGCGGCTTCGTTACGCCAGTAGTAGAAGGTCCGCTCGCCGGTATCGTCGGTTTCAATGTAGTAAAGCCCCGGCAGGCGGTTTTCCATACGCTGTATCAGCGAGGTGTCCACCTGCTCACTCTGCCAGGCTTCCAGCATTTGCTGGCTGAAACTGTCCGTCCCCAGGGCGGTGACGTAGTTCACGGTAAGGGCCTCAGGGGCAACCTGACGGGCAATATAAACGGAGGTGTTTAACGTATCGCCACCAAAACCGCGGCTGACTTCCGCGCCTTTTTGTGACAGCTCAATCATGCATTCGCCAATCACGGCAATTTTCTTGGTCATAGTCGTGAACCTGAACAGAGTAATTTTCGGTAGTGTGCGCTGAGTGAATTATGCGGTCAACTATATTAAAACGACGTTCCATTATTTTATTTGAGCCAGCGCGTGTTCCTGTTAATTTCTGCCCGCTTAATTTCATTTTCCCGGTGAATTGAACATAAAGTTCTCAATTGCCGGGCCGATAACCCTTTGACGAGTCCAGAAAGGCCATCCAACAACAGGACATCTGAAATGAAGTCAGAGCAGGTTATCCAGCGGCTGAGCACTACGCCTGAGGCAAGTATTGAGAACTTGCAGGAGCATCGCTACTGGCTGCAATGTGAGCGTGCGTACACTTATCAGCCGATCTACCGAACGGACGGTCGACTGATGGCTATTGAAATTTTGACCGTCGTGACGCACCCGTCAAACCCCTCACAGCGTATCGCACCGGACCGCTATTTTGCCGAAGTTGCCGTGCGCCAGCGCCTGGATGTGCTGGAAGAACAGCTCCGTATGCTGGCAACCAAACAGGCCTTTTTCGAACAGCACGCCATCCTCGCCTCGGTCAACGTCGATGGACCCACCTTGCTGGCGCTGCGCCAGAACGCGAAATTACAGGAGCTGATCGCCTCCTTACCGTGGATGCGCTTTGAGCTGGTGGAGCATGTTCGTCTGCCACAGGACTCATCATTTGCCTCGATGTGCGAATTCGGCCCGCTGTGGCTGGATGACTTTGGCACCGGGATGGCGAACTTCTCTGCCCTCAGCGAAGTGCGTTACGACTACATTAAAGTGGCCCGCGACCTGTTCATTATGCTGCGCCAGACCCCGGAAGGGCGGAACCTGTTTACGCTGTTATTACAGCTGATGAACCGCTACTGCCAGGGCGTGATAGTGGAAGGCGTGGAAACGCTGGAAGAGTGGCGTGATGTGCAAAATTCTCCCGCGGCGGCGGCACAAGGCTATTTCCTCTCTCGTCCGGTCCCAATGGATACCCTCGATTCCGTGATAACGATCCTCTGATCTGCCCGCTTCCCTTTGTCTGAACTATAGTTTTACAGGTAAGGTCATCAGGAAAGGGGATAACAATGACAAAAACAACCAGGGTAATCTCCTGGACAGCAGGGATTTTATTGTTGTTGATCGTGGTCGCCGTCGTCATTATCGCGACGTTTGACTGGAACCGCCTTAAGCCGACCATCAACCAGAAAGTCTCCACCGAACTCAATCGCCCCTTCGCCATACGCGGCGATCTCGGGGTGGTGTGGGAACGCCAGAAAGAGGAGACCGGCTGGCGAAGCTGGATCCCCTGGCCGCATGTCCACGCCGACGACATCATTCTCGGCAACCCGCCGGATATTCCTGACGTGACAATGGTGCATTTGCCCCGCGTAGAAGCCACGCTGGCCCCGTTAGCGCTACTGACCAAAACGGTTTACCTGCCGTGGATCAAGGTTCAGCAGCCCGATGCGCGTCTGATCCGCCTTTCCGAAAAGAACAACAACTGGACGTTTGATCTCGCCAGCAGCGACGAAAAAGATCCCAATGCGCAGCCCTCATCATGGTCATTCCGTCTCGACAATATTCTCTTCGATCGCGGGCGGATCGCCATCGACGACAAGGTCAGCAAAGCTGATATCGAGATCCTGGTCGATCCGTTGGGCAAACCGCTGCCGTTTAGCGAAGTGACCGGCGCAAAAGCGAAGGGCGATAATGCCAAAGCCGGGGATTATGTTTTCGGCCTGAAGGCCGAAGGGCGCTACAAAGGGCAGCCCCTGACCGGCACCGGTAAAATTGGCGGCATGCTGGCGCTCCGAAGCGACTCGACGCCGTTTCCTGTGCAGGCGGATTTCCGCTCCGGGAACACGCGGGTGGCCTTCACCGGGACCGTCAACGACCCTATGAACATGGGCGGCGTTGATCTGCGGCTGAAATTTGCCGGTGATTCGCTGGGTGAACTGTATGAACTCACTGGCGTCCTGCTGCCAGATACGCCACCGTTTGAGACGGACGGGCATCTGGTGGCAAAAATCGACACGGAAAAATCGTCAGTATTTGATTATCGCGATTTCAATGGCCGTATTGGCGACAGCGATATCCATGGCTCGTTGACCTACACCACCGGAAAACCGCGTCCGAAACTGGAAGGCGATGTGGAGTCTCGCCAGCTGCGGCTGGCCGATTTGGGGCCGCTAATCGGGATTGATTCCGGTAAAGGCACGAAATCAAAAGAGGTGAAGAAAGATCGCCAGCCGGCGGGGAAAGTCCTGCCTTACGATCGCTTTGAGACCGATAAGTGGGACGTAATGGATGCGGATGTTCGCTTTAAAGGGGGCAAAATCGAACATGGCAGTACGCTGCCGATCAGCAATCTTTCGACCCATATCCTGCTTAAAAATGCCGATTTACGCCTGCAGCCGCTGAAGTTTGGTATGGCGGGTGGGACCCTCTCATCGAACATTCACCTCGAAGGCGATAAAAAGCCGATGCAGGGGCGTGCCGATATCAAGGCCCGCCGGCTCAAACTGAAAGAGCTGATGCCGAACGTGGAATTGATGCAGAAAACCCTGGGTGAAATGAACGGCGATGCCGATATCCGCGGCGTGGGGAATTCCGTGGCTGCACTGCTCGGGAGCAGTAACGGTAACCTGAAGCTTCTGATGAATGACGGGCTGGTGAGCCGTAACCTGATGGAGATCCTGGGGCTGAACGTCGGGAACTACGTCATCGGGCAAATCTTCGGTGATGATGAGGTGCGGGTGAACTGTGCGGCGGCCAACCTGGATCTGGTCAACGGCGTGGCGCGCCCGCAGATTTTTGCCTTCGATACGGAGAACGCGGTCATCAACGTGACCGGCACCGCCAGTATGGCCTCCGAGCAGCTTGATTTAACCATCGATCCGGAAAGTAAGGGGATTCGTATCATCACCCTGCGTTCGCCGCTCTACGTGCGTGGGACCTTTAAAAATCCGCAGGCGGGTGTAAAACCCGGTCCGCTGATTGCGCGCGGCGCGGTGGCGGCAGCACTCGCGACGCTGGTTACGCCAGCGGCGGCGCTGTTGGCGTTAATTTCGCCGTCAGAAGGGGATGCGAATCAGTGCCGGAACATTTTGTCGCAGATGAAAAAATAACGTACGGCTTTCGGGACCTTTACCCTCTCCCTGGGGGAGAGGGTATCAGGCCGCGGTGAATTACAGAGACTGGTGCTTTGTCTCGTGGGTCAGCAGCAGGGCAATCAGCGTCAACGCTGCCATGGCGGCCAGGTAAACGCCCACGTAGAACAGGCCATAATTTGCCTGCAGCCAGGTGGCGATATAAGGCGCAACGGACGCACCCAGAATAGAGGCAACGTTATAGGAGAACGACGCACCGGTATAACGCACTTCCGTCGGGAACAGCTCTGGCAGCAGCGCGCCCATCGGGCCGAAGGTCAGGCCCATCAGGCTAAGACCAATGAGCAGGTACGCCATCACCAGCGCAGGGCTACCTGAACCCAGCAGCGGCGGGAAGACGAACAGGGCAAACAGAATGATCAGCGTGGTAATAACAATCATGCTTGAGCGACGACCAAACTTATCCGCCAGCAGGCCGGCAATCGGCACCATGACGCCAAACCCAATGACCGCCATCATCAACATCCACAGCACTTCGTTACGCGGCAGGCCGAGCCCAACCGGCGCGGCGGCGGTGCTGAACGTCATTGAATAGACCGTCATGATATAGAACAGCGTGTAGGTCGCGAGCATGATAAACGTGCCCAGTACCGTCACGCGGACGTGTTTAGTCAGCAGCGTACCCAGCGGCACTTTTACCTGTTTTTTCGCGGCGGCAACTTTAGCGAAAACCGGCGTTTCGTGAAGTGACACGCGGACATACAGGCCAATCAGCACCAGCACGGCGGAGAAGACGAACGGAATACGCCAGCCCCAGCTCATGAACTGTTCGTCCGTCAGCAGCCAGGAGAGCAGCAGGAAAGTCCCGTTCGCAAAGAAGAAGCCAATCGGTGCGCCAAGCTGCGGGAATGAACCGTACAGCGCGCGTTTGCGTGCCGGTGCGTTCTCCGTGGCCAGCAGCGCCGCACCCCCCCATTCACCGCCCAGCCCCAGACCCTGACCAAAACGCGCCAGCGCCAGCAGCATCGGGGCCAGAATACCAATGGTTTCGTAGGTAGGCAGCAAGCCGATAGCGACGGTGGAGATCCCCATCGTCAGCAGCGAGGCCACCAGCGTGACCTTACGGCCGATGCGATCGCCGAAGTGTCCAAACAGGGCAGAGCCAATCGGACGCGCAACAAACGCGATCGCAAAGGTAGCCAGAGACTGCAGCGTAGCTGCCGTCGGGTCACCCTGCGGGAAGAAAATATGCGGGAAGACAATGACCGCTGCGGTGGCATAAATGTAAAAGTCGAAGAACTCAATGGCGGTGCCAATCAGCGAGGCGACGACAACTTTGTTTCGCGAGTTAACCGGCGCGGTTTCCGCACCGGAGTCGAGTGTTGTGGCTGTTGCTTGCATAATATTTTCTTATTTTTAGTCGGACGAAAGGCCATATTACGCACAGCAAAAGCGACATTTCAATCTGTAACAAAGCCGCGCGCTGGTGATAAAAGCAACAAAAAGCGGATAATGTTCAGGCCAGACAAAACACTTCCATGAAATGCTTCACAGTTTTCAGATATCAGCTGATAAAACTGGTTTTTGGTTAAATAAAAGTTACGGACTGGATTTATATGCTGAAATGATGAATCGGGCTGAAGTTTCAGCCCGGGAGAGACGTTATCGGTGTGTTTTACCCGGCATTCGCGGGTCGTCTTTGTACTCGGCGGTGGCAATCCATGCCGCGCAGAACAAGGTCAGGCGGGCGAAGAAGTAGAAGAACGCCATCAGCCCCAGCACCGAGCCAAACGCCGCGCCAGAAGGGGATTTCACCAGCGATGGCAGAGTGTAAGTCATCACAATTTTGATCACTTCAAAGCCTATCGCCGCAATCAATGTGCCGCGGATCAGCGCCTTCTTACGCGGACGATGGCGGGGCAAGCGCCAGAAGATCCAGAAGAACAGCAGATAGTTGGCGAAGATGGAAATAGCCAGTCCAATGCCGCGCCACGCGGGCTTCAGCCATTCGATGTAATCCAGATAGAGCGCAGAGATAATCATCTGCTGCGCCGAACCGGCGACAGAGGTGATGGAGAGCGTCACAATCAGCGCGACGAGCAGGCCAATCAGCGAAACAAAGTCGCGAAGATACTTAACCCAGATTTTCTCCTGGTCCTGAGGCTTACGCTCCCACACCTCACGCGACTGGGCACGAATGGCCTCGCGGAGGTTGCCCATCCAGTTAATCCCGGAGTAAAGGGCAATCAACAGACCGACGATACCGACCGTCGTACGTTGCTGTACGGCGGTATTAATGGTGTTTTTGAGCGTGGTGGCGAGGGTCGGATCACTGACGTTATTCAGGATTTTATTGAAGATATCCTGCAGCAGCGTTGGGTGTGACGCGAGCACAAAACCGGCTGCGGCAAAAGACACCATCAGGATCGGGATCATCGATAAAAAAGAGAAATAGGTGATGGCAGCCCCAAACTGGTTACCCATGCGGTCATTAAACCGCTCTGTCGCGCGTATCAGGTGCGCAATCATGGGGAACTGCTGTATCCGCTCTGCCAGGCTGGTGACAGTCCCCAGCGCTTTGCTGGCGGTGCCTGGCATTTTTACTTCTTCGGGCCCGGTTTCCATCTTCTGGATGGGTTCGTAATCTAAATGTTGGGTAGGTCGTTGCGGGTTGTTTTCCGGCGTCACGCGACTTTTCCTTTTCGTTTGGCTGGATGTTATTGAATTATAGCTTGCGACTAATCCACGTAAGCTTTTGTGAGTGCAGTCAGCCACTCCATAAACAGATGTACCCGACGGGAGAGGTTGCGCCGGTGGGGATAAATCAGCGATACCGGCATCGGTTCCGCCCGGTACTGCGGGAGAACTTCAATCAACTTCCTGGTGCGCAGAGCGTCACGCACGCCAACGCGCGGCACCTGGATAATACCCAGTCCGGCGATGCACGCCGCCTGATACGTTTCTGTGCTGTTGACGGTTAAGACCCCGCCCGTCTTCACCCACTGCGTCGACGTGCCGTTATAAAATTCAAAGCCCTGGGGACGTGTTCCCAGCGTGGCGGCATAGTGAATGACGGCGTGTGAACCCAAATCTTCCAGCGTTTCCGGATAGCCAAAACGCGTGACATAATCCGGGCTGGCGCAGTTAATCACCGACAGCTTACCCAGCGGGCGGGCGATAAGTCCCGAGTCTTTGAGCGCGCCGACGCGTACCACACAATCAAACCCTTCACGAATAACATCCACCAGGCGATCGCTGCTGCTAAGTTCCAGCTCGATGCCCGGATATTGCTGCAGAAAAGCAGGCAGTTTGGGGATGACTAAATTTCGAGCAACGCTGACGGGCATATCCACGCGTAACCGACCGCTGATGGTGGAGGGGTCATGCTGGAACATACCGTCCAGTTCATCCAGGTTTGTCAGAAGATCTTTTGCCCGCTCGTAATACACCATGCCGTCCTGCGTCAGGCTTACGCGACGCGTGGTTCGGTGCAATAGCTGGGTTCCCAGTCGGTTTTCCAGCGCCTGAATTTGCCGCGAAACACTGCCTTTCGGCAGCGTCAGTGACTCCGCCGCCCGGGAAAAACTCTCCAGTTCCGCGACACGAACAAACAGCTGCATTGCGTGAATTTTATCCATAGACGAAGCTCATTGTTGTTGCAATTGAAACAGTGAAGCGCTCTGCGACATCTTTATTGATCTTCTATCACCTAATAAGCTCTTTCTCAATCTCCACAACAGTCAAAACGAGGTTTCTTATGTCTGAACGTATTGCATTAGTCACAGGTGGTAGCCGTGGTCTGGGTAAAAACGCGGCCTTAAAGCTGGCAGCAGACGGAACGGGAATTATCCTGACCTATAACCGAAGCCAACAGGACGCGCTGGATGTTGTGTGCGAAATTCAGCAAAAAGGCGTTAACGCGGCGGCTTTGCAGCTCAACGTCGGAGATGTTGCCAGTTTCGACCTTTTTGCCGCTCAGCTTCAGGAAATCCTTAAGACCGTATGGCAGCGTGAAACCTTTGATTATTTATTAAACAATGCCGGGACGGGCTTGTACGCGCCCTATGCCGAGACAACGGAAGCCCAGTTTGATGAGGCGCTGAATATCCATTTCAAAGGGCCTTTTTTCCTGACGCAGCGTTTGCTTCCCTTGCTGAACGACGGTGGGCGGATCCTGAACGTCTCCAGCGGGCTGGCCCGTTTTACGCAATCCGGTTCCGGCACCTATGCGGCAATGAAAGGGGCGATGGAAGTGCTGACCCGCTACCAGGCGAAAGAGCTGGGCGCGCGCGGTATCTCCGTCAATATCATTGCTCCCGGTGCGATAGAAACCGACTTTGGCGGCGGACGCGTGCGTGACAACGCGCAGCTTAACCAGATGCTGGCATCACAGACGGCGCTCGGGCGCGTAGGGCTGCCGGATGATATCGGTGATGCCATTGCGGCGCTGCTCAGCGATAAACTGGGCTGGATGAATGCGCAACGTATTGAAGTATCAGGCGGTATGTTCCTGTGATGCCTTCGCTTAAGGGGATGGAACCTCTTAAGGAAATCCTCAAATTGAATGTGTCCAGATACTGGGAGATATAAATAACACTGGTGGATTTGTAACGTCTCCGTTCATTGAGTTTTTTCTTAAATAATGCCTCTGTAGAATCTCCCTTCGCGACTCTCAGAGGGAGAAAAACGATGCGGGTAATTATGTTTGACAGGCAGTCCCTGTTTATTCACGGAGCGATACACAGTCTTCAGAAATTAATTCCGGAAATAAATATTACGGGAAGCTGTCAGGCAGAAGATTTACGGGCGCAAATTTCAGCGTCACCCTCGGCTATCGTCATGATTGACGGGAATTTAATTGAGGATGAGGGGATCGGCTGGCTGGAAGCGATCATGCAGCGTTTCCCGACGATACGCGTGGTAATGGTTCTGGCTAAAAAAGAGGCCCGATGGGTTGAGCAATTGCTGCAGCGAAACGTGATGGCCATTGTTCCCCGCAATGCGCACCCGGAGCGCTTTTCCGCGGTGCTGGATTCGGTCTCCCGAGGAATGGTGTGCTTCCCCGGTGAGTGGGTGAGGCAACCGTCGGCGCCGCAGGCGTTATTATCCTTAAGCGAACGCCAGCGCGAAGTCCTGAAGTTACTGGCGGCGGGGGAGTCCAATAAAGAGATCGGGCGCAATCTCAACATCAGCGCCGCCACGGTGAAAGCGCACCTGGAAGCGCTTTTCCGCCGCCTGGAGGTGAAAAACAGAACCCAGGCCGCGATGTACTATACCCGGGCGACGGCCTGAAGAATTGCGGTCGGGAGTGAGGTCGTCTCACCGAAACTGAGCATCATTAACACCAGCGCGTCGTGCTGCTGTTGGGTTAACGGGCGTTTAAATTTTTCCCGCAGCAGCGTTTCGCACAGCTGAATATCATCGTGAAGTAAATATTCAGCCTGTAGCGGCGTGATAAGACGCTGAAAACATTCGCCCTGGCGAATAACATGGCCATAGCCAATAACCCATAAACCGTTTTCATCACGATATTTCTCCAGAGAAAGCCCCTGGTGTTTTTTTATTAACGCAATGGCGGCAGAAGATGTCTTCAGCGCATGACCTTTCATATTCGTTTCCTCTTAATGGCAATATTGTAGAGGAAACGACGCACGCGAAATATCCGCCAAATGGCTATAGATCAGGAATGATTGCTGAGATATTCCTGCTGCAATAAACCGAACAGCCAGTCATTATGCCATTGTCCGCCAAGGTAATAACTCTCGCGTAGCTCGCCCTCCAGACGAAAGCCCGTTTTTTCCAGCAGGCGTCTGGAGGCGATATTCCCCGCCGTGACGGTGGCGGTGAGGCGGCGTATGCCGCCCTGATGAAAGGCGTAACCGCACAGCGCCTGCAGCGATTCGAAGCCGTAGCCTTTCCCCTGGGCCGCAGGTGCAAAAAGAAAACCCACTTCCGCGCAATCGTCATCGCGATGAATATAACCGGTGACGCCGAGCGGTACGCCGGAGGTGGCGTCACGCACAACGAGGCAAAGCCAGTGCGCGCTGCCCGGCGTCCAGGGCGTCAGACGAGATTCGAACGCCTCGCGGATCGCCTCCACGGGGCGATCTTCCGCGACAAAACGCATCACCTCGGGGTCGTGCTGCAACGCCAGGAAAAAGGGCCAGTCATGGTCTTGCAGCGGTGAACAGATAAGACGCGATGTCGTTAAGACAGGCATTCAGATTCTCCTGAAACATTTAAAATGATTTTCGTGGTGTCACTTTATTTCAACAGAAAGTCAGGTATGGTTAACCTCGTATAAATAAAAAGAAAAACGGCCATTACGGGCCCATTCTGGTTGTCTTCGTTGTCGCTTAAGGAAAACAATGACTCTCAGCACAGCACACCCTATCCGCGAACAGTTCGAACACTGTCTGGCGGTTATTCGCCAGGCCTCGGTTGAAATTTTACTTCTCCTGAATGTACATGTTTCTGAGGGAAAAGATCCACGCTGGTTTCTGGAACAACTGGACAGCGCGCGTTTAGGCCTGGGGGGCTGGAATGCGGTTGCGAAGACGCTCAATTTGAATGACGCGGAGATGTCCGAATTCACGCTGCAATTGCGTCTGCTTCAGCAGCGTGTTCCTCAGTACGAAAGCGGTCAGGATGTCAGTGAAAATCAGCTGATTGCCGCGATGCGGTTTGTGACCACCCTGGAGCACCTTCGTTTGCAGCAGCCTCTTCTGACCTACAGCACCGAAGTGGCGCCTGGCAGTGAACTCCAGCAACAACAGGCGCACAAGCAGGTGCGTACGATTGAGTTGATGATAAAAGGGCTGATCCAGCAGGCCTGGCCCGATCAGGTGCGGCTGAATAACCATCTTAAAACCCTGTTTAACGCGGACCGCGTGCGGCGCTGGCTGAAGCTTGGTGACATCAATGATGTGCTGAGCGGCATGATGTTCAGTGAGCTGGCACAGATGCTGGTGGATAAAAAAGAGTTCAGCCGCTACTACGCCTCGCTGTTTAGCGATCCGTCAATGCTCACGCTGATGGTGGAACCGCGGAAAACCCTGCAAACCTTCCTCGATGATATTCGGCAAATCCGCAACAATATTACCGTGCAGAAAGCGTTAAGTTCGGCGCAAATCCAGCTGCTGGATAACTACTACACGCAGATCACCCGACCGGTTCAACGTGCTTTTGAAGAGGGGAGAACCCGCGTCAACCCGGCCGGACTGATGGCGGTGGATGCCAGCGAGCTGCATGCTTTCTGGGAAAAGGCGCAGAAAATGGATCGTGTGACCGGCGGGGATCTCTTTGAGGTTCGTGACACGATTGAAAAACCGACCCAGCGCGCACCGCGCACGCCAGAACAGCGTGAGCAGCTTATTTCCGGCGCGTTATGGGGGGCGGTTGGCGTGATGGTGATTGCCATTGTGGCGGGCGGCTTCTGGCTGGTAACCAGCAGTAAACCCCAGCCTGCAGCCGGGAACGTTGCAGAAACGGCCCAGCCTCAGGAGATGCGCGAAACCCCCTCCTCGCGCGAGACGCTGTCGCGCATGGGCGTGACCTGGGACGAGAATAATTTCCGCTCGGCGATTAACCGCAATGATACCCGGGTGGCGCTGCTGTTTTTGCAGGGAGGGATGGACTGGAAGCTCTCCTGGACGGAAGAGGCGATGTCGGCTGACTATGACGACGTTCTGGAGCTGATGTTGCGCTACCGACAGAACATGGTGGAACAGAAGCCGTGCCGGCGCTTTATCAACACGCTCAGCCATGCCATGTCGAATGGCGAGTCCATGACGTCAATGCGTAAACAGTATCTGAAGGCGTTTTGCACCGTGCCTGCCGTGGTGAAGCGCCAGCAGCATGATCTGGATATGGCGACGCGTCGGGCACAGTCACAGCCGGATGCCACCACAAAAAAATGGCAGTCCATCCAGACCGCCATTTATGAAGTGATTCGTTAATCCTGTCTTCTCCCTCTCCCGGGAGGAGAGGGATGGAATACGGGCATCAGACCGCAGAAGGTCACGGCTCTCCATACAACCCAATCAACCGCCGTACCACGCCGTTAGTCCAGCCGAAGCCATCCTGCAGCGGGTACTCACCCCCGCCCCCTTCGCGCGGCGTACTGCTGGCGATGTGATATTTCTCAATCAGCTTATGGTGGGCTTTATAGAAATGATTCACCGTCTGCAGCCAGCTCCAGGCAATCTCATCGCCCAGCGAGTCATTGCCGTACTGTTTGAAGCCCTGAATCGCCATCCACTGCAGCGGCGCCCAGCCGTTGGGTTTATCCCACTGCTCGCCGGTTTCGTACTCGGTGGCCAGAATCCCGCCCGGCGTCAGCAGACGTGCTTTTACCGCATCCGACAAGCGTTCAGCCTGCTCGTGAGTCGCCATGCCAACGTACAGCGGCACAATGCTCGCCGCTGAGAACAGCGCCATGACCTCGCGGCGCCAGTCGTAGTCACGGTAACAGCCATTCTCGTCATCCCACAGATACCGGTTCACCGCGGCGCGGCGATCGCTGGCTTTCTGGCGGAACAGTTCCGCGGTCTCTTTATCCCCTTTCGATGCCGAAATATTGGCGATAGCGCTTTCCAGCTTGAACAGGAACGCGTTCAAATCGATAGGGATAAACTGCGTGGTGCGGATGCTGGCAAGTCGGCCAGGCTCCCGCAGCCAGCGCGAGGAGTAATCCCAGCCGGAGGCCGCACCTGCGCGCAAATCGCGATAAACCTCATTCGGCGGACGGCCAGAGTGACGGGCGGTTTCCACATCCTCAATCCATGATTCATCACGCGGCGTGTCACGATCGTCCCAGTAGCGGTTTAACAGCGAGCCATCCGGCATACGCACCGCGCTGCGATAGGCCTGATTAAGCAGCAGCGATTCCGCCCCGTCCATCCAGAAGGCGTGCTCCATTTTGAGGTGTTCAAGGTAGCGCTTTGCACCGCGCACACCATCCTCTTCAAACAGCTCTACCATCAGGGCAAATACCGGCGGCTGGGAGCGGCTGAGATAATAGGTACGGTTACCGTTCGGGATATGGCCGTAGCGTTCAATCAACCACGCGAAGTTATCCGCCATACATTTCAGCAGATCGTTACGTCCGCTCTCTGCCAGACCCAGCATGGAGAAGTAGGAATCCCAGTAATAGGTCTCACTAAAACGCCCGCCGGGCACGATATAGGCCTGCGGCAGCGCCAGCAGAGAAGACCAGGGGATGTGGTCCTGCGGCTCGCGCGTCAGCACGGGCCACAGGCTGTCAATGTGCTCTTTTAGCGACAGGCCGGGGTCGGAGACATATTCCGTGGTATAGGTCTCTGGCAGCCAGAAGTGGTTCTCCACGAACCGGCGCAGGTCGAAATCCCGGTGGCGCCTGACCTTGCGATAGCGGATCAGAATATCCAGAGGATCCATCTTCGGGGCACAGTCGGGGAAGGTTTTGCTGTCCGCAAACAGCCGTGTCGACTGCACGTGCTCGAACAGTTCCAGATAGCGATCGGCGGGCGTCAGAGCATCAGAGGCGGGTAGCCCCTCAATCATTTCGGGTTCCGGCTCCGCCTCAATCATTTCATCCAGTTTTAACTCGCAGGGATCGGTCTCGTAGCGCAGCTCTTCTGCAATCTCGAACTCGATGTTCTCGGCAGCCTGTAGTTTCTGGTTGAACATGGCGATAAGGACCTCCGGTTGTGTGTTCAAAATAACAGTTTTTTCCGGGCGTCTTATAAGCGTAGACATTCGCTTCGGTGTTGGCTGAGGGAAATGTGCGGTTGATCACGTTTTTAAGCGCGGGGTATTTGCTGAGTTAAAACATCAAGTGCCTGAAAAATAAAGACTAAAATGGATTTTTAGAAAGATTTATGGGGCAAATAATTCAGAGCATTCGTTGTGCAACGATTTATGTCTGAAACAAACGCCCCTCCGCAGAGGGGCATTTTGCTTAACGCATGGTGACAAATTCTTCGGCCGCTGTCGGGTGGATCGCAACGGTGTTATCGAAGTCTTTCTTGGTGGCACCCATTTTGAGCGCCACGGCGAAGCCCTGCAGGATCTCGTCCATGCCAAAGCCAATGCCGTGGATACCGACAATCTTCTCTTCCGGACCCACGCAGACCAGCTTCATGCGGCATGGCTGACGGTGAGAGGTGACGGCGGTATACATCGCGGTGAACGCGGATTTATACACTTTCACCTGGTCGTCGCCATACTGCTCGCGCGCCTGAGGTTCTGTTAAGCCCACTGTGCCGATTGGCGGGTGGCTGAAGACCACGGTCGGAATGTTACTGTAGTCCAGATGCTCTTCCGGTTTGTTGTTAAACAGACGCTCAGAGAGGCGACGGCCCGCGGCAACCGCAACCGGCGTCAGTTCGACCGCACCGGTGTTATCGCCCACCGCGTAAATGCCCGGAACGCTGGTGTTCTGGAATTTATCGACAACGATATACCCTTTCTCATCGGTTTTAACGCCCGTCGCCGCCAGGTTGAAGTTGTCGTTAGCCGGTTCACGACCAATCGCCCAGATCAGGCAATCCACGGTCTGGCTACGGCCATCTTCCAGCTCAAGCGTCAGGCTACCGTCTGCATTTTTCACGACCGCTTTTGGCACGGCGTGGGTGTGCAGCGTTGGGCCTTCGGTATTCATCACTTCGACCAGCGTATCGACGATCAGCGGGTCAAAGTTGCGCAGCGGCGCGTGTTTACGCACGAACAGGTGCGTTTCTGCGCCCAGGCCATTAATCACACCGGCCAGTTCTACGGCGATGTATCCCGCGCCCACCACGGCAACACGTTCTGGCAGAGCAGGCAGCTCGAAGAAACCGTCGGAGTCGATACCGTATTCCACACCGGGAATATCCGGGTGGCTCGGACGCCCGCCGGTCGCGATCAGGATGTGATCGGCAGTGATCGTCTCACCGTTAACGTCGATCGTCTTCGCATCAATAAAGCGCGCAAAACCATGAATAACATCGACGTTGTTCTTGCCCAGCACATTGTCGTACGAGGTATGAATACGGTCGATATAGGCTGTACGGCTGGCGATCAGCTTGTTCCAGTCAAAGTTATTGAGGGTGGTGTCAAAGCCGTAATCCGGGCCATACATATGGATTGCTTCACGGATTTGGGCCGCATGCCACATCACTTTCTTCGGTACACAACCCACGTTGACGCAGGTGCCGCCCAGCGCTTTGGCTTCGATCAGCGCACATTTCTGGCCATACATGGCCGCGCGGTTGATGGAGGCGATGCCGCCGCTGCCGCCGCCGATTGCGATGTAGTCATAATGCTTAGTCATAGCTTTTATCCTTAATCGTGAATTGCCGCGATTGTATACCTGAAATCAATAGTTTCCACCGATGACTGCGATTACTCCGGCACGATCCAACTGACGGTGGCATGGCCCGTTCCGGCCGGCACCAGCGTCTTGTGCAGCCATGGCAGCACGTTGTTCATCTGCGCTTCGAGCTTCCATGGCGGGTTGATCACAATCATGCCGGAAGCGGTCATGCCGCGCTGGTCGCTGTCCGGGCGCACGGCCAGTTCAATTTGCAGAATTTTGCGGATACCGGTCGCTTCCAGGTCTTTGATCATGCGTTTAATTTGCGCACGCAGCACCACCGGATACCACAGGGCATAGGTGCCCGTTGCAAAGCGTTTGTAGCCGTCGTTAATACCGCTCACTACCGCCTGATAGTCGGTTTTGATCTCATAAGGCGGGTCGATCAGCACCAGACCGCGACGGGATACCGGCGGCAGTTTGGCCTTCAGCTGCTGGTAGCCATCCGCCTTTTCCACACGGGCGCGGCTGTCTTTCTGGAATTCAGAACGCAGTAGCGGGAAGTCGCTTGGGTGCAGCTCGGTCAGCTGAAGGCTGTCCTGCTCGCGCAGCAGCTGGCGGGCAATCAACGGCGAGCCAGGGTAGTAGCGCAGCTGGCCGTTGCGGTTAAAATGATTCACCACACCAATGTAGGGCTCCAGCTCTGCCGGCAGGTCGTCCTGCTGCCAGATGCGGGCGATCCCTTCCAGGTATTCCCCGGTGCGTTCGGCATGTTCGCCGCTCAGCTGATAACGTCCCGCGCCCGCGTGGGTGTCCAGATAGAGAAACGGTTTATCTTTCTCTTTAAGTGATTCAATGATCAGGCTCTGAACGGTGTGTTTAAGGACGTCGGCGTGGTTGCCTGCGTGAAAGCTGTGGCGATAACTGAGCATGAATGATTGTGTTCCAGGTAGTAAACGTAGGCCTGATAAGCGTAGCGCCATCGGGCAAAAATAGAGCGTATCGCCACAGTATACAGAAAAGTTTATCCTGCCGCGAAAGCGCAACGTCTGGCATTGAAATCCTCTACACTTATCCCCATTCTAGATCGCATATGCACAGCGCCGGATGCGCGCTTCATTCATCTTATTCAACAGGACAGCGTTTATGACCAATCCATTACTGACGCCTTTTTCGTTGCCACCGTTTTCTAAAATCCTCCCTGAGCATGTGGTTCCAGCCGTAACGCAGGCGCTGGACAACTGCCGAGCGGCGGTAGAAAGCGTGGTGGCGCAGGGCGCGCCGTACACCTGGGAAAATCTGTGTCAGCCGCTGGCCGAAGTGGATGACGTGCTGGGACGCCTCTTCTCCCCGGTAAGCCATCTGAATTCAGTGAAAAACAGCCCGGAACTCCGTGACGCGTATGAACAAACCCTGCCGTTGCTCTCTGAGTACAGCACCTGGGTTGGTCAACACGAGGGGCTGTACAAAGCCTATCGCGACCTGCGCGATGGCGACCACTATGCCGAACTTAACACCGCGCAGAAAAAATCGGTCGATAACGCTCTGCGTGATTTCGAACTCTCCGGCATTGGTTTGCCGAAAGAGAAACAGACCCGTTACGGTGAAATTGCGGCCCGTCTGTCTGAGCTGGGCAACCAGTACAGCAACAACGTGCTGGACGCGACCATGGGCTGGACGAAGCTGATTACCGACGAAGCCGAGCTGGCCGGTATGCCGGAAAGCGCGCTGGCGGCGGCGAAAGCGCAGGCCGAAGCGAAAGAGCAGGAAGGCTTCCTCTTAACCCTGGATATCCCAAGCTACCTGCCGGTCATGACCTACTGCGACAATCAGGCGCTGCGCGAAGAGATGTACCGTGCGTACAGCACCCGCGCTTCCGATCAGGGCCCGAATGCCGGTAAGTGGGATAACAGCCCGGTGATGGCTGAAATCCTCGCGCTGCGTCACGAGCTGGCACAGTTGCTGGGCTTTGAGAGCTACGCCTCCAAATCCCTCGCCACCAAAATGGCGGAAAATCCACAGCAGGTCCTCGATTTCCTGACTGACCTGGCGAAACGTGCGCGTCCGCAGGGCGAGAAAGAGCTGGCACAGCTGCGCGCCTTCGCGAAAGCGGAATACGGTGTCGACGAGCTGCAGCCGTGGGATATCGCCTGGTACAGTGAAAAACAGAAACAGCACCTTTACAGCATCAGCGATGAGCAGCTGCGTCCTTACTTCCCGGAAAACAAAGCCGTTAACGGTCTGTTTGAAGTGGTTAAACGCATTTACGGGATCACCGCCAAAGAACGTACCGACATCGACGTCTGGCATCCGGACGTGCGCTTCTTCGAACTGTATGACGAGAAGAACGAGCTGCGCGGGAGCTTCTACCTGGATCTGTACGCTCGCGAGAACAAACGCGGCGGTGCATGGATGGATGATTGCGTCGGGCAGATGCGTAAAGCGGACGGCTCCCTGCAGAAGCCGGTGGCGTACCTGACCTGTAACTTCAACCGTCCGGTGAATGGCAAGCCTGCGCTGTTTACCCATGACGAAGTGATCACCCTGTTCCACGAGTTCGGTCACGGCCTGCACCATATGCTGACCCGTATCGAAACCGCAGGCGTTGCCGGTATCAGCGGTGTGCCATGGGATGCGGTCGAACTGCCAAGCCAGTTTATGGAAAACTGGTGCTGGGAGCCGGACGCGCTGGCGTTCATCTCCGGCCATTACGAAACTGGCGAGCCGCTGCCGAAAGAACTGCTGGATAAAATGCTGGCGGCGAAAAACTACCAGGCGGCGATGTTTATCCTGCGCCAGCTGGAGTTCGGCCTGTTCGACTTCCGTCTGCACGCCGAGTTTAGTCCGGAGCAGGGGGCGAAAATCCTCGAGACGCTGGCCGAGATTAAAAAGCAGGTCGCCGTTATTCCTGGCCCAACCTGGGGCCGCTTCCCGCACGCGTTCAGCCATATCTTCGCGGGCGGCTATGCGGCAGGCTATTACAGCTACCTGTGGGCCGACGTGCTGGCGGCGGATGCGTTCTCTCGCTTTGAAGAAGAGGGCATTTTCAACCGTGAAACCGGCCAGTCGTTCCTTGATAACATCCTGACGCGCGGCGGTTCTGAAGAGCCAATGGTGCTGTTCAAACGCTTCCGTGGCCGCGAGCCGCAGCTGGATGCGATGCTTGAGCACTACGGAATTAAAGGCTAACCGTTACGTGAAGATCTGTTTAGTCGATGAAACAGGCGCCGGAGACGGCGCCTTATCTGTTCTGGCCGCCCGCTGGGGGCTGGAGCATGATGATGAAAACCTGATGGCGCTGGTGATGACGCCGGCGCATCTGGAATTACGTAAGCGTGACGAACCCAGGCTCGGCGGGATATTTGTCGATTTTGTGGGGGGCGCCATGGCGCACCGGCGCAAGTTCGGCGGCGGTCGCGGTGAAGCGGTTGCCAAAGCGGTTGGCGTCAAAGGAAGCTATCTTCCGGACGTGGTGGATGCCACGGCGGGTTTAGGGCGCGATGCGTTTGTCCTGGCCTCGGTAGGGTGTCACGTGCGGATGCTGGAGCGCAATCCGGTCGTGGCCGCGCTGCTCGACGACGGGCTGACGCGCGGCTATGCCGACCCGGAGATTGGACTGTGGCTGCAGGCGCGCTTGCAGTTGATTCACGCCTCCAGCCTGACGGCGCTGACCGATATCACTCCGCGTCCGCAGGTGGTCTATCTCGACCCGATGTTCCCGCATAAGCAGAAAAGCGCGCTGGTGAAGAAAGAGATGCGGGTGTTCCAGTCGCTGGTCGGGCCGGATTTAGACGCGGATGGTTTGCTGGTGCCTGCTCGTCAGTTAGCCACGAAGCGCGTGGTGGTGAAACGCCCGGACTATGCGCCGCCGCTGGCGGACGTGGCCACGGCCAATGCGGTGGTTACCAAAGGGCACCGGTTTGATATTTATTCGGGGACGCCGGAACAGGAAGGTTAGGGTGTGCAGTTTGATGCTGTCACCCCAACCCGCGCTGGAAAGAGGCTCGAACGGTTCCCTCTCCCTTTGGGAGAGGGAAAGCAGACTTACTCGTCTTCTTCGTCACGCAGTGGAACAATCAGCATATCCACATGAACGGTGTTAATCAGCTGACGCGCGGAAGACATCAGCTTGCTCCAGAAGTCCTGGTGGTGACCACAAACGACCAGGTCCATATCGTATTTCTTAATCGCATCAACCAGCACCTGACCCAGATCGCCGCTGCCGCTTAAGGTTTCGGTGATAGGGTAGCCCGCGTTGGTGGACAGTTCGCTCAGGGCGTGGTGTGTCTCTTCAGAGATGCGTTTCTGCATATCACCGAGATTGACGTCAATCAGACCGGTATAGAGGTCGGAGTAATTCACATCAACGTGGATAAGAGAAACTTTCGCGTTGTAAGGGCGTGCCATGGATACCGCTTTATCAACCAGCACTTTACTCTCCGGAGAGAGGTCTACCGCGATGAGAATGTGTTTGTAAGCCATAGTGTTACTCCTTCCTTAAGTTATCGATGACTAAATGGAAAAGCCGTCGTCTGATGCTTTCATTACGGCCCAGTAAAACATATTTTTCAAGCTTTGGTGTTGATAACGATTAACCTTGTGGCAAAAAAATTAACGGATCTCCTACACTATTTAATGAGCCGTTCGGATATTAAAACGCGAACCGGATCGACTTTTGTTCATTCTTTCACTGAACTGTCTGTCAGGGCACTGGAGTGCGGTAGCTCAGAGGCCTTGCTTCGTGGGCGTACGCCGGGGAGGATGTATGATTAGCACCGTCGCATTGTTTTGGGCGTTATGCGTGGTTTGCATAGTGAATATGGCGCGCTACTTCTCATCGTTACGTGCGCTGTTAGTGGTACTTCGTGGTTGCGATCCGTTGCTTTATCAGTATGTGGACGGTGGAGGGTTCTTCACCTCGCACGGACAGCCCAGCAAGCAGATGCGTCTGGTAGGGTATATCTATTACCAGCGCTATCGCGATCACCACGATGAAGAGTTTATTCGCCGTTGCGAGCGTCTTCGCCGTCAGTTCATTTTAACCAGCGCCCTGTGTGGTCTGGTTGTGGTCAGCATGATTGCCTTGATGATTTGGCACTGAGCATAAAAAAAGCGGGTCAGTTTCCTGACCCGCTTTTTTATCGCGTTCTGCCGATTAGATAAGCTTCAGCGAAATCCAGTACAACCCACCCGACAGCAGGATAGAGGCCGGAAGGGTAAATACCCAGGCCATCAGAATGTTGGTCACGGTTTTGCGTTGCAGACCGCCGCCGTCAACAATCATGGTCCCTGCCACGGAAGAGGAGAGTACGTGGGTGGTCGAAACTGGCATACCGGTATAGCTCGCCAGACCGATTGAAACCGCCGCCGTCATCTGCGCGGACATACCCTGCGCATACGTCATGCCTTTCTTACCGATCTTCTCGCCGATGGTGGTCGCCACACGACGCCAGCCAATCATCGTACCGATACCGAGAGCCAGTGCGACAGCCATGATGATCCAGATTGGCGCGTACTCAATAGTATTGAGCATATCGCCTTTCAGTTTCTTCAGCAGACGCTGGTCGTCAGCATTCACTTCTGGCAGCTTCGCCACTTTATCCGTGACATCAGAGATGCACAGCATAATGCGACGCAGTTGACCACGTTGCTCAACGGACAGTTTGTCGTAGCTTTCGATATTACCCAGCATGCCTTTGGCACGTTCCAGCGCGTTAATCGCGTTTGCCGGATGGCAGTGGAATTCGCCCGGCGCAGTGGTAGCGCCTGCTTCAGGAGAAGGGATCAACTGGTCAACGCCGGTTGCCTTCTTCAGCAGCTCAGGGTGTTGCTGGAAGTAGATTTCAACGTTGTTCACCGCATCACGGGTACGGGTGATTTCGTAACCGGAGGCGTTCATGTTAACCACGAATCCCGCCGGTGCGACGCCAATCAGTACCAGCATTACCAGACCAATGCCTTTCTGACCGTCGTTCGCACCGTGAGAGAAGGCAACGCCGATAGCGGAAAGGATCAGGGCAATCCGCGTCCAGAATGGCGGCTTTTTCTTGCCGTCTTTCTTCTCACGCTCTGCCGGCGTCAGGTGAATACGGGAGCGTTTTTTCGTATTGCTCCAGTAACGACGCAGGATGAAAATCAATCCGCCTGCGACCACCAGACCCACGATAGGGGAGACAATCAGTGAGGCGAAAATTCCCAGCACTTTCGGGATGTTTAACGCATCAACAACCGAGGTACCGGTCATGAGGGCATTTGTTAACCCAATACCGATAATCGCGCCGATGAGGGTGTGAGAACTGGATGCAGGCAGGCCGAAATACCAGGTACCGAGGTTCCAGATAATTGCAGCAAGCAGCATTGAGAACACCATAGCGAGGCCATGGCCAGAACTAACGTTGAGAAGCAGATCCGTTGGCAACATATGCACGATCGCATATGCAACGCTCAGTCCACCCAGAAGAACACCAAAAAAGTTAAATACCGCCGCCATAACAACCGCGAGCTGCGATCGCATTGCGCGAGTGTAGATAACCGTTGCTACTGCGTTTGCAGTGTCGTGGAAGCCGTTGATCGCTTCGTAAAACAGTACAAAAACCAGAGCAAGCAATAATAAAAGCCCGGTATGTAAATCCAGGCCAGCAAACAAATGTAGCATAGGACGTTACGCCATTTTGAGGACATGAACGCGGCGCATTATCCAGGACAAATGCGCGGCGGGCAAAGTGAAATATAGCTTTTTTTTGATATAACTTCGGCTTTGTTGGCGTTAGGTAAAGAAATATATTTTATATTTCAAGTATATGACTGATATCTCGGTTAATTACGCTGGTGTGACCACAGAGGAAACTTTACAATCCGCGGCAGTTAACGAAGAGGATTTTGACGTGGAAAGGTTTGATGCCGTGGTAATTGGCGCCGGTGCGGCGGGTATGTTTTGTGCGGCGATGGCCGGACAGGCGGGTCGTCGCGTGCTGTTGCTGGATAACGGTAAAAAGCCAGGACGTAAAATTCTGATGTCCGGTGGCGGGCGCTGCAACTTTACAAATCTCTACGTCGAACCTGCAGCTTATCTGAGCCAGAACCGTCATTTTTGCAAATCGGCCCTGGCGCGTTACACCCAGTGGGACTTTATCGACCTGGTGGGTAAGCACGGTATCGCATGGCATGAGAAGACGCTGGGCCAGCTGTTCTGTGATGACTCCGCCCAGCAGATTGTCGATATGCTGGTGGCCGAGTGCGAGAAGGGCCGCGTGGTGATGCGCCTGCGCACGGAAGTGCTGGAGGTGTCCCGTGATGAGCAGGGCTACACGCTGCAGTTAAACGGGGAAAGCGTCAGCGCCGATAACCTGGTGATTGCCAGCGGTGGCCTCTCCATGCCGGGGCTCGGTGCTTCACCATTCGGCTACAAGATTGCCGAACAGTTTGGCCTGAACGTGCTGCCCACCCGTGCGGGGCTGGTACCGTTCACCCTGCATAAGCCCCTGCTGGAACAGCTCCAGACGCTTTCTGGCGTCTCGGTTCCGTCGGTCATTACGGCTGAAGACGGTACGGTTTTCCGTGAAAACCTGCTGTTTACCCACCGTGGTCTTTCCGGCCCGGCGGTACTGCAAATCTCCAGCTACTGGCAGCCGGGGGAGTTTGTCACGGTTAACCTGCTACCCGATTGCGACCTGGAGGCTTTCCTCAACGAGCAACGCGCGGCGCACCCGAATCAAAGCCTGAAAAACACGCTGGCCATGCAGTTGCCAAAACGTCTGGTGGAATGTTTGCAGGTGCTGGGTCAGATCCCCGATGTGTCGCTCAAGCAGCTTAACAGCCGCGAACAGGAGGTGCTGGTTGAGACGCTGACAGCCTGGCGGGTGCAGCCCAACGGTACCGAAGGCTACCGTACGGCGGAAGTGACGCTTGGCGGGGTCGACACCCATGAACTCTCCTCACGCACCATGGAAGCGCGCAACGTGCCGGGGCTCTATTTTATTGGTGAGGTGATGGATGTAACCGGCTGGCTCGGCGGATACAATTTCCAGTGGGCATGGGCAAGTGCCTGGGCGTGTGCTCAGGCGCTGGCAGAGAAATAATAACGCATCGCAATTATTGCACCAACTTTTTTCCTCCGATCCATTAAGCTTCGACCAGGCCAGACAGCTCCAGGTGCCCCGCTGCGTTCGCGGGGTCATTTTTCTTCCCGGTCAGAGCACCTTTCATGCAGCTACTCAGCATCATTATTTTGCTTACCCTTACGGTGGTCATCCATTCGCTGTGGATGTTTTGCGTTTTAAAATTCATTAATTTAGAGGTCGACTCTGCGGTGCGCGTGGTTTTGCGTAACGTCGGGATCGTTATCTCCATGATCTTCGCCCATCTTCTTGAAGCCGGTCTCTTCGCCGGGTTTTATTTTGTTATTGATGCATTTAACGACTGGAACACCAGCTTCTACTTTTCACTGGTCAGTTACGCCACGGTGGGATACGGCGATGTCACGTTGCCTCAGCACTGGCGGCTGATTGGGGGTGTGGAAGGCCTGGTCGGCGCCTTGATGGTGGGCTGGTCAGTGGCGGTTCTGGTGGCCGTACTGCAGCGTTTGCGCGGCATGAGCGCCTAAACGGCAGATGCGCGACCCCATGGAGTGCGGTAAAGTACCTCTCTTTGCCGGGCCTGGAAGGCCGCGGCTTTAAGGGTTAAAGGCTGGTAAACAGCCTGCCCCTTTCCGTTCCTGGTTTACGCCAGTTTGCATGGTGCTGTGTTTTGTCTGCCAAAAGGGTTGTGTATGTCTGCTGCTCATCTCGGTTTCCCGACTGAAACCGTTGTTGTCTTTGTAGTGATGGCCGTCGGGGCGATGTTTATCGACCTCTTTATGCACCGTCACGATAAACCGATCTCGCTGAAAAGCGCTGCCATGTGGTCCCTCTTCTGGGTCATGATGGCCATGGCTTTCGCCGGGTTCCTGTATGTTCACCACGGCGCAGAGATGGCGAGCCTGTTCCTCACCGGTTACGCGCTGGAAGAGGTGCTCTCCGTTGATAACCTGTTTGTGATGATGGCGATTTTTGCCTGGTTCGGCGTGCCGGATAAATATCGTCACCGCGTCCTCTACTGGGGCGTGCTGGGGGCGATTGTTTTCCGCGGTATCTTTGTGGCCATTGGGACCAGCCTGTTAAGTCTGGGGCCTTACGTGGAGGTTATCTTCGCGCTGGTCGTCGGCTGGACGGCGGTGATGATGCTCAGACGTAATGAAGAGAGTGACGAGGTTGAAGATTACTCCGGCCATCTGGCTTACCGTCTGGTGAAACGCTTCTATCCTGTCTGGCCTAAAATCAGCAGCAATGCCTTTATTCTGACCCAGAAAGAGGTGGACGGGGAGCTGGAGAAACCTGAAAACCAGGACGTAACGGTTGGACGCGTGAAGAAGGCGAAACGCTACGCAACGCCGCTGTTGCTTTGCGTGGCGGTCGTGGAACTCTCTGATGTGATGTTCGCGTTTGACTCCGTGCCGGCCATTATTGCCGTCAGCCGTGAGCCGCTTATTATTTACAGCGCAATGATGTTTGCCATCCTCGGCTTGCGTACGCTCTACTTCGTGCTGGAAGCGCTGAAGCAGTATCTGGTGCATCTGGAGAAAGCGGTCGTGCTGCTGCTGTTCTTCGTGGCGTTCAAGCTCGGATTAAATGCCACCGATCACTTCTGGCACCACGGTTACAGCATTGGTGCCACGGCAAGCCTGTTTGTGGTGCTTGGCGTGCTGGCGCTGGGGATTATCACCAGCGTGATGTTCCCGGGTAAGAAAGAAGCCCATTAAAAGCAAAACGGCAACCTTTGGTTGCCGTTTTCGGGTAGACAGTGTCTAACACTTAATCGGTGAATGTCGACGCTTGCGCGGTGGATGGAAGTGCCGCCAGTGTGCATCCTGCGCCGCCGCCAGCAGTTCATGGTCACCGCGGGTATCGCCCCACGCGCGCAGGTGGTAGCTATTCAGATCGCCATACACTTTTTCCAGCCTCGCCACCTTCTGGGCACAGCGGCAGTTGTTGCCGGTGATACGTCCGGTCAGCTTGCCGTCTTTCACTTCCAGCTGTGTGCCAATCAGCTTAATCCCTAGCTTGTCAGCCCATGGCTGGAGCACCAGCGCCGGAGAGGCGGAGCAGATGGTCACTTCCGCACCGGAATTCACCTCTGCGGCGACGGCCAGTACGCCGGCAGGGCGCATCAGCTTGTCCCAGTATTTTTCGCAAAACGCTTCCGCCTGCTGGCGTAGCCAGTGTTCATCCACGCCCGTCAGGAACGTTTTAATCAACACTTCCTTCAGCTCATCGCGCGTCAGCTTACGACGCACGCAGTGGAGCGTGGGCAAGGCCATACGCACCAGGCGGCCCGCGAAGTAACGTTTACCAAAGGCAAAACGCAGGAAAGGGATAAAGCTGTCGTGGTGCGTCAGTGTTCCATCAAAGTCGAAGACGGAGAGCACGTTGGATTTGGCCACGGCCTCGTCGGCAATCATATTGGTCATAAATACGTCTTAGCTAAAATACACATTCTGTTGATTAGTTTACCTGCTTTACCCTGTCTGTCCTTCTGTCTTGAGCATTTTTTTCGCGATCTTGCGATCGGAAAGTGAGTCCATTTTTGGTCTCAATAATAATTGGTTGAAAAGCGAGCTGTCTATATTATCGCCACATTGAGCGCTATTTCGGGGGAACGTTGGCCCCCACCGGTAAGGAAAATATTCACTCACTGAATCTATTTTGATATGACGTTTAGATCGCTTATTTCAATCCTCTCGTTAAGTCTGGCTTCGTTTTCGGCATTGAGTTTTCAACTGCCGGCGTCGATGCTGTCAATGAACCGCGAGCTTGCCCTTTCTCCGGCAAAATCCGCGCTGCTGCACCAGGAAACAGGACCACTGCGTACCCGGATCCTTGATCAATACCAGAAGTGGAAAGGCACCCACTATCAGTGGGGCGGGACCACACATCGGGGCGTGGACTGCTCCGCGCTGATGCAGCATCTGTTCAGCGATGCGGCGAACCTTAATCTGCCGCGCACGACGGGCGAACAGATCCATCGCGGCGTGAAGGTGGCGCAATACCGTCTGAAGGCGGGGGATTTGGTCTTCTTTCAGACCGGTCCAGACCGAAGGCACGTGGGCGTGTACATCGGCAATAGCCAGTTTATTCATGCCTCACGCAGCCAGGGCGTAACCGTCTCAACCCTGACTGATGACTACTGGCAGGCGCACTATATTACTGCCCGACGGGTCACAGACCGTTCTGTCTGAGGGATCAGATGATGTCATCCACCACGCCACCATCGACGCGCAGTGCCGCGCCCGAGGTGGCGGAGGCCTGGGGCGAGCAGACATACACCACCATATTGGCGACTTCTTCCACCGTCGCGGCACGCTGGATAACCGAGCTCGGGCGGTGAGTCATCACAAACTCTTTCGCCAGTTCCTCCAGCGATTTGCCGGTTCTCTCGATCTCGTCTTTCATCATGCCGGCAAAACCGTCTGAAAGGGTGGGACCGGGCAATACGCTGTTCACCGTGACACCGCTTCCCGCCACGAACTTCGCCAGCCCGCGAGCGAGCGACAGCTGCGCCGTTTTGGTCACGCCATAGTGGATCATGTCCGCCGGAATATTGCAGGCCGACTCGGACGAAATAAACACCACGCGTCCCCAGCCTTTCTGCACCATACCCGGCAGCAGCGCACGGGAGATACGCACGCCGGACATCACGTTTGTCTGCCAGTAACGCTCCCAGGTGTCATCGTCGGTGCCATAAAAATCCTGCTGGCCGTAAATGCCGGCGTTGTTGACCAGGATGTCGACGTGGGTCGCCACGTTCAGCAGCGATTCCACCCCTTCAGCCGTGCTGAGGTCGGCAATCGCAGCGCGTACCTGCACCCCAGGCACAACCTGTTGTAGCTGCTGGATACCTTTATTCACAGACTCCGTGCTACGGCCATTGATGATCACTTCCGCACCGCTTTCAGCCAGCCCTCGGGCTATGGCGAACCCGATCCCGCCGGTAGAGGCGGTCACCAGCGCGACTTTCCCCGTAAAATCGATCTTCATCATCTGCTCCTTATCGTGTTTAACGTTCGGACCTTAAAGCGTAGCAGGTGAGGATGGCGGCTCCTGGCTAAAAAGGCGCAGCAGGGTCTCAACCTGTTCATCCAGCGGGCCGAGGGAGCGTTTCACAATCAGGTGCAGCGGCGTAGCCCGGCGTGCGCCATGGCTAAGCGGCAGGCGTTTAAGCACCCCCAGATCAAGCTGGGTCTGAATACGCTCCTCTGGCAGCCAGCCATAGCCGACCTGAGACATCACCGCCTCTATGGCTGCATCAATGGTGGAAAAGGTCCACGACTCGCCGGCCGCACGCGCGGCGGTCTGGCTGTCGGCTATCTGAATGAGCGGCCACGGGCGCAGCATATCGTCGTTAAGCGGCGCGTCGAGGCTAAAGAGGGGATGTTGATGATGCGCCACGGCAACAAAGTCGATATTCATCAGCCATTCGCCAAGACCGGTTATGTCCTGGCGGCGGGTTAACACCATCACGTCGGCTTCATCATTAATGACATCGGTGCGGCTATTTTCCAGCACTTCGGTGAGGCGGACCTGCGTTTGCGGATACAGCTGCTGGAACTGACGCAAAATAGCGAACAGGCGTCGGCGCGGGAAAATGCTGTCCACCACCAGATCTAACCGCGTGCGCATTCCATTACGCAGGCTTGCCGCACGGGTCTCAACATAGGCGAAGGCTTTCAGCAACGGTTTAACCTGGTTGAGCAGGAGTTCGCCGGCCGGGGTTAAGACAGCCCGCCGCCCCTCGGGCACCAGCAGCGCCACGCCCAGCCGCTCCTGCAGCAGCGACAGGTTATAGCTGACCGAGGACTGGCTGCGGTTGGTCTCTTCCGCTGCTTTGGCAAAGCTGCCTGCCTCGACCACTCTTTCCAGTAATGACCATTGTTCAAGCGTCGTCTTATGCATGATTAATCTAAAATTTGGATGAATTTGATTCAAACATAGCGTTATTCATTCATTTTTTGAAGGGGTACGATCGTCTCATCAAAACAAAGGAGACACATTATGAACACCTTCGACAAACATGACTTAAGCGGCTTCGTCGGCAAACACCTTGTATATACCTACGATAATGGCTGGAATTACGAGATTTATGTCAAAAATGAAACCACCCTTGATTACCGTATTCACAGCGGGATTGTGGCGAATCGTTGGGTGAAAGATCAGCAGGCTTATATTGTTCGCGTAGGTGAGAGCATCTATAAAATTTCCTGGACAGAACCAACCGGTACCGACGTGAGCCTGATTGCAAACCTGGGTGACAAACTGTTCCACGGCACCATCTTCTTCCCACGTTGGGTGATCAACAATCCAGAAAAAACCGTCTGCTTCCAGAACGATCATATTCCATTGATGAATGCGTATCGTGATGCGGGTCCGGCATACCCCACTGAAGTCATTGATGAATTTGCGACGATCACCTTTGTTCGCGACTGTGGGGCGAATAATGAAAGCGTTATTGCCTGCGCGGCCAGTGAATTGCCGAGTGATTTTCCTGCTAATCTTAAGTAAACGCGACAATTCACATTAAAAGAAAGTTCCCGGCGGTTGACGAAACCGCCGGGGTTTTTATTTTGGTTGAGCGTTCATTTACTTTTCTTATCGTTTTAATGTAAAAGAAATGAAATATTTAAATGCCCGTCGTGAGTCTACTCACAAAAAATAAAAAAAGAGAATTAAATCCCATCTTACTGTTGTAAAAGGATTTCTCTTGCACTCTGTTGCTCTTTACCCATTCCGCTTTCCTCATCTCTTAATTTTTTCCTAAGAAAACGACGATACTTTTACTTTAGTTGATGGTTTGTTGACATAAATGGAGTGCAGTCTAAATTTTATTTGGACTTTATTTATAAACCATCTTGCATGATTCCATTGAGCTGCCCATAACGACAGCGCAGTAAAAAAGATGACGCCTTTAATACAGCAAGGAAATTAATGATGAGTGATTTTTTGCCTTTTTCCCGGCCGTCCATGGGTAGCGAGGAATTAGCGGCGTTGCAGGAGGTATTAATCTCCGGCTGGATCACCACAGGACCGAAAAATCAGGCGCTTGAAGAGGCATTCTGTCAGCTAACCGGGAATCAACATGCGATTGCCGTCAGCTCAGCGACCGCGGGAATGCATGTCACGCTGATGGCGCTGGGTATTGGTCCAGGCGATGAAGTGATTACCCCCTCCCTGACCTGGGTATCCACACTGAATATGATTGTGCTGCTGGGCGCAACCCCGGTGATGATTGATGTGGACCGGGATACGTTGATGGTCACGCCGGATGCGGTCGACGCCGCCATTACGCCACGTACAAAAGCGATTGTTCCGGTTCATTATGCTGGCGCGCCGTGTGACATCGACGCCATTCGCGCCATTGGGGAGCGTCACGGTATTCCGGTCATTGAAGATGCGGCGCATGCAGCCGGCACGTACTACCACTCGCGTCACGTGGGCTGGCAGGGCACCGCGATTTTCTCATTCCACGCCATTAAAAACATGACCTGCGCCGAAGGCGGGTTAGTGGTCACGGACGATGCGCAACTGGCGCAGCGGATCCGTAGCCTGAAATTCCACGGCCTGGGTGTGGACGCTTACGACCGCCAGACGCACGGTCGTGCGCCGCAGGCAGAAGTTATCACGCCCGGCTTCAAATACAACCTGGCGGATATCAACGCCGCGCTGGCGCTGGTGCAGTTGGGCAAACTGAAAGAGGCCAACGCACGACGTCATGACATTGCTGAACGCTATCTTCGCGAGCTTGCCGATACGCCGTTCCAGCCGCTGCGTATTCCTTCATGGTCGCACGTCCACGCCTGGCATCTGTTCATCATTCGCGTGGATGAAGCCCGTTGCGGGATTTCTCGCGACAACCTGATGGCAGCCCTGAAGGAAAAAGGCATTGGCACCGGCCTGCATTTCCGCGCGGCGCACACGCAAAAATACTACCGCGAGCGTTTTCCTGATGTATCGCTCCCGAATTCTGAATGGAATAGCGCGCGTATTTGTTCTCTCCCCCTTTTCCCGGACATGACTCATGACGACACAACCCGCGTCATTACCGCGCTCCATCAGCTTGCAGGAAATTGATATGTTCAGCGCACCGCCTGTACAAAAAGTTTCTGTGGTTATCCCCGTTTACAACGAACAGGAGAGCCTGCCCGAACTGATCAGCCGCACGACGGCCGCCTGCGACACGCTCGGCAAAGCCTATGAAATACTGCTGGTGGATGATGGCAGTAGCGATAATTCCGCGCTGATGCTGACCGAAGCCGCGCAGGTCGAGGGCAGCCATATTGTTGCCGTGCTGCTTAACCGTAACTACGGCCAGCACTCCGCCATTATGGCCGGGTTCAGCCACGTGACGGGCGATCTGATTATTACGCTTGATGCCGATCTGCAAAACCCGCCGGAAGAGATCCCGCGTCTGGTTGCAAAGGCCGATGAAGGGTACGACGTGGTCGGCACGGTGCGGCAAAACCGTCAGGACAGCCTGTTCCGTAAGCTGGCTTCCCGCACAATCAACCGTCTGATCCAGCGAACCACCGGCAAAGCGATGGGCGATTATGGCTGCATGCTGCGCGCCTACCGCCGCCATATTGTCGACGCCATGCTGCACTGCCATGAACGCAGCACGTTTATTCCCATTCTCGCGAACACTTTTGCCCGTAAGGCGACGGAAATCCCGGTACTGCACGCCGAGCGCGAGCACGGCGAGTCGAAGTACAGCTTTATGCGTCTCATCAACCTGATGTACGACCTTATCACCTGCCTGACCACCACGCCGCTGCGCCTGTTGAGCGTTTTCGGCAGCATCATTGCCGTGTTCGGCTTCGCGCTCTCCGTGCTGCTGGTGTTACTCCGCCTGATCTACGGTCCCCAGTGGGCGGCGGAAGGGGTCTTCATGCTCTTTGCCGTGCTGTTTATGTTCATCGGCGCCCAGTTTGTCGGGATGGGCCTGCTCGGGGAATACATTGGCCGTATTTATAACGATGTTCGCGCACGTCCGCGCTACTTTATTCAACGTGTTGTCCGCCAGGAACACAAAGCATCTCAAGAGGAAATTCACCCATGAAAGCTGTTGTCTTTGCCTATCACGATATGGGGTGTGCGGGCACGCTGGCCCTGCTGGAAGCGGGCTATGAAATCGCTGCAATCTTCACGCATCCGGACACGGCCGGAGAGAATAACTTCTTTGGCTCGGTGGCGCGTATCGCCGCAGAGCGCGGTATTCCGGTTTACGCCCCGGACGATGTCAACCATCCGCTGTGGGTGGATCGCATCCGGGCGCTCGCGCCTGATGCCATCTTCTCGTTCTATTATCGCAACCTGATTTGCGATGAGATTTTAAGTCTGGCCGCAAAAGGGGCATTTAATCTTCACGGCTCTTTGCTGCCCGCCTACCGTGGCCGCGCACCGCTGAACTGGGTGCTGGTGAACGGTGAAACGGAAACCGGCGTCACTCTGCACCGTATGGTGCACCGCGCAGATGCCGGTGCCATCATCGCGCAGCAGCGCGTGGCTATCGACGCGGATGAAACTGCGCTGCAGCTTCATCAGAAGCTCTGCACCGTAGCGCAAAGCCTGTTACGTGATGTGTTGCCAGCGATCCTTAACGGCACCTTCAGCGAGACCGCGCAGGATGAGAGCAAGGCGAGCTGTTTTGGCCGTCGCCGGCCAGAAGATGGCCGTCTGGACTGGAACAAGCCGGCTCGTCAGTTGCACAACCTGGTGCGTGCCGTTACCGACCCCTGGCCGGGGGCGTACAGCTTTGCAGGCGTGAGTAAATTTATCGTCTGGAAATCCCGCGTACGCGACGACATTCCTGCCGCCAAACCGGGCACCGTTGTCTCAGCTTCCCCGCTGATTGTCAGCTGCGGCGAGCAGGCGCTGGAGATCGTGACCGGGCAAACCGATAACGGCGTTTACGTTCAGGGCGCGCAGCTGGCTCAGTCTCTGGGGCTGGTCACTGGCGCACTGATCACCAGCGCACCGGTTGTGGCCATCAAACGCCGCACCCGCGTGCTGATCCTTGGCGTCAACGGCTTTATCGGCAACCACCTGACCGAGCGTCTGCTGAAAGACGATAACTACGAAATTTATGGTCTGGATATCGGTGCTGATGCCATCAGTCGTTTCCTCGACAACCCGCGTTTCCACTTTGTGGAAGGGGATATCAGCATTCACTCCGAGTGGATTGAATATCACATTAAAAAATGTGACGTGGTGCTGCCGCTGGTGGCGATTGCCACGCCGATTGAGTACACCCGTAACCCGCTGCGCGTGTTCGAGCTGGACTTCGAAGAGAACCTGAAGATCATCCGCGACTGTGTGAAATACGACAAGCGCATCATCTTCCCGTCCACTTCTGAAGTGTACGGCATGTGTACTGACAAAAACTTCGACGAAGATACCTCTAACCTGGTCGTCGGGCCGATCAACAAACAGCGCTGGATTTATTCCGTCTCCAAGCAGCTGCTCGACCGCGTGATCTGGGCCTACGGCGAGAAAGCGGGTCTGCGCTTTACGCTGTTCCGTCCGTTTAACTGGATGGGGCCACGTCTGGATAACCTTAACGCGGCGCGTATCGGCAGCTCACGTGCCATCACCCAACTGATCCTGAACCTGGTGGAAGGCTCGCCCATCAAGCTTATCGAAGGCGGTAAACAAAAACGCTGCTTTACGGATATCAGCGACGGTATTGAGGCGCTGTTCCGCATCATCGAAAACAAAGAGGGTCGCTGCAACGGAGAGATCATCAACATCGGTAACCCGGATAACGAAGCGAGCATTCGCGAGCTGGCTGAGATGCTGCTGGCAAGCTTTGAACGTCATCCGCTGCGCGATCGCTTCCCGCCGTTTGCCGGTTTCCGTGAAGTGGAAAGCAGCAGCTACTACGGTAAAGGTTATCAGGACGTTGAGCACCGTAAACCGAGCATTCGTAATGCGAAACGCTGCCTGAACTGGACACCGACGGTGAAGATGGATCAGACCATTGATGAAACGCTCGATTTCTTCCTGCGCACCGTGGAGCTGTCGGAACAGGTCTCATGAGAAAAGTCGGTTTACGCATTGATGTCGACACCTTCAGGGGGACGCGTGACGGCGTACCCAAACTGCTGGAACTGCTGAGCAAGCACAACGTGCGCTCATCCATTTTCTTCAGCGTGGGGCCTGACAATATGGGACGTCATTTATGGCGTCTGGTTAAACCGGCATTTCTGTTCAAAATGCTGCGCTCACGCGCAGCCTCTCTCTACGGCTGGGATATTTTGCTGGCCGGAACCGCATGGCCCGGCAGGCGCATTGGCGCGGGTAATGAAGCCGTTATCCGCGACGCGGCGCAGCACCATGAGGTTGGACTGCATGCCTGGGATCACCATGCCTGGCAGGCCTGGGCTGGCGTCTGGGATATTCCACGCCTGTCGCGTGAAGTTGAACGCGGCATGCTGGAGCTGGAGGCCATTACCGGCCAGACGATTCGCTGCTCCGCCGTGGCGGGATGGCGTGCCGACCAACGCGTGGTGAAGGCCAAAGAACCCTTCGCGTTTCGCTACAACAGTGATTGCCGCGGCACCGGGCCTTTTTTGCCGCTCATCGGGGAGAATCGCCTGGGGACGGTGCAAATCCCGGTCACGCTTCCCACCTGGGATGAAGTGGTTGGGCGCGAGGTCAGTGCAGGAGGGTTCAATCGCTATATTCTGGACTGCATTCATCGCGACACCGGTACGCCCGTCTACACCATCCACGCGGAAGTGGAAGGGATTGCGTATCAGCATGATTTCGATGCACTGTTGACGATGGCCGCTCAGGAGGGCATTCAGTTTTGTCCATTGAGCGAATTGCTGCCAGAGGATCTTAGCGTCCTGCCCGTGGGCAAAATTGTGCGTAATGAACTGGCTGGCCGGGAAGGCTGGCTTGGCTATCAACAAACCGTGAGTCCGGTATCATGAAAGCAGCCCGTTATGGCTTAGCGCTTCTCGCACTGTTTATCGTTTACTACCTCATTCCGATCGATATCCGCCTGCTGTGGCAGCCTGATGAAACGCGCTATGCGGAAATCAGCCGCGAAATGCTGGCGTCTGGAGACTGGATTGTCCCGCATTTTCTGGGGCTGCGTTACTTTGAAAAGCCGATTGCGGGCTACTGGATCAACAGTATCGGGCAACTGCTGTTTGGGCATACTAACTTTGCCGTGCGCGCCGGCGCCATATTCTCAACCGGGTTGACGGCTCTGCTGGTGATCTGGATGGCGTGGCGCCTGTGGCGGGATAAGCGCGTTGCCATTTTCTCAGGCCTTATCTTCCTGACCCTGTTCCTGGTGTATGGCATTGGTACGTACGCCGTGCTGGATCCCATCATTACCCTGTGGCTGGTGGCCGCTATGTGCAGCTTCTGGCTGGCCTCGCAGGCTGAAACCGTGGCCGGAAAAGCGGGTGGCTACGTGCTGCTCGGGCTTGCCTGCGGCATGGGGGTGATGACCAAAGGATTCCTGGCGCTGGCGGTGCCGGTGATAGGCGTGCTGCCGTGGGTGATTGCGCAGAAGCGCTGGAAAGAGGTGCTGATCTTTGGCTGGCTGGCCATCGTGAGCTGTGTGCTGATCGTCCTGCCCTGGGCGCTGGCCATTGCGCACCGAGAGCCTGATTTCTGGCGCTACTTCTTCTGGGTTGAGCATATTCAGCGCTTTGCCCAGAGCGATGCTCAGCACAAAGCGCCGTTCTGGTACTACCTGCCGTTCCTGCTGGCCGGCAGTCTGCCGTGGCTGGCGCTGTTGCCCGGCGCGTTTCGGCTGGGCTGGCGCGAAAGAGACAACACGGGCGGTGGCTTTTATCTGCTTGGATGGGTCGTGATGCCGCTGCTGTTCTTCAGCATTGCCAAAGGCAAACTGCCAACCTACATCCTGCCGTGTTTTGCTCCGCTGGCTATCCTGATGGCGCGCTATGCCTGCATCGCGGCGGACAAAGGGGCCAGAGCGTTACGCATTAACGGCGGGATTAACCTGGCGTTTGGTGTGATTGGCGTGGTGGTGGCGCTGGTGGTCTCGCCGTGGGGGGTTGCTAAGCATCCGGTCTGGACATCCGTTGAGCTGTATAAAGTCTTCTGCGCGGTGCTGGCGTTTCTCGTCTGGGCGGCTGTCGGCTGGTTTACCGTGCGGCAAAGCGCGCAGCGCTGGTGGCTGGCGGCGTTGTGTCCTGCTGGCGTGGCGCTGCTGATTGGGTTTGCCATTCCTAACCTGGTGGTAGATTCCAAACAGCCGCAGTCGCTGGTGGATACCATCCGTGACCCGCTTCAGAGCAGCCGGTTTGTGCTGGCGAACAATGTTGGCGTGGCCTCCGGGCTGGCGTGGGAGCTTAAGCGTAATGACATCATTCTGTTTGGTCAGAGCGGCGAGCTGAGCTACGGGCTAGCGTACCCGGATGTGAAAGACCGGTTTGTCGAGAAAGATAATTTTGCGCAGTGGCTGGCAACGCATCGCCAGCAGGGGGGCGTGTCACTGGTGATCCTGCTGTCAAAACACGACGATATTAAGCGGGCTCATCTGCCAGAACCGGACAGCCTGTATATTCAGGGCCGTCTGGCCTGGCTGCAGTATTTACCGCAATGACGACCTGGCTCTGGTTGATACTGGCAAGCCTGCTGACCTGCGCAGGGCAGCTGTGTCAGAAGCAGGCCACCCGTCCGGCGAAAGCCGGGCGGCGTGGCGCGCATATTATGCTGTGGCTGGGCCTGGCATTGCTGGCGCTGGGCAGCGGCATGCTGGTCTGGCTGGTGGTCCTGCAGCGCCTGCCTGTCGGCGTTGCCTACCCTATGCTGAGCCTCAATTTTGTCTGGGTGACCCTGGCGGCGAAAGCATTCTGGCATGAAAAAGTCGCGTTGCATCACTGGCTGGGCGTCGGGTTCATCATCATCGGCATTGTTATCCTCGGAGGAAGCCTGTGAGAGGAACGTTCTGGGCGTTATGCAGCGTAATGCTGGTCAGCGCGGCGCAGCTGCTGCTGCGCTATGCCATGCAGGCCCTGCCGCCAGTCAGCGAGCTTGATGCGTTTGTCTCCGCGCTCTGGCACGTCTCGTCCGGTACTGGCGCGCTGCTGCTGGGACTCATGGGGTATGTGGCCTCGATGGGCTGCTGGTATCTGGCGTTGCATCGCATGGCACTCAGCAAAGCGTATGCCTTGCTGAGCCTCAGTTACATTCTGGTGTGGGCCGCGGCCATTTTGTTGCCCGGCTGGAACGAACACTTTTCCTGGCACGGGCTGGCGGGGGTCGGGATGATTATTCTCGGCGTGCTGGTGATTTTTATGCCACGGACATCCCGTGGTGAGCAATCGTCCCGGCGGTAAGGGTATAAGGCGTTGAGGTGCAGACGGCAAGACTGAGCGAGCCGAACTGGAGCTGGCTTACCGAATGCGTCTGCGACGTGCTGTCGATGCTGACAATCTGCCAGGCGCTGCCGCCTCGCTGCTTCACGATGGCCTCTTTACGCGTCCAGATCCCCCAGAAAGCAGAAAGCTTTGTCTCCGGGTCTTCGCGCTCCAGCTCCGCATGTTCCGCCACGCTGAAGACGGCGTTAGCCAGCGCCTGCCAGTTTTCACGTGGGCGGATAACTTCGATATCACACCCCACTTCGCCTTCGTCGCTCAGCAGCAGCGCGATATTATCGCCGCTGTGACTCAGGTTAAACCAGAAGGGCTGCGCATCCACGAAGGTCGGCTTCCCTTGCTCACCATAGACGATCTCGGGTAACGGAGAAGGAGAAAGCGTTTTGGCGAGCAAGGTTCTCCCCGCCAGCCAGGATGCATTTCGTGCACCCGCAGGTGCCATATGTGCAAGCGTCGACGCCAGCGGGTCTGCGCTCAGGGTGGAGATCTTTCCCAGTATAAACTGGTACATAGTTACGCCCAGCGTTTGATGATTATCGACGTGTTGATGCCGCCAAATGCGAAGTTATTGCTTTGCAGATACTCGCAGTCAATCTGACGGGCTTCACCCATAATATAATCTAAAGCACCACATTGCTCATCCGGTTGTCTTAAATTGAGCGTCGGGGCAAACCAGCCCTCACGCATCATCTGCAGACTCATCCAGGCTTCCAGCGCCCCACAGGCGCCTAACGTGTGGCCAAAATAGCTCTTCAGCGACGAAATTGGCACGTTGTCGCCAAAGATGGCGGCGGTGGCCTGGCTTTCAGCGATATCACCGCGATCGGTGGCGGTACCGTGCGCGGAGATGTACCCCATGTCCCGCGCGCTTAACCCTGCTAATGCCAGCGACTGCTCCATACAAATTTGCATGGTTTCTCGCTGTGGCTGGGTGATATGAGCTGCATCACAGTTGGTGGCGAAGCCAACGATCTCGCCATAGATAGTTGCACCGCGTGCTCTGGCATGCTCAAGCTCTTCCAGAATCAGGGTGCCTGCGCCTTCCCCAATGACCAGACCATCACGCTGCGTATCAAATGGCGAAGGGGTGGTTTTCGGCGCATCGTTGCGCTGGCTGGTCGCGAATAAGGTGTCAAACACCGCCGCCTCTGACGGACAAAGCTCCTCTGCTCCGCCTGCGACCATCACGGTCTGGTAACCGTGACGAATGGCTTCCCAGGCGTAGCCAATGGCCTGACTGCCTGACGTACAGGCACTCGACGTCGGGATAACGCGACCCCGAAGGCCAAAGAACAGGCCGGTATTCACCGCGGTCGTGTGCGGCATCATCTGCACATAGGTCGTACCGGTGATGTTGTGGGTGTGTTTTTCGGTGAGCATGGTGGCGAATTCGCTGACTGGCCCGGTACTGCCTGTGGAGGAACCATAGGCGATACCGGTTTGGCCATTTGTGAGCACCGCCTCGCCAATCAGCCCCGCCTGCTCCAGCGCCAGCTCGGTGGCGCGGGTCGACATCAACGACACGCGGCCCATGGCGCGAATACGCTTGCGGGTATAGTGTTCCGGCAGGGTGAAATCATCAATCGGCGCGCCCAGCAGAGTGTGGAGGCCATCGTAAACCTGCCACTCCGGCATTTTGCGTACCGCGTTGTCATACGCCAGCAGCCTGCGGGAAACGGATTGCCAGTCCTCACCGAAGGCGGTAACGCCGCCCATACCGGTAATCACCACGCGACGCGTCATAGCATTCCTCCGTTAATGGAAATGACCTGGCGGGTAACGTAGCCTGCAATATCTGACATCAGATAGCTGGCAAGTCCTGCAACCTCTTCGGCCTGGCCCATCCGTTTCATGGGAATGATGGACATTGCCTCTTTCAGCGCAGCCTCTTCCATTTCAATCATGCCGGTATCAATCAGCCCCGGCGCAATGCAGTTCACGGTGATGTTGCGTTTTGCCAGCTCAATCGCCAGTGCTTTGGTCGCGCCAATAATGCCCGCTTTTGCCGCGCTGTAGTTCACCTGACCGCGGTTGCCCATCATGCCGGACACGGAGGATAAGGTGATAATGCGCCCCCCTTTTCGGGTGGCGATCATCGGCATAATGCAGGGTTGAATAACGTTATAAAAACTGTCGAGGTTGGTATGAATGACGCTGTCCCAGTCGTCTTCGCTGAGGGCCGGAAACGCACCGTCGCGGGTGATACCGGCATTACTGACCACGCCATACCATGCGCCGTGGGCCTCGATATTCTGCTCCAGCACGTCACGGCACTGTTCGCGGTTACCTGCATCGAAAGAGAGCAGGCGACCCTGACCGCCCGCCTGTGTGATGGTATCCAGCGTCGCCTGCGCGCCTGCGGCGTCACGGTGGTAATGTACGCCTACGGTAAACCCGTCAGCGGCAAGCTGGCAGGCGATGGCACGACCAATGCCTTTGCTGGCCCCGGTGACCAGTACGGAACGACTCATGCGTGGGATCCCTGATTAAAAAGCGATGTTAATTCTTCTGCGCTCGGCTGGAAGGTATTGACCCGGCCCGTGGCCAGCGTCTCCTCACCGGAGGAGATCGTACATTCAAAACTGCCGAAGCGTTCATCCTGCATCAGCAGTCTGACGGTGATGTCCAGCGTCGCGTCTTTTGCGAAACGTCCACTGGCGCAGACCAACTCGCGCGCACCCAGCACCATGCCCAGCGCAATATGATCTTGCCCTTTCTGCTGGCGATGCCAGCCTGACCAGACGCCAACGGTCTGCGCCATCAGTTCGAGCGCGTACCAGCCTGGCAAATCGCCCTCGGCATTCAAAAAGGGCGCCAGTACGCTTTGGCCGTTGACCGCGACACGGCATACGGCGGAATCGTCTGTGACGCGTTCAACGGATCCCAGCAGCATCATTGGCGCATCGTGCGGCAGATAGTCGACGGGTGATAAGTAGCTCATGACACTCTCCCCAGCAGGATGCTGGCGTTGTTGCCACCAAACGCGAACGAGTTAGATAAAATGACCGGTTTTTTCAGCGCGGTGCTCTGGTGCAGCACGCCGCACGGCGACAGCGTCTCGTCCGGCGCGTAGCGGGCGAAATCCTGTGGGGGTAACGGCAGGTCACGCGTCAGAATAAGCCAGCTCAACGCCGCTTCGGTGATACCGGCAGCGCCCAGCGTATGGCCGGTAAGGTGTTTGGTAGAACTGCAGGGCACGTTTTCTCCAAAGAGGTCGTGTACCACGTGTGATTCAATCTGGTCATTGAGCGGTGTGGCGGTGCCGTGCAGGTTGATATAGCCAATATCCTCCGGCTGCAGACCCGCGTCATTGAGCGCCTGGGTAATGGCGCGAATGGCACCTTCACCCTGCGGATGCGGCGCCGAAATATGGTAAGCATCGCTGGACTCGCCTGTTCCCAGCAGCGCGACCCCGGCGGGTTCACGGCTCAACACCATCAGCGCAGCGGCTTCACCAATGGTGATACCCCGACGGTCGCGGCCAAACGGCTCGCAGAGCGTTGGAGAAAGCGATTCCAGACTGTGAAAGCCATTGACGGGCATCCGGCTCAGGGTATCTGCGCCGCCAACAATGGCAATATCCACCAGCCCGGCGTCAATCAGACGCCGGCCGCTGATAATTGCCCGCGCGCTGGAGGAGCAGGCGGTCGAGAGGGTATATGCCGGGCCCTCGAGCTGTAACCAGTTAGCAAGAAAGCGGGACGGATCGCCCAGCTCCTGTTGTGGATACTGCCACCGGGTGCTGGCTTCGCCGTTGAGCGTTAATCGTACGTGCTCATCCCCTTCATCGAGGCCGGAGGTGCTGGTACCCAAAACCACGGCCACGCGGTCGCGGCCGACCCGGGCAATCGCGTCGTCAACGGTGGACTGAATCTGTGCCAGCGCGGCCAGCAGCAGCTGGTTATTGCGGGTGCGGTGCGCGGACAGGGTATCCGGAATGGACGGCAATTCACCTTCCACGCCACCCAGCACGGCGTCGGGTGCATCCTGCAACCAGCCGGACCGACAGTGCATGCCAGGGGCTACGCCCGCCGTCAGGTTAGCGGCAATCTCATCCAGCGAGTTACCCAGCGCGTTGACCATGCCAACAGCAGAAATGTAAATCATCTCAGTCACCCAGATATTGAATGGTGATGTGGTAGTTAAAGACGTGTTGCTCGATGCTGATTGGCACGCGCTTGCCTTTGCGTTGCAGGTAGACAATGTCAGTCACCAGCTTGCCGCTGGCATTGCGTAGCTCGCGCCGATCGCCCTTGTCTTTAAGCGTCCAGCCCTTTGGCAGTTGTGGCTGCCAGGCACTGAGTGGCCAGTGGCTGAGCATCACATCGGCCAGTACCTGGCTGGCGGGAGGCAACTGCGGTACAACGATCGACTGTTCGGTGTGGATCCCGGTGTCGTCGTAAGTCGCCAGGAACAGACGGATACCGACGGAAGAGAGCCCGGCAAGCGTCACTTTGTGATCATCCGCGTTGAGCATGACCAGCAGGGACTGCGTTTGTCCGTTGAAGGTTCCGGTCAGCAGCTGCTGCGAACTGACCGCCGGGGTAATACCGGGCGGCGGCAGCGTCACTCGGGTTCCCGGCTGAAGCCAGGCCTGCGGACGTGTCCCTTCAGTATCGGTCGAATGGCTACAGCCTGCCAGCAGCAGCGTCGCGACCAGCGCGGCTGCGCGGTAAAAAGCATTCATTTTCGTTTTCTCTCTTTCTTAACAGGCATCGCCAGCGGCGCCAGCAGGAAGGCGGTAAAAATGCCGCTCACCAGCACAATACCGAAGCTGCTGATGGCCTGCGTGGCGCTGAACACGAGCATGCCTAACGTCAGCAGCGTGGTCATCATCGCCAGTGTGATGGCCAGCATCGACGTCAGCGGCGTACCGCGCGGGTTGCCGAAAAACAGCGTGTAGTTAATGCCAATGCCGAGCACCAGGACCAGCGCCAGCAGTGAAAACAGATTTACCGGATGCCCCGTGACGGCCAGCGCGGCCAGCCCGCAGCTGAGCGACAGCACGGACGGGACCAGACTGATAAGTCCTTTTCGCCAGCCGAGGCGTACCATCGCCCCGCAGGCAATCACCGCCAGCGCGACAAACAAGAGTCCCGTTAACAGCGTGCGGTAGAGCGCAAACAGGCTGTCAAAACTGGCCTTGCGATCGACCCAGACAACGCCCGCATGACGGGCGGCTACTTCGCTGAGTGCGGCGCTGTTCCGGGCGTTGTCCACCGGCACTAACACACCGCTTTCGCCGTCAGGCAGGGTCAGCCACAGCAGACGCCAGCCTTCGCTGGCCGGGCTGGCGAGCCACGCCTCCACGCTCACGGGCATGGCGTTCAGATTCGGTGTGACGGTGTTCAGCCCCGCGTTTCGCAGCGCGTTCGTTATGGCCGGCGCGGCCTGCTGCAACAGCAGCAGATCGCTTTTCTGGCGCGCCAGCGAATTTAAGGGCAGGGTCCGCCAGCGGGTAATATCCCCCGCTTTTTGGGCCTGGGCTAACGCCGGGGTAAAGGCTTCCAGCCGTTCCAGCGTTTGCTGCGGCGATGCGCCATACACCACAAACCATTTCTGATCGACACCTTGCCCGGTCAGGGCGGTAATGGTTTTCTCCTGCGCCAGAATGTCTTTGGGCAGCGCCTGTAGCTGGGCGATATCGTCGTTGACCTTCAGGGTGGCAAGCCCGGCAGCCGAGACCAGCGCCAGTACCACAGGCAGGCCCACAGAGAGTTTTTTATTGCGTCGCCAGGCGGCCAGCCAGCGCAACATCAGGACCATAAACGGAACCGGCCGCACCGGCAAACCACGACACAGCCAGGGATGCCAGAAAATCACCGTCAGACAGGAGGCGCTCAGCCCCACCGCGGCAAACACTGCCATCTGGCGGATCCCGGGGAAGGGGGCCAGCATCATAATCAGGTAGGCGGCAACGGTCGTCAGCAGCGCCAGCAGCAGCGCATTACGTACTTTGGCCAGGCTTTGCCACGGGGAATGTTCTGCGCCGTGCACCATGCGTTCGGTGAGGTAATAGAGCGTGTAATCCGCTGAAATTCCGATGATGCTCATGCTCATCACCAGCGTCATCAGATGCAGTTCGCCAAACAGCAGCAGCGTCACCACCGTGCCCGCCAGCGCACCTGTGGCAATGGAAATCAGACACAGCAGCAGGGGTTTCAGGGAACGAAACACTGCCAGGATGAGCAGGATAACCCCAAGGATCGTGACGATGCCCAGCGTGGAGATGTCCCGTTTTGCCTGCTGGCTGGCGTAATCACTGTAAAACACGGTACCGCGTGAGAGCAGCTGCGCCTGCGGAAAGCGCGTTTTCAGCGTCTCCTGCAGCGCCGTAAGGGTGGTTACCAGCTGATGGGTTTGCTGCATATCAAACGATGATCCCGTCAGCTCACCGTGCAGCATATACCAGTAATTTCCACTGGCATCCTGGGTGACCAGCCAGCCGTCCATCAGCCGTAGCTTCTGGCTGTTTTGCGCCAGCGCCAGCTGCGAGCCGCGCATCAGCATCAGAGGATCGTTTTGCAACTCTTTGCCACTCACGCCGGAAAAGGCCGAGTAGAGCTGGGATAAAATCCACTGCGCCTGCGCCTCACCGCCGTTTTGCAGGCGGGCCCGGGTGGCCGAATCAATCATGCCGTTGCGATGCTGCCAGAAGAACTCGCCCCAGGCTTTTTGCCCGGCGGCGTCCATCGGGCCTTTAACCTCCCTGAGCGAATGGCTGTTTTTCAACAGATCCAGCCACTGCTGTGCCACCCGCGGATCGGGTTCTTTACCGGGACTGACCAGCCAGACAAGCTGGCGGTCAAGACGCTGCATAAACGCGTCGTTGAGTGCCGGCGGGATTGCCCCGAGCGTCTGCTTCGGCAGCATAGCCAGTACGCTGCTGTTCAGGCGCGCGCCGGGCAGCAGCGACAGCAACACACCCAACAGAATCAGGCATGCCGTCGCCCACAGCAGCGCCGGGCGCAGGGATTTACGGTGCGGCAAAGCGTTGGCGTTCGTCATCGGTCAGGCTGGCGGGCGTCAGTGTGTGGCGGGAAAGGACGATATCGGTACGATCGCCCTGCTTATCGTTGAGGCGAATCGTCTCAAGGTAGGTCGCGCCGCCCAGATCGAGGGTGGCGAAAATTTTGTCCAGCGGTGTCGTTGTGGGGGTCAGCACCAGCGACCAGCGGCCTTCGCCGAGATCGCGAAAATCGATGCGGAAGTTCTCTTCCAGCACCTTGCGGTCGGCCTGGAACAGCGCCCGCAGCAGGTGGTTGAACTGGAACATCTGCGGGTTATTGTCGGCGGTAATGGTCTGCGGAGGCTGGCCGTTGATCGTCTGGATCATCCGTTTATCATCCAGCAACAACGTCATGGGGAAAGGCGCTTTTTGATCCCACAGCAGGCCGCTGTCGCGTGCGATCAACATTTCGCCCTGCGAGCGCAGCGGCTGTGGCAGATCCTTAATCGTCCGGACCTGTTCGAAATGCGCGCGCACGACAGGTTGCCCGGTAAACCGCTGCTGCAGCTCATCCAGCGTCACGGCGCTCACCAGCGGGCTGATCATCAGTGCCAGCACAGGCAACCATTTCATGGCGTAACTCCCATTCGTTCAAACAATATAGCCGGGCTGACAAAGCACATTTCACGGCTGGCTTCTTCGACGGCCACCTGGATGGTATAGCCGGTGGTGGTGCGTTTACCGGTTTGCGCGTCGAAAATTTGATAGGCGATGCGCAGACGGTTTTCATACTCTTCGATGTGCGCGCGTACACGGATGCGCTGCTCAAAGGTCACCGCATCGCGGTATTTCACCCGGGTATCGACTACCGGCCAGACATAGCCTGACGCCTTCATCTGGCGATAGCCGTAGTTAAACTGGTTGAGCAGCGCCTCGCGGGCAATCTCAAAGTAGCGGAAATAGTTGCCGTGCCAGACCACGCCCATCATATCGACATCGTGGAACGGAACGGTGATTTCTACTTCGGTCGTAAAGCGGGGATCGGTCAGCACCCTTTACTCCTTCTCTTTGGCATCCGGCAGGTGCCAGAAATCGAAAAAATTAAACCAGTCGAGCGGTGACATTAAGGCGTAATGCTCAAGCCGCTGTGCATAGCGATCGACGGCCTGTTGCAGCGCCTGCTGGCGCTCCCCGCGTGGCAGAAGCAGCGGGTCGGCAAACGGTTCGCAGTGTATCGTGAGCGCACCCTGCTGACGCAGGGCGTAAATCAGCACCACCGGGCAGCGCAGAATGGAGGCGAGAATAAACGGCCCTTGCGGGAACGGGGCGGGCTGTCCCATAAATGAACTCCAGATCACCCGCCAGTCGCCGCCGCGCTGTGGCGTGACCGCTATGCGATCGCCCACAATGGCGACCCATTCACCGCGCTCAAGCTTCTCTTTGATGGCGATAGCAGTATCCGGGCCAATGTCCGTCACGGGCATCAGGTTAACCCCCGCCTGGGGGGCCATCTCGGTCATGATCTGTTTAAAGCGCTGCGCGTTATCGCTAAAGACCAGCGCGTTGATGACTTTGCTGCCTTCCAGCTGAGCCAGTGCCCGGCAGGCTTCCACATCGCCAAGATGCGACGCGAGCAGCAGTTTGCCTTGCGATGCGTCAGCATCCAGCACGTCATACGCACCGGGAGCAAAGACCACGTCACGATGAAACTTCAGTTCGCCGCGCCAGCTGGCGACTTTATCCAGCATGGCGTTACCGAAGCGCATAAAATGGAAAAAGCTGTTAAGGCGTGGCGGAACAGGCATGTTCCGCTGCGTCAGCACCTGCTTCACTCGTGCTGTCCACTGCTGTGAAGCCTGTCGCGCCGGTCGGGCCGTAAGCCAGTACACCCCGATAACCGGCCACAGCAGCACGGTAAAGGCCCGGCGGCCAAACAGCTGCCAGACGCGCAGCATCAGGCGCATACCCCACAGGCCTTTCACCTCGTCCTGCTGCGCCCAGTGCTGGCGGCGACGACGAAACAGCAGGGCGGGAATGCGGGGCAGCATGCCGAAGAACAGCCGGGTGTGCATCAGCGAGATCCGCACGTTGTCTTTGAGCGCGTCGAAATGGGATAACCCGTCCGGCGGATAGGTAACGCGGGTCGGCAGAAAATAGCTGGTATTGCCCTGCCAGTAGAGACGGACCATCACTTCGGTGTCAAAGTCCATACGTTTGCCAAGCGGCACGCGTGTGGCCAGCTGCAGCGTGGGCGAGACCGGGTAGACCCGAAAACCGCACATGCTGTCTTTAAGTTGCAGGGACAGGGTTTCAATCCATACCCAGACGTGCGTTATCCAGCGACCGTAGAGGCGGGAGCGCGGAATGGAATCATCGTAAATGGGCTGGCCAGATATCAGCGCCTCCGGGTGACGCTCAGCCAGAGCCAGCATTTTGGGGATATCCTCAATAGCATGCTGGCCGTCGGCATCCACCTGTACGGCGTGGGTATAGCCCGCGCGGGCAGACTCTTCCAGCCCCTTAATGACCGCGGCACCTTTACCTGCGTTTTGCGCCAGACGTACCAGCGTAACCTGGGGCTGCCCGGCGGCCAGACGCTCCAGAATGCGGCGCGTCTGCTCGTCACTTCCGTCATCGACCACCAGGCAGGGCAAGCCGAACGGCGCCAGCCGCGACAGTACCTTTGCCATCATCGCGCCATGGTTGTAGCACGGGATCAGCACGCAGGGGCGGAAAGTTACTGACACAGGCGAATCTTCCCGCTGCTGGCAGTATGGCGATCGTCACCGGCATGGCGCTGGTAGCTGAAGGTCAGTATCTGACGTTCGGCATGCCAGTTAAGGACCAGCGTGACCGTGGTATCTGGCAGCAGAGGGGCATGGAATTTCACATTTTGGATGCTGTGAAAACGGTAACCCGGTGCCAGCAGCGTGGTGGCGTAGTGCATGACCCAGTCAATCTGTGCCACACCTGGCAGCAACGGCTGTACGGCAAAATGCCCCTGGAACCAGAACAGGGAGGGGTCAAGATGCAAAACGATTTCCAGGTGCTGCGGCTGTGCCTGGTGGCGTTCGATTTCATGAATTTTCATGAAACAACTCCTGTAACTGCGCATAGACACGCTTATTCATACTGTTTACCGGCATCGCATCGATAATGCGCCAGTAGCGGGGGACAGCGACCGGCTCAAGCCAGGGCCGCAGGGCGCGGCGCCAGGCCAGTTCCTGCGTTTTTTTGCCCTGCTGATGCCAGCGCTGACGGGTCTTCTCATCCAGAACCAGCAGGACACCTATACCCTGACGACCTCCGCGGGTGACCGGTAATGCTGCGGCTTCACATATGCCCTCAAGCTCCAGCAGGCGACGTTCAATCTCGTTCAGTGAGATACGCTTTTCTTCGATTTTGACCACCCGACCACGACGTCCGGCAATGCTAAAAAAACCGTTACTGTCGAAGTGCAGGATATCGTCCAGCTCTAACCCTGCGGCTTCGTGAATGAGCGGGGAGGTCACGCGGCAGATTTCCCCTTCACTCTGGAACACCACGCCGGGGAAGGCGAACCAGGGTACGCTGTCCGCCTGACGGTGCCGCCAGGCGAGGATCCCGGTTTCGGTGCTGCCGTAGATTTCATCCGGCCAGACGTTAAGCCAGCCATGGGTCTCCGTGACATCGCACCAGGGCAGCATTCCCCCGGCGGAGATCAGCATCACGACGGGAGGGGCAGTCAGCTCGGTATCCAGCCGTTTCAGGAACGCCGGACTGCTGATAAAAAGGTACTGCCTGTCGTGAGGGAGTGCCGCCAGCTGCTCAGCGTAATAAAGCATGGAGGCGTGCAGCGGAAGCCCCATCGCCATTGGCAACATGATGCGGAACGTCAGGCCATAGAGATGTTGTGGTACGACCGAGGCCACAATGCTGCAGCCCGCCAGGCGTTCGCCAAAACGGTTCGCCAGCAGGCATGCTTCACGGTCCAGGCTGGTGATGTGCTTAATGACCCGGCGTGGGGTGCCCGTGGAGCCCGAGGTAAAAAGCTCAACAAAGCGCGCGTCGTCAATGACGGGCAACGGTGCCCATTGGCGCGCGGTCTGGGGGGAGGAGGTCACCACAATGACCTTTCCCTGAATATCCAGCGTCTGATCGCTCAGGACACCGCTAAACAGCGACTGCTGTTCGTCGAGCAGAGAGACCCGGCTATGGCCTGGAATGACCGGGGTTTTACCGGCATGCAGTGAGGCCAGCAGCGCAACAATAAACAGGTAGCTGTTTTCAAAGCACAGCGCCCAGCGTTCACCCTCCTGCTGTCGCAATGCTTCTACCAGCAAGGTGACATCGTGGCGCAACTCGCCCAGCGTCCAGGTGCGATCGTCAAGCCAGGCGATCGGCATGTCGTCAGGGCGTGGAGCATTTAACCACTGGCCAAGCGGGAGGGGTTTATTCATCGAGCTTCTCTTTTTTCATCACCCGTTGACGCACCAGCCATTCTGTCGCCATCAGCGTGCCCATCAGAAAATAAGCCACCATACCGTTCCACACTGTCCAGACATGCATATCGCCGTGTAGCACGGTAAACAGGGCTATCGCACCGTTACCGAGGAAAAACCCGCACCACACCAGCGTCACCTTACGGGTATATCGCACACCCGCCGGAGGCAAATTCGGTTCACGCAGACGTGCCAGCCGTTCAACCAGCGGCATGGTTGTCCACAGTGAGCCGCCAAACACGGCCAGCATCACGAGATTAACCACCACCGGATAGAGCAGCAGCCACTGGTGCGCTTTCAGCAGATAGCTTGCCGCGCAGAGCGCCAGGCCTGCCAGCGCAATGCACTGCACCGCATACCGCATCGGGCCTGCGTTTCGCCGCGCCTGATGCAGACGCAGCACCAGCACCAGGGCCATCAGCGGCAACAGCCAGTGCAGACCGTTGTGCGTCAGCCCCAATCCAATCAGGAATGGCCACGCCAGCAACACGACTCCCGTCAGGAGTGGGATCGCCGGAAACGCTCGTCCTCCAGGCACGGTGGTTTACTCGTCGCGCAAAAGCTGAGCGACAGCGTCAACCACATCCTGCACGGTACGGACAGATTTGAAGGTTTCCGGTTTGATTTTCGTCCCCGTTTTCTTCTGCAGGTGAACAATCATGTCCACTGCATCGATACTGTCCAGATCCAGATCTTCGTACAGGCGAGCCTCAGGCGTGATTTCCTGTGGGTCGAGTTCAAACAGCGTAGCCAGGAGTTCGCAGACTTCCTGATAAATGGTTTCTTGTTCAGTCATAACGGATCACATCTCAGGCGCGTTGAGCGTTGATAAAAGAAGCCAGCGTGGCGACGGAAAAGAAGTGCTGACGCATCTCTTCGCTTTCGGCAGACAGCACTACGCCATACTGGTTTTTCACGGCCAGGCCAAGTTCGAGGGCGTCGATAGAGTCGAGGCCCAGTCCATCACCAAACAGCGCAGCATCGGTATCGATATCCTCGGCGGTAAGCTCGTCCAGATTCAGCGTGGTGATGATGAGATTTTTAATTTCAAGATGAAGCGCTTGCATCATTAATTCCTGACAAAGATTGAAGGCCTGATGTTAATCGATGCTGCAGATGCCGGTTTAACTGCCTTGCCGCCAGTGCCGGTTCTTGTGTCTTTGCATCGTAAAAAGCGTCGATATTCACGCGATCGCGAACATCTACGGTGAAAACAGGCTTTACGGGTGGTACGTCGTACCATTGACTTTTTTTATCCAGCAGAGGTTCGCTGCAGTGGATCACCACGATGCGCAGGTCGCTGTGGCAGCGCACGGCAATATTTGCCGCGCCGCGCTGGAGGGAGATTGCCTCTCCCGACCGGGTTCGTGTGCCCTCCGGAAAGATTAACAGCGTGTCGCCCTGGGCCAGACGCTGCTGGCTTGCACTGAGGAGCGTTTCCGCTTCGCTGTTAATCAGGTAATCCGCTGCGCGAATGACGCCGCTGACAAAGGGGTTGCGGAGCAACGCACCTTTCACCAGACAGTCGGTTTCGGGCATGACGGACGCCAGGATCACGTAATCAATCAGCGTCGGGTGATTGGCCACCACCAGACAACCGCGGTCCCCGCGAAGGGCGTCAAGATTGCGAATGCGATAGTCCAGTACCCCGGTGCCACGGGCGACATGTAAGAAAAAGCGGAAGCTGGCCGCGATACTGCGACGCGCCAGGCGACGGCGTCTGGCGCGGTCGCGCTGAACCAGCAACAGCAGGTTGAACCACACCAGCGACAGCAGCAGCCCGCCCGTGCCAAACAGCACGAAGCAGAAGCCGGTCATCATCAGACGCCATAACCAGTTGATACGGGCAGTCAGGCGGCTCATTCGCGTGTCCATTGCCACAGCAGACGTTCGCCTGAAACCACAAACTGTCGTTCATCGCGGAGGTACCGTTGCAGGAACATCAGGCTCTGCGGCAGGGGAGGTTCTTCACCCGTGCTGCCGCTGCGGGTTTCGCACTGCAGTGTGCTCCCGGCTTCAATCACCAGGGCCAGCGCGTAGGGCCAGGTGGGCATCTGCGGCGGTAAACCCGGATGATAAAAATCGGGCAGAGCGCCGTCAAAATCGACCAGCAAGACGCGGGAATAGCCCGCCTGAAGCAGGCTCAACACTTCACATAATGCCTGCTGGAAGGTGTCCAGCCCGGCAGAAACAGAAGACGAGACGATGGGGTGTCGCGCAGTGATCGTCAGGTTGCCCACCGCCGAATTGTGCACGGACATGGCAAAGTCTGTCGGCGAGACGGCCTGACCGGTCGCCAGGGAGTGCAGGATGCGGAAATTACGCTCCAGTTCGCCATGACGGCTGGAATAGACAACGGCATCAATCGCGTGGCGGCGAAGCAGGGTGAGTCCGAGGTCTACCGCCAGCTTACTGCCCGAGTTGAGGCGGCGCGCGGTCATCATTGGCAGTTCGGTAAGCTTAGGCAGCGGCGCAGCCGGGTCGAGGGTAAGGTGCTGGCGTGACCACGCCTGCCACTCTGCGGCATCGCTCAGGCCTGGCGCTCTTGCCTGCCAGTCAATTATGTTCAGTGAAAATTTCATCTACGCGCGTCCGCGGAAAACCATCATTAAAAGACAGGCAAGCCTGCCGGGCAGTTCAACTGCTCTATTGTTCAATTTTTTGACAAATCAATAGGGTATGACCTACCCCAAGGTTGTCCAGCCGCTGTTCTACGTGGAAACCGGCCCGCTCCAGGTAGTGATAAAATTTCTCTACACTGTAAAACCGGCTGTTGCCGTTCGCCATACAGGTGAAATAAAGCGAGGTAGCATTCAGGCTGAATGAGGCGGCTTCAAATTTTTGGGCATCCCAGAACAGTTCCATGATGCACAGTCGCGCGCCGGGCTTCATAGCCTGTGCAACGCGAGTCAACATGGCGACAATCTGGTCCGGAGAGAAACAATCCAGGAACTGGCTCATCCACCAGATATCGGCTTCACCCGGCAATGTCGCATGACTAAGCATATCGACAGCATGGAAGCCAATGCGATGAGATAAACCTGCTTTTTCGATGTTTTCCTGCGCCAGCGTTATCTGCTGTGGCAGGTCAAGGATCGTCACGGCAACATTGTCGTCATAGCGGCAGCAGCGTAACGCCCATTTACCCGTATTTCCGCCCACATCGTACAATTTTGTCGGCGAGCTTGCGAATATATATGGCAGCGCCGCGTCGAAAGCGGCATCAGAATAGTAATGATCAAAAGCGAACCAGCTCTCTTTTGCCTGCGCGGGTAATTGTGATAATGCCGGATAGATGGTTGGCCAGTTGCCAAACACGGATAATCCCGCCGGTTTTTCTTCCTGCAGGGCATCGGCCAGATGGAATAACCCCTGGTAACAAACATCCTGCGTGAAATCCATATTCACGCGGGTCATGGTGTCATGCAATAAGAAATGGCCCACCTTTGCCAGGAAATAGCGCCCTTCTTTACAGGTAACGATCCGCCCGCTTAATCCCATATCCAGCAATACGCTTACGCTATAACTGCTCAGGGTACTGTTTTCGGTTATTTCCTCGAGACTTGCCCCTGTTTTCCCTTTTTTATCCAGCCAGGAAAGCACGCCCGAATTACGCAGACAACGCGCGGTCTGAAACAGCATCGGCGCAAAAGCGATGCGTTGCGCTTCGGTAATGGCGTCCAGCGCGTTGAGGGTGTCCTTTTCGTACATGCGTGCGTAACCTTATGAGGCCGAGAAAAACGTTATCGGGCCATGTCGGCCCGACATGAGGAAAATATTACAGCGCGGCACCTGCAGAGAGGTTCATCTGAATATCGTGGTCGAGGTTATGCACCCAGCGGTTATAGTTCTTGTGGATTTTACCGTCGGCGGCTTTCAGGTTCATACTGCTTTCGTAATTAATTGAATAGCTTGTCGCAGAATAAGGAATACGGATTTCGACCGAGTGGTCGCGTGCCTGCAGACGGCCTTTAATTACGCCCGGGCCCGCTTCGCTCATGATCCAGTCGCGCTTCTGGCCTGCTTTCAGAATGGCGGATTTCACCTGCTCAGCAGTGTGGCCTGTACTGACAGTAGCGTGAACCTGATCGATTGGGGCGGTACGCGCGCAACCGGCCAGTGCGCTGACGACAGCAACAGCAGCAAACCATTTAATGATCTTTTTCATCAACAACTCCGTATCAATAATAACAATTTAAATCAGTAATTTTAAAAAATTATATTTTGGCGGAGTATTATCGCTAATGAGGATAATTTCTGTCGATATAAAAGTGGGTATTTATTTTACGCGAGGGGAGGTGTAATGCATTGAAACGAAAGGGTGAGAATTATATGCCATGTAATTTGCGTTAAATAAATATTTGCATGACGATTCATTTATTATGGCAAGATAAATAACGCGAAATCCTCCTTAGCGAAAATGAAAATTACCGCGCGGTGAGCGTCGCGGTAATTTTCGGTGTGTTGCACAGTTACGCGCTGTGGGACCCGTTATCCCGGCAGTCGGCTTTTCGGTCGCCCGGGACCCAACAGGATCGCCAGTTTACTGCCACCTTTGGTGGTTTCCATCCAGATCTTACACACGCTGGTCAGCGGTACTGACAGTAACATCCCGACCGGCCCCAGCAGCCATCCCCAGATCAGCAACGACAAGAACACCACCAGCGTCGACATTCCGAGACGGTGGCCCATCATGCGCGGCTCAAGGATATTGCCAAGCACCATATGCACGACCAGGAACAGCGCCCCCACCAGCATGCATTCGTAAAAGCCATTGAACAGAAACGCCTGAATCATCGGCGGCACGGCGGAAAGCACCGCGCCGATGTTGGGTACGTAGTTCAGCAGAAACGCCAGTACGCCCCACATCAGCGCGAACTGCACGCCCATCAGCATCAGTCCCAGCCAGACAATCACCCCGGTCCAGACGCTTAACAGCGTTTTCAGGGCCAGATATTTGGACACGCCCTTCAGGGCCCGGTGTAAACCCGCAATATGAATTTGCGGGTTATTCAGCGCAAAGCGCAGCTTATAAGGAACATGGCGGACCTCGAACAGCATAAACACCACCGTCATCACCAGCAGCAGGATGCTGGCCATCGCGCCGGAAAGGCCGGTCATCAGGGTGGTGGCGTAGGTCATGACCTTCTCTGAATCCATGCGGCGTAACATCCGCTCGGGTGAGATATGCAGGTTAAGAAAAGGCATCATCTCCTGAAGCGAAACGATCTTACGCGTCAGCTCTTTGTTGTACTGCGGGAGCATGGTGGAGAATTCACTGAGCGACGCCGCCAGCACGCCGAAAAGCGCCGTCAGGGCAATCATCATCACGATGACCACGATGGTAATGGCCACCGGACGGCTGATGCCCCGGCGCAAAAACCAGGTCACCAGCGGATTAAGCACAATGGCAAAAAAGAGCGCCAGCAGGAGCTGGACAATGATGTCAGCGGCAGCATGGATACCTGCGAGGATAACCACCAGGCAGGCGAGTTTTAATAAGATGTGAAGTCCTGCTTTGTCGGACTGGTTCGGTATCATGCGGGTTCCTTAATGTGATAGCCCGTTAAGTGTAGTGCCCGGTGGCCGCTTCGTCTGGAGCCGATAATCTGAAAGTCAGTGCTGATTTTCTTATCCTGCCGTGGTAATAGTGAAACACTGTTGTAAAAATTCAGGTTAAACCCCATGCCAGAGCATGCCGCCGAACCGGCGCTGAGCGGATTGCGCCTCAATCTGCGCATTGTTTCCGTTGTGATTTTTAACTTCGCCAGTTATCTGACGATTGGCCTGCCGCTGGCGGTGTTGCCGGGCTATGTCCATGACGTCATGGGTTTTAGCGCATTCTGGGCGGGGCTGGTCATCAGCCTGCAGTATTTCGCCACGCTCCTGAGCCGCCCGCATGCCGGGCGCTATGCGGATCTGTTTGGGCCAAAGCGCATCGTCATAGTGGGGCTCTGCGGCTGTTTTCTGAGTGGTCTGGGCTACCTGCTGGCCGCCACCACCAGCCACTGGCCGCTGGTCAGCCTGGCGCTGCTCTGTCTGGGGCGAGTGATTCTGGGTATCGGACAAAGTCTGGCGGGTACCGGTTCGACGCTGTGGGGCGTGGGTGTGGTGGGCGCGTCCCATATTGGCCGGGTGATCTCGTGGAACGGTATCGTCACCTACGGCGCGATGGCACTGGGCGCACCGCTGGGGGTGATCTGTTATGCCTATGGCGGGCTATCCGGGCTGGCTATCACCATTATGGTCGTCGCGCTGCTCGCGATTCTGTTTGCCCTGCCGCGCCCGAAGGTGAAGGCCAGCAAAGGCAAGCCGCTGCCGTTCAGGGCGGTGCTGGGGCGCGTCTGGCCTTATGGTATGGCGCTGGCGCTGGCAACCACCGGCTTCGGCGTGATCGCCACGTTCATTACTCTCTTCTATGACGCCAAAGGCTGGGACGGCGCAGCCTTTGCCCTGACGCTGTTTAGCTGTGCGTTTGTCGGCGCGCGTTTGCTCTTCCCGAACGGTATCAACCGTCTGGGGGGACTGAATGTGGCGTTGATCTGCTTTGCGGTAGAGATTGTCGGGCTGGTGTTGACCGGGATTGCCACCGCACCGTGGATGGCGAAAATGGGCGTTTTCCTCGCCGGCGCTGGCTTTTCGCTGGTCTTCCCGGCACTCGGCGTGGTCGCGGTAAAAGCCGTGCCGCAGCAGAACCAGGGGTCGGCGCTGGCGACCTACACGGTGTTTATGGACATGTCGCTGGGCATTACCGGGCCGCTGGCGGGGCTGGTGATGGCGTGGGCAGGGGTACCGGTAATCTATCTTGCCGCGGCGGGTCTGGTGGTTATCGCATTGATGCTGACATGGCGGCTAAAAAAATGGCCCCCGGTGCAGGCACCGGAGGCCACGTCATCATCGTGAAGAATTACTGGATCACGATGGTGTTAATGATGTTTTCAGCAGCCGTCTGCGCTTTCTGCTGATTTTCCGCCGGCAGAGTGATCTGCAGGGTCAGCAGTTTATTATCGACCTTGCCAAGCACCACGGAAGAGTAAGCGGTCTGGCCTTTTGCTGAAATGATGCTGTCCAGCTGTTGCAGCGTGTGGCCTTTCAGTTCGATAGATTTATTGGTCACGACCTGCAGCTGCGGATCGCGGCTGCGCTGCTGATCTTCCAGACGTTTGGTCATGACGGCCAGGTCTTCGCTGGTGTCGTCGCCCACAATCACAATGACGGCTTTCTGCCCGGTTGCATCGGAGTAAACGTGCATATTGTTCGCCTGGGTACCCAGCTTGCCGCTCTGGTCAGTCATATCTGCCGGCAGAGAGAAACTGAGTTTACCGTCCAGCAGACTCACCGGCTGACCGGTGGCGTTGCTCTCTGCAGACGCGCCCTGAGCAGGCGTTTTCGTGTCGCTGTTATCACAGGCTGCAAGGCCCACAACCAGCAGGCCAATCCCGACATATTTAACCAGATTGCGCATTAACTTCTTCCTTTCGATAAACGGCCATAACGGCTGATTGGCTCATCTTATCACAACTGATAAAGCGAACCCTTAACCAGCCTGCAATGCTGTGATTTCAGATTTATCTGCGAGTCTTTTCAGCAGCATATTCAGCAGGACGCCGTACATCGGCAGGAAGAACACAATGCTGATAAGCACCTTGAAGCAGTAGTCCACAAGGGCGATTTCCATCCAGTGCTGGGCCATAAATGCATCCGGGCTACGCCAGAATGCGATAAAGAAGAAGGCCAGCGTGTCGCTGACGTTGCCGAACAGCGTGGACGCCGTGGGTGCCATCCACCAGCGATGATTTTGACGCAGGCGGTTAAACACGTGAACGTCGAGGATCTGCCCCAGCGCGTAGGCCATAAAGCTGGCGGAGGCGATACGGGCGACAAACAGGTTGAAGTGCGTTAACGCCTCGAACCCCTGCCAGCTTCCCATATAAAACAGGGAAGAGATCACGTACGAAATGAACAGCGCCGGCAGCATGACCGCAAAAATAATGCGGCGAGCCAGTGGTGCGCCGAAAATACGTACGGTCAAATCAGTGGCGAGAAAAATAAACGGGAAACTGAACGCGCCCCACGTGGTATGAAAACCAAAGATGGAGATCGGGAGTTGCACCAGATAGTTGCTGGAGGTAATCACCAGCAAATGAAAAAGCGAAAGCCAGAACAACGCTTTAACGCGCTGCGAATCAGAAAACTGCATCATGTTGTAACCTTTTTATACGTTGGGGTGAGGGAACCCAATAAAAACCGCAGCATGATACTGCTTTGACCGGACATTGCAAAGGTTAGTTTTTACGCAATCGTTAACCTGGTTGCATTGCCGACGATGGGGCGTAAACTACAGCCGTTTTTACCTGACCGAGAAGAACATGACCGATCTGTTTTCCAGCCCAGACCACACCCTTGATGCTCAGGGCCTTCGCTGCCCGGAGCCGGTAATGATGGTACGTAAAACCGTGCGCAACATGCAGACCGGTGAGACGCTGCTGATCATCGCCGACGACCCCGCCACCACCCGCGACATTCCCGGTTTTTGTACCTTTATGGAACATGAGTTGGTGGCACAGCAGACCGAAACGCTGCCGTACCGGTATGTGATCCGCAAGGGGTAAATGCGGCCTGATGGCCTCACCCCGACCCTCTCCCACCGGGAGAGGGAGAAAACCTTTCTAAACCATCGTTTCAAAATTTCACGCTTTTGTGAGGCGCTTCACCCCCGCTTTTCCGGCCGTAGTCTAGTTTTTAAGCGTACAAAAATAAAACACTGTTTTAACGCTTATCTCACTACCCTGGAGTTGACCCGATGAAAACGACCCTCAAGCCGTTACTGGCCGCCCTGTGCCTCTCCGCTTTTGCCTGCTCTGTCGCTGCGCAAACCATCAAAGCCGCCGATGTGCACCCTGAAGGCTACCCGAACGTGGTGGCGGTTCAGCAAATGGGTGAAAAACTCAAACAACAAACCGACGGCAAGCTGGAGATCAAGGTTTTCCCCGGCGGCGTGCTGGGGGATGAAAAACAGATGATTGAGCAGGCGCAGATGGGGGCGATCGATATGATCCGCGTCTCGATGGCGCCGGTGGCGGCCATCCTGCCCGATATCGAAGTCTTCACGCTGCCCTACGTTTTCCGCGATGAAGACCACATGCACAAAGTGATCGACGGGGATATCGGCAAGCAAATTGGCGATAAGCTAACTGCCAACCCGAAATCACGACTGGTGTTCCTCGGCTGGATGGACTCCGGCACCCGCAACCTGATCACCAAAGATCCGATTGTTAAACCCGACGATCTGAAAGGGAAGAAAATCCGCGTACAGGGCAGTCCGGTGGCGCTGGCGACGCTGAAAGATATGGGCGCTAACGCGGTGGCAATGGGGGTAAGCGAAGTTTACAGCGGAATGCAAACCGGCGTGATTGACGGCGCGGAGAATAATCCACCGACCTATGTCGCGCATAACTATATGCCGGTCGCCAAAAACTACACCCTCAGCGGCCACTTTATCACCCCGGAAATGCTGCTCTACTCAAAAGTGAAGTGGGACAAACTCAGCGCCGACGAGCAGAAAAAGATCCTGACCCTGGCCCGTGAAGCCCAGTTTGAACAACGTAAGTTGTGGGAAGCCTATAACGCCCAGGCGCTGGAAAAAATGAAGGCTGGCGGGGTGCAGTTCCACGAGATCGACAAAACGGTATTTATCAAAGCCACAGAGCCGGTGCGCGCCCAGTATGGCGAAAAGCATCAGGGTCTGATGAAAGCCATCGCTGACGTCAAGTAACCGGAGTACGTATGTCCGAACTCTATCTGAAGTGGATGGACCGTCTCTACCTGCTGGCGATGGCCGTGGCGGGCATTTCGCTGCTGGTGATGACGATTGTGATCCCCATCGGCATTTTTTCGCGCTATGTGCTTAACCGCGGTGAATCCTGGCCGGAGCCGGTTGCCATCATCTGCATGGTGACCTTCACCTTTATCGGCGCGGCGGTCAGCTACCGTGCCGGTTCGCACATTGCGGTGAATATGCTCACCGACCGGCTGCCCGGGCCGTTAAAAACCGTCTGCGCACGGGCCGTTGATCTGCTGATGCTGCTGATCGCTGGCCTGATGTTCTGGTACAGCTACTGGCTGTGCGTCGAACTCTGGGAGCAACCGGTCGCCGAATTTCCGGTCCTGACCTCCGGCGAGAGCTATCTGCCGCTGCCGGTGGGCTCTGCCGCTCTGATCCTGTTTGTGATTGAGCGCCTGCTGTTTGGCTCGCAGGAAAACCGTCCCGTCGTGCTGATCGGCAACCACAGTTAAGGGGTGAACAATGGATGCATTCGTTTTGTTATTCACCCTCGCCATTTTGCTGGCGCTGGGGATGCCGGTGGCTTTTGCCGTCGGGCTAAGCGCCGTCGCGGGCGCATTGTGGATAGATTTACCCCTCGAGGCGCTGATGATTCAGATAACCAGCGGGGTGAATAAATTCACGCTGCTGGCGATCCCCTTCTTTATTCTCGCGGGTGCGATTATGGCGGAAGGGGGGATTGCCCGACGGCTGGTCAATTTCGCCTACGTGTTTGTTGGCTTTATTCGCGGTGGGCTGTCGCTGGTGAATATTGTGGCCTCCACGTTCTTCGGCGCGATTTCCGGCTCGTCGGTGGCGGATACGGCCTCCATTGGCAGCGTAATGATCCCGGAGATGGAGAAGAAGGGCTATCCGCGCGATTATGCGGCGGCGGTGACCGCCAGCGGGTCGGTACAGGCGATTTTGATCCCGCCCAGCCACAACTCGGTAATTTATTCCCTCGCGGCAGGCGGGACGGTCTCTATCGCGACGCTGTTTATCGCGGGGGTGCTGCCAGGGCTGCTGCTCGGCGTAAGCCTGATGGCAATGTGTCTGGGCTTTGCCCGCAAACGTGGCTACCCGAAAGGGGAAAAAATTCCCTTTAAGCAGGCGCTGAAAATCACGCTGGACGCGCTGTGGGGGCTGATGACCGTGGTGATTATTCTCGGCGGGATACTGTCCGGGATATTTACCGCAACGGAATCCGCTGCCGTGGCCTGTCTGTGGGCGTTCTTTGTCACCATGTTTATCTACCGGGACTACAAATGGAACGAACTGCCGAAGCTGATGTGCAGGACGGTGAAAACCGTCACCATCGTGATGATACTGATTGGCTTTGCGGCGGCGTTTGGCGCGGTGATGACCTACATGCAGCTCCCGAGCCGTATCACCGAGTTCTTCACCTCACTCTCCGATAACAAGTACGTGATCCTGATGTATCTCAACATCATGCTGCTGCTGATCGGCACGTTAATGGACATGGCACCGATCATCCTGATCCTGACGCCAGTGCTGTTGCCGGTGACCAATTCGCTGGGCATCGATCCGGTGCATTTTGGGATGATCATGATGGTGAACCTGGGGATCGGGCTGATTACGCCGCCGGTCGGTTCGGTGCTGTTTGTGGCGAGCGCGGTAAGTAAACAGAAAATCGAGCATGTGGTTCGCGCCATGCTGCCGTTTTACGGCATGCTGCTGGTGGTGCTGGCGATGGTGACGTACATCCCGGCCATCTCGCTGTGGCTGCCGCGCGTGTTAGGGATGCAGTGACGCCGTTTTCCGCCCTCTCCCGGTGGGAGAGGGCATCTTGTGTTATTGTCGACGTAATAAGCGGAGCGCGTTCGCCGTCACCAGTACCGTCGCGCCGGTATCCGCCAGCACCGCCAGCCACAGGCCGGTTATACCGAGCAGCGTGGTGACCAGGAAAATCCCCTTCAGGCCCAGCGCAATCCCGATGTTCTGACGGATATTGGCCCGCGTGGCGCGCGCCAGAGCAATCATCTGCGCCAGCCCGGTCAGGCGGTTATGGGTGAGTGCCGCGTCGGCGGTTTCCAGCGCCACGTCGGTGCCGCTGCCCATTGCAATGCCAATGGTGGCGGCTTTCATCGCCGGGGCATCGTTGATGCCGTCACCCACCATTGCCAGCGGTGCATGGTTGTTCAGTTCCGTTACGGCGCGCACTTTATCCGCAGGCAATAACCCGGCTTTAAACGCCAGCCCCAGCTCACCGGCAATCGCTGCCGCGGCTCGCGGGTTATCCCCGGTGAGGATCACCCCCTGCACGCCCAGTTGATGCAGCGCGGCGACGGCGTCTTTTGCATCGTCACGCAGGGTGTCACGCAGTGCCAGCATCCCTATCGCCACGCCGTTTTGCACCACCATCACCACGGTTTGCCCGGCCTGTTCCAGCGCCTGGACTGGCTGGCTCAGCCCGGCCGCCGGAAACGTATTCGCGGCAACGATCAGGACGTTATTCCCTTCAACGTCGGCTTCAATCCCGGACCCGACCAGCGCCCGCTGTGCGGTGGCGGCAGGGATGTCCAGCCCACGCGACTGCGCCTCGCGGACTATTGCCTGTGCCAGCGGGTGGGTGGAGCCTTGTTCGACGGCAGCGGCCAGGGTGAGCAGCGTATTTTCACTGCCCTCCTGAGGATAAATGCCCGTGACCTGCGGTTTACCCACCGTCAGCGTACCGGTTTTATCGAAGGCGATATGTTGTACCTGGCTCAGTTGCTCCAGCGCCGCACCGCCTTTAATCAGCGCTCCACGACGCGCCGCGGCCGCCAGACCGGAGGTAATGGCCGCCGGCGTGGAGATCACCAGCGCGCACGGGCAACCAATCAGCAGCAACGTCAGACCTTTATAAACCCAGCCTTCCCAGGCTGCGCCCAGGAATAACGGTGGAATAATTGTCACCAGCAGAGCGACCAGCATGATGGCGGGGGTGTAGATCCGGCTGAAGCGATCGATAAAGCGCTCAACGGGTGCGCGACGCTCCTCAGCCTCTTCAATCAGCTTCAGGATGCGGTCGATGGCGCTCTCACCCGGTCCGGAGAGGACCGTGAGTTGCACCAGACGATCGACGCTGGTGGCGCCTGCAGGCACTTTCTCGCCCGCTGAGCGTTCAACCGGAATCGACTCGCCGGTGAGGGCACTTTCATCGAAACTCGCCGTGGCGGTAAGCAGTTCACCGTCCGCAGGCAGACGCCCGCCGGCGGCGACCTCAATCACATCACCCGGGCGCAGCGTGTTAATTGCCACCGTCTGGCGTTCGCTGTCCGTCACCCGCGTTGCGGTTTCCGGTTTCAGCGCCATCAGCGCGCTGACCCCTTTCCGTGCCCGACTCGCCGCCCAGCCCTCAAGGCGCTCGCCAATTAAGAACAGCAACAGCACCATGGCCGCTTCCGCCGTCGCGCCAATAAACAACGCGCCGATCGCCGCCACGCTCATCAGCGTTTCGATGGCGAACCAGCTTCCGCTTTTCATCAGCCGCACGGCCTGACGGGCAATCGGGAACAGTCCGACAAGCGTTGTGGCGATGAACGCCAGGTTACCGAACGGGTGGTTAAATTGCTCCAGACCCCAGCTCAGGGCCATCATGATGATAAGGGTGATAATGGGCAGGTTTTCTCGCAGGGCTGACGTCTTTTCGACAGGTGCGGTTTCGCTGCGCAGGCTGTAACCGGCCTTACTGACGGCGGCTTCAACCAGCGTGCTGATGTCATTATCGGCGCTGACCAGCAGCTTCTCGGTGGCGAAGAGCACCTGGACGTGGCTGACGCCGGGGACCTGTTTTACCGCGTTTTCGACTTTACGGGCGCAGGCCGCGCAGTCCATACCGTTGACCACCCAGCTGTAGCGGTTTGCGCTTTCCGGGAGCGGCAGCGTGTTTTGCGTTTCGCATGCGCCGTCGCAGCAGCAGTCGTCCTTCGCGGGAACGGGGCTGAGCTTAAGTGCCGAGAATTGTGGAACTTTTTTAGGTGTTTCTGGAGTCGACATGGCAGTCTCCGGTAATGATAATTTTCTCATTAACCGCAGCATACACTCTGGAGTCGACTCCAGAGTCAAGGCTTATTTAGATATACAGCGAACGCACAATCAGGAAGTGCCCGGCAAAGTAGCAGGCGGCGGCAATCGCGTTATCCGCACGGAAGCGGCGACGATAGTGGCTGCCCAGCCAGACGATATTCCCGAGTAACAGCAGCGTGGCACCAAAGAACGCGGACATTGCCGGTGCCGTCGGACGGAAGAACCACAGTTCACCCGCCAGCCATACCATCACCAGCGTCATGGCGATAAACGTGCAGACAGGCAAGCGCATCTCTTCCAGACGCGTCCAGATCACCGCGATCAACAGCGCGCCAATGACCAGCAGCACCAGCGGCAGCGGCCAGAAGAAGGAGAGCGTCATCTGGCTGGCGAAGTAAATGGTATAAAGCAGATGCGACAGGAAAAATGCCCCAACGGCATACAGCAGGCGCTGTCGCGGCAGCAGGGTTAAGGCATCACCAATCAGGGACGCACACAGACCGGCAAGAACCAGATAGCTGACGGCGTTAAACATGGGCGCTTGCCAGGCAAGCAGCAGGAGTAACAACAGCGTGACGGGTTTAAACAACCATCGCTGCCAGGCAGGGCCGCGATAGGATGCATCGACGTAAAGCCATGCGGAAAAACAGACAGCGATAAATGACCAAAGCATATTAACTCCCTGTAACTGTTGAGTCTGAATAATCAGTTTCTTCTTCAGTGTAGTGATGGGGGCAGGCGTTTGGCAATGCCGGGGAAGGCAAGGTATCCTGAATTCCGTATAATCTGATGGGATTTTTGAATGAGCAAGATGCCGCTTTTTTTCGTTATCGTGGTGGCGATTATCGTCATTGCCGCCTCCTTTCGTTTCGTGCAGCAGCGCCGTGAGAAGGCGGACAACGATGCCGCGCCGTTGATGCAAAAACGCGTGGTGGTAAGCAATAAACGCGAGAAAGCCCTCAATGACCGACGCTCGCGCCAGCAGCAGGTTACGCCGGCGGGAGCCACCATGCGCTATGAAGCGAGCTTTAAGCCGGAAACCGGCGGGCTGGAGATGACCTACCGTCTGGAGGCGCAGCAGTACCATCAACTGACGGTGGGAGAAAAAGGGATGCTGAGTTACAAAGGGTCGCGGTTTGAAGGGTTTACGCCAGATCGGTAATGTTCCCTCTCCCGCAGGGAGAGGGGTAGGCTGAGGCTTGAGGCGCCTTACTTCTTCGCCTGGGCCTTAAATTTCTTCATCCACACCAGCAGTTCAAATACGCCAAAAATAAACACGCGCAACTGCTGCCAGCCGGTCATCTGCGGACCGTCTTTTGGCAGGCCGTTTTTCAGCATCACCATCTGCAGAGCATGCATGAAGGTGGTAAAAATAAAGGCCACGTTCACAAAGATGTTCATCGGGCGCGGGAACGGGTGCACCAGATTGAGGAGCAGAAATGCCCAGACGCCCAGCATCAACAAACGTCCCACATTAATCAGTACTGGCATTGGATTCTCCTTGTGCCTGACGGTGATACAGACGATAAGCGACCTGACCTGCCACTTTTTCTCGGTGCAGATCCCAGTGTACCGGGACCGGCGGTAAACCATTTTCGACTTCGCTTTCGACGTAGATTAACGCGTCATCCGCCAGCCAGCCGTTGTTTTCCAGCAGGGATAACGTCTCCTCCAGCAGCCCCTTGCGGAACGGCGGGTCGACAAACACCACGTTGTGCGGCGTGCCCTTTTGCGCGAGGAAGCTCAGTGTGTTGGTATTCACTACTTTGGCGTTGGTCGCTTTCAGCGTTGCCAGATTTTGCTGCAACGTCTGCGCAACGCCGCGCTCCATTTCCAGCAGCGTGGCGCTGGCGGCATAGCGCGACAGCGCCTCCAGACCCAGCGCGCCGCTGCCCGCGAAGCAGTCCAGGCAGTGGGCATCCACCATTGAGGGAGCCAGCCAGTTAAACAGCGTTTCGCGTACGCGGTCCGTGGTTGGGCGTAGTCCGGGGCTATCCGGCACCGGTAATTTCCGGCCTCGCCACTGGCCGCCGATAATACGAATTTGACCGGCTGGGGCGCGGTTGGGTTTCTTCATCTCTGGAAAGCTCTGTTAACAATTGGCCTGCGATTGCGGGCGGTGATGTCAATTAAGTAAAGTGTTAGACTATTTCATCATTTTTTTAGCTTCCATGTATATAGCGCCGCGAGGAGTGTAGTCGCAGATGGCAAAACAAAAAAAACGTGGCTTCTTTTCCTGGCTGGGCTTCGGTGAAAAAGAGCAAGAAACAGAGCAGAAAACCGAAGAACAACAAGCCGTTGAAGAGCAGTCTCAGCCTGAAACGCCGGTAGAAACTGCCGCCGTTGTCGACGCGGAAGAGCACGCGCACAGCAAAGAAGAGACCGAAGCCTTTGCTGAAGAGGTGGTGGAAGTTACCGAACAGGTTCAGGAAAGCGAGAAGCCAGAACCCGTTGTGGTAGAAGACGTTATCGATACGCCGCAGGCGATTATCGAGCATGAAACGTTGCCGCTGCCGGAAGAGGTGAAAGCCGAAGAGGTTTCAGCGCAGGAGTGGCAGGCCGAGGCAGAAACCGTCGAAATTGTTGAGGCGGTGGAAGAAGAAGCACAAGACGAGCCAGCGCTTACCGACGAAGAGCTGGAAGCCCAGGCGCTGGCGGCAGACGCGGCGGAAGAAGCGGTTATCGTCGTGCCGGTGGAAGCGCAACCAGAGCAGGGTGAAGAGGTTGCTCAGGAGCAGGAAAAACCCACCAAAGAAGGTTTCTTCGCCCGCCTGAAGCGTAGCCTGCTCAAAACCAAAGAAAACTTAGGTTCCGGATTTATCAGTCTGTTCCGCGGCAAGAAGATCGACGACGATCTCTTTGAAGAGCTGGAAGAGCAACTGCTGATCGCCGACGTTGGGGTGGAAACAACCCGTAAGATCATCGCCAGTCTGACCGAAGGGGCGAGCCGCAAGGCGCTGCGTGACGCCGAAGCGCTGTACGGTCTGCTGAAAGACGAGATGGGCGAAATCCTCGCAAAAGTTGACGAACCGCTTAATATTGAAGGCAAAACGCCATTTGTTATTCTGATGGTTGGCGTGAACGGTGTGGGGAAAACCACCACCATCGGCAAGCTGGCGCGACAGTTTGAGCAGCAGGGCAAATCGGTAATGCTGGCGGCAGGTGATACCTTCCGTGCGGCGGCGGTTGAGCAGCTGCAGGTCTGGGGCCAGCGTAACAACATTCCGGTGATTGCGCAGCATACCGGTGCGGATTCCGCCTCCGTTATCTTTGACGCCATCCAGGCGGCGAAGTCGCGTAATGTGGATGTGCTGATTGCCGACACCGCAGGGCGTTTGCAGAACAAAGCGCACCTGATGGAAGAGTTGAAGAAAATCGTCCGCGTCATGAAGAAGCTGGACGAAGAGGCACCGCATGAAATTATGCTGACCATTGATGCCAGCACCGGGCAGAACGCCATCAGCCAGGCGAAGCTGTTCCATGAAGCGGTAGGGCTGACCGGGATCACGCTGACCAAACTGGACGGCACCGCGAAAGGCGGGGTGATCTTCTCCGTGGCCGATCAGTTCAATATTCCTATCCGTTACATCGGTGTGGGCGAGCGTATTGAGGATTTACGTCCGTTTAAAGCGGACGACTTTATTGAGGCACTATTTGCCCGAGAGGACTAACAATGATTCGCTTTGAACACGTCAGCAAGGCCTATCTCGGTGGGAGACAAGCGCTGCAGGGGGTGACATTCCACCTGCAGCCAGGCGAGATGGCATTCCTGACCGGCCATTCCGGCGCGGGGAAAAGTACCCTGCTCAAGCTTATCTGTGGGATCGAGCGGCCGAGCGCCGGGAAAATCTGGTTCAGCGGCCATGATATTAGCCGTCTGAAAAACCGTGAGGTGCCGTTCCTGCGTCGTCAGATTGGCATGATTTTCCAGGACCACCACCTGCTGATGGATCGCACCGTTTTCGATAACGTGGCCATTCCGCTGATTATTGCCGGTGCCAGCTATGATGATATCCGTCGTCGCGTCTCTGCGGCGCTGGATAAAGTCGGGCTGCTGGACAAAGCGAAGAACTTCCCGATCCAGCTGTCTGGCGGTGAACAGCAGCGTGTGGGGATTGCCCGTGCGGTGGTGAATAAACCTGCGGTACTGCTGGCGGATGAACCGACCGGTAACCTGGACGACGCCCTGTCAGAAGGGATTTTGCGTCTGTTTGAGGAATTTAACCGCGTTGGGGTGACGGTATTGATGGCGACGCACGACATCGGGCTGATTTCCCGTCGTTCGTACCGCATGCTGACCCTGAGCGACGGTCATTTGCACGGAGGCCTCGGTGAATAAGCGTGATGCAATAAACCAGATTCGGCAGTTCGGAAACCGGTTTGACCGCTTCCGTAAGCCGCAGGGCGGCGGTGACGGCAATCGTAATGCGCCAAAGCGTGCGAAAGCGGCGCCTAAGCCGAACTCCCGCAAAACCAACGTGTTCAACGAGCAGGTGCGTTATGCGTTCCACGGTGCGTTGCAGGACCTGAAAAGCAAACCGCTGGCGACGTTCCTGACGGTGATGGTGATTGCCATCTCCCTGACGCTGCCAAGCGTCTGCTACATGGTCTATAAAAACGTTAACCAGGCGGCGTCGCAGTACTATCCTTCTCCGCAGATCACGGTCTATCTGGATAAGGCGCTCGACGATAACGCGGCGGCGCAGGTTGTGGGGCAAATCCAGGCCGAACAGGGCGTAGAGAAAGTGAATTATCTCTCTCGTGAAGAAGCCCTGGGTGAGTTCCGTAACTGGTCAGGCTTTGGCGGTGCGCTGGACATGCTTGAAGAGAACCCCCTCCCGGCCGTGGCGGTGGTGATCCCGAAACTCGATTTCCAGGGGACCGACTCGCTCAACACCCTGCGTGACCGCATCACCCGTATCAACGGGATTGATGAAGTGCGCATGGATGACAGCTGGTTTGCGCGTCTTGCTGCGCTGACCGGGCTGGTAGGGCGCGTGGCGGCGATGATTGGTGTGCTGATGGTGGCGGCGGTCTTCCTCGTCATCGGTAACAGCGTACGCCTGAGCATTTTCGCGCGTCGCGACACCATCAACGTGCAGAAACTGATTGGTGCGACGGATGGCTTCATCCTGCGTCCGTTCCTGTACGGTGGCGCATTGCTCGGTTTTTCCGGCGCATTTCTTTCACTGATATTGTCAGAAATTTTGGTGATGCGGCTGTCCTCTGCCGTAACCGAGGTGGCGCAGGTTTTCGGAACGAAGTTTGATATCAGCGGCTTAGGGTTCGATGAGTGCCTGTTACTGCTGCTGGTGTGCTCGATGATCGGCTGGGTGGCAGCATGGCTGGCAACCGTGCAACATTTACGTCACTTTACTCCCGACTAATAAAAGCGTGATATAATCTTTCCCTGCACCGAGATGTTCGCTCTGCAGGGAAAGCGTCCCTGTTGTCTCTTCCCCTGTTATCATCTCCATGTCACAATTTGTGCGTAATTTATTCACCGTTGCACCTGGAACTTGTGGATAAAATCACTGTCTGATAAAAGAGTGAATGCTAATCTCGTGGCTCAAACGCTTTGGCATGGTTGTTGCCTGATGGGGACAGCCTGGACCAGAAGAAACATTGAGAGGAATGAATGACCAAAGAAATGCAAACTTTAGCTTTAGCCCCTGTTGGTAACCTGGAATCTTATATCCGGGCTGCGAACACCTGGCCGATGTTAACGGCCGAGGAAGAAAAGGAGCTTGCTGAAAAGCTGCATTACCAGGGCGATCTGGAAGCAGCGAAAAAGCTGATCCTGTCTCACCTGCGCTTTGTTGTTCACATTGCTCGTAATTATGCGGGCTATGGCCTGCCGCAGGCGGACTTGATTCAGGAAGGTAACATCGGTCTGATGAAGGCTGTACGTCGCTTCAACCCGGAAGTGGGTGTGCGACTGGTCTCCTTCGCCGTGCACTGGATCAAAGCAGAAATTCATGAATACGTGCTGCGCAACTGGCGTATCGTGAAAGTCGCCACGACAAAAGCGCAACGTAAACTGTTCTTCAACCTGCGTAAAACCAAGCAGCGTCTGGGCTGGTTCAATCAGGATGAAGTTGAAATGGTGGCGCGCGAGCTGGGCGTATCCAGCAAAGACGTGCGTGAGATGGAATCCCGTATGGCCGCGCAGGACATGACCTTCGATATGTCCTCCGACGACGACGGCTCTGACAGCCAGCCAATGGCACCGGTTCTGTATCTGCAGGATAAAACCTCTAACTTTGCTGACGGCATTGAAGAGGATAACTGGGAAGATCAGGCCGCGAACAAGCTGACTTCAGCAATGGAAGGCCTCGACGAACGTAGCCAGGATATTATCCGCGCCCGCTGGCTGGACGAAGACAACAAGTCCACGCTGCAGGAGCTGGCCGATCGCTACGGCGTCTCCGCTGAACGTGTGCGTCAGCTTGAAAAGAACGCCATGAAAAAACTTCGCGCCGCTATCGAAGCGTAATTTCCGCGATGTCCCCGATAACCCTCGAATGCAAATTCGGGGGTTTTGTTTTTTTATCTCCCGCTCTGGCGAATTCCCTCCCCCTGGCAAACACTTACAGATGCGCTAAGCAGGTGAATTTCTCAGGGGGGACAGGGTGAAAAACAGTGAACTGAATGACCGGCGTTTGCAGGCGACGCCGCGCGGTATCGGCGTGATGTGTAACTTCTACGCCGATAAAGCCGAAAATGCCACGGTGTGGGACGTCGAGGGTAACGAGTATATCGACTTCGCCGCCGGGATTGCGGTGCTGAATACCGGCCATCGGCATCCAAAAGTCATTGCCGCCATCGAAAAACAACTCCACGCATTTACCCATACGGCATATCAGATTGTCCCGTACGAAGGCTATGTGGCGCTTGCCGAGCGTATCAACCAACGTGTACCCGTTGATGGGCCTGCCAAAACGGCTTTCTTCTCTACGGGAGCAGAGGCGGTCGAAAACGCGGTAAAAATTGCCCGCGCGTATACCCGTCGTCCTGGCCTGATCGCCTTTGGCGGTGCCTTCCACGGCCGTACCTTTATGACGATGGCGTTGACGGGGAAAGTGGCGCCGTACAAACTCGGTTTCGGTCCGTTTCCCGGATCGGTTTATCACGCACACTATCCAAATGATCTGTACGGCGTCAGCACGGCAGAAGCGTTAAAAAGCCTCGAACGCATCTTCAAAGCCGACATTGCGCCGGACCAGGTGGCGGCCATTATCCTGGAACCGGTTCAGGGGGAGGGGGGATTCAACATTGCCCCCGCCGATTTTATGCAGGCCCTGCGCGAACTGTGCGATACGCACGGAATTTTGCTGATTGCCGACGAAGTGCAAAGTGGCTTTGCGCGAACCGGCAAGCTGTTCTCGATGGAACACCATTGCGTGAAGCCGGATCTGATCACCATGGCGAAAAGCCTGGCCGGCGGGATGCCGCTCTCGGCGGTCTCTGGCCGGGCGGAGGTGATGGATGCCCCCGCACCTGGCGGGCTGGGCGGGACTTACGCCGGCAACCCGCTGGCGATTGCCGCAGCCCATGCCGTGCTGGATGTGATTGATGAAGAGGATCTCTGCACGCGCGCGGCGCATCTTGGCCATCATCTGGTGGAAGTGCTGAACAAAGCGAAGGGCGACTGTCCGTTTATTGCTGATATTCGTGCCCAGGGCTCAATGGTGGCGGTGGAGTTTAACGACCCGCAAACCGGACTGCCGTCGCCGGAATTCACGCGTCAGGTCCAGGAGCGTGCGTTGCAGAAAGGTCTATTGCTACTGAGCTGCGGCGTGTACGGCAACGTTATCCGTTTCCTCTATCCGCTTACCATCCCCGAAGTTCAGTTCCGTAAAGCGCTGGATATTATCTCCGCGTCGCTGACACGTTAAAGCCCTGGCCCGGCGGTGATCCCTGCCGGGCTTATCATATATTCATTTCAAATTAGCTATTCCAAAATCATAAAAATGGGGTATGTTTTAGCAGAGTATGCTGAAAAAGCGCGACTGTCATACCTATAACTGAAATAAAGCGCTACATAACAACATCACGACAATCGTAATAACCATAATAATGGGGAATCTCAGGATGAATATGAAGGGTAAAGCGTTACTGGCAGGATGTATTGCGTTGGCATTCAGCACGATGGCACAGGCCGATATTAAAGTGGCTGTCGTGGGCGCGATGTCCGGTCCGGTAGCACAGTACGGCGACCAGGAATTTACCGGCGCAGAACAGGCGGTTGCAGACATTAATGCTAAGGGCGGCATCAAGGGCGAAAAACTGCAGATCGTAAAATATGATGATGCCTGTGACCCGAAACAAGCGGTTGCCGTGGCGAACAAAGTGGTGAACGACGGAATCAAATACGTTATCGGTCACCTGTGCTCCTCTTCCACGCAGCCCGCGTCTGATATCTACGAAGACGAAGGCATTCTGATGATCACCCCGGCTGCAACGGCGCCGGAACTGACCGCACGTGGCTATAAGCTGACCCTGCGTACCACCGGTCTGGATTCAGACCAGGGCCCAACCGCGGCAAAATACATTCTGGACAACGTGAAGCCGAAGCGTATCGCGATTGTTCACGACAAACAGCAGTACGGTGAAGGTCTGGCGCGTGCCGTGCAGGATGGTCTGAAGAAAGGCAATGCCAATGTGGTCTTCTTCGATGGTATCACCGCCGGTGAGAAAGACTTCTCCACTCTGGTGGCACGTCTGAAGAAAGAGAATATTGATTTCGTTTACTACGGTGGCTATCACCCTGAAATGGGCCAGATCCTGCGTCAGGCACGTGCGGCCGGTCTGAAAACCCAGTTTATGGGTCCGGAAGGGGTGGCGAACGTTTCCCTGTCTAACATCGCCGGTGAGTCTGCTGAAGGCCTGCTGGTGACCAAACCTAAGAACTACGACCAGGTGCCTGCGAACAAACCGATCGTAGATGCCATCAAGGCGAAGAAACAGGATCCAAGCGGCGCGTTTGTCTGGACCACCTACGCTGCGCTGCAGTCTCTGCAGGCGGGTCTGAACCAGTCAGCCGATCCGGCTGAGATTGCCACCTGGCTGAAAGCCAACTCTGTCGATACCGTGATGGGTCCGCTTTCCTGGGATGCGAAGGGCGATCTGAAAGGCTTCGAGTTCGGCGTGTTTGACTGGCATGCTAACGGAACGGCGACCGACGCCAAATAAAAGCAAACGGCAACCTTTCGGTTGCCGTTTTAGTATTTGCGCCCTCTCCTGTGGGAGAGGGGCGGGGTGAGGGCATCAGGCGGCATTCAGCAAACCTGACGTTTCTCCCACCCGTTCTCCTGCGCCGTAAACCCTAACGCCTGCATAAACGCCGCCATCACGCCGCGGTCTTCCACGCCCACGTCGGCCATCCACCAGGAGGTAACGTTCGGGTTTTCACGGATTATCTCTTCAATTAAATACTGCCCCACACCACGACGACGGGTCACGTCACGTACGCGCAGTGAGTCCAGCGCCCCTTCGGTGCCGCTCAGGGTCACGCGAACCGCGGCGAGCAGACGCTCGTTAAAGTGTGCGGCGTAGATGCGGTGTGTCTCATCGACGCGGAGTGAAGAAGGGGAATATTCCGGCCAGATCTTGCCCAGGTCGATATGATCCTGGTCGCTAAAGGTCACCAGACGCACGATAGTCAGTTTCATTAGCTGCTTGTCCAAATCAAATTGAGTAGGGGCAGTGTACTCAATTTATTCCCTCAGCGGCTTCCTCTTTTTATCCCGGTTCACCAGGTGATTAGTTTTTTGGCAGCGCAAAGGGCAGTTTGAAAACACATGGATCGAAAAATAAGCAGAATTTTAACCTGAATGGCAGTGAATTATTCGGCGCTTTGTACCGTTATTTTATGCTGCAAACTGCAATTTTATTTGTTTATCTCTGCCTTGTTTCAGAATATTATCTTTGCTTAATCGCCTGAAAAATAGAGATTTTAGTCTGGTTTTTATGAAAAAACTGCGCTAAACCATTAAAGGCGCTGGTAAAAATAGCGTTGTGCATTAAAAGTACAGAATGCTTTTTAACCATAATAAAACAAAATATATACACGACATCACGAATGGGGATTCAGAGATGAAAAGGAACGCGAAGACGTTACTCGCGGGGATGGTTGCATTGGCGATTTCGCATGCAGCCATGGCGGAAGATATTAAGGTTGCTGTAGTGGGTGCGATGTCCGGTCCTGTTGCCCAGTGGGGGGACATGGAGTTCAACGGTGCTCGCCAGGCAATCAAAGACATCAACGCCAAAGGCGGCATCAAAGGCGACAAGCTGGTTGGCGTGGAATATGACGACGCCTGCGATCCCAAACAGGCCGTCGCGGTTGCTAACAAAATCGTGAACGATGGTATTCAGTACGTGATTGGCCACCTGTGCTCGTCGTCCACCCAGCCTGCGTCTGATATCTACGAAGACGAAGGCATTCTGATGATAACCCCGGGCGCAACCAACCCTGAACTGACTCAGCGCGGTTATCAGCACATCATGCGTACTGCCGGTCTGGACTCGTCTCAGGGACCAACCGCCGCCCGATACATCCTCGACACCGTCAAGCCGACGCGCATCGCCATTATTCATGACAAACAGCAGTACGGCGAAGGCCTGGCGCGCTCCGTTCAGGACGGGCTGAAAAAAGGCGGCGCGAATATCGTCTTCTTTGATGGCATCACCGCTGGCGAGAAAGATTTCTCCGCGCTGATCGCCCGTCTGCAAAAAGAGAATATCGATTTTGTTTACTACGGCGGCTACTACCCGGAAATGGGTCAGATGCTGCGTCAGGCGCGTTCGGTCGGGCTGAAAACCCAGTTTATGGGGCCAGAAGGCGTCGGTAACGCCTCCCTGTCGAACATCGCCGGGGACGCAGGCGAAGGCATGCTGGTGACGATGCCAAAACGCTATGACCAGGATCCTGCGAACAAGGCTATCGTAGACGCGCTCAAGGCGCAGAAGAAAGATCCAAGTGGTCCGTACGTCTGGATCACCTACGCGGCGGTGCAGTCTCTGGCAACCGCGCTGGATCGCACCGGCAGCAAAGAACCGCTGGATCTGGTGAAAGATTTAAAAGCACACGGGGCGAACACCGTGATTGGGCCGCTGAACTGGGATGAGAAAGGCGATCTGAAGGGATTTGAGTTTGGTGTCTTTAAGTGGCACGCCGACGGTTCGTCCTCGGTCGCCAAATAATTATCCCACCGCCCGGACCGCCGGGCGGGTATAAAAAGGTTTGCATATGTCCGAGCAGTTTCTCTATTTCCTGCAGCAGATGTTTAACGGCGTCACGCTGGGAAGCACCTACGCGCTGATCGCCATCGGCTACACGATGGTTTACGGCATTATCGGCATGATTAACTTCGCCCACGGCGAGGTCTACATGATCGGTAGCTATGTCTCCTTTATGATTATCGCCGCCCTGATGATGATGGGTATCGACAGCAGCTGGCTGCTGGTCGCCGCCGGATTTGTCGGCGCGATTGTGATTGCCAGCGCCTATGGCTGGAGCATTGAACGCGTGGCGTACCGGCCGGTGCGTAGCTCCAAACGCCTGATTGCGCTGATCTCCGCCATCGGGATGTCGATCTTCCTGCAAAACTACGTCAGCCTGACGGAAGGCTCGCGCGACGTGGCGCTGCCAAGCCTGTTCAACGGTCAGTGGGTGGTCGGTGCCAGCGAGAACTTCTCTGCCTCTATCACCACCATGCAGCTGGTGATTTGGGTGGTGACCTTCGTTGCGATGCTCGCCCTGACGGTCTTTATCCGCTACTCGCGTATGGGACGCGCCTGCCGTGCCTGCGCAGAAGATCTGAAGATGGCGAGCCTGCTTGGCATCAACACCGACCGCGTTATCGCCCTGACCTTTGTGATTGGGGCAGCGATGGCGGCGGTCGCGGGTGTCCTGCTGGGGCAGTTCTACGGCGTTATCAACCCGTACATCGGCTTTATGGCCGGGATGAAAGCCTTCACCGCGGCGGTCCTGGGCGGTATCGGCAGTATTCCTGGTGCGATGATTGGCGGCCTGATCCTGGGCGTGGCCGAAGCGCTCTCCTCCGCGTATCTGAGTACGGAATATAAAGATGTGGTGTCGTTTGCCCTGCTGATTCTGGTTCTGCTGGTAATGCCTACCGGTATTCTGGGTCGTCCGGAGGTAGAGAAAGTATGAAACCGATGCATTTCGCAATGGCGCTCCTCTCAGCCGCCATGTTCTTCGTGCTGGCAGGCGTCTTTATGGGCGTCCAGTTAGAGCTGGACGGCACAAAACTGGTGGTGGATACCGCCGCCGACATTCGCTGGCAGTGGATATTCATTGGCACCGCGGTTGTGTTTCTGTTCCAGATGCTGCGTCCTGTGTTCCAGAAGACGCTGAAAAGTGTCTCCGGTCCGAAATTCGTTCTGCCGGCTCTCGACGGCTCAACCGTTAAGCAGAAGCTGTTCTTCGTGGCGTTGCTGGCGGCTGCGGTGGCGTGGCCGTTTGTGGTCTCTCGCGGTACGGTCGATATCGCGACCCTGACCATGATCTACGTGATCCTCGGTCTGGGCCTGAACGTGGTGGTGGGGCTGTCTGGCCTGCTGGTGCTGGGCTACGGTGGTTTCTACGCCATCGGGGCCTATACCTTCGCGCTGCTGAACCACTATTACGGTCTCGGCTTCTGGACCTGTCTGCCGCTGGCGGGCCTGGTCTCCGCCGCGGCGGGCTTCCTGCTGGGCTTCCCGGTCTTACGCCTGCGCGGTGACTATCTGGCGATTGTGACTTTAGGCTTCGGCGAAATCGTGCGTATCCTGCTGCTCAACAACACCGAAGTGACCGGCGGCCCGAACGGGATCAGCCAGATCCCGAAACCGACCTTCTTTGGTCTGGAGTTCAGCCGTACGGCTCGCGAAGGGGGCTGGGATACCTTCAGCAACTTCTTTGGCGTGAAGTACGATCCGTCCGACCGGGTGATTTGGCTCTACCTGGTGGCGCTGCTGCTGGTGGTGCTTACCCTGTTCGTGATTAACCGTCTGCTGCGTATGCCGCTGGGCCGTGCGTGGGAAGCGCTGCGTGAAGATGAAATCGCCTGCCGTTCACTGGGCCTCAACCCGACCCGCATCAAGTTGACCGCGTTTACCATCAGCGCCGCGTTTGCCGGTTTTGCCGGTACGCTGTTTGCCGCGCGTCAGGGCTTTGTCAGCCCCGAATCGTTCACCTTTGCTGAATCTGCCTTTGTGCTGGCGATTGTGGTGCTCGGCGGTATGGGCTCGCAGTTTGCCGTTATCCTGGCGGCCATTCTGCTGGTGGTCTCCCGTGAGCTGATGCGCGACTTTAACGAATACAGCATGCTGATGCTGGGTGGTTTGATGGTGCTGATGATGATCTGGCGTCCCCAGGGCTTGCTGCCGATGACCCGTCCACAGCTGAAGCTGAAAAACGGGCAAGCGAAAGGAGAGCAGGCATGAGCCAGCCATTATTATCCGTTAACGGCCTGATGATGCGTTTTGGCGGCCTGCTGGCCGTCAACAACGTGAATCTGGATCTGCACAAGAAAGAGATTGTCTCCCTGATTGGCCCTAACGGCGCGGGAAAAACCACGGTCTTTAACTGCCTGACCGGTTTCTACAAGCCGACGGGTGGCACCATCAAGCTGCGCGATCAGCATCTGGAAGGGCTTCCGGGCCAGCAGATTGCCCGCATGGGGGTGGTGCGTACCTTCCAGCACGTGCGTCTGTTCCGCGAGATGACGGTGATAGAGAACCTGCTGGTGGCGCAACACCTGCAGCTCAAAACCGGCCTTTTCTCTGGCCTGCTGAAAACCCCGGCCTTCCGCCGTGCTCAGGATGAAGCGCTCGACCGCGCCGCCACCTGGCTTGACCGTATCGGCCTGCTGCAGCATGCGAACCGTCAGGCCAGCAACCTGGCCTACGGTGACCAGCGTCGTCTGGAGATCGTGCGCTGCATGGTGACGCAGCCAGAAATCCTGATGCTCGATGAACCGGCGGCAGGGCTTAACCCGAAAGAGACCAAAGAGCTGGACGAGTTGATTGCCGAACTGCGCGATCATCACGACACCACCATCCTGCTGATTGAGCATGATATGAAGCTGGTGATGGGCATTTCTGACCGTATCTACGTGGTAAACCAGGGCACGCCGCTGGCAAACGGGACGCCGGAAGAGATCCGCAACAACCCGGACGTGATCCGTGCATACCTGGGTGAGGCATAAGATGGAAAAAGCGATGTTAACGTTCGACAAGGTTAATGCTCACTACGGCAAGATACAGGCGCTGCACGATGTCAGCCTGCATATCAATCAGGGCGAAATCGTCACCCTGATTGGCGCGAACGGTGCGGGTAAAACCACGCTGCTCGGCACCCTGTGCGGCGACCCGCGCGCCACCAGCGGGCGGATTGTCTTTGATGGCAAAGATATTACCGACTGGCAAACCGCCAGAATCATGCGTGAAGCGGTGGCGATTGTCCCGGAAGGGCGTCGCGTCTTCTCACGAATGACGGTGGAAGAGAACCTTGCGATGGGCGGCTTCTTTGCTGACCGCGACCAGTACCAGTCCCGCATCAAATGGGTCTATGAGCTGTTTCCGCGTTTGTGGGAGCGCCGTATTCAGCGGGCCGGCACGATGTCCGGTGGTGAACAGCAGATGCTGGCGATTGGCCGCGCGCTGATGAGCCAGCCGCGTTTGCTGCTGCTGGATGAACCGTCGCTCGGTCTTGCGCCGATCATCATTCAGCAGATCTTCGACACCATCGAACAGCTGCGTAAAGAGGGGATGACCATTTTCCTCGTCGAGCAGAACGCCAACCAGGCGCTGAAGCTCGCCGACCGCGGCTACGTGCTGGAAAACGGCCACGTGGTGCTCTCCGATACCGGCGACGCGCTGCTGGCAAACGAAGCGGTGCGAAGCGCCTATCTCGGCGGCTAGATAAAAGCAAAAGAAAAAAGGCAACGTCAGTTGCCTTTTTTCATGCAGGGCACCAGACCGCACCGAACTTACCCCAACCGCCTTCACACAACCATCATCCGACTGACGTCTTGTTGTCATCTCACTGTAAAGAAACAGTTATTTTTCTGTCATTCGAGCATGTCATGTTACCTCGCGAGCATAAAAACGCGTGATATCGCGCATCCGGCACAATAAGAGAGATGACAATGACATCGTTACGACACACAGCTTTGGGTCTGGCAATGGGGCTGGCTTTTGCGGCGAACGCAATGGCTGTCACCACCATTCCGTTCTGGCATTCCATGGAAGGGGAGTTGGGTAAAGAAGTTGACTCCCTGGCGCAGCGTTTCAACGACACCCATCCGGATTACAAAATTGTGCCGGTGTACAAAGGTAACTACGAGCAGAGCCTGAGCGCGGGCATTGCCGCTTTCCGTACCGGTAATGCACCTGCGCTGCTTCAGGTTTACGAAGTCGGTACTGCGACCATGATGGCCTCTAAAGCCATTAAACCGGTCTACGAAGTGTTTAAAGACGCAGGTATCAACTTCGACGAATCGCAGTTCGTGCCGACCGTGGCGGGTTACTACACCGATTCCAAAACCGGTCATCTGCTGTCTCAGCCGTTTAACAGCTCCACGCCGGTGCTGTACTACAACAAAGACGCCTTCAAGAAAGCCGGTTTAGATCCGGAACAACCGCCAAAAACCTGGCAGGATCTGGCGGCGTACACCGCTAAGCTGAAAGCGGCAGGGATGAAGTGCGGCTACGCCAGCGGCTGGCAGGGCTGGATCCAGATTGAAAACTTCAGCGCCTGGCACGGCCTGCCGGTGGCCACTAAAAACAACGGCTTCGACGGCACCGACGCGGTACTGGAGTTCAACAAGCCAGAGCAGGTGAAGCACATCGCTCTGCTTGCCGATCTCAACAAGAAGGGCGATTTCAGCTACTTCGGGCGTAAAGACGAATCCACCGAGAAGTTCTACAACGGTGACTGTGCGATTACGACCGCCTCTTCCGGCTCTCTGGCGGATATCCGTCATTACGCAAAATTCAACTACGGCGTAGGCATGATGCCTTACGACGCTGACGTGAAAGGCGCACCGCAGAACGCCATCATCGGTGGGGCGAGCCTGTGGGTCATGCAGGGCAAAGACAAGGGCACCTACAAGGGCGTGGCCGAGTTCCTCGACTTCCTGGCGAAGCCAGAGAATGCCGCCGAATGGCATCAGAAAACCGGCTACCTGCCTATCACCACGGCCGCGTATGACCTGACCCGTGAGCAGGGCTTCTACAGCAAAAACCCGGGCGCGGATATCGCGACGCGTCAGATGCTCAACAAGCCGCCATTGCCGTTCACCAAAGGCCTGCGTCTGGGGAACATGCCGCAGATCCGTACCATCGTAGATGAAGAGCTGGAAAGCGTGTGGACCGGGAAGAAAACCCCACAGCAGGCCCTGGATTCTGCGGTAGAGCGCGGTAATCAGCTGCTGCGCCGCTTTGAGCAATCAACAAAGTCTTAATCATTTTACCCTCATCCTGTCCCTCTCCCTGCGGGAAGGGCTGGGGTGAGGGCTACCTACGCTGAGCTAAACTATGTCCTCATCCCGTCCGGTGTTCCGTTCGCGCTGGCTGCCGTATTTGCTGGTCGCGCCGCAGCTGGTCATCACCGTTATCTTCTTTATCTGGCCTGCGGGCGAGGCGCTCTGGTACTCGGTACAAAGCGTCGATCCGTTTGGGCTTTCCAGCCAGTTTGTCGGGCTGGATAACTTTACCGCACTGTTCCATGACAGCTATTACCTCGACGCCTTCTGGACGACCATGAAGTTCAGCGCGCTGGTAACTGTCAGCGGTCTTGTCGCATCGCTCTTTTTCGCGGCGCTGGTGGATTACGTGGTGCGCGGCAGCCGTCTGTATCAGACGCTGATGCTGCTACCTTACGCCGTGGCGCCTGCCGTCGCCGCCGTGCTGTGGATCTTCCTGTTTAATCCAGGGCGCGGGCTGATTACCCATTTCCTGGCGGAGTTCGGCTACGACTGGAACCACGCCCAGAACAGCGGTCAGGCGATGTTCCTGGTGGTCTTTGCATCGGTGTGGAAACAGATCAGCTACAACTTCCTGTTCTTCTTTGCTGCGCTGCAGTCTATTCCGCGCTCGCTGGTTGAAGCTGCGGCGATTGATGGTGCAGGGCCGGTCCGTCGTTTCTTTAGGCTGTCGCTGCCGCTGATTGCCCCGGTGAGTTTCTTCCTGCTGGTGGTCAACCTGGTTTACGCCTTCTTCGACACCTTCCCGGTGATCGACGCCGCCACGGCCGGTGGCCCGGTGCAGGCCACGACGACGCTTATCTATAAGATCTATCGCGAAGGCTTTGCCGGTCTGGATCTCTCGGCATCCGCCGCCCAGTCGGTCGTGTTGATGTTCCTCGTCATCCTTCTCACGGTAGTGCAGTTCCGTTATGTCGAAAGTAAGGTGCGCTACCAATGATCGAGAACCGTCGCGGGCTGACGATGTTCAGCCACACCATGCTGATTTTGGGCATCATCGTCATTCTGTTCCCGCTATATGTGGCCTTCGTTGCCGCCACGCTGGACACCAAAGCGGTGTTTGATACGCCGATGACGCTGATCCCAGGCGGGCATCTTTTCGAAAACATGAAAACCATCTGGACCCAGGGCGTGGGCGCTAACAGCGCGCCATTCTGGCTGATGATGCTGAACAGCTTCATCATGGCGTTCGGTATTACGGTGGGCAAAATCACGGTGTCGATGCTCTCGGCCTTCGCCATCGTCTGGTTCCGCTTTCCCCTGCGTAACCTGTTCTTCTGGATGATCTTCATCACCCTGATGCTGCCGGTAGAAGTGCGTATCTTCCCGACGGTGGAAGTGATCGCCAACCTGAAGATGCTGGACAGCTACGCAGGTTTAACCCTGCCGCTGATGGCCTCGGCCACCGCCACCTTCCTGTTCCGCCAGTTCTTTATGACCCTGCCGGACGAGCTGATTGAGGCCGCGCGTATTGACGGAGCCTCGCCGATGCGCTTCTTCCGTGACATCGTGCTGCCGCTGTCGAAAACCAACCTTGCGGCGCTGTTTGTCATCACCTTTATCTACGGCTGGAACCAGTATCTGTGGCCGCTGCTGATTATTCAGGACGTCAATCTTGGCACCGCCGTGGCGGGCATCAAAGGCATGATCGCCACCGGTGAAGGCACCACGCTCTGGAATCAGGTGATGGCGGCGATGCTGCTCACCCTTATCCCCCCGGTCGTTATCGTTTTAGCCATGCAGCGTGCGTTCGTGCGTGGTTTAGTGGACAGTGAGAAATAAGATGGCAGGTTTAAAATTACAGGCAGTGACCAAAAGCTGGGACAACAAAACCCAGGTCATTCAGCCGTTAACGCTCGACGTGGCGGACGGGGAGTTTATCGTGATGGTTGGCCCGTCAGGCTGCGGCAAATCGACGCTGCTGCGTATGGTTGCCGGGCTTGAACGTGTGACCAGCGGCGATATCTGGATCGATCGCCAGCGCGTGACCGAGATGGAGCCGAAGGACCGGGGCATCGCGATGGTGTTTCAGAACTACGCCCTTTACCCGCACATGAGCGTGGAAGAGAACATGGCCTGGGGGCTGAAAATCCGCGGGATGGGCAAAAGCCATATCGATGAGCGCGTGAAAGAGGCGGCGCGTATTCTGGAACTGGATGGCCTGCTCAAGCGTCGTCCGCGTGAACTGTCCGGCGGACAGCGCCAACGCGTGGCGATGGGGCGCGCCATTGTGCGTGACCCTGCGGTGTTCCTGTTCGACGAGCCGCTCTCAAACCTTGATGCCAAGCTGCGCGTGCAGATGCGCCTTGAGCTGCAGCAGCTGCACCGTCGTCTGAAAACCACCTCCCTGTATGTGACGCACGATCAGGTGGAAGCGATGACCCTCGCCCAGCGCGTGATGGTGATGAACAAAGGCGTCGCCGAACAGATTGGCACCCCGGTGGAGGTATACGAGAAACCGGCCTCCCGCTTTGTGGCGAGCTTTATTGGCAGTCCGGCGATGAACCTGCTGGAAGGGCGGATCAGCAGCGCCGGTACGCACTTTGAGCTGGAAAGTGGGATGGCGCTGCCCGTAAACGGGTACTATCGTGGCTATGCCGGGCGTAAGATGACGCTCGGTATCCGCCCGGAACATATTGGGTTAACCTCACAGGCGGAAGGCGGCGTGCCGCTGGTCATGGACACGCTGGAGATGCTGGGGGCTGACAACCTGGCGCACGGACGTTGGGGTGAACAAAAAATGGTGGTGCGTCTGGCCCATCAGGAGCGCCCTAAAGCAGGCAGCACGCTGTGGCTGCATCTGCCGGAAAATCACCTGCACGTATTCGACGGTGAAACAGGACAACGTATATGAGTAACTGGCCTTATCCCCACATCGTCGCCCACCGGGGCGGCGGTAAACTGGCGCCGGAAAACACGCTGGCGGCTATCGATATGGGCGCGCATTACGGTCACACGATGATCGAGTTCGACGCCAAACTATCGAAAGACGGCGAGATTTTCCTTCTGCATGATGACAACCTCGAACGCACCAGCAATGGCTGGGGCGTGGCGGGAGACCTGCCGTGGCGCGATCTGCTGAACGTCGACGCCGGAAGCTGGTACAGCAGCGAGTTCAAAGGCGAGCCGCTGCCGCTGCTGGCGGAAGTGGCCGACCGCTGTCGCCTGCACGGCATGATGGCCAATATCGAAATCAAACCAACCACCGGCACCGGGCCGCTCACAGGTAAAGTCATTGCGCTGGCCGCGCGTGAGCTGTGGGAGGGCATGACGCCACCCCTGCTGTCGTCGTTTGACATTGATGCCCTGGAGGCGGCGCAGGCGTCCGTTCCGGCGTTGCCGCGCGGACTGCTGCTCGACACGTGGCGTGATGACTGGCGTGAACTGACCAGCCGTTTAGGGTGTGTGTCGATTCACCTGAACCACGCGCTGCTGGATGAGGCACGGGTGAACATGTTGAAAGAAGCGGGGCTGCATATCCTGGTCTATACCGTCAACAAACCCCAGCGCGCGGCGGAGCTGCTGCGCTGGGGGGTGGACAGCATCTGCACCGATGCGATTGACGCGATCGGCCCGAACTTTAGTTCTGCGAAGAATTAAGCATCCCGCCATTCGACGGTGACTGGGACGGCAGCATATGCTGCTGTCCGCTGCCCGACGAGGTCATCCCGCCCAGCATCCCGCCGTTCGGGTTAGGCAGCGGCTGCTCACGCACCTGACCCTGCTGTATGCGCTGGGTGTTGGTGTTCATCTGGTTTTGCAGGCTTTGCTGCTGCATCTGGGTCTGCGTTTTCAACTGCTGGTTCAGCATCCCTTTCTGCTGTTGCTGCTGGCTCATCATCTCCGTTTGCATACGCTGCTGGCTTGGAATGACGTAGCCCTGCTGGTTCGGGTTGTTCATCGTATTGAGTGGCTGTGCGAGCGCGGCAAACGGAAGCAGCGCCGTAAGAATCAGTAAGCGTTTCATTGTCATCTCCTTCTTTTGAGGCTTCTCTTAAGTTTACCCTGATTTCACCATGACGATGATTTTTTAGGAGTTGTGAACCAGGCTTAAGCGGGGAATATGGCCCTCTTCACCTGGAGAACAATAATGATGAAACCAACGTTTTTGCGCTGGATAGCGATCGCCGCGCTGATGGCAGGCGGCACATTTAGCGTGGCGGCCAACCCGCCAGCGGCTCCGCCAGTCTCGTACGGCGTGGAGGAAGATGTTTTTCATCCCGTGCGGGCAACGCAGGGTATGGTGGCGTCGGTGGATGCGCTGGCAACGAAAGTGGGCGTCGATATTCTCCGGCAGGGCGGTAATGCGGTGGATGCGGCAGTCGCGGTGGGCTATGCGCTGGCGGTGACGCATCCGCAGGCGGGGAACCTGGGCGGCGGCGGCTTTATGATGCTGCGGACCAAAGACGGCAAAACCACCGCCATCGACTTCCGTGAGATGGCCCCAGGACAGGCTTCCCGCGATATGTTCCTTGACGATCAAGGCAACCCGGACAGCAAAAAATCCCTGACCTCGCACCTCGCCTCCGGTACGCCGGGCACCGTCGCAGGCTTCTCCCTGGCGCTGGAAAAATATGGCACCCTGCCGCTCAACAAAGTGGTACAGCCTGCGATTAAGCTCGCCCGCGAAGGTTTTGTGGTGAATGACGCCCTGGCTGACGATCTTAAAACCTATGGCAGCGAAGTGATTCCGAATCACGAAAACAGCAAGGCTATCTTCTGGAAAGACGGTGAACCGCTGAAGAAGGGCGATAAGCTGGTGCAAAAGAACCTGGCGAAAAGTCTGGAGCTGATTGCGGAGCACGGCCCGGATGCGTTCTACAAAGGGGCGATTGCCGACCAGATTGCCGAAGAGATGCAAAAGAACGGTGGGCTTATCACCAAAGCGGATCTCGCGGAGTACAAGGCCGTCGAGCGTGAGCCGATTCACGGAAGCTATCGCGGCTATGACGTTTTCTCGATGCCACCTCCGTCTTCCGGTGGCATTCACATCGTGCAGATCCTTAACATTCTTGAAAACTTCGATATGCACAAGTTCGGCTTCGGCAGTGCGGATGCCATGCAGGTGATGGCAGAGGCGGAAAAACGCGCCTACGCCGACCGTTCAGAATACCTGGGCGACCCGGACTTCGTGAAGGTGCCGTGGCAGGCGCTGACCAATAAAGCTTATGCTAAATCGATTGCTGATGAGATTGACATCAACAAGGCCAAACCGTCGAGCGAGATCCGCCCGGGCAAGCTGGCACCGTATGAGAGCAACCAGACCACCCACTTCTCGGTGGTGGATAAAGACGGTAACGCGGTGGCGGTGACCTATACCCTCAACACCACCTTTGGTACAGGCATCGTGGCAGGCAACAGCGGGATTCTGCTCAATAACGAGATGGATGACTTCTCGGCCAAACCGGGCGTGCCGAACGTCTACGGACTGGTAGGCGGGGATGCGAATGCGGTCGGGCCGAAGAAGCGTCCGCTGTCGTCCATGTCGCCTACCATCGTGGTCAAAGACGGTAAAACCTGGCTGGTGACAGGCAGCCCTGGCGGCAGCCGTATTATCACCACGGTGCTGCAGATGGTGGTGAACAGCATCGACTTTGGAATGAATGTCGCCGAAGCGACGAACGCACCACGTTTCCATCATCAGTGGCTGCCGGACGAGCTGCGTGTTGAGAAGGGCTTTAGCCCGGACACCTTAAAACTGCTGGAGCAGCGCGGACAGAAGGTGGCGCTGAAAGAGGCAATGGGCAGCACCCAGAGCATTATGGTCGGCCCGGACGGCACGCTGTTTGGGGCCTCGGATCCGCGTTCGGTGGATGATTTGACGGCGGGGTTCTGATTTTGTTGCCCGGTAAGCGTCGCGCTACCGGGCAATTTATCACTTCAGCCGCGCCATGTAATACGCGTCCACATAGTCGCCGTTACGCAGGGCGAAGTTCCTGCCGGTCCCTTCGATTTCAAACCCAAACTTCTTATACAGCGCCAGTGCCGCAGGGTTATCCGCAAAAACCGTGAGCTCAATGCGTTCAATGCGCAACCAGTTGTCGCAGAGATTGACCATTTCGCGCATGAGCGCACGACCCACACCGCGTCCCTGTACATCAGCGGCCACGCTAATGCCGAACGTTGCAACGTGGCTGCGGCGGGGATTTTCCATCACATCAAGTGCCATATGGCCAACCACTCGCTGGTCCAGACAGGCGACGAGATGCCGTCTTCCCGGTTTCGTCGCGACCCGGTCATGCCACATATCCATTGAGGGATGGGGAAGTTGTAGCGTGTCGTGATACACCCCAGGATGCGACATAATGTCACGTAACGCTTCTGCATCGCGGGCTTCGATATGGCGTATCACAATCTCACTCATTCCTTCATCCTCAGTCAGTTAAACGTCCATTCCAACATCAGTGAGATTAAAATTTGAGTCAACTGCTAATTTTTGCAAAAAAGATTGGACAAGTGCGAATGAGAATGATTATTATTGCTCTGCGTTCAGGAAGACCCCTACGGGAACCTGAAAGCACGACATTGCTCACATTGCTTCCAGTATTACTTTAGCCAGCTTTTCGCTGGCTTTTTTTTGTCTTTTTTCGCCCGCTCCCCGTGCAAGAGGGCTGGGGTGAGGGCAAAACTTGCGCTATGGTTGCACTCAGTAACCTTAAAAAGGACTGAGCCATGACATTACATTGCGCATTTATTGGATTTGGCAAAAGCACCACGCGTTACCACCTTCCGTATGTTCTCAACCGCAAAGACAGCTGGCACGTTGCCCATATCTACCGGCGTCGCGCGAAGCCGGAAGAGCAGTCTCCCCAGTACTCCCATATTCATTTCACCTGCGATCTTGATGAGGTCCTCAACGATCCGCAGGTCAAACTGGTGATTGTCTGTACCCACGCTGACAGCCATTTCGAGTACGCAAAACGCGCGCTTGAGGCGGGAAAAAACGTGCTGGTGGAAAAGCCGTTTACCCCGACAATGGCAGAGGCGAAAACGTTGTTTGACCTGGCGAAGCGCAAAGGGCTGACCGTCACGCCGTACCAAAACCGCCGCTTTGACAGCTGCTTCCTGACGGCAAAAAAAGTGATTGAGAGCGGTAAACTGGGTGACATCGTCGAGATTGAAAGCCACTTTGATTACTACCGCCCGGTGGCCGAAACGCATCCCGGCCTGCCGCAGGATGGCTCATTCTATGGTCTGGGCGTGCATACGCTCGATCAAATCATCTCTCTGTTTGGCCGACCGGACCACATGGCGTACGACATCCGCAGCCTGCGCAACAAAGCCAATCCGGATGACACCTTCGAAGCCCAGCTGTTTTACGGCGACCTGAAAGCCATCGTCAAAACCAGCCATCTGGTGAAAATTGACTACCCGAAATTTATTGTGCATGGCACCAGAGGCTCGTTTATCAAGTACGGTATCGACCAGCAGGAGACCAGCCTGAAGGCGAACATTATGCCCGGCGACCCGGGGTTTGCGGCGGATGACTCCGTGGGCGTGCTGGAGTACGTCAACGCAGAGGGCATCACCGTTAAAGAGGACGTGAAACCCGAAGCGGGTGACTATGGCCGCGTTTACGATGCGCTGTATGAGACCCTGACTATCGGTGCGCCCAATTACGTCAAGGAATCTGAAGTTATGACCAATCTCGAACTCCTTGAACGGGCCTTCGAACAGGCCTCTCCTGCCACGATAACCCTCGCCAGATAAGAAATTATGACTCCTCTTTGCTTGTTCTAAATTTTTGAACAGAGGAGTCAATTTTCACCCTCTATGATCCCAGGCCGTTTGCGTCCACACTTACTCCATCGAAACGAACTGAGGGTGAAACAATGATCTACTTACGCAAAGCAAACGAACGTGGTCACGCGAATCATGGCTGGCTGGACTCATGGCATTCATTCTCGTTTGCTGACTACTACGACCCGAACTTTATGGGCTTCTCCGCACTGCGCGTCATTAACGATGACGTGATTGATGCAGGCCAGGGCTTCGGTACTCACCCGCACAAAGACATGGAAATCCTGACGTATGTGCTGGAAGGGGCGGTTGAGCATCAGGACAGCATGGGCAACAAAGAGCAGGTTCCGGCGGGCGAGTTCCAGATTATGAGTGCGGGTACCGGGGTGCGTCACTCTGAATACAACCCAAGCAAAACGGAAAAACTGCACCTGTATCAAATCTGGATCATTCCGGAAGAAACCGGCATCACCCCGCGCTACGAACAGCGCCGCTTTGATGCTAAACAGGGCAAACAGCTGGTGCTCTCTCCGGATGCGCGTGACGGTTCGCTGAAAGTGCACCAGGATATGGAACTGTACCGCTGGGCGCTGGCAAAAGACGAACAGTCTGTCCATCAGATTTCCGCTAACCGCCGCGTCTGGATCCAGGTGGTGAAAGGCGAGGTGTCTATTAACGGCACGAAAGCTACCACGGCGGATGGTCTGGCAATCTGGGATGAGCAGGCACTGTCCGTGCATGCCGACAGTGAAAGCGAAATTCTGCTGTTTGATCTGCCACCGGTGTAATAAATCATAAATAAATGCCCATCCTTCCCTTTGACAGGGGAAGGATGGGCTTTGTCCGTGATAAACTGAGCAAATCTATCACTTACGATTTCTCAGGACGATGAAAAAGAAACGCCCCGTACTTCAGGATGTAGCCGATCGCGTCGGTGTGACCAAAATGACGGTCAGCCGGTTTTTACGTAACCCGGAACAGGTTTCCGTGGCGTTGCGTGGCAAGATTGCCGCTGCCCTCGATGAACTGGGGTATATCCCTAACCGCGCCCCCGATATTCTTTCGAATGCGACCAGCCGCGCGGTTGGCGTCCTCCTGCCTTCCTTAACCAACCAGGTTTTTGCCGAAGTGTTGCGCGGCATTGAAAGCGTGACCGATGCCTTTGGCTATCAGACCATGCTCGCCCACTATGGGTACAAGCCGGAACTGGAAGAAGAACGTCTTGAGTCCATGCTCTCCTGGAACATCGACGGTCTGATTTTAACCGAACGTACTCACACCCCCCGTACGCTAAAAATGATTGAAGTGGCAGGCATTCCGGTGGTGGAGCTGATGGACAGCCAGTCGCCGTGTCTCGATATTGCGGTGGGCTTTGATAACTTCGAAGCGGCGCGCCAGATGACGGCGGCTATCATCGCCCGCGGCCATCGGCATATTGCCTACCTGGGTGCACGTCTGGATGAACGTACTATCATCAAACAGAAGGGATACGAGCAGGCAATGCTCGACGCCGGTTTAACACCGTACAGCGTGATGGTTGAGCAGTCGTCATCCTATACGTCGGGTATTGAGCTGATGCGTCAGGCACGACGCGAGTATCCGCAACTGGATGGTATTTTCTGTACCAACGATGACCTTGCGGTCGGTGCAGCGTTCGAATGCCAGCGTCTGGGGCTGAAGATCCCCGAAGATATGGCGATTGCCGGTTTCCACGGCCACGATATCGGCCAGGTGATGGAACCCCGTCTGGCGAGCGTCCTGACACCGCGTGAACGTATGGGCCGTATTGGCGCAGAACGCCTGCTGGCGCGCATACGTGGCGAGACGGTGACGCCGAAAATGTTAGATTTAGGTTTCACCTTGTCACCGGGTGGATCTATTTAAGCTGACAAATTTGAAGTGGGTCACACTTATTCACTTCGCGCACGTTTGGATATTGCTTCTCTTTTGCCCCGGCAGGACAATGTTACCGATAACTGTTACCCGTAACAATTGACTGAGGGACACCCTTTGAGTACGACTAATCATGATCACCACGTTTACGTCCTGATGGGCGTTTCCGGTAGCGGTAAATCTGCCGTGGCCAGCGAAGTGGCGCATCAACTTCATGCGGCGTTTCTTGATGGCGACTTCCTCCATCCGCGCAGCAATATCATGAAAATGGCCTCCGGCGAGCCGCTGAACGATGACGACCGCAAACCGTGGTTGCAGGCGCTGAATGACGCCGCGTTCGCGATGCAGCGTACCAACAAGGTCTCCCTGATCGTCTGCTCCGCGCTGAAAAAAACCTACCGCGACCTGCTGCGTGACGGCAACCCGAACCTCTCTTTCATCTACCTGAAAGGCGATTTCGAGGTGATTGAGAGCCGTCTGAAGGCGCGTAAAGGCCACTTCTTCAAAACCCAGATGCTGGTGACGCAGTTCGAAGCGTTGCAGGAGCCGGGTGACGATGAGAAAGACGTCTTAGTGGTTGATATCGATCAGTCACTGGAGGGTGTTGTTGCCAGCACCATCGAGGTCATTAATAAAAGGCAGTAAGTTTTGAGTACATTAACGCTAGTTTTAACAGCAGTTGGTTCCGTATTGCTGCTGCTGTTTTTAGTGATGAAAGCGCGTATGCATGCTTTCGTTGCCTTAATGGTGGTGTCTATTGGTGCAGGTCTCTTTTCCGGTATGCCGCTCGATAAGATCGCAGCGACGATGGAAAAAGGGATGGGAGGCACGCTGGGTTTCCTGGCCATTGTGGTCGCGCTGGGCGCGATGTTTGGCAAGATCCTGCATGAGACGGGCGCAGTCGACCAGATTGCCGTCAAAATGCTCAAATCCTTCGGACACAGCCGTGCGCACTACGCGATTGGCCTCGCCGGTCTGATTTGCGCGCTGCCGCTGTTCTTCGAAGTGGCCGTGGTGCTGCTGATTAGCGTGGCGTTCTCGATGGCGCGCCATACCGGCACTAACCTCGTGAAGCTGGTGATTCCGCTGTTTGCGGGCGTGGCGGCTGCGGCGGCGTTCCTGCTGCCTGGGCCTGCGCCGATGCTGCTGGCTTCTCAGATGCACGCCGATTTTGGCTGGATGATACTGATCGGCCTGTGTGCAGCGATCCCGGGAATGATTATTGCCGGCCCGCTGTGGGGCAACTTCATCAGCCGTTACGTTGAGCTTCATATTCCGGATGACGTCACCGAGCCACACCTTGGCGAAGGCAAAATGCCGTCCTTCGGCTTCAGCCTGGCGCTGATCCTGCTGCCGCTGGTGCTGGTGGGGCTGAAAACCATCGCCGCGCGTTTCGTGCCGGTGGGGTCTACCGCGTACGAATGGTTTGAGTTTATCGGCCACCCGTTCACCGCGATCCTGGTGGCGTGTCTGGTGGCGATGTACGGCCTGGCGATGCGTCAGGGCATGCCGAAAGACAAAGTGATGGAAATCTGCGGCCATGCGCTGCAGCCGGCGGGTATCATTCTGCTGGTGATCGGTGCCGGTGGCGTGTTCAAACAGGTGCTGGTGGATTCCGGCGTGGGTCCGGCGCTGGGCGAAGCCCTGACCGGCATGGGGCTGCCCATTGCGGTGACCTGTTTCGTACTGGCTGCGGCGGTGCGTATCATCCAGGGCTCTGCGACGGTGGCATGTTTAACCGCCGTGGGTCTGGTGATGCCGGTGATTGAACAGCTTAACTACTCCGGTGCCCAGATGGCCGCGCTCTCAATCTGTATTGCGGGCGGTTCGATTGTGGTGTCACACGTCAACGACGCCGGCTTCTGGCTGTTTGGTAAATTTACCGGTGCGACCGAAGCGCAAACCCTGAAAACCTGGACGCTGATGGAAACCATCCTCGGCACGACGGGTGCCATTGTCGGGATGATTGCGTTTACGCTGCTGAGTTAAACCCGGCTAAAAGCAAAAGGACAACGTGAGTTGTCCTTTTTTGTTTTTACCTAGCCCTTCATCCACGCGCGGATCCCGTCCAGGAACATCTGCGTTGCCATCATCACCAGAATCAACCCCATCAGGCGCTCCAGCGCGTTTACGCCTTTCTCACCCAGCAGGCGCAGGAACAACGACGACTGCAGCAGAATGATAAACGTCCCGCCCCAGGCAATCAGCAAGGCAATCACCAGATGGCTCATCTGATTAGGGTACTGATGCGACAGCAGCATCAGCGTTGCCAGAATCGTCGGTCCGGCGACGAGGGGAATCGCCAGCGGCACAATAAACGGCTCTTCCCCCGCGGGCAGGCCGCTGCTGCTGCCTTCGGCGCTCGGGAAAATCATCTTAATCGCTATCAGGAACAGGATAATCCCACCGGAAATCGAAACCGTTTCGGCACGCAGATTCAGGAAGGCGAGGATTTTCTCCCCGGCAAACAGGAAGATGAACATCACCAGCAGCGCGATAAGCAGCTCGCGGATCATGATCGCCCGACGGCGTTTGGGTTCGGTGTGCTTCAGCACCGACATGAAGATAGGCAGGTTGCCCAGAGGATCCATTATCAGGATCAATAAAACCGCCGCGGATATGATTTCACTCATTAAAATTATCCCTGAAACTCTCTATGGTTATTATGATGATTAGCGCTATTTCTGATTGGCGGGCCATCATCGATTAATTTCGCTTGCGACTTTGGCAGCATTTTGTAATGTGAAGCATATCCCAGTTGAATACTGGTTTGCACAATCAGCACACACCCTCTGCAGGAAAAAAATGCTATGAAAAACGTTGGTTTTATCGGCTGGCGCGGTATGGTCGGCTCTGTTCTCATGCAACGCATGGTTGAAGAGCGCGATTTTGACGCCATCCGCCCGGTCTTCTTCTCCACTTCCCAGCTCGGCCAGGCTGCACCTTCTTTTGGCGGCAGCACCGGTACGTTGCAGGATGCTTTCGATCTGGAAGCGCTGAAGGCACTCGACATTATTGTCACTTGCCAGGGCGGCGATTATACCAACGAAATTTATCCAAAGCTGCGTGAAAGCGGCTGGCAGGGCTACTGGATTGATGCGGCGTCTTCACTGCGCATGAAAGACGATGCCATCATCATTCTCGACCCGGTCAACCAGGACGTCATCACCGACGGCCTGAACAACGGCGTAAAAACCTTTGTCGGCGGTAACTGCACCGTCAGCCTGATGCTGATGTCCCTCGGCGGCCTGTTCGCACAGGACCTGGTGGAGTGGGTCTCCGTGGCGACTTACCAGGCCGCATCCGGCGGCGGTGCGCGTCATATGCGCGAACTGCTGACGCAGATGGGCCAGTTGCACCACAGCGTTGCGACCGAGCTGGCAAACCCGGCCTCCGCTATTCTCGATATCGAGCGTAAAGTCACCGAGCTGACCCGCAGCGGCGAGCTGCCGGTGGATAACTTTGGTGTACCGCTGGCCGGTGGTTTGATCCCTTGGATCGATAAACAGCTGGATAACGGCCAGACCCGCGAAGAGTGGAAAGGTCAGGCTGAGACCAACAAAATACTCAATACCGCGAACACCATTCCAGTTGACGGTCTGTGCGTACGTATCGGCGCGCTGCGCTGCCACAGCCAGGCCTTCACGATTAAACTGAAAAAAGATGTGTCGATTCCGACCGTGGAAGAGCTGCTGGCTGCACACAACCCGTGGGCGAAAGTGGTTCCAAACGATCGCGACATCACCATGCGTGAATTGACCCCGGCTGCCGTCACCGGCACGCTGACCACCCCGGTGGGTCGTCTGCGTAAGCTGAACATGGGGCCGGAGTTCCTTTCTGCATTCACCGTCGGCGACCAGCTTCTGTGGGGCGCAGCCGAGCCGCTGCGTCGCATGCTGCGCCAGCTGGCGTAATAATTTGTTAAACCCCGGGGGTGATTTTCACCCCCTTTTCCGCGTACTACATGGAGTAAAACGCATATGTCTTATTTTTTATCAGGAGTCATTTAGAGCGTTGGCTATGCTTTAAGGAAGAGTTATTTCTTACCTGAGGTTAGGACGGGGCTGAGAGGATGCCCGTTCAGGTCACATTAAAGTCGTCCCAGGCGCTAAAAAAGGACGACATAAAAAACAGGATGAATACCATGTCCGATCGTGTGGATAGAGACGTGATTAATGCGCTTATTGCGGGTCATTTTGCCGACCCCTTTTCCGTACTGGGGATGCACCGTACCGAGGCCGGGCTGGAAGTCCGGGCACTGTTACCGGATGCCACAGAAGTGTGGGTTATCGAACCCAAAACCGGCCGCAAGGTCGGCAATCTGGAATGCCTCGATTCTCGTGGCTTCTTTTCGGGCGTAATGCCCCGTCGTAAAAACCCTTTTCGTTATCAGCTTGCCGTTATCTGGCATGGTCAGCAAAATCTCATCGATGATCCCTACAGTTTTGGGCCTCTTTTACAGGAGATGGACGCGTGGCTGCTGTCTGAAGGTACCCACCTGCGACCTTATGAAACGCTGGGTGCCCATGCCGATACGATGGATGGCATCACCGGCACGCGGTTTGCCGTGTGGGCGCCTAACGCCCAGCGAGTCTCCGTTGTCGGCCAGTTCAACTACTGGGATGGCCGTCGTCACCCGATGCGTCTGCGCCGTGAAAGCGGTATCTGGGAGCTGTTTATCCCCGGCGCGCACAACGGCCAGCTGTATAAATTCGAGATGATCGATGCGCACGGCAAGCTGCGTATTAAGTCCGACCCGTACGCCTTCGAAGCGCAAATGCGTCCGGAAACCGCGTCAATGATTTGCGGCCTGCCGGAAAAAGTTGTCCAGAGTGAAGAACGCAAGCAGGCCAACCGCTTTGATGCGCCAATTTCCGTCTACGAAGTGCATCTCGGTTCCTGGCGTCGCCATACCGATAACAACTTCTGGCTCAGCTACCGGGAGCTTGCTGACCAGCTGGTTCCGTACGCGAAATGGATGGGTTTTACCCACCTTGAGCTGCTGCCAATTAATGAACACCCGTTCGACGGAAGCTGGGGTTATCAGCCGACCGGGATGTATGCCCCGACGCGTCGCTTCGGCACGCGCGATGACTTCCGCTATTTTATCAATGCCGCGCACGCCGCCGGGTTAAACGTGATCCTCGACTGGGTGCCGGGCCATTTCCCGTCCGATGATTTTAGTCTTTCAGAGTTTGACGGCACTAAGCTGTACGAGCACAGCGACCCGCGCGAAGGCTATCACCAGGACTGGAACACGCTGATCTACAACTACGGTCGTCGTGAAGTGGCAAACTACCTCGTGGGCAATGCGCTGTACTGGATTGAGCGCTTTGGCATTGATGCCCTGCGCGTTGATGCTGTGGCGTCGATGATCTACCGCGACTACAGCCGCAAAGAAGGCGAGTGGATCCCGAACGAGTATGGCGGCCGTGAAAACCTGGAAGCGATTGAGTTTCTGCGCAACACCAACCGTATTATCGGCGAGCAGGTAGAAGGTGCGGTGACGATGGCGGAAGAGTCCACCGACTTCCCTGGCGTCTCCCGTCCACCGTCAACCGGCGGACTGGGGTTCTGGTACAAATGGAACCTGGGGTGGATGCACGACACGCTCGACTACATGAAGCTGGATCCCGTCTACCGCCAGTATCACCATGACAAGCTCACCTTCGGGCTGCTCTACAACTACACCGAGAACTTCATGCTGCCGCTGTCGCATGACGAAGTGGTGCATGGCAAAAAATCCATTCTCGACCGCATGCCGGGCGATGCATGGCAGAAGTTCGCCAACCTGCGCGCCTACTACGGCTGGATGTTCGCCTTCCCGGGTAAAAAACTGCTGTTTATGGGCAATGAGTTCGCCCAGGGGCGCGAGTGGAACCACGACACCAGCCTCGACTGGCATCTGCTGGAAGGGGGCGACAACTGGCACCACGGCGTACAGCGTCTGGTGCGGGACCTTAACCTGACCTACCGTCACCACAAAGCCCTGCATGAGCTTGATTTTGGCCCGTACGGTTTCGAGTGGCTGGTGGTGGATGACCATGAGCGCTCGGTGTTTGTCTTTGTGCGGCGGGATAAAGCCGGCAACGAAATTATCGTCGCCAGCAACTTTACCCCTGTACCGCGCCATCATTATCGCTTCGGGATTAACCAGGCCGGCAAGTGGCGTGAAATCCTGAATACCGATTCCACGCACTACCACGGCAGCAATGCCGGTAACGGTGGTCTGGTGCAAAGCGATGCCATTGAAAGCCACGGGCGACCGAATTCCCTGAGCCTTACGCTACCGCCGCTCAGTACCATCTGGCTGATCCGGGAGGGGGAATGACCCAGCTTACGGCAGGTAAACCCGAACCGCTCGGGGCACGTTTTGATGGAAAGGGGGTGAATTTCACGCTCTTTTCTGCCCATGCGGAGCGGGTTGAACTGTGCGTATTTGACGGCGAGGGTAATGAACATCGTTACGACCTGCCGTCTCGCACAGGAGATACCTGGCACGGCTACCTGGCCGGGGGACGGCCAGGAATGCACTACGGCTATCGCGTACACGGCCCGTGGGCACCTGCGCAGGGGCACTGGTTTAACCCGGCGAAGCTGCTGATCGATCCGTGTGCGCACCGCGTGGATGGCGAGTTTAAAGACGACCCTATTTTCCATGTCGGCTACGGTGAACCCGACCACCGCGACAGCGCCCCCGTGGCGCCTAAAAGCGTGGTGGTGAACGATCTCTACGACTGGGAAGACGATGCCCCACCGCGCACGCCGTGGGGCAACACCGTTATCTACGAGGCGCATGTTAAAGGGCTGACGTATCTGCATCCGTCAATCCCGAAAGAGATGCGCGGCACCTACAAGGCGCTCGGTCATCCGACCATGATTGCCTACCTCAAGCACCTCGGGATCACGGCCCTGGAGCTGTTGCCCGTCGCGCATTTTGCCAGTGAACCTCGTCTGCAGCGGCTGGGGCTCAGTAACTACTGGGGCTACAACCCGCTGGCGATGTTTGCGCTCGAACCCCGCTATGCCACTCATCCGGACAAGGCGCGGGACGAGTTTCGTGATGCGGTAAAGGCGCTTCATGCGGCAGGCATTGAGGTCATTCTGGACGTGGTACTGAACCACAGTGCGGAAAGCGATCTCGATGGACCGACGCTCTCCATGCGCGGAATTGATAACCGTAGCTATTATTGGATCAGGGACGATGGCGATTACTTCAACTGGACCGGTTGCGGTAACACGCTCAATCTCAGCCACCCGGCGGTCATGCATTTCGCGTATGAATGCCTGAAGTACTGGGTGGACACGTTCCACGTCGACGGTTTTCGTTTTGATCTGGCACCCGTTATGGGGCGTACGCCGGCCTTCAGCCAGCAGGCGCCGCTGTTTGAAGCGATCAAAAACTGTCCGGTGCTGTCACAGGTGAAGCTCATTGCCGAGCCGTGGGACATCGGTGAAGGGGGTTATCAGGTCGGGAATTTCCCGCCCCTGTTTGCCGAGTGGAACGATCACTATCGCGATGCCGCGCGCCGCTTCTGGCTGGAACGGAATCTGTCGCTGGGGGAGTTCGCCGGACGCTTTGCCGGGTCCAGCGATCTTTTTAAGCGCGATGGCAAACGACCGTCTGCGACGATCAACCTGCTGACGGCGCACGACGGTTTTACGCTCCGGGACTGCGTTTGTTTCAATCAGAAACACAATGAAGCGAACGGCGAGGAGAATCGCGATGGCACTAACAATAACCATAGCTTCAATCATGGTATAGAAGGGTTAGGCGGAAGCCTTGATGTTATCGAGCGGCGACGCGCCAGCGTGCATGCGCTGCTGACAACGCTGTTATTGTCGCAGGGCACGCCGATGCTGCTGGCAGGCGATGAACATGGTCACAGTCAGCATGGTAACAACAATGCGTATTGCCAGGACAACACGTTGACCTGGCTCGACTGGGGTGAAGCGAACAGCGGGTTGATTCACTTTACCGCTGCGCTGATCCATCTTCGCCAGCAAATTCCCGCGCTCACCGCCGATCGCTGGTGGGAAGAGGGCGACGGTAATGTCCGCTGGCTGAATCAAGACGCGCAACCCTTAAGCGCGCAAGAGTGGCAACACGGCGTACCACGCCTGCAAATCCTGCTTTCGGAGAGGTGGCTGGTCACGCTGAACGCGACGGATGACGTCGCTGAGATTGTTTTACCTGACGGGGAATGGCGCGCTGTTCCCCCATTTGCCGGAGCGGATAATCCGGTAGTAATGGCTGTCTGGCACGGGCCTGCGCACGGAGTGTGCGTATTCCAAAGATGATAAAAAAGGAGTTAGTCATGGTTAGATTAGAGAAGAACGATCCCTTAATGTTGGCACGCCAGCTACCATTAAAAACTGTTGCCCTGATACTCGCAGGCGGGCGTGGTACTCGTCTGAAAGATTTGACCATCAAACGCGCCAAACCTGCCGTCCACTTTGGTGGTAAGTTCCGTATTATCGACTTTGCGCTCTCCAACTGCCTGAACTCAGGCATTCGCCGCATTGGCGTCATTACGCAGTATCAGTCGCATACTCTGGTGCAGCACATCCAGCGCGGCTGGTCATTCTTCAGTGAAGAGATGAATGAGTTTGTTGATCTTCTGCCTGCCCAGCAGCGCGTTCACGGTGAGAACTGGTATCGCGGGACGGCGGATGCGGTGACGCAAAACCTCGACATTATTCGCCGTTATAACGCGGAATACATCGTGATCCTCGCGGGCGATCATATCTACAAGCAAGACTACTCCCACATGCTGATCGACCACGTCGAAAAAGGGGCGCGTTGCACCGTGGCATGCCTGCCCGTGCCTGTTGCTGAGGCGACGGCATTTGGGGTGATGCACGTCGACGTCGACGACAAGATTATCGATTTTGTCGAAAAACCGGCGAACCCACCGACAATGCCGGGGGACGATACCAAATCGCTCGCCAGCATGGGGATCTATGTCTTTGATGCCGATTATCTTTACGCGCTGCTGGAAGAAGACGACAAAGACGAAAACTCCAGCCACGACTTCGGTAAAGATATCATTCCGAAAATTACCAAAGCTGGCATGGCGTATGCACATCCCTTCCCGTTGTCCTGCGTGCAGTCTGATCCGAATGCTGAACCTTACTGGCGCGACGTCGGAACGCTGGAGGCCTACTGGAAGGCAAACCTCGATCTCGCGTCGGTGACGCCTGAACTGGATATGTACGACCAGAACTGGCCAATCCGTACCCACATGGAATCGCTGCCGCCGGCGAAATTCGTTCAGGACCGCTCCGGCAGTCACGGCATGACGCTGAACTCGCTGGTGTCCGGCGGATGCATTATCTCGGGGTCGGTGGTGGTGCAGTCGGTGCTGTTCCCCCGCGTGCGCGTGAACTCATTCTGTAATATCGATTCGGCGGTGCTGCTGCCGGATGTCTGGGTCGGACGCTCATGCCGTCTGCGCCGTTGCGTTATCGACCGTGCCTGCGTCATACCTGAAGGCATGGTGATTGGTGAAAATGCGGAAGAAGACGCGCGTCGTTTCTACCGTTCGGAAGAGGGGATCGTGTTAGTAACACGGGAAATGTTGCGGAAGCTGCAGGTCAAACAGGAGCGATAATGCAGGTTTTACATGTATGTTCTGAGATGTTCCCGTTGTTAAAAACGGGCGGTCTGGCGGATGTTCTTGGCGCATTGCCTGCGGCGCAAATCGCCGGGGGTGTAGATACCCGAGTTCTGTTGCCCGCTTTTCCGGATATCCGGCGTGGTATTCCAGATGCAAAGGTGGTCACTCGTCGTGAAACCTTCGCCGGACGCATCACCCTGCTGTTTGGACATTACAATGGCGTAGGCATTTACCTGATTGATGCGCCGCATTTATACGATCGACCGGGTAGCCCGTATCACGATACGAACCTGTTCGCCTATACCGACAACGTGCTGCGTTTCGCACTGCTCGGCTGGGTCGGTGCTGAAATGGCAACCGGGCTGGATCCGTTCTGGCGCCCGAATGTGGTACACGCTCACGACTGGCACGCCGGGCTTGCACCGGCGTATCTGGCGGCGCGCGGTCACCCGGCGAAATCGGTCTTTACCGTTCACAACCTGGCGTATCAGGGCATGTACTATGCCCATCACATGAATGACATCGATCTGCCATGGTCGTTCTATAACATGCACGGGCTGGAGTTTAACGGGCAGATTTCGTTCCTGAAAGCCGGCATTTACTACGCCGATCACATTACGGCCGTGAGCCCGACCTACGCCCGGGAAATTACCCAGCCGGAGTTTGGTAACGGTCTGGAAGGGTTGCTGCGACAGCGCCATCGTGAGGGCCGCCTGTCGGGGATCCTCAACGGCGTTGATGAGCAGATCTGGAATCCGGAGACCGATCTTCTGCTGGCGGCACGCTATGGCCGCGATTCCGTGGAAGACAAAGCGGAAAACAAACGCCAGCTGCAGATTGCGATGGGGCTGAAGGTGAACGATAAAGTGCCGCTGTTCGCCGTCGTCAGCCGTCTGACCAGCCAGAAAGGGCTGGATTTAGTGCTGGAGGCGCTGCCGGGCTTACTGGAGCAGGGGGGACAACTGGCGCTGCTCGGTGCCGGCGACCCGGTGCTGCAGGAAGGTTTCCTTGCGGCAGCGGCGGAACACCCCGGGCAGGTAGGGGTGCAGATTGGCTATCACGAAGCGTTTTCGCACCGGATTATGGGCGGTGCTGACGTCATTCTGGTGCCGAGCCGTTTCGAACCGTGTGGCCTGACGCAGCTCTATGGCCTGAAATACGGCACGCTGCCGCTGGTACGTCGTACCGGCGGGCTGGCGGATACCGTATCGGACAGCTCTCTGGAAAACCTTGCGGACGGTATCGCCAGCGGGTTTGTCTTTGAGGACAGTAATGCCTGGTCGCTGCTGCGGGCGATTCGGCGTGCTTTCGTCTTGTGGTCCCGTCCATCTCTGTGGCGTTACGTTCAGCGTCAGGCGATGTCTCTGGACTTTGGCTGGCACGTTGCGGCGCAGTCATACCGCGACCTTTATCAACGCTTGATGTAACGAGGCGAAGTTACTGATATGAATGCTCCTTTTAGCTATTCTTCACCCACGCTCAGCGTTGAGGCGTTAAAGCACTCTATCGCCTATAAGCTGATGTTCACCATCGGGAAAGACCCGGTCATCGCCAACAAACACGAGTGGCTGAACGCCACGCTGTTTGCCGTGCGTGACCGCTTAGTGGAACGCTGGCTGCGCTCTAACCGCGCCCAGCTCTCGCAGGAAACGCGGCAGGTTTATTACCTGTCGATGGAATTTTTGATTGGCCGCACGCTGTCCAATGCGCTGTTGTCGCTCGGTATCTATGACGACGTCAAAACCGCACTGGAAGAGATGGGGTTAGATTTAGAAGAGCTCATTGACGAAGAGAACGACCCGGGCCTCGGTAACGGCGGCCTGGGGCGTCTGGCCGCCTGTTTCCTGGACTCGCTGGCGACGCTGGCCCTGCCGGGCCGCGGCTACGGGATTCGCTACGACTACGGCATGTTCAAGCAGAACATCGTGGAAGGCCGACAGAAAGAGTCTCCGGACTACTGGCTTGAGTACGGCAACCCGTGGGAATTCAAACGACACAACACGCGCTACAAAGTGCGCTTTGGTGGCCGTATTCAGCAGGAGGGAAAAAAATCCCGCTGGGTTGAGACGGAAGAGATCCTGGCCGTGGCCTATGACCAGATTATCCCCGGCTACGACACCGATGCCACCAACACCCTGCGCCTGTGGAGCGCCCAGGCCAGTAGCGAAATCAACCTCGGTAAATTCAACCAGGGCGACTATTTTGCGGCGGTGGAAGATAAAAACCACTCTGAAAACGTTTCCCGCGTACTTTATCCGGACGACTCGACCTATTCCGGACGCGAACTGCGTCTGCGTCAGGAGTATTTCCTTGTGTCCGCGACGATTCAGGACATCCTGAGCCGTCATTATCAGCTGCACAAAACCTACAGTAACCTGGCGGAAAAAACCGCGATTCACCTCAACGACACCCACCCGGTGCTTTCGATCCCCGAGCTTATGCGTCTGCTGATCGACGAGCACAAGTTCAGCTGGGATGATGCGTTTGAAGTGACCTGCCAGGTCTTCTCGTACACCAACCACACCCTGATGAGCGAAGCGCTGGAAACCTGGCCGGTCGACATGCTCGGTAAAATTTTGCCGCGCCATCTGCAGATTATCTTTGAGATTAACGACTACTTCCTGAAGACGCTGCAGGAGCAGTATCCGAACGATACTGGCCTGCTGAGCCGGGCTTCAATCATTGATGAATCCAACGGTCGCCGCGTGCGTATGGCCTGGCTGGCGGTGGTGATCAGCCACAAGGTGAACGGGGTTTCCGGACTGCACTCGAACCTGATGGTGCAGTCGCTGTTTGCTGATTTCGCGAAGATCTTCCCGACGCGTTTTTGCAACGTGACGAACGGTGTTACCCCGCGTCGCTGGCTGGCGCTGGCTAACCAGCCGCTCTCCGACGTCCTGGACGAACATATTGGCCGCACCTGGCGTACCGATTTGAGTCAGCTGGGCGAGCTTGAACAGCACCTGGATTTCCCGGCGGTGAACAAAGCCGTGCGTGAAGCCAAGCTTCTGAACAAGAAGCGGCTGTCGGTGTATCTTGCGCTGCACCTGAACGTGGTGGCCAACCCGAAAGCGTTGTTTGATGTGCAAATCAAGCGTATCCATGAGTACAAGCGACAGCTCATGAACGTGCTGCACGTCATCACGCACTACAATCGCATCAAAGCCGACCCAACGGCCGACTGGGTGCCTCGGGTGAAAATATTTGCCGGTAAGGCGGCGTCGGCATACTACATGGCGAAGCACATTATTCATCTCATCAATGATGTGGCGAAGGTGGTCAACAACGATCCGGATATCGGTGACAAGCTGAAGGTGGTCTTTGTCCCGAACTACAGTGTGAGTCTGGCGCAGCTGATCATTCCGGCGGCGGACCTGTCTGAGCAGATTTCCACGGCCGGTACGGAAGCCTCCGGCACCAGTAATATGAAGTTTGCCCTGAATGGCGCACTGACCATCGGTACGCTGGATGGCGCGAACGTTGAGATGCTTGAGCATGTCGGGGCAGAGAATATCTTTATCTTCGGTAACACGACGGAGGAGGTGGAGGCGCTTCGCAGGAAGGGCTACTCGCCGCGCGAGTACTACGAAGAAGATGAAGAGCTGCGTCAGGTGTTGACGCAAATCGCCACCGGCGTGTTTAACCCTGAAGAGCCGAGCCGCTATCGCGATCTGGTCGATTCACTGATTAACTTTGGTGACCACTATCAGGTGCTGGCGGATTACCGCAGCTATGTCGACTGCCAGGACAACGTGGACGAGTTGTACCGTCAGCAGGAGAAGTGGACCAGCGCCGCGATGCATAACATCGCCAATATGGGGTATTTCTCATCAGACCGTACTATCAAAGAATATGCTGAAACTATCTGGCATATCGATCCCGTGCGATTATAAAAAAACAGAGCCGGGTGGCGGCTTCGCCTGACCCGGCTTATGCGATCTGCAGGCCCGGGAAGCGTAACGCCACCGGGCTTTTTTACATCACGATGCTAATGACAGCTCACGCTTTCCCGCGTTCTGCGCCAGCCACTGCGCCACGCGCGACTGCTGCTCGGCATCCAGCCACATCCCTTCTTTGGTACGACGCCAGATGGCATCATCCAGGCGGCGCACCCACTCGTTCTCCACCAGATAGCGCAGTTCGGCTTCGTAGAGTTCGTGACCGAAATGTTCACCCAGGTCGGCAAGCGTTTTGGCTTCACCCAGGATCCATTCCGTATTACTGCCGTAGGTACGGGCGTAGTGACGCGCCATCCCTTCGGTGATGAACGGGTAACGACGGCGCAGTTTCGCGGCATAATCATCGCGGTTATCCCCGATATCGCCGCCAGGCAATACGGCACCTTTAGTCCAGGCCGGGCCAATGCCTTTGTAGTACGGCACCAGTTTTTCCAGTGCGTGTTCGGCCAGCTTACGATAGGTAGTGAGCTTGCCGCCAAAGACCGACAGCAGCGGTGCCTGGCCGTCCACGTCATGAATATCCAGCGTATAGTCGCGGGTGATGGCCTGCGGTGAGTCCGATTCGTCATCACACAGCGGACGCACGCCGGAGTAAGTCCAGACCACGTCATCGCGTGCCAGCTGTTTTTTGAAGTGCGCGTTATACACTTTCAGCAGGTAGCTGACTTCACTTTCGTCGATCTCGACATTTTTCGGATCGCCTTTGTACTCCACGTCGGTGGTGCCGATGATGGAGAACTCGTCCATCCACGGGATCACAAACACGATACGTTTATCTTCGTTTTGCAGGATATAGGCCTGCTTCTGGGTATGCACGCGTGGCACGACAATGTGGCTGCCTTTGATCAGGCGGATGCCGTACGGCGAAGGCAGGTGCATTCCCTCATCAAAGAACTGTTTCACCCACGGACCGGTGGCGTTCACCAGGCCGCGCGCTTTCCAGCTGAACTTCTCGCCGGTATCCACGTCTTCCGCTTCAACAACCCACAGGCCGTTTTCACGACGGGCAGCCGTGGCGCGGGTGCGGGTTTTCACCTCGCCGCCTTTTTTCACCACCATCTGCGCATTGGCAAGAACCAGACGCGCATCGTCTACCCAGCAGTCGGAATATTCGAATCCGCGCACGATTTCAGGTTTAAGGACCGATTCTGAGCCAAAACGCAAACCGGTCGATCCTGGCAGGCTGGTACGTTTGCCCAGATGATCGTACATAAACAGACCGATTCGAATCATCCACGCCGGACGCAGATGCGGGCGGTGGGGCAGGCGAAAGCGCATCGGAATCGCCAGATGCGGGGCCATTTTCAGCAGCACTTCACGTTCGGCCAGGGCTTCGCTGACCAGGCGGAATTCGTAGTGCTCCAGGTAGCGCAGGCCACCGTGGATCAGTTTGGAGCTGGCGGACGAGGTCGCGCAGGCGAGATCGTTAGCTTCCAGCATCAGCACGGATAAACCGCGTCCTGCAGCATCGGCCGCAATCCCGGCACCGTTGATGCCACCGCCTATCACAATCAGATCTTTGGTTTCCATAACACCCTCACGCACTTTCGTTAAAGCTCAGAAATGTTCGATATCGCTCATAATAGCAAAGGAACGCGCTTTTGGTAACATCAAAAAAACAATTTAGAGTGATATGGATAACATAATGGCGTTTACCCGCCGCCAGGACGTACACTACGGGGTAAAATAGTGCCGCTTGATGCCCTCGCCCAACCTTCTCACTTCAGGAGAGAGTGGGGTGAGAGGAAGCGCACCACACCTGAATATAAGATGAGAGCACCATGGATCAGTTTGAATGTATTAACGTAGAAGAAGCCCATCAGAAAATGCACCAGGGAACGGCTGTGCTGGTGGACATCCGCGATCCACAGAGCTTTGCGATGGGCCACACGCCAGGCGCATTCCACCTGACCAACGACTCCCTGGGCGCGTTTATGCGCGATAACGACTTCGACACGCCGGTGATGGTCATGTGCTACCACGGCAACAGCAGTAAAGGTGCAGCGCAGTACCTGCTTCAGCAGGGTTACGATGCGGTTTACAGTGTCGATGGCGGCTTCGATGCCTGGCATCGTCATTTCCCGGCAGAAGTTGAATACGCGTTTGAGCGCTGATACCGCTATACTGTCCCCTTTTGTGTGGAAATAAGCGACGGCTGCCCATGTTGATGATCACCTCTTTTACCAACCCGCGCGTCGCCCAGGCGTTTGTCGACTATATGGCGACGCAGGGCGTTATTCTGACCATCCAGCAACATCATCAGACCGATGTGTGGCTGGCCGACGAGAGCCAGGCCGCGAGGGTAAATGAGGAGCTGGCGCGATTCCTTGAGAACCCCGGCGACCCGCGCTATCTGGCCGCAAGCTGGCAATCAGGCCAGACGGGCAGCGGGCTGCACTATCGCCGTTTTCCCTTCTTTGCCACCGTGCGCGAACGCGCGGGTCCGTTTACGCTGCTGCTGATGGCGGCCTGCATTATCGTGTTCATTATGATGAACGTGGTCGGCGACCAGAGCGTCATGATCGCCCTGGCATGGCCCTATGACCCTTCACTGGACGTTGACGTCTGGCGCTATTTTACCCACGCGCTGATGCACTTCTCGGTGATGCATATTCTCTTTAACCTGCTGTGGTGGTGGTACCTTGGCGGAGCCGTCGAGAAGCGTCTTGGCAGCGGGAAGCTGATTGTGATCACCGTCATCAGTGCCCTGTTGAGTGGCTATGTGCAGCACAAATTCAGCGGCCCGTGGTTTGGCGGATTATCAGTTGTTGTGTATGCCCTGATGGGCTATGTCTGGCTCAGAGGTGAGCGCGATCCTGAAAGTGGCATCTATCTGCAACGCGGGTTAATAACCTTTGCGTTAATATGGCTAATTGCCGGATGGTTTGATCTGTTTGGTATGTCTATCGCCAATGGTGCACACGTCACCGGGCTGGCCGTTGGGCTGGCGATGGCGTTTGCCGACACGCTCCATGCGCGAAAACGAACATAATTCTCAGGGATAATTGATGAAACAAACACAACGTCATGACGCCATTATCGAACTGGTTAAAAAACAGGGATATGTCAGCACCGAAGAGCTGGTCGAGCAGTTTGCCGTCAGCCCGCAGACCATTCGTCGTGACCTGAACGACCTTGCCGATCAAAACCGTATTCTGCGCCACCACGGCGGGGCGGCGCTGCCGTCCAGCTCGGTCAACACCTCATGGCATGACCGTAAAGCCACGCAAACGGCGGAAAAAGAGCGCATTGCGCGGAAAGTCGCCAGCCAGATCCCTAACGGGGCGACGCTGTTTATTGATATCGGCACCACGCCGGAAGCGGTCGCCCATGCGCTGCTGGATCATGAAAACCTGCGCGTCGTGACCAATAACCTGAATGTCGCGAATACCCTGATGCAGAAAGACGATTTCCGCATCATTCTTGCGGGCGGCGAGTTGCGCAGCCGCGACGGCGGCATCATCGGTGAAGCGACGCTCGACTTTATCTCTCAGTTCCGTCTCGATTTCGGCATTCTCGGGATCAGCGGTATCGACAGCGATGGCTCCCTGCTGGAGTTTGATTATCATGAAGTCCGCACCAAGCGCGCGATTATTGAGAATTCACGCCACGTTATGCTCGTGGTGGACCACTCCAAGTTTGGCCGTAACGCGATGGTGAATATGGGCAGCATCAGCATGGTTGATGCGGTTTATACCGACGTGATGCCGCCGGCAGGCGTGATGCAGGTGATTAAGGATAATAATCTGCAGCTGGAACTGTGCTGACGTAAAAGCAAAACGGCAACCGAAGGTTGCCGTTTTTAGTTTCTGCAAAACAGGCCGGGTGAGGGCACCCACGCGCACCGGAATTACACGCCGTACCCCATCATCTTCAGCAGCTGCTGTGCATGCTGCACCGCATCCTGACGATGGGCGACGCCCAGCTTCTGATAGAGATTGCGGATATGGGTTTTGATGGTGGTCGCCGCCACCGCCAGTTCACCGGCGATCTGCTCGTTGCTGTAGCCTGAGTAGATCAGCCCCAGCACCTGCCATTCGCGCTGAGTGAGCGGACTGGTGCGGATCAGTTCCGGTACTTCCGGATGGTTCAGCAGACGTTCAACGAAGTTCTCATCAAAGTGCGCAAACTTATGGCGATGGTGCTGATTAATCTCGCGCAGAATACGCTGAGCACGATGCTGATCCAGCTCTGGCAGCGTATTGAGTTGAATCAACTGTCGCAGCTGCTGGGCCATCACTTCACCTTCAATGACAAAGTGGCTGATAAACCCGGTGCGGTTCGCCAGCTGCAGCGCTTCCAGCAGGACGCGCTGGGCATCGTTTTTGCGGCCCGCCTGCCAGTAAAGCTGGTTCAGCAGAAGCAGGTTGCGGTTGAGATCGCTCATCAGCCGCAGGCTGCGGGCGTTTTCATTAAGCTCTTCCAGCACGATTTCGGCAGGTTCTAATTCACCGAGCAGGATCTGGACGCGGGCAATGTTGCGCCACTGGCTCTGCAGGAAGTGGTTGTTGGCAAATTCCGGTTTAGGGGTCTGACGTAACCAGTTGGCGGCGGATTTTTTGTCGCCGGTCATCTGCCAGTAAATCACCCGCACCTTATCGGCGTTGGACACCCAGTCGCTGTGGTACTGACCGTTACCGAGCAGGTTTTCCAGACGGTTAAGGTGGTTGCGGGCGTTATCGAGATCGCCACGCGCCAGCGAGCACTGGACCAGCAGTGCCAGACATTGCAATTGCTGCTGTGGCTGGAAGCTGGAGAGAACGTCCACACCCTGACGGGCGCAGCTTTCCGCTTCATCCAGACGCGACCATGCCCAAAGGAGCTGTGCACGAATGCGCAGCAGGAACTCGTGCATCGGCAGCTGTTCCAGATGCTGCTCACGAATCAGCTGGAAGGCCTTTTCCTGATTTTCCCAGGCGGCCTGCAGGAACCCCTGCGCAAACAAAATTTCACTTTGCTGGATCAGGCTCCACAGCGCGTAATGCCAGACATCGTGGCGGCGGGCCATTTGTTCAGTTTGTTGCATGAGCGAAAGGGAGCGCGTCAGCTCGCCTTTGCAGTGCAGAACTTCACCGTGTACCGAGGTGGCCACAATACGGCTGTAGAAATTGGCCAGCGGCAGTTCATCCAGCGCAACCATCGCCAGGCGCTCCGCCTCTTCCGGGTCACCGTCGTTAATCGCCACCTGCGCCCGCAGGGCGTTGAATTCGCCGTGCAGGGTGGCATCCATATCGCTTTCCATCTCCTGCTCGGCACGTGCCAGCAGGGTATTTACTTCACTGTAGCGATGCTGGCTCTGCATCAGCCAGGCCTGCAGCAGCACCAGGCGCGGATTCTCCAGCAGGCTCTCCCACGGCAGGGCTTTCAGTGACTCTTCAAGCAGCGTCAGCTCGCTGTGGTTAAACAAGCCCCATGCGTGGTTAAGGAGGATATCGCGCAGCATGCCGGCATCACCGGCGGCAAGCGCGTGGTGAATCGCCTCGCTCGGAAAACCTTGTGCCATCCAGCTTTCGGCGGCGGCGCGATGGATTTCCGGCAGTTCCGTCGCAAGCTCCCACTGACAGCGCTGGCGCAGGAAGCTGCCGAACAGTGGGTGATAGCTGAACCACTCGCCGGGATCGTCCATTCGGGTCAGGAACAGGCCCTGGCGCTCAATCTCTTCCAGCTGCAGCTGACCGTTTTCACAGCCGGTCACGCGCACGATCAGCGCGTCGTTCATGGAACGCAGCAGAGAACTTTTGAGCAGGAAATTTCGGGTCGACGGATCAACGCTGTTCAGCACTTCGTCGACGAGATAATCAGAAAGATGGCTCGCGTTAATCCCCGCCAGGCGACGCGCAGACTGGTGCGTCGGGCTGTTATTTTGCCGGGCAGAGAGGGCAATCAGCTGCAGCGCCGTCGCCCAGCCGGCGACATCATCACACAGGCGGCTGCTTTCGGAGGCCTCAATTGGCGAGTTCAGTCGACAGTCAAAGAACTGTTTGGCTTCCTGATGGGTAAAGGCCAGCTGCTGGCTGCCGACTTCCAGCAGCTGATCGCGCACGCGCAGGTTGGCGATGCCCAGTTGCGGCAGGTTACGCGACAGCACGACCAGGGTCAGGTTTTCCGGCTGATGACGCAGGAAGAAACGCATCGATTCATGGATAACCGGGTTAGTGATGAGATGATAATCATCAATCACCACGTACAGCGGGCGATGCCATTCGGCCAGTTCGATAAACAGCTGTGAGAAAAGGGAAGACAGGCTGGCGTACTGGCGCTTTTGCACCATGACCTCACTGGCGACGCAGTGTCCGTTGGTTGCCTGCTGAATAGCGGCAATCAGATAGCTGGCAAAACGCTCTTGCTGGTTATCGCCCTCATCAAGGGAGTACCAGCCAAGGTCGCTCTTACCTGCGGCCCATTGCGAAATGAGCGTTGTTTTTCCATAACCTGCAGGGCTCGTAACCAGCGCCAGTCGGAAATTATGCGCGCCGGAAAGTTTAGCCAGCAGACGCTCGCGGACCACTGTATGGTCAAGACGAACCGGGCGACTTAATTTAGACGGAATCAACATAGTTTTCACTTCACTGTGGGGAACGAGAGAATTTATTTTTTTTGCGCTTCGTAATTAATAGCTATAAGGTCGGCCAGAAAGAGAACTATTGCAAGTTATGTCTGGGTTTTGTGGCTCTGAATTTGCACTCTGTCACAAAACATTCAGGCGAGTACCGGAACTTTTCCAGAATGGCTTTAACACCGCGTCAGCGCTGGCTTGTCCCAGTGTCACACGGTTACGCTGAAACTGGTTTCAGAAAGGTATAGTGACGTCAAATTTAATAAAGTTCGGGTAAAGTTGAGTGAGATTAATAATCCCCTTAGGCAAGGCCCCATTGCAGAAATATTATTCTGCGTAAGTAATCATTTCGGCGCGGATTAATTTCATCCGAAACTGTATTTCATTTTTTTGACATTCTCCCCGGTTATCTTTTTTTCTTCCTGGCACACTCACACTATGCTCTCAGAGTGGCCTTGATCACACTTTTATGCTCATCCCCGCTACTCCTCCCTGCCTAATCCCCTGCGGGATGAGGAAGAGGCGAAATGAGCCTGGCACACTAGCGCCAACATGTGTTTTCTCTCTACAGGATGCCAATTCCCTATGTCACAGCCTACCTTTAACAAAGCTCAATTCCAGGCTGCCCTGAAGCGTCAGTGGCAGCGTTTTGGCCTTCACGCTGCAAACGAGATGACGCCTCACCAGTGGTGGCAGGCAGTGAGCGGTGCGCTCGCGGAGCAGCTGGATGCTCAACCGTTGGCAAAACCGGCGAAAGACCAGCGCCACGTTAACTACATCTCAATGGAGTTCCTGATTGGCCGTCTGACAGGTAACAACCTGCTGAACCTCGGCTGGTATCAGGAGGTGGGTGATGTGCTGAAAGAGCATGACATTAACCTGACCGACCTGCTGGAAGAAGAGATTGACCCGGCGCTGGGTAACGGTGGTCTGGGACGTCTGGCGGCCTGTTTCCTTGACTCGATGGCCACCGTCGGTCAATCGGCCATTGGCTACGGTCTGAACTACCAGTACGGCCTGTTCCGTCAGTCGTTTGCTGATGGTCATCAGATGGAAGCGCCGGATGACTGGCACCGCAATACTTACCCCTGGTTCCGCCACAATGCACAGCTTGATGTGCAGGTAGGCATTGGTGGTAAAGTCACGAAGCAGGGGTTGTGGGAGCCTGCGTTTACCCTGACCGGCGAAGCCTGGGATCTGCCGGTGCTGGGCTACCGTAACGGCGTGGCGCAACCGCTGCGTCTGTGGCAGGCAAAGCACGCTCATCCCTTCAACCTGACCAAATTCAACGACGGCGATTTCCTGCGTGCCGAGCAGCAGGGGATCGACGCTGAGAAACTGACCAAAGTCCTTTACCCGAACGACAACCATCTGGCGGGCAAGAAACTGCGTCTGATGCAGCAGTACTTCCAGTGTGCCTGTTCCATTGCGGATATTCTGCGTCGTCATCACCTGGCGGGCCGCAAGCTGGCGCAGCTGCCGGACTTCGAAGTGATCCAGCTTAACGATACGCACCCGACGATTGCGATTCCTGAACTGCTGCGCGTGCTGATTGACGAGCACCAGCTGAGCTGGGATGACGCGTGGGCGATTACCAGCCGTACGTTTGCCTATACCAACCACACCCTGATGCCTGAAGCGCTGGAGTGCTGGGATGAGAAGCTGGTGAAAGCCCTGCTGCCGCGTCATATGCAGATCATCAACAAGATTAACGACGCGTTTAAAAAGCAAGTGGATAAAACCTGGCCGGGCGACAAAGCGGTGTGGGCGAAGCTGGCTGTGGTACATGACAAACAGGTGCGCATGGCGAACATGTGCGTGGTGAGCGGTTTTGCGGTGAACGGTGTGGCGGCGCTGCACTCGGATCTGGTGGTGAAAGACCTGTTCCCGGAATACCACCAGCTGTGGCCGACCAAATTCCATAACGTGACCAATGGCATCACGCCGCGTCGCTGGATTAAGCAGTGCAACCCGCTGCTGGCCGGCCTGCTGGACAAAACCCTGAAGAAAGAGTGGGCCAACGATCTGGACCAGCTTATCAATCTGGAAAAGTATGCCGACGACGCGGCATTCCGCGAGCAGTACCGCGCCATTAAGCTCGAAAACAAAGTGCGTCTGGCGCATTTTGTCAAAGCGCGTACCGGGATTGAGATCAACCCGAACGCCATTTTCGATATTCAGATCAAACGTCTGCATGAGTACAAACGCCAGCACCTGAACCTGCTGCACATTCTGGCGCTGTATAAAGAGATCCGCGAGAACCCGCAGGCTGACCGCGTACCGCGCGTGTTCCTGTTTGGGGCGAAAGCCGCACCGGGCTACTACCTGGCGAAAAACATTATCCTCGCCATTAATAAAGTGGCCGCGGCCATCAATAACGATCCGAAAGTGGGTGACAAGCTGAAGGTGGTGTTCCTGCCGGACTACTGCGTCTCTGCAGCTGAGATGCTGATCCCGGCGGCGGATATCTCCGAGCAGATCTCCACGGCAGGGAAAGAAGCTTCCGGTACCGGCAACATGAAGCTGGCGCTGAACGGTGCGCTGACCGTCGGTACGCTCGACGGCGCGAACGTCGAGATCGCCGAAAAAGTGGGGGAAGAGAACATCTTTATCTTCGGCCATACCGTCGAAGAAGTGAAAGCCCTCAAGGCCAAAGGTTACGACCCGGTGAAATGGCGTAAGAAAGACAAAGTTCTTGATGCGGTTCTGAAAGAGCTGGAAAGCGGTAAGTACAGCGATGGCGATAAACATGCCTTTGACCAGATGCTGCACAGCATGGACAAACACGGCGGTGACCCGTATCTGGTCATGGCGGACTTTACGGCCTATGTGGACGCGCAAAAACAGGTCGACGTGCTGTATCGCGACCAGGAAGCGTGGACCCGGGCGTGCATTCTGAACACCGCCCGCTGCGGGATGTTCAGTTCTGACCGCTCAATCCGTGATTATCAGGCTCGTATCTGGCAGGCAAAACGCTAAGGAAGCGCGATGGAGAGTAAACGTCTGGACAGTGCCGCGCAGGCGGCGGGGATCAGCCTCAGTTACATTAATGCTCACGGCAAACCACAGTCTATTGGCGCCGACACCAAAAGACGTTTGCTGGATGCCATGCACAAGACCGACGCGAAAGCGTCGGTTGCTCCGGTGCCGAACGTGAAGGTGTTTACCGCCGGTAAGAAGATGCCGCTTACGGTAAACGGGCGCGGCGAATTTAGCTGGCTGCTCACGACCGAAGAGGGGCAACAGCACAAAGGCCACGCCACCGGTGGCAAAGCGCTTAACCTTCCGGCAAAACTGCCGGAGGGCTATCACACGTTAACCCTCACGCAGGACGACCAGCGTTTTCATTGTCGGGTGATTGTTGCGCCAAAACGCTGCTATGAGCGGCAGGCGTTGCTCGAGGGTAAAAAGCTGTGGGGGGCCTGCGTGCAGCTCTACACGCTGCGCTCTGACAGCAACTGGGGTATCGGCGATTTTGGCGACCTGAAAAAGATGCTGGCGGATGTGGGCGAGCGCGGCGGTGCGTTTATCGGCCTCAACCCCATTCATGCGCTCTATCCGGCGAACCCGGAAAGTGCCAGTCCGTACAGCCCGTCATCCCGTCGCTGGCTGAACGTGATTTACATTGACGTGAATGCCTTAGACGATTTCAAAAGCAGCAAAGAGGCGCAGGCGTGGTGGAACCTTACGACCACTCAGCAGGCGCTGAAGCAGGCGCGCGAGACGGACTGGGTAGACTATGCCACCGTCACCGCACTGAAAATGGCCGCGTTACGTCTGGCGTGGAAAGGTTTTTCGCAGCGTGATGACGAGCAGATGTCGGCTTTCCGCCAGTTTGTAGCTCAGGAAGGCGAGAGCCTTTACTGGCAGGCGGCGTTCGATGCATTGCATGCTTATCAGGTAAAAGAGGACGAAATGCGCTGGGGCTGGCCGGTATGGCCGGAAGCGTATCAATCTGTCGATACGCCCGAAGTGCAGGCGTTCTGCAAAAAATATGCTGACGAGGTGGACTTCTTCCTCTGGCTGCAGTGGCTGGCTTACAGCCAGTTTGCCGCCTGCTGGCAGGTGAGCCAGGGCTATAAAATGCCGATCGGCCTGTACCGCGATCTGGCCGTTGGCGTGGCGGAAGGCGGGGCGGAAACCTGGTGTGACCGCGAGCTTTATTGCCTGAAGGCCTCCGTGGGCGCACCGCCGGATATTCTTGGCCCGCTCGGCCAGAACTGGGGTTTGCCGCCGATGGATCCGCACGTCATGGCTGCGCGGGCTTACGAGCCGTTTATCGACCTGCTGCGCGCCAACATGCAAAACTGCGGCGCGCTGCGAATTGACCACGTGATGTCCGTCCTGCGTCTGTGGTGGATCCCTTATGGTGAAACGGCTGACCACGGCGCGTATGTACAGTATCCGGTTGACGATCTGCTCTCGATCCTGGCGCTGGAGAGTAAACGTCATCAGTGCATGGTGATCGGCGAAGATCTCGGTACCGTGCCGGTTGAGATTGTCAGTAAGCTCCGCGACAGCGGCGTTTACTCCTATAAAGTGCTCTATTTTGAAAACGACCATGAGAAAACCTTCCGCGCGCCGAAAGCGTACCCTGAACAGTCAATGGCAGTCGCGACGACGCATGACCTTCCTACGCTTCGTGGCTATTGGGAAAGCGGCGATCTGACGCTCGGTAAAACGCTGGGTCTGTATCCGGATGAAGAGGTCTTACGTGGGCTGTATCAGGATCGCGAGCTGGCGAAGCAAGGGTTGCTTGATGCGTTACACAAGCATGGCTGCCTGCCGAAACGCGCCGGGCATAAGGCATCACTGATGTCGATGACGCCTACGCTCAACCGCGGATTGCAGCGCTATATCGCCGACAGCAACAGTGCCCTGCTGGGTCTGCAGCCGGAAGACTGGATTGATATGGCGGAGCCGGTGAACATTCCGGGTACCAGCTATCAGTACAAGAACTGGCGTCGCAAATTGTCCATCACGCTTGAGAAGATGTTTGCCGATGACGGGGTGAACAAGTTGATTAAGGATTTGGATAAGCGCAGAAAAGCGGTGGGTAAAACGCGGTAGTCTCGCAGAGAGAAGAAAGCCGGGTAAGCGCAAGCTACCCGGCTTTTTGATATCAGATAACCATGTTCAACAGCAGAACCCCGACCAGACCACACACCGAAATAATGGTTTCCAGTGCAGACCAGGACTTGATAGTTTCACCGATAGTCAGGTTGAAATATTCCTTGAACAGCCAGAAGCCCGGATCGTTCACGTGAGAGAAAATCACGCTACCGGAACCTACCGCGATAACCATCAGCTCAGGGCTCACGCCCGTCGTCGCAATCAGCGGCGCAACGATACCACCGGCGGTGATTGCTGCAACGGTTGCAGAGCCGAGCGCGATACGCAGCACCGCAGCGATAGACCACGCCATCAGCAGCGGTGACACATTGGTTTCATGCATCATGGCCGCGATGTATTTATCCACGCCGCTGTCGACCAGCACCTGCTTGAACGCACCGCCACCACCGATAATCAGCAGCATCATGGCAATGATTTTGATGGAAGAGGTCAGCGTGTCGTTAATCTGATCCATTGAACGACCACGGTTCAGGCCGAAGGTGAACATCGCAATCAGCACCGCAATCAGCGTCGCCATCACCGGGTCGCCCAGGAATTCGGCAACGGACAGGAACGGGTGGCCTTTTGGCAGGATCATTTCCGCCACGGCACGCATCGCCATCAGGATGACAGGTACCAGAGAGGTCCAGACGCTGACGCCAAAACCAGGCATCTCTTCTTCCGTGAAGGTTTTCGCGCTGTACAGACCTTCCGGGATAGGCTTATCAATCCCTTTCAGGAAGCGGGCATAAACCGGGCCGGCCAGGATCACCGTCGGGATTGCCAGAATCGTACCGAACAGCAGGGTTTTACCCATATCGGCATGGAAGATGGTGGCGATCGCGGTTGGACCCGGGTGTGGTGGCAGGAAACCGTGCGTAACGGACAGCGCGGCGGCCATCGGTACACCGACATACAGCAGTGGAATGTTCGCTGCCGCTGCGATGGTGAACACCAGTGGCAGCATCAGCACGAAGCCCACTTCATAGAACAGTGCGAAACCGACGGTAAACCCGGTTAACACGACCGCCCACTGGATATTCTTCTTACCAAATTTGGCAATCAGCGTGGTGGCAATACGCTGAGCGCCGCCGCAGTCCGCCAGCATTTTGCCGAGCATAGCGCCAAAGCCCATGATCAGTGCCAGGCTACCGAGCGTGCCGCCGACACCGGCTTTAATGGAGCTGATGACTTTCACCAGCGGCATCCCTTGCATCAGACCGACTGCAAGTGCCACCAGAACCAGAGCGATAAACCCGTTCATTTTGAAACGGATCATCAAGAGCAGTAATAACACAACACCGATAGCAACGATGACTAATGGCATGATTTACCTGGCCTTTGAATTGTTATGGGTAACGTCATTGTTTCAACGACAAATTCCGATTGTCCCAACTGGGAACAGAGTGTTAACGGCACTAATACTGTTGCCTTGGAAACTATTAAGTTTAGTCGGCTGTTATGAAGGTGCTTAGTGCCCACGAGAATGATACGGGTAACATGTCGTGGTTGAGAATCACCCTGGGGGGCTAAATTTGAATTATGAGACGCAGGTCAACATATGGGGAGGCAAGGCAGGGAGGGGAAAACAGGCCCGGTAAGCATAGCGCCACCGGGCAAAAGCAGGCGGGCGCTTAGTAGTAAGAGTGCTCGCCGCGCTGGTGTTCGGTCAGATCGCGCACACCTTTCAGTTCCGGGAATTCGTTCAGCAGCTGCTTCTCGATCCCTTCTTTCAGCGTGACATCAACCATTGAACAACCGTTACAGCCGCCGCCGAACTGCAGGATCGCCAGGCCGTCTTCAGTAATTTCCATCAGGGAAACACGACCGCCGTGGCCCGCCAGCTGTGGGTTGATCTGAGACTGCAGCAGGTACTCGACGCGCTCCATCAGGGGGGCATCGTCAGACACTTTACGCATTTTGGCGTTTGGCGCTTTCAGGGTCAGCTGAGAACCCAGCTGATCGGTGACGAAGTCGATCTCCGCATCTTCAAGATACGGTGCGCTCAGCTCATCAACGTAAGCCGTGAGCTGTTCAAATTTAAGGGCAGTGTCAGTCGCTTCCACTGCGTCCGGAGGACAATAAGAGACACCACATTCTGCATTCGGAGTGCCTGGATTGATCACAAACACGCGGATCTGCGTCCCTTCTTCCTGATTTGCCAGCAGTTTGGCAAAGTGCGCTTGTGCAGAATCGGAAATACGGATCATAGCTTTGGCCTAATAGTTGACTAAATTACCTGGGTATAATCATACGCCCATTGAAGAAGGGCTACAAGGTACGGCACAGACACCATACCTGAACCGACGCGGCGCCGCTTTGCAAAAGCAGTCGGGAAAGTTCAGCAACGGTACTGCCTGTGGTGACGACATCATCCACAATCGCGATATGGAGGCCTTTGACCGGGAATTCAAGACGAAAGGCATTTTTGAGGTTCCTTTTGCGAAGCCGGGCCGTGAGCTGATGCTGGATAGCCGTATTATGGACGCGTTTGAGCGCACGGGCGTCGTACCGGCAACCGAGCCATCGCGCGAGCGGGCGGCAAAGCAGGTCACTTTGGTTGTAGCCGCGTCGCCAGTGTCGGCGACGGTATAAAGGCACGTTGACCACCATGTCGATGTTCGGCAGGCTGCGGGTGCGTCGCGCCTGTAAAACGGCCAGCAGTAACAGGCGGGCGAGGGGACGCGCCAGCACACTCTGGCTGGCAAACTTCAGCGCATGAATAAGGCCGCTTAACGGCGCAACATAATCATCCACAGCCACCAGGGCACACCACGGCGGCGCTTTTTTCAGGCAGCGGCCGCAGGGAACGTCTCGCCCGGTGGCATTTAGCCCACACTGCGGACACGTCATCGCCTGCCTTTTCAGCGAGCGGGTGCAAACGGAGCAGACGCCCCATGCGCTGAGGGCAAGCGGCATCCGGCATAGCCAGCACAAGCCAGGCACTGTTAACATGTGCAACCTCCATGTGAAAAAAGAGAACAGTAACTGATGAAGACGCTGTGGTGGCAGACCGTAGGGACGGGAAATTGCCATCTTGTGCTGCTGCACGGATGGGGCCTGAATGCCGAAGTATGGAATTGCATAACCGGGGAACTCGCCTCGCAATTTACCCTGCATCTGGTGGATTTACCGGGCTTTGGCCGCAGTCGCGGCTTTGGGGCAATGTCGGTTGAGGAGATGGCGCAGCAGGTGCTGGACGCTGCGCCGCAACACGCCATCTGGCTGGGCTGGAGCCTGGGCGGGCTGGTGGCGAGCCAGATTGCCTTGACCCATCCCGAGCGCGTGCGTGCGCTGGTCACGGTAGCCTCGTCACCGTGCTTCAGTGCGCAGGACGACTGGCCGGGCATAAAACCGGATGTGCTGGCCGGGTTCCAGAAACAGTTGAGCGAAGACTTCCAGCGGACCGTTGAGCGTTTCCTGGCCCTGCAGACAATGGGAACCGACACCGCGCGTCAGGATGCCAGAGCGCTGAAGCAGACCGTGCTTTCCCTGCCGATGCCGGACGTTGAGGTGCTTAACGGGGGGCTTGAGATCCTCAAAACCGTCGATTTGCGTGAGCCGCTGGCCGCGCTGGCGATGGCGCACCTGCGTATCTACGGCTACCTCGACGGGCTGGTGCCGCGTAAAGTGGTTCCAGTGCTGGATTCACTCTGGCCACAAAGTGAGTCTCTGGTGATAAACAAAGCTGCGCATGCGCCGTTTATCTCTCATCCGGCGGAGTTTTGTTCAGCGCTGATTGCGTTAAGTCAACGTTTAGACTGATTATTTTCTATCCAGCCTGGAAAAAGTTTCACACCGCAACCATACTCCAGATGTCGTTGCGGTTGTTCTGCCTACGATAATCAAAACAACAATCCTATGGAGAGTCAGGCTATGAAACTTGTTACAGGTATCGTCACTTCTCTGGTTATTGGGTCACTTTCATTTGGCGCCTTTGCGGCACAAGAGCTGGAAAAAGATAAAGTTGCCGGGATGAATCTGACCAAAGTTGGTGAGATTTCTACGTCTGACACGACCGCGCCGATGGACGCTAAAAGAGAGCTGTCTAAGAAAGCGGATGAGCTGGGTGGGAAGTACTACGTCGTCACCAGTGCAGAAAAACAGACCAAAAACGTGCGCGCAACGGCGGACGTCTATAAGTAATACGATAATGCCGGGCAGCGATGCCCGGCTTTATGCGCGCAGTGCCCACCACTCTCTGAGGCAGGCTTTTCCTTCCGGGCAGCTTTTACAACTGCCGGACAGGCAGCCCTCCGCCTCTTCCTGAATACGCACCGCTTTTCCCATGGCTTCCAGTCTTTCCAGCATGGCATCGATCATCGGCTGCGGGGTATGCAGGGTGAGGCTCAGCTGTTTCGCCTCCATTCGCCCTTGTAACGCCAGCAGATCACGTACCTGAATCAACGATGCCATGGCTTACCCCTTAGTGACAGTCGCCCGCCGGGCTGTTGCAGCAGGTGGCAGCCGTTTTGCGGTTTGCCAGCAGGTTGATATCAACCCGGCTGCGTGCCCGGCGTAGCAGGCCGAGAACGAGCACGTTAAACAGCACAACCGCCAGGATGCACACCAGGCTATAACGTGGGTGCTGGCTAAAGTTAACGGTCTGATAAAAGAGCGTCGCCAGCGAGTACGCGATGTTGAGCCCCCACAGAATGGAGAAGCCCATCCAGCCACGGCTGGACTCGCGGGCAATCGCGCCCATGACGGAGATGCACGGAATATAGAGCAGAACAAAGATGAGGTAGCTGTAGGCCGCAGAGGCGCTGCCAAATTTCTCGCTCATCACGCCCATGGCACCCGTTGCCATTTCGCCGTCACCTTTACTGGCCTCAATAGGGTTCGCCAGCACACTCAGGCTAAAGGTGTCTTTCAGGCTCTGCCATGTCTCTTCGACGGCGCCCAGCAGTTCGTTACCGAGATGAAACTCTGCCGGATTGAACGCTTGCTCCTGGATGTTCTCCGCGGTGTAGAGCGTATTCAGGGTCCCGACGACCACCTCTTTCGCCATCGCACCGGTGAACAGACCGACGGTCGCCTGCCAGTTATCGTCATGGACGCCAATCGGTTTGAAGACCGGGGTTATGACGCGGCTGACGGAGGCGAGGGCGGAGTCGTTGATGTTATCCGCAGCCTGTCCGCTCAGGGTGAAGCTGTTCAGCGCGCTCAGGAAAATACTCACGATAACAATCACTTTACCGGCACGCAGGACGAAGCCTTTCAGGCGCTGCCAGGTCTGGATCACCAGGCTTTTAAGATGGGGGACGTGGTAGACCGGCAGTTCCATGACGAACGGCGACGCTTCGCCGCGCATGATGGTGTGTTTCAGCATCAGCCCCGTGAGAATGGCCATGACGATACCCAGCACGTACAGCGAGAAGACCGCCAGCGCCCCCTGCTGCCCAAAGAAGGCCGCGGCAAAGACCGCGAAGATAGCCAGTCGCGCACCGCAGGACATAAACGGTGCCATCATAATGGTCATCAGACGTTCACGCGGTGCATCCAGCGTACGGGCACCCATAACCGAGGGCACGTTACAGCCGAAGCCCACGATCAGCGGCACGAAGGATTTGCCTGGCAGACCGAGCGCCTGCATCAGGCGATCCATGACGAAGGCGGCGCGCGCCATGTAACCGGAATCCTCAAGGAAGGAGAGGAACAGATACATCATGCCGATTTGCGGCACCAGAGGCAGTACGGTGTTGATACCACCGCCAATCCCCTGGGCAAGGAAGATGGTCAGCCATTCCGGGAAATGCAGGGTGTAACCCACCCACTGAATGCCATGAACAAAGATAGCAACGGAACCGGCATCGAAAATCGGCTGGAGTGCGCCACCAATGTTAATGGCGAGCAAGAACATCAGGTACATCACCAGCAAGAAGACCGGCAAACCGAGGAAACGGTTAAGCACAACCTTATCTACGGCAGCGGTGAAGCGGCTCGGTTCCGCCGTCAGGGCGTTACTGACCACGTCGCAAATCGCGGCGATGGCCTGATAGCGAGCATCAGCGATATGCAGGGCCGGGTCATCCAGCTCGTCGCTCAGACGGGCGAGGACCACGTCCAGTTTATCTGCCGCATGACCAGCATAGGCGCGGCTGTAGATATCCCCTTCCAGCATTTGCAGGCCGAGCCACAGGCGCTGTTTCGCGGGCATGCTTTTGTCCATCTCTTGCGCCAGCAGATCCGCTTCGCGCAGGAGCGGCTGGGCGTAGTGCACCAGCTCAACGTTACGATTTCCCGCGTGGCGATCGATAGCCAGTTTCAGGGCATCAATACCGCGGGCGCGCGTCGACACCAGCGGAACGACCGGGCACCCCAGCCGTGCGGAGAGGGCATCGACGTCGATGCGCAGTTTCTGTTTCTCTGCAATGTCGAGCATGTTGAGCGCCACGATGCAGGGAATGCCCAGCTCCAGCAGCTGCAGCGTCAGGTAGAGGTTACGCTCAAGGTTTGAGGCATCAACCACGTTGATGAGCAGATCCGCGTCGCCGCTAAGAATATAGTGGCAGGCAATCTGCTCATCGAGCGAAGTTTGCGAGGAGATCGTGGTTAAGGAGTACGTGCCGGGCAGGTCAACCAGCGTGACCTGGTGATCTGTTGTTGAGAACAGGCCTTCTTTACGTTCAACCGTTACGCCAGCCCAGTTACCGACGCGCTGGCGCGCACCCGTGAGCTGGTTAAATAGCGTTGTCTTGCCGGAATTAGGATTGCCAATTAAGCCAATAGTTAATTTTTTCATTTTTCTGGACTCACTGAAACCGCTGGCTTGTTATCGGGATAAGGCTTCGACTTCTATTAATGCGAGATCTTTTTTACGCAATACCAGATTTACGCGTCGGGTTTCGATATGCACCGGATCACCTAACGGGGCGACGCGCACGACCTGAAATGACGAGCCGGGCAGCATGCCCAGCGACAGCAGCTTTTGTCGATAGGCCGGGCTAATTTCGTGGGTAAAACCGGTAATTTTCCATGCACTGTCTGGAGTGAATTGCATAATGCCTGATTCCACGAGAGGTTAAAATATCTACTATGGGATGATAATGAGAATAGTTTTTATCAGCAATAATAAAACTGTGACGGAATGTTGTTTGCGGTATTAATTTACGGCCTGTTTGACCTTGCTCAATATTTACTGATTCTGCGGCAGGGAGAGGAAAGGCTTATTTGTTAATAGTGTGATCACTGGTGGTTGAAATATAGATATACAACCGGTTTCATATTTTACAATTAATTTCGGCGGGATAACGGCCCGGTGAGTGACGCATCACCGGGCCTTTTTTATGCGGTTAGCGTTTCTTACCCATTGCTGCCGCCAGCGCATCCATCATGGCGCTGTTGCCCGCAGGCTGGGCGTCACGTCCGCGTGGCTTCGCCGCTTTTGCGGCCGGGCGCTGCTGCTCGCGTCCGCCGCCGTTACTGCCGCGGCGCGCGTTGGTTTCACCTGGCTGCTCGTCCAGACGCATCGTCAGGGCGATACGCTTACGCTGCAGATCCACTTCCATCACCTTCACCTTCACAATGTCGCCCGCTTTGACCACGGTATGCGGATCTTCAACGAATTTATTGGCAAGGGAAGATATGTGGACCAGACCGTCCTGGTGCACGCCGATATCGACAAACGCGCCAAAGTTGGTGACGTTAGTGACCGCCCCTTCGAGTACCATGCCTGGAAGCAGGTCATTCATGGTTTCAACGCCGTCGGCGAAGGTCGCGGTTTTAAACTCAGGACGCGGATCGCGGCCCGGTTTTTCCAGTTCTTTGATGATGTCCGTGACCGTCGGCACCCCGAACTGTTCGTCGGTAAAATCGACCGCCTTCAGGTTACGCAGCGCGCTGCTGTCGCCCATCAGGTCTTTCAGCGCCTGCTGGGTTGCGGCCAGAATGCGTTCCACTACCGGGTACGCTTCCGGGTGAACGGTTGAGGCATCCAGCGGGTTATCGCCGTGGTTGATGCGCAGGAAGCCCGCGCACTGCTCAAACGCTTTTGGCCCCAGACGGCTCACCTTCAGCAACTGCTGGCGGTTCTGGAACTGGCCGTTTTCATCACGCCAGGCAACGATGTTTTGCGCCATCATGCGGGTTAAGCCCGCCACGCGGGTCAGCAGGGGAACAGAGGCCGTGTTCAGGTCAACGCCGACGGCGTTTACGCAGTCTTCCACGACCGCATCCAGCTTACGGGCCAGCTGAGTCTGGCTCACGTCATGCTGATACTGGCCGACGCCGATGGATTTCGGGTCGATCTTAACCAGCTCCGCCAGCGGATCCTGCAGACGACGGGCGATAGAAACCGCACCGCGCAGGGAAACGTCCAGGTCCGGGAACTCCAGGGCGGCCAGTTCAGACGCCGAATAGACGGAAGCGCCCGCCTCGCTGACAATCACTTTCTGTGCGGTGACTTTCGGGAACTGTTTCTGCACATCGAGGTAGAAACGCTCGGTTTCACGGGAGGCCGTACCGTTGCCGATGGCCACCAGCTCCACGTTGTATTTCTCGCACAGCGCCGCAACCACGACGGCAGCCTTCGCCGCCTGGCCGGTATGCGGATAAATGGTATCGGTAGCCACCAGCTTGCCGGTACCGTCAACCACGGCCACCTTTACGCCGGTACGCAGACCCGGATCGAGACCCATGGTGGCGCGCAGGCCGGCAGGTGCGGCCATCAGCAGGTCGTGCAGGTTACGGGCGAAGACGTTGATTGCTTCGTCTTCGGCGCGTTCACGCACGGTGCCCATCAGTTCGGTTTCGAGGTGCATCAGCACCTTGATGCGCCACGTCCAGCTCACCACGCCTTTGCGCCAGCTGTCTGCCGGCGCGTTGTTAAGGCGCAGGCCGAGGTGGTCGATAATGATCTGCTCGCAGTGGCTCTCTTTTGGTGGCTCGTCAAACTGTGGATCGGCATTCAGGGAGAGCTGGAGCACGCCTTCGTTGCGGCCGCGGAACATCGCCAGCGCGCGGTGTGAAGGGGTGGTAGAGATGGGTTCGTGATGATCGAAATAATCGCGGAACTTGGCGCCTTCTTCCTCTTTCCCGCTGACCACGGTAGAGACGATGTGGGCGTTTTTCCACAGATAGTCACGCACTTTCGCGAGCAGGGCGGCATCTTCGGAGAAGCGCTCCATCAGAATGTAGCGCGCGCCGTCGAGTGCGGCTTTGGTGTCTGCGACCCCTTTATCGGCATCGATAAACTTCGCGGCTTCGGTTTCCGGGTCGTGGGACGGTTCGTTCCACAGCAGTTCGGCCAGCGGCTCCAGGCCTGCCTCAATGGCAATCTGTCCACGGGTACGGCGCTTCGGTTTGTACGGCAGATACAGGTCTTCGAGTTCGGTTTTGCTCAGGGTGCCGTTGATTGCGGTTTCCAGCTCGCTGGTCAGTTTTCCCTGTTCGCCGATGGATTTGAGGATCGCCTGACGACGGTCTTCCAGTTCGCGCAGGTAACCGAGACGGGTCTCCAGGTTACGCAGCTGCGTGTCATCCAGACCGCCGGTGACTTCCTTACGATAACGTGCAATAAACGGCACGGTGTTCCCTTCATCAAGCAGGCGAACGGCAGCTTCTACCTGTTCGGCTCTGGCCTGAAGTTCACCCGCAATAATGCGGCAGAGCGAATCTTTCATCATGGCTTTATCATCTGTTGAGTCGAAAAAATCAGGGGATAGTTATACGGGCTGACACGGCAAAATGCCAGCCGCGGAGGGCGCTCTCGGACTATTTAACGTACGTAATTTCGTTGACGTACCAGCTGGCTTCGCCGCCAGGGGTCTGCACGACGGCCAAATCGCCCACTTCCTTTTTCAGCAGCGCACGGGCCATTGGTGAGTCGATAGAGATGTAATCCTTACGACCAAAAATTTCGTCATAGCCGACGATACGAAAACGCAGGGTGTCGCCATCGTCGTTCTCAATCTCGACCCACGCGCCGAAAAACACTTTGCCTTCCTGCTGTGGGGAGTAATCCACTATTTTGAGGTTCTCAAGGCATTTGGTCAGATAGCGGACCCGGCGGTCGATTTCACGTAACCGTTTTTTGTTGTACTGGTAATCAGCATTTTCACTGCGATCGCCCAGGCTTGCGGCCCAGGTCACTTTCTTGGTCACTTCAGGACGCTCTTCGCGCCACAGGTAATCCATCTCTTTTTTGAGTTTCTCATACCCTTCGCGGGTGATCAGGGGCGTTTTCATGGGGTGACCTTAAGACTCGACATCATTGCATTCTTTGCGCACATTACGTATCACGTAGTCTAACAGACAACGTTAATAATGATTTATGTGATGAAATGTGCAGATAAGCTGCTGTTAAATATGCTTTGTAACAATTTCGACTAGAATTTATACCAGAATTAGCTGGTCGAACACGTGCACTTTTTTAGAATACGCTGTTATTAGACTATCCGAACCTTTGGGAGTACACACAATGCAAGAGAACTACAAAATTCTGGTCGTGGATGACGACATGCGCCTGCGTGCGCTGCTTGAGCGTTATCTGACCGAGCAGGGCTTCCAGGTTCGTAGCGTGGCCAACGCTGAGCAGATGGACCGTCTGCTGACCCGCGAATCTTTCCATCTTATGGTACTCGACCTGATGCTGCCTGGTGAAGACGGGCTTTCCATCTGCCGCCGTCTGCGTAGCCAGAGCAACCCTATGCCGATCATCATGGTGACGGCGAAAGGGGAAGAGGTTGACCGCATCGTTGGTCTGGAAATCGGCGCTGACGACTACATTCCAAAACCATTCAACCCGCGTGAACTGCTGGCCCGTATTCGCGCCGTGCTGCGCCGTCAGGCGAACGAACTGCCTGGCGCACCGTCGCAGGAAGAAGCGGTGATTGCGTTTGGTAAGTTCAAGCTGAATCTCGGTACCCGTGAGATGTTCCGTGAAGATGAACCTATGCCGCTCACCAGCGGTGAGTTCGCGGTGCTGAAAGCGCTGGTCAGCCACCCGCGTGAGCCGCTTTCACGTGACAAGCTGATGAACCTGGCGCGCGGCCGTGAATACTCCGCAATGGAACGTTCCATTGACGTGCAGATCTCCCGTCTGCGCCGCATGGTGGAAGAAGATCCGGCGCATCCTCGTTATATTCAGACCGTATGGGGTCTGGGCTACGTGTTTGTCCCGGACGGCGCTAAAGCATGAGGCGAATGCGCTTCTCTCCGCGAAGCTCATTTGCCCGTACGCTGTTACTGATTGTCACCCTGCTGTTCGTCAGCCTGGTGACAACCTATCTGGTGGTGCTGAACTTTGCGATCCTGCCGAGCCTCCAGCAGTTCAATAAGGTTCTGGCATACGAAGTGCGTATGCTGATGACCGATAAACTGCAACTGGAGGACGGCACGCAGTTAGTTGTTCCCCCGGCGTTTCGCCGTGAAATCTACCGTGAGCTGGGTATTTCGCTTTACTCCAACGAAGCGGCAGAAGACGCTGGCCTGCGCTGGGCGCAGCATTATGAGTTCCTCAGCCAGCAGATGGCGCAGCAGTTAGGTGGCCCGACGGAAGTGCGCGTTGAGGTCAACAAAAGCTCGCCGGTCGTCTGGCTGAAAACCTGGCTGTCACCCAATATCTGGGTGCGCGTCCCGCTGACCGAAATTCACCAGGGTGACTTCTCACCGCTGTTCCGCTACACCCTTGCCATTATGCTGCTGGCGATAGGCGGCGCGTGGCTGTTTATTCGTATACAGAACCGACCGCTGGTCGACCTGGAGCACGCTGCGCTGCAGGTCGGTAAAGGGATTATTCCCCCGCCACTGCGTGAGTACGGCGCCTCAGAAGTGCGTTCCGTGACGCGGGCCTTTAACCATATGGCGGCCGGCGTGAAGCAGCTGGCAGACGACCGTACGCTGCTGATGGCGGGCGTGAGTCATGACCTGCGCACGCCGCTCACACGTATCCGTCTGGCGACGGAGATGATGGGCGAAGAGGATGGTTATCTTGCGGAGTCCATTAATAAGGACATCGAAGAGTGTAACGCCATCATTGAGCAGTTCATTGACTATCTGCGTACCGGGCAGGAGATGCCGATGGAGATGGCCGATCTGAATGCGGTACTCGGTGAAGTGGTCGCGGCGGAAAGCGGCTACGAGCGGGAAATCGATACCGACCTGCAGGCCGGTGAAATTCAGGTGCGGATGCACCCGCTTTCCATTAAACGTGCTGTGGCCAATATGGTGGTTAACGCGGCCCGTTATGGCAATGGCTGGATTAAAGTCAGCAGCGGGTCTGAGCTCAACCGCGCCTGGTTCCAGGTCGAAGATGACGGTCCGGGCATTAAGCCAGAGCAGCGTAAGCATCTGTTCCAGCCGTTTGTGCGGGGCGATAGCGCGCGCAGTACCAGCGGAACCGGCTTAGGCCTGGCGATTGTGCAGCGTATTGTGGATAACCATAACGGCTTGCTGGAGATTGGGACCAGTGAGCGGGGCGGTTTAAGCATTCGCGCATGGTTACCGGTGCCGGTGACGCGCGGGCAGGTGAGAGAGAGTTAAAAAAGGGTGGCAAAAGCCACCCTTTTTTTTTGCAGGTCGGGTCAGCTGTTACAGCTTCGGACCCGCACTCACCAGCGCTTCACCTGCCGGGGTATCGGTATACTTCTCGAAGTTCTCAATAAACAGTTTCGCCAGCGATTCTGCTTTCTCACGCCACTGCTCCGGTGAACCGTAGGTATTGCGTGGGTCGAGAATACGGGTCTCTACGCCCGGCAGCGCCGTCGGGATTGCCAGATCAAACATCGGCAGCGTGAAGGTTTCGGCGTTATCGAGTGAACCATCCAGAATGGCGTCGATAATGGCGCGGGTATCTTTGATGGAGATACGTTTGCCGGTGCCGTTCCAGCCGGTATTCACCAGGTACGCCTGTGCACCGGACGCCTGCATGCGTTTGACCAGCACTTCCGCGTACTGCGTCGGGTGCAGCGACAGGAACGCTGCGCCGAAGCAGGCGGAGAAGGTTGGCGTTGGCTCCGTCACGCCGCGCTCGGTACCGGCCAGTTTGGCGGTAAAACCAGACAGGAAGTGGTACTGCGTCTGGCTGGCGGTCAGGCGGGACACCGGAGGCAACACGCCGAACGCATCTGCCGTCAGGAAAATCACCTTCGTCGCGTGGCCCGCTTTTGACACCGGCTTCACGATGTTGTCGATGTGGTAGATAGGGTAAGACACGCGGGTGTTTTCGGTTTTCGAAGCATCGTCGAAGTCGATCGTTCCATCGGCACGCACGGTGACGTTTTCCAGCAGCGCATCGCGGCGGATGGCATGGAAGATATCTGGCTCCGCTTCTTCAGACAGGCGAATGGTCTTCGCGTAGCAGCCCCCTTCGAAGTTAAACACGCCGTCATCATCCCAGCCGTGCTCGTCATCGCCAATCAGACGACGTTTCGGATCGGTAGAAAGGGTGGTTTTACCGGTGCCGGACAGGCCGAAGAACACCGCCACATCCCCTTTTTCACCGACGTTTGCCGAACAGTGCATGGAGGCGATACCGCGCAGCGGCAGCAGGTAGTTCATCACCGAGAACATCCCTTTCTTCATTTCGCCGCCGTACCAGGTACCGCCGATCAGCTGAATACGCTCGGTCAGGTTGAAGGCGATGAAGTTCTCGGAGTTAAGACCCTGCTCTTTCCACTGTGGGTTCGTGCATTTCGCCCCGTTCATCACGATGAAGTCAGGGGTGAAATCCTGCAGCTCTTTGTCGTCAGGACGAATAAACATGTTTTTCACGAAATGCGCCTGCCAGGCCACTTCAGTGATAAACCGCACGGAAAGGCGGGTGTCGGCGTTAGCGCCGCAGAAAGCATCAACGATAAACAGACGCTTGCCGGAAAGTTGATGGGTAACGAGCCCTTTCAGATGCTGCCAGGTTTCCGGAGAGAGCGGTTTGTTATCGTTCTTCCCTTTGCCTTTATCAGCCCACCACAGTGTGTCGCGGGTGGTCTCGTCTCGGACGATGTATTTATCTTTCGGCGAACGACCGGTAAAGATACCGGTATCGACGGCGATAGCACCAAGGTTAGTCAACACACCTCGCTCGTATCCTTCCAGTGCTGGATTGAGCTCTTCCTGATACAGCGTATCGTAATCGGGGTTGTAGACGATTTCCTGGACGTCGTGAATACCATAAGCCTTGAGATCTTGCGGGGTTAAACCAGTAACACGCATATCACTGCTCCTTAGCCAATATGTACTGTCTGAAATTGTAGGGTTTTTGTGAGGTTGTTAACCGCGACGGGGCTCATAGATTTACGCATCTGGACAAAACCCTTACTAACGGAAAACGCTGCGACTCCAGTCACAGGGCAGGCGGATTATCGCAGGAATCGCTTTTTGGTTGGGGAAAATGTTCCGAAAAGGTTAATGGCTGGTGATTTTATCGGAAGGAATGTGAATGTAATCGCATACACGTAAGAAAATTACGTAAGAGTTACAGTGTTAAAAACGATTCAGCCAGAGAGGGCTTTTTTGCACCTTGCCCTCTCGCAAAAGGGAGAGGGCAAGGTGAGGGCAGGCTTTGCTTAGTGGACCTGAGGATCCGCCGGGGAGGCGTTGTTGCGGATCTCAGCAATATCCATCGAATTGAACACGTAGTGCGTACCGCAGTAGTCACAGTGCATATCGATTTCGCCGTCTTCCGCCATGATGCTGTCGATCTCTTCATCCGGCAGGGTCTTCAGCGCGCCAGCGCAGCGTTCACGTGAACAGGTGCACTTAAATTCCACCGACTGTGGGTCGTAAACCGTCACTTCTTCTTCGTGATAAAGACGCCACAGGACATCGGTCGCCGACAGGGTGAACAGCTCTTCTGCTTTGACGGTTTCCGTCAGGGTCGCGAGGTGCTCGAAGTCGTTGGTCTGCGCGTCCTGCGCAGGCAGAACCTGCAGCAGCATACCGCCAGCAGCAGGCTGACCGTCTACTTCACCGGTGCGGATGAACAGACGCGTCGGCAGCTGTTCTGAACGCATGAAGTAATCTTCCAGGCAGGCTGCCAGCGTATCGCCTTCGAGGCCAACCACGCCCTGATAGCGCTCACCTTCCTCCGGGGAGATGGTGATGACCAGATAGCCATTACCCACCAGCGTTTTCAGGTCCGCGTTTTCAGGAACATCGCCCTGTACGCGCGCCACGCCGCGCATCTGCTGCTGGTTATTACCGTTGATGACCGCCAGGGTCATAGGGCCATCACCCTGCAACTGCACGGTGATATCCCCGGCAAATTTCAGGGTGGCAGTCAGCAGGCTGGTGGCAACCAGCAGTTCGCCCAACAGGGTTTTCACCGGCAGCGGGTAGTTGTGGTTTTCCAGAATCTGTTTCCAGGTTTCGGATACGGTGACCAGCTCGCCGCGCACGGCGAATTGTTCAAACAGATAGCGGTGTAATTGGTCGTGTTGGGCCATAATAGTCTCTCGTGCAGGTGAGGGTTACTCGGTCTCACCGTGTTTAAATTTCATCAGATCGCGGCGCTCTTTTTTATCCGGACGCCGGTCCGGGTGGGGCATTGTCAGCGCATTCATTTTGCGCGCCAGCGCGGTCTTCTCGCGTTTTTCAATGCTCTCAGCCGTCTCTTCATACAGCATTACGGCTTCGGTTGCGGGCCGTCGTTGTTCAGTAATGGCTTTAATCACCACGGTACGTTCATCGTTGCCCTGACGCAGCGTTAAGGTGGCATTCAGTTCGACCAGCTTGCTCGGTTTGCTGCGCTGGCCGTTGTAATGCACTTTACCGCCGTCGATCATGTCGCGGGCAAGGGCGCGCGTTTTATAAAAACGGGCCGCCCACAGCCATTTATCCAGTCTTACCCCTTCAGAGGGTTTTTCTTTCATGGCCTCTCCTTCACGGTCAGTGAGGGGATCATCTGGCGATAGTCGTTCAGCCCCGGATGGCGCAGATAGCTTTTTTCAGCCAGGCCAGAGTCAGGATTGGTAACGCCCAGACAATAGCGAATGCCAAACCTGGCCGCGGAATCCAGAATAGGCTCGCTGTCATCAATAAACAGCGTACGTTCCGGCTGCAAACCGGTCTCTTCTGCCACCGCATGCCACAACCGCTGATCCTCTTTCGGATAACCAAATGTGTGGGTGGAAAGTAATAAATCAAGGTGCGAAGCAAGACCCGTATGCTCCAGCTTCACGGCCAGATTGTGAGGATGGGCGTTGGTCAGCAAGATACGGCGCTTGCCGCTCGCTTTCAGCGCATCCAGAAAAGGCACGGTATCCTCACGCAGTACGGCGCGCGGGCCCTGGGCGGTGGTCATGGCACAAATATCCAAACCGAGGCGCTCGCTCCAGTAGTCAAGACAGTACCAGTTTAGCGTATGCTGCACCGCGCTATATTGCGAACGAATGAATTCCTGCGCTTCTGCCGGGGAGATCCCCTGCTGTTCACCATAGGTTTCCGGAACCAGCTTTTGCCAGAAATAGTTATCAAAGGCGAGATCGAGCAGCGTGCCGTCCATATCCAGCAGAACGGTATCAACCTCCTGCCAGGCGATATCAAGATGCATAAGGGGGAACTCCAGCCTGAAGAAACGTGCGCGACAGGGTAGCACATCTTGTCGCGCATCGACGTTATCAGATCAGGCTCTCAGAGGAGGGGATCAGCTTAGGGTTAAGGCAATTTTCGTAATACTGCTGGATGTCGGCAAGCCTGGTGCGTGAGCGCTGATAGCGACGCAGCGCCATAAAACCGTTCCAGCAAATGCATACCAGCATCGCAATCATCAGCAGCGAGGTGCCAATGTAGCGCCACAGGCCAGCGCTGTCTGGCATGCGGTGCAGGCCGATGTGGCGCGTGCCGTTGGCATCGGTAAAGATACTCGTCACAATCCCTTCAGCGCTAAACGGCGTCTGCATCAGCATCTGCGCCAGGCGCTGGAACTGGCCCCACTGTTCCTGAGCCGGGTAGTCATAAAGTGCGACCTGCGGGTATGGCTGATCGACCAGGTCGCTCCCTTCATCACTGACAATCACAAAGCCGCCCGGTGCCGGGCTATTCAGCGCCTGCGCCGCGCGGGTAGTTTCGCGCATCACGAAGGGTGCGGTTGACGTAGCGACCAGATTATCCAGCGACTCGGCGCTGACCGGACGCAGCAGCACGTTAACGCCATCCAGCCGGCCCGCTTCCGCGCGTTTCACCAGCGAATCCCAGTCTTTACTGTTACCCAGGTTCACAAGGGCGTTTTTGAGACGTACGCATTCGTCCTGAGCGGAACACAAATCCTGCGTTTTCAGAACGATGTCACCAAAGTCGTCCAGAAGCACCATCCCCGATTTCTGAATGGCCGAGCGCAGGGCAGGGCTCACGCGTGAGTCGTCATCGGGTTTCGGGTGCAGCTGGCGGTTGACCGTCTGGGTAAGCGACGTGGCTTTATTGACAACCTCAGATTCAGGCAGCGGCAGCGGCGGCGCATCATTCCAGATAATTTGTGAGCAATCGAACGGCATGAACGGCGAGCTCTGACGCGTATTCCATGCGCCAGGCGTATGAATGTTACACATGCCGGTGCCCTTCAGGCGCAGCGTATCACCGACCCGCACGCCAGCCTCGTCCAGTTGGTTGACGCTGGTTGCCTCAATGGTTTGCGCCCCTTTTATCCATGACAGGGTAAATTTAATGGGCATATCCAGCGGGACAAACAGCAGAAGCATGATAAAGACCAGCGCTGCCCCCCCGGCAATGACCGCACTGCGTAACCAGTGCTGAAGCGGGAAATTTTTTACTTCATCATGCAGGGATAAAAAGCGCCCCTGGCGCACCACATGGCGGTCAAGGTAGATATCGATATCGGTTTTCTGCCCTAAATCCTGGGCAATCCACGGCTGCCAGTGGCGCGGGTAGATAAGATCGATAATACCGAGCGAGATATTATTGAGGTGCTCCTGGTCACTCTCACCGAACAGACCCCAGCGCTTAGGAGTACCGCGCAGGCAGTGGATCTCACGTAGCGAGGTTTTTGCCGGCGGGGCAAAGAGCCCCCACAACCCGGCTGCCAGCAACAGCACCGCACCGCCAGCCAGCCAGGGGACAAACACATCCGGCGTCAGCAGGCAGATGAAAAAGAGCAGGAACGCGGCCACGATCAGAATCGCTTCGCGAATGCCGTCAGGGCGGCTCAGGGCGTACTCTTCATGCGTCTCCTGGCGAATGTTCAGCAGCTCGATCTGCTCTGTCTCTTCGCCACGAATGGAGGCCTGCGTTGAACTTGCGCGTTCCAGCGCAAAACGCGGGGCTTCCTGAAGATATTCATTCAACGTATGGCCGTTGAGCGAGATAACCAGCGGCAACGAATCGGTATGGATCAGCTCTACGCTGTTTTCGTCATTAATGTACTGCTCCCAGGACGGGGGCAGATGCACTTCAACCGAATCCAGGTAATAGCGCCATTTATTGGGATCGTCTGTGGTGATGCCATAGCGGGTGATGGAGCGCGTCACACTGAGCACTGTGTCACTTTGCGCATTTAATTTGAGCGCCACCGGCGCAGCAGTTGCCCCCGTCGGCCCAGGTGTTAACTGAGAACGGTTCAGTGTTTCGAGATAGTTTTCTACTGCATCGCGCTCTTCTTGCGTCAGTTTACGCGTCGTCGCACCGGCAAAGGCGTTTAAAAAGGGCAGCCGGTAACGACGCCTTACGCGACGCCTGTATACCCACCCTGCAACCAATGCGCCGGCCAGCATAGCAGCGAGAACAATCAAAATGGTGCTCATGCTTTCCCCATCTTACTTATCTTCTTACAGGTGTAGTCAGTAGCACCTTTAACATTGAATGAGAGTCTGTGGTTGGCTATCGGCAAGTATGGAGTCGAACTTGAGCATTCTGAAGCGCATCCCAGTGACCGATGATGATAGCAAAGCCTGTTATGGCGCGATATCAGCAAATTCCTGGAAACATTTCAACCTCTTGACATTTGTTTTGAATTGAGGATTGATTCCTGTTACGTTGCATAAATGTAAATACAGAACAATTGACATTGCCGAAACCGTGCGGCGTATCGCACAATAAAGCCAGTTCCCACTGCTAAGACCCCATCACGATGAGCAAACCACTACAAAAACCCACCATTCTGAATGTTGAAACAGTCGCAAAATCGCGCCTGTTTAATGTCGAAAGTGTGGATCTGGAGTTCAGCAACGGTGTGCGTCGCGTTTACGAACGTATGCGCCCTTCTTCGCGCGAAGCGGTGATGATTGTTCCTGTCGTCGACGACCATCTGATCTTAATCCGCGAGTATGCCGTGGGAACCGAATCTTACGAACTTGGGTTCTCGAAAGGGCTCATCGATCCGGGTGAAACGGTCTTTGAGGCGGCCAATCGCGAGCTCAAAGAAGAGGTCGGTTTTGGCGCGAACGAACTGACGTTCCTGAAAAAACTGAGCATGGCACCCTCCTATTTTTCCAGCAAAATGAACATTGTGGTTGCTGAGGATCTCTATCCAGAATCGCTGGAAGGGGACGAGCCGGAGCCACTGCCACAGGTTCGCTGGCCGCTGGCCCATATGATGGACCTGCTCGAAGACCCTGACTTTAACGAGGCCCGCAACGTGAGCGCGCTGTTCCTGGTACGCGAATGGCTGAAGGGGCAGGGGCGGTTATAACAGCCTGATGTCCGCAACGTATGACAGAACAAAAAAAACGGCAACCTGAGGTTGCCGTTTTTACGTTGCCCGTTAGAACAACTCGTGCGTTTCGCCGTTATCAATGATTTCTGTACCCACCTCATGCACCGCCTGTGTGGTTGGCTGCGTGCCCTCGATGAAATACTCTGCACGGCTATTGCCGCCATTGGCGAGCTGCCCGGTGCTGCGGTCGATATTGACGGTAACCACGCCCGGTGGTGGCGTCAGCGGTTGCTCCGGAACGCCTTCCAGCACGGATTTCATATAGGCATCCCAGGCCGGTTGCGCACTCTTCGCGCCGCCTTCGTAGCCAGAAATCTGATCTTTAATCGCGCCTGAAGCCGTGGTGCGGCCTAAATCACGGCGATGATCGTCAAAACCGATCCAGACTGACGTCACCACGCCCGGACCGTAACCGGAGAACCACGCATCTTTCGAGCTGTTTGTTGTCCCCGTTTTACCGCCGATATCATGGCGCTGTAAATCACGTCCTGCCCGCCAGCCGGTCCCTTGCCAGCCAGGTTCGCCGAAGATGTTGGTGTTCAGCGCGCTCTTTATCAGGAACGACAGCGGCGTGTTAATGACATGCGGTGCATACTCCTGCGCCCCGCTCTGCGCCACCAGCGACTGGTTAGCCTGTTCCAGCTGCGGCTGCGGCAACACAGGGTTCGTCTGCTCCTGAGACACGGCAACGTCTTCCATGTCCTTGTTTTCAATCACTTCAGATTTTGGCGTATTGCCGTAAATGACCGGAATATCGCAGTCAGGGCAGGCAATTTTCGGCTTCGCTTCAAACAGCACGCCACCCTGGTCGTTCTCGATTTTACTGATGAAGTACGGGTCAATCAGGAAGCCGCCGTTAGCCATCACCGAGTACCCCCGCGCCACCTGAAGCGGCGTAAAGGACGCAGAGCCTAACGCCAGCGATTCGGTGCGCACGATGTTCTGAGCCGGGAAACCGAAGCGTTGCAGATATTCCGCGGCATAGTCGACACCCATCGCACGCATTGCGCGCACCATCACCACGTTTTTCGACTGCCCAAGACCCTGACGAAGACGAATAGGGCCTGAATATTCCGCCGGTGAGTTCTTCGGCTGCCAGTCAGAACCGGCACCGGCATCCCAGCGGGAGATAGGCACGTCGTTCAGGATACTGGCGAGAGTCAGTCCCTTATCCATGGCTGCGGTGTAGAGGAACGGCTTGATGTTGGAGCCAACCTGACGCAACGCCTGGGTGGCGCGGTTAAATTTGCTCTGGTTGAAATCGAACCCACCGACCAGGGCCAGCACGGCACCGTTCTGCGGATTGATAGACACCAGGGCCGAGTTAACGTCTGGCACCTGCGCCAGCCACCAGCTGTCGCCCACCTTGCGTACCCAGATTTGCTGTCCGGTCTGGACGACATCCGTCACTTTACGCGGCGTCGGGCCTTGCAGGGTGTCTGAGCGGTACGGGCGAGCCCAACGGATCCCGTCCATACGCAGGGAGACAGATGTCCCATCCGCCAGCGTTGCCACCGCTTCCTGCGGATCGGCCTGAGTCACCACGGCGGGAAGGAGCGGGCCATAGGTGGGCAGCGCTTTCAGCGTACTGGTGATTTTTTTGCTGTCCCAGGCGCTTTCGCCGACTTTCCACAGCACATTCGACGGGCCGCGATAACCGTGGCGCATGTCGTAATCCATCACGTTGTTACGCACCGCTTCCTGAGCCGCCTGCTGAACGTTGCGGGTCACGGTGGTGTAAACGCGGTAGCCATCTTCGTAGGCTTTATCGCCGTAGCGGCTCACCATCTCCTGACGCACCATTTCGGTGAGATAAGGGGCAGAGAAGGCAATTTCCGGCGCATGGTAGTTGGCATCGATGACATCGTTGCGCGCCTGTTCGTACTCGCTCTGGCTGATATAGCCTTCGCTCAGCATACGTGACAGGACGACGTTACGACGCGCCGTAGCGCGTTCAAGCGAGTAGAGCGGGTTGAAGGTCGATGGTGCTTTAGGCAGACCGGCAATGGTCGCCATTTCGCTTAACGTCAGCTGCTCGACAGGTTTACCAAAGTACACCTGCGCGGCCGCACCAACACCGTAGGCGCGGTAGCCGAGGTAGATTTTATTGAGGTACAGCTCAAGGATCTCGTCTTTGCTCAACAACTGCTCAATACGGATCGCAAGGAACACCTCTTTGATCTTACGGGTCAGGGTCTTTTCTGGGCTAAGGAAGAAGTTACGCGCCAGCTGCTGTGTAATGGTGCTTGCCCCCTGAGAGGCATGACCGGAGAACAGCGCAATACTTGCAGCACGGAAAATCCCCACCGGATCGACACCGTGGTGCTCGTAAAAACGGCTGTCCTCGGTAGCGATAAAGGCTTTGACCATCACGGGCGGAATTTGATTTAAGGTCAGCGGGATACGACGCTTTTCGCCGTACTGCGCCATTAACTCGCCATCGGCGCTGTAGACCTGCATCGGGATCTGGAGTCGCACATCGCGAAGCGTAGCGACATCAGGCAGCTGCGGCTCAATATATTTGTACAAACCATAAATCGAGCCTGCTCCCAGCAGAATGCAACAGACTGCAAGGATTAATAAATACTTTACGAACTTCACCGGAGATTTCCCATTTGGTTTCACTTGGGCAGTTTCTAAACAATCGCGCGGTAGTATAAAGGCAAGCCTGATTCATTGATATAGCCGTCACCTGACGGGCGATAAGGAGATCGTGAAGCATGGCTTTTAAAACATGGCAAACAGGCGTTCATATTCAACAGGATAGGGTGCAGATAGTGGCGCTGGCCCGGGAGCGGTCAGGCTGGCGTTTGTGCCGCTGGTGGGCTATCACTCTGGCCGACGGGATTATCCGGGATGGCAAAATTTGCCAGCCTGAACAACTGGTTGACGCCCTGCGCGACTGGCGGAAAACGTTGCCACACTCCCACCGGGTGTTTCTCTCATTTCCGGCGGCCCGCACGCTGCAACGATCGCTTCCTCGTCCGGGCGTGGCGCTGCGCGACAGCGAACAGCTCTCCTGGCTGGGGGCGACGCTCGCGCGTGAACTGGAGATGGCTGCTGACACGCTCTGTTTTGATTATGCGCAGGATACGTTCAGCAATACATTCCATGTCACCGCGGCACAAAACAACGAGATTCACCCCCTGCTGACGCTGGCAAAGATGTTGCGTTTACGGCTCGTGACGATCACCCCGGATGCCAGTGCGCTGGCGAATCTTCTCCCTGCGGTAGCGCCGGCGCAGTGTGTCGCCTGGCGGGATGGGCATCAGTGGCTGTGGGCGATGCGCCATCAGTGGGGACGGCGTTTTACCACGGAAGCGGAAAACGTGGCCGATCTCGCGGCACTGCTGGCCCTCACGCCGCAGGACATTGCCCTCTTTGATAGTCAGCGAGACCCCTGGGACGCGCTGGTTCGTTGCCATGCTCCTCTGCCGGCGTGCGGCGCTGATTATACCGTCGCGCTGGCGCTGGCCATGAGTGAGGTACCGGAATGAGCATGACGAACTTTCTGCCGTGGCGGCGGCAGCGACGTGTGCGCTGCCTGCGATTCTGGGGCGTACTGTTTGTCGCTACGTGGCTGCTGATACTGATGGGGGTTTTCAGCCTGCGGATGAATCCTCTCGTGATGACGCGTGCGTTGCATATTCAACTGGCGGGCATGCAGTCCGTGCAGCAGGCGCTGGTGTCTCGTACAAGGTCAGGCACGGAGACGCCGACGCCCGCGCCTCAACGACGCGCCTGGCAGCCGGTGCTGGAGTCCTTTGCCGGGGTGATGCCATCCCAGGTCTGGCTGACCGAACTGCGCTATCAGCCCCCTTCACTGATGTTAACCGGATATGCCGCAACACTCCCCGCGCTCTCTGCTCTGCGGGATGGGCTCGGAAAGATGGCGGGGTTTACCCCCGGGCCGACGGGGGAATTACAGCAGGATGACCTGGGGCGCTGGATGTTCACCTTTCATCTGCGAAGCGAGGGCTAATGCGTGGAAACCTTGTTCGAACGCTGGTGCGAAAGCAGCCCCCGATGGCGGGTGCTGTGCTGGTGTCTGAGCGTTCTCTTTCTGGGGAGTACGACATGGGGCATGGTGCTTCGACCGGTTGCAAAGCAGGTGGCTGAACTTCAGCGGCAGGTCAGCGAGGCCGCACAGGCTAATGTCTCGCTATGGCCCGCCGCCAGTCAGGTGTCGCGGCGTCACGCACCCCGTGAAGCCACGGTAATGACGCCTTTTTCGCCACTCGAGTTTCAGGGGGCGGGTACAAGACTGGTTCACTGGAAGCCGTCGCAAAACGGAGGGGAACTGACGCTGGATGCTGAATGGCAGGCCATCCCGACTGTTTTCACCCGGCTGGCGCAGCGGGATGTTCAGGTTGCCGCCTTTGCTCTCTCTGCACAGGGTTCGGCATTACGCCTGCGGGTGGAGCTGGAGGAGCAGCATGCGAACTAGCGCGCGTTGCCTGCTGGTGTGTTTTGCCCTGTTAGTGACCGGGATGCGGGATCCTTTTCGCCCGCCGGATGACCCTTGTGCGGTAGGGCAACTGGCGCAGTGGCATTACCACGGGATGGTGGGCGGCACTCAGGACACCGGCATTTTACAGGACGGGCAAAAGCGCTGGCATCGCCTGACACCGCAACAGCGCCTCCCGGTGGGCTGGCGGGTAACGGCCCTCAATGAAAGGGAACTGGTCGTCGATGTGGGGGATGCATGTGAACCCAGACAATGGACGTGGCAACGAGAAGGAACGAAAAAGAATGAACATAAGGAAAACGCTGTGGCTGCTGGCGTTCAGTCATCCGCTGTGGGCCGCCGCGCCAAAGCCGGTCACGCTGGTGGTGGATGAGGTACCGGTGGTGCAGGTGCTACAGGCGCTGGTCGCACAGGAGAACCGTAATCTGGTGGTATCGCCAGATGTCAGCGGCACGCTGTCGCTCAATCTGACACGCGTCCCCTGGCGACAGGCGCTACAGACGGTCGTCACCAGCGCCGGGCTTGTTCTGCATGAAGAAGGGGGCATTTTTTATGTTCACACCGCAGCCTGGCAGCGTGAACAGCTGGAACGCAAAGAGCAGGAGCGGACACGCCGACAGCTTGATGCGCCGTTGGTCTCGCACAGCATACCTTTTTCTTACGCTGACGCCGGGGAGCTGCAAAAAGCGGCGGAAAAACTGCTCAGCCCAAAGGGGAGTTTATCTGTCGACAAGCGCACGAACCGTCTGCTGATACGGGATAACCAGGCGGTGCTTGATACGCTGCAGCACTGGGCGACACAGATGGATATCCCTGTCGAGCAGGTGGAACTGGCGGCGCATATCGTGACCATCAATGAAAAAAGCCTGCGTGAGCTGGGGGTGAAGTGGAATCTCGCCGACGCAACGGAGGCGGGCAAGGTCGGGCAACTCACAACGCTTGGCAGCGATCTGTCCGTGGCAAATGCCACCACCCATGTGGGTTTTAATATCGGGCGGATTAACGGCAGGCTGCTGGATCTGGAGTTGTCGGCGCTGGAGCAAAAGCAGCAGGTCGATATCATCGCCAGCCCACGACTGCTGGCCTCGCATATGCAACCGGCCAGTATTAAGCAGGGCAGTGAGATCCCATATCAGGTCTCCAGCGGTGACAGCGGGGCGACCTCCGTGGAATTTAAAGAGGCGGTGTTAGGCATGGAGGTGACGCCCGTGGTGCTGCCCGGCGGTCGCGTACGCCTGAAGCTGCACATCAGTGAAAATATGCCAGGACAGGTGCTGCAGCAGGCCGATGGTGAAACGCTCGCCATCGATAAACAAGAAATTGAAACCCAGGTGGAAGTAAAAAGTGGAGAAACGCTGGCGCTGGGCGGAATTTTTTCGCAAAAGAATAAAACCGGAAGCGATCGCGTGCCTGGGCTGGGCAACATCCCGTGGCTTGGACAGCTTTTTCGCCATGACGGAAAGGACAATGAACGACGGGAGTTAGTGGTGTTTATTACACCACGACTGGTCGGTATTCGCTGAAGAGTCACGATCCTCCCAATGATTTTGCATTCAGATTGTTGCAGATGTTTGACGTGGGGCATGAATTAGCATACAAGGAGTACCGATTTGAGTTGGACTTACGTCTTATTGCCTTATGCGTCTGGTGCGGTGATTTAATCAGTTGCCAAACAAGCCGGAGTATTGAGATAATTTTTAGTCTGACTCTCGCTCTATTGCATATGAGGTTTCAGTTCATGTCCTGCTACGCCGGGTGTCTGCGAAGCGGGGATTACCATTAACGAATAGTCTTAGTAGTACCGATAAAATGGCAGAGAAACGCAATATCTTTCTGGTTGGGCCTATGGGTGCCGGCAAAAGCACTATTGGGCGTCAGTTAGCTCAACAACTCAATATGGAATTTTACGATTCTGATCAAGAGATTGAGAAACGAACCGGAGCTGATGTGGGCTGGGTTTTCGACGTAGAAGGCGAAGAAGGTTTCCGTGACCGAGAAGAAAAAGTGATCAACGAACTCACGGAAAAGCAGGGCATTGTTCTGGCAACAGGCGGTGGCTCTGTCAAATCTCGCGAAACCCGCAACCGTCTCTCCGCCCGTGGCGTAGTGGTCTATCTCGAGACGACCATCGAAAAACAGCTGGCACGTACGCAGCGCGATAAAAAGCGCCCGCTGCTGCAGGTTGAAACGCCACCACGCGAAGTTCTGGAAGCGTTGGCCGATGAACGCAATCCGCTGTACGAAGAGATTGCTGATGTGACCATTCGTACTGACGATCAGAGCGCTAAAGTGGTTGCAAACCAGATTATTCATATGCTGGAAAGCAACTGATTCTGGCTTTATATACAATCGCCTGCGGGTAAAAGCATTAAAGGTGGATGTCGCGTCATGGAGAGGATTACAGTTACTCTCGGGGAACGTAGTTACCCAATCACCATCGCGGCTGGTTTGTTTAACGACCCAGCTTCCTTTTTACCACTGAAAGCGGGTGATCAGGCGATGCTGGTCACCAATGAGACGCTGGCTCCGCTTTATCTCGACCGCGTTCGCCACCTGCTTGAACAGGCGGGCGTTAAAGTCGACAGTGTGATTCTGCCCGATGGCGAGCAGTATAAAAGCCTGGCGGTACTGGATACCGTCTTTACCGCATTGCTGCAAAAACCGCATGGTCGCGATACAACACTGCTTGCCCTGGGCGGCGGTGTTGTGGGCGATCTGACGGGCTTTGCGGCTGCAAGTTATCAACGTGGTGTGCGTTTTATTCAAATCCCTACCACGTTACTGTCTCAGGTCGACTCTTCTGTCGGCGGCAAAACGGCCGTTAACCATCCGCTCGGTAAAAATATGATTGGCGCGTTCTACCAGCCGGCATCGGTGGTGGTGGATCTCGACTGTCTGAAAACCCTACCGAAACGCGAGCTGGCTTCTGGCCTGGCTGAAGTGATCAAATACGGCATTATTCTGGATGGCGAGTTCTTTGACTGGCTGGAAGAGAATATGGATGCGTTGCTGCGCCTGGATGAGGCGAAACTGGCTTACTGCATTCGTCGTTGTTGTGAGCTGAAAGCGGAAGTTGTCGCTGCAGACGAGCGTGAAACGGGCTTACGTGCTTTACTGAATCTTGGGCATACGTTTGGTCACGCGATTGAAGCCGAAATGGGTTACGGTAACTGGCTTCACGGTGAAGCAGTCGCTGCCGGAATGGTAATGGCTGCTCGCACTGCTGAACGTCTGGGGCAGTTTAAACCTGAAGAGACGGCACGCATCATCACGCTGCTTGGGCGTGCGGGCTTGCCGGTAACCGGGCCGAAAGAGATGTCGGCACAAGCGTATTTACCCCACATGATGCGCGATAAAAAAGTATTGGCAGGTGAGATGCGTCTTGTACTCCCGCTTGCAATAGGGAAGAGTGAAGTACGCGGCGGAGTGCCGCATGATGTGGTTCTTGGCGCTATTGCTGACTGTCAGCAGGCGTAACAACTAGAAAGGTCAGGCCACTGTTACAGGTGGTCGTTTAGCTTCAGGCGAAATGCAAAGTCGTTGGCATAAGCCTTTGAGTGGGGTGTTAAATGGATGAATTCAAACCAGAAGACGAGCTGAAACCCGATCCCAGCGATCGTCGTACTGGTCGTTCTCGTCAATCTTCAGAACGTGATAACGAGCCGCAGATCAACTTTGACGATGTTGATCTGGATGCAGACGATCGTCGCCCTTCGCGTAGCCGCAACGCGCGTGATGAGCGAGAAGAAGAGGGTTATGAGTCCGAAGAAGATTCAATGGACGAAGAGCCTGTAGAGCGTCGCCCACGTAAACGTAAAAAAGCCGCTGCGCAGAAACCCGCCTCCCGCCAGTACATCATGATGGGACTCGGCGTTCTGGTGCTCGTGCTGCTGATTGTCGGTATTGGTTCTGCGCTAAAAGCGCCTTCGACCCCTTCCGGTGAGCAAGCGGCATCCACTGAGAAGAGCATCAGCCTCTCTGGTAACGATGCGACCGATCAGGCGAATGGTGCACAGCCAGCGCCGGGTACCACCTCCGCCGAGCAGACTGCCGGAAATACAACACAGCCGCAGGATGTTTCTCTGCCGCCAGTTTCTTCTACCCCCGCACAGGGTCAGGCACCTGCCACGCCGGAAGGCCAGCAGCGTGTAGAAGTTCAGGGCGACCTGAACAATGCCCTGACGCAGCCGCAAAATCAGGCGCAGGTGGACAATGCCGTGGTTAACTCTACGCTGCCAACTGAACCTGCGACCGTTGCACCGATCCGCGGTGGTAACGCTCAGCCGCAAACGGCTGCAACCGAAACCAAACCGCGCCAGACGCAACCTGCGACCCGTCCTGAACGTAAGCAGGCTGTGATTGAACCTAAGCGTGAAACCAAACCTCAGGCAGTCGTCAAAGCGCCTGAAGTGAAAGCGCCAGCTCAGACAAAACGTACTGAAACGGCCACGGTGAGCGAACCGGCAAAAGCACCGGTTACGCAGACTGCACCGAAAGCAACGGCGACCACCACGGCACCAGCTGCAACTGCACCTACTGCAACTGCACCTGCAGCGACGGCAACAACCAGCGCCGCAGCAGGCAAGACTGCAGGTAACGTCGGTTCGCTGAAGTCAGCCCCGTCCAGCAATTACACGCTGCAGCTGAGCAGTTCGTCTAACTATGACAACCTCAACGGTTGGGCGAAGAAAACAAATCTGAAAAACTATGTGGTTTATCAGACGACCCGTAATGGTCAGCCGTGGTACGTGCTGGTAAGTGGCGTTTATGCTTCAAAAGATGAAGCAAAACGTGCTGTCGCAACGCTGCCCGCCGACGTTCAGGCGAAAAACCCATGGGCTAAGCCAATTCATCAGGTTCAGGCTGATCTGAAGTAATGTTTAAAGCGCAGGATGCTGTCGGAGCTTTCTCCACAGCCGGAGAAGGTGTAATCAGTTAGTCAGCATGAAAAAAAATCGCGCTTTTCTGAAATGGGCAGGGGGGAAATACCCCCTGCTCGATGATATTAAAAAGCACCTGCCGAAAGGCGAGTGTCTTATCGAGCCCTTTGTGGGCGCTGGATCGGTATTCCTGAATACCGATTTTTCTCGTTATATCCTGGCGGATATCAACAGCGACCTCATTAGCCTCTACAACATCGTCAAACTGCGGACCGACGAGTACGTGGAAGAGGCTCGGAAGCTGTTTACACCCGAGCACAATAATCCGGACGTTTACTACCAGTTCCGCACTGAGTTTAATCAGAGTCAGGATCCGTTCCGCCGGGCGCTGTTGTTCCTCTATCTCAATCGACACGGCTACAACGGCCTGTGTCGGTATAATCTTCGTGGTGAGTTTAACGTGCCGTTTGGCCGTTATAAGCGTCCGTATTTCCCACAGGATGAGTTGTATCACTTTGCTAAAAAAGCGCAGAATGCCGAATTCCACTGCCTCTCCTATGAAGAGTGCATGGAGCTGGCAGGCGTAAACTCGGTGGTCTATTGCGACCCGCCTTACGCACCGCTGTCTGCGACGGCAAATTTCACCGCTTATCACACCAACAGCTTCAGTCCGGCCGAGCAGGCCCGTCTGGCGGAGATGGCGGAAAAGCTGGTCAGCAAAAGAATTCCGGTGTTAATTTCGAATCACGATACCCCTGATACGCGCGAATGGTACAAAGCCGCGAAGCATTTTCAGGTCAAAGTGCGGCGTAGCATAAGCAGCAACGGCGGCACACGTAAAAAGGTGGACGAACTCCTGGCTCTTTATCGCCCCTGAGCCGTTTTGCCCGCCGGTAAACACATTTCAAGGAGATGCGGATGAAACAGTTTTTGATTGCTCCCTCAATTCTGTCGGCCGATTTTGCCCGCCTGGGTGAAGACACTGCAAAAGCACTCGCGGCGGGCGCGGATGTCGTCCATTTCGACGTTATGGATAACCACTACGTTCCTAATCTGACCATTGGCCCGATGGTGCTTAAAGCGCTGCGTAACTATGGCATTACCGCGCCGATTGACGTTCATCTGATGGTGAAGCCTGTTGACCGTATCGTGCCTGATTTTGCCGCTGCGGGAGCCAGTATCATCACCTTCCACCCTGAAGCGTCTGAACATGTGGATCGCACGCTGCAGCTCATCAAAGAGAATGGCTGTAAAGCGGGTCTGGTTTTCAACCCGGCTACGCCGCTGAGCTATCTCGACCATGTAATGGATAAGCTGGATGTCATTTTGCTGATGTCCGTTAACCCGGGCTTTGGCGGTCAGTCGTTTATCCCTCATACGCTGGATAAACTGCGTGAAGTGCGCCGTCGTATTGATGAGTCAGGTTACGACATTCGTCTGGAAGTCGACGGTGGCGTAAAAGTGAATAACATTGGTGAAATTGCGGCAGCGGGCGCGGATATGTTCGTTGCAGGTTCAGCGATTTTCGACCAACCGGATTACAAAAAAGTCATTGATGAAATGCGCCGTGAACTGGCGAAGGTAAGTCATGGATAAATTGCAGGCAACCCGGGGTATCGCATTTGACCTCGACGGCACGCTGGTTGACAGCGCGCCGGGCTTAACCAGCGCCGTAGACCAGGCGCTGTATGCTCTTGAACTGCCCGTTGCGGGGGAAGAGCGTGTCATCACGTGGATTGGCAATGGCGCCGATGTCCTGATGGAGCGCGCGTTGACATGGGCCCGCCAGGAGCGTGTGTCCCAGCGTTCCGCACAGGGTAAACCGAGCGTGGATCATGCGGATATCCCGCAGGAAGAACAGCTGCGTATCCTGCGTAAATTGTTCAATCGTTTCTATGAAGAGACGGTCGAAGAGGGCAGTTTCCTGTTCCCGGATGTCGCAGAAACGCTGAGTGCGCTTCATGCCAACGGCATTCCGCTGGGGCTGGTGACAAACAAACCGACACCTTTTGTCGCCCCTCTGCTGGAAGCGCTGGATATCGCGAAGTATTTTTCCGTCATTGTTGGCGGTGATGATGTGCAGAACAAAAAGCCGCATCCGGAACCGTTACTGCTGGTGGCAGGAAAATTATCCTTAACGCCCGCGGAGCTGCTCTTTGTCGGTGATTCCCGCAATGATATTCTGGCTGCCAGAGCGGCGGGTTGTCCTTCAGTGGGATTAACCTATGGCTACAACTACGGTGAGGCCATCACGCTGAGTGAGCCGGACGTCGTGTTCGACCACTTCAAAGATTTGTTGCCCGCACTCGGGCTTTCGCACAGTGATAATCAGGAATTGAATAATGACTAAGCCCATCGTTTTTAGTGGCGCACAGCCGTCAGGTGAATTGACCATTGGTAACTACATGGGTGCGTTACGTCAGTGGGTCAGCATGCAGGATGATTACCATTGCATTTACTGCATCGTAGATCTGCATGCTATCACTGCACGTCAGGATCCTGAGAAGCTGCGTAAAGCCACCCTGGACACCCTGGCGCTGTATCTGGCCTGCGGAATTGATCCTGAGAAGAGCACCATTTTCGTTCAGTCTCACGTTCCAGAGCATGCGCAGCTGGGCTGGGCGCTAAACTGCTATACCTACTTCGGCGAACTGAGCCGCATGACGCAGTTCAAGGATAAATCCGCGCGCTACTCAGAAAACATCAACGCCGGTCTGTTTGATTACCCGGTACTGATGGCAGCAGACATTCTGCTGTACCAGACCAACCAGGTGCCGGTTGGCGAAGATCAGAAACAGCATCTGGAACTGAGCCGCGATATCGCCCAGCGCTTTAACGCGCTGTATGGCGACGTGTTCAAAGTGCCTGAGCCGTTCATTCCGAAATCCGGCGCACGCGTGATGTCGCTGCTGGAGCCAACCAAGAAGATGTCCAAGTCTGACGATAACCGCAACAACGTTATCGGCCTGCTGGAAGACCCGAAATCGGTGGTTAAAAAGCTCAAGCGTGCGGTGACCGACTCCGATGAGCCACCTGTTGTGCGTTACGACGTGCAGAACAAAGCGGGCGTCTCCAACCTGCTGGATATCCTCTCCGGTGTGACGGGTCAGAGCATTCCTGAGCTGGAACAACACTTCGAAGGCAAGATGTATGGTCACCTGAAAGGGGAAGTGGCGGATGCCGTTTCCGGCATGCTGACCGAGCTGCAGGAGCGTTATCACCGCTACCGTAACGACGAAGCTTTCCTGCAGAAAGTGATGAAAGAGGGCGCGGAAAAAGCCAGTGCCCGCGCGTCTGAAACCCTTAAAGCGGTGTACCAGGCGATTGGGTTTGTGGGTAAACCATAACCCTGTTTTGTCGGGTAAGCATGAGCGCTTCCCGACAAAAAACGCGCTGAGCCAGACAAAAAACCGGGACATTCCCGGTTTTTTTTACGCCTGAAAAACGCTTACTGCTGTGCGGCCGGGCCGCAGCCACCGATGATCTTCGAAATGGAAATTGCCGGGTGCAGCAGGTAATCATAGCTGCAATTATTTTTGGTATTTTGAACGTGACCGGTGCAGGCGGTCAGAGTCGATAACATGCCTACCAGAACGGCGGCTTTTGCCAGTTTAAACATACGCATTCCTTGTCTGAAAAAACGAAAATTGGATCTAACGTGAGGGAATAAATGGAAAAATTCCATTTCGCGGGCGGTATGTTATCGGGAGCGGTAAGAGGGGAGTAGTCCGCATAAGGACTACTCCGGGAAGGGGGAATATGCGTTAGTGATTCGAGAACCAGTTCAGTTTATCGCGCAGCTCCACCACGCGTCCGACAATAATCAGCGCCGGGCTTTCAACCTGCTGTGCCAGCTCACCTAACTGGGTCAGCACGCCGTTCACCACGCGCTGCTTAATGGACGTGCCGTTTTCCACCAGCGCGACGGACATATCCTCTTCCATGCCGTGCTCAAGCAGTTTGGCCTGAATGGTCGCGGCCTGGTTTAACCCCATATAGAACACCAGCGTCTGTTTTTCGGCGGCCAGGTTATGCCAGTCCAGCTCACTGCCGGTTTTCAGGTGCCCCGTCACCAGGCGTACGCTCTGTGCATAGTCACGGTGGGTCAGCGGAATGCCCGAGTAAGCTGAGCAGCCGGAGGCTGCCGTGATGCCCGGTACCACGGAAAACGGAATGCCCGCGTTGCACAACGTTTCCAGCTCTTCACCGCCGCGACCAAAGATAAACGGATCGCCACCCTTGAGGCGCACCACGCGTTTTCCTTTTTGCGCTTCGCGCAGCAGGATCTGGTTAATCTCCTCCTGCGGCACACAGTGGTACCCGGCTCGTTTACCGACAAATACGCGGTCAGCATCGCGGCGGACCAGGTTCATTATTTCATCGGAGACCAGACGGTCATAAACCACAATATCCGCCTGCTGGATCTGCTGCAGCCCTTTCAGCGTCAGCAAACCGGCATCGCCCGGGCCGGCACCCACCAGCACCACTTCACCACGATGATCCAGCGGCTCGCAGAGCAACTGCGCCGTCGTCTCTTCCACCGCTTTATGATCCTGATTCGCCAGCGACTGGGCCAGCCTGTCATTCACAAAGAATTTTTCCCAGAAGCGACGGCGTTCGCCCACGGTCGCGAAGGTTTGCTTAACCCGTGAACGCAGCTGCCCGGCATAGTGGGCAATCTGGCCAAGATGCTGCGGCAGAATGGCTTCCAGTTTTTCCCGCAGCAGGCGGGCCAGAACGGGAGAGCGGCCGCCGGACGATACCGCAATCATCAGCGGCGAACGGTCAATGATCGACGGCATGATAAAGCTGGCTTCCTTCGGGGCATCCACCACGTTACAGAAGATGCGGCGCGCTTCACAGGCGTCGCTGACGCGCTGATTCACTTCATCGTCATCCGTGGCGGCAATGGTCAGCCAGCAGGTATCAAGCAGGGATTCATTAAACCCCCCCTGCACCAGCGTGAGCATCCCTTCTTTTTCCCAGGCCTCAAACTGCGGGGCAAAAGCCAGGGCGTTAACGGTGAGTCGGGCTCCTGCTTCTAACAGCAAGCGCGCTTTGCGTTCAGCCACATCGCCGCCGCCTACAAGCAGACAGTCGCGATGGCGTAATTGACAGAAAATCGGCAGGTGGTCCACGACATTACCTCACAGCATTCAAGGAGGGGGTAAGAAATTGAGGTCAGGATAACAGCAGGAATCGTACAGAACATACGGTTTTTCCTGCCGTTACCCATAAGGGGTCATAAGCTTTTCATATTGAAAAGGCGAGAGATTAGCCTTTCAGCTGCACCTTACCGTCCTTCACGCGGACATCGTAGGGCTTCACGGAATAATGCTCATCTTCCATGCAATACCCGTCGCGTAAACGAAAACGCTGTTTCTTCAACGGGCTGGCGACCCAGAGTTCACCCTGATGCTCTGCGATTAATCCCCGGGACAGGACGCTGGCCTCAAAGAACGGGTCGATATTGCTGATGGCAAAAACCTGTTCATCATGGCGAGGGCGAAATATCGCGACCTGCTCGTTACCCAGCAGGGCACAGACCCCGGTGGCAGGCAGAATGTCGTTAATGTTGCAGATGTTTACCCACTGGCTCATGCGTTTTCCTCCACCAGAGTCACCGGAATACGTTCATAAGGTGTCGCCGGACGATGTTGCTCGCGTTCTGCCACAACCTGCACATTCGGGTCGCGCTGGGTGCTGTTGATAAAGTGTCTGAAGCGAGTCTGCGCCGCCGGAGTGTTGACGGTTTCAGTCCACTCGCAGATCACCGCCTCGCGCAGGCGCGCCATTTCCGCTTCCAGATGGTCGTTCAGGCCCAGTTTGTCGTCAATGATGACCGATTTCAGGTACTCGATGCCGCCTTCCAGGTTATCGAGCCAGGACGCGGTACGGGTCAGCTTATCGGCGGTACGGATGTAGAACATCATAAAGCGGTCGAGATACTGAATCAGCGTATCGCGGTCGAGGTCTGCAGCCAGCAGGTCTGCATGGCGTGGTTTCATGCCGCCGTTACCACAGACGTACAGGTTCCAGCCTTTCTCGGTGGCAATGATACCCACATCTTTACCCTGCGCTTCCGCACATTCGCGGGTACAGCCGGAAACGCCAAACTTCATTTTATGCGGTGTACGGATGCCTTTGTAGCGGTTCTCCAGCTCCACACCGAAGCCGACGCTGTCGCCTACGCCGTAACGGCACCAGGTGCTGCCCACACAGGTTTTCGCCATACGCAGCGCTTTCGCGTAGGCGTGGCCGGTTTCGAATCCCGCGTCAATCAGCTGACGCCAGATTTCAGGCAGGTCATCTTTCTGCGCACCAAACAGGCCGATACGCTGAGAGCCGGTGATTTTGGTATACAGGTTAAATTCGCGCGCGATACGGCCAACGGCGACCAGCCCTTCCGGGGTGATTTCGCCACCGGCGGAGCGTGGGATGACGGAGTAAGTCCCGTCTTTCTGAATGTTCGCCAGGAAGTTATCGTTGGTATCCTGCAGCGGCGTATGTTCTGGTTTGAGAACGTACTCGTTCCAGCAGGAGGCCAGCAGGGAACCCACGGTAGGTTTACACACTTCACAGCCATAACCCTGACCGTGTTTCGCCAGCAGTTCGTCGAAGGATTTGATGCCTTCCACGCGGATCAGGTGGTACAGCTCCTGGCGAGAGTAAGCGAAATGCTCGCACAGGTTATTGTTGACTTCGATACCCTGTTTCGCCAGTTCTGCGTTCAGAACCTGTGTGACCAGCGGGATACACCCACCGCAGCCGGTACCGGCTTTGGTTTCCGCCTTCAGGGCCGCGACGGTATGGCAGCCTTTATTGATGGCCGAAATCAGCATGCCTTTGGTCACATCGAAGCAGGAGCAAATCTGCGCGCTGTCGGGCAGTTTATCCACGCCGATGGACGGCTTACCGCTGGACGCATGCGCCGGAAGGATCAGCGCGTCCGGGTTTTCCGGCAGTTCGATGGCGTTCAAGACCAGCTGAAGCAGGTTACCGTAGTCGCTGGTATCGCCCACCAGCACCGCGCCGAGCAGGGTTTTGTTGTCCTGACTGACGATAAGACGTTTGTACACCTCTTTGCTTTCATCGAGGTAAACATAGCTGCGTGCGCCCGGCGTGCGGCCATGCGCATCGCCAATACCGCCTACGTCTACGCCCAGTAGTTTAAGTTTGGCGCTCAGGTCAGCCCCTTCGAAGGCGTTCTGGTTGCCGAGAATATGGTCAACGGCCACCTGCGCCATTTTGTAGCCAGGCGCGACCAGACCGTACACGCGGTTGTTCCAGCTGGCGCATTCGCCGATGGCGTAGATATCCGGGTCGGAGGTCTGGCAGGTATCGTTAATCATGATCCCGCCGCGCTGAGCGACGGCCAGACCGCACTGGGTGGCCAGCTTGTCGCGTGGGCGAATACCGGTAGAGAAGACGATAAAGTCCACTTCCAGTTCGCTGCCATCGGCAAAGCGCATGGTTTTCCGCGCTTCGGTGCCTTCCTGCACAATCTCTTTGGTATTTTTGCTGGTGTGAACCTTCACGCCCATGCTTTCGATTTTACGGCGCAGCTGGTCACCACCCATGTGGTCAAGCTGCTCTGCCATCAGCATCGGGGCAAATTCGATGACGTGGGTTTCAACACCGAGGTTTTTCAGCGCACCGGCGGCTTCCAGACCCAGCAGCCCCCCCCCGACCACGGCGCCACGTTTACTGCGGCGGGCACATGATTCGATCGCATTGAGATCTTCGATGGTACGATAAACGAAGCAATCCTGCGTTTCCGAGCCTTTGATCGGCGGGATCCACGGGTACGAGCCAGTCGCCATGATCAGCTTGTCGTAAAAAACCGTACGTCCGGCGCTGGAGTGGATCACTTTTTCCTGACGGTTGATGGTGATAGCGCGTTCGCCCACCAGCACTTTCACGCCATGCTTCTCGTAGAAACCATCGCGCACCAGAGAGAGCTCTTCAGCGGTATGATGGGAGAAGTAGGAAGACAAGTGCACACGGTCGTACGCCTTGCGGGGTTCTTCACAGAACACGGTAATATCGAACTGGTTAGCATCGGCTTTATCGAGAAGATCCTCAATAAAGCGGTGGCCGACCATGCCGTTACCGATGATAGCGAGTCTGACTTTGCTCATTTTTGCCTCGATTTCTTTTCTATTACTGCCTACCTTAACGATTCAGCAGTGGCACTTATTGATGCAAATCAAATACGCCTTCGCCTACTCCTTAGGTGGTATATGACTGATTTGTCAGGATTTTTATAAGTTGTGGAAATCGCTGGCTTTTCGAGGTCGCCGATTTTGTGTACAAATTAAGGGGCGCATTGTCAAAAATGCGTACTCCCAAATATCAGCCGCGTTTTTCAGGGGAAAGGCATGTCTACAACACCGCTTGGGCTTATTCAGAATGTTCGCTTACCGGGTCGCGAAGGGCTGTGGCAAATCGCCATTGAGCAGGGCCGTTTTGGTGGCATAACGCCGATGGGCGATACCGAAGACGAAAACGTAAGAATCTTAAACGCGCGTGGCGGCCTTGCCATCCCCCCGTTTATAGAACCGCATATCCACCTTGATACCACCCAGACGGCAGGCGAGCCGAGCTGGAACCAGTCCGGTACGCTGTTTGAAGGCATTGAGCGCTGGGCGGAGCGTAAGGCACTGCTTAGCCATGAAGATGTAAAAGCGCGCGCCTGGAAGACGCTGAAAGGGCAAATTGCCAACGGTATTCAGTTTGTGCGCACCCACGTGGACGTCTCTGACCCGACGCTCACCGCCCTGAAGGCCATGCTGGAGGTGAAGCAGGAGGTTGCGCCGTGGATCACGCTGCAAATCGTGGCGTTCCCGCAGGAAGGCATCCTTTCTTACCCGGACGGCGCGGCGCTGCTTGAGGAGGCGTTGAAGCTGGGCGCCGATGTGGTCGGGGCAATCCCGCATTTTGAATTCACCCGCGAGTATGGCGTGCAATCGCTGCACATTGCCTTTGAACTGGCGAAGAAATATGACCGTCCGCTGGATATCCACTGCGATGAAATTGACGATGAGCAGTCCCGATTTCTGGAAACGGTGGCCACCCTGGCTTATGAATCAGGGATAGGCCCGCGGGTCACGGCCAGCCATACCACGGCGATGCACTCCTATAACGGGGCATACACCTCGCGGCTTTTCCGCCTGCTGAAGATGTCAGGCATCAACTTTGTCGCCAATCCACTGGTGAATATCCATTTACAGGGACGCTTTGATGATTATCCCAAACGACGCGGGATTACCCGAGTGAAGGAGCTGCTGGAGGCGGGGATCAACGTCTGTTTCGGGCATGATGATGTCTTCGACCCGTGGTACCCGCTTGGCACCGGCAATATGCTGCAGGTACTGCATATGGGGCTGCATGTGTGTCAGATGATGGGGTATTCGCAAATCGACAACGGTTTGAACCTGATAACCCACAACAGCGCCCGAACCTTCGGCCTGACGGATTACGGTATCGAAACGGGAAATCTGGCTAACCTGATCGTGCTGCCTGCGGAGAGCGGGTTTGAAGCGGTGCGCTGCCAGGTGCCGGCGCGCTGGTCGATTCGTGAGGGGCGAGTGATTGCCACGACGCAGCTTGCGCAGACGTGGATCAAAATGGACGACGTTGCGGAAGAGCACATCTTCACGAAAAACAGCCCCTTCGCTGAGCGCAAAGGGGCGTAGGGGATCAGTGGGACGCCGCTGCCGTATTATGCTGGCGGTGGCGGGTCACAAAGCCCAGAACCAGGCACATCACAAACACCACCGCGTACAAACCGTTAGCGGTATGCAGCGCGGCCAGCGGGCCGCTGTGGGCGACGATCGGGCCGGTGACCACGAAGGTCAACATGGTGCCGATGGTGCCGCAGGTCAGCACGAAGTTCACCAGTTTCGGTGACGCCACTTTGGTCTGCAGAGAGCCCAGCGTAATGATAGAGGTGTAAATCGCACTGGAGAAGAAGCCCAGGGTCAGGATGAACCACGGCATATGCTCCGGTGAACCGTTAATGAACAGGTACATCAGCACGGTTGCCATGCCTGCCAGCACGGTCAGAATGCGCTGCAGGTCGAAGAAGCGCAGGATGAAGCTAAACGCCCACATGCCGAACATGTAAGACATCCAGAAATCGCTCACCAGTTTACCCGCGTCGTTCAGACTCATGCCCAGGCCTTTGGCGTATTCCGGTACCCAGGAGATAAAGCCCAGCTGACCGAGGATGTAGCACAGTGCGGCAACGGAGAGGAACAGTACGCCGATACCCCATTTCTCTTTCGCGACCGGCTCGTCCGTGGATTGCGCTTTTTTGCCCAGAACCGGGAATTCACAGCCGAAGGTCAGAATAAAGATTGCCACGTAGACCAGACCGATACAGGCATAAACCCAGTACCACTCAATGCTGCGTGCCAGCAGAACGGCCGCTACCATCGGGAAAATCATCCCCGCCATGCTGAAGAAGGAGTCGGTAAACAGCAGACGTGCGCCACGCTGACGACCTTCATACATGTGGGTAATCAGGAACGTACCGATGGACATCGTAATACCGCTCACCAGACCCAGCACAAACATGGCGGCAGAGAACAGGGCGATGCTGTGGCTCACCATTAAACCCGCGACCGCGGCGACCATCAGCACGAAACCAAAACGCAGCTGCGTTTTCAGTGGAACAATTTCCATCAGCCAGGCATTCAGGAAAATGGAGATCAGGATCCCGGCGTTGAGGAAGGTAAAGGTGTTACTCATGCTGGAAACGGGCAGCTGGAAGTAATCTGCGATATTACCCATCACCATCCCGGTGACGATCACCAACGCGCCGGTCAGGGCGTAGGAGAAGAAGCTGATCCATGTGAGCTTGATACGATTGCTGTTAGTCATGTCTGGCCTGTTCAGGAAAAGAAAAGCGCCCGAGGGGCGCTGAGAGCGGGCAGATTTTAGACATTAAAGTGATCCATTCATATCTTTTAAGAGAAATTCGATCGCTATTGCAGGTTTTTATGTGATTCAGATCACATTAATAGGCGTCATAACCAATCGTTTGCGTGGTTACAACTGTTTCAATTTCGTAAAATTAGGTAAAAGGCTGGTCTCCGTTCATACTGCTCTTTAGAATCAAGCCATTCGCTTTTTATACTGCGCTTTGTTAAGGAATTCTCATGCTCAAATCAACGCTGGCGGCTGTCGCAGCTGTGTTTGCTCTTTCTGCCGTTTCCCCTGCTGCGCTGGCAGCCAAAGGAGACCCTCACGTTCTGCTGACCACCTCCGCCGGGAATATTGAGCTGGAACTGAATAGCCAGAAAGCTCCGGTTTCTGTGAAAAACTTCCTCGACTACGTGAATAACGGTTTCTATAACGGCACCACATTCCACCGTGTGATCCCGGGCTTTATGGTGCAGGGCGGTGGTTTTAACGAGCAAATGCAGCAAAAGCAGCCTAACGCACCGATTAAAAACGAAGCGGATAACGGCCTGCGCAACACCCGCGGTACCATCTCAATGGCGCGTACTGCAGATAAAGACAGCGCCACCAGCCAGTTCTTTATCAACGTGGCGGATAACGCCTTCCTCGATCACGGCCAGCGCGACTTCGGCTACGCGGTCTTCGGTAAAGTGGTGAAAGGGATGGATGTGGCTGACAAGATTTCTCAGGTGCAGTCCCATGACGTTGGCCCATACCAGAATGTGCCGACGAAACCGGTTGTGATCCTCTCTGCAAAAGTTCTGCCGTAACCTTCTTTGACACGGGCGCTTCTCGCCCGTGTTTCGCTCACCTCCCTGCGAAAGCGCGTTTTGCTGCTTATACTTGTGGCACACGGACATCTTCAGGGAGGCGTTAAGTGAAAAAACTCACCGATAAGCAAAAATCCCGTCTCTGGGAGCAGCAGCGAAACAGTAATTTCCAGGCCAGCCGCCGCCTTGAGGGGGTTGATAGCCCGCTCGTTACGCTAAACGCCCAGGATGCGCAAAGCCGTCTTGAAGAACTCAGGAGGCACTATGAGCGATAAAATCGGTGACGATCGTGACCCGTATCTCTACCCGGGTCTGAATGTGATGCGTAACCGTCTGAATATCCGCCAGGCTGACCGTCTTGCAAAGGCATCCTATGAGATCACCGCGCTGCGGGTGGCGACGCTCGGCTTAGGCCCGTCGGCGCCGGGGTTGCCGCATCTCTGTGCAATCCACCGCCACCTTTATCAGGATATTTTTGACTGGGCGGGCGATATCCGCGAAATCGATATTTATCAGGGCGACACCCGCTTCTGCCACTTCGCCTACATCGAGAAAGAGGGCAATGTCCTGATGCAGGATCTCGAGGAAGAGGGGTATCTCAACGGTCTGCAGAAAGAGGAGTTTGTGGCCCGCCTGAGTCACTACTACTGTGAGATCAACGTGCTCCATCCCTTCCGGATTGGCAACGGTATCGCTCAGCGGATCTTCTTCGAACAACTTGCCATCCATGCAGGCTATCAGCTGAGCTGGAAAGATATCGACCCGGGCAAATGGGCGGCGGCCAACCAGAGCGGCGCAATGGGCGATTTAACGGCCCTGAACGCCATCTTTGCCAAAGTAGTGAGCGAAGCGCGGGAAACTGAGTAGAATAGGGCGGCACGTTTTTCTGGAGCCGCCATGATTCTGCTGATTGATAACTACGATTCCTTCACCTGGAACCTTTACCAGTATTTTTGTGAACTGGGTGCAGAGGTGGTGGTCCGCCGCAACGACGACATCAGCCTGGCCGAAATCGACGCGCTTGCCCCGCAGAAAATCGTTATCTCTCCGGGGCCCTGCACGCCGTCGGAATCGGGCATTTCGCTGGATGTCATTCATCACTACGCCGGTAAGTTGCCCATTCTTGGCGTCTGCCTGGGCCACCAGGCCATTGGGCAGGTGTTTGGTGCCACCATTGTGCGCGCCGCCAAAGTGATGCATGGCAAAACCGCGCCGGTGACCCATACCGGCACGGGCGTGTTTACGGGGCTTAATAATCCGCTTACCGTGACGCGCTACCATTCGCTGGTCATTGACCCGTCAACGCTGCCGGAATGCTTTGAGGTTACCGCCTGGAGCGATACCCGGGAGATCATGGGGATCCGACATCGTGAATGGGACCTCGAAGGGGTGCAATTCCACCCGGAGAGTATCCTCAGCGAGCAGGGACACCAGCTGCTGGCAAATTTCCTCAATCGTTGAATAGTGGTTGCCTTACTGTGATTTTTTATGCATATTTTGTGATTATATTTTCACAATCACTGTGACATAAAATGGATGGTCATGACATGGCAACTGAACAATCTGCAATTACCCGCGCGACATTCGATGAAGTCATTCTGCCGATTTATGCACCGGCTGAGTTTATCCCGGTAAAAGGGAAAGGCAGCCGAGTCTGGGATCAGCAGGGGAAAGAGTATGTTGATTTCGCCGGTGGGATTGCGGTGACGGCGCTGGGTCATTGCCATCCTGCGCTGGTGGAGGCGCTGAAAACCCAGGGGGAAACCCTGTGGCATACCAGCAACGTCTTTACCAACGAACCGGCGCTGCGTCTGGGCCGCAAGTTAATCAGCGCGACTTTCGCTGAACGCGTGCTGTTTATGAACTCCGGTACCGAAGCGAACGAAACCGCCTTCAAACTGGCGCGCTACTATGCTTCCACGCGCCACAGCCCGTACAAAACCAAAATCATTGCTTTCCACAACGCCTTCCACGGTCGCTCGCTGTTTACCGTTTCCGTCGGTGGACAGCCAAAGTATTCCGACGGTTTTGGACCAAAACCGGCCGATATTATTCATGTGCCGTTTAACGATCTCCATGCGGTAAAAGCGGTAATGGATGATCACACCTGTGCGGTGGTGGTGGAGCCGATCCAGGGAGAGGGCGGCGTAACGGCTGCCACGCCTGAGTTCCTGAAAGGGCTGCGCGACCTGTGCGATGAGCATCAGGCGCTGCTGGTATTTGATGAAGTGCAGTGCGGGATGGGCCGTACCGGCTCCCTGTTTGCCTACATGCATTACGGCGTGACGCCGGATATTCTGACCAGCGCCAAAGCGCTCGGCGGCGGCTTCCCGGTCAGTGCGGTATTAACGACGCAGGAGATTGCCTCCGCGTTCCACGTGGGTTCCCACGGTTCCACATACGGCGGTAACCCGCTGGCGAGTGCCGTCGCGGGTGCCGCGTTCGACATTATCAATACCCCTGAGGTTCTGAGCGGCGTCAACGCGAAGCGTGAGCTTTTCGTGACGCATTTGCAGCAGATTGATGACCAGTATGACGTCTTCAGCGAGATCCGCGGGATGGGGTTATTGATCGGCGCGGAGCTGAAGCCACAGTACAAAGGCCGCGCGCGCGATTTCCTGCACGCCGCCGCCCATGAAGGGGTGATGGTGCTCAATGCCGGGCCGGACGTGATGCGCTTTGCGCCGTCGCTGGTGGTCGAAAATCAGGACATTGAAGACGGGTTAAACCGTTTTGCCGCGGCGGTCGCGAAGATCGTAAACACTTAAGACTCCGTTCGCGTTAAGCGACGGGTTAACCATATCCCGTGGTGAGGGCGCTGACGCCATGCTACCGACGAAATGGTGTGCATGGTGTTCAGATGCCCGAGAACGCGCTGCAGATGCTGCTCCAGGGTGCTCATTGGCCCGTGGGTGAGCGTCTCTGGCGCCTCCAGAATGTTCGAATCCCCTGACTCGCCAGGCGCGTCATACTCGAGTCGCTGCTGACACCGCTGCAGGGCAATCTCACACGACTGCAGGTAGCGCTGCGCCAGATCGGGCGTCAGCATCGTATGTTCCCGCGCCAGCGTGGTCATGGCGTTGATATGCTCAACGATAAACTGGCTGTGCGTCACCCAGAGCTTCATGTCCGCCAGATAGTGCGAGTTAAAGCCGGGCTCCTGCATTGCCTGATTCAGCGAGTTAAACAGGGCGTTATGCGCCTGGTTGACCTTCATCCGCTGATACGCCAGCGGGGAGGGCTGCGGGTCGTCACTCAGGATCAGGCGAATGGCCTGCTGGTCAGCCTCCAGCGCATCGTGGGCGTTCTGTCTGAGCAGCCCGCTTTGCCACTGAGGCCACAGCCAGACCATGCCGCCAAAGGCAATCAGGCAGCCGATCAGGGTATCGACCAGCCTGGCGATAATAAACTGCTCGCCGTTGAGCGTGAGCAACTGCAGGGTATACACCGCCGTTACCGTAAAGCCCACCATCGCCCAGCCGTAGTTTTTGCGGATGATCAGGTAGCTCACCATCGTGATCACCAGCATCCCTGCCAGCGTATAGCCTTCCGGCACGTGAAAGTGCAGCGTAACGCCCGCAATGATCAGCCCCGCCATCGTTCCGCCTGCCCGGTGCAGAATGCGCACCCGCGTCGCGCCATAGCCGTTCTGGGTGACAAACAGGATGGTCATTAAAATCCAGTACGGTTTGGGCAGATGCAGCGCCATGCCCATCAGGCTGGCAATGCTCAGCATCACGCTAATTCGCGCGGCGTTGCGCAGGGCAGATGATTTAAGGGAGAGGTAGCTTCTGAGCGCCGGCAGCAGCGGCAGGCGTTTTTGTTTGTCGGCCATCAGGTCGCGCGGATAAAGCGGACGCTGGGTTCGTAACACGCGGGCGATACGGCTGAAGTGCCAGGCGGCAAACTGACCCACTGGGTTGTCTTCATGCTGACGGGCAATCTTCTCCAGCGCGCCGAGCTGTTTGTCCATGTTAAAGCGCGTGGGGTAGCGGTGATACAGAATATCGTCAGCCAGCACCCGAAGGCGCGCGGAGACGGTTTGCGCGTTCCAGCGGATCACCGCTTCGGCATGGCTGCGCTCGACCAGTTTTTGCACCTCCTGCGGCTGGTGCAGGCTCACGGAGATATGCTCCTGTAAGTCCAGCCCCACCTGGAAGACGCGCAGCAGCCGCTTATATTCGTGGTTCTTATTGGCGGCGAGCATATGCAGCTGTTGATAACACTGGCTTATCAGGTCCACCACCTTTTGCTGACGCGTCAGCAGCGGCGGCAGTGATTTTTCTGGATCGGTATGCTGGGTGAGCAAGGTGTATTTGGCTTCACAGTAATCCGCCAGCTGCACGTAGAGCAGGCTCAGGGATTCCCGCAGCGGCTGTTCCCGCCACAGCCAGAACCAAAACCAGTTAAACAGCCCGTACCACAGCGTACCGAGGGCGTAGATCAGCAGCGGCTCCCACACCGGCATGTTGCCCGCAAGGCTCAGCGTGAAGATGGCGGCAATCAGCGACGCGGGAAGCAAACGCGCGTGCAGTGAGCTGATTTCAGCGGTTACGCCCAGGGTCATCGCCAGGACGGTGAGGATCAGCGGCAGCGGGATATCGCGGGCCAGCAAAAGCTGCACGGCGAGGCTACAACCCGCAAACAGCGAGCCGCCCACGATCAGCCGTTTGAAAAAGCGCTTATGCGGTGTATCCAGACCGGCAATGTTGCAGCAGGCGGGAACGAGAGAGAAGAGCAGACCTTGCTGAAGATGGCCCAGAATCAGGCCCACGGCCACAGGAAGGCACAACACCAGCGTTTGTCGCAGTGCGTAGTTAACTTCCGGGTGATAAATCAGCCTGCGCCACATGGGGAATAGAGACAAAAACGGCGTGACACCTTGCGATGGCACGCCGTTTTAGCGGAATTAACGCGTTCCGTAAACCACGATGGTTTTACCGTGTGCGGAGATCAGGTTCTGATCTTCCAGCATTTTCAGAATACGGCCCACTGTTTCACGGGAGCAACCGACAATCTGACCGATTTCCTGACGGGTAATTTTAATTTGCATGCCATCAGGGTGAGTCATCGCATCGGGTTGTTTCGCCAGATTCAGCAGGGTCTGAGCGATACGGCCGGTCACGTCCAGGAAGGCGAGGTTACCCACTTTCTCAGATGTCACCTGCAGACGGCGCGCCATCTGCGAAGAAAGACGCATCAGGATGTCAGGGTTAACCTGAATCAACTGACGGAATTTCTTGTAGGAAATTTCAGCCACTTCACATGCTGTCTTTGCACGAACCCAGGCGCTACGTTCCTGGCCTTCTTCAAACAGGCCCAGTTCACCGATGAAATCGCCCTGGTTCAGATAAGAAAGGATCATCTCTTTCCCTTCTTCATCTTTGATCAGCACTGCCACCGAGCCTTTGACGATGTAATACAACGTTTCCGCTTTTTCACCCTGGTGAATCAGCGTGCTCTTCGATGGGTACTTATGAATGTGGCAATGAGACAAGAACCATTCGAGAGTCGGGTCTGTTTGCGGTTTGCCAAGCACCATGCGCTGTTATCCTCTGTTATAAGCTGTCACCAGAGTCATAAGATGCATCCGGACTCTGGGGTTGCAATCGAATTCTTACCCATACCCTGGGAAGTCGGCTATCGTAACGTTTCGCAGCCAGTAAAGTTTGATGTCCTCTGCATACATGTGTAACGTCAATGTATTACTGTAGCATCCTGAGTGTTTTAGCATAGCTTTCGCCGCGTGTCTCCTGGTGTCTCGCTTCAGCATGACGCAGGTCGCCTTCCATTGCGAGAAATGTAACGCACGCGTAATCTGTCACCAAAAATGCAACGTTGGAGTGAGTGAATATGCAAGCGCGTGTGAAATGGGTTGAAGGTTTAACGTTCCTGGGCGAGTCCGCTTCAGGACACCAGATTTTGATGGATGGTAACTCCGGCGATAAAGCACCAAGCCCAATGGAAATGGTGCTGATGGCCGCAGGTGGATGCAGCGCAATTGATGTGGTGTCGATCCTGCAAAAAGGCCGGCACGATGTGACCGACTGCGAAGTAAAACTCACCTCAGAACGCCGCGAAGAGGCACCACGCCTGTTCACCCACATTAACCTGCATTTCATCGTCAGCGGGAAAGAACTGAAAGACGCGGCGGTCTCACGCGCGGTCGATCTTTCAGCGGAGAAATACTGCTCGGTCGCCTTAATGCTCGAGAAAGCGGTAAAAATTACGCATTCGTATGAAGTGATCGACGCCTGATATTGGGGGCATCGTTCACCCTGATGCCCTCACCGAAACCCTCTCCCACGCGGAGAGGGAAATCATCAGGCGATTTTCTTCCCTTCTATCAACCGCTGTACCAGCGGCATCATAATTAATTCCATTGCCAGCCCCATTTTTCCGCCCGGAACCACTAACGTATTCATGTGCGAAATAAACGAGCCCTGCAGCATCGCCAGCAGCCAGGGGTAATCAATGCCGTCGAGATTGCGGAAATGGATAACCACAAAGCTCTCATCCAGCGACGGGATACTTTTGGCCGCGAACGGGTTAGAGGTGTCCACTGTCGGTACGCGCTGGAAGTTGATATGCGTGCGGGAGAACTGCGGCGTCAGATAAGTTATGTAGTCTTCCATGGAGCGCACGACGGAATCCATCACCGCCTCGCGTGAATGGCCGCGCTCGCTGATGTCACGCGTCAGCTTCTGGATCCACTCAAGGTTCACGATGGGCACCACGCCAACCAGCAGATCCACGTGACGCGCCACGTCATGCTGCGGCGTCACCACGCCACCGTGCAACCCTTCGTAAAACAGGACGTCGGTCGGTTCCGGCAGCGGTTGCCAGGGGGTAAAGGTGCCGGGCACCTGGTTCCAGGGAACGGCTTCATCGTAGGTGTGCAGATATTTGCGTGACTGCCCCTTGCCGCTCTGGCCGTACTCCTGAAAGGTTTGCTCCAGCAGGCCGAAGTCATTGGCCTCCGGGCCGAAGTAGCTAATGTGTTTACCCAGATCGCGCGCCTTGCGGATAGCCATATCCATCTCCGGGCGCGTGTAGCGGTGAAAACTATCGCCTTCGACCTCCGCCGCACGGAGATTCAGTTGGGCGAAAATCTTACGAAAAGCGAGGCTGGTCGTGGTGGTTCCCGCACCACTCGAACCCGTAACGGCAATAACCGGATGTCTGGCAGACATAGCAACTCCCTGACTGGAAAGGTTTAAAGATCAGCCATGAAACGCGTTGCGGGGCATGATATTGACCGTCTCATGCAGTTCAGACCATACCAGCACCACGTCGCCGCTTTTGAGCTGGCGCTTCACATCGTTGACCTTTTGCTCAAGCGAACGTTCATGTTCACCATAATCGGTACCTTCGCGCAAGACAAAGCTTTCAATCAGATTATCGAGCGTTTCGGGGGAGAGGTCCTGCCACGGAATAATCATTTTGCACCGTCCAGATAAGGGGTAAGCCAGTCAGGAATACGCGACTCCAGCCACATTTTCGGGCGGCGCAACGTTCCACCGATGAACCCCACGTGACCACCATGCTCTGTCAGCTGGTAGTGAACGTTGGCAGGCAAAAATTCCTGCGCGGGGATAGAGTGATGATCCATAAACGGGTCATCTTTGGCATGAATGATAAGCGTCGGTTGCGTGATCTTGCTGAGCAGCGGCATGGCGCTGCACTGACGATAGTAATCAATCGCATCGGCAAAGCCGTGAATTTTGGCGGTGATCAGATCGTCGAATTCACGGATGCGACGGACCTTTTTCAACTGACGCAGGCTCACCGGCAGCGTATCCGGATAGGCCTTCAGCTTGCGCGCCGCGTTGGCTTTCAACAGGTTGAGCAGGTAACGCTGATAGACCCGGGAAAAGCCTTTCTCCATATGGTAGCTGCACTGCTCCAGCATAAAGGGCGCGGAGACAATGACGGCCGCATCCAGCGGCACGGTGTCGCCCTCTTTTGCCAGCAGGCACGCCAGCATATTGCCGCCCAGCGAGTAGCCCACGGCCGCTGTCGGGACGGTACCAAAGTTTTCCCGTAACCAGTGTAAAAACCAGGTGCCGTCTTCGGTTTCACCCGAGTGATAGATGCGCTTCTGGCGATTCGGTTCGCCGCTACAGCCGCGAAAGTGCATCACCACGCCGAGCCATCCCCGCGCTTTGGCTGCCTGGATGAGCCCGTGTGCATAGGGGCTGTGCAGACTGCCTTCCAGACCGTGAAAGACCACCAGACGCGGCTTGTGGCGCGCCTGTTCTGGCTCTTCGCTCCATGCCAGGTCCAGAAAGTCACCGTCCGGTAAGTCCAGCCGTTGCCAGTGCGGCGTGAACTGAACCTTACGGCGGATGAGTCGCGGCAGCATGGTCTGCAGATGGCAATTGGCCACGCCGCGCATAGGCACGAACTCGGTGCTGTCTTCGGCGATGATGTCGAAGTCTGATGGAATGATTTGGCTCATAACGGCGATGCTAATTCTTGTCAGTTATTTTCTGTTCTTTCCGAATTGTACCCCGTTTAGCCTGGTTTTCCGAAACATGAACTGATCTCGATCACAAATATTTACCTTGATTATTACTCTCAGGCTAATGATTCCGCCCTGCGCTTAATTGATGACTTCCTCGCCACAGCGCACACTTTACTCAACGTTAAGCAAATCAGAATGATGTGCTGAATCAGGAGGTTAATAATGTTATCTGGGCAAACACCCACCCGGCAATGGAACACACGACGCACCGAGAAAGCGCGTCGTCTGGCATCCGTACCGGTGCAGGGCAAGGTACTGCCAACCGGCGATCTTGTCGCCATGCTGGAAAAACTGATCGCGCCTGGCGACAAAGTCGTTCTGGAAGGTAATAACCAGAAGCAGGCCGATTTCCTTTCACGCTCGCTGGCTGAAGTGAACCCGCAAATCGTGCATGACCTGCACATGATTATGCCAAGCGTGGGCCGTAGCGAGCATCTGGATATCTTTGAGAAAGGTATCGCCCGCAAGCTGGACTTCTCCTTCTCCGGTACCCAGAGCCTGCGCATCTCGCAGCTGCTGGAAGATGGTCAGCTCGAAATTGGTGCTATCCATACCTACATAGAGCTCTATTCACGTCTGTACGTGGACCTCTCGCCAAACGTGGCGCTGATTGCCGGCTTTAAAGCAGACCGAAAAGGTAATCTTTATACCGGCGCAAGCACCGAAGATACCCCCGCGCTGGTGGAAGCGGCCGCGTTCCATGACGGCATTGTCATCGCACAGGTGAATGAGCTGGTGGACGACGAATGCGACCTTCCGCGCGTTGATATTCCCGGCTCCTGGATTGACTTCGTGGTGGTGGCCGACAAACCGTTCTTTATCGAACCGCTGTTTACCCGCGACCCGCGTCTCATCAAACAGGAACATATCCTGATGGCGATGATGGCCATTAAAGGCATTTATGCGGAACATCAGGTGCAATCCCTGAACCACGGGATTGGTTTTAATACCGCGGCGATTGAACTGCTGCTGCCGACCTACGGTGAACAGCTCGGCCTGAAAGGCAAAATCTGTAAACACTGGACCCTTAACCCGCACCCAACCCTGATCCCGGCGATTGAAAGCGGCTGGGTGGAAAGCGTGCACTGCTTCGGCGGCGAACTGGGGATGGAAGAGTACATTCGTGCACGTCCGGATATCTTCTTTACCGGTGCCGACGGCTCTATGCGTTCCAACCGCGCCTTCTGTCAGCTGGCAGGCCAGTACGCCGTTGATATGTTCATCGGGTCAACCCTGCAGGTCGACGGGTATGCCAACTCCTCAACCGTGACCCGTGGTCGTCTCTCTGGTTTCGGCGGTGCGCCAAACATGGGCCATGACCCGCATGGTCGTCGTCATGCCACCCCGGCCTGGCTGAACATGATCACCGAACCTGATCCGATGCAGCGCGGTAAAAAACTCGTCGTCCAGATGGTGGAAACCTTCCAGGCAGGCGTGAAACCGACCTTTGTGGAAAAACTCGATGCTGTTGACGTTGCGAAAGCGTCCGGGATGCCTCTGGCTCCGGTCATGATCTACGGCGACGACGTGACACATGTGCTGACGGAAGAGGGGATTGCTTACCTCTATCGCGCAGAAAGTCTGGAAGAGCGCCGGGCGATGGTTGCGGCCGTCGCGGGGATCACCGATATCGGTCTGGGCGTTGATGCCAAACGTGTGGCGCAGTTGCGCCAGAGCGGCAAAGTAGTTTACCCGGAAGATATGGGGATTCGCCGCACCGATGCCACCCGTTCTCTGCTGGCAGCAGGCAGCGTGTCAGACCTGGTTGAATGGTCTGGCGGTCTTTACAACCCACCTGCGAAATTCCGGAGCTGGTAATGAAACTTCTGCCCCAGATTCAGGTTGAAGGCGGTGCCGAATGGCTGGCGCGAACCGCCACGCAGTGTCTGATTGACGAAGCACAGTTAAGCCCGAAACCCGGTCTGGTGGACAGTCGGGGGAACGGCGCGCACCACGATCTGTCGCTCGCGTTGATGGAGCGTTCCGCGCGCAGCCTGACCCCCACGTTTCAGGCGCTGGCGCAACACAGCTGGCAGCGTCCGGCGGATATTGCGCTCAGGCAAACCATAGGGCGGCTCGGCCGTGAAGGTGAGCAGCAGATGATGGCGGCTACCGACGGTGTAAATACCCACCGCGGCGCGATTTGGGCGCTGGGGCTGCTGGTCAGTGCCGTGGCGATGCTCGGTGGCGATGCCAGCGCGCAGGCGGTAGCGAATACCGCGGCACAGCTGGCGAAACTGCCCGATGACGCGGCGCCGAAAGTGTTCAGCAAAGGGCTACGCGCCACGCGCCGCTACCGGGTTCCGGGCGCACGTGAAGAGGCTCAGCAGGCATTTCCACACGTGATGCAGCGTGCTCTGCCGCGGCTTCGTCTGAGCCGTCTTAACGGCAGCAGCGAAACGTACGCAAGGCTCGATGCGCTGATGGCCATCATGACGTCGCTTACCGATACCTGCGTGCTGTCGCGCGCCGGGATGGCGGGGCTGGAGGCCATGCAGAACGGTGCGCGTGCGGTGCTGAGCGCCGGAGGATGCGCGACATCCGCTGGCCAGATGGCGCTGGCGAGATTAGACCGCCACATGCTGGCACTCAATGCCTCACCGGGCGGAGCAGCCGACCTGCTTGCCGCCACGCTGTTTCTCGATCGCATCGAAACGCCTTATTCAAAGCATTAAGAGGATGTTATGGAAAAAATCACATTAACCATGCCAGCGAGCCGCGCGTTAAGCGGCAAAGCGCTCGCAGGGGTTGTTGGTTCCGGGGATATGGAGGTGCTGTTTGCCGCCGAACCGGGCCAGACGTTAACCATTGATATCACCACGTCCGTCGACAACAGCCGCGGTCGCTGGGAGGCGTTGTTCAACCGCCTGCACACCGTCAGCAGCCTGCCTGCAGGAAAACTGACGATCCACGACTTTGGCGCGACGCCGGGGGTGGCACGCATTCGTATCGAACAGGTTTTTGAAGGGGTGAGCCATGCGTGATGATCGGAGTTTTATTGAATTAAAAGCTCGCCAGCGTGCGCAGGCATTGCTGGACGACGGGAGCTATCGCGAACTGCTGGATCCTTTTGAAGGCATTATCTCCCCGTGGCTGGGGCCGCAGGGCATCGTTCCTCAGGCCGATGACGGCATGGTGGTCGCCAAAGGCACCCTCAACGGCCAGCCTGCGGTAGTGGTGGCGATCGAAGGTGCGTTCCAGGGCGGCAGCATGGGCGAAGTGTCCGGCGCCAAAATGGCGGCCGCGCTGGAGCTGGCGGCAGAAGATAACCGCAACGGGATCCCGACGCAGGCGGTACTGTGTCTCGAAACCGGCGGCGTGCGTCTGCAGGAAGCCAACCTTGGCCTGGCGGCCATTGCCGATATTCATGCAGCAATTGTTGACCTGCGGCGTTACACCCCGGTGGTCGGGATTGTGGCCGGGACCGTGGGCTGCTTCGGTGGGATGTCTATCGCTGCTGCACTGTGCAGCTACCTGATTGTCACCCGCGAAGCGCGTCTCGGTCTGAATGGTCCTCAGGTTATCGAGCAGGAAGCGGGAATTGAAGAGTATGACTCCCGCGACCGTCCGTTTATCTGGAGCATGACCGGTGGCGAAGTCCGCTATGAAAGCGGCCTGGTGGATGCGCTGGTTGGCGATGGCGTGAACGCGGTGAAAGCGGCGATGAACGACGCGATTGCCAAAGGCGTGCCTGCGAAACATCGCACCGATAACTATGACGATTACCTGAACCGTCTGACGAATTTCGACACCCGCAAACAGGCCGATGCCGAACAGATTAAAGCGCTCTTTGCCCGGGAGGTGAAATGATGACTAACTCAGTAAGCCGTGGCGAACTCTGGCTGCAAACGCTCGCGCCGAACGCCAGACGCCTGGATGGGTTATGCCCGTCCGTACAGGCGGCCGATGGTGAACTTAACGGTGAAACGGTACGTTTTGTTGCCGTGGTACCGGATGCCAACAACCACTTCCCGCGCGCGGCGAAAGGGGAAGTCGGTCTGCTGGAAGGCTGGACGCTGGCGAAAGTGGTGAGCGAAACCGTTGCCGCCGATGCCAACAGCGCCGTGAAGCGCCCGATCGTGGCGGTGATTGATGTGCCAAGCCAGGCCTATGGCCGTCGTGAAGAGGCATTTGGTATTCACCAGGCGTTGGCCGGCGCGGCGGCGGCCTATGCTAACGCGCGTCTGGCCGGCCATCCGGTGATTGGACTTATCGTTGGTAAAGCGATGTCCGGCGCGTTTCTGGCGCACGGGTACCAGGCAAACCGCCTGATTGCCTTTAACGATAAAGGCGTGCTGATCCATGCCATGGGTAAAGAGTCTGCGGCGCGTATTACGCTACGTACCGTGGATGCGCTGGAAAAACTGGCGGCAACGATCCCGCCAATGGCCTATGACATCAGCAACTACGCCACTCTGGGGCTGCTTTCCAACCTGCTGGACATCAGCAACCCGGATGCCCCTTCTGAAAACGATCTGACGCAGGTGAAAACCACGCTGCAACAGGCCATCCATGACGCTCGTCAGGACAACACCCTGAAAAACCGTCTCGGTGCTGACAATCGCCGCAGCTCTGCCCTCGTACGCGAACGCATGCGGGCAAGCTGGTAAGTAAAAAGAGACCTGCCAGATGCACTCCCCGCGGACGTAACCGTTACGTCCGCGCGGGAACCTGCATCCTGAAAATAATAATCATCGCGCCAGTGCTTAAACTTTTTTACTACAGGTGAATTATGACTTACGTAATTGTTCATGCTCTTGCACCGATTTTCGTCATCATGCTGCTGGGATTCTGGGCCGGTAAGGCAAAGATGGTCGATAACAAAAATGTCTCCCTGCTCAATATCTTCGTCATGGATTTTGCTTTGCCTGCCGCGCTGTTCAGCGCCACGGTGCAAACCCCGTGGACCGGCATCGTAGCCCAGTCATCGCTGATTCTGGTGCTGACCCTGGCGATGTGGATAACCTACGCGGCCATTTACTTCCTCGCGACCAGCGTCTTTAAAAAATCCCCACAGGATGCCGCCGTGCTTACGCTGACGGTTGCGCTGCCAAACTATGCCGCGCTTGGCTTGCCGATTCTGGGCAGCGTGCTGGGGGAAAGCTCTTCAACCTCACTGTCCGTGGCGGTCTCTATTGCCTGTGGTTCGGTACTGATGACGCCGTTCTGCCTGCTGATTCTGGAACGTGAAAAAGCGCGTGCCGAAGGCAATAACTCCGGTTCAACGCTCTCGATGCTGCCGGTGCTGATGTGGCGCTCGATTAAAAAACCGATTGTGATGGGACCCCTGCTGGGTGTGATTTTGTCTGCTATCGGCATCAAAATGCCTGAACTTGTTCTGGCCGCCATTAAGCCACTGGGGCTTTCTGCAACGGCTGCCGCGCTGTTCCTGACTGGGGTGATCCTCTCTGCGCGTAAGCTGCAGATCAACACCATGGTGATTACCTCAACCGTTGCCAAGCTGCTTATCCAGCCTGCGATTGCCTGGGGGATCGTTCTGATCTTCGGTCTGCACGGCTCCGTGGCGATCACCGCTATCCTGATGATTGCGCTCTCAGCCGGTTTCTTCGGCGTGGTGTTCGGTAACCGCTTTGGCGTGCAGTCTCCGGATGCGGAAGCGGTGCTGCTGTTAAGCTCGGTACTGTGTATCCTGTCGCTGCCGCTGTTTATCTCGCTGACTTCAGGAATGTAATCATGACCACAACATTACGCCCTCACGACCTCATCTGGCTTAACGCGCGTGACGCGCTGGAAGGCATCACTGACGACTGGGTGGATGCGGTATGGCATACCGGTTTGCCGGTGGTCGTGCGGCGTGATGTTGATAACGCTGGCCGTATTCCCGTTGGCGTACGCGGTTTACGCCGCGACCAGCGGGCGGCCGGTTGGGTGAAGCCAGAAAAAGTCGTGCGGGTGGTCTCACCCGAGGCGTTGAGCGTGACCGCCGATCTTCTGCGTTCACCGTTTGTGACTCAGCCACCGGTGCAGGTGGCGTTGCAACTTTCTCAGCAGGCATGGCCGTGGACGTGGGGAATTACGGGCAGCACGGGCTACGCCCTGGCGACCGGTATTCCGGTCATTCATGCCGACAGCGATCTCGATTTGCTGGTGCGAGCCCCTCAGCCTCTGTCGGCTGACGCTTTTCGTGTCTGGGCGTCACAGCTCAGCCGCGCGTTATGTCGGGCAGACACCCAGGTCGACACCCCTGAAGGCGGCTTTGCGCTGACGGAGTGGCTGCGCGACGGCAAAACGTTGCTGAAGACCCGCCGTGGGCCACGTCTGGTGGCGGACCCGTGGCACAGGGAGGAGTGATGAAAATACTGTTTACCTTTCCAGGGCAGGGCACCCAGCATGTCGGTATGCTGCAAAACCTGCCTGGCACGACGCTGGAGCAGGCCCGCGAGGTATTGGGTGGCGAAGTCGATACGCTGGATACCGCGGCAGCGTTAACCCACACGCGAGCCGTTCAGCTTTCGTTGTTAATTGCCGGTGTTGCCTGGGCGCGTGAGCTTGAACAACGCGGCGTGGCACCGGATATCGTCAGCGGTCTGTCTATTGGCGCGTATCCGGCCGCGGTCATTGCCGGTGCGCTGGAATTTGCCGACGCGCTGAAGCTGGTCGCGCTGCGTGGCGATCTCATGGAGCAAGCCTATCCGCACGGTTATGGCCTGACCGCGATAATGGGGCTGACCCTGCCTCAGGTTGAAGCGTTGCTGGAAGGCACCGGAACGTATATCGCCAATCTGAACGCGGAAACGCAGATTGTGATCGCCGGCACCGATGAGGGGATGGCGCAGGTGGCGAAACGCGCGCTGGCAAAAGGGGCTAATAAGGCGCATCGGCTGACCGTCAGCGTGCCTTCCCATTGCGAACTGCTGGCGGAGCCGGCGCACAAGCTGGTGGAGGCGTTCACATCCGTCACGCTCACACGCCCGCGCTGTGTTTACCTGAGCGGCAGCACAGGACGCGTGCTCTGGACGCCTGAGAAAATCGCGGACGATCTGGCGATGAATATGGCGCGCACGGTGCGCTGGCAGGAAGCGGTGATTTCTGCCAACGAGCGTGAAGCTCGGCTGGCGATTGAAATGCCACCTGGCGGTGTACTGACCTGCCTGACGCGTCAGGCGGCCTGGGAAGGGGAGTCGGTTTCACTGGAGCGCAGTGGTGTAGACGTGGCGGTACACCTGGCTAAGCGGCTACAGCGGTAGGGTCTGCGCAGGGTCGGGGGCGATACTGCGGGCATACATTCGCCCTTCGGCTGCCAGTGCCCGCAGGCTGGGGTCTTGCTCGCGGTTGCGGGCAAACACAATGGCAATCAACTGCTGCATTTGATACGGCTGGGCCAGCTTCAGTAGCTGTACTGAGTTCTCATACACTTTCTTCATTCTGCCTGGCATGAGCGTAAAGCCCACGCCCGCCTGCACCAGACTCAGCATCGAGAAAATGTCATTTACGCGGGTGACGATTTCCGGTTCGAAACCGGCAATATGAAACGCCTCCTGAAACCCGGCGTAGGTGGCAAACCCTTCCGACAGCGCGACAAACTTCTGGTCTTTGTAATCACGTAAGTCGGCAGGCCCGCTGGTGTTCAGCGTGGCAGAGGCAGGCGCGGCAAGAAAAATGTCGTCATGGAACAGGGGGAGCACTTCCAGACTGTTGCGGTCGATATCGCTTTCGGAAATAGAGATGAGGATGGCGTCGAGCAAACCGTCGTCCAGCATACGCAACAGAGTCTCGTTAGAGCCCATCGTCAGGTCCATCTCCAGGTCCGGACGGCGCAGTTTCATCCCCATAATCAGGCGTGGCACGGTTTCCAGCGTCAGCGAGTAGAGCGTGCCGACGCGCAGTCGTCCCTGGCCAACGCCGGCCGTTTTGCGCGCTTCTTCCAGCCCGCGCGCCATTACCTGCATCACTTCCTGACAATATTCCAGCAGCGTCCAGGCCGAAGGCAGCGCAATGAGATTGCGACCTTTGTGCGTAAAGAGCGGGCAACGCACATTTTCTTCGAGAGTATGCAGCGCGCGGTGCACGCTAACGCCGCTCAGGCCAAGCGCTTCGGCGGTACGGGCGATATTGCCCTTCTCCATAAAGGTCATGAAGATGCTGAGTTTACGAAATGTAATGTCGCTCGTGATATCGAAACTCATAACCCTCCCGGGGATTTAGTCGGCCTGCAGCATGGATTCCAGCTGTTCCTGGGCGTCCAGCCACGCCATCTCGCACGCTTCGAGGCTGGATTTCGTCTTCGCCTGTGTCTGCAGGCAGTCGGTCAGTTCCGCCTTACGGCTCTGGTCATACAGACCGCTGTCGCCCAGCTTCTCTTCAACGGTAGCCAGCAGAGCGTTAAGTTTCTCCATCTCCTTTTCGAGACGGGCAATCTCTTTACGCAGCGGCTGGGTCTGAGTACGCAGTTCCGCTTCACGGCGCTTCTGGTCTTTACGCGCCTGGGCGCTGTTGGCGTTATCTTTCGACGAGTCGTCCGGCTGGTTTTCCTGCTTCTGCACGTCCGTTAGCCACTGCTGATAGTCTTCCAGATCGCCATCGAACGGCTCGACTTTGCCATCGTGCACTAAATAGAGATCGTCCGTTGTGGAGCGGATCAGGTGACGATCGTGCGAGACGACAACCAGCGCGCCTTCAAACTCAATTAACGCTTCGGTCAGCGCCTGACGCATGTCGAGATCGAGGTGGTTTGTAGGTTCATCGAGCAGCAACAGGTTCGGACGCTGCCAGACGATAAGCGCCAGCACCAGACGCGCTTTCTCGCCGCCGGAGAAACGTTCGGTGTTTTCGGTGACTTTATCGCCCTGGAAGCCAAAGCCGCCAAGGTAATCGCGCAGCTTCTGCTCCATCTCCTGCGGCGCCAGTCGCGCGAGGTGCTGGATGGGCGATTCATCTGCGCGTAAGAATTCCAGCTGATGCTGGGCGAAGTAGCCAAGCTTAATGCCTTTTGCCAGGCCGATCTCGCCGCTGACCGGGTTAAGCTCGCCCGCGAGTAGTTTAATCAGCGTCGATTTACCGGCGCCGTTACGCCCCAGCAGACCAATACGTGAACCCGGCACCAGGTTGAGCTTGATGGAGTCGAGAATAATGCGATCGCCGTAGCCAGCGCTCACCTTTTCCATCTTCAGCAGTGGGTTCGGCAGGCTCTCGGGCTCGCGAAAACTGAAGTGGAACGGGTTATCGACGTGCGCCGGGGCGATCATCTCCATGCGTTCCAGCATCTTGATGCGGCTCTGGGCCTGCTTGGCTTTAGACGCTTTTGCCTTGAAGCGGTCAACAAAGCTTTGCAGATGCGCCACGCGCTGCTGCTGGCTTTCGTACATCGCCTGCTGTTGAGCAAGGCGCGTCGCGCGCTGGCGCTCGAATGAGCTGTAGTTGCCGGTGTATTCAAACAGGCTTTGCTGTTCGATATGAATGATTTTATCCACCACCGGGTCGAGGAAGTCGCGGTCGTGGGAGATCAGAATCAGAGTGCCCTGATAGCTCTTGAGCCACTTCTCCAGCCAAATAACCGCATCGAGATCGAGGTGGTTAGTGGGTTCATCAAGCAGCAGCAGGTCGGAACGGCAAATCAATGCCTGCGCCAGGTTAAGGCGCATACGCCAGCCGCCGGAGAAGTCGCTAACGGGGCGTTCAAGCTGTTCGTTGCTGAAACCCAGACCGTGCAGCAGGCTGGAGGCGCGGGAGCGAATGGTCCATGCGTCGATGGCGTCCAGCTTACCGTGGACGGTGGCGATAGCATGACCGTCATTACGCTCGTTGGCGGCGTTCAGTTCAGCTTCCAGCTTACGGTATTCACGATCGCCGTCGATAACATAGTCGAGAGCGGGTTCGCTCAGGGCAGGCGTCTCCTGATTTACCCAGGCAAGCTGCCAGTTGCCCGGATAGGTAAAGTTACCGCCGTCAGCGCTAATCTCGTTTTTCAGCAGCGCAAGCAGGGTCGATTTTCCGCAGCCGTTTTTGCCGACCAGACCCACTTTTTGACCGGGATTGATGGTGGCGGAGGCGTTATCCAGCAGGACGCGCACGCCGCGGCGAATTTGTAACGAGGAGAAAACAATCATAGAAGCGCCGTATGTTCCGACTATGTTAATTTGTCATTATGATAATGTAAGGTGTGGGCCATTTTCCGCACCGGGCCGCCATGGTAGCCCAAAACAACGACGATACACAAAAACAGAAACAGAACCGGGAGGGGAGTGATGTCTCAGACAGCGAAAGTGCTGCTGCTGTATGCCCATCCGGAATCTCAGGACTCGGTGGCAAACCGGGTTCTGCTTAAGCCGGCTACTCAGCTCAGCAATGTGACGGTGCACGATCTCTACGCGCACTATCCTGATTTCTTTATTGATATTCCTTACGAGCAGGAACTGCTGCGTCAGCATGACGTGATTGTGTTCCAGCATCCGCTTTATACCTATAGCTGTCCGGCACTGCTGAAAGAGTGGCTGGACCGTGTGCTGAGCCGGGGGTTCTCCAGCGGGGTGGGGGGCAACCAGCTGGCGGGAAAGTACTGGCGCAGTGTCATTACGACCGGTGAGCCAGAGAGCGCTTACCGCCATGACGGTCTTAACCGTTATCCCATGAGCGATATCCTGCGACCGTTTGAGCTGACGGCCGCGATGTGCCGCATGCACTGGATGAGCCCGATTATTGTCTACTGGGCGCGTCGCCAGAAGCCTGAAGCGCTGGCGAGCCACGCCAGAGCGTATGGCGATTGGCTGGCATCACCGATTTCGGCGGGAGGTCGCTAATGGAAGGATCGAATTTACTCCTGGCCGGCGTGCTGTTTTTATTTGCCGCAGTGGTGGCGGTTCCGCTGGCCGCCCGGCTGGGCATTGGCGCGGTGCTGGGCTACCTGCTGGCCGGGATCGCCATTGGCCCCTGGGGGCTGGGGTTCATCAGCGATGTGGATGAAATTCTCCACTTCTCTGAACTGGGCGTGGTGTTCCTGATGTTCATCATTGGCCTCGAACTGAACCCGTCAAAACTGTGGCAGCTCCGGCGATCGATATTTGGCGTGGGGGCGGCGCAGGTCTTGTTCAGTGCCGCGATCCTGGCCGGGCTGTTAATGCTGACCAACTTCTCGTGGCAGGCGGCAGTGATCGGCGGAATAGGTCTTGCGATGTCGTCGACAGCGATGGCGCTGCAGCTAATGCGTGACAAAGGGATGAACCGCAACGAGGCAGGACAGCTGGGCTTTTCGGTACTGCTGTTTCAGGACCTGGCCGTGATCCCGGCGCTGGCACTGGTGCCGTTACTGGCAGGCTCTGGTGACGATCATTTTGACTGGGTCAAAATCTCCATGAAGGTGCTGGCCTTCGCCGGCATGCTGATTGGCGGACGTTTCCTGCTGCGGCCGGTGTTTCGTTTTATTGCCGCCTCTGGCGTGCGCGAGGTGTTTACTGCCGCGACGCTGCTGCTGGTGCTGGGCTCGGCATTGTTTATGGACGCGCTGGGGCTGTCGATGGCGCTCGGTACGTTTATCGCCGGGGTGCTCCTTGCCGAAAGCGAATATCGTCACGAACTGGAAACGGCTATCGATCCGTTTAAAGGGCTGCTGTTAGGGTTGTTCTTTATTTCGGTGGGAATGGCGCTCAACCTGGGCGTGCTCTATACCCATTTGCTGTGGGTGGTGATGAGCGTTGTTGTGCTGGTGGCGGTAAAAACGCTGGTGCTGTACGTCATGGCACGGATATACGGGCTGCGCAGTTCTGAGCGCATGCAGTTTGCCAGCGTCTTAAGTCAGGGCGGAGAGTTCGCGTTCGTGCTGTTCTCCACCGCCTCCTCCCAGAAGCTGTTTAAAGACGATCAGATGGCGCTGCTGCTGGTGACGGTCACGCTGTCGATGATGACCACCCCGCTGCTCATCAGGCTGGTGGATAAGCTGCTCTCGCGGCGCTTAAATCCGACAGAGGATGAAGATGAGATGCCGTGGGTGGAGGATGATAAGCCGCAGGTGATTGTGGTGGGCTTTGGCCGCTTTGGGCAGGTGATTGGACGTCTGCTGATGGCGAACAAAATGCGCATCACGGTGCTGGAGCGCGATATCAGCGCGGTGAACCTGATGCGTAAATACGGCTACAAGGTTTACTACGGCGACGCGACCCAGCTCGAACTGTTGCGTTCAGCGGGGGCAGAAGCAGCAGAATCCATCGTGATTACCTGCAACGATCCGGAAGATACGATGAAGCTGGTGGAACTGTGTCAGCAGCATTTCCCGCATCTGCATATTCTGGCGCGTGCGCGTGGACGTGTTGAAGCGCACGAACTGCTGCAGGCAGGTGTGAAACACTTCTCCCGTGAGACATTTTCCAGTGCGCTGGAGTTGGGGCGTAAAGCGCTGATTTCGCTGGGCATGCATCCCCATCAGGCTCAGCGGGCCCAGATGCATTTTCGCCGGCTGGACATGCGAATGCTGCGCGAATTAATGCCGGTACACTCTGATACGGCGCAGATCTCCCGCGTGCGGGAAGCGCGTCGCGAGCTGGAAGAGATTTTCCAGCGAGAGATGCAACAGGAACGACGCCAGCTCGATGGCTGGGATGAATTTGAATAAAGGGTAACGAAAGATGGCTGTACGTAAACGCTTTATTGCGGGCGCAAAATGCCCGAGCTGCCAGGCGCAAGATACGCTGGCGATGTGGCGGGAAAATAATATTGATGTCGTAGAGTGTGTTAAGTGCGGCCATCAGATGCGCGAGGCGGATAAAGAAGCCCGCGATCATGTTCGCAAAGAAGAGCAAGTTATCGGGATTTTTCATCCGGACTAGCGATATGCCCTGAGTTTTTTTAAGCTAAAGGGTACACGGGTGCAGATTTCCGCTACAATCTGCGCCAGCAATTTTCCCTTGCTCAGGAGATATCATGAAAGTAGCAAAAGACCTGGTGGTCAGCCTGGCCTATCAGGTACGTACAGAAGACGGTGTGTTGGTTGATGAGTCTCCGGTGAGTGCGCCGCTTGACTACCTGCATGGTCACGGTTCCCTGATTTCCGGCCTGGAAAACGCGCTGGAAGGTCACGACGTTGGCGACAAATTCGACGTTGCTGTTGGCGCGAACGACGCTTACGGTCAGTACGACGACAACCTGGTGCAGCGCGTTCCTAAAGACGTGTTCATGGGCGTTGACGAACTGCAGGTTGGCATGCGCTTCCTGGCGGAAACTGACCAGGGTCCGGTTCCTGTTGAAATCACTGAAGTGGAAGACGACCACGTTGTGGTTGACGGCAACCACATGCTGGCTGGCCAGAACCTGAAATTCAACGTAGAAGTTGTTGCGATCCGTGAAGCGACCGAAGAAGAGCTGGCTCATGGCCACGTTCACGGTGCGCACGGTCACGACCATGACCACGATCACGGCCACGACGGCTGCTGTGGTGGTCACGGCCACGATCACGACCATGGTCACGACCACGGTAAAGGTGGTTGCGGTAACGGCGGCTGCGGTTGCCACTAATTCCGTTATGCGGAAAATAAAAAAGCGGGATAATAATCCCGCTTTTTTTACGCCTCAATAATGAGGTGGTGGCGTCTCTTCTGACTGAGAGGCAATATGTGACGGCTGTGTGGCCTTCAGTTTGTCCGTCAGCAGGCGCATGAGATCCCGCAGTTTCGCCATTTCCAGTTCATGTGCGGTCACGGTCTGGTTTAGCTCTTCGATGGTGATGTCCTGAAAAGCCAGGCGGCTTTCCAGCTCAGCCATTCTCGCTTCTAACATTGTGTCCTTCATCATTCACCTCGTTGTATCTCATTAACCACAATCGGCCAGCGGCGGCGAAGTTTAACTGAGTTTATCCTTAAGTTCAGTATCTATCCCCTTGGCAAGAAACTTATTTAAACAAAAATAGTCTGAAAAGTGGCGAGAATCGGGAGAGTCTGTCTGTAGATTTCTTCCGCAACGTTTTATAGTACGTAACTCATTTACGTTTAACGCTGGGGTGAGAGTCCCCAGGCCCTGGAGATATGGATGAAATCACTGTTTAAAGTAACGCTGCTGGCGACGACGATGGCTGTTGCGCTGAACGCGCCGCTGTCCTTCGCTGCTGATACTGCTGCGAAGCCTGCTGCAACTGCAGACAGCAAAGCGGCGTTCAAAAATGACGACCAGAAATCCGCCTACGCACTTGGCGCATCTCTGGGTCGTTACATGGAAAACTCTCTGAAAGAACAAGAGAAACTGGGCATTAAACTGGACAAAGCTCAGCTGATCGCGGGCGTTCAGGACGCATTTGCAGATAAGAGCAAACTGTCTGACCAGGAAATTGAACAGACTCTGCAGGCGTTCGAAGCACGTGTGAAAGGTGCCGCTCAGACTAAGATGGAAGCGGATGCAAAAGACAACGAAGCGAAAGGCAAAGCCTACCGCGATACCTTTGCTAAAGAGAAGGGCGTGAAAACCTCCTCTACGGGTCTGGTGTACAAAGTTGAGAAAGAAGGTACCGGTGATGCGCCTAAAGACAGCGATACTGTCGTGGTTAACTACAAAGGTACGCTGATCGACGGTAAAGAGTTCGATAACTCTTACACCCGTGGTGAGCCTCTCTCCTTCCGTCTGGATGGTGTGATCCCAGGCTGGACTGAAGGTCTGAAAAACATCAAGAAAGGTGGCAAGATCAAACTGGTTATTCCACCGGATCTGGCATATGGCAAAACCGGCGTTCCAGGTATCCCTGCTAACTCTACCCTGGTCTTTGACGTAGAGCTGCTGGATATCAAGCCAGCGCCGAAAGCTGATGCGAAACCAGAAGCGCAGGCAGAACAGAAAGCTGCGACAGACGCGAAGAAGTAATGGAATGAAAACCGCCGCCTTTAAGGCGGCGGTTTTTTTTATTGTGGGGCAGATATAATTAACACTGGAAAGCGTTATGCACGCTGTATTAATTTAGTTGTCCGTGTAGATAATGAGCCTGCCCTGAAAACCTAACGACAGGCTCCTGAAAAGGAGTGTTTTTTTCATGTCCAGGTCGCTTTTAACCAACGAAACCAGTGAACTTGATTTACTGGATCAACGTCCTTTCGACCAGACCGACTTCGATATTCTGAAATCCTACGAGGCGGTAGTGGACGGGTTAGCGATGCTCATTGGGTCCCACTGCGAAATCGTATTGCACTCCCTGCAAGATCTTAAGTGTTCCGCCATCCGCATTGCTAATGGTGAGCATACTGGCCGTAAAATTGGTTCGCCAATCACCGACCTTGCATTGCGTATGCTGCATGACATGACCGGCGCGGACAGCAGCGTCTCCAAATGTTATTTCACCCGCGCCAAAAGCGGCGTACTGATGAAATCAGAAACCATCGCGATTCGAAATCGCGAGCATCGCGTGATCGGTCTGTTGTGCATCAACATGAACCTTGATGTGCCGTTCTCGCAAATCATGAGCACTTTCATACCGCCTGAAACGCCGGACGTTGGCTCCTCAGTTAACTTTGCCTCCTCGGTTGAAGATCTGGTGACGCAGACGCTTGAGTTCACTATCGAAGAGGTGAATGCCGATCGCAACGTATCGAACAACGCCAAGAATCGTCAGATCGTGCTGAATCTCTATGAGAAAGGGATTTTTGACATCAAAGACGCCATTAACCAGGTGGCCGATCGCCTGAACATTTCCAAGCATACGGTCTACCTCTACATCCGCCAGTTCAAAAGCGGTGATTTCCAGGGGCAAGACAAGTAATGCGTTTTTCGCTGATGGTGACAGGCCCGGCGTATGGTACTCAGCAGGCCAGCAGCGCGCTGCAGTTTGCGCATGCGTTACTGGCTGCCGGACATGAGCTGGTGAGCGTCTTCTTTTATCGGGAAGGGGTGTATAACGCCAACCAGTTTACCTCACCGGCCAGCGATGAATTTGATCTGGTGCGCGCCTGGCAGACGTTGAACGAGACAAGGGGGGTTGCCCTGCATATCTGCGTGGCGGCAGCCCTGCGTCGCGGCGTGACCGATGCCACCGAAGCTGAACGTCTTGGCTTGCCAGGGGCCAACCTGCAGCCGGGGTTTTCGTTGAGCGGTCTGGGCGCACTGGCACAGGCTGCGTTAACCTGCGACAGAGTGGTGCAATTCTGATGAAACGCGTGGCGTTTGTTTTTTCATCTGCTCCGCACGGTAGTGCGTCCGGCAGAGAAGGGCTGGATGCGTTGCTCGCAACATCAGCGCTGACCGAAGACATCGGTGTCTTCTTTTTAGGGGATGGCGTGTTTCAGCTTCTGGCGGGCCAGCAGCCGCAGGCTATTCTGGCGCGGGATTACATCGCGACCTTTAAAGTGCTGCCGCTTTACGACATTGAAACCTTTTTTGTCTGCGCTGATTCTCTTGCTGCGCGCGGTCTGAGCGATAAGACGTCTTTCGTGCTGGATGTAACACTCCTCCCGGCCGACGCGCTGCGCGACCAACTTTCCCATTACGACACTGTTCTGAATTTCTGAGGCTGACATGCTCCATACCCTGAGCCGTTCACCGTGGCATTGTGATATCGACGCATTACTGAGTATGCTGCGCGAAGGTGATGACCTGCTGCTGATTCAGGATGGCGTACTGGCTGCGCTTGAAGGGAGTCGTTTCGTTGAAATTCTCAGCAATGCCCCCATATCCGTCTCTGCGCTGAAAGACGATCTTGAGGCGCGAGGTCTTTCTGGTCAAATTTCAGCCAAAATTGACGTGGTTGGCTATACTGATTTCGTCAATCTTACTGTGACGCACGCCAGTCAAATGAACTGGTGATCCGAGATCGCTGTATATTTCTTGACACCTTTTCGACGTAGCCCTAAAATTTCGCGTCCTCATATTGTATGAGGTCGTTTTATTACGTGTTTACGAAGCAAAAGCTAAAACCAGGAGCTATTTAATGGCAACAGTTAACCAGCTGGTACGCAAACCACGTGCGCGCAAAGTTGCAAAAAGCAACGTGCCTGCACTGGAAGCCTGCCCGCAGAAACGTGGCGTATGTACTCGTGTATATACCACCACTCCTAAAAAACCAAACTCCGCACTGCGTAAAGTATGCCGTGTGCGTTTGACTAACGGTTTCGAAGTGACTTCCTACATCGGTGGTGAAGGTCACAACCTGCAGGAGCACTCCGTGATCCTGATCCGTGGCGGTCGTGTTAAAGACCTTCCGGGTGTTCGTTACCACACCGTTCGTGGTGCGCTGGACTGCTCAGGTGTTAAAGACCGTAAGCAGGCTCGCTCCAAGTACGGCGTGAAGCGTCCTAAGGCTTAATGGTTCTCCGTTAAGTAAGGCCAAACTGATTTATCTTAATGTCAAACTAAACTCGTAGAGTTTTGGACAATCCTGAATTAACAACGGAGTATTCCCATGCCACGTCGTCGCGTCATTGGTCAGCGTAAAATTCTTCCAGATCCGAAATTCGGATCAGAACTGCTGGCAAAATTTGTAAATATCCTGATGGTAGATGGTAAAAAATCTACTGCAGAAGCAATCGTATACAGCGCGCTGGAGACCCTGGCTCAGCGCTCTGGTAAAAATGAACTGGAAGCTTTCGAAGTCGCTCTCGACAACGTGCGCCCGACTGTAGAAGTTAAGTCTCGCCGCGTTGGTGGTTCTACTTATCAGGTTCCAGTTGAAGTTCGTCCGGTTCGTCGTAATGCTCTGGCAATGCGTTGGATCGTTGAAGCTGCTCGTAAACGCGGTGATAAATCCATGGCTCTGCGTCTGGCGAACGAACTTTCTGATGCTGCAGAAAACAAAGGTACTGCAGTTAAGAAACGTGAAGACGTTCACCGTATGGCAGAAGCCAACAAGGCGTTCGCACACTACCGTTGGTAATCCCTCCGGAGTATTAGTCACCAGGCGGGCGCTTCAGCGAAGCTGCCCGTCCTGGGTTACTTAACTGAACGCCTAAAGAAACAAACGAGGAATCAAATGGCTCGTACAACACCCATCGCACGTTACCGTAACATTGGTATCAGTGCGCACATCGACGCCGGTAAGACCACTACTACCGAACGTATTCTGTTCTACACCGGTGTAAACCATAAAATCGGTGAAGTTCATGACGGCGCAGCCACCATGGACTGGATGGAACAGGAGCAGGAGCGTGGTATTACTATCACCTCCGCAGCGACTACTGCATTCTGGTCAGGTATGGCTAAGCAGTACGAACCGCATCGCGTTAACATCATCGACACCCCAGGGCACGTTGACTTCACCATCGAAGTAGAACGTTCCATGCGTGTTCTTGACGGCGCGGTAATGGTTTATTGCGCAGTTGGTGGTGTTCAGCCACAGTCTGAGACCGTATGGCGTCAGGCGAACAAATATAAAGTTCCACGCATCGCGTTCGTTAACAAAATGGACCGTATGGGTGCTAACTTCCTGAAAGTTGTTGGTCAGATCAAATCCCGTCTTGGCGCGAACCCTGTTCCGCTGCAGCTGGCAATTGGTGCTGAAGAAGGCTTCACCGGCGTTATCGACCTGGTGAAAATGAAAGCCATCAACTGGAACGATGCAGACCAGGGCGTTACCTTCGAATACGAAGATATCCCAGCTGAGATGCAGGACCTGGCTGACGAATGGCACCAGAACCTGATCGAATCCGCTGCTGAAGCTTCTGAAGAGCTGATGGAGAAATACCTGGGTGGTGAAGAACTGACTGAAGAAGAGATCAAAAAAGCTCTGCGTCAGCGTGTTCTGAACAACGAAATCATCCTGGTAACCTGTGGTTCTGCATTCAAGAACAAAGGTGTTCAGGCGATGCTGGATGCGGTAATTGATTACCTGCCATCCCCGGTTGACGTTCCTGCGATCAACGGCATCCTGGACGACGGTAAAGATACTCCGGCTGAACGTCACGCAAGCGACGAAGAGCCGTTCTCTGCACTGGCGTTCAAAATTGCTACCGACCCATTCGTGGGTAACCTGACCTTCTTCCGCGTTTACTCTGGTGTGGTTAACTCCGGTGACACCATCCTGAACTCCGTGAAAACGGCGCGTGAACGTTTTGGCCGTATCGTACAGATGCACGCTAACAAACGTGAAGAGATCAAAGAAGTTCGTGCGGGCGACATCGCTGCAGCAATCGGTCTGAAAGACGTGACTACTGGTGACACCCTGTGTGACCCGGATCACCCGATCATTCTGGAGCGTATGGAATTCCCTGAGCCGGTAATCTCCATCGCGGTTGAACCAAAAACCAAAGCTGACCAGGAAAAAATGGGTCTGGCTCTGGGCCGTCTGGCGAAAGAAGACCCATCATTCCGCGTATGGACTGATGAAGAATCTAACCAGACCATCATCGCTGGTATGGGTGAACTGCACCTGGACATCATCGTTGACCGTATGAAGCGTGAATTCAACGTTGAAGCGAACGTGGGTAAACCTCAGGTTGCTTACCGCGAAGCGATTCGTGCGAAAGTTACCGATGTTGAAGGTAAACACGCTAAGCAGTCTGGTGGTCGCGGTCAGTACGGTCACGTTGTGATCGACATGTACCCACTGGAGCCGGGCTCTAACCCTAAAGGTTACGAGTTCATCAACGACATCAAAGGTGGTGTAATTCCTGGCGAATACATCCCAGCCGTTGATAAAGGTATCCAGGAACAGCTGAAAGCGGGCCCTCTGGCTGGCTATCCGGTTGTTGACATGGGTGTCCGTCTGCACTTCGGTTCTTACCACGACGTTGACTCCTCTGAACTGGCGTTTAAACTGGCTGCGTCTATTGCCTTTAAAGAAGGCTTTAAGAAAGCAAAACCAGTTCTGCTTGAGCCAATCATGAAGGTTGAAGTAGAGACTCCTGAAGAGAACACCGGTGACGTTATCGGTGACTTGAGCCGTCGTCGCGGTATGCTGCGCGGTCAGGAATCCGAAGTAACTGGCGTTAAGATCCATGCTGAAGTTCCGCTGTCTGAAATGTTCGGATATGCAACTCAGCTGCGTTCTCTGACCAAAGGTCGTGCATCATACACCATGGAATTCCTGAAGTATGATGATGCGCCTAACAACGTTGCTCAGGCCGTTATCGAAGCCCGTGGTAAGTAATCCACAGGATTAAAACCTAAGTCCCGTGCTCTCTCCGAAGGGGAGAGCACTATAGTAAGGAATATAGCCGTGTCTAAAGAAAAATTTGAACGTACAAAACCGCACGTCAACGTTGGTACTATCGGCCACGTTGACCATGGTAAAACTACCCTGACCGCTGCAATCACTACCGTACTGGCTAAAACCTACGGCGGTGCTGCTCGTGCATTCGACCAGATCGATAACGCACCAGAAGAAAAAGCGCGTGGTATCACCATCAACACTTCTCACGTTGAATATGACACCCCGACTCGCCACTACGCACACGTAGACTGCCCAGGCCACGCCGACTATGTTAAAAACATGATCACCGGTGCTGCGCAGATGGACGGCGCGATCCTGGTTGTTGCTGCGACTGACGGCCCAATGCCTCAGACCCGTGAGCACATCCTGCTGGGTCGTCAGGTAGGCGTTCCTTACATCATCGTGTTCCTGAACAAATGTGACATGGTTGATGACGAAGAGCTGCTGGAACTGGTAGAGATGGAAGTTCGTGAACTGCTGTCTCAGTACGATTTCCCAGGCGACGACACCCCAATCGTTCGTGGTTCCGCGCTGAAAGCGCTGGAAGGCGAAGCAGAGTGGGAAGAGAAAATCATCGAACTGGCTGGCTTCCTGGATTCTTACATCCCAGAACCAGAGCGTGCGATTGATAAGCCGTTCCTGCTGCCAATCGAAGACGTATTCTCCATCTCCGGTCGTGGTACCGTTGTTACCGGTCGTGTTGAGCGCGGTATCATCAAAGTTGGCGAAGAAGTTGAAATCGTTGGTATCAAAGAGACTGCTAAGTCTACCTGTACTGGCGTTGAAATGTTCCGCAAACTGCTGGACGAAGGCCGTGCTGGTGAGAACGTAGGTGTTCTGCTGCGTGGTATCAAACGTGAAGAAATCGAACGTGGTCAGGTACTGGCTAAGCCAGGCTCAATCAAGCCACACACCAAGTTCGAATCTGAAGTGTACATCCTGTCCAAAGACGAAGGCGGCCGTCATACTCCGTTCTTCAAAGGCTACCGTCCACAGTTCTACTTCCGTACAACTGACGTGACCGGTACCATCGAACTGCCAGAAGGCGTTGAGATGGTAATGCCAGGCGACAACATCAAGATGGTTGTGACGCTGATCCACCCAATCGCGATGGACGACGGTCTGCGTTTCGCAATCCGTGAAGGCGGCCGTACCGTTGGCGCGGGCGTTGTTGCTAAAGTTCTGGGCTAATTACTTATCCCTGAATTAAAAAAGGACGCTTCGGCGTCCTTTTTTGTTTTCTGCCGTTATGTGTCTGTCACAAATTTTCGCATTTTTCGTCCTCTCCCGCCCCGTATACGGGTGTTTGTGCTATTGTAATCATAACCATTCTCACTTACACTTTGCGCATATTTTGAACGGGAGTCTTTATGTACGTTTGTTTATGTAATGGTGTAAGTGACAAAAAAATACGTCAGGCCGTTCGCCAGTTTCAGCCACAGTCCTTCCAGCAGCTTCGCAAATTTGTTCCAGTGGGAAATCAATGCGGTAAATGTGTACGTGCTGCACGTGAGATCATGCAGGACGAATTGATGCAGATCCCGGAATACAAAGAGATTGCGTAAGCGCCCATCTTTTTTTTGACATCCCTGTAGCCCGATCTACGCTTCAATGAGTGGAAGCGGAGGGACTATATAATGAAAGGTGATGTTAAAATCATAAGTTATCTCAATAAATTATTGGGAAATGAGCTTGTCGCGATCAATCAGTATTTTCTCCATGCGAGAATGTTCAAAAACTGGGGCCTGATGCGCCTCAACGATGTTGAATACCACGAATCCATCGATGAGATGAAACATGCCGATAAATACATCGAGCGTATTTTATTCCTTGAAGGCATTCCTAACCTGCAGGATCTCGGCAAACTCGGCATCGGTGAAGATGTTGAAGAGATGCTACGATCCGACCTCAGGCTCGAGCTTGAAGGCGCAAAAGATCTCCGCGAAGCCATTGCCTATGCGGACAGTGTTCATGACTACGTCAGCCGCGATATGATGATCCAGATTCTGGCCGATGAAGAAGGGCACATTGACTGGCTTGAAACTGAGCTGGATCTCATCAGTAAAATTGGTCTGCAGAATTATCTTCAATCCCAGATTAAAGTGGCTGACTAAACAGTGTCTGCCAGCCAACGCTTAAACCCGCTGCCGCCAGAAATGGCCCAAAAGGCAGTGGGTTTTTTAATGCCTGTTTATCAGGAGCCGGTAAAGAGAGAATGAGCTGGTAAAGAAGCGCCACCAATGCGGCGGTTAACACCAGTGCGGGCAATATGTGCCAACCGTGCCACGCCCCCAGTGCCGAAAGATATTTCACGTCGCCATAGCCCATCCCTTCACGTCCAGTCAGAAGCCGGTAGCCCCAGTAGATAATCGCAAAGCTCACATACCCTGCCATCGCGCCAGTCACTGCGTTCGAAAGAAAGTCAGGATGAAGGCAACGCTGGAAGAGCAGGCCGGTCCATAAGAGGGGACAGAGGTATTTATCCGGGAGAAGGCCTGCACGAATATCTTCACGTACCAGTAAACCGGAGAGTGCGAAGTAAACGAGCAGAAAGGGGAGGGGAATCAGCATACGCAAAGCCTCAAAGATGTTTGGTGCATACTCTTCTCATGATGCAAGGCCAGCAATGTCCGTACACAGGAATTGCGTGAGGGGTTCATAAGAAGAGATGAAAGCAGACAGGTTGCTGCAAATAATGGAATGCCCTACGCATCGCATGTCTTTGGCGCTTAATTTCTAAACGGCACTTGCGTCTTGCTCAGATTTACGTATAATGCGCGGGCTTGTCGTAGTTGACGGCGGGTTCAATCTGAACCGGAGTAGCTAATTTTGTTACTCAACAATGCTCCCAATCGGGGAGCTACGTAAGAACGGTTACACTCTCCCATCAATCGTAATGGGTTTGAGGAGTAATCATTTTCGTTTATAAAATAATTGGAGCTCTGGTCTCATGCAGAACCAAAGAATCCGTATCCGCCTTAAAGCGTTTGATCATCGTCTGATCGATCAATCAACCGCGGAAATCGTCGAGACTGCTAAGCGCACTGGTGCGCAAGTCCGTGGTCCGATCCCGCTGCCGACCCGCAAAGAGCGCTTTACCGTTCTGATCTCTCCGCACGTTAACAAAGATGCGCGTGATCAGTACGAAATCCGCACTCACAAGCGTCTGGTTGACATCGTTGAGCCAACTGAGAAAACCGTTGATGCTCTGATGCGTCTGGATCTGGCTGCCGGTGTAGACGTGCAGATCAGCCTGGGTTAATCAGGTCATCGAGCGATTGAGAGGTTGAAACAATGATTGGTTTAGTCGGTAAAAAAGTGGGAATGACCCGCATCTTCACTGAAGATGGCGTTTCTATCCCAGTAACCGTAATCGAAGTTGAAGCAAACCGCGTTACTCAGGTTAAAGATCTGGCTAACGATGGCTACCGCGCTGTTCAGGTTACCACCGGTGCTAAAAAAGCTAACCGTGTAACCAAACCAGAAGCGGGTCACTTCGCTAAAGCTGGCGTTGAAGCTGGCCGTGGTCTGTGGGAATTCCGTCTTGCTGAAGGCGAAGAGTTCACCGTAGGTCAAGACATTAGCGTTGAGCTGTTTGCTGACGTTAAAAAAGTTGACGTAACCGGTACCTCTAAAGGTAAAGGTTTTGCTGGTACCGTTAAGCGCTGGAACTTCCGTACCCAGGACGCTACTCACGGTAACTCCTTGTCTCACCGCGTTCCGGGTTCTATCGGTCAGAACCAGACTCCGGGCAAAGTGTTCAAAGGCAAGAAAATGGCAGGTCAGCTGGGTAACGAACGTGTAACCGTTCAGAGCCTGGACGTAGTACGTGTTGACGCTGAGCGCAACCTGCTGCTGGTTAAGGGTGCTGTTCCGGGTGCTACCGGTAGCGACCTGATCGTTAAACCAGCTGTGAAGGCGTAAGGGGATAGCAATGGAATTAGTATTGAAAGACGCGCAGAGCGCGCTGACTGTTTCCGAAACTACCTTCGGTCGTGATTTCAACGAAGCGCTGGTTCACCAGGTTGTTGTTGCTTATGCAGCTGGTGCTCGTCAGGGTACTCGTGCTCAGAAGACTCGTGCTGAAGTAACTGGTTCTGGCAAAAAGCCATGGCGCCAGAAAGGTACCGGCCGTGCGCGTTCAGGTTCTATCAAGAGCCCGATCTGGCGTTCAGGTGGCGTGACCTTCGCTGCGCGTCCACAGGACCACAGTCAAAAAGTTAACAAAAAGATGTACCGCGGCGCGCTGAAAAGCATTCTGTCCGAACTGGTACGTCAGGATCGTCTGATCGTTGTCGAGAAGTTCTCTGTAGAAGCGCCTAAAACTAAGCTGCTGGCACAGAAACTGAAAGACATGGCTCTGGAAGATGTGCTGATCATCACCGGTGAGCTGGACGAGAACCTGTTCCTGGCCGCACGTAACCTGCACAAGGTTGACGTACGCGATGCGACTGGTATCGACCCGGTTAGCCTGATCGCCTTCGACAAAGTCGTAATGACTGCTGATGCTGTTAAGCAAGTTGAGGAGATGCTGGCATGATTCGTGAAGAACGTCTGCTGAAGGTGCTTCGCGCACCGCACGTTTCTGAAAAAGCGTCTACTGCGATGGAAAAAACAAACACCATCGTTCTCAAAGTTGCTAAAGACGCGACCAAAGCAGAGATCAAAGCTGCTGTGCAGAAACTGTTTGAAGTCGAAGTCGAAGTCGTTAACACCCTGGTTGTTAAAGGGAAAGTTAAACGTCACGGACAGCGTATCGGTCGTCGTAGCGACTGGAAAAAAGCTTACGTCACCCTTAAAGAAGGCCAGAACCTGGACTTCGTTGGCGGCGCTGAGTAAGTCGGAGGAGTAATACAATGGCAGTTGTTAAATGTAAACCGACATCTCCGGGTCGTCGCCACGTAGTTAAAGTGGTTAACCCTGAGCTGCACAAGGGCAAACCTTTTGCTCCGTTGCTGGAAAAAAACAGCAAATCCGGTGGTCGTAACAACAATGGCCGTATCACCACTCGTCACATCGGTGGTGGCCACAAGCAGGCTTATCGTATTGTTGACTTCAAACGCAACAAAGACGGTATCCCAGCAGTTGTTGAACGTCTTGAGTACGATCCGAACCGTTCCGCGAACATCGCGCTGGTTCTGTACAAAGACGGTGAACGCCGTTACATCCTGGCCCCTAAAGGCCTGAAAGCTGGCGACCAGATTCAGTCTGGCGTTGATGCTGCAATCAAAGCAGGCAACACCCTGCCGATGCGCAATATCCCGGTTGGTTCTACCGTTCATAACGTAGAAATGAAACCAGGTAAAGGCGGTCAGCTGGCGCGTTCCGCGGGTACTTACGTTCAGATCGTTGCTCGTGACGGTGCTTATGTCACCCTGCGTCTGCGTTCTGGTGAAATGCGTAAAGTCGAAGCAGATTGCCGCGCTACTCTGGGCGAAGTTGGCAATGCTGAGCATATGCTGCGCGTTCTGGGTAAAGCTGGTGCTGCACGCTGGCGTGGTGTTCGTCCTACCGTTCGCGGTACTGCGATGAACCCAGTAGACCACCCACATGGTGGTGGTGAAGGTCGTAACTTTGGTAAGCACCCGGTAACTCCGTGGGGCGTTCAGACCAAAGGTAAGAAGACCCGCAGCAACAAGCGTACTGATAAATTTATCGTACGTCGCCGTAGCAAATAATTTTAGAGGATAAGCCATGCCACGTTCTCTCAAGAAAGGTCCTTTTATTGACCTGCACTTGCTGAAGAAGGTAGAGAAAGCGGTGGAAAGCGGAGACAAGAAGCCCCTGCGCACTTGGTCCCGTCGTTCAACGATCTTTCCTAACATGATCGGTTTGACCATCGCTGTCCATAATGGTCGTCAGCACGTTCCAGTCTTTGTTACCGACGAAATGGTTGGTCACAAACTGGGTGAATTCGCACCGACTCGTACTTATCGCGGCCACGCTGCTGATAAAAAAGCGAAGAAGAAATAAGGTAGGAGGAAGAGATGGAAACTTTAGCTCAACATCGCCATGCTCGTTCTTCTGCTCAGAAGGTTCGCCTTGTTGCTGACCTGATTCGCGGTAAGAAAGTGTCGCAGGCCCTGGACATCCTGACCTATACCAACAAGAAAGCTGCGGTATTGGTCAAGAAAGTACTGGAATCTGCCATTGCTAACGCTGAACACAACGATGGCGCTGACATCGACGATCTGAAAGTCGCGAAAATTTTCGTAGATGAAGGCCCAAGCATGAAGCGCATTATGCCGCGTGCGAAAGGTCGTGCAGATCGCATCCTGAAGCGCACCAGCCACATTACTGTGGTTGTGTCCGATCGCTGAGACTCTGGAGACTAGCAATGGGTCAGAAAGTACATCCTAATGGTATTCGCCTGGGTATTGTAAAACCATGGAACTCTACCTGGTTTGCGAACACCAAAGAATTCGCTGACAACCTGGACAGCGATTTTAAAGTACGTCAGTACCTGACTAAGGAACTGGCTAAAGCGTCTGTATCTCGTATCGTTATCGAGCGTCCAGCTAAGAGCATTCGTGTAACCATTCACACTGCTCGTCCTGGCATCGTTATCGGTAAGAAAGGCGAAGACGTAGAAAAACTGCGCAAGGTCGTAGCGGATATCGCTGGCGTTCCTGCACAGATCAATATCGCTGAAGTTCGTAAGCCTGAACTGGACGCTAAATTGGTTGCTGACAGCATCACTTCACAGCTGGAACGTCGTGTTATGTTCCGTCGTGCTATGAAGCGTGCTGTACAGAACGCAATGCGTCTGGGCGCTAAGGGTATCAAAGTTGAAGTTAGCGGCCGTCTGGGCGGCGCGGAAATCGCACGTACCGAATGGTACCGCGAAGGTCGCGTACCGCTGCACACTCTGCGTGCTGACATCGACTACAACACCTCTGAAGCGCACACCACTTACGGTGTAATCGGCGTTAAGGTATGGATCTTCAAAGGTGAGATCCTGGGTGGTATGGCTGCTGTTGAACAACCGGAAAAACCGGCTGCTCAACCTAAAAAGCAGCAGCGTAAAGGCCGTAAATAAGGAGCGTCGCTGATGTTACAACCAAAGCGTACAAAATTCCGTAAAGTGCACAAAGGCCGCAACCGTGGTCTGGCGCAGGGTACGGATGTTAGCTTCGGCACTTTCGGTCTGAAAGCTGTTGGCCGTGGTCGTCTGACTGCACGTCAGATCGAAGCAGCACGTCGTGCAATGACCCGTGCAGTTAAGCGTCAAGGTAAGATCTGGATCCGTGTATTCCCGGACAAACCGATCACCGAGAAGCCGCTGGAAGTTCGTATGGGTAAAGGTAAAGGTAACGTGGAGTACTGGGTTGCCTTGATCCAACCGGGCAAAGTCCTTTATGAAATGGACGGCGTTCCGGAAGAGCTGGCCCGTGAAGCCTTCGGCCTGGCAGCAGCGAAACTGCCTATCAAAACCACCTTTGTAACTAAGACGGTGATGTAATGAAAGCAAAAGAGCTGCGTGAAAAAAGCGTTGAAGAGCTGAACGCTGAGCTGCTGAACCTGCTGCGTGAGCAGTTCAACCTGCGTATGCAGGCTGCAAGTGGCCAGCTGCAACAGACTCACCTGCTGAAGCAAGTGCGTCGCAATGTTGCGCGCGTTAAGACTTTACTGACTCAGAAGGCGGGTGCGTAATGACCGATAAAATCCGTACTCTGCAAGGTCGTGTTGTTAGCGACAAAATGGAGAAATCCATCGTTGTAGCTATCGAACGTATTGTGAAACACCCGATCTACGGTAAATTCATCAAACGTACGACCAAACTGCACGTACATGACGAGAACAACGAATGTGGTATCGGCGACAAGGTGGAAATCCGTGAATGCCGTCCACTGTCCAAGACTAAGTCCTGGACGCTGGTTCGCGTTGTAGAGAAAGCGGTTCTGTAATAGAGTACGCATTCTCAATACGAATAAACGGCTCAGCGATGAGCCGTTTATTTTTTCTACCCATATTGTAGAAGCGGTGTTATAATGCCGCGCCCTCGATATGGGGCTTTTTAACGGCTCTGATTTTAGAGTCTCAGGTAGTAGTTGACATTAGCGGAGCACTAAAATGATCCAAGAACAGACTATGCTGAACGTCGCCGACAACTCCGGTGCACGTCGCGTAATGTGTATCAAGGTTCTGGGTGGCTCGCACCGTCGCTACGCAGGCGTAGGCGACATCATCAAGATCACCATCAAAGAAGCAATTCCACGTGGTAAGGTCAAAAAAGGTGATGTGCTGAAAGCGGTAGTGGTGCGCACCAAGAAGGGTGTTCGTCGCCCTGACGGTTCTGTCATTCGCTTCGATGGTAATGCATGCGTTATTTTGAACAATAACAGTGAGCAGCCAATCGGCACGCGTATCTTTGGGCCGGTAACTCGTGAACTTCGTACTGAAAAGTTCATGAAAATTATCTCTCTGGCACCAGAAGTACTCTAAGGAGCGAATCATGGCAGCGAAAATCCGTCGTGATGACGAAGTTATCGTGTTAACCGGTAAAGATAAAGGTAAACGCGGTAAAGTAAAAAATGTCCTGTCTTCCGGCAAGGTCATTGTTGAAGGTATCAACCTGGTTAAGAAACATCAGAAGCCGGTTCCGGCCCTGAACCAACCAGGCGGCATCGTTGAAAAAGAAGCTGCTATTCAGGTTTCTAACGTTGCAATCTTCAATGCGGCAACCGGCAAGGCTGACCGTGTAGGCTTTAGATTCGAAGACGGGAAAAAAGTCCGTTTCTTCAAGTCTAACAGCGAAACTATCAAGTAATTTGGAGTAGTACGATGGCGAAACTGCATGATTACTACAAAGACGAAGTAGTTAACAAACTCATGACTGAGTTTAACTACAATTCTGTCATGCAAGTCCCTCGGGTCGAGAAGATCACCCTGAACATGGGTGTTGGTGAAGCGATCGCTGACAAGAAACTGCTGGATAACGCAGCAGCTGACCTGACAGCAATCTCCGGTCAAAAACCGCTGATCACCAAAGCACGCAAATCTGTTGCAGGCTTCAAAATCCGTCAGGGCTATCCGATCGGCTGTAAAGTAACTCTGCGTGGCGAACGCATGTGGGAGTTCTTTGAGCGCCTGATCACTATTGCTGTACCACGTATCCGTGACTTCCGTGGCTTGTCCGCTAAGTCTTTCGACGGTCGTGGTAACTACAGCATGGGTGTCCGTGAGCAGATCATCTTCCCAGAGATCGACTACGATAAAGTCGACCGCGTGCGTGGTTTGGATATTACCATTACCACTACTGCGAAATCTGATGAAGAAGGCCGTGCTCTGCTGGCTGCCTTTGACTTCCCGTTCCGCAAGTAAGGTAGGGTTACTGAATGGCTAAGCAATCAATGAAAGCACGCGAAGTAAAACGCGTAGCTTTAGCTGATAAATTCTTCGCTAAACGCGCTGAACTGAAAGCGATCATTTCTGATGTGAACGCTTCCGACGAAGATCGTTGGAATGCGGTTCTCAAGCTGCAGTCTCTGCCGCGTGATTCCAGCCCGTCTCGTCAGCGTAACCGCTGTCGTCAAACAGGTCGTCCACATGGTTATGTGGGCAAGTTTGGGTTGAGCCGTATCAAACTGCGTGAAGCCGCCATGCGCGGTGAAGTACCAGGCTTGAAAAAGGCTAGCTGGTAATTACCAATTGAATCACGGGAGTAAAGACAGATGAGCATGCAAGATCCGATCGCGGATATGCTGACCCGTATCCGTAACGGTCAGGCCGCGAACAAAGTTGCGGTCACCATGCCTTCCGCCAAGCTGAAAGTGGCAATTGCCAACGTGCTGAAGGAAGAAGGTTTTATCGAAGATTTTAAAGTTGAAGGCGACACCAAGCCGGAACTGGAACTTACTCTCAAGTATTTCCAGGGTAAAGCTGTTGTAGAAAGCATTCAGCGTGTCAGCCGCCCAGGTCTGCGCATCTATAAGAAAAAAGATGAGCTGCCTAAAGTTATGGCTGGTCTTGGTATCGCAGTTGTTTCTACCTCTAAAGGTGTTATGACTGATCGTGCAGCGCGCCAGGCTGGTCTTGGTGGCGAAATTATCTGCTACGTAGCCTAATCGGAGGAAAGAATGTCTCGTGTTGCTAAAGCACCGGTCGTTATTCCTGCCGGCGTTGATGTAAAAATCGACGGTCAGGTTATTACGATCAAAGGTAAAAACGGCGAGCTGACTCGTACCCTCAACAAAGCTGTTGAAGTTAAACATGCAGATAACGCTCTGACCTTCGGTCCACGTGATGGTTTCGTGGATGGATGGGCTCAGGCTGGTACCGCGCGTGCCCTGCTGAACTCAATGGTTGTTGGTGTTACCGAAGGCTTCACTAAAAAGCTTCAACTGGTTGGTGTAGGTTATCGTGCAGCTATCAAAGGGAATGCAGTAGGCCTGTCTCTGGGCTTCTCACACCCTGTTGAGCATCCGCTGCCGGCCGGTATCACTGCAGAATGTCCGACCCAGACTGAAATCGTGCTGAAAGGCGCTGATAAACAGCTGATCGGTCAGGTTGCAGCAGATCTGCGCGCCTACCGTCGTCCTGAGCCTTATAAAGGCAAGGGTGTTCGTTACGCCGACGAAGTCGTGCGTACCAAAGAGGCTAAGAAGAAGTAAGGTAACACTATGGATAAGAAATCTGCTCGTATCCGTCGTGCGACCCGCGCACGCCGCAAGCTCAAAGAGCTGGGTGCAACTCGCCTGGTGGTACATCGTACCCCGCGTCATATTTACGCACAGGTCATTGCACCAAACGGTTCTGAAGTTCTGGTAGCTGCTTCTACTGTAGAAAAAGCTATTGCAGAGCAATTGAAGTACACCGGTAACAAAGACGCCGCTGCAGCTGTAGGTAAAGCTGTTGCAGAACGCGCTCTGGAAAAAGGCATCAGCAATGTTTCCTTTGACCGTTCCGGGTTCCAATATCATGGTCGTGTCCAGGCACTGGCAGATGCTGCCCGTGAAGCTGGCCTTCAGTTCTAAGGTAGAGGTGTAAGATGGCTCACATCGAAAAACAGGCTGGCGAACTGCAGGAAAAGCTGATCGCGGTTAACCGCGTATCTAAAACCGTTAAAGGTGGTCGTATTTTCTCCTTCACAGCTCTGACTGTAGTTGGTGATGGTAACGGTCGCGTTGGTTTTGGTTACGGTAAAGCGCGTGAAGTTCCAGCAGCGATCCAGAAAGCGATGGAAAAAGCCCGTCGCAATATGATTAACGTCGCGCTGAACAACGGTACCCTGCAGCACCCAGTTAAAGGTGTTCACACGGGTTCTCGTGTATTCATGCAGCCAGCTTCAGAAGGTACCGGTATCATCGCCGGTGGTGCAATGCGCGCCGTTCTGGAAGTTGCTGGGGTTCATAACGTTCTGGCTAAAGCATACGGTTCCACCAACCCGATTAACGTGGTTCGTGCAACTATTGATGGCCTGGAAAATATGAATTCTCCAGAAATGGTCGCTGCCAAGCGTGGTAAATCCGTTGAAGAAATTCTGGGGTAATTGACCATGGCAAAGACTATTAAAATCACTCAAACCCGCAGTGCAATCGGTCGTCTGCCGAAACACAAGGCAACGCTGCTTGGCCTGGGTCTGCGTCGTATTGGTCATACCGTTGAGCGTGAGGATACTCCCGCTGTTCGTGGTATGGTCAACGCGGTTTACTTCATGGTTAAAGTTGAGGAGTAAGAGATGCGTTTAAATACTCTGTCTCCGGCCGAAGGCTCTAAAAAGGCGGGTAAACGCCTGGGTCGTGGTATCGGTTCTGGCCTCGGCAAAACCGGTGGTCGTGGTCACAAAGGTCAGAACTCTCGTTCTGGCGGTGGCGTACGTCGCGGTTTCGAGGGTGGCCAGATGCCACTGTACCGTCGTCTGCCGAAGTTCGGCTTCACTTCTCGCAAAGCAGCGATTACAGCGGAAATCCGTCTGTCTGACCTGGCGAAAGTTGAAGGCGGCGTTGTAGACCTGAACACGCTGAAAGCGGCAAACATTATCGGTATCCAGATCGAGTTCGCGAAAGTGATCCTGGCTGGTGAAGTTTCTACTCCGGTAACTGTTCGTGGCCTGCGTGTTACTAAAGGTGCTCGTGCTGCTATCGAAGCCGCTGGCGGTAAAATTGAGGAATAAGTAGCAGATGGCTAAGCAACCGGGATTAGATTTTCAAAGTGCCAAAGGTGGATTTGGCGAGCTGAAACGCAGACTGCTGTTTGTTATCGGCGCGCTGATTGTGTTCCGTGTTGGCTCTTTTATTCCGATCCCTGGTATCGATGCCGCTGTACTTGCCAAACTGCTTGAGCAACAGCGAGGCACCATCATTGAAATGTTTAACATGTTCTCTGGTGGTGCTCTCAGCCGTGCTTCTATCTTCGCTCTGGGTATCATGCCGTATATTTCGGCATCGATTATTATCCAGCTGCTGACGGTCGTTCATCCGGCCCTGGCAGAACTGAAGAAAGAAGGGGAGTCTGGACGTCGTAAGATAAGCCAGTACACCCGTTACGGCACTCTGGTGCTGGCAATATTCCAGTCGATCGGTATTGCTACCGGTCTGCCGAATATGCCTGGTATGCAGGGCCTGGTATTAAACCCAGGCTTTGCATTCTATTTCACCGCTGTTGTAAGTCTGGTCACAGGAACAATGTTCCTGATGTGGCTCGGCGAACAGATTACTGAGCGTGGTATCGGTAACGGTATCTCAATCATTATCTTCGCTGGTATTGTTGCGGGTCTCCCGCCAGCCATTGCCCACACTATCGAGCAAGCGCGTCAAGGCGACCTGCACTTCCTCCTGTTGCTGTTGGTTGCAGTATTAGTATTTGCAGTGACGTTCTTTGTTGTCTTCGTTGAACGTGGTCAACGCCGCATTGTGGTGAACTACGCTAAGCGTCAACAAGGTCGTCGTGTCTATGCTGCACAGAGCACACATTTACCGCTGAAAGTGAACATGGCGGGGGTTATCCCGGCTATCTTCGCTTCCAGTATTATTCTGTTCCCGGCAACCATCGCGTCATGGTTCGGGGGCGGTACTGGTTGGAACTGGCTGACAACAATTTCGCTGTATTTGCAGCCTGGGCAACCACTTTATGTGTTACTCTATGCGTCTGCGATCATCTTCTTCTGTTTCTTCTACACGGCGTTGGTTTTCAACCCGCGTGAAACAGCAGATAACCTGAAGAAGTCCGGTGCATTTGTACCAGGAATTCGTCCGGGAGAGCAAACGGCGAAGTATATCGATAAAGTAATGACTCGCCTGACTTTGGTTGGTGCGCTTTATATTACTTTTATCTGCCTGATCCCGGAGTTCATGCGTGATGCAATGAAGGTACCGTTCTACTTCGGTGGGACCTCACTGCTTATCGTTGTTGTCGTGATTATGGACTTTATGGCTCAAGTGCAAACTCTGATGATGTCCAGTCAGTATGAGTCTGCATTGAAGAAGGCGAACCTGAAAGGCTACGGCCGCTAAATGGTCGCCTGAGAAGTTACGGAGAGTAAAAATGAAAGTTCGTGCTTCCGTCAAGAAATTATGCCGTAACTGCAAAATCGTTAAGCGTGATGGTGTCATCCGTGTGATTTGCAGTGCCGAGCCGAAGCATAAACAGCGCCAAGGCTGATTATTTCGCATATTTTTCTTGCAAAGTTGGGTTGAGCTGGCTAGATTAGCCAGCCAATCTTTTGTATGTCTGTACGTTTCCATTTGAGTATCCTGAAAACGGGCTTTTCAGCATGGTGCGTACATATTAAATAGTAGGAGTGCATAGTGGCCCGTATAGCAGGCATTAACATTCCTGATCAGAAACATGCTGTGATCGCATTAACTTCGATCTATGGCGTCGGCAAGACCCGTTCCAAAGCCATTCTGGCTGCAGCGGGTATCGCTGAAGATGTTAAGATCAGTGAGCTGTCTGAAGAACAAATCGACACGCTGCGTGACGAAGTTGCCAAATTTGTCGTTGAAGGTGATCTGCGCCGTGAAATCAGCATGAGCATCAAGCGCCTGATGGATCTTGGTTGCTATCGCGGTTTGCGTCATCGTCGTGGTCTGCCAGTGCGCGGTCAGCGTACTAAGACCAACGCACGTACCCGTAAGGGTCCGCGCAAACCGATCAAGAAATAATCGGGGTGATTGAATAATGGCAAAGGCACCAGTTCGTGCACGTAAACGTGTAAGAAAACAAGTCTCTGACGGCGTGGCTCATATCCATGCTTCTTTCAACAACACCATCGTTACTATTACTGATCGTCAGGGTAACGCTTTGGGTTGGGCAACAGCCGGTGGTTCCGGTTTCCGTGGTTCTCGCAAATCCACTCCGTTTGCAGCTCAGGTTGCAGCAGAGCGTTGCGCAGAAGCCGTAAAAGAATACGGCATCAAGAATCTGGAAGTTATGGTTAAAGGTCCGGGTCCGGGTCGTGAATCTACTGTTCGCGCTCTGAACGCCGCTGGTTTCCGCATCACGAATATTACTGATGTGACTCCGATCCCTCATAACGGTTGTCGTCCGCCGAAAAAACGTCGCGTATAACGCTCGTTTTTTAGGTTAGTTGGAGATAGAAAATGGCAAGATATTTGGGTCCTAAGCTCAAGCTGAGCCGTCGTGAGGGCACCGACTTATTCCTTAAGTCTGGCGTTCGCGCGATCGATACCAAGTGTAAAATTGAACAAGCTCCTGGCCAGCACGGTGCGCGTAAACCGCGTCTGTCTGACTATGGTGTGCAGTTGCGTGAAAAGCAAAAAGTTCGCCGTATGTACGGTGTGCTGGAGCGTCAGTTCCGTAACTACTATAAAGAAGCAGCACGTCTGAAAGGCAACACAGGTGAAAACCTGCTGGCTCTGCTGGAAGGTCGTCTGGACAACGTTGTTTACCGTATGGGCTTCGGCGCGACTCGTGCTGAATCACGCCAGTTGGTTAGCCATAAAGCAATCATGGTAAACGGTCGTGTTGTTAACATCGCTTCTTATCAGGTTAAAGCGAATGACGTTGTTAGCATTCGTGAGAAAGCGAAAAAGCAATCTCGCGTGAAAGCCGCTCTGGAGCTGGCTGAGCAGCGTGAAAAGCCAACCTGGCTGGAAGTTGATGCTGGCAAGATGGAAGGTACGTTCAAGCGTCAGCCAGAACGTTCTGATCTGTCTGCGGACATTAACGAACACCTGATCGTCGAGCTTTACTCCAAGTAAAGCTTAGTACCAAAGAGAGGACACAATGCAGGGTTCTGTGACAGAGTTTCTAAAACCGCGCCTGGTAGATATCGAGCAAGTGAGTTCGACGCACGCCAAGGTGACCCTTGAGCCTTTAGAGCGTGGCTTTGGCCATACTCTGGGTAACGCACTGCGCCGTATTCTGCTCTCATCGATGCCGGGTTGCGCGGTGACCGAGGTTGAGATTGATGGTGTACTTCATGAGTACAGCACCAAAGAAGGCGTTCAGGAAGATATCCTTGAAATCCTGCTCAACCTGAAAGGGCTGGCGGTGAGAGTTCAGGGTAAAGATGAAGTTATTCTTACTCTGAATAAATCTGGCATTGGCCCTGTGACTGCAGCCGACATCACCCACGACGGTGATGTTGAAATCGTCAAGCCGCAGCACGTGATCTGCCACCTGACCGATGAGAACGCAGCGATTAGCATGCGTATCAAAGTTCAGCGCGGTCGTGGTTATGTGCCGGCTTCTGCCCGAATTCATTCGGAAGAAGATGAGCGCCCAATCGGCCGTCTGCTGGTCGACGCATGCTACAGCCCTGTAGAGCGTATTGCCTACAATGTTGAAGCAGCGCGTGTAGAACAGCGTACCGACCTGGACAAGCTGGTCATCGAAATGGAAACCAACGGCACAATCGATCCTGAAGAGGCGATTCGTCGTGCGGCAACCATCCTGGCAGAACAACTGGAAGCTTTCGTTGACTTACGTGATGTTCGTCAGCCGGAAGTGAAAGAAGAGAAACCAGAATTCGATCCGATCCTGCTGCGCCCTGTTGACGATCTCGAATTGACTGTCCGCTCTGCTAACTGCCTCAAGGCAGAAGCTATCCACTATATCGGTGATCTGGTACAGCGTACCGAGGTTGAGTTGCTGAAAACGCCGAACCTGGGTAAAAAATCTCTTACCGAGATTAAAGACGTGCTGGCTTCACGTGGTCTGTCTCTGGGCATGCGCCTGGAAAACTGGCCACCAGCAAGCATTGCTGACGAGTAACCGGATCACAGGTTAAGGTTTTACTGAGAAGGATAAGGTCATGCGCCATCGTAAGAGTGGTCGTCAACTGAACCGCAACAGCAGCCATCGCCAGGCTATGTTCCGCAACATGGCAGGTTCACTGGTTCGTCATGAAATCATCAAGACGACCCTGCCTAAAGCGAAAGAGCTGCGTCGCGTAGTTGAGCCGCTGATTACTCTTGCCAAGACTGACAGCGTTGCAAATCGTCGTCTGGCATTCGCCCGTACTCGTGATAACGAGATCGTGGCAAAACTGTTTAACGAACTGGGTCCGCGTTTCGCGAGCCGTGCCGGTGGTTACACTCGTATTCTGAAGTGTGGCTTCCGTGCAGGCGACAACGCTCCGATGGCTTACATCGAGCTGGTTGATCGTTCAGAATCTAAAGCAGAAGCTGCTGCAGAGTAATCTGTAGTAACGTAAAAAAACCCGCTTCGGCGGGTTTTTTTATATCCGCTGAATCCCCACTTCTCTACAATATCTGTATCTTTTCTGTTCATCTTCTGGAGTTATTCATGTGGTTGCTCGACCAGTGGGCAGAACGCCATATCAGCGATGCTCAGCGAAAAGGCGAATTTGATAACCTTGCGGGACGCGGTGAGCCGTTAGTGCTTGATGATGATTCGCATGTTGCCCCTGAATTACGGGCTGGATATCGCTTACTCAAAAATGCCGGTTGTTTACCACCGGAACTGGAGCAGCGTAAAGAGGCCATGCGACTGGCTGACCTGCTGAAAGGGATTCGCAAGGATGATCCCAGCCACCGTGAAATTAGCCGTCGACTGGCTCTCATCGAACTCAAAATGCGTCAGGCCGGAATGAGCACAGACTTTTTGCACGGTGAGTACAGTGACAGGCTAATGCAGAAAATAAATGAGGAATAACCATGTACCGTATCGGTGAACTTGCCAGGCTTGCTAACGTAACGCCGGACACTATCCGCTATTACGAAAAGCAGCAGATGATTGATCACGAGGTTCGTACTGAAGGTGGATTTCGACTCTATACCGATCATGACCTGCAGCGCTTACGGTTTATCCGCTACGCTCGCCAGCTTGGTTTCACGCTGGACTCGATCCGCGAGTTACTTTCGATCCGCATCGATCCTGAACACCATACTTGCCAGGAGTCGAAGAGCATCGTACAGGCAAGGCTTGATGAAGTTGAAGCGCGTATACAGGAACTGCAGACCATGCAGCGTTCTCTGCAACGGTTGAATGACGCCTGCTGCGGTACAGCCCATAGCAGTATTTATTGTTCAATTCTTGAAGCCCTTGAACAGGGGGCCAGTGGAACCCAGGGCTGTTGATTTTTACTTCATCCGGGACTAGACTCCCGTCGACATACACCATGCTCAGGAGAATTTATGAGCCGCTATCAGCATACGAAAGGGCAAATTCAGGACAATGCCATTGAGGCACTGCTCCACGACCCGCTTTTCAGGCAGCGTATTGAGAAGAATAAAAAAGGAAAAGGGAGTTATTTACGAAAAGGGAAACATGCAAAACGGAGTAACCGGGAGGCCAGTGGCAAGCAAGCGAATCGCTTTTTTACCACTGGCCTTCCTTTTTTCAACGTCTGATTAAGAGCGGTTATTTTGCTCTTTCAAAAGATCGCGAATTTCAGTCAATAACACTTCTTCTTTTGTCGGGGCAGGCGGCGCAGCCGGTTCTTCAGCCTTTTTACGGTTAAGCTTATTGATAAGCTTGATAGCCATAAAAATGGCGAACGCCACGATCACGAAATCAAATATGTTCTGAATGAAAACGCCATAATGCATAACAACGGCAGGGACATCCCCCTGTGCATCCCGAAGCGTCACGGCAAACTGTTTAAAATCAATGCCCCCGATTAACAGCCCGAGGGGAGGCATAATAATGTCGGCTACCAGTGATGAAACGATCTTACCGAACGCTGCACCGATAATGACACCCACTGCTAGATCCACCACATTCCCGCGCATCGCAAATTCGCGAAATTCTTTAACTAAACTCATTTTCTTCTCCTTGAGCCAACTGACGATTATAAGTTTAACAAATGATTAGTTAATTTCCATTGGGGATAATTAATCGTTATGAAAAATAAAAGGCATGGGAATAAGAGGGTTAATAATCAGGTGCTCTTTTATAAGCACCTGATTGATTACAGGAAGAATGGACTTGGCTGGAATAAACGTTCGACGTCGGTAATAAACTTTTTATCGGTAAGGAACATAATGACGTGGTCGCCTTGCTCGATACGTAAATTATCATTCGCAATCATCACGTCGTTTCCACGCACCACGGCACCAATAATTGTTCCCGGTGGCAGTTTAATTTCATCGATAGCGCGGCCCACAACGCGTGATGTGGTTTCATCACCATGAGCAACGGCCTCAATGGCTTCAGCCACACCGCGGCGAAGGGAGGATACGCCAACAATATCCGCCTTACGAACATGGCTCAGCAGGGCAGAAATGGTTGCTTGCTGTGGTGATATCGCGATATCAATAACGCTTCCCTGCACGAGGTCAACGTAGGCGCGGCGTTGAATAAGCACCATGACCTTTTTTGCCCCCATACGCTTGGCGAGCATGGCGGACATAATGTTCGCCTCGTCGTCGTTAGTGACGGCAATAAACAGATCAACTTGATCAATATGCTCTTCTGCCAGCAGCTCTTGATCTGAGGCATCGCCATAAAACACGATGGTGTTTTGCAGCTTTTCAGCCAGCTCAGCCGCGCGCTGTTGATCGCGCTCGATCAGCTTCACGCTGTAGTCTTTTTCCAGCCGGTGCGCGAGACCCGCGCCGATATTACCACCGCCAACGAGCATAATGCGTTTATACGGTTTTTCGAGACGCTGCAGTTCGCTCATTACCGCGCGAATATGCTGAGATGCCGCGATGAAGAAGACTTCATCACCTGCCTCGACTATGGTTGAACCCTGTGGGCGAATTGGCCTGTCATGGCGGAAAATGGCTGCAACGCGGGTATCAATATGCGGCATATGTTCACGCATGGTGGAGAGCGCATTACCGATCAATGGGCCGCCGTAATAGGCCTTAACGACCGCCAGGCTCACTTTACCTTCGGCGAAGTTCACCACCTGCAGCGCACCAGGATATTCGATCAGGCGGTAGATATTGTCGATAACCAGCTGTTCTGGGGCGATAAGATGGTCGATAGGGACCGCTTCGGAATTAAACAGCTTCTCTGCATCCCGGACATAGTCCGGGGAACGGATGCGCGCGATCCGGTTCGGCGTGTTGAACAGCGAATAGGCCACCTGACATGCCACCATGTTGGTTTCGTCAGAACTGGTCACCGCAACCAGCATGTCAGCATCGTCGGCGCCCGCTTCACGCAGGACACGCGGATGCGAGCCATGACCTTGCACGACGCGAAGGTCAAATTTGTCCTGTAAAACACGCAGCCGATCGCCATTGGTATCGACAATCGTGATGTCATTATTTTCGCCAACAAGGTTTTCAGCCAGCGTCCCACCAACCTGTCCGGCACCCAGAATGATTATCTTCATATCTCGTGACCTGTTCTCAACATCACTCTTTGATTAGCTTAGCGTAAAAGAAGCCATCACCTTCTTCAGCGGCCGGCAGATTCTGCAGGCCTGGGCGTTCAGGCGTGCCCGTGTCGTGTAGCACTGCATCCGGGGTACGTTTAAGGAAGGCTGCAATCTGCTGACTGTTTTCTTCCGGAAGGACCGAGCAGGTCGCATAGACCAGTGTGCCTCCTGGCTTCAGGTGTGGCCAAATGGCATCAAGAATGTCGGATTGCAGTTGAGTCAGTTCCTTGATATCGCGATCGCGACGCAACCACTTGATATCCGGGTGACGACGAATAACGCCGGTTGCCGAGCAGGGAGCATCCAACAAGATGCGATCGAATTGCGTTTCACCACACCATTCTGCGGGTTTGCGGCCATCGCCTTGCTTAACCTGCGCTTTCATTCCCAGGCGCTTAAGGTTGTCATAGACGCGTGAAAGACGCTGCTCATCGACATCCACGGCCATGACGTTTGCCTGAGGGGCCACTTCCAGAATATGCGTCGTCTTACCGCCTGGCGCGGCGCAGAGATCGAGGATGTGCTCGCCATTTTTAGGTTCCAGCCAGGCCATGCAGCCCTGCGCGGAAGCATCTTGTACGGTCACCCAGCCTTCATCAAAACCAGGTAAAGCATGTACCGGAGCAGGAGAGGCTAAACGCACAGCGTCAGGATATGCTTCATGTCTGAAGCCGCTCATTCCAGCCTCTTCCAGTAAAGCCAGCCAGGCGTCGCGCGTATGGTGATTACGGTTGACGCGTAACCACATCGGCGGACGCTGATTATTCGCGTCGGCAATTGCCTGCCACTGCTCTGGCCAGGCTTTTTTAAGGCGATTCAGGAGCCAGTCAGGATGCAGATAACGTGCTTCACTTTGCCCGAACTCAGCCAGAAGCTCTTCCTGCTGTCGCTGGAACTGGCGCAGAACGCCATTAATCAACCCTTTCAGCATAGGACGTTTAATCACAACGGCACCTTCCACTGTCTCAGCCAGTGCGGCATGAGGCGGGATACGCGTGTGAAGAAGCTGATAGAAGCCAACCATAATCAAATAATGCACGGTGCGCTGCTTGCCGGTCATTGGACGTGACATCAGCTTATTAACCAGCCACTCGAGCTGAGAAAGCGTGCGCAGGACGCCAAAACAGAGCTCCTGAAGCAGGGCTTTGTCTTTGTCGGACACTTTTTGCTGCAAAGCTGGCAGGATATTGCTCAATGACTGGCCCTGCTCGACAACCTGCTCAACGGCCTGAGCCGCCATACTGCGTAAATTTTGTTTTTTCATAACCGTAAAAATAAAAATGCCCGGAAACACCGGGCGCTAAAATTAAATGAGGTCAGGCAAGGCGATTGCCCGGGATAAACCATTCGCGACGAGAATTTAACAAATCCTGTGCGCTCATCGCCTTCTTACCCGCAGGTTGTAGCGATTCCAGATTCAGGATCCCTTGTGCGGTAGCTACCTGAATACCGTTCTTGCTGGCGTCGATAATCGTACCGGGCTCAGCCGTTGTGTGACCGTCAATAAGGGAGGCTTTCCAGACTTTCACCGGCTGCTCGTCGATAACCATCCAGCTCATCGGCCATGGATTAAAGGCGCGAATGCAGCGTTCAAGTTGAGCCGCTGACAGAGACCAGTCAATCCGGGCTTCTTCTTTACTCAGTTTTTCAGCGTAAGTGACCAGCGCTTCATCCTGAACTTCAGGTTTCGCCGTATTATTCGCAATCTGCTGGAGGGTTTCAATCAGCCCTTGCGGGCCAAGCTCTGCCAGCTTGTCATACAAGGTGGCACTGGTATCCTCGGCCGTGATGGGGCAGGCCAGTTTATAAAGCATGTCACCGGTGTCTAAACCTACATCCATCTTCATGATTGTGACGCCCGTTTCAGCATCACCCGCCCATAAAGAGCGCTGAATAGGTGCTGCCCCACGCCAGCGTGGAAGCAGAGAACCATGCACGTTAATGCAACCCAGGCGAGGCATATCAAGCACAGCTTTTGGCAGAATTAAACCGTAAGCCACCACCACCATTACATCGGCATTCAGGTCAGCGACAAGCTGCTGGTTTTCCTGAGGGCGCAAGGATGCTGGCTGGAAAACAGGTAACCCATGCTCTTCTGCCAGCACCTTAACAGGACCTGGCATCAGTTTTTTACCACGGCCAGCCGGGCGATCCGGTTGGGTAAACACGCCAACAACCCGGTGGCCAGAAGATAACAGCGCGTCAAGATGACGCGCTGCAAAATCAGGGGTTCCCGCGAAGATAATACGTAGTGATTTAGACACGATGATCCTTGTATCCGGGGGGACGTTATGCGCGAGAACGCAAACGGTCCAGTTTCTCTACTTTCTGACGAATTCGTTGCTGCTTCAGCGGCGAGAGATAATCGATAAACAGTTTACCGACCAGATGATCCATCTCATGCTGAATACAGATCGCCAGCAGGTCGTCAGCTTCCAGTTCGAACGGATTGCCGTCACGATCCAGGGCGCGAATTTTCACTTTTTCGGCACGCGGCACTAAAGCACGCTGTTCCGGAATAGACAGACAACCTTCCTCAATACCTGTTTCGCCACTCTTCTCGAGCAGCTCAGGATTGATTAACACCAGGCGGCCATCGCGATTTTCAGATACGTCGATCACGATAATACGCTTGTGAATGTCGACCTGAGTGGCCGCAAGACCAATACCTTCTTCGGCGTACATGGTATCGAACATATCATCAACGATACGCTGAATTTCTGCATTCACTTCTTTTACCGGTTCAGCGACGATGCGAAGGCGCTCGTCCGGAATATGTAACACTTGCAAAACTGCCATAAATTTCCAGAGTCGTGTTCAGGAGTTGATAAGAATATTATCTCCTATTCTAGACAAAACCCCCATCGATTGACAGCATCAGTGACCAATCGCAATGATTGCGGAGGCCGCTTATGGCAGGGGAAAGGATGACGTCGACTGAGTTATGGCTACGGTTAATACACACCGGTTCTCTTTATGGCGATGTGATGCTGGAAGCGGCAGCACGATTGCACAACCAGACAACCATTGATGGTCCTGTTGTCAGAGACGCCGGTCTGTCTGTCAAACAGGCTGCACGGTTCTTTGCGCTCAGAGAAAGTGAGCTGGAAAGTAGCCTGCTCTGGCTTGAGCAGCCGGGTAACTATCTGATCACGGCGGATCACCCCCTTTATCCCCCCTTACTCCGGACGATCCCGGATTGTCCAGGCGCAGTCTTTGTTAAAGGCAACCCTAATGTACTGAATGCAGTTCAACTGGCGGTTGTTGGCAGCCGTGCGCCGTCATGGTACGGCGAGCGATGGGGAAAAATTCTCTGTGAACAGCTTTCTCAAAGTGGTTTAACGATCACCAGCGGGCTGGCCTGCGGTATTGACGGTATCGCCCACAACGCTGCGCTATCGGCAAAAGGGCGTAGCGTTGCGGTGCTGGGTAACGGTCTCTTTAGTATTTATCCTCGTCGGCATCAGGCGCTGGCTGCGCGGCTTATCGATTCTGGTGGCGCGATAGTGTCTGAGTTTCCGCTATCAGCGCAGCCCCGGCCGGGACACTTTCCCCGGCGTAATCGAATTATCAGCGGGCTAAGTCAGGGGGTGTTCGTGGTTGAAGCAGCGGTACGCAGCGGTTCGCTTGTGACCGCACGGTGCGCGCTTGAGCAGGGGCGAGACGTGTTTGCCTTACCCGGCCCAATTGGTAACCCGGGATGCGAAGGGCCGCACTGGCTGATAAAGCAGGGTGCAACACCGGTAACGGAAGTCAGGGACATTCTTGAAAATTTGCAATATGGATTGCAATGGCTGCAGGAAGATCCCGAAAAGCGACATTATTCATCAGATCAGGGAAAGGTGGCATTGCCATTTCCCAAGCTCCTGGCTAACGTAGGAGATGAGGTAACACCTGTTGACGTTGTCGCTGAACGTGCCGGCCAACCTGTGCCAGTTACGGTAGCACAGCTACTCGAACTGGAGTTAGCAGGATGGATCGCAGCTGTACCCGGCGGCTATGTCCGATTAAGGAGGGCAAGCCATGTTCGACGTACTGATGTATTTGTTTGAGACTTACATCCATAACGAAGCAGAAATGCGAGTGGATCAGGACAAATTGACACAGGATCTTACCGATGCGGGGTTTGAGCGGGAAGATATCTATAATGCGTTGATGTGGCTGGAAAAACTGGCTGATTATCAGGAAGGCCTCGCCGAACCGATGCAGTTAGCTTCTGACCCATTGTCTGTGCGCATCTACACAGCTGAAGAGTGTGAAAGGCTGGACGCGAGCTGCCGGGGATTCATTTTATTCCTTGAGCAGATTCAGGTGCTAAACCTCGAAACGAGAGAGATGGTGATAGAGCGCGTTATGGCGCTGGATACGGCAGACTTCGAACTGGAAGACCTCAAGTGGGTCATCCTGATGGTTCTGTTTAATATTCCAGGCTGTGAAAATGCCTATCAGCAAATGGAAGAATTACTCTTTGAAGTGAATGAAGGTATGCTGCATTAATTCAATGTGCAGCACCAAGAGTTGTTATGGCCAAATCAGCACTATTCACGGTGCATAAAAATGAGCCCTGTCCGCAGTGCGGGGCTGAACTTGTTATTCGGTCCGGGAAACACGGCCCGTTTCTCGGTTGTTCCCACTATCCGGAATGTGATTATGTCCGTCCCCTGAAAAGCCAGGCGGATGGACATATCGTCAAAATTCTGGAGGGACAGCTTTGCCCTCTTTGCGGCGGCGAGTTAGCGCTACGTCAGGGCCGTTTCGGCATGTTTATTGGCTGTAGCCACTATCCTGAATGTGAACATACAGAACAAATTGATAAACCTGATGAAACGGCTATTGCCTGTCCTCAATGCCAGCGTGGACAGCTCGTGCAGCGCCGTTCTCGTTTTGGTAAGACCTTTCATTCCTGCGATCGCTATCCTGAATGTCAGTTTGTTATCAATTTCAAACCGGTAGCGGGTGTCTGCTCTCATTGCAATTATCCGCTACTTATAGAGAAAAAAACGGCGCAAGGTTTGAAACGCTTCTGCGCCAGTAAACAATGTGGAAAGCCGGTTCCGGCGGATCAAAACAGTGAAGAATAACCTGCCATCAGGCTCTATTGCTCATGCGGTGGATGTCCTGAAAAATGAAGAAGTCATCGCCTATCCAACTGAAGCTGTTTTTGGGGTCGGTTGCGATCCTGACAGCGAAACGGCCGTTGGCCGACTGCTCACACTTAAACAGAGGCCAGTCGAAAAAGGGCTTATTTTAATCGCTGCTAACTATGAGCAGCTTAAACCTTATATCGATGATTCCATGCTAACGCCGGAGCAGCGGGAGACTATTTTCTCAGCATGGCCCGGCCCCGTGACCTTTGTTTTCCCGGCGAAGCCGACAACGCCGCGCTGGTTGACCGGGCGCTTTGATTCCCTCGCAGTGCGCGTGACGGACCATCCGATGGTGGTCGAGCTTTGCCTGGCCTTTGGGAAACCACTGGTCTCAACCAGCGCGAATCTGACCGGGCAGCCACCTTGCCGTACAACCGATGAAGTACGGGCGCAGTTTGGGAATGATTTCCCGGTTGCCGTCGGTGAGACGGGAGGGCGCCTCAATCCGTCTGAAATCCGCGACGCCTTGACCGGCGAACGTTTTCGCCAGGGGTAATCCAATGGAAACCTATGCTGTTTTTGGTAATCCGATAGCACACAGCAAGTCACCGTTAATCCATCAACTGTTTGCCGAGCAACTGCAAATAAATCATCCCTATGGCCGCGTGCTGGCACCCGTTGATGCATTTATTCCTGCGCTGGAGGGTTTCTTCAACGCGGGTGGCAAAGGTGCGAATGTAACGGTACCGTTTAAAGAGGAAGCCTTCGAACGTGCGGATGAACTCACCGAGCGTGCTTCCCTTGCGGGTGCAGTGAATACCTTAAAACGGCTTGAGGATGGACGCCTGCTGGGAGATAACACTGATGGAATTGGTTTACTAAGCGATCTGGAAAGGCTCTCGTTTATTAAGCCTGGTTTCAGGGTTCTGCTGATTGGTGCGGGCGGAGCGTCACGGGGAGTATTGCTGCCTCTGCTGTCACTGGATTGCGCGGTGACCATTACAAACAGGACCTTCTCGCGGGCAGAAACGCTGGCTGCGTTGTTCGCACATACCGGCAGCGTGAGCGCGGTCGCCCTGGATGAACTTGCCGATCGTGAGTTTGATCTGATCATCAACGCCACCTCCAGCGGTATCGGTGGTGACGTGCCGGCGATCTCTGCTTCGCTGGTAAGTGCCCATATTTACTTCTACGACATGTTCTATCAGAAAGGGAAGACACCTTTTTTGAACTGGTGTGAACAGCACGGCGGAAAACACGTAGCCGATGGGCTGGGAATGCTGGTGGGGCAGGCGGCACACGCGGTGCTGCTCTGGCACGGTGTATTGCCTTCGGTCGAACCGGTCATTGAAAAGCTGAAAAGGGAGCTCACGGCGTGAATCAGGCAATTCATTTTCCGGACAGGGAAAGCTGGGACGAGAGTAAACAGGCGGTCTGTTTCCCGGTGCTGGTGCATGGAATGCAACTTACCTGCGCCATTCGTGGGGAAACGCTGTTGCGTCGCTTTGGTGGTTCAGACCCGTTAGAGGTGTTTTGTGAAAATCGCTGGGATCTTGAAGAGGAAGCCAGCGATTTAATCCGCGATCAGCAGGAAGACGATCAGGGCTGGGTCTGGGTATCCTGACTCAGATAGTCATTCTTCCATTTAACGTAGTTATTCGCCGAGTATTTTAATCCTTCGATCTCTGCCTCCTTCAGGGGGCGGATCTGTTTTACCGGGCTTCCCAAATAGAGATAGCCGCTCTCCAGTCTTTTGTTCTGGGGAACAAGGCTGCCTGCGCCAATCATCACGTCATCTTCTACAATGACGCCATCCAGCAAAATCGACCCCATGCCAACAAGAACCCGATTACCAATAGTGCAGCCGTGAAGCATCACTTTATGGCCGACGGTGACATCTTCTCCAATGATGAGTGGATTGCCCTGGGGGTTATAGGAGGATTTGTGGGTTACGTGCAGAACGCTACCGTCCTGAATATTGGTGCGTGTACCAATGGTCACATGGTTTACATCCCCCCGGATGGCGACGAGCGGCCAGATACTGACGTCATCGGCCATTCGAACATCGCCGATGACCACGCTGCTGGCATCGATCATCACGCGATCGCCTTTTTGGGGGAAAAGATCTTTATAAGGACGTAATACTGCGGACATATCTACCTCGAACGATGAGCACTATATAGAAGACTTGATCATATTATTGGATCGAGGCAAGGCAAAAAGCGTCAATATTTAAGCATATTGGGTGGGATTTCAGCGAAAAGCGCGGAAAATCGACAGTTGGAAAAAAAGATCCAAAAAGTACTTGTGCTAAAAATTGGGATCCCTATAATGCGCCTCCATCGACACGGCGGATGTGAATCACTTCACAGTTAACCCGGTCGGTTGAAGAGAAAAAATCCTGAACTTCAGGGTTGACTCTGAAAGAGGAAAGCGTAATATACGCCACCTCGCGACGGTGAGCTGTAAGCCGCGTCGCAACTGCTCTTTAACAATTTATCAGACAATCTGTGTGGGCACTCAAAGTGACATGGATTCTTAATGTCTTCGGACACTAAATGAATACCAAGTCTCTGAGTGAACATACGTAATTCATTACGAAGTTTAATTCACGAGCATCAAACTTAAATTGAAGAGTTTGATCATGGCTCAGATTGAACGCTGGCGGCAGGCCTAACACATGCAAGTCGAACGGTAGCACAGAGAGCTTGCTCTCGGGTGACGAGTGGCGGACGGGTGAGTAATGTCTGGGAAACTGCCTGATGGAGGGGGATAACTACTGGAAACGGTAGCTAATACCGCATAACGTCGCAAGACCAAAGAGGGGGACCTTCGGGCCTCTTGCCATCAGATGTGCCCAGATGGGATTAGCTAGTAGGTGGGGTAACGGCTCACCTAGGCGACGATCCCTAGCTGGTCTGAGAGGATGACCAGCCACACTGGAACTGAGACACGGTCCAGACTCCTACGGGAGGCAGCAGTGGGGAATATTGCACAATGGGCGCAAGCCTGATGCAGCCATGCCGCGTGTATGAAGAAGGCCTTCGGGTTGTAAAGTACTTTCAGCGGGGAGGAAGGTGTTGTGGTTAATAACCGCAGCAATTGACGTTACCCGCAGAAGAAGCACCGGCTAACTCCGTGCCAGCAGCCGCGGTAATACGGAGGGTGCAAGCGTTAATCGGAATTACTGGGCGTAAAGCGCACGCAGGCGGTCTGTCAAGTCGGATGTGAAATCCCCGGGCTCAACCTGGGAACTGCATTCGAAACTGGCAGGCTAGAGTCTTGTAGAGGGGGGTAGAATTCCAGGTGTAGCGGTGAAATGCGTAGAGATCTGGAGGAATACCGGTGGCGAAGGCGGCCCCCTGGACAAAGACTGACGCTCAGGTGCGAAAGCGTGGGGAGCAAACAGGATTAGATACCCTGGTAGTCCACGCCGTAAACGATGTCGACTTGGAGGTTGTGCCCTTGAGGCGTGGCTTCCGGAGCTAACGCGTTAAGTCGACCGCCTGGGGAGTACGGCCGCAAGGTTAAAACTCAAATGAATTGACGGGGGCCCGCACAAGCGGTGGAGCATGTGGTTTAATTCGATGCAACGCGAAGAACCTTACCTACTCTTGACATCCAGAGAACTTAGCAGAGATGCTTTGGTGCCTTCGGGAACTCTGAGACAGGTGCTGCATGGCTGTCGTCAGCTCGTGTTGTGAAATGTTGGGTTAAGTCCCGCAACGAGCGCAACCCTTATCCTTTGTTGCCAGCGGTCCGGCCGGGAACTCAAAGGAGACTGCCAGTGATAAACTGGAGGAAGGTGGGGATGACGTCAAGTCATCATGGCCCTTACGAGTAGGGCTACACACGTGCTACAATGGCGCATACAAAGAGAAGCGAACTCGCGAGAGCAAGCGGACCTCATAAAGTGCGTCGTAGTCCGGATTGGAGTCTGCAACTCGACTCCATGAAGTCGGAATCGCTAGTAATCGTAGATCAGAATGCTACGGTGAATACGTTCCCGGGCCTTGTACACACCGCCCGTCACACCATGGGAGTGGGTTGCAAAAGAAGTAGGTAGCTTAACCTTCGGGAGGGCGCTTACCACTTTGTGATTCATGACTGGGGTGAAGTCGTAACAAGGTAACCGTAGGGGAACCTGCGGTTGGATCACCTCCTTACCTTAAAGAACCTGCCTTTGTAGTGTCCACACAGATTGTCTGATGAATGATAAATTTCAAAATGTACTGCGAAGTGCATTGTGAAATTTTGCTCTTTAAAAATCTGGATCAAGCTGAAAATTGAAACGACACACAGTTAATGTGTGTTCGAGTCTCTCAAATTTTCGCAAGCCGGTGATGAATCGAAAGAAACATCTTCGGGTTGTGAGGTTAAGCGACTAAGCGTACACGGTGGATGCCCTGGCAGTCAGAGGCGATGAAGGACGTGCTAATCTGCGAAAAGCGCCGGCGAGGTGATATGAACCTTTGACCCGGCGATGTCCGAATGGGGAAACCCAGTGTGTTCCGACACACTATCGTTAACTGAATACATAGGTTAACGAGGCGAACCGGGGGAACTGAAACATCTAAGTACCCCGAGGAAAAGAAATCAACCGAGATTCCCCCAGTAGCGGCGAGCGAACGGGGAGCAGCCCAGAGTCTGAATCAGCTTGTGTGTTAGTGGAAGCGTCTGGAAAGTCGCACGGTACAGGGTGACAGTCCCGTACACGAAAGCACACAGGCTGTGAACTCGAAGAGTAGGGCGGGACACGTGGTATCCTGTCTGAATATGGGGGGACCATCCTCCAAGGCTAAATACTCCTGACTGACCGATAGTGAACCAGTACCGTGAGGGAAAGGCGAAAAGAACCCCGGCGAGGGGAGTGAAAAAGAACCTGAAACCGTGTACGTACAAGCAGTGGGAGCCTCTTTTATGGGGTGACTGCGTACCTTTTGTATAATGGGTCAGCGACTTATATTCTGTAGCAAGGTTAACCGTATAGGGGAGCCGAAGGGAAACCGAGTCTTAACTGGGCGTTAAGTTGCAGGGTATAGACCCGAAACCCGGTGATCTAGCCATGGGCAGGTTGAAGGTTGGGTAACACTAACTGGAGGACCGAACCGACTAATGTTGAAAAATTAGCGGATGACTTGTGGCTGGGGGTGAAAGGCCAATCAAACCGGGAGATAGCTGGTTCTCCCCGAAAGCTATTTAGGTAGCGCCTCGTGAACTCATCTTCGGGGGTAGAGCACTGTTTCGGCTAGGGGGCCATCCCGGCTTACCAACCCGATGCAAACTACGAATACCGAAGAATGTTATCACGGGAGACACACGGCGGGTGCTAACGTCCGTCGTGAAGAGGGAAACAACCCAGACCGCCAGCTAAGGTCCCAAAGTCATGGTTAAGTGGGAAACGATGTGGGAAGGCACAGACAGCCAGGATGTTGGCTTAGAAGCAGCCATCATTTAAAGAAAGCGTAATAGCTCACTGGTCGAGTCGGCCTGCGCGGAAGATGTAACGGGGCTAAACCATGCACCGAAGCTGCGGCAGCGACACTATGTGTTGTTGGGTAGGGGAGCGTTCTGTAAGCCGTTGAAGGTGTCCTGTGAGGGGTGCTGGAGGTATCAGAAGTGCGAATGCTGACATAAGTAACGATAAAGCGGGTGAAAAGCCCGCTCGCCGGAAGACCAAGGGTTCCTGTCCAACGTTAATCGGGGCAGGGTGAGTCGACCCCTAAGGCGAGGCCGAAAGGCGTAGTCGATGGGAAACAGGTTAATATTCCTGTACTTGGTGTTACTGCGAAGGGGGGACGGAGAAGGCTATGTTAGCCGGGCGACGGTTGTCCCGGTTTAAGCATGTAGGCGGAGGTTCCAGGTAAATCCGGTTCCTTGTTAACGCTGAGGTGTGATGACGAGGCACTACGGTGCTGAAGTAACAAATGCCCTGCTTCCAGGAAAAGCCTCTAAGCATCAGGTAACATCAAATCGTACCCCAAACCGACACAGGTGGTCAGGTAGAGAATACCAAGGCGCTTGAGAGAACTCGGGTGAAGGAACTAGGCAAAATGGTGCCGTAACTTCGGGAGAAGGCACGCTGATATGTAGGTGAAGCCCCTGCGGGTGGAGCTGAAATCAGTCGAAGATACCAGCTGGCTGCAACTGTTTATTAAAAACACAGCACTGTGCAAACACGAAAGTGGACGTATACGGTGTGACGCCTGCCCGGTGCCGGAAGGTTAATTGATGGGGTTAGCGGCAACGCGAAGCTCTTGATCGAAGCCCCGGTAAACGGCGGCCGTAACTATAACGGTCCTAAGGTAGCGAAATTCCTTGTCGGGTAAGTTCCGACCTGCACGAATGGCGTAATGATGGCCAGGCTGTCTCCACCCGAGACTCAGTGAAATTGAACTCGCTGTGAAGATGCAGTGTACCCGCGGCAAGACGGAAAGACCCCGTGAACCTTTACTATAGCTTGACACTGAACACTGGTCCTTGATGTGTAGGATAGGTGGGAGGCTTTGAAGCGTGGACGCCAGTCTGCGTGGAGCCAACCTTGAAATACCACCCTTTAATGGCTGGTGTTCTAACGTAGACCCGTGATCCGGGTTGCGGACAGTGTCTGGTGGGTAGTTTGACTGGGGCGGTCTCCTCCCAAAGAGTAACGGAGGAGCACGAAGGTTAGCTAATCCTGGTCGGACATCAGGAGGTTAGTGCAATGGCATAAGCTAGCTTGACTGCGAGAGTGACGGCTCGAGCAGGTGCGAAAGCAGGTCATAGTGATCCGGTGGTTCTGAATGGAAGGGCCATCGCTCAACGGATAAAAGGTACTCCGGGGATAACAGGCTGATACCGCCCAAGAGTTCATATCGACGGCGGTGTTTGGCACCTCGATGTCGGCTCATCACATCCTGGGGCTGAAGTAGGTCCCAAGGGTATGGCTGTTCGCCATTTAAAGTGGTACGCGAGCTGGGTTTAGAACGTCGTGAGACAGTTCGGTCCCTATCTGCCGTGGGCGCTGGAGAATTGAGGGGGGCTGCTCCTAGTACGAGAGGACCGGAGTGGACGCATCACTGGTGTTCGGGTTGTCATGCCAATGGCACTGCCCGGTAGCTAAATGCGGAAGAGATAAGTGCTGAAAGCATCTAAGCACGAAACTTGCCCCGAGATGAGTTCTCCCTGAGACTTTAAGTCTCCTGAAGGAACGTTGAAGACTACGACGTTGATAGGTCGGGTGTGTAAGCGCAGCGATGCGTTGAGCTAACCGATACTAATGAACCGTGAGGCTTAACCTTACAACGCCGAAGGTGTTTTGGCGATGAGAGACGATTTTCAGCTGATACAGATTACAGAATTTGCCTGGCGGCTTTAGCGCGGTGGTCCCACCTGACCCCATGCCGAACTCAGAAGTGAAACGCCGTAGCGCCGATGGTAGTGTGGGGTCTCCCCATGTGAGAGTAGGGAACTGCCAGGCATCAAATTTAGCGTGCTGATATGGCTCAGTTGGTAGAGCGCACCCTTGGTAAGGGTGAGGTCCCCAGTTCGACTCTGGGTATCAGCACCACTTTATACTTAGGTTAAAGTTCGGCAAGAAGTAAAAGAATTTGTCTGGCGGCTTTAGCGCGGTGGTCCCACCTGACCCCATGCCGAACTCAGAAGTGAAACGCCGTAGCGCCGATGGTAGTGTGGGGTCTCCCCATGTGAGAGTAGGGAACTGCCAGACATCAAACAAGTGAAGAGGCCATCCGAAAGGATGGCCTTTTTGCGTTATGTTTCCCGGAAAAAGTCAGACCCGGTAAGCGAAGCGCCACCGGGCTAAGACACGCTTAATGGATCACTTGTGACAGGAAAGCCCGCGTACGTTCAGATTTAGGATGTGCGAAGAACTCATCCGGCGGTGCCTGCTCAACGATTTCCCCACGATCCATAAAGATCACCCGATCGGCCACGGTTCTGGCAAACCCCATTTCGTGCGTCACACACAGCATGGTCATCCCGGACTGCGCCAGTCCAATCATGGTATCCAGTACCTCTTTCACCATTTCCGGATCCAGGGCGGATGTCGGTTCATCAAACAGCATAATTTTCGGTTTCATACAGAGCGAACGGGCGATAGCCACGCGCTGCTGCTGACCGCCTGATATCTGGCCGGGAAATTTATTGGCGTGCTCTGCGATTCGTACCCGTTCCAGGTAGTGCATCGCCAGTGCTTCAGCCTCCTTTTTAGGCATCTTTCGTACCCAAATTGGCGCAAGCGTACAGTTCTGCAGAACGGTCAGATGGGGAAACAAGTTAAAGTGCTGAAACACCATTCCCACTTCCTGGCGCACCCGTTCGATGTTACGAATATCTTCATTTAGCTCGATGCCATCAACAACAATGCGCCCCTGCTGATGTTCTTCAAGGTGGTTAATACAGCGAATGGTCGTGGATTTTCCGGACCCGGAAGGGCCACAAAGAACGATCCGTTCTCCCTGCTTAACCTTGAGGTTAATGTCTTTCAAAACATGAAACTGCCCGTACCATTTATTCACGTTTTCCAGCGTAATCATCGCGTCGGCAGGTGTCATAGTAATCTGGCTCATAATTTCCTCAGTGCGGTGTACGCCCGGTGTTAAAGCGCTTTTCCAGATGCTGGCTATAGCGCGACATGCTAAAACAAAAGATCCAGTAGATCAGAGCAGCAAAGACATATCCCTCGGTGGACATACCCAGCCAGGCAGGGTCAACGGTCGCCTGTTGCACGCTGCTAAAGAGATCGAACAGCCCGATGATGATCACCAGGCTGGTATCTTTGAAGAGGGCAATGATGGTATTGACCAGGCCCGGGATAACCAGCTTGAGTGCTTGTGGCAATATCACCAGCCCCTGCGTTTTCCAGTAGCCAAGCGCCAGTGATTCCGCCGCTTCGTACTGACCTTTAGGCAGAGCCTGCAGGCCCCCACGCACCACTTCCGCAACGTAAGCGGACTGGAAAAGGATGACCCCGACCAGGGCACGGATCAGTTTGTCTATCGTTGTCCCTTCTGCCATAAACAGCGGCAACATGACCGAAGACATAAACAGAACGGTGATAAGCGGTACGCCACGCCAGAATTCAATGAAAATAACGGAAAGCACACGTACGACAGACATTTTTGAGCGCCGCCCAAGCGCGAGCAAAATACCCCATGGCAGTGCGCCGGCTATCCCAACGGACGCGATAATCAGCGTCAGCGTTAACCCACCCCACTGACGTGTTTCAACACGTTCCAGCCCCAGGAAGCCGCCATACAACAGCACCCAAACAATAATGGGATACACCACTGCCCAACAGGCAATATAACGGCCCCGATGAGGCAGTTTTTTCCAGAACATTACGGCGATGGAGAGCAGCCCGATGGCCAGTGCCAAATTAATCCGCCAGCGCTGTTCATGCGGATACAATCCATACATGAACTGGCCAAAGCGCTCATGGATAAACACCCAGCAGGCCCCTGCTTTTGTACAGTCTGCGCGAGTGGATCCCGACCAGTTAGCCTGTAAAAAAGCCCAGTTCAGCAGTGGTGGAATTAATTCCCACATAAGCCACAAACATACAATTGTCAGCAGGCTGTTACTCCAGCTGGAGAACAGATTCTTACGCGCCCAGAGAATAAAACGTCCGCCTGTCGAACCGGCAGGGCGCGAGGAGTGCGACAGTATCGCTTTTGTCATCATAGATCCTTAGCGCTCGACCAGTGCTATACGACGGTTATAGAGGTTCATCAGCAACGAAATCACCAGGCTGATGATCAGATAGACAGACATTGTGATGGCGATAGTTTCAATGGCTTGTCCGGTCTGGTTAAGCACGGTTCCGGCAAACAGCGACACCATATCGGGGTAACCAATGGCGGCCGCCAGCGATGAGTTTTTGACAATATTGAGGTATTGACTGGTCAGCGGCGGAATGATGACCCGTAACGCTTGCGGAATAATGACCTGACGAAGCGTCACCGTATGGGGTAATCCCAGCGAGCGTGCCGCCTCGTGTTGTCCGTAAGGAACGGCCTGGATCCCCGCACGAATAATCTCGGCGATAAATGCAGAGGTATAAATCGAAAGCGCCAGCGTCAGGGCTGCCAGCTCAGGAATTAAAACCATTCCGCCCTGGAAGTTAAAGCCACGCAGCTGCGGAATATCCCAGTGAAGGGCGGCCCCAAACAGCCAGTGTGTCAGGAGTGGCAGACCAATGATAAGGATGGCGGCGGTTGGCCAGGTTTTACGAAGCTGCCCGGTTTTGAACTGATGCTTGCGGTTATAGCGGAACATGGCCGCTGAGAGAGCAAGCGCTATTACAAGGGCGGCAATGAAGGCATACAACCCTTCACCCGGCTGCGGAGAAGGAATATACAACCCGCGATTACTCAGGAAAAACAGATCAAGAGCGTCAATAGCCTGACGTGGCCCCGGCAGGTTGCGCAGCACGGCAAAATACCAGAAAAAGATCTGCAGCAGCGGCGGGATATTACGGAACGTCTCAATATAAAAAGTAGACAGTTTGCGCAGCAGCCAGTTTTCGGACAGACGTGCCAGACCAATAAAGAAGCCCAGTATGGAGGCAAAAACAATACAAAGTGCAGAGACCAGCAGCGTATTCAGTAAACCGACCATGAACACGCGTCCATACGTGTCGCCTTCCTGATAATCAATAAGGTGTTGAACAATGCCAAACCCCGCGCTGCGATCCAGAAAAGCAAAGCCGGAGGTAATACCGCGATTATTCAGGTTGGTTATAGTGTTATGGATGAGATACACGGCGATAAGAACAACCGCAATAATCGCAATAACCTGGAATAGCCAGGCGCGGACCGCGGGATGAGAAAAGGATAGCGATCCTTTTACGGCTGAGCGGCGATGGGACATAAAGAAACCTCGGTAACCATGACTCTGGGGCGGGCACTGCCTTAACAGTGCCCGTTACAGCAATGTCTTAACGTACTGGTGGCGCGTACTGAATACCGCCGTTGTTCCAGAGATTGTTCTGGCCGCGTTTGATCTTCAGAGGGCTTTCCGATCCCACGTTGCGCTCAAAGATCTCAGCGTAGTTACCCACCTGTTTGATGATGTTGTAAGCCCACTTGTTATCCAGCTTCAGATCCTTCCCGAAATCGCCCTCTGTTCCCAGCAGATGAGCCATATCCGGCGTGGACGGTTTAGCGGCTTTCTCGTCGACGTTTTTCGAGTTGATACCCATCTCTTCGGCATTCAGCATGGCAAACAGCGTCCAGCGAACAATGGAGAACCAGTCTTCATCGCCACGACGCACAACCGGTCCAAGAGGCTCCTTGGAGATCACTTCAGGCAGGACAATCCACTCCGCCGGGTTGCTCAGCTTAATACGCAAGGCGTACAGCTGTGACTGGTCAGAAGCCAGCGTGTCGCAACGACCGGATTCCAGCGCTTTGGCCGATTCATCGGAGCGATCGAATGTCACAGGGGTATATTTCATGTTATTTGCTTTGAAATAATCCGCGACGTTCAGCTCTGTATCGGTACCGGCCTGGATACAAACGGTCGCGCCATCCAGCTCTTTGGCGCTTTTCAGCCCCGCTTTATTGTGGGTCAGGAAACCGATACCGTCATAATAGGTCACGCCAGTAAATGCCATTCCCATGCCTGCATCACGGGAGGAGGTCCAGGTGGTATTACGGGAAAGCATGTCAACTTCGCCAGACTGTAATGCAGTAAAACGTTCTTTCGCCGTCAGCGGGGTATATTTTACTTTACTGTCGTCACCGAAAACGGCGGCGGCGACACCGCGGCAGACATCGACATCAATACCGGTAAATTTGCCGTTTGCATCGGCATAAGAGAAGCCAGGTAAACCGTCACTGATCCCACATTGAACAAACCCTTTCTTTTTAACGGCATCCAGTGTCGTACCCGCATGGGCCTGACCGGCTACAGCAAACAACATGCCCGCGGCGGCCAGGCTGGCTATCATCGTCTTTTTCATAATGCATCCTGTGTGGCGAAATTTATCGTTATAGAGGCGTTTTAAACGCTTTACCTGTCTGTGGCTTTGGCCAACGTTTATAAAGCAAACGTAATGCCAGGTTTTGCGCTCAACAAAATAGGTGACCAATGAACGCATAATGCTGAGTGTAGACAGGGTTAAATAAAGAGAGCGCCCCGAAACGGTGCGAAATTACAACCTGTGCCACAAATCGGAGCAAAACTTTCAGCGGCTATACCTTAAAAAGAAGAGATAGTTTCTGGGGTGAATATTGGCAGGGTATTAAATATAATTAATATGTGAAAATCATCACGATAGAATATGTAATTTAACGCTGTGCATTAAAAATATGTGACTGTCCGCAGGATGAAATAAACAAGGTGGGTAAAGACAGGGCTATTTTTTTACTTATCTGAAAACGCTGCACTCTTTAAAAGCAAAAGCGCGGACAGAGCCGCGCTTTCTACACACATGATACGTTCTGATGTTACTTCGTCAGAGCAACGATACCCAGCGTCAAACCTGCCACCGCGGCAGCACCACCGGCGATAGCACCTGCTGTTTCCCAGTTGTCCTGAGTGGTGCCTTTCATACAGGTATTGGTATGAACCAGTCGGCCTTGATCGTCGTATACCGGTACACATGGAGAGTCGTGCGCGCATCCAGCAAGCAGCGCAGCGAGTAGTGCAACGGAAATGAATCTTTTCATGATGTTACCTCAGTATTATTTCTCATTCGCTATACAGCCAGGAGGGCTATTAACGAACTGGAGACTATTTTACCACCGGGATAAGGCAACGTTGCACGGGGAATAATCTCAAATTATGTTGTTTGTAAAAATCGTGGAGAAAAGTCGCTGTCAGGATGAATTAATGGAGAAAATATGAAGACGTAACGCGGCGTTTTTACTTAATGCAAATGGTTAACTATTAATGCTGTGAGTATGACATATCTAATTCATTGTTTATGCCAAAAATAAAAAAGGCACCTGAGGTGCCTTTTTTGAGAAACATTACTCTTTATGTTTCGTAAACCGGCGCCGGACAACCACAAAGAAGACGGGCACGAAGAAAATGGCCAGAAGCGTTGCGGAAAGCATCCCTCCCATAACACCTGTCCCGACAGCATTTTGCGCGCCGCTCCCGGCTCCTCTGCTGATGACCAGTGGCATCACGCCAAGGATAAAGGCCAGCGACGTCATCAGGATCGGTCGAAGGCGCATTCTGGATGCTTCCAGTGTGGCTTCAATGATCCCTTTACCTTCTTTATCCATCAGATCCTTAGCAAACTCGACGATCAGAATGGCGTTTTTCGCTGACAGACCAATCGTTGTCAGCAGACCGACCTGGAAATAGACATCATTATTTAACCCGCGAATCGATGCGGCGAGAAGTGCGCCCGTGACACCCAGCGGCACAACCAGCATGACCGAGAAGGGAATAGACCAGCTTTCATAAAGCGCAGCCAGGCACAGGAACACCACAATCAGTGAAATGGCGTACAGGGCAGGTGCCTGGTTACCAGACAGTCGTTCCTGATAAGACATTCCCGTCCAGTCATGGCCGATACCGGAAGGCAGTTTTGCGGCGAGGTTCTCCATCAAGGCCATCGCCTCACCGGTACTTTTACCCGGCGCGGACTCACCGAGGATCTCCATCGAAGGCATCCCGTTGTAGCGCTCCAGGCGAGGCGAGCCATACACCCAGTGCGAGCTGCTAAAGGAGGAGAACGGCACCATTTCTCCGTTCTCGCTGCGCACGTAGAGGTTGTTGATGTCCCCTGGCAACATACGGAAGTGAGCGTCGGCCTGGACGTACACTTTTTTCACGCGTCCATGATCGATAAAGTCGTTCACATAGGTTCCCCCCAATGCCGTCGAGATCGTCTGGTTGACGTCAGAGAGGCTGACGCCCAGCGCCTGTGCCTTCTCCTGGTCGACATCCAGTTTGAACTGTGGGGTATCTTCCAGACCGTTAGGACGAACGCGAACCAGCAGATCGGGGTGCGCTTTCACCATACCGAGCAGCTGATTACGCGCCTGGGTCAGTTGGGTATGCCCCAGGTTAGCTTGATCAATCAACTCAAAGTCAAAGCCCGTTGCGGTACCCAGCTCGATAATCGCAGGCAGGTTAAACGGGAACACGAGGCCATCTTTAATCTGACTGAAGGCCTTTGTCGCACGCCTTACGATCGCCTCAACGCTATTTTCTGCTCCGGGACGCGCTTCCCAGGGCTTTAGGCTAACGAACGCAATACCGGAGTTCTGACCCTGACCACTAAAGCTAAAGCCGTTCACGGTAAACACCGATTCAACGTTAGCCTTCTCGTTGTTGAGATAATAGTTTTGAACCTGGTCAAGCACCTGCTGGGTTCGCATCTGGGTGGCACCGGCGGGGAGCTGGACCATGGTCATAAATACCCCCTGATCCTCTTCGGGCAGGAAGGAGGTGGGTAAGCGCAGGAACAGTACGGCCATGCCACCGACGATGATGACGTATACCACCAGATAGCGCCCGGTCTTACGCAAAATGCCGCTTACGCTATTGCTGTAATGCTTCACGCTCCGGTCAAAGAGCGCATTAAACCAGCCGAAGAAGCCACCTTTCTTTTCGTGGCTATCGCTGGAGACGGGCTTAAGCAAGGTGGCGCACAGTGCCGGTGTCAGAATCAGAGCGACCAGCACTGACAGCGCCATAGCCGAGACAATGGTCAGCGAGAACTGACGATAGATGGCTCCCGTTGAACCGCCAAAAAAGGCCATGGGGATAAAGACCGCTGAGAGCACCATGGCGATACCCACCAGTGCGCCCTGTATCTGCCCCATCGACTTCTGCGTCGCCTCTTTTGGCGGCAGCTTGTCCTCAACCATGACGCGTTCGACGTTCTCAACCACCACGATGGCGTCATCAACCAGCAGGCCAATCGCCAGCACCATACCGAACATGGTCAGGGTGTTGATGGAGAAACCGAACGCCGCCAGGATCGCAAACGTACCCAACAGCACGACCGGCACCGCAATTGTCGGGATAAGCGTCGCCCGCAGGTTTTGCAGGAAAAGATACATCACCAGGAAGACGAGAATGATCGCTTCGAACAGCGTTTTCACCACTTCGTGGATAGAGATCTTCACAAAAGGCGTGGTGTCATAGGGGTAGACTACTTTCAGCCCTTGCGGGAAGAACTGCTGGAGCTGGGCCAGTTTGCTCTTGATGGCGGCGGCCGTGTCCAGTGCGTTTGCACCGGTAGCCAGCTTAATCCCCAGGCCGGTTGCCGCTTGCCCGTTGATTTTGGTGACCATATTGTAGTTTTCGCCCCCCAGCTCAATGCGGGCCACATCTTTCAGATGAACCATGGAGCCGTCCTGGTTCACCTTGAGCGTCACGCGGCCAAACTCTTCCGGAGATTTCAGACGCGTTTGTGCAATGATCGAGGCGTTCAACTGCTGCCCCGGTACTGACGGCGTTCCGCCTAACTGGCCGGCCGCTATCTGGTCGTTCTGCGTTTTCAGCTGATTAATCACATCCAGTGGCGTCAGCTGGTATTTGTTCATCGCGTTGCTGTCGAGCCAGATGCGCATCGCATACTGGGCACCAAACAGCTGCACATCACCAACTCCCGTGGTGCGGCTAATGGCATCTTTCACGTTAGATGCGACATAGTCAGAGATGTCATCCTGCGTGAGGTCTTTGTTATCGGAAACAAAGCCTGCGACCAGCAGGAAGCTGCTGCTGGACTTCTCAACACCGATCCCTTGCTGCTGGACCTCTTGGGGGAGCAGAGGCATGGCGAGCTGCAGTTTGTTCTGCACCTGTACCTGCGCAATGTCCGGGTCTGTTCCAGACTGGAAGGTCAGCGTGATGGTGACATTACCTGCGGAATCGCTGGTGGATGACATATACATCAGGTTATCGATACCGTTCATGTTCTGTTCGATAACCTGCGTTACGGTATCCTGCACCGTTTGCGCATCAGCACCCGGATACGTTGCGGTGATAGCCACGGCGGGAGGGGCAATGGTCGGATACTGCGCGATGGGCAGTTTGAGAATAGCCAGCCCGCCTGCAATCATCAAAATGATGGCAAGCACCCAGGCGAAAACCGGCCGTTGGATAAAGAAATTAGCCATGTCGTCGTTCCTTAACCGGCTGGAGTCGTGGTGGTATCAGGCGTCGCGACGACGGTAGCGCCCGGTCTGACTTTTTGTAAGCCGCTGACAATGACGCGGTCGCCATTTTTCAGCCCTTCCGTCACCAGCCAGCGATCGCCAATCGCCTGAGGGGCAACGATGGTACGTGACTCAACCTGGTTTTTATCGTTAACCACCAGAACGGATGCATCACCGCGCGGCGTGCGGGTCACGCCTTGTTGTGGGACCAGAATCGCATCAGGCTGTGTGCCTTCATCAATGCGGGCCCGGACAAACATGCCAGGCAACAGCAGGTGCTGTGGGTTTGGGAAAATCGCGCGCAAGGTGATAGAGCCGGTACTTTCGTCGACCGTGACATCCGAGAACTGCAGCGTACCTTTCAACGGGTAGGGCTGACCATTCTCCATCACCAGCTCAACGGTGCTGGTGGCCTCTCCTTTTTGCAGGCTCGTCTGCTTCAGACGCATAAAATCACTGCTGGACTGGGTGACGTCGACATACATCGGATCAAGCTGCTGAACCGTTGCCAGGGCTGCGGCTTGCCCGTTGGTCACCAGCGCGCCTTCGGTGACGCTGGATTTACCGATGCGACCCTCGACGGGAGACGTCACTTTGGTATAGGCAAGATTAATGCGCGCGCTTTCAACGCCTGCCTGTGCGGCAACGACGCTGGCATCTGCTTGCTGCGCTGTCGCCACGGCCTGGTCGTATTCCTGCTTGCTGACATACTGCGTGCCAACCAGCGTGAGATAACGTTTTACCGTCAGGTGCGCAATGTTAGCCGCCGCCTGGGCCTTCGCGAGTTCACCTTTCGCGTTGTCATACGCAGCCTGATAGGTGGCAGGATCGATCTGATAAAGTGACTCGCCGGCTTTTACATCGCTTCCCTCTGTGAAGTTACGACGCAATATGATGCCGCTCACCTGAGGACGAACCTCCGCAACGCGAAAGGCATCTGTTCTGCCCGGGAGTTCGGTGGTGACAGCCAGAGGGGCGCTTTTCACTATATGCACGCTGACCTGAGGCGCCTGCGGATGCGGTGGTTGGTTTTCCTGACCATCGCATCCAGCGAGCAGTACCGCGCAGACAATAAAACCGGATAAGGGCAAACGTCTGAAATAATTCGTCATTACTGTTCCTTTAAATACCCATGAACCGATATTTGCCGTGAATCGGTAGCAGGGCAGAGGGAGAAAAATAAAATGTAGGGCGTATAATAATGAGGGTAATTAATGTTTTTTAATTTATAAGTGCGAATGAACAGGTCTTAAGGCAAAAATCAGAATCAAACCTGGTGTTAGCGGGGATATACTTCTGGCTGGTTAATCAGATAAATGGCATTTAACGTGGTTGAATTATTTATCTCATGAATTTAATTATATCTATGCATTTGTCTGAATTATTAATTAAGCGATTTGACTTTTTTTGTGCAAAATTAAAACGCAAAGTAGTGAATACTTTCGTGTACCTGACCCGTGTAAATATAAACCTTGTGAGTAACGAGTAGTCGTCTATGGCGCGTAAAAAGAAAGAAGAGGCTCAACAAACCCGTCAGCAGCTGATTGAAGCGGCTATCGGGCAGTTTGCGACGCGGGGCGTGGCGAACACGACGCTGACGGATATCGCGGATGCAGCAAATGTTACACGGGGTGCCATCTACTGGCATTTTACCAGTAAATCAGAAATATTTAATGCCATCTGGGAACAGCAATTACCGTTTCGTGACATCATTCGTGACAGACTTTCTCTTTCTGCGGGCAGCGATCCGTTGTTAATGCTTCGTGAGCAATTTATTGCTGCGTTGCAATATATTGCACATGAGCCTCGGCAATGTGCTCTTTTGCAAATTTTGTATCATAAGTGTGAATTTAATAGCGATATGATTTCAGAGTGTGAAATCAGAAAACGTATTGGTTTTAATTATGAGTCTTTACGTGCCACGTTGCAGGACTGTATTTCGCGGAACCTTATTTCGTCACAGGTAAATGTTGATCTGACCCTGATTGTTTTCCACGGTTTTTTCAGCGGGATCATTAAAAACTGGTTAATGAATAACAGCAGTTTTAATCTTTACCAGCAGGCTCCTGCGCTGGTCGATAGCATTCTGGCGACACTCCCTGTCGTGCGGGTGTCGCCTCATGAGGATGATTTTAGCTCAGCGCCAGGTAACATTTCCCCTTGCGCGCAGAGCGTTTCGATGGTCTGTGCACTGACCGGTTTGCCCAACAGATAGCCCTGAAGCGTGTTGCAGCCCAGCGCCGTCAAAAAGGTTTGCTGTGCTTCGGTTTCCACCCCTTCCGCCACGACTTTCAGATTTAGCGTTTTTGCCAGGGCCACGATCGCTGAGACAATGGTGGCGTCTTCGCTTTCACCGCTTAACTCTTTCACGAACGCTCTGTCGATTTTCAACTCACAGGCCGGCAGACGCTTGAGATAAAGCAGGCTGGAATAACCGGTACCAAAATCATCAATGGACGCTTTCACGCCCGCGTCCGTCAGCTCTGTCAGTACGCGCACACTCTCATCCGGGTTGCTCATCGCCGTGGTTTCCGTCACTTCAAGGATCAGCATCTCCGGCGGTACGTTGTGACGCGTCAGGCAGTCGAGCACCGTTTTAACCAGTGAAGGTTGCTCAAACTGCAGTGTCGACAGGTTCACCGCCATCGACCAGTTTTGATGCCCCTGAAGGTGCCATTCCCGCAACTGACGGCAGGCCTCATTAAGCACCCAGTTACCAATCGGGATGATCAGCCCCGTTTTTTCCGCCAGCGGCAGGAACAGGTCTGGCGTCAGCAATCCCTGTTTCGGATGTTGCCAGCGCAATAGCGCCTCGAACCCAAGGACAGGACCCGCCGGTGCGTGGAATTTTGGCTGATAAAGCAGGCGCAGTTCATTACGATCGATAGCCAGCCACAGATCGTTCATCAACTGGAGATGGGTCTGCGCCAGGGTGTTCATGGAGGGCTGGAAAAAGTGATAACCGTTTCGGCCCATGTGCTTCGTGTGGTACATCGCCGCATCGGCGTTAAACATCAGCTCGCGCTCGGTTTTACCGTCGTGGGGATAGAGCGCGATACCAATGCTAAGGGTTACCACCAGTTCATAGGGATCCAGATTGAATGGGCTATCGATAGCGCGAACCAGCGAGTTGGCCAGCGAGGCCGCATCATCCGGACCTTCTCCTTCTGCCAGCAGAACAAACTCATCACCACCGATACGGGCAAGGGTGAACTGACCCTTCAGGGGCGTGAGCAGGCGCTGCGTCACGGCGACAAGCAGTCTGTCACCGACATCATGGCCGTACGCATCGTTGATGGTTTTAAACCCGTCGAGATCCATGAACATCAGTGCAAAATGGGTGCCTTCACGGTCAGCTTTGCTGATGGCCTGATCGAGTCGGTCCTCCAGCAAAACACGGTTCGGCAGACGCGTCAGCGTATCCTGCAAAGCCAGTTGAGCGAGTTCGCGGTTCGCTTCTGCAAGGGATGAGGCCAGAAGAGAGGTCCGTGCCTGAAGGCGGGCATCCAGCATCGAGACCAGCAGCGTGATCCCCAGTATGGAGAGTGCGACGACGCTGACCAGTACTGCCAGCCAGCTGCCGTTAATACCTTCATGGTGTGTCATGGTCGACATTGGGAACTGAGCGGCTTTCATCCCGGCATAGTGCATACCGGCAATGGCGATCCCCATCGTAACGGCGGCGGCAAGACGCATCAGCGACACCTGAGATGCTTCATGCCGCAAGCGGAACGTCAGCCATAATGCGGCGAGCGAAGCCGCAAGCGCAATGACAACCGAAATGGCCACCCATGTTTTGTCCCAGATAATACCGGGAGAGACTTCCAGCGCCGCCATGCCAGTGTAATGCATCGCCACAATGCCGCAGCCCATCACTAACGCACCGGGCAGCAGACGGCGCAAACGTAACTGCTCACAGCTTACGAGCCACAGCGCAAACAGTGACGAGCCCACGGCGATAACCATGGATAGCACCGTCAGGGTCGCGTTGTAGCGCATGCTCATGGAGAGGTCCATCGCCAGCATGCCGATAAAATGCATGGCCCACACGCCAATCCCCATGGCAATACCGCCGCCGGCCAGCCAGACGCGCGCAGCCACGCCCTGACTCCCGGCAACACGTGCAGCCATATTCAGCGCGGTATAGGCAGCAAGGATAGCAACAACAAAGGAGAGGACGACGAGGATATGGTTGTATTGGCTAACCAGCATGATCGGTTCTACTCGAGTGTGAAGTTACGCAGGCGCGGTTGAGAAGGGCGAGACATTATCATCGTAAGGTAACGGCTCAAAGGGATTTAAATCCCCGTTTTTAGTGGGTCTTAACAGTGAGTTTAGCGACGTCAGGCGGTTAGTCGAGTTCTGAGCAGTTCACTAATTTTAGCGGATTTACGGAATTCATATTGCGACACTTATCGGCTTCAGTGCTCATCAGTTCAATCCACTGCATCAGGAGCGCGTCGAAGAGGAAAACCGAGACAGCAAATACAACCAGCCACCAGTATTTACGAATCATACGTATCGTTCCGGGCGAAGAGGTTCAGTGAGGTGGTGGAAATATACACGAAAAGTTGCGGTTTAAAAGGGGGATAAACGAAGGTTTACACAGCCTTGACGGTGACAGGCGCGGGCAATAAAAAAGGCGCATCCCCATGCCAGGTAGCGCCTTTTTAAACAAGCATTTCGCTAACCGAAATTAGTTCATGCCGTATTTTTTCAGTTTCTTACGCAGTGTACCACGGTTGATACCCATCATCAGGGCAGCGCGGGTTTGGTTACCGCGGGTGTATTGCATCACCATGTCCAACAGTGGCTGTTCAACTTCAGCCAGTACCAGCTCATACAGGTCATTAACATCCTGACCGTTCAGTTGAGCAAAATAGTTCTTCAGTGCCTGTTTAACCGAGTCACGCAGGGGCTTTTGAGTTACCTGATCCTGAGAGTTAACGGTAGAAACGGTCAGTACGTCAGAATTTACGCGTTGTTCGAACATAGTTCTGTCAGCTCTTTATTTCATTACGCAAGATTTTCGAAGTATGCCTCCAACGCCTCCAGCTGTACGCTGGCATCCTCTATGGCGTTGAATGTGCGCCGAAACTGGTCATTTGGAGCGTGCTCCTGGAGATACCAGGATACGTGTTTACGCGCAATTCGGTACCCTTTTGCCTGACCATAAAAGTCATGCAATTCCCGAACATGCGAACAAAGCAAGCGCTTTACCTCTGCCAGTGGCAGTGGGGCAAGCAACTCCCCAGTGTCCAGATAATGCTGGATTTCCCGAAAGATCCAGGGTCTTCCCTGAGCGGCACGTCCTATCATCAGAGCATCAGCTCCCGTATAGTCGAGCACAGCTCTGGCTTTAAGCGGGTCAGTAATGTCACCATTCGCGATAACCGGAATGGAAACTTTCTGCTTAACTGCCCGAATGCTGTCGTATTCAGCTTCACCATTGAACAAACAGGCGCGAGTGCGTCCATGGATGGTCAGGGCCTGAATGCCACAGTCTTCGGCCAGTTGGGCAATCTCTACACAGTTACGGTGTTCCGGCGACCAACCCGTGCGAATCTTCAACGTAACAGGAACGTCCACTGCGCTGACAACCGCGGTCAGGATAGACTTCACCTGGTCGGGGTATTGCAGAAGGGCTGAACCTGCAAGCTTGCGATTCACTTTCTTGGCCGGGCAACCCATATTGATATCAATAATCTGGGCGCCACTTTCCACGTTAATCCGCGCGGCATCTGCCATCTCTTCAGGCACGCTTCCGGCAATTTGCACGGTGCGAATACCTGGTTCATCAACGTGCACCATCCGAAGGCGGGACTTATCGCTTTCCCACACCTGTGGGTTAGACGACATCATCTCGGAAACGGTTAAACCTGCCCCCATCTCATAGCACAGCGTCCTGAACGGCCGGTCGGTAATACCTGCCATTGGGGCTGCGATCAGGCGATTTCTGAGCTGGTAGTGTCCGATGCGCATGAGTTAAGAAATGACCATACTGTGACTGCAAGGCGGCGTATATTACGCATTTTTTGCACGAGATGAAAGGCCAAACTTTGAACAATCCACTGTTGTAGATCAAGGAATCGCCGCTCTGTCCTTCAGGTGAAAATTATAAACCTGTTAAATCATAAAGTTATGACGTAATGATTATTTTATAGCCGCTTACAATTTCCCGTAACTTCTCATCATTTCTGAATAAATGCATCACTTGAGCGGGATAATCTGCTGTTTTTAGCAGCAGATTATCCCGCTTGTTTGCGATCTGAGTCGCATTTTAGAACATGATCTGCATGCGAAAAATGCGCATTATTCGACGACTACGCGACCATGAAGGGGTTGTACCGGGCGGTTATTTTCGTGGTGCATCGTGTGGGAGAATTTCTCAAGCTGCTCTGCAGAGACGGTCAGCGGGTGCTTCAGTACAATCCAGGTTACCCCCTCTGAGCACGGCGGTGTGGTCAGCGAGCCGCTAAAGCGCCAGTATGTTTTATCTTTTGGAATCAGCTTGTTCAGATTGAGATCCTGCTTAATGGAGACGTTCTGTTCGGCCTGCTCAGGCATGACGCTCCACAGCTTATTCAGTTCCGGGTTCGCGGCCCCTTTATCGAACATGACCGCCACCACCGCCAGCTCACCGGCCGCGTTTTTGTGCACCAGATGCATTTCCATCGCAAATTTCTTGCCATGCACGGTGTTTTCGCTCGGCGCGTGGAAATGGAACTGTTGCAGGGTCCAGGTTTGCTTATCGAGGGTAAGGGTATCGCGGGTTTCCGGCTTTTCACTTGCCTGAATGGTGTGGCCGTTGTTCGTCAGCGTCACAGGGCCATCAATGTAATGTGTTTGCAGCGGGGAGAGGTGCGCGTTAGCAGTGGATTCAATGTTGATGGGGGACTGGTTCATCCCGCTTTGACAGGTTTTATAGGCCTCGTCCAGTTCGCCCCAGTGTTCCGGTGCGCCTTCGCCTTCGTAGCTCCAGTGTGATGCGCAGGCTGAAGCCGAGATAATGCTCAGCGCGAAGAGCGCTGCCTTGCCAGTAAAGTGGGTCATAGTATTCTTCCGGTGAATTATTGTGGTTCAAACCATTTTTATCAATATGATTTGTGTGGGTATTTTACCGGAGAAGGGCACGGGAAGAGAGGATTATCGGAGGAAGAGAGGCGTGGTCAGATGACCACGCCAATGGCTTACTTTTTACGGCCCGTAATACGACACCACTCTTCTTTTTCGACCACCGGGTCGAGGGCGAAAAGATCGGCGTAGGCTTCGCATACGCTGTCAGCCTGGCTTGCCAGGATCCCGGAAAGCCCCAGCAGACCGCCGTCAACGGGCAGCACGCTGATTAACGGGGCCAGTTCGCGTAATGGGCCGGCCAGAATGTTCGCCACCACCACATCGGCTTTCATGGCTTCTGGCTGCGCATCCGGCAGATACAGTTCAAGGCGGTCAGAAACGCCGTTGCGCTCAGCGTTATCACGGCTGGCCTGAATAGCCTGTGGATCGATATCGATCCCAATGGCTTTGGCCGCGCCCAGTTTCAGCGCCGCGATAGCGAGGATCCCGGATCCGCATCCGAAGTCGATCACCGTCTTGCCGTCCAGATCCAGACTGTCCAGCCACTGCAGGCACAGAGAAGTCGTCGGGTGAGTACCGGTCCCAAATGCCAGGCCCGGATCCAGCATCACGTTTACCGCGTTTTCATCCGGAACGTCACGCCAGCTCGGGCAGATCCACAGACGTTTACCGAACTGCATTGGGTGGAAGTTATCCATCCACTCGCGTTCCCAGTCTTTGTCTTCCAGCTGTTCGATTTTGTGTGCAAAACCCGCACCCAGCAGCGGATGATTTTCCAGGATCGCGACAACCTCTTTCATGTCAGTTTCTGCATCAAACAGGCCAATAACGTCGGTATCACCCCACAGGCGGGTTTCGCCCGGCAGTGGCTCAAACACCGGCGTGTCATGCGTGTCCTGGAAGGTGATGGAGACCGAACCGGCTTCCATCAGCGCATCGCTTAGCTCTTCGGCGTTAGCGCCGGTTGTATTCAGTTTTAGTTGGATCCACGGCATGGCAAAACTCTTTATTTATCAGTAGAAATCGTAGCGGGCTGTGGGACAGGCTGACCGAAACGGTTCCCGACCACAAACGCCAGTAAACTTAACAGTAACGAAGGCACAATAGGATGGAAGCCCAGGTACTGAATTTTAAATGTAGCTAGCACGGCATACAGCACACCGCCGACAATCATGCCGCTCAGGGCACCGGCAGCGTTGGCGCGCTCCCAGTAGAGGCCCAATACCAGCGGCCACAGGAAGACGGCTTCAAGGCCGCCAAACGCCAGCAGGTTCAGCCAGATGATCATCTCCGGCGGACGCCATGCGGCTAACAGCAGCAGCGCGCCTAAAACGAGCGTAATCACCGCCGACATACGCTTCAGGCGTCGTTCATTTTGAACCTGCTCAGGACGCAGGTTCAGATAGAGATCTTTAATGATCGTAGCGGAACTCTGCAGTAGCTGGGCGTTAATGGTCGACATTATGGCGGCCATTGGCGCGGCGAGGAATATCCCCGCGGCAAAAGGCGGAAGCACTTTGACCATCAGGGTCGGGATCACCAAATCGGGAACCGTAAGGTCGGGGATCACCGCACGTCCTAACGCACCCGCCAGATGCATGCCGAACATCAGGATTGCAACAACGACCGTCCCGATAATAATACCCCGGTGAACGGCTTTGCTGTCTTTATACGAGATACAACGCACGGCGGTATGCGGCAGGCCAATAACACCAAAGCACACCAGCACCCAGAACGACGTCATAAATGTTGGCGAAAGGATATCATCCGCACCCTGCGGGGAAATCAGTTTCGGGTCAATCGCTTCCAGAGTTTCAACGGCATGGCTCAGACCACCTGCGGCGTGAACAATTCCCACCAGCAGAACGATTGTGCCAACGAGCATCACCATCCCCTGCAGCGTATCGTTCAGCACGCTGGCGCGAAATCCGCCAAACGCGGTATACAGCGCAATGCTCACCCCAAAGATGATAAGGCCCGTCTCATAGGGGATCCCTGCAGCGGTTTCCAGCAGACGTGCCCCGCCGATGAACTGCACCGTCATTGCACCAATAAACGCGACCAGCAGGCTTAAGCTTGCCAGCCACACCAGCAGACGGCTCTGGTAGCGCGCAAACAGCATATCGTTGAGCGTCACGGCGTTATAACGGCGTGCCAGAATGGCAAACTTTTTACCCAGTATACCCAGTGAGAGCCAGACGGCAGGCAGCTGAATCATTGCCAGCAGCACCCAGCCTAACCCATATTTATAGGCTGCACCGGGGCCACCGATAAACGAGCTGGCGCTGATATAGGTGGCGGTAAGCGTCATGGCCAGCACGACACCGCCCATCGAGCGACTGCCGAGGAAATACTCATTCAGGAAAGTGCCGGTTGTCCTCTTACGCATTGCATAAACGGACAAACCAAACACGACCACCAGGTACGCGACCAGCGGCAGAATGACTTCAAGCTGCATCATCATCCTCCAGCGGGATATCCCGGTAGATAAATTTCACCATTGCCCAGCACAGCAGGATAAAGACCAGCGGCACCAGCAGGCAGGCCATTTCGAACCAGTGAGGCAGGCCGGTAATGCCGATAGCCGAGTCAGGTAAGTAAGCGGTCACCAACCATGCGGCAAGATAGAGAAGGGTCAGCCACAGCGCCCATCGCGCTTCTTTATGGGCCTGAACAAAACGCTTGTCCATTTTTTGTCCCTTGTGGATGAATAAAGTGGGGATTGTACATGATGGGGCTTTCCGATCCCCAGAAATAAAAAAAGGCCGGATTATCCGGCCTTTTTGGCGTGACTGCGCGCTTACTTCTCTTGCAGACCGAGTTTTTTCTCCAGATAGTGGATGTTAGTCCCACCATTCTGGAAGTGCTCGTCGCTCATTATACGCATCTGCAGTTCAACGTTGGTTTTGATACCGTCGATGATCAGCTCCTGCAGGGCGTTCTTCATGCGGGCAATTGCCACGTCACGGTTTTCGCCGTAGCAGATAAGCTTACCGATCATGGAGTCATAGTACGGCGGTACGGTGTAACCCGCGTAGATATGAGACTCCCAACGCACACCAAAGCCACCCGGCGCGTGGAAACGCGTGATTTTACCCGGGCTTGGCAGGAAGGTATTCGGGTCTTCGGCGTTGATACGGCATTCCACCGCATGGCCTTTGACCACAACTTCTTCCTGTTTGATGGAAAGAGGCTGACCCGCAGCGATACGCAGCTGTTCTTTGATCAGGTCAACGCCGGTAATCATTTCGGTAACCGGGTGTTCTACCTGAATACGGGTGTTCATCTCAATGAAGTAGAACTCGCCGTTTTCGAACAGGAACTCGAAAGTACCCGCACCGCGATAGCCGATATCGACACAGGCTTTAGCACAACGCTCGCCGATGTAGCGACGCAGTTCCGGCGTAATGCCCGGTGCTGGCGCTTCTTCAACCACTTTCTGGTGACGACGCTGCATGGAGCAGTCACGTTCTGCCAGATAGATAGCGTTACCCTGACCGTCAGCCAGCACCTGAATTTCGATGTGGCGTGGGTTTTCCAGGTATTTTTCCATGTACACCATGTCATTGCTGAAAGCTGCTTTCGCTTCCGCTTTGGTCATGGAGATGGACTGAGCCAGTTCAGCATCGCTACGCACAACGCGCATACCGCGACCGCCGCCGCCGCCGGACGCCTTGATGATAACCGGATAGCCAATGCGTTTCGCATGAGCACGGTTAGCATCCATGTCGTCGGTCAGAGGACCGTCAGAGCCCGGTACGGTTGGAACACCGGCTTTTTTCATCGCGGTGATTGCGGACACTTTGTCGCCCATCAGGCGGATAGTGTCAGCTTTCGGGCCGATGAAGATAAAGCCAGAGCGCTCAACCTGCTCAGCAAAGTTGGCGTTCTCAGAGAGGAAGCCATAACCCGGATGAATTGCCACCGCGCCGGTGATTTCAGCGGCGCTGATGATAGCCGGGATGTTCAGATAGCTTTTTACGGACGGAGCCGGGCCAATACAGACCGTCTCATCCGCCAGCAATACGTGTTTTAAATCGCGATCCGCGCTTGAGTGCACAGCGACGGTCTTGATGCCCAGTTCTTTACAGGCACGAAGAATACGCAGTGCAATCTCGCCGCGGTTGGCGATAACAATTTTATCCAGCATGTTCGCCTCGTTACTCGATGACGACCAGCGGCTCGTCAAATTCAACCGGCTGACCACTTTCGACCAGAATCGCTTTCACAGTGCCTGATTTGTCTGCTTCGATCTGGTTCATCATTTTCATCGCTTCAACGATGCACAGGGTATCGCCTGCGTTGACTTTCTGACCCACTTCGATGAACGCTTTCGCGTCCGGGCTCGGGGTGCGGTAGAAAGTACCAACCATTGGGGAACGTACGATGTGACCACTGATTTCTGCTGCAGCGGCAGGTGCGGCTTCAGCTGCTGGTGCAACGGCTGCGGAAAGCGCAGGCTGCTGCACTGGCGCAGCATAAGCCTGCTGCATTACCGGGAAGCTAGCGGCTGGGGCTGCACGGCTGATGCGTACAGACTCTTCGCCTTCAGAAATTTCCAGTTCGGAGATGCCTGATTCTTCAACCAGCTCGATCAGTTTTTTAATCTTACGAATATCCATGAGTGGGTTCCGTACTCTTGTTTAGTGTGATTGTGACAAGCGTTTTACCGCTGTCTGTAAAGCGTATGAATAGCCGTCAGCGCCCAGTCCGCAAATAACGCCAGCGGCGATATCTGATAGATAGGAATGGTGGCGGAACGGCTCTCGGGCGTGCACGTTGCTCAGGTGGATCTCGATAAACGGGATACTCACTGCGAGCAGTGCGTCGCGAATAGCAACACTGGTGTGCGTAAACGCGGCCGGATTGATCAGGATATAGTCCACAATGTCTTTAGCCTGATGAATACGGTCGATGATTGCGTACTCCGCGTTCGACTGAAAATGATCCAAATCCACATTCAGCGACGTTGCTTCCGTGCTCAGACGGTTAACAATTTCACTCAATGTTAGCGAGCCGTACTTCTCTGGCTCGCGGGTGCCGAGCATGTTCAGGTTCGGTCCGTTTAAAACTAAGATATGGAACTTATCAGCCATTGTGCCGCTATCTCCTGCGATTCTCCGGTAAAAAACAAAATATACCTTCGAAGCACGATTGTCACCTTTTCAGAGGCCTAAAACCGCTGTCGGGTAAACCAAAGTCGCACATTATAACGATTTCGTAGCATTTGGCAGCTAAATACTGGTCTTATCAGGGAAGATAATCAACCGCTATCCGAAAAAGATTCGCGGTTGACAGGGATTCTGCGGGAAAACGCACAGTTTCGCGAATTATCGCAACCACTGACGGAACTTCTTGTAACGCCATGCTAAAAGCGCCACAGCCAGCAGCGCGTAGAGTATGGGCTGCGGGGAGAGGATCTTCACCGACCACAGATAATGGATGGGAGCGAGGATCGCGACAAGATAGACGAAGTTGTGCAGCAGTTGCCAGCGCCTGCCCAATGTACGTTGTGCATATTGCGTTGATGTCAGTGCTAATGCCAGTAACACCAGCCAGCTCACGATACCTAACGTCAGGTACGGACGGGTAACCAGTTCGCGGCCCAGCAGTGCCAGGTTGTTAACGCCCAGTTCCAGCAAGGCGTAGCTGGTCAAATGGAGCGTCGCCCAGGCAAAACACCATAGCCCCAAAAGCCGGCGGGTGCGTATCAATAATGGCTGTTTAGCGTAGCGCGCTAACGGTGACACCAGCAAGGTCGCCAGTAAAAATTTCAGAGCCATCCGACCGGTAAAGTGCTGGATATCCTTTGCCGGATCAGCGCTAAAAAGCCCCTGGCTGGCGGCCCAGAATAACCAGATAAAAGGAAGCAACCCGGCTAAGTGCAACAGCACTTTCAGCCAGGTTATCTGTTTTGCCGTTAAACGCACTCAGAAGTTCTCCCGTAAATTAAGGCCACGGTAAAGCGACGCCACTTCATCAGCGTAGCCGTTAAACAGCAGTGTCGGCTGACGCTTCACATCCAGCGCGCCGCCGGAACCGATAAATCGCTCGGTGGCCTGCGACCAGCGGGGATGATCGACGTGCGGGTTCACATTGGCAAAAAAGCCATATTCGTCGGGCGCCGCCAGGTTCCAGGTCGTGGGTGGACGTTCGCGGGTGAGCTTAATGCTGACGATAGATTTAATCCCTTTAAAACCGTACTTCCACGGCACCGTTAAGCGAACAGGCGCGCCGTTCTGCGGCGGGAGTGCTTTGCCGTAAACACCGACGGTCAGCAGCGTAAGAGGATGCATCGCTTCGTCGAGCCGTAACCCTTCGACATACGGATACGCAAGCCCACCGCCGATAAACCGATCTTTCTGGCCCGGCATCTCGTCCGGGGCGTAGCGCGTCTGGAAAGAGACATATTTTGCGTTGCTGGTGGGTTCAACCATCGCCAGCAGTTTATGCAGCGGGAAGCCTACCCAGGGCACGACCATCGACCAGGCTTCCACGCAGCGCATGCGGTAGATACGCTCTTCCAGTGGAAAACGGGTGGTGAGATCGTGATGGTCCAGCGTCAGCGGTTTTGCCACTTCACCGTCGATTTTCAGCGTCCACGGATCGGTTTTCATACTCCCCGCGTTGGCCGCAGGATCGGCCTTATCGAGACCAAATTCGTAGAAATTGTTATAGCCGGTCACTTTGTCTTCCGGCGTGAGCGTCAGTGTGTTTTGCCACTGCGCGGGCTTCGTAAAGGTGAGTGGGGCGCCAGAAGGGGCTTTCGGGCGATCGTTACCTTTAAACCAGTCGAGCAGGTCGGCATGAGCCGCAGGGGAAAGCGTCAGTGCGGTGGCGCTGATGCCAAGCATTTTCAGGATCTGGCGGCGCTGTAACATAAAGACAGATTCCGACGTTACGTCGGCTTCCGTCAGTTTTCGGGTTTTCATGGCATCCTCCGTCATGCGTTTTTCTAAGCATGACGGAGGAGAGGGATTAGCGCGAATATGTCACGAAAATTTGAAGATTAGGCAATTTTCACCAGCGCGCGGCCGTGGAACTGGTTGTCCATGATCTTGCTGGCATATTCAGGCGCCTGGCTAAGCGTGATTTCGGTTGCGCTCTGAGTAAAGAACGTGTCCGGCAAATCGCGCTGCAGACGTTCCCAGGCCGCAATGCGGCGCGCCGCCGGGGTCATTACGGAATCAACACCCTGCAGGCGAACGTTACGCAGAATAAAGGGCATCACGGTGGTGGGCAGGGCAAAACCGCCCGCCAGACCACAGGCTGCCACGCAGCCGCCGTAGTTCATCTGCGCCAGCACTTTTGCCAGCACTTTGTCACCGACGGTATCTACCGCACCTGCCCAGAGCTGTTTTTCCAGTGGACGGGTTTCGGCAAACTCGTCGCGGCTCAGGATGCGATTAGCGCCGAGCTGACGCAGGTACGCGTGGGTGCTCTCGCGCCCGGAAACTGCCGCAACCTGGTAACCCAGTTTGTGCAGCAATGTCACCGCCGTGCTGCCCACACCACCGCTGGCACCGGTCACGACGATCTCACCCGATTCAGGGCGAATACCGGCATCTTCCAGCGCCATCACGCACAGCATGGCGGTAAAGCCTGCGGTACCGATGATCATCGCTTTACGACCATCCAGGCCTTGTGGCATCGGCACCAGCCAGTCGCCTTTCACGCGCGCCTGTGTCGCCAGCCCACCCCAGTGATTTTCACCCACGCCCCAGCCCGTGAGCAGCACCTGCTGGCCGGCATGGAAGCGCGGATCTTCGCTCGCATGAACCCGGCCCGCAAAATCGATACCTGGCACCATAGGGAAATTTCGGATGATTTTACCCTTCCCGGTAATAGCCAGCGCATCTTTATAATTTAAACTGGACCAGTCGATGTCGACGGTCACTTCGCCTGCCGGCAGGCGGCTCTCTTCAACGGCCTGCACCGAGGCAAGCGTTTTGCCGTCCTGCTGTTCTAAGATCAAAGCCTGCATACAGGGTCCTCACGACTCAGATGATTGGAAAATAGCTCCTGAAGACTATACTCCCTCAGGGAAAAGCAATGCCGATTTAACGCAATAAATTGCCAGATACGCCAGGTTTGATAGTATGCCGCATTTGAAATGCAAGTTAGCGCTTACTCGCTACCCCCTCAACCCACGGAGTTATCTCAAGGATGCGATTAACGACGAAGTTCTCGGCTTTTATCACCTTACTGACGGGGCTAACCATTTTTGTCACGCTCCTTGGCTGTTCTCTGAGCTTTTATAACGCCATTCAGGACAAGCTGGTTAATCGGGTGCAGTCTGTCGCGTCGGTGATTGATAATCGTCTCCTCACCACCCCGCTGCCGGCGCTGTCCCGCGAGCTGGATGAGTTGATGGTGCCTGTCGATATTGTCCAAATCGACATTCTGCAGGGAAAGCATAACGTTTTAAGCCATGCCCGGCAGGACAGCTATCGGCCTGCGGGCGTGGTAAGCCAGTACCGGGAAGTGACGGTGCATTCCCTTAAAAACCCGGGCATGACCATAAACATGGTCTACCTCGATCCGATGGCCAGCTACTTCCGCTCGATGATGACCACCGCGCCGCTCACCGTCGCCGTCGCGTTTATTGTCCTGCTGATTTTTCTCGCGGTTCGCTGGCTGCGCCGTCAGCTCTCTGGTCAGGAACTGCTGGAGATGCGTTCCGTGCGAATACTGAACGGTGAACGCGGCCCGCAGGTGCGTGGCTCGATCCATGAATGGCCTGCACGTGCCAGCAGTGCGCTGGATATGTTGCTCTCAGAAATTCAGTTCGCCAGCGACCAGCGCAGCCGTATGGACACGCTGATCCGCTCTTACGCTGCGCAGGATAATAAAACCGGGCTGAACAACCGTCTTTTCTTTGATAATCAACTGGCCACGTTGCTGGACGATCCGGAAAAAGTCGGGACGCACGGTGTTGTCATGATGATTCGCCTGCCCGATTTCGATCTGCTGCGCGATACCTGGGGACAGCGCGTGGCGGAAGAGAATCTCTTTACGCTGATCAACCTGCTCTCAACCTTTATTATGCGTTATCCGGGTGCGCTGCTGGCCCGTTATCACCGCAGCGACTTTGCCGTGCTGCTGCCTCACCGTACGCTGAAAGAGTCAGAAAGCATCGCCAGCCAGCTGCTGAAAGCGGTGGATGCGCTGCCGCAGAGCAAAATGCTCGACAGGGACGATATGGTTCATATGGGCATCTGTGCCTGGCGCGGCGGCCAGTCGACGGAACAGGTGATGGAACATGCTGAAGCGGCAACCCGCAACGCCGTGTTGCAGGGCGCTAACGGCTGGGCAGTATACGACGATTCGTTACCGGAAAAAGGGCGCGGTAATGTGCGCTGGCGAACGTTAATAGAACAAATGCTCAGCCGCGGCGGGCCGCGCATTTATCAAAAACCGGCGGTGATGAAAAACGGGAACGTTCATCATCGTGAGCTGATGTGCCGTATTTTTGACGGTACGGAAGAGGTCATCTCCGCGGAATATTTGCCGATGGTGCTGCAGTTTGGGCTTTCTGAAGAGTATGACCGCCAGCAGATCACCCGACTCATGCCGTTTTTATCCTTCTGGCCCGAAGAAAACCTGGCGCTACAGGTTACCGTGGAGTCGTTAATTCGCCCGCGTTTTCAGCGCTGGTTGCGTGATACATTAATGCAATGCGAAAAATCGCAACGCAAACACATTATTTTTGAACTTGCTGAGGCGGATGTGGGTCAACACATCAGCCGGTTACGTCCGGTAGTACGGTTGATTAATGCGCTAGGTGCCCGTGTCGCGGTCACGCAGGCGGGTTTAACGCTGGTCAGTACTAACTGGATTAAGGAACTGGATGTGGAGTTATTAAAGCTGCATCCGGGGCTGGTAAGGAACATTGAAAAGCGCACGGAAAACCAGCTGCTGGTACAGAGTCTGGTGGAAGCGTGCAAGGGAACGCGAACACAAGTCTTTGCCACGGGCGTGCGCTCCAGAAGCGAATGGCAGATGTTGACAGAGCGCGGTGTGACGGGCGGTCAGGGGGATTTTTTTGCCTCCTCTCAGCCGCTTGACACCAATGTGAAAAAATATTTGCAAAGATACTCTGTTTGACCTGCCGTTTAATCCGTTTTCACGTAGAATATCGCGCCTGTAGCTTTGAGTATGACGAGCAAAAAGCCAGTGAACGACCTTTAGCGGGTTACAAATGTCAGTGAGGGACGCTACTGTGTACTCAGCCCTGAGGGAATCAGGGAAAGATTTGTAACATCAGGATACGTACTGCACAAATTTTCACCGCTGCAGATGATTTTTGCGCCTTGTCGCTGCTGCGTGTGGTTGGTAAAGTAAGCGGATTTTGTTTTCCGCCCCAGCTTTCAGGATTATCCCTTAGTATGTTGAAAAAATTTCGTGGCATGTTTTCCAATGACCTGTCCATTGACCTGGGTACCGCGAATACCCTTATTTACGTTAAAGGACAAGGCATCGTATTGAATGAGCCTTCCGTTGTGGCCATTCGTCAGGATCGTGCCGGCTCGCCGAAAAGCGTAGCCGCGGTGGGTCATGACGCGAAGCAGATGCTGGGACGTACCCCTGGCAACATCGCCGCAATCCGCCCAATGAAAGACGGCGTTATCGCTGACTTCTTCGTGACTGAAAAAATGCTTCAGCACTTCATCAAGCAGGTTCACAGCAACAGCTTCATGCGCCCAAGCCCGCGTGTTCTGGTGTGTGTGCCGGTTGGTGCCACCCAGGTTGAACGTCGCGCAATCCGTGAATCAGCCCAGGGTGCAGGCGCGCGTGAAGTGTTCCTGATTGAAGAGCCAATGGCGGCGGCAATCGGTGCGGGTCTGCCTGTTTCTGAAGCGACCGGTTCTATGGTGGTGGATATCGGTGGTGGTACCACTGAAGTGGCCGTTATCTCCCTGAATGGCGTGGTGTACTCCTCTTCCGTGCGTATCGGTGGCGATCGTTTCGACGAAGCCATCATTAATTATGTGCGTCGTAACTACGGTTCCCTGATCGGCGAAGCGACCGCTGAGCGTATCAAGCATGAAATCGGTTCCGCTTACCCGGGCGATGAAGTGCGTGAAATCGAAGTTCGCGGCCGTAACCTGGCTGAAGGTGTTCCACGCGGCTTTACCCTGAACTCCAACGAAATTCTGGAAGCGCTGCAGGAACCTCTGACCGGTATCGTGAGCGCAGTGATGGTTGCCCTGGAACAGTGCCCACCAGAACTGGCGTCTGACATCTCCGAGCGAGGTATGGTTCTGACCGGTGGTGGTGCGCTGCTGCGTAACCTCGACCGCCTGTTAATGGAAGAGACAGGTATTCCTGTCGTAGTTGCAGAAGATCCACTGACTTGCGTCGCCCGTGGTGGTGGCAAGGCGCTGGAAATGATCGACATGCACGGCGGCGACTTGTTCAGCGAAGAGTAGTCATTGTGAAAGGGTAGCGTATCGCTACCCTTTCTCTCTGACACGAGAATACGCATAGCCTATGAAGCCAATTTTTAGCCGTGGCCCATCGCTACAGTTTCGCCTCATTCTGGCGGTCCTGGTTGCGCTTGGGGTCATTATTGCCGATAGCCGCCTCGGTACGTTCAGTCAGATCAGAACGTACATGGATACCGCCGTCAGTCCTTTCTACTTTATTTCAAATGGTCCCCGTGAGTTGCTCGACTCCGTTTCTCAAACGTTGTCTTCACGTGACCAACTCGAACTCGAAAACCGGGCATTACGTCAGGAACTGCTGTTGAAAAACAGCGAGCTGCTGATGCTGGGACAATATAAGCAGGAAAACGCGCGTCTGCGTGAGCTGCTTGGCTCGCCGCTGCGTCAGGATGAGCAGAAGATGGTGACGCAGGTGATCTCCACCGTCAACGATCCTTACAGCGATCAGGTTGTGATCGACAAAGGAAGCGTGAACGGTGTGTATGAAGGTCAGCCTGTTATCAGTGATAAAGGCGTTGTAGGCCAGGTTGTTGCTGTGGCCAAACTGACCAGCCGCGTTCTGCTGATCTGCGATGCCACGCATGCGTTGCCGATTCAGGTACTGCGTAATGACATTCGCGTCATCGCGGCCGGTAACGGGTGTACCGACGATCTCCAGCTGGAACATCTGCCGGCTAACACGGACATTCGTGTGGGCGACGTTCTGGTGACGTCGGGTCTGGGTGGACGTTTCCCTGAAGGGTATCCGGTTGCGGTTGTCTCTTCGGTGAAGCTTGATACGCAGCGTGCCTATACCGTGATTCAGGCGCGTCCAACCGCGGGTTTACAGCGTCTTCGCTACCTGCTGCTGCTGTGGGGCGCCGACCGCAATGGTGCTAACCCCATGACGCCTGAAGATGTTCATCGCGTCGCGAATGAACGCCTGATGCAAATGATGCCGCAGGTTCTGCCGGCACCGGATGCCATGGGACCCCCTGCGCCAGTACCGGCCCCTGCTACGGGGCTAACGCAGCCGCTGCCGGATGCACCGCCACCGCCTAAACTCTCCTCGGGAGGGCAGTAGTGGCAAGTTACCGTAGCCAGGGACGCTGGGTTATCTGGCTCTCATTTCTCATTGCGCTGTTACTGCAAATCATGCCCTGGCCGGACGACATTCTCGTTTTCCGGCCAAACTGGGTATTGCTCATTTTGCTCTACTGGATCCTTGCCCTGCCGCACCGCGTAAATGTCGGCACAGGTTTTGTGATGGGTGCCATACTGGATCTCATTAGTGGCTCTACGCTTGGCGTGCGCGCCTTGTCCATGAGTATTATTGCGTACCTCGTCGCACTTAAATTCCAGCTCTTTCGTAACCTCGCGCTCTGGCAACAGGCGCTGGTGGTGATGTTGTTGTCGCTTGCTGCGGATATCGTTGTTTTCTGGGCAGAGTTTTTAGTGATCAACGTCTCTTTCCGACCGGAAGTGTTCTGGAGTAGTGTAGTAAACGGTGTGCTCTGGCCGTGGCTGTTCCTGCTGATGCGTAAGGTTCGCCAGCAGTTTGCTGTGCAATAAAAGGTTTCTATGACGTCTCTATATCTTGCTTCTGGTTCTCCGCGTCGTCAGGAGTTGCTCACTCAGCTGGGTGTCTCCTTTGAACGCATTGTTACGGGCATCGAAGAGAAACGCGCTGAAGGCGAAAGTGCCCAGCAGTACGTTTCTCGACTGGCGCGTGAGAAAGCGCAGGCAGGCGTGGCGCAAACGCCGCGTGACTTGCCGGTGCTGGGGGCAGATACCATCGTTATTCTTAACGGTGAAGTGCTTGAGAAACCGCACGACGCTGAACATGCGGCGCGCATGCTGCGCAAAATGTCCGGACAAACACATCAGGTAATGACCGCCGTCGCGCTGGCGGACAGCCAGCACGTGCTGGATTGCCTGGTGGTGACGGACGTGACATTCAGAGTGCTTACCGACGACGAGATCGCCGCTTATATCACCAGCGGTGAACCGATGGATAAGGCAGGTGCATACGGTATTCAGGGGCTGGGTGGCTGTTTTGTCAGGAAGATTAATGGCAGCTATCACGCCGTAGTCGGCTTACCGCTGGTGGAAACGTATGAGTTGCTGAGCAATTTTAACTCACTGCGTGAGGGAAGGGATAATTATGACGGCTGAATTGTTGGTAAACGTAACCCCATCGGAAACCCGTGTGGCCTATATTGATGGTGGCATTCTTCAGGAAATTCATATTGAGCGTGAAGCGCGGCGCGGAATAGTAGGCAATATCTACAAAGGTCGTGTCAGTCGTGTACTACCGGGTATGCAGGCGGCTTTTGTAGATATTGGACTGGATAAGGCGGCATTTTTACATGCCTCCGACATTATGCCGCATACCGAGTGCGTCGCGGGCGAAGAGCAAAAGCAGTTTGCCGTGCGCGATATCTCCGAACTGGTGCGTCAGGGCCAGGATCTAATGGTGCAGGTCGTCAAAGATCCGCTGGGCACGAAAGGCGCCCGTCTGACGACCGACATTACCTTGCCTTCCCGTTATCTGGTCTTTATGCCTGGCGCGTCGCACGTGGGCGTTTCGCAGCGCATTGAGAGCGAAAGCGAGCGCGAGCGTCTTAAAAAAGTGGTCAGCGCTTACTGCGATGAACAGGGCGGGTTTATCATCCGTACCGCCGCAGAAGGGATCAGTGAAGACGATCTGGCGTCTGATGCGGCCTACCTCAAGCGCGTCTGGACCAAAGTCATGGAGCGTAAAAAACGCAACCAGACCCGCTACCAGCTTTACGGCGAACTGGCGCTGGCTCAGCGCGTCCTGCGTGATTTTGCCGATGCACAGCTCGACAGAATTCGCGTGGATTCCCGCCTGACCTATGAAGCACTGCTGGAATTTACCGCCGAATACATTCCCGAAATGCCTGGCCTGCTGGAGCATTACACGGGGCGTCAGCCTATCTTCGATCTCTATGACGTCGAAAATGAGATCCAGCGAGCGCTGGAACGCAAGGTTGAACTGAAGTCCGGCGGCTATCTGATCATCGATCAGACCGAAGCGATGACGACTGTGGATATCAACACCGGCGCGTTTGTCGGCCATCGCAACCTGGATGACACCATCTTTAATACCAACATCGAAGCCACGCAGGCCATCGCCCGCCAGCTTCGCCTGCGCAATCTGGGTGGCATTATCATCATCGACTTTATCGATATGAGTAATGAAGACCATCGCCGTCGTGTGCTGCACTCGCTGGAGCAGGCGCTGAGTAAAGATCGCGTGAAAACCAGCATCAACGGCTTCTCACAGCTGGGGCTGGTGGAAATGACGCGTAAGCGTACCCGCGAAAGCGTGGAGCACGTGCTGTGCAATGAATGCCCAACCTGCCACGGACGTGGCACAGTAAAGACGGTTGAGACCGTCTGCTACGAGATCATGCGTGAAATCGTTCGCGTTCATCATGCCTACGACTCCGATCGTTTTCTGGTCTATGCTTCCCCTGCGGTGGCTGAAGCGCTGAAAGGCGAAGAGTCGCACGCGCTGGCGGAAGTGGAAATCTTTGTCGGTAAACAGGTAAAAGTTCAAATCGAACCGCTCTATAACCAGGAGCAGTTTGACGTCGTGATGATGTAAGACGCGGTACGCCGCGTGACCAAAGCTGACAAGGAGAGATGAGTGAGGCGATTGCCGGGGATTTTATTGCTTACAGGGGCAACGCTGGTCGTGATTGTCGCGTTGCTCGTGAGCGGGCTGCGCCTCGTTTTACCGCATCTGGACAGCTGGCGTCCGCAGCTGCTGGCAAAAATCGAATCCACCACCGGTGTCCCGGTGGACGTGAGCCAGATAAGCGCCAGCTGGCAGAATTTTGGCCCGACGCTTGATGTCCGGGATATCAATGCCAGCCTGAAAGATGGCGGCTATCTGAAAATCAAACGCGTCACCCTGGCGCTGGATGTCTGGCAAAGCCTGCTCCATTTTCGCTGGCAGTTCCGCGATCTCACCTTTTATCAGCTTCAGTTTCTGACCAATACCCCGCTGTCCGGCGGCGATAGCAATCAGAGCCTTGAAACCAACCGCTTCAGCGATCTCTTCCTGCGTCAGTTTGATCATTTCGATCTGCGCGACAGTGAAGTGAGCTTTATTACCCTCTCCGGGCAGCGCGCTGAACTGGCGATCCCACAGCTGACCTGGCTTAACGGCAAAGAACGCCATCGCGCGGAAGGACAGGTGAATCTCTCCAGTCTGAACGGCCAGCACGGCGTGATGCAGGTTCGTATGGATCTGCGCGACGACGACGGTTTGTTAAATAACGGCAAGGTATGGCTGCAGGCCGACGACGTGGATGTTAAGCCGTGGCTCGGCGACTGGTTACAGCAAAATATGCAGCTGGAAACCGCCCGTTTTAGCCTTGAAGGCTGGATGACCCTGACGAAAGGGGAATTTGCCAGCGGCGATATCTGGCTTAAGCAGGGGGGCGCAAGCTGGAAGGGCGAAAAACAGCAGCATCAACTTTCTGTCGATAACCTCACCGCGCACGTGACGAAAGAGAAAGAGGGCTGGCAGTTTGCCATTCCGGACACACGCATCACCATGGATAACAAACCCTGGCCGCGCGGTGCTCTGACGCTGGCCTGGATGCCGGAACAGGATGTCGGTGGGGCGACCAGCAAACGCAGTGACGAGCTGCGTATTCGCGCCAGCAACCTTGATCTGGCCGCAATAGAAGGTCTGCGCTCGATGGCCGCCAAGCTTTCTCCGGACCTGGGTGAGATCTGGCTGGCAACGCAGCCAAGCGGAAAGATAGATTCGCTGGCGCTGGATATCCCGCTTCAGGCCACGGAAAAGACCCGTTTTCAGGCCGCATGGAAAGGTCTGGCCTGGAAGCAGTGGAAGATGTTACCGGGCGCGGAAAACTTCAGCGGTAAGCTGGAAGGGAGCGTTGAGAACGGCAGGCTAACGGTCGATATGCATGACGCCAGAATGCCTTACGAAACGGTCTTCCGTGCGCCGCTGGAAATTGAACAAGGCAATGCGGTGCTCAACTGGCTGCGTAACGATAAAGGCTTCCAGCTGGATGGGCGCCATATCGATGTGAAAGCCAAAGCGGTGCATGCGCGTGGCGATTTCCGCTATCTGCAGCCTGAAGATGAAGAGCCGTGGCTGGGTATTCTGGCCGGGATCAGCACTAACGACGGTTCTCAGGCCTGGCGCTACTTCCCCGAGAACCTGATGGGCAAAGCGCTGGTGGACTATCTGAGCGGCGCGATCCAGGGCGGCCAGGCGGATAATGCCACCCTGGTCTACGGCGGTAATCCGCATCTTTTCCCGTACAAGCACAATGAAGGTCAATTCCAGGTGCTGGTGCCGCTGCACAACGCCACCTTTGCCTTCCAGCCGGGCTGGCCTGCGCTGAAAAATCTCGACATTGAACTTAATTTTATCAATGACGGATTATGGATGAAGGCAGACAACGTGGCGCTGGGCGGCGTAACGGCCAGTAACCTGACGGCAAACATTCCGGATTACTCAAAAGAGAAGCTTTTGATTGATGCCGACATTAACGGCCCCGGGAAAGCGGTCGGCCCCTATTTTGAAGACACGCCGCTGAAAGAGTCGCTGGCGGCGACCCTTCAGCAGCTGCAGCTGGATGGCGATGTGAGTGCTCGCTTACATCTTGATATCCCGCTCGACGGTGAAATGACCACCGCCAAAGGCGACGTCCGTCTCAATAACAACAGTCTGTATATTAAGCCGCTTGAAAGCACCCTGAAGAACCTCAGCGGGCAGTTTAGCTTTGAGAACGGTAATCTGAAGAGCGAGCCGCTCACGGCCAGCTGGTTTAATCAGCCTGTGAATATTGATTTCTCGACCACCGAGGGCGAGAAAGCTTATCAGGTAGCCGTCAACCTGGACGGCAACTGGCAGCCATCGCGCATGGATGTTCTGCCAAAGCCGATTGAGGAGTCGGTTAACGGTGCAGTCTCCTGGAATGGCAAGGTGGCAATTGAACTGCCTTATCACGCCGGTGCGCGCTATAAAGTTGATATCACCGGCGATCTGAAAAACATTCAGAGCCAGTTGCCTGCACCGCTGGATAAATCGTCCGGTCAACCCCTGCCAATAAAGGTTAACGTCGATGGCAATCTTAACAGCTTCGCGCTGACCGGCAGTGCGGGTGAGAAAAACCATTTCAACAGCCGCTGGCTGCTTAACCGTAAGCTCACGCTCGACAGAGCCATCTGGACGACGGACAGCCGCACCACGCCGCCGCTGCCCGATCACACCGGCATTGAGCTTAATCTGCCGCCAATGGACGGGGCCGAGTGGCTGGCCCTGTTCCAGAAGGGCGTGGGCCAAAACGTTGATGAGGCTGCCCAGTTCCCGCAGAGCATTACTGTTCGTACGCCGTCGCTGATGCTGGGTGGACAGCAGTGGAATAACCTGAGCATTGTTTCGCAGCCAACGGCGAATGGGTCAAAAGTCGAAGCCCAGGGCCGCGAGATCAATGGCACGCTGACCATGCGCGACAATGCGCCGTGGCAGGCGGCGATTCGCTATCTTTACTACAACCCGGCCACCGCGAGCGGAAAAGATCGTCCGTCAAATACGGCGCCGTTGAATAACCCAACCCGTATCGACTTCAGCGGCTGGCCCGATCTCCAGCTACGCTGTGCTGAGTGCTGGCTTTGGGGTCAAAAGTATGGCCGTATTGACGGCGATTTCGCCATTAAGGGGAATACGCTGAGCCTTGCGGGCGGACTTATCGACACCGGCTTTGGCCGTCTGCGGGCCGCCGGGGAGTGGGTTAATAACCCGGGCGAGCAGCGAACCTCTTTGAAGGGCGACATCAAGGGCAATAAACTGGATTCCGTGGCTAACTTCTTTGGCATCAGCACGCCGCTGCGGGGTTCATCATTTGACGTGAATTACGATCTCCACTGGCGTGCGGCACCGTGGACGCCGGATGAAGCCTCGCTGAACGGCATTCTGAAAACCCGCTTTGGCAAGGGTGAAATTGCCGATGTGAGTACCGGGCATGCGGGCCAGATACTGCGTCTGTTGAGCTTTGATGCCCTGCTGCGTAAGCTGCGTTTCGACTTTAGCGATACCTTCAGCGAAGGTTTCTATTACGACTCCATCCGCAGTACGGCATGGATCAAAGACGGGGTGCTGCATACCGACGATACGCTGGTGGACGGCCTGGAAGCGGATATTGCGATGAAAGGCTCGGTCAACCTCGTGCGCCGCGAACTGGATATGGAAGCGGTAGTGGCACCTGAAATTTCAGCCACCGTCGGCGTGGCGGCGGCTTTTGTGGTGAACCCGATTGTCGGTGCGGCGGTGTTTGCCGCCAGTAAAGTGCTGGGGCCGCTGTGGAGCAAAGTTTCTATTCTGCGCTATCGCATCACCGGGCCGGTGGATAAACCGCAGATTAATGAAGTGCTGCGCCAGCCGCGCAAAGATGCACAGCAATGATTTGACGTGGGCAGGTAATTGCCTCACTCTCAATAAATACGATTTATATACCGCCACGGGCGGCAACGAACGAGTAGCAATACGATGAGTCTGAACCTGGTAAGTGAACATTTGCTCGCAGCGAACGGCCTGAGCCATCAGGACCTGTTCTCCATTCTTGGTCAACTGACCGAACGCCGTCTCGACTACGGCGATCTCTATTTCCAGTCGAGCTATCACGAATCCTGGGTTTTAGAAGACAGCATCATTAAAGATGGCTCTTATAACATTGACCAGGGTGTCGGTGTACGTGCCGTCAGCGGCGAGAAAACCGGTTTTGCTTATGCCGACCAGATTAGCCTGGCCGCACTGGAGCAGAGCGCGCTGGCCGCGCGGACTATCGTGCGCGAAACCGGTGACGGTCGCGTGAAGACGCTGGGTGAAGTGCAGCACTCTGCACTCTATACCAGTATCGATCCCCTGCAGAGCATGAGCCGTGAAGAGAAACTGGATATCCTGCGCCGCGTGGATAAAGTCGCACGCGCTGCGGATAAACGCGTGCAGGAAGTCTCTGCCAGCCTGAGCGGTGTCTATGAACTGATCCTGGTCGCGGCGACAGACGGCACGCTGGCAGCGGATGTGCGTCCGCTGGTACGTCTTTCTGTCAGCGTGCAGGTTGAAGACGACGGTAAGCGTGAGCGCGGTTCAAGCGGTGGCGGCGGTCGTTTTGGCTATGACTGGTTCCTGGGCGATGTTGACGGTGAAGCACGCGCTGACGTATGGGCAAAAGAGGCCGTGCGCATGGCGCTGGTGAACCTGTCTGCCGTGGCGGCACCCGCCGGTACATTGCCGGTGGTACTCGGTGCAGGCTGGCCTGGTGTGCTGCTGCACGAAGCGGTGGGCCACGGCCTGGAAGGCGATTTTAACCGTCGCGGCACCTCCGTATTCAGCGGCCAGATGGGACAACGCGTCTCATCTGAACTCTGTACTGTGGTTGATGACGGCACGATGCAGGATCGCCGTGGCTCGATTTCAATCGACGATGAAGGTACGCCCGGGCAGTACAACGTGCTGATCGAAAATGGCGTACTGAAAGGCTACATGCAGGACAAACTCAACGCGCGTCTGATGGGCGTTGCGCCAACGGGCAACGGCCGTCGTGAATCCTACGCGCATCTGCCGATGCCGCGTATGACGAACACCTACATGTTGCCGGGTAAATCCACACCGCAGGAGATCATCGAGTCCGTTGATTACGGCATCTTCGCGCCAAACTTTGGTGGCGGTCAGGTAGATATCACCTCCGGTAAGTTCGTCTTCTCCACTTCAGAAGCGTATCTGATTGAGAAAGGCAAAGTGACCAAAGCGGTGAAAGGGGCGACCCTGATTGGCTCCGGTATTGAAGCCATGCAGCAGATCTCCATGGTCGGTAACGATCTGAAACTGGATAACGGCGTTGGTGTTTGCGGTAAAGAGGGCCAGAGCCTGCCGGTTGGCGTCGGTCAGCCAACGCTGAAAGTGGATAACCTGACGGTGGGCGGCACCGCCTGACCTGAACCAATCTGAAAAAATGGCGCGACTTTTACAGTCGCGCCATTTTTTTTAACGTGCGTTACCCAGCGGGATCTCCGGGTCGGGCTCGTGCGTGATGCGGTTGCGTAGGTCACGACGAATGATTTCAATCGACCAGAACCAGATCAAATGCCCCACGATCTCTGAGACGTGTTCGTACCAGGGCAGTTCGAACAGCGGGGGTGTCAGCCCCATCAGCGGGAAGGAGATCATGTGAACAAAAAGCTGCGCTAACGCACCCGCCAGTAAACCTTGCCAGAGTTTAATTTTTGGGAAGACTTCAGCAACTACACAATACCCTACAGCAAAGACGATAGAGAAAATAATATGTGTTACGCCGACCGCGTTAAATATATGTCCGGCAAAGGTATAAACCGCGGCGTTAGGGTCAGCAATGCCCAGCCAGTCGCGTAAAAATACATAAGGAGGATTTAAAAAATTGCGGGAACAATCAATCTGACCTGCGGCTCTTATTAATTGCTCCGGTCCGCATGCGCTGGTGAATAAATCGGTAGGGCTTCGCGGCGGAAGCGGCACCTCTGCTCCCCATTTTACGAAGGCGGAGACAATCCCTGCAATCAAACCAATGAACGCGGCGAGTCCATAGCGCCTGCGTGAAGGCGGTGTTTGTTCAAATATATTCATTTCTTTTCCTTGTTTAACGTCATCCTGAGAAATACATTTTATTATTCATATCGGTAACAAATTAATAACAGCCTGACTGTCAGACTGTTTATAAGGTAAGGCGCAGATGGCGGCAGTGTCAATTCGCTATTCCTGGCAGGGGCGAAGGAATATTCCTGAATGACGGTCTGTATCATCCTGGAATATTCATCACGAATATACTTTTGGGAAATTAAAGGTTATTCCTTTCGTCTTTCGCGCATTCCCTGAAACAACTCCGCCACGTCCACAAAATACTCGGTCAGATAGTTTATGCATACCTGAACCTTGAGCGGCAGTTTGTCTTTCTCGGTGTACAGCGCGTACACCGGACGCGGATCGGACTGATAGCGCGGGAAGAGGATCTCCAGTACACCGCTGTTGATCTCGTTGATTACCCACATTAACGGCACATACGCGATCCCGGCACCGGCCACCAGCCAGCGCGAAATAGTCATCGGATCGTTGGTGACGAACCGTCCTTCCGGCAGCAGTCTGGTGGAAATCCCTTCCGGGGCAATCAGCTCAAATTCATTGTCGGGGCGAACGCTGTACTCCAGCCAGGAGTGGTTGGTGAGATCGGCGGGTTTCTCCGGCACCCCGTACTGAGCCAGATAGCTTTTCGAGGCGCAGACCACCATTGGCATACTGCCCAGCCGACGGGAGAAGAGGCTGGAGTCCTGTAATGCCCCCACGCGGATCACCACGTCCAGCCCGTCGGCAATCAGGTCCGGAGCGGGAATGCCCGTGACCAGATTGACGGTTAATCCCGGGTACTCTTTCAGCATGTCAGCGGTCATGGCGGCGAGAACATTTTGTGCCATAGTTGAAGAACAACCGATGCGCAGCGTACCGATAGGCGTGTTGTTGAAGGCGTAAAGTTGTTCGTGCACATCCTGCACTTCGAGCAGCATGCGGCGACAACCCTGATAGTAAATCTTACCCGCTTCCGTCAGCCCAATGCTGCGGGTGCTGCGGTTGAGTAGCTTGACCTGCAGCTCATCTTCCAGTTTGGACACGGTCTGGCTGATGGAAGAGACGCTCATCTGAAGCTGACGTGCAGCGGCGGTAAAAGAGCCAAGTTCAACCACTTTGGCAAAGACCGACATCCGTTTTAGACGTTCCATTGTTAACTCTGACTTAAAAGTGATTTAGATCACATATTATAGATAACAGCATAACAGTTACGTTAATATATTATTAATTACATAACGGCTGCGCCATTCTCGCCCGGCGTTTCTTGCTCTCCTGCGGTGGCGTGCGCTAAAAAAGTCTGAAGCCTGCACTCTCTCTAATCAAGGTCAACATGAGTCTGTTTCCCGTTATCGTGGTGTTCGGTTTGTCGTTCCCACCGATATTTTTCGAGCTTCTTTTATCACTGGCGATTTTCTGGCTGGTGCGCAAGGTGCTGGTCCCCACCGGGATCTACGATTTTGTCTGGCATCCTGCATTGTTCAATACCGCGCTGTATTGCTGCCTGTTTTACCTGATATCGCGCATGTTTGTCTGAGGTTGATGTGAAAACGCTAACAAGAAAAATCTCCCGCACTGCCATCACCATGGCGCTCGTTATCCTCGCGTTCATCGCTATTTTCCGCGCCTGGGTCTACTACACCGAATCACCGTGGACGCGTGATGCACGCTTTAGCGCCGATGTCGTGGCAATCGCCCCCGACGTGGCGGGTCTCATCACTGCGGTCAATGTCCACGATAACCAGCTGGTGAAAAAAGATCAGGTACTGTTCACCATCGACCAGCCGCGTTATCAGAAAGCGTTAGAAGAAGCCGAAGCGGATGTGGCCTATTATCAGGCGCTGGCTTCCGAGAAACGTCGTGAGGCAGGTCGCCGTAACCAACTGGGTGTTCAGGCGATGTCCCGCGAAGAGATTGACCAGTCCAATAACGTCCTGCAAACCGTGCTGCATCAGCTGGCCAAAGCGCAAGCGACACGCGATCTTGCCCGGCTCGATCTTGAACGCACCGTGATCCGCGCACCAGCCGATGGTTGGATCACCAACCTGAATGTTTATACCGGGGAGTTTATCACCCGCGGCTCAACCGCCGTGGCGCTGGTTAAACAGAACTCCTTCTACGTGCTCGCCTATATGGAAGAGACCAAACTGGAAGGCGTGCGTCCGGGATTCCGGGCTGAAATTACGCCGCTTGGCAGCAACCGAGTGCTGAAAGGCACCGTCGACAGCGTAGCCGCGGGGGTCACTAACTCCAGCAGCTCTAACGATACTAAAGGGATGGCGACGGTGGATTCCAACCTGGAATGGGTACGTCTGGCCCAGCGTGTGCCGGTGCGTATCCACCTGGATGAACAGCAGGGCAATCTGTGGCCTGCCGGGACCACAGCGACGGTGGTGATCACCGGTGAAAAAGACCGTGACGCCAGCCAGGACTCCATCTTCCGTAAAATTGCCCATCGCCTGCGCGAGTTTGGTTAATCGTTATGGGTATCTTTTCCATCGCCAGCCAGCACATTCGCTTCGCCGTTAAGCTGGCGTGTGCCATTGTGCTGGCGCTGTTTGTCGGCTTCCACTTTCAGCTGGAAACCCCCCGCTGGGCCGTACTGACGGCGGCGATTGTCGCGGCAGGGCCTGCCTTTGCTGCGGGCGGGGAACCTTACTCCGGAGCGATCCGCTACCGTGGGATGCTGCGCATCATTGGGACATTTATTGGCTGTTTCGCCGCACTGACCATCATCATATTGATGATCCGCACGCCGCTGCTGATGCTGATGGTGTGCTGTATCTGGGCGGGCTTCTGTACCTGGCTCTCGTCGCTGGTGAAAGTGGAGAACTCCTACGCCTGGGGGCTGGCCGGTTATACCGCGCTGATTATTATCATCACCATTCAAAGCGAACCGCTGCTTGCCCCACAGTTTGCCGTGGAACGCTGCAGTGAGATTGTCATCGGTATTGTCAGTGCCATTGTCGCTGACCTGCTTTTCTCTCCTCGCTCCATTAAGCAGGAAGTGGATCGTGAACTGGATGCGCTGATTGTTGCCCAGTATCAGTTGATGCAGCTCTGTATTAAGCATGGTGACAGCGAAGAGGTGGATAAAGCCTGGAGCGCTCTGGTGCGCCGCACCACGGCGCTGGAAGGGATGCGCAGCAATCTGAACATGGAGTCTTCGCGCTGGGCCCGTGCCAACCGCCGCCTTAAAGCCATCAACACCGTCTCCTTAACGCTGATTACCCAGGCGTGTGAAACCTATTTGATCCAAAACACCCGCCCGGACGCGGTAACCGATACCTTCCGCGAGCTGTTTGCGGAGCCGGTGGAAACCGTGCAGGACGTACACAAACAGCTTAAACGCATGCGCCGGGTCATTGCCTGGACCGGGGATCGTGATACGCCAGTGACGATCTATACCTGGGTCGGGGCCGCGACGCGCTACCTGTTGCTGAAACGCGGTGTGATCAGTAACACCAAAATCAGCGCGGTAGAAGAAGAGGTGCTGCAGGGTGAAGTGGTGATCAAGGCAGAATCCGCCGAACGCCATCACGCAATGGTTAACTTCTGGCGTACAACGCTTGCCTGTATGCTCGGCACGCTGTTCTGGCTGTGGACCGGCTGGACCTCCGGCAGCGGCGCGATGGTGATGATCGCCGTCGTTACCGCGCTGGCGATGCGTCTTCCGAATCCGCGCATGGTGGCCATTGATTTCCTGTTCGGCACAATTGCTGCACTGCCGATTGGCGCGTTCTATTTTCTGGTGATCATTCCCTCGACCCAGCAGAGCATGTTACTGCTCTGTATTAGCCTTGCGGTGATGGCGTTCTTTATCGGAATCGAAGTACAAAAACGTCGGCTGGGTTCATTGGGTGCCCTGGCCAGTACGATTAACATCATTGTGCTGGATAACCCGATGACCTTCCATTTCAGCCAGTTCTTAGACAGCGCCTTAGGTCAGCTGGTGGGTTGTTTCCTGGCGATGATGGTCATTCTGCTGGTGCGGGATAACTCTCAGGCACGGACGGGCCGCGTGCTGTTGAATCAGTTTGTCTCGGCTGCCGTGTCGTCCATGACCACCAATACCGCGCGTCGCAAAGAGAACCACCTGCCGGCGCTCTATCAGCAGCTGTTTTTACTGCTGAACAAGTTCCCGGGTGACATCGCCAAGTTCCGTCTGGCCTTGACCATGATTATCGCGCACCAGCGTTTACGTAATGCCCCCGTGCCCATCAATGACGATCTGTCGGCTTTCCACCGTCAGCTGCGTCGGACGGCCGACCACGTGCTTTCCGCCTCCAGCGATGACAAACGACGTCGTTACTTTAAGCAACTGCTTGAAGAGCTGGATATCTACCAGGATAAGCTGAAAGTCTGGGAAGCACCGCCTCAGGTGACAGAGCCGGTAGGACGGCTGGTGTTTATGCTGCATCGCTATCAGAACGCCCTTACGGATAACTGACTGAAGTAAAAAAGCCGACGCCAAAAGCGTCGGTTTTTTTGTGGCTATACTTATTCCAGCATGCTCTTACATTCAGGAAGGGAGGACACATGACAACCCAGGCGCTTCAGGATAATCACCTTTTTCAGACCGGTTATCTGGTCAACGGCATATGGAAAACGCTGGACACGACGTTTGATGTGCTGAACCCGGCTACCGGTGAGGTCATCGCCAGAGTAGCCAAAGCCGGCAAAGCAGAAACCGAAGACGCCATTGCCGCGGCGGCCAAAGCTTTCCCGGCATGGCGCGCCAAAACCGCGAAAGCGCGTTCGGCAATTCTCTACCGCTGGTACGAACTGATCATTGAGAACAAAAGCTGGCTCGGGCGTTTAATGACCACCGAACAGGGCAAGCCCCTGAAAGAAGCGGAAGGCGAGGTGGAATACGCCGCGAGTTTTATCCAGTGGTTCGCCGAAGAGGCCAAGCGCGCGAACGGCGAAATTATTCCACCGATCAAACCGGGTTCCCGCATCCTGGCGACCCGCGAGCCCATCGGCGTGGTTGCGGCGATTACGCCATGGAACTTCCCGATGGCCATGCTCACCCGTAAATTAGGTCCGGCGCTGGCGGCAGGGTGTACCGGGGTAATCAAACCGGCAAATAACACACCTCTCAGCGCCTTCGCGCTGCTTACGCTGGCAAAACAGGCCGGCGTACCGGATGGGGTACTCAACGCCGTAGCCGGGAATACGCATGAGATCAGCGACGCGATTATGGCGAGCCATGAGGTGCGGAAAATCTCCTTTACCGGCTCGACTTCCGTCGGCAAAACGCTGGTGCGTAACGCCGCAGAAACCATGAAGAAAGTGTCGATGGAGCTGGGAGGCAATGCGCCGTATATCGTCTTTGAAGATGCGGATATCGAGGCTGCCGTTAAAGGGGCTATCGCCAATAAATTTCGCAATGCCGGCCAGGTCTGCGTCAGCGTTAACCGTTTCTATATCCAGGAAACCGTCTACGACAAATTTGTGAATAAGCTTGCCGATGCGGTGAAGGCCCTGAAGGTCGGGAATGGTCTGGAAGAGGGCGTCATCGTGGGGCCGCTGATCGAATCCTCCGCCGTCAATAAGGTGCGTGAACACGTTGAAGATGCCGTGGCCCGTGGCGCGACCGTTCTGGCGGGCGGTAAACCCCATTCGCTTGGCGGGAATTTCTGGATGCCAACTGTCCTGGGCGATTGCCATGAAGGCATGAAACTGGCTGAAGAAGAGACGTTTGGCCCGGTTGCGGCCTGCTTCCGTTTTACCTCGGAAGATGAGGTTATCCAGCGTGCCAATAACACGCCATATGGCCTGGCGGCTTACTTCTATACCCAAAATCTGGCACGTGTCTTCCGCGTGTCGCAGGCCATCGAAAGCGGGATGATAGGAATTAACGAATGTGCCGTCTCCACAGAGCTGGGGCCGTTTGGTGGGGTAAAAGAGTCTGGCCTTGGGCGTGAAGGGTCCGTGCTGGGGCTGGAAGAGTATCTGGAAGTCAAAACCCTGCATATTGGGGGATTATAATAATCAGGGCGGCGAAGGCCGCTCGCCTGGACTGGGTGACTGGCAATGAAAACCTATACCTTTGATTTTGACGAGATCGACAGTCAGGATGACTTCTATCGTGAATTTATCCGGGTGTTTGATCTTGAACGGGAAAGCGTCACCAATCTGGACACGCTGTGGGACGTGGTGACCGGCAGCCTGCTGCCGTTACCGCTGGAAATTGAGTTTATCCATCTGCCTGAAAAGTTGCGCAGACGGTTTGGCGCACTCATTTTGCTGTTTGATGAAGCGGAAGAAGAGCTGGAAGGGCAGCTACGCTTCAACGCGCGCCATTGATCAAGCCATAAAAAAGCCCCTGACCAGAAGCCAGGGGCAAGTCGTATGATGAGATACGACGAGGGTTTATTTATACAGTTGAGCCGTTGCATGCCAGTGGTCACCCTGGTTCAGCTCGGTGACGCGATAGCTGCTGGCGCCTGCTTTTTCAGCTTTAGCGGCCAGTGCCTGACGGATATCCATTGGAGAGCCGGTAACGGACGTCACAGACACACTCCCCATAGACTGCAGATTCTGCGCCTGGTCAGCGTTCACTTGCTGTACGGCTGCACTTGCGCCGAAAGAGAGAACGGATGCCAGACCGAGGGTTGCGATGATGAATTTGGTTTTCATAGTTTTTGCTCCTGAATAGGGTTTTTGCTCAACGGCGAGAAGGGTTGAACTGCTATTTTTATGCCTGGTGCCGTTGAGTAGAGATTTTGGTCTTCAGTTATTACTAAAACTTATTTGTACAGCTCAGCGGTTGCGTGCCAGTGGTCACCTGAACGCGCTTCAATGATGCGATAAGATGACGCACCTTGTTCTTCCGCTTTTTTGTTCAGCATCTCATGCATGTCCATTGGAGACGTGCCGATTGCGCCGACAGAAACCGTACCGATTGCCTGGCGGGATTGTGCCTGCTCGGCATTGATAGCGTCAGCGGCGAAAGCACCGAATGACAGGACAGACAGGACGCTGAGCGCCGCTACAGTAGTTTTGATTTTCATGATTCTTTACCTCGTCGAATTTTTAGTGGGGTCTTTGTTTCGTGACCCTCATCACAAAATCAAGTATACACTAATAACGGTAAAAATTAATACCAGACTAATTGTTTCTGTTGTTATTACGTATTAACTAGCCTGTTTTTTATAACCTAATGGCATAAAATTGTGCGTTTATTGTTCAGGGTGTGGCTGTATATCTAAGAAAATCATATGGATATCAGCTTTTGATTTTTTGTGCGATTTTTTGATTTATCATTCACCAAATGAATGTTAATGGGCGGTAAAAAGCACTATTTGTTAAAGTAAAGGGCGGGATAAAACAGGGGTAAACGCGGCAGAAGCAGAATGATCCCCGCAGCAGGACGCCACGGGGAGGGTAATCAGAGTTCCTGCTCGAACAGGTCCAGAATCGCTTCGTAGAGATCTTTCACTGAGAAGCCATTGGCGGGGGTAGTGAAGATGGTATCGTCACCCGCAATCGTCCCAAGGATGCCTTTGGGCTTACCCAGCGAGTCCAGCATACGTGCAATCAACTGTGCAGCACCCGGGCTGGTATGGATCACAACAACGGCATCGTTGTAATCGATATCGAGAACCAGATTCTTCAACGGGCTGGAGGTGGTTGGCACGCCAAGTTCTGCAGGCAGGCAGTAGACCATCTCCATTTTGGCGTTACGCGTACGTACCGCACCAAATTTGGTTAACATGCGGGAGACTTTCGACTGGTTGATGTTATCGAAGCCTTGTTCCTGTAAAGCCTGAACAATTTCTCCCTGAGAACTGAATATCTCTTCTTTGAGTAGCGCTTTAAACGCCTTCACTAAATCTTCTTGCTTAGACGAGCTTCGCATAAGTCACCCGGAATATGACGAAAGAAACAACATTATTATGCATGTGGATGAATTTTTATGCAAATTATCTGCCAGCGGTTAGGCTGAAATAATGTTATGAAAGGGAGTGATTTTATCAGATTTCGTTATCAGAAAACATGCCTGGGTCACGGCAAGCAAATAAGCTTAAAAGTAAATTAAATGTTATCAAAATGATGTTGTTTTGGTGGCGTGGCAGGGTGTATTGTAACCCCCTCTTAATTCGTTGTCGTCTGTCGTCAGATAGCCTTCTGGTGAGAGATAAAGTCGCGCGACCTCAAATTATTTAGTGACGAAAATTGTAATTAATTACCTGCTGAATTATGGTCGCCGCAACGGAGTTACAGATACTTAAGTTAACCATAATAAGGAGTTTAGGATGAAAGTCGCAGTCCTCGGCGCTGCTGGTGGTATCGGCCAGGCGCTTGCCCTACTACTGAAAACCCAACTGCCTTCAGGCTCAGAACTCTCCCTGTACGATATTGCTCCGGTAACCCCAGGTGTGGCGGTTGACCTGAGCCACATCCCGACAGCTGTGAAAATCAAAGGCTTCTCCGGTGAAGATGCTCGTCCTGCCCTGCAGGGCGCGGACGTGGTGCTGATCTCCGCTGGCGTGGCGCGTAAGCCAGGCATGGATCGTTCAGACCTGTTCAACGTCAACGCGGGTATTGTGAAAAACCTGGTGCAGCAGATTGCTGAAACCTGCCCGAAAGCGTGCATTGGTATCATCACTAACCCGGTGAACACCACGGTCGCTATCGCGGCAGAAGTGCTGAAAAAAGCCGGTGTTTACGATAAGAACAAACTGTTCGGCGTAACCACGCTGGACATCATCCGTTCCAACACCTTTGTGGCTGAACTGAAAGGCAAACAGCCTTCAGAAGTTGAAGTGCCGGTTATCGGCGGTCACTCTGGTGTCACCATTCTGCCTCTGCTGTCGCAGATCCCTGGTGTTAGCTTCACCGAGCAGGAAGTGGCTGACCTGACCAAACGCATCCAGAACGCGGGCACCGAAGTGGTGGAAGCGAAGGCGGGTGGCGGTTCTGCAACCCTGTCTATGGGCCAGGCGGCGGCACGTTTCGGTCTGTCACTGGTCCGTGCACTGCAGGGCGAGAAAGGCGTTGTTGAATGCGCGTATGTTGAAGGCGATGGCGAACACGCTCGTTTCTTCTCTCAGCCGCTGCTGCTGGGTAAAAACGGTATCGAAGAACATCAGCCGATTGGCAAGCTGAGCGCGTTTGAACAGAACGCGATGGAAGGCATGCTGGATACGCTGAAGAAAGATATCACTCTGGGCGAAGAGTTCGTTAACAAGTAAAACGGATGTCCCCACAGGCCGGGTAAGCCGTCATGCCGCCCGGCAAAAAAAACGGAGCAATGCGCTCCGTTTTTTTATGCCTGTCAGTTGGTGGCCGGGTATTCCTGAATCGTCACCTGCAGCGTCAGCTTCTTATCGTTACGCATGACTTCAACCGGGATGATAGAGCCAGGACGGATCTCCGCAACCTGATCCATGGTCTCCAGCGCCGATACCGCTGGTGTGCCGTTGACCGACACGATGACATCATTAACCTGAATTCCCGCGTTAGCCGCCGGGCCGCCAGGCGACACTTCGTTGACCACGATGCCCTGAATCTGATCGATACCGCCGCCCTGCGAATGCATAGGCGCAATTTCACGACCGCCAATACCAATATAACCGCGGATCACACGGCCATCGCGGATCAGCTTATCCATGATCTTGGTCGCCAGCTGGAAGGGAATGGCGAACCCAATCCCTTCCGGCGTCTCACCGTCATTGCTCTTATCGAACGAGAGGGTATTGATACCCATCAGTTCGCCCAGCGAGTTGACCAGCGCACCGCCGGAGTTACCGTGGTTGATGGACGCATCGGTTTGCAGGAAGTTCTGCCGTCCCGACGGGTTGAGGCCAATGCGACCGGTGGCGCTGATAATCCCCTGCGTGATCGTCTGGCCCAGGTTATAAGGGTTACCGATAGCCAGCACGACGTCGCCAATATGAGGGGTTCGTTTACGGTTGATAGGAATAACCGGTAAACCGCCCGTGGCGTTGATCTTCAAAACAGCCAGGTCAGTCAGGCTATCCGAGCCCACCAGCAGGGCCTCAAACACGCGGCCATCCTGCAGGGCAACGATGATCTGGTCGGCATCGTTAATCACGTGTTTGTTGGTAATGATGTAGCCGCGCTCGTCCATAATTACCCCGGAACCGAGAGTGCGGATCTCCAGCTGGTTATGGGCTGAGCTATTGAGGCCACGGTTATAAACGTTAACCACGGCAGGCGCGGCACGGCGAACGGCCTGGTTGTAGGTCGCAGGCGTTTCATCCGCACTGTCGAACTGAGGCGCCGACAGCTTATTGAACTGGCGTAAAGACGGCATGACGACCAGCAGCAGGCCGGCAACAATCAAACCGATGACAATTGAACGAAAGAGCTTTAAAAGCATGATGCGCGTGTCGTTAATAAAGGAACGATTTGCAGCATAACATGAGTTATCCGGACATCACACGCAGCGGTGATGTCCGGAATCGCAAATGCTTAGCGCAACAGAATATAGATAGACTCGTTGCCGCGCATAACCTGCAGGGCAATGACCGCCGGTTTGCTTTCCAGCACCTTGCGCAGTTCTGCGATGGATTGCACGCGATTGCGGTTCACGCCGATGATCACATCATCCTGATGCAATCCGGCCTGCGCGGCAGGGCTGCTCTTCTCGACGGTATCGACGCTAATCCCTTTCGTCCCGTCTTTCAGCTGCCCATCGCTCAGCGTTGCCCCTTGCAGCGCTGGGGCGATAAGCTCCGCGCTGGCAGAGGATGAGGTGCTCTTATCAAGCGTCACTTCGACATCCAGCGGCTTACCATCACGAATCAGGCCTAACTTCACTTTGGCACCCGGTTCGGTGGTGGCAATACGCGAGCGCAGTTCCGCAAAGCTGCTCAGCGGTTTATCGTTCAGGCTGACAATCACATCGCCCGACTTCACGCCAGCTTTTGCCGAGCCGGAGTTTGGCAGCACTTCACTGACAAACGCACCGCGCTGCACATTGATGTTGAACGCTTTCGCGATGTCAGCGCTCATCTCCATCCCTTTGATGCCCAACAGCCCGCGTTTGACCTCACCGAACTGAATGAGCTGCTGCGCCAGCGTTTTGGCCATATTGCTGGGGATAGCAAAACCGATGCCGATACTGCCGCCGCCCGGCGCCAGGATAGCGGTGTTAATCCCAATCAGCTCGCCGTTGAGATTGAGCAATGCCCCGCCGGAGTTCCCGCGGTTAATTGAGGCGTCGGTCTGGATAAAGTTTTCCAGGCCTTCCAGATTCAGACCGCTGCGACCCAGCGCCGAGATTATCCCGGAGGTAGCGGTTTGCCCTAAACCAAACGGATTCCCCACGGCGACGGCAAAATCACCAACACGCAGTTTATCGGAGTCCGCAATGGCAATTTGAGTCAGATTGCTCGGGTTTTGCACCTGCAGCAGTGCGATGTCGCTCTGGTCATCGCCGCCAATCAGTTTGGCCTCAAACTCACGCCCATCGTTGAGCTGTACGCTGATTTTATCGGCCTGACTGATAACATGATTGTTGGTCAGAATATAACCTTTGGCCGCATCAATAATGACGCCAGAACCCAGACCTTCAAAAGGCTGCGCCTGCTGGTCGGGCGACTCATCGCCAAAATATTTTTTCAGTTCTTCAGGTACGCGTTGATTTTGTAATGCCGTGCCTTCTACCTGCACGCTCACTACCGCAGGCAGAACTTTTTCCAGCATTGGCGCAAGGCTTGGAATTGCCGCCTGGCCGGGTACCTGGGAAGGCAGGGCGGCAGATGCAGGGAAGGACGCCGAGAGAGATAACCCGACACTTAACGCTATAGCGCTCAACAGCTGGTTTTTTTTCTTCATCGATGCTGACTCTCGTAACCTGGAATAAAGGAAAAACGGCCCTAAAACACGTTGATGTTATTGAATTTTAAACCGCTGAACAATGAAGTGCTTACTCAATAATAGCTGGGGTCATGAAGAAAGGACGGGCGCAATAGCAGCGCCCGTAAAATAAATTCAGGTTGTGCGATTAATCGCGTTTTGCACCGCCGCGCAGCAGGCCAGACGCGCCATCTGAATAGTCGCGTGGCATCTGAACAGGGGCCTGATCGTTACCGGCTTCAGAGTCGGCCAGACGGTTACGGAATGGATTGGATTCCGCGGTCATTTCTGGCAGCAGGCTGCTGGAGCTTTTTGCCATATGTTGATAGAGCTGACGATAGTCGGTCGCCATGTTGTCCAGCAGCTCGGCGCTACGGGCAAAGTGGCTGACCAGCTCTTCACGATACTCTTCCAGTTCGGCTTTGTTCTTTTCCAGTTCGTACTGCAGTGACTGCTGCTGACGCAATTTGCGATTACCGAAACGCATGGCCACAGCACCAATGACGATGCCGACGACTAAACCGATTAGCGCATATTCCCAGGTCATGAACTTCTCCCGTTGTCTTGTTGTTCCGTAGGGTGTTGGCTCGGCTCCTGCCTGTGCCTGATATTGCCACTATAACCGCTATTTCCGCAGAAGTGGAATCCTGACGTATCATCGCGTAGTGTAGAACGGCCTTTTTTTCATCAGTCACGTCTGCTGGTGAGTATTATTTGAAGGAATAACAATACGTTTATGCAAAACCTGTCCCCTGCATCGCGATACCAACTTGCCCTAAATGAGGGTACACATCAGCCGGATGACGTTCAGCGTGAAGCGGTGAATCGTCTGGATACGATTTATCAGGAGCTCACGGCAAAACCTGCAGAGGGTGAACAGAGCGGTGGGTTGAAGGCGGCTCTGGGGCGGTTGCTCGGAAAAAAAGAGCCACAGACTCATGCGCCGGTGCGCGGTTTGTATATGTGGGGCGGCGTCGGGCGCGGGAAAACCTGGCTGATGGACCTCTTTTATCTGAGCCTGCCGGGTACCCGTAAGCAGCGTCTGCATTTCCACCGCTTTATGCTGCGGGTTCACGAAGAGCTGACGGCACTGCAGGGCAAAAGCGATCCGCTGGAGATTGTGGCCGACAGGTTCAAGGCGGAAACGGACGTACTCTGTTTTGACGAGTTTTTTGTCTCCGATATTACCGACGCCATGCTGCTGGGTGGCCTGATGAAAGCGCTGTTCGCGCGCGGGATAACGCTGGTGGCGACCTCGAATATCCCGCCGGATGAGCTTTACCGCAATGGCCTGCAGCGCGCGCGTTTCCTGCCCGCTATTGATGCCATCAAACAGCACTGCGACATCATGAATGTTGATGCCGGGGTGGATTACCGCCTGCGTACCTTAACTCAGGCGCATCTGTGGCTCTCTCCCTTAAACGATGAGACCACGCAGCAGATGGATAAACTGTGGCTGGCGCTGGCGGGGGCAAAACGGGCTCATGCCCCTGAGCTCGAGATTAACCATCGCCCGCTGCAAACCCTGGGTGTCGAAAATCAAACCCTGGCCGTCTCCTTTGCAACGCTCTGTGTGGATGCCCGCAGCCAGCATGACTACATCGCGCTCTCGCGCCTGTTCCATACCGTGATGCTGCTCAACGTGCCGGTCATGACGCCGCTGATGGAAAGCGAAGCGCGCCGCTTCATTGCGCTGGTCGATGAGTTCTATGAACGTCACGTGAAGCTTGTGGTCAGCGCCGAGGTACCTTTATATGAGGTGTATAAAGGCGAGCGGCTGAAGTTTGAGTTCCAGCGCTGTCTGTCGCGCCTGCAGGAGATGCAAAGCGAGGAGTATCTTAAGCTTCAGCATATGCCATAAATGCGACCTTCTCCCTGTGGGAGAGGGGCTGGGGGTGAGGGCGGCAGACCGCAAAAACCTTACCCCCGAAAAACCCGCCTCGAATCACATTTAAGGGTCGATCTTTGACCTCAACTTCTCTATAATCTTGCGACCCCACGTTACGAGAAGGTTTTTTTCCCGAAACTTTCTATGTGTCGGCATTAGCTATTCGAAGGGGTAGGTTTGCCGGACTTTGTCGTGTGAACCTCAACTGACTAAACGTTTGGGTGTTCACCAACGTGTAACTTATTATTTGGGTAAGCTTTTAATGAAAACTTTTACAGCTAAACCAGAAACCGTACAGCGCGACTGGTATGTTGTTGACGCGACCGGTAAAACTCTGGGCCGTCTGGCTACTGAACTGGCTCGTCGCCTGCGCGGTAAGCATAAAGCGGAATACACTCCGCACGTTGATACGGGTGATTACATCATCGTTCTGAACGCAGATAAAGTTGCTGTAACCGGCAACAAGCGTACAGACAAAATGTACTACCATCACACTGGCCACATCGGTGGTATCAAAGAAGCGACCTTTGAAGAGATGATTGCTCGCCGTCCTGAGCGTGTGATTGAAATCGCGGTTAAAGGCATGCTGCCAAAAGGCCCGCTGGGTCGTGCTATGTTCCGTAAACTGAAAGTTTACGCAGGTAACGAGCACAACCACGCGGCACAGCAACCGCAAGTTCTTGACATCTAATCGGGATTATAGGCAATGGCTGAAAATCAATACTACGGCACTGGTCGCCGCAAAAGTTCCGCAGCTCGCGTGTTCATCAAACCGGGCAGTGGTAAAATCGTAATCAACCAACGTTCTCTGGAACAGTACTTCGGTCGTGAAACTGCCCGCATGGTAGTTCGCCAGCCGCTGGAACTGGTTGATATGGTAGAAAAACTGGATCTGTACATCACCGTTAAAGGTGGTGGTATCTCCGGTCAGGCAGGTGCGATCCGTCACGGTATCACCCGCGCTCTGATGGAGTACGACGAATCCCTGCGTTCTGAACTGCGTAAAGCTGGCTTCGTTACTCGTGACGCTCGTCAGGTTGAACGTAAGAAAGTGGGTCTGCGTAAAGCACGTCGTCGTCCACAGTTCTCCAAACGTTAATCCTTTTCTGCTTACGCAGAAACGATTGGCGAAAAACCCGCTTCGGCGGGTTTTTTTTTATGGATAATGTGCAGGTTATCCACAGCATCACTGCATATATCTTCTCTTTTTCCACATTTCCAGAATCCCCTCACCACAAAGCCATCAAAATCTGGTAAACTATCATCCAATTTTCTGCCCAAATATCGGTGAATACTCGTTTTTTGTTCGATTCTTGAACAATGTGTTTTCTCTGGGATGGGCGATACAACATCTGGCTGGCCCTGTTTGGGCTGGTAGCAGTAAAAATTCTGAATATACCTGGAGGTTTTCATGGCTGTCGCTGCCAACAAACGTTCGGTAATGACGCTGTTTTCTGGTCCTACTGACATTTATAGCCATCAGGTTCGTATCGTGCTGGCCGAGAAGGGTGTCAGTTTTGAGATCGAGCATGTGGAAAAGGATAACCCGCCTCAGGATCTGATCGATCTCAACCCGAGCCAAAGCGTACCGACGCTGGTGGATCGCGAGCTGACCCTGTGGGAATCCCGTATCATTATGGAATATCTGGATGAGCGTTTCCCGCATCCACCACTGATGCCTGTTTACCCTGTTGCACGTGGTGAAAGCCGCCTGTACATGCAGCGTATCGAAAAAGACTGGTACACGCTGATGAACGTTATCGTCAACGGTTCCTCTTCTGAAGCAGACGCTGCACGCAAGCAACTGCGTGAAGAGCTGCTGGCGATTGCCCCTGTGTTTGGTCAGAAACCATTCTTCCTGAGCGATGAGTTCAGCCTGGTAGATTGCTACCTGGCGCCGTTGCTGTGGCGTCTGCCAACCCTGGGCGTAGAGTTCAGCGGTCCGGGCGCGAAAGAGCTGAAGGGCTACATGACTCGCGTATTTGAACGCGATTCTTTCCTGGCATCTTTAACTGAACCGGAACGTGAAATGCGTCTCGGCCGAGGCTAATGACTGTGGAAATGTCACAACTTACCCCACGCCGTCCGTATCTGCTGCGCGCCTTCTATGAATGGCTGCTGGATAACCAGCTCACGCCGCACCTGGTTGTGGATGTGACGTTGCCGGGCGTGCAGGTTCCTATGGAATATGCACGTGACGGGCAGATCGTACTGAACATCGCGCCGCGCGCGGTGGGTAACCTTGAACTGGCCAACGACGAAGTGCGCTTTAACGCGCGTTTCGGCGGTGTGCCGCGTCAGGTTTCTGTACCGCTGGCTGCGGTGCTGGCGATTTATGCGCGTGAAAACGGTGCAGGCACTATGTTTGAGCCGGAAGCGGCTTATGACGAGGATGTTGTCGGCCTGAATGACGAAAACGGCGCTTCGGAAAACGAAAGCGAAACGCTGATGTCGGTCATTGAGGGTGACAAGCCCGATCACAATGACGATCCTGATGACGATCCGCCGCCGCGCGGAGGCCGTCCGGCACTGCGCGTTGTGAAGTAGTAAAAGCATTTTTATCGACTATCCAGTTAGTTATTCAGACTAGCTGGATTTTTTTTATGTCTTTTTATGTCAAAACGTTTAATAAAGTAAATCATATACATCCCTTCTTTTTTGCTTGCCCCCACCGTTCGGATAATTTCAAGCTATATCTCCGCTGAATATAATATGTCGTTTTAAAGCTATATACACTCTTATAAATAAATATCACTTATTGATAACGTTATTCTAAATCCATAAATTAATTTTTCTAAATTGCTTGTATTTATAAAGATTATATTATCTACGCATGCTCTCAAGCATGACGATAAACAGTATGGGGTAAATTTATTTATCCCTGCTGTATTTAATATTGCAATTACTCATATGTTAAGGAATAACAAGTGAAAAAGGTTTTACTCGCTACTGCGCTCTCTCTGTGTGTGACATCCGCTTTTGCGGCTAACCCAACTGCCGTTCTGAAAGTCAAAGGTACGCTGACTAATTCAGCCTGTACGCCTCAGTTAAGCAACGGCGGAACGGTTGACTACGGCACAGTTAGTTTGGGTGGTTTAAGCTCAACGGCAGTTAACCAGCTGGGCCAGAAAGACATCGATCTGACTATTACCTGCACCGCAGCAACAAAAGTGTCCTGGAATATGATTGACGATCGCGCTGATTCTAACGCGAAACTCACCGTTGAGAATGGCATGTTTGGTGGTGGTTCTAATTCGTCTGAAAGCCAGACTTACGGTGTAGGTAAAACAACAGGTGCAACACCAGTGAACATCGGAACATACTCGCTGTTCGTTAAAACTGACAGCGTAATGGCTGACGGCGCTAAAGTTGACCCAATTTACCAGCAGAATGCTACCGGTAACTGGTCGAAGAGCACCAACGGTACAACTCAGGGCGATAACTATCGTGATTTCACCGTTGCGACTGTTGGCACCCTGGCTCCACTGGCGTTCCAGACCGCAACCTTCCCACTGGTGACCTCTCTGGCGATCCAGGATACCACCACGCTGGCGATCACTGATGACACCCAGCTTGATGGTCAGGTGACTATCAGCCTGCGTTATCTGTAAGACTTTTAATCGAGTAAACGTAATTTAATTAACCGGAGAGTAAATGCGCTGCATTTACTCTCTTTTTAACGGCGCGATAAACATGGACTGTTCTGTTGTTGCTTTCAAGGAGATATTATTATGCATTGTTTAAAATCCACTTTATTTAACACGCTTATTACTGCCGCGTTATTATCTGCCAGTGTTGCTGTACATGCAGAAGGCATGGTGCCTGAAACCAGTCTGTTAATCATTGATGAAGCGACGCACAGTGGAACGATTAACGTCAAGAATACCGATTCGCATCCTTCACTTTTATATACAAATGTCGTTGACCTGCCGGACGATACTGGTCTTAAGCTTATTGCAACGCAGCCGGTGGTACGTCTTGAGCCAGGTCAGACGCAGCAGCTGCGCTTTATTCTTCAGAACAAACAGCCATTGGATGTAGAGCATTATAAACGCGTCACATTCGACGGTATTCCGCCTAAAAACGATGATAAAAAAATAAAGATTGGCATTAACATTCGCCAGGATATCCCCGTGCTTATTCGTCCGGCATCCCTGGGAGTGGTCACTGATGCCTGGAAGTTCCTGAAGTGGTCCTCAAACGGCACGTCCGTCACCGTGAACAATCCCAGCAAATATGTGGTCCGTCTTGGGCAGAACGTGATGCTGCTGCCTTCAGGTGTGAGTGCCTCTCTGTCCAAAACCTACATTCTTCCTGGCGAAACGCTAACGGCTGATATGAGTAAGAAAGTCAGCGGTGACAGCAGCGTTAAGTTTTTCCCGGCCAGCCGCTATGGCGTTGAGGTACCGAGCTTTACGTCGGAATTAAATAAATAAAATAGGGATATGACGGTGAGTAAACAAAGCCGCCTTGCACTTTGTGTCCGCGCCATTCTTTGCGGCACATTACCTCTGGTGTTACTTGATTCAACATCCGTTCTGGCGAGGGAGGTCACCTTCGACACGGGGATAATGCAAACGCTGGGGTTGAATAAAGATCTCAACCATTACTTCGCAGAAGCACCGCGCTTTTTACCCGGAACCCACTCCGTTTCGGTGAAGGTCAACGGGAAAGAGCGGGGAATGGCTGCAGTTCGTTTCAACAAAGATGGCATGCTTTGCTTTGATAACGATCTCATGGAGTTTGCTGGGCTGATGCCTGTGTCAATAAAGTCCGGTGAGGAGTGTCATGATATTCGGGATAACTATCCTAAAGCCGTCATCAACGCCTTGCCTAACCAGGAGGCCGTTGAACTCTATCTGCCAGCTGAAGCGGTGAACAGTCTGTCGTCGGATATCAAAAACTTCCAGCATGGTGGAACGGCGGCGTTGCTGAACTATTCATTGTTCAGCACCCATAACGACTATGGTGACAATGACAGCAGTCGCTACTCTCAGGCCAGCCTGGAAGCCGGATTCAACACGATGGACTGGGCGCTGCGCAGCCGTTATATCCTGACGGATGACGACGGTAGCCGAAATGCCGAAAGCATTTACACCTATGCAGAGCATGTCTTTACCGCGCAAAAAATGACGATGCAGGTGGGTGAAATCAACGCCATGTCCAACGTGTTGAGCGGGGTGCCGATTACCGGCGTTCAGTTTATGCCGACCAGCGGTCTGGCGAGAGCAAGCTCTGGCGTGAGCGTTTCCGGTATTGCCCAGTCTTCCCAGGCACGTGTCGAAATCCGCCAGAACGGTCAACTGGTCTTCAGTACCCTTGTGCCAGCCGGCCCCTTCACGCTGGATGACGTGCCCGTGGTTCGCAACAATGTGGATCTGGACGTCTCAGTGGTGGAATCCGACGGCGCAACTAACCGTTTCATCGTCCCGGCTTCTCAGGTAAGGGCACGCAACCTTTCACGCCCGCAGGGTCTAACCCTTTCTGTAGGTCAGGTGCGCAGCATTGACAGCGATTATAACGATCCGCTGGTGATGAACATCTCTGACGGCTGGCGTGTCTCTCCGTGGATGAATCTCCTGGCTTCAGGTGCCGCTGCGGAAAACTATCAGGCGGCAGGCGGCAGGACAGAGTTCCTGATAAGCGATGACTGGACCCTTTCAACGGGTGCGGCAGTCAGCAATGCGAGCTTTAGTGACAGCAGCAGCGGGGTAAAAACCGAGCTGCAAAGTGATTACATCCTGAACGAGTACGTCGGTCTTTCAGGCAGTGCGACGCATTACAGCGGAGAGTATCGCGAACTGGCTGATGCGATGGACGATGATTATCAGGGATATGACAACACCTATTCCGGCAACGTTCGTTTCTCCTCCCCTCTGGCGGGGGTGTTTAGCGCAGGGTTCAACTACAACCAGACCAGCGGTGACGGTGAAGATTCACGTTACCTCTTGCTGTCATGGGGCAAGACCTTTACGTACGCGTCAGTATCCATGAACTGGCAAAGTGCGGTCGGTAATGTCGATGACGATCAGGACAATGAGATGTTCTACGTCAACGTGAGCATCCCGCTCGGCGGCAGTCAGTCCATCAGTACCTATATGCGTAAACAGGGTGATAGCACCTCCTATGGCGCGTCTAACAGCGGCTCGCTGGGAGACAATACGAACTATTACATCTCAGCCGATCGCGATCAGGATTCGAAAGACAACAGCTTCAACGGCAACATCAACACTAACCTTCGCTATACGCAACTGAGCGTGGGGGGCGGAACCAGTGGGGATAATCAGCGGAACTACAATGCGACATTGTCGGGTGGCGTGGCCATGCATAAAGAGGGTGTGACTTTCTCGCCATATACGATTCAGGACACCTTCGCGATTGCCAGACTGAGCGAGAAGAAGAGCGGCGTTGAAATCTCCACTCCGCAAGGTACCGTCTGGACCGATCCATGGGGCCAGGCCGTGGTACCTTCACTCAACGAATGGCATAACTCCCGCATAGAAATTGATGCTAATAAGCTGCCGCAGAGTATGACGCTGGCTAACGGCACGAAATATATTGCCGCAGGCCATGCCTCGGTCAGCGAGATTGATTTCAAAGTACTTAACAGCCGCCGCGTCATGCTAAGCGTTAAGCAGGCTGACGGTCAGCCCCTGAGTAAAGGGATCTCGATTGTTGATGAGAAAGGTAACTATATCGTGACCACGGTTGATGATGGCCACGTCTTTATTAACGATGCCGATCAGCTGAGTGCGCTGTACGCGCTAGACGGTGACAATAACCGACTGTGTAAGATTGATTACACCCTGGCTGATAAGCGTGACGAAAATGCCTTCTATGAAGAAGTGAACGGAGTCTGCCGATGAACAGTCGACACTTATCGGGCTTAGTGGCCTTGCTGATGCTCGGTGTGACAGGAATAACCCATGCTGAAGAGTGCCAGCTCAGTCTCTCACAGCTGGTGGTGGATTATCACGAGATGCGCCGGGATACGATCGAAACGACGCAGCAGGACTGGCATAAAATGGCCGATCGTGACATCACGGTAAATGTTTTTTGCCCTCAGTCTCAGCAGATGGCGGTGATACTGCGCGGTACAGCGGGAGATAAGGGGCGGTTTCTTTTTGGGCAGTCCGGCGGTGTCGCAGTCAAAATTGACAACATGACCGTCGATGGCAAAAGTTACACCGTGGGTAAAACGGTCGATCAGCTGAATTTTACGCCGGAAAACGGTACACCGACGCCGTTCTATCTGCGTAATAACGAGGCGGTGATTGCGCTTGAGAATAACCAGGTTCCTTCCGGCCAGCAGATGAGTTTCAACGTAACGCTCTCACCGGTTCTCAACGAAAGCGCGTTCAGCCATCTGACAGATCAAACTACGCTGGAAAGTGATTTGACCTGGAGCTTATTGACGAAGTAACCCTTCTTTTTGCGGCACCACAGAAAAGCGGAGCTGCAGGGGGAGAATCAACGGCGGTTAGCCGCATAAAAAAAGCCGGATGGTATTTGCCATCCGGCTTATTTTTTACACTTCCAGGTAATTCAGAATACCGTCAGCGGCTTTACGGCCTTCGGCAATCGCGGTAACGACCAGGTCGGAACCGCGAACGATATCACCGCCAGCAAAGATTTTCGGGTTGCTGGTCTGGAACGCGTTTTCGTTGCCTTCCGGCGCAATAACACGACCCTGAGAGTCCAGCTCTACGCTGTGCTTCGCCAGCCACTCCATGCTGTGAGGACGGAAACCGAACGCCATTACTACGGCATCGGCCGGGATCACATGCTCGGAGCCTGCCACGATCTCTGCGCGACGACGACCTTTCGCATCCGGCGCACCCATCTCAGTGCGCGCCATTTTCACGCCGCTCACTTTGCCGTTGGCATTCACTTCAATACCCAGAGGCTGGATGTTGAACTGGAATTCCACACCCTCTTCACGCGCGTTTTTCACTTCGCGTTTAGAGCCCGGCATGTTCTCTTCGTCACGACGATAGGCGCAGATCACGTGTGCCGCATTCTGGCGAATGGAGGTACGCACGCAGTCCATCGCGGTATCACCCCCGCCCAGCACCACCACGCGTTTGCCTTCCATGCTGACATACGGCTCATCGGCGGTTTCGCCATAGCCCATGATCTGTTTGGTATTGGCAATCAGGAACGGCAGTGCGTCGAATACGCCCGGCGCATCTTCGTTTTCCAGACCACCGCGCATGGACTGATAGGTTCCCACGCCCAGGAAGACGGCGTCGTAATCCTTCAGCAGGTCGTCGAGCTGCACGTCGCGACCGACTTCCACGTTCAGTTTGAACTCAATACCCATACCGGTGAAGATTTCACGGCGGCGGGTCATGACCTCTTTTTCCAGCTTGAAGGCCGGAATACCGAAGGTCAGCAGACCGCCGATTTCCGGATGGCGGTCAAAGACCACCGCCTTCACGCCGTTACGGGTCAGAACGTCCGCACAGGCCAGGCCCGCCGGGCCCGCACCGATGATCGCCACACGCTTGTCGGTTTGCTTCACGCCGGTCATATCCGGACGCCAGCCCATTTCGAAGGCTTTATCGTTGATATAGCGTTCGATATTACCGATGGTCACCGCGCCAAATTCGTCGTTCAGCGTACAGGAACCTTCACACAGACGGTCCTGAGGACACACGCGGCCGCATACTTCCGGCAGGGTGTTTGTCTGGTGAGACAGCTCGGCAGCTTCAAAAATACGTCCTTCGTTGGCCAGTTTCAGCCAGTTCGGGATGTAGTTATGGACCGGACATTTCCATTCGCAGTAAGGGTTACCGCAGGACAGGCAGCGGTCTGCCTGTGCTTTGGCCTGGCCTTCTGAAAACGGCTCATAGATTTCTACAAATTCAATTTTACGGATCTTCAGCGGTTTCTTTGGCGGATCAACACGCTGCAGGTCGATAAACTGGTATACGTTCTGGCTCATCTGAATTCCTTACTGCGCCTGCACACGCAGCTCTGCTGCGCTACGACTACGGTGACCCAACAGGGCTTTAACATCGCTGGACTTCGGTTTAACCAGCGCGAATTTCGCAGAGAACGCCGGCCAGTTGGCCAGGATCTCTTCGCCGCGCGAAGAACCGGTATGCTGCACGTGTTCGGTAATCAAACCGCGCAGGTGTTCTTCGTGGATAGCCAGCGTTTCAACGTCCAGCACTTCCACCAGTTCAGGGTTCACGCGTTTGCGGAACTCACCGTCTTCATCCAGGACGTAAGCAAAACCGCCCGTCATGCCTGCGCCAAAGTTCACGCCGGTTTTACCCAGGACGCACACAATCCCGCCCGTCATGTATTCACAACCGTTATCACCGATACCTTCAACTACGGTGATGGCACCGGAGTTACGTACGGCAAAACGTTCACCTGCACGACCCGCTGCAAACAGACGACCGCCGGTCGCGCCGTACAGACAGGTGTTACCGATGATGCTGGCATCGCAGCTACGGAAGGCTGAACCGACCGGCGGACGCACCGCCAGCAGACCACCCGCCATGCCTTTACCGACATAGTCGTTGGCATCACCGGTCAGATACAGTTCAACGCCGCCGGCGTTCCACACGCCGAAGCTCTGACCCGCGGTACCGCTGAAGTGCGCGGTAATCGGGTCGGCCGCCAGGCCCTGGTCACCGTGCGTTTGCGCGATGTAACCGGAAAGCGATGCACCGACAGAACGGTCAGTGTTGCGAATATCAAACCAGAACGTTTTGCTCTGCTTGTCATCCACGTACGGCTTCGCTTGCTGCAGCAGCTGCGCGTTCAGCACGCCATTGTCGAACGGCGGGTTATTCTCGGTGCAGTAGACCGCTTTGCCAGGATGTGGCTCGGCAGTTTCCAGCAACTTAGACAGCTCAAGCTTCTGCTGTTTGGCTGTGAAGCCTTCCAGCTCTTTGAGCAGGTCGGTACGGCCAATCAGATCCACCAGGCGTTTCACGCCCAGCTGTGCCATCAGCTCACGGGTTTCGCGGGCGATGAAATCAAAGTAGTTCGTCACTTTGAACGGCAGGCCGTGGTAATGGTTCTTACGCAGCTTCTCGTCCTGGGTTGCAACACCGGTTGCACAGTTGTTCAGGTGGCAAATACGCAGGTATTTACAGCCGAGCGCGACCATAGGGCCCGTGCCGAAACCAAAGCTTTCCGCACCCAGAATCGCCGCCTTGATGATGTCGAGGCCGGTTTTCAGGCCGCCATCCACCTGCAGACGGATCTTATGACGCAGACCGTTAGCCACCAGCGCCTGCTGGGTTTCCACCAGGCCAAGCTCCCACGGACAGCCCGCGTATTTCACGGAGGAGAGTGGGCTTGCCCCGGTACCACCGTCATAACCGGCGATGGTGATCAGGTCCGCATAGGCTTTTGCCACACCGGTCGCGATGGTGCCAACGCCCGGTTCGGAAACCAGCTTCACGGAGATCATCGCTTTCGGGTTGACCTGTTTCAGGTCGAAAATCAGCTGCGCCAGATCCTCGATAGAATAAATATCGTGATGCGGTGGCGGAGAAATCAGCGTCACACCCGGTACGGAGTAGCGTAATTTGGCGATATACGGCGTGACTTTATCACCCGGTAACTGGCCGCCTTCGCCCGGTTTTGCACCCTGAGCGACTTTAATCTGAATCACGTCGGCGTTAACCAGATACGCTGGCGTGACGCCAAAGCGACCGGATGCAACCTGCTTGATACGTGAGACTTTGTTGGTGCCATAACGGGCAGGGTCTTCACCACCTTCACCGGAGTTTGAATTGCCGCCGATGCTGTTCATCGCTTCAGCCAGCGCTTCGTGAGCTTCCGGGCTGAGCGCACCGATGGACATTGCCGCGGTGTCAAAGCGTTTAAACAGTTCAGTGGCAGGCTCAACGTCGTCAATGCTGACGGCTTCATCACCCGGGTTCAGCGCCAGCAGGTCGCGCAGCGTCGCCGCCGGACGGCTGTTCACCAGTTCAGCATACTGCTGGTAATCGCTGTACTCGCCGCTCTGAACGGCCTGTTGCAGCGTACGCACCACGTCCGGGTTATAAGCGTGATATTCACCGCCGTGGACATACTTCAGCAGACCACCTTGATCCAGCGGCTTACGTGCCAGCCAGGCGCGTTTCGACAGGTTCATCAGATCCTGCTGGAAGTCAGCGAATCCGGCACCGCCGATACGGCTGATAACACCCTGGAAGCAAAGTGTCGCCACGTCGTCATGCAGACCGACCGCTTCAAACAGCTTCGAGCAGCGGTAGGAGGCGATGGTCGAGATGCCCATTTTGGACATGATTTTGTACAGGCCTTTGTTGATGCCGTTACGGTAGTTCAGCATCACCGTGCGGTAATCTTTGTCGATAGCACGGGTATCCACGAGACGCGCCAGCGTTTCGTAGGCCAGGTACGGGTAAATAGCCGTCGCACCAAAGCCTAACAGCACGGCAAAGTGGTGCGGATCGCGGGCGCTGGCGGTTTCAACAATGATGTTGGCGTCGCAGCGCAGGCTCTTATCGACCAGACGCGTCTGGATAGCACCTACCGCCATTGGGGCCGGTACCGGCAGACGGTTTTTCGCAATATTGCGGTCAGAGAGCACCAGCAGAACGGTACCGTTACGCACCATCTGTTCCGCTTTGTCACACAGCGCATTCACCGTCTCTTCGAGGGTCGCTTCGGTCACGTCGAAAGTGATATCGAGCGTGTCGGCGCGGTAGTGATCCTCTTTCAGGGTGGTGAGCTGTTTGAAATCAGAGTACAGCAGGATCGGCGATTTAAAGGTCAGGCGGTGCGCCTGGCCTTCAGCTTCGCAGAAGACGTTCATCTCGCGACCGATGCTGGTGGCCAGTGACATCACGTGTGCTTCACGCAGCGGATCGATTGGCGGATTGGTCACCTGCGCAAACTGCTGACGGAAGTAATCATAAATGATGCGTGGCTGGCTGGAGAGCACGGCAAACGGGGTATCGTCACCCATGGAGCCGACCGCTTCCTGGCCATTTTCACCGAGTACGCGGATCACGGAATCCAGCTCTTCGGCGCTGTAGTTAAACTGTTTCTGGAAGCTGGCGAGCGTATCGTCGTCCAGCTCACGACTGCCCACTTCTTCATCCGGCAGATCTTCGAATGGCACCAGGCGACGAACGTTTTTCTCCATCCACTCTTTGTACGGATGGCGGCTCTTCAGATCGTTATCGGTTTCAGCAGAGTGCAGAATGCGCCCACCGCGGGTGTCGATAACCATCAGCTCGCCCGGGCCAACGCGGCCTTTCTCAACCACTTCGTCAGGCTGGTAATCCCAGATACCGACTTCAGAGGCGCAGGTGATGAGCTTATCTTTGGTGATGACGTAGCGTGCCGGACGCAGACCGTTACGGTCCAGGTTACAGGCAGCAAAGCGACCGTCGGACATAACGATGCCCGCCGGGCCATCCCACGGCTCCATGTGCATGGAGTTAAAGTCGAAGAACGCGCGCAGCTCTGGATCCATATCCGGGTTGTTCTGCCATGCCGGTGGCACGAGCAGACGCATGGCGCGCACGATATCCATACCGCCTGCCAGCAGCAGCTCCAGCATGTTATCCATGGAGCTGGAGTCAGAACCGGTTTCGTTAACGAACGGCGCGGCATCGTGCAGGTCAGGGATCAGTGGCGTCTGGAACTTATAGGTACGAGCACGCGCCCACTGGCGGTTACCGGTAATGGTATTGATCTCGCCGTTGTGCGCCAGGTAGCGGAACGGCTGCGCCAGCGGCCAGCGAGGGACGGTGTTGGTGGAGAAGCGCTGGTGGAAGAGGCAGATGGCCGATTCCAGACGCAGGTCCGCCAGGTCCAGGTAGAAGCGCGGCAGGTCAGCTGGCATACACAGACCTTTATAGATGTTCACCAGGTTAGAGAGGCTACAGACGTAGAACTCTTTGTCGTCCTGGAGACGTTTTTCAATGCGACGACGGGCGATAAACAGACGGCGTTCCATATCACGCGGACGCCAGCCCGCAGGGGCATTAACAAAAATCTGTTCAATTCGAGGCAGCGAGGAGAGGGCGATTTCGCCGAGTACCCCTTCGTTGGTTGGCACATCGCGCCAGCCAACAATAGACAGGGTTTCACGTTGAAGTTCTTCTTCGACGATGCGGCGTGAGGCGGCAGCTTTTTCAGGATCCTGATTCAGGAACAGCATACCGACAGCGTAGTTTTTGGCTAAACGCCAGCCGCGCTCTTCCGCAACGATACGGAAGAAACGATCCGGTTTTTGCAGCAGCAGACCGCAACCGTCGCCGGTTTTACCATCAGCAAGGATGGCACCACGGTGCTGCATGCGGGCCAGTGCGTGAATAGCAGTACGCACTACCTTGTGGCTAGGTTCGCCTTCTATGTGGGCGATCAGGCCGAAACCACAGTTATCCTTCTCAAGGGATTTATCGTACAACATATCAGTGAACCTCCCCAGGCTCGTCGGGCTTCCCACTGAACCGTGGCGCACAGGCACAGAAAGAGCATGGCGACGGGGTTTGCGTTTCATACGCGTACCTCGCATTCGCCCTCTTTTTCATCCTTTCGCGCAGGTAAACAAGTTTGAGGACTTGCTTCAGAGGGAATCTCAATTACTGCATAAATATGATGAGCAGGCTGCTCATCCAGAAAGCTTCCAGCGGATTTCCAACTTATCGGGAATTGGTACACAGGTCAAATGGCAATCTTATTTATACAAAAATGTGCTAAAGAGCTATTAACTATTTGTATATAAAAGAAATTCAACTCTATTTACAACGTTTGTAAGCTGTGGTGAGACGCAGCGGAGTGTGATCTGACTCACTATATGAAAGCGGTATTATCGATGTAGCGTGCTGAATAGCCGTTTTTTAGCAGAATAATTCTCTACGATGAAATGCAAACCCGCATAAAGTCACTGTTTTTCAGTGCTGACGCTATAAGTGAAAAAAACAATCAGAACATAAGGAAAAGTAATCACAACTGGCGTGAATGAAATTGCAGTAATCCTGAGTATTTATTCATAGAGATAAAGGCCGTCCAGGGCGATTGATCCAGGTCATCGCCGACAGAGGCTAAAAATGGCAGGCTTGTCCCCTTTCTTTGGGACGGTCTACCAGATTATGCAGTTACAGAAATTAGTCAATATGTTTGGTGGGGATCTTTTGCAGCGTTACGGGCAAAAGGTTCACAAGCTGACGCTGCATGGCGGTTTTAGCTGCCCGAACCGTGACGGGACGATCGGGCGCGGGGGCTGTACTTTCTGTAATGTGGCGTCTTTTGCTGACGAAGCGCAGCAGCATCATTCCATCGTCGAACAGCTGTCCCATCAGGCGAGTCTGGTCAACCGTGCGAAACAGTATCTGGCCTATTTCCAGGCCTACACCAGCACATGGGCGGAAGTACAGGTCTTGCGCTCCATGTATCAGCAGGCGGTAAGTCAGGCCAGTATCGTAGGGCTGTGTGTGGGCACCCGCCCGGACTGCGTGCCGGAAGCGGTACTGGACCTGCTCAGCGAGTACAAGGAGCAAGGGTATGAGATCTGGCTGGAGCTGGGCCTGCAAAGTGCGCACGACAAAACTCTGCACCGCATCAACCGTGGACATGATTTCGCCTGTTACCAGCGCACCACACGTCTCGCGCGTGAGCGTGGGCTAAAGGTGTGCTCGCACCTGATTGTCGGCCTGCCTGGCGAAGGGCAGCAGCACGGTCTTGAGACACTGGAAAAGGTGGTCGAGACCGGTGTGGACGGAATTAAGCTGCATCCACTGCACATCGTAAAGGGCAGTATCATGGCCAAAGCCTGGGAAGCAGGGCGCTTAACCGGTATTGAGCTTGATGCGTATACGATGACGGCGGGGGAGATGATTCGGCACACCCCGCCGGAGATTGTCTACCACCGCATCTCCGCCAGCGCCCGCCGTCCAACGCTTCTTGCACCGCTCTGGTGTGAGAACCGCTGGACGGGGATGGTGGAAATCGACCGTTATCTGCAAGAGCACGGCGTACAGGGGTCGGCGCTTGGTCGCCCCTGGGTTCCCCGCTTACCGGCGACGACCGCCTAACAGGCTCCCCAGCATGCCGCGTACAATCTGATTCGTGACCTGACGCGCTGCACTTTTCGCCATGGTCTGCACGACGCCATCGCGTTTGCCGCCGCGTGGTCCGGTTGTACCAAACAGGATATCCTTAAGCCCGCCCAGGATGCCGTCGTCCACGGCAACAGACTGGCCTTTGGCGGCAGGCGCGTCCTGGGATTCGGTGGTGGCCTGTACCCCTTTTTGCAGCATCTCGAATGCCGACTCGCGATCCACGTCGTCCTCATACTTACCATACAGCGGGGAGCGGTTAATCAGGCCGTTGCGTTCATCGTCCGTCACGGGTCCCATCCGGGAGCAAGGGGCAATCACCATTGCGCGCTCCACAACGGACGGGCTGCCTTTTGCATCCAGGAAAGAGATAAGCGCTTCACCGGTGCCCAACGCCTGGATGGCCGCTTCGGTATCAAATGCCGGGTTCGCTCGCATGGTTTGTGCGGCGGCTTTAACGGCCTTCTGATCTTTCGGCGTAAAGGCGCGCAGGGCATGCTGTACGCGGTTGCCAAGCTGTCCCAGCACGTTGTCAGGAATATCGGACGGGTTTTGCGAAACAAACCAGACGCCGACGCCTTTAGAGCGGATCAGGCGGATCACCTGTTCAATCTTATCCAGAAGAACCTGTGGCGCATCGTTAAACAGCAGGTGCGCTTCGTCGAAGAAGAAGACCAGCTTGGGTTTGTCGAGATCGCCGGCTTCAGGTAACTGCTCGTACAGTTCAGAGAGCATCCACAGCAGGCTGGCGGCGTAGAGCTTCGGCATCTGGTAAAGCTTCTCTGAGCTCAGAATATTGATGATGCCTTTCCCGTTGCTGTCGGTGCGCATCCAGTCCTTGATATCCAGCATCGGCTCGCCAAAGAAATGTTCGGCACCCTGTTGCTCCAGGGTCAGTAACCCGCGCTGGATGGCCCCGACGGAGGCGCTGCTGATATTACCGTACTGGTTCTGGAACGATTTGGCGTTATCACCGATGTACTGGGTAATGGCCCGCAGATCTTTGAAATCAAGCAGCAGAAGACCCTGGTCGTCGGCAATACGGAAGATGATGTTCAGCACACCGGACTGCACGTCGTTGAGGTTGAGCAGACGAGCCAGCAGCAGCGGACCGAGATCAGAGACGGTTGCACGTACCGGGTGACCTTTCTCACCAAAGATATCCCATAACACGACCGGATTGTTGTGCGGTGTCCAGTCCGTGATGCCGATATTTTTGAGTCGGTCGAGCAGTTTTTCGGACGGAGTGCCTTCCTGAGCCACACCGGTTAAATCGCCTTTTACATCGGCCATAAAGACCGGTACGCCAATCTCTGAAAGCGACTCTGCCAGCTTCTGCAGGGTCACGGTTTTCCCCGTCCCGGTGGCCCCGGTGATGAGACCGTGGCGGTTGGCCATCGCGGGCAGTAAAAACAGCTCTTTGTCCAGCGTGCGGGCAATTAACAATGGTGTACTCATAATGCGCTTCCTCTCTTAGTCCTCGGTCGAGTATAGGCAACCTGACGGCAAAATGGCTGAGTAAATTGCTGACTTTGCGGCGCATTATCCAGCGCGGACTATGCTTTTGCATACGGTTCACAAAATTTTGGAAAACTATGTCCAGATTCTTCTTTAACGATCGCAAACAGCTGGTCAACGACGCCATCGAAGGCATACTGATTTCGGCACCACACGCTAATCTCGTCAAACTTGATATCGACCCGGCCATTCGGGTGGTGGCGCGCAGCGACTGGGATAAAAGCCGGGTGGCGGTTATTTCAGGCGGTGGCTCTGGTCACGAACCTGCACACGCCGGGTTTGTCGGCAAAGGGATGCTCACGGCAGCGGTGTGCGGGGATCTTTTTGCTTCGCCGAGCGTTGATGCGGTGCTGAACGCCATTGTGGCGGTAACGGGCGATCGGGGTTGTCTGCTGATCGTGAAAAATTACACCGGCGACCGGCTTAATTTCGGCCTGGCGGCAGAAAAAGCCAAGCGCTATGGCCTGAAGGTCGAGATGGTCATTGTCGCCGATGATATTGCCCTGCCGGATAACAAACAGCCGCGCGGTATCGCCGGTACGGCACTGGTTCATAAAATCGCGGGCTATGCGGCAGAGCACGGCAAATCACTGACCGAGGTGCGCGATATCGCGCAACAGGCTTGCGATAATCTCTGGAGCCTGGGCGTGGCAATGCAAACCTGTAACCTGCCGGGCAGTGATGATGAAGAGGGGCGGATCAAGCAGGGGCACGTGGAGCTGGGGCTTGGGATCCACGGGGAGCCTGGTGCCTCGGTTGTCGATACGCAAAACAGCAAAGCCATCATCGACACGCTGGTCGAGCCGCTCAAAGCGCAGGCCGGTAACGGGCGTTTTGCGGTGCTTATCAATAACCTCGGCGGCGTGTCGGCGCTGGAGATGGCGTTGCTCACCAAAGAGCTCGCCCACTCGGCGCTGAAAGAGAATATCGCTTATCTGATTGGTCCGGCACCGCTGGTGAGTGCCCTGGATATGAAAGGCTTTTCGCTGACGTTGCTGAAGCTTAACGATCTGTTCGAAAAAGCTCTCCATGAAGAGGTGGAGACGTTGGGCTGGCAGAAGCCGGTGGCGTTTGCGCCGCTGCGCGTGCAGGAACATAGCGCGATCCATGACCGCGTGGAATATACCGCCTCGGACAATCCACGGGTCGCAGAGATCGTCTCCACGGTCACGCAGACGCTGATCCAGCTGGAAAACCGCCTCAATGCGCTGGATGCCAAAGTGGGTGATGGCGATACGGGCTCTACCTTTGCGCAAGGGGCGCGGGATATTGCGCAGCGTCTGGAGAAGAAACAGCTTCCGCTAAATGATGTGTCGACGCTGTTGCTGCTGGTTGGCGAGCGGCTGGCAACGGTTATGGGGGGCTCAAGCGGTGTGCTGATGTCGATCTTCTTTACCGCTGCCGGGCAGACGTTGCATGACGGTCAGCCGTTGCCGGAAGCGCTCTTAAGCGGGCTGGCGCAGATGAAGCAGTATGGTGGGGCAGATCTTGGCGATCGCACCTTGATCGATGCCCTGCAACCGGCGCTGGAGGCATTGCAGAAAGGCGACCTTCAGGCTGCTGCGCAGGCTGCGAACGCGGGCGCTGAGGCGACAGCGAATATGGTGAAAGCGGGTGCCGGACGTTCGTCGTATGTCAACAAAGAGAACCTGGAGGGGGTGACCGACCCGGGGGCCGTGGCGGTGGCAGAGGTGTTCAAGGCAATGACCGCAGCAAAACGGTAGCGTTTTGAGTATTACACCCTCTCCCGACGGGAGAGGGTAGAGATGCGTGCAATCAGGCCGCACGCACCCCGCGCGTTCACATCAAAAATCCGCTTTCAACACCACGCGATAACGGGCTTTACCGTCACGCACATGCTGGATAGCTTCGTTGATTTTAGACATCGGATACAGTTCGGTGGTGGGCGCCACTTTAGTGCGTCCGGCAAACTTCATCAGTTTGCGCAATTCGAACGGCGTACCGGTTGCGGAACCGGAGACGCTGCGATCCCCCCCGATCAGCGTAAACGCAGGCACCGGCAGCGGTTTCATCACTGCACCGACGGTGTGGAAGTTACCGCCGTGGGCCAGCGCTTCAAAGTACGGTTGCCAGTCGAGATCGACGTTAACAGTATTGATGATCAGATCAAACTGACCTGCCAGCGATTTAAGCGCTTGCGGATCGCGGCTGTTGACTACCTTATCCGCCCCCATCGCCAGCACTTCTTTCTCTTTGGCCGGGTTCGAGCTAAACGCCGTGACTTCACAGCCCATCGCGTGCAGCAGTTTGATTGCGATATGGCCCAGACCACCAATCCCGATGACACCCACACGGCTGGTGGCGGTGACATGATGCATCAGCAGCGGTTTGAATACGGTGATACCGCCGCACAGCAGCGGACCGGCAGATTCGATATCAATGCTGTCCGGCAGGGGAATAACCCATTGCCAGTCGGCACGCAGTTTATCGGCGAAACCGCCTTTGTTCAGAATGGTAGGGACTGCGCCTTCGAGGCAGTTGATTTGGTTACCGCTGATACAGGCATCGCAGTGACCACAGCTGCGCGCCGTCCAGCCAATCCCCACGCGCTGGCCGATCTTCAGCCCTTTGTCCTGTGCGGCGCTACCGAGCGCCACAACGCGGCCAATGACTTCGTGGCCAGCAATCAGTGGATACTGTGAGAAGCCCCATTCATTGTCGATCATGGAGAGATCGGAGTGGCAGATCCCGCAGTAATCAACCTGCACTTCGACGTCTTCTGCTTTTAGGTCGCCCGCATCGTATTCGTACAGCTCAAGTTCTGCACCCGCCTGCGGTGCGGCGTAGCTTTTTATCTTCGACATCGTGTTTCCCCCGTTATGGTGTGAACTGAGAGTGTAGAGCATTCAGTTTACAGTCGCTTAACAGAAGAGGGCAGGAATGCCCTTTACAGAGTTTTCAGCATCCTGACTTCGCAATCGACGTGGCCGGTACAGCCCAGCGGCGCATCAATATGCGTAAAGCCCAGATGTTCATACAGGCCAATGGCCTCTTTGAGGAAGGCGGTTGTTTCCAGGTAACAGCGTTTAAAACCCTGAGTACGCGCATGTTCAAGGGCGATAAGCGCCAGCTTTTTCGCCAGCCCTTGCCCGCGTACCGACGGCAGGAAATACATTTTTTGCAGTTCGCAGATATCCGGCTCGCTGCAGCTTAAAGGCGCCACGCCACCGCCGCCCACCACCTGACCGTTCTGCTCAATAACCCAATAGGCGTAGCCCGGCTGGCTGTACAGCTGAAACAGCTCATCCAGATTCGGGTCGGCAACGGTATAACCTTTGTCGGCGGTCAGGCCATACTCTGCGGAAACCGTTCGGATAACGGCGGCAATAGCCGGGTTGTCCTGCTCAGTGATCCGACGCATCGTCGTCGCGACGGGGGTAATCACGCTCATAGTCTTACTCATTACAAAAATTGACACACAACTGCTGTTAATAGCATCGCAGTAAAGGGAGCGCAAGCGAGGAGTTTTCAGGAAGGATACCCCTTACGCCCTGAAGCGTAAGGGGTAAAAGCATTACAGGGCTGCAATAACCGCCTGCTGCTCGATCAGTTTGGTCTTAGCATCGGCGAAGGCAACCAGACGCTCACGTTCTTTCGCGATAACCGCTTCCGGCGCGCGGGCAACAAAGCCTTCGTTCGCCAGTTTGCTTTCGATTTTGCCAATTTCCACATCGACCTTAGCCACTTCTTTTGCCAGACGAGCCAGCTCAGCGTCTTTGTCGATAAGACCTGCCATCGGGATCAGCAGCTCGGCGCCGTCGATGATTTTGGTCACGGATACCGGACCTTTGTCATCCGCAGGCAGCACGGTGATGCTTTCCAGACGCGCCATGGTTTTCAGGAAGGTGTTGTTCTCGGTGACACGGCGAACAGCAGCCTCACTGCAACCGCGCAGCAGCAGCTCCAGAGGTTTACCCGGGGCGATGTTCATTTCGGCACGGATATTACGTACCGCCACGATCGCCTGTTTCAGCCATTCGGTATCGGCTGACGCCGCTTCATCGACCTTCGCTGCATCAAATTCCGGGAACGGCTGCAGCATGATGGTGTCGGCGTTGATGCCGGCAATCACTTTCACACGTTGCCAGATGGTTTCGGTGATGAATGGAATAATCGGGTGCGCCAGACGCAGCAGACCTTCCAGAACGGTAATCAGCGTGTTGCGCGTACCGCGCAGTTCCGCTTCAGAACCGCCGTTCATTACCGGTTTTGCCAGCTCCAGGTACCAGTCACAGAACTGGTTCCAGGTGAATTCATACAGAATGCCCGCCGCGATATCGAAGCGGTAGCTGTCCAGCGCTTCGCGGAAGGCTTTTACCGTCTGGTTGAACTCTGCCAGGATCCAGCGATCGGCCAGAGACAGGGTCATCTCGCCGCCGTTGAAGCCGCAATCCTGATCTTCGGTGTTCATCAGCACGAAGCGGCTGGCGTTCCACAGCTTGTTACAGAAGTTACGGTAACCTTCCAGGCGCTTCATGTCCCAGTTGATGTCACGACCGGTTGAAGCCAGTGCCGCCAGAGTGAAACGCAGGGCATCAGTACCGTGTGGTTCGATCCCATTCGGGAACTGTTTCTCAGTACGCTTGCGGATCTTCTCTGCCAGCTGCGGTTGCATCATGTTGCCGGTACGTTTTTCCAGCAGCTCTTCGAGGGAGATACCGTCAACCATGTCCAGTGGGTCGATAACGTTACCCTTGGACTTGGACATCTTCTGGCCTTCGTCGTCACGAATCAGACCGGTCATGTAGACGGTATGGAACGGAACCTGTGGCTTGCCGTTTTCATCTTTGATGAAGTGCATGGTCATCATGATCATGCGGGCGATCCAGAAGAAGATGATGTCGAAGCCGGACACCATCACGCTGGTTGGGTGGAACTGACGCAGCGCGTCGGTGTTCTCCGGCCAGCCCAGCGTGGAGAAGGTCCACAGTGCGGAGGAGAACCAGGTGTCCAGTACGTCTTCGTCCTGACGCAGGGCGACATCGGCACTCAGGTTGTTTTCCTGACGAACTTCATCTTCGCTGCGGCCAACATAGACGTTGCCTTCACTGTCGTACCAGGCCGGGATACGGTGGCCCCACCACAGCTGACGGGAGATACACCAGTCCTGAATATCACGCATCCAGGAGAAGTACATGTTTTCATACTGCTTCGGCACGAACTGGATGTCGCCGTTCTCGACCGCTTCAACAGCCGGTTTCGCCAGCACGTCGGCGCGCACGTACCACTGGTCGGTCAGCATTGGCTCGATAACAACACCACCACGGTCACCGTACGGCACGGTCAGATCGTGAGGTTTGATCTCTTCCAGCAGGCCGAGTGCATCCACTGCAGCGACAATCGCTTTACGCGCGGCAAAACGTTCCATTTTCTGGAATTCAGCCGGAATGTCGCTGGAGTAAACGTCGGATTCGTTACCTTTGGTGTCATACACTTCCGCGCTTTCACGGATATCACCGTCGAACGTCAGAATGTTGATCATTGGCAGGGCGTGACGACGACCCACTTCGTAGTCGTTGAAGTCGTGTGCCGGGGTGATTTTCACACAGCCGGTGCCTTTTTCCATGTCGGCGTGTTCATCGCCCACAACGGGAATGCGGCGGTTAACCAGCGGCAGCACCACGAATTTGCCAATCAGATCTTTATAACGCGGATCTTCCGGGTTAACGGCCACGCCGGTATCGCCCAGCAGGGTTTCCGGACGGGTGGTCGCTACCACCAGGTAATCTTTACCGTCTGCCGTTTTAGCGCCGTCGGCCAGCGGATAGCGGATATGCCACATGGAGCCTTTAGACTCACGGTTTTCCACTTCTAGGTCGGAGATAGCGGTGCGCAGTTTAGGGTCCCAGTTTACCAGGCGCTTGCCACGGTAAATCAGGTCTTCTTTGTACAGACGGACAAATACTTCTTTAACGGCGTTGGAAAGACCTTCGTCCATGGTGAAGCGCTCGCGCTCCCAGTCCACGGAGTTGCCAAGACGGCGCATCTGACGGGTGATGGTACCGCCGGATTCTGCTTTCCACTGCCAGATTTTATCGATGAACGCGTCGCGACCGTAGTCGTGGCGGGTTTTACCTTCTTCAGCGGCAATTTTACGCTCAACCACCATCTGGGTCGCGATACCCGCGTGGTCAGTCCCCGCCTGCCACAGGGTGTTTTTGCCCTGCATGCGCTGGTAGCGGATCATGGTATCCATGATGGTCTGCTGGAAGGCATGACCCATATGCAAACTGCCGGTGACGTTCGGCGGTGGGATCATGATGCAGAAGGACTCTTTGCTTTCATCGCCGTTAGGCTTGAAATAGCCCTGCTGTTCCCAGTGCTCGTAAAGCGGCTGTTCGATATCGCGTGGGTTATATGTCTTTTCCATTATTTCCAGGTTGCCGTATTCAGGTTAAAACCAGCCAGGCGGTACGCTTTATAGCGTTCGCGCGCCAGTTGTTTCAAAGATTCTTCGTAAGGGACAAAGTCTACCACTTCTGTGAAAGCGGTGGCAAAATCTGCAAAATCTATCCGCAGGCTAATCAGAATATCGCGCGCGCTGCTGTTGCGCTTTTGCGGCCAGGCAATCTCTACCGGTGCGCCGCCACGAGGGCCTTCGCCAGACAAATTATGCGGAACAAAACTCTCCGGCGGGCGTGCCCAGAGTGCTTCGTCAAGGCGGATGGCCTGCTGCTCATCTTCGCAGGCAATCAAAACGCGTTTACCTGCGCGCCAACGTTCTGCGGCAATTTCACACACCAGCTGTTCAACTGCGCTGAGGCCGTCCTGATGGGTGTCGTTGTCCAGAAGGTAGAACGTTGCATTCTTCATATATGGGGCTTCTTGTTGTGGATTTAAATGCAAGGCCGGGCTGACCCGGCCTACAAACGGCATCTTTCCGTAGGCCCGGTAAGCGTAGCGCTACCGGGCATCTGACGGCAATTACTCTTCGCCGTTAAAACCCGCACGATTGAGCAGGAACTGCGACAGTAACGCGACCGGACGACCGGTTGCGCCTTTGGCCTTACCGGAACGCCAGGCGGTACCTGCGATATCCAGATGCGCCCAGTTGTACTTACGGGTAAAGCGCGCCAGGAAGCAGCCCGCAGTGATTGCCCCGCCAGGACGACCGCCGATGTTCGCCATATCGGCGAAATTAGACTCCAGCTGTTCCTGGTACTCGTCACCCAGTGGCAGACGCCATGCGCGGTCGCCGGCCTGTTCGGACGCGCCAATCAGCTCGTGCGCCAGAGGATTGTGGTTCGACATCAGCCCTGTGATGTGATGGCCCAGCGCAATCACACAGGCACCGGTCAGCGTGGCCACGTCAATGACCGCTTCAGGCTCGAAGCGCTCAACGTAGGTCAGCACGTCGCACAGCACCAGACGGCCTTCGGCGTCGGTGTTCAGCACTTCAACGGTCTGGCCGGACATGGTCGTCAGAACGTCACCCGGACGGTACGCACGACCGCCAGGCATGTTTTCACAGCCCGCCAGCACGCCAATGACGTTAATCGGCAGCTGAAGTTCCGCCACCATACGCATCACGCCATACACTGCTGCTGCACCACACATGTCGTACTTCATCTCGTCCATGCCTTCGGCAGGCTTGATGGAGATACCGCCGGAATCGAAGGTCAGACCCTTACCAACCAGCACAATCGGACGCGCATCTTCAGACGGATTACCTTTGTACTCGATAACCGACATCAGCGACTCATTCTGGGAGCCGTTGCCGACTGCCAGATAGGAGTGCATTCCCAGCTCTTTCATCTGCTGTTCGCCGATGACGCGGGTGATGACATTCTTACTGTAGGCGTCAGCCAGCTGACGTGCCTGAGAGGCCAGATACGCTGCGTTACAGATGTTAGGCGGCATATTGCCCAGATCTTTTGCGGCTTTAATCCCGGCAGCAATTGCCAGACCGTGCTGGATAGCGCGTTCACCGCTGGTCAGCTCGCGACGGGTCGGTACGTTAAAGACCATTTTACGCAGCGGACGACGTGGCTCGCTTTTGTTGGTTTTCAGCTGGTCGAAGCTGTACAGGCTCTCTTTTGCCGTTTCGACCGCCTGACGCACTTTCCAGTAGGTGTTACGGCCTTTGACGTGCAGCTCGGTCAGGAAGCAAACGGCTTCCATTGAGCCGGTATCATTCAGCGTATTAATCGTTTTCTGAATAACCTGCTTATACTGACGTTCATCCAGCTCGCGCTCTTTACCGCAGCCAATCAGCAGAATACGTTCAGACAGTACGTTTGGAACATGGTGCAGTAACAGCGTCTGCCCAGGTTTGCCTTCCAGTTCGCCACGGCGCAGCAGGGCGCTGATGTAGCCATCACTGATCTTATCGAGTTGCTCGGCGATCGGGGAGAGTCGGCGTGGTTCAAAGACGCCCACAACGATGCAGGCACTCCGCTGTTTCTCCGGGCTACCGCTTTTTACACTGAACTCCATGCACTACGCTCCTGAATCTTAAAGACAACAGCGGCTGCTACAGATAGAATTGAAACCTTTCGTAACTCATGTCCGCTGTTGTGGTGACTTCGTGTTAATCTTACGTTACTACGGTTTCGACACGTCAGAAAAAGTCCTGAAGCGTGAATCCGCCGGATGTTTTAATCTTAGCGATGATTTCGACGACTCAAGAGAATAAATGACGTTTAAGCCATGAAACAAGCGATTTTCCAGCAAAGAGACGGGTTTTTACGGGCGTATTTAAAGTGATAATCATAAGATATCTGGTGCGGGAGACGCTCAAAAGCCAGCTGGCGATCCTCTTCATCCTGCTGCTGATTTTTTTCTGTCAGAAGCTGGTCAGGATCCTCGGTGCGGCCGTTGACGGCGAAATTCCTACGAATCTGGTGCTTTCCCTGCTTGGTTTAGGGATCCCGGAAATGGCGCAGCTTATCCTGCCGCTAAGTCTTTTCCTCGGTCTGCTCATGACGCTCGGCAAGCTTTATACCGAGAGTGAAATCACCGTGATGCACGCCTGCGGCTTGAGTAAAGCCGTACTGGTGAAAGCCGCTATGGTTCTGGCGCTTTTCACAGGTATTGTTGCGGCGGTGAATGTGATGTGGGCGGGCCCAACGTCTTCCCGTCACCAGGATGAAGTGCTGGCAGAAGCCAAAGCAAACCCGGGTATGGCCGCACTGGCGCAGGGCCAGTTCCAGCAGGCGACGGACGGGAATTCTGTTCTCTTTATCGAAAGCGTGGATGGTAGCCGCTTTAACGATGTGTTCCTTGCGCAGCTCCGCACCAAAGGGAATGCCCGTCCTTCCGTCGTGGTGGCCGATTCGGGTCAACTGTCACAGCGTAAAGATGGCTCTCAGGTAGTGACGCTGAATAAAGGCACGCGCTTCGAAGGCACTGCGATGCTGCGCGATTTCCGCATCACCGATTTCCAGAACTACCAGGCCATTATTGGTCACCAGACCGTGGCGCTCGATCCAAGTGATACCGAGCAAATGGATATGCGTACCCTGTTCAATACGGACAACAACCGTGCGCGTGCCGAACTGCACTGGCGTATCACGCTAGTATTCGCCGTATTTATGATGGCTCTGATGGTCGTTCCGCTGAGTGTGGTTAACCCACGTCAGGGACGCGTGCTGTCAATGTTGCCAGCCATGCTGCTGTACCTGGTGTTCTTCCTGTTGCAGACCTCAATTAAGTCTAACGGTGGTAAAGGTAAAATTGACCCGTTCGTCTGGACCTGGGTGGTCAATGGTCTGTATCTGCTGCTGGCGGTGGGACTCAACCTGTGGGATACGGTGCCTGTGCGCCGCATTCGTGCCCGCTTCTCGCGTAAAGGAGCCCTCTAATGCAGGCGTTTGGCGTTCTTGACCGCTATATCGGTAAAACTATTTTTTCCACCATCATGATGACGTTGTTCATGCTGGTGTCGCTCTCCGGCATTATCAAATTTGTCGATCAGTTGAAAAAAGCCGGGCAGGGGAGCTATGACGCGCTGGGTGCGGGCATGTATACCCTGCTCAGCGTGCCAAAAGATGTGCAGATCTTCTTCCCGATGGCAGCCCTGCTGGGTGCGCTGTTGGGCTTAGGGATGCTGGCACAGCGCAGTGAACTGGTTGTTATGCAGGCTTCGGGCTTCACCCGTATGCAGGTTGCGCTGTCGGTGATGAAAACCGCGATCCCGCTGGTGCTATTGACCATGGCAATTGGTGAGTGGGTGGCACCGCAGGGTGAGCAGATGGCGCGTAACTATCGTGCGCAGGCGATGTACGGTGGTTCATTGCTCTCAACGCAGCAAGGGTTGTGGGCAAAAGATGGTGACAGCTTCGTCTATATCGAACGTGTGAAGGGCGATGACGAACTGGGGGGCGTGAGTATTTACACCTTCAATAACGATCGTCGTTTGCTCTCCGTGCGTCACGCCTCTTCGGCCAAGTTTGACGCCGAGCATAAGCAGTGGCGGTTGTCGCAGGTGGATGAGTCAGACCTGACCGATCCAAAACAGATCTCCGGCTCTCAGACGGTGTCGGGCATGTGGAAAACCAAACTCACGCCGGACAAACTCGGCGTGGTGGCGTTGGATCCTGACGCTCTCTCAATCAGTGGTTTGCACAACTACGTGAAATACCTGAAGTCGAGCGGACAGGACGCCGGACGTTATCAGCTCAACATGTGGAGCAAAATCTTCCAGCCGTTGTCCGTGGCGGTGATGATGCTGATGGCACTGTCGTTTATCTTTGGCCCGTTGCGTAGCGTGCCGATGGGCGTGCGCGTGGTGACCGGGATCAGCTTCGGCTTTGTGTTCTACGTTCTCGATCAGATCTTCGGCCCGCTGACGCTGGTTTATGGTATTCCGCCTGTTATCGGCGCGCTGCTGCCGAGCGCCAGCTTCTTCCTGATCAGCCTCTGGCTGATGCTGAAACGCTCCTGACAGACCTCTCCTCGCTTCCGGAGAACCGGAAGCGAGGCTAATCTCCTGTTTCACCCCGCACTTTTTCTCACAACCTTCAACGCCCCGCCGCGAATTTGAGTATTATTGAGCGATAAAGTCGTGAAGGGATCCTCTATGAAGCAAATTCGAATGCTGGCCCAGTACTACGTCGATCTGATGATGAAGCTTGGGCTGGTGCGTTTCTCCATGCTGCTGGCACTGGCGCTGGTCGTTCTGGCCATTGTCGTGCAGATGGCCGTAACCATGGTTCTGCACGGTCAGGTCGAGAGTATCGACGTGATCCGCTCCATCTTCTTTGGCTTGCTGATTACACCCTGGGCGGTCTATTTCCTCTCCGTGGTGGTTGAACAACTGGAGGAGTCCCGTCAGCGCCTGTCAAAATTGGTCGATAAACTGGAAGAGATGCGCGATCGCGATCTGAAGCTCAACGTTCAGCTAAAGGATAATATCGCCCAACTGAACCAGGAGATTTCGGATCGTGAGAAGGCGGAGGCTGAGCGCCAGGCGACGCTGGAGCAGCTGAAAATCGAAATGAAAGAGCGTGAGGTGACGCAGATCCAGCTTGAGCAGCAATCCTCTTTCCTGCGTTCGTTCCTTGATGCATCACCGGATCTGGTTTTCTACCGTAATGAAGATAAAGAGTTTTCCGGCTGTAACCGGGCGATGGAACTGCTGACCGGGAAGAGCGAGAAGCAGCTGATTCACCTGAAGCCGCAGGACGTATACTCCGAAGAGGCGGCCGCCAAAGTGATGGAGACGGACGAAAAAGTGTTCCGTCATAACGTCTCACTGACCTATGAACAGTGGCTGGATTACCCCGACGGGCGCAAAGCCTGCTTTGAGATCCGTAAGGTGCCGTACTACGACCGCGTGGGGAAACGCCACGGTCTGATGGGGTTTGGCCGTGATATCACCGAACGTAAGCGCTATCAGGATGCCCTTGAACGTGCCAGCCGCGATAAAACCACCTTCATCTCCACCATCAGCCATGAACTGCGTACGCCACTTAACGGAATTGTCGGCCTGAGCCGCATTCTGCTGGACACCGATCTCACCGCAGAACAGGAAAAATACCTCAAAACCATCCATGTCTCAGCGGTCACGCTGGGGAATATCTTCAACGATATTATCGATATGGATAAGATGGAACGCCGCAAAGTGCAGCTTGATAACCAGCCGGTTGATTTCACCGGTTTCCTTGCCGATCTGGAAAACCTGTCGGGTTTGCAGGCGCAGCAGAAGGGGCTGAGCTTTGTCATGGATCCCACGCTGCCGCTGCCGCACAAGGTGGTTACCGACGGCACGCGTCTGCGCCAGATCCTGTGGAACCTTATCAGCAATGCGGTCAAATTTACCCAGAAAGGGCAGGTCTCGGTACGTATTCGCTATGACCAGGGCGACATGCTGCACTTTGAGGTGGAAGACTCCGGCATTGGGATTCCGCAGGAAGAGCAGGACAAAATCTTTGCGATGTACTATCAGGTGAAGGACAGCAACGGCGGCAAGCCCGCTACCGGCACGGGAATTGGTCTGGCGGTGTCTAAACGTCTTGCGAAGAGCATGGGCGGTGATATTACCGTCGCCAGCCATCCGGGCAAAGGCTCAACCTTCACGCTGACGGTGCACGCGCCGGCGGTGGCGGAAGAGGTGGAAGATACCTTCGAAAACGACGATATGCCGCTGCCCGCGCTGCATGTCCTGCTGGTGGAAGATATTGAGCTTAACGTGATTGTCGCACGCTCTGTCCTGGAAAAACTGGGCAACAGTGTGGATGTGGCGATGACCGGTAAAGCCGCGCTGGAGATGTTTAAGCCGGGTGAATATGATCTCGTTCTGCTGGATATTCAGTTGCCGGACATGACCGGGCTGGATATTTCCCGTGAACTGACGAGCCAGTACGCTGCCGACGAACTGCCGCCGCTGGTGGCGTTGACGGCGAACGTGCTGAAAGATAAAAAAGAGTACCTCGATGCCGGTATGGATGATGTACTTAGCAAGCCGCTGGCGGTGCCTGCCCTGACCGCCATGATCAAGAAGTTCTGGGATACCCATGATGAAGAGGAGAACACCATGACGTCTGTGGATAGCGCGAAAGCCCAAACGATACTCGATACCGCGATGCTGGAGCAGTACATCGATCTGGTTGGTCCAAAACTGATTACCGACGGTCTGGCGGTATTTGAAAAAATGATGCCGGGCTATCTGAGCGTGCTGGAGTCAAATCTGACAGCGCGGGATCAGAAAGGCATTGTGGAAGAAGGGCATAAAATCAAAGGTGCGGCCGGCTCGGTCGGCTTACGTCACCTGCAGCAGCTGGGACAACAGATTCAGTCACCTGATTTACCTGCCTGGGAAGATAACGTAGGTGATTGGGTTGAAGAGATGAAACAAGAGTGGCAGAACGATGTGGCGGTGCTTAAAGCCTGGGTGGACGCCAGAAAAAAATGACCCCGGCTTAACCGGGGTGCGCGAATACTGCGCCAACACCAGGGAAATTGTGGCTGCGCCTGTTTTTTGTGTTGTTTTCGTATGGACGCCGCCTGAAAATTTAGGCCGCACGCAAATAAGATAGCAAATCTTAAATGGTTTGTTACAGGAATCAGTGAAATGTGTGAAGCATAGCGTTTTAATCAAAATTAATTATGTGCTTCAGCGAGTTGCAGAGAAGGATCGTCATGATGAAAAAGATTGGTGTCGTACTGAGCGGATGTGGCGTTTACGATGGTTCTGAGATACACGAAGCCGTCATCACATTGCTGGCCCTGGCAAGAGAGGGGGCTGAAGTCATTTGCTTCGCGCCAGACAAAAATCAGGCTGATGTCATTAATCATCTGACCGGGGAGCCGATGGCGGAAACCCGTAACGTCCTGATTGAAGCCGCGCGTATTGCGCGTGGCGAAATTCATCCTCTGATTCAGGCGGACGCGGCAGAGCTTGATGCGTTAATTGTGCCGGGCGGGTTTGGGGCGGCTAAAAACCTCAGCACGTTTGCCACGCAAGGCGCCGGGTGTCAGGTTGATCCACATTTAAAAGCATTATCACAGGCCATGCATGCGGCGGGTAAACCGCAGGGCTTTATCTGTATCGCTCCGGCCATGCTTCCGACAATTTTTGATTTCCCGCTGCGCCTGACCATCGGGACCGATATTGATACAGCGGAAATCATCGAGGAGATGGGAGGCGAGCACATCCCTTGTCCGGTGGATGACATTGTGGTGGATGAAGACAATAAAATCGTCACCACACCTGCGTATATGCTGGCGCAGACTATCGCGGAAGCCGCTTCAGGCATTGAAAAGCTGGTGGCCAGAGTGCTGGTGCTGACTGAATGAGGCGTCAATTCGCCGCAGGCGCCTGGGTAAAACGTATTCTTTGGCGTACCGTGCTGGTGCTGGCGGTGTTCTGGGGCGGCGGACTGGCATTATTCAGCATTCTGCCGGTTCCGTTTTCTGCCGTGATGGTTGAGCGTCAGCTGAGCGCGTGGTTCACCGGTGACTTCAGCTATGTTGCCCACTCTGACTGGGTGAGCACAGATGAAATCTCCCCGTGGATGGGGCTGGCGGTGATAGCGGCGGAGGATCAGAAATTCCCGGAGCACTGGGGGTTTGACGTGGCGGCAATCGAGAAAGCGCTTGCCCATAACGAACGCCATGAAAACCGCGTGCGCGGCGCATCGACGCTGTCACAACAGACGGCCAAAAACCTGTTTTTGTGGGATGGCCGCAGCTGGGTGCGAAAAGGGCTGGAAGCCGGATTGACCCTGGGGATGGAAACGGTCTGGAGCAAGAAACGTATTCTGACGGTCTATCTGAACATTGCCGAGTTTGGTGATGGCGTGTTTGGTGTCGAAGCCGCGTCGCAGCGATATTTCAATAAACCTGCCAGTCGGCTGAGCCTCTCTGAAGCTGCGCTGTTGGCCGCGGTCTTGCCTAACCCAATTCGCTTTAAGGCCGATGCACCCTCAGGCTATGTGCGAAACCGACAGGCGTGGATCATGCGCCAGATGCGGCAGCTGGGAGGGGAAGGGTTTATGGCGAGAAATAAATTGATGTAAGGCGGGTAAGCGTAGCGCTACCCGCCATGAAAGAGGTGTTAGTCTTCGTCAAACCCGGCGTTAAACAGCGCAATCACCGCAGCCAGCGCTTCCTCTTCCTGTGGACCGGTAGCTTCTACTTCAATCTGGCGGCCTTTGGCGGAGTCCAGCATCAGCAGCGCAATCACGCTGTTCGCTTCCGCCTCGGTACCTTCATCGTTACGCAGCAGAACTTCTGCATCGAAACCCTGCATCAGCTCAAACAGTTTCATCGCCGGACGTGCATGCATGCCCAGCTTATTGGTGATCTCAACGGTTTGTTTTACGGTCATGTTTTACGTTTTTCCAGCGTGCGATGACGGGACTGAACGTTCTTCCCGCGTGAGCGGAAATAGTCGGCCAGCTGTTCGGCGATATAGACCGAACGATGTTTACCACCGGTACAGCCAATCGCCACGGTCAGGTAGCTACGGTTGTTTGTCTCCAGCATAGGTAACCATAGCTCAAGGTAGCTTCGCGTCTGGTAGATAAAATTGTGAACTTCTGTGTGTCTGTCGAGGAAGGCCGCGACGGGCTTATCGAGACCGGTCATTGGACGCAGCTTCGGATCCCAGTGCGGGTTCGGCAGGAAGCGCACGTCGAAAACATAATCCGCATCGATAGGAATACCGTGCTTAAAGCCGAACGACTCGAACACCATCGTCAGTTCACGCTCGCGTTTGCCCAGTAAACGGGTACGCAGCATTTCCGCCAGCTCATGCACGGACATTTCGGACGTATCGACAATCAGGTCAGCACGGGAACGCAGCGGTTCCAGCAGATCGCTCTCTTCGTCGATAGCACTTTCCAGCGAGAGGTTCTTGCTGGAAAGCGGGTGCAAACGACGGGTATCGCTGTAGCGACGGATCAGAGTATTGCGGTCTGCATCGAGGAACAGCAGCTGAGGCGAGAATGAATCAGGCAGGTTGCTCATTGCCTGTTCAAAGATTTCTGGCGATTCAGGCATGTTACGAACGTCGATACTGACGGCGGCAGAGATTTGCCTCTCCGCAAGCGTGCGTGCCAGGTCGGGCAGCAGCACGACCGGCAGGTTATCTACGCAGTAAAACCCCATGTCTTCCAGCGCGCGCAGGGCCACGGATTTCCCGGACCCTGAACGGCCACTGACAATCATCAGCACCATGTTCCGTTTCTCCTCAGGACAACAGATGTGAAGGCCATCTCCTGGTTATGCATCATCCTGATTGCCTTCTGCTTCAGTGATAATTTGATATAGCTCTTCATCACTTTGGGCTGCGCGCAGTCGACGGCAAATGGTTTTATCGGCCAGGCGTTTTGCGACCAGCGAAAGCGTATGCAAATGGGTTTTCGTCTGGTCGGCAGGCACCAGCAGCGCGAAGAGGAGATCGACGGGCTGATTATCGATGGCATCGAAGGCGATAGGCGTCTCCAGCTGCACAAACACACCGACGGCACGCAGGGTGTCCTCTTCCAGTTTGCCGTGCGGGATCGCGATGCCGTTGCCGATGCCGGTACTGCCCATTTTTTCACGGGTCAGGATCGCTTCGAACACGACCTGCGGCGGCAGGCCCAGCTGTTTTGCGGCCAGTTCACTGATGATCTCCAGCGCACGTTTTTTGCTCTGGCAGTGAACAGCACTGCGCGTACATTCCTGGTTAAGGACATTGCTCAGTTGAAGAGCGGAATCGTTGTTCATCATAATTTCACCTAAGCGCTAACTGTACAAACGGCCTGTTGTGTTTCACAACAGGCCTTCCTGCACCCGTTAACTGCCCGGACAATTAGTGTTGTTTCAGTTTGTCTTTATGTTTATTGAGCTGTCGTGCAAGCTTATCAATCAAGCCGTCGATAGCAGCGTACATGTCTTGCCCTTCCGCACTGGCATGGAGCTCACCCCCGTTGACATGCAGGGTCGCATCCGAGATATGAGTCACTTTCTCCACTTTCAATACAACATAGACCTGGTTGATCCTTTCGAAATACTGCTCGAGTTTCGCGAATTTAGCATTCACAAAATCACGTAAAGCCTCAGTAATCTCGACGTTATGTCCTGTGATATTGAGCTGCATAGTGTCTTCCTTATCGGTTGTGTCAGACCAGCTGTTTACGCTGGTTAGACGGCGGAATGGATAAAGACTCTCGATACTTCGCAACAGTTCGGCGTGCCACCATAATACCCTGGTCGGACAGTATGGTGGTTAACTTACTGTCGCTCAGTGGCTTCGCGGGGTTCTCCGCGGCGATCAACTTCTTCACCAGGGCGCGAATGGCCGTTGACGACGCTTCACCGCCGCCCTCGGTATTCACATGGCTGGAGAAGAAATACTTAAGCTCAAAAATACCGCGTGGGCTGTGCAGATACTTCTGCGTGGTCACGCGGGAAATGGTTGATTCATGCATCTCGACGGCCTGGGCGATATCCGCCAGCACCATCGGTTTCATATACTCTTCGCCCTGCTCAAAGAACGCCTGCTGCTGTTCGACAATACAGCGGCTTACGCGGAGCAGCGTATCATTTCGGCTCTCCAGACTTTTGATCAACCATCGCGCTTCCTGCAAATTGCTACGAATGTATTGATTATCGGAGTCGTTACGCACGCTGGTGCACATGGAGGCATACTGCTGGTTGATTTGCAGGCGAGGGATGCTGTCTGAGTTCAGTTCAACGACCCAGCGGTCATTGTGTTTTCTGACCAGCACATCCGGGATGACGTACTCGGGTTCGCTGGTCTGAATGGACTGACCGGGGCGCGGATCGAGGGACTGAATCAGATTGACCGCCTCTTTCAGCACCTCTTCTTTCAGGCGCGTGACGCGCATCAGGCTGCGGAAATCGTGATTGGCCAGAAGATCCAGATGGTCGCTGATGATCAAGCGGGCTTCATCAAGCCATGGCGTCTCTTTACTGAACTGAGAAAGTTGGATAAGCAGGCAGTCGCGCAGATCTTTTGCGGCCACCCCAACCGGATCGAAACGCTGAATGCGCTTCAAAACGGCTTCTATCTCCTCGAGTTCAATCTCTTCGTCACCCATGCTTTCCAGAATTTCGTCCAGCGTGACGGTCAGATAACCGGTGTCATCCACGGCATCGACAATGGATGTCGCTATCGCGCGGTCGGTATCGGAGAAGGGGGTAAGTTCCACCTGCCACATCAGGTAATCCTGCAGTGACTGGGTAGTTTCACCCTGATAAACCGGTAGCTCATCGTCCTGGTAGTCTGCACGCGTACCGGAAGGGGTTCCGGCGGTGTAGATTTCATCCCAGCTGGCATCCAGCGGAAGCTCGTCCGGCATCTCTTTTTGTTCGAGCGCATCGGCGGTGTCGAGTGCTTCAGTATCCTGCGACTGCTGGGTATCTACCTCTTCATGAAGATCGGCTTGCTCCAGCAACGGATTGCTATCCAGCGCTTGCTGGAGCTCCTGCTGGAGTTCTAAGGTGGACAGTTGCAACAGGCGAATCGCCTGCTGTAGCTGCGGCGTCATCGCCAGTTGTTGGCTGAGCCGTAATTGCAAACCTTGCTTCATGTTCAGAGCATTTTTCTCCGGTTCGGCGTTACATTACCTCTACCCTATCAGAGTCTGAAGTCTTCCCCAAGGTAGACACGCTTAACATGATCATCTTCGAGGATCTGCTGCGGCGTACCGTGGGCGATCAGATTGCCCTGGCTCACGATGTATGCGCGTTCGCACACGGCCAGCGTTTCACGGACGTTATGGTCAGTGATCAGTACGCCAAGCCCGCTGTCGCGCAGATGCTCAATGATACGTTTAATGTCGATAACGGAGATCGGGTCAACGCCTGCAAACGGTTCATCCAGAAGGATAAATTTCGGGTTTGCAGCCAGCGCACGTGCAATCTCAACGCGACGGCGTTCACCACCGGACAGCGCCTGACCGAGGCTGTCGCGCAGATGTTCGATATGGAACTCTTCCATCAGCTCGTTAGCCCGGTCCTGACGCTGTTCGCTGGTCAGATCGTCACGAATTTGCAGGACGGCCATCAGGTTATCAAAGACGCTCAGGCGGCGGAAAATGGACGCTTCCTGCGGCAGATAGCCGATACCGCGACGCGCACGCGCATGCAGCGGCAGAAGACTGATATCTTCATCATCAATGACGATGTTGCCCGCATCGCGCGACACAATGCCAACGACCATGTAGAAGGTTGTGGTCTTGCCCGCACCGTTAGGGCCAAGCAGGCCTACAATTTCGCCGGAGTTGACGGTCAGACTGACATCTTCTACGACACGGCGGCCCTTATAGGCCTTCGCGAGATTTTTTGCAGTTAATGTTGCCATAACGAATTAGTTACTCTTCTTCTGTGCCGGGGCCTGACCCTTACCTTTGTCCTGCAGCTGCGACGGAACCAGCACGGTGGTTACGCGTTTGCCTTTCTCGCTGGAGGCCTGCATTTTTTGCTCTTTCACCAGATAGGTGATCTGGTCGCCGGTGATGTTGCTGTCCAGCTGTTCCAGATAAGCGTTACCGGTCAGGATGACCAGGTCCTTCGCCAGCTCATAGTGCATATGTGTGGCGCGGCCTTTCACGGGTTTGCCGTTATCCTGCATCTGGTAGAAGGTTGCCGGGTTGCCATAACCATCAATGATCTCTTTGCCTTGCTCGCCACCGGGACGGGTAACGACCACTTTGTCGGCGTTGATTTTAATGGTGCCCTGGGTCATGACGACGTTACCGGTAAAGGTAACGACATTGCCTTGCATATCAAGCGACTGCGTGTCGGACTCGATATGGATAGGCTGGTCAGTATCGCCCGTTACAGCAAGCGCGGGAAGACTGGTCGCCAGCATCGCACTGGCGATAATTACTTTAAGGCTGAGTTTGTTTGTTTTGAATTTCATAGGAGGTTCTAACCTTTTCAATCAGCTCGGCGTTTTTGCTGCGTAAGTTCCCGCGCATTCTTAAACCGCTGGAATTAAATGTTGTGCCATACAGTGTGACCAGATCCTGCGACGTCACGTCCTGGGTCACGAGGTTGATCTGTGCATTATCCGTCGTGATTTTGCGCAGTTGTGAGTCAGCGGTCAGGGCGTTGACTTCAACGTGGCCATACAGATAAAGCATACGGTCATTCGTCAGTTTTGCCCGGTCAGATTTAATCGACCACGTCGGCACTTTGTCTTTATCAAACGTGGTCATGACAGGCTGGGTAAACCACGAAATACCGTCATCTGAAAAATATTCAACATGCTGGGCAATCAGGCGATAGTTCAGCGCACCTTCCGGGCTGTAGACCACGGTGTCACTGTGATCGCTTTTATAGGTTGGCTCGCTCGTATTGACCACTTCCGTCTGCGTATCGTCGCGATCGGCAAGGTTCACGCCAATCAATACCAGTGCGACAAGCGAAAGCAGAATGATAACCCAACGTCTGGTTTTACTCATATCGATTGCCCTTTGGCCTCATCAAGCTTGCCCTGCGCCAGCAAAAGCAGATCGCAGACTTCACGTACGGCACCACGGCCACCGTTAATATGGGTGACATAGTCAGCACGCGGGATCAGCAGCGGATGCGCATCGGCCACGGCGATACTCAGACCGACTTCAGCCATCACCGGCCAGTCAATCAGATCGTCCCCGACATAGGCCACGTTTTCCGGCGCGACAGCCAGTTTACCCAGTAAATCGTTGAACGCCGCCATCTTATCGGACTGACCCTGATACAGATGGGTAATGCCTAACGTTTCACAACGGTCTTCTACCAGTTTAGCTTTCCGACCGGTGATAATGGCAACGTCGATGCCTGATGTGAGCGCACAACGAATACCGTAGCCATCGCGAACGTTAAACGCTTTCAGCTCTTCACCATTATTGCCCATGTAAATCAGGCCATCAGAGAGTACCCCATCCACATCCAGGATGAGCAGGCGAATGTTTTCCGCCTTTGCCATCATATGGGTACTGACCGGACCATAACAGGTTGCAAGGGATGCACCCGCATTACTCATTGTCTTATCCTTCATTACACTACGCCTGCGCGCAGCAGATCATGCATATGTACCACACCCAGCAACTGGTCGCCATCGGCAACCATCACTGAGGTGATATGACGGGACTGCATCAGGTTCAGCACATCCACCGCCAGCGTGCCCGGACGAACACGGATACCGCCGGACGTCATCACATCAGCGATGCCCAGCGTGCGAACATCAACACCCATGTCGAACACGCGTCGCAGGTCGCCATCGGTGAAGATCCCCTGGATCTTCATCAGGTCGTCGCACACAACCGTCATACCCAGATTCTTGCGGGTGATCTCCAGCAGCGCATCGCGCAGGGAGGCCTCTTTACTGACGTGAGGGATCTCATCGCCAGTGTGCATAATATCGTTAACCCGAAGCAGAAGCTTACGCCCGAGCGCGCCACCTGGGTGGGAAAGCGCGAAATCTTCCGGGGTAAAACCGCGGGCTTCCAGCAACGCAACGGCAAGCGCATCGCCCATGACCAGCGCAGCGGTCGTGCTGGACGTTGGAGCAAGACCCAGCGGGCAGGCTTCTTTAGGCACTTTCACGCACAGGTGAATATCCGCCGCGCGCGCCATGCTACTTTCCGGGCGGCTGGTCATGCAAATAAGCGGAACCCGCAGCCGCTTCAGCACGGGGATCAGCGCCAGGATCTCATTAGACTCACCGGAGTTCGATAGCGCGATGACGATATCCTGCGGCGTTACCATGCCCAGATCGCCGTGCGCGGCTTCCCCCGGGTGTACAAAGAAGGAAGAGGTTCCGGTGCTGGCAAACGTTGCCGCCATTTTGCGCCCAATGTGACCGGACTTGCCCATGCCCATCACCACGACTTTACCGGCACAGTAGAACATCTTCTCACATGCCAGACTAAAATCCTGATTAATGTACTGATCTAACTGCGCCAGACCTTCACGTTCAATCTCCAGAACCTCTTTGCCTGCTTTCTGAAAGTCAAAACCCGGCTGCAATTCTATTTGCGACATAATGCGTTTCCGTTTACCCAGAGAGAAGAGGCGAAAGCCAGTACAGCATCGCCATCCATACGATAAATCCACCCGTCAGCAGCGCCCCTGCGCCTTTGCCGATCTGTCGTTGCCGCCGCCAGCAGAGCAGGGCAAAAATGACGCTGACCAGCAACATCACCCCGTAATCGCGTGAGAATGCCAGGGGGTTAAAAGGCCCGGGCGTTATCAGGGCCGGCAGGCCCATCACGATGGCGATATTAAAAATGTTTGAACCGATAATATTGCCTATGGCAATGTCATCTTCACCTTTACGTGCCCCTGCGATAGCGGTGGCCAGTTCCGGCAGACTGGTGCCAATGGCAATGACCGTCAGGCCAATGGTGAGCTCACTCATGGCGAAATAGTTCGCCAGCACCGTGGCGTTATCGACGACCATGCGCGTGGCCATCGGCATGATGATCAGCGCGACGCCGAGCCACAGCAGCGCTACAGGCAGCGTGCCTTCACGCGGGAGTTCGGCGACCTGCTCTCGCGTCAGGCTATCCTGGCCCTGTTTTTCTGCCAGACGGGCGATTTTAACACTATACAGCAGCCAGATAACGGCCAGCGCCAGCAAGAAAATGCCGTCACCGTAGCTCAGTACGCCATCATAAAATACGCACCCTGCCAGCAGGCTTACGATTAACATTAGCGGCAATTCACGGCGCAGAACATCAGAATGCACGCGAAATGGATGGAGCAGGGCCGCAAGGCCAAGGATCAGTAAGATATTGACGATGTTGGAACCAATCGCGGTGCCGACGGCAAGGTCTAACTGACCGTGCAGTGATGCCGTGACAGAGACGATGATTTCAGGAAGCGAGGTTCCGACACTGACCACGGTCATCCCGATGACGACAGGCGGTACGCCAGTCAGGCGGCACAGGATAGATGCAGCAAATACCAAACGGTCAGCACTGTAGACCACCAAAAGTAAACCAATTATTAACAGTGCTGTTGCTAAAAGCATCAAAAGTCCTTTCTTCAGGTATACTCGTCGGTCCATCGCGCAGGAATGGAATGGCAGGACTGCATACAGTCTGAGGCGTAACGAATTCCTAATTTTGACTTTATGCGCCGGAAAAGTAAAACAAATGCCAGCTTTCGCTAACCTCAACGGCTAATATTCTGTAAAAATGCTGAGTTTAGGGCTGATTCAGTCTGCATGCTTAACGTGAGCAGGGTAAGAAAGGAACCATAAATGAGCCAAACTATGGCGAATTTAGTTGATGTCCGGGGTGTGAGTTTTTCTCGCGCCAACAGATTGATATTCGATGATATTTCGTTGACCGTACCGCGTGGCAAGATCACTGCCATCATGGGGCCGTCCGGGATCGGTAAAACGACCCTGCTGCGCCTTATTGGTGGCCAGATCCCACCCGATAGCGGTGAAATCCTCTTTGACGGCGAAAACATCCCCGAGATGTCACGATCGCGCCTGTATACTGTTCGTAAACGCATGAGTATGCTTTTCCAGTCGGGAGCGTTGTTCACGGACATGAATGTCTTTGATAACGTGGCCTATCCGCTGCGCGAACACACCCGTCTGCCGCCAGAGCTGCTGAAAAGTACGGTGATGATGAAGCTTGAAGCCGTGGGACTGCGAGGGGCTGCAAAACTGATGCCCTCAGAGCTGTCCGGCGGTATGGCACGTCGTGCCGCGCTGGCACGCGCCATCGCCTTAGAACCCGATTTAATCATGTTCGACGAACCGTTCGTCGGGCAGGACCCTATCACGATGGGCGTGCTGGTGAAGCTCATCTCTGAACTGAACAGCGCGCTCGGCGTAACCTGTATAGTGGTTTCTCACGATGTACCGGAAGTGTTGAGCATCGCCGACTATGCCTACATTGTGGCAGACAAAAGGATCGTTGCGCATGGCAGCGCTCAGGCGTTGCAGGAAAACTGCGATCCGCGTGTACGGCAGTTCCTCGACGGCATTGCGGATGGGCCTGTGCCATTCCGATATCCGGCGGGCGACTATCGTGACGATTTACTGGGAATAGGGAGTTAAGCCACTGATGCTGTTAAATGCATTGGCCGCTCTTGGACACCGTGGCATAAAAACCATCAGGACGTTCGGGCGTGCCGGATTGATGTTGTTCAACGCGCTGGTCGGCAAGCCGGAATTTCGTAAGCATGCACCGCTACTGGTGCGGCAGCTCTATAATGTCGGCGTGCTGTCGATGCTCATCATCATTGTCTCCGGTCTGTTTATCGGCATGGTGCTGGGGCTGCAGGGCTACCTCGTTCTGACGACCTACAGCGCCGAAACCAGCCTCGGCATGCTGGTGGCGCTGTCGCTGCTGCGTGAACTGGGGCCGGTAGTGGCGGCGCTGTTGTTCGCCGGGCGTGCAGGGTCGGCATTGACCGCTGAAATTGGCCTGATGCGTGCGACCGAGCAGCTTTCCAGCATGGAGATGATGGCGGTCGACCCGCTGCGTCGCGTGATCTCGCCACGCTTCTGGGCGGGGGTGATTTCCTTACCGCTCCTGACGATCCTCTTTGTCGCCGTGGGTATCTGGGGCGGCTCGCTGGTTGGCGTTCACTGGAAGGGCATCGATGCGGGCTTCTTCTGGTCGGCCATGCAGGACGCCATCGATCTGCGAATGGATCTGGTTAACTGTCTGATTAAAAGCGTGGTATTTGCCATTACGGTTACCTGGATCGCCTTGTTCAATGGCTATGATGCGATCCCGACCTCGGCGGGCATCAGCCGTGCAACTACACGTACTGTCGTACATTCGTCGCTGGCCGTACTGGGTCTGGATTTTGTGCTCACCGCACTGATGTTTGGGAATTGAGTTCATGCAAACGAGAAAAAATGAAATTTGGGTCGGCGTGTTCCTGTTACTGGCGTTGCTGGCCGCGCTGTTTATCTGCCTGAGAGCGGCGGATATCACGTCTGTGCGCACCGAGCCGACTTATCGCATTTATGCGACCTTTGATAACATCGGCGGGCTGAAGGCGCGCTCGCCGGTACGTATAGGCGGGGTGGTCATCGGACGTGTCTCTGACATTACGCTTGATGAGAAAACCTATCTGCCGCGCGTGTCGATGGATATTGAAGAGCGTTACAACCATATCCCGGACACCAGCTCGCTTTCTATCCGCACGTCCGGCCTGTTGGGTGAGCAATATCTGGCGCTTAACGTCGGTTTTGAAGACCCGGAGCTGGGAACGACTATCCTTAAAGACGGTAGCGTAATCCAGGATACGAAGTCCGCGATGGTACTGGAGGATATGATTGGTCAGTTCCTTTATAACAGTAAAGGAGATGATAAGAAGTCCGACGCTGCCCCTGCGCAGAGCGAAGATCCTGCCAGTGTCGCACCGACACCAGGCACGACGAATTAATTTCAGGAGAAGTCATTCATGTTTAAACGACTGTTAATGGTTGCCATGCTGGTCATTGCCCCTCTCACCGCGGCGCATGCTGCGGATCAGAGTAACCCGTACAAACTGATGGATGAGGCTGCGAAGAAGACCTTCGACCGGCTTAAAAACGAACAGCCGAAAATTCGTTCCAATCCTGATTATCTGCGCGACGTGGTTGATCAAGAGCTGCTGCCGTACGTGCAGATCAAATATGCGGGTGCGCTGGTTCTGGGCCGTTATTACAAAGACGCGACCCCGGCGCAGCGCGACGCCTATTTTGCCGCGTTCCGTGAATACCTGAAACAGGCTTACGGTCAGGCACTGGCGATGTATCACGGTCAGACCTATCAGATTGCGCCAGAGCAGCCGCTGGGCGACGCGACTATCATTCCTATCCGCGTAACGATTATCGATCCTAACGGCCGTCCGCCAGTACGCCTGGACTTCCAGTGGCGTAAAAACAGCCAGACCGGTCACTGGCAGGCCTATGACATGATTGCGGAAGGGGTGAGCATGATCACCACTAAACAGAACGAGTGGAGTGACCTGCTGCGCACCAAAGGCATTGATGGCCTGACCGCACAGCTGCAGTCTATCTCGCGTCAGAAAATCTCTCTGGACGAGAAGAAGTAATGTCGGATCAACTGAGCTGGTCGCGTGAGGGTGAGACGTTGAAGCTGACGGGTGAACTCGACCAGGATCTGCTGAACCCGCTCTGGGACAAACGTTTTGAAGCGATGCAGGGCGTGACGGTTATCGATCTGAGCGGCATTTCACGGGTGGACACGGCAGGCGTCGCGCTGCTGGCCCATCTTGTTGCCGTGGGGAAAAAGCAGGGGACAAGCGTTACGCTGCACGCGGCGAGCGATAATGTGGTCACCCTGGCCCAGCTCTATAATCTCCCTCAGGACGTACTGCCTCGTTAATATTTTCAGTGCGTTACTTCTGAAAGCCCTGACAGATTCATCGTCGGGGCTTTTTGCTTGTTTAAGACGACGCCACTTTGCTCTAAGATGTTGGGCTTGTTTTCACTATCAGATGATTAAGAACCCATGGAAAATCATGAAATCCAGACAGTGCTGATGAATGCACTCTCCCTTCAGGAAGCCCACGTCACTGGCGATGGCAGTCACTTCCAGGTTATTGCTGTGGGTGAGATGTTCGACGGTATGAGCCGTGTGAAGAAACAGCAGGCTGTATACGCGCCGCTGATGGAATACATTGCGGATAACCGCATCCACGCCCTGTCGATTAAAGCGTTCACCCCTCAAGAGTGGGCACGCGATTGCAAACTAAACGGTTTTTGAGTTGTGGGCGACACGCCCGCAGCACGGTTGAATTTATAAGAGAGCACACAATGGATAAATTTCGTGTACAGGGGCCAACGCGTCTCCAGGGCGAAGTCACAATTTCTGGCGCAAAAAATGCCGCGCTGCCCATCCTCTTTGCTGCGCTGCTCGCGGAAGAGCCGGTAGAAATTCAGAACGTACCGAAGCTGAAAGATATCGACACCACCATGAAGTTGCTCAGCCAGCTGGGCACCAAAGTTGAGCGTAACGGTTCCGTCTGGATCGACGCCAGCAACGTAAACAACTTCTCTGCACCTTACGATCTGGTGAAAACCATGCGTGCATCCATCTGGGCGCTTGGCCCGCTGGTGGCACGTTTTGGTCAGGGTCAGGTTTCCCTGCCGGGTGGCTGCGCAATCGGTGCACGTCCGGTTGACCTGCACATCTTTGGCCTGGAGAAACTGGGCGCCGAGATCAAACTCGAAGAAGGTTATGTTAAAGCGTCTGTGAATGGCCGCCTGAAAGGCGCGCACATTGTCATGGACAAAGTGAGCGTTGGTGCCACCGTCACCATCATGTCTGCGGCAACGCTGGCAGAAGGTACTACCATCATCGAAAACGCCGCGCGTGAACCGGAGATTGTGGATACCGCGAACTTCCTCGTGGCGCTGGGTGCGAAGATCACCGGCCAGGGCACCGACCGTATCACCATCGAAGGCGTTGAGCGTCTGGGCGGCGGCGTGTATCGCGTCCTACCAGACCGTATCGAAACCGGGACGTTCCTGGTTGCTGCCGCGATTTCAGGCGGGAAAATTACCTGCCGCAACGCGCAGCCAGATACCCTGGATGCGGTGCTGGCGAAACTGCGTGACGCAGGCGCTGATATCGAAATCGGTGAAGACTGGATCAGCCTGGACATGCACGGCAATCGTCCAAAAGCGGTAAACGTGCGTACAGCTCCGCATCCTGCTTTCCCGACCGATATGCAGGCGCAGTTCACCCTGTTAAACCTGGTGGCGGAAGGGACGGGGTTCATTACCGAGACCATCTTTGAAAACCGCTTTATGCACGTACCGGAACTGATCCGTATGGGCGCACATGCTGAGATCGAGAGTAATACCGTGATTTGCCACGGCGTTGAGAAACTGTCTGGTGCTCAGGTGATGGCAACCGATCTGCGTGCATCTGCAAGCCTGGTGCTGGCGGGTTGTATTGCGGAAGGGACGACGGTCGTTGATCGTATTTATCACATCGATCGTGGCTATGAACGTATCGAAGATAAACTGCGCGCGTTGGGTGCGAATATCGAGCGTGTGAAGGGCGAGTAATCGTTCCGGCAGCCCCCTGCCAGAAATGACCGGGGGGTTGCTGTTCCTGTCAAAAAAACCGCTATTCCTGCGGGTCTTTCTTCACTTTCCTCTGGCGGATCATGCGCGATCTGTCGATAAATTCATGGGTAATGGGATCGTGGTAACGCGAAGGCCAGATCACCCACGGATGCGTATCCAGCGCCGTCGCAATGATCAATTCTCCCTTCGGCCAGGGGCGCGTCAGGGCATTTGCCAGGGTTGAAGAACTCAGGCCATGGCGGCGAGATTCCGCAGCCAGTGATGTGCCTTTTTTGCGCAGTGCCGCAATGATATCTGCTGTGTGCCAGTCGATAAATTTCGTATCCATAACGCTGTCCTTAAGTTCGGATTCACTTACGCCATTTCGTCTGAAACGACTGGCCTTACTATACCCATTTCAATTTCTTGTTCTAAAAAGTTCGCGTTACTGGTAGGGATATTCAGAATAAGGCATGGCTTTATTCATGCGGTCTGTAAACCGGTGCGTTTACGTGAAAGAGGAATATACAGGTGTGTACTGGAATCTCCCCGCGAGGGCCGCGGGGAGGGGAGAGCAGGATTAACGGTCGCGCTGAACGGCGATATGGGCAAGACCAATAAGCGCATCGCGCCATGGGCTGTCCGGGATGACCTGAAGTGCAGCGATGGCTTTATCCGCCTCTTCTTCGGCACGCTGACGCGTCCAGTCCAGCGATCCGCAAACGGCCATTGTTTCCAGCACGGGTTCCAGAAGATGACGACCATTTCCCTGCTCGATCGCTTCACGGATCATTTTCGCCTGGTCGGCTGACCCGTTGCGCATCGCATGGAGTAGCGGCAGCGTCGGTTTGCCTTCGTTCAGGTCATCACCCACGTTTTTGCCGAGCGTTTCGCCGTCTGCACTGTAATCCAGCAAATCATCAATCAGCTGGAATGCGGTACCCAGATAACGGCCATAGTCCTGCAGCCCTTTTTCCTGGGCTTCGCTACAGCCAGCCAGAATGCCGGAACACTGTGCAGCCGCTTCAAACAGGCGCGCAGTTTTGCTGTAAATCACGCGCATGTAGTTTTCTTCGGTGATGTCAGGGTCGTTGACGTTCATCAGCTGAAGCACTTCGCCTTCAGCAATCACGTTAACGGCTTCAGACATGACCTCCAGCACTTTCAGCGAACCCAGGCTGGTCATCATCTGGAAGGCACGGGTATAGATAAAATCCCCCACCAGGACGCTGGCAGCATTGCCAAAGGCGGCGTTGGCGGTGGCTTTACCCCGGCGCATGTCTGATTCATCCACAACATCATCATGAAGAAGCGTCGCAGTGTGAATAAATTCGATCAGTGCCGCGATCGTGACGTGAGCATTTCCCTGATAGCCGACGGCTCGGGCAGCCAGGATGGCAATCATCGGGCGAATGCGTTTACCGCCGCCGCTGACGATGTAATAGCCCAACTGATTGATCAGCTGAACGTCAGAATTGAGTTGCTCCAGGATTGCTGCATTCACACCCGCCATATCTTGCGCGGTTAACTCGTTGATTTTTTCTAAATTCATCGCAAAAGCCGGGCTTTTTATCCTGTTTATCCCATCTTCAATGGGGTAACGAAGGGTTAGGTTTATCAATAGTAGTGCTGATTGTACTGAAAAAACGGCTCAGATAAACGTTACCTTACGCGTTGTGTTTTTTTTCTTCATGTATTGATGGTAGCACTTGTCAAAGGCTCGCGTTTTGCGTAATATTCGCGCCCTATTGTGAATATTTATAGCGCACTCTGATTCATACGAGGATGTGCGCGGAAGCGGAGTTTATATGTACGCGGTTTTCCAAAGTGGTGGTAAACAACACCGAGTAAGCGAAGGTCAGACCGTTCGCCTGGAAAAGCTGGACATCGCAACTGGCGAATCTGTTGAGTTCGCAGAAGTTCTGATGATCGCAAACGGTGAAGAAGTCAAAATCGGCGTTCCTTTCGTTGATGGCGGCGTTATCAAAGCTGAAGTTGTTGCTCACGGTCGTGGCGAGAAAGTTAAAATCGTTAAGTTTCGTCGTCGTAAACACTACCGTAAGCAGCAGGGCCACCGTCAGTGGTTCACTGATGTGAAAATTACTGGCATCAGCGCCTAAGACCTGAGGAGAGATTTAAATGGCACATAAAAAGGCTGGCGGCTCCACACGTAACGGTCGCGATTCAGAAGCTAAACGCCTGGGCGTTAAGCGTTTCGGTGGCGAATCCGTTCTGGCGGGTAGCATCATTGTTCGTCAACGTGGCACCAAATTCCACGCTGGCAACAACGTAGGTTGCGGTCGTGACCACACTCTGTTTGCTAAAGCAGACGGTAAAGTGAAATTTGAAGTTAAAGGCCCGAACAACCGTAAATACATCAGCATCGTTGCTGAGTAAGGTTTTCTCGGTCCGGTAACGGATTAAAGCCCCGCAACCTGTTGCGGGGCTTTTTACATTGGAAACCCGGTAATTTTTTCTGTAGGGAAAACGGGCATGAAGCAGCAGGCCGGCATTGGTATTCTTTTGGCGCTCACGACCGCAATGTGCTGGGGTGCGCTGCCAATTGCAATGAAGCAGGTACTGGAAGTGATGGAGCCGCCAACGGTGGTGTTTTATCGCTTTCTGATGGCAAGTATCGGCCTTGGGGCCATCCTCGCGATCAAAGGTAAGCTTCCGCCGTTGCGTATCTTCCGTAAACCGCGCTGGCTGGTGTTGCTGGCTATCGCGACGGGTGGCCTGTTCGGTAACTTCATACTGTTCAGTTCTTCCCTGCAGTATCTTAGCCCCACGGCGTCGCAGGTGATTGGTCAGCTTTCACCGGTCGGCATGATGGTCGCCAGCGTCTTTATCCTCAAGGAGAAGATGCGTGGCACGCAAATTATCGGGGCGAGCATGTTGCTCTGTGGTCTGGTGATGTTCTTCAACACCAGTCTGATAGAGATTTTTACCCGACTGACGGATTACACCTGGGGTGTGATCTTCGGTGTGGGAGCAGCAACGGTTTGGGTGAGTTATGGCGTCGCGCAAAAGGTGTTATTGCGTCGTTTGGCCTCACAGCAGATCCTCTTTTTGCTGTACACTTTGTGTACAATAGCATTATTGCCGTTAGCAAAACCGGGTGTGATCACCCAGCTTAGCGACTGGCAACTGGCGTGCCTCATTTTTTGTGGGCTGAACACGCTGGTCGGTTATGGCGCGCTGGCCGAAGCGATGGCGCGCTGGCAGGCAGCACAGGTGAGCGCACTCATTACGCTTACCCCGCTGTTTACGCTGTTATTTTCAGATTTGTTATCAATGGCCTGGCCCGATGTCTTCGTCAGACCGATGCTCAACATGTTGGGCTATCTCGGTGCGTTTGTCGTGGTTGCGGGCGCGATGTATTCCGCCATTGGTCATCGTCTTTGGGGGCGTTGGCGCAAAAATGAAGCGGTCGTAGTAGTCCCCCGCTCAGGCGAATGAGTTACGGAGAGTAAAATGAAGTTTGTTGATGAAGCGACAATCCTGGTCGTGGCAGGTGATGGCGGCAATGGTTGCGTGAGCTTCCGCCGTGAGAAATATATTCCACGTGGCGGTCCTGACGGCGGTGACGGTGGGGACGGCGGTGACGTGTGGCTGGAGGCGGATGAGAACCTCAACACGCTGATCGACTACCGTTTCGAAAAATCCTTCCGCGCTGAGCGTGGTCAGAACGGTCAAAGCCGTGACTGTACGGGCAAACGCGGTAAAGACGTGACCATTAAGGTTCCGGTCGGTACGCGTGTGATTGACCAGGGGACGGGCGAAACCATGGGCGATATGACCAAACACGGTCAGCGTCTGATGGTGGCGAAAGGCGGCTGGCACGGTCTGGGTAACAGCCGTTTCAAATCGTCCGTAAACCGTACCCCGCGTCAGAAAACGATGGGTACGCCGGGCGACAAGCGCGATCTGCAGCTGGAGCTGATGCTTCTGGCCGATGTCGGGATGCTGGGTATGCCAAACGCCGGTAAATCGACGTTTATTCGCGCGGTCTCTGCAGCTAAGCCAAAAGTGGCGGATTATCCGTTTACCACGCTGGTACCAAGCCTGGGCGTTGTCCGTATGGATAACGAGAAGAGCTTTGTGGTTGCTGATATCCCGGGTCTGATTGAAGGTGCTGCAGAAGGTGCCGGTCTGGGTATCCGCTTCCTGAAACACCTTGAGCGCTGCCGCGTACTGCTGCATCTCATCGATATCGATCCAATCGACGGTTCCGATCCGGTAGAAAATGCCCGCATCATTATCGGCGAGCTGGAAAAATACAGCGAAAAACTGGCGAACAAGCCGCGCTGGCTGGTCTTTAACAAGATCGATCTGATGGATAAAGCCGAAGCGGAAGCGAAAGCGAAAGCCATTGCTGAAGCGATGGGCTGGGAAGATAAATACTACCTGATCTCCGCGGCAAGCCAGGTTGGCGTGAAAGATCTGTGCTGGGATGTGATGACCTTTATCATCGAGAACCCGGTTGTTCAGGCTGAAGAAGCGAAACAGCCAGAAAAAGTCGAATTCATGTGGGATGACTACCACCGCCAACAGCTCGAAGAGCTGGAAGTGGAAGAGGAAGAAGACTGGGACGACGACTGGGATGAAGACGACGAAGAAGGTGTCGAGTTCATCTACAAGCACTAATCGCAGTTTAAAGCCCCCGGAAGGGGGCTTTTTTATTGCAGGCTGGACGGCAACCAGCAGCTGGCGATTAAGCCGCCCTCAGCACCATTCTCCAGCGTCAGCTTGCCGTGGTGGAGCTGCACGATACGTTGCACAATGCTCAGCCCCAGGCCGCTGCCACCGTAGCGCTGGTCAAGACGACGGAACGGTTCAGTAATCAACTGGCGGTGCGCTTCATCTATCCCCGGCCCCTGATCGATAACGCTGACCTGTGTCCCCCCGTCAACGTCGGCCAGAGTCACGCGAATCGTTGTGCCTGACGGACTGTAGCGCCCGGCGTTCTCAAGCAGATTGCGCAGCATCAAACGCAGAAGTACCGCATCACCCTGCACCGTGAGCGGACTTTTGTCCGGCCATATCACCGTATGCTCTTTGGCTTCATGCCCAAGACCGAGCGGCATGATGATATCGTCTGTCCAGTTGACGGTTTCATAGTGACCGCTCGCCATCGCCTGTCCGGCACGGGACAACATCAGCAGTTGCTCAACCGTGTGCATCAGCTGATCGATACGGGTAATTAACGTCGTGGCCTGTGGAGAGCCGGACTGCGCCATCAGTTCCAGATGCAGTCTGATCCCCGCAAGCGGCGTTCGCAGCTCGTGAGCGGCGTCCGCGGTGAAGAGACGTTCCTGTTGAATGGTGTGATCCAAACGGGCGAGGAGCTGGTTGAGCGAGGTTGTGACGGCACCAATTTCTTCCATGTCGGAATAGACAGGGAGTGGGGTTAAGTTATCCGCCGAGCGGTTCGCCAGGCTGACGCGCAGTTGATTCAGCGGCCGGGTTATCCAGGTGACCGCCCAGAATGAGAAGCACAGCGTAAAACCGACCATCACCAGAGAGGGAACCAGCAGCGAGGCAATCGCTTCACGGATCTCTTTCTCGACATGATTATTGCGCGATTTCGCCGAGAGCGTTTCGTTGACCAGAAAACCAATCTGTTCACGGCTTTCATGCCAGAGCCAGATCACGCTTATCAGCTGGAAAAATAACAGAATGACCGCCAGCAGAACCATTAATCGCCGACGCATGCTGTTCATTTCTGGCTCTCCAGACGATAGCCTACGCCACGGACAGTTTTAATCCGGTCTTTACCCAGTTTGCGACGCAGATTGTGAATATGCACTTCGAGGGTATTTGAGCCCGGATCGTCCTGCCAGGAGTAAATATCCTGCTGCAGGGTTTCGCGGTGTACCGTTTGTCCGCTGCGCATAATCAGGCGCGTCAGCAGCGCGAACTCTTTAGGGGTTACTTCAACCGGCAGGGACTGGCACAGCACCTGCTGGGTTTGCAGATTCAGCGTAATATCGCCGTCGGTCAGTAAGTTATCGCTGTGTCCCTGATAACGACGAATCAACGCCCGTACCCGCGCCTGAAGCTCCGCAAGGGCAAACGGTTTCACCAGGTAATCATCAGCGCCAGAATCGAGGCCGTTGATACGATCTTCAATGGCATCACGTGCCGTCAGGATCAATACTGGATTGGCGATACCCCGGCGGCGCCACTGGCTTAGCTGCGTAGCGCCGTCTTTATCCGGTAAGCCTAAATCGAGGATCACCAGACTGTATTCGCCGCTCTGGATCAGGGCATCCGCCTCAGCCGCCGTGGCGGCGCAGTCGAGGGCATATCCTTCATTGGCCAGCGCCAGAGCCAGCCCTTCCTGCAATAACAGATCGTCTTCAACTATGAGTAGTTTCATCGCTAGTTATTCTGGTAGATGTCCTTATAAAGCCTGCTTTCGAAGCGAACCAGTGGAATACGACGATTACGCTGGTCGGTCGGTTCGACGGCATAGCCGGAAAGATACTGCACGAATGCCATGCGTTGCCCGCTGGCGGTAGTGATGAAGCCTGCAAGGTTATAAACCCCCTGCAGTGAACCTGTCTTGGCTGAAACTTTTCCATCCACCCCGGCCGCATGAAGGCCGGCACGGTACTGAAGCGAACCGTCATGCCCGGCAAGTGGCAGCATCGAAATAAAGTTTAGCTCAGTGTCATGTTGTGCAATGTACTGAAGTACTTGCATCATCGTTGCCGGGGAGATCAAATTATGCCGCGATAACCCGGAGCCATCGACGGCAATGGTGTTGCCAAGATCGATCCCCGCCTGTTGGCGCAGGATCTGACGTACGGCGTCGGAACCCGCACGCCAGGTTCCTGGCACGCCGAAACGCGCGTGACCAATCATGCGGAACACCGTGTCAGCAATCATGTTGTCAGACTTTTTCAGCATAATCCGTAGCAAATCGTGCAGCGGCGCAGATTGTTTGCTGGCGATGACCGTACCGGGTTGATTAACCTGCGTCTGGCGCAGCAGGGTACCGGAATAGGTTATTCCCGCCTGCTTCAGTTCATCCTTGAGAATGGCACCCGCATAGCTTGCGCCATCCTGTATCGCAAAGGCCAGCGGCAATGGGTCGGCGCGCTGTGTCAGGCACCCGGTCAGCGTGAAGCGGTTAAGATCGCCTGGCACCACGTCCAGCTCGCAATACTGCGCATCCGGGGAGCCTTTTGCGAGGGTACGAACCTGGCTGAACATCGTCACCGGGTAGTAAGACGCCACGCGAATAAACGCTAAGTCATCCGGTTTTGGCGCGCTGTAAAGTGAAATGGAGAAGCAGTTACGATCCACAATCGCGGCGGCTGGCGGAGCGCTAAAGCACTGCGTCATGTCGTTCCACGGCCATCCTGGCGCTTTATCGTGGCTGGCAAAAATAGAGGTGTCGATTAACACATTGCCATCAATCTTCTGCACGCCAGATTTTTTCAGCGACGCGACCATGTTGCGGATATCCTGGCGTTTAAACGTAGGATCTCCCCCGAAACGAGCGATAAGATCGCCTTTCAGTTCGCCACCCTCGATGTTGCCTTTGGTCTCGAGCGTGGTGGTAAAACGGAAGTCAGGTCCAAGCTGAAGCAGGGCGGCGAGTGCGGTGATCACCTTCTGGGTACTGGCAGGCAGCGCCATCTGTTGACTGTGATAGTCAATCTCTGGCGACTGCGCCCCGACCTTCTGCACCATCAAGGCAAGGTTGGCACCTGCGGGGAGCTGATTAATGTACTCATCAACATTCGCGGCCTGAACGCTGAACGCTATACTGGTAGTCAATCCGATGATAAATCTGGAAAATCGCATAATCTCGCGCTAACAACCCGAAAACAAACCGTCATACTACGGTGCATAGCACTGCAAAGTAAACGATGACCCATAGTGAACTTCGCGGTAAAATGCGTATCAAATTGAAAATTGTTGCTGACCTGGGGCTTCGCTCCCGGGTCGGTTTTCTTTTTGCTTCTGGCCCGCTCATGGGGGCCGGGGCAGGGAACACTGCTCCCAACAGGAATGTTTAAGAGGTATAACAAATGCAAGCTATTCCGATGACCTTACGTGGTGCCGAAAAACTGCGCGAAGAGCTGGATTTTCTGAAATCCGTTCGTCGCCCTGAAATCATCGCCGCTATCGCGGATGCGCGTGAGCATGGCGACCTGAAAGAGAATGCTGAATACCACGCGGCGCGTGAGCAGCAGGGCTTCTGTGAAGGGCGTATTAAAGATATCGAAGCAAAACTGTCCAATGCGCAGGTTATCGATATCACCAAAATGCCTAACAATGGCCGCGTCATTTTTGGTTCAACCGTTACCGTGCTGAACCTGGACAATGACGAAGAGCAGACTTATCGCATCGTGGGTGATGATGAAGCGGACTTTAAACAGAATCTGATTTCGGTGAACTCCCCGATTGCTCGCGGCCTGATTGGCAAAGAGCAGGATGATGTTGTCACTATCCGCACCCCGGGTGGCGAAGTGGAATACGAAATTATTAAGGTTGAATACCTGTAATTCGCATCTCGACTAAGATGTTGATACATTGTAAAGAAAAGAAAAAGGCCGCATAGCGGCCTTTTATCAACTCAAGGAGCGTGGCATTTTGCTCACCTGCTGACAGAAATCCCTCGTTTTACACAGAAAATGTGTTCGATTCAGGATATCCTTAGCGTGGCAGCGAGATTTTACGCTCTTTAGATGGGCGATAGAGCACCAGCGTTTTACCGATGACCTGTACATTACAGGCACCCGTTTCACGCACGATGGCTTCCACGATCAGGTTTTTAGTGTCTCGGTCTTCAGAGGCGATTTTCACCTTGATCAGCTCGTGGTGTTCCAGCGCTTGTTCAATCTCGGCAAGCACCCCTTCGGTCAAACCATTGTTGCCAAGCATGACTACAGGCTTGAGCGGATGTGCCAGACCTTTAAGGTGCTGTTTTTGTTTAGTACTCAGATTCATCGTATATTTTTGCTTACGTTGGGATTGAAAACGGTTCATTCTACCGCCATCTCCCTTATATCGCCAAATAGCTGCGTAGAAATTTACGTCACAGGCAAGTAACGATGAACCAGGACGGAAATGTTAAATGACAGGTAAAAAGCGTTCTGCCAGCTCCAGCCGCTGGCTTCAGGAACACTTTAGCGATAAATATGTTCAACAGGCACAGAAAAAGGGGTTGCGTTCCCGTGCCTGGTTTAAACTTGATGAAATACAGCAAAGTGACAAACTTTTTAAGCCGGGAATGACGGTTGTCGATCTCGGTGCAGCACCTGGCGGATGGTCCCAGTATGCGGTTACGCAGATCGGTGGAACGGGCCGAATCATCGCATGCGACCTTTTACCAATGGATCCCATCGTCGGTGTCGACTTCCTTCAGGGCGACTTTCGTGATGAATTAGTGCTGAAAGCGCTACTTGAGCGTGTAGGTGATAGTAAGGTCCAGGTTGTCATGTCAGATATGGCACCAAATATGTGTGGAACACCGGCGGTGGATATCCCCCGCGCCATGTATTTGGTGGAGCTAGCGTTAGAAATGTGTCGTGATGTACTAGCGCCTGGTGGTAGTTTTGTTGTGAAGGTGTTTCAGGGCGAAGGTTTCGAGGAGTATCTTAAGGAAATTCGCTCCCTGTTTGCGAAGGTTAAAGTTCGTAAGCCGGACTCTTCCCGGGCCCGTTCCCGAGAAGTGTATATTGTAGCGACCGGGCGAAAATGATAACCCGCGTCTTTCAGACGAAAGTTTGAATGACACGGGATATAGAGTATCCTGACGCTGTTTTTAACACAGTTGTAATATGAGGTTAATCCCTTGAGTGACATGGCGAAAAACCTAATACTCTGGCTGGTCATTGCCGTTGTGCTGATGTCAGTATTCCAGAGCTTTGGGCCCAGCGAGTCGAATGGCCGCAAGGTGGATTATTCTACCTTCCTGCAGGAGGTCAATCAGGACCAGGTTCGCGAAGCGCGTATCAACGGACGTGAGATCAACGTTACCAAGAAAGATAGTAACCGTTACACGACTTACATCCCGGTGAACGATCCTAAGCTGCTTGATAACCTTCTGACCAAAAACGTCAAGGTGGTAGGCGAGCCGCCAGAAGAACCAAGCCTGCTGGCTTCTATCTTCATCTCCTGGTTCCCGATGCTGCTTCTTATTGGCGTCTGGATCTTCTTTATGCGCCAGATGCAGGGCGGCGGTGGCAAAGGTGCCATGTCGTTCGGTAAGAGCAAGGCGCGTATGCTAACGGAAGATCAGATCAAGACCACGTTTGCCGACGTTGCAGGTTGCGACGAAGCAAAAGAAGAAGTGGGCGAACTGGTTGAATACCTGCGCGAACCGAGCCGTTTCCAGAAACTGGGCGGTAAGATCCCGAAAGGCGTTCTGATGGTAGGGCCCCCGGGTACCGGTAAAACCCTGCTGGCGAAAGCCATCGCGGGTGAAGCGAAGGTGCCGTTCTTTACTATTTCAGGTTCTGACTTCGTTGAAATGTTCGTGGGTGTTGGTGCATCTCGTGTGCGTGACATGTTCGAGCAGGCCAAAAAGGCAGCACCGTGCATTATCTTCATCGATGAAATCGACGCCGTAGGCCGCCAGCGTGGCGCAGGCCTGGGCGGTGGTCACGATGAACGTGAACAGACGCTGAACCAGATGCTGGTTGAGATGGATGGCTTCGAAGGTAACGAAGGTATTATCGTTATCGCGGCGACTAACCGTCCGGACGTTCTTGACCCTGCGCTGCTGCGTCCAGGCCGTTTCGACCGTCAGGTTGTGGTTGGTCTGCCGGATGTACGCGGTCGTGAACAGATTCTGAAAGTTCACATGCGTCGCGTACCGCTGGCACCGGATGTCGACGCGGCAATCATCGCGCGTGGTACGCCGGGCTTCTCCGGTGCTGACCTGGCAAACCTGGTCAACGAAGCTGCACTGTTCGCTGCTCGCGGTAACAAACGCGTTGTGTCGATGGTGGAGTTCGAGAAAGCGAAAGACAAAATCATGATGGGTGCGGAACGTCGCTCCATGGTGATGACGGAAGCGCAAAAAGAGTCCACGGCTTACCACGAAGCCGGTCACGCGATTATCGGTCGCCTGGTGCCGGAACACGATCCGGTGCATAAAGTGACGATTATTCCGCGCGGTCGTGCGCTGGGTGTGACGTTCTTCCTGCCGGAAGGCGATGCCATCAGCGCCAGTCGTCAGAAGCTGGAAAGTCAGATTTCAACCCTTTACGGCGGTCGTCTGGCAGAAGAGATTATTTACGGTGCGGAACATGTTTCGACCGGTGCGTCCAACGACATTAAAGTCGCGACCAACCTGGCGCGTAACATGGTGACCCAATGGGGCTTCTCCGAGAAGCTGGGTCCCCTGCTGTATGCGGAAGAAGAAGGCGAAGTGTTCCTGGGCCGCTCCGTGGCGAAAGCGAAACACATGTCCGATGAAACCGCACGTATTATTGACCAGGAAGTGAAGCTGCTGATCGAGCGTAACTACAATCGCGCCCGTCAGATCCTGAACGATAACCTGGACATTCTGCATTCGATGAAAGATGCGCTCATGAAATATGAGACCATCGATGCTCCGCAGATTGACGACTTGATGGCTCGCCGCGAAGTGCGTCCGCCAGCGGGTTGGGAAGACCCAGGCGCTTCCAACAATTCTGACAACAATGGCACACCGCGTGCGCCGCGTCCGGTCGATGAACCGCGTACGCCGAACCCGGGCAACACCATGTCAGAACAGTTGGGCGACAAGTAAGTCACTGCTGTTGAAATCTATGTTTGCACCTCAAACCCTGGAGCTTGCTCCGGGGTTTTTCTTTTCTGTAAAACCATATTGATACCAGGGATTTGACCATGAAACTATTCGCCCAGGACTCGCATCTCGATCTCTCACATCCGCATGTGATGGGTATCCTGAATGTCACGCCTGACTCCTTCTCTGACGGCGGCACGCATAACACGCTTATCGAGGCTGTGAAGCACGCAAATTTGATGATTAACGCGGGCGCCACCATCATTGACGTAGGCGGGGAATCGACGCGCCCTGGGGCGGCAGACGTTTCGGTGGAAGAAGAACTGGCGCGCGTGGTGCCTGTGGTTGAAGCTATCGCACAGCGGTTCGAGGTGTGGATCTCCGTCGATACGTCTAAACCTGAAGTGATCCGTGAAGTCGCGAGAGTGGGTGCTCACATCATCAATGATATTCGCTCGCTGACGGAGCCTGGCGCACTGGAGGCGGCCGCGGAGACCGGGCTACCGGTTTGCCTGATGCACATGCAAGGACAGCCGAAAACCATGCAGGAAGCGCCAAAGTATGACGATGTTTATGCCGACGTAAATCGCTTCTTTATTGAGCATATTGCACGTTGTGAACGTGCGGGTATCGCAAAAGAGAAATTGCTGCTCGACCCGGGGTTCGGTTTCGGTAAAAATCTCTCTCACAATTATGAGCTGCTTGCGCGCTTATCGGAATTCCATCATTTCGACCTGCCATTGCTGGTTGGTATGTCGAGAAAGTCGATGATTGGTCAGTTACTGAATGTAGGGCCGAGCGAACGTCTGAGCGGAAGTCTGGCCTGCGCTGTAATTGCGGCGATGCAGGGCGCGCACATTATTCGTGTCCATGACGTTAAAGAAACAGTAGAAGCCATGCGTGTAGTGGAAGCTACACTGGCAGCGAAGGAAAACAAACGCTATGAGTAATCGTAAATATTTTGGTACCGATGGTATTCGTGGGCGCGTGGGTGATGCGCCAATCACCCCTGATTTTGTACTGAAACTGGGCTGGGCGGCGGGTAAAGTCCTTGCGCGTCATGGCTCCCGTAAAATCATCATTGGTAAAGATACCCGTATCTCCGGGTATATGCTGGAGTCAGCGCTGGAGGCCGGTCTGGCTGCCGCGGGGCTTTCCGCTTCCTTCACTGGCCCAATGCCAACGCCTGCTGTGGCATATCTGACGCGTACTTTCCGTGCTGAAGCAGGGATTGTGATTTCGGCCTCGCATAACCCGTTTTATGACAACGGCATTAAATTCTTCTCCATCGACGGCACTAAGCTGCCGGATGAAGTGGAAGAGGCGATCGAAGCGGAGATGGAAAAAGAGATTACCTGTGTCGACTCCGCCGAGCTGGGTAAAGCGAATCGCATTGTCGATGCTGCGGGTCGTTACATCGAATTCTGCAAAGGTACTTTCCCGAACGAACTGAGCCTGGCCCATCTTAAAATTGTGGTGGACTGCGCCAACGGTGCGACCTATCACATTGCGCCGAATGTTTTCCGCGAACTGGGTGCGAACGTGATTACCATCGGCTGTGAGCCCGATGGACTGAATATTAACGAACAGGTGGGGGCGACTGACGTTCGTGCTCTGCAGGCGCGCGTTCTGGCGGAAAAAGCCGATCTGGGCATCGCACTGGATGGCGACGGCGATCGCGTGATCATGGTCGATCACGAAGGTAATAAGGTCGACGGCGACCAGATCCTCTATATCATTGCGCGTGAAGGTCTGCGTCAGGGCCAGCTGCGCGGCGGTGCAGTAGGCACGCTGATGAGCAACATGGGTCTGGAGCTGGCGCTGAAACAGCTGGGTATTCCGTTTGTCCGTGCAAAAGTGGGCGACCGCTATGTGCTGGAAAAACTGCAGGAAAAAGGCTGGCGCATCGGGGCTGAAAACTCAGGCCACGTGATCCTGCTTGATAAAACCACCACCGGAGACGGTATCGTCGCTGCGCTGCAGGTTGTTGCCGCCATGGCGCGCAACCATATGAGCCTGCACGATCTCTGCAGCGGCATGAAAATGTTCCCGCAGATCCTGGTGAATGTGCGTTTCACCGCCGGTAAAGGCGACCCGCTGGAAAATGAAAATGTGAAAGCGGTGATGGCTGACGTTGAAGCCGCGCTGGGCAACCGTGGGCGTGTTCTGCTGCGTAAGTCTGGAACCGAACCGCTGATCCGCGTAATGGTGGAAGGCGAAGACGAGGCGCAGGTGAATGAATTTGCGCACCGTATTGCGGATGCCGTAAAAGCTGCATAGTTTTTCACGTTAAGTGATTAAAAAGGCGGCGCTTGCCGCCTTTGTTTTGAGCAATTGATGGCTTTTTGCTGTTTTTTTCCGCAGTTGATACAATGCGTCAAAATTGCCCTTGCGAAGCACATTCGCTTTGGTTAGTATTCACACCCGCTTCAGTGGGAAACAAAAATCCTGCTAATTGGTCGAAGCATTGGTATGCGGCAAATCCGCAAGGAACAGGTTGATTATGTACGAAGCTCTTTTAGTTATTTTCCTTATTGTAGCCATCGCTCTCGTAGCGCTGATCATGCTGCAGCAAGGTAAAGGCGCTGATATGGGAGCCTCCTTCGGAGCAGGCGCTTCCGGTACGCTGTTCGGTTCAAGTGGTTCTGCGAACTTCATGACCCGCACAACGGCGATTCTGGCTACGCTGTTCTTCATCATCAGTCTGGCGCTTGGCAATATCAACAGCAACAAGACCAGCAAAGGAAGCGAGTGGGAAAATCTGAGCGCGCCAGCGAAAACTGAGCAGACTCAGCCAGCTGCACCGGCTAAGCCGACCAGCGATATCCCGCACTAAGTATTCAGTACCGAGGTGGTGGAATTGGTAGACACGCTACCTTGAGGTGGTAGTGCCCTAACGGGCTTGTGGGTTCGAGTCCCATCCTCGGTACCAATATTCCAGAAGAAAGACGTCGAAAGACGTCTTTTTTTTCGTCTGTAGATTTCGTCTGTAGAAGGAGCGTTTTCGTCGGCAGGTACGTTCGTGCCAGCGGGACCGGTTCTGCAGCGATCGTAAAAAAGGCGCCCACTGGGCGCCTTTTGCATTTCTGCGTAAGCCTTACTTCTTAACGCTGTGCTCCAGGTTTTCAACCTGCGGCAGGCCATTACCGGCGCTTGCGGAGAGCAGGCCATTCTCAACGTAGTTGAACAGCTTCTCACGGGTATCGGTGATGTCCAGGTTACGCATGGTCAGCTGGCCAATACGATCGTCCGGAGAGAACACGGATTCACCTTTCTCCATGGTCAGACGTTCTGCTTTATAAGTCAGGTTGTCGGACATGGTGTTCAGAATAGAGTAGTCATTCCCGCGACGCAGCTCCAGCGTCACTTCACCGGTGATCGCGCTTGCCACCCAACGTTGCAGTGCATCACGCAGCATTAGGGCCTGTGGGTCGAACCAACGGCCCTGGTACAGCAGTTTACCCAGCTGACGACCATGAGAGTGATACTGCTCGATGGTGTCTTCGTTGTGAATACCGGTCAGCAGACGCTCATAAGCGATGTGCAGCAGCGCCATCCCAGGGGCTTCATAGATGCCACGGCTTTTTGCTTCGATAATACGGTTTTCAATTTGATCGCTCATGCCCAGACCGTGACGGCCACCGATACGGTTAGCTTCCAGCATCAGTTCCACATCGTCAGAGAAGGTCTTGCCGTTCAGGGCAACCGGATGGCCGCGCTCGAAACGCACGGTAACTTCTTCCGCCTGGATTTTGACGTTTTCGTCCCAGAACTTCACACCCATGATCGGGTTAACGATCTTCACGCTGGAGTTCAGGAATTCCAGGTCCTTCGCTTCGTGCGTCGCACCCAGCATATTGGAATCGGTAGAGTAGGCTTTCTCAACGGACATCTTATAGTCGAAGCCACAGGCGATCATAAACTCGGACATTTCATGACGGCCGCCCAGCTCGTCGATAAAGTCGGTATCGAGCCACGGTTTATAAATCTGCAGCTCGGCGTTGGTCAGCAGGCCATAACGATAGAAACGTTCGATATCGTTTCCTTTATACGTACTGCCATCACCCCAGATGTTTACGCCATCTTCTTTCATGGCGGCAACCAGCATGGTACCGGTCACTGCACGGCCCAGCGGGGTGGTATTGAAATAGGTCAGGCCGCCGGTGGTATTATGGAAAGCACCACACTGAATAGCAGCAATACCTTCAGCGACCAGTTGCTTACGGCAGTCAATCAGGCGCGCGTTCTCTGCGCCATACTCTTTAGCGCGACGAGGGATTGCATCATAATCGTCCTCATCCGGCTGACCCAGGTTCGCAGTATATGCATACGGAACCGCTCCCTTCTGGCGCATCCACAGCAGTGCAGCGCTGGTATCCAGGCCGCCTGAAAAAGCGATGCCAATACGTTGTCCTACCGGAAGATGCTTGAGAATCGTCGTCATAAAATAAAACCCTGCTTGATTGACTGATTAAGAGACCGCTTTCGCTCTCGATGCATGTTTATGCAAAATAAGTGAGTATTCATTTAATCATCTTTTGTCGATGACCGGAAGAGACTCGTGCGTTTTTTGTAAAATTTTCCCTTTGTTTGACCTGGCGGAAACTGGCTTGACAGGTGGGGTTCACTATCAATATACTAAACGCCGATTTTACGTCCCGTCTTCGGTACCAAATCCCAGCATTATTTGCAAATTCTCTCCAAAACGCGTAGAATTTGCCACGTTTCAGGCGCGGGGTGGAGCAGCCTGGTAGCTCGTCGGGCTCATAACCCGAAGGTCGTCGGTTCAAATCCGGCCCCCGCAACCACTTTCCCATAAAGTTCTTTTTCAAATATACTGTGAAGACTTAGAGCCTTCGTAGCTGGATTTGAAAAAATTCTTTCGGAGAGTGCTCCAGGCCGCAGTTGCGGCTATAGGGTTCAGTTATCTAAAGCCCCGATTTATCGGGGTTTTTTGTTATCTGACTACAGAATAACTGGGCTTTACGCCCTTTTTTTATGTCTTGGGGGTGGGCTTGTCCACATTAGAGCAAAAATTAACAGAGATGATTACTGCACCGGTCGAAGCACTGGGCTACGAACTGGTCGGCATCGAATTCGTTCGCGGCCGTACATCGACGCTGCGCATCTATATTGATAGTGAAGATGGCATCAATGTTGATGATTGTGCTGATGTTAGCCACCAGGTGAGTGCGGTTCTTGATGTTGAAGACCCGATTACCGTTGCGTACAACCTGGAAGTTTCCTCACCCGGCCTCGATCGCCCGATGTTCACGGCCGAGCACTATGTGCGCTTTACCGGTGAAGAAGTGGCTCTCGTTCTGCGTATGGCCGTACAGAACCGCCGTAAATGGCAGGGAATTATCAAAGCCGTTGATGGTGAAATGATCACGGTTACAGTCGAAGGCAAAGATGAAGTGTTCGCGCTGAGTAATATCCAGAAGGCGAACCTGGTTCCCCACTTTTAACAGTCTGGATTGAGGTGAAAAGCCCGCGATGAACAAAGAAATTTTGGCTGTTGTTGAAGCCGTCTCCAACGAGAAATCACTGCCGCGTGAGAAGATTTTCGAAGCGCTGGAAAGTGCACTGGCTACAGCAACCAAGAAAAAATACGAACAAGAGATCGATGTTCGCGTAGAAATCGATCGTAAAAGCGGTGACTTCGATACATTCCGTCGTTGGGTAATCGTTGAAGAGGTGACCCAGCCGACGAAAGAGATCACCCTGGAAGCGGCGCGTTTTGAAGACGAAAGCCTGAACGTGGGTGACTATGTTGAAGATCAGATTGAATCTGTCACCTTCGACCGTATCACCACGCAAACCGCAAAACAGGTTATCGTCCAGAAAGTCCGTGAAGCTGAGCGTGCGCTGGTTGTCGATCAGTTCCGCGATCAGGAAGGTGAGATCATTACCGGCGTGGTGAAGAAAGTAAACCGCGACAACATCTCTCTGGAAATCAAATCTGAAGGGCTGCCAGGTAACGCTGAAGCCGTTATCCTGCGTGAAGACATGCTGCCGCGTGAAAACTTCCGCCCGGGTGACCGTATTCGTGGCGTTCTGTATGCCGTACGCCCTGAAGCGCGTGGTGCACAGCTGTTTGTGACCCGTTCCAAGCCAGAGATGCTGATTGAACTGTTCCGTATCGAAGTACCGGAAATCGGCGAAGAAGTTATCGAGATTAAAGCGGCTGCCCGCGATCCGGGTTCACGCGCGAAAATCGCGGTGAAAACCAACGACAAGCGTATCGACCCGGTCGGTGCTTGCGTAGGTATGCGCGGTGCGCGTGTTCAGGCGGTTTCTACCGAACTGGGCGGCGAGCGTATCGATATCGTCCTGTGGGACGACAACCCGGCGCAATTCGTGATTAACGCAATGGCTCCGGCAGATGTGGCGTCTATCGTTGTTGACGAAGACAAACACACCATGGATATCGCTGTTGAAGCGGGCAACCTGGCGCAGGCAATCGGCCGTAACGGTCAGAACGTACGCCTGGCGTCACAGCTGAGCGGCTGGGAACTCAACGTGATGACCGTTGATGACCTGCAGGCTAAGCATCAGGCTGAAGCCCATGCGGCGATCGATACCTTCACGAAATACCTGGATATTGACGAAGATTTCGCCACTGTTCTGGTTGAAGAAGGTTTCTCTACCCTTGAAGAACTGGCCTATGTGCCAATGAAAGAGCTGCTGGAAATCGACGGTCTTGATGAAGCCACCGTTGAAGCCCTGCGTGAACGCGCTAAAAACGCACTGACCACCCTGGCACTGGCTCAGGAAGAAAGCCTTGGCGATAAGAAGCCGGCTGATGACCTGCTGAATCTGGAAGGTCTTGATCGTGCGATTGCGTTCAAGCTGGCTGCCCGTGGTGTTTGTACGCTGGAAGATCTCGCTGAGCAAGGCGTTGATGACCTGGCTGATATCGAAGGTTTAACCGACGAGAAAGCCGGCGAACTCATCATGGCCGCACGTAATATTTGCTGGTTCGGCGACGAAGCGTAATAAACTGTAGCAGGAAGGAACAGCATGACTGATGTAACTGTAAAATCGCTGGCTGCCGAGATTCAGACCTCCGTGGACCGCCTGGTACAGCAATTTGCTGATGCAGGGATCCCGAAGTCCGCTGATGACTCGGTGAACGCGCAAGAAAAACAAACCTTGTTAGCGCACCTGAACCGTGAACACGGTTCGACGCCTGACAAGCTGACGCTGCAGCGCAAAACGCGTAGCACGTTGAATATCCCTGGTACCGGTGGTAAAAGCAAATCGGTACAAATTGAAGTCCGCAAGACACGCACCTTTGTAAAACGTGATCCGCAAGAGGCAGAACGCCTTGCTGCGGAAGAGCAGGCACAGCGTGAAGCGGAAGAACAAGCTCAGCGTGAGGCAGAAGCGACTGCCAAGCGTGAAGCAGAATTAAAAGCTGAACGTGAGGCCGCAGAAAAAGCGAAACGCGACGCAAGTGATAAAGTGAAGCGTGAAGCTGCGGAAAAAGACAAAGTGAGCAATCAACAGACCGACGAAATGACAAAAACCGCCCAGGCTGAAAAAGCCCGCCGTGAAAATGAAGCTGCCGAGCTGAAGCGTAAAGCGGAAGAAGAAGCCCGCCGCAAGCTTGAAGAAGAAGCTCGCCGTGTAGCTGAAGAAGCGCGCCGTATGGCTGAAGAAAACGAGAAGAACGGTGTGAACCCTGCTGAAGCGTCTGAAGACACCAGCGATTATCACGTCACCACTTCTCAGCATGCGCGCCAGGCAGAAGACGATAACGACCGTGAAGTTGAAGGTGGTCGTGGCCGTACTCGCAGCACCAAAGCTGCTCGCCCAGCCAAAAAAGGCAACAAGCACGCTGAATCTAAAGCTGACCGTGAAGAAGCACGTGCAGCGATCCGCGGTGGTAAAGGCGGCAAGCGTAAAGGTTCCGCACTGCAGCAGGGCTTCCAGAAGCCAGCTCAGGCTGTTAACCGTGACGTAGTGATTGGTGAAACCATCACCGTTGGCGATCTGGCCAACAAAATGGCGGTTAAAGGCTCTCAGGTCATCAAAGCGATGATGAAACTGGGCGCAATGGCCACCATCAACCAGGTTATCGACCAGGAAACTGCGCAACTGGTAGCCGAAGAGATGGGCCACAAAGTTATCCTGCGTCGTGAAAACGAGCTGGAAGAAGCAGTAATGAGCGACCGTGACACCGGCGCAGCGGCAGAACCGCGCGCGCCTGTAGTGACCATCATGGGTCACGTTGACCACGGTAAAACCTCTCTGCTCGACTACATTCGTTCGACGAAAGTGGCCTCCGGTGAAGCGGGTGGTATTACCCAGCACATCGGTGCGTACCACGTAGAAACCGACAACGGCATGATCACCTTCCTGGATACCCCGGGCCACGCAGCGTTTACCTCTATGCGTGCTCGTGGTGCTCAGGCAACGGATATCGTTGTACTGGTTGTTGCTGCAGACGACGGCGTGATGCCACAGACCATTGAAGCTATCCAGCACGCGAAAGCGGCACAGGTGCCTCTGGTGGTTGCAGTGAACAAGATCGATAAGCCAGAAGCTGACATGGATCGCGTTAAAAACGAACTCTCCCAGTACGGTGTTATGCCGGAAGAGTGGGGCGGTGAAGCGCAGTTCATCCCAGTATCTGCGAAAGCCGGTACCGGTATCGACGACCTGCTGAACGCTATCCTGCTGCAGGCTGAAGTTCTGGAGCTGAAAGCGGTTCGTAAAGGTATGGCGAGCGGCGCGGTTATCGAATCCTTCCTGGATAAAGGTCGTGGTCCGGTTGCAACCGTTCTGGTTCGTGAAGGTACGCTGCATAAAGGCGATATCGTTCTGTGTGGTTTCGAATACGGTCGTGTTCGTGCGATGCGTAACGAACTGGGTCAGGAAGTTCTGGAAGCAGGTCCGTCCATTCCAGTGGAAATCCTGGGCCTGTCCGGTGTGCCGGCTGCGGGCGATGAAGTGACCGTCGTACGTGACGAGAAGAAAGCGCGTGAAGTTGCACTGTATCGTCAGGGCAAATTCCGTGAAGTTAAACTGGCTCGTCAGCAGAAATCTAAACTCGAGAACATGTTTGCGAACATGACCGAAGGCGAAGTTCACGAAGTGAACATCGTTCTGAAAGCCGACGTTCAGGGTTCTGTGGAAGCGATCTCCGACTCCTTGCTGAAACTGTCTACTGACGAAGTTAAAGTGAAGATCATCGGTTCTGGCGTAGGGGGTATCACCGAAACCGACGCCACCCTGGCTGCTGCATCCAATGCAATCCTGGTCGGCTTCAACGTACGTGCTGACGCGTCTGCACGTAAAGTGATTGATGCTGAAAGCCTGGATCTGCGTTACTACTCCGTCATCTATAACCTGATCGACGAAGTGAAAGCAGCGATGAGCGGCATGCTGTCTCCAGAGCTGAAACAGCAGATCATCGGTCTGGCTGAAGTGCGTGACGTGTTCAAATCACCGAAATTTGGTGCCATCGCGGGCTGTATGGTTACCGAAGGTATCATCAAACGTCACAACCCGATCCGCGTACTGCGTGACAACGTGGTTATCTACGAAGGCGAGCTGGAATCCCTGCGCCGCTTCAAAGATGACGTTAACGAAGTCCGTAACGGCATGGAATGTGGTATCGGCGTGAAGAACTACAACGACGTTCGCGTTGGCGACATGATCGAAGTGTTCGAGATCATCGAAATTCAGCGTACGATTGCTTAATCATCGATGCAGGCCGGGTAAGCAAAGCGCCACCCGGTAATAATTTTAAAAGGGGCTTTTTGCCCCTTTTTTGTCTGGAGAATTTATTATGGCGAAAGAATTTGGTCGCCCGCAGCGCGTAGCGCAAGAAATGCAGAAAGAGATCGCCCTCATCCTGCAACGTGAAATTAAAGATCCACGCGTGGGTGTGATGACCACCGTGTCCGGCGTGGAAATGTCCCGCGACCTGGCGTATGCCAAAGTGTTCGTGACCTTCCTGAACGATCAGGACGAAGCCGCGGTTAAAAACGGCATTAAAGCGCTGCAGGAAGCCTCTGGTTACATCCGCTCCCTGCTCGGCAAAGCGATGCGTCTGCGTATCGTGCCTGAGCTGACCTTCTTCTACGACAACTCTCTGGTCGAAGGTATGCGCATGTCTAACCTGGTGACCAGCGTGGTGAAACATGACGACGAACGTCGTGTTAACCCAACGGACGACAGCAAGGAGGACTAATGAGTCGTCCTCGTCGTCGCGGTCGCGACGTGCATGGTGTGCTGCTGCTGGATAAACCCCAGGGCGCTTCCAGCAACGACGTGCTGCAAAAAGTTAAGCGTATTTTTAACGCCAACCGTGCGGGCCACACGGGCGCGCTCGATCCGCTGGCGACCGGCATGCTGCCGATCTGCCTGGGGGAAGCGACAAAGTTTTCCCAGTACCTGCTGGACTCCGATAAGCGCTATCGGGTCATTGCCCGATTAGGCCAGCGCACGGACACCTCCGATGCCGATGGTCAGGTGGTAGAAGAGCGTCCGGTGACCTTCAGCGCGGAGCAACTTGATGCCGCGCTGGAAAGTTTCCGTGGCGACACGCTGCAGGTACCGTCAATGTATTCGGCGCTGAAGTACCAGGGTAAAAAACTGTACGAATATGCACGCCAGGGCATTGACGTTCCTCGCGAACCCCGTCCGATTACCGTGTACGAACTGCTCTTTATTCGTCACGAAGGCGATGAGCTGGAGCTGGAAGTTCACTGTTCGAAAGGCACCTATATTCGTACCATCATTGACGACCTGGGTGAAAAGCTGGGTTGCGGTGCGCACGTGATTTACCTGCGTCGCCTGGCTGTCAGCACGTACCCGGTTGAGCGAATGGTGACCCTTGAACATCTGCGCGATTTGGTTGAGCAGGCGGAAGCGCAGGAGATTGCGCCGGCCGATTTGCTCGATCCGCTGCTGATGCCAATGGACAGCCCGGCGGCCGATTTCCCGGTTGTTAATCTTCCTTTAACATCCTCCGTTTACTTTAAGAACGGAAACCCGGTTCGTACCACCAGTGCTCCTTCTGAAGGTCTGGTACGCGTGACCGAGGGGGATGAAGGTAAGTTTATCGGCATGGGTGAAATGGATGGCGAAGGCCGCGTCGCGCCGCGTCGCCTGGTCGTTGAGTATCCGGTTGAAGCCTGATAGCGATAACGGCTCGCCTTGCGATAAGCAGGGGAGACGAGTAGAATATCGCGGCTTAACGTTCGGCAAATTGTTTAACATATTGCGGGACGTATACTGGGATTGCTGAATTAGAGATCGGCATCCTTACATTCTTTATATTGTGGAGTTTGAAAATGTCTCTAAGCGTTGAAGCTAAAGCTAAAATCGTTTCTGAGTTTGGTCGTGGTACTAACGACAGCGGTTCTACCGAAGTTCAGGTTGCACTGCTGACTGCACAGATTAACCACCTGCAGGGTCACTTTGCAGAGCACAAAAAAGATCACCACAGCCGTCGTGGTCTGCTGCGTATGGTTTCTCAGCGTCGTAAACTGCTCGACTACCTGAAACGTAAAGATGTTGCACGTTACTCCGCGCTGATCGAGCGTCTGGGTCTGCGTCGCTAAGTCTTGCGAGTTTCAGAAAAGGGGGCCTGATGGCCCCTTTTTTCAACCAGACGGCAGCAATTCACTGGAAACTATTGTATTGTTGCTATAAATGATCTTCATTGCAGAGGTTCGCGCGGCTAATGAGAGGCTTCACCCATGGGGGTGTTGGTTGTCATTAGTCGCGAGGATGCGAAGAAGGTCGGGTTAAATCGTCAGCACACCGGTGGTGTGCTGTCATACATTTAAGAAAGGACAGAACTTTGCTGAATCCGATCGTTCGTAAATTCCAGTATGGTCAACACACCGTCACGCTGGAAACCGGCATGATGGCACGTCAGGCTACTGCTGCCGTTATGGTAAGCATGGATGACACTGCGGTATTCGTAACCGTAGTTGGCCAGAAAAAAGCAAAACCAGGTCAGGACTTCTTCCCACTGACCGTTAACTACCAGGAGCGTACCTACGCTGCCGGTAAAATTCCGGGTGGCTTCTTCCGTCGTGAAGGCCGTCCAAGCGAAGGCGAAACCCTGATTGCGCGTCTGATTGACCGCCCGGTTCGTCCGCTGTTCCCGGAAGGCTTCGTGAACGAAGTGCAGGTTATCGCGACCGTTGTTTCCGTTAACCCACAGGTTAACCCGGATATCGTTGCGATGATCGGTGCTTCTGCAGCCCTGTCACTGTCTGGTATTCCATTCAATGGCCCAATCGGTGCTGCACGCGTTGGTTACATCAACGACCAGTACGTGCTGAACCCAACGCAGGAAGAACTGAAAGAAAGTAAGCTGGACCTGGTTGTTGCTGGTACTGAAGCGGCTGTGCTGATGGTTGAATCCGAAGCGGAACTGCTGAGCGAAGACCAGATGCTGGGCGCGGTGGTCTTTGGCCACGATCAGCAGCAGATCGTTATTCAGAACATCAACGATCTGGTTAAAGAAGCGGGCAAACCACGTTGGGACTGGCAGCCTGAAGCCGTCAACGACGCGCTGAATGCACGCGTTGCTGCGCTGGCTGAATCTCGTCTGAGCGATGCTTATCGCATCACCGACAAACAGGAGCGTTATGCTCAGGTTGACGTGATCAAAGACGAAACTATCGCAACGCTGATTGCTGAAGACGAAACGCTGGATGCTAACGAGCTGAGCGAAATTCTGCATGCTATCGAGAAAAACGTGGTTCGTAGCCGCGTCCTGGCGGGTGAGCCGCGTATCGATGGCCGCGAAAAAGACATGATCCGTGGTCTGGACGTGCGTACTGGCGTTCTGCCACGTACTCACGGTTCTGCACTGTTCACCCGTGGCGAAACGCAGGCGCTGGTTACCGCGACCCTGGGTACAGCACGTGACGCGCAGAACATCGACGAACTGATGGGCGAGCGTACTGACAGCTTCCTGTTCCACTACAACTTCCCTCCATACTCCGTAGGTGAAACCGGTATGGTGGGTTCGCCTAAGCGTCGTGAAATTGGTCACGGTCGTCTGGCAAAGCGTGGTGTGCTGGCAGTGATGCCGGATGCTGACAAATTCCCGTACACCGTTCGTGTGGTTTCTGAAATCACCGAATCTAACGGTTCTTCTTCCATGGCTTCCGTGTGTGGCGCATCTCTGGCGCTGATGGATGCAGGCGTGCCAATCAAAGCCGCCGTTGCGGGTATCGCAATGGGCCTGGTGAAAGAGGGCGAGAACTTTGTTGTTCTGTCTGACATTCTGGGCGACGAAGACCACCTGGGCGATATGGACTTCAAAGTTGCGGGTTCCCGCGACGGTATCTCTGCGCTGCAGATGGATATCAAAATTGAAGGTATCACCAAAGAGATCATGCAGGTTGCGCTGAACCAGGCTAAAGGTGCTCGTCTGCACATCCTGGGCGTGATGGAACAGGCGATCAACGCACCACGCGGTGACATTTCTCAGTTCGCTCCGCGTATCCACACCATCAAGATCAATCCAGACAAGATCAAAGATGTTATCGGTAAGGGCGGTTCCGTTATCCGTGCTCTGACCGAAGAGACTGGCACCACTATCGAAATCGAAGATGACGGTACGGTGAAAATTGCAGCGACCGACGGCGAGAAAGCGAAATTCGCTATTCGTCGCATCGAAGAAATTACTGCAGAAATCGAAGTGGGCCGTATCTACAATGGTAAAGTGACCCGTATCGTTGACTTTGGCGCGTTCGTTGCCATCGGTGGCGGTAAAGAAGGTCTGGTTCACATCTCTCAAATCGCTGACAAGCGCGTTGAGAAAGTGACCGATTACCTGCAGATGGGTCAGGAAGTCCCGGTTAAAGTTCTGGAAGTTGACCGCCAGGGCCGTATCCGTCTGAGCATTAAAGAAGCAACCGAGCAGTCTCAGCCGGCTGCTGCGCCAGAAGCATCGGCAGCAGAACAGCAAGGCGAGTAAGTTGCATTTGCCCTCCGCTTTGGCGGAGGGCCTATTATCAGGCAGGACGCCTTGTTAAGCCGCCGGGGGACAGGACGTTCATCCAATAGTTGTCTTCGGGAGTGGGAAATGAAGCCTTTTTTGCGCTGGTGTTTCGTTGCGACAGCTTTAACGCTGGCAGGATGCAGCAACTCTGCCTGGCGTAAGAGCGAAGTCCTCGCAGTGCCATTGCAACCGACTTTGCAGCAGGAAGTGATTCTGGCACGCATGGAACAAATTCTTGCCAGTCGGGCTTTAACCGATGACGAACGCGCACAGCTTTTATATGAGCGCGGAGTGTTGTATGATAGTCTCGGTCTGAGGGCATTAGCGCGGAATGATTTCTCACAAGCGCTGGCAATCCGACCTGATATGCCTGAAGTATTCAATTACTTAGGCATTTATTTAACGCAGGCAGGCAATTTTGATGCTGCCTATGAAGCGTTTGATTCTGTACTTGAGCTTGATCCAACTTACAACTACGCGCACTTGAATCGCGGTATCGCCCTGTATTACGGCGGTCGTGATAAGTTAGCGCAAGATGATCTGCTGGCGTTTTATCAAGACGATCCTAATGATCCTTTCCGCAGTCTGTGGTTATACATCGTTGAGCAGAAGCTCGATGAGAAGCAGGCAAAAGAAGCACTGAAACAGCGCTTCGATAAATCGGACAAGGAACAGTGGGGATGGAACATTGTCGAGTTCTACCTGGGCAACATTAGCGAAGCAACGCTGATGGAACGCCTCAAGGCGGACGCAACGGATAACACCTCGCTCGCTGAGCATCTCAGTGAAACCAACTTCTATTTAGGTAAGTACTACCTAAGTCTGGGGGATAAGGACAGCGCTACGGCACTGTTCAAATTAGCGGTTGCTAACAACGTACACAACTTCGTTGAGCACCGTTATGCATTGTTGGAATTATCGCTCTTGGGCCAGGAGCAAGACGACCTGGCAGAATCGGACCAGCAATAGCTGACGACATAAACATCAGCCCGTAATCTTTTGATTGCCATCACCTTAACTGGTGAGGGCGTTGTTGTTCGTCAATACATCTACTTTGAGCCGGTTCACACTTTTCAATGAAAATTGCTAATCATTTTCACGATGAGCTAAGTAGACTGGCCGCCATTGACATTGAGGCACTCGTACTACATGGCTGAATTCGAAACCACTTTTGCAGATCTGGGCCTGAAGGCTCCTATCCTTGAAGCCCTTACCGATCTGGGTTACGAAAAACCATCTCCGATCCAGGCAGAATGTATCCCACATCTGTTGTCTGGTCGTGACGTGCTGGGCATGGCCCAGACTGGTAGCGGCAAAACCGCAGCGTTCTCGCTGCCGCTGCTGCACAACATCGATCCGGAACTGCGCGCACCGCAGATCCTCGTCCTGGCTCCAACCCGTGAACTGGCTGTTCAGGTTGCAGAAGCTATGACTGATTTCTCTAAACATATGCGCGGCGTAAACGTGGTGGCCCTTTACGGTGGCCAGCGTTATGACGTGCAGTTACGTGCCCTGCGCCAGGGTCCACAGATTGTTGTCGGTACGCCGGGCCGTCTGCTGGATCACCTGAAGCGCGGTACTCTTGACCTCTCTAAACTGAGCGGTCTGGTACTGGATGAAGCAGATGAAATGCTGCGTATGGGCTTCATCGAAGACGTAGAAACGATTATGGCGCAGATCCCGGAAGGTCATCAGACCGCTCTGTTCTCTGCAACCATGCCAGAAGCGATTCGTCGCATTACCCGCCGCTTCATGAAAGAGCCGCAGGAAGTGCGCATTCAGTCCAGCGTGACCACTCGCCCGGACATCAGCCAGAGCTACTGGTCTGTATACGGTATGCGTAAAAACGAAGCGCTGGTTCGTTTCCTGGAAGCGGAAGATTTTGATGCGGCGATTATCTTCGTTCGTACCAAAAACGCGACCCTGGAAGTGGCTGAAGCGCTGGAGCGTAGCGGCTACAACAGCGCAGCGCTGAACGGTGACATGAACCAGGCTCTGCGTGAGCAGACGCTGGAGCGCCTGAAAGACGGTCGTCTGGATATCCTGATTGCAACCGACGTGGCAGCACGTGGTCTGGACGTTGAGCGTATCAGCCTGGTTGTGAACTACGATATTCCAATGGACTCCGAGTCCTACGTTCACCGTATCGGTCGTACCGGTCGTGCGGGTCGTGCAGGTCGTGCTCTGCTGTTTGTTGAGAACCGCGAGCGTCGTCTGCTGCGTAACATTGAACGCACCATGAAGCTGACCATTCCAGAAGCGGATCTGCCAAATGCAGAACTGCTGGGCAAACGCCGTCTGGAAAAATTCGCCGCGAAAGTCCAGCAGCAGCTGGAAAGCAGCGACCTGGACCAGTATCGTGCGCTGCTGGCACAGATTCAGCCTACCGCTGAAGGCGAAGAGCTGGATATGGAAACGCTGGCCGCAGCACTGCTGAAAATGGCACAGGGCGAACGTACCCTGATCGTGCCACCAGATGCACCGATGCGTCCTAAGCGTGAGTTCCGTGATCGTGACGAGCGTTTCGAACGTCGTGGCGACCGTAACGATCGTGGTCCACGTGCTGACCGTCCAGAGCGCAGTGGCGAAGAGCGTCCACGTCGTGAGCGTCGTGACGCTGGCGAAATGGAACTGTACCGCATTGAAGTGGGCCGTGATGATGGTGTTGAAGTTCGTCATATCGTTGGCGCGATCGCTAACGAAGGCGACATCAGCAGCCGTTACATCGGTAACATCAAGCTGTTCGCATCTCACTCTACTATCGAGCTGCCAAAAGGCATGCCGGGCGAAGTACTGCAGCACTTTACTCGCACCCGCATCCTGAACAAGCCGATGAACATGCAGCTGATGGGCGATGCCCAGCCACGTACTGACCGTGGTGGCGAACGTCGTGGCGGTGGTCGTGGTTTCGGTGGCGAACGTCGTGAAGGCGGTCGTAGCGAAGGCAACCGCGCTGGCGCAGGCGAAGGTCGTCGTTTCTCTGGCGAGCGTCGCGAAAGCCGTGGCCCACGTCGTGAAGAAGGTACCGCTCGTCGTCGTTTCGGTGACGCGTAAGTCTTTCGTTTCTGACGTAAAGTAATCTATACAGCCCCGATAAACACTGTCGGGGCTTTTTTTATTCCTTTTGTACTCTTGTACTGGTACAGTGCTGCACATTAACATGCATAACCGCATTATTGACTGGAGAAAAGGCTGTATGGCGACACTTACCACCACCCAAACATCACCTTCGCTGCTTGGCGGCGTGGTGATCATCGGCGGAACCATCATTGGTGCCGGGATGTTCTCCCTGCCTGTGGTTATGTCCGGTGCGTGGTTCTTCTGGTCGCTGGCGGCACTGGTGTTTACCTGGTTCTGTATGCTTCATTCCGGGCTGATGATCCTCGAAGCCAACCTGAACTACCGCATTGGCTCCAGCTTCGACACCATCACTAAAGACCTGTTAGGCAAAGGCTGGAACCTGGTTAATGGCCTCTCCATTGCCTTTGTGCTCTACATCCTGACTTACGCGTACATCTCAGCGAGCGGCTCCATTCTGCATCACACATTCTCGGAGTTGTCGCTGAACGTGCCGGCAAGAGTGGCGGGCTTGTGCTTCGCGCTGGGCGTCGCGTTTATCGTCTGGATGAGTACCAAAGCGGTGAGCCGCATGACGGCGATTGTGCTGGGCGCGAAGGTGATCACCTTCTTCCTGACCTTCGGCAGCCTGCTTGGGCACGTTACGCCGGCCACGCTGTTCAACGTGGCGGAGGCGAATACCGCTTACACGCCGTACCTGCTGATGACCCTGCCGTTCTGTCTGGCATCATTTGGTTACCACGGTAATGTGCCGAGCCTGATGAAGTATTACGGTAAAGATCCACGCACGATTGTGAAGTGCCTGATCTACGGCACGCTGCTGGCGCTGGCGCTGTACGTGATTTGGCTGCTGGGGACGATGGGCAATATCCCGCGTCCTGAATTTATCGGCATTGCGCAGAAGGGCGGTAACATTGATGTACTGGTACAGGCGCTAAGCGGCGTACTGAACAGCCGCAGTCTGGATCTGTTGCTGGTGGTATTCTCTAACTTTGCCGTTGCGAGCTCTTTCCTCGGCGTGACGCTGGGCCTGTTTGACTACCTGGCCGATCTGTTTGGTTTTGATGATTCTGCCATGGGGCGCTTTAAAACCGCGCTGCTGACTTTCCTGCCACCGATTGTTGGCGGTCTGCTGTGGCCGAATGGTTTCCTCTATGCCATCGGCTATGCCGGGCTGGCGGCGACCATCTGGGCGGCGATTGTGCCTGCGCTGCTGGCACGCAAATCACGTAAACGCTTCGGTAGCCCGAAATTCCGCGTCTGGGGCGGAAAGCCGATGATTGCGCTGATTCTGGTGTTCGGTATTGGCAACGCGCTGGTGCATGTCCTGTCGAGTTTTAACCTGCTTCCGGTGTATCAGTAACACCACCTGTCACCCTCTCCCGACGGGAGAGGGGAACAAACCGCGCTAACCTGACACTTCCTCTTTCACCTGCATCGCCAGGTCAAACGAATGCAAGCGTGCCTGATGATCGAAAATCTGGCCGTTAACCATAATTTCATCCGCCTGTGTCTCACGCAGCACCGCCTCCAGCCCGTGACGCACTTTTGCCTTATCCCCCACCAGCGACATGCTCAGCGCCTGCTGAACGCCATACTGTTCGGATGCCGACCACAGCTGATGCATATTCTCCACCGGCGGCGGTAGCTGGCCGGTCTCACCGCGACGCAGCTTCACAAAAGCCTGTTGCATGGAGGTGAACAGGAATTCCGCATCGCGATTGCTGTCGGCGGCAACGATGTTGATGCACACCATCGCATACGGTTTTTCCAGACGCTCTGAAGGTTTGAAGTTTGTGCGATAGAGGTGAAGCGCCTGGTGGAGCATATCTGGCGCGAAGTGTGAGGCAAAGGCGAACGGCAGCCCCAGCTGAGCGGCAAGCTGCGCGCTGTACAGGCTTGAGCCCAGCAGCCACACTGGGATCTTCTCACCGTAGCCTGGCACCGGGCGCACGTGCGGGTTAGGGTCACGCGCGTCAAACCAGTCCACCAGTTCAGCCACATCGCGCGGGAAGTTATCGATGTCGCCGCTCATATGGCGACGCAGGGCGCGCATGGTCGGCTGGTCGCTGCCCGGTGCACGGCCAAGACCCAGGTCGATACGGCCAGGATAGAGGGTATTCAGCGTACCAAACTGCTCGGCAATCACCAGCGGGGCGTGGTTCGGCAGCATCACGCCACCGGAGCCAAGGTGCAGCGTGGTGGTGTTCGCCGCCAGGTAACCAATCAGCACGGAGGTCGCCGCACTGGCGATACCAACCATATTGTGGTGCTCAGCCAGCCAGTAACGGTGATAACCGCGTTTTTCTGCCAGGCGAGCGAGATCGAGAGAGTGGGTAAAGGCTTCTCGTGCTGAGGAGCCTTGAGGGATCGGCGCCAGATCCAGCACCGAAAACGGAATGGTTTGATCAGTCATAACAGCTCACTTTGTCGACGGTGAATCTTTTAATAGTGCATTAAAATTTAATAACCGTTGTTAACAAAGTGAGCTTTTACATTTCTTCTTCAGCCCTGTAGCACCAGCCCGGGGAGGCGTTTCCAGTAGCCGTTACAGTCGCTGTTAGCGGTTAACGGCAGCGGGGCATCACCGTTTTCATTGGCGCGGAAGGCATCCAGCATGGCGAATACGCCCGTATCCACCGGTGACAGGCGCACCATGTCGACCAGACCGTTCATCGACGCCAGTTCATTGCCGAGGTTATACACATAGCCGCTCATGGTCTGGATACCGTTCAGGACGAACACCTGCTGATTTTCCTGCGACAGCATGCTGCGCCCGTTCGGGTACTTGATGCAGCAGGTTTCACACTCGTCTTTCGGACGGTCTTCAGAGCGGGCGGTGAAGCAGCGGGCAGAATAGGCCAGCGGCAGATGACCATAGCTCAGCACTTCCACCTCAAACTGATTGCGAATGCCCAGCGTTTCGCACTGGTTGAGCAGGTTAGCCAGCCAGTCGCGCGAGAGTTCGACCGGCATGCACCAGCGCGTCATTCCCTGTTTAAGCAGCAGGCGCAGCGTCACGGCGTTATAGCAGTTCAGCGCATGGCCTGCGACAAACGGCAGCCTGCGTTCGGCGCACATGTTCACTACGCCCAGATCGCTGGCTTCCAGCAGGAATTCACCGTTCTCTACGTAGCGTTTGAGTTCACCCAGTTCGGAGGAGGCCTGGACGAGGGCGAGCGTTGAGAGCACCACCTGTTTACCGCTTCCGGCGAGGCTTTTCGCCATATCCAGCCAGTCGCCCACTTTGGTGGCGCGGCGCTTGCTGCATACCGCTTCCCCGAGGTAAATCACATCTGCGCTGCTGGTCGCGGCCTGGTGGTAAAAATCTTCCAGCGTCTCTTTTGGCCAGTAGTAGAGCACCGGCCCTAATGAATATTTCATGATTATCTCACTGCCATTTACGGTGATACGCGCCAAGCGTGGTTTGTGTACCCTCGGACATCGCACCGAGTGTCTCCATCCACGCCGGTTGCGGTGCGTAGTTCTGCGGGTCTGCCATGCAGCGATCGATAGCCTGGCGCCAGACTTTCGCCACCTGGCTTACGTACGCCGGGCTGCGCTGGCGGCCCTCAATTTTCACCGAGGCGATATTGGCGGCCAGCAGTTCTGGCAGCAGTTCCAGCGTATTAAGGCTGGTTGGCTCTTCCAGCGCGTGGTAACGCTCACCGTCTACCAGATAGCGGCCTTTGCACAGCGTCGGGTAACCGGCATTTTCGCCGTCCTGATAGCGGTCAATCAGCACGTCGTTCAGGCGCGATTCCAGCCCCTGCGACGTCTGTTGCCAGCGGACAAAGCGGGCGGGTGAGCAGGCCCCAACGGTATTGGGGGATTCGCCGGTTAAATAGGAGGAGAGATAGCAACGGCCTTCGGCCATGATACACAGGCTGCCAAAGGCAAAAACTTCCAGTGGTACTGGCGTGACGCGCGCGAGTTGCTTAACCTGATGAATAGAGAGCACGCGTGGCAGCACCACGCGGGCAACATCAAAGTGACGATGATAAAAACGCACCGCCTCTTCGTTAGTGGCAGATGCCTGAACGGAGACGTGACGCTCAATATGGGGATAGCGTTCTGCCGCATACTCAAGCATAGCGAGGTCGGCGAGGATCAGCGCATCGGCACCCAGCTGTGCTGCCATATCCACCGCGCGTTGCCAGCGGGCGTAGCCATCAGGATGGGCGAAGGTATTGATGGCGATATGCAGTTTGCGGCGGTGCTGGTGGACGAAGGTAACGGCTTCCTGAAGCTTTTTCTCCGTAAAGTTGAGGCCAGCAAAATGGCGGGCGTTGGTATCATCTTTCAGCCCGATATAGACCGCATCGGCCCCATTTTCGATGGCCGCCTTAAGCGCCGGAAGATTTCCGGCTGGGCAGAGCAGCTCCATAATTTATCCTGATGTAGTCGATCGCAAATTTGTTAACGAGCTGGGATTTTAATTAACCCATACGCGACAATTTTTGATTTAAGGCAGCTAATGGCGTATTGATGGCACCAATAATGAGGTACACCTGACGACAGTTTGTTGATTTACGCCGCTATGTTGTGCTTCGGATATGGCAAAATAGCAGGACTATAGCTATCAGGGAGTAAAGCTCGTGCTGGATAAACTGCGTTCACGTCTCGTACAATTTGGTCCATCAATGCTGAGCGTGCCGGTAAAACTGGCCCCGTTCGCGCTTAAACGCCAGGTGCTGGAGCAGGTGCTGAGCTGGCAATTCCGCCAGGCACTGCAGGACGGTGAGCTGGCGTTCCTGGAAGGGCGCTGGTTAAGCATTGACGTCCACGATATCGGGCTGCGCTGGTTTACCTCTGTTGAGAATGACCAACTGATCGTCCGTGAGTCCGCCGACGCGGATGTGAGCTTTAGCGCCAGCGCCAGCGATCTGCTGATGATCGCCGCGCGTAAGCAGGATCCGGACACACTCTTCTTCCAGCGCCGCCTGGTTATCGAAGGCGATACGGAACTTGGTCTGTACGTGAAGAATTTAATGGATGCCATTGAGCTGGAGCAGATGCCGAAAGCGCTGCGTGTGATGTTGATGCAAATGGCAGATTTCGTTGAGGCGGGGCTGAAAACCCCGCCGGAAAGTAAACACACTTCAGTAGGTGAGCCATGCTGATTCGAGTCGAAATTGGGATTGATGCACCGGGAATCGATGCGTTGTTACGCCGCTCTTTTGCGCGGGATGACGAAGCGCAACTGGTCCACGATCTCCGCGAAGACGGCCTGATTACGCTGGGGCTGGTTGCCACCGATGACGAAGGTCAGGTGGTGGGCTATGTTGCCTTCAGCCCGGTTACCGTTCAGGGCGAAGAGTTACAGTGGGTAGGAATGGCACCGCTGGCGGTTGATGAACACTACCGCGGCCAGGGGCTGGCGCGCCAGCTGGTTTACGAAGGGCTGGACTCGCTCAACGAATTTGGCTATGCCGCCGTGGTGACGCTGGGAGATGCTACGTTCTATGGCCGTTTAGGCTTCGAACCGGCAGCGCATTACGATCTCCGCTGCCGCTGGCCGGGAACGGAATCCGCCTTCCAGGTGCACCGTCTGGCAGATGACGCGCTTAATGGCGTGAACGGTCTGGTTGAGTACCACGACCATTTCAATCGCTTTTAATCAGGCTCTCGCGAAGCGCCTCAAAGGAGCCGTCTCCGGTGACGAGGCGCTCTTTCTGACGCTTCGTCAGTTGCTTAATGCGGTATTCCATTCTGAGCGCCAGCGATCTGTCGCCAACGGGCGCTGAAAAGGCGAGCTGTAATTCCCCTTTCCCCCGCAGCGCTTTGGCACCTTTCCCCGTTTGATGTTGCAGAAAACGCCGCGCCACATCGGTAGTGATCCCGGTGTACAGGGCGTTATCGGCGGTACGAACAAGATAGAGAAACCAGCACACGGTAAACAGATTCAGTATGTTAAGGTGAACGCACCTTAGCATGAGAGAGAGCGAAAATGGAAACTCTGACCACCATTAACCGCTGGCTGGCAAAACAGCATGTCGTCACCTGGTGCGTGTATGACGAAGGTGAAATGTGGTGTGCAAACGCGTTTTATTACTACGATCCCGAGCGTGTCGCCTTTTATGTCCTGAGCGAGGATAAAACCCGTCATGCGCAAATGTCGGGTTCACAGGCGAAGGTGGCGGGCACGGTGAACGGCCAGCCTAAAACGGTCGCGCTGATTCGTGGCCTGCAGTTTAAAGGGGAGATCCGCCGCCTGGACGGAGAAGAGAGCGACGCGCAGCGAAAACGCTACACGCGCCGCTTTCCGGTTGCCATTGCGCTAAAAGCTCCGGTGTGGGAAATCAGCCTTGATGAGCTGAAATTTACCGACAACACCCTGGGCTTTGGCACAAAGCTTCACTGGCTACGCGCCGAGCAGGCGTAGCGCTTCACGGTTAAACGCGGGCAGATCGTCCGGGGTCCTGCTGGTGATCAGCTGATCTTTGTCGTTCACAACTTCCTGATCGTAAAACTCAGCCCCCGCATTTTTCAAATCGATAACGATCGGTTTTACGGCCGTGAGTTTACGCCCGCGCACGACATCTGCGCTGATGAGCAGCTGCGGACCGTGGCAGATGGCAAAGACCGGTTTGCCCGTCGAGACAAAGTCTCGCGTGAAGGTCACGAACCGTTCATCCCCACGCAGGGAATCCGGTGAATGACCGCCGGGTAACAGCAGGGCATCGAAATCTGACGGGCTGACGTTATCGATGGTTTCATCGATGGTCACGCTGGCTTCGCCCTTATGGCCTTTCACCGTTTTACCCGCCTCTTTCTCAATGGTGATGACCTCATGTCCTGCCTTGCGAAATGCCTCGGCTGGCGAGGTGAATTCTGAATCTTCAAACTCGTCGGTGATCAAGACTGCGATTTTCTTGCCCATGCTTCCTCCGTTGTTTTGGCTTCAGACAGATTTTTCTCCGCTTGTGGTAAATACTTACCTGTAACAGACTTCTAAGTGTGGTCGACGACGCTGAGTTCGCAAACGGACAATTCTGTAAAGGGGAGATGAGATGAGTCAGGTACTGATTACCGGCGCGACCGGGCTGGTGGGCGGACATCTGCTGCGGCTGCTGCTTCAGGAGCATCGGGTTAACTATATTGCCGCCCCGACGCGTCGGCCTCTCGCGGATATCTCCGGCGTCTTTAACCCCCACGACCCGCAGCTTACCGATGCACTGGCGCAGGTACAGGATCCTGTTGATATCGCCTTTTGCTGCCTCGGTACAACGCTGCGTGAAGCGGGCAGTAAAGAGGCGTTTGTGCATGCGGACTACACGCTGGTGGTCGATACGGCGCTGACGGCTAAAAAGCTGGGGGCAACACATTTTGTGGTGATCAGTTCGCTCGGTGCCAATGCCGGGTCACCTTTTTTCTACAACAAGGTGAAGGGCAAAATGGAAGAGGCGCTGATTGCCCAGAAGTGGGAGCAACTGACCATTGTTCGCCCCTCCATGCTGCTCGGGCATCGGGATGAACGCCGTTTTAACGAATCGTTTTTCGCGCCTCTGTTCCGCATCCTGCCGGGTAACTGGAAATCCATTGAGGCAGCGGACGTGGCGCGTGCGATGCTAAAAGAAGGGCTCTCGCCATCGCAGGAGGGCGTGAATATCATCCCGTCGGCAAAACTGCGTGAAATCGCACAGGGCGAGGCGTAAACTCCCCCGGCTAATAACCTACTACTCTCCGGGGAATGCTATGACTGGTCAGTCTTCATCTCAGGCGGCTTCACCTGTTCAATGGTGGAAGCCCGCGCTCTTCTTTCTCGTGGTCATCATCGGCCTCTGGTATGTGAAATGGCAGCCGTACTACGGTAAAGCCTTCACGGCCGCCGAAACGCACAGTATCGGAAAATCTATTCTCGCTCAGGCTGATTCCAGCCCGCTTCAGGCGGCGTGGGATTACGCCATGGTCTATTTCCTTGCCGTCTGGAAAGCCGCGGTACTGGGCGTCCTGCTGGGCTCGCTGATTCAGGTGCTTATCCCGCGTCACTGGCTGGTGAAAACCCTCGGTCAGCCCCGCTTTCAGGGTACGCTGCTGGGGACGATTTTCTCCCTGCCGGGCATGATGTGCTCGTGCTGTGCAGCGCCTGTGGCCGCCGGGATGCGTCGTCAGCGCGTCTCAATGGGCGGTGCGCTTGCTTTCTGGATGGGGAACCCGTTGTTAAACCCGGCGACGCTGGTGTTTATGGGCTTTGTGCTGGGCTGGCATTTCGCCTTTATTCGTCTGGTGGCCGGGCTGCTGACGGTGCTGGTCGTGGCGACCCTGGTGCAATATCTGGTGAAAGACAAAACCGTAGCGCCTGCGCCAGTTGACGTGGATATCAGCGAACCGCAGGGCGGCTTCTTCGCGCGCTGGGGCAGGGCGCTGTGGCAACTTTTCTGGAGCACCATCCCGGTCTATATCCTGGCGGTTCTGGTGCTGGGCGCGGCGCGCGTCTGGCTGTTCCCGCATGCGGACGGGGCTATCGACAACACGCTGCTGTGGGTCGTTGCAATGGCGGTTGCCGGTTGCCTGTTCGTGATCCCAACGGCCGCTGAAATTCCCATTGTTCAGACCATGATGCTGGCCGGGATGGGCACCGCGCCTGCACTGGCGCTGCTCATTACCCTGCCTGCAATCAGCCTGCCGTCGCTTGTCATGTTGCGTAAGTCATTCCCGGCGAAAGCGCTGTGGCTGACCGCGGGGCTGGTGGCACTGAGCGGAGTGATGGTAGGAAGTATTGCACTGGTATAAAAAAAGCCCGGTAGCGTTACTGCTTACCGGGCTTTCTGTCAGACGTTCTGGTTACTTGATGTAGGTGAAGGCGGTGGTGACGTGTTTCACGCCGCTCACCCGGCTGGCGATATCGGCCGCCGCTTTCCCTTCACGGTCGGTGACCAGACCCAGCAGGAACACTTCGCCGTTTTCCGTTGTCACTTTCACGTTTGAGGATTTCACCTGGTCCGAGCCCAGCAGCTGGGAGCGTACTTTGGTGGTGATCCAGGTATCAGACGACGCGGTACCCAGGCTGATTGGCTGCCCCTGACGGATTTCATTGAAGACTTCCGTGGTGCCCTCAACGCCCATTGCGATCTGTTTTGCGCGGCTGGAGAGTTCGGTATTCGGCGACTGGCCCGTCAGCAACACTTTGCCCTGATAGGCCGTGACGTTGATACGCGCTTCTTTCTTGATTTGTTCGTCTTTCGACAGCGCACTGTTGACGCGCAACTCCAGCGTACCGTCATCGACCTGTGTCCCTACGGAACGCGGGTCGGTTGCCGCTTTAGTACCAACCGCGGCGGTACCCACGACAGCCGCAGCGATACATCCCTGAAGCAGTAATGCAGACATAAGGACTGCGAGGGTCGATAAAGCCTTCATAAGAACTCCTTAATCATCCTGGTGAGGGAAAAGCGTGTTATCGATCAAATCGCATAAGCAGTTCACCGTGAGCATATGCATCTCCTGAATGCGCGCGCTACGGTGAGAGGGAATGCGGATTTCCACATCCTGCGGCCCAAGCAAACCCGCCAGCTCACCACCGTCATAGCCTGTTAAGGCAACGATAGTCATATCGCGGGTGACGGCGGCTTCAACGGCTTTGACAATGTCCCGGCTGTTGCCGCGCGTGGAGATTGCCAGCAGAACATCTCCGGCATGACCCAGGGCTCGCACCTGCTTTGCGTAAATCTCATCATGCAGACGATCGTTAGCAATCGCTGTTAAGACCACATTATCGGTATTAAGTGCAATGGCGGGTAAACTCGGTCGTTCTGTTTCAAAACGATTGATCATGCTGGCAGCAAAATGCTGTGCGTTGGCGGCTGAAGTGCCATTGCCACAACAGAGGATTTTGTTGCCGTTGAGCAGGGATTGCACCAGCGTCATGGCGGCACGAGAGATAGCGTCCGGAAGGGCTTCCGCCGCTGCAATCTGAGTCTGGATGCTTTCAGTGAAGCACACTTTAATTCTTTCGAGCACGTTATCCCTTTTAAATCTTAATTATGCGTCTTCGCCAAAAGCGTTTTTCAGCCATTCGATCGCATTGCCGGTGAAGGCTACCACATCGAACCGGCAATCCACAGTATCAAAACTCCCATTATGGCGGGCAAGCCACAAGTGGGCAGTCTGTAATAATTTATGTTGTTTGGCGAACGTCACGCTGGCGGCAGCGCCGCCAAAACGGGAAGACTGTCGGTAGCGAACTTCTACAAACACGATGACCTCACCGTCTTTCATGATGAGGTCGATTTCGCCGCCACGTCCGCGAACGTTAGCGGCGATAAAGTGCAGTCCTTTGCCTTCAAGCCAGCGACGCGCTTTTAATTCCCACGCGTCACCGGTCTCTTTACGGCTTAACTGGCCGGGACGATTTGCCCCTGCTGGTATTTGAGCCATGATAACTTCCTGTTAATCACACAATCCTGAGTGGCCGTCAGATCGCCGGTATTGCCGTTAAGCTCAAAGCCCGGCACCTGACGCATCTGGGTAAAGTGGTTCGCCAGCGCCCAGGCATCGACACCCATGGCATACAGACGTGCCAGAGAGTAGTCGTTGCGGACGGTGCTCAGCGCCTGCTGCATCAGTGCCGGGTTGCTGCCTGCGAGCATGGGAATCTCGCTGTACTGCAGGCCGTCCATCTCCAGACGGAAATCCGGGCCGGCGGTACCTTGCGCGCTGCGTGAACTGGCGTACAGCGTTGCGCCGCTCTGGCTGCCGTTACGCATTGCAATCATCGGTTTGATGAAGGCGATTTCCTGCGGGGTGGCAACGATATACGCTGCATCCACTTTACCGCCACCGCTGATCTGCGCGTCGGTAGGTGGCGCAGGGATCGACAGACCGCCAATGGTCACACTCTGCTGCTGCGGCAGGCTTGCGCTGACCGGGCTGCCGTTGAGGGCAATGCCCGCTCCGCCATTGACGCCCGCGCGCAGTTCAGACGCGGAGCCGAATTTCTGCTGTAGCACAATGCCGCCGCCCAACTTCTGCCACTCATCGGCAAAAGCATTAGCAACGCGATCCCCCAGCGTACTGCGTGGGATGAGCAACAGCGGAGCCTGTTTACCCTGCTCGTGAATATGACGCGCCGCATCGCGGGCTTCATCTTCCGGCGACAGCGCGAAGTAGCAAATATTGGCCCGGTTCTGAACCTGCTCTGGCTGGTTGAGTGCCAGCACGTTCAGCGTGGTATTGCTCTTCATCAACTCTTCGACATTGTTTTTCAGCAGCGGGCCGACAACGATGCTCGCACCATCCTGTTGAACCTGCGCCAGTACCTGGTCAAGCGGCTTCGAACTGGTGTCGTAGATTTTCAGCTCAGCCCCCGGGTTCGCGCTGGTGGTGGCCACCGACGGTGTTTGCGCGGCAGGTTGTGCCGTTTGTTCTGCGAGCTGGGCAGGCTGAACGTTCTGCGGTTGAGGTTGTTCAGACGCGGTGTCAGCCGCCGGGGCTGCTTGAGTCTCAGCCGGCGTGGCGGGCGGTGCAGGCTGAACGTTCTGCGGTTGAGGTTGTTCAGACGCGGTGTCAGTCGCCGGAGCTGCTTGCGTTTCAGCCGGCGCTGGCGTTGCCGTCGTAGGGGCCGTTACCGGGTTCTGCATCGTCCCCTGCGCCGGCGTCTGCGCGGTGGTCAGGTCACTGGTTTCAGCGGCGGAAGGGCTAACCACGTCATTCACGTTTGCCGCCTGTGCCGCCTGGGTCGGCACTGCGCTGCCCGTCACTGGCGTCGTGCCGTTTTTCGCGGCTTCAAAACCTTGTTGAATAGTGCGACCGAATACCGCCGCCTGACCGTTTAAGGGCAGAAGGAGTGCAATCTTGCTGGTCGAGGCCGGCTTAAAGTTCTGCACGTTTACCAGCTGCGTCGGCAGCATTTTCGCGCCCGGATTCTGCGGGTAGCGGGTCTGCCAGTCAGTGATACCGGCTTTCAGCATCTTCGGATCGTTGCGGTTGTTAAACCACATCTGCTGCAGATCCAGCCAGCCCTGCAGGACGTTTTCATCTGCATTGATCACCAGTGCACGCGCCTGTTCCTGCGTCATAGAGGCCAGCGCCTGCCACGTGGCATCGATATTTTTCTGCTTATCAGCACCGCCGAGCAGAGGCTCCTGGGCGATCAGCGCACGGAGCAGCGTCAGGGAAGGGCGGCCCTGTTCAGCGGTAATGCCCGCCTGCCAGAAGCGAGCCTGCTGATTTTTGTCCAGCGCGCTCACGTCGATATCCCCAAGGATCTTTTTCGCGGCATCGTAATCTTTCAGCGCGACTTTCAGCTCGGCAGAGAGCAGGCTCTGCTCACGACGCTGAACATCATTCAGATCTTTTGGCAACTGGTTGAACAATTCGGCAGCCTGCTGGGTTTTACCCTCTTTCAGCAGTGCACGAATGGCGAGTAATTGCCAGTTGGTCTTGGTATCATTTGAGCTCTGCGACATTTGTTGCAGATAAAAGCCAGAGTCAGCCTGAGCAGAACCCTGCAAATGGGCGGTGCTCTGGTCGGGTGCCTGGGTGCCACAGCCTGCAAAGATCAGGGCTGCCAGCAGGAGCGGCACGCTGCGCGTGGCTTTTTTTCGAAGAAACGTTAACGGTACCATACTGTATCCAGTGATTTTTTTTACGCAATGCTCAATATTAAATCGGCAATACGGACGAAACAATGAAACAACACGAAACGGCAGATAATTCTCAAGGCCAGCTCTATATTGTACCTACTCCTATCGGGAATTTATCTGATATTACCCAACGTGCGCTTACCGTATTGCAGGCTGTTGATTTAATTGCCGCTGAAGATACCCGACACACAGGCTTACTGCTCCAGCACTTCGCCATTAGCGCGCGTTTGTTCGCGTTACACGATCACAATGAGCAACAAAAAGCCGAAACGCTGGTGGCGAAGCTGAAAGAGGGGCAGAACATTGCCCTGGTCTCCGATGCGGGTACGCCGCTGATTAACGACCCCGGCTACCATCTGGTGCGTACCTGCCGTGAAGCCGGGATCCGCGTGGTGCCGTTGCCTGGCCCATGTGCGGCTATCGCGGCGCTGAGCGCTGCGGGTCTGCCTTCCGACCGCTTCTGCTATGAAGGTTTCCTGCCTGCCAAATCCAAAGGCCGCCGCGACGTGTTAAAAGCGCTGGAAGCTGAACCGCGCACCCTGATTTTCTACGAATCTACGCATCGCCTGCTGGAAAGCCTGGAAGATATGGTGACCGTCTGGGGGGAAGCCCGCTACGTGGTGCTGGCACGCGAGCTGACCAAAACCTGGGAAACCATTCACGGCGCACCGGTAGGAGAACTGCTGGCGTGGGTGAAGGAAGACGAAAACCGCCGCAAGGGCGAGATGGTGCTGATTGTCGAAGGACATAAGGCGCAGGAGGACGCATTGCCTGCCGATGCGCTTCGTACACTTACTCTGCTGCAGGCTGAACTGCCGCTCAAGAAAGCGGCTGCGCTGGCGGCAGAGATCCACGGCGTGAAGAAAAACGCACTGTATAAATATGCGCTGGAGCAGCAGGGGTAATTTATCGGCCCGGCAATCACGCCGGGCCAGTTTATTTTACTTCGCGGGAATGGCCTCGTACACCAGCGTTTCCAGCGGCTGCAGCGTAATCACCACGGCCTTTTGATACTCTCCTGGTACGCTTGTGTTACTGCCGTACACGGCGTTCAGACTGAACTGCGCCATGCCCCCTGTCGGGATTTCAAAGTCTTTTGCCAAATCCAGATAATAGCTTTGCGGCTTATCTGACGGGTTTCGCAAGCCCAGAATGGCTTTGTCTTTGCTCCAGGAGGCCCAGCCGTAAACCTCAAGCGCCGTCGGGTCGCCACCGATCCAATGCGTATCCACCAGCACGCTGGCGTTATTTCGCGCCCATTTTGCTGCCTGCGCCAGGGTGTCCCATTTCGCCTTATTCAGCATTGATGGCGTGATATATAACTCCTGCAGTTGCGTCCCTGTGGCGAAGTAGCTCCAGACCTGATCGGCAAAATCGCTGTCCGTTTGCACCTTCTCCAGTCCGTAATAGGCATTTTCCGCGCTGACTATCCCGTGGTACATCAGCGAGTTCAGCGGGAACAGTGGGCCTTTACGCACAATAGAGCGGTATGTTTCAGCATCGCGGTAGGTCATCCATTGCTGTACCGGCGTGCCGGGGCCGTAAAGGTTGATGTCATCCCCCTGACGCCAGATGGAGTCGGCATAGAACAGCCAGGACGGGCTGGCGTCGGTACCCGTTGTCAGGTTGATAAACAGATTGGGGTTTGCGCTGCGCATGTTATGCAGCAGGGCGATAGACGCATCAAAATCGGACGCGAACTGGCTGCCAGTAATATGCGAGTTGGCGTTGCCCATCCCGTCGAGCTTAAACGAGGTGATATGTTCGTTTTTAATCAGCTTGATGATCTGCTCATTGAAGTTTTTGAAGTAGCGCGGGCCCGAGAGAGCCAGCTTCCCGTCTACCGTTTCGAAGCCGTATTCTTTGGCGTGGGAGACGCGAATATCGCGCGGCTTATTATAACCTCCCCAAGGTGAGAGCCACAGCCCGACGGAGCTGTGCAGACTGTCCGCTTTTTCCCTGACCTTACCAAAGCCGTGGCTGAAGGCCGGGCCAAACAGCCAGCGTCCGGTACGATCGTCCCAGCCATCGTCCAGCAGGAATGCATCCAGCGCCACGCCGCGTCCGGTGATAAATTCTTTATTCCACTCATCCATCCGCCCCAGCACATCCTGTTCGGTGTAGGGGTTAAAGAAGCCGATATCCATCCAGCTGTTGTAGTGCAGATAGGGTTTGTACGCCCGTGGACGCACGGCGTCGATAAACTGGTTTACGCTACGGCGCAGCTGGCTGGTTTCCGGGAACGTGCCAAAGTAGGTGGTAAAGCTGACCGGCGCGTCAGGCTGAACCGGCGTTTTCAGCTCCACGTTCAGATTGGTCGTCGCTTCATAGGCATACGTATTAACGATTGGCTTATCCGGCAGGATAAAGAACGAATCAGCAATAATGGGCGAGCTGTTGATGGCGCCATCAACGTACGGCGCCTGAGACTGCTTTTTCGTCGGGAAGAAGGTGATTTTCGCCACCTCTCGCGGCTGGCCGACGGCCGCAATGGTGTAATCAATACTGGCATATTTTCCCTTCACCAGATTCAGCTTCACCGTCACGTTAAAATCCGGACGGGTGAAATCAATGACAATCGCGTTGTCCTGTTTTTCTACATGCTTAATTGTAAAATCTGCGGTGTGAATTTTGGTTTCATCCGGCAGGGTCAGAAAGAACAGCTCCTGCGGCGTAAGCGGATGGTTAGCCGTTTTGTCTTTCACTACCACCGTTGAACTGGCGTCATCAAACGAGAGGGCAATGGAGTCATTATCGAGCGCGTATTGCGCTGCCGCCGCGCCATGAGAAACACACAAGGCAAGCATCGAGAGTGTGAGCACTTTTTTCATCAGGGTAAGATCCTTATTAGTAATGCTTCAGCATTCGGGTGATGGACTGCTCCAGCCAGTAGCGCTGGGTGCCGAAATTAATGCGCAGGTAGTGTTCGCCGTTTTGGACGTAGTGGCTGCCATCTTCGAGGACGACGCCAGCCTGATGGGCGAAATGTCGGGTCAATTCAGTGGCGCTACGTTCATCTGCGCTGACGTCAACCCAGGCCAGATACGATGATTCCGGGTTCATCATTTTCCAGGCCGGGAAGTGGGTCTGGATGGCCTCTGCCAGATAGCCAGCGTTACGGCGCAGATAACTGTTCAGCGCGTCGAGCCACGGCAAACCATGCTGGTAGGCAAGAATAATTCCCCATATCCCGAATATATTGGGTGAGGTGATGGCGTTCTTCTCAAGCTGGTGGCGAAAGCGCTGGCGCAGGGTGGCATCCGGAATGATGGCGTAGGAGGTTTTCAGCCCGCCAAGGTTGAACGCTTTATTCGGGGAGGTCAGCAGGATCAGATTGTCCTGCGCCGCGCAGCCGGATGCCAGACAGCTGACGAAATGACCGTCCAGAATATGTTCGGCGTGGACCTCATCAACCACCAGAAGGGTGCCGTAGCGTTGACAGAGGTCTGAAACCTGGCGTATCTCATCGGCGTGCCAGATCCTGCCGGAAGGGTTATGCGGCGAGCAGAAGAACCACAGTTTTGGACGGTACGTTCTGAGCTGTTCTTCCACCAGACTAAAATCAAGCTGGTAGCGATTTTCCCTCACGCACAGTGGGTTTGCCAGTATCGTTACCCCCTGACGCTGGGCGGCCATGGCAAACGGATCGTACACCGGTGTGTTCATCATCACCGTGTCGCCAGGTTTACAAAACGCCTGAACCGTATAATGCAGCGTGGAGACAGTACCGTACGTCAGCGTGATCCACGATTTATCGACGTCAACATGATGTCGTTCGCGCTGGAAGGCGATAACCGCATCGTAAAATTCGTCAAAGCACCAGGTGTAGCCGAAGGTGCCATGCTCCACGATGCGCTGGAAACCTTCTGTCACGGCAGGTGGGGAGGTGAAATCCATATCGGCAATCCACAGCGGGATAAAACCTTCAGGCACATCACCAAAGCGCGAGCGGACAAAGGCGTGATCCCATTTTCGACACCGGTCGCTTTTACGCTCAATGATTTCGTCAAAATTAAACACCACAACCCCCTGTTAAATTAAGGCTTCAATGCCGGTTTTTACGCTTTGCACCTGCGGGCCGATGATCACCTGGACGCTGTGCGCATCCAGCACCACGACGGACAATGCACCGGCCTCTTTTAACGCCTGCTGGTCGATGAGACTCATATCTTTCACCACCAGACGCAGCCGGGTAATGCAATTATCAAGCGACTCGATGTTCTCTTTACCGCCGAGCGCACGCAGGATAAGCCCATGATCGTATTTCGATTTTCCGCGTGCCCGGGTATTGGCCTCGACGGCCTGCTGTGCACCCTGGGTGTCCACTTCACGGCCCGGCGTTTTAATATCGTGTTTGAGGATGTACCAGCGGAAGACGAAGAAGTAGAGGGCAAACCAGGCAATGCCTACCGGGAATACCAGATACCATTTGGTCGACATCCCTTGCATGACCCCGAAGATAAGCAGATCCAGAATGCCGCCGTCGGTGTTGCCGATGGTCACCCCCAGCAGAGCCATGACCATCAGGGCCAGGCCCGACATCACAATATGGAAGGCGTAAAGGGCAGGAGCGATAAACAGGAACAGGAATTCAATTGGCTCGGAGATCCCGGTGACGACGGAGACCAGCACACCGGAGAGCAGCAGGCCTTTAATCACCGGGCGGTTTTCCGGGCGGGCCGTGCGATAGATGGCGTATGCCACTGCCGGTAAGCCGAAGATAAAGGTCGGCATAAAGCCCTGCGACAGGAACGCGGTAACGTGCGGGCTGAACGGCAGACCCGCTTTCAGTTCGGCGTAGAAAATGTTCAGCGCCCCGGCGACTTCATGACCATTGACCATTTCAATACCGCCCGCGGGCGTGAAGCGCACCATCGCCAGCAAAATATGGTGCAGGCCAAAGGGTTTGAGCAGTAGTACCCCCACGCCGTAGAGGAACGGGCCGAACACGCTGGTGCTCTGGATAATATGGCCAATCCCGGTAATGCCCAGCGCAACATACTCCCACAGCAGGGGAATAAACAGCCCCACCAGTGAGAGGGTGAGGGCGGTGATAATCGGCACAAAACGAATGCCGCTAAAGAAGGCGAACGCGTCGTGTAAAACGGTGTCCTGAAAACGCTCGTGCAGGAAAAAGGTAATGACCCCAACCACGATACCGCCCAGCACACCCATCTCCAGGGTTTGAATGCCCAGTACCATCGATTGCCCGACTTGTCTCATGGAGGCGGCATCGGCAAGCTGGTGGGTCGCAATCAGGTAATAATTGATGCTCATGTTCATCAGCATATAGCCAACAAACCCGGCAAAAGCGCCCACTGCTTTGTTGCGTCTGGCCAGCCCCATTGGGATCGCCATGGCAAACATGAGGGGAAGATAGGTAAAGGCGAAGCCGCCAACCATGGCAATAAAGCCAAAGGTGAGCTGAGTTAATTCGCCGCCCAAAAAGGGGAAACTTTTGAGGGTGGAGGGGCTGGTAACAGAACTACCGATACCCAGCAATAACCCCATAAAGGCCAGAAGGGAGACCGGGAACATAAAGGTCTTTCCCAGGCTCTGAAAAAACTCCCACGCTTTCGATTTAAACGACTTTTCCTGTGTCATGTAGGGACTCCTCGGAATTATTTATCGTAATGGAAGGCGCTGTCTGGCTTAAGGACGCGCCTTCATATTTGCGAGGCTTATAGTTATTTTTGAGTTACTGATGTTCTATGCGATGAGATCAGGCTTCCGCCGGGAGCAGCAATCGGTTCGCCGAGCCGCACACGGTGATTTTGCTTCTGACCACGTCTTTCATGGCATCCATGCCAACCCGCATGTAGAAACGCGGATCGTTGCCCTGCGGGTTCTCGGCAAACCAGGCCTTAACGGCGCCAGAGAACGCAATTTTTAGCTCGGTTGCCACGTTCACTTTGCAGACGCCCAACTCTATGGTGCGGCGAACATCGTCGTCCGGCACATCACTCGCCCCGTGCAGCACCAGCGGTACGCTCACCACGTCGCGGATTTCAGCCAGCCGTCGGAAGTCGATTTTTGGCCGTTTGGTATAGAGACCGTGGGCGGTTCCGATGGCCACGGCCAGGCTGTCGACGCCGGTCAGCGCAACGAAGCGTTTTGCTTCCTGCGGGTCGGTCAGGAACGCGCTTTCAGCGTCCACGCTCATGTCATCTTCCACGCCGCCCAGGCGGCCCAGTTCGGCTTCAACGCTGCAATCGTTGAGGTGGCAGAAGTCGACCACTGATTTCACCAGCTTTACGTTTTGCTCAAACGGATAGTGGCTGCCGTCGATCATCGCGCTGCGCACACCCGCGTTAACTTTGCGACGAATGTCGTCGAGCGATTCGTGATGATCGAGGTGCAGCGCCAGCGGCATGTCGTAAGTGGTGGAGTACGCGCTGCACAGGGCGTAGATCTCTTCCAGGGCAATGTGCTTAAAGGTGCCCGGCGTGCCCGCGAGGATCACCGGCGATCGCATTTCACTACACACTTCGAGGATCGCCTGGATCGTCTCCGCGTTATGGATATTGAACGCCGGTACGGCGTAGCCTTTCGCCTGGGCGTCCAGCAGAAGATATTTTGTCGAAATAATACTCATGATCGGATCCTCTCAAGCCTGCCACGGATGAATAACGACGCCCTGCACGACACGGTTAACCGTGCCGCTGGCGGACGGTGTATCCGGGGTATTGCCCACACGAAGTGACTGGGACAGGGCAAAGACCTGGGCGTACATCAGGAAGCAGAAAGCCTGCTCCATATCGATAAACGTGCGGGCAGGGGGCAGCAGGATATGCGGGCCAGCCTCAACGACCGGATCGGTTTCGGCGGCAATGGCCACCACGCGCATGGCCTGACGATCGCGGCGCAGCTCAGCAAGCAGATCCAGATCGTACTGCCGCGTATAGGGGTGGCTGGAGACAAACACCACCACCAGTGTTTCGCGATCCACCAGCGATTTAGGGCCATGACGGAAACCGGTTGGGGAATCGTAGAACGCCGCCAGCTTGCCTGCCGTCAGCTCCAGCACCTTCAGCGCCGATTCACGAGCGGCCCCCTGCAGCCCCCCGCTTCCCAGATAGACGATCCTTTTCCACGGATCGTTGCCAAAGACGCTCTGGCTGAAATCGCCCAGTGACGTGAGGATCGTCTGGCAGCGTTCGGCCACATCGCGGAAGGTATGGCTGTTGATCGTCTCCGGGGCGAAGACTGCCAGGCAGCTTGCCATCATGGTGGTAATGCTGCTGGTCATCGCGAACCCGCGATCGTGTGTTTCGGCAGGCATCAGCAGCGCATATGCGTTATCGCTGTTTACCGCGGTCTGATAAAGGCTTCCCGCCTCATTACAGGTGATCGACAGGTGGTAGCACTCCGGCACACACTGGTTTGCCAGTTCAACGGCGGCTACGCTTTCCGGACTATTGCCGGAACGGGCAAACGACACCAGCAGCAGCGGGTGTGCGGCGCTCAGGTAGTCCATCGGATTCGTGACCAGATCGGTCGTCGGTACGGCGGTAATGTTTTTCCCGGTGTGGCTGGCGAGCCAGGGCGAAATGATGTCGCCGATAAAGGCCGAGGTGCCTGCCCCCGTCAACACGATCCGCAGCTCGCGCTTGCGCAGCAGCGGCGTCAGGAAGTTATCGATCGACGCGCGCAGGTTATCGATATTGTTGAGTGAGCGGATCCAGCTGGCGGGTTGCTGGCGGATCTCTTCTTCGGTCCATGTGCCGGTGGTGGCGGTAGTGTTGGTTTCTGACATAACTCAGTCCTTAGTCGTGTGAATTCCACATCAGACGCTGGCAAACGTGTCGCTATCTTTCGTTTCGTTTCACTTGTTCACTTAAGTAGTTAAATAAAATCTATAGAAAAGAAATCGAAAGTTCAATGAAAGAAAAGAAATAAAACGAAAAGTGTGATCGGCAAAGAAAAGGCAATGATTAAGGAAAGGAAAAGAAAGACCTTGCGATCGCTTGCCGCAAGGCCCAATAACGGGACAATGAAAGGTCTAAAGGGGGAGAACCAAACCCTGGATCCAGATCTGCTGAAGGTGGAAACCTTCATCCAGCGCAATCATATTGGCACGCTTGCCCGGTTTTAATGAACCGAGCTGGCGATCAATACCCAGCAATCGGGCAGGGTGCAGCGAGGCCATATGGATCGCATCCGCTGGCGTTATTCCCGCCTGCGCCACCATATTGCGCACGGCGGCATCGAGAGACAGCGTACTGCCTGCAAGCCCACCGGAAGCGGTGCGTACCACCCCACCGTGCATGTTGACCTCGTCGCCACACAGCCTGTAACGTCCGTCGGGCATCCCTGCGGCCTGCATGGCATCGGTAATCAGAACGATTCGCTCTTTGGCGCAGCAGGCGCACAGCCGCAAAGCGCCCGGGTGAACGTGATGCCCGTCGGCAATCAGTTCCAGCCATGCCCGCGGGTCCGTCAAACCTGCACCGACCATACCGGGTTCACGATGATGGAGCCCGGTCATGCCGTTATAACAGTGCACCAGCCCATCAGCGCCCGCCTCGAAAGCGGCAAGCGTTTGATCGTACGTCGCGGCGCTGTGGCCGAGCATGACCCGTATCCCACGCTGCTTAAGGTGGCGAATGGCCTGCAACGCACCGGGTTTCTCCGGTGCCAGAGCGACAACCCTGAGGGTGTGTTGCGATACTTCAATCAGCGAGTCCAGTTCGCTGACATCCAGCTCACGAAACAGCGCAGGGGGATGTGCCCCTTTGTTCTGTGGCGTAAAATAGGGACCTTCAAGATAGCTGCCCAGTATCTGCGCGCCGGGCCCCCCGGACATACAGCGCCGGGCGATGCGTGCGAGCGCCCGGTGGACAGTCTCCAGCGGTGCGGTGACGGTCGTCGGTAAAAAAGCCCCTGTGCCTTCACGCGCTTTATGCATCGCCAGCGTGTCCAGCACCTCTGGGGCATCATCCATCACGTCCACACCCGCGCCACCGTGAACGTGGGTATCGATATACGCCGGGCAAAGCTGGTCGGCATCCCGGGCATGCACGCCAGCTGGGATCGGCTCGATGGCGGTGATAATTCCGCTCTCCATGCGTAGCTGGTGATCCTCCAGCCAGCCCTGCTCGGTCAGCAGACGACGCGCGCGCAGCACCTGACTCATATCCCTTCCTCAGCGGGGGCTTCCTCACGACAGCGCCCCAGCTCATCCACCAGGCTGGTCAGGCCGCGATGCCCGCATTCCAGGGCCTGCAGACGAAAGGCTTCGCTGCTTAACCCGTCGCGCTCCAGCACCATCTCAAGTAACAGTTGCAGGTTCGTACCGGTAATCACTTCGCTGCCGGGTCTTTTCATGGCGAGTGTTGATGCCACCCGGAACGGCGTCCCCCCGAGCAGATCGGTGAGAAACACAATATCGTGCTGCCCGTCCAGTTCACTGACTGCCTGTTCAAGCTGCGCGGTCAGCCGCGCGGTGGTGGAGCTTTCAGGAAAATCGATGGCGATAAACTGCGGCTGCTCGCCGAGGATTTGTTTCATCGCCTGTTCAAGCCCGCTGGCAAACCCGCCGTGACCCGTCAAAATAATGCCTAACATTGCGACCTCTTTGCTTTACAGGAAGTGACAGAACTTACCGACAACCCCCAGCACCACGGTGATACCGATCAGGCGCAGTGGGGTCCAGCCGCGACGAACCAGCCAGAACATGGTCAGGGTATAGACCAGCGGCAGGAAAGCGGGCATCAGTTTGTCGATAACATCGGCTTGCAGCTTGACCACCGCATCCCCGGCCTTGATTTCAAGCGTGGTGTTGAGACGTACGTAGGTTGCCACCAGCGCGCCAATGACCGTCATCCCCACGATGGAAGCCGCGTGGCCGACCTTTTTGGTATTGGCTTTAATCAGCGGGATGGCTGCCACACCCATCCGGTAGGCGTAATGTGCCAGGCCAAAACGCAGGCCAAGATGCACTACGTTAAACAGCACAATAAAGACCACCGCACCCAGTATGGAGCCTTGCAGGGCAAGGCTTGCGCCGATCCCGCCGCAAATTGGCAATAGCGTAAGCCAGAACATGGCATCGCCAATGCCGCCAAGCGGTGCCCCCACGGCAATCTTGGTGCTCTGGATACTGTTGACATCCTGCTTGGAGCGTTCCATCGCCAGGATGATGCCAATGACAAATGTCACCAGAAATGGATGCGTATTGAAGAAGCCCATATGGCCTTTCATGGCGCGGGCCAGATCCCGCTTGTTGGTATGGATCTTTTTCAGCGCGGGCAGGAGGCCATACAGCCAGCCGGAAGCCTGCATACGTTCGTAGTTAAACGAGGCCTGCAGCAGCATCGAACGCCAGGCGACACGGTTAATATCCTTTTTCGTCAGCTCGGCACCAATATGTTGATCTTCATAGACGTTTTCATTCACGCCCGTGAGCAGCGTCTCTTCGTGGTCAGAAACGCCAGGCAGCGTAGTTTGATTAGATGCCATCTTCGAATTCCTCTTTCTGGGCTGCAGGTGTCGCCGGTTCAGGCGATTTACGCATCAGGTCAATCAGCGCCATTGCCAGCGCGGCCGCGGCAATCGCCAGCACCGGCAGTTTCAACCAGGCTGCGGCAACAAAGCCGATGATAAAGTAAGGGATATAGACGTTTTTCATCATGATTTTCAGCAATACGGCGAAGCCAATTGCGGGCATGATGCCGCCGGCGACGCCGAGGCCGTCAATCAGACGTTCCGGCAGCACGTCAATGGCGGTTTTCGCGTGTTCAGCGCCAAAGTAGATCGGCAGGAAGGCACACAGAAAATAGAAGATACCGAGCGCCAGCAGTGCCAGATAGTTGACCCTTTCGATGCCGTTCGTGTCCGCATTGGCTGCCATGCGGTCACAGCGGGACATCACCCCGGACATGACGGAGAACAGGAAAGTGATCCCCATCTGTACCGCAACCGCAAACGGGACTGCGACCCCAACGGCGACATCCGGCTTCACACCGGTGCTGATCGCGAACGTGGTGCCGACAATCGTGCCAATAATGACGTTTGGCGGTTGCGCGCCGGCCAGCGGAGCCAGCCCCATCCAGACCAGCTCCAGCGTACCGCCCGTTAAAATACCGGTGTGCAGATCGCCCAGAATGAGGCCAACCAGCGGCCCGAGCACCACCGGGCGGTGCATGTGTGTTAACCCGTTAAACATATCCAGGCCCGCGATAAAGGCGAGAATGCCCAGCGCGAATGCCTGCAAGAGACTAATTTCCATTGTGAATCCCTCAGAGCAGTTTAAAGAGATCCAAAGCAGTCTCAGTCGGAACACCCTGAACGAAGCATTCCACTCCGGCGGCTTTCAGGCCGTTAAATGCGGCGATATCGTTCGCATCGACAGAGACCGTTTTGGCAATTTGTTTTTTGCCACTGGCGTAATGCAGGTTTCCTACGTTGATACGGGTGATGGGCACGCCGCCTTCGACCAGCGTCAGAAAATCCGCGGGTGATTTGCAGACCAGCAGAATTTTCTGGCGCTCGGCAGCGCGATGAATGTTGTCGATCACTTTTTGCAGCGACCAGAAACGCACGGCGATCCCTTCTGCGAGCACCATCTCCATCAGGTTTTGTTGAACCGGATCCTCAGCGACTTCATCATTAGCGACCAGCACCAGGTTGGCCCCCGCAAACCCAACCCATTGCACACCTACCTGACCGTGGATCAGGCGTTCATCGATGCGGCATAAGACAATGTTTGGCATAGCGCTTTCCTCTTTTTAATTATGCGTTTTGAGTCGTTACGCCTTCGCAGGCGGCATGGTACTGCTGGAGTATGTCCTGAATGTGGTCGAGGATGAGGTCCCGTGGTGTCGACTTGAGAGCACCCTCGCGAACTTTGCTGTACTGCAACGGCAGGTACTGGCTGATCAGCGGCAGCGGGATCGGTTCGTCTGCCAGGTTGCGTACCAGTCGCGCAAAGGCTTCGTCAATCTGGCTGTCCGGCCAGTAATAGCGCACCCGATCGGAGTAGCTATACCCGCGTGCCAGGCGTCGCGCATTGCCATCACCGTGATAATGGCTTTGCCAGTATTCGGGGCGATCGAGCATCACGTTTTCCAGGACATGACGCAGGCCCGAACAGGCTTTTGCAGGCAGCAACTCTTCTTCAATGGCGGCCAGCGAGAACAACGCTTCACGCAGGGCAAAGGTCAGTGCCGGGCCAACTTTGAGGATGGCGAAGTGATCTTTCACCAGCTGGCGCAGCGCCTGCGGTGTCTGGTAGTCGGTAGAGTGCGCTTCAAATATCAGCGTGTCGTAAGCTTCAACCATATGACTCAGGGCGACGGCGTTTTGGGATTGATAGTCACACACATGTGCGTGGTCAAACTCAACGCCAGGCTGAACCACCAGGCCAATAATGCGTGGCCAGATGTCGCTTAACCCTTCTTTCTCGAACGCGTGGCGGTGAGCTTCAAGGGTGGCACGCGCGGCTTCTGGGGTCGTGACGGCAAGCTCGGTGAGCGTTTCATGCGCGCCGCCCGGAACCGGCACTTCCGTACCGATGACATAGACCAGGTCAGCGACATCAGCGTGCGCCAGGCTGGTTTTCTCCGCAATTTTCGCCAGGCGCGCCGCGCGCTCGGCAACGATGGCGTCGGTTAACGGTACTGGATCGTCTTCGCAGGACATGCTGCAGTCGAGGTGGATCTTTTTAAACCCGGCAGCGACATAGCTTCTGATCAGATCTTCGGCATTCGCCATCGCCTGCCGGGCAGGCAGGTTTTGCCAGCGGTTTGGCCCTAAATGATCGCCACCGAGGATCAGTTGCGATGTCGGGAAACCAAGGGATTCCGCCAGCTTACAGACGAACCCGTGAAAATCGGCGGGCGTCATACCGGTGTAACCGCCAAATTGATCCACCTGATTAGAGGTGGCTTCAATCAGCAGCGGCGTGTGATGCAGTTGGGCGTAACGAATTGCGGCTTCAAGTACCAGTGGATGTGCGGAACAAACGGCATAAATCCCGTTCGCATTCCCCCGTTTATGTTGTTCCACCATTTCTGTCAGATGTTTCACTTTCCTCTCCATTTCGGATGGTGATGGTTTTCATCTTTCGTTTTGTTTCATTTAATCCTGCATCATGGTGGTATAAAAATAAAACGAAAGATAATAGTTTTCCGATCTGTTTCACAAAAGAAACATAATGAAAGGTTTCAGCGACGGGAGAGTGCGCTGACTGGAAGCAGGCAGGGCTTGCATTCCCATAAAAGAAAGGCGTTAATAGACAAAACGAAATGAAACGAAAGACCAATTATTAAGGAGCTCGCATGAGCAGCACCGATTCACCCGCGGAGAAGCGCGTCACCGGCACCAGTGAAAGGCGAGAGCAGATCATTCAGCGGTTGCGGGCACAGGGAAGCGTGCAGGTTAACGATCTTTCTCATTTATATGGCGTTTCCACGGTGACGATCCGTAACGACCTGGCGTTTCTTGAGAAGCAGGGCATTGCCGTTCGTGCTTATGGCGGAGCGCTGATTTGTGAAGGCAATGCGCCTGGCACTGAACCCTCCGTGGAGGACAAAAGTTCGCTCAATACTGCAGTTAAGCGCAGTATCGCGCAGGCCGCCGCCGCGCTGGTGAAGCCGGGTCATCGCATCATTCTGGATTCCGGAACCACAACGTTTGAAATCGCCCGTATGCTGCGTCAGCACACGGATGTGATTGCCATGACCAACGGAATGAACGTGGCGAATGCATTACTGGAAGCGGAAGGGGTGGAGCTGCTGATGACCGGTGGGCACTTGCGCCGCCAGTCACAATCTTTTTACGGCGATCAGGCTGAGCAGTCCTTACAGAATTACCACTTTGATCTGCTTTTTCTGGGGGTCGACGCCATCGACCTCGATCGCGGCGTCAGTACCCACAATGAAGATGAAGCCCGACTGAACCGGCGGATGTGCGAGGTGGCAGAGCGTATTATCGTGGTCACTGACTCCAGCAAATTCAACCGTTCGAGCCTGCATAAAATCATCGATACCCAGAGAATCGATATGATTATCGTCGATGAAGGGATTCCGCCTGAGAGCCTGGAAGGGCTGCGTAAGAGCGGAATAGATGTGGTGTTGGTGAAGGGATAAGTTGCCCCCTCTCTTCGGGAGAGGGGGAGAACGGTCACGTCACCGGTGCCGGGTTAAACACCGCCAGCTGGTTATGTAATCCCCATTGATCGGAGAACGTCTTCTTACGGCCGCTTGCCACGTCCAGAATGAAGTGGAACAGCTTCCAGCCGACATCCTCAATACTCTCTTCGCCAGTGGCAATGGTGCCCGCGTTGATGTCCATTAGATCATACCAGCGGTTTGCCAGCTCGGTACGGGTGGCCATTTTAATCACCGGTACCGCCATCAGCCCGTACGGCGTGCCGCGCCCGGTGGTAAATACCTGCACCGTTATGCCGGATGCCACCTGCTGTGTGCCACAGACGAAGTCGCTGGCAGGGGTTGCGGCGTAAATCAGGCCGCGTCTGGTGGGGCGCTGGCCCGGGGAGAGCACTTCAACAATGGCGCTCTGGCCGGATTTGGCAATCGAGCCGAGGGCTTTTTCCACCACGTTCGCCAGACCGCCTTTTTTATTGCCCGGAGAGGGGTTGGCGCTGCGATCGGTTTGTCCCATGTCGAGATAGTTATCGTACCAGGCCATCTCCTCAAGCAGGCGTTTGCCCACCTCTTCATTGATGGCGCGTGGGGTGAGCAGATGGATGGCATCACGCACTTCGGTCACTTCGGAGAACATCACCGTGGCGCCACAACGGACAAACAGATCCGAGGCATAGCCCACCGCCGGGTTCGCCGTGACGCCTGAAAACGCATCGCTGCCGCCGCACTGAGTGCCTATCACCAGCTCTGACGCCGGGCAGGTCTCGCGCTGGCGCTGGTTCAGTTTTTCCAGATGGCGCTCCGCCACCTGAAGGATATCGTCAACCATTGAACGGAATCCGACGTGATGCGCATCCTGTAAACGAACAATGCTGGCCTCGTCGACCGGAATGGCATTCACATCTTCGGTGCCCTGCAACAGACGCTCTGGCTGCAGCTTTTCGCAACCGAGACCAATGACCATCACTTCACCACCGAAATTCGGGTTCAGGGCGATGTTATGGATGGTACGAATCGGTACCACGGCCGCCGGAGCATTGATGGCCACGCCGCAGCCGTACAAATGGTTCAGACCTACCACGCCGTCGACATTCGGGTATTTCGGCAGCAGGTCGCGCTCAATGATTTTCACCACGTAATCCACCACGCCTGCCACACAGTGCACGCTGGTGGTGATACCGAGCAGATTCTTGGTGCCTACGCTGCCATCCGCATTCCTGTACCCTTCGAATGTGTACCCTTCCAGCGGGGTCAGTGGCTCAGGAACCCGGGTGGCCAGGGGGAGCGTGTTCAGCGGCGGCGCTTCGGGTAGCTCAACCAGCGACTCCTCAATCCAGCTCCCCTGAGGAATAGCGCGAACCGCATACCCGATAACTTCGCCATACCGCACGATTTCACCGTGGGCCGGGATATCCACCAGAGCGACTTTATGCCCCTGCGGAATATGTTCAGTCAGCTCCAGCCCATCCGGGAAACGGGTGCCCGCTTTTAGACCGTTGTCGTTAACAATTATCGCCACATTATCCGTGTCGTGAACTTTGATATAGAACGCCGTCGGCGACGCTTGTCGAATTTCAATGTCGGCCATTGTTCAATATTCTCCAGCAAAATGTCTGATAGTAAATGCAGCCAGGGGATGTTTATTTTCTTATCGCAGAAATAAAGACGCGGCTTGAGTCAATAAAGAATGTCAGGAGACGAGATATCAAAATGTGATCCCGATCGCTCCTTAAAACCGGCGCAGATGCCACCCGGCCAGCAATGCCTGATTCTGTGCATCAGCGCCCATCACGTTGTGCATATGCTCAAAATATTATCAAAACACGCCGCAATGCTTGAGCATTAAAACAATGTGCTGTCATGACGTGAGGATTATACTGAATGACGATTTTATAACGCCTAAATTAAGTCAGGAAATAAATATAACGCTGACGCTGCGTCTGAAAATATAAATATGAACCTGAATAAGACTGCGGAATTAAAAAGGTAAACGTGATGAATAATGATATCTTCCCGAATAAGTTTAAAGCGGCCCTCGCGGCGCACCAGATCCAGATTGGCTGCTGGTCCGCGCTGGCAAGCCCCATCAGCACCGAAGTCCTGGGCCTGGCCGGTTTCGACTGGCTGGTGCTGGACGGCGAACATGCGCCGAACGATATCAGCACCTTTATTCCGCAGTTAATGGCGCTCAAAGGGAGCCATAGCGCGCCAGTGGTTCGCGTCCCGACCAACGAGCCGGTAATCATCAAACGTCTGCTGGATATTGGGTTCTACAACTTCCTGATCCCGTTTGTGGAAACGGAAGAGGAGGCGGTGCAGGCCGTGGCGTCAACACGTTATCCGCCGGAAGGGATCCGCGGGGTCTCCGTTTCCCATCGCGCCAACATGTTTGGCACCGTCCCGGACTACTTCACACAGTCCAACAGCAACATCACCATCCTGGTACAGATTGAGAGCCAGCAGGGGGTCGATAACGTCGACGCTATCGCTGCCACCGACGGTGTGGATGGCATCTTCGTTGGTCCAAGCGATCTTGCTGCGGCATTCGGCCATCTGGGCAATGCGGGTCATTCTGAGGTGCAGCGCGCTATTCAGCACATCTTTGCCCGTGCCAACGCGCACGGCAAACCGTGCGGCATTCTGGCGCCGGTTGAGGCGGATGCCCGCCGCTATCTGGAGTGGGGCGCGACCTTCGTTGCCGTCGGTAGCGACCTCGGCGTATTCCGCTCGGCCACGCAGAAGTTAGCGGACGCCTTTAAAAAATAACCATCATTGAGGAAACGAATTATGACGCTGAAAGTGGGTTTTATTGGCCTTGGGATCATGGGTAAACCCATGAGTAAAAACCTCATCAAAGCAGGTTACTCCCTGGTGGTTGCAGACCATAATCCGCAAGCCGTGGCCGAGGTGATTGCCGCAGGCGCAGAAACCGCAGCAAACGCCAAAGCGATTGCTGAGCAGTGCGATGTCATTATCACCATGCTGCCAAACTCCCCGCATGTGAAAGAGGTGGCCCTGGGGGAGAACGGCATCATTGACGGTGCCAAACCTGGCCTGGTGGTGATTGACATGAGTTCTATCGCGCCGCTGGCAAGCCGTGAAATCAGTGAGGCGCTAAATGCGAAGGGCGTCGATATGCTGGATGCCCCGGTCAGCGGCGGAGAGCCCAAAGCCATCGACGGCACCCTGTCGGTGATGGTTGGCGGCGACAAAGCTGTTTTCGACAAATACTACGACCTGATGAAAGCCATGGCGGGATCCGTGGTGCATACCGGCGATATCGGGGCGGGTAACGTCACCAAGCTGGCAAACCAGGTGATTGTGGCGCTGAACATTGCCGCAATGTCGGAAGCGCTGACGCTGGCCACCAAAGCGGGCGTTAACCCTGATCTGGTGTATCAGGCGATCCGTGGCGGCCTGGCGGGCAGCACCGTGCTGGATGCCAAAGCGCCCATGGTGATGGATCGTAACTTCAAGCCCGGTTTTAGAATCGACCTGCACATTAAAGATCTGGCGAATGCCCTGGATACCTCCCACGGCGTGGGCGCGCAGCTGCCGCTGACCGCCGCCGTCATGGAGATGATGCAGGCCCTGCGCGCGGATGGTCTGGGCACTGCCGACCACAGCGCGATTGCGTGCTACTACGAAAAACTGGCGAAGGTGGAAGTCTCTCGCTAATAAAAACGGACGCGGGAACGCGTCCGCTATTTTTGCCGAGTGCGGTAACAGGCGACAACTATGAAAATCGTAATCGCGCCAGATTCCTGGAAAGAAAGCCTTTCTGCCTCCGGGGTTGCTCAGGCGATTGAAAAAGGATTTCGGGAAATTTTCCCCGATGCACTTTATGTTTCGGTGCCGGTTGCTGACGGCGGGGAAGGTACGGTTGACGCGATGATCGCCGCCACCCAGGGCACAGAACAGCATGCCAGGGTCACGGGCCCGTTGGGTGAACAGGTTAACGCCCGCTGGGGCATGTCCGGCGATGGCAGCACGGCATTTATTGAGATGGCCGCCGCCAGCGGCCTGGCACTGGTCCCGGCCACCCAACGTAACCCGCTCGTCACCACGTCCCGGGGTACCGGGGAGCTTATTCTCAGCGCGCTGGATAAAGGTGCCCGACATATCATTATCGGCATTGGCGGCAGTGCCACCAACGACGGCGGCGCCGGAATGATGCAGGCGCTGGGGGCCACGCTCCGCGATGCCAACGGTACTGAAATGGGTTATGGCGGCGGCAGCCTGATGGCGCTCAACAGCGTCGATCTCTCCGGCCTCGACGCCAGGCTAAAAGATTGCACAATCCACGTCGCGTGCGACGTCACGAATCCGCTGGTTGGCGAGAGAGGCGCTTCCCGTATCTTTGGCCCGCAAAAAGGGGCGACAGAGGAGATGATCCTCACTCTCGACGCTAACCTCAGCCACTATGCCGATGTGATAAAAAAATCTCTGCGAATTGACGTGAAACAGGTTCCCGGTGCGGGTGCCGCGGGGGGCATGGGGGCGGCCCTGATGGCCTTCCTCGGCGCGGAACTGAAGAGCGGTATTGAGATTGTCAGCCAGGCACTTAACCTCGAAGAACATATTCACGACTGCACGCTGGTACTGACGGGCGAAGGGCGCATTGACAGCCAGAGCATTCAGGGCAAAGTGCCCGTCGGTATCGCCCGTATCGCCAAAAAATACCATAAGCCGGTGATCGGCATTGCCGGCAGTCTGACCCGGGATGTGGGGGTTGTGCATCAGTATGGCATCGACGCGGTATTCAGCGTGCTGAGCCGCGTCGAGTCGCTGGAAGAGGCTTACCGTGGGGCGTTTGACAATATTTACCGCGCCTCGCGCAATATCGCCGCCACTTTGCAGATAGGGATGCACGCCCAAGGGTGACAGCGGGGCACAAACCCTCTATACTGCGCGCCGAAGCTGACCAGACAGTCGCCGCTTCGTCGTCGTCCCCTTTCGGGGGGAGACGGGCGGAGGGGAGGAAAGTCCGGGCTCCATAGGGCAGGGTGCCAGGTAACGCCTGGGGGGGAAACCCACGACCAGTGCAACAGAGAGCAAACCGCCGATGGCCCGCGCAAGCGGGATCAGGTAAGGGTGAAAGGGTGCGGTAAGAGCGCACCGCGCGGCTGGCAACAGTCCGTGGCACGGTAAACTCCACCCGGAGCAAGGCCAAATAGGGGTTCACATGGTACGGCCCGTACTGAACCCGGGTAGGCTGCTTGAGCCAGTGAGCGATTGCTGGCCTAGATGAATGACTGTCCACGACAGAACCCGGCTTATCGGTCAGCTTCAACTTCTTATAAAACCCCGCTTCGGCGGGGTTTTTGCTGTCTGCGCTAAACGAGATGAATGACTGTCCACTCCGCTTTCTATGAAAGAACGCGGCTTATCGGCCAGCTTCAACTTTTTACAAAACCCCGCTTCGGCGGGGTTTTTGCTATCTGCGCTAAACGAGATGAATGACTGTCCACTCCGCTTTCTATGAAAGAACGCGGCTTATCGGCCAGCTTCAACTTTTTACACAACCCCGCTTCGGCGGGGTTTTTGCTACTGCTCTAAACGAGATGAATGACTGTCCACTCCGCTTTCTATGAAAGAACGCGGCTTATCGGTCAGCTTCAACTTTTTACAAAACCCTGCTTCGGCGGGGTTTTTGCTGTCTGCGCTAAATGAGATGAATGACTGTCCACTCCGTTTTCTATGAAAGAACGCGGCTTATCGGCCAGCTTCAACTTTTTACAAAACCCTGCTTCGGCGGGGTTTTTGCTATCTGCGCAAAACGAGATGAATGACTGTCCACTCCGCTTTCTATAAAAGAACGCGGCTTATCGGCCAGCTTCAACTTTTTATAAACCCCGCTTCGGCGGGGTTTTTGCTATCTGCGCAAAACGAGATGAATGACTGTCCACTCCGCTTTCTATGAAAGAACGCGGCTTATCGGCCAGCTTCAGCTTTTTACAAAACCCCGCTTCGGCGGGGTTTTTCTTTTATCGTCCTTAAAAATTGCAAGCAAGTGCCACCCGATGCATCGCTCAAACGACATCAATTATCACATTTGCGACATTAAGCACATTTCACTGCTTTCACCCCTTCAGTCTCTTTTTCGCATCTGCTGGCGATCGCAATCACAAAATTTCGCGCTAAATAATCCTGATTCTGCAGTATTGTTAATTTGTTATGAATGTTGCTTTTATGATCGTGAATGTTTTCTTATTTGATATATGTATATTGAATTCAAAAACATTTAGCTCATGAATGTGTGATGCATTCCACTGTTTCCCGAAAGTCAGCAAAATCACCCCAGACAAATTTGATAAATTGAAAGAATGTTTTAAACGAATTACGGTTATTTATTAATCTTTAATTGCCTGAAAGATAGTCTTTATCGATTTTTTTAACGCCGAAAAATTTACCTGTGTTATCGCCATAAAATAAATTTATTACTGCTCTTTTTGTTGATCAATATCAGCGTTATGGCGTATTTATTTTAATGTAACTTATTGATAGTAAAGTGTTTTAAAGGGTTGTTGTTATGCTGATTAAGGGTGTGAAAAAGCAAATTGTGAGTAACAGCACATACCCCCGTCAGCCATATTGAGTAGAATCCACCCCGTCATAGGGAAATAAGCGCAGAATATTATGAACACTATTATTCTACCGAAAACACAGCACCTCGTGGTATTTCAGGAAGTCATTAAAAGTGGCTCCATTGGTTCTGCAGCAAGACAACTGGGCCTGACGCAACCTGCCGTCAGCAAAATTATCAGCGATATCGAATCTTACTTTGGCGTTGAAGTCATGGTGCGCAAAAACACCGGCGTTAAACTGACTGCGGCAGGCCAGGTATTACTCTCGTACTCTGAGTCGATCACCCGTGAGATGAAAAACATGGTGAGCGAGATTAACAGCCTCAGTTTCAGTACCGTCATGGATGTCTCCTTTGGTTACCCGTCGCTCATTGGCTTCACCTTCCTGTCCGAAATGATCAAAAAATTCAAGGAAGTGTTCCCGAAAGCGCGCGTCTCGATGTACGAAGCTCAGCTGTCCTCTTTCCTGCCGGCCATTCGCGACGGTCGGCTGGATTTTGCCATCGGCACCTTAAGTGATGAAATGCTGCTGCAGGATCTTCATGTCGAGCCGCTGTTTGAGTCTGAGTTTGTCCTGGTGGCCAACAAATCACGAACGTGCACCGGCTCGACTACACTGGCATCACTCACGGATGAACAGTGGGTGATGCCGCAAACCGATATGGGCTACTACAAAGAACTTCTGACCACTCTGCAAGACAATCACATCAGCATTGAAAACATCGTCCAGACCGATTCCGTCGTGACCATTTATAACCTTGTCCTGAATGCCGATTACCTGACGGTTATTCCCCGCGACATGATTGCGCCATTCGGTTCCGACCAGTTTATTGTACTGCCGGTGGAAGATGAATTACCCATAGCGCGTTATGCCGCCGTGTGGTCAAAAAATTACAGAATTAAGAAATCGGCGTCAGTATTAGTCGAACTGGCAAAACAATACGCGTCACTGACCAGTGAAAGACGACGATGATTAAATAACCCTCTGATAACGCGTTAACCTGTTTAAAAACACCCAGAGCTTATTTTATCCGTGCTCTGATACCCTGACTTTGCCTGAAGAAAATGAATTATTATAACGAGGATATTATGCATATTACCTACGATCTCCCGGTGACCATTGAAGATATTCAGGACGCCAGAAAACGACTGGCAGGCAAAATATATAAAACCGGCATGCCGCGCTCAAATTATCTCAGCGAACGCTGTAAAGGTGAGATATTCCTGAAGTTTGAAAATATGCAGCGTACTGGCTCCTTCAAGATCCGCGGTGCGTTTAATAAATTAAGTTCGCTGACCGAAGCTGAAAAACGTAAAGGTGTCGTTGCCTGTTCTGCAGGCAACCACGCGCAGGGCGTGTCGCTCTCCTGTGCAATGCTCGGTATCGACGGCAAAGTGGTCATGCCGATGGGCGCGCCGAAATCTAAAGTCGCCGCCACCCGTGACTACTCGGCTGAAGTGGTGCTGCACGGCGAAAACTTCAACGACACCATCGCCAAAGTCAGCGAAATCGTGGAGCTGGAAGGGCGCATTTTTATCCCGCCGTATGACGATCCGAAAGTGATTGCCGGCCAGGGCACCATTGGCCTGGAAATTCTCGAAGATTTGTATGATGTGGATAACGTGATTGTACCCATCGGCGGTGGCGGTTTAATTGCCGGAATTGCAACGGCCATTAAATCCATCAACCCGACCATTAATATTATCGGCGTGCAGTCTGAAAACGTACATGGAATGGCCGCATCGTATCAGGCAGGAGAAATCATTAACCACCGCGTTACCGGTACATTAGCCGACGGATGTGATGTGTCTCGCCCGGGTAAATTAACCTTCGAGATTGTTCGTGAATTAGTCGATGACATTGTGCTGGTCAGCGAAGAAGAAATTCGTAACAGCATGATTGCCCTCATTCAGCGAAATAAAGTGGTTACAGAAGGTGCTGGCGCACTGGCCTGTGCGGCGTTATTAAGCGGCAAGCTTGATCACTATATTCAGGGTCGTAAAACCGTCTGCATTATTTCCGGCGGCAATATCGATCTCTCCCGCGTATCCCAAATTACCGGCTTCGTTGACGCATAAAGGATGACCTATGAGCAACACAGAAAGCATTATCGTTGGCCAGACAAAAACGTCCTCCTGGCGTAAGTCTGATACCACCTGGACGCTTGGCCTGTTTGGAACCGCCATTGGCGCAGGTGTGCTGTTCTTCCCGATTCGCGCAGGATTCGGCGGCTTGATTCCTATCCTGCTGATGCTGGTTCTCGCTTTCCCGATTGCGTTTTATTGCCACCGGGCGCTGGCACGCCTGTGTCTGTCCGGCAGTAACGTGTCTGGCAACATCACCGAAACGGTGGAAGAGCATTTTGGTAAGACCGGTGGGGTGGTGATTACGTTCCTCTACTTCTTCGCCATTTGCCCGCTGCTGTGGATTTACGGCGTCACCATTACGAACACCTTTATGACCTTCTGGGAAAACCAGCTCCAGCTGCCCGCGCTTAACCGCGGCGTGGTGGCGCTGTTCCTGCTGCTGCTGATGGCCTTTGTTATCTGGTTTGGTAAAGACCTGATGGTGAAGGTGATGAGCTTCCTGGTGTTCCCGTTTATCGCCAGCCTGGTGCTGATTTCCCTGTCGCTGATCCCTTACTGGAACTCGTCGGTGATTGACCAGGTCAATCTGAGTGATATTGCGTTTACCGGGCATGACGGCATTCTGGTGACGGTCTGGCTGGGGATCTCCATCATGGTCTTCTCCTTCAACTTCTCGCCCATCGTCTCCTCGTTTGTGGTCTCGAAACGTGAAGAGTATGAACCCGAGTTCGGTAAAGCGTTTACCGAGCAGAAATGTTCCAAAATCATCGGTCGCGCCAGCTTGCTGATGGTCGCGGTGGTGATGTTCTTCGCCTTTAGCTGCCTGTTCACGCTCTCGCCGCAGAACATGGCCGATGCCAAAGCGCAGAATATTCCCGTGCTCTCTTACCTGGCGAACCACTTTGCGACCATGTCAGGCACTAAATCAACGTTTGCCACGGTGCTGGAATACGGTGCCTCCATCATTGCTCTGGTCGCTATCTTCAAATCCTTCTTCGGCCACTATCTGGGCACGCTGGAAGGGCTGAACGGCCTGATCCTGAAGTTCGGTTATAAGGGCGATAAGAAGAAAGTCTCCGTAGGCAAACTGAACACCATCAGCATGGTATTCATCATGGGGTCGACCTGGGTCGTTGCCTATGCCAACCCGAACATTCTCGACCTTATCGAAGCCATGGGGGCGCCAATCATCGCCTCTCTGCTGTGCCTGTTGCCGATGTATGCCATTCGTAAAGCGCCGGCAATGGCGAAATATAAGGGCAGACCCGAGAACATCTTCGTCACGGTTGTGGGCCTGCTGACCATCCTGAACATCGTCTACAAACTGTTCTAAACCCTGGCTCAGGAAGAGCGGAGTAACACCATGATTGAGTTTCCGGTTGTATTGGTTATTAACTGCGGATCGTCCTCTGTTAAGTTTTCAGTACTCGATGCCAGCAGCTGTGATGCCCTGATGACGGGCATTGCAGACGGGATTAACACTGAAAAAGCCTTTATTTCCGTGAACGGGGGTGAGCCAGCCAGACTGGCTCACCATGACTACGAAGGGGCGCTGGCAGCCATCGCCCTGGAGCTGGAGAAGCGTGAACTGATGAGCAGCGTGGCCCTGATTGGCCATCGTATTGCGCACGGCGGCGACCTCTTCAGCGAGTCGACCCTTATCACGGAACAGGTTATTGAGCAGATCCGTCAGGTTTCCTCGCTGGCGCCGCTGCATAATTACGCCAACTTAAGCGGCGTCGAGGCAGCCGAACGCCTGTTTCCGGGCATACAGCAGGTGGCGGTGTTTGACACCAGCTTCCACCAGACGCTGGCCCCGCAGGCCTATCTGTACGGGCTGCCGTACCGCTATTTTGAAGAGCTTGGCGTGCGGCGCTATGGCTTCCACGGGACGTCCCACCGCTACGTTGCCGGGCAGGCGCATGCCTTGCTCGGGATTTCGCCTGAGGACAGCGGGCTGGTGATTGCCCATCTCGGCAACGGGGCATCCATCTGCGCGGTACGCAATGGTGAGAGCGTGGATACCTCCATGGGCATGACGCCGCTGGAAGGGCTGATCATGGGGACCCGCTGTGGCGACGTTGATTTCGGTGCCATGGCCTGGATAGCCCAACAGACCGGACAGTCATTTGAGGATCTGGAACGCGTCGTCAATAAAGAGTCCGGCCTGCTGGGGATCTCGGGAATATCCTCCGATCTGCGAGCCCTCGAAAAGGCCTGGCATGAGGGACATCAGCGGGCACAGCTGGCGATCCAGACCTTTGTTCACCGTATCGCACGGCATATTGCCGGGCACGCGGCGTCGTTACACCGCCTGGACGGTGTGGTGTTCACAGGCGGGATTGGTGAGAACTCCAGACTGATCCGCACGCTGGTGGCGGAACACCTGGCCGTCTTTGGCATCACCCTCGATGAAGCCAAAAATGCCCTGCCGGGCAGCGCAGGTGAGCGTGTGATCACCACCGATTCGTCCCGCGTGGCCTGCGCGGTGATCCCAACCAACGAAGAAAAAATGATCGCGCTGGATGCCCTCCGTCTTGGGAAGGTCACTCCGGCTGCGGCTTATGCCTGACAGAGCGAGAAATTCATGAAAGTAGCAATCGATACGCGCGTTGCCCCTTACAGCGACGCATGGGCCGGGTTTCGCGGTGAAGAATGGAAAGACACCGTCAACGTGCGCGATTTTATTCAGCATAACTATACCCCTTATGAAGGCGACGAAACTTTCCTCGCGCAGGCGACGCCAGCAACGACGGCGCTCTGGGAGAAGGTAATGGTGGGCATTCGTCAGGAGAATGCCACCCATGCGCCGGTGGATTTTGACACCAACATTGCCACCACCATCACGGCCCACGGACCGGGCTATATTGACCAGCAGCTGGAGACGATCGTCGGCCTGCAAACCGATAAGCCGCTCAAACGCGCGCTGCATCCGTACGGCGGGATCAATATGATCCGCAGTTCATTCGAAGCCTATGGCCGCGAGATGGATCCGCAGTTCGAATATCTCTTTACCGAACTGCGCAAAACCCATAATCAGGGTGTCTTTGACGTTTACTCCCCCGAGATGATGCGCTGTCGTAAATCAGGCGTGCTGACCGGGCTACCGGACGGCTACGGACGCGGGCGCATCATCGGCGATTACCGCCGCGTGGCGCTGTACGGCATCCGCTATCTGGTGCACGAGCGTGAGCGCCAGTTCGCGGATCTGCAGGGCAAACTCGAAAGGGGTGAAGATCTGGAGGCGACGATCCGCCTGCGTGAAGAGCTGGCGGAACACAAACGCGCACTGCTGCAGATCCAGCAGATGGCAGCGAACTATGGCTTCGATATTTCTCGCCCGGCGATGAATGCGCAGGAAGCGGTACAGTGGGTTTACTTTGCCTATCTGGCCGCGGTGAAATCCCAGAACGGCGGGGCGATGTCGCTGGGACGCACGGCCTCGTTCCTGGATATTTATCTCGAGCGCGATATGCAGGCGGGTCGCCTGAGTGAGATCCAGGCGCAGGAACTGATCGATCATTTCATCATGAAGATCCGCATGGTGCGCTTCCTGCGTACTCCGGAGTTCGACACGCTCTTCTCCGGCGATCCTGTCTGGGCCACCGAAGTGATTGGCGGAATGGGGCTGGATGGCCGCACGCTGGTCACCAAAAACAGCTTCCGTTACCTGCATACCCTGCACACGATGGGACCTGCACCGGAGCCAAACCTGACGATCCTGTGGTCCGAACAACTGCCCGTCGCATTCAAGAAGTACGCTGCACAGATGTCGATCGACACCTCGTCGCTGCAGTATGAGAACGACGACCTGATGCGCGTGGATTTCAACAGCGACGACTACGCCATTGCCTGCTGCGTCAGCCCGATGGTGATCGGCAAGCAAATGCAGTTCTTTGGCGCCCGCGCTAACCTGGCGAAAACGCTGCTGTATGCGATCAACGGCGGGGTGGATGAGAAGCTGAAGATCCAGGTCGGGCCGAAAACCGCGCCGCTGCTGGATGAGGTGCTGGATTACGACACCGTGATGGCGAGTCTGGATCACTTTATGGACTGGCTGGCGGTGCAGTACATTAGCGCGCTGAATCTCATCCATTACATGCACGATAAGTACAGCTACGAAGCCTCGCTGATGGCGCTGCACGACCGGGACGTTTACCGCACCATGGCCTGCGGTATCGCCGGGCTGTCGGTGGCGGCGGACTCGCTGTCCGCCATCAAATATGCCACGGTAAAACCCGTACGCGACCATACCGGCCTGGCGGTCGATTTTGTGATTGAAGGGGACTACCCGCAGTACGGTAACAATGATGACCGCGTGGACAGCATTGCCTGTGACCTGGTGGAACGCTTTATGAAGAAAATTCAGGCGCTGCCGACCTACCGCAACGCGGTGCCGACCCAGTCGATCCTGACCATTACGTCGAATGTGGTCTACGGTCAGAAGACCGGCAATACGCCGGACGGACGCCGCGGCGGTACGCCATTCGCACCGGGCGCGAACCCGATGCACGGACGAGACAGGAAAGGGGCGGTGGCCTCGTTAACCTCCGTCGCTAAGCTGCCCTTTACCTATGCGAAAGACGGGATCTCTTACACCTTCTCCATCGTGCCTCAGGCGCTGGGCAAGGATGAGAGAGTGCGCAAAACCAACCTTGTCGGGCTGCTGGACGGGTATTTCCACCACGAAGCGGCCATCGAGGGGGGACAGCACCTCAACGTTAACGTCATGAACCGGGAGATGCTGATGGAGGCGATTGAGCACCCGGAGAACTATCCCAACCTGACCATTCGCGTCTCAGGGTATGCGGTGCGCTTTAATGCGCTGACGCGCGAGCAGCAGCAGGACGTGATCTCAAGGACGTTTACCCAGGCACTGTGATCGTCGTCTGAAACAGGCCCCCTTTGGTTAAGGGGGCTTTTTTGTCCGCGGAACATACAAAAATGTTTATATAATTACTCACACATCTTCATCCGCTTCTGAAAAACAATGCGCCTGCTTTTTCCCTGAAACAGTATGTAAGGACAGTAAGATGATGAAAATGACCCGTATCACCCTGGTTGCTGCCTCGCTGGTGGCGTGCAGTTTTGCCGCACAGGCCGCTGACGTTGAAGCTGCCCCCTCTCCGGCGCAGGATCCGCTGGTGCAACACCTCAAGCTGAGCAACGATCAGATTAAGAAGATCGACGCGCTGCATCAGACGCTGGAACAAAATGTCAGCAAGATCCCGATGACCGGCGTGAAAGACGGTGCGCTGATCGAGATGTTCCAGACCGGGAAATGGGATGAAAGCACGGTGAAAAACCAGCTTGCCGCATTCAGCAAAATTGAAGAGCAGACCCGCTATTACCGCGTCAAATACTACTTTGATGTCAGCCAGGTTCTGACAGCGGAGCAGCGTAAACAGGTGAAAACCGATATGGCGAACGCGCTGGCTAACTGATGACACACCCGCGCATGTCGCGGGGTTTTTTATTTCTTGATCGGCATCACTTTTAGAAAAACCCATCGATTATTCATCATATCAGAGTATTTATTTCTCTCGCTTGCGAAAAGCCTTATAAATATTGTGACTTTTTTCTCCCGCTCTCCACGTATGATTTGTCCATTCCAATAACACACACCTGCAGCAGTCTGGCTCATTATCGCTGGTGGTCAGAATCCCATAAAAACAACTGGTTACCCTACAAAATAAGCGAGTGCCTTATGGATACGGCAACAAACAGCAGTGTGATTGTGAACGATTCACCCGCGGCAAAGCGGGCAGGGATGAGTGAAAGCGAGTGGCAGGAGGCCATTAAATTCGACAGCACCGATACGGGCTGGGTCATCATGAGTATCGGAATGGCCATCGGCGCGGGGATTGTTTTTCTCCCGGTACAGGTGGGGCTGATGGGACTGTGGGTGTTTCTGCTTTCGTCAGTGATTGGCTATCCGGCCATGTACCTGTTTCAGCGGCTGTTTATTAACACGCTGGCAGAATCGCCGGAGTGCAAAGATTATCCAAGCGTCATCAGCGGCTACCTCGGTAAGAACTGGGGCATTTTATTAGGTGCGCTCTATTTCGTGATGCTGGTTATCTGGATGTTCGTCTACTCCACCGCCATCACCAACGACAGCGCCTCCTATTTACACACCTTCGGCGTGACGGAGGGGCTGCTCTCTGAAAATCCGTTCTACGGTCTGTTCCTGATCTGCATCCTGGTGGCGATCTCCTCCCGTGGCGAGAAACTGCTGTTTAAAGTCTCCAGCCTGATGGTGCTGACCAAGTTATTTGTGGTGGCGGCGCTCGGGTTGTCGATGATTGGCCTCTGGCATTTAGCCAACGTGGGCATGCTGCCACCCGTGGGGCTACTCATTAAAAACGCGATTATCACGTTGCCGTTTACCTTAACGTCGATTCTGTTTATTCAGACATTAAGCCCGATGGTGATCTCCTATCGTTCACGCGAAAAATCGGTTGAAGTGGCGCGCCATAAAGCGCTGCGGGCGATGAACATCGCCTTCGCGATCCTCTTCGTGACGGTCTTTTTCTACGCGGTCTCGTTCACCCTGGCAATGGGGCATGATGAGGCGGTCAAAGCCTACGAACAGAATATTTCCGCACTGGCAATTGCCGCGCAGTTTATCAGTGGCGACGGTGCCGGCTGGGTCAAAATTGTCAGCGTTATCCTGAATATTTTTGCCGTCATGACCGCGTTCTTCGGCGTGTACCTGGGCTTTCGTGAAGCGACGCAGGGCATTGTGATGAACATTCTGCGCCGCAAAATGCCGGCAGAGAAAATCAACGAAAACACCGTACAGCGCGGCATCATGCTGTTTGCCATTCTGCTGGCATGGAGCGCGATTGTGTTAAACGCGCCGGTACTGAGCTTCACCTCTATTTGCAGCCCCATCTTCGGCATGGTGGGGTGTTTGATTCCGGCGTGGCTGGTCTACAAAGTGCCGGCGCTGCACAAATATAAAGGCGTGTCGCTGGTGATCATTATCATCACCGGTCTGCTGCTGTGTGTTTCTCCTTTCCTCGCGTTTTCTTAAGGGCAAACAAGGTCGTAACGATGTCAGAGCAAACTCAATCTTTATGGAATCAATTTATTCGGGCGGTGCAGGAGGAAGTTAAACCTGCACTGGGGTGTACCGAGCCGATCTCTCTGGCGCTGGCTTGTGCGATGGCCGCGGAGCTTCTGCCGGGTGATGTCACACAGATTGAGGCGTGGGTTTCACCGAATCTGATGAAAAATGGCCTTGGCGTGACGGTACCTGGCACCGGGATGGTCGGGTTGCCGATTGCGGCGGCACTGGGGGCCACTGGCGGTAACGCGCACGCCGGGCTGGAGGTACTGAAAGATGCCACTGCCGATGCGCTGGTGCGTGCCAAAGCGCTGCTGGACGCCGGCCAGGTGCAGGTCAAGCTGCAGGAGCCGTGCGATGACATCCTCTACTCCCGCGCCTGCGTTCACGCCGGACAGGCCTCGGCGATGGTGACCATCGCCGGTGGGCATACGCGGGTGGTGGAGATTGTCTGTCAGGGCGAAACCCGCTTTACGCTTGATTCTCAACCCGACGAGAGGAACGACGATCCGCTGGCGGTACTTTCAAACGCCACGCTATCGCAGATCCTTGAGTTTGTGGAGCAGGTGCCGTTTGACGCGATCCGCTTTATCCTGGCTGCCGGACAATTAAATGATGCGCTCTCCCGTGAAGGTTTAAGCGGAAAATGGGGCCTGCACATTGGCGCGACGCTCAATAAGCAGCGCGCTCGCGGATGGATAGCGCAGGACCTGGGCTCGGATATTGTCATTCGCACCAGCGCGGCCTCGGACGCCCGAATGGGCGGGGCGACGCTGCCGGCAATGAGCAATTCCGGATCGGGCAACCAGGGGATCACGGCCACCATGCCGGTTGTGGTGGTGGCGGAACATGTCCAGGCGGATGATGAACGCCTTGCCCGGGCGCTGATGCTTTCACACCTTTCGGCTATTTATATCCACGCCCAGCTTCCGCGCCTGTCGGCGCTGTGTGCGGCTACCACGGCGGCGATGGGGGCGGCGGCAGGCATGGCCTGGCTGATGGGCGGAAGCTATCAGACGCTCTCAATGGCAATCAGCAGCATGATTGGCGATGTCAGCGGGATGATCTGCGATGGCGCGTCCAACAGTTGTGCCATGAAGGTCTCAACCAGCGTCGGCAGTGCCTGGAAAGCGGTGATGATGGCGCTGGATGATTCGGCGGTAACGGGCAATGAAGGGATTGTGGCGCACGATGTGGAGCAGTCGATCGCGAACCTGTGTTCGCTGGCGTGCCGCTCCATGCAGGCGACGGACCGGCAGATTATTGAGATTATGGCACGTAAAGTGTAACGGTTTCCTCTCTCCCCGCCGGGGAGAGAGGATTATCGGGTGTTAAACCGGTAAATCAATTAACAGCGCGCGCAGCGGCGAATCAGCAACCAGCGTGATATTCGCTTCGTCGCGAATAAACGCCCCGTCACCGCAGGTGAGCGCTTCTTTCTCTTCCGTATGCGTCACCGCATGCACCGTCCCGTGAATCGATTGCAGATAGGCGCGCGGACCATGAAGCTGGAAGCTCGCCTGTTCCCCTTTCTTCAGTTCGATATGGTGCAGCCACACCTGCTGGCGCAACTGCAGGCTGCCTTGACTGCCGTCCGGGGAGGCTATCAGCTGCTGCCTGTCGCCCGTCAACTCTAACTTCTGTACCAGCGGGTTTTCCCGCTCAGGGCAGGCATCCAGCCACAGCTGCATACGGGTCAGCGTTTTATCTTTGCTGAGGTTATGCTCGCTGTAACTGATGCCCGGCTGCGTGGAGATTAATAATGCTTCGCCGGCCTTCGCCTGGACATGATTGCCCTCGCTGTCGCGGTATTCTGCTTCGCCTTCCAGGATCAGGTTCAGGATATCGACTTTCGGGTACGTACGCGGCTGGAAGGACGCGCCTGGGGCGAGCACTTCCTGATTCAATACGCGCAGTGAAGCGTAACCGAGCAGTTTAGGGTCAAAGTAGTGTCCAAAGGAAAAGGTGTAGCGGGCCTGCAGCCAACCGAAATCGGCTTGTCCGCACTGTTTAGCTGTTCTTGTCGTAATCATAAACTTGACCTCTCTTTACACTAAACAATGGTAAAGGTATGGACGCTTCATTGTTAGCCAGATATTCTGCCCGGTATGTTCAAATTTCCTGAATGAGAACGAGATGGCTAAAGAGAGAGCATTGACGCTTGAGGCGCTTCGCGTCATGGACGCAATTGACCGGCGTGGCAGTTTTGCCGCGGCGGCAGATGAACTGGGGCGCGTTCCGTCTGCGCTCAGCTATACCATGCAGAAGCTGGAGGAAGAGCTGGACGTGGTGCTCTTTGACCGCTCCGGTCATCGAACAAAATTCACTAACGTCGGACGGATGCTGCTGGAGCGTGGTCGCGTCCTGCTGGAAGCGGCGGACAAGCTGACGACGGACGCCGAAGCGCTGGCGCGCGGCTGGGAAACCCATCTGACGCTGGTGACGGAAGCGCTGGTGCCCACCGAGGCGCTGTTCCCGCTGGTGAACCGGCTGGCCGACAAAGCAAACACCCAGTTATCGATCATCACCGAGGTGCTGGCCGGGGCCTGGGAGCGACTGGAGACGGGCAGGGCGGATATCGTCATTGCCCCGGATATGCACTTCCGTTCCTCATCTGAAATCAACTCCCGCAAGCTCTACAGCGTGATGAACGTCTATGTCGCCGCACCCGATCACCCGATTCACCAGGAGCCGGAGCCGCTCTCGGAAGTGACGCGGGTGAAATACCGCGGGGTCGCGGTCGCAGACACCGCACGCGAGCGTCCGGTGTTAACGGTGCAGTTGCTGGATAAACAACCGCGTCTGACCGTCACATCGCTTGAAGACAAACGTCAGGCGTTGCTGGCGGGCCTGGGCGTGGCAACAATGCCGTATCCGTTTGTCGAAAAAGATATTGCAGAAGGGCGGCTACGCGTGGTCAGCCCGGAGTATACCAGCGAAGTGGACATCATTATGGCGTGGCGGCGCGACAGCATGGGTGAGGCCAAATCGTGGTGCCTGCGCGAAATACCCAAGCTCTTTGCCCATCACAACAAATAAAAAATCGAGCCCGGTACGCGAAACGCCACCGGGCTTTGTTTTATGCGTTGAGTTTTGGATCGGGCCCGAAGCGGTTTTCGCCCGGCGTGCCGGCCTGACAGTTGAAGACCAGAATGACCAGCCAGCCCACAATCGGGATCAGCAGCAGCAGTAACCACCAGGCTGAACGATCGGTATCGTGTAGCCGTCGGAACAGTACGGCCCATGAGGGAAGCAGGACCAGCAGGCCGTAAATCGTGGTGAGAACACCTTCACCGCCGGCTCGTTCCCAGCCGAGAATTTTATCGATAATACCCAGCACCATGATGAGGATGAAGTTCACCAGAACGAACATCCAGTACTCTTTACGGCGAGCGCGGCCACCAAATCCAATGTAGTTGCGCAGTACTTTTAAATACCAGTCCATTTTCCTTGCCTCATTAGTCAGTCAATCACTTGTTTTTTAAGCGATCGAGGTAAGGATAGATGGAGATTGTGAATTAAAAAAGGGCACCAATTGATGCCCTTGATATTTATCCGAAACGCACGTCGCGACCGTGCGGTTCATCCAGGTCCTGCCACGGACCCACAGAGATAATACCCGTCGGGTTGATAGTCTTATGGCTGCGGAAATAGTGGGTGCGGATATGGTTGAAATCGACCGTTTCAGCAATGCCCGGCATCTGATAAATATCGCGCAGGAAACCGTACAGGTTCAGGTAATCGCTGATGCGGTGTTTATCACACTTGAAGTGGGTGACATACACTGGATCAAAGCGAACCAGCGTTGTCCACAGACGAATGTCTGCTTCCGTCAGGCGGTCGCCCGTCAGGTAGCGATGCTGGCCGAGGATCTGCTCAAGACGCTCCAGCGATTCAAACACTTTTCCCACCGCGTCGTCATACGCTTCCTGGCTGGTGGCAAAGCCGGCCTTGTAGACCCCGTTATTCACGTTGTCGTAAATCCAGCTGTTCAACTCATCAATCTTATCGCGCAGCTCAACCGGATAGTAATCCCCGGCGCGGGCCCCGTGGGCATCAAACGCGGTGTTGAACATGCGGATGATCTCTGCGGACTCATTGCTGACAATGGTCTGGTTTTTCTTGTCCCACAGCACGGGTACGGTCACGCGTCCGGTGTAGTGCGGATCTGCGCGCAGATAGAGCTGATAGAGAAAATCGTGGTGGTAGAGGTCATCACCGGTGGCGGCCGGGAAATCACTGTCAAACGTCCAGCCGTTTTCCAGCATCAGGGGGTTGACCACCGAAACCGGAATTAAGGATTCGAGTCCTTTCAGCTTGCGCACAATCAGCGTGCGGTGCGCCCACGGGCAGGCCAGAGAAACATAGAGATGATAACGGTCTTTCTCAGCCGCAAAGCCGCCTTCGCCGCTTGGGCCCGGTGCGCCATCGGCGGTTAGCCAGTTACGGAAGGCCGAAACAGAGCGCTTGAAGCGTCCCCCGGTGGATTTGGTGTCATACCAGACATCCTGCCAGACGCCGTCTACGAGTTGTCCCATTTTTTACTCCTCCGTCAATAAGCAAAAGCGAGGAGATATCTCCTCGCTTTGTGTTCATTCAGTATAGCGTGCTTACCACTTCTTATTCAGAACGCGGTCGATGCTGTATGCGCCTGGGCCAGTGATGGCCAGCAGCAGGAAGCCACCCGCGATGGTCAGGTTTTTCATGAACATCAGAGAGTTCACGCCTTCCGCAAAGTTACTGTGGAAGATGAACGCCGTCAGCAGGGTGAAGCCTGCGGTAAACAGTGCCGTGGTGCGGGTCAGGAAGCCGAACAGTACCGCCAGGCCGCCGCCGAACTCAAGGAGAATAGTCAGTGGCAGCAGGAACCCGGGAACACCCATGGCTTCCATGTATTGCTGCGTGCCCGCATAACCGGTGATTTTGCCCCAGCCTGCGGTGATAAACAGAACCGGCATCAGAATACGCGCTACCAGAACACCAACATCTTCTAATTTTTTCATTTTACTCTCCAGGAAACCACATCAGCGGCTGAACTTTATTTGTGTGCAAATTCGGGTAGATACCGCGTCTTTGCTGTCGATGGAGAGGAGTGTAAACGGGGCAGATGGGAATTGTTAGCAAGGAAAACTGTCAATCTTCTTCAAAGATATTGAGTAACGGGGAAGGGGGAAAGTGTGCCGGGTAAGCGAAACACTACCCGGCATAAGAACTAACGCAGCTGTTGTTGACGAATCGTCGCTTTCACCAGACGCCAGGCGCTCCAGGCACCAAAGCCGCGGCGGGCCCAGCGGATCAGCATATTTGGATGACGAACCGTCCAGATAGCCATCACGCTGCTTCCGACCAGCGCCCATGAGCGCAGGCTCAGGAAGGTATTCCAGCCCCGGTCAAAACGACGCGTCGCGTCAACCCAGTCGCGACGACTGGCAGACAAATCCAGCCGTTGCTGCTGGATCTGACTGAGCAGGAATGCTTTTCGCTTCTGACGTTCGGCTTTATCGCTCACGGCTTGTCATCCTCCAGCAGGGCGCGATCGTTGGCCAGTTCCTGGCGCGTATGGCGCAGGAAAGTGGATTTGCGCGCTTTACGCATCGTCCATATGCCGCCAATCAATGCCGCAACCAGCAGAACAACGGTGGTGGCAATCATCGCGTTGAGTCGATATTGCGGGTCAATGGCCCAGATGATTAACACCATCAGGCTCATCAGACCAAACGCGGCGAAGAGCATGGTAAGCCCGAGCATCAGCAGCATCTGGAAAAGGTTCGCTTTCTCCTCTTCCAGTTCAACCACTGCCAGTCGGACGCGCGTTTCGGCAATCCCGACCAGCGTCGTCAGAATACGCTGGCCGATGCCGAGGACGTTGTTAGCAGGCCCTTGTGCGTGACGAGGATCTTCCATATTAACGACGCGTCAGCAGGACACCCAGTACCACACCTACCGCGGCACCAATCCCTACACCCGTCCACGGATTATCGCGAACATATTCGTCCGCGCGAGCTGCCGCTTCGCGGGTCTGTTTCGCCAGTGCATCACCGGTTTCACCCAGGCGATAACGGCTCTCTTTCAGCGCCTGCTCAGCTTTGCTGCGCAGTTTGCTGACCTCTTCTTTTGACTTATCTGCAGAGGAGTTCAGCACCTCTTCCAGGGTATCGGCCAGGGATTTCAGTTCAGCGCGCAGATTTTCAGACGTCGTATCTTTTGACATGATTCTCTCCTGTTGAGATTTCCGTTAACTCAATAATCGCGAGCTTCCAGCGCTTTCAGGTCGTCCTGCGCTTCTTTCAACTTCTTCTCGCGCTTAGCAATTTTTTCCGCATCCCCTTTCTCTTTCGCTTCCTGCAGGTCGTGACGGCGCTCGGCTATCTCGTCCTTCTGTTCAGCGATTTTTTTCTGGTGATCGGCACGTAGCTTGCTGTCAGAACAGTTCGCTTTCACTTCGCTCAGCGCTTTTTTGAGACCCTCAACACGATGCTGATTGTTATGCTTTTCGGCATAACTGATCTCACGCTGAATATCCTGTTCTTTCTCCTGACAGAGAGAGTTGGCGAAGGACGCTGTGCTTAAAGAAAAAAGGGCCAGAGCCAGAGTAATGCGGAATTTCATTATCGAAACCTTCCATTGTGTTGCGGCGTGAGCCGCTATCCAGAGTCAAGCGGAGTACATTCATGGGGTGCTCCGCGTACTTAAGCATAGTAAGTAAACGGGGGATTCACCAAAGTGAGTGAAAAGATTCGGAATCCTGGTAATTATCCAAATCTATGCGACGAATCGCGAATCAGTGACAGCCAGGCTGCAGGCTGGTTGTCATCTTCCTGCTGGGCAATGATATAACCGTGCGGCAGCGTACGGTCGAGCACCACTTTCGCGGCGGCACTTTGCGCACGGGAATCAAACTTAATCAGTAAAACATCGTCCTGCGGGGTGATGCTCTTAAAGCGGATGCCGTTGGCATCAAGATGATGCCACACCGAAAAACCGTCAGGCACGCTGACACCCTGACTCACCGGACGAATGGCCAGCGTCGATTCCTGATGCGAAAGCGTCGTCCAGGCCAGGAACATGAGGCTGAGCAACCCCAGGGCAATCATGGCCACGGCAAAACGGCGCACGGCAAGCGGTGAGATAACCATCGTTAACCTCTGGCCCCGTATTTCTTCTTCCACAGCACCACCAGCGAACCGACCAGACCAAAGACCAGCAGAACCACCGGTAACAGCATCAGGCAGGACATGAGCTGATCTTCATATTTCATGAAGACCGGCGTTTTGCCCAGCGCATAGCCCAGCGTGGTCAGGATCAGAACCCACAGCAGGCCGCTCATCCAGTTGAAGAACTGGAAGCGGGTGCTGCTTAATCCGGAAAGACCCGCAATGGTAGGCAGCAGGGTGCGTACAAAGGCGATAAAGCGGCCGATCAGGAGCGCGGAAAGCCCGTGCTTATGGAAAAGATGGTGCGCCCGCTGGTGATAATGCGCAGGAAGGTGGGAGAGCCAGTTCTGCACCAGACGCGTATTGCCCAGCCATCGTCCCTGGATATAGCTCACCCAGCAGCCAAGGCTGGCGGCGATGGTCAGTAATAAAATGGTTTGCGGGAAGGCCATTGCCCCTTTGGCACACAGCACGCCGACGAGCACCAGTAAGCTGTCGCCAGGTAAAAAGGCGGCAGGCAGTAAACCGTTCTCAAGGAACAGAATCATAAATAAGACGAAGTAGAGCATGCCAATCATGGAAGGGTTGGCCAGCGTTTCAAAATCCTGCGCCCAGAGGGCATGCAGTAGTTGGGTCAAAAGTTCCATTCAGTGTTCCTGGAAATCGGTTAACGTCACGCCTGTTATCCGGGACAAACAGCACGGCGACATTGTTGTGATTTCATTATGGTCGCTCGCGGACACATTGAGGTGTGGCCAACACTGTTCCCTGTTAATTGGCTGGTTAGCAAGCACTAACTTACAAAATAACGAATTGAATCCAATTGTAACAAAGCCCAAGGTTCTGCGTCACAGAATTTGCAGGGGTGTGATGATTTTGGCGTAAGCCATGGAGGGGAGCGAGGGGATTTACAAAGGCTGACACTATATATGTTTTGCTTACCCACCTCTGCCAGAAGGCGCAGCGAAGCGCCTGCCAGCGAAAAGGTAAACTATTTTGCCGCACTGGCTGCCGTATCGAGATGAACGACAGGATTATCGGCAAAAAGATAGCGGTCAGCGTTAAATTCGAAGTCATCGCTGGTTTCATTGAACAGCATCTGCTTGGTGTTTTCCAGGTGCTGCCACATCGCCAGTTTTGCCGCATGGGGATCTTTGCGAATCAGCGCTTTAAGGATCTGATCGTGATCGTCGCACCAGTTATCCACGGTGCGGGAATCGATGTGATCGTGCAGTTTTTTCCAGTACGGGTTGTGAACGCGCTGAGTCCACATTTTTTCCACGATTGCCGCCAGCGCCGTGTTTTGCGTTGCCAGCGCGACCTGAACGTGGAACTGCAGATCCCACTCTGAATCACGGAAACATTTTTCCTTGCGCGCGTTTTCCTGGATTTCCATCAGCTTCATGATGTCCTGCTTGGTCACCTGGGTCGCTGCAAATTCCGCAATATTGCTTTCGATAAGCTGGCGCGCCTGGAGCAGTTCAAACGGACCGTAGCTGGCGAATTCGAGACTTTCGTCGGCGACCGGGGAGTGTTTCGGCTGATTAGAAATCACGTGAATGCCGGAGCCTTTGCGAACTTCAACGTAGCCTTCCACTTCCAGCATGATAATCGCTTCACGCACCACGGTGCGGCTTACGCTTTTTTCATCAGCGATAAAGCGCTCAGCGGGGAGTTTATCACCGACAAGGTAGACACCTTGCTCGATGCGATCTTTCAGCTCGGCAGCAAGTTGTTGATATAAACGACGTGGTTCGGTGATTTCCATATGCGCTCCAGGCAGGGTACGGCGGATTATTTGTTATACCACTTTTGCGTGCCAGTCTCCAGATTTTGCCATGAAAAAAGCCGCCCGGAGGCGGCTTCTGTGACATCAGGAAGGGCGCTAACTTTGCGTTGCCGGTCCCCCCAGGGACTCTTTTAGCACCTCTTCTGCCGACTTACTTTTCAGCACCGTCCAGATAACCACTGCACCCATCAGGTCGAAGATAGCCAGTACGGCAAACAGCGGGCTGAAGCCGATGGTGTCCGCCAGCGCACCCACCACCAGAGCAAACAGGGTGCTCGCCGTCCAGGCAGCCATACCGGTCAGGCCGTTAGCGGTAGCCACTTCGTTACGCCCGAAGACGTCAGAAGAGAGCGTAATCAGCGCACCGGACAGTGACTGGTGAGCAAAACCACCGACGCACAGCAGGGCGATTGCCACATACGGGCTGGTAAAGAGGCCGATCATGCCCGGGCCAATCATCAGCACTGCGCCCATCGTCACGACCATTTTACGGGAAACGATCAGGTTCACGCCAAACCAGCGCTGGAACAGCGGAGGCAGGTAACCGCCAACGATACAGCCCAGATCGGCAAACAGCATTGGCATCCACGCGAACATCGCAATCTCTTTCAGGTTAAAGCCGTAGACCTTAAACATGAACAGCGGGATCCAGGCGTTGAAGGTCCCCCAGGCGGGTTCGGCGAGGAAGCGCGGCAGGGCGATACCCCAGAACTGACGGGTACCCAGAATCTGCCAGACCGTCATTTTTTTGCCGTTGTTGGTCTGATGCTGAGCTTCCTGACCCCCAATGATGTATTCGCGTTCGTCTTCAGACAGTTTTTTCTGATCGCGCGGGTGTTTATAGAAAATCAGCCACGCCATGGCCCACGCAAAGCTCAGTACACCAGAGATAATGAACGCCATCTGCCAGCTGTGCATCACGATAGCCCACACCACCAGCGGTGGTGCAATCATCGCACCGATGGAAGAACCGACGTTGAAATAGCCGACGGCAATAGAACGCTCTTTCGCCGGGAACCACTCAGAGCTGGCTTTCAACCCGGCCGGGATCATTGCCGCTTCCGCCGCACCTACCGCACCACGTGCCAGCGCCAGACCACCCCAGCTGCCCGCCAGCGCCGTGGCGCCGCAGAAAATAGCCCAGGCGATGGCGAAGAAGGCGTAGCCGATTTTGGTTCCGAGAATATCCAGAACATAGCCTGCGACAGGCTGCATGATGGTGTAAGCCGCGGAATAAGCAGCAATGATGTAGGAATATTGCTGAGTGGAGATATGCAGCTCTTCCATCAACGTCGGGGCTGCGGCTGCCACGGTGTTACGTGTCAGGTAGCCCAGCACGGTGCCTAACGTCACCAGTGCGATCATATACCAACGTAACCCTTTAATTTTACGCATCTAAAACCTCATCGTTATGTTAATTCCGTGCCTCGCACGGCAACCTCTCGACCGTGTCCGGGAGCGGTTGTGTAACGGGAGGGGCATAACCGGGAGATGTCCCGGAACGGCCCGAACCTTGCCATAAGTAAGCGTGCATAAGTCGGTATCCGTACCGTTAAAACCGGTGTTTTCACACCGGGAATGCATTCCGTCGGCTTAGTGTTTGCGACGGCGAAAAGATAACTTGTCATACAACTTTAAAAGGTGAGTGACATCACAAATGCATGATTATTTGTAGGGACATTATGTGTTACGGATAAAGCCAGTTCTGGCGCGGCCTGGCGAAGGGTTTACCTCATTTGAGGTAATTAATTTGTCTGCGTTTATTGATCTAACTCACGAAAAAATGTTCTGTCTCTGGAAATTGGTGTGATAACTTTGCAGCATCTGAGCATAAGCTTTCTGACGCTCTCGTTACGAGGAAGACGATAATGACACCGTTTATGACCGAAGATTTTCTGTTAGATACCGAATTTGCTCGCCGCCTGTACCACGACTACGCCAAAGACCAGCCAATTTTCGACTACCACTGCCATTTACCGCCGCAGCAGGTTGCCGAAAATTACCGTTTCAAAAACCTGTATGACATCTGGCTGAAAGGTGACCACTACAAATGGCGTGCGATGCGCACCAACGGCGTGGCGGAGCGCCTGTGTACCGGTGATGCAAGCGACCGCGAGAAGTTTGACGCCTGGGCGGCGACCGTTCCGCACACCATCGGCAACCCGTTATATCACTGGACGCACCTTGAGTTGCGCCGTCCGTTCGGCATCACCGGAAAGCTGCTCTCCCCGGCTACCGCCGATGAAATCTGGGAGCAGTGCAATGAATTACTGGCGCAGGATACCTTCTCCGCCCGCGGCATCATGAAGCAGATGAACGTGAAGATGGTGGGGACCACTGACGATCCGATTGACTCCCTGGAACATCACGCGGTGGTCGCCCGCGATACCTCGTTTGATATTAAAGTGCTGCCAAGCTGGCGTCCGGATAAAGCCTTTAACATCGAACAGGCGACGTTCAATGATTACATGGCGAAGCTCGCGGAAGTGTCTGACACCGACATTCGTCGTTTTGCAGACCTGCAGAGCGCGCTGACCAAACGTCTGGACCACTTCGCGGCACACGGCTGTAAAGTCTCTGACCACGCGCTGGATGTGGTGATGTTTGCGGAATCAAATGAAGCTGAGCTTGATAGCATTCTGGCACGTCGCCTGTCCGGTGAATCCCTGAGCGAGCACGAAGTGGCACAGTTCAAAACGGCGGTGCTGGTCTTCCTCGGTGCGGAATATGCTCGCCGCGGTTGGGTGCAGCAATACCACATTGGTGCCCTGCGCAATAACAACCAGCGTCAGTTTAAACTGCTGGGCGCGGACGTGGGCTTCGACTCCATCAACGATCGCCCGCTTGCTGAAGAACTCTCTAAGCTGCTGAGCAAACAGAACGAGCAAAATCTGCTGCCAAAAACCATCCTCTACTGCCTGAACCCGCGCGATAACGAAGTGCTGGGTACCATGATCGGTAACTTCCAGGGTGAAGGTATGCCAGGCAAGATGCAGTTCGGTTCCGGCTGGTGGTTCAATGACCAGAAAGACGGGATGGAGCGTCAAATGACGCAGCTGGCGCAGCTGGGTCTGTTAAGCCGCTTTGTGGGCATGCTGACCGACAGCCGTAGCTTCCTTTCTTACACGCGCCACGAATATTTCCGCCGCATTCTGTGCCAGATGATTGGCCGCTGGGTAACCGCGGGTGAGGCCCCTGCCGATATTCAGCTGCTGGGCGAAATGGTGAGAAACATCTGCTTTAACAATGCGCGCGACTACTTCGCCATTGAACTGAACTAAGGCCGTTTGAGGTTGATATGCAATACATCAAAATCCATTCGCTGGATAACGTTGCCGTCGCGCTGGCGGATCTGGCCGAAGGTGAAGTTGTCACCGTTGATAACCAGACGGTAACCCTGCGTCAGGCGGTGACTCGCGGGCATAAGTTTGCCGTGAAGCCGATCGCCCAAGGAGACAACGTTGTTAAATACGGTCTCCCGATTGGTCATGCGCTGGCGGATATTGCGCCGGGTGAGCATATTCATTCCCACAACACCCGCACCAATCTGAGCGATCTGGACGAGTACAGCTATCAACCTGATTTAGCGGCGGAAGAAGCGCAGGCGGCGGATCGCGAGGTACAGATCTACCGCCGGGCGAACGGTGAAGTGGGGATCCGCAACGAGCTGTGGATCCTTCCCACCGTCGGCTGCGTGAATGGGATCGCGCGTCAAATCCAGACGCGTTTCCTGAAAGAGACCCACGACGCCGAAGGTACGGACGGTGTGCACCTGTTCAGCCACACCTACGGCTGTTCTCAGCTTGGCGACGACCACATCAACACCCGCACCATGCTGCAAAACATGGTCCGCCACCCGAACGCGGGCGCGGTGCTGGTGATTGGCCTGGGCTGCGAGAACAATCAGGTGGATGCGTTTCGCGACACGCTGGGTGAGTTTGACCCCGAGCGCGTGCACTTTATGGTGTGTCAGCACCAGGATGATGAAGTGGAAGCGGGCATTGAGCACCTTCACCAGCTGTATGAGGTGATGCGTCACGACAGGCGTGAGCCGGGCAAGCTGAGCGAGCTGAAGTTCGGCCTGGAGTGCGGCGGGTCTGATGGCCTGTCCGGGATCACCGCGAACCCGATGCTGGGCCGCTTTTCAGATTATGTGATCGCCAACGGCGGTACGACGGTGCTGACAGAAGTGCCGGAAATGTTCGGTGCTGAACGTATTCTGATGAGCCACTGTCGCGACGAAGAGACGTTTGAGAAGACCGTCACCATGGTGAACGACTTCAAACAGTACTTTATCGCCCACAACCAGCCGATTTATGAAAACCCGTCTCCGGGTAACAAAGCGGGCGGGATCACCACGCTTGAAGAGAAGTCTCTCGGCTGCACGCAAAAAGCGGGTGCCAGCCCGGTAGTTGATGTTCTGCGCTACGGTGAACGTCTGAAAACGCACGGTCTGAATTTGCTCAGCGCACCGGGTAACGATGCGGTTGCGACCAGCGCGCTGGCCGGCGCCGGCTGTCACATGGTGCTGTTCAGCACCGGGCGCGGGACACCGTACGGTGGCTTTGTGCCGACGGTCAAAATCGCGACCAACAGCGAGCTGGCAGCGAAGAAAAAACACTGGATCGACTTTGATGCAGGCCAGTTGATCCACGGTAAAGGGATGCCGCAGTTGCTGACGGAATTCGTGGATACCATTGTGGAGTTTGCCAACGGCAGACAGACCTGTAACGAGAAGAATGACTTCCGCGAACTGGCGATCTTCAAGAGTGGCGTGACGCTGTAAGTGTAGTGCGGTTGATGCCCTCACCGCTGTGGAGAGGGTCAAATACTAAAACGGCAACCTTCGGTTGCCGTTTTGCTTTACGTTTTGTCACCGGGGTTTTGTTTACCCGCGTAACGCGTTCTTCGCTAAACGCGCGTCTTCCGCCTGGCATGCCGCTGCGGTGAACAGCACGTCCGTTGAGGAGTTCAGCGCGGTTTCGCAGGAGTCCTGCAATACACCGATGATAAAGCCGACGGCCACTACCTGCATGGCAATCTCATTCGGGATACCGAACATATTGCACGCCAGTGGGATCAGCAGCAGCGAACCACCCGCCACACCCGATGCACCACACGCACACAGCGACGCCACCACGCTCAACAACAGCGCCGTGGGCAGATCGACCGGAATGCCCAGCGTATGCACAGCCGCCAGCGTCAGCACGGTAATGGTAATTGCCGCACCCGCCATATTCACGGTCGCACCCAGCGGGATGGAAACCGAGTAGGTGTCGCGATCCAGATTCAGCTTCTCCGCCAGCGCCATGTTAACCGGAATGTTTGCCGCAGAGCTGCGGGTGAAGAATGCATACACACCGCTCTCGCGCAGGCAGGTTAACACCAGCGGATACGGGTTACGGCGGATCTGCCAGAACACCAGCAGCGGGTTAATCACCAGCGCAACCAGCAGCATGCAACCAATCAGTACCACCAGCAACTGCGCATAGCCCAGCAGTGCGCCAAAGCCGGTGGTCGCCAGTGTGGAAGAGACCAGACCGAAGATGCCGATTGGCGCAAAGCGAATCACAATTTTGACCATAAAGGTCACGGCGTTCGACACGTCGTTGACCAGGTTTTTCGTTGTTTCGTTGCCGTGACGCAGGGCAAAACCAAGACCGATCGCCCAGACCAGGATGCCGATGTAGTTAGCGTTCATCAGTGCCGTAATCGGGTTAGAGACCATGCTCATCAGCAGGCCGCGCAGCACTTCCACAATACCGGATGGCGGGGTGATATCACCCGCAGCGCTGGTCAGGTGCAGCGAGGACGGGAACAGGAAGCTGAAAACGACGGCTGTTAAGGCTGCAGAGAAGGTGCCCAGCAGATACAGGAACAAGATAGGGCGAATGTTGGTTTTTTGTCCGTGTTGATGATTGGCAATTGACGCCATGACCAGCATCAGCACCAGCACCGGTGCGACGGCTTTCAGTGCGCCAACGAAAATGGTGCCAAGCAGCCCCGTCGCTTCCGCAGCCGGTTTTGACACCATTGCCAGCAGAATCCCCAGTACCAGCCCTACCAGAATTTGTTTAACGAGACTGCCTTGCGCCAGGCGCGCAAAGAGACCAGTTGATTGTGTGCTCATAAAAATTCCTAAGTGAAATTGCGTTCCATCCTTTATGTGCTCTAAGTCACATTTATGTCCGGATGTAAGAAAATGTTTGCCTGGTTGAGTATAGGGAAACCGGATGCGGAGGGAAGCGTAAAATGCTGCATTTTACGTGTTGCGTCATAGTTTTTAACTATTCATTTACAAAAGTGTGCTGGCCCTCTCCTTGGGGGGAAGAGGGCCAGCGTAAAGGCAGCAGGAAGGACCGTAATTACTCCACCTGTTGCTTCTTATCGTGCTGACGATTAACCCAGGTATTGATAAGCAACGTCACGATCAGAATGCCAAACACCACACCGAGCGAGATAGCGATAGGGATGTGGTAGAAATCGACAATCAGCATCTTGATACCGATAAACACCAGGATCACCGACAGACCATATTTCAGCATTGAGAAGCGCTCAGCCGCGCCTGCCAGCAGGAAGTACATGGCACGCAGACCGAGGATGGCGAACAGGTTAGATGTCAGCACAATGAACGGGTCAGTGGTGACCGCGAAGATAGCCGGAATGCTGTCTACCGCGAAAATCACATCGCTCAGCTCAACCAAAATCAGCACCAGCAGCAGCGGCGTGGCAAAAAGCAGGCCGTTCTTACGCACGAAGAAGTGCTCGCTCTCGATCTTGTCGGTCATGCGCAGATGACCACGGATCCACTTCACCAGCGGACGGTCGCCAATGGCGGAGCCATCTTCTTTTGCCAGCGCCATTTTGATCCCGGTGAACAGCAGGAATGCGCCGAAGATATACAGCAGCCATTCGAACTGCGTAATCAGCCAGCTTCCGGCGAAGATCATAATCGTACGCAGGATAATCGCACCCAGCACGCCGTACACCAGCACGCGACGCTGCAGGGCCGCAGGCACGGCAAAGTAGCTGAACAGCATCAGCCAGACGAAGACGTTATCGACCGCCAGGGCTTTTTCAATCAGATAGCCGGTGAGGAACGCGAGCGCCTGAGGATCGGCAACCGCGCGGCCTTCCGTTGAGGCCAGGTACCACCAGAAGGCAGCACAGAAGAGCAGGGAGAGGGTGACCCACACCAGTGACCAGGCCGCAGCCTGTTTCATCGTCATGCCATGTGCGCCGCGACGCCCCTGCAAAAAGAGGTCGATCGCCAGCATGATGAGCACGACAACCGCGAATCCGCCCCACAACATGGGAGTGCCGACAGAATGCATACTATTTTCCTTACACATAAAAAACAAAAACGGCCATGGTCAGAAGACGATAGCCGTTAGCTTTTTATGCATAGACCTCGCCTTCCGGCAAGGTCTCACTTACAACCAAAAAGACGGGCTTTTTGATTGCCCGGCGACCGGATGCGGTTTTGCACGCATCGTAATGACGATCCACCGGCAAGGAAGTTACTCCCCTTTGCAGGTAACAAAATATGTCAGACCAGTGATTTCGTCAATGGTCTGCACCGTTTCATTACACAGCTTTACGCGATAGCTTCTGCGCCCACGCCATCTGCAGGGAAGACTACGCCGGTTTGACGGCGGATCTCGGTTTGCAGTTTCGCCGTGGTGCGGCTGACCGCCAGCCCAGGGTGATTCACTTCGTTGTCTTCCACCAGACGGGCGAAGACCTCTGCCTCATAGAGCATAGTGTTAATATGCTGAGGCTGCGTCAGCTCCTGCGCTTTGCCGCCGCGTGGGACAATGCTCAGCTTCTGACACTCGGAAATCTTCTCGATAACCAGTGAGCCCGCTTCGCCCTGAATTTCGCTGGGCAGAACGGAATCACTCACCTTGGAGTGCTGCAGCGTAACGCTGAAATCACCGTAATCCAGCACCACGATGCCGTGCGCATCCACACCGCTTTCCAGCAGGCTGGCCGTGGCGGTGACGCCGTGCGGCTCGCCCCACAGCGCCACGGCAGAGGCCAGACAGTAAAAACCGATGTCCATAATCGAGCCGTTAGAGAAGGCCGGGTTAAAGGTGTTCGGGTTTTCACCGTCCAGATAACGCTGATAGCGCGACGAGTACTGGCAGTAATTAATAAACGCTTTACGCACTTTGCCAATCTTCGGCAGAGACTGCTGTAACAGCAGGAAGTTTGGCAGGCTGGCGGTTTTGAACGCTTCGAACAGCACCACCTGATTGTCGCGGGCAAGCTGAATCGCGGCTTCCACTTCCTGAATGTTCGAGGCCAGCGGCTTCTCGCAAATCACATGTTTTTTATGGCTAAGAAACAGCGACGTTTGCGGAAAGTGCAGGGAGTTTGGGCTGGCGATGTAGACCGCGTCAATGGCGTCACTTTGCGCCATCTCATCGAGCGACGTGAACAGATGTTCAACCAGATAGTCGTTCGCGAAACTCTGCGCCTGCTCCAGGCTGCGGGAATAGACTGCGGTGAGCTTAAATTTGCCGGTTTCATGGGCGGCGTCGACGAACTGGCGGGTGATCCAGTTCGTGCCAATAACTGCGAAACGTATCATAAACGTTTACGTACTCCGTAGCAGGGAACCTTTAGCCACTGTAGCACGTGATTATTGCAAAACCAGTGCGCTACTGCGCATTACTCTTTAACGATAAATGCGTAAGCCATAAACGGGTATCGAACTCCAGCTGGTGGTACTGCGGCTCCATATGGCAGCACAGGGAGTAGAAGGCCTTGTCGTGCTCTTTTTCCTTCAGGTGTGCCAGCTCATGCACCACGATCATCCGCAAGAACGCTTCCGGCGCGTGACGAAACACGGTAGCAACGCGGATCTCCGCTTTCGCTTTGAGCTTGCCGCCCTGAACACGGGAAACGGCAGTGTGCAGGCCGAGCGCGTTTTTCAGCACATGGATCTTGTTGTCGTACATCACCTTATTGATGGGTGGCGCGCTCTTCAGATAGGTGTTTTTCAGATCCTGGGTATACTGCCAGAGCGCCTTATCGGTCGCGAAGTCATGCGTACCCGGATATCGTTTTTCCAGCACCGCGCCCAGCTTTTGCTCGGCAATTAAGCTGCGAACCTGAGAAAGTAAGTTCTCCGGGTAGCCCTGGAGATAAGTTAGTTGGTTCATCAACGCCCCAATTTGACAATAAAACGGGTATACTCACGCACCCTTTTCAGGGATAACGCCGAAATTTTACCATTCAGGAGGGCCGATGAGCCACTTAGACAACGGTTTCCGTTCACTCAACCTTAAACGTTTCCCGGAAACGGACGACGTTAACCCGCTTCAGGCGTGGGAAGCGGCGGATGAATATCTGCTGCAACAGTTGGATGACACTGAAATCAGCGGCCCGGTTTTGATCCTGAATGACGCGTTTGGCGCGCTGGGCTGTGCTCTGGCAGCACACACGCCTTACAGCATCGGTGATTCCTACTTGAGCGAGCTGGCGACGCGGGAAAACCTGCGCCACAACGACATCGACGAATCCAGCGTTAAGTTCCTCGACAGCACCGCGGACTACCCGCAGGCGCCGGGCGTGGTGCTGATCAAAGTGCCAAAAACAATGGCGCTGCTGGAACAACAATTGCGCGCACTGCGCAACGTCGTTACCCCACAAACGCGTATTATCGCGGGGGCCAAGGCGCGTGATATTCATACCTCAACGCTGGAATTGTTCGAGAAAGTGCTCGGCCCAACCACCACGACGCTGGCCTGGAAAAAAGCGCGTCTCATTAACTGTACTTTCAGTGCCCCGGAACTGGCCGACGCGCCAGAAACCCTGAGCTGGACGCTGGAAGGCACTGACTGGACAATCCACAACCACGCGAACGTCTTCTCCCGCACCGGCCTTGATATCGGGGCGCGTTTCTTTATTGAAAATCTGCCGGATAACCTGGAAGGCGAAATCGTCGATCTGGGCTGTGGTAACGGTGTGATTGGCCTGACGCTGCTGGCGAAGAACCCTGACGCGAGCGTTGTATTTAGTGATGAGTCGCCGATGGCGGTGGCCTCCAGTCGTCTGAACGTTGAAACCAACATGCCGGACGCGCTGGATCGCTGCGAGTTTATGATTAATAACGCGCTGTCGGGCGTTGAGCCGTTCCGCTTTAATGCCGTGTTCTGTAATCCCCCGTTCCACCAGAAACACGCCCTGACGGATAACGTCGCCTGGGAGATGTTCCACCATGCACGCCGCTGCCTGAAAATTAACGGCGAGCTGTATATCGTGGCGAACCGTCACCTGGACTACTTCCACAAGCTGAAGAAGATCTTCGGTAACTGCACCACGGTTGCCACCAACAACAAGTTCGTGGTGCTGAAATCCGTCAAGCTGGGTCGCCGCCGCTAACGCGGGGCGCTGAGTTTACACCGGCCTGCCTCGCGTGCAGGCCCGGTGAGCGTTGCGTCACTCAGAGACTCAATGCCAGCGTTGTGCCCTGCGCAATGGCGCGTCGCGCATCCAGCTCCATCGCCACGTCGCATCCGCCGATCAGGTGCACCGTTTTTCCCGCCTCACGCAGCGGATCCACCAGATCGCGCTTCGGCTCCTGACCCGCACATAAAATCACATGATCCACCTGCAGCAGCTGCGGCTCACCGCCGATCAGCACGTGCAGCCCCGCGTCATCGATCTTCTGATAGCTCACCGACGGTATCATCTTCACCCCGCGAGAGAGCAGGGTTGCGCGATGGATCCAGCCCGTGGTTTTGCCCAGGCCTTCACCGGGTTTGCTGGCTTTACGCTGCAGCATGACGATCTGACGCGGGCTTTTCGGCAGCTGGGGTCCTTCCGGTCGCAAGCCGCCGGACTGGTTAAGGCTGGTGTCGATACCCCATTCCACGCAGAAGTCGGCAATGTTCTGGCTGGTGGGTTCGCCCGGCTGACTTAAGTACATCGCGGTATCGAACCCGATCCCGCCGCAGCCGATGATCGCCACTTTTGCCCCCACCGGCGCTTTGTCACGCAAAACGTCCAGATAGCTCAGGACTTTCGGATGATCGATGCCCTCGATCGCAGGCCTGCGTGGTGCGATCCCGCTTGCCAGGATCACCTCATCGTACTCCATTACATCCACCGGGTTTACAAACTGGTTGAGGCGCAGATCCACGCCCGTCAGGTCGATCATTCGGCGGTAATAGCGCAGGGTTTCGTAAAATTCTTCTTTGCCCGGGATCTGTTTGGCGATATTGAACTGCCCGCCAATCTCAGCGGCGGCATCGAACAACGTCACGCTGTGGCCGCGCGAGGCGGCATTCACCGCAAACGCCAGACCCGCCGGGCCGGCACCGACCACGGCCAGGCGTTTTTTATGCACCGCCGGGAAAATCGGCATTTTGGTTTCGTGGCAGGCGCGGGGGTTGACCAGACACGAAGTGACCTTGCCAACAAAAATCTGATCCAGACAGGCCTGATTACAGCCGATGCAGGTGTTAATCTCATCTGCACGCCCGCTCTGCGCTTTGGAAAGCAGCTCGGCATCTGCAAGGAACGGACGCGCCATGGAGACCATGTCGGCATCACCGGCGGCGATCACATTTTCCGCCACCTGAGGGTCGTTAATGCGGTTAGTGGTCACCAGCGGGACAGACACTTTCCCTTTCAGCTTGCGCGTGACCCAGCTGAACGCCGCGCGTGGCACCGGCGTGGCGATGGTCGGAATACGCGCCTCGTGCCAGCCGATGCCGGTATTGATGATGGTCGCGCCGGCGGCTTCAATCGCCTGCGCCAGCTGCACGGTTTCGTCGAACGTCCCGCCGCCTTCCACCAGGTCGAGCATCGACAGGCGGTAGATAATAATAAAATCCGCCCCGGCACGTTCACGCACGGCGCGCACCACTTCCACTGCAAAGCGCATGCGGCGCGCGTAGTCGCCACCCCACTCATCGTCGCGCTGGTTAGTGCGGGCCGCGAGGAATTCGTTGATCAGGTAGCCTTCCGAGCCCATCACCTCAACACCGTCATAGCCCGCTTCACGCGCCAGTGCCGCACAGCGGGAGAAGTCGTCAATCAGCGTCAGGATCTCATCGTGGCTGAGGGCATGGGGCGTAAAGCGGTTAATCGGGGCCTGAATGGCCGACGGTGCGACCAGATTCGGTTGATAGCTGTAACGCCCGGTGTGCAGGATCTGCAGGGCAATTTTCCCGCCCTCCCGGTGAACGGCGTCAGTGACCACGCGATGATGCGGCAGCTGGCTGGCGTCGTTCAGCACCGCACCGCCTTCCATCCCCACGCCAGAAGGCGCAGGGGCCACCCCGCCGGTAACAATCAGCGCCACCCCGTGACGTGCACGCTCGGCATAGAAGGCCGCCAGACGTTCGGCCCCGTCCGGATGTTCTTCAAGCCCGGTATGCATTGAGCCCATCAGCACGCGGTTTTTAAGGGTGGTGAACCCCAGATCGAGGGGGGCAAATAACGACGGGTAGTGGCTCATAGTCTCTTCCAGTGTAAAATTATTGTTATGTGGTCGGATGAGTTACTAATTTAGCCAGCGATGAGTAAAAGGGAAAAGGGGAATGCGGCGATTGTGATGGGATTCAAATATTGGTGTGGTCTGATGCCCTCTCCCTGAGGGAGAGGGGGCGTTATAGCTCTCAGGGAGAGGGGGCACGCACTAAACCCGGTGCCTGCCACATCGATGTCGTCAGTCCGCTGTCCACCAGCCCAAGCTGGTCGGCATAAACGGCCTGCCACTTCTGCATCATACCGTCGTACAACTCCCGGTGCGCCGGGTTTGGCGTGAACTCGCGGCTCCATTTCACCAGCCGTTCGCCTGTCGCCGCCATATCCGAAAACAGCCCGGCTCCCGTTCCGGCAGCAATCGCGCAGCCCAGCGCTGTCGCCTCTTTCACTTGCGGGACACGCACCGGCAAACCGGTCACGTCGCTTAAAATCTGGCTCCACAACGTGCCTTTCGAGCCACCGCCTGCAAACACCAGACCGTCGAACGTTACCCCTGAGAACCGTGAAATCTGCGTCAGGTTACACGCCGAGACAATCGCCGCGTTCTCTTCCAGCGCACGGAACAGCGTGGCTTTGTTGCATTTTTCCGGGTCGATGGAGAGGTTAATAAACGACGGCGCGGCGTGATACCACTGCTTGAAGTGCATAGCATCTGAGAAGATCGGCATAACACCGTGTGAACCGGCAGGCACGCGGCTGGCCATCTCCTCAAGCAGGGAGTAAGTGTCCATTCCCATCCGCTCCGCGATGAGTTTCTCTTCCGCGCAGAAGGCGTCACGGAACCAGCGCATGGTCAGGCCGGTAAAGAAGCTGATCGACTCCGCCTGCGCCATGCCGGGGATCACATGCGGATTCACGCGGATGTTCATCTCCGGGTCGGTGCGTACCTGCGGCAGGTTGACCACCTGCTGCCAGAAGGTACCACCCAGCACGGCCGTTTGCCCGGCCCGCACGACGCCTAACCCAAGACAGCCAAGCTGCACGTCGCCACCGCCCATCACCACCGGCGTGCCTTCGCGCAGGCCGCTCTGCTGTGCGGCATCTTTGGTGATCGCACCGAGCACGGTGCCGGTCTCCTTCACCGGAGAGAGGATATCGGCACGCAGCCCGGCCATGTCGAGCAGCGCCGGACGCCAGTCACGGGAGAAGAGATCCAGCATACCGGTAGTCCCGGCATTGGACGGATCAACGGCCAGCTCGCCGGACAGTTTTGCCGCCAGCCAGTCGCTTATCATGGTGATCGTGGCGGCTTTGCGATAGATGTCCGGACGATGGTGCGCCAGCCACAGCAGGCGCGGCATGGCGCTCAGGGCCAGGGTCTGGCCGGAGACGTCATACACTTCGGATTCAAAACGGTAGTCGTGGATCTCTTTGAGTTCGGCTACCTCGCGGCTGGCGCGGGCATCGACGTTGGCGCACGCCCAGATGGCGTCGCCGTTGCGGTCATACAGCACGATCCCCTCGCGCATTGAGCAGCAGGCCACGGACTGGATATCCGCTGCGCTCAGGCGGGCGCGCTCCAGCGCCTGATGAATACACTGGCAGGTGAGTCGCCAGTTAATGTCGAGATCAAACTCCATCGAGCCCGGCACATTCTCCACGCTCAGGTGTTTCCACTCGGCCTGGCCAACGGCAACCTGGTTGCCCTGCAAATCGAAAATTACGGCGCGAACGCTGCCTGTCCCTGCATCTAACGCTAAAAGGTAACTCATGAGCATGCCTCGTGTCAGGCGCAGGACAGGCTCTTAGCTCGCCAGAGCCAGCACCGCGCGGGCTGTCGTCTCCTCCGTCACCAGGCCATTAATACGGCGGCCTTTGAGTGCGGCATAAATCGCATCGGCTTTCTCTTCACCTCCGGCCACGCCAACGATGGTGGGCAACTGCGCCAGTTCATCGAGCGTGACGCCCAGCAATTCCCGGTGGATCTCCAGCTCGTGCACGCATTCCCCTTCGGCGTTCAGGAAATAGCCGAGGATATCGCCCACCGCCCCTTTGCGGGCGTACATCAGCTGTTCACCTTCGCTGATATAGCCGGAGCGCAATATGGTGGCGTCCCGGCGCTGGTTCACCGAACCAATGCCTACCACCGCCACATCGGCCGCGGCGGCGGCGAGGATCACGTCCCGCACGCTGGATTCACGTTTTAGGATCCCGGCCACTTCGGCGGAGGAAACGCGAAGCGGGGCGGGGATCATGCTGACGCTGCAGGCGGCATCAAGCTGACCGATGCCCGTCATATACGGCCCAACGCCGCCGGAGAGCGTCACCAGGCGGATCTGCTGCGAGCTGATAAAACCGCTTAAGTGCTGCAGGCTGCTCATGGTGGTTTCACCAAATCCCACCGCCAGCAGCTGGCCGGGCTCCAGCACACCCATCAGCGATTGCGCTGCGCCAATGCCCAGCCGGACATTCATGGGCGGGGTATTCAGGGCCGGCAACACGCGAACCAGCTTGAGCCCGAAGCGTTGCTGCAGCTCGGTTTCCAGCGCCAGACACCCCTCATAGCGGGAGTTGATCTGCACGCGGATCACCCCGGACTGGCGTCCTTTCTCCAGCAGACGCGAGATCTTCAGGCGCGGCAGTCCGAGCCGCTCGCCGATGTCGTTCTGGGTTAATCCGTCGTGGTAGTAGCACCAGGCGACGCGGGCAACCAGCTCTTCTTCCGCCAGCGCCAGCCCGGCAAAACGACCTTCTTCCGCAGTGCGTTTATCGCTCATAATTGAACTCTTATAAAAATTTAGATCATATGTTCGTGATCGCGCAGAAAGAAAGTGTGAACCACGCGACAAAACAGATCTTTTAGATTGATTTGTGTCTGTGTGGATCTTAATCGATAAATTTGTGATCCCTGCACGGTTCTAAATATAGTTCACCGTCTACGCTTTTGAACATTATTAAATCTAAAAATCATTTGTTCAATAGCGGAGCGATAATGACGCCACTTATCGAAGCACGTGATATCAGCAAGCAGTTCTCCGGCGTACCGGTCCTGAAAGGTATTCATTTCACGCTGCTTGCGGGTCAGGTGCATGCGCTGATGGGCGGTAACGGCGCGGGAAAATCAACGCTGATGAAAATCATCGCCGGGGTGGAAACGCCGGACAGCGGTGAACTTTCGGTTGACGGCCACGCGTTTGCGCGGCTTTCGCCCGCGCAGGCCCACAGGCTGGGGATTTATCTGGTGCCGCAGGAACCCCTGCTTTTCCCCAACCTGACGGTGCGGGAAAACATCCTTTTCCGCCTGCCGCGTGAGGCCGGTATGGGGGAACGGCTGGCGGAGAAACTCCAGCAGCTGCAGTGTCAGCTCAATCTTGATGCCACCGCCAGCACCCTTGAAGTGGCGGATCAACAGATGGTGGAGATCCTGCGCGGCCTGATGCGTAACGCGAAGATCCTGATCCTTGATGAACCCACGGCGTCGCTCACCCCGGGGGAAACCGAACGGCTGTTCCGCCAGATCCGTGCGTTGCAGGCGCTGGGCGTCGGCATTGTTTTTATCTCGCACAAATTACCGGAGATCCGCCAGCTGGCGAGCCACGTCTCGGTAATGCGCGACGGCGCGATTGTGCTCAGCGGTGAAACTGCACAGTTCGACGATAACGCCCTGATTGCCGCCATGACGCCGGTGAGCCGCGAAAAAGGATTAAGTGATGCACAAAAACTGTGGCTGGCGCTGCCGGGCAATCGCCGCACGCAGCCGCAGGATTTCCCGGTGCTGCGGGTGGAAGAGCTTACCGGTGAGGGGTTTATCGATCTCAGCATGGAAATCTTTGCCGGGGAAATAGTTGGCCTCGCCGGGCTGGTCGGCTCCGGGCGCACCGAGTTTGCGGAAACGCTGTATGGGCTGCGACCGGTGCGCGGTGGGCGAGTCTGGCTGGAAAATCAGGAAATAACCGGCGAACCCGTGGCGGCACGGCTGGAGAAAGGGCTGGTCTACCTGCCAGAGGACCGACAGGTTTCCGGCTTGTTCCTGGATGCGCCGATTCGCTGGAACACCGTGGCGCTGAATGAGCCCTCGGTCTGGCAGCAGCGCAAACGGGAGTCGGCGGTGGTGGAGCGCTATCACCGGGCGCTGGGGATCAAGCTTAACCATGCGGATCAAACCGTGCGCACGCTCTCCGGCGGCAACCAGCAGAAGGTGTTGCTGGCTCGCTGTCTGGAGGCGAACCCGCTGCTGTTGATCGTCGATGAACCGACACGCGGAGTGGATGTGTCGGCGCGGGCCGATATCTATCAGCTCATCAAAAGCGTGGCGGCGCAGAACGTGGCGGTGCTGATGATCTCAAGCGATCTGGATGAGTTCCCCGGGCTTGCCGATCGCGTGCTGGTGATGCACCAGGGCGTGCTCAGCGGCGAGCTGTCCCGGCACGCGGTCAGTCTCGACAGAATGATGGCGCTGGCATTCGGAGGGCAGTCATGAAGACCTTACTGAAAAATCGCGAACTGAGTGCGTTCATCGCCATTCTGGCGTTGTTCGCGGTGCTGGTGGGGCTCAATCCGGCCTATTTCAGCCTGCAAACGCTGGGGATGATCTTCGCCAGTTCGCAAATCCTGATCCTGCTGGCGCTCGGCGCCGCGCTGGTGATGTTGACCCGCAATATTGATGTTTCCGTCGGCTCTACCGTCGGGCTGTCTGCCATTGCCGTGGGGGTGGCCCTGAACAGCGGCTACACCCTGCCGGTATCGATCCTCTTTGCGCTGTCGATTGGCGCACTGGCGGGAGCATTTAACGGTTTTCTGGTGGTGGGGCTGCGTATTCCGGCAATTGTGGCCACCCTCGGCACGCTGGGCCTCTATCGCGGGGCGATGCTGCTGTGGACGGGAGGAAAGTGGATTGAAGGGCTACCGCCGAGCCTGAAATCGCTCTCTGAACCTGCCGCTATGGGTATTTCACCGCTCGGAATGGGCGTGGTGTTTTTAGCCGCGGTCGGCGCATGGACGTTGTCGCGCACCGCCTTCGGACGCGATTTCTACGCCGTGGGCGATAACCTTACCGCCGCACGCCAGCTGGGCGTGGCGGTGAACCGGACGCGAATGATCGCTTTTACGCTGAACGGCATGCTGGCCGCGTGTGCGGGGATTGTCTTCGCTTCGCAGATTGGCTTTGTACCAAACCAGACCGGCAGCGGGCTGGAGATGAAAGCCATTGCCGCCTGCGTACTCGGGGGGATCTCTCTGCTGGGCGGTACCGGGACGCTTATTGGCGCCTTACTGGGGGCTTTTTTCCTGACTCAAATCGACACCGTGCTGGTGCTGTTCAGGCTGCCCGCGTGGTGGAATGACTTTATCGCCGGGTTGGTGTTGCTCGGTGTGCTGGTGCTCGACGGGCGCTTGCGCCAGGCGCTGGCCCGGCATCAGCGGGCACTCAAGTACAGCCGCTTCCAGCCCGGTAACAAAGGGGGGAAGCATGTCACCCCGTTTACGAAACACAAAAAAGAGGTGGCGTAAATGAAGCTTAACTGGGAAAGCGCGCTGCTGATATTACTGGTGCTGGAAATCCTGCTCTTTGGGGCCATCAATCCGCGCATGCTCGATATCAACATGCTGCTGTTCAGCACCAGTGATTTTATCTGCATTGGCATTGTGGCGCTGCCGCTCACCCTGGTGATCATCAGCGGCGGCATTGATATTTCTCTCGGTTCGACCATCGGCCTGTGTGCCATCGCGCTGGGAGTGATGATGCAGGCGGGCTGGCCGATGGCGCTGGCCATACCGTTGACGCTGCTGCTCGGCCTGCTGTGCGGTCTGGTCAACGCTGCGCTGATCCACTACACCGGCATCAGCCCACTGGTTATCACCCTCGGCACGCTCTATCTCTACGGCGGTGGCGCACTGCTGCTCTCCGGCATGGCGGGGGCGACCGGTTACGAAGGCATCGGTGGCTTCCCCGACAGCTTTACCGCGTTCGCTAACCTCACATTCCTGGGGTTGCCAATCCCGCTGGTGCTGTTCGCCGTGATTACCGTCTTCTTCTGGCTGATTACCCATCGCGGACGCTTTGGCCGCCATCTGTTTTTGATTGGGCAGAACCCGCGCGCGGCGCGCTATGCGGCGCTCTCGGTCAACGGGATGCCCTACGCCCTGTATGGCCTGGTGGGCGTTGCTTCGGCCATTGCTGCGCTGGTGATGGTCTCCTATTTCGGTTCGGCGCGTTCGGATTTGGGACGCGATTTACTGATGCCTGCACTGACCGCAGCGGTCCTCGGCGGCGCTAATATCTATGGCGGTTCGGGGTCGGTAATCGGTACGGCCCTGGCGGCGCTGCTGGTGGGGTATCTGCAGCAGGGTTTACAGATGGTCGGCATCCCCAACCAGGTGTCGAGCGCGCTGTCAGGGGCGCTGTTGGTTGTGGTGGTGATGGGACGTTCACTGAGTTTGCACCGTGAATGGGTGCACTCTCTCCTCACAAAACATACCCGGAGCGTAAGATGAAAACAAAACTGATAGTCCTGGCGATGGCACTCAGCTTCGCGTCGGCACAGGCCGCGGACCGCATCGCCTTTATCCCCAAGCTGGTGGGCGTTGGCTTCTTTACCAGCGGCGGCAATGGCGCGAAAGAGGCGGGTAAAGATCTCGGCGTGGACGTCACCTACGACGGCCCGACCGAGCCCAGCGTCTCAGGCCAGGTGCAGCTTATCAACAACTTCGTTAACCAGGGCTATAACGCCATTATCGTTTCGGCGGTGTCGCCGGATGGCCTCTGCCCGGCGCTGAAGCGCGCGATGCAGCGTGGCGTCAAAGTACTGACCTGGGACTCCGACACCAAACCGGAATGCCGCAGCATCTACATCAACCAGGGCACCCCGGCGCAGCTTGGCGGCCTGCTGGTCGACATGGCCGGTAAACAGGTCACCAAACCGAATGCCAAAGTGGCGTTCTTTTACTCCAGCCCGACCGTTACCGACCAGAACCAGTGGGTGAAAGAGGCGAAGGCCAAAATCGAGAAAGATCATCCGCAGTGGCAGGTCGTGACCACGCAGTTTGGCTATAACGATGCCACCAAATCGCTACAAACCGCCGAGGGGATCTTAAAAGCGTATCCGGATCTGGATGCGATCATCGCCCCGGATGCCAACGCCCTGCCGGCGGCGGCGCAGGCGGCGGAAAACCTGAAGCGAGAAGGGGTGGCAATTGTCGGCTTCAGCACGCCTAACGTGATGCGTCCGTACGTAGAGCGCGGCACGGTGAAAGCCTTCGGCCTGTGGGATGTGGTGCAACAGGGCAAAATTGCGGTCAATGTCGCCGATCGGTTGTTGAAAAAAGGCGATCTTAACGTTGGCGACAGCGTGGACGTGAAAGATATCGGTACGCTGAAGGTCGAGCCGAACAGCGTGCAGGGCTACCAGTATGAAGCGAAGGGCAACGGCATTGTGCTGCTGCCGGAGCGGGTGGTGTTTACCAAAGAGAACATCAACAAATACGATTTCTGACGGGGGAGCAAATGGCTGATTTAGACGACATCAAAGACGGCAAAGATTTTGGCATCGGCACACCGCAGCAGAACGTGCCGTTTACCCTGAAGGGATGCGGCTCGCTGGACTGGGGAATGCAGTCCAGGCTGGCGCGCATCTTCAACCCAAAAAGCAACCGCACGGTGATGCTGGCCTTTGATCACGGCTATTTCCAGGGACCGACGACCGGCCTTGAGCGTATCGATCTCTCTATCGCCCCGCTGTTTGGGGAAACCGACGTGCTGATGTGCACCCGCGGTATTTTGCGCAGCCAGGTGCCTGTCGCCACCAATAAACCCGTCGTGTTGCGCGCCTCTGGCGGCAATTCGATTTTAGGAGAACTTTCCAACGAGTGCGTGGCGGTGGCGATGGAAGATGCGCTGCGCCTGAACGTCTGCGCGGTGGCGGCGCAGGTGTACATCGGCAGTGAGTTTGAACATCAGTCGATCAACAACATCATCAAACTGGTGGATGCCGGTGCGCGCTATGGCATGCCGACCCTGGCGGTAACGGGCGTTGGCAAAGAGATGGCGCGCGACGCGCGGTATTTCTCGCTTGCCAGTCGTATCGCGGCCGAGATGGGGGCGCAGTTCGTCAAAACCTATTATGTCGACGAAGGGTTTGAAAAAGTAACCGCCAGCTGCCCGGTGCCGATCGTGATTGCCGGAGGCAAAAAGCTGCCGGAGCACGACGCGCTGGAGATGTGCTGGCGGGCGATTGACCAGGGGGCGTCCGGGGTGGACATGGGCCGCAATATCTTCCAGTCCAGTGCCCCGCTGGCCATGCTGAAAGCGGTGAAAAAAGTGGTACATGAGAACATGAGCGCGCGGGACGCGTTCCAGTTCTGGCAGGAAGAGAAACAGGGAGAAGCAAAATGAACGTGACATTAGTGGAAATCAACATCAAACCCGAGCGTGTCGATGAGTTTCTGGAGGTGTTTCGCGCTAACCACGAAGGGGCGATTCAGGAGCCGGGCAATCTGCGCTTTGATGTTTTACAGGATCCGCGCGTGAAAACCCGGTTCTTTATCTACGAGGCCTACAAGGATGAAGAGGCGGTGCTGGCGCACAAGAAAACCCCGCACTATCTGGCCTGCGTGGATAAGCTTGAGGACCTGATGTCAGAGCCGCGCAAAAAACGCAGTTTTGTCGGGTTGTTGCCGGAGTAACAGACCGCCGGGTAGCGCTTACGCTAGCCCGGCGATGCTCAGGCGAGGGCCAGTTCCGCCAGGATCGCCGCCAGCGTTTCGCGCGGTTTCCCGCTCAGCGACGCAAGCGGGAACGGCAGTGCAGGCGCGGCCACTTTCCCTGACATTTCTGCTGCTGCGGCCATCACCCGCAAACTGCCGTACTGGCGGAACAGCGCCCACAGCGGTGCCAGCCGGTCAGAGGCTGCGGTGTCTTTGGCTCGTGCAATCGCCAGTGCCGTCTGCGGATACAGCCCTGCGATAACCGAATACCAGACATCAAACCCGGCCTGCAGGGCTGACGCCGCCCGCCAGTCGCCGCTGATGCCCAGGGTGACGTTTTCAGGAAGACGGGCGCGCATGTGGGCGATATCGTCCGGTATGCGCCCGAGCTTGACGGATTTGACGTTCGGTAGCGCCGCCACGGCATACAGCAAATCGTCGTTAAACTCGAACCCGGTGGTGGCCGGGTTGTCGTAAATGCACAGCGGAACAGAGATCCGGTGGGTCACCGTCTCATACAGGGTAAACACTTCCTCTGCCGTCAGGCGCTGGTACGACACGGGGGCCAGTAACACCCCGCGGGCGCCAGCGCTTTGCGCCTCATCCGCCAGACGGAGAATATCGTCGAGGCGAAGCGCGCCAATACTTACGCTCACCGGGATGTTGTCGGCATGCGCCACGGCACAGCGGGTGATATGCGTGCGCTCTTCAGGCGTCAGATACGCGTAACTGCCCGTCGAACCGAGGATCCCCAGCGAATCGACACCGGCATCCACCAGCGGGCGCAGCAACTGCACAAACGCCTGCTCATCAAATTTCCCCTCTCGCAATGGCGTCAGAGGGAATGCGCTTAACCCGTGAAACATCCGCTTATCCTTTTAGAGTTCAATCAGTTGAAGGTGAGCAGTGGAGCCCGGCATCAGCCGCTGCAGGTTGCTGACTAACTCATCGCCAGCCTCCTGCAACGCCGATAACGGCATCGACGGCAGACTTTCGAGAATAAACCACATGTGTTGCGCCTGGCTATCGAGACGTGTACGCACGCCCTGGCGCCAGTTCCAGCGACGGCAGGTGACGCCGATATCATCGCGCCAGATAACTTCGCCCGCATCCGGGTATTCGATAACCGGCTGGCCCTCTTTCAGGGTATCAAACGGTTCATTACCTTCGGCAAGCGTCAGACGCGGTGCGCCTGCATAAGCGGCAAGGTTCTCACCCCCGACGGGAATGGCGTAACGAATGCTGATGGCATTGTAAATATCGACCACTGGATCGAGCGGGGGCAGTGCGCCCTCTTTCAGCACTCGCTTACGCAGGGCCGATGCCGAGCAGGGCGTGCGTTTCGGTTTCGCACCAAACGCTCTGAACACGTCATCCCAGGCGCTGAGGTGCGCTTCCGCCCAGGCGACATCATCAGTGAGGACCTGCTGGCAGGCCTGTGCCAGCGCGGCAGAGGCCACATCCGGCTGGGTTATCGGAGTGGCTTTAACCAGAATGCTCAGCGCCCGAAAGCCGGGGGCAATCCCGGCAAGACGCGGGTCTATTGACGGCGTAACGAGAGACATAAATAATCCTGTATTGACTGTTTTATACTATGGTAGTGACCAATGACTGATAAAGTCAATATAATGACCGATTCGGGTGCCGATATCGCCCAGGTAAGCCTGGCCGTCGCCACCCGCATTCGCAACTGGCGCAAAGAGAAAAAACTGTCGCTGGATGAGCTTTCACGCCGCGCCAGCGTCAGCAAAGGCATGCTGGTGGAGATTGAAAAAGGGGCGGCGAATCCCAGCATTGCCATTCTCTGCAAGCTGGCTGCCGCGCTGGGCGTTTCGGTGGCGGATATCGTTAACGTCTCCAGCGAGCCGCGGGTGCACGTCATAGAAGAAGCGGCGATCCCGGTTTTGTGGCAGGGCCCACAGGGCGGATATGCCCGGCTGCTCGCGGGCACGTCTGGCCCGGATATGATTGAACTCTGGCAGTGGGTGATGCATCCGGGGGAGCGTTTTACCTCGCCGGGGCATCCGGCGGGAACGTTTGAGCTGCTGCATGTTACTGAGGGAGGATTGACCCTGACGGTGGAAGAGACGGTGACGCAGGTGGCGGCAGGCGCTTCGGCGGTGGCGAAAACGGAAGCGGCACACGGCTACGCGAATGAGGGCGAAAATGTGTTGCGGTTTACCATGACGGTGGCGGAGTTTCACCGCTAAAAATACCCCCTCCGTCAGGAGGGGGAGGGGATATCACGCTTCTTCCACGCTTACCCGCAGGGCTGCCAGCGCTTTACGCGCCGCTTTCAGCACCTGCTCACACTGTTCAACCGTCAGCGTCAGCGGCGGTTCAATGCGAATGGTCTTCGAGTTGTTGAGCGTTCCGGCAACCAGGACCCGCTGGCGGAACATCTCGCTCGCGAAGCTGTAGCCGATTTCGTTGTCGACAAACTCAATGGCCATCAGCAACCCTTTACCCCGCGCATCCTGCACCAGATCCGGATATTCCCGGCCCAGCTGGCGGAAACCGTCCAGCAGCATATCGCCTTTCTGTTCCGCCTGTGCAGGCAGGTTTTGATCCAGCAGCACGTTGATGGTCGCCAGCGCGGCCGCGCAGGCCAGCGGGTTACCGCCAAACGTCGTGGTGTGCAGGAACGGGTTGTCGAACAGCACCGAGAAGACCTCTTCGGTCGCCACCGTCGCGCCAATCGGCATCACGCCGCCGCCCAGCGCTTTTGCCAGACAGAGAATGTCCGGCTGGACGTTCTCATGCTCGCAGGCAAACATCTTGCCCGTACGCCCCATCCCGGTTTGGACTTCGTCGAGGATCAGCAGTGCGCCAAACTCATCGCACAACTGACGCACGGCAGGCAGATAGCCCTGCGGGGGCAGGATCACGCCGCCCTCACCCTGAATAGGCTCCAGGATCACCGCAGCCACGTCGTCGCCGGTTTTACGGCATTCGCTCAGCATGGTGCGCATAGCGCTAATGTCACCAAACGGCACGTGGCGGAAGCCCGGCAGCAGCGGCATAAACGGTTTGCGGAAGGTAGATTTGGCGGTAGCCGACAGTGCGCCCAGGGATTTTCCGTGGAACGCGCCGCTGGTGGCGATAAACGTGAATTTGCCGCGCGGCGACTGGTACGCTTTGGCGAGTTTAATCGCCGCTTCGACCGATTCCGTGCCGCTGTTGCTAAAGAAGCTGTACTTCAGTTTGCCGGGCGTTAAGGCCGCGAGCGTTTTCGCGAGCATAGCGCGAAGTGGATCGAGCAGTTCCTGGCTATGGAGAGGTTGTTTCGCAAGTTGATTCTGTACGGCGGAAACCACAACTGGATTACGGTGCCCCACGTTGAAAATTCCAAAACCACCCAGGCAATCTATAAACTCCTGTCCCTGGGTGTCGACAAGCGTATTAAGACTTCCCGCTTGCCACTCTACGGCTCCGTAATCCCCGCCGGCGGTAACAGATTTGCGATACTCCAAAAACCCTGGATTGACATGCTCTTTAAAGTAATCGATGACCTCTCGGTTAAGTTGTTTCATCTCCTCATGATCAAGCGTTCGCTTCTCAATGAGATTCAGTGCGTGCGCGGTACAGGCAAGAGCCGAGGCGCTGGAAGGTAACCTGTTCAAAATGTGCTCCCGGGGATCGCGTATCACATGATACTGGATTAAGTATTGCAGGGATTACGCCACTTCAGATGCCTTAACGAAAATCAGGATAAACACCAGGTTAACATTATGTTGCGCAAAATTTAATCATGCCGATATAACCGATACGGGATTTAGCGGTACGGCGGAAAAGGCCTGGGGAGGTGCGAACAAGAGGCCATTGCACTTAAAGAGTGCAGACGCTGCGACTTAAGTGGGCGTTAACGCGTCATACTCTGCAGGTAATTTCTCTACGAAAGTATTTGAAATCAATGAATTATAAAATCTCACAAAAAGTGCGGTTTAAGTGAAATCTGCGATCTCTATCAACTTTAACAACTAAAGATAAATTCTATACCGCCGAAAAAACATTAATCCACAAAATTAACATTCAAATAACCTGCAAGGGATGCTCACGATGTCCGCTCCAACCTTTGTCACCCAGAATGAATATCCTCTGGACGATGACACCACCTTAATGTCGACCACCGATATCCACAGTTACCTGACCCACGCCAACGACACCTTTGTGCAGGTGAGTGGCTATCAGCTTGATGAGCTGATGGGCCAGCCGCACAATCTGGTACGCCACCCCGATATGCCAAAAGCGGCGTTTGCCGATATGTGGTACACCCTGCAAAAGGGCGAGCCGTGGAGCGGCATTGTCAAAAACCGACGTAAAAATGGCGACCACTACTGGGTGCGCGCCAATGCGGTGCCGATGGTGCGTCACGGGCAGGTGACGGGCTATATGTCGATTCGCACCAAAGCCACGGCAGAAGAGATTGCTGGCGTGGAGCCGCTCTATCGGGATCTGAATGACGGGCGCTGCAAGAAACGTATTCATAAAGGACTGGTGGTAAGGAAAGGCTGGCTGGGGAAACTTCCGGCAATGCCGCTGCGCTGGCGTGTGCGCAGCGTGATGGCGGGGCTGTTTGCGGTGCTGGCTGCCACGCTGGTGGCCACCTCCGCGGGTGCGTACCCGCTGGCTGCCGCCGCGGTAGTCATGCTGCTGGGCACGCTGCTGTTTGAGCAGCAGATTGTTCGTCCGATCGAAAACGTGGCGCGTCAGGCGCTGAAAGTCGCCACCGGCGAGCGCAACAGCGTGCAGCACCTGAACCGCAGCGACGAGCTGGGGTTGACCCTGCGTGCGGTAGGGCAGCTGGGGCTGATGTGCCGCTGGTTGATTAACGATGTGTCAAGCCAGGTGGTGAGCGTGCGTGATGGCAGCGACAGGCTGGCAAAGGGGAATGAAGATCTGAACGATCGGACGCGTCAGACCGTGGCCAATGTGCAGCAGACCGTGGCGACAATGAACCAGATGGCCGCCTCCGTGCAGAGTAATTCAGAAACCGCCGCCGAAGTGGACAAGCTGTCAGTGGCCGCCAGCAGCGCGGCGACCAAAGGCGGAAACGCGATGCAGACGGTGGTGAAAACCATGGATGACATCGCGGATAGCACGCAGCGGATTGGCTCGATTACCTCCCTTATTAACGACATCGCGTTTCAGACCAATATTCTGGCGCTGAATGCGGCGGTGGAGGCGGCAAGAGCCGGTGAGCAGGGGAAAGGCTTTGCGGTTGTCGCCGGCGAAGTGCGCCATCTCGCCAGCCGTAGCGCCAGTGCAGCCAACGATATTCGCAAGCTGATTGATGCCAGCGCCAGCAAGGTGCAGTCCGGCTCTGATCAGGTTCATACCGCCGGTCGTACAATGGATGATATCGTCGAGCAGGTGAAAAACGTGACGCAGCTTATCGCGCAGATCAGCCACTCCACCTCTGAACAGGCTACCGGCTTGTCAGAGCTCACCCGTGCGGTGGCCGAGCTGGACAGCATTACGCAGAAAAATGCCGATCTGGTTGAGGAAAGTGCCCACATATCCGCAATGGTGAAGCATCGCGCCGGGCGTCTTAAGGATGCGGTAACCGTGCTCCATTGAGCCAGTAAGGTTCCAGAAAGCCGTTTATTTCATCAGGAATAAGCGGCTTTATTTTTTCTGAATGTAATTATTAATGTCTTTTATTGTTAACTTTATATTAAGTAACTAAAGAAAGCACATCAGATATTTACCCCAGCCTAAGTCCGTTTTCCCCGATGCTATTTTGAAAATGCCTCATCAGAGGGTGACGTAACGATCGATTTACGAATATTAATAGTCTAGACCTATCCATTGTCGTGGTTGTGAAATAAAAAAACGATCAAAGTCATAAAGTTAGAGGTTTCGTTACCGATAACGGTGATCGTCTGAGAAATAATCACATCGATGGAGAAAATATGTTCTTACATGACGTAAAGATCGGCACGAAATTATTTCTGGCGTTTGGATTCTTTATTGTCCTGATGGTGGTCAGTGCGAGTTTATCCTTGCTAAGCCTGAACCGGGCGAACAACGGAATGCAATCCATCATTACCCGTGATTATCCGACCACGGTAAAAGCGAACCAGTTAATCGACAACTTCCAGGAATTTATTGGCACTCAGCAGCTGATGTTACTGGATGAACAGGGAACGTATACAGCGCAGTCACAGCAGCGTCTAAAAGCGATCAGCGAACAGATTACGGTGATCCTCGGCGAGCTGAATACTGCGCTGCAGGATCCAGAATCACAGCGGGTTCTTGCTGAGATACGCGGCGTGCGTCAGCAGTATCTGGACTCGCGTTATCGCATTTTGCAGGCGGTGCAGAATAACGATCGGGCGGGCGCTATTCAGGAGATGATGACCAACACCCTGAAGCTACAGCAGGCCTATAAAGCCAACGTGCAGGCGCTGATCGCGATTCAGAACCAGGAAATGCAAAGCGCAGGAGTGCAGGTCGAGGGCGATTTCAAATCGAACCGCCTGCTGCTGATCCTGATCACGCTCTTTAGCGTCGCGACCGGCAGCCTGATTGGCTGGTTTATCGTGCGCTCAATCACGCGTCCGCTGGGCCAGGCGGTGGATTTTGCAAAAGCCATTGCTGAAGGCGATCTGACCGGCAGCATCACGCCGCACGGTAAAGACGAAACCGGCCTGCTGCTGCATGCGCTGATGGAGATGAAAACGCGTCTGCTGGGCATTGTGCAGCAGGTCCAGACCGGTTCGGAGAATATCTCGAGTGCCGCCGCGCAGATTGTCGCGGGGAACCAGGATCTTGCCGCGCGCACCGAAGAGCAGGCCAGCTCTGTTGAACAGACCGCCGCCTCGATGGAGCAGATCACGGCGACGGTAAAAAACACCGCCTCACACACCGGAGAAGCAACTCACCTCTCGGCGGACGCCGCCATGGTGGTCAAAAACAACGGCGAGATGATGAAGCAGGTCACCAGCAAAATGCGCCTGATTAACGAGACCTCTAACCGGATGTCCGACATCATCGACCTGATCGATGCCATCGCTTTCCAGACCAACATTCTGGCGCTGAACGCGGCGGTGGAAGCGGCACGTGCGGGCGAGCACGGTCGTGGTTTTGCGGTGGTGGCGGGCGAAGTGCGTCAGCTTGCGCAGAAGAGTGCGTCATCCGCCAGTGAAATTCGTCAGCTGATCGAAAGTTCTACCAGCCAGACGCAGGACGGGATGAACCTGGTCGAGAAAGCGAGCGAGTTGATTAACGGTATGGTCGGCAACGTGGAAGAGATGGATGTCATTCTGCGTGAGATCCGCCAGGCCAGCCATGAGCAGACGGAAGGGATCTCGCAGATTAACAGCGCGATCGGCCTGATTGATGCCACCACGCAGCAGAACTCCGCCCTGGTGGAGGAGTCTGTCGCGGCAGCAGCGTCCCTGAACGAACAGGCGATGCACCTAAAAGACCTTGTCCGCGTCTTCCGCGTGAGCGATCGCGTACTGGCTTAATCCAGCTGGGAGATCTCCAGCGCTGCGCGGTCGATCACGCCGATGATCTGCTTAAGCTGCGCATCGCTGAGTTCGCCCTGGTTCACCTTCAGGTCTAACACCGCTTTGAAGTTATCCAGAGCCCGCTTCATTTGCGGGTTTTTTCTCAGCTGGAAGCCGACAGAGCGCGCTTTGATACGCGCCTGAATTTGCGCCAGCTGCTCCTGATTTTCATCCAGCCACTGCTGACCGGCCACGGTAATCGCAATTCTCTTGCGGCCATTCTCTTCTTCGGTGATGGTGATATAGGTCTGATCCTGAAGGTAATCGAGGGTCGGGTAGATAACGCCAGGGCTTGGGGTGTAATTCCCCTGCGTCATGTTCTCGATCGCCTTGATCAACTCGTAGCCATGGCTCGCGTTGTGGGTCAGGATATCCAGTATCACCAGACGCAGATCGCCGTGACCAAAAAAGCGTGGTCGGCGTCCGCCGCCGTCGTGTTCGTTTCGCATACTCATCCCTTCAAATTGATATATCTAAACTATATCTTAGATATATTCAGATGCAATCTAAAAGATCTTGCATTCTTGCTGATTAGCAATCATTATCATTTAAAATTGATTTAGATATATCGTATTCACCTGAGAAGGGTCTCACCATGACATCCACCCGTTACCCACAACGTGTTCGTAATGATCTCCGTTTTCGCAAGCTGGACGTGCTTCGCGTTGAGCGTGTCAGCGCAGGTTTCCAGCGCATTGTTTTAGGAGGCGAAGCGCTGGAGGGCTTTAGCTCTCGCGGTTTCGACGACCATACAAAAGTGTTTTTCCCGGCCCCGGGGGCGACCTTTGTACCACCGGTTGTTACCGATGAAGGTATCGACTGGGGCGACGGTGTGCGTCCGCAGGCGCGAGACTATACACCTCTGTACGATGCCGAACGGCATGAGCTGGTGCTCGATTTCTTCATACATGATGGCGGCGTTGCCAGCTACTGGGCGACAGAGGCAAAAGTGGGTGACACGCTCACGATTGGCGGCCCGCGCGGTTCGCTGGTTGTGCCGGAAGATTATGCCTGGCAACTGTACGTGTGTGATGAATCCGGCATGCCCGCGCTGCGCCGTCGCCTGGAAAGCATCGCAACACTGCCGGTTCGCCCGGACATTCATGCGGTGGTGACGGTCGGTGATGCGTCGTATCAGGACTATCTGGCCCATCTGAGCGCGTTCAACATCACCTGGGTTGTCGGCCACAGCGAACAGGCGGTGGCCGAGCGTCTGGCGGCGTTGACGGTGCCTGCGGAAGATTATTTTATCTGGCTGACCGGGGAAGGAAAGGTGGTGAAAAACCTGAGCCGTCAGTTTGAAACCGACGCAATCGACCAGCAGCTGGTGCGTGCCAGTGCATACTGGCACGCTAAATAATCAGGCTGCGGACTCCAGCTGCGCTTCGCTCACCTGATGTTCGAGCGAGGCGCGAACGTCGTGCAGCGCCTTCTCCTGCTGGGCAAAGTAGGCTTCCATATTGCTTAGCGACGAGACCAGCAGCCAGGACTCCTCTTTCTCCAGCTCCGCCAGCTCGTTCACTAACGTGTCAATCTGCTCGCGAACCTGCGCCATTTTTTTGCGGATACGTTCCAGATCGTTCAGCCTGTCGCTGGCCATCAGCGGCTCAAAGCCCTGCTGCAGACGTGCCACCAGCGAACGAATGGCTTTAACGTCACCACGCTGTTTGGCCTGGTTGAGTTGCACCATCATCGCGTTGGCTTCTTCTTTCAGATCGTCAGCGACCAGGTCCGGATGGCAGAGCTTGCTCGCCTGACGCCAGAGACGCTTCAGTTCGTTCTGATCTTCCTCGGAGAGGTTCTTGCCTTTACGCAGACGCATTTCGGCATCGTGATGCTGCTCGCGATATTTCTCGTACTCTTCATTGGCCTCGTCGCGCGCCTGACGTGCAGGCTCTTCTTCGCGCGTTAAGCCACTCTCCAGCTCCAGCGCTTCGGCCAGCAGGTTAGCAATCAGATTGCTTTGCTGCTGCAGTTGCTTACGCGCCTCGGCGGCCTGTACGGAATCCGCAGGCAGATCGCGCCAGCGCTGGGTCAGCATCGCCAGCACCTCCACCGCCTGCGCCATATAGCGCTGGCAGCGACGGTAGTCTTCCTCACGTCGACGCGCCTCCGCCTGCTGACGTCGCAGGTTCAGCTCCGCCAGCGTTTTACGCAGGGCGAGGATCTGCTGCATCAGAGGTCCGAGGCGTGAGAAATAGAGATCGTTGAATTCATCGAGCTGTTGCACGCGGGCATTGCGACGGTCAATCAAATCCCTGAGGCGCTCTTCCAGCGCTTTCAGCTCCATCTTGCTGGCCGCCACCTGCGGGTCACGCCATTGCGTCATGGCGCGCTGGCCCTGTAGCCAGGCAGCGATCGCCGCCATGGCAACGGTATAGTTTTTCTGCTCAAGCGCCGCGACGATTGCCTGTAGCTCATCGTCAAACGCTTCATTTTTCAGCCGTGTCAGCTGGCTCTGGATGATGTCGTCGTCTTCCAGCTCAATCGCATTTTTTATGATTTCTAGCCGTTTGATCGGTGTGCTCATGATGCCTTTCGCTTTGGCGCTTAAGTATTTGAGTTAAGGTTAATTGTTGTAAACGCTACAGGAAATAATACACACGGATGATGATCGGCGCGATGGGGGATTTCTTTAGTTTTTAGGGTTTGTGAAGAAGAGTGGCACGAACAGGAAGCCGAAAGGCTGGCGGGGGAGCGTTGGCCCCGGTTCTTGTTCTGCCAGTCCTGAAGGAATACCTAAGGCTGAATGCCCTGCATAGCGAAATCGAATGATGCTATACGTACCATACGACCCGCCATCAGTTCACCTCGCTGTAGATGCCCACCACACGGCCCAGTGTTTTTATCTCATCGATACCGCATTCAAAGGGGACTTTGCCGCCCGCGACGTGGAGTTTTTTCCCCGGCAGCAGGGTTAAATCACGAAGACTGATAGTGCCTTCAATCTCAACCAGCCATAGCCCGTCGGTTAATGGCGCCCCTTTTTCAACAAAGTGGAGCTTTGCCTCAGACCGGACTGCGATACCGCGAGTGAGCGGTTTGCTAAAGAGATGTGAATCGATACTCAAAGTGGAATTTTCTTCCAGCTGACCATCACTGAGAGTGAATGTAACAACAGCAACGGGATCGCCAGGTGCAGGGTTACCTTCAAACTGGGCACCTTGTCCGGTCATCAACCAGCGCAGGCTGGCCCCTGTGTCCAGTGCACATTGTACCGCGAAGTCGTAGGAGATGGTGCCGCGCGCGTAGCGGTTCTGAAGGGAACTGGCGGCAATATTGAAGTGCCGGGCCAGCTGGATTTTTTGGGTAAAACCATATACCTGACAGATTCTATCGAGTAACTCTTCATTATTCACTTGAGAATCTAAAATCAAAATATATTCCTTTGGGTATTTACTAATGCTCAATTGAGTATTAGTATCAATGCGAATTCGGGCAATCAGCGGCAGACGTTGGCAAACAGAGGCTAATGATTGCAGACATTATCAAAATGGGAATCATGCAACATGGCTTCTGAAATCGCAATCATCAAAGTGCCAGCCCTGTCGTTAGGCTGGCGCAGTTCGCTGCGCTGGAAAGCGGCGTAACGCGTAGGCCAATCCCGTTTTCAACCCGTTACGGGTGAGTAATTCACACAGTGTGAATCAACGCGAGGGACGTTATGGCAATAGAAGCGACACGTGCAACGGTCCCACTCAAGGTGGGGGCACGTCTTTCCGGGCTTAATCACGTGGCCGAACTGCGTGCCAGGTACTGGGGCGATAACGAGAAAGCGCTGGCGTGGTTTTTGGCCGAGATGCGCGATAAGCGCGATCCCTGTTTTGAAGAGAATAACAGGGCGCTGGCGGCCATCTTTTTCCTGGCTAAATTACCCGCCGCCCGTCACGAATGCGGTATCAATGAGCTGACGACTGAGGAGAAAAGAGCGCTTATCGGAGCCATGAATCATTTCCGTGCAGTCGTGAGTTTATTTCCTGAACGGCTGACCATGCCGCTTTAATCCACCCCAAAACGTAATGGCGTAAACCCGCCGGGCATTTTATTGCCTGAATTAAGGAGAATGAGTGATGCGAAATAGCGAAAACCGCACTTTTCTGAACGGGCGCGAGGAACTCCAGCACCTGCTGGTGCAGGCGAAGATGGAGGAGCGCAGGGCACTCGCACTCGCCGTCTCCCTGCGGCTGGAGGCTTTAGCCAGTCACATCTATAAAACCGGAATGTGTGGCGAAGACGCAGCGGAACTGCTGTGTCACGAGGCTGCCCGTTACGAACGCGAATCCCAGGAGCTGCACTGATGGCCGATTTTATCGATCTGGCGCAGGAGCGTGAGCTTGAAGATCGCGAACGTCATATTAATAGCGCCCGCCAGCGATGCGCATCGCCCTCGCGTTTTACCTGCGAGGAGTGCGACATCCCCATCCCCGAGGCGCGGCGAAAGGCGTTACCTGGAGTGGCCTTATGCGTCACTTGCCAGGAGATAACGGAGCTGAAAAACAAACATTTCCGGGGAGGATAAATTGGTGATGTCATTTGCTTATCCGTGGAATGAACCCCGATCGGCTATTGCCAGCCCCTACCTGACTCACCCCCAATTACAGCGTCGCGACCGTCTGTTCGCGGCGCTGCTGCAAGCCAGAAAAGCGCTCGCTCTGCAGCCTGACTGCGTGCGTTTTGACGTCTGGCGCACGGTTGATGCTCTTGAACTCCATCAGGGCAGCCTGCGAGCCAATGCCTTTTTGATTCGGTTCTGCAACAGGGTATTACCACGTCTGCAGCAGGTCTCTGCACGGTATGCCTGTTCAGGTGTTGACCGTAACGTCTCCACCGCCGTTTTTGGTGGGCACTTCGACACGCCGCTTTCGCAATATCTTGCATCGCGGATGGTTACGCTGATTGCCCGCTTCAACCGTCTCCCGGATATGTCCCGCGCCGATATTGATTTGCTGGCCGCTGACATCGCTGGCTTTATTCGTTCCGAGCTGGCGAATATCAATGACGCTGGCCTCGGCGAATTTCAAACCCTTCATGTCTGGTATCAGCGCGCTGGATTAATCACCCGCCAGTTCAATGTACTGCCTCCTCACTGGGAGCGCGTGTCGAAGATACTCTTTAACAAAGAGGACATTGCGCCAGCGGTGATCCGCATGTTTTCCGAAGACTGGTGGCGTGGACGACTGCGTCGCATGGCGGCCGCCTGGCGTGAGCATGTGCAGATTGCACTTGGAAACGTCAGCAAAAAGAAGTCTGCCTATGCGAGTAAACGCTGCATCACTGACTGGCGTGAACAGAAGCGGCGCACGCGTGAATTTCTTAAAGGTCTGGAACTGGAGGATGAAGAGGGCAACCGTATAAGCCTGATTGCCAGGCACGATGGCTCGGTGGCCAATCCCGCGATACGTCGCTGCGAACTGATGACCCGCATCCGCGGGTTTGAAAATATCTGCCATGAGCTTGGCTATGTGGGCGAGTTTTATACCTTAACCGCGCCGTCGAAATATCACGCCACCCTGAACACCGGCTATCGTAACGGCAAATGGAACGGGGCGAGCCCTGCGGATACACAAAGCTACCTGACAAAACTGTGGGCGCGGATCCGGGCAAAACTCCACCGGCAGGCGATTCGTCTGTTTGGCATCCGCGTTGCTGAACCCCACCATGACGGTACGCCTCACTGGCACATGCTGATGTTCATGCTGCCCGAAAACGTTGAGCGCGTTCGCCGCATTATGGAGGAATACACACAGGAGGAAGACGCTTTTGAACTGCAAAGCGATAACGCCAGAAAAGCTCGCTTTCACGCTGAAGCTATAGACCCGCAGAAGGGCAGCGCCACCGGTTATATCGCTAAATACATCTCCAAGAATATCGACGGCTATGCCCTTGATGGCGAGACTGATAACGAAAGCGGCGAATTGCTTAAAGTGACTGCATCTGCTGTTTCGGCCTGGGCGGCGCGCTGGCATATCCGTCAGTTTCAGTTTATCGGCGGTGCACCGGTGACCGTCTACCGTGAGCTGCGCCGTTTGACTGATATGCAGGCCGCGCACGGTCTGAGCGTAGAATTTGCGGCAGCGCATGACGCCGCGGACGCCGGAGACTGGGCAGGATACGTCAATGCACAGGGAGGACCGTTTGTCCGTCGGGATGCGTTGCAGGTGCGCACGCTGTATGAGCCCCGTGCCGAATACAATCAGTACGGCGAAGAACGAGTCTGTATTCGCGGCGTTTACGACGCCGCACTCGGCCCGGGCTCGCCGATTTTGACCCGGCTCACGCAGTGGAAAATTGTGCCGAAGCGTGCCGTTGATTTGGCCGTTGACCTTAACGGCACCGCTGCGCGCTCTTGGAGTTCTGTCAATAACTGTACGGTGAGCGACGTCTCTCAACCCCTCAGCCGGCGTGCGAGACGCGCGTTAGCCGCACGCATAACCCTCCCCAGACCGGTTGCAAAGACTCCCTTTGTCTATGACAAGGATCCGCAGAACGGAGTGGCAGAGAGAGTGATTGATGAGATACGGCTCGCCACCGGAATAACGATCAGCCGGGGGGAAGCCCTGCATCTTATGGCGGGGGGCATTAGCCGTTTTAACGACAAATGGTGCCGGGGATCTGCTGACGGATCGCTATTTCCTGCGGCACCGTCTTATCAGCAAAAGGCCCGGAAAATCCTTGAACGTATGAGGTATTTAACGCATCTGATAAGCAAAGGGATTCGCTAATCTTCATCGATATCATGTACATACCTCGCATGGTTCTGATTTTTTGCTTCACTCTTTTTATGAATACATGCTACTGTATGTTTATACAGTGTCTCGTGGTGGAGGTTGTGTGGACAGAGAGTTGAACGAGCAAGTCATGATTGAACGCGTCGAGATGATTGCGCGGCTGACGACAGAAGGAACGTGTCAGGAAAGAGATCGTGAAATTGCCCTGAATTTGATCGCTGAGATTGCGAGAGGAAATTTAATCAGGAACAACGCGTTTACCGTGGTTTTCTCGGCATCACCCGTTCCGGACAGAATCAAAAAAGAGGCCAGCGTGCGGGTGAACATTACCCTGGATAAGGATCAGCTTATTGGTCCGTCCGTCGTGGAGGCGTTTCAGGACGAATTAACCCGCAGGATAAGATCCGTGTTTCCGTCAACGCTGGTTACCGTCAAAAAAGGATCCATGACCGGCGTGGAGTTGCAGGGGATTGAAAGAGAGGCCGATCGCGAAGCGCTGGACAATATCCTCCGGGAAGTCTGGGAAGACGAGAGCTGGCGCTAGGCCCTCTGCCATCTCGCGGGCAGTCTGTTGTGTCCGCGATTGTCCATCCTGTAGCGATAGCAAAAAGGGCGCCAGCGCTGGAAACTCAACGGTACCTGGAAATCCGGATGTTGGGAGCGTCTGATGAAAATCTATGCAATGCAGGGGGACACGCTTGATGCCATCTGTGCCCGTTATTATGGGCGCACGGCAGGGGTGGTCGAAACCGTTCTGAACGCCAATTCTGGCCTCGCGGAGTTGGGGGTCATCTTACCTCATGGCACGCCGATAGACATGCCAGAGGTTGATAGCGCACCGACTAAAGAATCAGTGAACCTATGGGACTGAGTCTTGAGAAAATCACCACGTTTATCGCCTACTGGCTGGCCGTAGCGCTGGCCTGGTTCGGGGCGATGTCTCCTGAAAAAGTCGCGCTATACGTGGGAAGCCTCTGCGCCATTTTTACCGCGCTGACGAATTACTGGTTTAAGCGGAAAACCTATCGCTATCTGACCTCTCTTGGACTCGATAAGAAGAGTATTCGTGAACTCAATCATTAAGCGTTGCAGCGCCGCGGGCGTACTCGCCCTGGCGGTGCTGATGCCTGACTTCCGGTTACTGATCACCTCACCGGAGGGGTTGGCGCTCATTGCTGATCTCGAAGGGTGTCGCCTGTCGCCTTATCGTTGCAGTGCGGGCGTATGGACATCAGGCATTGGCCATACGTCAGGCGTCCTGCCGGGACGGGAAATTACAGAGCGTGAGGCGGCAGCGAACCTTGTTGCCGACGTGATGAACGTTGAAAGACGGCTGGCGGTATGCGCACCGGTGGAGATGCCGCCCCGTGTCTATGATGCGCTGGTGAGTTTTGCCTTTAACGTTGGAACAGGGGCTGCCTGCCGTTCCACGCTGGTGTCATTCATTAAGCGTAAACAGTGGCCGCAGGCGTGCAATCAGCTTACCCGCTGGGTGTACGTCAATGGGGTCAAAAATGCTGGACTGGAAAACCGTCGAGCTCGTGAGAAGGCCTGGTGCCTGAAGGGGAAGCCATGAAACCTCTTCTGCTGGTACTGGCCGTTCTGCTGGCCATCACGCTGTGGTTTCGTCATGACAACGTGAACCTGTCCCGCTCTCTTGCTAAAGCCAACCAGATCGCCCGCGATCAAAAAAACACAATCAACACGCTGCTTCAGCAGTTATCCGAAGCACAGCGGATTGCCAGGTCGAACGAAGATGCGCAAGTCAGGCTCCGCGAGGATCTTGCTGCCGTCGGCGAGGAGATGGCACGACGCGAAGCGGCTATCGGGAAATGGGTAAATGAAAATGAAGAGTTACGCCGCTGGTATAACGCTCAGCTGCCTGATGCTGTGCGCAGGTTGCACACCCGCGCCGCCTGCGCCTCCGCAGCACATTGTTTACAACGCCTGCCCGAAGGTGAGCGCCTGTCCGATGCCGGGAAGTGAGCCCATCACCAACGGCGATCTCAGTGCTGATATTCGTCGGCTTGAGCATGCCCTTATCGCCTGCGCGCTGCAGGTCGAAACCATAAAAGACTGTCAGGATAAACTCGATGCACAAACTCAACAGCCTGCGTCAGGCATTAATTGACGCCGTTCCTCAACTGAACGCTCACCCTGATCATCTGCAGATGTCGGTGGGGAGCGGAAATATTGACGCCCGCCTCGCATCCTCGCTCTCCTTTGAAAAAAAGTATGAACTGAAAGCGAATATCAGTAGCTTCGCCGGCGACAGCGAGGGGGTCTTCGTCCCGGTACTCGACTGGCTGCGTGAAAACCAGCCAGATATTTTTACCCTCGATGACGGGCGAAAAAACGGGTTTCTCTTTGGCGTCACCTTCAACGACGATGGTACGGTGAATATCAGCTTTAGCCTGCAGCTCACCGAGCGCATTCTTGTTTCGCAGGAGCAGGGAACGTTGCATGCCACCTATTCCCCGGAGCCGCCGTTGCCAGAGCCCGTCACACGTCCGCTGGAGCTGTACATCAACGGTGAACTGGTCAGTCAGTGGAAAGCGTAAGTTCACCGCGCTGATGGCTGTCCAGCCATCAGCGTGAACGATTGTTGTTTCATCCCGCATAAAACCCCGTCTCGTTGCTGCCGATCCCCCTGAAGGGCATTCTCTTCTCATGAATACACTCACTTCCATGCACGGTATCGCTCGCGCGATCCGTAACCTGATTCGTATCGGTGTTGTCACCGATGTTGACCTCAACAGAGGGCTCTGCCGCGTCCAGTCCGGAGGGATGAAAACCACCTGGCTGAACTGGCTGACCTGTCGCGCCGGCCGTTCGCGCGTGTGGTGGGCACCGTCCGAGGGAGAACAAGTGCTGCTGCTGGCCATCGGCGGTGAGCTTGATACCGCCTTCGTGCTGCCAGGTATCTTTTCCGATGACCACCCGGCGCCCTCAGGTTCCCCTGACGCACTCCACGTCTCGTTCCCTGATGGGGCGGTTATCGAGTACGAGCCCGGGAGCGGAGCACTCATGGCCGCAGGCATTAAAACGGCTGACATCACAGCCTCTGAATCACTCACCGCCACCGTACCGGTGGTCCTGGTGAAGTCTGAGACGCGCATCACCCTGGATACACCTGAGGTGGTGTGTACCAACAAGCTAATTACCGCCTCTCTTGAAGTGCAGAAGGGCGGGGTAATGGCCGGCAATATTGAGCATTCCGGCGGTAAATTCACCTCCAATGGGGTGCAGGTGGACAACCATGCTCACGGCAGTGTGCAAAGCGGCGGAAGCTGGACTAAGGGGACGCAATGACGGTGCGCTACAGGGGAATGAACAGTCAGACCGGGCTCAGCATTTCAGAGGCTGAACATATCAGACAAAGCGTGCGGGACATTCTGGTCACGCCGATTGGCTCGCGGGTGATGCGCCGCGAGTACGGTTCACTGCTGGCGGCAATGATCGACAGGCCGCAGAGTCCGGCGCTGCGCCTGCAAATCATGGCCGCATGTTACTCCGCTATCCAGAAATGGGAGCCGCGGATCAGCCTGACGGCCATCACTTTCGAACGTTCGGAGAATGACGGGACGCTGTATGTCGATCTCACCGGCACCCGCCAGACCTCCGGACATTCCTTTTCTATCACTATTTCATTGAGTTAAACGCTATGGCTATTGTTGATCTGAGCCAGCTCGCCGCGCCGGATGTCGTGGAGGAGGTGGATTACGAAACGCTGCTGGCAGAACGAAAGGCCACTTTTGTCTCGCTCTATCCCGAAGAAGAGCAGGAGGCAATTGCACGAACGCTGACGCTTGAGTCAGAACCGATTGTGAAACTGCTGCAGGAAAATGCGTATCGGGAAGTTATCTGGCGCCAGCGCGTTAACGAGGCCGCGCGTGCGGTCATGCTGGCCTACGCCACCGGTAGCGATCTCGACCAGCTTGGTGCTAACGCTAACCTTGCGCGTCTGGTGATAACGCCTGCCGACGACACGACGTTTCCGCCCACGCCGGCTGTGATGGAGTCTGACACCGACTTTCGTTTGCGCATCCAGCAAGCCCCGGAAGGGCTGAGCGTGGCGGGATCGACGGGGGCTTATCAGTTCCATGGCCGCAGCGCGGATGGCCGGGTGGCGGACATCTCTGTCATCAGTCCTCAGCCTGCGAACGTTACCGTCTCCGTGCTGTCTCGGGAGAATAACGGCGTGGCGTCTGAAGAGCTGCTGGCCATTGTGCGCAACGCGCTGAACGATGAGGACGTCAGGCCCGTTGCCGATCGTGTGACCGTCCAGTCCGCCAGCATTGTCGACTACAACATTGCGGCTTCTCTTTTTCTCTTCCCAGGTCCCGAAAGCGAGCCAGTGCTCAATGCGGCAAGGGCCCGGCTGCAGGCCTATATAACGGCACAGCACCGGCTCGGGCGGGATATTCGTAAGTCCGCCATTTACGCTGCACTGCATGTTGAGGGTGTACAACGCGTCGAACTGACCGCGCCTGCGGCCGATATTGTGCTTGATGAAACCCAGGCCTCATGGTGCAGCCAGTACAGCGTAACCGTTGGGGGAAACGATGAGTAATGCCCGATTGTTACCGGTGGGGTCGTCGCCGCTTGAGGTCGCGGCGGCGCGCGCCTGTGCCGACATTGAGAATACCCCCGTCCCGCTTCGTCACCTCTGGAATGCCGACAGCTGTCCGGCAAATCTGTTGCCCTGGCTGGCGTGGGCGTTTTCGGTTGATCGCTGGGATGAAAACTGGCCTGAGGCCACCAAGCGCGATGTTATCCGCAATGCATGGTTTATCCATGCACACAAAGGAACGATCGGCGCAGTACGCCGCGTGGTGGAGCCACTTGGCTATCTGATCAACGTGACGGAGTGGTGGCAAACCAACGACCCGGCAGGCACGTTTCGCCTGGACATTGGCGTGCTGGAAACCGGCATCACAGAAGAAATGTATTACGAAATGGAGCGGCTTATTGCTGATGCAAAGCCTGCCAGCCGACATCTTATCGGCCTCAATATCATTCAGGATGTTCCGGGCTATCTCTATACCGGTGCCCTGAGCTATGACGGCGACATCATCACGGTTTACCCCGGATAAGTGAGAGCACAATGACAGTGAAGTATAAAACGGTTATCACCAAAGCCGGCGCCGAAAAACTGGCTGCCGCAACCGTCCCGAACGGGAAGAAAGTGAATTTTACGGCGATGGCGGTGGGTGATGGCGGCGGGCAACTCCCGACGCCAAATGCCAGCCAGACGAAACTCATCAATGAGGTCTGGCGTCATGCGCTGAACAAAATCAGCCAGGACAAAAAGAATAAAAATTATGTCGTGGCGGAGCTGCTGATCCCTCCGGAGATCGGCGGGTTCTGGATGCGTGAAATGGGGCTCTATGATGATACCGGGACGCTGATTGCTGTCGGCAATATGGCTGAAAGTTACAAACCTGCACTCGCTGAAGGATCTGGACGTGCGCAGACTGTGCGTATGGTCATCATGGTGAGTGATATCGCCTCCGTCGAGTTGACGATTGACACCTCAACGGTGATGGCGACGCAGGATTACGTCGACGACAAACTTACCGAGCACGAGCAGTCCCGACGCCATCCTGATGCCTCTCTGACGGCAAAAGGTTTTACTCAGCTCAATAGTGCGATCGACAGTGTCTCTGAAGTCGTTGCCGCGACGCCAAAAGCGGTGAAGGTCGCGTATGACCTGGCTAAAGGGAAATATACAGCTCAGGATGCCAGCACGGCACAAAAGGGTATCGTCCAGCTCAGTAGTGCGATCGACAGCGTGTCTGAGGTGCTGGCCGCAACGCCTAAAGCGGTAAAGGCCACCTATGACCTGGCCAAAGGGAAATATACGGCTCAGGATGCCAGCACGGCACAAAAAGGTATCGTCCAGCTCAGCAGCGCCATTGACAATGTATCTGAGACACTGGCCGCGACACCGAAAGCGGTGAAGGCTGCGTATGACAATGCTAATGGACGCGTGCCGTCAGGGCGTAAAGTAAATGGGCGGGCATTGACTAGCGATATCAATATTACGGCACAGGATATTTTTAACGGTCAGGCAGTGGGGATTGGCAATGCTGAAGATTTGAATGCCTACACCATGCCGGGACTATATTATCAGCCAGCGAATGCACAGGCCCAAACGGGTAAGAATTACCCAGAGTCGAATGCCGGTTCACTTGAGGTTTATAAACACGCGGGTATTACGCAGGTTTATCGGATATACAACAACTCTCGCGCTTACATCCGCACGCTCTACAGTGGAACGTGGTCAGCCTGGACTAAACAGTATGATGCTGTAAATAAACCAACCGCTGGTGAAGTTGATGCTGTTTCAGCATCACAAGGCGGAGCATTTCAGAGAACTGTAAATTTTAATGGCGGTCTGAACGTGCGAAGTGCTACCGGGATTTTTTCTGGGGGCGATGCAGCAAGTTTTTCTGATAACAATATGCTATTGAAATCGTGGTATGGGATTGGATTTTATTGCACCTTAACCTCAGCAGGTGGTCCAGAAGCGGGTATTACAGGGTACATCAATACCCGCAACGGTCGCCTTGAGATGAAGGAGCGAATCATTCCAGGCGATTATGCCAACTTCGATGAACGATATCTCAAGTTAGCTGGGGGGAGGCTTAGCGGGAATCTGGAGATTAATAATAACGCGCCCATCATTACTTTTTCTGAATCCGATACTGGGAAAAAGTATTTTATAGTTGCTGATGGGAGTGGGTTTCGTATTAATGAAGATTCAACTGGCGGTAATTTTGTTATTTCTTATGCCGGGGCAAGCAAGCAACTAAGAACAATTGGTCAATTTGTGCCTGGTGATTATGCCAATTTTGACGCCCGCTATTACACGAAAGCGCAGTCAGATGCCGGTTATATGCCTAAAACCAGTGCGTATACAAAAACCGAAAGTGATGGACGTTTTCAGGCGAAAGGCAGCTACACACCTGCTGGCCAGGCTTATACCAAAGCTGAATCGGATGCTCGTTATGGAACGGGAAGAACCACGACGGGTAACAATAGCGCTTATTACACCCATGGCAATGGCACTGTTTTTATGCAGGCAGTTAGAAGTATTGCAGTCGGCAATAACACTGCTGTGACTGTCACCCTGCCAACGTCATTCCCTAATGGTATTTTAGGTACTGGCGTCAGTTATTTTGGAAGCGGTGGTAATAATTCCGATTCATTTTATCTTTGCACACCTGTTGGGAAAAATCAGGTCAAAATAGAAACGCATAACTGTAACGGTACATTTTCATTAATTGTGGCAGGCTATTGAGATGAAAAAATATTTTAGTAACTCAGATAGCAGCTTTTATCTTGAAGACACTATTCAGGTTTACGAAGCTCAAGGTATTGCTGTTCCTCCAGATTTGAAGGAGATCTCAGAACAGGAATACGAATCTTTCATGGTATCACCTGACAGGATGACTCCTCATTACAATGTTAATAAAAGTTGCATGGAATGGGTTGAAATTGCCCCGCCATCACATGAAGAGTATATTTATAATGCCCAGTCAATGAAGTCGAGGTTATTGTCTCTGGCGACACAAGCTATCTCACCTCTTCAGGATGCCGTTGATTTATCTATGGCGACTGAAGCGGAAATTCTCTCTTTACAGCAGTGGAAGAAATACCGGGTATTGCTTAATCGTATTGATACCAACAACGCACCAGATATTATCTGGCCTGACGCTCCGTCTAACAATTAACACAAAGCCCGCGTATGTCGCGGGCTTCATTTTTTCTTTCTTCTAAACACTAACCCATCATTACACTCTATCCTTCCCCGACAGCAACCGGCATTGTCATATCTACATTTTTCGCGAGATAAGATAAAAAACCTTCATGATTGCTTTGAGTAAGCATTTCGCCTTTTTTTAAACGCTACCGTCAATATTTTTTTCTGGCAAACCTACGTCCTGCCATTATGCGTTGTGCTGTAACTTCACCAACGGCATTTCATTTCTAATATTTCGAACTCACCACAAAATGATGACTCCACTACACCACGGAGTTAAACGGATGGGCGACTATCATCACGGCGTGGAAGTCATCGAAATCAACGATGGCACCCGCACCATTTCCACCGTCTCGACGGCAATCATCGGCATGGTCTGTACGGCCAGCGATGCGGACGACAAGACATTTCCTTTAAACGAGCCTGTGCTCATTACCAACGTGCAAACTGCGATTGCGAAAGCCGGGAAAATGGGGACGTTGTCCGCTTCCCTGCAGGCGATTGCCGATCAGTGTAAACCGGTTGTTGTTGTCGTGCGTGTCGCTGAAGGCACCGCTGATACCGCTGAGGAAGCACAGAAAGAGACTATCTCTAATATCATCGGTACAACCGATGAAAACGGTAAATATACCGGTCTGAAAGCGCTCCTTACCGCGAAAACGGTCACTGGCGTTAAGCCACGTATTCTCGGTGTTCCGGGGCTGGATTCGCAGGAAGTGGCGACCGCGCTGGCCGCCATGTGCCAGAGCCTGCGCGCGTTTGGCTATGTCAGTGCATGGGGTTGTAAAACCATTTCAGCCGCTATCGATTACCGCAAAAACTTCAGTCAGCGCGAGTTGATGGTGATTCACCCTGATTTTCTGGCGTGGGATACCACCACCAACACGACGACCCACGCCTGGGCCACTGCACGTGCTCTCGGCCTGCGCGCCAAAATCGACCAGACGATTGGCTGGCACAAAACCCTGTCCAACATCGGCGTTAACGGTGTCACAGGTGTAAGCGCCTCCGTGTCCTGGGATCTGCAGGAACAAGCGACCGATGCGAACCTGCTTAACCAGGCCGGCGTCACCACGCTTATTCGTAACGACGGCTTCAAATTCTGGGGCAACCGTACCTGTTCAGACGATCCGCTCTTCGTCTTTGAAAACTACACCCGTACCGCGCAGGTGTTGGCCGATACCATGGCCGAAGCACACGCATGGGCAATGGATAAACCCATTACGCCAACGCTCATCCGCGACATCGTTTCCGGTATCAATGCCAAATTCCGTGAGCTGAAAACCAACGGCTATATCGTTGATGGCGCTTGCTGGTATGACCCGGAATCAAATGATGCATCGACCCTGAAAGCGGGGAAATTGTACATCGATTACGACTACACCCCTGTCCCGCCGCTGGAGAACCTGACCCTGCGCCAGCGCATCACCGATACCTATCTGGCAGACCTGTCCGATTCGGTTAACAGCTAAGGAGCTGAAGCATGGCGTTACCACGCAAACTTAAATATCTGAACATGTTCAACGATGGCCTGAGTTATATGGGCGTTGTTGAGTCTGTCACCTTACCGAAGCTCACCCGCAAACTGGAGAAGTATCGCGGCGGCGGTATGCCGGGCTCGGTCTCTGTCGACCTCGGCCTGGACGATGATGCCCTGGCGCTTGAGTGGACCATTGGCGGTCTGCCGGACGTCGCGCTGTGGGCACAGTATGCCTCTCCGGGCGCGGACAGCGTGCCTCTGCGCTTTACCGGCTCCTTCCAGCGTGACGACACGGGCGAAATCTCCGCCGTCGAAATCGTCATGCGAGGCCGTCATAAAGAGTTTGATGGTGGTGAAAACAAGCAGGGCGAGAGCGGCACCACCAAGATGTCCACCGAGTGCGCTTACTACCAGCTGACCATCGATGGCAAAGAGATCATCGAAATTGACATCATCAACATGGTGCTGAAAGTCGACGGCGTCGATCGTCTGGCGGAACACCGTAAGGCGATTGGCCTGTAAACCTTTAACCGGCCGGGACTGCCGGCCGGTAAGTTAACTTTCTGAAGAGTAACGAAATGGAAAATATCAACGAGACCGTCATTAACGAAAGCGAAAACCCGAACACCATTACGCTCGACACCCCCGTTCTGCGCGGCGAGCAAAAAATCGAAAAGGTGACCGTCGCAAAACCCAACGCGGGGACCCTGCGTGGGGTATCGCTGGCGTCGCTGGCACAATCTGACGTCGATGCGCTGATTAAAGTGCTGCCGCGAATGACCTCGCCGGCCCTGACCGAGCATGAGATTGCGCGTCTGGATGCTTCCGATCTGCTCTCTTTTGCGGGCAAGGTGATCGGTTTTTTGTCACCGGCTTCGGCTCGCTAACATTTCCCGAAAACCTGTCGGTCGATGATCTGATGGCGGATATCGCGGTGATCTTTCACTGGCCGCCGTCAGAGCTGTACTCGCTGAGCATGACCGAACTCCTTATATGGCGCGAAAAGGCGCTGCAGCGAAGCGGAAACTACCATGAGTAATAATGTCAGACTTCAGGAGTTGCTTAAGGCAGTCGACCGGGCAAGCCGACCGCTTAACGCTATTCAGAACGCCAGTCTCTCTCTCGCGGCCAGTATCCGCGATTCAGAGGCGGCGTTGCGCGCGCTTGATGAACAGGCGGGCCGCATTAACGGCTTCAGAAAAGCCAACGAACAGCTCGCCGTGACGGGGCAATCTCTTGCCCGGGCGAAACAGCAGACCGCGGAGCTGGCGCTCCAGCTCAAAAACACCCAGAACCCAACCCGTGACCAGGCGGATGCGCTGGCGGCAGCCCGCCAATCTGCCGCCGCGCTTAAGCTTGAGTACAACAATTTACGCCAGTCAGTGCAGCGCCAGCGCGGTGAGCTGGCGCAGGCAGGGATTAATACGCGCACGCTGTCGTCAGATGAGCGTCGTTTAAGACAGGGTATCAGCGAAAAAACGCTACAACTAAATCGACATAAAGAGGCGCTTGCCAGGGTCAATCAGCAACAGGAGCGGCTTAATACCGTCCAGAACCGCTACGAGTCTGGCAAACGTGTTGCCGCGGGTGTGCAGCAGTTTGCTAATGCGAGCGCAGGAATGGCAAAGGCGGGCTTTAATCAGACGTCCCGCTTTATTGCCCCAGGCATCCGTTTTGAAAAGCAGATGTCTGCCATACAGGCAAGCCTGGGTCTGCAGAAGGGGGATACCAGGCTGGAGGCCATTCGTCAGCAGGCACGGGATGTCAGCGTCAGTACAGGAACCTCTACAGATGTTGTCACCCGGGCGCAGGGCGAGTTGGCCCGATCAGGCTATGACGCCGACGGGGTGGTGGCCGCCACTGTGCCGACGGTCAACCTCAGCCTCGCAGGGAATATTGATGCCGCGAAAGCGGTCGACATCATCCGCAGCACGCAGGCCTCGTTTAACCTGGCGAATACGGATGTTGAACGCGTTGCAGATGTCCTTACCCGCGGTTTCACTGCGTCCAATACCAGTCTCACCGAACTGAGTACCGCCATTGCATCCGCCGCACCTGCCGCCGGAGAAGCCGGCGCCAGCCTTGAGGAGACCACCGCGCTGCTTGGTATTCTGATGGAAAAGGGGATGAAAGGTGCCGATGCCGGCGCAGAGGTTAGCGCCATGTTGAGCCGCCTGCAGACGCCGGATGGGCAGCGTTCTGCAGCGCTGAATGAACTGAAGGTGCAAACCCGGGATGGTGAGGGTAATCCACTGCCGACAGAGAATATCCTCAAGGCGATCTCTGCCTCATTCGAAAACAGCCAAATCGGTGCGGCTCAACAAACTGAATACCTGAAGGCCATTTTCGGTGCGGATGCGATGCAAGGCGCAGGTGTACTGGTTTCAGCGGCTGGGAATGGAACACTGGATAACAAGCGCCAGACACTCCAGGGCGCGAGGGGGAGCACCGCGCTGACAGCCTCGGTTCAGGGCGATAACCTCGAGGGTGATATCAGCAAGTTCCAGGCTGCATTAAACGGCCTGAAGATTGATGTCTTTGATAAGGCCGATGATGCCCTGCGCACGCTGATCTCAACCGCGACCGGATGGCTTAGTACGCTCTCTCTCTGGATCAACGCTAACCCTGCACTGACGCAAGCCCTGGTCAGCGTGGTTATGGGCGCACAAGCCTTTGCTGGTGTCCTGGGCACGCTAGGTATGGTGGTCGCCCCCATTGTGTCAGGCCTGAATCTGGTGATAACCGCTGCCGGGATGCTGGGCACGGTATTCAGCGTAGTGGGGGGGAGCATCATGACGGTGCTGGGCGCCCTGAGCTGGCCCGTTATTGCTCTCGGAGCGGCAATTGCCGCCGGCGCTTTACTGATTCTTAAATACTGGGAGCCCATTAGCGCCTTCTTTGGCGGGGTGATTGAGGGGCTTTCTGCGGCCTTCGCGCCGCTGGGCGAGCTGTTCTCTCCGCTGTTACAGGCCTTTGGTTTCATTTCAGAAAAACTGGGCGGGATCTGGCAGTGGTTCATCGATCTGATTGCGCCGATTAAGGCGACGCAGGAAACGCTCGACAGCTGCAAAAATGTCGGCGTGGCGTTCGGTCAGGCGCTGGGAGATGCGCTAATGGCGCCGCTAAATCTCTTTAACAGCCTGCGCGGCAAGGCCAGCTGGCTGCTGGAGAAACTCGGCGTCATAAAAAAAGAGTCGGGCAATATCGACTCGGCTGTACCGAAAGAAGGCACCTCCTCTGCTGACGCCGGCAGTGCCTGGGACCCGGCGTCACCTGTTTACAGCGGCTTCATGGGATACCAGCCGATGGCAGCAGCGGGAGGGCGTTCTTACATCGATCAGAGTAAAAGTGAATACAACTTCACGCTGCAGGGGAGCGCAGTCTCCGGAACGGATCTGACACGTCAAATCCGGGAGGCTATAGAGAGCAGTGAGCAGGAAAAAGCGAGACGGCAGCAATCCAGCTTTATGTATGGTTAAGGAGAGAGAAAATGTTAATGGTGCTGGGTCTGTTTGTCTTTGAACGACGAACCTTACCGTATCAGTCAATGGTATTTACAAAAGACTACCGCTGGGCATCCAACGAACGCATCGGGAAACCCAAAGCCTGGCAGTACCTTGGCGAAGGTGAGACATCCTTTAACCTTTCCGGATTACTTTACCCGGAGCTCACGGGAGGGCGGCTTTCTCTCAAGGCGGTTGAGCTGATGGCGAATGAAGGGCGGGCATGGCCGTTGATAGACGGTACCGGCATCATTCACGGCATGTTTATCATTGAGAAAGTCACGCATACGCATTCGGATTTTTACAGCGATGGCACTGCCCGGAAAATTGATTTTACCCTGGTACTGAAACGCGTGGATGAATCGCTGATGACGACGTTTGGCGACCTGAGAACGCAGGCCTCAGAGCTGGTAGAAAGCGCACGTAATAGCATTGGAGGGCTGGTGGGATGATCACCGAAATGAATATCCGGGCGGGTGGGAAAATCGCCCCTGATTTTATGCTTAAGCTTGACGAGCGCGATATCACGCAAAATTTCAGCCATCGCCTTATCAGTTTGACCATGACCGACAAACGTGGGCTGGAAGCCGATCAGCTGGATATTCTACTGGATGATTCCGACGGGTTGTTAGACCTGCCTGCCCGGGGGGCAAGACTGTCCTTATGGCTGGGATGGGAGGGAACACCGCTCCAGCCGAAAGGGGACTTTACGATAGATGCGATTGAATTCCGGGGCACGCCGGACACGCTGACCATCCGGGGATGCAGCGCAGATTTTCGTGGGAAGCTCAACGTGCGGCGCGAACAGTCGTGGCATGACACGACGATCGGCGCGATAGTCAACACCATTGCTCAGCGTAACCAGTTTACCGCCAGCGTCGGGGCGGGACTTGCATCCATCGCCATTTCTCATATCGATCAGTCACAGGAGACTGACGCGGCGTTTCTCTCCCGCCTGGCCGAACGTAATGGTGCATTTGTTTCAATCAAAGCCGGGAAGGTTATTTTTATGAAAGCGGGCCATGCCGTGACGGCCAGTGGCACACCGCTTCCCTTAATGATGATTGAGCGTGGGGATGGCGATCGGCACCTTTTTTCCGTCGCTGACCGTGAAAATTATTCCGGCGTGACGGCCAAATGGCTGCAAACGCGTGACCCAAAACAACAAAATGCTCAATTGAGTATTGCTCGTCAGCCCGGGGGGCAGCCGACAGAAGGACTACAGCACCCGGATGCCGCTGCACCGGTAGCGGGAGCAGGAGGCAAGGCAGAGAAGCCGCAAGAGAGGCTGGTGGGGTCGGCGGAAAACGTTTTTGAGCTCACCACGGTTTATGCCTCTGAAGAGCAGGCGCTCAGGGCTGCAGAGGCGAAGTGGCGCGCGCTTCAGCGGGGTACCGTGAATTTTTCTATCCAGCTGGCGCTGGGACGCGCCGATCTGTATCCCGAAACGCCGGTGCTGGTCTACGGCTTTAAACGGGTCATTGACGAGCAGGCGTGGATTATCAACGAGGTGGTTCATACTCTCAGCGAGAGTGGATTTACCACGCAACTTAAGCTTGAGCTGAACGTCGCCGATGAAAAATTTTCTATCGGAAATGAGTAATGTATTTGCTATTGGTTTCTTTTTGGGTATTATTAATTCACAAATTGTGAATTATGTGGAGGGGTACATGTTTCATTGTCCTAAGTGCAAGCATTCCGCGCATGCGCGTACCAGTCGCTATTTAAGTGAAAATACCAAAGAGCGCTATCACCAGTGCACCAATGTGGACTGCAGCTGTACGTTCGTGACGATGGAGTCCGTGGAGCGTCTGATTGCGACACCTGGCGCCGCTGAGCGTGTCCGAACGGCTTCGCAGACCCACGGTTAGCGACTGCGCCACCGGCTCAAAAAAAATCAATAAAAAAGCCACTCAATCGAGTGGCTTAATCATTTGATTCTACAGCTGAATTTGGTGGCCCCTGCTGGACTTGAACCAGCGACCAAGCGATTATGAGTCGCCTGCTCTAACCACTGAGCTAAGGGGCCGTGGCGGTGAATTATAGAGGAACTCCCTTCAGCAATCCAGCCATTCACACCTGCCTGCTGTTTTTATAAACAATGCATAATCAATCCTTTATACTTCCATAAAGATGTATCAATGGGAGTAGAGATGATCAACGATATTCTGGCCCCGGGCTTGCGGGTGGTGTTTTGCGGGATTAACCCGGGGAAGTCCTCGGCGCACACCGGTTTTCACTTTGCCCATCCGGGGAATCGCTTCTGGAAGGTTATCTATCAGGCCGGGTTTACCGACAGGCTACTGAAGCCTGAAGAGGAGCAGCACCTGCTGGATACGCGCTGCGGGATTACCATGCTGGTCGAGCGGCCCACGGTACAGGCGAGTGAGGTGAACCTGCATGAACTGCGCAGCGGTGGGCGGGAGCTGATTAAGAAGATTGAAGATTATCAGCCGGCAGCGCTGGCCATCCTGGGCAAGCAGGCTTACGAACAGGCGTTTAGTCAGCGCGGTGCGCAGTGGGGCAAACAGGCCATCACCATTGGCGTCACGCAGGTGTGGGTACTGCCGAACCCGAGCGGGCTTAACAGGGCAACGCTGGATAAGCTGGTGGAGGCGTATCGGGAACTGGATGAGGCCCTGGTTGTGCGTGGGCTGTAGGGCGGTGTTTCCTTGTCCCTGAGGGGCGGAGAAAATGCAAAAAAAAGCTCCCCAAAGGGAGCTTTTCACTGACAGGATCGATTAATCGTCCAGGAAGCTACGCAGTACTTCAGAGCGGCTTGGATGGCGCAGTTTACGCAGCGCCTTCGCTTCGATCTGACGGATACGTTCGCGGGTAACGTCGAACTGTTTACCCACTTCTTCCAGCGTATGGTCGGTGTTCATATCGATACCGAAACGCATACGCAGCACTTTTGCTTCACGGGCGGTCAGGCCAGCCAGAACGTCGTGTGTTGCAGCACGCAGGCTCTCGGTCGTCGCAGAGTCCAGCGGCAGCTCGAGGGTGGTATCCTCGATGAAATCACCCAGATGCGAATCTTCATCATCACCGATTGGTGTTTCCATGGAGATTGGCTCTTTGGCGATCTTCAGCACTTTACGGATCTTGTCTTCCGGCATCAGCATGCGCTCAGCCAGCTCTTCTGGCGTTGGCTCGCGGCCCATCTCCTGCAGCATCTGGCGGGAGATACGGTTGAGCTTGTTGATGGTCTCAATCATATGCACCGGAATACGGATGGTGCGCGCCTGATCCGCGATAGAGCGGGTGATAGCCTGACGGATCCACCAGGTAGCATAGGTGGAGAACTTATAACCACGACGGTATTCAAACTTATCAACCGCTTTCATCAGACCGATGTTGCCTTCCTGAATCAGATCCAGGAACTGCAGGCCACGGTTGGTGTACTTCTTGGCGATAGAGATAACCAGACGCAGGTTCGCTTCAACCATCTCTTTCTTCGCACGGCGGGCTTTCGCTTCACCGATGGACATACGACGGTTGATGTCTTTAACCTGCTCAATGGTCAGGCCGGTCTCTTCTTCAATCTGATGCAGTTTCTGCAGGCCGCGGAACACGTCTTCTTTCACGTCGTGCAGTTTTTCAGACCACGGCTTGTTCATCGCGATAGCCGCGTTGAACCAGGTTTCGCTGGTTTCGTTGCCGGTGAAGAGGGTGATGAAGTTCTTCTTCGGCATTTTGCACTGCTCAACGCACAGTTTCATGATGATGCGTTCCTGGGTACGTACGCGATCCATCATCACGCGCATGCTGTTAACCAGGTAGTCGAACTGTTTAGGCACCAGACGGAACTGTTTGAAGACTTCAGACAGTTTCAGGATCTCTTCCTGTGCGGCTGCGTGGCTGCGACCTTTTGCTTTGATGGTGTCACGCGTGACTTCGTACTGGGTACGCAGCTCGGCAAACTTCTCGCGCGCCAGTTCCGGGTCGATGCTGTTGTCATCATCGGCGGTGTCGTCGTCGGCATCTTCCTCATCTTCGTCTTCGTCATCATCCATCTCTTCCTGAGACAGTTCAGAACCCACGTGAGTGGCGGTCGGTGCCATATCTTCTTCAGCGTTCGGGTCGACAAAACCGGTGATCAGGTCAGACAGGCGCGCTTCTTCCGCTTCAACACGATCGTACTGCTCCAGCAGATAGGTGATCGCTTCCGGGTATTCGGCAACAGAGCACTGAACCTGGTTGATCCCGTCTTCGATGCGTTTCGCGATGTCAATTTCGCCTTCGCGGGTCAACAGTTCAACGGTACCCATTTCGCGCATGTACATGCGGACCGGGTCAGTGGTACGCCCGATTTCAGATTCCACGCTGGACAGGACCTGTGCAGCAGCTTCTTCCGCATCTTCGTCAGTGTTGTTGGAGGTTTCAGCCAGCAACAGATCATCGGCATCAGGTGCTTCTTCCATCACCTGAATACCCATGTCATTGATCATTTGGATGATGTCTTCGATTTGATCTGAATCGACGATATCTTCCGGCAGATGGTCATTGACCTCGGCATAGGTCAGATAGCCTTGCTCCTTACCGCGTTGGACAAGAAGTTTCAGCTGTGACTGCGGGTTTTGCTCCATAAGACGGTATCCACACTTAATTCGTTTGATTGGTGTCGGCGATGGGGCTGCCAACCTTTAAAGCGAGGGCGTACTTATATTTGTGCCGCTGCCTCTCAGTGCGGCTGCCGGGGGCTTCCCGATCGATATTCGGCACTTAAGCCGTTGAATTCATTTTTTTGCCAGCTCCTGGTTCAGCATCCAGAGTTCCCGGCGTTCTTCGCTGCTTAAGCCGTGTGTGCGCTCGCGAGCTATCAACTCTTCCTGGCGCAGCTCAAGCATCGAATCAAACATATGGTTGAGTGAGTCGGTGAACGTTTTTTCTGCAATGTCCTTATCTGCTATATCGTCCCACATCGACAGTTTTTCAAGGGTAGCAGCCTCTTTTGTGCCGCGATAATGTTCTAAAAGTTGTCCGGTGGTCAGACCTGGCTGAGACAAACAAGTGTTGACCAATTCTGAAAATAAGCCAAGCCCGGGCAATTTTTCGTGGTTCAAACCCGCCAGCGATGGCACTTGCGGAGCAAGTTCGGGGTTTTGAACCAGTAACCCTATCAGTATACGCATGGTTGTGCGTTTTAGCTGAGGCGCGGGACGAACCGCACCGTTTTCAGACTGTTTAGGCATTAAACGTTCAAGCTGGCTGTCATCCAGAATGCCGAGCTTGTTGCCTAGCTCCTGACGCAGATAGATGCGCAGCGTTTCGCCGGGCACCTGACTGATTAACGGCAGCGCCAGCGTGCTGAGCTGCGCGCGCCCGTCAGGGGTGCTCAAATCGACCTGCGGCATCAGGCTGTTAAACAAAAACGTGGAGAGCGGCTGAGCCTGCTCCATCCGCGCTTCAAACGCCGCTTTGCCCTCTTTACGCACCAGCGTATCCGGGTCTTCACCGTCGGGCAGGAACATAAAGCGTAACTGACGCCCGTCGGTCATATAAGGCAGTGCGGTTTCCAGCGCACGCCAGGCGGCGTCGCGCCCTGCACGGTCACCGTCGTAACAGCAGATGACATTGTTAGTCACCCTGTACAGCAACTGAATGTGATCGGCTGTGGTCGAGGTGCCCAGAGATGCAACCGCATAGTTGATGTCATACTGCGCCAGCGCGACGACATCCATATAGCCTTCGACGACCAGAAGGCGCGGAGGTTCCGCGTTATCCTTCAGCGCCTCATAAAGACCGTAAAGCTGGCGGCCTTTATGAAAAATATCGGTCTCCGGGGAGTTGAGGTACTTCGGCAGGGCATCACCCAGCACGCGACCACCAAAACCAATCACCCGGCCACGCTTGTCGCGGATCGGGAACATCACCCGTTCGCGGAAGCGGTCGTAGCTTCGTCCCTGGTCATTGGTGACCAGCATGCCGGCATCGATAAGAGACTTACGATCTTCGCTATTGCCGCCAAAACGCTTTAACACGTTGTCCCAGCCGGGCGGGGCGTAACCAATAGCGAAACGCGCAATCACATCGTCACTCAGTCCGCGCGCTGTCAGGTACTGACGCGCAGGCTCAGCAGCAGCGTGCTTAAGAGACTGTTGATAAAACGAGTTCAGACCATCCATCAGTTGGTACAGCGTCTGCCGTTGATGGCGCTCGATCTGGCTTGGCCCACTGCCTGCTTCATACGGCACTTCAAGGTTGTGCATCGCCGCCAGCTCTTCGACGGTTTCAACGAACTCGAGCTTGTCGTAGTTCATTAAAAAATCGACAGCATTACCGTGAGCACCACAGCCGAAGCAATGGTAAAACTGCTTTTCACCGTTTACGGTGAAGGAGGGGGTTTTTTCATTATGGAAAGGACAGCACGCATGGTAGTTCTTGCCCTGCTTTTTCAGCTTTACCCGCGCGTCGATGAGATCGACGATGTCGGTTCTGGCTAGCAGGTCATTGATGAATACGCGTGGGATTCGTCCGGCCATATGCCCCAAAATTTTTAGTAACTCATAAACGAAAACAAGCCGCGCATTCCTTCCGGAAGCACGGCCTTACGACTACAACTCTGTCTGTCATTGAGGGCTGAGGCCCTCAATTGATTAGTACAGACGAGTACGGCGTGCGTTTTCGCGAGCCAGTTTCTTCGCGTGACGTTTCACAGCAGAAGCTTTAGCGCGCTTACGTTCGGTCGTTGGTTTTTCATAGAACTCACGACGACGAACTTCAGCCAGAACACCTGCTTTCTCGCATGAACGTTTGAAGCGACGCAGTGCAACGTCGAACGGCTCGTTTTCACGTACTTTAATTACCGGCATGTAACTCTCACCTTTGATAAATTCGGTTTGCCGCTGGCATCAACGCCAGCTTATTTCAAAATGGTGCGGAATTTTACTGCAAATGCTGCTGCTTTGTAAAGCACCGACGCGTTTTTGAAAGGGACTTTAATAAGGGTGAGGAGTATACACGAGGCTTCTTCCTGGGGCGAACAAAGTTTTACATCAATCCGCATTGGCCCTACACTGCGCGGTATTGAAACGAGGTAAAACAAGTCATGCGTGTACTGGGTATTGAAACATCCTGCGATGAGACCGGCATCGCCATTTACGACGACGAAAAAGGGCTTCTTGCCAACCAACTGTATAGTCAGGTGAAATTACACGCTGACTACGGCGGCGTCGTGCCTGAACTGGCTTCTCGTGACCACGTGCGTAAAACGGTTCCCCTGATTCAGGCGGCGCTGAAAGAAGCCGGGTTGAGCTCTACTGATATTGATGCTGTAGCGTATACCGCAGGCCCGGGCCTGGTGGGTGCGCTGCTGGTCGGCGCAACGGTGGGCCGTTCGCTGGCGTTCGCGTGGGATGTGCCGGCCATTCCGGTTCACCATATGGAAGGGCATCTTCTGGCGCCGATGCTGGAAGATAATCCGCCTGCGTTTCCTTTTGTGGCGCTGCTGGTTTCAGGTGGCCATACCCAGCTGATTAGCGTAACGGGGATTGGCAAGTATGAGCTGCTCGGCGAGTCCATTGACGACGCAGCCGGTGAGGCCTTCGACAAAACGGCCAAACTGCTGGGTCTGGATTATCCTGGCGGTCCGATGCTCTCGAAAATGGCCTCGCAGGGCACGGAAGGGCGTTTCGTCTTCCCGCGTCCGATGACTGACCGTCCAGGGCTGGATTTCAGCTTTTCCGGTCTGAAAACCTTCGCGGCCAATACCATTCGCAATAACGACGATAGCGAGCAGACCCGTGCTGATATCGCCCGTGCGTTCGAAGACGCGGTGGTCGATACCCTGATGATCAAATGCAAACGCGCCCTGGAAAAGACCGGCTTTAAGCGTCTGGTGATGGCCGGGGGCGTCAGCGCCAACCGCACGCTGCGTGCAAAACTCGCGCAGATGATGCAAAAGCGTGGTGGGGAAGTATTTTATGCCCGTCCGGAATTCTGTACCGATAACGGGGCGATGATCGCCTACGCGGGTATGGTACGTCTGAACGCTGGCGCGACCGCCGATCTGAGCGTCTCTGTACGTCCACGCTGGCCGCTGGCGGAGTTGCCGGAGGCGTAATGTCTGACCCTCTCCCGCCAGGGAGAGGGGATTTATACGGTTACACCCGCAACATCCCTTTCTCTTCCAGAAATGTCACGATCGTCGCCAGTCCGTCGCCCGCCTTCAGATTGGTGAAGGTCCACGGGCGCTCGCCGCGCATGCGGTTGGTGTCACGCTCCATCACCTCCAGTGAGGCCCCCACATAGGGTGCCAGGTCGGTTTTGTTGATTACCAGAAAATCGGATTTGGTTATCCCTGGGCCGCCCTTACGCGGGATCTTCTCCCCTTCAGCGACGTCAATCACATAGATTGTCAGGTCAGCTAGCTCCGGGCTGAAGGTGGCGCTCAGGTTGTCACCGCCGCTTTCAACGAAGATCAGGTCCAGATTGCCGAACTTTTCGCTTAACGCTTCCACTGCCGCCAGGTTCATTGAGGCATCTTCGCGGATTGCGGTATGCGGGCAGCCGCCCGTCTCCACGCCCACGATGCGCTCTGGCTCAAGGGCGCCCGCTTCGGTGAGAATGCGCTGATCCTCTTTGGTGTAGATATCGTTGGTCACCACTGCCAGGTGATAGGTGTCGCGCATTGCTTTGCAGAGTGCTTCCAGTAACGCGGTTTTGCCCGACCCCACCGGGCCGCCCACGCCCACGCGCAGGGGATGTTTGTAATCAGCCATGTTGTCTCCTCAGGAACGGAATAATCGTGAATATTGTGTTTCGTGGCGCGCAGAGGCGATGGCCGACAGCGGCGTTGCCGCACCCAGCGCGTCGTCGCCACGCAAAAAAGCCGGTTCAAGCCCGGCGGCAAAGTGGTCGCTCAGGTCGATAATCAGCTGCTGCGCCGTCTGTTGCCCGAACGGCACCAGCTTGACGCCCGCCATGACCGCGCTCTCAATCCAGCTGTAGCCCTGGCTCAGGGCCAGCTCATGGGCGCTAATGCCCCAGCGTACTCCCAGCCACGCCATCCCGCTGAGCTGGCTTTGCATAAACAGCGTCCGCCACTCTGCCGGACAGTCCGGCTCCCAGCTTTTGAGCAGGCGCGTAAAGGCCGCCCCGCGGTTGCGTTCCTCTTCACGCAGTTCACGCGTTTCCCGGCAGGCGAGAAGATAGCCCGTCCAGCGTGTTGCCGTCGCCAAATCGTTTTGCTCGCACGCCTGATAAAGTCGGGAAAACAGCGGCAGATCGACACAGAAAAAGCTCTGCTCCATCTGCAGGATCTGCCAGTTTTTGAACGCCTCAGCATCGGGGACCCAGCCTGCTTCTACGGCCCACTCCAGACCCTGCGACCAGGTGAATGACCCGACAGGAAGGCTGCTGCTGGAGAGCTGCATCAGGCGCAGCCGCTGGCGGACGTGCTCCATCAGCTCATCAGCGCCAGCAGCGCAGAGACAATCAGCCCGCCACCAAAGGTTTTACGCAACCCGTCGTGACGGCGCAGCAGTAACCCGGCGGCGAAGCTGGCGCACAGCACCGTGGCACTGGCAAACATAAAGCCGCTGGTGAAGAGCCAGAAGTTGTGGCCAGACATCTCTACCCCGTGCGCCCAGCCGTGGAACATTGCCAGCGCCGGCACGGCCAACAGCAGGCGATTTTCGGTTTTAAACATCATCGCGCCGCAGACCGCCAGCGAGGCGATAATCAGCATTTCCATGCCGCTAAAGCCGCCAAGCAGGCTGCCTGCAACGGCCCCAGCCAGCATCATGCCGAGAGTGGCAAGAGGCAGCAGCTTGCGCCCGCTCAGGGCCGAAAGTACGCCCGCACCGGTTAGCATCAGCAGATGATCAAGACCCGTCAGCGGATGGAAAAAACCGGCCTGAAAGCTGTCTGTGCCGTGTCCGGGATGCGCCAGGGCAGGAAGAGAAAAGGCCAGCAGTAACAGAGGTAAAAACGTACGCATGATGAATCCTTAATGTGAATGAGCGTGAGAGTGACTATGGCTATGGCTGTGGGCATCGCTGGTATACGCCCCTGCTTCCGGTTCAAACGGGAGGGTGGCAAATGTCACCTCGAGCCCGAACTGGCGCAGCATGTCATCGAGCACATGATCGTGGTGATAGCGCAGCTCGCCAGGCATGATCTGCAGCGGCACGTGGCGGTTGCCGAGGTGGTAGCAGGCGCGGGCGAGCAGGAACGAATCGTCGCAGCGCACCACGGAGACCGATTCCGGCGCGGCGATCACCTCGATCACCTCGCTGCCGTCGTCAGTGGTCAGCAGATCTCCCCCGCGCAGCAGCAGGCCGCGCGGCAGCATCAGCCCGGCTTCGCGGCCGTCATTCAGCGCCACGCGGGCACGGCTTTTCACCCGGACTTCAATCGGCAGCGTGACGCTGGCGGTTATCGGATGGGCATGGTCAAGGCGTTGGGTCAGGTAGATCATCGTCACTCCTTAAAACAGGAAATAGCGTTGGGCCATCGGCAGAACGTCTGCCGGCTCGCTGGTAATGAGCTCGCCATCAACGCGAACCTCGTAAGTTTGTGCATCAACGGTGATGTTGGGCTGCAGGCTGTTGTGGATCATGTCGGCCTTTTTCACCGTGCGGCAGCCTTTTACGACGGCTATGCCGCTCTGCAGGCTGAGCTGGTGCGAAATGCCCTTCGCATCGGCAGCCTGGGAGACAAACGTCAGCCGTGTCGCATGGCGTGCGGCACCCAGCGTGCCAAACATCGGGCGGTAATGGACCGGTTGCGGCGTTGGGATAGAGGCGTTGATATCCCCCATCGGCGCGCAGGCGATCATCCCGCCTTTCACAATGGTGGCGGGTTTGACGCCAAAGAACGCGGGGGACCAGACCACTAAATCTGCCAGTTTCCCGGCCTCAATCGAGCCCACTTCATGAGCAATCCCGTGGGTCAGCGCCGGGTTAATGGTGTATTTGGCGATATAGCGTTTCACGCGGTAGTTATCGTTGTTCCCGGTCTCTTCCGGCAGTGCGCCGCGCTGAACCTTCATACGGTGCGCCACCTGCCAGGTACGAATAATCACTTCGCCGACGCGACCCATTGCCTGGGAATCGGACGAGGTCAGCGAGAAGGCGCCGATATCGTGAAGGACATCTTCCGCGGCGATGGTCTCCCGGCGAATGCGTGATTCAGCAAAGGCCACATCCTCGGCGATATCCGGGTCGAGGTGGTGACACACCATCAGCATGTCGAGATGCTCGTCGATGGTATTCACCGTGTAGGGCAGCGTCGGGTTAGTGGAGGAGGGCAGAATATTCGGGTGCGCGCAGGCGGTAATAATATCCGGTGCATGTCCGCCGCCTGCCCCTTCCGTATGGAAGGTGTGAATGGTCCGCCCGCCGATAGCCGCCAGCGTGTCCTCAACAAACCCGGATTCGTTCAGCGTGTCGCTGTGCAGCGCCACCTGAATATCCATCTCCTCCGCCACCGCCAGTGAGCAGTTGATGGCGGCCGGCGTCGCGCCCCAGTCTTCGTGGATCTTCAGCCCGATGGCACCCGCTGCGATCTGCTCGCGCAGGGCATCAGGGTTGGAACCGTTACCTTTGCCAAGCAGGCCGATATTCACCGGTAGTGTATCGGCCGCCTGCAACATCCGTGCGATATACCAGGGCCCCGGCGTACAGGTCGTGGCGTTGGTGCCTGCCGCAGGGCCCGTGCCCCCGCCAATCATGGTGGTGACGCCAGAGACCAGCGCCTCTTCCGCCTGCTGCGGGCAGATCCAGTGGATGTGCGTGTCGATCCCGCCGGCGGTGACAATTTTCCCTTCGGCGGCGATCACTTCTGTCGCTGCGCCAATCGGGATCGTGACCCCGGGCTGTATATCCGGGTTACCGGCTTTACCCACGGCAAAGATCCGCCCGTTTTTTACGCCAATATCGGCTTTAACGATCCCCCAGTGATCGATAATCAGCGCGTTGGTCAGCACCAGATCCACGCAGCCGTCGGATGTCATCTGCCCCTGGCCCATACCGTCGCGGATCACCTTCCCGCCGCCGAATTTGACCTCTTCGCCGTAGACCGTGAGATCGTTTTCCACTTCTATCCACAGCTCGCTGTCGGCCAGACGCACTTTATCGCCAGTGGTGGGACCGAACATATCGGCGTAGGCCTGGCGTGAAATTTCAGCCATTTTTCACCTCTCCCATCACCTCGCCGCGAAAGCCGAAAATACGCTGCGCGCCGCTGACCTGAACCAGCGTCACCTCGCGCTTCTGTCCGGGTTCGAAACGCACGGCGGTGCCTGCCGGAATATTCAGCCGATAGCCTTTGGTGGCTTCCCGGTCGAATTTCAGCGCCGGGTTAATCTCATAAAAGTGGTAGTGCGATCCCACCTGTATCGGCCTGTCGCCATGGTTTTCGACGATCACGTTTTGCGTGTCTCGCCCAACGTTGATCGCAATGTTTCCGGATTGGATCTGGTATTCGCCTGGGATCATTACGCGCTCCTTATACGATCGGGTTATGGACGGTGACGAGCTTTGATCCGTCCGGGAACGTCGCTTCCACCTGAATGTCGGGGATCATCTCCGGTACGCCTTCCATCACCTGGTCGCGCGTCAGGACGTGACGGCCCGCTTCCATCAGTGAGGCGACGGTTTCGCCATCGCGGGCGCCTTCCATAATAAACGCGCTGATCAGCGCGACTGATTCCGGGTAATTCAGTTTTACCCCGCGCGCAAGGCGGCGTTCGGCAACCAGCGCAGCGGTAAACAGCAACAGCTTGTCTTTTTCTCTGGGGGTCAGTTCCATAACGTTTCTCTTATGTCTGCCAGATACGCGGCGAACAGGCGGTTTTGGGGGTTAAAAGTGGGCGAAGCGACTGCCAGATATCGCGCATCACCCGCTGGCAAATCAGGTTGTCGTGGGAGAGAAAACGCACCGACAGCAGATCGTCTGTGAGCGTTGCCCCGGCAAAGTGGCTCAGCGGCGTCAGCAGCTCGCGCACCGTTTCGAGGTGCGCTTCCCTGGCCGGAAAGAACAGCAGCGTGCCGACCCACGGGAGACCTGCAACGGGCGTGAGATCGCCATTGTTAAGGTGCTGACGTTCAATCAGCCGTGGCTCATCCTCGACCCAGATCTCAAGGCGGCTTTCCAGCGTGCCGTGGCTGAAGGTTTCGCCGATCACCGGGCGACCCAGACAGTACAATTCCCACGCCAGCAGCGTACTGGAGGCCTTCAGATGAAAAACGGAACGCAGGGCGGCATTCGCACCGGGAAAGATAATGGTGTCCTGCGGCAGCCACTCCAGCGTAGCCTCATCATCGAGCCAGAAGTGCTGATTGAGACAGGCCTGCGGACCGCTGCTGCGATAGAACTTGCTCGCGCCGGGCATGGTGATCAGCGCATGGCTTTTCGCGTCCAGATGCACCGAAATATCCAGCGTATCGCCGCCGACTATCCCGCCTGGCGGGTGCAGTAAATACAGGTGGCAGGTGTCGCCTTCGGGATAAAAAGGCCGCTGTACGGTGAGGGGCCCGATGTGATGAGCAGCGTGCAGGAGGGTTTTCTCAGGGGTGTAACAAAACTGCAGGGCGAGCGATGCCTGCCAGCCTTTGTAAGAATTATCAGTGACCTGAGCTGCTAACATGCTGCATCCATCTGCTCATCATCGGGAGACGTTTCAGTATGCCCTGGCAGAAATGAAGGCTGTCATATGAGTCGCTTATGGATAAAAAAACCGGCTCAAGGAGCCGGTTGAGAAGGTTATCGATAATCCTCTGCATCCACATCATAGCCGGACGGCTCCCAGCGGATCGCCAGCAGCGAAGCCAGCCCGATAAACGGTGCCAGAGCGATCACCCAGAACACGGCGGTATCAAGAGAGGCCACCAGCAGCGGGAACAGAAACAGGGAGAGCGTAGAACTGCTGCGCATCAGCGTCTGGTTAAGGCCCACGCCCACGCCGCGCAGAGAGGTGGGATAGCTCAGGGACGCAAACGTCATGGTATGGGCACCGGGCCCAAATCCCTGACCGAACAGGAACAGCGCCAGCATCGCGACGGCGATAACGCCTTCCGATACGCCTTCCGGACGACCAATCAGCGCCAGCCCCAGCAGAGCAACAAGCTGACAGGCGTAGCCCGCCAGTGACATCCGCCACGCGCCGAAGCGCGGAACATAGCGTACTGCCAGCAATCCGCCGACGAAGGCAAACAGCAGGTTTAGCACCAGTGAAATCAGAATAGTGGTCAGCATCGACTGCACAAAGAAGCTGGAGATAATGACCGGCAGACCAAATGCGACGGCGTTATAGGCGAAAGACGACACCACCGAGAGCAGGGTGGCGAGCGTGGTACGTCGCAAATAGACGCCACGGAACAGGTTCAGATAATTTGCCCACTTCGCCTTGTTGACCACCGGTGCCGGTTGGTTAAGCGCATCCTGCGGCACGTGGGCGTTGATGTTATACGATTGCCGCAAGATAGCGGCCGCCTCTTTCAGGTTGCCCTGATTCGCCGCCCAGACCGGGGACTCGCTCATGTAGCGGCTACGAATGGCGATAATCACCAGCGCAGGCACCGCGCCAAACCCCAGGATTAAGCGCCACAGCCAGTCGCTGTGACTTTCTGGCAGTACGGCGTAGAAGAATAACACCAACAGGTAAGAGATGCTGATTGCGGCATACCAGGTTGGGCACCACATTGCGACGCTGGAGGCCTTGTTTCCGGGGCCTTTGAGCCTGGCGAACTCGCTAAGAAACGCCATCGCCACCGGCAGATCGATCCCCACGCCGAGGCCCATCACAAAGCGTGCGCCCGCCAGCGCATATTCGTTCGGTGCCAGTGCACAGGCGATGGCCGCTACCACGAAGAACAGCATGTCGGCCATAAAGACGCGGTAGCGTCCGATCTTGTCCGTGAGATAGCCACCCAGCAGCGCCCCGACAATCGCACCAAAGGTAATGGCCGAGGCCACCATGCCGGTACCGGCGGGGGTGAGATTAAATTCGCGGGTGATGTCTTTGATGCCGAACGCCAGCGCACCAAGGTCGTACGCATCGAGGAAAATACCGCCCAGCGCGATACCGACTACGATGCGGGCGTTGGCCCGACCCTGAGAACCGTCGTTGACCAGACGTGAAACGTCAGAGGCGTTACGTACCCACTTGATGTCGCCATCAGGCGAATGTCCTGCCGTTGAAAGGGGAGTTGTGTCTGTAATGTCTGCCATTTTCGTTTTGTGTGGTTGTGTTGTGTCATTAACAGTTACCACAGGCAGAGGGTGACCAAAATCACATTTGGTTATAAGGCATAACTAACCCCCTTACGGGGCGTCTTTTTTCTTTCTCTTGAGCTTCGACCAGATTTTGGTCTCCTGGCGACGCCACAGGCGCTGAATATTATCGTGATGACGCAGCAGGATGAGGCAGGAGAGCATCGACACCGGGAAGGTGAACTGCGGTTTGAACCACCAGACATAGAATGGCGCGATCAGCGCGCTGACGATGGCGCCCAGTGACGAGTAACCGCTCAGAAGAATGGTCAGTAGCCAGGTGCCGGCCATTACGCCGGTTAAGTCCCAGCCGATTGGGGCAATAGCACCAAAGGCGGTGGCGACGCCTTTACCGCCTTTAAAACCAAAGAATACAGGCCAGATATGGCCGACACAGGCGGCGATAGCAATGAGCCCCAGCCAGAACGGCGTTACGCCCAGCGCATACGCTCCCCAGACGGGTAACATTCCTTTCAGAACATCAAAAATCAATACCGCTACGGCTGCTCCCTTGCCGCCAATTCGTAGTACATTGGTCGCCCCCGGATTCCCGGAACCACTTTCGCGCGGGTCAGGTAACCCGGCAATGCGGCAGACCAGAATGGCGCTGGAGATTGAGCCGCAAAGGTAGGCGAGGAGGATCATTCCAGGCGCGATTGCACTCATAACGCTGTTCCGTTTTGAAAATGTATCTGTATTCTCAGCATCTGTGGATAATACGCATAATTCGCCGGAAGTGGTATCCGGTTTAGCCAAAAAGCAGGCAGGTCGTGATGGATATTGTATTTATAGAGCAACTTTCGGTAATCACCACTATTGGTGTTTACGACTGGGAACAGACCATTGAGCAGAAACTCGTGTTCGATATCGAAATGGGCTGGGATAACCGCAAGTCAGCAAAAAGCGACGACGTGAATGACTGTCTGAGCTACGCCGATATCAGTGAAACGGTCGTGGGCCACGTCGAAGGGCAACGTTTTGCGCTGGTGGAGCGTGTGGCAGAAGAGGTGGCCGAGCTGCTGCTGAGCAAGTTCAACGCACCGTGGGTACGCATCAAGTTGAGCAAACCGGGCGCCGTGGCGCGTGCCGCTAACGTCGGCGTGATCATTGAGCGTGGCACAAATCTGAAAGGGAAGATTTAACGTCATAATAGCTAAACCATTTTAGGTTATACCGGTCTTAAAGCTGTATCTTTCACGGTTGTCCGCGTGGGACACCGTTTTTTTTATATCTTTTTAGGGGTTTATAGATGAGCGATATGCACTCGCTGCTGGTGGCGGCAATACTGGGTGTGGTCGAAGGATTGACGGAGTTTTTGCCGGTTTCCAGTACGGGCCATATGATTATCGTTGGCCATCTGCTGGGCTTTGAAGGCGATACCGCAAAGACGTTTGAAGTTGTCATTCAGTTGGGGTCTATTCTGGCGGTCGTTGTAATGTTCTGGCGTCGTCTGTTCGGGCTTATCGGTATCCACTTTGGCCGTCTTCCTCAGCGCGAGGGTGAAAGCAAAAGTCGCCTGACGCTTATCCATATTCTGCTTGGCATGGTTCCGGCAGTGGTTCTGGGCCTGGTTTTCCACGACACCATTAAATCGCTGTTTAACCCGATTAACGTCATGTATGCGCTGGTCGTCGGCGGTTTCCTGCTGATCGCGGCAGAACTGCTGAAGCCGAAAACGCCACGCGCGGAAGGTCTGGATGACATGACCTACCGTCAGGCGTTTATCATTGGTTGTTTCCAGTGTCTGGCGCTGTGGCCGGGCTTTTCACGCTCAGGCGCGACCATCTCTGGCGGGATGCTGATGGGCGTTAGCCGCTATGCTGCGTCGGAGTTCTCGTTCCTGCTGGCGGTGCCGATGATGATGGGCGCGACCGCACTCGACGTCTATAAAAGCATTGGCTTCCTCACCACGGGTGACATTCCGATGTTCGCCGTGGGCTTTGTCACCGCCTTTATTGTGGCGCTGATCGCCATCAAAACCTTCCTGCAGTTGATTAAGCGTATCTCGTTTATTCCGTTCGCGATCTATCGCTTTATCGTGGCGGCTGCGGTTTACGTGGTCTTCTTCTGACCGACGGCCCTCAGTCTTTAGGCTGAGGGCAATGCTTTTCCTTCCAGTCCGACACCGCCTGAATTCGACGTTTCGTCAGTTCTTCCCGGATTTCCGGTCCCTTGAAGCCCGCCTCGACAACCGCTTTAGTCGGTACCGCTTTTGCCACGTCCCACGCTGCGCGTAACAGCCGTCCCTGCGGATAATCGCAGGCTTCAAAACCGGTGCGGCCACGTACGTCGGCTTCGCTGGTCAACGCGATCTGCTCGACGCGCTGGGGTTTGCGCCATGCGTCGATGTTATCAAACAGCTTAACGATGGTGGCCGGTTTGAGGATCGGGAAGGTGTGGATCAGGTCGTGAAATTCCGCCACCAGTCTGGCGAGATCGCGGATCTCGTTGGGTACCCGCAGGCGCTGGCAAAGCCCCTCGACCAGCTTCACCCCGGCAGGACCGTGGCCATGGTGGCGCGGCCACATGGCTTTTGGCGTTAATCCTTTGCCGAGATCGTGGCACAGCGTTGAAAAACGCACATCCACCTCGGGGCTGAGCATGGCAGCCATACTCAGGGTCATCAGGGTATGCACGCCGGTATCGATTTCCGGGTGCCATTTCGCCGGGGCGGGTACGCCGAACAGCGCGTCAATTTCCGGGAACAGCACTTTCAGTGCGCCACAGTCACGCAGCACCTGGAAAAAGACCTGCGGGTTGCGGGTAGTAAGGGCGTTTTCCGTCTCTTTCCAGACGCGCTCTGGCGTGAGGTGGGCCAGTTCGCCCGCCTCGGTCATGGCGGTCATCAGTGCCAGGGTCTCATCGGCAATGCGGAAGCTCAGATGCGCGTAACGCGCCGCAAAGCGCGCCACGCGCAGCACGCGGAGCGGATCTTCAGAAAACGCCGGGGAGACGTGACGCAGCAGTCGATTACGCAGATCGTCCTGACCGCCATACGCGTCAATGATCTGACCGTCTTCGTCCTGCGCCAGCGCGTTGATGGTGAGATCGCGACGCAGGAGATCTTGCTCCAGCGTGACGTCCGGTGCGGCATAGCAGGTGAAGCCGGTATAACCCGAACCGGATTTCCGTTCGGTACGCGCCAGGGCGTACTCCTCACGGCTTTGCGGATGCAGAAACACGGGAAAATCGCGGCCTACCTGCTGGTAGCCCGCGTTAAGCATCTCTTCAGGTGTGGCTCCCACCACCACCCAGTCTTTATCTTTGACCGGCAGACCTAACAACGCATCACGTACCGCACCACCGACCAGATAACTCTTCACGCCCTGTACTCCCGTTTTCTCTTTTCGCAAGATAATACGTAAGTCTGGCAGAGAAGACGAATTAGTTCATCCAGCGGTCTTTACGCTTACGGCTTGGGATCAGGTGAGGAAGCACCAGACCCAGCACCAGGCCAACGCCCAGCACACCGCCACCGTACATAAACCACTGCATGATGATGGTACGTTGTTTGTCATCAAGTTGCAGATTGGCGGCGTTCACCTTCTTCTGCGCGACAATCAGCTCGTTTTTCAGTTTCTGATTCTCGTCTTTCAGACCGTTAATCACGCTGTCGCTCTGGGCCACTTTCTGCTGCATTTCCGCGGTACGCTGGTTCCAGGTACCGTCGATATTGTTCAGCTTGTCGGTCAGCGTTTTCACCTGATTTTCCAGATCCGGCACGCGGGTGCGCAGGCTTGGCACCGCGCTCAGCTCTTTCAGTGGGATCCAGGACGTGCGGCCGGTACTGTCGCGAACCTGACCATAATTGGTCTCCGCGTTGGTCTGTAACAGCGTCACTTCCTCGCCGGCATTGACCGTACCCACGAGGCGATAATTATCTCCAGGGCCACTGCGTACCCAGGTGTTCAGTTCGTCAGAAACGTAACGCTTCTCTTCAGCGTGCACGGCGGTTGCGGCGCTAAAAGCGAGGAAAGTAAGTCCAATCAGGCGTAATTTAAGCATCATTAGTCGTTATTTTCATAAATAGTGGAACGATAGTAGTGGCAACAGTGTCTCTACGCAAAGCATTCGTCAGCAATCAGAATCATCTGTGTCACGACCCTAAACATTTACGCCCGTCAAATTGCTCATTGCGTGGCAATTTGGCGCAAAATACTATGTACTGACAAACAAATGGCGAGGAAGTTCGCCCTCATTGACGCGTCTGTGACGCCTGCAAAAGTACAAGGCTATGGCTCAAGAAATCGAATTAAAATTTATCGTCGAAAAAGACAGCGTTGACGCACTCCGTCAGCATCTGCAGACCCTTTCCGACGAACACCATGAACCGGTACAACTGCTTAATATCTATTACGAAACGCCAGACAACTGGCTGCGCCGCCATGATATGGGGTTGCGCATCCGTGGCGCGAACGGGCGCTACGAGATGACGATGAAAATCGCTGGCCGCGTGGTCGGCGGTTTGCATCAGCGCCCGGAATACAATATCGACATCAATCAGCCAGAACTTGAGCTGGATCGTTTCCCGGCAGAAGTCTGGCCGGACGGCGTGCTGCCAGAAACCTTATCCGCCGAGGTGAAACCGCTGTTTAGTACCGATTTCTGGCGTGAAAAATGGCTGGTAACGGAAGGGAAAAGCCGCATTGAAATCGCCCTCGATCAGGGTGAGGTAAAAGCGGGTGAGCTTCAGGAGCCGATTTGCGAGCTGGAGCTTGAACTGCTGGAAGGTGAAGTCCAGGACGTACTGAAGCTGGCGCGTAAGCTGGTAAGCCAGCCGGGCCTGCGTCAGGGCAGCCTGAGCAAAGCGGCGCGGGGGTATCATCTGGCCGCCGGGAATGCGCCGCGCCTGCTGAAAGAGACGACTATTTTGCACGTGCCACCGAAAGCCAGCGTTGAGCAGGGCATGGAGGCGGCACTGGAGCTGGCGCTCTCACAGTGGCTTTATCATGAAGAGTTGTGGGTGCGTAATGTGAAAAACGCAAAAGCGCACGTGTTAGCGGCGATGAGCCTTGTGCGTCATACCCTGGCGCTGTTCGGCGGCATCGTACCTCGTAAAGCGAGCGCTCACTTACGTGACCTGCTGACCCAGACCGAAGCGCTGCTGCTCTCTGACGTATCCGCACAAACGGCGCTCTACAGCCCGCAAAACGCCGCCGCCAGGCTGGCGCTGACCGAGTTTCTGGTGACGCGCAGCTGGCGTGCCTTCCTGGATGCAAAAGCCCAGGCCAAAATTGAAGATAACTTCAAACGTTTCGCGGATATCCATCTTTCACGCCACGCGGCGGAGCTTAAAACCACCTTTGCGTATCCGCTGGGAGACCAGTATGGCGATCAGCTGATCCGCCTGTCGCGCAATATCGACAGCATGCTGCTGTTGTCGGGTGCCTATGACGGCCCTAAAGCGCAGGCCTGGCTGGAGAACTGGCAGGGGCTGAAGCATGCTATCGAAACCCGTCAGCACATTGAGATTGAGCATTTCCGCAATGAAGCCATTTCGCAGGAGCCGTTCTGGCTGCACAGCGGAAAACGTTAACTCTGGCAAGGAACCCTATAATGCCGCTTTCTTCGCAGTTACAGCAGCAGTGGCAGACCGTTTGCGAACGTCTGCCTGAGTCATTACCGGCGTCATCGTTAAGCGAGCAGGCCAGGAGCGTGCTCACCTTCAGTGATTTTGTGCAGGAAAGTATCACCGCTTACCCGGACTGGCTGGAGGCGCTTGAGAGCACCCCGCCGCAGGCAGACGAGTGGCGGCATTATGCGGGCTGGTTGCAAACCGCACTTGAAGAGGTCGCGGATGAAGCGACACTGATGCGCGTCCTGCGCCAGTTCCGCCGCCGGGTGATGGTGCGTATTGCCTGGGCTCAGGCGCTGGAACTGGTCAGCGAAGAAAGTACCCTGCAACAGCTGAGCGAGCTGGCACAGACGCTAATTGTTGCCGCACGGGACTGGCTCTATGCCGCCTGTTGTAAAGAGTGGGGCACGCCGTGCAATGAGGATGGGGTTCCTCAGCCACTCTTGATTCTGGGCATGGGCAAGCTCGGGGGCTGCGAACTGAATTTCTCCTCGGATATCGACCTGATTTTTGCCTGGCCGGAGAACGGCTCCACACGCGGGGGCCGCCGTGAACTGGACAATGCGCAGTTCTTTACCCGTCTCGGGCAACGTCTGATTAAAGCGCTGGATCAACCTACCCAGGATGGTTTTGTCTATCGCGTGGATATGCGCCTGCGCCCGTTTGGCGACAGCGGTCCGCTGGTGCTGAGCTTTGCGGCACTGGAAGATTATTACCAGGAGCAGGGGCGCGACTGGGAGCGTTACGCGATGGTCAAAGCGCGGATCATGGGAGACAGCGACGATGCCTACGCCAACGAGCTGCGCGCCATGCTGCGCCCGTTCGTGTTCCGTCGCTATATCGACTTCAGCGTTATTCAGTCGCTGCGCAACATGAAAGGAATGATCGCCCGTGAAGTGCGTCGCCGGGGTCTGAAGGACAACATCAAGCTCGGCGCGGGCGGCATTCGCGAAATCGAATTTATCGTTCAGGTCTTCCAGCTGATCCGCGGCGGACGTGAGCCTTCACTGCAATCCCGTTCGCTGCTGCCGACGCTGTCAGCCATAGAGCAACTGCATCTGCTGCCGGAAGGCGACGCGCAGATCCTGCGTGAGGCCTATCTGTTCCTGCGCCGCCTGGAAAACCTGCTGCAAAGCATCAATGACGAGCAGACCCAGACTTTGCCAGGCGATGACCTGAACCGGGCGCGGCTGGCTTGGGGGATGCACGTCGACGACTGGTCAACGTTGACCGGGCAACTGGATGCGCATATGGCCGGCGTGCGCCGTGTCTTTAACGCGCTGATTGGTGACGATGAAAGTGAATCGCAGGACGATACGCTCTCTGAACACTGGCGCGAATTGTGGCAGGACGCGCTGCAGGAAGATGACACCACGCCGGTGCTGGCGCACCTGAGCGATGACGATCGCCATCGTGTGGTGGCGTTAATTGCTGATTTCCGTCTCGAACTGAATAAACGGGCCATTGGTCCGCGCGGTCGTCAGGTGCTGGATCATCTGATGCCGCACCTGCTGAGCAACGTCTGCTCGCGTGCGGATGCGCCGGTCCCGCTGTCGCGCATGATGCCGCTGCTGAGCGGGATCATCACCCGTACGACCTATCTTGAGTTGCTGAGCGAGTTCCCGGGCGCGCTCAAGCATCTGATTACGCTTTGCGCCGCCTCGCCGATGGTGGCCAACAAGCTGGCGCGGTATCCGCTGCTGCTGGATGAGTTGCTCGATCCCAATACGCTCTACCAGCCGACGGCAACGGACGCCTACCGTGACGAGCTGCGTCAGTATCTGCTGCGCGTACCGGAAGAGGACGAAGAGCAACAGCTGGAGGCGCTGCGTCAATTTAAGCAGGCGCAAATGCTGCGCGTGGCGGCGGCAGATATCGCCGGAACGCTGCCAGTGATGAAAGTGAGCGATCACTTAACCTGGCTTGCAGAAGCGATCATTGATGCGGTGGTGCATCAGGCATGGATTCAGATGGTGGCGCGCTACGGCCAGCCGAAACACCTTGCTGACCGCGAAGGCCGCGGTTTTGCCGTTGTGGGTTACGGTAAGCTCGGCGGATGGGAACTGGGGTACAGCTCGGATCTCGATTTAATCTTCCTGCATGACTGCCCGGCAGACGTCATGACCGACGGCGAGCGTGAAATCGACGGGCGTCAGTTCTACCTGCGTCTGGCCCAGCGCATTATGCATCTGTTCAGCACCCGCACGTCATCCGGCATTTTATATGAAGTGGATGCGCGTCTGCGTCCTTCCGGCGCGGCCGGCATGCTGGTGACCTCAACGGAGTCCTTCGCTGAGTACCAGAAGAATGAAGCCTGGACGTGGGAACATCAGGCGCTGGTGCGTGCCCGCGTGGTGTACGGCGATCCGTCGCTGAAAACGCAGTTTGATGCCATTCGTCGGGAGATTATGACAACCCCGCGTGACGGCAGCACGCTGCAGACCGAGGTGCGTGAGATGCGCGAGAAAATGCGCGCGCACCTGGGCAATAAGCATCGCGATCGCTTTGATATTAAAGCGGATGAGGGCGGCATTACCGATATTGAATTTATTACGCAATATCTGGTGCTACGCCATGCGCACGCTAAACCGAAGCTGACCCGCTGGTCTGATAATGTGCGTATTCTGGAACTGCTGGCGCAAAACGACATTATGGATGAGCAGGAGGCGCAGGCCTTAACGCGCGCCTATACCACGCTGCGCGACGAGCTGCACCACCTGGCCTTACAGGAGCAGCCTGGCCACGTCGCGCTGGACTGTTTCGCCACTGAACGCGCGCAGGTCACCGCCAGCTGGCAGAAGTGGCTAGTGGAACCGTGCGTAACAAAACAAGTGTGATATTATCGCGCGCAAATTGTGAATCTTTCTGGAGTCAGGAATGAAAGTAACACTGCCAGAGTTTGAACGTGCTGGAGTTATGGTTGTCGGGGATGTCATGCTGGATCGCTACTGGTACGGGCCGACCAGCCGCATCTCTCCGGAAGCACCGGTACCGGTAGTTAAGGTCGACACCATTGAAGAGCGTCCTGGCGGCGCGGCAAACGTGGCGATGAACATTGCCTCTCTGGGCGCGCAGTCGCGTCTGGTTGGCTTAACCGGCATTGACGATGCGGCGCGTGCGCTGAGCAAGTCGCTGGCGGACGTGAACGTGAAGTGCGATTTCGTTTCGGTTCCGACACACCCGACGATCACCAAACTGCGCGTTCTGTCGCGTAACCAGCAGCTGATCCGCCTCGACTTCGAGGAAGGCTTTGAGGGCGTTGATCCTGAGCCGCTGCACGAGCGCATTAACCAGGCGCTGAGCACTATCGGCGCGCTGGTGCTGTCCGACTACGCCAAAGGTGCGCTGGCAAGCGTACAGCAGATGATTCAGCTCGCGCGTAAAGCCAATGTGCCCGTGCTGATCGACCCGAAAGGTACTGACTTTGAGCGCTATCGCGGCGCAACGCTGCTGACGCCAAACCTCTCTGAGTTTGAAGCGGTGGCGGGAAAATGTAAGACGGAAGAAGAGCTCGTTGAGCGCGGCATGAAGATCATTGCTGACTTCGAACTCTCCGCGCTGCTGGTGACCCGCTCCGAGCAGGGGATGACGCTGCTGCAGCCTGGCAAAGCGCCGCTGCATATGCCGACCCAGGCGCAGGAAGTGTATGACGTGACCGGTGCCGGCGACACGGTCATTGGCGTTCTGGCGGCGACGCTGGCGGCAGGGAACTCTCTGGAAGAAGCGTGCTACTTCGCTAATGCTGCGGCAGGCGTGGTCGTCGGCAAGCTGGGGACTTCCACCGTTTCGCCGATCGAACTGGAAAACGCGGTGCGTGGTCGTGCCGATACCGGTTTTGGCGTGATGAGCGAAGATGAGCTGAAAGTGGCCGTCGCCGCCGCCCGTAAACGCGGTGAAAAGGTGGTGATGACCAACGGCGTGTTCGACATCCTGCATGCCGGTCATGTCTCTTATCTGGCCAATGCGCGTAAGCTGGGCGACCGTCTGATTGTGGCGGTGAACAGCGATGCGTCGACGAAACGTCTTAAAGGTGAAACGCGTCCGGTGAACCCGCTGGAGCAGCGCATGATCGTGCTGGGTGCGCTGGAAGCGGTGGACTGGGTGGTGTCGTTTGAAGAAGATACCCCGCAGCGCCTGATTGCCGGTATTTTGCCGGATCTGCTGGTGAAAGGCGGCGATTACAAACCGGATCAAATCGCAGGCAGCGAAGAGGTCTGGGCCAATGGCGGTGAAGTGATGGTGCTCAACTTTGAGGACGGGTGCTCAACCACCAACATCATCAAGAAGATCCAGAAAGACAGCAAATAAAGTCAGCAAATAAAGTCAGCCAATAAAAAACGGGCCATCTGGCCCGTTTTTTTCACCCTCTCTTTGCAGGAGAGGGTATCTTCGCAAACAGCCCGTTATACGTGGCTGTTATTCTGCTTCATCAACCGGTGGAATGGCCGGTGCCGGTTTTACTTCCGCTGGCGTATTGCGGTTTTCCAGCTCGTTCAAACGCTGCTCCAGCAGGGCCAGCTTCTCGCGGGTACGCAGCAGAACCTGCGTCTGCACGTCAAACTCTTCGCGGCTGACTAAATCAAGGCGAACCAACTGCGCCTGCAGCGTCTGGCGGATTTTCTTCTCTACGTCATCTCCAAACTCACGAATACCTTTTGGCATAGACTCATGAACCTGACGCGCAATTTGCTCAATTTTCTTCGGGTCAATCATTGTGGCTTCCCTTGATAAGACGGTGTTAATGAACATTGTAGCGCGTCATGCCCCAGGATAAAGGAGATTTTATGTCTGCGCATTGCCCAGGGTAATCAATCGCGTTATAGTTATCTCGCTTATTCTCAGGGCGGGGCGAAATTCCCCACCGGCGGTAAATCAGCGTAACGCTGAAAGCCCGCGAGCGCTTTGGGTCACCACTCAAAGGACAGCAGATCCGGTGTAATTCCGGGGCCGACGGTTAGAGTCCGGATGGGAGAGAGTAACGATCAAGTCGGGCCTGGCCCGCTCACGTTATCTTTTTGCCGCTTATACGGCGCTCCTAAGACTGCCCTGATTCTGGTAACCATAATGTTAATGAGGTTTTTTTTACCATGAATCAGACGCTACTTTCCTCTTTTGGCACTTCTATTGAACGTGTTGAACATGCACTGGATGCACTGCGCGAAGGCCGCGGCGTGATGGTGCTTGACGATGAAAACCGTGAAAATGAAGGCGACATGATTTTCGCCGCCGAAAACATGACCGTTGAGCAGATGGCGCTGACCATCCGTCACGGTAGCGGCATCGTGTGCCTGTGTATCAACGAAGACCGTCGTAAGCAGCTCGACCTGCCCATGATGGTTGAAAACAACACCAGCGCCTTTGGAACCGGTTTTACCGTGACCATCGAAGCGGCACATGGCGTGACCACCGGCGTGTCGGCGGCTGACCGTCTGACCACCGTACGTGCCGCGATTGCCGATGATGCGAAGCCATCAGACCTGCATCGTCCAGGCCACGTCTTCCCGTTGCGTGCGCAGGCTGGCGGTGTATTGACCCGTGGCGGTCACACCGAAGCGACCATTGACCTCGTGACCCTGGCAGGCTTTAAACCTGCGGGCGTACTGTGTGAACTCACCAACGACGATGGCACCATGGCACGTGCGCCGGAGTGCATCACCTTTGCCCGTCTGCATAATATGCCCGTGGTGACGATTGAAGATCTGGTGGAGTATCGCCAGGCGCACGCGCGCAAAGCCAGCTGAAAGGGCTGATGTGAAAAAGCCGGGGAAACCCGGCTTTTTTGTTGTGAGACGTTAATGCGCGATTGTCTTAGCCGATCCCTGCCGTTTGCAGCAGCACCAGGCTCAAGCCCATCACCGACATGCCGCACAGCACGCCATAGCTCGGGTTATTATTCGGATCGATCTCTTTCGCCAGCGGCATCAGCTCATCCACGGAGAGCGCCACCATTATCCCGGCCACGGCGGCCATGATAGCGGCCATCACCACAGGCGAGACCAGGCTGCCCAGAATCAACCACGCCAGCACGCCGCCGAGAATTTCGGCCATCCCCGAGATCCCCGCCCAGAAGACCGCGGTCCGTTTCGAGCCCGTGGCGGCATAAACCGGCCCGGCCACCGCCAGTCCTTCAGGAATATTGTGCAAAGCTACCGCCAGGGCGATACCAAAGCCCATCTCCAGATTGCTGCTGGCGGTGACATAGGTTGCCACGCCTTCCGGGAAGTTGTGCAGGCTTATGCCGAGCGTTAACAGAATGGCCGTGCGCTTAATATTGCGCGGCATCGGGGTCACGCTTTTTTGCATTAAATCCTGCGGATGCGCGTGCGGCAGCATGCGGTCGAGGGCAAAGTAACCAAGCAGGCCGAATACAAACATGCCATATCCCAGCACCGGAGACATGCCTTCGGTGCCCAGTGCGGCAGGGAGCATCTCCATCAGAGAGATGAGCAGCATGATCCCGGCAGCAAAGCCCAATGAGAAGGCCAGCACGCGGTTAGACGGCTTTTGACCAAGCACACCGAGAATGGCACCGATGAACGTTGCGGCGCCCGCCAGTATAGTCAGGATCAAGGGGACTGACATGCATTGCTCCTTATGATAATGATTATCATTAATATTAATGGTTCATTTCGGTCAAAGCGAGAGGCGAAACCCTGCTTTACACATTCCTTACATTCAAATTTCCTGATGATGATCTTCACGCTTATCTGCGTTCATCCGGGCGAGATTGCGCGTAATCTAGAACCCTTAAATTGACACCTTCTGTAAGGATATCACCATGACTTCTTCCCGTATGCCAGCACTGTTTTTAGGCCACGGTAGCCCAATGAACGTTCTGGAAGATAACGTCTATACCCGAGTATGGCGTCATCTGGGCGAGACGCTACCGCGTCCGAAAGCGATTGTGGTGGTGTCTGCGCACTGGTTTACCCGGGGCACGGGCGTGACCGCAATGGAAACGCCAAAAACCATTCATGATTTCGGTGGCTTCCCGCAGGCGTTGTACGACACGCACTATCCGGCACCCGGCTCGCCAGCGCTGGCCCGACAGCTGGTGGAATTACTCGCGCCTGTGCCTGTGGCGCTGGATAACGAAGCCTGGGGCTTTGACCATGGCTCGTGGGGCGTACTGATAAAGATGTATCCCGAGGCGGACATCCCAATGGTGCAGTTGAGTATCGACAGCACTAAACCGGCGGCCTGGCACCTGGAGATGGGGCGAAAACTGGCGACCTTACGCGACGAGGGCATCATGCTGATCGCAAGCGGCAACGTGGTACACAACCTGCGGACAGCGCGCTGGCACGGTGAGAACACGCCATATCCGTGGGCGACATCTTTTAACGATTACGTGAAAGCGAATCTGACCTGGCAAGGGCCGGTTGAGGAGCATCCGCTGGTGAACTATCTGGATCACGAAGGCGGTTCACTCTCTAACCCGACGCCGGAACACTTCCTGCCGTTGCTGTATGTACTGGGCGCATGGGATGGTCAGGAGCCGATCAGCATACCGGTCGATGGCATTGAGATGGGAAGCTTAAGTATGTTGTCGGTGCAGATTGGATAACGTATGCGTGCCTTTCCCAAAGAGAAAGGGCCGGGGTGAGGGCTTCCGCTCGCACCCCGGCACACCCGATCACTCGACGAAAATGTGCGGATAGAACCGTGATAGATCCTGCGTGATCAGCGCGCGATCTTCGCGGATGCCAATCCCAGCTGGCTGATCGTTGATGAGCCAGCTGCCAATCAGGGTATAGCTGTCACCAAACTTCGGCAGTTGATAAAACGCCTGGACGATCATTCCTTCCTCGCCGTAAGGCCCTTCAACGGCTTCCAGCGTTTTGCCATTTTCGATAATCGACACGTTCGCCCCTTCGCGGGAGAAGATCGGTTTAACGACGTATTTCTCCATCGGCGGGTGATCGTCTTCCGCAAAGTAAGCCGGCAGCAGGTTCGGATGGTTCGGGAACATCTCCCACAGCATCGGCAGCAGGGCTTTGTTGGAGATAATGCTCTTCCATGCCGGCTCCAGCCAGCGCACGCCGGCGTCTTCCAGCTTGGTGGAGAACATTTCACGCAGCATGTATTCCCACGGGTAGAGCTTGAACAGGTTGCTTATCACCTGATCCTGCAGGTCAGTAAACTGACCTTTCTCACCCAGGCCGATATCTTCGATATAGAGAAACTCGGTCGCCACTTCAGCTTCAGCCGCGCAGTCCTGCAGATATTGCACCGTGCCACGGTCTTCTTCCGTGTCGCGGCAGCAGGCAAGGTGCAGCAGATTAAAACCATGCTGTTCGCGCAGTTCGGCGAAACGCTCAATCAGCTTTTCCTGCAGGCTGTTGAACTGGTCGCTGCCTTGCGGCAGGTTGCCGGCATTGGCCTGGTCTTCCAGCCAGATCCACTGGAAGAACGCCGCTTCGTACAGCGAGGTTGGCGTATCAGCATTGTTTTCCAGAAGCTTAGGATCTCCCACGCCGTCCCACGCCAGATCCAGACGTGAGTAAAGCGAAGGCTGGTGGGTTTTCCACGACTGGCGGACGAAACTCCAGGTGTGCTTCGGAATGCGGAACTTCGCCATCAGCGCGTCGCTGTCGATGACTTTATCCACCACTTTCAGGCACATCTGGTGCAGCTCGGCGGTCACCTCTTCCAGTTTCTCAACCTGGGCAAGCGTGAGCTTGTAGTAAGCGTCTTCACACCAGTATGGCTCGCCGTACATGGTGTGGAAGTTAAAACCGTATTCGGTCGCTTTTTCGCGCCAGTCCGGGCGCTCGGTGATACTGACTCGTTCCATGATCAGCCGCCCATTGAGCGAGGGGACGTGCCTGACGCGCTACGCTGCATGCTGGTCTGTTTCGCCACAGACTCACCGAACCCGCCACGGGTAATGGTGCTGGTGGTCGCGGGTTTCGGAGCCATCGCCGTTTTCGGTACGGTTACGGAGCGGCCAGGGGTGGCTGCGCCATAGCCTTTGCCGCTGGCATCGGTATATTGACCATAAGCCGGGCTGGCCGGGTTTTTCGAGCTAAACAGCGGCTGCTGCTGGTAACCCGCACCACCACTCATCAGGCGGCCCATCATGTAACCTGCCATCAGCGGCATCCAGAAACTGCCGCTGGACTGGGCCTGTGCCTGGTTTTCAGGGGCTGTGCCTGCCTGAGCCGGTGTCTGCTGACACTGACCTTCACCGAACTCTGCCACGCAGTCTTCACGTGAAGCATATTTCGGCGCAGTACGTTCCGCCTCTTTCAGGGCGTTGGTATACGCCGTTTTACACTCTGCGGCGTTGCCGGTTGCAGCAGAACAGTCGTCCGCGTTTTGATAAAGCGAAACTGTTTCATCGCTTTTCTCACAGCCTGCCAGCATAAAGACAGCCGTGACGGCCAGCGCAACAGGGGTGAGATGACGCGCGTTCCAGCTTTTGCGGAACGAAGCGTGATTGATAGATTTTGTCCGTTTCATCGTTGTCTTCCTGGACCCAGTGGTAATAACGCTCAGGATAGAGGATGAGTGGTTGAAAATGAAGCGATGATGGCCGGAATGAGGGGGATCTTTACGTTGGCTTACGTTCAGGTGTGATTTGCGTACGCCCTCTCCCGAAAGGAGAGGGGTATGGCGAGGGCATCAGGCCGCAGTGGGCCCGATGACATGCTTAATTGCGGAACGGATTGTTACCGCTGCTGGCGGGTGCAGTCGTACGTGCGGCAGCTGGCTGCGCGGCAGGTGCAGCACCGTTACCGTTGAAGTTATCAACGGCGGCAACTTGCTCAGGGTTCTCTGGCGCAACATTTTCCGGAGAAGTAGAGACAGGTTTACCCAGGGTGCTGTTCAGCATCTGCAGATCCTGCTCGTTCAACGTACCCAGCGCCTGTTTGATGTTCAGCTGGTTAATCAGGTACTGATAACGTGCGCTGGAGAGCTGCTGTTTCGCGTTGTACAGCGTGGTGGTCGCGTCCAGGACGTCAACGATGGTACGCGTACCCACGGAGTAACCCGCTTCCATGGCATCAAGAGAGCTCTGCGCAGACACGACGGCCTGTTTATAGGCGTTGATGCTGCTGATAGAGGCATTCACGTTGTTGAAGGACGAACGGACGGTCTGTACCACGTTGCGGTGGGCACTTTCCAGCTGTTCGCTCGCGCCAACAAAGTTGTACTGCGCCTGTTTCACCTGAGAGGTCACCTGGCCGCCCTGGTACAGTGGCAGCGAGAAGTTCAGACCCACTTTGTTCTGACCCATGTTGCTGTCGTCGTACTGGGAGGTGTTCGTTTTAGAACCACTGTAAGTGGTATCAGACACGCCGGTAGACGCGCTCAGGCTCAGGGTCGGCAGGTGGCCGTCCTGTGCCTGACGGATTTGCTCGCGGGCCAAATCCTGGCTCAGACGCGCCTGCAGTAACGTCAGGTTGCGGTTTTCCGCTTCTTTCAGCAGGGCGTTAACGGCCTGCGGTTTATCCGTTTTGAAGCTGTCGACGTTCAGAGACGCCAGCTCAGGGTAGTAATTCCCGGTAACCTGACGCAGGGATTCCAGCGCGTTATCGAGGTTGTTACGAGCGGTCACTTCGTTGGCCAGGACGCTATCGTATTGTGAACGGGCGTTCTGAACGTCAGTGATTGCCACCAGACCCACGTTGAAACGCTGGGTGGTTTGATCTAACTGGCGGTAAATCGCCTGTTTCTGCGCTTCGGTGTAGGAGAGCGAGTCGATTGCGCTCAGCACGTTGAAGTATGCGGTGGCGGTGTTCAGGATCAGCGTCTGCTGATCGGTCTGATACGTCACATCCTGGATGCCCGCGCTCTTTTCCTGCAGGGTCAGGGCACGCCATTTGGACATATCAAACAGCGTCTGTGTTAATTGCAGTGAGGCGCTGGTAGCATTGGAGTTAACGCCATTGGCGTCGCGGAAGCCGTTGCTGTAGGTATAATCTGCACCTAAACCTAACTGTGGCAGCAATGGGCTACGCGCTTCGTTAATCTTTTCAAACGCAGCATCACGATCGGCCGCTGATTTACGTAAATCAGGGTTGCCCAGACGTGCCTGCTGGTAGACCTGTAACAGGTTTTCCGCCTGGCTCATTGCACTGAAGCCCGTCAGGCTCAGGCCGATAAGGATGGGGAGCAATTTCTTCATTTGCATTCCTTGTTGTGAAGCAGTATTAGCGCTGATCTAATTAAAAAATAATTGCCGATTCTAACAGAATCTTCCATACCAAAAGGTTGGCGTTACGTGCCATCTGGCGGTAATTTGCACCAATCTACCATATAGCCTTACAAACGGCAGCCAAACAGCCTTGAAATTCATAATTTCATCACCATTGCTACCAGGACTCGACTCATGCAAAAACCAGAAAACTTGCCCGTGACATTCGCGAAAAACGATGTAGAAATTATTGCACGAGAAACGCTTTATAGCGGTTTTTTTTCAATGGAACTTTACCGTTTCAGGCATCGCCTGTTTAACGGCGAAATGAGCGGTGAAATCAGACGCGAAATTTTTGAGCGCGGGCATGCGGCAGTCTTGCTACCCTTTGACCCAGTGCGTGATGAAGTCGTGCTGGTGGAGCAGATCCGCATTGCCGCGTATGACGTCAGCGCCAGCCCCTGGCTGCTGGAGATGGTGGCCGGCATGATTGAAGAGGGCGAATCGGTCGAAGACGTTGCCCGCCGCGAGGCGCTGGAAGAGGCGGGGCTGGTGGTTGGCCGGACAAAACCGGTGCTGAGTTATCTGGCAAGCCCAGGCGGCACCAGCGAGCGCTTGTCCATTATGGTGGGCGAAGTGGACGCCACGACGGCGGAAGGGATCCACGGTCTGGCAGATGAAAACGAAGATATTCGGGTTCATGTGGTGAGTCGGGAGCAGGCTTATCAGTGGGTAGAAGAGGGGAAAATCGACAACGCAGCGTCTGTCATCGCTCTGCAATGGCTGCAACTGCATTATCAGACTTTACGAAACGAGTGGAAAAAATGAAGCGTTATACACCTGACTTCCCAGAAATGATGCGCCTGTGCGAAACCAATTTCGCACAATTGCGCCGCCTGCTGCCGAAAAACGACGCACCCGGCGAAACGGTGAGCTATCAGGTGAGCAACGCGCAGTATCGATTAACGATAACAGAATCAACGCGCTACACTACGCTTGTCGAAATTGAACAAACGGCGCCCAGCATTAGCTACTGGAGCCTGCCGTCGATGACGGTGCGCCTTTACCATGACGCGATGGTCGCTGAAGTGTGTTCAAGCCAGCAGATCTTTCGCTTCAAAGCGCGGTATGATTATCCGAATAAAAAGTTGCATCAACGCGACGAAAAGCATCAAATTAACCAGTTTTTAGCCGACTGGCTAAGATATTGTTTAGCACATGGAGCAATGGCGATTCCGGTTTGTTAGCGTCATAAACCTACCTAAGGACACCATTTGGAAAGCCTGTTGAACCTGACTGTTGCTGGTGGGGCACCAGTCAGGATATTACAAATCACCGATACCCACCTTTTTGCCGAAAAGCATGAAACTCTGCTTGGGGTGAATACCTGGGAGAGCTATCAGGCGGTACTTAGCGCCATTCACGCTGAAAATCGCCCATGCGATCTGATTGTCGCGACGGGCGATCTGGCGCAGGACCAATCCTCCGCGGCCTACCAGCATTTCGCTGAAGGCATCGCGAGTTTTAGCGTGCCTTGCGTCTGGCTACCGGGAAACCACGATTTCCAGCCTGCCATGTACAGCTCTCTGCAGGATGCGGGGATCTCTCCGGCAAAATGTGTTTTTGTGGGTGACCACTGGCAGATCCTGCTGCTGGACAGCCAGGTCTTTGGCGTCCCACACGGTGAGTTAAGCGACTTTCAACTCGACTGGCTTGAGACCAAACTGTCTGCCGAACCTGAACGTCATACGCTGCTGTTGCTGCATCATCATCCTTTGCCGGCGGGCTGTAGCTGGCTTGATCAACACAGCCTGCGCAACTCTGCCGCGCTGGACAGAGTGCTGGCGAAATTCCCGCGGGTGCAGAATCTCCTGTGCGGACACATTCATCAGGAACAGGATCTCGACTGGAATGGCCGCCGACTGCTGGCCACGCCCTCGACCTGCGTTCAGTTCAAGCCGCATTGCGCAAACTTTACCCTGGACACCATCGCACCGGGCTGGCGCTGGCTCGAACTGCATCCCGATGGCCTGCTCACCACGGAAGTCTGCCGTTTAACCGGCGCAAAATTCCGCCCGGACACCGCTTCAGAAGGCTATTGATGTCTACGCTCCTCTATCTGCACGGATTCAACAGTTCGCCGCGTTCCGCGAAAGCGACGCAGTTTCGCCAGTGGCTAAGCGAACATCACCCGCACGTTGAGATGATCGTCCCTCAACTGCCGCCTTACCCGGCGGAAGCCGCAGAAATGCTGGAATCGGTAGTGATGGAACACGGCGGCGAATCGTTCGGCGTGGTCGGTTCTTCGCTGGGCGGATATTACGCCACCTGGCTCTCGCAATGTTTTATGCTGCCTGCGGTGGTGGTTAACCCGGCGGTTCGGCCATTTGAGCTGCTGCGGGACTTTCTCGGGCAAAACGAGAACCCCTACACCGGCCAACAATATGTGCTAGAGTCACGCCATATTTACGATCTCAAAGTTATGCAGGTAGACCCGCTTGAAGCGCCCGATCTTATCTGGTTGCTGCAACAGACGGGTGATGAAGTGCTGGATTACCGCCAGGCAGTGGCGTATTACGCATCCTGCCGCCAGACTATAGAAGAAGGCGGAAACCATGCTTTCACGGGCTTTGAGAATCATTTCACCCAGATTGTCGATTTTCTTGGACTGCACAGCCACTGACAATCAATGCGAACTGCTAGTTTAAATCATGACGCAAACCTATAACGCTGATGCCATTGAGGTACTCACCGGGCTTGAGCCGGTTCGCCGCCGCCCTGGGATGTACACCGATACGACACGCCCAAACCATCTGGGCCAGGAAGTTATTGATAACAGTGTGGATGAAGCGCTGGCTGGCCATGCCAAACGCGTTGACGTCATCCTCCATGCCGATCAGTCGCTGGAAGTCATCGACGACGGACGCGGCATGCCGGTGGACATCCACCCGGAAGAGGGTGTGCCAGCCGTTGAGCTGATCCTCTGTCGTCTTCATGCGGGCGGTAAGTTCTCCAACAAAAACTACCAGTTCTCGGGTGGTTTGCACGGCGTGGGGATCTCCGTGGTTAACGCCCTGTCCAGACGCGTGGAAGTCAACGTCCGCCGCGACGGTCAGGTGTATAACATCGCCTTTGAAAACGGCGAGAAGGTGCAGGATCTGCAGGTCGTCGGCACGTGCGGCAAGCGCAATACCGGAACCAGCGTCCACTTCTGGCCTGACGAAAGCTTCTTCGACAGTCCTCGTTTCTCTGTTTCACGCCTGACGCACCTGCTGAAAGCCAAAGCGGTACTGTGCCCTGGCGTGGAAATTACCTTTAAAGATAACGTCAATAACACCGAACAGACCTGGCGCTATGAAGACGGTCTGAACGACTATCTGTGCGAAGCCGTTAACGGCCTGCCAACCCTGCCGGAAAAACCGTTTGTCGGTAATTTCACCGGTGATACGGAAGCGGTGGACTGGGCGCTGTTGTGGCTGCCGGAAGGCGGCGAGCTGCTGACCGAAAGCTACGTCAACCTGATCCCGACCATGCTTGGCGGTACGCACGTCAACGGTCTGCGTCAGGGGCTGCTGGATGCAATGCGCGAGTTCTGCGAATACCGCAACATTCTGCCCCGGGGCGTGAAGCTGTCGGCGGAAGATATCTGGGATCGCTGCGCCTACGTCCTGTCGGTGAAGATGCAGGATCCGCAGTTCGCCGGTCAGACCAAAGAACGTTTGTCCTCACGTCAGTGTGCAGCGTTCGTCTCCGGCGTGGTCAAAGATGCTTTCACCCTGTGGCTGAACCAGAACGTGCAGGCCGCCGAGATGCTGGCAGAAATGGCCATTTCCAGCGCCCAGCGACGCCTGCGTGCTGCCAAGAAGGTGGTACGTAAAAAACTGACCAGTGGCCCGGCGCTTCCGGGCAAGCTGGCGGACTGTACCGCGCAGGATCTGAACCGCACCGAGCTGTTCCTCGTGGAAGGGGACTCGGCAGGGGGCTCTGCCAAGCAGGCGCGCGATCGTGAATATCAGGCGATCATGCCGCTCAAGGGTAAGATCCTGAACACCTGGGAAGTGTCGTCGGATGAAGTGCTGGCCTCGCAGGAAGTGCATGATATCTCCGTTGCGATCGGTATCGATCCGGACAGCGACGATCTGAGCCAGCTGCGCTACGGTAAGATCTGTATCCTCGCGGATGCGGACTCCGATGGTCTGCACATCGCCACGCTGCTGTGCGCGCTGTTTGTGAAGCACTTCAGGACGCTGGTGAAAAACGGTCACGTCCACGTGGCGTTGCCGCCGCTCTACCGTATCGACCTCGGCAAAGAAGTTTACTACGCGCTGACGGAAGAGGAAAAAGCGGGCGTACTGGAACAGCTCAAGCGTAAGAAGGGCAAACCGAATGTGCAGCGCTTTAAAGGGCTGGGCGAGATGAACCCGATGCAGTTGCGCGAAACCACGCTGGATCCAAACACCCGCCGCCTGGTGCAATTGACCATCAGCGACGAAGACGAACAGCAAACCAACGCCATGATGGATATGCTGCTTGCTAAGAAGCGTTCGGAAGACCGACGCAACTGGCTGCAGGAAAAAGGCGATATGGCGGATATTGAGGCCTGATGCCCTCTCTTTATTCCTCTCTCGCCGGGAGAGGGGATGTAACGAAGGCCCGGTAGGCGCTAGCGCCACCGGGCTTTTTTACATCAAAATTCCATCTTCACCGTAAACTGCACTTCACGTGGATCGCCTGGCTGGTTGCCGAGGTTATTGGTCGCAATCGACGAGGTGTAGTAGGTCTTATCAAACAGGTTCTTCACGTTGACCTGCAGCGTCACCGGATACTGTAGCTTCATTTTATAGGCCGCAAAGGCATCAGCAACTACGTACCCTGGCAAATAATAATCCGCACCGTTGGTCGCGGAGCGACGGCTCACGCCGTGTCCACCGCCGCCAATTGTCAGGGTATTCCCGCCGATGACGTTGTGAATATCGTACGTCAGGAACAGCGAACCGGTATGGCGCGGCACGTTTGGCAGTGGTTTGCCGGCATAATCCGGGTCTTCCAGCACTTTCGCGTCGGTGTAGCCATAGCTGGCAATAATATTGGTGTTCTCGGTCAGAGAGCCTGCCAGATCCACTTCCACGCCCTGTGAGCGCACGCGGCCAGCGGTTTTAGCAATGTTTTCACCCGCCACGCTTTCGGTGTACAGCACGTTGCGCTTGTGGATATCAAACAGCGCGATGTTGGCGGTAATACCGTTGAACAGGTCAAATTTAGCGCCGACTTCGTAGGCATTGGACGTTTCTGGTGGCAGGTCGCCAATGTAGCTCGCGATGGACGATTGCGGCATAAACGTCTGGGCGTAGTTCGCAAACAGCGAGACGGATGGCGTGAGCTTGTAGACCAGCCCCAGCTTCGGCGTCCACTGGTCGTCGCGGCTGTCGGTATTGACGTTGAATGGTCTGCCCTTGCCCGCGTACTGGGTGTAATACTGATAACGCAGCCCCGCGACGGCAATCCATTTATCCGTCAGGTACAGGGCGTCCTGAGCATAAGCGGAGTAACTCTCCTGTTTGAGCGTCTGATCGCTGTCCGCGGCGGAAACGGTCGTACACTTGCTCAGATTGCCGTAAGACGGATGGTAAATATTGAAATCTTTTACATTCTTACAGCGAATCATATCCGTGCGCAGCAGGTCGTAATTCTCATACGACACGCCGGTCAGGATCTCATTGTAAAATCCCGCGATATCCACGTTCCCCTGCAGGTCTGCACGGGTGGAATGCATGCGCTGCGTTGATCCTTGCGTCGCATCGACACGACGGGTCAGGTTGCCGGTTTTCGCGTCATAGGCCATCACCCGCGCCTGGTTATCGCTGTATTTATCCTGGCTGTAGCTGTAATCGAACTTCGCCGTCCACTGGCTGTTAAGGCGGTATTCCGCGTTGAGCTGCGCCAGATCGGACTGGCCATCGGTAATGTTGAACGGCTCGTCAAACCGGGTTTTACGGTCAACATTCACCGGCTGTTTGGTCGTGAGATCGAAGATCGTACCGCGATCGAACGGCGTCTTATAATCACGATGTGAATAGAGCACGGTCACGGTGGCGTCATCACCAAACCAGGTCAGCGAGGGCGCGATAAAGGTGCTGCGCGCCTTGCCGAAACTTCGCCAGTAATCTTCGTCCTGGTACTCGCCCGTCAGGCGGTAAGCCAGGCGCGTTCCTTCAATGGGACCCGTGACATCGAGCTGGCCGGTACCGCCGCCAAAACTTGAGGAGGTGCCCGAGATCGAACCGCCAAACTGTTTTTCCGGACGTCGGGTGACCACATTGATAAGCCCTCCCGGATCGAGGATGCCGTACAGCGTTGAGGCCGGTCCCTTGAGGACTTCCACACGCTCGGTGGCTGCGTTAAAGCTGCGCGGCAGCACGGTGCGCAGGCCGTTGGTCATGATTGAGCCGTCGCGGTTCGCGCCAAATCCACGGCGTACAAACGCATCCTGCGTGCCGCCCAGCGTGTTGGTCTGCACCACGTTACTGACGTTATAGAGGGCTTCATCCAGCGTGGTAGCGTGCTGATCTTCCAGCACTTTATCGCTGACAGTATTTACCACCTGCGGGATATCCAGCATCGGCATATTGGTCAGTGTGGCGGTGGAGGTGTTCAGCGGCTGATAGCCGTTGGTGGCATCGGCCACGGCATTAGGATCGGCGGTGACGGTAAGCGTTTCGCCGTCCTGAGCCGCGGTGTTGTCTGCTGCCTGCACCAGCGGCGCCATAAACAGCAGTGAAAAGAGCGCGCGCCCTTTTACCCCAGAGAGTGAAGGAGTGAACGTAGCCATTACATCTGTTTTCCCGAAATATCCCGCGAATGAAGCTTCACGGAAGAATGTGTGAGTCATTGCCCTTTACGGTCTGCTCGTTAGCCATCGCTGGCATCGAACATGTAATTGAGAATCATTCAATCATGCGCTGATGTAGTAGTAAATGGAAAAAAGCAAAAATCGACTACAGCTTTACGCCCCCTCTGATACTTAGCGTGGTAAGTAATTAACTTGTTGAAAATAAATTAATTAATTCGTTTAGCGGTTTTCCCGTTCCTGCACGATAACCCTGGGGTTTTAAGGGTGTTTCTTCTCTTGACTACTACATGGCGCAGCGGCAAACTCTCAAAAGAGAATGAGTTTTATTTTTATTTGTTAGTTTTTTATTAAGTTGGCGTTCACGTGGCTCACAACACGAATAAGTCAGGGCTGGTTCTTGAGAACCTCTCTGCTGGCTATCAGAAAAAAATCATCGTCGATGAGATCTCGCTTGCGATCCCCCCACAGAAAATAACCGTTCTGGTGGGCGCGAACGGCTGTGGAAAATCCACGCTACTGAGCACGATCGCACGTTTGCTGCAACCGCTCGGGGGAGCTGCGCTGCTGGATGGCAAAGCCATTCATCAACAGCCAACCAAAGCGGTCGCCCGTCAGCTGGGCATTCTGCCGCAGTCACCGCTGTTGCCGGAAGGGTTAACCGTGTTTGAGCTGGTTTCGCGCGGGCGTTTCCCCTGGCAAAATTTTATGCGCCAGTGGAGTGACGAAGACGAGCAGGCCGTGGAAGAGGCACTGCGCCTGACCGGTACGGCGGAGTTTGCCCATTTGCCGGTGGAAAGCCTTTCCGGCGGCCAGCGTCAGCGCTGCTGGATTGCGATGGCGCTGGCGCAGCAAACGCCCTATATCCTGCTCGACGAGCCGACAACGTTTCTTGACCTCCGCTATCAGGTGGAAATCCTTGAACTGCTGCATACGCTGACCCGCCAGCACGGGCGCACCGTCGTGGTGGTGCTGCACGATCTTAACTTCGCGGTGAACTACGGTGATTCCCTGGTCTTTTTACGCCAGGGGAAAGTAGAGGGTGTGCTTCACGAGGGCGATACCTGTACGCCGGAACTGATCAAAGCGGTGTTTGAGGTTGACGTACATATGTCAGTTAATCCGCTCACCGGCAAACCGTTCTTCATGCCGTTTCGCCAGGTCGCAGAAAAATCATGATACGAACGTCACTGGCTTTTCTGCTTTTTGCGCTGCTGCTGGTGATGGGCGCAATTGCACATCTGGGCACGGGCGCACGCGTTATTTCTCCCCTGACGGTCGTGCAGGCTTTTGTCGATTTCGACCCGCGCAATTTCGACCATAACATCATTATCAGGCTGCGCCTGTTACGCCTCCTTGCGGCCATGCTGACCGGCGCTGCACTTGGCGTGGCAGGCGTCTTGCTGCAGTCCGTTATCCGTAACCCGCTGGGTGAGCCGCATATTCTGGGGCTGAATGCCGGCGCCGCGCTGGCCGTCGTGCTGACAAGTGCACTCGGGTTCACCCTGCCGTTTGGTCGCCCGTTGATTGCCGCCACCGGCGCCGCCGGGCTGTTTCTGCTGGTACTGATGCTCTCCTCTTCGGGACGCACCGGGTTGACGCCGATGAAAGTCACCTTGTGCGGGGTGGCGATGTCGGCGTTCGCCTCCTCGATTACCGCCACGGTCCTGATCCTCGATGAGCAGACGCTTCTCGCCTTACGCACCTGGCTGGCGGGGGATTTGGCCGGGATAACAGAAGGGACGCTTCGCAGCGCTTCGTGGGCCGCTGGCGCGGGTTTCGCCCTTGCGCTCTGGCTGTCGCCATCACTCAATATGCTGGCACTGGGAGACCGGATGGCCCAGGGGCTTGGCGTATCGCTTCTCAGGACGCGCCTGTTCGCGCTGCTGGCAATCGCGCTGCTGTGCGGCGCGGCAGTCTCCGTTGCCGGGCCGATTGGTTTTATTGGCCTCGTGGTGCCGCAGCTGATACGGCGTCTGGTGACGGTGGATCTGCGCGTGATGGTGCCGCTTTCAGCCCTGTGTGGAGGGTTGGTTTTGCTGCTGGCGGATCTCGCCGCCCGCACGCTGTTTACCCCTTATGAACTGGCGACCGGCATTATGACCGCGCTGGTCGGTGCTCCCGTCTTTATCTTTATGGCCTCGAGGGCGTTCAAATGAGCCGGGCCGGACTGCGCGCGTTGCGTATTGGCACCTTTTCAACGCTGGTACGCCCGAGGGCGCTGGCCTGCCTTGCGCTGATTTCACTCACGGCCTTTATCCTGCTCGGGTTTGGCCTGACGCACGGCTCGCTGCCGATCCCGACGTCGGCCATCGGACGGGCGCTGCTGTATCCGCAAAGTCTGGAGGCGGATACGCGCTACATCGTGATGGATATCCGTCTGCCGCGTCTGCTGATGGCGGTGTTATGCGGTGCCATGCTCGGCATGGCGGGGGCAGCGATGCAGTCTGTCACCCGTAATGGCCTTGCCGACCCGGGGCTTATCGGCGTGAAAGAGGGATGTAGCGCGGCGGTGCTGGTGCTGATTTTTCAGTTCCCGGCGCTCAGCCTGGCCTGGCGACCGCTGGCGGGAATGGCGGGGGGCATACTCACCGCGCTGCTGGTGGTGGCGCTGGCGCGCGATATTTCGCGGCCGCGATTTATCCTGACGGGGATCGGTGTTTCCTGGGCGTTTGCCGCGGCAATGGGGGTCTTTATGACCACCGCCGACGTGCGTGACGTGCAGACGGCGATGCTGTGGCTGGCGGGAAGCCTGCATGCCGCAAACTGGACGCTGGTGGGCATTGCGGCAGCCTGGACGCTGCCGGCATTTGCGCTATTGCTGTTGACCGCGCGCGCCGCAGACGTGGCCCTGATGGGCAACCCCACCGCAACGGGGCTTGGCGTACACACCTCACGGCTGGCGCTGCTGCGCGTGCTTGCCCCGGTGGTGCTGACCGCGGCCTGCGTCTCCTGCGTGGGCAGTATCGGTTTTGTGGGACTGATTGCGCCACATATGGCACGCCTGCTGCTGCGCGGCGGACAAACCGCGCTGCTGACGGGAAGTGCCGTGCTGGGTGCGCTGCTGGTTCTGCTGGCAGATAACGTCGGACGTCTGGCTTTCCTGCCGCTGCAGCTGCCGGCAGGCGTAGTCATTTCATTGATTGGCGGACCGTTTTTCCTGCTGCTGCTCTGGCAGCGACGGGACAGATTTTAGGGGATGGTGATGCGTATACTTTTTTCGATGTTGTTGCTGGTGGGGTTTACCGTGAGTGCGGCGGAGCCGACGCAGACGTTTACCGACGATCTGAACCGCAAGGTGACTGTGCCCCTTCACCCGAAGCGGATTGTCTCGCTGCACGATCTGGATATCACCATTCCGCTGATTGAGCTCGGCGTGCCGCCAGTGGCAAGCCACGGGCGCACGCGGCCGGACGGTAGCCATTTTCTGCGCGCCAGCGGCATGCTGACGGGCGTTGATTTTGATAACGCCGACATCAAATTTATCGGCTCCGCGGATATCGACATCGAGGCCATCGCCGCTGCAAAGCCGGATCTGATCATCACCGAACCAACCCGTAACACGCCGGTTGAACAGCTGGAGAAAATTGCCCCGACGGTGAGTATCGATCATCTCGATGGCGGCGCGCCGGAGATCTACCGCAAGCTGGCACAGCTCACGGGCACCGAAGCCCGGTTGAAGATCCTTGAACGTCGCTATCAGGAGCAGATTAACGCCCTGAAAGCGACCATCGACACCCGCAACATCACCGTGTCGGTGATACAGGCCAACCAGGGCAAAATCAACGCCATGCACAGCTACCACTCGCTGGGGCGCGTGCTGCGCGACGCAGGATTCACATTCCCGCCGCTGATTGAGTCCATCCCTGACGGCGGTCGAATTGACGTCAGCGCCGAGCGTCTGCCCGAGCTGGATGCAGATTTTGTCTTTGCCACCTGGCGCGGGGATACCGGCGGCAAACCGCAGGATGAGCTGGCAGCGATGGATGCCGTGATGCCTGGCTGGTGTCAGTTCCTCAATGCCTGTCGCACCGGCCACTACGTACTGATCTCCCGTGAAGAGGCCATCTCGAACTCCTTTGCCTCCTTAGGCCTGATGGCCGCCCAGGTGCAGTCGCAGATTGCCGGTCGACCGCTGCCGGAGGCGTCACAGTGATCAGAAAAGACAAAGCCCGGGTTGATGTCTATGGCGACCGCTTTCGCTCGCGGGGGCACCAGCTCACGCCGCGCCTGCTGCAGGTTGCGCGTTACATCAATGAAAACCGCGAAGCGGTGATGGAGCAGACGGCGATGGAGATTGCCGCGTTGCTGAAAACCTCGGACGCTACGGTGGTACGCGCCATTCAGGCTCTTGGCTTTGCCGGGCTGCGTGACCTGAAGCAGACTCTGGAGCAGTGGTTTGGGCCGGTGGTCTCCTCCAGCGAAAAAATGTCCACCACGGTGAATACGCTCACCAGCGACGTGAACGCGAGCATCGATTTTGTGCTGGAAGGGCATCAGCATACCTGTGACGTGCTATCCGAGCCGCACAACCGCTACGCAATGGCGCAGGCGGTGTCGTTGCTGGCGCAGGCACGTCAGGTCGCGATCTTTGGGATTGGGGCTTCCGGCATTCTGGCCGAGTACACTTCCCGGCTGTTCAGCCGTATCGGCCTGCCCGCTATTGCGCTCAACCGCACCGGCATTGGCCTGGCAGAGCAACTGATAGCCTTACAGCGCGGCGACGTGCTGGTGATGATGGCGCAAAAATCGGCCCACCGGGAAGGACAAACCACGCTGCGTGAAGCGAAACGGCTGGGTATTCCCACGATATTGCTGACCAATGCTACGGACTCGCGCTTCAGCAAAGAGGCCAGCGTGGTGATCCACGTTCCGCGCGGCGGTGAAAAGGGCAAAATTCCGCTCCACGGCACGGTGCTGCTGTGTCTGGAGATGATTATTTTATCTGTAGCGTCAACGGAGCCCCAGCGCACCATCAGGTCGATGAAGCGCATTAACGAATTTCATCGCGGGTTAAAACCGGGCAAGAAGAGCGGGTGAGGGGATCACGCCGCGCCATGATTTTTCCGGTACTGCAGCGGCGTCTCGCCAATCCCTTTTTTAAAGGCGCTGATAAACCACGTCACATCTGAAAATCCCACCCGCGCGGCAATCTCACGCACGCTGGCATCGCTGTGCAGCAAGTACTCGCAGGCTTTTCGCAGCCGTAGCGTATTCAGATAGTCGTGGATCTTCTCGCCTGTTTCCGCATGGAATTTTCGCGATACATAGCTGCGTGATTTCCCCAGCTCAGCCGCCAGCGCATCCAGGCGAAATTTCTCCCGATAGTGCTCATCCAGCCAGAACATCACCTGGCTTGCCACCCCCTGACTGCTCCCCGGGGCACCGTCGTTATCATCCGGCAGCATGGCAAACAGGCTAATCAACAGCCCGGCAATGTTTTCGCTGTTCAGCGGCGGCTGATAACAGCCAAGAAGATAATCGATATGCTTCTGGCAATGCGCCAGGTCAGCGACCCAGGCCTCGCCGCCACGACGAGACAGCTTCTGTAGACGCTGCTGAGCCTGCGGAAAATCACGCAGGGTTTTCAGTACGGCATGCTGGTCGAGATGAATAATGGTGCGCCTGTAAAGGGCTTCTGCCTTCTCGTCCACCATCACCTTATGCAGGGTAAACGGTGGGAAGAAAAACAGCCGCCCGGGGCGCATGGTGTAGTGACGGTTATCGACAATCGCCACGCCAAAGCCTTCTTCCACATAGAGAATTTCCAGACACTGATGCCAGTGGTGATAGCGCACCGTATTGGCGAACAGGCGGCTAAACGACACCACGGTGTCATTTAAGGTAATCAGCTCCAGATGATCGGATGTTGGCGTGTCGCGCATAGTGCAATAAAACTCAACTTTTTCCCGTCAGAATCTCTTTATAAACCACCTTTTTAAATTTTCTTAACTGCGGGTTTATTTATCGCTCTTAGCTGTGACATGGCTAACATTTCTGCCCCGTGTGGATTCACTATGCTTTGCCGCAGTTGATTACGAGGGTGAGCGTATGTGGGCGGCAAATAAAGAAAAATCAAATCCGTTGTCTTCACGCCAGGATATCGTGGCGTCACTGAATACTCTGTTGATTGCGCTGGATAAGGCGTTTGCGCCGGGCAGTTCACGATTTTCGCTGGGTGAAACCTGTGCGCATTACAGCACGGATATCGCGCAGATGGAGGGACTCTCACGTGCGCTATGGGGGCTGTTTCCGCTGCTGGCATCCGGTGATGCCAGCCCCTTTTGCGAAAAATACCTTACCGCGATCAAACTTGGCACCGATCCGCACAGTGACGGTTATTGGGGCGAAACCGGCCCCTACGATCAGCGTCTGGTCGAAATGGCGGCCTACGGTCTGGGGCTTGCCCTGCTGGGGGATAAACTCACCGCGCACTTCACCGGGCGCGAGGTCATGAACCTGCACGCATGGCTCAACCAGATCGCCCATGCGCAAATGCCGGACAGCAACTGGAACTACTTTGCCATTATGGTGCAGCTCGGTTTTAAGCGCGCTGGCCTGCCGTATGACCAGACGGCGATTGACCGACGGTTTGCAATGATGGAGGCCTATTATCTGGGCGATGGCTGGTATTCCGACGGGCCGGGGCGGCCGAAAGACTATTACATCTCGATGGCATTCCATTTCTACGGCCTGATTTACGCCACCCTGAGCGGTGACGAGGAGAGGGCGCAGGTGCTGCGAGCGCGTTCGCGCCTGTTCGCCGAAGATTTTATCTACTGGTCAGCCGCCGACGGTGCCTCGGTACCGTTTGGTCGCAGCCTGACCTATCGCTTCGCAATGGTCGCCTTCTGGAGTGCGGTCGCCTTTTCCGGTCTGGAGGTGTTCACCCCGGGGATTGTAAAGGGCATCGTGCTGCGCCATCTGCGCTGGTGGCAGCAACAGCCCATCACCGATCGGGACGGCATTCTGACCCTCGGTTTTGCTTACCCGAACCTGGCGATGTGTGAGGACTATAACGCCCCCGGCTCGCCATACTGGGCGCTGAAAACTTACCTGATTCTGGCGATGCCGGAGGACCATCCGTTCTGGCAGGCTGAAGAGCAGCCGCTGCCCGCGCTTGCGGAAAAACGCGTCATCCCGCATGCACAGCAGATCCTGATGCATGCCGGTCAGTCGCAGCACGTCACCCTGCTTACCGCCGGGCAGCTTGAGCTGAATAACTACGTGAATACGGAAGCCAAATACACCAAATTTGCCTACTCCAGCCGCTTTGGTTTCACGATTGAGCGCGGACGGTTTGGCCTGAAACATGCCGCCTGCGACTCCATGCTGCTGCTGGCAGACGGGGATAACTATTTCCGCGGGCGCCGCGAATGTGAAGCGGTGCGGATCACTGACGATTATCTCTACTCACGCTGGTCTCCGTGGCATGACGTCCATATCGAAACCTGGCAAGTGCCGTTTGGTGAGTGGCACCTGCGCCTGCACCGTATCAACAGCGCCCGTCGACTGAATACGGCGGAGGGCGGTTTTGCGGTGATGAACACCGAACCGCAGATCCGTGAGAACGGATGCTGGCTTGTCGCCGGTAACGGCACCAGCGTGCTGGTCGATCTCTCTCCGGTGGTTAACCGTGAACCGGACAGCATCGTCACACCGCCGAACAGCAGCATTATGTTCCCGGAATGCGCTGCCATTCCGCTGTTGAAAACCACGCTTGCGCAGGGGGAGAGCTGGCTCTGTTGTGCCGCCGTCGCCGGCGAAAGCCAGCCGGTTATGGCAGTCCCACAACTGAATATCAGCGAGAACCGGGTTGTTATCCGCGAGCCCGGCGGTGAGCGACAGCTGTCGTTCTCATTATAAAAACTCTGACCCTACACGTCGGCGAGGATGATATGAAAAAGACCGCTACAACAAACAGAACTGAATATTACAAAATCAGCAGTTTTATATTTCTCTATTTCTTTACCTGGTCTGCCAGTATTGGCCTGCTGGCTATCTGGTTAGGCCAGAAAGCGAACCTCAGTGGTTCGGTGATTGGTACCGTATTTGCGGTGAACGGGATTTTCTCCGTCATTCTGAAGCCCATCTATGGCTATATTCTCGATAAGATCGGCATGAGCAAATACCTGCTCTATTTTGTGGTGGCAATGTCTGCCCTGATGGCGCCGTTCTTTATTTATGTTTATCAGCCGCTGTTAATGTCCAACACGCTGCTGGGGATTATTATTGGCGCACTCTATTTAAGCTTTGCCTGGTATGCGGGCGTGGCGGCGTGCGAATCCTATTCTGACCGTTTTAGCCGTTTAAACGGTATGGAGTTTGGTCAGATCCGGATGTGGGGCTCCCTTGGCTGGGCAGTGGCGTCCTCCTTCTCCGGCCTGCTGTTTAATCTCTCGCCAGCGTATAACTTTATTATGGGCAGCGTGGCATCGGTAGTGATGCTGATTGTCCTGTTGAGCCTGAAAGTGAACACTAACTCCGCACATGCCGGCGAAGTGCTGACAAAAGAGAAAATTGCCCCGTCAGACGTTTACGCGCTGCTGCGTAACCGTAAATTCTGGGCCTTCTGTCTGTACGTGGCCGGTGTGGCGTGGATGATGTTTATCGCCGAGCAGCAGTTTTCGCGCTATTTCGTGACCTTCTTTGATGATATTCACCAGGGTAATGCGGTGTTTGGTTATCTGGGGACCGTGCAGTCGGGAATGGAGTTTGTCATGTATATGGTGATCCCGCTGCTGGTGAACGCTATTGGCGCCAAACGTGGGCTGTTAATTGTCGGACTGGTGGTCGGGGCGCGTCTGATTATTTCCGGTCTGTGTGATTCACATCTGTTAATTTCCATTCTTAAGCCGCTGTACGGTCTGGAAATTTGTCTGCTGCTGGTCTCCGTCTTTAAATATATTGCCGAACATTTCGATAAGCGCGTTAACGCCACCATGTATTTGCTGGGATATCAGGCGATGCTGTACGTCGGCAATGTCGTGGTCTCGTCGCCTGCTGGCTATATGTATGACCGCATCGGTTTCGAGAACACCTATATCATCATGGGCGCCACGGCGCTGATCTTCACGTTTATTTCTGCCTTTACGTTATCTGCCTGCCAGAGTAAATGGCGCGGCCCCCGCGCGCTGAACGTAGCAGAACCCTCATCACGATAATTAAGCCGTCAAAGAAGGAACCGAAATATGTTAAGTCGTATCGCAGAGGAACGCCTGCCCGCTATCCCCGTGCCCGTTGATTCGCGCGTATTCCGCGATGAACTGAGTTCAGCACGCGACCATGTCCTTGCGCTGATTAGCCGCCATTTAACGGCGTTTGGTGAGCAGTTCCCGGCGGAAACCTGCCAGCAGGGTTTTTATCCGCTGACCGACAACGTGGAGTGGACCACCAGCTTCTGGACCGGGCAGCTGTGGCTGGCGTGGGAGATGAGCGGCGAAGCGAAATTCCGCGCGATGGCGGAAAAACATGTGCGCTCGTTTGGCCTGCGTATCGCCGGGCGCCACGACACTAACACCCACGATCTGGGCTTTTTGTATACGCTCTCCTGCGTGGCGGCCTGGCGACTGACCGGTAACCGTGAGGCGCGTGGCTTCTCGCTGCTGGCGGCAGAGGCGCTGCTGGAGCGCTTCCACGAGAAGGCAAAAATTATTCAGGCGTGGGGCGATCTGGCTGACCCGGAACAGGCCGGGCGGATGATTATCGACTGCAATATGAACCTGCCGCTGCTCTACTGGGCGAGCGAACAGACGGGCGATCCGCGCTTTGCCGATGCTGCTAAAGCACACGTGATGCAGGCAGCGAGGTACCTTATCCGTGAAGATGCCTCAACGTTCCACACCTACTATATGGATGTGCACACCGGCGCGCCGCGCTACGGCAATACTCAGCAAGGCTATGCCGATGACTCCTGCTGGTCGCGCGGGCAGGCGTGGGGAATTTACGGCTTCCTGTTGAGCTACATCTATACCGGTGATGCGACGATGATTGCCCTGTCGAAACGGCTGGCGAACTACTTCCTCAACCGTCTGCCGGAAGATTACGTCTGCCACTGGGATCTGGCGCTGGTCGGCACGGATGCGCTACGCGACGCGTCCTCGGCGGCGATTGCGGTATGTGGCCTGCTGGAGCTGGTGAAGCACCTGCCGGTGACCGATCCGGATCGCGAGCGGTATTCTGAATGGGCAAAAGGAATGATGTCGTCACTGACGAAACACTACCTGATGGGCAAAGACGAGAAGGGCACTGGGCTGCTGAAGCACTCCGTTTATCATCTGGCAAGCAATAAAGGCGTGGACGAGTGCGCGAGCTGGGGAGACTACTTCTACGTGGAGGCGTTGGTCAGGTTTACCCAAAGCTGGAAGTTGTACTGGTAATATGCCTCCCTGACCCTCTCCCGGAAGGGGGAGGGCAGGAATCAGGAACAGGGTAAACTTACACCCCTTGCTCCAGAATGCGGATATGCGTTTCCAGCACATCGCCCTTCACCGCGTCGCTCCACGCTTTCATGTGCGCGGTCTGCAGGTGGGCTTCAAGATGGGCCACGGTTTCCCACTGCTCAATCATAATGATCGAGTCTGGGGCAGTAGCCTGGAAGCTGGCGGTAGTGGTGGCGTCGACCATCGGCGCGTAGCCGTGGCAGCCTTCTTCCTTCAGTACGGTGGGGATAATTTTCACGAACTCATCCAGCACCGCCTGGCGGTGATGTTGGCCTGGACGAGTACGGATTTCAGCAATAACAGTAAGCATGGTTAACTCCTTCTAATTCCAGGTTACCAGTTAAGCAAAAATTTCCGCGAGATGCTTGCGATATTCTGCGATATAGCGCGGGACGTCAGGCATTTTGATGACGTCGTTAACGATAAAGGTTGGCAGCGGCGTCATTCCGAGGAACTGGTTAGCTTTGTGGAACGGCAGATATGCGCCGTCAACGCCCACCCCTTCAAAGAACTGATCTTTCTCGGTGAACGCTTCCAGCGGTGCGTTCCAGGTCAGGGACAGCATATATTTTTTGCCCTGAATCAGGCCGCCAGAACCGTATTTTTTGGATGCGTCGGAGCGGGTGCGACCGTCGCTGGCGTACAGTGCGCCATGGCCTTCGGTGAAGACATCATCCATGTATTTTTTCACGGTCCAGGGGGCGCCCATCCACCAGCCAGGCATCTGCCAGATAATCACGTCAGCCCACAGGAAGTTCTGCACTTCCGCGTTGACATCGTAATCGCTGTCCGCGCGCACGACCTTAACATCATGCCCGGCGTCGCGCAGAAAACCGTCCGCGACCTCGGTCAGGGTGTCATTCAGCTGGCCTTTAGAGTGCGCAAATTCTTTTGCACCGTTGATAATCAGAATGTTGCTCATGAGGTGTCCTCGAAGATGAAAGTATGGCGAGGATTTTACGCGCGCGAGCGATGCGGTTAAATGAGCAAAATGTGCAAAGTCTTTTGCATTAAACGCAATAATCCCTTACCAGCTGACCTTCACTTCGAAGCCACCTTCTGCCGCATTGCCCAGCGCGACGCGCATACCATGCAGGGCGGCAATGCGCCTGACGATAGATAACCCCAGGCCGCTACCCGTTGCATCCTGTCCCGGTGGGCGATAAAAACGCTCGCCAATACGCGCCAGCGCATCGGTGGAAACGCCGGGGCCGGTGTCACGCACGGTAAAACGCCGGGTGTCCAGCGTGACGTCCACCACGCTGCCCTGCGGGCTATAACGCACGGCGTTGTCCAGCAGGTTACGCACCAGCAGGCTCAGCAGCAGCGGCTGGCCCTGACGTGTGACCTGTGGGGCATGAATGTTCAGACGAATATCAATCCCGGCCTGCTGTGCCGGATGCCAGATATCCAGCACCGCCGACTGCAGGAGATCGGCCATCACGATCGGTTCGATATCGTCGAGGTTATCCAGCGAGTCCAGACGCGACAGCGTAAGGAGCTGATCCACCAGCCGGGATGCGCGATCGATACCCGCATGCAGCTGCGCCAGCGCTTTTTGCTGCGCCTGCGGATCGTCCTGATACAGTTGCGCCACGTCGGTTTGCACCTTCAGGGCCGCGAGAGGGCTGCGTAGCTCGTGCGCGGCATCTGAGGTAAAACGACGCTCGCGGGTCATCATCTCCTGAGTTCGCGTGAACAGATGGTTCAGCGAGTCGAGCAGCGGGCGCACCTCAGTGGGAACCCCCTGAGTCGGAAGCGCGTCGGTGGCATCCGGTGAGCGGGAGCGCAGGGTCTGCGCCAGTTTTTTTAACGGTTTCAGTTCCCGGCTCAGCAAAACGATCAGCAACAACAGCATCAGGGGCAGCGCCACCAGCCACGGGGTCAACTGGGAGCTGACCACATCTACCGCCATCTCCTGGCGATACTCCCACTCCTGGCCGACCACCACGCGGTACTTCCCGTCGGGTGAGGTGAGCCATAAAAAACGCCACTCGTCGTTGTCGCCCTGTAGCCGTCCATTATCAAACCCGTCGCGGCGATAGTGGTACGGAATGTCCCGCCCGTTTTCGCCGTCATTTAATATCATCTTGCCGTCGGTGGCGTAGATGGCGAAGGCCAGCGCGTCGTCATCCAGACGACCGTGCTTCGCTTTTTTGGGGATCTCACGCATCCGTTCGGGGGCCCGGATCTCATCCAGATCCATGGTCAACAGGCGTTTGGCAAACAGCATCTGCTGCGTATCGAACAGCTTATCCAGCGTGTGGGTGGTCTGCTGCCAGGCGACCAGGCTTGCGGCAAACCACGCCGTCAGCGACAGCACTAAAAAGAGGAGCGTCAGGCGCAGCTTCAGGCTCAGGCGTTGGGTCAGTTTCATGCGTCACCCAGGGTATAGCCGATACCGTGCACGGTGCGGATAAATTCGCTGCCCAGTTTACGACGAAGATGGTGGACGTGGACTTCAACGGCGTTGCTGGAGACGTCGTCGTCCCAGGTGTAGAGCTTTTCCTCGATCAGCTTGCGCGGCAGCACGCGGCCCGCGTTACGCATCAGCAGCTCCAGCAGGGCGAACTCTTTCGGCTTGAGCGTCAGCGTTTCGCCGTCCAGCGTGGCCACGAGACTGGTGGGATCGAGCGTGACCTTTCCGTGGTGCAACTCGCTGCGGGTCTGGCCGTGGCTTCGGCGCACCAGCGCCTCAAGGCGGGCAGCCACTTCGATCAGTGCAAAGGGCTTGCACAGGTAATCATCCGCCCCCAGACGCAGCCCTTCGACACGCTGGTTCAACGCATCCCGCGCCGTCAGAATCAATACCGGCTCGCGGCGCCCGCTTTCGCGCCAGGCGCGCAGAATATCCAGTCCGTCGATTTCCGGCAGCGTCAGATCCAGCACTACGGCATCATACGGAGCGGAATGAAGCGCGGTCTGGCCGGTTTTTCCGTCGGTGAACCAGTCCACGCTAAAGCCCATTTTGCTTAACCCCGCCTTGATGCCATCGCCAATCAGCTTGTCGTCTTCAACCAGTAAAATGCGCATGTTCCCTCCTTGATAACGTCAGTAAACCCTCTGCATCAGCCTGCTGTACAGTAATAATAAATAAATTTTTCCCTTAAGAAGTTGTTAAGGTTTACCCTGTTAAATGGACTGCGAAACCACATTAAAGGGAGAGTTAATATGAAAAAATTCGCTGCGATTGCCGCCATCATGATGATGACCACTGCCCCTGTTTTTGCTGCACAGGGCGGATTTAACGGCCCCTCTGCCGCACAAACCCAGGCCCAGACGCAGGCGGGCGGTTTTGTCGATAATGACGCGAACCTCACCACCGCGGTGAAAGTGAAGGACATGAAGGACGACAGCTGGGTGAAGCTGCGCGGGAACATCACTCAGCGCCTGTCTGATGACCGCTACACCTTCCGCGATGAGACCGGTACGGTTAACGTGGAGATTGACCACAAGCGCTGGAACGGCGTGACCGTAACCCCGCAGGATAAGGTGGAAATCCAGGGTAAAGTCGATAAAGAGTGGAACGATTTTGAAATCGACGTGAAGCAGGTTATCAAACTGAACAAATAACCCCGAAAGGGCCGCGGATGCGGCCCTTTTTCTTTGTGACTCAACACGCCAGATAAGGTAGTATCTGCGGCAATATTGCCTGAAACCTTTCGGTTTCTGAGTTGAGGAATCACACATAATGAGCGATATGGCAGAGCGCCTCGCGCTACATGAATTCACGGAAAACGCCTACCTGAACTACTCCATGTACGTCATCATGGACAGGGCGTTGCCGTTTATCGGGGATGGCCTGAAGCCCGTTCAGCGCCGCATCGTCTATGCGATGTCCGAGCTGGGGCTGAATGCGACCGCCAAGTTCAAAAAATCCGCCCGTACCGTCGGTGACGTACTGGGTAAATACCATCCGCACGGCGACAGCGCCTGTTATGAAGCGATGGTGCTGATGGCACAGCCGTTCTCTTACCGTTATCCGCTGGTGGATGGTCAGGGAAACTGGGGGGCGCCGGACGATCCGAAATCCTTCGCAGCGATGCGTTATACCGAATCCCGTCTCTCCCGCTACGCTGAAGTGCTGCTGGGCGAGCTGGGTCAGGGAACCGTGGACTGGGTGCCAAACTTCGACGGTACGATGCAGGAGCCGAAAATGCTGCCTGCGCGTCTGCCGAACATCCTGCTGAACGGCACTACCGGTATCGCGGTGGGTATGGCGACGGACATTCCGCCGCACAACCTGCGTGAAGTGGCGAAAGCCGCCATCACCCTGATTGAACAGCCGAAGACCACGCTGGACGATCTGCTGGATATCGTGCAGGGGCCGGACTACCCGACCGAGGCCGAAATCATCACCTCGCGCGCGGAAATCCGCAAAATCTACCAGAACGGCCGCGGCTCCGTGCGCATGCGTGCGGTGTGGACCAAAGAGGACGGCGCAGTGGTCATCACCGCGCTGCCGCACCAGGTCTCGGGCGCGAAAGTGCTGGAACAGATTGCCTCCCAGATGCGCAATAAAAAGCTGCCGATGGTGGATGACCTGCGCGACGAATCCGACCACGAAAACCCGACGCGTCTGGTGATCGTGCCGCGTTCCAACCGCGTGGACATGGAGCAGGTGATGAACCACCTGTTTGCCACCACCGATCTGGAAAAAAGCTACCGCATCAACCTGAACATGATCGGCCTCGACGGTCGTCCGGCAGTGAAAAATCTGCTGGAGATCCTGAGCGAATGGCTGACGTTCCGCCGCGATACCGTTCGCCGCCGTCTGAACTATCGACTGGAAAAAGTGCTTAAACGCCTGCACATCCTTGAAGGTTTGCTGGTGGCGTTCCTCAATATCGACGAAGTTATTGAGATTATCCGTACCGAGGACGAGCCGAAGCCGGCGCTGATGTCGCGCTTTGGCATCAGTGAAACCCAGGCCGAAGCAATCCTTGAGCTGAAACTGCGTCATCTCGCCAAACTCGAAGAGATGAAGATCCGCGGTGAGCAGAACGAACTGGAAAAAGAGCGCGATCAGCTGCAGGCGATCCTCGCGTCCGAACGCAAGATGAACAATCTGCTCAAGAAAGAGCTGCAGGCTGACGCCGATGCATTCGGTGACGACCGTCGTTCTCCGCTGCATGAGCGCGAAGAAGCGAAGGCGATGAATGAGCACGACATGCAGCCATCAGAGCCGGTCACCATTGTGCTGTCTCAGAGCGGCTGGGTGCGCAGTGCTAAAGGTCACGATATCGACGCGCCAGGGTTGAGCTACAAGGCGGGCGATAGCTTTAAAGCGGCCGTGAAAGGTAAGAGCAACCAGCCGGTCGCCTTTATCGACTCGACGGGTCGCAGCTACGCCATCGACCCGATCACGCTGCCTTCTGCCCGCGGACAGGGCGAACCGCTTACCGGTAAGCTGACGCTGCCGCCGGGTGCGACGGTTGACCATATGCTGATGGAAGCCGATGACCAGAAATTGCTGCTGGCGTCTGACGCGGGGTACGGCTTTATCTGTACCTTTAACGATCTTGTTTCCCGCAACCGTGCCGGTAAGGCGCTGATCAGCCTGCCTGACAACGCGCATGTGATGCCGCCGCTGGTGGTGGAAAACGACAGCGATATGCTGCTGGCGATCACTGCCGCCGGACGTATGCTGATGTTCCCGGTCAGCGACCTGCCGGAATTGTCAAAAGGCAAGGGCAACAAGATCATCAGCATCCCGTCAGCGGAAGCGGCGAAAGGGGTAGATGGTCTGGCGCACCTCTTTATTCTGCCGCCGCAGAGCACGCTGACCATTCATGTCGGCAAACGTAAAATCAAGCTTCGTCCGGAAGAGTTGCAGAAAGTGGTGGGCGAGCGCGGTCGACGCGGCTCGCTGATGCGCGGCCTGCAGCGTATTGACCGCGTGGAGATTGACTCTCCTGCGCGCAGTACCGCGGGCGACAGCGAAGAGTAACGCCGTTATCTCCCCCTCTGTTCCGGAGGGGGAATTTCAATAAAATTTCCCGTAAAATCGTTGTTAATTCGTGCGTTGCGATTAACAATACGCGCTCGTAATAAAGTCCTTACCTGGCCACAGGTGAAGTATAATTGTCAGCTGTCAGGGCTTCAGAGGTCGCTATGCTATTCATTGTTCGTTTAATTCTTACCATTATTTACTGCATTCTGGTCTGTATTTTCGGCTCTATTTATTGCCTGTTCAGTCCGCGCAATCCGAAACATGTCGCCACCTTCGGCCATATGTTCGGCCGCCTTGCGCCGCTGTTTGGCCTGAAGGTTGAAAAACGCCTGCCGGAAGGGGCTGAGAACTTCGGTAACGCCATCTTTATCGCTAACCATCAGAACAACTACGATATGGTGACGGCCTCCAACATTGTTCTGCCACCGACCGTGACCGTGGGCAAAAAGAGCCTGCTGTGGATCCCTTTTTTCGGCCAGCTGTACTGGCTGACCGGTAACCTGCTGATTGACCGTAACAACCGCGCGAAAGCGCACAGCACTATTGCTGAAGTGGTTAATCACTTCAAAAAGCGCAGGATCTCAATCTGGATGTTCCCGGAAGGGACGCGCAGCCGTGGCCGTGGCCTGCTGCCGTTCAAAACCGGTGCGTTTCATGCTGCAATTGCGGCAGGTGTTCCAATTATTCCTGTGTGTGTTTCCAATACTTCTAATAAGATTAATCTTAACCGCCTGAATAACGGGCTGGTGATTGTCGAAATGCTGCCGCCGGTGGATACCAGCAAATACGGTAAAGATCAGGTTCGCGAGCTGGCAGCACACTGCCGTGAACTGATGGCTCAGCATATTGCGCTGCTCGACAAAGAAGTCGCAGAGAGAGAAGCCGCCGGTAAGAAGTAAGCCGGCGTTAAAAGGGAAAACGAATTCCCGCGTTGTTAGTCGTTTCAGATGGAGCTTATATGTCATTCAGTCGGCGTCAGTTTATTCAGGCTTCCGGGATCGCCCTTTGTGCGGGTGCGCTGCCGCTGACAGCCAACGCCGCCGGGCAGCAACAGCCGCTGCCCATTCCGCCGTTAATAGAATCCCGTCGCGGGCAGCCGCTTTTCCTGACGCTACAGCGCAGCCACTGGTCCTTTACCCAGGGCACGCGCGCGCCGGTGTGGGGCATTAACGGGCGTTACCTTGGGCCGACCATACGCGTGTGGAATGGCGATGACGTTAAGCTGATCTACAGTAACCGTACGACAGAAAATGTCGCCATGACCATCAGTGGTTTACAGGTGCCTGGCCCGCTGCTTGGCGGCGCGGCGCGCATGATGTCGCCTAACGCTGACTGGGCGCCCGTTCTGCCGATTCGTCAGAGCGCGGCGACGCTCTGGTATCATGCCAATACCCCTAACCGCACGGCCCAGCAGGTGTATAACGGCCTGGCCGGCATGTGGCTGGTGGAAGATGAAATCAGTAAATCCCTGCCAATCCCGAACCACTATGGCGTGGATGATTTTCCGGTCATTATTCAGGACAAACGGCTGGATAATTTCGGCACGCCGGAATACAGCGAGCCGGGCAGCGGTGGCTTCGTTGGCGATACGCTGCTGGTTAACGGCGCGCAAAGTCCATATGTCGAAGTGTCGCGCGGATGGGTACGTCTGCGTCTGCTGAACGCCTCTAACTCGCGTCGTTACCAGCTGCAAATGAGCGATGGCCGCGCGCTACACGTCATCTCCGGCGACCAGGGCTTTTTACCGGCCCCGGTTTCCGTGAAGCAGCTGGCGCTGTCGCCAGGTGAACGCCGCGAAATCCTTATTGATATGACCAACGGTGATGAGGTGTCGATCACCTGTGGCGAAGCGGCCAGCATTGTGGACCGCATTCGCGGTTTCTTTGAGCCGTCGAGTATCCTGGTCTCCACCCTGGTGCTGACCCTGCGTCCTACCGGCCTGCTGCCGCTGGTGACCGACAGCCTGCCGATGCGCCTGCTTCCGCAGGAGATCATGAGCGGTTCGCCGGTGCGCAGCCGCGATATCAGCCTGGGCGACGACCCGGGGATCAACGGCACGCTGTGGGACGTTAACCGTATCGATATTACCGCGCAGCAGGGTACCTGGGAGCGCTGGACGGTTCGCTCGGACATGCCGCAGTCGTTCCATATCGAAGGGGTGAGTTTCCTGATCCGCAACGTCAATGGCGCGATGCCGTTCCCCGAAGACAGGGGCTGGAAGGATACCGTCTGGGTGGATGGGCAGGTCGAACTGCTGGTCTACTACGGACAGCCTTCGTGGCCGCACTTCCCGTTCCTGTTCCACAGCCAGACGCTGGAGATGATGGACAGGGGATCCGTCGGCCAGATGCTGGTCAACCCGGCACCCTAAACCACGATACGATTCCCGGTTCGCCGGGAATGTTTATGCCCGCCAGAAAAAGCGTGAGCACAGGATCAGCACCGGATAAATCTCCAGACGCCCCATAATCATCGCTGCACACATCAACAGCTTGGCCTCGTCTTTTAACGTCCCGAAGGTCGATGCCGTTTCGCCGAACCCCAGCCCCATATTGTTAATGCAGGCCGCAACGGTGGCAAATGACGTGAACAGATCGTATCCCAGCAGGTTCAGCGCCCAGACGAAAAAGCCCGTTATCATCACGTAGAGAAAAAAGAAGCTCCACACCGAGCGCAGAACGCGTTCATTCACGACGCTTTTGCCGACCTTAATACTCAGCAGCGCGCGCGGATGCGCAAGTTGATTCATCTCCTGAATACACTGCTTAAACATGATGAGAAAACGCAGCGCTTTGATCCCGCCGCAGGTAGAGCCGACGCAGCCGCCAAAAAAGCTGGCGCTCAGCAGCAGGAAAATGGTGTGGGGAGGCCAGTGAGCGTAATCGGCCGTCGAAAGACCGTTGTCGGTCATCATGGAGCTGGCCAGAAAGAAGGCATGTACCAGGCTGTCGGTACCGTTGTACATCCCCGCGTGCCACACCTGCCAGGCGGTGATGGCGATAATGACGGTGGCAGCACCGAGAAAGAATTTCACCTCCGGGCTGCGCCGAATCGGTTTCAGCGTACGGCGCGCGATGACGACATACCAGAGGGTAAAGTTAAACGCGGAAAGCAGTGAAAAAGCCCCGGCGACAAGCTCAATCGCGTGGCTGTCGTAAAACCCGATGCTCTCACTTCGGGTTGAAAACCCACCCAATGAGACGGTGGAAAGCCCGTGACAGACGGCGTCAAAAAAGGGCATGCCCGCCAGCCAGTACGCCAGCGTGCAGACCAGTCCCAGCGCCAGATAGGTTACCCACAGCGTACGCGCGGTATCGGCGAGTCGGGGCGTCAGGCGCTCCTCCTTGAACGGCCCAGGCATTTCCGACTGATACAGCTTCATGCCACCGATACCGAGCAGCGGCAGGACCGCGACGGCCAGTACGATGACCCCTAATCCGCCAATGAAATTGAGCTGAGCGCGGTAATAAAGGTACGACTTCGGCAGGGCACTGACGTCCCCAATCACCGTCGCCCCGGTGGTGGTGATCCCTGAAACCCCTTCAAAGAGCGCATCGGAAAAGGAGAGTTGCAGACCGTCATCCATCCATAACGGCATGGCGCTAATCAATGAAAACAGCAGCCAGAACAGAACGATAATCACGAAACCGTCACGGGTGCGCAGCTGTATACCGGAATGACGTGTTGCCCGCCAGGTGAGTCCGCCAAGGGTAAAAAAGGTCAAAAAGGTGGTTAAAAAAGCAAAGTAGGTTCGCTCTTTATTCAGCAGGGCGATAACCATCGGCGGCAGCATGGACAGGCTGTACAGAAGAACCAGAAAACCGCAGAGGTGAAGCACAACCCGCAGCTGGGACACATGTAACGAATCGTTGAACTTCACAAAGAAACTCCGTGCCAGAATGCATCCCGGTAACTGATTACCGCAAGATAGAGTGGATATTATGATCCAAAATTAACAGTGCGCTGTATTTTAACGGCTTCCAGGATTTTCTGTTTACTTCTTGCATCCTTTTCTTCAAATCCGGCGGACTAACAGCGTATAATCCCGCTCCTTTTGTCTATTTTTTCTTCGGAAGCACTATGAGCGCAATTTCCCTGATCCAGCCGGATCGTGACCTCTTCTCCTGGCCCCAGTACTGGGCGGCCTGCTTTGGACCGGCACCGTTCCTGCCGATGTCCCGGGAAGAGATGGACCAACTGGGCTGGGACAGCTGCGATATCATTCTGGTGACGGGCGATGCCTATGTCGACCACCCGAGCTTTGGCATGGCTATCTGTGGCCGTATGCTTGAAGCGCAGGGCTTCCGGGTGGGGATCATTGCCCAGCCTGACTGGAACAGCAAAGACGACTTTATGCGTCTGGGGAAACCCAACCTGTTCTTCGGCGTGACCGCAGGCAACATGGACTCGATGATCAACCGCTATACCGCCGACCGTAAGCTGCGTCATGACGATGCCTACACGCCGGATAACGTCGCGGGTAAACGTCCTGACCGCGCGACGCTGGTCTACACCCAACGCTGCAAAGAAGCCTGGAAAGACGTGCCGGTTATCCTGGGCGGCATCGAGGCGAGTTTGCGCCGTACCGCGCACTATGACTACTGGTCAGACACCGTGCGCCGTTCGGTGCTGGTGGATTCCAAAGCCGATATGCTGATTTACGGTAACGGCGAACGTCCGCTGGTGGAAGTGGCGCACCGTCTCTCACAGGGTGAGCCGGTGAGCAGCATCCGCGACGTGCGCAACACGGCTATCATGGTGAAAGAGGCGCTGCCGGGCTGGAGCGGGGTGGATTCCCGTATCATTGATATGCCGGGTAAAATCGACCCGATCCCGCACCCGTACGGCGACGATCTGCCGTGTGCGGATAACAAACCGGTAGAGCCAAAGAAAGCCGAAACGAAAGCTATCGTTGTTCAGCCGCCGCGCCCGAAACCGTGGGAAAAAACCTACGTGCTGCTGCCTTCCTTTGAGAAGGTCAAAGCCGATAAAGTGCTCTACGCACATGCGTCCCGTATTTTGCACCACGAAACCAACCCGGGCTGCGCGCGTGCGCTGATGCAAAAGCACGGCGAGCGCTTTATCTGGATCAACCCGCCGGCCATCCCGCTTTCCACCGAAGAGATGGACAGCGTCTTCGCGCTGCCGTACAAACGCGTGCCGCATCCGGCATACGGCGAGAGCCGAATCCCGGCGTATGAGATGATCCGTTTCTCAATAAACATCATGCGCGGCTGCTTCGGCGGCTGCTCCTTCTGTTCCATTACCGAGCATGAAGGGCGCATTATTCAGAGTCGCTCCGAAGATTCGATCATCAATGAGATCGAAGCCATTCGCGATACCGTGCCTGGCTTCACCGGGGTGATCTCCGATCTGGGCGGCCCGACTGCCAACATGTACATGCTGCGCTGTAAGTCACCGCGCGCGGAACAGACCTGCCGTCGTCTGTCATGCGTGTATCCGGATATCTGTCAGCACATGGATACCAACCATGAACCGACGATCAACCTTTATCGTCGTGCGCGTGATCTGAAAGGGATCAAGAAGATCCTGATCGCCTCCGGGGTACGTTACGATATCGCCGTGGAAGATCCGCGCTACATTAAAGAGCTGGCGACGCATCACGTGGGTGGCTACCTGAAGATTGCCCCTGAGCATACCGAAGAAGGCCCGCTGTCCAAGATGATGAAGCCGGGTATGGGCAGCTACGATCGCTTTAAAGAGCTGTTTGACACCTACTCGAAGCAGGCGGGTAAAGAGCAGTATCTGATCCCATACTTCATCTCCGCGCACCCTGGCACGCGCGATGAGGACATGGTGAACCTGGCGCTGTGGCTGAAACAGCGTCGCTTCCGTCTGGATCAGGTGCAGAACTTCTATCCATCACCGCTCGCAAACTCAACGACCATGTATTACACCGGCAAGAACCCGCTGGGTAAAATTGGCTATAAGAGTGAAGATGTAGTGGTGCCGAAAGGGGATAAACAGCGCCGTCTGCATAAAGCACTGCTGCGCTACCACGATCCGGCTAACTGGCCGCTGATCCGTCAGGCGCTGGAAGATATGGGTAAAAAGCACCTGATCGGCTCGCGCCGCGACTGCCTGGTGCCTGCGCCTACGCTTGACGAGATGCGTGAAGCGCGCCGCCAGAACCGCCACACGCGCCCGGCATTGACGAAGCACACGCCGATTGTGCATCAGCGTTCAAACGGTAACGCCAGTGCGAAGAAACCCGTGAAACGTAAAGCGTAAAAAATAAAAACCCCGGCGAGCCGGGGTTTTTTTATTCACCCGCCAAACTGATCGGGATCCGGGCCTAAACGCTTGCCCTTGTCCAGCTTCGCAATTTCACTCAGTTCATCTTTATCCAGGCGGAAATCCCAGACGTCGAAGTTCTCAGCGATACGCGATGGCGTGACCGATTTCGGGATCACCACCAGGCCGTTATCCAGATGCCAGCGAATAACGATTTGCGCCGGCGTCTTGCCGTATTTATCCGCGAGATCGCGAATAATTTTCTGGTCGAACACCCCTTCACCGCCCTGTGCCAGCGGGCTCCAGGACTCGGTCTGGATCTTGTGCGTGGCGTTCCAGGCGTGAAGCTGACGCTGCTGCATCAGCGGGTGCAGCTCAATCTGGTTGATAACCGGCGCGACACCCGTCTCGTCAATCAGGCGCTGCAGGTGGTGAACCTGGAAATTACACACGCCGATGCTTTTCACCAGCCCTGCCTGCTGCAGCTCAATCATCCCTTTCCAGGCGTCAACATAGTGATCGATAGCCGGGACTGGCCAGTGCATCAGATAGAGATCGACGAAATCGAGCTGGAGTTTGTCCAGACTCTCCTGCAAGGCTTCGCGGGGGCGTTTTTGATCGTCGTTCCACAGTTTGGTGGTAATGAAAAGGTCGTCGCGGGACATGCCAGCGCTGGCCAGTGCCTTACCCACGCCGTCCTCATTTTTGTACGCGGCGGCGGTATCAATCGACCGATAGCCGACTTCCAGTGCTTTATGAATGGCGGAGACGACCTCGTCGTTACCGGCTTTCCATACACCTAGCCCCAGTTGGGGCATCACGTTGCCATCCTGCAGCTTGATTACGGTTTGGTTTGCCATTTTTCCTCCTTCAGGTGCTCATCGTCGGAGGGAACCCCCGACGATGTGATGTGCATTAAGTCTGGACGAAATGTCAAAAAACGAAAGGCTGGATGTCAAAAACGCTTAGCGTGCCGCTTCGTAGATACGACGGCTCACTTCCAGCGTAATGTCGCCGTGCTCGCCCAACTGGGTCATACCGTGTTCTTCAAGTTTCGCCAGCAGGGCAGGGATGGAGCTGCCATCCAGACCATAGCCGGACAGACGCGTTGGCACGCCCAGACCTTCAAAGAAGCTGCGGGTTGCTTCGATAGCCGCGTCGATACGCGCATCGTCAGAACCTTCGGTGATGTTCCACACGCGCTCAGCGTACTGCAGCAATTTAGCGCGTTTGGTATCACGTTTTTCGTTCCACAGTGCAGGCAGGACGACGGCCAGCGTTTGCGCGTGATCCAGACCGTGCATGGCCGTCAGTTCGTGGCCCAGCATATGGGTTGCCCAGTCCTGCGGCACGCCGGCACCGATCAGACCGTTCAGCGCCTGGGTTGCCGCCCACATCACGTTGGCGCGCACATCGTAGTTTTCCGGCTCTTTCAGCGCTGTCGGGCCGTCTTCAATCAGCGTCAGCAGAATGCCTTCCGCGAAGCGATCCTGAATTTTGGCATCTACCGGGTAGGTAACGTACTGCTCAACGGTGTGCACAAACGCATCGACCACACCGTTCGCGACCTGACGTGCAGGCAGGGTGTAGGTGTAAACCGGATCGAGGATGGCGAATACAGGCTGAACGTGATCGTTCATAAAGGCCTGCTTATCACCCGTGGTTTTACGGGAGATAACGGCACCTTTGTTGGATTCAGAACCGGTCGCAGGCAGGGTCAGCACGGAACCCATTGGGATCGCGCTTTTGATATCGCTGCCGCGGGTTTCCAGAATGTGCCACGGGTCAATACCGTCCGCGTAGTGCGCCGCAGCGGCGATGAATTTGGTGCCGTCCAGAACGGAGCCGCCGCCGACTGCCAGCAGGAAGGTGACTTTTTCATCACGGGCGATCTTGACCGCGTTCATCAGTGTTTCATAAGACGGGTTAGGCTCGATACCGCCGAACTCACGCACGTCCAGACCTTCCAGCGCGCTGTAAACCTGATCCAGTACGCCGGTTTTTTTCACGCTGCCGCCACCGTAGGTGATCAGTACGCGGGCGTCAGCGGGGATCTGTGCGCGCAGGTCGGCGATAGCGCCTTTACCAAACAGAATGCGGGTTGGGGTGTGGAGATTAAAATTATTCATTGCTCGTTCCCTTATGTGGGTGAAAAACCGTGGTGGCGCTGAAGGCGACCTGATGCTGCACATTGTGGCCGCCCGGGGCTATCCTCTCAATGCACATTCCTGCCGATGTCTTGCCCATTTCTACAGAGCGCTGGAGAAAACACGGTAAACTGCGCACACTGTCAACGTCGGAAACCGTAGCCGGAGTAACGTAAAATGAACCGTGAAGCGATCTGCCTTCAGCTTACTGCGCAGATTAAAAGACTGATTGATAAAGAAAATGGCGTCGGTGACATGTTGCCTGACATTCGTCTTCTGTATGGGACGCAGCCAGGGACACGCACACCGGTCATGTACCAGCCGGGCATCGTTTTTCTCTTTTCAGGCCATAAAATTGGCTATATCAATGAGCGCGTGTTCCGGTATGACACCAATGAATATCTGCTGCTCACAGTACCTTTACCCTTTGAATGTGAAACTTTCGCGACAGAAGCGGTACCGCTGGCGGGTATTCGTTTAAATGTCGATATTCTTCAGCTGCAGGAACTGCTGATGGAGATTGGCGAGGACGCATTATTCCGCCCGTCGATGCCCGCGAGCGGGATTAACTCCGCGACGTTGTCCGAGGAGATCCTCTGCGCCATTGAGCGTCTGCTCGACGTTATGGAACGGCCGCTGGATGCACGCATCCTGGGCAAACAGATTATCCGCGAAATTCTTTACCATGTGCTGCTGGGGCCGGGCGGTGGGGCATTACTCGCGCTGGTCAGCCGCCAGACGCACTTCAGCCTGATTAGCCGGGTGCTCAAGCGAATCGAAAGCCAGTACACGGAAAACCTGAGCGTTGACCAGCTGGCGGCGGAAGCAAACATGAGCGTCTCGGCGTTTCATCATAATTTTAAGTCGGTGACCAGCACCTCGCCGCTGCAGTATCTCAAAACCTATCGGCTGCATAAGGCTCGTATGCTGATGATCCACGACGGCATGAAGGCCAGCGCGGCGGCGATGCGGGTGGGCTATGAAAGTGCGTCGCAGTTTAGCCGGGAGTTTAAGCGTTACTTCGGCGTCACACCGGGGGAAGATGCGTCGCGCATCAGAATGATGCAGGGGACCTGAGGGGAGAGTCCAGCCGGGTAAGCGTAACGTCACCCGGCTTTTTTATATCACGCGCTGCAGTATTTCTTCTTAATCACGACCGCAATCGTCCCGAGCAGTCCCGCGACCAGCAGGAAAAGCGGGAGGATCATCAGGAAGGTCATTACCTGGTCTTCGTGGTGTTTCACAAAGGGGATCATATTCAGCGCGTAGCCAAGCGTGGTCACCACGCCCACCCACAGCAGGGCGCTCAACCAGTTGAAGAACTGGAAGCGGCGGTTTGACAGCCCGGAAATGCCTGCCATGGTCGGCAGCAGCGTGCGAACAAACGCCAGAAAACGCCCGGCCAGCAGCGCCAGCAGACCGTGGCGGTCAAACATGCAGGTCGCACGTTGATGATATTTATGCGGTAACTGCGCCAGCCAGCCTTTCACGACGCGCGTATTGCCGAGCCAGCGGCCCTGCAGATAGCTCAGCCAGCAACCGAGGCTGGCAGCGGAGGTGAGTATGACCATCGTCGGCGTGAAGTCCATGACGCCTTTACCGATTAACGCCCCGGCCAGTAAAAGCAGGCTGTCACCGGGTAAAAATGAGGCTGGCAGTAATCCATTTTCCAGAAACAGGGTTGCGAACATCACGAAATAAACGATACCTACAACGTGAGGGTCCGCCAGCGCGGCAAAATCGTGTTGCCAGAGTGCCGCAATAATATCTTGAATAACAGCCATGGACTTTCCTGTGGAACAGCAGATGCAGATATAGCGCTATTGTACTCCCTAATTCGCCCGTGGGGTTTGATCGCGGGCGCAACTAATGCAGACTTTTCTGGTGGCAGTGTTCACAAAAGCGTCCAGGGAGTACATTTTCAGCATGCACTCTACACGATACGTTCAAACCCTGCCGCTAAATCCGCAATTAAATCGTCAACATCTTCTAAACCAATATGCAGTCGGATAAGCGTGCCGCTGAAATCCACTTCTCCACCGGGGCGTAGGGCCGCAATTTGCTCCGGCTGGTTAGGCAGGATCAGGGATTCAAACCCGCCCCAGGAGTAAGCCATGCTGAAGAGGGTAAAATGATCCAGGTAGTTCGCCAGTTCGTCGTTACTGAGCCGTTTTTTAAGAACAAATGAGAACAACCCGCTACTGCCCGTAAAGTCACGTTGCCAGAATTCATGGCCTTTGCTGCCCGGAAGCGCCGGATGGTTAACGCGCTCGACCTGCGGGTGCCGGGCCAGCCATTCGGCCACCTTCAGACTGCTTTCATGGTGCTGACGCAGGCGCACTCCCAGCGTACGGATACCGCGGCTGGTCATGTAGGCCGTATCCGCATCCACCATCTGGCCCATCAGGTAGGCATTCTCCCGAAGTTGATCCCAGCAGCGCGCGTTGGATACCGCAGTACCGATCATGCCATCAGAGTGGCCAATCAGATATTTGGTCGCGGCCTGAATAGAGATATCAATGTCGAATTCCAGCGCCCTGAACAGGACGCCCGCCGCCCAGGTGTTGTCGATCATGATGATTGCCTCGGGGGCTTTGCTGCGCACTGCTTTCACAATAGCCGGGACGTCGTGCACTTCCATGGTGATAGAGCCTGGGGATTCCAGAAACACAATGCGCGTGTTCGGCTGGATAAGTTCAGCGATACCTTCGCCAATCAGCGGATCGAACCAGCCGGTGGTCACGCCGAGCTTGCTGAGGATTTTGGTGCAAAAATCCTGGCTTGGTTCATAAGCGGTATTGGTCATCAGGATATGGTCGCCCTGTTCCACAAACGCCAGAATGGTATTGGCGACTGCCGCCGCACCACAGGGGAACAGGGCGCAGCCCACGCCGCCTTCCAGTTCGCACATGGCTTCCTGAAGTGAAAAATGGGTTAGCGTGCCACGACGGCCATAGAACAGCCCGCCTTTGGCGCGGTTGCGCGTGGCGATTTTTTTATCCTCGACGGTATCAAATACCAGTGAGGAGGCGCGTTGAATCACGCTGTTGACCGATCCCTGAGTGTATTTTTTGCTGCGTCCTGCCTGTACCAGCGTGGTATCAAGATGCTTCTTTGTCATGTTCGCTAACCCTGTTTTTATACGTCTGGACGTCCAGACTACCACGATTGTAAAAATCTGCACCCGGGGGCTTATCGAATAAGCAGAAAATATTAGCAAAAATACGCATAAGAAATTTTTACTGCGTAAGCGCAAGGAAAGTGAACGAAAATTACGGCAGTATGTAAATACTAATGAGAACTACTATCAATTCGACGACGTTTTGATATTATTACGGTCAGATTTTGTGATTTGCGTCCTGGAGATACAGAGTGGGTAATAATTTGATGCAGACGGATCTCTCCGTCTGGGGCATGTATCATCATGCTGACATCGTGGTTAAGATTGTGATGATCGGCCTGGTTCTGGCGTCCGTGATCACCTGGGCTATCTTCTTCAGTAAGAGCGTCGAACTGCTGTCGCAGAAGCGTCGCCTCAAGCGGGAACAACAGCAACTGGCTGAAGCCCGCTCGCTGGATCAGGCCTTAGACATGACCTCATCCTTCCATGGAAAAAGCCTGACCACCCTGTTAGTCAACGAAGCACAGAACGAGCTGGAACTCTCCGCAGGCAGTGAAGATAACGAAGGCATTAAAGAACGTACCGGCTTCCGCCTGGAGCGTCGCGTTGCTGCCGTTGGCCGCCATATGGGCCGCGGTAACGGTTATCTGGCCACTATCGGGGCGATCTCACCGTTTATCGGTCTGTTCGGTACGGTCTGGGGCATCATGAACAGCTTTATCGGCATTGCGCAGACGCAGACCACCAACCTGGCGGTGGTTGCGCCAGGGATTGCCGAAGCGCTGCTGGCGACCGCAATCGGTCTGGTCGCGGCCATTCCGGCGGTCGTCATCTATAACATCTTCGCGCGTATGATTGGCAACTATAAAGCCACGCTCGGTGACGTCGCCGCGCAGGTGCTGCTGCTGCAAAGCCGCGATCTTGACCTCAATGCCAGCTCCGTTAAACCGGTGCATGCGGCGTCTAAACTGCGCGTAGGTTGATTGTATGGCGATGCGTCTTAACGAAAATCTGGACGATAACGGCGAAATGCATGAAATCAACGTGACGCCGTTTATTGACGTCATGCTGGTTCTGCTGATTATCTTCATGGTGGCTGCGCCGCTGGCGACGGTCGATGTGAAGGTGAATCTGCCAGCCTCTTCCAGCCAGCCGCAGCCGCGTCCTGAGAAACCTGTCTATTTGTCGGTGAAAGCGGATAAATCGATGTTCCTCGGCAACGACCCGGTGACGGATCAGTCTGTTATCCCGGCGCTGGATCAGCTCACCGGCGGCAAGAAAGACACCACGGTCTTCTTCCGCGCGGATAAAACCGTCGATTACGAAACCATGATGAAGGTAATGGACACGCTGCATCAGGCGGGTTACCTCAAGATTGGGCTGGTCGGCGAAGAGAAAGCGGCCGCGAAATAACAAAGAAGCTGGCGAAAGCCGGCTTTTTTTATGCGTGTCGGGCGATCAGTTTTTTGTCTCAGTGGACGCAGGCGCAGGCGCGTGGGACGCCAGCGCGTCTTCATCAAGCGCAACGCAGGTGACGTTTGACGTGCGGTACTCGCCGTCGGACAGTTTGCGCGTCAGACGCAGAGTGGCCACTTCTCTGGCGAGCAGATACTGATAATGGGCCTCCAGACGCCCGAGAAGCTTCTCTTTCAGCTCAGGCCGCTGTTCGATGAGGGTATTCATCACCGCGCCGTATATCTCTTCCTTCACCTGCAGAGGATAAATCTCGCGGCGATTATGCCATTTCAGGCGTACCAGCGTCGCCGGGATCGATACCAGGTCCTGAGTTATTCGCGTCATCTCGGCATTTTTTGTGTTTCGCAGTGCATCGAGATTTTGCTTTAAGATAAATTCATCACTTTTTTTGTTATCTAAAGCCAAATAAACGTTGTTATCTTTAATTTCTTTCACGTTACTCTTCCCCCAGGTTATAAAAAATAGGGTTGTTGGTTTCACGCGTAATTAGATTAAGCCAAATTTCATTGCCGGCTTCGTTTATTTCTTTGGTTTTTTCCGCGATTATTTGACTTAGTTTCTGAGCATCTATTTCACCTTCGGCCTGCAGGTCATTCAGCAGGTGGACAAAGGCTTCTATTTTAACGGCGCGAAATAACCGGTCCTTTATATGACGGTCGTGCTCTTCCAGTAACATATTACGGGATTTACCGGTGCGAGAAACGCCTATTAATATGTCAGACTCGTAATCAGAGAGCTTTCTTTTCCCCTGAGTGAAATTAGCCTCTTTTTCTGCTTCCGTCGTTTGCTGTTCCACAGGCGCAATGTGGTACTTAGCCGGGACGAGGTAGTCGGGCAGCATTTTAATTTCCTTTAATTACAACAGGGTGGGGTTGGTAAAGGCGTGAGATTCGTTGACAATATCATGAGGCAATTTTAAAATCAAAAAAAATGGAGCCTACCCATGAACAGCATTTTTTTTACGGTCATCACATTACTATTACTGACCGCTGGTGTTCTTTTATTGATGCAGGAGTTCAATAAAACGCAAGTGTCGAAAGACGCCAGTGAACCTCCGCTACCTGAACTGATGACAAAAGAGGAAGGTGAAGACCATTTCTCCGTATTGATGAACTCGGTTACACCGGTTTGGTACTGGCGGGTGAACCATGAATATATCGACTTTTTGCACGCGACAATTAAGCGAATGAAAATGTCGGAAATTAATGACACGCCTGGGTTGTTTGAAGCGCAGCGCCGCTGCAGCGACCTGAATTCCGCGGTGTATAAATATTATGACAATATCAAAAAGCGTTGCCTTAACGGTGAGAAGGTCTCCTGTTCCGATCTGGACGTATTAAACCTGCGCCAGTGTTTTCGTGAGTTCAGCCTGGAGGCGTATCCGGAACTGGTGGTGCTGGTCTGGCCGGAGTACGCGCGCCCGGACGTTAATCCTGACAATGTCTGAACGTACAACGAGTGAGTTGTTGCAAACAGTCAGCGCCGTTGAGATATACTGGGCGCTGGTTTCGTTTGCAGACAGGACTTTATGGAACGCTTCTTTGAAAACGCGATGTACGCCTCTCGCTGGATACTGGCACCCGTCTATTTTGGCCTTTCGCTGGCGCTGATTGCGCTGACGATTAAGTTTTTCCAGGAAATCTTGCATGTTCTGCCGAACATCTTTTCCATTGCCGAAGCAGATTTGATTCTGGTTCTGCTTTCGCTGGTGGATATGACGCTGGTGGGCGGATTACTGGTGATGGTGATGTTCTCCGGCTATGAGAACTTTGTCTCACAGCTCGATATCGACGAGCGCAAAGAGAAGCTCAACTGGCTGGGCAAAATGGATGCCTCGTCGCTGAAGAATAAAGTGGCCGCGTCGATTGTGGCGATCTCATCTATCCACCTGTTACGCGTATTCATGGACGCCAAGAATGTCCCGGACAACAAACTGATGTGGTATGTGATTATCCATCTGACGTTTGTGCTGTCTGCGTTCGTGATGGGGTATCTGGATAAGATCAGTAAGAAGTAATTTTCCCCCCCTCTTCCCAAGGGAGAGGGGGAGCGTGAGCGCGACAGACCGCGCTATTTATCCGACGATGCCTGCCACAAATTCAATTCCCCATCCGCAACATGCTGGTCAATCCTTTTCAGCTCATCGTCGCTAAAGTGCAGGTTATTCAGGGCCTGAACGTTCTCTTCGATCTGCTCCGGACGGCTCGCACCAATCAGTACGGATGTCACGCGTTCATCCTTCAGCAGCCAGCTCAGCGCCATTTGCGCCATCGTCTGACCACGGGCCTGTGCCATCTCATTCAGTAAACGCAGGCTGTTCAGGTTGGCTTCAGTCAGCATGTTTTCCGTCAGACCGCGCACCTTCTTGCCTTCACGCTGCATACGAGAATCTTCAGGAATACCGTTCAGGTATTTTCCAGTCAGCAGACCCTGCGCCAGCGGCGTAAACGCAATGCAACCCGCCCCGTTTTTCTCAAGCGTATCCAGCAGGCCGGTGTGATCGACCCAGCGGTTGAGCAGGTTGTAAGACGGCTGGTGGATAAGCAGCGGGATCTTCCACTCACGTAACAGGTCCGCCATTTTCTGGGTGCGCTCCGTGGAGTAGGAGGAGATACCGACATACAGCGCTTTACCGCTCTGCACGGCCTGGGCCAGCGCAGCGGCGGTCTCTTCCATCGGCGTATTTTCATCCACGCGATGAGAATAGAAAATATCCACATACTCCAGCCCCATGCGCTTGAGGCTCTGATCGAGGCTGGCGAGCAGGTATTTGCGCGACCCGCCCGACCCATACGGCCCCGGCCACATGTCATAGCCTGCTTTGGTTGAGATGATCAGTTCATCGCGATACGCGGCAAAATCTTCCCGCAGCAGACGACCCATGTTTTCTTCCGCGCTTCCCGCCGGCGGGCCGTAGTTGTTGGCAAGATCGAAATGGGTAATGCCGAGGTCGAAGGCTTTATGCAACAGCGCCCGCTGAGAGTCGAGAGGCTGTACGTGGCCGAAACTATGCCACAGACCAAGCGACAGCGCCGGCAGGCGCAGGCCGCTTTTTCCACAGTAGCGGTACTGCATATTTTCGTAGCGGGCGGGGTAAGGGTGCCAGGACATGATGTCTCCTTTCTTGTCGATGAATTTTCGAAACAACGTTTTCATTCTGTGCTTATCAAATCACAAATCCTGTTGATAAGCGATGACATGCCTGACCGCCCTGAATGATTAAAGCCCGGCAGCATCAGACTGACCGGGCGTTCACTCGTCAGAAGCTGTAGCTCATCCCCGCCTGCACGCTGGCATCGTTGTCCACGTCACCGGTGCCGACATACACCCCAGTATTGAGCGTGAAGTTATGCGCTATCGTTGCATTGATGCCTGCTCCGAAGATCCCCATCGTGTTGTTATGGCCGGAGGTGGTGTGGTAATCCGCCGCCTGAATATCAGTATCGTCGCTGAACTCTTTCTGGAAGCGTGCGTCGATCCACGGCATCATCTGCACGTTCTTGCTCAGATCGCGAAGCGTTGTGGTGAGTCTCAACCCGACCCCACTGTTCCAGGAAGAGACCTGACTGTCGGCGAAGGCCACTTCACTGTCGGAGAAGCCGTTTGCTTTGGTTTGATCCCAGCCTAAGGTGGCGTAAGGCTGCAGCAGGGTTTCACCTGGCAGCAACACGTTCACACCGGTACGCGCCTGCGCCATATACAGGGTGCCATCCGTCGAACCGTGCAGTGCTTCGGTCATGCCGCTGGTATTCCCCGTCACGTTATTCGCAGACAGGGTGTACCGCATATCGCCATAGCTGAAGCTACCGTCGGCAAACATACCCCATGTTCTGCCGTTAAGCGCCTGCTGCCAGCCACCGTACAGGCTGTAGTAATTACCGTAGACGCTGTCATTAAAGCTATCAGCGCCGTCATGGGTATCCTGCACGCGGCTGCGCGTCCATGCCAGTGCAATACCGCCAGTGACGCTATCACCGTTGTCCAGATGCGCCGTCCAGTCCACGCCACCCTGAGCGCCCTGGGTGATGCTCTTATAGTCAACATCATTGCTGAAATTGCCATTCTGATAGAGGAAATCACCCCAGACCTGCGCACCTTCCTCCTGCTTGCCGAGCAGGTTAGCCAGATGCACCTGATTCATATGGTTGCTGATATCATCAGCCACCTGATGTCCGGCCTGCTCGGCAGCGTCCAGACCGGCAACAAGGCCCTGAACGTCGCTCGCGAGGCTGCCCTTCTGGCTGTTAAATTCGATATTCCACGACTGCGTATTATCGGCGGTAAGGCGTGTCTGCGGCGCGGTATCTACGGCCACAATATTCAGACTGTTGTCATAGTTATAAGCGCCGCTACGGTTTTCAACATTCTGTTGGCCATTTGTGAAGGTGGCCGCCGCATAATTTTGCGGGGTGCTGGTGCCTGAAGTGGTGAACGTACCCAGAATCACGTTCTGCTGATTTTGTGCCGAGGGAGTAATGCTGTTGACGACAACGGCGTTATTAACCCCGGTGATATTGCCGAAATCCACAAAGCTGTCGGTGCTCATATTTACCATCGCATTACTGCCGGTGGTTGTAGCGACAAGCGTTGAGCCATTTTGTAAACTCCAGCTGGTGGCATCGTTAATTTTATCAATGGCGATGCTGTTATTGCTGGTCGTGTTCACCGTCTCGAACTGACTAATTTCACCAGAAACAGAACTGCCGGCATCCATTGACAGCGTGTCGCTACCGTCACCGCCATCAACATTGCCGTTAACATGAGAATTATTGGTCAGCACGACCGTATCATCGCCCGCACCGGTTGTAATATCACCATTTACGGTGGCATTGTTTTGCAGTGTGATGGTGGTATTGCCGCTGTTTTGACCGGTATTTACCGCACCATTAATGGTGCTGTTATCCACCAGAACAGAATTCGCTGAACTGCCGTTCAGGGTAATATTGCCATTCACGACGCTCTTATTAGTAAACGTAAGTGATGTCGACCCCTTTTCATTAATAACGCCAATATCGCCAGTGACGGTACTGTTATTCAGGGCCAGGGAATCGGCCTGGGTGCCGTACATGGCGATGGCAAGATCGCCCACGCCATCCAGGTTGATGTCACTGAACGGCTTATACTCGCTGAGTTTTTCGGCCAGGTCGCCCATGTTCTGCGCGATTTCACTCTGCGAGGCATCGACGGTGGCTCCGGTCAGCGTAATGCGGGTATCCGATTGATCGCTCCCTGCATAAATACCGCCCTTATCCATTGTACTGTTGCTGAGGGTAATATCCTGTTCGCCAGCACCGGCGCTTACAATGCTGCCGTGCAGCGCGCTCCCGTTCTCAATATTGACGGTGTGGTAGCCTTTATCCAGGGGATCGAGATAAATTGCTGAGCCCATCATATAGGTTTTATCACGCTGGTAATTGCCTGTGCTGTTTTCACCGTTCAGCGTCGCGCCATCAACCGTCACGGTGGTATTGGTGGTCGCGCCTCCGCTACCGACTTCAATCATATCGGCCGTAGCGCCGTTATTCAGGGTGATATTCGCGGTACCGCCGTTGCTTCCCTGGATATAGTGGCCTGACATATCCGTTCCGGATACCGTTAATGACTGCGTGTCGCCATCACCTCGATGACCATCCATGAAAATATTATTCGCCGTGGCGTCGGCCATAACCGCATTTGTCACACCGGGATTTTGATAAAAGCTGTCATCGGTATATTTCGTTAATCCACAGGTTTGCGTCGTCACGCCATCCTCACACGGTGTCGCTGCCGTCATTGCTGCCTGGGTACCGAAAGAGGTTAAAGCCATTAAGACACACTGCGAAAGCAATGTGCGGTTCATAAATTTACGCATCTGAAACTCCGTTAATAAAAAATCGTCGACATCCTTGTAAAGGAATTTATTTAATTTAAGGAATTTCTCATAAGTAAAGGATGTAATGAAATTTAAAAGATAAGGAGTAAATTATTGGGGTATTTAAATCAGGAAATCTGATAATTAGGTGTTAATATATTTGTGTGATAAATAGAACTGAATAGTTACCCTGCAAATTAAGCGGGTTTTCGCGAAAGGGTAGCGCTATTGATTGACGCAACCTGTTGATGATGTACTCCTCAGGAGGTATGGCCGTTAATTTAATGCGCTGCAGTTTTACATTTATTTATCCACTGACAAAGTAAAACACATTCTTAGCAGGGTAATTTTCCCCTTCTAAAATGTCTCTTTTTTCTGAATGAACGCAGGGGCAGTAAAAATTTTAATAAAAATAATGCGTGAAAGGTGATGAATTTGCTCATTCCTGCCGATAACAAGGGTAAGACTCGCCTCTGGGCGAATTCACCCTCACGGCAAGGAAGACTTATGAATATGTTGCGTAATTTCACGATCCGTTTCGTCATGCTGACGATTCTCGGGATCTTTTGTTTAATGTGGGCGGGCGTAGGGCTTTACAGCACCTGGTCTCTGTCACGGGTATCAGAGGGCAATGAGGTGGATCGCCAGCTGGTCAAACAGATGACCATACTCAGTCAGGGTAACGATCAGTATTTTCGCTTTGTGACCCGGTTAAGTCGCGCGATGGAAGTGAAAGCTGCGGGCGGCACACCGGACCTGGCCCCTGCCCAGCAGGCGCTGGACAATATGGGGAAGAAACTGGCTGAGATGAAGGCAATCTCACCAGGACCGATGGATGAGCAAGTTTCAGCTCAGGTGATCGGTAGCTGGCAGGCTTTGCTTGAGCAGGGCGTAACGCCGCAAATGCAGCAGGCGAAGCAGTCCTCTCTGGAGGGCTACCGTCAGCAGGCGAATAACATCACCCCTCCGCTGAGTCGTGCGTTTGGTGCTGCTGCGGAGAACTTTAACAACGCGGCCGCCCGGGCACTCGACAGCACCCGAGTGGTCGTGGACAGCCTGACCAGCATGACCCGCACGGTGATTATCACCGCCACGATTATTGGCCTGTTAATACTGCTCTTCACCGACCGTTACCTGGTGGCGATGCTGGTAAAACCGCTGGCTCGCATTCGCCAGCAGTTCCGCCAGATTGCCCAGGGCGATCTCAGTCAACCGATTGAACCGTTCGGTCGCAACTGCGTGGGGCAACTGGTTCCCCTGCTGAGCGCGATGCAGGATAGCCTGCGAGAAGCGGTGAGCTCTATTCGCTCCGGCAGCGAGAATATCTGGCGCGGCGCGACGGAGATCTCCAGCGGTAATAACGATCTCTCGTCCCGTACCGAAGAGCAGGCCGCCGCACTGGAAGAGACGGCGGCCAGCATGGAACAGCTGACCGCCACCGTGAAGCTGAATGCGGAAAGCGCGCGTCAGGCCAGCCAGCTGGCGGATGTGGCGTCAACAACGGCCAGCCGCGGCGGCTCGCTGGTGGAAGAGGTGGTGACCACCATGAGCGGTATTTCTGAGAGCTCGAAGAAGATTGCTGAAATCACCAATGTGATCAACAGCATTGCCTTCCAGACCAATATCCTGGCGCTCAACGCTGCCGTGGAAGCGGCGCGTGCGGGCGAGCAGGGACGTGGGTTTGCCGTCGTGGCCGGCGAGGTGCGTAACCTGGCAAGCCGCAGCGCCAACGCGGCAAAAGAAATTGAGGGATTGATTACCGATTCCGTTTCCCGCGTAGAGCAGGGCGCAAAGCTGGTGGGCGACACGGGCACCACCATGGATGCCATTTTGCGTGATGTGACGGAAGTGACGACCATCATGAAGCAAATCGCGTCTGCGTCTGAGGAGCAAAGTAAGGGGATTTCGCAGGTGGGTATTGCTATCACGCAAATGGATGGCGTGACACAGCAAAACGCCTCGCTTGTGGAAGAGGTCTCGGCAGCGGCCTCCGCGCTTGAACGTCAGACCGAAGAGCTTCAGCGGTCGGTGCAGAAATTCCGCCTCTCGGCATAAACACTGCTAAAAGGCCGCCGTGTGCGGCCTTTTTTTCGGTTAAATGCAGGCGAACCAAACGGAGCGCCGCCTGCCGCTTATCAGTGGGTGGCTTCACCAATCAGTGCGCCAGAGCCGGCACCGACGGCGGCCCCTTTCAGTACGCTGTTGCCTGTTACCGCTGCAGCACCTGCGCCCACCACGGCGCCCACCGCGCCGCCTTTACGCGCAGCTTTACCTTTGTCGCCGTTTTTGAATATCGCACCGGTACCCGCGCCAACGACCGCACCGCCTACCGTGGATTTCAAATCTTTGCCCGTGGCTGCGCCAATTGCTGCACCGGCCACTGCACCGGCGGCGGTTTTATCTATCGCCATACCAGAAGTGGAAAAGATCAGGGTGCTGATAATCAGCGCTGTTTTCATCAATTTCATAACAAATCCTTTGTGACTGCTGTCGGTTGAGTCCGCTTTTCTCGTCATCTGACCTGAGAAAAACGTCCGCATAGTGCCAGTAATACCGGCTCAACCCTTAAGCAAATCATGCCCCTGGCAGGGATCCCTGTTGCCGGGCGGTGGTCCGCCCGGCAGAGAATTACGCCTGACGCTTGTCTTCCGTATTGGTCTCGAAGTCGCTCGCCGCGTGGCGTTCGTGGAGCTGCTCGTTGAGCTCGCCGCTGGTGCGGTTAACGATACGCCCGCGCTTCACGGCAGGGCGGTGTGCCACATCTTTCGCCCAGCGCTGAACGTTGGTGTACTTCTCAGCGTCGAGGAACTCGGCGGCGTTATACACGCTACCCAGCGCCACGCAGCCGAACCACGGCCAGACCGCCATATCGGCGATGGTGTACTCTTCACCGGCCACGTAGCGGCTACGCGCCAGCTGTTTATCCAGCACGTCGAACAGGCGTTTGGCTTCCATCGTGAAGCGGTCAATCGCGTACTCAATCTTCACCGGTGCGTAGTTATAGAAGTGGCCGAAACCGCCGCCGAGGAACGGGGCCGCGCCCTGCAGCCAGAACAGCCAGTTCAGGGTTTCCGTACGTCCCGCCGGATCTTTTGGCAGGAAATGACCGAACTTCTCTGCCAGATAGAGCAGGATGCTGCCGGATTCAAATACGCGCGTGGGCGGTGTCGTGGAGTGGTCACGCAGCGCCGGTATTTTCGAGTTCGGGTTCACTTCAACAAAGCCGCTGGAGAACTGGTCGCCTTCACCAATGCGAATCAACCATGCATCGTACTCGGCACCCGTCACGCCAAGCGCCAGAAGCTCTTCCAGCATGATGGTCACTTTCTGCCCGTTTGGTGTGCCCAGAGAATAGAGCTGCAGCGGATGCGAACCCACGGGTAACTCTTTCTCATGCGTCGCACCGGAGATCGGACGGTTAATATTGGCGAACGCGCCGCCGCCGTTCTTTTTCCATTCCCACACTTTGGGTGGCTGATAGGTATTTTCGTCTGACATGTTGGCCTGCCTTTTTTGTGATGTGTTGAGGGAGTGTAGCAGGAGTTCATGGGAGGGTTTAGCGAACTGAGCGCAATACATTTCCCCTTCGCGCCACACTACACAGACAGCGGAACGGGTGTATGATAAATCCCACCTCTGTCAGGTTAATTACAACGTGCAGACGACGACAACCCTTTCAACATTGCCGCCTGCCCGTCTTAGGTTGGATACATGCGTAAAGGAAAGTTAAGCAGTGACGCGCCATTCGGGACGTTATTAGGTTATGCGCCGGGTGGCGTGGCGATTTACTCTTCAAACTACGGCAGTCTCGATCCGCGTCGTTATCCGGAAGACGCGGATTTTCGCAGCTATATTGGCAATGAATACATGGGCCACAAGTGGCAGTGTGTTGAGTTCGCCCGCCGTTTTCTGTTCCTCAATTATGGATGTGTTTTCACCGACGTCGGTATGGCGTGGGAGATCTTCTCTCTGCGCTTTTTGCGCCAGGTCGTGAACGATAACATCCTGCCGCTTCAGGCCTTTGCCAATGGGTCGAAACGCGCGCCGCAGGCCGGGGCGTTGCTTATCTGGCAAAAGGGCGGGGAGTTTCATGAGACCGGCCACGTTGCCGTGATCGCGCAACTGTTAGACGATAAGGTGCGCATTGCCGAGCAGAACGTTATTCACTCCCCGCTCCCGCTCGGGCAGCAGTGGACGCGCGAGCTGCGAATGACCGTTGAGAACGGTACTTACACGCTACATGACACCTTTAACGATACCGAAATTCTCGGCTGGATGATCCAGACGAACGACACGGAGCACAGCATCCCGCAGCCGGAACTCGACGGTGAACTGCTGAAAATCAGCGGTGCGCGGCTGAAGAATAAACGTCAGTTTGACGGGAAATGGCTCAACGAAAACGACGCCCTGCAGCAGGCGTATGTCCGCGCAAACGGCCACTTTATCAATAAAGATCCCTGCCAGTATTTTACCATTACCGAAAGTGCCGAGCAGGAGCTGATCAAAGCGACCAATGAACTGCACCTGATGTACCTGCACGCGACCGACAAAGTGCTGAAGGACGATAACTTACTGGCGCTTTTTGACATCCCTAAAATCCTCTGGCCGCGTCTGCGCCTCTCATGGCAGTGGCGTCGTCACCATATGATCACCGGTCGTATGGATTTCTGTATGGATGAGCGTGGCATCAAGGTTTACGAATACAACGCCGATTCTGCCTCCTGCCACACGGAAGGGGGATTAATCCTCGAAGAGTGGGTGAAGAACGGTTATCGCGGTAACGGCCACAATCCGGCGGAAGGTTTGCTGGAAGAACTTACCGGCGCGTGGAAGCACAGCCATGCGCGTCCGTTCGTGCACATCATGCAGGACAATGACGTCGAAGAGGATTATCACGCGCTCTTTATTCAGCGCTCTCTGCTGCAGGCCGGGTTTGAAACCAAAATTCTGCATGGGCTTAACGCTCTCAGCTGGGATGCAGCCGGGCAACTGATTGACGATGAAGGCCGTCACGTTAACTGCGTGTGGAAAACCTGGGCGTGGGAGACGGCGATAGAGCAGATCCGCGAGGTGAGCGAAACCGAATACGCCGCCGTGCCGATCCGCACCGGGCATCCGGCAGGTGACGTACGGCTGATTGACGTCCTGCTGCGTCCGGAAGTGCTGGTGTTCGAACCGCTGTGGACGGTTATTCCCGGCAACAAGGCGATCCTCCCGGTGCTCTGGCAGCTGTTCCCGAATCACCGTTATCTGCTCGATACCGATTTCGAGGTTAACGACCTGCTGAAACAGACCGGTTACGCCATCAAACCGATTGCCGGACGCTGCGGCAGCAATATCGATCTGATTAGCGCCGGGGATGAAGTGCTGGATAAGTCGAGCGGCAAGTTTGTCGATCGCAAAAATATCTACCAGCAGCTGTGGTGCCTGCCGAAGGTGGATGGCAAGCATATCCAGGTCTGTACGTTTACCGTGGGCGGTAACTACGGCGGCACCTGTCTGCGCGGGGATGATTCGCTGGTGGTGAAGAAAGAGAGCGACATCGAACCGTTGATTGTGGTGAAAGACAAGTAAGCTGTTCCGGCTGTCAACACACACCCGCAAGTGTTCCTTGCGGGTGTTTTTCGTTTTCCGGCGGCTCAGGGATGCTCGTCGTGCTGCTGACTTATCTTCAGGTCAATGATGCGGCCGATCTGGTCATGATAGACCGTCAGCAAATTGTACTGACTCATCTCTGAAATGATTTGTGGGGGAACGTTAAAGCTTCTCGCCAGCTCATCGTGACGCCAGTCATCGGGACGCCGCCGCCTTACCTGGGCGCGACGGCGATTGTACTGATACCACAGAATGAGCAGCCAGCCGTTAAGCGCGGCGATCAGCAAATAGATCAGCACCGTATTAAACGAGGCAATAATAATGCCCCAGCGGTAGTTGCTCTCCTCGGTTACCTGCATCCACAGATTGGCATAGAGAAAAAACAGAAAACCTCCCCATGCCAGCAGCGTCAGCACCGCATCAAAAAGACGGGGCAATAGCCGATGTTCAGTCAGAATTAGCGTATTTTCGTTCATTGAATGCTTCCTTTTCCCCGGTCCGGACTGATCCAGCGCGCACGTGCACGCTGACGTTTAAGCATGACTTTTGGAAAGGCGACGAGGGTGGTGAACAGACCAATCATCCAGTACACCATCGGGAACCAGATCACCCAGAAAAGCGAACTCGCCACGTTTCTTTCATAGCGCCGCTCGATATACAAACTGACGAGGAATTGCATCAGACACATGACCCCCAGAAGCAACCCGGTAAATTCAGGAGGAAATAGACTCTCGACGGTCAGGTTTGTGGGTAACGTAATGATATGGCTGACAATGAACAGCAAAACGGTCACCGCATAGGCGAATGCCCACAGCGTTGACAACGCGTACTCTAAAAACAGTGGCCACATGCGATGATGTTCCCAGCGCACGATCTTGCGAAGGTTAACCAGAAAGACCTCTGCACCGCCCTGCGCCCAGCGTAAACGCTGTTTCCACAGACCTTTTAACGTCTCTGGCATCAGGATCCAGCACAGCGCCCGCGGCTCAAAAAAGATATCCCAGTGTCGAAGCTGAAGCTTCCAGCTGATGTCGATATCTTCGGTGATCATATCCGGGCTCCAGTACCCCACATCTGCCAGCGCCTGCCGGCGAAAGGCCGCAATAACCCCGGAGACGGTAAAGACCCTGCCGTAGATCCGCTGCGTCCGTTTGATGAGACCAATAATCGACGAGAACTCGCCTACCTGAATACGGCCAATCAGCGTTGATCGTGTGCGAATACGCGGATTCCCGGTGACGGCCCCGACGTGGGGATACTTAATCAGCGGCTCTACCAGATAGGCTGCGGTATCACGATCGAGCAGGGCATCGCCATCAATACAGACCAGCAGATCGCCGCGCGCCGCCGCCGCACCGGCCTTAAGCGCCACCGCCTTTCCCTGATTTTCTGCGAGGTGAATGACGCGCAGGCGCGGCTGTTCCTGCGCCAGCTGCTGCAGCACCTCTGCGGTGTTGTCGGAAGAACCATCGTTGATCGCGATAACTTCGATATGGGGGTAGCGCTGATCCAGCGCGGCGCTAATGGTCTCCCGGGCATTTCTTTCCTCGTTGAAACACGGGATCAGGATTGAAATTAATGGATCGCCGTCTAACGTGGGAGCGGGCGTCTGCTTATCCCATGACCAGTGCCGTTCAAGCTGAAACCAGAAATAGAGCCCCCCGGTTATCCAGAGCACGGACATGAACAGTGGCCAGAAGAAGACAAAATCCAGAATCAGTTCTCCGGTAAAGAGGGCAGCCACGCCCAGAGGCAACCCGAATACCAGGCATAAAATAGAGAATGCGATAATGCGATCAGTCATTGTCAGGGTACCAGTACGAAGAGAATTCAGGCCTGATGCGTGAAATATCAGGTTGGTTGTTGATGAAATCGTCGGGGTAGTAACCATAATTTTTGATGCCGTTCAGCTGGAGAACGCGCATCCACTGCGCCAGACGCGTGTCGGGCACGGCACGTTGAGGTTTCTGCTCCCAGTCCCGGGCCTGTAGCTCGAAAAGGGTTTTATTGAGCGCACCGGGCCGTGCGGCAACGGCGGCGATCAACCGCGTGAGCCAGGCATCGCTTTCCTCGGCCGGAACGGATTCCATCAGCGGCATAGCCATCGGAACCGTCCAGTCGTAGGTCATCAGAAAATCATCCAGATTTTGTGCAAACCACGCTTCGCTCTCGGGCTGCAGGATGGGCAGGGCGAACATATTCCGCGCAGTTTTAATCTGCGGGCCGCGTATGTTTTTCACCGCCTGGCTAAGGCTGCGGGTAAAGCCGATGAGCGTCTGACTTTTAAAGCGACTCCAGGCATGAAGGGCGGCCGGATCGTGTTGCATCGCGGCGATGCTGCGGTTATTCCAGGCGCGCAGGGCATCCGGGCCGGCATCTTCAAAGTCTGTCAGCACCGCATCGTCGTGAAATAAGATCCCATTGAAGCTGGCGTAGCGGGCAAGATCTTCATAGATTTCCGTGACCTGCTGACGAACCTCGGGGTTCCACGGGGAGAGGCGGATATAGGGATCGGTAGCCTCGTGCAATTGGCCCGTTTGACGATCCCAGCGCTGTACCCGCGGGAGTGCGGGTGAGAGATCGAAAGAGAGCACCGGCATCCACGCATAGACTTTTACGCCTGCACGGGTTTGCAGCTGCCAGGCGACAAAATTAAACAGATCGGCGCGCACCGGAAGCCGGCTGTTAGGGAAGTAGAGCGCTTTGATCGTGCCATCGCCCACTGGATCGGAAAACGCCTGCAGGAAAACATGACTGATTTTCATGTCGTAAACCCGCTGGACAAGTTTGTTGATGTTGTTGGTTTGCTGGGCCGGATCGGGATCGTAGACATAATCGAGATCGACATGCATGACGCGCACGGGATCGGCCTCCTGAATCTGGCTGACCGTGCTGGCAAAGGATTTGAGCGAGGGATTTCCGGAAATCAAAAGACGCGGAATATTGCCGAGATCGCGCACATCCGCCAGCCCATCCTCAAGGGTAAAGGCCAGCTGATAACCTTGCTTTCTGGCGATGGCGAGCGATGTGCCGTTCGCGGCGCCATAGGGCCAGACCCAGGCGCGGGGCGCTTTTCCCGTCACCCGGGTAATTTTGTCGGTAACTTTGCGCACGTCATCAGCGATCCGCTGGTTGAACTGCCGATCGGTTTCATAACGCCCCGTCGCTTTATCGTAAAAGCGGTTGGCGATGGCGGGTTCACGGCTTCCCTGTGGGTTAGCCGGTATGCCGTAATGCGAAGCCCAGGTATGCGAGCCAATCTCAACCAGCGGAGACTGGCTTAGCTCCCGCACCATATCCCAGGTTGCAAAGCGCTCGCGGGGCGTCATCAGTCCGCCGAAATTGACCTGCTGATTCGCTGGTGTATCTACCCAACTGCCCACCGGAGCCCACAGCGCAGGGACGTTCCAGGCCTGAAGAAGTGGCCAGACGCGGGTGTAGAAACTGCTGTAGCCATCATCAAAACTGAGTAAATAGGCTCTGGGCGGCAGCGTTTTTTTGCCCTCATGCGCATCCAGAATATCCTGCACGCTAATGGCGTGATAACCGTGATGCACAAGCCAGCCGATCTGCTCGTTTAGGGCGCTGGTACGAACGGACAGGTAGCGCTGATCGGCTGCATCATCTTCAACGTCATGGTAGGCCAGAACCAGAAAATGGTTTTTTGGCCAGGGTTTACTCGCCTCAGGCTGTGGCCGTTCCTGGGGGGACATAAACGAGAGGGCCTGAGCGCAGACGCTCGCGCTGAGGCATAACCAGCCGATAATTATCAGGCTCACAGAAAAACGTTTGTTCAGCATATTCATCCTTAAAAGCGTAAATTCGCATCAAACGTGACGGAGAGATTGCTTTCTCGTTTACCGTCGAAAGGGCGCTTGTCCCAGTTCAGCATCACGCCGCTATCAATGACGTTGTTCCATTGAATGCGCTGCCCGTAACCCAGCAGGGCGATGGCGCCAGCAGGCTGATTTTTCTGCCAGTATTCCCCGCCGCCGAGAACGACCTGCTGGCTCCAGAGCGTGTCGTAATGGCGGTACATCTGATGATCGACGGACAGGGCTGCCGTTACGGAGAGATCCCGCTCCGGGTTGTAATAGAGCGTGTCCCGCAGGGTGTTGGTACTTGCTGATATACCCGGCTCGAGATCCAGCGTCAGGGTGGGTGTCTGCCACAGCCGCTCTTTCCCCGTAAGGGCGAACTCCTGGCGGCGGTTATGGTCGGAAAAGTGGCTGGCAGAGGCGTTAAACTGGTACTCACGGCGTTCGTTTTGATACCAGCGGACCCAGCCTTCTCCCCGGTTTGCGCTGACGCCATTACGCAGTGCCCGTAAAGGCGTCGTGCGTGAAAGACGTTCAAGGTTTCCGCCCACCTGCCAGCTATCGTTCAGGCTGTACGCCGCCGAGAGGCGAGCACCGGGCTTGTTTGCACCGTGATAATGGTTACCGGAGAGTTCTGCTTCGACCAGAAGGTCGCGAGGCCGCCATTCGATGCCGGCAAACAGGTGGCGGCTGCTGCCTTTGCCTTCGTCGAAATTGCCCTGCGCAAATCGGGTTCCACCAAACAGCCGCCAGTTATCCGCGACGGGCGGACCGTAGAGCGTGGCATCCCAGCTCAGATCGTGTGTGCCGCTGACGGGGTTATCAGAGTGCAGTCCTTTGCCCGCGTTCAGACGCAGTTCGGACAGATGATGGACGTCTCTGAGCCTGTCCAGACGTCGGGCGCTCCCGTCGACAGGCGCGCGGGCGATAACGTCATCGGCCAGTAAATCCATCTGTCGCCACTCTTGCAGATCCATTGCGACGTAGGCCTGCTGCCGTTCCAGCTCGATATTGGATGGCTCCAGCGTCTCGGCCATTTTGAGCTTTTGCTCCGCCGCCCGCGGCAGACCCCGCGCCTGAAGTAAGGTGGCGTAATCAATCTGTAATCCCTGATTTCCCGGCGCTGACGCAGCCAGACGTTGCGCCAGCTTTTCGGCTTGCGGAAGGGCATTGGTCATCAGCAAATAGTTAAAGGTGAGCGACTGCCCGATGAGCCATTGATCGTTGGGTTGCGGGGTTGGCGAACCGAAATCGTAGCGGGTCCAGGGCGTGTTACGGGTTATCTTCTCAACATACTGGCGAGCGGCCTGATACTGCCCGGTATCCAGCCAGGCGTAGAAGAGCGCATGATCGTCGTCCTGCGGATCCGGCGCATAGTCTGGATAACGTTTGAGAAGCGAGAGGGCGGCATCGGCATTTTTCTCCTCCAGATACGCGGAGATAACCCAGCCAATTGCCCAGGTCGGCACGGGATGCTGAGCCGACGTTAACGCCTGATATTCCCTGATGACCTGTGGATAATCACCGTGGGCGTGAAGCGCGCCAAGCCGATCGACACGGGCCCGGATAACGTCCTCCGCTGCCTGAGGTTCGTTTTGCCAGCGGGACAGCAGCTCGTCATAGCGGTTCAGCGCCGCTTGCGCGAGCTGCAAACGCTCTGTTTCAGTACGGGCAGGCACATCGGCGAGGCGTACCATTTCGGCGGCGGCGTTGAGTGCCAGGCGGCGACGTTGCGCGGGGGGCAGCGTCACCGTTTGTGAAAGCCGCAGGGCAGGCGTGTCGGCCCGGTTGTCTGTTAACGCATCAATCAACTCAGTACGAAGGGCGTCATCCGCTGGCGCACTATTCAACGCACGGATGTCTGCCAAAAGCCGCTCCTGGTTTTTCCCCTGGCGTGAATAGACATAAGAGAGCGTCTGGAGGTGAGCCAGAGAGGGCTTTTCCGCCACCCGTTGCCGTGCTTCCTGCAGAGCCAGTGTATCCATGCGGGCGTCGGCGAGGGTTTTGATGTAGCCGATGCGATAATCGTCGTTATCCGGTGCAAGGTTACACGCCTCCTTCCAGAGCATTAACGCAGGTTGCCACGCCTTTTGGTTTCGGCTTGCCTGAGCAGCAGCAGCCACGCCACGGGCAGGAAGAGGCATATAAACCTTGTAACGCAGCCAGACCTGAATAACGTCGTCATCACGACCCGCCCAGGACGCCACCTGCAACCAGTCCGCAACCTGCTCAGGCGTCAGGGCATGTTGCTGCTGATAACGCTGAAGATATTGCAGAAAAGGTGCGTAATTACCGTTACGCGCCTGCTGAATCTGTTGTTCATATACTGATTCTGCTGCCTGAACCAGAAAGGGGAAAAGTAATAACAGAAACAATAAAGCGGGAGTGCGGTAAAAGAATAACGTATTGAAGCGAAGTGATCTTTCCATATCTATTTGCCATTTGTTTATCATAAATCCATTGCATAACACGGCCGCCTTTAAGCACGGGGTTAAAGGCCATAAATGAGAACGTTTAATCTGAATGCAGTTACGTTATGGGGTACTTACTTAAAGGTAATTATGGGTCCTTATGGTCAGGGCTAAGTGGCTGGTAATGTACACCCGATATGTTGGCAGATAAATATGTTGAAAAGCAGGGTGGTTGTTTTGAGATAATTCTGTAATGAGCTGTCCTAAACGATTATTTTGAAATGAGTTTATATTTGTAACTTTATGATTTTATTGGTTTTTATTTATATTGTGACAAATTTGTTTATATTTTTAATGTGCCTTATTGGTGTGAATTAAAGTACTTTCCGGTGCATGTTTGGGAAGTTTCATGACAAAAATTCTTAATATCCATAAAAGTGACTTTTCTGAGATTGTTTTTTACTTATAATTAATGGCAGCCATTGAATGATAGTCTATGGGAAGGCGTATCAATGAATGTGCGAATTGAGGGTCAATCAAAGCCAGAATACATTTATCGTTAATATAAAAGCGCTATAAAACGAAGGCGGACTTCTTTCCGAAGGGTCGTTCTTGCTTTAATCTAAAAGGGATGGTTAGTGGCAACTTCAATAGTGTTAGTGACACAGGATCGCTACCTTGTCAGGGGGATGAGGATATTTTTTCCGGATATAATCCTGCTGGACTCCATTGACAGAAAGATATTTGATAACGGCGCAGATGAATATTCTGTATTGATTGATAGCCGTGCACCGCTGCGTTTATATGATTACCTGATACGCCATCCGGCCAGAACGAAAAAAACAATCTGCTGCGTTATGCTCGATATGCGGCATCGCGAGGAGAATCTGCTCAGCATGAAGTTGTTCATGAACACGTCGCTCACGGCACCCGATATGGCGTCGTTATTCAACCTGGTGCTCAACATGAAGGGCAAACGTCTGACAACAAAGTGGCTGCTGAACTTACGGCTGAGCACGCATGAAGCCATTATGCTGCGGTTGCTCAGGGCTGGCATGGCGATGGAAGAGGTGGCACAGGAACTGAATACGTCGATTAAAAGCCTCTACCGCAAACGGACCGCGCTCTCAGAACGGCTGGGGGCAGAGAACTTCAACGAGGCTTGTTTGTTTATCTTTAAAAATAAACTGCTGGATTCGGATGGGAACGATCCCTAGCTTTGCTTTACCCCAAAAGCAAAAACCCGCCACGAGGGTGCGCTACATTATAACTTGTTCCGTTAGTTTGAACCGGAGGTGGGGGCGTTCCATCTCGCAGAATTCAATTAGGTCACGTGGAAGGTTGAACCAGGCTTAAGGTGTACTATGTGTTCCATGAACATACTTTGGACTCTTCAGAGCATACAAGCATTTGAAAGTGGACTCTGATTTTGAACGAGTGTGACAAGGCAAAGACCCCGGTGTAGCGGAGCAAGTTCGATCGCTAAGATATCGTAAATTCAAATGGTTATCGCCTAAAGGGAGGGCGTGGCATCATGGTGACACCCCTCGGCACTGTAGTTAGCAAATTTTAATGATCATAAAAGCTACCATAAAATTTACCATCCTGATGGAACTGGTGGTCGTAATAAATGGGGTGGCGGGACGTCCTGCAGAAAATAGTGGAGGTTTAAATGATTGTCATTAATGGTTTTAACGAATTGCTACAAATGAAAGATGGTTTGCCTGATGTAGGTTGGCTGTATGTTTCGCCATCGTTCAGCCTTTCTTCAGAAGAAGATATAGTCAATGGTCGTTATTATTTTGCTGAAAACGAAGACGAAGAAATGGATTTTGAAGATAACTACGACACTTTCCTTGAAGCGCCAATTTTTAAGGCGATCATTGACAATAAGCTAGAGCATAATCCTGCCTCAGGGAGTGGTGAGCTTCTCTACGCGGTTCGTTATTACCTGGAAAACGATGATTTTCAGGACTGAAAACTGAAAACCTCTTTAATCGTATAAAGACTTCTTTGCAGGCTTGCTAAGCCCGTCGTAGCACCCCGTGTGGATTCTATCTATGCAGGGAGTGCTCGTCATAGAAATCACACGTTGCTGACGCTGTTCCCTCGGCTGATGCTGGCACGGTACCTTGTACCGATTCTTACCTTCCCCTGAGGAACTGCTTGGCGGATATACTAAGCGGCGCCGTTTCGGTATTTGGTGGGTTTTATCATAACGCCCATTTTGTACCACCGGGAAGTGGAGTTGGGGGAGAGGTAAGGGTGTTTACTTCTGGTGAACCAACAAGTTGTTGGCTCAGAAAGCAAAAACCCCCGCCGAAGCGAGGGTTATAAATGAGTGGTGCCCGGACTCGGAATCGAACCAAGGACACGGGGATTTTCAATCCCCTGCTCTACCGACTGAGCTATCCGGGCAACGGGGCGCATTAAACCTGATATGCCCTCTGCCGTCAACGAAATTTGTTGTTTTCGTAACGGACTGCACACTCTCTCACCAGTTCGCCGTAAACTTAAGCAAAAAAGTGCGTCCAGAGCGCGGATAGCGGCATTGCAATCAACAACGCGGGCAGCATATTCACCACCGCAAACATCTTTATTCCGCATATCCGCAGCCCTGTCGCCAGCAGCAGCAGGCCACCGACGGCGGTGAAGTCGGCCATCATCGCCGGCGTGGTGAGAGGAAGGATCAGTGTGGCGCAGGTAGCGAGGGCCAGCTGGATAAGCAGCATGGGCACGCAAATCGCGGCGACGGCGATGCCGAGGGTCGTGGCGAAAATGGTGGCCGTGAAGAAATCAAGAAACGCCTTCGCAATCAATATGCTGGGGTCGCCAGTCATGCCTTCCTGCATTGAACCGAAAATGCCTGTGCCGCTGGCGCAAAAAAGAATAATTATCGCGACGTAGTTCTGAATAAACGACTCGTGAGTGCCGTTTTTCGCCTTGCCCGGGTGGGCAATCAGGTTTTTGGCTTTACTGACCGCACTGTTAATACCCTTTTCCAGATAACAGAACTCGCCAATGAGCGCGCCGAGCAGGGTGGCAAGCACCATCACCGGCAGGTTGGCGCACTTAATCACCAGCAAAATGCCGATACCTAACGAGGCCAGGCCGAATATTGAGGGCATGGAAGAGCGAATGCGCTCCGGCAACCGCTGACTTAACACGGCGCCAAGTACGCCGCCCAGCAATACGGCACCGGCATTGATAAAGGGTCCGATAACCACCGTGAACTCCTGTTAGTTAATCATGGGTATTGCAGGATTATGACACGCCAGAGGCCTGTTAAGCTTAGGTTTAGGCGGGTTAACGCATACTGATTGCTTCTTGCACCTCAAAATAAAAGGTGACATGATTGCGCGAAATTTCTCCTTCCTGTGTACGGAGCCGCCAATGATGATGTTGTCTGTCGCTGCGCGAACGCTCACCCGTATCGATATTATCTACTCCTGTCTCACCGTTCGGTGAGGGTAACTGCACTTATGAAAACCATGAAAATCGCCGTCAGCCGCGAGCTGGTCTCTACTGTGTCTACGCACCGCGAAAAGGTGACGCTGGATAACACTGATTTTACGGATGTGGCGGCAGTCGTCATTACCCCCGCGGAAAGTTGCAGCGGCATTCTGGCATTGCTTAAACGCACGGGCTTTCAGCTTCCGGTGTTTATTTACTCGCAAGAGCCGTCAGACGTTCCTGATGGCGCAACGGCAGTGATATCAGGTAAAGCTCAGGAGTTTCTGGAACTGGAGACGGCGGCCAGCCGGTATGAAGACAATCTGTTGCCGCCATTTTTTGACACCCTGAGCCAGTACGTGGCGATGGGCAACAGTACTTTTGCCTGTCCGGGACACCAGCACGGTGCATTTTTTAAAAAACACCCTGCGGGACGGCAGTTCTATGAATTCTTCGGTGAGAACGTATTTCGCGCCGATATGTGCAATGCCGATGTGAAACTGGGCGATCTGCTGATCCACGAAGGCTCCGCCAAGCATGCCCAGAAGTTCGCAGCAAAAGTCTTTAATGCTGATAAAACCTACTTTGTGCTGAACGGCACCTCCGCTGCAAATAAGGTGGTCACCAATGCGCTGCTGACCCGCGGCGACCTGGTGCTGTTCGATCGCAACAATCATAAGTCCAACCACCACGGTGCGCTGATCCAGGCAGGAGCCACGCCGGTTTATCTTGAAGCGGCGCGTAACCCGTTTGGTTTTATTGGCGGGATTGACGCGCAGTGCTTTGACGACGCGTACCTGCGAAATCAGATCCGTGAAGTTGCGCCGGAAAAGGCTATGGAGAAACGCCCGTTTCGTCTGGCGATCATTCAGCTTGGTACCTACGATGGCACAATCTACAACGCCCGTCAGGTGATCGACAAGATCGGCCATCTTTGTGACTACATCCTGTTTGATTCGGCCTGGGTGGGCTACGAGCAGTTTATTCCGATGATGGCGGAAACCTCTCCGCTGTTACTGGATCTGAACGAGAACGATCCGGGCATTTTCGTGACGCAGTCGGTGCATAAACAGCAGGCCGGGTTCTCACAGACTTCGCAGATCCATAAAAAGGATAATCACATTCGCGGCCAGGCGCGTTTCTGTCCGCACAAGCGCCTCAACAATGCGTTCATGCTCCATGCCTCGACCAGTCCGTTCTATCCGCTGTTCGCGGCTCTCGATGTGAACGCGAAAATCCATGAAGGGGAGAGCGGGCGCCGGCTTTGGGCGGAGTGTGTTGAGCTGGGCATTGAGGCCCGCAAGGCGATCATTGCCAACTGCCATATGATCAAACCGTTTATTCCGCCAATGGTGGCCGGGCATCCGTGGCAGGATCATCCCACACACGCCATCGCCAGCGAGCGCCGCTTCTTCAGCTTTGAGCCGGGGGCTAAATGGCACGGGTTTGAAGGCTATGCCAGCGAGCAGTATTTCGTCGATCCGTGCAAGCTGCTGCTGACCACGCCGGGTATTGATGCGGAAACCGGGGAATATACCGAGTTCGGCATTCCGGCGACCATACTTGCGCACTACCTGCGTGAAAACGGCATTGTGCCGGAGAAGTGCGATCTCAACTCGATCCTCTTCCTGCTGACGCCTGCCGAAAGCAGTGAGAAGCTGGCGCAGCTGGTGGCGATGCTGGGTCAGTTTGAACAGCATATTGAAGACGATACGCCGCTCGCTGACGTCCTGCCGACCATCTACCAGAAATACCCGGTACGGTATCGCGATTACACCCTTCGCCAGCTCTGCCAGGAGATGCACGATCTCTACGTGAGCTTTGACGTGAAAGATCTGCAGAAGGCAATGTTCCGTAAAGAGAGTCTGCCAGAACGGGCGATGAATCCGCAGGATGCGAATCAGGCGTATATTCGCGGGAAGGTGGAGTTGGTGCGCATCCGTGATGCCGGCGGACGCATTGCCGCCGAGGGCGCGCTGCCGTATCCCCCTGGCGTACTGTGCGTGGTGCCGGGTGAAATCTGGGGTGGGGCGGTACAGCGTTACTTCCTGGCGCTGGAGGAGGGCATCAACCTGCTGCCAGGCTTCTCGCCGGAACTGCAGGGCGTTTACAGCGAAAAGGATCCCGACGGGATTAAGCGACTGTACGGGTATGTTTTGTCATAGTCGCCGTCATCCGTAATCCCGGCCCTCTCCCCAAAGAGAGGGTCAGGGCTCACACCGCACTTCTTTTATACATCCTGCGTGGATGCCCAATCTTCCCGTACAACATCTCTACGCTCAGAAACCCCGCCTCCACGCAGTGCTCCAGATAGCGTCGGGTGGTGGTTTTACTTAATCCTGTCTCCTGCACGACTTCGTCGACGGAAAAACAGTGTGTCGCCTTGTCGTTAAACAACGCCTGTACCCGTGCCAGCGTATTCTCCTCAATGCCTTTGCTGCCGTTATCCAGACGGTAGTTTTTCGCCTGCAGCTGGTAGAGCGAGTCGACGTTCTGCTGGTCGACAATCTTCCAGACCCGCTGTTGTTCGGCAAACTGCACAAAGCGTTCAAGCGACTGGCTGAGGCGTTTCCAGGAGACCGGCTTCAGGATGTAATCAAAGGCGCCATTCCGGATGGCCTGGCTGCAGGTGTCCATGTCGCTGGCAGCAGTAATGAAAATCACCGAACAGTTGGCGCGGGTGAGCATGGGGTCATTGATCAGTGTGATCCCTTTACCGTCCGGCAGATAGTTATCCAGCAGCATAAGCTGCGGCTGCTTGCTTTCAAGCTGGACCTGGGCGGCAGCGAGAGACGAGGCGATCCCTACCAGCCTCAGGCGCGGATGTTTACCGATAAGTTCCGCGTGCAGTTGCGCCAGTTCGTTCTCGTCTTCAACAATCAATACGTCGATAAGTTCATGTTGCATAGTCGGTATCTTCCAGTTGCTGGGCGGGACGCCGGGCGGGAATAAACAGTGAGAAAATGGCGCCGCGCGGGGTGTTATCGGCAATTTCTATCGCGCCGCCAGCCTGCGTAACATAGCTTTCGATCAGATACAGGCCAATCCCGTGATCGCCGCGTGTTTTGGTGGTGATGCCGCGTTCAAATATCCTGTCACGGATCTCCGGTTTGATGCCAACGCCCTGGTCGGCCACTTCGATAATCAGCTCCTGCTCGCTCAGTTTGATCAGCACTTCGACCGGTGCATGGGGGAGCGGTGAGCGCTGCGTCGCTTCGATGGCGTTATCCAGCAGGTTGCCGATGATTGAGATCAGCTCTTCTTCAGCCAGCGACGGGAACGGCCTGTCCAGCCGGCAGGCCGGGTCAAAACTGAGCTCGACCCCTTTCTCCCGCGCGCGGGCGGCTTTACCCAGCAGCAGGCCACACAGGGTCGGGGAGCTGAAGCGGGAAGAGATAAAGTCCAGCAGCTCCTGAGCGTGTTCCGACTGCGCCTGAATATAGCCAATCGCCTCTTCATAGCGGCCCATGTGCAGCAGGCCGGACAGAGTGGTCATGCGGTTCAACTGCTCATGACGCATGATGCGCAGGTTATCGACATAGCGTTTAACCTGGCTGAGCTGGGCGCTAAGCGAGTCAATTTCATTCCGATCGCGGAAGGTGATCACCCAGCCCTGCAGCGAATCCTCAAGCATGATGCGCACCCGGCTGGCAATCACCGTGAGGGTGTTAAAACGGCAAATTTCATCATGGGTATCTTTCGCCAGCATCGTCTGCGTCGAGAAGAACGGGACAGGGTCGATAACCTGGCTAATCAGCTGCCCGCGCAGTTCACGGGCTGGCTGGCTCAGGCCAAGCAGCTTGCGCGCCGCCTGGTTGATCACCTCAATGCGCAGCTCATCATCAATGGCGATCACCCCTTCATAGATAGACTCCATCATCGCCTTTTGCTGGCGCACCAGCAGGCCGATTTCCCGTGGCTCCAGGGAGAAGATCTGCTTCTTGATACTGCGGGTAAAGAACCAGGAGAAGATAAAGAGCGCAATCAACAGCAGCACGGCGGCCAGCAGGATATTGACCACTTTGCTGACGGTAATGGTATCAAGGTAGCTGGTGAGATAACCCACCGAGACAATCCCCACCACTTGCCCCGCATCGTTGAAGATGGGCGCTTTGCTGCGCAGCGAAATACCCAACCCCCCTTTGCGGATGGTGGTGGTGCTTTTTCCCTGCAGGACCTCCTCATTGTCTCCACCGATAAGCGTCTTGCCCACTCTGTCGGCAAAGACCGAATGAAAAAGATGCAGACCTTTATTATCCCCAATCACAATAAAGCTGGCATCACTGTGAGCGGCAATTTTCTGCATAAAATCATGGATGGCTTTGATATCTTTTTGTTCAACCTCATCACGTAATGAGGGAATAAGTGCGATCTCTTCCGCCTGTATTTTGGCACGTGCGCTCATTTCCTGATAAAGCTGCTTGCCGACATCGATGTAATAATATCCGCCCAGTAACGCAAAAAGTACTGAGAAAAAGGCGACCAGCGAAATAAACAGCTTAATCTGAAACGATACTTTCATAACTATCACGCGAGGTAGCAGCAAAGATTGCCAATATATCATCTTTTTTCGCGCCGATGCCCGGTTTGCCGAAAACTTGTGATCCCTTGCACAGCAGGCCCTGTAAAAGAATTTTCCGAATAGCCTATGCGCCTGAAGCCGTCTGGAGAAATGTTATTTGATTGTTCGTTTTAGAAAAGAAACCATAAAAACCACGGCAATAAATAAGGCGTGAATCACATTAAATAAAAGAAACCATTAAAACCATAGCTGCCATAAAAACTTCGCTTTTAATATGCCATCCCTCACATAAAGTAAGCCTTTGTGACTCTAAGCTGAACGCACAAAATAACTAAGGGGCTTATTATGAGCACAACTGACGATTCTTTCTCTGTTACCCACGACCCGATTGATATTCAGCGACCATCACTCAAAGAGCGCTGGTGGCATATTATGGATACGTGGAAAATCGGAATTATCCCTCTGCCACTGTTTGTCCTGGCCGGCGCGCTGATTGCCATTGATTGCCTCGGCGGCAAACTGCCCAGCGATATCGTGGTGATGGTCGCCACGCTCGCGTTCTTCGGCTTTGCCTGCGGTGAGTTTGGCAAGCGCCTGCCGATTGTCGGTAAACTCGGTGCGGCGGCGATTTGCGCCACCTTTATTCCTTCGGCACTGGTCTATTACGGTCTGCTGCCGGATGTGGTGGTGGAGTCCACCACGAAGTTCTACAAATCCACCAACATTCTGTATCTCTACATCTGCTGCATCATTGTCGGCAGCATCATGAGCATGAACCGCACCGTGCTGATTCAGGGCTTCCTGCGCATCTTCTTCCCGATGCTGTGCGGCGAAATTGTCGGCATGATTGTTGGCATGGGCGTAGGGATAGCGCTGGGCCTTGAGCCATTCCAGATCTTCTTCTTTATCATTCTGCCGATCATGGCGGGCGGTGTTGGGGAAGGGGCGATCCCGCTCTCCATCGGCTATGCCACCCTGCTGCATATGGACCAGGGCGTGGCGCTCGGTCGCGTTCTGCCTATGGTTATGCTCGGCGGCCTGACGGCAATCATCATCTCCGGCTGCCTTAATCAGCTCGGTAAACGTTACCCGCACCTGACCGGCGAAGGCCAACTGATGCCTAACCGTGCGAATACCGATGAAACCACCGCACAGCCTGCGTTCTCCGGTAAAGCAGACGTGACCACGATCGCTTCTGGCGCACTGCTGGCTGTTCTGCTCTACATGCTGGGGATGCTCGGCCACAAGCTGATTGGCCTGCCCGCACCGGTTGGCATGCTGTTTATGGCGGTGCTGGTCAAGCTTTGCAATGGTGCCTCTCCGCGTCTGCTGGAAGGCTCTCAGGTGGTGTATAAATTCTTCCAGACGTCAGTAACTTACCCCATTCTCTTCGCCGTGGGCGTGGCCATTACCCCCTGGCATGAACTGGTCGCCGCATTCACGCTGACCAACCTGCTGGTGATTGTCAGCACCGTCTCCGCGCTGGTGGCGACCGGTTTCTTCGTGGGCAAAAAGATTGGCATGCACCCGATTGATGTCGCCATCGTCTCCTGCTGCCAGAGCGGCCAGGGCGGTACCGGTGACGTGGCGATTCTGACCGCAGGCAACCGTATGAGTCTGATGCCCTTCGCCCAGATTGCTACCCGTATCGGCGGCGCGATTAACGTCTCCATCTCTCTGCTGATACTGGGCAACTTCCTCGTTTAAGTTTTCAGGAAAGAACAATGAAACTCGCAAGCTTTTTATACCAGGGAACACGCAGCTACGGCATCGTTCAGGCCGAAGGTGTGATTGATTTAGGTCGCCGTCTCGGCGACCGCTACAGCGACCTCAAAGCGCTGCTGCAGGGCAACGGGCTGGCCGAGGCCACCCGTTATCTCAACGACGCCGTGGATGTCCCTCTGAATGCCATCACCTTCTTACCGGTGATTGAGCAGCCGGAAAAAATCCTCTGCGTGGGCATGAACTACGCCGACAAACGCAAAGAGTTTGACCAGCACAACCCGGCGCCGACGCTGTTTGTCCGCTTCCCGGATTCACAGACCGGCCACAACGAACCGGTGCTGAAGCCGCGTCACTCCAGTGAATTCGACTACGAAGGAGAGCTGGCGGTCATCATCGGCAAAGCCGGAGAGAACATCAGCCGTGATGAGGCGCTGCGCCATGTGGCGGGTTACAGCTGCTATATGGACGGCTCCGCCCGCGACTGGCAGCACACCTGGTTTACGGCAGGCAAGAACTGGCGTCAGACCGGAGCGTTTGGCCCGTGGATGGCGACGGCTGATGAGATCCCGGACCCGCACCAGCTGGCGATCCGCACCTGGCTTAACGGCCGTATGGTGCAGGAAGACAACACCAGCAGCATGATCCACAAGGTCGCGGAGCTTATCGAATACATCAGCACCTTTACCCGTCTCAGCCCGGGCGATGTGATCATCACCGGCTCCCCTGGCGGCGTGGGCAAAAAGCGCAACCCGCCGCTGTTCATGAAAGAGGGCGATCGCATTGAGGTGGAGATCGAGCATATCGGTCATCTGAGCAATGTGATCATGGAAGCGCCCGCCACCGGGCTTGCGGCAGCACACTGAGTAAAACGGCATGAACAGTCAACCCACTATCGATTTTCGCCACACCCTTGTGGCGAAACACCCGGAACGCTTAAGCCAGATCCGTTACCTGCTGGCAGACAGCGGCCTTGGCCTGGACAACGACATCACGCTGTTTGTCGAAGCCTGGTCCGGCACGCAGCTGGTGGGTTGTGCCGGGCTTGCCGCTAACGTCATCAAGTGCGTGGCGGTAAACGAGCAGCTTCGTGGGGAGAACCTCAGCGCACGGTTGCTGGCAGAGGTGGAAAATGCGGCGCTGGAGCGCGGCCATTTTCACCTCTTCCTCTGCACCCGTCCGTGCAACAAGGAGCGCTTTGGCCGCAGCGGCTTCTGGCCGATTGCCCAGAGCGGGAACAACGCGGTGCTGATGGAGAACACCCCGCAGGGGATCCAGCGCTACTGCCGCGCGCTCAAGTGTCAGCGCAAGGCCGGGAAGAAGATTGGCGCGATCGTGATGAATGCGAATCCGTTTACCCTCGGCCACCGGCATCTGGTCGAGCAGGCCGCGGGGCAGTGCGATGCGCTGCATCTGTTTGTGGTGCGCGAGGATGCCTCGTTCTTCCCGTTCAGCGCCCGGCTAGAGATGGTACGGGCGGGCGTGGCGCATCTGCCGAACGTGATTGTGCATGAAGGATCGCAGTACATCATCTCCCGCGCCACGTTCCCGGCCTACTTCCTGAAAGAGACCGGCAAAGTACAGCAGGCGTGGAGCGAAATCGATGTGCTGATCTTCCGGGACTTCATCGCCCCGGCGCTGGGTATTACGCATCGCTTTATCGGCTCGGAGCCGTTTTGCGATATCACCCGTCAATACAACCAGACGCTGCACGACCTGCTGGCCTCGCAGATTGACGTGGTGGAAATGCCGCGCATCAAGGTCACCGGCAACGCTATTTCCGCGTCGGAAGTCCGCCGCTTGCTTAAGACACAGCAGTTTTCCCGGATCCGGGAGATTGTCCCGGACTCCACCTTCGCGCACCTCGAAACGCATTACCGTGCGAGTGCGGAAGTCGCATAACTATCAGGAATTTATCATGAAAATTGTAAGGGAGGCGCTGGCCGGTACGCAGGAGTCCAGCGACCTGATGGTAAAAATTGCCCCCGCTCAGGGTGAGCTGGAAATTATCATCCACAGTGAAGTGATTAAGCAGTTTGGCGAATATATTCGCCAGGTCGTTAACGACACATTGCGCGCCATGAACGTGCACCAGGGATTAATTATTGTTGAAGACAAAGGGGCGCTGGACTGTGTGATCCGCGCCCGCCTGCAAAGCGCGCTCCTGCGCGCAGCCGATGAGCCGACACTCAACTGGGGGGCGCTGAAATGAGCAAACTCCGCCGCAGTATGCTGTTCCTGCCGGGCGCAAACGCCGCCATGCTCTCTACGGCATTTATCTACCGCCCGGACTCCATCATGTTTGACCTTGAAGACGCCGTCGCCCTGCGCGAGAAGGATACCGCGCGCATGCTGGTGTTTCATGCCCTGCAGCACCCGATGTATCAGGATATCGAAACCGTGGTGCGCATTAACCCGCTGAGCACGCCGTTTGGCTTGCTGGATCTGGAAGCCGCCGTGCGGGCAGGGGTGGACGTGATTCGATTGCCGAAAACCGACACCCCGGAGGATATCGATGAGCTGGAAGGGCATCTGGCGCGTATCGAGCGTGAATGCGGGCGCGAGCCGGGCTCGACCCGCGTCATGGCGGCTATTGAGTCCGCGATTGGGGTGATTAACGCCGTGGCCATTGCCCGCAGTTCTCCGCGCTTAATCGGGATCGCGCTGGCCGCCTTTGATTATGTGATGGACATGCAGACGGAACGCGGGGATGGCACTGAGCTGTTTTATGCCCGCTGTGCCGTGCTGCACGCCGCCCGCGCCGCGGGTATCGACGCTTTCGACGTGGTGTGGTCGGACGTTAACGATGAAGCCGGCTTCCTGCGCGAGGTCGATTTGATCCGCAAGATGGGCTTTAACGGTAAATCGCTGATTAACCCACGTCAGATTGACCTGTTACATAACGCCTATGCCCCAACCCAGCAGGAAGTGGATCACGCGAAACGGGTGATTGAAGCGGCAGAAGAGGGGGAGCGTAACGGCCTGGGCGTCGTGTCGCTCAACGGCAAAATGGTCGATGCCCCTATTATTAACCACGCGCAGATGGTGCTGGAACGCGCGGCGGCCTCCGGCGTGCGTCGTTAAGGATTACACAATGAATCAGACTGAACTTCTCCATGTGAATTTCCCCCATCTGCGGGACTTAAAACCGTTTGATGCCGCCCACAGCGCAACGCCATGGCTGAACAGCCCTGACGAAAAACACACCCGTAAGCTCTGTGCTTCGGTCGAAGAGGCGGTGTTACGCAGCGGGTTACAGGACGGGATGACCGTCTCCTTCCACCACGCGTTTCGCGAAGGCGACCGGGTGATCAATACCGTCGTGGCGCTGCTTGCGCGTATGGGCTTTAAAAACCTGACGCTGGCTTCCAGCTCGCTGATGACCTGTAACGACGCGCTGATCGAACACATCGAAAGCGGCGTTATCACCCGGATTTACACCTCCGGTATGCGGGGCAAGCTGGCGGACGCTATCTCACACGGGTTGATGGCCGAGCCGGTACAAATTCACTCCCACGGCGGGCGCGTGAAGCTGTTGCAGGACGGCGAGCTGAATATCGACGTGGCGTTTCTTGGCGTGCCGTGCAGCGATGAATTTGGCAACGCCAACGGCACGCACGGGAAATCGTGCTGCGGCTCGCTTGGCTATGCAATGGTGGACGCGCATTTCGCCCGCAAGGTGGTGCTGCTGACCGAAGAACTGGTACCGTTCCCGAATATGCCCGCCAGCCTGGTGCAGGATCAGGTGGATTACATTGTGCAGGTGGAGAGCGTGGGTGACCCGGCGAAAATCAGCGTCGGTGCAGCTCGCGTGACCAGTAATCCGCGTGAGCTGATGATTGCCCGCTACGCGGCGGATGTGATTGAACATTCAGGCTATTTCAAACCCGGTTTTTCCATGCAGACCGGCTCCGGTGCGGCGGCTACCGCCTGTACCCGCTTTATGGAGGAGAAAATGGAGCGCAGCGGCGTGAAGGCGCGCTTCGCGCTCGGGGGCATTACCGGCAGCCTGGTGGATCTGCACGAGAAAGGCCTGATCGAAAAGCTGCTCGATACCCAGTGTTTCGACGGCCAGGCCGCGGCCTCGCTGGCACGAAATCCGAATCATGTGGAGATCTCCACCAACGTTTATGCCAACCCCGGCAGCAAGGCAGCAAGCTGCGACCAGCTTGATGTGGTGATCCTCAGCGCCCTGGAAATTGACGTCGATTTTAACGTCAATGTTATTACCGGCTCTGACGGCGTAATGCGTGGGGCATCCGGCGGACATTGTGATGTGGCCGCGGCGGCGAACCTGACCATCGTGGTCGCCCCCCTGCTGCGTAGCCGTATTCCAACCCTCGTGAAGCGGGTGACCACCCGGCTGACGCCCGGGGAGAGCATCGACGTGCTGGTTACCGATCACGGCATCGCGGTTAACCCGGCACGCCCGGAAATCCGCGAACGACTGCTTGCCGCAGGCCTCAACGTTGTCGATATCAACGCGCTTTTCGAGCGGGCGATATCACTGACCGGCGTACCAAAACCCATTGAGTTTACCGACAAAATCGTCGGTGTGATCCGCTACCGCGACGGCAGCGTTATCGACACCGTTCGACAGGTGAAGGAGTAATGATGACTGTAGCGACACCCGTGCGGGCGGGTGTCAGCCTGGAGGAGCTGCTGGCGGCGAAAGAGCGCCGTGCAGCACGCCAGACTGACTGGCTCACGCACTATCAACAACCGGTGATTTCTCTCACGCTCGTCACCCCCGGGGAGATCAAAGACAGCCTGCGCTATCGCAATACGATGGGCGTGGCATTGCAGATGTGCGACCAGCTGCTGTGGGAAAACCGCTGGCAGGTGCTGGACCGCCAGGTGTTGTGGCTGCCCACCGGGCCAGAAGCAATCTGGTGCGTGGCGCATCCGGCGGCGGAAATCAAAGCGCACTGTGCGGATCTGGAGCAGACTCACCCGCTCGGCAGGCTGTGGGATTTGGATGTGATCTGCCCGGCACAGGGGCATGTGGGGCGCCAGTCTTTAGGGGCACACCTCCGGCGCTGTCTGGTATGTGATGAGCCTGCCCACGCCTGTTCCCGTTCGCGTAAGCATCCTGTAGAGCAGGTGGTGGCTCGCGTGGAGAAGATGATCGATGACTGGTTTGCTCGCGACTAACCCGCAGCCATGCGATGTGCCAGGGCTCGCCGAAGAGGCGTTATGGCAGGAGCTGGCGTTGACGCCCAAGCCGGGTCTGGTGGATAAGCTCAACAACGGTGCACACCGCGATATGGACCATGCGCTGTTTACCCGCAGTATTGCGGCTATCACCCCGTGGTTTGCGCGCTTTGCAGAGCTGGGTCATACCTATGCGGATAAACCCGCGGCGGAACAAATACGGATCATTCGCCCGATGGGCATTGCCTGTGAACAGGCAATGTACGCTGCAACGTGCGGGGTGAATACGCATAAAGGCGGCATTTTTGCCCTCGGTTTGCTGTGCTTTGCCGCCGGACGTGTGGAACACGCCACGGCTGAGAGCCTCTGTAGTGAGGTGAGTCACCTCTGTCGCGGGCTGGTGGCGCGTGAGCTGGCGGCCCGCAGTGGACAGGCGACGGCAGGGGAGCGGCAGTTTCAGCAGTATGGTTTAACCGGCGCGCGGGGCGAAGCGGAAAGCGGTTTTGCTACGGTGCGTGCAGCGCTGGCGCAATGGAACGGGCACGCGCTGCATGACCTGCTGCTGCGCCTGATGGCGATGAATCAGGACAGTAACCTGGTGTCGCGCGGTGGTATGGAAGGGCTGCGCTATGTGCAGGGTTATGCGCGGGCATTACTGACGCGTGGCTGGGATCGTGATGCATTAATACAGATGGACAATGCGCTCATTAAACGGAATTTAAGCCCGGGGGGCAGTGCGGATTTATTGTCGGTAGGATGGGTGTTGGCGAAATTACCCCTCTCCTGAAAGGAGAGGGGATCATCATTAATGCGCGATAGGCTGCGCAGCGTGCGGTTCGCGTACGTGCTTGTACTTGAACAGTGCGATAAACGCGAAGAACAGTACCAACGAGTACGCGGCGAAGATAAGCCACACGGGCTGCCAGTTGGTGATGCCGTTAGTGGTGTACATCTCAACCACTTTACCGCTCACCACACCGCCCAGAATACAGCCGAAGCCGTTGGTCATCATCAGGAACATACCCTGAGCACTGGCGCGAATTTCAGGTTTCACCTCTTTTTCCACAAACACCGAACCAGAGATGTTGAAGAAGTCGAAGGCGCAGCCGTAAACAATCATCGACAGAACCAGCAGCACGGTACCGAACGGGCTTGGGTCGCCGTAGGCAAACAGACCGAAGCGCAACATCCATGCAGCGATACTGATCAGCATGACGTTCTTGATGCCGTAGCGGCTCAGGAAGAACGGGATGGTCAGGATGAACAGCGTCTCAGAGATCTGAGAGATGGACATCATCACTGACGCATGTTCAACGATAAAGCTGCCAGAGAACAGCGGGTTATTGTCGAAGCTGTGCAGGAAGGTGTTGCCGAACATGTTGGTGATCTGCAGTTCCGCACCCAGCAGCATGGAGAAGATAAAGAAGATCGCCATGCGTTTGTTTTTAAACAGCGCAAAGGCGTCCAGACCGAGCATGGTGCTCCAGCTTTGGTTTTTCTGCTGGTTAGACACCGGAATATGCGGCAGGGTCAGGGTGAACAGCGCCAGCACCACGGAGAGTGCCGCCCCGATGTAGAGCTGCATATGGCTCAGTTCGAAGCCTGCGAAGCTCACGCCCCACATTGCCATGATAAAGCCGATGGTGCCCCAGATACGGATTGGCGGGAAATCGGTGACGATTTCCATACCGGCAGATTTCAGGCGGTAGTAGGAGATGGTGTTGATCAGGCCAAGCGTTGGCATGTAGGCCAGCGAGTTAAACAGGATCACCATGAACATCGCCCCCGGCGTGGTGACCTGGGCTGCCATAAACAGCGTCCCCGCACCCACCAGATGGCAAAGCATGTACAGCCATTTCGCACTTAACCATTTATCCGCCACGATACCCAGCAGCGTTGGCATAAAAACAGCCGCAATACCGAGCGAGCTGTAGACGGCACCGATAGACGCACCATCGAACTTGAGCGTCACAAACATATAGGAGCCGAGTGTAGTCAGCCAGCTACCCCACAGGCAGAACTGCAGAAACGACAATATTTTAAGCTGCAGCTTAAGGTTCATGTTACTTTCCTCACAAGTGAGCGGGAGATATGTTGTTATAGGAACATTCAGGGTTGTTATTTGATGCAATTCTATCAGCAGGCGAGGTTATGTTTTGTTACCTCCCGCAAAAAAATGCAATCCACATTAATTTGCAGTTTGGATTGTGATGCAAATAACATTTTCGTATGGGTGGGAGCGGGGAGGGTGCGGTCTGATGCCCTCACCCTGGCCCTCTCCCACAGGAAGAGGGCAGGGTAAAGGGTTTAGCGTCGACGGTAGTTTTTTTGCGCCGTGTTCACTTTATACAGATAACGACGCGATTCCGCAGACGGGTGTCGGGTGGTGAGCGTGGAATAGACATCCCCCGGCGCCATACTGTTGATGATATTCGCCGCCTGCACTTTGTCACTCGAGAAGACGCGCAGGACGCTGCCCGCACCGCCGTTATACGCGGTGATCACCGCATAGCGACGTGATGTCGGGTTATCAATTCCACCCAGGTAGACATTGTTGAGCATCGCCAGGTAGGCGGTGCCGGTATCAATGTTGCTTTGTGGATCGAACAGATAACTGCGGCTCGGCGTACCGGATTTACCCTGAGCGCGGAAGACGTCTTTACCTGCGCTGTGCTGCACGACCTGCATCAGTCCCAGCGCGTCGGAACGGCTTACCGCGTACGGGTTAAACGACGATTCGGTCTGCATGATCGCCAGGATCAGCGACTCATCCACGCCGTACTTACGCGAGGCCTGACGCACCATGCCAATGTACTTATGCGCACGTTTGTCGAGGTGGTTCGGCACGAGGTTAATGGTGACGCTGTAGATGATCTTCAGGCCGTTAGAGCGGCTTTTCAGGCGCGTCTGCAGCAGATAATCGGCAAATTTTGTGGCACGCCCTTCCCAGCGGATGGCCTGTCCAGTCTGATCGACAACCTGGCCGTACAGGAACGGTTCTTTGGAGATGGTGATGTCATCGGCGTCGGAGTAGAGATCGATTGAGCCTGGATCGTCACCCATCAGCAAGGTTTTCACGATCGCCTGACGTAACCGTGCGGCAGGTTCGGTGCCTGCGATGGTTTCAACCGTGATAGTCCCCTCATCAAAGTTGATGTGGCTACGGGTCTGATAGGCGTCGGTGTACTTAACGTAGTCCTTAGGTCCGGCAATAAGAACTTCGTTAAATCCCCATATATTTTCGATGTTATGGGCAAACTGCCCCATCAAAATGTCAAAACCGTTGGTGTCCTTTATCCAGGCTTCGTTGTAATCATCGCCTTTTTTGGAAGAACAAGAGACAAGCAACGGCGCAACAAGGGCTAGCGCTAAAAATTTTTTCATCATTCCGGGAGTGCGTGTTGTGTTTGCTTGTACGGCGGAGTTGCCCCCGCACGCTGTTATTGTTCCGGCGGCGTATAGCCTTCGATGTGGACGTCTTTGCCTTCGAACAGGAAGTTCACCATCTCCTGCTCAAGCAGCTTGCGGTGCTCCGGGTTCATCATGCTGAGTTTCTTCTCGTTGATCAGCATGGTCTGTTTTTTCTGCCACTGTCCCCAGGCTTCTTTGGAAATTTCGTTATAGATGCGCTTACCCAGTTCGCCCGGATAAAGCTGGAAATCCTGGCCTTCAGCGTCACGCTGCAGGAAAGTACAAAAAATAGTTCTGGCCATACTCATTCCTCTGTTGGTGGCTGATGCTAAACCATTGCACCGGCACGTAATTGCTGTAACAGGCGCTCCACGGGAGCCGCCAGCCCGACTGATGGCGGTTGCGCTAAGTTATACCAGAGAGCCGTTCCTTCATCCATGCAGGCGGTGATTGAGGACACGGGAAGCCACATCGGTACAATATCCAGATGGAAATGGCTAAAGGTATGACGAAACGCGGTCAGCTGCGTCAGGTTATCGGCAGCGATGCCGCGCTGTTTAAGCCATTCCCGTAACAATTCTTCATCTTCAAACTGTGGGAAGCAGTATAGACCACCCCACAGGCCGCTCGGCGGCCGCTGCGCCAGAAAGACGCCATCGCCATGCTGCATCAACAGCATGTAGCCGGTGCGCTCTGGCAGCGTCTGCTTTGGCTTTTTGCCCGGATACTGCGCCCATGCGTGGTTCGCATAAGCCACGCAGAGATTATTGACCGGGCAAAGTTCGCATTTCGGTTTTGATCGCGTGCAGACCATGGCCCCCAGGTCCATCATCGCCTGGTTAAAGCGCTCCACGCCTTTTGCCGGGGTAACCGCTTCGCTGATCTCCCACAGCCGTTTTTCGACCTCTTTTTTTCCCGGCCAGCCGTCAACGGCATAGCATCGTGCGAGGACGCGCTTCACGTTGCCGTCGAGGATCGGGAAATGTTTACCTAAAGACAGGGAGAGGATTGCGCCAGCGGTTGAACGTCCGACGCCGGGCAAATCAGCCACTTCATCGAAGGTTTCCGGAAATGTGCCGTGGTGTCGGGTCGCCACCTGCTGCGCGGCTTTATGCAAATTGCGCGCACGGGCGTAGTAACCGAGACCGGTCCACAAATGCAGCACCTCGTCTAATGGCGCATTGGCCAGGTCGGTCACCGTTGGGAAACGTGCCATAAAGCGCTCGAAGTAAGGAATCACCGTGGCGACCTGCGTTTGTTGCAACATCACTTCGGAGAGCCATACTTTGTAAGGCGTTTTTTCAATTTGCCAGGGCAGGGTTTTACGCCCGTATTTGTCGTACCAGTCCAGCACCTGGGCTGAAAATTGAGAGGCTTGCATGGTCATCGATTCGCATAATCAGGGACGCCGATTGCAGCACAGCGTCAATCTGCTGTAAACCGGATCTTTCCCATGCTTGCATAGAAGCCTTAACTTTGGATAATGCCCGTTTCCCGAACATTCTCACAAGCAGACAACTCTTTTATGAAAAACGACGTCATTTCACCGGAATTTGATGAAAACGGTCGCCCGCTGCGCCGTATTCGCAGCTTTGTCCGCCGTCAGGGTCGCCTGACCAAAGGGCAGCAACATGCGCTGGACAACTACTGGCCGGTGATGGGCGTTGAGTTCAGCGAGCAGCCTCTGGACTTTACCGAGCTGTTTGGTCGCGACGCGCCGGTAACACTGGAGATTGGCTTCGGTATGGGGTCTTCACTGGTTACCATGGCCCACGCGCGCCCGGAGCAAAATTTCCTCGGTATTGAGGTGCACTCGCCAGGCGTAGGCGCATGTCTGGCAACGGCTCATGAAGAGGGCGTTGAGAACCTGCGCGTTATGTGTCACGACGCGGTTGAAGTGCTGCACAAAATGATTCCTGACAATTCTTTGACCATGGTTCAGCTCTTTTTCCCTGACCCGTGGCACAAAGCACGGCATAATAAACGCCGTATCGTTCAGGCGCCGTTTGCTGAGCTGGTAAAAAGTAAGCTGAAACTGGGCGGTGTCTTCCATATGGCGACCGACTGGGAACCTTATGCGGAACATATGCTGGAAGTCATGTCGTCTCTGGACGGGTATAAAAACCAGTCTGCAAGCAACGACTATGTACCGCGTCCGGATTCACGTCCGGTGACAAAATTTGAACAGCGTGGCCATCGTCTTGGTCACGGCGTATGGGACTTAATGTTCGAGAGGGTGAAATAATGGCAAAGAATCGTAGCCGTCGTCTGCGTAAAAAAATGCACATCGAAGAATTCCAGGAAGTGGGCTTCTCCGTTGCGTGGCGTTTCCCGGAAGGCACCAGCGTAGACCAGATCGATCAGGACGTAGATGCGTTCATTAATGAAGTGATCGAGCCAAACAAGCTGGCCTTTGATGGTAGCGGTTACCTGGCATGGGAAGGTCTGATCTGCACCCAGGAAGTCGGTAAATGCACCGAAGAACATCAGGCGCTTGTGCGCAAATGGCTTGAAGACCACAAACTGGAAGATGTCCGCGTCAGCGAACTTTTTGACGTTTGGTGGGACTAATTAAGCAGTAAGGGGCCAGCATTAGCTGGCCCATTTTGTCTGAGGGAGTGTTTAAGATGCGCAAAACGTTGCTGGCTGTTGCCTTAATGGCAACCGGATTCACCGCTCATGCGGAGTATAAATGTAGCGTCACCCCGCGTGATGACGTGGTGTTAAGCCCGCAAACCGTGCAGGTCAAAGGCGAGAACGGTCATCTGGTGATTACGCCGGACGGGAACGTCACATTTAACGGTAAACAGTACAACCTGACCCCCGCTCAGCGTGAGCAGGCGAAAGACTACCAGGCCGATTTGCGTACCGCGCTGCCGTGGATTGATGAAGGTGCCCTGACGCGCGTAGAGAAGAGCCGCGTCGCGCTGGATAAGATCATCACCAAAGAGGTGGGTGAGAGCAGTAACATGCGCACCCGCCTGACGAAGCTCGACAAACAGCTGAAAGAGCAGATGAACCGCATTATTGAGCATCGCTCCGACGGCCTGACGTTCCATTACAAGGCAATCGATCAGGTTCGTGCCGACGGTCAGCAGCTGGTGAACCAGGCAATGGGTGGCATCCTGCAGGACAGCATTAACGAGATGGGGGCTAAAGCGGTGCTGAAAGGCGGCGGTAACCCACTGCAGGGCGTGCTCGGTAGCCTGGGTGGGCTGCAGACCTCGATTCAGAACGAGTGGAAGAACCAGGAAGACGATTTCCAGCAGTTCGGCAAAGACGTCTGTAAACGCGTGGTGTCGCTGGAAGATAGCCGTAAGGCGCTCGTGGGAACGCTGAAGTAATTTCCCCTCACCCTAACCCTCTCCCCAAAGGGGCGAGGGGATGGTTTGCTCCCTTTCCCTTTTAGAGAGAGGGCCGGGGTGAGGGTTGCAGCATTTGCAGTGTTTCAAGGATCTTTTCTAACACCGCTTCTTCGTTATTACAGAGTTCGTTGTTCCAAAATCGAATGACATACCAGCCTTTCTCGTTAAGCCAGCACGTTCTTTGACGATCGTATTCCTGCTTTTCATCAAGTTGCCCGCCATCCAGTTCAATAGCCAGATGAGCCGCACAGCAGGTGAAATGCAGAATGTAGTGATCTACAGGATGTGGTCGACGAAATTTATAATTTTCGAAGCGGCGGCTGCGCAGTAGATACCAAAGCCGTCTTTCTTCTTTTGTCAGCTCCCGTCTGAGCTGTTTTGCATCAGTACGAGTAATATCCATCCCCACACTCTGCCAGCCTTTCCCTCAGCCGGCAGAATGGGGTGCAAAATCCTGAATCAGCCTTCAGGAATCTTCTGCGAGGAACAACTCAAGCAGGGAGTTTAAAAACAGTTTGCCGTGCTCGGTGATCTGCCAGTAATCCTCACACTCGGTGAGATATCCCTGCGCCAGCGCCTCGTCAATCTGCGGACGAATCGTGGCTTCCGGCAATCCGGTATAACGCGCAAACTCCGCACGTGGTGCGGGTTCCAACAAGCGGAAGCGGTTCATAAAGAACTCAAACGGTTTATCCGCCGCCTCAACATCATGCTGACGTTCAAGGTAGCGGCCTTCCATGTAACCACGCGGATGACGCGTTTTGGCGGTACGCAGGATGCGCCCGTCAGGGAAGGTTACTTTACCGTGTGCGCCACAGCCAATCCCCAGATAATCACCAAAGCGCCAGTAGTTCAGGTTGTGCTGACACTGGTAACCCGGCTTCGCGTATGCGGAGGTTTCGTATTGCTGATACCCTGCCGCGGTCAAAAGCTGATGACCTTGCTCAAAGATATCCCACAGGGCGTCATCATCCGGCAGCACCGGCGGACGGGAACCAAACAGCGTGTTTGGCTCAATAGTCAGCTGATACCAGGAGAGATGCGGTGGGTTAAGCGCGATCGCCTGACGCAGATCGTCCAGCGCTTCCTCCAGCGACTGGTCCGGCAGGCCGTGCATCAAATCCAGGTTAAAGCTGCGCAGGCCTAAGCCAGTGGCCAGGTTTGCCGCGCGCTTTGCCTCTTCCGGGCCGTGAATGCGTCCCAGACGTTTCAGCTTCGGCTCGCTAAAGCTCTGGACACCGATCGAGATGCGGTTTACGCCTGCACGTTGATAATCGACAAAACGGTCGGCTTCAACGGTGCCGGGGTTGGCTTCCATTGTTATTTCAGCATCCGCGGCCAGGTTCAGGCGCGCACGCACGCCGTCCAGCAGCGTTTGCATCGCCGGGCCAGAAAGCAGGCTCGGCGTACCGCCACCAATGAAAATGGTCTTAACTTCACGTCCCTGTGCGTAAGGTACATCGGCATCCAGGTCGGCCAGCAGATGCGCAACGTAGTCATCATGCGGCACTTCACCTTTCAGCGCGTGCGAGTTGAAATCGCAGTACGGGCATTTCTGCACGCACCACGGGATGTGAATATAAAGACTCAGAGGTGGCAAATTAGCCATTACGCAGTGCTTCCAGTAACAGTTTCAGGGCGCGTCCACGGTGGGAAATCGCGCTTTTCTCTTCGCGGGACAGTTCCGCAGCGGTTTTGCCCTCAGACGGGACAAAGAAAATCGGGTCGTAGCCAAAGCCACCACTGCCTGCCGCTTCACGGGTAATCACCCCCGGCCAGCTGCCGTGGCAGACGACTGGCGTAGGGTCTTCGGCATGACGCAGATAGACCAGTACGCAGTGGAACTGAGCCTGGCGTTTATCATCTGGCACGTCTTTCAACGCGACAAGCAGCTTTTCCAGATTCTGCTGGTCGGTGGCATCGACGCCTGAATAGCGTGCGGAGTAGATACCCGGCGCACCGCCAAGGGCATCTACCGCCAGACCGGAGTCGTCGGCAATCGCGGGCAAACCGGTAATCTGTGCGGCATGGCGCGCTTTCAGGATCGCGTTTTCGATAAACGTCAGCCCTGTCTCTTCGGCGGACTCCACACCCAGTTCGGTCTGTGCAACGACATCCAGTCCAAAATCATTTAATAGCGAGGCCAGCTCGCGCACTTTACCGGCGTTACCGGTAGCGAGAACAACTTTCTGCATGGTTTAATCCTGCTCTGTCAGCGCCGCGACTTCCGTCGGGATAGATTGCGGGTTGAGAATTTTTACCTGTTTATGCCGCCCAAGTTCACCTTTCTCGATGATCACCTGGCTTTTGGCGACACGAAACTGTTTTGCCAGATATTTGGTCAGATGCGCATTCGCCTGGCCATCAACCGGTGGGGCAGTGATGGCGACTTTTAGCTCGTCGCCATGCAGTCCAACAATACTGTCACGGCTGGCTTTCGGCTGAATATACAGCCGTAAAACCAGCCCGTCAGCGCAGGTGCTCACTGCACTCATAGCGCCATCCACAGCCCCGGCAGCAGCATGTCGCCCGTGGACTGTAACAGCTCAGCGATCCCCATATTCACGACGTACAGCAGCAGAACCAGGATCATCGGAGAGAAATCGATGCCGCCCATAGACGGAAGCAGGTTACGGATTGGACGCAGAAGCGGTTCAGCCAGCTGAATTAACGCGTACTCCACCGGACTACGGCCCTGGCTTACCCAGCTCATGATCGCCATGACCAGCAGCACCCAGAAGATCAGCAGACCGACGGTTTTTATCAGAATCAGTACGGCGGCAATCCAGATTATCGGCTGGAAGGTGATAACCATAAACAGCACAATCGCTTTGATCACGCTCAGAATAAACGCGACCAGCAGAGAAGCACTGTCAATGGGGCCCATCGCCGGAATGACGCGACGCAGCGGTCCTACGATAGGTTGCGTGATTTTCACGACAAACTGCGAGAACGGATTGTAAAAATCACAGCGGGCCCACTGCATCCAGACGCGCAGTAACAGCGCCATCGTATACAGCTCAATGACCGTTGAAAGCAGGAAAGTCAACGTCTTCATGGCGTTCCTCAGGTTTCCTTATTATTGGGTGTAATCGCGCGCACCGAAAATTGCTGTGCCGATGCGCACCATAGTGCTGCCTGCCGCGATGGCGGCTTCCATATCATCCGACATGCCCAGAGAAAGCGTGTCTACCGTTTCATAGCGCCCTTTAAGCGCCTCAAATGCTACAGCCATTTGCTGTGCCACGGCAAACTGCCTTTCATAACTTGACTCCGGTGCAGGGATGGCCATTAACCCGCGCAAGGTTAAGCGCGGCAGTGCCGCGACATCTGCTGCCAGCGCATCCAGTTCTTCCAGTGCAATACCGGACTTGCTGTTTTCGTCACTGATGTTGACCTGAATCAGCACATTCAGCGGCGGTAACGCTTCAGGGCGCTGGTCGTTCAGGCGCGAAGCAATACGCAAACGGTCAATGGTATGGCACCAGTCGAAATGTTCAGCGACCAGACGGCTTTTGTTCGACTGCAAGGGGCCAATAAAGTGCCATTGCAGATCCGTCTTCCCCTGTTCCTGGAAGAAGCGAATTTTATCCACGCCCTCCTGCACGTAGTTTTCACCAAACGCATGCTGACCCGCCTCAATCGCATCTGCGATGGCGCTCGCAGGCTTGGTTTTACTCACTGCAAGTAACGTAATTTCTTCTGAAGCACGGCCGCAACGTGTTGCTGCAGCTGAGATTTTGTCCCGGACCTGTGCCAGGTTGTGCGCAATGTCGTTCATTTTCCGAGGAGTATTGTATGGATGTGGAAGAAATTGTGGCCCTTAGTGTAAAGCATAATGTCTCCGATCTACACCTGTGCAGTGATTCGCCACCGCGCTGGCGCAGATCAGGTCGTCTTGAACCCGCGCCGTTTCCGCCTCCCGAAGTCGATACGCTATTAAAAGCGTGGCTCAACGATGAACAGCAGGGAACGTGGTGGGCGAACGGGCAGGTGGATTTTGCCGTTACCCTGGCGGGCAATCAGCGCCTGCGCGGAAGCGCGTTTAAACAGACAAGCGGCGTCTCAATGACGCTGCGGCTGTTGCCCGGGGTCTGCCCGCAACTCTCCGTGTTGGGGGTGCCCCGGGTTGTTCCTGAGCTGTTATCCAGTGACAACGGGCTAATTCTGGTCACCGGGGCAACCGGCAGCGGTAAGTCCACTACGCTGGCAGCGATGGTGGATTTTCTTAATCACCATACTGACGGGCATATTCTGACGCTCGAAGACCCGGTGGAGTTTCTGTACCAGAGCGAACGGTGCCTGATCCAGCAGCGCGAGATTGGCCAACACAGCCCGTCATTTGCCGACGCGCTGCGCGGGGCGTTACGCCAGGATCCTGATGTCATACTGCTGGGTGAGCTGCGCGACAGTGAAACAATCCGCCTCGCGCTGACGGCGGCAGAAACCGGACATCTGGTGCTCGCGACACTGCATACCCGCGGGGCAGCGCAGGCGATTGAGCGGCTGGTCGATACGTTTCCGGCGCAGGAGAAAGATCCGGTGCGCAATCAGCTGGCCGGCAGCCTGCGGGCGGTGCTGGCGCAAAAGCTCCTCCCCGATGCGCAGGGCGGGCGCGTGGCGCTTTATGAGCTGCTGGTGAATACTCCGGCGGCGGCGAATCTCATTCGCGAAGGAAAAACGTGGCAATTGCCCGGTATTATTCAAACCGGCCAGCAGGCGGGGATGCAGAACTTTGACCAGAGCCTGGCTGAAAGACGGGCGCAGGGGCAACTTCAGGCCCCGGCGCTCAATAACCCTGTTCGAAATAGCTTTCGAGAATGATGACAGCAGACGCGGAGTCAACGCTGCCTTTGTTGAGAGCCCTGAAGCCGCCGTGTTCAAAAAGACCTGCACGTGCTTCAACGGTGCTCAGACGCTCGTCGTGGAGCTTCACGGAGACGCCAAAGCGGCCATGGATTTTATTGGCGAACTTACGCGCTCGGGCGGTAAGCGGTTGTTCAGTGCCATCCATGTTCAGCGGTAACCCAACGATGACGTCATCCGGCTGCCACTCTTTTAGCAGGCGCTCAATGAGGTTCCAGTCCGGTGTGCCGTCACTGGCCTTCAGGGCCGTGAGTGGACGTGCGGTACCCGTGATTCGCTGACCCACGGCGACGCCTATGCTTTTGGTGCCAAAATCGAAGGCCAGAAGTGTTCCGCTCATCAGGCATGCCCCGCTACGCCAGGCATAGTCAGGATATCAATGCCGATCAGTTTCGCGGCGTCACGCCAGCGATCGGCAATAGGGGTTTTAAACAGAATGTTCATGTCCGCAGGCGCGGTCAGCCAGGCGTTATCGAGGATCTCTTGCTCAAGCTGGCCTTTCTCCCAGGAGGAGTAGCCCAGGGCCACCAGCACTTCCGACGGCTGCTCAGCGGTACCCAGCGTTTCGAGCACGTCGCGAGAGGTCGTAATGACGGTGTTGTCAGAGATGCGAATACTGGAAGAGAAGACCGGCGGTGTATGCAGGATAAAACCGCGATCCTCTGCGAGTGGCCCGCCCAGCATCACCGGTTTATCAAGCCTGATTTCCGGCAGACGCTCTTCAGCCGAAATTTTCAGCTTGTCCAGAATCCCTTCAACCTGCAGGTTTTCCAGCGGTTTGTTGATGATAATGCCCATCGCGCCGTCTTCATTGTATTCACAAATATAAACCACGGCGCGGCGAAAAATCGGATCCTGGAGAGCAGGCATGGCAATAAGAAAGTGATGCTGTAAATTCATTGTCAGAGGTACTGTTTCCTGGTTTAAAAAGCGACAGCCCCAGTATGCGGACAAACCGGGGTGCTGTCACTAATAGTATTGAAAGGTTATTTCTGTAAACGTTTCTCGATGGCGTCCATCAGCATTCCGGTGATCGAAATCGGGAATTCCGCTTCGATTTCACGAATACAGGTTGGGCTGGTCACGTTCACTTCGGTCAGGCGATCGCCGATGATATCCAGGCCGACAAAAATCAGGCCCTTGGCTTTCAGTGTCGGGCCAACGCGGCGGGCAATTTCCCAGTCGCTTTCACTTAACGGGCGCGGCTCACCGCGGCCACCGGCCGCCAGGTTACCGCGGGTTTCGCCGCCCTGCGGGATACGCGCGAGGCAATACGGCACCGGTTCACCATCCACCACCAGAACGCGTTTATCGCCATCTTTAATGGCCGGGAGGTAGTTTTGTGCCATGCAGTAACGCGTGCCCAGCTCGGTCAGCGTTTCGGCAATCACCCCAATATTCGGGTCGCTCTCTTTCACGCGGAAAATAGATGCGCCACCCATGCCGTCCAGCGGTTTCATGATGATGTCGCTGTGTTTCTGCCAGAACGCTTTCAGCTGTGCCTTGTTGCGGGTCACCAGCGTTTCAGGCGTCAGGTCAGAGAACCATGCGGTGTAGAGCTTCTCGTTACAGTCGCGCAGGCTCTGCGGTTTGTTGACGATCAGCGTTCCTTTCTCTTCCGCGCGCTCAAGGATATAGGTGCAGTAGATGTATTCGGTGTCGAACGGAGGGTCTTTACGCATCAGAATGACATTGAGGTCGGCAAGGGCAATATCCTGCTCGGTGCCGAATTCATACCATTTGTCGTAATTCTGCTCGACGTTAACGATGCGGGTACGTGCGCGGGCTTCACCGTTGATCAGGTAAAGATCGTTCATCTCCATGTAGTGGAGTTCATAGCCGCGACGCTGCGCTTCCAGCAGCATCGCGAAGCTGGAATCTTTCTTGATGTTAATGTTTGCGATGGGATCCATCACGATGCCGAGCTTGATCATTTTCATCTCCGTTAAAAGCCTGAGGGCTCAGGCTTAGCGTTAACCCAGATCGCCAAAACGCACCTGTAGCGCGGTAATGGCTGTGAGTGCCGTTGTCTCAGTACGCAGAACGCGAGGTCCCAACAGAATATCAGTAAACTGATAACGCGCCGTCATGGCAATTTCGCCAGCGGACAAGCCGCCTTCCGGACCAATCAGCAGGCGAACACGTTCAACGGGTAGCGGCAGCGTATTGATGCTGGCGCTGGCGCGTGGATGGAGATTGAGTTTCAGCCCGCTTTCCTCTTCAGCACACCAGTCCTCCAGATCCATCGCCGGGCGGATCTCCGGAATACGGTTGCGGCCACTCTGTTCACAGGCAGCAATGGCAATTTTCTGCCACTGCTGGATCTTTTTATTCAGACGTTCCGCATCCAGTTTAACGCCACAGCGCTCAGAAAAAAGTGGCGTAATGAGGCTTACACCCAGTTCAATGGATTTCTGGATGGTGAATTCCATCTTTTCTCCGCGCGACATCACCTGTCCCAGGTGTATGTGCAGCGGAGATTCACGGTCATCCACTTCGCCGCGCAATATCGTTACATGCACGCTTTTTTTATCAGCACGCGTAATTTCCGCGTCGAAAACCTGATTCGAACCATCAAACAGCTGAATAGCTTGTCCTGCTCCCATGCGCAGTACGCGACCAACATGGTTGGCGGCATCGTCAGAGAGGGCAATTTCGCGGCCGACGGTAATCAGCTCAGGGTGGTAGATGCGAGGAATGCGCATAGTCAGAAATTCCATATGTCATGCGGTGTAAGCGAATTGCCGCTAGTGTAGGTTAGCTCTTTTGCGCCTGGCAAGCCCGCTGGACGTAAGGGTTGTGATTACCCTGAACTTTCGCGATGCGCGCGTCACGCTGGCATTCCCATTCCGTCACCGGATATTGCTTGTCCCATGCGTTGAACAGCTGCGTCTGCTGGCGGGAAAGGTTGAGGTCGTAACGGTCACGCATATAGAAATAGGTGCGGGCGATACTGCCGCGCGCGCGGGCCGGGGGCTCAGCGACTTTCTCTTTAAAATCAACTTTCATGCCGCACTGGCCGTACTGACCCTCTCCGCCGTTCCACTGGCTGTACATAAAGTTGCCGCGATCGCCATTCACCTCGCCAACCGCGGGTTGCAGGTTGTGCATATCGCTTTCCATCTGGCGATAGACCGGATCTTTGGCGCAATTTTTACGACCGCCATCCTGCCAGCACTGACGCTGGTGGCCAAACTGCCATGCCGGTACCACGTGTTCCCACTCGATGCGGCTGGCGCGGTTTTCATTCTTGCGCACTTTATAGCCGCAGGATTCGAGATCAACGATCCCTTTTTTACCCTGCCAGTTAATTTTACAGCCGCAATAAAAATCACCGGGAACATCCGCGTTGACCTTTACGCCTGCCGCTTTTGCCTGGGAGAAACTGTTAATACCGTCGGCCAGAGCCTGGCCGGAGAGTGCTGTCGCCAGAAAGGCGACCGCGAGAGAAAAATTACGGGACATCTTACACTCCGTGTCAAAACGAGCCCGCAACGTAACGAATGTTGTTCCTGTATGCAATCAGTCAGATCAGGAAAGTTCCTGAAAGTTCAGTTGGTTATTCCGCGACCAGCGGTTCACCACATTTGACGCAACGGTAGGTGGCCTCGCCGCGCACCACGCGATTATGACGGCGAACGGTAAGCTGATGCTGCTGACACTGGCAGCGGTAGGGGAAGGTATTGCGGCGTACCGACTCAAGTTCAAACTGATGGGTTCTGCGTGCCGGAACGCCCAGCACGGCTTCCATCATCCACTTCCACTCTTTGCCGTGGGGTGCCACGCGGCCAAAGTGTTTCCATACCAGCAGGTGCGCCAGCTCGTGTGGCACCACTTCCTCAATAAACGCCTGCTGATTTTCCAGCATCAGCACCGGGTTCAGGCGGATCTCATAGGATTCGAGCCACGCCGTGCCCGCCGCCGTGCCACGTTGTTGGTAGACGAGTTTCGGCTCAGGGTAATTCCGGCCGAGTTTCAGGTTGGCCTGGGCGAGTTTTTCCCGCAGGCTGCGCATAACGGCTTGCTGAAGGGCGATGGGGAGACGGGGTGCTTTCATAGGGGCAGAGCATAAAGCGCGAAGCGGGGAGGTGCAAGAGGCACCTCCCGCCAGAGAATTAGTCGTGTGCGCCAATCTCGCGCAGTGGACGACCTTTCATCAGGTTACGTTCAATATGTTCCAGTGACACGTGTTTGGTTTCAGGAACCAGCCACAGCGTCAGAACAATAAAGAAGATGTTCAGGCCGGAGTAGACCCAGAAGGTGTTCGCGTTGCCCAGCGTATTGAGCATGGTCAGGAACGTCGCACCCACAATCATGTTGGCAATCCAGTTGGTCGCGGTGGAGCAGGTGATACCGAAATCACGCCCTTTCAGCGGCTGGATTTCAGAGCACAGCACCCAAATCAGCGGACCGGCGCTCATCGCAAACCCGACGATAAACATCAGCAGCATGCCCACTGCGAAATACTGGGCGGTTGGAGAGTGAATCCCCACGTGCATCATCGTGCCGAGAACACCCATACCGGCGGCCATCACCAGGAAGCCCAGCGTCAGGGTTGGCTTACGGCCCCAGCGGTCCACCAGACCGATAGCGATAAAGGTCGCCAGAACGTTGGTCAACCCAACGATGACGGTCCCCCACATCTGCTCGGTGGTATTGGTATACCCCGCCAGTTCAAAGATTTTTGGCGCGTAGTACATGATGACGTTCATCCCGGTGAACTGCTGCATCACCTGCAGGAGCACGCCCAGGAATACCGCACGACGGAAGTTGCTGTTCTCTTTAAACAGCGCCCAGCCTGACTGTTTTACCTTCAGGCTCTCGCGGATCTCTTCCAGTTCGTTTTTGGCTTCCGCGCTGGTATCGCGCAGTCGCAGCAGCACGCGCTCGGCATCGACGAAACGACGCTTCGCTGCAAACCAGCGTGGGCTGTCCGGCAGGAAGAAAACGCCAATCAGCAGCAGAATGGCAGGGATAATGATCACGCCAAGCATCCAGCGCCATGCGCCGCTGTAGCTGAACGCGGTATCGGAAAGGTAAGCTCCGAGGATGCCGATGGTGATCATCAGCTGGTACATCGAAATCATACTGCCACGGATTTTCTCGGGTGCGATTTCAGAGAGATAGAGTGGGGCTGTATACGACGCGACACCCACGGCCAGGCCAAGCAGCACGCGAGAAAGCAGCAATACCTCAACGTTTGGAGCCGCTGCTGAGAAGAGCGAACCTGCAACAAACAGGATTGCACCGATCATCAGGCTCTTTTTGCGTCCCAGCCTGAAAGAGAGCCAGCCGCTGCCCACGGCACCCACGGCCGCACCAAACATCATGGAACTTACTACCCACTCCTGGGTGTGAGCGCTTATCTGGAACTCTTCAGTGATAAAGGGTAACGCACCGGCAATCACGCCAATGTCCAGGCCAAAAAGTAATCCTGCCAGGGCGGCGAGGAAGCAGACGAAAAATGTCATCGCCTTATTGGACGTACGCCCCTGTTTTTTATTGTCAGGCATTATGCCCTCCAGTTGGGTTATCAGTTTTATCGATGTTAAGGGTAAGTGAGCAACCCGTATAAATATGTGAGATAAATCACATTGGTGTAATCGGTTACACTGGTGTGCAACCGTAAATAAAATTAAAGCTTTGAAAATATAGAGGTAAATTAGTTGATGCGCATCGCGTTTGAATGAATTTCAGACTTAACTGAAAGGAAATGTAACAGCATAAGACATGCGATCATGCAAAGAGATTATTCTGAAAGCGAGGTATATCGGGTGGGGTGTAATCGGTTTCACGCAAAGCGCAATGTCAGGCTCTCTGGCTGACAAAAGCAAAAGGCCAGCACGGGGCTGGCCTTTTTTAACATTCGCTGTCAGTCGATTATTTCAGACCGGCAGCTTCACGCAGCAGAGCGGCTTTGTCGGTTTTTTCCCATGGGAAATGTTCACGACCAAAGTGACCGTATGCAGCGGTTTCTTTGTAGATTGGGTGCAGCAGATCCAGCATCTGAATCAGACCGTATGGGCGCAGGTCGAAGAACTCGCGCACCAGCAGCGTCAGTTGCTCGGATGGCACTTTCTCGGTACCAAAGGTTTCAACCATGATGGAGGTCGGTTCAGCCACGCCGATAGCGTAGGAAACCTGAATCTCACAGCGGTCAGCCAGGCCAGCAGCAACGATGTTTTTCGCAACATAACGCGCAGCGTACGCAGCAGAACGGTCAACTTTAGACGGGTCTTTACCGGAGAAGGCACCGCCACCGTGACGCGCCATGCCGCCGTAGGTATCAACGATGATTTTACGGCCGGTCAGACCGCAGTCACCCATTGGGCCGCCGATTACAAAGCGTCCGGTTGGGTTGATGAAGTATTTGGTTGCGGAGCTCAGCCATTCAGTTGGCAGAACCGGCTTGATGATCTCTTCCATCACTGCTTCCTGCAGGGATTTCTGGTCGATCTCTTCGGAATGCTGAGTAGACAGAACGACCGCGTCAATACCGACGATTTTGCCGTCGTCGTACTGGAAGGTCACCTGGCTTTTCGCATCAGGACGCAGCCACGGCAGGGTGCCATTCTTGCGCACTTCAGCCTGACGCTGCACCAGACGGTGTGCGTAGGTCACTGGCGCTGGCATCAGCACGTCAGTTTCGTTGGTTGCATAACCAAACATCAGGCCCTGGTCGCCCGCGCCCTGTTCCAGCGGATCGGCACGGTCAACGCCCTGGTTGATGTCCGGAGACTGTTTGCCAATTGCGCTCAGTACCGCACAAGAGTTGGCATCAAAGCCCATATCAGAATGGACATAACCGATCTCACGAACCGTGTTACGGGTGATCTCTTCGATATCCACCCATGCGCTGGTGGTGATCTCACCGCCAACCAGAACCATGCCGGTTTTGACGTAGGTTTCACACGCGACGCGCGCTTTTGGATCCTGCGTCAGGATCGCATCCAGCACCGCATCGGAGATTTGGTCAGCAATTTTATCTGGATGTCCTTCTGATACGGACTCGGACGTAAACAGGTGTTTTGCCATGTTTTATTTCACCTAAAAGGAATTTGTTTAGCTCAAGCTGCTGTGTGGAATAGCCAAAGGAGATAATTCTACCAAGGCCTGCAGGTTAATGACACTGGCAGTCTGAGTGTTAATCAGTATGGATGGATTAACATCTGGATGGCTATTTTAGGTCAGTTCTTCGCCCGATTTCCAGTTTTTTTTGACTAACCTCTCACTGAGTTGAATTCGCTGCTGGAAATTTTTCCTGACGGCGCTGGCAACCCGCGCATTTATCTTTTGCAATTTACCCCTGTTCTCGGTATAAAACGCGGCGCGCGGCTCATACCAATAAGCGCTCGATGAACTCATCGTGTCGCCACTTCCAGCCGGGTTAAGCAGTGAACTTTTAGCTTTGGCTTGTGGTCCGTTTCAGCAGGAGCGGCCGTGGAGGTGATTCGAGATAATGAACCAGTGTTTTCCGCTAATTCAGCGCAGCCGTTCTGGCGCGTATTTGATTCCCGCAACCCGCATTTCTAATCTGCAAACCTGCCGATGTTATACCCATCTCGGGGCTTCTCAGGATTCCAGGGCCGGTCACGCTTTGTGAAAACTGAACAAGGGCGCTCTTGTTAAGACAAGAGTTTTCTCGTGGTTTCGCCGAACGTTGTCATAATTAAGTTCGGACACGTGTTTACAATGATATGAATATGAAACCGGTCGCACGGTCTGGTTTTCAGCATAGTCTGCTGGGAAATGGATCCGTTTATGGGTTGTTATCGCCGTATAACGCTGCGATAGTAGTCAACTGTTTTACACTTAATACAAAGAGTTGAGGTTCGCTATGTCTGACGACATGTCTTCGCTTTCGCCTTCGTCAGCGGGCGAACAGGGTGTACTACGTTCCATGCAGGAGGTTGCGATGAGCTCCCAGGAAGCCAGCAAGATGCTGCGCACTTACAATATTGCCTGGTGGGGCAATAACTACTACGACGTCAACGAACTGGGCCATATCAGCGTTTGCCCGGATCCTGACGTTCCTGAAGCGCGCGTGGATCTCGCCAAACTGGTGAAAGCACGCGAGGCGCAGGGCCAGCGTTTGCCTGCACTGTTCTGCTTCCCGCAGATCCTGCAACATCGTCTGCGTTCCATTAACGCCGCGTTTAAACGCGCGCGTGAATCTTACGGCTATAAAGGCGATTACTTCCTGGTTTACCCTATCAAGGTGAACCAGCACCGCCGCGTGATTGAATCCCTGATCCACTCCGGTGAACCGCTGGGCCTGGAAGCGGGTTCCAAAGCGGAGCTGATGGCCGTGCTGGCACATGCTGGCATGACCCGTTCGGTGATCGTCTGCAACGGTTATAAAGACCGTGAATACATTCGTCTGGCGCTGATTGGCGAAAAGATGGGCCACAAAGTCTATCTGGTTATCGAGAAGATGACAGAGATCGCTATCGTGCTGGAAGAGGCAGAGCGTCTGAACGTTATCCCGCGTCTGGGCGTGCGTGCGCGTCTGGCGTCGCAGGGTTCCGGTAAGTGGCAGTCCTCAGGCGGCGAAAAATCCAAATTTGGTCTCGCGGCGACCCAGGTTCTGCAGCTGGTTGAGATTCTGCGTGAGCGTGGTCGTCTGGACAGCATTCAGCTGTTGCACTTCCACCTCGGCTCGCAGATGGCCAACATTCGCGACATCGCCACCGGCGTACGCGAATCAGCACGTTTTTACGTTGAGCTGCACAAGCTTGGCGTAAACATTCAGTGCTTCGACGTGGGCGGTGGTCTGGGCGTGGATTATGAAGGTACCCGCTCGCAGTCCGACTGTTCCGTGAACTACGGCCTGAACGAATATGCCAATAACATCATCTGGGCGATTGGCGATGCCTGTGAAGAGCACGGCCTGCCGCACCCAACGGTGATCACCGAGTCTGGTCGCGCGGTTACCGCACACCATACCGTGCTGGTATCGAACATTATCGGCGTTGAACGCAGTGAAATTTCCGAGGTAACCCCACCGGCTGAGGACGCGCCTCGTGCGCTGCAAAGCATGTGGGAAACCTGGCAGGAGATGCACGAGCCGGGTACCCGCCGTTCGCTGCGCGAGTGGCTGCACGACAGCCAGATGGATCTGCATGATATTCATGTGGGGTATTCATCGGGCACGTTCAGCCTGCAGGAACGCGCATGGGCTGAGCAGCTTTATCTGAACATGTGCCACGACGTACAGCAGCAGCTGGACCCGAGCAACCGTGCTCACCGTCCGATTATTGACGAACTGCAGGAGCGCATGGCGGACAAAATGTACGTCAACTTCTCACTGTTCCAGTCGATGCCGGATGCCTGGGGTATCGATCAGCTGTTCCCGGTTCTGCCGCTGGAAGGGCTGAACCACGCCCCGGAACGTCGTGCGGTGCTGCTGGACATCACCTGCGACTCCGACGGTGCTATCGATCACTACGTCGACGGCGACGGTATCGCGACCACGATGCCTATGCCAGAGTACGATCCTGAGAACCCGCCGATGCTGGGCTTCTTCATGGTCGGTGCTTATCAGGAGATCCTCGGCAACATGCATAACCTGTTCGGTGATACCGAAGCGGTTGACGTGTTTGTCTTCCCTGACGGCAGCGTGGAAGTTGAGCTGTCCGACGAGGGGGACACCGTGGCGGATATGCTCGAATACGTTCAGCTGGATCCGAAAAAGCTGCTGACCCAGTTCCGTGACCAGGTGAAGAATACCGGTCTGGACGACGCGCTGCAGCAGCAGTTCCTGGAAGAGTTTGAAGCGGGTCTTTACGGATACACCTATCTGGAAGACGAGTAAGTAAACCTGCCTCTCTCTGTTGGAGAGGGGCGGCGTGAGGGCAAGGGGCAATACCCTCGCCTATACTCACTTGAACCCGTATGAATTAGCGGCGATAATTCGCTCCAATAAGCGATTTACGAATCAATCCCTTCCTCGTCGGGTTTAACGACGCGGAGGGGATTTTTTTTCATCTGTTTTTAATGTATCGACTTTAAAGAGGTCAGGACATGAGCACTTTAGGCCATCAGTACGATAACTCTCTGGTATCTAACGCGTTTGGTTTTTTACGTCTCCCGATGAACTTCCAGCCGTACGACAGTGACGCTGACTGGGTGATCACCGGCGTGCCGTTTGATATGGCCACGTCAGGCCGTGCTGGTGGCCGTCATGGTCCGGCAGCTATTCGTCAGGTCTCCACTAACCTGGCCTGGGAGCACAACCGCTTCCCGTGGAACTTCGACATGCGCGAGCGCCTGAACGTGGTTGACTGCGGTGACCTGGTGTACGCCTTTGGCGACGCGCGCGAGATGAGTGAAAAACTGCAGGCCCATGCCGAAAAACTGCTGGCTGCCGGTAAACGCATGCTCTCCTTCGGGGGTGACCACTTCGTCACGCTGCCGCTGCTGCGTGCTCACGCGAAGCACTTCGGTAAGATGGCGCTGGTGCATTTTGATGCCCATACCGACACCTACGCGAACGGCTGTGAATTCGACCATGGCACCATGTTCTTCACCGCGCCAAACGAAGGTCTGATCGATCCAAACCACTCTGTGCAGATCGGTATCCGTACCGAGTTTGATAAAGACAACGGCTTCACCGTGCTGGATGCCGGCCAGGTGAACGATCGCGGCGTGGATGACATCATCGCTCAGGTAAAACAGATTGTCGGCGATATGCCGGTTTACCTGACCTTCGATATCGACTGCCTGGATCCGGCGTTTGCCCCGGGCACCGGCACGCCGGTGATCGGCGGCCTGACCTCTGACCGCGCCATCAAACTGGTGCGCGGCCTGAAGGATCTGAACATCGTGGGTATGGACGTGGTGGAAGTGGCTCCGGCTTACGACCAGTCAGAGATCACTGCTCTGGCAGCGGCCACCCTCGCGCTGGAAATGCTCTACATCCAGGCCGCGAAAAAAGGCGAATAAGCCTTACGCCCGGATTGCTGCTGCGCGACGCATGCGCAGCAGCAACATGCCTCCTGCCAGCAGGGTGATAACCTGCGAGACGACCAGCACCGAAAACCCTGAGCTGACTGAACCCACCGATTTCATGACCATCCCCATCAGCAGCGGAATAAACGCCGCGCAAATATTCCCAATCCCGTTGATGATCCCGTAGGCACTGCCAACGGCTTCCCGCGCCGCATGATGCTGGATAACCGCCGGAATGGCTGCCCCCTGAAGTCCCCAGAAAATATTGGCAGAGAGCATAAACAGCGCCAGCCAACCGGGCTGGTGGCTCAGCATCAGCATGACGACGGAACTCGCCGTTAAGATCCCGCCCACCACAAACAGCAGCGGTGCCTGGTCCGGGCGCATTTTGTCGAGCAGCACACCGCCCAGAAACTTTGAGCCAAGACTCAGCAGGAAGGGGATAGCCGCGAGAAAGCCGGTCGCGTGCAGGGAGAAGTGGTGTTCATCGCGCAGCCAGGCCGGAAGCCAGGCGCTGCTGCCCCAGAGATAACTCAGCGTGGCAATTTCAACCAGCAGGATCCAGCCCAGAAGCGGCGTCTGCCAGGCAAGCGTAAAGGTCTGCACAAACCCGGACGTCCGGCGCTTGTCGGTATGTTGAGGGGCCGGCAGGAAACGCCAGATTAACCCCCCACCCAGCGCCAGATTGATCGCCGCGAGGGCATAAAATGAGCCCGCCCAGCCAAGGTGTGCCATCAGCCAGGTGATCAGCGGAAAGCCTACAGCCAGCCCCAGTGAAACGCCCAGCGCGGTAACGGCGTTGGGCTTGCCAATCTCTCCGGCGCTAAAGTTATCGCTGATAAAGCGTGTTTTCAGTGAAAAGAGTGGGCCTTCGGCAATGCCTAAAATCAGGCGGGCGATGAGCATGCCCATCAGCGACCCCAGCAGTGGCGAGATGGCGCAAACCACGGCCCATATCGCAATGCTGGTTAACAATCCCTGTCGGTAATGTAATTTGCTTTCGATAACTGGGGTCAATAGTAAAGCGGAAAAACCATAACCCAGCAAAAAGCAGGTCATGAGCATTCCTTGTAACATTCTGTTTTCATTTAGCTGAAAATGTTCGGCAAATTCAGGGTTTAAAATCATCACCGAGATATTTACGCGGTCAACGTAGGAAATAATAATGAGCACCAGAAGTGCCAACGTGCCTTGCCATCTTGCCGTCATTTAATCCGCCTTAATCGTGCTGTCTGTTTATATTTTTTATGAACGTTATTGTCACGTAACTAAAATGATTCACCTGTGAAACTCATTGTTTTAATAAGATAAATTAAATTAAAGTTTCACAGGTGAAACGCCAGAGGTATGTGCGCAGATAATTTTTAAGGAATAAAAAGAAAAGAAGTCAATCTCTATTTTAAAAAATAAAAGATCATCAAAAAAATGTATTCATTCACGCCTGAATAATGAAAATTTCATATCGCTGCATTTTTTCGTGATCGCTTGCACACTTAGCTAATTAAATCTCGTCCGATTAACAAATTCGTCACATTCGCGCTTGACGAAACATTCATCGCTTTTATATTGACCGTATTAAATAAGAAACAGAGTTTCATATATGAAACAAAAGCCTGGAGGATCGTGATGAGCTGGATAGGCGTATGTGACGCAGAACAAGTACAGGAAGATTTCCCTTTTAGCGGTAACGTCGAGGGGAAAGAGATCGGCGTTTATTTGATTGATGGCGAATATTACGCGCTGGAAGACGTATGCCCGCACGCTTACGCGCTGCTGAGTCAGGGTTTCGTCGAGGACGGTAAAGTGGAATGTCCGCTGCATGAGGCGGTTTTCGATGTCAAAACCGGCCAGTGCCTGCACGGCCCCGGCGGACGTAACCTCAATCGTTACCCGGTTCGGGTATTTGAAAACCAGATCCAGATTACCTTCGTCGAGGAGACAGTGGCATGAGCGAAAGTCTGAACTTCAACCCGGCGCTGCCGGAAAGCCGTCAGTTTACCCCTCCGGCTGAGGGCGGTAACGGCGCCATCCATAAGCCCGGTGATTACCAGAACCTGATCTGGCAGACCCGCAGCCGCGTACCGGAAAACTGGGAAATCACGCTTATCTCCACGCTGGAAGACCTTTTCGAACAGGGCGCTGAAACCGTGCCGGAACTGGTCAACGGGCTGAACGCGGTACGTATGCACGATCAGCAGGGCGAGCCATGGAGCGATGCCAGCTTCCAGGCTTTCTTACAGGTTAACGGCTACTGAGGGCAATGCGATGACGACTACCGTACAAAACTATCTTGATAAAGGTCTGCGCGGCCTCTGGTACCCGGTGCTGGCCAGCTGGGAAGTTCAGTCTGCGCCCGTGGGGATCACCCGTCTGGGCGAACAGATTGTGGTCTGGCGCAACAAGGATGGCCAGGTGCAGGCGCTGGAAGATCGCTGTCCGCACCGTGGCGCGCGTCTGTCGATGGGCTGGAATCTGGGCGATCGTATCGCCTGCTGGTATCACGGCGTGGAAGTGGCGGGCAACGGCGAAGTGAAGGATGTGCCTGCGGTGGACAAATGTCCGCTGGTCGGCCAGCAATGTGTGCGCAGCTACAACGTGCAGGAAGTGCACGGGGCCATCTTCCTTTGGTTTGGCGTTACCGCCGATCAGCAACCCGACGAACTGAGCTTCCCGGACGAACTGGCTGACACCGACGCCTACAGCAATTTTCTCTGCACCGCCGCGTGGAAATGCAATTACCAGTACGCACTGGAAAACGTGATGGACCCGATGCACGGCACCTATCTGCACTCTTCGTCGCACTCTATGGCGGAAGGGGATCGCAAAGCGGATATGGTTCTGCAGCCGACGAAAACCGGGTTTATCTTCGAGAAAAAAGGCCAGAGCGGCGTCAACTTCGACTGGGTTGAACTGGGCAACAGCGGCACCTACTGGATGCGTTTGTCCATTCCTTATAAGAAGCGTTTCGGGCCGGGCGGTCACTTCTTCATTGTTGGCATGGTGGTGCCGGAAGATAACGATAACTGCCGCGTCTTCTTCTGGCGTATCCGCCGCGTGCAGGGCTGGCAGCGCGATATGTGGCGTTTCATGTACCGTAACCGTCTGGAAAAACTGCACTGGGAAGTCCTTGAGCAGGACCGCGTGGTGCTGGAGAGCATGGCGCCAGATGCACGGGAACATGAATACCTTTACCAGCATGATGTGGGCCTCTCGCGCCTGCGCCGCATGATGCAAAAAGCGGCGAAAGAGCAGCTGGCGGCGCGTGAAGCTCAGCAGGGAGCCGCCTGATGAATGGGCTGCTGAACGGGAAACGCATCGTGGTAACCGGTGCCGCGCGTGGGCTGGGCTTTCATTTCGCGAAAGCCTGCGCAGAGCAGGGCGCGGCGGTGGTGATGTGCGACATCCTTCAGGGTGAGCTGGCTGAAAGCGCGCATGGCTTAAGTGAGAAGGGCTACGCGATTGAATCACACGTTATCGATTTGGCCGATCCGCTCTCCATTTCGCGGGTGTTCAGCGCCATTGGCAAACAGGGACCGATCGACGGTCTGGTCAATAACGCGGCGATGGCGACCGGGGTCGGCGGCAAGGACATGCTTGATTACGATCCGGATCTGTGGGACCGGGTGATGAGCGTTAACGTTAAAGGCACCTGGCTGGTTACCCGGGATGCGGTACCGCTGCTGCGCGAAGGGGCAGCCATTGTCAATGTGGCTTCCGATACCGCGCTGTGGGGCGCGCCGCGTCTGATGGCCTACGTGGCCAGCAAGGGCGCCGTGATTGCCATGACCCGTTCAATGGCGCGCGAGCTGGGTGAAAAACGCATTCGTATTAACGCCATCGCCCCGGGTTTAACCCGCGTCGAAGCGACGGAATATGTTCCTGCAGAGCGGCATCAGCTTTACGAAAACGGCCGGGCGCTCACCGGGGCGCAGCAGCCGGAAGACGTCACCGGCAGCGTGGTCTGGCTGTTAAGCGATCTGTCGCGGTTTATCACCGGCCAGCTGATTCCGGTCAACGGCGGTTTTGTCTTTAACTGAGGTAAAGCAACTATGGCAAGCGATCACGAAGTGAAGTACCTGGTGCCGGGGCTGGAGCGAGGCTTACAGCTGCTGCTGGCCTTTGGCGAGCAGCACCGTGAACTGACCTTTGCCGAGCTGCACAGGCTGGTCGATATGCCGAAAGCCACCGCCTACCGCGTGGTACAAACGCTGGAATACATGGGTTTTCTGGAGCGCAACACGCGAACCAATACCTTCTCACTTGGCATGAACGTCCTGCGTCTGGGCTTTGAATACATCGCCTCACTGGATGTGGCGCAGGTCGGTCAGCCGGTCATCGAGCAGCTGCGTGACGTCAGCCAGTGCAGCAGTCATCTGGCGATCCGCGACGGGCGCGACATCATCTATATCGCCCGCGTCAGCGCCGCCGGTTCTCGCATCAATCAGGTGAGCATTGGTACCCGTTTGCCGGTGCACTGCACGTCGCTGGGACGCATGCTGCTGACTGATATTTCGCGAGCCGATTTCGAACAGCTGTTCCCGCACGAGCGTCTGCCGGGCAACACGCCGGGCCAGATCCACGACCGTGAAGCGTTGTGGCAGATGGTGCAGCAGGACAAAGCACGCGGCTATGTGATCGGCGAATCCTTCTTCCGTCATGGCATCTCCTCCATCGTTTATCCGGTGTATGACCGCAGCGGAAGGGTGGCAGCCGTGGTGAGCATTCTGGTGCCTTCGGAGGAGATCCCGCAGACCGATCGCGAGCGCCTGCAAAACGATGTCCGCATGGCGGCGGATAAAATTTCTGGCTTCTTAGGGTATTTGTCACAGGCCAGTTAAATCATCAGGTTAACGCCAGGCGCTTCATTGCGTCGGGCATGTTTTACGCCCAATCTGGGCCAGACGAGGCAACGAACGATGTGTATAACCGGAATTGAAAAGCTGGAATTTGGCGTCGAAAACCTGACGCACTGCGCCAAATTTATGCGTGATTTTGGCCTGACGGGCGATGCCAGCGGCCAGCGTTTTACTACCCTGAGCGGCGCGCGCGTGGAGCTTAATCCTGTCGACAGCCCTGACCTGCCGCCAGCGTTTGAAGCAGGAAATACGTTGCGCCGGATGACCTGGGCAGTCGCCACCCGGGACGATCTGGAGGCGCTGCGCCCGAAGCTTGAGAAGCAGCCCGGTTTTCGTGAGGTGGGCGACGCGCTGGAGTGCCGCGATCCGAACGGCATGACCCTGCGCGTACAGGTCAGCCATCAGGTGCCGGTGGAGCTGAACGTCGAGCCGATTAACCAGTGGGGCGATGCCCGCCGTATCGACACGCCAAGCCCGGTCTACGATCGTGCCCAGCCTATTAACGTGGGCCACGTGGTGTTCTTCGTGGAGGAGCTGGCGGCGGTGGAGACGTTCTACCGTGAGGTGCTTGGGTTCCAGGTGTCTGACTGCTACATCAACCGTGCGGTGTTCCTGCGCTGTGGCGTGCGCGGCGGGCATCACAACCTGTTCCTTCTTCAGCTGCCTCACCGTAAGCGGGGGCTGAACCACGTGGCCTTTACCGTACGCGACATTCACGAGGTGATCGGTGGTGGGATAGCGATGAACAAAAACGCCTGGAGCACCTTTATTGGCCCGGGGCGTCATCCGGTCTCCTCGGCCTATTTCTGGTACGTCAACAGCCCAACCGGCGGGGCGTTTGAATACTACACCAACGATGATTACCTCACCGAAAACTGGCAGCCGCGCGAGCTGGAACATTCGCTGGTGTCATTCACCGAGTGGGCGGTAGAGGGTGGGATTGACCACGACACGCGCCGTCAGCAGAAAAAGCCGGAGGCGGTATGACCTCGCGCATTGTCATTATTGGCGGCGGTCAGGCAGGTGGCTGGGCGGCGAAAACCCTGCGTGACGAAGGCTTCGACGGCGAGATTTGCGTCGTGGCGGAAGAGGCGTGGGATTTCTACGAACGCCCGCCGCTGTCCAAGGCTGCGTTACTGGAGCCGGACGCGCCGCTACCGCGTCTCTTTCCTGAAGCGGCGCAACAGGCATTGAACCTGACATGGTGCCGGCCGGTGCGCGCGGAATCTCTCGATCGTCACGCGAAAACGGTGCGCTTAAGCAACGGTGACTACCTTAGTTACAACATTCTTTTAATCGCTACCGGTGGTCGGGCGCGTCTGCCGGGCGATGCATGGGCGGCCCACCCGCAGGTCTATACCCTGCGCCACTGGCAGGACGCACAGTGGCTGAAGGCGCGCCTGGCAGAGAGTCAAAACCTGGCGATTATCGGCGGAGGCTGGATTGGCCTGGAGATTGCGGCCTCCGCGCGTAAATGTGGAGTCGCCGTGACGCTGTTTGAGCAGCAGCCCGCGCTGTGCATGCGTTCGGTGAGCGCCGAGGTATCGCAGCAGCTGGAAACACTTCACCGCGAACAGGGCGTGGATATCCGCACCGGCTGCGGAGCGCTGGAGCTGGAAGATAACAATGGTCTGCCGGTCATTCACTGTGACGGCAAGCGTGAAACCTTTGATGCCGTGGTCGTCGGGATCGGTGTTGATCTCAATCTGGAGCTGGCGCGCGATGCGGGTCTGCAGACTGAGCGCGGGATCGTGGTGGACGCTCAGGGGCGAACGTCGGATCCGTTTATTTTTGCTGCCGGTGATGTGGCTCAGCACCATCATTATGGGCTGTGCATTCAGTCGTGGGCCTTTGCCCAGAATCAGGCGGTTGCCACGGCAAAGGCGATGCTCAATCCCGATGCCCCCGGCTATGACGACGCGCCGTGGCTGTGGTCGGATCAATACCAGCACAACATTCAGATCCTCGGTATTCCGCAGGCCGGCTGCACAACCCTTGCCCGGGATAATGCGCTGTTTTTCTCACTGGATGAAAACGGACGGCTGACCCAGCTGGTGGCGTTCAACGATGCGCGTACCGTCAAGCTGGCGAAGCGCTGGATGGCTGCCGGAAGGGATCTGTCCGATGTGCCGCTGGCTGACCCGACTTTTTCACTGATGTCATTGCGATAGCTAACCCGCACCCGTAGGGGGAGACATGACCACATTTGAGACTAACACCGCGCCGGTTGAGGCAAGCGGTGAGGGCACCCGCACGCCCGAAAAAGCGGTGCGCTGGGCCATTCCGCTGTCATTGCTGGCCTGCGTACTGCTGGCATTTTTCGACAAAATCAGCATTGCGGCGCTCTTTTCCGACAGCCATTTCCAGCAGGCGATGGGCATTGATTTTGACACCACGCGCCTCGGCATTCTGATGAGCGCCTTCCTGCTGAGCTACGGCTTCTCATCGGTCTTTTTAAGCGGACTGGGGGACAAGATTGCGCCGCTTCGCCTGCTCACCGGCATGATGGTGGTGTGGTGCGTGCTGATGGTGGCCATGGGGTTTACCCATAACTACACGGTCATGATCGTCCTGCGCATTTTGCTGGGCGTGGCAGAAGGGCCGCTGTTTCCACTGGCGTTTGCCATTGTGCGGCATAACTTCCCGCAGCATCTGCAGGCGCGAGCGACCATGTTGTGGCTGCTGGGTACCCCGGTAGGCGCGGCGGTTGGCTTCCCTCTTTCTATCTGGCTGCTGAATGCCTTCGGCTGGCAGAGCACCTTCTTTGTGATGGCGATGCTCACCGTGCCGGTGCTGGTGTTCGTGCGCATCGGTCTGCGCGGGATCCGTCTGGGTGCCAAACCGGCTGCGGATCGCGAATCACAGGATGAACGACGTGCCGCGCGGCGCGAGCTGTTTGTCAGCCCGCACTTCTGGATTATCTGCATCTTTAACATCGCGTTTCTCACCTACCTGTGGGGAATCAACGGCTGGCTGCCGGGTTACCTGATTAAAGGTAAAGGCATTCATCTTGAACACGCGGGCTGGCTGTCGTCGATGCCGTTTATCGCCATGCTGGCGGGTGAGGTGATTGGCGCATGGCTTTCTGACCGGGTCGATAAACGCGCGGTGGCCTGCTTTATCTCGATGGCTGGCGCGGGGTTAGGCCTGACGGCGGTCATGCATCTTGATACCCCGCTGGCCGTTATCGCGGCGATGAGCTTTAGCACCTTTATGTGGGGCACCGGTGCGCCGAACATTTTCGCACTGCTGGCGAAGGCTACCCATCCCCGGGTGAGCGCGACGGCGGGCGGTATTTTCAACGGGCTGGGAAACTTTGCGGGCGCGCTGTCGCCGGCGGTGATGGGCGCGTTGATCGCCTTCACCCACAGCATGGATTCCGGGCTGATTTTTCTGGCGGTGATGGCGGCGGTGGGCTGCGTCCTGTTACTGCCGCTGCTGAGACGTTACTGAGGAGAGTGTCATGACTGATTCAACCGTAACTGCAAAACCAGGCATTAAACCTGACCATCTGACCATGGAAGAGTGGGTCGAGTCGCGCATTGCGCGCTTTGAAGGGCGTAAATATGACTGGAACGCGCTGAAGTTCCAGGCCGATTTCGATCCTAAATACCGCCGTGCGCAGATGCGCTACATCGGTACCGGGGCGACGGGCGTGGCAAGCGATACCAATACCGTGCCGGCTGAGCACTTTACCTTCTCCACCATGGTGCTGCCGTCGAAGTGCGAGGGACCATTGCATCTGCATGACGACGTGGAAGAGGTGTTCTTCATGCTTAAAGGGCAGATCACGCTGATGATCCAGGACGGCGATCACTACACCGAAACCGTGCTGCGCGAACGCGATCTGATCTCCGTTCCGCCGGGCATCTATCGCGGTCTGTTCAATCATGGTGAAGAAGAGGCGCTGATGTGCGTGATGCTCGGCACCAACAAGCCGGAAATCCCGACCTATCCGGCCGATCACCCGCTGTCGAAAGTGAAGCGGAACTAAGGGGGCGCGATGACGGGCTTTCGTGAACAGGGAAGCGGCATCCCGCTGATGCTGCTCCACGGCATCAGCTCCGGCGCTGCCTCCTGGCATAAACAGATGGCGCTGAACGGTTTTCGCGTGCTGGCGTGGGACATGCCCGGTTATGGCGAAAGCCCGATGCTGGCGGTTGAGCGCGCCAACGCGGGGGATTACGCCGACGCGCTGGCGGCCATGCTGGACCGCGCGGGCGTCTGGCAGGTCGTTCTGGTCGGGCATTCGCTGGGGGCCCTGGTGGCAAGCGCCTTTGCGGCGAAGTATCCCGAACGCGTGCTGCATCTGGTCCTGGCCGATGCCGCGCAGGGTTACGGCCAGGCCGAGCCGGCGCAGCGCGAGCAGGTCTGGCGTAACCGGGAGCAGCAGATGGCGCTTGGGGGCGAGATCCTGGCGCAAACCCGGGCCGCTAAATTATTACGTCCGGGCGCGCGTGAGGACGATATTGCCACCGTTGCGGCGGGCATGCGCAAACTGCGCCCGGAAGGCTACCTCGCTGCCGCATGGATGCTGGCACATGACGATATTCACGGCTGGCTGAAGCGTTACGCCGGTGACTTTGAAGTCTGGTGCGGCGAGCAGGACGCCATTACCCAGCCTGAGCTGGTTCAGGGGCTGGCGCTACGTTACGGCATGCCGTTTACCGCGATTCCCCTGGCCGGGCACGCCAGCTATCTCGATAACGACGCGTTTTTTAATCAACAGCTTTTACGTATCAACGAAGAGGTGCGCGATGAATGCACAAATTGACGGGCGCGTAGCGGTAGTCACCGGCGGTTCTTCTGGCATTGGTTTTGAAACACTGCGCTTGCTGCTGGGCGAGGGGGCAAAAGTGGCGTTCTGTGGCCGCGACCCGGACCGGCTTGCCAGCGCGCATGCGTCGCTGCAAAACGAATTCCCTGATGGCGAGATTTTCTCTCACCGCTGCGACGTGCTGGATGCAGACCAGGTTCAGACCTTTGCCCAGGCCGTTAAATCCCGCTTTGGCGGGACAGACTTGCTGATTAATAACGCCGGACAGGGGTATGTGGCGCACTTCAATGACACCCCGCGCGAGGCCTGGCTGCATGAAGCCGAACTGAAACTGTTTGGGGTGATTAACCCCGTACAGGCTTTTCAGCTGCAGCTGGAGCAATCGGATATTGCCTCCATTACCTGCGTGAATTCGCTGCTGGCGCTGCAGCCAGAGGAACACATGATTGCCACCTCCGCAGCACGTGCCGCGCTGCTCAACATGACGCTCACGCTCTCGAAAGAGCTGGTGAGTAAGGGCATCCGCGTGAATTCCATTTTGCTTGGCATGGTGGAATCCGGCCAGTGGCGGCGTCGCTTTGAGAACCGGGCGGATAAAAGTCAGAGCTGGCCGCAGTGGACCGCGGATATCGCCCGCAAACGCGGCATTCCGATGGCGCGTCTCGGTAAGCCGCAGGAGCCTGCGCAGGCTCTGCTGTTCCTCGCGTCGCCGCTGGCTTCGTTTACCACCGGTGCGGCGCTGGACGTTTCCGGCGGCTTCTGCCGTCATCTGTAAGGACACATCATGAAAAAAATCATGTTAATCGGCTACGGTGCCATGGCGCAGGCGGTCATTGAGCGTCTGCCCGAGCAGGTTGCCATCGGCTGGATCGTGGCGCGCGAGACGCATCATGCCGCGATTCGCCAGCAGTTTGGCGATGCGGTGGTGGCACTGACCTCGCCCGCATTATGTACGGATACTCCCGATCTGGTGCTGGAATGTGCCAGCCAGCAGGCGGTGGCGCAGTACGGGGAAGCGATTTTACGCCGTGGATGGCATCTGGCGGTGATCTCCACCGGCGCGCTGGCAGACAGCGCGCTGGAACAGCGTCTGCTTAACGCAGGCGGAAAGCTGACCCTGCTCTCCGGGGCGGTGGCGGGCATTGATGGCCTGGCGGCGGCAAAAGAGGGCGGGCTTGAGAAGGTGACCTACCAGTCGCGTAAAAGCCCGGCCAGCTGGCGCGGCAGCTATGCCGAGCAGCTTATCGATCTTAACGCCGTGTCCGAGGCGCAGATCTTCTTTGAAGGCAGCGCACGCGAAGCGGCACGACTGTTTCCGGCCAACGCCAACGTGGCGGCGACCGTGGCACTTGGCGGCGTGGGGATGGATGATACCCGTGTGCAACTGATGGTTGACCCGGCCACTCAACGCAATACCCACACGCTGCACGTCGAAGGGATGTTTGGCGAGTTCCATCTGGAGCTGAGCGGGCTACCGCTTGCCAGCAACCCCAAAACCTCCACCCTGGCGGCACTCAGCGCGGTTCGCGCCTGCCGTGAACTGACGCAGCGCTGAGGAGCGACGATGGACGATCTTAACATTTTCATTGGCGGCAACTGGCGGCGCGGCGGCGGTAACCTGATGCAGAGCCATTTCCCGGCAGACGGTGCGGTGAACGCCACGCTCCACGCGGCAAGCCTGGACGATCTGCAGGAGGCTATCGACGCCGGAGAGCGCGCGTGGCGCGATCCTGCCTGGCGTAACAGCCTGCCGCATGCGCGTGCGAAGATCCTGCATAAGGTGGCGGATCTGATCGAATCCCGCGTCGATGAACTGGCCCGCATGCAGAGTCGCGACAACGGTAAACCGCTGGCGGAAGCGCAGGGGCTGGTGATGAGCGCGGCAGGCACGGCGCGTTATTTTGCCGCCGCCTGCGAGCTGCTGGAAGGTGAACTGCCGACACCACGCCAGCCTGATGTGCTTACCCTCAGCCGATATGAACCGCTCGGCGTGGTGGCGGCTATCACGCCCTGGAATTCCCCCATTGCCAGCGAAATGCAGAAAGTGGCGCCGGCCATTGCTGCCGGTAACGCGGTGGTTCTCAAACCAGCCGAAGCCACCCCGCTGATGGCGCTGGAGCTGGCGCGTATTTTTGAACAGGCAGGCTTACCCGCCGGGCTGCTGAGCGTGCTGCCGGGCAAAGGCTCGGTGATTGGCGATGCGCTGGCGCGTCACCCGAAAGTGCGAAAAATCTCCTTTACCGGTGGCACCACCACGGGCCGTCATCTGGCGCACGTGGCGGCGGAAAAATTGATCCCGGCCTCGCTGGAACTGGGCGGTAAATCCCCGACCATCGTGCTGGAAGATGCCGACGTTGAGCTGGCTGCGCGCGGGATTTGCTACGGCATTTTCAGCTCTGCAGGTCAGGCCTGCATTGCCGGTTCGCGACTCTTTATCCATGAGCGCCTTTACGCCCCGCTGATGGCAAGGCTGCTCGAATTAACGCGCGGCCTGCGGGTCGGGCATCCCTTTACCGACGGCACCCATGTGGGGCCGCTGATTAACGATGCGCACCGCCAGAGCGTGCAGGCTTACGTTGAACTGGCAAAGCGTGAAGGGGGCCGCGTGCTGTGTGGCGGGGAGAGTCCTGCCGATCCACTGCTGGCAAACGGCAGTTACTTCCAGCCCACCATCATCGAAGGCCTGACCAACAGCGCGCGCGCCTGTCAGGAGGAGATCTTCGGCCCGGTGCTGGTGGCGATGCCCTTTAGCGATGAAGCCGCGTTGATCCGTGAGGCGAATGACTCCGTTTATGGCCTTGCCGCCGGGATCTGGACGCGGGATACCGGGCGCGCCCTGCGCCTGAGCGAGCAGCTTGAAGCGGGCACGGTGTGGATAAACACCTACAAAGTGTTTGCGATTTCGACCCCGTTCGGGGGCTTTAAAGAGAGCGGTCTGGGCCGCGAAAAGGGCATTCAGGGGCTGAAAGCCTGGATGCAGCAAAAGAGCATTTATCTGGCGACGGGTAACAGCGTCAGCCACTGGTGCGACTGAGAAAGGGTGAGTAATGAGCGAAATGATAACCGTCGGCGACGCCATCGCCAGAACGCTGGAGCAGTATCAGGTTGAGGCCATCTACGGCGTCATCTCCATCCACAATTTACCCATCGCCGATGCGGTAGGGCAGCGCGGGAATATTCGCTTTGTGCCCGCACGTGGCGAAGCGGGGTCGGTCACCATGGCCGATGCCCACGGCCGTTTTTCCGGGCTCGGTGTGGCGCTGACCAGTACCGGCGCCGGGGCGGGTAACGCCGTCGGCGCGCTGGTGGAAGCCATGAATGCCTGCACGCCGCTGCTGCACATCACCGGTCAGGTGGAAAAAGCCTGGCTGGATGCTGACACCGGCTTTATCCACGAAACCCGCGACCAGCTGACCTTCCTGAAGGCCAGCTCAAAACGGGCATACCGCATCAGCAACGCAAACCAGGCGATAGCGATCCTTCACAAGGCCATTCAGGAGGCGCAAACTCCGCCGTGCGGGCCGGTCTCCGTGGAGATCCCGATTGATATTCAGGGGGCGAAAATCCCCGTGTCGCTGATCACCGCTCCGGTGAAACCGACGTCGGTTTCCGCGGTTGATACGGCAGTGGTCGACACGCTGTGGGCGCAGCTTAAACAGGCCAGACAGCCGCTGCTGTGGCTGGGGGGCGGAGCGCTTGGTAGCGCTGATGCGGTAAAAAAACTGGCGGATGCGGGAGTGACGGTTATCTCCAGCACCCACGCACGCGGCGTGCTGCCGGACAGCCATCGCGCCAGCCTGCGGGCGTTTCATAACTCGCCGTCAGTTGAGGCGTTGATCGCCCAGTGCGACTTTACGCTGGTCGCCGGCTCACGCCTGCGCAGCAACGAAACCCGCTCGTGGACGCTTGAATTACCGCATCCCCGCGTCCAGATTGATATCGACCCCGCGGCGGCGAGCCGCAACTATCTGATGGACACAACCCTTGTGGCGGACTGCGCGGCGCTGTTAACCGCGCTGGCGGCTAAAGCGCAGGGGCGTGAATGGGGCGACGCACAGTGGGATACACAGGTGCAGCATGCGCTGGCGAAAGCCGTTGCGGGACTGCGTGAGCAGTGCGGTGCTTATGCGAAGCTCAACGACGCCATTGAGAACGCGCTGCCGCAAGATGGCCTGCTGGTTCGTGATATCACCGTTTCCGGAAGTCTGTGGGGGAGCCGTTTGTTCCGCGCCAACGGACCGCTGATGAACATTCACTCGCTGGCAGGCGCCATCGGCATGGGGCTACCGATGGCGATTGGCACGGCGATTGCCAACCCGCAACGCAAAGTGGTGGGGCTGGTGGGCGATGGTGGCGTAAGCCTGAATCTGGGCGAGATGGCAACGCTGGCGCAGGAAAAGGCCAACGTGACGCTGCTGGTGATGAACGACGGCGGTTACGGCGTCATGCGCGGCATTCAGGACAAGTATTTCGGCGGGCGTCAGTATTATAACGAGCTGCATACCCCGGACTTTACGCAGCTGGCGCATGCGATGGGGTTACAGGCGTGGAGCGTCGAACGGGCGGAGGATTTTGACGCGGTGATGACCGAAGCGCTTGCCATGCCAGGACCGTCGGTAGTGGAAGTGCGGATGGGACAGATTGGCGCGCTGAAATTTGCCGGGCCGCCGCAGAAGACGTTGTACTAAGCGTGTTTACCCTCACTCCAGCCCTCTCCCTTAGGGAGAAGGGCGGGTGAGGGGCTTAATCAGAACACGTTAAACGGGTATTCCACGTACGCGCGGATCTCATCCCCGCCCACGTTATAGTCGCTGGCGTTGCTGGACACGCGCAGGACGGAGTAACGGAGTTTCAGTTTCAGATCTTTAGCCGGGCCGTCCTGCACCTGATACTGGATCTGGTTAAACCACTCATGCTCTTTACCGTTGCTGGTTTCAGAGGTCTTGATGTTGTCGCCACGCACGTAAGCAGTGGTCCAGCTCAGGCCCGGTAAGCCCAGACCGCCGAAGTCCAGCGCGTAAGAAGCCTGCCATGAGCGCTCGTCTTCGCCGTTGAAATCAGACCAGTAGGAGTTCGCCAGCCAGATGGTATTGCCGCCGTCACCTACGCCACCCTGATCGCGATAGCTGCCATAGTGATAGCCGGTGCTGCCGCTGCTCTGCTGATACGCCACCTTGAAGGTATGAATATCCCAGATGTAGCTTGCCGCCAGGCTCCAGATGCTATTGCTGCGTCCGGTATCAAGGCTGTCTGCGTAGCGCTGATCCAGGCGTGAGTTATAGCCGTTGAAATCGAGCACCAGCTGTTGCCCGGTGCTGAACGGCTGTTTGAAGTTCATTCCCAGGTACTGCTTGTTCATCACCTCTTCCACATGAGAGGCATACAGCGCACCGCTGAACTGGTCGTTGAACTGGTAGCTCGCACCGCCGAAGGAGAGGCTCTTCAGGCCACTGTCGTGGCGGTCGTCACTTTTGCGCTGCTCATCGGTGAAGTAACCGGCGTTCACTTCCAGACCCGCGATCTCTTTTGAGGTCAGCATGGTGCCGGTAAAGCTTTCAAACAGCAGACGGGAATTGTCGGCATTAACAATCGGTAATTCCGGACGCTGGTTACCGTAGCTCAGCACGGTATTGGAAATACGCATTTTTGCTGTGGCGCCAAATTTCGCCAGATCGGATTTAGCCCGGCCATCGTCTTCCTGTTTAAAGAAGTCAATGCCGCCCGCGCCGCTCTTTCCACGACCGCCGTCCAGACGCACGCCATACTGGGCAATGCCGTCCACACCAAAGCCAACCAGCCCTTCGGTATAGCCGGATTCAAACGTGGCAACGATACCCTGACCCCATTCGGCTTTGTCCTGCTGGCCCTGATGATAATCACGACTGATATACGCATTGCGTAAAAACAGATCTAAATGGCTGTCGTCAACAAACCCTTTGCTGTCGGATTGCTGGCTTGCAACGGCGGGTAATGCGGCGAATAAACTTAACGCAATTAATGATAATTCTTTTTTCACGGAGGGAACGTCTCTGTCTTAATATTGTAAATTGAATTACTGCGAGTTCGATAATTACCCGAATGGTAAATGATTGCAATAATTATGTGACGAGACGTTTCAGAGCAATAAGCCAGTGTTTGCGCGGCTTAGAAAGGTACTCAAGCGCTATTACCGATATGTGCGGTTAAATTAACAATTCATGCGAAATAAAAAGGAGGCAAATATGCCTCCTTTCGAATTATTTAATTCCGTCTGCGGCCATACGGTCGCGAATATGCTGTGCGCGCTCTTCTGACGCCGGGTGGTCATCAAACATAGAGCTCTGGCGACCGGCTTCCAGTTTGGCCAGTTTTTCGAAGCTGGTGGCTAAACCTGATGGATTAATGCCGCGTTTGCGCAACAGATCGTAGGAGTAGTCATCCGCTTCGGATTCCTGACGCTGCGAGAACTGAGAGTTAACCAGCTTTTCACCCACATCGCCAAGCTGCGACTGTGACAGGCTGCCGACGATACCGCCCGTAGACGCCGCCGCGGCGCGGATGGCGTTAGTGCCTAACGCAACCTGCATGCCTTTCTTCACGTGGCCAAGTGCAACGTGGCCCATTTCATGGCCGATAACCGCTTCAACTTCGTTGTCGGTCATCATATCCATCAGCCCGCTGTAAACGCGGATGCAGCCGTTCGCCATCGCGAAGGCGTTTACATCTTTGGCCATGTACACCTTATAGTTCACCGGCTGGCCATTAATGTTATCACCCAGCGCGGAGGCTATCTTATTCAGACGCTGCGTGTAGGTACTATTGGCCGGGGCAAGCGTGGCTTTTCCGTCCATATCTTTACAGGCCTGGTCGCTCAGCGCTTTAACCTGTGCGTCGCTCAGGGAGTAGGCCTGAAAGGCTTCTGCGCCTGAGGACATCAGGCCGTTAGAATCCATATTCTGACAGCCGCTCAGCAGGAGCGTTGTACCCAGGGCCAGCACTATTGCACGCATTTTCATGATGTCGCTTCCGTACTCGTTAATCTGAATAAAATCTGAAAAGTGCACCGGCAACGAAGCCGGGGTCGGGCTAAGTATAAGGAATATCTACGGGGCCGGGCGAGCAGATTGCGCAACATGCGAGCATGATCCAGAGATTTCTTAAGCTGCAAAAGAATGCTCCATGTACATGACATGCCGCTTGGGTTACATTGTTGGCACTTTTTTCCGGCGTAGCCCAAAACGCGCTGTCGTCAAGGGCATGGCCTTTAACAGTCCGATCTGGAGTTAAAATGTCCTCACGTAAAGAGCTTGCTAATGCTATTCGTGCGCTGAGCATGGACGCAGTACAGAAAGCCAAATCCGGCCACCCGGGCGCCCCTATGGGGATGGCTGATATCGCCGAAGTCCTGTGGCGCGATTTCCTGAACCACAACCCGCAGAACCCTTCCTGGGCTGACCGCGACCGTTTCGTGCTGTCTAATGGCCACGGCTCAATGCTGATCTATAGCCTGCTGCACCTCACTGGCTACGATCTGCCAATTGAAGAGCTGAAAAACTTCCGCCAGCTGCACTCCAAAACGCCAGGTCACCCGGAAGTGGGTTACACCGCAGGTGTAGAAACCACCACCGGTCCGCTGGGTCAGGGTATTGCTAACGCGGTGGGTATGGCGATTGCCGAGAAAACCCTGGCCGCGCAGTTCAACCGTCCAGGCCATGACATTGTTGACCACTTCACCTACGCATTCATGGGCGACGGCTGCATGATGGAAGGCATTTCTCACGAAGTGTGCTCCCTGGCAGGTACCCTGAAGCTGGGCAAACTGGTTGCGTTCTATGACGACAACGGCATCTCCATCGACGGTCACGTTGAAGGCTGGTTCACTGACGACACCGCGAAGCGTTTCGAAGCTTACGGCTGGCACGTTGTGCGTGGCGTTGACGGTCACGATGCTGACTCGATTAAACGTGCAGTAGAAGAAGCGCGCGCTGTGACGGACAAGCCGTCACTGCTGATGTGCAAAACCATCATTGGTTTCGGTTCTCCGAACAAAGCGGGTACCCACGATTCCCACGGTGCGCCACTGGGCGACGCGGAAATCGCACTGACGCGCGAAGCGCTGGGCTGGAAATATCCTGCTTTCGAAATCCCATCTGAAATTTACGCGCAGTGGGATGCTAAAGAAGTGGGTCAGGCGAAAGAATCCGCATGGAACGAGAAGTTCGCTGCCTATGCGAAAGCCTTCCCACAGGAAGCGGCTGAATTTACCCGTCGTATGAAGGGTGACATGCCGTCTGACTTCGACGCCAAAGCGAACGAGTTCATTGCTAAACTGCAGGCGAACCCATCCAAAATCGCCAGCCGTAAAGCCTCTCAGAATGCGATTGAAGCGTTCGGTCCGCTGCTGCCAGAATTCCTGGGCGGCTCCGCTGACCTGGCGCCATCTAACCTGACAATCTGGTCTGGTTCTAAAGCAATCAACGAAGACACTGCCGGTAACTACATCCACTACGGTGTGCGTGAATTCGGTATGACCGCGATTGCGAACGGTATCTCCCTGCACGGTGGTTTCCTGCCGTACACCTCTACCTTCCTGATGTTTGTCGAGTACGCGCGTAACGCCGTGCGTATGGCTGCGCTGATGAAACAGCGTCAGGTGATGGTCTACACCCACGACTCCATCGGTCTGGGCGAAGATGGTCCAACTCACCAGCCGGTAGAGCAGGTGGCTTCCCTGCGCGTGACGCCAAACATGAGCACATGGCGTCCATGTGACCAGGTTGAGTCCGCCGTGGCGTGGAAATACGGTGTTGAGCGTCAGGACGGCCCAACCGCACTGATCCTCTCCCGTCAGAACCTGGCACAGCAGGAGCGTACTCCAGAGCAGCTGGCGAACATCGCCCGTGGTGGTTACGTGCTGAAAGATTGCGCGGGTCAGCCAGAGCTGATCTTCATCGCGACCGGTTCTGAAGTTGAGCTGGCTGTTGCCGCATGGGAAAAACTGTCTGCCGAAGGCGTTAAAGCGCGCGTGGTTTCCATGCCGTCTACCGATGCGTTCGACAAGCAGGATGCCGCCTACCGCGAATCCGTACTGCCTAAAGCCGTTACCGCGCGCGTGGCAGTAGAAGCGGGTATCGCTGACTACTGGTTCAAATATGTGGGCCTGAACGGCGCAATCGTCGGCATGACCACCTTTGGTGAATCTGCTCCGGCAGAGCTGCTGTTCGAAGAGTTCGGCTTCACCGTTGAAAACGTTGTCGCGAAAGCAAAAGAACTGCTGTAATTGTTTGTAGGGGAGGGGCGCGAGCCCCTGTCCGTGCTCTCGCTGAGAAGAGGGCGCAAACACCCTAAACGGTAACCTTTGGGTTACCGTTTTGTTTTTTTCACGCTATCCGCCTTATATGTCCACTATTCCTCAAACATGTAACGTTCCTGTGAATTATTCCATCCAAAATGTGACGCAAGTCATATAGCGCGCTTATTGCTCTGGACAGACATTCCTTTTATTCCCTGATTCGCTTATTCTAGCTGAAGCGTTTCAGTCGATTAAATGTTCGACAATTGACCAATCAATCGCAGTTTGTGACAGCAAGGATTCCCCTTCGGGCGTAGCTGGATTACTCTTTCAGCCACCTCAAACTCAGGGATAGCTTTGCAGGAGATCTATGACCGTACGCGTAGCGATTAATGGCTTCGGTCGCATCGGGCGTAACGTGGTTCGTGCTTTATATGAATCCGGGCGTCGGGCGGAAATAACCGTGGTGGCTATCAACGAACTGGCGGATGCTGCGGGCATGGCGCATTTGTTGAAATATGACACCAGCCACGGACGCTTTGCCTGGGATGTTCGCCAGGAAAGAGATCAGCTGTTTGTCGGCGACGATGCCATCCGCGTGCTGCATGAGAGCAGTATTGCCGGGCTACCGTGGCGTGAACTGGGTGTGGATATCGTACTTGACTGTACTGGCGTATACGGTAACCGCGAGCATGGCGAAGCGCATCTGACAGCAGGTGCGAAAAAAGTCCTGTTTTCCCATCCTGGCAGTAACGACCTCGACGCGACCGTCGTATTTGGCGTGAATCAGCATGAGCTGCAAGCCGAACACCGCATTGTTTCCAACGCCTCCTGCACCACCAACTGCATTATTCCGGTCATCAAACTGTTAGACGATGCGTATGGCATTGAATCCGGCACCGTAACCACGATTCATTCAGCGATGCACGATCAGCAGGTGATTGACGCCTACCACCCGGACTTACGACGCACGCGAGCCGCGAGCCAGTCAATCATTCCGGTGGACACAAAACTGGCGGCAGGTATCACCCGTTTTTTCCCGCAGTTTAACGATCGTTTTGAAGCAATTGCCGTACGTGTACCGACGATTAACGTCACCGCAATTGACCTGAGCGTGACGGTGAAAAAACCGGTAAAAGCCTGTGAAGTCAACCTGTTGCTGCAAAAAGCGGCACAGGGGGCATTTCATGGTATAGTTGACTATACGGAATTACCGTTGGTCTCAGTAGATTTTAACCACGACCCGCACAGCGCCATTGTCGATGGCACTCAAACGCGCGTCAGTGGCGCACACCTTATCAAGACGCTGGTCTGGTGTGATAACGAATGGGGCTTTGCTAACCGAATGCTCGACACCACGTTAGCAATGGCCGCTCAAGGTTTCAGGTAAGACGCATCGTGCGTCTGCAAAACTTTAAGAATCAACGAGAGGATTCACCATGTCTGTAATTAAGATGACCGATCTGGATCTGGCTGGTAAACGCGTTTTCATCCGTGCTGATCTGAACGTACCGGTTAAAGATGGCAAAGTGACCAGCGACGCGCGTATCCGTGCATCTCTGCCAACCATCGAACTGGCTCTGAAGCAGGGCGCTAAAGTGATGGTGACCTCCCACCTGGGTCGTCCAACTGAAGGCGAGTACAATGAAGAGTTCTCTCTGCTGCCAGTTGTTAATTACCTGAAAGACAAACTGTCCAACCCGGTTCGCCTGGTAAAAGATTACCTGGACGGCGTAGACATCGCTGCCGGTGAACTGGTTGTTCTGGAAAACGTTCGCTTCAACAAAGGCGAAAAGAAAGACGACGAAGCGCTGTCCAAAAAATACGCTGCACTGTGTGACGTATTCGTGATGGACGCCTTCGGTACTGCTCACCGTGCGCAGGCTTCAACCCACGGTATCGGTAAATTCGCAGACGTTGCGTGTGCCGGTCCTCTGCTGGCTGCTGAGCTGGACGCACTGGGTAAAGCGCTGAAAGAACCTGCTCGTCCAATGGTTGCAATCGTTGGTGGTTCTAAAGTTTCTACCAAACTGACCGTACTGGATTCCCTGTCTAAAATCGCTGACCAGCTGATCGTTGGTGGTGGTATCGCGAACACCTTCGTGGCGGCACAAGGCCATAACGTCGGTAAATCCCTGTACGAAGCGGATCTGGTTGACGAAGCAAAACGTCTGCTGACTACCTGCGATATCCCGGTTCCAACGGATGTTCGCGTCGCGACTGAGTTCTCTGAAACAGCGGCTGCGACCCTGAAATCTGTTAACGACATCAAAGATGATGAGCAGATTCTGGACCTGGGCGACGTTTCTGCACAGAAACTGGCTGAAATCCTGAAAAACGCAAAAACTATCCTGTGGAATGGTCCTGTTGGCGTGTTCGAATTCCCGAACTTCCGCAAAGGTACTGAAATCGTTGCTAACGCTATCGCAGACAGCGAAGCGTTCTCTATCGCAGGCGGCGGTGATACGCTGGCAGCAATCGACCTGTTCGGTATTTCTGACAAGATCTCCTACATCTCCACTGGTGGCGGCGCATTCCTCGAGTTCGTGGAAGGCAAAGTACTGCCAGCAGTAGCAATGCTCGAAGAGCGCGCTAAGAAGTAAGCCATTCAAGGGCAGGGAAACCTGCCCAATTTTCAGCGCGCTTTAAGAGCTCGCACCTTTTCTAACGGCCGAAGATACAGGACTAAGCAACATGTCTAAAATTTTTGATTTCGTAAAACCTGGCGTGATCACTGGTGATGACGTTCAGAAAGTGTTCCAGGTAGCTAAAGAAAACAACTTCGCTCTGCCAGCAGTTAACTGCGTTGGTACCGACTCCATTAACGCCGTACTGGAAGCTGCTGCAAAAGTTAAAGCACCGGTTATCGTTCAGTTCTCTAACGGTGGCGCAGCATTCATCGCTGGTAAAGGCGTGAAAACTGACGTTCCTCAGGGCGCGGCAATCCTGGGCGCAATCTCTGGTGCGCACCATGTACACCAGATGGCTGAACACTACGGTGTTCCGGTTATCCTGCACACTGACCACTGCGCGAAGAAACTGCTGCCGTGGATCGACGGTCTGCTGGACGCGGGTGAAAAACACTTCGCAGCGACCGGTAAGCCACTGTTCTCTTCTCACATGATCGACCTGTCTGAAGAGTCCCTGCACGAAAACATCGAAATCTGCTCTAAGTACCTGGCGCGCATGGCCAAAATGGACATGACCCTGGAAATCGAACTGGGTTGCACCGGTGGTGAAGAAGACGGCGTGGACAACAGCCACATGGACGCTTCTGCACTGTACACCCAGCCAGAAGACGTTGATTACGCTTACACCGAGCTGAGCAAAATCAGCCCACGCTTCACCATCGCAGCGTCCTTCGGTAACGTACACGGCGTTTACAAACCAGGTAACGTGGTTTTGACCCCAACCATCCTGCGTGATTCTCAGGAATACGTTTCTAAGAAACACAACCTGCCGCACAACAGCCTGAACTTCGTCTTCCACGGCGGTTCCGGTTCTTCTGCTCAGGAAATCAAAGACTCCGTAAGCTACGGCGTAGTGAAAATGAACATCGATACCGACACCCAGTGGGCAACATGGGACGGTATCCTGCAGTACTACAAAACGAACGAAGCTTACCTGCAGGGCCAGCTGGGCAACCCGAAAGGCGAAGACCAGCCGAACAAGAAATACTACGATCCACGTGTATGGCTGCGTGCTGCGCAGACTTCCATGGTGGCGCGTCTGGAGCAGGCTTTCAAAGAACTGAACGCGGTTGACGTTCTGTAATTTAAGCTGCTCATAGCATCAGAAGGCCCGCGAATGCGGGCCTTTTTTTATGCTTTTTCAATGGTCTGCCCGGCCCGTTTATGTGATCTGTTTGGCAAAACCGGTCCTTTTTGTTTACCCTTTACTGACCTGCCTGTCTCCATGGGGGATGGATTTTGTGTTTTTGGGATAACAAAAGGAAGACTAAATGGAACAACTCGATGTTGTAGACAGCATCAATAATGCCGGTAACTGGCTGGTGCGCAACCAGGCGCTGCTGCTGAGCTATGCCGTTAACATCGTCGCGGCGATTGCCATCATCATCGTCGGGATGATCGTGGCGCGTATCGTATCAAACGCCGTAAACCGCGTGATGCTGGCGCGTCACATTGACGCCACTGTGGCTGACTTCCTCTCTGCACTGGTGCGCTACGGTATTATTGCCTTTACGCTGATTGCTGCACTGGGGCGTGTTGGCGTACAGACTGCCTCGGTGATTGCTGTTCTCGGTGCCGCCGGTCTGGCCATTGGTCTGGCACTGCAGGGGTCGCTCTCGAACCTGGCTGCGGGTGTGTTGCTGGTAACCTTCCGTCCGTTCCGCTCTGGCGAGTACGTTGACCTGGGCGGTATTGCCGGCACCGTACTGCAGGTGCAGATTTTCTCAACCACCCTGCGAACTGTTGATGGCCGTATCGTGGTGGTACCGAACGGGAAAATTATCGCGGGCAACATCATTAACTTCTCCCGCGAGCCGGTGCGTCGTAACGAGCTGATTATCAGCGTGGCGTATGATTCTGATATCGATCAGGTGAAATCGCTGATCGCCAATATCATTGCCTCCGACGATCGTATTCTGAAAGATAAAGAGCAGACCGTTCGCCTGAACGAGTTGGGGGCATCGTCCATCAACTTTGTTGTGCGCATCTGGAGCAAAAGCAGCGATCTGCAAAACGTTTACTGGGATGTTCTGGAACGTATCAAACGTGATTTTGATGCCAACGGGATCAGCTTCCCGTATCCACAGATGGACGTGAACCTTAAACGCGAGAAAGAAGCCGAGTAATCCTCTTCCTCAGGAGGCCCGGTGAGCGGCAACGCCACCGGGCCTTTTTATTAGCAATACTAATCACCAATTAATATTATCAATTTCCTCTAATAAGATTCTCGCAGTATAGTCAGCTCCCAGGACAACTTGCTGAGAATTTATTCATGTTATCTTATTATTTTCAAGGTCTTGCATTAGGTGCGGCCATGATCCTTCCCCTTGGCCCGCAGAACGCGTTCGTGATGAACCAGGGCATTCGCCGTCAGTATCATCTCATGATTGCCCTGCTGTGCGCGGTGAGCGATTTGCTGCTGATCTGCGCCGGAATCTTTGGCGGCAGTGCGCTGCTGATGCAGTCTCCCTGGCTTCTGGCGCTGGTGACCTGGGGTGGGGTAGCGTTCCTGCTGTGGTATGGGTTTGGGGCGCTGAAAACGGCAATGAGCAGCAATCTCGAACTGGCGAGCGCCGAGGTCATGAAGCAGGGCCGCTGGAAGATTATCGTCACCATGCTGGCGGTCACCTGGCTCAACCCGCACGTTTATCTGGATACCTTTGTGGTGCTGGGCAGCCTGGGTGGGCAGCTCGACGTTGAGCCAAAACGCTGGTTTGCCCTGGGTACCGTCAGCGCCTCATTCCTGTGGTTCTTCGGTCTCGCGATTCTGGCGGCATGGCTGGCCCCGCGTCTGCGTACCGCTAAAGCCCAGCGGATCATCAACACGCTGGTGGGCGTGGTAATGTGGTTTATCGCCTTTCAGCTGGCAAAAGAGGGGATTCATCATGTTCAGGAATTGCTCAACTAAGCGTTGTCTTATGGACAACTGAGCGTGAGCCGCTAAGCTTGCTGGCATGCGCCCTGTTGTTGGGCACTCTTCGCAACATGGAGGAATGACAGTGAAGTTTAAAGTGATGGCCCTGGCGGCATTAGTGAGTTTAGGTGCGGTGTCGGTGCAGGCAAGTGAATTGCCTGATGGCCCGCACATCGTCACTTCAGGCACCGCAAGCGTGGATGCGGTACCCGATGTTGCAACGCTGGCAATTGAAGTGAACGTGGCCGCGAAAGATGCCGCTTCTGCCAAGAAGCAGGCTGACGATCGTGTTGCGCAATATCTCTCTTTCCTGGAGCAGAACGGTGTCGCTAAAAAAGACATCAGCTCTGCCAACCTGCGTACCCAGCCTGATTACGACTACCAGAACGGTAAAAGCATCCTGAAAGGTTACCGTGCCGTGCGCACCGTTGAAGTAACCGTGCGTCAGCTCGATAAACTGAACTCGTTGCTGGATGGCGCGCTGAAAGCGGGTCTGAACGAAATTCGTTCCGTCTCACTGGGCGTTGCGCAACCGGAAAAATACAAAGACCAGGCGCGTAAAGCTGCCATTGATGATGCAATCCATCAGGCGCAACAGCTGGCGTCCGGGTTCAACAGTAAGCTCGGTCCGGTATACAGCGTGCGTTACCATGTCTCAAATTATCAGCCAAGCCCGATGGTACGGATGATGAAGGCCGACGCGGCGCCGGTGTCTGCTCAGGAAACTTATGAGCAGCCGACGATTCAGTTCGACGATCAGGTTGATGTGGTATTCCAGCTGCAGCCGACCCAAAGTCAGCAGACTGAGCCGGCAAAAGCGCAGTAATCTGTCTTCACAATTCCCCTCTCCCGTCAGGAGAGGGGAATTGTTCCTTAATCCTGTCTCAACACCTTATGCCCATACGCCAGCAGCGCGTCGGTGACGTTGCGCATCATGCGGCTTTCTGGCGCAAAACGGTGCCAGTAGAGCATCCGGCGCTGATACAGCCCCGGCGTTAAGTCAATCAGCTCACCGCTTTTCAACTCTTTCTCTATCTGCAGGTGCGGGATCATACAGCAGGTGGTGCCCTGACGTGCGAGCTGCACAAACGCTTCAGACGAGTTCACGATATGACATGGCACGCTGCCCGGCGGCAGATCGAAGTTTTGCTGCAGGAAGGCCTGATGCATATCGTCCAGATGGTCGAACGCCACCGCAGGGGCTTTCAGCAGCGCGGCGCGGGTGACGCCGTTTGGGAAGTAGCGCTCGGCAAACGCTTTTGAGCCGACAAACAGGTAGTCCAGTGCGCCCAGCTGATCGACAAGACAGCTCGGCAGCGCCTGAGGCTGGATACTGACCGCCCCAACCACTTCACCGCGTCGCAGGCGCTCCTGCGTACGGGTTTCATCTTCAACCTGCAGATTCAGGCGAATCGGGGAGTCCGCTAACACCGGCGCAAGGGCCGGCAACAGCCAGGTTGCCAGACTGTCGGCGTTCACCGCCAGCGAGAGCAGCAGCGGCGTTGAGCCGGTCTGTTCGTCGCCCAGCCACTCATCTTCGAGCAGTTCAACCTGGCGCAGCAGGGCGAGGAGCTTTTGCCCTTGCTCCGTTGGACGCGGTGGAACAGTACGTACCAGCAGAGGCTGCCCGAACATGTTTTCCAGCTGCTTGATGCGTTGTGATACGGCGGACTGAGTGATACAAAGCTTTTGCGCTGCGCGCTCAAAACCGCGTTCACGAATAACTGCATCAAGTGCCTGTAGTGTTCTGTAGTCCGGACGTTTCATTGCTCTGGCTGACTCCTTAATTTTGCTTAATCTGCACTATGACACAATTTTCCCTTCGTGGCAGACGAAATCCATCCGACGTGTTCTATAATGCGGCCTACGTTTTCACACCACAGGCTAAACGATCATGACGCAGGATGAACTGAAAAAAGCAGTAGGATGGGCCGCTCTCCAGTATGTGCAACCGGGTACCATTGTCGGTGTTGGTACGGGCTCGACGGCGGCACACTTTATCGATGCGCTGGGCACGATGAAAGGGCAGATCGAGGGCGCAGTTTCCAGCTCCGACGCTTCCACGGAAAAGCTGAAAAGCCTTGGCATCACCGTTTTCGATCTGAATGAAGTTGACCGTCTTGGCATCTACGTTGATGGCGCGGATGAAATCAACGGCCATATGCAGATGATCAAAGGCGGCGGTGCGGCGCTGACGCGTGAAAAAATCATCGCCTCCGTGGCGGATAAATTCATCTGTATCGCCGATGCGTCAAAACAGGTTGATATCCTGGGTAAATTCCCGCTGCCGGTAGAAGTGATCCCAATGGCGCGTAGCGCTGTGGCGCGTGAACTGGTGAGACTGGGTGGACGCCCGGAATATCGTCAGGGCGTCATCACTGACAACGGCAACGTGATCCTCGACGTTCACGGTCTGGAAATTCTCGACGCCATTGCGCTGGAAAATGCCATTAACGGTATTCCAGGCGTAGTGACTGTAGGGTTATTCGCCAACCGTGGCGCGGATGTCGCGCTGATCGGCACGGCAGATGGCGTGCAAACCATCGTAAAATGATCTGATGGGGGGAGACCTCCCCCCGCTAAAAAAAATTTGAAAAGCTAAATTCGGTGACTTGTGTCACGCTTTTTACCTCTCGTTTGCCGATCCTGCCGCATTCGCAAATTTCTACAGCATTTTCCTCTGTCATTTTGCTCTGTATGACTTTTCTTCAGAGTGCCGACGCAAACGTTCATATTGCTGCAATAGTTTTTTTTGATATGTTGGCTACAGCGGATTTAAATCCAGCACAACATCAGTTCAGACAAAAACAGGGTCGGGTAAGGTAAATGGCAAAGGTATCACTGGAGAAAGACAAGATTAAATTCCTGCTGGTTGAGGGCGTGCATCAGAAAGCGCTTGATAGCCTTCGTGCAGCAGGTTACACCAACATCGAATTTCACAAAGGCGCGCTGGACACCGAAGAGCTGAAAGCGTCCATCCGTGATGCCCATTTCATTGGCCTGCGATCCCGTACCCAACTGACTGAAGACGTGATTGCCGCGGCGGAAAAGTTGGTTGCCATCGGCTGTTTCTGCATCGGTACCAACCAGGTTGATCTGAATGCCGCCGCAAAACGCGGTGTGCCTGTCTTTAACGCCCCGTTCTCCAACACCCGTTCCGTGGCGGAGTTAGTGATTGGCGAGCTGCTGCTGTTGCTGCGTGGTATTCCGGAAGCTAACGCCAAAGCGCACCGCGGCGTGTGGAACAAACTGGCTGCGGGTTCATACGAAGCCCGTGGTAAAAAACTCGGTATCATCGGCTATGGCCACATCGGTACTCAGCTGGGGATCCTGGCTGAATCCCTGGGGATGCATGTCTATTTTTATGATATCGAAAGCAAACTGCCGCTGGGCAACGCCACTCAGGTTCAACACCTCTCTGACCTGCTGAACATGAGCGACGTGGTCAGCCTGCACGTGCCGGAAAATGCGTCGACGAAAAACATGATGGGTGCTGAGGAACTGGCGCTGATGAAGCCGGGGTCACTGCTGATCAACGCTGCGCGCGGTACGGTTGTCGATATTCCGGCGCTGTGCGATGCGCTGAAGCGTAAGCATCTGGCGGGGGCGGCAATTGACGTCTTCCCGACTGAGCCTGCTACCAACAGCGATCCGTTCACCTCTCCGCTGTGCGAATTCGACAACGTGATCCTGACGCCGCACATCGGCGGCTCGACGCAGGAAGCGCAGGAAAATATCGGTCTGGAAGTCGCGGGCAAGCTGAGCAAATACTCCGACAACGGTTCTACGCTCTCTGCCGTGAACTTCCCGGAAGTGTCTCTGCCGTTGCACGGTGGCCGTCGTCTGCTGCACATCCATGAAAACCGTCCGGGTGTGCTGACTGCGATCAACCAGATCTTTGCCGAGCAGAGCGTCAACATTGCCGCACAGTATCTGCAAACGAACTCTCAGATGGGTTACGTGGTGATTGATATTGAAGCGGACGAAGATGTAGCGGAAAAAGCGCTGCAGAGCATGAAGGCTATTCCGGGTACCATTCGCGCCCGTCTGCTGTACTGATTCTGTTTCTGTGAGTATAAAGCCGGGTCGCTACCCGGCTTTATTTTACCAGCGCCAGGTTTTGCCCGGCGTCACTACCGCAGGCAGCGGAATATCCCACTTCTCTATCGGCAAGGCTTCCACGCCCTGACAGTCATGTGCGTACCCCACAGGCTGTAAATGATACTGCTGCCAGTTTTGCAGTGTCCTGTCATAAAAACCGCCACCCATCCCTAAGCGCTGACCCTGCTCATCAAATGCAACCAGCGGCGTGATCAGTACATCCAGTTCTGAGAGGGGGAGGACGTCGCGGACGTCGAGTTTTGGTTCGGTGATTTTCAGACGATTCACCACCAGTTCGCTGTGCGGATGGTAGTGTAAAAACAGCAGATTTCCCTGGCTAAACGGATGCAGCACCGGCAGGTACACTCTTTTCCCGGCGCGCCACAGTTGTTCTATCAGCGGTTGAGTATCCAGCTCGCCATCAAACGAGAGGAACAGGGCGACGGTACGCGCCATCACAACAGGGGGATAGGCCATCATACGGGCTGCGCCTTGCTGGGCAAACTGTGCTTGCTGTTCGGGAGTTAACGCACGACGGCGTTGACGCATGAGCTGACGGATGTCCTGGCGTGAGGAAGAGACTTCAGGGAGTTGGGTCATGGTAGTCGGTAGAAGAAAAAGAGAGGGAATCTCCGAGATGCCGCCGCAGGCTGTAACCCTTGAACCCTTGGTTCAAGGTGAATGTGTCGTCATAGTTTTAAGGCTTCTCGGACGAACCGAGCATGCTCACCAACCATGGAGCGCCACATTCTTGTGGTATGAAATATCGGCTCAGGGGACTGGCCCGCTTGCGAACATCTCAGAGAAATTTTGTCTTCACAGTTACTCTACCATAGTCAACTGAGAAGTGTTATTCAAACTTTGGTCCCGGTCTTTCGGGATTGCGACCTTGATCAAGCAATGCCTGTTCAATGGTCTGCTGGAGCATTTTAATGCGCTGCTCCATGCTTGCCGCGTAATCGCGGGTCTTCGCTTTTTCCTGAGTCAGTTCATAACTGATGTTCAACGCGGCGATGAAAACCAGCTGCTCAGTATTTGTGACTCTAGTGCGTTCTTTGAGATCTTGCAACCGCTGATTCAAATCGTCCGCAGCCTGATTCAAGGCATCCCTTTGTTCAGGCGGACAATTCACTCGCAGTGAACGGCCAAAAATCTGGAGATCGACGGGTTGTGCAGACATGCCACCTTCCTGCTGATTGACTGCGCTGCCTTCGCTTACTGCCCCGGGGGCTGCGAAGGGGCGACACTATAGCTACCCTGATGTGAAGATACAAGCCCTTTTCTGGTATCACCAGGGTCCAAAGTGGTAGCATATCATGAATATTCCTCCCAACGATGACGAATGCGCATGTCTATACAGAACGAAATGCCTGGTTACAAGGATTTAAACCAGTTACTGAACCAGCAGGGAGTCGGTTTAACCTCTGCGGAAATGCACGGTCTGATCAGTGGCATGCTGTGCGGCGGAAACAGCGACAGCTCATGGCAGCCGCTGATCCACGACCTGACGAACGAAGGGCTGGCGTTTGGTCACGAGCTGGCGGAAGCCGTGCGTAAAATGCACTCCGCGATCAGCGATTCGCTGGAAGACGATGGCTTCCTTTTTCAGCTTTATCTGCCTGAAGGCGATGACGTCAGCGTCTTCGATCGTGCCGATGCGCTCGCAGGTTGGGTCAACCACTACCTGTTGGGGCTGGGCGTCACGCAGCCGAAACTCGATAAAGTGACCGGCGAAGCGGGTGAGGCGATCGACGATCTGCGTAACATTGCGCAGTTGGGCTACGATGAAGACGAAGACCAGGAAGAGCTGGAAATGTCTCTCGAAGAGATCATCGAATACGTTCGCGTTGCTGCTTTGCTGTGCCACGACCACTTTACGCGTTCGCAGCCGACCGCGCCGGAAGTCCGCAAGCCAACCTTACATTAAGAAAAATAACGCACAGGAGGGTGTCATGGTTATCTCAAATCAAGAGTATTCGCGCCGTCGTCAGGCGCTGCTGGCCAATATGCAGCCGGGCAGCGCCGCGCTGATTTTTGCTGCGCCAGAAGTGACGCGCAGCGCCGACAGCGAATACCCCTATCGCCAGAGCAGCGATTTCTGGTACTACACCGGCTTCAACGAGCCGGAAGCGGTACTGGTGCTGATTAAGAGTAATGACACCCACAACCACAGCGTGATTTTTAACCGCGTACGCGATCTCACTGCCGAAATCTGGTTCGGCCGCCGCTTAGGGCAAGAGGCTGCGCCAGAGAAGCTGGGGGTGGATCGGGCGCTGGCATTCAGTGAAATCAACCAGCAGCTCTATCAACTGCTCAATGGCCTGGATGTGCTTTACCACGCGCAGGGCGAGTATGCGTATGCCGATGAGATTGTCTTTACCGCTCTGGATAAGCTGCGCAAAGGTTCGAGGCAGAATCTGTCCGCGCCAGCCACCCTGACGGACTGGCGTCCGGTGGTGCATGAGATGCGTCTGTTCAAATCCCCGGAAGAGCTGGACGTGATGCGCCGCGCGGGTGAAATCAGTGCGCTGGCACACACCCGTGCCATGGAGAAATGCCGCCCGGGAATGTTTGAATACCAGCTGGAAGGGGAGATTCATCACGAATTTAACCGCCACGGCGCGCGTTATCCTTCTTACAACACCATTGTCGGTGGCGGTGAAAACGGCTGCATTCTGCACTACACCGAAAACGAAAGTGCGCTGCGCGACGGCGATCTGGTGCTGATTGACGCCGGATGCGAATTCCAGGGGTATGCGGGCGATATTACCCGTACGTTCCCGGTGAACGGTAAATTCACCCCCGCACAGCGCGCGGTGTATGACATCGTCCTCGAATCGCTCGAGACGGCGCTCAGGCTGTACCGTCCAGGCACGTCCATTCAGGAAGTGACCGGCGAAGTGGTGCGCATCATGATCACCGGTCTGGTGAAGCTCGGTATCCTGAAAGGCGACGTGGATACCCTGATTACCGAGAACGCGCATCGTCCGTACTTTATGCACGGCCTGAGCCACTGGCTGGGGCTGGATGTGCATGACGTGGGAGCATACGGTGCCGATCGTTCCCGCGTGCTGGAGCCAGGCATGGTATTAACCGTTGAGCCGGGGCTGTATATCGCGCCGGATGCCGACGTGCCGGAAGCATACCGCGGGATTGGCATTCGTATCGAAGACGACATCGTCATTACCGAAACCGGCAACGAAAACCTGACCGCCAGCGTCGTGAAAAATGCTGACGATATCGAGGCGCTGATGGCAGCGGCACGCGTATGAGCGTGATTATCGTTGGCGGCGGGATGACCGGAGCCACGCTGGCACTGGCCATCTCGCATTTTACGCAGGGAAAACTGCCGGTGCATCTGGTGGAGGCCGTTGCGCCAGAGGCCTCTGATCACCCCGGTTTTGATGCCCGCGCCATTGCACTGGCGCAGGGTACCTGTCAGCAACTCTCACGCATTGGCATCTGGCAGGCGATAGCCGACTGCGCGACGGCGATTAACACCGTTCACGTCAGCGATCGCGGTCATGCCGGTTTCGTTACCCTGGATGCGCATGATTACCGTATAGATGCGCTGGGCCGGGTCGTGGAGCTGCACGACGTCGGGTTACGCCTGTTCCGCCTGCTTAAGGATGCGCCAGGCGTGACTCTGCATTGCCCGGCGCGTGTGGCCAGTTTTAGCCGCAGTGACGCGTCGGTCAACGTGGTGCTGGATAACGGTACCGTCCTTGAAGGCCAGCTTCTGGTAGCGGCAAACGGTTCGCGCTCTTCGCTCGGCACGCAGTGCGGCGTGGAGTGGCGACAACAGCCCTACGGGCAGGTGGCCGTCATTGCTAACGTTTCGACAGCGGGCGCTCACAACGGCCGCGCTTTTGAGCGTTTCACCCAGCATGGCCCGCTGGCGATGCTGCCTATGTCCCACGATCGCAGTTCGTTGGTGTGGTGCCATCCGCAGGACAACGCGGCTGAGATACAGACCTGGTCTGACGAACGTTTTTGTACCGAGCTGCAAAAAGCCTTTGGCTGGCGGCTGGGACGTATTACCCACGCGGGAAAGCGGAGCGTATACCCGTTGTCGCTGACCACCGCCTCGCAGTCTATCTCCCATCGCATGGCGCTGGTCGGCAATGCCGCGCAGACATTGCATCCCATCGCCGGGCAGGGGTTTAACCTCGGGCTTCGCGACGTGATGAGCCTGGCAGAAACGCTTTCACAGGCGTGGAGCGAGCAAAAAGACTGTGGTGCCTGGTCGGTGCTTAGCCATTACCAGAAGCGACGCCGGGCAGATAAAGAGGCGACGATTGGTGTGACGGATGGTCTGGTGCACCTGTTTGCCAATCGCTGGGCACCCCTGGTTGCAGGCCGCAATCTTGGGCTAATGGCGATGGAATTATTCATTCCGGCACGTGACGTGCTGGCGCAGCGGACTCTTGGTTGGGTCGCGCGTTAAGGAGTTATCACCGTGCAAAATGTTGATGTCGCCATCGTTGGCGGCGGAATGGTAGGACTGGCGCTGGCCTGTGGTTTACAGGGCAGCGGCCTGCGCGTTGCGGTACTGGAGCAAAACGTGCCTCAGCCTGTCGCGCAGGACGCGCCGCCGGAACTGCGCGTCTCGGCAATCAATGCGGCCAGTGAAAAGTTGCTGACGCACCTTGGCGTCTGGTCAGAGATCGTGGCGCAGCGTGCCAGCTGTTATCACGGCATGGAAGTGTGGGACAAAGACAGCTTTGGTCATATCGCGTTTGATGATGAAAGCATGGGCTACAGCCATCTGGGACACATCATCGAAAATGCCGTTATCCACCATGCTCTGTGGCAAAAAGCGCAGTCCTGCAGCGATGTCACGCTGCTGGCACCGGCGCAAATCCAGCAGGTCGCCTGGGGAGAAAACGACGCCTTTATCACCCTGCAAAGCGGTGACATGCTGACCGCGCGACTGGTTGTGGGCGCTGACGGTGCCAACTCCTGGCTGCGTAACAAGGCGGATATTCCGCTGACGTTCTGGGACTATCGCCATCATGCTCTGGTGGCAACGATTCGCACTGAAGAGCCGCACGGTGGGGTGGCGCGCCAAATCTTCCACAATGACGGCATTCTGGCATTCCTGCCGTTGAGCGATCCGCACCTGTGTTCGATTGTCTGGTCTCTGGTTCCTGATAAAGCGCAACAGATGCAGGAGGCGACTCCCGAGGCGTTTAACCAGGCGCTGTGCGTCGCGTTTGATAACCGTCTTGGGCTATGCACCCTTGAGAGCGAGCGGCTGGTGTTCCCGTTAACCGGACGCTATGCGCGTCAGTTTGCGGCGCACCGTCTGGCGCTGGTGGGTGACGCGGCGCATACGATCCATCCGCTGGCCGGGCAGGGCGTGAACCTTGGCTTTATGGACGCGGCAGAGCTGGTTGAAGAGTTGCGTCGCCTGCATCGCGAAGGCAAAGATATCGGCCAGCATCTCTATCTGCGTCGCTACGAACGCAGCCGTAAGCACAGTGCAGCGGTGATGCTGGCAGGCATGCAGGGTTTCCGTGAGCTGTTTGCCGGCGCGAATCCAGCGAAAAAACTGCTGCGCGACCTCGGCCTTAAACTTGCCGATACCCTTCCGGGCGTAAAACCTCAACTTCTTCGCCAGGCGATGGGTCTTAACGACCTGCCGGACTGGCTGCGCTAATATAGACCCCCGTCACACTTTGTTTTCCCGGCCTCTGCGCCGGGGAAATTCGCTCGTTTGAAATAATCTAATTTCACCGCATTTTTCGCATTAGAAAATCTAATCTTACTATTTTTTTGTTACGGAAATTCCGCCCGTTTTTCCGCATGAAATATCACCATCTGCTAAATCCTGTTAGAGCAATGTTAATTTTATGCGGGTTTAATCGCAGTTTGCCAGTGAATAACTCTGTAAGCTTTTTCGTGTTTTTAGGTCATAAGCTAATGTGATGACCCGTTTTACCTTATGGTTAATCGCCGGTTTCGGTGGTAAGTTCAGGTAAAAGAGAACGTTTGCGTCGGGGTCCAGAAAGCGATCGCGGCGCCGGGTTTCGTGGCACTGTTCAGGTGTGCGAAACGCAAGACAGCCCTGCTTATTCAACGAGGAAAAGATGGCTCAACAGACTCCTTTGTACGAACAACACGTGTTATGCGGCGCACGCATGGTGGACTTCCATGGCTGGATGATGCCGCTGCACTACGGCTCGCAGATTGATGAGCACCACGCGGTGCGCACCGATGCCGGTATGTTCGACGTGTCACACATGACGATTGTCGACCTGCATGGCAGCCGCACCCGGGAGTTTTTACGTTATCTGCTGGCAAACGACGTCGCCAAACTGAAGACGCCAGGCAAAGCGCTCTACACCGGCATGCTGAATGCCTCCGGCGGCGTAATTGATGACCTCATCGTCTATTACTTCTCTGAAGATTTCTTCCGCCTCGTTGTAAACTCCGCCACCCGCGAAAAAGACCTCTCCTGGATTACCCAACACGCTGAACCTTACGCCATCGACATCACCGTCCGCGATGATCTGTCGCTGATCGCCGTACAGGGGCCGAACGCGCAGTCTAAAGCCGCCTCTCTGTTCAGCGATGAGCAGCGTAAAGCCACCGACGGCATGAAGCCGTTCTTCGGCGTACAGGCGGGCGATCTGTTTATCGCGACCACCGGCTACACCGGTGAAGCGGGCTATGAAATTGCCATGCCGAATGAGAAAGCCGCCGATTTCTGGCGTGCGCTGGTGGAAGCTGGCGTTAAGCCGGCAGGTCTGGGCGCGCGCGATACGCTGCGTCTGGAAGCCGGTATGAACCTCTACGGGCAAGAGATGGATGAAGGCGTGTCACCGCTGGCGGCCAACATGGGCTGGACCATCGCCTGGGAACCGGCTGACCGTGAGTTTATTGGCCGTGAAGCGCTGGAAATGCAGCGTGAAAAGGGCACTGAACAACTGGTAGGCCTAGTGATGACCGAGAAAGGCGTGCTGCGCGGCGAGCTGCCGGTGCGTTTTACAGATGCTGACGGCAACCCGCGTGAAGGCGTGATCACCAGCGGTACCTTCTCCCCGACGCTGGGCTACAGTATTGCACTGGCGCGTGTTCCGGCGGGCATTGGCGAAACGGCAGTGGTGCAAATCCGCAACCGTGAAATGCCGGTCAACGTGACCAAACCGATTTTTGTTCGCGCCGGTAAGCCGGTCGCCTAATCATTTTTATCAGGAGAACTTCAATGAGCAATGTGCCAGCAGAACTGAAATACAGCAAAGAACACGAGTGGCTGCGCAAAGAGGCGGACGGCACTTACACCGTAGGGATCACCGAGCATGCGCAGGAACTGCTGGGCGACATGGTGTTTGTTGACCTGCCTGAAGTCGGCGCATCCGTGGAAGCAGGCGATGACTGCGCCGTGGCCGAGTCCGTAAAAGCGGCTTCTGATATCTACGCCCCGGTAAGCGGTGAAATTGTTGCCGTGAACGACGCCCTGAGCGACTCCCCGGAGCTGGTGAACAGCGAGCCTTATGAAGGCGGCTGGATCTTCAAGATCAAAGCCAGCGACGAATCGCAGGTCGCCGCGCTGCTGGATGCCACCGCGTACGAAGCGCTGTTAGAAAACGAGTAAGCCTTAACCCTCTCCCCTTTGGGAGGAGGGTAGGGTGAGGGGAACCGACGACACCCTCACCCCAGCCCTCTCCCTCCGGGAGAGGGAGAAAACACATTCACTGCACGTTTCAGGAACCATCGCTCATGACACAGACTTTAAGCCAGCTTGAAAACCGTGGCGCCTTCATTGAACGTCACATTGGGCCGGATGCTCAGCAACAGCAGGAGATGCTGAAGACAGTTGGCGCGGATTCATTAAATGCACTGATCGGCCAGATTGTGCCAAAAGACATCCAGCTTGCCACGCCGCCTCAGGTGGGTGAAGCCACCACTGAATTCGCCGCTCTGGCGGAGCTGAAGGCGATTGCCGGCCTGAACAAGCGCTATAAGTCTTACATTGGCATGGGCTACACCAACGTGCAGTTACCCCCGGTTATTCTGCGTAATATGCTGGAAAACCCGGGCTGGTACACCGCCTACACCCCGTATCAGCCAGAAGTTTCTCAGGGCCGTCTGGAAGCGCTGCTGAACTTCCAGCAGGTTACGCTGGATTTGACCGGCCTGGATATCGCGTCCGCTTCACTGCTGGATGAAGCCACCGCCGCCGCCGAAGCAATGGCAATGGCGAAGCGCGTGAGCAAACTGAAAAATGCCAACCGCTTCTTCGTGGCAGCGGACGTGCATCCGCAAACGCTTGATGTGGTTCGTACCCGTGCCGAAACCTTTGGTTTTGACGTGATTGTCGACGACGCCGACAAAGTCCTCGATCATCAGGATGTGTTTGGCGTGCTGCTGCAACAGGTCGGCACCACCGGTGACGTTCACGACTACAGCGCACTGATTGCTGAGCTGAAAGCCCGCAAAGTGGTTGTCAGCGTCGCGGCTGATTTTATGGCGCTGGTCCTGCTGACGGCTCCAGGTAAACAGGGCGCGGACATTGTTTTCGGTTCTGCACAACGCTTTGGTGTCCCGATGGGCTACGGTGGCCCACATGCGGCGTTCTTTGCCGCAAAAGATGAATTCAAACGCTCCATGCCTGGCCGTATCATCGGCGTATCAAAAGATGCCGCCGGTAACACCGCGCTGCGCATGGCAATGCAGACTCGCGAGCAGCATATTCGTCGTGAGAAAGCGAACTCCAACATCTGTACCTCGCAGGTCCTGCTGGCCAATATCGCCAGCCTGTACGCTGTCTTCCACGGTCCGGTTGGCCTGAAACGCATTGCCAGCCGTATTCACCGTCTGGCGGATATTCTGGCCTGTGGTCTGCAGCAGAAAGGCCTGAAACTGCGCCACGCCCATTACTTTGACACGCTGTGCGTTGAAGTGGCTGACAAAGCCGCGGTGCTGGCTCGTGCTGACGCGGCAGAGATCAACCTGCGTAGCGACATCCATAACGCGGTAGGCATTACCCTGGATGAAAGCACTACCCGCGAAGATATCGTTAACCTGTTTAACGTCTTGCTGGGCGATGCACACGGCCTGGATATTGATACGCTCGATAAAGATGTCGCGCTCGACAGCCGCTCTATCCAGGAAAGCATGCTGCGTGATGATGCGATCCTGACTCACCCGGTGTTCAATCGCTACCACAGCGAAACCGAGATGATGCGCTATATGCACTCTCTGGAGCGCAAAGACCTGGCGCTGAACCAGGCGATGATCCCGCTGGGCTCCTGCACCATGAAGCTGAACGCTGCGGCAGAGATGATCCCAATCACCTGGCCTGAATTTTCCGAGCTGCACCCGTTCTGCCCACCAGAGCAGGCGGAAGGTTACCATCTGATGATCAACCAGCTCTCCGACTGGCTGGTGAAGCTGACCGGTTACGATGCACTCTGCATGCAGCCAAACTCCGGGGCGCAGGGGGAATACGCGGGCCTGCTGGCAATTCGTCACTATCACGAAAGCCGCAATGAAGGGCATCGCGATATCTGCCTGATCCCAAGTTCTGCGCATGGCACCAACCCGGCGTCTGCCCAGATGGCGGGTATGGAAGTGGTGGTAGTGGCCTGCGACAAGAACGGCAACATTGACCTGGCCGATCTGCGTGCGAAAGCCGAGCAGGCGGGCGAAAAACTCTCCTGCATCATGGTGACCTACCCGTCCACCCACGGTGTGTACGAAGAGACCATCCGTGAAGTGTGTGAAGTGGTCCATCAGTTCGGCGGTCAGGTTTATCTCGACGGTGCGAACATGAACGCACAGGTTGGCATTACCTCTCCGGGCTTTATCGGCGCGGATGTGTCGCACCTGAACCTGCATAAAACCTTCTGTATTCCACACGGCGGTGGTGGTCCGGGTATGGGCCCAATCGGTGTGAAAGCACACCTGGCGCCGTTTGTCCCAGGCCACAGCGTAGTGCAGATTGAAGGCATGTTGACCCGTCAGGGCGCGGTCTCTGCGGCACCGTTCGGTAGCGCCTCAATCCTGCCCATCAGCTGGATGTATATCCGCATGATGGGCGCGGAAGGGCTGAAGCAGGCAAGCCAGGTGGCTATCCTCAATGCTAACTACATCGCAACGCGTCTGAAAGAAGCGTATCCGGTGCTCTACACGGGCCGTGATGGTCGCGTGGCGCACGAGTGCATCCTCGATATCCGTCCTTTGAAAGAAGAGACCGGTATCAGCGAGCTGGATATTGCTAAGCGTCTGATTGACTACGGATTCCATGCGCCAACCATGTCGTTCCCGGTGGCGGGTACGCTGATGGTTGAACCCACCGAGTCTGAAAGCAAAGTTGAGCTGGACCGCTTTATTGACGCGATGCTGGCTATCCGCACTGAAATCGACCGCGTGAAAGCCGGTGAGTGGACGCTGGCTGATAACCCGCTGGTTAACGCACCGCACACCCAGAATGAGCTGGTCTCCGGGTGGGAGCACGGTTATACCCGTGAGCAGGCGGTGTTCCCGGCTGGCATAGCAAACAAATACTGGCCGACCGTGAAACGTCTCGATGACGTCTACGGTGACCGTAATCTGTTCTGCTCTTGTGTGCCAATGAGCGAATACCAGTAATCGTTCCGCGGTTATAATGTGTACAGGCCGGGTCAGCGTTAACGCTACCCGGCTTTTTTTATAAGGAGACATAGATGGCAATTGCACTGGTCACCGGCGCCAGCCGCGGTATTGGTAAAGCTACCGCGCTGCAGCTGGCGCGCGAAGGCTACACCGTGGCGGTGAACTATCACCACAACATTAAAGCCGCGACGGATGTGATCACGATGATTACCGACGCGGGGGGTAACGCGTTTGCCGTGCGTGCAGATATCAGTGATGAAGCTCAGGTGCTGGCAATGTTCGACAGTATCGATCGTGAAGCCGGACCGCTTACCGCACTGGTGAACAACGCCGGGATCCTGTTTGAACAATCCACGATTGAACACCTCTCTGCTGAACGGATCAACCGCGTGTTAGCCACGAACGTGACCGGTTATTTCCTCTGCTGCCGCGAAGCGGTAAAACGCATGTCGTTCAGACATGGTGGCAAAGGCGGCGCGATCGTGAACGTGTCATCCGCGGCATCGCGCCTCGGTGCTCCGGGTGAATATGTGGATTACGCCGCGTCCAAAGGTGCTGTCGATTCGTTGACGACGGGATTATCGCTGGAAGTGGCAGCGCAAGGGATCCGCGTAAACTGCGTGCGTCCCGGGCTGATTTACACCGAGATTCATGCATCTGGCGGTGAGCCGGGCCGGGTGGATAGGGTCAAATCCATGCTGCCTATGCAGCGTGGCGGTCAGCCGGAAGAGGTGGCGCAGGCGATTGTCTGGCTGCTGAGCGAGAAAGCCTCGTATGTGACGGGAAGTTTTATTGAACTGGCGGGTGGGAAATAAACGTCTCCTCTCCCCATCGGGGAGAGGAGAAAAGCGTTAAAGCGTCTCGCCGTTGCTGGCAATCACGTCTTTGTACCAGTTAAAGCTCTTTTTCCGCGAGCGTGACATATCGCCGGTACCGTCGTCGTGCTTGTTCACATAAATAAAGCCGTAGCGCTTACTGTACTGGCCGGTAGTGAACGACACGCAGTCGATGCAGCCCCACGGGGTATAACCCATCAGATCCACACCATCATACGTGACGGCTTTCATCATCTCTTCCACGTGCGCACGCAGGTAGTCGATGCGGTAGTCATCATTGATGCTGCCGTCTTCTTCTACTTTGTCGTAGGCGCCAAAGCCGTTTTCCACGATAAACAGCGGTTTCTGATAACGCTCGTACAATTCGCACAGGGAATAGCGCAGACCCACCGGGTCAATCTGCCAGCCCCAGTCAGAGGCTTTCACATGCGGGTTCGGTACGCTGCCTTCAAAGCCTGAGATAGCATCGCCAGTACCGCCTTCCGCTTTCACGGCGTTGGTCATGTAATAGCTGAAGCCCAGATAGTCACAGGTGCCTTCACGCAGGATCTCCTCGTCACCCGCTTCCATATGGATGGTGAAGCCACGGCGTTCCCATTCATTAAGCACATAGGATGGGTAGTAACCGCGCAGCTGGACATCGGTAAAGACATAGCGTTCACGCATGGATTCCTGTGCAAACATCACGTCCTCTGGTTTACAGGAGAACGGGTAGAGCGCCACCATTGCCAGCATACAGCCGACTTTCATTTCCGGGTTAATGCGACGCGCCGCTTTCACCGCCAGCGCGCTGGCAACGAACTGGTGGTGCAGCACCTGGTACATGGTCTCTTCCGGATTGTCATGCTCGGTATAAACCACGCCTGAGCAGCAGTAGCCAAACAGCGGCGCACGCCAGTTACGCTGGTTGTTGATCTCGTTAAAGGTCATCCAGTATTTGACCTTATTTTTGTAGCGCTCAAACACCACTTCCGCGAAGCGCACAAAGAAATCCACCACTTTACGGTTGGTCCAGCCGCCGTACTCCTGCACCAGGTGCAGCGGCATTTCGAAGTGGGAGAGGGTAATGACCGGTTCAATATTGTATTTCAGCAGCTCATCGAACATGTCGTCGTAGAACTTCAGGCCTTCTTCATTCGGCTGTGTTTCATCCCCTTTCGGGAAGATACGCGTCCAGGCGATAGAGGTGCGGAAACATTTGAAGCCCATCTCAGCAAACAGTTTGATGTCTTCTTTGTAATGGCCATGGAAGTCGATAGCTTCGTGGTTCGGATAGTATTTCCCCGGCACGACTTCCTGCGTGATTTCGCGCGGCACGCCGTGCGCACCGCCCGTTAAGACATCGCAGATGCTCGGCCCTTTACCGCCTTTGTTCCAGCCGCCTTCAACCTGGTGAGCGGCCACTGCGCCGCCCCATAAAAAGTCTTTTGGTAGGGTAAGTTTTTTCATCGCTGCTATTCTCAGTAAATGACATATTGCGTTCGAGTCTAGCAAAGCGGAATTAAATGTCACGATATAACAATTCGCTGAAAATGTAATTTGTCACATCGAAAAAACAGGGTGTTTTATTCTGTCAGTTTCTTCGCCAGTTTCCGGCCAAGCGATTCGAGAATATAGATGACGGGTATTTGTGTGGTGATATCGTACACGCCGCCTATCCGCATCTGAGGGACATGCCAGGAGAGGTTAAAGTCCGCGAGCTTTGCCAGGCGCGAGTGCTCGTGGCTGGTAATGGAGAGCACTTTGCAGCGATGCAGGCTAAACTGGCTGGCAAAGCGCAGGATCTCTTCGGTTTCACCGGATACTGACAGCACAATCGCCAGTGCGTTTTTAGCCATATCATTGGTGACCGGGAAATAAGGATCGTCGATGTGGTTACTGAATTTACCGATATTCGAAAAGAAGCGTGCGCCATATTTTGCCAGCGAGCCAGACGTGCCCGCGCCGACAAATATAATACGTTCGGAAGATAAAATAATATCGACCGCCTCATCTAATAAAGCATCGAACTCTTCGTTATTAACGCCTTTAAAGAAGCTGATAATTTCACTGGCACCAAAATTTGCCTGCTGAGGTTCGTTCTGCTCTAAATAGAGCTTAAAGCGCACGCGGAATTCAGAGTAGCCTTCGCAGTTGAGTTTGCGGCAAAAGCGCAGGATAGTGGTCGTTGAGACGCCAGCCGCATCCGCCAGCTCGCGGATGGTCATGTACATGACTTTGTCACGATTTTTAATGACATAGTTGTAGACCATCATTTCCAGATTATTGAGACTGGCAATGGCTGCGTGGGTGAACATACTCACAATGGCGAAACTCTCATTCAGACATCATTTATCCATCATAACATGCAGCAAGTCGGCAGGATCCAATTTTATGCCCTTGATTCTTAATGATTAAATTTTAATGTGAACAAATGTTAGGTGAATAATTTGTTTATGTACATGATTTATAGATAAAAATTATGTTTGTGAAATTATTTTAGCTAACAGGTGTTCACTGGAATCATTCTCAGTTAGCATAGACAGGTGATGAATATTCATCGTTAGTTTTCCCGGAGTTTTGTATGGTGAGCAGACCATTAATTGCACAGGGATATTCGCTGGCTGAGGAAATAGCCAACAGTATTAGCCACGGTATTGGCCTGGTTTTTGGGATTGTCGGTTTAGTGTTATTGCTGGTGCAGGCGGTGGATACGAATGCCAGCGCAATGGCCATCACCAGCTACAGTCTGTATGGCGGGAGTATGATCCTGCTGTTCCTGGCGTCGACGCTGTACCACGCTATCCCGCATCAACGGGCCAAGATCTGGCTCAAGAAATTCGACCACTGCGCTATCTATCTTCTTATTGCAGGGACCTACACGCCTTTCCTGCTGGTGGGTCTTAACTCGCCGCTGTCGCGTGGCCTGATGATTGTTATCTGGAGCCTGGCGCTGCTGGGGATCCTGTTTAAGCTGACCATTGCGCACCGGTTTAAGGTGCTGTCGCTGGTGACCTATCTCACGATGGGCTGGCTTTCGCTGATTGTGGTTTATCAACTGGCGATCAAGCTGGCGGTAGGGGGCGTGACGCTTCTGGCCGTTGGGGGCATCGTCTACTCGCTGGGCGTCATTTTCTATGTCTGCAAGCGTATCCCGTACAATCATGCTATCTGGCATGGGTTTGTGCTGGGCGGTAGCGTGTGCCACTTTTTAGCGATTTATCTCTATGTGGGGCAGGTTTAATTTCAGAACGTTGATCTTCTTGCCTCCGCCCTCTCTTCGTGAGAGTAAGCAAAAAAAACGGTAACCGTCAGGTTACCGTTTTTTTATCTCGTCGCCGGGCAATGACGCCTTACTCTTCCAGCGAATACGGCAGTGGCTCAATGCTCAGTGTATTAGCATCGTCACGCACGCGGAACACGCTGTCGGCTTCCATATCGTTGTTCATGACGGCCTGCACCAGAAGGCGGCCATCATCCAGTTGAACTGCGGCTAACACCGTGCCGGTACGGCGCCAGTTCTCGCCCATCTTCAGCTCTAAATCTTCACCAGCGTCAGGCACGCGGCTGGCGTGGCCCGCCAGGGTCCACAGTGCGCGTTTGTTGGCTCCGCGGAATTTGGCGCGTGCCACCATCTCCTGGCCGGTATAGCACCCTTTCTTAAAGCTAATGCCACCCAGCGCCTGCAGGTTGGTGGCCTGAGGAATGAACTGCCCGCTGTTTGCGGCGTCAATCACCGGCAGACCGGCTTCAATGTTCAGCGCCAGCCACTGTTGGCTGTTATTAAACTGGGCTTCACCACGCAGCGCCTCGGTGACGCGTTCGGCGGTCGCGGTATCCGTGACTAACAGAAAGCGTTCCGCCGGGTGTTCAAACCACAGAATAGACGTTGCGCCTTCGCTGACGACCTGTTTCTGGGCATCCGGGAGTTCACTGAACAGATTTTTCAGCGCCGCACGGGCCTGGAAGCCTGCCACGCCCAGCAGAACGTGTTCATCATCCGCGGCGATAGTGACTTTTGAGAAGACCGCGTATTTTTTCAGCTCGGTGAGCTGCGCGTCCCGCAGGCTGCGGCGCTCAATAAAGGCAAAACCCTCCTGACGACGGAACAGGCGCAGGTTGCTCCACATCTTCCCTTTTGGATCGCAGTGTGCGACCAGCAGATGCTGATGTTCGTCCATCTGGCTGACGTCGGCGGTTACCTGGCCCTGCAGGTATTTTTCGCTGTCTGCACCGGTGAGTGTCGCCAGCGCCCAGTCATCAAGAGTAATAAGCGTCAGCGGCAGACGCGCAGAGGCGGCGGGCTGGCGAGGAGAAAATGGTGTAAAAGCCATAACGATATCCTGAATTGCTTAACGCTTTGATAATGCCTAATGGTAAAAGAGCCTGCTGGCATTGCAAGCGCTTTCAACAGGCCATTTGTGCCATAACCCGGTTATGCGTAGCGCCACGCAAAATAGTGTAATCCGCTGTCTTTATAGGGTTTATTGTGGAAGCGCGCTCGTGGTTCGCAATATTCCAGTAAAGAAACGGTCAAAAACACGTTACACTAGCTGGTGTCCCCGCAGAGAAATCAAGAACACTGGACGGGGTGCCGACTGTGCCAAACGTAATGCAGGAAACAGAACATGGATATTAACAACAAGGCCCGTATTCACTGGGCGTGCCGTCGCGGCATGCGTGAACTTGATATTTCCATCATGCCTTTCTTCGAATATGAGTATGACAGCTTAAGCGATGATGATAAGCGTCTGTTTGTTCGCCTGCTTGAGTCTGACGATCCTGATTTATTTAACTGGCTGATGAATCACGGCAAACCCGCCGACACCGAGTTGCAACGGATGGTGCAATTAATTCAAACACGGAATCAGGAACGTGGTCCTGTGGCAATCTGACCTTCGCGTCTCGTGGCGCTCGCAGTGGATGTCGTTGTTGCTCCACGGCCTGGTCGCGGCCTTTGTGTTACTGATGCCGTGGCCGCTTAGCTATACGCCTCTGTGGCTGCTGTTGCTGTCGTTTGTGGTGTTTGACAGCGTGCGCAGCCAGCGCCGCATTCATGCCCGTCAGGGGGAGATCAAATTACTGATGGATTCCCGCCTGCGCTGGCAGGGAAAAGAGTGGGAAATTCTCGGTATGCCCTGGATGATCGCTTCCGGCATGATGCTGCGGCTACGTAGCGTGGACAGCGGGCGTCGCCAGCATCTGTGGCTGGCCGCGGACAGTATGGATAGCGCTGAGTGGCGGGACCTGCGTCGGATGTTATTACAGCAGCTGACGCAGGAGTAATTCGCGTTAGCTAAACTGTTCTGCCATTTCGCCCAGAATCTGCTCACACCAGCTTTGCAGGCGCTCATCGCTGAGATCGTACTGGTTGGTTTCATCCAGTGCCAGCCCGACAAACAGCTGCCCATCGGCAATAATCGGTTTCTTACTGGTGAACTCGTACCCTTCGGTTGGCCAGTAACCGATAAACGTGACGCCCTTCGGTGCCAGTTTGTCGTGCAGCATGCCGAGTGCGTCCAGGAACCACTCACCGTAACCCAGCTGATCTCCCATGCCGTACATGGCAATGATTTTGCCGTCGAGGTTAAGCGTATCAAGCTGGTCCCAGATGGCTTCCCAGTCTTCCTGTATTTCGCCGAAATCCCAGGTCGGGATGCCGAGGATCAGCACGTCGTACTGCTCCATCAGCGTAAGCGCGTCATCTTTCAGGTTATGCAACGTCACCAGTTCCGGGCCAATGATGTCCCGAATTTTCTCTGCCGCCATTTCGGTGTAGCAGGTGCTGGAACCATAGAACAGACCAATATTCATCGTGTGACTATCTCAATTCTTGCTTTGACTTTGCGCGTAGTGTACCAGAAACCGGTAGCAATCAGGCATAATGGCCTGACTGCAGAATCAAAGGGGCTGATGTGGAAAAGGATCTCGCACTCATCGAACAGTTTCTCGATGCACTGTGGCTGGAGAAGAACCTGGCCGAGAATACGCTCAGTGCCTACCGGCGCGATCTCACCATGCTGGTGGAGTGGCTGGCGCACCGCGGGCTGTCGCTGGCGAACGCACAAAGCGACGACCTGCAGGCGCTGCTGGGCGAGCGGATGGAAGGGGGCTACAAGGCCACCAGTTCCGCACGTTTGCTCAGCGCAATGCGTCGGCTGTTCCAGCACCTCAACCGTGAGAAAATTCGCGAAGACGATCCCAGCGCGCTCCTGGCCTCCCCGAAACTCCCGCAGCGGCTGCCGAAAGATCTCAGCGAAGCACAAGTTGAGAGATTATTACAGTCACCCGCAGTTGACCTGCCGCTGGAGTTACGCGATAAAGCCATGCTTGAGCTATTGTATGCTACCGGTTTGCGTGTTTCTGAACTGGTCGGCCTGACGATGAGCGACATTAGCCTTCGTCAGGGCGTGGTTCGCGTAATCGGTAAAGGAAACAAGGAAAGGCTGGTGCCGCTGGGTGAAGAGGCGGTGTACTGGCTGGAAACGTATCTGGAGCACGGTCGTCCATGGTTGCTTAATGGCGCTTCAATCGACGTCTTGTTCCCCAGCCAGCGCGCACAACAGATGACGCGGCAAACGTTCTGGCATCGCATCAAACATTACGCCACACTGGCGGGTATCGACAGTGAAAAGCTTTCGCCACACGTTTTGCGTCATGCCTTTGCGACGCATCTGCTGAACCACGGCGCCGATCTGCGCGTGGTGCAGATGCTGCTGGGACACAGCGATCTTTCCACGACCCAAATTTATACCCATGTCGCGACGGAACGGCTGCGGCAGCTACACCAACAGCACCACCCACGAGCGTGAGTGCCGACGAATTAGGATCTTATATGAAAAAGTCTTTCGCGCTGTTCACCCTGCTGGCAGCCTCATTTACTGGTTTTGCCCATGCGGATGACGCCGCTATCAAACAGTCTCTGGCGAAGCTAGGCGTCACCAGCAGTGATATCCAGTCTGCACCGGTTGCCGGCATGAAAACGGTTCTGACGAACAGCGGCGTGCTGTACGTGACCGAAGACGGAAAACACATTATTCAGGGGCCAATGTACGACGTGAGCGGTGCACAGCCGGTCAACGTAACCAACCAGCTGCTGATGAAAAACCTGAACGCGCTCGAAAAAGAGATGATCGTTTATAAAGCGGCGCAGGAAAAACACGTCATTACCGTCTTCACCGACATCACCTGTGGCTACTGCCATAAGCTCCATGAAGAGATGAAAGATTACAACGCGCTGGGGATCACCGTGCGTTATCTGGCCTTCCCGCGCGCGGGCGTTGAGAGCAAGCCAGAGCAGGATATGAAAGCTATCTGGTGTGCGAAAGACCGCAACAAAGCCTTTGATGACGCGATGAATGGCAAAGGCGTGCAGCCTGCATCCTGCGACATTGATATCGCTAACCACTACGCGCTGGGTGTGCAGTTTGGCGTGAACGGTACGCCAGCGATTGTCCTGAGCAACGGCTATGTTGTTCCGGGTTATCAGGGACCTAAAGAGATGAAAGAGTTCCTCGACGCGCACCAGAAACAATTTGGTGGTAAATAATTCGCGTGAAAGCCCCAATAAAACTGCGCCGCCGCGAGGCGGTTGAACTTGCTGATTTGCCTGACGACCTCCCGCCGCTGCTAAAGCGGCTTTACGCCAGCCGTGGCGTGCGTACCGCTGCCGACCTTGAGCGCAGCGTTAAAGGGATGTTGCCATGGCAGCAGTTAAACGGCATCGAAAAAGCCACAGAAATACTCTACAACGCGCTGTGTGAAGGTACGCGCATTGTGGTGGTGGGGGATTTTGATGCTGATGGCGCAACCAGTACCGCGCTGAGCGTGCTGAGCCTGCGCGCGCTGGGCTGCGACAACGTGACATATCTGGTGCCGAACCGGTTTGAAGATGGTTACGGCCTCAGCCCGGAAGTGGTCGATCAGGCCCATGCCCGCGGTGCACAGCTGATCCTGACCGTAGACAACGGGATCTCTTCCCATGCGGGCGTCGATCATGCGCATCAGCTGGGGATCCCGGTGCTGGTTACCGATCACCACCTGCCGGGTGAAACGCTGCCTGCCGCGGAAGCGATCATCAACCCGAACCTGCGCGACTGCGATTTCCCGTCGAAATCACTCGCAGGCGTCGGCGTGGCATTTTATCTGATGCTGGCGTTACGCACGCTGCTGCGTGATAAGGGCTGGTTCGACGCCCGCGGTATTGCCGTGCCGAACCTGGCCGAGTATCTCGACCTGGTCGCACTGGGGACCGTCGCAGACGTGGTGCCGCTCGATACCAATAACCGTATTCTGACCTGGCAGGGCTTAAGCCGCATCCGGGCGGGCAAATGCCGTCCCGGTATCAAAGCGCTGCTTGAGATTGCTAACCGCGATCCGCTCAAGCTGGCGGCAAGCGATCTGGGCTTCGCCCTGGGGCCTCGCCTGAACGCGGCCGGCAGACTGGACGACATGTCCGTTGGCGTCGCGTTGCTGCTGTGCGACAACATTGGTGAAGCGCGCGTGCTGGCTAATGAGCTGGACGCCCTGAACCAGACCCGTAAAGAAATTGAACAGGGAATGCAGGTTGAAGCGCTGACCCTGTGCGAAAAACTGGAACGCAGCGGCGATACGCTGCCGGGCGGCCTGGCGATGTATCACCCTGAGTGGCATCAGGGCGTGGTGGGCATTCTGGCTTCGCGTATTAAAGAGCGTTTCCACCGCCCGGTCATTGCGTTTGCACCAGCTGGTGATGGCACCCTCAAAGGCTCCGGGCGTTCGATTCAGGGGCTGCACATGCGCGATGCGCTGGAGCGTCTGGATACCCTCTACCCGGGTTTGATGCTCAAGTTCGGCGGCCATGCCATGGCGGCAGGTTTGTCGCTGGAAGAGGCGAAGTTCGACGAGTTCCAGCGTCTGTTCGGCGAGCTGGTCACCGACTGGATTGACCCGGCCCTGCTGCAGGGCGAAGTGGTTTCCGACGGCGAACTCACGCCGGTTGAGATGACGATGGAAGTGGCACAGATGCTCCGGGATGCAGGGCCGTGGGGGCAGATGTTCCCGGAACCCCTGTTCGATGGCCGCTTCCGTCTGCTGCAACAGCGCATTGTTGGTGAGCGCCATCTGAAAGTGATGGTCGAGCCTGTAGGCGGTGGCCCGCTGCTGGACGGTATTGCCTTTAACGTCGATACCGCTGTCTGGCCGGACAACGGCGTGCGCGAAGTTGAGCTGGCTTACAAACTGGATATAAACGAGTTCCGCGGTAACCGCACCCTTCAGATCATCATCGACAATATCTGGCCAATTTAGCGGCAGTAATCTCTATAAAAAAGGGCGTGGATTCGGTACAATCCCGCTCTTATCACCGCATTTTGACAAGTCCATAAAAGAAAACAGACCATGTTTGAAATTAATCCGGTAAAAAACCGTATTCAGGACCTCACGGAGCGCTCTGACGTTCTTAGGGGGTATCTTTGACTACGATGCCAAGAAAGAGCGTCTTGAAGAAGTAAACGCCGAGCTGGAACAGCCGGACGTCTGGAACGAACCTGAACGCGCGCAGGCGCTGGGTAAAGAGCGTTCCTCTCTCGAAGCTATCGTAGATACGCTGGATCAAATGGCTCAGGGGCTGGAAGATGTTTCCGGTTTACTGGAGCTGGCCGTCGAAGCTGACGACGAAGAAACCTTTAACGAAGCCGTGGCTGAACTCGACGTGCTCGAAGAGAAGCTGGCACAGCTTGAATTCCGTCGCATGTTCTCCGGTGAATACGATAACGCTGACTGCTATCTCGATATTCAGGCAGGTTCTGGCGGTACCGAAGCCCAGGACTGGGCCAGCATGCTGATGCGCATGTATCTGCGCTGGGCGGAAGCCCGCGGCTTCAAAACCGAAATCATCGAAGAGTCTGAAGGTGAAGTGGCCGGTATTAAATCTGTCACCATCAAGATTATTGGCGATTACGCCTACGGCTGGCTGCGTACCGAGACGGGGGTTCACCGCCTGGTGCGTAAGAGCCCGTTCGACTCCGGCGGCCGTCGTCACACCTCCTTCAGCTCCGCGTTTGTCTATCCGGAAGTTGACGAAGATATCGATATCGACATCAACCCGGCGGATCTGCGTATCGACGTTTACCGCGCATCCGGCGCGGGTGGTCAGCACGTTAACCGTACGGAATCTGCGGTGCGTATCACCCACATTCCAACCGGGCTGGTGACGCAATGCCAGAACGACCGCTCCCAGCATAAGAACAAAGACCAGGCCATGAAGCAGATGAAAGCGAAGCTTTATGAGCTGGAGATGCAGAAGAAAAATGCTGAGAAACAGGCGATGGAAGATAACAAATCTGACATCGGTTGGGGCAGCCAGATCCGTTCTTACGTCCTTGATGACTCCCGCATCAAAGACCTGCGTACCGGGGTTGAAACCCGTAACACGCAGGCGGTGCTGGACGGCAGCCTGGACCAATTTATCGAAGCAAGTTTGAAAGCAGGGTTATGAGGAACCAACATGTCTGAACAACAAGCACAGGGCGCTGACGCGGTAGTCGATCTTAATAACGAACTGAAAACCCGCCGCGAGAAGCTGGCAGCACTGCGCGAGCAGGGCGTGCCGTTCCCGAACGATTTTCGTCGTGACCATACCTCAGACCAACTGCACGCTGACTTCGACGGTAAAGAGAACGAAGAGCTGGAAGCGCTGAACATTGAAGTGGCCGTTGCTGGCCGCATGATGACCCGTCGTATCATGGGTAAAGCCTCCTTCGTGACGCTGCAGGACGTTGGCGGCCGTATTCAGCTGTACGTCTCCCGTGACGACCTGCCGGAAGGCATCTACAACGAGCAGTTCAAGAAGTGGGACCTGGGCGATATCCTGGGGGCGAAAGGTAAGCTGTTCAAAACCAAGACCGGTGAGCTGTCTATCCACTGCACCGAACTGCGTCTGCTGACCAAAGCCCTGCGCCCGCTGCCGGACAAATTCCATGGCCTGCAGGATCAGGAAGCGCGCTACCGTCAGCGTTACCTGGATCTCATCTCCAACGATGAATCCCGTAAGACCTTCAAGATTCGCTCTCAGATCATGGCCGGTATCCGCCAGTTCATGGTTAACCGCGACTTTATGGAAGTGGAAACCCCAATGATGCAGGTGATCCCGGGCGGCGCGTCTGCACGCCCGTTCATCACCCATCACAACGCCCTCGATCTGGACATGTACCTGCGTATCGCGCCGGAACTGTACCTGAAGCGTCTGGTCGTCGGTGGTTTTGACCGCGTGTTCGAAATCAACCGTAACTTCCGTAATGAAGGCATCTCCGTGCGTCATAACCCAGAGTTCACCATGATGGAACTCTATATGGCGTATGCGGATTATAAAGATTTGATCGAGCTGACCGAATCACTGTTCCGTACCCTGGCGCAGGACATTCTGGGCACCACTAAAGTGCCTTACGGTGAAGAAGTCTTCGACTTCGGCAAGCCGTTTGAAAAACTGACCATGCGCGAAGCGATCATGAAATACCGTCCAGAAACCAACATGGCCGATCTGGATAACTTCGACTCTGCGAAAGCGATCGCGGAAAGCATCGGTATCAACGTTGAGAAGAGCTGGGGTCTGGGCCGTATCGTGACCGAGATCTTCGAAGAAGTGGCCGAAGCGCACCTGATTCAGCCGACCTTCATCACCGAATACCCGGCAGAAGTTTCTCCGCTGGCACGTCGTAATGATGTGAACCCGGAAATCACTGACCGCTTTGAGTTCTTCATCGGTGGCCGCGAAATCGGCAACGGCTTTAGCGAGCTGAACGATGCAGAAGATCAGGCTCAGCGCTTCCAGGATCAGGTTAACGCGAAAGCGGCGGGCGATGACGAAGCGATGTTCTTCGACGAAGACTATGTGACTGCGCTGGAGCACGGTCTGCCACCAACCGCAGGTCTGGGGATTGGTATCGACCGTATGGTTATGCTGTTCACTAACAGCCACACCATCCGTGATGTGATCCTGTTCCCGGCGATGCGCCCGGTGAAGTAAGCCGTTAAGACAGTAAAAAAAGCCCCGAAAGGGGCTTTTTTATTGCGCCGCGAAGGCCCTGAGCGCGTCGCGGGCGACCGTCGCTTCCTGTACCATCCACGGGCTAAAGCTCCAGGGGGCAGCGTCCAGTGCGCGGAACAACGCTTCCAGTTCGACCCATTCATACTCCATCACTTCATCGTGATTAATATGCAGTTCGCTGGTGACGCGTGCTGCGAATACCGGGCAAATCTCATTCTCCACGATCCCCGAAGGATCGGCTTCACGGTAACGGAATTCAGCGGCGATGGGGGTGATATTGGTGATCTCCGCGCCAACCTCAAAGCGGCAACGGCGGATGATAGCCTGTTCCGTCTTTTCACCAGACTGAGGATGTCCGCAAACGGAGTTGGTCCAGACGCCTGGCCAGGCTTTTTTGCTTAAGGCGCGTCGGGTAACAAGACACTCACCTCTGGCGTTAAAAAGCCACGATGAGAAAGCCAGGTGCAGCGGGGTGTGGGCGGTGTGCGCGGCGTACTTTTCCTGAGTGCCAATCACCATTCCCTGGTCATTTACCAAAATAACGTGTTCTTGAATACTCATTGATGCTCCAGTGCCAACGATGCGGATGGCTCTGCACCATCAGCAGCTGCATTATACTGCATTCCTCCATGCGCCGTTTGCTCTCAAGAGCGGAAAAGGGCTGACCCATATCAGTCTGGGCTGGTATCATAGTGCGCCATTCACGCTGACCGAGGATCTGTTTTGTTTGCAGGAAGCCTGACGAGAAATCCCATTACCGCCGTTTTTTGTCTGACGCTGACGCTATTACTGGCAGGCTGTTCAGGAAGCAAGTCGTCGGATATGGGCAGCTATTCCGGTGCGGTTTATACCGTTAAGCGCGGGGATACGCTGTATCGGATTTCGCGCGCAACGGGGACCAGCGTGAAGGATCTGGCGCGTCTGAATAACATCTCTCCACCCTACACCATCGAGGTGGGGCAGAAACTGAAGGTTAACGGTGGCGCGTCTTCAACGAAGAAATCCTCTAAAGGCAAAACAGCTAAAGTGACGCCGTCTTACGCGGTGCCGCAGTCTTCATGGCCTCCGGTCGGCCAGCGTTGCTGGGTCTGGCCTGCCAGCGGCAAGGTCGTGTTGCCTTACTCCTTGTCTGAGGGGGGCAATAAAGGCATTGATATCGCTGCTGCGCGCGGCACGCCAGTCTATGCATCAGGGGCAGGGAAGGTGGTCTACGTCGGCAACCAGCTGCGCGGTTACGGTAACCTGATCATGATTAAGCATGGGGAAGATTACATCACTGCCTATGCCCACAACGATACGATGCTGGTGAACAACGGGCAGAATGTGAAGGCTGGGCAGAAGATTGCCACCATGGGCAGTACCGGCACGGACTCGGTGAAGTTACACTTCCAGATCCGCTATCGCGCTACAGCCATCGATCCGCAGCGTTATCTTCCGGCACCAGGCAGTAAGCCAAAGTGCTAAGTGATTATATAATCGCCATTTAGTTGCAAAGAGGCTTGTATGAAGAGGCGTAAGGTCTATAATGCCTTACGCACCTCAAAGCGGGCGTAGTTCAATGGTAGAACGAGAGCTTCCCAAGCTCTATACGAGGGTTCGATTCCCTTCGCCCGCTCCAGTCTATCCCTTTCTGAAGAAGCCCTTTAAATCCTTCTCTATCAGCAAATTAAATAGTTACCTGTTTTAGTCGCCTATGGGTTCTATCATTATGATCCGTCCCTGGTGGTAACTGTCACGCTAAGTTAGACGGTGAGATGACAGGATAACTCAGCGTTGGCGGCAGTTGCATCCTCACACCGCGGTAGTAAAACGTGAAAAAAACCTATCCTGGCATTGTTATGACATCGACAGACTGATCACTCGCATTAAAGCCCGATATACAGGCTCTTCCAGCGCTTCGACAGATATACGAGCACCCTGATAAGGTGTGATCCTTCTGACAATATGATGAAGTCGCTACGCTCTGCTTGTTGCTTGTACCGCTAACGGGGCTTTATGGCTGCTATTGTCCAAAATCTGTTAGTTGCGCATTTTATGCACCCTGGATACCCTGAGATTAATCCTATTAACTCAAGGGTGAGCATGGCTAGCGGGAAGAGACAGAACCAAAAGGAATCACCTGAAGAAGAGTTGGATCGCTTGCTGGATGATCTTGAACTCACACAGGAGCAACGAGAGTTTATAGAATCCATGCGGCAAAATAACGGGAATAAAAACAACGAGGAGTAGTGTTTATGGCGGGGATCTGTGAAGGGGGCAGCCGTAGCTGCTAATCTTCATCTTTCTAAACAAAATGGGCTAAACTCTTTATTTGAGCTTTCTTCAAATACGCATCAGGCCTATTATAGAGTAAATTCTCCGCATACTTATTTATCCAATGCTCATTCGATTAATCCTATAAGCGGAAATTTTTTAACTTAGATCGTTAAGCATATTGCAAGAGGCGAGAGTAAGCAGAATTAAAAAGCCTCTCGAAAAGAGAAATGGGTGATAAATTATGTTATCTGAGAGCATAAAGTTATTGAGTTAATCTCGGCGTTGGTAGTGTTATGATATAACTCAAGGGTACAGTGATGCTTTTCTTTCTATATGAGTCGACATTTCTTCTGATTTTTCTCAATTTTATTTGCACATCAAGAACGGTTGTACTTTTTATATCAGAAATCAATAAATTTATTAGATTAGTTGGTTTGTTATAAACTCCTCGTGCCAACTTGATCTTAAAAGACCGCATTAAATATTAAAAATATCGAAAGAATATACCCCTATGGATGGAGTGCAAAGTGAGAGTGGGTGTTTTTTATAACAAACAACGGAGAGGGTTTGTGTATCAATGTAGGAGATGACCCCTACAGGGCGAATTAAAACTTCAATGGAGAGAATTTAATTATTTTGTTGAGTGTTTTTTGATTTTAATTAATGAATAATAATGCGCTGGGGAATATTAATTTCCCAGATTTTTTTAAATCTATATATTCATATATATTTCATTAAATACGTGCCTACTCCTTTGCCAGAAAATTATCGCCGGTGAGCTGTGGACGTCAGAGTGTAACCGGGAAGTGTACTTCATTCTCGTCAGCAGGGGATTGCCTGTATGAATCAGCAAGGTGAACGGCGTTTGCCGCGCAACAGAACGAAAACTAACATTCATTACAATTTGAGTTATCTACTGCAGCATTATATAAAACAGGCTCGATGACTAAATCTTCCCTTTTCCGACCACTCCGTCAATAACTATCTCTTCTGCCTCTTTACCGGACCATTCATTGCCGCACAAATTCAGGGATCAGGACAACCGGATGCCGGTCATGCATATCTACCAGACCTTGAGCTATGCCTCCTTACGCGTAAAATCGTCACCACGGCGAATGGCATCACCGAAACGCACTTCCTGTGGCGGGGCTACCGCCTGTTGCAGGAGGTGCAGGAAACCAGGGGTTCAGCACTTATGTTTATAACCCGAATGAATCCTGTAGCCCGCCGGCTGGGATGATCATCTTCGTGACCAGAGCAGCGGTGAGATTTACTGGTTCAGTACCGATTTGAATGGTGCGCAACTGGAGGTGACCGATGCGCGTGGCGAGGTACGCTGGAGCGGCCAGTATTGCAGTTTTGGCGAAGTCCGCTATCAGACTGCAAGGGCTACAAAGCTTGTTCAGCGCACGGTGATTCCGCATCAGCCGTTTCGCTATGCTGGAAAGTATGCTGACGGTGAAACGGCAGCACTATAACCTGTTCTGTTACTACCCTTTGCGCGCAGTCGGGCGACAGCAATAAGCCGTGCATGGGGAGAAGAAAGAGAACTGGTTGCAGCTGGAGGAGGAAGCCGGGACTGGACGGCCGCTGAACGCGAAGTAATACTAAGTCCAAAAAATAATCGCCAATTATCGTCGGTTATGTCCGAAATGGGCTATACAGGCCATCATATCAATAGTGTGAAAGGGAACGGTGTTTTAGGAGGAAAATGGCAAGGCGATCCAAGGAATATTGTATTTCTCCTGAATGCTAATCATCCAAGCGGCTATGATGAACATTTACATGGTTTGCAAGGTCACCGAGGAAGTTATGACACTCCAGGTAAAGGACGATTGATAGACCGTAACCTGACCCGTAAGAATTTAAAGAGCTGTCAATAATATCAGTGAATGTGATAAATATGAGGTGTGATTATGAGTGAAATTGAAGAGTCATTAAAAAAATTTGTTGCTATTTGCAATAAATATTCACTGTCCGGGAGTTTCAATATCGTTAATGACATTGACAACGTTTTCCCCTCCAACTTACCTCGCTCGGCAGAGTTGGATTATTTATATGGAAAAAATAATCCTGAGAAGTTAAAAGTAGAAACAGGTTTTACGCCAATTAAATTTTATTCAGTCAGTGAACTTGCAAAAGCTCAAAGTGGTTATGAATACTTACCAGATAATTATCTTGTAATTGGCGATGATTTAGGTGGAGGTAAGCCTATAATTGCTGTTGTAGATGAAGGTAATACCTCTATTTATGTGTCTTATGACGTAGTTGAACCGTTTAAAATAGCTGGCAATCTCTCTGGCTTTTTACTTTCTCTAACAGAGCTCATTGATTTGGTATATGGTTATTACGATATTTTTGATATAGCAGATGATAATGATGAAGTAAAAAAAAATTTTATGGATGAGTTAAAGGTAAGGGTTGTTCCATTTATCGGAGATGAAAATTTCAATGCATTTTATGATTATTTTTATGGATGAATCTCTGTGTTTCCTTTGATGGGGGATGTGGGGGTATAATTATACGGGTCGTCTTGTAGGTGGTCCGCCTGATTATTTTTGATCTATAATACGATGCTTGATATTATTTTCTTGGAAAAATTATATTATTCCACGTCAGATGAAAGGTCATGAGCTAGTCAGCAAGTTACAGTTGAGTTGATAAGAAAATTTGACCCAGCCTGCGTGTGAATAACTGCACCCACTTTGCCTTCATCCCCATCTCCAGCGCTAATCGGGAGTTAGCCAATTCTACTACATCAATATCCGATTAGTCTCGCTTGATATCTACTGTAAGGACATTTCCCTTCGTAAATGCAAGCCTCATGCCGGTGCTAATTATTACTGGTACCTTTTCCGTATAGCTGCGATCGGTATATTGGGGGAAATATTCACGTTAAGAGCAAAAGACCGGTTCATTAATGAAGATGTAAATGTTTGCCGGTCAAATGACTTAGAAAGTGAAATAGGAACGGTATTTTGCTCCGCCCCCCAAAAAAACAGCATCCTATCTGCAATCAGGACTGTTTTGCCGCTTTACTCTGTGGGCAATCGTTGCCGCCCTGCATCACAACTTTTTCACTGCGCGAAGCATCGCCATACACGCATAACGTACCTTCATCGGTATGAATTTGCTCTTTCAGCGGCAGGGACGTTTCCTGAGCGATGGCATAGCAGGAGAGCGCCGGGAAAAGGGTGAGGGCACTTATGAACAGAAAGGTTTTCATCATCTCGCTCCAGAACAGGGATAACGTTTATTGTGTTATCACACCCTTAAGCCGGCAATCGCTGCGTACCCGCTAGCTTTTTTCCATCACCGACTGGCGAGGTGTGAGTTTACCAATCACGGGGGAGAGCTCTGACGTGCGAACAGGTCGGCCATCCACCAGGCTTTTAATGCGCTCAACACACTGAGTGAGCAACTGATCCATTGGCCACGAGATACAGGTCAGCTGTGGATAGAGCTGGGTTGCCAGAGGCGAATCTTCCAGACTCAGCAGCGATACTTCCTGCGGAACGGAAATGCCAAATTCCCGGAACAGACGCATCGCTTCAGCGGCATAGGCATCACGTTTAACCACAATGGCGGAAAACTTGCTCAGGCTGTTGATAAGCGTCAGCAGCGCCTGTTCAACATCTTCATTCGCCGTTAACACCAGCTGGCGATTAAACGGCAAAGAGTAGTTTTGCAGGACGTTGCGATAGCCTTCCACCATCTTTTTACTGTTGTCATCGTGTTCGCTGTCAATCACCAGTGCGATATTGCGATGGCCCTTGCCCGTCATGTAACGACAGGCGCTTTCCGTCGCAAAGGCAAAGTCATATCCCTGAGGTTTCGCATCCACCACGGGACGATCGAAGGAGATAACATTCTCTGCGCTACCGGCCGCAACCGGCCCAAAGACTACGACAGCAACGCACTGGCGCTGAAGATCATCGACGGTGACAGCCTGCTCAACAGGATCGTTTACGTACTCTACGATGAGCGTTTTATTCAACGCTTTCATGGCGCGGGAGAGCGCAGGCAGCAAACGTGCTCCGCTGCTTTCATCCTTCGCAGAGAGAACCAGACCAACGTAGCTTGATGACTGACTTGCCAGGTTTTGCGCGGCAAAGCTTGGGCGATAATTAAGCTCTTCTACGGCGCGCAGCACGGCTTCACGGCTCTCTTCGCGCACGCCGCGCGTCCCCGTCAACACGCGTGAGACGGTTGCTCGTGAGACATTGGCTAATCGTGATACATCGTCAATCGTTGGCATAGCATTTTCTGCGTGGTGGGTTTTGGTTATCTTAACATAACCCACCTTAAGAATCTTAGCGCCCCCCACAGGCGGTTTCACGTCTGCGCGGCGTGCAAACCCGGTAGCCACGCCGCGCCACGCACGCCACTGGCGTCGCCGTAACGGGCCGGGACGATACGGGTACGGCAGCTTTCCGAGAAGATGTAGGGCCTGATGGCGGCCGGAAGTTCGTCGTACAGCTGGCTGACATTTGATAACCCACCGCCCAACACAATAACCTGCGGATCAAGAATATTGATCACCGAGGCCAGACTGCGTGCAAAGGCGTCGATAAAGTGGCACCAATGGGCCCGCGCGGTCAGGTCTCCCTGTGCCGCCGCTTCAATGATGGCCTGCGCGCTCAGTTCGCTGGGATAACGGCGGGCAAAGCCGGTGCCAGAGATAAAGGTTTCGATACAGTTATGTTTCCCGCAATAGCAGGACTGCGCCGGACCATCCGTCTCGGGGGCATAGCCAGGCAACGGGTTATGTCCCCATTCGCCAGCGATGGCGTTTGGCCCCTGAAGCAGACGCTTATGTACCGCCACGCCACCGCCGCATCCGGTACCGACAATTACGCCAAAGACGGTATCTGCTTCCGCGCCTGCGCCATCAACCGCTTCAGACAGCGTGAAGCAGTCCGCGTCATTGGCTATCCACACGGGCTGATTGAGCTGATTTGCTAAATCATGCTTCAGGTCGTGACCGTTGAGCACCAGGCAGTTGCAGTTTTTAATCAGCCCGCTTTGTGGGTCGATGGCCCCCGGCAGGCCAATACCGATACTGAATGGCACCTCACTTACCGCGCGCGCTTCGCCGATAAACGCCAGCAGATGGTGCATAAAGGCGTCATAACTCTCTTTTTGCGTCGGACGACGCTCACGCCAAAGGCATTCGCCCTGAGGCGAAAGCAGGACGGCTTCCATTTTTGTGCCGCCAATATCGAGTCCAAGATAGTGCATACGTTCCTCGAAAAGGAGAGGCCAGCGCCTCTCCTGAATGGTTATGCCTGACGAGTGCGGTACAGCTCGATCAGCTCCGTCACCAGTTCTTTCGCCAGAATCGAGGTCATCAAATGATCCTGAGCGTGCACCATCACCAGCGTCATTTTGGTTTTGCCTTCCCCTTCGTCAGCTTCGATCAGTTGGGTTTGTACCAGATGCGCTTCACGGGCGAAGTGCGCCGCCTCTTTCATTCGCGCGTCGGCTGAGGCAAAGTCACCTTTTTTTGCGAAGCCAAGCGCTTCGTAGCAGAGACTGCGTGACTGACCGGCATTGATAATAATGCCCATGACCTGTTCTTCTAATTCCATCCGTAACCTCTGTGTTTTTACTATCAGGCGGACTGTGCCGCTTCTTCAGATTGTTCAACCGCATTTTCATGCTCTTGTTCCAGCAGCTGCTTCTCGTACGCTTTGAGGAACGGGAAGTACATGGCCGCTGAGGTCACCATGCACAGCAGGCAGAGGATCACCGGGCTAAAGCTCCAGTTGGCCGCCCAGGATGCGCCGATAGGGGCAGGCGTTGTCCACGGTGTCATCGAGACCACGCGACTGACCAGATCGAAATCAAGGGCAAAGTAGGCGAGGGTGGCATTGACCATCGGAACCAGCACGAACGGCAGGAAAAAGAGCGGATTCATGATGATAGGGGCACCGAATAAAATCGGTTCGTTGATATTAAACATCCCCGGTACCACGCCCATACGCCCAATGGTACGCAGATGCACTGCTTTGCTGCGCAGCAACAGTAACGCCAGCGGCAGCGTGGAGCCGACCCCGCCAATCAGCAGGTAGTGATCCCAGAATCCCTGAACGTAAATGTGCGGGATCGCCTGACCGGCAGCCATTGCTGCCTGGTTAACCGACAAGTTCGCCATCCAGAACGGGTTCATAATTCCGGTGACAATCAGCGCGCCGTGGATGCCCGCAAACCACAGAACCTGGCACACCAACACCGAGAGCAGAATGGCAGGCAGCGTATCGGAGGCGGCAACCAGCGGTTTCACCAGCGACATAATCGCTTCCGGAATAATCATGCCGAGCTGAGCCTCAATGAAGAGGTTGAGCGGGTGCAGAGTGACAACAATTGCCAGCACCGGGATCAGAATTTCGAACGAACGCGCAACGCCCGTAGGCACTTCTGGTGGCAGGCGGATGGTAATATTGTGACGCTTCAGGAAGGCATACAGCTCGGTAGAGTAGATAGCCACCAGAATGGCCGTGAAGATCCCTTGCCCGGAGAAATAGGCGGTAGAAATCTGCCCGTCTTTTAACGGCGCAGCTACCAGCAGAAATGCCATCAGCGACAGCATGCCGGCGGTAAGGGCATCCAGATCGTGATGTTTGGCCAGGCTCGCGGCGATCCCGACTGAAATGAAGATCGTCATGATCCCCATGCTGAAGTTGAACGGCAGCATCAGGGCTTCACGGTGATCCAACGAGAATTGCAGCCATGCCCGGGCGAAACCCCAGGACGTGTCGGGTGAGAAGGGCGGGAAAATAAACACCAGCATAAAGGAACCGACGATCATGAACGGCAGGGCGGTGATAAAGCCGTCACGAATCGAGGTCACATACTTCTGCTGCCCGACGGCGCCTGCCATCGGGGTAATTTTCTGTTCAATGACCTGGATAAGTTTCGCGTACAGAGAGCTCATGGGTTTTCCCTTCGTTATTTGTTATCTATCAGGGAGAGGGCGAAATCGAGAACGGCGCCCCCTTTTTGCATGCCGTAATCCATCATGTTGATAGGCTCAACACGGATCCCGTATTTATCAGCTTGTTTCTGAAGATCGCTTTGCATGTACTTCACCTGCGGTCCAAGCAGCACCACCTGATAGTGACCGACCTGCTCGGCGAATTCGGCCACGCCAAACGCTTTGATCTCCGCTTCCAGGCCACGCTTTTGCGCTTCGTCGACCATTTTTTTCACCAGCAGGCTGGTGGACATCCCGGCAGAACAACACAACATGATTTTTTTCATAACGTCTCCTTTGAACTTATGGCTGGAATATAGTCATCATGGAACAAAACGGAAAGCGCTTTCCGTTGGTGGATAAGGTAATTGTGACCGCGATCACCTGAGGGAATCTTTCACTTTGTCCGGATGTGCGAGATCATCGCGGCTATTCACGAACTATTAAGGTCGAGTTATGAACATTCATTTGATGAATGTTGCTGTGGATTTGATTGAGCAACGTCTCACGCCAGCAGCCAATATAATCACCAGAAATCAACATATTACCGCGATGCGGGACGGCTTTTCCCTCGCCATGCCTTTTGTGATTGTGGGAAGCCTGATGGTGCCGCTGCTGTTTCCACCGTTCGCCATTTCAAGTGCATCGCGCCTCGGGCACGTCTATCTGCTGCTGCGTCCGATGCTGTTGCCAACCTTTGAGCTGACGCTCGGACTGGTGGCGCTGATTGTCGCGTTTGGTGCCAGCGCCAGTCTGGCCAAGCAGTATCAACTGCCGGAACGGCTGTGTGGACTCACCGGCTGCCTCTCCTTTTTGCTGTTCATTGGCTTTCGGGATAACGGTGCAACGAATATTTTTCTGGGCGGGATGGGGCTTTTTACTGCGCTCATTTCAAGCGCTTACTCTATTGAAATAATAAGGTTTTTCTACAAAAGAGGGTGGTGCATTCGTCTGCCGGAGGAGGTACCGGTGATGACGCGAAATGGTTTCCAGCTGCTGATGCCGCTGCTGGTGATCATGCTCTCCATTAGCGTAATGAATGCCGTGATACTGCAGACGACCGGACAAATTTTGCCGCAGCTGATTGGCGAGGCGTTACGCCCGCTTATCGTGGCATCTGATACCCTTACGGCGGTGCTTATCTCCTTGTTTCTGTGTAATCTTTTATGGTTCGTCGGTATTCATGGCGCCCTGATCATTACGGGCATCATGAACCCGTTCTGGCTCACCTATCTGTTTGAAAACCAGCGGGCCCTGGCCGCCGGGGAAGCCGTGCTGCCCCATATTTATCTGCAGGGATTCTGGGATTTTTATCTGCTGATTGGCGGTATCGGCTCTACGCTGCCGCTGGTCTTTATGGCGATGCGAAGCCGATCCCGGCAGTTGAAGAGCGTCGGGAAAATTGGCCTTCTGCCGTCGCTGTTCAACATTAACGAGCCGATATTGTTTGGTTTTCCCGTCATCATGAACCCGGTTTTTTTACTGCCCTTTGTGTTTGTACCACTGATAAATGCCTGTATAGCCTGGTATTTAACCCAGCTTGGCGTGCTCGACAGAGCCGTCGCCATGCTGCCCTGGTCTATGCCTTCACCGCTGGGCGCAGCCTGGTCGGCGAACGGCAGCTGGAAAAATATGTGCATGTGCCTGTTCGCCTTTTTCAATGCATGGATGCTCTATCGCCCCTTCTTCAAGGTTCATGAACGCCAGTTGATGCAGCTGGAAAAATAATCCCCGCCTCCCTGCTTCTGCCCGTTCCTGATGGGCAGAAGATTATTTCGTGACATTCTTCACAAAAATTTTCTCTTTGATCTTAAATTTGTGATTCAATCCGGCAAACATGGAAAGCGCTTTCCGTTTGTGGATGTACATTTCCAGATTTGATCCTTACATTTCCCCTGCACGTTTAACCGTGAAAATAAAAATTCAAAGGGAACCTATGCAAACGTTAATGAAATCAATACCTCTGTCCTTGATTGCTCTTACTGTCATCAGCGGTTATGCCAGCGCCGATGAGAAATATGATTTCGCCCTCCACGGCTATTTACGCTCGGGTATTCTTGCCAATAGCGATGGCAACCGGGTCGATTCGGTGGGGCTGATGCCTGACGGGAAATGGCGTCTGGGTAACGAAGAAGATACCAAAATTGAGCTGATCCCGACGGTAACGCTGAAGTCGGATTCAGGCGCAGTCGCACGTATTCAGGCCAACCTGACGCACCAGACCAAATGTACCGCCGACTGGAACTGTACTGACGATGATGGCAAAGAGACCCAGTTCCGCGAAGGGTTTGCTGAATTAACGAATCTCGATTTTGCCCCGGACATGACCTTCTGGGCCGGTAAACGCTACAGCAGCTCCAACCTTTCCAGCCACCAGTTCGACTGGGAGTACATTCAGTACAACGGAACCGGGGGCGGGTTCGATAACCTGGACTTAGGCTTCGCGCGCTTTGATGCGGGTGTGTATGCCTTCTCGACCACCGACGAAGCCAAAGCTTATCCGGTAGATCTGGGGGATCAGGGCTATCCGGACGACTATTCGCTTAACCTGTGGTTTAAAAAGATTGGCGGCACCGGGCTCGACGTCGAACTTATCGGCCACCACATGAACCGCAATGAAAACCATCCTACCTCGGCTGAGAAGGGATACGGCGTGACGGCGCTGTACAACTTTGACAGCTTCTACGGCCTGACTAACGGGTACTCCCGCATCGCTTTCCAGTATGGCAAAGGCCTGGCCGCCGCAGATTCGCTGGGTAAAAACGGCTGGGGCTGGGCAAACCTTGAGGATACGCAATCCTGGCGCGTCGTGCTGGACAGCATGGCCAACCTGGGTGACGTGGAAGTATCGACCTTTGCGTTTTATCAGAAAGACAAAAACTACCGCTGGTGGACCAACGACGATGACGGCTGGGGACGGTCCATGTGGGTAGCGGGTATCCGTCCGTATCATCAGATAACCAAAAACTTCGCCATGCAATATGAGGTGGGCTACGAATATCTGGATGATAAAAACTACATGGGCGTAAACGGTAAAGGGAAAGGTGGCCTGACCAAGGTGACCATTGCGCCGACCCTGACCTTTGATTCAGGTTTCTGGAGCCGTCCGCAGCTGCGCTTCTTTGCCACCTACGCAAAATGGGATAAAGGCGTCTCGGATGCGATGGACAGAAATTACGACTGGAGCACTGGCACCCTGAGTCCGGGGGGATATTCACGTAGCGGCGATACCGATACGCTGAATTTTGGTGTGCAGGCTGAAGTCTGGTTCTGAGGAGAAAAGAGATGGCTTTCCCGATTCGAAAACTGCTTCTCGTCTCCTTACTCTCCGCGCTGGGAAGCGCGGGGGCTCTGGCGGCTGAGCAATCCCATTTTGAACACTTTATTACTCGCGATGGCGCAGCGTTAAAAGATGGCGATCGCGTTTTTCGCTTCGCCGGGATCCACGCCCCGGAGTTGCATCGTATAGAAGATGACGCGCGCGGAACCTGTAAGGCCGATCCGCGCGGCTGGGGGCAATACTTTAGATGGCCGACTGCTGAAGAGCAGGAGAACTGGATCAAAGCGCTGGTGCAAACCGGTGCTAAAGCACAGCGCGTATATGTGCTTTCCGTGCAGCAGGAAAATGATGCTGCCTGCGGACGTGAGACACATATTCTGGCACCGGCAACGCCGGACGGCATGCCGCGGCTGAATGAAACGGCCATGAAAGTGTATGACAACATGATTGCCGAGGCGGATAAGCAGGGGCTGCGCCTGATTCTGCCGTTTATTGACCACTGGTGGTGGTGGGGGGGACGCGAACAGCTGGCCGCGTTTTATCATGAAAAGCCGGAAGATTTTTATCGAACTGACAGTAAAACCTACCGTGCTTATCAGGATGTGATCCGTCAGGTGATTACCCGTACCAACACCATTACGGGACGCCATTATTACGATGAAAAGGCGATCATGGCCTGGGAAACGGGTAATGAGCTGGAAAACACCAATGCTGATTTCCTGCAGAAAACGTCGGCCTGGATCCGCAAGTGGGCGCCTCATCAGCTTGTCGTCGATGGTACCTATAAAAAGGTGAATGATTTCGCGCTCAACGATCCGAACGTCGACATCATCAGTAACCACTATTACACCAACGCCGAGAACAACCACCCCGAGCAGGTTCGTAAAGATCTGGAGGCGATTGGCGGCAAAAAGGTCTATCTGGTTGGCGAATTTGGTCTGCTCGATCAAAAAGAGCTTAACACTATCATGCAGGCCATTGTGCATACCGAGGTCAATGGCGCGCAGGCGGCGGGGGGCTTTATCTGGGGCTTCCGTGGTCATCGCCATGATGGTGGTTTTTACTGGCACAAAGAGTTTACCGGGCACTACAGCTACCACCTGCCTGGCTTCCCGGTCGAGGGTAAAGCAAACCAGGAGATGGAGGTCGTCAATCTGGTGCGAACCGCCTCGGCGCAAATGGCGGGGCTGAGCCAGGCGCCGGCTCTGCCGGTCCCGGAAGCGCCTAAGCTGCGCGAGAGCAACTCACCGTTTGCCATTAACTGGATGGGATCCCCCGTCGGGCGTTATTACGATGTGGAGAGAGCGACTCAGCCACACGGCCCGTGGACCCGCGTTGGTCAGGATATCTCTGACGGCAAAAATGAGTGGGATCCGGCAAAAATGGATCTCTTCCGTGATGACTATCGCAGCCTGACGCTGGGCCAGACTTACTACTACCGGGTGATCGCAAAGAACGAAAGCGGTCAGTCTGCGCCTTCAAACGTGATTCGCCTTGAGCATACGCAGAAAAACCTGCCGCCGGTCATCACTCTGCAGGAGGCGCTCTCTACCACCGTGGATAAAGGCGTTCAGCTCACCGCGGCCTGGCAGGATGACAATCTGCCGGAGCCGAAGGTCAGCGTGGCATGGCATCACGAAGGCAAGGATAACGTCCACTTTTGTGACAGCACCAAAGCGGAAACCCGTGCCTGGTTCTCGGCTCCCGGTGACTATGCGTTGACCTTTACCGCTGACGATGGACTGCTGAAAAGCAGCAAGACGGTAAACGTTAGCGTGAAGGCCGCGGCGGGACCCGTGCCGGCGGACTACTGTCATTTTGGCGGCGGAACGCTGGACGTCAGCAAGGGGAAACTGAACATCACCAAGAGCGATAAAGATACGTTAGCGATTGGTGAAGACGGTTTCCTTGGCCCTTTTGCCAATGACGGAGACAGCGTGACCTGGCAGGTTAACGCTCCCTGGGACGGTAAGTTTGCCCTGCACGTGAAATTTAACGGCAAATGGGGGAGTAAGAAAAACTCGTTCATTGTGAACGGCGGAACGCCGGTGAGCATTGAATTCCCGCAAACGGATGAGAAAGGCCAGACGATGATCGTACCGGTCACGCTCAGGGCAGGGGACAACACCATTAGCTTTGGCAAGTTCTCTGGCGACTGGGGATATATGTTCATCAAATCAATTGAAGTCACTGCAGAGTAGTTATTTGGCTGCCCTGTTCGGGGCAGCCCTTTTTTTCATTCAGGAGGCGTTATGAACCGGTATCAATTCCCGGAAGGTTTTTTTTGGGGCGCAGCGGCATCAGGTCCGCAGACGGAAGGCATAGCCAATAAGCCGCACCGTTCTGTCTGGGACAGCTGGTTTGCCGAACAACCGGAGCGTTTTTTTCAGCAGATTGGTCCGCAGCACGTTTGTGAAACCTACAGTAAATATAAAGAAGACGTAGCCCTGATGAAGCAAACGGGGTTTAACTCGTTTCGAACCTCTATTCAGTGGTCGCGTCTGATCGATGATTTCAAAACCGGACAGCCAAACCGCGACGCCGTCCGCTTCTATAACGATTACTTCGATGAAATGATTGCCAACGGCATCGAGCCCATCATCAATCTTTACCATTTTGATATGCCCGAGGCGCTGCAAAAAGCATATGGCGGATTTGAGTCATCCTACGTAACCGAGCTTTTTGCCCGCTTCGCCCGCACCGCATTCGAGCTGTTTGGCCATAAGGTGAAATACTGGATAACCTTTAATGAGCCGATCGTGCCGGTGGAAGGCGGTTATTTATATGACTTCCATTATCCGTGTAAAAAAGATGGCAAACTGGCGGCTCAGGTCGCCTTTAATATTATGCTGGCGCACGCCAGGGCGGTGAATGTCTACCGTGAAATGGGCTTGCCGGGTGAGATTGGTGTCGTGCTCAACCTCACGCCTTCTTATACCCGCAGCGACAGCGAGGCCGATAAAAAAGCGGCCTGGTATGCCGACCTGCTGTTTAACCGTAGCTTCCTCGACCCGCTGGTTAAACATGAATTCCCCAAAGAACTGTGCGAAATCTTAACCGCAAACGGCTGCTTACCAGAGGTTTCACGGCAGGATGTGGAGACGATCCTGCAGTCGAGAATTGATTTTCTGGGGGTGAATTATTATGTGCCAAGAAGGGTGAAAGCGCGGGAAAGCGTTTACGCGCTCGATTACTTCACGCCGGAAGTCTATTTCGAAAATTATATTGATCCTCAGGGACGGTTTAACCCTTATCGCGACAATAACGAGATCCACCCGGAAGCTATCTATGACATTGCCTGCAATATTCGCGATAACTACGGCAACATCAAATGGTATCTGGCGGAAATTGGCATCGCGATGGATCTGCAGTCCGAAGGGCCGGTGCAGGCCGATGGCGTAATAGATGACACCTTCCGTATCGCTTTAATGGAGGAGCATCTGGCTCAGCTGCATCGTGGTATCGCTGACGGCGCCAACTGTTTTGGTGTTCATCAGTGGACCTTCATTGATAACTGGTCCTGGATCAACAGCTTCAAGCGGCGATATGGCTTCTGGCGTCTGGATTTAGCCACCGGGGAGCGACAAATCAAACGTAACGCATTGTGGTTTGCGCAGCTGGCGGCTGAAAATGGCTTCACCCCTGGCGAATGTGAAAAGGATACGCAATGAGTCAGCCTTTTTACCGGATGCGTAACGGCATCAAAAATTACGCCTGGGGCAGTCGCGTAGCGCTTAATCATCTTTTTGGCCTGCTCAACCCTGACGATCAACCCCAGGCCGAGGTCTGGATGGGAAGCCACCCCGCAGGCTGCTCGGAGATTGAAACCGATACAGGGTTACGCTCTTTACAGGACCTTATTTCACAGAGGCCGGCAGAGATGTTAGGCGCGTGCGCGGGAGAAACTGCGGGGCAGTTGCCTTACCTGCTGAAGTTGCTGTCAGCGGAGTGCGCACTGTCGCTGCAGGTACATCCCAATAAGCGCCAGGCAGAAGACGGGTTCGCCCGTCAGGGCAACCTGCCCGGAGAGGATTACACCGATGCGAACCATAAGCCCGAGCTGGTTTTTGCCCTGACGCCTTTTATGGCCATGAACGGCTTCCGGCCGTATCAGGAGATTGCTAATCACTTTTTGCGCCTGGATGCCCCGGCCCTGACGTCCGCGCTGTCGCTGTTTCGCAACAACCTGCATGCTGAAGGGCTTAAGGCCTTTTTTACGCGTCTGATGGCGCTTGAGCCGGCGGAAAAAGAGGGCGTGCTGACGTGTCTGGAAGCGCGACTTGCATGCGGGGTGTTTGCTCCGGTAGCGCCCTTTATCGAACGGCTACTGCGAGACTACCCGGGGGACATCGGGGCTCTGGCCCCGCTGTATCTGCACTGCATTACGCTTGCGCCGGGTGAGGCGATGTTCCTGCGCGCCGGTACGCTACATGCTTATGTGAATGGTACGGCAGTTGAGGTCATGGCCAGTTCTGACAACGTGCTGCGTGCGGGCTTAACCCCCAAGAACATCAACGTGGCAGAATTGGTGCGCTGTACGGTGTTTGACGAAACCCCAGCCGACCGCCTCAGGATGCATCCGCAGCGGGAAGAGGGGATGCAGCAATACCCGATCCCGGTAACGGATTTTCGCTTTAGCGTCATTGAACATTGCGAGCAGCAAAACATCCGGACAGACCGTGCGCAAATTCTGCTGGTGCTGAAGGGGAGTGCCACGCTCAGCCACGCCGAGGGTGCCACCATGACGCTGAACGCCGGTCAGTCCGCGTTCATCCCGGCGGTCACAACCTTATGGACGTTGACTCAGCACGGGCAGTCTTGCCTGGTAAGCTGATGACGTAAGGCTTTCACTGCCGTGTGCAGGCAGTATGTCGGGCATAAAAAAGGCTGCTTATCGCAGCCTTTTTACATTTAGTTTTTCGGGAAGATCCACACGTGCTTTTCAGGCAGCGAAAGGTGGCAGTGCAGCGGGTCCCGGGCCTCGTGACCATAGGCGCGAATGACAAAATCATCCCCCGGCGTGCGGAACAGGTATTCCCAACGGTCACCGAGATACATGCTGGTCAGTAACGGGAGCGCCAGCTGGTTTTCCCCCGGCCCCTCGACCACCGCCACGCGCTCGACGCGGATCACCGCGGTGGCGTCTTCACCGCTTCGTACCCCTTCACCGGCCTGGCCCCACAGCACCCAGCCTTTGCCTTCGATACGCGCTTTGCCGTCGCGTACTTCCGTTACCTTGCCGTGCAGGCGATTATTGCTGCCCATAAACTCAGCGGTAAACAGCGTTTTCGGCGAGCCGTACATCTCCTGCGGTGTGCCCTGTTGCTCGATTTTACCGTTGTTAAGCAGCAGGATACGGTCGGAAATCGACATCGCCTCATTCTGGTCGTGCGTTACCATCAGCGCGGATAAGCCCAGCTTGATAATCAGTTCACGCAGGAATACGCGAGCCTCTTCGCGCAGCTTGGCGTCGAGGTTAGAGAGCGGTTCATCCAGTAAAATGACCGGCGGGTTGTAGACCAGCGCCCGGCCAATTGCCACGCGCTGCTGTTGTCCACCGGAGAGCTGGTGCGGGTGGCGTTTGCCCAGATGGCCCAGCCCGAGCTGGTCCAGCACGTCCTGTACGCGCTGCTGGATCTCTTTGGCCGGAACCTTGCGCAGCTTGAGCGGATAGGCCACGTTTTCAAAAACGGTTTTGTGCGGCCACAGCGCATACGACTGAAACACCAGGCCCAGGTTACGCTCTTCCGCCGGGATCTCACTGCGCGGCGTGCCGTCATAGACTTTGTTTTTGCCAATGATAATCGAGCCCTGAGTCGGTTTTTCCAGGCCCGCCACCGCACGCAGCAGGGTGGTTTTCCCGCTGCCGGATGGCCCCAGCAGGGACACCACTTCGCCGCGGTTGAGGTTCATGGAGACCCCTTTTAAAACAGGATTGTCACCGTAGGTCAGGTGCAGATCGTTAACCGCTAATTCAATCATGTATTTTGACTCCGAAACGAAGGGCAATGCCCAGACCTACCACCACCAGCAGGATGTTAATAAAAGAGAGCGCCGCCACAATATCAATGGCTCCCGCGGCCCAGAGGGATACCAGCATTGAGCCGATGGTTTCCGTGCCGGGTGAAAGCAGGTACACACCCGTTGAATATTCGCGTTCAAAAATCAGGAACATCAGCAGCCACGAACCGATAAGGCCGTAGCGGGAGAGCGGGATCGTGACATGGCGGGTGATCTGGCCACGCGTAGCCCCCGTACTGCGGGCGGCCTCTTCAAGCTCCGGCGCAACCTGCAGCAGGGTGGACGAGATGAGTCTCAGCCCGTACGCCATCCAGACCACCGTATAGGCCAGCCAGACGCTGAAAATGGTGCTGCGCAGCGAACGTAGCCAGACAATCAGGTTTTCACGCATCCAGTCGCTCCAGGCGAACCCGGAAAGCCAGCCCGATTTCAGCGAGTTATCCAGCCACATCGGCAGGAACAGGAACACCCAGAGAAAGGCCAGACCCGCGAGCAGGCCAGGCACGGCGCGCGGCACCAGGACGCTGTAATCCAGAAAACGCGTGGTATTGTCCGGTTTGCGGTGCATGGCGATACCGACAAACAGGTAGCACGCCACGGCCAGCGCGCCGCCAATGACCCCAATGGACATGGAGTTGACGATGGCGCGCAGCAGGTTCGGCTGCGCCCATATCGTGCGAAAAGTACTCAGGGAAAGCTCGTCCCACAGTGAAACGCCCACGCCCCAGTTTGAGATAAACGCGCGCAATACCACGCCGAGCAGGGGAACGCCGATCGTGACGGTAAGCCAGAAGGCGACCACCGCGCCCGCCACCCAGCGCCATTTACCCAGAGGTAAGGCCCGGGCCTGGGACGCTTTGCCTTTCATGGTCACGAAACGGTTGGCGGTGCGCATCAGGCGACGCTGCAGCATGACCAGCGGAATGGTGATACAGATAAGCACCACCGCAACCGCCGCCATCAGGTGGTAGGAAGGGGTACCAAGCTTATTGGTCAGCTGGTACAGGTAGGTTGCCAGCACCATGTTGCCTTCCGGATCGCCGAGGACCAGCATCAGACCAAACACTTCAAGACCGAGGAAGAACAGCAGAACGATGGCGTACAAAATGGACGGGCGCACCATCGGCAGGCTGACCGAGGTCATCACCTGTAAGGGCGACGCACCCGCGGTACGTGCGGCCTCTTCCACATCGGAACCGACGCTTCGCAGCGCGGACGAAATATAGAGATAGGCATGCGGAACATGCGTCAGGCCAGCAATGACCACGATGCTCGACATGTCGTAGATATTCCACGGTACGAAACCAATCAGCGCCTGCGCCCAGAGGGATAAAAAGCCTACCGGACCGGCGGCTACCACGTAGCCGAATCCCAGCACCATTGGCGACACGAAAACCGGCACGAGGATCAGCGGTTCAATCAGACGGCGGCCGGGCAGGTCGGTACGCACCATCAGAAAGGCCAGCACGCCCCCTAACGGAATGGCGATGATGACCAGCCCGAAAGCGAGAATAAAACCGCTTTTCAGCGCCTTATAGAAATCAGGGTCGGTGAAGATAAAACCAAATGATTCAAGGCTCCACTCTTTTGCCGGTGAAAAGAACGGGGCGGACAAGAAGCTCTGTATCACGATAAACGACAGCGGCGTGTAGATAACCAGGGCGGTTATCAACACGACAATACCGCGCGGCAGGCTTTGCCACTTTCTGCGAAATGTATTCATGGGGTATCCCTGGTGTTGCAGCCCAGCAAAACGAACTCAGGTAACAGGAGCGCGACGGCCCGCGTCGCGCTCAGACGCTTATTTGGCGGCAGCGGTACGCCACTGTTTGATGTACTCCAGGCGTTTTTTCGGCTGCAGATACTCCAGCAGACTTTCATCAACCGGGATAGGTTTCAGCGCATTGCCGAGCACTTTCGTCAGGCCGTCGATATCATTTTTGCCGTCGATATCGTTACGAATGGACGGGATATCCGCCTGGCTTGCCAGAATACTTTGTCCTTTTTCAGACAGGACGTAGTCCAGCCACAGTTTCGCGGCATTGCTGTTTTGCGCCTGCTGGCTGATGAACGACACGCGTGATAACACCAGGGTGTAATCTTTTGGATAGGCGATCCCCAGCGACGGATCGTTCTTCGCGCGCGCTTCCGCGTAGGATCCGAGGATATTAAAACCGATCAGGTTTTCCCCTGATGACACCCTCTCCATCATGGTGCCGGTTGAAGACTGAACGGCTAAGCCCCCTTTGGCGATATCGGCCAGGGTTTTGAAGTAGTTAGGATCGGCCTTGTGATCCTGCACCGAGAGCATAAAGCCCAGACCCGATTTTTCGATGTCGTAGGTGGTGACTTTGCTCTTGAATTTATCCGTCTGGCTGGCAATAAGCTTAGCCAGCGCCGCATGGGAATCAGGCACGTCGCCCGCCGGGATCAGCCGTTTGTTGTAGATAAACACGACGGGCTCATAGGTGGTGCCGTAGGCTTTATCTTTCCAGACCGCCCATTTAGGCAGCTGACTTTGCTCCGGTGATTTGTACTCCATGGCGTAGTCGGTAGCGAGCTTCAGCCCGGTGTCCATGGAGGAGCTCCAGACCACATCGCCGCTTCCGCCACCCGAGGCCTGTTCGCTGATAAAACGGTTGTACAGCTCGGTGCTGTTCATGTCGTTATATTCAACTTTGATGCCCGGATAGGTTTTTTCGAAGCCCTCAATCAGCGGCCCGGCAGCTTTGGTGTCGGTGGTGGAGTAGATCACCACTTTGCCCTCTTTGGTCGCGGCATCGACCATTTTTTGATAGTCAGCAGGGTAGCCCTGCGGCAAAGCAGACAGTGCGGAAGCAGAACACAGTACGGTAGCGGTAATCAGAGAAATTCGGAAAATGTTCGACATTATAGTTAACCTTTTAGTTACATTTGAGGAACTAATTGTCAACATAGCGCATGGCTCCGCGCCGACAATAGGGGGGCGCGGGTTGCGGTTCCGAAGTGTGATTGTCGGCGTCGTTTCAGCAATTAACACCATAAAATCCGCGACGCTTAGCAAACGAACGGTTGCGGATTACGTTTTCTCTGCCGCTTTGCGGTAAAGCCTTCTGGGATGACCGATATTGCCATACAGCATTTCAATGCTGATTAACCCACTTTCCACGCAGTATTCCAGATAACGGCGGCCCGTGGTTTTGCTGATGCCGACGTATTCCACCACCTCTTCCACCGACATTGTTTTTTCGGGGTGTTCCGCAAATAAACGCTTAATACGGTCCAGGGTGTGAGGCTCAATACCCTTTGTGGACGGGGTCTGCGAGGTGTCCGCGGCGGGGAGGTTAAACAGGCGATCCAGCGCATGCTGGTCGACAACCTTCACCTGCTGCACGGTGTGGATGAAACGCATAAAACGCTCCAGCGAGGCGTGCAGACGCTGGAAAAAAACGGGCTTAATCAGGTAGTCAAACGCGCCGCTGCGCATGGCATGGCTACAGGTCTGCATATCGCTGGCTGCGGTGATAAAGATCACCGAGCATTCATAGCTTTTCAGGAGCGGGTTATCGATTAACGCCACGCCTTTACCGTCCGGGAGATAATTGTCCAGCAGTATCAGCCTCGGCTGATACTGGCGTATCAGGTTACACGCCTGCTCAATCGACGCGGCAATGCCCACCACGCGCAAATGGAAATTTTGCTCGATATACTCGCGATGCAGTTCCGCCAGGTGCGGCTCATCCTCAACAATCACAACATCAAGTGCTCGGGTCGTTGTCATGCGTTAGCCCTGTCGAACGGGGAGTGGATTGGGAATAAACACAGAGAATATCGTGCCTTGAGGAGCGTTATCCGTTATCTCAATGCTGCCGCCCGCCTTGTTGATATAGCCTGCCACCAGAAACAGGCCAATACCGTGCTCTGTGCCCACAATGTCGTTCTCGCTTTCCGGCTTGCTGCTGAATCCCTGGCGAAAGAGATGCGGTTTCATCGCCTCATCCACCCCGCAACCCCGATCGGCCACCTCTATCAGCAACTCCTGGTTGCGATCGGAAATGTAAAGCTCTACAGCTGCGGGAACCGGGGCTTTCAGGGTGGCGTCAACGGCGTTATCCAGCAGGTTGCCAATTACCGACACCAGCTCCATTTCCGTGATGCTGGCAGGCATGCGGGTGAGCTGGCAGGCGGGATCAAACTGCAGTTCAACGCCCTTTTCCCGGGCGCTGACATATTTCCCTAGCAGCAATCCGCACAGGGCCGGCGAGACAAAATGGGCTGAGACGAAGTCCAGCACGCGCTGCGCCCCTTCTGACTGTGCCTGGATGTAACGGATCGCCTCGTCATAGTGTTTCATCTGCAGCAACCCCACCAGCGTGGCGGTCCAGTTCAGCTGTTCATGACGCATAATGCGCAGGTTATCCGCATAGCGTTTAATCTGGCTTAGCTGGCTGCTGAGAGTGTTGATATCATTCTTGTCGCGAAAGCTATAAACCCAACCGCTTTCAACACCAGGTTCAACCTCAATCGCCACGCGGTTAACAATCACCTCGCGCTGGTTAAGCACCGCAATCTGGTCGTGGCTGCCGCGGCTAACCGAGGCGTAGCGCTGCGATAAAAAACCGGGGGACGTTTGCAGAACGTCTTCCAGCGGTTTGCCGATAAGCGCTTTCTCACTTTGATGAATATCCAGCATCTCTCTGGCGGCACGGTTAATTAAAATCAGCTGCTTTTCTTCATTGACGGCAAATACCCCTTCATACATTGCTTCCAGCAGCGCGCGTTGCTGTAAGACCAGTTGCGCAATATCTTTTGGCTCAAGGCGGAACATCTGCTTTTTAAGGTTGCGGGTAAACAACCAGGAAAAAATAAACAGTAACAGCAACAGACCCATACCGTATAACCCGGACTGCCAGAGAATACGCGCATTGATATTCGCAATGTACGACGTCAAATAACCGACCGAGACAATCCCAATCACCTGATGCTGCGCATTAAAGATGGGTGCTTTGCTGCGCAGTGAAACCCCAATCCCACCCTTACGCACCGAAATAATCGTTTTACCTTGTAATACCTCCGCATTATCCCCGCCGATCATCGGTAAATTGATGCGTTCCGGTGATTCTGAATGATAGAGATGCTGTTCCCGGGTATCGCCAATGACAATATAACTGGCATCACTTTCGGCCCGTATAGGCTGAATTAAACGGGCGATGGCGGGGATATTTCTGGCCGCGACGTTTTCCGCCAGACCCGGCATCAACGCGATTTCGCTGGCCTGAACCCGGGCGCGCTGGCCGAGATCGTGATGCAATTGCCGGTCAATAAAATGAAACAGGATGGTTCCCAGCAGAACTAACAGCAGGCAGGAGAAGCACACCAGCGCTAAAAAAAGTTTTACCTGAAAAGAGAGTCTGCGTTTCATACGACCTGACGCGGGGAGTCTGATTAGAGCGGTCTGCGCAGACTGACATGAGGAAATGGGGGATGCAATCTGGTGAAAACAGAGTTGTGACCTGGCTTTTCGTTTTGGGGGTTATAGCTATCAGGATCGCGTAAGGCTATGCTTCATCCAGCACCCGAATAATTACAGAGGCAATGTCGTGGATAAAGCGCTACTGGATGCAGGCTACCGGGCCTATACCGGAGAGAAAATTGACGTTTACTTCAACACCGCAATCTGCAAACACTCAGGAAATTGCGTGCGCGGGAGCGCTAAGCTCTTCAACCTGAAACGTAAACCGTGGATTATACCGGATGAAGTGGACGTCGAAACGGTTGTACATGTGATTGATACCTGCCCGAGCGGTGCGCTGAAGTATCGCCAAAAATAAGCGAGGAACCATGGATATTCTGGAAGGCCATAACAAGTTTTACGTCAACGATGCTGACGGTAACCAGGTTGCAGAGATTGTCTTCGTACCGACCGGTGAGCATCTGAGCATTATCGAGCACACCGATGTGGATCCGAGCCTGAAAGGGCAAGGTGTGGGTAAACAGCTGGTGGCAAAAGTGGTCGCGAAGATGCGCGGTGAAAACCGAAAAATTATCCCGCTATGCCCGTTTGCCAAACATGAGTTTGATAATACGCGGGAATATGACGATATTCGGGCGTAGAAACACACCGGCAATGGCCGGTGTTTTTTTATCTGATCTGTTCAAACAGCAGCACCACTGCAATCACTACCATCATTCCCCCTGATGCTCTGCTCACCAGACGCGCGGCCTGCGGGCGTGTGGCCAGGATGGCTTTTGAACCGTATCCCACCAGCAGATAGACCAGCGTACAGGTGATGAGGTGTAGCAAGCCCAGCGCGGACATCTGCATCGCAACCGACCAGCTTCCCTTCGGGTCAGTAAATTGTGGAAGCAGGGCCAGGAACAGCAAAAAAACTTTCGGGTTAAGGCCGCTGATACATAATCCCTTCACCGCCCACTGTTTCCAGTTTGCCGCCGAGGTTGTGGCGCTTTCCGGTGCGCCAGGAGCGCGTAACAGTGAGATACCAAGCCACAGCAAGTAAAGCGCTCCCGCTATCGTCAGCCCGGATAATGCCAGCGGATGTTGCGCCATCATGACGCCCACGCCCGCGACCACAATCAGTGTCGCCAGCAGATGCCCGGACATGAGGCCCATCACTGCGGGTACCACGCGCCGCCCGTGGATGCCGGCGCTAATAGCGTAAGCCCAGTCGGCGCCCGGTGTCATGATGAGCAGGAAAGACACCACCCAAAACCCAGCCACAATACTCATTTCCATCGTCTGTAAAACTCCAGAATTTCACTCGTCAACAGGGAGAAAGCATATCGGTATCCGGACGAAATGAGTTTTCAATGTTATGCTCAAAAGACGGTGAAATTGACAAAATCTTCCACATGGACAGCATCGATCGAAAAATTCTTGCGCAGTTGCAGGCTGATGGCCGTTTATCTCTTACGGAGCTGGCTGAACGGGTGAACCTGAGCCTCTCGCCGTGTCACCGGCGCGTGCGGGCGCTGGAGCAAAGCAGGGCCATTACGGGATACCGGGCCAGTCTCGATCCCGCCAAAATGGGGTTTAACTTTCTGGCGATCGTGTTTGCGACGCTGAAAGAGGGCGACAGAAAGGCGGTGAGCGCATTTGAGGAGGCGGTGGAAGAGATCCCGCAAATTGTGCTGGCGCAGCGTTTATTTGGCGATCCTGATTATCTGATGCACGTCGTGACCCGCGACCTGCCGGCTTTTCAGAAACTCTATGATGAGAAGCTCTCTGCGATGCCCGGCGTTCAGCATCTTCGCTCAACGCTGGTCATGAAAACGGTCGTGCAGGACAGGCCGTTTCCGCTCGACATCTCAGGGCGTGACGAATAACGCGCCCGGCAGAACGCCGGGCGCAGGGCGTTTAGCCTACAAACATCACCGACACGCACAGTACGCCAACGATCAGCGTCAGCAGGTTGCCGACAGATCGGTACGGTTTCAGGGACGGGATCAGGTACGTCGACAGCGTCGGCATGATAAACAGGATCATGGCGATAAGCGGACCGCTGATGGCATAAATCATCGAAATGGCATTCGGATTAATGCAGCACACCGCAAAGGTGATTAACGACACCCCCATGATGGAGATCGCGCGGTTAAAGGCGCGGCTCTTTTTCACGCCCACCTGGTTCAGCGATGACTTCACAATCTCCGTCGCCCCTTCGATCACCCCAAAATAGGTGCCGAGGAACGATTTCGACATGGCGATAATCGCCACAATAATCCCGGAAATCCCCAGCCATGCCGGAGAAGAGGGCATCATCGACAGCGCCGACAGAATGGTTACCCCTTCCTGTTTTGCCGAAACGATATAGGACGGTGGAATAGAGAGCAGGCAGCTGAACACGAAGAACAGCACGCTCAGGCAGATAATCAGGTACGCCACCTTCATGATTTTCTTGCACTTGTCCATGGCGGCGTCGCCAAACTTCTCACGGCGGTCAACGGCAAACGTCGAGATAATCGGCGTATGGCTGAAAGCGAATACCATCACCGGGATCGAAATCCAGACCTGATGCAGCGTATGGCGGTCAAATGCCATCTGGCTTGTGAGCAGCGCGGGTTGCCAGCTTCCGGTCAGATAGAGCGAGACAAACAGAAAGTAGGCGATCAGCGGAAACACCAGGAAGCCCATCACTTTTATGGTGATATGCCGTCCCATCAGGAAGATCAGATTTAACACCAGCACCACGCCAAAACTGACCAGCACGCGAACGGCGGTATCTACCGTCATGTGTTTTGCCAGCTGCTCAGTTAACGAGTTAGTGATGGCCACTGCATAAATCTGCACCACCACGAAGAAGGCGATGAAATAGAGCGTGGTGATCAGGTTGCCTATCTTCCTGCCGTAATAATGGGAAACGGCGCCGGTGATCCCTTCATTGCCTTTTGTTTTCGACGACAGGATGAATTGTGCCAGCGCGCGGTGCGGCCAGTAGGTTAATGGGTAGGCCACAAGGGCAGTGATAAACAGGACGATAGCGCCTGCGGAGCCCAGCTGAATGGGCAAGAACAGCGTTCCTGCGCCCACGGCCGTGCCATAGAGAGCGAAACTCCAGAGAGTCTCATCTTTTGACCAAATTTTCGACATTAGAGCAACGTATCAACTATCAAACCAACAGAATGGAGCGCAATTTACCATAATTATGGGTTGAGAGCGCAGTTGCTTCGAAGGAGTTTGGCCGGAGCGGGCGTCCGGCCAGAGGGAATTAGCCTGCGAGGGCGCGTCGCTGCTGGCGACGTTTAAGGAATTTCTCGCGCAGCGTATCGTAAGCCCAGTTATAGAACATGGTGTACGGCAGGAAGAACAGGAAGAAACCAATTTCCAGTGTGAATGCCTGCAGCAGCGTGACGCCCAGCACCGCGGCGACTATCGACACGCCGATCACAATAAACCCGCACTCGAATCCCAGCGCATGCAGTGCGCGGATTTTTGCCGTGCGTGTGATGCGGTGAACCGGCCAGAAACGGTCGAAGCCGACGTTATAGATAATGTTCCAGAGCATGGCCGTGGTTGCCAGGATAATGGTCAACCCACCCATCTCCACCACGGAACGTTGCATAAGCCACGCCGCCGTCGGGGCGAGGATCGCCGTGGCAATCCCTTCGAAACAGACGGCATGAAAGATCCGCTCCGGCAGTTTACGTTGGAGTGCATCCTGATGTTGCATAGTTTTAGACCTCGTGAATACGCATTTTGGCGTTGATGCGGCCTATTGTTATCGCTAAAGGTGATATATTAAAGATGGTATCCATCGATAAAGTAGATAGTGCATGCGTTATTCACCTGAAGCTCTTACCGCATTCGTTGAGACCGTCGCGGCTGGCTCTTTTTCTGCCGCCGCGCGTCGGTTACGTAAAAGCCAGTCGACCGTGAGCACATCCATCGCCAATCTTGAAGCCGATCTGGGCTTCGATCTGTTTGACCGTTCGGCCCGTCAGCCGGTGTTAACCGCCCAGGGCGAACAGGTGCTGGGTTATGTGCAGGCGATCCTCGCGGCCAGCACGCGGCTTGACGAGCTGGCGGTGTCGTTAACGGCACAAACGGAGGCGCGCCTGACGTTTGTTCTTTCCGATACCCTCAACCCGGACGTGCTGGAAGACCTGATGAACCAGTTCGACCAGCGCTTTCCCCATACCGAATTTGAATGCCTGATTGGCGAGGAAGAGGACGTTATCGATCTGCTGCAGAAGTCGCGTGCGCAGGTTGGTCTCACGGAAGCGCGTGACAGTTATCCGACCGATATTGGTTTTACCCGGTTGCCGATACAGACCCGGATGGCAATCTATGTCGCGACCAACCATCCTCTGGCCGGGCAGCAAGTAATCCAGGCCGATGAGCTGCACGGCTGGCGGGAATTGCGGCTCAGCACCTATCTGGAGCGGGAGGCAACGCTCGCACGCGGACCCGTCTGGTCGGCACCCAACTACCTGTTACTGCTCAGTATGGCGGTGCAGGGATTTGGCTGGTGCGTGCTGCCGTGCGCGCTGGTGGATGAATTTGCCGCCGCGAAATCGCTGGTGCAGCTGAATGTCCCCGGCTGGCCACGGGCGATCGGTATCGATCTGCTCTGGAATAAACGATCCCCGCCCGGCGTTGCCGGAAGCTGGCTGCGGCAGTATCTGCAGGATGCGCGCTAATCCTTGTGATTAAACTCACTATTTTTAAACAATTAAGATAATTGCCAATAACAATCCACTACTATCGTCATGTCATTTAACACAGAGGTTGTGATGAAAGATGTCGTTATAGTGGGTGCGTTGCGTACGGCTATCGGCTGTTTTCAGGGGGCGCTTGCACGCCACTCGGCTGTTGATTTGGGCAGCGTAGTGGTGAAAGCGCTGGTGGAACGCAGCGGGATTGCAGCACATGAAATTGATGAGGTGATCCTGGGACAGGTGCTGACCGCCGGTGCCGGGCAAAACCCTGCCCGTCAGGCGGCGCTCAAGGGTGGCCTGCCCAATACCGTCTCCGCTATCACCATCAACGACGTCTGTGGCTCAGGGTTAAAAGCGCTGCATCTGGCGACGCAGGCCATTCAGTGTGGTGAAGCGGATGTCGTGATTGCCGGCGGACAAGAAAATATGAGCCGGGCACCACACGTGCTGACCGACAGCCGTACCGGCGCGCAGCTGGGCAACAGCCAGTTGCTCGACAGTCTGGTGCATGACGGTCTGTGGGATGCGTTCAATGACTATCATATGGGCGTGACGGCGGAAAATCTGGCACGTGAGTATGGTATCAGCCGCGAGTTGCAGGACGCTTACGCGTTAAGCTCGCAGCAAAAAGCGCGCGCGGCGATTGATGCCGGGCGCTTTCGGGATGAAATCGTCCCGGTCAGCACGCAGCGTCAGAACGGTGAGGTTGCCGTGGTGGATACCGATGAGCAGCCGCGCACCGACGCCAGCGCTGAAGGGCTGGCGAGGCTCAATCCTGCGTTTGAAACTCAGGGCTCAGTGACGGCGGGAAACGCCTCCTCCATTAATGATGGCGCTGCGGCCGTGATGATGATGAGTGAAAGCAAAGCCCTCGAGCTGGATCTGCCCGTTCTGGCCCGCATTAAAGCATTTGCCAGCGTGGGTGTTGATCCTGCGTTAATGGGTATCGCCCCGGTTTATGCTACCCGTCGCTGCCTGGAACGCGCAGGGTGGCAACTCTCTGATGTGGATCTGATTGAAGTCAACGAGGCCTTTGCCGCACAGGCAATCTCGGTTGGTAAAATGCTGGAATGGGATCCCCTGCGGGTGAACGTGAACGGCGGGGCAATCGCACTGGGTCATCCTATCGGCGCGTCCGGTTGTCGAATTCTGGTATCGCTGGTGCATGAAATGAAAAAGCGCAATGCCCGCAAAGGCATTGCGACGCTCTGTATCGGTGGTGGACAAGGTGTCGCCCTCGCCATTGAACGCTAAAATCCCGCCCGCATAAAAGAGCCTCCCTTCAGGAGGTTTTTTTTTACATAACGTATGACGAATTAACCGTTATTAGCACATTCTCACTCTGCTATTGAATAATTACGGCCTTAATTATTATCGTTGTTAACGTCTTAGTGTGATCCCCCTCCGATAATTTCACGTTAATACACCCTGTTTGTTGATGGGTGTCACGTCCATCTTTGCCAAAAAAAATGAAACAAATAATTACGATCTTTGTCACTAAAATAATGTTCTTTAAAAAATAAACTGCAGTTTCATAAATAAGAAACATTATTTCAGTTGAGGGTTTTTTCATGTTTAAGAAATCTCTGGTCCTTACTTCCCTTATCGGTACGTCCTTCATGGCTCAGGCCGTTACCGTCGATCTGCGCCATGAATATATCGACAGTGGTGCCAATGCTGACCGTGTCTCGGTCTCACATCGCTTTGCTAACGGGGTCGGTTTTTCTGTAGAAGCTAAATGGAAATCCGGCGGTGATAAAGCCGACCAGCCGTTTGCGGATGTGGTGGGTAACGGGCATGAAGATCAAATTAGCTGGCGCTGGAAAGCGACTGAGAATATTGCACTGACGCCGGCGTTTACCCTTGAAAGTAACGACAGTCGCACAATATATAAACCGAATCTGCATCTGCAATATAGTTTCGACAACGGCTTCTACGTTGCCGCGCGTTATCGTTATGAATATACCCGCTACCCGTCAAGCTCGAATAAAGATGACGACAAAGTTAACCGTGGTGATGCCTGGGTTGGCTGGGTAATGGGTGACTGGCGTACCGAACTCAATTATGTTTATGCGAAGAGTTCTGAAGGTATGGTTCGTAATAATAACAAAGATTATTCCAACGAATATAACGCCAAGCTGGCGTATAAATGGGATAAAAACTGGGCACCGTATGTTGAAGTGGGTAACATCGGCGTGAAAGACACCGATGAACGCCAGACCCGCCTTCGTTTAGGCGTGGCCTATTCTTTCTGATATCACGTTATTCCGCTGAACATTGCCGGGTAGCGCCAGTGCCTACCCGGCTTTCCCATGCCTGATAAGCGCCACCCAACGGGCAAAAGCCCACTGAAAAAAAAGCCCTCCGAAACGGAGGGCAAGGCCAGTTACAGAAACACAAACTCAAATCATGCATGCAACATTTCAGGTTGCTCAGGAAGTTTCGCGATATAGAGGGCGGGTTGGCCGTCTTTATCGGAACTGAACAGCACCGCTTTCTCATCCGGAGTAAAGGAGGGATGCGGGTGGGTGACCTGGCGGCTATTTGCCACCGTTGCCCAGGAGGTGTCGTGACGGGCAATGCGGAAGTAGCTTTTTTTCGCCACGTCAAAGGCGTACAGATACGGATCGTTATCGATGGTGTAACCGTGCGTATCCTTCACATCAACCGGCGTGCCTGAACCGTCGCCCACCAGCAGGGAGCCGTCAACGTTGCTCATCAGATGGGAACAGGCGGGCATTGGCATGACTGCGTCATTGACGCCCGTATCCGGATTGAAGCTGCAGATGGTGCGGCCCTTTTGGCCCTTCAGATAAGAGACATACACAAGGGCAGAGCCGTTCGGCACCCAGAATTCATGGGTACAGCTTTCGCCTTCCGCATGCGTTTTCACTTTGCGCACGTGCGTACCATCTTCGTTGACCAGCCACATGCGGGCGTCAACCAGGTCGTGCGGCCCTTCATGGCAAAACGCCACCGTGTTGTCATCAAACGGACGATAGATAGGGTGGCCAAGCCAGTTTTTCTCTTCGTGGATTGTGGTGCTTAAACCGGTTTTCAGATCCACCCGCAGCAGTCGACAGTGCGGCCCCTTATGGAAGAAGTCGTGGAAAATTTTCCAGTCGTTGAGCGGCGTCCAGTCACGTCGGGCGATTTCTATCCCAACCAGTTTGGTGCAGTCGCTGTTGGCGACCCAGGTACCGTAACCGACCCAGTCATCAGGGACACGGTACACCTCGCGTTCTACCAGGGTATGGAGATCCACCTCCAGCAGCGTGCGGTCGTTCTTCACATAGTAGAAGGATTTATCATCCGGAGAGAGGAACCCGCCAAAGGTATTATCCCCCGCGCCTTCCGTCAGCTGTACCGCTTCGGCCTTCTGCAGATCCAGCAGGTAGTAGTTCCAGTGACCGTCAAACGCTCCTGCGAACAGCAGGTGGCTGCCATCATTAAAGAAGCACTTCTGGTAGAAGTAGTTGCGGTGACAGGTCACGTCGGGTGGGGTCAGGCGGGTGACTTCCACGCCTGTATCCGGATCGTGGCTGACCGCGTAGTTCAGCTTGACCCGCATACCTTTAGCCATAATGCACTCCTTTGAACGATAAAAGTAGATTAAAAAGTGAGTATTAAATTATCAAAACAATGTTTCATTATGTGTGACTGATGGCGCACTTTGTCTGTTTCATTGGCGAGATTAATGTCTGGCTCTCTTTATCGTGATCCGAACGCCATTTCTGGTATAAACAAACAGAAAAAATGAAACGTTGTTTTAAATGTAATTGAAAACCCCCTTCTCTGGGGCTAGACTGTGCTCATTATGAAAACGGAACGTCGTTTCGTTAATTTTCTGCCTGCGGGCACGATCATTTCTGGAGGTTACGGTGGACGTCAGACAAAGCATCCACAGTGCGCACGCCAAAACGCTGGATACTCAGGGGCTGCGCAATGAGTTTTTAGTCGAGCAGGTGTTCGAGGCCGATAAGTACACCATGGTCTACAGCCATATCGACCGTATTATCGTTGGCGGGATTATGCCGGTGACGCAGACCGTCTCCGTGGGCGGAGAAGTGGGTAAACAGCTTGGTGTGAGCTATTTCCTTGAGCGTCGCGAGCTGGGCGTGATTAACATCGGTGGCCCCGGCACCATTACCGTAGACGGACAGTGCTATGAGATAGGTCATCGCGACGCGTTGTATGTTGGTAAAGGGGCGAAAGAGGTCGTGTTCGCCAGCATCGACAGCGGTAAACCGGCGAAGTTTTACTACAACTGTGCGCCCGCACATACCCCGTATCCCACCAAAAAAGTGACCCCGGCGGATGTCGCCCCGGTGACGTTGGGTGACAACCTCACCAGCAACCGTCGCACCATCAATAAATACTTTGTTCCGGATGTGCTGGAAACCTGCCAGCTCAGCATGGGGCTGACCGAGCTTGCTCCGGGCAACCTGTGGAACACCATGCCGTGCCATACCCACGAGCGCCGTATGGAAGTGTATTTCTACTTCAACATGGACGAGGACGCCTGCGTGTTCCACATGATGGGGCAACCGCAGGAAACGCGCCATATCGTGATGCATAACGAGCAGGCGGTGATTTCGCCGAGCTGGTCTATTCATTCGGGCGTAGGCACGAAAGCGTACACCTTCATCTGGGGTATGGTCGGTGAAAACCAGGTCTTTGATGACATGGACCACGTCGCGGTTAACGAGCTGCGCTAGCCGCAGGCAGTTAAGCATAAACCTGCCTGTTGGTGACAGGCGCTGAAAGATTAAGGAACAAACATGATTCTGGATGCATTTTCTCTGCAGGGTAAAGTGGCTGTGGTGTCCGGTTGTGACACCGGACTGGGCCAGGGTATGGCGTTAGGGCTGGCGGAAGCGGGCTGCGATATCGTCGGGATTAACATTGTTGAACCTACTGAAACCATCGAGCGCGTCACCGCGCTGGGGCGTCGTTTTCTGAGCCTGACCGCCGATCTGCGTAAAATTGACGCCATCCCTGAACTGCTGGATCGCGCGGTGGCGGAATTCGGCCATATCGACATTCTGGTGAACAATGCCGGACTGATTCGCCGTGAAGACGCGATTAATTTCAGCGAGCGCGACTGGGACGACGTGATGAACCTGAACATTAAGAGCGTGTTCTTTATGTCCCAGGCGGCGGCGAAACATTTCATTGCCCAGGGGAAAGGCGGCAAGATCATTAATATCGCCTCTATGCTCTCCTTCCAGGGCGGTATCCGCGTGCCGTCTTATACCGCATCCAAGAGCGCGGTGATGGGCGTTACCCGTCTGCTGGCAAACGAGTGGGCGAAGCACAACATCAACGTCAACGCGATTGCGCCGGGGTACATGGCGACGAATAACACTCAGCAGTTGCGTGCTGACGAACAGCGTAGCGCGGAAATCCTCGACCGTATCCCGGCAGGCCGCTGGGGCCTTCCGGACGATCTCAAGGGACCGATCGTGTTCCTGGCCTCTCCGGCATCCGATTACATCAACGGCTATACCGTGGCGGTCGATGGCGGCTGGCTGGCGCGTTAATTGCGTATTCCGTCTTAAACCTCTGCCGGTGGGTGGAGGTTTTTTTTGCCCAAAAATTGCCATTATCCATATGGCTCAAGACGAAAAATCCATACTAAAAAATCATAAATGATATGCATCACAGTTTTATTGCTTAAAAATTAAATGATTAATAAAAACTGGCGGTATTTCATCGTTAGTTGAAATTGTAATGTCCATCACAGATCGCTATGCCACAGCGAAATAATCCATATCTTCGCGAATTACGGCCTGACACTTTTCCGCGCTATCTCGTAATTTCAGTTAACGAATTTCGCTGTTCAGGCAGGAAAATATGACATCTATAAATGACTCTACCCTTATGCCCGCCGCGTTGCGTGATACCCGACGCATGAATCAGTTTGTCTCCATCGCGGCTGCAGTGGCCGGTTTACTGTTCGGTCTGGATATTGGCGTGATCGCCGGGGCGCTGCCCTTTATCACCGATCACTTTACGTTGAGTAACCGCCTGCAGGAGTGGGTGGTCAGCAGCATGATGCTGGGTGCGGCCATCGGCGCGCTGTTTAACGGCTGGCTTTCGTTCCGCCTCGGGCGAAAATACAGCCTGATGGTGGGGGCGATTCTGTTTGTCGCCGGCTCCATTGGGTCAGCATTTGCCACGAACGTGGAAATGCTGCTGCTCTCCCGCGTGCTGCTCGGCGTGGCGGTGGGGATTGCCTCTTACACTGCGCCGTTGTACCTCTCCGAAATGGCGAGCGAGAACGTGCGCGGCAAGATGATCAGTATGTACCAGCTGATGGTGACGCTGGGCATCGTGCTGGCGTTTCTGTCTGACACTTATTTCAGCTACAGCGGCAACTGGCGTGCGATGCTGGGCGTGCTGGCGCTCCCGGCGCTGGTGCTGATTGTTCTGGTGGTTTTCCTGCCAAACAGTCCGCGCTGGCTGGCGCAAAAGGGCCGTCATGTGGAAGCGGAAGAGGTGCTGCGGATGCTGCGTGATACCTCAGAAAAAGCACGTGAAGAGCTGAACGAGATCCGCGAAAGCCTGAAGCTGAAGCAGGGGGGCTGGGCGCTGTTTAAGATCAACCGCAACGTACGTCGCGCGGTGTTCCTCGGCATGTTGCTGCAGGCGATGCAGCAGTTCACCGGGATGAACATCATCATGTACTACGCGCCACGTATCTTCAAAATGGCGGGGTTCACCACCACGGAACAGCAAATGGTTGCCACGCTGGTGGTGGGGCTGACCTTTATGTTCGCCACCTTTATCGCGGTGTTCACCGTGGATAAAGCCGGACGTAAACCGGCACTCAAGATTGGCTTTAGCGTCATGGCGCTCGGTACGCTGATCCTTGGCTACTGCCTGATGCAGTTTGATAACGGCACGGCCTCAAGCGGTCTTTCCTGGCTCTCTGTTGGCATGACCATGATGTGTATTGCCGGATATGCGATGAGCGCTGCGCCCGTCGTGTGGATCCTGTGTTCCGAAATTCAGCCGCTCAAATGCCGCGACTTTGGTATCACCTGTTCCACGACTACCAACTGGGTGTCGAACATGATCATCGGCGCGACCTTCCTGACGCTGCTGGATTCAATTGGCGCGGCAGGAACCTTCTGGCTCTATACGGTTCTCAACGTCGCGTTTATCGGGGTCACGTTCTGGCTGATCCCTGAAACCAAAGGCGTCACGCTGGAGCATATCGAGCGCAGGCTGATGTCCGGCGAGAAGCTGCGTAATATTGGCGTGTAATCTGTTGCCGGGTGGCGAAGAGGCCACCCGGTTTTCGTTAGCGCATCGCGCGTTTCAGAATACGTTCAGCCTGACGCTGGAAGTCAGCGGCGGTCTCTTCCACGGATTTCTGTCCATAATCGATGTACTGCAGAGAGGTGCCGAACTGGGCCACAATCTGCGGATCGTCAAAGTAAGGTGACACGGAAAGTTTGGCCGGCAGAGACTGCGCCAGACGCAGCCCCGCGACCGACGGATCGCTCTCTTTGATGGTGCCGTCTTCGGTCAGGAACTGCACCGCGGCTTTACTCAGCGGCACGCCACGCTCCAGACCCAGCGTATCCACTCCCTCTTTGCTGTTCAGCAGGAAGTTAATCAGTTTCGCCGCCGCTTCCGGGTTTTTGGTGGATTTACCAATCGAGAGCATCTGCGCCGGTTTGAAGAAAAGGCCCGCATCGGTTGCGCCCGGCAGCATCGGGTAACTGCCCAGCACCAGTTTTGCCGGTGGCTTCAGGTTATCGGAATACTTGTTGATGGTGGAGTTCCACATGTAGGTTCCCGCCCATTCTCCCTGGATCCACGGCTTCATCTCATACATGTTGCTCTTACCAAACGACGCATAGTATTTGGTGTCCGGCATGACGTGGCTATCCACCAGCATTTTGTAGGTCTGGAAGAATTCCACCCACTGCGCTTTGCTGTAGGCGAACTTCTTGGTTTTCTCGTCCACGGCAGGGATGTTGTACTTCTGAATCATGTACGAGTTCAGCAACGCCAGCGTGTCCTGATGCTCCAGCACGACCGGGTAGTACTGCTTGCCGAGTTTACTCTCGAAGGTTTTACCCGCCGCCATTAGCTCGTCCCAGGTTTTCGGGTATGCAATACCGGCTTTTTTCCAGGTCTCGTCGTTGAAGTAGAACACGCGTGCGGTGACGGAGATCGGAATGCCGTTCAGCTTGCCGTTGATGGTGGTGGACTGAAGTTCTTTGGGATCGAACTGGGTCAGGTCGATCACGTCTTTCATTTTGTTCAGGTCGTAGAACCCGTCGCCGGTTTTCGAGAAGATTGGCAGCCAGTTCCAGTTGGTCTGCATCACATCCGGCTCGGTGCCGCCCGCAATTTGAGTGGTCAGGCGGGAGAGGTGCCCATCCCAGCCGGTGTACTCTGCTTTAACGTTGATATCCGGGTTCTGCTTATGGAATTCCTCCAGCGCTTTCAACGTCACCTGATGACGGCCATTACCACCCCACCAGGACATGCGTAATTCGACATCTTGCGCCATCGATGGCAAAGCGGTAAGGCCCAGCGTCGCGGAGATTGCTGCGCTTAAAAGCACTTTTTTCATTTTTATAAACTCCATCAGAGAGAGAGGTTCTGTTCAGTTTTTGCGTCAAAAATATGACATTTATTCATATCAAATCTGAAATACACCTTGCGATGAAGGCCTTTATCAATCATGGGCTTAGCTTCATCGGAAGGAATTCTGGCGGTCAGTTCGTAGTCCGCAACCTTCAGATAGACGAAGAATTCGTGGCCCATGTTTTCCACGCGAACCATTTCGCCACTGCAGCCCCCGTCAACGAATGGTGCGTCGGAGAGGGAAACGAATTCCGGACGTACGCCGTAGTAAATGGCCTGCCCGGCATAAGCGGAGACTTTCTCCTGCATCCCGGCATTCAGCGGCATGGTTTCATTGCCGATGGCGATGTGCAGTTTCCCGGCGCTTTCCACCAGCAGGCTTTGACGAATGTTCATCTCCGGCGCGCCGATAAAGCCTGCCACGAACATGTTTTTCGGCTTGTGGTAGAGGTTGTCAGGGGTATCAACCTGCATGATGTGGCCGAGCTTCATCACGCAGATGCGGTCGCCCATGGTCATCGCTTCGGTCTGGTCGTGGGTGACGTAGACGGTGGTCGCCGGTTTACCGGATTTCTTCAACTGCTTGTGCAGGTCGGAAATACGAATGCGCATTGAGGCGCGTAGTTTGGCGTCGAGGTTTGACAGCGGTTCGTCGAACAGGAATACATCCGGCTTTTTCACAATCGCACGGCCTACCGCCACCCGCTGTGCCTGGCCGCCGGAAAGCTGGCGTGGCAGGCGGTCGAGTAACTCTTCCAGCTCAAGGATTTTGGCCGCTTCGTTGACCTGAGATTCAATCTGATCTTTTGGCAGTTTGCTCAGCTTCAGACCAAAGGCCAGGTTTTCGCGCACCGTCATGTGGGGATAGAGCGCGTAGTTCTGGAACACCATCGCAATCCCGCGCTCTTTCGGCGCGAGGTTGTTCACAATCTTATCGCCGATGCGGACTTCACCCCCGCTGATGGTTTCCAGGCCGGCCAGCATGCGCAGGGTGGTGGATTTGGCGCAGCCGGAGGGGCCAACGATCACCATGAACTCTCCTTCAGCGATTTTCAGGTCAATGGCATGTACCGCTTTAAAGCCGTTGGAGTAGACCTTTTCCAGTTTGTTGAAGATAACTTCAGCCATAATATTTCCCTCTTAACCTTTAATTCCGCTGCTGGTGACGCCCTGGACGAAGTAGCGCTGTGCCAGGAAGAAGACAATGATGGATGGCAGAATGGAGATGCTCGCCATTGCCAGAATTTCGTTCCACGGCGCCCCTTCGGTGACGTCGATGGACATTTTCAGAGCCAGTGCAATCGGGTATTTATCCACGCTGTAGACATAAATAAGCGGCCCGATAAAGTCGTTCATTGACCACATGAACTGGAACAGGGCGACGGAGATAATGGCCGGTTTCAGGATCGGCACCACCACGTACCACAGCACCTGAAGCGAGTTACAGCCGTCAATTTGCGCCGCCTCCTCCATGTCACGCGGCACGCCGCGCAGGAACTGGATAAGCATGAAGACGAAGAACCCCTGGGTGGCGAAGGCCAGCGGCAGGTACAGCGGCATATAGCTGTTGAGCATGCCCATTTCACGGAACATCAGGTACTGCGGGATCAGCAGCACGGTGCTGGGGAGCAGCATGGTGGTGATGAGGGTGGCGAACCAGAATTTCTTCCACGGGATTTCAAAGCGCGCAAAGCCGTACGCCACGATGGTGGAGGAGATAATGGTCAGGATCACTTTCGGGATCACATACTTAAAGGTGTTCAGCATGTAATGGCCGAAGTTGTATTCGGTGCCGGTTTTCCAGCCATTCACAAAACCGTCCCAGGTCGCATGGGCAGGCCACAGGCTGAGAGTGGTGAAAATCTCGTGGTTCGGTTTAAACGACGCCGAGAACATCCACACCAGCGGATAAAGCATCAGCAGGCCGACAAACAGCAGGATCACGTAGCGCACAGCGGCGTTAATTTTCTCTCTGCGCAGCGTGCGGGCGACTTCACGCTCGGCAATCGTCCTCGCCGTGGAAAGTTGTTGGATATCAGCCATTTTTGCCTCCTTTATCGGCGGAGTAGAACACCCAATATTTCGATGACTTAAAGGCGATACCGGCAAAAATGGCCACCACCAGGAACAGGATCCACGCCAGTGCTGCGCCGTAACCCATGTCAAAGTATTTGAACGCGGTGTCGTAGATGTAGAGTGAGAACAGGTAAGTGGAATACGTTGGCCCGCCGCCGGTAATGACATACGGTCCGGTAAATTCCTGGAACGCCTGGGTGGTCTGCATAATGAAGTTGAAGAAAATCACCGGCGTGATCAGCGGCACGGTCACTTTCGTGAACATCTGCCATTTGGATGCCCCATCGATCATCGCCGCTTCATACTGCGACTGCGGAACGTTTTGCAGCGCGGCCAGGAAGATGACCATCGCGGAACCGAACTGCCAGACGCGCAGCAGGGTGACCGACATCAGGGCCAGCGAGGGCTCACCCAGCCAGTTCACCGGGTCAAAACCAAATACGCCAATAAAGCTGTTCAGCAGACCATCAATGGCAAAGAGCGCGCGCCACAAAACAGCAATGGCCACGGAGCTGCCGAGGATCGACGGAATATAGTAGGCGGTACGGAAGAATCCAATACCGCGTAACTTAAAGTTCAGAACAAACGCAATCCCTAATGCAAAGGCGAGCTTCAGGGGGATGGTCAGAAATACATACGCAAACGTCACTCCCATTGATGTCCAGAAGAGCGTGTCTTCCGTAAACATGTAGCGGTAATTTTCAATGCCGTTAAATACCGGCGGGCTCATCAGGTCGTAATCCGTAAAACTCAGGAAAAACGATGAGACGAAGGGGAAAGCCGTAAAGAGTATCAACCCAATGATGTAGGGTGATATCCACGCGAGCCCCAGCAGCTTGTTTTCATTCATACTTACCTACCTGGTAATCAATGGTTTAAAACGGAATCTGCGTCTGTAACAACCTTTCAGGCTGTCGAAACCGAGCCTGAACGGCAATGTTCTGGGTAATACGTGTCACGGTTACTTCATTTAACTTTGTTTTATAAGACTTTTTCCGATTTCATCGTTGAGCGAAACGCCTGGGTTTCAATACGGTAGAACTCGTGTTCCTGGATAATAAAACGCCGTTTTATTTTATATTATTGCTATTTGTTTCTGCGTCATTCGCTTAATAGCGGAAATGTGATCAAAGTCGAAACGGTGTTTCAATAAGGTGATGAGGATGGCATTTTTGCGCTATTTCAGGCGTTCAAAGAAGAGAGAGGAGGGCGGGGCGGAAAGAACCGGATGATTAATAAAGACAATACCGTGGAGAAACTAACTACTAATTCTGATAGCAGGTCTACAGCTGGATCATTCTTTCGTTCAGATAATTCTTACTTTCTTGTATCATCGGACCACTGTAACCAATCAGGCAGAAATGGTCTGCACCCTCAAAAGAAGAATGGCTATGTCAGCAATGGATTTCAAAAAAAATACGGATCTCGACTTCCCCCATTACGCGGCCCCGGCAGTCAGTTCCAAAGAAATTGACCTTCTGGGACTGTTAGAAGTTCTTCTGGCGGCAAAAAAACGTATCGTCGTGATTGCCTTCGCATTCGCACTGGTTGGACTGGCCATCGCGTTCTTACTGCCACAAAAATGGACCAGTAAAGCGGTGATCACACCGGCGGAACAGACGCAGTGGAACCCGCTGCGCCAGATGATGGTCGCCCTGCAGGTGCTCGACGTGGACGTGAAAATTACCCGTCCGGACGTGTTTAACCAGTTTATTAAAAAGTTCCAGTCGCAGTCGTTGCTTGAGGAGTACATGAAATCCTCACCTTACGTGATGGCACAGCTGGAAGGCACTGATGTGGATCCGCTTGAGCTGCATCGTGCGGTGGTCAATATCTCCGAAAAGATGAAAGCGGTAGATAACACCCTGGCAAAAGACGCGGATAAAGCGCCGTACGTCTCGTGGACATTGAGCTTCACCGCGCCGACGGCGGGGGATGCGCAAACGGTTCTTAAAGGTTACGTGGATTACATCTCGCAGATTGTTGAGCAGGAAACCATGGAGAATATCCGTAACCAGATCACCCTAAAAACCAAAGTGGTGGAGCAGCAGCTGGAGCTGGATCGGGTACGTCTGACGAATGTTCACAACACCAATCTGCAGCGTCTTAACTATTCTCTGGAAGTGGCCAACGCGGCGGGCATCAAAAAGCCGGTCTACAGCAACGGTCAGGCGGTTAAAGACGATCCGGATTACTCCGTCGCGCTCGGTGCCGACGGTATCGCGCAAAAACTGCAGATTGAAAAAAATCTCAAGGACATCGCTGAGCTGAACGCGGACTTCCAGAACCGGGAATACTACCTGGCGCAGCTGAAAAAGCTGTCTGTCGAAGACGTCAAACTTGAACCGTTCAAGTATCAGCTCTCTCCATCCATGCCGGTGAAAAAAGACGGTCCGGGCAAAGCCCTGATTGTGATCCTGGCGGGACTGCTGGGCGGGCTGTTTGCCTGTGGCAGCGTATTACTGCGTGAGGCCATGCTCAGCCGCAATCCTCTGGTCGAGCCTGTAACGGAATAAAAAACGCAGACGAGAAGGGCGCTGTCATCAGCGCCCTTTTTTATTTCAAAAAATCCTCACGTACCGGCGTGAAGGTATCCAGCAGCGTGCCGGGTTTAAGACACACGCAGCCGTGCATCACATGTGGCTTTTTGTAGAGGGTATCCCCGGCTGTCACCACATGTTTTTCATCTCCAATCGTGAACTCAAACTCGCCGGACAGCACATAAGTTAACTGTTCGTGAGGATGGTTATGCAGTGGGCCTGTCGCGCCTTGTTCAAAATTCACCTCCACCGCCATCATTTTACCGCCATGGGCAAGAATACGGCGCGTCACGCCGTTCCCCAGATCGTCAAGCGTGGTCTCGTTGTGGAAAATAAACATATCGTCACCCCAGAATGTATTAAAACAATGTTTCATTTAATTTATATCACCATGGGTTAAAAAGAAACGACGTGACAAAGAACTGGAAACACGATCACAAGTTTGCTTCACTGGGATAAACACATAAGGAGGGATGATGAAAACGATCGGCCTGTTAGGGGGGATGAGCTGGGAATCGACAATCCCCTATTACCGCCTGATTAATGAAGGGGTGAAGCAACGTCTGGGGGGCCTGCATTCTGCCAGCCTGCTGCTGCACAGCGTAGATTTCCATGAAATCGAAGCCTGCCAGTCGAGCGGTGAATGGGATAAAGCCGGGGAAATACTGGCCGAGGCCGCGCTGGGGCTGGAGCGTGCGGGAGCAGAGGGGATTTTGCTCTGTACCAACACCATGCATAAAGTCGCGTCCCATATCGAAGCGCGCTGTTCGCTGCCCTTCCTGCACATTGCCGATGCAACCGGGCGGGCCATCACCGCATCCGGGTTACGTCGTGTGGCGCTGCTGGGAACGCGCTACACCATGGAGCAGGATTTTTACCGCGGTCGGTTGAGCAGCCAGTTTGGCATTGAAAGCCTGATCCCGGATGAGGCAGACCGGGCCCGCATCAACCAGATTATCTTTGATGAACTCTGCCTCGGCACCTTTAGCGAATCATCCCGGGCATATTACGTCAGCGTGATTGCAAAACTCGCGCAGCAGGGGGCGGAAGGGGTGATCTTTGGCTGTACGGAAATCGGTTTACTGGTGCCGGTTGAGCAAAGCCCGATTCCGGTCTTCGATACCGCCGCGATTCATGCCGCCGATGCCGTGGAGTTTATGCTGTCATAAATTTTGCCGATCGGATAAGCGAAGCGCCACCTGACGGGCATGGGCTATCAGGTGCTCCGTAAACGCCTCCACCAGTGCTGAGACCGGGCGATGGAGGGGGCGGATCAGGCTCACGGTGAACGGGACTGACAGGCTAAACGGGCGGATCACAATATCGCGCCCGGCGTAATCCAGCGCCGTCAATGGATTCACCACCGAAACGCCCACCCCGGCGCGCACCATGGCGCAAATGGAGGCCGCACTGTGGGTCTCGACCACCATCCTGCGCTTCACCTGATGCTCGGCAAACAGTGAATCCAGCAGCTGCCGGTAGCTGTCGGTTTGTGACAGGCTAATGTAGTTTTCACCGTGAAAATCCGCTGGCGTCAGAATCTGCTTGCGGGCAAGCGGATGCCCGGCTGGCAGCACGCACACCTCATCTAAAGAGAGCAGTTCCGTGCGTTCCGTTCCCGCGGGCGTAGAGAGGGTTTCGGTCAGGCCTAAATCATGGCGCTGTGCGGAGAGCCACTCCTCGAGCAGCGGTGACTCCTGCGGAACAATCGTGAGATTCACCTCCGGATATCGGGCCAGAAAAGGCTGGAGCAGCGTCGGCAAAAAAGACTGTGAAAAGACGGGCAGGCAGACAATCGATAGCTCGCCCTGCCGAAACTCGCGCAGGCTTTCCGCCGCACTGACAATGCGGTCCAGCCCGTACCATGAGCGCTGCACTTCCTCGAACAGGCGCAGCCCCTGTACCGTCGGGTGAAGCCTGCCGCGGGTGCGTTCGAACAGCTTCAGTCCCAGCACTTTCTCGAATCGCGCCAGCTCGCGGCTGACCGTTGGCTGCGAGGTATGGAGCATCTGCGCAGCCTCGGTGAGGTTGCCCGTGGTCATCACGGCGTGAAAAATCTCGATATGGCGTAAATTGACGGCGGGCATAGGTCACCTGAATACAGAGAACTGTCCATATCATTTTTGCATAGACTCGCGATAAAACGATATTTTTTATTCTCTTCCTGCTGTGGCGTAATCATAAAAAAATATCACCCCGGAGAAAGACCATGCCACGCCCGCTTAACCAGACTGATACCGATTTGAATGCCGAAAACCTGCTACGCCTGCCTGCCGAGTTTGGCTGTCCGGTGTGGGTCTACGACGCGCAGATCGTTCGCGAGAAGATTGCTGCCCTGCATCAGTTTGACGTGGTGCGTTTTGCCCAGAAGGCGTGCTCCAATATCCACATTCTGCGTCTGATGCGTGAGCAGGGTGTGAAGGTCGACTCCGTCTCCCTGGGGGAGATTGAGCGCGCGCTGGCGGCCGGGTTTGATCCGAAAACCGATCCTGACGCGATTGTGTTTACCGCCGATGTGATCGACGACGCCACGCTTGCTCGCGTCCATGAGCTACAGGTGCCGGTAAACGCCGGGTCCGTGGATATGCTGGAACAGCTTGGGCAAGTTTCTCCGGGCCACCGCGTCTGGCTGCGCGTGAACCCTGGCTTTGGTCACGGTCATAGCCAAAAAACCAATACCGGCGGCGAAAACAGCAAGCACGGTATCTGGTATGCCGATATGCCCGCTGCCCTGGACGTACTGCAGCGTTACAATCTGAAGCTGGTGGGCATTCATATGCACATCGGCTCCGGCGTGGATTACGCGCACCTTGAGCAGGTTTGTGGCGCAATGGTGCGCCAGGTGATCGAGTTTGGTCAGGATCTGGAGGCGATCTCCGCCGGGGGCGGTCTTTCCATTCCCTACCGTGAAGGGGAAGAGGCGATCGACACCGATCACTATTACGGCCTGTGGAGCGCCGCGCGTGACCAGGTCGCCGCGCATCTTGGTCATGCCGTGAAGCTGGAAATTGAGCCGGGTCGTTTCCTGGTGGCTGAATCCGGGGTGCTGGTGGCGCAGGTTCGCAGCGTGAAAGAGATGGGCTCGCGCCACTTTGTGCTGATTGACGCCGGCTTTAACGATCTGATGCGCCCGTCAATGTACGGCAGCTATCACCACATTTCGGCTCTGGCTGCCGATGGCCGCGATTTAACTCACTCGCCGCGTATCGAGACGGTTGTCGCGGGCCCGCTGTGTGAGTCTGGTGATGTCTTTACCCAGCAGGAAGGGGGGAAAGTGGAAACCCGCGCGCTGCCGGAAGTTAAACCAGGCGACTATCTGGTGCTGCACGATACCGGTGCCTACGGGGCGTCAATGTCCTCAAACTACAACAGCCGCCCGCTGCTGCCAGAAGTGTTGTTTGATAACGGCAAGGCGCGGCTGATCCGCCGCCGCCAGACCATTCAGGAACTGCTGGCGCTGGAACTCGTCTGAGTGAAGTACGGCCCCGTCGTGACCGAGTCGCGTAATACCAGCGTACCGGTGAACGGCGGGATCGCGTCGACCGGTTGGTTTTTTGCCAGCCGGATCGCCTGATCGATAGCCGTAACGATCATATTGTCGATGGGCAGGTAAACCGACGAGAGCGCTGGCTCCAGCCATTTCGCGCATGGGGCATCGTCAAAGCCAAACAGGGAAATATCCTGTGGGATCCGCAGCCCCGCCTGGTGTAGCGCCTTGGACGCACCCAGCGCCATATCATCGTTACAGGCAAACAGAGCGCTAAACGCTATACCGTCGGCAATCAGCTCTTTGCAGAGCTCATATCCTCGCGTCATTCCCGCATCGCCATACTTAATCCGCCGCTCGTCCAGACGAATGCCGTGCTTTTCCAGCGCCTTACGGTAGCCCATTAGCCTCGCTTTCCCGGTTGGCGTGTGGATCGGGACGGTGATACAGGCGATCTCCCGGTGGCCCTGGTTGATCAGGTAATCCACGGCCTTAAAGGCGGCATCCTGCTGTTCGAAGAACACGCAGCGATCGGGCGCCTGGCTGACTTCACGGTTGATGACCACCAGCGGGGTTTGCACCGAATGGATCAGCTTCATGATCGCTTTTTCGCTCATGTAGCGGGTGTAAAGCACGATGGCATCGCATTTGCGATCGGCCAGCATTTGTACCGCCTGCTCTTCCTGCTCCGGGGCGTCGTGACCATCCGTGACGATCAGCTGTTTGCCGTGGGTTTCCGTCTGCCGGGAGGCCTGCTGAAGAAGACGACCAAAGTAAAAACCATCAAAGGTAGAGACCACCAGACCAATGCTGTTGCTGGTCTGGTTCGCCAGCGAACGCGCGAGAAAATTTGGGCGGTAGCCCAGCTCTTCCATCGCATTAAACACCTGCTGACGCGTACTCTCTTTAACCTGACCTGTGCCGTTCAGCACGCGCGATACCGTGGCTTTCGACACGCCCGCGCGCAATGAGACATCCAGCATTGTTGCCATTAGACATTCCTGATTCCACGTAACGATCTGCAGTTTAACACAGACCATCCGGTGCATAAGCGATGCGGAAAGGGCAAAACTTCCAGCACGATCACGCTTTTAGGTAACGATCGGTCAGTTCGACATACAGGGTTTTAAGTGGTATGCCAAAATCGATACAAACTGCATTTTGGAATACCTGTTACGTCCTTGAGAGCTTAATCACAGAACAAAACCCGACATGAAGCTATTTTTGGTATGCCAATAGTATCCGGCTGTACACCTTATCCAATAAAAGCCCTTTTACTGAGGTATTACCCTATGGCATTACAGGAAAAACTGATCGACGCTCTGGGCAGTTTTGCCACAAAATTCAACAGTTATCGCTATATCATGGCGATCAAGTCTGCCTTTATTACCTTAATGCCGGTCATCATCGTTGGGGCATTCTCTGTCTTGATCTCCAATATGGTACTGGATCCGAAAAATGGCCTGGCGAGCTTCCAGTCCCTCTCTTTTCTCGCCACGCTAAAACCCATCACCAGCGCGCTCAATTACGCTACCCTGAATTTCCTTAACATTGGCGCGGTATTCTTAATCGGTATCGAACTGGGCCGCATCAACGGGATCAAATCCTTATTCCCTGGCCTGCTGGCGGTGATCTGCTTTATCTGCGTGACGCCGACAACCGTTGAGATGCTGGTGGATGGTGAAATGCACGTGGTGAAAGACGTGCTGCTGCGTCAGTTCTCTGATACCCGCAGCCTGTTCCTCGGTATGTTTATCGCGATTCTGTCGGTAGAAATTTACTGCTGGCTGGAAAACCGCAAGGGGCTGAAGATCAGGATGCCGGACACCGTACCGCCAAACGTGGCGGCATCGTTCTCCGCGCTGATCCCGGCGATCATCACCACTACCGCAATTGCCACATTGGGTTTCGTCTTCCATCAACTCACCGGCATGTATCTCTATGACGCGGTCTATCAGGTGGTGCAACAGCCGCTGGAGCGCGTGGTGCAAAGCCTGCCGGGCATTCTGCTGCTGATGTTTGTCGCACAGCTTTTCTGGGTGATTGGTATTCACGGCAACCAGATGATCAAGCCGATCCGCGAGCCGCTGCTGTTAGGCGCCATCACCGTTAATATGAGCGCCTTTGAGCAGGGCAAAGAGGTGCCGAATATCATCACCATGCCGTTCTGGGATGTGTATATGAGCATCGGCGGGTCGGGGCTGACCATCGGCCTGCTGATCGCGGTCATGATTGCCACCAACCGCAAAGAGATGAAAGAGATCGCCAAGCTTTCCATTGGTCCGGGGCTCTTTAACATCAACGAGCCGGTGATCTTCGGCATGCCAATCATGCTTAATCCGATCCTCGCCATTCCTTTCATTATCACGCCGCTGGTGACCGGCTCTATCGGTTACTTTGCCACCGTAACCGGCTTTGCCGGTAAAGCCGTGGTGATGGTGCCGTGGACCACGCCGCCGCTGATCAACGCCTGGCTCTCCACCGCCGGATCGATGGGGGCGGTCATCACTCAGCTTATCTGCATTGTGACTGCCGTCATTATCTACCTGCCGTTTGTGAAGATTGCTTCACGACGTGCCGAACAGGCCGCGCTGCAACAGGCGACCGACAATGCATGAGGATGTGATGACGACAAAACAGATAACCATTCCGCAGGATTTCATTCTGGGCGCGGCCGCGTCAGCCTGGCAAACCGAAGGCTGGAGCGGCAAAAAGGCGGGGCAGGATTCGTGGATCGATCTCTGGTACAAAAACGATCGCCACGTCTGGCACAACGGCTATGGCCCGGCGGTGGCGACCGACTTTATCAACCGCTTTCGCGAGGATGTGGCGCTGATGAAGCAGGCAGGGCTGACGCACTACCGAACCTCGATTAACTGGTCACGTTTTTTAACCGACTATGAAAAAGTGACGGTGGACGAGGAGTACGCCGCCTATTACGACGCGTTATTCGATGAGATGCACCGTCAGGGCATTGAGCCGATGATCTGCCTTGAGCATTACGAGCTGCCGGGCGCGCTGCTTGACACTTACGGCGGCTGGGCTTCAAAGCAGGTTGTCGACCTGTTTGCCCGCTATGCGGAAAAAGTCTTTGAACGCTACCACGGTAAAGTCACCCGCTGGTTTACCTTCAATGAACCGATCGTGGTACAGACCCGCGTTTATCTCGATGCGCTGCGCTGGCCCTACGAGCAGAATACCGGTAAATGGATGCAGTGGAACCACCATAAGGTTCTGGCGACGGCAAAGGTTGTGCAGCTGTTTCGCGCCAAAGGGTACCCTGGCTCGGTTGGCTGTATTCTCAACCCCGAAGTCACCTATCCTCGCTCGTGCGCGCCGCACGATGTTAACGCCGCAGAGAAGTACGATCTGTTCTATAACCGCGTATTTCTCGATCCGCTGGTGCACGGGCGCTACCCGCCAGAACTGTTTACGCTGCTGGAACAGCATCAGGTGGCGTGGGACTACACCGCAGAAGAGCTGGAACTGATTGCGCAGAACACCGTCGATGAGCTGGGGATAAACCTCTATTACCCGCATCGGGTGAAAGCGCCGTCTCGTGCCTGGCATCCGGAGACACCGTTCCACCCGGCGTACTACTACGAACCGTTCGAACTGCCAGGACGGCGAATGAATAAATCCCGCGGCTGGGAAATCTACCCCCGCATTATCTACGATATGGCGATGCGGATAAAAAATGACTACCGCAACATCGACTGGTTCGTGGCGGAGAGCGGGATGGGCGTGGAGAACGAAGCGCAGTTTCGCAACAGTGACGGGGTCATTGACGACGAGTACCGAATTGCGTTCATTCGCGAGCACCTCTATTACACGCTGCTGGCGCGGGAGGAGGGGGCAAACTGTCATGGCTATATGCTGTGGGCCTTCACGGACAACGTATCGCCGATGAACGCCTTCAAAAATCGCTACGGGCTGATTGAGATCGATCTCGATAACAATCGCGCCAGGCGGGCGAAAAGGTCGGCGAGCTGGTTCCGGCAGCTGCGCGATGCGCGCGTGCTCACGCTCCCGGTCGATGATGAATGGAAGTAAGCGAAAACCATGCTGGTTCTGGTAAAATAGCGCACAAACTGGCCGGGAGGACGCCCGGCCTGCGCATTAACTGAAAAAACAGGTGAAAACGTGGATAAGGCTGTCATCCTGCCGGAAAAAAAACAGTACCAGGAAATTGGCGAGGATTTACGGGCGCAAATTATCCAGGGGCACTATCCCGTAGGTTCCCGTCTGCCGCCCGAGCGTAATATTGCTGAGAAGTACGGCGTAAGTCGTACCATCGTGCGTGAGGCATTGTTGATGCTGGAGCTGCAGGGCACGGTGGATATCCGCCAGGGGTCTGGCGTTTATGTGATGCGCATTCCTGAAGAACACGAAAACGAAGAAGAACGTTTTCTGAACAGCGACGTCGGCCCCTTTGAGATCCTGCAGGCGCGCCAGCTCCTCGAAAGCAACATCGCCGCGTTTGCTGCCAAAATGGCGACACGCGCAGACATCGACAATCTGCGCCGTATTATTGAGCAGGAGCAGCGCGCCATTGCCGCCAACGATAACAGCCAGGACAACAATAAAATGTTTCACCTGGTGCTGGCGGGGGCAACGCAAAACCAGATGCTGCTGGCAACGGTAGAGAGTATCTGGCACCACATGGACAGCAGCCCGCTGTGGCAGCAATTCAATGGGCATATCGCCAGCCGTGCATACCGCCTGAAATGGCTGGGCGACAGGCAAACCATCCTCGCGGCGCTTCGTCGTCGTGATGTGATGGGCGCCTGGCAGGCGATGTTCCAGCATCTGGAAAATGTGAAAAAGAGCTTACTTGAACTCTCCGATGAAGATGCGCCGGATTTTGACGGTTATCTTTTTGAATCTGTGCCCGTTTTTCAGGGGAAGCTGGTGTGACTATTCTGCCTCTCTATGCCGCGCCTCAGTATGCGGAACAGGTAACTGACTGGATCTGGCAGGCGTTCGGTGACGGGCTTACGCGGGCGTTTTTCCAGAGCATCGTTGAACACAGCCAGACGCCGGGCGCGTTACCGTTGACCTTTATTGCTCTGGAGGGCGAACAGCTTCTGGGTACGGTCGGGCTCTGGCGCTGCGATTTAATCACCCGACAGGATCTTTGTCCGTGGCTGGCTGCGCTGTACGTTGATGAAGCGGCGCGTGGTAAGGGACTGGCGGGAAAACTGCAGCAGCATGTTATCGCCTATGCCGCGCAGGCCGGGTATCACGAACTGCATCTGTGGTCTGCCTGCCGCGACTTCTACGAACGTTACGGCTGGCAGTACATTGGCGATGCGCTTGAATACCCGAACAAAACGGTACATCTGTATCGCTATTCCTCTCCCGCTTCTGCTGGCGAACCTACAGAGTGACGGCGGACTAAGGTGGGGCTGAACAGGTGGGTGATATCCGGTGGCTGGCGTTGTTCGGCCAGCGCCAGTGCCAGCTCCGCAGCCTGCGTTGCCATTGTGATAATCGGGTAACGTACGGTGGTCAGGCGGGGACGCACGTAGCGGGACACCAGCACATCATCGAAGCCAATGAGTGAAATTTCTCCCGGCACCTCGATTCCGTTGTCATTTAACACCCCCATTGCCCCGGCGGCCATCGAGTCGTTATAGCTGGCAACCGCCGTGAAATTCCGTCCACGCCCCAGCAGCTCTGTCATTGCCTGTTCGCCGCCACTCTCATCCGGCTCGCCGTAGGCCACCAGCCGGTCATTACACGGCAAACCGTTTTCGCGCAGGGCATCGTAGTAGCCCTGCAGGCGATCTTCGGCATCGGAAATCGGGTGATTGGAGCAGAGATAACCAATGCGGGTATGGCCCTGCTGAATCAAATGGCGGGTAGCAAGCCAGGCGCCGTAGCGGTCGTCGAGTGCCACGCAGCGTTTCTCAAAACCGGGAATAATTCGGTTGATGATCACCATGCCGGGGATCTGCTTCATCAGATGAATGAGTTCAGCATCGGGGATCATTTTGGCGTGAACAACCAGTGCAGCGCAGCGGTGGCGCATCAGCTGTTCGATAGCCTGGCGTTCTTTTTGTTCGTTGTGATAGCCATTGCCGATCAGCAGAAAATTGCCGGTCTGATAAGAAACCTGTTCAACCGCTTTTACCATGGCGCCGAAAAACGGGTCAGACACATCGCCCACCACCAGTCCGATGGTTTCAGTGGACTGTTGGGCAAGGGCACGGGCGTTGGCATTCGGATGATAATTCAATGATTCCATGGCGTTTTGCACCGCCTGGCGTGATGCGTCACTGGCTTTAGGGGAGTCGTTAATCACGCGCGAGACGGTCGCCACGGAAACACCAGCCAGACGGGCCACATCCTTTATTGTCGCCATTACATACCTTCTTAGTGGGGGTAAGCGTTTACACACGAAATAGTGTTGCGGAAAAGCGCCGTGCATTCAAGGGGCGCGGGGGTTCGCCCTCCACAAACGTGACGCAGCACAACCCTGGCCGTGTAATCGTTACACGGCCAGTCATGTCTGAATAATGTCAATCTGAACCTTTAGTTACACTTTGCCTCAGGCTGTTGCGATTGTCCGATGGCGAGGATGAGGGGGAGATTGATAGAGTCGAGATCCCAGAGGTATTGATTGGTGAGAATTCTTAGTACGGTTTCGTACTCTTCTCTTGCACCAACCTGCGCGGATGCGCAGGTTTTTTTTCGCCTCAACTTTGCAGTCGCTCCCGTATCACTTCTCGTGTAATCTGCCACCATTTACTATCAACCCTTCACACTGGCTGGCAAAGGGAGTTGAGATGCTTTTTGGGTTCTTCCGTACACTCTTCCGTATTCTCTTTCGCATTCGCGTCACTGGCGATGCTCAGGCGCTTCGCGGCGAACGCGTTCTTATCACACCAAACCATGTTTCCTTTATCGACGGCATTCTGCTGGCGCTATTTCTGCCCGTGCGTCCGGTGTTTGCGGTTTATACCTCCATCAGCCAGCAGTGGTACATGCGTTGGCTCACGCCGCTGATTGATTTTGTGCCGCTCGACCCGACCAAACCGATGATGATTAAACATCTGGTGCGTCTGGTGGAGCAGGGGCGTCCGGTGGTTATTTTCCCGGAAGGTCGCATCTCGGTGACCGGTTCACTGATGAAAATCTACGACGGCGCCGGGTTTGTCGCGGCGAAGTCAAAAGCAACCGTGGTGCCACTGCGTATTGAAGGGGCGGAGCGCTCCTATTTCAGCCGTCTGAAAGGGCTGGTAAAGCAGCGCGTGTTCCCAAAAATTACGTTGCATATCCTGCCACCAACGTCGTTACCGATGCCTGAAGCGCCCCGTGCACGCGATCGCCGTAAAATTGCCGGAGAGATGCTGCACCAGATTATGATGGAAGCGCGTATGGCGGTCCGCCCGCGCGAGACGCTGTATGAATCCCTGCTGTCGGCACAGCACCGCTACGGCGCGAAGAAAAACTGCATCGAAGACATCAACTTTACCCCGGATACCTATCGCAAGCTGCTCACCAAAACATTGTTCGTGGGCCGTATTCTTGAGAAGTACAGTCAGCAGGGTGAAAAGATTGGCCTGATGCTGCCCAACGCAGGCATCAGTGCGGCGGTGATTTTTGGTGCCGTTTCCCGTGGCCGTATTCCGGCGATGATGAACTACACGGCGGGCGTGAAAGGGCTGACCAGCGCCATCACGGCAGCGCAAATCAAAACCGTCTTTACCTCCCGCCAGTTCCTCGACAAAGGCAAACTGTGGCATCTTCCTGAACAGCTTACCCAGGTACGCTGGGTCTTCCTGGAAGATCTTAAAGCGGACGTGACGACAGGCGACAAACTGTGGATTTTTGCTCATCTGCTGATGCCGCGTCTGGCCCAGGTGAAACAGCAGCCGGAAGACGACGCGATTATCCTCTTCACCTCTGGCTCTGAAGGCAACCCGAAAGGTGTCGTCCACAGTCACAAGAGTATTCTGGCGAACGTTGAGCAGATCAAAAGCATTGCCGACTTTACCGCGAAAGACCGGTTTATGTCAGCGCTGCCGCTGTTCCACTCTTTTGGTCTGACGGTGGGGCTTTTCACGCCGCTGCTGACCGGTGCCGAAGTCTTCCTTTATCCAAGCCCGTTGCATTACCGCATTGTGCCGGAGCTGGTGTATGACCGTAACTGTACCGTGTTGTTTGGAACCTCAACCTTCCTCGGGAACTACGCGCGTTTCGCCAATCCGTATGACTTCTTCCGCGTGCGCTATGTGGTTGCTGGCGCGGAAAAACTGCAGGAGAGCACGCGACAGATCTGGCAGGACAAATTTGGTCTGCGCATCCTCGAGGGGTATGGCGTGACAGAGTGTGCGCCGGTGGTCTCTATCAACGTGCCAATGGCGGCGAAGCCGGGGACAGTAGGCCGAATTCTGCCTGGGCTGGATGCTCGTCTGCTGGCGGTGCCTGGTATTGAAGACGGCGGCCGTCTGCAGCTGAAAGGGCCAAACGTGATGAACGGCTATCTGCGCGTGGAAAACCCCGGCGTGCTGGAAGCACCGACTGCAGAAAACGTTAATGGCGAGATTGAAACGGGCTGGTACGACACCGGCGATATTGTACGTTTCGATGAGCAAGGCTTTGTGCAGATCCAGGGGCGTGCAAAGCGCTTTGCCAAGATTGCGGGTGAAATGGTCTCGCTTGAGATGGTTGAACAGCTGGCATCGGGCGTCTCCGCCGAGAAGATGCATGCCACGGTTGTGAAGAGTGATGCAAGTAAAGGCGAGGCGCTGGTGCTGTTCACCACCGACAGCGAGCTTAAGCGCGACCAGTTACTGAGCTATGCCCGCGAGCACGGCATTCCGGAGCTGGCGGTACCTCGTGATATTCGCTACCTGAAACAGCTTCCGGTGCTCGGCAGCGGTAAGCCCGACTTCGTGACCCTCAAGGGCATGGTTGAACAGGCGGAACAACATAATGCGTGAGTCAGTACACACTAACACCTCTCTGCGCTCAAAAGGCATGATGGCGGTGATTGCCGCCCAGTTCCTTTCCGCCTTTGGCGATAACGCGCTGCTGTTTGCCACGCTGGCACTGCTCAAGGCTGAGTTTTACCCCGACTGGAGTCAGCCGGTTCTGCAGATGGTGTTTGTGGGCGCTTACATTATCTTTGCACCGTTTGTCGGACAGGTTGCGGACAGCTTCCCGAAAGGCCGGGTAATGATGTTTGCCAACGGTCTGAAACTGCTGGGAGCCGCCAGCATTTGTTTTGGTTTCAATCCGTTTATTGGCTATACGCTGGTCGGCATTGGCGCCGCAGCCTACTCCCCGGCGAAGTATGGCATCCTCGGGGAGCTGACCACCGGTGATAAGCTGGTGAAAGCCAATGGGCTGATGGAGTCCTCTACCATTGCGGCAATCCTGCTTGGCTCCGTCGCAGGCGGTGTCCTCGCTGACTGGCACGTGCTGGCGGCCCTCGGCGTGTGTGCCGTGGTGTACGGTGGCGCGGTAGTCGCTAACCTGTTTATTCCGAAACTGCCGGTGGCGCGTCCGGGGCAATCCTGGCGCTTTAAGCCGATGACCGGCAGCTTCTTCAATGCCTGCCGCGTACTGTGGCGTAACGGTGAAACGCGATTCTCTCTGATGGGCACCAGTATGTTCTGGGGCGCTGGCGTTACGCTGCGCTTCCTGCTGGTGCTGTGGGTGCCGGTGGCGCTGGGGATCACGGACAACGCGACGCCAACCTACCTTAATGCAATGGTAGCGATCGGGATTGTGGTGGGCGCGGGGGCAGCGGCAAAACTGGTGACGCTCGACACCGTTGCTCGCTGCATGCCGGCAGGGATCCTGATTGGCGTTGCGGTGCTTTTTTTCGCGCTGCAACACGCGTTATTGCCAGCCTACGTACTGCTGATCCTGATTGGTATTCTGGGGGGCTTCTTCGTGGTGCCGCTGAATGCGCTTTTGCAGGAGCGTGGCAAGCAGACGGTCGGGGCGGGCAATGCTATTGCGGTGCAAAACCTCGGTGAAAACCTGGCGATGCTGCTGATGCTGGGCCTGTATTCGCTGGCGGTTAAAGCCGGTGCGCCTGTGGTAGGGATTGGCGTCGGGTTCGGTGGATTGTTCGCGCTGGCGATTGCCGGCTTGTGGGTCTGGCAGCGCCGCCGCTGATTCGGATCGTCTTCAGCGCCTTTTCACAAGCGGGTGCAAACATTAAAAACGGCAACAGAGGTTGCCGTTTTGTTTTTTTACGGTGCCGGATAGGTATAAACCTGATGCACCGCGTCAATCTCCGCCAGCACGTCCTCGCTCAGGTCCAGATGGAAACTCTCAATGTTGGTTTTCAACTGTTCCATCGTCGTTGCGCCCAGCAGGGTGCTGGCCACAAACGGCTGACGGCGTACGAAGGCCAGTGCCATCTGGGCAGGATCGAGCCCGTGACGCTTCGCAATATCAACGTAGGCCGCGACGGCTTTCTGCGTCTGCTCGCCGCTATAGCGGGTAAAGCGGCTGAAGAGCGTATTACGCGCGCCGGCTGGCTTCGCACCGTTCAGGTATTTACCCGTCAGCGTACCAAAGCCCAGGCAGGAATAGGCGAGCAGCTCAACCTCTTCATATTGCGTCACTTCGGCCAGACCCACTTCGTAACTGCGGTTGAGCAGGCTGTAGGGGTTCTGGATGGTGACAATGCGCGGCAGATCGTGTTTATCAGCCAGGTGCAGGTAGCGCATAACGCCAAAAGCCGTTTCGTTAGACACGCCGATGTAGCGGATTTTGCCCGCTCGCTGGCATTCGGTCAGCGCTTCCAGCGTTTCAAGCAGCGTAACGGCGGGAGCACTTTCGTTCCAGCTGTAGCCGAGCTTACCAAAGCAGTTGGTTGGACGCTGCGGCCAGTGTACCTGGTAGAGATCAAGATAATCGGTTTGCAGGCGCTTCAGGCTGGCATCCAGCGCGGCACGGATATTCTTGCGATCGAGGATCTGGTTTGGGCGGATCCCGGCATCGCTGTTACGCGCAGGGCCGCTGACTTTCGAGGCGATAACCAGTTTTTCGCGATTGCCGCGTTTTGCCAGCCAGTTGCCGACGTAGGTTTCGGTAAGCCCCTGCGTTTCCGGGCGTGGAGGAACAGGGTACATCTCTGCGACATCAATCAGGTTAATGCCCTGGCTGACGGCATAATCGAGTTGTGCATGGGCATCGGCTTCGCTGTTTTGTTCACCAAATGTCATCGTGCCCAACCCCAGTTGGCTTATCTCCAGAGAGCTGTGGGGGATACGGTGATAATGCATAGCCGGCTTCCTTCAATAGACATGTAGACCGCGTCAGGAACCTCCCGACAAAGGAATATAAACATGGCAGAGGGGAAGCAAAAGGGGAAGAAAAAAATCAAAAAGGCCAGCAAGGTACTGACCTCTCTCTGTTTATCGCTCGATAATTTGCGAGACTTCGTCGCGATTGATCTGCATTTTATTCCCGGACTGATCGCGGTAGCTGACCAAACCAGTGTCATCATCAACTTCCGGCTTGCCGTCTGTCAGGATCATCCGGCCATCTTTTGTCGCCATCACGTAATCGCTGCTACAGCCCGATACTGCAAACGCTAATCCGACTGCTGAAATTAACACTGCCCATTTTTTCATCGTTATCGTCCTCACCTGGCTCGTATCAAATCATAGTGTAGTAATAACCCGATATTTCGACAGGAGGAAGCGGTAAAATCTTAAAAACCAGGTGATTATGTTTGAGAGCTCTCAAAATAAGTAAAAAACTACGTTTTGAGTAAGAAATGGCGAGCAAGGAGCGCCCCGGTAAAGTTCTTTTTGAGATAAAAACCGCGTGGCAATGTCAGTATCGGCTCGCCCCGGGCACCGATTGCTTCCGTGAGCGCTTTACTGTTCGCCGCCTTTGGCCGCAGCTGTAACACCTCTCCGTGTCGGGCGGTGATGCGCTCAACCTGACCGAGGACAATCATATCCATCAGCTCTTCCCAGTCCAGACGCAGCTGATGCTCTTCATCTTCATCCGGACTCCACAGCAGCGGTGCGCCAACCCGGCGTTCAGCCAGCGGGATCTGACGTTCTCCTTCTACGGGGACCCAAAGCACGCGCTTCAGTTTATGGCGAACGTGACTGGTTTCCCACGTCACACCGGTATTCCCGGTTAACGGTGCAACGCAGACAAATGTCGTTTCCAGGGGCTTCCCAAGGCTATCGATGGGAATGGTTTTTAACTCTACGCCCAGGGCGGCGAAATCCTGCTCCGGTTTACTCCCTGCGCTTGCACCCAACCACAGCTCCAGCAGCATGCCGATCCAGCCTTTATCCCGCTTCAGATCCTGAGGGATCGGCAGGCCAGCCATTGCCGCCAGCTCGCCAAGCGAAAAGCCTGCCAGACGCTGCGCCTGCTGTAGCAACTGGGTTTCGCTGGACGGCGGTGAAAGCAAGGGTAAAAGCGAATGCATGAAGGTAACCTTTTGATTAAAAAATACACTAAGAAATTGTCCCCTGTGGATAGAGTTTAACTTTTTCTGTACGAATATGCCATGTGCATGATTTATAGGTTTTTTTAGTACACTAAAAATGGATGGCGAGGGACAAAAATTCGGTTGTTCAATTCTGGTCACTGACAATGAACAGGATCTTACACCATGTTATCCACAGAAAAGTGGGATAACTGGGCATAACCCTGACTACTGTTTCAATTTACAGCCTTGACGTGCGACGAAAATCCAATTTTCAAACAAATTGTGCCTAACTTATTGGCACAATCTGTGGATAAAACCGACGCTGTTCGATCTTTCATCAGCACAACGATCCCTGATGTGACGATCGTCACGCTTAAGCGGTGTGGGTTGGTTTTATGGTGATTAACTTTATGAAAATAATAATTTTATTTTCTTTCGGTAATGGAGAGGGATTGACGGCGGCTGAGGTTGTTCATCGGTAATCAGACACTTCTTCACAACTATATCCACAGAAAAGGTGAATAAAATTCCCCTCAGAGCCGCTCATCTGTTTATAACTCTGCCTGTATTTGTGAGTTATTCAAATGTTATTAGGTTGCAGCCCTGTAAGAGAGTGGTTTACCGCCTCCCTGTAGTGTGAAACAATCATTCATATATAAGGTTTAGTTTGGGGTAGTCCGGTGATTGATGACGATGGCTACCGCCCGAACGTAGGAATAGTAATTTGTAATCGTCAGGGCCAGGTGATGTGGGCCCGTCGATATGGTCAGCACTCCTGGCAGTTCCCGCAAGGCGGGATCAACCCGGGAGAGTCCCCAGAACAAGCGATGTACCGGGAGCTGTTTGAAGAGGTTGGTTTAAGCCGAAAAGATGTTCGCATCCTGGCTTCGACCCGCAACTGGTTGCGTTACAAGTTACCGAAACGTTTGGTGCGTTGGGACACAAAGCCGGTTTGTATCGGCCAGAAACAAAAATGGTTTCTACTGCAGTTGGTGGGCAACGATTCAGATATCAATATGCAAACCAGCAGTACGCCGGAGTTTGATGGCTGGCGTTGGGTGAGCTATTGGTATCCTGTTCGTCAGGTCGTGTCATTTAAACGCGATGTTTACCGTAGGGTGATGAAAGAGTTCGCAAGTGTTGTCATGCAGCTTCAGGAGATCCCGCCTAAGCCGCAGAGCGCACCTGCCTGGCGACGTAAAAGAGGTTAAGCTACGCAAATCATGCTCACCCGCTTGCGAGAAATAGTCGAGAAGGTGGCCAGTGCGCCGCGTCTGAATGAGGCGCTGAACATTCTGGTTACCGACATCTGTCTTGCGATGGAGACCGAAGTCTGTTCGGTGTATCTGGCCGACCACGATCGGCGTTGCTATTACCTGATGGCGACCCGTGGTTTGAAAAAGCCACGTGGACGCACCGTAACGCTCGCGTTTGATGAAGGTATCGTTGGTCTGGTTGGGCGACTCGCCGAACCTATCAACCTTGCCGACGCGCAAAAACACCCCAGCTTTAAATATATCCCCTCCGTAAAAGAAGATCGTTTCCGCGCCTTCCTTGGCGTGCCGATTATTCAGCGCCGTCAGCTGCTTGGTGTGCTGGTGGTACAGCAGCGTGAGTTGCGTCAGTACGATGAAAGCGAAGAGTCTTTCCTCGTCACGCTGGCCACGCAGATGGCCGCGATCCTCTCCCAGTCCCAGTTGACGGCACTGTTTGGTCAGTATCGTCATACGCGTATTCGCGCGCTTCCGGCGTCGCCGGGCGTCGCTATCGCCGAAGGCTGGATGGACGCCACTCTGCCGTTGATGGAGCAAGTGTACGAAGCCTCAACGCTTGATGAAGCGCTTGAGCGTGAGCGTCTCACCGCCGCACTGGAAGAGGCGTCGAATGAGTTTCGTCGCTACAGCAAGCGCTTTGCCGCTGGGGCGCAAAAAGAGACAGCGGCCATTTTTGACCTTTACTCGCACCTTCTCTCCGATGCACGTCTGCGCCGCGAGCTTTTTGACGAAGTCGACAAAGGTGCGGTTGCGGAGTGGGCGGTTAAAAAGGTCATCGAAAAATTTGCCGAACAGTTTGCGGCACTGACCGACGGTTACCTGAAAGAGCGGGCCGGTGATTTACGCGCCCTGGGGCAGCGTTTACTGTTCCATCTTGATGACACTATTCAGGGCGCGAATGCCTGGCCAAAACGTTTTGTGCTGGTTGCCGATGAACTCTCCGCGACAACGCTGGCTGAACTGCCTCATGACCGCCTGGCGGGCGTGGTGGTACGCGATGGCGCGGCGAACTCGCACGCGGCCATTATGGTGCGCGCGCTGGGAATTCCCACCGTTATGGGGGCGGATATCCAGCCATCGGTGCTGCACCGACGCACCCTGGTGGTCGACGGTTATCGCGGTGAGCTGTTGGTTGATCCTGAGCCGGTTCTGCTTCAGGAATACCAGCGCCTTATCAGCGAAGAGAATGAATTAAGCAAGCTGGCAGAGGATGACGTTAATCTGCCCGCGCAGCTCAAAAGCGGCGAGCGAATCAAAGTCATGCTCAACGCAGGTTTAAGCCCCGAGCATGAAGAGAAGCTCGGCAGCCGCATCGACGGTATCGGCTTATACCGCACCGAAATCCCGTTCATGCTGCAAAGTGGCTTTCCCTCTGAAGAGGAGCAGGTCGCGCAGTATCAGGGCATGCTGCAGATGTTTAACGACAAACCGGTCACCCTGCGCACCCTTGATGTCGGGGCAGATAAACAGCTGCCGTACATGCCGATCAGTGAGGAAAACCCGTGCCTGGGCTGGCGTGGGATACGCATTACGCTCGATCAGCCTGAGATCTTCCTGATCCAGGTGCGTGCCATGCTGCGCGCGAATGCGGCGACGGGTAACCTCAGCATTTTACTGCCGATGGTCACCAGCATTGATGAGATTGACGAGGCGCGGCGTCTGATTGAGCGTGCCGGTCGTGAAGTCGAAGAGATGATTGGCTATGCGATCCCCAAACCACGAATTGGGGTGATGCTTGAAGTGCCGTCAATGGTCTTTATGCTGCCGCAGCTGGCTAACCGTGTCGACTTTATCTCGGTCGGTACCAATGACCTGACGCAGTATATTCTGGCCGTCGACCGTAACAACACGCGTGTTGCCAGCATCTATGACAGCCTGCACCCTGCGATGATCCGGGCGTTAGCGATGATCGCGCGAGAAGCCGAACAGCACGATATTGATTTGCGCCTGTGTGGTGAAATGGCCGGAGATTCGATGTGCGTTGCAATCCTGATTGGGCTGGGGTACCGCCACCTCTCCATGAACGGCCGTGCGGTTGCCCGCGTGAAGTACCTGCTGCGGCATATCGATATTGAGGATGCCCGCGAGCTGGCTGAACGCAGTCTTGAAGCGCAGCTGGCCGCTGAAGTGCGTCATCAGGTGGCTGCTTTCATGGAACGACGCGGTATGGGCGGCCTGATTCGCGGCGGTCGCTAATACGTACTTTTCCCCTCACTCCGTCCTCGTCCTTTGTGACAGGGCGGAGGTGAGGATATAACACACTCCTCTATACACATCTTTTACATCTCTGGCGCATCCTCCGCGTCCGCCTTATGCTATGATTCGCAACTTTGGAGCCTCTGCTAACAGCAGAATCGCATTTCTACCGCTGTCCACTTTCAGCGGAATAACAACATCTTGTGGTGACAGATGAACAGTGGTTATCTGCATTTTCCGGAATTCGATCCGGTCATTTTCTCAATAGGACCTGTTTCGCTTCACTGGTACGGTCTGATGTACCTGGTCGGCTTCATTTTTGCCATGTGGCTTGCTGGCCGTCGCGCCAGTCGTCCCGGCAGTGGCTGGACCAAAAACGAAGTCGAGAACCTGCTGTATGCAGGTTTCCTTGGCGTGTTCCTGGGCGGCCGTATTGGGTATGTTCTGTTCTATAACCTCCCGGTATTCCTGAACGATCCACTCTACCTGTTCCGCGTCTGGGATGGCGGCATGTCCTTCCACGGCGGGCTGATTGGTGTGATCCTGGTGATGGTGATTTTTGCCAAACGCACCAAGCGCAACTTCTTCCAGGTGTCAGATTTTATCGCGCCACTGATCCCGTTTGGTCTGGGAGCAGGACGTCTGGGCAACTTTATCAATGGTGAGCTCTGGGGGCGTGTCGACCCGAGTGTCTCCTTTACCATGCTGTTCCCGGGCTCGCGTGCAGAGGACATGGCGCTGCTGCCGTCTCATCCTGAGTGGCAATCCCTGTTCGATACTTACGGTGTTCTGCCGCGCCACATGTCTCAGCTTTACGAGCTGGCGCTGGAAGGTGTGGTGCTGTTTATCATCCTGAATCTGTTTATCCGTAAACCGCGTCCGATGGGGTCTGTCTCAGGTCTGTTCCTGATTGGCTACGGTGCATTCCGTATCATCGTCGAGTTCTTCCGCCAGCCCGATGCACAGTTCACCGGCGAATGGGTACAGTACATCAGCATGGGGCAGATCCTCTCCATTCCGATGATTGTCGCGGGTGTCATTATGATGATTTGGGCGTATCGTCGTCGTCCACAGCAACAACTTTCCTGAGGAACCATGAAACAGTATCTTGAACTGATGAAAAAAGTGCTCGATGAGGGCACGCCGAAAAATGACCGTACCGGTACCGGCACGCTCTCCATTTTTGGCCACCAGATGCGCTTCAATCTGCAGGAAGGTTTTCCGCTGGTGACGACAAAGCGCTGCCACCTGCGCTCGATCATTCATGAACTGCTCTGGTTCCTGCAAGGCGATACCAACGTTGCGTATCTGCATGAAAACAACGTCTCTATCTGGGACGAATGGGCAGATGAAAACGGCAACCTGGGCCCGGTGTACGGTAAGCAGTGGCGCGCATGGCCTACGCCGGATGGCCGCCATATTGACCAGATCACCACCGTGATGAACCAGCTGAAAAACGATCCGGACTCGCGCCGTATTATCGTTTCCGCCTGGAACGTCGGCGAGCTGGACAAAATGGCACTGGCACCGTGCCATGCGTTCTTCCAGTTCTATGTGGCAGACGGTAAGCTCTCCTGCCAGCTCTATCAGCGTTCCTGCGACGTGTTCCTCGGCCTGCCGTTCAACATTGCCAGCTATGCGCTGTTAGTGCATATGATGGCGCAGCAGTGCGATCTGGACGTGGGCGATTTCGTCTGGACCGGTGGGGATACCCATCTCTACAGCAACCATATGGAACAGACGCATCTCCAGCTGACTCGCGAACCGCGCGCCTTGCCTAAGCTGATTATCAAACGCAAACCGGAATCCATTTTTGATTACCGCTTTGACGATTTTGAGATTGAGGGTTATGACCCTCATCCTGGCATCAAAGCGCCCGTCGCTATCTGAGTCCGTCAATCGTGACATAACCGGTGCTGTTTAGCGCCGGTTTTTTTTCGCCTTCTTGCCGCTTTCCGACGCGTTATCCAGAACGTATGCAACGCACTGCAACCGCTTAACTTTCCTTGATAAGGGCTCGTAAAACGGTCATCCGTTGCTCGTCAATTCCAGGCCATTTCGCCACACTCCCGGCATGAAAAAAGAGAACGGTTTTACGCTTATCGAAACCCTGGTGGCTATCTCGCTGGTGGTCATTCTCAGCGCCTCCGGGCTATACGGCTGGGACAACTGGCAACGGCAGCAACGGCTCTGGCAAACTGCCGGGCAGGTGCGTGATTACCTGGTCTTTCTGCGTAATGACGCAAACCGGCACAACCGTGACCACCAGGTCACACTGCGGCGCGACAGGGGCGTCACCTGTCTGATGAGCGCATTCGTGCAGGGCTGTGATAAGGGCAGTCCGTTTGTATTTATTCCCCTGTGGCCGGAGGTCACGGTGAGTGAAATAACGCCGTTATTTGGCTTCTATGGACTCAGGGATACGGCATGGGCAGGGCGAATACGCCTGCAAAGTCGTGCAGGAGAATGGCTCGTCATTGTCTCGAATGGAGGGCGAATCAGGATGTGCAATGTCACAGGAGAAGGTTCATGTCCCTAAACCAGCAGGGTTTCTCACTGATGGAAGTTTTGATTGCCACGGCGATCAGCAGTCTTTTACTGATAAGCGCCTCGCGCTTTTTACCGGGCTTGCAGCGGGCTGTTTTACAGCAGTCCGGTCAGCGGGAGCTTGAGGAGGAGGTGTGGCAACGCCTTTTTTCCCTCGGCAAGCAGCTTCAGCGTGCGGGTTATTGCGCCGGAAACTGTGCGGGGCAGGGACTGACGATCGGCAGGCAAGGTCGCTGTGTCATTGTACGGTGGGATGCAAACAGTAACGGTAACTGGGATAGCTCGTCTTCGGAAAACGACAGCACAGGTTTTCGTCTGGAATCAGGTGCACTGGAGACCCTGCATGGGGCGACCTCGTGTGAAGGTAAAGGATGGGAGAAACTCACTGACCCCAACAGGCTTCTCATCCAGCACTTTGTGGTGAGTCAAGTTGAGCATGCGGGGTTTGCCCCCCAGTTGAATATTGAAATGACCGCCCTTCGTCAGGGCGAGCAGGGGGTGCCCTGTCAGGCTTTTTATGGCGTCACAGGGTACAACCTGTGAACCGGCAGCGCGGGATGTCCTCGCTGGCGCTGGTGTTACTTTTACTGGTGTTGGGCTCGCTGATCCTCACCGGCCTCAATCAGCAGCTGACCACGTTTAGCGCACTGGTGGGCGGTGAGAGCCGCTCGGTTCAACAGCAGGCATCCGTGCAGTCAGCGCTTGAATGGGGACGCGTTCAGAGCTGGTTATCTGAGCCTGAGATCCAGTGCAAAAAGGTATCGGCGTGGCGAGTTTGCCTGCGGCTACTGAATGAAGCGCGTGTGCTGCTTATCGCCGGGAGTGATGACCTGCAGCTATGGCGCAGAGGCGAAATCATCGACGGTAAGATCCATTTCTCGCCACACGGCTGGAGTGATTTTTGTCCGCTTAAGGAGAGTGCGTTATGCCAGCTGCCGTGAGCAGAGAAAAAGGCTTTAGCATGGTTGAGGTATTACTGGCGATGATGCTGCTGGTGATGATCGTCACGGCACTGTCGGGTTATCAGCGGGCACTGGCGACGCGGTTCTCCATGTTTAATCAGTATCGTCAGCTCTGGCACCATGCCTGGAATCAGTCTCAGCTTTCAACAATTGCTCTCCCGGCAGGCTGGCAGGTCAGTCGGGGGCAGACAACACTCTCTGGATGTGTCAGCATCACGGTTACACTTATTTCTCCTCTGGGGCGGCGCGGCGAGATGACGCGTCTGCATTGCCCGGTTAGCCAGTAGTCGGGAGCGTCTATGTTAAGGGTCTACCACTCAAATCGTCTGGATGTGCTGGAAGCGCTGATGGAATTTATCGTTGAGCGCGAGCGGCTTGACGATCCTTTTGAGCCAGAAATGGTGCTGGTGCAGAGCACCGGTATGGCGCAGTGGCTGCAGATGTCGCTTTCGCGTAAATTCGGCATTGCCGCAAATATCGATTTCCCGCTGCCCGCGAGTTTTATCTGGGAGATGTTTGTCCGCGTGTTGCCGGACATCCCGGAACAGAGTGCCTTCAACAAGCAAAGCATGAGCTGGAAGCTGATGGCATTGTTGCCGGACATGCTGCAGCATGATGAATTCGTCATGCTACGCCACTACCTCAATGACGACACCGATAAACGCAAGCTGTTCCAGCTGGCATCGCGCACCGCCGATCTCTATGACCAGTATCTGGTGTATCGCCCGGAATGGCTGACTCGCTGGGAAGCGGGCGAGCGGGTCGACGGGTTACCGGAGGCGCAAGTCTGGCAGGCACCGCTCTGGAAAGCGCTGGTGGAACACACTGAGAAACTTGGCCAGCCGAAGTGGCACCGTGCAAACCTCTACCAGCGGTTTATCTCCATACTGGAAAACAGCGCTGAGCGACCAGCCCGGCTGCCCTCTCGCGTGTTTATCTGCGGCATCTCGGCGCTGCCACCGGTGTATTTGCAGGCGCTGAGTGCACTGGGTAAACACATCGACATACATATCCTCTTTACCAATCCGTGTCGCCAGTACTGGGGCGACATTCAGGATGAACGCTGGCTTTCGCGACTGGTGTCTCGCCAGAGACGACGCCTGTTTGAAGAGCGTACCGTACCATTGTTTAAAGACAGCGCGTCTGCCGCACAGCTATTTGATGAGCACGGCATTCAAAACCTGCCAAACCCGCTGCTTGCCTCTTGGGGAAAGCTGGGCCGCGACTACATTCACATGCTCTCAGACATCACGTCGTCAGGCGAAGGGGATGTGGATGCCTTCGTCGAGATCGCTCCGGATAGCCTGCTGCATAATATCCAGCTCGACATTCTGGATCTCGAAAACCGCGCCGTCATGGGCGTTACGGCGAAAGAATTTGAACGCAGCGACAGTAAGCGCAAGCTGGACGGCGACGATCGCAGCGTCACGATCCACGTTTGCCACAGCCCGCAGCGCGAGGTTGAAGTCCTTCACGATCAACTGCTGGCGATGCTGCAGGACGATCCTGAGCTGACGCCACGTGACATTGTGGTGATGGTGGCGGATATCGACAGTTACAGTCCCTTTATTCAGGCTGTTTTTGGGAGTGCGACGGGTGAACGCTACCTGCCGTACGCCATTTCTGACCGACGGGCCCGCCAGTCTCATCCGGCCTTGCAGGCCTTTATTACTTTGCTTTCATTACCGGATAGCCGGTTTATCTCCGAAGATGTCCTGGCATTACTGGATGTCCCAGTCCTGGCCGCACGTTTCAATATCAATGAAGAGGGGCTGCGCTACCTTCGTCAGTGGGTTAACGAGTCCGGCGTACGCTGGGGCATTGATGATGACAACGTTCAGGCGTTCGAGCTTCCTCCTACCGGCCAGCACACCTGGCGGTTTGGCCTGACGCGTATGCTGCTGGGCTATGCGATGGAAAGCAGCCAGGGCGAGTGGAATGAAGTCCTGCCCTACGATGAGTCCAGCGGGTTGATCGCTGAGCTGGTCGGTCATTTAGCTTCCCTGCTGATGCAACTTAACCGCTGGCGGCTTGAGTTGATGCAGCCGCGTCCGCTGGATGCGTGGCTCCCGGTTTGCAGGGCATTGCTCAATGATTTCTTCCTGCCGGACAGTGATACCGAAGCCGCTATGGCGCTCATTGAAACGCAGTGGCAGGCAATCGTCGAAGAGGGCGTGAGTTCCCACTATAACGAGGCTATCCCATTGTCATTGCTGCGCGATGAGCTGACGCAACGGCTCGATCAGGAGCGAATTAGCCAGCGTTTCCTGGCAGGCCCAATCAATATTTGCACCCTGATGCCAATGCGTTCTATCCCGTTCAAAGTGGTGTGCCTGCTCGGAATGAATGACGGTATTTATCCACGCGCCCTGGCACCACTGGGTTTTGATCTGATGAGTGCGAATCCAAAGCGGGGCGATCGTAGCCGTCGTGACGATGACCGCTATCTCTTCCTTGAGGCGCTCATTTCGGCTCAACGTCAGCTGTATATCAGCTATATCGGTCGTTCTATCCAGGACAACAGCGAGCGCTTTCCTTCTGTTCTGGTGCAGGAACTGGTGGATTATATCGGGCAGAGCCACTATCTGGCGGGGGATGAAGCCCGTAACTGTGATGAAAGCGCGCAGCGGGTGAAGGCGCATATCACCCGCTTCCATAGCCGCATGCCGTTTGACCCGGTGAACTACGTGGTCAGCGATCATCAGAGCTATGCCCACGAATGGCTGCCTGCGGCGAAAAAAGAGGGGAGAGCGCATACCGATTTCATTCAGGAGCTTGATCCTCGCCCGATAGACACCCTGACCTTTGAACAGCTTCAGCGGTTTTGGGGGCATCCGGTACGCGCTTTCTTCCAGCAACGGTTGCAGGTCAATTTCCGTTCTGAAGAGAGTGAAATTCCTGATGCAGAGCCGTTTACGCTGGAAGGGCTGGAGCGTTATCAGTTAAACCTGCAGCTGCTGAACGCGCTGGTTGAAGAGGAAGATGCCGACAAGCTTTACCGCCGCTACCGTGCTGCGGGGCAGTTACCCTACGGGGCGTTCGGAGAAATTGTCTGGGAGGCGCAGCGCCAGGAGATGGAAGCTCTGGCAGAACGCGTGAGGGAATGCCGGCAACCCGGAACCAGTCTTGAAATCGATCTCAACTGCCAGGGTGTGCAGCTCACGGGCTGGCTAACTCAGGTACAGCCGGATGGGCTCCTGCGCTGGCGTCCTTCCATGCTTAGCGTTTCACAAGGTTTGCAACTCTGGCTCGAACATCTTGTCTACAGTGCTGGCGGCCATAAAGGCGAAAGCCGTATTTTTGTCCGCAAAGAGGGCGAATGGCGCTTTCCGCCGATGGACGCAGAGCAGGCGTTACGTTATTTATCCTTGTACGTTGAAGGCTATCTGCGGGGAATGAATAAACCGCTCCTGCTACTGCCCGAGAGCGGTGGCGCCTGGATAAAAGCTTGTTATGACGCACAGAATGATGCCATGTTAACGGATGACGCTTCACTGCAGAAAGCACGGAGTAAATTCATGCAGGTGTATGAAGGTAACATGATGGTGCGCGGCGAAGGTGAGGATGTCTGGTATCAACGTTTATGGCGAACGCTTGAGCCTGAATACTTCGAGGCTATCACGGAAGAAGCACAACGCTACCTGTTACCGTTGTTCAAATTTAATCAGTCCTGAGTGCTGTATAAAAATTGCGCAGCATGGGGTGTTCATTTATGATGCACTTCTTATCACGGACTGATGTACCCAAAGAAAGAGATGTTGGTGAGTCCAGCACGCAGTTTGTTAATGATGTAGCCGTGATAAAGAGGTCGTAATGCCAGGCAGCACCTTGTTCAAAGCGTTTGTTTTGTTTGTCGCCCTTTGGGCACCTTTCACTCAGGCAGGCTCCGGTTGGCAACCCATTCAGGAAACTATCCGTAAGAGCGAAAAAGATACCCGTCAGTATCAGGCTATTCGCCTTGATAACGGGATGACTGTGCTGCTGGTTTCCGATCCGCAGGCGGTAAAATCCCTGTCGGCACTGGTGGTGCCGGTTGGGTCGCTGGAAGATCCGGAAGCCCACCCTGGGCTTGCACACTATCTGGAACATATGACGCTTATGGGTTCCAAAAAATACCCACAGCCAGATAGCCTGTCCGAATTTCTCAAAATGCATGGCGGCAGCCACAACGCCAGCACGGCGCCGTACCGTACAGCCTTCTATCTCGAAGTTGAGAATGATGCGCTGGGAGGTGCAGTGGATCGTCTGGCGGATTCTATCGCGGCTCCCCTGCTGGATAAAAAATACGCTGACCGCGAGCGCAATGCCGTTAATGCTGAACTGACCCTTGCCCGTACGCGAGACGGGATGCGCATGGCGCAGGTGAGTGCAGAAACCATTAACCCGGCGCACCCGGGATCGCGTTTTTCCGGTGGTAACCTGGAGACGCTGAGCGATAAACCGAACAGCCCGGTGCTGGATGCCCTGCATGCCTTTCGCGATAAATACTACTCCGCCAATCTGATGAAAGCGGTCATCTACAGCAACAAACCGTTGCCTGAGCTGGCAAGCATGGCGGCACAGACGTTTGGCCGGGTACCGAATAAAAATATCGACCTGCCGCAGATAAACGTTCCTGTGGTCACGGACGCGCAAAAAGGGATCGTTATCCACTACGTTCCTGCACTGCCGCGTAAAGTGTTACGCGTTGAGTTCCGCATTGATAACAATACGGCGCAGTTTCGCAGCAAAACCGATGAACTGGTCACCTACCTGATTGGCAATCGTAGCCCGGGAACACTTTCTGACTGGCTGCAAAAACAAGGGCTGGTGGAAGGTATCCGTGCCGACTCCGATCCGGTTGTGAACGGCAACAGCGGCGTGCTGGCGATCTCCGCCACCCTGACTGACAAAGGTCTGGCTCACCGTGATGACGTCGTGGCGGCTATCTTCAGCTATCTCTCTTTGCTGCGCGATAAAGGCGTCGATAAACGCTACTTTGATGAACTGGCGCACGTGCTGGATCTCGATTTCCGTTATCCGTCCATTACCCGCGACATGGATTACGTTGAATGGCTGGCGGATACCATGATCCGTGTGCCGGTGGAACATACCCTCGACGCGGTCAATATTGCCGACCAGTATGACGCCGACGCGGTAAAAGCCCGCCTGGCGATGATGACGCCGCAGAATGCCCGCGTCTGGTATATCAGCCCGAACGAACCGCATAACAAAATGGCCTATTTTGTCGATGCCCCTTACCAGGTGGATAAAATCAGTGACCAGACCTTCGCCGACTGGCAGAAAAAGGCCGGTGAGATCGCGCTTAAATTGCCGGAGCTGAACCCCTACATTCCGGATGATTTCTCGCTGATTAAAACCACGAAAGCCTATCCGCACCCGGAACTTATCGTTGATGAGCCGACGCTGCGCGTGGTGTATACGCCAAGCCGCTATTTCGCGAGTGAACCGAAAGCCGATGTGAGCGTGGTTCTGCGTAACCCAAAAGCAATGAACAGCGCTAAAAATCAGGTGATGTTTGCGCTCAATGACTATCTTGCCGGTATCGCACTCGATCAGCTTAGCAATCAGGCGGCCGTCGGCGGGATAAGCTTCTCGACCAACGCCAATAACGGTCTGATGGTCAATGCCAACGGCTACACCCAGCGTCTGCCGCAGCTGTTCCAGGCGTTACTGGAAGGTTATTTCAGCTATACCCCGACGGAAGAGCAACTTGAGCAGGCCAAATCCTGGTATGCGCAGATGATGGATTCTGCCGAGAAGGGTAAAGCGTATGACCTGGCGCTCATGCCGACGCAAATGCTTTCGCAAATTCCCTATTTCCAGCGCGAAGATCGCCGGGCGCTACTGCCCTCTATCACCTTAAAAGATGTGCTGGCGTATCGTGATGCGCTGAAAACGAACACGCGTCCGGAGTTCCTTATCGTCGGAAACATGAGTGACGTACAGGCCAAAACACTGGCAGAAAATGTCCGTACGCAGCTTGGTTCGAAAGGTGACGAGTGGTGCCGCAACCAGGACGTACTGGTTGAGAAAAAACAGAATGTGATTTTTGAAAAGGCGGGTAACAGCACGGATTCAGCCCTGGCTGCTGTGTTTGTACCCACGGGTTATGATGAATTCACCAGTACCGCGCAGAGTGCGGTGCTGGGGCAGATTATTCAGCCGTGGTTCTACAACCAACTGCGTACAGAAGAGCAGCTTGGTTACGCGGTCTTTGCCTTCTCCATGAACGTGGGTCGCCAGTGGGGGCTGGGCTTCCTGCTGCAAAGCAGTGATAAACAGCCTGCTTATCTCTGGCAGCGTTATCAGGCATTCTTCCCACAGGCGGAAGCGAAGCTGCGGGCGATGAAGCCGGAGGAGTTTGCTCAGATTCAGCAGGCCGTCATCGCGCAGGTGATGCAGCCGCCGCAGACGCTGGGTGAAGAAGCATCACAACTGAGCAAAGATTTTGATCGCGGTAATCTGAAATTTGATTCGCGTGATAAAGTAGTGGCCGAGATAAAACAGCTGACGCCGCAGAAGGTTGCTGATTTCTTCCACCAGGCGGTGGTTAAACCGCAGGGAATGGCGATTCTGTCGCAGGTTTCCGGTAGTCAGAATGGGAAAACGGACTACGTTAACCCGAAAGGCTGGACGATCTGGAAGAGCGTCAGCGCGCTGCAGCAATCTATGCCCTGGAGTAAGAAAGAATGACCGATACCGCTGAGCCCCTTAATCCCTTACGTTTACCTCTACAGGGTGAACGATTGATTGAAGCCTCAGCGGGAACGGGAAAAACCTTCACCATTGCCGCGCTCTATCTGCGTCTTCTGTTAGGGCTTGGTGGTAACGCCGCTTTTCCACGTCCGTTAAGCGTGGAAGAGCTGCTGGTGGTCACCTTCACCGAGGCCGCTACCGCTGAGCTGCGCGGTCGTATTCGTGCCAATATTCATGAGCTGCGCATCGCCTGCCTGCGCCAGACCACGGATAACCCTCTCTACGCCAGCCTTCTTGAAGAGATTGCAGATAAGCAACAGGCCGCCCAGTGGCTGCTGTTGGCGGAACGGCAGATGGACGAAGCGTCCGTTTTCACCATTCATGGTTTTTGTCAGCGCATGCTGAGCCTGAATGCGTTTGAATCCGGAATGCTGTTTGAACAGCAGCTCATTGAAGATGAATCTGTGCTTCGCTATCAGGCCTGTGCGGATTTCTGGCGTCGCCACTGTTACCCTTTATCGCGCGATATCGCTGAAGCGGTCCATGCGTTGTGGAAAGGTCCCGAAGAGCTTCTTTGCGCTATCGACCGTTATCTTCAGGGCGAAGCGCCGGTTATCAAATCCCCGCCACCTGCAGACGAAACGCTGGCTTCACGTCATGAAAAGATCGTCGGAAAAATTGCTGCGCTCAAGCAACAATGGAATGAGTCTGTCGGTGAGATTGAGGCGATCATCGAAAACTCCGGGATCGACAGACGTAAATTTAACCGCGGCAACCAGGGTAAATGGATCGAGAAGATCAGCGCCTGGGCGCAGGAAGAGACGCGCGGTTATCAGCTTCCGGACGCACTGGAGAAATTCTCGCAGCGTTTTTTGATTGAGCGGACTAAAGCCGACGGCATTGTGCCTGAGCATCCTCTGTTTGTTGCGATTGAATCGCTGCTCGCTGAGCCACTTACGCTCAATGACCTGATGATCACCCGCGCCATGACGGAAATTCGCGAAGCCGTATCACGTGAGAAACGTCGCCGTGGCGAACTGGGTTTTGACGATATGTTGAGCCGCCTTGATGCGGCGCTGTGCAGTGAAAACGGCGAAGCCCTTGCCTGCGCGATCCGTACCCGCTTCCCGGTAGCGATGATTGACGAATTTCAGGATACGGACCCTCAGCAGTACCGTATTTTCCGCCGCATCTGGCGACAACAGCCCGACACTGCGCTGTTGTTAATCGGCGATCCGAAACAGGCCATTTACGCCTTCCGCGGTGCGGATATTTTCACCTACATGAAGGCCCGCAGTGAGGTAGAGGCGCACTATACGCTGGATACCAACTGGCGCTCTTCCCCGGGCATGGTGCAAAGCGTCAATGCGCTGTTTAGCCGCATGGATACGGCGTTTATGTTCCGTGAGATCCCCTTTCAGCCGGTAAAGTTTGCCGCAAAAAACAGCTCGTTGCGTTTCGAATTCAACGGGATAACGCAGCCAGCCATGAACTTCTGGCTGCTGGACGGCGAAGGCTGTGGCGTCGCGGACTATCAAAATGCCATGGCCCAGCATTGTGCCGCGCAGATCCGTGACTGGCTCAGCGCTGGTGCGCGTGGCGAGGCGCTGTTGTGGAAGGAAAATGAGTCAGCCCCCGTGAAGGCGTCTGATATCACGGTGCTGGTGCGCAGTCGTCAGGAGGCGTCGCTGATCCGCGATGCGCTTACCCTGCTGAACATCCCGTCCGTGTACCTCTCAAACCGTGACAGCGTTTTTGAAACCCTGGAAGCACAGGAGATGCTGTGGCTGCTTCAGGCCGTGCTGTCCCCGGAGCGCGAAAGTACGCTTCGCAGCGCACTAGCCAGCGCAATGCTCGGTCTGAACGCCCGTGACATTGATGCACTCAATAATGACGAAGCCGCATGGGATGCGGTCGTCGAAGAGTTCGTTCACTACCGTGAGCGATGGCAGAAGCGCGGTGTGATGGCGATGGTGCGCGAGCTCATGGCGAAGCGACACCTTGCGGAGAATATGCTCGCGACAGCAGGCGGTGAGCGCCGCCTGACCGACATTTTACATATCAGTGAGCTGTTGCAGGAGGCGGGCACGCAGCTTGAAAGCGAACATGCTCTGGTGCGCTGGCTGGCGCAACAGATTGCCGACCCAAACAGCAACGCCTCCAGCCAGCAGATGCGTCTTGAGAGTGATAAACATCTGGTACAGATCGTCACGATTCACAAGTCGAAAGGCCTGGAGTATCCGCTGGTCTGGCTGCCGTTTATCGCCAATTACCGCGTGCAGGATCAGGCCTTTTACCACGATCGCGAGTCGTTCGACGCGGTGCTCGATCTCAGTAAAGCGGAGTCCAGCGTTGAGCTGGCCGAGGCCGAACGTCTGGCGGAAGATTTACGCCTGCTCTACGTGGCATTGACCCGTTCGGTCTGGCACTGCAGCCTGGGCGTGGCGCCGCTATTCCGCCGTCGTGGCGACAAGTCGGGGGAGAGCGATTTCCACCTGAGCGCGCTGGGGCGACTCATTCAGCTCGGCGAGCCCAAAGATGCTGCCGGGCTGCGCCAGTGCATCGAGTCGCTGTGCGGCGAGCATGTTGCCCTGCACATTCCGTCGCCACCCGATAACAGCCGCTGGCAGATGCCGGACTGGCGGGAATCTAAACTGGAAGCCCGGCAGATTCTGCGCACCATTGCCGACGACTGGCGCGTTACCAGCTACTCCGGGTTACAGCAGCACGGGCAGAGCATTGCGCAGGATCTGATGCCAAAGCTGGATATTGATGCCGCCGGAGCCGGTAGCGTACCGGTTGAGCCTGCGCTTACGCCGCATCAATTTCCACGCGGCGCGTCACCGGGAACCTTTTTGCATAGCCTGTTTGAAGAGCTGGATTTTACCCAGCCTGTCTCTGACGAATGGGTCCTGAAGATGTTACAGAGTGGGGGCTATGATGCACAATGGCAGCCGGTCCTCACCGAGTGGATCCGCGCTATTCTGCACGCCCCGCTCACGGCAGAGGGCCTCTCTCTCAGCCAGTTGACCGCCAAAGATAAACAGGTGGAGATGGAGTTTTATCTTCCCATCGCCAGCCCGCTGCGGGCTGACGCGCTTGATGCGGTGATCCGCGAGTATGACCCGTTGTCCGCCGGTTGCCCGCCGCTAAACTTCCGCCAGGTGCAGGGGATGTTAAAAGGCTTTATCGACCTGGTTTTCCGTCACGAAGGGCGCTACTACCTGCTGGATTACAAATCAAACTGGCTGGGTGAGAACAGCGAAGCCTACACCCAGCAGGCGATGGCATCCGCCATGCAAATGCATCGCTACGATCTGCAGTACCAGCTCTACACTCTGGCGTTGCATCGTTATCTGCGCCATCGCATTGCTGAATACCGTTACGAAGAGCACTTTGGTGGGGTGATTTACCTTTTCCTGCGCGGTGTGGATGCGGCTGACCCGCGTTCAGGTATCTTTAGCACACGCCCGCATGCGGCACTGATTGAGAAAATGGATAACTTATTTGCAGCAAACACGGAGGAAGTGGCATGACGATGCAGGAATTGTTGCTGGAAGCGGTAGAACAGCGACTACTGCGCCACCTGGACGTACAGTTCGCCATGATGGTGTCAGGTGATGAGCCTGCCGTGATGCTCGCCGCTGCCATCCTGAGTAAAGACGCAGGGGAAGGGCATGTTTGCCTGCCGCTTTCGCGTCTGGCGATGGATGAGAAAATGCCCGCGACCCTGCAGTCCTGCTTTGCTCTGCTGGGAGAATCCGTGGACTGGCCGACGGTGTTGCACCGTTCGCCTGCCGTCAGCGCAGCCGATAGCCAGACCCCCATGATCCTGACGGGCGATCGTTTGTATCTCAACCGACTGTGGCGTAATGAACTGGCGGTCGCGCGTTTTTTCAGCGAGACCAATGCGCCTCTTCCCTGCGATGAAGACCAACTGCGGCAAACGCTGGATACCTTGTTTACCTCTGTTGAGGCGACAGACTGGCAGAAAGTGGCGGCGGCCGTGGCCTTAACACGGCGGATCTCCGTCATCTCTGGCGGCCCGGGAACCGGTAAAACCACCACCGTGGCCAAACTGCTTGCCGCCCTGATTCAGTTATCAGGTGAGCAAAAGTGCCGTATTCGTCTGGCGGCCCCTACCGGCAAAGCGGCGGCGCGCCTGACCGAGTCGTTAGGTGGTGCGCTGCAGAAGTTGCCACTCACCGGGGAGCAGCTTGCCTTTTTCCCAAACGAAGCCAGCACGCTGCACCGGCTGCTGGGCGCTCAGCCGGGAAGCCAGCGTCTGCGTTATCACGCCGGTAACCCGTTGCACCTGGATGTGCTGGTGGTGGATGAGGCGTCAATGATCGACCTGACGATGATGGCGCGGTTGATTGATGCTCTGCCAGCGCACGCCCGCGTCATTTTCCTGGGCGATCGCGACCAGCTTGCCTCGGTGGAAGCCGGGGCGGTGCTGGGAGATATCTGCACTTATGCAAGCCTGGGATATACCGCTGAACGCGCTGAGGAGCTGTCCCGTCTGACCGGCTGTTCGCTCGCCAGTGAAAACCATTCCCTGGCGGGGGCGCTGCGCGACAGCCTGTGCCTGCTGCAAAAAAGCTACCGTTTCGGCAGCGACTCGGGCATCGGTCAGCTGGCTTCGGCTGTGAACAGAGGCGACCGGCAGACGACCTGTGCGGTATTTGACGGTCAATTCACCGATATCGAGAAAAAATCGCTGCAAACCGGGGACGAGTATCAGGCGATGCTTGATGACGCCCTGCAGGGGTATCAGCATTTCCTGACGGGTGTACAACAGCAATGCACGCCGGCACAGGCGCTCGCCGCCTTTGGCGAGTATCAGCTACTGTGTGCACTGAGGGAAGGGCCATTTGGCGTGAGCGGTCTGAACGACAGGTTCGAACAGCTGCTGGGCCAGAAACGCAAAATCCACCGTACCCCGCACTCGCGCTGGTATGAGGGGCGCCCGGTGATGATCGCCCGCAACGATAGCGCGCTGGGGCTGTTTAACGGGGATATCGGGATTGCCCTCGATCGTGGACTGGGGCTGCGCGTCTGGTTCCAGATGCCGGATGGAAGCGTGAAATCCGTTCAGCCCAGCCGTCTGCCTGAACATGAAACGGCCTGGGCAATGACGGTGCATAAGTCTCAGGGCTCCGAGTTCAACCATGCGGCGCTGATCCTGCCGACGCAGCTTTCGCCCGTCATTACCCGCGAACTGATTTATACCGCCATTACGCGCGCGCGTCAGCGCCTGTCGCTGTATGCCGATGAACGTGTGCTGCTACAGGCGATTGCCACCCGCACGGAACGTCGAAGCGGCCTGAGCGCGATATTTGAATCCCTTTAAGCGAAAGCCCCCACCGGGTGGTGAGGGCTTCGTATTATCCCAGATCGGCCATCAGCACTTTTGACCGGCGCTGATAGTTGTACATCTCTTTCTTACTCTCCGGCAGTGATTCAATGTCCACCGGTGTAAATCCGCGCTCCTGGAACCAGTGAATGCTGCGCGTAGTCAACACGAACAGCTTGTTCAGCCCCATCTGACGCGCCTGAGCCGCCACGCGTTCAAGCAGCATTTCACCCCGTGAAGAGCTCCGGTAGTCAGGATGCACCGCTACGCAGGCCATTTCTCCGATCTGCTCTTCCGGGAACGGGTAGAGGGCGGCGCAGGCAATGGTCAGGTTATCGCGCTGAATAATGGTGAATTTGTCGATCTCCATCTCCAGCTGTTCGCGGGAGCGCCGAACCAGAATGCCCTGCTGTTCCAGTGGGCGAATCAGCTCCAGAATTCCGCCGATATCATTGATGGTGGCGCGACGGATCTGCTCCGCGCTCTCCATCACAATCTGGGTGCCGATACCATCGCGGGAGAACAGTTCCTGCAGCAGGGCACCGTCTTCCTGATAGCTGATCAGGTGGCTACGGCGTACGCCGCTGCGACAGGCCTTCACAGCACCGCGCAAAAAACGCACGGTACCCGAGTGGTAATCCCCTTCGGCTTCCAGCGCTTCCACGCGAGCCTGGGCCTCATTCGGGAAGAGCTCTGGCACAATCACCCCTTCATCATTCACGACGCCCTGGGAAGAGCAAAACCCAATCATTTTCTCCGCCTTCAGCTTGATGGCCAACTGAGTGGCAATCTCTTCTGAGGTGAGGTTAAAGCTTTCACCGGTCACGGACACTGCCACAGGCCCCATCAGCACGATGGCACCGCTGTCTAGCTGGCGGTGAATGGCCTCTTCATCGATACGACGAATACGTCCGCTATGGCAATAGTCCACGCCATCGTCCACGCCGAGAGGCTGAGCGATGATAAAATTGCCGCTCACAACGTTGATGTGCGCGCCCTGCAGCGGTGTGTTGTTAAGGCTCATCGACAGGCGAGCGGTGATATCCAGCTGCAGCAGACCCGCCGCCTGTTTCACCAGCTCAAGGGTTTTCGCATCCGTGACGCGGGTATGTTTATGGTAAATCGGCTCGTGGTGATGCGCGGCCAGGTTGGCATCAATCTGCGGGCGCGCGCCATACACCACAACCAGGCGGATCCCGAGGCTGTGCAGCAGGCCAATGTCATTGACGATGCTGGAAAAGTTTTCATGCTCAATGGCTTCGCCGCCGAGCATGATGACAAACGTTTTTCCCCGATGGGCGTTGATATAGGGAACAGAATGGCGGAATCCCTGGACCAGTTCGGTTCTACGTTCCTTCACCATGACACAACCCTTAATGAATGTTTATTCGTAATTTCTGTATTTTTATTCGATTGTGGCCATGTGTGCAAGCCTAAATTTTCTGCGACCCATAGAAATTGATAAGTAATCCGTGCGTTAGCGTATGAATGTTTACCCTTTTATAGATGACAGTTTATGCGTCATTCGTTAAAGTTTTCGGTCAATTTAGCGATTTTGTAAATCAATCACTTTTCTTGCTCGGGAGAAGCATGTCGGGATCCAATTCAGCAATAAGCCGCCGCCGGTTGTTAAAAGGGGCAGGGGCGATGTGGTTGCTTAGCGTCAGCCAGGTGGGTCTTGCCGCCACCAGTCAGGTGGTGGCGGTGCGCGTCTGGCCGTCGTCGACCTATACACGCGTTACGGTAGAATCCAATCGGGTGCTGAAATATAAGCAATTTGCCCTCAGCAATCCTGAGCGTGTGGTGGTGGATCTCGAAGGTGTTAACCTCAACTCTGTGCTTAAGGGAATGGCGGCGCAGATCCGCGGCGACGATCCGTTTATCAAATCGGCGCGCGTGGGTCAGTTTGATCCGCAAACCGTGCGCATGGTGTTCGAGCTGAAGCAAAACGTTAAACCGCAGCTGTTTGCCCTGGCACCTGTTGCGACGTTTAAAGAGCGTCTGGTCATGGATCTCTACCCGGCGAATGCGACGGATATTCAGGATCCGCTGCTGGCATTACTGGAAGACTACAACCAGGGCAACCTGGAGAAGCAGGTACCACCGGCCCAGAGCGGTCCGCAGCCCGGAAAAGCAGGGCGCGATCGCCCGATTGTGATCATGCTTGATCCTGGCCATGGCGGCGAAGACTCGGGCGCAGTGGGGAAATATCGTACCCGGGAAAAAGATGTGGTGCTGCAAATCGCCCGCCGGCTGAAGGCGCTGATCGATAAAGAAGGCAATATGCGCGCCTACATGACGCGAAACGAAGATGTCTTTATTCCACTGAAAGTCCGCGTGGCGAAAGCCCAGAAGCAGCGTGCAGACTTGTTCGTCTCGATCCATGCCGATGCGTTTACCAGCCGCCAGCCGAGCGGTTCGTCGGTGTTTGCGCTCTCGACTAAAGGGGCAACTAGCACCGCCGCAAGATTCCTGGCTGACTCTCAGAACGCCTCGGACCTGATTGGCGGCGTGAGCAAAAGTGGCGACCGCTATGTCGACCACACCATGTTTGATATGGTGCAGTCGCTGACCATCACCGACAGCCTGAAATTTGGTAAAGCGGTGCTGGGCAAGCTAGGCAATGTTAATAAGCTGCACAAAAACAGCGTTGAACAGGCCGGGTTCGCGGTGCTGAAGGCCCCGGATATTCCGTCGATTCTGGTCGAGACCGCGTTTATCAGTAACGTGGAAGAGGAGCGTAAGCTCAGGACGGCAAAATTCCAGCAGGAAGTGGCAGAGTCGATTCTGGCAGGGATCCGGGCGTATTTCTCTGATGGGGCGACGCTGGCAAGGCTTGGGTAGTTGAGTGCGCCGGGTAAACGCCCGGCAGTTTCACACACCGCAGATACAAAAAAACACCCTGAAGGGTGTTTATTGTTTTAGAAGTATTGGTTGCGGGGGCCGGATTTGAACCGACGACCTTCGGGTTATGAGCCCGACGAGCTACCAGGCTGCTCCACCCCGCGTCCGTCTTTCTACTCTTGTAGAAACTTACTTCTTCAAATTTGATTGGTTGCGGGGGCCGGATTTGAACCGACGACCTTCGGGTTATGAGCCCGACGAGCTACCAGGCTGCTCCACCCCGCGTCCGTCTTCCTACTGTCGTAGAAGATACTTCATCAAATTTTAATTGGTTGCGGGGGCCGGATTTGAACCGACGACCTTCGGGTTATGAGCCCGACGAGCTACCAGGCTGCTCCACCCCGCGTCCGTGGAAGCGCACTATACTCGGTTAGGTTTGTGATGCAACCCCTTTTTCACATAAATCATTAACTTTGTATGTAAATTGAACGGCGTTGCGATATTTGGACTATTTTTTGCTCAGAATTTGCCAAAGGGCATGTGATTCCGTTTCTTTAGAACAGTGGGTTTGTTATCTTCATCACGCGGTAATGGGCAACTTTAAGACGAGATATAATGAAAGGACGTTGGGCGAAGTATCTAATGACAGGGGCAATGGTAGCCATTCTTGCGGCCTGCTCTTCTAAACCGACCGATCGCGGTCAACAGTATAAAGACGGGAAGCTATCCCAGCCTTTCTCTTTAGTTAATCAACCTGATGCCGTTGGCGCACCGATCAACGCCGGAGACTTTTCCGAGCAGGTTTACCAGATCCGCAACGCGTCGCCACGTCTGTATGGCTCACAGAGCAGCGTTTATAACGCGGTACAGGACTGGCTGCGCGCGGGCGGTGATACGCGCAATATGCGCCAGTTTGGTATCGACGCCTGGCAGATGGAAGGGGCGGATAACTATGGCAACGTCCAGTTTACCGGCTACTACACCCCGGTTATCCAGGCGCGACACACGCGTCAGGGCGAGTTCCAGTATCCCATTTACCGAATGCCGCCTAAACGCGGTCGTCTGCCGTCCCGCGCTGAGATCTACTCCGGTGCGCTGAGCGAAAACTACGTTCTGGCCTACAGCAACTCGCTGATGGACAACTTCATCATGGATGTTCAGGGCAGCGGCTATATCGACTTTGGCGATGGCTCCCCCCTGAACTTCTTCAGTTATTCCGGTAAAAACGGTCATGCCTATCGCAGCATTGGTAAAGTGCTGATCGACAGAGGCGAAGTGAAAAAAGAAGACATGTCGATGCAGGCGATCCGCGAGTGGGGTGAAAAACACAGCGAAGCCGAAGTGCGTGAGTTGCTGGAACAGAACCCGTCGTTTGTCTTCTTTAAACCGCAAAACTTTGCGCCAGTGAAAGGGGCGAGTGCCGTTCCACTGATTGGCCGCGCCTCGGTAGCTTCGGATCGTTCTATTATTCCTGCGGGCACCACGCTGCTGGCGGAAGTGCCTCTGCTGGATAACAACGGCAAATTTAACGGTCAGTACGAGCTACGTCTGATGGTCGCGCTGGATGTCGGCGGTGCGATTAAAGGTCAGCACTTCGATATTTATCAGGGCATTGGCCCGGATGCGGGGCACCGTGCAGGCTGGTATAACCACTATGGGCGCGTATGGGTGCTCAAGGCAGCCCCTGGCAGCGGTAACGTATTCAGCGGCTGATTGTGGTATTCTGAGTCGTACTGAATTAACAGAGAAGGGTGAGGAATAACCTCACCCTTTTGACATCTGAGGTTTTATGTCTGTAGTAATCAGCGATGCCTGGCGTCAGCGTTTTGGCGGCACGGCACGTCTATATGGTGAAAAAGCCCTGCAGCTGTTTGCGGATGCGCATGTCTGCGTCGTGGGGATTGGCGGTGTTGGCTCCTGGGCGGCGGAAGCGCTGGCGAGAACCGGCATTGGCGCGATCACGCTGATTGATATGGATGACGTTTGCGTCACCAACACCAACCGTCAAATCCATGCCCTGCGCGATAACGTCGGGCTGGCGAAATCTGAGGTGATGGCGGAGCGTATTCGCCTGATTAACCCGGAATGCCGCGTGACGGTGATTGATGACTTTGTGACGGCAGATAACGTCGCCGAATACATGAGTAAAGGATACAGCTATGTCATCGACGCTATCGACAGCGTGCGTCCAAAAGCGGCGTTGATTGCCTACTGTCGGCGTTACAAGGTTCCTCTGGTTACCACCGGGGGGGCTGGCGGGCAAATCGATCCCACGCAGATTCAGGTGGCCGATTTGGCAAAGACGATTCAGGACCCGCTGGCGGCCAAGCTGCGCGAGCGCTTAAAAAGCGATTTTAACGTCGTGAAAAACAGCAAAGGCAAGCTGGGCGTTGACTGTGTCTTTTCGACGGAAGCCCTGGTCTACCCGCAGGCTGACGGTTCGGTGTGTGCGATGAAAAGCACGGCGGAAGGGCCAAAAAGGATGGATTGCGCCTCAGGCTTTGGTGCGGCCACCATGGTGACCGCCTCTTTCGCCTTTGTAGCCGTCTCTCACGCCCTGAAGAAAATGATGGCGAAGGCGGAACGTCAGGCCTGAGCCTGACGCGCGGCATCCTGTACTGCCTCACTGAGCGCGATCAGGCCCTGACCGCGCGAGGCGCTGAGCTGCGCCCGTAGCCCCAGTTCATCGAACAATGCCAGCGGCGAGTGCGTCAGCAGCTCCGCTGCGCTTTTCCCTTCCACGGCGGTTAACAGTACCGCCAGCAGCCCGCGAACGATACGTCCTTCGCTGTCGCCAAAGAAATGCAGTTTTTCACCGGATACCGTGCATCCCAGCCAGACGCGGTTCTCGCAGCCGGAAATCTCTTTCGCCTGCGCTTTGCGTTCGTCTGACAGCGCCGGCAACTGCTTGCCGAGCAGGATCAGCTGGCGATATTTGTCTTCCCATTGCAACAGCGGGGCGAAAGTCTGTTTTAAGGTCTCTTCTGTGATGACCGTGCCAAACGGATGCTCGGCTAACGCTGAATTCGTCATTAATCCACCAGTATTTCAAGGGCGCGGTCAACGGCATCAACCAGCGCATCCACATCGCTTTGCGTATTATACGGCGCAAACGACGCACGCAGTGTACCGCTCACACCCAGCGCGGCCAGTAATGGCTGCGCGCAGTGCTGGCCGGCACGCAGGGCAATGCCATACCCGGCAAGCAACGTAACCATATCGCTATGATGAACGCCGGCAAAATCAAAGGCCAGCAGGCTTGAGTCCTGCACGCGGAACGATCGAAAACCCGGACGTTTCTGCAGCGCCTCTTCTGCAAGCGTCGCCAGACCCCGGCTCCAGCGTTCTGCCTGAGCGATATCCGTTTCAGCCAGCCATTCAAGCGCGGCACTTAGGCCGATGACGCCTGCGACGTTCGGCGTTCCGGCTTCCAGACGGTAAGGGACATCCTGAGTTTTAAAGCCCTCAAAGGTCACCTCGGTGATCATTTTGCCTCCCCCAAGCCACGGCGTCATTTGCGCCAGCAGGGCCGGTTTTCCGTACAGCACTCCGATCCCGGTTGGGCCGTACAGCTTATGTCCTGAGAAGGCATAAAAATCAATATCCAGCTTTTGTACATCAGCGGGGAAATGCACCACGCCCTGGGCACCGTCGACCATCACCACCATGTCGTTGGCGTGGGCCACGTCGATGGCCAGAGCCAGATCCGGGCAACCCCCTGTGACGTTCGACATTTGTCCGAGTGCCAGAATGCGGCTGCGGGGGGTAATGAACTCAGATAAGCGCGCTACGTCTGGCAGAAGATCTGCACCCAGCGGCAGTTTCACAATGCACGCGCCCGTTTGCTCAGCCACCATCAGCCACGGAACCAGGTTGGCGTGGTGTTCTGCCTCGCTGACAATAATTTCATCGCCGGGCTTTAGCCGCGGGCGCGCATAGCACTGGGCCACCATGTTAATGGCTTCAGTTGTGCCTCGCGTCCAGACGATATTTTTCCCGCTTTCGGCGTTGATCAGGCGTGCGACCTGATCGCGCGCGGCTTCATAGCGCGCGGTTAATCGCTGTGCTTCGGCAAACTGGCTACGGTGCACGTTCCCGGCGCTCAGGCTGTAGAACTGCTGCGTCGCCTCAATGACTGCCTGAGGCTTAAGGGCGGTGGCAGCGCTATCAAGGTAAATACCGGCATCGGCCAGCGCCGGGAACTGTGCGCGAAACTGCGCGGGACTGAAAGCGTTCATGGAATTCCTCATCTCAATAGTGAGATCGTCGCGCAATTTCATCGGCAGGGCAAGGAGGTTGATATCTATCAGATTTGTCTGCTAATCCTCACTTATCCTGGCGACTCTGAAAAAGCAGGTTATGCTAAATAAGGTTAGGTGAATGTTTAAGCCTGTTATAAATCGATGTTTGAATAGCATTAATTGCTAAAGGAGAATAAGCATGAAAAAGACAGCCGCCATTATCTCTGCCTGTGCGTTGACCTTTGCCCTGAGCGCCTGTTCCGGTAACAACTACGTAATGCATACTAACGATGGCCGTTCTATCGTCTCTGAAGGGAAACCGACAACCGATAACGACACCGGTATGATTTCGTATAAAGATGCGAACGGGAACAAGCAGCAGATTAATCGCACTGACGTGAAGGAAATGAAAGAAATCGAGCATTAATCGATCGCAGGCGAAAAAAAAGCACCGCAAATTGGCGGTGCTACATTAATCACTATGGACAGACAGGGTAAATGTACAGGAAGTGAAAAATTGGTAGCGTTGCTACCGTGGTCTGAATCGCAGACCAATTGCAAACACAACAACACAACATCACAACCGTAAGCCAAAAGCCCTTCAGAACACGCATTCCGAAAAAAGCTCTTCGTTCCGGCTCAGGAAGTGCCGCCACTATAGGTATTTGCTGGTAGTTCCTCAACGGACAAATTATAATGCCTCAGATAAAAAAAACTAATAGGTTAAACATTGTTTCCTGTTTGTTAAATCTCGTTAACATCTAAGCCAGATAACCATGTCGAAGCGATTGCCACCCCTAAATGCATTACGTGTTTTTGATGCAGCAGCACGTCACCTGAGTTTCACGCGCGCAGCCGATGAGCTTTTTGTGACACAGGCCGCAGTAAGTCACCAAATCAAGTCTCTGGAGGATTTCCTGGGCCTTAAGCTGTTCCGTCGGCGCAACCGTTCATTACTTTTGACCGAAGAGGGGCAGAGCTATTTTCAGGATATTAAAGAGATTTTTTCCCAGCTCACGGAAGCCACGCGCAAGCTGCAGGCCCGCAGTGCAAAAGGCGCGCTGACGGTAAGTTTATTACCCAGTTTTGCCATTCAGTGGCTGGTGCCAAGACTCACAAGCTTTAACTCAGCTTATCCGGGAATCGACGTTCGAATCCAGGCGGTGGACCGTCAGGAAGACAAGCTGGCCGATGATGTGGACGTCGCCATTTTTTATGGCCGCGGTAACTGGCCAGGCTTGCGTGTCGAAAAATTATACGCAGAATATCTGCTGCCGGTCTGTTCACCGCTGCTCTTAACGGGCGAAAAGGCGCTGAAGACCCCCGCTGACCTGGCGCGACATACGCTTTTACATGATGCTTCTCGCCGTGACTGGCAAACTTATACCCGTCAATTAGGTCTTAATCATATAAACGTGCAGCAGGGCCCCATTTTTAGCCACAGCGCAATGGTGTTACAGGCTGCCATTCACGGGCAAGGCGTGGCGTTGGCAAATAACGTCATGGCGCAGTCCGAAATTGAGGCAGGCCGTCTGGTTTGTCCATTTAATGATGTGCTGGTCAGCAAGAACGCGTTTTATCTGGTTTGTCATGACAGTCAGGCAGAACTGGGTAAAATAGCCGCTTTCCGACAGTGGATTCTGGCGAAAGCGGCGAGTGAGCAAGAAAAATTCCGCTTCAGGTATGAACAGTAACTTTTGTGTGCCGGGCACGCATCACTTTAGGATTTAAACATGACCAGCCGATTCATGCTGATTTTTGCCGCGGTGAGTGGCTTTATTTTTGTTGCACTGGGCGCCTTTGGCGCACATGTATTAAGCAAGTCGTTGGGGGCGGTAGAAATGGGCTGGATCCAGACCGGCCTTGAATACCAGGCATTCCACACGCTGGCGATTTTTGGGCTGGCGGTGGCAATGCAGCGCCGCATCAGCATCTGGTTTTACTGGAGCAGCGTATTCCTGGCGTTAGGCACCGTGTTGTTCAGCGGTAGTCTGTACTGCCTGGCGCTTTCGCATTTACGCCTGTGGGCGTTTGTTACACCTGTCGGCGGCGTCAGCTTCCTGGCAGGTTGGGTATTAATGTTTATCGGAGCCATCCGTCTGAAACGCAAGGGCGTTGTTCATGAATAAGGTTGTTTTATATTGTCGCCCAGGGTTTGAGAAAGAGTGCGCCGCGGAAATTACTGATAAAGCGGCGAAGCGCGAAGTCTTTGGCTTTGCACGCGTTAAAGAAAATGCCGGCTACGTCGTATTCGAGTGCTACCAGCCTGAGGATGCGGATAAACTCGCGCGTGAGCTGCCGTTCAGCTCACTGATCTTTGCTCGTCAGATGTTTGTCGCCGGTGAACTGCTAAAAGATCTTCCGCCGGAAGACCGCATCACGCCGGTTGTGGGTATGCTGCAGGGGGTCGTGGAAAAGGGTGGCGAGCTGCGTGTTGAAGTCGCGGATACCAACGAAAGCAAAGAGCTGATGAAGTTCTGCCGTAAGTTCACCGTACCGCTGCGCGCTGCACTGCGTGACGCTGGCGTGCTGACAAACTACGAAACGCCAAAACGTCCGGTGGTGCATATATTCTTTATCGCCCCTGGCTGCTGTTACACGGGTTACTCCTACACCAATAACAACTCTCCCTTCTTCATGGGCATTCCGCGTCTGAAATTCCCTTCAGATGCGCCAAGCCGTTCGACCCTGAAGCTGGAAGAGGCGTTCCACGTATTTATCCCGGCGGATGAGTGGGATGAGCGTCTGGCGAACGGCATGTACGCGGTCGATCTCGGCGCGTGTCCGGGCGGCTGGACCTATCAACTGGTGAAACGCAACATGTGGGTCTCTTCGGTTGATAACGGCCCGATGGCCCAAAGCCTGATGGATACCGGACAGGTCACCTGGCTGCGTGAAGATGGTTTCCGCTATCGTCCCACCCGCAACAACATCTCCTGGATGGTGTGCGATATGGTTGAGAAGCCGGCAAAAGTGGCCGCGCTGATGGCCTCCTGGCTGGTGAACGGCTGGTGCCGTGAGACTATCTTTAACCTCAAGCTGCCGATGAAAAAGCGCTATGAGGAAGTCTCGCAAAACCTGGCCTATATCCAGGCGCAAATGGATGAGCACGGCATTAACGTGGAGATTCAGGCGCGCCAGCTGTATCACGACCGCGAAGAAGTGACGGTGCACATTCGTCGCTGGTGGGCTGCTGTCGGTGGACGTCGCGACGAGCGATAATACGCGTTACATTGCCCGGTGGCGTTTTGCTTGCCGGGCGATTCATCTGAAAACGATTTAACGTTCTAAGCGCAACTGCTGCAAGTTCCCGTCCAGCTGTAAATCCGTCTGTAACGTCGCCACATCCCGGCAGATAAAGGCCATCTCTTTATGCGCCTCCAGCTTCTTGCGCCATTTTTCCGGGACCTCGTCCAGCCTGGCGTAAATCCCTTCCAGACTCTGAAAATCCGTCAGCAGTTGGGCGGCACTCTTCGGCCCGATGCCTGCCACTCCCGGAACCTTCGAGCTGCTTATTCCGGCCAGTCCCCAGTAGTCAGGAAGTTGTTCCGGCGAGACGCCAAACTCACTGGCGATAAAAGGGGCATCAAGCCAGCGCTTCTGGAAGTAATCGCGGATGCGGACGGTGGGTGAAAGCAGCTGGCAGTAGCCTTTATCGGTTGAGACGATGGTGGCCTGATGTCCGGCGCTCGCGACCTTGACGGCTAACGTGGCGGCCAGATCATCGGCTTCATTGCCATGGGCTCCCCAGCAGGGAACGCCGCGCTGTTCAAAGGCGGCGCGAATGGCCGGCATTTCGGCATGCAGATCGTCAGGCATTGGTGCGCGCCCGGCCTTATAGTCGGGAAGGCGCTGGTGTCGCCAGCCGCTGTTACGCGCTTCGTCATCAAAAACGGCAACCACATGGGTCGGTTCGCTATGGCGGATAAGTTGCTCCAGCGCGTGCAGACACGTGTCCTTACAGGGCGTACCTTGCACCGCATGGATCCGGCGAATGAGGTTGAGCGCATCGACGATAAGCAAATGAACAGCCACAGATAATCTCCCTTCTGTTTAATGGGGGAAGGGTAACATTGTCAGCGGTGGGAAACTATGTGCGGTGGGGAAAACAGGAAGAAGCCTCGCAAAACGAGGCTTCCTGAAAGGCTTAATCGCAGGTCACGATCTTCATCGCCAGGCCGCCGCGAGATGTTTCGCGGTATTTGGCGTTCATATCTTTACCTGTTTCGTACATGGTTTCGATAACTTTATCGAGGCAAACGCGCGGTTCACTGGTACGACGCAGCGCCATACGTGCGGCGTTGACCGCCTTCACGGAGGCGATGGCGTTACGCTCGATGCAAGGCACCTGTACCTGTCCGGCAACCGGGTCGCAGGTCAGTCCCAGGTTATGTTCCATGCCGATTTCAGCCGCAATACAGACCTGTGTCGGGCTTGCGCCCAGCAGTTCTGCCAGACCCGCCGCAGCCATGGAGCAGGCGACGCCAACTTCACCCTGACAGCCTACTTCTGCACCGGAAATGGAGGCGTTCATCTTGTACAGTGAACCAATCGCACTGGCGACCAGCAGGTAGCGTGCCAGCGAGTTCGCGTTCACTTCGCGGATAAACTTGTCGTAGTACGCCAGTACCGCCGGAACGATACCGCAGGCGCCGTTAGTCGGTGCTGTCACCACGCGGCCACCCGCAGCGTTCTCTTCGTTTACCGCCAGCGCGAACATATTGATCCAGTCAACGACCGCCATAGGGTCCGTGGTCGTTTTGTCGGTGCTCACGAGCATCCGACGCAGCGCTGCCGCACGGCGTGGTACGCGAAGCTTACCGGGCAGAACACCTTCGGTAGTGATCCCGCGTTCGATACCGCCGCGCATGACTTCCCAGACGTTGGTGAAGTGCTGCTCCAGTTCCGCTTTGCTGTGCAGGGCCAGCTCGTTTTTCATCATCAGGCCGGAAAGAGAGAGACCCGTTTCCTGGCAGTGACGCTGAAGATCCGCCGCGGTTTTGTACGGATAAGGCACGTCAACGGAGGATGTGCTGGTTTCACCAAAGTGGTCTTCGTCGACGATAAACCCGCCGCCGATAGAGTAGTAAGTCTGGCTGTATACCGCTTTGTCGCCTGCCAGTGCGGTAATACGCATTCCGTTTTCGTGCAGTGACAGGTTGTCTGCATGGAAATTCATGCAATGATCAACCGGGAATTCCACTTCATGTTCGCCATTTGCCAGCAGCAGGCGACCGTGGGTATTGACGTCCTGGATGAAACCAGGAATCGCATCAATATCAACGGTATCCGGCAGGTTTCCTGCCAGGCCCATGATAATGGCGATATCGGTATGGTGGCCCTTACCTGTCAGGGAGAGAGAGCCGTACACATCGACAACCACGCGGGTTACGTCGTGCAAAATGCCGCGCGCAATCAAGTCATCCGTGAACTGCTTACCGGCTTTCATTGGTCCGACGGTGTGAGAGCTGGAAGGACCAATACCGATTTTGAAAATATCGAATACGCTAATCATGATGCGTCCATTGCTTTCAGTCAGAGGGGGAGGAGTGCGCCGTCCTGAGACGGCGCGGGTGATAATCAGAACATGGTGTACAGGGAGTAGAAGATTGCGGAGATAGCGATAAGCCCCATGATAACCACGAAGATATTGCTAATCTGACCGCTGTACTTGCGCATGGCAGGTACTTTCTGAATCGCGTACATCGGCATCAGGAACAGAATCATCGCGATAACCGGGCCGCCCAGGGTTTCAATCATGCCCAGGATGCTTGGGTTCAGCGTGGCAACTGCCCAGGTGGTGACCAGCATGAACAGCGCGGTCATCTTGTTCAGTTTGTTGACTTCAATGCTCTTGCCTTTACCGCGCAGAGATTTAATCACCATACCGTTGAAGCCTTCACGTGCGCCCAGGTAGTGGCCGAGGAAGGATTTGGTAATGGCGATGATCGCGATGATAGGTGCCATCCACGCGATGACCGGTGCGTTAAAGTGGTTCGCCAGGTAAGACAGAATGGTGATGTTCTGCTCTTTCGCTGCTGCCAGATCCGCCGGGGAGAGGCTCAGTACGCAGCTGAAGACGAAGAACATAACGGTCAGCACCATCATGATGTGTGCACGCGCCAGGATGCTGGAGCATTTCTTCTCTGCACCGTCGCCGTACTCTTCACGCTTCGCCACGGCGAAGGAGGAGATGATCGGTGAGTGGTTAAAGGAGAATACCATCACCGGGATAGCCAGCCACAGGGTCATCAGCAGGCCGTTACCGGTTGCAGATGCGCTGCTCAGGGAGAGCGTTTCCAGCGCGGCACCGTGCCACTGTGGAATCAGATACAGCGCCAGTACCATCAGTGCAGCCACAAACGGGAACACCAGGATGCTCATCGCTTTCACGATCATCTGCTCACCGAAACGGACAATGGTCATCATGCCCACAATCAGGATCAGAGACAGAATGGCACGCGGTGGTGGCGTCATGTGCAGCTGGTGCAGCATGAAGCTTTCAACGGTGTTAGTGATTGCAACGCTGTAAACCAGCAAAATAGGGTAAATCGCGAAGAAGTAGAGCAGGGTAATCAGTTTACCTGCGCCCACGCCGAAATGTTCTTCAACGACTTCAGTAATGTCTTCGCCAGGATTTTTACCGGACAGCACGAAGCGGGTCAGGCCGCGGTGCGCAAAGTAGGTCATCGGGAAGGCAATGATAGCCATGATGATCAGCGGAATCAGACCGCCGACGCCTGCGTTAATAGGAAGGAACAATACACCAGCGCCGATAGCTGTGCCGTAAAGGCCAAGCATCCACATGGTATCTGATTTGCGCCAACCACTTCGGGATTCAATCGAAGCAACGGTGCTGGTTTGAGTGGTTTCCATCTGTATCTCCTGGAGGAAGCAAATTGTCAGGTTTGTAGTCAAATCCGATGAAAAAGTGCCTGACGGTAATATGAAATTCGTTCAGTGACGGTTTTTTAATAATTTTCGCCCGTAACTATTGGCGGGCGGAAAGATACATTCTCGTTATGAATCTATCAGTGATCCCGATCCCAATTGCAATAATCCACTTTTGATGTGGGCATCTTTAGACCATTTATCTATTAAAAAAACATCGAATAGGATTTACGGGCGCGAAGGCTACCATCAACAACATGTGAGCTAAAAGAGCACCCGCGAAGATAGGTGTCTTACGCTGTAAAGAAATGGGTTTTTAGGATTTTCTGGCAGGTAATTTAGTTTAAGGCTGATAATTTACGGTTGTAAAAACGAGGTAATCGTTTGCGTGGCATCGGAGTTTGTAAAAGGTATAAGCAATATCTATGAGTTGTTTCGGTAATAAAAAAGCCGGGCCCCACAGCATCGTGGCCCGGCTTTTATCAGGAGAGTGAAAATGTTACGTGCAGATTTCGTAGCAAGGAATGTACGCCGACCCGGGTAGCTTCATGCGGTGCTGGGCAACAAAGCCCTGCAGCATGTCATCCATGCGGCGCATCATTTCGCGATCGCCATGGATCTTATACGGACCATACTTCTCGATAGCACGGATACCCATCTCTTTCACGTTACCCGCCACGATGCCGGAGAAGGCGCGTCGCAGGTCGGCAGCCAGGACTTCTACCGGCTGGTCCGGGTACAGTTTCAGGTTGGCCATGTTTTCGTGCGAGGGTTCGAAGGGGATCTGCAGGTCCGGCGCGATGCGGATTGACCAGTTAAAGCTGTAGGCATCTCCGGTGTCGCGACGGTTCTCTTTAACCAGCGGCATCGCTTTTTTCATCTGACGCGCCACTTCTGCCGCATCGTCAATGATGATGCGATAGTGACGACGCGCGGTTTCCCCCAGCGTATGCACGATAAACTCGTCCAGTACGCGGAAGTAGTCAGCGCTCTCTTTCGGCCCGGTCAGGATCAACGGCAGAACCTGATCTTTGTTAGCCGGGTTCATCAGAATACCCAGCAGGTAGAGCAGCTCTTCTGCGGTTCCCACGCCGCCCGGGAAGATGATTATCCCGTGAGCGATACGGACAAACGCCTCAAGGCGCTTCTCGATATCCGGCATAATAATCAGTTCGTTAACCAGCGGGTTAGGTGGCTCAGCGGCGATGATCGACGGCTCGGTCATGCCGATAAAGCGCCCTTCTTTGTAACGCTGCTGAGCGTGTCCCACTGCCGCGCCTTTCATAGGCGCTTCCATCGCCCCGGGACCACAGCCGGTACAGATATTCAGCTCACGCAGGCCGAGCTGGTTTCCTACCCGACGGGCATAGAGATATTCGGTTTCGTTAATCGAGTGACCACCCCAGCAGACGACCATATTAGGGGCTTCGCCCACGTGCAGGGCGCGGGCGTTACGTAAAATGGAGAACACCAGATTGGTGATATGTACCGAGCTTTCCAGGTCGAGATGCTGGAAGCGCCCTGCGTTGTGGATCTGCCCGTTAACAAACAGGATGTCACGCAGCACGGCAAACAGGTTGGCCTGAAGGGAGCGAATGATGCGCCCGTCCACAAAGGCCTCTTCCGGCGGGTTGATCACTTCAAGTTTCACGCCACGCTCGCGGCGCAGCACGTTGATATCAAAGCTTTCGAAGCGGGACAGCAGCTCTTTACTGTTGTCGGTCAGGCTTCCGGAGTTCAGTACGGCAAGTGAACAGTTACGAAACAATTGATAAAGATCGCTGCTGGCCGTGCGTTTAAGCATGTCCACTTCCAGCTGCGACAACATATCCATTGAGCCAAGAGGGCTAATATGTGTAATCAAGTGAGCTCCTTACGGGACGATTATCGTCTTTCCCTGTCGATTACAATAGCCCTGGCTTACGACGTTTCACAACCTAAAGCGCGGAATAGACCGCGCATATTGCGAAAATATTTAGGTTACTGGCGTACAAGACGGCCGGTGGCAGGCACAAAGTCCGTGTTGGTGCGCCATGGATTGATATCCAGACCACCACGGCGGGTGTAGCGCGCATAAACGCTTAACGTTTCGGGATGACAGAAACGCTGAATATCATTAAAGATGCGCTCCACGCACTGCTCGTGGAATTCGTTGTGATGGCGGAACGACACCAGGTAGCGCAGCAGTTTTTCCCGGTCAATCTTCGGACCGCGATACTGGATCTGCACGGAGCCCCAGTCCGGCTGATGGGTGATCAGGCAGTTGGATTTCAGTAAATGACTTACCAGCGTCTCTTCAACGGTCTTTCCGCTTGCCGCATTTTCGAGGTAATCGGTACTGAATTCGTAATTATCCACTGCGATATCCTGATCGTCGATGCAGGTGCCGTTGAAGTGGGCAACCGGCTGCCCTTCCAGCTCATTCAGACGATAGAGTGACACGCTCACCTTGCCCTGTGCGCAGGCGCTTAAATCCCGCTCCAGGGTATGCTGAACCTCTTCCTGACTGTCGAATTTGGTCTGGTTAAAGCTGTTGAGATAGAGCTTAAAGCTTTTGGATTCCACCAGGTTCTGGCTGGCATAATCCAGTTCAACATGGCCCACAGCAACCTGCGGCAGACCGCGGGCGTTGAGCCAGGAAAGCTCGTACAGCGTCCAGATATCACCGCCAACAAACGGCAGCGCGTCAGCGCGCAGGCCCAGAGGATCGCGATTCAGACTGCGCGGTACGCCCTGCAGCAGGCTTGCATCGTAGGTGTCGCGGTAATCGGTCGATTTACCCAGCGTTAAGCCCGTTAACGCCTGATGATTTTCGTAAGACATGTTTCATAGCCACTTTACAGGTACACTTATGGGCTGAGTTTATCCTGTCTTACAAGAAGAGAGAAATCGGTGGACATCGAAACTGCAAATGCCCTCACTGCCTTCACGACCCGCTATTGCGATGCATGGCATGAAACGCACGGCACATGGCCGCAAAGCACTGACTTATATGGTGTACCTTCGCCGTGTATTATCTCTTCTCCGGATGATTACGTTATCTGGCAACCGCAACCCCCGACGGGTGAGCAAAATGTAAATGCGGTTGAACGGGCAATGGACATTGTGGTACAACCAGCGGTTCACGCGTTTTATACCACGCAATTTGCAGGGGATATGCCTGCGCGATTTGCTGGTATCACGCTGACGCTGTTGCAGACCTGGAGTGAAGACGATCTGCAGCGTGTTCAGGAAAACCTGATTGGTCATCTGGTCACGCAAAAACGCCTTAAGCTTTCTCCGACGCTCTTTATTGCCACGCTGGCCAGTGAACTGGACGTTATCTCTGTCTGCAACCTGTCTGGTGAAGTGGTTAAAGAGACCATCGGTACCCGCAATCGCGAGACTCTCGCCCCCTCACTTGCGGAATTCCTCACCCGACTTGAGCCACTTCTGTAATCCACGATGCTATCGCGCGTGTGAGAGATCTCTTACAGAGTTGTGAGAGATCGCTGGATCATTCAGTATTGCCTTATTTAATTAAGATTAACATTACTCTATTTTTCAATATGTTAATGAGGTATCGCCGCGTCCAGGGGGGCACGGGACGGCTTACAGCGCTGCCAGCATGGGTTGTAAGACGAAGCAGAATAGCGGATTCTAGTTGTGTCGACAGGACGCCGACACGAGAAACGAACATCAGGATGATGGCGTTTCTCACCAGGAACACGTCAGGATGACGCTGCAGGAAGGCTTCAGGATGAAGCAAAAGGATCGCGCAGGATGCGTAAGGGACACCTCCAGGAAGGGAGAATGAGAGCCGGTCAGGATGGTCGGTGGGTCAGGATGGCCAGGACGTTTCAGGATGAAACAAACACATCAGGACGATGTGAGCAGGATGCGCAAGGTGAAGGATGACCAGGCCTTCGGGCTTCAGGAAAAGTTGTCACGGATGAGCAGGGAGCACGAATTGTAGCTGGATTGCTGCGGAACGAACCGGGAGCACTGTTTTTACAGTGCTCCCTTTTTTTATTTCTGTCTCCTGCAATGCTATGCTGCGCGCCGTTCACTTTTTCAGTTGAGGTTACTATGACGCAACACGATAGCGTTCGTGCCCGGTTGCACGCCATCGAGGCATTATTGCGCCAACATCAGCTGTGGCAGGAGACCGCGCCGCAGCCAGAAGCCTTCGCAAGCACTCAGCCGTTCTGTCTGGATACGCTGGCGCCGTTCGAATGGCTCCAGTGGGTATTAATTCCGCGTATGCACGCGCTGCTCGACGGTGGCCACCCGCTGCCGCAGGCGTTCGCTGTTGCGCCTTATTATGAAATGGCGCTGGACGCGACCCACCCTGCGCGCGATGTCATGCTGATTGAGCTGGAAAAGCTGGATGCCGTGTTTGCCGGTGAAGATGCATGACGCTTGAGATCCTCTATCAGGATGAGTGGCTGGTCGCGGTAAACAAACCGTCTGGCTGGCTGGTGCACCGAAGCTGGCTGGACCGCGATGAAAAAGTGGTGGTGATGCAAACCGTGCGCGACCAGATTGGTCAGCACGTCTTTACGGCTCATCGTCTCGACAGGCCAACCTCCGGTGTGTTGCTGATGGGGCTTTCCAGCGAAGCGGGCCGCCTGCTGTCGCAGCAGTTCGAACAGCACCAGATCCAGAAACGCTACCACGCGATCGTTCGTGGCTGGCTGACGGAGAGCGCTACGCTCGATTATCCGCTGGTGGAAGAGCTGGACAAAATTGCCGATAAATTTGCCCGCGATGACAAAGGCCCGCAGCCCGCCGTGACGGATTACCGCGGCATGGCCACCACGGAAATGCCGGTGGCAACCAGCAAGTTTCCGACCACCCGCTACAGCCTGGTTGAGCTGTTGCCCAAAACCGGGCGCAAACACCAGCTCCGCCGTCACCTGAAACATCTGCGTCATCCGATTATCGGTGACAGCAAGCACGGCGATTTGCGCCAGAACCGCAGTGCTGCCGAACATTTTGGCTGCGACCGCCTGATGCTGCATGCCAGTGAACTGAGCCTGACGCACCCGTTTACCGGCGAACCGCTGACTCTCCATGCGGGGCTGGACAACGTCTGGATGCAGGCGCTGTCACAGTTTGGCTGGCTGGGGCAACTCCCCGAAAATGAAAGGGTTGAGTTTGTATCGGGCAACGTTCAGGATGAACAGCAAGCGCAATAATCAAGGAAATACATCATGGCTGAAGTGGGCATTTTTGTCGGCACAATGTACGGCAACTCGCTGCTGGTAGCAGAAGAGGCTGAGGCGATACTCGCAGGTCAGGGCCATAAAACCACGGTCTATGAAGACCCGGAACTGGCAGACTGGGAAAAGTACAAAGATAAATACATTCTGGTGGTTACCTCCACTACCGGGCAGGGCGATCTGCCGGACAGCATCGTGCCGCTTTTCCAGGCAATCAAGGATCAGCTTGGCTATCAGCCGGATGTTCACTACGGCATCATTGCTCTGGGCGACAGTTCTTACGCCAATTTCTGCGGCGGTGGTAAGCAGTTCGATGCGCTTTTGCAGGAACAGAGCGCGCAACGCGTCGGTGAAATGCTGCTGATTGATGCAGGTGAACACCCTGAGCCAGAGAGTGAATCGAACCCGTGGGTTGAACACTGGGCAACGCTGCTTAAATAACCCTCTGGCCGGGCAGCCCTTCGCATACCCGGGCCCACGTGGCGCGAGCGCAAACACAAAACGGTAACGTCGGTTACCGTTTTGCTTTTCTCCCGCCTTCCGGCGAATTCCGTGAACTACCTTCCACTGCTTTGGGCTTATGCCCCAAACAACTTCTCATTGACCCCTCAATGTTGTGTTCATGCACGGTGAGGGACAGAGGCACTTCTCCCTATACTTTTCCGGTCAGTCATCAAAAAGGCAGTGCGCACTATAAAACGGCATCAAGCCGTACCAAAACTGCCAAATACTAACCCTCATTCTGGTTACCCTACCGGTGCTGTACAGAATGAACTGGCGAGAGCCTGGATTCAGGAGTGCAACAATGAGTACATTAAGCCACGCGGCGAGCAGCGCTGAGAAGCGCACAAATGCGCGCTACTGGATAGTGGTGATGCTGTTTATCGTCACATCCTTTAACTATGGTGACCGTGCCACGCTGTCGATTGCCGGTTCTGAAATGGCAAAAGACATCGGTCTTGATCCGGTTGGCATGGGCTACGTTTTCTCCGCATTTTCATGGGCCTACGTTATCGGCCAAATTCCTGGCGGCTGGCTGCTTGATCGTTTTGGCTCCAAACGCGTCTATTTCTGGTCCATCTTCATCTGGTCGGCATTTACCCTGTTGCAGGGCTTCGTCGATGTGTTCAACGGATTTGGCATCATCGTTGCGCTCTTCACCCTGCGATTCCTGGTGGGCTTAGCCGAAGCACCTTCCTTCCCCGGTAACAGCCGTATTGTGGCGGCGTGGTTCCCGGCGCAGGAGAGGGGAACGGCGGTAGCAATTTTTAACTCTGCGCAATACTTTGCGACGGTGATCTTTGCCCCCATTATGGGCTGGCTGACGCATGAAGTGGGCTGGTCACATGTCTTCTTCTTTATGGGTGGGCTTGGGATCATCATTAGCTTCGTCTGGCTGAAAGTGATCCACGAACCGAACCAGCATCCCGGCGTGAATAAAAAAGAGCTGGAGTACATTGCTGAAGGCGGGGCGCTGATCAACATGGATCAGAAATCGGCAAAAGCAAAAGTACCGTTCAGCCAGAAATGGGCGCAGATCAAGCAGCTCGTCGGCTCGCGCATGATGATCGGCATCTATCTGGGCCAGTATTGCATTAACGCCTTAACTTACTTCTTCATCACCTGGTTCCCGGTTTACCTGGTGCAGGCGCGCGGGATGTCGATCCTGAAAGCGGGCTTTGTGGCGTCAGTCCCGGCTATCTGCGGTTTTGTAGGGGGTGTGCTGGGGGGCGTGATTTCCGACTGGCTGATGCGTCGTACAGGCTCTTTGAATATCGCGCGTAAAACGCCGATTGTGCTCGGCATGCTGCTCTCCATGACCATGGTGTTCTGTAATTACGTCAGCGCTGAGTGGATGATTATTGGCTTTATGGCGATGGCCTTCTTCGGTAAAGGGATCGGTGCCCTCGGCTGGGCGGTCATGGCGGATACCGCACCGAAAGAGATCAGCGGTCTGAGTGGTGGACTGTTCAATATGTTTGGCAACATCTCCGGGATTGTGACCCCCATTGCCATCGGCTACATCGTGGGAACCACCGGCTCCTTCAACGGCGCGCTGATTTACGTTGGCGTACACGCGCTGGTGGCGGTCCTGAGCTACCTGGTTCTGGTGGGTGATATCAAGCGCGTGGAACTTAAACCTGTAGTGGAGCGCGGCTGATGACGACTCAATCAAGCCCGGTGATTACCGACATGAAGGTCATACCGGTAGCCGGACAGGACAGCATGCTGCTCAACATCGGCGGCGCACATAACGCCTGGTTTACCCGTAATATCGTGGTGCTGACGGACTCCGCGGGCCACACCGGCGTTGGGGAAGCGCCGGGTGGCGAGGTCATCCACCAGACGCTGGTAGACGCCATTCCGCTGGTCGTCGGGAAAGAGGTCGCTCGCCTCAATAACGTGGTTCAGCGGGTGCACAAGGGCAATCAGTCGGCAGACTTTGACACGTTCGGCAAAGGCGCCTGGACGTTCGAACTGCGCGTCAACGCCGTCGCCGCGCTGGAGGCTGCGCTGCTTGATTTACTGGGTAAGGCGCTGAAGGTCCCGGTCTGCGAACTGCTGGGGCCAGGAAAACAGCGCGACGCGGTGACGGTGCTCGGTTATCTGTTTTACGTTGGCGATCGCAACAAAACCGACCTGCCTTATCTGGCGCATTCCCCTGGCGACCATGAGTGGTATCACCTGCGTCACCAGGAGGCACTTTCCGGTGAGGCGGTGGTTCGGCTGGCGGAAGCCGCGCAGGATCGCTACGGATTTAAAGATTTCAAGCTGAAAGGCGGCGTATTGCCCGGCGAGCAGGAGATTGAAACTGCCCGCGCGCTCAAAAAACGCTTCCCGGATGCGCGCATCACGGTGGATCCGAACGGTGCATGGCTGCTGGATGAGGCCATTGCCTTATGCAAAGGGCTGGACGACGTGTTGACCTACGCGGAGGACCCGTGCGGGGCCGAGCAGGGCTTCTCCGGTCGTGAAGTGATGGCGGAATTCCGGCGTGCCACCGGTCTACCGGTGGCCACCAATATGATCGCCACCAACTGGCGTGAAATGGGCCACGCGGTGATGCTGAACGCGGTCGATATTCCGCTGGCGGACCCGCATTTCTGGACACTCTCAGGAGCCGTTCGCGTCGCACAGCTCTGCGACGACTGGGGACTGACCTGGGGTTGTCACTCCAACAACCATTTCGACATTTCGCTGGCGATGTTTACGCACGTTGGCGCGGCGGCTCCGGGCAACCCGACCGCCATTGATACCCACTGGATTTGGCAGGAGGGAGAAGCCCGCCTGACGAAAGAACCGCTGGTAATCAAAAATGGCAAGATTGCCGTACCAGATGCACCGGGGCTGGGCGTTGAGCTTGACTGGGATCAGGTTCATCACGCGCATGAGGCGTATAAAAAACTGCCAGGCGGCGCGCGTAACGACGCGGGGCCGATGCAGTACCTGATCCCCGGCTGGACATTTGATCGTAAGCGCCCTGTTTTTGGACGTCACTGATAAAAGGATTGAACGATGAGTACTTTTACTACCCCTGTAGTCACCTCCATGCAGATCATTCCGGTCGCCGGCCATGACAGCATGTTGATGAACCTGAGCGGAGCGCATGCGCCGTTTTTCACCCGCAATATTGTCATTATCAACGATAACTCCGGGCATACCGGCGTCGGTGAAATCCCCGGTGGTGAGAAGATCCGCAAAACGCTGGAAGAGGCCGCTCCGCTGGTGGTGGGAAAAACGCTGGGCGAATATAAAAATATCCTCAATACCGTGAGAAGCACCTTCGCTGACCGTGATGCCGGCGGTCGTGGCCTGCAAACCTTCGACCTGCGAACCACCATTCACGTGGTCACCGGTATCGAAGCCGCGATGCTGGATCTGCTGGGCCAACACCTGGGCGTTAACGTTGCGTCGCTGCTGGGCGAAGGCCAGCAGCGCAGTGAAGTGGAAATGCTGGGCTATCTGTTCTTCGTTGGCGACCGCACGCTGACGCCGCTGCCGTACCAGAACCAGGCGGATGAAAAATGTGACTGGTACCGACTCCGCCACGAAGACGCGATGACACCGGATGCGGTGGTGCGCCTGGCGGAAGCCGCGTACGAAAAATATGGCTTTAACGATTTCAAACTGAAGGGCGGCGTGCTTGCGGGTGAACAGGAGGCGGAAGCCATTACCGCACTGGCAAAACGTTTCCCGCAGGCGCGCGTCACGCTCGACCCGAACGGTGCCTGGTCTCTGGATGAAGCTATCCGCATTGGTAAACAACTGAAAGGCGTGCTGGCGTACGCGGAAGATCCGTGCGGGGCTGAGCAGGGCTTCTCGGGCCGTGAAGTGATGGCGGAATTCCGTCGCGCCACCGGTTTACCCACCGCGACCAATATGATTGCCACCGACTGGCGTCAGATGGGGCACACCCTGTCGTTACAGTCTGTCGATATTCCGCTGGCAGACCCCCACTTCTGGACGATGCAGGGGTCGGTGCGTGTGGCACAGATGTGCCATGAATTTGGCCTGACCTGGGGCTCGCACTCCAATAACCACTTTGATGTCTCGCTGGCGATGTTCACCCACGTGGCCGCTGCTGCACCGGGCACGATCACCGCTATCGATACCCACTGGATCTGGCAGGAAGGTAATCAGCGTCTGACCAGAGAGCCGTTTGAGATCAAAGGAGGCATGGTGCAGGTGCCAACCACGCCGGGTCTGGGCATTGAGCTGGATATGGATCAGGTGATGAAAGCCCACGAGCTGTATCAAAAACATGGTCTGGGGGCACGCGACGATGCGATGGCCATGCAATATTTGATACCTGACTGGAAATTCGACAATAAACGTCCGTGCATGGTACGATAAACGCATTGGGACCGCTCCCATGAGCGGTCGTTTACGTGGTGTATGCTTAACGTAATGACTATGCGTAAGGATGGCTTATGAAGATTGTTATCGCACCGGATTCGTATAAGGAAAGCCTGAGTGCCCTTGAGGTAGCCACCGCGATTGAGCAGGGTTTTCGCGAGATTTTCCCCGCAGCTGACTTTGTGAAATTGCCGGTCGCCGATGGTGGAGAAGGTACCGTAGAAGCTATGGTGGCGGCGACGCAGGGGCGCATTGTCCATGCCTCTGTCTCAGGCCCGCTGGGTGAGCCTGTGGACGGGTTCTATGGCATCTCGGGTGACGAACAGAGCGCGTTTATTGAAATGGCGGCGGCAAGCGGTCTGGAGCTGGTTGCGCCTTCGCAACGCAATCCCCTTTTTACCACCTCCTGGGGGACCGGCGAGCTTATCCGGCACGCGCTGGATGCGGGCGTTAAGCATATTATTATTGGCATTGGCGGCAGTGCCACCAATGACGGCGGTGCCGGCATGGTGCAGGCGCTGGGGGTAAAGCTGCTGGATACCAACGAGCAGCCCCTTGGACAGGGGGGCGGCGAGCTGGCAAAACTGGCCCGTATCGACCTGAGCGGGCTGGATAAACGTCTGGCGGAGTGCCGGATTGAAGTCGCCTGTGACGTCACTAATCCGCTCACCGGCGACGAAGGGGCATCCGCGGTCTTTGGCCCGCAAAAAGGCGCCACGCCGGAGATGATTGTGACCCTGGATAATGCCCTGGCGCATTACGCGCAGGTCATTGCCCGGGATCTGGATATCGACGTCATCAACCTTGCCGGCGGCGGTGCGGCGGGTGGGATGGGGGCGGCACTCTACGCTTTCTGCGGTGCGCAGCTTCGTCAGGGGATTGAGATTGTCACCGATGCGCTGCATCTGGCAGAGCAGGTGGCTAACGCCGATCTGGTGATTACGGGAGAAGGGCGCATCGACAGTCAGACGATCCACGGCAAAGTGCCGGTGGGCGTCGCGAAGGTGGCTAAACGCTTTAATAAACCGGTCATCGGTATTGCGGGTAGCCTGACGGCGGATGTCGGGGTGGTACATAATCACGGCATCGACGCGGTATTCAGCGTGATTTATACCATCTGTTCGCTGGAGGACGCGCTGGAAAATGCCAGCGACAATGTGCGGATGGCCGCACGCAATATCGCTGCAGTGCTGAAAGTGGGGCAGGCGTTCAGGCTCTGAACGGCGGGCAATCCTGTTTGCCCTCTCCCGGCGGGAGAGGGCAACGCTAGTTACCTAACACCTTCATGGCTTCCCGCGTCACATTATCCATCTCGTCCAGCAGCTCCAGAAATTCCGGTTCAAGATCTGTTTCCGGCGTGCCCGCGCGAAGCTGTTGCTCCAGCAGCTGGCAGAGATTCTTCAGCCGCGGCACACCGCTGTAGCCGCAGCTACCGTGCAGCTTATGAATGGCTTCCAGCAGATCTTCCGGGTTTTCACCCACCAGCTGCTCTTCGACCTTATTACGAATTTCCGGCAGAAACGCGACCAGCATTTGCAGCATATCGCGGGCCAAATCAGGCTTACCCGCCGCCTGGCGCAGCGCAAGCTGCCAGTCAAAGGTGGCGTTTTGATTGACGCTGATTTCCACCGGTTCGGACGATACCGCGTACGTTCCGCCGATATGCCCCGGCTTATAGCGTAACAGCAGGCTGTGCAGCTTCTCTTCGTCGATAGGTTTGGCCAGATAATCATTCATTCCGGCGCTCAGCAGCTTCTCTTTCTGACCGGCCATCGCGTGGGCGGTGACCGCAATCACCGGCGTTTGCTGCTGATGCGGGAGCTGACGGATCAGCTCGCAGGCACGAATGCCATCCATGCCGGGCATTTGAATATCCATCAGAATTAAATCGAACTGCATCTGTTTCGCATGCTCAACCGCCTGCGCACCGCTGGTACACAGCTCTACGTGCTGAACCTGATCTTCAAGCAACACGCCAATCAGCTTCAGGTTGGCCGGATTATCATCCACCGCCATTACGCTCATCGGCAATTTTTGTTCATCGTCAATCAGCGGCAGGGCGTGCTGGCTCAGACGACAGTATTCCGTCAGTGCTGGCAGCAGGCGGGTCGCGGTAAGTGGCTTCAGCAGGCAGGCGGCGGCCCCGTCATTTTTTAACTCTTCTGCATTGATCTGGGCATGACACGGCAGGGCCAGCAGCAGGTAGTCGGTCATCGATGCGGCTTTCGCCAGCCGTTCCTGTTGCATGGTGAGCTCGCCGGTAAAGGTGACCGGGACCCCCAACAGCAGGATGTCGTAATGCTCCACGGCAAGCGCTGAGAAGGTAGGGCTGTAGATCACCTCCAGCGGCGTGGTGCTTAAGATATCAAGCGTACACTGCGCCGCTGCGGCGTTCGGCTCAACGTAGGCAAGGCGCATTCCTTTCAGGCAATTGGTTACCGGACCGTCGGTCAACACGTTCGGGTTAAGGTCCAGATTGATATGGAACCAGAACGTGGAGCCTCGGTTTGGCTGGCTGTGGAAAGAGATATCTCCCCCCATCTCCTTAACCAGTTTCTGTGTGATAACCAGACCCAGCCCCGTGCCGCCATGACGTCTGGAAATACTTGCATCGGCCTGACGAAACGCCTGGAACAGACGGGACTGATCCCGCTCCGGAATACCGATGCCGGTATCGCGGATCTGAACTTCAATCTGAACCTTGTTATTACTGATGGAGCGCTTTTCCACCAGAATATCAATGTTGCCGCTTTCGGTGAATTTGATGGCGTTACCGACAAGGTTTGTAATCACCTGCTGCAGGCGCAGCGGGTCGCCAATGACGTTATCCGGCACGTCATTTTTAATGTTGAGCGTCAGCTCCAGGCCTTTATCGTGCGACGAGTGTGCGAGCAGCGTCACCACTTCATCGAGCGTGCTGCGCAGCGGGAACGGGATGCTCTCCAGGATCAGCTTGCCGGCCTCCAGCTTGGAGAAGTCCAGCACGTCGTTGATGATCGCCAGCAGGTTGTTGGCCGAGCGTTCAATGGTGTGCAGATGATCGCGCTGGGTTGGGTTCAGCTCGCTTTTTAGCGTCAGACGGGTAAAGCCAATCACGCCATTGAGCGGCGTACGCAGCTCGTGGGACATATTCGCGAGGAACTCGGATTTGATACGTGCGGCTTCCTGCGCGCGTTTTTTCGCCAGATCCAGCTCAACGTTCTGAATCTCCATCTGCTCCAGGGTTTCGCGCAGGTCAGAGGTCGCCTGGTCGACGTTGTGCTGCATCTCTTCGTGATACGCTGCCAGCGACATCGCCATCGAGTTAATGCCGTTTTTGAGCATATCGAGCTCGCCCAGCATAAACCCTTCCACCCGGCTGTCGAGCTGGCCCCGGCGAATGCGGTCGACGGTGTTAACCATGTTGCGAATGGGCCCCGTCACGTCACGCATCAGGCGCCAGCCGAAGATAAGTGCTATCCCGATACAGAACAGCATCATAACGCCGGAGATGAAAATTTCTTTGTACTGCTGCAGACGCACCGACTTGAGATCCAGCTCCAGCGCCACATATCCGAGCATATTGTCGCTGGATTTGGCGTCAGACTGGGCGGATTCATCGGGTGAATAGCTTTCCGAAATAATCGGGGTGCGCAGGATCATGATATCGCCGCGTCGCAGCACGGTGAGGTGGCGCGGGAAGGGCGTACCGTCAGGAATTTTCAGGGCCGCTGGATCCAGATGAAAATTTGAGGTGACAAAGAGGCGGTTATGCTCGTCGTAAACGGAGATGGCACGCACGATATCCGAATGACGGCGGTGCAGCACGCTGATTAACTGACCTATCGATTCGCGGTTTTGCAGGTTCATCCCATACTCACTGGAGACGGCCAGCGGTTCGATAATGCTGGCACCGGCATCTTCCAGTTGCCGCTGCAAATCGTTATAGCGGTGCACCACAAAAAAGATACTCAGCAGCAAACCGATGAGAACGGTGGGGGCGAGGATCAAAATCATCATGCGCGCGCGCAGGCTGTAGTTGGTCATGGCGTTCCGTTATGGGACAATTAGGATAATTATGTTTATGTGAGAAAAATCTCGGCGATGGCGCAATTCTACTCTGCAAAGCGACGCGTGACGACGCGTCAGATCATAACTGTTGAAGCCACTGACCTCGATCCCTTTGGCCAGGGGGTTGCGCGTCATAATGGTAAGACGCTGTTTATAACAGGTTTACTGCCAACAGAACGAGCAGAAATTACGCTGACGGAAGATAAACGCCAGTTTGCACGCGGGCAGGTTAAGCAGCGTCATAACGATAGCCCGGACCGCGTGAAGCCTCGCTGCCCGCATTTTGGCGTCTGCGGTGGCTGCCAGCAACAGCATGTCAGCACAGAATTACAGCAAAAAAGTAAAAGCAGCGCCCTGGCCCGCCTGCTTAAGCACGACGTCAACGAGATCATCGCCGACCAGCCCTGGGGCTATCGTCGTCGCGCGCGTTTGAGCCTGAACTATCAGCCAAAAACTGAGCGGCTGGAGATGGGGTTTCGCAAAGCCAGCTCCAGCGATATCGTCGATATCAGGCAGTGCCCCATTTTGGTGCCCCGTCTTGAAGCATTGCTTCCTGACGTGCACGCCTGCCTCTGCGGACTGGACGGCGTTCGTCACCTCGGGCACGTTGAACTGGTCATGGCCAACAATGGCCCGCTGATGGTGCTGCGCCACACCGCGCCGCTGTCGACAAAAGATCGCGAAAAACTGGAACGCTTTTCGCATTCCCACGAGCTGGCGCTTTTCCTTGCCCCCCAAAGCGAGATACTTGAGCAACTGACAGGTGAAGCGCCCTGGTATGCGTCAAACGGGCTACGCTTAACGTTCAGTCCGCGAGATTTCATTCAGGTAAATGATGGCGTCAATCAGCAAATGATTGAAAAAGCGCTGATGTGGCTCGATGTGCAGAAGAGCGATCGGGTACTTGACCTGTTTTGCGGAATGGGCAATTTCACGCTGCCTTTGGCCCGGCAGGCGGCAAGCGTTGTGGGCGTCGAAGGCGTTGAGGCGCTGGTGGCTAAAGGGCAGGAGAACGCACGACAGAACGGCTTGCAAAATGTGACATTCTTTCACCAAAATCTTGAGGAAGATGTGACGCAGCAGCCGTGGGCGACGCAGGGGTTTGACAAAATTCTTCTCGACCCGGCGCGCGCAGGTGCACCGGGTGTAATGCAACATATAATTAAACTCGCGCCCAGGCGCGTGGTCTATGTTTCCTGTAACCCGGCAACGCTTGCCCGAGACAGTGAGGCATTAATCCGTGCGGGTTACCAGATTCAGCGTCTGGCAATGCTGGACATGTTCCCGCACACTGGGCATCTGGAATCGATGGTGTTGTTTGAGCACATCTAATTAGTTTGGCTTGTCGACTTCGACAGGCCCTGGTCCCTAAAGGAGAGGACAATGGTTGCGGTAAGAAGTGCACATCTTAATAAAGCTGGGGAGTTTGACCCACAAAAATGGATAGCAAGTCTGGGGATTTCCAGCCAGCAGTCGTGTGAACGCTTAACCGAAACCTGGGCCTACTGTCAGCGCACCACTCTGGGGCATCCTGACGCCGAACTGTTATTGTGGCGCGGCGTGGAGATGGTTGAAATCTTATCCATGCTGAACATGGATATCGAAACGCTGCAGGCCGCGCTTTTGTTCCCTCTTGCCGATGCGGATGTCGTCACTGAAGACGTGCTGCGCGACAGCGTCGGGCAATCCGTCGTGGCGTTGATCCACGGCGTACGGGATATGGCGGCAATCCGCCAGCTCAAAGCCGCACATACCGATTCCGTCTCCTCGGAGCAAGTTGATAACGTTCGCCGGATGCTGCTGGCCATGGTGGACGATTTCCGCTGCGTGGTCATCAAGCTCGCTGAACGCGTTGCCCACCTGCGCGAAGTAAAAGATGCGCCGGAAGACGAGCGCGTACTGGCCGCGAAAGAGTGTACGAACATCTATGCACCGCTGGCGAACCGCTTAGGGATTGGTCAACTGAAATGGGAGCTGGAGGATTACTGCTTCCGTTACCTGCACCCGGCAGAATATAAGCGGATTGCAAAACTCCTGCACGAGCGGCGCATTGACCGCGAGCACTATATTGAGGAGTTCGTCAGCGGATTGCGCCAGTCGATGAAAGAAGAGAATGTGCGGGCCGAAGTCTATGGTCGACCCAAGCACATCTACAGCATCTGGCGCAAAATGCAGAAGAAACATCTCGCCTTTGATGAGCTGTTTGACGTGCGCGCTGTGCGCATCGTTGCGGAGCGTCTGCAGGATTGCTACGCCGCGTTAGGGATAGTACATACTCACTTCCGCCATCTACCGGATGAGTTTGATGACTATGTCGCGAACCCGAAACCTAACGGCTATCAGTCTATTCATACCGTGGTGCTGGGGCCTGGCGGCAAAACGGTCGAGATTCAAATTCGTACCAAACAGATGCACGAGGACGCTGAGCTTGGCGTCGCGGCGCACTGGAAATACAAAGAGGGGACGTCAGGTGGCGTGCGCTCTGGTCATGAAGACCGCATTGCCTGGCTGCGTAAGCTGATTGCGTGGCAGGAAGAGATGGCGGATTCCGGCGAAATGCTGGATGAAGTGCGAAGCCAGGTCTTTGACGACCGGGTCTACGTCTTTACGCCGAAAGGTGACGTGGTCGACCTGCCAGCAGGCTCCACGCCGCTGGACTTTGCCTATCACATCCACAGTGATGTGGGGCACCGCTGTATCGGGGCGAAAATCGGCGGGCGTATCGTACCGTTTACCTATCAGCTGCAGATGGGCGACCAGATTGAAATCATCACGCAGAAGCAGCCTAACCCGAGCCGTGACTGGCTTAACCCGAACCTGGGTTATGTCACCACCAGCCGCGGGCGCTCAAAAATTCACGCCTGGTTCCGTAAGCAGGATCGTGACAAGAACATTCTTGCCGGTCGCCAGATCCTCGACGACGAGCTGGAACATATCGGCATAAGCCTGAAAGAGGCCGAGAAATTCCTGCTGCCGCGCTACAACTTCAACGAGCTGGATGAACTGCTGGCGGCGATTGGCGGCGGTGATATCCGTCTTAATCAGATGGTGAACTTCCTGCAGGCGCAGTTCAACAAGCCAAGCGCGGCGGAGCAGGATGCGGCGGCGCTGAAGCAGCTGCAGCAGAAAACCTATGCGCCACAGCAGCGCAGCAAAGACAATGGCCGCGTTGTGGTGGAAGGGGTGGGTAATCTGATGCATCACATTGCCCGCTGCTGCCAGCCAATCCCGGGTGATGATATCGTTGGCTTTATCACTCAGGGACGCGGGATTTCCATTCACCGTTCAGACTGCGACCAGCTTGCCGAGCTGCAGTCGCATGCACCGGAACGTATTGTGGAAGCGGTCTGGGGGGAGAGCTACTCGGCGGGGTACTCACTGGTGGTTCGCGTCACCGCAAACGACCGCAGCGGCCTGCTGCGTGATATTACGACCATTCTCGCGAACGAGAAGGTCAACGTGCTGGGCGTGGCCAGTCGCAGCGATACGCGCGAGCAGCTTGCCACCATCGATATGACCATCGAAATCTACAACCTGCAGGTGCTGGGCCGCGTGCTTGGCAAACTGAACCAGGTCCCGGATGTGATTGACGCACGTCGTCTGCACGGCGGGTAAGCCCACCTTTCTGTAAGCCGGGTAAGGCGTAGCCTTTACCCGGCATTTATTTTTAATCAGGACAGAATTATGACCCAAATTGACCGCCTGCTTGGCATCATGAAACGCCTGCGCGATCCGGAAAACGGCTGCCCGTGGGACAAAGAGCAGACTTTCGCCACCATCGCCCCGTACACCCTCGAAGAGACCTATGAAGTGCTGGACGCCATTTCACGCGAGGATTTTGACGACCTGCGTGGTGAGCTGGGTGACCTGCTGTTCCAGGTGGTGTTCTATGCGCAAATGGCGCAGGAAGAGGGGCGTTTTAACTTCGACGACATCTGCGCTGCCATCAGCGACAAACTGGAACGCCGTCATCCGCATATCTTTAGCGATGCCACCGCAGGCGATAGCGCGGAAGTACTGGCGCGCTGGGAACAGATTAAAAGCGCCGAGCGCGCGGAGAAATCCCAGCACTCGGCACTGGATGATATTCCCCTGAACCTGCCTGCGCTGATGCGGGCGCATAAAATTCAGAAACGCTGCTCCGCGGTTGGCTTTGACTGGACGTCTCTTGGCCCGGTGCTGGAAAAAGTGCATGAAGAGATCGACGAAGTGATGCACGAAGCGCAACAGGCTGTGGTAGATGAAGCAAAGCTTGAAGAAGAGATGGGCGATTTGCTGTTCGCGACCGTCAACCTTTCTCGCCATCTGGGTGTAAAAGCGGAAACCGCCCTGCAAAAAGCCAACATTAAGTTCGAACGACGTTTTCGCGAAGTTGAGCGGATTGTGGCCTCGCGCGGCCTGGAAATGAGCGGAATTGACCTCGATGCGATGGAAGAAGTCTGGCAAGAAGTAAAACGCCAGGAAACTGATCTCTAACGAAATTTTGCGATCAAGCGCAATTTGTGTGATTTTTTAAATGACAAGCGCTTGATTTGCGTCAAAAACATTTACCCAAAAGGGGCTATTTTCTCACTCCTTATGTTTGTCATTGGCTGGACAGGAGACGGAGAATGAAAGTTTGTGGCGCTCGCCGTGTTCGGGTATACTACTTTCCCGTCTTGGTTATTCCATCGTTTCACCCTAACTTCTCAGGTTCAGCATGACAACGAACTATATTTTTGTGACCGGCGGGGTCGTATCCTCTCTGGGTAAAGGCATTGCCGCAGCCTCCCTCGCAGCCATTCTTGAAGCCCGTGGCCTCAATGTGACCATGATGAAACTGGATCCGTACATCAACGTCGATCCGGGTACCATGAGTCCAATCCAACACGGGGAAGTGTTCGTTACTGAAGACGGCGCTGAAACCGATCTGGATCTTGGCCACTACGAGCGTTTCATCCGCACTAAAATGACCCGTCGTAACAACTTCACGACAGGCCGCATCTACTCCGACGTTCTGCGTAAAGAGCGCCGTGGTGATTATCTTGGTGCTACCGTTCAGGTTATCCCACACATCACTAACGCTATCAAAGAACGCATTATTGCGGGCGGCGAAGGCCACGACGTGGTGCTGGTTGAAATCGGCGGTACCGTGGGTGATATCGAATCCCTGCCATTCCTGGAAGCGATTCGTCAGCTGGCGGTTGATATTGGCCGTGAAAACGCGCTGTTCATGCACCTGACGCTGGTGCCTTACATGGCAGCCGCAGGTGAAGTGAAAACCAAACCTACTCAGCACTCCGTTAAAGAGTTGCTCTCCATCGGTATTCAGCCAGACATCCTGGTTTGCCGTTCCGATCGCGCGGTTCCGGCGAACGAACGCGCGAAAATTGCATTGTTCTGTAACGTGCCGGAAAAAGCCGTTATTTCAATGAAAGATGTCGATTCCATTTATAAAATCCCGGGCCTGTTGAAATCACAGGGCCTGGACGATTATATTTGTAAACGATTCAGCTTGAACTGTCCGGAAGCTAACCTGTCTGAATGGGAACAGGTTATTTACGAAGAAGCGAATCCGGCTGGCGAAGTGACTATCGGCATGGTTGGCAAGTACATTGAACTGCCAGATGCCTATAAGTCAGTTATCGAAGCGCTGAAACACGGTGGTCTGAAGAACCGCGTCTCCGTTAACATCAAGCTGATTGATTCGCAGGATGTTGAAACGCGTGGCGTTGAAATTCTGAAAGATTTGGATGCGATCCTTATCCCTGGCGGCTTCGGCTACCGTGGTGTAGAAGGCAAGATCGCCACCGCACGCTATGCGCGTGAAAACAATATTCCATACCTCGGTATCTGCCTGGGTATGCAGGTTGCGCTGATCGAATTTGCGCGCAACGTAGCGGGAATGGAAAACGCGAACTCTACGGAATTTGTGCCAGACTGTAAGTACCCTGTCGTGGCGCTTATCACTGAATGGCGCGACGAAGAAGGTAACGTCGAAGTCCGTACCGAGAAGAGCGACCTGGGTGGCACGATGCGTCTTGGCGCACAGGCCTGCCAGCTGTCTGACGATAGCGTCGTTCGCAAGTTGTATGGCGAGCCGGTTATCACCGAACGTCATCGTCACCGCTATGAAGTCAACAACATGTTGTTGAAACAAATTGAAGCTGCGGGTCTGCGTGTTGCGGGCCGCTCCGGGGATGATCAGTTAGTCGAGATCATCGAAGTGCCAAACCATCCGTGGTTTGTCGCCTGCCAGTTCCACCCGGAATTTACTTCAACGCCACGTGACGGGCATCCGCTGTTTGCAGGCTTTGTGAAAGCCGCCAGCGATTACCAGAAGCGCCAGGCGAAGTAAAAAAAGTTAGAACGGCAACGCGTACCTCTGGTACGCGTTGTTTGTCTGGAGTTTTAGTTTAACTTGTACTGAGGAAAATCTAATGTCCAAAATCGTTAAAGTCATCGGTCGTGAAATCATCGACTCCCGTGGTAACCCGACCGTTGAAGCCGAAGTTCACCTGGAAGGTGGTTTCGTCGGTATGGCAGCTGCTCCGTCAGGTGCTTCTACTGGTTCCCGCGAAGCGCTGGAACTGCGCGATGGCGACAAATCCCGTTTCATGGGCAAAGGCGTACTGAAAGCTGTTGGCGCCGTAAACGGCCCTATTGCTCAGGCAATCATTGGCAAAGACGCTAAAGACCAGGCTGGCATCGACAAGATCATGATCGATCTGGACGGTACTGAAAACAAATCTAACTTCGGTGCTAACGCAATCCTGGCCGTTTCCCTGGCGAACGCCAAAGCTGCAGCGGCTGCTAAAGGTATGCCACTGTTCGAACACATCGCTGAACTGAACGGCACTCCAGGCAAATACTCCATGCCTGTACCGATGATGAACATCATCAACGGTGGTGAGCACGCAGACAACAACGTTGATATTCAGGAATTTATGATTCAGCCAGTTGGCGCGAAATCCCTGAAAGAAGCAGTACGTATGGGTTCTGAAGTGTTCCACAACCTGGCTAAAGTTCTGAAAGCTAAAGGTATGAACACGGCTGTTGGTGACGAAGGTGGCTATGCGCCAAACCTGGGTTCTAACGCAGAAGCACTGGCTGTTATCGCTGAAGCGGTTAAAGCAGCAGGCTACGAGCTGGGCAAAGACATCACTCTGGCGATGGACTGTGCAGCGTCTGAATTCTACAAAGACGGTAAATACGTTCTGGCTGGCGAAGGCAACAAAGCGTTCACCTCTGAAGAGTTCACTCACTTCCTGGAAGACCTGACCAAACAGTACCCAATCGTTTCTATCGAAGACGGTCTGGACGAGTCTGACTGGGATGGCTTCGCATACCAGACTAAAGTACTGGGCGACAAAATCCAGCTGGTGGGTGACGACCTGTTCGTAACCAACACCAAGATCCTGAAAGAAGGCATCGAGAAAGGCATCGTTAACTCCATCCTGATCAAATTCAACCAGATCGGTTCTCTGACCGAAACGCTGGCTGCGATCAAAATGGCGAAAGACGCTGGCTACACCGCTGTTATCTCTCACCGTTCTGGCGAAACTGAAGACGCTACCATCGCTGACCTGGCTGTTGGTACCGCGGCTGGCCAGATCAAGACCGGTTCTATGAGCCGTTCTGACCGTGTTGCTAAATACAACCAGCTGATTCGTATCGAAGAAGCACTGGGCGAAAAAGCACCATACAACGGTCGTAAAGAGATCAAAGGTCAGGCATAATCGCTAAGCCTTAAAAGGAAAATGCCAGTCGCAAGACTGGCATTTTTTTTGGCTATTTAAAATCGACCGCCATTTGTTCCGGAATGGTCAGCCCCTGAGTGGTTTGCACGCAGCGGGCAATATAGTCCGTAAAGCGGGGTGGCTTAGGCATGCCCATGCTAAGCAGCTTATCATTGCTGAAGCGCACGTTGAGTGTGGCAAAAGCACCGTATAAACGCATTGCTTTCAGCATCAGGCGCTCGTTGCACGGCCCAAAAATATCCTTCAGTTCGCGGCGCATTCTGACCAGCGTTTCGTAACTTACCTGAGCGTATCGATCTCCGACAGGGGCTTTCTCCAGCGCCTGCGCCATTGCCTTATCAATATCAGCAAAGCGAACGCTGTTCTCTTCCCCGGCAGAAATATGTACCACTTCCCCTGAACGTGCATCACTGGTAAGCAGCATTAACAGCGCGTCGGCACAATAGTCCACCGGAACGACATCGATTTTGTCTTCCATCGAACACATGAATTTTTGCAGCATTAACCCCATGCTAAAGACCCAGAAAATACTGCTTGAAGGCGTGCAGCCGTGACGGGTATGGCCGACGACGATAGACGGGCGGGCGATGAGCAGCGGCAGGTCAGGACAGTGCTGGCGCATCAGCTGTTCAATGGTGGATTTCGAATAGGTATATTCCACCAGATGCTCGGCGTTCTCTCTGAATTCTGCACTTTCGGCGACCAGCGAATCCTGCTCCGGCGTGCAGGACATCGCCGTGCCAACGTGCAGGAAGCGCTGTAGGGTCGACACCCGTTCCATGCGGCGCGCCAGCGCCAGGGTTCCCTCGACGTTCACCTTCCAGATAAGCGGATTGTTGCCAAATGACGCGACGGCCGCGCAGTTAACGACATGCGTCACCTGTTCAAGACGCGGATCGTTCAGGAAGGCTTCCGGCTGGCTGAGATCGCCAATGAGGATATTCTCCACGCTCAGCGAGGCCAGTGCATGCTCAGGCACGTTGAACTTACGCATATTCTCCTGCACTCGCGCCAGCCCACCTTGCGGGTCGCTGGCGCGCGCAAGCAGAAGTAAATTTACGGCGCTCTCGCCGGTCAGGATTTTTTCAAGTACTGCACCACCCAGAAATCCGGTCACGCCTGTAATCAGTAAGGTTTTCATTGATACCGTCTCATTATGATTGATGAGGCGGATTGTAGGCGGGCGAAAGTAAACGGCGTTTAAATAAAAAAATGGCCAGCCTTACCGTTTCTTAAGCTTATTTTAAGGTAAGGAATTCAGGGGGTGAGATTGGACATTGCAGGAGGGAAGAAAATTCAATTTATAAAGATATTTATTTTAAATTACTGATTTATATATTATTAATGTGCTTCCTGTGTCGTGGGAATATTAAGTCAAAATGTAATTATAAAAATACTTTGTAACATCATTCATTGATGCGGTAAATAATTTAACGGATGCTTAAGTACACTTAAAATAACGAACTCGCAGGCTATTGATATATAGCCTGCGAAGGTTTTTTACAGCAACAGCGGAAGCGTTGCGCTGGCGGTTTGTTGGCTGACCTCGCCGTAATGACCGTCTATTGCAATAAGGGAGTGGGTAAGCAACTCGACCAGCAACATAACGCCCACTTTGGCATTGAGTGCGCCTGCGCTAAGCGGCCCCTCGGGTTTGGCTGCAACCAGAAGCATATCGCTAAGGGACGCCAGCGGGCTACGCGGCGTATTGCTGAGCGCCAGCACGGGGACGCCACGTTTGCGCGCAAGTTTTACGACGTGAAGTAAATCCCGCGTTGAGCCTGAACTGGAGATGGCTACCACCAGCGACGCTTTAGAGAGGGTGGTCGCATTCATGGCTGCACGGTGCATATCGCTGAAGAGCTGCACAGGTTTGCCCAGGCGCAACAGCTTATAATGCAGATACTCGCCGAGGATCGCACTGGCAGCGACCCCATAAATCTGGACTGACTGCGCCTGATGCAGTGCCTGCGCCGCCTTTTCCAGCAGCGCTCTGTCGAGCAGTCTGGCGGTATCCTGCAGAGCCTGTACAGACTCTTCCACTACGCTATCAATTTCATCACCGGCCTGACGCTCTGGCTGACCCTGCTGAATGTCCAGCGCAAGTGCCATTTTGAATTCCGTGTACCCCTTACAGCCCAGCGTGCGGCAAAGACGCGTCACGCTGGCCTCGCTGGTATGACTTTCGCGCGCCAGCTCAGTGATCGTCAGGTAAAGCACCCGGGCAGGATCGTTGAGGACAAACTCTCCCAGTTTTCGTTGCGTTGGGCTGTACCCGGAAGCCTCCTGGCGTAGCTTCAGCAGCAGGTTTTCATGGTCTGACATGCGAGATCCTTAATGCATTCTTCTGTCGACTAGTGTGGCGGAAAGCGGGGGAAAGATGCCAGTCATTTCGAAAAAGTATGATCGTCCTCCTGGTTATTGATGATAATTTTCACTATTAATAATTAATGTGGTAAAAATTTTCATCTATACACGAGGGGATGAAAAAATGATGCAAATATTCAGTGGGGCTTCTTCTGGCGGATGGTTTGAGAAAGCGCAGCGCTTTGGCAAATCATTTATGTTGCCCATCGCCGTCTTGCCCGCGGCGGGTTTGTTGCTGGGGATTGGAGGCGCGTTATCAAACCCCAATACCCTCACGGCCTACCCGTTTTTAGATGTCGCGTGGCTACAGGCCATCTTTACCATTATGAGCAGTGCCGGTTCGATTGTGTTCGCCAACCTCTCGGTGCTGTTTGCTGTCGGGGTCGCCGTCGGGCTGGCAAAAAATGACAAAGGAACCGCAGGGCTGGCGGCATTGCTCGCTTTTCTGGTGATGAATGCCACCATCAATGCGCTGCTGATCCTGACCGGAAAACTGGCGCTTGAGAACCCGGGTGCCGTAGGGCAGGGAATGACGCTGGGGATCCAGACGCTGGAAACCGGCGTATTTGGTGGCGTCGTCATCGGGCTTGTGACCTGCGCGTTACATCATCGGTTCAATAAGATCGCGCTTCCGCAGTTCCTGGGTTTCTTTGGCGGTTCACGTTTTGTACCGATCGTCAGCTCGCTGGCGGCAATACTTGTCGGGGCATTAATGACCGTCATCTGGCCGCATTTCCAGAAGCTGATCTTCGGTCTGGGCGGGCTTGTGGATGCCACCGGTTATCTGGGGACGATGCTGTACGGTTTCATTTTGCGCATGCTCGGGCCGTTTGGTTTACACCACATCTTCTATCTTCCCTTCTGGACGACCGCGCTTGGCGGCAGTGAGATCGTTAACGGTCAGCTGGTAGAAGGTACGCAGCGGATCTTCTTCGCCCAGCTTGCCGACCCGACAACACGCCAGTTTTATGAAGGCACGTCGCGTTTCATGTCCGGACGCTTCATCACGATGATGTTTGGTCTGCTGGGTGCCTGCCTCGCGATGTACCACACGGCAAAACCGGAGAACAAAAAACGCGTCGCGGGGCTGTTACTTTCGGCGGCATTGACCTCGTTCCTGACGGGGATTACTGAACCTATTGAGTTCTCATTCCTTTTTGTTGCACCGGTGCTGTACGTCATTCACGCCCTGTTTGACGGGCTGGCGTTTATGCTCGCCCATATTTTACACATCACTATCGGGCAAACCTTCTCAGGCGGTTTTATCGACTTCGTGCTGTTCGGCATTCTCCAGGGCGAGGCCAAAACCCACTGGATGTTCGTGCCGCTGGTAGGGGTGCCGTGGTTCTTCCTCTACTACTTTACGTTCCGCTATCTGATTAATCGCTTTGATTTTGCCACGCCGGGGCGTGAGAAAGAGGCGATGGTGGATGAAGTGACCTTTTCGCAGAGCGAGCGTGCTGTTGCGGTGATCGCCGGGTTAGGTGGCAAAGACAATCTCGAAGAGGTGGACTGCTGCGCGACGCGTCTTCGCGTCACGGTGAAGGATGGCAGCAAAGTGAATGAATCGGCGCTGAAAGCGACCGGCGCGCGTGGCGTTATCGTCCGCGGCAACGGTGTTCAGGTCATTTATGGGCCGCATGTCACGATTATTAAAAACGAAGTGGAAGAGATCTTATCGTAATGAAAACTGTACTGGATAACCTGAAGGGAAAACTGGTCGTCTCCTGCCAGGCGCTGGAGAATGAACCTCTGCATAGCGCGTTTATTATGTCACGAATGGCGCTGGCCGCCGCGCAGGGTGGGGCGGCAGCGATCCGTGCCAATAGCGTGGTGGATATCGAAGCCATCAAGCAGCAGGTAGCGCTGCCGGTTATCGGCATCATCAAACGCGATTATCCGGATAGTGAGGTGTTTATCACCGCCACGATGAAAGAGGTGGATGAGCTGATGACGGTTTCTCCGGAAATCATTGCCCTGGATGCGACTGCGCGACAGCGCCCTGGCGGCGAAGACCTGGCGACGCTGGTCGCGCATATCCGCACGCGGTACCCGTCGGTACGCCTGATGGCGGATATTTCCACAACAGAAGAGGCCGTGACGGCGCAGGCGCTGGGTTTTGATTGTGTGGGGACCACGCTTTACGGTTATACGACAGAAACCGCAGGCCATGCGCTACCGGACAATGACTGCGCATTTCTGAAAGAGGTACTGGCTGCCGTCGACATTCCCGTGGTGGCCGAAGGCAACGTTGACACACCTGAACGGGCGGCGAGGTGCCTGGAACTTGGTGCCTTTATGGTCGTTGTCGGCGGGGCCATCACCCGCCCACAGCAAATTACTGCGCGGTTTATGGCAGCGATTGGCGCTCAAAGCACCGATGGAGCATGACCATCTGACGGGGATCTGCGATACTTATCGTTTATCCCCTTAACTGAGATGACTATGCAGTACCCGATTAACGAGATGTTCCAGACCCTGCAAGGCGAGGGTTACTTTACCGGCGTTCCCGCCATTTTTATTCGATTACAGGGATGCCCGGTTGGCTGTGCCTGGTGTGATACCAAACATACGTGGGATAAACTCGCAGATCGGGAAGTGTCGCTGTTTAGCATTCTGGCTAAAACCAAAGAGAGCGATAAGTGGGGCGCGGGAAGTGCAGAAGATCTGCTGGCGATCATTGGCCGTCAGGGCTGGACGGCGCGCCACGTGGTGATTACCGGGGGGGAACCCTGCATCCACGACCTGACGCCGCTGACCGAGCTGCTCGAAAAGAACGGCTACAGCTGTCAGATTGAAACCAGCGGCACGCATGAAGTGCGCTGTTCTCACACCACCTGGGTGACGGTTTCGCCGAAAGTTAACATGCGCGGCGGCTACGATGTACTCTCTCAGGCGCTGGAGCGTGCTGATGAGATTAAACACCCGGTTGGCCGCGTGCGTGATATCGAAGCGCTGGATGAACTGCTCGCCACGCTGACGGATGAAAAGCAGCGCATCATCGCGCTGCAGCCTATCAGCCAGAAAGAGGATGCCACGCGCCTGTGTATTGAAACCTGTATTGCCCGCAACTGGCGGCTGTCGATGCAGACGCACAAGTACCTGAACATCGCCTAAAAAAAAGCCCGGATATTCCGGGCTTTTTTTACTCACCGCGATAGATACAGCCCGCGGTGCAGGTCTCTTTGATCATCACCGCGCTCAGCAGAGGCACCTGCGGTTTCATCTGATCCCAAATCCATTTAGCCAGCACTTCACTGGTCGGGTTTTCAAGGCCCGGGATATCATTCAGATAGTAGTGATCCAGACGATCGTAGGTCGGTTTGAATGCCGCCTTCAGCTCGGCAAAGTCCATGATCCAACCGGTATGCGGATCGACGTCACCGGTTATCTCAAGACGCACCATAAACGAGTGCCCGTGCAGACGGCCACATTTATGCCCTTCAGGAACATGCGGAAGGTGGTGGGCGGCTTCGAAGGTGAAATCTTTAAACAGTGTGGTGGACATTATTGCTCTCAGTAATGCGGAAAAAACCGCCGCATAGTACCGGAAAGCACAATTTTTATCATTAACTAAAACGGCTCTGTTGCCGCAACGTGGTGCATACGAGAAAGAACTACTATTTTATGATTGAATTTCAATGGGTTAGTTAATCGCTTTTACCGTTAAGAACGATAACTAAAACAGGTTAGTCCATTTGGTTATTTATTATTTCCATCCCTTCTTTAATTGTTATTATCCTCGCCGTTAACCTTATCTTCAGTTTGGATTTATTCGCTTAAAGTCCGCTTGGCTACTGGAACATAACGACGCATGACAACACAGGCCCCACCTTCAAATTTGCTTCCCCTGAACCCGGAGCAACTGGCGCGCCTTCAGGCTGCCACCTCTGATTTTTCTCCCACCCAGCTTGCCTGGGTCTCCGGCTATTTCTGGGGAATGCTTAACCAGCAACCGGGCGCTGTGGCTGCTGCACCGGCAACTGCGGTAGAAATTCCGGCGATTACGCTGATTTCTGCCTCGCAGACGGGCAATGCTCGCCGTGTGGCCGAAGCGCTGCGCGACGACCTGCTGGCCGCCAAACTGAACGTGAACCTGGTGAACGCCGGGGACTATAAATTCAAACAGATCGCGTCCGAAAAACTGCTGGTTGTGGTTGCCTCAACCCAGGGTGAGGGTGAGCCGGCTGAAGAAGCAGTGGCCCTGCATAAGTTCCTGTTCTCGAAAAAAGCCCCAAAACTGAACGGGACGGCGTTCGCCGTGTTTGGCCTGGGCGACACCTCCTACGAATTTTTCTGCCAGTCCGGTAAAGATTTCGACAGCAAACTGGCGGAACTGGGCGCTGAGCGCCTGCTGGACCGCGTTGATGCGGATGTGGAATACCAGACTGCAGCCGCTGAATGGCGTGCGCGCATCGTTGACGTGCTGAAAGCGCGCGTGCCGAAAGAGACCCCAGCGCAGGCTGCCGTCACCGCGGCGGGTGCAGTCAATGATATTCACACCAGCCCGTATACCAAAGAGGCACCGCTGGCAGCGAGCCTGGCAGTTAATCAGAAAATTACCGGTCGCGCCTCTGAGAAAGACGTGCGGCATATTGAAATCGATCTCGGTGATTCCGGTCTGCGTTACCAGCCGGGCGATGCACTTGGGATCTGGTACCAGAACGATCCGGCGCTGGTTAAAGAGCTGGTCGAACTGCTGTGGCTGAAAGGCGATGAGCCTGTCACCGTCGACGGTAACACGCAGCCGCTCTCTGAGGCGCTGCAGTGGCATTTCGAGCTGACGGTCAACACGCCAAACATTGTTGAAAATTACGCTACCTTAACGCGCAGTGAATCGCTGCTGCCTCTGGTGGGGGATAAGGCGAAGCTGCAGCATTACGCCGCGACGACGCCGATTGTCGATATGGTGCGTTTCTCTCCGGCACAGCTGGATGCGGATGCGCTAATTGGCCTGCTGCGTCCGCTGACGCCGCGCCTCTACTCCATTGCCTCTTCCCAGGCCGAAGTGGAGAGCGAAGTGCATATCACCGTGGGCGTGGTGCGTTATGACATCGAAGGCCGTGCCCGTGCGGGCGGGGCATCAAGCTTCCTGGCCGATCGCGTGGAGGAAGACGGTGAAGTGCGCGTGTTTATCGAGCACAACGACAACTTCCGTCTGCCTGCGAACCCGGAAACACCGGTCATCATGATTGGGCCGGGTACAGGTATTGCGCCATTCCGCGCCTTTATGCAGCAGCGCGCTGCAGATGAGGCGCCGGGTAAAAACTGGTTGTTCTTCGGCAACCCGCACTTTACGGAAGATTTCCTCTACCAGGTTGAGTGGCAGCGTTACGTCAAAGAAGGCGTCCTGACGCGCATCGACCTGGCCTGGTCCCGCGATCAGCAAGAAAAAGTATACGTACAAGACAAACTGCGCGAACAGGGCGCAGAGCTGTGGCGCTGGATCAATGACGGTGCCCACATTTATGTCTGCGGCGACGCCAATCGCATGGCGAAAGACGTTGAGCAGGCATTGCTGGAAGTGATTGCCGAATTCGGCGGTATGGATGCCGAAACGGCGGATGAATTTTTAAGTGAGCTGCGCGTTGAGCGCCGTTATCAGCGAGATGTCTACTAATGAGCGAAAAACATCCAGGGCCACTGGTGGTCGAAGGTAAACTGACAGACGCCGAGCGCATGAAGCTGGAAAGCAACTATCTGCGCGGCACCATTGCTGAAGATCTGAATGACGGTCTCACCGGCGGCTTTAAAGGCGACAACTTTCTGCTGATCCGTTTCCACGGTATGTATCAGCAGGACGACCGTGATATCCGCGCCGAACGTGCAGAACAGAAGCTGGAGCCGCGTCATGCGATGCTGCTGCGCTGCCGTCTTCCGGGCGGGGTGATCACCACGAAACAGTGGCAGGCGATCGATAAGTTTGCGGGTGAAAATACCCTTTATGGCAGCATCCGTCTGACCAACCGTCAGACCTTCCAGTTCCACGGCATTCTGAAGAAGAACGTGAAGCCGGTACACCAGATGCTGCACTCTGTCGGGCTGGACGCGCTGGCCACGGCCAACGACATGAACCGTAACGTGCTCTGCACCTCGAACCCGTACGAGTCCGAGCTGCACGCCGAAGCCTATGAGTGGGCGAAGAAGATCTCCGAGCACCTGCTGCCACGCACCCGCGCCTATGCGGAGATCTGGCTCGATCAGGAAAAAGTGGCCACCACCGACGAAGAACCGATCCTCGGCCAGACCTATCTGCCGCGTAAGTTCAAAACCACCGTGGTGATCCCGCCGCAGAACGATATCGATCTGCACGCCAACGACATGAACTTCGTGGCGATTGCCGAAAATGGCAAGCTGGTGGGCTTTAACCTGCTGGTGGGCGGCGGTCTCTCCATCGAACACGGTAACAAGAAAACCTATGCCCGCACCGCAAGCGAGTTTGGTTTCCTGCCGCTGGAGCACACGCTGGCCGTGGCTGAAGCGGTAGTCACCACGCAGCGCGACTGGGGTAACCGTACGGATCGTAAAAACGCGAAAACCAAATACACCCTGGAGCGCGTGGGCGTAGAGACGTTCAAAGCGGAAGTGGAGCGTCGCGCGGGGATTAAGTTTGAGCCGATCCGTCCGTATGAATTTACGGGACGTGGCGATCGTATTGGCTGGGTTAAAGGCATCGACAATAAATGGCACCTGACGCTGTTTATTGAAAACGGCCGTATTCTTGATTATCCGGGCCGCCCGCTGAAAACCGGTCTGCTGGAAATTGCGAAGATCCATAAAGGTGAATTCCGTATCACCGCTAACCAGAACCTGATCGTTGCCGGCGTGCCGGAAAGCCAGAAAGCGAAGATTGAGAAACTGGCGCGCGACCATGGGTTGATGGACGCGGTGAAGCCGCAGCGTGAAAACTCAATGGCCTGCGTGTCGTTCCCGACCTGCCCGCTGGCGATGGCGGAAGCAGAGCGTTTCCTGCCGTCATTCACCGATAAGGTGGAAGCGATTCTGGAAAAACACGGTATTCCGGACGAGCATATTGTTATGCGTGTCACCGGCTGCCCGAACGGCTGTGGCCGTGCGATGCTGGCCGAGCTGGGGCTGGTGGGTAAAGCGCCGGGTCGCTATAACCTGCACCTCGGCGGCAACCGTATCGGAACGCGTATTCCGCGCATGTTCCGTGAGAACATCACCGAGCCGGAAATTCTTGATTCTATCGACGAGCTTGTCGGGCGCTGGGCGAAAGAGCGCGAAGCGGGTGAAGGCTTCGGCGACTTTACGGTGCGTGCGGGCATTATTCGCCCGGTGCTCGATCCCGCAAGGGATTTCTGGGAGTAAACACGAGAGGTAATTATGTCCGTACTCGATCTAAACGCCCTAAATGAACTGCCAAAAGTCGATCGCATTCTGGCGCTGGCAGAAACCAATGCGCAGCTTGAAAAGCTCGACGCCGAAGGCCGCGTGGCATGGGCCCTGGAAAACCTGCCGGGTGATTATGTGCTCTCGTCGAGTTTTGGTATCCAGGCAGCGGTGAGTTTGCATCTGGTGAACCAGATTCGTCCGGACATTCCGGTGATCCTGACCGATACCGGCTACCTGTTTCCGGAAACCTACCAGTTTATCGATGAGCTGACGGACAAGCTCGGGCTGAACCTGAAGGTCTACCGCGCGGAGCAAAGCGCGGCCTGGCAGGAGGCGCGGTATGGCAAACTGTGGGAACAGGGCGTTGAGGGCATTGAGAAATACAATGAGATCAACAAGGTCGAGCCGATGAACCGGGCACTGAAAGAGCTTAACGCGCAGACCTGGTTTGCGGGGTTACGCCGCGAGCAGTCCGGAAGTCGCGCCACGCTCCCGGTGCTAGCGGTTCAGCGCGGGGTGTTTAAAGTGCTGCCGATCATCGACTGGGATAACCGTACGGTTTACCAGTACCTGCAAAAACACGGACTGAAATACCACCCGCTCTGGGACCAGGGTTATCTGTCCGTTGGCGATACCCATACCACGCGTAAATGGGAACCGGGCATGGCGGAAGAAGAGACGCGATTCTTTGGACTTAAGCGCGAGTGCGGATTGCACGAAGGGTAAATTCTGTTCCCTTTTCCCTCACCCTCTTACAAAGGGTGAGGGACATGTTCTGTTCTACGCTTTCCCAGCTTTTGCCAGCTCTTTCACCAGCGGCAGCATCACTTTAACCACATCCCGACTGCGATGTTCAATCCGCTGCGGCAGTGCGCTATCAATATGCTGCTGATTATCCAGCAGCACGTTATGCCAGCTCGTCCCGTCCGGGAAAGCCTTCGATTTCACCCGCTGCTGATAACCGTCTTTCTTACCCAGCATCCAGTTAGTGGCTTCCACGTACAGAACAGGAATGCCCGCTTTATCGAACACTTCACCATCATTACAGCAGCCGGTTCCGCGAGGATAATCGGGATTCCCGCCCGGGTTGCTGGTGGCATACACCCCATGGCTGCGGGCGATTGCCAGCGCGCGGTCGCGCGTCAGTTTACGCACGGTACCCGGCGTACTCTGTCCGCTGTTGAAATAGAGCTTATCGCCGACGATCAGATTATCGAGGTTAATCACCAGCAGCGTATTTTTCCTCTCCTCGGCACTCATGCGTTTCAGGAGATTCTCCGCGCCAAGTTTTCCCTCTTCTTCACCGCTGGTGGCAACGAAACGGATCCCGTATTGGGTTGGAATGTCTTTCATTCGCTCTGCCAGTTCGAGCATCACGCCCAGACCCGCCGCGTTATCGTCCAGCCCCTGTAACGTCAGCCCGCCGAGATTATTGTCGGTATCGACGTCGCTCATTGGCGCGTAGGTGTCCAGGTGCGCCATGATAATGATCTGTTCCGCCGCGCTACCTTCATGCGCCGCAATGACCGTACTGCCGGTCACGTTGTGCCAGTTTTTTGTTTTATTGCGCGAGGTATAGACGTAGCGGCTGTGAAACGATCGAATATCGCTCTGGTAACCCATGTCAGCAAATTGCTGGCGAATATAATCGGCGGAAAGCATTTCCGCTGGCGTGCCGGTCATACGACCCGGAAAGACGGTCGCAATATGCCGCGCCTGCATATTCGCGATTTCACCATAGGGCTGATTTTTTGCCTGGGCCGGAAGGATAAAGCAAACGCCGAGCGCCAGGGCAGCGATACGGTGGCGCGTTGCGGAAAACATAGTGAGTCCTTAAAAACAGAGCAAAATTTTAACCCGCCTAGTATGAAACTGTGATCGACCATACACAATTTGAATTGCTCTTAAATGCCCGAAAATTCGCGTGTTAAGCACTTTTTGATCTTTGCTTTTCCACGGCGTTATTCCATTGAGTAACTACTCATTCCAATTCGTAATTTCATTCGATCTAAGCCGCCCCCTATAGTCCCACTATTCCTTGTTGTTAGTGAGTTGTAGCTTGTGGACTATCTGCCCCTTTTTGCCGCGATAAAAGACAGACCTGTGCTGGTAGTCGGCACCGGTGAGGTTGCCGATCGCAAAATCGCGTTTCTGCAGCGAGCGGGGGCGCAGGTACGGATAGTCGACGAGGCGGATTTCGACGAGTCGCAAATCGACAGCGTGGTGCTGGTGATTGCGGCAACCGATAACCGTGAGCTCAACCGCCGTATTTCAGAGGCGGCTCAGGCCCGTCACCGTCTGGTGAACGTGGTGGACGATCGGCCGCTGTGTTCGTTTATCTTCCCGTCGATTGTTGACCGTTCGCCATTGCTGGTGGCCATCTCCTCCGGCGGGACCGCGCCGGTGCTGGCACGCGTGCTGCGGGAAAAAATCGAAGCGCTTTTGCCTACCAGCCTTGGGCGGATGGCGGAGAAAGCGAGCTTCTGGCGTAACCATCTGAAAACGCGGCTGACCAGCGTGACGGAACGCCGTCGCTTCTGGGAGCGCGTGTTCCGCGGCCGATTTGCCAGCCTGATGCATGCCGGAAATGAAACGGCGGCGCAGCAGATCCTCGAAGATGAGCTGGATAACCCTGGCAGTAGCGGCGGCGAGATCATTCTGGTCGGTGCGGGGCCGGGTGATGCCGGGCTGCTGACCCTGCGCGGCCTGCAGGTGCTTCAGGATGCCGATGTGGTGTTCTATGACCATCTGGTCACCGACGGGGTGCGCGAATTGATTCGCCGTGACGCAGAACAAATCTGCGTAGGCAAACGGGCGGGCGAGCACTCTGTACCGCAGCATGACACCAACCAGATGCTGGTGGCGGCGGCAAAAGCGGGCAAAACGGTGGTGCGGCTTAAAGGTGGCGACCCGTTTATCTTTGGTCGCGGCGGGGAAGAGCTGCAGGCGGCGGCTGAAGCGGGCGTGCCGTTCCAGGTCGTCCCGGGTATCACGGCGGCTTCTGCAGTGACGGCCTACGCCGGTATACCGCTTACTCACCGCGATTACGCCCAGAGCGTGACCTTTGTCACGGGCCATTACAAGGCGGACAGCGCCCCGTTTGACTGGTCGCATCTGGCCCAGAGTCGTCAGACGCTGGCTATCTATATGGGCACGATGAAGGCGGCGGACATCAGTGAACAACTTATTCAACACGGTCGAGAGGCAACCACGCCGGTCGCCGTGATTTCTCGCGGCACGCGCGTCGATCAGCATGTGGCTATCGGTACGCTACAGGATCTTGCCACCCTGGCGAAAGAGGCCCCTATGCCCGCGCTTATCGTGGTAGGGGAAGTGGTGCACCTGCACAGCACACTCGCCTGGTTTCAACATACAACAGACTCAGAGGGGTTTGGCTCCTCTGTGGTGAATCTGGCTTAAGGAACGGTTATGGACCAAAAACGACTTACTCACCTGCGGCAGCTCGAAGCGGAAAGTATCCATATTATCCGCGAAGTGGCAGCCGAATTCTCTAACCCGGTGATGATGTATTCCATCGGTAAAGATTCCAGCGTGATGCTACACCTGGCGCGTAAAGCGTTTTACCCGGGTACGCTGCCGTTCCCGTTGCTGCACGTTGATACCGGCTGGAAGTTCCGTGAAATGTATGAATTCCGCGACCGTACGGCAAAAGCCTACGGCTGCGAACTGCTGGTGCATAAAAACCCGGAAGGGGTGGCGATGGGCATTAATCCGTTCGTGCACGGTAGCGCCAAACACACTGACATCATGAAAACCGAAGGGCTGAAGCAGGCGCTGAACAAATACGGTTTTGACGCGGCCTTCGGCGGCGCACGCCGTGACGAAGAAAAATCCCGTGCGAAAGAGCGTATCTACTCTTTCCGCGACCGCTTCCACCGCTGGGATCCAAAAAACCAGCGCCCGGAGCTGTGGCATAACTACAACGGCCAGATCAACAAGGGCGAAAGCATCCGCGTGTTCCCGCTCTCCAACTGGACCGAGCTGGATATCTGGCAGTACATCTATCTGGAAAATATCGAGATCGTGCCGCTGTACCTGGCCGCTGAACGTCCGGTGCTGGAGCGTGACGGCATGCTGATGATGATCGATGACGATCGCATCGACCTGCAGCCAGGCGAAGTGATCAAAAAACAGATGGTGCGTTTCCGTACCCTCGGCTGCTGGCCATTGACCGGTGCCGTGGAGTCCAGTGCGCAGACGCTGCCGGAGATCATTGAAGAGATGCTGGTGTCGACCACCAGTGAGCGACAGGGCCGCGTGATTGACCGCGACCAGGCAGGCTCCATGGAGCTGAAGAAACGTCAGGGTTATTTCTAAGGAGCCGCCATGAACACGACCATTGCTCAACAAATTGCCAATGAAGGCGGCGTAGAAGCTTATCTGCACGCGCAACAACACAAAAGCCTGCTGCGCTTTCTGACCTGCGGCAGCGTCGATGACGGGAAAAGCACGCTGATCGGCCGTCTGCTGCACGATACGCGTCAGATTTACGAAGATCAGCTCTCTTCCCTGCACAACGACAGTAAACGTCATGGTACCCAGGGCGAGAAACTCGACCTGGCACTGCTGGTGGACGGCCTGCAGGCCGAGCGCGAGCAGGGCATCACCATTGATGTGGCATATCGCTATTTCTCCACCGAGAAGCGCAAATTTATTATTGCCGACACCCCGGGGCACGAGCAGTACACCCGTAACATGGCGACCGGTGCGTCTACCTGTGAACTGGCGATCCTGCTGATTGACGCCCGTAAAGGGGTACTGGATCAGACTCGTCGCCACAGCTTTATCTCCACGTTGCTGGGGATCAAACACCTGGTGGTGGCGGTCAACAAAATGGATCTGGTGAACTTCAGCGAAGAGAAGTTTGATGAGATCCGCCAGAGTTACCTGACGTTTGCTGAACAGCTGCCGGGTAACCTGGATATTCGCTTTGTGCCGCTCTCTGCGCTGGAAGGCGACAACGTGGCTTCCCAGAGCGCCAACATGCCGTGGTATAGCGGCCCGACGCTGCTCGAAGTGCTGGAAACCGTGGAGATCCAGCGCGTGGTCGACACCCAGCCGATGCGCTTCCCGGTTCAGTACGTTAACCGTCCTAACCTTGATTTCCGCGGTTTCTCCGGCACTCTCGCGTCGGGCACCGTGGCGGTCGGGCAGCGCGTTAAAGTTCTGCCGTCTGGTGTGGAATCCACCATCAGCCGTATCGTCACCTTTGATGGCGATCTGCCGCAAGCCGGCGCGGGTGAAGCGGTCACGCTGGTATTGAAAGATGAAATTGATATCAGCCGCGGCGATCTGCTGGTGGACGCTCAGGAGACGCTGGCAGCGGTGCAGGGGGCTTCCGTTGATGTGGTGTGGATGGCTGAACAACCGCTGACCGCCGGTCAGAGCTACGACATTAAAATCGCGGGTAAGAAAACCCGAGCCCGCGTGGACGGTATCCAGTTCCAGGTGGACATCAATAACCTGACCCAGCGCGACGTCACCGAACTGCCGCTGAATGGCATTGGTCTGGTCGACGTGACCTTTGACGAGCCGCTGGTGCTGGATCCCTACCAGCAGAACCCGGTAACGGGTGGGCTGATCTTTATCGATCGCCTCTCCAACGTGACCGTGGGTGCCGGTATGGTGCGTGAGCCAAATGAACAGGCTACGGTGGCCTCTGAGTTCAGCGCTTTTGAGCTGGAGCTGAATGCGCTGGTGCGTAAGCACTTCCCGCACTGGGGTGCGCGCGATCTGCTGGGAGGCAAGTAATGGCCGCCCATGATGAGAACGTCGTCTGGCATCCTCATCCGGTCACCGTCGCGCAGCGCGAGAAACTTCACGGTCATCGTGGTGTGGTACTGTGGTTTACCGGGCTATCCGGCTCTGGTAAATCCACGGTAGCGGGCGCGCTGGAAGAGGCGCTACACCAGCAGGGGGTCAGTACCTACCTGCTGGATGGCGACAATGTGCGCCACGGCCTGTGCAGCGATTTGGGCTTCAGCGACGACGATCGTAAAGAGAATATTCGCAGGGTGGGGGAAGTGGCCAGCCTGATGGCGGATGCCGGGTTAGTGGTACTGACCGCGTTTATCTCACCGCATCGTGCCGAACGCCAGATGGTGCGCGAGCGCGTCGGGCAGGATCGCTTTATCGAAGTGTTTGTCGATACGCCGCTGGAAATTTGCGAAGCACGCGATCCCAAAGGGCTGTATAAGAAAGCGCGCGCGGGAGAGCTGCGAAACTTCACCGGGATTGACTCGGTGTACGAAGCGCCTGAATCGCCTGAAATTCACCTGGAAGGTCAACAATTGGTAACAAATTTAGTAAGCCAATTATTAGACCTGCTCAGACGGGACGATATTATCAGATCCTGAGACGGTATCGTTCGGGAGCTGTCTTCCCGAACGATCAGTCACGGTCACAGGATCAGCTATGCGCAACAGTGAGAACTACATTATTACCACCGGGTCGGAGCCGTTAGCGACCGACGACGAGACGACCTGGTCCTTTCCTGGGGCCATAGTCGGCTTCGTCTCGTGGTTGCTGGCCCTGGGCATCCCTTTTCTTATCTACGGCGGTAATACGCTGTTCTTCTTTCTCTATACCTGGCCTTTCTTCCTGGCGCTGATGCCTGTGGCGGTTGTCGTCGGTATTGCGCTGCACTCGCTGCTTAATGGCAAACTCCTTTACAGTACCGTGGTCACGATTGTGACGGTGGTTCTGATGTTTGGTCTGTTATTTTTGTGGCTCATGGGCTAACTTCAGCCATAATTCAAACCGTAAACAACTGTGTGACGATATTGAGCAAGGCGATTCTGCGGAAAAAATGTGGTACATTTGCCCGCGATGTTGCGGCATCTCTGTTACCCCGGCAAAGAGATCTGGGGGCGTTTTGGGATGATGATGCCGTTTTTCAGGGGGCAGGATGGGTAAACTAACGCTGCTGTTGCTGGCTTTGCTGATCTGGCTGCAATATTCGCTGTGGTTCGGTAAAAACGGACTGCACGACTATAGCCGTGTAAGCGATGACGTCGCGGCTCAGCAGGCAACAAACGCCAAACTTAAGGCGCGAAACGATCAACTCTTTGCTGAAATTGATGACCTCAATGGCGGGCAAGAGGCGATTGAGGAACGCGCACGCAATGAACTCAGTATGACTAAGCCGGGCGAAACTTTTTATCGTCTGGTTCCGGATGCGTCTAAACGCAATCAGGGCTCAGCACAAAACAATCGATAATCAGGCCCAGGATTACGACATGGCAGTAACTTTTTCGGACGTATGCGCCGTGGTGCCGGCTGCGGGTTTTGGCCGGCGCATGCAGACAGAATGTCCCAAGCAATACCTCTCTATTGGCGATAAAACGATCCTCGAACACTCTGTGGCGGCGCTGCTGGCGCATCCGCGGGTGACGCGCGTGATTATCGCTATCAGCCCGGGTGATGCGCGTTTCGCGCAGTTACCGCTGGCAAATCATCCGCAGATTACCGTTGTTGACGGCGGCGCCGAGCGTGCCGATTCCGTGCTGGCGGGCATTCAGGCCGCCGGTGAGGCACCATGGGTTCTGGTCCATGACGCTGCCCGTCCGTGCCTGCATCAGGATGACCTTGCGCGCCTGCTGGCGCTTAGCGAAACCAGCCGGGTAGGTGGTATTCTTGCCGCCCCGGTACGCGACACCATGAAGCGCGCTGAGCCGGGCAAGCAGGCTATCGCGCACACCGTTGAGCGCGTCGATTTATGGCACGCGCTGACCCCCCAATTTTTCCCCCGCGAATTACTCCACGACTGCTTAACGCGTGCGCTTAAAGAAGGTGCGACCATCACGGACGAAGCCTCGGCGCTGGAGTATTGCGGTTTCCATCCTGAGCTGGTTGAAGGACGCGCTGATAATATAAAAGTGACGCGTCCGGAAGATTTACAGCTCGCGGAATTTTATCTTACCCGTTCGACCCATCAGGAGAAGGCATAATGCGAATTGGACACGGTTTTGATGTACACGCCTTTGGCGGAGAAGGCCCAATTATCATTGGCGGCGTACGCATTCCTTATGAAAAAGGGCTGCTTGCGCATTCTGATGGCGACGTGGCATTACATGCCCTGACCGATGCATTGCTGGGTGCTGCGGCACTGGGCGATATCGGTAAGCTGTTCCCGGACACTGACCCGTCCTTCAAAGGCGCGGACAGCCGTGCGCTGCTGCGTGAAGCCTGGCGTCGTATTCAGGCGAAAGGCTACGCCCTCGGCAACGTGGATGTGACGATCATCGCTCAGGCCCCCAAAATGCTGCCGCATATCCCGCAGATGCGCGTGTTCATTGCAGAAGATCTCGGTTGCCACATGGATGATGTTAACGTCAAAGCGACGACGACAGAGAAACTGGGCTTTACCGGTCGTGGTGAAGGGATTGCCTGTGAGGCCGTGGCGCTGCTGGTGAAGGCAAGCCAATGATGGACTTCGACAACCTGACCTGGCTACACGGTAAACCGCAGGGGAACGGGCTGCTGAAAGCCAGCCCTGAAGATTTTGTTGTGGTGGAAGACCTGGGATTCGCGCCGGATGGCGAAGGCGAACATATCCTGGTACGCATTCTGAAAAATGGCTGCAATACCCGTTTTGTGGCCGATGCGCTGGCAAAATTCCTGAAGATTCATGCCCGCGAAGTGAGCTTTGCCGGGCAGAAAGATAAACACGCCGTCACCGAACAGTGGCTCTGCGCGCGCGTGCCGGGTAATACGATGCCTGATTTAAGCAAATTTGAGCTTGAGGGCTGTAAGGTACTGGAATACGCGCGCCATAAGCGCAAACTGCGTCTGGGCGCGTTGAAGGGCAATCATTTTACGCTGGTACTGCGTGAGATTTCGGACCGTGACGATGTGGAAAAACGCCTGAACGCTATCAACGCATGCGGCGTACCAAACTATTTTGGCGCACAGCGCTTTGGTATCGGCGGCAGCAACCTGCTCGGCGCACTGCGCTGGGCGCAAAGCGATGCCCCGGTCCGCGACAGGAATAAACGCAGTTTTTGGTTGTCGGCGGCCCGCAGTGCGTTGTTTAATCAGATTGTGAGCGAACGGCTGAAAAAACCGGACGCGAATCAAGTTGTTGTCGGCGATGCGCTACAATTAGCGGGACGCGGGAGCTGGTTTGTGGCAACGGCTGAAGAAATGGCCGATGTGCAGTCGCGCGTGGATACTCAAACGCTGATGATTACCGCAGCCTTGCCCGGCACGGGCGACTGGGGTACGCAGGGCGATGCGCTGGCTGCTGAGCAGTCTGCTGTCGCTGATATGCAGGCATTACAAACATTGCTGGTGCGGGAAAAAGTCGAGGCGGCACGCCGTGCGATGCTGCTCTATCCGCAACAGTTGAGCTGGAACTGGTGGGACGACGTAACCGTCGAGTTACGCTTCTGGCTGCCGGCAGGTAGCTTTGCCACCAGTGTTGTCAGGGAACTTATCAACACGTCGGGTGATTATGCGAATATTGCTGAGTAACGATGACGGGATCCATGCGCCGGGTATACAGACCCTGGCGAAACACCTTCGCGAATTTGCGGAAGTGCAGGTCGTGGCACCCGATCGTAACCGCAGTGGAGCGTCTAACTCTCTGACGCTGGAGTCGTCGCTTCGCACCTTTACCTTTGAAAATGGTGATATCGCCGTCCAGATGGGCACGCCGACCGACTGCGTTTTTCTGGGCGTGAACGCGCTGATGCGCCCGCGCCCGGACATCGTCGTCTCCGGTATTAACGCCGGGCCCAATCTTGGCGACGATGTGATTTACTCCGGAACCGTGGCCGCCGCCATGGAAGGGCGCCATCTGGGGTTCCCTGCGCTGGCCGTTTCGTTAAACGGCCACACGCACTACGACACGGCGGCAGCGGTGACCTGTTCTCTCCTGCGGGCGCTCAATCGCGAGCCGCTGCGTACCGGGCGCATCCTCAATATTAACGTGCCGGATCTGCCGTTGAATGAAATCAAAGGCATTCGCGTAACACGTTGCGGAAGCCGACACCCGGCTGACCAGGTGATCCCGCAGCAAGATCCGCGTGGCAATACGCTTTACTGGATTGGTCCTCCTGGCGACAAGTGTGACGCCGGACCGGATACCGACTTTGCCGCTGTTGATGAAGGATATGTCTCGGTTACGCCGCTGCATATAGATTTAACCGCGTATAGTGCGCATGATGTGGTGTCGGGTTGGCTGGATCGCGCAGGAGTGAACGCGCAATGGTAAGCAAACGTGTACAAACTCTTCTGGAACAGCTACGCGCTCAGGGGATCCGCGACGAGCATGTGCTCGACGCGCTCGCCCAGGTGCCGCGTGAGAAATTTGTAGACGAGGCGTTTGAACACAAAGCGTGGGAAAACGTGGCGCTGCCTATCGGGCAGGGCCAGACGATTTCACAGCCTTACATGGTGGCGCGTATGACGGAGCTGCTGGAGCTCACGCCCCATTCGCGCGTGCTGGAAATTGGCACCGGGTCGGGGTACCAAACCGCGATCCTGGCGCATCTGGTGCACCATGTTTGCTCCGTTGAGCGTATTAAAGGTTTGCAGTGGCAGGCGCGTCGTCGCCTGAAACAACTTGATTTACATAACGTTTCGACACGACACGGTGATGGATGGCAGGGTTGGCAGGCACGCGCCCCGTTTGACGCGATCATCGTGACGGCTGCTCCACCTGAAATTCCCGCTGCTCTGTTATCGCAGCTGGATGAAGGCGGCATTCTTGTTCTGCCTGTCGGGGACGAGCAACAGCTCCTGAAGCGCGTTCGTCGGCGTGGCGGCGAGTTTATTATCGATACCGTGGAAGCCGTGCGCTTTGTTCCTCTGGTAAAGGGGGAGTTGGCCTGAGACTCAGAATTATCCAGGGTTATTAAGGCAAATTCAGCGTATGGTGTGGCGCGAAAGATTCGTGTCATCACGGTAAATTTTAAGTCACTGGTAGTTAACACATTCCTGGGGGATAAATGAGCGCGGGAAGCCCTAAATTCACCATCAGCCGTGTTGCGGCATTATCACTGGTTTCGCTCTGGCTGGCAGGCTGTACAAGTTCTAATAATGCACCTGCGCCCGTCAGTTCCGTGGGAGGATCCAGCAGCTCGGGTAACACGTCCAGCGGAATGTTGATCACGCCTCCGCCTAAAATGGGCACTGCTGCGGCACAACAAAATCCGCCCATTCAGCCAATGCAGCCTCCTGTTACGCAGCCAACACAGGTTCAGCCAGTGGAACACCCTGTGCAGACTCAAAATGGCCGCATAGTGTATAACCGCCAGTATGGGAACATTCCGAAAGGTAGCTATACCGGTGGGAGCACCTATACCGTAAAACGCGGCGACACGCTGTTCTATATTGCGTGGATCACCGGGAACGATTTCCGTGACCTGGCGCAGCGTAATAACGTCCAGGCCCCGTATGGTCTGGAAGTCGGCCAGACGCTCCAGGTGGGCAATGCGACGGGTACGCCGCTCACGCCTGGCAACACCGTTTCAGCGGCCGATGTCACTGCGCAAAATAACAGCGTTAAGCCTGCACAAAAATCCACCACGGTGGTTGCTTCACAACCGGTAATTACGTATTCTGAGGATTCAGGTGATCAGACTGCTAACAAAATGTTGCCGAATAATAAAGGGACTGCGACTGTTGTCACAGCACCGACTACGGCACCTGTGGTTAGCTCTACTGAACCGACTGCCAGCAGTATGACCTCCAGTTCGCCAATTTCTGCATGGCGCTGGCCAACTGACGGCAAGGTTATCGAAAACTTCTCTTCCTCCGAAGGAGGAAATAAAGGGATCGATATCGCAGGGAATAAGGGACAGGCTATTATCGCGACCGCAGATGGTCGTGTTGTATATGCCGGTAACGCTCTGCGCGGTTACGGTAATCTTATTATCATCAAACATAACGATGATTACCTGAGTGCCTACGCCCATAACGACACAATGCTGGTCCGGGAACAACAAGAAGTTAAGGCGGGGCAAAAAATCGCTACCATGGGTAGCACCGGCACCAGTTCTACACGCTTGCATTTTGAAATTCGTTACAAGGGGAAATCCGTAAACCCGCTGCAGTATTTGCCGCAGCGATAAGTTGACGGGGCATGCCAGCCAGGGTGTCTCGTTCAGGGATCACGGGTAGGAGCCACCTTATGAGTCAGAATACGCTGAAAGTTCATGATTTAAATGAAGATGCGGAATTTGATGAGAACGGAGCAGAGGCTTTTGATGAAAAAGCCTTAGTAGAAGAGGAACCCAGTGATAACGATTTGGCTGAAGAAGAGCTGTTATCGCAGGGCGCCACACAGCGTGTACTGGACGCGACTCAGCTTTACCTTGGGGAGATTGGTTACTCCCCACTGTTAACGGCCGAAGAAGAAGTCTATTTCGCACGTCGTGCTTTGCGTGGTGATGTTGCCTCGCGCCGTCGCATGATTGAAAGTAACTTGCGTCTGGTCGTGAAAATTGCCCGTCGTTACGGCAATCGAGGTCTGGCTCTGCTGGATCTGATTGAAGAGGGCAACTTAGGTCTCATCCGCGCAGTTGAGAAGTTTGACCCGGAACGCGGGTTCCGTTTCTCAACCTACGCGACCTGGTGGATTCGTCAGACCATCGAACGGGCGATTATGAACCAAACCCGTACGATTCGCCTGCCGATTCACATCGTCAAAGAGTTGAACGTCTATCTGCGTACTGCGCGCGAGTTGTCCCATAAACTGGACCACGAGCCAAGCGCGGAAGAGATCGCCGAACAACTTGATAAACCGGTTGATGACGTAAGCCGTATGCTGCGTCTCAACGAGCGCATTACCTCCGTTGACACCCCGTTGGGTGGCGACTCCGAAAAAGCGCTGCTGGACATCCTGGCCGATGAAAAAGACAACGGTCCGGAAGACACCACGCAGGACGATGACATGAAACAGAGCATCGTCAAATGGCTGTTCGAACTGAACGCCAAACAGCGTGAAGTGCTGGCACGTCGTTTCGGTTTACTGGGGTATGAAGCTGCAACACTGGAAGACGTCGGCCGCGAAATTGGCCTGACCCGTGAACGTGTTCGTCAGATTCAGGTTGAAGGTCTGCGTCGCCTGCGTGAAATCCTGCAGGGGCAAGGTCTGAATATCGAAGCGCTGTTCCGCGAATAAGCAATCTTTCATCAAAAAAGGCCCGTCGTGAGACGGGCCTTTTTCTTTTGCGTTACGGTTGTGCCGTTTCGTGCAGCAAACGCCACGTTATCTTGCCATCCTTCTGATTGAGCACGGCGGTTGACCAGCGCACATTGACGGGCTGATCCGGGCGAGTTTGCGTTTCCCGGTAGTGAAGCACTGCGCCGTTGGCCCACGTCTGTAGCGTCGTTATCTCATCAAGAACAATCTCCAGACCAGGACGGCTGCCGCGCTGAAGGTCCAGGAAACCGACAAGCGCGTTATAGTCAAAATGGACGCCACCTGGGGTGAGCATCATAAAATCCGGCTGAAAGTGGGCAAGCAGGGCGTCAACATCCCCTTCGCCCTTACCCAACCAGTTCTCCAGCTTAACGTGAACGTCGATAATGTCCTGTTCGAAATGGGTCATGGTTTCTCCTGTTGCACCTCTGAAAGCACCTGCGTGTTGTTAAGACGAAAGACGTACACGACGGGCAGTAATGTGATGGCCGCAGCAACACTAAACATCCAGTGCCATGCGGCGAGCGGCGTGAAAAACGCCAGTGTCAGGTTCAGCACCTGCGAGAGCAGGAATGCCCCGGCAAAAAAACTGATCTGACGATTAAGATTCCATAGCGCGCTGGCGTCAGGCATATCGTCGCGCGCCGTCGTTAAAAATGCGCTGCTTTGCGCCGTACTGCTGCAAAGACTGCCGCCCGCGCCCATTAACGTAAACGCGGCGCCAGGCAACAACACTGTGGTAGTGGGGCTGACGTTAAGCAGCAGTAAAACGCCCAGCGCCTGTAACAGGCAACCCACGACAATGAGAGGCCGGGGACCCACGCGGTTAAAATAACGTCCGGTCGCGGTGATCGCCATAAACGAGGCCAGAGACCATGGCAGCATCAGCATCCCCGTTGCGGCAGGTGTCATGTGCGCCTCGCTCTGAAGATAATACATCCCCGTGACGTTCACCCCAATAAACATGCCGGGTACGCACAAATAGACAAGCATGGAAAAACGCAGCAGCGGGTCGGCCAGCAGGGGCAGGTTTAACAGCCTGCTCGCTTTCACGGGGGCCCTCTCATTCTTAAGCCACACGCAGGCCAGGAAAAACGTCACGGCGGCGACAGGCGTTGTGGCAAAAAATATCCATCGCCAGCTGAGTGCCTGAACCAGCACTCCCCCCACGGCGGGTGAGCATGCAGGCGCAAGCAATGCAACCAGCATGACCGCTGAGGAGAGCCTGGCACGCTCATGGGGTTTAAATTGTTGCCAGGTCAGCGCCTGTCCGACCGGGATCAGTAAACCCCCTCCCATGCCCTGCAGCACTCGCCAGGCAATCAGGCTCTCAAGTGAGGACGACAAACCTGCCGCAACGGAGGCGGCGCTAAAGAGAAAAAGCGAAAGCAGAATGACATGCTTCGGCCCGAGCCTGCGCGTCAGCAGGGTGCTGAAGGGGATGACGAGTGTCAGACCGGCAATATAGCCGTTACTGACCCAGGCAAGCGATGAGGGCGTGGCGTTGAACGCCTGAGCCATTGCCGGAAAAGCGACGCTGGCGATAAACATATTAATTAAATCAAGAAAAAAGCCCAGCAGATAGACAACGGCGACTTTGCTGCGATACGACATGGCGGCACCTCCAGTGAGGGGCGTATCGTATCGGGCAGGGAGGAACGGATAAACGTTATAAAGCGCGATATACTGTCAAAAAATTTTTGACAGTAATAGGGCTGACCATGATTAATTTGCAGCGTACCGCGATGTTTGTCGCCGTCGCGGATAGCGGCAGTTTCACCGCCGCAGCAGAGGCAATGGGGCTGACAAAAGCGGTGGTCAGCTTCAATATCCGCCAGCTGGAAGATGAACTGGGTGTCACCCTGTTGCTGCGTTCCACCCGTCGACTGACGTTAACCGAGGCAGGGAGGCTTTTCCATCAACGGAGCGTCGCGCTTTTAAAGGATGCGGAACGCCTGAAGGACGACGTCCGTGCAAACCATGCAGGTCTCACGGGGGAGTTGCGGATCACCACCACACCGGAGTACGGCTCGCAGGTTGTGGTCCCGTTACTGGCTGAGTTTAGCCAGCAACACCCGGACCTTCGCGTGCGTCACGTTTCGTCTTCACTGCATGCCGATCTGATTTCAGAGCGCTTTGATGTCGCCATCCGGCTGGGAACCCTTGCCGATTCACGCTACCACGCGGCACTGATAACGCAGTTCACTATTTTCCCCGTAGCAACGCCCGGCTGGCTGCGTAACCATCCTGTAGAATCGCTTGAACAGCTGGCGAAAGCTGACTGGATTATTCATGAGCGCTTAGCCTCGCCGCTGCGCTGGCAGGTGAACGATGCCTGCGGTGAGCCCGCCACGCTGGAAATTAAAAAAGCACCGCGTTTGTTTGCGGACAGTGCTCAGGCGCTGATGGCCTTTGCGCTCGCGGGATGTGGCGTGGCGCTGTTGCCGGCGTGGCTGGTGCGCCATGCGCTTGATGACGGCACGCTGGTGTCGGTTTTACCGGAATATACCTTTGCGCGGCAGGGCATCTATGCGGTTTATCCCGATGCCCCGCATGTGCCTGCGAAAGTGCGCACCTTTATCGACTTTATGCGCACCCGGGTTAACTAGTCGCGCATCATTTTTTTGACGAGTGCGGAGAATTGCGCCCGCTCGTCGTTGCTCAGCCGCCCTAAAAACGCCTCATCCACGTCATTGCCGAGCGGTTTACAGCTGGCAAGCAGCGCTTCACCTTCCGGCGTCAGAAAGACGAAACGACGGCGCTTGTCCGCCGGATCGTGCTCGCGTTTTACCAGTCCACGCGCCTCCATGCGGCTCAGCATCTCCGCGAGCGTCGCCTTTGTGCTGACCGCCACTTCTGTCAGCGCAACTTGCTCAATCCCCGGATTTTCGGCAATAGACCGCAATACCGCGTACTGCGGTTTGGTCAGTTCCGGCAATGCATGTTGCCAACGGGCAGTATGCTGTTGAAAAAGCTGGCGTAACAGGTGAAACGCCTCTTGTCTCAGTTCCATGAACACTCCGACGAAAAATTCTCTCCCTATGATAGCCGCTCTTGCCCAGGATTTTAACGCGGCAATTTTTAGCAATTAATGTGATCGTGTACGAACAATATTGTCAGAAACAGGATCCGGGAGTAACGTATTTAATATGTTCGTATGCGAACGAATTAATTGAGGTGCTGAATGAGATTGATAGTTGGAATGACGGGCGCAACGGGAGCGCCGCTGGGCGTAGCGTTGCTGCAGGCATTACGTGACATGCCGGAGGTGGAGACCCATCTGGTCATGTCGAAATGGGCAAAAACCACCATTGAGCTGGAGACACCCTACACCGCACAGGATGTGGCTGCGCTGGCCGATGTTGTCCACAGCCCGGCCGATCAGGCTGCCACTATCTCATCCGGCTCGTTTCGCACCGACGGCATGATCGTCATTCCCTGCAGTATGAAAACCCTGGCAGGCATTCGCGCAGGCTACGCCGAAGGACTGGTGGGCCGTGCGGCAGATGTGGTGCTGAAAGAGGGGCGCAAACTGGTGCTGGTTCCTCGTGAAACCCCGCTCAGCACCATTCATCTCGAGAATATGCTCGCACTGTCCCGTATGGGCGTGGCAATGGTGCCGCCGATGCCCGCGTATTACAACCACCCGCAGACCGCCGACGATATCACCCATCACATTGTGACCCGCGTGCTCGACCAGTTTGGTCTGGAGCACAAAAAAGCGCGCCGCTGGAACGGGTTGCGGGAAGCAAAACATTTTTCACAGGAGAATAAAGATGGCATTTGATGATTTGAGAAGCTTCCTGCAGGCGCTCGATGAGCAAGGGCAACTGCTGAAAATTGAAGAAGAGGTGAATGCAGAACCGGACCTGGCCGCGGCAGCCAATGCCACAGGCCGTATTGGTGACGGCGCACCGGCGCTGTGGTTCGATAATATTCGCGGGTTTACCGATGCCCGGGTGGTAATGAACACCATTGGTTCCTGGCAGAATCACGCCATTTCTATGGGACTGCCCGCGAACACCCCCGTCAAAAAACAGATTGATGAGTTTATTCGCCGCTGGGATAAATTCCCCGTCACGCCAGAGCGCCGTGCAGATCCCGCCTGGGCTCAAAATACGGTGGAGGGTGAAGGCATTAACCTTTTCGACATCCTGCCGCTGTTCCGTCTGAACGACGGTGACGGCGGTTTTTACCTCGACAAAGCGTGCGTCGTTTCGCGCGATCCGCTTGATGCGGATAACTTCGGCAAGCAGAACGTCGGTATCTATCGCATGGAAGTGAAGGGAAAACGCAAGCTGGGTCTGCAACCGGTTCCGATGCACGATATCGCCCTGCATTTGCATAAAGCGGAAGAGCGCGGTGAAGATCTGCCGGTCGCGATTACGCTTGGCAATGATCCGATTATTACACTTATGGGCGCGACGCCGCTGAAATACGATCAATCTGAGTATGAGATGGCCGGTGCGCTGCGCGAAAGCCCCTATCCCATTGCGACGGCACCGCTGACCGGCTTTGATGTACCGTGGGGATCTGAAGTCATTCTGGAAGGGGTGATTGAAGGCCGCAAGCGCGAAATCGAAGGACCCTTTGGTGAGTTTACCGGGCACTACTCTGGTGGCCGTAACATGACGGTGGTGCGTATTGATAAAGTGTCTTACCGCACAAAACCCATTTTTGAATCCCTCTACCTCGGCATGCCGTGGACCGAAATTGACTACCTGATGGGCCCGGCTACCTGTGTACCGCTCTACCAGCAGCTGAAAGCAGAATTTCCGGAAGTGCAGGCGGTCAATGCCATGTATACCCACGGTTTGCTGGCGATTATCTCCACCAAAAAACGCTACGGTGGCTTTGCCCGTGCAGTCGGCTTACGTGCTATGACCACGCCGCACGGCATGGGCTATGTGAAGATGGTGATTATGGTGGATGAAGACGTTGACCCGTTCAACCTGCCGCAGGTGATGTGGGCGCTGTCCTCGAAGGTGAACCCGGCGGGCGATCTGGTGCAGTTGTCGAATATGTCGGTGCTTGAACTGGACCCGGGCTCCAGCCCGGCAGGCATTACCGACAAACTGATTATTGATGCCACCACGCCTGTTGCACCCGACAACCGGGGCCACTTCAGCCAGCCGGTACAGGATTTACCTGAAACCAAGGCCTGGGCCGAAAAACTGACTGCGATGCTGGCTGCACGCCAATAAGGAGGAAAAGATGATATGTCCACGTTGTGCTGATGAGCATATTGAGGTGATGGCAACATCACCGGTGAAAGGGGTCTGGACTGTCTATCAGTGCCAGCATTGTCTGTATACCTGGCGTGACACGGAACCGCTACGCCGGACCCACCGCGATCATTATCCGCAAGCGTTTCGCATGACGCAGAAGGATATCGATGACGCACCACAGGTGCCGACGATCCCGCCGTTACTGGCCGACGATAAGCGCTAAAAAAAAGCCGGGAGGCGGTTTCGCCTTACCCGGCCTGTTTGTTTCAGATACCGCTACTTCCCGGCAGGCCCGGTAAGCATTGCGCCACCGGGTGCAGACTACACCAGGCTTTTCAGGCGATAAATCCACTCCAGCGCCTGACGCGGCGTGAGCGAGTCCGGATCGAGATTTTCCAGTGCCTCAACGGCCGGTGACGTCTCTTCTGCCGGGGCTAGCAATGACATTTGCGTGCCATCAATCTGCGTGGCCGCGGCATTCGGTGACAGGCTCTCCAGCTCACGCAATTTCTGGCGCGCACGTTTGATCACCTCTTTTGGAACCCCCGCCAGCGCGGCCACGGCCAGGCCATAGCTCTTGCTCGCGGCACCATCCTGTACGGTGTGCATAAAGGCGATGGTATCGCCGTGTTCCAGCGCATCGAGGTGGACGTTTGCCACGCCTTCCATCTTTTCTGGCAACTGTGTCAGCTCGAAATAGTGGGTTGCGAACAGCGTCATTGCCTTGATCTTATTGGCAAGGTTTTCAGCGCAGGCCCATGCCAGTGACAGACCATCATAGGTTGATGTTCCGCGCCCGACTTCATCCATCAATACCAGGCTGTATTCGGTCGCGTTATGCAGAATATTGGCGGTTTCGGTCATCTCCACCATAAAGGTTGAGCGGCCGCTGGCCAGATCGTCCGCTGCCCCGACACGGGTAAAGATACGGTCGATAGGGCCAATCTCCACTTTTTGCGCAGGAACGTAGCTGCCGATATAGGCGAGCAGAGCAATAAGCGCTGTCTGGCGCATATAGGTACTTTTACCGCCCATGTTTGGACCGGTAATGATCAGCATTCTTCTCTGCGGCGACAGGCTTAGCGGGTTGGCGATGAACGGCTCGTTCAGCACCCGTTCCACAACCGGATGACGGCCTTCGGTGATGCGAATACCGGGTTTATCGGTAAAGGTCGGGCAGGTGTAGTTCAGCGTTTCAGCGCGTTCTGCCAGGTTGACCAGCACGTCCAGCTCTGCCAGCGCACTGGCGCTTGACTGCAGGTCTGCAAGGTGCGGCATCAGCATGTCGAACAGCTCTTCATACAGCTGTTTCTCCAGCGCCAGCGCCTTGCCTTTCGAGGTGAGAACTTTGTCCTCGTACTCTTTCAGTTCAGGGATAATGTAACGCTCAGCGTTTTTCAGCGTCTGGCGGCGCACGTAGTGGATGGGGGCCAGATGGCTTTGTCCACGGCTGATCTGAATGTAGTAACCGTGAACCGCGTTATAGCCCACTTTGAGGGTGTCGAGCCCAAGGCGTTCGCGCTCGCGAATTTCCAGCTTATCCAGGTAGTCCGTGGCACCGTCGGCCAGCGCACGCCATTCATCCAGCTCTTCGTTGTAGCCCGGGGCAATTACGCCGCCGTCACGCACCAGAACCGGAGGTGCGTCAATAATGGCGCGTTCGAGCAGCTCGCGCAGCTCGCTAAATTCACCCATGGTTTCACGCAGTTTCTGCACCGGCGCGCTATCCACATCGGCGAGCAGGCTGCGCAATTCCGGCAACTGCTGGAAGGCATGACGCATGCGGGCGAGGTCGCGCGGACGTGCCGTACGCAGCGCCAGACGCGCAAGAATACGCTCCAGATCGCCGACCTGACGCAGCACGGGCTGCAGTTCACTGTAGCGATCCTGCAACGCGGCAATCGTCTGCTGACGACAGGTAAGCGTGTCGGTATCGCGAATGGGCATATGCAGCCAGCGTTTTAACATACGGCTGCCCATCGGCGTCACCGTGCTGTCGAGGACGGAAGCGAGGGTGTTTTCCATGCCTCCGGCCAGATTCTGGGTGATCTCCAGATTACGACGCGTCGCGGCATCCATAATGATGCTGTCCTGCTGCCGCTCCATCGTGATCGAGCGGATATGCGGCAGGGTGGTGCGCTGAGTATCTTTGACGTACTGCAGCAGGCAACCCGCGGCACACAGTCCGCGCGGGGCATTTTCCACACCAAAGCCAATCAGATCGCGGGTGCCAAACTGCAGATTCAACTGCTGGCGCGCGGTATCAATTTCGAACTCCCACAGCGGACGACGGCGCAGACCGCGGCGGCCTTCAATCAGCGCCATCTCGGCAAAATCTTCGGCATAGAGCAGTTCTGCCGGGTTCGTGCGCTGCAATTCAGCCGCCATCGTTTCACGATCTGCCGGTTCGCTCAGACGAAAACGTCCGGAGCTGATATCCAGCGTCGCATAACCGAAACCTTTGCCGTCCTGCCACAGTGCTGCCAGCAGGTTATCCTGACGCTCCTGCAGCAGGGCTTCGTCGCTGATCGTACCAGGCGTGACGATGCGCACGACTTTGCGCTCAACCGGTCCTTTTGACGTTGCCGGATCGCCGATCTGTTCGCAAATGGCGACTGACTCACCCTGATTCACCAGTTTCGCAAGGTAGTTTTCTACCGCGTGATGCGGAATACCGGCCATGGGAATGGGCTCGCCTGCAGATGCGCCACGCCGGGTCAGCGAGATGTCGAGCAGCTGCGACGCACGTCTGGCATCGTCATAAAATAGCTCGTAAAAATCGCCCATACGGTAGAACAGCAAGATTTCCGGATGCTGTGCTTTCAGCTTCAGGTACTGCTGCATCATCGGCGTATGTGCGTCGAAATTGTCGATTGTGCTCATGGAGTTATGATGTCCATTTCTTTGAAAATAATACGCTTTGGGCGGCTCAGTGGCCGTTAGTTCCTTCTATTGTCGCATGAAAAAAAGGTACGGCGCAGAAAAATGTCGCGGCATTACGAGGTGCCTTCCTGCACTAACTCAATGACAATTTTTCCATGCTCAACCCCCACTCTGACCTGCGAATGGGTGGTAAACCCCGCTTTTTCAAGCCAGTCGCCCTTTAAGCTCAGCGCCGCATGCACGCTGTAGCGTTTGGGTATCTTGGTGTTACGGTCTTCATGACGCTTTCTGAAATACCCCACTTTCAAATGACGATAGGATTTGGTGATAGCGATCTTGTGCATACGGCCTCCGGACAACGTGGACAAGGGTCATTCCTGATGCTGTATAAAATACCAGTGATTTACTGCAGGTGTGGGCTTAATACTGGAATCAGCCTTCAGAAAACAGAATGCAACACCTGAAATCAGTAGCTGAAAGGCGTATTATAAATGCACTTTATTATCTGGTGAGCCGTTATGTCCGGAAAACGCATTACACGTGAGAAAGAGACGATCGCGAAAATGATCGCGCTGTATGAAACACAGTGTCCCCAGGCTTCGCAGGAAGAGGGGCATTATCAGGCGCTGAAAGCGTATGCCAATAAGCGCCTGGATAAATGCGTTTTTGGTGAGGAAAAACCCGCCTGTAAACAGTGCCCCGTTCACTGCTATCAGCCTGCCAGGCGCGAAGAGATGAAGCAGGTGATGCGCTGGGCTGGCCCACGCATGTTATGGCGTCATCCCATCCTGACGGTACGCCACCTGATGGATGACCGTCGCCCGGTACCGGAATTACCGGAAAAGTATCGCCCGAAAAAGTAACCGTTCAGGCGCTTCGCTGACGACCGTATCCCAACGCCTGCATGCGGGATCTCAGCCAGAATGACGCTACACCAGGCTCTCTTTATCAATCCCGAGACGTTTCATGCGCGACAGCAGCGTGGTGCGTTTTAGCCCCAGTCGCTGGGCGGCACCTTTCGGTCCGGCCACGACACCGTTAGTCTCTTTCAGCACGCGCATGATCAGCTGATATTCGTCTTCACCTTCCTGCGCCACGTCGGTGGCTGTAACCGGGGTTTCGGGCAGGGAAACTTCGGGCAGGGAGAGTTGCAGTACGTTACCGCGCGTCAGCAATACCGCACGTTCAATGACGTTTTCCAGTTCACGCACGTTACCCGGCCACTCCATCGAGGAGAGGGTACGTAGCGTCTCGGCGGGGATACTGTCGATGTTGCGGCCCATCCGGCGGGCTATTTTGGCGGTAAACGCTTTGACCAGTAGAGGGATATCTTCCGGCCGTTCACGCAGGGGCGGCAGGCAGATTGGGAAGACGTTCAGGCGATAATAGAGGTCGCTTCGAAACTCGCGGTCGGCGACCATTTTTTTCAGGTCGCGGTTGGTGGCGGCAATGAGCCGCACGTCAGTCTGGATAAGTTTGTTACTGCCAAGACGTTCAAACTCCTGCTCCTGCAGGACGCGAAGCAGTTTGGGCTGCAGCTCCAGAGGCATGTCACCCACTTCATCAAGGAACAACGAGCTTTTGTCCGCCAGCTCGAAACGGCCCAGGCGCTGGCTGCTGGCACCGGTAAACGCGCCGCGTTCGTGGCCAAAGAGATCGCTTTCCAGCAGGCCTGCGGGCATAGCGGCGCAGTTCATCTTCACCATGCGGCGGCTGTTACGGTTGCTGAGGTTGTGGATCGCACGGGCAATCAGCTCTTTACCGGTGCCGGTTTCACCGAGGATCAGCACCGTACTGTCACTTTGCGCCACCATCTCCACCTGTTTCAGCACGCTGTACATGGCATCGCTGCGGCCGATGATTTCGCCAAACTCGCTGTCCACGTTGTTAAGCTGTTCCGTCAGCGCCAGGTTTTCATCCACCAGCCGTTCTTTCAGACGGTGGATCTCCTGATAGGCCAGCGCGTTATCCAGTGCGATGGAGATACGCTCGGCAATCTGGCGCAACAGTTTCAGGTTGGCGGTGGTAAAGACGCCCTCTTCACACTGCGCCAGCTTCAGGACACCAAGCATAGTATTGCCGGACATCAGCGGCAGCAGGCACAGCGTCTGGATTTTATTCCCCCAGGTGTTAAACAGCATCCGCTCATAAGGCGCGAGCGCATCCTGCTCGTTGAGGTTGAGCAGCAGGATCTCTTTGCTTTTAAATACCCGCTCAGAGAGCGTGCCCGCCTCATCCACTTCACTCTGTTCGTGGGCGGGATTTGCCTCATCAAGATAGTGGGTGGAGTAGATGTTCAGCTTGCCTTTCCGGTGCCCCCGGAGCGCAATACTGATGGCGTCGATTTTGAAATAGTGGTGGATCTCTTTTGAGACTTCGCTGACCAGCTCATCCATATCGAGGCGCGAAAGCACCGCGTTGGTGATGGCCACCAGGATCCGGAAATTGTCACGTTCGCGGCTCAGCAGGTCGTAATCCACATTATTGGTGACGCGGCTTTGAATTTGCTCTGCGACCACGGCCACAATCTGGGTGAAGGTGTGCAGACGCTCGTATTCCGCCTCGCTCCACGGCTGGTCGGTGTGACGAATAAACTCGCAGCCGCCGAAGATATGCCCTTCCACCGCCAGTGGCAGCAGGCTGTAGTGGCCGAAAGGCGGGTATAACTGACTCTGCGCCAGCATCGGCCACGCTTCGCGGAATTCCTCAAAATTGCAGTGCAGCGCCTCCGGGCGGGAAAGAATACGCCGGACAGGACCATGAGCGAGGTAGGTTTCATCCTCGTACTCAAACGCTTTGCCATTGTCGCGCGTTGAATAGTAGCTCGCGCGATGGCTTGCGCTATGCCAGAGCACAATTGCGGCGCTGTCTGCCAGCGCTGATTGCCTGACCAGCCGCGTCAGGGCATCGCTCAGCGCGCCAAGATCGGGCTGCTGTAAAAGTGTGCGCGTAATGTCAAACAGGCCCTGCTGTCCAAGATCGCTCATCGGTGTATACGGCATATTGCTTTCCAATAGAAACTGGCAAAAAAGAGAAAGTCAGTGCTGACCGCTTTTGGCGCGGTTCTAGCAAATGCGGGGTAAAGGTTCCGCGTGCGGCAGATCCAGCGTCCGCTTGACGCCATACAACCCGGTCAGGCGTACCCCTTTGCGCTCAACCACTTCACCAACCAGCGCGGCCTCTTTCCCGAAAGGATGTGCCCGCAGCTGTTCAAGTACGGATTCGGCCGCCGCGCGCTCCACGCCAATGACCAGCTTGCCTTCATTTGCAAAGTTTAGCGGGTCGAGCCCGAGGAGTTCGCACAAGCCGCGAACGGCAGGCTTAACGGGCAGCGCGCGTTCAGTGAGTTCAATACCCAGACCGCAGCGTGCCGCGAACTCATGTACCACGGCGTTAACCCCGCCGCGGGTCGCATCGCGCAGGGCTTTCACGCCTGGAAGGGAACGCAGGGTCTGGATAAGCGGGGTCAGTACCGCGCAATCACTGCGTAATTCTCCGTCCAGCCCCAGGCCTTCACGCAGGTTCAGGATCGTCGCCCCGTGGCAGCCCAGCGATCCGCTGACGATCAGCACGTCGCCGACGGCAAGCTGCTGCGCGCCCCAGTGAATGTCGGCAGGGATCGCCCCCATGCCGGCGGTATTGATGAACAGTTTGTCGGCTGCGCCACGCTGGACCACTTTGGTGTCGCCGGTGACGATGGCGATACCCGCCTCGCGTGCCGTGTGCGCCATGCTGCTGACAACCGCAGAGAGCGTCTCCATCGGCAGCCCCTCTTCAAGGATAAAGCCGCAGGAGAGAAAGCGCGGAACAGCACCGCTGACGGCCACGTCGTTTGCCGTACCGCAGACCGCGAGCTTGCCGATATCGCCGCCCGGGAAGAACAGCGGGTCAATCACGTAGCTGTCGGTGGAAAAGGCCAGCCTGTCGCCCTGCGCGGTCAGGGTGGAGAGGTCAATGCGGGCCTGATCCTCCTGCTCCGCCAGCCAGGGGTTATCAAACGCGTCCATAAACAGACGGTTAATCAGCTGCTGCATCGCCAGGCCGCCGCTGCCGTGTGCCATTTCAACCGTATTCATGCTTCAGACTCCTGATTGCGATACTGATACCACGCGGCACACGCCCCTTCGGAAGAGACCATCAGCGCGCCAAAAGCCGTTTGCGGGTTACAGGTGTTGCCAAATAACGGGCAGTGATGGGGTTTGCATTTGCCGGTGAGCACTTCGCCACAGCGGGCCCGCGGGTCGTCACACACCTGTTGCGGCTGCGGGCGGAAGTGGGCTTCGGCGTCGAACGACCGGTAGGCTGGCGTCAGGCGCACGCCGGACTCAGCAATCAGCCCCAGACCACGCCATTCGCTGTCGCCCTCGACGCTAAATACCTCGGCTATCGCCTGCTGGGCCACCACATTTCCACTGTCGGGGACGACACGGCGGTACTGATTTTCTACTGCACTCTGGGCTGCTATTTTCTGCTCAACCAGCATGGTCACGCCTTGCAGTAGATCAAGAGGTTCGAAACCAGCCACCACTAAAGGCCGTTCGAACTGTTCAGCGATAAAGCCGTAGGCCGCCGTCCCGATAACCATGCTGACATGGCCCGGCGCCAGAAAAGCGTCAATTCCGTTGTCCGGCTCTTCAAGCAGGCTGCGTAACGTCGGGATGAGCGTAATGTGCTGGCAAAAAAAGAAAAAGTTATCAATGTCGCGGGCTTTGGCCTGCTGCAGCGTGATGGCCGTGGCGGGCATAGTGGTTTCAAAACCAAGCCCGAAAAAGACGACCTTGCGACCGGGGTTATGGGTGGCCAGCGTCAGGGCGTCCATCGGCGAGTACACGATCCTGATATCCGCGCCCCGGGCTTTTGCCTGCAGCAGCGAGCCGTTTTTGCCCGGCACGCGCATCGCATCGCCAAAGGTACAGAAAATCACGTCAGGCTGGTGGGCTATCTCAAGGCAGGCGTCGATGCGTCCCATCGGCAGGACGCACACCGGGCAGCCGGGGCCATGGATAAACTCGATGTTTTCCGGCAGAAGCTGGTCGAGGCCAAATTTAAAGATGGCATGCGTATGCCCGCCGCAGACTTCCATAATACGCAGCGGCTTTTCGGCGGTATAGCTCAGCCGTGCCGCCCGTGTTTTCAGATGTTCAATCAGCTGCATCACCTGCTCAGGCGCGCGATATTCATCAACGTAGCGCATGGTTTACCGCTCCTCGCCGTACAGCAATGCCCCGACGTCCGGCTCCACGTCGAACATATTCTGAAGGGCATCGAGCGTGTCGCGGGCCTCCGCTTCGTTGATGATGCTCATGGCAAACCCCACGTGCACCAGCACCCACTGACCGAGGCGTGAGGCGCCGGTTTCGTCGGTGCTGCCGACAAGCGTCAGGTCGACGTCGCGCAATATGCCACACACCTCAACGCGGGCCTGATTCCCGTCAATGGCGTGAATTTGTCCGGGGACGCCTATGCACATCGTTCGCTCTCCAGCCAGTTCAGCCAGGCGTCCATCCCGTCGCCGCGGGTGGCGGACACCAGCATGATGTCAATCTCCGGGTTCACTTCACGGGCATAGGCCATGCATTTATCCACGTCGAAATTCAGGTACGGCAGCAGGTCAACTTTGTTCAGCAACATCAGCGAAGCGGCGGCAAACATATGCGGATATTTAAGCGGCTTGTCTTCACCTTCGGTCACCGAGAGCACCGCGACCTTATGCCGCTCACCGAGATCGAAGCTGGCCGGACAGACCAGGTTGCCCACGTTCTCAATAAACAGGATGCCGTTGTCCGCAAGCGGCAAGCGCGGCGTGGCGTCGGCAATCATTTGTGCATCCAGATGGCAGCCTTTACCCGTATTAACCTGAATGGCGGGCGTGCCGGTTTCGCGAATACGCGCGGCGTCGTTCACCGTCTGCTGATCGCCTTCGATCACCGCGCAGGAGATGCGTCCGTTCAGGCGGTGGAGCGTTTGTGTCAGCAGCGTGGTTTTGCCGGAGCCGGGGCTGGAGACCAGGTTCAGGACCAGCTGTTTACGCGTGGCAAAGCGGGCGCGGTTGCGTGCTGCAATCTGGTTGTTTTTATCCAGAACGTTGATTTCCACCTCCAGCATCTGACGCTGGCTGAGCCCCGGCGCGTGGGTACCGGCGATGCCATGCCCGTAATGCAGGTCGCCCGCAGCGGAGTGTCGGGGGGCGAAGGTGATACCGGTTAATGCCGCTGCAGGACGAGGGGCAGGTGAAAAGGGTGCGGAGCGAAACGCGGCGTGAGGACGGTGTTCATCCCCTTCTATATACAGGTTGCCTTCAGCGCAACCGCAGGTACTACACATATTTTACTCCTTCTCGATTTCGAGACGTTGGATCTGCATGCCGTCATCCGCCACGATGCGAAGCTCGCTGCTCTGGCACTGCGGACAGCGCTGAACCTTCGATGAAAGCAGAGTGACGTATTGCTGACACTGCGCGCACCAGCACTCCGCCTGCTGTTCTTCAATATGCAGTTCACAGCCTTCCGCCAGCGTGCCGCGGCACACCAGCTCAAAGCAGAAGGTCAGGGCGCTGGTTTCAACGCAGGAAAAGGCCCCGACCTGTAGCCAGACACCGGTGACGCGTTTTGCATTGTTTGCCCGCGCCTGCTGTTCAATTAACTCGACGGCCCGCTGGCAGAGGGTGATTTCGTGCATGACGCCTCCTCAATGAATTGCCCCGATAATGCAATAACGGTGCCAGCTTGATTTTTGTTAAGGCGTGACGATGTCAATGCTGTCGAAATGACACGTCGACACGGCGCGATTGACACGCTTATTTTGATTAAAATACTTAAAAATCAATGCATTAAAAACTGGCATGGAATCTGCTTAACAGCCGCTATCTCCATTAACCGGATACCTTTTATGACTATTTGGGAAATTAGCGAAAAAGCGGATTACATTGCGCAGCGCCATCAGCAGTTACAGGAGCAGTGGCACCTTTACTGCAACTCTCTGGTTCAGGGCATCACCCTGTCAAAAGCCCGTCTTCACCACGCCATGAGCTGTGCAGCGCAGGGGGATATGCGCTTTGTGCTCTTCGGCCATTTCACGATAAACGTCACCCTGGCAGACACCTTCAACAGCCACACCATCGAGTACTACGTCGAAACAAAAGAAGGTGAAAAACAGTGTATTGCGAAGGCGCAGCTGATGGCCGACGGGATGGTCGATGGTCACGTCAGTAACCGCGATCGCCAGCAGGTGCTGGAGCACTATCTGGAAAAAATCGCGCCGGTTTATAACGGCCTGTACGCCGCTGTTGAACACGATCTCCCGGTCAACCTGAAACAGCTGATGGATGGAAATACCTCAGCGAACGTGGCCTGACCATTGCGTGTCGAGAAGTGTCGACAAGACAGTTTTTCGTCAAAAATGACTATCACCAGAGGATGACCCGGTGAACCGTTTTGTAATTGCTGACTCGACGGTCTGTATTGGCTGTCGAACCTGTGAGGCGGCCTGTTCGGAAACGCACCGTCAGCACGGGCTACAGTCCATGCCGCGCTTGCGCGTCATGCGTAATGAAAAAGAGTCTGCGCCGCAGCTCTGCCACCACTGTGAAGATGCCCCCTGCGCGGGAGTCTGTCCTGTTAATGCCATCACCCGTGTCGAGGGGGCGGTGCAGCTGAATGAAAGTCTGTGCGTGAGCTGCAAACTGTGCGGCATTGCCTGCCCGTTCGGCGCGATTGAATTTTCCGGCAGCCGTCCGCTGCATATCCCGGCGAATGCCAACTCCCCGAAAGCGCCGCCAGCGCCACCTGCGCCGGCGAAGGTGAGCACGCTGCTTGACTGGGTTCCCGGCGTGCGTGCCGTTGCCGTCAAATGCGACCTGTGCAGCTTTGATGAACAAGGGCCAGCCTGTGTGCGCACCTGCCCGACGAAGGCGCTGATTCTGGTCAATATTCGCGACATCGTTCGCACCAGTAAACGTAAGCGTGAGCTGACCATTAACAGTGATTTCGGCGATCTTTCTCTGCTTCAGGCGCTGAACGAGGGGGCGAAATGAACGCGGTGATGATGATTATCAGCGCGGTGGCCTATTTTGCCGCCGCCGCTGTGTTGGCCTTGATCTTCTCTTTCCATAAAACCCTGAGCGGCTGGATAGCCGGTATCGGCGGGGCGGTTGGCAGCGTGATGACGCTGGTGGCCGGTGGCCTCGTGTTAACAGGCGGACAATCTGTCGAAGCGGTGATGCCGCTGATACGGCACACCGTTGAAATTACGCCGCTGAATGCCATCTGGCTGGTGACCTTTGGTCTGTGCGGCGTGTTTATCAGCCTGTTTAATATTGACTGGCACCGTCATCAGCACACTCAGCCCAACGGTCTGCTGGTCAATCTGCTGATGGCCGCGGCGGTCTGTACCGTGACTGCCAGCAACCTCGGCGCGCTGGTGGTGATGGCCGAGATCATGGCGCTGTGCGGCGTATTCCTTACGGGCTGTAGCACCTCCGGCAAACTGTGGTTTGCGCTGGGGCGTCTTGGCACGTTGCTGCTGGCACTGGCCTGCTGGCTGGTGTGGCAGCGCTTCGGCACGCTGGACTTCTCCGCCCTTAACGGTCAGTCGCTGGGGAATGATGTCTGGCTCCTTGGCGTGATCGGCTTTGGTCTGCTGGCCGGGATTATCCCGCTGCACGGCTGGGTGCCACAGGCACATGCACATGCCTCCGCGCCTGCCGCAGCGCTCTTCTCGACGGTTGTCATGAAGGTTGGTCTGTTCGGCATTCTGACGATAACGCTCACTGGTGGGCAGCCACCGCTGTGGTGGGGCGTTGTACTGCTGGTCGCCGGGATGATCACCGCCTTCGTCGGAGGCCTGTACGCCCTGATGGAGCACAATATCCAGCGTCTGCTGGCATACCACACCCTTGAGAACATCGGCATCATCCTGCTGGGTATTGGCGCAGGCGTTACCGGGCTGGCGCTCAATCAACCGGCGCTGATTGCGGCCGGCTTTATCGGCGGCCTGTATCACCTGATCAACCACAGCCTGTTTAAAAGCACCCTGTTCCTCGGGGCCGGTAGCGTCTGGTTCCGCACCGGTCATCGCGATATCGAAAAACTCGGCGGCATCGGCAAAAAAATGCCCGTTATCTCTCTGTGCATGCTGGTGGGGCTGATGGCAATGGCTGCGCTGCCGCCGCTGAACGGCTTTGCCGGCGAGTGGGTTATCTATCAGTCCTTCTTCGCACTCGGTCAGAGCGAGGTGTTTATCGCCCGGTTGCTCGGCCCGCTGCTGGCGGTTGGGCTGGCGATAACCGGTGCGCTGGCGGTGATGTGTATGGCTAAAGTTTACGGCGTGACCTTCCTGGGGGCACCGCGCACGCGTGAGGCCGAAAACGCCTGCTGTGCACCGGCATTGATGGGGGCGAGCGTTGTCGCGCTGGCGCTGTGCTGCATCGCGGGCGGGGTGGCCGCCCCGTGGCTTCTGCCGCTGCTGGGTAACGCCATTCCTCTGCCGCTCACCACGGCGCATACCGCGGTGTCCCAGCCGATGATTGCGCTGCTGCTGATTGCCGCGCCGCTGCTGCCGTTCGTGCTGATGCTGTTCTTCAGACGCGATCGCCTCTCCTCCCGCGCACGCGGTACCGCCTGGGCTTGCGGTTACGCACACGAGCAATCCATGGTGATCACAGCGCACGGCTTTGCCATGCCGGTCAAAGAGAACTTTGCCGCGGTGCTGAAACTGCGGGACTGGCTTAACCCGGTGGGGTGGGTGCCGGGCTGGCAGAGCGCTGCCGTGCCCGTGCTGTTCCGCCGACTGGCGTTGATCGAACTGGCGGTACTGGTTGTGATTGTGATTTCACGAGGAGCCTGACATGAGTCTGTTACTGGCAATACTTCAGGCGCTGGTGCTATTTGCCATGGCGCCGTTGCTCTCCGGGGTGAGCCGCGTGGCGCGTGCCCGGATGCATAACCGTCGCGGGCCTGGTGTACTCCAGGAGTACCGTGATTTGTTCAAGCTGATGGGACGTCAGAGCGTTTCCCCGGACGCGGCAGGATGGGTCTTTCGCCTGACACCGTTTGTGCTGGCTGGCGTCATGCTCACCATCGCCACGGCGTTACCGGTCGTCACCGTCGGGTCGCCACTGCCGGTGCTGGGCGATCTCATTACGCTTATCTACCTCTTCGCCATCGCGCGTTTCTTCTTCGCGATTGCCGGCCTCGATACCGGCAGCCCGTTTACCGGGATTGGTGCCAGCCGCGAGGCCATGCTCGGCGTGCTGGTTGAGCCGATCCTGCTGCTCGGCCTGTGGGTCGCTGCGCAGGTCGCGGGGTCAACCCATATCAGCTTTATCACTCATACCGTGTATCACTGGCCCGTGGACCGTTCCCTTCCGTTGCTTTTGGCGCTCTGCGCCTGCGCTTTCGCGACGTTTATCGAGATGGGCAAACTGCCGTTCGACCTCGCGGAAGCGGAGCAGGAGCTGCAGGAAGGTCCGTTGACCGAGTACAGCGGTTACGGCTTTGCGGTGCTGAAATGGGGCATCAGCCTCAAACAGCTGGTGGTGCTGCAGATGTTTGTCGGTGTCTTCTTCCCGTGGGGGCAGATGACGCACTTTTCCGCGGCCGGTCTGGTGCTGGCGGTGGTCGTTGCCGCGCTCAAGCTACTTGTCGGCGTGCTGGTGATTGCCCTGTTTGAGAACAGCATGGCGCGTCTGCGTTTTGTGGCGACGTCGCGCATCACCTGGGCCGGTTTTGGTTTTGCATTTTTAGCGTTCGTCTCCTTGCTGGTGGCGTGATTAAAGAGAGTTTTTATGTCTGAAGAAAAGAAAGGTCAGCAGTATCTCGCCGCGTTGCACCAGGCCTTCCCGGGCGTGGTGCTGGAGGAGTCCTGGCAAACCAAAGACCAGATAACGGTGACCGTGAAAGTGAACTACCTGCCGGAAGTGGTGGAGTTTCTCTACTACCAGCAGGGCGGCTGGCTGTCGGTGTTGTTCGGCAACGACGAGCGTCAGCTGTGCGGAAACTATGCGGTTTACTACGTGATGTCGATGGAGCAGGGCGAGAAGTGCTGGCTCACCGTGCGTGTCGAAGTGGATCCTAACAAACCGGAATACCCGTCTGTCACCCCGCGCGTGCCCGCCGCCGTCTGGGGCGAGCGCGAAGTGCGCGATATGTATGGTCTGGTCCCGGTTGGGCTTCCGGATGAGCGCCGTCTGGTGCTGCCGGACGACTGGCCAGACGAACTCTATCCCCTGCGCAAAGACAGCATGGATTACCGTCAGCGTCCGGCCCCGACCACCGACAGCGAGACTTACGCGTTCATCAATGAGCTCGGCAGCAAAAAGAACAATGTGGTGCCGATAGGCCCGCTGCACGTCACGTCTGACGAGCCGGGCCACTTCCGCCTGTTTGTCGACGGCGAGAATATTATTGATGCCGACTACCGCCTGTTCTACGTCCATCGCGGGATGGAAAAGCTGGCGGAAACCCGGATGGGATATAACGAAGTGACGTTCCTCTCTGACCGCGTGTGCGGCATCTGCGGGTTTGCCCACAGTACCGCCTACACCACCTCGGTGGAGAACGGCATGGGGATTGTGGTGCCGGAACGCGCGCAGATGATCCGCGCCATCCTGCTGGAGGTGGAGCGTCTGCACTCGCACCTGCTGAACCTCGGTCTGGCCTGTCACTTTGTCGGTTTTGACTCCGGCTTTATGCAGTTTTTCCGCGTACGTGAAGCCTCCATGAAGATGGCGGAGATCCTGACCGGGGCGCGTAAAACATACGGTCTGAACCTGATCGGCGGGATTCGTCGCGATCTGCTGAAAGATGACATGATCCAGACCCGCCAGCTGGCGCAGCAGATGCGTCGCGACGTTCAGGAGCTGGTGGATATGCTGCTCAGCACGCCGAACATTGAGCAGCGTACCGTCGGTATTGGCCGGCTGGATCCGCAAATCGCCCGCGATTTCAGTAACGTTGGCCCCATGGTTCGTGCCAGCGGCCACGCCCGCGATACCCGCGCCGATCATCCGTTCGTCGGCTACGGCCTGCTGCCTATGACCGTGCACAGCGAGCAGGGTTGCGACGTTATTTCGCGTCTGAAGGTGCGTATCAACGAGGTCTTCACCGCGCTGAACATGATCGACTTCGGTCTGGATAATCTGCCGGGCGGTCCGCTGATGGTCGAGGGCTTCACCTACATTCCAAACCGCTTTGCGCTGGGGTTTGCCGAAGCCCCGCGTGGAGACGATATCCACTGGAGCATGACCGGTGACAACCAGAAGCTCTACCGCTGGCGCTGCCGTGCGGCAACCTACGCCAACTGGCCAACCCTGCGCTACATGCTGCGCGGCAATACGGTATCCGATGCGCCGCTGATCATTGGCAGCCTCGATCCGTGCTATTCCTGCACCGACCGCATGACGGTGGTGGATGTGCGCAAGAAGAAAAGCCAGGTGGTGCCATACAAAGAGCTGGAGCGCTACAGCATCGAGCGTAAGAACTCACCGCTGAAATAGGGGATTTTGTGCAGGCTGATGCCCTCACCCTGACCCTCTTTTTGATGAGAGATCCGGGGTGCGGAGCACAGGCAGCACATAAGCAGGAGTCAACATGTTTACCTTCATCAAAAAAGTGATCAAAACCGGGACGGTGACCAGTCGCTATCCGCTGGAGCCGATGCCGGTCGATAAAAACTTTCGCGGCAAGCCGGAGCACAACCCGCAACAGTGCATCGGTTGTGCTGCCTGCGTTAACGCCTGCCCGTCAAATGCCCTGACGGTGGAAACCGATCTGAAAACGGGCGAGCTGGCCTGGCAGTTCAACCTCGGGCGCTGCATTTTCTGCGGCCGCTGCGAGGAAGTTTGCCCGACGGTGGCGATCCGTCTTTCGCAGGAGTACGAGCTGGCGGTCTGGAAGAAAGAGGATTTTCTGCAGCAGTCGCGTTTCGCGCTGTGTAACTGCCGTGTCTGCAAACGCCCGTTTGCCGTACAAAAAGAGATCGACTACGCCATCGCGCTGTTGCAGCACAACGGTGATGCCCGCGCGGAGCATCATCGCGAAAGCTTTGAAACCTGCCCGGACTGCAAACGGCAGAAATGCCTGCTGCCGTCGGACCGCATCGATATTACCCGTCATATGAGAGAGGCCAGCTGATGGAAAACCTGATCGGCCCACGCGACGCTAACGGCATTCCGGTGCCGATGACGGTGGAGGAATCCATCGCCAGCATGAAGGCCTCGCTGCTGAAAAACATTAAACGTTCGGCCTATGTGTACCGCGTGGACTGCGGCGGCTGCAACGGCTGTGAGATTGAGATCTTTGCCACGCTGTCGCCCCTGTTCGACGCCGAACGCTTCGGTATTAAAGTGGTGCCTTCGCCGCGTCATGCGGACATTTTGCTGTTTACCGGTGCCGTTACCCGCGCCATGAGATCGCCAGCATTGCGTGCCTGGCAGTCCGCACCGGATCCAAAAATCTGTATCTCTTACGGTGCCTGCGGCAACAGCGGCGGTATCTTCCATGACCTGTACTGCGTCTGGGGCGGCACCGATAAAATTGTTCCGGTGGATGTCTACATTCCCGGTTGTCCGCCAACGCCTGCGGCCACGCTGTACGGTTTTGCCATGGCGCTCGGGCTGCTGGAGCAGAAAATACATGCCCGTGAACCGGGTGAACGCGACAACCAGGCTGCCGCAATTCTGCACCCGGATATGGTGCAGCCGCTGCGCGTGAAGGTCGATCGCACGGCGCGCCGGCTCGCGGGGTATCGCTATGGTCGCCAGATTGCCGACGATTATCTGCGTCTGCTGAGTCAGGGCGATCATCAGGTCACGCGCTGGCTGGAGGCGGAAAACGATCCTCGTCTTAATGAGATCGTCGCGAACCTGAATCAGGTGGTGGAAGAGGCGCGTATCCGATGAGTGAAACGGTGGTGTTCAGTCAGCTGAGCCGTAAGTTTATTGATGAGAACGATGCCACGCCGGATGCGGCGCAGCAGGTGGTCTATTACAGCCTGGCCATTGGGCATCACCTCGGGGTGATAGATTGTCTCGAAACGGCATTAAGCTGCCCGTGGCCTGACTATCTGGCGTGGATCGCCACGCTGGCGGAGGGCAGTACGGCGCGCCGCAAAATGGAAGGCGTGCCGAAGTACGGTGAGATCGTTATCGACGCCAACCACATTGCGATGCTCGCCAGTGCTTTCGACGCTGCGCTGAGCGTGCAAACCCCACAGCAGCAGGCCTGGAGCAAAATTTTGCTCAGCATGCTGCATGATATTCATCAGGAGAGTGCCATCTACCTGATGGTGAGGAGATTACGTGACTGATGTTTTACTGTGTGTCGGCAACAGCATGATGGGCGACGACGGCGCGGGCCCGCTGCTTGCACAAATGTGTGCCGCGCATCCGCAGGGTGAATGGGTGGTTATTGACGGCGGCAGCGCACCGGAAAACGATGTGGTGGCGATCCGTGAGCTGCACCCGGACAGGCTGCTGATTGTGGATGCAACCGATATGGGACTTAATCCGGGGGAAACCCGCCTGATTGATCCGGATGACATCGCCGAGATGTTTATGATGACCACCCACAATATGCCGCTGAACTATCTGGTCGATCAGATTAAAGACGACGTGGGTGAGGTATTGTTTCTGGGCATTCAGCCGGACATCGTTGGGTTTTATTATCCGATGACGCCGCCGGTGAAAAAGGCCGTCGAAGAGGTTTACTCCCGGCTTGCCGGATGGCGTGGGGACGGCGGTTTTTCCCGACTGTGAGCAGTGCCGGGTAGTGGTAGCTTCCACCCGGCCTGGACACTCCCTCGCCCTCGCCCTGTGGGAGAGGGCGAGGGCAATAGGCTACGCCAGATCCGCGCCGTTACTTGCAATGACCTTCTTATACCACCAGAACGATTTCTTACGCGTTCTGTCCAGCGTACCGTTGCCCGCGTCGTCGCGGTCAACATAGACAAACCCGTAGCGTTTGCTCATCTCGCCCGTGGATGCGGCCACCAGATCAATGCAGCCCCAGGTGGTGTAGCCCATCAGCGGCACACCGTCTTCTATAGCATCGCCCATCGCACGAATATGTTCGCGCAGGTAGCTGATACGGTAGTCGTCATTAATCTCACCGTGTTCATCCATAACGTCTTTCGCACCGAGGCCGTTTTCCACCAGGAACAGCGGCTTCTGATAGCGGTCGTACATCATGTTCATGGTGATGCGCAGCCCCAGTGGGTCGATACCCCAGCCCCATTCGCTGACCTGGATGTGCGGGTTGCGCAGGGATTTCACGATATTCGCCGCATTGGTATTACTGGCGTTCATGTCCGCCGACGCGCAGCGCGAGGCGTAATAGCTGAACGAAACAAAATCGACGGTGTTTTTCAGCAGTTCATCGTCGCCAGGGTCTTTGACAATCACCACCCCTTTTTCGCGGAACACGCGGGCAGAATAGGCCGGGTAGCTGCCGCGCGCCTGCACGTCGATAAAGAACAGGTTTTCGCGGTCCTTCTCCAGCGCCATCCACACGTCTTCCGGTTTGCAGGAGTAGGGGTAGAAGTTGCCGCCGGCCAGCATGCAGCCGACCTGGTTTTCCGGGTTGACCTCATGGGCGATTTTGGTCGCCAGCGCGCTTGCCACCAGTTCGTGATGCGCGGCCTGATATTTCACCTGATCTTCGTTCTCACCCTCTTCAAACACCAGCCCCGCGCCGGAGAACGGGCTGTGCAGCATGATGTTGATTTCGTTGAAGGTGAGCCAGTACTTCACCAGACCGTTAAATTCTTCGAAACAGGTACAGGCATAGCGGGCGAAGAAATCGACCATCTTGCGGTTGCGCCAGGATCCATACTCCGTGACCAGATGCATCGGTACGTCGAAATGGCACAGGGTGACCAACGGTTCGATGTTGTATTTTTTGCACTCTTCGAACACTGCGCGGTAGAAGGCAATCCCCTCTTTATTGGGCAGTGGCTCATCGCCGTTCGGATAGAGGCGGCTCCAGGCAATCGAGGTACGAAATACCGTAAAGCCCATCTCCGCCATCAGGGCGATGTCTTCTTTGTAGCGATGGTAAAAATCAATCGCCTCGTGGCTCGGGTAAAACTCGTCGTCACGCAACGTAAAACGTTTTTCCTTACCGACCTTCACCGCCAGACGATCCGCGCCGTGGGGGATCATATCGACCGTCGTCAGTCCTTTGCCGCCTTCACGGTAAGCCCCTTCACTCTGGTTGGCGGCAAGCGCGCCGCCCCATAAAAATCCTTGTGGAAAAACAGACATCTTTACCTCGCTATAAATTTAGACTTGTGCTGCTTTGGCCTGAACCGGAGCGCTCTGCAGGGCGCGTGCTTTCTCAGCGTCGTCTTCGACCGGGATATCTTCAAAACCTAAAATCAGGGTCAGAACAAACGAGAGCACAACCGCCAGCGCCATGATCCCGAATACCCAGACGATGGTCATTGGGTTGGCCGGATCGAAGAACTGTACGCTGGTAAACAGCCCCGGCGCCGCCATTGAATGGCTGGCAAGACCGGCTATGCCAGCCACTGCCCCGCAGATGAAGCCGCTGATAAGGCTCGCAATCAGCGGGCGTTTCAGGCGTACCGCCACACCATAGAGGGCAGGTTCTGAAATGCCTGCCATGATGGCAGAAGCCGCTGCCGCCAGCGCCGTCTGGCGCAGTTCCGGGTTTTTCGTTTTCCATGCCACCGCCAGCGATGAACCGCCGAGCGACAGGTTGGCTCCGATTTCCGACGGCATAACCATTCCCTCTTTGCCCGTCTCGGCAATGGTCTGAATGATCGTCGGCGTAAATACGCGGTGCATCCCGGTCATCACCAGCAGCGGCCAGAGGGCGCCCATAATGGCCACGGAGAGCCAGCCCAGATAGCCGTGAATAGTGTAGACCAGCGCTGAAATCGCGCTCCCGATCCAGATCCCGAGCGGCCCTATCAGCACAATGGCGAGCGGGGCGGCAATCAGAACGATCAGCATCGGTTTAAGGAAGTTTTTCGTGACCGCCGGCGTAATACGATCAACCCAGCGTTCGATGTACGACAGGCACCAGGTCATCACCAGCGCCGGGATGACCGTGTAGGTGTATTTCACTGCCGTCACCGGAATAAAGGCGAATTCAACGTGCTCGCCCTGTGCGGCTTTCGCCATCAGTTCGATAAAGCCCGGGTGTACCAGCACGCCCGCGATGGCAATCGCCAGCGACATGTTGGTTTTGAATTTCACTGCGGCAGAGGCGGCGACCATCAGCGGCAGGAAGAAGAACGCGCCATCGCCAATCAGCGTCAGAAGGGTGAGCGTCGGTGCTCCTTTTTCCAGCGCGCCGGTCATCTCCAGGATCATTGCCAGCAGTTTGACCATTGAACCGCCGATGATCGCCGGGATCAGCGGTGACATGGTGCCGATCAGCGCATCGAGGATCCCGGCACCGATGCGGCGCAGGGTCATTTTCTGCGGGCCTTCCGGTACGGCAGGCTGCAGGTCGGTGGGCAGCAGGCTTACCACTTCGCGGTAGGCCTGAGACACGGTGTTGCCAATGATCACCTGGCACTGGTTGTCGTTGCGGACCACGCCGAGCACGCCGTTAATGCTTTTCAGGCGCGGGGCATCGGTGAGGCTTTCGTCTTTGAGGACGAAACGCAGTCGCGTCATGCAGTGGGTGACGGCGACGATGTTGTCTCTGCCGCCGAGCGCGCTGACAACGTCATTCGCCAGCGCAGCGTAATTTTTGGCCATCGGATGTAATCCTGTTATCGTTGTGAGAAATGTAGGAAACCGGTTCCACATAATCATCAATAGTTTCTTTGAATGAAACAAGATCACATTTTGTACATTTTTTCATTTCGTGATGATGATCACCTAGAGGGGTAAAAAGCGTGATATCGCCGCTGCGACAATTTTTCTGCAGTGCAGTACACTGCGCCCTGGTAGTTTCAAACGGAAGATTACGATGACCACGATGCTTGAAGTCGCGAAGCGGGCAGGCGTTTCGAAAGCGACGGTTTCCAGGGTATTGTCGGGCAATGGCTACGTCAGCCAGGAGACCAAAGACCGGGTGTTTCAGGCGATTGAAGAGAGCGGCTATCGCCCGAATTTGCTGGCACGAAATCTGGCGACCAAACGTACCCAGACGCTGGGTCTGGTGGTCACCAACACCCTTTATCACGGCGTCTATTTTAGCGAACTGCTCTTTCACGCCGCCCGCATGACGGAAGAGAAAGGGCGGCAGCTGATCCTGGCGGACGGTAAGCACAGTGCGGATGAAGAGCGCGAGGCCATTCAGTATTTGCTCGATATGCGCTGTGACGCGGTGATCATTTACCCGCGTTTCCTGAGCGTGGATGAGATGGACGACATCGTTGAGAAATGCGAACAGCCGATTATGGTCCTTAACCGCCGCTTACGGAAAAACAGCAGTCACAGCGTCTGGTCAGATCATAAAGCCTCCTGCCAGGACGCCGTGTCGCAGCTTATTCAGAAAGGGCACCGGGAGATTGCGTTTATCACCGGTTCGCTGGATTCCCCCACGGGCGTTGAGCGTCTCTCGGGCTACAAAGACGCCCTGGCACAACACCAGATCCCGCTGCGCCCGTCGCTGATTGCGCAGGGAAAATGGAACCCGGCCAGCGGTGCGGCAGCGGTGTCTGAGCTGCTTTCGCGCGGTGAAACCTTTTCGGCGCTGGTGGCGAGTAATGACGATATGGCGATTGGGGCCATGAAACAGCTGCATGAGCGCGGGATCGCCACCCCGGATGCCGTGTCGGTGATTGGCTTTGACGATGTGGCCATCGCCCCCTACATCGTCCCCTCGCTCTCCAGCGTGCGCATTCCGGTGACGGAGATGATCAAAGAGACCATTAGCCGCCTGATCTTCCTGCTGGATGGCGGTGAGTTTAAGTACCAGCAAACCTTCTCCGGCGAGCTTATCCTGCGTGACTCGGTCATTGACGGGCCTCACCGCTGATGTCGACAGCTGTCATCGTCAGAAGTGACGATGACAGCCCTGCTTTCATTTTATAAACTTCATAAAATCAACAGGTTAATAATTGGCACGGTTTATGTATATCTCCGCGCAGGACTGTAATGCTGGAGAAGCAGATGAACCGTTTTATTATGGCCGATGCCAGTAAATGCATAGGCTGCCGTACCTGTGAAGTGGCGTGTGTGGTTTCCCATCAGGCGGAGCAGGATTGCGCATCGCTCACCCCTGATACCTTTTTACCGCGGATCCACGTCATTAAAGGCGTGAATATCTCCACGGCCGCTATCTGTCGCCAGTGTGAGGATGCGCCGTGCGCTAACGTCTGCCCAAACGGGGCCATCAAACGTGAGAAAGGATTCGTGCATGTGATGCAGGAGCGCTGCATCGGCTGCAAAACCTGTGTGGTTGCCTGCCCGTACGGTGCGATGGAAGTCGTGGTGCGTCCGGTTGTGCGCAACAGCGGCATGGGGCTGAGCGTGCGCGCGGAAAAAGCGGAAGCCAATAAATGCGACCTCTGCTACCACCGTGATGCCGGCCCGGCCTGTATGGAAGCCTGCCCGACGCACGCCCTGGTCTGCGTGGATCGCGACAAGCTTGAGCAGATGAGCGCGGAAAAACGCCGTCGTGCCGCGTTCGACACGTCATCGTCACTGCTGTTTTAAGTCGCGATGGGCGATAACGGCGTACAGTTGCGGGTGCGCGGCAAGGTGCAGGGGGTAGGGTTTCGTCCCTTCGTCTGGCAGCTGGCGCATCAGCTACAGTTGACGGGTGACGTTTGTAATGACGGAGAGGGCGTGCTGGTGCGTCTCGCGGGTAATGGGGGGGCCTTTACCGCGAGGCTGCATCAGGACTGCCCACCGCTGGCACGTATCGATGCTGTCGACAGCCAGCCGTTCACCTGGGCAACGGTGCCGCAGGCGTTCACCATTCGCCATAGCGCGGGCGGAGCGATGGACACCCAGATTGTGCCGGATGCCGCTACCTGCCCGGCGTGCCTGGCTGAAATGCGCGATCCCCGAGCGCGGCGTTATCGCTATCCATTTATCAACTGTACCCATTGCGGTCCACGTTTTACCATCATTCGCGCCATGCCCTATGACCGCCCGGCCACGTCAATGGCGGCATTTCCCCTCTGTGAGCCGTGTGAAACCGAGTACCGCAATCCCGCTGACCGCCGTTTTCACGCGCAGCCGGTAGCCTGTCCGGATTGTGGACCCGAGCTGGAATGGCGCGCGGGCGAGACCGTTGCCACCCGCGAGTCTGCGCTGAGTGCGGCGGTCCACATGCTCAAAAATGGCGGGATTGTCGCCATCAAAGGGCTGGGCGGTTTTCACCTTGCCTGTGACGCATCCAACGCGCAGGCGGTGGCAACCCTGCGGGCGCGCAAACAGCGCCCGATGAAGCCACTGGCGGTCATGATCCCGCAGGCGGAGGGACTGCCGGAATCAGTGCAAACGCTGCTGCGCTCGCCTGCAGCGCCCATCGTGCTCACGCCAAAAGCATGGTGTCCTCCGCTTCCTGACGCGATCGCGCCAGGGCTGGACACCGTTGGACTGATGCTGCCCGCTAACCCGCTACAGCATGTGCTGATGATGGACTGCCAGCGCCCGCTGGTGATGACCTCCGGCAACCTCAGCGGGCGTCCGCCGGCCATCACCTGCCAGCAGGCACTGGATGAACTGGGCGACATCGCTGACGGATTCCTGCTGCACAACCGCGACATCCTGCAGCGTATGGATGATTCCGTGATGGATCAGGACGGTATGATGCTGCGCCGCGCGCGCGGTTTTGTGCCGGATGCCATCACGCTGCCCGCCGGTTTCAGCGCTGTCCCGGCGATGGTGTGCACCGGTGCTGATATGAAAAATACCTTCTGTCTGGTGCGCGGTAACCAGGCGGTACTGAGTCAGCACTTTGGCGATCTGAGTGACGACGGTGTCGAGGCCCAGTGGCGTTCGGCGCTGTCGATGATGCAGCAGATCTATGCGTTTCAGCCGCAGCGCGTGGTATGCGACGCCCATCCGGGCTATCACGCCCGACAGTGGGCGCAAGCCCAGGCTTTGCCGATCGACACCGTGCTTCACCACCACGCTCACGCGGCGGCATGCATGGCAGAAAACGGCTGGCCGCTTGAGGGCGGAGATGTCATTGCCCTGACGCTGGATGGGATCGGCATGGGTGAAAACGGCGCGCTGTGGGGCGGGGAGTGCCTGCGGGTAAACTATCTCGACTGCGAACGTCTGGGCGGTCTGCCTGCGGTTGCGCTGCCGGGCGGGGACAGGGCTGCCATGCAGCCGTGGCGCAATTTACTCGCCCACTGCCTGGCGTTTGTGCCGGACTGGCAGCAGTACCCGGAAACGCGTGACGTTCAGCGGCAAAACTGGCCGCTGCTGGCTACGGCCATTCAGCGCGGTTTAAACGCGCCGCTGGCCTCATCCTGCGGACGTCTGTTCGACGCGGTGGCCTGCGCGCTCGGCATCACGTCAGAAACCCAGAGCTATGAAGGTGAGGCCGCCTGCCGGCTTGAAGCGCTGGCCGCGCAGTGCCACGACGTTCAACATCCGGTTACGCTTCAGGCCGAAAACCTTACGCGCTTCTGGCAACAGTGGCTGAACTGGCAGGCGGAACCCTGCGAGCGGGCATGGGCGTTTCACGATGCGCTGGCGAAAGGGCTGGCGGAGCTTGTCACCTCCCATGCCCGGCGACTGGGGCTTTCCACCGTATGCTTCAGCGGCGGCGTGTTACATAACCGTCTGCTGCGCGCGCGACTGCGCCATTACCTCTCAGACTTCACGCTGCTTTTTCCTCATCATCTGCCGTCAGGTGACGGCGCTATCTCCTTCGGGCAGGCGGTGGTTGCTGCCGCCCGGTCATGTTCACAAAGGATGTAAAATGTTACGACTCTTACGCAATGAACCCCGCGCGGCGTTTCTGCTGCTGGCTTTGGTAATGGCTAATCTTCTGGCATGGGGCTGGGCATGGCAAACCTTCAGCGGCAGTACGGCGCTGATGGCCGCCAGCCTGCTGGCCTGGTGTTATGGACTCCGTCATGCGGTGGATGCCGACCACATCGCGGCCATTGATACCGTCACGCGTAAGATGATGCAGCAGGGTAAACGCCCTTCCGGCGTGGGGGCGTGGTTCTCTCTGGGACACTCCACCATTGTGGTGCTGGCCTCCATTGCCATTGCGGCCACCGCCACGGCGTTTCAGAAGAATATGGCATGGTTTCATGAAACCGGCAGCCTGATTGGCACCGCCGTTTCTGCAACGTTTCTGCTGGCGATGGCGCTGGTCAATCTGGTGATTTTGCGCGGCGTGTGGCGTAATTTTCAGGCGCTGAAGAACGGTCAGGTCACGCGTGACGACATCACGCTTCCGGCATCAGGCGGAGTCATGAACTGGCTGTTTGGCGCAACGTTCCGCCTGGTGAACAAGAGCTGGCAGATGTACCTGGTCGGTTTCCTGTTTGGTCTGGGGTTTGATACCGCGACGGAAATCGGTGTGCTTGGGATTTCGGCCGCCAGCGCGTCAAACGGGATGTCAGTCTGGTCCATCATGATCTTCCCGGCGCTGTTTGCCAGCGGTATGGCGCTGGTCGATACCCTCGACAATCTGCTGATGGTCGGTGCTTACGGCTGGGCGTTTAATAAGCCGCAGCGCAAGCTTTACTACAACATGACCATCACCGGCACCTCCGTGGTGGTGGCGCTGTTTATCGGCGGGCTGGAAGCTCTGGGTCTGTTGATGGATAAATTTGCCCTCAGCGGAGGCTTCTGGGATCGCATTGGCGCAGTTAATGACAACCTCGGTAACGCCGGGTTCGTGGTGGTCGGGCTGTTCGTTGCCTGCTGGCTGATTTCCATGATCAACTATCGCTGGCGCGGCTACGATGCGCTTGTCGTGCGTTCCTGACGCGGCGTCTGAACATCATTGTCGTTATCTGGCTAAACGACGTTGAAAAAAAAGCCCCGGGACATCGGGGCTGTGGACCATAAAATCCAAAGGTTACGTTAGCGTGGCAGGCGAATCAGCGTTAAGCGGGTAATGATTTCAGCAGAGCGAAAGCCTCTTTCATCCGGTCTTCGCTCACTACAAAGGCGCGCATCTGTCCTTCGCTGTCGCACCCACGAGCCACCATTCCCTGAGGTTCAATGGTGAGTTGCCAGTGCAGGTCCGGACGCTCGGTTTCGCCTGCCAGGTGCAGCGGGAGCGCTGGCGTTTTTACTTTTACCAGCATGGCGGGTAATTTCAGTGGCGCACTGCCGCCAGACAGGTTTTTCGCGAGGTACATGGCGCTCAGTTGAATGGGCTGCAGGAAGGGCAGGACCTGTCCGTTAATTTCAGCGCAGTCACCCAGGGCGTAAATATCGGGCTGCGTGGTTTGCAGGTAGCTGTCTACCTTCACGCCACGGCCTGTTTCCGCGCCGGCGCGATGCGCCAGCGCCGTTTCCGGACGCAGGCCCGTGGCGGCAACCACCACATCCACCTCAACGCTGCGGCTGCGGTCGAGCGTTGCATGAATCCCACTCCCGGTTTTCTTCAGGCTTTGCAGCTGGGATTTCAGCAGCAGATGTACGCCCATATCGGTCAGACGATGCTGTAAGCGACTACTTACTTCTGCAGGCATCAGCGCCGACAAAATGCTTGCCGCATGGTCGACCAGGGTGACGGATTTACCCGCCCGGTTAAAATCCATCGCCAGCTCTGTGCCAATCAACCCTGCGCCGACAATCATCACCCGCTTCGCGTCACGCAGCAGGGTTTCACTGGCCTGATACGCCTGCTGGCTGTTGAGGGTGATCATCAGTTCCCGGCCTTCCACCGGCGGGACAAAAGCAGACGCCCCTGTCGCCAGTACCAGCTTGTCGTATTGCCAGGTTTTGTCTTTTGCTTTCACCACATGGGCGGCGGCGTCGATATCGGTTATCCAGGTGTGCGGAAATAACCGCAGACTAAACTGTTCCGCGAACGCCCCTGCGGTCTGGCGGGTGAGGTCTTCGGCTCGCTGATTCTGGCTGATAACGTGGCTTAAATCAGGCTTGTTGTACTCGTCCATGCTGTCGGCGGCAATGAGCGTCAACGGCACGCTGGCGTCTTGCTTGCGAATGTTTTTCACCAGCTGGCGGGCGGCAAAGCCCGAGCCGATGATAACGATACCGTGGTTCATTGTGCCTCCGTTGCCAGTTCGCCAAAGACCTCTTTTCCCAGGGAACATTCCGGGCAGAGGAAATTGTCCGGCACGTCGCACCAGGGGGTACCGGGGGCAACATCCTGCAGCGGCTCGCCCTGTGCCGGGTCGTAAATCCACTGGCAGACGCTGCACTGCATGCGAGGGCCAACGTCAGCGACCGCTGTGGCGCAGGCTTGCTGCGGCGCGGGGTTTTTAGCGTTCATGTCGGGGAGCGGCGCGAGCGCCCACTGACGCGCAATGTCACGGCCATGCTGGCGACACAATTCAAGCGCGTCGATGTCCGGACGCCATTTCGCCTTCAGGCTCATGGACATCTCAAAACCGGCGTCCTGCAAACGCGTGGAGAGCCGGTCTACTGCGCCGCCGCTCCAGCCGTGGGAGCCAAATGCGCTGGCCCGTTTATTACGAAAGCGCAGGCCGGTCATCTCTTCCACAAGGCCTGCAATTTTCGGCATCATCACGTTGTTCATCGTGGAGGTGCCCACCAGCACGCCCTTGGAGCGGAAGACGTTGGTCAGGATCTCGTTTTTATCGCTACGCGCCACGTTGAAGATTTTCACCGCCACGTTCGGGTCGACTTCGTTAATACCCTGCGCAATGGCGTCCGCCATCATGCGGGTGTTATTAGACATGGTGTCGTAGAAAAGCGTGATACGGTCTTCCTGATAATCCGCGGCCCATTTGAGGTACAGCTCCACGATCTGGGTGGGGTTTTCGCGCCACACCACGCCGTGAGAGGTGGCTATCATATCCACGGGCAGGTTAAAGCCGAGGATTTCGGTGATTTTTGGCGTCACCAGACGGCTGAACGGCGTCAGGATATTGGCGTAGTAGCGCTGACACTGTTCGAATAGCTCAGTTTGATCCACTTCGTCGTTAAACAGGCGCTCGTCACAATAGTGCTGGCCGAAGGCATCGTTGCTGAACAGCACCGCATCGCCGGTCATGTAGGTCATCATACTGTCGGGCCAATGCAGCATCGGGGTTTCAACGAAGATCAGCTGTTTGCCGTTGCCGATATCCAGCGTGTCGCCGGTTTTGACGGTGTGGAAATTCCACTCCGGGTGGTGGTGATGGCCGTTAATCGAGTCGATGGCGTTGGTGGTGCAGTAAATCGGGGTGTCGGGAATGCAGGACATTAACTCGGTCAGCGCCCCGGCATGATCCTCTTCCGCATGGTTAATGATGATGTAGTCGATATCCGCAAGATCGATTTCACTGCGCAGATTTTGCACGAACTCCCGGCTGAATTTGTGATCGACGGTATCGATGAGCACGTTTTTGCCTTCACGGATGAGATAGCTGTTGTAGCTGCTGCCGCGCAGCGTTTTGTACTCCGTTCCGTGGAAGTCACGCACTTCCCAGTCACGTTGGCCAACCCAATGAATGTTATTTTTAACCAGAATAGACATAGCAACCTCAATTAATACGGCGTTTTTCAAATAAGATGACTAGCCTTTATCAAGTTGCGTGCCAGTTTTTCATGTTGCTGTTTTTTAAGGTTTTTAAATTTTATTACTCGTAATGGGTAGTCAATATGACTATCTGATTTATGGTCATTGTGACAATATGAATGGTCAAAATGACAGTGAGGCGCAGATGAGCTTTTCCGTGGACGTACTGGCAAAAATTGCCATTGAACTGCAAACCGGTATCGGTCATCAGGACCGTTTTCAGAGGCTGATTTCGACGCTGCGCCACGTGCTGGCGTGCGATGCGTCGGCACTGCTGCGCTACGACGCCCGGCAGTTTATTCCGCTGGCTATCGACGGGCTGGCGCAGGACGTTCTTGGGCGACGCTTCTCCCTGGAAGGCCATCCGCGTCTGGAAACCATCGCCCGGGCCGGTGACGTGGTGCGCTTTCCGGCGGACAGTGATTTGCCCGACCCTTACGACGGGCTGATCCCGGGGCAGGAGAGCCTGAAAGTTCATGCCTGTATCGGTCTGCCGCTGTTTGCCGGACAAAACCTGATTGGGGCATTAACCCTCGACGGCCTGTCGCCGGATCAGTTCGACACCTTTAGCGATGAAGAGCTGCGGCTGATTGCCGCGCTGGCCGCCGGTGCGCTGAATAACGCGCTACTGATCGAACAGCTGGAGAGCCAGAACATCCTTCCCGGCAGCCCGTCGGCGTTTGAACCGGTGGCACACACGGAGATGATTGGGCTGTCACCGGGGATGGTGCAGCTAAAAAAAGAGATCGATATCGTGGCGGCCTCGGATTTAAACGTGCTGATTTTCGGGGAAACCGGCACCGGTAAAGAGCTGGTGGCGAAGGGCATCCACGAAGCCTCGCCGCGCGCGGTCAACCCGCTGGTGTACCTCAACTGCGCCGCGCTGCCGGAAAGCGTGGCGGAAAGTGAGCTGTTTGGTCACGTCAAAGGGGCGTTTACCGGGGCGATCAGCAACCGCAGCGGCAAATTCGAAATGGCGGATAACGGCACGTTGTTCCTCGATGAAATTGGCGAACTGTCGCTGTCGCTTCAGGCCAAACTGCTGCGCGTCCTGCAGTACGGCGATATTCAGCGCGTCGGCGACGATCGCAGCCTGAGAGTCAACGTGCGTGTGCTGGCGGCAACCAACCGTGACCTGCGCGAAGAGGTGTTGGCCGGGAATTTCCGCGCTGACCTGTACCATCGTCTGAGCGTGTTTCCGCTTACCGTGCCGCCGCTACGCGAGCGCGGCGACGATGTGGTGCTGCTGGCGGGGTTTTTCTGCGAGCAATGTCGGTTACGAATGGGGCTTTCCCGCGTGGTATTAAGCCCCGGCGCGCGAGCCCATCTGATGCGCTACGGCTGGCCGGGTAACGTACGCGAACTGGAACATGCGATTCACCGCGCCGTGGTGCTGGCGCGGGCGACACGTTCGGGAGATGAGGTGGTGATCCACGCGCGGCATTTCGCATTGCGCGATGATACCGCTTCGTTCGTTACGCCTGCCACGCCGGAAATGGCCCATGAGAACCTGCGGGACGCAACGGAAGCGTTTCAGCGTCAGACTATCGCCCGCGCGCTGGAGCAGAATAACCGCAGCTGGGCGGCGTGCGCGCGAGCGCTGGAAATGGACGTCGCCAACCTGCACCGGCTGGCGAAACGTCTGGGACTCAAAGGTTAAATAATCCCGGCCTGGTAGAAATCCTGCAGGTTGATGGCGCCGCACAGCTTGCCGTGCTCATCCACCACCGGCGCGGCGGTGATTTTGCGTTTCATCAGCACCTCTTTGGCTTCGATGGCGCGGCTCTCGGCGTTCAGGGTCAGCCCGCCCCGGGTCATCGCTTCCGAAATCTGGGATTCCAGCTTGCCGCCGCCCACCAGCCAGCGGCGCAGGTCGCCGTCGGTAAACACGCCTTTAACGCTACCGGTTTCATCGCACACCGCTACCAGACCCAGCCCGGTGCGGCTCAGTTCCAGCATCGCATCCATTACGCTGGTGTTGAGTTTGACCTGCGGAATGGCCTCGTCGGTCCGCATCAGATGATGAACTTTATTGAGCAGTCGCGCACCGAGCGCGCCCGCCGGGTGCGAGCGGGCAAAATCTTCTTCGTTAAAGCCGCGTGCCTGCATTACCGCCATTGCCAGCGCGTCGCCCATCATCAGCGTATTCACGGTGCTGGAGGTGGGGGCGAGGTGCATCGGGCAGGCTTCGCGCTCAACGGAGATATCAAGCGTGGCCTTGGCCGCCAGTGCCAGCGGTGAGCGGGATTTACCGGTCATCGCCAGCAGCGCGACCGATTTTTCCTGCAGACGCGGGATGATGAGATCCAGCTCTTTGGCCGAACCGGAGTAGGAGATAAACAGCATCACGTCGCGGCTTTCAATCATCCCCAGATCGCCGTGCAGCGCTTCGGCCGGATGCACGAAGAACGCCGGTGTGCCGGTGCTGGCAAGCGTAGCGGCAATCTTTTTGCCGATATGACCGGACTTGCCGATCCCGGAGACCACCACTTTACCTTCGCACTGGATAATGGTGTTTGCCGCGCGCACAAAATCCTCGCCCAGACGTTCCGGCAGGCGGCTGGCTTCCTGCAGCTCCAGCATCAGGGTCTGGCGGCCTGCGTTTAACAGAAAATCACTCATCTCTCTCTCCGGTTACAATCACGTCGATCCCTTTCTCTTCCAGCGCTTTTTTGAACGCCGGGTCGATACCTGCGTCGGTAATGAGCTTATCGACGCTTTCAAGGCTGCAGACAATGTTGGGACTTTTACGGCCAAACTTCGACGAGTCTGCCATCAAAATCACTTCGCGCGCGGCGTTGCACATCGCTTTGCTGACGCTGAACACCTCGTTAAAGGTCGTCACGCCGGCGTTCAAATCGATACCGTCCGTGCCCATAAAGAGTTTATCAAAGCTGAAGTGTTCAAAGGCGTTTTCCGCCAGTTGACCGTGAAACGACGCAGATTTTTTACGGAACGTCCCGCCGGGCATCAGAATGGTTTGCTCGCTGTCGAACTCCGACAGGGCGTTGACGATGTGCAGACTGTTGGTCATCACCGTGATGTTGTTAAAGCGGCTGAGCATCGGGATCATCTGCAGCACGGTGCTGCCTGCATCAAGGATAATGGAGTCGCCATCATGGATAAATTTTACGGCGGCCTCGGCAATCAGCGCTTTCTGGTGAGTATTGATCAGCGTTTTGTGATCGATAGGCGGGTCGGCTTCATCTTTGTTGAGCATCACGCCGCCGTAGGTTCGGATGACTGCACCAGAGTTTTCGAGCAATACCAGATCCTTTCGTATTGTCGTGCCGGTGGTGTCAAAGTAGTGGGCCAGTTCTTCTACCGAGCATTTTCCCTGCTTTTGCAGATGCTCCAGAATGGCCGCCTGACGCTGACGTGGTTTCATAGGCGCTCAATTCCTTAGGTTGCGAAATGATAATTTCGCAAGCTTATCGCGTTCACAACGAAATTATCCATGTTTCAGATTAAGCGCTAATGATAGAGCATTCTGACAGAGCGAATCATGGGGAAAGATCACATCGGGTTGTAATTCCTGCAGCGATATCCCGTTAATCGCCTGGATTTTCGCCGGGCGGGCAAAAACGGTCATCCCGCGCATGATGAGGGAATCGCAGACCCTATTGTGTTCGTCCAGCGCAATGGCAACCACCACGCGCGGTTTGAAACGCCCGCCGGAACGCCCGACGCCCACGCGCCCTTTCTGACACAGGGCATCAAACGCGCGGTTAAACTGGCGGATTTGCCAGCCGCCAAAGATCAGCTGGCACATCCAGGCGATGGCGGCAACGGTAATGAGTGCGGTAACCATACGAGCTCCTTGTTGTTCCCTCTCCCGAAGGAGAGGGGGATACGGGCATCAGCGTGTTCGATCAGAACATCACCTGCCCGCCGGTGACATTAATGGACTGCCCGGTGCAGTAAGAGGCTTTGGGGCTGGCATAAAACAGCAGCATGTTCAGCACGTCCTGATAATCGCAGCCGCGCTTCAGCGGCACTTTGTCGATGTAATACTGCTCCACTTCCTCCTCTTTCAGCCCGAGCTTGGTGGCATATTGCGGCAGCAGGGACTGGAACATCGGCGATTTCAGCAGGTTGCCCAGCATCAGCGAGTGAACGGTAATGCCATATTCGGCCAGATCGAGGGCCAGAGATTGCGTCAGCCCTACGCCGCCAAATTTCGCCGCGCTGTAACCGGAGTTGTGTTTGCTGCCCACTTTGCCCGATTTCGAGTTGATCTGGATGATGCGCCCCTGAATGCCATCGCGGATCATCAGACGGGAAAACTCGCGTGCGCAGAGGAAATAGCCCACCAGGTTAACCTGCAGGGAGCGGTCGAAGTCCCCCAGTTCGAAATCGCTGATAAAGGCCGCTTTGGCTATCCCTGCGCTGTATACCAGCAGGTCGGTACGGCCAAAAATCTCGTCCACGCCGCGGGCCAGCGCCATCACGCTCTGCTCGCTGGTGGCATCAGCACCAAATCCGTAGGCCATCCCTTCACCCAATTCGGTGTTGATGGTGTCCGCCACGCGTGCGGCTTTTTCACTCTGAATATCCACTACCGCCACGCGGTAACCCTCTGCAGCAAGCCCACGGCAGAGGAACTCGCCTAAGGTTTGTCCCCCACCAATGACAACGGCAACCTGACTCATATCTTTCTCCTTAAATTACGCAACAAACTTCAACGTGCAGCCTGGGGTGACAGCCTGCGGAACCGGGCCATCCACATGAACCGTACCGGGATATTCCGCCTGCGGCTGGCCATCAAAACGCAGGGTGATATGGCCGAGCTCCCGCAGGTTTTGTCCGGCCACGTCGCCGACGGCGGTCACGGCGTAGCGCGCGTCGCCCAACTCCAGCTGACTCCCGGCCTTCAGCTCGCCGTTCATCTCGCCGTGACAGTGGATAAAGCAAAACTCTTCGATATCCGCGGGCGCGCCTTCGCGGAAGGTAATCAGCATCTTGTCGCTGAGCGCATCGGCCGCGCTCTGGCCAATGCGGGTGATGGTGGTCTGGTAAATTACGGTCATCACAGGAACCTCTTATTGGTAAATAAAGCCGGAGACAAACCAGGCAATCAGCACCGTCGGTGCGCCGGTCAGGAAACGGCTGACCAGTACAGAGGGCACGCCAACGCGCACGGTGTCCTGGCGCGCTTCCGCCAGCGACAGCCCGACAGGAATGAAATCACACGCCGCCTGGGCGTTAATGGCAAACAGGGCGGGCAGAGCCAGATGCGGGGGAATGTTGCCAAGGCCAATCTGCACGCCAATCAGCACGCCGATAACCTGCGCAATGACCGCGCCTGGGCCGAGAAACGGCGACAGCAGCGGGAAGGAGCAGATCAGCGCCAGCGTCACCAGCCCGAGCGGGTGGCTCGCCAGCGGGGCGAGGCCGTGAGCAATCCAGTCGCCAAGACCCGAGGCCATGATGATGCCGATCAGCGCCGAAACGAATGCCATAAACGGCAGAATGGTTTTCAGCACCGTGTCGATGGTGTCGCGCCCGGACTGGAACAGCACGGCCACGGCAGAGCCCATCCCCATTCCGACTTTTGCCAGCAGGCCGTCACTCTGTTCGGTGATTTTTTTACTCGTGTCGTAATCACGCGGGGCCGCTTTCTGAGGGGCAGCAGACCCTTGTGCCAGGTGAATGTTTTCCTCCTTCACGCCGGAGACGTAAATGTCCTCCAGGATGTACTGCGCCAGCGGACCTGATTTACCGGTGGAATGGATATTCACGGTAGGAATACGCCGCTTGGGGTAGATGCCGCAGCGCAGCGTGCCGCCGCAGTCAATCACCGCCACGCCAATTTCCGCTTCAGGCGGTTCGCCCTCTTTGAAGCCGTCGACCGCTTCCCAGCCGGTCAGCTCACGCAGTTTGTCGACAATGGCCGGACGTGTGCCTGCGGTGATATAGACGATTTTTTTGCCTTCAGTGGCGTCGAATTCCAGCGGGCCGCCCCAGCCGCCCGTTCCTTTTTCAATGCGAATACGGCTCATGCTGCGGCTCCTGAAAGATGGACTTTCTGTTCAAGCTGGATACCCATTTTCTTCTCGAAAATGGCGGTGGTGAGGTCCGTGACCCAGCCGCGGAAAAAGTTGGTGACCAGACCGACCAGCAGATAACTCACCGCCAGCGGACCGAGCGGCAGGCCAAGCGTGGTCAGGCCGCTGGCAATGCCCAGATAGACAAACAGCTCGCCGGGGTTGATATGCGGGAACAGGCCATTCATGGAGTGGCAGCTGTAGGAGGCTGCGGCGTAATAGCTGGGCTTGTATTTTTCAGGCATAAAGCGGCCGAGGCTCAGCGTCATCGGGTTGCAAAAAACAAACGTGCCGATGAAGGGCAGAACCAGGTAACGGGACAGCGGATTGCCGGCGCAGCGCTGGGCAAAGCGTTCAATGCGTTGCTGGCCGATAAAGTTAATCAGCGCGTTCATTATGACCAGCAGGCTAATCAGCAGGGGCAGGATCCCGGTCACCATGCCGGTGAACACTTCTCCGCCTTTCTGAAACAGCCCGATGAACCACTCGGCGCCGTGGGTGATGGTTTCTATCATTCTTCTCTCCTGTGGGGCTTTTTTGTTTTTGTATAACCGAGGCTAATAATAATCACTTTGAAAGGTTTTAAAGTGTTAATTAGATCTCACAATGAAAGAAAAATGGATTATTTTGAAAGTTAATTGACGGTGGGAGTCTTGGGTGGACGAAAATTGCACAGATTTGCGATGGGGTGCGTAAAGATTTGGTGGGGGAGGTGCGTACCACTTCCTTGAGGTGTTGCGGATGCTTTACCATACTGGGTTCTTATCGAACCCGTTAAATGGATGTCACATGTTCAAGCGTCGTTATGCAGCGTTATTACCTGCGCTTATTCTGCTGTCTGCCTGTAGTAGCAAACCCAAGACCGAAGCCGTGCAGCAAACGGCTGGCGCGCCTTCCGGAGGATTCCTGCTGGAGCCGCAGCATAATATGATGCAGATGGGCGGCGACTTTGCGAATAACCCGGCGGCCGAGCAGTTCATCGATAAAATGGTGAGCAAACACGGTTTTGACCGCCAGCAACTGCATGAAATTCTGTCGCAGGCGAAGCGACTGGATTATGTTCTGCGTTTGATGGATCGCCAGGCACCGACGGCTCAGGTACCGACCGGGCCAAATGGCGCATGGCTGCGTTATCGCAAACAGTTTATTACGCCGGATAACGTGCAAAATGGCGTGGTCTTCTGGAACCAATATGAAGATGCGCTGAACCGTGCGTGGCAGGTGTATGGCGTACCGCCTGAAATCATCGTCGGGATTATCGGCGTGGAAACCCGCTGGGGCCGCGTGATGGGCAAAACCCGTATCCTCGATGCGCTGGCGACGCTCTCCTTCAACTACCCGCGTCGCGCTGAATATTTCTCGTCTGAACTGGAAACCTTCCTGCTGATGGCGCGCAATGAACAAGATGACCCGTTAGATCTCAAAGGCTCGTTTGCCGGTGCGATGGGCTACGGCCAGTTTATGCCGTCCTCCTATAAGCAATATGCCGTCGACTTTAACGGAGATGGTCATATCAACCTGTGGGATCCGGTGGATGCCATCGGCAGCGTGGCGAACTACTTTAAAGCGCACGGCTGGGTGCCGGGCGGTCAGGTGGCGGTGCAGGCTAACGGCCAGGCTCCAGGGCTTGAGAACGGCTTTAAAACCAACTACAGCGTTTCGCAGCTGGCCGCTGCAGGCTTAACGCCAACGCAGCCGCTGGGAAATACGCAACAGGCGAGCCTGCTGCGTCTGGATGTCGGTACGGGTTATCAGTACTGGTACGGGCTGCCTAACTTCTACACCATCACCCGCTATAACCACAGCACTCACTATGCGATGGCCGTATGGCAGCTGGGGCTGGCGGTGTCACAGGCGCGCGTGCCTGCCGCGTCGCCGTTCAGTCAGTAACGCTTGATGTTCAACCCTCTTCCGCCGGGAGAGGGTTGGGCTGATATCCAGAAACATTTCGCCACACTCCCGTTAATCTCCGCTCATTTACATCCGCATTATCTTTCATTATTGTTATGTTATAACATTTGATGTGGTGATGAGATGTCTACTTCCTTTTTTTCTCTGTCTGCGCCGGTCCGGCTTCTGATGGCGCTGGCGCTGATTGTCTTTATCGGACTGGCCGCGTGCTGGGCGGTGGCATTGCCATGATTGTGATGAATCAACTCACGGCGGGTTACGACCGCGAGCCGGTCGCGCGTCCTCTGTCCGGTGTGATTGAATGCGGGAGCATGACCGCCATCCTCGGGGCCAACGGCTGCGGTAAATCAACGCTTCTGAAAACCCTCGCCGGGTTTATCCCGCCGGTAAGCGGCCGTTTTCACTGGCAGAAAAAACGCCCGGTAATGGGCTGGCTGGCACAGCGTCATGCCCTGGAGGCGCAATTTCCGCTAACCGTGCAGGATGTGGTCAGCATGGGCTGCTGGCCTGAAGCGTCGCTTTTTTCTGGCCTTCGCCGTGAAATGCGGCTGCGCATTGCCGGTGCGCTTGAGCGGGTGGGGCTTGGAACGATGGCGCTAACGACCATTGATGAACTCTCCGGCGGTCAGTTTCAGCGCATGCTGTTCGCGCGGGTATTAGTGCAGCAGGCACCGCTGGTCATGCTCGATGAGCCCTTTACCGGCGTTGATGAAGCCACCTGCAATGTGCTGATGGACCTGATGCTGGAAATGTATATGCAGGGGCAAACGGTGCTTGCGGTGCTGCACGACAGCGAGCGTGTATCGCGCCACTTCCCGCAGACGTTACGGCTGGACGCTGACATTCCCCAGTGGAAAACCGAGCGGGTGAGGGTGGCATGATCTGGCATATCTTTTTTCAGCCTTTTATTGAGTATGGCTTTATGCGCCGCGCGCTGGTGGTTTGCCTGGCGTTGTCCGTCAGTACCACTGCTCTGGGCGTTTTCCTTCAGCTGCGCCGGATGAGTCTGATGGGCGATGCCCTCTCTCACGCCATTTTACCCGGCGTCGCGGTGGGGTATTTGCTCAGCGGTATGTCGCTGCTGGCCATGAGCGTGGGAGGCTTTATTGCCGGTATTACCGTGGCGCTGGTGGCCGGGCTGGTCAGCCGTCGAACGCCGCTTAAAGAGGACGCCAGTTTTGCCGGGTTCTATCTTGGTTCGCTGGCGCTGGGCGTCACGCTGGTATCACTGCGCGGTTCGAACGTCGATCTTCTGCACCTGTTGTTTGGCTCCATCCTGGCGGTGGATAACGATGCCGCGCTGTTTGTGGCAGGCGTTTGCATGTTCACCCTTATCACGCTGGCGATTTTCTACCGTGGGCTGGTGACCGAGGCCTTTGACACCGCCTGGCTGCAGGTAAACGCCCGCCATGTTCCCGGCTTATTACACGGCCTGTTTCTGGCGCTGCTGGTGCTTAACCTCGTTGCCGGTTTTCAGGTGCTTGGCACGTTGATGGCGGTCGGGCTGATGATGCTCCCTGCGGTAGCGGCACGCTGCTGGGCACGCACCTTACCCGGACTGCTATTGATGGCGGGTATCAGCGGTATTTTCTGCGCGTGGCTCGGACTCAGTCTCTCCTGGGCCGCCAGCCTGCCCGCGGGGCCATCCATCGTGCTTACCGCCAGCGCGCTGTTCTTTATTTCCATTTTATTTGGCACGCGCAGCAGGCTGGCTGGCAGCCTGCGTGCGCTTTTTTAACGCAAGGGGAAACGATGAAACGTACGGGATTCGTAGTGGCGCTCGCGCTAGGGATGATGTCGCAAACGGTGATGGCGAAAACGCTCAATGTGGTGACCAGCTTTTCCATTCTGGGGGATATGACCCGGGAGGTGGGCGGTGACCATGTGAACGTCACGACGCTGGTAGGGCCGGACGGCGATCCGCATACCTTCGAGCCCTCGCCAAAAGATAGCGCGGCGCTAAGCAAGGCAGATGTTGTGGTGGTCAATGGTCTGGGACTGGAAGGGTGGCTGGATCGTCTGGTGAAAGCCTCCGGGTTCAAAGGCCAGCTGGTGGTGGCGTCGCGTGGTGTGCAGACGCATACCCTCGAAGAAGAGGGCAAAACCGTCACTGACCCGCACGCCTGGAACAGCGCGGCGAACGGGGCGCTGTACGCGCAAAATATTCTCAACGGGCTGGTGAAAGCCGACCCAGAAGATAAAACCGCACTGGAAGCGACCGGAAAACCGTACATCGCGCAGCTTAAGCAGCTGGATAGCTGGGCCAAAACGCGTTTTAGCCAGATCCCGCTGGTGAAACGTAAAGTGCTGACCAGTCATGACGCGTTCGGCTATTTCAGCCGCGCCTACGGGGTGACGTTTATGGCGCCCCAGGGGTTGTCATCAGAGAGCGAGGCCAGCGCGGCACAGGTCGCTGAGATCATTAATCAGATTAAAGCGGACGGCGTGAAAACCTGGTTTATGGAAAACCAGCTCGACCCGCGGCTGGTTAAACAGATTGCTACAGCTACCGGCGCGCAGCCGGGAGGCGAGCTTTACCCGGAAGCGCTCTCGGCAAAAGGGGGCGTGGCAGAGACCTACGTTAAGGCGTTCCGCCACAATGTGGATACCCTCGCTGACAGCATGAAATAATCCTCGCCACCGCCGGTGCGCTCGCATCGGCTTTTTTCTGAAGCCCCCTCGTAAATCCCGCAGCGCATCCCCATATCTGACGAGAAAGTGCTATCTTGTGCTGCATGTTTTTCTAAGGCCTGGAGCGAGAATGACTGACCATGAATTGATGCAGCTTAGCGAAGTGGTAGGGCTGGCGCTTAAGCAACGCGGGGCGACCCTCACCACCGCGGAGTCCTGCACCGGCGGCTGGGTGGCGAAAGCGATTACCGATATTGCCGGCAGTTCCGCCTGGTTTGAACGTGGTTTTGTGACCTACAGTAATGAAGCTAAAGCGCAAATGATCGGCGTGCGGGAATCTACGCTCGAACAGCATGGCGCGGTCAGCGAGCCGGTGGTGATTGAGATGGCTATTGGTGCGCTCAAAGAGGCGCGCGCGGATTATGCAATATCGATTAGCGGCATCGCGGGCCCGGACGGGGGCAGTGACGTGAAGCCTGTCGGCACCGTCTGGTTTGGTTTTGCTACCGCCAGAGGAGAAGGGATCACCCGCCGGGAGTGCTTTAGCGGCGATCGCGAAAGCGTGCGTCGTCAGGCAACCGTTTATGCATTAAAAACGCTCTGGCAACAATTTCTACAAAATACTTGATACTGTATGACCATACAGTATAATTGCACCAACAGAACAGAAATCCACGGTGAAGCACAGTCGCTTCTCCCGGCATGACAGGAGTAATAATGGCTATCGACGAAAACAAACAGAAAGCGTTGGCGGCAGCACTGGGCCAGATCGAAAAGCAATTCGGTAAAGGCTCCATCATGCGCCTGGGTGAAGACCGTTCCATGGATGTGGAAACTATCTCCACCGGTTCGCTTTCTCTGGATATCGCGCTGGGCGCTGGCGGCCTGCCAATGGGCCGTATCGTAGAAATCTACGGGCCCGAGTCCTCAGGTAAAACAACCCTGACGCTGCAGGTTATCGCTGCGGCACAGCGTGAAGGTAAAACCTGTGCGTTTATCGATGCCGAGCACGCGCTGGACCCTGTTTATGCTCGTAAGCTGGGCGTTGATATCGACAACCTGCTGTGTTCTCAGCCGGACACCGGTGAGCAGGCGCTGGAAATTTGTGACGCGCTGGCCCGTTCCGGTGCGGTTGACGTTATCGTGGTCGACTCCGTTGCTGCTCTGACGCCAAAAGCTGAAATCGAAGGCGAAATTGGTGACTCTCACATGGGCCTCGCGGCACGTATGATGAGCCAGGCAATGCGTAAGCTGGCCGGTAACCTGAAGCAGTCCAACACGCTGCTGATCTTCATCAACCAGATCCGTATGAAAATTGGTGTGATGTTCGGTAACCCGGAAACCACTACCGGTGGTAACGCGCTGAAATTCTACGCGTCTGTCCGTCTGGATATCCGCCGTATCGGCGCGGTGAAAGAAGGTGAAAACGTGGTGGGTAGCGAAACCCGCGTGAAGGTTGTGAAGAACAAAATCGCAGCGCCGTTCAAACAGGCTGAATTCCAGATCCTCTACGGTGAAGGTATCAACTTCTACGGCGAACTGGTTGACCTGGGCGTGAAAGAGAAGCTGATTGAAAAAGCGGGCGCATGGTACAGCTACAACGGCGACAAGATTGGTCAGGGTAAAGCAAATGCAATCTCCTGGCTGAAAGAGAACCCGGCTGCGGCGAAAGAAATTGAGAAGAAAGTGCGTGAGCTTCTGCTGAACAACCAGGACGGTACGCCTGATTTCGTGGTGGATAACGCGGGTGCTGAAGAAACCAACGAAGATTTCTAATTCTCTCGTTTAAAGATGAAGGGCTGCTAATGCGGCCCTTTTTGCATTTCTGAATCAGCAGGTTTTTTATGAGTGAATCGACTTCACGCCGCCCTGCCTATGCACGCTTACTGGACCGTGCGGTGCGCATTCTTGCCGTCCGTGACCACAGCGAACAGGAGTTGCGGCGAAAACTGTCGGCCCCCGTAATGAGTAAAAACGGGCCGGAAGAGATTGATGCGACTGCGGAAGATTACGACCGCGTCATTGCCTGGTGCTATGAGCACCGCTATCTGGATGACGAGCGTTTCGCTTCCCGGTTTCTTGCCAGCCGTGGCCGCAAAGGATATGGCCCCGCGCGTATCCGCCAGGAGCTGAACCAGAAAGGGGTCGCCCGTGAAACCATTGAAAAGGCCATGCGCGAATGCGACACAGACTGGTGCGCGCTGGCAAAAGAACAGGCCATTCGCAAGTACGGCGAACCCTTGCCACGTGAATTTTCAGAAAAAGTTAAAATCCAGCGCTTTTTGCTCTACCGCGGCTTTCTGATGGAAGATATTCAGGATATCTGGCGTAATTTTGCGGATTGAACGCATGCGGGATTTTACTTCCCACTAAAGAAAACTTATCTTATTCCCACTTTTTCCAGTAGCTGGTCTGTCCAACGTTTTACCGATACAGGCTTGCTACGACATTTCGTTAGCTTGATTTCAGGATAATTATGAGCAAGAGCACCGCTGAGATCCGTCAGGCGTTTCTCGATTTTTTCCATAGTAAGGGACATCAGGTAGTTGCCAGCAGCTCCCTGGTACCGAACAACGATCCGACTCTGCTGTTTACCAACGCCGGGATGAACCAGTTCAAGGATGTGTTCCTTGGTCTCGACAAACGTAATTATTCCCGCGCCACAACCTCACAGCGTTGCGTGCGTGCGGGCGGTAAACACAACGACCTGGAAAACGTCGGTTACACCGCGCGTCACCACACGTTCTTCGAAATGCTGGGTAACTTCAGCTTCGGCGACTATTTCAAACACGATGCCATTCAATATGCGTGGGAACTGCTGACCGGTGAAAACTGGTTCAACCTGCCGAAAGATCGTCTGTGGGTTACCGTCTATGAAACCGATGACGAAGCCTACGAAATCTGGGAAAAAGAGGTTGGTATCCCGCGCGAGCGTATTATTCGCATCGGCGATAACAAAGGCGCACCTTATGCGTCTGACAACTTCTGGCAGATGGGCGATACCGGTCCTTGCGGTCCGTGCACCGAGATCTTCTACGATCACGGCGACCACATCTGGGGTGGTCCTCCAGGCAGCCCGGAAGAAGACGGCGATCGCTACATTGAGATCTGGAACATCGTCTTCATGCAGTTCAACCGTCAGGCTGACGGTACGATGGAGCCGCTACCGAAACCGTCCGTTGATACCGGTATGGGTCTGGAGCGTATCGCGGCTGTTCTGCAGCACGTTAACTCCAACTACGAAATTGACCTGTTCAGCACCCTGATTAAAGCCGTTGCGCAAGTGACGGGTGCAACCGATCTGAACAACAAATCGCTGCGCGTTATTGCAGACCATATCCGTTCCTGCGCGTTCCTGATTGCCGACGGCGTGATCCCGTCGAATGAAAACCGTGGCTATGTGCTGCGTCGTATCATTCGTCGTGCTATCCGTCACGGCAACATGCTGGGCGCGAAGGACACCTTCTTCTATAAACTCGTTGGGCCACTGATTGGCGTGATGGGCGCAGCCGGTGATGAGCTGAAACGTCAGCAGGCGCAGGTTGAGCAGGTTCTGAAAACGGAAGAAGAGCAGTTTGCTCGTACTCTGGAGCGCGGACTGGCGCTGCTGGATGAAGAGCTGGCGAAACTTCAGGGCGATACGCTGGACGGCGAAACCGCTTTCCGCCTGTACGACACCTACGGTTTCCCGGTTGACCTGACGGCGGACGTTTGCCGTGAGCGCAACATCAAAGTGGACGAAGCAGGCTTTGAAGCCGCAATGGAAGAGCAGCGCCGCCGTGCGCGCGAGTCCAGCGGTTTTGGTGCTGACTACAACGCGATGATCCGCGTTGATGGCGCATCAGAATTCAAAGGCTACGAAAATCTGGAACTGACTGGCAAAGTGACCGCCCTGTTTGTTGACGGTAAAGCCGTAGACAGCATCAACGCGGGTCAGGATGCGGTTGTCATTCTGGACAAAACGCCGTTCTACGCGGAATCCGGCGGCCAGGTTGGCGATAAAGGCGAACTGAAAGGCAACGGTTTCAGCTTCAGCGTAAGCGACACGCAGAAATACGGTCAGGCGATTGGCCATCAGGGCAAACTGACTGCCGGTTCTCTGAAAGTGGGCGAGGGTGTTCAGGCGAACGTTGATGAAGCTCGTCGTGCGCGCATTCGTCTGAACCACTCAGCTACGCACCTGATGCACGCTGCCCTGCGTGAAGTTCTGGGAACGCACGTTGCACAGAAAGGTTCTCTGGTTAACGATAAAGTGCTGCGCTTCGACTTCTCTCATTTTGAAGCGATGAAGCCGTCTGAAATCCGCGCGGTGGAAGATCTGGTGAATGCGCAGATCCGTCGTAACCTGCCAATCGAAACCCATATCATGGATCTCGAGGCGGCGAAGAAGAAAGGCGCGATGGCACTGTTCGGCGAGAAATACGACGACCGCGTTCGCGTGCTGAGCATGGGCGACTTCTCGACTGAGCTCTGCGGCGGGACGCATGCCTCCCGTACCGGCGACATTGGTCTGTTCCGCATAGTTTCCGAATCAGGAACGGCGGCGGGCGTGCGTCGTATTGAAGCGGTAACCGGTGAAGGCGCGATTGCCAGCCTGCATGCGCAGAGCGATCAGCTGCACGATATCGCGCAGTTGTTGAAAGGTGATAGCCAGAACCTGGGCGAGAAAGTGCGCGTTGCGCTGGATCGTACGCGTCAGCTGGAAAAAGAGCTGCAGCAGCTGAAAGAGCAGGCTGCGGCGCAGGAGAGTGCAAACCTCTCCAGCAAAGCTGTAGACATTAAGGGTGTCAAACTGCTGGTCAGCGATCTGGCGGGCGTTGAGCCTAAGATGCTGCGTACTATGGTCGACGATCTGAAGAACCAGCTCGGTTCCACAGTTATCGTGCTGGCGACAGTGGCAGAAGGTAAGGTTTCTCTGATTGCGGGCGTCTCTAAGGATGTGACCGACCGCGTAAAAGCAGGGGAACTGATTGGTATGGTCGCCCAGCAGGTGGGCGGTAAGGGTGGCGGTCGTCCGGACATGGCGCAAGCCGGTGGTACGGATGCGGCGGCACTTCCTGCGGCATTGGCCAGTGTTGAAAGCTGGGTGAGCGCGAAACTGTAATAACTACAAAGCACAAGCAGACGCCATAGCGGTAACGTTATGGCGTCTTGTTCACTGCGCTATCGATAACGATAAAGTCAGGTTGAGTTTGTGTATATCGGCTAAACTTACGTTTAACAGAATGTGATGCCGTGACTGCTTACACTTTACGTGTTTGTCATCGCTTACTTTTTGGCGTTATATGATGGATAATGCCGGGATACAAGAGACCCGACTCTTTTAATCTTTCAAGGAGCAAAGAATGCTGATTCTGACTCGTCGAGTTGGTGAGACCCTCATGATTGGGGATGAGGTCACCGTGACAGTTTTAGGGGTAAAGGGTAACCAGGTACGTATTGGTGTAAACGCTCCTAAAGAAGTATCTGTCCACCGTGAAGAGATCTACCAGCGTATCCAGGCTGAAAAATCCCAGCAGTCCAGTTACTGATATTGTCGCGTCTCGCTGTCGGGCGAGACGCAACCTCTCCTGCCATTTTTCCTGCTTAAAGTTACCGTTTAATTTCAATCGCTCTGTTTTTAACCACTCTCTTACCCTTAACTCGCCTCAACATCACTATTCTGTCATCAGTTTTCTGAGAAGATGCCTGCAAAATCCGCTTATAAAACACCCTCTTTGCAGCTTTTGCATGCGAATTGCGTGTGATTTGTGCAAACGATAAAAGCTTTTGGAAAATTGTTTGACTTATAAGTCCCAGAAAGTAATATATGCGCCACGCAGCGACGAGAAGCTCTTAACGAGTTACTTGAAGCACTCGAAAGAGGCGTTGTGTGGTGAGGTGGCCGAGAGGCTGAAGGCGCTCCCCTGCTAAGGGAGTATGCGGTCAAAAGCTGCATCCGGGGTTCGAATCCCCGCCTCACCGCCATTTTGCATCCGTAGCTCAGCTGGATAGAGTACTCGGCTACGAACCGAGCGGTCGGAGGTTCGAATCCTCCCGGATGCACCATCTATTACTTCATATTGCTTTCGAAGTGATATGAATATCGAGTAGTACAATAGTAAATCCCGATGCATCCGTAGCTCAGCTGGATAGAGTACTCGGCTACGAACCGAGCGGTCGGAGGTTCGAATCCTCCCGGATGCACCATCTTCTCCGAGATAACAGCAAAGCTGTTGTTTCAAGGTCTGCGGGTTAGCCGCAAGCACCAGGGAAGATAACGTTGCTTTAGCAACGGCCCGAAGGGCGAGGCGCAGCCGAGTAATCCTCCCGGATGCACCATTTACTATTTCTGAAAGCAGTACCCTGATGCATCCGTAGCTCAGCTGGATAGAGTACTCGGCTACGAACCGAGCGGTCGGAGGTTCGAATCCTCCCGGATGCACCATCTTCTCCGAGATAACAGCAAGGTTGTTGTTTCAAGGTCTGCGGGTTAGCCGCAAGCACCAGGGAGGATAACGTTGCTTAGCAACGGCCCGAAGGGCGAGGCGCAGCCGAGTAATCCTCCCGGATGCACCATTTACTGTTTCAAAAGCATTTCCCGATGCATCCGTAGCTCAGCTGGATAGAGTACTCGGCTACGAACCGAGCGGTCGGAGGTTCGAATCCTCCCGGATGCACCATCTTCTCCGAGATAACAGCAAGGCTGTTGTTTCAAGGTCTGCGGGTTAGCCGCAAGCACCAGGGAAGATAACGTTGCTTAGCAACGGCCCGAAGGGCGAGGCGCAGCCGAGTAATCCTCCCGGATGCACCATCTTCTTTTCTGTACCACTCTCTTTCTCCCTGGTTATTCCTTCGACGTTCCGTCAGCAATCATTTCTCTTTGAGCGACAAAAACCACCGTTTACGATAAAGTAATGCTTTGTTAATCGTTTAGCGAGAGCACGATGTACGCACAGTATGACGGTTTGATCTTCGATATGGATGGCACTCTCCTGGATACCGAACCCACGCATCGTCAAGCCTGGACTGATGTCCTTGCTCGTTACGGTATGCGTTTCGATCTTCAGGCGATGATCGCCCTCAACGGAGCCCCAACCTGGCGTATAGCGCAGGCCGTGATTGAACGTAATCATGCCGATCTCGACCCGCACCTTCTGGCCCGTGAAAAAACCGATGCGGTAAAAGCGATGCTTTTAGATACCGTGCGTCCGTTACCGTTAATTGACGTCGTAAAAGCATGGCACGGGCGTCGTCCTATATCCGTTGGCACGGGCAGTGAAAGCGCTATTGCGGAAGCGCTGCTCACCCATCTTGGCCTGCGCCATTATTTCTCTGCGGTGGTTGCCGCCGATCATGTTCAAAATCACAAGCCCGCACCGGACACCTTCCTGCGTTGTGCAGAACTGATGGGTGTGCCTGCGGTGAAATGTGTTGTGTTCGAAGATGCTGATTTTGGTATTCAGGCCGCGCGCGATGCCGGGATGGATGTTGTGGACGTCCGCTTACTGTGAGTGACGCGCTGTCACTTTTATCATTATTCGCCAGCAGTTTTTTAAGCGCCACGCTCTTGCCGGGAAATTCGGAAGTAGTGCTGGTAGCGATGCTGTTGTCTGGCGTGAGTCAGCCCTGGTTGCTCGTGTTAATAGCAACAATAGGTAATAGCTTTGGAGGGCTGACTAACGTTATTCTTGGGCGTTTCTTTCCGCTGCGTGAAAAATCGCGCTGGCAGGAAAAGGCAGTCGGCTGGCTAAAACGCTATGGCGCTGCCACGCTGTTATTAAGCTGGATGCCTGTAATAGGTGATTTACTGTGCCTGCTGGCGGGATGGATGCGCATCTCCTGGGGGCCAGTGCTCTTTTTTTTGTGCCTTGGCAAGGCGTTGCGCTATGTTCTCGTGGCATGGGCAACACTACAGGGTATGACGTGGTGGCACTAATTGGTGGAATGAATACGCGACCTTCAATCGTCAACCATTACAATTATGCTGAGTAACAATACTTTGACAGGCGGGAGGTCAATTTGATCCCGGACGTATCTCAGGCGCTGGCCTGGCTGGAAAATCACCCTCAGGCACTGAAGGGTATTCAGCGTGGTCTTGAGCGTGAAACGCTGCGCGTTAACGCGGACGGTAGCTTAGCGACAACGGGTCACCCGAAGGCGTTAGGCTCGGCGCTGACACATAAATGGATCACAACCGATTTCGCTGAAGCGCTGCTGGAATTCATCACGCCAGTGGATGGTGATATTGATCATATGCTAACGATTCTGCGCGACATCCATCGCTACACTGCCCGCAATCTGGGTGATGAGCGTATGTGGCCGCTCAGCATGCCGTGCTATATCGAACAAGGCCAGGAGATTGAACTGGCGCAATACGGCACGTCAAATATCGGTCAACTGAAAACGCTCTATCGTGAGGGGCTGAAAAACCGCTACGGTGCGTTGATGCAGACCATTTCTGGCGTGCATTACAATTTCTCTTTACCCATGGCGTTCTGGCAGGCGAAGTGTGGCGAAACGGATAAAGACGCGATCTCCGCGGGCTACTTCCGCCTGATCCGCAACTACTATCGTTTTGGCTGGGTCATTCCGTATCTGTTTGGCGCATCGCCTGCGATATGCTCGTCATTCCTGCAGGGGAAACCGACCACGCTGCCGTTCGAGAAGACAGAGTGTGGAATGTACTATCTCCCGTACGCCACCTCCCTGCGTCTTAGCGATCTGGGTTATACCAATAAGTCGCAAAGCAATCTCGGTATTACGTTTAACGAATTGCACGAATATGTGGCAGGATTGAAGCGGGCGATCAAAACGCCGTCGGAAGAGTACGAGAAAATCGGCCTCGAAAAAGACGGTAAGCGCCTGCAGATCAACAGCAACGTGCTGCAGATTGAAAATGAACTGTACGCGCCTATTCGTCCGAAGCGCGTTACGCGCAGCGGTGAAACCCCGTCGGATGCACTGCAGCGCGGCGGGATTGAATACATAGAAGTGCGCTCGCTGGATATCAACCCGTTCTCACCCATCGGCGTTGATGAGCAGCAGGTTCGCTTCCTGGATCTGTTTATGGTCTGGTGCGTGCTGGCGGATGCGCCGGAAATGAGTTCAGAGGAACTGCTCTGTACCCGTACCAACTGGAACCGCGTGATTCTGGAAGGGCGCAAGCCGGGTCTGACTCTGGGTATTGGCTGCGAAACAGCGCAGTTCCCGCTGACGAAAGTCGGTAAGGATTTGTTCCGTGACCTGAAGCGTGTTGCCCGGACCATGGACAGCATTGACGGCGGGGAAGCCTATCAAAACGTCTGCGACCAGCTGGTTGAATCGTTTGATAACCCGGAACTGACGTTCTCAGCGCGTATTCTGCGTTCTATGATTGATCAGGGTATTGGCGGCACCGGGCGTTCGCTCTCTGCGGAATACCGCGAGATGCTGAAGCAGGAGCCGTTAGAGATTCTGAGTGAAGCCGATTTTGTGGCGGAACGAGACGCCTCTGTCGTGCGTCAGAAAGAGGTTGAAGCGGCGGATACGGAGTCGTTTGAGGCGTTTCTGGCGAAACAGGCTTAACAGAAAAGAAAAAGGCCACATCGCTGTGGCCAAAATATACATCTCTGAATTCAGGGATGATGATAACAAATGCGCGTCTTTCATATACTCAGACGTGCATTTTGTAGAAGAGTTCAGTTTATTTTAAAAAAAATCACTATCGGAGGTGACGTATGCCGTTATTAGATAGCTTTACTGTCGACCATACCCGTATGGAAGCACCTGCAGTACGTGTGGCGAAGACCATGCACACCCCGCACGGCGACACGATCACCGTATTCGATCTGCGCTTCTGCGTGCCCAACAAAGAAGTGATGCCAGAGAAAGGCATTCACACCCTGGAGCACCTGTTTGCCGGGTTTATGCGTGACCACCTGAACGGTAATGGCGTGGAGATCATCGATATCTCTCCGATGGGTTGCCGTACCGGTTTCTACATGAGCCTGATTGGTCAGCCTGAAGAGAAACGCGTCGCGGATGCCTGGAAAGCGGCAATGGAAGATGTGCTGAAGGTGAAAGAGCAGAACCAGATCCCTGAGCTGAACGTATATCAGTGCGGAACTTACCAGATGCACTCTCTGGAAGAAGCCCAGGAGATCGCGCGTCATATCATCGAGCGTGACGTTCGCGTAAACAGCAACGAAGAGCTGGCGCTGCCAAAAGAAAAACTGCAGGAACTGCACATCTAGTGCACCTTTTCCCTCTCCCTCAGGGAGAGGGTAGGGTGAGGGGCGTTTAACCTCATGACCACAACCTCAACCTTCTCCTTTACCCATCGCCCACTTGTTCCTTATGCCCATGATTACCTTCATGGCGACAGCGAGCCGTGGCATCAGCACGACTGCGCGCAATTGCTGCACACCCTGAGTGGGGTGGTGAGAGTCGATACCGCATCAGGTTGTTGGGTGGTGCCGCCCGGACGCGGCGTCTGGCTACCCGCGGGCACTCCGCACTCTCTGCGTATTACCGGCAACGTTGCGGCGCGCACGCTGTTTATCGATCCCCTGGCGCGAGCCGATCTTCCGGCAACCTGTCAGATAGTCCAGATCTCCGGTCTGTTACGCGAACTTATCCTCACCTCGCTGACGCTTGAGACGTCCTACTCGCCGGGCAGTCGTGATGAGCGCGTATATGAGCTCATTCTGGATGAAATCCGCACGATGCGGGTGCTGCCGTTTCACCTGCCTGAGCCCGAAAGCGAGCCGTTGCGTACCCTTTGCCAGCAGATCCGGCTGTTGCCGGGGGAAAGCTGGGGCAGCATGCAGGCCGCAAACACGCTTGGTATGAGTGAACGCACGATGAACCGCCATTTCAAGCAGCAGACGGGGTTAAGCTACGGTGAGTGGCTAAGAAGGGCGCGACTGCTGGAAGCGCTGCTGCGCCTGGGACAAGGTCAGCCAGTGCTACGAGTGGCGCTGGATCTGGGCTACGGCAGCCACAGTGCCTTTACGGCGATGTTTCGCCGGGTGATGGGGATATCACCCAGCGATTATTTCAAAGACAGCTAGCTGACAGCATTGAACAGAGCCTGAAGAGACGCGCGGGCCACGTCGCTGTCAATGCCGACGCCCCAGCGGCTGCTACCATCCTGAAACAGACAGCGGATATACGCCACCGAGCGGCTGTCGCTGCGCTCCCCAAGCGTATGTTCGTGATAGTCCTTAATGACAAACGGGGTCGTGACCCAGCGGCTTAGACCATTGGCCGCCGCGGATAACAGCCCGTTGCCTTGCCCCTCCAGCTGGCGCATCCCGCCCTGCGTCGTGACGCTTGCCGTCAGATGTAACTGCCCGTCCTGCTGGCTGTCGCTACGGTAAGCGTGCAGGGCAAAGCCCGGCGTCTCTACCAGCCCATAACGTGTGCGGAACAGTTGCCACAGCGCATGCTGCGTCATCTCTTTACCGTGCTGGTCGGTTTCCTGCTGTACGTGCTGGCTAAAGTCCTGCTGCAGGGCGCGGGGTAATTTCAGACCATGGTTTTGTTCAATAAGCCACGCGCTGCCGCTTTTTCCTGACTGGCTGTTAACCCGGATCACCGCTTCGTAGGTGCAACCAATATCCTGTGGGTCAACCGGCAGATAGGGCATTTCCCAGCGTTCGTCAGGCTTGCGGGCATCAAAGCCTTTCTTGATGGCATCCTGATGTGAACCTGAAAATGCGGTATACGCCAGCCGTCCTGCCCACGGATGGCGCGGATGCACCGGCAGCTGGTTGCAGGTTTCTACCACCTCCACCACGTGATTCATGTCGCTAAAGTCCAGATTCGGGCTAATCCCCTGGCTGTAGAGGTTCATCGCCAGCGTGACCAGGCAGACGTTACCGGTTCGTTCGCCGTTACCAAACAGACACCCTTCGACACGGTCTGCACCGGCCATCAGGGCCAGCTCCGCGCTGGCGACACCGGTGCCGCGGTCGTTATGCGGATGGACGCTGATGCAGACATCGCTGCGGCGGCTGAAATGACGGCAGAAATACTCAATCTGATCGGCATACACATTCGGTGTACTGACCTCAACGGTGGCCGGTAAGTTGATCACCATCGGGCGTTCGGCGCACGGCTGCCAGATGTCTGCCACGGCTTCGCAAATCGCCAGCGCAAAGTCCGGCTCGGTAAAGCAGAAAGTTTCCGGAGAGTATTCGTATTGCCAGCGGGTGGCGGGATTCTCTTCGCACAGCGTGCGGATAAGACGCGTGGAACGGGTCGCCAGCTCAACGATTTGCGCTTTCTCCATACCGAATACCAGGCGGCGGAACAGCGGGGCGGTGGCGTTATACAGGTGTACAGTGGCCTGCTTCGCCCCGCGCAGCGACGCAAAGGTGCGCAGGATAAGGTCTTCACGCGCCTGGGTTAATACCTGAATGGTGACGTCATCCGGAATGCGGTTTTCGTCGATCAACTGACGCACAAAATTGAAGTCCGTCTGCGAGGCGGAGGGGAAAGCGACTTCGATTTCTTTGAATCCGCAACGCAGTAACAACGCCCAGAACTGCAGTTTGCGGTTGCTGTCCATCGGCTCGGCAAGGGCCTGATTACCGTCGCGTAAATCGGTGGAAAGCCAGCGCGGCGCCTGCGTGAGGCGTTGCTCAGGCCAGCGGCGATCGGGCAGGGAAATAGCAGGTTGAGGTTGGTATTTGTCGGAAGGTGTTTTCAGCATGGTGCGCTCCTGTTGTCTTTTCACTATCGTGAATCGATTTCAGGAGCGCTGCTTTATCGTTACTGACAATCGCTGTCGCGATCTGGACACCGCACGTTAGTGCGCACCGCCGCCACCGCCTCCGGCGCCAAACGGTGGTCGGGCAAACCATACCAGTCCCAGCAGGATGATAAAGATCCCCGCCGATATCCAGAATATCTCGTTTGCCGAGATAATCAGGCCCTGGTTGGTGATCTGCTGGGCGATCCAGCCGGAAGCCTGCTGCTCCGTCATTCCCATTCCCTGAAGCTGACTGTACATCTGCTGCGAGTTAGGGTTAAACGGGTTCACCGCTTCGGTCAATTGCGCATGGTGCATCGACTCGCGGTTGGTCCAAAGGGTCGTGGTGATCGACGTCCCGATGGAGCCTGCCAGCGTACGCGTAAAGTTCGACAGGCTTGATGCCGCCGCCATGCGCTCAGGCGGCAAGCCGGAAAGCGTAATGGTCGTCAGCGGCATAAAGAAGCACGCCACGGCGAAGCCCTGAATGAACTGCGGCCATGCGGATGCGCCAAAGTCCATGCCCGGCTCGAACGTATACGCGCGCCAGTAGAAGCACACCGCGTACATGATAAAGCTGAAGGTCACCAGCCTGCGCATGTCGAGCTTGTGAGCGAAGCGGCCGATAATCGGCGACAGCAGGACCGGAATTAACCCCACTGGCGCAGAAGCCAAACCTGCCCAGGTTGCGGTGTAGCCATATACCTCCTGCAACAGCTGCGGCAGCAGAACGATTGCGCCGAAGTAGAGCATGTAGGCCAGGCTGATACACAGGCAGCCGATGGTGAAGTTTCGCGACTTAAACAGCGAGAGATCGACGATGGGGTTATCGTCCGTCAGCTCCCAGACGATCAGGAAGCTCAGCGATATCACCGCCACAACGGTCAGGATGATAATCTCTGTCGAGTTAAACCAGTCCAGCTCTTTACCCTGATCGAGCATCACCTGCAGGCTACCGATCCCGACCACCAGCAGCGCCAGACCAATGGCGTCAATTCGCCGCTGCTCTGTTCGGGTTTCGCGACCGCGCAGCGTTTGCAGGGTCAGCATCACCACCAGCGCACCAATTGGCACGTTGATGAAGAAGATCCAGCCCCAGTGGTAGTTGTCGCTGATATAGCCGCCGAGGATAGGCCCGCAAATCGGTGCGACAATCACCGTCATTGACCACAGCGCCAGCGCGATAGAGCGCTTAGCGGGCGGATAGTTGTTCAGCAGCAAACTCTGCGACAGCGGAATCAGCGGCCCGGCCACAATCCCCTGAATGACGCGGAAGATGATCAGCATCGTCAGGCTGTTGGACATGCCGCACGCCCAGGAGGCGAGCACGAATAATACCGTTGACCACAGGAACAGCTTCACTTCACCGACGCGCTTTGCCAGCCAGCCGGTGATAGGGATGGAGATGGCGTTTGCCACCCCAAACGAGGTAATGACCCAGGTCCCCTGGCTCAGTGACGAGCCAAGGTTACCGGCGATGGTCGGGATCGCCACGTTTGCGATGGTAGAGTCCAGCACCTGCATGAATGTCGCCAGCGACAGCGCAATGGTCATGATAACCAGTTGCGCCCCCTCCAGCGGTTTTTGCGGCTTTTGCTGTTGCATAACGCTCACCTTCGGATTAACCGGCGTTTGCCTTCACGATGTCATCGATCAGTTTATTGACCGGATCGAGGCTAATTTCACGGGCGTTACTTTCATAAGCCGGGGTGCTGCGCACCTGACTTGCCAGGATCTGACCATCGCGGTTGGCGGTATCAACCGTTACCAGCGTAGAGAGGCCAATACGCAGCGGATGGTCCGCCAGCTGTTTTGCATCCAGTTCAATACGTACGGGCAAGCGCTGAACCACTTTGATCCAGTTCCCGGTGGCGTTTTGCGCTGGCAACAGGGAGAAGGCACTGCCGGTCCCCATATCCAGGCCGACCACTTTCCCGGTGTACTTCACGTCATCACCGTAAATATCGCTGATCACCGTCGCGGTCTGGCCGATACGCATATGGGCAAGCTGCGTCTCTTTAAAGTTCGCATCAACCCACAGGTTGTCCGCCGGAACGACCGCCATCAGCGGCGTGGTTGGGCTAATTTGGGCGCCAGGCTGGACGGAACGACGAGAGACGTAGCCGGTCATCGGGCTGACAATTTTAGTACGCTGCAGGGCAAGCCACGCGTTGCGTACTTCGGTGGCAGCCTGTTGCACGGCAGGCTGGTTTTCCAGGCTGGTGCCCAGCACCATCGCCTGGTTTGCGTTGTACTGTTGAATCGCCACGTCCAGCTGCGCCTGTGCGCTGGCAACGGCATCACGCGCGTGCTGCAGCTCTTCACGGCCAATCAGGTTGGCAGTGCCGAGGGGAACGCGACGGTTCAGGTCGCTCTGCGCCTGCGCCAGTGCGGTTTTCTGCACGTCGATGTTGGCCTGCAGCTGCTTGCTGTTGATCATCAGCTGGCGGGTCTGACGGACGCTGGAGGCCAGCGCGGTCTGGGCTTTTTCAAAAGCCTGTTGGGCGTCGGTCGGATCGAGCGTGACCAATACATCCCCTTTTTGCACAAAATCGGTATTATCAGCCCAGACTTTCGTCACGCTGCCCGATACCTGCGCCATAATTTGTACCTGGTTCCCTGCCACGTATGCATCGTCTGTCTCTTCAGCATGACGCAATACTAAAAACCAATAGATCCCATATGCCACGGCAATAATAATAAAGAGCAATGTCAGTACAATAAGGGCGCTTTTGCGTTTGCCCTTTTTATTGACCGGTTGCTGCGGGGTAGTGCTCTCCGCATTTGCGCTCATTGTTGTTCTCCACGATCTTCTTATTTTCACATCGGCTGAGCCGAGCTGTTGTCAGAAAGGCCAGCAGTGTGACGTGCTGGCCTGTCGGTTTTCTTATGAGTCTGGGATTGTTGAGCGTGTTGTCGCGTTAGCGCAGCGCCTCAAGAACAGCGCCGTCTTCATCCATCTGGTCCAGACGGGTCAGCAGCTTGCGAGTAATGTGCTCAAGCTGGTCGCGCTCGGTGGTGCTGAGGGCAGACCACAGTTGATGCAGGCAATTATGCTGAGGTGGCAGCACCTCACGCAGGAATTGGTGACCTTTGTCGGTCAGCTGCAGATGCAGGCAGCGGCGATCGTTATCGCTTTCACGGCGTTCAATCCAGCCGCGTTTTTCCAGTTCATCGGCAATACGGGTGGCATTAGTACGGGATGAACCCAGTGCGCAGCTCAGCTCTGACGGCTGAATGCTGTGATTTTCCTGAGACTCCAGCGTAATTAACGCCATAAACAACGTCTCGTTAATCCCTTGAGCTTTCAGCATTTTATTACGATTTTCCAGTAGCTTACCCTGCATGTGCATGCACAGGCGGGTCAGCAGGATCTCCTGATACGGGAAGTCCTCATGACGACTGGCGCGGAATTTAAGCATTTGTTCAATGGGCGTAAACGAACTATCCATTTGGGCATAACCTCATTAATTACAGCCGATATAGTAACGATAGTGACAAATAATGTAAATGAATTATTTGTGCGGTTATATCCGCCAAACTTATGTCACCATCAGAAAGCGCCGGGTAAGTCCGTGACCCGGTGAGCACAGAGAGCGTTGGGAGTGAACCCGCGGAAGAGAGGATGTGAGGACGGGGGTCTGAACTATTCATGCCGGTAGAAAATATGTCACCCACATTAAAATTTCTGGGATAAATGATTACGTTTACATTAACAGACTGCAGGGCCCCTTTACACCCTAAGAGGCCCAAAGCAATGTAAAACTTAGTTAATTACGTCCTGGCGATGGTACCCACGCCACCATACTAGCAGATTCAGTGCGGCGACGATTGCCCCTATCCCACACACGCCTGACCAACCGGCATGCTGCCACGCCGAGGCTGAAATCAACGAACCCGCTGCGCCGCCAATAAAATAGCTGGTCATGTATCCGGCCGTGAGGCGGTTACGCGCCTCTGGCTTCACGCGGTAGATGACGGTCTGGTTAGTGATATGCACGCCCTGTACGGTCAGGTCGAGTACCAGAATACCGACGATCAGCGCCAGCACAGAGGTATGGCCATACCAGATGGCTGCCCAGGAGAGCAGGAGCAGAACCAGCCCGGCAGAGGTCGTCAGATGGGATTTGCCTTTATCCGCCAGTCCGCCCGCCGGACGCGCGCCCAGGGCTCCCGCAGCGCCCGCCAGACCAAACAGACCAATCACCGCTTCGGAATAATTGAACGGCGGCGCGGCCAGCAGAAACGCCATTGAGGTCCATAAAATGCTGAAGTTGGCGAAGGTCAAACAGCCCAGCAACGCACGCGTACGCAGCAGTTTATCGTGTGTGAAGAGGCTGAAAACGGAGGCGAGAAGCTGCGGATAATTAAGGTGATTTTCCTGCTTCACCTTTGGCAGCCCGCGCCACAGGGCAAGCGCCATCACGGCCATCAGTACGCTCGCCACCCAATACACGGTACGCCAGCCACCAAGACTCGCCAGCAGCCCGGCGACGGTCCGCGCCAGCAAAATCCCCAGCAGCAGGCCGCTCATGATTGTTCCCACCACCTTGCCGCGCTTTTCTGGTGAGGCGAGAGTGGCGGCGAGCGGAACCAGAATCTGCGCCACGACGGAGAACAGACCCGTTAAGGCGGTGCCGATAATCATCATCGTTAACGAGTGGCTGCTGGCAGTGATCAGCATCCCGCCTGCGGCCAGCAAGGTCATGGAGACAATCAGCATCCGACGTTCAAACATATCGCCCAGCGGCACGAGGAAAAGCAGCCCGGCGGCATAGCCAAGCTGCGCGGCGGTGACAATAAAGCCAGCTGAGCTGGCAGAAAGGTTAAATGCGCGGGCGATGGTATCGAGCAGTGGCTGCGCGTAGTAGTTACTGGCGACGGCCAGACCCGTTGCCACGGACATTAAAAGGATGAGTGCCGGGCTAAGCCCTTGAGTTGTTTTAGTCATCAGGTTCAGGAATCGTGAGTTAAGTGATTATTTTTCCGTGAACCATAATAGCGAATGATTGTGAATGTGGTGGGATTGTTACGTGCTGGATTGTGCGGTTTAGGGGAGTTAACCCTCTCCCGTGGGGAGAGGGCAGGTCTGAAGGGCTCTTATGACTTCTGCGCGTCCATCGCTTCTTTTACCCAACCATCAAACTGCTGCTGGTGGGCTTTGATCCAGCCATCCACGTGGCCTTTGATGTCAGCTTCGGACGATTTCCCCGCGTGCATCATTGCGTTCTGGGCATTGATGTCCGCCAGAGGCAGTTTCATCACCGAGAACAGCTTCGCTGCCGCCGGGTTTTTCTCAGCCCAGGTTTTGTTAGCAACGATATGCATCGTGTTTACCGGGAAGCCATAGTTCATGCCGTTTGGCAGTTTGGTGTCGATATCTTTCTGCTCGCCCGGCAGGGAAGAGAAGGGCACCTGCAGCCACACCACGTCTTTCCCCGGCTTCAGCACGTCGCTCACCCAGTACGGTGTCCAGGTGTAATAGATGACCGGTTTACCCTCTTTGAAGCGGGCAATGGTGTCGGCCATCATCGCCGAGTAGTTACCGTGGCTGACGTCGACCGTTTTCGCCAGGTCAAAGGCTTTGTTCTGGTGATTAATCACCGCCTCACAGCCCCAGCCCGGCGAGCAGCCCATCATGTCAGCTTTGCCGTCACCGTTGGTGTCGAACAGTTTGGCAATCTTCGGATCTTTCAGCTGCTCGATATTGGTGATGTGGTACTGGTCGGCTGTTTTCTTGTCGATCAGATACCCCTGCGCTGCGCCGGTCACGAAGGTGCCTTCGCGGTAGAATTTCTTATCCCCGCCGGCGGCGGCATACATGTCGTCGTGCAGCGGCTGCCAGTTGACGGCGGTAAAGGTGGCATCACCGGAGGCAATCGAGGTGTAGCCCACGTTGTAATCCACTTCACTTGGGGTGTTGACCGTATAGCCCAGTTTTTCCAGCGCGCGGCTGACTAACAGCGTCTGGAAGGTCTCTTCTGAAATGGTGCTTTGCACCGGTTGCACGGTAATGCCTTTGCCCGGCAGGTCTGCTGCAAACGTGCTGGTGGAGACAAGGGTGGCAAACGCTGTGGCAAAAAGTACGCGATGTCGCATCGTTGTTCCTTATTTTCTGAATGGGCGGGTGATTAACCCGACAGGGCCGGTGCTATACCAGCGACGGTTGCCGCGACTGCGTGAATCACGACCGACAGCCTGCGTCAGGCGGTCAAGGATAATGGCGAGGATCACAATGCCGACGCCGCCCACGGTGGCCAGTCCCATATCAAGACGACCAATGCCGCGCAGCACCATCTGACCCAGCCCGCCGACGGCGATCATTGAGGCAATTACTACCATGGAGAGGGCCAGCATCAGCGTCTGGTTGACACCCGCCATGATGGTTGGCATCGCCAGCGGAAGCTGAACTTTAAACAGCATCTGGCGCGGGCTGGCACCAAATGAACGCGACGCCTCGATAAGATCGGCCGGTACCTGGTTAATCCCGAGTATCGTCAGACGAATGACCGGCGGCAGGGCGAAGATAATGGTCACCACGACGCCCGGCACGTTGCCGATACCAAACAGCATCACGATCGGCACCAGGTAGACAAACGCGGGGGTGGTCTGCATCGCATCCAGCAGCGGACGAATAATCTTCGCCGCCCGCGGACTGCGCGCCAGCCAGATCCCCATCGGCAGGCCGATAGCGACGCAGAAGAGCAGGGCGGTGAGCACCAGCGCTAAGGTGATCATTGCCTGCGACCAGGCGCCAATCGCGCCGATGGCTATCAGTGAGATCAGCGTGGCGACACCCATGCCGGCGCTGCCAAACTGCCAGGCAATCAGGGAGAAGAGCACAATAGCGACCGGCGCGGGCATGCCGAGCATCAGCTGCTGGAAACCGTTCAGGATGTAATCCACCGGTACGCGGATCCCCTGGAAGACCGGACGGAAGTGAGTCACTACCCAGTCGATCCCCTCCGTGACCCAGCTATCCAGCGGGATCAGCGTCTTATGAAACGGATCCATAATATTGAAGTGCTCTGGCGCAGGGGCCGGTGCACTGTTGAGCCAGTCCGCCGCGCCGCCATCGGTTGGCGCAGGCGTGGAAGACCCCCACGCATCGGCAGATTGAGCAGCGCTGTCCGCCGCCTCGGTGGTTCCCCACGGGTTAGATTGATCAGCCATTGTTTGTCCCCTCGCGATCTAAAGCCTGCAGCAACATGCGTTTTGAGATGATGCCGACGTACTGTTGTTCCTCACTGACTACCGGTACGGCACACGGGGCCTGACCAACGTGAGAGAGCAGCTCGCTGAGCGGCGTTTCGGCGTCCACGGCAAGCGGGGAGTCGATAACCGCCGCATCAATGCCCTGATTTTCGCTGAGTGCGGTTTTCAGGGAGTCGATGGAAACAATGCCAACAAATTTATTACCGCGTTCGATCAGATAACCGTATTCCCGATCTTCATCCTGCAACAGTTTCAGTGCAGAGCGCGGACCAAAGCCCGGTGTTTTGCGGATAAGACCGTTCGGTGAACGACGGGCGATATCTTTCGCACTAAAGACCTGACTAATATCCACGCCGCGGAAGAAGGTGCGCACATAATCATTGGCCGGATTATTCAGAATTTCATCCGGCGTACCGACCTGCACCACTTCACCATTTTGCATAATGGCAATACGGTCACCAATACGCATGGCTTCATCAAGATCGTGGGAAATAAAAACAATGGTACGTTGATGTTTAGCCTGTAATTTTACCAGCTCATCCTGCATCTCGGTGCGAATTAATGGATCGAGTGCCGAGAAGGCTTCATCCATTAATAAAATGTCTGGGTTAATGGCTAATGCGCGGGCTAATCCGACACGCTGGCGCATCCCGCCGGAAAGCTCATCCGGGTAGGCATGCGCATAATTCTCGAGGCCTACCTGACGTAATGCATCCAGCGCTTTTTCCTGACGTTCATTAGCGGTAACGCCCGCTAATTCCATGCCAAAGGCGGCATTATCCAGCACCGTCATATGCGGCATTAGCGCAAATGACTGGAACACCATTGCAATCTTCTTTCTGCGCACCTCGCGAAGTTCAGCCTCTGATATTCTGGCGATATCAATGCCATCAATCAGTACCTGTCCACGGGTGGGTTCAATCAGGCGATTGAGAAGGCGAACCATAGTGGATTTACCCGAACCGGATAACCCCATGATGACAAAAATCTCGCCTTCTTCAATGGCCAGACTGGCGTCTTTAACGCCAAGCGACAGCCCGGTTTTTTCCAGAATTTGCTCTTTTGAAAGGCCTTTCTCAATATATTTGAATGCGCGCTGAGGATGCTCGCCAAATACTTTATAAAGATTTTTCACTTCTAATTTAATTGCCATGCAATAGAGAGTGTCCTGTTATTTGTTTATGTCGATATCATTACCATGGTAAATAGTTAACTGGCATTACCCTAACATACTGAGAATCTGAGACAACCCTGGGTTTGCTTATGGCAGGAATTTTGCCGTAAGCGAAACGGCTGAATTTCCCATGAGTAAAGGGCTGAGCGTGGTTTGAATTTTTCTGAATTTTTTGCTTTTGCACAGCGAAATTTCGCCTGAATCGGAGTGATTCAGGCGAATATGAACGGGGAATTACAGTGTAGTTGCCCGTAAAATATTAGGGAGGAAATTGTTAGATTTATATTAAATTAATGAACGTTAACCCGCTCATTAAAAATCCCAGTCCTCATCTTCGGTCTCCACCGCTTTGCCCATCACATACGACGAACCAGACCCGGAGAAGAAATCGTGGTTTTCATCGGCGTTGGGTGACAGTGCCGCCAGGATCGCCGGGTTCACGTCGGCCATTTCCGGTGGGAAAAGCGCTTCGTAGCCGAGATTCATCAGCGCTTTATTGGCGTTGTAGCAAAGAAACGCTTTTACCTCCTCCTCCCAACCGGTACCGGCGTACAATTCTTCGGTATAACTCAGTTCGTTCTCGTACAAATCCATCAGCAAATCGAGGGCAAAACCTTTTAACGCTTCGCGCTTTTCTTCGCTGACGTTCTCCAGCCCTTTCTGATATTTATAGCCGATGTAGTACCCGTGTACGGCTTCATCACGAATGATGAGGCGAATTAAATCGGCGGTGTTGGTCAGCTTGCCGCGGCTCGACCAGTACATCGGTAACCAGAAGCCCGAATAGAACAGGAAGGATTCGAGAAACACGCTGGCAATTTTCTTCTTCAGCGGTTCGTCGGCCTGATAATACTCCAGCACCAGGCTGGCCTTTCGCTGCAATGACTCGCTTTCTTCGCTCCAGGTGTACGCCGCGTCCACATCTTTGGTCTGGCACAGCGTCGAAAAAATCGAGCTGTAGGAGCGGGCATGGACCGCCTCCATAAAGCTGATGTTCGACATCACCGCCTCTTCGTGAGGCGTCAGCGCGTCGGCCATCAGCGCAGGGGCACCGACGGTATTTTGGATGGTGTCCAGCAGCGTCAGGCCGGTGAACACACGGATCGTCAGCTGCTGTTCGGCGTGGCTGAGGGTTTGCCAGGCCGGAATATCGTTTGAAAGCGGGACTTTTTCCGGCAGCCAGAAGTTGCTGGTCAGGCGGTTCCACACCTCCAGGTCTTTATCATCCTGAATTTTATTCCAGTTAACGGCACTCACGCGTGACAGTTTCATCCTTTCTCCTTACAGCGCGCAGGACACGCAGCCTTCAATTTCGGTGCCTTCCAGCGCACGCTGGCGCAGGCGAATGTAGTAGAGGGTTTTGATCCCTCTCTTCCAGGCGTAAATCTGCGCCCGGTTAATGTCACGCGTGGTGGCGGTGTCCGGGAAGAAGAGCGTCAGCGACAGCCCCTGATCCACGTGTTTTGTCGCCTCGGCGTAGGTATCAATAATTTTCTCAGGGCCAATCTCATACGCGTCCTGATACAGGGCCAGATTGTCGTTGGTCATAAACGGGGCAGGGTAGTAAACGCGCCCGGTCTTACCTTCCTTGCGGATCTCAATCTTCGACACAATCGGGTGGATACTCGACGTGGCGTGGTTAATGTAAGAGATTGACCCGGTTGGCGGTACGGCCTGCAGATTCTGGTTATAGATGCCGTAACGCATCACATCGTCCCGCAGCTGCTGCCACATCTCGCGGGTGGGCAGGAGAACCCCGGCATCGGCAAACAGCTGGCGCACTTTGTCGGTTTTCGGCTGCCAGTCTCCTTCCAGATATGGCCTGAAGTACTCACCGCTGGCGTAACGCGACTGTTCAAAGCCCGCAAAGCGCTGGTTACGCTCGCGCGCCAGCATCATAGAGGTATGCAGCGCATGCCAGGTAATGGTGTAAAAATAGAGGTTGGTGAAATCCAGTCCTTCCGGGCTACCGTAGGCGATACCTTCCCGCGCCAGATAGCCGTGCAGGTTCATCTGCCCAAGGCCGATGGCGTGCGAGGCGGCATTACCGGCTTCAATGGACGGCACGCTGCGGATGTGGCTCATGTCTGACACCGCGGTCAGCCCGCGAATGGCGGTCTCCACCGTGCGGCCAAAATCGGGGGAATCCATGGTGTGGGCAATATTCAGCGACCCGAGGTTACAGGAGATATCTTTGCCGATGTCGGCGTAGTCCAGGTTTTCGTCATACGTAGATGCGCTATTCACCTGCAATATCTCCGAGCAGAGGTTGCTCATATTGATTCGCCCGGCAATCGGGTTCGCACGGTTGACCGTATCTTCATACATGATGTACGGATAGCCGGACTCAAACTGAATTTCGGCCAGCGTCTGGAAGAAATCGCGGGCGTTAATGTACTTCTTACGAATGCGATCGTCGGCCACCAGATCGTGATACAGGGCGCTTATCGCCACATCACCAAACGCTTTCCCGTAAATACGCTCAATGTCGTATGGGGAGAAGAGCGCCATCTCGGCATTTTCTTTGGCGAGTGCAAAGGTGATATCCGGAATCACCACCCCAAGCGACAGGGTCTTAATGCGGATTTTTTCATCGGCGTTTTCACGTTTGGTATCCAGGAAGCGCAGGATATCCGGATGGTGCGCATGCAGATAGACCGCCCCCGCGCCCTGACGCGCCCCCAGCTGGTTGGCATACGAGAAAGCATCTTCCAGCATTTTCATGACCGGAATCACGCCGGAGGACTGGTTTTCGATACGCTTAATTGGCGCACCGGCTTCACGCAGGTTCGACAGCAGAAACGCCACACCGCCACCGCGTTTAGAGAGCTGCAGCGCCGAATTCACCGCGCGACCAATCGACTCCATATTGTCTTCGATGCGCAGCAGGAAGCAGGAGACCAGCTCGCCGCGCTGAGCTTTTCCGCAATTGAGAAAGGTCGGTGTGGCGGGCTGGAAACGGCCGGAGAGCATCTCATCCATCAGGCGTTCTGCCAGGGTTTCATCGCCCTGCGCGAGCGTCAGGGCAACCATCACCACGCGGTCCTCGAAGCTTTCAAGATAGCGTTTGCCGTCGAATGTTTTCAGGGTATAGCTGGTGTAAAACTTCCATGCGCCAAGAAACGTCTGGAAACGAAAACCGCGGCTATGGGCTTGCCCGAACAGCGTCTCCACAAAGGCATGATCGTACCGGGCCAGCACGCGCTCTTCGTAATAGCCTTCCTTGACCAGATAATCGAGACGTTCATTCTGGCTTGCAAAGGTCATGCTGTTGGGGCGGACGTGGGTGGCGATAAACGCCTCCACCGCCTCATGATCTTTGCCAAACTGAATGTGCCCCTCACGGTCATAGAGGTTCAGCATTGCGTTTAATGCGTGGTAATCCGGTGTCGCCTGAATTACACGTTCTGCGGTTGTCGTTGCCAAAATTCGTTCACTCCTTTACGCACGTTCTCTACGTCCTGCTGTGTCCCCATCAGTTCAAAACGATAGAGATACGGCACGCCGCATTTTTGAGAAATGACATCCCCGGCACGGCCAAAGGCATCGCCGAAATTGCGATTGCCTGCCGCGATAACGCCGCGAATAAGCTGTCGGTTGTGGGGATCGTTGAGAAAGCGGATCACCTGGCGAGGCACGGCCCCCGCGGTGCCACCTCCACCATAGCTCGGGACCACCAGAATGTAGGGTTCGTCTACCCGGATCCGTTCCCGCTCGTTAAGCGGGATACGTATCGCAGGCAGCCCGACGCGCTCAATAAAGCGGAGCGTGTTTTCCGAGATGCTGGAGAAGTAGACCAGCCCACTCATGCCCTGGCGGCCTGGGCGGCGAGGCGGTTAATCATGTCGGGGCGAAAGCCGGACCAGCTGGTCTCCCCGGCGACGACGACCGGTAGCTGGCGAAAACCTTGCGCCCGCAGGGTATCGGCAGCTTCGGGCTGCAGGTCAATGTTCACCATCTCAAAGGCCACTCCACGGCTTTCCATTGCACGTTTTGTCGCGTGGCACTGAACACAATCGTTACGAGTGTAAATAATAATGCTCATGATTCGTATTTCCATTTAAAATGAGAGAGCGGCGCGAATCATCGCGTCAGGTTGTGTGTATCTTGCTAAAGGGAATACTAGATGTAGTTGTCTTAAGATTCAACCATACAAGATATGGGAATTTCAGATTAATATGGCCCCGATGATGAGCACAGCGGGGCAGGGCGGGCTGTACGGCTTTTTCAGGCGCGCAGGCAAAGAAAAGCCCCGGGGGCTGACGCGACCGGGGCGGATTCGGACAGGCTGAGACGACTATTTGCGCAGGCTAAGCAGCGCCCCCACGAAGATACCCACCGCGGCTACCGTACCAAGCGTACAGAGGGGTTTTTCGCGAACGAAGGTATTGGCGCAGCTGATGGCATCGCAGGCAGCCTGCGTGGTGCGCGAACGCCCATTCATGCGGGCGCGGGTTTCACGTAGCAAAGACTGAGCCTTACGTTTTGCGGCATCCGCTTCGTCCTTCGCACCGGAACCCCAGGATTTCAGCACTTCTTCCAGCGAGTCCGCTAATTGGCTGACATCGTTACGAATATCCTGTGTGTCGTCGTTAATATCGTTTCGGTTCGGTCTGTTAAACATACGATCCTCCGTAATTTTGCGTTCCCGTTTAGTTTAGTCCAGAAATTTAATATCTGAAGCGCGTCACGCGTTATCTGGCAGTTTATGGAATATTCTGAAAGCCCTGCTAATGCTGAATACTGTAAGGTTGCCGGGCAGGAAAAGATAACGAGGAAAAGATATGTATTTACGACCTGATGAGGTGGCGCGCGTTCTTGAAAAAGAGGGATTCACCATGGATGAGGTGACATCAAAAGCGTATGGATATCGCCGTGGCGAGAATTATGTTTACGTTAATCGTGAAGCAAGAATGGGACGTACCGCTCTCATTATTCACCCGACGCTGAAAGACAGAAGTTTGTCATTTGCTGAGCCTGCCTCGGATATTAAAACCTGCGATCATTATCAGCAATTCCCATTGTATTTAGGTGGTGAAACGCATGAACATTATGGTATTCCGCATGGCTTCAGTTCGCGTATGGCGCTGGAGCGGTTTTTGAAGGGACTGTTTGGCGACGTACAGTAAATCTGCGACTGGCATTCGCCAGTCGCCTCACATCATGCTTTGGCCTGGCTGTACTGGCTGACCTTAAACAGGCGGCGACAGTAGTCGAGAAAATAGCCATACACCGCACCCATCAGCATTGAAATCACGATATTTGAACTGACCGCTGCGACGATTTGATGCCAGTCTGCGCCCACTGTCAGCAGAATAGCCACGTAAACCGGCGACTGGAACGTCACGTATGCCAGAACGTCGGCGAGGTTTTTCACCCACCCTGACGGGCTAATACGACGCGCAAAGCGCATGACCGCATCGCGGTATAATCCGTAAGGCCACGCAATAATAATGTTGACCGGAATTGCCACCAGACGAGAAGAAAGTGACTGCTCAAAGGACATTCCGGAGAGGAAAATTTCGATCAGCATGTTCACGACGGAACAGTAAACAACCATCGCGAAGGTATCCGCTACCGCATGGCGCAGGCGAGATTGCGGTGAGAACATGTCTGAACTCCTTGAGAAGAACACAATAGAAACGATTTTCCCTCAGCGGTTAGTGCTTTAGGTTGGTTTGTCATGCATGTATAGCGTATATCTCTGCCTTTGAACTAACAACTAGTTATTAATTTTTATTTAGTCGCGTTTTGTCCACAAAATTCTCTAAAATTGCGTGTTTTTTGTTCGGTTCGTTATAATCTGTCCCTGCTGTCAGTTTTTGTATGTAAATCAATCTGTTGATCTTGAGCGTGCCGAAGCGAACGTTCTGCCCGAACGACGACAGTGCGGCATGCTTTGATTTGGATTAAATCTAACCGTTTATACTGAGATAAAGATTGAATCCGGCGGTATCGACAGTTATCTGCCGATATTATCAAACGCGATATTTTAAAACATTTACATTTTTAGCAAGACGTGCCCGCGGGTAGATATTCCAGGCGAAATGAATTATTCTCTTGTCGATTTTTCGATTTACCCTAAAGAAAAGGTTTTCAAATATATGTCTTTGACGTTACAGAATCTTAATAATATCCGAACTCTGCGTGCGATGGCGCGTGAATTATCCCTGGACGTTCTTGAAGAAATGCTGGAAAAAGTCAGGGTCGTTGCTGAAGAGAAACGGAGTGAGCTGGCTGAATTAGAGCAACAACGCGCTGAGCAGCAGGAAAAAATTAATGCCCTGCTGGAACTGATGAAAGCTGATGGTATTTCACCGTCCGATCTCCTCGGTTCAGATATGGCGCAGGCCGGTAAGCCAGCGAAAAAACGTAAACCGCGTGAAGCGAAATATCGCTTTATTGATCTCAACGGTGAAGAGAAAACATGGACCGGTCAGGGGCGTACGCCAAAGCCTATTGCCAATGCACTGGCAAATGGTAAATCACTGGATGATTTTCTGATTTAATCCATGAGCCGGGCGGAAGACACCGCCCGGTTGCCTGTTTAGCAGACGCCGAAATCACCCTCTTCGGTATACAGGGCCAGGTCTGCGGCCTTCAGGGTAAATTTCTCGCCTTGCTCATTGCTGGCCTGAACCGCCACAACGCTATCGCCGTTCACTTCGAGTACTTTCAGTTTTGGGCCGCCTTTACGCGGTTGCACATAATCACCGACAGAAAACATACTACCTCCTCATCGTTTCAATGATCTTCACCTTAGCCCACGTCTGATGCCGGGTACAGCGTATTTCACCGATTACTGCTTACGAGGTACGCCGGTTCCAGGGCATCACTTTCAGCAGTCTCGCCATTCCGCAAAACCCGGTCAGCCCGGCAAACAGCAGCCCGGCCCCCACAAAGCCGCTCAGCAGGAAAAAGCCGCTGGAGAGCGTAAAGCCCAGCACGACCCCGCACAGGGTGAGCAGCCCGGCGGCAATTTGCACCTGACGCATCAACGGCAGCGGCTGTGACGTGTCTTCCTGCGTGATCAACCCAGCCTGCTTCCACCCCTGAATTCCGCCTTCAACGATAAATGCCTGAGCAGGCGCGGCAGCCTGAGCAAGGCGGGCTGCGTTCGAGGATGTCCGGGCGCCAGACTGGCAGTGAAAAATCACCGTTTCGCCCGCGTGCGTCTCAAGCCCGCCGGGTAAGGTGTCCAGCGGCACGGACCGGGCGGCGGGAATATGCTCGCGGGCATATTCGTCGGGATCGCGAATATCGATCAGTTTTGCACCTTCAGCAACGAGCGCATTGGCCTGCTGGGGTGAAATGAGCGGTAGTGACATGGTGGCTCCTTACGGGCAATAGAGGCTTTTCAGGGTACTGATAAGCTGATGCACCGCATCGTTTTTAATGTAATACAGAATGCGCTGCGCTTCACGGGTGCTGTCGATAAGCCCCTCTTCACGCATACGCGCCAGATGTTGTGACGTGGCGGATGGGCTAAGCCCCGTCGCCCGCGCCAGATCGCCCGCGCTGGTACCCGGTGTACCGCACAACATGCAGAGGATCAGCAACCGACGCGGATTGCTCATCGCTTTTAACAGGGCTGCGGCCTGTCCGGCGCTGGCCTGAAGTTGTTCGAGTTCAGTCATATTAGTTTAGTCTTTACTTAATTAAGTAAACTCTAAACTAATGGGGAGGATTAAGCCAGTGTCAAAAGCGTAAAAGAGGGTAAAAGGGCGATAAAGAGATGGCGCAGGCCGTTAAACTGGCTACGCTTAGAGAATGTTCTCTTTTGTATTTTCAATTGGTTAGCTTGCACGGAGTCGTTATGGGTTTTTGGCGTATTGTCTTTACTATTATCCTGCCACCGCTGGGCGTGCTGCTCGGCAAAGGGTTTGGCTGGGCGTTTATCATTAACATCGTTCTGACCTTACTGGGCTACATCCCTGGTCTTATTCACGCGTTTTGGGTGCAAAGCAAAAACTAAGCGCGCCACAGTAGATCGCTGTATATCCCGGTCAGCACGCCCTGTGGACCAAACTGCTGTTTGATCCAGCGCGTGACCTGGCCGGTCGCCGCATGCTGCGTGGCAAGCAGCATGCGTGAATCCTGACGCGGATTATTAATTCGCCGCGTGACCAGCAGCCCGTCCTCCACCGCCTCGCGGGCCATATACTCCGGTAAAAAACCAATCCCGTCCCCAAGGATCTGACACTGGCATTTGGTGTTGAAGTCGGGCACCAGAATCGCCTCCTGGCCGTGCAGCAGCCAGCCGACCTTCTTGTTTATAGTGTGCGCCGTGTCTTCCACCATGATGTTGGGGTACAGACGCAGCTGGCTTTCGGCTATCGGCTCCGGCACGAAGGCCAGCGGGTGTTCCGGCGCGATGGCGAATACCCAACGGATGGCACCGATCTCGGTGTAATCAATGCCGCCGCCGTCGAGCAGCGTGTCCGGTGCGCCAATCGCGATATTGGCCTGGTTGTTGATGATGGAGTCCCAGACGCCGTTGTAGACCTCGGTCGTGACGGTGATCTGGCAGGTAGGAAACTGTTTTTTCAGCACCTGCAGCAGCCGCGCCGTATGGCGTGGGGTGTACAAAAGCTGGTTGATGCATATGCGGACCCGCGCCTCAATGCCCTGCGAAATGGTGTCTATCCCGCGCTTGATGGCATGAAAATCATTCAGCAGGTCGGTCGCTTTACGGTAAAAGTAAAACCCCGACTCGGTCAGCTCAATGCTGCGCGTATTGCGTACAAACAGCACCACATCCAGCCCGGTCTCCATTCGCTTGATGGTGTAACTGATGGCAGAGGTGGTTACGCCAAGCTCGGTGGCGGCTTTGCTGAAGCTGCCAAAGCGTGCCGCCGTGGTGAAGGCCAGCAGGTTCTCTTCAGTAAAGATGGAATTCATATTACGGCTCCTGTTAGCCATCAGTTTTGAACATATTTTAACAGCGTTGTTACAACGCATATGACGGCGGTCACAGTTCTGATTATTCGCGTCGAGCCGCGTCATGTCAGGCTTCATCAGGCATAAGCAGAATGCTGTCTGAGGCGAATAAAAGCGCTAAAACATAAGTAAAAGATTGCACGGCCGCACATTTTGGCTGAATTGTTGAATTTAACTCAATAATGAATTGACTGTCGATGAATGATTTTTAAGCGGATTCTTTTCTCACCAGGCTGTTGCTATTCTCAGGTCATGAGCAATACATCATGGGGAGTCTGAATATGTCTGCGAACGAACTCGTTACTGAATTTTTGCTGGCGGCAGAGCAGGGCAATATTGACGGGCTAAAAGCCTGCCTTGAAAAAGGTGTCGATATTAATGCCACTCAACGCCAGAAAAGAACGGCCGTTATTATTGCCAGTCTGAAAAAACATTATGACTGCGTGGCATTTTTAATTGCCGCCGGAGCAGATATTGATCAACAGGATCAGACCTGTTTTAACCCCTTCCTGATTAGCTGCCTGACAAATGATTTAACCCTGCTGCGGATAGTCTTACCCGCCAATCCGGATCTTGATCGCCTGACCCGCTTCGGTGGTGTCGGCATTACGCCTGCCAGCGAGAAAGGGCACGTTGAGATTGTGCGCGAGCTGCTGGAGAAAACCGATATTAACGTCAACCACACCAACTTCGTGGGCTGGACGCCGCTGCTGGAAGCGATTGTCCTCAACGATGGCGGCGCGAAACAGCAGGAAATTGTAAAGCTGTTACTGGATAACGGCGCAAATCCGCACATGACCGATAAATACGGCAAAACCCCGCTCGAACTGGCGCGGGAAAAAGGCTACCACCAGATAGCAGACCTGCTGCTGGCTGCAGGCGCGTAATTCCTTCGGCCAGCCTTTTCCGGCTGGTCGCTCATTCAGACAGTATTTTACCGACGTGCCTATTGCACGACGGCGGCCCCCTTTTATCCTCATTCAGGAGAAAATAATGCCCACCAAAATCGTCATAAAAAAGAATACCTATTTTGACTCGGTGTCATTGATGTCGGTTTCCACGAAGGCCAATAAATTGCCGGGCGTTGAGCAGGCTTTTGTGGCTATGGCGACAGAAATGAACAAAGGCGTATTAAAAAATCTCGGGCTATTAACGCCGGAATTAGCGGATGCCAAAAACGGCGACTTAATGATTGTGATTAAAGGCGAGGCGGCGAATGACGAAACGCTGGCAGCCATCGAAGCGCTTTTCACCCGCAAGGAGAGCGGCGGGAGCCATGAAGCGCGTTATGCCACCCTTGCCAGTGCGAAAACCCATCGTCCTGAGAGCAACCTGGCGGTGATTTCGGTAAACGGCACGTTTGCCGCCCGCGAAGCACGTCAGGCGCTGGAAAACGATCTCAACGTCATGCTCTTCTCCGACAACGTCAGCCTTGATGACGAGCTGGCGCTGAAGCAGCTGGCACACCAGAAAGGGCTGCTGATGATGGGGCCGGACTGCGGCACGGCCATTATCAACGGTACCGGGCTGTGCTTCGCCAATGCGGTGCGCCGCGGACCGATCGGTATTATCGGGGCGTCCGGGACCGGCAGCCAGGAGCTGAGCGTGCGGATCCATGAATTCGGCGGCGGCGTGTCGCAGCTGATTGGCACCGGCGGGCGCGATCTGAGCGAAAAGATAGGTGGCCTGATGATGCTGGATGCCATCGCGATGCTGGACGCTGACGACGCCACCCAGGTGATTACCCTCATCTCTAAACCGCCTGCGCCGTCGGTGGCAGAAAAAGTGCTGGCCCGCGCCCGCACCTGCCGCAAACCGGTGGTGGTCTGTTTCCTCGGTCGTCATCAGCCGCCGGCTGATGAAGGCAACCTGCAGTTCGCCCGTGGCACCAAAGAGGCGGCGCTGAAGGCCGTGCTGTTAACGGGGGTGAAAAAAGAGTCTCTCGACCTGCATCCGCTGAACTGGCCACTGATCGAAGAGGTGCGTGCCCGGCTGACACCCCAGCAGAAATACATCCGCGGCCTGTTCTGCGGCGGCACCCTGTGCGATGAGGCCATGTTCGCCGCGCTGGAAAAGTTCGACGACGTCTACAGCAACATTCAACCCGACCCGGCGAAACGGCTGGACGATATCAACGTCAGTAAAGCCCACACCTTCCTTGATTTTGGAGATGACGATTTCACCCACGGCAAACCGCACCCGATGATCGATCCGACCAACCGCATCAGCCGCCTGTTGCAGGAGGCGCGTGACCCCGAGGTGGGCGTGATCGTGATGGACTTTGTTCTGGGCTTTGGCGCGCACGAGGATCCGGTTGGCGTGATGCTTGAGGCCATAAAAGAGGCGCAGGCGACGGCGAAAGCCGATAACCGCCCGCTGGCAATTCTCGGCTATGTGCTCGGAACCGACCAGGACTCACCGTCCCTGGCACAGCAGTGTCAGCTTCTGACCGAGGCAGGGGTGATCTGGGCGAGCAGCAGCACCAACACCGGATTACTGGCACGTGAATTTGTCTTTAAAGGGGAGACTGCCTGATGACGACCTTATTTAACCAGCCGTTGAACGTGATTAACGTCGGTATCGCGCTGTTCAGTGCGGATCTCAAAAAGCAGCATATCCCCGTGACCCAGCTCGACTGGACGCCGCCGGGGCAGGGGAATTTGCAGGTTGTAGAAGCGCTGGATCAGCTGGCCCTTGCGCCACTGGCTGACAAAATCGCCGCCGCCAATAAGATTGCCCTTGAGCGCATTATCCAGTCCCATCCGGTGCTGGTGGGCTACGACCAGGCGATCAACGTTGTGCCGGGCATGACCCGCACCACCATTCTGCACGCCGGTCCGCCCGTCAGCTGGGAAAACATGTGTGGCGCAATGAAAGGGGCCGTGACCGGGGCGCTGGTGTTTGAAGGGCTGGCACGCGATATCGACGACGCGGAGCGCGTGGCGGCGTCAGGGGCGATCACCTTCTCGCCCTGTCACGAGCACGACTGCGTAGGCTCAATGGCGGGCGTCACTTCGGCATCGATGTTTATGCACATCGTTGAGAACAAAACCTACGGCAACCGGGCGTTCACTAACCTTAGCGAGCAGATGGCGAAGATCCTGCGCATGGGCGCCAACGACCAGAGCGTTATTGACCGCCTGAACTGGATGCGTGACGTGCTCGGCCCGATGCTGCGCGATGCCATGAAAATCATTGGTGAAATCGACCTGCGCCTGATGCTGGCCCAGGCGCTGCACATGGGCGACGAGTGCCATAACCGCAACAACGCCGGCACCACGCTGCTGATCCAGGCGTTGACGCCCGGGCTGATTCAGGCCGGGTATCCGGTGGCACAGCAGCGTGAGGTGTTTGAGTTCGTCGCCAGCAGCGATTACTTCTCCGGCCCGACGTGGATGGCGATGTGTAAAGCCGCCATGGATGCCGCACACGGTATTGAATACAGCACCGTGGTCACCACCATGGCGCGTAACGGCTACGAGTTCGGCCTGCGCATCTCCGGGCTGCCGGGGCAGTGGTTCACCGGCCCGGCGCAGCAGGTGATAGGGCCGATGTTCGCGGGCTACAGGCCGGAAGACTCCGGGCTGGATATTGGCGACAGCGCCATTACCGAAACCTACGGTATCGGTGGTTTTGCGATGGCCACAGCCCCGGCGATCGTGGCACTGGTGGGTGGCACGGTGGATGAAGCCATCGATTTCTCCCGTCAGATGCGCGAGATCACCCTCGGTGAAAACCCGAACGTCACCATTCCGCTGCTCTCATTTATGGGCATTCCAACCGCCATCGACATCACAAAAGTCGCGGGCAGCGGCATTCTGCCGGTCATTAACACCGCCATTGCCCACAAAGACGCAGGTATTGGCATGATTGGGGCGGGCATCGTTCACCCGCCGTTTAGCTGTTTTGAAAAGGCGCTGTTGACCTTCCGCGATCGCTACTTTTTATAAGGCATGCATCCATGAAAAACATGAAACTGGAGTGGAAAAGAGGTGACTGGGCGGCGTATTTCGGGTTGATGACCAACAACCTGACCAATTTGCTGACCATGATGGGGCTGCTCATTTTTGTCGTCGGCATCCCGAAGGAGATTGTTTATGGACGCATTGCGCCAGCCTTCGGGCTGGCGGTGCTGGTCGCGAGCGTCTGCTACGCGTGGTTTGGCCTGCAGATGGCGCGCCAGACCGGGCGTACGGATGTCACCGCGCTGCCGTCTGGCCCAAGCGCGCCGTCAATTTTCACCGTGACCTTTCTGGTGCTGATGCCGGTCTACCAGCAAACCGGTGATGCGGATTTCGCTATCCAGATTGGTCTGGTGTGGTGCTTCGTGGAGGCGATGATTCTGGCGGGCGGTTCGTTCCTGGGGGAAACCATCCGCAAGATGATCCCGCGTACCGTCCTGCTGTCGTGCCTGTCCGGGCTGGGCCTGCTGCTGCTGGCGATGAACCCGATGCTGCAGGCGTTTGAGGCGCCTACCGTGTCGTTCATCGTGCTGCTGCTGATCTTTATTAACTGGTTTGGTAAAAAGCCGATCTTCGCCAAAATCCCAACCGGCCTGCTCTTGCTGATTGCCGGTACCGCGCTGGCGTGGATCTCCGGTCTGCAAAGCCCGGAGGCCATCAAAGCCTCGATGTCGTCGTTTGGCTTTAACCCGCCGGAAGTGCATGTCGACAGCTTTATGCAGGGACTGCCGCACGCATTACCGTACCTGGCCTCTGCCGTCCCGCTGGGTCTGGCGAACTACATTTTTGACCTGGAAAACATCGAAAGCGCCCACGCGGCGGGGGATGAGTACCCGACCCGCAAGGTGATGCTGGCAAACGGGCTGGCCTCCATGCTCGGGTGTCTGATGGGTAACCCGTTCCCGGTGACGGTTTACGTCGGCCACGCGGGCTGGAAAGCGATGGGGGCCAGCATTGGTTACACGCTGGCCTCCGGTGTGACCATGTTTATCGTGCCGCTGTTCGGGCTGGGGGCGTTTATGCTCGCCATCATACCGATGACCGCCATCGTGCCGATTCTGGTGTTTATCGGGGTGGTGACCGCCAACCAGGTAGTAAGGGAAACGCCCAAAGTGGAGGTTCCCGTGATCTTCATCTGCCTGTTCCCGTGGATCGCCAACTGGGCGCTGACCATGATGAACAGCGTGATGGGCGCGGCGGGGACCAGTGCGGCGAAAATTGGCACCGACGTGCTGCACAGCAAAGGGATCTACTACCAGGGACTGGTGCATCTGGGTAACGGCGCACCGCTCGCCAGCATGCTGTGGGGCTGCATCGCTATCTTCGCCATCATCAACAAACCGCTGCGCGGAGCCGTGGCCGCCGCCGTTGGGGCGTTGCTGGCGCTGTTCGGCGTGATCCACGCGCCAGTGGTTGGCTTTGCTGAAGGCAGTTCGCTGATGTTTGTCACGGCCTACCTGATGATGGGGGGCATGTTTGTGGTGAAGCATTTTCTTGATAGCCGCGACGTGGTGAGCGCGGCAGCGCCGGTTTCGGAGTCCTGATAATGGCTGATGTCCTCACCCCGCACCATTTCAAAGGAAACACTATGAAAGAGCTCATGGTCGTCGCCATTGGCGGCAACAGCATTATCAAAGATAACGCCAGTCAGTCCATTGAACACCAGTCACAGGCCGTGAAATTGGTTGCAGAGTCAGTGCTGGAGATGCTGGCGTCTGACTATGACATCGTGCTCACTCACGGTAACGGCCCCCAGGTGGGGCTGGATCTGCGCCGCGCTGAAATTGCTCACGAGCGGGAAGGACTACCCCTCACGCCGCTGGCAAACTGCGTGGCGGATACCCAGGGCGGTATCGGCTACCTGATCCAGCAGGCACTCAATAACCGCATGGCCGCCCACGGCGAGCAAAAAGCGGTCACGGTCGTCACGCAGGTGGAAGTGGATAAACACGATCCGGGTTTCGCCCATCCCACCAAACCTATCGGCGCGTTTTTCAGTGAGACGCAGCGTGATGCGCTCCAGCGTGCCCATCCTGACTGGCATTTTGTTGAAGACGCCGGGCGCGGTTATCGCCGGGTGGTGGCCTCACCGCAGCCGCTGCGTATCGTTGAAGCGGAGGCTATCAAGACCCTGACGCAAAAAGGCTTTGTGGTGATCGGGGCGGGCGGTGGTGGTATTCCGGTGGTGCGCACAGCGCAGGGGGATTACCAGAGCGTCGATGCGGTGATTGATAAGGATCTCTCGACCGCGCTGCTGGCCCGCGAGATCCATGCCGACGTGCTGGTGATCACCACCGGGGTGGAGAAAGTGTGCATCAACTTTGGTAAGCCAGACCAGCAGGCGCTGGATACGGTGAATGTGGCGCAGATGAAACGCTACGTGGCGGAGGGGCACTTCCCGGCGGGCAGCATGCTGCCGAAAATCGTCGCCTCGCTGGCGTTTCTGAACGACGGCGGCAAGCGCGTGATCATCACCTCGCCGGACTGCCTGCCTGCGGCGCTGAGCGGTGAGACCGGTACCCACATTGTGAATGCGTAAGTAAAAGGAAGAGAAGATGAGTGAGAATAAAAGCCGACGCGAGTTTATTAGCCAGAGCGGCAAAATGGTTACCGCCTGCGCCCTGTTTGGCACCACTGGCTCCGTCGCGTATGCTGCAGAGACTGCGAAACCACGTTGTGAGACAGGCAAACCGATGAACATTACCGCCAGACACTACTACCTGGATAACGTGCTGCTGGAGGCCGGGTTCAACGTTGACGGCGGCGTGGCGATAAGCACCCGCACCGAACTGAAAACACTCGAAATTAATGACGGCAAAATTGTCGCCCTGCGTGATAACAAAAGCCATGCCGATGCCACGCTGCCACACTATGATGCAGGCAGTAAGCTGATGCTGCCGGCGATGCGCGACATGCATATCCACCTGGATAAAACCTTTTACGGTGGTCCCTGGCATTCCCTTAACCGCCCGGCGGGCACGACCATTCAGGACATGATCCGTCTTGAACAAAAATTGCTGCCAGAGTTACAGCCCTACACGCAGGAGCGTGCGGAAAAGCTTATCGATCTGATCCAGTCGAAAGGCTCCACCCTCGCCCGCAGCCACTGCAATATTGAGCCGACATCTGGCCTGAAGAATCTGGAAAATCTCCAGGCCGTCTTAGCGCGCCGCAAGCCGGGGTTTGACTGTGAAATTGTCGCCTTCCCGCAGCACGGCTTGCTGTTGTCGCACTCCGAAACGCTGATGCGCGAGGCCATGCAGGCTGGCGCGCACTACGTGGGCGGTCTGGATCCGACTAACGTGGACGGTGCGATGGAAAAATCCCTCGACACGATGTTCCAGATTGCGCTGGATTATGACAAAGGGGTGGACATCCACCTGCATGAAACCAGCCCGGCAGGCGTCGCGGCGGTGAACTACATGGTAGAGACCGTGGAGAAAACGCCCGCGCTTAAGGGCAAACTGACCATCAGCCACGCCTTCGCGCTGGCCATGCTCAACGAGCAGCAGGTCGATGAAATCGCCACCCGTATGGCGGCGCAGCAGGTGACCATTGCCTCTACGGTGCCGATTGGCACCCTGCATATGCCGCTGAAGCAACTCCGTGACAAGGGGGTGTTCGTCATGACCGGCACCGACAGCGTCATTGACCACTGGTCGCCGTATGGACTGGGCGATATGCTGGAAAAAGCCAATCTTTACGCCCAGCTCTATATTCGCCCGAATGAACAGACGCTCTCCCGCGCGCTGGGTATCGCCACCGGTGATGTTCTGCCGTTGAACGACAAAGGCGAGCGCGTGTGGCCAAAAGCGCAGGACGATGCCAGCTTTGTGCTGGTGGACGCTTCCTGTTCCGCCGAGGCCGTGGCGCGGATTTCACCGCGTACCGCGACCTTCCATAAGGGCCATCTTGTGTGGGGCACCGTCTCCTGACGCCACGTCGGGGTATTGCTACAGGTGATACCCCGACAGACGCAGCTCGCGATCAATCCACTCAACAAACTGCTGGATCTTCCAGGTGCGCTCGTTCATGTGCGGCATCACCAGATGATGCGCATTAATGGCGATCCCCGTTTCATCTGGTAGCACCTGCACCAGGGAGCCATCGTTCAGGTGATCGGTGGCCATCATCTTGCTTTCCAGAATAAATCCCAGCCCCATGCGTGCGGCTTCAAAGCTCATGTAGGAACGATCAAAACTCAGGCTGAAGTTGAGCCAGGGGCGGTCGATATTGTGCCAGGCAAACCATTTTTCCCAGTTGACGAGGGTGCTGGTCGACGAGATAAGCGCCTGTGAAAGCAGGTCCTGCGGCGTGTTGACGGGATGTGCACGCAGATATGCCGGTGACGCCAGCACCACCAGCGCATCGTTTTTAATGGTCATGACCCTGTAAGCGTCCCAGTCCGGGATGCCGTGGCGAATATCAATATCGATGTTATCGCGTGCAAACTGCAGGTTCTCATAGGAGCAGGAAAGATTGACCGTAATCTCCGGGTATTCACTGCGAAATTTGCCGAGCCGGCGCAATAACCACGTCAGGCCAAACGTTGGTGAAGAGTGAACGCGCAATACCGGATTATCGGCCTCTTTCATCACCTGTTCAGTTGCACGGCCGATGGCGCTCATCGCTGCGGAGACGTCGCGCAGATATTTTTCCCCCGTCGGGGTCAGGGTCACGCCTTTGCCGCTGCGGATAAATAACTTCTTCCCCATCCAGGATTCCAGCGAGGCGATCTGATGACTGACGGCTGACGCGGTGACATTAAGCTGTTCGGCTGCCAGATGGATACTGAGAGAGTTGGCCACGGCGATAAAGGACTGAATATTTCGCAGCGAGGGTATGGGGAGGGTCTGGCGATCCTGCGCGGGCATGGCCCACTCCTTTTAAACGAGACAATTTTAAAAAACATAACATTGCGGCATCGCGTCAGCAATTTTTACCCGGCTGAATGGATTAAACATGATCCTGTTCACAGTGTTTTATCGATGAATATTGATGAGGGTTACATTTTATTTTTATGACCTGCATCGCGTATCAAATTTATCTCAGCAATAAATGAGTTTTATTGAATGGTGTTTCGTTCGATAGCCGATATATTGACGTTGAACGCATAAATAAAACGACTCACGTTGTTCGAATAATGAGGTAAAACATGTCTCGTATAGAACAAGTTGCCCCCTACATAGCGACAAAGAAAACCAATTACCGTTTCGTTGTGCTGGCATTAATTTTTATTGTGTATGCCATTAACTATGCCGACCGAACAAATATTGGTGCTGTACTTCCTTTTATCATCGACGAGTTTCATATCAATAATTTCGAAGCCGGTGCGATCGCCAGTATGTTCTTTTTGGGATACGCCCTGAGCCAAATACCGGCGGGCTTTTTTATCGCCAAAAAAGGCATTCGCGGGATGGTGGCGCTGTCGATATTTGGCTTCTCGGCGTTTACCTGGTTGATGGGGACTGCGACCTCAGTGCTGGGCCTGAAGTTTATCCGCCTGGGGCTGGGGTTAACCGAGGGACCATGCCCGGTGGGGTTGGCATCAACGATCAATAACTGGTTTCCACCAAAAGAGAAGGCCACGGCGACCGGCGTCTATATTGCTGCCACCATGTTTGCCCCCATTCTGGTGCCGCCGCTGGCAGTGTGGATTGCCATGACATGGGGCTGGCGCTGGGTCTTTTTCTCTTTTGCTATTCCGGGGCTGATCATTGCTGTCCTGTGGTATTTACTGGTACGTACCCGGCCTTCCGAGAGCCCTTTCGTGTCAAAGGGCGAACTGGAGACCATTACCGCAGGTCAGGCGACACCGGATGCCAGACGGGAAAATATCGTGATTTCCCCCGGCTTCTCCCGCCTTGACCGTCTGATCCGCGTACGGGATCTGTCGCCCATCAGCACGGTAAAAGGTCTGTTCACATCGAAAAATATTCTCGGTGACTGTGTGGCCTACTTCATGATGGTCAGCGTGCTGTATGGCCTGCTGACCTGGATACCGCTTTATCTGGTGAAAGAAAAAGGCTTTACGTTCATGAGCATGGGCCTCGTCGCGAGTATGCCGTGTATCGGCGGTTTTATCGGCGCGATTTTTGGCGGCTATGTCTCCGATAAATGGCTCGGGCGCAGGCGTAAACCGACCATGATGTTTACAGCCATCAGCACCGTACTGATGATGGTCATCATGCTGAATATCCCGCAAAGCACCGTTGCGGTTTGTGTCGGCCTCTTTTTTGTTGGTCTCTGTCTGAATATAGGCTGGCCCGCCTTCACCGCTTATGGAATGGCCGTTGCGGACAGCAAAACGTATCCCATCGCCGCATCAATTATTAATAGCGGCGGTAATCTCGGCGGATTTGTTTCGCCGATGCTGGCAGGTTATCTGCTGGATAAAACTGGAAGCTTTAATTCTGTCTTTATTTATTTCGGTATTTGCGCAGCAATTGGATTAGTCATGATTATCTTGCTGGAAGAACCGAAATAATAAATAAAACCTCTCTTACAATACTGGAGTAAATATATGCTTCTGAAAGATAAAGTCGCCGTGATTACCGGCGCGGCTTCTGTGCGCGGTTTGGGTTTCGCCACGGCAAAATTATATGCCGAGCAGGGCGCGAAAGTGGTCATTATTGATTTAGATGCCGAGGCCAGCCAGCGTGCGGCTGCATGTCTGGGTGAAGGGCATCTGGGGCTTGCGGCAAACGTCAGCAACGAGTTGCAGGTGAACGCGGCCATTGAGCAGGTTCTGGGTAAATATGGGCGCATCGACATTCTGGTGAATAACGCCGGGATAACCCAGCCGCTCAAACTGATGGATATTAAGCGCGACAATTACGATGCCGTACTGGATGTCAGCCTGCGCGGTACGCTGCTGATGTCCCAGGCGGTGATTCCCACTCTGCGCGCGCAGAAGTCCGGCAGCATTGTCTGTATCTCTTCAGTTTCGGCACAGCGCGGCGGCGGTATTTTTGGCGGCCCGCACTACAGCGCTGCAAAAGCCGGCGTGCTGGGGCTGGCCAAAGCCATGGCCCGTGAGCTTGGGCCGGATAACGTGCGCGTGAACTGCATCACCCCGGGGCTTATCCAGACGGACATCACCGCTGGCAAGCTGAGCGATGAGATGAAAACCGCCATTCTGGCGGGTATTCCGCTCAACCGTCTTGGTGATGCACAGGATGTTGCCCGTGCCGCGCTGTTCCTGGGGAGCGATCTCTCTTCTTATTCCACCGGTATCACGCTCGACGTGAACGGCGGCATGCTGATCCATTAAGGGGAGACGAGAATGACGAATACGACAGTTCAACAGGTTGCCGCGGCCGCGTGGCGCATTCGCCGCTACGCGCTGCGAATGGGCGAAGTACAAGGTCAGGGCTATATCGGTCAGGCGCTGGGCTATGCCGACGTGCTGGCAACTGCGTTTGCGCACGGTATGACCTTCAGGGCTCAGGAGCCGGAGTGGGAAGGCCGCGACCGCTTCCTGCTCTCCCACGGACATTACGCCATTGCGTATTATGCGGCGTTGATCGAGGCGGGGATCGTTCCTGAAGAGGAACTTGAAACCTACGGCTCGGATGACAGCCGCCTGCCGATGTCCGGCATGGCAACGTATACGCCCGGCATGGAGATCTCCGGCGGTTCTCTGGGGCAGGGACTCAGCATTGGTGTGGGAATGGCGCTGGGGCTGAAACACAAACAGAGCACGGCGTGGGTAATTAACTCCATGTCTGACGGTGAGCTGGACGAAGGTTCGACCTGGGAAGCCGCCATGTCAGCCGCGCATCATGGGCTCTCGAACCTGATTGTGCTGGTGGACATTAACCGGCAACAGGCGGACGGTAATTCACATAACATCCTCGGTTTTGAGCCGCTGGAAGATAAGTGGACCTCCTTTGGCTGGTATGTACAACGCGTTAACGGTAACGATATCCCCGCGCTGGTGTCGGCGTTTGATAATGCCAGACGCTATCCCGAACAACAGCCGCGCGTCATCTTGTGCGACACGCTGATGGGCAAGGGCGTACCTTTCCTCGAGCAGCGTGACAAGAACCATTTTATTCGCGTGGATGCCGATGAGTGGCAACAGGCGCTCGCCGTGCTCGATGCGAATAAACCAGAAGGAGTCCTGTAATGAGCCAGCCCGTCGAAAATAAACCGCGTTTAACCACCTCCGCCATGATTGCCTCGATTGCAGAGGAAGGGCAGGAAACCCGGGCCGCGCCGTTTGGCCACGCGCTGGTGAAACTGGCGGCTCAGCGTCAGAACATTGTCGGCATGACGGCAGATTTATCGAAATATACCGACCTGCATATCTTTGCTCAGGCATACCCTGACCGTTTCTTTCAGATGGGAATGGCGGAACAGCTGTTAATGGGGGCGGCAGGTGGGATGGCCAAAGAGGGCTTTATTCCCTTTGCCACCACCTATGCCGTGTTTGCCACCCGCCGTGCCTACGATTTTATTCATCAGGTCATTGCTGAGGAACACCTCAACGTCAAGATTTGCGCCGCGCTGCCGGGGTTGACCACCGGCTACGGGCCAAGCCATCAGGCAACGGAAGATATTGCGATCATGCGCGGCATTCCGGGCATGACCATTATCGATCCTTGCGATGCGATTGACACCGAACAGGCGGTGCCTGCCATTGCCAGCCACGAAGGACCGGTTTATATGCGTTTGTTACGCGGTAAGGTCCCGGTGGTGCTGGATCAGTACAATTATCGGTTTGAAATAGGCAAAGCCGCGCTGCTGGAAGAGGGCAGTGATGTGCTGATTATCGCCTCAGGGCTGATGACCATGCGCGCACTGGAGGCGGCAAAGCAGTTGCGCAAGGATAATGTCAGCGTGGCGGTACTTCACTCACCCACGATTAAGCCCCTGGATGAAGCGACCATTCTGGCGCAAGCCGCGAAACCCGGACGTCTGGTTATTGTGGCTGAAAACCACAGTAGCGTTGGCGGGCTTTGTGAAGCCGTGGCGTCGCTGTTGATGCGCCATCGCGTTAACGTCGACTTTGATACCGTTGCGTTGCCGGATGCGTTCCTTGATGCGGGTGCGCTACCGACCCTTCACGCGCGTTACGGGATTTCGACTGCCGCCATGGTGGAGAAGATCCGGCGCAGGCTCTGATTTTCAGACGGGTATGTTGTCAACGGGCGAGGGGTGTTTTACCCTCGCCTCTGTTGCGATAAAGGAGTCCGTCATGGCACAAAACATCTACGACAACCCGGCGTTTTTTGAAGGCTATGCCCGGCTACCGCGTTCGGTGCAGGGTCTGGACGGCGCACCGGAATGGCCTGCGCTGAAAAGCATGCTGCCACCGTTATCCGGCAAGTCAGTTATCGATCTTGGCTGCGGTTACGGCTGGTTCTGTCGCGCTGCACGCGCGCTGGGGGCGGCAGAAGTGACCGGCGTTGATCTCTCCGAAAAGATGCTCGCCCGGGCGGCTGAACTGACGGACGACGTGCAAATACAGTATCAGCGCAGCGATCTGGCATCTCTGGCGTTACCTGAGAACAGCGTTGATTTGATCTACAGTTCACTGGCGCTGCACTACCTGCCGGCGCTGGAGACCCTGTTTGAAAAAATCCGGCGGGCGCTTAAACCCGGCGGCAGCCTCGTCTTTTCAATGGAACATCCGATTTACACCTGCGCCTCACGTCAGGGCTGGCTGACCGACGATAACGGCGAGCGTTTCTGGGGCGTTAATCGCTATCAGGATGAGGGCGAGCGCGTCAGCAACTGGCTGGCGGACGGGGTGATCAAATACCACCGTACGCTGGGTACCACGCTCAATGCGCTTATTAAGGCGGGGCTGACAATAACGGAAGTGAACGAATGGGGACCAACGCAGGCACAAATTGATGCATGGCCCGCGCTGGCCGAAGAGGCGGAACGTCCGATGCTGGTCCTGATTTCTGCCGCTAAGGCTCAGTAACCCACTTTATACACTCGTCCATTCTGCACTCCTTCCACGCTGCGACGATAGGCCTGCGCCACCGTTGCGGCGGGAACACTTTCAAAGCCCGGGAAGAAGCCTTCGTACGCTTCCGCTGATTCGGTAAGTACCGTCGGGCTAATCAGGTTGATGCGGATCCCGCGCGGCAGTTCACAGGCCGCAGCGCGGACAAACCCTTCCAGAGCGGCGTTCACCGTGGTGGCATTCACCCCCTGAGCGATAGGCTCATGCGCCACGATCCCGCTTATCAGGGTGATGGAGCCGCCTTCATTGAGGTAATGCTGGCCGGTCAACGCCAGACGAACCTGTCCCAGCAGCTTATCCTGCAAGCCCTGATTGAAATCGCTGTCTTTCATGGTCGCGAGCGGGCCGAAGTGCAGGCCGCCACTGGCAGAGACAATCGCATCCACCGCTCCGATGTTTTCAAACAATGCCTGCACGCTGGCCTGAGAGGTGATATCCACCTGGTAGTCGCCCTGCGTGCGACCCACGCGGATCACGTCGTGGCGACGGCTCAGCTCTTCTGTTACCGCACGACCGACCGTACCGCTGGCACCAATAATCACGATTTTCATAGCTGACTCCTTAGGTTGTGAGCCTTCATTCTTTAATAAATCAAAACTCAGATAAACTGGGCTAAAGTTAGAGGATTGCTAACCAAAGGTTTGGAATATGGATAAGCTTCGCAGCATGGAGACCTTCATTGCTGTCGTTGAGAGCGGCAGTTTTACCGGCGCGGCAGGCCGGCTGGAGATGTCGGCGGTGATGGTGGGGAAGTACATTGCGTTGCTGGAGTCTCAGCTCGGCACCCGGCTGCTGGAGCGAAACACGCGGCGTCAAAGTCTGACGGACGCCGGGCGGGTCTATTTCGACGAGGCAAAGCGGGTGCTGGAGCAGGTCTCTATCGCCGAAAGCGCGGTTGAGCGACTGCGTGCCGCCCCAGCCGGGACTTTGCGGGTCACGGCGCCCACCTCGTTTGGCGGTTGTGTGATAGCCCCCCTCACGGCGACCTTTTTGCAGCGCTACCCGGACGTGCGCGTGGAGCTGGATCTGACCAACCGGATGGTGGATCTGGTGGATGAAGGGGTCGATCTGGCCATTCGAATTGGTGACATTCATAACGACGATCTGGTGGCGAAATACCTCTGCCCGTACCGAATGGTGATCTGCGCGGCCCCGGCGTATCTGGCGCGTTACGGCATGCCGCGAACGCCTGCCGATCTGGCGGATCATCTCTGCCTGTCACACACGGTGTGGACCGCACGTAACGAATGGCGGCTGCCGGGGGTTGAAGGCGAGATGCGCTGGAAGCGCGATGCCATTCTGCGCTGCAACGATGGCTATGGGCTACGGATGGCAGCGAGAGCGGGGGCGGGATTATTACTGCAACCCGAAGTGCTGGTGGCAGAAGAGCTGGCGAGCGGCAGGCTGGTGCAGGTGCTGGAGAACTACACGCCTGCGCCACGACCGGTACATTTGCTGTGGCGCCAGGATTTACGTCCGCTACCCAAGCTCACGCAATTTGTCGCGCATATTCTGCAGGGCGCGGAATATTTCGGCCATGCAGTTGAAGAAAAGTAATTATCAAAGCCGCAGACTTATGCTACTAAGATTAGGCACATTATAAAAAAGAAGGTAAGCAAAGAATGTCTGTGAATAAACTCGCCAGCAGCGCACAGGGCCTGCAATCATCTGCCATCCGTGAATTATTAAAACATAGCAAAATGGCCGGGGTGATTTCGCTGGGTGGCGGTATTCCTAACCCTGCACTGTTCGATCATGAAGGCCTGAAAATTGCCGCTGATGCCGTATTATCACAGCATTTTGGTGAAGCTTTTCAGTACGGTCTGACCGAAGGCATCCCGGGGCTGCGTGAAGAAATTAAGCTCATCTGTGAAGGCCGTGGGATCGCCTGCAAGGCCGATGACGTGGTCATTACGTCCGGTTCGCAACAATCTCTCGACGTGCTGGCGCGGGCGTTAATTAACCCGGGCGATACCGTCGTCGTCGAACGTCCAACGTATCTCGCGGCACTGCAGGTATTTGGTCTGGCACAGGCCAAATTTGAATCCGTGGGCACCGATGGCGACGGAATGAAAGTGGATGAACTTGAAGCGCTGGTGGCGAATAAAGCCATCAAGGCGGTTTATATTGTTCCGACATTTGGTAACCCGGGTGGGGTAACGCTTTCTGAAGTGCGTCGTAAACAGCTGGTGGAATTATCGAAGCGCTATGACTTCGTTATTATCGAAGACGATCCGTACAGCGAAATTAATTATACCGATGAAGTGTTCCGCCCGTTAATTGCCCATGCCAAAGATATCGGCAATGAAGAGAACGTCGTCTATACCTCGACCTTCTCCAAAATCCTCGCGCCGGGCACTCGTGTGGGCTGGGTGCTGGTACCGGAGTGGCTGAAACGCGCGGTGGTTAATCTCAAGCAAACCACCGATCTGCACACCAGCACGCTGTCACAGCTGATGACCTACGAGTACCTGAAAACCGGTCGTCTGGCCGATCAGATTAAAATGATCCGTGAAGCCTACCGCCAGAAATACCAGACCTTTGCAAATGAGCTGGAGGCGGAACTGGGTGATGTCATGTCGTTCCATAAGCCGAAGGGCGGAATGTTCCTGTGGGCCAAAATGAACAATGGCATCAACACCACGCGCTGGCTGGAAAAAACGTTAAGCAACGGCGTGGTTTTTGTGCCGGGTGAGTTCTTCTATTGCAATGAGCCAGACCATACGACGCTGCGCATGTCGTTTGTCACGCCAACCGATGAAGAGCTGAAAGAGGCGGTTCGTCGCCTGAAAAAATCGCTGTAACAGACCTGCGCATAATGGCACCTGTGCTGTTATGCGCATTACTTGTGCAGTGCGGCCAGCGCCGCAAGCGTTCATGGTGAATCCCATGTTTGAATTTCTGATCGGTATCCTCACGCACACCCCCGTCTGGGTGTGGGTTCTGTTTATCTTTCTTATCTCACGCGGCCTCAATGCCCGTAAGCCTGCCACCGTTACGCTGGAAAGGCTGGCCATCATTCCTGCCATCTTTCTTATCTGGGATATCTACGATCTGGTGGTCTATCGCGATCTTACTCTCGCGACGGTGGCCCTTTGGGTTGCGGGGATTGTGGCGGGCGCGGCGCTGGGGTATGTGCTGATTAAGCAGACGGTCATCACCCGCACCGACGCGCCGCGCACCCTTTATCGCCAGCCTGACTACACGGCACTGCCGTTTATGATGCTGGCATTTGGGGTGAAATACGTGCTGGGGGTGATGAACGCCCTCTCTCCCCAGGCGTTGCAACAGCCCGCCATGAGCGCGCTGGCGATAGTCTCCGGCGGGGTATTTGCCGGGGTCTTTATCGGGAAGTTTACGCGCTATGTAGGGGTATATCTCAGCAGCGCACCGCAACCGGCTGAGTAACGTTAGCCCGTTGCATGGGCCAGCGCGCGAGCAGAAGCTTCACCGTTGGCTACTCGCGTGACTTCGTGGATCCGGCAGATTTTTCCTGCGCATAGCGTGGCAAACATATAAACCTCTATTTCAGCCTGATGGCCTTCGGGATACGTGACGGTCACGATATGCCGGTCAGCCAGCAGTGTGTCATGACACCCTATCTGTTCCACGCGGAAGGCGATATCGCGGATCTGCGAACGCACGTGCTCCAGGTGCTGAATAAAGCCAGAATAATCAAGAGAGTGACCGTCCGTGATCTGCTGATACTCTGGCGAAAAAACGTCTTTCGGATCAATCTCGCCTTTAAACAGGCCGGTCAGTAAACGGGACATTTCCTCACGCAAAATAGCATTGTCAGACTGGGTAATCAGGCGGGTGATGATGTTCATGATGACTCCTCGTTGCGTTGAGCCGCCATTATCCTTGACAGACAGAGACGTAGTTTCTGTAATAAGCCAATGAATACCGATTTTCGGCCAAATAACGTGGTCAGCTTTGAGACACTTTTGCATCCAGGTGGATACCATACGCCGTGGCATAGCCATCAGGCCGGTCAGCTCTGGCGGATTACGACGGGTCTGCTGGTTGTCGAAACAGCGTCTGGGCGTTCGGTTGTACCGGCGCAACATATCGGCTGGATCCCGCCCGGTCAGGAGCATGCTGCCTTTTCCGGGAGTGCGATTGACGGTCATGCGATCTATCTGGATCCCGCAGGGTGTGAAGCACTGCCCGGTGAAACGACGCTTTTCGAACCCGACGAGCTCACCAGCGCGCTGTTTTCACGCTTAAACGCTGAAGGAAGCGGGTACGATCCGCGAAAGCTCACCCTGCTGCTGGATGAACTGGCGCGGTGCCGTCAGGTGCGCTATCTGCTGCCCATGCCAGCCGATCCCCGATTAAAGAAGGTAGCTAGCCATCTGATGCTACGTGTGGACGACAACCAGACGGTTGAGCACTATGCCTCCCTTGCGGGAATGAGCGTGCGGACATTCCACCGTCGGTTTAGCGCGGAAACGGGAATGAACGTTGTTAACTGGCGGCAACTTGCCCGCGTCATGCGGGCAATGGAGTGGCTGGCAGCAGGTAAACCGGTTGGCTGGATCGCGCTGTCGTGCGGCTACAACAGTATCAGCGCGTTTATTGAGGTTTTCAGGGCCTTTACCGGCAAAACGCCCGGGCAGTGGGCGCTTAAAGAAGCCCCTTCTGTACGAAGGTAATGCGCGTGGCTTCGTTCAGATCCAGTGCTTTAAGTGCTTCCGGGCGAGCCCAGGCAACCTCCTGAAACTCGTCGTTAAACGTTACCTGCCGATTTGTGCTGATGCAGTCGAAAATCAGGTAAATCATATAAATCTCTTCCGTGGTGCCATCGGCATAGGTTTTCACCCGAATGTCATCGCGAAACGCCCAGGGTTTGACCTCCGTGATCTCCAGCGCGTCGCCCAGCTCTTCGCGAATTTCACGGCGCAGCGCCTGCTCCATGGTTTCTCCCGGCTCCATCCCGCCGCCCGATAATGCCCACTGGCCGGGAAATACGCCGCGGTCATCGGCCATTTTGCACAGCAGATACGCCCCGTCGTTCTGAATGATGGGGCAGACAATAGTTCGTTGACGCATGGTTTCTTCCTGAAAAATGAGTTTGGGCTATTTTAACAGAAGGCGGAAAGGGAAAAGGTAAACGAGGTCAGACTTTCGCCGCTGGCTTAAGCGGTATTGTTGCGGGTTATGGATGCCATGACTCCGGCCCTCTTCCACGAGAGAGGGCCGGAGAAACAAACCGCCAGTGATTAGCGCTCTCGCAGCGCCTCTTTCGCCCGGTTGAACGGCTTGATCATGTAATCCAGCACCGTTTTCTCACCGGTTTTAATGTCCACCGTCGCAATCATCCCCGGCACGATTGAGAAGTGCCTGCCTGCTTTATTCACCAGGTAATCCTGGCTGGTGCGGATAAATACCCGGTAATAGAACACCTCCGGCTTGGCTTCGTCCTGAATGGTGTCCGGCGAAATGGTTTCAACCACGCCGTGCAACCCGCCATAAATGGCGTAATCGTAGGCGGTGATTTTTACCAGCGCTTCCTGATTCGGATGGATAAAGGCGATATCGCGCGGGGAGAGGCGGGTTTCGATCAGCAGGTGATCGTCCACCGGTACAATCTCCATCAGCTCGCCGTTAGGCGGGATGACGCCACCGATGGTGGTGACTTTGATGTTTTTCACGATCCCGCGCACCGGAGATTTCACCGTTAAGCGGGTCACTGAATCCTCGCGGCCTTTGAGGATCGCCGAGACCATATCCACTTCAGCGTTGGCCTTGGATAACGCCTCGCGGGCCTGCACATAATACTGGGATCGCACGTCGGTGAGTTTCAGCTCCAGATCGCTTTTCTGCCGCTGCAGGCGCAGTACCTCCACGTGGCTGGCGGCGCCGGTTTTCACCAGACGCTGAGTGATCGCCAGCTCCTTATTCGCAAGATCCAATGCCGCACGCAGCTCCCGCTGGGTATCTTCCAGCTGCGCACGGCGTGAGTTATAGAGCCGGGTTTCGGCGGCGGTCAGGTCGGTCCACTTCGCCAGCGAAGGGGGAAATTTCAGCGGCAGATCGTTTACCTCGGCGTACAGTCGCACGCTGGAGGCCAGCGAGGCACGGTAGCGCGCCGCGCTTTCACCAACATTAGATTCTGAACGCGTGGGATCGAGCCGCGCCAGCACTTGTCCGGCCTGCACCTGGTCACCCTCATGGACGTTCAGCTCGGTGAGGATCCCCCCGTCGAGCGATTGTAAAACCTGCTCGCGCGAACTGGGGATCACTTTGCCCGTGCCGGTTGAGACTTCATCCAGCACGCCAAACCACGCCCAGACGCCAAGTACCACGAACATCAGTAAAGAGAAGATAACAATCCGCCGCACGCCGGTGTAGCCGCTTTCGGAGTCGAGCGCATTGTCCAGGTCGTTCATTGCGGCGACGTCACGCTGACTGATTTTCATTTTTCCACTCCCGTCCGGTTGCTGCCTGCTGCTGTTGCTGCATGCGGCTGTTGTTCAGCGCCTGCGCTTTCGGCGCGTCCATCACCAGCATTCCCTCTTTGAGCACCACGACCCGCTCCACCAGTTCCAGCACCGGCACGCGATGCGTGGCGACAATCAGGGTGCGGTTGCCAAGCCAGGCGCTCAGACGCTGGATAAATTCCCGCTCGGTGTGCTCATCGAGCGACGCAGTTGGTTCATCCATCAGCACAATATTGGGGTCGCGAAGCAGCATGCGCGCCAGCAGAATGGATTGCCGCTGGCCGCCGGATAACCCCACGCCGTTCTCCATAATTGGGTAGTCCAGACCCTTCGGCAGTTTCTGCACAAAGCCCGCAGCGCCGGTTAACTCCAGCACCTCGAAAATCTCCTCATCGGTGGCGCGCGGCATGCCGAGGGTGATGTTTTCGCGCAGGGTGCCATAAAAGAGCCGGGCGTTCTGGGTCATAAAGCCGACGTTACGCCGGACATCGGCGACATCGAGGTGCGGGAGGCTGAAGTTATCGAGCCGCAATTCACCGCCGGCGAGATCCATTCCGCCCGCCATCGCCTGCAGCAGGGTCGATTTTCCGGCGCCGTTACGCCCGAGGATCGCCACTTTTTCACCTGGCTTAATCTCCAGACGGTTAATGCGCAGGGCCATGCGCGGATCTTCCGGGTGATAGCGGAACTGCGCCTGCTCGAAAAGATAGTGACCGCGCAGTACGTCCTGGCGGATCGGCGTCTCCTCACGCTGGTTTTCGGTGGGGAGCTGCATAATGCTGTCCAGTCCCTCTTTCGCCGCTTTGACCTGCTGCCAGCGCGCCAGCACGCCGCACAGGGTGGCCATCGGAGCGATCATGCGCGAGGCCAGCATCGAGGCGGCGACCACCGAACCGGTCGTCAGCGTGCCGTCGATCACCATCGGCGCACCGACCACGATCACCCCGGCATAGACCAGGCTCTGAATCGTCATTCCCCAGCTGATCAGGTTCTGGGTCAGTTCACGGGTGCGCAGGCCAGATTCAGCGGTGATCTGGATGTAGCTGTTCCACTGCTGCAAAAAGCGGTTTTCCGCCTGCATCAGCTTTATGTCCTCCAGCCCCTGCACGCTCTCCACCAGCACGGCGTTGCGCAGGGTGGATTCATGCGCCGACTGCTTCGCGAGCTCTGCCAGCTTTTTCTGCAGCAGCAGACCGGGCAGGACCATGATCACCGCGGCGACCGGTGCGATCCACGCCAGTTGGGGAGCGATGATCGCCAGCACCACCACGAACAGGAAAAAGAAGGGCAGATCGACAATTGTGGAGATGGTGGAGGAGGTGACCATCTCGCGGATCTGCTCCAGCTCGCGTAGCTGGGAGATAAAGCTGCCGGTCGAGCGAGGGATAGCGCTGTTGCGTAGCCGCAGGGCGTGACCGAAGACCCGATCCGATACGCGCAGATCGGAGCGTTTGCCCAGCAGATCCATAATGTGCCCGCGTGCCACGCGCAGCACAAAGCCAAACAGGGTGGCGATCAGCACGCCGATGGTCAGGACATACAGCGTCGGGTAGGACTGCGCGGGGATCACCCGGTCATACACCTGCATGGAAAAGACAATCCCCGACAGGGACAGGACGTTAATGAACAGCGCGGCGAGCATCACCCAGCTGTAGGGGCGCAAGTCGCGCATTACCAGCCGGTAAAGCCAGTCCGGACGGTATTTCGAAATATAGGCATCCACGCGGCTGTCTTTCAGCGCGGCCAGTGGGCGCAGGGCAATGACGTGGCGGATGGCGGGCAGCATGGCGGTCATCGAAAGCCGGTTGGTGTAGGTCTGATCGTCGAAAAAGCTGACCTCCAGCGTATCGTCGCCATCGAAATGTTCGATCACGCCGATCCTGCCGTCGTTCATTGCCGCCACGACCGGCAGACGCCAGCTGTTGATCGCTTGCTGATCCGCCGTCAGCAGCTGAAACGATAGCCCTGCTTCACGGGCCAGTTGAGTCAGTGCGGGCACCATCGGTTTGCCTTTTAGCCACGGCGCGCCCGCGAGCAGCGCACCGGGGGAGCAGGCGACGCGGTAGCGCGTGGCGACAAAACCAAAGGCCTGCGCCCACTGCGCCAGGGCCTCATCCGTCATGGTCTCACCTTGCGGGATATCGCGTTGCTTCATGGCTGGATCTCCACGGTCTGGATGGTGCGGTTATCAAGATCGAACGCGTGACGCAATTGCCCGGTGTTATAGAGGCAGTTGAGCTGCAGCTGGTGCAACTGTCCGAGGGTCTGCTGCTGGGTAAAACGCGCCTGATAGACCTCCTGCTCGGCGTTAAGCACATCGAGCAGCGGGCGCGAACCCAGATCGAGATATTGCTGCTGATAGAGTTCACGGGTGCGGGCGCTGAGCGCCTCCTGACGGCCCTGAATCTGCAGCGTGCTCAGCAGGCTTAATACCTGGCTGCGCGACTCCAGCAGTTTCTGGCGTACCTCGAGGCGGGTACGCTGAATGGTGGACTGTGCGGCTTCTACCGCGTGGCCTGCGGCGTTACGCCGGGCGGTGAGGCCGCCGCCCTGATAGAGCGGCATCTGCACTTTCACCCATGCAGAGTATTGGGTACGATCCCGCGTTTCGTTACCCGCATAGCGTTCGTTCAGGTAGTGGCGCACCTCCGGCTCCAGCGAGACGGTCGGTGTCATCTGGGCGTCGGCGTAGTCGAGATTGGCCTGGGCGACGTTAGCCTGCGCCCAGGCGGCTAATACTGCCGGGACCAGACGATCGTCCGGCTCGGCAATGTCGCAGCTGCGGGCCAGCTTTTGTGGAAAATCGTTGCTGATCGTGTTGAGGGTGTTCCAGCCAAGAAAGCTCATCAAAGTAGCACGGGCGCTGTCGAGGCTGGCCTGGTACTGCATCAGCTGGGCGCGCGCGCCTTCGATACGTGCATCGGTCTGCACCACGTCAGAGAGTGAGGTGGCCCCTTCGTCATTACGCTGGCGGGTGAGGGTACCAATCGAAGAGAGCGCCTCAAGCTGCTCTTTGGCGGTGTCGACCATTTGCTGCCAGGTTTGCACCTGCACCATCGCGATGGCGGTATCGTGAACGATGGTGTCGATGCTGACCAGCACGTTGGCCTGCTGCTGGGCGACGCCGGCACTTTCTGCACGCACCTGGCTTGCCACCTTGCCAAAGTCGTACAGCATTTGTGAGAGGGAGAGTACCAGCGACGGGGTAAAGCCATTATCGTCGCCGTCATGGGTATAACCGTTATCCATGCCGGCATTAATTTGCGGATAGTATTTCGATTTGGCGACGTCCACCTCTTCGCTTTGTTGGTAGAGTTTCCCCACGGCTTCACTGATGGCCGGGTGCCAGGTGACGGCGCGGTTGACGGCTTCGCCAAGCTGCAGCGTGCCGGGGGCAGCCTTGCCGACGACAGGTGCCACGCGGCCATTCAGAGAGGGGAGTTCCTGCGTTTCACGGAGTTGTCCGGTATTGATCATCGCCGCCGGCGTCGCGGAGAGGGCGGGCACAGATATCAGGCAGCACGAGAGCCACCAGTAAGGCATCTTCATTCCCATGTCTTATCCCTAATAAAAATGTACTGCTTTATTGTTTATGCCCGGGCGCTGTGCGCCCGGGTCATTTGTGCAGGTGCTATCAGGTAACGATGTGTTGCTGGTTCACTAACTCGTCGTAGGTGGTCTGGACGTTATCCAGCGTCACGAGCGTCGTATTAGTGTAGGTGCTCCCTGAACCATCACGGTCGATGGAGATCACGGTATTGCCATTACTATTAGTAACATGCAGATAATTACCGAGCGTTGAGCTGCTCCCGTTCCAGCCCACCAGCAGATCGCCAATATCGATTTTGTCCCCCTGCGTGAGCGAGAAGTTGGTCCAGTGATCGCCGGCAGTGCTGCTGACGTTGCCCGCGGTGGCGTTGCCTGCGGTGGCGTTCAGCACCTGGTAAATCAGGGTGTCGCCGTAGGCGGTGCCGGTAATGACGTCGTTATGTTCCGAGCTGATGAACTGCGGCGCCATATTGATGGTCAGCGTGGCACTGTCTGTTTTCCCGTCGGCATCGGTCAGGGTGTAGTTGAAGGTCTCCTTCGAGGTGATGGTTGAGAGCGACACCCCGGTGTTGAGGGTGTAGGTGTAGTGGCCGTCCGCAGCAATTGCCAGCGTGCCGTAATGGCCGACGACGTTGACCGTTGCGCTGCCGGTGTACGGATCCAGCGTGGTGGTCACGCCGTTGTAGCCGGTCACGCTGAGGCGGGTATCCACCGAATGCAACTGATCCATCGCCCCGGCAGAGTCGGTGCCATCGAAGATGTTGCCGTCAACGGTGTGGCCGCTGGTAGAGTCGAACTGGGTCAGCGAGTAGGTGGTACCGTTCACGCTTGGGGTAATGGTAATGTTCCCCACGCTGAGCCCCGGTACGCTACCGGTATAGCTCAGCGTATAGGTTCCGGCATTCAGGTCCAGCCCGGAGAGCGCGATGTCGATATTGCCACCCAACAGCGAACCGCCGCTGAAGGAGCCGCTGCGAACAACATTCGAACCGTCACTGATTGACCAGTTCACCGTCAGGCCACCCAATGCCAGCAGCGATGCCACGTTAAAGTGCAGTGACACGTTATGCAGTGCGGTGTTCGGATCCACCACGAAGGTTCCGCTCCCGCTGCCCTGGGTTGATGACAGCAGCGCGGTTGTCCAGCTGGCCGTCCCGACGGTGGTATCCGAGTAGGTCGTCGTGTGATGCACTGAGGTGACGTCCATCGCGGTACTGACATCGTTGACCGCATCCATCGCCCGCGCGGTTGGGGTGATGTTGAGCGATGCCGTATCCTTCGCCCCATTTGGTGCGGTGATGGTATAGACGAACGTATCCGGCGTACTGATCGCGTCAGCACCCACACCGGCTTTCAGGGTGTAGGTGTACTGTCCGGACGCATTGATGCTCAGCGTGCCGTATTCCCCCTGGATGTCGGTCAGGCCGCTGCTGTTCACCGCCACGCCGTTCACTTCTGATACCACCGCGCCGGTTGCGACATCGTTATCCAGCACATCTCCGGTGGTGGTCTCGCCCACGCTCGACACGCTGTAGACATGATCTTCCAGCACGTTCAGCGTGTAGGCGGTCAGGGCGGTGATCCCTGCAGCCGTATTCAGCAGGAAGAGGTACTCCCCGGCAGGCAGGTTCAGCGTCAGCTGAGACGAGGTACCGCCCAGCAACGGCGCACGCAGCCAGCCCGGTTCGACGCGCATCTGCTCGAAGGTCTGCGTCGCGTTATTGAACTTGTAGACATACAGGTCGAATACCGACGCCAGCGCCACACCGCCCACGGAAGCCTGAATGGTCATGGTGCGGGTGGTACCTTCCTCCACGTTATAGATGATCGGATTGCTCAGATCGTCCAGCAGGTTCAGCCCCAGCGTGTTGCCGAGATTGATCCCCACCACGGTAAAGCCGCCCTGCGACGAGGTGCCGTTATTGATTTCATGGACCGAGGTGTCAAAGGTCAGCGAGGCCGTGTCATCCACCGCCACAATACCGTTAGCGGTAGTACCGGCACCCAGCGACAGTACCAGGTTCGCCGACGCGCTGACGCCGTTATGGGTGATGGTGTAGGTGAAACTCTCTGTCCGGCCCACAACCGAGGCGCTGGTGTCGGTCAGGTTGTAGGTGTAGCTGCCATCGCGATTAATGGTCAGCGTACCGTACTGGCCCTGAACAACCGTGCCGTCGGCGTTCACGCTGGTGGTGACACCCAGTGCGTTGGTGACAGCAGAGACAGTAGTGCCTGCCGGGGCGTTGTCGCTGCCCGCGGTCGGGTCGGCGTCGAGAATTACGTTACCGTTCAGGCTGGTGTCGCCCGTCACGGTACCGGCGCTGGTCTCTTTCACCGCCACATCGAGGCTGGTGTAGGAGCCGGTCGCCAGCAGGTTAGTGTTATAGCTCAGCACCCGGTAGTCGCCGTTCGCCAGCCCGGTCAGGTTCAGCGATACGCCGGTGGCCCCGAGGGTCAGCAGATCGGCAAACTGGGGTTGTCCGGTATCCACGACGGTAGTCCAGGTACCGTTGACGCTGTCCCAGCGCTGTACCACCAGCTCAAGGGTATTGAGCAGGGAAAGCACCGCACCCGTGGCATTGGCGTTCACCACAATATCCGCATTGCCGCCGCTGCCCACCGTGAAGTCCACCTGGGCAGTATCATTACCCAACAACGTGAGAACGTTGCCTACGGCACCCACCAGCAGGAAGCCATAATCACTGTACTGGCTGTTGGTGACGGTGGCCGTGGTGCTGATATCCAGCTCTTCGACGTTATTGCTGGCGGAGAGCGGGACGACCGGTGCGAGGGCTGAGCCTGGCTGCGACGTATTACCTGCGGCATCGGTGGCGGTGATCTGCAGCGTCTGACCTTCCGTCTGTTTATTGAGGAAGGTATAGCTGTAGGTGCCGTTGCTGCCCGCGATTGTGGTCACCGTGCTGCCATCGCCAAGACGGATAGAGACGGTGCTGCCTGCCTCCGCGTTACCGGTCAATACGCTACCGTCAGCGTTAAAGGTTCCGGTTGGGGCCGTTGGCGCAGTCAGATCGACAATCACGCTGGTGGCGGAAGAGACCGGGCTGGTGCCCGAACTGTTCGTCGCCGTGGCGGTAAAGGCGTGAGAGCCTTCGCTTAACGCCGGGGTGGTGAAGGTCCAGTTGCCTGAACTATCTGCCACTGCCGTTCCCATCGACACGCCGTTGTTATACAGCGTGACGGTGGTGCCTGGCAGGGCCGTACCACTCAGGGTTGGCGTGGTGTCGTCAGTGGTTTTACCGTTGGTCAGGTTACCGGTGACGGTGCCGACGTTATCGTTGATGGTGGTGATAAGCGGTGCGTTCGGCACCGGCGTCGCAGGGGCAATCACCGACGTGCTGACACCGGCGTTACCCGCCTTATCGGTGGCATAGACCAGCAGTGATTCACCGTTGGTTTGGGCCGGCGTGATTGTCGCGTTAAAGTTTCCGCTGCCGTCAGCCGTCGCGGTACCGAGCACTGTTCCGGTACTGGTGGTGATGGTAACGGTGCTACCCGCTTCGGCGGTCCCGGTGACGTGCGTACCGTTGGTGATCACGGCAAGGCTTGCCGGCACGTTCGGTGCAGTCAGATCCACGGTAATGGTGGTGGTGGCCGATGGCGTACTGGTGTTGCCCGCGGCATCGGTGGCGGTGGCGGTGAAGTTATGCGTGCCTTCCGTCAGTGTGGTGGTGGTTTGCGGTAGCGTCCAGTTGCCGTTCGCATCGGCGGTGACCGTGCCGACAAGCGTCGTGCCGTCATAGATGCGCACCGTCGCGTTGGCTTCTGCGGTCCCGTTCAGCGCTGGACGCGCGTCATTAGTCGGGTTATTGCCGGTTACCGGTCCGGTGATGCTGCCGACATCATCGACAACCGCACTGATGACCGGCGCAGCTGGCGCGGCGGCATCCACGTTGATCACATAGGCGGTGGTCGGGGCGCTGGTATTGCCCGCGGCATCGGTGGCGGTAAAGGTCAGGCTGTGTGACCCGTTGCTCAGCGCCGGAGAAGGGGTAAAGCTCCATGCCCCGCCGGTCGCGACCGCGCTACCGATCTGGACGCCGTTATCGAAAATTTTCACCGTGGCGCCTGCTTCCGCCGTACCCGTGAGGGTAGGCTGCGCGTCGTTAGTCAATCCGCCATTGGCAATCGGCGTAGCCGCATTGCCCACATCATCCACAATGCTGCTCAGCACCGGCAGGGCTGGCGGCGTCGTGTCGATAGTCAGGCTAAAGGCCGCTGACGAAACGCTGGTATTACCCGCTGCATCCGTGGCCTGCGCCGTGAAGCTGTGCGCGCCCGTGGCTAAGGTGGTCGTAAGCAAGATACTCCAGTTGCCACTGGCATCCGCGGTGCCCGTTCCGACAAGCGTTGTGCCTTCGTAGATATTCACAGTCGCAAACGGCTCACTGGTCCCGACAAGCCGTGGCACGGTGTCGTCGGTCGTCTGTCCTGAACTGAGCGGGCCGGTGATGCTGCCCGCATCGTCAACGGCCTGGCTGATAACCGGCGCATTAGGGGCGCTGGTATCAACAACCAGCGTAAAGCCAGGCGAAGCCGGGCTGACGTTCCCCGCCGCGTCGGTCGCGGTCGCGGTCCAGGTATGGCTGCCATTGCTCAGCGCTGATGACGGCGTAAAGCTCCATGCTCCGGTGCCATCCGCCAGCGCGGTGCCGACCGGCTGTCCGTTCTCATAGATGGTCACCGTGGCGTTGGCTGCCGCGGTGCCCGTCAACGTTGGCGTGGTGTCGTCGGTACTTTGCCCGGAAGTCAGCGGCGTCTGTACGCTGCCTGCGTTGTCTCCCGCGGTCGTGATGGCCGGTGCCGCCGGTGGTGCCGTATCCACTGTCAGGTTAAACGGTGCCGTCGTGCTGCCGGTGTTGCCAGCCGCATCGGTGGCATTGAAGGTGATGGCATGAGGCCCGTCACTCAGGGCGGTGTCAGGCGTGTAGGTCCAGTTCCCCTGGGCATTAACCACCGCGGTGCCAATCTCGTTGCCATCCACAATGATATGCACAGTGGCACCCACTTCACCCGTACCGTTGAAGGTCGGACGCGCGTCGTTGGTGCTGTTGCCGGTAGTGAGCGTACCGGTGACCGGGCCGACGTCGTCAATCACACTGCTGACCAGTGGCGCAGCAGGGCCTGCTGCATCCACGGTAAAGGCAAAGACCGACGAGTTTGCTGACGCATTGCCTGTCGCATCGGTAGCGTAGGCGCGAAGGAGATAGTTGCCGTCGCTCAGCGGCGTGCTCGGGGTAAAGGTCCAGTTACCACTTCCGTCGACGGTCGCAAGGCCAATTTGCGTACCGTTATTCATTATGTGGATTGTACTGCCCGGTTGTCCGGTGCCGCCGATCGTCGGGGTGGTGTCGTTGGTGACTTGCCCGCTGGTGAGGTTGCCGGTCACGCCGCCAGGGGCATTGTCGTTAACTGTATCCAGCGTTGGAACCGTTGGCGCCGTCAGGTCAACCACGACGTTCCAGCCGTTAGACACCTGGCTGACGTTGCCCTGTGGGTCGGTGGCGGTAACGGTGAAGGCGTGAGGCCCTTCGCCGAGCGCGGTGTCAGGAGTGAACGTCCAGGCACCGGTGCCGTCAGCCGTGACCACGGCAATCTGGGTACCGCCGTCGAAAATTTTCACCACGCTGTTCGCTTCCGCCGTCCCCGAAAGGGTTGGCGTCGCGTCATTAGTCGGATCGCCGCTCACAATCGTGGTGGCAGCATTGCCCACATTATCCGTTACGTTGGTGATCGCTGGCGTGGTGGAAACCGTATCAACGACGATGGTGAAGCCTGTCGACAGACCACTTTCATTGCCCGTGGGGTCGGTCTCGCGGATGGTCAGAACGTTATTGCCCTCCGCCAGCGCGGGCGGTGTGAAGACCCAGGTCCCCGTATTGCCGACCAGTGCGGTACCCAGCAGGGTTCCGTTGCTGTAAACGGAGATGGTATCGCCCACCGTGCCGGAGCCGGTAAGGGTAGGCTGGTTGTCGTTGGTGGTCTGCCCATTGGTGAGTTGACCAGTGCCAGGGCCGACATCATCAATCACTGAGCCAATGGTCGGCGTGTCCGGTGCGGTGAGGTCAACGGTGACGGTTGCAACCGGCGAGCGGCCGCTGGTCGAGAGCCCGACCGTCGCGGTCACTTCAAAGGTGTGCAGCCCTTCACCCAGCGCAATCAGTGGGGTATAGCTCCAGTTACCGTCCGCATCAGCAATCACGTTGATCAGCGGAACCGCGATGCCGTCCTGGTAGATGGTGATAATGCTGCCCGCTTCGGCCGTACCCACGAGTGTCGGGGTAATGTCGTTGGTGGTTTTGTCTTTCACGTCGCCGGTGACAGGCGTTTCATCATCGTTAATCGCCGTAATGATGGGCACATCCGGAAGATTCGGCAGCGTACCGGTGACGGTGTAGGATGCCTCAGGACTGAGGTTGCCCGCGGCATCGGTCGCGGTCACCGTCAGCACAGCGCCATCCGTTTGGGCTGGGCTGAGCGCGATGGAGAAGGTGCCACCGGTGGCTACGCCTGTACCGAGAACATTACCATTGTTATCGGTTACAGTGATGGTAGCCCCCGCTTCGGCGGTGCCGGTCAATGGAGTACCTTGAGCGGCTATGCCAGTAACCGCGGGAGCAGCCGGATCCAGAGTATCGACGTTAACGCTAAGCGGTGCAGAGCTACCGGACGTATTGCCAGCCGGATCGACCGCGGAGACGGTGAAGGTATGCGGGCCTTCCGCCAGCGTGCTGTCGGCGGTCCAGCTCCAGTTGCCGTCCGGCTGTACCGTTACCGGCACCGTGGATGCTGTACCGTCTACGGAGACGATAACGGTGGTACCCGGTTCGCCGGTGCCCGTGAGGGTCGGCGTGCCGTCACGGGTATAAAGCACATTGCTTGTGAGCTGGCTGTCAGACACCGCGTTAATCAGCGGGATTTCTGGCGCAGTGGTATCAACGGTGACGGTGAAGACCGGGCTGAGGCCGCTGACGTTACCCGCAGCATCGACTGCCGCAACGGTGATGTTGAGTGGGCCATCAGTCTGGGTCGGAAGATCGAGAGACCACTCGCCATTGCTGCCGATTTCGACGCGCCCTACCTCAACGCCATTGTTATAAACGATGACCGTTTCGCCCGCAGGGCCGGTACCGCCCACACCGGGGGTCGTATCCGTGGTAACACCACCGTCTGGCTTACCGCCAACGGCGCTAATGACAGGCGTATCAGGTGCCACGTTATCAACGGTGATAGTGATCCCCGGTGACGCCGCCGAAACGTTACCGGCTTCGTCGGTGGCGGTGGCGGTAAATTCGTGGCTTCCCTCATCAATGCTGGCGTCAGGGCGCCAGCTCCAGTTGCCGTTGCTGTCTACGGTGACGCGACCCACTTCGGTGGCAGGCTGACCATTAATGCTGTCATAAATAATAACCACATCGTTCGCCGTGCCGGTGCCGCTCAGGACCGGACGCGGATCGTTCGTGGTTTCCCCGTCGGCAACCGGTCCGGTTATCTGGCTGACGCTGTCCGTAATCACCGGTGCTGCTGGCGTAGCTGGCGGGTCGGTGTCAATGGTGATGGTCACCGGCTGGGACGGGGCGCTTTCGTTGCCCGCGCCGTCCTTGTTGGTGACGGTCAGGGTGATGTCGTAGGTACCGTTGGCCAGTGGGATCTCCGGTGTCCATGTCCAGTTACCGTTGCTGTCCACCTCGGCGTCACCAATTTTGTCGGTGCCGTTGTAGATAGTCACGGTATCGCCCGGATTGCCGGTGCCGCTCAGCGTCGGCGTGGTATCGCGGGTGGTCTCTCCCGGGTTCAGCGGGGTTTCTGTTGTGCCGCCGTCAGGGTTCACGGTGATTTCTGGCGTCTCCGGCGTGGCGGGTGCCACGGTATCGACCACCAGCACAAACGGGCTGGAGACGGTCGTATTCCCGGCGGTATCGGTCGCATGAACTGTCAGAGAGTGCGAGCCGTTGGTGAGCGGGGTGGTAGGGGTGAAGCTCCAGCCGCCGGTACCGTCGAGTGTGGCGGTACCGAGCAGGGTATTGCCATCATAAAGCGTAATAACCGTACCTGCCGGCGCGCTGCCCTGCAGCAACGGTTGCGTGTCATCCGTGGTGTCGCCGCTGGTGAGCGGGCCCTGAACGTCACCGACGTCATCGGTTACGGTTGTGATGGTCGCCGCCGGTGGCGGGGTGATATCGACCGTAAAGGTGAAGCCGCCTGACGGCAGGCTGATGTTACCTGCCGTGTCGGTGGTGACGGCGGTCAGGGTATGCTCACCGTTACCAATCGGTGTGCCTGGCGTAAATGTCCACGCGCCGCCGCTACCGACCAGCGCGGTGCCGATATCAACACCGTCCAGACGAATGGTGACCGTTGAGCCCGGTTCGGCAGTGCCGTTAAGTGTCGGGGTTGGATCGTTCGTGATGGCACCTGCGGTGAGCGCGCCTGTACTTCCCTGAACATCGTCCACCACTTGCGAAATTACCGGTACTTCGGGTGCGGTACCGTCGACAGTGATACTCCAGGCATTTGATGGCCCGCTTGGGTTACCGGCGGCGTCAACTGCCGTTGCGGTCAGCACGTGGCCGCCATCAGCAAGTGGCGAGGATGGCGTGATACTCCATACGCCAGATGCCGGAACGAGTACCGTGCCGATGACCGTGCCGCCGCTGGAGAGCGTGATGGTTGTGCCAGGCTCGCCCGTTCCGTTTATGGTTGGTGTCCGGTCATTAGTGAGCCCGTTCTGGGCGACAGGGCCTGTAGTGGCAGAGGCATCGTCGTCCACTGAAACGATAACCGGCGTTTGCGCGGCGGTAATATCCGGCGCAATGGCAGGGGTTGTTGGCCCGGTATTGCCGGCGGGATCGGTGGCATCTGCGGTCAGGGTTTCACCGTTGGCTTTTGGTGGGGTCAGCGTGACGGTGAAGCTGCCGTCGTCATTGGCTTTCGCCTCGCCAACCGTGACGCCATTTTCACGGATGGTCACGGTGCTGCCTGGCTCTGCGGTACCTGTCACTTTGGTACCGTCATCTGAGACAACAACGTTGTCCGGAGCCAGTGGCGCCGTGGTATCTGGTGCATCGGCTGTAGCGGGCAGGCTGGCGTTACCGCTGCCGTCGGTTGCCACGACCGTCAGCACTTCACCGTTGGTCTGTGCAGGACTAATAACCGCCGTAAAGGTGCCATCGCTGTTGGCGGTGGTTTCACCGATGACCGCGCCGTTAGGATCTTTAATGGTGACGGTGCTGCCTGGCTCCGCCGTGCCGCTGACGCTCTGGCCGTTTTCTGCCACCTGAAGGTTGCCGGGGGCGACAGGAGGGGTTGTGTCCGTAGCCGTGACGGTCGCAGGCGTGCTCTGGTTACCTGCAGCATCAGACGCCACCACGGAGATCTGCTGGCCGTTAGTTTGCGCCGGCGTTAACGTGGCAACGAAGTTGCCGTTGCCGTCCGTTGTTGTCCGGCCAATTATGGTGCCGTCGCTGCTGGTGATGACAATGCTGCTGTTTGGCTCGGCAGTGCCGGTAATCTGCGTGCCTGCCGGATTAAGCGTGATGTCGGGCGTGTCAGGTGGCGTGGTATCGACAATGAAGTTGATTGGCTGCGACAACCCACTCTGGTTCCCGGCAGCGTCGGTGACCTGCACCGTTATTGAGTGAGCCCCCTCCGAAAGCGGTTTGTCCGGTGTGATGCTCCAGGTGCCGTTGGGCTGAACTTTAACGGTCGCAATGGGCACGCCGTTATCAAAAATCGTAATTGTCCCACCGGGCTCTCCTCTCCCTGCAAGAACAGGTTTAGCGGCATCAGTGAACAGGCCAGAGGTAATTGCGCCTTTGATGGCACCCGTTTCATCGTTCAGCACGATGGCGGTTGGCGCAGTTGGTGCGGTGAGATCGATGGTAACGGTGAACACCGGGGAAGCCGGTCCGGTGTTACCGGCGGCGTCGGTTGCCCGGACGGTGAGCTGATGCGTGCTTTCGCTGAGATTGATCGAAGGGGTAAACGTCCAGGTGCCGTTGCTGGCAACGACAGCGGTGCCAATCGCGATCCCGCCATCATAAATGGTGACCGTAGATCCGGCTTCCGCGGTGCCGGTAAGCTGTGGTCGCTGATCGTTGGTGCTACCACCGTTACTGACCGAGCCGGTGACCGGATTGGTATCGTCTGACACGAGCGTGATGGCCGGCGCTGTGGGGGCGACGGTATCCACCACAAAGGTCACGGCGCCGGAGGCTGGGCTGGTGTTACCTGCCGCGTCGGTCGCGGTGGTAGTAATGGAATGGCTTCCGTTAGCGAGATTTGTACCCGGGGTAAAGGTCCAGTTTCCGCTGGCATCAACCTTGGTCGTGCCAATTGGCTGACCATTATCGTACAGGGTGATGGTACTGCCTGCTTCGCCGATGCCGCTGAAGGTGGGGCGGGCATCATCGGTACGCTGACCGTTAGTCAGCGGTCCGGTTTCTCCGCCAACGTCGTCATTCACAATTACGATATCGGGCGCATCGGGTGCGGTGGTATCCGGTGCTGTAACATGGCCGGCCTGGCTGGTATTGCCTGATGAGTCGGTTGCTGTGGCGGTAAGTTGCTCGCCATTCGTCAGCGGCGTGCCCAGAACAATGGTGAATTTGCCGTCGCTACCGGTTTTACCTGTGCCGACCAGATTGCCGTCCGCGTCTTTCAGCGTAATCGTACTGCCGGGTTCGGCAGTACCTGTGACAGTTTTACCATCTGAGGAGAATTGAAGGTTGGAAGGTGCATTTGGCGGTGTGGTATCCGGATCGGAAGGATTGCCCGGCGTGCCGGGGTTCGTATTGTCATCATCATCGTCGCCCCCCCCTCCGCCGCCGCTGCTTGCCGCGACAGCGATCCCGCCTGCGACAGCAAGACCACCGAGTACCCATGGCCAGATGGCTGCGCCACCGGTATCACCGCCTGAGGCCGCCAGTAATACGTCCGTGGAGGCGATAGATTCGTAGGTAGCAGCCCCGGTAGGATCTTCAATCCACCACAGCGCACCGTCACTCTCTTCCAGGACCAGCTGACTCACCCCCTCCGCGTCGGTGACGTAGAAATTCTTCAGGGTAATGACCTCGCCAGAGTGCAGCGTGACCACCAGATCGTTACCACTGCGGGCGAAGTGGGAGACATCGGCTCGCTCTACATGAAGCTCAACGATAGAGGAATGGCTCAGCGTAACCTGTGTGCCTTCCGTGGTAGTTTCCACGCCAGTGAGTTTCGATATAACAGAGATTTGGCTCATTTAGGTATTACTCCAGCAGAGTTGTCGTGAACGGCGTGCAAGATGCGCCATCTCTGCGGAAGGTAAAGCACGCCCCCGGCGGAGTTGCTGTTATTTACGCAGCACTCACCGTTATTTTTTTTAGAGCGAACGATGCCCGCCATAATCCAGAGTGGCAACATCAGAGCGAATCTAATTACTCATGAGAGAGAATGTCGTTTATTTGTATTTTTGTGTTGTATAAAACCCTGTAATTAATGGAGGTATTGGTTTTGACGATATAAAAATGATATAGCCAGAAAAGTCTGAATGTGCAAATTAAGCATCTGTAAACACTGTGTGAAGCGTTGAAGGGGGCATTAATTCATAGCTGGCTATTATAATTTAAAAAATATAAGACATTGTTTTTCTTGTTATTTTATTTGGTTGTGAAATGTGTTTTTTTATCGCTTTGGCACGAATAAATATTTAACAGGGGAGTTTTTTTAGGATGGTGTTAAACGCTATTGTTTATGCCGGCTTAATATACGTTTAAGTTAGGGTAACGTTTTTGATATAACATATATTATGTTGGTAATTAATTAAAAATATATTCTTGTGCGGTGTCGGGATTCTGCTACTGAGAGAAAAATAATAACTAACAGGGAGTAAAGATAAAATATCCCGCTCAACATTTAATGGGGATACGACGTCAACATGATTCTGAGAAAAAAAAGAGGGGCCCGGGAATGAATAAAATGCATCGCTCACGCGTTTACTGACGTCATTCCCATTCACCCTGGAGCCTTTTATGAACACCACCTCTGTGCGTTTGATCCCGGTGCTGATTTTTTCCCTGTTGTCTCCTCTCGCGCTGGCGATGGGCGATAATAGTACCGAGAGTAAAACACCCGACTGTCCGTCCGGACAGGTGTATGACAGTGCAACTCAGAAATGTGTGCCCGATAAGAGCAGCAGCCTTAGCGATCAGGACAAAACCAACTATGCCTATCACCTTGCTAAAAAAGGCGAGTACCAGGCGGCGCTGAACCTTCTTGATTCGCTAAAAAATAACAACACGGCTGAAGCATGGAACTATCGCGGGTATGCCACCCGCAAACTGGGTCGTACGGATGAAGGTATCGGTTACTACCAGCGTGCGCTGGCTATCGCCCCGGATTATGCCAAAGCCCGTGAATACCTGGGCGAGGCGTGGATGGTCAAAGGACGTCCGGATCTGGCCAAAGAGCAACTGAAAGTGATTGCCGGTATTTGCGGCCAGTCCTGTGAAGAGTACCGTGACCTGCAGGCTGCCATTAACGGACATCCGGAATCCTGATTTTCTCGTGGAGGGAAAACACATCGCTACCCGTGAGGTTCGCCAACAGTTAGCCGCACACCTCTCACGTCTCTGGCGTTATGGGCTGGTGTTGTCGCGAAACAGGGATGTCGCCGAAGAGCTGGTTCAGTCCACCTGCGTCCGCGCGCTTGAAAAAAGCAGTCAGTACATGCCCGGTACGCGTATCGACAGGTGGCTGTTTGCGATATTGCACTCCATCTGGATCTCTGAGCTTCGGGCACGCCATGTTCGTCAGGGGCAGGGGTTTGTCGCCAGCGACGAGCTTCTGGCGCCGGATACCCGTGAACAGGATGAGACGCACCTGCATTACCTGAAGGTGATGCAGCGTGTCAACGTGCTTCCGGAAGCCCAGCGCAACACGGTTTTTTTGGTGTATGTCGAAGGTTTTACCTATCAGGAAGCCGCGAACACCCTGGCGGTGCCGATCGGTACCGTAATGAGCCGACTGGCGACGGCACGGGCAACGCTGGCAGCGTCGTCTGCCGATGCCTTGCCCCCGGTTAAGGAGAAACGCTCTTGAACGCGCACCGTTTTACAGCGCCCTTTAACGATGAGGCTATCGTGGCATGGATAGATGGCGAGATGTGTCATGCCGACGCGCAAAAATTTGAAGAACAGTTGAGACGTGACGAGCGCCTCTCCGGGCGGACCGCCGAGTTAATGAAAAGCAATGCGGATTATCCCGGCGCGTTTGCCGCTATGCTGGATGATGCTCCTCTGGAGAAGATGCAGGCCCGGCTGGCGGAACTGCCCGATCCGAAGCCCGCTACCCCGGCTGGCGTAAGCCGGCGCGCACTCATTGCCGCGTCGGTCAGTTTCCTGGTGGTCGGTTCCGGCGTGGGATATGGGTTGCGACCCGCTTTCGCACCTTCTGATGAAAACGCCCATATTCGTGACCTCGAAGCGCAATACATGTCGCTTTACAGCGTCGAGACATTGCTGGATATGGACAGCGCGCCGCATGTTCTGCAGCGTGGGCTGGAACGGGCAGCGCAGGATATCGGCCTGCAACTTCAGGCGTCACAGCTTATCCTCCATGGAGCAGAGCTTAAAATGGTCCGCATGCTGCGCTATGAAACCACCTCTATCGCGCAAATAGCCTGGATAAATGCCGACTACGGCCCAATGGCGCTGTGTATCTCCCCGACAGAGCAGACAACGACAGCCGCTCAACAGGAACAGCGGCACGACATGAACCTGGTGTGGTGGCAGAAAGCGGGATATCAGTTTGTGCTGATCGGCCGCAACCCGCTCCCACAGTTGCGGGGCAGTGCAGAGCAGCTGCAAAGCCTGATTTCAGGATGACGGGATACCGTTAGCCTGAATCGCAATGGTGATGGCAATCCTGTCATCAACGACCAGCGCAAATTTATCCATGCCGTAGGCCGCGCGCGAAATGGTCGTTGTCGCATCCAGCGTAAGGACCGGCGCGTGCGGATCTTTCACGATGGCGTCCAGAATGACCGGGCGGGCAATGTCGCGTACGGTCAATGTTCCGAACACCCTGAACGTTCCTGAACCTTGAGCGACCACGCGTGAGCTGATAAATTCGATAACAGGATAACGTTCAGATTCAAAAAACATGTCGCTTTTCAGTTGCCAGGTGAGCAGGCTGTTTGAGGCAACCAGGGTGGCCACGGGAAGGGTGACATGAATATGGTCATCGATATCCTTATCCGGGTTAAGCGTTACGGAACCCGTGACGCCACTGAATCTGGCCCAGGAGAGGATCCCCCCGAAGGCGTGCCAGGATAACCGTATGGCGGTGTTTTCAGTATCAATGGTATAGCTCTGCGGGGCGGCCTGCGCCAGCGGACAGAGCAACACGAACAGAATAACCAGGCGTCGCAACATCTCAGGATCTCTTTAGGGGTGGCAAGGCGTTAACGCGCAACCCCGGGGATCTATTCGGCTTTTAGGCGTCAGGACGTCTTAATAATATCCACCGAGATCTCGACGGCGGTTACCAGACCCCGGTTTTCCAGCCAGTGGACCGTGTTGTGATCTTCCGGCCAGCCGACACCGGGACCGTAATCAGTCGCAATACCGTGACGATGATCGGTGATGGTACCTTCAAGGATAAATACGGTGCCGGGTCTGTCGATATGATTATGCACCGGACCAAAGACCGCGCCGGGAGCGAGAGTGACCCTGCGCATGCGAAGCTGACGACCGGCCATGCCCGCTATTTCCGGACCCAGATCGACGACGGAGAGTAATTCAACGGTAACGCCCTGGGTTTCAGGTGCGGTGTGTTCGCTGTTCATGATGGAGTCCCCCTGAGACAAGTTTAGTCTGCAGGAAGAAGGGCAGGAGGGAATAAAAAAGGCCGCGTCTGCGGCCTTTCGAAGGGATTACTCAGTGACTTTCTTTTCCAGCTCGCTGGCACCTTCTTTGGTTTTATTCCAGCCTTTCTCAGCACCTTCTTTGGTGGCATCCCACCCTTTCTCGGTACCTTCTTTGGTTTTATGCCAGGCTTTCTGGGAATCTTCGCTGACCTTGCTGCCTAAGTTTTCGGTTTTACCCTCTGCAGCATGCTTCTGTTTCAGCTTCAGCTCTTCGCCTTTATTCTGCTCTTCGTGCAGTTTTTGCTTCGCGTCGTTGGCGTTTGCCTTCGCCGCAGCGACGGTATCGTCAGTTGCATGTGTGGTCGCAGCAAATACTGGGGAAGCCAGCAGAACGGCAGATAATGCGATAATTGTTTTTTTCATAATATCCTCATTTAACGTTATCGGTTATGAGCGTGATTCAGCATGGCACAGACGAAGCGGCGTGGCTTTAGGAAAAAACTGTAATGTTATTTTGGCGTTATACCGTGAAGCGTATTTAGTTACGCAGAGGAATTAATTATTTTCAGGTTCAATGCCGTGTACCAGGGGCGTGCATATACATATTACGGGTGGCTTTTGGCCATGAGTAAAGTTAATTAACTCACTGAGCTTCGCAAAATATATTTTGACTCTCCCCGCTTGTTGGGGAGAGTTCGCAGAACAGTTTCACGTTGTCGCTCCTGGAATAGCCTGAAAAAGGCCCGCCAAAGCGTCGGGAGGTGTAAATATCGCGTTTTTGTCCCTGAGGGTCGATTGTTGTCAGTGTCCAGCTACTCAGGCGATCTTGCGATCCGACGGGTATAAAAACATGCCAGTCTCCCTGCGGTACGAAAGAAAAATACCCATTATTATCCGTTTGTGTCGTGGCAATTTGTCGGTCGAATTCTACTAACGAAACGGTTACCCGGGGCAGCGGTTTCCCTGCGTTATTCAATGTGCCCTCAATACGAGGGGAGGGATAATCATGGTAAACGCAGCCGCTGAGCAATAACGTGAGAGCCACGATAGCCTGGCTTGCGATGCGGTTTGAGGACGCTGTCATGGGTGCGAATCCTTTTGCGTTGAGGTGTTTTTCGGTGGCGTGAATGCAGTATACGCGGGTGGTGTAATTTCGGAACTATAGATTCTGTTAAGGATGTTGATTTACTGAGTATTTCCAGACTTATGCCTGGATAAATAAAGTGTGTGAATGGACGCGTGCAGAATGTAGCTTTACGAGCTACATAATAAGAGGTCTTGTCGGGGCCTTTACAATGTTAACGTACTGACGTTGCGCTTTGCAGAAAGTCGCATCAACGAACTTTCTCTGGCGCAGGAGTGGCTGAAATCGTCATGTATTTTTTCAGGCCAGCCTCTCGTTTTACACCTTGGGGTCTGAGCCAAAAGGAAGCCTTAAGCGCGGGGAGTCGACGTTGTTCACTGTCCAGAGAAAATTACCAATGAATCTGAAATTGATACTAGCTACGGCAACGGATAATACCTCAAAACTTCCCGTAGAATACTCATTACCCAAACGGACGATTTCTTTAACGCCATCCTTAGCATCGATAAGAGCAATTGTCAGTGACTCCTCGAAAATAATGTCATTCGTTAAAAAAGATATAGTGATGATCATTAACCTGAACAGCTGCTTCCAGTATTTGCCCTTGTACAATAATGCCTGTGCTATTGCCATTGATCACTACGTTAGACTGCGCCTGGGATAAATCTGTCGCTTCCTGACCCTTTACCAGAGATATTGAATTAACCTATTGCATAATCAATTCCACACACTCCCCATCTCCCATACTGCAAGAGCACCGCTGACAAAACCACCAATAAGTACACAAACAGGTGCATCTGGCCCATACATCAATCCCGCCATTACGCAGCCTGCGGCGTTTATCACTATTTGCCGCCCCGATTCTGAGACCTTATTCTCAGCGGTATAAATTTCGTAAACAGAAATTGCAATCGAGGGTACGACGAGCCCTTTTCCTAAACGCGAGAGCTGCATCGATTTCTCTGGATTAAGCTGGTTGCCCTCGGACAACGATAGACACAAAAAAGCCCGCAGGGCTTGCGCCGTGCGGGCTCTTAGGACTTCATCGGATGACTCTGGTAATCGCTGGCGGAGTCTGAATTGGTTGTGTAATTCATTGAATTAATTTGAATAACTGCTAGTTCAACTTTTCTTAGGGGCCTATTTGGGTGCCTAAAAGTTTTTTCTCCTTTTGATGAGAAAGAAGACGAGATAGGGACTGTGGGTGGTGATATCTAGTTGAGTCGTCACACTGAAAAACAGATTTGACCTGGTAACCATTTCTTGCGCAGCAAACGCGCCGCGCATATACGGTTTGGGCTTACCTTTTATCAAACGCTTAGACTACTATTCGCCTGCGAAATTTTTTGGATAAAAGCCATCATCACCAATGCAGCATCGAAAAATGCTAATTAAAAATGCTCACGCCTGCATCCCCTTACCCCGTGCCAGGTTAATTCTTTCAACGCATTCCTTAAACGCTTTAAGTTGCTCCGTAGAGAGTTCAGATTCATCAATTTTGACCAGAAGAGCGTTGAGAGAGCGTTCAATATCATTTTTAATTAACCGTAAGCAGATAACCTTAACCCAACGTGGAGAGAGCTTACTGAGGCCAATTGCTCTTGTGATTTGTAATTTCATGCGATGCCTCTCAACCGCCAGTGTGCCGGTTTTCAACCTCGGTTATAACACGCAATGGACAGGACTTCTGTTATTCCTTCGCCTAAAATTTAGCATGAAGCGCTTAGCTTGGGTGCAACCAGGATTTCATTAAACATCAAAATTAGTTTTGCATCATGACGCGCAAGCGCCACGTCATAACCAGAGTTACTAGTTCACCTCAAGGTAGTTTTTCATATTCTGACACAGGATGGGATATCTCCTTTGTGCCATAGTGGATGTTATTAATCTCATGCAGTATGGATTCACGAAAAATATACGTTAAATTTTGTCCTGATTGACACGGGATGAAAGCTCCTGATAGCTCTCTTTTCTCTCGCTGTAACGATCTGCAAGATAACCAGTTTGTCCCTTAAGCAGCACCGTGATTTTAAACAGCTCCTCGGCTACATCGACGATACGGTCATACCATGACGAAGGTTTCATTCGGCCGTTTTCGTCGAACTCTTGCCATGCCTTAGCAATGGAGGACTGGTTGGGGATAGTGAACATCCGCATCCATCGGCCCAGAATGCGCATTTGGTTCACCGCATTAAAGGACTGCGAACCACCGCAGACCTGCATCACTGCAAGTGTCTTGCCCTGCGAAGGACGAACCGCTCCTTCACTTAAGGGTATCCAGTCTATTTGCGCCTTCATCACCGCGCTCATCGTCCCATGCCGCTCAGGGGAACTCCACACCATCCCGTCACACCATCTGACCAGGCCGCGTAGTTCGGTGACCTTAGGGTGCGTGTCTGGCGCATCATCAGGCAGGGGTAAACCAGAGGGGTTAAAGAATTCCACCTCCGCGCCCATTGCAGTCAGAAGACGACCGGCTTCCTCCGCGGCAAAGCGGCTGTAGGAGCGCTCTCTTACTGAGCCATACAGGATAAGAACCCGTGGTGGCGCTTGCAGGTTCAGGCGTTCAGCGATGTGTTGATCAAAGAATTCAATATTAAGGGCAGGAAATTGTTCCATTTTTCTCCTCCGGAGAGAGTAGATGATTTCAAATTTAACACATATGATTTATCATATATATATTCTAAAGGGAACGGAGTGAAAAATGCTACAACCTGTTCAGCTTTTCAAAATCCTGTCGGATGAAACTCGGCTCGCCATCGTCATGATTCTCCGGGAGTCAGGAGAACTGTGCGTTTGTGATATCTGCGCAGCCATTTCCGAATCACAACCCAAAGTCTCGCGACATATGGCTATCCTTCGTGAGGCCGGGCTGGTTCTGGACCGTCGTGAAGGCAAATGGATCCACTATCGTCTGTCACCCCACATACCGGCATGGGCAGCTGAGACAATCACGACGTCCTGGCAGTGTATGCGGGAGGATTTGTGTAAATGGCTGGATAAATCAGCCTGCACCTCCTGCTGAGAAAAGAAAACAAATTCACATAATCATATATAACGGAGTCTGAGATGCTTTTGGCGGGGAGTATATTTTTACTGACGTTGATACTGGTGATCTGGCAACCCGGAGGCCTGAGTATTGGCTGGAGTGCGAGTATCGGGGCTGTGCTGGCGCTGGTAACTGGAGTCATCCATATCGCTGATATTCCCGTTGTCTGGAATATCGTCTGGAACGCGACAGCGGCATTTATTGCGGTCATCATCATCAGCCTGCTGCTCGATGAGTCCGGCTTCTTTGAATGGGCCGCACTGCACGTCTCCCGCTGGGGTAACGGACGTGGCCGCCTTTTGTTTAGCTGGATAGTCTTGCTTGGGGCTGCTGTTGCTACACTGTTTGCCAATGACGGAGCCGCACTGATCCTGACGCCGATCGTAATTGCGATGCTGCTCGCACTGGGATTCAGTCAGGGCACGACACTGGCCTTTGTCATGGCCGCAGGATTCATTGCAGATACGGCCAGCCTGCCGCTCATTGTTTCTAACCTGGTGAATATCGTCTCGGCGGACTTTTTCGGTCTGGGCTTTACGCAGTATGCCTCCGTGATGATCCCCGTAGATGTGGCCGCGATTACGGCCACGCTGGTCATGCTGCATCTCTTCTTCCGCAGGGATATTCCGGTGACGTATGACGTTTCGCTGCTGAAGACGCCTGCCAGTGTGATAAAGGATCCGGCAACGTTCAGGGCGGGCTGGATTGTCCTGTTTTTGCTGCTTGTCGGTTTCTTTGTTCTGGAACCTCTTGGGATCCCGATAAGTGCGATAGCCGCTACTGGCGCAGCAGTACTGTTCATAGTGGCGAAAAGAGGTCACGCCATCAACACAGGAAAAGTCCTGCGCGATGCACCATGGCAGATAGTTATTTTTTCACTGGGCATGTACCTGGTGGTCTATGGCCTGCGCAATGCAGGGCTCACGGAGTCTCTGTCTGACGTGCTAAACCTGCTGGCAGAAAAGGGGTTATGGGCAGCAACGTTCGGCACCGGCTTCCTGACCGCGTTCCTGTCGTCGGTAATGAATAACATGCCGACGGTGCTGATTGGTGCGCTGTCGATTGACGGAAGTACGGCGACAGGCGTCGTCAAAGAGGCAATGATTTATGCCAACGTGATTGGCTGCGATTTAGGCCCGAAAATCACTCCGATTGGCAGTCTGGCAACCCTGCTGTGGCTACATGTGCTCGCACAGAAAAACATGACCATCACCTGGGGATATTACTTCCGCACCGGCATAATCATGACCCTGCCCGTGCTTTTCGTCACTCTGACTGTGCTGGCGTGGCGGCTCTCTGTCACCTTGTAGCGAGATATTGATATGAGCAATATTACCATCTATCACAACCCGGCCTGTGGCACCTCACGTAACACGCTGGAGATGATCCGCAACAGCGGCAACGAACCGACAATAATTTATTATCTCGATACTCCCCCGACCCGTGATGAGCTTATTAAACTTATTTCAGATATGGGGATTACAGTGCGCGCCTTGCTGCGTAAAAACGCTGAACCTTATGAACGCCTGGGTCTTGATGAAGAGAAATTTAGTGATGAGCAGTTGATTGATTTCATGCTTCAAGATCCAATCCTGATTAATCGGCCGGTAGTCGTTACGCCGCTCGGTACTCGTCTTTGCCGCCCTTCGGAAATAGTGCTGGATATTCTTCCGGAAGGTCAGAAAGGAGCGTTTACCAAAGAGGATGGCGAGAAGGTCATTGACGAAACGGGAAAGCGGGTTAGGTAATCTGTCCACTTCAAGATATCGGACGCCTGTTTAATCTACGAGGGCGTCCGCTTGCCGTTCACTAAAGACCTCCAGCCTACTAACCCCGTCCGCATTATGCTATGAGAGGAAAAACTGTGGTGTTGGCTGCATTACAACTGCGTAATGTCACCATTAATACCTTCTTTACCCAGTTTATAGCGCAACATAATCTCTTCATGAAACACCTTGTTGAAGCCGGTTACGAACCAGATGCTTCTCGACGATCCTCTAAGGATGGTTGTGGGCTATCCGTAAAAAGAGCCGGGTATGCCCGGCTCTTTTTTAGCTGATTTCGAAATCTTTTAATTCTCCACCTTCAGCAATCAGATTTGAGATCCGCTTCGGCATTCGCCCCTGACCTGACCATGTTTTTGACTCTCCAGTTTCGTCAGTATATCGATACTTCGCGGGGCGGGGGGAGCGCGTCCTTTTAGCCTTACCCGGAGAGCCAATAGCAGCTAAAAGTTCGGAGGGGTCGATACCCTCATCAAGCATCATCTGACGAAGTGTTTCCAGTTTATCGCGGCGCTGACTTTCATTTGCAAGACGTAATGTCTCTTCTTCTCGTCGTTCTATAAGAATAATTTTAAACTTTTCCAGAACATCTTCCAGTACATCTAATGACATTTCACGAGTCTGAGAACGTAAGGTACGGATATTGTTTAACTGTGTAAGAGCATCTGACATAAAGAGACCTTTTAAAGTTTTTTCCTTGTTCAGCAAATACCAATGTCGACGGTTGCTCATCAACCCGATTTTTCTTACTGAGCATTTTTATCCGATTGGTACATATTGTTATTAACGAGGTTTAGACTACTTATATAAATCTCTTATCGCAAGACAAAATTAAGAAGAATGTGCAAGAACTAAATTACAACTCCTACGAAATGTCCATGCATTTTTGAAGGTACTTAAAACTATGATGCCAGGAGTCATCCGGAGAGCCTTTTTATACCCTCATAACTTATTGCTTCAGTCACACCTGATGAGATTTAAAATGAGGAGAGACAGCGCCGCCACTTAGCAAGGTTTTCACAAATGGCAAGATGGCACGCAGGGGGGAGACACCTGCATTTTGTCAGAGGGTAGCGAATTACTCTCTCTTTATAGAGACGTTTCTAAAAAAGTGTAATGTAAAAAAAAGCCTGCTGTTAGCAGGCCATAAATGCTTTTAACTCATTTTTTGTTCGATTCTGATAAATAGGGTAAGCATGCAATTAAACGTGGAGCAGAGAGCATGACAAAAATTCTATAAATATTTCCTGGCCGCATCAAGTATCTCCTGTGACGTTAACTCCCTGTCAGTAGCCACGTAAAGAATACCATGATCGCCAGTTAAGGAAGGAAAACCTGCAGACATAATCCGAAGATGTGTTTCTTCACCGTTTGGATATTCCTGCCTGATAGAGGATATACCTTCCAGAACGGTCATGACTTTACAGGATTCAGCATTAAAGAAAACAAGGACTTTAATCATATTCTATTACCCTGTTCTCTCGTGGATATTAACTGGCAGATGCCATTAAGGTCAAAGCCATTACGCACTTCTTATTTAACATGTGGTTAGCTTGTGCTTTTAGACTTTTTATGCAGTAGTACTGCACTTCATCACATCGCTTAGCATACTCATAATTTTGAAAAATATGCTGATCAGATATTAAGAATAAACGACTTTCATCTGATTTAAGTTATGGATCTGTCTACTCAGGAATAATCCTTCATCGTTATCGCAGACCCACAATGATTTATTTATCGCAAAGTGTTACATTTGCAGCAACAGGACCCTTGTCTCCGCGGTGAATGGCGAATTCAACTTTCTGACCTTCAAATAAAGTTTTAAAGTTGTCGCCATTAAGTGCAGACAAATGGACAAAGATATCTTTGCTGCCATCAAGAGGAGAGATGAAGCCAAAACCTTTGACTTCGTTAAACCATTTAACCAGGCCCATAATTCTCGAGGTCATACTGACTCCGTTATACATGATTGTATTGATAGTAAACGTATAAGATTAAACGTATGGACTCAAAAGAGGGGATATCAACGATAGCGCCTGGTAATGAGAACTGCCCGGAAAATTTCTAACTTTCATTAGTACATCGAACTGATGGGATTCATTAAGACACAGGGAATCGATATAAGCAAATTATCTTTTAGCCGTCCAGAGGTCCTGTAGGGAAAATAAAAGTGGCTGAATGCCATTTTCAATGTATAGTCTTTAAGTGTTTTCAATAAGGAATTGACTTGTCCCATAAAATGACAGGAATTGTCAAAAGCTTTGATATTCTTAGTGGTAAAGGCCTCATCATCCCATCTGATGGACGAAAAGACGTTCTGCTTCACATTTCAGCCGTTAACTCTCGCTAATCAGAATTACTCATCCCTGGAAGCCGCATAGAGTCTTGCCGGATAAACGGTCTCAGGGGGCCTGTGGCTGCGAACATTTATCTTTCCTGATTTTCAGTATGTCAAAATAGATAGATTAAAACTTAACCACATGTGGTACGGTGAAGCTCATTCATTGAAAGGTTAATGGTTATGTCTGTTATCAATTACGCAATGAAATTCTTCAGCAGTGCGTCTACTGCCACTGCTGCCTGTCCTGTTTGTGGCTTAAAATCAGTACAACCGTTGTCAAAAATCCGGCTCAACCAAACCATGCTTTGCCCCGGATGTAAGGCTCTGTTTATCTCCCGACGCTAGCTCGACCAAAATCGCAGAACAGAGCTCATGTCCTATACTTATGTTAGATTCCGGCAGCTGTTAAATCCCTGATGCCTGACGCCCATCCTGAGAGAACGTTTCTGAACTGATTTCGCAACTGCTCCTGCGCGCTAACGTCGCATCAGAGCAATGCTATGAAAATGATCCCCAGAGCGTGGTTTAACCGCTCCCGTATTCTGATGAATGCTGCCGAAAACATAACGTTTTCGGCGAACGATCCTGCCGGTGAAAGCTCGCCGCGGTCAGAACTCTTTTCGACCGTCCAGATGGAACGCTACGGCCAGAAGCTGGCGCGGACTCATAAAGTATCACCGGATAGGCATCCTTATTATCTTCTGAAACGGCTTGGCGACAATGAGGCCGTCATTACCCAAAACTGCTATGAGCTTAACGCGGGTAAAAAGACCAGTATCATGCCCGCCGGTGAATGGCTGCTGGACAATTATTATCTGATTGAGGAACAAATCCGCACTGTCCGCCAGCATCTGCCGAAAAGCTTTGGCAAAGGTCTTCCGTCGCTGGTATCGCCGTTGAATTGCCCACGAATTTATCATATTGCATCAGAGGCCATTGCTCACGGCGATGGCCGCTGGGATGCCGCCAGCCTGACCAGCTATCTCACTGCCTATCAACAGGTGACGCCGCTGACGCTGGGTGAAGTCTGGGCGTTACCGGGAATGCTGCGCCTTGCGCTGATTGAAAATCTTCGTCGTATCAGTATGGAAGTGATAAAAGCGCAGCAGGACAGAAACCTTGCTGATACGTGGATAACAAGGATTGTCGAATGTGCAGAGAGTGCGCCTGGTGATTTAATCATGGTGGTTGCCGATATGGCGCGCTTCCGACCTCCGTTAACCAGTGCGTTTGTCGCAGAGCTGGTGCGGCGCCTGCAGGGGCATGGCAACGCGCTGTCGTTACCTCTGACCTGGGTTGATCAGTGCCTTCGGGAACAGGGGATCACCACTGACGTTCTCATAGATAGTTTCAATCAGCAGCTTGCCGCCAGCCAGCTGTCCGTCAGTAACAGCATCGCGGGCCTGCGTTTATTGAGTGAAACGGACTGGGCTGATTTCGCCGAAACGATAAGCGTTGTCGAACAGGCATTACGCAATGATCCTGCCGGCATCTATCCCCGGATGCATTTCAATACCCGGGATCATTACCGGCACGTAGTTGAGGTTCTGGCCAGAGACAGCGGTCTCAGCGAGCCTGAGGTTGCTGAGAAGGCGCTGGCGTTTTCAGAGGAAAAAGCGCCTGATACACCGGAACATCATGTTGGTTATTATCTTGCGGGCGAAGGTCGACAGGCGCTGGATATTCATCTCCTGGCAGACGCCTCAAGGCTCATACGCTTGCGGCACAGTTTCAACAGAATAACCCTGCTGTCATGGCTTGGAAGCCTGGCGTTGCTGACAACCGCAGCGACCGCAGCAATATTGCACGAAACCGCCATGCAGGGCGCAGACTGGCTATTGATCGCGGTGATATTACCTCTGATTATCGCATTAACTCAGTTAATGAGCGATTTGCTCAGTGATGCAACCACCCGTTTTCGCGTTCCTCGACCCTTGCCGGGGATGGATTTTTCAGCCGGTATTCCCGCTGACAGTGCCACCATGTTAGTCATTCCCTGCATGTTGACCAGCCACGAAAGTTTCAGCCAGCTCCTCACCAGTCTTGAAGTCTGCTGGTTGGGGAATGAAAACGAAAATCTCAGGTTCGCGCTGCTCACTGATTTTGCTGATTCTGAAAATGAACCCTCGCCGGAAAGTCACGCACTGCTCAGACAGGCTATCGCCGATACGCAGGCGCTTAATCGCCGCTACCCCTCCGGCAGACCACGTTTTTATCTGTTACATCGCCAGCCTGAATGGAACCCCTCGGAAGGCGCGTGGATGGGCTATGAACGCAAGCGGGGAAAACTGGCGTTACTGAACAGCTGGTTGCGCCATCCCGGAACGCAATTCGTCAGCGTTGCAGAGATGCCTGCCCACCTTTTACCGGGTCACATAAAATACGTCATTACCCTGGACAGCGATACGGTGCTCCCGCGCGATACGGCACACAAACTCGTCGCGACGATGGCGCATCCGCTGAATACGCCTGAGTATGATCCGGTACGCCAGAGGGTTGTCAAAGGATTCGGTATTTTACAGCCCGGTCTTGCGGAGGAGATACCACGCAACGGTCAGGGGCGTTACGCAGCCCTGCGCAGCAGCGTACCGGGCAATAACCCTTATTCGATGATGTCTTCGGATATTTATCAGGATCTCTTTGGGGAAGGCTCGTTTGTGGGCAAAGGGATTTACGATGTTGATATTTTTATGCAGGCCACTACGAACATCTGCCCGGAAAATCTGGTACTCAGCCACGATCTGCTTGAAGGATGCTATGCACGTTCGGGTCTGCTGAGCGAGGTGTTACTGTACGAACAGTACCCTAATAATTATCTGTCGGATGTTGCACGACGTTCACGCTGGATCCGGGGTGACTGGCAACTGCTTAACTGGCTAAAACCACGCGTCAGAAAAGCCGATGGAACCCGGGTCAGGAATCCGCTGACCGCGCTTTCTTACTGGAAATTACTCGATAATCTACGTCGCAGTCTGGTCGCCCCCTCCTTACTGATATTGCTGTTCTTCACTCTGCTTTGGGTACCCAATCCGGTTTACTGGCTGGGCATACTGTTGCTGATATGGTTGTTGCCAGCCATCCTCTGCATTAGCCACGACCTTCTGCATAAACCTCTGCGTCGCCGCGTGAAGTCGCATCTGTTACTGGTGGGGGCGGGCGCGCTAAAGCGTCTGTCAGGTATCAGCCTTAATTTTGCGATACTGCCGCACGAAGCCGGATATTCGCTGAAAGCGATCGCCGTGACGCTATGGCGACTGGGGATAAGCAGGCGTCACCTCAGCCAGTGGGTCAGCCACAGCCAGGACAGCAGTCAGGCCAGACCCACTGTTGCACGTTTTTATCAGGCGATGTGGCTGAACGCTGCCGGTGGCGTGGCGCTGACAATACTGACCGGACAATTTGCCCCACAGCTGCTGGGGATTGCGTTACCGATCGGTTTGGTATGGTGTGTGGCACCGCTGCTGATGAGCTGGCTGAGTCGCCAGCCTGTGCGAAAGGTTTTTTCGCCTAATCAGGAACAAAAACAGCTGTTACGCCAGACAAGCCGTGAAATCTGGGCTTTTTTTGAAACATTTGCCACAGCAAAAGAGAACTGGCTTCCGCCTGATAATTATCAGCAAATACCACAACCGACGGTGGCACACCGAACTTCTCCTACCAATATTGGTCTTTCACTTATGGCTAACCTGACGGCATGGGACTTTGGCTACCTGCCTGGCGGAGAGGTGCTCCGGCGCGTGTCGCTCACGCTCGACACGATGGATAAAATGGAGCACTACCGGGGCCATCTCTACAACTGGTATGACACCCGTACGCTGGTCCCCCTCAGTCCACGCTATATCTCCAGCGTCGACAGCGGCAATATGGCCGGGCATTTATTGACCCTGCGTGCAGGCCTGTCCGCCATGCGTCATCAGCCTGTTTTAAGCAACCAACAGATACTGGCAGGACTGAACGATACGCTGGATATTCTGGAAAAACAGTGGGGTAAGAACCCACCTGACAGCCTGAGACTGCTGCGCAAGCATTGCCTGAACGCGGTGTCGCTCTATCCGCAGGCGCTTTTCAGCGAACTGAAAAGCATGCGCACCCAGTGCAACCATCTGACCAGCGCATGTCATCAGGGATCTCCTCTTCAGATGCGCTGGGCTGGACATCTGGAGCATCAACTGGTTCAGCTTTGCCATGAGTGGTCTCTGTTGCTTGGCTGGTTGCCTGCATCCTGGAATGAACAGACGCTGCCGACGCTGAGCGAGCTTGCCCGTCCGACATTAACCGGTACAGGAACGCCTCCGGCGTCGGTGGCGGAGCAGGCCCGAATGCGACTCAATATTATCACCGAGCTGGAACAGCGGCTGGATGAGCATGCCCGGATGGATTTCGCCTTTCTGTACAGTGAAGCAACCAGTCTGCTCAGCGTCGGTTATAACTGTGACACCAATATGCCTGACAAGAGCCACTACGATCTCCTGCCGTCTGAAATCCGCCTGACCAGTTTTCTTGCCATTGCGACTAATCAGCTGCCTCTTAAAAGCTGGTACGCGCTGGGTCGATTGTTTACCACGATTGATAATGAAACTGCCCTGATGTCATGGAGCGGATCCATGTTTGAATATCTGATGCCGAATCTGGTGATGCCCACCTGGCCCGGCAGCCTGCTCGATGAAATGAGTCAGTCGGCGGTTATGCGCCAGATTCACTGGGGGAAAGAACGCGGGGTACCATGGGGTGTTTCAGAGTCTGGCTATCATGCTTTTGATGTTCAGCATAATTATCAGTATCAGGCATTTGGCGTACCGGGGCTCGGTCTACGCAGGGGACTTGCCGATGACATGGTTGTCGCTCCTTACGCCACGCTGCTGGCGCTGATGGTTTCCCCGCAGAAAGCTTGTGAGAACCTGTTCAGGCTGCAAAAAAATGGTGCATGCGGAGAATACGGTTTTTATGAAGCGCTGGACTATACCCCCTCACGTCTTGCAACCGGTCAGCTCTATGCGGTGGTACAGTCCTGGATGGCGCATCACCAGGGTATGGCATTTCAGGCGCTGGCTCATGTGCTGCTTGATGCCCCCATGACTGAACGCTTTATGTCCAGTACGGTATTCCGGTCAGCGAGTCTGCTGTTACAGGAGCGCGTGCCGGATGCGGTCGATCTGTACAGTCCGCGCCGTCATTTTGAATCTCATGAGGGCATGGTCAAACCCGTTCGCTATGAACCCCGTATTTTCTATAGCGTGGATACCCCCGCCCCGGATATTCAACTCCTGTCCAACGGCCATTATCATCTGATGTTGACCGCGGGCGGCGGCGGTTACAGTCGCTGGAATGATATTGCACTAACGCGCTGGCGCAGTGATACCACCCGTGATAACTGGGGAGCTTTCTGCTACATCCGCGATACCCAGACGGGAGATGTGTGGAGCAATACCTGGCAACCAACAGGTTACACCAGCGGACAAGACGAGGAAGTGTTGTTCACCGATGCGGGGGCAGAATTCAGACGCAGCTTAGGGGGACTCAGCGTCAAAACTCAGGTGGTGATCTCTCCGGAGGATGATGTTGAATTGCGACGGCTCACACTGATTCATCGTGGTCGCAAGCCTCGCTCTCTGGAGCTGACAACCTATGCTGAAGTGGTACTGGCACCTGATGCCAGCGATCTGGCACACCCGGCATTCAGCAATTTGTTTATTCAGACTGAGCTGGCTCCTGAGCGTGACGCTATTCTTTGCCACCGGCGCCCGCGCTCACCGGATGAACCGGGCCCTTGCCTGTTTCACATGATGGTGGTGCACGGCGATAACCGACATAACGTGTCGTTTGAAACGGACAGGGCAAGGTTTATTGGACGTGGCAGAAACCCTGCGAATGCACAGGCAATAGAGACGGGAGGGATGCTAGGCAACACGTCGGGCTCGGTGCTGGATCCGATACTGGCAATTCGCAACGCCATTATTCTGCAGCCGGGGCAGCCGGTTACGATTGATATCATTTATGGCATCAGCGAGACCCGTCAGCAGAGCCTGGCGTTGCTGGAGAAATATCGCGATTACCCTATCGCCGATCGCGTCTTTGAACTGGCCTGGTCTCACAGTCTGGTGGTATTGCGCCAGATGAACGCCAGTGAAGATGATGCCACGTTGTTCAATAGTCTCGCCAGCGCTGTGCTTTACCCTGTCCAGGAGCTGCGCGCCGAAGGCCAGGCGATCGGCCGCAACCGACGTGGCCAGTCCGGACTGTGGGGCTGGGCAATTTCAGGGGATCTGCCGATAGTGCTGCTGAGTATAACCAGCGAGGAAAGTATCACCTCAGTGACCACACTGATTCAGGCACACCGTTACTGGAGACAGAAAGGGCTGGATGTTGATTTAGTTATCCTGAATAACAGCCCCGGCGGCTACCAGCAGGGATTACAAAATCAGATTATGGAGTTAATTTATGCCGGGTCTGAAGCCAGTCTGCTGGATAAAAAGGGCGGGCTTTTTGTCCGCAACGGTGAGCATCTCTCCGCTGAGGATAAGTTGCTTTTGATGAGCGTGGCCTGTCTTTATCTTGATGACCGCGCAGGGGGGATTAATGAGCAGCTTAACCAGCGTATTCATACCCTGAAATCGCCGGCAAGGGCATTCATTCCGCGTGCTGTGCGCGAGCGTAATCAACATACGGACTGGAGCCCTGATACCAGTCAGTTATGCCATTTCAATGGGTACGGTGGATTTTCTCAGGATGGGCGGGAGTATCAGATCGTCCTTCGGGAAAATGCGCTTACACCGGCTCCCTGGTCGAACATACTGGCAAATTCTCGTTTTGGCAGTGTGATCTCAGAGGCAGGGCAGGCCTATACCTGGTATGAGAATGCCCATGAATACCGGTTGACGCCGTGGGAGAACGATCCGGTGAGCGATCGCAGCGGCGAGGCATTTTACCTGCGCGATGAAGAGAGCGGGGAGTGCTGGTCGCCGACGGCTTTACCTGTTCGCGGACACGGTGATTACCTGACCCGCCATGGTTTTGGCTACAGCGTTTTTGCCCATCGTGAGAGTGGTATAGACAGCGAGTTGACGGTCCTGGTTGCTGAAGAAGATCCGGTTAAACTGGTGCTCCTGACGCTCAGCAACTCTTCGGGACGGACACGTCAACTTTCCGTCACAGGCTATGTAGAGTGGACGCTCGGAGAAACACTAACGCGCTCAGCCCCTCACATTGTGACACATGTGGCCAGAACGCCCGGCGGCTGCGGGATACTTGCGAATAACTTTTATGGTGATAATGGTGGCGGCCGAACTACATTTTTTGCCGTCAGCGGTAATGACTGTTCTCTGACAGGGGACCGCCGGGAGTTTATTGGCCGTAATGGTTCCCTTCACGCCCCTTCGGCTATGAAACTGCAAAAGCTTTCTGGTAAGACGGGGGCCGGTCTGGATCCCTGCGGAGCGGTGCAATCGGCGGTTACATTAATTGACGGGGACCAGAGGACGTTTATTTTTATCCTCGGCGCAGAGGAGAATGATGTTTGTGCTCAGGAGACGCTGGCCCGCTACATGAACGAGGATACGGTCCGCCAGGAGCTGAACCGGATTCATAATCACTGGCACAATGTTCTCGATAAAATCGTAGTTAACACCCCCGACACGTCCGTAAATTTACTGGTTAATGGCTGGCTGTTGTATCAGACGGTCGCCTGCCGTCTTATGGCCCGGAGTGGCTACTATCAGTCTGGCGGTGCATTTGGTTTTCGCGATCAGCTGCAGGATACGCTGGCTCTGAGCCACGCTGCTCCGGACCGGATGCGTGAACAGATAATACTCTGTGCATCACGGCAGTTTATCGAGGGGGATGTGCAGCACTGGTGGCACCCGCCACACGGCAACGGTGTGCGTACCCGCTGTTCCGATGACTATCTTTGGCTGCCGCTTGCTGTTTGCCACTATGTTGAAACGACGGGGGATAGGGATGCACTGGAAATACGCATTCCTTATCTGGAGGGACGCTCGCTTCAGCCTGGTGAAGAGTCTGTCTATGACACGCCGGTCATCAGCGGCACCGAAGAGACACTCTGGTTACACTGCGTCAAAGCTATTCACTATGGACTTCGCTTCGGGGAGCATGGCCTGCCGCTGATGGGGGCTGGTGACTGGAATGACGGGATGAACCGGGTGGGTATCGAAGGCAAAGGTGAAAGCGTCTGGCTGGGCTTCTTCCTGTACGACATTTTGCAGCGGTTTGCAGCGCTGGCGGAGCGCAGGCTGGATGAAAGCGTCGCCGCGATGTGCCGTTCACAGGCTCTGCGCCTGCAAAGTAATCTCGAAGCCCACGCCTGGGATGGGGAATGGTACCGGCGCGGGTATTTTGACGATGGTACTCCCCTGGGATCGAAAACCTCACAGGACTGCCGGATTGATGCGATTGCGCAGAGCTGGTCTGTATTGTCCGGCGCCGCGAGCCCGGGACGGTGCGCAAAGGCCATGCAGGCGCTGGATAAGCACCTTGTGGATAACGAAGGAGGGCTGATCAAACTGTTAACGCCTCCTTTCGACGGACACGGTCCAAATCCGGGCTACATACAGGGGTACCTGCCCGGCGTGCGGGAAAACGGAGGGCAGTATACGCATGGCGCCATCTGGGCAGTGATGGCCTTTGCCCGAATGGGGAATGCCGGACGAGCCTGGCAACTCTGGTCAATGCTCAACCCTATAAATCATACCCTGAATGCGGACTCTGTCGGGATTTATAAAGCTGAGCCTTATGTCATGAGTGCTGATGTCTACAGCGTCGCTCCCCATACCGGACGTGCAGGGTGGAGCTGGTATACCGGTTCCGCAGGCTGGGCCTGGCGTTTACTTACCGAGGAATTACTGGGGATAAAACGTTCCGGCACTGACTTTAGTGTTCATGCCAGGTTACCGGATGAGTGGTCGTCTTTTTCTATGGCATATCAATATGGTGAAAGCCATTATCAGATTAGTGTTTCACGCGGCGATGCAGAATATTGCGTGACGCTGGATGGTGTTCTCCTCCCTGATGACAGAATACCGCTGAAGGATGATGGACAAAACCATACGGTTGAGATCATTCAGAACTGACACTGATCCCGGAGGTGCATTAACGTCTGCCGTTAATGCGCTGATTATCCCTGAGAACATCAATCGCAGTCTGCATGGCGATTTTGTCATCCCGCCTTTTTTGTTTGTCCTGCATGACCTGAAGGTATTCCAGCAAGGTGCGGGTATTAATCGGTCGGCCCTGTTTACCCACAGCCAGTACGGCTTCGCCAAGAATAATTTTCACAGGCGGTAGTTGTGCCGGATACCAGTCAAGGGTGTCTTCTGATTTCATCTTAAATTTCTCACGGAAGGGTAGTGTATCATAAATAAGACGTTCAATTTTCAATATCTGATATCCTGATTCAGACACAACTTAACATAACTTATGCCAGTTATTTTTATATTAAAGCGTATAATAATTACTGTATTCCTCAGAGAATTATTTATGTCTTATACAAATGGGCTCAGGTATTTTAAAGAAAGACCGGTTCATGTTGCCTGCCCGGTATGTGCACACAGAGCCGATCAGAAAGCAGGTAAACTAAGAAAAGATGCGGTTCTTGAGTGCCCTGCCTGCGGACTGTTGTTCAGACCTTCAGAATGCTGGTGTATCGGCGGCTGATCACTTAACGTCAGTGATGTCGGAAAATGACAACATTCCTCCTGTACTGCTGTTGTCGAGGGTATGATAATGAAATCTAAAAAATCTGTTTTTATTGAAGGGCATATCATGTCGAACAGCTGTCACGGACAGCCTGGCCAACCTTTCTGTATTCACCGAGTCAGGTTTAGTAATGGTAAATATGCGATTATTCGGGTGGCATCCGGGATATGTTTCAAACCAGGCGAAATTATTCAACGAAACGATTGTGAGTGGTTTTATAAACTTACCAAAATTCGGCTTCTTTCTTTTGAGTACCTTGATGATGATGAATCAAGAAGACAATTCCTTGAGTATCAATGATAAAACCATGGATTTATAACAGAATAAATTTGCTGGCTTACAATTCACCCTTGGCTCTTTAAATTATTCACCAGTCATTGAAAAATATTTTTTCCTGAATTTAGATGAATTTAAATTATCTAAAACAAAATGTATCGCTAAAGACGAATTGCCTCATTGTTTTCCTTTTGCGTTATAACCTTCATTAGCATTAAGGAAATTTATGGCACAGACTTTTACTCATAATTTACTTCATCCTCGCCACTGGCTTACCTGGTCTGGTTTGGGTCTGCTGTGGCTTCTCGTTCAACTTCCTTACCCGGTTTTACATATTCTGGGCTCTGGCCTTGGAAAAATATCCAGACCCTTTCTGAAACGCCGGGAACGGATTGCGATTAGAAATATCGAACTGTGCTTTCCCGAGATGACACCGTTTGCCCGGAGCCAGATGGTCAATAAAAACTTTGTTTCTCTCGGGCTGGGACTGATGGAAACAGGAATGGCCTGGTTCTGGAGCGATGCGAGAGTCAAAAAATGGTTTGATGTCGAAGGGCTTGAAAACCTGACCGGTGCGACAAGAGGAGTAATGGTTGTCGGGATTCATTTTATGTCCCTTGAGTTGTGTGGAAGAGTAATGGGGTTATGCCATCCTATGATGGCAACGTATCGCCCACACAATGATCCATTAATGGAATGGGTACAGACAAAAGGGCGTATGCGTTCAAATAAAGCTATGATTAATCGACGTAATTTATCTGGTTTTGTTCATGCGCTAAAAGCTGGTGAAGCCGTTTGGTTTGCACCAGACCAGGATTATGGGTCTAAAGGAAGCGTTTTTGCACCTTTTTTCTCGGTAAAAAAAGCAGCAACGACGAACGGAACGTATGCCCTTTCAAAACTCGCTGGTGCACCCTTGATCACACTTAGCATGATTCGACGTAGCGATAAAAAAGGTTATCACATGTATATCAGCAATCCGTTATCAGGCTATCCAGGGGAAGACAAGGTCGCCGCAGCGGCTTATATGAACAAGATCATCGAGCGTGAAATTCTCCGTGCCCCTGAGCAATACCTGTGGATGCATCGCAGGTTCAAAACGCGTCCTGAAGGCGAAGTCTCTTTATACAAATGAACAACTCTACTTGTCACGAGCCAGAATCCATCTTTCTTGCCACTGCGTATTTGTAAAAAATGGGACAGGGGATTATTCGATCGGCTTCATGTTAACGATGGCGTAACTGACAACCAAGGTTAATCAATTGAACCTGTTCGGATTTGAAGGTCCGCTTCTCGCTTATAGCTGCCATTCAAAGCGATAATAATTTTTGTATATTTTCTCTTCCACATGATGTCAGTTATCGGGAATGGTTTGACTATCCAGCAGGCATAGCATCCTTTACAGCTCGACAAACCGAACGCTCCGATAGGGTATGCAGGCACACGGATGGCGTGTAAAGCAGAGTGAAAAAGATGATCGATTAAACCGATCGATTTTATAAAATTGATCTGCAAAATGAATTATCCGGCACGCTAGTGCCTGTGCTAAATTCCCAGCAATTCATTTAACGTATTGTTTATTAGTTTATTTCCTGTCTTCTGGTGGGCGCCCTTCTTTTGTCCTGCGGGCACGGCATGGGAATGCGACAGCAGGTGATGGAATGAAAAGATGTGCCCGATGTAACAAGAAAAGAAGCATTCTGGACCGTATTTTCGGGCTGGATAAAGAATTTTGCGATGGCTGTCTGATGGTGGTTAACCTGGAAATCAGAGAAAAACGAGTGGTGTCCACACCAGCACGAAAATCACCGGGACGCTCTTCCTGACAATGTTTCGTACCCGGCAGGTTATTGCCTCTGATGGGGTAACAACTCTGAAGCTTCCCTCTGTTTACATTCCCTTTGATCAATGAAAATCAACATCGATATCAGCGTCATCATTCCTGCCTTCAATGCAGTTGACAGCATCGGGGCTCTGGTCCATACACTGCTTGGCGAAACAACGCTCAGTACTGAAATCATTGTTGTGGATGACGGTTCAACCGACGAAACATGGACGCTACTCAGCGCCATTACAGATGAACGGCTTATTCTCATTCGTCAGGAAAATCAGGGCGTGTATGCTGCCCGTAATGCTGCACTGGCGATTCACCGTGGTGAATGGGGGGTGTTCCTGGATGCGGATGACCGGGTTGCGGCAGATTTTCTGCAGGAGCGGCTGCGCACAGCCCGCGAAGCACAGGCCGATGTCGTCCTTTTCAATGCCCGGCATACAGACAGCGCCGGACATCTGCGGCATACCGTTCACCGCAGACAGCCTTACGGTCAGACGCTGACGGGTCAGCAGTGGATACGCCATTGCGTCAGTCAGAGGGAATGGCCGCATTATCTGTGGCTGCAGATAATCCGTTCAGCGTATATTCGCGAGCATGACCTGCGATTCCAGGAAGGGAAAAGCCACAAGGACATTCTCTGGACGATACAGCTTGCCGCCGCAGATGGCCGATTTTATTTCTCTGACAGACAGGATTACCTGTGGGTGAATAACCCGGCGTCAATTACCCACCGCCCGGATTATTACGATATCCGCGCGTTCAGCTATTGCGACGTGATTGCAGATATTCTGGCACTCAGTACACAGACGCAGTACCGATCTGTCAGACGAGCGCTGGTCAGGCATGCGCTGGTGGAAAGCCGCCATTTTCTGGGTCTGTACCGGCGCAGGGTGAATGACCGGCTGGCGGTCCGGGCGCGTTTTCGTGCGCGGATAGCCTTTCGCCATCTGGTATCCGGCGTGAGCAACCTGAGCGATGTCTTTTTCCTCCTGAAGCTGGTCCGCAATATTTATCTGCCTGGTGTCCGCAATACTCCCGCAGCCGTTTCGCAGGTGCGGCGTTAATCCATGGATATCGCAACGCTTCTGGCGCGGTCGTGGCAAACTGCGACAACGGGTGATGACTCCATTCGCTCCGCCAGGGATATCGTCGAACACTGGTATGATAAAGGCGGTGACCTCACCCGACGGACCCGACGGTTTATGCTGCGGGAATGCCTGTGGATAGCCGCACATTACCGGGACACTGAAACGGTACTCACCCGACAGTTTCGCCTGCTGGCCGTGTTACTGTATCTGGGCGGTTATTTTCCGAAAGGAATGTCGACGGTATGCTCCCGGAGAAATGTTTCATTTTACTGAACGCCCCGGAATTAAGCCCCATCCTGACAGACGATACGGCCCCTGATGTTCTGGCGGCGTCCTGCCACACCCTCTTCTACCTCAGACGGATATCTCCGTTAAGGTGTTACCACCATACGCGCTGTCTGAGCGAACATCTTTTTCAACTAATGGAGATCTGATAAAAGCGCCAGTCTTTGTACTGGTACCTGAGGGGCTGATCGCTGACGGTGTTGGCGTCAACGATCAGGGCTAACGTCATTATTTCCCTCCGCTGAATCTGCCACCTGTGATGTCAGTAACGGTTTTATATCCCTTGCGGGTCATCAGCCCGGTAGCCTTCCGGTCTCGGAGCATATCAAGGCTGCCGATAAACGGAGACTGCTCTTTCACGCTGAAGCCGTGACGGTCAGTACGCACCAGGTCGTACTTTTCCACGATAAAATTCACAGCGTCACACAGTGAGATTCCCGCATCAATGTGTTTCTGGATCACACTGTCGTTGCCAAACGGTGTGTCGTTGAGGGTAAGGCCGTAGTGTTGCTCCAGCAGATACTCCAGTAATTTTTGCCAGATTTTGACTGATGACAGACGTGACGATGCCGCCCTTTGAGGGGGCAGGGATTGTATTTGCATGGTTTGCACTCTTTTGACGAAGGAAAAGCGTCCGGGGTTTATGCGGTTGTTGCAGACGCCGGATAAATTACGATATACAAATAGCCACAGGAACCGAGCGTATCGGCCTTACATATCAGCCCTTTTGCATGGAGCGTGATGCAGCGCTGAATGCGGGGCATGAGTTCGCTGCTGGTCAGCATGAGCTCCATCTGCTTCATCAGTAACGGAAATGCCTGGTCCAGATGGCGTAAATCTGCGTCATTAAATGTCCCGGTGGTGCTGGCGCGGTCAGCAAGGTAATGCAGGCGGTTACCCTCCTGTACCAGCCGGGCACCAAAACATGGCGTGACGTTGCGTCTGAGGCCCCACCAGGGTTCCGCGATGTTATGTTTGATTACACGGGTTGCTTTCTGCATGTAAGTACTCCTTAACGGTGAGTTAATTCAGGGTGACGCTGCGCAGGATCACATACGGACCGTTGCGGTCCTGTCGACGTTCAGCAAACACGGCCAGTACACCCCGGATATCCTGCACTTCCCTGCCGTAGTAATGGCAGATACTGCCGGACCACTTATATTTCCCGGTACAGAAGCGAAACAGCCGGGACTCAGAATGCTGGCGGTATATCGCCATTGCCTGACGTTTGCTGATGATTTTCATCGTTATTCTCTCCCTAAAGCCAGCCACGCTCGGCAAACGAGACGATGTCCATGCCTCCCACTACCAGGTGGTCCAGCAGACAGATATCCACGAGTTTAAGTGCCTGCTTCAGATGGTCAGTAAGCAATCTGTCGGCATGGCTGGGTTCGGCATAACCTGACGGATGATTGTGTGAAAGCACGATGGCAGCCGCGTTGTATTTCAGTGCTGCCTTTATCACTTCACGGGGATGTACCTGCGTATGGTTGATGGTGCCGGTGAAGAGCGTTTCATGGGCAATAAGACGATGCTGGTTATCGAGGAAGAGCACCATGATTACTTCACGCTCCAGTGTGGCGAGCTGCAGGCGAAGCCAGTCGCGAACTGCATGGCTGGAGGTAAATGCCTCGCCGGGCTCGCGTAACTGGCGTTCCAGCAGGGTCAGAGCGCGTCTGATGGTGCGCTGCGCGGTGGGAGATATTCCCCCGCTGTCAGGGGGACACGTGGTGATATTCATTTGCTTTTCCTGTCTGTTGACGCGTTGGGAGGAGATGTGTTGTACAGTTTTTCGGCAACGACGAACTCGTCGTGCAGGGATTCAAACCATCACCAGATATGGAAGAGAGGGGTACCCGTCAGGAAATGCAGGAAGGGTTCGTCGGTCACAAGGTCACCGTCCTCATCCCTGACCGTTGTATTCCTCAGCGTATCCCACAGGGCATTAAGGTGAGACAGTTTATACGGCATGGCGGGATGCTCAGTCGATAATGCGCATGATGGCGCTGCATTCTGCGTGGTTCAGCGCATAGTCACGCAGACGCCAGTAATGTTCCGTCATGGAGTCGCATTCCGTGCGGCAAGCGTGATGACTGTAAGCGATAAGACAGACTGCAATCCCTGCAGCTTCGGCGCTCATGTCTGAGGCGTTGCCGTTCATGGCGTTGAACAGCGACCAGAAGACATCGTTGTCCGTTTCCGGAACCATGAAGGCCCCGCCGTTGCTGAGAGTATAAAAATTCCAGACACCGCCGCTGTAGTCAGCGCAGAACCGATCCATCCAAGCAAAGACCTGCGGTTCAAGGGTTATCCACTGCGGGATGTTTCCAAAGTGCTGCGGCCAGAACTCCACACGCTGTTCGTCTGGTACGGGCGCGGCTGTCAGAGCATGTGCAGAACCGTTATCGTCAGCCTGCAGAGGTAGCTGATTTTTATCGTTAATATTAATCATGTCGGTCATGTTAATTTTTCCTTATGCATGGAGATGTTGAATGGAAGACTCGGGCCGGGGATTGATTTCGGTGGCGGGGCGCGGGTTATTACCCGCCCAACAGGCCCATCATGTTTTCGGCCATCACCCAGAGCGCACGGTTTAACTTAACGTCGCCATCAATCCCGTTTACTGCGCGGGTATGAGTACGTTTACCCTGCGCGGTACGGCCACTTAGCCCGCCTTTCAGCAGGTTTTCCTGAATGCGCTGGTAGGTAGTCCACAGGTCATCGCTCTCGTCCTGCCAGCGGCGAGGTGCAAGGATTTGCGATTCAGTCACTGGCTGGTACTCTTCCCCAAAACGGTAGGCCAGCGCCGCTTTAGCAAGTGCATGCTGTGCTGGTGGCGGGAGTTGCAGGGACTGCATAGCGTCACGTTTCTCTTCCATCCGGTCAAAGACGCTGAGCACCTCATAGGCACCCTCAATCACCTTCCCGACGACATCCCCCCTGTGTGGCACGCGGATCTCGCCAAACGACTGTCCGCAGACGAGCGAATTAGTGCAGACACTTCGGAATATCCCCGGCAGTAACTGAAAACTCGACGCGCCATCGTGCGAATTCAGAATGATGATTTCCGGCACCTGCTGACCGTTTATCTGACCGGCACGACGCAGGCGCAGCATATGCTTTGTATGTTCCCGTCGGCTCTGGTCGCGCACTCGTGACTGACAGGCAAAGAATGGCCGGAACCCTTCGCGTTTAAGGTTCTCCAGCAGGGTGATCGTGGGTATGTAGGTGTACTTTTCGCTTCTGGAGTCGTGCTTGTCTTCCCCGAAGACGCTGGGGACATGCTGCATCAGTTCTTCGTGGGTTAAGGGACGGTCACGGCGAATCTGGTTCACCCGACCAAAACGGCTGGCTAATCGCATAGTTGATTCCTCATCTGATTAATCTGAAGGCATAAAAGCAAAAGCCCCTGCTCCGTGAGGAGGCAGGGGCTGGATGTGTTGTTCTCAATGAACGGATAGGGCGGGCGGGACTACAGCGTATCCAGAATCTTAAGTATCTGCGCCATCAGGGCGGTGATAAGTGCAGTAACCAGCAACGTGACAGCTTCTCTGGCCGTATCAATGCTGCTGTCATCGTAGCCAGCCTGACGGAAGCGGATTTCAATATACTGCCGGGCCTGATGCCCGCCGCACCAGGTCAGCACCTGACCTAAGGCAGTGATTAGAATTTTTAAAAAGGGCATAGGAAAGCCTCAACGCCACCGTAAGGTGGCATGCAAAACGAAATCCATGGGAATGTGAGAGCACCCGTTTCAGACGAAACGGGTGCTGGGACGGTGTATGGAGTTGATGCTAATCCGCCGTGAGGGAGGTACAAGCTGACATATCAGCAAGCACCTTATGAACATTACTGGCTGAGGGTGTGAAACTGGCTACTTTTTTGTCGTTAACCCAGACTTCAAATGATGTTGCTTTTTTGACAGCATCAATGAATGATACCCAGGCATTATCCCCATTACGCCAGCCCAGGGAAGCAGGCACACCATACTGTTCGCCACCGGTGACGAGCGTAATAGCGGTACCGTCATCCTGTGAACTGAGGGTGCGTCCATCCGGCAGGGTGACCAGTACGCTGTGCTGGAGCACCTGGTTCTCATCGGGATTACTGGTACAACTGATGTTGAGTCCGGTATGCTGCGGGCTGGTGATGATGTATTCGGACATGCCCATGCCGAAGCCTGAATGCCAGATATTGGGAACGGCAAACGCTGTGGGTACAGCACTCAGTATCACAGCGGTGAGTGTAACAGCTAATAATATTTTCATGGTTTCTCCTTAATGATTACCGATGATTTAAATTCGTAATCACAGCATTTAAACCCGGTTTGTTACGCCTTTCTTATCGTGTGCGAAACATGGACATTATATCGACAGAATAAAAATCATTTAATGCCAGCTCTCCCCCCTGAGCAGCATAAACTCTTGCCACCGGGCGTAATAACTTATCGCCAATATCCTTAATTGTCTGACTGTTCTCTGGCGTATTACCGACTTCAGTGACAGGATGTCCCTTTGACTGATAGAGGTTATATTCTATTGTGCCTGTGACCTGTCTGGTTCTTGCCATATCCATTGCTGCTTTATTCACATTTGCAATAAATCCTTTATTACTCTCGTAGCCGGGCTCGCTCTCCGCCCTGTGGGTAATGTCATCAATCCTCTGTTTTAAACGGCTAGTTTCATCATCAGATAACATAGCGGTCAAGCGAACCTTACAGGTTAACGATTTAGCATTCGGATTGCTGTCAATAGTCAGGGGGGTATCCCAGTCTACCGTCACTGCCTTGCCAGTCAGGCCTGACTGACTGTATGGGCGAAATGTTCTGAAGTCGCGTTCATTTACAGCGCTACTGACTATAGCCTCATTAACTGATTTTAATACCTCCTCGTTTTCACACGAGAAATTATCCCCACACCCTGTCAGGGTGAAAACGATAATAATAAATATCGCTGATTTGTACGTTTTCATTTCAGGTTCCTTCGTATTGGTTAATAGATTTTTTAATGTGGTCGGGTGAGCAGACATTTTTCACCTTGTTTTTTAATGCAACGTCAGAGAAATAAACTTATTTATGAATAATTCCGCTGATGTAATTAAAATGAGGAAGCGCACGCATAAACCTCGGATCCTGCATGATGTGGTCGATATGTCTGTTCCGTACAAAACTGCTGACAGTCATCACCACATCGGTAATTGTTGAGAGGGTAAAAACCTGAATGCGATCCTTCGAGACAGCCACCAGATACCACTCTCCGTCGTGGCAAATGAGCCTGTAAGGTGCGACTGATGGCTGTTGGCGTTCCTGATGCAGGAAGTGGATAAGGCGATGACGGATGATGGCCTGAACGATGATCTGAAAACCGCCAAATAATGCAGGGGCCTGTTGCGGAGGATCATTCCAGATGATGCAGGGAGAGTCCTGACCACTATCAAGGAGTACTGAAAGCAGCTTAGGATCAAGAGCCGGAAAATAATGTGCAACGCTGGTTATTCGGGCAAAACGCAGAATATCATTGTTGGTGCGAAAAGGTCCTCGTGCATCACGGAGGCTGACGTTTCCGTCGATATATTCTGTGTCGATATAGCGCAGACGTTCACGCAGGTCTCGCTGTACAGTGCGTTCAGATACGCCAAATTCCTGCGCGAGTTGCCTGACACTGAGCGTTTCGCCCATAAAGAGGCGGCTGACCAGTATGGCGAGACGACTGGCTAACCGGTCATAACGGTGTTCCTGTTCAGGCATGGTAACTGCTCCCTGCAGAAAATAGCCGGACCCGCCATCGGTCGGCCAAAGTGGATTAACGGGAAATATGTTGCTGACGGAGCCAGGCCACGATCATGCATGCGGGTATGGTTACCCGGTAGGCCGGACCGGTAATGTCGGAAATCATCCATGCTGAACTGAGTGCAATGGCAACGGGACCGGCAATGACAGACATAGCCCTTGACGCCACGACCACAGTGCCCCAGGTAGCAATGCCACCCAGTGAGGTAATGATGCCTGCAGACATCACAGTAGCAAGCTCCAGTGCCGCCAGAGAGGAAGTCCGTATCGCTGCCTGTACCGCCATGATGATGAGCTGAGGCGTCGGGTTGGTCAGGTCAAGCTGCATTGTGCGGGAAAAAGCAGACAGCTCTTCCTGCGTCATCTGAGACAGGCTTTTCTCCAGAACCTTCATTAACAGGGCGAGCTCAATGGTTTCAGTAGCGCTTTTCGTGTTGTAGTTAACATCGAGTTTTTTGCAGACATCTTCGAGAATTTCCCGGTAAACCACGCCCTGCCCAAAACGGGCCATACTCATTAAGGTATTCGCGCCATAGCGCTGAAGCTCAGCGGCTATCAGTTGCCAGTAGCGGCGATGGTCCGGTGCCAGCAGACGGTATTCCGGAGAACTGGTCAGGCTTTCTGTCCAGCGGGTGTCGCCGTCGCGTGGGTCAGTGGTCAGGATGGAAATCAGCAATTGCAGCTCTTCATTGCTGCACTGGCCCAGCAAATGTAAATCTGCATCGTTACGGTAGACAGCCATTATCCGCCCTCAGTCAGTGTGATATGAAGTCACACTGTAAAAGGGACTGCTGCACGGATGTGTCACCGGGAATGGTTAATATATGCTCCATGCTAATGAATTCGGACAGCGTGTGTCTTGAAATATACAGTATTACCCCGACTATAATAATTTTGTTGTATCTGGGTATTGTCAGTATAATGAGGGGGGCTTTTGATTTCGGTTATTTTCCTGCTTTGTACTGGTTCATGGTAATTATATATTTATAAAATCTTAATGAGTCCCCCTTGAGTTTTATTGTGTGTTTTTTGGAGAGGTCTGGTAACCCATATCCTTTAGCCTGGTCGTTAACGTAGATTTACATTTCATTGCGATAGTCTATTTGTGATTTTATAAAGGAAATATAAATGCCAGATCTTGCAAAGTAAGATACCAGGCAAGTACCCATCTGGTTTAGGTGGTAAAGCACGTGACGATGTTGCCGTCCGAATTTGTTAAATCTGACTTCTTTATGTTAACAACAGGTCGGTTTTGTCCACTATTTTGCAGAAATAAGGCCGGTCTTAGCTATCTGCATCGGGAGACCCACTCCTGATCCCCGCTTAGCGTCAGAAATGAGGAGATATAACCAAAACCCCATCTTTATCAAGTGGTGGTGCTGTGAAATATGTATTGTAAAATAAAACGCAGGCTTCCTGATTATTCAAGTCAAGACCAAAATAGCGAGCCATATAATCCTCAAGTACGTTTTGGTAATATGCATGAATCAATCTTTCTTTTCGCCTGGCTCGCTCCGTTACGTCTTCGTGCAGCCCGGAAAATATCTCAAGTAAGTTATCTTTATCCCCATTTAACATGGCATGAAAAGCTGCGACTGCAAATAACTCATTTGCAGGGCCAGCTGACAGCCAGTGACTACTTTCAATATGATTAATAGATTCCCTTAAATCCCAGAGCTCCAGGCGCGATGATTCCTCCTTTAAAAGTTTCAATAAAGGTGGATAAGCATAAATATCTGTGCCAAACAGTCTGCGTGGTATACCAGGATCAGCAAATGTCACATTCTTTACAGGAGATAATGCTTCCTGTATTTCAAATGCTCCATATTTCTCTGTGAGTGCTTTCAATAGCGTTGATTCAACAGACAGGGATAAGCCTGCCGCTTTTATGCCGCTGAATGTTCCTCTTGTGTTACAAACAGGCACTGAGTCTTTCATCATTCTGTTAATCAGTGACGGAGCGATAATAATGTTACGTGTGATATTAGCTCCTCCTTTAGAATTAGGATAAATATGGCACAGTTCTAACTCCAGCCAGGGCGTTAAGCGTTTTATTGCCAGCCCCTTTGAGTCAGTCACCCTGCGGCCATTGATCGTGTTATATGCTTTCTGGTGAGCTGCTTTACGCTCGTATAACCTGATAAGTTCAGCGATGTCATCAGGGCAGTTGATACTCCCCAGCCCGAGGGGATTATTCTTCAGCATTGATTCTACGTTAATCCAGTAAGAATGTTTTACCAGACTGACAATGGCATCGTCATCTATAAGTCTTCTGTCTTTGTTACGATGCTCAATACAACAATACCGTTGATTGCGGGTACCAGACAGACTTATACCACAGGGCGGGTACTGGCACGTCAGACCCCACCTTTGGGCTCTTTTAGCTGCATTAGATAGCTTACCCTGATAATGTTTTGGGCATAAGCGCAATTTACGCTCATCTGGTAAATCACCTATTGAGAGATTACAATTATTTCTTTTACAAATAGCCATAATAAGACTCTTATTACATTCAATATTTTTGGATGATAAATAATCAATTGCTCACTAATCATGAGCATAATTGATAGTGTTTCTTAATATATCGTTAGTAATTAAGATGTATTTGTCTCAAATGAGACTGAAATACACTAGCAATTTAATGCATTAATCTAATGCATTGTTAATGCTCTTATTTATGGATGCTAGGCAATATCTGTCGATGATGCCTGATGACGTTTTAACAACCACTCATCCAGTTCCGATTCAAACCAGCCGACAGATTGCATGCCCAGTCTGCGTTGCTTTGGAAAGGTTGCGTCGTAGCGTGGTGACTTCGGATTGATCCAGTCGTAAATGGTTGAACGAGCTATGCCGAGTTTGTTCACAACGGCACGGATGCGTAGTACCTTGAGATTTTGTGCAGCCATGTATGTTTGTCTCTCTTTGTCTCAGTATGGATGCGATCTTACAAGGCAGGAAAAGGGGAGAGTATGTCCGTAGTGAAGGTATTGGAAAAAATCTTTTATTACAATGTGGTAGAGATTTATTTTGGGCGATTTTCACCGTTTTTTGTTGATGTCAGACCTGATTATTTGTGAAAGTTGTAAATACTGGACCAAAAGCTGCCTTGTATCTGGTTCGATGAGTTCAGGGCCGGGGTTTTGGCCCTGAGATATCTACCATGTCAGAGAAGACAATCTGTTTCCGCATGAAAGCTATCATTCAGAATCTGGGAGTTATGAATGGCTGATGTTAAAGAAAACCTTTTATTTGAAGAATTATTAAGCAGATACCGGAAGAAAAAAAAAGCACTATGCTTTCATCTAGGGATCAAACAGAAACATATTGCAAGAACAAGGGTGACAGAAGATGTTGAACTTATTGTGGTGATAAACACAGGGAGGCAAACCAGCTCTAAAGATTTAGCACAGGCACTGGCCTGCCAGCAGGGAGAGAAAAACTGGCGGCGCTACCTTAAAGTATTCAGTCGTTCTGCATGGGTAGAAAAAGGCATCAGGGGCAATCTGGCTGATGCTCAACAAACCTGGGCGCAAGGGAAGGCGATTCTGAAATCGGATCCCGATCATGCGGTGCAATTGATGCAGAATGCCATTGCTCTTCTGGAGTGTGGTCTGAACCGCTGTGCAACTGCAGCAGCTAAAAATCTCAAGGAGCAACATAAACTCAATTCTGCTTTTGGCGGGAAAAGGAAAGCGGCACGTTTTAACGGTATTAAAGAGGAGGTGATAAAATTACTGGGAGCGCGACCCGGGGGATGGAAAACGAAGACGGATGCTATAAGTGACCTCATTAAAGATTTACGTCCCTATATTGAGGATCATGGGTGGCCTTCTGTTAAGGATGAAGACGACTCGCTCGATGAGGCAGAAATCGAGGGGAGGTTGGGTGATTTGTTGCGGGAATGGTCTGTCCCCAGTGGAGATAAGTGTGTCAGTGCAGCGTTTGCAAAAGCAGTAAGAAAACGCTGAGGCAATCAGGGCACCAGTAAGCTATTTTGAATAACAGCTCACCTGTTATAGTTAGTTGTATTAGCTCAAACTTGATCTGGCACTGTTACTGCACAGGGCTTAACCTAAGCTGACAGGCCGCATTGTGCCAGAAGCTGACGTTTGCAATTCGCCATTGAACTCGATAAGCCAGTTTAAGAACAAAGCCTTCAATGTCGTTAGCGACAGGCTATGCCACTTTTCATTCGTCAGAAGTGACCACTTCGTCAACGACGGGGATAAACTGATTGAAGCTGCCGTACAAAATCACTTATTCTTTTCTATTAATAAGGTGCAGGGGATAAGTCATGACCGGTGAAATTCGCGGAAGGGGAAGACCACGAAAAACAGAAAGTACCTATGCAGATACTCGTAATGACCTGATCCGCAGCGGACTTGAACTGCTAACGCAGAATGGTTTTCTTTCGACGGGAGTCGATGCCATTGTCAAAAATGCCAGTGTTCCTAAAGGCTCATTTTATTATTATTTTAAGAGTAAAGAGGAATATGCTCAGACAGTTCTGAATGCCTATGACAGTTTCTTTCAACATAAACTCAAGAAACATCTTTATGAATCATCCTGCTCACCGATGGTACGTCTGGAAAATTTCATAGATGATGCCTGTGATGGGATTAATAAGTATAACTTCACTCGTGGCTGTCTGGTTGGCAATATGATGCAGGAGAGCCCGGGGCTTCCGCCATCCTTTATTAACCAACTACAGAGTATTCTTGAGCGCTGGCAAGCACTTGTTGCGGCCTGTTTGTCCGATGCGTTATCTTCAGGCGAAATATGTTCCGATATGAATGATACGCAACTGGCGGCCATTTTCTGGAGTGGCTGGGAAGGCGCAGTCATGCGCGCCAAACTTTATTGTTCAATCCAACCTGTGTACGATTTCTGGAACTATTTCAAAACTTCTGTACGCTATCAACCATCGCCGGAAGTGGCGGCTGAATAGTAAAAAGAGGGGCCTAAACCGGCCCCTTAATAAGTCAGCATCAATCTCAGGCAGGACCTTCTATCCATCTAATTAGCTACATTGAATCACTGCCCGGCCACGAATTTTGCCATTGAGAAGTTTTTCGGCCACATTGATGGCCTCACTGAGTGGATAAACGGTAGTCAGGCTATCCAGTCTGGACTCTGGTAAATAATTTACCGCCTGCTGCCAGATCGCCGCTCTTTTTTCTTTCGAAAACATAACACTGTCAATCCCTTTAAGCGTGACACCACGCAGGATAAACGGAGCCACGTTCCCCATCAGTTCCATGCCCTGTGCCATGCCGCAGGCTGCAACAATGCTGCCATATCGCACCCCGGCGCAGGCGTTGCAGAGCGTGTGGCTGCCGATTGTATCAATGGCGGCAGCCCAGCGTTCTTTCTGTAACGGTTTTCCTGGTGAGGAAAGCTCGGAGCGATTAATAATCTCTTCTACACCGACCGTTTTATAAAGCCAGGCGGCTTCTTCCGGGCGACCAGTAGACGCGGTGACGCGGTAACCCATTGATGCCAGGATCATGGCTGCAATACTTCCGACACCTCCGCTGGCACCGGTAACAAGTACCGGACCATCTTCAGGCTTAACACCATGATTTAACAGCGCGTCGACACACAGCATCGCGGTAAAACCAGCGGTTCCGATAGCCATTACGTGCTTGCTGTTTGCGCCAGTCGGGAGCAGGGTCAGCCAGTCTCCTTTTACCCGTGCTTTTTCGGACAATCCACCCCAATGTTTTTCCCCTACACCCCAGCCGGTAAGAAGAACCTTATCCCCGGCCTGATATTCCGGATGTGAACTGGCGGACACCGTACCGGCAAAATCAATGCCTGGCACCATTGGAAAGTGCCGGACGATGGGGCCACGGCCCGTAATGGCCAGGGCATCTTTGTAGTTGATGGATGAATAGTCAATAATGACCTCCACATCACCCTGCGGAAGCTCACTTTCAGCAATTTCAGCAAGTTGCGCACTGTAGCGATCATCTGTTTTGTTGATTAATAAAGATTTAAACACTTTCACCTCGTCTGTCTGGTCGTTTACCGTTCAGTTATTAAGTCGTTCATAAATAATATTGACCGATCGTCTAATAATCAACGCAACTATCCCATTGTTTTGTCAGCATTCAAGAATTATTATTCTTTTCATTAGCTTAAAGCTGTTTTTTTTGATCTGTATCAAGCTGGGTTCGTGTTTATCTGGTGAAGAGAGGAAAAGTCAGCGGCCATGGACGATGCACAGTTAAGGCTTCAGGACTCGGCTAATGATGCAATAAAACAGACAGGCTTTGATGAGTTGACCTGCTATTCGCTAATAGCAGGCCTTTGAATCAGTTAGCTTCAGCTATGTGTCAGAAGCGGACATAACCAGTTAGGAATAAGTGACTAGTCGAAGCAACTCCGTAATTCATGTCCAAGAAAGCGGTGATTTAGTCCTTATTGACTGGAAAAGGTTTGGCAAAGCGAGTCCTGCTATCTACAGCTCCGTAGAATTGAAACCTCTTTAACTATATCATCCCGGACGAATCCGGTGAGATCGACGTTATTCCTGGACAATTAAAGTTAACATTCATTACGAATGACTTATCCATGTAAATACTAATATTTGTGACGAATCATAATAAGTGATGTTTTTTTACTCAGAATTAATTACGTCATTGGGTTGCTGTTATTTTTGTCATATTTCAACCTGTCTTCACGAAAGCGATCCGCATTTTCGACAATCCAGGTCCATAGCGGGATCATACGAATAAGCAGTTCCATACCAGTATCAGACAGCTCGTATTCGACTCGTGGCGGAACTTCACTGAAATCATGGCGGATAACAAGACCGTCCCGCTCAAGTTGTCGTAATGTGCGCGTCAGCATGCGCTGAGTCACTCCGTGCATACGTCTGCCAATCTCAGCATGACGTAGTCTTCCATAAACGCCAAGCGTGTTGACAACGCCTAATGACCAGCGACTTCCCGCATGGGCCAACACTTCCCGACGCAAACCATCATCATCATCCCGCAGACCTTTACATACCTCCTGCGAATACTGAAGAATTTCATCCCGCCCCATCCTGCTTCCCCCCGGTATCATGCGTGTACCTTCTTTTTTTGCCTTATATGACTTGTTAGAGTGATGTAGTACATTCTTTTACAGGCCAGATTATGAACAAAATGGATCTTAACACCACTTCTAAAAATATCCTCGTATTGGGTGCCGGTGAACTGGGCCTTCCCGTTTTGCGCAACCTTACCCGTCGGGCAAAAGATGTTGAGGGTGCAAAAATCAGCGTGCTTCTACGTGAGAATACCGTAATGTCTGGCGAACCAGCCAAACAGAATCTTATCGCTGAGATCAGAAATCTTGGGGTTGAGATAGTTACGGGTGATCTGGTGAAAAGCACCATTGAGGAGCTCGCAGTCGTATTTTCTCAGTATGACACGGTAGTCGGTTGTGCAGGTTACGCCGCGGGCATTAATACGCCCATGAAACTGGCACAGGCTGCTCTTCAGGCAGGTATCCCCAGATATTTCCCCTGGCAGTTTGGCGCAGATTTCGACGCCATTGGCCGGGGCAGTCCTCAGGACATTTTCGATGCACAGATTGATGTACGTGATTTACTTCGCAGCCAGCATCAGACTGAGTGGGTCATCATTTCGACAGGCATCTTCATGAGTTACCTCTTCGAACCTGACTTCGGGGTTGTTGATCTCCAAAACAATGTTGTACATGCTCTGGGCAGTCTGGATAACAAGATGACGCTGACGACGCCGGATGATATCGGAATGCTCACTGCCGAGATTGTATTTTACACGCCCCGTATCCGCGATGAGATTGTGTATATTGCCGGTGATACACTCACTTATTCAGAAGTGGCCGACAGACTTCAGTTTGCTCTTGGCCGGCCTTTCAGCCGTTCAGAATGGACTGAACAATTTTTAATGGACAAACTGGCTCGTGACCCTCAGGACATGATGGGTAAATATCGTGCTGTTTTTGCTCAGGGGCGTGGAGTCGCATGGAACAAGAAAGGTACGTTTAACGAGCAACACAACATCCCGGTCACCGACGTGGCAAGCTGGATAAAAGCAAATCTTCTCCCAGGCAACAGAGAATAATATTGATTGAGCTATCGTAGACAGGTTTAGCCTTTCTTTCCCCATTTTACGGATTTCTGAGTTGGGTGAACCATCATCTTTACTCCGCGCCTTATGTTTCGCCAGACTGGTAAAAGAAGTCGAATTCGCTAACTCAGCTATGGGGAAGCTCAAAGTTGAAACAGAGTTTAATCTTGAGGGTTTTCTTTAGCCAACAGTGATAGTTAATGCAAGAGAAGACAGTGAGCATTACGCGAGAGGGTTTTGGAAAAAGTATTTTAATTAAAAAAATTAAAGCACCCTGTTTTTAATGCCGATTAAATTCATTTAACGGAGGAAATTATCTATGTCAATCACGATTCAAACCAACTCAAATTTAACAGCGCTCAGCAATCACCAGCCAAAAGAGAGTTCGCGTACAGCGCAGATCATGGCACAAATCCAGCAGCTAACCGAGAGGCTCGGCAAGATTTCTTCTGAAAAAGGGATGACAACAGAGCAGAAGAAAGAGATGGCTGAACTGATCCAAAAGCAAATTGAAAGCCTGGAAGCCGAACTGGAACAGTTACTAAGGAAGCAGACTGATAATAAGTCGGAGAAAAAAGGAAATGAACATATGGTACAGGCAGATGAAAATCAGACAAAAGATAATAACAACAATATGATTGACATCTATGTCTAATTTTTGGTTTTGCATGGCCCTTTAAGGGCCATTCTTCCTTTTCCTCATTTCAACACTTTCATTGGAAAAAACTTCCACTTCAGACAGGACACTTTCCCGGAAAATTTCTTACATCAGCAGATACTGTAAACAAGTTAGTTCTTCAGGGGATAAATATAAATGCGAGGCATACATTAACGATAAGGACGTCTGCACCAGTACAAACGTCCGCCATGAGATGGATCACTCATTCATTAAGTTAATGCTAAAAACGCTCAGAAAGCCGATCACCGAAAAGCATGATGGCAAGCCCGACGAGCATGACCAGCATTCCGCCCAGCTTGAGTAGCGAAACCGGTCGCCTTATGGCACCCAGCAGGCCAAAATGATCAATCATCTGAGATGAGAGTAACTGTCCGACAATCGCCAGCCCGAGCAGAGCTGAGAAACCGATTTTTGGTGCCAGCACCACATAGCTAAACAATGCACCGGCTCCGATCAGTCCGCCTGCCAGGCTCCACAGTGGCTGGGAAGGAATTGCCGCAAGCGAGGTGAATAATCCCCCGCGCAGCAGCGAGTAGATCCCCAGCGTAAATGCCCCGGCAGAGAAGGAAAACAACGCGGCGGTGACCGAATCGCCTCCCAGGCCTCGTGCAAGCTGACTGTTCAGGGTTGTCTGCAGGGTGATCCCGAGGCCCGCGGCAAAAGCGATTAGGTAATAAATCATGCTCATGCGTTTTATCCCTGTCAGTGCGCCTGTTCCAGAGGCAGGAAGGTTTCTGCAAACATGTCAGGTTTATACCCGGCGGCTGCAAACAGATGTTCACGCGATTCATCAATCGCTGCATGGAGGCGTGCTCTGTCGACGCCCACGACCATGCCGTTCTGTTTAACAATGCGCCCGCCAATCATGACGGTATCAATATTGCTGCGTTCTGTCGCATGTACCACCGTGCCAAAGGCATTCCCGTTAGGATAGAGGTTAATGTCGCCGGCATTGATCAGGATCAGGTCAGCCTGTTTACCTGGCGTCAGGCTGCCGACTTTATCCTGCAGCCCGGCACAGTAAGCGCCATCGACGGTTGCAGCCTTGAGAAGCTGCGCTGCCGGAAGCATTGTCAGCGAATACTCTGTGCCGCGGCAGTGCTGTCGCTTATGCATGCCCATCACACGCTGCAGGTAAAATGCCACGCGCATCTCCATGAACATGTCGGTGCTGTAGGACGTTTCATTATCGACGCTCAGACCCGGCGTGATACCGTGACGTTGTGCTGCCTCAATAGCAAACATGCCGTCTTCAATACCATAGTGCGCATCAGATCGCGGACAGACGTTCACCCGAACACCGGCTTCGCGCAGGATTTTCCATCCTTCGTCAGGGAGCGCAGTGCAATGATTAAAGATATTGTCCGGTCCCAGCAGCCCCTGTTGATGCAGTGACCGAAGTTCAGCCCCCATTTCCGCACCGAAGAATTCAGTGACGATAGGCAGCCCAAGCCGGCGGGCCTCGGCCCACAATTCGGGCTCGAGCTGAGCCATTACCGCAAGAGACACGAGACTTTCAGGGTTATTCCGGAAATACTTCTCCTGCAGCCGCTGCCAGTTACCCGGCCAGTGCGCTCTGTCCCAGTCACCTGACACCGGCGCACCTGAAGCGTGGATGGCGCGAATACCAGCGTCGAGCAATGCCTCCACTGCTGCGTCTGAATGTGCAGCAGTGCGGCTGTTATGGGAGTTATCAATGATTGTCGTGATACCTGCGTCGATAGCACCCAGCGCGGTCAGCAGGTTACCCACATAGATATCGGAGGGGCGATAGTATTTTGCAAACGAGAAGTGCGTGGCGTTGCTGTAGTCGTCCAGACAGGTGGCGTTCGGGTTGATGCGGCGCAGTTGCCCTTCCCATGAGTGGCGATGAGAATCTACCATCCCAGGCATAGCAATCATGTTCGTGGCATCGATGACATGGGCACCCTCTGCGTTCAGGTACTGACCCACGGCGGTAATGGTTGCGCCCGTGATAAGAATATCACCTCGCTCAAAGTTGCCGACATTCTCATCCATGCTCAGTATGGTCGCGCCACGGATCAGCGTCGCCGATGGGGTTACGGTCTGATTATTCATAATGTTTCTGGCGTAATTCGTCATTTAAACAGTCTCTTTCCTGGTCAATAGGAAAACGATACGTCACTCAATTAATACGAAAAAGATGCTTAACGTGTTTTCATAATTCAATATTTACGAATAATAGTAACTACAACAGACAGACCAGAGATGCTCAGGAGCAGTAAAATGGATCGTATTCAGGCAATGCAGATCTTTATGCGGGTGGCTGAGGGCGGCAGTTTTGTGCGGGCGGCGGAAACGCTGTTACTGCCGTCCTCAACGGTAACAAGTTCGATCAAGAGCCTCGAGAACTACCTGCAGGTACGCCTACTCAACCGTACGACCAGACGGGTAAGCCTAACGCCAGAAGGACTCCACTATCTTGCACAATGCCGGGAAATACTCTCATTAATCGAGCATACGGAATCCAGTCTGACGGATTCCGTCAAACGGCCGCAGGGACGGTTACGCGTCGATATGCCCGGTGGTATCGCCAATTTCATCGTCATGCCCAGGCTGAAAGACTTTTACCAACGTTATCCGGATATCTATCTGATGATTGGGGTGAGCGACCGTCAGGTCGATCTTGTTCAGGAGGGGGTTGACTGTGTGATAAGAACGGGTGAGCTGATTAATTCCACGCTTGTTGCTCGCCCGCTGGGACGGTTACGCTGGGTGACATGTGCCTCTCCGGACTATCTGAAGGAATACGGCATTCCCCGGTCTCCTGAAGACTTATCTCAGCATCGTGCAATTCACTATTTTTCTGGACAGCCCCGTCGTAACGACGAATTGCGTTTGATGAAGGGGTCCGAGACGATTTCCGTATCTGTCAGCGGACAAGGGGCCGTTAACGAAACAGGACTGTATATTAAAATGTGTCTTGAGGGGTTCGGGCTGGCTCAGCTTGCCGAGAATATTGTTTCTGAGCATCTGCAGCAAGGCACGCTGGTCGAAGTGATGTCCGACTGGCAACCACCGTCAGTTCCGGTCGCTTTGCTTTATCCTCATCAGCGCTTTCTTTCTCCTGCAGTACGCGCGTTTGCTGACTGGGTATCCGGGCTTTTCCCGAAGTGATGGCAGGAGGACAGGCACGCCGTATCTGAAAGAAGCATTTTGCTGAATGAGATTAGGTACGAACTGTCGGATAACGTTAACATGCGCCTGACCCCGAACGACTATAGCCCGGCCCTGAAAAACGCCGGGCTATATCATTGTTCAGGAAAAGGTTGCTATCAGATGATCGCTGAAGCGGCGGATTTCATTTTCCACATCCGGCGATTTGACCACGTCATTTGTGATAAAGGTTGGGAGTGATCTCATACCGAGGAACTGATTGGCCTTATGAAGATGCAGGTATAATCCGTCCACGCCGACACCCTCAAAAAACTGCTCCGGATCGTTAAAAGCTTCCAGTGGGGCATTCCAGGTCAGGGATAGCATGTATTTTTTGTTCTGAAGAAGACCACCCGAACCGTATTTTTTTGAGCCATCAGAACGCGTACGACCATCACTTTCATACAAAGAACCATGACCTTCGGTAAAGACTTCATCGATCCATTTTTTTACCGTCCATGGCTCACCCATCCACCATCCCGGCATCTGATATATCAGAATATCACTGTTAAGAATCTTAGAGATTTCGTTCTGTGGATCAAAATTACTGTCTGCCCTGGTAACGGATATCGTGTGTCCGAGATGGCTCAGCACCTCATTTGCGGTGTTGACATAAAGTTCGTTTAGCTCACCTCTGGCAAAGTTAAAACTTTTAGCGCCATTGATAATAAGGATGTTACTCATAGAAATACTGCCTTTTAATGATGTTAGATTCTTGATTTAAAGATTTTTCCAACTGAAGCCTGCTCTCAGAGTCAGCCTGCTGAAGTGGCAGGTTTCAGGTAGACGTTTCGACCTGCAGCCAGCCCGGTTAAGGCGCCGGCTACCGTAATTACAGCCGTCATCAGCAGGGGAATGGTCCAGCCACCGGACCAGTCATGGACCTTACCCAGCAAAAGGGGACCCATTGCAGCCATAAGATAGCCCACGCACTGCGCCATGCCTGACAGTGCTGCAGCATCGCTTGCATTTGTTGTACGTAACCCGACAAAGGTCAGACCCAGCATCATGCTGGCACCGCAGCCGAATCCCAGAATGGCAGCCCACAACATCGACAGGCCCGGTGCGTACAGTATTCCTATAAGAGATATTCCCGAAAGCAAACTGACAACAACAGCCGCCATTTTCTGGTCCTTCAGACGACGCAGCGTAGCCGCCAGCATGAGTCCAGGAATTGCGGTAGTGAACTGCAGCATCCCGTGTACGGCTCCGGCTTTTTCAGGTGAAATCCCATTATCCGTCAGAATGGCTGGCAGCCAGCCCACCGCAACATAAAACGGCATTGCATTCAGTCCCATAAACAGCGTGACCTGCCATGCCAGAGCTGATGTCCAGACGGATACCCCCGTGGTTTGAGTTGGACCTGAGAGCGTATGCTTATGGTGATTGCTCAGTTGTGGGAACCAAAAAGCCAGGGCAAGCACAGGCGCTATCACTAGCAGGGCAAGCGCACTGTCCCAGCCCCATTGCTGGGAAAGTGGAATGATAATGGCGGAGCCTACGGCACCTGCGGCTCCCATTGTGATGGAATATGCGCCCGTCAATGATGCGACGTTTCCGGCAAAGTCACGCTTGATAAGGCCAGGCAACAGGACATTCCCCAGCGCGATACCGGTGCCTATGAGCATCGTTCCGATGTATAGCGCCCACATACTGCCTGCTGAACGTAGCAGAATACCTGCAGAAATCACTATCAGCGCGCCGAACAGTGTACGTTCCAGACCAAATTTTCGGGCAATAATCGCACTCACCGGTGAAAACACTGCAAAGGCAAATAACGGTAATGAGTTAAGCCATCCTACGGACGTTACACTCAGTTGAAAGTGTTCCTGAATGATCTTTAACACCGGTGCTATTGAAGTAAAGGGAGCTCGCAGGTTAACGGCGATAAAAAGAATTCCCGTCACAAGGGCGGCAGTGCGCCACTTGTTTGTGATACATGACATATTTCTGACTTTCTCTGAAAAAAGAGAGACTTTAAGATACAGACCGTTTACAAGATATAGATAATCAGACAACATATTTCTAAAATATGCCAAAACATAAAAAAGTAGTTTCGTCGCCCGATGAATTTGACGCTGACATCTTTCTGCAGCCAGCGGTTGCCCTTCACGCTGCACCGGCGCAAGAGTATTCCGGCATAATGCCGCATGCGCACCGGAAGGGTCAGCTTATCCTGTCCTTGCATGGTGCAGTGAGTTGTGAAGTTCAAAATGCTCTGTGGCTTGTCCCTCCCCGACATGCCGTCTGGATACCCGGAAATACGCCTCACCGGTGCCGTGTAACAAATAATGCCCGAACCTGTTTTCTGTTTATAGAACCCGGGGCGGCCGTCATGCCCGAAACATGTTGTACGATTGCCATGACGTCTCTTGTTCGGGAACTTATTCTTTATCTTGCCGAGCAGGAACCCACTTATTCCGCTGGCAGTAAGACGGCCAGGCTGGCTGCTGTGCTCCTTGAACAATTGCCGGACGCACCGGTTGAAGCACTCCACCTTGCAATATCCGACCATCCTAAAATCAGGCAAATGGCTGAAATGCTTTTTGCGGATCCGGGGGACAGGACGACTTTACAGCAGTGGGCTTCCCGCCTTGCAACCAGTGAACGGTCGTTGGCCAGAATGGTGCAGTCAGAGACGGGAATGAGCTTCGGACGCTGGCGGCAACAGTTACATTTGATGATTGCCCTGAATGAGTTGGCTGAAGGCAAATCGGTGCAGAACGTCGCTGGCGCTCTGGGCTATGACTCGGTGAGTGCCTTCATTACCATGTTCAGAAAAGCCTTAGGTAAATCGCCTACACAGTATTTTGCTTCGCTGAATTAAGTTTTACCGTCAGGCTTAAGTTTGACGGTTACGCAATAACTTCGACAAATGAGAAATGATCGTAACTTAATCCATAAGCAGTGAAATTAACCGGAATGTCCGCTCCTCGCTCAAAGCAGACTGTCAGATTTGATTGTGTGCTGCCAGTGAAAATCGTCAGGTCAAGTCTGAGCTAGCACACATAAGGAAACTCTACAGGATCATAGGGTTGCGCTGCAAGATCCGTGATGGCTTGTTCTATTTCTACGGGGTTCATTTGCTAACAACTCTCCATTGGCATGTGACCGTCCTGCTGCTATCGATGTGCAGTGAACTTATGTCATGTCCTAAGTTTTCTTGGAAATTTTTGACAATAAGTTTATCAGAATAGAACTTGGCGCTATAGCGGATTCTGCCCAGTCATCCCACTAAACGTATTCCTTTCATCCCGCCATCAATGATACTTCCACAATCTGCAGCCATTACAAAATCAGCCCACCATTGCATCATTGGGCGACGCTGTTCCAGGTAATCGCTGCGGTTATAAGCACGTCGAACCTCATTCTTATCCACATGAGCAAGTGCTGCCTCAATAACATCAGGCGGAAAGCCTTGTTCATTAAGTGCAGTACTGGCAATTGATCGCAGACCGTGCGATACGAGCACTCCACCAAAACCTGCACGTTTTAGTGATGCGTTAACGGTTTGGCTATTCATGGGCTGGTTGGGCTTGATACGGCTAGGGAATATAAATTCTCGATTTCCACTTAACGGCTTCATCATCTCCAGTATCGCAATTGCTTCATCTGACAATGGAACAGTATGGTCACGGTTCATCTTCATACGTGATGCAGGGATCTTCCATTCTCGCGCTTCCATGTCTACCTCTTCCCAACGGGCTTCGGCCGCTTCGGCAGGGCGGGTTATGGTAAGAAGCTGCCACATGAACAGGCATCGGGTTGAAAGACTAATGCTGGCCGTACGCATCGTCTGCATCAGTTGAGGTAGCTGATCCGGCCGAATACTGGGCATATTTTTCTTCTGTGGTTTCTCAAATGCCTTGCCAATGTTGACACTGGGCACAGCATCTATCAGGCCTGTGTTCTGGGCATATATCATGACCTCATTAATGCGTTGGCACAGGCGACGAACGGTTTCCAGTGCTCCTCTGGCCTGAACCGGTTGGACGGCCTGAACCAGTGTGTGAGCTTTAATCTCTGTAACGCTAACGTCGCCAATTGCAGGAAAGATATCTCTTTCAAGAGAGCGCCAGATATCGTCGGCATAGTCCTTGGTTACGCTGGCTTTCTTCACATTCCACCAACGTTCAGCCACGAGTTGGAAAGTATTGGTTTTGGCTTCCAGCGAACTGCGCAATTGTTCTTGCTGATGTTCCTGCGGATCGATTTGTTTTACCAAGAGAGAGCGAGACTCTGCCCGGTAGTTTCTAGCATCGGCAAGGGTAACTGACGGGTAGGGGCCGATGCTCTTCTTCGCTCGTTTCTTAGTAACAGGGCGAATGTAGCGAAACTGCCAAATTTTACTCCCGCTGGGTTTGATGAGTAGCTCAAGGCCATCACCATCATAGAGAACGTAGTCCGCTTCTTTGGGTTTGGCTGATTCGATCTCTTTAACGGATAGAGGTTTGGTTTGTCTTGCCATTGCCGGGTTTCCATAGTTTTAGGCACCTCAAAAACAATAAAGCTTTATGAGGTGCCTAACAAGGTGCCTAAAAGGTTCGGATTTAATTAGTTGGCATCAGACTTCGCTGGACAAATTCAAGGCACAAAAAAACCCGCAGGGCTTGTGCCATGCGGGCTTTCAGGACTTCATCGGATGACTCTGGTAATCACCGATGGAGAATTTTGGTGGAGCTGGCGGGAGTTGAACCCGCGTCCGAAATTTCTACATCCTCGGTACTACATGCTTAGTTTGTCTTTACATTCGCACGCCAGCTGCGAACAAACACGCCACTAACGTACTAGCCTGATTAGTTTTAACGCTTCAACCCCAGGCAGGGCTTCCACGCGATCTCTTTTGGGTTTGACCTCTCTTGAATCCCCGTCTTAAGAGCGGAAGCTAGGGAGAGAGGGCTCAGAGCAGGTTATTAAGCTGCTAAAGCGTAGTTTTCGTCGTTTGCGACTATTTTTTTGCGGCTTTTTACGAGGCAAACCGCCCCTCGGCATGCACCTTGGGTTTCGCAAATCCCGTCGAATCCAGAATCAGCCCCAATAGTGTTGAACTGAGTATACCAGATTTTAGATCCTGGATACCAGCCCGGAACGCTAACTTATTGAATAGTACAATAAGTGCGCAGAATCAACGTCCTGCGTTTTTCATAATACGTGCTTTGTCGAGCTGCCATTCGCGCTCTTTCAGATCGGTACGTTTGTCGTGCTGTTTTTTACCCTTCGCGACGCCAACTTTCACTTTGCACCAGGCATTTTTCCAGTACAGCGACAGGGCAACCACGGTGAAGCCTTCACGGTTAATGCGCCCATAAAGGGACTCCAGTTCACGCTTGTTCAGCAGCAGCTTACGGGTACGCGTTGGGTCACACACGTAGTGTGACGAGGCGACGGTCAGCGGCGTGAAGTTGGCACCGAACAGGAAGGCTTCGCCATCTTTCAGGATCACATAGCTATCACCGATATTGGCTTTCCCGGCGCGCAGCGATTTTACTTCCCAGCCCTGCAATGCAAGGCCAGCTTCGAATTCTTCTTCAATAAAATACTCGTGGCGAGCACGCTTGTTGAGCGCAATGGTCGCCGAGCCTGGTTTATGTGCTTTTTTCTTCGTCATAAGTATCGTAAAGCCATCGGTAATCTGATTTCAAAAAGTCACCTCATTGCGTCCTGTGAGGTCTAACGCGCTATATTAGCACGAGATGAGGCTTAGCGTTTTTTTAACAGGTGATAAATGTTATTATTTGTCGGTTGTGTGACCATGGGAAATGCTATGCCTCAGATTAGCCGTACTGCGCTTGTTCCATACAGCGCGGAACAAATGTATCAGTTAGTGAACGACGTTCAGTCTTATCCAGAGTTTATTCCGGGATGTACCGGGAGCCGCGTGCTGGAGTCTGGCCCGACGCAGATGACGGCGGCGGTCGATGTCTCCAAAGCGGGGATCAGCAAGACGTTCACCACCCGCAATACGCTGACGAGCAATCAGAGTATTTTGATGCATCTGGTAGATGGTCCGTTTAAAACCCTGATGGGTGGCTGGAAGTTTACCCCCCTCAGCGCTGATGCCTGTCGCATCGAGTTCCAGCTGGACTTTGAGTTTACCAATAAACTGATTGAGCTGGCGTTTGGCCGCATCTTTAAAGAGCTGGCCTCGAATATGGTTCAGGCGTTCACGACCCGCGCCAAAGAGGTTTACAGTGTCGCATAAGATAGCTGTCGAGGTGGTGTATGCGCTGCCGGAGAAGCAATATCTGCAGCGTGTGATGCTGGAAGAAGGTGCGACCGTTGAGTCGGCTATTCGCGCTTCTGGCATCCTTGAGCTTCGTCGTGACATCGACCTGGCGAAAAATAAAGTCGGCATTTACAGCCGTCCGGTCAAACTGGCTGATGTGGTGAATGAGGGTGACAGGGTCGAAATTTATCGCCCGCTGATTGCCGACCCGAAAGAGCTGCGTCGCCAGCGTGCGGAGAAATCGGGTAAGTAGTTCGCTCCTCACCTTAAGCCTGTTCTCAAAGGGGCGAGGGGGATGAAGGAAAACAAAAAAGGTGCTCATTGAGCACCTTTTTGCATCTCTGACACCTGATTATTTGGTCAGGGCAGGCTTGTTGTCGATGTTGGTCAACACACCGGCGCTGCTGAAGGTCAGCGTCAGGGTCTGCTGGGACGCGTCTTCATGGCCCGGCTGCTGACGGAATACATAGAACCAGGTGTTTGTGCCGAACGGATCGGACATCATTGGGGTTCCAAGTGCATAAGCGACCTGCTGTTGTGTCATCCCCACACGGATTTTGGACACATCGTTAGGGGTAAGGTAGTTCCCCTGGTTGATGTCAGGACGGTAAACCACTTTCTCCAGAGTGGAACAGCCTGCGGTCAACATCAGAAGAACCGCTGCGGCAGCGGTCAGCATTTTACAACGCATAGTGATTTGATTCCTTTTCGGGCCCGAGCAGAACGCGGCTCATATGTTATATGCCGATGATAATAGACCTTGCCCCACTTTGAAACCGGTCTGGCGGCGTTTTTGTTGTTCTCTATGACCCTGAGATCCCGAAAAAGTTTATGCCGCCAGCAGTTCTTTCGCGTTCGCGAGCGTATTTCGCGTGACTTCACTGCCGCCCAGCAGGCGTGCCAGCTCCTGCAGACGTGCGCGTTTATCCAGTGGCTTCATGTGCGTTTCCGTCATTTCACCGTCAGTTTCTTTGCTGACGATAAAGTGATGATGACCACACCCGGCCACCTGCGGCAGGTGGGTAACACACATGACCTGCGTTGATTCACCCAACTGGCGCAACAGTTTGCCGACGACCGCCGCCGTAGGGCCGCTGATCCCCACGTCTACTTCATCGAAAATCAGCGCCGGGGTTTCCATTTTACGTGCGGTAATCACCTGAATCGCCAGCGCGATACGCGACAGTTCACCGCCGGAAGCCACTTTAGAGATGGGCTGCAACGGCTGCCCCGGGTTGGTGGTGACGCGGAATTCAATACGGTCCGCACCTTCCGCCGTCAGATGGTTCTCTTCGAAACGGACATCGATGGTGAACACGCCGTGCGGCATCGCCAGCGTGTGCATGCTGTCGGTGATGTGCTGGCTCAGTTCCTGGGCGTAATGTTGACGGATCTCATGCAGCTGTTTCGCCGTCGTCAGCGCCTGTTCATGGTGCAGGTTCACCGCCAGTGACAGGGTTTCCAGCGAGTCAGCCTGATCGTCAAGCTGCTGTTGTTCATCAAGCAGGGACTGATAGTAGCCAGGCAGCTCTTCTGGCGTAACGTGGTGCTTACGCGCCAGCGAGATCTGACGGGAGATGCGTTGCTCCAGCTCAAACAGACGGTTCGGGTCGAGATCCAGACGTTCACAGTAGTGGCGCAGTTCGTCACTGGCTTCTGAAATCTGAATCGCGGCCTCTTCCAGCATATCCAGTACGCCAGAGAGTTTGCTGTCCATGCCGGCCAGCTCGGTGATGAGCTGACGAACATTATACAGCTGGCTCTGCAGGTTCACGTCTTCACCGTCAGCCAGCATGTTAAGGGCATTCTGGCTGGTTGAGAGCAGGTGACCGCTGTTAGCCAGGCGCTTGTACTCTTCGTCGATAAGCTCAAATTCACCCGCCTGCGGGCTAAATTCGTTGAGTTCTTTAAGCTGGTATTCCAGAAGCTCAGCACGGGCGGCACGCTCCTGGCTTTGCTGCTGGTGCTGGGCAAGCTCACGGCAGCTTTGATGCCACTGGCGATAGTGCTCCGCCATTCGCTGAGTAAGTGCGTACTCACCTGCATAGCCATCAAGCAGCGCTTTCTGCTGCTCCGGTTTAATGAGTTGCTGGTGCGCGTGCTGGCCGTGGATCTGAATGAGTAACTGGCCGAGCTCGCGAAGCTGGGAAAGCGGGACTGCAGTGCCGTTGATAAAGCCGCGGGAACGACCATCGCTGCTGATAACGCGACGAAGTAAACACTCACGTCCGTCTTCCAGCTGGTTCTCTTCGAGCCAGCGCAGGGCGGCAGGGGTATCTTTCAGGGAGAAGCGAGCGCAGAGATCGGCACGGTTTGCGCCCCTGCGCACCATGTCACCTTCTGCACGGCCGCCGAGGCACAAGCCGAGGGCATCTATGGCAATGGATTTACCCGCACCGGTTTCCCCGGTGATCGCCGTCATGCCGCTATGGAAATCGATCTCAAGCTCACGAACTATGGCAAAGTTGCTGATGGTCAGTTGTGCCAGCATAATTGTTTTCCTGTATGAAAAACCATGACTGTGTTTTCATACAGTATAAACTGGTTTTATATACAGTAAAGTACTGGATGCAAAATCAGAACAATTTTTTTGACCAGCCAAGCTTCGAGCTTAATGTATTGAAATAGCTGTAATCTTTCGGGTGAATAAGGTTCAGGTGGTAATCACACCGACGAATGAGAACATCTTCACCTTCCTGAATAGGCAGCGCAATCTGGCTGTCGCAGCTGATCTCCAGATCGTTACGGCGGTGCGAGAAACGCAGACGAATGGTGCTGCTGCTGTTGATCACCAGCGGACGCGCCGAGAGCGTGTGCGGGAACATCGGTACCAGGGTGATGGCATCCAGTGAAGGGGTGAGGATCGGGCCACCCGCAGAGAGCGAGTAGGCAGTCGACCCTGTCGGCGTGGAGATAATCAGCCCGTCAGAACGCTGCGAGAAGGCGAAGATTTCGTCGATATAGACTTCGAACTCAATCATGTGCGCCACTTTGCCGGGGTGGAGCACCACTTCATTAATCGCGGTGCTGATGCGCTTCTGGCAGTCCTGCTGACACACCTGCGCTTCCAGCAAAAAGCGTTTTTCGCTGATATAATGACCTTCCAGCACGTCGGCCAGCTGCTGCTGGGCGTTGTCCGGATCGAGGTCGGTCAGAAAGCCGAGATTGCCGCGGTTGATACCGATGACCTTGATGTCATAACGCGCGAGCGTTCGGGCCGCGCCGAGCATATTGCCGTCGCCACCGACCACCACGGCGAGATCCGCCTGCTGGCCAATTTCCGCCAGCGTGCCGGTTTTGACGCTCTTCAGCTGCAGCTCCTGGGCAATCTGCTGTTCGACCATCACTTCATAGCCTTTGCTACACAGCCAGCGATACAACATTTCATGTGTCGTCAATGCGGTAGGGTGACGCGGATGCCCGACGATCCCAATACACCTGAAATGATTATTCATTTTCTGGAGGTCCTTGTGCCTGATGAATGATGACAATCTGTCTTGTTCCCTTGAATCCCGGAAACTGATCCCCATAATAAGCGAAGTTAGCGATATGAATGCAGAAAAACGCGGAGAAATTCATGAGTAGTAAAGAACAGAAAACGCCTGAGGGGCAAGCCCCTGAAGAAATTATCACGGAACAGCACGATGATGTTGAGGCTGTAGAGCCGGACGCATCTGCTGAGCAGGTGGACCCGCGCGATGAAAAAATTGCGAATCTGGAAGCTCAGCTGGTAGAAGCACAGAATCGCGAACGCGACAGTGTTCTGCGCATCAAGGCGGAAATGGAAAACCTGCGCCGTCGTACCGAGCAGGACGTTGAGAAGGCGCATAAATTTGCGCTGGAGAAATTCATCAACGAACTGCTGCCGGTGATTGATAGCCTGGATCGCGCACTGGAAGTGGCTGATAAAGCTAACCCGGACAACACCGCGATGATCGAAGGTATCGAACTGACGCTGAAATCCATGCTGGATGTGGTACGTAAGTTTGGCGTGGAAGTGGTTGGCGATACCAACGTTCCGCTGGATCCAAACGTGCACCAGGCGATTGCGATGGTGGAATCAGAAGACGTTGAAGCCGGTAAAGTGCTTGGCGTGATGCAGAAAGGTTATACCCTGAACGGTCGTACCATTCGTGCTGCAATGGTTACCGTGGCGAAAGCGAAAGCGTAATTTGCCATCTGTAGTGCCGGGTGGCGGCTTGCGCCGTACCCGGCCTACTCTCTACTCAGCAATACTTTCCCGAATCGGTTTTACCGGCAGGACTTTTACCTGCTTAATCATATTGTCCTGCACGTCCAGGATATCTATATCGTACTGCTCAATACGCACCCGCGTGCCCGCCGCCGGGATCTCTTCCAGTGCTTCCAGAATCATCCCGTTTATGGTGCGCGCTTCATCTTCCGGTAAATGCCAGTTAAAGGCTTTATTGAGTTCGCGAATGTTCGCGCTACCGTCGATCAGCACCGAGCCGTCGTTTTGCGGGGTGACTTCTTCCGCAAGGGAAGGGGACATTGAGGTGGTAAAGTCGCCAACAATCTCTTCCAGAATATCTTCAACCGTCACCAGGCCCTGAATATCCCCGTACTCATTGACCACCAGGCCGACCTTCTTCTTGTTACGCTGGAACTTCACCAGTTGGGTGCTGAGCGGCGTTCCTTCCGGCACGTAATAAATTTCGTCGGCGGCGCGGAGCATGACTTCTTTGGTGAACTCTTTTTTCTCGGTCATCAGACGATAAGCTTCGCGCACGCGCAGCATGCTGATGGCATCGTCCAGAGAGTCGCGGTACAGCACGATACGGCCGTGCGGGGAGTGGGTCAGCTGGCGGACGATGGCTTTCCAGTCGTCATTGATATCAATGCCGACGATCTCGTTACGCGGCACCATGATGTCGTTAACGCTGACCTTTTCCAGATCCAGTACCGACAGCAGCATGTCCTGATTACGCCGGGAGATCTGCGAGCGTGATTCATGCACGATGGTGCGCAGCTCTTCTTTGCTGAGCGCGCTGCTGATGGTGACATCTGCTTTGATACCGATCATCCGCATCAGGACACGCGTCACCATGTTCAGTAACCAGACCAGCGGCATCATCAGGATCAGCAGCGGTGCCAGCAGGAAGCTGCTGGGGTAGGCCACTTTTTCCGGGTAGAGCGCGGCGATGGTTTTAGGCAGCACTTCTGCAAACACCAGCACCACAAAGGTCAGCACACCGGTGGCAATGGCGACGCCAGCGTTGCCGTACAGGCGCATCCCAACGATGGTACCGAGCGCAGAGGCAAGAATGTTGACGAGGTTGTTACCGATGAGCACCAGACTGATCAGACGATCCGGTTGACGCAGCAGTTTTTCGACGCGACGGGCGGCACGGTTACCCTGCTTAGCACGATGACGTAACCGGTAGCGGTTTAAGGTCATCATGCCGGTTTCCGAGCCGGAGAAATAGGCGGAGATGACCACCATGACGATCAGCGTAATGATCAGCGTGGTGGTAGAGATGTGTTCCAGGGGGAACTCCTTTGTTACTTAGCCAGCAAATTGCTGTATGAAGCGGCTGCCAAAATAGGCAAGGGTGAGAATGCCCGCGCCCGCGACGTTGAACCAGACCACGCGACGACCGCGCCAGCCTTCATGATAATGGCCCCATAACAGGACAATATAGACAAACCACGCGATGATGGAGAGGACCGCTTTATCGATATTCTCCACGCTGAACAGGTTTTTCATATAAAACAGGCCCGTGCACAGCGTTAACGTCAGCAGCACGACACCGACCTGCGTGATGTGGAACATCTTACGCTCAATCACCATCAGCGGTGGCATCTCATGGTTAAAGGCCAGCTTTTTGTTTTTCAGCTGGTAGTCAATCCAGGCGAGCTGCATGGCATAGAGCGCGGCGATAATCAGCGTTGCGTAAGCGAAGAGTGACAGGCCGATATGCACCAGCATTCCCGGCGTCGCTTCCAGATGCGTAATAAACTCATTGGGCATAAACGTGGCTAAGGCCAGGTTGATTAGCGCGAAGGCATACACAATCGGCAGTAGCAGCCAGCCGCGGTTTTTAGAGGCGACAATGGTCATCACCGTACAGATCATCAGGCTGACCAGCGAGCCGACGTTGAGCACGCTCAGGTTCTGTACGCTGCCATCGCCGGGGATAATGCGCGATTCCAGCGCGAACGCATGGCTTATCAGTGCGATCACCGCCGAAAGAATAGCCATGCGTCGCCAGCCGCTGTTTTTTTGCAGCAGTCCAGGAATGATCAGCGCGAGGCTGACAGAGTAGGCAACAAGGGCGATCAGTGCGAAAACAGGCATATAGGCATCGACAGTTGTCTTAATAAGAAAGAGAAGCAGTATAACGTTACGTGACGCCTGCTCCAACCGTTGCATAACAACAAAGCCGCCTTCATGTTATACTCCGGCAAAATTCTGTGTATGTGTCGCTGCCAGCGACCCAACGTTTCTACTCAGGCGAGAGACAATGTTTGATAATTTAACCGATCGTTTGTCGCGCACGCTGCGCAACATCAGCGGCCGCGGACGCCTTACCGAAGACAACATCAAGGAAACGCTGCGCGAAGTGCGCATGGCGCTGCTGGAAGCAGACGTCGCGTTGCCGGTTGTTCGTGATTTTATCAACCGCGTTAAAGAGAAGGCGGTTGGTCATGAAGTTAACAAGAGCCTGACCCCGGGTCAGGAGTTCGTCAAAATCGTCCGTAACGAACTGGTTTCGGCGATGGGCGAAGAGAACCAGGTGCTTAACCTGGCGGCACAGCCACCGGCCGTCGTGCTGATGGCGGGCCTGCAGGGTGCGGGTAAAACCACCAGCGTGGGTAAGCTGGGTAAATTCCTGCGTGAAAAGCACAAGAAAAAAGTGCTGGTCGTTTCTGCGGACGTCTATCGCCCGGCGGCGATTAAACAGCTGGAAACCCTGGCGCAGCAGGTCAGCGTGGATTTCTTCCCGTCTGACGTTGCCCAGAAGCCTGTCGACATCGTTAACGCGGCGCTGAAAGAGGCGAAGCTGAAATTCTACGACGTGCTGCTGGTGGATACCGCCGGTCGTCTGCACGTTGACGAAGCGATGATGGATGAGATCAAACAGGTGCATGCCGCTATCAATCCGGTAGAGACCCTGTTTGTTGTTGACGCCATGACCGGTCAGGATGCGGCGAACACCGCGAAAGCGTTTAACGAAGCGCTGCCGTTAACCGGCGTAGTGCTGACCAAAGTGGACGGTGACGCCCGCGGCGGTGCGGCGCTTTCGATTCGTCATATCACCGGCAAGCCGATTAAATTCCTCGGTGTGGGTGAGAAAACCGAAGCGCTGGAGCCGTTCCACCCGGACCGTATCGCCTCCCGTATCCTCGGCATGGGCGACGTGCTGTCGCTTATCGAAGATATCGAGAGCAAGGTTGACCGCGCCCAGGCTGAGAAGCTGGCCAGCAAGCTGAAAAAAGGCGACGGCTTTGACCTGACCGATTTCCTTGAGCAGCTGCGTCAGATGAAAAACATGGGCGGCATGGCAAGCCTGATGGGCAAACTGCCGGGCATGGGCCAGATCCCTGACAACGTAAAAGCGCAGATGGATGACAAGGTGCTGGTGCGTATGGAGGCGATCATCAACTCGATGACCCTCAAGGAACGTGCTAACCCGGACATCATCAAAGGGTCCCGCAAACGCCGTATCGCAGCGGGTTGCGGCATGCAGGTGCAGGACGTAAACCGCCTTCTGAAACAGTTCGACGACATGCAGCGCATGATGAAGAAAATGAAGAAAGGCGGCATGGCGAAGATGATGCGTGGCATGAAGGGCATGATGCCGCCAGGATTCCCTGGCCGTTAATCGCCTGGCAGCTGGCTATTTTGATGCCGGGGTGTGCCCGAAAAGCACACCCTGGCCGTGTTTTGCAGCAGAGTTTTAACTGCTGATTGCATTTTCCCCAGAAATCAGTAAAATTTTCGGGCTTTTAATATGACACCCGGGCTCCGTTCCTCGATGGGGCCCGGTTGTTTTATTCACACAAGAGGATGTTATGGTAACTATTCGTTTAGCACGTCACGGCGCTAAAAAGCGTCCGTTCTACCAGGTTGTTGTTACTGACAGCCGTAATGCACGCAACGGTCGCTTCATTGAGCGCGTTGGTTTCTTCAACCCGATCGCTTCTGGTTCTGAAGAAGAAACCCGTCTGGATCTGGATCGTATCGCTCACTGGGTTGGCCAGGGCGCTACTGTTTCCGATCGCGTTGCTACGCTGATCAAAGCAGCAAACAAAGCAGCTTAATCTGTCACGGTGGTCATGATGAGCAATAAAGCACCTGTTGAACCGATTGTATTGGGCAAAATGGGTTCTTGCTACGGTATTCGTGGTTGGCTCAGAGTGTTTTCCTCCACTGAAGACGCTGATAGCATTTTTAATTACCAGCCCTGGTTTATCCAGAAAGCCGGTAAGTGGGAAGAGGTCGAGCTGGAAAGCTGGCGTCACCACAATCAGGACATCATCATCAAGCTGAAAGGCATTGACGATCGTGATGCCGCGAATGCACTGACTAATTGTGAAATTATCGTGGATTCGTCGCAGTTGCCGCAGCTGGAAGAGGGCGACTACTACTGGAAAGACCTTATGGGTTGCCAGGTGGTCACCACTGAAGGTTATAGCCTGGGGAAAGTCATCGACATGATGGAAACCGGGTCAAATGACGTTCTCGTCATTAGGGCAAACCTGAAAGATGCATTTGGCATCAAGGAGCGGTTGGTTCCGTTCCTCGATGGACAGGTTATCAAGAAAGTCGATCTCGCTACTCAAACGATTGAAGTAGATTGGGATCCTGGTTTTTAAATTCTCCGGATAAACGGTAAAAGACGGCGCTATGTGGATTGGCATAATTAGCCTGTTTCCTGAAATGTTCCGCGCGATTACCGATTACGGGGTAACTGGCCGGGCAGTAAAGAATGGCCTGCTGAACATCCAGAGCTGGAGTCCTCGTGACTTTACGCATGACCGGCACCGTACCGTGGACGATCGTCCTTACGGCGGCGGACCGGGGATGTTAATGATGGTGCAACCCTTACGGGACGCCATTCACACAGCAAAAGCCGCGGCAGGTGAAGGCGCGAAGGTGATTTATCTGTCACCTCAGGGACGCAAGCTTGATCAAGCGGGCGTCAGCGAACTGGCGACGAATCAAAAATTGATTCTGGTCTGTGGTCGCTACGAAGGGATAGATGAGCGCGTAATTCAAACCGAGATTGACGAAGAATGGTCTATCGGCGATTACGTACTCAGCGGTGGTGAGTTACCAGCGATGACGCTGATTGACTCCGTTGCCCGGTTCATTCCGGGTGTACTGGGCCATGAAGCTTCGGCAACGGAAGATTCCTTTGCTGATGGATTGCTGGACTGTCCACACTATACTCGTCCTGAAGTGTTAGAAGGGATGGAAGTACCGGCGGTGTTACTGTCAGGAAACCATGCTGAGATACGTCGCTGGCGTTTGAAGCAGTCGCTGGGCCGAACCTGGCTTAGAAGACCTGAACTTCTGGAAAACCTGGCTCTGACTGAAGAGCAAGCAAAGTTGCTGGCCGAGTTCAAAAAAGAACACGCGCAACAGCAGCATGAACATGATGGGAATGCGTAATACGCTCCCGAATATCAGTTTACCCAGGATAAGAGATTAAATTATGAGCAACATTATTAAGCAACTTGAACAAGAGCAGATGAAGCAGGACGTACCTTCCTTCCGTCCAGGTGATACCGTGGAAGTGAAAGTATGGGTTGTTGAAGGTTCCAAAAAACGTCTGCAGGCATTCGAGGGCGTGGTTATCGCTATTCGTAACCGCGGTCTGCACTCTGCATTCACTGTTCGTAAAATTTCCAACGGCGAAGGCGTTGAGCGTGTCTTCCAGACTCACTCTCCGGTAGTTGACAGCATTGCTGTTAAACGTCGTGGTGCTGTACGTAAAGCTAAACTGTACTACCTGCGTGAGCGTACTGGTAAGTCTGCTCGTATTAAAGAGCGTCTGAACTAAGATTCGCTTAAGCGACATCCTGTTAAAAAGGGCTGGCCGAAAGGCTGGCCCTTTTTTATTCCATCGCGCCTCTCGCATTAACCCTTTCGTCATAAATCATTTACAATGCTGGCCTCTTAACGGGAGGGAAAGTGGATAACGTACTGCATCGGCATAACTGGAAACGCGCAGCGGCTTTGACCGCGCTGTTTGCGATCCTGCTGATCGTGGTTGCGCCGCTTATCTCCATCTCGCTGCAAAAAGATCCCATGAGCGCCATGCCGGGAATGCATCATGACATGAGCATGATGTCGATGGATGAGCACCATGGCGATATGCCGCACTCGATGCCCGTCGACCATGCGGAAGCGTGTGGCTACTGTGTACTGTTAGCGCATGTGCCGGGCGTGATGCTGGCGCTGATTGTACTGCTCAGTGTGGTACTGCAAAGGAGTCGCGTTACACCGCCGCAACCGCCGGTCAGCCACTGGCACTTTTTCCCCTGGCTCTTTCCTGATACCCGCGCGCCGCCGCGGCAGTCTGCTTTTTCCCTTTAAAAAAAATCGATAACTTTTTGCCTTAAAAAGGAAAAGTATGACTACCTGCACTCCGCGCGCGGCATGGGGAAACCTGCTGCGTCGACTCCATTTCTATGTCGGGCTGTTTGTTGGCCCGTTTATCTTCTTCGCCGCGCTGACCGGTACGCTGTATGTGGCGACGCCGCAGCTGGAAAACACGCTCTACCGGCACGCGTTGCACACGGATTCGGTGGGAGAGGCACGGCCTCTGGCCGAGCAGATTGCCGTGGCGGAAAAAGCCGTGGGTTCAGATCTGCACCTGCATGCCGTTCGTCCGGGGCTGGTTGACGGTGATACTACCCGCGTGATGTTCGCTGACCCTGCGCTTGGCCCGTCGGAGAACCGCGCTATCTTTGTGGATCCCGTGAGCCTTGAGGTGCGGGGCGATATGACGGTGTACGGCACGAGTGGCATTCTGCCGTTGCGCCAGACCATCGATTATCTGCACACCTCGTTGATGCTTGGCGATGTCGGGCGTCTGTATAGCGAGCTGGCCGCCTCCTGGATGTGGGTTGCCGCGCTGGGTGGAATCGCCCTGTGGTTTTACACCCGACCAAAACGTCGGATGAACAACCGTTTCCAGAACCGCCGTCGTGTGCATGTGGCACTGGGCTGGGTGTTGCTGGGGGGAATGTTATTGTTCTCAGCGACAGGCCTGACGTGGTCTCAGTGGGCGGGCGGTAACGTGGATACACTGCGTGCCCGGATGAACTGGCTTACGCCGCAGGTCAATACTACGCTCTCCGGTGTGCCTGCCATCATGGACGAGCACGCTGAGCACCGGGGCCATCATAGCGGGATGATGATGCCCGCGATGGTGATGGATCCGACGCTTTTTAATGACGTCCTGCATGCCGCCCGCACGGCGGGTATAGATGCCAGCAAGCTCGAAATCCGCCCGGCGAAAACGGCTGAACAGGCCTGGACCGTGACGGAAATCGATCGCAGCTGGCCGACTCAGGTCGACGCGGTGGCGGTCGATCCGCACTCCCTGCACATTCTGGACAGAACCCGGTTTGAAGATTTCCCGTTAATGGCAAAACTGACCCGCTGGGGTGTGGATTTCCACATGGGGATCTTGTTTGGGCTGGCCAATCAGCTGTTGCTGATCGCGTTCGGTATTGCCCTGTGCGTGCTGATCGTCTGGGGATACCGGATGTGGTGGATGCGTCGTCCGGCGCAATCGGTCGTGAACCCGGTTCAGACGCTCTGTCAGAGCTGGCTGGCGCTATCGGGATGGGGAAGAGCCGTCACGGCGATGGTGAGTGTCCTGCTGGGGCTGGCGATGCCGGTGATGGGTGTGAGTCTGGCCCTGTTTGTGCTGGTCGACTGGCTGCGCTGGCGAGCGGCAACAGGCGTGTCGCTCGCAGAATCATCGGTTAAATAACCTTATGGCGTGCTGATAACCACCGCAACCCGGCGGTTTTCAGCGCGCCCTTTTGCAGTACTGTTGCTCGCAACAGGGTATTTTTTGCCTAACCCCTGCGTGGTGAGGTTGCTGCGCGGGATATTGGCTCCCTTCGCCCAGGCGTCGGCTACCGCATTTGCACGTTTCAATGACAGCGCTTCGTTGTAGCGCTCTTCGCCGTAGTTGTCCGTGTGACCGTCCATACGCGCGTGGTTCAGGCCGGTTGCCGCGAGGCGAGAGGCCATAGTCTTGATCTGCGTTTCACTTTCCGCACGCAGCCTGGCGTCATTTTTATCAAACAGGATGGTATCTGACAGGCCAAGAGACCAGTCGCCGTTCAGTTCGTTAAAACCGTAAGACTTCATCGCCGCAATTTGCTCAGGAGTGAACTTGCCTTGCGGCGGTGACTGGCAACCTGCCAGCACGACTGAGGCTAATAACAACGGCGCGAAGTATCGCTTTAACATATCGTTTCCCTTCTAATTTATCGTTTTTGTACGCTGGTTTTTAACCAGGTACATATTGCGGTCGGCTTTCTCCAGTAATGCTTCCACAGAACCATTTTCCCACGCCAGAGCAAAGCCAATACTGAGTGACATTGATGCTTTTTGCCCGTTATGCAATTCGAACGGGCGGATAAACTGCTGCGATAAGGCAGCACAAAGATATTGAACCTCAGGCTCTGAATGGACGCCGTACAGCACCATGGCAAACTCGTCGCCGCCAAGGCGGTATGACTGATGGCGCTTATCACCGAACTCGACCATTCTTCTGGCGATTTCAATCAGCACACAGTCTCCTGCCGCGTGTCCCCAGGTGTCATTAATAAACTTAAAATTATCACCGTCGAGGAAGAGCAGGGCCGAGTTTGTTTTTGCTGAGGGGTCATTCATTAATGCCGCGATGCTGTTACGAAACGCCGCACGGTTGGCAAGACCCGTCAGCGGGTCGTGCATGGCGGTGCGTAATAGCTGGGCGTTTTTCGCCTGCAGTTTAAGCTGCCACTCCTCCATTTCATCCAGAAGGCTGTTGAAGTCCTCGCCAAACTGGTGAAATTCTTCAATGCGCCCGTCTTTCACCCGTCGGGAGAAGTTACGGTTAGTGCGTACGTCATGAACGACGTCAGTAATGTTTTGCAGCGCTGTAACCATGCCGTGATGCAAGGATTGCGTAATGGTCAGTGCGACCACCGTCGCAAACAGAATACAGCCGGTGAGAACGGCAAACGACATCCAGATGAAGTGGCTTATCAGGCTGTCACGCGCGGTAAGGCGTATTTCGCCAATCGTTGAGCCGTTATGGAATACGGGCTGGGAAATCGGCTCGGGGAAAAGCCAGCGGCTGACCAGTGCGCCCAGAGTGTCGTTGTTATCCGCCGGGTTCCACGACCAGTACGCAAAGCGTTTTTTGTGCACGTTGAGGACTTCAGCCACGGCAAACTGGCCCTGTTTGCCAAGGGCGGCAAGCGTTTCATTGGCTGCCACTGAATCGTTGAACACCAGGGAGGCTTCAAGGCTGTGGCTCATGGTGGCGCCGGTTAATTCGAGATTCTTTTGTGCGTATTGCTTTAATGTCACGACGGAGGCAAAACAGAGGAGCAGCCATATTAATGTCATCGTGATGATGACGCTTATCATGCTGATTCGTCTGAGTGTTCTTTTAAACGTCGGACGTGGCGCTGAAGTGAAATCTTTATCCATGCTGCTTATTCCGTGCGAGCATTAATACATCCGGATTGACTCTCACGCCACTGCGAGTCAGCGCATCCAGATTGACGGAAAACCGGACATGGTTGCGATCAATTATCAGGCAAAAGGCGCTGCCAATAATACATTCCGGATTTTGCTCTGAGATTAATAGCAATGCTCTGCCCTGATACTGACTTATTAATTCACGTTGTTTTACGGGGGATTCCGCCCCGAAATAAATAGCATCACACGTAGCGGACAGGGCTTCCTGATCGTTACGCACAATAACGGGGGTATAAGGTAATTCGCTTTGCCCGTCCTTGCTGGTGAGTGCATGCGTGTAGTGAGAAGAAGCATAAACACAGAGTTTTGGCTGGCCGGAAAGTGACGGCCATCGGGTGTAGCTCACAATACCTGAAACGATCGAACGTACCGATTTATCGGTTTCGGTGAACGTGCCTGCCGCCGCTGCGCCCACCATAAGGAACAGCATTAGCACCAGAGTGAGTCGGAAAAAAGAGATCAAGGATAAATTTCTCACCAGAATCCGCCACTTCGCTCCGGAAATAGATGTCCTTAAGAGTTGTGGGCAGAATACCATTGTTTACCAAAGCCGTCATTATGTCAGAATTTTCCCTGCCTCGACCTAAGCTAAATCCTACACTTTGTTATATTCCGGTGAATAAAAAGAGGCTTAATTAAGTCTGCTGGAGCGCATGCTTTCATCCATGCCTTTTTGCCATGACTCGTGCAGTTTTGCTGCATTTTCAGCAGTATCGCAGCTGGCAGGAAAAGATTTTCCCGCTAATCCCCAGGCGTGGAGAAAACCTTCTTCACACACTTTCTTCTGTCCGTCTGCATATCCCCGGAGATATTCACTACGATCAACTTGTGGATCATTAAAATTATCGGCCAGCGTCTGGTTATCTTTAACCGGCAGACCATTCATGGCGTCTTCTTTACCCGCATCAAACCAGCTGGGGCTGGTCCAGTCCGGGTGGAAGGTATAAGGATTGATTTGGCAACCCGATAAAATGAGCGACAACAGCACCAGAGCAATTGAACGCATAGCCATTCTCCTTTTTTCTTCAGCATAGCCTGGTAACGGAAAGTAAGGTGTGTAATTTAAAGTTTACGGCTATGGCGGCTGATTTTTGCAATAAATTGGCATTCGTAAAGAAAAGTGTACGTATTTTGGATTGAAATCTTTACTTGTTATGGTATCGTTGTTTCACCTCTTCGAGGAAAACAATTATCGCAAACGAGCTTTACAGGATCGCAATCATGCAAAAAGACGCGCTGAACAACGTACATATCACTGACGAACAGATTTTGATTACTCCGGATCAACTGAAAGCGGAATTCCCGCTGAGCGTCGCGCAGGAGGCTCAAATTGAGCACTCGCGTCAGACCATTTCAGACATTATCGCTGGCCGCGATCCGCGCCTGCTGGTGGTATGTGGTCCTTGTTCTATTCACGATCCTGAAGCCGCCATTGAGTACGCTCGTCGATTTAAAACATTAGCGGAGGAGGTCAGCGATAGCCTCTATCTGGTAATGCGCGTCTATTTTGAGAAGCCACGTACCACCGTTGGCTGGAAAGGGTTGATTAACGATCCTCACATGGATGGCTCGTTTGATGTGGAAGCAGGGCTGAAAATTGCGCGTCGCCTGCTGGTGGAGCTGGTCAGCATGGGGCTGCCGCTGGCCACTGAAGCGCTGGATCCGAACAGCCCGCAGTACCTGGGCGACCTGTTTAGCTGGTCTGCCATTGGGGCACGCACCACAGAATCACAAACCCACCGCGAGATGGCGTCTGGTCTGTCGATGCCGGTTGGTTTTAAAAACGGTACTGATGGCAGCCTGGCCACCGCGATTAACGCCATGCGTGCCGCTGCAATGCCACACCGTTTTGTCGGCATTAACCAGGCGGGGCAGGTTTGCCTCCTGCAAACGCAGGGTAACCCGGATGGTCACGTGATCCTGCGCGGTGGTAAAGCACCGAACTACAGCCCGGCAGATGTGGCACAGTGTGAAAAAGAGATGGAGCAGGCGGGACTGCGCCCGGCACTGATGGTAGATTGCAGTCATGGTAATTCGAATAAAGATTACCGTCGTCAGCCTGCGGTTGCGGAATCTGTGGTGGCACAGATAAAAGACGGCAACCGTTCTATTATCGGTCTGATGATTGAGAGCAATATTCATGAAGGCAATCAGTCATCTGAACAACCGCGCAGCGCAATGAAGCACGGCGTATCCGTCACGGATGCCTGCATCAGCTGGGAAACCACCGACGCGCTGCTGCGTGAGATCCATAAAGATGTAAGCGGCCAGCTGGCGACGCGTCTGGCTTAAGAGGGTAGTTATGGTTGCTGAATTGACCGCGTTACGCGATCAAATTGATGAAGTGGATAAGGCGTTGCTGGACCTGCTGGCGCGCCGTATGGCTCTGGTTGCCGAAGTGGGTGAGGTAAAAAGCAAATACGGCCTGCCGATTTACGTCCCGGAGCGTGAGGCATCCATGCTGGCCTCGCGGCGCAAAGAGGCCCAGGCGCTGGGCGTCTCGCCGGATCTGATTGAAGATGTCTTGCGTCGCGTAATGCGGGAATCCTATTCCAGCGAAAACGATAAGGGCTTCAAAACCCTCTGTCCGTCCCTGCGCCCGGTGGTTATTGTGGGTGGTGCGGGCCAGATGGGGCGTCTGTTTGAAAAAATGCTGACGCTTTCTGGTTATCAGGTTCGCATTCTGGAAAAAGAGGACTGGGAACACGCGCCAGCGCTGGTGGCCGATGCGGGGATGGTTATCGTCAGCGTGCCTATCCACGTGACGGAGCAGATCATCGGCAAGCTTCCACCGTTGCCGAAAGATTGCATCCTGGTTGACCTTGCATCGGTCAAAAATGGCCCCCTGCAGGCGATGCTGGCGGCGCATACTGGCCCGGTGCTTGGCCTGCACCCGATGTTTGGTCCGGACAGTGGCAGCCTGGCGAAGCAGGTTGTGGTGTACTGCGATGGTCGTCAGCCGGAGGCCTATCAGTGGTTCCTGGAACAGATCCAGGTATGGGGTGCCAGGTTGCACCGGATCAGCGCGGTAGAGCACGATCAGAACATGGCGTTCATTCAGGCGCTGCGCCACTTTGCGACCTTTGCCTACGGTTTGCATCTGGCGGAAGAGAATGTGCAGCTTGAACAGCTGCTGGCGCTCTCTTCACCGATCTATCGCCTGGAGCTGGCGATGGTCGGGCGTTTGTTCGCTCAGGATCCACAGCTTTACGCCGACATTATTATGTCCTCTGAGAACAACCTGGCGCTTATCAAACGTTATTACCAGCGGTTTGGTGAAGCGATCACCTTGCTGGAGCATGGCGATAAGCAGGCGTTTATCGACAGCTTCCGTAAAGTCGAGCACTGGTTTGGCGATTATGCGCAACGTTTTCAGAGTGAGAGCCGCACGCTTTTGCGTCAGGCAAATGACAGTCGCCAGTAATGCGATGATGTATATACTAAAAGCCAGCAATGCTGGCTTTTTTCATTTTGGGGAACTGTTATGGCCGAACCGCAGCCGCTGTTGAATTACACCGGGCATCTGCCCGAATGTCCGACGTGGAGTGCCGAAGAGCATGCGCTCTACTGGGCAGATATTCTGGAGGGGGAGATCCACCGTTATCATCTGCCCACCGCGGAACACACGGTACTCTCTTTCCATGAAGAAGTAGGCTGTTTCGCTCTGCGTGAGCGTGGCGGCTTTATCGTCGCGATGCGCAATGGCATCTGGCTTGCTGACAAGCACGGCCTGCTTCAGCGCAAGGTGTGTGATAATCCCTCTAACCCGCAACTGGCGCGTTTTAATGATGGCGGTACCGATCATCATGGACGGTTCTATGCGGGAACCTTCTGGGGGCCGGGGGATTACAACGGCGCCATGCTGATGCGTATCGATAATGACCTGACGCCGAAAGTGATCCAGTGTGATATTCACGGGCACAACGGTCTGGCATTCAGCCCGGACAAACAGTGGATGTTCACCTCTGACACGCCAAATGGCGTTATCTACCGCACGCCGCTTGATGAGCAAGGTGAGCCGGGGAAACGCGAGATATTCCGCCGCTTTAAAGAGGGGGAGGGCATACCCGACGGTGCTGCGATGGATGAAGAAGGCTGCTACTGGAGCGCAATGTTTGATGGCTGGCGTATCGCGCGCTTTTCACCGCAGGGGGAACAACTGGAAGAGCATCGCATGCCGGTTCGTTGTCCGACGATGGTCTGCTTTGGCGGCGAGGATATGAAAACCCTGTTTATCACGACCACGCGGGAAAATATGGATGCGGATGAAGTGGCACAGTATCCGCTCTCCGGCGCCATCTTCACCCTGCCCGTCAGCGTGGCAGGGATGAAGAAAAGCCGCTTTATCGAACGTTAAGCCGGGTCAACCGGCACGACGTTTTCGCTCGGATAGCAGCCCAGCACTTTCATTGAGCGGGTGATTTCTCCCAGTTCACGCAGGGCTTTCTGCATGGATGCAGATTCCAGGTTGGCCTGGATATCCAGATAAAACATCTCTTCCCACGGATTACCATGAATCGGGCGAGATTCCAGCTTCGTCATGATAAGGTTGTGGTTACGCAGTACCAGCAGGGCCTCAACCAGCGCACCCGCCTGCTGCCCGGTCGCCATCAGCAGCGTCGTTTTAGCCGGAACCTGCTCAGAGACATTGATGGCTTTACGGGCCAGTACCACGAAGCGGGTGATATTTTGCGTCTGGTTCGCCAGGTTGCGTTCCAGTACCTGCAGGCCATACAGCGCTCCGCCCGCCTCGCTGCCAAGCGCGGCCACCGCCGGGGAATTGGCCTGCATCACTTTTTCCATCGCCGCAGAAGTGCTTTCGGTGTACTCAATTTTCCAGTTCGGATAACGGTTGAGGAATTGACTGCACTGCTGGAACGGTTGTGGGTGACTGTACACCGTCTCGATTTGGCTCAGGTCGGTTGAGCCAGAGACCAGTACGCAGTGATCGATAGGGATGGTCATCTCGCCAACCAGCGACAGCGTAGTGTGCTGCAGAAGATCGTACACGTCGTTAATGGCGCCTGAGCTGGTGTTTTCAATCGGTACGACGGCGTAATCCGCCTGTCCGGTTTCGACCTGATTGAAAATATCAGCAAATTTTGCGCAGCCGCTTTCAATAAACTCTTCGAAATGACGTGCTGCGTACTGGCGCGCGGCAAGGTGAGAATAAGAGCCTTTAGGGCCGAGGAAGGCGACACGTGCAGAGTGCGGGTTCGTTTTATTCAGATGCTGCTGGAGTAGCGCTTGCTGGGTCAGAACGGAGTCTTCGATGATGAGCTGGAACAAACGGGTGATGTAATGGGCGTCGAGGTGGTGCGCTTTGCCAAGCTGAATCAGGTGTTCCAGCAGGTCGCGTTCACGGTCGATATCACGCACCGGCCGATGGGAGTCCAGCTTGGCTTTTCCCACTTCGATGGCGAGTGTGCGACGTTCTGCTAGCAGGGCCAGTAATTTTTCGTCCAGTGCGCTGATTTTCACTCGCAGGTCCAGTAACGGGTTTTCCGGTGTCATAGTGTTGCCTGTCTCGTTTATCGTTATTAATAAAAAAGGCCTCCCGGTGTGGGAGGCCTTGTTGTTCGTCTTCGCATTCTTTATCACACGACGAAACGCCTCCCAATCAGGGGAAGGTAAAAAAGAATGCGAAGAAAAACGGTGTGTGTTTCATGAAATCATCCTGTCGTTGATACCGTTAAAGTACCCGTACTGTTTTCACGCTGTCAATAAAAAACGCGCCCGAAGGCGCGTTGGCGGTAAACTCAATTTAAAGGATTACTCTTCTTCAACTTCTTCCGCGAAGCTGGCGTCTTTCACCGACGTTGCGGCGCGACGGGCTTCACCTTTGTGTTGCACTTTATTGAGCTGCCGTTCCAGCTTGTTGATCAAATCGTTAATAGCGGTGTACATATCCTCATGTTTTGCGCTGGCGACCAGATGGCCGTTTGGAGTATTGATAGTTGCGTCAGCGATGAAACCTTGCGGCTCCTTGGACAGGATGATATGTGGGTTAATCAAATGTGTTTGCCATTTATCCAGTTTGGCGAGACGGTCTGCGACGTGTTGGCGGATTGCCGGAGTAATTTCCATTTGTTTACTGGTAATGTTCATTGTCATAAATTTTACCTCTTGTCTTTCCGTCTTGGTGATTCCAGCATACCTGTCCTAATGTCAAAATGTGTGATTTAGATCACGTTATTTTGTCGGTTTTTGTCAGGGAATGTTTTTTGTGAGGCAGGGCAGGAAGAGGTGATATTTACCTTGTGGAAGGCCCGATTTGCGGTCATAGTTGATAGGATGTGTTGAGGCTAAACCGCTTCAGCTGATCTCTGAACGCATAAAAAAAACGGCAGCCCGAAGGCTGCCGTTTTGCATTGAGGCAATATCAGGTGTTGCTGCTGTTCGCGGCGATGATTTTCGCCACTTTGTCAGCCTGTGCGGTCATCTGCATCTGACGGTAAGCATTTTCCATCAGCTTCAGGCCATCACGCGTTGCCTGTGTATCCGGGTAATCACGCAGCATACCTTCTACACGATTAACCACGGCAACCCATGCGCCACGGCGGGTATAGTATTCCGCAACGGAGTATTCGTATTTCGCCAGACGATCTTTCAGGAACACCAGACGTTTGGTCGCGTCAGTGACGTACTGGCTGTTCGGGTAGCCGCGCACCAGTTTGGAGAAGTCGTTGAAAGCATCACGCGCATGCTGCGGGTCACGGTCAGAACGATCCACACCGAAGAAACCTTGCAGGGCACTGTCGTCCAGCGCCATGTTGGTAAGACCGCGCATGTACATGACGTAATCGATGTTAGGATGAGTCGGGTTCAGACGCATGAAACGATCGATGGTTGCCTGAGCCAGCGGCAGATCGGCATTTTTATAGTAGGCATAGATGAGATCTAACTGTACCTGCTGCGAATACGGACCAAATGGATAGCGATTATCCAACGCTTCCAGTTGCGTTATCGCCTGTTTCCAGTTACCGTCCTGCAACTTTTGTTGTGCAGTCGCATAGATTTCATTCGGCGGATTGTCAGGGACCTGTTCATTTGAACCGGAGCAGCCCACCAAAGCCAGGCTCAACGTGGCCGCTGCCACCAGATATTTCATGCGCGTCATGACGTTTTGACTTTCCTCAAATGTTTGTCCGGGAGAAACTCTGTTCCTGCTCCCGATTAAGACCAGCTACAATAGCACACTATATTAAACGGCAAAGCCGTAAAACCCAACGTTAAACGAAGAAGCAGTTTATGGCACAACGAGTAGAACTCACCGCAACAGTCTCCGAAAATCAGCTCGGTCAACGCTTAGATCAGGCTTTGGCCGAATTGTTCCCTGATTATTCGCGTTCACGCATAAAAGAATGGATCCTTGACCAGCGCGTGCTGGTAAACGGCAAGATCTGGGACAAACCAAAAGAGAAAGTGTTAGGTGGGGAAGCCGTCGCCATCAATGCTGAAATCGAAGAGGATATCCGCTTCGAGCCGCAGGATATCCCGCTGAACATCGTCTATGAAGATGATGACATCCTGGTGATCAACAAGCCACGTGACCTGGTTGTTCATCCGGGCGCGGGGAACCCTGATGGCACAGTGCTTAACGCACTTCTCCATTATTACCCGCCTATCGTGGATGTTCCGCGCGCCGGCATCGTTCACCGTCTGGATAAAGACACCACGGGTCTGATGGTGGTGGCAAAGACCGTTCCAGCTCAGACACGTCTGGTGGAATCTCTGCAGCTGCGTGAAATCACCCGCGAATATGAAGCGGTGGCCATTGGTCATATGACCGCTGGCGGCACGGTGGAAGAACCTATCAGCCGTCACCCAACCAAACGTACCCATATGTCGGTGCACCCGATGGGTAAGCCAGCGGTGACGCACTACCGCATTATGGAACATTTCCGCATTCATACGCGTCTGCGTCTGCGTCTGGAAACCGGTCGTACTCACCAGATCCGTGTTCATATGGCGCACATTACCCATCCGCTGGTGGGCGATCAGGTCTACGGTGGTCGTCCGCGTCCGCCAAAAGGTGCATCGGATGAGTTCATTAGCGTACTGCGTAAGTTTGATCGCCAGGCGCTGCACGCAACGATGCTGCGTCTTTACCATCCTATCACCGGTATTCAGATGGAATGGCACGCGCCGATCCCACAGGATATGGTCGACCTTATTGACGCCATGCGTGTTGATTTTGAAGAACATAAAGATCAAGTGGACTGGTTATGACCAAACTGATTGTCCCGGAGTGGCCACTGCCTGAGGGCGTGGCTGCCTGCAGTTCAACCCGTATCGGCGGTGTGAGCCAGGGCGCGTGGGAATCTTTGAATCTCGGCGCACACTGTGGTGACAACCTGGAGCACGTTGAAGAAAACCGCAAACGCCTGTTTGCTGCCGGGAATTTACCGTCGAAACCGGTCTGGCTGGAACAGGTTCACGGTAAAACGGTACTGCCGTTAACGGGCGAACCCTATGCGTCTAAACGGGCCGATGCGTCTTACAGTGATACCCCGGGAACGGTATGTGCGGTAATGACTGCCGATTGCCTGCCGGTTCTGTTCTGTAACCGTGCCGGTACCGAGGTGGCAGCAGCGCATGCGGGCTGGCGTGGTCTGTGTGAAGGTGTGCTCGAAGAGACCGTCGCCTGCTTTAAAGATGATCCTGCGAATATCATGGCCTGGCTCGGCCCGGCCATTGGTCCTCGTGCGTTTGAAGTGGGACCCGAGGTCCGAGAAGCCTTTATGGAGAAAGATCTGCAAGCCGCGGATGCTTTCCTTCCTGCCGGTGAAAAATATCTGGCCGATATTTACCTGTTGGCCCGCCAGCGCCTGAATAATGTCGGCGTGACGCAGATCTTCGGCGGCGATCGCTGTACCTTCACCGAAAAGGGTGATTTTTTCTCTTATCGCCGCGACAAGACGACAGGTCGTATGGCAAGTTTTATTTGGCTGATATAACCTAAAGAATCAAGACGATCCGGAACGTGCCGTTTTCTTTTCACATAATTCAGGTCATTAACCTTGAATAATTGAGGGATGACCTCATTTAATCTCCAGTAGCAAATTTGACCTGTTATGGGAGGAGTTATGCGTCTGGATCGTCTTACTAATAAATTCCAGCTTGCTCTCGCCGATGCCCAGTCCCTTGCACTGGGGCACGACAACCAATTCATCGAACCTCTTCATTTAATGAGCGCCTTGTTGAATCAGGAAGGGGGAGCGGTACGTCCGTTATTAACGTCTGCCGGCATTAATGCTGGCCAGTTACGCACCGCCATCGATCAGGCTCTGAGCCGTTTACCCCAGGTAGAAGGTACCGGTGGCGACGTTCAGCCGTCTCAGGATCTGGTGCGTGTGCTGAATCTTTGCGACAAGCTGGCGCAAAAACGTGGGGACAACTTTATTTCGTCAGAACTTTTCGTTCTGGCGGCGCTTGAATCACGCGGTACCTTGACCGACCTGCTGAAATCTGCCGGCGCAACCACCGCCAATGTGACTCAGGCGATTGAGAAAATGCGCGGAGGTGAAAGCGTGAACGATCAGGGAGCCGAAGACCAACGTCAGGCTTTGAAAAAATTTACGGTCGACCTGACCGAGCGTGCCGAGCAGGGCAAGCTTGACCCGGTGATCGGCCGTGATGAAGAGATTCGCCGTACTATCCAGGTACTGCAGCGTCGTACCAAAAACAACCCGGTGCTGATTGGTGAGCCGGGGGTCGGTAAAACCGCCATCGTCGAAGGTCTGGCGCAGCGCATTGTGAACGGTGAAGTGCCGGAAGGGCTGAAAGGTCGTCGTGTACTGGCGCTCGACATGGGTGCGCTGGTGGCCGGGGCGAAATACCGCGGTGAGTTCGAAGAGCGTCTGAAAGGCGTGCTTAACGACCTGGCGAAACAGGAAGGTAACGTCATTCTGTTTATTGACGAACTGCACACCATGGTCGGAGCAGGTAAAGCGGACGGCGCGATGGATGCCGGTAACATGCTGAAACCAGCCCTGGCACGTGGGGAACTTCACTGCGTAGGGGCTACCACGCTGGATGAGTACCGTCAGTACATCGAAAAAGATGCTGCGCTGGAGCGTCGTTTCCAGAAAGTGTTTGTTGCTGAGCCAAGCGTTGAAGATACCATCGCGATTTTGCGTGGGCTGAAAGAACGTTATGAACTGCACCACCATGTGCAGATTACTGACCCGGCGATTGTTGCAGCGGCCACGCTTTCGCATCGTTATATCGCTGACCGTCAATTGCCCGATAAAGCAATCGACCTTATTGATGAAGCGGCCTCGAGCATTCGTATGCAGATTGACTCGAAACCGGAAGAGCTGGACAGGCTCGACCGTCGCATCATCCAGCTTAAACTGGAACAGCAGGCACTGAAGAAAGAGTCTGATGAAGCCAGTAAGAAACGGCTGGATATGCTCAACGAAGAACTGGACGATAAAGAACGTCAGTACTCTGAGCTGGAAGAAGAGTGGAAAGCGGAGAAAGCATCACTCTCGGGTACTCAGACAATTAAAGCTGAACTGGAACAGGCGAAAATTGCCATTGAGCAAGCGCGTCGTGTGGGTGACCTGGCGCGAATGTCTGAACTGCAGTACGGCAAAATTCCTGAGCTTGAAAAACAGCTTGAGATCGCCACGCAGTCGGAAGGCAAAACGATGCGTCTGTTACGAAACAAAGTAACGGATGAGGAGATCGCTGAAGTGCTGGCTCGCTGGACCGGTATTCCGGTTGCGCGCATGATGGAAAGCGAACGCGACAAACTGCTGCGTATGGAGCAGGATCTGCATCAGCGCGTGATTGGTCAGAACGAGGCGGTTGAAGCGGTCTCTAATGCCATTCGCCGTAGCCGTGCAGGGTTGTCTGACCCTAATCGTCCAATCGGTTCGTTCCTGTTCCTGGGGCCTACGGGGGTCGGTAAAACCGAACTGTGTAAGGCGCTGGCTAACTTCATGTTTGACAGCGATGATGCGATGGTGCGTATCGATATGTCCGAGTTTATGGAGAAACACTCCGTTTCGCGACTGGTTGGTGCGCCTCCAGGATATGTGGGTTATGAAGAAGGTGGCTACCTGACAGAAGCGGTGCGCCGTCGTCCTTATTCCGTCATCCTGCTGGATGAAGTGGAAAAAGCGCATCCGGATGTGTTCAACATTCTGCTGCAGGTTCTTGACGATGGACGGCTGACTGACGGACAGGGGAGAACGGTCGACTTCCGTAACACGGTAGTGATCATGACCTCGAACCTGGGTTCCGATTTGATTCAGGAACGTTTCGGTGAACTGGACTACGGCCATATGAAGGATCTGGTGATGGGCGTGGTAAGCCATAGCTTCCGTCCAGAGTTCATTAACCGTATTGATGAAGTGGTAGTGTTCCATCCTCTGGGTGAGAAACATATTGCGTCGATTGCGCAGATTCAGCTGCAGCGTCTGTATAAACGTCTTGAAGAGCGTGGATATGAAATTCACATCTCCGATGATGCGCTGAAGCTCTTGAGCGCAAATGGGTACGATCCGGTTTATGGGGCGCGTCCGCTGAAACGCGCAATCCAGCAACAGATCGAAAACCCACTGGCGCAGCAGATACTCTCCGGGGAGCTGATTCCGGGCAAAGTTATCCGTCTGGAAGCCAACGACGACAAAATTGTGGCAGTGCAGTAAGTCACAAAACGCAAAAACGGGCCGCTTGCGGCTCGTTTTTGTTTAAAAACCAGGCCAGAATTGAGGTCTGGGATGCAAATTGCCTGGAAAGTGAGCAGTTAGTAAATAATTTTCACTTTATCCTTGCAGCTTCAGAATTACCCCCTATAATGCGCCTCCACTGACACGGAACAACGGCACACACGCCGCCGGGTCAGCAGAGATGAGCGAAAATAAATGCTTGACTCTGAAGCGGGAAAGCGTAATATGCACACCCCGCGCCGCAGCGAAAACGAAGCGGCACTGCTCTTTAACAATTTATCAGACAATCTGTGTGGGCACTCAAAGTGACATGGATTCTTAATGTCTTCGGACACTAAATGAATACCAAGTCTCTGAGTGAACATACGTAATTCATTACGAAGTTTAATTCACGAGCATCAAACTTAAATTGAAGAGTTTGATCATGGCTCAGATTGAACGCTGGCGGCAGGCCTAACACATGCAAGTCGAACGGTAGCACAGAGAGCTTGCTCTCGGGTGACGAGTGGCGGACGGGTGAGTAATGTCTGGGAAACTGCCTGATGGAGGGGGATAACTACTGGAAACGGTAGCTAATACCGCATAACGTCGCAAGACCAAAGAGGGGGACCTTCGGGCCTCTTGCCATCAGATGTGCCCAGATGGGATTAGCTAGTAGGTGGGGTAACGGCTCACCTAGGCGACGATCCCTAGCTGGTCTGAGAGGATGACCAGCCACACTGGAACTGAGACACGGTCCAGACTCCTACGGGAGGCAGCAGTGGGGAATATTGCACAATGGGCGCAAGCCTGATGCAGCCATGCCGCGTGTATGAAGAAGGCCTTCGGGTTGTAAAGTACTTTCAGCGGGGAGGAAGGTGTTGTGGTTAATAACCGCAGCAATTGACGTTACCCGCAGAAGAAGCACCGGCTAACTCCGTGCCAGCAGCCGCGGTAATACGGAGGGTGCAAGCGTTAATCGGAATTACTGGGCGTAAAGCGCACGCAGGCGGTCTGTCAAGTCGGATGTGAAATCCCCGGGCTCAACCTGGGAACTGCATTCGAAACTGGCAGGCTAGAGTCTTGTAGAGGGGGGTAGAATTCCAGGTGTAGCGGTGAAATGCGTAGAGATCTGGAGGAATACCGGTGGCGAAGGCGGCCCCCTGGACAAAGACTGACGCTCAGGTGCGAAAGCGTGGGGAGCAAACAGGATTAGATACCCTGGTAGTCCACGCCGTAAACGATGTCGACTTGGAGGTTGTGCCCTTGAGGCGTGGCTTCCGGAGCTAACGCGTTAAGTCGACCGCCTGGGGAGTACGGCCGCAAGGTTAAAACTCAAATGAATTGACGGGGGCCCGCACAAGCGGTGGAGCATGTGGTTTAATTCGATGCAACGCGAAGAACCTTACCTACTCTTGACATCCAGAGAACTTAGCAGAGATGCTTTGGTGCCTTCGGGAACTCTGAGACAGGTGCTGCATGGCTGTCGTCAGCTCGTGTTGTGAAATGTTGGGTTAAGTCCCGCAACGAGCGCAACCCTTATCCTTTGTTGCCAGCGGTCCGGCCGGGAACTCAAAGGAGACTGCCAGTGATAAACTGGAGGAAGGTGGGGATGACGTCAAGTCATCATGGCCCTTACGAGTAGGGCTACACACGTGCTACAATGGCGCATACAAAGAGAAGCGAACTCGCGAGAGCAAGCGGACCTCATAAAGTGCGTCGTAGTCCGGATTGGAGTCTGCAACTCGACTCCATGAAGTCGGAATCGCTAGTAATCGTAGATCAGAATGCTACGGTGAATACGTTCCCGGGCCTTGTACACACCGCCCGTCACACCATGGGAGTGGGTTGCAAAAGAAGTAGGTAGCTTAACCTTCGGGAGGGCGCTTACCACTTTGTGATTCATGACTGGGGTGAAGTCGTAACAAGGTAACCGTAGGGGAACCTGCGGTTGGATCACCTCCTTACCTTAAAGAACCTGCCTTTGTAGTGTCCACACAGATTGTCTGATGAAAAGTAAATAGCAAGGCGTCTTGCGATTGAGACTTCAGTGTCCCCTTCGTCTAGAGGCCCAGGACACCGCCCTTTCACGGCGGTAACAGGGGTTCGAATCCCCTAGGGGACGCCACTTGCTGGTTCGTGAGTGAAAGTCACCTGCCGACATATCTCAAAACTCATCTTCGGGTGACGTTTGAGATATTTGCTCTTTAAAAATCTGGATCAAGCTGAAAATTGAAACGACACACATGTTATGTGTGTTCGAGTCTCTCAAATTTTCGCAAACCGGTGATGAATCGAAAGAAACATCTTCGGGTTGTGAGGTTAAGCGACTAAGCGTACACGGTGGATGCCCTGGCAGTCAGAGGCGATGAAGGACGTGCTAATCTGCGAAAAGCGCCGGCGAGGTGATATGAACCTTTGACCCGGCGATGTCCGAATGGGGAAACCCAGTGTGATTCGTCACACTATCGTTAACTGAATACATAGGTTAACGAGGCGAACCGGGGGAACTGAAACATCTAAGTACCCCGAGGAAAAGAAATCAACCGAGATTCCCCCAGTAGCGGCGAGCGAACGGGGAGCAGCCCAGAGTCTGAATCAGCTTGTGTGTTAGTGGAAGCGTCTGGAAAGTCGCACGGTACAGGGTGACAGTCCCGTACACGAAAGCACACAGGCTGTGAACTCGAAGAGTAGGGCGGGACACGTGGTATCCTGTCTGAATATGGGGGGACCATCCTCCAAGGCTAAATACTCCTGACTGACCGATAGTGAACCAGTACCGTGAGGGAAAGGCGAAAAGAACCCCGGCGAGGGGAGTGAAAAAGAACCTGAAACCGTGTACGTACAAGCAGTGGGAGCCTCTTTTATGGGGTGACTGCGTACCTTTTGTATAATGGGTCAGCGACTTATATTCTGTAGCAAGGTTAACCGTATAGGGGAGCCGAAGGGAAACCGAGTCTTAACTGGGCGTTAAGTTGCAGGGTATAGACCCGAAACCCGGTGATCTAGCCATGGGCAGGTTGAAGGTTGGGTAACACTAACTGGAGGACCGAACCGACTAATGTTGAAAAATTAGCGGATGACTTGTGGCTGGGGGTGAAAGGCCAATCAAACCGGGAGATAGCTGGTTCTCCCCGAAAGCTATTTAGGTAGCGCCTCGTGAACTCATCTTCGGGGGTAGAGCACTGTTTCGGCTAGGGGGCCATCCCGGCTTACCAACCCGATGCAAACTACGAATACCGAAGAATGTTATCACGGGAGACACACGGCGGGTGCTAACGTCCGTCGTGAAGAGGGAAACAACCCAGACCGCCAGCTAAGGTCCCAAAGTCATGGTTAAGTGGGAAACGATGTGGGAAGGCACAGACAGCCAGGATGTTGGCTTAGAAGCAGCCATCATTTAAAGAAAGCGTAATAGCTCACTGGTCGAGTCGGCCTGCGCGGAAGATGTAACGGGGCTAAACCATGCACCGAAGCTGCGGCAGCGACACTATGTGTTGTTGGGTAGGGGAGCGTTCTGTAAGCCGTTGAAGGTGTCCTGTGAGGGGTGCTGGAGGTATCAGAAGTGCGAATGCTGACATAAGTAACGATAAAGCGGGTGAAAAGCCCGCTCGCCGGAAGACCAAGGGTTCCTGTCCAACGTTAATCGGGGCAGGGTGAGTCGACCCCTAAGGCGAGGCCGAAAGGCGTAGTCGATGGGAAACAGGTTAATATTCCTGTACTTGGTGTTACTGCGAAGGGGGGACGGAGAAGGCTATGTTAGCCGGGCGACGGTTGTCCCGGTTTAAGCATGTAGGCGGAGGTTCCAGGTAAATCCGGTTCCTTGTTAACGCTGAGGTGTGATGACGAGGCACTACGGTGCTGAAGTAACAAATGCCCTGCTTCCAGGAAAAGCCTCTAAGCATCAGGTAACATCAAATCGTACCCCAAACCGACACAGGTGGTCAGGTAGAGAATACCAAGGCGCTTGAGAGAACTCGGGTGAAGGAACTAGGCAAAATGGTGCCGTAACTTCGGGAGAAGGCACGCTGATATGTAGGTGAAGCCCCTGCGGGTGGAGCTGAAATCAGTCGAAGATACCAGCTGGCTGCAACTGTTTATTAAAAACACAGCACTGTGCAAACACGAAAGTGGACGTATACGGTGTGACGCCTGCCCGGTGCCGGAAGGTTAATTGATGGGGTTAGCGGCAACGCGAAGCTCTTGATCGAAGCCCCGGTAAACGGCGGCCGTAACTATAACGGTCCTAAGGTAGCGAAATTCCTTGTCGGGTAAGTTCCGACCTGCACGAATGGCGTAATGATGGCCAGGCTGTCTCCACCCGAGACTCAGTGAAATTGAACTCGCTGTGAAGATGCAGTGTACCCGCGGCAAGACGGAAAGACCCCGTGAACCTTTACTATAGCTTGACACTGAACACTGGTCCTTGATGTGTAGGATAGGTGGGAGGCTTTGAAGCGTGGACGCCAGTCTGCGTGGAGCCAACCTTGAAATACCACCCTTTAATGGCTGGTGTTCTAACGTGGACCCGTGATCCGGGTTGCGGACAGTGTCTGGTGGGTAGTTTGACTGGGGCGGTCTCCTCCCAAAGAGTAACGGAGGAGCACGAAGGTTAGCTAATCCTGGTCGGACATCAGGAGGTTAGTGCAATGGCATAAGCTAGCTTGACTGCGAGAGTGACGGCTCGAGCAGGTGCGAAAGCAGGTCATAGTGATCCGGTGGTTCTGAATGGAAGGGCCATCGCTCAACGGATAAAAGGTACTCCGGGGATAACAGGCTGATACCGCCCAAGAGTTCATATCGACGGCGGTGTTTGGCACCTCGATGTCGGCTCATCACATCCTGGGGCTGAAGTAGGTCCCAAGGGTATGGCTGTTCGCCATTTAAAGTGGTACGCGAGCTGGGTTTAGAACGTCGTGAGACAGTTCGGTCCCTATCTGCCGTGGGCGCTGGAGAATTGAGGGGGGCTGCTCCTAGTACGAGAGGACCGGAGTGGACGCATCACTGGTGTTCGGGTTGTCATGCCAATGGCACTGCCCGGTAGCTAAATGCGGAAGAGATAAGTGCTGAAAGCATCTAAGCACGAAACTTGCCCCGAGATGAGTTCTCCCTGAGACTTTAAGTCTCCTGAAGGAACGTTGAAGACTACGACGTTGATAGGTCGGGTGTGTAAGCGCAGCGATGCGTTGAGCTAACCGATACTAATGAACCGTGAGGCTTAACCTTACAACGCCGAAGGTGTTTTGGCGATGAGAGACGATTTTCAGCTGATACAGATTACAGAATTTGCCTGGCGGCTTTAGCGCGGTGGTCCCACCTGACCCCATGCCGAACTCAGAAGTGAAACGCCGTAGCGCCGATGGTAGTGTGGGGTCTCCCCATGCGAGAGTAGGGAACTGCCAGGCATCAATTAAAAGAACCCCGTACCGTATGGTGCGGGGTTTTTTGCTTTGGTTCTTTCCCGCCGCCGGAGACGGCATCAGACTGTACACCGCCACACCAGCCAACGACCCTTAGTCTTTATCCTATAACTTACCTTGCTAATAGAAAATGTGATCTTACTCTCAATGTTATTTATAACAAAATAATAACATTTGCTTTACAAGATCGTGAGTTCTCAGGATTCAGCATGCCGTTTTTATGGCAGGAGCATAATCACAATGACAGAAAGCATAACATCGAACGGGACGCTGGCTGCCAGTGATTCCCGTAGAAGGGTATGGGCAATCGTCAGTGCCTCTTCAGGGAACCTGGTGGAATGGTTCGACTTTTACGTCTACTCATTCTGTTCACTTTACTTCGCACATATCTTCTTCCCGTCCGGCAACACCACCACACAGCTTCTGCAAACGGCTGGCGTATTTGCTGCGGGCTTCTTAATGCGCCCCATTGGTGGATGGTTGTTTGGACGGATCGCAGACCGTCGAGGACGTAAGGCATCCATGCTGATTTCGGTCTGCATGATGTGCTTTGGCTCGCTGGTGATCGCCTGTCTCCCCGGTTATGATGCTATCGGGACATGGGCGCCGGCTCTTTTGCTACTGGCTCGTCTGTTCCAGGGACTTTCTGTTGGAGGAGAATACGGTACCAGCGCCACTTACATGAGTGAAATTGCCCTCGAGGGCCGGAAAGGATTTTACGCCTCTTTCCAGTACGTCACGCTTATTGGTGGCCAGCTTCTGGCCATTCTGGTGGTGGTTATTCTGCAGCAGGTCCTTACCGACAGCCAGCTTCATGAGTGGGGATGGCGAATTCCTTTCGCGATGGGCGCTGTACTGGCGGTCGTCGCACTCTGGTTGCGTCGTCAGTTGGATGAAACCTCGCAAAAAGAGGTCCGGGCGCTGAAGGAGGCGGGATCGTTTAAAGGGCTGTGGCGTAACCGCAAAGCTTTCCTGATGGTTCTCGGGTTCACCGCGGGCGGTTCTCTCAGCTTTTACACCTTCACCACCTACATGCAAAAATATCTGGTGAACACCACGGGCATGCACGCCAACGTCGCCAGCGCTATCATGACCGCCGCGTTGTTCGTCTTTATGCTGATTCAGCCACTTATTGGCGCGCTCTCCGATAAAATAGGGCGTCGCACGTCAATGCTGATTTTTGGCGGCATGTCCGCGTTATGTACTGTTCCTATTTTAACTGCGCTTCAGCACGTTTCCTCACCGTATGCCGCCTTTGGTCTGGTCATGCTGGCGATGGTCATTGTCAGTTTTTACACATCGATCAGTGGGATCCTGAAGGCTGAGATGTTCCCGGCACAGGTACGCGCTTTGGGGGTAGGACTTTCTTATGCGGTCGCCAATGCGCTGTTCGGTGGCTCTGCGGAGTACGTCGCGCTGTCGCTTAAATCATGGGGAACGGAAACAACCTTCTTCTGGTACGTGACGGTGATGGGGGCACTGGCCTTTATTGTCTCCCTGATGCTGCATCGAAAGGGTAAAGGTATTCGTCTCTAATAGCGTGCCATCTGCCATACGGCATAGCCGGTCGTGGCACCGGCTACGTCCCAGGCAAAGTCTTTCCAGCTCCAGCCGCTCCCCGCGGAGCGGCTATCCCACAGTTCTTTTGAAGCCCCAAGGCTTACAGAGAACATCAGGCCGATTGCCGCACTACGATCCCGACTGTACCCCTGATGTTGTGCATACTCATTACCGGCAGCGGACAACATCGCGGAGGCGAGAAAGTGTTGCGCTTTATCCTGCCCGGACCAGCTATCGTTAGCCATGTGGCTACAGCCACTGAGAAAGAGAGCACTCAGCAAGAGAAGAATACGCATTAGCGGACTCCAAAAAAAAGCCCTGTTGCTGACAGGGCCTGGACATCACAGAATACGGCTGATAAGTCTGTCAATACGGATTCGACGCAGGCGACGAATAAGCTTGCGGACTTTCACCGGGTAATCGGCAATGCTCTGCAGTTCGCGGTAATGCTGAACCACAGTGGTATGCGTGCGAATAAGCTCAAGCTCACGTTCACGACTGGTCGCTAACTCATGTTTCGGGTCATGGATCAGGATGGCATTTTCGAGATCCAGACGCCAGGCGCGAGGGTTGAGGTTATTGCCCGTAAGCAGCATCCATTCATCATCGACCCACATCCCTTTCAGATGATAACTGTTGTCTTCATCTTTCCACAGACGCACGACCAGCTGGTCAGTGTTAACGTAATACTGTAAACGGCTCAGGAAACGGCGCAGGTTAATCTCATAGAGATAAGGGAGGGCACCGATAATCTTGAACGGTTGATCTTCAGGAATAAAGAAGTCGTTAGCCGTTTTGTCACCGACGATAATTTCAACTTTTTTACCATCACGCAGCAGCTGAATGATATTACGCACCAGCACGGCGGGAAGGTTGAAGTAAGGGGTGCAGATGATGAGTTTCTGCTCCGCACACGGCATCAGGTGGAAAATCGTTTTGTTCAGCAGGCTTGATTTGCCTAACCCCACCAACGGTGTAACGGATAGCTCTTCGTTATTGGCATCGCCCTGGAAATGGTAGACCGCATCACGCAGTTCCTGGCGGAACGCGCGGATATCATTTTTAATTTCCGGGCTTTTAGGACGGTGTGGATCGTCAAGACGATTTACGCCGCGACCCTGTACTAAGTTCTTATCAACCCAGTTAAACATGATATCCGCCATCTGCGGATTACGAACCAGATGGTAACGGTCATATCGATATTTATCGAGCTGATGGAGGTAAACATCATTCAGGCTCGCGCCGCTGTACAGCACGCTGTCATCAATGATGAACCCTTTGAAATGAAGGACGCCGAGCGCTTCTCGGGTATTTACAGGTACGCCGTAAACGGGCACATCGACGCCAGGATTTTCCTGCGCCGTGCGGCAATACCAGTCAGCATTGGTGTTTGAAGCAGCAGCGCCTATACGGCCACGCTGAGCGCGGTGCCAGTCGACCAGCACGCGAACATCCAGTTCCGGACGTTGACGCTTGGCTTCATAGAGCGCATTTAAGATCGCGCGCCCACCTTCATCTTGTTCAAGATACAGGGCCACAATGCAAATGCGACGCGTAGCGCCGGCAATCTTTTCCAGAAGCGTCTCCCGAAAATGGGCGGGAGCGTAAAAGAACTCTACATCATCAACTGACTGAGAAATCTTCGGTAGTTGAGCAAGGTGTTGTTGATGTTTATTACGCTTAAATTTTGACAACATCACAGTGCGTTTCTTCTCTGTTCATTGAAGGGTTGTCTGTACCATGCAAACAACATAAGCGGACAATGATACCACCAGTCCCGTCCAAAGTGGGTAACATTTCCAGTAGCTTACTCGGCTTTATCCGCTGATATCAGGCTCAGGGATAAGGCCACAATACCTTCGTCCAGCTGAATATCAACGTCAAATCCAAGTTTTCGCGCCAGGGTCACCATACCGCGATTGTTAGGCATAGTAATGCCATTGAGGCGTAACAATCCGTGATCTCGCGTATAACTGATGAGTTTTTCCAGCAGCCGTCGCCCCAGACCCAACCCTTTCAGATCGGAGCGCACCAGCACAGCAAACTCCGCATCAACATTATCCGGGTCGGAAATAGCACGCGTAACGCCGAGGATCTCATCGCCCTTATCGGAACGACGAACGGCGACAAATGCCATTTCTCGATCGTAGTCGATCTGGGTCATATTGGCTAAATCATCGTGGGTAAATTCGTTGATTTCGCTAAAATAGCGATAGTAAAGATCCTCTTTCGTTACCTGAGAGATGAACGTGCGCAGCTGCGGTTCATCTTCCGGCAGGATAGGGCGGAACAACGCGCGCTCTCCGTTTTTCATCTCCACCCACTCCTCCAGCTGCAGAGGATACGGGCGGATCGCAAGGCGGCTCTCTCTGTCACCCTCGAAAGGCGCGATATCCAGCGTGACGTCCAGGGCCGTAAACTCACTGCCGGAGGCGAGCAGCGGGTGGATGTCCAGCCGCTGGATCTCCGCGCAATCAACAATCAGGTTAGACACCTGCACCAGGAACTGACTCAACCCGGCAATATCAAGAGGGCGCAGCGCGCTTCGGCCCCGGATTTTTTTGCTTTTGATGGCCTGGATGATCAGATAGCGTGCCAGGTTCATGTTCAGTGGTGGCAAAGCCACGACCGCCTGCTCCTCAGGACGCCACTCGACGCCGCCTTCCCCCAGCATGATAAGCGGGCCAAAGACAGGATCGTATTCAACCACCACGCGCAGCTCCTGAGCGCCCGCGCGATTAGCCATGCTTTGCACCAGCAACCCGTGGATCCGCGCCTGAGGCCAGGCCATTTTGACCCGGTCGAATATGGCATCAGCGGCTTGCTGTACCTCGGTCGCAGTCCGCAGATATAACATCACCCCCTGGACATCAGACTTATGCGGGATGTCCGGTGAGCGAAGCTTGAGGGCAACGGGATAGCCAATCTGTTCGGCAATATGCACGGCTTCGGCGCTGTCGCCGGCAATCCAGGTGGGCAGGGTTTGCATCCCGTAGCTGCCCAGAATCGGCTGCACTTCGTGCGTATCAAGCGAGGTGGCTCCCTCTTCGATAGCCTGCTGTAAAAGCCGGTGAACATCGGCGGTGTTCGCCGTCAGGTTACCCGGTAAAGCCGGGGTTTCACGGAGCTGCTTCTGGTTGCGGCGATACTCCACCATATGCATAAACGCCGTAATCGTGCCTTCCGGAGTGCGGTAGGTGGGCAGACCGGCTTCACTGAACAGGCGTCGTGCCTCCTGGGAAGAGAACTCACCGCACCAGTTGGTCAGCAGAGTGACATATTTACCACGAGGATGGTTCCGGACGGCGTCAATCAGTGCGCGCGCGCTTTCACTCCCGGGAGCGACTGCGCTGGGGGAGTGAATAATCATCAGCGCGTCGAAATCCTGGCTATCCAGTAAAAGGGAGATCGCCCTGATATAGTGATCGCTACTGGCGTCATCGCGCAAATCGAGGGGATTGCCTGGGCTAACGCTTGCCGGCAGCGCCTCTTTCAGGCGTTGAAGCGTCTCCTCACCCAGGGTGGCCAGCTTGCCATTGCGCAGCCACAGTTCATCCAGTGCAAGTGCGGCAGGAGCCGCGCCATTACTGACAATCATTAACTTCTCACCGCGTAATGGACGCATATGGCTTAACGTCTCGACGGCGGAAAAAAGCTCGTGTGTATCCTGAACCCGCAGCAAACCCGCGCGTTGAATCGCGGCATCCCAGGCGGGATCCATGCCGGAATGCGACTGCAGCAGACGCTGGGCGGCGGGGCTACGCCCGCTTTTAATCACCAGAATCGGCTTGTTACGGGACGCGCTACGGGAAGCCGACACAAAACGACGGGCGTCGCTCAGGTGCTCAAGATAAAGAAGAATAGCGCTGGTTTTGCTGTCGCGAGCCAGAAAATCGAGCAGTTCATCAACGTCGATGTCCAGGCTGTCACCCAGAGCAATGAAGTAGGAAAACCCCATCTCACGCTGTTGCGCCCAGTCGAGGATCGTGTTCGATACCGCAGCCGATTGCGAAATAAATGCGAGTTTGCCTTTGCGGATAGGGACCGGGGAGAAGCTGGCATTCAGCCCTTGCCACGGGGCGAGCAGGCCCAGACTGTTTGGCCCAAGAATGCGCATCTGGTAGCGACTGGCGCATGCCAGAAGCTCCGGCTGCTGTTCGGGCGGAGACGAGAGAATAATGCAGGTTTTACATCCTTTCCTGCCGAGCGACTCCAGCAGGGCTGAATTACGTTTCGCATTTGTACACAGGATGGCAAGGTCCGGTATGAAAGGCAGGCTCTGCACGTCCGGCCATGCCAGCACCCCCTGAACAGCCTTATAGGCAGGCGTCACGGGCATGACGGGGCCATTAAATCCGCCAGCCAGCAGGTTACGCATCATCAGATAGCCTGCGCGATCCGGTTTCATTGATGCGCCGATAACGGCAATGGATTTAGGACGAAGTAGCGCTTCTAACCCTCGCTGGCTCATGCAGGCCTCCTGTGAATGCAAGCGACCTGATGATTTTAAACGTTTTCTGTCTCAGTTGCTGTGACGCTGCCCTTATGAACGGTTTTTCCTGCCAGGTAACGTTCACGAAAGCAGGAGAAATGGCTCCCCAGCGCACCTGCCGCGACGGTATCTCCCGCTAAATCCAGAAGGGCAATCGCCACTTCAGCGGTACAGTATTGCCCGTCAGCATGCGCTTCTCGCAGGCGGTAGGCCGAGACGCGTGAAAGGTCGACCGAAATCACCGGCAATGAATCGAGATAAGGACTTTTGCGGAACATTTTTCGCGCTTCGGTCCAGGTTCCGTCCAGCATAATAAACAGCGGCGGTTTACCAGATGGCGGTGCCGAAAGCACCTGGCGATCTTCGCCAGCATACGAGGCCGGAAATACGACCATTGGCTGATAGTCCGGGTTTGCCACTAAGTCGAGCAGGGCCTGCGGAGGTTCCGTGCGTGACCACTGAAATGCCGCGGTATCCGGCAGAATGTCGGCAATAAGGCGTCCGGTATTGCTGGGTTTCATTGGTTCGGTATCGAACATGACCAGGCAAAAACGACTCTTCGCCGTGCTCGGCGCAAGGGTCTCGCACAGACAAACTTTTAGCGGCAGCAGACAACGCTGACAGCGGCGAATACGATTGCCGCGGGCAAGAAAAGGGCGAGTCGCGCGGGCCAGGCGTGCGGCGCGCAGTTGAAGAACAGCGTTATCAGTCATGGGCGAAGTGCAGGAAAAACCCTATTTTCGCAGAGGAAGGAACGGGGCACAAGATGCGCCCCGTTAATGTTACAGCGATTCGTTTAACCAGCTATCAAACGGTGCTTTAGGAACGGCACCGTTAAGCATGTCGATCACTTCACCATTTTTGAAAATCATGATGGTTGGGATGCTGCGAATGCGAAAGCGTGCGCTTAACTCACGTTCTGCTTCGGTATTGACCTTAACAAAACGCATTTTGCCGCTACGTTCTTCGGCAACATCTTCGAAGACTGGCGCGAAGCTACGGCACGGACCACACCACGGTGCCCAAAAATCGACAACCACCGGAAGATCGTCCTTGAGGAGTTTGTCCAGCGTAGCACCCGTAGCGTTGATAACATCGCCATCAAACAGTTCATGGCCACAACGCCCGCATTTCGCACCATCTTCAATCCGATCGTCCGGAATGCGATTAAGAGCCTGACAGTTGGCACATACGGTATTCATAACTAACCTCTGATAGAGCCGTGGGACAGCGGCAGAATGCCGATAATGTTTCTAATATGTTACATATTATCATTCAGCCTGTTTGAAACGACAATGCGTTTTATTCAATGAGAACAATAGTCACAGGCTTTTGTACGAATTTATGGCTATGAGCTTGCACATCGGGTAATCTGCGCGCTTCGCGCAGCGCTGGTGGAGAAAAGCATGAACGACGAAATGAAAAACAAAAGCGGCAAGGTCAAAGTGATGTATGTCCGCAGTGATGATGACTCTGATAAACGCACCCAAAATCCGCGTACCGGAAAAGGTGGCGGGCGTCCGGCGTCTTCTCGTGCAGACGGTGGCCGTCGCCCCGCCCGCGATGACAGAAATAACCGCGGTGATGACCGCAAACGTGATGACCGCAAGCGTGACGATCGCAAACGCGATGATTTCTCGCGCGAGGGTTCATCCCCCTGGCGTACTGTTTCTCGCGCCCCTGGTGATGAGGCGCCTGAAAAAGCCGATCACGGCGGCATCAGCGGGAAAAGCTTTATTGACCCGGAAGTGCTGCGCCGTCAGCGTGCAGAAGAGACCCGAGTCTATGGCGAGAACGCCTGCCAGGCGCTGTTCCAGAGCCGTCCTGAGTGCATCGTTCGCGCATGGTTTATCCAGAGCGTAACCCCGCGCTTTAAAGAAGCGCTGCGCTGGATGGCGGCAAACCGTAAAGCCTACCATGTGGTGGATGACGCTGAGCTGACGAAAGCATCAGGCACTGAACACCACGGTGGCGTGTGCTTCCTGATCAAAAAACGTAACGGGACTACCGTACAGCAGTGGGTTAGCCAGGCGGAAGCCGATGACTGCGTGCTGGCACTTGAAGATGTGGGCAACCCACATAATCTGGGTGCAATGATGCGTAGCTGCGCGCACTTTGGCGTGAAAGGCGTGCTGTTACAGGATGCCGCGCTGCTGGAATCGGGTGCCGCGATCCGTACTGCAGAGGGCGGGGCAGAGCATGTTCAGCCGATCACCGGCGACAGCGTTCTGGATGCCATTGAGCAGTTCCGTAATGCGGGATATGCCATCGTCACGACCTCCAGCCATGCCGCTACGCCGCTGTTTAAAGCGACACTGCCGCGTAAAATGGTGCTGGTGCTGGGTCAGGAGCGTGATGGCCTGTCGGATGCTGTGCTTTCCAGCGCGGATCTGAGCGTCTCTATCGACGGTACAGGCAATGTTGAAAGTCTGAACGTTTCCGTTGCGACTGGCGTACTGCTGGCGGAATGGTGGCGTCAGAATAAAGCATAATACTGTGCGTCGGATGTGCCCGCTAAAAAAGGGCACATCCGATGCGTTACTCACTCTCAGCCGGTAACACTGGCATCCAGTCAATTGGCGTTTCGCCACGTTTTTCCAGCCACTCGTTCGCCAGAACAAAATGATTACAACCAAAGAAACCACGATGCGCTGACAGCGGTGACGGATGCGGTGCCTTCAGGACATGATGACGCTGCCTGTCGATAATCGCCCCTTTCTTCTGAGCGTGGGAACCCCACAGTAAAAACACCACCCCTTCACGATGCTCGTTGATAAGGCTGATGACTTTATCGGTAAAGGTTTCCCAGCCCAGGCTGGCGTGAGAATGTGCCTGACCGGCACGTACGGTGAGTACCGTATTCAGTAACAGCACGCCCTGGCGCGCCCAGCTTTCCAGATAACCATGCGTGGGCCGGGTAAAGCCGGGCACGGTCTTTTCGAGTTCTTTGTACATGTTCAGAAGCGAAGGGGGGATAGCAACCCCAGGACGTACAGAGAAAGCAAGCCCGTGAGCCTGTCCCGGTCCGTGGTAAGGATCCTGGCCGAGGATAACCACTTTCACATCGCTGAGCTCGGTATAGCGAAACGCGTTGAAAACATCTTTTTGTGGCGGATAAATCGTCTGGCCAGACTGCCGCTCTGCCGCAACGGTGCTGAGGGTGTTAATAAAATAGGGCTGCTGTTTCTCTTCTGCCAGCACATCGTGCCAGGTCAACAGTGTCGTCATCTCGCTCTCCTGCGAATCACATTCTGCGCCTAGCTTAACCGCTAAAACCCGGGGTGCAAAATCCCAGGCATAAAATCACCGTAAGTCATTCAATTTATTTTGAATGGATGCGAAAGGAGTTGAGCTGGTAAAGCAATGAAATTGATCTGGAACAATAAAATCAAACCACACTCTTTGTGTGGTTGGTGTTTTTGTTGATTTAAATCAATAAATGACCGGGGTGCGAGTGATATATATACACACAAGAAACAATGGTTTTACCAATTGGCCGCGCAAGGCCGACACCAGTTAATGTAGCCTAAGGGAGGCAACACATGATTACAGGTATCCAGATTACTAAAGCTGCAAATGACGACCTGCTCAACTCTTTCTGGCTGCTGGACAGCGAGAAAAATGAAGCGCGCTGTGTAGTAGCGAAAGCGGGTTTTGCTGAAGATGAAATCGTTCCGGTGAACAAACTGGGCGAAATCGAATACCGTGAAATCCCAATGGAAGTAAAACCGGAAGTGCGCGTTGAAGGTGGTCAGCACCTGAACGTGAACGTGCTGCGCCGTGAAACGCTGGAAGATGCGGTTAAGCACCCGGAAAAATACCCACAGCTGACCATTCGTGTATCAGGTTATGCAGTACGTTTTAACTCTCTGACCCCGGAACAGCAGCGCGACGTTATTGCGCGTACCTTTACTGAAAGCCTGTAAGGTTTCAGTCTCGGGGGTGGAATAAAAAAGCCGGGGTTTTCCCCGGCTTTTTTTACTCTTCAGTTTTCGTCTCTGGTGCGGCAGAGCTTGGTTTACGGCGCTTACCAATATTCTTGGTATCGCGGTGGCGCTGCTTCACGCGCGGCTTCTCTTTTTCTTTCTCTTTTTTCTCAGCACGTTTTGCGAGCGCTTTTTTAGACGGTTTGCCCGTCATTTTTTCACTCGGAGCACGTGTGGTCGGACGAAGCTCATCAATAACGCGTGCTTTCAGTGGCTCATCAACGTAGCGGCCAATTTTCTGCAGCAGCAGGTAGTCATGCGCTTCGACCAGAGAGATCGCGATACCTTTGCGTCCGGCACGGCCGGTACGGCCAATGCGGTGCAGATAGGTGTCGCCGCTGCGTGGCATATCGAAGTTAATGACGTGACTGACGTCCGGAATGTCGATCCCGCGTGCAGCAACGTCTGTTGCGACCAGCACGTTCACGCGACCATCAGTCAGACGTTTAATCCCTTCGGTACGCTTAACCTGCGCCATCTCGCCTTCGAGATAGCAGTTATTGATTCCGGCATTACGCAGCATTTCAGCCAGTTCATGCACACGCTCGCGCTTACGCACAAAGACGATGGTACGGGTGGCATCGTCCTGCTTCAGCAGGTGCTTAAGTAACTCAACCTTGTGTTCAAGGTTATCTGCACGGTAATACCACTGGTGGATCTTCTTGCGCTCGCGCGTGGACGGCGTCGCGGAAACTTCCACCGGATCTTCCAGCAGGCGCTCTGCGAAGTCTTTGATCGCGTCCCCTTCAAGGGTGGCAGAGAACAGCATTGTCTGGTTACGCCAGCGTGTCTCACCCGCGATATGTTCGATATCCTGCGCGAAGCCCATGTCCAGCATGCGGTCAGCTTCATCCAGAATCAGTGTTTCTACCGCGCGGCAGTCGAAGTTCTCTTCTTTAATGTACTGCAGCAGGCGACCGGTCGTCGCAACGACGATGTCCTGATTTTCGCTGAACACTTCGGCGTGGTTCATATACGCAACGCCGCCAGTGATCGTGGCGATATCCAGATGGGTATTGGCCGCCAGCTCGCGGGCGTGATCGGCAACCTGCATCGCCAGCTCGCGCGTCGGCGTCAGGATCAAAATACGCGGCGGGCCTGATTTTTTACGTGGAAAATCGAGCAGATGCTGCAACACAGGCAGCAAGTAAGCTGCTGTCTTCCCCGTGCCGGTTGGCGCAGAACCGAGCACATCGCGGCCCTCAAGCGCAGGCGGAATGGCCGCTGCCTGAATGGCGGTCGGGCGTGTAAAGCCTTTGCTCTCAAGTGCATTGAGCAGGCTTTCATCGAGTTCAAGTTCGGAAAAAGTCGTTACAGTCATGTTCTACCTCTGTGTGGGGCGCTGATTATAGACGTTACGGCTGTAATCTTCATCTGTTTGTATGGATATCGCTTTGCGGCCACTTCGCTTTCCCCTATGCTACTCCAGTTTCACTTAGAAGGTTGCCCTGACATGTCTCAACTCAAAGCGCAGTTGCGCCGCGATGGTTTTACGTTTAAACAATTTTTTGTCGCTCACGATCGCTGTGCCATGAAAGTCGGTACAGACGGTATTTTACTGGGTGCCTGGGCACCTGTCGCAGGTGTAAAGCGTATTCTGGATATTGGGACGGGCAGCGGGCTGTTGGCGCTGATGCTGGCGCAACGTACCGAAGCGCATGTCACCATAGATGCGGTGGAGCTGGATGCGCAGGCGGCAGAGCAGGCGAGTGAAAATGCGGCTGAATCTCGGTGGGCCGCCCGGATTAACGTTGAATGTGTAGATGTGCTCGACTGGACGCCGGAGCAAACCGCGCGTTACGACCTGATTGTCAGCAATCCTCCTTACTACGCGCCCGGAGTTGAGTGCGGAACGCCTGAGCGTGAACAGGCCCGTTATACCGGCTCTCTCGACCATAAGGCGCTGCTGATCAGTGCCGCAGAGCTTATTTCAGAAGAAGGGTTTTTCTGCGTGGTTCTGCCAGAAAGCACCGGCAATGCGTTTATTGGCATAGCGCAAGAGATTGGCTGGAAATTACGTTTACGCACCGATATTGCGGATACCGAAGGGCGATTGCCGCACCGCGTGCTGCTGGCGCTCTCACCCAAAGAAGGTGAATGCTTTAACGACCGAATGGTGATCCGTGGGCCAGACCAGCGTTATTCCGAAGATTACACCGCTCTGACCCAGGCGTTTTATCTGTTTATGTGAACCTGCGGGGAGAGGATCGACGGCCCGGACTCGGCCAGCTGATCGGGGTAGTCGAGGGTATAGTGCAAACCGCGGCTCTCTTTGCGCATCATCGCGCAGCGAACAATCAATTCGGCAACCTGAACCAGATTGCGCAGCTCCAGCAGATTATTGGATACGCGGAAATTGGCATAATATTCATCGATTTCCTGCTGTAACATCGTGATACGGCGTAATGCGCGTTCAAGACGTTTCGTGGTCCGCACAATCCCGACGTAGTCCCACATAAACAGCCGCAGTTCGTGCCAGTTATGCTGAATAACGACCAGCTCATCCGGGTTCTCCACGCGGCTTTCATCCCAGGCAGGCAGGTTTTCAGTCTGACGGGCGTAAGGCATGCGCTTCGTGATATCTTCCGCGGCAGACCAGCCGTAAACCAGACACTCCAGCAGTGAGTTCGACGCCATCCGGTTCGCGCCATGAAGCCCGGTATAACTTACTTCACCGATAGCATACAGGCCATCCACATCGGTGCGACCATGATCGTCAACCATTACGCCCCCGCAGGTATAGTGGGCGGCAGGCACGATAGGCACCGAATCGCGGGTTAAATCAATCCCCAGACCCAGCAGCTTTTCGTAGATCATCGGGAAATGCTGGCGGATAAACTCTGCCGGCTTATGGCTGATGTCCAGATACATGCAGTCTACGCCAAGACGCTTCATTTCATGGTCGATGGCGCGGGCAACGATATCGCGCGGTGCCAGCTCGCCCCTGGGGTCAAAGTCCGGCATAAAGCGGGAGCCGTCAGGACGTTTCAGGTATGCGCCTTCACCGCGCAGGGCTTCCGTCAGCAGGAAATTACGCGCCTGAGGATGGAACAGGGCGGTAGGGTGAAACTGGTTGAATTCAAGGTTTGCCACGCGACAACCGGCGCGCCAGGCCATGGCGATGCCGTCTCCGGAGGCAATATCGGGGTTGGTGGTATACTGATACACTTTGGATGCACCGCCAGTCGCCAGCACCACGGCTTTCGCCTGACAGGTCTCAACCTTCTCTTTATTGCGATTCCAGACCCAGGCACCCACGACACGACGCGTACCAGGCAGGCCAATCTTGTCGGAAATAATCAGGTCAACGGCATTGCTGCGCTCAAGGACCCGAATGTTAGGATGGCTGAGGGCTTTACTGGCCAGCGTGGTTTCGACTTCTTTACCGGTAGCGTCTGCGGCATGCAGGATACGGCGGTGGCTATGCCCGCCTTCGCGGGTGAGGTGGTAGCTTTCTTCACCGTTTGGCTGTACCTGCGTATCAAATAATACGCCCTGATCGATCAACCACTGCACGCAATGACGGGCATTACTGGCCACAAACTCTGCGGCATGTGCATCCACGATCCCGGCCCCGGCAATCAGCGTATCGTCGACATGCGACGCAATGCTGTCTGTCTCATCAAACACGGCGGCAATACCGCCCTGGGCATAAAACGTAGAACCTTCACTTATCGGCCCTTTGCTCAGAACGATAACGCTCTGATGTTCGGCCAGACGCAGTGCCAAGGAGAGACCGGCAGCGCCGCTACCGATGATCAGTACATCACAATGCAGTTCAGGTGTTGTGTTCATGATTTTTGTTTAATTTACTAAACAGTGTTTGGTCAGAATAGCATCCGAATGCGAGATATCGCACGTTTTTTTTGATGTGAGTTGTAACCGCTAAACTCGAGGCGGAGGATTAAAACCACGTAAAAGAAAGAAAATATTTTGCGAAGCAGATCGTTAGCGTCAGATTTTGTGGTGAAATAAAGACTGGGTTGCGTTACTCTTCTGGCGGGAAAAGAGATGTTTCTTGTCATAAAGTGGTGCGTATCGTGAACAGACTTATAATGAGAGAAAATGAACAGTCTGCGGCGCGATGAACAAAAACAAAGGCGTTACGGAACTTATTGAAGATCAGACACTCTAATTCGGTGCTTGCTCAAAGTGCGGTTTTTTAAGAGTGGCGTTTCGATAACGCGTGGAATTTAGGTTTGGGGAGACATTACCTCGGATGAGCGAGCAGTTAACGGACCAGGTCCTGGTTGAACGGGTCCAGAAGGGAGATCAGAAAGCCTTTAACTTACTGGTGGTGCGCTACCAGCATAAGGTGGCGAGCCTGGTTTCCCGCTATGTACCGTCAGGCGATGTGCCTGATGTAGTACAAGAGTCTTTTATTAAGGCCTATCGCGCGCTGGATTCATTCCGGGGAGATAGTGCTTTTTATACCTGGCTGTACCGTATTGCGGTCAATACGGCAAAGAATTATCTGGTCGCTCAGGGCCGCCGTCCGCCTTCAAGTGATGTGGACGCAATCGACGCCGAAAACTTCGAAAGTGGCGGTGCGCTGAAAGAAATTTCGAACCCTGAGAACTTAATGTTGTCAGAAGAACTGAGACAAATCGTTTTTCGCACGATCGAGTCGCTCCCGGAAGATTTACGCATGGCAATTACGTTACGGGAGTTGGATGGTCTGAGCTATGAAGAGATAGCCGCCATCATGGATTGTCCGGTCGGCACGGTACGTTCACGTATTTTCCGTGCGCGAGAAGCAATTGATAATAAAGTTCAACCGCTTATCAGGCGTTGACGATAGCGGGATACTGGAAAAGGTATTAGGCATGCAGAAAGAAAAACTTTCCGCTTTAATGGATGGTGAAACGCTGGATAGTGAGCTGCTCAACGAGCTGTCTCATTCTCCCGAAATGCAAGAGACCTGGGAGAGTTATCATCTCATCCGTGACACCCTTCGCGGTGACACCGGCGAGGTTCTCCATTTCGATATCTCAGCTCGCGTGATGGCGGCCATTGAAAATGAGCCTGTCCGTCAGACCACTCCGCTGATTCCTGAAGCTCAACCTGCGCCTCACCAGTGGCAGAAAATGCCGTTCTGGCACAAGGTGCGTCCGTGGGCCAGCCAGCTCACCCAAATGGGTGTGGCTGCATGCGTATCGCTTGCAGTTATCGTTGGCGTCCAGCACTATAATACTCAGTCTGAAACTAATCAGCAGCCAGAAGCGCCAGTGTTCAACACACTGCCGATGATGGGCAAAGCCAGCCCGGTAAGTTTGGGTGTTCCGGCTGATGCATCCGCCAGCGGCGGCCAGCAACAGCAGGTTCAGGAGCAACGCCGTCGCATTAATGCGATGTTGCAGGATTACGAGTTGCAGCGTCGTCTGCACTCTGAACAGCTTCAGTTTGAGCAGGCACAAACCCAGCAAGCGGCTGTGCAGGTGCCCGGAAACCAAACTTTAGGAACGCAATCGCAGTAATGAAGCAACTTTGGTTCGCCATGTCTCTGATGGCGGGTAGCCTGTTCTTCTCTGCCAACGCCTCGGCTGATGTTTCATCCGGGGCGTTGTTGCAGCAAATGAATCTGGCCAGCCAGTCACTCAATTACGAGTTGGCATTTATCAGTATCAATAAGCAGGGCGTCGAGTCGTTACGATACCGCCATGCCCGTCTTGATAACCAGCCGCTCGCCCAGCTTTTACAGATGGATGGCCCGCGTCGGGAAGTTGTCCAGCGTGGTAACGAAATCAGTTATTTCGAACCCGGTCTGGAGCCTTTCACGCTGAATGGCGATTATATCGTCGATTCTCTGCCATCGCTTATCTACACCGACTTCAAACGTCTTGCGCCTTACTATGACTTCATTTCGGTAGGGCGTACGCGCATTGCGGACAGACTGTGTGAGGTGATCCGCGTTGTTGCCCGTGACGGAACGCGCTACAGCTATATCGTCTGGATTGACGCCGAAACCAAGCTGCCAATGCGTGTAGACCTGCTTGACCGTGATGGTGAAACGCTGGAACAGTTCCGCGTTATCTCCTTTAGCGTGAACAATCAGGTGGGTAATAGCATGCAGAATCTGGCGAAAGCCAGCCTGCCGCCGCTGCTTTCGGTACCGGCGGGTGATTCCGTCAACTTCAACTGGGTTCCTTCCTGGATCCCGCAAGGGTTTAGCGAAGTCTCCAGCAGCCGTCGACAACTGCCAACCATTGAAACACCGGTTGAATCGCGTCTTTATTCCGATGGTTTGTTCAGTTTCTCGGTGAACATTAACCGCGCATCGGCAAACAGTTCTGAACAAATGCTTCGTACCGGACGCAGGACGGTCAGCACCACGGTTCGCGATAACGCAGAGATCACCATTGTGGGTGAATTACCGCCACAAACGGCGAAGCGTATTTCCGACAGCATTAAATTCAGGACTGCACAATGATTAAAGAGTGGGCTACGGTCGTATCGTGGCAGAATGGCATTGCGCTGGTGAGCTGTGATGTTAAGGCCTCATGCAATAGCTGTGCTTCCAGAGCCGGTTGCGGTAGCCGCGTGCTGAACAAGCTCGGGCCGCAAACCTCGCATACCATTTCCGTGCCAAGCGATCGGCCGCTGATGGTGGGGCAAAAGGTGGAGCTGGGAATTGCAGAAGGTAGCCTGCTCACGTCCGCCATGCTGGTTTATCTCTCTCCGCTGGTGGGGCTGTTTGTTATGGGCGGCGTATTCCAGATGCTGTTTGGTACCGATGTGGCCGCCATGTGCGGTGCTGCATTGGGCGGCGTAGGGGGATTCTGGCTGGCCAAAGCTCTCTCCCCGAAGCTTGCCGCACGCGAAGAATGGCAGCCTGTTATTCTCAGCGTTGGGCTGGCACCCGACCAGCTTCGTGTTGAGACGCTCTCTTCTGAGGCCCGGTGATCCATCGGGCTTTGTCCTTTTTTACGTCCTAAAACAGAAAACGTCATTTCTTCACGCTATACCTGGCGCTAAGTACATTTCCAGGTAACGGGGATGTAGTGTAGAATGCGGCGTTTTCGCACTGAAAAACGTCAGGCTAAGAACAGCGGCCTCCAGGAATTCGTAAGGCATAATTATTTAACTATATGAAGAACATACGTAACTTTTCGATCATTGCTCACATTGACCACGGTAAGTCGACGCTGTCTGACCGTATTATCCAGATTTGCGGTGGCCTGTCTGATCGTGAAATGGAAGCCCAGGTTCTGGACTCCATGGACCTGGAACGCGAACGCGGTATCACCATCAAAGCGCAGAGCGTTACGCTTGATTACAAAGCGGCTGATGGCGAAATCTATCAGCTGAACTTTATCGACACCCCAGGCCACGTTGACTTCTCCTATGAAGTTTCACGCTCGCTGGCGGCCTGTGAAGGCGCGCTGCTGGTTGTGGATGCCGGGCAGGGCGTTGAAGCCCAGACCCTGGCAAACTGCTACACCGCGATGGAAATGGATCTCGAGGTTGTTCCGGTTCTGAACAAAATTGACCTGCCAGCTGCCGATCCTGAGCGCGTAGCGGAAGAGATTGAAGATATTGTCGGCATCGACGCGACCGATGCGGTGCGCTGCTCCGCTAAAACGGGCGTGGGCGTGACCGACGTGCTGGAACGCCTGGTGCGTGATATCCCGGCACCAGAAGGTGACCCGGATGCCCCGCTGCAGGCGCTGATCATCGACTCCTGGTTTGATAACTACCTGGGCGTTGTCTCACTGGTGCGTATTAAAAACGGCACCATGCGTAAAGGCGACAAAATCAAGGTAATGAGTACTGGCCAGGTTTACAACGCTGACCGTCTGGGTATCTTCACGCCAAAACAGGTTGACCGTACCGAGCTGAAATGTGGCGAAGTAGGCTGGCTGGTCTGCGCCATTAAAGACATCCTCGGCGCGCCAGTGGGCGATACCCTGACCGGTGCACGTAACCCGGCAGACAAAGCGCTGCCAGGCTTTAAAAAGGTTAAACCGCAGGTTTACGCGGGTCTGTTCCCGGTCAGCTCTGACGACTATGAAAACTTCCGTGATGCGCTCGGCAAGCTGAGCCTCAACGATGCTTCCCTGTTCTATGAACCAGAAAGCTCTACGGCGCTGGGCTTCGGCTTCCGCTGCGGCTTCCTTGGTCTGCTGCACATGGAGATCATCCAGGAGCGTCTGGAGCGTGAATACGATCTGGATCTGATCACCACGGCACCGACCGTTGTGTACGAAGTGCAGACCACCAACAAAGAGATCGTCTACGTCGATAGCCCGTCCAAGCTGCCACCGCTGAACAATATCGAAGAACTGCGCGAGCCCATTGCAGAGTGTCATATGCTGCTGCCGCAGGAGTTCCTGGGTAACGTTATTACGCTGTGTATTGAGAAGCGTGGCGTACAGACCAACATGGTTTACCACGGTAATCAGGTTGCGCTGACGTACGAAATCCCTATGGCGGAAGTGGTCCTCGACTTCTTCGATCGTCTGAAGTCTACCTCTCGTGGCTATGCGTCACTGGATTACAACTTCAAACGCTTCCAGGCGTCTAACATGGTGCGTGTGGACGTGCTGATCAACGGCGAGCGTGTGGATGCGCTGGCACTGATCACTCACAACGACAATGCGCCATACCGTGGCCGTGAGCTGGTTGAGAAGATGAAAGAGCTGATCCCGCGTCAGCAGTTTGATATCGCGATTCAGGCCGCCATCGGTAACCACATTATTGCCCGTTCTACTGTGAAACAGCTGCGTAAAAACGTTCTGGCGAAATGCTACGGCGGTGACGTCAGCCGTAAGAAAAAGCTGCTGCAGAAACAGAAAGAAGGTAAGAAGCGTATGAAGCAGGTCGGTAACGTCGAACTGCCGCAGGAAGCATTCCTTGCCATCCTTCATGTTGGTAAAGACGGCAAATAACCCTAAGGAGTTGGCATGGCGAACATGTTTGCCCTGATTCTGGTCATTGCTACCCTGGTGACAGGTTTGTTGTGGTGTCTGGATAAGTTTATTTTCGCCCCAAAACGCCATGAACGTCAGGCTGCCGCACAGGCAGCCACTGGCGATGGGCTGGACGCGAAAACCCTGAAGAAAGTCGGTCCGAAACCGGGCTGGCTGGAAACCGGGGCATCAGTATTTCCGGTGCTGGCGATTGTGCTGGTTGTCCGCTCGTTTATTTACGAGCCATTCCAGATCCCGTCTGGTTCAATGATGCCAACGCTGCTGATTGGCGATTTTATTCTGGTTGAGAAGTTTGCCTACGGGATTAAAGATCCGATCTACCAGAAAACGCTGATCGAAACCGGTCATCCAAAACGTGGCGACATCGTGGTGTTTAAATACCCGGAAGATCCGCGTCTGGATTACATCAAGCGTGCAGTGGGTCTGCCGGGTGATAAAGTCACCTACGATCCGGTGGCGAAAGAAGTTACCGTTCAGCCTGGCTGCAGCTCCGGTACCGCGTGTGAAAACGCGCTGCCAATCACTTACTCAAACGTTGAGCCAAGTGATTTTGTGCAGACCTTTGCTCGCCGTAACGGCGGTGAAGCGACCAGCGGTTTCTTCCAGGTCCCCAAAGGCGAGACCAAAGAGGACGGTATTCGCCTGGTAGAACGTAAAGAGACGCTGGGTGATGTGACCCACCGTATCCTCACCGTGCCAATCGCGCAGGATCAAGTGGGGATGTACTACCGGCAGCCGGGCCAACAGCTGGCCAGCTGGATCGTACCACCGGGACACTACTTCATGATGGGTGATAACCGCGATAATTCCGCGGACAGCCGTTACTGGGGCTTTGTGCCGGAAGCGAATCTGGTAGGTAAAGCGACCGCTATCTGGATGAGTTTTGAGAAGCAGGAAGGCGAATGGCCGACCGGCGTTCGCCTGAATCGTATCGGCGGGATCCATTAATTCTCATTAAATGAACGCGTAGCCGCGTTAATTAGCGGCTACGTGAATTATTTCAGCGATAAATCTCTTTGGACTAACGACATCCCCTGTCGTTGTGTATAGAATATTCCCCCGAAGTTTAAGGTTGGCCCTGCAAGGGTGCCACGGCACACGAAACCGCGTTGGTCTTCTCAGGTCGGTTTCGTGTGCTGCATTTTTGACGCATTCATTTACTGGTATCGCATGAACCCCATCGTAATTAATCGGCTTCAACGGAAGCTGGGCTACACTTTTCATCATCAGGAGTTGTTGCAACAGGCATTAACCCACCGCAGTGCCAGCAGCAAGCATAATGAGCGCCTCGAGTTCCTGGGTGACTCTATTTTAAGTTTCGTGATCGCGAATGCGCTTTATCATCGTTTCCCACGTGTGGACGAAGGTGATATGAGCCGCATGCGCGCGACGCTGGTTCGGGGTAATACCCTGGCGGAAATCGCTCGTGAATTTGAACTGGGCGAATGTCTGCGACTTGGGCCGGGTGAACTGAAAAGCGGCGGCTTCCGTCGTGAATCTATTCTTGCCGACACGGTCGAAGCATTAATTGGTGGTGTGTTCCTGGACAGCGATATTCAGACCGTAGAAAAGCTGATCCTTAACTGGTATCAAACCCGTCTGGACGAAATCAGTCCGGGCGATAAACAAAAAGATCCGAAAACGCGTCTGCAGGAATATTTGCAGGGTCGCCACCTCCCGCTGCCATCCTATCTGGTGGTGCAGGTGCGGGGCGAAGCGCACGATCAGGAATTTACCATCCATTGCCAGGTCAGTGGCCTGAGTGAACCGGTGGTCGGCACAGGTTCTAGCCGTCGTAAGGCTGAACAGGCTGCCGCCGAACAGGCGTTAAAAATGCTGGAGCTGGAATGAGCGAAGAAAAAACGTATTGCGGGTTTATTGCCATCGTCGGACGTCCGAACGTTGGCAAATCTACCCTGTTGAATAATCTGCTTGGGCAGAAAATTTCCATTACTTCCCGTAAGGCGCAGACCACGCGTCACCGCATCGTCGGTATCCACACGGAAGGCGCCTATCAGGCGATCTACGTTGATACCCCGGGCCTGCACATGGAAGAGAAGCGCGCCATCAACCGCCTGATGAACAAGGCGGCGAGCAGCTCGATTGGCGACGTAGAGCTGGTGATTTTCGTGGTGGAAGGCACCCGCTGGACGCCTGACGACGAAATGGTGCTGAACAAACTGCGCGACGGTAAAACGCCGGTGATCCTTGCGGTCAACAAAGTGGACAACGTGCAGGAAAAAGCCGATCTGCTGCCGCACCTGCAGTGGCTGGGAAGCCAGATGAACTTCCTTGATATCGTCCCGCTGTCTGCCGAGACCGGTCTGAACGTCGATACCATCGCAGGCATCGTGCGCAAACATCTGCCGGAAGCGATTCATCACTTCCCGGAAGATTACATCACCGATCGTTCTCAGCGCTTTATGGCCTCTGAGATCATCCGTGAAAAACTGATGCGTTTCCTTGGCGCGGAACTGCCGTACTCCGTAACGGTTGAGATTGAACGTTTTCAGACCAACGAACGCGGCGGCTATGACATCAACGGCCTGATCCTCGTTGAGCGCGAAGGGCAGAAGAAGATGGTGATCGGCAACAAAGGTGCCAAGATCAAAACCATCGGCATTGAAGCGCGCAGAGACATGCAGGACATGTTTGAAGCCCCGGTTCACCTTGAACTGTGGGTGAAGGTGAAATCAGGCTGGGCCGATGATGAGCGTGCATTGCGCAGCCTCGGTTACGGCGACGACGTCTAAGACTGAACATCGTGGATGGATGGCAGCGTGCCTTTGTCCTCCATAGCCGTCCGTGGAGCGAGACCAGCCTTATGCTGGACGTTTTCACGGAAGAGTCGGGCCGTGTGCGCCTTGTTGCTAAAGGCGCACGTTCCAAACGCTCCGGCCTGAAGGGCGCCTTACAGCCTTTCACTCCGCTGCTGGTACGCTTCGGCGGGCGTGGGGAAGTCAAAACCCTGCGCAGTGCCGAAGCCGTCTCTCTGGCGCTCCCCCTTTCTGGTATCACGCTGTACAGCGGTCTCTATGTCAACGAACTCATCTCACGTGTTCTGGAGCATGAGACTCGCTTCTCTGAACTTTTCTTTGATTACCTGCACTGTATCCAGGCGCTGGCCGGCGCTACCGGTACGCCCGAACCTGCCCTGCGTCGTTTTGAACTGGCGCTGCTTGGACACCTGGGCTATGGGGTCGATTTTTTGCATTGTGCAGGGAGCGGAGACGAGGTAGAGGATGCGATGACCTATCGCTACCGTGAAGAAAAAGGCTTTATCGCCAGCGTCGTGATAGATAACAGCACCTTTACCGGGCGACAGCTTAGAGCGCTGTATGCGCGCGAGTTTCCCGATCAGGATACCCTTCGCGCAGCAAAACGCTTTACCCGGATTGCGCTCAAGCCGTATCTTGGCGGCAAGCCCTTAAAGAGCCGCGAATTGTTCAGGCAGTTTATGCCGAAACGTTAACGTATCAGACCCTCGCTCCAGCCCTCTCACTGAGGGAGAGGGAGGCAGGGACACGAACTAAAATACCGAGGATTGTCATGGCTGAATTACTGTTAGGCGTCAACATTGATCACATCGCCACGCTGCGTAATGCACGCGGCACGGCTTATCCCGATCCGGTTCAGGCGGCGTTCATCGCTGAGCAGGCTGGCGCCGATGGCATTACCGTTCACCTGCGTGAAGACCGCCGTCATATTACCGACCGCGATGTGCGCATTCTGCGTCAGACGCTGGACACCCGCATGAACCTGGAGATGGCGGTCACGGAAGAGATGCTGACGATTGCCTGCGAGACGAAGCCGCATTTCTGCTGCCTGGTACCGGAAAAACGTCAGGAAGTGACCACCGAAGGGGGCCTGGACGTGGCGGGTCAACGCGACAAAATGCGTGATGCCTGCAAGCGTCTGGCTGAGGCGGGTATCCTGGTCTCTCTGTTCATCGACGCCGATGTAGCACAGATCAAAGCGGCTGCCGAAGTGGGCGCGCCCTATATTGAAATTCATACCGGCTGTTACGCTGATGCGAAAGATGAAACTACGCAGGCCAAAGAGCTGGAGCGTATCGCCAATGCGGCCACCTATGCCGCGAGCCTGGGTCTGAAAGTTAACGCCGGGCATGGCCTGACCTACCATAACGTCAAGGCCATTGCAGCCCTGCCGGAAATGCATGAGCTGAATATCGGCCACGCTATTATTGGCCGTGCGGTAATGAGTGGCCTGAAAGAGGCGGTCTCAGAAATGAAACGCCTGATGCTGGAAGCGCGTCAGTAATGGCTATTCTGGGCTTAGGCACCGATATCGTTGAAATAGCCCGCATTGAAGCGGTGATCGCCCGTAGCGGCGATCGCCTGGCACGACGCGTGCTGAGCGATAACGAATGGGCCATCTGGGAGACGCATCAGCAGCCGGTACGTTTTCTGGCCAAGCGCTTTGCCGTCAAAGAGGCGGCAGCCAAAGCCTTCGGCACCGGTATTCGTAACGGTCTGGCGTTTAATCAGTTTGAAGTGTTTAACGATGAGCTGGGTAAACCGCGCCTGCGTTTATGGGGTGAGGCGCAAACGCTGGCAGAGAAACTCGGCGTAAATCACATGCATGTCACGCTCGCCGATGAACGACACTACGCCTGCGCGACGGTGATTATCGAAAGTTAAAGTTTGTCCGCGTGATGCAGCAGGACAAACTTATCCCAAAGCTGCTCTTCGCTCTCGACGTGTGCCGGATCCTTCAGGATGGTATTGGGGATTGGGCACACTTTCTGACAGGTCGGCGTTTCGTAGTGGCCGATGCATTCAGTGCAGCGGTCGCTGTTAATCTCATAAATGCTCTCGCCCATCGAAATCGCCTGGTTCGGGCATTCCGGTTCGCACATATCGCAATTGATGCATTTTTTGGTGATTAACAGCGCCATCAGGAAATTCTCAGAAACAACACAAACAGGGCGGGCATTATACGCTCATTACCTGTTCAAACCAGTTTTTTTACCAGCTCTTCACTGTGCCGGATACGCTCTGGCGCGTGCTCCAGATCCTGTTGCACCAGGGCCATAAACAGCAGGTCGGTCAACATCATCTGCGCACTTGTCGAGGAGATCGCCGCGCTGCGCGTGGCCTGCTCTTCCGCGATAGTATATAAACAGCGCGTAGCCCGCTGCTGCAGCGCGTTGGGAGTAAACCCGGTGATGGCCAGAATCTTACCGCCTACGCGTAAGGCTTCATCGGTAGCCATATTGATCTCGCGGCGTTCGCCGGAATAGGAGATCGCCAGCAGCAGATCGTTAGCATCCATCGCCTGCACGGTCGCCAGCAGGGCGTGCATATCCTGCTCGACAATGGCGTTGTAACCTATTTTTGTCAGCTTCCAGCCAAAGTTACGTGCCACCAGTCCGGACGCGCCTATCCCGGTCAAAATAATACGTCGCGCTGCACGCAGCATCGCCACGCTTTCCAGTAATTTTTCTTCGGTATTCACATCAAGGGTGGCATGCATGGCCGCGACATTCTCTTTGATGAGCTTCTCTCCCACCAGACGCATCGGGTCATCGCCACGAATCTGATTATGTACCGGCATCGACTGCGGATTGGGGTTACTCACCAGGGCTTCGCTAATCGCCAGCTTGAGAGCCGGGAAGCCTTTAAAGCCAATCTTCTGGGCAAATTTTACCACGCTCGACTGACTCACTCCGGCCTCGCTCGCCAGCTGCTGCGAGCTGAGATGGCGGGCATGGTCGGGCTGAGAGAGCAGAAAATCCGCCAGTTTTTTGTCGCTTTGAGCAAAGCCTGCATACCGCTGGCGAATGCGAATTAAACAGTTCATAGGTTCTCCTGGCGAAATTGTGATTGTCTGCGCAAATACGAATTTTGCTCGCCTGAATGAATTTTATATTCCATTATAGTGAGATTATTATGAATTAAAAATTCTTGAGGTACAAAAGATGAATCTTGGCTCACTTGTTTCTGAAACGCGTAACCCACAAACCATGGATCTGGATGCGCTCAGCACCCTGGAGCTGGTTAACCGTTTTAATCAACAGGATACGCTGGTCGCGCAGGCAGTGAAAGAGACATTACCCGAGGTGGCGAAAGCTGTCGATGCGGCGGCGGAAGCACTGAAGGCCGGTGGTCGCATTATCTACATGGGCGCCGGAACCAGCGGGCGTCTTGGTGTGCTGGATGCCTCTGAATGCCCGCCAACGTTTGGTGTGCCGCACGGTCTGGTGGTCGGGTTGATTGCTGGCGGCCCTGGCGCGCTGCTGAAAGCCGTGGAAGGAGCGGAAGACAACAAACAGCTCGGCGAGGATGACCTGAAGGGGATAAATCTGACCGCTCAGGATCTGGTTGTTGGGCTGGCGGCTTCCGGGCGTACACCGTACGTTATCGGCGGTCTGGAGTATGCCAACAAGACGGGCTGCACCACGGTGGCGATTTCCTGTAATCCTGGCTCGCCGATTGCGCAGGTCGCTGCTATCGCTATCTCTCCGGTTGTCGGCCCGGAAGCGTTAACCGGCTCTACGCGCCTGAAATCCGGCACCGCGCAAAAGCTGGTGCTCAACATGATCTCCACTGGCGCGATGGTGAAGTTTGGCAAGGTTTATCAGAACCTGATGGTGGATATGCAAGCGACCAACGTCAAGCTGGTGGACAGAGCCTGCCGTATGGTTATGGAGGCGACGGGAGCAAGCCGCGAAGAGGCGGAAGCGGTACTGAAACAAACCGATCACGATGTTAAACCGGCCATTCTGATGATCCTGAGCGGACTGGACGCTGCGGCCGCCAGAGCAAGGCTCAATGCCCATAACGGGTTCTTACGGGCGGCATTAGAAAACTAACAGAGGCGTGTATGGACAAAACAGCAGCGCTCGCCAGCGATATCCTGCAGGGGATCGGTGGGGAAAAAAATATTCAGCGTCTGGAAAACTGCATGACGCGCGTGCGCGTCGAGGTGCATAACGACGAGCAGCTTGATGTGCCGCGTCTGAAGCAGCTTTCCGGCGTGAGTGGTTACGTTAAACAGGGGCAACAGCACCAGCTGATTGTCGGGCCGGGAAAGGCGGCGCAGGTTGTGGATGCCATGCGTGCGCTGATGGTCGGCGGCGAGAGCGTGGCGATCGATGACGTCGAACGTACGAAGGCGCAGGCAAAGGCCCGATACAAAGCCCCCATGAGCGATGCGCTGCGACAACTGGCCAACGTCTTTATTCCGCTGATCCCGGCGTTTATTGCCTCTGGCTTAATCACCGGGATCATCAATATTCTTAAGCGTCCGGATATCGTAGGGGACTTCGCGACCCAGTATCCTAATTTATTAGGCATTCTCGGTATTTTCGGCAGCGCCGTGTTTGCCATCATGAACATTCTGGTGGGGGTCAACACCGCGAAGGTCTTTGGCGGCTCGCTGGCCATGGGCGGGGTGATGGCAGGTATTCTGTCCAGCCCACAACTGGCCCAGATAACCCTGTTTGGTGAGGCGCTCCAGCCTGGCCGCGGCGGGGTGATTGCCGTGCTGCTGGTGGTCATCCTGATGTGCTGGATCGAGAAGAAACTGCGCACCCTCCTGCCTGGATCAATTGAGCTGATCCTCAATCCACTGTTAACGACATTGATCACCGGCAGCGTGGCTATTGTGGCGTTGCAACCGCTGGGGGGCTGGATCTCTGAGGCCATCGCCCATGGCGCATCGCTGGCTATCGATCGCGGCGGTCTGTTAGTGGGTGCCGTGCTGTCAGGCACCTTCTTGCCGCTGGTACTGACCGGTCTGCATCAGGGGCTGGTGCCGATCCACGTCGAGCTGGTGCAGGCGCACGGTTACAACGCGCTGCTGCCCATCCTGTCGATGGCTGGCGTGGGGCAGGTCGGGGCGGCGATTGCCGTACTGATGAAAACCCGCAACGCGCGGCTGAAAAAAGTGATCAAAGGTGCGTTGCCGGTCGGATTACTCGGAATTGGCGAGCCGCTGATTTTCGGCGTCACGCTGCCGCTGGGGAAACCGTTCCTCGGTGCTTGCCTGGGAGGGGCGGTAGGCGGAGCGCTGATCAGCTACTGGAAAGTGGCAACGGTGATCACCTTCGGGATCTCCGGGCTGCCGCTGGCGCTCACCATCGTGACCGGAAAAGTTATGCTCTATCTGTTAGGCTATCTGGTAGCGGTGATCGCCGGGTTCCTGTTTACCTGGCTGTTAGGATTCAACGATCCAGAGGAGTAAGGTTTGGCAAATCACGAGCGTCGCGTTGTTTTTTTCGACCTGGACGGTACGCTGCATCAGCAGGATATGTTTGGTACGTTTATGCGCTACCTGCTGCGGCGTCAGCCTTTGAATGCGCTGCTCGTATTACCTCTCTTACCCGTAATTGGCATTGCGCTGCTGCTAAAAGGTCGGGCAGCGCGCTGGCCAATGAGCCTGTTGCTCTGGGGCTGTACCTTTGGACGCAGCGAAGCGCAGCTTAAACAGCTTCAGCAGGACTTTGTGCACTGGTTTCGCGGGCATGTGACCGCGTTTCCGGTTGTTCAGGCAAGGCTCACCAGCTATCTCGACGCGAACGATGCCGACATCTGGTTGATTACCGGATCCCCGCAAGCGCTGGTGGAACAGGTCTATTATGATACCCCGTGGCTGCCGCGGGTGAATCTTATCGCCACGCAAATTACCCGCGGGTACGGTGGATGGGTACTGACCATGCGCTGCCTGGGACATGAAAAGGTGGTGCAACTGGAGAAGCGAATCGGTACGCCACTGCGTCTTTACAGCGGCTACAGCGACAGCAAGCAGGACAACCCACTGCTCTATTTTTGCCAGCATCGCTGGCGCGTCACGCCCGCAGGCGAACTTCAGCAACTCGAATAGTCTTATCTATAGCGGGTGTGTATAATGCCGCCCGCTTTTAGACTGGAGTATCAACCGTTGTGCAACCCTGAATGCGATCATGAATACTGGATGCGCCATGCGCTTACGCTTGCCCAGCGCGCCTGGGACGAGGGGGAAGTGCCCGTGGGTGCCGTGCTTGTCCACAATAACCAGGTGATAGGGGAAGGGTGGAACCGCCCGATTGGCCGTCACGATCCGACTGCGCACGCTGAAATCATGGCCCTTCGTCAGGGCGGAATGGTGCTGCAAAACTATCGTCTGCTTGATACCACGCTGTATGTCACGCTTGAGCCGTGCGTTATGTGTTCCGGCGCGATGGTGCATAGCCGTATCGGCACGCTGGTCTTTGGCGCGCGGGATGAAAAAACCGGAGCGGCCGGTTCGCTGATGGACGTACTGGGACACCCGGGGATGAACCACCAGGTGCAGACTATCGGTGGGGTACTTGCACCAGAGTGTGCGGGGCTATTAAGTGATTTCTTTCGAATGCGCCGTCAGCAGAAAAAGCAACAAAAGGCAGAATTGAAGTTGTCGGGCGAGTAAGTTCGTCCGGTGCCACCACCGGATAACTTTGAGCCAGCTGGTTTGCCTCTGCCGCCTCTTTTTCCTTCTCCAGCAGATAACCCACCAGGCTAATCTGATATTTACGGATATTTTCCACGTAGGCGTAGGCTTCATGCCCGCGGGCGTAACCGTAGGTCAGCTTGTTGTACCACGGCTTCTGGCTCAGCAGCGGCAGGCGCTGTTTTACGTCTGACCAGCTGTCCGGGTTACCTTTCGTTTTCGCCGTCAGCGCGCGCGCGTCAAGCATGTGCGCGTAACCCATGTTGTAGGCTGCCAGCGCAAACCAGATCCGTTCCTCTTCAGGCACCGTCTCCGGCACTTTGCCCATCATATCCTGCAGATACCGTGCGCCGCCGCTGATGCTCTGTTCTGCATCGGTACGGTCAGTCAGCCCAAGGCTCTGAGCGGTATTTTTAGTGAGCATCATTAAGCCGCGAACGCCAGTGGGCGAGGTGGCCTGAGTATCCCAGTGGGATTCCTGATAAGAGATCGCTGCCAGTAATCGCCAGTCGATCTCCTGGGCATACTTCTCAAATAACGGCTGCAGGTCTGGCAGCACACTATCGACTGCGCGCAAGAAGCTTCGGGTGTCGACGTAATCAAAATCGTCACCGTGGCCGAGGTATTTCTCTTCCAGACGCGCCAGCGTACCGTCTTCATTGATGGTGTTGAAGAAATCGAGCATCGCCGCAGAGAGGGTCTGATCGTCATCAAGCTGGCTAAACCAGGTCACCGGCTGTTCGTCTGTCACGTCCAGCGCCACCGCGATTTCGGGGTGCACGCGCTGGAAAAGGCTGATCGCGACCGAATCAGCGATGGTGTAGGGCAGTTTTTTATCTTTTACCTGGTCCAGCAGCTCAGTCGTACCGAGCTTAGGATCAACCGTCCAGCTCAGGTCCGGGAATTTCTTCTCCTTGAGCTCACGCAGATCGTCAATCACGACGTGACCCGGGGCGATGGTCAACTGTTGTGCATTAATCGCCGCCAGCGTTCGCGGGCGCAGGCTCCCGACCCGGTAGACCAGCTGTTGCGAAACGGAGTAGTAGGTTGGGCCTGGCTGATAGTTCTTGCTGCGCTCGCTGTTGTACACCAGCCCGGCCGCAAGGATATCGGCATCGTTGTTATCCAGGTCATCAAACAGCTGGCTGATATTCTGACGGACGGTAATTTTGAGCTTCACGCCAAGATAGTCGGCAAACTGCTGCGCCAGTTCATAATCCAGGCCAATCGTTTTGCCGTTAATGTCGCTGTAAATCAGCGGCGAGTTGAGGGTACTGACGCGCAATTCCCCCCGCTCCTGTATGGCGGCGATACGGTTTTCGGCTTTACCGAACCAGGGGATGGAAGGCCAGAGGGCCACTGCCAGCAGCAACGTTACAATGCCGATGAGCAGATAATTAATCTTTAATTTTTTCAATTAGTTAATTCTCTGCGACGCCGGGTGCCTCAGTATGCTGTAGCCATGTTAAGAATAAGGTTTGCCATTGAATGAGCGGCATTTTGCGTAAAGTTACGCCACTTGGCAACAAATTAGAGAGAGAGGTCACATCTATTGTTAAACGTAAACGTTGATTTTATTTCGACGCAAACGGTTTCGTCGACGCTCAGGATTCTCTATAATGACGCCCGTTTTCCCCCCTTGCGCACACTGTAAGCGCCCCGGCGCTTCGAAGACGAGAGACTTATGATGGAAATTCTGCGTGGTTCGCCTGCACTGTCTGCCTTCCGTATCAATAAACTGCTGGCACGTTTTCAGGCAGCCGACCTTCCGGTAAGCAATATTTACGCTGAGTATGTCCATTTTGCTGACCTGAATGCACCCCTGAATGCAGAGGAGCGAGTACAGCTGGAACGCCTGCTCAAATATGGTCCAAGCCTGAGCAGCCATACGCCAACCGGCAAACTGATCCTTGCGACGCCTCGTCCAGGCACCATCTCCCCCTGGTCTTCCAAAGCCACCGACATCGCCCACAACTGTGGTCTGAACCAGATTAACCGTCTGGAGCGCGGCGTGGCGTACTACGTTGAAGCCTCTACCCTGACCGATGCGCAGTGGCAAACCGTTGCCGCTGAGCTGCACGACCGCATGATGGAGAGTGTCTTTGCCTCTCTGGACGATGCGCAGAAACTCTTCTCCCACCATCAGCCTGCGCCGGTACAGAGCGTCGATTTGCTAGGGCAGGGCCGTCAGGCGCTGATTGACGCCAACCTGCGTCTCGGTCTGGCACTGGCAGAAGACGAAATTGACTACCTGCAGGATGCGTTTGTTAAGCTGAACCGCAACCCGAACGACATCGAACTTTACATGTTCGCTCAGGCAAACTCTGAGCACTGCCGTCACAAGATTTTCAACGCCGACTGGATTATCGACGGTGAAGAGCAGCCGAAGTCGCTGTTCAAAATGATCAAAAACACCATGGAAAAAACGCCTGACCACGTGCTGTCTGCCTACAAAGACAACGCCGCGGTGATGGAAGGTTCTGACGTGGGCCGCTTCTTCGCCGATCGCGAAGCAGGGCGCTATGATTTCCATCAGGAGCCGGCGCATATCCTGATGAAAGTCGAAACGCATAACCACCCGACGGCGATCTCGCCGTGGCCGGGTGCGGCGACCGGGTCTGGCGGGGAAATCCGCGACGAAGGCGCAACCGGACGGGGTGCTAAACCAAAAGCCGGTCTGGTCGGTTTCTCCGTCTCCAACCTGCGCATCCCGGGCTTTGAACAGCCGTGGGAAGAAGATTTCGGCAAGCCGGAACGTATTGTGACCGCGCTGGATATCATGACCGAAGGCCCACTGGGCGGGGCGGCGTTCAACAATGAATTTGGACGTCCTGCGCTAAACGGTTACTTCCGTACCTACGAAGAGAAAGTGGAGAGCCACAACGGCGAAGAGCTGCGCGGCTATCACAAACCGATCATGCTGGCTGGCGGGATCGGTAACATTCGCGCCGATCACGTGCAAAAAGGCGAGATCGTAGTCGGTGCGAAGCTGATCGTTCTGGGTGGCCCGGCAATGAACATCGGCCTGGGCGGCGGGGCTGCCTCCTCTATGACCTCCGGTCAGTCTGATGCAGATCTCGATTTTGCATCCGTACAGCGTGATAACCCGGAGATGGAACGCCGTTGCCAGGAGGTCATTGACCGCTGCTGGCAGTTGGGTGATGCCAACCCCATCCTCTTTATTCACGACGTAGGCGCGGGCGGTCTGTCCAACGCCATGCCGGAGCTGGTCAGTGACGGTGGTCGTGGCGGTCGTTTCAACCTGCGCGACATCCTGAGTGATGAGCCAGGCATGAGCCCGCTGGAAATCTGGTGTAACGAATCCCAGGAACGTTATGTTCTGGCCGTCGCTGCCGATCAGTTGCCGCTGTTTGACGAGCTGTGCCGCCGCGAGCGTGCCCCGTATGCCGTCATCGGTGAAGCGACCGAAGCGCTGCACCTGTCCCTGAGCGACACCCATTTCGACAACCAGCCGATCGATCTGCCGCTGGACGTGCTGCTCGGCAAAACGCCGAAGATGACCCGCGACGTTGAGACCCGTAAAGCGGCTGGCAAAGCGCTGGATCGTCAGGGCATTACCGTGGCTGACGCGGTCAATCGTGTTCTGCACCTGCCGGCCGTGGCGGAGAAAACCTTCCTGGTCACCATCGGCGACCGTACCGTGACCGGTATGGTGTCGCGCGATCAGATGGTTGGCCCGTGGCAGATCCCGGTGGCTAACTGTGCCGTCACCACCGCGAGTCTCGACAGCTACTACGGTGAAGCGATGGCGCTGGGCGAACGTACCCCGGTTGCTCTGCTGGACTTCGCCGCGTCTGCTCGCCTGGCCGTTGGTGAAGCGCTGACTAACATTGCCGCAACGCAGATTGGTGACATTAAACGTATCAAACTTTCCGCGAACTGGATGGCCGCAGCGGGCCACCCGGGCGAAGATGCGGGCCTGTATGAAGCCGTGAAGGCGGTGGGTGAAGAGCTCTGCCCGGCACTTGGCCTGACCATTCCGGTGGGTAAAGACTCCATGTCGATGAAGACCCGCTGGCAGGAGGGTAACGAGCAGCGCGAGATGACCTCTCCGCTGTCGCTGATCATCTCCGCGTTTGCCCGCGTAGAAGACGTGCGCCATACCGTGACGCCACAGCTGGTGACTGAAGATAACGCCCTGCTGCTGATTGACCTGGGTAAAGGCCATAACGCACTAGGAGCGACCGCGCTGGCGCAGGTTTATCGTCAGCTGGGTGATAAGCCGGCAGATGTGCGTGATGTGGCGCAGTTAAAAGGTTTCTACGACGCCATCCAGGCCCTGGTGGCACAGCGTAAACTGCTGGCCTACCACGACCGTTCCGACGGCGGCCTGCTGGTTACTCTGGCTGAGATGGCCTTCACCGGCCACTGCGGTGTCGAAGCGAACATCGCGACGCTGGGCGAGGATCGTCTGGCGGCGCTGTTTAACGAAGAACTGGGCGCGGTGATTCAGGTGCGTGCCGCAGATCGTGACGTGGTTGAAAGCGTACTGGCTCAGCACGGCCTGGCAGATTGCGTGCATTATCTGGGTAAAGCCGTGCAGGGCGACCGCTTTGTCATTGAAGCGGGTGGCCACGCGGTGTTCAGCGAGAGCCGTTCTACCCTGCGTATGTGGTGGGCTGAAACCACCTGGCAGATGCAGCGCCTGCGTGACAACCCGGAGTGTGCCGATCAGGAACACAACGCGAAGGCTAACGACAACGATCCTGGCCTGAACGTGAAGCTCTCCTTCGACATCAACGAAGATATCGCCGCGCCGTACATTGCGACCGGCGCGCGTCCGAAAGTGGCCGTACTGCGTGAGCAGGGCGTCAACTCCCACGTTGAGATGGCTGCTGCCTTCTACCGTGCGGGCTTTGATGCCATCGACGTTCACATGAGCGACCTGCTGGCCGGGCGTACCGGTCTGGAAGATTTCCAGGCGCTGGTGGCCTGCGGTGGTTTCTCTTACGGCGATGTGCTGGGGGCAGGTGAGGGTTGGGCGAAGTCCATCCTCTTCAACAGCCGTGTCCGCGACGAGTTTGAAACCTTCTTCCACCGTCCGCAAACGCTGGCGCTGGGCGTATGTAATGGTTGCCAGATGATGTCCAACCTGCGCGAGCTGATCCCCGGTAGCGAAGCCTGGCCGCGCTTTGTGCGTAACCAGTCTGACCGCTTTGAAGCGCGTTTCAGCCTCGTGGAAGTGACCCAAAGCCCGTCTCTGCTGCTGCAGGGCATGGTAGGGTCGCAGATGCCAATCGCCGTTTCCCATGGCGAAGGCCAGGTTGAAGTGCGCGATGCAGCTCATCTGGCTCAGCTTGAAAGCAAAGGTCTGGTGGCGCTGCGCTTTGTCGATAACTTCGGCAAGGTGACAGAATCCTACCCGGCTAACCCGAACGGTTCGGTGAACGGTATCACTGCGGTGACCAGCGAAAGCGGTCGTGCGACCATTATGATGCCGCACCCGGAACGAGTGTTCCGTACCGTGAGCAACTCCTGGCACCCGGAAAACTGGGGCGAGGACAGCCCGTGGATGCGTATCTTCCGAAATGCGCGTAAACAGCTAGGTTAAGCGTACCGCTACTCCCACAGCAGGCCCGGTGCGCGAAAACGCCACCGGGTTTTTTTGTGCCTGTCGCAAAACCGCGACAATCCGCTATTCGTGGTGTCTCCAAAAGGAGACATTTAACTCATTGAATTATATAGGGTGTGGTGGGTTGTCGTTAAGGTGTTGCTTTTTAGCGACACTTAGCCTGGAAATCATTCAGCGGGCAATTAACGGCATAATTGCATAAAATACATAAATATCAACAAGATAATTTATTGTTTTGCATTATGGCACGAGTGTTGCATAATATTAATCAGTGGCTCATTCACCTTCTTATGTCAGCCCCTTCGGGACGTGCTACATAAACTTCGAATGACGCACAAAAAGGTGCCTGCCGTCCAACTACTGATCATAGCGTTGCTTTATCAGGCCAGGGCGAAACGTCGAGTTAGGCACCGCCTCATTCCATGACAAAGCCGGGTTTTTACCCGGCTTTGTTGTATCTGAAGGGCAGACTCAGTTACGCTCTCCTCAAAACCCTGATAAAGAGAGTAATGCGTTGAAACGCTGGCCCGTTTTTCCTCGTTCCCTGCGACAGCTTGTCATGATGGCCTTTCTGCTAATCCTGCTGCCTTTGCTGATCCTGGCATGGCAGGCGTGGCAGAGTCTCAACGCGCTGAGTGCGCAGGCGGCACTGACTAACCGCACGACGCTGATCGACGCCCGACGCAGTGAAGCGATGACTAACGCCGCGCTGGAGATGGAACGCAGCTATCGCCAGTACTGCGTGCTCGACGATCCTACTCTGGAAAAGGTCTATCAGAATCAACGTAAACGCTACAGTGAAATGCTGGATGCCCATGCAGGGGTGCTGCCGGACGATAAGCTTTATCAGGCGTTACGTCAGGATTTGAACGATCTGGCGCAACTGCAGTGTAAGAACAGCGGCCCGGATGCCGCAGCGGCTGCCCGTCTGGAAGCCTTTGCGAATGCCAATACCGAGATGGTGCAGTCTACCCGCACGGTTATCTTCTCTCGCGGGCAACAGCTGCAGCAGGAGATTGCGGAACGTGGCCAGTTCTTTGGCTGGCAGGCGCTGGTGCTGTTCCTCGTCAGCCTCGGTCTGGTTCTGCTCTTTACCCGCATGATCATCGGCCCGGTGAAGGGTATCCAGCGCATGATTAACCGCCTGGGCGAGGGGAAGTCTCTCGGGGATACGGTCGCCTTTAAAGGCCCGCGCGAGTTGCGCTCTGTTGGCCAGCGCATTATCTGGCTTTCTGAACGTCTGGCATGGCTGGAATCCCAGCGCCATCAGTTCTTGCGCCATATTTCCCATGAGCTTAAAACGCCGCTTGCCAGCATGCGCGAAGGAACGGAACTGCTGGCGGATGAAGTGGCGGGGCCGCTTACGCCCGAACAGAAAGAGATTGTCGACATCCTGGATGCCAGCAGCCGCAATCTGCAAAAGCTGATTGAGCAATTGCTGGACTATAACCGCAAGCTGGCGGATGGCGCGGTGGTGCTGGAAAACGTCGATATTGCGCCGCTGGTGGATATGGTGATCTCCGCCCATAGCTTGCCAGCAAGAGCTAAAATGATGCATACCGGGGTGGAGCTCAGTGAGCCAACCTGCCTCGCGGAACCGATGCTGTTGATGAGCGTTCTGGATAATCTTTACTCCAATGCGGTGCACTATGGTACTGAATCCGGTAACATTTATATCCGAAGTTATACGAATGGTTCACGGGTGTTTATTGACGTCGCTAACACCGGCACTCCAATCCCTGATGACGAAAAAACCATGATCTTTGAACCCTTTTTCCAGGGAAGTCATCAGCGGAAAGGGGCGGTAAAAGGAAGTGGGCTGGGCCTGAGTATTGCCCGGGACTGCATACGACGCATGCAGGGTGAGCTGAAAATTGCCACGGACGAACGGTCAGATGTTTGCTTCCGTATTGAACTGCCCCTGAGCCGGAAAAATCAATGAAATGAATCTATGCCTGGTGAGTATGTCACACGTCTTTTCCCGCGCCGTGCGCGCGGTGTTTTCCAGCAATATGTTTCGCCTGAGCCTGCCCTGTTTATTTCTGGCGGGCTGTGTTTCCCATGTGCCACAAAGTGCGATTAGCGATAAACAACAAGATAAATGGCCAGATAATCAGCTGGCAGATTTCCTGTCGACCCGCTGTGACGACATCTGGAATCTGTCGGGGCATGACGTCGAGAGCAATCCGCTGTTCTGGCTACGTGGAATAGATTGCGCCCAGCGTCTGGCGCCGGTTGAGGCGCGTTCGCAAGCGGCGATGCTCAGTGACGATACCTGGCAGGACGCGTTCAAGCGTGGAATTTTACTCGCGGATGCGAAAATCACCCCCGTCGAGCGTCGCACCAACGTCACGCGGCTGGACACGTTTGTCGGAAATCTTCCGGCGCAGGTGCGCCCGGTGTATCAGCTCTGGCGTGATGGTCAGGCGTTACAACTGCAGTTGTCTGAAGAGCGTTTTCGCTACAGCAAATTACAGCAATCCACCGACAGCGAGCTAGATACGCTGCGCCAGCAGGAGCAGCACTTGCGTGCTCAACTGGATACCACGACGCGCAAGCTTGAAAACCTGACCGACATCGAAAGACAGCTCTCGACGCGTAAACCGGCCGGAAATTATCTGCCTGACGCGCCAAAAGGGTCAGCCGCGACGCCAGACGGTGATGCGCAGAAACAAGAGGATGTGAAGCCATGACAAGCCGAAAACCTGCCCATCTCTTACTGGTGGATGACGATCCGGGGCTGTTAAAGCTGCTGGGGATGCGTCTGGTCAGTGAAGGCTACAGCGTGGTGACGGCGGAAAGCGGGCAGGAGGGGCTGAAAGTCCTGAGCCGCGAGAAGGTTGATCTGGTGATTAGCGACCTGCGAATGGATGAAATGGATGGCCTGCAGCTGTTCGCGGAGATCCAGAAGCAGCAGCCTGGCATGCCGGTGATCATCCTGACGGCGCACGGATCGATTCCGGATGCCGTTGCCGCGACGCAGCAGGGGGTATTCAGCTTCCTCACCAAGCCGGTAGATAAAGATGCCCTCTATAAGGCTATCGACAGCGCGCTTGAGCACGCGGCTCCGTCGAATGATGAAGCGTGGCGGGAGTCTATCGTCACCCGCAGCCCGATTATGCTGCGTCTGCTCGAACAGGCCCGGATGGTGGCGCAGTCAGACGTTAGCGTGCTGATTAACGGCCAGAGCGGTACCGGGAAAGAGATCCTTGCCCAGGCTATCCATAACGCCAGCCCGCGCAGCAAAAACGCCTTTATCGCGATTAACTGTGGTGCGCTCCCTGAACAACTGCTTGAGTCTGAACTGTTTGGTCATGCCCGCGGGGCGTTCACCGGGGCGGTGAGCAGCCGGGAAGGGCTTTTCCAGGCGGCAGAAGGCGGCACACTTTTCCTGGACGAGATTGGCGATATGCCGGCACCGCTGCAGGTCAAATTGCTGCGTGTTTTGCAGGAGCGAAAAGTGCGCCCCCTCGGCAGTAACCGCGATATCGATATTAACGTGCGTATCATTTCGGCCACGCACCGCGATTTACCAAAGGTCATGGCGCGCAACGAGTTTCGTGAAGATCTCTACTACCGTCTGAACGTGGTGAACCTGAAAATTCCGGCACTGGCCGAGCGGGCGGAAGATATTCCGCTGCTGGCAAACCATCTTTTGCGCCAGGCGGCCGATCGGCATAAGCCTTTTGTCCGGGCGTTTTCCACCGATGCGATGAAACGGCTGATGGCCGCAAGCTGGCCGGGCAACGTGCGCCAGCTGGTGAACGTTATTGAACAGTGCGTGGCGCTGACCTCGTCACCCGTCATTAGCGACGCACTGGTGGAGCAGGCGCTGGAAGGGGAAAACACCGCGCTGCCGACGTTTGCAGAAGCGCGTAATCAGTTCGAACTGAACTATCTGCGCAAGCTCCTGCAGATAACCAAAGGCAACGTAACCCATGCGGCGCGTATGGCCGGGCGCAACCGTACCGAGTTCTACAAGCTGCTCTCCCGCCATGAGCTGGAAGCAAACGATTTTAAAGAGTAGTACCGCAAAATCTGAATGAGTATGATACTGTGAGCAACCGATTACGAAGCAGCTTACAGGCAAGAGTTTAAGGACCCACCATGAAAAAGATTGATGCGATTATTAAACCTTTCAAACTGGATGATGTGCGTGAAGCGCTGGCGGAAGTGGGCATCACCGGGATGACAGTGACGGAAGTGAAAGGTTTTGGTCGCCAGAAGGGCCACACCGAACTTTACCGTGGCGCAGAGTACATGGTGGACTTTCTGCCAAAAGTGAAAATTGAAATCGTGGTGAGCGACGATATCGTGGATACCTGTGTGGATACCATTATCCGTACGGCGCAGACCGGCAAAATTGGCGACGGTAAAATCTTCGTCTTTGATGTGGCACGCGTGATCCGTATCCGTACCGGTGAAGAAGACGACGCCGCGATTTAATCGTCAGTACCTGATTCCTGATTCAGCCGGGTGGCGCTATGCTTACCCGGCCTGCAAAACCTCACCGGCCGGGAAAGTGTAGCGCCATCGGGCGATTACAGTACTTTATGCGGCCCGAAACATTCGTAATGAATGTTGTCTTTATTCACACCCAACTCCACCAGCTGCTTCGCGGCATACTGCATAAACGCGACCGGTCCGCAGACGTAAAACTGCATCTCCGGCGCGCTGAATGCCCCCTCGTGCTGACTCAAATTCATCAGACCTTCGCTGTCAAAGCGTGCGGCTGCACGGTCGGCATCCGTCGGCAGACGATACCAGGTATGGGCGGTAAAGCGTGGCAGACCGGAAGCCAGCGCATTCACTTCATCGGCAAACGCGTGCACTTCACCGTTCTCGGCGGCGTGGAACCAGTTTACCTGCGCGCTGTGGTTTGATTTAGCGAGGGTGTCGAGCATCGCCAGCATTGGCGTCTGACCCACCCCGGCTGAGATCAGGGTAACCGGCGTATTCGCCTCAACCGCCATAAAGAAGTCGCCCGCAGGCGCGGCCAGATGAACCACATCACCCACGTTAGCCTCGTTATGCAGCCAGTTTGATACCTGGCCGCCATCTTCGCGTTTTACGGCAATGCGATAACGTTTACCGTCTGGTTTGCGGGTCAGGGAGTACTGGCGAATCTCCTGGTGCGGGAAACCTTCAGGCTTCAGCCACACGCCCAGATACTGCCCCGGCTGATAATCAGCGACCGGCTTGCCATCCACTGGCTCGAACTCAAAACTGGTGATGAGCTGGCTGCGCGGCGTTTTCTCGACGATGCGGAAAGCGCGGGTACCTTCCCAGCCGCCTGTCTTACTGGCGTTTTCGCTGTAGATCTGCGCTTCACGGTTAATGAACACGTTTGCCAGCACGCCGTAGGCTTTCCCCCACGCATCCAGCACCTCCTGGCCCGGGCTAAACATCTCATCCAGTGTGGCCAGCAGATGGCCGCCGACGATGTTGTACTGCTCGGGTTTGATCTGGAAGCTGGTGTGCTTCTGCGCAATTTTTTCCACGGCAGGCAGCAACGCCGCCAGATTTTCGATATTACTGGCGTAGGCTGCGATGGCGTTAAACAGAGCTTCGCGCTGATCGCCGTTACGCTGGTTGCTCATGTTGAAAATCTCTTTCAACTCCGGGTTATGCGTAAACATACGATCGTAGAAATGGGCGGTGAGTTTCGGGCCGGTTTCGACCAGCAGGGGAATAGTGGCTTTAACTGTGGCGATGGTTTGAGCGTCGAGCATAGCAGCGTCCTTCAGTGGTGTTTTTAATGATGTATTTTAAATGCATCTTATAAAAAATACCCCTGCGTTGTAAATGGTTCTTTGCAACGTGAAAAATATGCATCACAAACCTGAAAAGAAATCCGTTGAAAATGATGAGGGCTTTATTCCTCAAACCCTTGCGTGGCGGGTAGGAAAACGTTTGCGTAAAATCGTTTGTCAAGACCTGTTATCACAGAACTAATCAGTTATACTGTTGCCCGTCGTCCAACAGGACTGCCTTTTCAGGCCAAAATTTTATTGTTAGCTGAGTCAGGAGATGCGGATGTTAAAGCGTGAAATGAACATTGCCGATTATGATGCCGAACTGTGGCAGGCTATGGAGCAGGAAAAAGTACGTCAGGAAGAGCACATCGAACTGATCGCCTCCGAAAACTACACCAGCCCGCGCGTAATGCAGGCGCAGGGTTCTCAGCTGACCAACAAATACGCTGAAGGTTACCCGGGCAAACGCTACTACGGCGGTTGCGAGTACGTTGATATCGTTGAGCAACTGGCCATCGATCGCGCTAAAGAACTGTTTGGCGCCGACTACGCTAACGTACAGCCGCACTCTGGCTCTCAGGCTAACTTCGCGGTCTACACCGCGCTGCTGCAACCGGGCGATACCGTTCTGGGTATGAACCTGGCGCAAGGCGGCCACCTGACTCACGGCTCTCCGGTTAACTTCTCTGGCAAACTGTACAACATCATTCCTTACGGCATTGATGAGTCCGGTAAAATTGACTACGAAGACATGGCGAAGCAGGCGCAGACCCACAAACCGAAGATGATTATCGGCGGTTTCTCTGCTTACTCCGGTATTGTTGACTGGGCAAAAATGCGTGAAATTGCAGACAGCATCGGTGCTTACCTGTTCGTTGACATGGCGCACGTTGCCGGCCTGATTGCTGCAGGCGTTTATCCGAACCCGGTTCCGCATGCTCACGTTGTGACCACCACCACGCACAAAACCCTGGCGGGCCCACGCGGTGGCTTGATCCTGGCAAAAGGTGGCGACGAAGAGCTGTACAAAAAGCTGAACTCTGCCGTATTCCCAAGCGCGCAGGGCGGCCCACTGATGCACGTTATCGCGGCGAAAGCGGTGGCGCTGAAAGAAGCGATGGAGCCAGAGTTTAAAGTTTACCAGCAGCAGGTTGCTAAAAACGCCAAAGCGATGGTGGAAGTCTTCCTGAACCGCGGTTACAAAGTGGTTTCCGGTGGTACTGAGAACCACCTGTTCCTGCTGGACCTGGTTGATAAAAACCTGACCGGTAAAGAAGCTGACGCTGCCCTTGGCCGCGCCAACATCACCGTGAACAAAAACAGCGTGCCAAACGATCCGAAGAGCCCGTTCGTGACCTCCGGTATCCGTATCGGTTCTCCGGCTGTTACTCGCCGCGGCTTTAAAGAAGCGGAAGTGAAAGAGCTGGCAGGCTGGATGTGTGACGTTCTGGACAATATCAATGACGAAGCGGTTATCGAGCGCGTTAAAGGTAAAGTTCTGGAAATCTGCGCACGCTTCCCGGTATACGCATAATCTTTCTGTTTGCAGAAATAAAAAAGGCCGCGATTGCGGCCTTTTTTTATGGGTTAACGCCGGTCAAGGGAGAGGGCTCCCGGTCCCACTATCGCCAGTAAAATAAACGCTCCGGCAATACTGATATTCTTGTAGAAGTTAATCATATTCGGCATGACGGCATCACCGGTCATATCCCAGTAGTGGTGGCCGATAATCGCGGTACCCAGCGTGTAAAATACAAAGAGTACGGCAACAGGGCGGGTGAAAAAGCCCAGCACGATCAGGATGGCGGCAGGCACCTCCATTACCACCGCAATAATGGCCGCCAGCATGGGCATGGGTGTACCCAGCGACGTCATATATTGTACGGTCCCGCTAAACCCCGTCAGTTTTGGATAGCCGAAGATAATAAACAGTACGACAAGCGCGATACGACCTATTAACAGCAACAGGTGACGTGCCTGGCCGAAATCTAAATAGCGAAGTGAGTTCATGGCAGAAATACCTCTGCAAGTGGAGTAATTTAAACGTAATACACATTTTCATTCCCTGCCATAAGTCAGATGACTGCACAATATGTTAAATTTTCGTTAATTTATAGCAGGCTATCGACTTGCTTAATTTTTGTATTCTCGCCAGACTATGGCCTCCATTTCGGGAGGGATTCATGGTCTTGCATTCCACGCGCTGGCTGGCGCTCAGTTATTTCACCTATTTCTTTAGCTACGGTATTTTTCTGCCTTTCTGGAGCGTCTGGCTCAAGGGGATCGGCCTGACGCCCGAGACCATAGGTATCCTGCTTGGCGCTGGTCTGGTGGCACGTTTCCTGGGAAGCCTGCTGATCGCACCGCGCGTCAGCGATCCCTCCTTGCTGATTAAGGCGGTACGCATTCTGGCGCTGTTGACGCTGGTCTTTGTCGCCTGTTTCTGGGTGAGCCACCAGTTTGCATGGCTGATGGTGGTGATGGTCGGTTTTAACCTCTTTTTCTCGCCGCTGGTTCCGCTGACGGATGCCCTGGCAAACACCTGGCAAAAACAGATAACGATGGATTATGGCCGCGTGCGGCTGTGGGGCTCAATTGCCTTTGTCATCGGCTCTGCACTGGTGGGTAAACTGGTTAGTCTTTACGATTACCGTGCGATCCTTGCGCTGCTGAGTATCGGCATTGCCTCCATGCTGCTGGGGATGCTGTTGCGTCCATCGGTAATGCCGCAAGGTGAGAGCCGTCATCAGGAAAGTGCCGGCTGGCCGGCCTGGCGAAGCCTGGTGGCACAAAGCTGGCGTTTCCTGGCCTGCGTCTGTCTGCTGCAGGGCGCGCACGCGGCGTACTATGGTTTCAGCGCCATCTACTGGCAGGGGGCAGGGTACTCCGCATCTGCAGTGGGTTACCTGTGGTCGCTTGGTGTGGTCGCTGAAGTGATTATCTTCGCGCTGAGCAAAAAGCTGTTCCGGCGCTTCGGCGCGCGCGATCTGCTCCTGCTTTCTGCAGTCTGTGGTGTCGTACGGTGGGGCATTATGGGCTGGACGACGGAACTGCCGTGGCTGATCGTGGCGCAAATTCTGCACTGCGGCACCTTCACGGTATGTCACCTGGCGGCCATGCGCTATATCGCCGCGCGTGAAGGCGGGGATGTCATTCGGTTGCAGTCGGTTTATTCGGCGGTGGCGATGGGCGGCAGCATTGCGGTGATGACGGTCTTTGCGGGCTTCCTTTACCAGCATCTGGGACACGGGGTCTTCTGGGTCATGGCGCTTGTCGCCCTACCGGCGATGTTCGTTCGTCCTAAAGTCGCCGCGCGCGCATAGCTACGATTCCAGCATGGCGCGAATATGTTCTTGCTGCTGCGTGTTCAGCGTCTCAACGGCGTGGATCAGCGGTGGTGAGAACAGGGGCAGGGCGGTCGGATAAGGGGTGATGACCAGCGCCGCTTCGCGCGGTGCCCCCTCTTTCTGATAGGCCTGCAGCGTCTGATATCGAATGTTGAGCGGCAGCAACGTCAATTCGCGCAGTTGCTGCTCTATCACGTCCTCACAGGATTTATCCTCTCCCGTCAATAACACCACCTGCTTCTCATGCAGATCGGTCTCCTGCATCAGCCAGGCGCCGAAAATGACCGCCACCAGGCTCATCTCTTCATCAGAAAAACGCAGCCCGAATTCCGCTTCCAGCTCAAACAACGCCTCTTTGGTGGTGCGTAACAGGCGGGGGTAGAGACGATGGATCTCTTCCGGCAGGCTATTGTCGATGCCTATCTCAAACAGCGAACGGTCCAGCGCCTGGGCCAGATGAATATAAAGCTGATCGGTCAGCCCCTGTTCATCGCTGAAGTTCATCCCGGTTTGCGCCCGAAAACGGGCGACCATGCGCACAATCGCCCGACGCAGGCGCTGATCCTGCTGATGCTTATCAAGCACAGGGTCAGGGGTGCGCAGCATCATAAACAGCAGTGCAAGAAACAGTTGTTCATCGCTGTGGGTCCCTTGTGGCACACGGCGTTTCCAGTGACGAACAATCTCCTGAGCGGTGAAATATTCCCCTCTTGATTGCGTCCAGTTACGCTGCACCGATGAAAACTGCGGGGTATTCCCCAGATGATGCTGCATCAGGCAATACTGCAGATAGAGCTGCAAAAACTGTACGTCCCGGCAATCAAACGGCCGCTGAAGCTTGCGCGAGCAGAAGCTGATCAACGCCCGCAGGTTGGTATCGTCATAGAGAGGACGGGCAATGCCCTGCTGTTTAAGCGCGGTTTTCAGCGCGGGGGTAAACTGATGCGAAACGAATTGCGGACACAGCCGCATAGCCCTGCGCAGCCAGTGCAGCAGGCATAAACGTTGATTCAGGGCTGAGCCTTCAATCCGGTAGCTGCCGTCATGGTACGTGACGATGTCGAGCCGGTGATAGCGCTGGATTTCATCGCGCGTCTCGGCTATATCTTGCCGTGCCATAGCGTCGTCCACGCCATTGGCAGCGATAATGCTCTGTGCGGTAACGGCAGCATCGGGCAGGTAAAGCATTAAAAGCACCTGGCAGCGGCGCTGCGAACTGGAAAGCACAGATGGAATTTCAAGCGTCGTCATCATCTGTCGGGTATCCAGTGGGAATGTTTGATAAGAATAGCTAAAGGATGGGCGCTGAAAAGCGCGCCGGCAGGCCTTTCACTCAGGATTGCTGACGAACATCACAGAATTTATGACGTGAGGAATTGATGCAAACAGTTAAACAAAGCGCAATGGCGTTATTTTTGACGGTGATCCCCTTTGCTGTCGTCGCGCATCCTCACAGTTTTATCAGCCTGAAAACCGAGCTGGTAACGGACGGAACGCAGCTCAGTGGCCTGAAAATGCGCTGGACGATGGATGAAATCACCTCGGCTGACCTGCTGTACGATGCCGGGAATGCAAAACCCGGGGATGAAATCTGGAAAAAGCTGGCGGCGGAAGTGATGGCCAACGTGCTTGGTCAGCACTATTTCACCGAGTTCTGGCATAACGGACAAAAAGTGAAATTTATGAATCGGCCGACGGAATATGGCATGACCCGCGACGGACATCAGGCGGTACTGACGTTTGTCCTGCCGCTGGCGCATCCGCAACCGCTGGCTGGGCAGACCTATACGTTTTCCACCTTTGATCCCACTTACTATGTCGATATGCATTACGCAGAGGGGAGTGATGTGACGCTACCGGCAGCCCTGCAAAAAACCTGCAAGATGGCAATGCACACGCCAAAACCGAGCGAAGAGACGCTCAATTTTGCGGTCTCTCTCGATAAAGAAGATGCACCACCCGAAGACATGGAGCTGGGTAAACAGTTCGCACAGCAGGTGACGTTGCAATGTCAGTGATCGCGTCTCCGGCACGAAAATCACGCCGCTGGCTTCATCTCTGGCCGCTGGCGCTCTTTTTGCTGCTGGCCGTGTGCGGCGCGTTGTGGCTATGGCACGCCTGGCCGCAGATGATGATGAAAAGCATTGTCTGGCAGCGCGAGGTCAACCAGCAGATGAGTGGCTTACTGAAGGCGGTGGCGGAAAACCCGACGAAGGCAGGCGGTTCTCTTCTGGCCTTCAGTTTTCTCTACGGTGTCCTGCATGCGCTGGGGCCGGGACACGGCAAAATCGTGATCGCGACCTGGCTTGCGACCCATCCGTCCAGGCTCAAATCAAGCATTGGGTTGACCCTCGCATCTTCGCTGCTTCAGGGCGGCGTGGCGATTGCGCTGGTGGTGGTCGTCCTGTCGTTATTACGCCTTCCTGCTCGTCAGCTGCATATCAGCAGTTTCTGGCTGGAGAAGGGCAGTTACGCGCTGGTCGGTGTGCTGGGCTTGCTCCTGTGCTGGCGGGCACTGAAAAAACTGCGGGCTTTACTGCACAAACCCCAGTTCAGGGCTTTTACGCCGCACCATGAACACACTGCGAACTGCGGCTGTGGGCATCAGCATCTGCCGACGCAGGCGCAGCTGCAGAACGGTGATGACTGGCGAGCGCGGCTGATGGTTGTGCTCTCAATGGGCATGCGTCCGTGTTCAGGGGCAATCATGGTGCTGCTGTTCAGTAAGGTGATGGGTGTATTTGGCTGGGGAATGCTCTCGGCATTGGCCATGGCGGCCGGGACGTCACTCACGATTTCGTCACTGGCACTGCTGGTGCACAGTTTCCGTCAACTGGCGGTCAAACTCAGCGGCAATAAAACGCCGGTGCTGTGGCGGCAGGTCGGATGGACAACGCTCGCGCTGGCGGGCGGGATGATTCTGCTGGTGGCTGCGGTAACGATGTGGATGAGCGCGGTGCCGGTGGGAAGGGGATTAAGGCCGTTTTAGTCAGGTACAGCATGGTGCCCTTTCCCGGCGGGAGAGGGCACCGCAGGCTGGATTAACGCTTCAGCGCGTCGCTCAGCTCATCACGCATGTTTGCCAGCATGGCTTTAACAACACGTGGGTTACCTGCAACGATGTTGCCGGTCGTCAGATGGTTGTGGCCGCCGGTGAAATCGCAAACAATGGCGCCTGATTCACGCGCGATCAGCTCGCCCGCTGCAAAATCCCACGGCTTCAGTGACAGCTCAAAGTAACCGTCAACGCGACCGGTAGCCACATAGGCCAGGTCCAGCGCGGCAGAACCGGTGCGACGGAAGTCCGCGCATTCGGTGAACAGTTTGCCCAGAATATTCATGTAAGTGGTTGCGTGCTGCTTCGCCTTGAACGGGAAGCCGGTCGCCAGAATGGTACCGTCGAGGTCGCGTGCATTGCTGCAGCGCAGACGGTAGCCGTTCAGCTGCGCGCCCTGACCGCGGGTCGCGGTGAACAGTTCGTTACGCATTGGATCGTAAACCACGGCGACTTCAGTACGGCCTTTAATGCGTACAGCGATAGACACGGAGAAGTGTGGCAGACGTTTGACGAAGTTGGTGGTGCCATCCAGTGGATCGATAACCCATTGAACATCCTGATCGGTACCTTCAAGTTCACCGCTTTCTTCGGTGATGATGGTGTGCTGCGGGTAAGATTTGCGGATGGTATCGATAATAATCGCTTCAGCGGCTTTATCGACGTTGGTTACGAAATCATTGCTGCCTTTCTGGCTGGTTTCAACAGAATCTGGCGTTTCGTAGTGTTTGGCAATTACATTACCCGCCTTGCGCGCTGCGCGCACGGCGATGGTCAGCATCGGATGCATCGGTCTCTCTCACTGGATGTTAAAGAACGGGAAAATCGGCGCAGAGTATAGCAGCGAGATCGGAATATGTCTCTCGTTTATGATAATATGGACGAATATTCTTCAGACACAGAATCCAGACATTAAAACTATGCTGCAAAACATTCGAATCGTGCTGGTCGAAACATCGCACACTGGCAATATGGGCTCCGTAGCCCGCGCTATGAAAACCATGGGCTTAACGAACCTGTGGCTGGTTAACCCACTGGTGAAACCCGACTCACAGGCTATCGCTCTGGCTGCGGGTGCCAGCGATGTCATTGGTAACGCGCAGATCGTGGATACCCTGGACGAAGCCCTGGCAGGGTGCAGTCTGGTGGTCGGGACCAGCGCCCGCTCCCGTACACTGCCGTGGCCGATGCTGGATCCGCGTGAATGCGGTCTGAAAAGCGTCTCTGAAGCCGAACAGGCTCCTGTAGCGCTGGTGTTTGGCCGTGAACGCGTGGGCCTGACCAACGATGAACTGCAGAAGTGCCATTACCACGTGGCCATTGCCGCTAACCCGGAATACAGCTCCCTGAACCTGGCAATGGCCGTTCAGGTCATTGCCTATGAAGTGCGTATGGCGTGGCTGGCGACGCAGGAAAAAGCAACGGCAGAGCCGCAGGAAGAGGCCGTCTACCCGCTGGTGGACGATCTGGAGCGCTTCTATGGTCACCTGGAGCAGACCCTGCTCTCTACCGGTTTCATCCGTGAAGGTCACCCGGGGCAGGTAATGAACAAGCTGCGCCGCCTGTTTACCCGTGCACGTCCGGAAAGCCAGGAACTGAACATTCTGCGCGGGATTCTGGCTTCGATTGAGCAAAAGAATAAAGAGTAGTGCCCATCCTGGTGATACGGCACGGAAGGTTAAATACCTGACTAAAACAGTCAAGTAAATAGTTGACCATTTTAGTCAGGAATGTCAGACTTGGCCCTGCTATGCAATACCCCCATTTTACTATAAAAAACCCCGGGCAGGGGCGAGTTTGAGGTTAAGTAAGACATGAGACTGACATCTAAAGGGCGTTATGCCGTGACCGCGATGCTGGACGTTGCGCTCAACTCCGAAGCGGGCCCGGTTCCGTTGGCTGATATTTCTGAACGACAAGGGATCTCCCTCTCCTATCTGGAGCAGCTGTTCTCCAGACTGCGTAAAAATGGACTGGTTTCCAGCGTTCGTGGCCCAGGCGGCGGTTATCTGCTGGGTAAAGACGCGGGCAGTATTGCAGTTGGCGAAGTGATCAGTGCCGTTGACGAATCCGTTGATGCGACCCGTTGCCAGGGTAAAGGCGGCTGCCAGGGCGGCGATAAGTGCCTGACCCACGCGCTGTGGCGCGACCTGAGCGATCGTCTGACCGGCTTCCTGAACAACATCACCTTAGGTGAACTGGTAAATAACCAGGAAGTTCTGGATGTCTCAGGCCGTCAGCACAGCCAGGACTCCCAACGCAGCACCCGCGGGCAGGACGCGATCGACGTCAAATTACGCGCGTAATAAAAAGATAAGTATTTCAGAATCAGGCCGGAGCGTTCGCTCGCTCCGTGTACTCGGTCGTACATCCAGCCGGTTGCCTGATTCCTTGCATTGAAGCGATGTACGGAGTTTATAGAGCAATGAAATTACCGATTTATCTCGACTACTCCGCAACCACGCCGGTGGACCCGCGTGTTGCCGAGAAAATGATGCAGTGTCTGACCCTGGACGGAAACTTTGGTAACCCAGCTTCCCGTTCACACCGTTTTGGCTGGCATGCTGAAGAGGCGGTAGATATCGCCCGTAATCAGATTGCTGACCTGGTGGGTGCCGACCCGCGTGAGATTGTATTCACCTCCGGTGCGACCGAATCCGATAACCTGGCGATCAAAGGTGCGGCCAACTTTTATCAGAAAAAAGGCAAGCACATCATCACCAGCAAAACCGAACACAAAGCCGTGCTGGACACCTGCCGTCAGCTCGAGCGTGAAGGTTTCGACGTGACTTACCTGGCACCACAGAGCAACGGTATCATCGACCTGAAAGAGCTCGAAGCGGCCATGCGTGATGACACCATCCTGGTCTCCATCATGCACGTAAACAACGAAATCGGCGTTGTGCAAGATATCGCGACCATCGGCGAAATGTGCCGTGCGCGCGGCATCATCTACCACGTAGACGCCACCCAGAGCGTGGGCAAACTGCCTATCGATCTGAGCCAGCTGAAAGTGGACCTGATGTCCTTCTCCGGCCACAAAATCTATGGCCCGAAAGGTATTGGTGCACTGTACGTTCGTCGTAAACCGCGTATCCGCATCGAAGCACAGATGCACGGTGGCGGTCACGAGCGCGGTATGCGTTCCGGTACGCTGCCTGTTCACCAGATCGTGGGTATGGGCGAAGCTTACCGTATTGCGAAAGAAGAGATGGAAACCGAGATGGCGCGCCTGCGCACGCTGCGTAACCGTCTGTGGGATGGCGTGAAAGATATGGAAGAAGTGTATCTGAACGGCGATCTCGAACAGGGCGCACCAAACATTCTCAACGTCAGCTTCAACTATGTTGAAGGTGAATCGCTGATTATGGCGCTGAAAGACCTGGCGGTTTCTTCCGGTTCTGCCTGTACGTCTGCAAGCCTGGAGCCATCCTATGTGCTGCGCGCACTGGGCATGACTGACGAGCTGGCACACAGCTCTATCCGTTTCTCTTTAGGTCGTTTCACTACCGAAGAAGAGATTGACTACACCATCAAGCTGGTTCGCAACTCCATCGGTCGTCTGCGTGACCTTTCTCCACTGTGGGAAATGTTCAAGCAGGGCGTGGATCTGAACAGCATTGAATGGTCACATCACTAATCGGTACATAAGGAGAATTCAACATGGCATACAGTGAAAAAGTTATTGATCATTACGAGAACCCGCGCAACGTTGGCTCTTTTGACAACAGCGACGAAAGCGTAGGTAGCGGTATGGTCGGTGCGCCAGCGTGTGGCGACGTGATGAAGCTGCAGATTAAAGTCAACAATGAAGGTATCATTGAAGACGCGCGCTTCAAGACCTACGGCTGCGGTTCTGCTATCGCCTCCAGCTCCCTGGTCACCGAATGGGTGAAGGGCAAGTCTCTGGACGAAGCACAGGCAATCAAGAACACGGATATTGCTGAAGAACTCGAACTGCCACCCGTGAAAATTCACTGTTCTATCCTGGCAGAAGACGCGATCAAAGCCGCCATTGCGGATTACAAAAGCAAACGTGAAGCAAAATAATTGAGGTTTGAGTATGTCGATTACCCTTAGCGACAGCGCTGCCGCGCGAGTAAGCTCTTTTCTGGCGAACCGTGGTAAAGGCTTTGGCCTGCGACTGGGCGTACGTACCTCCGGCTGTTCTGGTATGGCTTACGTACTGGAGTTTGTTGACGAACCGGCGTCTGATGACACCGTATTTGAAGACAAGGGCGTGAAGGTGGTGGTCGATGGCAAAAGCCTGCAATTCCTCAATGGCACTCAGCTGGACTTTGTAAAAGAAGGCCTGAACGAAGGGTTCAAATTCACGAACCCGAACGTCAAAGACGAGTGTGGTTGCGGCGAAAGCTTCCACGTTTAACCGCGCGTCATCCGAAACCCCACCGCAGGACTCCTGTGCGTGGGGTTTGTTCTAACAGGCTACCCCTGAGATTGTTATGGATTACTTCACTCTCTTCGGACTACCCGCTCAATACCCGATTGATCTGCAGGCGCTGACGATCCGCTTCCAGGATCTGCAGCGTCAGTATCATCCGGATAAATTCGCCAGTGGTACTCAGTCAGAGCAATTGGCTGCGGTATCGCAATCTGCGACCATCAATCAGGCCTGGCAGACGCTGCGCCATCCACTGTCTCGCGCTGAGTATCTGCTCTCGCTTCATGGCTTTGATCTGGCGAGTGAACAGCACACCGTGCGTGATACGGCGTTTTTGATGGAACAGCTGGAACTGCGTGAAGAGCTGGATGAGATTGAACAGGCCAAAGATGAAGCGCGTCTGGAAAGTTTCATCAAGCGCGTAAAAGGCATGTTCGATACCCGCCATCAACTGATGGTGGAGCAACTGAACAACGAGACCTGGGATGTGGCGGCAGACACTGTGCGCAAACTCCGTTTTCTCGATAAACTGCGAAGCAGTGCTGAACAACTCGAAGAAAAGCTGCTCGATTTTTAATTTCGGAAGCAATTATGGCCTTATTACAAATTAGTGAGCCTGGCTTAAGTGCCGCACCGCACCAGCGTCGTCTGGCGGTAGGTATTGATCTGGGCACCACCAATTCTCTCGTGGCGACCGTGCGAAGCGGCCAGGCGGAAACGCTGGCTGACGAGCAGGGCCGTCATCTGCTGCCTTCCGTGGTCCACTACCAACAGCAGGGCCACGCGGTTGGCTACGACGCACGCGCGAACGCCGCGCGCGATCCGGCAAACACCATCAGTTCCGTAAAACGCATGATGGGCCGCTCCCTCGCCGATATTCAGACCCGTTATCCGCATCTGCCGTATCAGCTGCAGGCCAGTGAAAACGGCCTGCCAATGATTGCCACGACAGCGGGGCTGCTGAACCCGATCCGCGTTTCTGCTGATATCCTCAAAGCGCTGGCGGCGCGTGCTACGGCAACGCTCGGCGGCGATCTCGATGGCGTGGTCATTACCGTTCCGGCCTACTTTGATGATGCACAGCGTCAGGGCACCAAAGACGCGGCGCGTCTGGCGGGACTGCACGTTCTGCGCCTGCTGAACGAACCGACGGCGGCCGCCATAGCCTACGGCCTGGACTCCGGTCAGGAAGGGGTGATCGCGGTTTACGATCTGGGGGGCGGGACCTTTGATATCTCTATCCTGCGCTTAAGCCGTGGGGTGTTTGAAGTGCTGGCTACCGGCGGTGATTCTGCGCTGGGTGGCGATGACTTCGACCATCTGCTGGCCGATTTCATTCGCGAGCAGGCGGGTATTCCCGATCGCAGCGATGCACGCGTGCAGCGTGAACTGCTGGACGTGGCCATCGACGCGAAAATCGCGCTGAGCGATGCGCAGTCTGTCACCGTCAACGTGGCGGGCTGGCAGGGGGAAATTACCCGGGAACAGTTTAACGACCTGATCGCGCCTTTGGTGAAACGCACTCTGCTGGCCTGCCGTCGCGCACTGAAAGATGCGGGCGTTGAGGCTGACGAGGTGCTGGAAGTGGTCATGGTTGGCGGCTCCACGCGCGTACCGCTGGTGCGTGAACGGGTGGGCGAATTCTTTGGCCGCACGCCGCTGACGTCCATCGACCCGGATAAAGTGGTTGCCGTGGGCGCGGCTATCCAGGCGGATATTCTGGTCGGCAACAAGCCGGACAGCGAGATGTTGCTGCTGGATGTTATTCCGCTCTCTCTGGGGTTAGAAACCATGGGGGGACTGGTGGAGAAAGTCATTCCGCGTAACACCACCATTCCGGTGGCGCGTGCACAGGAATTCACCACCTTCAAAGACGGCCAGACCGCGATGTCCATCCATGTGATGCAGGGCGAGCGCGAGCTGGTGCAGGACTGTCGTTCACTGGCGCGCTTTGCGCTGCGCGGTATTCCTGCGCTGCCTGCGGGCGGTGCACATATTCGCGTTACCTTCCAGGTGGATGCGGACGGCCTGCTGAGCGTCACGGCGATGGAGAAATCCACCGGCGTTGAGTCGTCTATCCAGGTGAAGCCGTCCTACGGCCTGACCGATGGTGAGATCGCCTCCATGATTCAGGATTCAATGAGCTACGCCGAACAGGATGTGAAGGCGCGTATGCTGGCAGAACAGAAAGTTGAAGCCGCACGCGTGCTGGAAAGTCTGAACGGTGCGCTCGCTGCCGACGCCGCGCTGTTAAGCGCCGCTGAGCGTCAGGTGATTGACGAGGCTGCCGCGCGCTTAAGCGCAGTGGCCGAAGGCAATGATGCTGATGCAATAGAAGAAGCCATTAAAAACGTTGATAAACAAACCCAGGACTTTGCTGCTCGCCGCATGGACAAATCTGTCCGCGTCGCGCTGAAAGGCCAGTCCGTGGACGAGGTTTAATATGCCAAAGATTGTTATTTTGCCTCATGCGGACCTCTGTCCGGATGGTGCTGTTCTGGAAGCGAAGACCGGTGAGACCATTCTCGATGTTGCCCTGCGTAACGGTATCGAAGTGGAACACGCCTGTGAAAAATCCTGTGCCTGCACAACCTGCCACTGCATCGTGCGTGAAGGTTTTGACTCTCTGGCCGAGAGCACCGAAGATGAAGACGACATGCTGGATAAAGCATGGGGTCTGGAGCCAGACAGCCGTTTGAGCTGCCAGGCTCTGGTGACCGATGAAGATCTGGTCGTGGAATTCCCACGCTACACCATCAACCACGCACGCGAGCACTGATATGGGACTGAAGTGGACTGACAGCCGTGAAATCGGCGAAGCGCTCTACGACGCTAACCCGGATCTCGATCCTAAAACCGTACGCTTCACCGATATGCATCAGTGGATCTGCGATTTAGACGATTTTGACGACGATCCAAACGCATCCAATGAAAAAATTCTGGAGGCGATTCTGTTAGTCTGGTTAGATGAAGCAGAATAAATCACCTTACGGGCTGCCTTCAGGCGGCCCGTTTGCTAATAAGGATAAATAAAATGACCGAAGCGATGAAGATTACGATCTCGAATCAGCCTGCTGACGCGCGCTGGGGCGAGAAAGCCACCTACAGTATCAACAACGACGGTATTACCCTGCACCTGACTGGCAACGATGATTTGGGTCTGATCCAGCGCGCGGCGCGTAAAATTGATGGTCTGGGCATTAAACATGTCACCCTGGACGGCGAAGGCTGGGATATCGACCGCAGCTGGGCATTCTGGGCGGGTTACAAAGGACCGAAAGGCAGCCGTAAAATCGAGTGGGCGACGCTCGACGAAGCGGGTCAGAAAGAGCTGGAAAGCCGTCTGACCATTATCGACTGGGTGCGCGATACCATTAACGCCCCGGCAGAAGAGCTGGGTCCTGAACAACTTGCGCAGCGCGCCGTTGACCTGCTGTGCGGCGTGGCTGGCGACAAAATGTCTTACCGCATCACCAAAGGTGAAGACCTGCGCGAGCAGAACTATATGGGGATCCACACCGTGGGTCGCGGTTCCGAGCGTCCTCCGGTATTGCTGGCGCTGGATTACAACCCAACCGGTGATAAAGCAGCACCGGTATTTGCCTGCCTGGTCGGGAAAGGCATCACGTTCGATACCGGCGGTTACAGCCTGAAGCAGAGCGCGTTCATGGACTCCATGAAGTCCGATATGGGCGGCGCGGCAACCATCACCGGCGCGCTGGCGTTTGCCATTACGCGCGGTCTGAACAAGCGCGTGAAGCTTTACCTGTGCTGTGCGGACAACATGGTGAGCGGTAATGCCTTTAAGCTCGGCGACATTATTCGCTACCGTAACGGTAAAAACGTGGAAGTGATGAACACCGATGCGGAAGGTCGTCTGGTGCTGGCCGATGGTCTCATCGACGCGTCTGCGCTGAAGCCAGAGCTGATTATCGACATGGCGACCCTGACCGGTGCGGCGAAAACCGCGCTGGGCAACGACTACCATGCGCTGTTCAGCTTTGACGACAAACTGGCAGCCCGTCTGCTGGCAAGCGCGGCCGCGGAGAACGAACCGTTCTGGCGTCTGCCGCTGGCCGAATTCCACCGCAGCCAGCTGCCGTCTAACTTCGCCGAACTGAACAATACCGCGAGCGCAGCCTATCCGGCGGGTGCGAGCACGGCGGCCGGCTTCCTGTCTCACTTCGTTGAGAACTATCACGAGGGCTGGCTGCACATCGACTGCTCCGCAACCTACCGTAAAGCGGCCGTTGAGCAGTGGTCTGCAGGGGCAACGGGACTGGGCGTGCGTACTATCGCGAACCTGTTGACTGCCGAGTAATTGTCTTTGTCCGGCGGCGCTGTGCTTGTCCGGGCCTACGGTTTTGTAGGCCTGTTAGCCTTGCGCCAGCCGACATTATGTTGAAGTAGCCAAACTATGTCTGAAACGAAAAACGAATTAGAAACTCTGCTGGAACAGGCGGCGACCGAGCCCGCCCACCGTCCGGCATTTTTCCGCACGTTGCTGGAGTCCACCGTCTGGGTTCCGGGTACCGCAGCGGAAGGCGAACAGGTTGTTGAAGACAGCGCGCTGGACCTGCTCCACTGGGAGAAAGACGACGGCACGTCGGTGATCCCGTTCTTCACCTCGCTGGAAGCGCTGCAGCAGGCCGTTGAAGACGAGCAGGCGTTCGTGGTGATGCCGGTGCGCACTCTCTTCGAAATGACGCTGGGCCAGACCTTGTTCCTCAACGCCAAACTGCCAACCGGGAAAGAGTTCACGCCGCGTGAAATCAACCATCTGATTGGCGAGGAGGGCAACCCGCTCAGTACGCAGGAAGTGCTGGAAGGGGGCGAAACGCTGCTGTTGTCTGAAGTAGCCGACCCCCCTGCGCAGATGATTGATTCGCTGACCACGCTGTTCAAAACCCTCAAACCCGTGAGGCGCGCGTTCCTCTGCTCTGTTAAAGAGAGCACGGATGAACAGCCGGTACTGCTGATTGGCATTGAAGCAGACGGCGATATCGAGGAGATTATTCAGGCTGCGGGCAGTGTTGCCACCGATACGCTGCCGGGTGATGAGCCGATCGATATCTGTCAGGTGAAGAAGGATGAGAAGGGCATCAGCCACTTTATTACCGAGCACATCACGCCGTTTTACGAGCGTCGCTGGGGCGGATTCCTGCGCGATCTCAAAACCACCCGCATTATCTGATTACGCGGGGTGATTTTTCACCCCGTCGCTTCCAGCAGCAGTAAATCCATCAGCAGGACCAGATTCGACTCAAACGACGTCACGCCAGCGGCTTCTGCGGCGTAATGTACCGCCTCGTCATATAAAGCAAAGTGCAAATCTGCCATTCCCGCCAGCGTATTGGCCGAAGCGCGCGTAAAAGCCACGACCGTCATACCCACGTTTTTAGCGATCCGCGCTTTATCCAGCACCTGTTCGGTTTCACCGCTGCGTGAGACGGCGATAAACACCTGATACCGCGCAGCGTTGCTGAGGAAAATGTTCCGGCTATCGCCCGGCCCGGAAATAAACGCCGTTTTGCCCAGCACCTGCAATTTCTTGGTGAGGTACTCGGCGAAGAGATAAGAGAAGCCGGCGCCATAAAGAAAGAAGCTCTCTTTCTGGCGCAGCAACGTCGAAAATTGCGCGCGCTTCTCCTGCGTTACCCACTGAAAGGTTTGCTGATAGTTCGCGATAAATTGACTGAAAAGCGCCGGCAGTTCGGGGCGCTGTTGTGCCTGCGCGGCGATATACGGCGTCTCGGTTAACAGCTGTTTGCAGTGCCAGATAAATTCGCTGAAACCGCTGAAGCCTAATTTCTGACACAGACGCATAATGGTGGCGGTTGAGACGAACGTCGCCTGCGCCAGTTCGCGCACCGTAATATTGCCCACCAGCAGAGGATGCTCTGTGAGGTGGGCCAGCACGCGATATTCCGCGCGGGTCAGTGACGCCCCGCGCGTTAACAGCGTGGCCAGACGGTTATCCATTATTTGGCCGGTTCAACGGGCAAATCGTCTCGTGCACCCCATTCACTCCAGGCGCCATCATAGAGCGTCACGTCGTTTACACCGAGTGTGGCGAGCGCCAGAATCACCACGCAGGCCGTGACGCCGGACCCGCAGCTGGCAATAACTGGACGATGCAAATCCACGCCCTGACGATCAAAAATGGCGCGCAGCTCATCGGTCGTTTTTAATTCACCTTCAAATACCAGATCGCCCCACGCCACATTCAACGCGCCGGGAATATGGCCGCGCTTCAGCCCCGGACGCGGTTCATCCGCCTGGGCGTTAAAGCGCGCTGCAGGGCGGGCATCGACAATTTGCGCCGTTTTTTCATGGCTGACCACCAGCACGTCGGTCAGACGTTTTACCTGATGCGCATCAAACGTCGCGTCGAACTCGCCTTCCGGCAGCGTCACGTCGCCCTGCTGCAATGGCAGTTCATCACGCTTCCAGCCCGCGAGACCGCCCGCAAGAATTGAGACTTTCTCCACGCCAAAGTTTTTCAGCATCCACCAGGCGCGCGGTGCGGAGAAGAGGTTACCTTCATCGTAAACCACGAGGTGTTTGTCACGATTAACGCCAAGTTCGCGCATCGCCACGGAGAACGCTTCCGGGCGCGGCAGCATGTGCGGGAGAGGGGAGTTATGGTCGGACAGGGCTTCAATATCAAAAAATACCGCGCCCGGCAAATGCCCTGCGCGGTATTCTGCGACCATATCGCGAAGGTGTTCCTGCCCGGCAGGTGCCATACGCGCGTCAATAATCTGTACTTCCGGATCGTCACCGTGCTCAATCAGCCAGTCGGCGGCGACAAAATATGAGGTGGACATGGGTTGCCTCCATTCTTTTCCGTAAAAAAGGATTGTCGGTGTTTTTTCTGACACCGACAAGCAAACCACATTCAACTCGCGAGCACGACCCTATTTTTTCACCGCTTCACCGTTCTGCCAGGCTTTTTGCAGCGCAGGCCAGTAGTCACGGTTGGCGTCAATCATGTCATCGAGAATCGCTTTTGCGTGCTCCATGGTAGGCACGGTACGGTTCAGGGTGAACGCCTGCAGTGCTTTTTCGTAGCTGCCTTCAATGGTCGCTTCCACCAGCAGCTGTTCAGAGGCGAGCTGCTGCTGAAGCAGCGTCTGATGGAACAGCGGGACCCGACCCACGCGGATCGGCTCTGGCCCTTCAGAGGTGATGTAGGCCGGGACTTCCACCACCGCATCGTACGGCAGATTGGTTATCGCCCCGCGGTTTTCCACCATTACCAGATGGCGCTGACGCAGGTTAAATGCCAGCGAGCAGGCGACATCGACAATAAACTCGCCGTGGACGCCCACGTGGAAGGCATCCGGTAAAATCCCGGTACGCTTATACTCTTCTGCGGCGGCAAACAGCTTTTTCTCACGCCCGTTCATCACTTCGTTCGCGCGGGTGTAGTCCGGGTTCTGATGCTCCACAATCTGGTTTGGCATCAGGTAGTACTGCAGATAGGGGTTTGGCAGATATTCCGGGAAGTTATCCATGATGGGCTTGATGTTGCGCCAGGTTTTCACCCACGACGGATCCGAGTGCTGCGGGTCGGTTTTGGCCGCATCTTCCGTCAGCAGGCCGAACCTCGCGATATGCCGACGCAGTTCCGGCAGCTTGTCCTCGCCGTCCACCCGCACGCGGGTAAACCAGCCGAAGTGGTTCAGACCAAAGTAGTCCACCTCCAGCTTGTGGCGGTCCACACCCAAAATGGCCCCCATGTTACGCATCGCCGCCACTGGCATATCGCAGATATTAAGCACGCGGGCGTCCGGTCGCAGGCGGCGCACCCCTTCCGCAACGATCGCTGCCGGGTTGGAATAGTTCACGATCCAGGCTTTTTCATGCGCGTAGCGATCCACCAGATCGATCAGCTCGACCATCGGCAGGATCGTGCGCAGGCCGTATGCCAGCCCGCCAGGACCGCAGGTTTCCTGGCCTACCACGCCGTGGCGCAGCGGGATCTTCTCATCCTGCTCACGCATTCTGTACTGGCCGACACGCATCTGGGCGAAGACAAAGTGCGCCCCGCTGAACGCGACTTCCGGGTCTGTGGTCACGGTGAAGGTAATGCTCTGGCTATGGTCGCGAATGACCTTCTCCACCACCGGTGCAATGGTGTTCTGGCGTGCTTCGTCGATATCGTAGAGGCGAATCTCGGCCAGCGGGAAGTCCTGCAGGCGTACCATCAGGCTTTTCACGATACCTGGCGTATAGGTGCTGCCGCCACCGGCAATCGACAGAATAAAAGGGGGTGTAAACATCTTTAGCTCCTCTCAGAGAAACGTCTCAACGGCTTCTCGCATTTTTTTGACATGCAGCCCGTAGACCACCTGAACGTTGTTACCTTGTTTGATAATCCCTTTCGCGCCGGTCGCTTTCAGGCGCGGCTCGTCGATGATGGAGACATCCTTCACCGTGACGCGTAAGCGGGTGTAGCAGTTATCCACTACCTCAATGTTTTCCCGGCCTCCCAGCCCCACCACGATGGATTCACCCAGCCCGTCATTGTTCCCCTTCGCCTGATACTCCTGTTTGCTGTACAGGCGCGTCTCCTGATCGTCATCCTCGCGTCCCGGCGTCTTCATGTTGAAGCGCAGGATCAGGAAGCGGAACACCACAAAATAGAGCGCGAACATGATGAGCCCGACCACGATGTACATCGGCCAGTTGGACTTCTCCGTGCCGAGCGGCAGGTTATAAAGAATAAAATCGATAATTCCGTTAGCGCCGATGGCATGAACACCGAACAGGGAGAAAAGCATCATGCCGATGCCGGTCAGCGCCGCATGTACCACAAACAGCAGCGGAGCGACGAACAGGAACGAAAACTCAATCGGCTCGGTAACGCCCACCAGCAGAGAGGTTAACGCTGCCGGGATCAGGATGGCTTTGGCTGCCGCTTTGCGCTCCGGCCTGGCGGTCATGTACATCGCCAGCGCCGCCGCGGGCAGGCCAAACATTTTGCTGATGCCGCGCGCGTCCCACACTACCGTGCTGCTCAACTGCTTCACTTCCGGACAAGCCATTTCGGCGAAATAGATATTGCGTGCGCCCTGATAAACCGTGCCGCATACCTCTTGCGTCCCCCCAAGTTCGGTATACAGGAAGGGGGTATAGACCAGATGATGCAGGCCGGTCGGCACCAGAATGCGTTCCAGGAAGCCGTAAATGGCCACCCCAAAAGGCCCGGAACCTTTGATCGCCAGCGCCAGTGCGCTGATGCCATGCTGGGCAAATGGCCACAGTTCGCTCATCACGACGCCGAGCAGCATTGAGACAGGAAGCATGACGATGGCGACGAAACAGTGGCCGGAATAGATGGCCATCGCGCCGTTAAACTGTACGCCGGAGTATTTGTTGTACAGGTATCCGGACAGCGCCCCGGTCAGGATCCCGGCGAAAACGCCCATCTCCAGCACCTGCACGCCCAGCACCATACTTTGCCCGGCGGCTTTCATCTGGTCAGCGGGAGCCAGTTCGCCCTGGAGCTGCAGCGTAACGTTCATCGCGTTAATGAAAACAACGAAGGTCACCAGGCCGATCAGGGCCGCATAGCCTTTATCACGCGTGGCCAGGCCAATCGGTATCCCGACGGCAAAGACCAGCGCCAGGTTAACTAGAACTGACACGGCCGATTTCGCGATAAGCTGACCAATATGCTGAATCAGCGGATGGCCGAGAAACGGCACATACTCTGCGAGGTTACCGTTCCCCAGGACGTTACCGAATGCGATAAACAGACCGACGATCGGTAAGATAAGTACCGGTCCGTACAACGATTTTCCGAAATTTTGTAGGGCGTTCACGGCTCGTTTCATGACTGTCTCTCTTAGTGAACCGCGCACTCGGGGTGCGTCTTGAGCTTAAAGCTAGCAGGCTAAAGGCGAGGTAATCCAGCTATCTTCTTGTTTTAAAAACAAATGACGTAAAAGGTAACATGTGACGTTTGCGACTGTGATCGGCATAGCAGTGCCTGAGTAAAGGCGTCGTCGCTCTGCGAGGTGCTTTCCAGATTCTAAAATTAGACTTTTTGTATTAATAAAACTTGCGGATAATACTTATCCGGAAGACGACCAACAGGCTCCATGGGCCAGGGACAAAGGATGACACCGTTTCGCTTAGCCGCGATTTCTCTCGCGCTGCTTACCACATTTTCGCTTGTCGGCTGTGATAACAGCGACGATAACTCTCAGGCTGCGGCTCCCGCAGCATCCACAGCAACGACACCGAAAGCACCGGAAAAGCCGGACGCTGAAAAGCTGGCAACGCTGGCGGCACAGAGTCAGGGCAAAGCGCTCACCCTGCTGGATACCTCAGAGGTGCAGCTTGATGGCGCGGCCACGCTGGTGCTGACCTTCTCTGTTCCGCTCAATCCCGATCAGGATTTCGCCAAAACAGTGCATGTGGTGGATAAAAAAAGCGGCAAGGTTGACGGGGCGTGGGAACTCGCACCTAACCTGAAAGAGCTACGCCTGCGCCATCTGGAGCCCAACCGCAATCTGGTTGTCACCGTTGAACGTGATTTGCAGGCGCTGAACAAAGCGACATTTGGTATCGATTACGAAAAAGCCCTGACTACCCGGGATGTTGAACCGACGGTCGGTTTTGCCAGCCGTGGCTCGCTGCTGCCGGGCAAGGTGGTGGAAGGTCTGCCGGTAATGGCGCTCAACGTCAACAATGTTGACGTGAATTTCTACCGCGTTAAGCCTGAATCCCTGGCCTCCTTTGTCAGCCAGTGGGAGTACCGTAACTCCCTGACCAACTGGGAGTCCGATAATCTGCTCAAAATGGCGGACCTGGTGTATACTGGCCGGTTTGACCTCAATCCGGCACGCAACACCCGTGAAAAACTGCTGTTGCCGCTGCGGGATATTAAGCCGCTCCAGCAGTCAGGCGTGTACATCGCGGTCATGAATCAGGCCGGGCACTATAACTACAGCAATGCCGCAACCCTCTTTACCTTAAGTGATATTGGGTTGTCCGCTCACCGTTATCATAACCGTCTGGATATTTTCACCCAGAGCCTGGAAGATGGCGCGGCGCAATCCGGCGTTACCGTCACCCTGTTGAATGATAAAGGGCAGACGCTTGCCGAAGCGAACAGCGATGCTGACGGCCACGCAAAGCTTGAGACTGACAAAGAAGCCGCGCTGATTCTGGCCAGCAAAGACGGACAGACCACGCTGCTTGACCTCAAGCTTCCGGCCCTCGATCTGGCGGAGTTTGATATCGCAGGTAGCCCAGGCTACAGCAAGCAATTCTTTATGTTTGGCCCGCGCGATCTCTATCGCCCTGGCGAAACGGTGATCCTCAATGGTTTGCTGCGTGACAGCGACGGTAAACCGCTTCCTGCCCAGCCGGTTAAACTCGACGTACTGCGCCCGGACGGACAGGTGGCACGCACGGTTGTCGTCCAGCCTGAGAACGGCCTCTATCGCTTCAATTATTCCCTGGACGGCGGGGCGCAGACCGGTATGTGGCATATCCGCGCCAATACCGGCGATAACCAACAGCGCCTGTGGGATTTCCACGTTGAAGATTTTATGCCGGAGCGTATGGCGCTTAATCTGACGGGACAAAAAGCGCCGGTTTCCACCGAGGATAACGTCGACTTTAACATTGCGGGTTATTACCTGTATGGCGCACCTGCCAACGGAAATTCCCTGCAAGGCCAGCTTTTCCTGCGACCGCTGCGCGAAGCCGTCGCTGCACTGCCGGGCTTCCAGTTCGGTGATATCGCCGAAGAGAACCTGAGCCGCAGCCTGGATGAAGTTCAGCTAACCCTTGATGAACAGGGGCGCGGACAGGTCTCGACCGAAAGCCAGTGGAAAGAGGCGCATTCACCGCTGCAACTGATCCTGCAGGCCAGCCTTCTGGAATCGGGCGGTCGCCCGGTGACGCGCCGTGCTGAGCAGGCCATCTGGCCGGCGGCCGAGCTGCCGGGTATCCGTCCTCAGTTTGCCAGTAAGGCCGTTTATGACTATCGCACTGACACTACCGTCAACCAGCCGATCGTGGATGAAAACGGCAATGCCAGCTTTGATATCGTCTATGCCGATGCCAGCGGGGCAAAAAAGGCGGTTTCCGGGTTACAGGTTCGCCTGATCCGTGAGCGCCGTGACTACTACTGGAACTGGTCAGAGAGCGATGGCTGGCAGTCACAGTTTGATCAGAAAGACCTGGTGGAGGGCGAGCAGGAGCTGACCCTCAAGGCCGATGAAACCGGTAAAGTGACCTTCCCGGTGGAGTGGGGCTCGTACCGTCTGGAGGTCAAAGCGCCGGACGACATGGTCAGCAGCGTGCGCTTCTGGGCCGGCTACAGCTGGCAGGATAATAGCGACGGCACCGGTGCCGCTCGCCCTGACCGTGTGACCATGAAACTGGACAAGCCTTCCTATCAGCCGGGAGATACCATCCAGCTGCATATCGCTGCTCCGGCGGCGGGTAAAGGCTATGCGATGATCGAGTCCAGCGAAGGGCCGCTGTGGTGGAAAGAGATCGACGTACCGGCCAACGGACTCGATCTCTCAATCCCGGTGGATAAGGCCTGGAAACGTCACGATCTCTATCTCAGCACGCTGGTGGTACGCCCTGGCGATAAATCCAAATCAGCGACGCCGAAACGTGCCGTCGGGTTACTGCATCTGCCGATGGGCGATGAGAATCGCCGCCTGAATGTCGCGCTGGAAAATCCGCAGAAAATGCGGCCAAACCAGACGCTGTCCGTGAAGGTGAAGGCCAGCGTCAAAGAAGGCGCCGTTCCGCAAAAAGTGAATGTGCTGATCTCGGCAGTGGACAGCGGCGTGTTGAACATCACCGATTACGTTACCCCGGATCCGTGGGAAGCGTTCTTCGGTCAGAAGCGCTACGGCGCGGATATCTACGATATTTACGGTCAGGTCATTGAAGGGCAGGGCCGCATGGCTGCGCTGCGCTTTGGTGGTGACGGCGATGAGCTTAAGCGCGGCGGTAAACCACCGGTGAACCACGTGACTATCATTGCCCAGCAGGCGCAGCCGGTCGAGCTCGATGCTAACGGTGAAGGGACCGTGACGCTGCCCATTGGAGACTTCAACGGCGAGCTGCGTCTGATGGCGCAGGCCTGGACGGAAGATGATTTCGGCAGCAGCGAAGGTAAAGTGATTGTCGCCGCCCCAATCATTACCGAACTGAACACGCCGCGCTTCCTGGCAAGTGGCGATACCTCACGCCTGACGCTGGATGTGACCAACCTGACGGACCAGCCGCAAACGCTGAACGTTGCCTTTACCGCTACCGGCAAGCTGTCGCTTGAGGGCGCACAGCCGCAGCCCGTGAAGTTACCGCCGGGCGCGCGCAGCACCCTGTTTATCCCGGTACGTGCACTGGATGGTTACGGTGACGGTGAAGTGACCGCTCAGGTGACCGGCCTGCAGCTGCCGGGCGAGACTTTCGCTGCACAACAGAAGAGCTGGAAAATCGGCGTTCGTCCGGCATTCCCGGCGCAGACCGTTAACACCGGTGCCATGCTGAATCCTGGTGAGTCGTGGAGTGCACCGGCGCAGCACCTTAATGGCTTCTCTCCTGCCACGCTACAGGGACAATTGCTGCTGAGCGGGAAACCGCCTCTGAATCTGGCGCGCTATATTCGTGAGCTGCAGGCATACCCGTATGGCTGTCTGGAGCAAACCACCAGTGGTCTGTTCCCGTCGCTCTACACCAACGCGGCGCAGTTGACCGCGCTTGGCATCAAAGGGGATACGGATGACAAGCGCCGTGCGGCCATTGATATCGGGATCTCCCGTCTGCTGCAGATGCAGCGTGATGACGGAGGTTTCGCGCTTTGGGATAAAAACGGTCCGGAGGAGTACTGGCTCACCGCCTATGTCACTGACTTCCTGGTTCGCGCAGGCGAGCAGGGCTACAGCGTGCCTGCTGAGGCGGTTAACAACGCCAACAGCCGCTTGCTGCGTTACCTGCAGGACCCGGGCATGATGTCCATCCGCTACAGCGATGATACCCAGGCCAGTAAATTTGCGGTGCAGGCCTATGCCGCGCTGGTGCTGGCTCGCCAGCAAAAAGCTCCGCTTGGTGCGTTGCGTGAAATCTGGGAACGTCACGGACAGGCCGCTTCCGGGCTGCCGCTGATGCAGCTGGGGATGGCGCTTAAATTGATGGGTGACGCACCGCGCAGCCAGCAGGCGCTGGGTCTGGCCATCAAAACGCCGCGTAACGACAGCAAAAACTGGATGGCCGATTATGGCAGTGCGCTTCGTGATAATGCGCTGATGCTCTCTCTGCTTGAGGAGTACAAGCTTCTGCCGGATGCGCAAAATACGCTGCTGAACGCCTTGTCGGAACAAGCTTTCAGCCAGCGCTGGCTCTCGACCCAGGAGAGTAACGCCCTGTTCCTGGCCGGACGCTCGCTGCAAACTTTGTCCGGCGCATGGCAGGCGCAAACGTCTCTGGCGAATACCGCATCAGGCGGTGATAAAGCCCAGGTACAGAACGTGAACGGCGACCAGCTTGGCGCGCTGCAGGTGACCAATACCGGTAGCACACCGCTGTGGGTACGACTTGATAGCACCGGTTATCCGGCATCTGCACCTCAGCCATCGTCTAACGTGCTGCAGATTGAGCGCCATATTCTGGCAACCGACGGCAGTACAAAGTCGCTCACGTCACTGAAGAGCGGCGAGCTGGTGCTGGTATGGCTTGAAGTGAAGGCCAGCCAGAACGTGCCGGATGCGCTGGTTGTCGATCTCCTCCCGGCGGGACTGGAACTGGAAAACCAGAACCTGGCGAGCAGCAGCGCCAGCCTGCAGGACAGCGGCAGCGAAGTGCAGAACCTGCTCAGTCAGATGCAGCAGGCGGATATTCAGCATATGGAATTCCGCGACGATCGCTTTGTGGCGGCGGTGCCGGTTAACGAAGGGCAGCCGGTCACGCTGGTTTATCTGGCGCGCGCCGTGACGCCGGGAACCTATGAGGTGCCGGTCCCGTTGGTGGAGTCCATGTATGTGCCGCAGTGGCGGGCAACAGGTGCGGCCAGTGGCCCGCTGATTGTTGTACCGTAATATGCGGCTTGTACGTCTGATACGCTCCCGCTGGCTGTGGCTGGCGGGAGCGCTTCTCGTTTTATGGGGGCTGATCCTGGCCGCTGATCGCCTGTGGCCGTTGCCTCTGAAAGAGGTCAACCCCGCACGGGTGGTGGTGGACGAAAAAGGCACACCGCTCTGGCGTTTTGCCGACAGCGAAGGGATCTGGCGCTATCCGGTCACTCTCGAAGAGGTTTCTCCCCGCTATCTTGAAGCCTTGATCCAGTATGAAGATCGCTGGTTCTGGGACCATCCAGGCGTGAATCCGTTCTCTGTGCTGCGCGCCGCCTGGCAGGATCTTACCTCCGGGAGGGTTGTCTCAGGCGGCAGCACGCTCACCATGCAGGTGGCGCGCCTGCTGGATCCGCATCCGCGTACTTTTGGTGGCAAAATTCGTCAGCTCTGGCGAGCCATGCAGCTTGAGTGGCACCTCTCTAAGCGCGACATCCTCACGCTTTATCTTAACCGCGCCCCGTTTGGCGGTACGCTGCAGGGGATTGGTGCGGCAAGCTGGACCTACCTCGGCAAACCACCTTCGCAGCTCAGCTATTCCGAAGCGGCGCTGCTCGCCGTATTGCCGCAGGCGCCAAGCCGGTTGCGTCCAGACCGCTGGCCGGAACGTGCAGAAGCGGCACGCAACAAAGTGCTCGATCGGATGGTGACGCAGGGCGTCTGGTCGGCAAGCCAGGTTAAGGAGTCCCGTGAAGAAGCGGTATGGCTGGCGCCCCGGCAAATGCCGCAGCTGGCACCGCTCTTTTCGCGCATGATGCTCAGCAAAAGTCGCGATACTAAAATTGTGACTACCCTGGATGCGTCGCTGCAGCGGCAGCTTGAAGAACTGGCGATGAACTGGAAATCCCGCCTGCCAGCACGCAGTTCGCTGGCAATGATCGTCGTCGATCATACGGATATGAAAGTGCGTGGCTGGGTGGGATCGGTCGACATTAACGATGACACCCGGTTTAGCCATGTGGATATGGTGAATGCGATCCGATCGCCGGGATCGGTGCTCAAGCCCTTTATCTACGGTATGGCGCTGGACGACGGTTTGATCCACCCGGCATCGCTGCTCCAGGATGTTCCAAGAAAAACGGGGGATTATCGCCCGGGTAATTTCGACAGTGGGTTTCATGGGCCGGTGAGTATGAGTGAAGCGCTGGTACGTTCCCTTAATCTGCCCGCCGTGCAGGTGCTCGAGGCATACGGACCAAAACGTTTTGCTGCGATGTTGAGTAATGCAGGTTTGCCGCTGATTTTACCTGCTGGCGCACAGCCGAATTTATCGCTGATCCTGGGCGGGGCAGGGGCGCGGCTGGCCGATATCACCGCAGCCTACAGCGCGTTCGCCCGACACGGTAAAGCGGGCCGGCTGCGCTTACAGCCAGGCGATCCCCTGTCAGAGCGGCCGTTGTTATCCCAGGGGTCGGCGTGGATCATTCGCCGTATTCTGGCCAATGAGGCGCAGCCGCTGCCGGACAATGCGCTGCCGCAGGTGGTACCTCTGGCATGGAAAACGGGAACCAGCTATGGCTACCGTGACGCATGGGCGGTAGGGCTGAATGCCCGTTACGTTATTGGGATCTGGACCGGACGACCGGACGGCACGCCTGTGGCGGGTCAGTTTGGGTTTGCGAGCGCGGTACCTCTGCTTAACCAGGTGAATAATGTTCTGCAGTCTGGTTCAACGCTCGATCAGGCGCGTCTGCCACGCGACCCGCGTCCTGACGGTGTGGGGCGCGGCGTCATCTGTTGGCCGGGCGGCCAGTCGCTGCCGGAAGGGAGCGAAAATTGCCGTCGTCGCCTGGCGACCTGGCTGCTGGACGGCAGCGAGCCGCCGACATTGCTCCTACCGGAACAGGAAGGTATTCGCGGGATCCGTTTCCCGGTCTGGCTGGATAAAGAGGGCAAACGCGTGGCGGCAGACTGCCCGGATGCGACCGAGAAGGACCTGGATGTCTGGCCGCTGCCGCTGGAACCCTGGCTGCCTGCAGCCGAGCGGCGCTCAGCACGGATCCCTTCGCCATCGGCTACCTGTCCGCCCTTGTCGCAGGACTCACCTGCACCGCTGATGTTGACTGGCGTGCGTGAAGGCGCGGTTATCAAGCGTCTGCCGGGGGAATCCCGCGTCTCGTTACCGCTACAGGCCACCGGCAATAGCGGTGAACGCTGGTGGTTTTTGAATGGCGAACCGCTGGCGGTGAAGAGCCGGGTTTACACCTTGCAGCTTGATAAATCAGGTGATTATCAGGTGCTGGTGATGGATGAAGCGGGGCAGGTGGCGACGGTGAATTTCACGCTGCAGTAGCGTTAAACGTCTCTTCTGCTGTGAGCTGTTGCTAATCTTCGTCTCATTTTAAAAAAATGTTACCTGAATCCATAGGCAATGGCGCTATTGCTCATTATAATCCGCGCCACACCATACTCAGGTATGAAAAACAACAGAACATTTACAGAGGTTATCATGGCTATTGAACGTACTTTTTCCATCATCAAACCAAACGCGGTGGCAAAAAACGTTATTGGCAGCATCTTTGCTCGCTTTGAATCAGCAGGGTTCAAAATCGTTGGCACCAAAATGCTGCACCTGACCGTTGAGCAGGCTCGCGGTTTCTACGCTGAGCACGAAGGTCGTCCATTCTTCGACGGCCTGGTTGAGTTCATGACTTCTGGCCCGATCGTTGTATCCGTACTGGAAGGCGAAAACGCAGTACAGCGTCACCGTGACCTGCTGGGTGCGACCAACCCGGATAACGCACTGGCTGGTACCCTGCGCGCTGACTATGCAGACAGCTTCACCGAGAACGGCACCCACGGTTCCGATTCTGTTGAATCTGCCGCTCGTGAAATCGCGTTCTTCTTCGCTGAAGGCGAAGTGTGTCCACGTACCCGTTAATTTAACGGTTTCGTTTACACATTATTTTCGTAAATGCCGCGTGCAGACGTGGCATCCCTGCGCCAGACTTTGTACAATGCAACGCCCCGGACGAGCAGACTGCTTTCCGGGGCGTTTCTTTTCAACCCTCCATGGGCCATAACGTGTAACAACGAGGCCGGAAAAAATTATGTCTGAATTAGTGAATACCTCCGAAGTCGCCATTCCTGCGGTTCCAAATAAAAATGGAAAAATTAACCTGCTGGATCTGAACCGTCAGCAGATGCGCGAGTTCTTTAAAGAGATGGGCGAGAAGCCGTTTCGTGCCGATCAGGTCATGAAATGGATGTACCACTATTGCAGCGACAACTTTGATGACATGACTGACATCAACAAAGTGCTGCGCAATAAGCTCAAAGAAGTGGCTGAAATCCGTGCACCAGAAGTGGTGGAGGAGCAGCGCTCTGCCGATGGCACCATCAAGTGGGCGATTGCCGTTGGCGATCAGCGCGTTGAAACCGTCTACATCCCGGAAGAAGACCGCGCCACGCTGTGCGTCTCCTCTCAGGTGGGCTGTGCGCTGGAGTGCAAGTTCTGCTCAACCGCTCAACAGGGATTCAACCGTAACCTGCGCGTGTCTGAAATTATCGGCCAGGTGTGGCGTGCGGCGAAAATCGTCGGTGCGGCGAAAGTGACCGGGACCCGTCCAATCACCAACGTAGTGATGATGGGCATGGGCGAGCCACTGCTGAACCTGACCAACGTCGTTCCGGCGATGGAAATCATGCTGGATGACTTCGGCTTTGGTCTGTCCAAGCGTCGCGTAACGCTGTCGACATCAGGCGTAGTGCCTGCACTGGACAAGCTGGGCGACATGATTGATGTTGCGCTGGCGATCTCCCTGCATGCACCGAACGACGAAATCCGTGACGAAATTGTACCCATCAACAAAAAGTACAATATCGAAACTTTCCTCGCCGCCGTGCGTCGCTACCTGGAGAAATCCAACGCGAACCAGGGCCGCGTGACGATCGAGTATGTCATGCTCGATCACGTAAACGACGGTACCGAGCATGCGCATCAGCTGGCTGAACTGCTGAAAGATACGCCGTGCAAAATCAACCTGATCCCATGGAACCCGTTCCCGGGCGCGCCTTATGGTCGTAGCTCGAACAGCCGTATCGACCGTTTCTCCAAGGTGCTGATGGAGTATGGTTTCACCACTATCGTGCGTAAAACCCGTGGTGATGATATCGATGCTGCATGCGGACAGCTGGCAGGTGATGTGATTGACCGTACCAAACGTACCCTGCGTAAACGTATGCAGGGCGAGACGATTGCGGTCAAAGCTGTTTGATTCTTATGCACTCACGGCGCATTATTTGCGCCGTGAAGCATAATCTTACTGAATAATCAGTCAGATTCGTGATGACTGATCAATAATTACGGTGCGTTTCATCCGACTTTCGGGCAGTATGTAACGACGTAACAACAGTTTATCCTGACGGGCAGGGCTGTGCTGTCATCTCCGGGCTGACAGTCTTATACTGTCTGTTCAAGGTTAACTGATCAGAACTTTCGCGGTGCGGGTGGCATTGTGACTTACCGGCACCTGAACCCTTTTTTTTCACGTACCAGTAGTTGTAGCGAATGAATACTGAAGCCACTCACGACCAACATGAAGCACTCTCCACTGGCGTTCGTCTTCGCAACGCCCGTGAACAACTCGGACTCAGCCAGCAAGCCGTTGCAGAACGCTTATGTCTGAAGGTTTCCACGGTTCGCGATATTGAAGAAGATAAGGCTCCGGCCGATCTGGCTTCAACATTTCTGCGTGGTTACATCCGCTCTTATGCAAAACTGGTGCATATCCCTGAAGAAGAATTACTGCCAATGATGGAGAAGCAGGCACCGGTCCGCGCAGCAAAAGTTGCGCCGATGCAGACCTTCTCCCTGGGAAAACGTCGTAAAAAACGTGATGGCTGGCTGATGAGCTTTACCTGGCTGGTGCTGTTTGTGGTGATCGGCCTGACGGGCGCATGGTGGTGGCAAAACCACAAGGCGCAGCAGGAAGAGATCACCACCATGGCCGATCAATCCTCCGCCGAGCTCAATCAGTCCGGCAATGACAACGCTCAGAGCGTGCCGCTGAATACCGAAGGTGCTGCCACCTCCAGCGAGCCGCAGACTGCCGCGACCGATGCGCCTGCAACCGATGCCGGGCAGGCACCCGCCGCAACGGCTAATACCCCTGCGCCTCAGGCTCAGGATCCAAACGCGGTGGTTGCCCCTTCTCAGGCAAATGTGGATACCGCGACCAACGCGCCAGCGGCCACTCAGCCTGCGGACAACGGTGCTGCGTCACTGCCAACCAACCCGGCCGGAACGGCTGCGCCGGCGGCGGACCCAAATGCGCTGGTGATGAACTTCTCTGCTGACTGCTGGCTGGAAGTGACCGATGCAACAGGTAAAAAACTGTTCAGCGGTCTGCAGCGTAAAGATGGCACGTTAAACCTAACCGGCCAGGCACCGTATAAACTTAAAATCGGCGCTCCGGCAGCAGTACAGATCCAGTATCAAGGAAAACCTGTCGACCTGAGCCGCTTTATCAGAACTAACCAGGTTGCGCGTCTTACCGTTAATGCCGAACAATCAGCAGCACAGTAACAGACGGGCAACGCGGGAGATTTTTCATGCATAACCAGGCTCCGATTCAACGTAGAAAATCGAAACGGATTTACGTTGGTAATGTGCCAATCGGCGATGGGGCTCCTATCGCCGTCCAGTCGATGACCAACACGCGTACCACAGACGTGGAAGCGACGGTCAATCAGATCAAAGCGTTAGAACGTGTAGGCGCGGACATTGTTCGCGTCTCCGTGCCGACAATGGATGCCGCAGAGGCGTTCAAACTGATCAAACAGCAGGTCAGCGTTCCGCTGGTTGCTGATATCCACTTCGATTACCGCATTGCGCTGAAAGTTGCTGAATATGGCGTCGACTGCCTGCGTATTAACCCGGGCAACATCGGTAACGAAGAGCGTATCCGCATGGTGGTGGATTGCGCCCGCGATAAAAATATTCCTATCCGTATCGGCGTCAACGCCGGTTCCCTGGAAAAAGATCTGCAGGAAAAATACGGTGAGCCAACGCCGCAGGCGCTGCTTGAATCCGCGATGCGTCACGTTGATCATCTTGATCGTCTGAACTTCGATCAGTTCAAAGTCAGCGTAAAAGCCTCAGATGTGTTCCTGGCAGTAGAGTCTTATCGCCTGCTGGCAAAACAGATCGATCAGCCTTTGCACCTCGGGATTACGGAAGCCGGTGGCCTTCGTAGCGGTTCCGTTAAATCGGCGATCGGCCTGGGGCTGCTGCTCTCGGAAGGGATCGGTGACACCCTGCGTGTTTCGCTGGCGGCCGATCCGGTAGAAGAGATCAAAGTCGGTTTCGATATCCTCAAATCACTGCGTATCCGCGCACGTGGGATCAACTTCATTGCCTGCCCAACCTGTTCACGTCAGGAATTTGACGTGATTGGCACGGTGAATGCGCTTGAGCAACGTCTGGAAGATATCATCACCCCGATGGACGTCTCCATCATCGGGTGCGTGGTGAACGGCCCGGGTGAAGCCCTGGTGTCAACGCTCGGCGTCACCGGCGGTAACAAGAAAAGTGGTCTCTATGAAGATGGCGTGCGTAAAGATCGTCTGGATAATAGTGATATGATCGACCAGCTTGAAGCCCGCATCCGTGCCAAAGCAACAATGATGGATGAAGCGCAGCGCATCAGCATTCAGCAGGTTGAAAAATAACGTGATGGGAAGCGTGGCGCTTCCCATGTATGATTGAACCCATTCTTTGGGTTCTTTTTTGTATATAGAAAGAGAATAAACGTGGCAAAAAACATTCAAGCCATCCGCGGCATGAACGATTATCTGCCTGGCGAAACCGCCATCTGGCAGCGCATTGAAGGCACACTCAAACAGGTGCTCGGCAGCTACGGTTACAGCGAAATCCGTTTGCCGATTGTAGAGCAGACCCCGTTATTCAAACGCGCGATCGGCGAAGTGACCGACGTGGTTGAAAAAGAGATGTACACCTTTGAGGACCGCAACGGCGACAGCCTGACACTGCGTCCGGAAGGTACGGCGGGCTGCGTACGCGCCGGCATCGAACATGGTCTCCTGTACAATCAGGAGCAGCGCCTGTGGTATATCGGCCCGATGTTCCGCCACGAACGTCCACAGAAAGGTCGTTATCGCCAGTTCAACCAACTGGGTGTGGAAGTCTTTGGCCTGCAGGGCCCGGACATTGACGCCGAACTGATTATGCTGACTGCCCGCTGGTGGCGTGCGCTCGGCATTGCTGAGCACGTCTCACTGGAACTGAACTCCATCGGTTCTCTGGAAGCACGTGCGAACTACCGTGACGCACTGGTTGCGTTCCTGGAGCAGCACAAAGAGAAGCTGGACGAAGACTGCAAACGTCGTATGTACAGCAACCCACTGCGTGTGCTGGATTCCAAAAACCCTGACGTACAGGCGCTGTTGAACGATGCACCTGCATTGGGCGACTACCTGGACGAAGCGTCACGTGAGCACTTTGCGGGTCTGTGCAAACTGCTGGAAGCCGCGGGCATTGCTTATACCGTGAACCAGCGTCTGGTGCGCGGTCTGGACTACTACAACCGCACCGTGTTCGAGTGGGTGACATCCAGCCTCGGTTCCCAGGGCACCGTGTGTGCCGGCGGTCGTTATGACGGTCTGGTTGAGCAGCTTGGTGGTCGTCCAGCCCCTGGCGTTGGCTTCGCCATGGGTCTTGAGCGACTTGTTTTGCTGGTTCAGGCAGTTAATCCGGAATTTAAAGCAGATTCCGTTGTCGATATATACCTGGTAGCCTCAGGCGCGGAAACGCAGCCTGCGGCAATGCAGCTTGCGGAACGTGTGCGTGATGCACTGCCGGACGTGAAGCTGATGACCAACCATGGCGGCGGCAACTTCAAAAAACAGTTTGCTCGTGCCGATAAATGGGGCGCAAGTATTGCACTGGTGCTGGGCGAGTCCGAAGTGGCTAACGGCGAAGTGGTTGTGAAAGACCTGCGCTCGGGTGAGCAGACAACGGTAACGCAGGACGGCGTTGCGGCGCACTTGCGCACTCTATTGGGCTAAGGAGAAGGACTGCGTGGAAATTTACGAGAACGAACACGATCAGGTCGACGCGATTAAACGCTTCTTTGTCGAAAACGGCAAGGCGCTGGTTGTTGGGGTTATTTTAGGTGTCGGTGCGCTGGTAGGCTGGCGTTACTGGAACAGTCATCAGGCGGACTCCGCGCGTGACGCGTCGCTGTCGTATGAAAATACCGTTAGCGCAATCCGTGCCGATCAGCCGCAAACGCTGACGGCGGCTGAGAAATTTGCCGCTGACAACAAAAACACCTACGGTGCGCTGGCCGCACTGGAAGTGGCGCAGCAGTACGTTGATAAGAACGAGCTGGATAAAGCCGCTAGCCTGCTGTCACAAGGGCTAACCGCCGCCAGTGATGAAAATCTGAAAGCGGTAATCAATCTGCGCCTGGCTCGTATTCAGGTTCAGCAGAAAAAAGCTGACGATGCGCTGAAAACGCTCGATACCATCAAAGGCGAAGGTTTTGCTGCCATTGTTGCCGATCTGCGCGGTGAAGCACTGCTGAGCAAAGGTGACAAAGCGGGCGCGCGTAAAGCGTGGCAAGCTGGCGTAGAGAGCAAAGCTTCACCTGCGCTGAGCGAAATGATGCAGATGAAAATAAATAATTTGTCCGTCTGAGAGGGACCCGATGCAATTGCGTAAATTACTTCTGCCAGGACTGCTTTCTGTTACGTTATTGAGTGGCTGTTCACTGTTCAGTGGCGAAGAAGACGTTGTGAAAATGTCCCCACTGCCGACTGTTGAAAACCAGTTTACCCCGTCCACCGCGTGGAGCACCTCCGTGGGCGATGGTATTGGTGATTTTTATTCCAACCTGCACCCGGCTTTTGCCGACAGCGTTATCTATGCGGCTGACCGCAAAGGTACCGTGAAGGCGGTTAATGCCGATGACGGGAAAGAAGTGTGGTCGGTTAACCTGGCGGAAAAAGACGGCTGGTTCTCTCGTAAACCGGCACTGCTTTCTGGCGGTCTGACCGTTGCCGGTGGGCATGTGTACGTGGGTAGCGAAAAAGCCCAGGTCTATGCTCTCAACACCAGCGATGGTTCTGTTGCATGGCAAACCTCCGTGGCCGGTGAGTCACTGTCTCGTCCGGTCGTGAGCGACGGCATGGTACTGATCCACACCAGCAACGGCCAGCTGCAGGCGCTGAACGAAGCCGATGGTCTGGTGAAATGGACCGTGAACCTGGATATGCCTTCCTTGTCCCTGCGCGGTGAATCTGCGCCGGCTACCGCCTTTGGTGCCGCCATTGTTGGCGGTGACAACGGTCGTGTAAGCGCGGTACTGATGCAGCAAGGCCAGATGATCTGGCAGCAGCGTATTTCTCAGGCGACAGGCTCAACGGAAATCGATCGTCTGAGCGATGTCGACACGACCCCGGTTATCGTTGACGGTGTGGTTTACGCACTGGCCTATAACGGTAACCTGACCGCGCTGGATCTGCGCAGCGGCCAGGTCATGTGGAAACGTGAACTGGGCTCGGTAAATGATTTCGTGGTTGATGGCAACCGTATCTATATGGTCGATCAGAACGACCGTCTGCTGGCGCTCAGCACCGAAGGTGGTGTTACGCTGTGGACGCAAAGCGATCTGCTGCACCGTCTGCTGACCGCACCAGCACTGTATAACGGTAGCTTGGTGGTGGGTGATAGCGAAGGGTATATGCACTGGATTGACCCGGACAACGGTCGTTTTGTTGCTCAGCAAAAAGTCGACAGCTCAGGTTTCCTGACGGAACCGGTCGTGGCTGACGGCAAACTGCTGATTCAGGCAAAAGACGGCACGCTGTACGCGATCACGCGTTAATTACCCAGCGGTTGTAGTATACTAAACGGCTCCTGTTCACTCAGGAGCCGTTTTGACATTTTTAAAAACGCCGCAAATGCGACGTTTATTTGAATTTTATGAGGCTTCAAACATGGTACCTGTGGTCGCGCTTGTCGGGCGCCCTAACGTTGGAAAATCCACTCTTTTTAACCGTTTAACACGCACCCGTGATGCGCTGGTTGCGGATTTCCCGGGGCTGACGCGTGACCGTAAGTACGGTCGTGCAGAAGTAGAAGGACGCGAGTTCATCTGTATTGATACCGGTGGTATTGACGGGACAGAAGATGGTGTTGAAACCCGTATGGCGGAACAGTCGCTGCTGGCGATTGAAGAAGCTGACGTGGTTCTGTTTATGGTGGACGCTCGCGCAGGCCTGATGCCGGCGGACTCCGCTATTGCGAAACATCTGCGCTCGCGTGAAAAACCCACTTTCCTGGTGGCGAACAAAACTGACGGTATTGATGCAGACCAGGCGGTTGCGGATTTCTGGTCCTTAGGTCTGGGCGAAATCTACCCGATCGCGGCATCTCATGGCCGTGGCGTGACCAGCCTGCTGGAAACTGTTCTGCTGCCGTGGGTTGATGAAGTTAACCCGCCGGAAGAGATCGATGAAGACGCCGAATATTGGGCGCAGTTCGAAGACGGCGAAGCGGGCGAGGAAGAGCCTGAAGACGACTTCAACCCGCAGGATCTGCCGATCAAACTGGCTATCGTGGGCCGTCCAAACGTAGGTAAGTCTACACTTACTAACCGTATCCTCGGCGAAGAGCGTGTGGTCGTTTACGACATGCCGGGCACCACCCGCGACAGTATTTATATCCCGATGCAGCGCGATGAGCGTGAGTATGTGCTCATTGACACCGCAGGCGTACGTAAGCGCGGGAAAATCACCGATGTGGTGGAAAAATTCTCCGTTATCAAGACCCTGCAGGCGATTGAAGATGCCAACGTGGTCATGCTGGTCATCGATGCGCGTGAAGGTATCTCCGATCAGGACCTTTCTCTGCTCGGCTTCATTCTGAATAGTGGGCGCTCACTCGTTATCGTGGTCAACAAATGGGATGGCCTGAGTAATGAGGTGAGAGAGCAGGTGAAAGAGACGCTCGACTTCCGTCTGGGCTTTATCGACTTTGCTCGCGTGCACTTTATCTCTGCGTTACACGGCAGCGGTGTAGGTAATCTGTTTGAGTCCGTGCGTGAAGCGTACGACAGCTCCACCCGTCGTCAGAGCACCGCCATGCTGACCCGTATCATGAACATGGCAGCAGAAGACCATCAGCCGCCGCTGGTGCGTGGTCGTCGCGTGAAGCTGAAATATGCTCACGCCGGGGGTTATAACCCACCAATCGTGGTGATTCACGGTAACCAGGTTAAAGACCTGCCGGATTCCTACAAGCGCTATCTGATGAACTACTTCCGTAAATCACTGGACGTCATGGGCACGCCAATCCGCATCCAGTTCAAGGAAGGGGAGAACCCGTTCGCCAACAAGCGCAATACCCTGACGCCAAACCAGATGCGTAAGCGTAAGCGTTTGATTAAGCACATTAAGAAAAGCAAATAAGCGTTGCCGTTCTTTCTGAAGCCCGCGTTGATCGCGGGCTTTTTTTCGCCCGCTCACACCGCCAGTCCTCTCTGTGTGATGTCAATCACTATTCACTTTTAACCAAGTTTAAATCTAAGAAAGTAGACAATCATCGAATTTTCATCTTAAAGTCCAGGGTCCGGTACTAGACAAAACTAGCGACTGGTTATCAAATGGTTAACTAACTTTTCGCCGCATGTAAAAAATCGGTCAGATACGTAACTGGCCGGCGTACATGCTGGTGTTTACAAGCACGACACATACCTTCCCGGGAGAATTATGCAATCCTCTGTTAATCAAAAAGAAAGCCGAACGTTCTTCGGCCACCCTTATCCGCTCGGTTCGCTGTTCTTTACCGAGATGTGGGAACGTTTCTCGTTTTACGGCATTCGCCCATTACTGATCCTGTTTATGGCCGCCACCGTGTATGACGGCGGGATGGGGCTGGCACGTGAAAACGCGTCGGCAATTGTGGGCATCTTTGCCGGCACCATGTACCTGGCCGCACTGCCGGGTGGCTGGCTGGCGGATAACTGGCTCGGCCAGCAGAAAGCCGTCTGGTACGGATCCCTCCTGATTGCGCTCGGCCACCTGTCGATTGCGCTCTCGGCCATCATGGGCGATAACCTGTTCTTTATCGGCCTGATGTTCATCGTGCTTGGTTCTGGTCTGTTTAAGACCTGTATCTCGGTCATGGTGGGGACGCTGTACAAAAAAGGCGATGCGCGTCGTGACGGTGGTTTCTCGCTGTTCTACATGGGCATCAACATGGGCTCGTTTATCGCGCCGTTGATTTCCGGCTGGCTGATTAAATCTCACGGCTGGCACTGGGGCTTCGGCATTGGTGGCATCGGGATGCTGGTTGCCCTGATCATCTTCCGCGTGTTTGCCGTTCCGGCAATGAAACGCTATGACAGCGAAGTGGGGCTGGACTCTACCTGGAATAGCCCGGTGGTGAAAAGAAACGGCGTGGGCGCATGGTTGCTGGCGCTGGCTGTGGGTGTGGCGGTTATCGTTACGCTGATCGCGCAGGGTGTGATTGTGATTAACCCGGTTGCGGTAGCCAGCGTGCTGGTTTACGTGATTGCGGCGTCCGTTGCCCTCTACTTTATCTACCTGTTCCTTTTTGCGGGCCTGAATCGTAAAGAGCGTGCCAGACTTCTGGTCTGTTTTATTCTGCTGGTCTCCGCTGCGTTCTTCTGGTCCGCCTTCGAGCAGAAGCCAACGTCATTCAACCTCTTTGCCAACGACTACACTAACCGCATGATCGGTGATTTCGAAATCCCGGCGGTATGGTTCCAGTCGATTAACGCCCTGTTCATCATCCTGCTGGCACCGGTATTCAGCTGGACCTGGCCGAAACTTGCCAGCATGAACATTCGTCCGAGCAGTATCACCAAGTTTGTTATTGGTATTTTGTGTGCCGCCGCAGGCTTTGGTCTGATGATGCTGGCTGCGCAGAACGTACTGAATAACGGTGGCGCGGGCGTGTCGCCATTCTGGCTGGTGGGCAGCATCCTGATGCTGACGCTGGGGGAACTGTGCCTGAGCCCGATTGGTCTGGCGACCATGACGCTGCTGGCACCGGAAAGAATGCGTGGGCAGATGATGGGCCTGTGGTTCTGCGCAAGTGCGCTGGGCAACCTGGCGGCAGGTCTGATTGGCGGTCACGTGAAGGCCGACCAGCTGGATATGTTGCCGGATCTCTTCGCACGTTGCTCCATCGCGCTGCTGATTTGTGCCGCGGTGCTGATCGTCCTCATTGTTCCGGTACGTCGCATGCTGGAAAATGCGCAGACTAAACCGGCCACTAACGCCTGATAACGCCTCGTTCGTCAATACCGGGGCAGGCGTTTGCCCCGGTAATTTACTCGACGAGGTAGAACATGCTGTTAGGGTTTGTTGGGCTTGGCGCGGTGGTGGAAACCGCTTATTTACCTGCATTACACAATCTGTATGGCGATTCACTGCACTGCCTGGGGTTTGATGTTCAGCCTGGCAGGCACCCTGAAGGCGTAACGCGCTGCGCCTCTCTCACCGAACTTCTCTCGCATCCTCTTGATACCCTGTTTATTACCACGGTTTCTCTGCAGCATCTTGAGGTGCTGGAGCACGCCCTGGCGTCTCCTGTGGCGCGGATCGTGGTTGAAAAACCCATCGTCGCCACGCTCTCGCAGCTCGAAAAACTGAACAGACTGCTGGCGTTGCCCGGTGCGGCGTCCCGTGTGCTCGCACTTGACCACTGGATGGCGCGCCTCGCAACGGTTCAGCTTGGGCTGATCGGGACTTTTGCTGATATCGCCAGAATTGACGGTTTTTTGCAGGAACCGAGCGGGTTTAACGCAAAAGGAGAACCTGTCGCGCTTAACTTCGCGACGGGTGAAGTGGACACCCGCACGCTTCGCCATCCTGACGGCGTTATCCTGGACATCGGCACGCATGTGCTGGCGATGCTGCGTGAAACGGTGCGTTATCTGGGGGGCGGGGATGATATGACGCTGCAGGTGGTGGCCGCTACTGACCGGCTTGGGCGTGAGATCAAACAGGGCGATCTCACCACGGCAGAGGGCAGCGCTCATCTTCGCGGGCAGCTTAGTGGCATTCCGGTGGAGATTTGGCTCAACAAATATGCGGGACCGTCAGGCGGGCAAAAAGGGTTACGGCTGTATCTGCATGACGGGCGCGTCATAAGCCACGATCGTCACGGAGCAGAAGATGTGCTCGTGCTGACGGACGGCGATCGGGTTCAGCGCTGGCATATTCCAGGCACGATTTATATGCACTGCCTGGCAGAGCGCATTCTGGGGCAGAAAAGTCTGTTCGAATGTGACCCGGAAGAAGTGAGCCGGACGACACGCCGTCGAATGGCGGAAGTAGAACTGCTGCTGACCTTACAGCAACAGCTGCGTGGCCCGCACTGAGTGCTGCGTGTTAATATCAACGTATTACAGAATGCCCAGCAAAGGAGTCATCATGTCGATTACCTGCCCGGATTGCCACGCAGAGCTTGAAGCGCAAAATGGCGTCGCCCACTGTGAGCACTGCGATAAGGATATCGCGCTCGAAGCCCGCTGCCCGGAGTGTCATCAGCCACTCCAGGTCTTAAAAGCCTGCGGTGCGGTGGATTATTTCTGCCAGAACGGCCACGGCCTGATTTCGAAAAAGCGCGTGGAGTTTGTCCCGGCTGAAGCTTAATCACACACGCAGCCTTCGCCTTTCTGCCACAGCTCGACCAGCGACTCAGGGGCTTCCTGCTCAGGCACCAGCACAATCATATCGGTGTACTGGGCCTGATTATGCTGAGTCCAGATTATCTGGATGCGAAAATAACGCTGATCGCCACTCCCCGGCGAGGTGGGTTCACCCGGCGGCTGGCCGCGTGGAAATGCCTGCTCCAGGATGTTTACCACGCGCTGACGCTGGGCCTCATTGAGTGACGAAAGCGTAATGGTGCGTTGGCCGCTTAGCTTAGGGATAAAAGCGACGCCGCCTTCCCGGGCCAGCTCAACGACGGCGTCATCTGTGAGTTCCGGAACCTGCATTTACAGCACTCCCACCTGTTCCCAGGCTTGTTTTATCGCAGCCGCCACGTCGCCACCGGACCGTTTCTCGCCGTGGGCAACCGTCAGTTTTGCGAAGGCCTCAAAATCGGCATCTTGCGCCAGGTGACGGTCGCAAACTGTGTCGTACCAGGCATATCCCGCTTTTTCCCAGGCATGACCCCCAATCGTCTTCGCGGCCAGATAAAACGCCCGGTTGGGAATACCTGAATTCAGGTGTACGCCGCCGTTGTCTTCGCGCGTTTTGATAAAGTCTTTCATGTGCCCAGGCTGCGGGTCTTTACCGAGCAGAGGATCGTCATAGGCGGTGCCGGGCGCTGACATGGAGCGTAGCCCTTTGCCGTTAATACCGTCTGCCAGCAGCCCCTCACCAATCAGCCAGTCGGCTTCATCGGCGGTCTGTTTGAGGTGGTACTGTTTGACCAGCGAGCCAAACACATCTGACAATGATTCATTCAGCGCGCCAGACTGCTCAAAATAGATAAGCCCGGCTTCGGTCTCGGTGACACCGTGGCTTAGCTCGTGGGCCACGACGTCAATGGCAATGGTAAAGCGGTTAAATATTTCGCCGTCGCCATCGCCAAAGACCATCTGCTGACCATTCCAGAAGGCGTTCTGATATTCCCGGCCATAGTGCACGGTACCGGTCAGGATCAGGCCTTTATTATCAAGCGAATCGCGCTGATACATTTTCCAGAAGAAATCATGGGTGACCCCCAAATAATTGTAGGCTTCATCAACCGCCACATCGCCATTTGACGGCTGGCCCTCATAACGCACCTGAGTACCCGGCAGCTCCTGCGTCTGTCTGGCATCGTAAATATCACGCTCCAGTTGACCGGCTTTATTGACGTGCGGCGCGGCGGGTTTGCCCGGCATATGCGCCATGAGCGTTTGCACATGCGTTAACGTCTGACGGGCGCAGCGCTGCTGCGGCTCAGAGCCACTTTCGATAATGCGACGAAGAATATAGGGGGGAATGACGCTGTGAAGATAAGACATGCTGCTCTCCTTAGTTCGGGCAAGGCCAGATAAAAGGGAATAGCAGCAGTATAGTTTGTAACCGACGAAGAATTATCCGGTTTTTCGCTGGCGCGTTTTTTTCACCGGTTTAATCTCTTTCACTTCGCTCTCCACCCAGCCGTCTGACAGACGGGTGGTGAGAACATCTCCGGCTTTCACCTGCTTCGTTTGCTTCAGCACTTTACCGTCGGTGGCGGTCGTTACGCTATAGCCTCGTGCCAGCGTCGAGAGCGGGCTGACCGCCTCGAGGTGGGTCACGGCGTTGCCAAAGCGTTCACGTGTGGTGCTAAGACGTGCACGGATAGTGTCTGCCAGTCGATATTCAAGCTGTTGGATACGCGTTTGCGCGCGATAAATCTTCGGCTGTGGGTTCTGCTGGTTCAGGCGCTGAGTAATACGCTGCTGGCGCGAGACCGCGCGCTTGAGCTGAATATCCAGCGCGACGTTCATTCGCTGACGCAGACGCTCCAGCACGGTTTGCTGACGGGCCAGCCGCAATTGCGGGTGCTGCTGTTGCAGGCGATGATGAAGCTGGGTAAACCGGCGCGTCCGGTTGGCCAGGAAATAGTCCATCGCCATTTCCAGACGCTGCTGACCATTCTGCAGCTGGCGCAGCAGCTCCAGCTGATTGCGGCTCACCACTTCCGCGGCTGCGGAGGGCGTTGGCGCGCGTAAATCCGCCACAAAATCAGCTATCGTTACGTCCGTTTCGTGGCCGACGGCGCTGACGACCGGGATCTGGCTTGCGAAAATGGCCCGTGCCACGCGTTCGTCGTTAAAGCTCCACAGGTCTTCCAGCGAACCGCCGCCACGCCCGACAATCAGCACGTCGCACTCCTGACGTGCGTTTGCAAGTTCAATGGCGCGGACAATCTGACCCGGTGCGTCATCACCCTGAACAGCGGTCGGGTAGATGATAACGGGCAGGGACGGGTCGCGGCGTTTGAGGACATGAAGAATGTCGTGCAGTGCCGCCCCGGTTTTTGACGTAATCACCCCAACGCAGTGGGCAGGTGAGGGGAGCGGTTTTTTGAACTGCTGATCGAACAGACCCTCTTGCGAGAGTTTGTCTTTTAGCTGCTCGTACTTCTGCTGCAACACACCTTCGCCCGCAGGCTGCATACTTTCGACGATAATTTGATAATCGCCGCGCGGCTCATACAGGGTGATATTGGCGCGAACCAGAACCTGCTGACCATGCTGAGGGCGAAACGTCACGCGGCGGTTGCTGTTGCGGAACATTGCACAGCGCACCTGAGCGGTGTCGTCTTTTAATGTGAAGTACCAGTGACCAGATGAAGGCTGCGTGAAGTTAGAAATTTCACCGCTGATCCAGACCTGCCCCATTTCCTGCTCAAGCAGCAAACGAACCGTCTGATTAAGGCGGCTGACAGTAAAAATTGAGGGGGATTGAGTGGATAACATGTGAGCGGGATCAAATTCTAAATCAGCAAGTTATTCAGTCGATAGTAACCTGCTGAGAGGGGAGTGCAAGGTTTTTTTATAAAAAAGTGTGGATGCAATCGGTTACGCTCTGTATAATGCCACGGCAATATTTAACCACCCACCAGGTCAGAGATATTGCCCATGCTACGTATCGCTAAAGAAGCACTGACGTTTGACGACGTCCTCCTCGTTCCCGCTCATTCCACCGTTCTGCCGAATACTGCCGATCTCAGCACGCAGTTGACGAAAACGATTCGCCTGAACATTCCTATGCTCTCTGCGGCAATGGACACCGTGACTGAAGCGCGCCTGGCTATCGCCCTGGCACAGGAAGGTGGCATCGGCTTTATTCATAAAAACATGTCTATCGAGCGTCAGGCTGAAGAAGTTCGCCGCGTGAAGAAACATGAATCCGGCATCGTGTCTGACCCACAGACCGTTCTGCCAACCACCACCCTGCACGAAGTGAAAGCCCTGACCGAACGTAACGGTTTCGCCGGTTACCCGGTTGTCACCGAAGATAACGAACTGGTGGGCATCATCACCGGCCGTGACGTGCGTTTCGTGACTGACCTGAACCAGCCTGTCAGCGTATACATGACCCCGAAAGAGCGTCTGGTAACCGTCCGTGAAGGCGAAACCCGTGACGTCGTGCTGGCTAAAATGCACGAGAAGCGCGTTGAGAAAGCACTGGTTGTGGACGCGAACTTCCACCTGCTGGGCATGATCACCGTTAAAGATTTCCAGAAAGCCGAACGTAAGCCTAACGCCTGTAAAGACGAGCATGGCCGTCTGCGCGTAGGTGCTGCCGTTGGCGCGGGTGCAGGTAACGAAGAGCGTGTTGACGCGCTGGTGGCTGCGGGCGTTGACGTACTGCTGATTGACTCCTCTCACGGTCATTCCGAAGGCGTTCTGCAACGTATTCGTGAAACCCGTGCGAAATACCCAGACCTGCAGATCATTGGCGGTAACGTTGCAACGGGCGCAGGCGCTCGCGCACTGGCTGAAGCAGGCTGCAGCGCGGTGAAAGTCGGTATCGGTCCTGGCTCTATTTGTACCACCCGTATCGTGACTGGCGTAGGCGTTCCGCAGATCACCGCGGTATCCGACGCGGTGGAAGCGCTGGAAGGCACCGGTATTCCGGTTATCGCTGACGGCGGTATCCGCTTCTCTGGCGACATCGCGAAAGCGATCGCTGCAGGTGCTGCAGCCGTCATGGTTGGCTCCATGCTGGCCGGTACTGAAGAATCCCCGGGCGAAATCGAACTCTACCAGGGCCGTTCTTACAAATCATACCGTGGTATGGGCTCCCTGGGGGCGATGTCCAAAGGCTCTTCCGACCGTTACTTCCAGAGCGATAACGCCGCTGACAAACTGGTACCGGAAGGTATCGAAGGCCGCGTTGCCTATAAAGGCCGCCTGAAAGAGATCATTCACCAGCAGATGGGCGGCCTGCGCTCCTGTATGGGTCTGACCGGCTGTGGTACCATCGACCTGCTGCGTACTAAAGCGGAATTCGTACGCATCAGCGGTGCGGGTATCCAGGAGAGCCACGTTCACGACGTGACGATCACCAAAGAGTCCCCGAACTACCGTCTGGGCTCCTGATAAATTTCCGCGCCCGGCTCATGCCGGGCGCTCTGTATTTGTTTCACTTGCCTCGGAATTAGCGTCAATGACGGAAAACATTCATAAACATCGCATTCTCATCCTGGACTTTGGTTCTCAGTACACTCAACTGGTGGCGCGTCGCGTACGTGAACTGGGCGTTTACTGTGAACTGTGGGCATGGGATGTCACGGAAGCACAGATTCGCGAATTCAATCCAAGCGGCATCATCCTGTCCGGCGGCCCGGAAAGCACCACCGAAGAGAACAGCCCACGCGCACCGCAGTACGTGTTTGAAGCGGGCGTGCCGGTATTCGGCGTTTGCTACGGTATGCAGACCATGGCCATGCAGCTGGGCGGCCACGTAGAAGGGTCTAACGAGCGTGAGTTTGGCTACGCGCAGGTTGAAGTCGTCACCGACAGCGCGCTGGTTCGCGGTATCGAAGACTCCCTGACCGCAGACGGCAAACCGCTGCTGGACGTGTGGATGAGCCACGGCGACAAAGTCACCGCCATCCCGTCTGACTTTGTGACCGTTGCCAGCACTGATAACTGCCCGTTTGCGATTATGGCGAACGAAGAAAAACGCTTCTACGGTGTGCAGTTCCACCCGGAAGTGACCCACACCCGTCAGGGTATGCGCATGCTGGAACGCTTCGTGCGTGATATCTGCCAGTGTGAAGCACTGTGGACGCCAGCAAAAATCATCGACGACGCCGTTGAGCGTATCCGCCAGCAGGTTGGCAATGACAAAGTGATCCTCGGCCTGTCCGGCGGTGTTGACTCCTCTGTCACCGCGATGCTGCTGCACCGCGCAATCGGCAAAAACCTGACCTGTGTATTCGTGGACAACGGTCTGCTGCGTCTGAACGAAGCGCAGCAGGTTATGGATATGTTCGGCGACCACTTCGGTCTGAACATCATTCACGTGGAAGGCGAGAAGCGCTTCCTCGACGCGCTGGCCGGCGAGAACGATCCGGAAGCGAAACGTAAAATCATCGGTCGCGTCTTCGTTGAAGTGTTCGATGAAGAAGCGCTGAAGCTGGAAGACGTTAAATGGCTGGCGCAGGGCACCATCTACCCTGACGTGATTGAATCCGCGGCTTCCGCAACCGGTAAAGCACACGTCATCAAATCTCACCACAACGTGGGCGGCCTGCCGAAAGAGATGAAGATGGGCCTGGTTGAACCGCTGCGTGAGCTGTTCAAAGATGAAGTACGTAAGATCGGCCTGGAACTGGGTCTGCCATACGACATGCTCTATCGTCACCCGTTCCCGGGGCCAGGTCTGGGCGTGCGTGTACTGGGCGAAGTGAAGAAAGAGTACTGCGACCTGCTGCGTCGCGCGGACGCTATCTTCATTGAAGAGCTGCACAAAGCTGACCTGTACAACAAAGTGAGCCAGGCGTTCACCGTGTTCCTGCCGGTGCGCTCTGTCGGCGTGATGGGCGATGGCCGTAAGTACGACTGGGTTGTTTCCCTGCGTGCGGTAGAAACCATCGACTTCATGACCGCGCACTGGGCGCACCTGCCGTACGACTTCCTGGGCCGCGTCTCTAACCGCATTATCAACGAAGTGAACGGTATCTCCCGCGTGGTGTATGACATCAGCGGTAAGCCACCGGCTACGATTGAGTGGGAATGATTTTCCCCTGATATCACCCCAAACCCTCTGCTTGCGCAGGGGGTTTTTTTATTCTCCGTTACTTCCCTTCGCCCAGCCGATATGCCAGCGCTACCACCAGCGACTGTACGAGGCACAGCGTCGCCGACTGCGAGCGAAACGCGTCAACCTGCGCCTCTTTCACCACAAAACAGAGATCGCTGAAGGTGGCCAGCGGGCTTATCTGGCTGTCGGTGATCACAATCTGCCGTGCGCCGACGCTGGCGGCGGTTTCGCTGACCATCACCGTCTCTTCCGCATACGGCGAGAAGCTGATCGATACCACGATGTCCTGCGCCTTGATGCGGTTGATCTGCTCACGCAGCATCCCCCCCATTCCGTCGAGCAGAATAGGGCGGCACTCCAGGTGGCTCAGGGCGTAGGTCAGATAGGCGGCGACGCTAAACGAGCGGCGTAACCCGGCGATATAGATTGTGTCGGCTTCGGCCAGCAACTGCACGGCGCGCTCCAGCATCTCCGGCTCGGCGCGGGCGGCCAGCTGCTGGAGGGCCTGCGCATTTGAACGGGCGAACTCCTGAAGGATATCGAGCGGGGTTTCCGGGACGGCCTGACTTTCCATTTCGCGAAACAGCCGGGCGCGGTCACTGTAGCTGGCGGTCTCTTCCACCAGGTTCATGCGAAACAGCTGTTTCATCTCGTTGAAACCGGTGAAGTCAAAAGCATTGGCAAAACGGATCAGCGTTGACGGCGGCACATCGGCACGCTCGGCAATGACGGCGACCGTATCAAAGGCCACGCTGTTGGTATTATCCAGCACATAGCGGGAGACCTGCTGCAGCCTCTTGCTCAGGCTATCGTAGCGATCGCGGATTTGCTGCTGCAGCTCATTCAGGCTGGTTGCTGTGGTCATTTTACCCCCTATGCATAGTTTTATGATTCTAAACGCAAAACCGCGTCTTTTAAATGCCGGCCGTCCATCTGGCCTCAAAAATGAAACAGAAGCTTCACGCTTTTCAACGCATGAAATGCCTTAATAGCGCAGGCTGCACCGGCGATGGTGGCTGTTAACATAAAAATCCATCCTTGATCACAATAATCATCATTTATTTTATTTCAACTTAAAATGGAATATTTGTTTCATATATAGTGTTCAGGTAACAGTCACGTATCAACAGCGAGAGGTTAAGGATGGAGACGGTAGCGAATTTTATTCACGGCGAGTGTGTCACCGGTTCAGGCCAGCGCGTTCAGGCAATCTTCAACCCGGCCACCGGAGAGCAGATCCGCCAGGTGGTGATGAGTACGGCACAGGAAACCGAACAGGCGATTGCCGCAGCACAGCAGGCTTTTTCTGGCTGGGCGCGTCATTCTCCACTTAAACGCGCACGCGTGATGTTCCGCTTCAAAGCGCTGCTGGAAGAGAACATGGAGCGCCTGGCCCGCATCATCAGCGAAGAGCATGGCAAAGTCTTCTCCGACGCGGTGGGCGAGCTGACCCGCGGCCTGGAAGTGGTGGAGTTTGCCTGTGGCATCCCGCATCTGCAAAAAGGTGAGCACTCCGCTAACGTCGGCACCGGTGTCGACAGCCACTCGTTGATGCAGCCGCTCGGCGTATGTGCCGGGATCACGCCGTTTAATTTCCCGGCAATGGTGCCGATGTGGATGTTCCCGATTGCGCTGGCCACCGGCAACACGTTCGTGCTGAAACCGTCGGAAAAAGATCCCTCTCTGGCGCTCGCGCTGGCAAAACTGCTGAAAGACGCCGGCCTGCCTGACGGCGTGTTTAACGTGGTGCAGGGTGATAAAGAGTCGGTTGACGTGCTGCTGACTGACCCACGCGTGCAGGCTGTGAGCTTTGTCGGTTCAACGCCGATCGCCCAATACATTTACGAGACCGCCTCCGCCCACGGTAAACGCTGTCAGGCACTGGGCGGGGCAAAAAACCACTGCATCTTAATGCCGGATGCCGATATGGATATGGCGACGAACGCGATTATGGGCGCTGCCTTCGGCGCGGCGGGAGAACGTTGCATGGCGCTGTCGGTGGTGCTGGCGGTGGGGGATAACACCGCTGATGAACTCTGTTCCCGGCTGGAAAAACAGATTGCCGCGCTGCGCGTCGGACCGGGTCTGGACCAGACGCCAGAGAATGAAATGGGGCCGCTTATCTCCTCGGCACACCGTAACAAAGTGCTGGGCTATATCGACAGCGGGGAAACTCAGGGAGCCCGCCTGCGCGTGGATGGCCGTGGGTTCAGCGTGAAAGGCCACGAGCAGGGCTATTTTGTCGGACCAACGCTGTTCGATAACGTCACGCCGGAGATGACCATCTATAAAGAAGAGATTTTCGGGCCGGTACTTTCTGTGGTGCGTGTTGCAGATTACAGCAGCGCGGTGGACCTGATTAACCGGCATGAATATGGTAATGGCTCGGCAATATTTACCCGTGACGGTGGCTGCGCGCGCCGCTTCTGCGAAGAGGTGCAGGCAGGGATGGTTGGGGTGAACGTGCCGATCCCGGTGCCGATGGCGTTCCACAGTTTTGGTGGCTGGAAGCGTTCGATCTTTGGTGCGCTGAATGTCCACGGCAACGACGGCGTGCGTTTCTACACCCGAATGAAAACCATCACCGCACGCTGGCCGGAAATGCAGCAGGAGACTGGCGCTGCGTTCTCCATGCCGACGCTGGGCTGACAGGAGGTTTTATGCAAACCGAACGTATGACCATGGCTCAGGCCCTGGTCAGATTCCTTAATCAACAGTATGTCTCCATTGATGGACACGAAACGCCCTTCGTGGAGGGCGTGGCGACCATTTTTGGTCACGGCAACGTGCTGGGTATCGGCCAGGCACTGGAGCAGGATCCTGGCCACCTGCAGGTGATGCAGGGGTGTAACGAACAGGGCATCGCCCATATGGCGACCGGATTCGCCAAACAGCATCGCCGTCGGCGCATTTTTGCCGTCACCTCATCCGTCGGGCCCGGCGCGGCGAATATGGTGACGGCCGCGGCGACCGCCACCGCGAACCGCATTCCGCTCCTGCTGTTACCGGGGGATATCTATGCCAGCCGCCAGCCCGATCCGGTTTTGCAGCAAATCGAGCAGTACCACGATCTCAGTATCAGCACCAACGACTGCTTCCGTCCCGTTTCACGCTACTGGGACCGCATTAACCGTCCGGAACAGTTAATGAGCGCGATGTTAAATGCGATGCGAACGCTTACTGACCCTGCAGCGACGGGAGCAGTGACCATTTGCCTGCCGCAGGACGTACAGGGCGAAGCCTGGGATTATCCCCTGAGCTTCTTTGCGCGTCGCGTGCATCACATTGAACGCCGTCCGCCTGACCCCCAGCGTCTGGCCCAGGCACAGGCGTTGATTGCCCGTAAACACCGTCCGCTGGTGGTGTGTGGCGGGGGCGTGCGTTATTCCGGCGCGCATGAGGCATTTCGGGAATTTGTCGAGACGCTGCAGCTGCCGTTTGCCGAAACCCAGGCCGGAAAGGGGGCGCTGGTAAGCGATCACCCCCTTAATCTGGGGGGGATCGGTGTGACGGGCGGAATGGCCGCTAACCAGCTTGCACCCAGGGCGGATTTGGTGATTGGCATCGGCACGCGCCTGACGGACTTTACCACCGGCTCCAAAGCGCTCTTTTCCCATCCGGACGTCGAGTTCCTGCTTTTGAACGTCGCCGAGTTTGATGCTCTGAAACTGGATGCCACGGCGCTGATTGCCGATGCGCAAACCGGGCTGCACGCTTTAACGCAGGCGCTCCCGGCGTACCGAAGCCACTGGGGAGAGGAGATCGCTGAGGCGAAATCTGCCTGGCATGCGGAGTGCCAGCGCTTATGGGGCCGTCAGTGGCATCCCGACGATGCGCCTGAAGTGGCAGGGCACCTTGATGCGCAGCTGGTGGAATACGGTGAGGCGCTCAACACCCGTCTGACCCAGACGCGGGTGCTGGGGCTTATCAATCAACATATCGAAGATAACGCCATCGTTGTGGGCGCGGCCGGATCGCTGCCCGGGGATTTACAGCGCCTCTGGCAGGTGAAGACGCCGGACAGTTATCACCTGGAGTACGGCTACTCCTGCATGGGGTATGAGATTGCGGCGGCGATAGGCGCGAAGCTTGCCAGCCCGCATCAGCCGGTTTACGCCATGGTGGGGGATGGCTCCTACATGATGCTGCACTCCGAGCTACAAACCGCGGTGCAGGAGGGGATCAACGTCACCGTTTTGCTGTTTGATAATGCCAGCTTCGGCTGCATTAATAACCTGCAGATGGGGCACGGGATGGGGAGCTTCGGTACGGAAAACCGTCATCGAAATCCAGATTCAGGCCGGCTTGACGGGCCGCTGGTGAAAGTCGATTTCGCCCAGAACGCGGAAAGCTACGGCTGTCGCGCGTGGCGGGTCCACGACGAGCAGAGTCTGCTGGCGGCGCTGGAGGCGTCGCGGGCGCATCTTGGCCCAACGCTGCTGGATATCAAAGTGCTGCCAAAAACCATGACCCATGATTACGCGTCATGGTGGCGAACCGGTGATGCGCAGGTCGCGGGATCGTCTGCGGTGCGCAAAGCCGCCGAGCAAACCCAGGCGCAGGTGAAAAAAGCACGCCAGTATTAAGTATTTCCCGCCATAACGAAATTTTCATTTCATTTTTCACTGCCTTCATTCTCACCCTCTCCCGCCACGGGAGAGGGCACACCTGTCGCCATTTTGTCTCCTGTGTTTCTGTGGCAAGTACATCGCGGCGCGGCTGCAATGTTGTGATATTGATAACAAAATTTATCTCAATCATCTCAAAAGTGTTAACCCACACTCAAAAATATAATTTTCACTATTTATAAAAATGAAATAAATGTTTTATTTAAGGGGTCGTTAGTTCACAGCATTCACCAACACCGGGAGCCGTTATGTTTAACATTGCTTTACTGGGCGCTGGCCGAATTGGCCAGGTACATGCAGCTAACATCGCCAGCCACAGTGAGACCACGCTCTGGTCTGTGGTCGACCCGAATCAGGAATTTGCCACCCGCCTCGCCACGCAATATCAGGCTCGTTTGCAGAGCCTGGAGGACGCGATGAGCGACCCAAACGTTCATGCCGTGCTGATCGCGTCTGCGACGGACACCCACGCGGATCTGATTGAGATGGCCGCCCGCCACGGCAAAGCGATCTTCTGTGAAAAGCCGGTACACCTGGATCTTGCCCGCGTGCGCGACTGCCTGAAAGTGGTTAACGAGTACAACGTACCGCTGTTTATCGGTTTTAACCGCCGCTTTGACCCGCAGTTTCGTCGGGTCAAAACCGAGGTGCAGGCCGGGCGGATCGGTAAGCCCGAATCGCTGCTGATTATCTCCCGCGACCCGTCCCCGCCACCGGCGCAATATGTGCGCGTTTCCGGCGGTATGTTCCGCGACATGACCATTCACGATTTTGATATGGCGCGCTTCATCATGGGCGAAGAGCCGGTTTCGGTATATGCCCAGGGCAGCAATCTGGTGGATCCGGCGATTGGCGAGGCGGGGGATATCGATACCGCGTTTATCGTACTGAAGTATGCCTCCGGCGCGATGGCGACCATCGTCAACAGCCGCCGCTCTTCTTACGGCTACGACCAGCGTCTGGAGCTGCACGGCTCAGAGGGCCTGCTGTGCGCGGGCAATATTCTTGAAAATCAGGTGCAGCACTACGGCAAACAGGGCTGCACCGGCGCGCTGCCGGAACACTTCTTCCTGCAGCGCTACAAATCCGCTTACGCCGCGGAATGGGAACACTTTGTTGCGGTGCTGCGCGGCGAAGCGACGCCTGACTGTAGCGGCAATGATGGTGAACGTGCGCTGTACCTGGCGGATAAAGCGCTGGAATCCCTGCGTAGCCAGCGTGAGATCGTCCTCTAAACACAACAACCCTACACAGAGAGACATAATAATGAAAAAACTGATCTTAGCCGCCCTCATCGCCATGACCGCCGGGGCAGCAATGGCCGAAAACGAGCAAATTGTTTTCAGTACACCAAACCTGGCGATGCCGTTTGAAGTTCACATGCAGCGTACCGCGGTAAAAGCCGCAAAAGAGATGGGCGTAAAGCTTCAGGTACTGGACGGGCAGGGCAGCTCGCCGAAACAGGTCGCTGACCTGGAAAACGCCATCACCCGTGGTGCGCAGGGGTTCATCGTCTCCCCGAATGACGTCAATGCCGTCTCCAGCGCGGTGGATGAAATTCAGGATGCGAATCTGCCCGTTGTGACGCTTGACCGCTCCGTCGACAGCCAGAAGAAGGTGCCGCATTTTGGTGCCAACAACTACAAAGGCGGTCAGGCGATTGGCGACTTCGTTAAAAGCAAATTCCCCAACGGGGCAGACATTATTCTGCTCACCGGCCAGCCAGGTTCCTCCTCCAACATTGAACGTACCAAAGGGATCCGCGACAGCCTGAAGGCGGGCGGGGACAAGTACAAGATCGTTGCCGATCAGACCGGCAACTGGATGCGCTCTGAAGGGATGCGCATTGTGGAAAGCGTTCTGCCGTCACTGCCGAAACGCCCACAGGTGATCCTCTCCGCCAATGACGACATGGCACTCGGCGCAATTGAAGCGCTGCAGGGCCAGGGCGTGAAGCCAGGTGAAATTCTGGTGACCGGATTTGACGCGGTCCCTGAGGCGCTGGCGCGCGTGCGCGACGGCTGGCTGGCGGTCACGGCGGATCAACGCCCGGGCTTCGCGGTACAAACGGCGATGAGCCAGCTGGTGGCCAACGTGCGTGAGAAGAAAGCCATCACCGGCGCGGACTACCCGCCAACGCTTATCACCAAAGAAAATCTGCAGCAGGCTGAGCGCATCAGTGAGGCCGGTAACTGATTTATCCGGAGCCGCCGCACAGGTGGCGGCTCACTATTAAGGAGGAGCAGACCGATGTCGCAACCCTTACTGAAAGTGACCGACCTGGCAAAAAGCTTTTCTGGTGTCTGGGCGCTGAGCAGCGCACAGCTCACCGTCGGTGCCGGGGAGATCCACGCGCTGCTGGGTGAGAACGGAGCGGGGAAATCCACGCTGCTGAAAGCCCTGGCGGGCGCACAGCCGCAAACGCGCGGGGATATCTGGTTCAACGGCGACACGCTGCCGGTGGACGATTCACCGGTTGAGCGGCAGAACAAGGGCATTATCACTATCTATCAGGAATTTAACCTGCTGCCCAATATGACCGTCGCGGAAAACATGTTTCTCGGGCGTGAGCCGCGTAAACGTAACCTGATTGTCGACGAAAAAGCGGTGAACCAGGAGGCGCAGGTGATCCTCGATTATCTGCAGCTGAACGTTGCGCCAACCACGCCTGTCGCCCGTCTGAGCGTAGCCCAGCAGCAGATGGTCGAGATTGCCCGGGCGCTAACGCTGAACGCCAGGCTGATCATCATGGATGAACCCTCCGCGGCGCTGAGCGACAGCGAGGTGGAAAGCCTGCACCGCGTGGTGCGCGAGCTGAAAAACCGGGGGGTGAGCATTATTTACGTTACCCACCGACTGCACGAAGTTTTCCAGCTTTGCGATCGCTTTACCGTTTTCCAGGACGGCCGTTTCACCGGCAGTGGCGCCGTGGCGCAAACCAATGTCGAGCAGCTGATCCGTCTGATGGTGGGGCGTGACGTGGCCTTTAATCGTCGTCCCGCCAGCGAAACCCATCATGAAAACAAGCCGGTTCGTCTGGCAGTAAAAGGGCTGAGCCGCGAAAAACCGCCGCTGGATCCGCACGGCATTGCCCTGCATGACATTAGCTTCCATGTCCACGCCGGAGAAGTACTGGGCATTGCCGGCCTGGTGGGGGCAGGGCGCACCGAAGTGGCGCGCTGCCTGTTCGGGGCGGATGCCTTTACCTCGGGCAGCTTTGAACTGGACGGCGTCCCGTATCAACCGAGCGACCCGATGTACGCCCTTGAGCAGGGCATCGCGCTGGTCCCGGAAGATCGCAAGAAAGAGGGGGCGGTGCTGGGGTTATCGATTCGCGACAACCTGTCGCTCTCCAGTCTCTCTTCTCTGATGCAGTGGCGCTGGTTTGTGAATACCCGCAAAGAGGACGATCTGATTGAGTCCTACCGCAAGGCGCTGCAGATCAAAATGGTCAACAGCGCGCAGGAGGTGCGCAAGCTCTCCGGCGGTAACCAGCAGAAAGTTATCCTGGCGCGCTGCATGGCGCTGAACCCTCGGGTGCTGATTGTCGATGAGCCGACGCGCGGTATCGACGTGGGCACCAAGTCGGAAGTGCACCAGGTGCTGTTTGATATGGCCAAACAGGGCGTGGCGGTGATCGTGATCTCCTCCGATCTGCCTGAAGTGATGGCGGTATCCGATCGGATCATCACGCTCAGTGAAGGCCGGGTGACCGGTGAGATCCACGGCGACGACGCTAACGAAGAGCGGCTGATGACGATGATGGCCATCAACCACAACGCCCTCAACGCGGCATAACGGAGTTTTCCATGACGCAGATGATTTCTAAAACGCAGGTTCCGGTGAAACGCAGCGGACGCCTCGATCCCATCGCCTTCTTCGAGCGCTTCGGGGTACTGATTTTCATGATCCTGCTGCTGATTTTCTTTCAGTCGCAGAACAGCAATTTTTTCTCTGAACGCAATATTTTCAACATCCTGACCGAGGTGTCCATCTACGGGATCATGGCCGTGGGGATGACCTTCGTCATTCTGACTGCCGGTATCGATCTTTCTGTCGGCTCCATTCTGGCGGTCTGCGCCATGACCGCTGCATACGTGATTAAGGGCGACAACTTCACCACCGTTGATCCGAACGCCTGGGGCGGCATGAGCTGGCTGATTGGGCTGGGGATTTGTCTGGCGATGGGCACGGCGATTGGCTTCCTGCACGGCCTGGGCGTAACCCGCCTGCGCCTGCCGCCGTTTATCGTCACGCTCGGCGGGATGACCATCTGGCGTGGCCTGACGCTGGTGATCAACGACGGCGCGCCCATTGCAGGTTTCGACCCGGGTTACCGCTGGTGGGGACGCGGGGAGCTGCTTGGCATCTCCATTCCAATCTGGATTTTCGCCATCGTGGCGCTTGGCGGGTATCTGGCGCTGCATAAAACCCGCTGGGGACGCTTCGTCTATGCCATCGGCGGTAACCCGGAGGCAGCGCGCCTGGCGGGGGTCAACGTGAAGCGCGTGCTGGTGAGTGTCTATGTGCTGATTGGCTGTCTGGCGGGACTGGCGGGCTTTATTCTCAGCGCTCGTCTTGGCAGTGCGGAAGCGGTCGCCGGGATCTCCTTTGAACTGCGCGTTATCGCCTCGGTGGTCATCGGCGGCACCTCGCTGATGGGCGGCTATGGACGCATCGGCGGCACCATCATCGGCTCCATCATTATGGGGATCCTGATTAACGGTCTGGTGCTGATGAACGTTTCGGCCTATTACCAGCAAATAATCACCGGATTAATTATCGTTCTGGCGGTGGCATTCGACACCTATGCCAAGAGCCGTCGCGGCGCATTGTGAGGATCAGGATGAAAGAGGTTCGTATTGGATTGATTGGCACCGGGTATATCGGCAAGGCGCATGCCATCGCCTATGCCCAGGCGCCGACGGTATTTACCCTGCGCGGCAAACTGGTGCGCGAGATGGTGGCGGAAGTGACGCCCGCGCTGGCGGCAGAGCGGGCGCAGGCCTTTGGCTTCAACCGCTCAACCGGCGACTGGCGGGCACTGGTGGCTGACCCGGCGATTGATGTCGTGGATATATGCTCGCCCAACCATCTGCATAAAGAGATGGCGCTGGAGGCCATTCGCCACGGTAAGCATGTCTACTCGGAAAAGCCGCTGGCGCTGAATGCCCATGACGCACGTGAAATGGTGGACGCCGCGAAGCGGGCAGGGGTGAAAACGCTGGTGGGTTTTAACTACATGAAAAACCCGACGGCACAGCTGGCGAAAGAGATCATCGCCCGCGGCGAGATTGGCGAGGTGATCCACTTCTACGGTACCCACAACGAAGATTATATGGCCGACCCGCTTTCTCCCATTCACTGGCACTGTTTTAAAGAGACCGCCGGGCTGGGTGCACTGGGGGACCTGGCGGCGCATATCGTCAACATGGCGCAGTATCTGGTCGGGGACATTCAGCAGGTCTGCGGTGATTTAAAAATTGTTGTGCCTGAGCGCCCGGCGCAGGCCGGTTCGTCGCAAAACGTTGCGGTTGAAAACGAAGATCAGGCACACGCGATGGTCCGTTTCGCCGGCGGAGCACAAGGGGTGATTGAAACGTCCCGCGTCGCCTGCGGGCGCAAGATGGGACTGTCATACGTGATAACCGGCACCAAAGGGGCCATCAGTTTTACCCAGGAGCGGATGGCGGAACTGAAGCTCTATCTGCATGACGACCCGGTAAACCGCCAGGGATTCCGCACGCTGCTTGTGGGTCCGTCACATCCGGACTATGGCGCGTTTTGCATGGGGGCGGGCCATGGTATCGGCTTTAACGATCAAAAAACGGTGGAAGTACGCGACCTGGTCGACGGTATTGCCGCTGATGTGCCGATGTGGCCGGACTTTGAAGAGGGCTGGAAGGTTTCGCGGGTGCTGGACGCCATCGCACTCTCGCACCAGGAAGGCCGCTGGCTGAACGTGAACGACATTGTCTGATGAGGTATCAACGTGGAAAAGCAGTTTGATGTGATATGCATGGGCCGCGTGGCGGTAGACCTCTACAGTCAGCAAATTGGTGCCCGTCTTGAAGATGTGTCGAGCTTCGCGAAATATCTCGGCGGCTCGTCTGGCAACGTAGCCTACGGGACGGCGCGTCAGGGGCTGCGCTCATCGATGCTGGCACGCGTCGGTGATGAACATATGGGACGCTTCCTGCGAGAAGAATTACACCAGGTGGGCTGCGATACCAGCCATCTGATCACCGACAAAGAACGCCTGACGGCGCTGGTGCTCCTCGGCATTAAAGACCGGGACACCTTTCCACTGATTTTTTATCGCGATAACTGCGCGGATATGGCCATCACGGCCAGCGATGTGGATGAACGCTACATTGCCTCCGCACGGTGCCTTGCCATCACCGGGACCCATCTCTCGCACCCTCAGACCCGTGACGCGGTGCTGACGGCGCTTAACTATGCCCGCCGTCACGGTGTTCGTACGGTGCTGGATATCGACTACCGGCCGGTACTGTGGGGGCTGACCTCATTAGGGGACGGGGAGACGCGCTTTATTGCCGCAGAAAACGTGACCCGTGAACTGCAGGAGGTGCTGCACCTTTTCGACGTCATTGTCGGCACCGAAGAAGAGTTCCACATTGCAGGTGGCAGTACCGATACCCTGCAGGCGCTGGGTCGCGTGCGCGCCGTGAGTAACGCTACGCTGGTTTGCAAGCGTGGAGCGCTTGGCTGTTCAGTGTACACCGACGCTATTCCGCCCCGGCTGGATGAGGGGCTGACGGTGACCGGCGTGCGCGTTGAGGTGCTGAACGTGCTCGGTGCGGGCGACGCGTTTATGTCCGGCCTGCTGCGCGGCTACCTTAACGACGAAGGCTGGGAGCAGGCCTGCCGCTATGCCAACGCGTGTGGCGCGCTGGTGGTTTCCCGCCACGGCTGTGCCCCGGCGATGCCGAGCAAGGCTGAGCTGGACGACTACCTGTCGCGTGCGGCGTCGGTGCCGCGTCCCGATCTTGACGCGCGCCTGAACCATCTGCACCGCGTCACCACCCGCCGCCGTGAGTGGCCGGAGCTGTGCGTGATGGCCTTCGATCATCGCAGCCAACTGGAAGAGATGGCGTTGCAGTGCGGGGCATCCCTGAAGCGCATCCCGGCGCTGAAGCAGCTTATTCTGCAGGCCAGCCGTGAGGCGGCCAGCAGCGCAGGGCTTGAGGGCAAAGCCGGTCTGCTGTGTGACGGTACTTTTGGTCAGGACGCCCTGAACGTGATTACCGGCGAAGGGTGGTGGATAGGCCGCCCTATTGAGCTGCCGGGCTCCCGGCCGCTGGAGATGGAGCACGGTAACATCGGCACGCAGCTCATCAGCTGGCCGCAGGAGCATGTGGTGAAATGCCTGGTCTTTTTCCATCCGGAAGATGCGCACGGCCTGCGTCTGGAGCAGGAGCAGAAAATCGCTGAGGTCTACCACGCCTGCTGCCAGTCCGGTCATGAACTGCTGCTGGAGGTGATCCTGCCTGCGAGCATGCCGCGCAGCGATGAGCTTTACCTGCGCGCCATCTCGCGTTTTTACAATCTCGGGATCTCTCCCGACTGGTGGAAACTGCCGCCGCTCTCTGCCGATGGCTGGACGGCGCTGAGCGAGATTATTGAACGTCGGGATCCACACTGTCGTGGCGTGGTGATCCTCGGGCTGGACGCCCCGGCTGAGCAGCTTCGCGCTGATTTTAAAGCCGCCTCGGGACACGCGCTGGTGAAGGGCTTTGCCGTAGGACGCACGCTGTTTGGCGATGCGTCCCGTGCATGGCTGAAACACGATATTGACGATGCGCAGCTGGTGGCTCGCATCCGGGACAATTACCTGCAGCTTATCGCCTGGTGGCGCGAGCGCGGACACGCATAATTCAGGAGACGACAATGAGTGTGCAATTAGGCATTAACCCGCTGACATGGACGAACGACGATCTGCCTTCACTCGGCGCGGAGACGCCGCTGGATACCTGTCTGAGCGAAGGGAAAGAGGCCGGTTTTGCCGGTTTCGAACTGGGCAATAAATTCCCGCGTGAGGCGCGCCTGCTTGGCCCCATTTTGCAGCGCCACGATCTGCAGCTGGTCTCCGGCTGGTATTCAGGGCGTCTGCTGGAGCGTAGCGTGGAGGAGGAGATTGCCGCCGTGCAGTCCCACCTGACGCTGCTGCGCGAACTGGGGGCAAAGGTGCTGGTATTCGCCGAAGTGAGCGGCTGTATTCACGGCGAGCAACAGACGCCGGTTCATCTTCGCCCGCGCTTCCCGCACGGGCGCTGGCAAGAGTACGGTGAGAAGCTGACCGCTTTTGCCCGCTACACGCAGCAGCAGGGGGTGCAGATTGCCTACCATCACCATATGGGAACGGTCATTGAGTCCGCTGAAGATGTCGATAACCTGATGACCCATACCGGTGAAGAGGTGGGCCTGCTGCTGGACACGGGCCATCTGACCTTTGCCGGGGCTGATCCGCTGGCGGTGGCCCAGCGCTGGGCATCGCGCATTAACCATGTTCACTGCAAAGACGTGCGCGCCGACGTGCTGGCGGACGTCAAAAACCGTAAAACCAGCTTCCTTGATGCGGTGCTGAGTGGGGTCTTCACCGTACCGGGTGACGGCTGCGTGGACTATCCGCCCATCATGCGGCTGCTGAAGGCGCAGGATTATCACGGCTGGCTGGTGGTGGAGGCGGAGCAGGATCCTGCTATCGCTCACCCGCTGACCTACGCCCGTCTGGGGTATAACAACCTGAGCCGTCTGGCGCGCGACGCCGGGCTTATCTGAGGAGGTGACATGTCACGTCTGTTATCACGCTGGCAACCGCCGAGTGCGGAGGGCCGCACCCAGTCCGTCACGCCGGAACGCGCGGGCTGGGGATACGTTGGCTTTGAAGCATATGAACTGCAGGAGGGGCAGACGCTGACGCTGCCCGCCGTCAGCGAAGAGCGCTGTCTGGTGCTGGTGGCCGGACGGGCCTCTATCAGCACACCTACCGCGCAGTTTACTGACATCGGCGAGCGGATGAGCCCGTTTGAGCGCATAAAGCCCTGGGCGGTCTACGTCACGCCGCAGGAGACGGTGCAGATTAAGGCGCTGACGACGCTGGAGCTGGCGGTCTGCGCCGCACCCGGCAAAGGGACCTTTCCGACACGGCTTATCGCTCCGCAGAATATCGACGCGCAGGCGCGTGGCAAAGGCCATAACCAGCGCTACGTGCACAACATTCTGCCGGAAGATCAACCCGCCGACAGCCTGCTGGTGGTTGAGGTCTGGACCCACGAAGGCTGCACCAGTTCATACCCGAGCCATAAGCACGATACGGATAATCCACCGCAGGAAACCTACCTGGAGGAGACCTACTATCATCGCCTCAACCCCGGGCAGGGGTTCTGCATGCAGCGGGTCTATACCGACGACAGGTCGCTGGATGAGTGTATGGCCGTTTATAACCGTGACGTGGTGATGGTGCCGAAGGGGTACCATCCGGTGGCGACGCTGGCTGGTTATGACAGCTACTATCTCAACGTGATGGCCGGTCCGGTGCGAAAATGGATGTTCACCTGGGAAGACGATCACGCGTGGATCAACCGCGACTATCCACGTTGACGTTGCAGAAGCCCGCACCCCGCGGGCTTTTTTTATCACCCTTATCCTGTCTTGCGCGTTACCCACCAGAACACCAGCGCCACCAGGCTCACCGCTGCGCCAGTCAGGCAGACGCCCTGCCAGCCCGCGATGGCATACGTCATCGTGGTGCTCAGCGCGCCCAGACCGCTGCCGACGGCATAAAACAGCATGTAAAGCCCGACCAGCCGGCTATGTGCCTCGGGGCGGGCGCGAAAGATCAGGCTCTGGTTGGTGACATGCAGCGCCTGCCCACCCAAATCGAGCAGCACGATGCCAATGAGCAAAATGCCGAGCGAACGATCCATCAGTGAAATCGGCCACCAGGCCAGGAGTAACAAGACCAGTGCAGCCGCGCTGGTGCGCCGGGCATATCCTCGATCGGCCCACTCTCCGGCCCGGGTTGCCGCTAACGCGCCTGCCATTCCGGCCAGGCCAAAAGCACCAATGGCGGTATGCGATAAGTTATAGGGTGGGGCACTTAACGGCAGCACCAGGGCGCTCCAGAAAATATTGAACGCAGCGAACATCAGTAAAGCCAGTACGCCGCGCACCTGCAGGACTTTTTCTTCCCGCAGCAGGGTCAGCATTGAGTGAATCAGGCGCGGGTAACTCATCGTTTCAGGCACCGCAGGCAAGCGGGGCAGCCTCCACCACAGCGGAAACGCAATAATGACCATCAGCCCGGCGGCAGAGAGATACACGCCACGCCAGCCCGCGATATCACTGATGCCTCCGGAGACGACGCGGGCCACTAACAGGCCCATAAATACCCCGCCTTGTGCCGCACCAATAACGCGGCCTTGCTCATGCGGCGACGCGGCGTTGGCGGCATAGGCGATAAGCCCTTGCGTCATGGCCGTTCCTGCCATGCCGGTGGCGAGCATACCCGCCAGCAGCATCGTTGACGTCTGCGCCATGCCGACCGCGACCAGAGCGGCGACCAGTACGACAAGCTGTAGAGCCATCAGGCGCCGGCGATCCACTTTATCCCCGAGAGGAACCACGAACAGCAGAGCCAGAGCACAGCCAATCTGCGTGGCGGTGACCACGCCGCCAATGGCACCATGGCTGATGCCAAAGTCTCTGGACAATGCGTCAAGCAACGGCTGTGCGTAATAGACGTTGGCCACGCTTAAGCCGCTGGCGAGGGCGAACAGCCACACCAGGCTACGCGGCATGTCGCCTGAGCGGACGTGCCCGGTTTTTCGATCTGACGGTAGTGGTGACGCGTGTGACATGTTCAAATCCTCGCCCTGGGTAAAGTGGTTTTAAAAAGAAACCAGTTGAAGGCTAGGCTATGCAGTTTTAAAATGCAACTATTTATTGTTGACTGACCTACCGGGGTAACGCTGTGCCGTCTCGTAAACCGATTGAACAGGAATTTTGTCCCGTTGCCCGCAGCGTCGATCTGATTGGCGATCGCTGGTCGCTTCTGATTGTGCGTAATGCTTTTGACGGCATGCGCCGTTTCGGGGATTTTCAGCGGGATCTCGGGGTTGCGCGTAACATTCTGGCTGACCGGCTGCGCAAGCTGGTCGACGCGGGCATTCTCGCGATGCAAGGGGCATCGGACGGTACGTCGTATCAGGAATACGTCCTGACGGACAAAGGCGAAAGCCTGTTTCCCATCGTCGTTGCGCTTCGCCAGTGGGGAGAGCAGCATCTGTTTGAGAGCGGGGAGCGCCACTCGCTGTTGATCGACAGGCGTACCGGCAAGCCGGTTCCCCTGATGGCGCCAGCAGCGCAGGATGGAACGGCGCTGAAGGCGCAAGATACTGACGTGCAGAAAGTGACGTAACCCGACGCTCTGCAAGCCCGCGCTACGCGGACTGTTGTGTCATTCTTAATGGTTTGTTATTGCCTGCTCAATCGTGCGGGCAATATCATCCGGCTGACTCACCATCGACACGTGGCTTGCTGCCACTTCCGTGGTTTTAGCGTGGATCGTTTTCGCCATCGCACGTTCAAGCTCCGGGTTAATCATCCGGTCATTTTTGCTGACCACAAACCAGCTTGGCTTTTCATGCCAGGCCGCATGACTCACTTTTTCCGCAAACGCGTCGGCCTTGATCGGCCCCTGAGTGGCCGCAATCGTCTGCTGTTCAACGGCGCCAGCATCCGGTGCGAAGTCTTTCATCACGGCTTCTGGCGGGAGATACAAATACCCGTCTGCCGTTTTTGCGATATCCGCGCTCCCCGCTGGCGGTGGGTAACTTCCCGCCAGGTCCGCCGTCGACTGGCCGGAATCAGGCGCAAAGGCCGCTACGTACACCAGGGATTTTACCCGTGCATCGTTGCCCGCTTCGCTGATCACCGTTCCGCCCCAGGAATGACCTACCAGCACCACATCGCCATGCGCCCGTGCAATGGCGCGCCGGGTGGCGGCAACGTCATCTTTAAGCGACGTGAGCGGCAGCTGGACGGCGATCACCTCGGTATGCTGTTTTTGCAGCCGGGTAATGACCTTGTTCCAGCTGCTGCCATCGGCAAACGCGCCATGGACCAGCACCACGCTGGTTTTGCTCTCAGCAAAGACGCTGGCTGAAAGCGCCAGCAGACCCGCCGTCAGTACAGAGCGTGCTTTCATCGTCTGGCTCCTTAAAAATGATGGACCGTTGCGTGAGGCGGTACGGTGAATTCAATGGTTTTATGGTCGATGGGTTTATGCGTGGGGTCGGCCAGAATTATGGTCACTTTATGCTTCCCGGCGGGTAACCCAACCAGAATGATTGGCTCTCCGCTGGTATCGGCCCAGTGCCAGGGGGCGTCATCCACCACGACATGGATATGGCCGATACGTGGTGTGACCTTCAGCGCATCGGGCCCGAATACCGGCTCGATGCGCAGGTTTTCAGCCCGGTATTGAATAAAGACCGCCCCCTTGCTCAGCGGGCCGGCAAGCGGTGGATCGACAATCAGCTTAGCGGCCGGCTGTGGACGTTCCAGCGGGGCAACCGCGGCAGGGCCGTTGACGTCGGCAGCGCTGAGGTTATCCAGCGGTGCGGCCCAGGAGCAGGTTGCTGACGCCATAACAAGTGCAGGGAGCAGTAAATAACGACGGATCATCTGAGTCTCTCCTCAATCGGTTTCAAATTCGGTTTCAAACAATGACAGACACAGAAAACCATTTTTATGTATCCGGGATGTTTGCGGGGAACGGCGTTTTGTACCGGCTTGTCAGCGTGGCGCTCCGGATACAGTGGGATACATTTCATCATTCCGCGCGGGGTCGGCACTGCGCACAATCGCTATCGCCAGCCCGGCAATCACCAGCGTCAGCGCGGTGGAAACCCACATTGCGCCGGCGATCCCCAGCGTTTTGTTTAGCCACGCATAGGCAAACGGCGATGCCGCGGCCATAAGCTGTGCGGGAATGAGCAGCATGCCGGTGCGGCGGGCATAGCTTTCGGCGCTGAAAAGCGTCAGCGGCAGGGTGGCTTTTACTATCGTCATCAGCCCGTTGATGGCGCCATAGCCCAGCACAAAACCGGCGGCACACCCGACAAACAGCGAGCTGCTTAACCCGATCACAAAGCAGAGCGGCATGGCGAGGGCGGTCAGGAGCGTGAGGTTGAGCGGGGTTAAGCGTGCACCCGCCAGCACCTCCGTGGCGCGTGCGCCCGTCTGGCCAACTCCCCACAGCATGCCGATGGCGACCGGCAGGCCAAAACTGGCAATAAACTCTGGCAGATGGGTGGACGTGCCGTTAGAGACAAAGGTCATGAGGGCAATAAACGTGGCATACCGCCAGCCGTTACGCCGTTCCTCGCGCACGGGCGGCGCGGTAACGTGCGGGGGGGCCGCCAGCCGCTGGTGGGGAAGCGTGCGAATCAGCACCGCACTCAGCAGGCCAAAGAGGGCGTAGATCTGCAATGCGTGTTGCCAGCTCATCACTTTCAGCAGCCCATCACCCAGCGGCCAAAAAACCGCTGAGGCCAGACCGCCAGCGAGCGTGATGCGCGAGATCGTTCTGCGTGCCTGCTGGCCGTACAGGTTCACCAGCGCGGCGAACAGCGCATCATACAGCGACAGCCGCATCCCGATACCGGCAACCAGCCAGGCACCGTACCAGCCGAACAGCGTCTGCGTATATGCCATGCCCGCGCAGCTTGCGGCAATCAGTAACGTTCCGCTCATCACCACGTTCTGCCCGCCAGCGTACGCCAACAGTCGGGCGACAAAAGGGGAGACCATCGCCATTACCAGCATCGCCAGCGTCAGGCCGAGGTAGAGCTGCGGTGATGACCACCCCCGGTCGGCCACAATCGCCTGGGCAAAGGTCCCGGGCATATAAAACGAGATCCCCCAGTTGATAAGCTGATGACAACCTGCCCGGAGGGCGAGGTGACGGGGAAGGACAGGTGTTTTCATTGTTTTTCATTCCGTTATGCAGTTGTCCTGAGCATAGCGAGCGCGCTATTGTGCTGGCAGGTCAGCCACCTTATGCGCTGTATAAGAGAAACTTTGAATGACAACGCTCAACCTGGGCTATCTCGCGACGTTCCGTCTGGTTATCCAGCGCGGCAGTTTTTCCGCGGCGGCGGACCTGCTGGGCATTTCCCAGCCGGCCGTCAGCCTGCAAATCCGCCAGCTGGAGCAGTTTCTGCAAACCCGGCTGGTAGAGCGTACCGGGCGGGGTATCAAACCCACGGCTGCCGGGCAGGCGTTGCTGGTGCACGGGGAGCGTATTCAGCAGGCGGTGGATGAAGCCATTCGGTCCGTGAGTGAGTTCAGCCACGACGTGAGTGGCACCATTACGCTTGGTACGGGCGCAACGGCCTGCATTCATCTTCTGCCGCCGCTGTTACAGCAGCTCGGACGTGACTATCCGCTTCTCAGAGTGGGCGTGACGACCGGCAATACGCTCGACATCGTCCGGGCAATTGAAGAAAACCGACTTGATATGGGGCTGGTGACGCTACCGGTGAGCGGAAGAGCGCTCGACGTTACGCCGGTGATGGACGAAGAGTTTGTTTTTATCGCGTCGCTGGACCAGCAGGACGGTTTTCAGTCGTTGACGCCGGCTGCGTTGCACGCGCAGCCATTCATTGCTTTTGAATCAGGCAGCGGCACCCGGGCGCTGATCGACGGCTGGTTTGCGGCCGAGGGGCGAATCCTCACGCCGGTGATGCAGCTGGGCAGCATCGAGGCGATCAAGCGGATGGTACGTGCGGGGCTTGGCTACAGTATCGTGCCGCGTATGGCCGTAGACCTGGCGGCTGACCGCGAAGGGCTATGCGTGATGTCGCTCACGCCCGTGCTGCAGCGACAGCTGGCTGTGGTGATGCGCCAGGATAAAATCCTGAGCAAAGGAATAGCAGGGATAATTCGGATATTACAAAATCCTTCGACGCGTTAGCGATCGGCTGAATCAACGGTCAGGCTGGATTGCTGTGACTGGGCCTTGTCCTGATGGTGATACCAGGCGCCAATAGAGGAGTAAACGAAGCGGCCGAAGAAAAACAGGAAGCTGATAAGCAGTATGATGCGGGTCATCCGGGTGTTGAACTGATGTCGTTTTCGCATACGCGTGGCCTGACTCACTGTGTTTTTCCTGGGCATGCCCTTTTGGGCGACAGGGATATTAAGGCACAGCGGGAAGAGAGGGTCAATTCGCAAATGTGTAAATAACCGTCAATAGTTACATTAATTAATGTTATTGAAATTAATAATTGCATTTACCATATTGATAATATGAAGAAAACTATTTCAAAAAAAATGTAAGAAAGGATCGTTTGAGTAAATTAGTTTGATTTAAGTCAACGGTTTCCCTGGCCTGGTATTTAAAATCCCACCTCCATACTGTTCGCCCCGCACGTTGTCGGGCGGCAGGTACGTCAGGTTGGATGCCTGTCTTCATTTCCCTCTGGAGCGAAAGGGGTTTAAACGGGCATCTATGAACATTATTTCTTTCCTGAAAAACAATAAAGACCGCTGGTGGGCTTTACCGCTTATTTTACCGGTGGGTTTACTGCCTGTATTAAGCGTTGCCAATACCTTTACCCGATTGGGCGATGGTCTGGTGGCACTCTATTATTTACCTCTCTCCTTTCTGCTTTCGGTGATGATGTTTTTTGGTCTGGAAGCGCTGCCCGGCATCGTATTGTCACTGTTCATCCGCTACTACCCGTCGGTTGGGTTGTTCGAAACCATCGCCGGCATTTTTCATTTTATTGTCCCTGTTGTGCTCAGCTGGGGGGGTTATCGGGTGTTTGCGCCCAGACGCAGCATGACGGCTTACGGGGATGTCAGACTGATGGCGCAGCGTATCTTCTGGCAGGCCTTTTGCCCCGCGACGCTGTTTCTGGTGCTGTTTCAGTTTGCCCTCTATCTGGGCGTGTATGAGAGTCGTCAGAGCCTGGAGGGGTTAACCCCGCTTAATATTCGCACGCTGATTAACTATCAGGCGCTGCTGGTCAGCGGGCTGACGGGCGTGCCGTTAAGCTATTTACTGATCCGTCTGATTCGCCATCCGCGGTATATCAGAAGTCTTGTCTCACAGGTGCGAATGCAGATAGACAAAAAGGTGACGGTCATTGAATTTCTGCTGTGGGCCATTGCGCTTGGCGGGCTGCTTACCCTCCTGCTGCTCCCGATGAATGAAAACAGCTCGATTTTCACCACCAACTACACCCTGTCGTTGCTGATGCCGGTGATGCTCTGGGGAGCGATGCGGTTTGGCTATAAGCTGATGTCGCTCATCTGGACCCCGGTGCTGCTGGTGTCCATCCACTATTTTTACCGTTATATCCCTCAACAGTCCGGATATGACATTCAGCTGGCAATTACCTCTTCCAGCTATCTGGTCTTTTCGTTTGTGGTGATTTACATGTCGATGCTGGCTACCTGCCAGCGCGCCGCGAATAAACGTTCCCGCAGGCTGGCGCTACTCGACCCGGTTGTCCATATGCCGAACCTGCGGGCCTTGTCGCGCGATCTTGCCAAAAACCCGTGGTCGGCGCTCTGTCTGCTGCGCATTCCGGAGCTGGAGGTGCTGGGCCGAAATTACGGAGTGTTGTTGCGGATCCTGTATAAACAGCAGCTGGCGCTGTGGGTCAATGGCACCTTGCAGCCCAGTGAGCGGGTCTATCACCTCACCGGCTGTGACCTGGCGGTTCGCCTTAACGCGGAATCGCACCAGCAACGCATCGAGGCGCTGGACGAGCATATTAAACAGTTCCGCTTTGTCTGGGATGGGATGCCGCTGCAGCCTCAGGTGGGCGTGAGCTACTGCTATGTGCGCTCACCGGTGACCCACCTCTATCTGGTCCTCGGTGAACTGGGGGTGATTGCCGATCTGTCGATTTCGACCAACCATCCGGAAAATCTGCAGCAGCGCGGTGCTGTCCATCTCCAGCGTAGCCTGAAGGACAAGGTTGCGATGATGAGCCGTCTGCAAAGTGCGCTCGACAGTAACGCGTTTACTCTGCTGGTCCAGCCGGTTTGCGGCGTGCGGGGCGATTGCTACCACGAAGTGTTGCTGCGGATGTCGGATGCAAACGGGGCGTTGCTCTCTCCCTTGCAATTCCTGCCCGTCGCCCAGGAGTTTGGCCTGTCGTCGCGGGTTGATTTGTGGGTTCTGGAGAACACGCTACGCTTCCTGGCAGAGCATCGGGTACATCTGCCCGGCCAGCGTTTTGCCATTAATCTGGGCCCTTCCACCGTGTGCCGTGCGCAGTTCCCGGCTGAGGTGAGTCGTCTGCTGGCGAAATACGCCGTGGAACCCTGGCAGCTGATATTTGAAGTGACCGAGTGCAGCACCTTCGGCAGTGGTGAGCAGGCGTTACATACCCTCAGGCAGTTGCAAAAAATGGGGGTACGCATTGCGATTGATGATTTCGGTACCGGCTATGCGAGCTACGCGCGGCTGAAAAGCGTGGACGCCGATATCCTTAAGATAGACGGAAGCTTTATCCGCAATATCGTCAACAACAGTCTGGACTATCAGATAGTGGCCTCGATTTGCCATCTGGCGCGAATGAAGAAAATGCTGGTGGTCGCGGAGTATGTCGAAACAGAAGAGATACGTAGCGCGGTTCACGCGCTAGGTATCGATTATGTGCAGGGTTATCTGATTGGCAGACCGGTGGCGCTTGAGTCACTGCTGGAAGCAGAGGCGTCGCCGGTCGAGACCTGAGCCGTTACGCCGCGACGTCTGAGCTCTCTTCTTCGATTTTGAGTAGCCAGCCGGTGACCGCTTCCCAGTACTGCTGCTCTTTTTCCAGATCCAGCAGCACCAGCGCATTCTGGCTAAACCAGTCTGGCGGGAAGCTCAGGGTCCAGTGGTTGTCATCCGTTTTGAGCTTCAGCGTGGGCGGGGTGGTCGTGGCCTGACGCTGGTTATTGAGCAGCACGCCGAGACGCAGCAGCTGGATAAGCGGCAGGAATTGCTTCTTCTTAAACAGCGTGAAGCGCGGCAGATCGTCAAGCTTGATGGCTTTACGATGGTAGCGCACCAGGGTCGCCATCATGGTTTGCTGCTCCTGGTTGAAGCCAGGCAGATCGCTGTTTTGCAGGATATAGGCTGAGTGGCGGTGCATTCCGCTGTGGTTAATATTCAGTCCCACTTCGTGCAGCATCGCTGCCCATTTCAGCAGGGCGGCAAGCTGCGGATGCGCCAGCTTAGGGTTCTGCTCCTGCCACTGGTCGTATATCTGAACGGTTGTTTCCAGCACGCGCTTCGCCTGTTCGCGGTCGATATTGTACTGGTTTGCCAGGCTTTGCGCGGTGCGGCTACGAATATCCTGATGGCGGAAACGGCCTTCCATTTCATACAGCACACCTTCACGCAGCGCGCCGTCGGAAAGACGCAGCTCTTTAATTGCCAGCGCATCAAATACGCCGCACAGGATGGCCAGCCCCGGTACGAATACCGCTTTGCGCTCGTCGGAAAGACCCGGCAGGCTTAAGGCGTCAAAGCTTTTATGTTTCAGCACCTCTTCGGTCAGCAAGGCCAGGCGCTCAGGGGTGATAAACCCATCTTTTTCACCCATCGCCAACAGCACTTCATGTGCCGCTTTGATGGTGCCCGATGCGCCCAGCGCTACGTTCCAGCCCTGAATACGGTACTGCCAGGCCAGGTTCTCGAGTTTCTGGATAGCGGCCATGCGCGCGCGCTGGAAGTTTTCGCGGCTGATTGCGCCACCCGGGAAATACATCTGCGCAAAGCTGACGCAGCCCATACGACGGCTTTCGACCAGACGCGGCTCAAAATCTTCGCCGATCACCAGTTCCGTAGAGCCGCCGCCGATGTCGATGACCAGCTTGCGTCCTTTTTCCGGCTGAGTGTGTTCAACACCCATGAAAATCAGACGGGCTTCCTCGTTACCGGAGATGATCTCAATGGGGTAGGGGATCACTTTTTCGGCCCGCTTGAGGAATTCAGGCGCGTTCAACGCCTGGCGCAACGTGTGGGTGCCCACAATGCATACGCTGGAAGGCGAGAAGCCCTGCAGGCGTTCAGCAAACAGCGACAGGCAATTTAAGCCTCGCTCCATTGCCTCTTCGCTGAGCATGCTGCGTTCATCAAGACCATCCGCCAGGTGTACACGCTGCTTCAGACGACCGATGATCTGCAACGCGCCATCCACCTCACGGGCGATGACCATGTGGAAACTGTTAGAACCAAGATCGACCGCGGCGAATTCCTGCGGGCGTGGGGTCTTATCATTTATCGGCATAGGTTAATCGGGTTGCTCGAGTGATTTGATATAGTCGTAAATCGCCAGTTGCGACCGCACTTTACGGCGATTGCCGCGCGGTACATAGCGGTTACTGAGTTCTTTGTCGATATAGCGTGCTTTCACCGTATCGCTGAACAGAATCTCGATGATATCGAGGATCTGCTGCTTCAGCCGCGGATCCAGGAGCGGTGTCGCGACTTCAATTCGGTAGTCAATATTGCGCGTCATCCAGTCTGCAGAAGAGAGATAGACCTGTTTATCACCCGCATTATCGAAAATATAGACCCGATCGTGTTCCAGGTAGCGGTCAACAATGCTGATCACGCGAATATTGTCGCTAATGCCTTCGAGTTCAGGGATCAGTGAGCACATACCGCGTATCAGCAGATTGACCGGAACGCCGGAGCTGGACGCCGCATACAGACGATCCACCAGCCCTTTGTCGACCAGGTTGTTGAGTTTCAGCGTAATGCCCGACGACAGCCCTTTCTGGGCATTGGCGATCTCTTTATCGATCATGTCGTACAGCAGGCGGCGTGAGTTCTGCGGCGAGACCAGCAGATAATCGAAGCTGACCGGGCGGTACGGGTTCTCAATAAAGTTGAACACCCGGCGAACCTCGTTAGTGATGCGCGCATCGGCAGTCAGCAGCGAGTAGTCGGTATAAATTCGCGCGGTTTTTTCGTTAAAGTTCCCGGTCCCGATGTGGGCATAACGCACCACGTCCTCCCCCTCTTTACGGGAGATGAGGAACAGCTTGGCGTGAATTTTCAGCCCGGGCGCTGAGAAGATAACGTGGACACCGGCTTCCGTCAGACGGCGCGCCCAGTGAATGTTTGCCTCTTCGTCGAAGCGCGCCTGCAGCTCAACCACCACGGTCACTTTTTTGCCATTGTGCGCCGCATGGATCATCGCGTCGATGATGCGGGAATCTTTTGCTACACGGTAGATGTTGATTTTGATCGCCAGTACGTTCGGGTCGAACGAAGCCTGACGCAGCAGTTCCAGCACGTGTTCAAACGTATGGTACGGATAGTAGAGCAGGACATCGCGCTCGCGAATGGCGTCGAAACCGTTGCGGAATTTATCGAACCAGAGATGGCGCAGTCGCGGCAGCGGTTTGTTCACCAGATTGGCCTTGCCGACGTTCGGGAAGCCAATAAAGTCTTTAAAGTTATGGTAACGACCGCCCGGCACGATGGAGTCATAGCGAGAAATGGTCAGCTTGTCGCGCAGCATTTCCACCATGGCATCTGGCATATCGCGCTGATAAACAAAGCGCACCGGCTCCGCGGTCAGGCGCTGTTTCAGGCTGGATGACATCAGCTCCATCAGGCTGGCTTCCATCTCGTGCACCAGATCGTATTCGGCGTCACGGGTCATCTTCATGGAGTAGGCGTTTAACGCGTCGTAATCGAAGAAGCCCTTGAAGATGTCGTCCAGGCAGTAACGCAGGATGTTATCGAGCAGGATCATTGGCTTGCGTCTGCGCGGGGTTTCCGGCGGCAGGTTCACAAAGCGCGGCACCTTATCGGACGGGATCTCAAGCAATGCGTAACGAATCGTGTCGCCACGAATAATTTCCACCGCGAGGTAGGTGTAGTCATCTTTCAGGAACTGTACCAGATCGGTTTCGCGGTTGATCAGAATAGGGGTAATGTGCTGGCGCAGGTAATGTTTGAAATAGTGGCGCAGCCAGGTTTGTTGGTTAACAGAAAGCTGACGTTCGTTAATCAGGAAGATTTGATTGCGTGCCATTTCCAGCAGCAGTTCGTTATACAGGCCGTCAAACTCCTGATCGGCTTTCAATACGCGCGACTGAATTTTGCCCAGCAGATGGCGCGAGTGAGAGTTTAAGCCCTGTTCTTCGCTGATGATGATTCGCCGTTTCAGTTCGGCAAAGCGAACCTTGTAGAACTCATCCAGGTTGTTGGAATAAATCCCCAGAAAACGCATACGCTCGATAAGCGGGTTACTTTTATCTGCCGCTTCCTGGAGTACACGTTCGTTGAATGCTAACCAGCTTAGCTCTTTCTCGATATATAACTTTTCCTGACCCATTACAGCTCACACTCCAGTTCAATCACAGGACGTGGTAAATCCGTCTCGTCCTTATTATGGCGAGCATTTCCACGATATGTCCAACAGTGCCAGAAAAGTATGACAGTTATTTTTTTTCTGGGAGATTTTAGAGGGTTGGGGGAAGGGCATGTCGGGAAGCGCGGTGCTCACCCGACAGTGAAGACCACAGGCCCGTGCAGGCGTCGCGCCGCCGGGCACATCAAACAAACTACTCGTCAGCGGCATAACCCTGTGCAGGGAGCCTGACGCCGTCCAGCCAGGCGGCACCGTCGCGCATCTGAAGACGCCCGTCAACAAACCAGCTTACCACCAGAGGATAAATGGCGTGTTCCTGCGTCTGCACGCGTTCGGTAACATCGTCTTCGCTGTCACCTTCAAAGACCGGCACTTTTGCCTGCAGGATCACCGGCCCGCCGTCCAGCTCGTCGGTAACGAAATGCACGGAGGTACCGTGCTCTTCATCGCCGTTTTCCAGAACCTGACGATGGGTGTGCAGGCCGGGATACTTCGGCAGGAGAGAAGGGTGGATATTCAGCAGACGACCAGCGTAGTGCCCGACAAAGGCCGGGCTCAGGATACGCATATACCCCGCCAGCACGACAACGTCAGGCGCGTAGGCATCAATCTCCTGAACCAGTTCCCGGTCAAACGCTTCACGTCCGGAGAACTGGCTGGCTTCCAGCGCGTGCGCGGGAATGTTCTCTTCCCGGGCACGTTCAAGGCCGAACGCGTCGGCCTTATTGCTGAATACTGCCCGAATGGTGCCGTTGATTTTCTTCTGTTTGCAGGCGTCAATTATTGCCTGCAAATTGCTTCCGTTACCGGAAATGAGCACCACAATGTTTTTCATTCAATGACCACACGCTGTTCGGAATCGGATGCTTTGATAATACCGATTTTCCACGCGTTTTCACCTTTGTCGGTCAGCAGCGTAATCGCCTTATCCGCTTCGCTTGCTGGCAGCGCGATAACCATGCCCACGCCACAGTTAAAGGTGCGGTACATCTCGTGTGAACTCACGTTGCCTGCAGTTTGCAGCCAGTTAAAGACGGACGGCCACTGCCAGGACGATTCGTCAATCACCGCCTGGGTGTTGTCCGGCAGGACGCGCGGAATGTTTTCCCAGAAGCCGCCACCGGTCAGGTGGGCAATGGCGTGAACGTCAACCTTCTCAATCAGCTCCAGCACGTTTTTCACGTAGATGCGGGTCGGCGCCAGCAGATGGTCAGCCAGTGGCTTGCCATCAAGCTCGGTGGTCAGTGGATCGCTGCCGCTCACGTCGAGGATTTTACGCACCAGAGAGTAGCCGTTCGAGTGCGGGCCGCTGGAGGCCAACGCGATCAGCACATCACCATCAGCTACTTTACTGCCGTCGATAATTTCTGATTTTTCTACTACGCCAACGCAGAAGCCTGCGACGTCATAATCTTCGCCGTGATACATACCGGGCATTTCGGCGGTTTCACCACCGACCAGCGCACAGCCAGACTGCAGACACCCTTCGGCAATGCCATTAATGACGCTTGCTGCGGTATCCACGTCCAGTTTTCCGGTCGCGTAGTAATCCAGGAAGAACAGCGGCTCTGCGCCCTGAACCACCAGGTCATTAACACACATCGCGACCAGATCGATACCGATCGTGTCGTGACGTTTTAAATCCATCGCCAGGCGCAGTTTCGTCCCTACACCATCAGTACCCGAGACCAGAACAGGTTCACGATATTTTTGCGGCAGTGCGCACAGTGCGCCGAATCCACCCAGACCACCCATCACTTCCGGGCGGCGGGTTTTTTTCACCACACCTTTGATTCGGTCAACCAGCGCATTACCTGCGTCAATATCAACACCGGCATCTTTGTAGCTGAGAGAAGTTTTGTTGGTCACGGCTCAAGTCCCCACGCGATTGCATAGCTAGTAAGAAAAATCGGCGCAATTCTAACAGTCCAGGCAAACGTTTGCGAGCCTATTCTCGGCGAGAGGATTTTTTTTTCAGCAGGCCCTGCGAATGCGTCTAAAGTTGAGTCTGTTCACGAAAATGAAACCGGTTTCGGTTTTCTCCTTGCAACAGAAAGCCCCTTTGCACATCATCAGAATGAAACCGGTTTCTGTAATTGTTTTTGCAGAAAATAACGCAGAATGAGGGAAAGTGTATGTCTGGATTCAAAGCAGATTTTCTGTGGGGCGGTGCGGTCGCAGCGCATCAGCTGGAAGGGGGCTGGAATGAGGGCGGTAAGGGGATCAGCGTTGCCGATGTGATGACGGCCGGCGCGCACGGCGTGCCGCGTGAAATCACCAACGGCGTGCTGCCAGGGAAAAATTACCCTAACCATGAAGCCATCGATTTCTACCATCGCTATAAAGAGGACATCAAACTCTTTGCCGAGATGGGCTTCAAATGCTTCCGTACCTCCATCGCCTGGACGCGTATCTTCCCGAAAGGGGACGAGCTGGAGCCTAACGAAGCTGGCCTGAAATTCTATGACGACCTGTTTGACGAGTGTCTGAAGTATGGCATCGAGCCGGTTATTACCCTTTCCCATTTCGAGATGCCGTTCCACCTTGTCACCGAATACGGTGGCTGGCGTAACCGTAAGCTGATCGACTTCTTTGTTCGCTTTGCGGAGGTTGTGTTCAGACGTTACCAGCATAAAGTGAAGTACTGGATGACCTTTAACGAGATCAATAACCAGGCCAACTTCCACGAAGACTTTGCACCGTTTACCAACTCCGGTCTGAAGTACGAGCCGGGCGAAGACCGCGAACCGGTAATGTTCCAGGCGGCACACTATGAGCTGGTGGCCAGCGCCCTGGCGGTGAAGGCCGGGCGCGACATTAACCCGTCGCTGCGGATCGGCTGCATGATTGCCATGTGTCCAATCTATCCGCTGACCTGTGCCCCGGACGATATGATGATGGCGATGAATGCCATGCACCGTCGCTACTGGTTCACCGATGTCCACGTGCGCGGCAAGTACCCACAGCATCTGCTTAACTACTTTGCTCGTCGCGGTTTCACGCTGGATATCACAGAAGAAGATAACGCGGCGCTGATGCAGGGGTGTGTCGATTACATTGGCTTTAGCTATTACATGTCTTTCGCCACCAAAGCGACGGCGGATAACCCGGAGCTGGATTACGACGAAAGCAAGAGCCTGGTCTCCAACCCGTACGTGCAGAAATCTGACTGGGGCTGGCAGATTGATCCGGTGGGCCTGCGTTACTCCCTGAACTGGTTCTGGGATCACTATCAGTTGCCCCTGTTCATCGTGGAGAATGGCTTTGGCGCCATCGACGTGCAGGAGAGCGACGGTTCGGTGAATGACCAGTACCGTATTGATTACCTTGCCGCGCACATCCGCGAAATGAAAAAAGCGGTGGTCGAAGATGGCGTTGATCTGATGGGGTATACCCCGTGGGGCTGTATCGACCTGGTGTCTGCCGGAACGGGTGAAATGAAAAAACGCTACGGCTTTATCTTTGTCGACAAAGACAATGAAGGTAACGGCACCCTGAACCGCAGTAAGAAGAAGTCGTTTGACTGGTATAAGCAGGTGATAGCCAGCAACGGCGACACTCTTTAATTCCAGCAGAGTAAAAACGCAAAAAGCCGGAGCTTGCCCTCCGGCTTTTTTGCCTCTAAAACACTTTGCTTGATGTACGTCAAGCAAGTTGGGTATGGTGCAATCCGAAAAAAGCGGTATAATCCCGCGATTTTTTTGCGGTTGCCCCCTCAGAGGAGAAAGAGAATGAAGATTGTGGAAGTGAAGCACCCACTCGTTAAACACAAGCTGGGCCTGATGCGTGAGCATGACATCAGCACGAAGCGTTTTCGCGAACTGGCTTCTGAAGTCGGCAGCCTGCTGACCTATGAAGCGACCTCTGACCTGGAAACGGAAAAAGTGACCATCGAGGGCTGGAACGGCCCGGTTCAGGTTGAGCAGATCAAAGGTAAGAAAATTACCGTTGTGCCCATCCTGCGTGCCGGCCTCGGCATGATGGAAGGCGTGCTGGAGCACGTGCCAAGCGCGCGCATCAGCGTGGTCGGGGTCTACCGCGACGAAGAGACCCTGGAGCCGGTACCGTACTTCCAGAAGCTGGTGTCTAACATCGACGAGCGTATGGCCCTGGTGGTTGACCCGATGCTGGCGACCGGCGGTTCAATGATTGCCACCATCGACCTGCTGAAAAAAGCCGGTTGCAGCAGCATCAAAGTGCTGGTGCTGGTTGCCGCACCAGAAGGTATCGCGGCGCTGGAAAAAGCGCACCCGGACATCGAACTCTATACCGCGTCTATCGACCAGGGGCTGAATGAGCACGGGTACATCATCCCGGGGCTTGGCGATGCCGGCGATAAGATTTTTGGTACTAAATAATCGAATAACGATAATGAAGCCGACTTTGATAGTCGGCTTTTTTTTGAATAAAACGCCAACAACAATACTACTCAGAGGAAAACACTATGACGCGCCGTGCTATCGGGGTGAGTGAAAGACCGCCGCTTTTACAGACAATCCCGCTTAGTCTGCAGCACCTGTTCGCCATGTTTGGCGCAACCGTGCTGGTGCCAATCCTGTTTCACATTAACCCGGCTACCGTGCTGTTGTTCAACGGTGTGGGTACGCTGCTTTACCTCTTTATCTGTAAAGGCAAAATCCCTGCCTATCTCGGCTCAAGCTTCGCCTTTATTTCACCGGTTCTGCTGTTGCTGCCGCTGGGGTATGAAGTGGCGCTGGGCGGCTTCATTATGTGTGGCGTCCTCTTCTGCCTGGTCTCTTTCATTGTGAAGAAGGCAGGTACCGGCTGGCTGGACGTTATGTTCCCGCCTGCCGCAATGGGGGCCATTGTCGCCGTCATCGGTCTGGAGCTGGCGGGCGTAGCGGCCAATATGGCCGGCCTGCTGCCTGCTGACGGGCAGTCACCGGATTCCAAAACCATCATCATCTCGATGGTGACACTGGGCGTAACGGTGTTTGGTTCCGTGCTGTTCCGCGGTTTTATGGCGATTATCCCGATCCTGATCGGTGTGCTGGCGGGGTACGCGCTCTCCTTCGTGATGGGCGTTGTTGATACCACGCCCATTGCTGAAGCGCACTGGTTCGCACTGCCAACCTTCTATACCCCGCGCTTTGAATGGTTTGCCATTTTCACGATCCTGCCCGCGGCGCTGGTGGTTATCGCTGAGCACGTAGGTCACCTGGTGGTGACGGCAAACATCGTTAAACGTGACCTGATCCGCGACCCGGGTCTGCACCGCTCGATGTTTGCCAACGGCCTCTCTACCATTATCTCCGGTTTCTTTGGTTCTACGCCTAACACCACCTACGGTGAGAACATCGGCGTGATGGCGATTACCCGTGTCTACAGTACCTGGGTCATTGGCGGCGCGGCAATCATCGCCATCCTGCTCTCCTGCGTGGGCAAACTGGCGGCGGCTATCCAGATCATTCCGGTACCGGTAATGGGAGGCGTCTCTCTGCTGCTGTACGGTGTGATCGGCGCGTCCGGTATTCGCGTGCTGATTGAATCGAAAGTGGACTACAGCAAAGCGCAAAACCTGATCCTCACCTCCGTGATCCTGATCATCGGCGTGAGCGGCGCGAAGGTGCACATCGGTGCGGCTGAACTGAAAGGCATGGCGCTGGCGACCATCGTGGGTGTGGGCCTGAGCCTGATCTTCAAACTGATCTCTGTCCTGCGCCCGGAAGAAGTGGTGCTGGATGCTGAAGACAGCGAAAAAGCGTCACATTGATCGTAAAACCGGGCGGACGATCCGCCCGGTTCTCTCCTTGCACGTTCCGTGCTAAACTCACCGCCGATTTTATGTAAGATCTGGTTGAGGTACTTCTGAACGGACCGGCACAGCTCTCTCTGCCACTCTATCTCCCTGACGACGAAACTTTTGCGAGTTTCTGGCCGGGTGATAACCCCTCTTTACTGGCTGCACTGCAAAACGTGCTGCGTCAGGAACACAGCGGATACATCTATATCTGGTCACGCGAAGGCGCGGGGCGCAGCCACCTGTTGCATGCCGCCTGTGCGGAGCTTTCCGCGCGGGGTGATGCGGTAGGCTATGTGCCGCTGGATAAACGTACCTGGTTTGTGCCTGAAGTCATGGAGGGAATGGAACATCTCTCACTGGTCTGCATCGATAATATCGAATGTGTGGCGGGGGATGAGCCATGGGAAATGGCGATCTTTAACCTCTATAACCGCATTCTGGAGTCGGGGAAAACCCGGCTGCTGATCACCGGCGATCGTCCGCCGCGCCAGTTGAATCTGGGGCTGCCGGATCTGGCTTCCCGTCTGGACTGGGGGCAAATCTACAAGCTGCAGCCGCTGTCGGATGAAGACAAACTTCAGGCGTTACAGCTGCGCGCAAGATTGCGCGGCTTTGAACTCCCGGAAGACGTGGGGCGTTTCCTGCTCAAGCGCCTGGACCGGGAAATGCGCACGCTCTTTGATACGCTCGATCAGCTCGATCGCGCTTCGATTACCGCGCAGCGCAAGCTGACCATTCCTTTTGTAAAAGATATTCTGAAGCTGTGATGCGCTTTTCTCCCTCTGCCTGACGCAGAGGGAGAACCAGCGCCACCGGCTAAAAATCACCTGTCTTCCAGCAAATGCTCAACCAGAAGTGGAATGGGTCTGCCCGAGGCCACGCTTTTTCCATTCTCACGCCACAGCGCCGTGCCGCTAATATCCAGATGGGCCCAAGGAATGGTCGGCGGGCAAAAATGGTGTAACAGCCAGGCCGCCGATGCGCTGATCGCCGCATTATTGGGTGGGGTATTGCACAGGTCGGCGATGGCGCTGTCGGTCTGTTTTTTTAACCGTGCATCCAGCGGCAGGGACCACACCTCATCACCGCTCCGTTTCCCCGCGCGGGTGAGCGCCTGACGCAGCGCTTCGTCCTGCGTCATTAACCCACTCAGCTCGTACCCCAGCGCTTTCACGACGGCACCGGTTAAGGTCGCCATATCAATAATATAGCGAGCCTGCGGATGACGCTGGCTGGCCCAGGCGATCGCATCCGCCAGTACCAGCCGGCCTTCGGCATCGGTATTGTTGATTTCAACCGTGATACCGTTGCAGGCGTTGGCCACCGTGCCCGGCTGCATTGCATCCGGTCCTATGGCGTTTTCCGCCAGCGCCAGTACGCCCATAATACGAACCGGCAGGCCGAGTTCTGCCACGCTCAGCATTAACCCGAGCACGTTCGCTGCCCCGCACATGTCATATTTCATGGTGTACATGCCCGCGCCTTCCTTCAGCCACAGGCCACCGGTATCAAACGTTATGCCTTTGCCCACGTAACAGCATACCGGGCCATCAGCGATGCCGTTATAGTGAATGGCCAGCAGCCGCGGTGGACAGGTCGCGCCTTTACCGACGGCATGCAGAAGCCCCAGTCCCTGTTCAATAATTTGCTTCTCATCAAGCACTTCACACCGCAGGGCGGGGAAGGCGGCGCACAGCTTTTGCGCTTCGTCGACGACATACTGCGGCGTACAGCGATCGGACGGCATATCCGCCAGACGTCGCGCGGCGACCATTCCTCGGGCAATGGCCTGCTGTTGCTGGAAGAGAGCGTCCAGCCTTTCACGCTGTTGCGGATGACACAGGGCGGTGACATGGCGAAGGCGAACGCTTTTGCAATCGGTTTTCTTAAGCTGCAGATCGCGAAGGTCATACGCCTGGTTAAAGAGAAAACGCAGAACCTGCGTCAGCACCACCTCGTCAATATCCGTGACATCCAGTACCACATCGGCGCTGACCGGGGCTGCCAGCAGTGGACGGAGGGCGGCGAGTAACCCTTCTGTCAGACTGTCCTGCCAGAGCGCATCCGGCAGCAGCGTGATTCTGGCAAACGGAGCACAGCCAAAGCGGGTATCCGCGACGGCGTTTTGTTCACGCATTTCAGCGATGAGTGCGGTGTCCGGCAGTAACGCGCAGGCAGCCCGGGCAATAAGATGACTCTGGGGCTTTGCGTCTGCAAGGGCGGTGATAAGCGTAAAGGTAATCATTGTGACTCCTCAACTGGCGCGCGGATCCGCGCGGCATAGGCCTGCATCCATTCCTCATCCACGGGCTGATAGTGCGTTTTTTCCCGCAGGCGCTCGGCGCGAAATACGGTGAGAGGCTGGCGGGCCGTTGCCACCACAAATGAGAAGGTTTTGATGTTGGTTGCGGCGCCGAATTCGCCTTTATTATTCATGCACACCACCGAGAGATCGCCCGCGCGGCCAAAGCGCGACATCAGTTTGTCTTCCAGTTCGAAGACCACCGAGTCCGCCGCCTGCTGCGGTGACATGCCCTGTGCCATGCGGCGAACAATTTCGTAGCTGGTGCAGCCTTTCATCAGGTCTTCCCCCACGCCGGTGGCGGTGGCGGCACCGGTTTCACTGTCGCAGTAAAAGCCGGAGCCGATAATCGGCGAGTCGCCAATACGGCCGCGCTTTTTCATAAACAGACCGCTGGTGGAGGTCGCCACGCTCATCGACCCCCTTTTGTCGAGGCCAATAATCCCGACGGTGTCATGCCCATCGTACGGGCTTAAGCCTTTGTCCAGCGTCTCCCGGCAGCGCTTACGATAATGCTGCATCGCGCGGTCGGTAAGCATGGTTTTGTCGGCAAACCCCTGACTCAGCGCCCATTCGCGCGCGCCCTGGCCGACCAGCAGGCTGTTATAGCGCTGGCGGCTTAGCGCATGGGCGACACGCACCGGGTTCGCAATATCAACCAGATCTCCCACGGCCCCAAACGCAAGCGTATCGCCATCCATATACGCCGCGTCCAGTTCGACTTCGCCATTTTCGGTTGGCAGCCCGCCGTAGCCGACGGATTTATACAACGGGAAGTCCTCGACGGCAGCAACGGCATCGACCACCGCTTCTGCTACCGGTTTCCCCGCAGCCAGCGCAGACGCAGACTCCGTGACCCCTTCAAGCGCCATTCGCCAGGTTGCGATAATTCCCCACATGCTTTACTCCTGTTTTGCAAGGGTTGGGTCGGTTTGCGTCACGGTGGCAATCTCCGCGGCGCGGTATTGTTTATCCACGATACGCATGAAAGGCAGATACAGCATGGCGCCAATCAGCAGGTTGATAAGCTGCATCACGCTGCCGCTGAGATGCCCCGTGACGATAAACCCGCTGATCACCGGCGGTAACGTCCAGGGGATAAACACCCCGGTGGTCACAGCGACGGCACCCATTTTCATCGCGGCATATTGCACGGTAACCAGGACCAGCGGCACCAGATTGAACGGGATCAGCATGATGGGGTTCATGATGACCGGCAGGCCAAACAGAATCGGCTCGTTGATGTTAAACACCGAGGCCCCCGCGCCGAGACGCGCCACCTCGCGCATGTTTTTGCTGCGGGCAAAAATCAGCATCGCAATCACCTGCGAGAGCGTTGCCCCTGCGCCACCCATCCAGATCATGTCAAAAAACTGTTCGGTGATAATGTGCGGCGGCGTCGTACCCGCCTGAATGGCGGCGATGTTATCGGTCTGGTTCTCCATCCACAGCGGGCGAATGATGCCGTTGATCATTGAGCCGGAGTTAATGCCCACAGACCACAGAATAGTGATGCTGAACACCGTCATCAGCGCGCCGAAATAAGAGGTCCCGTAGTGGCGAACCGGCGTGGCGACCACTTCGTAAATAAACTGGTGAATGGTGTTGTAGTGGGTGTTTTCGAAAATGATGCGGATAATAAGCACCAGAATCATTACCAGCAGGGCCGGGATCAGCGCGGCGAACGACTCCTGCACCGCCGGCGGCACGCCATCAGGCATTCTGATGACCAGCTTTTTGCGCTTCAGCCAGCAGAACAGCTCCGTCCACAGCAGAGAGCCAATCATCGCCACGAACAGCCCTTTGCTGCCAATCCACTCCACCGGCATGACCGTGATACCGCCGTTTTCGGCCACTTTGATAAAAGGTGTCAGGATTAAAAAGGCGACCAGAGCCAGAATGCCGCAGGAGATGCGATCTTCGCCGTAGTGTTCAGCCAGGCGAAACGCCACCAGGAAGCTGATAAACAGCGACATGGTTGAGAACACCGCGTTGAACGGAATTTCAATGATGGCACTCCAGCTTTCACCAAATGCCTGAGACATAAACTGCTGATAGGTTTGGTTCGGAAAAGAGGAGATGACCAGCAGAATCGAGCCGACGATGATAAACGGCATGAAGGAAACATAGGCCCCGCGTATGGCGCCCAGATGCCGCTGTTGCGCAGTTTTGGCCGCCAGCGGCATCAGTTTTGCTTCAAGAAATCCCAGAACATTGTTCATTGTGAACTCCGTACAAGATTGAGTGGTGTTGTTATGTTATGTCTGTGGATTATCAGTGAAGCGCGGTGGCTGAAAGGTGAAACAGGTCACAAAGCACTCGCTAAGATATTATAAATCTTATGAGATTGGTTATGGAGTTACAGCGATGGAAATCAAATTGCACGCCAATGCCACCACCACGCCGCGGATTCGTCGCTATCTGCAACAATCCAATAAAAGCGACAGAGAACTGGCTACGGAGCTGGGTATTTCCGTGACGACCGTGCGGCGATGGCGCAATCGCGATCGGGTTTCTGACAATCATACGACCCCAAAAGTGATACACAAAGCGCTGAGACAAGAGCAGGTTGACCTCGTTAATGCGCTGCGTGATATCACGGGCGCACCGCTGGATGAACTGCTGCTGCTGGTTAACGAGGTGCTGGGGATTTCCGTTTCGCGGGCGACACTGAACCGTTATCTCCGTCCCGCTTCTGCGAAACGCAAGGGCGTTGAACTTCAGGGGAAAAAAGCGCTAAAGGCAGGCGTTTTACCCACAAAACTGCTGGTGCATCACCAGCCTTTATCGCTGCATATGGATGATGGCGGGGAGCAGCATCTGCTGTGGGGGCGCGAACCGGTGAGCGGCTGGTGTTATGCCCGGCTCTATGCGGGAATTTCATCACAGCTGCTGAACAACTGGATGTGTGAGTTGCTGAACGCCTGTCCGGCTGATATCCAATCTGTTGAGACTTTCGGTTTTGAACCCGACTTACCCGCGGGTGAACCTGCCGTAAAAGTACAGCCGACCAGGCACAAGGCCGTGCAGGTTGCGGTACCGCTCGGCGACATCATTCCACGAGTGAATGCTGTTCCGTTAGGGCAGGTGTTGATCGAGATGTGCGAGTTTTACAATCGGGGCAAAGCGCAGAAAAAGCTGGGAGAGAGCACGCCGCAGGCCTTTCTGGAAGCGCTGCGGCGTAAGGATTAGAGTATCTCGAGCACCTCTTCCGGCGGGCGTCCAATACGCGCCTGACCGTTTGCGACCACAATGGGGCGCTCAATCAGTTTCGGATTTTCAACCATCGCCTGAATCAGCTCAGCCTCGGTTAGACGACTGTCATTCAGATTGAGCGACGTATACAGGTCCTCTTTCTGGCGCATTAGCTCTCTGGCACTGCCCATTCCCAGCATGTGCAGCAGCTGACGAAGCGTCTGTGCATCTGGCGGTGTCTCCAGATACAGCACCACTTCCGGGTCAATGCCGTTCGACTTCAGCAGGCTAAGGGTGTCGCGGCTCTTCGAGCAGCGTGGGTTGTGGTAGATTTTTACCGCGTCTGTCATGACCTGAATTCTCCTTTATTACATCTTCTCGTACGGCTTAAAGCGCTGCTGCAGACCGCGAAGCTGATCGATACGCGCATCGTAACGGGCCTGCTGCAGACTGCCGAGCTTAACCTGTGAACTGGCACTGCTCAGGAGGGAAATCGCCTGGTCAAGACGTCCCACCAGGGCAAAGCCTTCGGCGCGTGCCGCAAGCTCCTGATCGCGGTTGCCCAGCTGCGCTTCTGCCTGGGCAAGCAGATCCCAGCCGTTCTGATCGTCTTTATTGTTAAAGGTGTAGCGGTTCAGAATGTTCGCCGCTTCAGCAGGCTGACCACCCTGTAAGTAAGCATTCGCCAGGTTAAGCTGAAGCACCGGGTTAGTCCGCACCTCTTTTGCCCCTTTCAGGCGATTAATCGCATCGGTGGCTTTTTTCTGCCCCAGATCGATATCCGTGGCGAGATCGAGATACCACGGGTTATTCGGATCGGCGGCGAGAAGTGGCTGCAGCGTTTTACGCGCTTCGTCATATTTGCTCGCTTCCATCGCCTGTAACGCCTGGCCATACTGAGCCGCGTTTTTCTCACGCACGTTGCCTTTCGCCAGCGCATCCAGCAGGTCGCTGGTCAGCTGGTTACGCCCGGAATTGTACATTCCAAGCGTTCGCACTTTTGCCATGTAGAAATCCTGCGACGACTGAACTACGACCGGGCGCATCTGGTTGGCACGGTTACGCGCATCCGACAGACGGCTTTCCGGTAAGGGGTGCGTCAGCAAAATTTCCGGCGGACGGGAGGAGTAGCGCGCCTGGTCGAGCAGTTTTTCGAGGAAGCTCGGCATGGCCTGCGGGTCAAAGCCCGAACGTTGCAGCACCTGAATGCCAATACGATCCGCTTCCTGTTCGTTTTGCTGGGTGAAACTGATCATTCCCTGACGTGTTCCCGCCAGCGTACCGGTTAACGCCGCCATCCCGGCCTGCGGGCTGGCCATTGCCAGCAGAATGGAACCCAATGCGCCAACCCAGGTCAGCGGAGCGTTACGCTTCTGGTCTTCCATTGCCCGGGCAAGGTGGCGCTGGGTGACGTGAGAGATTTCGTGCGCCATGACCGAGGCCAGCTGACTTTCGTTATCAGAGTAGCGGAATAACGCCGAATGCAGCACCACGTTGCCGCCAAAGAAGGCGAAGGCGTTGATTTCGTCATTATTGATTAAATAGAAGTGGAAGGGGGTTTTTACCGAGTTGGCGTGCGCGACCAGGCGCATGCCCAGCCCGTTAATGTACTGAACCAGCAACGGGTCGTTAATCAGCGGCGCGCTGCCACGCAGCTGACGAACGTAATAATCCCCCATCTGCATTTCCTGCCCAATGGAGAGCGTGCTTCCTGCTGTAGTGCCCATGTCCGGCAATGAATCGGACGAGTCAGCGAAAGCTGGCAACACCTGACCGACCGTCAGTGCGGCAATCAGTGTCGCAACCAGTGTTTTTCTCAACTGCCTGAACATAACCACTGTCCTGTATTTGGGATGTGCTAATTTGACCGATGAACCGGCATATCGTTCATCTCCACTGCCCTGCGAGTGTAGCCGTGTTGAGGCATGAAGAAAATCCCATTCATCAGGGTTTTGCGGATCGTGGCAGGGAGACAAAAAGCGAAAGTCTTTTTTGTGACAGTTAGATACAATTCACGTTCTCACTCCCGCCATCCGATTCAGGGAAGGGTTGTATGCTCGAAATGTTAATGCAGTGGTACCGCCGTCGGTTTAGCGACCCGGAAGCCATTGCTTTGTTGGTTATTCTCGTCGCCGGATTCGGCATTCTGTTCTTCTTCAGCGGTCTTCTCGCCCCCCTGCTGGTCGCGATTGTGCTGGCGTACCTGCTGGAGTGGCCAACGGCGCGTCTGGAAAATATAGGCTGTTCCCGTCGCTGGGCGACCAGTATCGTCCTGGTGCTGTTTGTCGGCATTCTGCTGTTAATGTCGTTTGTCGTTATGCCTGTCGCCTGGCAACAGGGGATTTACCTTATCCGCGATATGCCCGGCATGCTGAATAAGCTTTCTGATTTTGCCGCCACGTTGCCGCGCCGATATCCCGCCCTGATGGATGCCGGGATCATTGATGCGATGGCCGAAAACATGCGCGCCCGCATCATGACAATGGGCGATTCCGTGGTGAAATATTCCCTGGCGTCGCTGGTAGGGTTGCTCACGCTGGCCGTCTACCTTGTCCTCGTTCCGTTAATGGTTTTCTTCCTCGTCAAAGATAAAGAGCAGATGCTGAACGCGGTGCGGCGCATTCTGCCGCGTAATCGCGGGCTGGCCGGGCAGGTGTGGGAAGAGATGAACCAGCAGATCACCAACTACATTCGCGGCAAAGTGCTGGAGATGATTGTGGTGGGTGTGGCTACCTGGATTGGTTTTTTAATTTTCGGGCTTAACTACTCGCTGCTGCTGGCGGTGCTGGTGGGGCTGTCGGTGCTCATTCCCTACATCGGTGCCTTTGTGGTGACCATTCCGGTTGTCGGCGTTGCGCTGTTCCAGTTTGGTCTGGGGACCGAGTTCTGGAGCTGCTTCGCGGTGTACCTGATCATTCAGGGACTGGATGGCAACCTGCTGGTGCCGGTGCTGTTCTCAGAAGCGGTGAACCTGCATCCGCTGGTGATTATCTTATCCGTGGTGATTTTCGGCGGGCTGTGGGGATTCTGGGGCGTGTTCTTTGCCATTCCGCTGGCAACGTTGATCAAAGCAGTGGTTCACGCGTGGCCGGATGTGCCTGCGGTTGAGGATAAGTAGATAGTTGTGCGGCCTGATACCCTCTCCCGTGGGGAGAGGGGCAAATATCAAAAACGGTAACCTGCGTTACCGTATTGCATTTACCGCGTAGGTCGGGTCAGGCGAAGCCGCGGCCCAACGATCAGGCGCTTTGTTTGAGCCAGTTCAGCACCACGTCGTGGTGGTTGCTGGTTTTGAAGTCATCAAACACATGTTCAACTTTACCGTCAGCGTCAATCAGGAAGCTGATACGGTGAATGCCGTCGTAGGTTTTGCCCATAAAGGTCTTCTCGCCCCAGACGCCAAACTGCTCGCATACCTGGTGGTCTTCGTCAGAAAGCAGCGTGAAGTTAAGCAGCTCCTTTTCAGCAAATCGTGACAGCTTTTCTGGCTTATCGGTGCTGATACCCAGCACTTCCACGCCGACTTTTTTCAACTCGTCCATGTTGTCGCGTAAGCCGCAGGCCTGTACGGTGCAGCCCGGGGTCATGGCTTTCGGGTAAAAATAGACCAGAACACGCTGTCCCTGGAAGTCGGTCAAATTTACTTGCTCACCATCCTGGTCAGGTAAGCTAAATTTCGGTGCGATGTCACCGGCTTTCAGTGGGTTCATTACTCAACTCCATCCTGTTCATGCTGCGAATAATTGACGACGCTTATACTGCCTTGCGCGTTTAATTCTGTACAGAGGGCTTTGAACGCTTGCTCGATATTTGACGCATCCTGCGAGGCAGGGCTGTGCGCGGTGATCTGAATAAAAAGGGTGGGAATGGCGCTGCCGTCACCCGGCTGCGTTCGGGAAACGAGTTCGGCAATATTCATCTGATGGCTGTCAAATAACGCGGTGAAGCGCTCAATCAGATGGGGGGAATCGGGGACTTCAACCTGCACCCAGACGGTCGCGGGCAGGGCCGGACGTGGGCGAGCAGTGGTGCGTTTCATCACGATCAGCAAATCCAGCTCCGCACCTTTGAGCGGCAGGGTCGATTCGATAAGGGTAATGGCATTCCATGTCCCGGACAGCAGCATAATAAACGTGAACTCTTCGCCCAGCATAGCCAGACGACTGTCCTCGATATTACAGCCGCAGCTGCTCACATGGCGGGTGATGGTGTTCACGATACCCGGCCTGTCAGCACCCAGCGCAGTGATAACCAGGTAATGTTGTGATGAGGTTGTCAAACCTGTTCTTCCTTTGCATGGTTAAGTCTTCCTAAGGAAAGCATAAAAAAAACATGCATACAACCGCCTGAGGGCCTCAGGTCGCTTGCTTTTATTACAGTTCCAAACGTACCATTGAGGCTCTTGTTCGCACAGAGGATGGCTCATGTTCACGGGAAGTATTGTCGCGCTTGTTACACCGATGGATGAAAAAGGTAATGTCTGCCGGTCAAGCATGAAGAAGCTGATTGATTACCATGTCGCCAATGGAACCTCGGCGATCGTTTCGGTAGGGACTACCGGTGAATCTGCAACGCTAAGCCACGAAGAGCACGGCGATGTGGTGATGCTGACCCTGGAACTGGCTGACGGGCGTATCCCGGTCATCGCAGGGACAGGCGCTAACGCCACGGCAGAAGCTATCAGTTTGACCAAACGTTTTAACGACAGCGGCATCGTGGGCTGTCTGACGGTGACCCCTTATTACAACCGTCCTACTCAGGAAGGTCTGTTCCAGCATTTCAAAGCCATCGCAGAACATACTGACTTGCCACAAATTCTGTATAATGTGCCGTCCCGTACTGGCTGCGATATGCTGCCGGAAACCGTTGGTCGTCTCTCGAAAGTAAAAAATATTATCGGGATTAAAGAGGCGACAGGGAACTTAAGCCGCGTTCATCAGATCAAAGAGCTGGTTTCAGACGACTTTATCCTGTTGAGCGGCGATGATGCGACCGCACTGGACTTTATGCAGCTCGGTGGCCATGGCGTGATCTCCGTAACGGCGAACGTTGCGGCCCGCGATATGGCTGAAATGTGCAAACTGGCGGCTGCCGGTCACTTTGATGAAGCTCGCGTGATTAATCAGCGTCTGATGCCGTTGCATAATAAATTATTTGTCGAACCCAATCCGATCCCCGTGAAATGGGCGTGTAAGGAGTTGGGACTTGTAGCAACCGATACGCTGCGTCTGCCAATGACACCGATTACCGACCACGGTCGTGAAATTGTCACGGCAGCGCTGAAGCATGCCGGTTTGCTGTAGAGTTTAGGGAGATTTGATGGCTTATTCAGTACAGAAGTCGCGCCTGGCGAAGGTTGCGAGTGTTTCGCTTGTTATGCTGCTCGCTGCCTGTAGTTCAGACTCGCGCTACAAGCGCCAGGTGAGCGGTGATGAATCCTATCTGGATGCGACCCCGCTTGCTGAACTTCACGCACCGGCTGGTATGATCCTGCCGATTCAGAACGGCGATTACAATATTCCCGTGACCAACGGCAGCGGCCTGGTCGGTAAAGCGCTCGATATTCGTCCGCCAGCACAGCCTTTGGCGCTGGTGAGCGGGGCGCGTACCCAGTTCACCGGTGATACGGCGTCGCTGCTGGTTGAAAGCGCCCGCGGTACCACCCTGTGGCCGCAGGTTGTGAGCGTCATTCAGGCGAAGAACTACACCATCGATAAACGCGATGATGCCAGCCAGACCTTGACCACCGACTGGATCGAGTGGAACCGTCTGGACGAAGATCAGCAGTACCGTGGGCGTTATCAAGTCTCCGTTAAACCTCAGGGTTATCAGCAGGCGGTTACCGTTAAGCTGTTGAACCTGGAGCAGGCGGGTAAACCGGTTGCGGATGCCGCATCAATGCAGCGTTACAGCACTGAAATGCTGAACGTGATTGCCGCGGGTCTGGATAAGAACGCCAGCGACGCCGCTAACGCAGCGCAGAGCCGCAACGGCGCGACGTTTGACGTTCAGAGCGGTGCGGATGACACCGGTCTGCCAATGCTGGTTGTGCGTGCACCGTTTAACCAGACCTGGCAGCGCCTGCCAGCGACGCTGGAAAAAGTGGGCATGAAAGTGACCGACAGCACCCGTTCAACCGGTAGCATGACGGCAACCTATAAGCCGCTGTCTGACAGTGCATGGCAGGAACTGGGCGCCACCGATCCACAGCTGGCTTCCGGCGACTACAAGATTCAGGTAGGTGACCTCGATAACCGCAGCAGTCTGCAGTTTATCGATCCGAAAGGCCACACGCTGACCCAGTCGCAGAACGATGCGCTGGTGGCCGTCTTCCAGGCTGCATTCAGCAAATAAATACGAGGGCTGGTTAATCCAGCCCTTTTTATTTTCGTGCTACGCAAACGTGTGCGTGGCATAATATCCCCAGTTTTGAACACCAATCATCACACCAGGAGTAATGAAGATGCAGAAGCAAGCTGAGTTGTATCGTGGCAAAGCGAAGACCGTATACAGCACGGAAAACCCGGATCTGTTGGTGCTCGAGTTCCGCAATGATACGTCAGCAGGGGATGGCGCACGCATTGAGCAGTTCGATCGTAAAGGCATGGTGAACAACAAGTTCAACCACTTCATTATGACCAAACTGGCCGAAGCGGGTATCCCGACCCAGATGGAAGCGCTGTTGTCCGATACGGAATGTCTGGTGAAAAAACTGGATATGGTTCCGGTTGAGTGCGTCATTCGTAACCGCGCAGCAGGCTCCCTGGTGAAGCGTCTTGGTATTGAAGAAGGTATTGAGCTGAATCCACCGCTTTTTGACCTGTTCCTGAAAAACGATGCCATGCACGATCCGATGGTCAATGACTCTTACTGCGAAACCTTCGGCTGGGTGAATAAAGAGAACCTGGCGCGCATGAAAGAGCTGACCTACAAAGCCAACGACGTGCTGAAAAAACTGTTTGATGACGCGGGTCTGATCCTCGTGGACTTCAAACTGGAGTTCGGCCTGTTCAAAGGCGAAGTGGTTCTGGGTGATGAGTTCTCTCCGGACGGCAGCCGTCTGTGGGATAAAGAAACGCTGGATAAAATGGACAAAGACCGTTTCCGTCAGAGCCTGGGTGGCCTGATTGAAGCGTATGAAGCGGTTGCTCACCGTTTAGGCGTTAAGCTCGACTAACTCCCTCATCGCCAAAGGATATGTATATCCTTTGGCGTCTTACCCTTGTTTCCTATGGTAATCTTGCCGTTAACCGCCTACGATCATAGCTATTATTAATGGAATAGTTCGAGGTGGTTATGCGCTGGCAAGGGCGTCGTGAAAGTGACAATGTAGAAGACAGGCGCAGCGATAGCGGCGGCGGTCCTTCAATGGGTGGGCCTGGCTTCCGGTTACCCAGCGGAAAGGGCGGTATTATTCTGCTGATTGTGGTGCTGGTCGCGGGGTACTACGGTGTCGATCTGACCGGTTTAATGACCGGCCAGCCTCTGCAGCAACAGCAGCATTCTGAGCGCTCAATCAGCCCGAACGAGGATGAAGCGGCCAAATTTACCTCCGTTATTCTCGCCACCACAGAAGAAACCTGGGGTCAGCTGTTCGAGAAAATGGGGCGTACCTATCAGCAACCCAAGCTGGTGATGTACCGTGGCGCAACCCGTACCGGATGCGGCACCGGACAGTCGGTGATGGGGCCGTTCTACTGTCCGGCAGACAGCACCGTCTATATCGATCTCTCTTTCTATGATGACATGAAACGCAAGCTTGGCGCTGACGGCGATTTTGCCCAGGGCTACGTCATTGCGCATGAAGTCGGGCACCATGTGCAAAAACTGCTGGGGATAGAACCCAAAGTACGCCAGCTTCAGCAAAACGCCTCTCAGGCTGAGGTAAACCGTCTTTCCGTACGCATGGAACTGCAGGCGGACTGCTTCGCGGGCGTCTGGGGGCACAACATGCAGCAGCAGGGCGTACTGGAATCCGGTGACCTGGAAGAGGCGCTCAATGCCGCGCAGGCTATCGGTGACGATCGTCTTCAGCAGCAGAGCCAGGGCCGCGTCGTGCCGGACAGCTTTACTCACGGCACGTCACAACAACGATACAGCTGGTTCAAACGCGGTTTCGACAGCGGTGACCCGGCGCAGTGTAATACCTTCGGCAAAGCCATGTAATGGTGGCGTTTGAACATCTGATTCGCGAGCTTGAGCACAAAGGTCATCGTCGGCTGGTGGTGCTCAGCGGCGATGAGCAGTGGACATTCACGCAGGCATCAGCCCTGCGTGATGCCTTGCCCGGAGACTGGTTGTGGCTGGCGGATAACGCGTCCAGAGCCATCAGCGGGCTGCTGGGACGCGAGTTCCGGCACGCAATTTTTGATGCCCGCGCCGGGTTTGACGTCTCAGCCTTTGCGGCCCTGAGCGGGACGCTGCGTGCCGGTAGCCTTCTGGTGCTGCTGGTACCGCCCCCTGACGTGTGGGCGGAACAACCTGACAGCGATTCCCTGCGCTGGAGTGACAGCGCCGAACCCATCGCCACGCCAAATTTTATTCACCACTTTTGCCGGACGATTGCCGAGGATCCTGAGGCGATAGTCTGGCTTCAGCACCAGCCTTTATCGCTCCCTGCACGATCCGACGCCCCTGACTGGCAGCCTGCCAGCGGTGCGCCGCAGCGCGAGCAGGCTGAGATCCTGGCAGCACTCATGGCCATGAAACGCGGCGTTGTGGCCGTTACGGCCCCGCGCGGACGCGGAAAGTCTGCGCTGGCGGGCATGCTGCTGAGCCACACGCAGGGCAGTGCCATTGTCACCGCGCCATCAAAGGGGGCGACGGAGGTTATCGCCCGTTTTGCCGGCGAACGTTTTCACTTTATGGCCCCGGACGCGCTGTTGGCCTCTGAAGAGCAGGCCGACTGGCTGATTGTCGACGAAGCCGCTGCCATCCCCGGACCGCTGCTTGAAAAGCTGGTCGACCGTTTCCCGCGCGTCCTGCTGACCACAACGGTGCAGGGTTACGAAGGAACAGGAAGAGGCTTTCTGCTTAAATTCTGTAGCCGGTTCAGCGGGTTGCAGCGGTATACCTTATCAACCCCGGTACGCTGGGCTGCAGGATGTCCTCTTGAGCGGGTCGTTGCCAGCGCACTGCTGTTTGACGATACGCTTATCGATCGCAGCCCAACAGGCGCCATACAGTTGACCTCTCTGGCCCCGGAAGCCTGGACGAGCAACCCGGCGCTGGCGGCGAGTGTGTATGAGCTGCTTTGTGCAGCACATTACCGCACCTCACCGCTTGATTTACGCCGCATGATGGACGCGCCCGGCCAGCACTTCGCCGTCGCCCAAACGGACTCGGTCATTGCCGGGGCGCTCTGGCTGGTGGAAGAGGGGGGATTAACGGCGCAGCTCAGCCGTGCCGTCTGGGCGGGGTTCCGCCGTCCTCGCGGGAACCTGGTGGCGCAATCCCTTGCCGCGCATGGCGGCTCCCCGCTGGCGGCAACGCTCAAAGGCCGACGGGTGACCCGAATAGCGGTACATCCTCGTCGTCAACGGGAAGGCATCGGACAGGCGCTGATCCGCAGCGCAAGCGGCGAGGATTACCTGTCGGTGAGCTTTGGCTATACCGAAGAACTGTGGCGTTTCTGGCAGCGATGCGGCTTTGTGCTGGTGCGCATGGGCAGCCATCGCGAAGCCAGCAGCGGCTGTTATACCGCAATGGCCTTGCTGCCGCTCAGCGACGCGGGGCGACAGCTGTGTGAGCAGGCGCATCAGCGACTGCGCCGCGATGCGCGCGTGTTATCGGCCCTGAACGGTGAAAAGATCCCGGTGGACGATGGCTGGGAGGCTACCCTTAATAGTGACGACTGGCTGGAGCTGGCGGGCTTTGCCTTTGCCCATCGCGCATTTTCTACCTCCGTCGCGGCGTTAACGCGGTTGCTGCTAAGCGTGGACATGCCGCTGCCCGCCCTGCGCGGGAAAGTGGAGGCGAGAAGTGATGACGCCCGGCTTAGCGCTGAACTGCTTCTTTCGGGGCGAAAAGCGTTACTGGCCAGGCTTCGCAGTGAAACGGCGCAAGCGCTTGAAAGCCTTGAACCTGCACGCTGTCAGCAGCTGAAAGACGACATTTTGCAATGGCAATTTTTTCAATGACTTCTTCAGTAAAGTGGCATGGTCATTCCTCCTGAGAGGCGTAGAATCCAGGCCATCAAATAAGGAGACCGCCATGAAACACGATCATTTTGTTGTTCAAAGCCCTGATAAACCGGCTAAACAGTTACTGCTTCTGTTTCATGGTGTTGGCGATAATGCCGTCAATATGGGCCAGATTGGCAGCTGGTTTGCCCCGGTATTTCCGCAGGCGCTGATTGTCAGTATTGGCGGGGTGGAGCCGTGTGGTCCGAACGGACGGCAGTGGTTCTCCGTTCAGGGCGTTACGGAAGAGAACCGTCAGGCACGTATTGACGCCGTCATGCCTGTCTTTATCGACACCGTGCGTTACTGGCAGCAGCAGAGCGGCGTTGGTGCCGATGCGACCGCGCTGATTGGCTTTTCGCAGGGGTCTATCATGTCCCTGGAGAGCGTAAAAGCGCAGCCAGGCCTGGTGTCGCGTGTGATTGCTTTTAACGGTCGCCTTGCGACGTTACCGCAACGCGCGACGACGCAGACCACGATCCATCTGATCCACGGTGGTGAAGACCGCGTGATTGAACTTTCGCATGCGGTTGCCGCGCAGGAAGCGCTGATCCGCGAAGGCGGGGATGTGACGCTGGATATTGTAGACGATCTGGGGCACGCGATTGATGACCGCAGCATGCAGTTTGCGCTCGATCATCTGCGTTATACCGTACCGAAGCACTACTTTGATGAAGCGCTCAGCGGTGGCAAGCCAAATGACGATGATATCGTCGAGTTTATGTGATGTAGGCCCCTCTCCCACAGGAGAGGGGACAGAGAATCACTTCTTCTGGTCTTTCTTCGGCCAGTCGTCATCATCGTCCCACTTATCGTTAAAATCACGATGCGGTGGAAGATCCGGTTTGTTGGCGAGAAACTTTTTGTGATCAACGCGCTTAAGATCTTTAATGACGTTAAGTAACACGCCGACCAGAAACACTAACACCAGAATCCACCAGTACTTTGAAAGCCAGTCCATTCGCTATTCCTCTCAGAGCGTTCGTCAGGCGACGAGTTGCTCCATAATTCGTTGATACATACGGGCCAGCAGCTGCAAATCAGCAGCATTCACACATTCATTGATTTTATGAATGGTTGCGTTCACCGGCCCCAGTTCGACAACCTGGGCCCCCATCCGGGCAATAAAACGTCCGTCTGAGGTGCCACCTGTCGTCAGCAGTTGTGGCTTAATTTCATTATAGTGCTCGATGGCGTTCACTACCGCATCCACCAGTTTGCCGCGCTGGGTCAGGAACGGCTGGCCGGAAAGCCACCAGTCCACGGTGTAACGCAGATTATATTTTTCCAGCAGCGCGATAACGCGCGCTTTGATCATCTCATCGGTCAGTTCAGTGCTGAAGCGGAAGTTAAACTGGACAAAGAAATCACCCGGGATCACGTTGTTGCTGCCGGTACCGGCCTTCAGGTTTGCAATCTGCATGCTGGTCGGTGGGAAGAACTCATTGCCTTTATCCCACTCGATGGTCACCAGTTCGTTCAGCATCGGTGCCGCGCGATGGACCGGGTTATCGGCCAGGTGTGGATAGGCAACGTGCCCCTGAACGCCATGAAGGGTCAAATTGCAGGTCAGCGAACCACGGCGACCATTTTTGACGACGTCTCCCACCACTTCCGTACTGGACGGCTCGCCGACCAGGCAGTAGTCGAGACGCTCATTGCGGGCCATCAGCGCCTCAACGACCTTCACGGTGCCGTTGTGGGCGCTGGCTTCTTCGTCAGAGGTGATCAGAAACGCGAGGCGGTTTCTGTGGTTCGGATGTTGGGCAACGAAGCGCTCTGCCGCCACGACCATCGCCGCCAGCGAGCCTTTCATGTCTGCCGCACCGCGCCCGAACAACATGCCATCGCGGATGGTCGGTTCAAACGGCGGGTTGATCCAGCGATCCGCATCACCTGCGGGAACGACGTCGGTATGTCCGGCAAAGGCCAGCGTTTCGCCCTGACCGCGCCACGCCCAGAAGTTCTGGGTGTCGCCAACGTCCATGCGTTCAACGGTGAAACCGATGGCACGCAGGCGCTCAATCATTAATGCCTGACAACCTGCGTCGTCCGGGCTAAGGGAGGGACGGCGAATAAGCTGCTGAGTCAGCTCAATGACCGGGCATGACATAAACTACACCTCAACGAAAAAAGTCGGAATAAAGGGTTTCACTGAAACCCAGCAGCATAGGCTGCCCGGGCGCGCAGAGCAATGGGCGTTTGATGATTGCCGGCATTTCGAGCATCAGTTTGGCGGCACTGTCGGCGTCGTTGATGCCAGCCCGGACGGCTTCATCCAGTTTACGCCAGGTGGTACCACGGGTATTCAGCAGCGCCTCCCAACCCAGTTCCTTGATAGCGGTATGCAGAAATTCTGCATCAAGCCCGTCAACGCGATAGTCATGGAAACGGTACTCCACCTTGTTCGCTTCCAGCCAGCGGCGTGCTTTTTTGATGGTGTCGCAATTTTTAATGCCGTACATCACAACCATGGTGAATCCTTTTGTTCTTATGATGATTAAATGTTCAGTAATTTCGAAGATATATCCTTAAGTGGAATATAACACATTCAGGAATTGTCTTGATTTACACTTCTTCTTAATTCAACTCACAACTGTAAGCTGAATATTCTTTCATCATTTAAGCATAGATGTCCATAAGACCGAAAATGCTAATGAACTCAGGCGGTAATTTAAATCTCACCTGCCTGTATGGTTATTTCAAAATATTGCTGAGCGTCACACAAAATTTAAGGCCCTGCGTTCATATTTATCATAAATCCCTGACAGTAGCGGGGTACAATCACAGCGATAGGTTAGACGGTCTTCACAATGATGATACGTTTTCGTAGAATGCGCATAATAATAAGAGAGGTAGTTATGATTGAACGTGAACTGGGGAACTGGAAAGATTTTATCGAAGGCATGCTTCGTAAATGACATTCAGTAAGAATTGCAAGAGCACTTAAATAAGTAAAATAACCATAGTGTGAATTAATCACACACCCTAAAAGGCGGCCCTGAGAGCCGCCTTTTTTATTACGCACTGTTATTCAGGACGTTCCTTCAGCGGGAAGCGGCGACGCACCAGCACAAAGAACAGGGGCACAAAATAAATGGCCAGGACGGTTGCCGAAATCATGCCCCCCATCACCCCTGTACCTACCGCATGCTGGCTGCTGGAGCCCGCACCGGTGCTGGTTGCCATCGGTAATACCCCAAAGACAAATGCCAGCGACGTCATCAGGATCGGACGCAAGCGCTGACGGCAGGCGTGCAGTGTGGCCGCCATCAGCTCGTGGCCTTTGGCATTCATCTCGTTGGCAAACTCAACAATCAGGATCGCGTTTTTCGCCGACAGGCCGATCACGGTGAGCAGCCCTACCTGGAAGTACACATCATTCTCCAGACCGCGCATCCAGGTCGCCAGCAGCGCACCGATGACGCCAAGCGGCACCACCAGCATGACCGAGAACGGAACGGACCAGCTTTCATACAGCGCGGCAAGACAGAGGAAGACCACCAGCAGGGAAAGCGCGTAAAGCGCAGGCGCCTGTGCCCCGGAGAGCCGCTCCTGATAAGACATCGCCGTCCACTCCAGCCCAAACCCGGCAGGCAGCTGTTGCACCAGTTTCTCCATGGTGTCCATGGCGGTACCGGTACTGACGCCCGGCGCAGCTTCACCGACGATTTCAACCGCCGAATAGCCGTTATAGCGTTCCAGACGCGGCGAACCACTCTCCCAGTGCGACGAGGCGAACGCCGAGAACGGCACCATCCCGCCTGCGTTATTACGAACAAACCAGCGGTTAATATCATTCGGCAACATACGGAACGGCGCGGCGGACTGGACATACACTTTTTTCACACGCCCACGATCCATAAAGTCATTCACATAGCTTGAGCCCCAGGCCGTCTGCAGGGTGTCGTTAATGTCGTCGATGGAAACACCCAGAGCCTGCGCCTTACGCTGATCAATATCCACCTGCAGCTGCGGGCTGTCATCCAGGCCGTTATGACGAACGCGTGTCAGGTCAGCGTCTTTGCCCGCCAGCGCTAACAGCTTATCGCGCGCCGCCATCAGCGCCGTGTGACCTGCACCGGCGTGATCCTGCAGCTCCATGTCAAACCCGGCAGAACTGCCCAGCCCGCTAATGGCCGGTGGGCTGCTGGCAAAGACGCGCGCTTCGTTGATCTGCGTAAACGCGTGGGTTGCGCGTTCAATGATGGCCGACGCGGTCCCCGTTTTTGTGTCGCGCTCGTCCCAGTCCTTCAGGCGTACAAACATACGGGCGACGTTCTGCCCGTTACCGCCCGGGCCAGAGCCCACGGTGGAGAAGACCGACACCACATTATCTTTCTCCTGGGTGAAGAAGTACTGTTCGACTTTTTCGACCACTTTCAGCGTCTGCTGCTGCGTCGCGCCGCTCGGAAGTTGCACGGAGGTGGTGAACATTCCCCGGTCCTCCATTGGCAGGAACGAGGTAGGCAGATGCAGGAACAGCCAGACCATTCCGCCCAGCAGCACTACGTAAATCAGCATCCAGCGCAGGCTGCGGTGCAGCACTTTTCCGACGGCGGATTCATAACGCGCGGCATTGCGGTTAAACATGCGGTTAAACCAGCCGAAGAACCCTTTCTGACCATGCTGCTCGCCTTTGTGCAAAGGCTTAAGAAGGGTAGAGCAGAGCGCAGGGGTCAGGATCAGCGCCACCAGTACCGAAAGCACCATTGCCGAGACGATGGTTATCGAGAACTGGCGGTAAATGGCGCCGGTTGTGCCGCCAAAGAAGGCCATCGGGATAAAGACCGCCGAAAGCACCATGGCGATGCCGACTAACGCGCCCTGTATTTGCCCCATCGATTTACGCGTGGCCTGGCGCGGGGAAAGGCCTTCCTCGCTCATGATGCGCTCGACGTTTTCAACCACCACGATGGCGTCATCCACCAGAAGGCCAATTGCCAGCACCATTGCAAACATCGTCAGCGTGTTGATGCTGTAGCCAAACGCGTAAAGCACCGCGAAGGTGCCCAGCAGGACCACGGGGACGGCTATGGTCGGGATCAGCGTCGCCCGGAAGTTTTGCAGGAACAGGTACATGACCAGGAAGACCAGCGCGATGGCTTCCAGCAGGGTCTTCACCACATCCTCAATCGACGCTTTAACGAAGGAGGTGGTTTCGTAGGCGACTTTGTATTCAAGGCCGTGAGGGAAATAGTTCGACAGCTCGTCCAGGCGGTCTAACACCAGTTTCGCCGTCGCCATTTCATTTGCGCCGGAGGCCAGTTTAATCCCCAGGCCGGAGGCGGGGTTACCGTTAAAGCGGCTCAGGTAGTCGTACTTTTCCGCACCCATTTCCACCGTGGCGACATCGCCCAGCCGCACTTCTGAACCGTCCTGATTCACGCGCAGGGTGATGTTGCGGAACTGCTCCGGAGTCTGAAGCAGCGATTGCGAGTTAATGGTGGCATTCAGGGCTTGTTTTTCGACGGAAGGCGTTCCTCCCAACTGCCCTACGGCAATCTGGGCGTTCTGCGACTTGATGGCGTCCGTCACGTCAGTCGCCGTCATCTGGAAGCTGTTCAGCTTGTCAGGATCGAGCCAGATGCGCATTGAATATTGTGACCCGTAGGCGTCGATATCCCCTACGCCGTTAATACGGCTGAGCGGGTCCTGAATGTTACTGGCAACGTAGTCCGCAATATCCTGCTTATCCATGGAACCATCGGTGGAGACAAACGCGATGGTCAAAATATTGGTATCCCCCGTTTTACGTACGGTAACGCCCTGATTTTGCACTGCCTGCGGCAGTTTTCGCATGGCTGACTGCAGCTGGTTTTGTACCTGCTGCACCGCTTTGTCCGGGTCAGTCCCGGCCGTAAAGCTCAGGGTCACCGTGGCCTGGCCCGTGGCGCTGCTTTGTGAGGACATGTACATCAGGTTATCCAGACCCGTCATGTTCTGCTCGATAACCTGCGTCACGGTATTTTCCAGCGTCTGTGCCGAGGCGCCGGGGTAGTTTGCTGTGACACGCACGTTAGGAGGTGCCAGATCGGGGTATTGCTCAACGGGAAGTGAAGTAATGGCCAGGACACCTGTCAGACACAACAGAATGGCAAGTACCCAGGCAAAAATGGGGCGATCGATGAAAAAATTCGCCATGAAAAATTGACCTCGTTTTGCTGCACGTCATTATTGTTTATTGCCCGCACCACTTTAGCGGCAAGACGAAGACCAAACGTGGAGAAATAAAGGAGATAATGTAAATTATCATGCGCGTTTCTCTGCGCTGCCCCCTTTACGGTTATTTACCTGTTAACGCCAGCGACGAAGGGAATGTCACGCTCACCTGTGTTCCCCCATTTTGTGGCTGCGAAAAGTGCAGGGTACCGCCGAGCCGTTCCGCGCGTTCACGCATAATATTCAGCCCGTAATGCCCCGGCGGCTCGCTGGCTTCGCCAATCCCGATGCCATTGTCGCGAATGCTCACGCTGTGCGTGCCGTCCACGGCGGTGATACAGCTTACGGTGATCTCGCTGGCCTGCGCGTGCTTGATTGCGTTCAACACCGCTTCACGCACGATCTGCAGCAGATGCACCTGCTTTTGTGCGTCAAGGGCCAGCGAGGAGAGGCGACAGTCAAGATGCAGCTTTGCCTGCGTCTGGCTCTGCAGGCCGTCGAGTGACTCCTGAAGGGCCGCCGGCAGGTTAGCGTGGTTGAGCGTCAGGCGGAAGGTGGTGAGCAGCTCGCGAAGCTGATGCCAGGCATTGTTAAGCTCGCGGGAGAAGTCGGTGAGGATGGTCTGCGCCGGGGTATTCTCTTGCGGTACGGCACGCTTAAGCAGCGTAAGCTGGATCCGCAGATACGACAACACCTGCGCGAGGGAATCATGCAGTTCGCGGGCAATCGTCGCGCGCTCTTCCATCAGCAGCAACTGCTGGTAATGCTTTTGCGCCTGGTTGAAGTAAAGCCCGCGCCCGAGCATTGTCGCCACGCTTCTCATCAGCGGAAGCGGGACGCTGTCCGTCTCGTTCTGCCAGCGCAGCTCGCCGTAGAGCGTGTCCTGCATCAGCACCGGCAGGTTTTGCAGCGGCATGTCGGCTGCCTCACTCCCTTCACACAGACGCCAGTCGTCGCTGGTCCGTAACTCCAGATAATTCATCCGGGTGTATTCATGGACGATTTGCAATATATGGCGGAAACAGTGGCTGTCTATCTGTCCGGTGTTGAGCGCCTGCGAACATTTGAACAGCATTTCGAGCTGCTGATGCGCCTCGTTCAGGTGCCGGGTCTTTTCCGCAACCGAATCTTCAAGCGAGCGATAGAGGGTGTGTAACTCCGCCGACATATGGTTAAAGGCGCGGGACAGCTGACCGAGTTCATTCGGCAAAGCGGTATCCGGTGCCGGGGTATCAAATTGTCCCCGTTCAACGCGTTCGCTTGCGGCGACCAGATTGTTGAGCGGCAAGACCACCTGACGACGGATGCCTCGCAGGGTAAACACCGTCAGCAGCAGGATCCCCAGCGCACCGGCCAGCGAGAGCAGGGTCACCGTCTGAATTTTATGTTCGGTATAGTGCTGAAGGGCGAGCACAAAGGCATCAATACGGCCAACAAAATCTTCGATATGGGTTTGATACCACGCGAGATCGCCGCGGGCGATGTGCGTATCCATCTCCTGCCAGGCCAGATGCAGCTGCTGGTAGCGCTGTTTGACATCGTCCGGCACGTACCAGCGGTTCAGCTTTTGTAGTGCAGGTGCGCTCAGGGTGTGTTGCCAGTGTTGGCGATGCTGTGTCAGGGAAGGGCTATTGCGCTGCATCTCATAGCCCAGCCGGTAACTCTGCATACGCAGTGAACCCGCAATATTGATGGCTTCGGCGTCACGCTGGCTGCTGGCAAGCGTCAGCAGCGCGACGGTGCTGGTCAGAACGGATAACACAATCATCGAAAAGAAAGCCCAGGCCAGGCTTGCGGAAACAGGGCGTTTAACGGTCACAGAACGGCTTCCTGAATAAAATTGATCTGCCACAGGTTCACTGGAAATAGTTTGGCATTCCGGGCAATTGAACATTGCCTGACGACGCTGTGATGAGTAAATACCATATTCATACAAAGAATAAGGTTATTGAACCAAAAACAGGTGTCGTTATGAATCGTTTTATTATGGCTAATAGCCAGCAATGTATTGGGTGCCACGCCTGCGAAGTTGCCTGCGTAATGGCGCATAATGATGAGCAACATGTCCTGAGCAAGCGCCATTTCCATCCCCGTATTACGGTCCTTAACTCTGGCGCGCAGAACAGCCCCGTCACCTGTCACCACTGTGAAAATGCCCCGTGTGCACTCAGTTGCCCGAACGGCGCCATCAGCAAACGCGATGACAGCGTACAGGTGAATCAACAAAAATGCATCGGTTGTAAAGCCTGCGTGGTTGCCTGTCCCTTCGGCACGATGGAGATTATCGTTACGCCACTCGACAGCGGCAGTGCAAAAGCCTCGGCGTATAAATGCGATCTCTGCCTGACCCGCCCGCAGGGCCCGGCCTGTATTGAAAATTGCCCGGCAGATGTGCTGACGCTGGCGACGCCTGACGTGCTGGATAACCTGGCAAAATCGCGCCGTCAGCGCACCGCCAGGCTGGAGGCGCAGCCCTGGCACAGTGAGGCAGTCAGCGAGGAGACGGCACCCACCAAACTGCAGCAGATGCAAAACACACCGCCACGCGGCGAGCCCGACAAACTGGCTGCCGAAGAGCGGGTTGGCCATTTCAATGAAATATACCTGCCGTTTCGGACCGAACAGGCCAGACGCGAGGCATCGCGCTGCCTGAAATGCGGGGAACACAGCATATGTGAATGGACCTGCCCGCTGCACAACCACATTCCGCAGTGGATTGAACGGATTAACGCCGGTGACATCCTCGGCGCGGTCGAACTTTCTCATCAGACCAACTGTTTACCTGAAATTACCGGCCGGGTCTGCCCGCAGGACAGGTTATGTGAAGGTGCCTGCACCGTGCGCGATGCGTCAGGGTCGGTGACCATTGGCAACCTCGAGCGCTACATCTCTGACCAGGCGCTGGCGCTGGGCTGGCGACCGGATATGTCTGGCGTTTCTTCGGTGGGAAAACGCGTCGCGATTATCGGCGCGGGGCCTGCCGGGCTGGCATGCGCGGATGTGCTGGTGCGCAGCGGGGTGAGCGTGACGGTCTATGACAGGCATCCCGAAATCGGCGGCTTGCTGACCTTCGGCATTCCGGCCTTTAAGCTGGATAAATCCCTGCTCGCACGACGCAGAGAGATTTTTACTGCGATGGGGGTTCACTTCGAGCTGAACTGCGATGTGGGCAGCGATGTGTCGTTGTCTCAGTTGCAAACAGATTACGACGCCCTGTTTATTGGCGTGGGAACCTATCGTTCGATGAAAGCGGGCATCCCCCATGAGGATGCGCCGGGTGTCTACGATGCGCTGCCGTTCCTGGTGGGGAACACGCGCCACGTCATGGGGCTGGACGCGACGGCCAACGAACCGTTTATCGACACCCGTGGACTCAATGTGGTGGTGCTGGGCGGGGGCGATACCGCAATGGACTGCGTGCGCACCGCGTTACGTCACGGCGCGGCAAAAGTCACCTGCGCCTATCGCCGGGATGAAGCCAATATGCCGGGCTCGAAAAAAGAGGTGAAGAATGCGAAAGAAGAGGGAGCCGCATTTGAATTTAACGTCCAGCCCGTTGAATTGACCCTTGCTGCTGACGGCAAGGTTAACGGCATCCGGATGCTGCGCACCCGGATGGGAGAGCCGGATGCGCAGGGACGTCGTCGACCCGTCCCGGTGGAGGGCAGCGAGTTTGTCATGCCGGCCGATGCGGTGATTATGGCTTTTGGTTTTAACCCACATGCCATGCCCTGGCTGGAGAGTCAGGGCGTCAACACCGATGACTGGGGGCGAATCATTGCCTCGGTGGAAAGTCGCTATCGTTACCAGACGTCTAACCCGCAAATTTTCGCCGGCGGTGATGCGGTGCGCGGTGCTGATCTGGTGGTGACGGCGATGGCGGAAGGGCGTCATGCGGGGCGGGGGATCCTCGACTGGCTTGAGGTCAGTGTGCCGAAAACGCACTAAACCAGGCGGGCGACAAAGCGGGTTTCACGGCGTACTATAGGAAGACTCATTGTGTCGTGGAGCCCGTATGACCCTGAAAATTGACGTTATCAAAGACAAAATCCTTTCTGAAAACTACTTTGTCCTGCGTAACATCACTTACGATTTAACCCGTAATAACGGTGAAGTGATCCGCCATAAACGCGAGGTCTATGACCGCGGCAATGGCGCCACCATTTTGCTCTATAACCGTGAAAAGCAGAGTGTGGTGCTGATCCGTCAGTTCAGGGTAGCAACATGGGTCAATGGCAACCCTGACGGAAGGTTGATTGAAACCTGTGCGGGCCTGCTTGATGACGACGAGCCGGAAGTGTGCATCCGCAAAGAGGCCGTCGAAGAGACTGGCTTTGAAGTGGGAGAGGTCAAAAAGGTCTTCGAGCTGTTTATGTCTCCTGGCGGCGTGACGGAAATCGTCCACTTCTTCATCGCGGAATACAGCGATGCGCAGCGTACTCACCGCGGCGGTGGCGTGGAAGATGAAGATATTGAAGTGCTGGAGTTGCCGTTTTCCCGGGCGCTGGAGATGATGCATGCCGGGGAAATCAGGGATGGTAAAGCTGTGATATTACTACAGTATCTTCAAACGACCGGGCTGATGAACGCCTCTTTCGAACGGTGATAGATTGTATTTCGGATAAATCTATCCGATAAATCCGATTGAGCAACCCGGGCGGGAACACGAAGATACAGCCCAGTTAAGCGTTTTCGTTCCGGGATTGTGCCATTCATGCGCTATTGCGTCTCTCTTCTCTGCCTGTTTTGCGTGCTCACCTCCTCGCAGGTGTGGGCTGCGCCTGCCCAGCAATTATTTTCTGACTGGCAGGTGACCTGCAATAACCAGAATTTTTGCCTCGCACGCAATACCGGTGAACACCGGGGGCTGGTCATGACGCTCAGCCGCAGTGCCGGCGCGAAAACCGACGCTACGCTGCGTATCGATCTCGGCGGCCTTGCTGACCCTGCCGTGAAAGAAGCGGATATTGCGCCGCGGTTGTTGCTGGATAAGGTTCCTCTCAAGCTGGATCGGCAGCACTGGCAGTTAACCCCGTGGCATCTGAAAAGTGATGATGCCACCACCATCACGGCGTTTCTGAAAAATATCCAGGAAGGAAAAGCCCTGACCTTGCGCGGCGGTGACCAGGTTATCTCTCTGAACGGCCTGAAAGCCGCACTGTTGTTTATTGACGCGCAGCAGAAACGTGTCGGGAGTGAAACGGCCTGGATTAAAAAAGGTGACGATCCGCCGTTAAGCGTGCCGCCTGCACCCGCCTTAAAAAAGGTGGCGGTAGTCAATCCGACGCCGACGCCGCTCTCCCACGCCGAATTGAACGACCTGCTGGATTATGGCACCTGGCGGATGAACAACAGCCAGTGCTCGCTCGATCCTAACCGCCGTGAAGTGCGCGTCACCGCGTTAACCGATGAAAAAGCATTGCTGATTATTAGCTGTGAGGCGGGGGCGTATAACACGGTCGATCTGGCCTGGCTGGTATCGCGCAAAAAGCCGTTTTCTTCCCGCAGCGTAAGGCTGCGTCTGCCTTTCACCCCTGCAGACGATAGCAGTGAAATCGAATTGATGAATGCCCGCTTTGATGAGAAAACGCGCGAGCTGACTACGCTCGCGCTGGGGCGCGGTATTGGCGATTGTGGGGTCCAGACGCGCTGGCGTTTTGACGGCCAGCGTTTCCGCCTGGTGCGTTATGCAGAAGAGCCCAGCTGCGATAACTGGAATGGGCCAGATGCCTGGCCCACGTTGTGGATCACGCGCTAAATTACGCTCAGCGCCTTCTCAACCACATTCTCAACGGTAAAGCCAAAATACGGGAACAGCTTGTCGGCAGGCGCCGACTCGCCGTACCCACGCATCCCGACGATGGCACCCTTGAGCCCGACATATTTGTACCAGTAGTCGGCGATACCCGCCTCGACGGCCACACGGGCTGCGACGTTAGAGGGCAGGACCGATTCACGGTAGGCCTCATCCTGAGCATCAAAAATGTCGGTGGACGGCAGGGATACCACGCGTACCGCATGACCTTCGGCGGTCAGTTTTTCCGCGGCCTTCACGGTAATTTCCACCTCAGAACCGGTAGCAATCAGGATGACATCCGGTTTGCCGCCGCTGTCTTTCAGGATGTACCCGCCGCGGGCGATATTTTTTACCTGCTCCGGCGTGCGTTCAATCTGGGCCAGGTTTTGCCGCGACAGAATTAATGCCGTTGGCCCCGTGTGGCGCTCAACCGCCAGCTTCCAGCCAACCGCCGCTTCGACCTGATCGCACGGACGCCAGGTGCTGAAGTTTGGCGTTAAACGCAGGCTCGCCAGCTGCTCAACGGCCTGGTGCGTGGGACCGTCTTCACCCAGACCAATCGAATCGTGGGTGTAGACCATGATCTGCCGCGCTTTCATTAATGCCGCCATACGCGCCGCGTTACGGGCATACTCAACGAACATCAGGAAGGTAGCAGTGTAGGGCACAAACCCGCCGTGATGGGCGATGCCATTGGCAATGGCGGTCATCCCGAACTCACGCACCCCGTAGTGGATATAGTTTCCGGCAATATCCTCTTTCAGCGATTTTGAGCCAGACCAGATGGTCAGGTTACTTGGAGCCAGATCCGCGGAGCCGCCCAGCAGTTCGGGCAGGAGGGGGCCGATGGCGTTCAGGGTGTTTTGCGAGGCCTTACGGGTGGCAATTTTCGCCGGGTTAGACTGCAGATTTTCAATCAGCGCCTGGGTTTTCGCTTCCCAGTCCTCCGGCAGGCCACCGCTCATGCGGCGCGAGAATTCAGCGGCCAGTTCCGGGTGGGCTTTTTGATAGGCGGCAAATTTTCCATTCCACGCGTGCTGGGCTTTTTCACCCTCTTCGCGGGCGTCCCACTCGCGGTAGATCTCTTTCGGGATCTCAAACGGCGGGTATTTCCAGCCCAGTTTCTGCCGGGTCAGCGCCACTTCTTCTTCACCCAGCGCCGCGCCGTGGGCTTCCTCTTTACCCGCTTTGTTCGGTGAGCCGAAACCGATGGTGGTGCGACAGATGATCAGGGACGGTTTGTCCTTCACGCTTTGCGCTTCCTGAATCGCTTTTTTCACCGCTTCTGGGTCGTGGCCGTCAATTTCATGCACTACGTGCCAGTGGTAGGCCTCAAATCGTTTTGCCGTGTCGTCGGTAAACCAGCCTTTGGTCTCCCCGTCGATGGAGATACCGTTGTGATCGTAAAATCCGATCAGCTTGCCCAGCCCCAGCGTGCCCGCCAGCGAACAGACTTCGTGAGAAATCCCCTCCATCAGACAGCCGTCGCCCATAAACACATAAGTGTAGTGATCGACAATCTCGTGGTCTGGCTGGTTAAACTGCGCCGCCAGCGTGCGTTCGGCAATCGCCAGCCCGACCGCGTTGGCTAACCCCTGGCCGAGCGGCCCGGTGGTGGTCTCCACACCCGGCGTATAGCCTATCTCCGGGTGGCCCGGCGTTTTTGAGTGCAGCTGGCGGAAGTTTTTTAACTCGGATAGCGGCAGGTCGTAGCCGGAAAGGTGCAGCAGGCTGTAGAGCAGCATGGAGGCGTGGCCGTTAGAGAGAATAAAACGGTCGCGATCGTACCAACTGGGGTCGTTCGGGTTGTGCTTCAGGAAATCATTCCACAGCACTTCGGCAATGTCAGCCATGCCCATGGGGGCGCCAGGGTGGCCGGAATTTGCTTTCTGCACGGCATCCATGCTGAGGGCGCGAATGGCATTGGCTAGCTCTTTACGGGACATAATTCACTCCATGGCAAGGTTAAAGTTTGGCGGCAAGAAGATCTTCAAGTTTGCGCTGGTCGACGGCGAACAGGCGGATGCCTTCCGCCAGTTTTTCGACGGCCATTGCGTCCTGATTGTGCTCCCAGCGGAATTCCGCTTCGGTCATGGCTTTAGGTTTGGGGAGAACGGTTGATGTGGGCACCAGTTTGCGGATAACCGTCTCCTCTTTGTCCTGCAGCTCTTTAAGCAGGTTAGGGGAGATGGTCAGGCGGTCACAGCCTGCCAGGGCGAGGATCTGCTCGGTACGGCGGAAGCTGGCGCCCATCACGATGGTTTCGTAGCGGTGCTGTTTGTAATAGTCGTAGATATTACGCACCGATTTCACGCCCGGGTCCTCATCCACCACGTACGGATCCATCGGCTGTTTAGCCTGATACCAGTCATAGATTCGCCCGACGAACGGAGACACCAGGAAGACGCCGGCTTCGGCACAGGCGCGCGCCTGCGCAAAGGAGAACAGCAGCGTCAGGTTGCAATGGATCCCCTCTTTTTCCAGAACTTCCGCCGCACGGATCCCTTCCCAGGTTGAGGCCAGCTTAATCAGAATGCGCGATTTATCGATGCCCTGCTCCTGGTAGAGCTCAACCAGGCGGCGGGCTTTCGTGATGCTCTTCTCCTGGTCGAAGGAGAGACGGGCGTCAACTTCGGTAGAGACGCGTCCCGGGATACTTTTCAGAATTTCCGCACCGAAATTAACGGCCAGCTTGTCGCTCGCTTCGGCGACCTGCTGCTCCTGTGTTTTACCGCGCTGTTTACCGTAGTCGATAGCGTCATCAATCAGATGACTAAAATGAGCAAGACCGGCCGCTTTGAGCAGCAGCGAAGGGTTAGTGGTCGCATCTTCGGGCTGATAGTGGCGAATCGACTCGATATCACCGCTGTCGGCGACCACGGTAGTGAATTGTTTGATGCCGTCTAGTTGGTTCATAAATAATTACTCCTTGGAAATAAAAGAGTTACTCGAGTGCGTTAGTTCACACTTCTGCAAAAATCATGATGGACTTAACAAAAAAGCATAGCAGACGGGGGAGGCATTGCTTTCTGAGACGGGTAACATGGCTGTTATAAATTGATAACAATTTTTATTCTGCAATGGTGAGAGTTTGGCAGCCTTCAAAGTTTATGTGGCTGCCTGCGGCGATACTAGGCGGCACACCAGGGTGTGCTTCAGGATCGCAAACGTCACCCTTTTGACCGATACGAGAAAGGAAAAATAAGATGGATGATCAGTTAAAACAGAGTGCTCTCGATTTCCACGAGTTCCCTGTCCCAGGTAAAATTCAGGTCTCCCCGACAAAACCGCTGGCGACTCAGCGCGATCTGGCGCTGGCCTACTCGCCCGGCGTCGCGGCGCCGTGCCTCGAAATCGAAAAAGATCCGCTGGCAGCCTATAAATACACCGCGCGTGGCAACCTGGTCGCCGTGATCTCTAACGGGACGGCGGTGCTGGGATTAGGCAATATTGGTGCGCTGGCCGGTAAGCCCGTGATGGAAGGCAAGGGCGTTCTGTTCAAGAAATTTGCCGGTATTGACGTGTTCGATATCGAAGTGGATGAGCTCGATCCTGATAAATTCATCAACGTGGTTGCCGCGCTGGAACCGACCTTCGGTGGGATCAACCTCGAAGACATCAAAGCGCCGGAATGTTTCTATATCGAGCAGAAACTGCGCGAGCGTATGAACATTCCCGTGTTCCATGATGACCAGCACGGTACCGCGATTATCAGCACTGCGGCTATTCTGAACGGTCTGCGTGTGGTCGAGAAAAATCTCTCTGACGTCCGTATGGTGGTCTCCGGCGCAGGCGCGGCGGCAATCGCCTGTATGAACCTGCTGGTGGCGCTGGGTATGCAGAAGCACAACATTGTGGTCTGCGACTCCAAAGGCGTTATTTACAAGGACCGTGAGCCGAACATGGCGGAAACCAAAGCGGCCTACGCGGTAGAAGATGACGGTAAACGCACGCTGGAGGACGTGATTGACGGCGCGGATATCTTCCTTGGCTGTTCAGGCCCGAAAGTGCTGACCCAGGAGATGGTGAAGAAAATGGCGCGTGCGCCAATGATTCTGGCGCTGGCAAACCCGGAACCGGAAATTCTGCCGCCGCTGGCAAAAGCCGTGCGTGAAGATGCCATTATCTGTACCGGTCGTTCCGATTACCCGAACCAGGTGAACAACGTTCTCTGCTTCCCGTTCATCTTCCGCGGGGCGCTGGACGTGGGCGCGACGGCGATCAACGAAGAGATGAAGCTCGCGGCCGTTCATGCCATTGCGGAACTGGCGCACGCCGAGCAGAGCGAAGTGGTCGCCTCGGCGTATGGTGACCAGGATCTGAGCTTTGGCCCGGACTACATCATTCCAAAACCATTCGACCCGCGTCTGATTGTCAAAATCGCCCCGGCGGTTGCTAAGGCGGCAATGGACTCCGGCGTGGCGACGCGCCCCATCAAAGATTTCGATGCTTACGTCGATAAGCTCACCGAGTTTGTCTACAAAACCAACCTGTTTATGAAGCCCATTTTCTCCCAGGCGCGTGCCGACGCGAAACGCGTGGTGCTGGCGGAAGGGGAAGAGGCGCGCGTTCTGCATGCCACGCAGGAGCTGATCACCTTAGGTCTGGCGAAGCCAATCCTGATCGGTCGTCCGAGCGTTATCGAGATGCGTATTCAGAAGCTGGGGCTGCAGATCAAAGCGGGTGTGGATTTTGAGATCGTTAATAACGAATCCGATCCGCGCTTTAAAGAGTACTGGAACGAATACTACGCGATCATGAAACGTCGCGGGATCACCCAGGAGCAGGCGCAAAAGGCCGTGATCAGCAACACCACGGTGATCGGGGCGATCATGGTCCACCGCGGTGAAGCGGATGCGTTGATCTGCGGCACGATCGGTGATTACCACGAGCACTTCAGCGTGGTGCAGGAGATCTTCGGCTATCGCGAAGGGGTCCACACCGCCGGGGCGATGAACGCGCTGCTGCTGCCAAGCGGCAACACCTTTATTGCCGACACCTACGTTAACGACGATCCGAGCCCGGAAGAGCTGGCGGAGATCACCGTGATGGCGGCAGAAACCGTGCGTCGCTTTGGTATTGAACCGAAGGTAGCGCTGCTGTCGCACTCCAACTTCGGTTCGTCGAAATCAGCGGCGGCGTGCAAAATGCGCCAGACGCTGGAGCTGGTTCGCCAGCGTGCGCCGGAACTGATGATTGACGGCGAGATGCACGGTGATGCTGCGCTGGTGGAGAGCATTCGTAACGAACGCATGCCGGACAGCCCGCTGAAAGGTTCTGCAAACGTGCTGATTATGCCGAACGTGGAAGCGGCCCGCATCAGCTACAACCTGCTGCGTGTCTCCAGCTCTGAAGGGGTCACCGTAGGACCGGTACTGATGGGCGTGGCGAAGCCAGTGCACGTGTTGACGCCGATTGCTTCGGTGCGTCGTATCGTGAATATGGTGGCACTGGCGGTGGTTGAAGCGCAGACGCAGCCGCTGTAAGCGCTGCGCCTGCCGGTATTACACCCAGTCCCGAATCGTAATAAAGTCTTTCAGGGCAGCCTCCGGGCTGCCTTCTTTTGGTTCGTAGCTGTACTCCCAGCGAACCAGCGGCGGCATCGACATCAAAATGGACTCCGTGCGCCCGCCGGTCTGCAGGCCAAACAGCGTACCGCGATCCCATACCAGGTTGAACTCTACGTAGCGCCCACGGCGGTAAAGCTGGAACTCGCGCTCGCGCACGCCGTAGTCGGTATCTTTACGCCGCGCCACGATCGGCAGATAGGCCCCGGTATACCCTTCACCTACCGCCCGCATAAAGCTGAATGCGGTATCAAAATCTGGCGTGTTGAGATCGTCAAAGAACAGCCCGCCAATGCCGCGCTGCTCATCACGGTGCTTCAGATAAAAATAGTCATCGCACCATTTTTTAAATTTCGGGTAGATGTCGTCCCCAAACGGCTGACAGAGATCGCGTGCGGTGGTGTGCCAGTGCACGGCATCTTCTTCAAACCCGTAGTAGGGCGTTAAGTCAAAACCGCCGCCAAACCACCAGACCGGATCGGCCCCGGGTTTTTCAGCAATGAAAAAGCGCACGTTGGCATGGCTGGTCGGCACATACGGGTTGTGCGGATGAACCACCAGCGATACGCCCATTGCTTCGAAGCTGCGGCCTGCCAGTTCTGGTCGATGAGCCGTGGCGGAAGCGGGCATCGCGTCTCCGTGGACGTGGGAAAAATTGACGCCAGCCTGCTCAAAGATGCCGCCGTTACGCAGCACGCGGCTGCGTCCGCCGCCACCGGCTTCGCGCTGCCAGCTATCTTCCTGAAATTCACCGCCATCTGCGGCGGCCAGTTTCTGGCAAATCTCATCCTGCAGCTGCAGCAGGAATGTTTTTACCAGCTGTGCATTGGGTTTCATCAACGTTTCCTGGAGTGCGCTTTCTGGTTATCGAACCAGTTGAAGTAACTGATTATGCCTGAGGCGATGGCGTTGGCGATCTTCTGGCGAAACGCGGTGGTGCCGAGCAGGCGTTCCTCCTCCGGGTTGGTGATGAACGACGTCTCCACCAGCACGGACGGAATTGACGGCGACTTAAGCACCACGAACGCCGCCTGTTCGGTGCTCCTGCTGTGCAGGCGATGCACCGGTTTAATCTTCTTCAGAATATGCGAGCCGAGCGTCAGGCTGTTTTTAATGGTGTCCGTCTGAACGAGGTCAAACAGCACCTGCTGTAACAGATGATCTTTGTCGGTGGCTTTTTTCCCCGCAACCTCATCCGCCCGGTTTTCACGATCGGAGAGATATTTCGCCATGGCGCTACTCGCCCCACGGTTGGAGAGGGCGAACACCGAAGCCCCCGCCGCCGACGGGTTGGTAAAACCGTCCGCGTGAATCGACATAAACAGATCGGCACCGTGCTGGTGGGCGATCTCTACGCGGTCGTACAGCGGAATAAACGTGTCGCCAGAACGCGTCAGGCGGGCGTCAATGCCATTGCTGCGTAAAATTGCGCGCACATTTTTTGCAATCGCTAACACGACATGCTTTTCTTTCGCACCGTTTTTACCAATAGCGCCGGTATCAATTCCGCCGTGACCGGGGTCCAGCATGACCAGACGCTTCGCGCCCGGCTTTTTCGATTTCGGTTTACTGTGTCCGTTACTGGTTTTGAGCGTGCTCTCTTCTTTTGCCTGAGCCTGCTGTGCGATGCCCGTTAACGTTAAGGCCGCCAGCCCCGCTTTGAGAACCTGACGACGCGATGTGAGTGCTTTTAATGGTTTGAATGTGCTCATGCGGCCTGAATTGTAAAAATTGGGGTCCTGGTGTTATATCGTATCGTGATTAGCGTTACGACAGTCCTTATTGAGAATTGTTTTACTTTTCATTTCAATACGTGACAAAGTGACATTATGCCAAATTTTGGCGAGTTTTTCCCCGGTTATTGGCTAAACGCGATGTTCACGCCATAATCACTGTTTTTAAACCCGAAAAGGCGGTTAATACCATGGAGATACGCGTTTTTCGCCAGGAAGATTTCGAAGAGGTGATCACCCTTTGGGAGCGCTGCGATCTGCTGCGTCCGTGGAACGATCCGGAAATGGATATTGAACGTAAGTTGAATCACGACGTCAGTCTGTTTCTGGTGGCAGAAGTCAACGGCGAGGTGGTGGGAACAGTGATGGGCGGGTACGACGGCCATCGCGGCTCGGCCTATTATCTGGGTGTGCACCCGGAATTTCGTGCGCGCGGCATCGCCAATGCGCTGCTCAATCGGCTGGAAAAGAAACTCATTGCCCGCGGCTGCCCGAAGATTCAGATCATGGTGCGGGAAGATAACGACGTGGTGCTGGGCATGTATGAACGCCTGGGTTATGAACACGCGGACGTACTGAGCTTAGGTAAGCGCCTGATAGAAGATGAAGAGTACTGAGATCCATCCGGCAGATTATGATGCGCAAGGGCGTGTCAGGCTGCCCTTTTTGTTCTGGTGCGTTCTGCTGCTGCAGGCCCGTACCTGGGTGCTGTTTGTGATGGCCGCCGCGTCGCGCGGGCAGGGCGATACGCTTCTGACGTTCTTTTATCCCGATCACGATGCCTTCTGGCTCGGCTTGCTGCCGGGCGTGCCGGCAGTGATGGCGTTTTTATGCAGCGGGCGACGGCATACGATCCCGCGCCTGTGGGGTGCGCTTCGCTGGCTGCTGATCCTCGCTCAGCTTGCGCTGCTCGTCTGGCAACCGGTGCTCTGGTGGAGCGGTGAACCGCTTACGGGGATCGGTATTGCGCTGGTCGTAGCGGATATCGTGGCGCTGCTGTGGCTGCTGACGAATCCCCGCCTTCGCGCCTGTTTTACGCATCAGGAAGATTAACCTGGCACTTTTTGCCGATACCGCACTCCAACAAGCGTTGATTTAACATGTAAGGACGTTTCAATGAAATCGCTGCGTTTACTTTTATGCGCTCTCCCGCTGGCGTTAACCGGCTGTTCAACGCTCTCATCAATTAACTGGTCTGCGGCCTATCCGTGGAACTGGTTTGGCTCTTCAACGGAAGTGACCGAGCAGGGCGTGGGTAAAATTACCGCCGCGACGGCGCTGGATCAGGACGCCCTTCAGGATGCACTGGGTGGCGGTTATCGCCTGCGCAGCGGCATGAAAACAGAAAACGGCAATATCGTGCGTTATTTCGAAGCGCTGAAGGGTGACACGCTGGCGCTGGTGATTAACGGTGATAAAGGCACGGTAAACCGCATTGCTGTGATGGACGACGACATCCCAACCGAAAGCGGTGTGAAAGTGGGAACCCCGTTTAGCGAACTCTATAAACAGGCCTTCGGCAACTGCACCAGTGCCCCGTCTGACGACGGCGTGGCGGTGGAATGTAAAGCGCAGGGCAGCCAGCACATCAGCTATCTCTTCACCGGTACCTGGAGTGGTCCGGAAGGTTTAATGCCGTCTGACGACACGCTGAAGAGCTGGAAAGTGAGCAAAATTATCTGGAAGCAGTAATTTGCGCCTGAACAAACCGTCTCGCTGAAATACGGGTATAATAGCCGCCATCAATGCCACGCTGACGTGGCATCTTTATTTCAGGAGGAGCGATGTCTCAGGTTCAGAGTGGCATTTTGCCAGAACATTGCCGCGCGGCGATTTGGATTGAAGCCAATGTTAAAGGGGATGTGGATGCCCTGCGTGCGGCCAGTAAAGCGTTCGTTGATAAGCTGGCCACCTTCCAGGCCAAATTCCCGGACGCCCATCTGGGCGCGGTCGTTGCCTTTGGTCATAACGTCTGGCGTCAACTGAGCGGCGGCGAAGGCGCCGAAGAGCTGAAGGATTTTATCCCTTACGGTAAAGGCCTGGCACCCGCAACGCAGTTCGACGTGCTGATCCACATTCTCTCGCTGCGTCATGATGTGAACTTCTCCGTTGCCCAGGCGGCGGTTGCGGCTTTTGGTGACAGCATTGACGTTCAGGAAGAGATCCACGGTTTCCGTTGGGTGGAAGAACGCGACCTGAGCGGCTTCGTTGACGGAACTGAAAACCCGGCGGGTGAAGAGACGCGTCGTGAAGTGGCGGTGATCAAAGACGGTGTCGACGCGGGCGGCAGCTATGTGTTCGTCCAGCGCTGGGAGCACAACCTCAAGCAGCTGAACCGCATGAGCGTGCATGACCAGGAGATGATGATTGGCCGTACGAAAGAGGCCAACGAAGAGATCGACGGCGATGCCCGTCCTGTCACCTCTCACCTGAGCCGCGTTGACCTCAAGGAAGACGGGAAAGGTCTGAAGATTGTTCGCCAGAGCCTGCCATACGGCACAGCAAGCGGTACCCACGGTCTTTACTTCTGTGCGTACTGCGCGCGCCTGCATAACATCGAACAGCAGTTGCTGAGCATGTTTGGCGATACCGACGGCAAGCGTGACGCCATGCTGCGCTTCACCAAACCGGTGACCGGCGGCTACTACTTCGCCCCGTCCGTCGAGCGTCTGCTGGCGCTGTAAGTGTTTTCCACCCTCTCCCGCACGGAGAGGGCTGGGGTGCGGACCACGACGGGCTGCACCCTTATTCTCTTTTCTGCTTGTAAATCACCAAACGGTATATAAAACCGTTACTCCTTTCGTCCTCGTTATAAATATTATGACTATAAGATAGTCATCACATTTATAAGGGTGCGCAATGGCCGTTACTGTACTGAAAAAAGGATCGCTGGCACTGGCAGGTTTGCTGCTGGTGGCACAGGCGCAGGCTACTGAGCTGCTGAACAGTTCGTATGATGTTTCCCGCGAGCTGTTTGCCGCCCTTAACCCACCGTTTGAACAGCAGTGGGCGAAAGACAACAACGGCGACAAGCTGACCATTAAACAGTCACACGCAGGGTCGTCCAAGCAGGCGCTGGCCATTCTCCAGGGGCTGAAAGCGGATGTGGTGACCTATAACCAGGTCACTGACGTGCAGATCCTGCACGACAAAGGCAAGCTGATCGCCGCTGACTGGCAGAGTCGTTTGCCGAACAACAGCTCACCGTTCTACTCCACCATGGGTTTCCTGGTGCGTAAGGGCAACCCGAAAAATATCCACGACTGGAATGACCTGGTGCGTTCCGACGTGAAGCTGATTTTCCCGAATCCAAAAACCTCCGGTAACGCGCGCTATACCTATCTGGCAGCGTGGGGCGCGGCGGACAAAGCTGACGGTAACGATAAAGCGAAAACCGAGCAGTTCATGACCCAGTTCCTGAAAAACGTCGAGGTGTTTGATACCGGCGGTCGCGGCGCGACCACGACCTTTGCAGAGCGCGGCCTGGGCGATGTGCTGATCAGCTTTGAGTCGGAAGTGAATAATATCCGCAAACAGTACGAGGCGCAGGGTTTCGAGGTCGTTATCCCGAAAACCAATATCCTCGCCGAGTTCCCGGTAGCGTGGGTAGATAAAAACGTGCAGTCCAACGGCACAGAGAAAGCGGCAAAAGCTTACCTCAACTACCTGTACAGCCCACAGGCGCAGACGATCATTACCGATTACTACTACCGCGTGAATAACCCGGATGTGATGAACAAACTGAAGGATAAATTCCCGCAGACCGAGCTGTTCCGCGTGGAAGACCATTTCGGCTCCTGGCCTGATGTCATGAAAACGCATTTTGCCAGCGGCGGTGAGTTAGACAAATTGCTGGCGGCGGGGCGTAAGTAATGTTTGCAGTCTCTACCAGACGCGTGCTGCCGGGCTTTACCTTAAGCCTCGGGACCAGCCTGCTGTTCGTCTGCCTGATCTTATTGTTACCGCTCAGCGCGCTGGTGATGCAGCTTGCGCAAATGAGCTGGGCGCAGTACTGGGAAGTGATAACCAACCCGCAGGTCGTCGCAGCCTATAAGGTGACGCTGCTGTCGGCGTTTGTGGCGTCCATTTTTAACGGGGCCTTTGGCCTGCTGATGGCGTGGATCTTAACCCGCTACCGTTTCCCGGGCCGTACGCTGCTCGACGCGTTAATGGACCTGCCGTTTGCGCTGCCGACGGCAGTGGCGGGGTTAACCCTCGCCTCGCTCTTTTCCGTGAACGGGTTTTACGGTGAGTGGCTGGCGAAGCTTGATATCAAAGTGACCTATACCTGGCTCGGTATCGCGGTCGCGATGGCGTTTACCAGCATTCCTTTTGTTGTACGCACCGTGCAGCCAGTGCTCGAAGAATTAGGCCCTGAATACGAAGAAGCGGCGGAAACGCTGGGTGCCACGCGCTGGCAGAGCTTCCGCAAGGTCGTCCTGCCTGAGCTTTCTCCAGCGCTGCTGGCCGGTATCGCGCTGTCGTTTACCCGTAGCCTCGGTGAGTTCGGCGCGGTTATTTTCATTGCCGGGAACATTGCGTGGAAAACCGAAGTCACCTCGCTGATGATTTTTATCCGCTTGCAGGAGTTTGATTACCCGGCGGCGAGCGCGATTGCCTCGGTCATTCTTGCCGCATCGCTGCTGCTGCTCTACTCAATTAACACTCTGCAAAGTCGCTTTGGTCGACGCGTGGTAGGTCACTGATGGCGGAAGTTACTCAATTGAAGCGATACGATGCTCCCCGTATCAACTGGGGAAAATGGTTTCTGATTGGTACGGGCGTGCTGGTGTCCGCCTTCATTCTCGTCGTGCCGACGATTTATATTTTTGTTCAGGCGTTCAGCAAGGGGTTGATGCCCGCGCTGGAAAACCTGGCGAACCCGGATATGCTGCACGCCATCTGGCTGACCGTCCTGATTGCGCTTATCACGGTGCCGGTCAACCTGGTGTTCGGTACGCTGCTGGCCTGGCTGGTAACGCGCTTTAACTTCCCGGGACGTCAGCTGCTGCTGACCCTGCTGGATATCCCGTTTGCCGTGTCGCCGGTAGTGGCCGGTCTGGTTTATCTGCTCTTCTACGGCTCTAACGGCCCGCTGGGCGGCTGGCTGGATGAGCATAACCTGCAGGTCATGTTTGCCTGGCCGGGCATGGTGCTGGTCACGGTGTTTGTAACCTGTCCATTTGTGGTGCGCGAACTGGTCCCGGTGATGTTAAGCCAGGGCAGCAACGAAGACGAAGCGGCAATTCTGCTGGGCGCATCCGGCTGGCAGATGTTCCGCCGCGTGACGCTGCCGAATATTCGCTGGGCGCTGCTCTACGGCGTCGTGCTGACCAATGCCCGCGCCATTGGCGAGTTCGGTGCAGTTTCGGTCGTCTCGGGCTCCATCCGCGGCGAAACGCTGTCGTTACCGTTACAGATTGAATTACTGGAACAGGACTACAACACCGTCGGTTCCTTTACTGCCGCAGCGTTACTGACGCTGATGGCGATTTTGACCCTGTTTTTGAAGAGTGTGGTGCAGTGGCGTTTAGAGAACCAGGAAAAACGTCAGCACCAGGAGGGAAATCATGAGCATTGAGATTGCCAATATTAAGAAGTCTTTTGGTCGCACCCAGGTGCTGAATGATATCTCGCTGGATATCCCTTCCGGACAAATGGTGGCACTGCTCGGGCCGTCTGGCTCGGGTAAAACCACGCTGCTGCGCATTATCGCCGGGCTTGAGCATCAGACCAGCGGACATATTCGTTTTCACGGTACCGACGTAAGCCGTTTGCACGCCCGCGACCGAAAAGTGGGCTTTGTGTTCCAGCATTACGCGCTGTTCCGCCATATGACCGTGTTCGATAACATCGCTTTCGGTCTGACCGTGCTGCCTCGCCGCGAGCGTCCGGATGCGGCCACCATCAAAGCGAAAGTGACCAAACTGCTGGAGATGGTACAGCTTGCGCATCTGGCTGACCGCTTCCCGGCGCAGCTTTCCGGCGGCCAGAAGCAGCGCGTCGCGCTGGCGCGGGCCCTGGCCGTTGAGCCGCAAATTCTGCTGCTGGATGAGCCGTTTGGCGCGCTGGATGCGCAGGTGCGTAAAGAGTTACGCCGCTGGCTGCGTCAGCTGCATGAAGAGCTGAAGTTCACCAGCGTCTTCGTCACCCACGATCAGGAAGAGGCGATGGAAGTCGCAGACCGCGTGGTGGTGATGAGCCAGGGGAACATCGAGCAGGTTGATGAACCAGAGCAGCTCTGGCGTGAACCGGCGACCCGATTTGTCCTCGAGTTTATGGGCGAAGTTAACCGGCTGCAGGGCACCATCCGCGGTGGGCAATTCCACGTGGGTGCACACCGCTGGCCGCTGGGATACACCTCCGCACATCAGGGGCCGGTCGATCTGTTCCTGCGTCCCTGGGAAGTGGACGTGAGCCGCCGGACGAGTCTGGATTCACCGCTGCCGGTGCAGGTGCTGGAAGCTAGCCCTAAAGGGCACTACACCCAATTGGTGGTACAACCGCTGGGCTGGTATACCGAGCCGCTGACGGTGGTGATGCGTGATGACGAGCCGCCGTACCGGGGCGAACGCCTGTTTGTTGGGCTGCAGCATGCCCGTATTTATCATGGCAATGAGCGCATAGAGACGCGCGAGGATATTGCTCTGGCGGAGTCAGCCTGATAGGTTAATGACACGTAGTTTGACCGGAGGCGCTGCGCTTAGCCGGTCTGGAATATGATCTCCGTATGCCCGGAGCGCTGCGCGCCACCGGGCTTTTTATTGGACAGCGATCTTGAACACATTAGAACACACCATCGGCAACACCCCTCTGGTCAAACTTCAGCGCATGGGGCCGGACAACGGCAGCGAAATCTGGGTCAAACTCGAAGGCAATAACCCTGCCGGTTCGGTGAAGGACCGGGCTGCATTGTCCATGATTGTGCAGGCCGAGAAACGCGGTGAAATTCAGCCCGGCGACGTGCTGATTGAAGCCACCAGCGGTAACACCGGTATTGCGCTGGCAATGATTGCCGCGCTGAAAGGCTATCGCATGACGTTGCTGATGCCCGATAACATGAGCCAGGAGCGCCGTGCGGCGATGCGCGCCTATGGTGCTGAACTGATTCTGGTCTCTAAAGAAGAGGGGATGGAAGGGGCGCGCGACCTGGCGCTAGCCATGGCCGAACGCGGTGAAGGCAAACTGCTCGATCAGTTTAATAACCCGGATAACCCGTACGCTCACTACACCACTACCGGTCCGGAAATCTGGCAGCAGACCAACGGGCGCATCACTCACTTCGTCTCCAGCATGGGCACGACAGGGACCATTACCGGCGTATCCCGTTTTCTGCGCGAGCAGGAAAAGGCGGTAACGATTGTGGGTCTGCAGCCGGAAGAGGGGAGCAGCATACCGGGTATTCGCCGCTGGCCGGCGGAATACATGCCGGGTATTTATAACGCCCAGTTGGTGGATCAGGTGCTGGATATTCATCAACGCGAGGCGGAGAATACGATGCGTGAACTGGCCGTGCGTGAAGGTATCTTCTGCGGGGTCAGCTCGGGTGGCGCGGTAGCGGGAGCATTGCGTGTTGCGCAGGCACATCCCGGGGCTGTCGTGGTGGCGATTATCTGCGACCGCGGCGATCGCTATCTTTCTACCGGCGTCTTTGGTGAAGAGAGTTATACGCAGGGGGCGGGGATTTAAGCGTCATGGAGATGATTTTATTCCGGGATAACACCCGGGCGCAGCAAACCGATATTGTCGCGGTACAGTCGCAGGTGGTTTACGGCAGCGTGGGGAACAGCATTGCGGTGCCGAACATTCGTACCCACCGGCTGACCGTCACCGCCGTGCCGACCGTGCTGTTCAGCAACACGCCGCACTACGATACCTTTTACGGCGGCGTGATCCCCGATGAATGGTTCAGCGGGTATCTTAAGGCGCTGGAAGAGCGCGAAATCCTGCGCGAGCTTAAAGCTGTTACCACGGGCTACATGGGCAGCGCCAGCCAGATAAAATGCCTGGCGCAGTGGCTCACCACGATCAAAGCGCAGCATCCTGACCTGCTGGTGTTGGTTGACCCCGTTATTGGCGATATTGACAGTGGGATGTATGTGAAACCTGATATCCCTGAGGCGTATCGGGAGTACCTGCTGCCACTGGCGCAGGGGATCACGCCTAACGTCTTTGAGCTGGAAGTGTTAAGCGGTAAACCGTGTCGTACGCCTGAAAGTGCTATAGCGGCAGCGCAGGGGTTACTTTCCGACACGCTGAAATGGGTGGCCATCACCAGTGCGCCGGTGGCGGACTATCCGGAGAATATTCACGTGGTGCTGGTTACCCGAGACGGTGTGACCGTCAGTGCGCATCCGCGTGTTGAAACGGACCTGAAAGGCACGGGCGACCTCTTCTGTTCAGAGCTGGTGAGCGGGATCGTTGAGGGCAAAACCGTTGCCGATGCGATTCGCATGGCAGGAGACCGCGTCACAGATGTGATGATTTATACGCAGTCGAAAGGCTACGACGAGCTTATCCTGCCCGCATAAACAAAAATGGCGCCCGAAGGCGCCATTTTTCTGTGCGGCAAGAATTACTTCTTGATGCGGATAACCGGGGTTTCACCCACGGTGACGCTGCCAGACAGTTTGATCAGTTCTTTGATTTCGTCCATGTTGGAGATAACAACCGGCGTCAGGGTAGACTTGGCTTTTTCTTCCAGCAGTGGCAGATCGAATTCAATGACCGGGTCGCCAACTTTAACACGCTGGCCTTCTTCCGCGATACGTTTGAAGCCTTCGCCTTTCAGTTCAACGGTGTCGATACCGAAGTGAACGAACAGTTCTATACCGCTATCAGATTCGATAGAGAACGCATGGTTGGTTTCAAAAATTTTACCGATGGTGCCGTCAACTGGAGCAACCATTTTGTTGCCAGTTGGTTTGATAGCAATGCCATCACCAACGATTTTCTCAGCAAACACTACATCCGGCACGTCTTCGATGTTGACGATCTCGCCGGAGAGCGGAGCAACAATCTCAATAGTTCCGGAGTCTTTCTTATCATCAGAAACCAGAGATTTCAGTTTATCGAACAAACCCATGATCTTCTCCTAAGCAGTAATTTGGGCCGCATCTCGTGGATTAGCAGATTGTTTTTTCTTCAATGAACTTGTTAACCAGCGTCATTAACTCGTCCGTTGTCGGTTGAGCAAGAGCCTGCTCTGCTAACACCTTCGCATCTTCGAAGTTCGTGTTACGGATAATCTTCTTAATGCGCGGGATGGAAATGGCGCTCATAGAGAATTCGTCCAGACCCATACCCAGCAACAGAAGTGTAGCACGTTCGTCGCCTGCAAGCTCACCACACATGCCAGTCCATTTACCTTCTGCATGAGAAGCATCAATAACTTGCTTGATCAAGTTCAGTACGGACGGTGACATTGGCTGGTAGAGATGTGAAATCATATCATTACCACGGTCAACTGCCAGGGTGTACTGCGTTAAATCATTGGTACCGATACTAAAGAAATCAACTTCTTTGGCTAAATGACGCGCAATGGTCGCCGCCGCAGGTGTTTCCACCATCACGCCGATCTCAATTGACTCGTCTAATGCTTTACCTTCGTCGCGCAGTTCCTGTTTGTAGATTTCGATCTCTTTCTTCAGTGCACGCACTTCTTCAACAGAGATGATCATCGGGAACATGATGCGCAGTTTACCGAAAGCAGACGCACGCAGGATAGCGCGAACCTGATCGCGCAGGATCTCTTTACGATCCATCGCGATACGAATCGCACGCCAGCCCAGGAACGGGTTCTCTTCTTTCGGGAAGTTCATGTACGGCAGCTCTTTGTCGCCACCGATATCCATGGTACGGACGATAACCGCCTGAGAGCCACACGCTTCAGCCACAGCTTTGTACGCAGCAAACTGTTCTTCTTCAGTTGGCAGCGCGTCACGGTCCATGAACAGGAATTCAGTACGATAGAGACCCACACCTTCCGCGCCGTTGCGCTCAGCGCCATCGACGTCACGTACGGTACCGATGTTTGCGCACACTTCAACCTGATGACCGTCCAGAGTGATGGCTGGCAGGTCTTTCAGCTTAGCGAGTTCCGCTTTCTCAGTCGCAACCTGCTCCTGAACCGCGCGCAGTTTTTCGATCTCTTCGTTAGTTGGGTTGACGTAAACCACGTTGTTTACGGCATCCAGAATCAGATAATCGTCGTTTTTAACCTGAGAGGTGACGCTACCGGTACCCACAATGGCAGGCAGTTCCAGAGAACGCGCCATGATAGAGGTGTGGGAGGTACGGCCGCCCGCGTCAGTGATGAAACCGAGGACCTTTTTCAGGTTCAACTGTGCGGTTTCAGACGGGGTCAGATCGGCGGCAACCAGGATGACTTCATCCTGAATAGCGCTCAGGTCGATAATGGCCAGACCCAGGATGTTGCGCAGCAGGCGCTTACCGATGTCACGTACGTCAGCCGCACGCTCTTTCAGGTATTCATCATCCAGTTCTTCCAGGGCAGTTGCCTGACCTTCGATAACTTCATGCGCAGCAGCGTCTGCCGTCATGCTTTTATCTTTAATCAGGGCTATGATTTCCTGCTCCAGCTCCTCATCTTCGAGCAGCATGATGTGCCCTTCGAAGATGGCTTCTTTTTCTTCACCGAAAGTTTCGCCAGCTTTAGTCTTGATTGCTTCCAGTTGCGCAGATGCCTTGGCACGACCGCTCAGAAAACGTTCAACTTCCTGATCAACCTTGTCGGCAGAAATTTTTTTCCGGTCGATGACGATCTCGTCTTCTTTCAGCAGCAGTGCTTTGCCGAAAGCGATACCCGGGGATGCTAAAATGCCTGAAATCATAACCCTACCTTACTTGTGACTGATATTTAAAAGAACCCGGAAACTTACTCGAGCTCAGCCATCAGTTTTACCAGATGCTCAACTGCTTTCTGCTCGTCTTCACCTTCAGCAGAGATGGTGACAACGGTACCCTGAGTCAGACCCAGAGTCTGCAGTTTGAACAGGCTTTTTGCGCTGGCGCTTTTGCCGTTGGAAGTCACAGTGATTTCAGAAGTGAAGCCTTTCGCTTCTTTAACAAACTGAGCAGCAGGGCGGGTGTGCAGACCGTTCGGAGCGGTAATGGTAACTTCTTGCTGGAACATTGTATTTCCCCAACTTATAGGTTTAGTGTTGTGGAACTAAAGTCTAGCCTGGCGACTTAACTTTAGCCTGTATTGTTAGCGCTGACGTTTCGATCGTCATTAAACATTATGCAGCGAAAGCAAGACTTGAACCAAATCATAAAATCGATTCAGCAAGGCTATTTCGTTCACTGATTAATTTCACGCATCAAAATAATTGCTGGTTTAAATACCAGACCCAACGGGGTGAATCAATGCCAGGAGGGGTAAAACTTTGAAGCAGGCCACAAAAAAGCACCCAAAAAGGTGCTTTTTTACGCGTTATTAACATGCTGGCATTACTGTTGCAGTTCTTTTTCAGTGAACAGATCGGCAAACAGTGCGGTGCTCAAGTAACGCTCACCCGATGAAGGCAGGATAACCACAATATTCTTATTGGTAAAGGCCTCATCTTCCTGAAGTTTGAGCGCTGCCGCAACAGCAGCACCGGAAGAGATGCCCGCCAGAATACCTTCCTCGTCCATCAGACGACGTGCGGTAGAGATAGCTTCTTCGTTGGTGATGGTCACCACTTTATCAATATGCTTCAGATCCAGGTTGCCCGGAATGAAGCCGGCACCGATACCCTGAATTTTATGTGGGCCGGGTTTAATCTCTTCGCCCGCCAGCGCCTGGGTGATCACCGGCGAGTCGGTTGGTTCCACGGCAACGGTAATCAGGTCTTTTTTACCTTTTGTGCCTTTTATATAGCGCGACACGCCAGTCAGGGTTCCGCCGGTGCCTACACCGGAGATAAATACATCAACCTGACCGTCGGTATCTTCCCAAATTTCCGGGCCGGTGGTCTTTTCGTGAATTTCCGGGTTCGCCGGGTTGCTGAACTGCTGCAGCAGCAGATATTTCGCCGGATCGCTGGCAACAATCTCTTCTGCTTTCTGAATCGCACCCTTCATGCCTTTGGCACCTTCGGTCAGCACCAGATTCGCGCCCAGCGCTTTCAGCAGTTTGCGACGTTCGATGCTCATGGTTTCAGGCATGGTCAGCGTCAGTTTATAACCGCGCGCCGCCGCAACATAGGCCAGTGCGATACCGGTGTTACCGCTGGTCGGTTCAACCAGCTCAACGCCTGGCTTCAGCACGCCACGTTTTTCAGCATCCCAAATCATATTTGCACCGATACGGCACTTTACGCTGAAGCTCGGGTTACGTGATTCGACCTTCGCCAGAATGCGTCCATTACCGATACGGTTCAGTCGAACCAGGGGCGTATGACCGATAGTCAGCGAGTTGTCTTCATAAATCTTACTCATGGCCTGTCCTTAACTGTATGAAATTGGGATACCGTCCCAGCATACCTGTTGAACAGGTATGGGGAAGTAAGGAATTCGCATATCTATATACTGCAAGGAAATAATGGGGATCAGTATGGAATAAGGGGCGGCATAAGCCACCCCCTTTTTACACATTTTTGCATTACTTCCATAACGCGTGCTTAGCACGGTAGCAGTCAACCCACATCGCCGTTGCGCCGCAAACGGCGACCGGCATGATGAACAGGTTGAGCACCGGGATCATGGTGAACAGACTGGTCAGCGCCCCGAACTGCATATTCGCGACTTTTTGCGTGCGCAGGGCGCTGCGCATCGTTTTGAACGGCACCTTGTGGTTATCGAACGGATAATCGCAGTACTGGATTGCCAGCATCCAGGCGCTGAACAGGAACCACAGCACCGGGGCCACCGTCTGACCGACGCCAGGGACAAAATAAAGGATAAGCAGCACAATGGCGCGGGGAAGATACCAGGCAAACTTCTGCCATTCGCGCTTCATGATGCGTGGGATATCTTTCATGATCCCCAGCATACCCGTATCCGGCGGCGTTGCGCCGGTAAGACGTGCTTCCAGCTGTTCTGCCAGCAGGCCGTTAAACGGCGCAGCTATCCAGTTTGCAATCGTCGAGAAGAAGTAGCCGAACACCAGCAGCACGGAGATAACCGCTACCGGCCAGAGCAGGTAGTTCAGCCACTGCAGCCAGTCCGGCACATGGCTCATCAGCGAAGGGATCCAGCTCTCCAGTCTGGTGAACAGCCACCAGAACGCGCCGCCCATCAGGATAATGTTAATCAGCAACGGCAGAATGACGTAGCGACGAATCCCCGGCAGTGAGACCAGTTTCCAGCCCTGAGAAAAATACCAGACGCCGCTGCGCGGGGGAGAAGATGATGTTGAAACCATAACCAGGCTGTACTCCTTTTTTCACAACCAGTGGAATTGCCCGCCTATATTATCCACTTACGGACCAATGACCAGTTCGGAAATGTTCGAAAAAACAGCAAAAAGCACGATTTAGTTCATCTTTATGCTGTGAATGCTCTGCACACACTTGCACTTGACGTAAACGGCAAATACTCTTAGTGAGTAAATGTTTGCCGTGGTGGCAAGGTGTTAGAACAACAGAGAATATAATGATGCAGGATTTGCGTCTGATATTAATCATTGTTGGCGCGATCGCCATAATCGCTTTACTGGTACATGGTTTCTGGACCAGCCGTAAAGAGCGTTCCTCTATGTTTCGCGATCGCCCACTGAAGCGCATGAAGTCCAGTCGTGATGACGATGACAGTGAAAATGACATCGACGGAAGCGACGACGACGGCGTGGGTGAAGTTCGTGTTCATCGGGTCAATACTGCGCCCGGCGCGGCTCATGGGGAGCATGAAGCCCCTCGTCAGCCTCCGCAGCACCAGTATCAACCGCCGTATGCTTCTGCACAGCCGCGCCAGCAGGCGCCGCAGCCTGGAGAAGAGCCGGTGCGTCAGCCGCCGCAACAGCCTGTCCATCAGCAGCCTGCTGCGCCACAGCCGGTTCAGCAACAGCCTGTGCAGCAACCCGCGCCACAACAGCCTGCGCAGCCGGTACACCAACCGCAGCAGCCTGTTCACGTGCAGCCTGCACCTCAGCCTGCGCCGGCCCCGCTCGTTGAACCAGAGCCCGTGGTTGAGCCAGAACCGGTTGTTGAAAAACCGCAGCGTAAAGAAGCGGTCATCATCATGAACGTGGCTGCGCATCATGGCACCCACCTGAATGGCGATGTCCTGCTTAACAGCATTCAACAGGCAGGTTTCAAGTTTGGCGACATGAATATTTTCCATCGTCACCTGAGTCCTGACGGTAGCGGTCCGGCGTTGTTTAGCCTGGCCAATATGGTTAACCCTGGCACCTTTGACCCGGAAATGACCGGTGATTTCGTGACGCCGGGTGTCACTATCTTCATGCAGGTGCCGTCCTACGGTGATGAACTGCAAAACTTTAAGCTGATGCTGCAGTCCGCACAGCACATTGCTGACGAAGTCGGTGGTGTGGTGCTCGACGATCAGCGTCGTATGATGACGCCGCAGAAACTGCGCGAGTATCAGGACCGCATCCGCGAAGTTAAGGAAGCCAACGCGTAATCATCGCGTTTACATCGACTCCTCCTCAACCCCCGCATGTCGGGGGTTTTTTCTCATTGATGGTGTGATATGGACTCAATCGAACAACAACTCACTGAACTGCGAACCACGCTTCGCCATCATGAATACCTCTATCATGTTATGGACGCGCCGGAAGTGCCGGATGCGGAGTATGACCGTCTGATGCGCGAGCTGCGCGAGCTAGAGGCGCAGCACCCGGAATTGATTACGCCCGACTCACCCACGCAGCGCGTGGGCGCGGAGCCGCTGGGTGCTTTCAGTCAGGTACGTCATGAAGTCCCAATGTTGTCTCTGGATAACGTCTTTGATGAAGAGAGCTTCCTCGCGTTTAACAAGCGCGTGCAGGATCGCCTCAAAAGCAGCGACTCCCTGACCTGGTGCTGCGAGTTGAAGCTGGATGGTCTGGCGGTCAGCCTTCTCTATGAAAACGGTGTGCTGGTGCGTGCCGCGACGCGGGGTGATGGTACGACGGGTGAAGACATTACCACCAACGTACGCACCATCCGTGCGATCCCGCTGAAGCTGCAAGGGGATAATATTCCAGCCCGTCTGGAAGTGCGCGGTGAAGTATTCCTCCCGCAGGCGGGCTTCGAGAAAATCAACGAAGAGGCGCGCCGTACCGGCGGGAAAGTGTTTGCTAACCCGCGTAATGCGGCGGCAGGCTCCCTGCGCCAGCTTGATCCCCGTATCACCGCGAAGCGACCGCTTACTTTCTTCTGCTATGGTGTCGGGATTCTGGAAGGCGGTGAACTGCCGGATACCCATCTCGGACGTTTATTGCAGTTTAAAGCGTGGGGCCTGCCGGTGAGTAACCGTGTTCAGCTGTGCGACTCCCCGGAAGCCGTGCTGGCGTTCTACCGCAAAGTGGAAGAAGACCGCCCGACGCTTGGTTTTGATATTGATGGCGTGGTTATCAAGGTTAACTCACTTGCGCTGCAGGAGCAGTTAGGCTTTGTGGCGCGCGCGCCACGCTGGGCAGTGGCGTTTAAATTCCCGGCGCAGGAGCAGATGACCTTTGTCCGTGACGTGGAGTTCCAGGTGGGCCGTACGGGCGCGATTACCCCGGTTGCCCGTCTGGAGCCGGTGCAGGTTGCTGGCGTGCTGGTGAGTAACGCCACGCTGCATAACGCCGATGAAATTGAACGTCTCGGCCTGCGCATTGGTGACAAAGTGGTGATTCGTCGCGCGGGCGATGTTATCCCGCAGGTGGTGAACGTGGTTGAGTCAGAGCGTCCTGACGATACGCGCGCCATCGTGTTCCCGACGCATTGCCCGGTATGTGGATCTGACGTTGAGCGCGTTGAAGGTGAAGCGGTGGCTCGCTGTACGGGCGGCTTAATCTGCGGGGCACAACGTAAAGAGTCACTGAAGCACTTCGTTTCCCGTCGGGCGATGGACGTCGACGGAATGGGTGACAAAATTATCGATCAGCTGGTAGAGAAAGAATATGTTCATACGCCTGCAGATCTCTTCAAACTGACCGCGGGTAAACTCACGGGTCTTGATCGCATGGGACCGAAGTCGGCCCAGAATGTGGTTAATGCCCTGGATGCTGCCAAAGAGACAACCTTTGCCCGATTCCTTTATGCGCTCGGTATTCGCGAAGTGGGCGAAGCCACGGCGGCGGGGCTGGCGGCGTATTTCGGTACGCTGGAAGCTCTGGAAAAAGCGAGTATTGACGAGCTGCAGAGAGTCCCGGACGTGGGGATTGTCGTCGCGACGCATGTCTTTAACTTCTTTGCCGAAGAGAGCAACCGCGAGGTGATCGGCAAGCTGCTGGAAGAGGGCATCAGATGGCCGGCTCCGGTCGTGGTCAACGCTGACGAGATCGACAGCCCGTTTGCCGGCAAAACGGTCGTTCTGACCGGCAGCCTGAGCCAGCTTTCACGTGATGATGCTAAAGCGCGACTGGTTGCGCTGGGGGCAAAAGTGGCAGGCAGCGTGTCGAAGAAAACCGACCTGGTTATTGCCGGGGAAGCCGCCGGTTCGAAGCTTGCTAAAGCTCAGGAGCTGGGCATTGAGGTTATCGACGAAGCGGAAATGATGCGCCTGTTAGGAGAGTAACGTGGAGAAAGAGCAGCTCGTTGAGATCGCCAACACGGAGATGCCATTCGGTAAATATAAGGGCCGTAGGCTGATTGATTTACCGGAAGATTATTTGCTGTGGTTTGCCCGCAAAGATGGGTTCCCGGCCGGACGACTGGGTGAGCTGATGGCTATCACGTTACTGATTAAAACCGAGGGGCTGACGCAGTTGGTTCAGCCCCTGAAACGTCCTTAAGCTTTCGCGGCGCGGGTCTCTTCCTGCGCCTGTTTTTCCGTCTGGCGTTTGTAACGACGCGCCAGCACCGCGCAGACCATCAGCTGGATCTGATGGAAAATCATCAGTGGCAGTACCATCATCCCTATCATTGAGGTCGGGAAGAGAATGTTTGCCATAGGAATGCCGTTCGCCAGGCTCTTCTTCGAGCCACAGAAGACAATGGTAATTTCATCGGCTTTGTTGAAGCCGCACTTGCGGGCCACAAAGACGTTTACGCCAATCACAATCGCCAGCAGAACAAGGCTGACCACCACGATAAACAGCAGCGAGCCTGCGCCCACCTTATGCCAGATGCCATTCACAACCGCTTCACTGAAGGCTGAATAGACCACCAGCAGAATCGATGACTGGTCGGTTTTTGAGATCCATTTTTTGTGCTTTGCAACAAACGCGCCCGTCCACGGACGAGAGAGATGACCCAGCACAAACGGCAACAGCAGCTGCAGACAGATTTTACCTACCTGTTCCAGGTTACCTTCCGCGCCGTGCATGTTCATCAGCAGACCCACCAGCAGCGGCGAAACGAAAATCCCTAACAGGCTGGATGCCGACGCTGAACAGACTGCGGCTGCGACGTTACCGCCCGCCAGAGAGGTAAACGCGATAGCGGACTGCACGGTGGCCGGCAGAATGCACAGATACAGGAAGCCGGTATAAAGGGCCGGGTCGACATTCACCGGCGCCCACCATGCGAACAGTACGCCGAGTACAGGGAAGAGGATGAACGTGCTGCACATCACCCACAGGTGCAGTCGCCAGTGGCTCCCCCCCGCAATAATGGCTTCGCGTGAGAGCTTTGCGCCGTGCATAAAGAACAACAGCGCGATGGCCGCGGTCGTCAGTCCTTCAAAAAAAGGAACGAACCCGCCCCGCGCAGGGAAGAAGGAGGCCAGTAATACCGTGACAACCAGAGTAAGCGTAAACGGATCAAGAATACGAAATAGTTTCATAATGACTCCTGAAAACAGATATCGCTATTGTGCTTTTTTCTGTTTGAGAAATAAAATTGATTTATTGCATCCATTCATGAATTAAACAGATGAATTATTCCTTACGCCAGCTTCGCATCTTTGTCACCGTAGCCCATGCCCGCAGCTTCAGTCGGGCAGGGGAGATCATCGGCCTGAGCCAGTCCGCGGTAAGCCACAGCGTGAAAGAGCTGGAGAGCCAGACGGGTGTCCGGCTGCTTGATCGCACCACGCGTGAAGTCGTGCTCACGGAAGCCGGACAGCAGCTGGCTCAGCGCCTTGAACGGCTGCTGGACGAACTCAATAGTACGCTCAGAGATGTAGGTCGACTGGGACAGCAGCTGTCGGGTACCGTGCGGGTTGCGGCCAGCCAGACGATATCCGCGCACCTTATCCCGCAGTGTATTGCAGAGGGTAATCATCGCTATCCGGATATCGATTTTGTTTTGCATGACAGGCCGCAGCAGTGGGTGCTGGAGAGCATCCGTCAGGGCGATGTGGATTTTGGTATTGTTATCGATCCTGGTCAGGTGAGTGACCTGGAGTGTGAAATTGTGCTTTCTGAGCCGTTTCTGTTGCTTTGCCGGGACGACGATCCGCTAGCCGCGCAGCCGTCTGTTCTCTGGCAGGCGTTGCAGGGAGCGAACCTGGTATTACAGGATTATGCCTCAGGCAGCCGTCCGCTGATTGATTCTGCGCTGGTGACGCAGGGCGTTAAGGCGACCATTGTGCAGGAGATTGGACATCCGGCAACGCTGTTTCCCATGGTGGAGGCCGGCATAGGGATCAGTGTATTACCCGCCCTGGCGCTCCCTTTGCCGCAGGGAAGCCGTCTGGTCGTGAAGCGACTGACGCCTGCTATTGAGCGAAAACTGATGCTGGTACGGCGAAAAAACCGTTCGCTCTCCGGGGCTGCGCAGGCTATCTGGGAAGTGGTGCGTATCCAGGCGCAACGATTAACCGAGGCCCGTATACGCGATCCACTGTTTAACTCAACAGAGCGTTAGACGTAGATGTCTATTTGATGATTGTCTGATGCGTTTTTCGGACCTTCCACGTTGACCAGACTTTGCTCTTGTTTCTTCTGGGCTTCTTCCGCCTGCTGGCGCTGCAGCTGCGCGAGCTGTGCCTGCAGCACTTTGATTTGCACCTGGATAAGCTCCTGCTGTTTCTTCTTCTCTTCCGCACTGCCGGAACCGTTCGCAACCTCTTTTAGCTGTTGAGTCAGCTTGGTTATCTTGTCAGTGATGCGGCTGATCTGGGCAGCGATATCGTTGCCGCCGGAAGAACGACTCCCGCCACCGCTGGTTTGAATGGGCTGGGTTGTAGCCTGAATGGTCGTCATACTTTTTCCTCTCGCTGTAAAACAGAGGTATCGGCGCCAACGCAATTAGCTTGAGCAAAACTGCCATATCTGGCAGGGAAAGGTATTGATACCAAATCAGTATTGATGGTGCCGAGAAAGTGTATTGGAGGTAACCCGCAGGCTCCAGATATAAGACTAAGGTCATGCGATCGGTGATATCGCGATCTTAATTCTCAAGGAGCTTTTATGACCCTCTCGAATAATCCCTGGTTCTCTGCCGACATCATTCGTGCCGCTAAACCTGATTTCACTCCGCGGGTTGCGTTTATTCTCGGCTCAGGTCTTGGCGCGCTCGCCGAGCAGATTGTTGACGCTGTGGTACTGAGCTATGAAAAACTGCCGGGCTTCCCGGTGAGCACCGTTCACGGTCACGCCGGTGAGCTGGTGTTGGGGCATCTTGCCGGTGTTCCGGTCGCCTGTATGAAAGGGCGCGGTCACTTCTATGAGGGCCGCGGCATCGCCGTCATGACCGATGCAATCCGCACCTTCAAACTGCTGGGCTGCGAACTGCTGTTCAGTACCAATGCCGCCGGTTCGTTACGTCCGGAGGTTGAACCGGGAAGCCTGGTTGCCCTCTGCGACCACATCAACACCCTGCCGGGTACTCCGATGGTCGGGCTGAACGATGACCGTTTTGGCGACCGTTTTTTCTCGCTGGCCAATGCTTATGATGCAGATTGCCGTGCCCTGCTGCAGACCGTGGCGAGCGAGAAGGGCTTTCCATTGCATGAAGGGGTGTTTGTCTCTTATCCAGGCCCTAACTTCGAAACCGCGGCTGAGATCCGCATGATGCAGATCATCGGCGGAGATGTGGTGGGAATGTCAGTGGTGCCGGAAGTGATCTCGGCGCGCCACTGTGGCCTGAAGGTGGTCGCCGTTTCGGCCATAACCAACCTTGCTGAAGGTCTGAGCGATGTAAAACTGTCGCATGAACAAACGCTTGCTGCCGCCGAACTCTCTCGCCAGAACTTCATCGATCTTATCTGCGGTTTTCTGCGCCAGCTTGCCTGAGCGAAACAACATCGTGGCCCGTGAGGGTCACTCTGCTATAAGGAATCGGGTATGAACATCACGACGCGCTTAAAGATGATGTCCTTTATGCAATATTTTATCTGGGGAAGCTGGCTCGTTACTCTCGGCGCTTACATGATTAACACCCTGGGTTTTTCCGGCTCTGACGTGGGTATGGTCTACAGCTCGAAGGGGCTTGCCGCGATCGTGATGCCCTCGCTGGTGGGCATTATTGCCGATAAGTGGCTGCGGGCAGATCGTGCATACGTGATTTGCCATCTCGTCTGTGCTGTTGCGCTTTGCTATGCCGCGCAGGTCAATGAACCGGGGCTGATGTTCTGGGTCATGCTGGTTAATGCCATGGCCTTTATGCCGACCATTGCGCTATCGAATACCATTTCCTACTCCTGTCTTGAGCAGGCAGGGCTGGACACGGTGACCCATTTTCCAACGGTGCGGGTCTATGGCACGGTAGGCTTCATTGTGGCGATGTGGGCCATAAGCCTGATGGGGGCAGAGTTAACCAACATTCAACTCTACATTGCTGCTGCCGCGTCGCTGGTTCTGGCGCTCTATTCACTGACGTTACCGGCCATTCCGGTGGCGAAGAATAAAACCTCATCGTCGCTGACAAGCAAACTTGGCCTGAATGCGTTCGTCCTGTTTAAACAACCCCGAATGGCGGTGTTCTTTTTGTTTGCGATGCTGCTGGGCGCCGTGCTGCAAATCACCAATACTTTCGGTAGCCCCTTTCTGCATGATTTTGCGCGTAATCCGGCGTATGCGGAAAGCTTTATCGTTAAATATCCTTCTATTTTGCTCTCCGTCTCGCAGATGTCAGAGGTGCTGTTCATCCTGACCATTCCTTTCTTCCTCCGACGTTTTGGCATAAAAACCGTGATGCTGATGAGTATGGTGGCCTGGATGCTGCGGTTTGGACTCTTTGCATATGGCGATCCTTCCGCGACAGGCGTCGGGCTGTTGATGCTGTCAATGCTGGTCTACGGTTGCGCGTTCGACTTCTTCAACATCTCCGGCTCGGTGTTTGTCGAACAGGAGGTAAGCGCTGATATCCGCGCCAGCGCGCAAGGGCTGTTTATGACGACTGTTAACGGTATCGGTGCTTATTTCGGATCGGTATTGAGCGGCGCGGCGGTAGATTATTTCTCCGTGGATGGGGTGAAAGACTGGCAGACCATCTGGCTGGTATTTGCGGCGTATGCGTTGGTGCTCGCCGTGGTGTTTTATTTCAGCTTTAACTATCGCCACACCAGTAAAAACAGCGAGTTGCGCACAGTTGCGCATTAAAGTTTTCCCGGCTGGCGGTGAAAGGCTTTAAGGTGGGAGCATAAGTGTTATCGCCAGGATATGTGTTGATGGAACGCGTCTACCGAACCGACCTTAAGCTGCTGCGCTATTTTCTGGCCGTCGCTGAGGAACTTCATTTTGGACGGGCTGCGGCCCGTCTCAATATGTCGCAGCCGCCGTTGAGCCTGCATATAAAAGAGCTGGAGAGTCAGCTCGGTACCTTACTGTTTATTCGCCACTCACGAAGCGTCGCCTTGACCCATGCGGGTAAAGTATTGATGGAAGAGTCCCGTCGACTGCTTGCCAGCGCAAACCAGGCACTGGCGCGGGTCGAACAAATTGGACGGGGTGAGGCGGGGCGGATTGCGCTGGGCATTGTCGGTACCGCCATGTGGAGCGAAGTGCGCACGGTCATGCGCACATTTTTGAAAGAGCATCCGAACGTTGATGTTGTCTTTCGCGAAAAGTCGCCGGTAATGCAAATGGCGCTGCTGGAGCGTCGGGAGCTGGATGTCGGGATCTGGCGAATGGCAACCGAGCCCACCGCAGGATTTACCAGTATCCGCTTACGGGATGCGGCATTTCTGGTTGCGCTGCCGGAGGATCACCGGCTGGTGGGGGAAAGCGCAATTGCGCTCACCGAACTGCAGAATGAGTACTTTGTAACTATGCCGTCTGCGCATTCTGACTGGTCGTTCTTACAGCGAGTGTGTCAGCAGGCCGGTTTTTCACCGATGATAGTGCGTGAAGCCGATGAACCGCAGACGGTGCTGGCAATGATCAGCATGGGAATGGGGATTACGTTAGCTGCTGACAGCTATGCGCAAATGCAGTGGCCCGGTGTGGTATTTCGTCCATTACAGGTACGTATACCGGTAGATTTGTATGTGGTGTATGACGAGAAGCAGGCGACACCGGCGATTAAGTCGTTGATAGCAACGTTGACGGAAGGGTGATGTTATACCGCAGATAGCAAAAAAGCGCCTTTAGGGCGCTTTTTTACATTGGTGGGTCGTGCAGGATGACTCGCTTCGCTCGCCCTTCGGGCCGTCGCCGTAAACGGCTCTGTTGCCTCACTGCGTTCGGCTCGGACCTGCTGCAGGTTCGAATCATCCATACCGCAGATAGCAAAAAAGCGCCTTTAGGGCGCTTTTTAACATTGGTGGGTCGTGCAGGATTCGAACCTGCGACCAATTGATTAAAAGTCAACTGCTCTACCAACTGAGCTAACGACCCGAAATGGTGGGCGATGACGGGCTCGAACCGCCGACCCCCTCCGTGTAAAGGAGATGCTCTACCAACTGAGCTAATCGCCCATTTCGGAACTGCTGCGATAAGGTGAGAATGGTGGGCGATGACGGGCTCGAACCGCCGACCCCCTCCGTGTAAAGGAGATGCTCTACCAACTGAGCTAATCGCCCAATCTCAATACTTATCTACACTGCGAGTCTACTTAAGTAGATGGTGGGTGATGACGGGCTCGAACCGCCGACCCCCTCCGTGTAAAGGAGATGCTCTACCAACTGAGCTAATCACCCCCGCTGTGTGGAGTCGCATTATAGGGAGAGTTGAAAATGAGTCAACGCATTTTCTAAAGTTTTTATTCGTTCGTCGTAAAATTAAACAAAACGATCGCGAAACGGGCGATGACGCATGATTTCTAAACAAAAATCGCAAACTCCCTCACGATAAAGGGATCAACATTGAGGAATCCCCCCACAGTGATAGAATATTGCCCATTGTTTTTTTCCCAGGATTTGCCGATTGCCGGCATCTTTATAACGTAAGGCCATTTCATGAAAATCAAAACTCGCTTCGCGCCGAGCCCGACAGGCTATCTTCACGTCGGTGGTGCACGTACCGCTCTCTATTCCTGGCTTTTTGCACGCCACAACAAAGGTGAGTTCGTACTGCGTATTGAAGACACCGATCTCGAGCGCTCCACGCCGGAAGCAATTGAAGCCATTATGGATGGTATGAACTGGCTCAATCTGGAGTGGGACGAAGGCCCGTATTTCCAGACCAAACGTTTTGACCGCTACAACGCCGTGATTGATGAGATGCTGGTCGCGGGTACAGCGTATAAATGCTATTGCTCCAAAGAACGCCTTGATGCGCTGCGTGAAGATCAGATGGCGAAGGGTGAAAAACCGCGTTATGACGGCCGCTGCCGCCATGACCATAGCGAGCATGCTGCTGATGAACCGTGCGTGGTGCGTTTTGCTAACCCGCAGGACGGCTCGGTAATTTTTGACGACCAGATCCGTGGCCCGATCGAATTCAGCAACCAGGAGCTGGACGATCTGATCATCCGCCGCACCGACGGTTCCCCAACCTATAACTTCTGCGTTGTGGTTGACGACTGGGATATGGAAATCACGCATGTTATCCGTGGCGAAGACCATATCAACAACACCCCACGTCAAATCAACATCCTGAAAGCGCTGAACGCCCCTGTTCCGGTCTATGCGCACGTGTCCATGATCAATGGCGACGACGGCAAAAAACTGTCTAAACGCCACGGTGCAGTCAGCGTCATGCAGTATCGCGACGACGGCTATCTGCCGGAAGCGCTTCTGAACTATCTGGTGCGTCTGGGTTGGTCCAGCGGCGATCAGGAGATCTTTAGCCGTGAAGAGATGATCAATCTGTTCTCTCTGGGCGCGGTGAGCAAATCTGCGAGCGCGTTTAACACTGATAAGCTGCTCTGGCTAAACCACCACTACATCAATACCATGCAGCCGGAATATGTGGCGACATACCTGCAGTGGCACATCGAGCAGGCAAATATTGATACTCGTACTGGCCCTGAACTGGCGGAACTGGTGAAACTGCTCGGCGAGCGTTGCAAAACGCTGAAAGAGATCGCTGAAAGCTGCCGCTACTTCTATGAAGAGTTTGACGAGTTCGACGCGGACGCGGCGAAGAAGCACCTGCGTCCGGTTGCGCGTCAGCCACTCGAAGTGGTGCGTGACAAACTGGTGGCGATGACTGACTGGACTGCCGAGAATGTGCATCATGCCATTCAGGCGACGGCAGATGAGCTGGAAGTTGGTATGGGCAAAGTGGGTATGCCACTGCGTGTGGCAGTCACCGGTGCGGGTCAGTCTCCGGCACTCGATGTTACCGTTCATGCCATTGGTAAATCACGCAGCGTAGCGCGCATTAACAAGGCGCTGGATTTTATTACTGAGCGCGAAAATCAGCAGTAATAACGCCTGAACCATGAAAAACGGCAGGGAGACCTGCCGTTTTTTTATGCATTAAATTCAGCAATGCCGAGACGTGCAAGAAAGCCGCATATCCCTTCACGCTTTAGTAAGGCATCCAGACGCTCCTGCTCAAGGTGCGTCATATTCTCCAGCGTCTCGATGATCCCAGGACGCAAAGTAGAGGAGGGGTCACTGTACAACGATGTCACCTCCGCCAGATGGTACACCGCCTGACGGTTACGGACAGCCGGGAGGCTCATGATGTGCTCCTTCACGCGGGCATCAATGTGAATCAGCCGTGCACGTCCGCCTTTCACCCCATTGACGCCCTCGGTTTTCCATCCCTGCTGGCGTATCCAGCGGTTCACCGTTTGCCGTGCAACACCCAAATTTTCTGCCAGCTCTTCGGTGGTCATTTTGCTACGGAATCTTTTCATATCAGTTCTGGTCGCGTATCCCTAAACGTTGCAACAATCCGGTAATCCCTTCCCGCAGTAACAGTGATGTCATCTGCCTTTGCTCTTCCGGCGTCATTTCATTTGCCAGCGTCAGGAGCAGGGAGTGAAGCGAGCCATCATGGCTGGCACTTTCTGGTATCTCAGACGTTTCACTTGCCCGGCGCGCGCTGCGGATAAACTCACGCACTTTTTCATTAACGTGCACCAGACGCGCTTTGCCGCCCTGGACTCCTGGTTTTGGCGATGTAATCCAACCCTCTTTGCGTACCCATTTATTGATGGTCTGGCGGCTATAGCCAGTGAGCAGGGCTAACTCTTCTGGCGTCATTCGTTCCTTGATCATGCAATTTCCTGAATATTCGTGGGGTTAATTAACGGCTCATTTTATAGCACCGTTTTAGAGGAAAATGTGACAGGCTTAACTCATGACTGCGAGCAGACTCGCAAAGTGATTCATTTGCATGATTTTTCGGCGATTGAACCGCCGTCATTGATTTTGCCGTTGACACTCCGCAGCGGAATTCATATTATGCCGCCCGTCAACATGACAGCTTTACGATGGGGCTATAGCTCAGCTGGGAGAGCGCTTGCATGGCATGCAAGAGGTCAGCGGTTCGATCCCGCTTAGCTCCACCACACTCTGAACCCAACAGAGTGCGGTCAGTAAAGTCAACATGTGGGGCTATAGCTCAGCTGGGAGAGCGCTTGCATGGCATGCAAGAGGTCAGCGGTTCGATCCCGCTTAGCTCCACCAAAATTTGAACCCTCGTCGAAAGACGGGGGTTTTTTTATGCTTTTGTAAAACTCTTCACCCTGATTTGTTGCTGAAATAGAGGTATTTTTGTACCTCACCTCAATCAAAATCAATAAAGCGGTCTATAAATAGACTTCAACTTGATTCGCGCAATTAATAAACCTATTATCCATCCGGTCAATGATACGAATGGAAAATAGATTATCTAACTTAATGAATAGAAAAACTTACAATAATGTAAAGATATTTATAACTGCCCTGGCGCTTTGCCTGGTTGCGGTGCCATTCTCCCGTTATATCTCTCCGCGCGCTGTTGTTAATGGTCATGACGTATATTTAGCATGGCTGCCTTTAAGCGTAATGCTGGCGGTTATTCTGGTATTTGGGCGTCGGGCGGTTATTCCTGTTCTGTTAAGTTTTACTATCACTAATATATTCAGCATTGATTTAGCACCGCTACAATATTCAGTTTTATTGTTCTGTCAGACGTTCTCGGTGTTTGCGGGGTGCGGCATCCTCAGGATCATACTGGGCAAGCGCTGGCGCTACTGCGTGCCGAACAAGCATATTGGGTTACGGATATTTTGGCTCGGCTTTATGGTACCGATAGGCATAAAAGTGTCGATGTACCTGGCAGGTTATTTGTTCCATTTCCCGGTTACTATCTCAACCTTCTTCGGTGAAGGTACCGCAATTTATAACGTAGTCGATATACAAAGTCTGATCTGCGCGGCGTTGATATTTACCATGATGTTCTATTACCCGTTAAGAATGATAATTAATCCACGTTATGCCATCACCTTCTGGCGACGCAGTGTGAAGCCCGTGTTTTTTCAAAAGAAATCGCTATATATATTAGTCTGGCTGATGCTTTTAATCGTCATCCTCGCAATTTTATGTGCTCCTTTTGAGTCACCTATTATTGCGGGCTATTTAATGCCAGTGATTTTTATTCTCTTTACGTTAGGGATCAGTCGCCTGAGCTACGCGCTCATTTCTCTTTTCTGGGCGGCATCCGCACTTCTGCTGTTGACCTATAACTATAATTTCCTCAATGGCGTGGAGTCAGGCCATTCGCTCTCCTTTATTTTGTCTGTCCTTATCTCTTTCGCCATCTGTTTGCTCTATATGTCGCGGATTTATCAGCGCAGCGAGTGGCTGAAGCAGGACTGGCAGGACAGGGCGCTAACCGATCCGCTGACCGGTTTACCGAACATTCGTGCACTGGAAGATTTTCTGCAGGACCACCCTGATGCCAAAGTGTGCTGTCTGCGAATGGACAACCTCGAGTTCTTGAGTCGTCACTACGGCATTCTTATGCGGGTGCATTGCAAACGGATGGTGACCACCTCGCTGCAGCCATTTTTGCAAAAAGATGAGCGGCTTTTCCAGCTCCCGGGCAGCGAACTGGTGCTGGTATTGCTGGGGCCGGGAACCGCTGAGCGCCTGCAGCATATGGTCGATCAGCTGAACAGCCGTAAGATTGTCTGGAACAACACCGGGTTGGATATTGAATTTGGCGCTTCCTGGGGAATGGTTGAAAACGGTGAGAAGTTACACCATACGCTGGGGCAGCTCAGCTGGCTGGCTGAGCAATCTTGCGGAGCGCATAATGTACTGGCGCTCACCAATAGCCTCGAGGTGGCATCAGGACAAACAACCGAGCGGGTTTTGATGTTAGCACGCATTAAACATGCTTTGGATGCCGGACAGTTTCATTTATACGCCCAGCCAATCCAGAAGGCAGATGGTAGCGGGTATTACGAAATACTGACGCGCATGGAAAGCGAGGGCGAGATCATCACCCCAGACCGCTTTATACCGCTGATTGCCCAGTTTAACCTGAGCCACCGCTTTGACATGTGCGTGATGGAAAAATTACTGGTGTGGCTGCGCGATCATCCAGCGACGCATGCCGGTGTGCGTTTTTCTGTCAATCTGATGCCCCTGACGTTGATGCAAAAAGAGGTGGCCATCGAGATTTGCTCGCTCTTTGAACGCTATGGCGTAGCACCACAGGCGGTGGTGATTGAGATCACCGAAGAGCAGGCTTTCTCTAATTCGGGCAGCAGTATCAAAAACATTCAGCAGTTGCGGGACTGCGGTTTCCGGATCGCGATTGATGATTTCGGCACCGGATATGCCAACTACGAACGTCTCAGACGTTTGCAGGCGGACATCATCAAAATTGACGGGTGCTTTGTGAAAGATATCTGTACCGACGATATGGATGCGATGATCGTGCAGTCGATTTGCAACCTGGCGAAGACGAAATCACTGAGTGTGGTGGCCGAATATGTTGAAACGCCGGAACAGCGGGAGAAGCTGCTTCACTTCGGGGTCGACTATCTGCAGGGTTACCTGATTGGCAAACCCAAACCGCTTAATGAATTACGGACATAAAAAAACCGGGAGCTGAGCTCCCGGTTTTTATTTCGCTGCAGGTGTTACAGTACCAGTGCCGCAATAGAGGCAGACAGTACGCTCACCAGCGTAGAACCGTAAACCAGCTTCAGACCGAAGCGAGAAACCACGTTACCCTGTTCTTCATTCAGACCTTTAATCGCACCGGCGATAATACCGATGGAAGAGAAGTTAGCGAAGGAGACCAGGAACACGGACAGGATGCCTTCCGCGCGTGGCGAGAGCGTGCTGGCAATTTTCTGCAGATCCATCATCGCAACGAATTCGTTAGAGACCAGTTTAGTCGCCATGATACTGCCTACCTGCAGCGCTTCATGTGCAGGAACACCCATCACCCAGGCAACCGGGTAGAAGATGTAGCCCAGAATGCCCTGGAAGGAGATACCCAGAACCGCTGCGAACAGGGCGTTCAGAGCAGAAATCAGGGCAATAAAGCCGATCAGCATCGCCGCAACGATAATCGCCACTTTGAAACCAGCCAGAATGTACTCACCCAGCATTTCGAAGAAGCTCTGACCTTCATGCAGATTTGCCATCTGCAGGTTTTCTTCGCCTTCGTCAACACGGTACGGGTTGATCAGAGAGAGAACGATAAAGGTACTGAACATGTTCAAGACCAGCGCGGCAACCACGTATTTAGGTTCCAGCATCGTCATATACGCACCCACGATAGACATGGAGACGGTAGACATTGCGGTGGCTGCCATGGTGTACATGCGGTTGCGGGACATCTTACCGAGGATGTCTTTATAGGCGATGAAGTTCTCAGACTGACCCAGGATCAGGGAGCTGACGGCGTTGAACGATTCCAGTTTACCCATGCCGTTAACTTTGGAGAGTACGGTACCAATGGCGCGGATAACGACGGGCAGCACACGAATGTGTTGCAGAATACCGATCAGCGCAGAGATGAAGACGATAGGGCACAGTACCTTCAGGAAGAAGAACGCCAGACCTTCGTCGTTCATTTTACCGAAGACAAAGTTCGTCCCTTCGTTGGCGAATCCGAGCAGTTTTTCGAACATTTCGGAGAAGCCTTTTACGAAGCCAAGCCCCACGTTGGAGTTCAGGAAGAACCACGCGAGCAAAACTTCAATAACGAGAAGCTGAACAACAAAGCGGATGCGGATTTTTTTACGGTCATGGCTGACCAGTAACGCAAGCGCAGTAACGACAACGAGTGCCAGGACAAAATGAAGGACGCGGTCCATATTTGCTCCAAATATGAGGCAGGTTTAATTTTCGTGCACATTCTATGTAACAAGCGAAAAGAAAACGAGATCAAGGACACACTATAGTTACATCCTGTGACGAGTCTCAAAATTAGTGATCCACAATACATTTTTGTTATGTTAGGTAAATGCGTGAAAAGTTAAGTTTGTGTGCTAGTCTTCACAAAAGCGTGCGCGATTGCAGGTTTTGTTAGATCGCCCCACCTTACCCGCCCGTCTATTGTTCAAAGCTATCAGAGAAATCACTATAAACTCACTAAATGATCTTGATAATCATTCTCATTTTGATAGCATTAAACATAGCAAAGGCTATATTTCCAGAGGCAGAAATGACAAACAGTCGCGTAGAGGGTAGCAATGGCAGAGCAGCGCGCAAGTTGCGGTTCGCGTTAATGGGACCTGCGTTCATTGCTGCCATCGGCTATATCGATCCAGGTAACTTTGCGACCAATATTCAGGCCGGGGCCAGCTTCGGCTATAAGCTGCTCTGGGTGGTCGTGTGGGCTAACCTGATGGCCATGTTGATTCAGATGCTGTCCGCGAAGCTGGGGATTGCCACGGGCAAAAACCTGGCTGAACAAATTCGCGATCACTATCCGCGTCCGGCGGTATGGCTTTACTGGGTTCAGGCGGAAATTATCGCCATGGCAACCGACCTCGCCGAATTCATCGGGGCCGCGATTGGTTTTAAATTGATCCTCGGCGTCTCGCTGCTTCAGGGCGCGGTGCTCACCGGGATTGCCACTTTCCTGATCCTGATGCTGCAGCGTCGCGGTCAAAAACCGCTGGAAAAAGTGATCGGCGGGCTGCTGCTGTTTGTGGCGGCGGCCTATATCGTCGAGCTGATTTTCTCTCAGCCGAATCTGGCACAGCTCAGCAAAGGGATGATTATCCCGAGCCTGCCAACCTCTGAAGCGGTGTTCCTGGCCGCCGGGGTGCTGGGCGCAACCATCATGCCGCATGTCATTTACCTGCATTCCTCGCTGACACAGCACCTGCACGGTGGGACGCGCAAAGAGCGTTACTCTGCGACGAAATGGGATGTGGCGATCGCCATGACCATTGCCGGTTTTGTGAACCTGGCGATGATGGCGACCGCTGCCGCCGCTTTCCATTTTAACGGTCACACCGGTATTGCCGATCTCGACCAGGCATACCTTACGCTGGAACCGTTACTGAGCCACGCTGCTGCCACGATATTCGGGCTGAGCCTGGTGGCGGCCGGTCTCTCGTCAACGGTTGTGGGGACGCTGGCAGGGCAGGTGGTGATGCAGGGCTTTGTCCGTTTCCACATTCCGCTTTGGGTTCGTCGCTCCGTGACCATGCTGCCCTCCTTTGTTGTGATTCTGATGGGGCTGGATCCCACGAGAATTCTGGTCATGAGCCAGGTACTGCTGAGTTTTGGTATCGCGCTTGCACTGGTGCCGCTGCTGATCTTTACCAGTGACAAAAGCCTGATGGGCGAACTGGTGAACAGCACGCTGGTGAAACGAACCGGTTGGGTCATTGTGGCGGTAGTGGTGTCGTTGAACCTGTGGCTCCTGGTCGGCACTGCTCTGGGGTTATAGCGTCGCGTTGAACCAAAGAAAAAGGAGCCGGGAGGCTCCTTTTTGCATTACTGATGATGCATTAGTGATGACGCATTAGTGATGATGGCCGTGACCACCGTGTCCTCTGCCACCGTGACCCCAGCCACCGCGGCGGTCGTCACGATCGTTCCAGCCTTCACGGTAACCACGTTCATAGGCGTTGTTTTTGTACCAGCCGCGATGCAGGCCATTATCATGTCTGCGCCAGCGGTCGCCGCGCCACTCATAGTGACGGTTCCAGTAATCACGGTCGCGCCAGTAGCCACCGTCCCAGTATCTGCCGTAGTCGTCACGATCGCCAATTTGTAATTTAACTGATGGCAACAGGGTGATTTCGCCCGCAGTGGCGATCAGCGGGGCCGAAGCCAGTAATACCGCTGCAAGAATCAGTGACCTGAACATACTCTTTCTCCTTCACGATCGGGGCCTTTGTGGGGCCTGTTAACGCAATATTACGAGTTGGTAAAGGCTCGTTTCATCGCCTCAACTCCTAATTCATGAATGAGAGCACTTTTTGCTAAAAGTGATTTTATTTTGAGCTGTTCAGGATCCCATCAATGATTGCCAGTTCTTCCGCCGAGAAATGGCGGTTTTCCAGCATTGCCACGGCATCGTCAATCTGGGCGGTTTTACTGGCCCCAATCAGCACTGACGTTACCGACTCGTGGCGTAAAATCCACGCCAGCACCATCTGTGACAGTTTCTGGCCGCGGTTTTCCGCCAGCGCGTTCAGTTGACGAACCTTCTCCAGCTTCTCTTCGGTGATCTGATCGGGATTAAGGAACTTACTGCCGCTTGCCGCACGCGAGTCTGCAGGAATACCGTTCAGGTAGCGGTTAGTCAGCTGTCCCCCCGCCAGCGGCGAGAAGGGAATGCAGCCGACGCCTTTTTCCTGCAGCACGTCCAGCAGGCCTTCCTCTGGCGCACGTTCAAACATCGAATATTTCGGCTGGTGGATCAGACACGGCGTCCCAAGGTCGTTCAGGATATCGATAGCCTTGCGGGCCTGTTCTGCAGGGTAATTTGATAACCCGACGTAAAGGGCTTTTCCCTGACGCACCACATGGTCAAGCGCTTTCATGGTTTCCAGCAGTGGCGTTTGTGGGTCAGGACGGTGATGATAGAAGATATCCACATATTCCAGCCCCATACGCTTCAGGCTTTGATCCAGGCTGGCAACCAGATATTTGCGTGACCCCCAGTCGCCGTAGGGGCCATCCCACATGGTATAACCCGCTTTGGTCGAGATGATCAGCTCGTCGCGCCATGGCAGGAAATCTTCCTGCAAAATGCGACCGAAGTTACGTTCGGCTGAGCCGGGAGGAGGACCGTAATTATTGGCAAGGTCGAAATGCGTAATACCCAGATCGAACGCGCGTTGTAAAAGTTGACGGCTGTTTTCGACAAGCGTGGCGTCGCCAAAATTGTGCCACAACCCGAGTGAGATGGCAGGCAACCTGAGTCCGCTTTGCCCACAGCGGCGATACTGCATTGTCTGATAACGATTTTTGTCCGGCTGGTAACCCATTCTGATGCCCTCTGGCGCTGAAAGGAAAAATCAGTGTATACGTTTACATTTACATGAAAAAAAAGAGCATAGCGCAGCCTTTTTTGTAAAGCATTCTTTCCATGCCCTTCTTACGACCAATTCTGGACAGCCATCACGCTTCTTTAATACTCAAAGTGAGGTCAACGTCAGAAGGACACCTGTTATGCGAACCCCATACTGCGTCGCCGATTACCTGCTGGACCGTCTTACAGATTGTGGTGCCGATCATCTGTTTGGCGTGCCGGGCGACTATAACCTGCAGTTTCTCGACCACGTAATAGACAGCCCGGATATTTGTTGGGTGGGCTGTGCCAATGAGCTGAACGCATCCTATGCCGCTGACGGATACGCCCGATGTAAGGGCTTTGCCGCGCTGCTGACCACATTCGGCGTTGGGGAGTTAAGTGCCATGAACGGTATTGCCGGCAGCTATGCCGAGCATGTCCCGGTTTTACATATTGTGGGGGCGCCGGGTACGGCGGCACAGCAAAGGGGAGAGCTGCTGCATCATACGTTGGGGGATGGGGAGTTCCGTCACTTTTATCATATGAGCGAGCCGATCACCGTCGCACAGGCGGTCCTTACCGAACAAAATGCCTGTTATGAAATCGACCGTGTGTTGACAACCATGCTTCGGGAACGCCGCCCCGGTTATCTGATGTTACCCGCCGATGTGGCAAAAAAAGCCGCTACGCCGCCTGTAAACGCTCTCACTCATAAGCAGGCTCATGCCGATAGCGCCTGCCTGAAAGCGTTCCGGGATGCTGCTGAGAACAAACTGGCGATGAGCAAACGTACCGCGCTGCTGGCCGACTTCCTTGTTCTGCGCCATGGCCTGAAGCATGCGCTACAGAAGTGGGTGAAAGAGGTACCGATGGCCCATGCCACCATGCTGATGGGGAAAGGGATATTCGACGAGCGTCAGGCGGGTTTTTACGGCACATACAGTGGTTCAGCCAGCACCGGTGCGGTAAAAGAGGCGATTGAAGGGGCTGACACGGTATTGTGTGTTGGCACGCGTTTTACCGATACCCTGACGGCCGGGTTCACGCACCAGCTTACCCCGGCGCAAACCATTGAAGTTCAGCCGCATGCCGCACGCGTCGGGGATGTCTGGTTTACCGGCATCCCAATGAACCAGGCGATTGAGACGCTGGTCGAACTCTGCAAACAGCACGTGCACACTGGCCTTATGTCGTCATCATCCGGCGCAATACCGTTCCCGCAGCCGGACGGTTCGCTTACCCAGGAGAATTTCTGGAGAACGTTGCAAACCTTTATTCGCCCGGGGGACATTATCCTTGCCGACCAGGGAACATCGGCCTTCGGCGCGATTGATCTGCGTTTACCGGCTGATGTGAACTTTATCGTCCAGCCGCTGTGGGGCTCGATTGGTTACACGCTGGCGGCGGCGTTTGGTGCACAAACCGCATGCCCGAACCGGCGCGTGATTGTGCTGACGGGGGATGGCGCGGCCCAGCTCACCATTCAGGAACTAGGCTCGATGCTGCGTGATAAACAGCACCCCATTATTCTGGTGCTCAACAACGAAGGCTACACGGTTGAGAGGGCTATCCATGGGGCGGAGCAGCGGTATAACGACATTGCTTTGTGGAACTGGACGCACATTCCGCAGGCGTTGAGCCTCGATCCTCAGTCTGAGTGCTGGCGGGTCAGTGAAGCGGAACAGCTGGCGGACGTACTTGAAAAAGTGGCGCACCACGAGCGGCTCTCGTTGATTGAGGTGATGCTCCCGAAAGCGGATATCCCGCCGCTGCTCGGGGCGCTTACCAAAGCTCTGGAAGCGCGTAATAACGCCTGATTACTTGTCGTTTCGCCAGGCCATCATCATCGGTTTGCCCGCCAGCAGGAGCCAGGCGGGCAACATCACGATACAGAGCAGGGGGAAGAGCGTTGAATCCGGCACCACTACCGCCGCCATAAACAGGCTCAGCCACGCATCGCGCGTCACCACCAGCACCAGCCCCAGAATTGAGCAAGAGACCGTTATCGCTGCCGGCACCGCATCCACATGTTCATGCAGCATCAGCCCCAGCGCCACGCCGATAAACACCGCCGGGAAGATACGCCCACCGCGGAACCCACATGCTGCAGCTACCACCAGCGCCGCCAGTTTAACCAGCGCAAACAGCAGGTAATCAGACACGCTGAACACCTGGCTGAAAGCCAACTGCTGCATTTCATCAAGGCCTTTAAACAGCGTTACCGTTCCGCCGATAGCCCCTAATACGCCCAGCATCAGACCACCCGCCCCCAGAATCAGCACCGGGTGCTTCAGCCGGTGCATCAGACGGTGCAGGCGCGGAAGGCACCATACCGCAATCATCCCGAGTGCAATGGCGATCGCGACGACGATGGCACCGCTGAAAATATCGGCAATATGCATCTGACCGTAGTGGGGCAGAGAGAGTGAGAAATGAGGATGGAAAAACAGACTGGTCGTGAGCGCACCAGCCGCAGCGGCCATCAGCGGCGCAAAGAGTTTATCCCAGAGCGGGACGTCGTTATTGCTGGTAAGCGTCTGAGAAAAAATAAGGGCGGCGGCAACGGGCGTGCCGAAAAGCGCCCCGATGGTGCCTGCAGAGGCGAGGATGGTCCAGTCCAGCGCACCGACCCGGGGTAAAATGCGCGAACCGAGAAAGACCGCCATACCAATGTTTACCGCCATGATGGGGTGTTCAGGACCAAGGCTGACACCGCCCGCCAGACCCAGGATCAACGCGATAATCAGCCCCGGCAGCGCCGAGGGGGGAACGGGCGCACCGATCAGTGGCTCAAGCGCCGGATCAGGCCCGGCGTGCCCGGGGCTAAAGCGGATCACCAGACCCACCGCAACGCCGGTGAGCGTCAGCATCAACATGATCCATCCCGGCGAATCCACGCTGACGCCCAGTTGTGCAGGAAGCGCCGTCCATAACATCGCCTGCAACACCGACGCGACTTTCATCACGACAATGAGCACCAGACTTGAGGCAACGCCAATGATCAGCGCCGGTATTGCCAGTAAGAGCATGGTTCTGGCTCGCGGATGGAGCATGATGATTTCCTTGTACAAAACGCTATTACGTTACTTTGCACAATCAGCTTTATGGCAATAGTGCAAAAGGTGCTGAAACGGTAAAGTTATTCTGTGACGAAGATCGATAATCCACGGGCATTCACCTTCCGGTCGTTGTTGTTATCACGCCTTGAACTTACAGTGTCCCAAAGATTTATTCTGACTTTAGCGGAGCAGTAGAAGAATGACAAAGTATGCTTTGGTAGGCGATGTGGGCGGCACGAATGCTCGCCTTGCCCTATGCGATGTAAATAGCGGTGAAATTTCCCGGGCGAAAACCTATTCAGGGCTGGATTATCCAAGTCTTGAGGCCGTTGTTCGGGTCTATCTTGAAGAGCAACAGGTGAGCATCGAAGACGGATGTATCGCCATTGCCTGCCCGATTACCGGTGACTGGGTGGCGATGACCAACCATGTCTGGGCATTTTCCATCGCTGAGATGAAAAAAAACCTTGGTTTTTCGCATCTTGAAATCATCAATGACTTTACTGCCGTGTCCATGGCGATCCCGATGCTGAAGCCAGAGCATCTGATTCAGTTTGGCGGTACAGCGCCAGTAGAAGGTAAGCCGATTGCGGTCTACGGTGCCGGTACCGGTCTTGGCGTTTCACATCTGGTTCACGTCGACCAGCGCTGGGTAAGCCTGCCGGGTGAGGGCGGTCACGTGGACTTTGCGCCCAACAGCGAAGAAGAGGGCATTATCCTCGAAGAGTTGCGCGCTGAAATCGGCCACGTCTCCGCCGAGCGCGTGCTTTCCGGTCCGGGTCTGGTGAATCTGTACCGTGCGATTGTAAAATCAGACGGTCGTCTGCCGGAGAATCTGCAGCCAAAAGATGTGACCGAGCGCGCGCTGGCGGACAGCTGCATCGACTGTCGCCGTGCGCTGTCGCTGTTCTGTGTGATCATGGGACGGTTTGGCGGCAACCTGGCGCTGACGCTGGGCACCTTCGGGGGAGTCTATATCGCGGGCGGGATCGTACCGCGTTTCCTCGACTTCTTTACAGCCTCAGGCTTCCGTGGTGCGTTTGAAGACAAAGGTCGCTTCAGAAGCTATGTGCAGGACATCCCTGTGTACCTGATTGTGCACGATAACCCTGGCCTGCTTGGCTCGGGCGCGCACCTGCGTCAGGTACTGGGTCAAATCCTCTGAGGACTATCCCTCTCCTGCGGGAGAGGGGATTTTTACAGATGCATCAGCTGGCGGAACTCTTTCACCTTGCTGCGACTCACCGGGACCTGAAAATCAAGATCCTTCAGACGCAAAATATAGGTGTTGTTAAACCACGGTTCGATCTCGCGGATCTTGTTTAGATTGACGCAAAACGAACGGTGGCAGCGGAAAAAGTGCGCCGCCGGCAGTTTGTTGCAAAACTCGGTGATGTTCATTGCCATCACGTACGATTCACGCCGTGTATAGACAAACGTCATCTTCTCGTGCGCTTCGGCATAGTAGATATCGTCGATAGGCGTCACGATGATGCGTTCATCCTTGACCAGATTTATGGTGTCGTTTTCACGTATCGCCGGGCTTGCGTTAGCAGGCGTGGCCTGTTGTTGCCATGCGGCTTCCAGCTTTTGCAGCATGCTGACAATACGCGATTCCTGGTAAGGCTTCAGAATATAGTCAAACGCTTCCAGTTCGAAGGCTTCTACGGCGTGCTCTTTCCAGGCGGTGACGAAAACAATAAACGGCTTATGAGCAAACTGATTAATATTTTGCGCCAGTAATACGCCGTCCAGTGATGGAATGTTGATATCCAGAAAAATGGCGTCGACCCGGTTATGCTGCAAGAACTTGAGCACGTCCAGACCATCCTCAAAGGTACCCACAATCTCCATCTGGCTGTGCGTTTTGATAAGCCAGCTCAGCTCCTGTTGAGCCAGAATTTCATCTTCCACGATGATGACTTTCATTGATTACTCCGGCCTATGGCAACAGTGATGTCGCCGCATGAACGGGGGAGCGTTCATTCGGGACGTAAAAAGCAATTTCGGTGCCGGGTTCGAGACGGTGAATGTGCAGTCCGTCGCCGAATAAGAGCTTGACCCGATGGTGCACGTTCAGCAGTCCAATTTTATTGCCCGGCATTTCGTTAGACTCCACGCGCTCAATGACTTTTGGATCAATACCGTGGCCGGTATCGCGCACGGCAATGCGCACGCGGTTACCGCTTTCGGTTACGCTGATGGTGACCACGCCTTTACCTTTACACGGCTGAATGCCGTGAACAATCGCGTTTTCCACCAGCGGCTGGATCAGCAGGCTTGGGATCACACAGTTGACCTCTTCATCGATATCGTAAATCACCGTGAGCTTGTCACCAAAACGGGCCTGCTCAATCGCGATATAGTCCTTGATCTGATACAGCTCTTTTTTGATGTCGATCTGCTCGTCATCGTTCAGTTCAATGTTATAGCGCAGGTAGCGCGACAGATTGAATATAAGCTGACGCGCGGTGTCCGGATTCATCCGGATGGAGGACGAGATGGCGTTCAGCGCGTTAAACAGAAAATGAGGATTGATTTTGCTCTGAAGCGCGCGCAGTTCTGCCTTATTTGCCATCTCGCGCAGCTGTTCTGCACGGGAAACTTCCAGCTGGGTAGAGATAATCTGCGACAGGCCGATGGCCATCTCCTGAAGCGTGGAGGTGATCTGGTGCGCGTGGCAGTAGTAGATTTTTAGCGTGCCCGTTACCACGCCTTTTTCCCACAGCGGAATCACCAGCATGGAGTGGATTTCCGGCGTTCGGTGAGCTTCATCATTGTTCTTAATGATGATTTTACCGTAGTTGATCGCCTGTCGGGTGGTGGGGCTAATGGTATCGTCATTATCGCGGTAATTGTGTTCCCCGACGCCGACGTAAGCCAGTACGTGGTCGTTATTGGTAATGGCGACCGCATCGGCATGAATATCGCGGCGGATAATATCGCAGACCTGACGTAACGACTCCGCGTTCACATGGCGGAAGAGTGGCAGCGTTTTGTTGGCGATATCCAGCGCCAGCTTGGCCTGACGTGCGGCGCTGGCCTCTTTTTCTCCCTCAACGCTTTGTACCAGCAGCACGATAAAACCGATGCAGACGCTGCCGAGGATCATGGGAATACCGATTTTCGAAACGATATCCAGCCCCAGTGCGATAGTGGGGGCCCACACCACCACCAGGATCATGGTCAGCGTTTCGCACACCATGCCGGCGATGATCCCGGCGCGCCAGCGCTGCTTTTTCGGGATCTTGCGGTTAATCCATCCTGACAGTACCCCGGCGATAATACTGGTAATAAAACAGGGAATTGCCGTCACGCCACCGATATCAATCAGGTAACGGTGCGTACCGGCAATCAGTCCGGTGATGACGCCGACCCACGGGCCAAACAAAATCCCGCCGGACATGACGGCAATGATACGCACGTTAACCAGCGATCCCTCGACCGGCACGCCGGACCAGGTGCTGAACAACGCGAACAGCGAGAAGATAGCGGTGACGGCCAGCAGCTCTTTTGGCGAGTGCGCAGACTTGTGCAAAAGCTCGCGGAACAGGCGAATGCGGATGAGGAAAAACAGGCAAATCAGCATTAATGCCGCGCGGTCAAAAACCGCCAGCAGCATATTGAATATTTCGTGCACGAGTAGACCAGGAAAAACGGGAAAGAACCATGATAAAAAACCTGGCGCGTATTGACCAGCTATCCGTCAGGTTTATCAAATGGGGAAAACCCTGTTTTTCAAAGGGGATTATCAGGAGAGGGCTGAAGTCTCCCGATTTTTTTGTGATAACGCCTGAGCAGGTAACGGTTTTGATATCATCGTGTTACACAACAGATATCAGAAAGAGGCTGTCACTTCGGACGCTTCCGCTTTTCAAGGCAGCAGGGTTCCGATTTTAGCGCGCACTCTTTTTTTTCATTTCCCTCTCGACAGCATGATTTTTTTCAGGTTATTTTCTAAACATGCCACATCGGTGGCAGCGTCGCTCGGACGGTCCGGGCGCTAACGTTAATCTGAGGAATCTATGGCTGAATTCAGTCCTGAACGCCGTTTTACGCGTATCGATCGTCTCCCCCCTTATGTATTCAACATCACTGCTGAACTGAAAATGGCTGCGCGTCGGCGCGGCGAAGACATTATTGATTTCAGCATGGGTAACCCTGACGGCCCAACACCGCCGCATATTGTTGAGAAATTATGTACGGTTGCTCAGCGTCCGGATACGCACGGCTACTCTACCTCTCGCGGTATTCCTCGATTACGTCGTGCAATTTCTCGCTGGTATCAGGATCGCTACCAGGTCGATATCGACCCTGAAAGCGAGGCGATTGTCACCATCGGCTCAAAAGAGGGTCTGGCGCACCTGATGCTGGCGACTCTGGATCATGGTGATACCGTACTGGTGCCCAATCCGAGCTACCCGATTCACATTTATGGCGCCGTGATTGCCGGAGCGCAGGTTCGCTCCGTACCACTGGTGGAAGGGGTCGATTTCTTTAACGAACTGGAACGTGCGATTCGCGAAAGCTATCCGAAACCTAAGATGATGATCCTCGGTTTTCCGTCGAACCCGACGGCGCAGTGCGTAGAGCTCGATTTCTTTGAAAAAGTGGTCGCCCTGGCTAAACGTTACGACGTGCTGGTGGTGCATGATTTAGCCTATGCCGATATTGTCTATGACGGCTGGAAAGCCCCTTCGATTATGCAGGTTCCTGGCGCACGCGATGTGGCGGTTGAGTTCTTTACGCTGTCGAAAAGCTACAACATGGCTGGCTGGCGCATCGGCTTTATGGTGGGCAACAAGACGCTGGTGAATGCCCTGGCGCGCATCAAGAGTTATCACGACTACGGTACCTTTACCCCGCTTCAGGTCGCGGCTATTGCAGCCCTTGAAGGCGATCAGCAGTGTGTGCATGAGATTGCTGCGCAGTATAAGCGTCGCCGTGATGTGCTGGTCAAAGGGTTGCATGAAGCTGGCTGGATGGTGGACATGCCGAAAGCGTCCATGTACGTCTGGGCTAAAATTCCGGAGCCGTATGCGGCAATGGGATCGCTGGAGTTTGCCAAAAAGCTGCTGCAGGACGCGAAGGTATGTGTCTCGCCGGGCATTGGCTTTGGTGATTATGGCGACACCCATGTGCGATTCGCTCTGATTGAAAACAGTGACCGCATCCGGCAGGCGGTGAGGGGCATCAAGAGTATGTTCCGCGCCGACGGACTTCTCTCATCGAAAAGCGTCACCGAACATCACGCGTCATCATGACATAAAAAAACAGGAGCCATCGGCTCCTGTTTTTTTGACTGCATGTTCTTCACTAGATCATCAGGGCAAACGTTCCGGCCCAGACTAAAACAATCACCGAAATGCCCATAAAGAAATATTTCACGTTTCATCGCTCCGCGTATCTTGTGGTACGCATTTAAAAACAGAGTCCACCTGATTATAGAGAGCTGAAGTTGGCTTATAGCGGAAATAAGATTTTTCCCGTAATACCGCTGACTCCCGCTCAGAATTCTGTGCTTTCCTGTTGCCAGACGGCGCTAATGTACGCCTAAAAATGGGGGGTGACAAGAGGGATTTTTTTAAATAATTTCCGTCACTTACGGGTGTCGTGGAACGGCGACAGTTTGATTTCAGAACGCAATAAATTCACTTTGAGCGACGCAAAGAAAGACAGTACACAGCGTGATTACAGGTCATTGAAAAGGTTAGTTTCTTAACGAAACTAACCTTCTGGAATTTAGATGTACAGCGAGGCTTCGCCAAGAGGGCGTGTTTTGAAACGGCGATGCATCCAGAGATATTGCTCAGGCGCACGCATGATTTCCATTTCGATAACTTTATTGATGAACGTAGCGGCTTCGCCTTCGTTTTCCGGATAGTTAGCCATCTCAGGGGAGATATGCAGGCGATAACCTGATTTATCCGCTTTTCTGACCATCGTGACGGTCAACATGGAGGCACCGGAAAGACGTGAAATCACAAAGGTACCATTGGTCGTGGCGACATCTTTCACCGCAAAGAACGGAGCGAAGCTACTGCCTTTACGCCCATAATCCTGGTCCGGTGCGAACCAGACGGCCTCACCTTTTTTCAGTGCGCCAACCATGCCGCGCAGGTTGTTACGGCTGATCATCGCCTTATTCGAGCGCATACGACCACGTGTCTGCACCCATTCCATCACAGCGCTGTTGTGCGGACGGTAGGTTGCCATCATCGGCTGGCAAAGCCCCATGACGCGACCCCCCAGTTCCAGAGACATAAAGTGAACGCCGACCACCATCACGCCGCGGTTTTGCAACTGGGCACGTTTCAGGTTATCCAGGCCTTCCACATCAAACCATTTACGAACACGTTCATCAGACCAGAACCATGCCATACCGGTTTCAAGCAGAGCCATGCCGATAGATTTAAAGTTTTCAGCAATCAATTTTTCGCGCTGTTCCGCATTGTACTGTGGAAAGCAAAGTTCGAGATTTTTACGCGCAATAGACTCACGACGTTTAAGGAAGTGGCGCGATGCGCTGCCAAGCCTGGAGCCCAGAATGCGGATTACGGGATAAGGAAGCTGAACCAGTAACCAGAGCACGCCAAGACCAAACCATGTGAACCAGTAACGCGGGTGCAGAAACGCGCGTTTGAATTTGGATTGTGACAAAATAATGGGAACCTATATAAAGTCGGTGAAAGTCACGCATTGCGTAACCACGTACCTGTTAGACCGTAGTACAAGGTCATGGTTGCAGGCTTTACCGATCTTTACGGCGTTGCCTGGCCATTGCTGACGTTGGGTGGGCGGTATAATGTAGCACCCTTTATACGGTATGTGCTATTACTCGTTCTTGATTAAAAAAGCGGCAATTCGAAAGGTCTTTGATTTTTCTGTTTTTATAAACCAGAACAGATGCGCGACGGCATCTGTTTGGATATTTTGAAAGCAGTCGTTATGCTTTCCAGGCCGCATCGACAGGCTGTACCTGTTTATACCATGCCATCAGCGCGGCTGTACCGGGCTCTCCCTCGGCGGGGGCCCAGGTAACGAAATCCTCATCAGCCACCGGTTGATAGCCACCGTGTTTAACTTCAAAAATAACGCCGCCGTGATCCAGTGACAGCACGGCATGCCAGGTTCCCGCCTCCATCTCCAGCGCCATACACGCTTCACCTAATACGACGCGACGGGTGACGACGCCCTGGTCGTCAAAATTCAGCACGACAAAACGCCCGCGAAGGGGAAGTAACAGCTCAAAGGTATGCGGATGACGATGAGGGCGAACATAGGTGCCAGGTTCCATCGCGATGGCCAGTCGCTGAACCGGGTCGCTCAGTTCAGGATGAAAGTTACGATGTGCGCGTAAACGCGGGGCGTTAGCCGCCGCTTCACTTTGTTGCTTCAAATCGGAGAGCGTGATTTGTTTCATGATGGTTGCCTGAAAGAGAAGAGGGCCTGTGGAGTAAAGCTGTGGAATTGTAATACGGAATAACATAACCCGTATAAATGAGGGTTCAATCACTGCACATCACCTATGGAGCATAATAACCTCTGCTGCTAAATTCTCTTTAGCGGCTAAAACGTGACTGACAGGGAAAAGCGGGTGACAGAGCAAATCGATTATCAGATTGAAAAATACAGATTTACCGAGGCGAATGAACCTCCGCGTCTTACCCGTCAGTGGGCCGACGTTTTAAGCGAGTGCAAGGCGATGCAGGCCGGGGCCGAGGCGCGTCTGCGTATTGCCCTGACCAATGTCGATTACGTTACCAGCTTTGAGCTGCCTTTCCGCCTGCTGCTCGTGCGGACTCCTCAGTTAATTGCCGGGTTGCGTGATGAACTGCAGCTCAGCCAAAAGAATGTCATTTTTAACGGGAAACGGTTTGGCTGTGTCTGGAGCGTGAAGTCCGATTTGAGCGATGTACCTGACGTTTTTCAATATCATCTGTCCACACGTATACGGCGAATGGAAGCGACACAATTGACCGCGGAACCTTTTCTGCAGATAGCCAAAGAAATTAAGCCCCCCACGGAACGTCTGAAGCGTGCTCTGTTAAGTGGTCTGGAGGTAACCGCGCTTGATGCGCTGTTCTGGTTTGGGATCCAGCGGATTGCTGCTGAGGTGTCGCGTTTGAGAAAGGCCGGAATGAGAATTACCACTGCGGAAAAACAGGTATTTGATAATCTTACCGGAACCACTCGCCTTGTGCCGGTGTATCGGCGCGCCGATGAGAGCATGGTGTCCTCTGCAGGAATGCAACGGCAGGAATGACCCTTTATTGTGTAAAGTGAGAGCATGCTTTGGGTTACAGAGGGGGGCCCGGTTAAGGGCGTGATGATATCTTTCAGGAAAGTTAAATCAACAACGTTGCACCAGACGGTGTTATACAGATTTCAAAACCAACTTTAATGACGTCATGTCAGCGTCGTCCCCTCTGTATCCCCGGAACCCTGATTTTAGCAACAAGATAGGGTTGTTGTTCAAGGTTGTGCCCACTCCTCGATTGATGCCTGAAATTTACCTATCACTGGTACTGGGATGAGGCATCCATAAAGTCCCGTGATATTTACTTTTCTGATGAAAATAATAAAAATCATTTAAGTAAATAATAAAAAATGGTGAAGGCCTGTAAATGTCGCCAATTTTTTCACATAGGCAGGCATGTTCTGCCTTTAATTTTTGATAAAAGTACAAAATCAGATATTTCATGTGATTGATGAGATTTTATACAAAATCACCCCTAAATTAAATTGATCACTTGCTGTACACCCTTATTTCATAAGGGTTAAAGGGGTATGCAAGAAAATTCTTATAAATCAGAAAGATGATCTTTGGTTGTTAAGATTTTTAGCGGCAACGTTTTGTTACATTTTTTGGTTTCCGATCGGGCAGGGAACGTTCCTACACTCCGGCTATTGGGTCTTATCCGAAATTTTTTCATTTCAGACAAATGCTCAAAAACACAATGTCGATATGCTGGTGAATGGAATGTGCCCGCTTTTAATTCCGGGGTTTTGATTTTCGTCCGATGACGTGAACCTGGAAGCTGTTCTGGCTGGGTTTGCCTTTCTTATTAATTTCTCACTGGCATTGACCGTTTTTATAACTCCATAAAACAGGGATAGCCATGTCTAACTCTTCTTTTCAGTCCGAAATACCCAAGGCACGTATTAATTTAAAGCTTGATTTGCATACGGGCGGAGCGAGCAAGAAAACTGAGCTCCCCCTGAAATTACTGGTGGCGGGAGACTTCAGTAATGGTCAGGAGACTGCACCACTATCGGAGCGCAAAAAAGTTAATCTGAATAAAAACAACTTTGACTCTGTACTTTCCGAATATTCCCCAATCGTAAATATTACCGTTAAAAACACGCTTGCTGGTGATGGCAGTGAAGACAACATCAATCTGACATTCCAGAGTATTAATGATTTCTCTCCGGAGCAGGTTTCGCGGCAAATACCTCAGCTGAAGGCCATGCTCTCCATGCGCAATTTGCTTCGCGATTTAAAAGCAAACCTGCTTGATAACCAGGCTTTCCGAAAAGAGCTGGAAAAAATTCTTCTCGACCCTGCATTAAGTGCAGAACTCAGAGCCGAACTCTCAGCCCTGGCTCCGAAACAGCCATAACGGCCATATGCTTTTAACGGATTAATAAGGAATATGTTGATGTCTGTAAAAAATGAGAATGCCGCGGGTAACGAGAGTGTAGTGCTTGAACGTCCTGCAGCAGGCGGGGTATATGCGTCCCTGTTTGAAAAAATCAATCTTAACCCTGTCTCTGAGCTAAGTGCGCTTGATATCTGGCAGGATGCACAGGCGATGTCGGATGCAACAGCAGACGAACGTTTAACTGCCGGCATGAAGGTGTTCCTGGAATGTCTGACAAAAGCGGGCTCAAAAGTTGAGAAACTCGACAAAAACCTGATTGACCACCATATCGCGGAACTGGATTACCAGATCAGCCGTCAGCTTGATGCTGTTATGCATCATGAAGACTTTCAGGCGGTAGAAAGTCTGTGGCGCGGTGTGAAATCTCTTGTCGACAAAACCGATTTTCGCCAGAACGTGAAAGTTGAACTCCTGGATATGTCTAAAGAAGACCTGCGTCAGGACTTTGAAGACTGCCCGGAAATCGTCCAAAGTGGGCTGTATAAACATACATATATTGATGAGTATGATACCCCGGGTGGAGAGCCGATTGCTGCGCTGATTTCCGCTTACGAATTTGATGCGTCTGCGCAGGATGTAGCCCTGCTGCGCAACATCTCTAAAGTGTCTGCGGCTGCACATATGCCGTTTATCGGTTCTGCCGGCCCGAAATTCTTCCTGAAAGACAATATGGAGGACGTGGCGGCCATTAAAGATATCGGTAATTACTTTGACCGCGCTGAGTACATCAAGTGGAAATCCTTCCGCGAGACGGATGATTCCCGCTATATCGGTCTGGTCATGCCGCGTGTACTGGGGCGCCTGCCTTATGGTCCGGATACCGTACCTGTGCGTAGCTTCAACTACGTCGAAGAAGTGAAAGGTCCGGATCACAATAGATATTTGTGGACCAATGCTTCCTTTGCCTTTGCGACCAATATGGTACGCAGCTTTATCAACAACGGTTGGTGTGTACAGATACGTGGCCCGCAGGCTGGTGGTGCTGTACAGGATCTGCCTATCCATTTATACGATCTGGGCACTGGCAATCAGGTGAAGATCCCGTCTGAAGTGATGATCCCTGAGACGCGTGAATTTGAATTTGCCAACCTGGGTTTCATTCCATTGTCGTACTACAAAAATCGCGACTACGCGTGCTTTTTCTCTGCGAACTCCACGCAGAAACCGGCGCTTTACGATACCGCCGATGCGACGGCCAACAGCCGCATCAACGCCCGTCTGCCTTACATCTTCCTGCTGTCGCGTATCGCGCACTACCTGAAGCTCATTCAGCGCGAAAACATCGGCACCACTAAGGATCGTCGTCTTCTGGAGCTGGAGCTGAACACCTGGGTTCGCGGTCTGGTGACGGAAATGACCGATCCCGGCGATGAGCTGCAGGCGTCCCACCCACTGCGCGATGCGAAAGTGGTGGTAGAAGATATTGAAGATAACCCGGGCTTCTTCCGCGTGAAGCTGTACGCCGTGCCGCACTTCCAGGTAGAAGGGATGGACGTCAATCTGTCTCTGGTTTCTCAGATGCCGAAAGCCAAATCGTAAGGCGAGGGGAAATCAGGGATGAAAATTTATCGCCCGCTTTGGGAGGATGGGGCAGCTCTTGCCCCACAACAGTTCCAGCAGCAGGCACGCTGGAGTGAGTATGTTGCCGACATGGTCGCCCGAATGGGAATTTCGCATCCCTGGGGTGTGGTTGCGGCTGAATTTGATGATGCCGCACTGGTGCTCTCGCGCCTGAATGCCACCCGTCTGGTGGTTCGTTTTCAGGATGGCACGATTGTTGATACGGGCCTGGCGGATAATCTTCCGCCGGTCTGTGATTTATCCGCCGCAAACGGTTCTGAGGCTGTTGACGTGGTTGTCGCACTACCCCTGCTGAGCGCCAGTGGCGGCAACCTCGATAACGGGCAGGACAGTGAACGCCCGCGTCGCTGGAAAGCCGAACGTATAGTGGTGCAGGAACTGGCTGGCCATGAAAGCGGAGAACTCGCCATTCTGCGTAATGCGCTCACCCTGCGTCTGTCCAGTCAGGAAAACACGGCCTGGCTGACCTGCCCGGTGGCACGTCTGGTACGTAATGCGCAGGGACAGTGGAGCAGGGACCCGGCTTTCATCCCGCCGATGCTTTCCGTTTCTGCAAGCCCACTGCTGACCACCGAACTGGGCGACCTGGTGGTCCGGCTGCAGGCCCGCCGCCGACGTCTGATGGCGATGCGTCGTGAGAGCAATGAGCGGATGGCCGACTTTGCGGTTGCGGATGTCTCCCTGTTCTGGCTGCTTAATGCCCTGAACAGCGCCGAGCCGGTGCTGACGGAACTCCTGCAGACACCTGCACGGCACCCGGAACTGCTGTATCGCGAACTGGCCCGTCTGGCCGGCAGCCTGCTGACCTTCTCACTGGAGCACGATGCCGGAGACATTCCTGCTTATCAGCACGATACACCGGAACGGGTATTCCCACCGTTGTTGGCACTGCTCGATAAGCTGCTGGAAGCGAGCCTGCCGTCGAGAGTAGTGAGTATCCACCTCGAACATCAGGACCAGATCTGGAAGGGTGTCCTGCACGATGCGCGTCTGCGCGAAGGGGCGGACTTCTATCTCTCCGTACGCTCCACCATGCCGAACCATGAACTTCAGACGAAGTTCCCGCAGTTGTGTAAAGCGGGCAGCTTTGATGATGTTTCGGATGTAGTGAATGTGGCCCTGAGCGGGATGATTATCAAGCCTCTGACGCATGTTCCGGCCGCTATCCCGTTACGTCTTGAGAACCAGTATTTCTCTCTTGATCTCAATACTCAGGCGGCAAGAGCGATGCTTGAAATGGGCAACTGCACCTTCTATACCCCGCGTTCGCTGGGGGATGTGAACCTTGAACTCTTTGCGGTGCTGCGCACATGAACAAATCCGAACTCAGCCAGTTAGAACGTATCTTCTACCCTGGCTGGCTGATGGCCAGCCAGCTACGCGGTGGGCAGGAAGTCCGTGATGGAGAAGGGCTCTATCGCCGGGCCAGCCGTCTGGTGCAGGAGGCGAAGATTGCGCTCACGGAGGCAGGCTACAGCAATATCAGCCGCGACCATATGGTGTATGCCCTGTGTGCACTGCTTGATGAGAGCGTGATGAACAGGGGAACCACCGATGATGGATACCTGACCTGGCGGCGTGATCCGTTGCAGGCACATTTTTTTGGCACCCTTAATGCCGGGGAGGAACTGTGGGAACGGATCCGGAAACTGCTGAAAGAAACCGCCCCTGATGCCGCCGTCCTGACCTGCATGTACCGGACCCTGCAGCTGGGATTCGTTGGTCAGTATCGCGCCCAGGACGACGAGCGTCGCGAGGATATTGTTCGCGCGCTCGCTGAACGGGTACCGGCCTTCACGTTGGCACAGGACGCCCCCATTGTTTCCCGCGCTTCACGCCTGCGCAGCGGCCGTCGGTGGTACTGGCTGTCCTGGATTGCGGCCACTGTTGCCCTGGCGGCTCTCTGGTTCTTCCTTTCGTCTTCGCTTGCCGAGCTGGTAAGCCAGACTGTCAGGCCGGGGTAAGCGATGCGGGATGTGTACCGAAGTCTGTTAACTGCCCTGGGTGCCGTGCTGGCGCTGTGGCTCATCCTGGGATTCTGGCCACTGTCCACGGGCAGCCGTGTGGCGCTCAGCCTGCTGGTTGTTCTGGTGTCCGGGGTAATGTTCTGGCGTCAGCATCAGGCTTCTCAGATCCGCGTCACCGCTGTCCGGGGGATTATGGATGAAAACCTGCCGCCGGAAGATTTTCAGGGGGCGGTGATCCTCGCCTGTGGTGATAACGTCCTGCTGTTTATGTCTGGATACCGTCACCGGGAAACCCGACAGGGCTGGTATTTATGGGTGAAGGATGCGGAACAACTGCCTCTCTTTGCACAGCACCTGAGTCTGGTTCGCCCGGCACTGGTATCGCAAACCTCCGTCATGCTGGCGGTGGCACCCGAGCTACACACATCCGGTGATGATTTTACACAGTCTCTGCGGGGCTGGCAGCGTGCTGTCGTCCAGTGCCGTGCGGCATTCGGCACGATCCCTCTACTGTGGACCGTGACCTGGGTATCGCCACCAGCGGCCTGCATGGATGCAGAGTCCGTCTGGTTTACCTCCGTAAGTCAACGGAGCGGTATTCAGGTATATCAACCCGGTCAGGGAAATATGTCACTGACGGAATGGACCCGCGAGACCGAAACAGACGGACGACTTTCCCGTCTGAGCCAGAGCCTGTGGCTGGACAGTCTGCTTGCCTGGCAGAGTTGTGCGGTCAATGACCTGCTGTCGGTACGACAGGGCGAGCTGCCGGTGATGACGCCCTGCGTGCAGGGCATATGTATGGCGCCGGTGAACGGTATCACGGGCAATCTCTGGCAACAGCACATCACCGCCGTGACGGCGCTGCCACCGGATACTGCCGTTACCCCAGAACCCCTGCCGCTGCCTGAATTACTGCTGGCGGCGTTACCGCGCCGACGTGGCGTCAGCCGCAGGATGGTGTTCTGGCGTTATGCCGGGCTGCTGGGGGGCATTTTCCTTGCGCTGGCTATGCTGGCGTCCTGGGTGAACAACCAGCGCTTGATCCGCAATGTCAGCGACCATCTTGCATTATACCAACAACTGACCGGCACACCGGCTGCGCCGAAATTGCGGGCGCAGCAGCGGTTGCGGGCTGATCGGGCATTGCTGGACGACTGGCAGCGCCGTGGGGAGCCGCTGCGTTATCGCCTGGGTCTGTATCAGGGACTGCGGCTGGTTCCGCCTGTTGAGGCAGCCGTCAGCGACTGGGCACCTCCGCCACCGCCTCCACCGGTCATTAAGAAAATCATTCAGGGTCCGAAAACCATTCGACTCGACAGTATGTCGTTGTTTGATTCCGGTAAATCGGCGCTGAAGGCCGGGTCAACCAAAATGCTGGTGCTTTCTCTGGTCGGCGTTAAGGCGAAACCGGGCTGGCTGATTGTCGTGTCCGGACATACCGATAACACCGGCAATCCGCAACTGAACCAGACGCTGTCACTGAAACGTGCTGAAGCGGTGCGCAACTGGATGCGTGACACCGGCGATGTGCCGGAAAGCTGTTTTGCGGTGCAGGGCTATGGCGAAAGCCGTCCTGTCGCAACCAACGACACTGTGGAAGGGCGTGCGCTCAACCGTCGTGTCGAAATCAGTCTGGTACCGCAGGCCAATGCCTGTCAGATACCGGGCAAACACCCGGCGCCATCGCAGGATGATGGCGCATCACAATTAAATGGAGAGTAATTCCATGGCAATTCCTGTTTATCTTTGGCTGAAAGACGACGGCGGTGCGGACATTAAAGGGTCTGTAGACGTCCAGGATCGCGAAGGCAGCATCGAAGTGGTCGCTCAGGAACATAATCTGTACATCCCTACCGATAACAACACCGGCAAGCTGACTGGCACCCGTATCCACACGCCGTTTCTGTTCACCAAAGAAATCGATTCGTCCAGTCCGTACCTGTACAAGGCTGTGACCACCGGTCAGACCCTGAAATCTGCAGAATTCAAGTGGTACAAAATCAACGATGCGGGCCAGGAAGTGGAGTACTTCAACACCAGACTGGAAAACGTGAAAGTGGTGAAAGTAAATCCTGAAATGTATGACATCAAGGATCCTGCAAAAGAGAAGCACAACCACCTTGAGCGTATAGAACTGCGTTACGAAAAAATCACCTGGACCTACAAGGACGGCAACATCATTCATTCCGATTCCTGGAACGAACGCGCCACCGCGTAAGTCACGAAGCGGACAGGGCTTTTCTGTCCGCTTTTTTGCCGAGCGTCTGTCATTACGGGCGCTGAGCAAAGAACCCCACAATCTGCCTGCCCGACTGTATGCGCTTTGGTCCCCTGAACGGGAAGCAGCGAAGGGCGGTAGCGTGCCCGGAGCCATCAAGAGAGAGAAAAATGGAAAATCCAGCCATCCTGTTACGTCGTCTGAATCCGTACTGTGCCCGCGCGATGGAAGGGGCGGCTTCACTCTGCCAGACCCGTGCCCATGCAGAAATCCTGCCTGAGCACTGGCTGCTGAAATTGCTGGAGCAGGGGGAGGGAGACCTGACGGTACTGGCACGTCGCTACGAGTGGGATATGGACAGCATCTGGCAGGGTTTGCTCGGCTGGCTGGATAATCAACCGCGTTCGGTGCGCACCCGCCCGCAGTTATCCGCCGAGCTTCAGAAATTGATGCAGGAAGCCTGGATGCTGGCTTCGCTGGCAGGTGAAGAGCACATCCGTAGCATTCACCTTCTTATGGCGCTGACGGAAAATCAGCGACTTGCTCACTGTGACGGGCTGTGGCCTTTGCTGACGCTGGGCCAGAGTCAACTTGCACGCCTTCGTCCTTTGCTGGATGCGCAGTCAGACGAACGCCCGGAGGTGCAACACGAAGAGCAACTGGCACAAGAACATGGTGGTGAAGTGGAGTTTGTCGGCCGTCCGGTCGGTGCAGAACTGAGAGAAGGCGAACTCAGCCCGGCGCTGCAGAACGCACTGGATAAATTCACCCTCGATGTCACCGCCAAAGCTAAAGAGGGCAAGATTGATCCGGTGTTCGGGCGTGATACGGAAATCCGTCAGATGGTCGACATTCTCTCGCGCCGTCGTAAGAACAACCCGATTCTGGTCGGTGAGCCGGGCGTGGGAAAAACCGCGCTGGTGGAGGGGCTTGCATTACGCATCGCCGGGGGCAACGTACCGGAAGCCCTCAAGCAGGTTGTTCTGCGCACGCTTGACCTCGGTCTGCTGCAGGCGGGCGCGGGCGTGAAAGGAGAATTTGAACAGCGTCTTAAAAATGTCATCGATGCTGTGCAGCAATCGCCAGTGCCGATTTTACTGTTTATCGATGAAGCTCACACTCTTATCGGTGCCGGTAACCAGGCGGGCGGGGCAGATGCGGCCAACCTGCTAAAACCTGCGCTGGCTCGCGGCGAACTCAGAACCATTGCTGCCACCACCTGGTCTGAATATAAACAATATTTTGAGCGCGATGCCGCGCTGGAGCGCCGCTTCCAGATGGTGAAAGTGGACGAACCGGACGACGATACCGCTTGCCTGATGCTACGTGGCCTGAAATCGCGCTATGCCGAACATCATAATGTGCATATCACTGATGACGCGGTCCGTGCCGCGGTCACGCTATCTCGTCGCTATCTAACCGGTCGTCAGCTGCCTGACAAGGCCATTGACCTGCTGGACACCGCCGCTGCCCGCGTGCGTATGAGCCTCGATACCGTACCCGAACAGTTGACCCGCATTCGCGCGCAGATGACCTCGCTTGAAATGGAGAAGCAGGCGCTGCTGGAAGATATCGCCGTCGGCAACAAGGGCCATGGTGGTCGACTGACCGCCATCGAGCGGGAAGAAAATACCCTTATCATTGCACTTGATGAACTTGAAACCCAGTACGGCCAGGAACTGAAACTCACCGAACAACTGCTGGAATACCGTCAGGATATATCCCGCCAGAGTGAGGCCCATAAGCTGCAGCAAGCGCTGAATGGTATGCAACACGACAACCCGCTACTTTCCGTTGATGTGGATGTGCGTACCGTGGCCACCGTTATTGCCGACTGGACAGGCGTGCCGCTGTCTTCCTTGATGAAAGACGAGCAGACTGAACTGCTGAGTCTGGGAAACGAAATGGGCAAGCGCGTGGTCGGCCAGGATAGGGCGCTTGAAGCCATCGCCCATCGCCTGCGTGCCGCGAAAACCGGGCTTACGTCGGAGAACGGCCCTCAGGGGGTATTTCTGCTGGTTGGCCCGAGCGGTGTGGGGAAAACCGAAACAGCGCTGGCGCTAACCGATGTGCTGTACGGCGGCGAAAAGTCGCTGATTACCATCAACCTTTCTGAATACCAGGAGCCGCACACGGTTTCCCAGCTGAAGGGCTCGCCTCCGGGCTATGTCGGTTATGGCCAGGGCGGCATTCTGACCGAAGCGGTGCGCAAGCGTCCGTACAGCGTGGTGCTGCTGGATGAAGTGGAAAAGGCGCACCGCGACGTCATGAACCTGTTCTATCAGGTCTTTGACCGCGGCTTTATGCGCGACGGAGAAGGGCGAGAAATCGACTTCCGTAATACCGTAATTCTGATGACCTCCAACCTCGGCAGCGACCACATCATGCAACTGCTGGACGAACAGCCGAAGGCCAGCGAAAGCGATCTACAGGAACTGCTGCGCCCGATTTTACGTGACCACTTCCAGCCGGCGCTGCTGGCCCGTTTCCAGACGGTGATTTACCGCCCGCTACATGAGGCTGCCATGCGCACCATCGTGGAAATGAAACTCACGCAGGTGAGCAGGCGCCTGCATCGTCATTACGGCCTGACCACGCAGATTGATGAGAGCCTGTATGACGCGCTGACTGCCGCCTGTCTGCTGCCGGATACCGGCGCGCGTAACGTTGACAGTCTGCTCAATCAACAAATTCTGCCTGTGCTGAGTCAACAACTGCTGACTCACATGGCCGCGAAACAGAAACCAACGTCTCTGACTATGGGTTGGAGTGAGGAAGAGGGTATCGGGCTGGAGTTTGATGTGCGCTCTGGTTCTGTAATTGATGGGTAGTGATATGGACAGCGCAAAAGAGATTGCCAGAGATATGCTTGAGGCCATTAATATCGATGGATCCGGTTTTGTCGGCGCCGTGGCTAAAGGCGTTATTTCCTTACCCGTTAGCTTTGCCTATCTTGGCTATGATTTTATAGACACTGAACACTGCAGAGAGAATCAGGATGATAAATTTCGGTTAGCAAGGCTGATCAAAACTATCACTTTTGATAAAGAAACTGTTTATAACATTATCAAGCCATTTATCGATGATTTCATCTCTCGGGTTGATATATCTGCTGTCGGTCTTCAAATTACTGGCAGTAGTGTGGGGAAAGCACTTTTTTCACAATTGACCGGCGTGCAGCTAGGATATGTGATTTCGGATCGAGCAACAACGGCACTGTTTGCGGGGACCGTCATTGGATCATTACTTTCGATTGGTGCAGAAGCATCACGTGCTATTTATACGTCACGATATTTACGAGGCAGGAATCCTAAGATTTATTATAAATTAAAAGGTATGGGGGGTGTGGACCTTTTATATTTTCTCGTTGAAGATACAGTAAAGCCATTTGAAATGGCATGCGCCATTGGTGAATGCAACTCAGAAGAGTTTAATGAGATTTGTAAATACTTTTTTGGTGACTTATGAATTTTAAAAGCACTATTATTTTTGTCATTTTTAAGGGTGCTTGTGCTGTTGGTGCAACTTTAGTGCTTGTGGGACTCATTATGTCTTGTTGGTTCTTTTTTGTATCAGAGCTAGAGAACAAATTCTACTGGGGAGGGCTGGCTTTTGTTGTTACATGCGTTGGATATGTAATCTATCTATATGCATTCCCAAAAATTCATAAGAAATGGGAGGAACATTATTAGTTTTATTAGGCGCCTGGTTTAAATTGGACGTTATGAACATAAAAGATTTCATACTTATCATTGTTTCACGGATCATTGCCAGCCTCGGGATGACACCAGGAACTATCAGTATAGTTATACTCTGTATAATGCTACTTCTTTTCTGCCAATTCTTACCGCTTTATTCCAGGTGGGGAAGGTGTAGTGGACTTGCTCATAGGCTCTGGACTTTACAAACTCGCCCTGAAATATATTTATGTTGAGTGGAAGCATTATAGATAGTATTCATCATACTGTGGAGTTTGATTTTATTCAATATCATTCTGGCCCGGGACAGGAGCTATAGAAATGGAAGATATATTTAAAATGACAGAGGGTATCCTTAATCGCTATAAACTCGATATTCCTTCCTGTCCTTATCCATTAGATGTGGAACGTTTTGACGGTTTAGAACAAATGAGTGCTCTTTATCATTATACTATTCGATTTACCAGTTCACATCCGGACATTACGGCTGAAATGATGTTGAGTAAAACCGTTACGCTGAGCATGGGGGTGGGGGAACTATTTAATTCTATGGTCGGTAAAATTGTTCATGGTGTAGTGACAAATTTCCGACGCCTGACCGGTTCACGCGATCAGGTTACATATGAAATTATTCTGGAACCTTTTATATCCTTACTGGACAAGCAGTTTCGTACTCACCGTTTCTTCGTCAACAAATCAGTGCCGGAAGTAGTAGAGCAAATTCTTGGCGAGCATGGTTTGAAGGGATGGGAGTATGAGTTCAAGCTTAAACAAACTTACCCAAAACGGGAACAGATAAACCAGTACCAGGAAAGTGACCTGGAGTTTATCGAACGCCTGCTGGCCGAGGCGGGAATTTTCTACTTCTTCACTCTGCAGCCGGACACGCAAACTGAAGTGGTGCACTTTGCTGACAAGCAGAGCGCCTGGACGTTTGGCAAATCGCTACCTCTCAGCAGCCCGTCAGGGATGAATGATAATGCTGCCGAATCGGTGTGGGGCGTTAACGTTCAACAGAACGTGGTGGAGCGTTCTGTCACGGCCAGTGACTATAACCACCGTGAAGCCCAGAACATCCTGACTTCAGTACCGGCTGACATGACCCGCGGGGACGGGGAGGGGAACACTTACGGTGATGTGTATCACTACCGGCCACGTCACCTTGAACGTGGCGATAAAATTACGCCGGCGGCAGAAACCGGTAACTTCTGGGCGCGCCTGGAGCATGAGCGCTTTCTGTCCACCCAGACCACGGTAACCGGCAGCAGCACCGACCACACCCTGGGGCCGGCGCAGGTGCTGACCATCACCGAAATGGCTATCCCACCAACACTGCCCCGCGAAACGGAGAACGGTGTTGTTATTATCCGCACTGGCTACTCTGCAAGCCGTAAGAATGCCCTGAAGGTGGCATGGGTAGCGGTGCCTTACTACGAGAACCGCTGCTGGCGTCCTGCTGCTAAAAAGCGCCCGGTGGTCAGCGGCACCCTGACGGCCCGCGTGACCAGCGCCAAAGATAACGACATCTACGCCTGGCAGGATGCATCAGGCATGTACCGGGTGAAATTTGATGCTGACCGTGACGACAAGCGTCAGGGCATGGAAAGTATGCCGGTACGTTTTGCCAAACCTTATGGCGGTGACAAATACGGCTTCCACTTCCCGCTGATACAGGGTACTGAAGTCGCCATTGCGTTCCATGAAGGTGACCCGGACCGTCCTTATATAGCGCACGCAATGCATGACTCCCGCCACGTTGACCACGTCACTGAAGCCAACAGTACGCGCAACGTTATCCGCACAGCTGGCCTGAATAAACTGCGGATGGAGGACAAGCGCGGCGAAGAGCACGTTAAGCTCAGTACAGAATACGGAGGTAAGACCCAACTTAATTTAGGGCACAACGTCAATGCTTCCAGGGTTCTTCGTGGTGAAGGGGCAGAGTTGCGCACTAACGACTGGGTCAGCGTTCGTGGTGGTAAGGGCATTCTGCTTACTGCAGATGCTCAGCCTGACGTCGGCAGTAAAATGCTTGAAATGGACAGGGCTGTAGAACAACTGGAGCAGGCACTCACGCTGGCAAGAAGCCTCCAGGCTGCTGCGAAAGGGGCACAGGCGACAGTATCTGACATCGACAGCCAAAAGACGCTAAACAGCTCACTGAAATATCTGAAAATGCCAGGAATGCTGGCCAGTGCTCCCGCTGGAATAGGCATTCTCAGTCCTGAGGCTGTCCGGCTTGCTTCAGGCGGGGCAAGTATTGGCCTCATGTCAGGTAAAAACACGGATATCAGTACCGGGCAATCGTTCACTGTAGCGGCAAGCGAGGCTGTAAGTTTGTTTGCACAGGCTGCAGGAATGAAAATGTATGCTGGGGCAGGGAAGGTTGATATTCAGGCGCAGGCGGATGCCATGAATGTCTCGGCGCTACAGGACATCACCATCACCAGTGGTCAGGGAAGTGTAAAGGTGAATGCCAGCCAGGAGCTGGTTTTAAGTTGTGGGGGCGCTTATATAAAGCTTAGCGGCGGGAATATTGAACTGGGATGTCCGGGAAATATTTTGCTGAAAGCGGCCAATGTTAATCAGACCGGTCCTGCCAGTTTAGATACTCCGCCTGTAACTTTTCCTAAAGGGTACAGTGAAGGGTTTATCACAACATCATCGGCCAGCGGAGCAGTCAAGCCTTTCACCACATATAAAATTACAACGGCTGAAGGGGAGGTTTATGAGGGCATTTCCGGTGCAGAAGGAGAGACTTCTCCAATATTTACGTCTATGCCATCGCAGTTAAAAATCGAATATCCGCGAAATATAGCTGATAGCCAGGAGGGCGAATAAAATGACTACAGCTGTATCCTCACTCTGCCGTAAAAACCCCCATGCTCCATGCGAAGAGCAGAAGCCCTACTGGGTAGAATTTCAACTGGTTGATGAGCAGGGCGAACCTGTGGCGAATATGCCATGGACTGCTGAAAGTTCACACCCTGTTTCCGGGCCAGTCGATAACTTTACGTATACAGGTCAAAGTGACTCAGATGGGCTTATTCGCATTGATATGCCGCATGGACTTGAATTGGCTCTGAAATTAGAATCGACTGCTTTAGTAAATGAAATGGAGAAGAGAGCGCTTCGCCCAGGTAGAGATGCAGAAAACGATTCTTTAGTTAGACAGCCTGCAGTAGATGCCGGTCATATCTGGCATTACGCCGTGGTCGGTGAACTTAGTTCAGGTTATCCTAATATCGAATTGCATAAAGGCGAAACCTTACCATCCTTCCATTTTCCATCTAACAAGTCTTTCAAAGGGCTTACCGTCCGGACAAATGAACTTGAAAAGCGACATATTATTGAAATTTGCCCTTTTAGAGCATGGGAGTTGGTATTACATCACCAGGATGAATATTCAATGGCAAATGCCATCAACCTCGGAGCAAGTGCCTCTCTAGCTTATGCCGATGATAAAGCACTCCGGCCGGAATCAATAACACGATTTTATATAAACCAGTGCCAAGATTTATCGCGTTTACCTCAGCTCCATAAAGGCGGTTTTAGTTACAATACACTAGTGCAGGATGTACCATTTAGCGAGCGATATAATCCTCCTGTTTTCATGGATACCTCTAGAGACACCTCGAAGACTGATAATAAAAGTGGCAGCACCTCTGGAGGGGGGAACTCAGCAAAACCAGAAGGCGATACTCAACTATATTATGTTTACAATACAGATAAAGTCATTGTCGCATGGAGAGGGACTGCAGGGTTGTATGATGTCGGAACGGATCTGGCATTTAGTCCTGTTAGCACTGAGGTATGTGATGTAAATAAAACTATGTGCACAAACTTGAGTCCTGCTGGAAAAGTGCACGATGGATTCCTAAGTGGATATAGTAGATCTGAACGGCTTTTTTCTTCTGAGTTTGATGAGCTCTTAACTTTAATTAGAGCACGAAATTTATTTGTTTGCGGCCATAGTTTGGGGGGAGCGCTTGCATTAATTTACTCTTCTGCACTAAAGTCTGAAAAACCTTTGCTCTACACATATGGTATGCCCCGTACCTTTACCAAGGAGGCAGTTCAGCAGTTATCCGAAATCACCCATTTCCGTCATGTAAATGATAATGATCCCGTTCCAGCAGTTCCACCCGAAGCGAGTCTAGATAATGCGTTATATAACCTCTGGGGACCACTTGGGAAAACTTTAGGGATGCTGTGGTCTATTGGAGAACTTCTGGCTTACCAAGCTATATCTTGGGGGGATTGCTTTTGGCACCATGGTAATCCAGTTGTATTTCTAACTGCGACACAAAGTCGTGAGTGGCAAGAATGTAAAACAAGTTTGCCCGTACCTGCTGGTTGCATAAATTTAAAAAGGCTTCTTCCGATAAAAGCTAAATTATATCTTGTTCCTTCTTTGTCGGACCAAGAGATGCAAACTGCAGGCCGTAAACAAAAGGAGTTCAGAAGGTCACTAACGGCTAGTAAGCTGGAAGAGATTTTTCCTGAAGGACAAAATCCCGACCGTGGAGCAGATTTAACATTTGGCGATCATTTCATGACGTCGTATATGCCTTACATGAATAATAAATTATTGGAACTAATAGATAACGAAGGATTGGTTGAGAACCGGAATTTTACTGAGCATCTATATAATGTAGATCGTTTTAAAGAGCAAATGTCGGAACATAAAGATGAAATTCCTGAAAAGGAATATGAAAGAAATGAGATATTCCTTGGCATAGAAGGGTTATTGAAGGCATCACTATCTCCTACTCTGTCTGAATCTTATGGGAATGATGCGCTAGTTCGATTTGCCATTTATGGTGATGAGGTGATTGAAAATGCTTAATAAAAACAAATTCATTTTTTTACCGCTTGTCTTTTTTATAGTCGGAGGTTGTAGTCATGCCACAAGCAATGCAATTTCCCCTCCAGCGGATACCAAATGGGTGACTGTTGAGGTTAGTAATCCTTCAAAATACACAAGACCATTTCCTCTTGAAGTTAGATATATTTCACGTGAATGCCAGAAAAAAAGAGTGAACGGATTTGATGGTTCTGTGGATGCGGAATTAAGCTATAACGTTATTAAAGTACCTTTACAACAGCAGAATGGTGATAAATGGAAAGGTACAGTCGCTATTACTGGCGGGGGGGAGTGTGTATGGAGCTTAAGCGCAATCAATGTGGGTATTGAATATATAGATGCTACACATCTTGGGAATGATTTAGTGCCTGGAACTGCGGTTGGTGTAACTATTGCTTTTGATGCTGATGCTGCGCGGAATGGACAATTTGACACAGTGGCGGGGAATGATTTTAATTACACTCCAAAATACTATCCTTTTATAAAAAAATGGAATGATAGCCCACAGTCTACTATGCGGGATAAATTATATCTTTTCGGTAAGGAAGATGCGTTTTGGAAAGTGAAGTTGGACTATAAACCTAACGAAAATGTTTTAATAAATTACAATCCCTCTATAGACGAAAGTAAAAAAGTATTGATGATATTCCCTAATAAGAAGGGGAAAGATGCTATGTACTCTTTTGTCTATCCAGATGGGAGCGTCATTTCATCAAAAAACACAACGCCTGATTTTAGCAAAGTCAACGGATCTGGTGGGAAATAACCTGCTGATCAGCTTTGTTTTCCCTATTTGAGGGAGACGTGATTTTGCTTACTAAGATAAAGTTAATGATGCTGCTTCTGGCAGTTTTTATGGCTGGAGGGGGCAGTCGAGTGATCAATTGAGTACTCTTGCCGCCTGTAGATGCCAATTTTATAGCCATAGAAATTCACAATCCCCCTCATTACACTAAACAGTTTCCGCTTGAGGTCAGATACATCTCGCATGAATGCATGAAAAAAACAATCAGTGGATTTGATGGCTCAATTATCACAGAGCCAAGCTATAACGTTATTGGGGGCCTCATGCGGCAAGATAGCGGGGATATTTTGATAGCAAAAGTTGCTATGGCTGGTGGTGGTTCATGTAAATTGACGTTGAGTGCGGTCAATTTCGGTATCGAGTATACAGATGCGATACTTCTTGGCAAAGATCTTGTTACTGGCACGGTGGTTGGTGTGACTCTCGCCTTTGATAATTATGCTTCTCGCAATGGATAATTTACCTTTGTCATTGAGGATGTAGATTTATCCCCTAAACATTATCCTTATATAAAAAGAAAAGTTGAGGGGGGATGGCTTATCGCTATTTGGTAAGAGAGACTTTCTATCATTGCGTGTTGGTGATGTTAGTTCAATGAGCCCCCTTAAATAGATAAGGGGGAAATAACAAGGTTTGTCGAGTTAGAAAAGAAAATGAAAGGTGAATATCTAAATTTTATTTGTACGGATAGAAGTGTTGCTCCTGAAAGAACGTTTTTCCCTGATTTTGATAAGATCGATAAAATGAAAGTTAAATGATTTTTGTTTATTTTTTTCGAGGATTCAACATGACAAAAGGCTTGGTTTTGCTTGGTGACAAAACTTCTCATGGTGGAAAAGTGATCTCCGCCTCCTCCAATATTACTGTCGATGGGAAAAAAGCCGCGTTAGTTGGCGATATGGTCAGCTGCCCGGTAGAAGGGCATGGAACTAATCCTATCGTGGAAGGATCACCGCACCGCACCTTTAACGGTCGCGCTGTTGTCGTCGATTGCTGTAAATGTCAGTGCGGTTGTACTGTCATTTCAAGTGCTCAGAACAGCACAGTAGGATAATCAATGGGCTGGGAAAGGACGAAAGCAACAACAATGGAGTTGCCTCCTGAGCCATCATTTATTGGATGGCTGTTAGCAGGAGGTGTTGCCGCAGTTGTGGGGGTTTTGCTGTTTATCCTGCATGCGTCAGGCATGATTAAGGCTCTGGCTGCATTCAATATCTGGTGGCTGGCATCCAGCCCGGTTCTTGGCTGGTTTTTTCTGTTTTGTTTGCGGGGATGGCTGTGGGGCAGAACAGTCAATGAACATCTGTTTTTGCAGAAGGAAGCTGAATACGGACAGCAACAGTGGGAAGCCTGGGCTGGACGTTATCTGGCCGTCCTTGGAAGCAGCATACTGCTACCTTCCGGAGTGACCTCTGACGCCATTGCTAAATCAGATGCTGCAGATGCGCCGCAATTTCTTTCACTAACCTGCCATTTTGATGCGCAATCGGTGAATTCCACCTCTTTGCTCGAAATGGGGTTGGCCGGTGTACAAGAGGTGATATCAATGTTGCCTGCGACAGTACCATTCAACGTCACCATTGTGAGCGACATGATTTCGTCAGACTTCGAGACCCGGTTTCACAAATCATGGGGAAAAATTTATCCTGGGCGTGAGCTAACAGGTTCGATCTCATGTTTTGAAGCCCTTTCTTTTGTCTGGATCGAGGAGCGCCTTAAAAATCCCGTTTTCGATATTGATTTGATCCTGATATTGCAGAATCAGGGGGCTGAACAGTATTCCGATGCACTCGCAGCGATGGTACTTACCAGCGATGATGTTGCTGAAAAATACCAGCTTTCACACTCCGCCCGCATATTGCGACCGATGCCGCTGGACATGACAAATTTCAGGGCTGATATGGGGTTGTTCCTCGAAACACAAACGATCGCCTGCCAGACGTCAAACGTGTTCTGTGATTACGGGCACTGGAATGACGGGTTTGCTGATCTAATGACCGCGTCTCAATCACATCTGACACCGTGGGTGCCCCAGGAAATTGATGTACTGGAAAAATATAACGGAATTCCAGGGGGCGGGAGTGCGTGGCTTCTAGCCACATTACTGGCCGACATCGTGTCCGTCAGCAACAAACCTGTTTTAGGGTTGTTTACCTCAGGTGCTGATCGTTTTGTCAGTACTGTTACTTCAGGGAGTGAAAATAATGATGCCGGGTAGTACATGGAGCAGAGGAGGGCTTGCTGGCATAATAGCCTGCATCTCAGCGATTATAGTGGCCTTGATCCTTCATTTCGGCCCCTCGCATGGCCTTGATACCCGACCAATGCAAGTGCTTGCATTCGTTGCCGTATGGATAGTCCTGCTGATTGTTTTCTATACGCCGTTCATGTTCCGGTTTATGAAGGAAAGATATCATCGCTGGCGGGAACAGAAGAACAATGCATTGCCTTCTGATGAATCAAGAGTTGCCCGGACTCCACCACGCAATGTCACCGTTGATACCATCCGTGACGCCATGCGTAACCTCTACGGTCGGCGCTGGGGACGTAAAACACGCATCCTGCTGGTCACTGGCACCGTCACTGAGGTGGAGCAACTGACTCCGGGTCTTACGGACCAGCTCTGGCAGGAAGACCGTGGCACGCTGCTGTTGTGGGGCGGTGACCTCAACACGCCAGCAGACAGTGCCTGTCTGACCGCACTGCGCAAACTGCGCCGCCGTCCGGTGGATGGCATGGTGTGGGTCACCTCAGCCTTTGACCAGCTTTCAGCACCTGGGCTGGAGCAGCCGCTACCGGTACCGTCAGAAAGCACCATGGATTCCCTGTCTCATGCCATCAGCGCACGTATGGAAACGCTTGGCTGGCAGCTCCCGCTGTATGTCTGGTCCCTGCACCCGCGCGCCGGTAAGCCGGAAGGACGGGTTGTACAGGCAGCCGGCTGTCTGCTGCCTGCCGGTTGTCGCACCGAAGGACTGGCAGAGCAACTCTCCGCCCTGACGCCGGAACTGACCTCACTGGGCCTGCAACAGACCTGCGGTGAAGTGAAACATAACTTCTTACTGGCGCTTGCCGACCAGCTCATTCGTGAGCCACAGAGCGTGACCACACCGCTGTCGGTGATGCTCAATCCGTACCGACCGCTGCCGCTGGCCGGTGTGGTGTTCAGCCAGCCTTCTGCGGGGGCTGAGCGCGCAGTGGCGCATCACTGGGGCATGGATAATCGCTGGGAGGTTCTGCCGGAGTCAGTCCGGACACTTCCTGCCGGACTGCGTCCGCGCAAGCCAGGCATTCCATGGCGTAAGCTGTTGGCATCTGCTGTCGCCGTGGCAATGGTGGGCTGGGCGGCGTGGATGGGGACAGCGTACGTGACCAACCGCAGCCAGATTGACGGTGCGAATGCCCAGGCTGCACTTGCCGCACGACAAAACCAGCCGCTGGAACAGCGTCTGCACGCGCTGTCTGAGCTACAGAAAACGCTGGCCCGTCTGCAGTACCGGTCTGAACACGGCGTGCCGTGGTACGAGCAGGCTGGGCTGAGCCAGAATAACGCCCTGCTGGCAGCCCTCTGGCCACGTTATCAGGACAGCGCTCTGCCACTGTTGCGGGATGCGGCTGCTGACCATTTGCAGATGCAGGTCAGTGCCTTTAATGCGTTGCCGCCGGGTAGCCCGCTGCGTGAACAGATGGCAAAAAGCACGTATGACCAGCTCAAACTCTACCTGATGCTGGCGCGTCCGGAGCATATGGATGCCGCCTGGTTCAGCTCTGCTTTGCTGAACGACTGGCCGAAGCGTAACGGTGTGAAAGACGGTGTCTGGCTGGGGATGGCTCCGTCTCTGTTGTCGTTCTGGGGCGCGCAGCTGGTCGCGCACCCGGAGTGGAAACTCCGTGCCGATGAAAACATGGTCAGCCAGGCCCGCTCCCTGCTGGTTCGCCTGATGGGAGTACGTAACAGCGAATCGGCTCTGTACCAGAAGATGCTCTCCGGGGTGGCACACCTGTATGTCGATATGCGCCTCGAAGACATGACCGGCGATACCGATGCATCCCGTCTGTTCAGCACTCATGAAGTCGTGCCGGGGATGTTTATCCGCCAGGCCTGGGAGCAGGCGGTGCAGCCTGCCATCGAGAAGGTGGTGAAGGCCCGCCGGGACGAACTCGACTGGGTGCTCACTGACGGCAGGCGTCAGGCGAAAACGCAGGACGAAACCTCCCCGGAAGCACTGAAAAAGCGCCTGACGGAGCGGTACTTTGCTGACTTTGGCGGAGCCTGGCTGGCATTTCTGAACAGCCTGCGATGGAACCGGGCCACCACGCTGTCTGATTCAATTGACCAGCTCACCCTGATGGCCGATGTGCGTCAGTCACCTCTGGTTGCGCTGATGAACACCCTGAATGTGCAGGGGCGTACCGGGCAGACGGGCGAAGCCATTTCGGATTCCCTGGTGAAATCGGCCAAAAATCTGCTCGGCGGTGATAACAATGATGCCATTGACCAGAGTGCCGGCGTTCATGGTCCGCTGGATGCGACCTTTGGCCCGGTACTGGCGCTGATGGACAAGAACCGTTCAGGTATACAGGAGCAAAGTCTGCAGTCCTTCCTGACCCGCGTGACGCAGGTGCGTCTGCGCCTGCAGCAGGTGACCAATGCCGCTGACCCGCAGGCAATGACCCAGACCATTGCCCAGACCGTATTCCAGGGCAAAGCCGTGGACCTCACCGAAACCCGTGACTACGGCAGCCTGATGGCCGCCGGTCTGGGTCAGGAATGGAGTGGCTTCGGTCGCACGGTCTTTGTAAACCCGATGGAGCAGGCCTGGCAGCAGGTGCTGACCCCGGCGGCCGACAGCCTCAATACCCAATGGCAGCAGGCGGTGGTGGCGGAGTGGAACAGTACCTTTGGGGGCCGTTATCCGTTTAATAACTCCAGCAGTGATGTTTCTCTGCCGCTGCTGGCTAAATATCTGAATGCCGATTCCGGGCGTATCGCCCAATTCCTGCAGACCCGTCTTAAGGGCGTGCTGCATAAAGAGGGCAACCACTGGGTACCGGACAGCATCAATTCGCAGGGGCTGGTGTTTAATCCAGCATTCCTCAATGCCATCAACACCCTGAGCCACATCTCGGATGTGGCCTTCACGGAAGGCAATGCTGGCATGAACTTTGAGCTTCGTCCGGGCACCGCTGATGGCGTGATGCAGACCGACATGATTATTGACAGCCAGAAACTGACCTACGTGAATCAAATGCCGGTGTGGAAGCGCTTCACGTGGCCTGCAGATACGGAAGCACCCGGCGCGAACCTGAGCTGGATTAGTACTCAGGCCGGGACCCGTCAGTACGCGGATATACCGGGGCGCTGGGGCCTAATCCGTCTGCTCGATGAAGCCAGCGTTAAAGCCTATCCGGGCGTGGGCAGCAGCTACAGCCTGAGCTGGAAAGCGCAGGATGGTCGCTCGCTCAATTACACCCTGCGTACCGAAGCGGGAGAAGGCCCGCTGGCACTGCTGAAGCTGCGTAATTTCCGTCTGCCGGAAACCATCTTCAGTACCACCGGTGTCGCATCGCCAGACCCGGTGGCAGACGTGTCCAGTGACGACGGAGAGGTGTACTGATGAGCACGCTAAATGCCTTACTCAGCACCTGTCAGGCAGAGCAGGCACCACTGCTTGCCGCCACCCGTGAGCATGTGGCGCAGTGGGATAATTGGCTGCTGCCGCTGACCGGATCATCCCCCGTAGGCGAAGACCCGGGTTATGACGATGATTTCCAGCAGATGCGCGAGGAGGTTAACAAACTTTCCGGTGCGGATACTGAGCTCATCTGCCGGCTTGCAGAGAAACTGCTGACCACGACTGCCAAAGATATCCGTGTTGCCACCTACTACTGCTGGGCAAAGCTGCACCGCGAGGGTGAACAGGGGCTGGCAGAAGGACTCGAACTGCTGGGCGGTATGCTGGAGCGCTTTGGTACACATTTGCACCCGCAGCGTGATCGCAGCCGTAAGGCGGCGCTGGAGTGGCTGGCGGGTTCGCGCATGACTGACTCTCTTTTCCTGTACCCGGAAGTAGTCAGGGAAGAGGCTGTGCGTACTACCGGGGCGTTGCTGCTGATAGCGCAGCTGACTGAAAATGAGCCGGATGAAACACGGCCGGAACTTAATGCGCTGTACGGTGCGCTGGAGAATCGTCTGCAGAAAGCCGGCGGTGTGGATGCCGTGGTACCGCAGAATGCCAGCGCAGGAGAAAACCCTCCTCCGGTGAGTCACAGCGATGTGCCGTCAATCGGGCGAATCACTTCAGGCCAGGATTTGCTGGCCCAGGCCCGCACACTCACTGAATACCTCCGAGAGCAGCCTGATGGCTGGCTGTCAGCACACCATCTGATGAAAAGCCTGCGCCATGACACCCTGCGGGCCATTCCTGCCCCGGATGCGCAGGGTCGTACCCGCATCGAACCACCAAGAGCGGACCAGCGAGCGCTGCTCAAACGCCTCTACTTGCAACAGAACTGGGCTGAGATGCTGGAAACAGCAGACAGCACGTTTTCCCGCGGTGCCAATCACCTGTGGCTGGATCTGCAATGGTATATCCATCAGGCGCTGACGAAGTCCGGCAAGGAGGCGCTGGCCGACATCATTGCCGCTGACCTGAAAGGACTGCTGGCCCGGTTATCCGGGCTCGAAACGCTTGCCTTCAGTGACGGTACCCCGTTTGCGGATGAAGTGACGCTGAACTGGATCCAGCAAAGCGTGCTGGATACCAGTGGCGGGTGGGGTAATGACACAGCTTCGGCACGGATGTCCGGCGGCAACGATGACATTCTGGCACTGGAGCCGGAAGCGATGGCCCTGGCGGACAATGAAGGCCCGGATATGGCGCTGGCCTGGCTACAGAACCGCCCTGGCGTCACCACTGCCCGACAGCAGTGGCTGTTGCGCCTGCTGATGGGGCGTATCGCGGAGCAGTACGGAAAAAATGAACTGGCGGTGCATCTGTTTGCTGAGCTGGGCGTGCGCGCTGGCGAGGTCACTCTCACTGAGTGGGAGCCAGAACTGCTGTTTGAAGTCCACGCCCGCCATCTGAAACTCCTGCGCCTGAAAGCCGGTCGCAGTGAGGCTGATAAGGCCCGACTAATACCCATAATGGACCAGTTACTTGCCGGGCTGATCGCTGTCGATCCTGCCCGCGCCGCCGTACTTTGCGGTTAAATCAACAGGAATTGAATAAATGGAAGATTTGACCCTGCGTTATTACGACGCGGAAATGCGCTACCTGCGTGAGGCCGCGAAAGAATTTGCCCAAACCCACCCGGATCGCGCCGCGATGCTGGACCTCGACAAGGCCGGTACACCAGATCCGTATGTTGAACGCCTGTTCGAAGGCTTTGCTTTTTCGATGGGGCGCCTGCGTGAAAAGATAGATGACGATCTGCCGGAACTGACAGAAGGGCTGGTCAGCATGCTCTGGCCACACTATCTACGCACTATTCCGTCGCTCTCGGTAGTGGCATTTACCCCTGCGCCGCATGCGATGAAAATGGCAGAAGTGGTGCCAGCGGGTCTTGAGATATATTCCCGTCCGGTAGGGCCGAAGAACACCGTCTGTCGTTACCGTACCACCCAGGATGTGAGGCTTAATCCCCTGGGTGTTTCGGGCATTACCATGACAACCGAACCCGACGGTCGGTCGCTGTTGCGGATACGCTTTGCCTGCAGCAGCCAGGCAGACTGGTCCAGTGCTGACCTCAGCCGTCTGAGCCTGTATCTCGGGGCGGATGCCCCCGTCAGCAACCAGTTACATCTGATGCTCACCAAACGGCAGGCGGCGCTGTACATGCGCCTGCCCGGGCAGACTGATCGTATCCGGCTTGACGGTTATTTCTCGCCGGGCGGGTTTGCTGAAGAGGACGGCCTGTGGCCGAAAGGTGACGCCGCTTTCAGTGGCTACCAGCTGCTGCTGGAGTACTTCACTTTTCGCGACAAGTTTATGTTTGTCCACCTCAATGGTCTGGCCGGTATCACGCCACCTGCTGGGGCAGAGTACTTCGACATTGAGGTCGTGTTCAGTACGCCGTGGCCATCAGACCTGCCGGTCACCGATGACGCGGTTCGTCTGCATTGTGTGCCAGTGATTAACCTTTTCACGCTGGAGGCGGATCCGCTCACCATTACGGGGCTGGAAAGTGAGTACCTGCTGCGCCCTAAACGGCTGCAGGATGGACACACCGAGATTTATGCCGTCGATTCAGTCACCGGCTCAAACAGGACTCGTGATGCCGAATACGTGCCGTTCAGCAGCTTCCGCCACAAGGGCGGAATGATGCGCCGTCATGCGCCGCCCCGGTATTACCACACCCGTGTAAAGCGTGGCATCACTGGGCTATATGACACCTGGCTTATCCTTGGCGGGCACCAGTGGGAAGATGACCGCCTGTTTGAGCGCGAAGCTGTCTCGCTGCAAATCACGGGTACCAACGGTCAGTTACCGCGCCGGGCACTGCAGAGCACGCTGCTGGACCGCTGCGAGCAGGTGGTGGATACGCAACTGACGGTTCACAACCTCTGTAAGCCCACGCTGCCGGTATACCCGCCTGCGGAAGACCGTTTCCACTGGAGGGTATTGAGCCACCTGGGCTCCGGGTTCCTGAACATGATGAGCACCGCCGAAGTGCTACGCGGGACGCTTGCGCTCTATAACTGGCAGGAAGATGAGCTGAACACCCGGCGTCTGGAAGCGATACAGCATGTGGAGCACCACCGCCTTCAACGTTTTGAGCAGGGCTACCTGCTGCGGGGGCTGGATATCGAAGTGACCCTCGACAGCAACGGCTTCACCGGTGAGGGCGATATTCACCTGTTTGGTGAAATGCTTAACCGGTTCTTTTCGTTGTATGCCGATATGAATCAGTTCAACCAGCTCACCCTCATCGTTCAGCCAGAAGGAAAATGCATCCGGTGGAAAGAGAATCACAGTCCGCGCCTGCCAGGCTGATAAAGCGGCTGGGCGATCGGCTGCCATATATCAACTTTTACCGCTTCTGCCAGTTACTGGAACAGAGCCAGTCTGACAAACCGGTTACGGGCAGCACCTGGCAGGTACGTCATGAACCGGTACGCTTCCGGCCCCATCCGGGCATGGGCTTCCCGGCATCGGAAATCAAAGGGATTGAACAGTCTGAGCATTCGCATCTTCCACCGACGGTGCGTATCACCTTTATGGGGCTCTACGGCGTGGAGTCTCCGCTGCCGACACACTACATTGATGACATCACCCAGCGGCGGGAAGGGTATGAAGCCACTGCGGATTTCCTCGATATCTTTAACCACCGACTGATTGCCCAGTACTACCGCATCTGGCGGAAATATTCGTATCCGGCAACCTTTGAGGAAGGGGGGAAAGACAAAACCTCGCAGTACCTTCTGGGGCTTGCCGGACTAGGAATTGATGGATGCACAGACAGCATAGCGACGCCAGCCTCACGCTTTCTGGCGCTGTTGCCGGTCATGCTATTGCCGGGGCGGACTGGGGAAGGTATGACCTCGCTGGTGCGTCTGCTGGCACCCAACACGCAGGCGAAAATCTGGCACCATGATAAACGCCGTGTGCCGCTGAAGAAGCCCCTGACCATGAGCGTTAGCCAGCCTGTCACCCTGACAAATCGTCCGGTGATGGGCAGCTATGCCACCGAGGTGAACAGCCAGGTACTGATGCGTCTGGCCACTACCGACCCGGATGAAGTGCAGGGCTGGTTACCGGGTGGAGAGCTTCACACGGACCTGATGGCGCTGCTGCACGTGTATCTTGGGTCACGGCTTGATGTCCGCCTGCAGCTGTGTATCGACCGTAGCCTGCTGCCGGACGCGACGATGAGTATTCACCCTAAAGCTGGCGCAGTACAGTTGGGCCGCACTGCCGTTATGCGACCGCTGAATGCGGCGAACATCGCCGCGCACCCCAAAACCATAACCATCAATCTTGGCCGCTATGAGCGGGTACAAGAAAATATTCACCGCAGGGAGACCGATGAAGATGGCGATTATCGCTGGTAAATTTCCTCTGGCTGCGCTGGTCGCCGGTATCACAATGATACTCGCGGGCTGTGGGCTGACTCAAAAGGTGACAGACGGCACCGTTGCTGTGACCAGGTCGATTTTTTATAAGCAGGTAAAAACCCTGCATCTGGATATACGCGCCCGCGAAGGCGTGAACAGCAATGCCGGCGGAGTGGCATTGTCCACTGTTGTCAGAATTTATCAGTTGAAAGATCGAAAGACCTTCGACAGCACGGACTACCCGTCACTGTTTAAAACCGACAGTCAGGCTATCAGGGCTGACCAGGTGGCCGAAAAGGATATCCGCCTGCAGCCGGGCGGCGCGGTGACGGTCGATATGCCAATGGAGGAAGACGCTCAGTATGTGGCAGTAGCCGGGATGTTTATGTCACCGGATCAGGTGAACAATACCTGGCGCGTGGTACTGAGCCGCGATGACCTTGATCCGGATAAGGCCCGGGTGATTGAAGCGGGCAATAACCGGCTGACCCTGCAGGCGCTGAAAGATGAGTGAGTCAGCCCGTCCTTCGTTGTATGAAACGCTCTACGGCAACTTTACCGGCAGCCTCGACCTGCATCAGGTCAGTGAGCAGAACCAGGTCATTCTGTCCGTACTCGACAACATGCAGCGTATTCTCAGCAGCCGTGCGGGCTCGCTGGCGCATCTGCCGGACTATGGTTTGCCGGATATGGCAAAAATTCTGCAGGGCATGCCGGGCACTGCCCATGAGCTGATGGGCACCCTGTCGGCTGTTTTGCTCAAATATGAGCCTCGTCTGAAAAAAATAACGGTTGTCCTGCTGGAGCAGGACGTCCCGGGCGAAATGCGCTATGCCATTGATGCCGAACTCAAAGGTGTTGGTCTGGTGCGCTATGGCACCGAGTTTATGCCAGAAGGGCGGGTTCTCCTGCGACATCTTAAGCAACAGCATTATCTCGACACGACGACCCGCCTGTAAGATCAGACAGCCCGCGCAGGCTCCATCTGTCAGTAAAAGTCTGGCTGATATTGCAGAAACAATAACCTTCTATAGCTCCTTATATGTCAAATGGACAACTGGTCATGCATGACATCACTCCACGTAAACTAAAAACCGGTGGCGACCCGCGCACGTTAGCGGATTATGCCAGCCTGCGTGATGAACTGAGTAAACTGACACATCCGGCCCGTCCGGATGTGAACTGGCGTTATGCCGAAAAACTCTGCCTTTCACTGTTTGAGCAAAACGGTGTGGAGCTACAGACGGCGGCCTGGTACACGCTGGCACGGACGCAGCTGGCCGGCTTATTCGGCCTCAATGAAGGCCTGGCGATACTGGATGCGCTGATAAGCCATCAGTGGGGGACACTGTGGCCGCAGCCGGTACATGCCCGCATGGAAATCCTCAGCAGTCTGAACCAGCGTCTTCAGCAGCGGATGCGCTCGCTCCCGCTCAATTACAGCGACCTCAGACAACTGTATCGGGCTGAGCAACTGCTTGGCAGTCTGGGGGAGGTGCTTCAACGTCTGGAGCTTAAGCATCTGAGCCAGCTCGATACGTTGCGTTCCCTGATGCACAACAGTGCTATCCGGCTGGAAAACAGCAACGATACAACCAGTACCGGGTCGAATATTCAGTCTGGGATTGTCCTGCCTGCCACCGTAAAGAATGGTGCAGTCATATCAACAGGCTCTCATACCGGTAGTCTCTCTGAAGAGACCCCAGCGCCAGACAGCCCAGTGAAGTGGGTATTCGTTGCACAGCCAGAACATCACGCAAATGTGGAAGTACTGAGGGCAATGCCCACTCAGGTAAAAAAGTGGAAATACTTCGCTGCCGGAATGTGTACCATGCTGATAATAAGTACGGGCGCAGTGTGGAGCTGGCAATTTCTTCACCGGCCAGACCCGCTACAGACTCAGCTTGCTGCCTCACTGGCTCCGTTACCTGCACCTCTCGCGCCTGAAAAACTGGATATGTTGCGTCAGCAATCTCCGTCATCACAAACAATGATAGAACAAACACAGCAGCAGCTTGCCCGACTGGATAAATTACCTCCTGACTGGAGTATTACTTACAGCCGAAAACTTACAGAACAGGCTCAGGTGCTGTGGCCGGAGCAAGCAAAACCCCTGATACAACAGTGGCAGCAACATCTTAATGCTGCCGCATTACCGGTAGAACAGCTCAATGGCTGGTATAAGGGGATGTCAACGCTACAAAAATTGAGTGACCGGCTGAACGGGCTTGATGAGCAGAAAGGCAAGTACATGACGGTCAGTGAACTGAAGTCCGTTGTATTTTCCGTCCGGCAGTCTTTTAACCAGTCCATTCCGGCTGAAGAGCAACTGCGTATCTTGTCAGAAAATCCTCCTGGTGTACCTTTACCTGCAGCTGCGAGGTCTCAGCTGGAGATGCATCTGAAACAACTGGCAGCCCGATACGCTGAAATAAAACGGAATTCACCAGAGTAAAATGGTGCTAAAAATTTTATGCGATTCAGTCTGTTGCCGAGATGACTGAGTGACCAGAGCGGACTTCAGATGCGGTAGGGGTGATGGTGGAGACGTCTGGAGTGCAAAGTGGTCGTATCTGACGCGATGAGCAACTTGATATTCTTAAAGCGGACTATCCCTGAGTAGGCACAGCTGTAACCATCAGGACCAAAAGAGCGATTGAAAAAGCGCGAGGTCGGTTGAGATCGGGTAGCAAGAGGAGAGAGTGTATCACTGTTTATAAGGGAGTTTTCTTGAGTCTGGTAGACATCAGGAGAGGGGGTATATGGTGTCCCCTGCAGGAATCGAACCTGCAACTAGCCCTTAGGAGGGGCTCGTTATATCCATTTAACTAAGGGGACAAGGCGGCACGAGTATAGCCTCATTTACACTTTGCGTTAAGCTCATCGCCGCCTGACTGCTCAAAGAGTCACCATTCAGGTCGATTTTTTTGCAGATTTATCATCGTTTTCCCGCGCTTTCTGTTCGGCCTTGCGCTTATTAGACATGTCGTTACGGATTTGCGCATGGCTTAACAGTGCGAAGATAAACGTTCCGCCGCAGATATTGCCTGCAAGCGTCGGCAGGGCGAACGGCCAGAAAAAATCGCTCCAGTGAAGCGTACCATTAAAGACCAGATAGAGGATTTCAACGGTTCCGACCACGATGTGCGTGGTGTCAGCCAGCGCTATCAGCCAGGTCATTAATATGATCACGACAATTTTGGCACTGCCCGCGGAAGGAAACATCCACACCATGGTCGCGATTATCCAGCCGGAGATAATGGCATTCGAGAACATTTCGAACGGCGTGTTTTTCATTACGTCCATACCGATTTTCACGAAGGCATCCCGGGTGGGCTCATCGAATATCGGCATATATTCAAATGCCCATGCCGCCACGCCTGTACCGATGATATTCCCCAGCAGCACGACGCTCCATAAACGCATCAGTAAACCGAAATTACCGAGGGTAGGGTTTTGCATCACCGGGAGAACGGCGGTAACGGTGTTTTCAGTAAACAGCTGCTGGCGCGCCATAATGACAATCACAAAGCCAAAGGTGTAGCCGAGATTTTCAAGTAAAAACCCACCGGGTATCCCTTCCAGTTGCACATGAAATATGCCCTTGGCGAGGAGTGAGGCGCCCATCGACAAGCCTGCCGCGATGGCCGACCAAAACAGAGCCATGGCATCACGCTCCATCTCTTTTTCGCCATCCTGTCGGATATGTTCATGGATCGCCATCGCACGGGAAGGAAGGCGATCCTCATTGATTTCTATCTCCTCACCGCGCTCTTTTTCCTCACTTTCAATTTCAATTTCCTCATTACTCTCGCCAATTTTTTCTTCGCCCACTTCTTTCATAGCCACTCCAACACGATGATCTTTCTATAAAGCGTAGCGGCTTTTAATGAAATGCCCGTGGGGATGCTCTTAAATTGGCGGCAATGGCAACAAAGGCGATACATCTCATTAAAAGACATTATAAAATTGCCAGCGAAACGAATTCTAAAAGCCAGGCTATGCTGAGATCAGAGTGACGGTGGTTACTGCCCGTAATTGTGCTCGTAGACATCGGTAAACGTGCTGTTACAATCACTTGCACGTTTACAGGCGGAGCAACCCATGCTCCGTTACGGATGGCAATCAACGATAGCCATACTGAACAGGGAGATATTTATGAAACTTCGGCTGTCGGCGCTTGCGCTGGGCGCGACGATGCTTGTGGGCTGCGCCAGCTCTGGAGAGCAAACGGGACGCTCCGATCCTCTCGAAGGATTTAACCGCTCAATGTACAGCTTCAACTACAACGTGCTGGACCCGTATGTGGTTCGCCCGGTGGCAGTTGCATGGCGTGATTATGTTCCACAACCTGCGCGTAACGGGTTGAGTAACTTCACCAGTAACCTGGAAGAACCTGCGGTGATGGTGAACTACTTCCTGCAGGGCGATCCGTATCAGGGTATGGTGCACTTTACCCGCTTCTTCCTGAACTCATTGCTGGGGATGGGGGGCTTCATCGATGTTGCCGGTATGGCGAACCCGAAACTTCAGCGTGAGCAGCCGCACCGTTTCGGCAGTACGATGGGGCATTATGGCGTGGGTTATGGTCCGTATGTTCATCTGCCATTCTACGGCAGTTTCACCGTACGTGATGACGGCGGCGACATGGTGGATACGCTGTATCCGGTTCTGTCGTGGCTGACCTGGCCGCTGTCGGTAGGGAAATGGACGGTGGAAGGGATCGAGACGCGTGCGCAACTGCTTGATTCGGACGGTCTGCTGCGTCAGTCTTCTGACCCGTATATTATGGTCCGCGAAGCTTACTTCCAGAATCACGACTTTATTGCCAATGGCGGCAAGCTGAAGCCGGAAGAGAATCCGAACGCGAAAGCAATCGAGAACGAATTAAAAGATATCGACTCGGAATAAAGATATCGACCCGGAATAAAGAAAAAAGGTGAGCCATGCTCACCTTTTTTAATCCCTGCGCGATTAGAACGCGTAGTTGAAGTTCATGCCATACAGCCAGGCTTTACCTTCAGAAGAGAACTCATACGGCCCCTCCTTAAAGTTAACTTTTTGACCGTGCATGTAAGAGATGCCCGCATCGATAGAAGCATCTTTATTGAAGGCATAGGTTGCACCTGCGCTCAGCCAGAAGCGGTCCTGGTCCGGAATGGAGATGGAACGCTTGTCAGCCGGTACCGGACTATCATCGAAGGCAATACCGGTACGGAATGTCCAGTTGTCATCCATATAGTAGGTGGTACCCAGCGCGATACGGTAGGCATCACGGAAGCTTTCATCTTTATAGAAGAGCGTGTCACCATTGCTGTTGGTCGCTTTCAGCTCCTGGAACTGACTCCAGCTGGTATAAGTCAGGCTATAGTGAACCGCCCACTGCGGCGCCACTTTGTTATAACCCGACAGTTCCCACATTTCTGGCAAGTGCAGGCTCAGAGAACCGCCAGTGGTACGGCCGTCGGTGCCCATTGGCAGGCCGAAGCTACCCAGAATCTGGTTATAGGCTGAAGGCAGGCTGCTCTTATAATCGCCATCGAAGTCAATTTTCACTTCGGAACGGTAGGTTAAACCGTAGCGGTTATTTTTATCGATTTCATAAAGGATACCGGCGTTCCAGCCGAAGCCCCATTCGTCACCCTTGAGGTAAGCAATCTGGGTATCTGCCGGAATACCTGCAACCTGCTGTGCCAGACCCGGAATCGGCGGCAGAGCGCCTGAGCCAGCAACGACTTTACCCAGGTCACCCGCGTAGCGCTCGATCTTCGCTTTAGCATAAACCGCATCAAAGCCGACGCCGAAGCTCCAGTGGTTGTCCAGACGGTAAGCACCGCTCAGGTTCAGGTTCAGGGTTTCAAGGTCGGTTTTACCGCCATACGCCCCTGCGGCGTAGTTATTATTAAACTCGGTAGCCAGACCGTAGTTAGACGTCACGGAAGCGCCCCAGCCGAACTGGTCATTAATTGGCGCAACGAAGTGGAGGTTTGGCACCCAGGCTGTTGGCGCGATGTTGTCTGCCTTCAGGCTGGCGCCTGTTGGAGAGCGGCCCGAGATATCAACACCCGGATCAACAAAGATTGCACCAGCAGAGAAGGTCGGACGATCGAACATCATGATCAGTGCAGGGTTACGACTCGCGTTGCCCGCATCATCAGCAATTGCGCCTTCCCCGGAATACGCACGGCCAAGGCCAGAGGAAGAAAATTCGTTTAACTGAAAGCCCGCGGACCAGGCGGACGTAGAGACGATTGCCACTGCGACTGCCAGCGCAGTCTTTTTGAACAGGGTTTTCTGGCTCATGACCATAACCTCATTGAGTTATTTTTATTCAATAATTGTTACATACCGTAACAGGAGCGCGAAGTGTAGGGTCTGAGGTATGACATACAAATCAGACCAGTGGCGAGAGTATAGGTCTGACCAGCCAGAATGTTGCAAGTTTGTTTATTAATATTTTCAAACATGTTTCTTGAAACGAGATCTGGTTGGCAAAATTGTGACCATTGCGAATCGTCTGAAAGGGTGATTTTTGTTCTAGATCATTTTTTAGTGTGATATTGGTCACTTATCCGCTTTTGCGCCATTAACGGCTGGAGAGAGCCAGCCCCGGGGCGTAAAATAGCAGCATCGTGTTTATCTCGCGCCTTGCGCGAATACAGAGGAAATTGAGCTATGAGTAAATGCAGTGCTGATGAAACCCCGGTTTGCTGCTGTATGGATGTTGGTACCATCATGGACAACTCCGATTGCACCGCCTCTTACAGCCGTGTATTCAGCAACCGCGCCGAGGCGGAAGAAACCCTGGCCGCGCTGAGCAAACGTGCACGTGAAGTCGAATCCGATCCGTGCGAAATCAAATCCACCTTTACTGACGTGGACGGCGGTGTGAAGCTGGATATCGACTTTGTGTTCGCCTGCGAGGCGGAAACGCTGATTTTCCAGTTGGGTCTGCGCTAACCTCAACGGCGTAATGCCCTCATCCTGGCCCCTCTCTCACAGAAGAGGGTGCACACTAAAACGGTAACCTTCGGGTTACCGTTTTGCTTTTGTTTTCGCAGAGACATTTTCTTTTTCTTCTCTGTGCCTTAGCTCGCACTTTTTCGTTTCCCTGATTGGCTGAATGTAAAAAAATGGTTAAGACTGTTATCAGGTCAGACCACTTTATGTTTGAGTAAAAAATTTTACAGGGGAAGGTTATGAGTCAGGCGTTACCGCTTATTACCCGTCAGGGCGATCGCATTGCCATTGTCAGTGGATTACGTACGCCATTTGCACGTCAGGCGACAGCGTTTCATGGCATACCGGCTGTCGATCTGGGGAAAATGGTGGTGGGGGAGATGCTGGCTCGCAGCGAAATTCCGCCTGAGGTCATCGAGCAGCTGGTTTTTGGCCAGGTTGTGCAGATGCCTGAAGCACCCAATATTGCGCGCGAAATCGTCCTCGGTACGGGGATGAACGTCCACACTGATGCCTACAGCGTCAGCCGGGCATGTGCTACCAGCTTCCAGGCGGTGGCTAACGTGGCTGAAAGCCTGATGGCAGGTACCATTCGCGCTGGGATCGCCGGCGGGGCGGACTCCTCTTCGGTTCTGCCGATTGGGGTCAGTAAAAAGCTGGCCCGGATCCTGGTTGACGCCAACAAAGCCCGTACCGTCGCTCAGAAACTCAAACTTTTCTCACGCTTACGCCTGCGTGACCTTATGCCTGTACCGCCCGCAGTGGCGGAGTATTCCACCGGTCTGAGAATGGGCGATACCGCCGAGCAGATGGCAAAAACTTACGGGATCACCCGTGAGCAGCAGGATGCGCTGGCTCATCGCTCACATCAGCTGGCGGCGAAAGCCTGGTCGGAAGGCAAACTGGCTGATGAAGTCATGACGGCGTACATCCCGCCATACCGTGAACCGCTGTCAGAAGATAACAATATTCGCGGCAGTTCGACGATGGCGGATTACGCCAGGCTCCGTCCGGCATTTGACCGCAAACACGGTACCGTCACGGCTGCCAACAGTACTCCGCTGACGGACGGTGCCGCCGCAGTGATCCTGATGACGGAATCCCGTGCCAAAGAGCTGGGCATAAAACCGCTGGGCTACCTGCGCAGCTACGCCTTCACGGCGATAGATGTGTGGCAGGACATGTTGTTAGGGCCGGCGTGGTCCACACCGCTGGCGCTGGAACGCGCGGGACTTACCCTCGCGGATTTAACCCTCATTGATATGCACGAAGCATTTGCCGCACAAACCCTGGCAAACATACAACTGCTGGCGAGTGAACGTTTCGCGCGCGATGTTCTTGGCCGGGCGCATGCCACTGGCGAAGTGGATCAGAGCAAATTTAACGTCCTGGGTGGTTCCATCGCCTACGGTCATCCATTTGCGGCGACGGGGGCGAGGATGATCACCCAGACATTACATGAGTTACGCCGCCGGGGCGGTGGTTTTGGTCTCGTAACCGCCTGCGCAGCGGGTGGTCTGGGCGCGGCAATGGTTCTGGAGGCTGAATAATGGATATGCCATCTGCATTTAATCTGACGGTACGCCTCGATAACGTCGCCGTTATTACTATCGATGTTCCCAACGAAAAGATGAACACCCTGAAAGCCGAGTTCGGCGTTCAGGTGCGCGCGATGCTAAAGCAGATCCGCGAGAACAAAGCGATTCGCGGCCTGGTGTTTATCTCAGCGAAACCGGACAACTTTATTGCCGGAGCCGATATCAACATGATTGCCCGGGCGCAAAACGCACAGGAAGCCGAAGAGCTGGCGCGTCAGGGGCAACAGGTCATGGCGGAGATCCATGCGCTGTCTATCCCTGTTATCGCGGCGATCCACGGTGCCTGTCTGGGCGGTGGGCTGGAGCTGGCGTTGGCCTGTCACAGCCGCATTTGTACCGACGATACGAAAACCGTTCTGGGCCTGCCTGAAGTGCAGTTAGGCCTCCTGCCAGGCTCCGGCGGAACGCAGCGTCTGCCGCGTCTGGTTGGGGTCAGCACTGCGCTGGAAATGATATTAACCGGCAAACAACTGCGTGCCCGTCAGGCGCTGAAAGCCGGCCTGGTCGACGAGGTGGTTCCTCACGCCATTTTGCTTGAGGCGGCGGTTGAACTGGCGCTCAAAGGACGGCAGGCAAAACGTCCTCTGCCGGTGCGTGAGCGCGTGCTGGCCGGGCCACTGGGCCGCACACTCCTGTTCAGCATGGCGGGCAAGAAAACCGAACAAAAAACCAAAGGTAACTACCCGGCGGCGAAACGTATCCTTGAGGTTATTGAAGTGGGCTTATCTCAGGGCAGCAGCAGCGGCTATGCCGCAGAAGCAAAAGCCTTTGGCGAGCTGGCGATGACGCCGCAGTCTCAGGCGCTGCGTAACATCTTTTTTGCCAGTACAGAGGTAAAAAAAGACCCCGGCAGCGAGGCGCAACCTGCCCCGCTGCATGCCATTGGCGTACTGGGTGGCGGGCTGATGGGGGGCGGAATATCTTTTGTTACCGCCAGCAAAGGCAAATTGCCTGTACGTATCAAAGACATCAATGCGAAGGGAGTCAATCACGCGCTGCAGTACAGCTGGCAGAACCTTGATCAAAAGGTTAAACGCCGCCATATCAAGGCCAATGAGCGTGATAAAACCCTGGCACTGATCTCCGGCACGACAGACTACAGCGGTTTTGCCCATCGCGATCTGGTGATTGAAGCGGTGTTTGAAGACCTGGCGCTTAAGCAGCAGATGGTGGCTGACGTTGAGCAACATTGCGCACCCCATACCATTTTTGCGTCGAACACCTCGTCATTGCCCATTGGCGATATTGCGGCCAGGGCCCAGCGTCCGGAGCAGGTGATTGGCCTGCACTATTTCAGTCCGGTTGAAAAAATGCCGCTGGTGGAGGTTATCCCGCACGCCAGCACCAGCCCGCAAACCGTTGCTACCGTGGTTAAACTGGCCAAAATGCAGGGGAAAACACCGATAGTGGTGGCGGACAAAGCCGGCTTTTACGTTAACCGCATTCTGGCGCCTTATATAAATGAAGCGATGCGGCTGCTGACGGAAGGGGAGAAGATCGAACACGTCGACGAGGCGCTGGTGAAGTTTGGGTTCCCCGTTGGCCCAATCCAACTTTTGGATGAGGTGGGAATCGACACCGGCACTAAAATTATACCTGTGCTGGAAGATGCTTATGGAGATCGTTTTAGCCCGCCTGCAAACATTGTTTCTGCAATTTTGAAGGACGATCGCAAAGGCAGAAAAAATGAACGCGGTTTCTATCTTTACGGCGCGAAAGGGCGTAAAAGCAAGAAACAGGTCGACCCTTCGGTTTATGGGCTTATTCCGACAACCGGTCAGGGGAAACTGTCACCCGTTCAGTGTGCTGAACGGTGTGTGATGATGATGCTTAATGAAGCGGCACGCTGCTTTGGTGAGCAGGTGATTAAAAGCGCGCGCGATGGTGACATCGGTGCGGTATTTGGCATTGGTTTCCCGCCGTTCCTCGGCGGCCCGTTCCGTTACATGGACACTCTCGGTGCGGGTGAAGTAGTTGCAATCCTGCAACGTCTGGCCTCGCAATACGGTCCGCGGTTTACACCGTGTGACGAATTATTGCAGATGGCGGAACGGGGCCAGACATTTTGGCCTTCAAGGGAAACTGTCCTCGTAAGTTGAGGTCAAAAAAGGGTAAATCCTGAAGTGTATGAACCTGTTTTGGCGATTTTGTAAACAGAGATTGACTATACTTACGCCATTGAGGTAAAAAACAGCGTTTCATTCACCGAATGGATCAGGCACAATGCCCGACCATCGGGTTTTCTACCTCGGAGCGGTAATCGCGGGTAGTCAACGCCGGTGATTCTGGTTAACAAAAGCGGTGCAATATGCAAGTTTTTATCATGCGTCACGGCGACGCGGCACTCGATGCCGCCAGTGACTCAGTACGTCCTTTGACCGTCTGTGGCTGCGACGAATCTCGTCTGATGGCGACCTGGCTTAAAGGTCAAAAAGTGGACATCGAACGCGTTCTGGTGAGTCCGTTCCTGCGTGCAGAACAGACGCTGGAAGTGGTGGGGGAGTGTATGAACCTGCCAGCCAGTGTGGATGTTCTCCCGGAACTCACCCCGTGCGGTGATGTCGGCCTTGTCAGCGCTTATCTTCAGGCGCTGTGCAATGAAGGTGTCGCTTCCGCGCTGGTCATTTCCCACCTGCCACTGGTTGGCTATCTGGTATCTGAGCTGTGCCCGGGCGAGACGCCGCCGATGTTCACGACTTCCGCCATTGCCAACGTCGCTCTCGACGAAACGGGCAAAGGGGTCTTCAACTGGCAAATGAGTCCGTGCAATCTGAAGATGGCAAAAGCTATCTGATGTGACGTGCGATATGGCGGGGAGCAGAACATGCCTCCCGCCGTCCTGTCAGGGTAATTCTGGCGGCTGCCACTCTTCTACTTCAATCAACACCAGTAATGCGGCATCTCCGCCGTACTCTTTGGGTGCCTGATGAAACGCCATCACGTGGGGATGCTGAGCCAGCCATAGCGGTGTTTGCTGCTTCAGAATATGTTTGCCGTGGCCGTGCATCACGCAGGCGCAGAAAACATGTTCGCGACGACAGGCGGCAATTAACGCGCCCAGCTCCTGCTTCGCCTGCATCTGCGTCAAACCGTGCAGATCAAGAAACAGTTCGGGCGAGTAATCCCCCCGGCGTAATTTTTTCAGCTCAAAGTGGCTGACATCTTCCCGTACGTACTTCACCGCGCCCTGCGTATTGAGCAGGGGCTGAAATTCATCTGAAAAATAGTGGCTATTATCCGCCTGCTCCTGGAGCAATCGCTTGACCGGGACTTCCGTGATTTTTTTGCGCATCGGACGGTGGACAATGATGTCCTGCTTGATTTGACGCGTCCCGGTCATCAGCTGACGGAAGAGCGCCTGATCCTCCTCGCTAAGGGATGTTTTCTTTTTCATGGGTCATTCTCATCTCGTATTTCCGACAGTGTACCCGACTAAACGCATTTTTTAACCTCAAGCGCGACGCGTCATTGCTGATTTATCGCCGTCTTCATGGCAAACTAGCCGCCGAAAATTATGCGAGCATGCCCTGGAGGAAAGAGTGGATAAAATTTTTGTCGATGAAGCAGTAAACGAGCTGCATACCATACAGGACATGTTGCGCTGGTCGGTTAGCCGCTTCAGCGCCGCAAATATCTGGTACGGGCACGGTACCGATAATCCGTGGGATGAGGCCGTTCAACTGGTGCTGCCGTCCCTCTACCTGCCGCTCGATATTCCGGAAGACATGCGTACCGCACGCCTGACCTCCAGCGAAAAGCACCGTATCGTGGAGCGTGTTATCCGCCGCGTTAACGAGCGCATTCCGGTTGCCTATCTGACCAACAAAGCCTGGTTCTGTGGTCACGAGTTCTATGTTGATGAACGCGTTCTGGTGCCGCGCTCGCCGATTGGCGAACTGATCAACAACCACTTTGAAGGCCTGATTAACCATCAGCCAGAGCATATTCTTGATATGTGTACCGGCAGCGGCTGTATCGCGATTGCCTGTGCGTACGCCTTCCCGGAAGCGGAAGTGGATGCCGTGGATATCTCCACCGATGCGCTGGCTGTGACCGAGCACAATATTGAAGAGCACGGTCTGATCCATCACGTTACGCCAATCCGCTCCGATCTGTTCCGCGATCTGCCAACGCTGCAGTACGATCTGATCGTCACCAACCCGCCGTATGTTGATGCGGAAGACATGTCCGATCTGCCAAACGAATATCGCCACGAGCCGGAGCTGGGTCTGGCGTCAGGCTCTGATGGCCTGAAGCTTACCCGTCGCATTCTGGCCTGCGCGCCGGATTATCTGACCGACGACGGTGTTCTGATTTGTGAAGTGGGCAACAGCATGGTACATCTGATAGAGCAGTACCCGGATGTGCCGTTCACCTGGCTCGAGTTCGATAACGGCGGTGACGGCGTCTTTATGCTGACCAAAGCGCAGCTGCTTGACGCGCGCGAATACTTCAGCATTTACAAAGATTAATCCAGCGGGCTTCGGCCCGTTTCACAACGCTCAAACACAAATAACGACATCGGAGCCGTGATGGCAGGAAACAGTATTGGACAATTATTCCGGGTGACCACCTTTGGTGAATCGCACGGGCTGGCACTGGGCTGTATCGTTGACGGCGTACCGCCAGGCATCGAACTGACCGAAGCTGATTTACAGCACGACCTCGACCGTCGTCGTCCGGGGACTTCTCGCTACACCACGCAGCGTCGCGAGCCGGACCAGGTCAAAATTCTTTCCGGCATTTTCGAAGGCCGCACCACCGGCACCAGCATCGGGCTGCTGATTGAAAATACCGATCAGCGCTCGCAGGATTACGGCGCCATCAAAGATGTGTTCCGTCCTGGACACGCCGATTACACCTACGAACAAAAGTATGGCTTCCGTGATTATCGCGGCGGCGGACGTTCGTCTGCCCGCGAAACCGCGATGCGCGTTGCGGCAGGGGCTATCGCCAAAAAATACCTGCAGCAGAAATTTGGCATTGTGATCCGCGGCTGTCTGACCCAGATGGGCGATATTCCACTGGCTATCAAAGACTGGGATCTGGTCGAGCAAAATCCGTTCTTCTGTGCTGATGCAGATAAACTGGAAGCGCTGGACGAACTGATGCGTGGCCTGAAAAAAGAGGGCGACTCCATTGGTGCCAAAGTCACCGTCGTGGCTGATGGCGTACCGCCAGGCTGGGGTGAACCGGTATTTGACCGTCTGGATGCGGACATCGCTCACGCACTGATGAGCATCAACGCGGTGAAGGGCGTAGAAATTGGCGACGGTTTTGACGTCGTTGCGCTGCGGGGCAGCCAGAACCGCGACGAAATCACCAAAGACGGTTTCCAGAGCAACCACGCGGGCGGCATCCTCGGCGGTATCAGCAGCGGTCAGCAGATTATTGCCAATATTGCGCTGAAACCGACCTCCAGCATTACCGTGCCAGGCCACACGATTAACCGCTCTGGCGAAGAAGTTGAGATGATCACTAAAGGACGTCACGATCCCTGTGTGGGGATCCGTGCGGTGCCGATCGCAGAAGCGATGCTGGCGATTGTACTGATGGATCACTTCCTGCGCCAGCGCGCGCAGAATGCGGATGTGACGACCACCATTCCACGCTGGTAAACATGAAAAAAACCGTCATTGCTCTGCTGGCACTGCTTGCCAGTGGAGCCAGTCTGGCCGCGACGCCATGGCAGAAAATTACCCATCCTGTGGCGGGCAGCGCGCAGTCAATTGGCGCGTTCTCGAACGGCTGTATCGTTGGGGCACAGGAACTTCCGCTGCAGTCCGATACCTATCAGGTGATGCGTACCGACCAGCGTCGTTATTTTGGCCACCCGGATCTGGTGCTGTTTATCCAGCGTCTGGGAAACCAGGTGCATAACCTGGGGCTGGGCACGATGCTGATTGGCGATATGGGGATGCCTGCCGGCGGTCGGTTCAACGGCGGACACGCCAGTCACCAGACCGGTCTCGATGTCGATATCTTCCTGCAACTGCCGAAAGCGCGCTGGAGTTCAGCCCAGTTGCTGAAACCGCAGGCGCTGGATCTGGTGGCGCGCGACGGTAAAAACGTCGTGCCATCGTTGTGGACGCAGGACGTCTTCAGCATGATTAAGCTGGCGGCGAAAGATAACGATGTCACGCGGATTTTCGTGAACCCGGCCATCAAGCAGCAGCTCTGCCTGGATGCCGGCACCGATCGCGACTGGCTGCGTAAAGTGCGCCCGTGGTTCCAGCATCGTGCACATATGCACGTTCGTCTGCGCTGCCCGGCAAACAGCCTGGAATGTGAAGATCAGCCGTTACCCCCGCCAGGCGATGGCTGTGGTGCGGAACTGCAGAGCTGGTTTGAGCCGGCAAAACCTGGAACCTCTAAGCCTGAGAAGAAGACACCGCCTCCGTTGCCGCCTTCCTGCCAGGCGCTACTGGATGAGCATGTACTTTAATGGATAATTTCGTCGAACTGTTTATGGTGTCGCCGCTTCTGCTGGTGGTGCTTTTCTTTGTGGCGATGCTGGCCGGGTTTATTGATGCTCTGGCGGGCGGCGGTGGTTTGTTAACCGTACCGGCGCTGCTGGCCGCGGGCATGAGCCCGGCACAGGCGCTCGCCACTAACAAGCTTCAGGCGTGCGGCGGCTCGCTCTCCGCGTCGCTCTATTTTATTCGCCGTAAGGTCGTCAGTCTGGCTGACCAGAAGCTCAATATCCTGATGACCTTTATTGGTTCGACCTCGGGTGCACTGCTGGTTCAGCATGTACAGTCCGATATTCTGCGCCAGATCCTCCCCATTCTGGTTATCTGCATCGGTCTCTACTTTTTGTTGATGCCAAAGCTCGGGGAAGAAGACCGGCAGCGACGTCTGCATGGCCTGCCGTTCGCTCTTATCGCGGGTGGCTGCGTCGGGTTTTACGATGGCTTCTTTGGCCCCGGAGCAGGCTCGTTCTATGCCCTTGCGTTCGTGACGCTGGCCGGCTTTAATCTCGCTAAATCCACCGCCCACGCCAAAGTGCTCAATGCGACGTCAAACGTCGGCGGCCTGCTGCTGTTTATCATTGGTGGCAAAGTTATCTGGGCAACCGGATTTGTGATGATGGCAGGGCAGTTTTTAGGCGCACGTGCGGGCTCGCGTCTGGTATTAAGCAAAGGACAGAAGCTCATTCGCCCGATGATTGTTGTCGTCTCAGCGGTCATGAGTGCCAAACTGCTTTATGACAGCCATGGACAAGAGATCCTCACGTGGCTGGGAATGAATTAATGAACACAACCCATAAATACGAACAGCTGATTGAGATTTTTGATGGCTGTTTTGCTGATGATTTTAATACCCGTCTGATTAAAGGCGACGACGAACCGATCTATCTTCCTGCTGATGCGGACGTGCCGTATAACCGTATCGTGTTCGCGCATGGCTTTTACGCCAGCGGGTTACACGAGATTTCTCACTGGTGTATAGCGGGGAAAGCGCGTCGTGAGCAGGTGGACTTCGGCTACTGGTATTGTCCGGACGGCCGTGACGCCACCACGCAGAGCCAGTTTGAAGATGTGGAGGTGAAACCGCAGGCGCTGGAATGGTTATTCTGTGTGGCGGCAGGTTTCCCGTTCAACGTCAGCTGTGACAACCTCGAAGGAGAGGTCGAGCCAGACCGTATTGTCTTCCAGCGCCGCGTTCATGCGCAGGTGATGGAGTATCTTGAGAAAGGCATCCCGGAACGTCCGGCACGTCTGATCGAGGCCTTACAGAATTATTACCACACGCCGGAGATCACGGCGGAATGCTTCCCTTGGCCGGAAGATCTTTAACAGAGGAAAGAAGATGATCGCAGAATTTGAATCACGCATTCTGGCGTTAATTGATGACATGGTGGAACACGCCAGTGATGATGAGCTGTTCGCCAGCGGTTATCTGCGTGGTCACCTGACGCTGGCTGTCGCTGAGCTGGAAGCAGGGGACGATCACTCTGCCGAGGCCATTCATGATGAAGTGAGCCGCAGCCTGGAGAAAGCGATCCAGGCAGGGGAACTCTCTCCGCGTGACCAGTCATTAGTGCTGGGTATGTGGGACACCCTGTTCCAGCAGGCAAAAGCCAGGTAGTCATTTTCCTCCCTCTCCCGGTGGGAGAGGGAGGACATCGGCCCGCACGTTACTTCACCCTTTTTCCTTTCAGTAACTTCCGTACCCACAAACGGTTGGGATTGAGCCCCGCAAGCGTAACGCTGTCCAGCGGAACGGGCTCATCACTCATCTGTGCCGCCAGCACTTCGGCCAGCAACGGCGCTGAGCACAATCCCCGTGAACCGAGTCCCCCGAGCATAAACAGCTGCGGATAAACTGGCGCACTCACCGCGGTATCACGGTTTTCAGCAAGATCCTGATAGGCCTCAAGCGTTGCTTCATAGTCAGGCACATTTCCCGCCATCGGCAGATGGTCCCGGGTGGCGCAGCGTACGCCACAGCGCGCGTCACCGGCGCTGATATCAACCTCTTTTGCCCAGTCGGCCTGCGGGAAGCAGTTGAGCAGGCGCTGGCGATTTTGCTGCTGATCGTCTTCGCTGTAGCGCATGTCGGTCTCACCGCGATGGTAGCTGGCACCAATGCAGTGGTGGCCGTTGGACGGATTTTGTGGCGTCAGATAGCCGTCGTAGCAGAGTACCTGCTGCAGTTTTTCCAGCGCTGGCGAGGTGGGGATATGGCTGACCTGGCCGCCGACAGGGTAAAGCGGCAGCTTTTCCGTCTGGTTGAACTGGCTGATAGGGTGACCGTTGGCCAGCACTACGCAGGTATGCTGCGCCTCTTCGCCGGTGGTGAAATGCAGGTTCCAGTGCTCCGTGTGGTGAAGTGAGGCGACCTGGCGGGAATAGTGCACCGTCAACCCGCGCGACTGCGCCAGCGCAATGGCTGCCGTCGTCAGATCTGCCGGACACAGCCAGCCACCGAGCGGATAGTGGATACCGTCGCAGCCCGTATCGACGCCCGCGGTTTCGGTTATCTGCTGCGCATTCACCGCCCGGGCAATTTCGAGCGGCAGACCCAGCGACAACATGTGCGCGATTTTTTGCTGGCTCTTCTCATCCCAGCCCAGTTGCGTAACGCCACACCAGTCGTGGTCAAACGCCACAGGCAGGGCATCATACAGGCGCCGGGCAAAGGTAAAGGCTACCGGGAAAAACTGGCTCAGCGCCGGATCGTGAGCGCTTAACAGTGGGTAGAGCGCCCCCTGGCGGTTGCCGGAAGCGCCCTTTGCCGGCGCGTCGTCGGCGCAGTAGAGCGTTACCTGCCAGCCACGGTGTAAAAGCGCGAGCGAAAGCAGGGCGCTGGCAATCCCGCCGCCGACAATTGCTACCTCTCGTGATGTGCTGGCGCTGCGTGAAAACCAGGGCGTCTGAGCGGGGATCTCCAGCGTCTGATCCATTCTTCCGACCAGCATGTCGCGCTTGCGACCAAAACCTTTGGTCTTTTGCATGGTAAAGCCGGCCACCTGCAATCCGCGGCGGACAAAGCCTGCCGAGGTGAAGGTCGCGAGCGTTGCGCCAGGACGCGCCAGGCGTGCCATTGCGTTAAACAGATGCTGGCTCCACATGTCCGGATTCTTGGCGGGGGCAAAACCATCGAGGAACCATGCGTCCACTTTCTGGTTCATCGAATCATCAAGCTTATCGGTCAGATCATTGATGTCGCCGAGCCACAGATCCAGCGTGACGCGCCCGCCGTCCAGCAGCAGACGATGGCAACCGCCGAGGTGCGGCGGCCACTGCGCCTGAAGCTGCTCCGCCCATGGCGCAAGTTCCGGCCAGTGTTGATGGGCGAGACGAAGGTCATGCGCGGTGAGCGGAAATTTTTCAAAACTGATGAAATGTAATCTTTGCAGTGTAGCGTCAGGGTGAGCAGCGTGAAACTGATCGAACATCTGCCAGAGGGTGAGAAAATTCAGACCGGTACCAAACCCGCTCTCAGCGACCACGAACAGACTGCGCGGATGCGTGGGGAAACGGGCGTTTAACTGATTTCCGTCGAGGAAAACATAGCGGGTTTCTTCCAGTCCGTTATCATTAGAAAAGTAGACGTCATCAAAATCTCGGGAAACAGGTGTACCCTCAGCGTTGAATTCGAGGTTGGCGGGTTGTATAGCGTTTTGTTTCACGTAAGTTACTCGTCTGACAGGCAGTGACACGATCTTAACGATGTGCGTCCATCGGTGCAAATTTCCGCAGAAAATGTCTGATCGGACTTGTTCGGCGTACAAGTGTACGCTATTGTGCGACTCGAAACTTAATATAGTGCGACTTACAGAGGTATTGAATGAAACGTGCAGTGATTACTGGCCTGGGCATCGTTTCCAGCATCGGTAATAACCAGCAGGAAGTCCTGGCATCTCTGCGTGAAGGACGCTCCGGGATCACTTTCTCTGAAGAGTTTAAAGATTCAGGTATGCGTAGCCACGTATGGGGTAACGTCAAACTGGACACCACCGGTTTGATTGACCGTAAAGTGGTTCGTTTCATGAACGATGCCTCAATTTATGCTTATCTCTCCATGCAGGAAGCGATTGCGGATGCGGGTCTGAGCGCGGAAGTTTACCAGAACAACCCACGCGTAGGTCTGATCGCCGGTTCCGGTGGCTCATCTAAAGCGCAGGTCTTTGGTGCCGACGCAATGCGTAGCCCACGTGGTCTGAAAGCGGTAGGTCCTTATGTTGTGACTAAAGCCATGGGTTCAGCGGTTTCCGCTTGCCTGGCGACCCCGTTCAAAATCCACGGCGTTAACTACTCCATCAGCTCTGCCTGTGCGACCTCCGCACACTGCATCGGTAATGCGGTTGAGCAGATCCAGCTGGGTAAACAGGACATCGTGTTTGCTGGCGGCGGCGAAGAACTGGGTTGGGAAATGGCCTGTGAATTCGACGCAATGGGGGCACTGTCCACCAAATATAACGAAACTCCAGATAAAGCATCCCGTACCTATGATGCGCACCGTGACGGTTTCGTTATCGCAGGCGGCGGCGGTATGGTTGTGGTTGAAGAGCTGGAGCACGCGCTGGCGCGTGGTGCGCACATCTACGCTGAGATCGTGGGCTACGGTGCAACGTCTGACGGCGCTGACATGGTGGCTCCATCCGGTGAAGGCGCAGTGCGCTGCATGAAGATGGCGATGCACGGCGTTGACACACCAATCGACTACCTGAACTCCCACGGTACCTCTACTCCGGTAGGCGACGTGAAAGAGCTGGGTGCGATCCGTGAAGTGTTCGGCGACAACAGCCCGGCTATCTCCGCGACCAAAGCCATGACCGGTCACTCTCTGGGTGCTGCTGGCGTTCAGGAAGCGATCTACTCTCTGCTGATGCTGGAAAATGGCTTTATCGCCCCAAGCATCAACATTGACGAGATGGACGAGCAGGCCGCAGGTCTGAACATCGTGACCCAGCCAAAAGAAGCGACACTGACTACCGTCATGTCCAACAGCTTCGGTTTCGGCGGTACTAACGCCACGCTGGTGATGCGTAAGTACAACGCATAAGTTCTGACTGATTCAAAAGGGGAGCCTGACGGCTCCTTTTTTTATGCATTGACAAGCGGCTGATCTCGCAGGCAAACTTCCTACCTCAACATTATCCTCACGATAATGCGTAAGCGTTCAACGTCAACCAACGCACCTAAATCCTGGTTATCAGGAAGAGGGGGCGTGGTTTTTCCCCGCCTTACTCTTCATTTCGGAGTAAAGCATGACTGCAGTCACTCAAACAGAAACAACCTCTTCAGCGAACGTCTCGCTGTTTCGCATCGCGTTTGCGGTGTTCCTGACCTATATGACCGTCGGCCTGCCGCTGCCGGTGATCCCGCTGTTTGTTCATCAGGAGCTGGGCTATGGCAACACCATGGTCGGCGTCGCCGTGGGTATTCAGTTCCTGGCTACGGTATTAACCCGCGGTTACGCCGGACGTCTGGCGGATCAGCACGGGGCAAAACGCTCGGCGTTACAGGGCATGTTTGCCTGTGGTCTGGCGGGAGGTGCATGGCTGCTGGCCGCTCTCCTGCCGGTTGATGCTGCGTATAAATTTGCGCTGCTGATCGTGGGGCGTTTAATCCTGGGCTTTGGTGAAAGCCAGCTCCTGACCGGTACGCTGACATGGGGTATGGGACTGGTGGGGCCTGCACGCTCCGGCAAAGTCATGTCCTGGAATGGTATGGCCATTTATGGCGCGCTTGCCGCAGGCGCCCCGCTCGGGTTGCTTATCCACAGCCACTTTGGCTTTGCCGCGCTGGCAGCGACTACCCTGATGCTGCCTCTGCTGGCATGGGCATTCAACGGTCCGGTACGTAAAGTCCCTGCCCATAAAGGGGAGCGCCCGTCTTTGTGGAGCGTGGTGGGCCAAATCTGGCAGCCGGGCCTTGGCCTGGCCCTGCAGGGCGTCGGTTTTGCGGTAATCGGTACGTTCGTCTCGCTCTACTTTATGAGCCGCGGCTGGGCGATGGCAGGTTTTACGCTGACCGCCTTTGGTGGCGCATTTGTCTTAATGCGCGTGCTGTTCGGCTGGATGCCGGATCGTTTTGGTGGCGTGAAGGTTGCAGTGGCATCACTGGTGATTGAAACCCTGGGTTTGCTATTACTGTGGAGTGCACCCGTTGCGTCCGTAGCGTTGTTAGGCGCGGCGTTGACCGGCTGCGGATGTTCGCTTATTTTCCCGGCGCTGGGTGTGGAGGTGGTAAAACGTGTCGCCCCGCAGGTGCGTGGCACGGCGCTTGGCGGCTATGCGGCGTTTCAGGATATCTCATACGGGGTAACCGGGCCGCTGGCAGGTCTGTTAGCGACGTCGTTCGGGTATCCGTCTGTTTTCCTGGCGGGCGCGGTTGCAGCGGTTGTGGGCATTGTGGTGACGCTGGTGGCTTTTCGGCAGTCTTAGCTAGTTAAGTGCCGGGGCGACATGCCTTCCCCGGTGTGCTGTCGGCCCGGCAGGCGTAGCGCCACCGGGCGAAACCGTTATGCGACCAGCCAGAAAATCGCCAGTGCAATCATTAACGCAATAAACATCAACCCTGGACGGGCAGAGAGGGTTCTGAACGTTTCCACCACCGGCGCAAACAGCGGATTGTAGATTGGCTGAATGTTTCGTGCTTCCGGCACGCCCCCTTCGCGTTCGGCGCGGCGAACGAAAATCTGATTGAGCACATCCTGCACCTGCGCGGTGGTCAGTACCGTTTGCGGTGTGGCCTGCCAGGTTTGCTGGGCGTAATCACGAATGGCGTCAAATTCGTTCGGCTCCAGCGGCTGCTTAAGTGCCGCCTGAACCGTGTGCAGGGTTGGAGCGGTCTGGGTGCTGAGCGTCTGACGCGCCTGTAGCCAGGTCACCAGATGCGTAAACTGTTTCGCCGGGATCAGCTCGCCCGCTTTTACGCCGGAGAGTTCCAGCATTGATTGCCAGATAAGCTTCGTTGGTTCGCCGGTGGCGGCGGCCAGCTTGGTCACCATCTGCTTGAGCGTGTTGTGCTCGGCAGGCAGCAGCGGACGCTCGGTCGCAGGGCGTTGCTGAGGCTGTGGAATTGACAGCTGATTGGTTTGCAGCAGCGTCAGTACGGTTTTGAGCTGTTCCGGGGTCAGCTGGCTCAGGGCGGTCTGACCAAACTGCTGGCGAATAAAATCACTCACCGCCTGGCGGTTATTTCCCTGGCCCAACAGCTCGGTCAGCTGCGAGACAATCTGGCGTATGCTGTGATTCTGCTGTGCAGTATCAATCCGCTGGTTCAGGTTTTGCTCGGCAGCAGGGAAATGGCGCGACTGCAAAGGTGCGTCGTTCCTGACACCTAAATCGTGCTTTACCCCAGCCCAGACTTCCGCGTTTTGCTGCGACGTCAGCGCGATCAGACGCGTGATCAGTCGCTCCAGCACGGTGCGCTGTTGTGTGGATAGCGGTTGTTCGCCTGCAACGTTTGGCGTGACAGGGCCTTCACCCGGAGGGCGCGGCGGCGTACCTGAAATGGGCTGCATCGTCAAAAATCCTTAAAGTCAAAACTCAGCGTAAACCTGGCAGACGTATATGCCTGGCGGCCAGATTATGGCACACTTGACGGGTTTTCTTCCTCTCAAACAGGTACTCAGACGTGAAAATCCTCGTTGATGAAAATATGCCTTATGCCCGCGAGCTCTTTAGCCGCCTCGGCAACGTTAAGGCTGTCCCGGGTCGGCCGATCCCGGTAAACGAGCTGGATGATGCAGACGCGCTGATGGTGCGCTCGGTAACCAAAGTAAATGAGGCGTTGCTCTCCGGCAAAGCGGTGAAATTTGTCGGGACCGCAACGGCAGGGACGGATCATGTGGATGATAAATGGCTTAAGCAGGCGGGGATCGGTTTTTCAGCCGCGCCGGGCTGCAACGCCATTGCGGTCGTGGAATATGTCTTCTCCTCCCTGCTGATGCTGGCAGAGCGCGACGGTTTTGCGTTGCAGGACCGTACCGTCGGGATTGTTGGTGTGGGCAACGTGGGCGGGCGCCTGCATAAACGTCTTGAGGCGTTAGGCATTCGCACCCTGCTGTGCGATCCGCCGCGTAAAGACAACGGTGATGAAGGCGACTTCCGTTCGCTGGATGAACTGGTTGCACAGTGCGATGTGATCACTTTCCATACGCCACTGTTTAAAGAGGGGCCTTATAAGTCGCTGCACCTTGCTGACGAAGCCCTGATCCGTCGTCTGAAGCCTGGCACTATTCTGATAAATGCCTGCCGGGGCCCGGTGGTCGATAACCTTGCGTTGCTGAAATGTCTGGACGAGGGGCAAGCGCTTAGCGTGGTGCTGGACGTCTGGGAGCCGGAGCCTGAGCTTAACGTTGCGCTGCTTAACAAGGTGGACGTCGCAACGGCGCATATTGCCGGTTATACCCTTGAAGGAAAAGCCCGCGGCACGACGCAGGTCTTTGAGGCCTATAGCGCCTTTATCGGCCATCCACAGCAGGTGGCGCTGGATACCTTACTGCCTGCGCCTGAATTTGGCCGCATTACCCTGCACGGACCACTCGATCAGGCAACGCTGAAACGACTGGTCCATTTGGTGTATGATGTGCGCCGCGATGACGCGCTGCTGCGTAAAGTGGCGGGTATTCCGGGTGAGTTTGATAAGCTGCGCAAGAACTATGTTGAGCGCCGCGAGTGGTCTTCCCTGTATGTGATCTGCGACGACGCAACGGCTGCGACGCAGCTGCATAAACTGGGTTTTAACGCCGTTCATCACCCGGCACATTAATGTCTTCTTAATGCTCCCTGTTGGATACTCCGACAGGGACGCTTTTTTATTTCTGGAGTAAACCACCATGTCTGAAGGCTGGAACATTGCCATTTTAGGTGCCACGGGTGCCGTGGGTGAAGCCCTGCTCGAAACCCTTGCTGAGCGTCAGTTCCCGGTGGGTGATATCTATGCGCTGGCGCGTACAGATAGCGCGGGTGAACATCTGCGTTTTGGCGGTAAATCTGTCATGGTTCAGGATGCGGCCGGGTTCGACTGGACTCAGGCGCAGCTGGCGTTTTTTGCAGCCGGTGCTGAGGCTACGGCGTCTTACATTGAAGAGGCCACCAACTCGGGTTGTCTGGTGATTGATTTAAGCGGTCTGTTCGCGCTTGAGCCGGATGTGCCGCTGGTGGTGCCGGATGTGAACCCGTTTGTGCTGGCAGACTACCGTAACCGCAACGTTATCGCCGTACCGAACAGCCTGACCAGTCAGCTGCTTACCGCGCTGAAACCGCTGATCGATGAAGGCGGCCTGTCGCGTATCTTCGTCACCAGCCTGCTGTCTGCGTCTGCCAACGGCAAGCAAGCGGTTAACGCGCTGGCCGGGCAGAGCGCGAAATTGCTGAGCGGCGTTCCGATTGATGAAGACGACTATTTTGGTCGCCAGCTGGCGTTTAACATGCTGCCACTGCTGCCGGATCGCGAAGGCAGCGTGCGCGAAGATCGCCGTATTGTCGATGAAGTCCGCAAAATCCTGCAGGATGACGGCCTGATGATCTCTGCCAGCTGCGTGCAGTCTCCTGTCTTCTACGGCCACGCGCAGATGGTCGGTTTTGAAGCGCTGCGCCCGCTCGCCGCAGAAGAAGCGCGTGACGCGTTTGGTCGCGGTGAGGATATCGCCCTCTCCGAAGAGAGTGAGTTCCCGACGCAGGTTGGTGATGCGACCGGTAGTGCACATCTGTCTATTGGCTGCGTGCGTAACGATTACGGAATGCCTGAGCAGATCCAGTTCTGGTCAGTTGCCGATAACGTTCGCTTTGGCGGCGCGCTGATGGCGGTGAAAATTGCGGAGAAACTCGTGCAGGAGTACCTGTACTGATGTCAGAAGTGGATCACAAGCCCGTTCATAAAATTGCCCTCGGTATTGAGTACGATGGCAGTAAGTATTATGGCTGGCAGCGTCAAAATGAGGTGCGCAGCGTCCAGGAAAAACTGGAAAAAGCGCTCTCTCAGGTGGCGAACGAACCGATAAGCGTTTTCTGTGCCGGGCGTACGGATGCCGGCGTTCACGGCACGGGGCAGGTGGTTCATTTTGAAACCACCGCTGTGCGAAAGGACGCTGCATGGACGCTGGGGGTGAATGCGAATTTACCTGGAGACATTGCGGTTCGTTGGGTTAAAGATGTTCCCGATGATTTTCATGCGCGTTTCAGCGCCACCGCGCGCCGTTACCGCTATGTCATCTACAATCAGCGTCTGCGTCCGGCGGTGTTAAGCCAGGGCGTGACGCATTTTTATGAACCGCTTGATGCTGAACGTATGCATCGTGCGGCGCAGTGTCTGATTGGTGAAAATGACTTTACCTCGTTCCGTGCGGTGCAGTGCCAGTCCCGTACGCCGTGGCGTAATGTCATGCACATAAACGTCAGCCGTTATGGCGCGTATGTGGTGGTGGATATCAAAGCCAATGCCTTTGTACATCATATGGTGCGGAATATTGTGGGCAGCCTGATGGAAGTGGGTGCCGGACACCAGCCGGAGAGCTGGATTGCAGAACTGCTGGCAGCGAAGGACAGAACGCTTGCGGCAGCCACGGCGAAAGCGGAAGGGCTGTATCTGGTCTCGGTAGACTATCCGGATCGGTTTGACCTGCCGAAACCGCCAATGGGCCCGCTGTTTTTAGCGGACTAATCAAAGGTGCAATTAAGGCTTAGACAAAATGGACGTAATACGTTTTTTGATTGATTTCATCCTGCATATTGATGTTCACCTGGCGGAGCTGGTCGCGCAGTACGGCGTCTGGGTTTACGCTATTCTGTTCCTCATTCTGTTCTGTGAAACCGGTCTGGTTGTCACCCCGTTCCTGCCGGGGGATTCACTGCTGTTCGTGGCCGGCGCGTTATCCGCGTTACCGACTAACGATTTGAATGTGCATCTGATGGTTGTGTTGATGGTTATCGCCGCGATTATTGGTGATGCGGTGAACTACACGATTGGGCGGGTGTTTGGTGAGCGGCTTTTCAGCAATCCGGACTCGAAAATTTTCCGTCGCAGCTATCTCGATAAAACCCATGCGTTCTATGAACGCCATGGCGGCAAAACCATTATCCTTGCCCGTTTTGTGCCTATTGTGCGTACATTTGCACCGTTTGTGGCGGGAATGGGGCATATGTCCTATCGTCACTTTGCGGCATATAACGTTGTTGGCGCGCTGCTGTGGGTGCTGCTGTTTACCTATGCCGGCTACCTGTTTGGCGATCTCCCGGTGGTCCAGGAAAACCTTAAGTTACTGATTGTAGCGATTATTGTGCTTTCGGTACTGCCTGGGGTTATTGAGATTATTCGTCACCGACGTGCGGCAGCAAAGCAAGCGAAGTAAATGCATACTGGCGGTTCGACCACTTTTTTATCCAAAGTTTCGGGCTGTTATGTTTTAATGTGCAACATTCATGGTCTGTTGGAGGCAAAAATGGCATTATTCGCCTCTTATAGCAAAACTGGCATACGACCAGGTTCAGGCAGAAAGGTTATCAATGAGCTGGATTGAACGAATTAAAAGCAACATAACCCCGACTCGTAAAGCGAGCATTCCTGAAGGGGTATGGACGAAGTGTGATAGCTGCGGCCAGGTTCTGTACCGCGCAGAGCTGGAACGCAATCTTGAGGTGTGTCCGAAATGTGACCACCACATGCGTATGACGGCGCGTAATCGCCTGCATAGCCTGCTGGACGAAGGTTCTCTGGTAGAACTGGGTAGCGAGCTTGAGCCAAAAGACGTGCTGAAGTTCCGTGATTCCAAAAAATACAAAGACCGTCTGGCCTCTGCACAGAAAGAGACCGGCGAGAAAGACGCGCTGATCGTCATGAAAGGCACCCTGCACACGATGCCGGTGGTGGCTGCCGCGTTTGAGTTTTCCTTTATGGGTGGCTCAATGGGCTCTGTCGTGGGTGCGCGCTTCGTGCGTGCCGTTGAGCAGGCGCTGGAAGACAACTGCCCGCTGATCTGCTTCTCCGCCTCCGGTGGTGCACGTATGCAGGAAGCGCTGATGTCGCTGATGCAGATGGCGAAAACCTCTGCTGCGCTGGCGAAAATGCAGGAGCGCGGTTTGCCGTACATCTCCGTGCTGACCGACCCGACGATGGGTGGCGTTTCCGCAAGCTTTGCCATGCTGGGCGATCTGAACATCGCTGAGCCGAAAGCGCTGATCGGTTTTGCGGGTCCACGCGTTATCGAACAGACCGTACGTGAAAAACTGCCGCCGGGCTTCCAGCGCAGTGAGTTCCTCATCGAGAAAGGCGCTATCGACATGATCGTCCGCCGTCCGGAGATGCGCCTGAAACTGGCAAGCATCCTGGCGAAGCTGATGAATCTGCCAGCGCCGAACCCGGATGAGCCGCGCGAAGGCGTGGTGGTGCCGGATCAGGAACCCGAGGCCTGATAACTGAAAAGGGCAGGGCCGTATGGCGCTGCCCTTTTGCTTTCTCAACTGTTAATGACCGGGCATCATGGAAAATAAAAGCATTCCCCAAGCCACGTCGCCCCTGGCCGCGTGGCTTTCTTATCTGGAAAACCTGCACAGTAAAACCATCGATATGGGGCTTGAGCGCGTAAGCCAGGTTGCCGCGCGTCTCGACGTACTGAAACCAGCGCCGTTTGTGTTCACCGTTGCCGGAACGAACGGAAAAGGCACGACGTGCCGCACGCTGGAATCTGTCCTGATGGCAGCAGGCTATAAGGTTGGTGTTTACAGCTCTCCACACCTCGTGCGGTATACCGAGCGGGTGCGTGTGCAAAACCGCGAGCTGCCGGAATCAGCACATACTGCCTCTTTCGCGGAAATTGAAGCCGCGCGCGGTGAAATTTCATTAACCTATTTTGAATACGGCACCCTGTCGGCACTGTGGTTGTTTAAGCAGGCGCAGCTGGACGTGGTGATTCTGGAAGTCGGCCTCGGCGGGCGTCTTGATGCCACCAACATGGTGGATGCGGATGTGGCCGTCGTGACCAGCATTGCGCTGGATCATACCGACTGGCTGGGGCCGGATCGCGAAAGCATTGGTCGCGAGAAAGCCGGGATTTTCCGGGCGAATAAACCTGGCGTGGTCGGCGAGCCGGATATGCCGCACACCATTGCAGAGGTGGCGAATGAGACGGGTGCGCGTCTGCTGCGCCGTGGCGTAGACTGGCAGTATGAGGTTCAGGCAGACGGCTGGCGCTTTAGCGATGCGCAGGGCGCACTGGACAACCTGCCATTGCCGCAGGTGCCGCAGCCTAACGCGGCAACCGCGCTGGCGGCACTGCGCGCAAGCGGTCTGGCGGTGAGCGAGCAGGCGATTCGCGAGGGCATTGAGCGGGCGATCCTGCCCGGGCGTTTCCAGATTGTCAGCGAGTCACCGCGCCTGATCCTCGATGTGGCGCACAACCCGCATGCCGCGGCGTATCTCGCGGGACGTCTCAAATCGTTACCAAAAACCGGGCGCGTGCTGGCGGTTATCGGTATGCTTCATGATAAAGATATTGGCGGTACGCTGGCCTGCATGGAGAGTGTGGTCGATAGCTGGTATTGTGCTCCTCTGGAGGGGCCACGCGGGGCGACCGCTGAGCAGTTGATGGAACATCTCGGCAAAGGCGCAATCTATAATAGCGTGGCTCAGGCCTGGCATGCCGCGATGGCGGATGCTAAACCAGAAGATACCGTGCTGGTGTGTGGTTCGTTCCACACGGTGGCACATGTCATGGAAGTGATGGACGCGGGGAGAACCGGTGGCGAGTAAGTTTCAGAACCGTTTAGCAGGAACAATAGTGCTGGTGGCGCTGGGAGTCATTATTCTCCCGGGCCTGCTCGACGGGCAGAAAAAGCACTATCAGGATGAGTTTGCAGCCATTCCTCTGGTACCGAAACCGGGCGATCGCGACGAGCCGGATATGCTGCCTGCGGCGACACAGGCCCTTCCTGCTCAGCCGCCGGAAGGCGCAGCGGAAGAGGTTCGCGCGGGCGATGCGGCTGCGCCGTCTCTTGATCCGTCTCGTCTGGCGGCGAGCAACACCAACGATATCGATCCTGTACCGGTTCCGGTCGTGCAGCCTAAACCGGCTGAGAAACCGAAGCCGGTCGAAAAAACGCAGCCGAAACCGCAGCGTGATAAAACGAGCGAACAGCTTGCCGCAGCGACTGAGACACCGCCTCCGGCGAAACCGGCTCAGCAGGAAGCCGCACCGACGGGCAAAGCCTACGTCGTGCAGCTGGGTGCGCTGAAAAATGCCGATAAGGTCAATGAGGTGGTGGGTAAACTGCGCAGTGCGGGATATCGTGTTTACACTTCACCTTCCACGCCGGTACAGGGTAAAATTACCCGTATTCTCGTGGGGCCAGAAGCGTCCAAAGATAAGCTTAAAGGATCGCTGGGTGAGCTGAAGCAGATCTCCGGCCTGAGCGGTGTGGTGATGAGCTACAGCGCGAACTAACCCCTCCCTCACCCTTATCCTTTCTGCGAGGAGAGGGTGGGGGGAAGAGTGACGGCAGACGTCCACAGAGACGTAAAAAGCCACGGCGTTGAACATTTTTTCAGCGCCTTTTTTATTTACGCGCGGGAAGGAAATCCCTACGCAAACGTTTTCTTTTTCTGTTAGAATTCGCCCCGAACTGGATGACAGGGCGTTAAATCGTGGGACACATATGGTCTGGATTGATTACGCCATCATTGCGGTGATTGGTTTTTCCTGTCTGGTTAGCCTGATCCGTGGCTTTGTTCGTGAAGCGTTATCGCTGGTAACCTGGGGTTGTGCTTTCTTTGTTGCCAGTCATTACTACACTTACCTGTCTGTCTGGTTCACGGGCTTTGAAGATGAACTGGTCCGAAATGGAATCGCTATCGCGGTGCTGTTTATCGCGACGCTGATTGTCGGCGCTATCGTAAATTACGTGATAGGTCAGCTGGTCGAGAAAACCGGTCTGTCAGGAACAGACAGGGTACTCGGGATCTGTTTCGGCGCATTACGAGGCGTGCTGATTGTGGCCGCGATCCTGTTCTTCCTGGATACCTTTACCGGGTTCTCCAAAAGTGAAGACTGGCAAAAATCGCAGCTCATTCCAGAGTTCAGTTTCATCATCAGATGGTTCTTTGACTATCTGCAAAGCTCGTCGAGTTTCTTGCCCAGAGCGTAATGCGCTCTGAGATGTGGCTTAACGAGGAAAAGACGAATGTGCGGTATTGTCGGTATCGCCGGTTTCATGCCGGTAAACCAGTCGATTTATGACGCGTTAACGGTGCTTCAGCACCGTGGGCAGGATGCTGCGGGTATCATCACCATTGATGCAAACAACTGCTTCCGTTTACGTAAGGCGAATGGTCTGGTAAATGATGTGTTTGAAGCCCGCCATATGCAGCGTCTGCAAGGTAATATGGGGATCGGTCACGTTCGTTATCCTACTGCTGGCAGTTCCAGCGCCTCTGAGGCTCAGCCTTTCTACGTCAACTCACCGTATGGCATCACGCTTGCCCACAATGGCAACCTGACCAACGCGCACGAGCTGCGTAAGAAGTTGTTCGAAGAGAAACGTCGCCACATTAACACCACCTCTGATTCTGAAATTCTGCTCAATATCTTTGCCAGCGAGCTGGATAACTTCCGTCACTACCCGCTGGAAGCAGACAACATTTTTGCCGCCGTTGCCGCGACTAACCGCCAGATCCGTGGTGCGTATGCCTGCGTGGCGATGATTATCGGCCACGGGATGGTTGCCTTCCGCGATCCAAACGGCATCCGCCCGCTGGTACTCGGTAAGCGCGATCTCGGTGATGGTCGTACCGAATACATGGTTGCCTCTGAAAGCGTGGCGCTGGATACCCTGGGCTTCGAGTTCCTGCGTGATGTTGCGCCTGGCGAAGCGGTCTATATCACTGAGAAGGGCCAGCTGTTCACCCGCCAGTGTGCTGACAACCCGGTGAGCAATCCGTGCCTGTTTGAATATGTTTACTTCGCCCGTCCGGATTCGTTTATCGACAAGATTTCCGTTTACAGCGCGCGCGTGAACATGGGGACAAAACTTGGCGAGAAGATTGCCCGCGAATGGGACGATCTGGATATCGACGTCGTTATTCCTATTCCGGAAACGTCCTGCGATATCGCTCTGGAAATCGCCCGCATTCTGGACAAGCCATACCGTCAGGGGTTTGTGAAAAACCGCTACGTTGGTCGTACCTTTATCATGCCGGGTCAGCAGCTGCGCCGTAAGTCCGTGCGTCGTAAACTGAACGCAAACCGCGCTGAGTTCCGCGACAAAAACGTCCTGCTGGTGGATGACTCCATCGTTCGCGGCACCACCTCAGAACAGATTATTGAGATGGCGCGCGAAGCGGGTGCGAAGAAAGTGTATCTGGCCTCAGCCGCACCGGAAATTCGTTTCCCGAACGTGTACGGCATCGATATGCCAACCGCCAATGAGCTGATCGCTCACGGTCGTGAAGTGGACGAAATTCGTCAGATCATCGGTGCCGACGGCCTGATTTTCCAGGATCTGAACGATCTTATCGACGCAGTACGCGCTGAGAATCCGGATATTCAGCAGTTCGAATGCTCCGTGTTTAATGGCGTCTACGTGACGAAAGACGTTGACCAGCAGTACCTCGACTACCTTGATTCGCTGCGCAACGACGATGCGAAAGCCGTCCAGCTGCAAAACGATCTCGAAAGTTTAGAGATGCACAACGAAGGTTGATGTCTGTGCAAGTGAGGGCATTTGCCCTCACTTGCAACTCCCCGCAAAATCCTGCACAGTCTGCCCTGAAATCAGTTAGGGCGAAAATCATGAAACGACTCATTGTTGGGCTCAGTGGTGCCAGTGGCGCGATTTACGGCGTACGTCTGTTACAGGTGCTGCGCGACGTGGCAGAAGTGGAAACGCATCTGGTCATGAGCCAGGCGGCACGTCAGACCCTCTCTCTTGAAACCGACCTCTCACTGCGTGATGTCCAGGCGCTGGCGGATGTGGTTCACGATGCCCGCGATATCGCCGCCAGCATCTCCTCTGGCTCGTTTAAAACGGCCGGCATGGTTATCCTGCCATGTTCCATTAAAACGCTCTCCGGCATTGTAAACAGCTATACCGACACGCTGGTGACCCGCGCCGCGGACGTGGTGCTGAAGGAGCGTCGTCCTCTGGTTCTCTGCGTGCGGGAAACGCCGCTGCACCTGGGACATCTGCGTTTAATGACTCAGGCTGCTGAACTCGGCGCGGTGATCATGCCACCGGTACCGGCGTTCTATCACCGACCCGTTTCACTGGATGATGTGATTAATCAGACGGTTAACCGCGTTCTCGATCAGTTTGATATCGACCTGCCTGAAGACCTTTTCACCCGTTGGCAGGGTGCCTGAATCTGTGCACCCACAGCGTGCATGAAAAGATAACGTGCCCTGTTTCAGGGCAATTATGCAACGGCGATCATATCCTCGACATTTAATTCGCTTTTTCCCTTTTTCTCTTTCCGGTTCGTTCGGCAGACCTGCTATCTTTCACCATTAAGGCAATATCGCAACGTTTTATTAACATATTTAACGTCGAACTTTTCACCAGACGGCAATGTGGCATAAGACCTGCAAGAGAAGCCTGCAACACAACACACAACACAATACATAATAAAATCACGGTACTTGAGGGTAAATGTATGAAGAAGACGGTTCTGGCTCTGTCTTTGCTGGTGGGGTTAAGTGCGGCAGCAGGTAGCTACGCAGCGCTTCCACAGACAGTTCGTATCGGTACAGACGCAACCTACGCGCCATTCTCTTCCAAGGATGCGAAAGGCGATTTCGTTGGGTTTGATATCGATCTGGGAAATGAAATGTGCAAACGCATTGCGGTGAAATGCACATGGGTGGGCAGCGACTTTGATGCGTTAATCCCGTCGCTGAAAGCCAAGAAAATCGACGCCATTATCTCTTCTCTCTCTATCACCGAAAAACGTCAGCAGGAGATTGCCTTCTCTGACAAGCTTTACGCTGCAGATTCACGTCTGATTGCCGCTAAAGGCTCCCCGATTCAACCCACCATCGACTCGCTGAAAGGCAAGCATGTCGGCGTGCTTCAGGGCTCAACGCAGGAAGGGTTTGCCAATGCGAACTGGCGTGAAAAGGGCGTCGACGTGGTGGCGTACCAGAACCAGGATCTGATCTACTCTGACCTGGCGGCAGGCCGTCTGGATGCGGCATTCCAGGATGAAGTCGCCGCGAGCGAAGGCTTCCTGAAACAGCCTGCGGGCAAAGAGTACGCTTTTGCTGGCCCGTCCGTGAAAGACAAAAAGTACTTTGGTGACGGTACGGGTATCGGCCTGCGTAAGGACGATACCGAGCTGAAAGCCGCCTTCGACAAAGCGTTTGCTGAGCTGCGTAAAGACGGTACCTACGACAAACTGGCGAAGAAATACTTCGACTTCAACGTCTACGGTGACTAATACCTGACGACAATGCACTGCTGAGGTGCATTGTCGGGCGGGATGATCCAATATGGTGCAATTGATGCACTGTATTGGATCGCTGTGTGCATACTTACGCATTTATAATGCAAAAAATCCCGGCTCAAAGGCATTATTCTTTGCCTGACGGAGGGGATTGATGGCACATTAGCACCACCCCGTCGTCGTAAAAATCCCGTATGTAGACAGTTTGTTGAGGACAGATATGAAAAAACTAGTATTGTCACTTTCACTGGTGTTGGCCTTTTCCAGCGCCACCGCGGCATTCGCAGCAATTCCGCAGAAAATTCGAATCGGTACCGATCCTACCTATGCACCGTTCGAATCGAAGAATTCTAAAGGTGAATTGGTTGGTTTTGACATCGATCTGGCCAACGAACTGTGCAAACGCATCAAAGCGCAGTGTACCTACGTTGAGAACCCACTGGACGCGCTGATCCCGTCGCTGAAAGCGAAAAAAATCGACGTGATTATGTCCTCGCTCTCCATCACTGAAAAACGCCAGCAGGAGATTGCTTTCACGGACAAACTCTACGCGGCAGATTCACGTCTGGTTGTCGCCAAATCTTCCGACATTCAGCCCACTCTCGAGTCGCTGAAAGGCAAACGCGTGGGCGTGCTGCAGGGGACCACTCAGGAAACCTACGGTAACGAACACTGGGCACCGAAAGGGATTGAAATCGTCTCTTATCAGGGCCAGGAAAATATCTACGCTGACCTGACGGCAGGTCGCATTGACGCAGCGTTCCAGGATGAAGTCGCGGCGAGCGAAGGCTTCCTGAAGCAGCCGGTCGGCAAAGACTATAAGTTTGGCGGTCCATCCATCAAGGATGTGAAGTTGTTTGGTGTAGGCACCGGTATGGGCCTGCGCAAGGAAGACAACGAACTGCGTGAAGCGCTGAACAAAGCGTTTGCCGAAATGCGCGCTGACGGCACGTACGAGAAAATTGCGAAAAAATACTTCGATTTCAATGTTTACGGCGGCTAATCGCCCCGTCAAATAACGTGCAGCCCCTCCCACTGTGGGAGGGGAAAAGACACGGTTCCACCACTCACGATACGACAGGGCTCGCGGTATGCTGTACGGATTTTCTGGCGTTATTTTACAGGGCGCGCTTGTCACCCTTGAGCTGGCTCTCAGCTCCGTGGTGCTGGCGGTGCTGATAGGTCTGGCGGGCGCGGGGGCGAAGCTTTCGGCTAACAAGCCGCTGGCGCTGATTTTTGAAGGCTATACGACGCTGATTCGCGGTGTTCCCGATCTGGTGCTGATGCTTCTGATCTTTTACGGTCTGCAGATTGCGCTTAACAGCGTGACGGACGCAATGGGTATGGGACAAATCGATATCGACCCGATGGTGGCCGGTATTATTACGCTCGGTTTTATCTACGGGGCCTACTTCACCGAAACCTTCCGCGGCGCGTATATGGCTGTGCCGAAAGGCCACATTGAAGCGGCAACTGCATTCGGTTTCACCTCCTCACAGACGTTTCGTCGAATCATGTTCCCGGCCATGATGCGCTATGCGCTTCCAGGTATCGGTAACAACTGGCAGGTTATTCTTAAGGCAACCGCGCTGGTCTCTCTGCTTGGCCTGGAAGATGTGGTGAAAGCGACCCAGCTTGCCGGCAAAAGCACCTGGGAGCCGTTCTACTTTGCGGTGGTATGTGGCGTAATCTATCTGGTCTTTACGACCGCCTCCAATGGTGTGCTGCTTCTGCTCGAACGTCGCTACTCCGTGGGTGTGAAGAGGGCTGATCTGTGATTGAGATTATTCAGGAATACTGGAAATCGCTGCTGTGGACAGATGGCTATCGCTTCACCGGCGTCGCCATTACGCTCTGGCTTCTGATCTCCTCTGTGGTGATGGGCGGCATTCTGGCGGTATTTCTCGCCATTGGTCGTGTGTCGAACAATAAATTTATCCAGTTCCCAATCTGGCTGTTTACCTATGTGTTTCGCGGTACGCCGCTATACGTGCAGCTGCTGGTGTTCTATTCGGGGATGTACACGCTTGAGATCGTAAAAGGCACTGAAATGCTCAATGCGTTCTTCCGCAGCGGTCTGAACTGTACGGTGCTGGCATTGACGCTCAATACCTGCGCCTATACCACCGAGATTTTCGCAGGGGCGATTCGCTCTGTCCCGTACGGTGAGATTGAAGCGGCGCGTGCGTACGGCTTCTCCTCCGTGAAGCTTTACCGTTGCATCATTCTGCCATCGGCGCTGCGTATTGCGTTACCGGCGTACAGTAACGAAGTGATTCTGATGCTGCACTCCACGGCGCTGGCCTTTACCGCCACGGTGCCGGACTTACTGAAGATTGCCCGGGATATTAACTCGGCAACCTATCAGCCGTTTACCGCATTCGGTATTGCGGCAGTGCTTTATTTGATAATTTCATACGTCCTGATTAGCCTGTTCCGTAAGGCAGAAAAACGCTGGTTGCAGCATATAAAACCTTCTTCGACGCACTGAGAATGATGATGGCTGAGAACAAATTAAACGTTATTGATCTGCACAAACGCTACGGCGAACATGAAGTGCTGAAAGGGGTGTCGCTGCAGGCAAACGCGGGCGATGTCATCAGTATTATCGGCTCATCCGGCTCCGGTAAAAGTACTTTCCTGCGCTGCATTAACTTCCTCGAAAAACCGAGCGAAGGCTCAATTGTGGTGAGCGGGCAGAACATCAATCTGGTGCGTGACAAAGACGGCCAGCTGAAGGTGGCGGATAAAAATCAGCTACGTCTGTTGCGTACGCGCCTGACGATGGTTTTCCAGCACTTTAATCTCTGGAGCCATATGACGGTACTGGAGAACGTAATGGAAGCGCCAATCCAGGTGCTGGGTCTCAGCAAACAGGACGCCCGCGACCGTGCGGTGAAATACCTGGCGAAAGTGGGTATTGATGAGCGCCAGCAGATGAAGTACCCGGTACATCTGTCCGGCGGGCAGCAGCAGCGTGTATCCATTGCCCGCGCGCTGGCGATGGAGCCGGAAGTCTTGCTGTTCGACGAACCGACCTCCGCGCTGGACCCGGAACTCGTTGGCGAAGTGCTGCGCATCATGCAGAAGCTCGCCGAAGAGGGCAAAACGATGGTGGTGGTGACGCACGAGATGGGCTTTGCCCGGAACGTCTCTAACCACGTCATCTTCCTGCATCAGGGTAAAATCGAAGAGCAGGGGCATCCCGATGAGGTGTTAGCGAACCCGCAAAGCCCGCGTCTGCAGCAGTTCCTGAAGGGGTCTTTGAAGTAGGTTTTGCCTTTCCCCTCTCCCGGTGGGAGAGGGCCGGAGTGTGGGCATCAGACCGCACCACACTCCAGTCGATACACCCAGTCGTCATACCGCACACCGTTAATCTCATACGCTTTTTCCAGCACCTGCGTGCGCACAAAACCCGCTTTCTCCAGTACCCGGACTGACCCGCCGTTGTCTGCCAGCACATATGCGTTAATCGCCTTTACGCCCGTCTGGTTAAATGCGTAGTTACACACCGCGCGCAGTGCCTCACTGGCGATGCCCTGGCCCTGCGCGGCAGGCACGACCGTATAGCCGATATCCGCCTCTTCACGATTTTCAGCGCTAATTTGCAGGCCGATATCGCCCAGTGGGGTCTCTTCATCGCGTAAGCGGATAACGAACACATGCGCTGCCGTCAGACGTGCGGCAAACAGGCGTCGGGTCTCTTTTTCCGGGGCGATAGCGGCCATATACTGCATGATGGCGCGATCCTCGCGCAGGGCACGGAAAAAAGGCCAGTCAGTGGGTTCGAAGGGCGTGAGGTGGAGCCGGGGAGTGGTAATGGTTGCCATAGATATGCCATTTCGTCGGAACATGGCATATCACTGTAACATTATCTCACCACATCCCCCAGCGCCTCTTCTAAGTCATACCAGCGGAACGCAAACCCGGCCGCTTCCAGCCGTTTTGGCAGGGCCCGTTGCCCGCCTAATACCAGCACGGACGCTTCACCCATCATCAGGCGGATCACCGTAGCAGGCACGCGCAAAATCGCCGGGCGATGCAGGGCATGTCCGAGAGCATGGGCAAACTGTTCATTTCGTACCGGGTAGGGCGCAACCATATTAAACGGCCCGCGCAGATCGTTATCCAGCAGCCAGAGAATACCGTTGACCATATCGTCGATATGGATCCACGCCAGATACTGACGGCCATTGCCGATTGGCCCGCCAAGACCGAGCCTGAAAGGGGGGAGCATCTTCGCCAGAATGCCGCCTTTCGGGGCAAGGACCACACCGGTGCGTAGCAGGCAGACGCGGGTATGATCGCTTTGCGCAGCACAGGCGATACGCTCCCACTGGGCGCAAAGTTTATGGGTGAACTCGTTGTGCGGCGGCTCTTCTTCCGTTACCACCACCTCGCCGAGATCGCCGTAATACCCTACGGCAGAACCCGAAATGAGAACCGACGGCGGGGTATGACTGTTGCGGATAAGCTCAACCAGCTTCTCGGTAAGGGTCCACCGGCTGCTGCACAGGAGCTGTTTTTGTTCTTCCGTCCAGCGCTTATCGGCGATCGGTTCGCCTGCCAGGTTGATGACGGCGTCAAACCCGTCCAGATTCTGCTGCTCGGCCAGATTTCTCCAGATGTCGATACCTGCGCCCAGCACCTGGCGCGCTTTCTCTGGACTGCGCGTCACCACGGTAATGTCGTGATGCAACGCCTGCAGACGCGCAATGAGATGGCGACCAATCAGGCCGGTACCGCCGGTCAGCAAAATCTTCATACAACCTCCAGGGTTACGCCTGGCGTTGCCAGCTTAACGTCATCGAGACGGAATCGGCGTAACGCAGGGCGTGAAGTTTATCGATCTCTACTTCAGCATAAGTGACCCAGTGATGATCGCGTGCGATGTCGAGCACATCCTGAGTTAATTTTTCCAGTAAAGAGAAGCGGTTGTTTTCCACGTACTGGATGATTTTTTTGGTTATCGTGCGGTAGTTCAGCGCATCATTAATATCTTCGCTGGCCCGCGCTTTCTCAGCCGGGTAGTGGATAACCACATTAATCACGATATCCTGACGGTTGGCGATCTCTTCCTCTTTGATTCCGATGAAGGTGCGTAGGCGTAAATTTTTTATACGAATAATAGCGTCATGCTGTGACATTGCAGGTCTTCTCCGTGTCAGAATTTCCTTCACATAATACATGAGAGCCTCTCCGGCACACACCAGCCACCGGCTTAAATTTGCTGGATTTTTTGCATGGCGCGTTCGGTGGCCGGACGCGTGCGGATTCGTTCAAACCAGTTGTTCACCGCCGGGTAAGACGCCAGGTCAATGCGGTGCTTTTCATGGGTATTCACCCAGGGCCAGCAGGCAATGTCGGCGATGCTGTAATGATCCCCGCCGAGCCACGGTGCTTTCTCCAGCCGACGGTTCAGAACGCCGTATAACCGCTGGGTTTCCACCTGATAGCGTTCGATAGCATAAGGAATCGGCTGCGGCGCGTAGGCAGTAAAATGGTGGTTTTGTCCGAGCATCGGCCCCAGACCGCTTGTCTGCCAGAAAAGCCACTGCAGCGTGTGGTGACGCTCGCGCAGCTCTCCGCTCAGCAATTTGCCAGTCTTCTCTGCCAGATAGAGCAATATTTCTCCGGATTCAAACAGGCTCAACGGCTTGCCCCCATCGGCAGGATGGTTATCAATAATGGCCGGGATTTTATTGTTTGGCGATATAGCCAGAAAGAGAGGACTGAACTGATCGCCTTTGCTGATATCCACGCGAATGATCCTGTAATCCAGTTCGGCTTCCTCAAGAAAGAGGGTGATCTTATGGCCGTTCGGGGTGGGGGCATAATAAAGGTCGATCATTCTCAACTCCTGTCAGTGAAAATAGTGACGCCATGAAAAATGAGTATAGGTGGTTGTTGTAAATCGTGAGTTTTCATCAAGTGACAGCGAGGCAAAGAGATTATATGTTGAATGAAAACCGATCAGCCGATGAGGATGTTATGAACCAGCCCGTAATCACGTTATGGTCCGATGCAGATTTCTTTTCTCCCTATGTTCTGAGCGCGTATGTGGCGCTGGCCGAAAAAGGACTGTCATTTACGCTAAAGACGGTGGATCTGGACGGCGGTGAACATCTGAAACCACAGTGGCAGGGCTACGCCCTGACCCGTCGCGTGCCGGTGCTGGACATTGATGGCTTCGCGCTGAGTGAATCGTCGGCGATCGATGAGTATCTGGAAGATCGGTTCGCACCACCTGAGTGGGAGCGCATCTACCCTCACGACCTGCAAAAACGTGCCCGCGCACGTCAGATCCAGGCGTGGCTGCGCAGCGATCTGGTGCCGATTCGCGTGGAACGCTCCACGGATGTGGTGTTTGCCGGGGTGAAAAAACCGGCGCTGAGTAAAGACGGTGCGGCCAGTGCCCAAAAACTGATCGATACCGCGACTTCTCTGCTGGCTCATGGTAATCCGAATTTATTCGGCGAGTGGTGTATTGCCGATACCGATCTGGCGCTTATGCTGAACCGTCTGATCCTCAATGGGGATGAGGTGCCTCAGCTGCTGGTGGATTATGCCGCGTTTCAGTGGCAACGCGCCTCAGTGCAGCGCTATGTGGCACTCTCCGCTAAGCGGGCGGGCTGATATAGCCTGACGCTTCAGGTATGATAGGGCAGTCTGATTTCCAGGGAGTGACTGATGAAACTGATGTTTGCGTCTGATATCCATGGTTCGCTGCCCGCGACCGAGCGTGTTCTTTCTCTGTTTGCTCAAAGCGGGGCGCAATGGCTGGTGATTCTGGGGGATGTGTTAAATCATGGTCCGCGCAATGCGCTGCCGGAAGGCTATGCACCGGCGCAGGTAGCGGAAAAACTCAACCAGTATGCTTCGCGCATTATCGCCGTTCGCGGTAACTGCGACAGTGAAGTGGACCAGATGTTGCTGGATTTTCCCATCACTGCCCCCTGGCAACAGGTGCTGATGGAAAATAGCCGTCTGTTCCTGACCCATGGTCATCTTTTTAGCCCGGAAAATCTCCCGGCACTGGCGGCTGGCGATGTCCTGGTTTACGGTCATACTCATATTCCGGTGGCAGAAAAACGCGGCGAGATATATCACTTTAACCCCGGTTCGGTCAGCATACCGAAAGGTGGAAATTCAGCAAGCTATGGCATGCTCGATGAGAATACGTTAAGCGTAATCGCACTTAATGATCAGCAAGTTATTGCGCAAATAGCGATTAATCCGTAAGTTACACCTCAACTGCAAACGCGCCGAAAGAGCGCTTAGACGAGAAGGTTTCCCGATGGTGGAGCAGAGTCATTTGGCAAGTACAGAGTGGGTTGACATTGTCAACGAAGAGAATGAAGTGATCGCGCAGGCCAGCCGCGAACAAATGCGCGCGGAGCGTCTGCGTCACCGTGCGACATACATCGTTGTGCATGACGGGATGGGCAAAATTCTGGTTCAGCGCCGCACGGACACCAAAGATTTTCTCCCTGGTATGCTGGATGCAACTGCAGGCGGCGTTGTTCAGGCGGATGAAGTTCTGCTGGACTCCGCGCGTCGTGAAGCGGAAGAAGAGTTAGGGATTGCCGGTGTGCCGTTTGCCGAGCATGGTCAGTTCTATTTCGAGGACGAGCATTGCCGCGTCTGGGGCGGGCTGTTTAGCTGCGTTTCCCATGGCCCGTTCGCCCTGCAGGAAGAAGAAGTGAGCGAAGTGAACTGGATGACGCCGGAAGAAATTACCGCGCGTTGCGACGAGTTCACCCCGGATTCGTTAAAAGCGCTGGCGCTGTGGATGACCCGCAACGCTAAAAACGAATCCATGAAAGCGGAAAAAGAGGAAGAGGCGGAGTAAGCCTCAACAGCTCTCCCGCAGACACAGGCTGGACGCGATGGGTTTATGATCGCGCCAGTCTCCATCATTCAGACGTTCCAGTAACGCGCGTCCCGCTTCAATCCCAATCTTACGATGTGGCACAGCCATGGTCGTCAGCGGTGGCTGACAGACCCGGCTGACGTCGCTATCGCCAAAACCCACCACGGCCAGATCGTCCGGTACTTTTATGCGCCGACGCTGGCATTCATAAAGTGCCCCGCAGGCCAGTTCATCCGACACGCACACCAGTGCATCCAGCTCTGGCCACGCCAGCAGGAACTCCGGCAGTTGCGCCGCACCCGTGGAAAAACTCGGTGGCATGGCGGCGTTAATCACCCGGTTTGGTGACATATGGTGGCGAAGCATCGCTTTGTACCAGCCCTGTAAATGCTGCTGGAAAATCCACTGCTCCTGGTTAGCGCACAGCAGGCCAATATTCTGGTAGCCACGCTTAATAACCATCTCCGTGAGTTCGTACATCGCCGCGACGTTATCAATCCCGATATTCATATCAATAGGATCGGCGCGCATGGCCCCCATTTCCATGACCGGAATGGAGGCGTTTTTCAGCCAGTGGCGGACAGTATCGGAGTGTTCAACGCTGAGCAAAATCGCAGCGGCAATGTTCGAGGCCAGCAGCGTCTCCAGCAATTTTTCTTCCTGCTCGAGTCGATGCTGTGATTCGGCCAACATGATCTGGTAGCCGGCAGGCTGCAGCACCTGCTGAAGCCCGGCGAACATCTCCGAGCAACCGGATTCGGAGAGATTAGGAACGACCATCGCAATCGTCCATGACGATGCCGAGGCCAGCGCGCTGGCAGCGAGATTAGGCATGTAACCCAATTCCTGTACAGCGGCTTCTATTTTTTCTCGCAGTTTATCGGAAACCTGTTCAGGCGTGCGGAGTGCACGGGACACGGTCATCGTGCCCACCCCGGCAAGCTGTGCGACATCGGCGAGTGTCACTTTACCGGTACTGCGCCGTTTTCGGGTTAGAGACATACACCTTCCTGCTGACCAGACGCGTTTTTATTATCATCCTTCGTTTCACGTGAAACGCAGTATACGCCTTAAATCCCTTTTTTTGCTGTGAATTCACACCATGATTACAATTTGATAGCGCTATCACACTTCTGAATGTTAGCGATTGGTAGCGCTATCTTTGTGATCCCGATCGCAGTCAATATAGGATGTGTTGAATAAAGTTTGCTCATCTTTTGCATTGTGGCGGGACGGAGAAATGCTGAAAAAGTGGATATATGATACAACCATCACGCTGCAGGAGAGCGTGGAAAGCTGGCCGCAGGCGCTGGAAATATGTGCGAAACCGTTGCTGGATCTGCAGGTGATTGGCCCGGAATACGTGACGGCCATCGTTGAGCAGCATCATGCATTAGGACCTTATTATGTGCTGGCACCAGGGCTGGCCATGCCGCATGCGCGGCCGGAAGAGGGGGCCAAAGGATTAGGCCTCTCATTATTAAAACTGAAAAAGGGAGTCTCTTTTGGTGCCGGTGAGTTCGATCCCGTGGATGTTATTATTATGCTCGCGGCGCCGGATAAACACAGTCACATCGACATGATCTCTGCCCTCGCTGAATTATTTTCCAGCGACGACGATATGGCTGAATTGCATCAGGCGAATACCCTGGAGGATATTAAAACGATTATTGACCGCTTCTGATTTAATTCTCTCATCCGATTTATCACAACATTACGTTTAGCGTGATGGGGCGTGCTCTACTCAAAAAAAAAGGTGACAACAATGAAAATTATGGCTATTTGCGGTTCAGGCCTGGGCAGTAGTTTTATGGTCGAAATGAATATTAAAAAGGTGCTCAAGAAGCTGGCCATTGACGCCGACGTTGAACACTCCGATCTCTCCTCGGCAACGCCGGGTGCCGCCGATCTTTTCGTGATGGCGAAGGACATTGCCGCCAGTGCCAGCGTGCCGGAAAGCCAGCTGGTGGTGATCAACAACATCATTGATATCAACGAACTCGAAGCGCAGCTCCGCGCCTGGTTCGACAGACAATAATCCTGATAAGGCGAGGTGGATATGTTTATCCTTGAAACGCTGAATTTCGTTGTTGATATATTAAAAGTCCCGTCGGTTCTGGTGGGCTTAATAGCCTTAATTGGCCTGGTCGCTCAAAAGAAATCTTTTTCTGATGTGGTGAAAGGGACCATTAAAACCATACTCGGTTTTATTGTGCTCGGCGGCGGGGCTACGGTGCTGGTTGGGTCATTAAATCCGTTAGGCGGAATGTTTGAACACGCCTTTAATATTCAGGGCATTATTCCCAATAACGAGGCAATTGTTTCCATTGCGCTGGAGAAATACGGTGCCTCTACCGCGCTGATTATGGCATTCGGTATGGTGGCAAATATCATTGTCGCCCGCTTTACGCGTCTGAAGTATATCTTCCTGACCGGGCATCATACCTTCTACATGGCATGCATGATTGGGGTCATCCTCACCGTGGCGGGCTTTGAGGGCGTTGGTCTGGTCTTTACCGGGTCGCTGATCCTCGGTCTGGTGATGGCCTTCTTCCCGGCGCTGGCGCAGCGTTACATGAAGCGCATTACCGGCAACGATGACATCGCTTTTGGTCACTTCGGTACCCTGGGCTATGTTCTCTCCGGCTGGATTGGCAGCAAGTTCGGCAAAGGCTCTCGCTCGACTGAAGAGATGAACCTGCCGAAGAACCTGAGCTTCCTGCGCGACAGCTCTATCTCCATCTCGCTGACCATGATGATCATCTACCTGATCATGGCGGTGAGCGCCGGGCGTGACTACGTTGAGGCGACCTTTAGCGGCGGTCAGAACTACCTGGTCTATGCCATCATCATGGCCATCACATTCGCCGCGGGGGTGTTCATCATCCTGCAGGGTGTGCGCCTGATTCTGGCGGAAATCGTCCCGGCCTTTACCGGCTTTTCTGAAAAACTGGTGCCGAATGCACGTCCGGCTCTGGACTGCCCGGTAGTCTATCCGTATGCGCCAAATGCAGTGCTGATTGGCTTCCTGTTCAGCTTCCTTGGCGGGCTGGTGGGGCTGTTTATCTGTGGGCAATTCAGCTGGGTGCTGATTCTGCCTGGTGTGGTGCCGCACTTCTTCACCGGCGCCACCGCGGGCGTGTTTGGTAACGCCACCGGGGGACGTCGTGGAGCGATGATTGGTGCATTTGCCAACGGCCTGCTGATCACCTTCCTGCCGGTTCTGCTGCTGCCGGTGCTGGGGGCAATTGGATTTGCCAATACCACGTTCTCAGACGCTGACTTTGGCGCTGTCGGGATCGTGCTGGGTAACCTGGCGCGCTTCCTGTCGCCGCTTGCCATCACCGGCCTTGTTGTGGCGTTGTTCGCACTGCTGGTGGCCTACAACGTGTTCGCTAAAAACAAATCTGCGGGCGATAACGCGCAGGAAAACACCGGAGCCAAATCATGAATGAGAATGAGATAACCCATCTGGCGCGTCAGATCCGCCTTGAAACGCTGAAAATGCTGACCCAGCTGGGCTTTGGTCACTACGGCGGCAGTATGTCGGTTGTTGAAACCCTGGCCGTGTTGTACGGCGCAGTGATGAAAATTGATCCAGCCGACCCGGACTGGCCAGAGCGTGACTACTTTGTCTTGTCAAAAGGACATGCTGGCCCGGCGCTGTACAGCACCCTGGCGATCAAAGGCTACTTCCCGATGGAAGAGCTGAGCACGCTGAACCAGAACGGTACGCGTCTGCCGAGCCATCCGGACCGGCTAAAAACGCGCGGGGTGGATGCCACCACCGGCTCGCTGGGGCAGGGGATTTCCATCGCCGGTGGAATGGCGCTGTCGCATAAGCTGGCGGGACGCCCCAACCGGGTTTTCTGTATCGTCGGCGACGGCGAGCTGAACGAAGGGCAGTGCTGGGAAGCGTTCCAGTTTATTGCACACCATCGCCTGAATAACCTGACGATATTCGTTGACTGGAACAAACAGCAGCTTGATGGCGAACTCGACGACATTATCTGTGCGTTCGATCTGGAAGGAAAATTCCGTGCCTTCGGGTTTGACGTGGTGACGGTGAAAGGAGATGACATTCCGGCACTGCTGGAGGTGACATCGCTGGTTCCGGCGGCGGATGCTCGCCCGCTGGTGGTGATCCTCGACAGTATCAAAGGGCAGGGCGTGCCGTATCTGGAGCAACTGAGTAACTCGCACCATCTGCGATTAACCGCCGAGAGCAAGGCGGCCCTCAACGAGACGATTCGCCAACTGGAGGCTTCACATGATTAAGGTTGCACCTGCAGGTCAGAAAGACGCCGTTGAGATGCGTAAAGTCTACGCGGGGTTTGTGGCACAGCAGATTGAAGCCGGGAGCGACATTATCGCCCTCGAGGCGGATCTGATGAGTTCAATGGCGATGGATGGCGTGGCGCGTGATTATCCGCAGCATGTGATTAACTGCGGCATCATGGAAGCGAACGTTATGGGGACGGCGGCGGGGCTGTCGCTGACCGGACGCAAGCCGTTCGTGCATACCTTTACCGCCTTCGCCAGCCGTCGCTGTTTCGACCAGCTGTTTATGTCCCTGGACTACCAGCGTAACAATGTGAAGGTCATTGCCTCAGATGCCGGCGTGACGGCCTGTCATAACGGCGGCACGCATATGTCGTTTGAAGATATGGGCATCGTGCGGGGGCTGGCCCATTCGGTGGTGCTGGAAGTGACGGATGCGGTGATGTTTGAAGATGTACTGCGCCAGCTTATTGACCTCGACGGTTTCTACTGGGTGCGTACCATCCGTAAGCAGGCTCCGAGCGTGTATGCGCCGGGTTCGACATTTACGCTTGGCAAGGGCAACGTACTGCGCGAAGGCAGTGATATCACCCTGATTGCCAACGGCATTATGGTGGCGGAAGCGCTTGAAGCGGCGCGTCAGCTCGAACAGGAGGGCGTCAGCGCCGCGGTGATCGACATGTTTACCCTTAAGCCGATTGACCGGATGCTGGTGAAAAACTACGCCGAGAAAACCGGACGTATCGTGACCTGCGAAAACCACAGCATTCATAACGGGCTGGGATCGGCAGTGGCGGAAGTGCTGGTGGAAACCTGTCCGGTGCCGATGCGTCGGGTGGGCGTGAAGGAGCGTTACGGCCAGGTGGGGACACAGGACTTCCTGCAGAAGGAGTATGGCCTGACGGCACACGACATTGTGTCGGCGGCGAGGGAGTTGTTGTAAATAAAAAAGGCGACCCTCGGGTCGCCTTTTTAGTCAGTAACGTATTACTGCTGTTGTGAAGACTGGATCGCGGTCAGAGCGATGGTGTAGACGATATCGTCAACCAGCGCGCCCCGGGACAGGTCGTTCACAGGTTTGCGCATACCCTGCAGCATTGGCCCGATGGAGATCAGGTCTGCAGAACGCTGCACCGCTTTGTAGGTGGTGTTACCGGTGTTCAGATCCGGGAAGATGAACACGGTAGCGCGACCCGCAACCGGTGAGTTCGGTGCTTTGGATTTCGCAACGTCAGCCATAACCGCGGCATCATACTGCAGCGGACCGTCGATCATCAGGTCAGGACGTTTTTCCTGTGCCAGACGTGTCGCTTCACGGACTTTCTCTACATCGCTACCTGCACCAGAAGTACCGGTGGAGTAGGAGAGCATTGCCACGCGAGGTTCAATACCGAAGGCAATCGCGGAATCGGCAGACTGAATAGCAATCTCAGCCAGCTGCTCTGCAGTTGGATCCGGGTTGATCGCACAGTCACCGTAAACGTAAACCTGTTCAGGCAGCAGCATGAAGAACACGGAAGACACCAGAGAACTGCCTGGCGCCGTTTTGATCAGCTGCAGCGGTGGACGGATGGTGTTCGCCGTGGTGTGAACCGCACCGGAAACCAGACCGTCAACTTCGTCCTGCTCCAGCATCAGCGTGCCCAGCACAACGTTGTCTTCAAGCTGCTCACGCGCTACGGCTTCGGTCATGCCCTTGCTCTTACGCAGCTCAACCAGGCGCGCAACATAGCTTTCGCGAACCACTTCCGGGTCGACGATTTCAATACCTGCACCCAGCTCAACGCCCTGAGAGGCAGCAACGCGGTTAATTTCATCCGGGTTACCCAGCAGCACACAGGTCGCGATGCCGCGCTCTGCACAGATGGCAGCCGCTTTAACGGTACGTGGTTCGTCGCCTTCTGGCAGAACAACACGTTTGCCTGCTTTACGCGCCAGCTCGGTCAGCTGGTAACGGAAGGCCGGAGGAGACAGACGACGGCTGCGCTCGGAGGTTGCCGTCAGGGATTCAATCCAGTCTGCGTTGATGTAGCCCGCAACGTATTCCTGCACTTTCTCGATACGCTCATGGTCATCAACCGGCACTTCCAGGTTGAAGCTCTGCAGGCTCAGAGAGGTCTGCCAGGTGTTGGTGTTCACCATAAAGACTGGCAGGCCAGTGGCGAACGCACGTTCGCACAGCTTGCTTACGCGTGGATCCATCTCGTAAGCACCGGTCAGCAGAATGGCACCGATTTCCACCCCGTTCATCGCGGCCAGGCACGCAGCAACCAGCACGTCAGGACGGTCAGCGGAGGTCACGAGCAGGGAGCCTGCGCGGAAGTGTTCCAGCATGTGCGGAATGCTACGCGCACAGAAGGTCACAGACTTCACGCGGCGGGTGTTGATGTCGCCTTCGTTAATCACGGTAGCGTTCAGGTGACGCGCCATGTCGATTGCACGGGTAGCAATCAGGTCGAAGCTCCATGGCACCACGCCCAGTACTGGCAGCGGGCTGGAATCCTGCAGGGTAGCCGGATCAACTTTAACCACTTTCGCTTTAGAAGAGTCATCGAAGATTTCGGACAGGTCAGGACGGGTACGACCTTGTTCATCAACCGGTGCGTTCAGTTTGTTAACGATAACGCCAGTGATGTTGGTATTTTTCGCGCCGCCGAAGCTGCTGCGGGTCAGTTCGATACGCTCTTTCAGCTGTTCCTGGTTATCGGTACCCTGGGACATGACGAACACGATTTCCGCATTCAGCGTTTTCGCGATTTCGAAGTTCAGAGACTGTGCGAACTGGTGTTTGCGGGTCGGGACCAGGCCTTCAACCAGCACCACTTCCGCATCTTGCGTGTTAGCGTGGTAGTTGGCGATGATCTCTTCCATCAGCACGTCTTTCTGGTTGCTGGACAGCAGAGATTCAACGTGGCTCATCTTCAGCGGTTCAGCCGCTGGCAGATTGGAGTTCTTACGCACGATGGTGGTGGTCTGGTCTGGCGCATCGCCACCGGCACGAGGCTGGGCGATAGGCTTAAAGACGCTCAGACGAACGCCTTTGCGTTCCATAGCACGGATAACGCCAAGGCTGACGCTGGTCAGACCGACGCTGGTTCCGGTAGGGATCAGCATAATAGTACGGGACACGGTTTATCCTCTTTCGTTACCGCCGACAGGGGGCGGGCTACAAAACAGCACCGCCAGCATTGCTGGCGGTGTGGAATCAGGCAGTCAGGCGGTGCGCGTCTTGCGCGATGACCAGCTCTTCGTTAGTTGGGATAACGATAGCCGGACGGGTGCCTTCTTTGTTGATGAAGCCAGACTTGCCGAAGCGGGCAGCCAGGTTACGCTCGTGGTCAACTTCGAAGCCCAGAACACCCAGTTTACCCAGGGACAGTTCACGAACCATTGCCGCGTTCTCACCGATACCACCGGTGAAGATAACCGCGTCCAGACGACCGTCCATCAGCGCAGTGTAAGAGCCGATGTACTTCGCCAGACGGTGGCAGTAAACGTCCATTGCACGTTTAGCGTCTGCTTTTTCTGCGTAGTTGTCTTCAACATAACGGCAGTCGCTGGTGACTTCGGTCAGACCCAGCAGGCCAGACTCTTTGGTCAGCATTTTGTTGATCTGATCAACGCTCATGCCCAGGGTGTCGTGCAGGTGGAAGATGATCGCCGGGTCGATGTCACCGGAACGGGTACCCATCACCAGACCTTCCAGCGGGGTCAGACCCATGGATGTATCAACACATTTACCGTTGCGGATAGCAGAAACAGAACCACCGTTGCCCAGGTGGCAGGTGATGATGTTAACTTCTTCAACCGGCTTGTTCAGCACTTTAGCGGCTTCCTGAGTCACATAGAAGTGGCTGGTGCCGTGCGCGCCGTAGCGACGAACGCCGTGCTCTTTGTAGAGGCTGTACGGCAGGGCATAGAGGTAAGATTCTTCCGGCATGGTCTGGTGGAACGCAGTGTCGAACACAGCCACGTTTTTGTCTTTCAGCTGCGGGAAGGATTTCAGCGCTTCAGCGATACCGATCAGGTGAGCTGGGTTGTGCAGCGGTGCGAAAGAGGCAGAGTCTTTAATGCCCTGGATAACCGTTTCGTCGATAACGACGGAACGGGTGTATTTTTCGCCGCCGTGGACGATACGGTGACCAATCGCAGTCAGCTGAGCAGACAGTTCTGGTTTTTGTGCCAGAATAGTGTTAACGATAAAGTTCAGCGCTTCACTGTGAGCGGCGCCTGCACCTAAAGCCGCTTCCTGTTTGCTGCCGTCCATCTTCCACTTGATACGTGCTTCAGGCAGATGGAAACATTCGGCCAAACCAGAGAGGTATTCGTCACCGTTGAGCGCATCGATGATGGCGAATTTCAGTGAGGAGCTACCGCAGTTCAGAACCAGTACTAACTTACTCGACATGGAAGTACCTATTATTGATACGTGGCTAAAAAAACGTCAGGGAGTCTAAAAGCGTAACGCATAATGACTCAGACATTTATGATTAACATCATGCCAAACGAACATTGTGGCATGATGGAAGAAATACATATGATTTTATGCCATTTTGAACATTTTTCAGCCAATGGCATAATATGCGATAATTTGACGAGTTAATGGTTCTCGTCTAAGGGCCTATCAGGCTGGCACAGAATACCCGATACGGGGTGCTGATGACAAAATATTTTGAACGTTGTCATAGCCTGTTGTGGTTTTGCACGAAAATTTTAATTTTTATATGTGAAGTTGAGGTACAGCCATGTCGACACCAGAGAACCCGTCCGTGAATTTTTTCAGTCTGTTTCGTCGGGGACAGCATTACGCAAAGACGTGGCCAATGGAAAAGCGCCTTGCGCCCATGTTTATTGAGAATCGCACGATCCGCGCCACGCGCTATGCGATTCGCTTTATGCCACCTGTCGCCATCTTTACGCTCTGCTGGCAAATCGCGCTGGGCGGGCAGCTTGGCCCGGCCGTTGCGACGGCACTTTTCGCGTTAAGTCTGCCGATGCAGGGTCTGTGGTGGTTAGGTAAACGTTCTATCACGCCACTCCCGCCTTCTATTTTACACTGGTTTTATGAAGTTCGCGGGAAACTGGAGGAAGCCGGGCAGGCGCTTGCCCCGGTCGAAGGCAAGCCCGATTACCAGGCGCTGGCTGACACGCTCAAGCGTGCTTTTAAGCAACTCGACAAAACATTCCTCGATGACTTGTGATTGATCATCGAAACGACGAATAAAAGAAGGCACAGTAACTCACCGTTACCGTGTCTTTTTTTTACAGTGCAATGCGCTACAGGAGTCGAAAGATGGAAATGACCCATGCTCAACGTCTGATTTTGTCCAACCAGTACAAAATGATGACTATGCTTGATCCCGATAACGCTGAGCGCTACAGCCGCCTGCAGACAATCGTCGAACGTGGCTTTGGTTTGCAGATGCGTGAACTGGACCGTGAGTTTGGTGAGATGAAAGAAGAAACCTGCCGCACCGTGATCGACATTATGGAGATGTATCACGCCCTGCATGTTTCCTGGACCAATCTCAAAGATCAGCAGTCCATTGACGAACGTCGCGTCACCTTCCTGGGCTTTGATGCCGCAACGGAAGCGCGTTATCTGAGCTATGTGCGTTTTATGGTGAACACGGAAGGGCGCTATACCCATTTTGACGCGGGCACACACGGCTTCAATGCGCAGACCCCAATGTGGGAAAAATATCAGCGCATGCTGAGCGTCTGGCACGCCTGCCCGCGCCAGTACCATTTAAGTAACAATGAGATTCAACAAATTATTAATGCCTGACGGAGGTGCTTGTGCAGTGTAGAGGTTTTCTGTTTGATTTGGACGGTACGCTGGTGGATTCGCTGCCGGTTGTGGAGCGTTCATGGTGCCATTGGGCGGACAGACATGGCATTGACCATCAGGAAGTACTGAATTTTATCCATGGCAAACAGGCCATAACCTCATTGCGGCACTTCTTAGCAGGACGTTCTGAGGAAGAGATTCAGGCGGAGTTCAGCTATCTTGAGCACATTGAAGCCACCGACACGGATGGCATCACAGCGCTGCCGGGGGCGCTTGAACTGCTTGAACATCTGAACGAAGCCCAAATCCCGTGGGCGATCGTCACCTCCGGCTCGGTGCCCGTTGCCCATGCCCGCCACAAGGCCGCAGGGTTACCGACGCCCGAAGTGTTTATCACGGCAGAGCGCGTGAAGCGCGGCAAGCCTGAACCGGATGCCTTTTTACTCGGTGCCGAACTGCTTGGCCTTGCACCAGCCGATTGTGTGGTGGTGGAGGATGCGGCAGCAGGCGTCCTGGCGGGGTTGAACGCCGGAAGCCACGTCATCGCCGTTAATGTTCCGGCGGGTTCACCCCGCCTGAACGAGGCGGATCTGGTGCTTAACACGCTGATGGCCATTAACGTTGCGAAGGCACCGGACGGAGTTGTAACCGTCTCGCTTAAAATGTAATCCCATGATATAGCCCCACATTGTTGGGGCTTTTTTATGGCAAAATTTTGTCTCCTCCACTGACAAGGATATGTTGTGAACGGTGAACTGATTTGGGTCCTGAGCCTGCTTTTAATCGCCATCCTTCTCTTTGCCTCAGGCAAGGTGCGCATGGATGCCATCGCCTTGTTTGTCATCGTTGCCTTTGTGCTGAGCGGTACGCTGACGCTGCCGGAGGCTTTCTCCGGATTTAGTGATCCCAACGTTATCCTGATTGCCGCCCTGTTTATTATTGGCGACGGGCTGGTGCGCACCGGCGTGGCGACCATTATGGGGTCGTGGCTGGTCAAGGTGGCCGGCAACAGCGAAACCAAAATGTTGATCTACCTGATGCTGACGGTTGCCGGGCTGGGGGCGTTTATGAGCTCCACGGGCGTCGTCGCCATCTTTATCCCGGTGGTGCTGAGCGTCTCCATGCGGATGCAAACCTCGCCGTCGCGCCTGATGATGCCTCTGAGCTTTGCCGGTCTTATTAGCGGGATGATGACGCTGGTGGCGACCCCACCGAACCTGGTCGTCAACAGTGAGCTAATCCGCGAAGGGTTTGAAGGCTTTAGCTTTTTCAGCGTGACCCCACTTGGACTGGTGATTCTGGTGCTGGGCGTGGTCTACATGCTGTTAACCCGTTTTGCTCTGAAGGGGGAAAAACAGGATAAAAGCAAAGACGGCTGGAAACGACGGACCTTCCGCGATCTGATCAAAGAGTACCGTCTGACCGGGCGGGCGCGCCGTCTGGCTATCCGCCCCGGCTCGCCCCTCATTGGCCAGCGTCTTGACGACCTGAAGCTGCGCGAGCGCTATGGCGCGAACGTGATCGGCGTAGAGCGCTGGCGTCGTTTTCGGCGGGTGATTGTTAACGTCAACGGGGTGTCGGAATTCCGTGCACGCGACGTTTTGCTGATTGATATGTCCACCGCCGATGTCGATTTGCGCGAGTTTTGCAGTGAACAGTTGCTGGAACCCATGGTGCTACGTGGGGAGTATTTCTCAGACCAGGCGCTGGATGTCGGCATGGCCGAAGTGTCGCTGATCCCGGAATCAGAATTACTGGGTAAAACCGTGCGCGAAATCGGCTTCAGGACCCGCTATGGGCTAAACGTGGTGGGCTTAAAGCGTGATGGCGTGGCGATGGAAGGGGCGGTAGTGGATGAGCCTATCCTGCTCGGTGATATCTTCCTCGTCGTCGGCAACTGGAAACTGATCGGTCAGCTCGGGCAGAAAGGCCGCGACTTTGTGGTACTTAATATGCCGGTTGAAGAGAGCGATGCTTCTCCGGCGCACAGCCAGGCACCGCATGCGATTTTTTGCCTGGTGTTGATGGTCGCACTGATGCTGACTGACGAAATTCCAAACCCTATTGCGGCCATTATCGCCTGTCTTCTGATGGGGAAATTCCGCTGTATTGATGCCGAAAGTGCCTACAAAGCCATTCACTGGCCGAGCATCATTCTGATTGTCGGGATGATGCCCTTTGCCCTGGCGTTACAAAAAACCGGTGGGGTGGATTTGATCGTCAAGGGACTCATGGACGCAGGCGGTGGATACGGGCCTTACATGATGCTGGTCTGCCTGTTTATCATGTGCGCCACGATAGGCCTGTTTATCTCCAATACGGCCACGGCCGTCCTGATGGCACCTATTGCACTGGCGATGGCGAAATCAATGGGGGTTTCGCCGTACCCGTTTGCCATGATCGTCGCTATGGCGGCATCTGCAGCGTTTATGACTCCGGTCTCGTCACCGGTCAATACGCTGGTGCTTGGCCCGGGAAATTACAAATTCAGTGATTTTGTGAAGATAGGCGTGCCCTTCACCGTGCTGGTGATGGTGGTGTGCGTGATACTGATTCCCGTGCTGTTCCCGTTTTAAACCCTGAAGCCGGGTGGCGACGTCGCGACCCGGCATACCGTCAGAGAGGGGAGTCCTGACTGATCTCGTCCAGCGACAAATGGAAGCTCGGCACAAACACCTGCATGAAATAATCCATCTCTTCGCTGCGGCGTGATTCCAGCGTTTTTTCCAGACGCGTTTTCGCCAGCAGAAATTCGTTATTCCCCGCGGACAGCTCTTCCAGACATTTCAGGTAAGCGCATAGCGCATCCGCCTGCTTAACCAGCAATTTTTCCTCTTCCGTGTACTGATGCTCATCAATCAGCGGCTCAAAAATATCGCGCAGCTCGTCCGGCACCATGTCGATCAGTTTCTGCTGAGCAATCTTCTCAATGGCCTTATATTCCTGGGCTATCTGCGAGTTGAAATATTTCACGGGTGTCGGTAAATCCCCGGTCAGCACTTCCGAGGCATCGTGATACATCGCCAGCAGGGCAATACGTTCAGCGTTAACCTGCCCATTGAATTTCCGGTTTTTAATGGCAGCCAGAGCGTGAGCGACCATCGCAACCTGCAGACTGTGCTCCGACACATTCTCGGTGCGGACATTGCGCATCAGCGGCCAGCGGTTGATCAGTTTAAGGCGGGAGAGGTGGGCAAAGAAATGACTCTGACTCATAGGTTACCTTTTGTCTTCACTGCGACAGACTTCATTGTGCGGGGAGGGGAGGCAAGATGCAAATCAGGCTACCGGAAGTAGCCTGATTTTAAGATTACTGGTGGTAACCTGAGAGGAAACGTCCAAAGCGGCTGATGGCCATCTCGAGGTCATCTTCACGCGGCAGGGTAACGATACGCACGTGATCCGGCCACGGCCAGTTAAAGGCGGTACCCTGAACCAGCAGCACTTTTTCCTGCAGCAGGAAATCGAGCACCATCTTCTGGTCGTCATGAATATTAAAGCGTTTCGCGTCGATTTTCGGGAACATGTAGAGCGCGCCGTTCGGCTTCACGCAGGAGACGCCTGGAATATCGTTGATAAGCTCCCACGCGCGGTTACGCTGCTCATATAAACGCCCGCCCGGCACGATAAACTCGCTGATGCTCTGATAGCCGCCGAGTGCGGTCTGGATAGCATGCTGCGCCGGCACGTTGGCACATAAACGCATAGAGGCGAGCATTTCCAGCCCTTCAATATAGCCTTTCGCATGTTTTTTCGGGCCGTTTAAGACCATCCAGCCCTGACGGAAACCGGCCACACGGTAGGTTTTAGACAGGCCGTTAAAAGTCACGGTCAGCAGGTCCGGAGCCAGTGCGGCGATAGAGTGGTGCTGCGCCGCGTCATACAGGATCTTGTCGTAAATTTCGTCGGCAAAGATGATCAGGTTGTGCTGGCGGGCGATCTCCACGATCTCCATCAGCAGCTCTTTTGAGTAGACCGCGCCCGTTGGGTTGTTCGGGTTAATAATGACGATGCCGCGCGTGCGTGGGGTAATTTTCGCGCGAATATCATCGAGATCCGGGAACCAGTCAGAAGACTCATCGCAAAGATAGTGCACGGCTTTACCGCTGGACAGGGATACGGCCGCCGTCCACAGCGGATAATCCGGCGCGGGAACCAGCATTTCGTCGCCACTGTTCAGCAGCGCCTGCATGGCCTGCACGATCAGCTCAGAGACGCCGTTGCCGATATAGATATCTTCAACGGTAACATCACGCATATCGCGCGCCTGGTAGTGCTGCATGATGGCTTTTCGTGCGGAGTAAAGTCCTTTTGAATCGCAATAGCCTTGCGCAGTGGGCAGGTTGCGGATCACATCAACCAGAATCTCATCCGGCGCTTCAAAACCAAATGGCGCAGGGTTACCAATGTTGAGTTTCAGAACCTTATTGCCTTCTTCTTCAAGGCGTTTAGCCTCTTTCAGAACCGGGCCACGGATGTCGTAACAGACGTTATCTAGCTTGCTGGATTTTTCGATAGGGGACATGAACCTTTAACCTTTTCGCGATTGTTGCCACTCCCTGCCGTGGAAGTCAGCACGGAATAATGTACTCCCCCCTCGCTTCGTTTTGAAGGGCGGGCAGGAGAATATTTTGTGGAGTGAATGAAAATGGAGTGAATCTTTTTCGCTATCAGCGAACAATTTAACTGACGTAAAGTAAGGTTAATGGTGTGAAAGTAGGTTTATTGTGCTGTTAAATAATATAAATGTTGTATATTGTTCTGATAAAAATAAATAATATCCGCAACCTGCGTGGCAGTTACGCTGAGTGACCTTTCGTAAAACCTGAATGCTTCGTTACGTGGCGTTGTAATAGTGTGCATTGGCTAAAAGTTACTCATGTGAAATTAATGTTAAGTGTTATTAATGAATGGCCTTAATCTAAATTAAAATTTATTTATTATTAACCAACAAAATGCAACTTTAGTTAATTTTAATAAAATTAGTTGAGAAGCTTAACAACCCTCATAAATCCTCAATATTGCAATAAGACTTATAAATAAAGTGGATTTGGGTTAAGATGTCTTTCAGGAAAGCTGGGCACAGATACATATGTATTGTATTTGTGGAACAGGTTTTCTGAATTAATTGATTGTTATTGTTAGAGTTATCTCTGGCCGGAATGGGTTAAACATCTCCTGCTACGTTGACAGCACTGCGAGAAAGATGGCAGAAAGGGTGTATCACCCTTAATGGAATTTACATAAACCTGCAAACATCTAAATATCCTGAACGTTTAAGAGAATAAAAATAACGTCATGAAACGTGCTTTCTGACTGTTGATATTAAAACAGCACAATAACTATCTGTCAGGCAGTCTGCCGGGCCGGGATGCGAGGGAAAACCTTCAGAGGGAATTGCTTAACTGTTACACACACAGCTTCAACCCGGGCAGCTCCGCACGAGCAACCTGAAAGTGAAAAGATATGATAAATGCAAATCGTCCGATAATGAATCTCGACCTCGATCTGCTGAGAACGTTTGTTGCGGTCGCCGATCTCAACACTTTTGCAGCTGCTGCTGCCGCCGTTTGCCGAACCCAGTCCGCCGTTAGCCAGCAAATGCAACGGCTGGAACAACTGGTTGGTAAAGAGCTCTTTGCCCGTCACGGGCGTAATAAGCTCTTAACGGAACACGGTATTCAGCTTCTGGGTTATGCCAGGAAAATACTTCGCTTTAATGACGAAGCATGTATGTCATTAATGTATAGCAACCTGCAAGGGGTGCTAACGTTAGGTGCGTCTGATGAGTCAGCAGACACAATATTGCCATTTCTTCTCAATCGAATTAGTTCGGTTTATCCGAAGCTTGCGCTGGACGTTAGCGTAAAACGAAATGCTTTTATGATTGAGATGCTAAATGAGAATAAGGTCGATCTGGTGGTGACCACGCACCGTCCAGGGCAATTTAATTGCCTGACGTTGCGCACGTCTCCGACGCATTGGTATTGCGCCGCTGAATATGTGCTGCAAAAAGGTGAGCCAATTCCATTGGTATTACTGGATGATCCGAGTCCGTTCCGCGATATGGTGTTGTCGGCGCTCAATGAGGCCAGCATTCCATGGCGTCTGGCTTATGTGGCTTCCACATTGCCAGCGGTTCGTGCTGCCGTGAAAGCGGGGCTTGGGGTAACGGCCCGTCCGGTCGAAATGATGAGCCCGGATCTGCGCGTACTGGGTAAATCAGATGGTCTTCCTGCTTTGCCTGATACGGAGTATCTGCTCTGCCACAATACGTCCAGCAATAACGAACTGGCGAAAGTCGTGTTCGAGGCGATGGAAAACTACCATAATCCATGGCAGTTCGAACATGTTACCTCCGAAGGGGGGGATGATTCCCTGATCGTTGAAGGGGACTTTGAGTGATCGACAGCTCAAAATTCTGGTAACAATTTGTAAATGTAAAAAAAAGCCACTCACGCGATTTTCGCCTGCAGTGGCTTTTTTTTGGCAGTAATACCCGCGATCACCGCGTGGATTTTTAGGATAGTGTCTATTTATCAGTGAGATAAATGCTTTTGTTCAAATGTTGTGCGTTTCCCGTTCAGTCTCCCTCCAGCTCGCCTCAATGTTAATAAAACAGGAAATATGTTGCTGGTTTTTTGGGTGAATTAACAAAAGCGTGTCTCAGATCAAGAAAATACTCCTATTTGGGGGGAGGAATCGTTGGCAAATCCTGTCAAAATAGGAGGGTTATTTTTTTTACTTCCAAAACGGACACGATTCAACAACATGCATTTGACGTAAACTCAGGTACCCACCAGGGTTAAAGGGCACCAAATGTTAATGAGAATCGCTCGATGTAATTTAATGTGAAGAAACCTTTGTTAAAGTTGACAAAAGGTTATAGAAAGGAGTAAAAAACCCCATCATTTTGCTGTCTACGTCTCATTTCTGACAGTTAGTGTAAGGTTTTTCGTTCCTCCCCATGAATCGATGTGATGCCCATCTGCCAGCAAGAGCAGTGTCGTAGGTATCACTTTTGATGAGTAAGCAATGAGTATGTCAACATCCACAGAAGTCATCGCTCATCACTGGGCATTCGCAATCTTTCTTATTGTAGCCATTGGCCTGTGCTGCCTGATGTTAGTCGGCGGCTGGTTCCTGGGCGGTCGCGCCCGTGCAAGGCACAAGAACACACCTTTCGAATCAGGTATTGATTCAGTAGGTTCCGCTCGCTTACGCCTGTCTGCCAAGTTCTATCTGGTAGCCATGTTCTTCGTCATCTTTGACGTGGAAGCGCTTTACCTTTTCGCATGGTCAACTTCCATCCGCGAAAGTGGTTGGGTGGGCTTTGTCGAGGCCGCAATTTTCATTTTAGTGTTACTGGCCGGTCTGGTTTATCTGGTGCGTATTGGCGCGCTTGACTGGACGCCTGCGCGTTCACGTCGTGAACACATCAACCCGGAAAACAGTATCTCTAATCGTCAGCAGTAACAGCGAGGCAATAAGATGGATTATACGCTCACCCGCATAGATCCTAACGGTGAGAATGACCGTTACCCCCTGCAAAAACAGGAGATCGTAACCGACCCCCTGGAGCAAGAAGTCAATAAAAGCGTGTACATGGGCAAACTCGAGCATGCCATGCACGATATGGTCAACTGGGGTCGTAAGAACTCCATCTGGCCTTACAACTTTGGCCTTTCTTGCTGCTACGTTGAAATGGTGACGTCATTCACTGCGGTGCATGACGTTGCGCGTTTTGGGGCAGAGGTACTGCGTGCTTCCCCACGTCAGGCTGACCTGATGGTGGTGGCAGGTACATGCTTTACCAAGATGGCACCTGTTATTCAGCGTCTGTATGACCAGATGCTGGAGCCAAAATGGGTTATTTCCATGGGCGCATGTGCAAACTCTGGCGGTATGTACGACATTTATTCCGTCGTACAGGGCGTAGATAAGTTTATTCCAGTGGATGTTTACATCCCGGGTTGTCCGCCGCGTCCGGAAGCTTACATGCAGGCGCTGATGCTGCTGCAGGAGTCTATCGGTAAAGAACGTCGTCCGCTCTCTTGGGTGGTTGGCGATCAGGGTGTTTACCGCGCCAACATGCAGTCTGAGCGCGAGCGTAAACGCGGCGAACGTATTGCAGTAACCAATCTGCGTACGCCTGACGAAATTTAATTTGCGCCTGTGGGCATGGAGTAAACCTTCGCATATCACTACTCAAATAGCGCGAAGCCACGCCCTACAGTCACCACGGACCATTTGCAATGGTGAACAATATGACCGACTTAACCGCGCAAGAAGCCGCCTGGCAAACACGGGATCATCTGGATGACCCTGTCATTGGCGAACTGCGCAACCGTTTTGGGCCGGATGCCTTTACTGTTCAGGCGACCCGCACCGGGGTACCCGTTGTTTGGGTGAAGCGTGAGCAATTACTGGAAGTGGTCGATTTCCTCAAGAAATTGCCAAAACCTTACGTCATGCTGTTTGACTTACACGGCATGGATGAACGTCTGCGTACGCACCGCCAGGGTCTCCCTGCTGCGGATTTTTCCGTTTTCTACCACCTGATCTCAATAGACCGTAATACGGATATCATGCTCAAGGTGGCATTGTCTGAAAACGACATGCATCTGCCTACGATCACTAAACTTTTCCCGAACGCTAACTGGTATGAGCGTGAAACCTGGGAAATGTTCGGGATGACCTTCGACGGCCACCCGCATCTGACGCGCATCATGATGCCGCAGACGTGGACCGGCCACCCGCTGCGTAAAGACTACCCGGCACGTGCAACTGAATTCGACCCGTTTGAGCTGACGAAAGCCAAGCAGGATCTGGAGATGGAAGCGCTGACCTTCAAGCCGGAAGACTGGGGCATGAAACGCGGGACGGAAAACGAGGACTTCATGTTCCTCAACCTCGGTCCAAACCACCCCTCTGCGCACGGTGCTTTCCGTATTATTCTTCAGCTTGATGGCGAAGAGATTGTCGACTGCGTACCGGACATCGGTTACCACCACCGTGGTGCTGAGAAGATGGGCGAGCGTCAGTCCTGGCACAGCTACATTCCGTATACCGACCGTATCGAGTACCTCGGCGGTTGCGTAAACGAAATGCCTTACGTGCTGGCCGTTGAGAAACTGGCAGGTATCACCGTACCGGATCGCGTTAACGTCATCCGCGTGATGCTCTCCGAACTGTTCCGTATCAACAGCCACCTGCTGTATATCTCCACGTTCATTCAGGACGTTGGCGCGATGACACCGGTCTTCTTTGCCTTTACCGATCGTCAGAAAATCTACGATCTGGTAGAAGCCATCACCGGTTTCCGTATGCACCCGGCCTGGTTCCGTATCGGCGGTGTGGCACACGATCTGCCGCGCGGCTGGGAGCGTCTGCTGCGTGAATTCCTCGACTGGATGCCAAAACGTCTGGCTTCTTACGAGAAAGCCGCACTGCGTAATACCATCCTGAAAGGCCGTTCCCAGGGCGTTGCAGCCTACGGTGCGAAAGAAGCGCTGGAGTGGGGTACGACAGGTGCGGGTCTGCGCGCAACCGGTATTGATTTCGACGTGCGTAAAGCCCGTCCTTACTCTGGCTATGAGAACTTCGACTTCGAAGTCCCGGTTGGCGGCGGTGTTTCCGACTGCTACACCCGCGTGATGCTGAAAGTTGAAGAGTTGCGCCAGAGTCTGCGCATCCTTGAGCAGTGCCTCAACAACATGCCGGAAGGCCCGTTCAAGGCGGATCACCCGCTGACGACGCCGCCGCCGAAAGAGCGCACGCTGCAACATATCGAAACCCTGATCACCCACTTCCTGCAGGTTTCCTGGGGTCCGGTCATGCCGGCGCAAGAATCCTTCCAGATGATTGAAGCGACCAAGGGTATTAACAGTTACTACCTGACCAGTGACGGCAGCACCATGAGCTACCGTACCCGCGTGCGTACACCAAGCTTTGCGCACCTGCAGCAGATCCCGTCCGCCATCCGCGGCAGTCTGGTCTCCGACCTGATTGTGTATCTGGGTAGTATCGATTTTGTTATGTCAGATGTGGACCGCTAATTATGCACGAGAATCAACAACCACAAACCGAGGCTTTTGAGCTGAGTGAAGCAGAACGTGCCGCTATTGAGCACGAGATGCACCACTACGAAGACCCGCGTGCGGCGTCCATTGAAGCGCTGAAAATCGTACAGAAACAGCGTGGTTGGGTGCCGGATGGGGCGATCTATGAGATCGCAAAAGTGCTGGGCATTCCGGCAAGTGACGTAGAAGGCGTAGCCACGTTCTACAGCCAGATCTTCCGTCAGCCGGTCGGTCGCCATGTGATCCGCTACTGTGACAGCGTGGTTTGTCACATTACCGGTTATCAGGGCATTCAGGCAGCGATTGAGAAAAAGCTCAATATCAAGCCAGGCCAGACCACGTTCGATGGCCGCTTTACGCTGCTGCCAACCTGCTGCCTGGGGAACTGCGACAAGGGGCCGACCATGATGATTGATGAGGATACTCACAGTTATCTGACGCCGGAAGCCATTCCTGACCTGCTGGAGCAGTACAAATGAAAACTGTAATTCGTACTGCTGAAACTCATCCACTGACCTGGCGTCTGCGTGATGACAAACAGCCGGTATGGCTCGACGAATACCAGAGCAAAAACGGCTATGCCGGTGCGCGTAAAGCCCTGGGCGGCATGGCGCCGGACGACATCGTCAGTGCGGTCAAAGACGCCGGCCTGAAAGGGCGCGGCGGCGCAGGCTTTTCCACCGGTCTGAAGTGGAGCCTGATGCCAAAAGACGAATCCATGAACATCCGTTACCTGCTGTGTAACGCTGATGAAATGGAACCGGGCACCTATAAAGACCGCCTGCTGATGGAACAGCTGCCGCACCTGCTGGTGGAAGGCATGCTGATCTCCGCGTTCGCGCTGAAAGCGTACCGGGGTTACATCTTCCTGCGCGGTGAATACATCGAAGCGGCTGAAAACCTGCGTCGCGCGATTGCCGAAGCCACTGAAGCGGGCCTGCTGGGTAAAAACATCCTTGGCACCGGTTTTGACTTCGAGCTGTTCGTGCACACCGGGGCAGGGCGTTATATCTGTGGTGAAGAGACCGCACTGATTAACTCCCTGGAAGGCCGCCGTGCGAACCCACGTTCCAAGCCACCGTTCCCGGCAAGCTCTGGCGTCTGGGGTAAACCGACCTGTGTAAACAACGTCGAAACCCTGTGTAACGTCCCGGCAATCCTCGCCAATGGCGTGGAGTGGTATCAGGGCATCTCGAACAGTAAAGATGCCGGTACCAAGCTGATGGGCTTCTCCGGTCGCGTGAAAAACCCTGGCGTCTGGGAACTGCCGTTTGGCACCACTGCACGTGAAATTCTTGAAGACTACGCTGGCGGCATGCGTGATGGCCTGAAATTCAAAGCCTGGCAGCCAGGCGGTGCAGGGACCGACTTCCTGACCGAGGCCCATCTTGATCTGCCAATGGAATTCGAAAGCATTGGTAAAGCAGGCAGTCGTCTGGGTACGGCGCTGGCGATGGCCGTCGACCATGAGATCGGCATGGTATCGCTGGTGCGTAACCTCGAAGAGTTCTTTGCCCGCGAGTCCTGCGGCTGGTGTACACCGTGCCGTGATGGTCTGCCGTGGAGCGTGAAGATCCTGCGTGCTATCGAACGTGGCGAAGGCCAGCCTGGCGATATCGAGACACTTGAGCAACTGTGTCGATTCCTGGGCCCAGGGAAAACCTTCTGTGCCCACGCACCAGGCGCCGTTGAGCCACTGCAGAGCGCGATTAAATATTTCCGCGACGAATTCGAAGCAGGCATCAAGCAGCCGTTCAGCAATACCCATGCCATCAATGGGATTCAGCCGAACCTGCTGAAAGCGCGCTGGTAAAACAGAATTTTGATTAACGCTCAGTTACGACTGAGCCAACTGGAAGCATGCTAATGGCTACGATTCATGTAGACGGCAAAGAGTATGAGGTCAACGGGGCGGACAACCTGCTGGAAGCTTGTCTGTCGCTCGGCCTTGATATTCCGTATTTTTGCTGGCATCCGGCGCTGGGCAGCGTCGGTGCTTGCCGCCAGTGTGCGGTGAAGCAATATCAAAACGCGGAAGACACGCGTGGTCGCCTGGTGATGTCCTGTATGACGCCAGCCACCGAAGGCACTTTTATTTCGATTGATGACGAAGAAGCCAAACAGTTCCGTGAAAGCGTTGTGGAATGGTTGATGACCAACCACCCGCACGATTGCCCGGTCTGTGAAGAGGGCGGTAACTGCCACCTTCAGGATATGACCGTAATGACCGGTCACAGCTTCCGTCGCTATCGCTTTACCAAACGTACCCACCGCAATCAGGACCTGGGGCCGTTCATCTCTCACGAAATGAACCGCTGCATCGCCTGCTACCGCTGCGTGCGTTACTACAAAGATTACGCAGACGGACAAGATCTGGGCGTGTATGGCGCGCATGACAACGTCTACTTCGGTCGTCCGGAAGACGGTACGCTGGAAAGCGAATTCTCCGGTAACCTGGTCGAGATTTGTCCAACCGGCGTCTTCACCGATAAAACCCACTCCGAGCGTTACAACCGTAAGTGGGACATGCAGTTTGCACCAAGCATCTGCCAGCAGTGTTCGCTGGGCTGTAACACCAGCCCGGGTGAGCGCTATGGCGAACTGCGTCGTATTGAAAACCGTTATAACGGTACCGTTAACCATTACTTCCTGTGCGACCGCGGTCGTTTCGGCTACGGCTACGTGAACCTGAAAGACCGTCCACGTCAGCCCGTTCAACGCCGTGGTGATGACTTCATCACCCTGAACGCTGAACAGGCGATGCAGGGCGCGGCAGATATTCTGCGTCAGTCGAAGAAAGTGATCGGTATCGGCTCCCCGCGCGCCAGCATCGAAAGTAACTTCGCGCTGCGTGAGCTGGTTGGGGCGGAAAACTTCTACACCGGTATCGCTCAGGGCGAGCAGGAACGTCTGCAGCTGGTACTGAAAGTGCTGCGTGAAGGCGGTATTCATACCCCAGCGCTGCGTGAAATTGAATCTTATGATGCGGTTCTGGTGCTGGGTGAAGATTTGACGCAGACCGGCGCTCGCGCTGCCCTGGCGGTTCGTCAGGCGGTCAAAGGTAAAGCTCGTGAAATGGCGGCGGCTCAAAAAGTGGCTGACTGGCAGATTGCGGCAATCCTCAACATCGGTCAGCGTGCGAAGCATCCTCTGTTTGTGACCAACGTCGACAGCACGCGTCTGGACGATATCGCGGCATGGACCTACTGCGCGCCGGTTGAAGACCAGGCCCGTCTTGGCTTTGCGATTGCTCATGCGCTGGACAGCAATTCTCCGGCCGTTGAAGGTCTCGATCGCGACCTGCAGAACAAGGTTGATGTGATTGTTCAGGCCCTGGCGGGTGCGAAGAAACCCCTGATTGTTTCCGGGACTAACGCCGGTAGCGCAGAGATCATTCAGGCTGCCGCGAACGTGGCTAAAGCGCTGAAAGGCCGTGGTGCAGACGTTGGCGTGACCATGATTGCTCGTGCGGTGAACAGCATCGGTCTGGGAATGATTGGCGGTGGCTCTCTGGAAGCTGCGTTAAGCGAACTGGAATCCGGTGCTGCTGACGCCGTTGTGGTGCTGGAAAACGACCTGCATCGTCATGCTTCTGCCGCACGCGTTGACGCAGCGCTCTCCAAAGCGCCGCTTGTGATGGTTATTGACCATCAGCGCACCGCGATCATGGACAAAGCGCACCTGGTGCTCTCTGCGGCAAGCTTCGCGGAAAGCGACGGTACGGTTATCAACAACGAAGGCCGCGCACAGCGTTTCTTCCAGGTGTATGACCCGGCGTACTACGACAGCAACACCATAATGCTGGAAAGCTGGCGCTGGCTGCACTCTCTGCACAGCACCGTTCAGAGCCGTGAAGTGGACTGGACGCAGCTCGACCATGTTATCGACGCGGTCGTGGAAAAACTGCCTCAGCTGGCTGGCATCAAAGATGCGGCTCCTGACGCAAGCTTCCGTATTCGTGGCCAGAAACTGGCGCGTGAACCGCACCGTTACAGCGGTCGTACCGCGATGCGTGCCAACATCAGCGTTCACGAACCTCGTCAGCCGCAGGATAAAGACACGATGTTTGCCTTCTCAATGGAAGGGAACAACCAGCCGTCTGCACCGCGCTCTCAGGTTCCGTTCGCATGGGCACCAGGCTGGAACTCCCCGCAGGCATGGAACAAATTCCAGGCTGAAGTGGGCGGCTCTCTGCGCCACGGTGACCCGGGCGTGCGTCTGATTGAAGCTTCCGACACCGGTCTGGACTTCTTCACCACCGTGCCGGCGAGCTTCCAGGCGCAGGAAGGGAACTGGCGTATTGCGCCGTACTACCATCTGTTCGGCAGTGACGAATTGTCCCAGCGTTCTCCGGTATTCCAGAGCCGCATGCCGCAACCGTACATCAAGCTTAACCCGGCAGATGCCGCGAAGCTTGGCGTTAACGCGGGTGCGAACATCGCCTTTAGCTATGATGGCCAGACAATCAGCTTGCCGCTGATTATCTCTGAAAGTCTGACAGCAGGGCAGGTGGGTCTGCCGATGGGTATGCCTGGCATCGCGCCGGTACTGGCGGGTGCGCGTCTTGATAATCTGCAGGAGGCAAAAGCATGAGTTGGTTAACGCCGGATCTTATCGACATCCTGCTGAGCATTCTGAAAGCGATAGTTATCCTGCTGGTGGTCGTCACCTGTGGCGCGTTCATGAGCTTTGGTGAACGTCGTCTGCTCGGTCTGTTCCAGAACCGTTACGGACCGAACCGCGTGGGCTGGGGTGGTTCACTCCAGCTGGTAGCGGACATGATCAAGATGTTCTTTAAAGAGGACTGGATCCCGCGCTTCTCTGACCGCGTGATCTTTACTCTGGCACCGATGATCGCCTTTACCTCGCTGCTGCTGGCGTTCGCGATTGTTCCTGTCAGCCCGACCTGGGTGGTGGCTGACCTGAACATCGGCATTCTGTTCTTCCTGATGATGGCAGGCCTCGCCGTGTATGCGGTGCTGTTCGCGGGCTGGTCCAGTAACAACAAATACTCCCTGCTGGGTGCGATGCGTGCTTCTGCGCAGACGCTGAGCTACGAAGTATTCCTGGGGCTTTCCCTGATGGGCGTGGTGGCGCAAGCTGGTTCATTCAACATGACCGACATCGTCAACAACCAGGCTGACATCTGGAACGTTATCCCGCAGTTCTTTGGTTTTATTACCTTTGCTATCGCGGGCGTGGCGGTGTGTCACCGTCACCCGTTTGACCAGCCAGAAGCCGAACAGGAACTGGCCGACGGTTACCACATCGAATATTCCGGTATGAAATTCGGTTTGTTCTTCGTGGGCGAGTACATCGGTATTGTCACCATTTCCGCGTTGATGGTAACGCTGTTCTTTGGTGGCTGGCATGGCCCGTTCTTACCGCCGTTCATCTGGTTCGCGCTGAAAACCGCGTTCTTCATGATGATGTTCATTTTGATTCGCGCAGCGTTACCGCGTCCGCGTTATGACCAGGTAATGTCCTTCGGCTGGAAAGTGTGCCTGCCGCTGACGCTCATCAACTTGCTGGTAACGGCGGCTGTCATTCTCTGGCAGCAGCCATAAGGGGCTATAGACCATGACCTTAAAAGAATTATTGGTAGGTTTCGGCACTCAGGTACGCAGTATCTGGATGATCGGCCTGCACGCGTTTGCCAAACGCGAAACCCGGATGTACCCGGAAGAGCCGGTATATCTGCCGCCGCGCTACCGTGGCCGTATCGTGCTGACGCGCGATCCGGACGGTTCAGAGCGCTGCGTTGCCTGTAACCTGTGTGCGGTAGCGTGTCCGGTGGGCTGTATCTCTCTGCAGAAAGCAGAGACGGTAGATGGCCGCTGGTATCCTGAGTTCTTCCGCATCAACTTCTCACGCTGCATTTTCTGCGGTCTGTGTGAAGAAGCGTGCCCAACCACGGCGATTCAGCTGACCCCGGACTTCGAACTGGGTGAGTATAAGCGTCAGGACCTGGTGTACGAGAAAGAGGATCTGCTGATTTCCGGTCCGGGCAAATACCCGGAATATAACTTCTACCGGATGGCGGGTATGGCAATCGACGGCAAAGATAAGGGCGAAGCAGAGAACGAAGCTAAGCCTATCGACGTCAAGAGCCTGTTACCGTAAGGAGAGGGCAATGGAATTCGCTTTTTATATCTGTGGCCTTATCGCCATCCTGGCTACGCTGCGAGTGATTACGCACACCAATCCGGTGCATGCGCTGCTGTACTTAATTATCTCGCTGCTGGCTATTTCCGGGGTGTTCTTTGCGCTGGGCGCGCACTTTGCTGGTGCGCTGGAGATCATCGTCTACGCCGGGGCCATCATGGTGCTGTTCGTCTTCGTGGTGATGATGCTGAACCTGGGCGGCTCTGAAATTGAGCAGGAACGTCAGTGGTTAAAACCGCAGGTCTGGATTGGCCCGGCGATCCTGTCGGCCATCATGCTGGTGGTCATTGTTTACGCCATTCTGGGTGTGAATGATCAGGGCATCGACGGCACGCCAATCGGCGCTAAAGAGGTGGGTATTACGCTGTTTGGCCCATACGTCCTGGCGGTTGAACTGGCCTCTATGCTGCTGCTGGCGGGCCTGGTTGTTGCCTTCCACGTTGGCCGCGAAGAGCGTGCTGGTGAGTTGCTGAGCAACCGCACTGACGACCGCGCGAAAAGAAAAACGGAGGAACGCGCATGATCCCCTTAACACATGGACTGATCCTCGCTGCGATTTTATTCGTTCTGGGCTTAACCGGTCTGGTTATCCGCCGCAATCTGCTGTTTATGCTGATCGGTCTGGAAATCATGATTAACGCCTCCGCGCTGGCCTTCGTGGTCGCCGGAAGCTACTGGGGCCAGACCGATGGTCAGGTGATGTACATTCTCGCCATCAGCCTCGCGGCTGCCGAAGCGAGTATTGGCCTGGCGCTGTTACTGCAGCTCCATCGTCGCCGCCAGAACCTGAACATCGATTCAGTAAGTGAGTTGCGTGGATGAACATGCTTGCCTTAACCATTATTTTTCCGCTGATTGGCTTCGTGCTGCTGGCGTTTTCTCGTGGCCGCTGGTCTGAGAATCTGTCCGCCACCGTCGGCATGGGCTCTGTGGGTCTGGCTGCGCTGGTGACAGCGTATGCGGGTATCGACTTCTTTAATAACGGGCGTCAGGCCTTCAGCGTACCGCTGTGGACCTGGATGTCGGTCGGTGATTTCAACATCGGTTTCAACCTGGTGCTGGATGGTCTCTCTCTGACCATGCTCTCCGTGGTAACCGGCGTGGGCTTCCTGATCCACATGTTTGCCTCCTGGTATATGCGCGGTGAAGAGGGTTACTCCCGCTTCTTCGCCTACACCAACCTGTTTATCGCGAGCATGGTTGTTCTGGTGCTGGCCGATAACCTGCTGTTGATGTATCTCGGCTGGGAAGGCGTGGGTCTCTGCTCTTATCTGCTGATCGGCTTCTACTATACCGATCCGAAGAATGGCGCAGCGGCCATGAAAGCGTTTGTCGTGACCCGTGTGGGTGACGTATTCCTCGCCTTCGCGCTGTTCATTCTCTACAACGAACTGGGCACGCTGAATTTCCGCGAAATGGTGGAACTGGCGCCAGCGCATTTCGCTGCCGGCAATGACATGCTGTGGTGGGCAACGCTGATGCTGCTGGGTGGTGCCGTGGGTAAATCCGCGCAGCTGCCGTTGCAGACATGGCTGGCCGACGCGATGGCAGGTCCAACGCCTGTCTCCGCGCTGATCCACGCCGCAACCATGGTTACCGCTGGGGTCTACCTGATTGCGCGTACGCATGGTCTGTTCCTGATGACGCCGGAAATTCTGCATCTGGTGGGTATCGTTGGTGCGGTAACGCTGGTGCTGGCAGGCTTTGCCGCGCTGGTGCAAACCGACATCAAACGCGTTCTCGCGTACTCCACCATGAGCCAGATTGGTTATATGTTCCTGGCACTGGGTGTTCAGGCATGGGACGCAGCTATTTTCCACCTGATGACGCACGCGTTCTTTAAAGCGCTGCTGTTCCTCTCATCCGGTTCCGTGATTCTGGCCTGCCACCACGAGCAGAACATCTTCAAGATGGGCGGACTGCGTAAGTCCATTCCGCTGGTTTATGTCTGCTTCCTGGTGGGCGGCGCGGCGCTGGCGGCACTGCCGCTGATTACCGCGGGCTTCTTCAGTAAGGACGAAATCCTTGCCGGTGCCATGGCGAATGGTCATATCAATCTGATGGTTGCGGGTCTGGTCGGTGCGTTCATGACCTCCCTGTATACCTTCCGTATGATTTTCATCGTATTCCACGGTAAAGAACAAATTCACGCTCACGCAGGGAAGGGGATTACTCATCACCTGCCGCTGATTGTGCTGCTGGTACTCTCCACCTTCGTTGGCGCACTGATTGTGCCACCGCTGCAGGGCGTACTGCCGGACACCACCGAGCTTGAGCACGGTCGCGTTCTGACGCTTGAAATCACCTCGGGTGTGGTCGCTATCGCGGGCATCCTGATCGCAGCATGGCTGTGGCTGGGCAAACGTACGCTGGTGACTGCCGTTGCCAACAGTGCGCCAGGCCGCCTGCTGGGGACCTGGTGGTACAACGCGTGGGGCTTCGACTGGCTGTACGACATGATCTTCGTCAAGCCGTTCCTGGGCATTGCGTGGCTGCTAAAACGCGATCCGCTGAACTCCCTGATGAATATCCCGGCGATCCTTTCCCGCTTTGCAGGTAAAGGCCTGCTGTTCAGCGAGAACGGTTACCTGCGCTGGTATGTGGCGTCCATGAGCATCGGTGCGGTTGTCGTGCTGGCGCTGCTGATGGTGTTGCGTTGATCGTTAAGTGAATTTTATTCGAATTCGTTGAAAATCAGGCCCCTGCTGGGGGCCTTAAAAAGGAATGTAAATCGCCATGTTACTACCCTGGCTAATATTAATTCCCTTCATCGGCGGCTTCCTGTGCTGGCAGACTGAACGCTTTGGCGTGAAGATGCCGCGCTGGATCGCGCTGATCACCATGGGATTGACGCTCGCGCTTGGTCTGCAACTGTGGTTGCAGGGTGGCTACTCTCTGACGCAGTCTGCGGGGATTCCGCAGTGGCAGTCTGAATTTATTCTGCCGTGGATCCCGCGTTTTGGGATAACCATTCACCTGGCTATCGACGGTCTGTCGCTGCTGATGGTGGTGCTGACGGGTCTGCTCGGCGTTCTGGCGGTACTGTGCTCCTGGCGAGAAATTGAAAAATACCAGGGCTTCTTCCACCTGAACCTGATGTGGATCCTGGGCGGCGTTATCGGCGTGTTCCTTGCCATCGACATGTTCCTGTTCTTCTTCTTCTGGGAGATGATGCTGGTGCCGATGTACTTCCTGATCGCGCTGTGGGGCCATAAGGCGTCCGACGGTAAAACGCGTATCACGGCGGCAACCAAGTTCTTCATCTATACCCAGGCGAGCGGTCTGGTGATGTTGATTGCGATTCTGGCGCTGGTGTTTGTTCACCACACGGCGACCGGTATCTGGACCTTCAACTATGAAGACCTGCTGAAGACCCCGATGTCTCACGGTGTGGAATACCTGCTGATGCTGGGCTTCTTCATTGCCTTCGCGGTGAAAATGCCGGTGGTTCCCCTGCACGGCTGGCTGCCAGACGCGCACTCACAGGCGCCAACGGCGGGTTCCGTTGACCTGGCGGGGATCTTGCTGAAAACCGCGGCCTACGGTCTGCTGCGTTTCGCTCTGCCGCTGTTCCCGAATGCGTCCGCTGAGTTCGCGCCAATTGCGATGTGGCTTGGTGTGATCGGTATCTTCTACGGTGCCTGGATGGCCTTCACGCAGTACGACATTAAACGTCTGATTGCGTACACCTCCGTTTCTCACATGGGCTTTGTACTGATTGCCATCTACACCGGCAGCCAGCTGGCTTACCAGGGTGCGGTTATCCAGATGATTGCGCACGGTCTGTCCGCAGCCGGTCTATTCATCCTGTGTGGTCAGCTGTACGAACGTCTTCACACCCGTGACATGCGTATGATGGGCGGTCTGTGGAGCAAAATTAAATGGCTGCCAGCGCTCTCTATGTTCTTCGCGGTGGCCACGCTGGGTATGCCAGGCACCGGTAACTTCGTCGGCGAATTTATGATTCTGTTCGGCAGCTTCAAAGTGGTGCCGGTCATTACCGTGATCTCCACCTTTGGTCTGGTGTTCGCTTCCGTTTACTCGCTGGCGATGCTGCACCGCGCTTACTTCGGTAAAGCGAAGAGCGAAATTGCTGCAAAAGAACTGCCGGGGATGTCGCTGCGTGAGCTGTTCATCATCCTGCTGCTGGTCGTACTGCTGGTGCTGTTGGGCTTCTTCCCGCAGCCAATTCTGGATACCTCGCACTCCGCGATGGGGAATATCCAGCAGTGGTTTGTTAATTCTGCTTCTACTACAAGGCCGTAATTCGCCATGACAATAACTCCACAACAACTGATCGCGCTGCTACCGCTGCTGATCGTCGGATTGACGGTGGTGGTTGTGATGCTCTCCATTGCGTGGCGACGCAATCACTTCCTGAATGCCACGCTGTCGGTCATCGGTCTGAACGCCGCATTAGTCTCTCTCTGGTTTGTTGGCCAGGGCGGGGCGATGGACGTCACTCCACTGATGCGCGTTGACGGCTATGCCATGCTGTACTCGGGTCTGGTTCTGCTGGCGAGCCTGGCAACCTGTACGTTTGCGTACCCATGGCTGGAAGGCTACAACGACAACAAAGAAGAGTTTTACCTGCTGGTACTGATTGCCGCGCTGGGCGGTATTCTGCTGGCGAATGCGAACCATCTGGCTGCGCTGTTCCTCGGTATTGAGCTTATCTCTCTGCCGCTGTTCGGTCTGATTGGTTACGCTTTCCGTCAGAAACGTTCTCTGGAAGCGAGCATCAAGTACACCATTCTGTCTGCTGCCGCGTCGTCTTTCCTGCTGTTTGGTATCGCGCTGCTGTACGCACAGTCCGGAAACCTCTCTTTCATGGCGCTCGGCAAGAGCCTCGGCGACGGTATGCTGCACGAACCGCTGCTGCTGGCGGGTCTGGGCATGATGATTGTTGGCCTTGGCTTTAAGCTCTCTCTGGTTCCGTTCCACCTGTGGACGCCAGACGTCTACCAGGGCGCGCCTGCTCCAGTCTCAACCTTCCTGGCGACGGCGAGCAAAATCGCTATCTTCGGAGTGGTGATGCGTCTGTTCCTGTACGCGCCGGTGGGTGACAGCGAAGCGGTTCGCGTGGTGCTGGGTATCATCGCGTTTGCTTCCATCATCTTCGGTAACCTGATGGCGCTGAGCCAGACCAACATTAAACGTCTGCTGGGCTACTCATCTATCTCCCATCTGGGCTACCTGATGGTGGCACTGATTGCGCTGCAGAGCGGTGAGATGTCGATGGAGACCGTCGGTGTTTACCTGGCCGGTTACCTGTTCAGCAGCCTCGGCGCGTTCGGCGTGGTGAGCCTGATGTCCAGCCCGTACCGTGGTCCGGATGCAGATTCCCTGTTCTCCTACCGTGGTCTGTTCTGGCACCGTCCGATTCTGTCCGCCGTTATGACCGTAATGATGCTCTCTCTGGCCGGTATTCCGATGACGCTGGGCTTTATCGGTAAGTTCTACGTGCTGGCAGTGGGTGTGCAGGCACACCTGTGGTGGCTGACGGCGGGCGTGGTTATCGGCTCTGCAATCGGTCTCTACTACTACCTGCGTGTGGCCGTGAGTCTGTATCTGAGTGCACCTCAGCAGCTGAACCGCGATGCGCCGCGTAACTGGCAGTACAGCGCCGGTGGTATCGTGGTACTGATCTCCGCGCTGCTGGTACTGATCTTCGGTATCTATCCACAGCCGCTGATCACCATCGTGCAGCACGCGATGCCGCTGATGTAATCACGTTGCTGTTTGACCGCAGTGAATAAAAAAACCCGCCTCGGCGGGTTTTTTGTTGGCTTGCGGCCTTGCCCTGTCGGGAAGGCGTGAGCCTGCTGAAAGTTAAGCCAGCTGTTTACGGCTAATCAGCGGACCGTCAATCTTCTTCATTGACCGATCCAGAACTTCTTCAATGACTGACGACAGTTCATTGAGTTCAAACTTTGCCACGTAACCGTCGGCTTTCACCTTGCGAATATGATCTTCGTTAGCATTGCCGGAGAGGGAAGAGTGGATCACCACCGGAATATCTTTCAACAGTGGGTCGGTTTTGATTTTACGCGTCAGGGTAAAGCCGTCCATCTCCGGCATTTCCAGGTCGGTCAGCACCAGTGCAATCTTATCGGTAATCGGCACACCTTCAGCCTGAGCCTGTGCCGCCAGCACGCTAATTTTCTCCCACGCGTCTTTGCCGGTGATATGCAGCTGCGCCGGGATCTCCATCGCCTGCAGACCTTTTTCCAGCATCGAGCGTGCCACTTTAGAGTCTTCGGCGACAATCGCGACGGCACCGGGCTTGATGTGGAATTTCGTGGTCTTCAGATCCGTGGCATGCAGGTCGTGGTTGGCCGGGGTGATGTCATACAGGATCTGCTCAACGTCGAGCACCATCGCCAGCTCATTGGTATCGGTCTTCTCATCCAGACAGGCGATACTGGTGATGTACCGCCCGCTGACGGCAGTTTCCGCCGCGTGCACCTGCTTCCAGTCAAGACGCATGATGTTCTCAACGGATTCCACCGCAAAAGCCTGCACGCTGCGGGCATATTCCGTGATCAGCAGGATGTTCAGCCCGGTGGTTGGCTTACAGCCCGCCACGGCAGCCAGGTCGATTACCGGGATAACCTGATCGCGAATATTCACCATGCCCATCAGCGGTGATTTCATCCCGGCGGGTTTCGTGAACTCTGGCATCGGCACAATTTCACGCAGCTTAAAGACGTTAATGCCAAACAGCTCGGATTTATTTGCGTTCAGAGAGGTGCCAAGACGGAACAGCAACAGTTCAAAACGGTTCGACAGGGTGAGATTCGCCCTGTCATCAATATCTTTCTGGAAATTATCCATTCTACCCTCGAGAGAAATGCTGACCTTTTAATCGTTATCGGCACTCTGAGAGAAAAATGAAGGACTAAACGCTGACCTTAGCGAAATCTTCGGCCAGCTCACATTCCTGGAACCGTTCACGGCACTCTGCCAGCAGGCGTTCACAGCCCCGGGCATCGTAGCGCGAGCTGACATGGGTGACGATCAGTTTCCCGACGCCCGCGTCACGCGCAAGCTGCGCCGCCTGGTGCGTAGAGCTATGGCCCCGGCTGTTGGCTTTCTCTTCCATCGCCGCCTCGAGGGTGGCTTCATGCACCATGAGATCCACACCCTGTGCCAGCAGCAACGCCGCCGGGCACGGGGCCGTGTCGCCAAAAATCGCCAGTTTTTTCCCGGGCTGCGGGGCGGCGAGGTAATCCTGCCCGTTGATGACGCGCCCGTCTTCCAGCGTCACGGTTTCGCCCTGCTTCAGACGCTGGAACAGCGGCCCGGGTTTTATTCCGTCGGCCTGTAACGCCGACGCATTGAGCGCGCCGGGTTTATCCTGCTCCTCAATGCGATAACCATAGCACTCCACCGGATGGCTCAGGGGTTGGGCTGTCACCCGATAAACCCCGTCATCCAGCACCAGACCGGCGGTTATCTCCACCACCTCCAGGGGATAATCTGTCCATGAGCCGCTCAGGCGCAGCGTGGTGTCGACAAATTCCCGAATACCCGCAGGCCCGTAAATCGTCAGCGGGTTGGCATTGCCCGCCATTGAGCGGCTGCACAGCAGGCCAGGCAGGCCAAACAGATGGTCGCCATGCAGATGGGTAATGAAAATGTTATCCAGTTTGCCGGGATGATACGGGGTATGTAACAGCTGATGCTGTGTCCCTTCACCGCAGTCAAAAAGCCATAATCCACCCCGCGTCGGGTGCTGCAAATCCAGCAGAATCGCGGTCACATTTCGTGATCGGGTTGGCACTCCAGCGGACGTACCGAGAAAAATCAGTTCCATAACGTAATCAGCCCTTTGCCGAACGGGGAGGGGTTTAGTATAACGTGATGAACCCAGGAAGGAGACTGACATGATCCAGTGGCAAGATTTACACCATAGTGAGCTCACGGTAACGTCACTTTACGCGCTGCTTAAACTGCGTTGCGAAGTGTTTGTTGTTGAACAAACCTGTCCGTATCAGGATATCGATGGCGATGATCTTATTGGCGAGAATCGCCATATTCTTGGCTGGCGGGACAACGCGCTGGTGGCGTATGCGAGGATTCTGAAAAGCGAAGATGATTTTGAGCCTGTCGTGATTGGTCGCGTGATTATCAGCGGCAACGCGCGTGGTGAAAAACTGGGCTATCAGCTGATGGAAAAAACGCTGGAAGCGTGCCAAAAACAGTGGCCGGACAAGGCGTTATATCTGGGCGCGCAGGCGCACCTGCAACCGTTCTATGGGCATTTTGGGTTTACCCCCGTGACGGACGTGTACGATGAGGACGGTATTCCACACATCGGCATGGCGCGGGAAGCGAAACAGGCGTAATGGCGAGTCGTTGGCTATAGTTAGCGGACTGGTGTACTAACATGGAGAAAAATATGTCATTTCAATCCTGGGATACCCGTATCGATGACGACCTGGCCTTGCTGAGCGAAACGCTGGAAGAGGTGTTACGTTCGTCGGGCGACCCTGCCGATCAGAAATATATTGAGTTGAAAGCCCGTGCCGAAAAAGCACTGGATGATGTTAAAAATCGCGTCAGCCATGCTTCGGACAATTACTACTACCGCGCGAAAAAGGCGGTATACCGTGCCGATGATTACGTCCATGAAAAACCATGGCAAGGCATCGGGGTAGGGGCAGCTGTCGGACTGGTGCTGGGGCTGCTTTTAGCCCGCCGTTAACGTTCCTTATACGGTTAACCACTCCCTATACGTGGGTACTGCTATTTATGGTCAGTACCCCGTATAATATGCGGTTTTAACAGGGAGAGGTTCGCGTGAATTCGATTTCCACCGCGCTGGAGCATCTGCGTAGCCAGCTTACGCAAGCGTTACCCACTGCACCCGGTTTACATCACTTCGACGTCTCTTTCCCGTTAAACGACGCCTTCGATCCCCTGGCCTGGCTGGGCGTTCAGCATTGCTATCCTCAGTTTTACTGGCAACAGCGTAACGGTGATGAAGAACTTGCTGCGCTTGGTGCCGTCGCGCATTTCTCCTCTCTGGCATTTGCCTCACAGTTTTTGCAGGCGCATGATGCGGCCCGCGACACGCGTATCTGCGGCCTGAATGCGTTTAATCCCGAGCAGGGCAGTCTGTTTTTACCGCGTCTGCTGTGGCGACGTACCGCCGGACAGGCCACGTTACGCCTGCAGCTGTGGAGCGACAGTTCACTTCACGATGATGCCCGCGCCGCGCTGGATTTTCTCCAGCAACTCGGTGAGGCGAGACCCATTCGTCCACTGTCCGTTGAGGTTGTGCAGGAAAAGCATCATCCGGAACAACCCGAATGGCTGCGCCTTATCCGCAAGGCAACCCAGACCATCGCTCGCGGTGATTTTGAAAAGGTGGTGCTCGCCCGGGCAACCGACCTGCAGTTTAAGCACTCTGTTAACCCTGTCGCACTGATGGCTGCCAGCCGCGCCCTGAACCTGAACTGCTACCATTTCTGCATGGTGTTCGATGCCAGCAACGCGTTTCTCGGCTCGACCCCCGAGCGCCTGTGGCGCAGACGCGGCAAGCTGCTGCGCACGGAAGCGCTGGCAGGCACCGTCGCCAGCCATACCGATGATAAACAGGCCAAACGGCTGGGCGACTGGCTGATGAACGACGACAAAAATCAGCGTGAAAATATGCTGGTGGTGGAAGATATTTGCCAGCGGCTCCAGCACCATACCCAGACGCTGGAGGTGCTGCCCGCCCAGGTTGTTCGGCTGCGTAAAGTACAGCATCTGCGTCGCTGTATCTGGACCGAGCTCAAACACGCTGACGATGCACAATGCCTGCATGTTCTGCAGCCCACGGCGGCCGTCGCCGGTCTGCCGCGTCAGGCGGCGCGCGACTTTATCCACCACAACGAGCCGTTCGACCGCGAGTGGTACGCCGGTTCTGCCGGGTATTTATCCCCTGAACAAAGCGAGTTCTGCGTGGCGTTGCGTTCTGCCCGTGTTTACGAAGACGCCCTGCGGCTGTACGCCGGGGCGGGAATTGTCAGCGGCTCTGACCCGGAGCAGGAGTGGCAGGAGATAGAAAACAAAGCGGCCGGACTGCGCTCTCTGCTCCTAAGGGATTAAGACTGATTCGCGCAATCCCGATTCATATCAAAATTCCAATTTTTTCTATTATTTATACTGTGTCGTATTCTTGATACCGGACAATCTCATGTCAGTAAGTTCTTTTAACCGACGCTGGGCGGCGGTGATCCTTGAAGCCCTGACTCGCCATGGCGTCAGGCACGTGTGTATTGCACCGGGTTCTCGTTCAACCCCGCTGACGCTGGCGGCCGCTGAAAACCGGGCATTTATTCACCACACTCATTTTGATGAACGCGGTCTTGGCCATCTGGCGCTGGGGCTTGCGAAAGTCAGCAACGAGCCTGTGGCGGTGATTGTGACCTCCGGTACCGCGGTGGCAAACCTCTATCCGGCGCTGATCGAAGCCGGATTAACCGGGGAGAAACTGATCCTGCTGACCGCGGATCGTCCCCCCGAGCTTATCGACTGTGGCGCCAACCAGGCTATTCGTCAGCCGGGCATCTTTGCCTCGCATCCTTCACAGGCAATCGCGCTACCGCGTCCTACTCAGGATATTCCGGCAAGCTGGCTGGTCTCGACAATCGATCATGCCATCGGGACACTGCGCGGCGGGGCGCTGCATATTAACTGTCCGTTTGCCGAACCGCTGTATGGCGAAATGGATGACACCGGTCTTGAATGGCAGCGCACCCTGGGTGAGTGGTGGCAAAGTGAAAAGCCGTGGCTGCGTGCACAACCGCATCCTGAAAGCGCCAGACAACGTGACTGGTTCTTCTGGCGGCAGAAGCGTGGCGTGGTGGTTGCCGGGCGCATGAGCGCCGCGCAAGGCAAGCTGGTTGCGGAATGGGCGCAAACCCTTGGCTGGCCGCTGATTGGCGACGTGCTTTCCCAGACCGGTCAGCCGCTGCCGTGTGCCGATCTCTGGCTGGGGAATGCGAAGGCGGTCACCGAGCTTTCGCAGGCGCAGATTATTGTCCAGCTCGGCTCAAGCCTGACCGGTAAACGGTTACTGCAGTGGCAGGCAACCTGTGATCCAGAAGAGTACTGGCTGGTGGACTCGCTGGAAGGGCGGCTCGACCCGGCACACCATCGTGGTCGTCGTCTGGTCAGTGAGATTGACGCCTGGCTTGCACTCCATCCGGCTGAAAAACGCAAGCCCTGGGCCGTTGCGATCCCGGCGCTTTCGGAACAGGCCTGGGCGTTAACCCGGGCGAGCTGCGAAGCGTTCAGTGAGGCCGGGCTGGCACACCGTATTCGTCAGTATCTGCCCGAGCAGGGGCAGCTCTTTGTCGGCAACAGTCTGGTGGTTCGCCTGATAGATGCCTTTTCAAAGCTGCCAGCCGGTTACCCGGTCTACAGTAACCGGGGGGCCAGCGGCATTGACGGGTTGATCTCCACGGCGGCGGGCGTACAGCGTGCCAGCGCGAAGTCTACGCTGGCAATCGTCGGCGATCTCTCCGCGCTGTACGACCTCAATGCCCTGGCGCTGCTGCGTCAGGTTTCGGCACCGTTTGTGCTGATTGTGGTTAACAACAACGGTGGACAGATTTTCTCCCTGCTGCCCACCCCGCAGAGCGAACGTGAGCGTTTCTATCTGATGCCCCAGAACGTGCAGTTTGAACACGCCGCGGCAATGTTCAGCCTGAAATACCATCGCCCGGAAAGCTGGGAGGCGCTTGATGCGGCCCTGAGCAGCGCCTGGCGACAGCCCGGTGCGACGCTGATCGAACTGGTGGTGAACGATGCTGACGGCGGGCAGAAACTGCAAAGCCTGCTGGCCCAGGTAAGCCACCTGTGATCCTTACGGGCGTGCAGCAGGCTGGAAAGCCAGGTTATCCCTGGCTGGTCTTTTTGCACGGTTTTTCCGGGGATTGCCGCGAGTGGCAGACGGTCGGGGCGGCGCTGGGCGATTACCCGCGGCTGTATCTCGACCTGCCGGGGCACGGTGGTTCCGGCAATACTGGCGTGACCGGGTTCGAGGAGATGAGCGATTTTCTGACCCGGACTCTGCTTAGTTACAACATACTGAATTTCTGGCTGGTGGGGTACTCCCTCGGCGGCCGCATTGCGATGTTCCATGCCTGTCAGCAGCCAGAAGGGCTGAAGGGCATTATTGTGGAAGGCGGCCATCCCGGGCTACAGGATGTCGGTGAGCGGAGTGCGCGGCTGGCATCCGATCGCCGCTGGGCGCGGCGCTTTCGTACCGAGGCGCTCGACGTGGTTTTCACCGACTGGTACCGACAACCCGTATTTGCTTCCCTGACGGACGTTCAGCGGCAGGCGCTTATTCGCCTGCGTAGCCAGAACAATGGCGCGACTCTGGCGATGATGCTCGAGGCCACTTCGCTGGCCGTGCAGCCTGATTTGCGTGCGGGACTGAGCGCCTGCAACGTCGCTTTTGATTATTTATATGGTGAACGTGATGAGAAGTTCAAAGCCCTTGCGGCTGAACTGCACGCCGTACGCCATGCGATCCCCCATGCCGGACACAACGCCCACCGGGAAAATCCCGCTGCGGTTGCTGCGAGTCTGGCTCAGATACTGCGTCTTCGAATAAAGGACTCTCTATGATCTATCCTGATGAACACATGCTCTATGCGCCGGTTGAATGGCAAGACTGCTCCGAAGGTTACTCCGACATTCGTTACCACAAATCCGCAGACGGCATTGCCAAAATCACCATCAACCGCCCGCAGGTGCGTAACGCGTTCCGTCCGCTGACCGTCAAAGAGATGATTCAGGCGCTGGCAGACGCGCGCTATGACGACAACATCGGTGTTATCGTCCTGACCGGCGAAGGTGAAAAAGCGTTCTGTGCCGGTGGCGATCAGAAAGTGCGCGGCGATTACGGCGGATACCAGGATGACTCTGGCGTTCACCACCTGAACGTGCTCGATTTCCAGCGCCAGATCCGCACCTGTCCAAAACCGGTGGTGGCGATGGTGGCAGGCTACTCCATCGGCGGCGGCCATGTGCTTCACATGATGTGTGACCTGACCATTGCCGCAGAGAACGCCATCTTTGGCCAGACGGGCCCGAAAGTGGGTTCGTTCGATGGTGGCTGGGGGGCTTCCTACATGGCTCGCATTGTCGGTCAGAAAAAAGCCCGCGAAATCTGGTTCCTGTGCCGTCAGTACACTGCTCAGGAAGCGCTGGATATGGGTCTGGTGAACACCGTGGTGCCAATTGCCGACCTCGAGAAAGAGACCGTGCGCTGGTGTCGTGAAATGCTGCAAAACAGCCCAATGGCGCTGCGCTGCCTGAAAGCGGCCCTGAATGCCGACTGTGACGGTCAGGCAGGTCTGCAGGAGCTGGCAGGTAACGCCACCATGCTGTTCTACATGACCGAAGAAGGGCAGGAAGGTCGCAACGCCTTTAACGAAAAACGCCAGCCTGACTTCAGCAAATATAAACGGAATCCGTAATGCGTCGCGCGCAGGTTTACCGCTGGCAGATACCGATGGACGCGGGCGTGGTGCTGCGTGAACGGCGGTTAAAAACCCGTGATGGCATGCTGGTGCATCTGCAGCAGGGCGAGCAGGAAGGCTGGGGCGAGATTTCGCCGCTGCCGGGCTTTAGCCTTGAATCGCTGGAGGACGCGCAGGCGGTATTGCTGGCGTGGGCCAGTGAGTGGCGTGAGGGCGCGAACCCGGCGTTGCCGGAGGTGCCTTCCGCGGCTTTTGGTATTAGCTGCGCGCTGGCGGAGCTGGACGGTAGCTTGCCTGCAGAGACTAATTACCGCGCGGCACCGCTCTGTACGGGCGATCCGGATGAGCTGTTTGCGCTGCTCGCCGCCATGCCGGGCGAGAAAGTGGCGAAAATCAAAGTCGGTCTCTATGAAGCGGTGCGCGATGGGATGGTCGCTAACCTCTTACTGGAAGCATTGCCCGACCTGCATCTGCGTCTGGATGCTAACCGCGCCTGGACGCCGCTGAAGGCGCAGCAGTTCGCGAAGTACGTAAACCCGGCGTACCGCAGTCGCATCGCGTTTCTGGAAGAACCGTGTAAAACCCGCGACGATTCCCGGGCGTTTGCCCGTGAAACCGGCATTGCCATCGCGTGGGATGAAAGCCTGCGTGAAGACGGCTTTGCGTTTGTCGCCGAACCGGGTGTCCGCGCGGTGGTCATTAAACCGACGTTGACCGGCAGCCTTGCTAAGGTACGCGAACAGGTCGCGGCGGCCCATGCCGCCGGGCTGACGGCAGTCATCAGCTCTTCGATTGAGTCCAGCCTGGGGCTAACCCAACTGGCGCGCATTGCCGCCTGGTTAACGCCAGACACTGTCCCCGGTCTCGATACGCTGAACCTGATGCAAAATCAGCTTATCCGTCCGTGGCCAGACAGCACGCTGCCGCTCCTTGACGTTGAGGGGCTGGAGCCGTTGCTATGAGTTTTACCGACTGGCCGTGGCGACACTGGTGCGCGCAGTATGCTGATAAACCGGCCCTGAGGCTGAACGATGAGACGCTCAGCTGGCAACAGCTGTGTGCGCGCATCGACAGACTGGCCGCGGGCTTTCAGTTGCAGGGTGTACAGGAGGGCGACGGCGTACTGCTGCTGGCGCATAATCACCCGCAAACCCTGATGGCGTGGCTGGCATTGCTTCAGTGCGGGGCACGTATTCTTCCCGTTAACCCGCAGCTGCCGCATCCGCTGCTGGACGTGTTGCTCCCGCAGATGACGCTGCGCTTTGCCCTGGTGCTGGACGGCGTCTACGACGGGCTGGTGGCACTCAGCATGCGCGAGGCGCCGGGCGGGTGTCGCGTGGCGTGGCAACCGTCGCGGCTGGCTTCCATGACGCTGACATCCGGTTCAACCGGTTTACCCAAGGCGGCGGTCCATACCTGTGCCGCCCATCTTGCCAGTGCGCGCGGCGTGCTTTCGCTGATGCCCTACGACGATGAAGACGACTGGCTGCTCTCCCTGCCGCTGTTTCATGTCTCCGGGCAGGGGATTTTGTGGCGCTGGCTGCAGGTTGGCGCGCGCTTAACCGTCCGCGAGAAGCAGCCGCTGGCGCAGGCCCTGCAGGGCTGTACGCATGCCTCACTGGTACCGACGCAGCTCTGGCGTCTGCTTAATGCACACCAGCCTGTCGCGCTGAAAGCCGTACTGCTTGGCGGGGCCGCGATCCCCGTTGATCTGACTCAGCAGGCGAGCCAGCGGGGGATCCGCACTTTCTGTGGCTACGGTCTGACGGAGTTTGCCTCAACGGTTTGTGCCAAAGAGGCAGACGGTGAACCGGACGTCGGCGCTGCGTTGCCGGGCAGAGAGGTGCGGGTGGTTGACGGTGAAGTGTGGATCAAAGCGCAAAGTATGGCCGCAGGTTACTGGCGGGACGGTGCATTGATTCCGCTGACCAATGCTCAGGGCTGGTTTGCCACCCGCGATCGCGGGGAATGGCATGACGGGCGCCTGACGATCCTTGGCCGAATGGACAACCTCTTTTTCAGCGGGGGCGAAGGGATCCAGCCGGAAAGCCTTGAGCGGGTTATTGCCCGTCATCCGCAGATAAACCAGGCGTTTATCGTCCCACTCGATGACGCCGAGTTCGGTCAGCGTCCGGTGGCGGTGGTGGAGTGTGAACCGGGAACCGATATCACCGGCTTCCCGGCATGGGTGCAGGGTAAACTGGCGCGCTTTGAGCAGCCGGTGCACTGGCTGATGCTGCCGGCAGAGCTTAAAAATGGCGGGATTAAGATCTCCCGCCAGGCATTAAAACAGTGGGTCACCCGTCTGTTGAAAGGATAATCAACCGATATCCGGTGCCGGTTTGCGCTGGCGGCGACGCAGCAGACGCAATACCGGCGGAACCACAATCACCAGGATGGCCATCGCTAACAGCACCTTCGTCACGCTGCTGTCCCACAGAATAGACATATTGCCGTTGCTGATGGACAAGGCGCGGCGCAGGTTCTGCTCCAGCATCTCTCCCAGCACAAAGCCTAAAATCAGCGGTGACATCGGGAAGTGCATCTTACGCAGGATGTAGCCCAGTACGCCAAGCAGCACCATCAGCACCAGATCGAAAGTGGTGCTGTGTACCGCATACACCCCCACCGCAGAGACGGCCGCGATAGCCGGCACCAGGAACCACAGGGGAATTGTCAGCATCCGGGTGAACAGACCAATCAGCGGAATGTTCATGACCAGCAGCATCACGTTGGCGATCAGCAGCGCTGCAATCAACCCCCAGACAATATCCGGCTGCTCGGTAAACATGGCCGGTCCAGGCGTAATGTTATAGAGCGTCAGCGCGCCCATCATCACCGCCGTGGTGCCCGAGCCCGGTACGCCAAGGGTCAGCATCGGGATAAACGAACCGCAGGCCGAGGCGTTATTCGCAGCCTCTGGGGCCGCTACCCCACGAATGTCCCCCTTGCCGAAGCTGTCACTGTTGCCGCTGAGCTTTTTCTCGGTCATGTAAGTGATGGCGCTGGCGATGGTGGCCCCGGCCCCCGGCAGAATGCCGACGAAGAAGCCAATCACCGACGAACGCAGCGTCGCGCCGATACACTGTGCGCCCTCTTTGGCACTGAAAAGCATGCGGCCCGTTTTATGCACCAGCGTCTGTCCGCTGCTGGTATGTTCCAGCATCAATAAAATTTCAGAGACCGAGAACAGGCCAATCACGACTACGATAAACTGCACGCCGTCGGAAAGGTGCACGCTGTCAAAGGTAAAGCGATAAACCCCGGTGTTGGCATCCACGCCGACGGTGGCTAACCCTAAGCCAATCAGCGCGGACAAAAACGATTTCAGCGGATTCTGCGCCATCATGCTGCCGAGACAGGCGATGGCAAAGACCATCAGCGCAAAATACTCTGCCGGACCAAACGCCAGCGACCACTGGGCCAGCGCAGGGGCAAACAGAATGATACCGCCGATGGCAATCAGCGAACCACAAAACGAACTGACTGCGGAGATGGACAGCGCCACGCCACCGCGACCCTGCCGTGCCATCGGGTAGCCATCCAGCGCGGTCATAATGGCCGCCGCATCGCCGGGCACGTTCAGCAGGATGGACGAAATACGCCCGCCATATTCACAGCCGATATACACCGTCGCCAGCAGGATCAGCGCCGATTCCGCAGGCAGATGCAGGGCAAACGCCAGCGGGAGTAAAATGGCAACGCCGTTAATCGGCCCAAGGCCGGGCAGCAGACCCACAATGGTCCCGACAAAGCAGCCGATCAGGGCTATCACCAGGTTTTCCGGGGTCATCGCCACGGCGAACCCCTGCGAGAGATAAATCCAGGTATCCATAGCGTGCTCCGTTAATTAAACCATGCGCCGAGCGGTAAGGTCACATCCAGCAGGCGGTCAAAGGCAAACCACAGCAAGATCCCCATTACCGCGCCGGAAATCCCCGCCGCCGGGAGGGTGGCGTTAAACAGCATGCCGATCACCATCGTCAGGATGGCGGTTGCCACCGGAAAACCGAGCCACTCAAAACCCCAGGCGTACATCAGCAGAACAATGACCATCACCAGTAGACGCTGCAGAATACGGCGCGGTGGCCACTCTACGGTATCCGGATGACGGAGCAGCAGGGCCACTGAGCAGAGCAGCATCAGTCCAACAATGCCCATCGGGAAAGGGCGCGGCCCCACCGGTTCATAGCTGTATTCGCTGTGGATCTGCCAGGCGACGAACATCCCACCGACGCAGAGCAGCAGCCAAATCCCGGCAAAAATACGATCGCTCATACCGCCTCCGGTTATTTGGCAAGGCCAAAGGCTTTCGCCTGTTCGCGATAGTCATTGACCTGTTTTTTGACGTACTCATCCAGCGGCTTGCCGCTCAGGTTGAACTCAAACAGCCCGCGCAGATCGCGCTGCTTTTTAAACGCTTCGGTCTGCTGGAGTTTATTGAAGGTTTCGACCCACCACTGATATTCGGCATCGGTCACTTTTGGCCCGACGAAGAAACCGCGGATAATCGGCCAGACCAGGTCATAACCCTGTTCTTTTGCGGTAGGGACGTTCGCCAGCTGGCCCGGCATGCGGTTCTCAGAGAAGACCGCCAGCACGCGGATTTTATCGCCGTTCAGGTAGGGCACCATTTCACTGAGATCGCCGGATACCGCCTGAACGTGATTTCCCATCAGCGCCGTCACCGGTTCGCCGCCCCCTTCAAACGCCACGTAGCGCATCTTGTGAGGATCAACCTTCGCCTGCTGTGCCAGCAGGGCGGCTTTCATCCAGTCCTGGCTGCCGATGGAGGCACCGGCGCCAATCACCACGCTGTTCGGATCTTTTTCCATGGCGGTCAGCAGGTCTTTCAGGGATTTCCACGGTGAATCCGCGCGCACGGCAATCATGCCGTAGTCGGTACCGACGGTTGCCAGCCAGCGCACGTCATCCACGCCGTAGCGGCCAAACTTCCCCTGAGACAAGTTCAACAGCGAGCCACCGGAGAAAGCCACCACCGTGCCGGCTTCCGCAGGGCGTTGCGCGACAATCGCGTTGTACGCAACGGCACCCACGCCGCCGGGCATATAGGTCACGCGCATGGGTTTTGCGATAGCGCCGGTCTCCAGCATGCTGACCTGAATGAGTTTGCAGGTGAGATCGAAACCGCCGCCGGGTTTCGCCGGCGCGATGCACTCGGTGCGGGACGGGGCATCCTGCGCCTGAACGACAGAGGCACTTATCATCAATACGCTTGCAGCAAGAGTCGAAAGTAGTTGTTTTTTCATCGTTTATCCTCACGCCGGAGTTCCGGGAGTACGGGTACGGGGCTTTTTTCTGATTATGTGAACCACCTTGTAGCGGTTCCGTTGCGTGATTGTTAAAACAATAACCTTTCATTTCCCTTTCAATGCGACACCAACTTTACAGGATGTGATATGCGTCTCTTACTCGCGGAAGATAATCGTGAGCTGGCTCACTGGCTGGAGAAAGCGCTGGTGCAGGAGGGCTTTGCCGTGGACTGCGTTTCTGACGGGCGCGCTGCCGACCATCTGCTGCAGGGAGAAAGCTATGCGGTTGCCATTCTGGACATCGGAATGCCCGGCTTTGACGGTCTGGAGGTCGTGCATCGTCTGCGTAAACGCGGTCAGACGCTGCCCGTCCTGTTTCTCACCGCGCGCAGCAACGTGGCGGACCGGGTGAAAGGGCTCAACGCCGGGGCGGATGATTATCTGCCGAAACCGTTTGAGCTGGAGGAGCTTGACGCGCGGCTGCGCGCCCTGTTGCGCAGAAGCGAAGGGCGAACGCAGGAGCGTCAGCGCCTTGGGGAGCTGGAATATGACGACGAAGGCTTTTTCCTGCTGCGCGACGAGCCTCTGTCGCTCACGCCGCGTGAACTGTCGCTGCTGAAGGTGTTGATGCATCGCCGGACCCGCCCCGTTTCCCGGCAGCAGCTGTTCGATCAGGTGTTTAGCCTGAATGACGACGTCAGCCCGGAGAGTATCGATCTCTATATTCATCGTCTGCGCAAAAAGCTCAGCGGTAGCGGCGTGAGGGTCACCACCCTTCGCGGACTAGGTTATGTGCTGGAGTGCGGCGATGAGGTGGGTTAAGCCGCAGTCGCTTTACCTGCAACTGCTGCTGTTTCTTGGGCTTCCGTTGTTGTTGCTGTGGGGGTTGTCGGCATTTAACAGCTATGTCAGCGCATTGCAGGCGGCCACGCAGGCTTACGACCGCACGCTGTTATCCTCTGCCCGAACAATATCGGAGCGGCTGGAGGTTCACGACGGCAGGCTGGGCGTGAATGTACCCTGGGTGGTGCTCGACAGCTTTGAACTCAATATGAACGACCGGCTCTATTATAAAGTGGTCGATCCCGACGGGCGGGTGATCTCCGGTTATGACGATCTGCCCCGGATGCCCCCGGCAACATCCCGCACCACGCTCTATCCGGCGCTGGCCTGGTTTTATCACACCGAATACCGCGGGCAGGCGATCCGTGTCGCGCGTCTGCTGCAGCCCGTCAATGAAGGGAATATCGTCGGCATGGCGGAGATTTATGTCGCGGAGACGCTCCAGTCCCGCCGCTATCTCGCCAGTCAGTTGCTCTTTTCATCATGGGTCTCTCAGGGATTGCTGGTGCTGCTGACCCTGGTGTTGACCGCGTGGTTGCTGCGTCGCGTACTGCGCCCAATGCGCCAGCTCTCTTCGCTGATGGTGCGCCGTGATCCAGGCCTGCTCGCGCCGCTGCCGGAGTTGTTGCCCTGGTCTGAGACCCGGCTGCTGATTGTGGCGTTCAACCGCTATATCGACAGGCTGCGCGGCGTGCTGTCGCGTCAGGAACGCTTCAACGCGGATGCCTCGCATCAACTCAAAACCCCGCTGGCGGTGCTTAAAACCCAGGTCTCCGTGGCCCTGATGCGTCAGGATCCCGCCCTCTGGCAGGAGAGCCTGCGGGCAATGAATGCGACCCTGGATGACACCATTGTACTGACCGAACGGCTGCTGCAGCTTTCCGCGGTGAAGCGTAAGGAGCAGGGGGAGGGCCAGTTTGCACCGGTGGATTTGGTTCAGGTGGTGCAAAACTGCTGCTTCTCCCGGCTGGCGCAGGCGCGCAGTAAAGCGATTGACCTGGGCTATGACGGTCGGCAGCAGCCGGTCATGATCGAAGGCGATGACGTGCTGCTGGGGGAGTTGTGCGCCAACCTGCTGGAGAATGCGATCAAATATACCCCTGCAGAAGGGACAGTGACCGTGTTCCTGCGAACAGATCAGGGCGCCGTTGAGCTGAGCGTGGAGGACAGTGGTCCGGGCATTGAAGAGGACCAGATCCAGCAGGCGATGCTGCCTTTCCACCGGCTGGAAAACGTCGGAGATGCCGCCGGGTCAGGGATCGGGCTGGCGCTGGCCGCTGATATTGCCCGTCTGCACCGAAGTCCTTTGCAGCTGACGCGCAGCGAAACGCTGGGTGGCCTGAGCGTTAAAATGCGTTTTCTGCTGCTCACGTAAAAAAACACCGGGTATCAAATCGTTACAAACTACTTGTCTGCCGCACGCAGAGTGCTTGATCCCCGGGCGACTCAGGTTAAAATCTCGCGGTTTTGGGACTTCTCTATAAAATTGTGCGGGATCACGACAATGAAAAAAGTGGCATTAGTGGGCTTAGGCCTGATGGTTGTTTCTTCGGCGGCGAACGCCATCAGCTTCAACGGCTCGGCGGGTCAGGATTATACTCACCTCGGCTTTGGCCTTGGGACCGAGACCTCCGGTCTGGCGATGACCGGCGGCTGGACACATAACGATGACGATGGCGATGCGGCAAGCCTCGGTCTGGGTCTGAACATTCCGCTTGGCCCGTTCCTGGCCACCGTGGGCGGTAAGGGGATTTACACTAACCCGAACGACGGTGATGAAGGTTACGCGGCGGCGGTAGGCGGCGGCCTGCAGTGGAAAATTGGTGATAGCTTCGGCCTGTTCGGCGAGTATTACTACTCACCGGATTCGCTCTCCAGCGGTATCGACAGCTATGAAGAAGCCAACGCGGGCGCGCGCTGGACCATCATGCGTCCGATTACGATTGAAGCAGGCTATCGCTATCTGAACCTGGCGGGTAAAGACGGCAACCGCGACAACGCACTGGCTGACGGCCCGTACGTGGGGGTCAGCGCAGGGTTCTAATCACGCCGGCGCGGCATTCTGTCGCGCCAGTTTCTCTCTTCTCCCGACATCCATTTGCGCTATAGTGTTTTGACCATATAAGCGGGAGAACACAATGATTAACGTGGAGATGTTATCCACCGGCGACGAAGTGCTGCATGGACAAATTATTGATACCAATGCTGCCTGGCTTGCCGATCTTTTCTTTGAGCAAGGATTACCGTTAACGCGCCGCAATACGGTGGGCGACAATCTTGAGTCACTGGTGAATGTGCTGCGCGAGCGTAGCGAACACGCCGACGTGTTGATTGTGAACGGCGGGCTCGGTCCCACCAGCGACGATCTCAGCGCCCTGGCCGCCGCGACCGCAAAAGGTGAAGGGCTGGTGCTGCATGAAGAGTGGCTGGCGCAGATGGAGCGTTTCTTCTCCGAACGTGGCCGTGTTATGGCACCCAGCAACCGCAAGCAGGCGGAAATTCCCGCCAGCGCCGAACTGGTCGATAACCCCGTGGGTACCGCGTGTGGGTTTGCCATTACGCTGAACCGCTGCCTGATGTTCTTCACGCCGGGCGTACCGTCAGAATTTAAAGTGATGGTCGAGCAGCAGATCCTGCCGCGCCTTCGCGAACGTTTTACCCTGCCTGAGCCTCCGCTCTGCCTGCGTCTGACCACGTTTGGCCGCTCCGAAAGCGATCTGGCCCAGAGTCTTGATCATCTCTCCCTGCCACCCGGTGTCTCAATGGGCTACCGCTCCTCCATGCCCATCATTGAACTCAAGCTGACAGGGCCGGCCTCAGAGAAGGCGGCGATGCTGGCGCTCTGGCCGGAGGTGCAGCGCGTGGCCGGTGAAAGCCTGATCTTTGAAGGCACCGAGGGGCTGCCGGCGCAGATTGCGTCACATCTGCAGTCTCGGCAGCTGAGCGTGACCTTAAGCGAACAGTTCACCGGCGGCCTGCTGGCGCTACAGCTGTCGCGCGCCAGTGCGCCGCTGTTGGCCAGTGAAGTGGTGCCGTTCCAGCAGGAAACGCTGGCGCAGACCGCGCGCTGGGCTTCGGAAAGAAGAGTGAAACATTTTGCTGGCCTGGCGCTGTTTGTGGGGGGGCTGGATGAGGAACATCTCAACTTTGCGCTGGCGACGCCGGAAGGCACGTATGCTTTGCGGGTTAAAATGAGCATTACCCGCCACAGTCTGGCGGTACGTCAGGAGGTCTGCGCTATGATGGCGCTGAACATGCTGCGCCGCTGGCTGATGGGTAAAGAGGTAGCCAGCGAACACGGCTGGATTAATGTTGTCGAATCGCTGTTTGTTGAGTAATGCCTTTGCCGGGGCGTTTTGCCCCGGCACGGTTTAGCCCAGCGCCTTCGCCAGCAGAGTGATCGGATGCTCGCAGCGCTTGCTGGTAGACATCTCTATCTGCCACTTGCAGGTTTCGCAGTCGGTGACCACGATATCTGCGCCGCTCTCTTCAATCTGGCGAAACAGCGGGGCGCCGATCGCCTGTGACGTTTCGTAGTTTTCTCGCTTAAAGCCGTAAGTGCCCGCGATGCCGCAGCACCGCGAGTCCAGCACCGTCAACTCCAGCCCCGGAATGAGCCGCAACAGCTCAAGCGTATAGAGCGACCAGCCCATTTTCTCCATATGACACGGTGTGTGATACACCACTTTCAGCGGTAGTTCCCGCAGCGGCAGCGTCTGCCCGCTGTCCAGTTTGCGCCACAGGAAACGCGTCGCCAGCTCAATGTGCTCGCGCAGACCGGTGTTATCCACGTCCAGCAGGTGCGGATACTCATCACGCAGGGTGAAGGTACAGGTGGACGAGGTGGCCAGTACCGGAATTCCTTTATCAACGATGGCCTCGCGCAGGGATGTGACGTTGCTTTTGGCCTGTCTGCGCGCCTTATCGGTAAAACCGTTGGCAATCAACGGCACACCGCAGCACTTCTCTTTCTTCAGGAGCTGCACGCCGGTCCCCATCGCGTTGAGTACCTTCAGCAGATCTTTTCCCAGTTGCGGGTGGTTGTAGTTGACATAGCAGCCGTGGAAGAACGCGACCTGATCGGTGTACTGCGCCTGTTCCGCTGCCACGAATGTATACCAGCGCCGAAAGGTACCGTGAGAGTATTTTGGCAGGCTGCGGTGGTGGTCTATCTTCAGCGTCGCATCCAGCAGTTTTCGCACCGGCTTGAGAGACGTTGCAGCATTCACCAGCGGGGCAAAAGGCGTGGAGACACTGCCCATCAGGTCGGTGTGACTCAGGATCGCATCGCGCAGGGACGGCTTTTGCGTGCTGTAACGCGCGCGGGCTCGCTGGATGATATCGCCGATCTTCACGTCCGACGGACAGGCCACTTCGCAACGTTTACAGTTGATGCAGTATTTCAGCGCCTCATCGTACAGCGCACCGTCTTTAAGACGCAGGCGCTCGCCGTCAGGTCCGGCCTGTTTCGGGCCCGGGTAGCGCGGATTCACACCGCTGACCGGGCAGACGGTGGTACAAACTGTGCATTTGATGCAGCTTTCAAACCGGGTATCGTTCATTGCTCAGCCTCCATGCGCTGGCCAATTTGCTCTGCCACATACAGCGCCGTGATGGCGCAGACCCCGCCGCCGCAACCCTGAGCGATGGGATCGTATCCCCCCAGAAGAGAGCCAATGGCATAGAGATTACTGACCGGCTGACTAGAAAGTTGCGGGTGCAGTTGCTTATCGACAATCACGCCGAACTGCTGCCAGGGTTGTGGGGTGAAGAAATCACTCTGATACCAGTCCGCGCGGGAGGGCGTTTGCCGGACATCCAGCCCCATAATGGCCTCCTGGATGCCGTCCCGACGGCTCAGCAGCCCGTTGCTGAAGAAACTGCCGCTTGCCAGCACCGTATAACGCGCGCGAAGCGGAATATCAGCGTGATTACGCGTCCAGACTTCGCTCACCGAGCCATCCGTCAGGGTGATTTTTTTCACCTCGTCACCCGCCATCCACACGCCACCCTGAGCGATAAACCGACGCTGAAGCTGGGTATGCAGGCGAATGCCGGGGACAGAAGGGGGAAGCGTCGGCAGCAGGCCAAGCGAGCAGGGCAGGCGATCCGAGAGCCAGCGCCAGAGCCGGTTGTCGCTTAAGCCAAAGCAGGCGGGCATAAACAGCGTGTCGCAACCTTCGGCAAGCGGCCGGAGCGCGGCATACAGTAGCGGCCATTTATCGTCGTTATCGAGAAAACGGGCAATATTCACCGCGCGAAACTCGCTCGGGTTGTCGCGCAGGACGTCAAGCTCAGGAAGCTCTATCTCAGCCGTGTGTGCGTTCACGCCCTGGCGACAGAGCGATGCCGCAGCGAGGTGGGGCTGGAAATCAAGAAAACCGCTAATACCCACGACCAGGACCCGTCCTGCGTTGAAGGGGGCAACAGGCACCTCTTCCGGGCTGAGCCAGGCAGAGCGCAGGGTGCCGAGCGGGGTAACCCGATGATGATTTTTCCGGGCGTTACCCTGCAGCCGTGCGCCACACTCGGCCAGAAGGGTTTCGGCTTCATGGGCGAAGCGGTCGACGGTGTCTCTGCCCGTCAGGTTATAGGGATGCTCTGGCGGCAGGGCATCGCGATATGCCTCATCCAGCAGATCCAGCGAACCCGACGAGAAGTGCAGTGCGCTCTGGCCCCGGGTGATGATGGCGCAGCGCAGCCCCTGCTTCGTTAGCCTGATACCACAGAGCAGACCCGCCAGCCCACCACCGACAATCACGGTATCAAATTTCATCCTGTTGCTCCTTCTCAAGACCGCACAGCCCCTGGTAGACCCAGCGGGTAAACTCGCTTTCACGCAGGGCATCACCCCAGGCGACAGGCTGAATGCCTTTCCAGCGTTCGTTCAGGAAATCACTGAGTTGTGCCAGCGACTGGGTGGCAGTGGTGGTATGAAAACGTTGTAACAACCCGGCGGCACGGCAGGCGCACAGCTCACCCTGGCAGGTGCCCATGCCCACGCGGGTGCGCCGACGTAAATCAAGCAGGCTGTTGACGGTCAGATTCTCCACGGCGTATTGCACTTCACCCGCCGTGACGGCTTCGCATTCACACACCAGGCTACGGCTCAGCCGTCCTTCCCCCAGCCAGACCGGCGTGCGGTCTCCGTGGCGATAGATGGCGGAACCGCGCAGGGGGGCGGAAAGGGAGATGATTTTTTGCAGCGTTTTCTCGGTGGACTGACGCGAGCCGGGCAGAGGTTGCTCTGCGGTCACACACCGTTCGCTATTACCCAGCTTGCGGCAGACGGCATCGGTTGCCCACTCGGCCATCAGGCGGTAGGTCATCAGCTTGCCGCCGGTGATGGTGATAAACCCGTCCAGGCCATCGCGCGCGGCGTGGTCGAGCAGCACGATGCCACGGCTGACGTTGCGCCCGCTCGGGTCGTTATCGCTCGCCACCAGAGGGCGCACGCCGGCATAGGCGCGAAGAATTCGGGTCTGCGCCATCACAGGGGCCAGCTTTTCCCCTTCGCGCAGCAGGATATCCACCTCGTCGGCGGTCACGCGGTTGTAATCAATCTCGCTATAGTCCACGTGGGTTGAGGTGGTGCCGATAAGCGAAATGGTATCGCCCGGCACCAGGATGTCGGCATCAGAAGGTTTGCGGCAGCGGTTGATCACGTGGTTGTTAATGCGGTGGTCGAGGATCAGCAGCGAGCCTTTTGCCGGGAACATGCGCACAGACAGCTCGGCGTACTCCGCGATGCGTTGCCCCCAGATCCCCGCCGCGTTGACCACCACGGCGGCGTACAGTTCGCCATGCTCCTTATACTGCGTATCAAAAACACGTACGCCGCAGACGCGGTTCCCTTCCCGGATAAGCCCGGTCACTTCCTGCCCGGTCAGAACCTGTGCGCCGTGTTCACGGGCGTCCAGCATGTTCGCGGCGGTCAGGCGGAAAGGGTCAACCGTACCGTCCGGGACCTTCACCGCGCCGATAAGGGCCGGGTTGACAGACGGTTCCAGGCGACGCGCGAGTTCGGGGTCGATGACGTCAGCCTCAATCCCTGCAGCGCGGCAGGCGGTCACAAAGGTTGGCTGAAATGAGAGATCGTCTTCGGGAAGCGTAATGAACAGACCGTTGGTCGGTTCAATGCAGTGGCGGGCAATGCGTCTGAGGATCTGGTTTTCAGCAATGCATTCCCGCGCGGATTCGGGGTCGGTCACCGCGTAACGGGCACCACTGTGTAGCAGACCATGATTGCGCCCGGTTGCGCCCGTCGCAATGTCATGGCGCTCCAGAAGCGTGACGCTCAGCCCACGCAGGGCGCAGTCGCGTGCGATGCCGGCGCCGGTCGCGCCACCGCCAATGATAATCACATCGCTGTAGCGAGGATCGTGAATTGTCATTGTTATCCCTCTGTGTTCGTTTTTTACCATTTAGCCACATCAAAACTGTGGTTTGTTTGATTTCGAACATAAACGAACGAAATTCGAAAGTGAAACGTGATTCCATGCGCTTTTCTGCGCACATTGTCATATTTCTGTAACAATTTGTGCGTTGATTCACAGTAACAATCACCGTGATTTCTTAACATCGCCGCCTCTCTGGAGTGTGGGGCAGTTAAACCCCTGTAAATTCAATACCTGGCCACGGAGGCTGTCATGCTCAGTATCTTCAAACCTGCGCCGCATCGGGCGCGTCTGCCAGAGGCAGAAATTGATCCGCTATACCGTCGTCTGCGTTGGCAAATCTTCCTGGGGATCTTCTTCGGGTACGCGGCGTACTACCTGGTACGTAAAAACTTTGCGCTCGCCATGCCGTATCTGGTGGAGCAGGGCTTTTCTCGTGGCGATCTGGGGTTCGCGTTGTCGGGGATCTCTATCGCCTACGGTTTTTCCAAATTCATCATGGGTTCAGTGTCCGATCGCTCGAATCCACGCGTGTTCCTGCCTGCGGGTCTGATCCTGGCGGCAGCGGTGATGCTGTTCATGGGCTTTGTGCCATGGGCAACCTCCAGCATCGCCGTGATGTTCGTGCTGCTGTTCCTCTGTGGCTGGTTCCAGGGAATGGGGTGGCCGCCGTGCGGGCGCACCATGGTGCACTGGTGGTCGCAGAAAGAGCGTGGCGGCATCGTGTCGGTGTGGAACTGCGCGCATAACGTCGGTGGCGGTATTCCACCTCTGCTGTTCCTGCTGGGGATGGCGTGGTTTAACGACTGGAAAGCCGCGCTTTATATGCCTGCCTTTGGTGCCATTCTGGTGGCGGTTATCGCTTTCGCCCTGATGCGTGACACGCCGCAGTCCTGTGGCCTGCCGCCGATTGAAGAGTACAAAAACGACTATCCGGATGATTACAGCGAGCAGCATGAAGAAGAGCTGACGGCCAAACAGATCTTCATGAAGTACGTCCTGCCCAACAAACTGCTGTGGTATATCGCGGTGGCCAACGTCTTCGTGTACCTGCTGCGTTACGGCATCCTCGACTGGTCACCTACCTATCTGAAAGAGGTGAAGCATTTCGCGCTGGATAAATCCTCCTGGGCTTACTTCCTCTATGAGTACGCCGGGATCCCGGGGACGCTGATTTGCGGCTGGATGTCGGACAAAGTGTTCCGGGGTAACCGTGGTGCGACGGGCGTCTTCTTTATGACGCTGGTGACCATTGCCACCGTGGTTTACTGGCTCAACCCGCCGGGTAACCCGTCAATCGATATGGCCTGTATGATCGTCATCGGCTTCCTGATTTACGGCCCGGTGATGCTGATTGGTCTGCATGCCCTGGAGCTGGCGCCGAAGAAAGCGGCAGGTACGGCGGCCGGCTTTACCGGTCTGTTCGGTTACCTTGGCGGTTCGGTCGCGGCGAGCGCCATTGTGGGCTACACCGTTGACTTCTTCGGCTGGGACGGCGGCTTTATGGTGATGATTGGCGGTAGCGTGCTGGCGGTGCTGCTGTTGATTGTGGTGATGATTGGTGAAAAACGTCATCACGCCGAAATGCAGGCGCGTCGTCAATAAGGAGAAGGCTGATGAAATTAACTTACGTAGCAACGGGCCTGCTGCTGGCGGGCCTGATGACAGGCTCAGCGCTGGCTAACGAGAAAATGGTTATCGCCCATCGCGGCGCAAGCGGCTATCTGCCAGAGCACACGCTCCCGGCAAAAGCGATGGCCTATGCGCAGGGGGCAGATTATCTCGAGCAGGATCTGGTGATGACCCGTGACGACCAGCTGGTCGTCCTTCATGACCACTATCTTGACCGCGTGACGGACGTGGCTGAGCGTTTCCCGGCCCGCGCCCGCAAAGATGGTCGCTACTACGCCATTGACTTTACGCTGGATGAGATTCGTTCGCTGAAGTTTACCGAGGGTTTCGAGGTTGAAAACGGCAAGAAGGTGCAGGTCTATCCGGGACGTTTCCCGATGGGTAAATCTGATTTTCGCATTCATACCTTCGAAGAAGAGATTGAGTTTGTTCAGGGACTGAACCACTCAACCGGGAAAAACATCGGCATCTACCCGGAGATAAAAGCGCCGTGGTTCCACCATCAGGAAGGGAAGGACATTGCCGCGAAGACGCTGGACGTGCTGAAAAAGTACGGCTACACCAGCAAGCGCGACAAAGTCTATCTGCAGTGTTTTGACGCCGCTGAGCTGAAGCGCATCAAAACCGAGCTGGCGCCAAAGAGAGGGATGGATCTCAATCTGGTACAGCTGATTGCCTACACCGACTGGAATGAAACTCAGGAGAAACAGCCCGACGGCACGTGGGTGAATTACAACTACGACTGGATGTTTAAGCCGGGCGCAATGAAACAGATCGCGCAGTACGCCGACGGTATCGGACCGGATTACCATATGCTGGTGGCGGAAGGCTCAACGCCAGGCCACGTCAAGCTGACGGCAATGGTGAAAGAGGCGCACGCCAGTCATATGCAGGTTCATCCGTATACGGTGCGTGCGGACCAGCTACCGGCTTATGCGACGGACGTAAACCAGCTGTACGACGTGCTGTATAACCAGGCCGGGGTGGACGGGCTGTTCACCGATTTCCCCGATAAAGCCGTGCAGTTTTTGAAGTAAAAGAAAAAGGGCCGTAAGGCCCTTTTTTATGTCGCCCGGAGGGGCGGTTTACATCTCAATCTCTATATCGCCTTTTGCCCGGCAGCAGCAGGGCAAAATTTCACCTTCGTTGATGAAGGCCAGCGGTTCGGTCAGCCAGTCCACTTGTCCGGCGACTAAACGGCAGCGACATGATCCGCAATAGCCTGAGCGGCATTGATACTCCACTTCAACCTGATGCGCCTCAAGCGCAATCAACAGGGAAGGGTGTTCTTCCCGGCACAGCACTTCGGTACCGGAAAGGCTAAGCGTTACGCGGCTCATCAGAGCTGGAAGTCGCTCAGGTCGTCGGTGTTAACTTCAGAGTCAATCTGCCCGACCAGATAAGAACTGACTTCCACTTCCTGTGGCGCAACCTGCACGTTATCGGATACCAGCCAGGTGTTGATCCACGGAATTGGGTTAGAGCGGGTTTTGAACGGCAGCTCAAGCCCGACTGCCTGCATACGGATGTTGGTGATGTACTCAACATACTGGCACAGGATGTCTTTGTTCAGGCCAATCATGGAGCCGTCGCGGAACAGGTAGTCTGCCCACTCTTTCTCCTGCTGAGCAGCCAGCACGAACAGGTCATAGCACTCCTGTTTGCACTCTTCGGCAATCTCAGCCATCTCCGGATCGTCTGTACCGCTGCGCAGCAGGTTCAGCATATGCTGGGTGCCGGTCAGGTGCAGGGCTTCGTCACGGGCGATCAGACGGATGATTTTGGCATTACCTTCCATCAGCTTGCGTTCCGCAAACGCGAAGGAGCAGGCGAAGCTCACGTAGAAGCGGATGGCTTCCAGTGCGTTAACGCTCATCAGGCACAGGTAAAGCTGTTTCTTCAGCGCGCGCAGGCTCACGGTGACGGTTTTGCCGTTCACGGTGTGGGTGCCTTCGCCCAGCAGATGCCAGTAGCTGGTCATCTCGATCAGTTCGTCGTAGTAGTGCGCAATACCTTCAGCACGTTTCTGGATCTGCTCGTTAGTGACGATATCGTCAAACACCACCGCCGGATCGTTAACGATGTTGCGGATAATGTGGGTGTAAGAGCGGGAGTGGATGGTCTCAGAAAACGCCCAGGTTTCCACCCAGGTTTCCAGCTCCGGAATGGAGATCAGCGGCAGCAGCGCCACGTTCGGGCTACGGCCCTGAATGGAGTCCAGCAGCGTCTGGTACTTCAGGTTGCTGATGAAGATATGCTTTTCGTGCTCCGGCAACGCCTGGAAATCGATACGATCGCGAGAGACGTCAACTTCTTCCGGGCGCCAGAAGAAGGAGAGTTGCTTTTCAATCAGCTTTTCGAAGATGTCATATTTTTGCTGATCGTAGCGTGCCACGTTGACCGGTTGCCCGAAGAACATCGGCTCTTTGAGCTGGTCGTTTTTCGTCTGTGAAAAGGTGGTGTATGCCATGAATTGGAGTCCTGTCTTACGAAATAAAGGCGGGGATATCCCCGCCCTTCATTAGATCTTACATGCGCCGCTTTCGCAGCCATCGTCCTGAATTGACGGTGCCATGTCATCCTGAGCGTCTTCCGCACCATCACGGGTGTTGTGATAGTACAGGGTTTTCACACCAAATTTGTAGGCGGTGAGCAGGTCTTTCAACAGTTGCTGCATCGGTACCTTGCCAGACGGGAAGCGCGTCGGGTCGTAGTTGGTGTTAGCAGAAATCGACTGGTCGATAAACTTCTGCATGATCCCCACCAGCTGCAGGTAACCGTCGTTGTTTGGCATTTCCCACAGCAGCTCGTAGTTGTCTTTCAGCAGCTCGTAGTCAGGCACAACCTGACGCAGGATACCGTCTTTCGACGCTTTGATGCTGACGTGGCCGCGCGGTGGTTCAATACCGTTGGTGGCGTTAGAGATCTGCGAAGAGGTCTCAGACGGCATCAGGGCAGACAGCGTGGAGTTACGCAGGCCGTGAGTCTTGATGGATTCACGCAGCGCTTCCCAGTCCAGATGCAGCGGTTCGTTAGAAATCGCATCCAGGTCTTTCTTGTAGGTATCGATCGGCAGAATGCCTTTCGCATAGGTGGTTTCGTTGAACCACGGGCACGCGCCTTGCTCTTTCGCCAGCTCGTTGGAGGCTTTCAGCAGGTAGTACTGAATCGCTTCGAACGTTTCGTGGGTCAGGTTGTTCGCGCTGCCGTCGGAGTAACGCTTACCGTGTTTCGCCAGCCAGTAGGCAAAGTTGATAACGCCGATACCGAGGGTACGACGGCCCATTGCTCCACGTTTTGCCGCCGGGATTGGGTAGTCCTGGTAATCCAGCAGGGCATCCAGCGCACGCACGGCCAGCACCGCCAGCTCTTCCAGCTCTTCCAGGCTCTTGATAGCGCCCAGGTTGAAAGCAGAGAGGGTGCAGAGCGCGATTTCGCCGTTTTCGTCGTTAACATCTTCCAGCGGTTTGGTCGGCAGGGCGATTTCCAGGCACAAGTTAGACTGGCGCACTGGCGCAACCACCGGGTCAAACGGGCTATGGGTGTTGCAGTGGTCAACGTTCTGAATGTAGATACGGCCGGTAGAGGCACGTTCCTGCATCATCAGGGAGAACAGGTCAACCGCCTTAACGCGCTGTTTACGGATGCTGTCGTCTTTTTCGTATTTGGTGTACAGACGCTCGAACTCATCCTGATCGGCGAAGAACGCGTCATACAGGCCCGGGACGTCGGACGGGCTGAACAGGGTGATGTCTTCACCTTTCAGCAGACGGGTGTACATCAGCTTGTTGATCTGTACACCATAGTCCATGTGACGAACGCGGTTGCCTTCAACGCCACGGTTGTTTTTCAGTACCAGCAGGCTTTCCACTTCCAGGTGCCACATTGGGTAGAACAGGGTGGCTGCACCACCGCGTACGCCACCCTGAGAGCAGGATTTTACCGCGGTCTGGAAGTGTTTGTAGAACGGGATACAGCCGGTGTGGAACGCTTCACCGCCGCGAATTGGGCTACCCAGTGCACGGATGCGACCGGCGTTGATGCCGATACCGGCACGCTGAGAGACATATTTCACGATGGCGCTGGAGGTCGCGTTGATGGAATCCAGGCTGTCACCACACTCGATCAGGACGCATGAGCTGAACTGACGGGTTGGGGTACGCACGCCAGACATGATTGGCGTAGGCAGAGAAATCTTGAACGTGGAAACCGCATCGTAGAAACGCTTCACGTATTCCAGACGGGTGTCACGCGGGTAGTTAGAGAACAGGCAGGCGGCCACCAGAATATAGAGGAACTGGGCGCTTTCGTAGATCTCACCGGTCACACGGTTCTGAACCAGGTATTTGCCTTCGAGCTGCTTCACCGCCGCGTAAGAGAAGTTCATGTCGCGCCAGTGATCGATAAACCCGTTCATCTGCTCGAACTCTTCTTCCGTATAGTCTTCCAGCAGATGCGTGTCGTATTTGCCCAGCTCAACCATTTTCACCACGTGATCGTAAAGCTTTGGCGGCTCAAACTGGCCGTACGCTTTTTTACGCAGGTGGAAAATCGCCAGACGTGCAGCGAGGTACTGATAATCCGGGGCTTCACGGGAGATGAGATCCGCCGCAGCCTTGATGATGGTTTCGTGGATATCAGACGTCTTGATGCCATCGTAGAACTGAATGTGAGAGCGCAGTTCAACCTGGGAGATAGATACGTTATTCAGTCCTTCTGCTGCCCAGTCGAGAACACGATGGATTTTGTCCAGATTGATACGCTCGGTGGTACCGTCGCGCTTAGTCACCAGCAGACTCTGATTCATGTGGGTTTTACCTGTCCGTGAAATAAAAAATATCCCCCGCTTATCCACAGATCCGTCTTGTGACTAACTCTGTGGATAAATACTACATATAGGGGGTTTGCGATAAGAAAAACGCTATATGGTGAGTATTCTAGTATCGAATCTTTTCAGCACAAGGGTTGATTTTGACGTTAAATTGAGGTTGTCAAAGGGTAAAAAAGGCTAAGTCCTCGTACCGTAAGGCCTGGAAGAGATGTCAATAATTAAGAAAAAAAATTCAAAATTTGATCGAGTGCTGATTTCTTCAACGGGAGGTCAGAATTGCGCAACATGATGTCGCGCAATCTTTATAAGAATAATGGATGACGTCAGTCGTTTTTGGCGGTTGTATGCAACATATAGTTAACATCTACACCCGGTGCGAGTTTGAATTTATCGGTCAATGGATTGTAATGCAGACCGGTGATGTGCTGCTCCTTGAGCCACGTCTGATCAACCCAGCTCAGTAATTCAGCAGGCTTGATGAATTTCTTCACGTCGTGCGTGCCTTTTGGCACCATACGCAGCACATACTCCGCCCCGACGACCGCCATCAGCCAGGCTTTACCGTTTCGGTTGATCGTCGAGAAGAAGACCTGGCCGCCCGGTTTCACCAGTTTTGCACAGGCGTGAACCACGGACTGGGGGTCGGGAACGTGCTCCAGCATTTCCATACAGGTCACCACGTCGTACTGATGGGCATGCTTCGCCGCATGTTCTTCGACGGTTTCCTGCACATATTCCACCTGCACTCCAGATTCCAGCGCATGAAGACGGGCAACCTGCAGCGGTTCAAAGCCCATATCCAGACCGGTGACGGTGGCCCCTTCGCGCGCCATGCTTTCTGCCAGAATGCCGCCGCCGCAGCCGACGTCGAGCACTTTCTTACCGAACAGGCCGCCGGAACGCTCCGCGATATAGCCCAGACGCAGCGGGTTAATGCGGTGCAGAGGTTTAAACTCACCTTCGAGATCCCACCAGCGGGATGCCACCGCTTCGAATTTGGCAATCTCTTCATGGTCAACGTTGTGAGCCACCGGGGATTTTTCGGCATTCATGGGCGCTTTTACTCCTTATTTTGCAAGACTTCGGAGTATATCAGCCCGCGCGGTTGAATAAAGCTTATTGGTTTACCTCAATCACCGCGGCTGTGTTATAATTTGCGACCTTTGAATCCGGGATACAGTAGAGGGATAGCGGTTAGATGAGCGACCTTGCGAGAGAAATTACACCGGTTAACATCGAGGAAGAGCTGAAGAGCTCCTATCTGGACTATGCGATGTCGGTCATTGTTGGCCGTGCGCTGCCGGACGTCCGCGATGGCCTGAAGCCGGTACACCGTCGCGTACTATACGCCATGAACGTATTGGGCAATGACTGGAATAAAGCCTACAAAAAATCTGCCCGTGTCGTTGGTGACGTAATCGGTAAATACCATCCCCATGGTGATTCCGCGGTGTACGACACTATCGTCCGAATGGCGCAGCCATTCTCGCTGCGTTACATGCTGGTAGATGGTCAGGGTAACTTTGGTTCTATCGACGGCGACTCCGCCGCGGCAATGCGTTATACGGAAATCCGTCTGGCGAAAATTGCCCATGAGCTGATGGCTGACCTGGAAAAAGAGACGGTTGATTTCGTTGATAACTATGACGGCACGGAACGCATTCCGGACGTTATGCCAACGAAAATCCCTAACCTGCTGGTGAACGGTTCGTCCGGTATCGCCGTCGGTATGGCAACCAACATTCCACCGCATAACATCACGGAAGTGATCAACGGCTGCCTGGCCTATATTGAGGATGAAGACATCAGCATTGAAGGGCTGATGGAACACATCCCGGGTCCAGACTTCCCGACGGCGGCGATCATCAACGGTCGTCGTGGTATTGAAGAAGCGTACCGCACCGGACGTGGCAAGATTTATATCCGTGCCCGCGCCGAAGTGGAAGCGGACGCCAAAACCGGCCGTGAAACCATCATTGTTCACGAGATCCCGTATCAGGTGAACAAAGCGCGTCTGATTGAAAAAATCGCCGAGCTGGTAAAAGAAAAACGTGTTGAAGGCATCAGCGCGCTGCGTGACGAATCTGATAAAGACGGCATGCGCATCGTGATTGAAATCAAACGCGACGCGGTGGGCGAGGTTGTACTGAACAACCTGTATTCCCAGACTCAGCTCCAGGTCTCCTTCGGTATCAACATGGTTGCATTGCACCATGGTCAGCCGAAGATCATGAACCTGAAAGATATTCTGAGCGCGTTTGTGCGTCACCGCCGTGAAGTGGTGACTCGCCGTACTATTTTCGAACTGCGTAAAGCCCGCGACCGTGCGCATATCCTTGAAGCGCTGGCCGTTGCACTGGCAAACATCGACCCAATCATTGAGTTGATTCGCCGTGCACCAACCCCTGCGGAAGCGAAAGCGTCTCTGATTGCCCGTCCGTGGGATCTGGGCAACGTGGCCGCCATGCTGGAACGCGCTGGCGACGATGCTGCGCGTCCTGAATGGCTGGAGCCTGAGTTCGGCGTGCGTGACGGTCAGTACTACCTGACTGAACAGCAGGCCCAGGCGATTCTGGATCTGCGTCTGCAGAAACTGACCGGCCTTGAGCACGAAAAACTGCTCGACGAATACAAAGAACTGCTGGAACAGATTGCCGAGCTGCTGCATATCCTGGGTAGCGCAGAGCGCCTGATGGAAGTGATCCGTGAAGAGCTGGAACTGGTCCGCGATCAGTTCGGCGATGAGCGTCGCACCGAAATCACGGCGAACAGCTCTGATATCAACATTGAAGATCTGATCAACCGCGAAGATGTGGTGGTCACCCTGTCTCACCAGGGCTATGTGAAGTATCAGCCGCTGACCGACTACGAAGCACAGCGTCGTGGCGGTAAAGGCAAATCGGCAGCACGTATTAAAGAAGAAGACTTTATTGACCGTCTGCTGGTGGCAAACACCCATGACACGATCCTCTGCTTCTCAAGCCGTGGTCGTCTGTACTGGATGAAGGTCTATCAGCTGCCAGAAGCGAGCCGTGGTGCACGTGGTCGTCCAATCGTGAACCTGCTGCCGCTGGAAGCGAACGAACGTATCACCGCGATTCTGCCGGTACGTGAGTACGAAGAAGGCGTGAACGTCTTTATGGCGACCGCCAGCGGTACCGTGAAGAAAACCGCGCTGACCGAATTCAGCCGTCCACGTTCTGCCGGTATCATCGCGGTGAACCTGAACGACGGTGACGAACTGATTGGCGTTGACCTCACCTCCGGTTCCGATGAAGTGATGCTGTTCTCCGCCGCCGGTAAAGTGGTGCGCTTCAAAGAGAACGCGGTTCGTGCAATGGGCCGTACTGCAACAGGTGTTCGTGGTATCAAACTGGCCGGTGAAGATACCGTCGTTTCCCTGATCGTTCCGCGCGGTGAAGGTGCTATCCTGACCGTCACGCAGAACGGCTACGGTAAACGTACTGCCGAAAGCGAATACCCGACCAAGTCTCGTGGCACGCAGGGCGTTATCTCTATCAAGGTTACCGAGCGCAACGGATCCGTTGTGGGTGCGGTACAGGTAGACGATGCCGACCAGATCATGATGATCACGGATGCCGGTACGCTGGTGCGTACACGCGTATCTGAGATCAGCGTGGTTGGCCGTAATACTCAGGGTGTGATCCTCATCCGTACCGCGGAAGATGAGAACGTCGTGGGTCTGCAGCGTGTAGCTGAGCCTGTGGATGACGAAGAACTCGACTCCATCGACGGTAGCGTCGCAGAAGGTGATGATGAAATCGCACCAGAAGCCGATACCGAAGATGATGCAGCGGATGACGCTGACGAGTAATGTCTCCTGATGCAAAAAGGGCCGGTTTCCGGCCCTTTTCTTTTGCACAAGCAGATAAGTGAACGTTGCGACAAGGCGCGTTTACCGCTACCTTAACCACATTCTTTTTGACCCCGACGGCGGAGCCTCGCCCCTTTGAAATACCTCGTCTCCTTTCGTACCACGCTGAAAGTCTCTCGCTATCTGTTTCGGGCACTGGCGCTCTTGCTTTGGTTGCTGGTGGCATTATTGTCGGTGTTCTACATCGTTAACGCCCTTCATCAGAAAGAAGCTGAGATCCGCCAGGAGTTTAACTTAAGCTCCGATCAGGCCCAGCGCTATATTCAGCGAACGTCCGACGTGATGAAGGAGCTGAAGTACATTGCCGAGAATCGCCTGACCGCGGAAAACGGCATTCTTGCCATCCGTGGGCGTAATGACAAAACCGAAGTACCGAATTTCGAGCCGCTGTTTCCGGATTCCGATTGCTCTGCGATGGGCAGCACTTGGCGTGGTTCACTGGAGTCGCTCTCCTGGTTTATGCGCTACTGGCGTGACAACTTTTCCGCCGCCTATGATCTGAACCGCGTCTTCCTGATTGGCAGTGAAAATCTCTGCATGGCCGACTTTGGCCTGCGCGATGTGCCCGTTGAGCGCGATGATGCGCTGAAAAGCCTGCACGAACGTATTGTGAAATATCGCAATGCGCCGCAGGACGAGCGCGGGAATAACATCTTCTGGATAAGCCAGGGGCCACGCATGGGCGTGGGCTATTTCTACGCCCTCACGCCGGTCTATCTGGGCAATCGTCTGCAGGCGCTGCTGGGGATTGAACAGACCATTCGCATGGAAAACTTCTTCACGCCGGGCAGTCTGCCGATGGGCGTGACCATTCTGGATGAAAACGGACACACCCTGATCTCACTTGCCGGTCCGGATAATCGACTGAACGTCGACCCGCACTGGATGCAGGAGCGGTCGTGGTTTGGCTATACCTCAGGCTTCCGTGAGCTGGTGCTTAAAAAGAGCTTGCCGCCTTCGTCGCTGAGTATTGTCTATTCGCTGCCCGTGGATATGGTGCTTGAGCGGATCCGCATTCTTATCATGAACGCGATTTTGCTGAATCTGCTGGCCGGGGGGGCGCTGTTTACCCTGGCGCGAATGTATGAGCGCAAAATCTTCATACCCGCCGAAAGCGACGCCCAGCGGCTGGAAGAGCACGAGCAGTTTAACCGCAAGATTGTCGCCTCGGCGCCGGTGGGGATCTGCATCCTGCGCACGCAGGACGGGACCAATATCCTCAGTAACGAGCTGGCGCATAACTACCTGAACATGCTGACGCATGAGGACCGACAGAGGCTGACGCAGATTATCTGTGGCCAGCAGGTGAACTTCGTTGACGTGCTGACCAGCACGCACACGAACCTGCAAATCAGCTTTGTGCACTCCCGCTATCGTAATGAGAACGTAGCAATTTGCGTCCTGGTAGACGTCTCGGCGCGTGTGAAGATGGAAGAGTCCCTGCAGGAGATGGCGCAGGCCGCTGAGCAGGCCAGCCAGTCGAAATCCATGTTCCTTGCCACCGTCAGCCACGAGTTGCGTACCCCGCTGTACGGGATTATCGGTAACCTTGATCTTCTGCAGACCAAAGAGCTGCCGAAAGGGGTCGATCGCCTGGTGACGGCGATGAATAACTCCTCCAGCCTGCTGCTGAAAATCATCAGCGATATTCTCGATTTCTCCAAAATTGAGTCGGAGCAGCTGAAAATTGAGCCGCGGGAGTTCTCTCCGCGCGAGGTGATGAACCACATTAGCGCCAACTATCTGCCGCTGGTGGTGCGTAAACAGCTGGGCCTCTACTGCTTTATTGAGCCGGACGTGCCGCTGACGCTGCATGGCGATCCGATGCGTCTGCAGCAGGTCATTTCTAACCTGCTCAGTAACGCCATTAAATTTACCGATATCGGCTGCATTGTGTTGCACGTGTGTCGGGCAGGGGACTACCTGAGTATTCGTGTGCGTGATACCGGCGTGGGTATCCCGGCGAAGGAAGTGGTGCGTCTGTTTGACCCGTTCTTCCAGGTCGGTACCGGCGTACAGCGTAACTTCCAGGGGACCGGGTTGGGTCTGGCGATCTGTGAGAAGCTCGTGAGCATGATGGACGGCGATATCTCCGTTGATACCGAGCCAGGCATGGGCAGCCAGTTTACTATCCGCATTCCGCTCTATTCTGCCCAGTACCCGGCAAAAGCGGTGGTGGACGGCCTGAGCGATAAGCGCTGCTGGCTGGCAGTACACAATGCCTCACTGAATGATTACCTGACGGCGCTTCTTACCCACAGCGGCGTGCGCGTGTCCCGCTATGAAGGGCAAACGCCGGATGTCGACGACGTGCTGATCACCGACGAGGTGCTGGAACAACCCTGGCAGGGCAGAGGGGTGGTTCACTTCTGCCGTCGCCATATCGGTATTCCGGTCGAACGAGCTCCGGGTGAATGGGTGCACAGCGTGGCGACGCCGCATGAGCTCATGAGCCTGCTGGCACGTATTTACAGCGTGCAGCTGGAAGATAGCGACGGGGCGACGGAGTTGCCGTCACCGGATGCGCTGGCATCGCTGAATGACGATATGATGATTCTGGTGGTGGATGACCATCCGATTAACCGTCGCCTGCTGGCAGACCAGCTGGGTTCGCTTGGCTATCAGTGCAAAACCGCCAATGACGGCGTGGATGCGCTGAACGTGCTGAGTAAAAACCACATTGATATCGTTCTTAGCGACGTCAACATGCCGAATATGGATGGCTACCGTCTGACGCAGCGTATACGCCAGCTTGGCCTGACGTTGCCGGTCGTGGGCGTGACGGCGAATGCGCTGGCGGAAGAGAAACAGCGCTGTCTGGAGTCAGGGATGGACAGTTGTCTGTCGAAACCGGTGACGCTGGACGTCCTGAAACAGACGATCTCCGTGTATGCGGAGCGGGTCAGAAAAGCGAGAGTATAAAAAAAGGCCCGTCAGGGCCTTTTTTGTTGTTTCCCTCACACGCCGGGAGGGGGGAGGTGAGGCCATCAGGCCGCACACCCGGTAAAAATCAATCCTTATCCGACGCGCTCAGCGTAACGGAGGAGAGATAGTTCAGCAGCGCAATATCGTTATCCACACCCAGTTTCATCATTGCTGATTTCTTCTGGCTACTGATGGTTTTAATACTGCGGTTCAGCTTCTTGGCAATCTCGGTGACCAGGAAACCTTCGGCGAACAGGCGCAGAACTTCGCTCTCTTTCGGAGACAGGCGTTTGTCGCCATAGCCACCGGCACTGATTTTTTCCAGCAGACGAGAGACGCTTTCAGGCGTGAACTTCTTGCCTTTCTGCAGCGCAGCGAGCGCTTTTGGCAGATCGGTCGGCGCACCCTGTTTCAGTACAATCCCTTCGATATCCAGATCCAGCACGGCGCTCAGAATGGCCGGGTTGTTGTTCATGGTCAGAACAATGATCGAAATGTCCGGGAAGTGACGTTTGATATATTTGATGAGTGTGATCCCATCACCGTATTTGTCCCCAGGCATAGAGAGATCGGTGATGAGCACATGCGCATCAAGCTTTGGGAGGTTATTGATCAGTGCTGTAGAGTCTTCAAATTCACCGACTACATTCACCCACTCGATCTGTTCAAGTGATTTGCGAATACCGAACAGTACAATCGGATGGTCATCGGCAATAATTACGTTCATATTGTTCATGTATAAGGCTACCTTGCTACAGCAAGCTTTTGACGTAGGCGTCAATGTCGCTGATGTATTTTTCAATGCCAGAGGCATCTTTCTCACGAATTAGATGTTCCAGCGTTTCACATAACTGCTTGCCGGGAACCAGATTAAGCATGGCAAACACCCCTTTAAGCCGGTGTGCTGTCTGTGCCAGCGCTGCAAAATCATTCGCAGCGGACTCAGTATACAACCGCTTAACATCATCTGGTACTGTATCAACAAAGAGTGAATAGTATCCGCTGGCGTGAAGCTCGGCATTTTCATTGCCGCCTAACGGTGATTCCGCTATCTCTTCCTGCGCCAGTTGCTCTTCTATTAGTTGTAGTACAGCTTCCTGCATCGCATTGCTTATATTAAAGTTGACGCGCAGCTGGCCTGGGCCGATTTTTCGCACGCCTGGCTCATCATCGCTTAAAAGCAAGCCGGAGGCAGTAAGATTAGACGGATTATCAGTTAAAAACAGATCAAATTCTTGACTTGAGAGTCTTTCATCCGGCGTTATGCAGGCCGCGCCCCAGTTTTCTAACTGACGAACCACAATATTGCGGATCTCGTTCGAGGTCACATCCACCATCACGACCACATCATCCAGCAGGCGTTCTTCGTCTTCTTCCTGTGGATTCGCCGCCATTTTAACGTGCAGTGAGTAACGCGTGCCAAGTGATTCGCGGGCCTTGATATTCAGATGGCCACCGAGCTTACGTGCCAGCTGATCGCACAGCCAGAAGGTCAGGGCATTGGCCTTGCCGTAATGATCGCTCTGGGTGTCATTCAGGAACGGGAAATGCAGATTATCGATTTCGCTTGTCGTTACGCCTTCCCCGGTATCCAGGATGCGGAACGTCAGGCGATCTTCAGCCGACTCGTCGGTACTGACTTCCAGGGTGATCTTGCCGATCTGGGTGGTGGTGACGGCGTACTGAATAATCATCAGCAGAATGCGACGCAGCGCTTCGCGATCGCCGTGACGTTCATCATTCGCCGGTAAATGGTTATTGATCAGCAGCTGCAGCCCTTTGCGCTTAATCACGGGCAGGACCTCAGGCACCACTTCATCGATCAGATTCTGGATAGAGAAGAGAGTCGGCGTTCCTTTCCAGAAATCATTTTCGAGCATATTCGCCAGCTGGATCTCATCTACCATGCGCACCAGCGAGTCGGCCTGGCAGGCAAGCTGATGGCTTTCAGATGTATTCAGCGCCGCCGCCTGGGTCGCCAGCATTTTTAACGGCTTCTTGAAGGCATCACCAATATTCTGCATAAAGGCAGCGCGCCCCTGCTGGTTTTTCTCATACAGACGTTGTGCCTGCTTGAGCTTTTTATTCACCAGCACTTCACGATCCTGATCGCGGATGATGAAGATCTGCGTGCGGGAGGCGATCTGGCTGCGGAACTGTCGGATCTCATACAGCTCGTTATTAATGGTGGCCTGAATCACGCCCTGATGTTGATCCGCCATGGCGGTGATGTTCTGCAGATTGAGATGAGGCAGCAGGTGGTCAGCAATTTTATTGCTCATCACCGTACGGTTGGCTTCCTGATCGTGAACCAGCACCCCAAGCGGCAGCACGGAAATAATCTCTTCATTCAGCGCGCGCAACACGCGCAGTTCGTTACTGGTTCCTGCCGGGACCGGGGCGGCATCGCTTTGACGCCCTGACTGGAAGCGGAACGTGCTGTAGCCAAACAGCGCCAGCGCCAGCAGGCCGATATTCAGCAGCAGGGGCAGCAGGATATTTTGCAGCGTATCAAGCAGCAGGGTGCCGAACGGCACTTGCCACACCAGACGCATACCCGTTGAGTTCAGCGAAGAGGCAATTTCGATTTTCGAGCCGTTAAAGGAGATCGATACGCTCTCTGCGGCCTCTTTGTCCGATGCGGCACGCATATTCTGAGTGCTGCTGTCCGGCTCCAGACGGAAGCTGTCGAGCGGCATATCCGGTGGAATCAAGTCATTGATGGGCAAATCGAAGGCCACCACCGTCGCCAGATGGCCTGGCTGGTTAAAGGTGGTACGCAGCGTAAAGTAATGGCCATTCTGCCAGGCGAGGCGGCGCAGAGATGAGAAGCTCTCACGTTCATCAAGGGCGTTCGCCTGCTGCAGCATTTCTGCCCGGCGGGAATCGACAATGCTGCCCACGGTCGTCTCTTTGAAACCGGAAGAGAGATCTTTTAGCGGCAGGGTTGAGATCAGGATCATGCTGTTGTCCTGACCGTTGAGATAGTACATTGACCACGGCACCGTCTCGGCACCCCAAAGGGTATCAAGATAGGTTGAGATGCGTTGGGTCATCTCAAGCGTCGCGCTGTCATGAGAGCCGAAGATCAGCGCTTCGGTTTTGCGCTGTGGTTTTTCCAGATAATAGACGTCCTGCTTCAGGCGAGTCTCCTGAAGCCCGTCTCCGGAGGAGGTTGCCGGCGCGGCCGCGATGTTGTCGTAAATCTGCCAGGTTGCATAGCGCCAGGTATCAATGCGCTTGTGGACGGCGTGGGTGATATCAACAACCTGATAGCTCTTGTCCTTCAGCCAGGCGTTAACCGCGCTCTGAACCATAACCCCCATTGTGACTAGCAGCACAACGATCAAAAGAAGAAAGAAACGGGTGATGCTCCCGGGTAAGAGGGAGAATTTGCTCGGAGCGGTAGTTTCAGTCTGACTCATTGATATCTTTAACCCGTAATGGTCGTGCTCTATGGCGATAGGGCAGTATAAAGGGTAATACCTGAATTTCCAGCGTCACGCTCTTTGAACCCGCCACTTTTTCGACTGACAATATCGGAGAACGCCATTGCATGAAACATGTACAAAGCGAGTGAGCGTGTACAAATAAAAAACGATACATACCGGTAAATAGCACGAATTAACAAGAAATTGAGATTTGCAGTAATGACGCGGTTCTCGAGGAGAGAGGAAACGAATTTAGTTAATAGTCGTTACAATTTCAGTGCGGTAGCACAAAAAAACACATGCTACGTAAAGAAAGGTAAAAAAAAACCGAATGCCAGGCATTCGGTAGAATTAGGGATAAACAGACATTCAAATCTGAATGACGGTAATAAATAAAGTTAATGATGATAGCGAGAGTTATTTTAGAGATAACGGCCGATCTTGTTTTGTCATTCAGTGCTGTAAATATTTTTAATGTAGTTTACTGAATTTAAATGTTTTTTCTTCTCGCTTGATGATAAGTGCTAAATTCTTAAGCTCTCTGTGCTTTGTAAAAGTTCCTTGATATTTACATTCTGAAACATGTTTATCGTGAAATGAAACATTTTCAAAGTTTTCGTATCATATTCCCGTTGGATTATTCTGTAATTTTGCGGAGAATGAAATTGCCGACTGGTTAATGAGGGTTAATCAGTAAGCAGTGGCAATTATAAGGCATATAACAGAGGGTTAATAAAATGAAAGTTAAAGTACTGTCCCTCCTGGTACCAGCTCTGCTGGTGGCAGGCGCAGCAAATGCGGCTGAAATTTATAACAAAGATGGCAACAAATTAGATCTGTACGGCAAAGTTGATGGTCTGCACTATTTCTCTGACGACAAGAGCAATGATGGCGACCAGACTTACATGCGTCTTGGCTTCAAAGGCGAAACCCAGGTTAACGATCAGCTGACCGGTTACGGCCAGTGGGAATACCAGATTCAGGGCAACACCTCTGAAAGCGACAACCAGTCCTGGACGCGTGTAGCGTTCGCGGGTCTGAAATTCGCTGACGCGGGTTCTTTCGATTATGGTCGTAACTACGGTGTGATCTACGACGTAACGTCCTGGACTGACGTTCTGCCAGAATTTGGCGGCGACACCTACGGTGCAGACAACTTCCTGCAATCCCGTGCTAACGGCGTAGCAACCTACCGTAACCAGGACTTCTTCGGTCTGGTTGATGGCCTGAACTTTGCTCTGCAGTATCAGGGTAAAAACGGCAGCGTAAGCGGTGAAAACGATTCCGGTCGTAGCACCCTGAAACAGAACGGTGACGGTTACGGCGCGTCTGTGACCTACAACCTGGGCGAAGGCTTCAGCATCGGTGGTGCGATGTCTTCTTCTAAACGTACTGCTGACCAGAACGACACCACTAACCTGGCGCTGAAAGGCGAAGGCGATCGTGCTGAAGTTTACTCTGGTGGCCTGAAATACGACGCCAACAACATCTACCTGGCGGCGCAGTACTCTCAGACCTATAACGCAACCCGTTTCGGTAACTCTCAGAGCAGCAGCGACATTTACGGCTTTGCTAACAAAGCACAGAACTTCGAAGTGGTTGCTCAGTACCAGTTCGACTTCGGTCTGCGTCCATCCGTGGCTTACCTGCAGTCCAAAGGTAAAGACATCGAAGGTTACGGCGATCAGGATCTGCTGAAATATGTTGATGTTGGTGCGACTTACTACTTCAACAAAAACATGTCCACCTACGTTGATTACAAAATCAACCTGGTTGATGAAAATGAATTCACCCGTCAGGCGGGTATCGGTACTGATGATATCGTAGCGCTGGGTCTGGTTTACCAGTTCTAATCGCTTCATCGTGTGACAAAGGGGGCCTTATGGCCCCTTTTTCGTGCCTTTTCGGTTCTTACAATTCACCCTTTTGGTGTACTCTTGCCGCCCTGGCATGAGGATAATAATGAATGGACATGACTTTTTTACGCGCCAGCTTCCTGGCTATACTTTTTTTCCTGACAGCATGTGACTCTTCCACGCCTGTGGCCAAAACGGATGCTCCCGCGGCGACGGTGCTGGAAGGCAAAACGATGGGCACATTCTGGCGTGTCAGCGTGATGAATCTCGATAAGACACGCGCTGAAGAGCTTCGCAGCAAAATTCAGTCGCAGCTGGACGCCGACGATCAGCTTCTTTCGACCTACAAAAATGACTCTGCGCTGATGCGCTTTAACCTCTCCACCAGCACTTCCCTGTGGCCGGTGAGCGAAGCAATGGCCGATATCGTGACCGAATCAATGCGCGTGGGCTACAAGACCAACGGCGCGATGGACGTGACCGTGGGGCCGCTGGTTAACCTGTGGGGGTTTGGCCCGAACAAGCAGCCTGTCACCACGCCTGACCAGGCGGCGATAGATGACGCCCGCGCCCGGACAGGGTTGCAGCACCTGACGGTGATCAACCAGTACGGACAACAGTACTTGCAAAAAGATATTCCCGATCTGTTTGTTGATCTGTCGACGGTAGGGGAAGGGTATGCGGCAGATCATCTGGCCGCGCTGATGGCCCAGGAAGGTATTTCGCGTTACCTGGTGTCCGTGGGCGGTGCGTTAGTCAGCCGCGGCATGAATGCCAGCGGTAATCCGTGGCGAGTGGCGATTCAAAAACCGACCGACCAGCAAAACGCTGTACAGGCGATTGTGGATATCAACGGTCACGGTATCAGCACCTCCGGGAGCTACCGTAACTATTATGAGCTCGACGGGAAGCGGATTTCGCATGTCATCGATCCGCAGACCGGCCGCCCTATCGCGCATAATCTGGTCTCGGTGACGGTCATTGCCCCCACCGCGCTGGAAGCCGATGCCTGGGATACCGGTTTAATGGTCCTCGGTCCGGAGAAAGCCAAAGAGGTGGTCCGCCAGGAAGGACTGGCTGTCTATATGATCACCAAAGAGGCTGACGGCTTCAAAACCTGGAGTTCGCCGCAGTTCGACAGCTTCCTGGTGAGTGATAAGAATTAAAAAGCAAGGTTGCGGGTTTTTAATCAGTGGCACTCGGGCACGCTGTATGTATGCTTGTAAGAGGAGCTGATGATGAAAAACCCGACCTTTACTACCGATGACGATCGCTGGCTGGCCGTGCTGGCTCGCGATCCGCGTGCTGACGATCAGTTTGTCTTTGCCGTGCAAACGACGGGGATCGTCTGTCGTCCGTCCTGCCGTGCCCGCCACGCGTTACGTAAAAATGTCCGCTTCTACCCCGATGTAGATCATGCCCTTCAGGCAGGGTTTCGCCCGTGTAAACGCTGTAAGCCGGACAAACGCGATCCGCAGGAACAGACGCTGGCAAAAGTTGAACATGCCTGCCGTCTGCTGGAGCGCGATCCCGCGTTAACGCTGGAAATGCTGGCGCAGCAGGTCGCCATGAGTCCTTTCCACTTCCACCGCTTGTTTAAGTCCGTTACCGGTATGACGCCTAAAGCCTGGCAACAGGCGGCGCGGGTACAACGCCTGCGTACCGCGCTTGCGCAGGGGGACAAAATTACCGATGCCGTGCTGGCCGCCGGGTTTCCTGACAGCAGCAGCTATTATCGTCAAGCCAACGCTGCGCTGGGCATGACGGCGAAGCAGTACCGGAAAGGGGATGTGGCGGTGCGTTATGCGATTGGTGAGTGTTCGTTAGGCCGTTGCCTGGTGGGTGAAAGCGAGCGCGGGATCTGCGCGATTCTGCTGGGTGACGACGATGCGACATTAACCAGGGAGCTTTTGACGCTGTTTCCAAAAGCAGAGCGAGAAACGCTGGAAGGAGAATTCGCCCGGCGTATTGAGCGGGTGATTAGCGCTATCGATGACCATACCGTGCCGCTGGCACTTCCGCTGGATATTCGGGGCACCGCTTTCCAGCAGCGTGTGTGGCAGGCGCTTCGTGACATTCCCCGCGGTGAAACGGCAAGTTATCGCCAGGTGGCGCAGACGATCGGTAGCCCAGGCGCTGTGCGTGCGGTGGCGGGAGCCTGTGCCGCAAATAAACTGGCCGTTATCATCCCCTGCCACCGTGTTGTTCGTCACGACGGTGCGCTCTCGGGCTACCGCTGGGGGACAGAACGAAAGGCGTTGTTACTGAAACGTGAGGCAAAGAACCCGGAGGGATAATGCTCGATCTTTTTGCGGATGCGGAACCCTGGCAGGAGCCCCTTGCGCCCGGCGCGGTGATCCTGCGCCGCTTTGCGCTTTCCCGCGCGGCGGCGCTGCTTGCCGGCATCGATGAGGTAGCGGCGGTCTCGCCGTTTCGACACATGGTGACGCCCGGGGGGTACACCATGTCGGTGGCGATGACGAACTGCGGAGAACTGGGCTGGGCGACAAACGCGCAGGGCTATGTATATGCCCCGGGCGATCCTGTAACCGGCCAGCCATGGCCGCCGATGCCTGACGTTTTTCGGGCGCTCTGCCATGACGCCGCCGTTGAAGCGGGCTATGCCGACTTTCGCCCGGATGCCTGTCTGATTAACCGCTACGCCGTGGGGGCAAAGCTCTCGCTGCATCAGGACAAGGATGAACCCGATCTGCGCGCGCCGATCGTCTCGGTATCCTTAGGCCTGCCCGCGGTCTTCCAGTTTGGCGGATTACGCCGTAACGATCCGCTGAAACGGCTCATGCTGGAGCACGGTGATGTGGTGGTTTGGGGCAGGGAATCGCGGCTTTTTTATCACGGCATTCAGCCCCTCAAACCGGGAGTACATCCTCAGACCGGCGAGTTCCGCCTTAACCTGACGTTCCGGCAGGCATCCCGTGGCCAATAAAAATAAGAATTATTCTTGATGTAACCGTCCGGCAGTTTAAACTGCTGGCTGATTTTTATTGCCCGGATTGCCTGCATGCAACTACTTCTCCTCGTCTGGCGTCAGTATCGCTGGCCCTTCATTGCCGTCATGGCGTTAAGCCTCGCCAGCGCCGCGTTAGGTATCGGCCTGATCGCGTTTATTAACGTGCGCTTGATTGAAATGGTCGATACCTCACTCGCCGTCCTGCCGGAGTTTCTTGGCCTGCTACTGCTGTTGATGGCGGTGACGCTCGGCTCGCAGCTGGCGCTGACGGCGCTGGGACACCATTTCGTTTTCCGTCTGCGCAGTGAATTTATCAAGCGTATTCTGGACACGCAGGTAGAACGCGTTGAGCAGCTTGGAAGTGCTTCCCTGCTGGCAGGGCTGACCAGCGACGTGCGCGCCATTACCATTGCCTTCGTTCGTCTGCCGGAGCTGGTGCAGGGCATTATTTTGACCTTTGGTTCGGCGGCGTATCTCGCCTGGCTCTCCACAAAAATGCTGGCGGTCACTGCGCTGTGGATTGTTATCACCATCTGGGGCGGTTTTCTGCTGGTGTCGCGCGTCTATAAACACATGGCGGTGCTGCGTGAAACCGAGGATAAGCTCTATAACGATTACCAGACCGTGCTGGAAGGGCGTAAAGAGCTGACCCTGAATCGCGAGCGTGCCGAGCATATCTTTAACCATCTCTATATTCCCGATGCCCGCGAATACCGGCATCACATCATTCGCGCCGATACCTTCCACCTGAGCGCGGTGAACTGGTCGAACATTATGATGTTGGGCGCCATTGGCCTGGTCTTCTGGATGGCGAACAGTCTGGGATGGGCGGATACCAACGTCGCGGCGACCTATTCACTGACGCTGCTGTTTTTACGTACACCGCTCCTCTCCGCCGTGGGCGCATTGCCAACGTTGCTGAGCGCTCAGGTGGCGTTTAACAAGCTCAATAAATTCGATCTCGCACCGTTTAAAGCCGAATTCCCACGCCCGCAGGCCTTCCCGAACTGGCAAACCCTGGAGCTGCGTAACGTCATGTTCCGCTATCAGGACAACGCTTTTTCCGTCGGACCGGTAAACCTGACGATTCATCGCGGCGAACTGCTGTTCCTGATTGGCGGTAACGGTAGCGGGAAATCCACGCTGGCGATGCTGCTCACCGGTTTATATCAGCCGCAATCGGGCGAGATTTTGCTGGATGGTAAAGCGCTGAGCGCGGAGAAACCAGAGGATTATCGCAAGCTCTTCTCGGCGGTCTTCACCGATGTCTGGCTCTTTGATCAGCTGCTGGGGCCGGAAGGGCAGCAGGCTAACCCTGCGCTGGTGGAGAAATGGCTTGGGCAACTGCAGATGTCCCATAAGCTTGAGCTTCAGGACGGTAAAATCCTGAACCTGAAACTCTCGAAGGGGCAGAAAAAGCGCGTGGCATTGCTGTTGGCACTGGCTGAAGAGCGCGACATCATCCTGCTTGATGAGTGGGCGGCAGACCAGGACCCGCATTTCCGCCGCGAGTTTTATCAGGTGTTACTGCCGCTGATGAAGGCGATGGGCAAAACTATTTTCGCCATCAGCCATGACGATCACTACTTCATTCATGCCGACCGTCTGCTGGAGATGCGCGACGGTAAGCTCAGCGAGTTGACCGGCGAGGAGCGCGATGCGGCGTCTCGTGATGCGGTAGCGCGCACGGCCTGATGTCTCGTCTTCCCCTCTCCAACCGGGAGAGGGGATAAAATCGCGGCCGATGTGCCGCTTTTTTATGCATCCCGTCCCGTTGTTTATTCTTATTTACATATCCCCGCGCTATGCTTAATGCCATCTCATTTCATGGATTTATGATTGATGTCGGTATTAAAGAAAAACAGCGCCCGGCAGCGTGACCAGGAACGTGCGCGTCTCATCTGGCTTCTCACGACCGATAAAGCGGTCACGTCTGCGTTACTGGGCAAACTGACCCTGGCTGAGCAATATGATGTCGGCACTTTAGCCGACGATATTGCTGAGGTAGGTGCACTGGTTGCCCATTTGCCTCCGCCCGACCTGGCGGATACCCTCGAAGCACTTCCCTCGGAAGAGCGTCACGCCCTGTGGCGTTTGGTGCAGGATCACGAGCGCGGGCAGGTGCTGCTGGAGGCGTCGGAAAACGTCTGGGATGACCTTATCGATGAGATGAGCGACCGGGATATTCTTGATGCCCTGCAAACGCTGGATATCGACGAACAGATTTACCTTGTTCAACACCTGCCGCGTAACCTGACCGGCCGACTGCTGGCCTCGTTGCCTGCCGATGAACGGGCGCGCGTGCGCCAGGTGATGCACTACGATAAACACAGCGTTGGCGCAATTATGGAGTTTGGCGTCATCACGGTGCGCCCGGACGTCACGCTCGGCACGGTGCAGCGTTATTTACGCCGCCTGGGGAGTATGCCCGACAACACCGATAAACTGTTCGTAACCTCGCGGGATAAAACCTTGCTTGGTGAGCTGGAGCTGAAAACGATCCTGCTCAACAGCACTCAGCGGCGGGTGAGCGAGGTCATGGAAAACGAGCCGATGGTCTTCTCGCCGGAGGATGACGCGGAAAAAGCCGCGCGTACCTTCGAACGTGACAACCTCGTGAGTGCGGCGGTCGTGGACTCGGTCGGCAAGCTGATGGGACGTCTGACAATCGATGAGATCGTTGACGTGGTCTACGAAGAGACCGATAACGATCTGCGTGCGCTTGGGGGGATCAGCGCCGAAGATGACGTCCATGCCTCTGTGGGCAAGGCGGTCAAAACCCGCTGGGCCTGGCTTGCCATTAACCTCTGTACCGCGTTTATCGCCTCCCGCGTGATTGATGGCTTCGAACACACCATTTCGCAGCTGGTCGCGTTAGCCTCGCTGATGCCGATTGTGGCCGGGGTAGGCGGCAACACCGGCAACCAGACCATCACCATGATTGTTCGCGCGCTGGCGCTGGAGAACATTCAGCCGGGTAACTTTGCCTTCCTGATCTTCAGAGAGATGGGCGTGGCGCTGATTAATGGCCTGGTGTGGGGCGGAATTATGGGCGGCATTACCTGGTGGTTGTACGACGATATGGCATTAGGCGGCGTGATGATGCTGGCGATGGTGCTGAACCTGCTGGTTGCGTCGATGATGGGCGTCATCATCCCGTTGACGATGACAAAGCTCGGGCGCGACCCCGCAGTAGGGTCGAGCGTGATGATCACTGCCATCACCGATACGGGCGGCTTCTTTATTTTTCTTGGGCTGGCAACGCTTTTTCTTCTTTAACCCGACGCTTAATTCGGGCGGGAAGGAGTGCCATCACGATAATCCCGCCCAGCACGCCAATGGCCAGGTTGCCGGTTGAAACCGTGGCTGCAACGGTCACCAGCATCACGACCGTTTCCGCAATGGGGGCATTTTTCACCGTCGCGGGCTGCAGGCTATTCCAGCTGAAGGTTTTGACGGCGACAATCGCCATAATCCCGGCCAGCACGGCCATCGGGATGCGGGCCATCACTTCACTCAGCGCCGTCACCAGCACCAGAAGCACCAGACCGGCCGCAACAGTGGAAATGCGGCTGCGGCCTTTGCCCATCTCCACGTTGACGATGGTTTGACCAATCATGGCGCAGCCTGCGATACCGCCATACCAGCCGGCCAGAATGTTACCGATGCCCAGACCAATGCTTTCGCGGCGCTTGCCGGACGGGGTTGCCGTCAGCTCATCCACCAGTTTTGCCGTCAGCAGCGACTCCAGCAGACCCACAAACGCAATGCTTAATGCGCATGGCCAGATAATGCTCAGCGTATCGGTGTTCAGCGGGACAAGCAGCTGCGTCAGCCCGGGCAGGCCACCGCTCATAGTGCCTTCGTCACCCACGGTCGGCAGGATTTGCCCGGTGGTCACGGTAAACAGGGTTAACACCACAATGGCAATAAGCGGCGCGGGGATACTTTTGATATAGCGGGGCACCCAGAGGACGATCAGCAGCGTCAGCACGAACAGGCCCACAATCAGCGGGCTTCGGCTCCAGAAATGGGGAACCTGGGCGAAGAAAATCAAAATACCGAGCGCGTTAACAAACCCGGTCATCACCGACTGCGGAATAAAGCGCATCAGTCGCGCCATACCGAGCACGCCGAAGAGGATCTGGATCGCCCCGGCCAGCAGAACGGCCGGCAAAATGTACTGCACGCCATGCTGATGCACCATCGGGCCAATCACCAGCGCCACGGAACCCGCTGCCGCCGTGACCATTGCCGGGCGGCCGCCGAGCACGGACAGGGCAAGACACAGCACCACGGAAGCAATCAGGCTGACTTTAGGATCAACCCCTGCCACGACAGAAAACGAAATCACTTCAGGAATAAGCGCCAGGGCAGTAATCACGCCCGCCAGCGTTTCACGCATCAGCAGCCGGGGAGAGCGTAACACCGAGGCGACATGGCCTTCATGGGGTAAAGAAGAATCGGGTAATGACATAACACTTCGCAGGTTAGGGCAGGCTTCCGTGCGCGCGATCACAAAACGCAACATACTAGCCAGAAAAGCCGCCTTTTGCCAGCCGCATAGGTAATCCCTCACAAACAATCCATCATTAAATTTCACAATTACAATAATTTCTTAACCTTTAAACACCATTTAAAAGTTGTTACCGTTCCCGCGCAGCTTTTTTCACCTGCAATTTCCACGCATCACGCACTTTTACACTAAGGCATAAATTATGAAAAAAATGACTGCCATGCTCTTGTCTCTGGCCGTGGGGCTGAATACCGTCTCAATGGCGGCAAAAGCTGACACGCCAAAAGAGCAGGAAACGGACGTCCTTTTAATTGGTGGCGGTATTATGAGCGCCACGCTGGGAACCTATCTGCAAGAACTGCAGCCAGACTGGTCTATGACCATGGTCGAGCGCCTCGATGGCGTGGCGCAGGAGAGCTCGAACGGCTGGAACAACGCCGGTACGGGCCATTCGGCACTCATGGAACTGAACTACACACCGCAGAAAAAGGACGGTTCCATTAGTATCGAGAAGGCGGTTGAGATCAACGAAGCATTCCAGATTTCTCGCCAGTTCTGGTCTCACCAGGTGAACAGCGGCGTAATGCACGATCCGCACTCCTTCATCAACACCGTGCCGCACATGAGCTTTGTGTGGGGCGAGCAGAACGTTAACTTCCTGCGTGCGCGCTATGCGGCTCTGCAGCAGAGCACGCTGTTCCGCGGCATGAAATACTCCGAAGATCACGCGCAGATTAAAGAGTGGGCTCCGCTGGTCATGGAAGGTCGTGACCCGAACCAGAAAGTCGCCGCGACCCGTACTGAAATTGGTACTGACGTGAACTACGGCGAAATTACCCGCCAGCTGGTAGGTTCCCTGCAGAAAAAAGAGAACTTTAATCTGCAGCTCAGCACCGAAGTGCGTGGTTTCAAGCGCAATGCGGATAACAGCTGGAGCGTGACCGTTGCCGATCTGAAACACAATGAAGAAGAGCACGTCATCAAGGCGAAGTTTGTCTTTATTGGTGCGGGCGGCGCGGCGCTGAAACTGCTGCAGGAAACCGGTATTCCGGAAGCGGACGATTACGCAGGCTTCCCGGTGGGCGGTCAGTTCCTGGTGTCTGAAAACCCGGAAGTGGTGAATCGTCACCTGGCAAAAGTCTACGGTCAGGCTTCCGTTGGTGCGCCACCCATGTCCGTTCCGCACATCGACACCCGCGTGCTTGACGGTAAACGTGTGGTGCTGTTCGGGCCATTCGCGACCTTCTCCACGAAGTTCCTGAAAAACGGTTCCCTGTGGGACCTGCTGAGTGCGACCACCACCTCTAACGTTAAGCCCATGATGGACGTCGGTCTGGATAACTTCGATCTGGTGAAATACCTGATTAGCCAGGTGATGCTCTCTGACGATGAACGCTTTGACGCGCTGAAAGAGTACTATCCGCAGGCGAAGAAAGAAGACTGGCGTTTGTGGCAGGCGGGTCAGCGTGTGCAGATCATCAAACGCGATCCGAAAGAGGGCGGTGTACTGCGTCTGGGTACCGAAGTGGTCAGTGACAAAGAAGGCACTGTTGCTGCGCTGCTGGGTGCGTCACCGGGAGCTTCTACCGCTGCGCCAATCATGCTGCATCTGATGGAAAAAGTGTTTAAAGACAAAGTTGCCAGCCCGGAATGGCAGGCAAAACTGAAAACCATTATTCCTTCTTACGGCACTAAGCTGAACGGTAACGTTGACGCGACGGAACAGGAACTGGAATACACCAGCCGCGTTCTGCAGCTGCAATATGTGAAGCCGCAAGCTGCTGCTGACGCAGCACCAAAGGCAGAGCTGAAGCCTCAGGCGGAAAACAAACCGGTCGCGGATATCGCACTCTGATGTGAAAAAGCCGGGTAGCGTTAGCGCTTACCCGGCTTATTAAACCGCACAGTATCATGGCCGGGTCAGGCGAAATCGCCACACGGCTTATCCTTAACGGACTTCTGCGGTGCCCGTCTCTTCTTCCGCCTTCCACACGCGATATTTCACTTCCACGTTTGCAGGCGTATAAACGACGATTGGCAGCTTGCTGTTATAGCGCAGCAGACTGTTGTCACCCAGATACGCGGTAACAAATTTCTTCTCTTTCTTGCCATCCGGGCAGGCCATCATGGTCGAAACCGGAGACGTCACTTTATCAAAGACGTAATAGTCGTAGCCCCAACCTTCCAGGGTTTTGCTTTCCAGCTGACCGCCCAGACGGTGCTGGTTGCAGTCCACTTCCAGCGTCTGGCCAATTAACAGTTCCACTTTGAAATTCGCTTCATCCTGCTGAGCGGGTAACTGAATGACCTGACGCTTCATTCCTTTTTCCGCTTGCGGATAAGGCGCTACTTTTTCCAGAGGCTGCGCTTTAGGGGTGTCGCTGGCGAAAGCGCTGGTGCTAACGCATGCGGCGGCAATCAGGGCAATGGCAAATTTAGGTGCTTTTTTCACAGTCATTCCTTTATGTCAAACTATCAGGCACAGGTTAACATAATGTTCGTGAATGGTTAGTGTAATTTACTTACATTTTCAATATTGGCAGCGTATAAAACTCTATTCATGCGCAATGAGTGGTTGTTTGTACTGCATTGGAGTCTGGCGGCAGATCGTGTTATTTTAAGCGCCACATAATGTTATTCATCTGTGAAGGGAAGAGAGAGATGGTACGTGCAAAACTGAAAACACCTGAAGGCCGCAAGTTCCTGTTGGCGCTACTGGTTGTGTTTATGATTGCTGCCGCGTGTGTTGGGCGGGCAACCATTGTTGGCGTTATTGAACAGTACAACATTCCTCTCTCTGCCTGGACGACCAGCATGTATGTCCTGCAATCAGCGATGATCTTTGTTTATAGCCTGGTGTTCACCGTGCTGCTTGCCATTCCGCTGGGCATTTTCGTCCTGGGTGGGCGTGATAAACACTAAACGCCTTTCCTGCGATAAAAAAGCCAGCCTGAGCGCTGGCTTTTTTATTGGCTCGTTGTTCTTCCTCAGGTTTTTAATCCGTCGTATCCTATTCTGTAAGCAGTCAGGCCACTGTTTTCAGAGCAGGAGTTACAGATGCTTTCCAGATTTACGGTACTCAGCCGGATCCCTCGTGGGGTCTGGGTAGTGGGTGGCGTCAGTATGTTGATGGACATCTCGTCAGAGAGTATTCACAGCCTGCTTCCACTGTTTATGGTGACTACGCTGGGAACGAGCGTGTTGGTTATCGGCCTGATTGAAGGGCTCGCGGAGGCTACCGCTCTCTTTATCAAAGTCTTTTCGGGGGCGATTAGCGACTATCTTGGCAAGCGTAAAGGGCTGGCGCTACTCGGGTATGGCCTCGGTGCGCTGAGCAAACCCTTTTTCGCCCTCGCATCCTCTTCGGGGATGGTTTTAGGCGCGCGCCTGATGGATCGTGCGGGGAAGGGGATCCGCGGTGCTCCACGGGATGCGCTGGTTGCAGATATCACCCCGCCGGAACTGCGTGGGGCGGCATATGGCCTGCGTCAGTCTATGGATACCACCGGCGCATTTCTGGGGCCACTACTGGCCGTGGGGTTAATGCTGCTGCTACACAATGATTTTCGCGCGGTTTTCTGGATAGCCCTGATCCCCGGCTTTCTTTCGGTTGCGCTGCTGTATTTCGGCCTGAAGGAGCCGAAAACCCCTGTCGAACATAAACGCACTAATCCCATCAAAAGAGAGAATTTAACGCGGCTGGGAAAATCGTGCTGGTGGGTCATTGGCCTGGGGGCGGTATTCACACTGGCACGTTTTAGCGAGGCTTTTCTTGTCCTCCGTGCGCAACAGTCTGGCGTTCCCCTGGCCTTAATCCCGCTGGTGATGGTGGTGATGAACGTGATCTATTCTTTCTCGGCCTATCCGTTTGGCAAACTCTCTGATGGTATGAGCCATACCCGGCTTCTGCAGTGGGGGCTAGTCGTTTTGATTGCCGCTGATGTCGTTCTGGCCCTGAGTACCCACTGGACCGGTATTATTGTCGGCGTTGCGCTCTGGGGCATGCATATGGGGATGACTCAGGGGCTGCTGGCCGCTATGGTGGCCAAAACAGCACCTGCGGATTTGCGCGGTACGGCGTTTGGTCTTTTCAGTCTGGTCAGCGGGGTCGGGTTACTGATGGCCAGCGTGGGTGCCGGCGCTATCTGGGAACTGTGGGGCGCAGAATATACCTTTTATGCCGGCGCGGTGATTTGTTTGCTGACGCTGCTTTATCTGCGTAAAACGCCTGCCGAAGTGCGGTAAGAATACGGTTATTAAAATGCTTTTCTTTTTTTAGTCGTAAGAATCTGGGCTGGACAGCATTCATGCTGATTCAACCAGCCCTGTCATCAATTGCAATAAATTCCTGCCTCTGTAATTAGCCCCCCCGCTATACCGCCACGTTGTTCAATTATCACACCGCTTATCGCGTGAAATCCGGGTATGTATCCCTCTCTGTATTGCTGACGGTGTCTGGCTTGGGGCCACACGAGCTATGCAGGGACAGGGCGCTTTATCCAGGGGGAGGGATGCTTTTGTTACGTCAATGCACGTGCACTGAAACATTATTTCACTTTTTTTATGCAGGATAATGAACCGGAAAAATTCACCGTCTGAGTGTTATTCACTAAAAAAATGATTGGTTGCGATAACAATAGAGATGTTTTGAAGCGAATTAACAGGGAAATGTAGTGGCTGAGTTGATTGTTATTTCTACGATTTGAATTAGGGATATTGATAAATATCAAATGTGTAATCGTTTACAGTCGTTATTATGCGCGGTTTGAAGTGCTTGTTTCGTTTGTTGAAAAAAGTCCCCGACATGTGCCGGGGTAGTTAATTGTTGTTTCTGTTTTCCCTTAACATAAATTAAAGGTAATTATTGTAATGAACCGCCATTCTATCATTTCTTTATCCGTAATAATTGCGCTTTCATGCGGAAGTGTGAACGCCTTCGCTTCTAATTTCATGACCATGGATGAAAAAGCCACTGCTATTCAGTCGATTCGCAATGAAGCCAATCAGGCCATGGAGGATAAGCAGGCTGCATTAAAGGCTTACAATGCCGACCGTTCACCTGAAAATATGGCCCGTTTAGGGGACATCGAAAACAGCTTACGCACTGCAGGCGATCGTATTAATGCAGTACAGGCAACTGAAACGGCTCCCGATGCGCCGCGACCTGTAACACAAAGAACGCCGCAACCCCTGCAGCAGAAAACGCCACACATTACGGGCACGACTTACCGGAACGCTGTGATTTCAATGCAGCAAGTCACAACAGGGCCAGCCTTACCTGCAGGAACTGCCGTTAACACCCCTGACGCCACCAAAACGTCTGCAGTGGCTGCGCCACAAATCACAGGCACAACTTACCGCGCCGCAGTGGTGTCTATGCAGCAAGCGACAACAGGTCCAGCCTTACCCGCTGGCACGGCGGTTACTGCGCCCTCGCTTACTCATACTCCAGCCACCACGAAAGCCCCTGATAACGTTACAAGTGTTGCCATAACAAAAGACACGGGCTCGATTAACGTTGCTGTGTCCAGTATGAAGCCGGGGACGCCTGTGAATATCACGGTTAATGGTGTCACCACTACCACCACCGCAGGGGAGATCGCCAAAGTCGATCCGAATGTGCAAATCGCAGTTCCGCATGTAGACGCGTTGATCGTCTCTCAGCGTCAGGGAAGCGATCATAGCCGTAATAACTCACGACATGAGCATGGAACGGGGAACGGCAGCAACAATGCAGCCAACAGCAACAGCGCCCACGGCTTAGGCGGTGGCAATCATATTGGTGGTGGTAGCGCTCAGTCTGGCTCCAGAAACGTGGGTCACTGGTGATAGTAAATCTCTTGATGGGGTGGTTTTTGGGGGTTGTCAGTGGCTGGTGTATGGCTGGAATAGTGGCAAACCTGAAAGAAATCAGGCGACAACATGTCGAATTTGGGAAGTATTTTAAGTGAAACCCTTAAAAAAAGCGTTACTGATGAAAAAGGCTCAGTGGACATTCATCATTCTGGCAGCGGTGACTACAACAGCATGTAGCATTGCTTCTCAACCCGAAACGGATGCATTAAGCACCCGGCCTTTCATGGGGGGAAATGGTAAACGTGTTGCGGCAATGTCAGATTTTCAAATCTGCGAGGCGTTGGGCTATGCACAGGCCCACCACGAAACGAAAGTTTACAACACGCTTTCCGCATTGTTGGAGCAACGCCAACAGGCGGGCACGCTCAGGATCGCTCAGGGTGATTGCACCGCAGCAGCGCTAAACGTCATCAATGAGGAAAAGGCCAAAGTGAAACAGTAACGCATCAGGGGGCCTAAACGGGCCCCTTTTTTTCCAGTGAGTTACATGACACGAAATTCCCTTTGCAGAAATACAAAAACAACCCGGAAGGGTTGGTTTTCAAGATTATGTTGGTCGGAAAAACGCTTCTTGGGGATGTCCTCATGTGGCTTATGAAGACATTACAAACATCGCGGTGTGTTAATCAATGGGGAGCAGGGTAGGGTTAGATATGTATCAGCTCAGACTCGTTTTGGCTGTCTCAATACACCGAACCAAACCTAATATGGCAGTAAACGCTCAATCGCGACGTAACAGATTTGGACTTACACTCGTAGCCCATCCACACTTACTCGTGGCAGATCAATTACTGTCTTAATGCTTGTTTCGATGCAGTCAATGATGGACTCACGAGGCCCGCAGCGCCAGTCTGCACTCGCGTAGAAAGAATTAAGCACCGTATTCATATTTTCAATACTTTCAAAGGCTCGAATGAGATAGTAGCAATCAAGATCGTGCAGAGAGTGACCAAACGACACCACATCGATGCCGTGGCGTTGATGTAGGGGAACGCTAATTTCTGCCATGACGTTATGAAAAAATGCTCCGGTGCCTTTGTGTAAATTGTATTGCAGTATCTCGACTGTTTTCATCATCACTGCTCCAGACGTTGGTGTATCGCACTAAGTCGATTGTCCAATGTTATTGTGTTACACAAAGGAAAATTATCAGCTAAAGTCCGCGCCAGTACATTCGATATGAGGGCTTCAACGAAATTTATTCATTTGTAAGCCACATATCAGACTCTTCAAACATATCCTCCAGCATGCGGTTCAACTTTTCACGATCGCTTTTGCTGGCATCGCTATTGAGTCCGTTAGCCTGCATAGGCTTAACCTTCACTTCAGCATCAGGGAAGATGTTATGCACTCGCTTCGTAAGCTCGGCCAATATAATTTCTCTGGCTCCATCCAGGCCCTGAACATTTCGCTTATCGTAAACCAATTCAACAAACATAAAACCTCCGTAATAACTTCAAGTGGGGGGAGGTATTTTTACTGTAAAAATATACAGCGTCAAGCGTGGCGGAGTGTTTTAAGGGGGGGTGTTGACCGTTGGTGCTGAAACTACAGGTAATGATTCCCATCAGAAATTAAGCAATAAAAAAACCAGCCATAGCTGGCTGGTTTTAAAGAGTATTTTTGGTCGGCACGAGAGGATTTGAACCTCCGACCCCCGACACCCCATGACGGTGCGCTACCAGGCTGCGCTACGTGCCGACGCATAAAAAGAATACTACTCGATTCCGTTTTGAATGCAAGGGAATCTGTTGCTAACTGGTTTATAATTAATCAGTTAGCGATAAAGCGCTTCTCATCCGTCAGAACCTGCAGCAGCAGGCTCAGCTGCGGTTTTTGGTCTTTCAACCGCTCACCCTGCAGATTATACGTCTGATACTTCCCATTGTTGTTCAGCACCAGCGTCAGCGCTGGCGTAGTCACCACCAGCGTGCTCTCTCCGGCAGCCGTCACCCAGTTATGGCGGCGGGTGGCACTGAAGAGATCCTGCCCCTGTGAATATTCGTTTGCTGGCGTGCTGACGTGCAGCAGACGTTGCATCAGGGTCGTCATCACATCTTTATGTTCAGTCAGCATATTGATGCGCTGCGCCGGCGTTCCCGGCCAGTGGATCACCAGCGGAACATGCAGATTTGGACGCGACCACTCCATGCTCTTCGTTTCGTCACCCAACGGGATACCATGACCGGCCGTGACGATCACGACGGTGTTATCCAGCTTGCCAGCCTCGCGCAACGCGTCGAGCACGCGGCCAATCTGTGCATCAACATCACCGGCAGCGCGGCTGTAGCGGCGCGCAAAGCCTTTCTGATTCGTGTCCTCAAGGTTGGTGCCGTTTAAGGCAACCCACGAGAACCAGCGGTTATCTTCCTGGGCGTAGCGTTGCAGCCAGCTTATCCACTGACTGGCGGTCTGTTCATCTGTCTGGCTCTGTGCCGCCGGCAGTGAGAAGTCTGACAGCAGCGCCTGGCGATAGAGCGCGCTGTTAAAGCCATCCGAAGAGAATAGCCCTAACTGATAACCCTGCTGATTAAGTCCGGTGATCAGTGCCGCAGGAATACGGGCGGACAGCACGCCGTCCATGTATCCGGCTGAAATACCGTAGAACAGACCAAAGATACCCGCATCGGTCGAGTTACCGGAACTCATATGCTGTGTAAACGTCACGTTCTTACTGGCGAAATCAGCCAGAGCAGGCATCTGCTTCTCGTAACGTGAATAATTCAGTCCATCGACGGTGATTAACAGGACGTTTTGCCCGCGGCCCATATCGCGATAGCGTAGTTCGCTCAGCGGATACTGAACGCTGACCGCTTCCGGATTACCCTGTTCGACCAGACGGCGCTGATACTCCTGCGCATCCAGCAGGCCGTGTTTTTCGAGGAAACGGCGGGCCGTCATCGGATAAGAGAGCGGCAGGTTAGCGCGCTGCATGGTAATAGGGCGATAGAAGTTCGCATCCGCCCAGATATACATGATGTGCGAGCTAATAAAGGAGACGAAAAAGAGCGTCGCAACGGGCTTCGCATAATGGCGGCGCCGGGTCAGGCTGCGCAGTTTTTGCCAGCTCCAGGTGGCAAACAGCATCTCAATAAGCAGGATCACCGGAACGCTGATAAACATCAGCTGCCAGTCACGGGCCGTTTCGTTTTGATCCGGGTTGATCACCAGTTCCCAGACGATGGGGTTGAGATGCAGGTGAAAACGGGTAAAGACTTCGCTGTCGATAAGCAGCAGCGTTATCCCCGCCGTCGCGAGGATAGCGGACAAGAAACGCATGAGCCGCTGCGACATGACGATAAACGTCAGGGGGAACAGGATCAGCAGATAGGTGGCGAAAACCAAAAAGCTAAAGTGACCCACAACGCTCATCCAGGAGTAAATACGCCCGGTTAGCGTTGTCGGCCAGTCTGCGACAAACAGATAACGACAGCCAATGACCGACGCTAACAGAATGTTGAACAGGGCAAACCAGTGTCCCCAGCTGACCATCTGGGAGACTTTTTCACGGTAGCGCTGACGATTCGTCACCATAAACTGTTGTTCGTTTCCCTTAATGGGCCTGGTCGTCGCTGACGGAGGACTGTAACGCCTGGGCGAAAGATTTGGCGATCGCCTGACGCTGAGCCGGAGCAACGCTGGTATTGATAAGGTTGGTGACCATATTTCCCAAAACCATCAGGGAGAGATCGGTCGGCGTTTTATGTCTTTCCAGTACGTTGACCAGCTCACTGAGCAGTTGTTCAACGTGTTCATCACTGTAGCGGGAATGTTGTGGCATAAATCAAAATCAGTTTGTTGATGAAAGGGCAACATATTACCGTAGCGACAGCTTTTTTTCCCCTTTTTTATCTGTTGTTGCACACATGACCTGGTGGTGGTTGAATACCGCCCGGTCTAAAAGGAGAGTTTATCATGAGTCTGGAAATCAACCAGATTGCCTTGCACCAGCTTATCAAGCGTGATGAGCAAACCCTTGAAGTGGTGCTTCGCGATTCGTTACTGGAACCCACGGCGACCGTTGTGGAAATGATGGCGGAGTTGCACCGCGTCTACAGTGCTAAAAATAAAGCCTATGGTCTGTTCAGCGAAGAGAGCGAACTGGCTGATAGTCTTCGTCTGCAGCGTCAGGGCGAAGAGGATTTCCTGGCGTTTAGCCGCGCCGCCACCGGACGTCTGCGTGACGAACTGGCAAAATACCCGTTCGCAGACGGCGGTATCGTCCTGTTCTGTCACTATCGCTACCTGGCAGTAGAGTATCTGCTGGTCACCGTGCTGAACAATTTAAGCAGCATGCGCGTGAATGAGCAGCTGGATATCAGCTCTACCCACTATCTTGATATCAACCATGCGGATATCGTGGCGCGTATCGATTTAACCGAGTGGGAAACGAACCCGGAATCGACCCGCTACCTGACCTTCCTGAAAGGCCGCGTCGGTCGTAAAGTGGCTGATTTCTTTATGGACTTCCTCGGCGCCAGCGAAGGTCTTAACGCCAAAGCGCAGAACAAAGGGCTGCTGCAGGCGGTTGACGACTTTACCGCCGAAGCGCAGCTCGATAAATCTGAGCGTCAGACCGTGCGCCAGCAGGTGTACAGTTACTGCAACGAACAGCTGCAGGCGGGAGAAGAGATTGAGCTGGAGTCGCTGTCAAAAGAGCTGGCGGGCGTCAGTGAAGTCAGCTTCCAGGAATTTACCGCTGATAAAGGCTATGAGCTCGAAGAGAGCTTCCCGGCGGATCGCAGTACGCTGCGACAGCTCACTAAATTTGCCGGTAGCGGCGGTGGGTTGACCATCAACTTTGATGCCATGCTGTTGGGTGAACGCATCTTCTGGGATCCGGCCACCGATACGCTGACCATTAAAGGCACGCCGCCGAACCTGCGCGATCAGCTTCAGCGCCGCACCTCTGGCGGGAAATAACAGGCATAAAAAAAGCCCCGCAGAAGCGGGGCTTTTTTTTCGACGTGTTTGCGATTACGCGCGAACGAAGTCGATGTGAGTGACTTTTGGCTTGAACGCGTGACGCTGAACAGCCTGAACTTTCACTTTTTCTTCTTTACCGCCAACAACGATGGTCAGAACTTCGCTGTAGAATTCAGGTTTGTTCTGCAGGTTCCACACTTTGTCGTGATCCAGTTCGATTGCAACTGGAGCAGCTTCGCCACCGTAAACGATAGCCGGGAACTTGTTAGCGTTACGCAGGCGGCGGCTCGCACCCTTACCCTGCACGTTACGTACTTCTGCTTCGATAGTAAACATTGATTTCTCTCTGTATTTTAAACCCTACTACAGGCGACCCAGCAGCAGGTGAGTGTTCTGCTTCACGGATATGAAGCGGGCGGCATTTTATACTCAAACGCCCCTCACATCAATGAAAAGTCCCCTTAACCGCGCAATTCGTTGGCGCGACGAAAACGGCCTTCGTAATCAAACACCTTTTCCCGAACCTGCCAGAACTGTCCTTTCATACGAGCCACAACAAAATCCGGGTGGCGCAGTAACACCTGCTGGCGCACGATATCGGCCACGGTAATCCAGCGCAGCGGTACACCGGGCGTACGGGTGTGCGGGCGAATAAAGAGTTGTTCGAAGGCCATACGCTGGGCAGGCGTATGTACCCTGAAGCGCTCGCTGACGTCTGCGCCGTCTTCATCGTAATAGGTGATTTTCAGCCACTCGCCTTTGTCATCCGCGCCGGGTTGCAGTGCCATACCGGAACAGCGCAGCACCAGCGCATCTTTTAACTTCAGCGCTGCTTTTAGCATGTCATCAGGATCGACCAGAACCGTATCGCATTCGCGACAGCGACGGGCGGCAATATCGTTTTCCGCATTGCACTGCGGGCAGTTTTTAAAGCGGAAACGGAAATCGCACTGTTCGCGATGTCCTTCGTCATCTTCAAACCAGCCCTGACAGCGGCGGCCAAAATGTTCAATCAGCGTGCCGTCTGCGGTGGTTTTACCCCAGAAGGTATTGGCAAAACCACAGGCAGGGCAAAAGACCTGAACGGGGACGTTGTCGCTTTTGCCTTTTGGCGTGCCGACTTCCGGAGAGTAGAGATCGTGCGGGTTACCGGCGTAATCCAGAATAAGACAGTCGGTTTTCCCGGGCGCCAGGCGCAGGCCGCGGCCCACAATCTGCTGATAAAGACTGACCGATTCGGTCGGACGTAAAATGGCAATCAGATCGACATGCGGGGCATCAAACCCGGTGGTTAACACCGACACGTTCACCAGATAGCGGAATTGTTGCGCTTTGAAGGCGTCGATCAGGCGGTCGCGCTCCGGCCCGGGCGTCTCGCCGGTGATTAAGGCCGCGTCCTCGGCGGGCAGCAGCCCGGTAATTTCTCGCGCATGCTCCACGGTGGCGGCAAAGATCATGACCCCTTTGCGCGTCGCGGCGAACTCTTCTATCTGGCTAATGATATGCGGGGTAATGCGCTTTTGCTTTTTCAGCTCCTGGTTCAACTCCGCTTCGCTGAATAACCCGTTGCTCTGCGCCTGTAACCGGCTGAAATCGTACTGCACCACCGGCATGTCCAGCCGCTCGGGCGGCGTCAGGTAGCCATGCTTGATCATGTAGCGCAAAGGAAGTTCATAGATACAGTCGCTGAACAGCGCTTTCTCATCGCCGCGCACCATGCCGTGATAATGGTAGCGATAGATCCAGCCTTTACCCAGGCGAAACGGGGTCGCCGTCAGGCCAAGCAGGCGAAGGTGCGGGTTCACCTCTTTCAGGTGAGTGAGGATTTGCTGATACTGGCTGTCGTCGTCATCGCTGATGCGGTGACACTCGTCGACAATCAGCAGCGAAAATTCACTGCGAAACAGATCAAGGTTGCGGGCCACCGACTGTACGCTGCCAAAGACCACTTTGCCGTGGCTCTCTTTGCGCTTTAGCCCGGCAGCGAAAATGTCAGCTTCCAGCCCGAGCGCGCAATACTTGGCATGGTTTTGCGCCACCAGCTCTTTGACGTGGGCCAGCACCAGCACGCGTCCGCGTGCCAGACGCGCCAGTTCGGCGATCACCAGGCTTTTGCCAGCACCGGTCGGAAGCACAATGGCCGCCGGTGCCTGGTGTTTACGAAACCAGGCGAGAGTGGCGTCAACGGCTTCCTGCTGATAAGGACGAAGTGTAAAAGTCATGGGGTCTCGGTTTAGTTATTTCGCATATAGTATGCCACGAAACTTTTTCCCTTGAGTGGCGCAACCAGACCATTATACTGAGCCATTCCAGACTGCTTCTTTTTCGGACCTGTTGTCCGACTTCCAGCACCATTAAGGCTAAAAAGATTTCATGCGACTTGATAAGTTTATCGCTCAGCAACTCGGCGTAAGCCGCGCTATTGCCGGGCGTGAAATTCGCGCCAGCCGCGTTACCGTGGATGGCGATATTGTGAAAGACACTGCGTTCAAACTCCAGCCTGACCATCAGGTTGAATATGACGGCAACCCGCTGACCCAACAGCACGGGCCGCGCTATTTCATGCTCAATAAGCCGGAAGGCTATGTCTGTTCTACGGACGATCCGGATCATCCAACGGTGCTTTATTTCCTCGACGAACCGGTCGCGCACAAGCTGCATGCCGCTGGCCGTCTCGATATCGACACCACCGGGCTGGTGCTGATGACCGACGACGGGCAGTGGTCGCACCGTATCACGTCTCCCCGTCATCACTGCGAGAAGACGTATCGGGTGACGCTGGAGTCTCCGGTCGCGGATGACACGGCAGAACAATTTGCCAACGGCGTTCAGTTGCATAATGAAAAAGATCTGACCCGGCCTGCCGTGCTTGAAGTGATCGCGCCTACCGAGGTCCGTCTGACCATCAGTGAAGGGCGCTACCATCAGGTGAAGCGTATGTTTGCCGCAGTGGGTAACCACGTTGTCGGTCTGCATCGTGAACGTATTGGCGCAATTGAACTCGATCCTGAGCTGGCGCCCGGCGAATATCGCCCGTTAACGGAAGAAGAGATCGCCAGCGTTGGTCTGCCTTCGCATTAATTTCAGGAGAACTCTGTGACCACCAGGCCACACTCGTCGTTCAAAATCGTCTTCATTCTTGGCCTGCTGGCCATGCTGATGCCGCTGTCTATTGATATGTATCTGCCTGCGCTGCCGGTTATTTCCGCGCAGTTTGGCGTACCGGCAGGCAGCGCGCAGATGACGCTCAGCACCTATATTCTCGGTTTTGCCCTCGGTCAGCTGTTTTATGGCCCGATGGCGGACAGCTTTGGCCGCAAGCCCGTTATTCTTGGCGGGACCCTGATTTTTGCAGGGGCGGCGGTGGCCTGTGCGCAGGCGCAAACCATCGATCAACTGATTGTCATGCGCTTTTTCCACGGTCTGGCGGCGGCAGCGGCAAGCGTGGTGATCAATGCCCTGATGCGCGATATCTACCCGAAAGAAGAGTTCTCCCGGATGATGTCGTTTGTGATGCTGGTGACGACGATTGCACCGCTGGTGGCCCCTATGGCCGGCGGTGCGGTGCTGGTATGGTTCAGCTGGCATGTGATTTTCTGGATCCTGGCGCTTGCCGCGCTGCTGGCCTCGGCAATGATCTTCTTCTTTATTGATGAAACGCTACCCGCGGAGCGCCGACAGAAGTTCCACATCCGAACCACAATGGGGAATTTCGCCTCACTGTTTCGCCATAAGCGCGTGCTGAGCTATATGCTGGCGAGCGGTTTCAGCTTCGCCGGGATGTTCTCATTCCTGAGCGCCGGGCCGTTTGTCTATATCGAATTGAACCATGTTTCTCCGCAGCACTTCGGTTATTACTTTGCGCTCAACATCGTCTTCCTGTTCATTATGACCATCATTAACAGCCGCTTTGTCCGCCGAGTCGGGGCGTTGAACATGTTCCGCGCCGGGCTTTGGATCCAGTTTGTGATGGCTATCTGGCTGGTGCTGAGTGCTTTTACAGGCGTGGGCTTCTGGGCGCTGGTGGTGGGGGTTGCGGCCTTCGTCGGCTGCGTGTCGATGGTTTCCTCCAATGCGATGGCGGTGATCCTCGACGAATTCCCGCATATGGCAGGCACCGCCTCGTCGCTGGCCGGAACATTCCGCTTTGGCATCGGCGCCATCGTCGGGGCGTTACTGTCGATGGCCACGTTTAATACGGCCTGGCCGATGCTGTGGGCGATGGCGTTTTGTGCAACCAGCTCCATTCTTTTCTATCTCTACGCCAGTCGGCCGCGAAAGGTGGTCAGCTAACGCGCAAATAAGGCCCAGTCAGGGCCTTTTTTGTTGACACACATCAACCAAAGCTGCATTCGTTTACCCTGTGTTTGTTTCTTTTATGTAAAATCTATTTGTGTAAAAAGTCACATCATTGTATTTAAAAAGGTTGAGTTAGATCGCAGAAACGGGTACATATAGCGCCGACGCGAGCCTGAACACCTATAAAAAAGCGCCGAATAGTGCAGGCTGGCGATGATGTGTTACTATAAATGTAAATAAATTGTGAAGTAAATTTTGCTTCCGGGGAACGAACGTGAATACATTACAACTCTCCATAGTCCATCGCTTGCCCCAGAGCTATCGCTGGTCGGCGGGTTTTGCAGGTTCGAAAGTTGAACCGATTCCGCAAAGCGTCGCGGGTTGCGAGAATTGTCTGGTTGCACTTAAGCTGCTGAGCCCGAGCGACGAAAATGCATGGCGAGTCATGGAGCGTCTCAGCGAGGCCCTGACGGATATTGAAGTGGACAGCTCCGTACTGGAGTGTGAAGGTGAACCCTGCCTGTTCGTGAAAAGCCAGGATGAATTTGCCGCGACCTGCCGTCTGAAAAACTTTGGTGTTGCTATCGCTGAGCCTTTCTCGGGCCAGTATCCTTTCTGAGCGCTAGTCTGCGGACAACAGCTGGCGCGTGTAGCTCTGCGTTGGCGCAGCAAATACGCGCTGGCACTCTCCCTGTTCGACCACTTCTCCCTGTCGCAACACAATCACCTGATGGCATAACGCCCGCACAACCTGTAAATCATGGCTGATAAAGATATAGGCCAGCCTGTGCTTTTCCTGCAATCCTTTCAGTAATGCCAGGATCTGAGCCTGAACGGTTCTGTCCAGCGACGACGTCGGTTCATCCAGAATGATCAGCTCCGGTTTGAGGATCAGCGCGCGGGCAATGGCGATACGCTGGCGCTGACCGCCGGAAAATTCAGCCGGGTAGCGGTGCCGGGTATCCGGATCTAAGCCAACTTCTGCCATAACGCGTATCACTTCTTCTTCCCGCTGCCGGACGGTCAATGCCGGCTGATGAACGCGCAGACCCTCTTCGACAATCTGTAATACGTTCAGCCGTGGGTTAAGCGAGGAGTTTGGATCCTGAAACACAACCTGCATGCGGGGACGAACGGGCAACATCTGGCGACGGTTCCAGTTGTGCAGCGGCATACCGTCAAAGAGGATCTCACCCTGCGAGGCGATTAAGCGCAGCAGTGCCAGGCCGGTGGTGCTTTTCCCCGAACCGGACTCGCCCACCAGCCCCAGCGATTCGCCCGGACGCAGGGAAAAATGGATATTTTTCAATACCGGATTCTGGTCGACGATGCGCCGCAGAATCCCTTTGCGAACAGGAAACGACACGCCCAGCCCCTCAACGCGCAGCAACGGCGCGCTGTCAGCCGGCAGGGGAACCGGGTCACCCGTGGGCTCGCTATCAAGCAGACGCTGCGTATAGGGGTGCTGAGGCGCTTTCAGCAGGGTGGCTGCGGTGTTCTGCTCGACGCAGCGTCCGTTTTGCATCACGGCGACGCTGTCGGCGAGCTTTCTCACAATGCTGAGGTTATGGGTGATAAACAGCAGACTCATGTTCAGTTCGTCACGCAGCTCCCGCAGCAGCCGCAGAATTTGCGCCTGCACCGTCACGTCCAGCGCGGTGGTGGGCTCATCGGCAATCAACAGTTCGGGTCGCGTGAGCAGGGCCATCGCAATCATCACCCGCTGACGTTCGCCGCCGGAAAGCTGATGGGGAAAATCGTTCAGCCGTTTTGCGGCATTGCGAATGCCGGTTCGTTCAAGACAATCCAGAATCTCCCCCCGCGCCGCCTCTTTGCGCATGCCCCGGTGCAGGGACAGCACTTCATAGAGCTGTTTTTCCAGCGTGTGCAGCGGGTTAAGGGAGACCATCGGCTCCTGGAAAATCATGGCAATGTTATTGCCGCGAATTCCGCGCAGGGTTTTTTCATCGGCATGCAGCAGCGAGCGACCGTGAAACAGAATGTCGCCTTGCGGATAGCTGACGGGCGGAGACGGAAGCAGGCGCAGGATCGACAGTGCCGATACGCTCTTGCCAGAGCCTGACTCGCCTACCAGCGCCAGCGTTTCGCCGCGCTGGATCTGCAGCGACAACTCCGTGACCACGGTACGCGCCTCACCCTGTTTTGAAAAGGCAATCGACAGGTTATCAATACTGAGAAGGGGCTGCGTCATCTTATACCGCCTTGTTGGGATCAAAAGCATCGCGCACGGCTTCGCCAATAAAAATCAGCAGTGAAAGCAGCACGGCCACGGCAAGAAAGGCGGTGATGCCTAACCACGGTGCCTGCAGGTTGTTCTTGCCCTGCAGCAGTAGCTCGCCGAGCGACGGGGAACCGAGAGGGAGCCCGAAGCCAAGGAAATCAAGCGAGGTGAGGGTAGTGATGGAACTGCACAGAATAAACGGCAGGAAAGTGAGGGTCGCTACCACGGCGTTAGGAAGCATATGGCGGAAAATGATCCCGCGGTCGCTCACCCCCAGCACCTGGGCAGCGCGAATGTAATCGTAATTACGGGTGCGCAGAAATTCCGCCCGCACCACGCCTACCAGCGCCATCCAGCCGAAGATGACGGTAATGCCTAACAGCCACCAGAAGTTTGGCTGTACCACGCTTGAAAGCAGAATGATCAGAAACAGCGTCGGCATGCCTGACCAGACCTCAATAAAACGTTGACCCCACAGGTCGATTTTCCCGCCGTAGTAGCCCTGAACGGCACCTGCTACCACGCCCATCACGCTGGAAAAGACGGTCAGCATCAGCCCAAAGAGGATCGAGATCCGCGTGCCATAGAGGATGCGTGCCAGCACATCGCCGCCGTTGGCATCCGTTCCCAGCCAGTTTTGCGCGGAAGGCGGGGAAGGGAAGGGGGTGGTGGTCGCAAAGTTAATGCTGTTTGCGCCAAAACGCACCGGCGCCCAGAGTGCCCAGCCGTGCTGTTCAATTTGTTGGCGAAGCCACGGATCCTGATATTCAGCGGGCGTCGCAAACGGGCCACCAAAATCGCTTTCGCTGTATTGGGTGAGAACGGGCACATACCAGCGGTCGTTAAAGTGCACCAGCAGCGGTTTATCGTTGGCAATCAGTTCCGAACACATGCTTAAGACAAACAGGACGGCAAAGATCCACAGCGACCAGTAGCCGCGGCGGTTGTGGCGAAAACGGGCCCATCGGGCCTGGTTGACGGGGCTTAAACGCGGCATCAGCGGCCCTCAAAATCAATTCGGGGATCAACCAGCGTATAGCTGATATCGCTGATGATATTCAGCAGCAGGCCAATCAGGGTGAAGATATAAAGTGTGCCAAACATGACCGGATAATCGCGCGACACGGTGGCTTCATATCCCAGCAAGCCCAGTCCGTTGAGAGAGAACATCACCTCTATCAGCAGCGAGCCGGTAAAAAACATACTGATGAACGTGGCAGGAAATCCGGCAATCACCAGCAGCATGGCGTTGCGAAAGACATGTTTCCACATGATCTGCTTTTCGCCCACGCCCTTCGCACGGGCAGTCACAACGTACTGTTTACGGATTTCATCGAGAAAGGCGTTTTTGGTCAACATGGTCAGGGCCGCAAAGCCGCCAATGACGGTCGCAAGCACCGGCAACGTGATGTGCCAGAAATAATCGGTGATCTTCTTGTACCAGGGCAGGGTGCTGAAATCCGCTGACACCAGCCCCCGTAGCGGAAAGATATCGAAATAGCTGCCACCGGCAAAAAAGACAATCAACAGAACGGCAAACAGAAACGCCGGAATGGCATAGCCGATGATGATAAACGTGCTGCTCCAGACATCGAAGCGGCTGCCGTTGTGAACCGCTTTACGGATCCCCAGGGGAATAGAGACGAGATAAATAATCAACGTTCCCCACAGCCCCAGGGTAATCGACACCGGCAGACTTTGCTTAATCAATGTTAAAACTGACGCGCTGCGAAACAGGCTGTCGCCAAAATCAAAGCGGAGGTAGTCCCAGAGCATGTTGAAATACCGCTCGTGAAGCGGTTTGTCGAAGCCATAACGATGGGTGATCTCGGCGATGACTTCCGGATCCAGGCCACGTCCGCCGCGATAATGGCTTTCACTGATATTTCCCAGGCCGGTGCGGGCATGGCTCGCGCCCATTCCTTCGCCACCGCCGCCAGGCATGCCGCCGCTGTTGCCAAATTCAATGGCTGCAATAGCCTGGTCGACCGGGCCGCCGGGCGCGATTTGCACAATAAAAAAGTTAATCGTGATGATTGCCCAGAGGGTCGGGATAATCAGCAGGAGACGGCGGATCAGATACGCACCCATGATGATTCCTTATCGCCGCTCAGCGGGAAGTCTGGCGGCTTTGTTAACGTCATACCACCAGGTGTCGAAGCCCAGTGAATAGACAGGGCGTACGGCAGGCTCGGAGAACTTGTCCCAGCGCGCAAGCCGGTCTTCGCCCATATACCACATTGGCAGCATGTAGTAATTCCAGGTTAAGACCCTGTCGAGGGCGCGTCCCAGCGGCAGGAGTTTTTCTTTATCACCCTGCGCCGCCACAATTTTCGCAATCAAGGCATCAATCGCCGGGCTTTTCACCCCCGGCGCATTGTAGGAGGAGTCGATATAGCTGGATGCCCAGGAGATTTGCAGATCCGAACTGGGCCACGGCTGCGCGGGCCACAGGGTTTGCATCATGTCGTAATCACGGCTGCGTTTGCGGTTGGTGAGCTGCGCGTTGTCGACCTGGCGAATGTTCATGGTAATCCCCAGCCGTTCAAGATTGTGCTTAAACGGCAGCACCCACTGATCGTTGCTTCCGGACGCAAGCAGCAGCTCAAAGCTTAACGGTTTGCCCGTTCTGGAATCGACGCGTTTTTGATTCTTCAGTGGCCAGCCTGCGTCATCCAGCAGCTTGCTGGCTTTAAGCAGGTTGTCGCGATCGTAGCCGTCACCCTTTGACGCCGGAGGCTGAAATACCGTCGTGAACACCTCCGGTGGCAGTTCTGCTTTCAACGGTGCCAGCAGGACAAGTTCGTCCGCTTTTGGGTAATCGCGAGCGGCATATTCAGTGTTCTGGAAATAGCTATTTGCCCGGCTGTAAGCGCCGTAAAATAGCGCTTTGTTCATCCATTCAAAATCAAAGGCCAGGGTAATGGCTTCCCGCACCCGGCGGTCAGTAAATACCGGACGCTGAATATTAAACGCCAGCCAGCGCGTATCCTGAGCGGACGCGTTTTTATGCTCGTCTTTAACGATATACCCGTTAGCGAAGTTTTTGCCGATATACCGTGTCGCCCAGTTTTTAGCGCTGCTCTCCATGCGCATATCGAACGCACCGGCTTTGAATGCTTCAAATGCTACGTTATCGTCAAGATAGTAATCGTAGCGAAGGGTATCGAAATTCCAGCGGCCCCGGTTTACCGGCAGGTTTGCCGCCCAGTAGTCTTTGACCCGGGAATAGACAACATACTGCCCCATGCGCCAGTCGGTTATGCGGTATGGGCCACCCGCCAGCGGGGGCGTGGAGAGCGGGTCGCTAAGTTTGTGATCTTTCCAGAACGATTCAGGCATCACGGGCAGGGAGAACAGGCTGAGCATATTCTCTTTATTCGGCTCACTCAGCTCAATACGCACCGTGAGCGGGGCAATGGCTTTGACCGTAACGCCTTTGTAGACAATGCGGAACTGGGGAACGCCCTCAGTCATAAATTTGTGAAATGTGAAGGCAATGTCGCTGGCTTTGACCGGCGTCCCATCGTGAAAACGCGCCCGTGGGTTAATCGAAATTTCCGCCCACGCGAAGTTATCCGCGTAACGTACGTTGTCGGCAATCAGCGGGTAGTAACTGCCGGGTTCATCATCAGACGTAACAAACAGCGTATCGTAGAGCGATTCTGTTCGCGCTGCCGCCACGCCGCGCAGGGCGAAGCGGTTGAAGTTGTCGAACGTCCCTGTGGCGGAGAGGGTCACGTTCCCGCCTTTTGGCGCGCCAGGGTTGACGTAATCAAAGTGCGTAAAATTGACCGCGTACTTTGGCTCACCAATCACAGAGAACGCGATGTTCTCTTTGATGGTTTGCGCCTGGCTGGACAGGCTCGTTAATGCCAACAGCAGCAACATAAAGCGCATAAGCATCTCGCGGCGGCTCCCTTTCGACTGACCGGCTCAGTTAAGCTGAATAATAAGTGACGTCACGGGCAATGTGAAATCATTCAACGTTCAGGCTGCCATTGGCGGAACTGCTCCAGCGGCATCGGGCGGCTAATCCAGTAACCCTGAAGGAAAACAACGCCATGTTCGCGCAGCCAGGCTGCCTGCTCCGGCGTCTCCACCCCTTCGGCGACGGTCGACATATTCAGTCGTCTTGCCAGGGTGAGTACGGCATCAAGCACCGGGGAGGTCACGGTTTCCGTCCCAATCGCGTTGACAAAACCCCGGTCAATTTTGATGTAATCCATGGTGAAACGCTCAAGGTAAATCAGCGCACTGTGGCCGGTACCAAAATCATCAATCGCAATTTCAAAGCCTTCATTGTGCAGCCATTCGAAAAGATTGTTGGCTTCCCGATGGTTAACCATATCGCGTTCGGTGATTTCCAGCACAATCTGGAAATGATCCGGCGGCATTAAGTCCAGGAAAGTGCGCATATCCTCTTTGAAGCTTTCCGCATGAAGATGCCCCGGCGCAATGTTAATGCCCAGTTTTGCGCCCGGTGGCAGAAGGGTCTGCAATACCGGCGCGTCGCGGATGATGAGGTCAAAGAGATGCAGCGTCAGCGGCACAATCAGCTTCTGCGCTTCGGCGAAGTTGATAAAGGCATCAGGCGGAATTTCCCCCATCGTCGGGTGTTTCCAGCGCATCAGGACTTCGACACCACGCATTTGCAGCGTCTCGGCATCCACAACAGGCTGATACACCACATAAAACTGACCGCGTTTAATGGCGCTCAGGATCTCTTTGCCTGGGTTAAGACGCGTGGTGAGGATATAGAAATTAAGCGAGCCGGCCGCGATCCCGCAGACCAGTCCAAAGAACACCGCGAACAGGATTTCATCGCTCGTCCACTCTTCGGCGTACAGTTTGATCGTCAGCGGAACCTCTTTTAGGGTCGCGGTGCGTGCCGGCGTTTCATGTAAATCCTGTGCCTTAACCAGTGTGGCGGACCTGGTCGACAACGCATTGTCGCCAATGATGATGGCAATGCCCGCGAACTCGTTCTGGCGTGCGGTGTAAAGCATATACGGAGTCAGGTTGATGTTTACCGAAGTAAACACGCCGCCATCCTTCACCAGCGGATTTCGATACCAGATGGCAATCGCGGGTCTGTGCGGCATCATCGGTGTACCCGGCAGTAACGCCATATCAATCTGTTTATCAATGTGCAGCTCGGGTATCAGTTCTTCCATCGGGACGTTCATCGGACCGGTGGCTGAAGAGCAGTACGCCAGTTTATCCCTGACCAGCAAAAAGGCGCGCACGTTAAGGCTAAAGGCCGCGCGAGAGGTCAGCTCAGCGTTGACGTCGTGGCAGCTGTTCAGCGTGAGCGGCTGAAGGAGATCGATAGAGCTTTTCAACTCATCGAAGTAGCTTTCCATGTAGATGCTCACGTCGTCAATCAGGGTGTCGAATCTGACTTCCCGCTTGTGGTAGCTCCAGAAAAATTGCAATGAACCCAGGAGCAGGGCTGTGATCAGGCCGGTGATAAGGCTGAGGAAAAGTATCTTGCGATTACTGGAGAAGTAGCGGGTGAACATAGACGTCGTGGTTCCTGGATTGCCGCTGAATGTATTCAGTGTAACGGGCAAAAAAAAACACCGCCGAAGCAGTGCTTTTTTTATCATATCGCCGGCCAAGGGATAACCAACGATACAATGATTATTTTAACTGCGGGTCAGTACGCGGCGCGCTTCGTTATAGCGCTTCTTCCAGTAAGGTTCGTTCATGCTGGAAATGGTCACACCGCTGCTGGTGGAGGCATGTACAAACTGGTCATTGCCAATGTAAATGCCAACATGTCGACCTGTCGAACCCGCACGGAACAGGACTAAATCCCCGGTGCGCAGTTTAGTGCGTGAAATCGACTTGCCCATCTCCTGCTGTTCGTAAGTTGAACGCGGAAGGTCTAACCCAAACTGCTCACGGAAAGTACGCTGTACGAAACCGGAACAATCAATGCCTTTTTTGGTGCTGCCGCCAAGACGATAACGCACGCCTTTCCAGTCAGCATACTGGTCCATAATACGGGACTTCACGTCCAGATTACGTACCATATTTTCAAATTCATCCTGAGAGGCTTGCAGTGACGAGGAATCTTCCATTCCCACAACACGCGTCTCAGGATGCATATTCTTTGCGGTGTTCGATGTACTACATGCAGATAACAGTACCGCCACTGCTATCGCCGGGATCCCCCGTAAGATATATCTCAAAATCGGTTGAGATTTGACCATTTTGTTTATTATCCCTTGAAGTCCTTAACGACAAATATCGTTATAAAAAATGCCAAACGTGACGAGACTAATTATCTGTTCACAATGAGACAATTCTTTCTGATCACATTTGTGGCGTAGCGCACAAATTTATTCACCAGCGAAATAATTATCTCTATGGGGCAAAACGAGTTCGAGATTAACCGATTGCCTGGGGTATTGCGAGCAAAAAAAGCCTTTTTTTTATAAGAAATTGTGATACAGAAAGTAAAAATTGATAATTGTTCAAAATGTGCGCGATTGAGGTTAAAAACCGTGCAACACATTCATTTTTATCACGAATATTGTGACGAAATGATGACGGGAGGGGACGAAAGGGGAGAAAAATGCATCAAGGATCAAAACGATCCCTGATGCATAGTGTTAATTAAGGTTAATTATTGGTTTCTGATTTGTTGCGTTTTGCCGGGGAGGTAGCGATCGAACACGGCTATTATCTTGTCGCTCAGCGGTGTCATCAGACACCACGGCAGCGCAACCAGCACAGAAGAGAGCGAACCGACTGCAATATCAGTGAACCAGTGAGCGCCAATCATTACCCGTGGGAAGGCAAAAACCACAAAAATAATCAGGGCTATCGCAAAGGCTTTTCGGCCGAAATAGCGGAGCATCACGCCGGAAAAAATAAGCAGCATCATTCCGTGATCGCCCGGGAAACTGGCCTTCGACGCATCTTTCGTTGGAATATGCAGCAGCTCGCTGACGCGATAAATATCGGGGAAGAAGAGCGTTGGGCTGGAACGCTTAACCGGAATAATGGCCGTTGCCAGCTGGTTAATTACCACCGCAAGCAGCAACATCATCAAACCAATAATCAGAATACGGCGGCGTCCTGTTTTGTCCTCTTTCAGCCAGAAAGAGAGCATCAGGCCGCCCATCGCCAGCAGCGAGCAGCCGTCAAAGGCACGGTTATTCGTGATAGCAACCAGCCACAGGAAGGCTTCGCTCTTCACCAGCTCCTGGTTGAAGAAGTGAAAAATGGCAGAATCCAGCGGAAACCAGACACCATGATTCGCCGGGATATACCAGGAGAAAAAGAGCGCCAGACCGGCGACATTAAGCAGTAATATCAGGGGAAGTCGAGTCGTCATAACATTCAGCATAGAGTGAAATCTGGGGCAACGTTAGCCGCCCAAACTTAAACGAAGCTTCAACAGGCTGGACTGCAGGGCATTCCAGTCGGCGTTAACCGCACTAATTAACTCTATTCGGCTATCAGGTGGCGCCACATTTTGCGTTTCGATAAAGAAATCTTCGCCCTGACGGTTGATCCGCACCAGCCCGTCCGGGGTGCGCATGATCCCTTTAACACGATCGACCGGAGCCAGTCTGGCCCATTCGAGTATGCCGATGGTGTCGAATACGGTATCCGCATCGAAAATCCATCCGCAGGCCTGATAGCCCTGGCCGCTGTTAAGGTTACGACGCCAGCGCTGGTGTTCCGGCAGACTCAGGGCAGCCAGACCCTGTTTTTGCGGATGGCTGTGGGCATGTTCCGCGCTTGCCGGGAGCGCCGCCAGGTTCAGGCGAGGCAGGTCAAGCAGGGCGTTATCAATTTTCCCCTGGGTGGTCTGCACCCGCTGACGGTTGCCACCGAAGTGCTGCCACCATGTCTCCAGTGCGGACTGGCTTTCCGCCGTTGCGCGATCCTCTTTATTGGCGACGATAATATCTGCCGAGGCGAGCTGGTCGCGGAAGTTCTCGTTGGTCACGGCTTTTTCATCCAGCAGCTGACGGGGGTCCAGCAGGCACAGCGTGGCACGCAGATCGATCCACGGCTCGTAGACCGGCGCGGTCAGTAAATCGAGAATTTGCTTCGGATGACCCAGCCCGGTCGGTTCAATCAGCAGACGGTCTGGTTTGCCCTGACGCAGCAGCTTATTCAGCCCGACCTGCATTGGCAGACCATTTACGCAGCACATGCAGCCTCCGGGGATCTCTCTGATCATCGCGCCGCTGTCTGCCAGTAATGCGCCATCAATACCCACTTCGCCAAATTCATTGACCAGTACGGCCCATTTTTCTGCCGGATCCTTATTGGCCAGCAGGTGGAGAATTGAGGTGGTTTTACCGCTGCCGAGAAAACCGGTAATGAGGTTGGTTTTGGTCACGTGCGCTCCAGTCGATAATTGTGATGCTATAACAATTATCCATCATCCTGGCGAAAAACGGGCGCAATGAGAAGGGGGAGGGCGAACGGAGGCAATCGCCGTTCGCCTTAAGCGCAATAATCGCTAAATATTTAACGTTTCGATAACAGCCTGACGCGCGCCATGGCGGGCGATGCGCTGATAGGCCTGGCTGATGGCCTCCACGAAAATGCTATTTTGTGCGAGATCGTGACCAAAGATTTCACTCAGCCCCAGCAGGGCGTTGACGCGCTCAGCGTCGCTGCTGGCTGCAACAAGGGTGCGGATTTTATCGCTCAGCGGATCGCGCACATCAATTGCGTCGCCACGCTCGTCGGTTCCGCTGACGTAGCGGATCCAGCCTGCAACGCCCAGGGCCAGCAGCGGCCACGCGGTTTTACGTTCAAGATGGATGCGGATCCCATCCAGCATGCGCTGCGGCAATTTCTGGCTTCCGTCCATCGCAATTTGCCAGGTCCGGTGCTGCAGTGCCGGATTGGCAAAGCGTTCAAGCAGACTATCGGCATAAGCCGTGAGGTCGACATCCTTAATACGCAGCGTAGGAGCCTGCTCATTCAGCATTAACCGACGTGCGGCTTCGCGAAAAGCGGTGTCTTCCATACATTCGTTGATGTGCGCATACCCGGCGAGGTAGCCCAGATACGCGAGGAAAGAGTGGCTGCCGTTGAGCATGCGCAACTTCATCTGTTCCCACGGCAGCACGTCCTGCACCATTTGTACGCCAGCCACTTCCCATGCCGGGCGTCCGGCAACAAAGTTGTCTTCCACTACCCACTGAATAAACGGTTCGCAGCTGATGGCACAAGGATCTTCTACTCCAAGCTCCTGCGTGATTTCTGCCAGCGACGCCTCGGTCGCGGCGGGGACAATTCGGTCGACCATGGTCCCCGGAAAGCTCACATGTGAATCAATCCACTCTGCCAGCGCCGGGTCGCGTTTCTGGGCCATCCCCAGTACCGCGTTTTTCACCACATGGCCGTTATCAGGGATGTTGTCGCAGGAGAGGACGGTAAAAGCGGACAAACCGCGTTCACGGCGGCGGTGGAGCGCCTCGACCAGGATCCCGGGCGCGGAGTGCGGTTCAGACGGGTTCTCCAGATCGTGAACGATCCGGGAGTTGCGCAAATCCAGATTACCGGTGGCGGGATCGATGCAATAACCTTTCTCTGTGATGGTGAGCGACACAATGGCGACCTGAGGTTCACAAAATTTCTCAATGATGGCGGGCAGAGAATCCAGTTTTGCGTTCAGACATTCATGGACGGCACCGACGATAATCGGCTGGTTTCCCTCCGCCCCTTTTTCCAGCACGGTGAAGAGATGATCCTGTGCGCGCAACTGGCTCATCAGCACGTCGCCGCTGAAGAGGCTAATCTCACAAATACCCCAGTCGCCGCCTTTCTCATTCAGCACCCGGTTTGTTAACAAGGCCTGATGCGCACGGTGAAATGCGCCAAAGCCAAAATGGACGATGCGAGAGCGTAACTGCTTACGATCGTAGCGAGGGAGCTGGACATGGGCAGGAAGCGAGGTGGAGGCAATTGTCTTCATGAAATACACACCTGATTAACCATTAATTAACAACGCCAGTGTAAAGTTATATGACAGCAAATTAAATTGGTGAGCCGTAAATATCCCCGAAGTGTGAGTTTGATCAATCAATGTGTGGTGGTGTGTTGACCCTTTACGGCAAACATGTATGGTAGTCGTCATCGTAGTCATCCATATTGGTATAACAACTTTAGAGGTGAGGCAATGGAACAGACCTGGCGTTGGTACGGGCCGAACGATCCGGTTTCTCTTGATGATGTGCGTCAGGCTGGCGCAACGGGTGTCGTGACGGCGCTGCATCACATTCCTAATGGTCAGGTATGGCCGATTGAAGAAATCAAAAAGCGTCAGGCGCTGCTGGCGGAAAAAGGCCTGACCTGGTCTGTGGTGGAAAGTATCCCGGTTCACGAAGATATCAAAACCCATTCAGGTAATTACCAGACCTGGATTGCCAACTACCAGCAGAGCATTCGTCACCTGGCGGCCTGCGGTATTGATACTGTTTGCTATAACTTCATGCCCATTCTTGACTGGACGCGCACCGATCTTGAGTACACGTTGCCGGACGGTTCAAAAGCATTACGTTTCGATCAGATTGCCTTTGCCGCATTTGAGCTGCACATCCTGAAACGTCCTGGTGCAGAAGCCGATTACACGGCTGAAGAGCAGCAGCAGGCGCTCGCGTGGTTTAACGCAGCCAGTGACGCCGAGATTGAAAAGCTGACCCGCAATATTATTGCTGGCCTGCCGGGCGCTGAAGAGGGCTATACGCTGGATCAGTTCCGCGCGCGTCTGGCGGAATACGGGAATATTGATAAAAACCAGCTGCGTGAAAACATGGCGTTTTTCCTGCGCGCTATCGTACCGGTAGCGGAAGAAGCGGGCGTACGCCTGGCTGTGCACCCGGACGATCCTCCGCGTCCTATTCTCGGTTTACCGCGTATCGTGTCCACGATTGAAGATATGCAGTGGCTGAAAGAGACCGTGGACAGTATCTATAACGGATTCACCATGTGTACCGGCTCTTACGGCGTGCGTGCGGATAACGATCTGGTGCAGATGATTGAAACCTTCGGCGATCGTATTCACTTCACGCATCTGCGTGCGACCTGTCGTGAGGATAATCCAAAAACCTTCCATGAAGCAGCGCACCTGGGCGGCGATGTGAATATGGTCGCGGTAGTGGATGCGATTCTGGCGGAAGAGGTACGTCGTAAGCACTCGGGTGACGTTCGTCCTATCCCGTTCCGTCCCGATCATGGTCACCAGATGCTGGACGATCTGCGTAAGAAAACGAACCCAGGTTATTCGGCGATTGGTCGTCTGAAAGGCATGGCGGAGGTGCGGGGCGTTGAGCTGGCGCTGAAGATGACGAAATACCCGGAACTGCTGTAACGTCTGTTGCCCGGTGGCGTAGTGCCACCGGGCGAATAGCGCATTAGTCTGCGCGACCCATATAGCGTTTTTCTTCGATATGGATGCGGATTTTCTCGCCCGCGGAGAGGTATTCTGGCACCTGCACCACCAGACCGGTCGTCAGGGTTGCTGGTTTGTTGCGGGCACTTGCGGATGCACCTTTGATGCCCGGAGCCGTTTCCACGATTTCCAGATCCACGGTCTGCGGCAGCTCCAGCGCCAGCAGCACGCCATCCCAGGTCAGAACCTGCATGTCAGGCATCCCGCCTTCAGGAATGAAGAGGAGTTCTTCTTCAATCTGATCTTTGGTGAAGATATACGGGGTGTAATCTTCTTTATCCATGAACACGTATTCGTTGCCATCAATGTAGGAAAAATCAACATAGCGGCGGGTCAGGGTCACGGTATCAACGATATCGTCACCTTTAAAACGTTCTTCCACTTTCAGACCGGTACGCACATCGGCGAAACGCATTTTGTACAGCGTTGCTGCACCACGGGCGCTCGGGGCCTGAATATCGATATCTTTCACAATCAGCAGCTTGCCGTTGTAATTCAGTACCATACCTTTCTTAATTTCGTTCGCTCTTGGCATTGCAGTAATCCTGTTTACGGGTGGTAAAAAATATCGCGCCAAATTACTCGTGCTCGGCCTTTCAGGCAAGCGGAATTCGTGGCTTTTGCTATCAATACACAAAAGGTGTTACTGTGCGCGCAATGCCCGACTGCGCGGGCGTTCTTCAGCGAAAGAGAGCCTGTATGGATTGTCGTCCCGATTGTGGCGCGTGTTGTACCGCACCGTCCATTTCAAGCCCCATTCCTGGCATGCCGGACGGCAAACCTGCCAATACCCGCTGTGTGCAGCTTGCTGAAAATAACCTGTGCATGATCTTTGGTTCCCCGCTGCGCCCGAAAGTCTGTTCCGGCCTTCAGCCGTCCGCGGAGATGTGCGGCAGCACGCGCACACAGGCGATCACCTACCTTCTTGAGCTGGAAGCGCTCACCGCCCCTTAAACGTCCTTAATTCGCACCAGACACGCTATCGTCAGCGTACACATCACCAGCGCAATCCAGAATACCGTGTGATAGCTCCAGATCTCGGCCACGATGCCAGCCATTGAACCTGCAATAATCCAGCCCACGCGAGTGGTATTGGTATAAAGGGTGGTGGCGGAGCCTGCCTGGCCTGGCATCAGGTCCTGGAAGTAGAGCATGCCAATCCCGGCGAGTATGCCGATATAAATGGCGTTGAGAAGCTGCAATGCCAGCAAGAGTCCCGGCGTGTGCACCGTCAGCATACCGATATAGAACAGCAGTCCTGCGACAGCCGCGATGCGCATTAAAAAACGCTTTCCGAAACGCTTCGCGTAATAGCCCGCGATGAGCATGGTCGGGATCTCAAGCCCGGCCGCGGTTCCCATCATAATGCCCGCCAGCTTCTCTGGCAGATGCAGCTCATCAATAATAAACAGCGGCATGTTGATAATATAAAGGCTGTTTGTTCCCCACATCAACGTACAGATAACAAACAGGAGCAGCGCATCACGACGGTTACGGCGCGGGGCTTCCAGTACGCCTGAAGCCACTTTAGGCTCTTTGCGCATCGACGGCAGGAAGAACCACACCATGGTGCCGCACACCACAAACGCGACAGCCGCACTCAGGTACATCACCGTAAAGCCAAACCCCATCGCCAGGGCATACGCCAGCGGCGGGCCAATGACCCATGCCAGCGACACCTGGGCACGCAGAATAGAGCTGAACATCACCGCTTCACGACCGGTATGGTCGGCGTGCTCGCGGGCGAGGGCGAACATCTGCGGGTTCGCCGTGGAACCGAAGCTGCTCAGGAACACCCCCACGAACAGCAGGATGAAATAGTTGCGGTTAAAAGCAAACAACACGCAGGCAAACACCCCGAGAAGGCAGCAAAAGACGATCAGACTTTTACGATCGCCTTTTCTGTCGGAACGCCCCGCCAGAAACTGACTCACCAGAATGCCGATGATGGCACTGCCGGTAAAAAAGAAGCCAACCATTGCCGGACGGGCGTGGACTTCATTGGTCAGAAACAGGCTCAACGTGGGCGTCTGTAACGCCCCGGCAATGCCGGTAAGGAAGGCAACAATCAAAAACGCCGTGGACGTCAAATCAAAGGGTTTTGGCGAGGCGGCGGCAGGGGTGTTATGCATACTTTCAGTATCAGCAAGTCATAAAGAGACGCGGAGTGTACGACGCTTGTCAGAAAATAAACAGGTACTGCGGTCAATTTCGCCACGAAAAATCAAAATGCCATTTCAATTAACAGGCTCGGGCTGAACTTAGCTGAAACTGACGTGCTGAACGTCAGCAAGATTCAGCTGATCGAAGAAGAAATGTGCTGTATCTCTAAATTCTGCATCGCCATTTGTAACTTTTCTTGCAAGGTTAAGCAGAAAGCGCAAGACTTTTTGAAACGTTTCAGCGCTATCTTGTTTTAACAAACGGAGCAGGCTAGCGCATTTTTTCTCATTTAAGCTGAAACGATTCAAGTTCAGCAGGAGAGGAGAACCATGTTCCAGTTATCTGTTCAGGATATCCACCCGGGCGCTCAGGCCGGGAACAAAGAAGAGGCCATTCGCCAGGTTGCCGCTGCCCTTGTGCAGGCGGGTAATGTCGCGGACGGCTACGTTAACGGCATGCTGGCGCGCGAGCAGCAGACCTCCACTTTCCTCGGCAATGGTATCGCCATTCCGCACGGTACAACGGACACCCGCGATCAGGTGCTGAAAACCGGCGTTCAGGTTTATCAGTTCCCTCAGGGTGTGGTGTGGGGCGACGGTCAGGTTGCTTACGTGGCAATCGGTATCGCTGCCAGCAGCGACGAGCACCTGGGCCTGCTGCGTCAGCTGACGCATGTGCTGAGCGATGATTCGGTGGCTGAACAGCTGAAGTCCGCGACGACGGCGGAAGAGCTGCGCGCGTTGCTGATGGGCGAAAAACAGAGTGAAGCGCTGAAACTGGATAATGAAACATTGACCCTGGATGTTGTGGCGAGCGATCTGGTCACGCTGCAGGCGCTGAACGCAGGCCGTCTGAAAGAAGCCGGTGCGGTAGACGCGTCCTTTATCACGCGCGTTATCAATGAGAAGCCGCTGAACCTGGGACAAGGTATCTGGCTGAACGACAGTGCTGAAGGCAACCTGCGCAGCGCTATCGCGGTGAGCCGCGCGGCCAACGCGTTTGACGTTGAGGGCGCGCACGCTGCAATGCTGGTCACCGTCGCGATGACCGATGAACAGCCGGTTTCCGCGCTAAAACGTCTTGGCGATCTGCTGCTGAATGACAAGGCTGAAAAACTGTTGAACGCTGACGCAAGCACGCTGCTGGCGCTGCTGACCAGCGATAATGTGCTGACTGATGACGTGCTGACCGCTGAGTTTGTAGTGCGTAACGAGCACGGCCTGCATGCCCGTCCTGGCACCATGCTGGTGAATACCATTAAACAATTCGAAAGTGAGATTACCGTGACTAACCTTGATGGCACGGGCAAACCGGCCAACGGCCGTAGCCTGATGAAAGTTGTCGCGCTGGGCGTGAAGAAAGGTCACCGTCTGCGCTTTACCGCACAGGGTGCTGATGCTGAACAGGCGCTGAAAGCGATTGGCGACGCCATCGCGGCAGGTCTGGGGGAGGGCGCATAATGAGCAGACGTGTTGCGACTATTACGCTGAACCCGGCATACGACCTGGTGGGGTTTTGCCCGGAGATTGAGCGCGGCGAAGTAAACCTCGTGCGTACCACTGGCCTGCATGCTGCAGGTAAAGGGATTAACGTCGCGAAAGTGCTCAAGGATCTCGGTATCGATGTCACCGTGGGCGGATTCCTCGGTAAAGATAACCAGGATGGTTTCCAGCAGCTGTTCAGCGAACTGGGGATTGCTAATCGTTTTCAGGTTGTTCAGGGCCGTACCCGTATCAACGTCAAGCTGACGGAGAAAGACGGCGAAGTGACCGATCTGAACTTCTCAGGCTTCGAGGTGACTCCGTCAGACTGGGAGCGCTTCGTGAACGACTCTCTGACCTGGCTTGGTCAGTTCGACATGGTCTGCGTCAGCGGCAGCCTGCCGTCCGGCGTGAGCCCGGAAGCGTTCACCGACTGGATGACGCGTCTGCGAAGCCAGTGCCCATGCATTATTTTTGACAGCAGCCGTGACGCGCTGGTCGCCGGCCTGAAAGCCTCGCCGTGGCTGGTGAAGCCGAATCGCCGCGAACTGGAGATCTGGGCTGGCCGTAAGCTGCCAGAATTAAAAGATGTGATTGACGCTGCCCATGCGCTGCGCGAGCAGGGTATCGCTCACGTGGTTATCTCTCTTGGTGCAGAAGGGGCGCTGTGGGTTAACGCTTCTGGCGAATGGATCGCCAAACCGCCATCGGTTGACGTTGTCAGCACCGTTGGCGCAGGGGATTCAATGGTTGGCGGTCTGATTTATGGCCTGCTGATGCGTGAATCCAGTGAACATACTTTACGTCTTGCCACCGCCGTTGCTGCCCTGGCCGTTAGCCAGAGCAATGTCGGTATTACCGATCGTACCCAGTTAGCCGCGATGATGGCGCGCGTTGACTTAAAACCTTTTAACTAACAGCAGGAGAGGAATAATGAAAACGCTGCTGATCATTGACTCCGGTCTCGGACAGGCTCGCGCCTATATGGCGAAGACCTTGCTGGGAGCGGCGGCGAACAAAGCACATCTCGAGATGACGGATAACCCGGGCGACGCCGAAATGGTGATTGTTCTGGGTGATAAAATTCCCGCTGACAGTGCGCTGAATGGCAAAAAAGTGTGGCTGGGCGACATCAATCGCGCGGTGGCACACCCGGAACTGTTCCTGAGCGAAGCGAAAGGTCATGCGTCTGTTTACAGCGCACCGGTCGCGGCGCCAGTTGCCGCGTCCGGACCAAAACGTATCGTGGCGATCACGGCCTGCCCGACGGGCGTGGCTCATACCTTTATGGCAGCTGAAGCCATTGAAACCGAAGCGAAAAAACGCGGCTGGTGGGTAAAAGTTGAAACACGTGGATCCGTTGGTGCGGGCAACGCAATCACCCCTGAAGAGGTGGCTGAAGCCGATCTGGTGATGGTTGCGGCTGACATCGAAGTGGACCTGGCGAAATTTGCCGGTAAGCCGATGTACCGCACGTCAACGGGCCTGGCGCTGAAAAAGACCGCTCAGGAGTTTGATAAAGCGCTGGTGGAAGCGAAGCCGTATCAGGCAACGGGGTCCACGCAAACTGCGACGGAAGGTAAGAAAGAGTCAGCTGGCGCCTATCGCCATCTGCTGACCGGCGTGTCTTATATGCTGCCGATGGTGGTGGCGGGCGGTCTGTGTATTGCCCTCTCGTTCGCGTTTGGTATTACCGCGTTTAAAGAAGAAGGCACGCTGGCTGCTGCCCTGATGCAGATTGGTGGTGGTTCCGCGTTTGCCCTGATGGTGCCGGTGCTGGCAGGCTTTATCGCCTTCTCCATCGCTGACCGTCCGGGCCTGACGCCGGGTCTTATCGGCGGTATGCTGGCGGTCAGCACCGGTTCTGGCTTTATCGGCGGTATCATTGCCGGTTTCCTGGCGGGTTACGTTGCGAAGCTTATCAGCTCGAAGCTGAAACTGCCGCAGAGTATGGAAGCGCTGAAACCGATCCTGATCATCCCGTTGATTTCCAGCCTGGTGGTGGGCCTGGCGATGATTTACCTCATCGGTAAACCTGTAGCGGGTATCCTGGCGGGTCTGACCCACTGGCTGCAAACCATGGGTACCGCGAATGCGGTACTGCTGGGAGCTATTCTCGGTGGCATGATGTGTACCGACATGGGTGGCCCGGTGAACAAAGCAGCATACGCATTCGGTGTTGGCCTGCTGAGTACCCAGACCTACGCGCCAATGGCAGCGATTATGGCGGCCGGTATGGTGCCACCATTGGCTCTTGGCCTGGCAACCATCATTGCACGTCGTAAGTTCGACAAAGCGCAGCAGGAAGGGGGGAAAGCCGCCCTGGTACTTGGCCTGTGCTTTATCACCGAAGGGGCAATTCCGTTCGCGGCGCGTGACCCAATGCGCGTGCTGCCATGCTGTATCGTGGGGGGCGCGGTAACCGGTGCTATCTCCATGGCGGTTGGCGCGAAACTGATGGCACCACACGGCGGTCTGTTCGTGCTGCTGATCCCAGGTGCAATCACGCCAGTGCTGGGTTATCTGCTGGCGATTGTGGCCGGTACGCTGGTGGCAGGTCTCTCTTACGCGGTGCTGAAACGTCCGGAAGCGGAAGGGATCGCGAAAGCGGCGTAAGCGGTAAAACAATAAAAAAGCCGGGTGCTTATGCGACCCGGCTTTTTTTATGCCGCCTGTTCAGCGGTTTGCTGTGCCTTCAGCCAGGCAATCTCTTCTGCCCAGATGTCCGGATTAATGGTTTCCAGCACCATCGGGATACCGTCGAAACGGGCATCCTGCATAATAAAGCGGAACGCATCGTGGCCGATATTGCCTTCACCGAGGCTGTGATGGCGGTCCACGCGACTGCCAAACGCGCTTTTCGCATCGTTCAAGTGCATTCCGCGCAGATACTTGAAGCCCACAATGCGTTCAAACTCATCGAAGGTCTTTTTCGTCTCATCAAGCGTTCGCAGATCGTAACCCGCGGCAAAGGCATGGCAGGTATCAATACATACGCCCACGCGGGATTTATCCTCCACGCCGTCAATAATGGCCGCCAGATGTTCGAACTTAAAGCCGAGGTTACTGCCCTGACCGGCGGTGTTCTCGATGACCGCCGTCACGCCCTGGGTTTTATCCAGCGTGATGTTGATGGATTCGGCAATGCGCGCCAGACAGGCATCTTCGTCAATCTGCATCAGATGACTTCCCGGATGGAAGTTCAACAGCGTCAGCCCAAGCTGCTCGCAGCGCTGCACTTCATCAAGAAAAGCCTCGCGGGATTTCTCCAGCGCCTCCTGCACGGGATGGCCGAGGTTAATGAGATAGCTGTCGTGGGGAAGGATTTGACCCGGCCCGTAGTGGTATTTCTCACAGGCGGCTTTGAAATCATCAATCACTTCAGAGGTGAGCGGGGCGGCGCGCCACTGGCGCTGGTTCTTGGTGAACAGGGCGAAAGCGGTCGCCTCAATTTCGGCGGCGCGAATGGCGGCATTCGCAAGGCCACCTGCAGCGCTGACGTGCGCTCCAACATATTTCATAAAGGGACTCCTGTTAACCCGAAATACGTATGATAGCGGGTTAACAGGAGAAGGATGAAGTGGTTTATGCCATCAGGCTATGTACCGCGAGGTTAATCGCACCGCCGCCAACGATCAGCCAGATGAAGAGTACCAGCGCCATCAGCAGCGGTTTTGCACCTGCTTTTTTCAGCGCGCTCACGTGTGTCGTGACCCCGAGCGCCGCCATCGCCATCGCCAGCAGGACGGTATCCAGCGTGACCAGCATATCCACCACGGCTTTCGGCAGCAGGTGGAAGGAGTTAAATACCGCCACCACGATGAAAAGAATCGCAAACCACGGAATGGTGATTTTACTCTTCTGGCTGCTGCCTGCCGGCGCGAGTTGTTTTACGCGAGCGGCCAGGATAATCAGGAACGGAGCCAGCATCATGACGCGCAGCATTTTGGCAATGACCGCGGCATTTTCCGCATCCGGATTAATGGCGTGACCCGCCGCCACCACCTGAGCCACTTCATGCATGGTTGAACCAATATAAATGCCGTAGGTCTCCGGACTAAACCAGTGCGCAACCAGCGGGTACATGGCCGGGTAGAGGAAAATCGCCAGCGTACCGAAAATAACCACGGTCGCGACGGCAACCGTCACTTTGCTGGATTCTGCCTTAACGACAGGTTCGGTTGCCAGTACCGCGGCAGCCCCGCAGATACTGCTGCCGGCACCAATCAGCCAGCTGGTTTGTTTATCCAGCCCAAACACTTTCTGGCCGATAAAGCAGGCCAGTAAAAAGGTGCTGGTCAGGGTCAGGACGTCAATAGCGATCCCGCTGACGCCGACATCCGCAATCTGTGAAAAGGTCAGGCGGAAGCCGTAAAGGATAATCCCGAGGCGCAGCAGATGCTGTTTGGCGAAAATAACCCCGCCATCACAGGACTTCCAGATATGGGGGTAAACGGTATTTCCCACCACCATGCCGAGCAATATTGCCAGCGTTAAGGCACTAAAACCTGCCCCGGCGACGGCCGGAATGCTGCCGCCCCATAACGCTACGCCAGTTATCACCGCGCTGAGCGCAAGACCCGGCACGAAGTGCCACAATGTACGTTGATGCTGTAAGGTGTGTTCTGACATAACCTTCTCCTTTATCTGGCTAAAAGGTTACGGCGTTGTGGCTTAAAAATAAAATTGATTATATACTTATAATTAATCTATATAAGTGGTAAGTGACCATGCACATTACGTTGCGTCAGCTGGAAGTTTTTGCCGAAGTGCTGAAAAGCGGGTCGACGACGCAGGCCTCGCAAATGCTGGCGCTGTCCCAGTCCGCGGTAAGCGCAGCCCTGACCGATCTGGAAGGGCAACTGGGGGTTCAGCTTTTCGACAGAGTGGGGAAACGGCTGGTCGTCAATGAACATGGCCGCCTGCTGTACCCGCGCGCGCTGGCACTGCTGGAGCAGGCAACTGAAATTGAACAGCTGTTCCGCGAAGAGAACGGGGCCATCCGCGTTTACGCCAGCAGTACGATCGGCAATTACATTCTGCCGGAAGTGATTGCCCGCTATCGCCGGGATTTCCCGACCCTGCCGCTGGAGATGAGCGTTGGCAATAGCCAGGATGTCATCAATGCGGTGATCGATTTCCGCGTGGACATCGGTTTGATTGAAGGGCCGTGTCACAACGTCGATATCATTGCTGAACCCTGGCTGGAAGATGAGCTGGTGGTGTTCGCCTCGCCAGCCTCTTCTTTATTACAGGGTGAAGTGACGCTGGAACGGCTGGCTCAGGCGCAGTGGATCCTCCGGGAACAGGGCTCCGGTACCCGTGAAATTGTCGATTACCTGCTGCTCTCTCACCTGCCGCATTTCCGGCTGAGTATGGAGCTGGGCAACTCGGAAGCCATCAAACACGCGGTCCGTCATGGGCTGGGCATCAGCTGTCTCTCGCGGCGGGTGATTGCTGAACAGCTTGAGGCCGGCACGCTGGTCGAAATACCGCTCCCGTTGCCTAAACTGGTGCGCACGTTGTGGTGCATTCATCATCGTCAGAAACACCTTTCCAGCTCGCTGCAGCGTTTTCTGCGCTATTGCGACATGTAAACCCGCAATGCGGATCCTCTCTCCGTTGGGAGAGGGGAGATGCAGATGCGTGCTTTACTTATAATCCTGGCCGAGTCATGAAGCTCTCTTATAACTGAGCATTTCTGCCGGAAGGAACGCGTATCGTCTGCTACAATCGCGCCTCATTTGTTGAAGGGACAGCATTTTCACATGGTTTCAGAAATTAAAACCACAGAAGCGCCCGCGCTACGTCGCGAACTTAAGGCGCGTCACCTGACGATGATCGCTATCGGCGGTTCAATCGGTACAGGTCTTTTTGTTGCCTCTGGCGCAACAATTTCGGCAGCCGGCCCGGGTGGGGCACTTTTCTCTTATATCCTGATTGGCCTGATGGTGTACTTCCTGATGACCAGTCTGGGCGAACTGGCGGCGTACATGCCGGTATCCGGTTCGTTTTCGACCTACGGTCAAAAATACGTTGAAGAAGGCTTCGGCTTCGCGCTGGGCTGGAACTACTGGTACAACTGGGCCGTTACTATCGCCGTTGACCTGGTCGCCGCACAATTGGTGATGAACTGGTGGTTCCCGGACACGCCAGGCTGGATCTGGAGTGCGCTGTTCCTGGCGGTGATCTTCCTGCTCAACTACATCTCCGTGCGTGGTTTTGGCGAAGCGGAATACTGGTTCTCTTTGATCAAAGTGGCAACCGTCATCATCTTTATCGTCGTCGGTGTGGCGATGATCGTTGGTATTTTCAAAGGCGCTCAACCTGCAGGATGGAGTAACTGGAGCATTGGCGATGCGCCATTTGCGGGTGGATTCTCGGCCATGATTGGCGTGGCGATGATTGTCGGCTTCTCCTTCCAGGGAACCGAGCTGATCGGGATTGCTGCCGGTGAATCCGAGAACCCGGAGAAGAACATTCCACGCGCGGTGCGTCAGGTATTCTGGCGTATCCTGCTGTTCTATGTGTTTGCGATTTTGATTATCAGCCTGATCATTCCTTACACCGATCCAAGCCTGCTGCGCAATGATGTGAAAGACATCAGCGTTAGCCCGTTCACGCTGGTCTTCCAGCATGCCGGTCTGCTCTCCGCCGCGGCGGTAATGAACGCCGTTATCCTGACCGCCGTGCTCTCAGCGGGTAATTCCGGCATGTATGCGTCTACCCGTATGCTCTATACCCTGGCATGCGACGGCAAAGCGCCACGCATTTTTTCTAAGCTGTCCCGTGGCGGTGTACCGCGTAACGCCCTGTATGCCACAACGGTGATTGCCGGCCTGTGCTTCCTGACCTCCATGTTTGGCAACCAGACGGTGTACCTGTGGCTGCTCAATACGTCCGGTATGACGGGCTTTATCGCCTGGCTCGGGATTGCTATCAGCCACTATCGCTTCCGTCGCGGTTACGTTATGCAAGGTCATGACATCAATGACCTGCCGTATCGCTCAGGGTTCTTCCCGCTGGGGCCTATTTTCGCCTTCATTCTGTGCCTGATTATTACGCTGGGACAGAACTATGAAGCGTTCCTTGCGGACCGTATCGACTGGGGTGGTGTAACGGCTACCTACATCGGTATTCCGTTGTTCCTGATAATCTGGTTTGGTTACAAACTGACGAAGGGGACGCGCTTTGTTCGCTACAGTGAAATGGAATTCCCGGGACGCGTAAAACAATAACCGCACTTCCTCTCTTTTAGCCCGCTCGGTTGAGCGGGCTTTTTTATTGGCGATCAGAAGCTGTAGGTCATGCCGACAGTGTAACGGCGGCCATCAAGTACGGTATCGTAAGTCTCGTAATCAATCTGTTTATCCAGCACGTTATACACGCCTGCGGTTACCAGCAGGTTCTTGTTGGCGTTATAACGCAGACCCACATCAACCTGCGTGTAAGACGGTGTGCCCTGTGACATTGAGGTCCGGCTGAGATACTCAGAAGATTTGCCGCGGAAGTTCAGACGGCTCCAGAAGCCCACATCCTGCGTGGCCTGCCAGTCCAGCGTGGTGTTGAACATATGCTTAGGCATTTTATTCAGAGGCTTACCAGAGAACTGACCGCTCTTCTGCTCGGATTCGGTATAGGTGTAGTTAGCCGTCCAGTTAACATCCTGGGTGATTTTCCAGCCGAAAGTGGATTCCACACCGCGCATGTTGGCTTTGTCGACGTTGACCCGGTCGCTGACAAAATCGTAGGCATGACCGCCAATCGTACAGGCAGGGTCGGCACTGCTGTTACAGCGACGTACTTCAGTGATTTTGTTTTTGAAGTCGGTATTGAACAGCGTAACGCCGGCGTTAAGACTGTCATTGTTATCCCAGAGCAGGGCGATCTCTTCGCTCAGGCTCTTCTCCGGCTTGAGGTCCGGGTTACCCACGATCATGCCATCCAGCCGACCGCCGCCCGTTGCCTGACCCCAGTTGGCGGAGGACTGACGCAGATCCGGTGCACGGTAGCCGGCAGAAACGCCCCCTTTTAACGTCCACTGTTCTGCAAGGTGCCACACCCCATAACCGCGAGGCGTCCAGTTGGTGCCATAGTTCTGGTCTTTATCCATACGCAGACCACCGGTCGCCGTGAAGCTATCGGTCATCGCCCACTCATCTTCAGCAAACAGCGCCCAGCTCCAGCGCGTCAGTTTGTTGAGCCCGTCCGCCGCCTCAAGCTGGTTACCGTTGTCACGCAGCTTCTCATAGCGATACTGGCCACCGAGGGTCAGGGTATGGTCGCCGAGGAAGATCTGGTTCTGGTTGTTGAAAGTGGTGTTATACGAACGCATTTTGCGAACCGGGTTATTGGTCTCTTCCTGCTGGATGTAGCTGGTGGTGTTGAAGTCGCTGTAGTAACCGCTGTGGGTAAGGGAATAGGTCGTATGTTCGTAGCGGGTTTCGCTTTTGCTGTTTGGCGTGCAGGTTGCCCCGCGGCAGGTTTCAGTCGCTTTCGACTTGCCCGGCGTGCTGTTTCGGTCCTGAAGTTCGCGGGCAAAATCGAGGTCAAAATCGTTCTGCTCGTCCGGGGTAAAGTTCAGCGTGACCCCGCCGTTACGCATTTTCTGCTCATTGAAACCGTTCAGGATCTGATCTTCCGCGCGACGTGAGAGCAGGCCTGTCACTTTTGCACCGAGCAGTCCGTCAATTAACGGGCCGGAAGCGTAGGCGTTGGTCTGGAAGATATCCCCGGAATCATGGTTCTCCTGGAACGTGGCATCGCCGTGTAACGATCCGGTCCAGGCTTTGGTATTCGAGACTTTTTTGGTAATGATGTTGATTACGCCGCCCATTGCATCTGAGCCATAGAGCGATGACATGGGCCCGCGGATCACTTCGATGCGCTCGATAGACTCCAGCGGCGGTAGCCAGCCTTGCTCAATGCCCGAGTTATCGCTGTTCGGACGCGTGCTGCGCGTACTGACGCGCTTGCCATTGACCAGGAACAAGGTGTACTGGGACGCCATGCCGCGAATGCTGATATCGCTGCTGCTTCCGCCGCCCGTCACGACGACGCCCGGGACATCTTTTAGCGCATCGGTCACATCGCGGTAAGCCTTGTCTTCAATCTGCTGCTTTGAAATGACGGAGATAGAGGCTGGGGCATTCTGGATTTTTTGCTCAAAACCCGTGGCGGTCACCACCACGGTATCCGGGTCGGCTGCGTGAGCAAGAGGGGAGAGCATGGCGGTGCTGATGGCAACAGCCAGTAACGTAACGCGTGGTATTGTCATTTGAACATTCCATATCAAAAAGAAAAACACTCCATCGGGTAACCCTGAGAACTGTATGTATTTGTCTTGTAAGAACTCTTTGTGATGGAGAAGAGCCTGGAATTGTACAAAAGAATGTGAAATTGTAAACACAAATGATAATCGAAATCATTTGTGTTTTGATGTTGATCGAAGAAACAGGCTTTTATTCAAGGGGATAGGTTTTGAGGCCCGGCAGACGAAGCGCCACCGGGCAAGAAGGGAGGAACTTACTTAAACAGATGCGCCGCATGGAAGCGGAGATGATCTTCAATAAACGACGCCATAAAGTAATAGCTGTGGTCATACCCTGGCTGGATACGCAGCGTCAGCGGCCAGTCCTTCTGGCGTGCCGCTTCGGCCAGAACCGCAGGTTGTAGCTGACCGGCGAGGAACTGATCCGCATCGCCCTGATCGATCAGCGTCGGGATGGCGTCCCCCGTGTTGCTGGCCAGCATCAGCGCACAGCTGTCCCACGCCTGCCATTTATCCGTGTCACTGCCCAGATAATGGGTGAAGGCTTTCTGACCCCATGGCACCTGGGTGGGGTTCACAATCGGGGCAAATGCCGACACGCTGGTGTATTTTCCCGGATTTTTCAGCGCCATTATCAACGCGCCGTGTCCACCCATGGAGTGTCCGCTAATGGCGCAGCGGTCGCTTACCTCAAATTCGGCCTGAACCAGCGCAGGCAGTTCGTCACGAATGTAATCATACATGCGGTAATGACGTGCCCAGGGCTGCTCTGTCGCGTTCAGGTAGAATCCGGCGCCTTTGCCCAGATCGTACCCGGCATCATCGGCGACATCATCGCCACGCGGGCTGGTGTCAGGCATGACCAGCGCAATCCCCAGTTCAGCCGCAATACGCTGCGCGCCCGCTTTGGTGGTGAAGTTTTCGTCGGTACAGGTTAAACCGGACAGCCAGAACAGCACGGGTGGCTTTACGCCCGTTTCAGCTGGCGGCAAAAAAATGCTGAACGTCATGGCACAGTTCAGTACGCTGGAGTCGTGCCGCCAGCGCTGCTGTCGACCTTCAAAACAACGATGCTCTTCGAGCAGTTCCATGCAGGGCTCCTTAATACGAATTGCTATTCACTCGGCCCATAATACAGAGTTTTCATTTACCTGTGAGTAACTTTCACTTTCGCAGGACGGTAAGATGCGGCATCATAAATTAACTTTTCTTTAACAATTGGAGCGGTCATGGCGCTGCGTATCGCGCTCAGTGGGTTTGTGGTTCTGGTGGTAGCGATGGGGATAGGGCGCTTTGCTTTTACCCCTCAGGTGCCGCTAATGATTGCCGCCGGGCAACTCACGCTCACCAGCGCGGGCCTGGTGGCGGCGATGAACTATCTGGGCTATCTGGTGGGAGCATGGGATGCAATGCGTGCGCACCGCTTCGTTGAAACACGCCTCTGGTTGGGTATTTTTGGTGCGGTTGCGCTGACGCTGCTTTCCGCTGCGGCCGATAACGCCGTGGTACATGGCCTGCTGCGCTTTGTGATTGGCTGCATGAGCGGCTGGTCGATGGTGCTGATTGCCGCCTGGACCAACGAGCGGCTGGGACAACTGGGGAAACCGGGTCTCAGCGCCGCGGTATTTGCCGGGCCAGGTGCAGGTATTGCGCTCAGCGGGCTGCTTGCCGTCTATATCCAGGCTAAGGCGCTTTCCGCCGGTGCAGCATGGCAAATCTACGGCGTGCTGGCGCTGGTGCTTATCGCGCTGGTGGCCCGGTATCTGCCGCGTGCGGGTCAACTTCACCGGCCGGGCAGCGCACCGGAACCGCTCGTCCTGACGAAGAATTTAAAGCGCCTGGTCTGGAGCTACAGCCTGGCCGGGTTTGGCTATATCCTTCCGGCGACCTTTTTATCGCAAATGGCGGCCGTGCGTTTTCCCGGCAGTCTGTTTGCCCAGTTTGTCTGGCCGATATTCGGTATTGCCGCCGTGGCGGGCATTGCGCTCAGCATCGTTTTACGCCACACCTCAACCTCAAACCGCAGGCTGGCTATCGTATTGTGGTTGCAGGGGGCAGGCGTACTGGCAGCCTGGCTGTTGCCGGGGATTGGCGGGTTACTGACCGGCGGCTTGCTCGTTGGGGGCGGGTTCTTGTGTGCCGTTCAGCTCTCTTTACTTTATGGGCGCGAGCTGGCACCAGATCACACGCGCTACATGGCGGGACTGCTTACTACCGGTTATGCCATCGGTCAGTTGATTGGCCCGGTAACGTCGGCGTTGTCGACGTGGCTCACGCACCGACTGGAGCCTGCGCTGGGGCTGGCGGGCGTCGCGCTGTTCATCGGCGGCGCACTGGTCTGGGATCGTCAGGCCGAAAGGCAACAGCAATTGCAATAATTATCGTCGTGAATACTGGATTATGTGCGCCGCCTCACGCACAATGAGCGCACACTTTTGCCACAACGAGGGCAAAAGACGCCACACCTGCAGGAGAAAAGAATGCCATCACTCAGTAAAGAAGCAGCCCTGGTTCACGAAGCTCTGGTTGCGCGTGGTCTTGAAACGCCACTGCGTCCACCCGTTCAGGAACTGGACAATGAAACCCGTAAGCATCTGATTGCTGGGCATATGACCGAGATCATGCAACTGCTGAATCTCGATCTGAGCGACGACAGTCTGATGGAGACGCCGCACCGTATCGCAAAAATGTACGTTGACGAAATTTTCTCCGGCCTGGATTACGCCAATTTCCCGAAAATCACCGTCATTGAAAACAAGATGAAGGTCGATGAGATGGTAACGGTACGTGATATCACGTTAACCAGTACCTGCGAACACCACTTCGTGACCATCGACGGTAAAGCGACCGTGGCTTATATCCCTAAAGATACGGTGATTGGTCTGTCGAAGATTAACCGCATCGTGCAGTTCTTTGCGCAGCGTCCACAGGTGCAGGAGCGTCTGACGCAGCAGATCCTGACCGCGCTGCAAACGCTGCTGGGCACCAATAACGTGGCAGTATCTATCGACGCCGTTCACTACTGTGTGAAAGCGCGCGGCGTGCGTGATGCCACCAGTGCGACCACCACGACGTCGCTGGGCGGTCTGTTTAAATCCAGCCAGAACACCCGCCAGGAGTTTCTGCGCGCCGTGCGTCACCACAACTAATCTGACAGGGCAGGCTACATGGAGCGAAACGTCACGCTCGATTTTGTTCGAGGCGTCGCCATTCTCGGTATCCTGCTGCTTAACATCAGCGCCTTCGGCTTGCCGAAGGCGGCGTATCTCAATCCTGCGTGGTATGGCGACATCACCCGCAGCGATGCCTGGACGTGGGCCATCCTCGATCTCTTTGCCCAGGTCAAATTCCTCACCCTGTTTGCCCTGCTGTTTGGCGCAGGCCTGCAGCTACTGCTCAGGCGCGGCACGCGCTGGATCCAGTCGCGTCTGACATTGCTGGTGATCCTCGGCTTTATTCACGGGCTGTTCTTCTGGGATGGCGACATTCTTCTCGCCTATGGCTTAGTCGGGCTGATTTGCTGGCGGCTCATTCGCGATGCGCACAGCGTAAAAAGCCTGTTTAACACGGGCGTGATGCTTTACGTCATGGGCCTTGGTGTGCTGTTACTGCTGGGGATAATCTCCGGTGATGCGGCAAACCGTTCATGGATCCCCGATGCCGCCAACCTTCAGTACGAGCAGTACTGGAAGCTGAAAGGAGGCATGGAAGCGATAAGCAACCGTGCGGATATGCTTGGCGATAACCTGTTGGCGCTGGGGGCGCAGTATGGCTGGCAGCTGGCAGGGATGATGCTGATGGGGGCATCACTGATGCGTACCGGCTGGCTGAAAGGGGAGTTTTCCCTTCGCCACTATCGCCTGACGGGAGCCGGGTTAATTCTTCTCGGCGTGCTGATTAATCTGCCGGCCGTGATCATGCAGTGGCATCTGCACTGGAACTACCGCTGGTGTGCGTTTCTGCTTCAGGTCCCGCGCGAGCTGAGCGCGCCCTTCCAGACGATTGGCTATGCGGCTCTCATTTACGGCTTCTGGCCACAAATGTGTCGCGCATGGATTGTCAGTGCCGTTGCCTGCGTAGGCCGTATGGCCCTCAGCAATTACATTCTGCAGACGCTGATATGCACCACGCTTTTTTATCGGTTTGGCCTGTTTATGAAATTCGACCGGCTTTCGCTGCTGGCGTTTGTTATCCCGGTCTGGATGGTTAACCTGGCGTTTTCTGTTCTCTGGCTACGTTATTTCCGCCAGGGGCCGCTGGAGTGGGTGTGGCGTCAGTTAACCGCACATGCTTCAGGGGTATCATTGAGAAATACATCCAGATAACGATCTGGATCACAATCATTAACAAAACGGATGTAAACGTTTTCATCTGTGTGAGCTTCTTCACGTAGTCCCCTTTCTCTCGCTGCCAAAATAGCCACCTTGCTAAACACAGGGGGTGTCTGTGAGTTGCTGCAATCCTTTGAAGGATGGTGAATATGATCACCATTCGTGACGTCGCCCGTCAGGCGGGTGTTTCCGTGGCTACCGTCTCACGCGTGCTGAACAACAGCGCGCTGGTCAGCCCTGACACCCGCGAAACCGTAATGAAAGCCGTGACCCAGCTGGGTTATCGCCCTAATGCCAATGCGCAGGCGCTTGCCACGCAGGTCAGCGATACCATTGGCGTGGTGGTGATGGATGTCTCTGATGCCTTTTTCGGTGCGTTGGTTAAAGCGGTAGACGTTGTCGCTCAGCAGCATCAGAAATACGTGCTGATTGGCAACAGCTATCACGAGGCTGAAAAAGAGCGTCATGCGATTGAAGTGCTGATCCGCCAGCGTTGTAACGCACTGATTGTGCACTCAAAAGCCTTAAGCGATGACGAGATTTCCGGGTTTATGGAGCAGATCCCCGGCATGGTGCTGATCAACCGTATTGTGCCAGGGTATGCCCACCGCTGCGTCGGGCTGGATAACGTCAGCGGGGCGATGATGGCCACCAAAATGCTCATCAACAACGGGCATCAGCGGATCGGTTTTTTGGCCTCCAGCCATCATATTGAAGATGATGAGCTGCGGCGCGAAGGCTGGCAAAACGCCCTTAAAGAACAGGGTATTACGCCGTCTGAAAGCTGGGTCGGAACCGGAACGCCGGATATGCAGGGCGGGGAGGCGGCGATGGTGGAGTTGCTGGGCCGTAATCTGCAGCTGTCTGCCGTGTTTGCCTATAACGATAACATGGCGGCCGGGGCGCTGACTGCGCTGAAGGATAACGGCATTGCGGTGCCACAGCATTTATCGTTGATTGGTTTTGATGATATTCCCATTGCCCGTTACACCGACCCGCAGCTGACCACCGTGCGTTACCCCATCGCCTCTATGGCCAAACTGGCCACTGAGCTGGCGTTACAGGGGGCGGCAGGGCTGCTGGATCCGGGCGCAACACACTGTTTCATGCCGACTTTAGTGCGTCGACATTCTGTCGCTGCCCGGCAAATTGTGGTTCCGATCACTAACTGATTACATCAGCTGATGTAACCGTTTTCAATCTGTGAGTAAATTCACAGTATCTTAACAAGGCGCTGACTATGATGTCAGCGTTTTAGGGGCTGAAACGCTATGTAACAGTGATTAATCACTTTCACCATAGCCAATGTGCCGCAAACAACGAATAAAACGCATTTCTGGAGCGTTACCGAACACGGAAGATAGAAATTTTATAAGTGAACTTCGGCTGTCAGTAACGTTTCATTAACACCTGCCTGCCGATCGTTATTCACAAGAACTACCCTGCATAAAAAAAACCGGAGATACCATGAATAAGAAGGTGTTGACCCTGTCTGCTGTAATGGCAAGCATGCTTTTTGGTGCAGCAGCGCACGCTGCGGATACCCGTATTGGTGTGACCATCTATAAATACGACGACAACTTCATGTCTGTTGTCCGTAAAGCTATCGAGAAAGATGCTAAAGCAGCGCCAGATGTTCAGCTGCTGATGAATGACTCCCAGAACGACCAGTCCAAACAGAACGACCAGATCGACGTTCTGCTGGCAAAAGGCGTGAAGGCACTGGCCATCAACCTGGTTGACCCCGCTGCGGCAGGCACGGTCATTGAAAAAGCGCGCGGCCAGAATGTGCCGATTGTCTTCTTCAACAAAGAACCTTCCCGTAAAGCGCTGGACAGCTATGACAAAGCGTTTTACGTCGGTACTGACTCCAAAGAGTCCGGCATTATTCAGGGCGATCTGATCGCTAAACACTGGGCGGCGAACCCGAACTGGGACCTGAACAAAGACGGCCAGATCCAGTTCGTGCTGCTGAAAGGCGAACCAGGCCATCCGGATGCTGAAGCCCGTACCACTTACGTTATCAAAGAGCTGAATGATAAGGGCCTGAAAACCCAGCAGCTGGCATTAGATACCGCGATGTGGGATACCGCTCAGGCGAAAGATAAGATGGACGCGTGGCTGTCCGGCCCGAACGCTAACAAAATCGAAGTGGTAATTGCCAACAACGATGCGATGGCTATGGGTGCGGTAGAAGCGCTGAAAGCGCACAACAAATCAGCCATTCCTGTGTTCGGTGTGGATGCACTGCCAGAAGCTCTGGCCCTGGTGAAATCCGGTGCAATGGCCGGTACCGTGCTGAACGATGCCAACAACCAGGCGAAAGCAACCTTCGATCTGGCGAAAAACCTGGCCGATGGCAAAGGTGCGGCAGACGGTACGACCTGGAAAATTGAAAACAAAATCGTTCGCGTACCTTACGTCGGCGTAGACCAGTCCAACCTGGCTGAGTTTATCGGTAAATAAGTTATTTGAATTGTCTTCACTGGGCGCAACTTGTTGCGCCCTTTTATAACGCGATATGCGAGGCCAACAAGGTATAATTATGGTCAGCACAAATACTCAGTCATCTGGTGAATACTTGTTGGAAATGAGCGCTATCAACAAGTCATTTCCCGGGGTTAAGGCACTCGATAATGTTAATTTAAAAGTTCGTCCTCACTCTATTCACGCATTAATGGGGGAGAACGGCGCAGGTAAATCAACATTATTAAAATGTCTTTTTGGGATCTATCAAAAAGATTCTGGCAGCATTCTTTTTCAGGGGAAAGAGATCGATTTCCATTCAGCAAAAGAAGCACTGGAAAACGGTATCTCAATGGTTCACCAGGAATTAAACCTGGTGCTGCAGCGTTCTGTTATGGATAACATGTGGCTGGGCCGTTATCCGACCAAAGGTGTCTTTGTCGATCAGGATAAAATGTATCGCGACACCAAAGCGATTTTCGATGAACTGGATATTGATATCGATCCGCGCGCCCGCGTGGGAACGTTATCCGTGTCCCAAATGCAGATGATCGAAATTGCCAAAGCATTCTCCTATGATGCGAAAATCGTCATCATGGACGAACCGACATCGTCATTAACGGAAAAAGAGGTTAACCACCTTTTTACCATTATTCGTAAGCTCAAAGACCGCGGCTGCGGCATTGTTTATATCTCTCACAAAATGGAAGAGATCTTCCAGCTGTGTGATGAGATTACCATCCTGCGCGATGGCCAGTGGATTGCCACCCAGCCTCTCGAAGGGCTGGATATGGACAAGATCATCGCCATGATGGTAGGGCGCTCTCTGAACCAGCGCTTCCCGGACAAAGAGAACAAGCCGGGTGAAGTGATCCTTGAGGTTCGCAATCTCACCTCGCTGCGTCAGCCGTCTATTCGCGACGTCTCTTTTGACCTGCATAAGGGCGAAATTCTCGGTATCGCAGGTCTGGTCGGGGCAAAACGTACTGATATTGTCGAAACCCTGTTCGGTATTCGTGAGAAAGCCGCGGGCACCATCACGCTGCACGGTAAGAAAATCAATAACCACAGCGCTAACGAAGCCATTAATAATGGTTTTGCGCTGGTTACGGAAGAGCGTCGTTCGACCGGTATTTATGCGTATCTGGATATTAACTTTAACTCGTTAATTTCCAATATTCGCAACTATAAAAACAAAGTCGGGCTGCTGGATAACTCCCGCATGAAGAGCGATACCCAGTGGGTGATTGACTCCATGCGCGTCAAAACGCCAGGTCACCGCACGCAAATTGGTTCGCTGTCAGGCGGTAACCAGCAGAAGGTCATTATTGGGCGTTGGTTATTAACCCAGCCAGAAATCCTGATGCTGGATGAACCGACCCGCGGTATTGACGTCGGCGCGAAGTTTGAGATTTATCAGCTGATTGCCGAGCTGGCGAAAAAGAATAAAGGGATCATTATTATTTCTTCCGAAATGCCGGAATTGTTAGGGATCACAGATCGTATTCTGGTTATGAGCAATGGTCTCGTTGCCGGTATTGTTGACACCAAAACGACAACGCAAAACGAAATTTTGCGTCTTGCGTCTTTGCACCTTTAAGATCAGGGGCTCCTCATGAGTGCGTTAAATAAAAAAAGTTTTCTCACTTACCTGAAAGAAGGCGGTATTTACGTTGTTCTTTTAGTACTGCTGGCTATCATCATTTTCCAGGACCCTACGTTCTTAAGCCTGTTGAACCTCAGTAACATCCTGACCCAGTCCTCCGTGCGCATTATTATCGCGCTGGGCGTGGCGGGACTTATCGTGACGCAGGGGACTGACCTGTCAGCGGGACGTCAGGTTGGCCTCGCGGCGGTTATCGCGGCAACGCTGCTGCAGTCAATGGAAAACGCCAACAAGGTGTTCCCGGAAATGGCAACCATGCCCATTTTCGTGGTGATCCTGATTGTCTGTGCGATCGGCGCGGTGATTGGTCTGATTAACGGCATCATTATCGCTTACCTGAACGTGACGCCATTTATCACCACCTTAGGTACGATGATCATCGTTTACGGTATCAACTCCCTGTACTACGACTTCGTGGGGGCGTCGCCAATCTCTGGCTTCGACAGCGGGTTCTCGACCTTTACGCAAGGGTTTATCGCGCTGGGCAGTTTCCGCCTGTCGTACATTACCTTCTACGCCCTGATTGCCGTCGCTTTTGTCTGGATCCTGTGGAACAAAACCCGCTTCGGTAAAAACATCTTCGCTATCGGCGGTAACCCGGAAGCGGCGAAAGTGTCCGGCGTCAACGTTGCCCTGAACCTGCTGATGATCTATGCCCTGTCAGGTGTGTTCTACGCCTTTGGTGGGATGCTGGAAGCGGGCCGTATCGGCTCTGCAACGAACAACCTGGGCTTCATGTACGAACTGGATGCGATCGCAGCCTGTGTGGTCGGCGGCGTCTCCTTTAGCGGCGGCGTGGGTACCGTGTTCGGCGTGGTAACCGGTGTCATCATCTTTACCGTAATCAACTACGGTCTGACCTACATCGGCGTGAACCCATACTGGCAGTACATCATCAAAGGCGGCATCATCATCTTTGCGGTCGCCCTGGATTCACTCAAATACGCGCGTAAAAAATAATCGCCTCTGGCATTACCTGGCCCGCTCATCGAGCGGGCTTTTTTGTGCTTCATGCCAGACTCGACTCCTCCCGGGTGACAATGCTCTCGAACCAGTCGAGTTCGGAGAGCTTGCAGGCAACCCACTGTTGAGAAAAAGCCTCTCCCAGGCTGTCGGTGAGATACTGACAGCGTGCAAATGTCTCAATCGCCTCCTGCTGAAACAGCGGCAGATCCGGCCCGTCCTGCTGAGGTTCAGGTAAATCCTGCTCGTCAAAATTTTCCAGCCCGTACAGCATTCCGCTCAGAAGCGTTGCCGCCACCAGATACGGATTGGCATCGGCCCCGGCCAGCCGGTACTCAATACGCCGGTTATGGTCATCAGAGCAGGGAATACGCAGCGCGGCGGAGCGGGTGTTATAGCCCCAGGAGTTAAATAGCGGTTCCGTGAGGTTTTTACGCAGGCGGCGGAATGCGTTAACGCCAGGGGCGAGAATGGCGATGGAGGCGGGCATCAGCGCCAGCTGGCCAGCGATGCAGAGGCGCATCATGCTGTTCAGCGCTTCCACCGGTGACGCGAATACGTTTTCGCCATGAATATCGTTCAGGCTGAAATGGAAGTGCAAACCGCTGCCGGACTGCTGGCTGAACGGTTTGGCCATAAAGTTGGCCTGCAGACCCTGTTTCTCCGCAACGTAGCGGGTCAGGCGTCGCAGGGCCAGCACGTTATCGCAGACTTCAACGACGCGATGGCTATGCTTCAGGTTTAACTCGAACTGGCCAGATTCGGCCTCGGCCACGATCCCGGTCAGGGGGATACGCTGCAGGTGCGCCAGCTGCTCCAGCTCGTCAAACAGTGCCGCGTGTGCTGTTGAGGTATCCATATGAAAGCAGCCCTGATTTTGTGGATCCTGCGTGCCGCGTCCGGTCAGGTAAAACTCAATTTCCGGGGCAATCACCGGGAAGAGCCCGTGCTGATGGAAACGAGCCAGAACGTTTTGCAATATCACCCTTGGCTCAAGCGGGCACGGTTTGCCGTCGCTCTCTTTCATGGTCAGCAGGATCTGCGCGTTATGCTGAGGGTCTTGCGAACAGGGGCGCAGGGAACCGCCGACGGGAACGCAGAGCCGGTCGGGCTCATCATCAAGCGGGGCGGCTATTTTGCCTTTATGGTCCATGGAGTAGACGGAGAGGGGGAAGTAACAGCCTTTTTCCAGATTCAGCATGCTTTCCACCGAGAGCCGCTTGCCGCGCATAATGCCATTGATATCGTTCAGGTAAACGTCAATATGTTTTGTCTGCGGGTAACGTTCCAGGTAATCCGCCACTTCCAGCGAGACGTTGTGTTGCATGGCATCAAGTTTGTCATCAAGCCAGAGGCCAGCGTTGAGCGCCGTCGGGAGTGATAAACCCGTGAAGTTAAAATAGGGGCGGACATTTTTCAGGAAAAACGCATTCATTATTGAGTTCATAGTCATTCTTCAATGAAGCCGTAGCGGCAGTGAACTCAGCTTAAAAGGGGCGGCGTAAAGGCGGGATAAAAAGCGTTACGCCCGGTATAAAGAAAGTATAAAGGCGAGGCTATTTTTTCTCTTTTTTCTGCATATCAAGCAGTTGTTCTGGCGTGACGGCCGGGTAGCCCTGCGCATCTTCCGGCACTTCATGCATCGCCGGAATGGGTACCAGCGGGCCTAAAAAGCGCGGTTCACGTTTGAAGATGTACAGATCGGCCAGAGCGCCAAAACGCGCGCCAAACTCACGTACGCGGACGCTCAGCATATCTTTAGGCGACGGCACGGCGTAGCACTGCGCCTGGATACCCATATGCAGTGCGATAAACAGCGCCCGTTCGCAGTGGAAGCGTTGGGTGATGATGATGAAATCGTTGGTGTCGAACACCTTGCGCGTACGCACGATGGAATCCAGAGTACGGAAACCCGCGTAGTCGAGCACGATATCGGCCGGATCGACGCCAGCGGCAATCAGGTCTTTGCGCATGGTGACCGGTTCGTTATAGCTTTGCAGCGCATTATCGCCGCTCAGCAGCAGGTAATTCACTTTGCCGCTGTTATACGCGTTCAGCGCGCCCTGAATGCGGTAACGGTAATACTGATTAATTACCCCGGTGCGGTAATACTTGGCGGTACCCAGCACAACGCCGACCTGACGATAGGGCAGGTCCTGCAGGTCGTCAAAGATATACGGAGCCGTTTTCCAGCTCATCCAGCGATCAAGACCCAGCACGATCAACAGCAGTATGCCGACCAGGACAGACAGGCTGTAAAAAGCGCGCTTTAACATGCAGATGGCTCGTACCGAAGGTGAAATTTAACTCAGGCTACTTTACCCGCCTGGTTAGCGCAAGAAACAGCGAATCAACTGAGGGGTTTTTCAGCAAAGCAGCGGGCATTTCTGCCCGCCGGAGGCATTACGCAAGCAAAACACGGTCAATAGTTGAGCAGTCGAGCGCTTTCAGCGTTGCGGCGGTGGCGTCCCACTGGATCAACGGCGCGTCGGCTTTCTCTGCCAGAATAGCGCGCTGAATGTCCGGGTAGTCATAGCCATTGAGGCTCAGCAAATTCAGGGCGCCCTGAAGCGGTGGCAGCGTCGGGTTAAAGGCGGCGTTTTCGGCATAGCTTCCGGTGAAGATGCGACCATCACGACACTGCAGCGCCACACCGCTTGGGGAGTGACTGTATGGCGTGTGGCTCTTGTTCGCCGCACGAATCGCGGCTTCGCTCAGCGCATCACCGGAAAGGGCAAAACCGTGATCCTGTTCATCCATCAGCAGCGTTTTGATGTCGAGATCTTTCGGACCAAACGCGTCAGGCAGGTAATCCCCGAGGGTATGCGGCGCACGGCCTGGCAGATTGATGCGTAACTCCAGCCCGCTGTTCAGCTCGTTCATGAACTGGCGGCAGTGGCCGCAAGGGGTGTAGTTAACGGTAATGGCGCTCAGCGCTTGTTCACCGCGCAGCCAGGCGTGGCTGATGGCGCTTTGTTCCGCGTGAACGGTCTGCTGCATGGTCGCGCCGAGGAACTCCATGTTGCCACCGAAGTACCAGGTTCCGCTTACGCCGCGTGCAATCGCACCGACGTTGAAATGAGAGAGATCGGCGCGGGCGCAGGCTGCCGCCAGCGGCAGCAACGCGAAGGCCAGCGCGTCGTCGTCCAGCCCTGTGGCTTCTTTCAGTGCCGTGACGTGTTCAGCCGTCAGCAGGGCCGGGAAATGCTCATCCGCCAGAATCGGGGCCAGAGCTGATTGCACATTCTCTGCAAGCTGGGCGAAAGCAGCTTGAAAACGTGGATGCATGGCGTTTGCCTCATAAAGGTTAATGGATCGGTAGTTTACGGAGCCGCTGGGGCTTTATATGTGATCCACTTCTCATTATGTATGCAACTTATGAAAACAAAATGAAATTTGCGCGACGCATCGCAAATTTTAACCCATGACCGCCACAATCAGCGGGAAAATAAACGGTGCGAGCAGGGAGGTGATAATCCCGCAGATCACCAGTGCGAGTGAGCTAAACGCCCCTTCCTGATAATCCAGTTCAGCGCAGCGCGCGGTGCCCAGGGCGTGCGACGCGGTACCCATCGCCAGACCTCGTGCCGCTTTGGTGTGGATACGCATCGCATTCAGCAGGGTATGTCCAAAGACCGCGCCGAGGATCCCCACGAATATCACACACATGGCGCTGATGGCCGGAATCCCCCCCAGGCTGCCGCCCACGGCCATCGCGATAGGCGTGGTGACCGACTTAGGCAGAATAGAGGCCGCAATTTGTGGAGACGCGCCCATCAACAGCGCCACCGAGGTGCCGGTGATCATCGCCACCAGGCTCCCGACAAAACAGATGGTAATGATGGATTTCCAGCGGGCGCGGATCTGGTGCAATTGCTCATATAAAGGAAAGGCGAGCGCCACCACGGCCGGCTGCAGAAGGTCGTTCAAAATTTTGCTGCCGGCAAAGTAGCGTTCATAAGGAATGCCGGTGAGAAGCAGGAACGGGATAATCACCACCATCGCCACCAGCAGCGGATTAAGTAACGGCATTTTGAAACGTGCGGCGAGTTTGCGTGCGGCGAAGAACACTGCCAGCGTTAACGGCAGCGACCACCAGATATTGGCCATCATTGTTTTGTTCCTTTCTGCCCAACCACTTTACGTTCGCCATGCACCAGATGCGAACTCCAGCTTACTACCAGGAAAACCACCAGCGTACTGACCGCGCAGGAGACCACAATGGGTCCGAACTGCGCCTGGAGCAAATCAAAATACTGCATAACCCCGACGCCGATAGGCACGAACAGCAGCGCCATATAGCGAATAAGGACAAAGCAGCCAGGGTTAACCCATTTGGCAGGCAGAATTTGCAATGCCAGCAAAACAAAGAGGATCAACATTCCAATGATACTGCCGGGGATGGTAATGGGAAGCAGGGATGCGATAAAGATTCCGGCATACAGGCAGGCGTAAATCAGGACGAATGCGCGAAGATATTGCCAGATAATGTTCAATGATTTTCTCATGGTGAAAGTCCTTGATGAAACGCATTCATCATACAATTAAACCTAAAAATGTGCCACGGATCACATCATGAATTTTGAGCATACCAGACATTCCGAAATGGAACGTCTGGTATAACCTCACCGGGTTAACCGCCGGGCTTTCCTCATGCCGGGAGAGCGGCTACTATAGCGCGTCTTTTTTCACAGGTACTGCTATGCGTGTTTTACTGGCCCCAATGGAAGGCGTGCTCGACTCCCTCGTGCGCGAGCTTCTGACCGAGGTGAACGACTACGATCTCTGCGTGACGGAGTTTTTGCGCGTGGTCGATATGCTGTTGCCAGTAAAATCATTCTATCGCCTTTGCCCGGAACTGCATCATCAGAGCCGCACCTCTTCCGGCACGCTGGTGCGCATTCAGCTATTGGGTCAGTATCCCGAATGGCTGGCGGAGAACGCGGCTCGTGCCGTAGAGCTTGGTTCCTTTGGGGTTGATCTCAACTGCGGTTGCCCATCAAAACTGGTGAATGGCAGCGGCGGCGGCGCCACCTTGCTGAAAGATCCGGAGCTGATTTACCGTGGCGCAAAAGGCATGCGTGAGGCTGTACCGTCGCATCTGCCGGTGACGGTAAAGGTGCGTCTGGGATGGGACAGCGACGCGCGGCAATTTGAGATTGCCGATGCCGTGCAGCAGGCCGGGGCCACTGAGCTGGTGGTGCATGGCCGCACCAAAGAAGATGGCTATAAAGCCGAACGTATTAACTGGCAGGCGATTGGCGAGATCCGCAAAAGACTCACCATTCCCGTTATTGCCAACGGGGAAATCTGGGATTACGAAAGCGCGCAGGCGTGCCTGAAAGAGACTGGCTGCGATGCGGTGATGATTGGCCGCGGCGCGCTTAACGTACCAAACCTCAGCCGGGTGATTAAATATAACGAACCACGTATGCCGTGGGCTGATGTGGTCACGCTGCTGAAAAAATACAGTCGCCTCGAAAAACAGGGTGATACCGGGTTATATCACGTCGCGCGAATTAAGCAGTGGCTCAGTTATTTACGCAAAGAGTACAGTGAAGCACTGGGGTTATTTCAGGAGATCCGCACGCTGCAGACTTCCGCTGATATTGCACGGGTGATTCAGTCCAGGTAACGGAATTTGCCCGGCGCTGAGCCGGGCAATGAAATCAGAAAATCATCTTGAATACACCGGTCACCACCAGCAGCCCTATCAGAAATATAATTAAAATAACCCACAGTAATATTTTCATTCGCTTCTCCTGCGTCTGTTTGTCGAAAGTAAGTGTAGCAGTGAATTTATAATGAAGATGAATTCACTCATTTAATTAATTCTTATGATGAATAATTTTCCGAATATGAAAATGTATGACAAATTGCGGGTTGCCACGCGTTACTAAAAAAAAGAGCGACGTCTGGCGTAAGTTGCGCCTTTATTTTTCGCGTGAATGGCGTAATGAAACCTTTATCTCTGAGTATTCCCCTGGTTTTTATTCTGGTGGCCTGCGCGCCGGAACATGCCTCGGTTTCCCCTGTAAATATGCAATCAACAACGGCTGCGGTGAATACTACGCTGAGCCATACCGCGTGGCCGAAAGATGCATGGTGGAAAACGTATAACGATCCTGAACTCAATTCGCTGATTGCGAAGGCGCTGAACGATGCGCCGGATATGCAAATTGCCCGTCAGCGCATCACGCTGGCGGAAGCGCAGGCAAAAGCCACCCTGGCCGCCGGAGGGCCGGAAATTGATTTCTCAGCGGATGCTGAACGGCAAAAAATGTCGGCCGAGGGGCTGATGGGGCCCTTTGCGATAACCGATCCGGCGGCGGGAACCACCGGGCCGTGGTACACCAACGGTACTTTTGGTCTGAGCGCGGGCTGGGATCTCGATTTGTGGGGGAAAAATCGTGCACGGGTTGAAGCCCGAATTGGCCGGGTAAACGCGCAAAAAGCGGAGCTTGAGCAAACCCGGCAACTGCTTGCCAGCAGCGTCGCACGTCTTTACTGGGCGTGGCAAACCCAGGCCGCGGTGGGGGATGTCCTCACGGAGATTAAACACCAGCAGGACACGATTATTGCAGCCGACCGCGAACTGTATCAGCATGGGATCACCTCTTCCGTTGAGGGCGTCGAGACCGACATCAACGCCAGCAAAACTGACGAGCAGCTGGCAGAGGTGAACGGAAAAATGAAAGCCGTTGAGGCGCGTCTGAGCGCCCTGACGAACACCTCCTCAGTGACGCTTACACGCCACGCCTTACCCACAGTAGAAGCCTCGCTCCCGGCCACGCTGGGGTATGAACTGCTGGCACGTCGACCGGATTTGCAGGAGGCTCGCTGGTATATCGAGGCCTCCATGAGTGATGTTGAGGCCGCCAGAGCAGCCTTCTATCCCGATGTGAATCTGATGGCTTTCTTACAGCAGGATGCCCTGCACCTGAGCGATTTGTTCCGCTCTTCTGCGCAGCAGATGGGCGTCACCGCCGGTCTGACGCTGCCCATTTTCGACAGCGGCAGGCTAAACGCCGAGCTGGATATTGCCCAGGCGCAGAACAATCTCTCCGTCGTGCGTTATAACAAAGCGGTGGTGGATGCGGTGAATCAGGTGGCGCGCACGGCCAGCGAAGTCGAAACACTGACCGCCAAAAACCAGCACCAGCAGCGTGTCGAAAAAGAGGCTGCCCGCGTTGTTGCACTGGCTCAGGCCCGCTTTCGCGCCGGCATTATCGCCGGCTCCCGCGTGAGTGAGGCCAGAATACCGGCCCTCAGGGAGCAGCTCACCGGGGTGATGCTCAAAGGCCAGTACGTTGACGCCACGCTGCAGCTGACCTCGGCGCTGGGTGGCGGCTATCATCAGGGCTAAAAAGCGCGATTATCTATACTTACCTCTTTGCAGCTTTTCTGGAGGTGAGTATGACCAAAGTCGCGATTGTTACCGCATCGGATTCCGGGATTGGGAAAACCACGGCCCTGATGCTGGCTGAACGAGGGTTTGATATCGGCGTCACCTGGCATTCCGACGAAAAAGGTGCGCTGGAAACCTGCCGCGAAGTCGAGGCGAAGGGGCGGCGTGCAGAGGCGGTTCAGCTTGATTTAAGCACTCTCCCGCAGGGGGCGCAGGCCATTGAAACGTTAATTACGCGCTTTGGTCGGCTGGACGTGCTGGTCAACAATGCCGGGGCGATGACCAAAGCGCCGTTTCTCGACATGCCGTTTGAGGAGTGGCGGGGGATTTTTACCGTTGACGTGGATGGCGCGTTTCTCTGTTCACAGATCGCTGCGCGTCAGATGGTGAAGCAGGGAGAGGGGGGGCGAATTGTGAACATTACCTCGGTGCATGAACACACGCCTTTACCGGATGCCAGTGCGTATACGGCGGCCAAGCATGCCCTGGGCGGATTAACCAAATCCATGGCGCTGGAGCTGGTCGAGCATAACATTCTGGTGAATGCCGTTGCGCCAGGAGCCATTGCCACGCCAATGAATGATATGGACGACAGTGAAGTGAAGGCCGGTTCGATGCCCGCGATCCCGCTCGCGCGGCCGGGGCATACCAAAGAGATTGCCAGCCTGGTGGCGTGGCTGTGTGACGGTGACGCCAGCTATGCTACCGGGCAATCATTTATTGTCGACGGCGGTTTTATGCTGGCGAATCCACAATTTAAGCCCGCCGGGTAGAAACTTTTCGCCCTCTCTTTGTGCGAGAGGGCGCCATTGCACTTACTCTTCATCCCGCGTCTTTTCCCGATGCTTCAGCCACAGCCGGACCGCAATCACCACCACGACAATCAGGATAACCCATGCCCAGTGCTTCAGATGCTGGTCAACATTATGCAGCCACGGACCAATTACTTCTCCACCCACATAACCGAGCGTGGTAAAGATCAGGGCCCAGGCAATCGCGCCAAGAATGTTCAGCGGCAGGAAAATTTTCGGCGGTAAATGGCTGGCGCCAATCAGTATTGGGCCGATAATCCGAAAGCCGTACATAAAACGGGTGCCAATCACGAACAGGTAAGGGTGACGCTGGATAAGCCGTTGGGCACGGTGAATTTTCTTGCGGTGCTTTGAAAAGCGCTTCAAAAGCGTGGGGCCAAAGCGCAGTCCCAGAAAGTAGAGCAGCTGATCGCCAATCATCCCGCCGAGTGCGACTGCGGCAACAACAAGTGGGAATTTGAGTAACCCCTGATGCGCGGCCACCCCGCCGAGCAGCGTGATGGTTTCTCCTTCCGCCACGCTACCAACGACCAGTGCAGCGTATCCATAGTGTTCAATAAGACTGTTGATATCCATTACGTCAATGTCATCTCCCTTATTATGCCTCGGTTAATCATATACCCCATGAATCAATAACGGGGCAATCAACGGAAATTTCCCACTGTACATAAAATAATCTCAGGCCTGCATTATACTTAAGATATTGCTGACGGGCCGACAACAAGGGGGCGTTATGAACCATGTCTGGGGACTTTTCTCCCATCCCGATCGTGAAATGCATGTCATCAAAACGGAGAACGAAACGGTCTCGCATCATTACACGCATCATGTGCTGCTGATGGCAGCGGTGCCTGTAATTTGCGCGTTTATTGGCACAACACAAATCGGCTGGAACTTTGGTGATGGCACCGTGGTTCAGCTTTCCTGGTTTACCGGTCTTTCACTGGCCATTCTCTTTTATGGCCTGATGCTGGCGGGTGTGGCTGTCATGGGGCGTGTCATTCACTGGATGGCGCGTAACTATCCGCAACGTCCATCGCTGGCACACTGTATGGTTTTCGCCGGGTATGTCGCGACGCCGCTGTTCTTAAGCGGTATTGTGGCGCTGTATCCACTGGTCTGGTTGTGCGCGCTGATCGGTACTATTGCCCTCTTTTACACCGGTTATCTGCTGTATCTGGGGGTACCAACCTTCCTCAATATCAATAAAGAAGAGGGCCTGAGCTTCTCCAGTTCAACGCTCGCCATCGGCGTGCTGGTGCTGGAAGCGCTACTGGCTCTGACGGTTATTCTGTGGGGTTATGGATACCGTCTCTTCTAGGCTCACTGCATTGCTGGCGTAAATGCCAGCAATGCAGCATCTGTTCACGATTATCCTCTGGCGACAAAGCCCGGTGACCGCTATGATGCCGAAGCCAGCCTGCGTTTCTCCATCGACACAGGCGGTGTACGTCATAACGTGCGTGAATAATTATCAGAAGTCTCACCATGCTGAAATTCCGAGTCTCTTTACTTAGCCTGGCCCTGTTGCTGGGAGCGTCCGCTGCCGCGCCAGCGATCGCCAAAACGCCCGCCGTGACCACCGCTGCTGCCCAGCCGCAAATCGCTTCCGGCAGTGCGATGATTGTTGATCTCAACACCAATAAGGTGATTTACGCCAGCCATCCGGATCTGGTACGCCCGATCGCCTCGATTACCAAATTAATGACCGCGATGGTGGTGCTTGATGCACATCTGCCGCTGGACGAAAAACTGAAAGTGGATATCAGCCATACGCCGGAGATGAAAGGGATCTACTCCCGCGTGCGACTGAACAGCGAAATCAGCCGTAAAAACATGCTGCTGTTGGCGCTGATGTCTTCTGAAAACCGCGCGGCGGCGAGCCTGGCCCACCACTATCCGGGTGGCTACGACGCATTTATTCGTGCGATGAACGCAAAAGCCAAATCGCTGGGGATGACCAATACCCGTTACGTCGAGCCGACTGGCCTGTCGATTCACAACGTCTCCACGGCCCGCGACCTGACAAAACTGCTGATTGCCAGCAAACAGTACCCGCTGATTGGTCAGCTCAGTACGACCCGTGAAGAGATGGCGACCTTTGCGAACCCGGCCTATTCGCTGCCGTTCCGTAATACTAACCATCTGGTGTACCGGGATAACTGGAATATTCAGTTAACGAAAACCGGGTTTACCAACGCGGCGGGCCACTGCCTGGTGATGCGTACCGTATTCAACGGTAAACCGGTGGCGCTGGTGGTGATGGATGCCTTTGGTAAATACACCCACTTCGCGGATGCAAGCCGACTGCGTACCTGGATTGAGACGGGGAAAGTGCAGCCGGTACCGGCCGCGGCGTTGACCTACAAAAAGCAGAAAGCAGAGCAGATGGCAACCGCCCAGAACGACTGAGCCGGATTGCTGATGACTGTGTTTTCGCCCTCTCCCGCGGGAGAGGGCAACAGACCTCGCTGCGCCTTACTCCGGCAGCGTCCAGTCTCCGTCATTGAGTGAGCGCTGCATGATCACCGTATCCCGCCAGTCACCTTTCTTATACCCGACGCTGCGTAACTGACCGACGATTTCGAAGCCGTATTTCTTATGCAACCGTAACGAGCCGGCATTGTTGTTGCCATCCCCCACAACGGCAATCATCTGCCGCCACGGACCTTGCTCGCAGCGGGCGATCAGCGCATCCATCAGGACGGAGCCAAAACCACGACCGGTAGTACTCGCATCCACGTAAATCGACTCTTCCAGAGTGTAGCGATAGGCATGGCGCGGACGGTAAGGCGTCGCGTAGCAGTAGCCTACGACGATGCCGCGATACAGCGCGACAAGCCACGGTAAGCCGTTCTCGGCCACGCTTTTCATTCGCTGACGCATTTCATCAATGGTGGGGGGAACTTCTTCAAAGGATGCGCGCCCGTGAAGCACATGCCAGGCGTAGATAGCGGCGATAGCATGCACATCGTCGGGAAGGGCATCGCGCACTTCCACTTCGGTTTCGGATAAAATATCAACAGCCGACATGATGTGCCTGCTCCTCGTAACAGATGCCGGAGAAACGTTTCTCCGGCGACAGAACGCTACTCTAGTACGATTAAGGCGCGCTTAACAATCTCTCAAATTTGGCTGTGGGAATTAATCAGACGCTTGCGTCACGGGCTGCTCCGCGTCAGGACTCTCTTTCCAGTATTTATTCCGCGTTGTTTTACCAATGCCGGGGTTCATGCTGTTTGTGGGGTCATTCTCGCGATAAAACTGCTTAAGTGCGTCAGGAGCCTTATAAAGATGCCCCACGTTATGTTCCGCAGGATATTGTGCGCCTCGCGCGTGCAGCAGCGCGAGCATCTGCTCTTTCAGCGCGTGCGCATCCACCCCTTTCTTAACGATGTAATCCTGGTGGAAGACGTAGCACATAAAGTGGCCGTAATAGAGCTTGTGGACCAGCTTGCTGTCGATTTCCGGCGGCAGGTGTTCAAACCACTCGGTATCGTTGCGGCGAAGGGCGATATCCAGCGCCAGAATGTCTTCCACCTCGTCTGAATGCACCGCCTGATAACGAATGGCGGCACCCGCAGCGGCGAAACGGTGCAGGAAGGCTTTGCTGCCCTCTTCAGGGGTACAGGCAAAGAAATCGCCTTCGGCAGTTTTGAAGAATTCACTGAGCCAGGTTTGCGCTTCGGCAATTCCGTCCCCGGCCATTTTCAGCAGCAGGTGATGCTCGTACTTATCGCGCCAGGTTTTCATCCGCTCCGGCAGATGTGACGGGAAGACGTTGCCCAATTTCTGCATAAAGCGGTCGGTAAAGTGGGGTTTAAAGAGCGGCACTTTTTCCAGCATCGCGTCGGTACGGCCCTTCATGGTGAAGAAGAACGGCATTTTATCGGTGCCGAGCTTGTCGATCATCAGGAACGTATCTTTGCCGTAGCGTTCCGCGATGTCGTAAATATCACGGTGCATGTACTCGCCCGCCACCGGCAGGTGAGCGAACTCGCCCAGAATATGACGACGGATCTCGGTCAGCACGTCCGGCTGATTGGTGCCGATGTAGAACACCTGCTGTTTTTTCTCGGCCGGGAAGGTGTCGAGGCGCACGGCAAAAACAGCCAGCTTGCCCGCACAGCCCGAAGATTCAAACAGGCGATCAGGGTCGGCGTTGTAACGTGCCGGGGTATCCGCTTCGATATCCCGCACGCGGGTGATGTAATCGTGGTCGTGAGCATGACGACCGTCGTGCTGGACGTCTTCATCTTTCACCCGATCGTCGTCGAGCTTACTCAGGATCTGTTCCGGCGTTACGCCAAGATCAATGCCCAGATGGTTGACCAGGGTCAGCTTGCCATTTTCGTCGATACGGGCAAAAAGTGACATCTCGGTGTAAGCCGGGCCGCGCTGCACCAGCGAACCGCCGGAGTTATTGCAGATCCCGCCGATCACGGAGGCGCCAATACAGGATGAGCCAATGACCGAATGCGGTTCCCGTCCCAGCGGCTTAAGCGCTTTTTCAAGGGAGTAGAGCGTCGTGCCAGGGAACGCGAGCACCTGCTCGCCTTTATCCAGCAGATGCAATTTGTCGAGACGCAGGGTGCTGATGATCACGATGTCACGATCGTAATCGTTGCCGTTCGGCGTTGAGCCTTCAGTCAGGCCGGTGTTAGCCGCCTGCATGAGAATAATTTTGTCGGCGGCCACGCAGGCGCTCAGGACGCGCCAGAGTTCAAGCAGCGTGCCGGGAAATACCACCGCCAGCGCCTCGCCCTGACCGGAACGAAAGCCCTTACGGTAGCGGGCGGTTTTTGCCGGGTCGGTAAGCAGGTGAGAGGAGCCAACCAGGCGCGACAGTTCGTTAATAAACGTCGTGTTATCGTGAGTTCGAACAGAAGACATCTTCCACTCCTTGTGGTGGGGCAAATTTCTCGCTGTAAAGCATAGCGCGATTAACTGTTAAGCGGTCGAGTATTCATGAGAAAAATCAGAGAATAACCCTGCAACGTTCTGAGGGTTTGTGGCACACTGCGCTTTTCGCACGGTCTGGCCGAGTTCTTCCGGCGGTTATTGATGAGAGAGTAAAACGACATGAAATGGCTATGTTCTGTAGGTGTCGCCGTCAGCCTGGCGCTGCAACCTGCGCTGGCAGAGGATTTGTTTGGCAATCACCCGCTCACGCCTGAAGCCCGGGACGCGTTTGTCACGGAATTGCTCAAGAAAATGACGGTCGATGAGAAAATTGGCCAGTTGCGTCTTATCAGCGTCGGCCCGGATAACCCGAAAGAGGCCATCCGCGAGATGATCAAAGACGGGCAGGTCGGGGCTATTTTTAACACCGTCACCCGCCCGGATATCCGCAAAATGCAGGATCAGGTGATGGAACTCAGTCGCCTGAAAATTCCGCTGTTCTTCGCCTATGACGTGGTGCACGGTCAGCGTACCGTCTTCCCTATTAGCCTTGGCCTGGCATCGTCCTTTAACCTTGATGCTGTGAAAACCGTGGGGCGCGTTTCCGCCTATGAAGCGGCGGATGATGGCCTGAATATGACCTGGGCACCGATGGTGGACGTCTCCCGCGATCCGCGCTGGGGCCGCGGCTCAGAAGGGTTCGGTGAAGATACCTATTTAACAGCCACGATGGGGAAAACCATGGTGGAAGCGATGCAGGGTAAGAGCCCGGCAGATCGCTACGCGGTGATGACCAGCGTCAAACACTTTGCGGCCTATGGCGCCGTTGAAGGGGGTAAAGAGTACAACACCGTGGATATGAGCTCGCAGCGGCTGTTCAACGACTACATGCCACCGTACAAAGCGGGGCTGGATGCCGGCAGCGGCGCGGTGATGGTGGCGCTGAACTCCCTCAACGGCACGCCGGCGACCTCCGATTCGTGGCTGCTGAAAGACGTTCTGCGTGACCAGTGGGGCTTTAAGGGCATTACCGTCTCTGATCACGGCGCCATTAAAGAGCTCATTAAGCACGGTACCGCCTCCGATCCGGAAGACGCGGTACGCGTGGCGCTCAAGTCCGGCATCAACATGAGCATGAGCGACGAGTACTACAGCAAATACCTGCCGGGGCTGGTGAAGAGCGGTAAGGTGACCATGGCGGAGCTGGATGACGCCACGCGCCACGTGCTGAACGTGAAATATGATATGGGGCTGTTTAACGACCCGTACAGCCACCTGGGGCCGAAAGATTCTGACCCGGCGGACACCAACGCGGAAAGTCGTCTGCACCGTAAAGAGGCCCGCGATGTGGCACGCGAAAGTCTGGTGCTGCTGAAAAACCGCCTCGACACGCTGCCGCTGAAGAAATCCGGCACCATTGCCGTGGTGGGCCCGCTGGCTGACAGCAAGCGCGACGTGATGGGAAGCTGGTCTGCAGCGGGGGTGGCCGATCAGTCCGTCACGGTGCTGACCGGTATCAAGAACGCCGTGGGTGAGAACGCGAAAGTGGTCTACGCCAAAGGGGCGAATGTCACCAACGATAAAGACATTGTCACCTTCCTCAATCAGTACGAAGAGGCGGTGAAGGTCGATCCGCGTTCGCCGAAAGAGATGATTGATGAAGCGGTGAACACCGCTAAGCAATCTGACGTGGTTGTTGCGGTAGTGGGTGAAGCGCAGGGAATGGCGCATGAAGCCTCCAGCCGTACCGACATCACCATTCCGCAAAGCCAGCGCGATCTGATTGCCGCCCTGAAGGCGACCGGCAAGCCGCTGGTGCTGGTGCTGATGAACGGTCGTCCGCTGGCGCTGGTTAAAGAAGACCAGCAGGCCGACGCGATCCTGGAAACCTGGTTTGCCGGTACTGAAGGCGGTAACGCGATTGCCGACGTGCTGTTTGGCGATTACAACCCGTCAGGCAAGCTGCCAATGTCCTTCCCGCGCTCGGTCGGGCAGATCCCGGTTTACTACAGCCACCTGAATACCGGCCGTCCGTACAACGCCGACAAACCGAATAAGTACACCTCCCGTTACTTCGATGAAGCGAACGGCCCGCTGTATCCGTTTGGTTACGGTCTGAGCTACACCACCTTCAAGGTTTCTGACGTCAAAATGTCTGCGCCGACCCTGAAGCGTGACGGCAAAGTTACCGCAAGCGTCGAGGTGAGCAACACCGGTAAACGCGAAGGGGCAACGGTCATTCAGATGTACGTCCAGGATGTGACCGCCTCCATGAGCCGTCCGGTGAAACAGCTGCGTGGCTTCGAGAAGGTCAACCTGAAGCCGGGCGAAACCAAAACCATCAGCTTCCCCATCGACGTGGATGCGCTGAAGTTCTGGAACCAGCAGATGAAATATGATGCGGAGCCAGGCAAGTTTAACGTCTTTATCGGGGTCGATTCCGCCCGCGTTAATAAAGGCGAGTTCGAGCTGCTCTGACGTTTCCCTCCCTTGCATCCCCCGCTTTGCGGGGGATGCGTCTTACCTTATGTTAAAAAGGCATTTTGACGGTTAATTCCGCCGTTTTAAGCTACGCTTTTCTCTCAAGCCTCTGAAAAAGGCAGCAAAAAAATGAGGACAGTGGAATGACGATTGCAAAGGGGATGTTGGGTTCAGCGGTGTTACTGGCGGCGCTGAGTCTGCCATTACAGGCGGCAGAACCGGTAAAAGTGGGTTCCAAGATAGATACCGAAGGCGCGCTGCTCGGTAACATTATTCTGCAGGTACTGGAAAGCCACGGTGTTAAAACCGTCAATAAAGTCCAGCTGGGAACCACGCCTGTGGTACGCGGCGCGATTACCTCCGGCGAGCTGGATATCTACCCGGAATACACCGGCAACGGCGCGTTCTTCTTCAAAGATGAAAACGATCCGGCGTGGAAAAATGCCAAAGCCGGGTATGAAAAAGTCAAAAAACTCGACGCTGAGCAAAATAAGCTGGTCTGGCTGACGCCGGCGCCGGCCAACAATACCTGGACCATCGCGGTGCGCAAGGACGTGGCGGAGAAAGGAAAGCTGACCTCGCTTGCGGATTTGAGTCGCTACCTGAAAGAGAAGGGTGACTTTAAGCTTGCGGCTTCCGCTGAGTTTATTGAGCGTCCGGATGCGCTGCCGGCGTTTGAAAAAGCCTATGATTTCAAACTGGATCAGGCCCAGCTGCTCTCTCTGGCGGGCGGTGATACCGCGGTGACCATCAAAGCCGCTGCGCAGCAAACGTCGGGCGTTAATGCGGCGATGGCTTACGGCACCGACGGCCCGGTCGCGGCGCTTGGCCTGCAAACCTTAACCGATCCAAAAGGCGTACAGCCGATTTACGCCCCGGCACCTGTCGTGCGGGAAGCGGTACTTAAAGCGTACCCGGATATTGCTGAATGGCTCAAACCGGTCTTCGAAAAGCTGGATGCAAAAACGCTGCAACAGCTGAATGCCAGCATTGCCGTTGAGGGACTGGATGCCAAAAAAGTGGCCGCCGATTTCCTGAAACAACAAGGGCTTGTGAAGTAACAGGACAGGGCTGTGCCAATAAAATGTCATAACCGCGTACTGCTGCTGTTGGCCAGTGTGGCCATCGCGGCGGTCGCGTTACCGTTTGTGAATGTGGCCCCGAATCGCCTGATGTCGGGGGAGAGTCGCTCGCTCTGGCAGGTCTGGTCATTTACGCCGTGGTTACTGGTGACGGCGCTGGGCGCGTGGGTTGCGTTGTCGCTCTGGCAAGGACGCACGGCTCAGTGGCTGACGTTGTTTCTTTGTGAAGGGCTGTTTATCGCCTTATTCTGGGGAGGCGGGCTTGCAGCAACGCACATGACCTCGGCGGAAAGTCCGCTGGCAAGAACCTCTGTGGGTAGCGGTTTGTGGCTCTGGCTGGCGCTGTGTCTGCTGGCCTGCAGCGATGCTATTCGCCGTCTTATCTCAACATCCGTCTGGCGCTGGATACTCAATGCCCAGATATGGTGTATTCCATTGCTGCTGCTGTTTAGCGGTGAGCTGAATAATCTCTCGCTGTTAAAAGAGTACGCCAACCGTCAGGAGGTGTTTAATGACGCCCTGGCGCAACACCTCACGATCCTCTTCGGTACCCTGATCCCGGCCTTACTGCTCGGCATACCGCTGGGTATGTGGTGCTATCGCCATCCTTCACGTCAGGGCGGGGTGTTTGCCGTGCTGAATGTAATTCAGACCATCCCGTCCGTCGCTCTGTTTGGCCTGTTGATTGCTCCGCTGGCCGGGCTGGTGAAGTCGTTCCCGGTACTGGGAACGATGGGGATCGCCGGAACCGGTTTAACGCCAGCCCTTATCGCGCTGGTGCTCTATGCGCTGCTGCCGCTGGTGCGCGGCGTGGTGGCCGGGCTGAGCCAGGTCGCGCCGGACGTGCTGGAAAGTGCCCATGCAATGGGGATGAGCGCGAGACAATGTTTCTGGAAGATCCAGCTGCCGCTGGCTTTGCCCCTGCTGCTGCGCAGCCTGCGGGTGGTGGCGGTGCAAACCGTTGGTATGGCGGTGATTGCGGCGCTGATTGGCGCGGGCGGCTTTGGCGCGCTGGTTTTCCAGGGGCTGTTGAGTAGCGCCCTGGACCTGGTGTTATTGGGCGTGGTGCCCACGATTGCGCTGGCGGTTGTCATCGACGCGCTGTTTGCCTTATGGCTTGCGCTGCTCAGGAGAAGAGCCAATGATTGAATTTCACGATGTCAGTAAAACCTTTGCGGGTCGTCCGGCGGCTAGCCATCTCAACCTGAATTTTGCCGAGGGCGCATTTTCCGTGCTGATTGGCACATCGGGGTCGGGAAAATCCACCACCCTGAAGATGATTAACCGCCTGGTTGAGCATGACAGCGGTCTGATCCGCTTTGCCGGAGAAGAGATCCGCAGCCTGCCTGTGCTGGAACTGCGTCGTCGTATGGGGTATGCCATCCAGTCCATCGGCCTGTTTCCGCACTGGACGGTCGCGCAGAACATCGCCACCGTGCTGCAGCTGGAGAAATGGTCGCGGGCAAAAACTGCCGACCGGGTTGATGAACTGATGTCTCTGCTCGGGTTAGAACCTGCGCTGCGTGACCGCTACCCGCACCAGCTTTCCGGAGGCCAGCAGCAGCGGGTGGGCGTGGCGCGTGCGCTGGCGGCCAATCCGCAGGTGTTACTGATGGATGAACCCTTCGGCGCGCTGGATCCGGTCACGCGCGCCGCACTGCAGGCGGAAATGACCCGCATTCATCGCATTCTGGGGCGAACAATCATTCTTGTGACGCACGATATTGATGAGGCGCTGCGTCTGGCCGACCATCTGGTGCTGATGGACCATGGTGAGGTGGTGCAGCAGGGGACGCCGCTTGAGCTGCTGACCTGGCCGAAAAACGATTTTGTGCGTGAGTTTTTTGGCCACAGCGAGCTGGGCGTCAGGCTGCTCTCGCTGCGTACGGTCAGCGACTATATGCGTCGACAGGACGCGACGGTGCGTGGCGAGCCTCTGCAGGAACAGATGAGCTTGCGGGATGCGCTTTCGGCGTTTGTTGCCCGTCAGTGTGAAGTGTTGCCCGTTGCGGATGCCCGGGGCGCGCCAAGTGGCACCCTGCATTTTCGCGATCTGCTGGCAGGGGAGGTGACACGTGAAGGCACTTCGTGATCCGCTGCTCTGGCTGGTCGTGCTCTTTGTCGCTTTGCTGTTTCTGATGCCGCACAGCGCGGCGCTGTTTAGCACGCTCTTCCCCGACTTGCCGCGCCCGGTGTATCAGCAGGAGAGTTTTATTAATCTTGCCCTGGCCCATCTCTGGCTGGTGGTGCTCTCAAGTGCCATCGCTATTGTACTGGGCGTGGGGGCGGGCATCGCGGTCACGCGCCCCGCGGGACGGGAGTTTCGCCCGCTGGTGGAGACCATTGCGGCGATTGGCCAGACGTTTCCGCCGGTGGCGGTGCTGGCGATTGCAGTGCCGGTGATGGGTTTTGGTCAGCAACCGGCCATCATTGCGCTGATTTTATACGGTGTGTTGCCCATTCTGCAGGGTACGCTGGCCGGTATTGCGGCGGTACCTGCGTCGGTACTGAGCGTCGCTGAAGGGATGGGGATGAGTCGCGCAGAGCGGCTGCGCAAAGTTGAACTCCCCCTGGCGGCACCGGTCATCCTTGCGGGGATCCGTACGTCGGTGATCATCAATATCGGGACGGCGACCATTGCCTCGACGGTGGGGGCCAACACTCTGGGAACGCCGATTATCATCGGCTTAAGCGGGTTCAATACGGCCTATATTGTGCAGGGGGCGTTGCTGGTCGCGCTGGCGGCAATCGTCGTCGATCGCGTTTTTGAGCGTCTGGCGCAGTATCTCAGCCGACACCGCCACGAACAATAAACGAATACCCGGCCAGCATCACGCCGCCGATACCGCTTACGGCCATCAGAACAAAAAGGGTAATTACGGCCAGTTTGGTTGCCTTCATCATGTGCTCCTGTTGTTAACGGAACAATTATACGGTGAAGCGCAGCTGTTAATGAACCATTAAATGCCGTTACGGCTCTTCCGGACCAAGCGAGTAAACCGGGTAACCATGTTCACGCCATTCCGTCATCAGCTGTTGCTGTGAGGCGGAAGGCACTTCCCCGCACCAGACCAGCAGGGTCTGGCCGTCGAACAATTCAGGGCGAAATTGCGCCAGCGAGTGCACAAGGACATCAACGCGCCAGCCATTCTGGGTGGCAATCCAGGCCTCCAGCCACAGGCGAGTAGTATCGTGCACGTTCCAGCCGACCACCAGCGCGTCTTTTCCGTGCTTGTTCTTCGCCGAGGCAAGGCAGACGGCAATATAGTTGATCAGGACGCCGTCGAGCATACTCAGCAGCGCCTGCAGGGTGGTCTGCTGACACTGCAGGCGTCGACGGAGCGGGATGAAAAGATGCGTAATCAGCGTTTGCGCAGGATAATCGCGCCCTTGCTCTTTTATCCATGCGCGCAGTCGCTGCAGATTGCCCGCCTGCAGAAGGCGCAGCAACGTTTCCTGTTGTTCGCGCCAGAGAAGCTGCGTGTCAGGATCGTCATGGCTGAGCAGGGATTTCACTTTGCCAACCTGCACACCGTTATCGATCCAGCTTTTGATCTCGCGGATCCGGTCGATATCGGCATCGTTGAAGAGACGATGGCCTCCGTCCGTTCTCTGCGGTTTGAGTAATCCATACCGTCGCTGCCATGCCCGTAGCGTGACGGGATTGATATCACAAAGGAGTGCCACTTCACCGATTGTGTAAAGCGCCATATTCGCCCCCTGGCTTACGCGTCCCCAGCTTAACTGTAGTCCCTGTTTACTGAACCAGGAAGAAATGGTTGTTTTTTGCACGAATAATGCGAAGCAGGCGTTAGGTTCGGCAAAAGGTGTGATGCCGGGCACGAATTGCAGCTTTTTTGCCGCGCTTCAAAGAAAGTTTACCGCCAGCAGTGTATGTTACGCGTTTTGAGGGTGTGCGGTTTTGAGTATGTACGAGTTTAATCTGGTGCTGCTGTTGCTTCAGCAGATGTGCGTGTTTCTTGTCATCGCCTGGTTGATGAGTAAAACGCGTCTGTTCATTCCGCTGATGCAAGTTACCGTACGCCTGCCGCACAAGCTGCTCTGCTACGTGACCTTCTCTATTTTCTGCATTATGGGAACCTATTTTGGTCTCCATATCGAAGACTCCATTGCCAATACGCGAGCCATCGGTGCCGTGATGGGCGGGCTGCTTGGCGGCCCTGTGGTCGGTGGGCTGGTCGGGTTAACCGGTGGCCTGCATCGGTATTCGATGGGCGGCATGACGGCGCTGAGCTGTATGATCTCAACGATCGTCGAAGGGCTGCTCGGCGGCCTGGTTCACAGCTATATGATTAAGCGCGGTCGTCCGGATAAAGTCTTTAGCCCGCTCACCGCCGGGGCGATCACCTTTGTCGCTGAAATGGCGCAAATGGCCATCATCTTGCTGATTGCCCGACCGTTTGACGATGCGCTCCATCTGGTGAGCAATATCGCTGCCCCGATGATGGTGACGAATACCGTGGGTGCTGCGCTGTTTATGCGTATTCTGCTCGACAAGCGCGCCATGTTTGAGAAGTACACCTCGGCGTTTTCCGCGACGGCCCTGAAGGTCGCCGCTTCGACGGAGGGGATCCTGCGTCAGGGCTTTAACGAAGAGAACAGCATGAAGGTGGCGCAGGTGCTTTATAAGGAGCTGGATATCGGCGCGGTGGCGATAACCGACCGTGAACGGTTGCTGGCTTTTACCGGCACGGGCGACGACCACCATCTGCCCGGGAAACCGATCTCCTCCGCCTATACGCTGCGCGCCATTGAAACCGGCGAAGTGGTGTATGCCGACGGCAACGAAGTTCCTTACCGCTGTTCGCTGCACCCGCAGTGCAAACTGGGCTCCACGCTGGTCATTCCGCTGCGCGGGGAAAACCAGCGGGTAATGGGCACCATCAAGCTTTATGAAGCGAAAAACCGTCTGTTCAGCTCTATCAACCGTACGCTGGGAGAGGGCATCGCTCAGCTGCTCTCCGCGCAGATCCTCGCCGGGCAGTATGAGCGTCAGAAAGCGTTGCTGACGCAATCCGAAATTAAACTCCTGCACGCTCAGGTGAATCCGCATTTCCTGTTCAATGCGCTTAATACGCTCAAAGCGGTGATCCGCCGCGACAGCGATCAGGCCGCGCAGCTGGTTCAGTTCCTGTCGACGTTTTTCCGCAAAAACCTTAAACGTCCGTCCGAGATTGTGACCCTGGCCGATGAAATAGAACATGTTAATGCCTACCTGCAGATTGAGCAGGCCCGCTTCCAGACTCGTCTGCAGGTGTCGTTATCCGTCCCGGATGAGCTGGCGTATCAGCATCTTCCGGCCTTTACCCTGCAGCCTATTGTGGAAAACGCCATTAAACACGGTACGTCACAGCTGTTGGGGATTGGGGAGATCACCATTTCCGCCAGCCGCTTTAACCATCATCTGGTGCTGGATATTGAAGATAACGCCGGGCTTTACGTGCCTTCCACCTCAGGCGGATTAGGGATGAGCCTGGTGGATAAACGCCTGCGCGCGCACTTTGGTGATGACTGTGGCATTACCGTTGCCTGTGAGCCCGACCGATTCACCCGTATTACGTTACGACTGCCGCTGGAGGAAAACGCATGCTAAGAGTGCTGATTGTGGATGATGAGCCGTTAGCACGGGAAAACCTGCGCGTTCTGTTGCAGGAGCAGCCTGACATTGAGATTGTGGGGGAGTGCGCAAACGCCATTGAGGCCATTGGCGCCGTGCACAAACTGCGCCCGGACGTGCTGTTCCTCGACATTCAGATGCCCCGAATTAGCGGACTGGAGATGGTCGGAATGCTCGACCCGGAGCATCGCCCCTACATTGTGTTTTTGACCGCCTTCGATGAGTACGCCGTCAAAGCCTTTGAGGAGCACGCATTCGATTATTTACTGAAACCGATTGAAGAGAAGCGTCTTGAAAAGACCCTCAGCCGTTTGCGCCAGGAGCGCACCGTGCAGGATGTCACGCTGTTGCCGGAAAACCAGCAGCCGCTGAAATTTATCCCCTGCACCGGCCACAGTCGGATTTACCTTCTGCAGATGGACGATGTGGCGTTTGTCAGCAGCCGTTTGAGCGGCGTATTTGTTACCAGCGCGGAGGGGAACGAAGGCTTTACCGAGCTGACGCTGCGGACGCTGGAGAGCCGAACGCCGCTCGTTCGTTGCCATCGCCAGTATCTGGTGAACATGGCGCACCTGAAAGAGATCCGGCTGGAAGACAACGGACAGGCAGAGCTGGTGCTGCGTGCCGGGCAAACCGTCCCCGTCAGTCGCCGCTACCTTAAGAGTTTGAAAGAGGCGATCGGCCTGTAAAACTGGTACACTGCGCCCCATTGCATCATCGACAGTTAAGTTAAAGGCACCCATGCTCAGTAATGATATTCTCCGTAGCCTGCGCTACACCCTGAAAGCAAACAATAATGATATGGTGCGCATTCTTGCGCTTGCTGGCATGGAGTCCACCTCTGCCGGTTTCGACACCTGGATGACAAAAGAGGATGAAGAGGGGTTTGTTCGCTGCCCTGACATTATCCTGTCTGGCTTCCTGAACGGCCTCATCTACGACAAGCGCGGGAAAGATGACTCAGCACCAGAACTGGCGCTTGAGCGTCGGGTGAATAACAACACGGTGCTGAAAAAGCTGCGTATCGCGTTTTCACTGAAAACAGACGACATTCTGGCGATTATGACAGAGCAGAAGCACCGCGTGTCGATGCCGGAGATCACCGCCATGATGCGTGCGCCGGACCATAAGAACTACCGCGAGTGCGGCGACCAGTTTTTGCGTTATTTTTTACGCGGACTGACTCACCGGGTGCATCACGCTAAGCCGTGAGTGGTACCAGGGCGTGAAGGATGAAGAGGCAAAAAAAAGCCGGAGATTATCTCCGGCTTTTTTATTATTTCACCTGCTGACCTGGTTTGGCGCCTTCATCAGGGCTTAACAGGAAGATATCTTTCCCGCCAGGACCTGCCGCCATCACCATGCCTTCCGAGATGCCGAAGCGCATTTTGCGCGGTGCCAGGTTGGCGACCATCACGGTCTGACGACCAATCAGCACCTGCGGATCAGGATAGGCAGAACGGATTCCGGAGAAGACGTTACGCTTCTCACCGCCCAGATCCAGCGTCAGGCGCAGCAGTTTGTCCGAGCCTTCGACAAATTCCGCGTTTTCAATCAGCGCGACACGCAGATCGACTTTGGCGAAATCATCAAAGGTAATGGTCTCCTGAATCGGATCGTCTGCCAGCGGGCCAGTCACCGGCGCAGCGGCAGCCTTCACCTCTTCTTTAGACGCTTCCACCAGGGATTCTACCTGCTTCATCTCGATGCGGTTGTACAGCGCCTTGAAGGTATTCACCTTGTGACCGAGCAGCGGCTGCTGGATAGCATCCCAGGTCAGCTCGGTGTTGAGGAACGCTTCAGCGCGGGAGGCCAGCTGTGGCAGTACCGGCTTCAGCCAGGTCATCAGCACGCGGAACATGTTCAGGCCCATGGTGCAGATCGCCTGCAGGTCGGCGTCACGGCCTTCCTGTTTCGCGACAACCCACGGTGCCTGCTCGTCAACGTAGCGGTTAGCCACGTCAGCCAGCGCCATGATTTCACGAATCGCTTTACCGAACTCACGGCTTTCCCAGGCTTCGCCAACCGCCGCGGCGGCGTCGGTGAAGGTTTTGTACAGCTCAGGATCGGCCAGTTCGGCAGACAGCACGCCGTCGAAACGCTTGGCGATAAAGCCCGCGTTACGGGAAGCCAGGTTGACGACTTTGTTGACGATGTCGGCGTTCACGCGCTGCACGAAATCTTCCAGGTTCAGGTCGATATCGTCGATGCGGGAAGAGAGCTTCGCCGTGTAGTAATAACGCAGGCTGTCCGCGTCGAAGTGGTTCAGCCAGGTGCTGGCTTTGATGAACGTACCGCGAGATTTGGACATCTTCGCGCCGTTGACCGTCACATAGCCGTGCACAAACAGGTTGGTTGGTTTACGGAAGTTACTGCCTTCCAGCATCGCCGGCCAGAACAGGCTGTGGAAGTAAACAATGTCTTTGCCGATAAAGTGATACAGCTCGGCGTCGGAATCTTTCTTCCAGTATTCGTCAAAGCTGACGGTGTCGCCGCGCTTGTCGCACAGGTTCTTGAAGGAGCCCATGTACCCGATTGGCGCATCCAGCCAGACGTAGAAGTATTTACCCGGTGCGTTCGGAATTTCGAAACCGAAGTACGGTGCATCGCGGGAGATATCCCACTGCTGCAGACCGGATTCGAACCACTCCTGCATTTTATTCGCGACCTGCTCCTGCAGCGCGCCGCTGCGGGTCCACGCCTGCAGCATTTCGCTGAAGGACGGCAGGTCGAAGAAGAAGTGCTCGGAATCACGCATTACCGGTGTGGCACCCGAAACAACAGATTTCGGATCGATAAGCTCGGTCGGGCTGTAGGTTGCGCCGCACACTTCGCAGTTATCGCCATACTGATCCGGTGATTTACATTTCGGGCAGGTACCTTTGACAAAGCGGTCCGGCAGGAACATTCCTTTTTCCGGATCGTACAGCTGAGAGATGGTGCGGTTTTTAATAAAACCGTTCTCTTTCAGGCGAGAGTAGATCAGCTCCGACAGCTCACGGTTTTCGTCGCTGTGCGTGGAGTGATAGTTGTCATAGCTGATGTCAAAGCCCGCAAAATCGGTCTGATGCTCCTGACTCATTTCGGCAATCATCTGCTCTGGGGAGATCCCCAACTGCTGCGCTTTCAGCATGATCGGCGTGCCGTGGGCATCGTCCGCACAGATGAAGTTAACCTCGTGGCCGCGCATTCGCTGGTAACGGACCCAGACATCAGCCTGGATATGCTCCAGCATGTGGCCGAGGTGGATTGAGCCGTTGGCGTACGGCAGTGCGCACGTTACCAGAATTTTCTTCGCGACTTGAGTCATAGTAGGCATTACTTCTTTTAACTGTGAAAAGGGTTTTTGATATTACCAAAAGGGGCATTATTAAGTAAGCACAAACCACGGCCTTTCAGGTAAACTTGTTCATCTAAGGTCTTATTCACAAGAACAAAGGAGTCGGGATGAGTTCTCAATCCCAGGCCAAATCACCGGAAGCCTTAAGAGCAATGGTCGCCGGGACGCTGGCTAACTTTCAGCATCCAACCCTGAAGCACAATCTCACCACGCTGAAAGCGTTACACCATGTCGCATGGCTGGACGATACGCTGCACATCGAGCTGCAGATGCCCTTCGTCTGGACCAGCGCGTTTGACGCGCTGAAAGAGCAAACCAGCTCTGAGCTGTTGCGCATTACCGGCGCGAAAGCCATTGACTGGAAGCTGACCCACAGCATCGCCACCCTCAAGCGTGTGAAAAACCACCCGGGCGTTAACGGCGTGAAAAACATCATTGCCGTCAGTTCAGGCAAGGGTGGGGTGGGTAAATCCTCCACGGCGGTAAACCTGGCGCTCGCGCTGGCAGCCGAAGGGGCGAAGGTCGGTATTCTGGACGCCGATATTTACGGACCGTCTGTGCCTAACATGCTGGGTGCGGAAAACCAGCGCCCAACCTCGCCGGATGGCACGCACATGGCGCCGATCATGGCCCACGGTCTGGCAACCAACTCCATTGGTTATCTGGTGACAGACGATAACGCCATGGTGTGGCGTGGTCCGATGGCCAGCAAAGCGCTGATGCAGATGCTGCAGGAGACAATGTGGCCCGATCTGGATTATCTGGTGCTGGATATGCCGCCGGGCACCGGTGACATTCAGCTGACACTGGCGCAAAACATTCCGGTCACGGGAGCGGTCGTGGTGACCACCCCGCAGGACATTGCGCTGATCGACGCCAAAAAAGGCATCGTGATGTTCGAGAAAGTGGACGTGCCGGTGCTGGGTATTGTCGAGAACATGAGCATGCATATCTGCAGCAACTGCGGACACCATGAGCCTATCTTTGGCACCGGTGGGGCAGAAAAACTGGCTGCGCAGTATCACACCCAGCTGCTTGGGCAGATGCCGCTGCACATCTCGCTGCGTGAAGATCTGGACAGCGGGAAGCCGACGGTTGTCAGCCGTCCGGACAGCGAATTTGCAGAGATGTATCGACAGCTGGCGGGGCGCGTTGCGGCGCAGCTTTACTGGCAGGGCGAAGTCATCCCGAGTGAAATTGCGTTTCGCGCGGTGTGAGTGCTTTAGTCTGAATTGCCGGGCGGCGTTTACGCCTGACCCGGCCTACGGAGATAACGTGTTGTAGGCCGGCTCAGCGAAGCGTCACCCGCGTTTAACGCTGTACGTAATGCATTAAAAAGTACTCGCCTTCCGGCGAGTCACCCTTCGCTTCAATATGCCAGCCGTGGCGCTGGTAAAAGGCAACAGCCCTGTCATTCTTTACCAAACACTTCAGCGAACCCGTACTGGTGAACGCGTTTTGCACTTGTTCAAGGAGCAAATGACCGACGCCCAGACCTTGATACTGCGGATCGACAAACAGATTGTGCAGGAAATTGTCGTTCGTCCACACCGACGCAAAACCCAGTCGATGCCCGTCCTGAACGGCCACCCAAATCACTTCGTCGCGGGTTGCCGCGTCAAAGTCTTCAAGCTGCCACTCGGAACCGTCCAGCCATGGCCAGGCCTCGCGCCGTGCGTGGAGATAGAGTGTTCGCAAAAAGGGGCGATCGCTCTCCTGCCAGGGCCGGATTAAAATGTCATTAGCGGTGATAGAAGATATCTCCATTGTAGGCTTTGTAGATTTTGCCATCTGCATCGCCAATCAGGACGTAGTTCTCGCCCATATAGGTCCAGTGGGTACCCGCATCCGGGGCCGGCAGGTTACGCAGCTGGTACTGTTTAATGGTGTACTCAGGCGTTTGATACTGCGCCGGTGCGGTGTCGCCAATCTTGAATTTGGTGAAATCAGCGATGAACTCTTGTTCCTCATAGGCTTTAATGCCTGATGGCGCAGCGGCGGTTTGCGGGGCAGAAAACGCGGAACCCGCCAGAGACAGTAATACACCCAGAAGCAGCAATTTACGCTTAGCCATTTTTTCTCCAGTGATATCGTTACAGATACTTTCGTCTGCGGGTTCATGGAACGCGAGGCAGACGGTCCATTTTAAGTACCAAAGCATGGTGTGTTTGAAAAAAAATGTAACAAAAGTGGACGGTTTTGTGTAGTCGTAATGACGCGTGCAGTATCACTACGGTCAATATCTCACGAATTTGATATTTCCAATATTTATTATTCCATTAATCAATTCTGAAAATACCTTCTCACTTCGCAAATGGACTGTTCAACGCATGCTTTCCCACGTAAGAACATTTAATATCGCCTCCGTATGACATCAATCTCTTTCCATTTTTTTTCAAAAGAATGGGAACGATTTTGCTTTTTTATCGCCAGGAAGGGAAACGTTGTCTGTTTTTTGTAATACGTCTGCTAAAACAATAACCCGTTGAAAATTTTAATGTAAATGAATTTATTTTTTATCTGTTTAACAACAAACACAACAATAAAAGAACTTTTTATATAAATGAAAAATACAACGCTATTTTCACTTTTATTTCTTTCAGTCGGCCAGTTAACTGGTTGCGTATTTTCGCCAGGTCAGGATCTCAGCATTACCGGGAAAAAAGTCATGACTGACGGAGAAGCGAATTATCAGCTCGATCAACACGTGGAAATTTATCCCCTGACCCCGGCGCTCATTGAAAGATTGCGACCGCCTGTCCTCAAATCTCAGGCAAATCCTACTCTGGATGAGCAGGTTAAAAACTGGGAATACCGCATAGGCACCGGCGACATCCTGACGGTCACCGTCTGGGATCATCCGGAATTAACCACGCCCGCAGGGCAGTATCGTACCGCGAGTGACGCGGGTAACTGGGTGAATGCGGATGGAACGCTCTTCTACCCCTACGTCGGAAAACTGCATGTTGCAGGCAAAACGGTCGCGCAGGTGCGTGAAGCAATCACCGCGCAACTGGAGAAGGTTATTGAGAGCCCGCAGGTGGATGTCAGCGTGGCGTCTTTCCGCTCACAAAAAGCCTATGTGACAGGAGAGGTGGCAAAATCAGGCCAGCAACCGATAACCAATATCCCGTTGACGGTAATGGACGCGGTCAACGCCGCAGGTGGGCTTTCAGCTGATGCCGACTGGCGTAACGTGGTCCTCACGCATAATGGCCAGGACGCGCGCCTTTCGCTCTATGCGCTGATGCAGCACGGTGATTTAAGCCAGAATAAGCTGCTGTATCCGGGCGATATCCTCTTTGTTCCGCGTAACGATGCCTTAAAAGTGTTCGTGATGGGCGAGGTGGTGAAGCAGAGCACGTTGAAGATGGATCGTAGCGGAATGACCCTGGCGGAAGCCCTGGGGAATGCAGGCGGGCTGGATCAGAATATGGCCGATGCAACCGGGATTTTTGTTATTCGCTCGGTAGCGAAAAAAGGGGCGACGGACAAAATTGCCAATATCTATCAGCTCAATGCGAAGGATGCCTCCGCGATGGTACTGGGGACGGAATTCCAGCTTGAACCGTATGACATTGTCTACGTCACCACCGCGCCGTTGTCACGCTGGAATCGCGTGATCACACAGCTGGTACCCACCATCAGCGGTGTCCATGACCTGACCGAAACCGTCCGCTTCATCCGTTCATGGCCGCAATAATGTTCAACTCAATCTTAGTGGTTTGCACCGGCAATATTTGCCGTTCGCCGATGGGGGAGCGGCTGTTGCGACAACAGCTGCCCGGCAGACTCGTGACATCGGCTGGGATTTACGGATTTGAAGGACGCCCGGCGGATGCAACTGCACGGGAGGTGGCCCGGTGTTACGGCGTTTCGCTGGAGGGGCACGTGGCACGCAAGATGACGCGCAGCATGTTGCAAACCTCCGATTTGATTCTGGTGATGGAGCCGGAGCACCTGCGTTTTATTGCCGCTGTGTCGCCCGAATGTCGCGGAAAATCGTTGCTGTTTGGCCAATGGCTGGAAAACAGGGACATTCCCGATCCTTACCGCAAAAGTCGTGAAGCGTTTGAATATGTTTTCGGGCAGCTGGTAAAAGCCAGTCAGGAATGGGCTCGTCGTGTGGGTCAAAAAGGAATGAAGCGTTAATGTCTTCTCATACATCAGACAAATACGGTGCTGCCGCACCGCACAGTAATGAAATCGATCTTATGCAGCTACTTGCTGAGATGATTGATCACCGCATGCTAATCGGGCTGGTCACGCTCCTGTTTACGGTGTGCGCGGGGCTCTACGCGTTTAGCGCCACGCCGGTCTACCAGGCGGATGCCCTGGTACAAATAGAAGCAAAGCAGGACAACTCGTTGCTTAAAAGCTTAAGCCAGTTTGGGTCTGACCTTTCACCCGACGCTGAACCTGAACTGTTGCTGCTTAAATCGCGCATGATCCTGGGGGGAACCGTTGATAATCTGGGGCTGACATATCAGGTAAAACAGCGCGTTCTCCCGGTTGTGGGGCGCCTCTGGGAACGTCTACGCGGCAGCAAACCGGGCAACATGACGATAGGTGAGCTTACCCTGCCCCAGCAGGAGGGGAAACCGCAAGCGGTTGTCCTGACCGTGCTGGGGCAGGGCCGGTATCGTCTGGAAGGGGAGACGCTTAAGGCTGACGGTAGGGTTGGCAAACGGCTGGTGAAAGACGGGATCACGCTTCTGGTGACCTCGCTCAGCGCGGAGCCGGGGACCCAATTTACCCTTCAAGCCTTTACCAGGCTTGAGGCAATTAACGCGCTGCAGAAGAGACTTTTTGTCGCGGAATCCGGTAAACAGAGCGGTATGATCACCCTGACGCTGACGGGTGAAGACCCGGACAGGATAGCGGTGGTGCTCAATACGATTGCAGAAAATTATCTCAGCCAGAATATTGCGCGCCAGGAGGCACAGGATTCCCGAAGTCTGGCGTTTTTGCAGGAGCAGTTACCTAAGGTCCGTCACGAACTGGATGAGGCCGAAGCACGACTGAATGCCTATCGGGCGCAGCGCGATTCCGTCGACTTATCCCTTGAGGCGAAGTCCGTACTGGATCAGGTCGTTAACGTGGAAAATCAGCTCAACGAACTGACCTTTCGTGAGGCAGAGGTTTCTCAGCTTTTCAAAAAGGATCACCCGACCTATCGCGCATTACGGGAGAAGCGACAAACGCTCGAAGAGGGACGCGCGCGCCTGAACAGCCGGGTTTCATCTATGCCTTCTACCCAGCAGGAAGTGTTGCGCCTGAGCCGTGATGTCGAGTCCGGGCGTACCATTTACCTGCAGCTGCTGACACGCCAACAGGAACTGAACATTTCACGCTCCAGCGCCATCGGCAACGTGCGGATCATTGATACCGCGGTTACGCAACCTGAGCCAATAAAGCCCCGTAAAGCGCTTATTATTCTGCCTGGTGTGCTGCTAGGGCTGATGGTCTCCATGGGTTGGGTGTTGGTTCGTACTGCCTGTCGGCGAGGGATCACCTCGTCAGAGCAAATAGAAGAGCAGGGGATGCCGGTTCTGGCGACGCTGCCGCGCTCGGTCTGGCTGTGGAAAAAAACGCATTTGCGCCGAAAGCACTTTTTGGCGCCCCACGGGAAACACAAAACTTCGGATATCCCCTTCCTGCCCACAGACCGGCCAGCGGATATGTTTGTTGAAGCGATGCGCGGACTGCGTACCAGCCTGCACTTCACGATGATGGACGCCTCAAACCAGATCGTGGTGATTACGGGCCCCACGCAGAATTGCGGCAAAACGCTGGTCAGCACGTCACTGGCATCAATAGCGGCTCAGGCCGGAAAACGGGTGCTCTTTATCGATGCGGATATGCGTAAAGGCTATGTGCATAATCTCTTTAAGCTGAACAACCATCACGGATTATCCGCTGTCCTTGAGGGAAATGTGGCGTGGCAGGAGGCGATCCAGCGCGTTGATAAGGCGGGATTTGATGTTCTGACCTGCGGTCCTCAGCCGTTACGTCCCGCGGAGCTGCTCATGGGAGAACGCTTCCAGGAGGTGATGTCGGGGATGAACGCACACTATGACGTTGTTATCGTTGATACACCGCCGGTGCTGGCCGTGACCGATGCGGTGCTGATTGCCAGAGTGGCCGCAACCACGTTACTGGTTGCCCGCTTTGGTAAAACCAACGTGAAAGAGACGGAAAACTGTGTAAAGCGTCTGCAGCAGATGGGTGTGCAGGTGAACGGTGCCATTCTCAATGATATCGTGAAATCTGCGGCGCTGTATTACAGCGCGGGGTATAGCCATTTCGACTACGGCTATACCCCGAAGGAAAAGCGGCGTGAGGGTTAGTGCTTCACCAGCGTGGCGAAGTAATACACCAGGGGAATGGCGAGGATCCAAAGATCGACGGGGATATCGCGCCATTTCCCGGCTATCGCTTTGATAACGATATAAAACAGCAGCCCGCCCGCAATACCGGTCCCGAAACTGTTGGCAATCAGCGTAATCATCACCATCATCAACACCGGCAAGCCGTCGGTGAAGTTCGCCAGATCAACCTTACGTAAACCGCTAAACATATTCAGCCCGATGAGGATCAGGGCGGGCGCCGTGGCTTCTTTCGGGATCATCAGCGCCACAGGGGTAAACAGCAGCATCAGCAGGAACATTACCGCCGCGGCCAGCGCGGTCATGCCGGTTTTGCCGCCGGCTTCCGCGGCTGCGGACGATTCAATCAGCGCCGTGGCGGCAGGAATGCCTACCCACGGGCCAATCGCGGCGGCAATAGAGTCCACCATAAACGGGCGGTTAATGTTTGGCATATTGCCTTCTTCATCCAGCAGCCCTGCTTCCCCGCCCACCGCCAGCGTTGTTCCCATGGTGGAGAAAAACTCGGAGGCGAAGAAGACAAACAGGAACGGCAGAAAGGCAATATTCAGCGCGCCCAGCATATCGACATGCCCGAGGACGGGAGCGATGGAGTGGGGCACATCGATAAAACTGGCGGGTAATTTCGTGACGCCCATCGGAATACCCACGAGGGTCGCGAGCAGGATAGCCCACAGGATCGCACCCGGAATACGACGAGCCTGCAGGCCGATAGCCAGGAACAGGCCGAGTAACGCCACCAGTGCACCGGGTGATAAAAAATCTCCCAGCATCAGTGCGTTCGTTTTGGCATTCGCCAGCACCAGCCCGGCGTTGCGGAAACCGAGTACGGCGACAAACAGCCCGATGGAGGCCGTCAGCCCCAGCTTGATGGACTGTGGCACCGAGCGGGTCACCACTTCACGCAGGCCAAACCGGGTCAGCAGAAAGAATAAAATCCCCGACCAGCAGGCGATACCCAGACCAATTTGCCAGCCAATGCCTTCACTGCCCGCAAGCGTCACTCCGACCAGCACCGAGCCACCAATTCCTGGCCCGACGATAAACGGCAGGTTGGCGTAAAAAGCCATCAGCAGCGTCCCGGCAACGAAGACCAGAATGGTGCCCGTGGTCGCGGCGCCTTTGTCCATTCCTCCCACGGCCAGCAGCCCCGGGATCACCACCAGCAAATAGGCGGCGGCGAGAAAACCGGTGATACCCGCCAGGCACTCGGTGCGCACGGTGCTCCCGCGTGCACGGAGTGCAAAACGACGTTCAAGCCAGCGCCCTGGTGCTGGCGAATTAACGGTATTGTCGGCCATTATCCGGCTCTCCTTCGGTATTATTGTGTGTTGTCCGGGGTTTCCCGGTAAGAAATCAGCGGATCGACAATCTGGCGCGTGCTGCCATCGGTCAGTCCAAGATCGGTCAAATGTGGCCCGGCATTACAGGCAAGGCAGGTTCCTTCGATGGCCTTAAAGACCCGATACGGCGGTTCCCAGTCGGCAATCAGACTGCTGCGATCGCGCAGCGTCCTGAACTGCAGCGCCAGCTCGGCAGGTGGCAGTTCCGACAGCATGCCCGCAATCGGCATGGCAACGTGGGCAATCACGTCACCCTGTTGCGCCAGCGCCATGCCACCACCGCTGTTGATAAGCGTATTGGCAGCCAGCGCCATATCGTTCGGATCGCGGCCCATAACCACCAGGTTGTGAGAGTCGTGCGAGTAGCTGGTGGCAATCGCCCCACGCAGTTCCCCCCAGCCTTCAAGCAGGGCAATTTGCGGTTTTGCTGCATGACGGGCATGGCGATGCTGAACCCAGATCAGGCTAAAACCGTCCGGGATCTGCACGCACCCGTTGCGCACCTGCACATCTGTTTCACCCCAGCGGGTAAAGCGCGCGCCGCAGATGTGGCGCAAGCGAGCCACGCCATGGTTCGCGTTGCCAATGCGCATGCAAAAATCATCAGCGGTCAGGGCAGACAACCGTACGGTATCACGCGGCAACGTAAGAGGCGTATCAGCAACAGGTTCGAGCGTTGCCCCGTCCCGGGCAATCAGCTTTCCGGCGACGTAGACCTGGCGCGCCGTCAGTTTATCCAGCGAGTCAAACACCACCAGATCCGCGCGACGCCCGGCGGCAATCAGCCCCAGGTCGTTACGCTGCAGGCGAATGGCCGCATTGAGCGTTGCAAAACGCAGTGCGTCGGTGGCCGCTAATCCATGTTCAATCAGCAGGTTCAGCAGCGCGATGATCCCGCCTTTTTCCATGAGGATGTCTGGCGGAACATCATCGGTACAAACCGTGATGTGAGACGAAAGATGGGGGAGCGTTTTCAGGGCGCTGACAATATCGGGCAGCAGATAAGGGTGCGAACCGCGGATCTCCAGCGTCAGCCCGGCACGCAGTTTTTCCAGCGCATCGTCAGCCGACGTTAACTCATGGTCAGAAGTCACGCCTGCTGCCAGATAAGCCTGTAAATCCGCACCGCTGAGACCGCGGGCATGGCCTTCAATCAGCTTTCCGCTGTCGAGCCCGGCCTGCATAATTTCAAGCATACGCTGGCTGCCATTAAGCACCCCGTGCATGTCCATCACTTCAGCCACACCGCGCACTTCCGGCCAGCCAAGCAGGGTGTTCATCTCGTCTCCGGCAAAATCCGCCCCGGACATTTCCAGGCCGGGCGTTGAGGGCACGCTTGAAGGCGCGGCGACCATCACCTGCAGCGGCAGATTGCGGCTGGCCTCAATGGCAAAACGGACGCCGTCAATGCCCAGCACGTTGGCCAGTTCATGCGGATCCCAGAAGACCGCCGTGGTGCCCTGTGCAAGCACAATCTCCGCGTAGCGGGCGGGCATAAGATGGGAGCTTTCAAGGTGGACGTGGGTATCCATCAGCCCAGGCGACAGAAACTGGTTGTTCAGCGCGTGGGTCTCATGCGCGTCGTTGCGGCTGCCGCGCGGATGGACACTGGCAATCAGTGATCCCACGATACCAACATCCGCTTCGCGGATCTCACCGGTGACCATATCCACAATACGGGTATCGGTGAGCAGCAGGTCAAAGGGCATTTCGCCTCGAACAGCCTGAACGGCGCGGCGTCGGGTTTCAGCAGTCATGCAATTAACAGTTCCAGCATCAAAATAATGACGCTACTCTATGCACACGGCAAACGTTTGCCCAGCTGATAAAACTTATCGCCCGATAACCCCGGGTTATTCTGTGACGCGTGTAATGGATAATCATGACGGAACCCTGGCAGCGCTTGCCCGCGCTCTCTCTTCGACAGCTACAGTATTTTGTCACTCTGGCGCAGCTGCGTCATTTTACTGATACCGCCAGCAAACTGGCTATCAGCCAGCCGGCGCTCAGCAGTGCGTTGCGGCAAATCGAGACGGTGCTTGGGGGCAAACTGGTTAACCGGACCGCCTCGGCCGTGACGTTGACGGAGCTTGGCAATGCCATCCTGCCGCACGCGCAGCGGGTGCTCAGCGTGGCGCAGCTTGCGTTTGACGACATGCAGCACATTGTTCAGGCGGGCGGCGAAGGAACGGTGCGTATCGGGCTGATCCCTTCCGTGAGTTCGCTGCTGTTCCCCTTGTTGCCCCGGACGCTCGCGCAGGCTTTTCCCCGCCTCAGGGTGGAATTTCACGATCAAACCAACGATGCGCTGGTGGCTCAGCTGCTGAAAGGGCAGATTGATTTCGGCATTGGTGCGCTCGATAACTCGGTTCCCGACCAGTTGAACGTGTTTCCCTTACAGGATGACCCGTTTGTCGCGGTCATTCACATCGACGATCCGCTGGCCGCGTCGGCGCACCTGCCCTGGAAGCAACTGGCAGGGCGGGATATCGCCGTGTTCTCAAAAGGCAATATTCAGCGTCTGGTTGCGGCGCTCGCGGAAAGCCACCGTTTGTCGTTGCCGACACGCTATCAGGTGGACTACATCGAAACGTTGTATGGTCTGGTGCGCTCGAAACTCGCCGTGGCGATTTTACCGCAGCTCTATACCACGCACCTCCAGGACCCGCAGCTCAGGGTGGTACATCTTCAACAACCGGCCCTGGCCCGCACGGTGGCGTTAATGCGTGCCCCGCAGCCGCTTCCTCCGCTTATCGAATCCTGCTTTACGCTGATGGCCGACACGTTGCGAACGAAATGACCCGACACTTCTTTACAGCGTGATGACGCATTGCTCGCTAAGATGACCGTCGATTCATCAAGAGGTCACAATGGAAAACCGCACATTCAGTCGACTGCGCCGCTGGGCGCGGGAAGGGATCATCTTCTTTCTGCTCGCGCTGGCCGTCATGTGGGGCGTGGATCAATACCGCAAGCCCACACTCCCCGCCAGCTTTAGCGCTGCACCGATGCACAGCATCGACGGAAAGATCCACGATATAACGGCACTCAGCCAGGAACGCCCGCTGCTGATATACGTATGGGCAACCTGGTGCAGCATCTGCCGGTTTACGACGCCCTCGGTCAATACGCTGGCAGAACAGGGTGGCAACGTCGTGAGTATCGCCATGCGTTCCGGCGACGATGCAAAGCTGGCGCGCTGGGTCGATAAGAAACAGCTGGTCATGCCGGTGGTCAACGATGCCAACGGTGCGCTGTCACAGGCGTGGCAGGTGAGCGTAACACCGACGCTGGTGATCGTGTCGAAGGGGAAAGTGGTCAGTACTACTACGGGGTGGACAAGTTACTGGGGAATGAAGCTCAGACTGTGGTGGGCAGGGCTGTAAAGAGAGCCCCTCTTCCGGCGGAAGAGGGGCTGGATATTACTTCGCCAGAACTTCCTGTGCGGTACGCTCAACCAGCGACAGCAGGACTTTAATGTCCTCCAGGGTCACGGTTGGGTTCAGCAGAGTCAGCTTCAGGCAGGTGACGCCGTTATGCTCGGTCACGCCGACGTTAGCACGGCCGGATTCCAGCAGCGCATCACCAATTTTCTGGTTCAACAGGGCGATACCCGCGTCGTCCATCTGTACCTGTCCACGGAAGCGGAACAGTACGCTTGCCAGCTGCGGCTGCATAACCAGTTCCAGAGCAGGCTGCTCTTTCACGTAAGCCGCAACCTGCTGTGCCAGCGTAACACCGTGATCGATGATCGCCGCGTATTGTTCCTGACCCAGCGCTTCCAGGCTCATCCACAGCTTCAGCGCGTCGAAACGACGGGTCGTCTGCAGAGATTTGGACACCAGGTTAGGCACGCCAGCTTCTTCATCGAACTCAGAGTTCAGATAGGCCGCCTGATAGCGCATCAGCTCATAGTGGCGCGCTTCTTTGAGCAGGAACGCACCGCAGCTGATGGTCTGGAAGAACTGCTTGTGGAAGTCCAGAGTAACGGAATCCACCAGCTCGATACCGTCCAGGTAGTGACGATACTGCTCGGACATCAGCAGCGCGCCGCCCCAGGCCGCATCAACGTGTACCCAGATATTCTGTTTCGCCGCCAGTTCAGCAATGGCACGCAGCGGATCGATTGCACCTGCATCGGTAGTACCGGCAGTGGCAACAATCGCCAGGATCTGCTCGCCGTTAGCATTGCACTGCTCAATTTTCGCTGCCAGATCGTTGAGATCCATGCGCGAGAATTCATCCGTTTTCACCTGCACGACGGACTGGTAGCCCAGACCCATCAGCGCCATGTTCTTCTGCACGGAGAAGTGTGCGTTTTCAGAGCACAGCACGCGGATTTTACGCAGATCGCCAACCAGGCCGTCCTGCTGAACGGAATGACCCTGACGCGCGAAGAACGCATCACGGGCCAGCATCAGACCCATCAGGTTGCTCTGCGTGCCGCCGCTGGTAAACACACCGGCGTCGCCAGCCTGATAACCCACGCGGGTACGCAGCCATTCGATCAGCTTGATCTCAATGATGGTTGCGGACGGGCTTTGATCCCAGGAGTCCATGCTCTGGTTAGTGGCGTTAATCAGCACTTCCGCTGCCTGGCTAACCACCAGGCTTGGGCAGTGCAGGTGCGCCACACACTGCGGGTGATGAACGGACAGGCTGTCTTTCAGGAAGAACTCCACGGCGCGTTCAATCGCCGCTTCGTTGCCCAGCCCTTTCGGGTTGAAATCCAGCTTAATACGGTCGCGCAGTTCCGCGACCGTTTTGCCCTGATACATCTCAGGCTGTTTCAGCCACTGCATCACAGCCTGAGTGCTTTGTTCAATCGCCTGCTGGTAAGCTTCAATGCTCTGTGCAGAGGAGAACAAAATTGGGTTTGAATCTGACATCGTGTTCAACAACTCCGGTTACGCCGGGCGAACGCCCGCAGCAAGCAGCGCCTGCTCGAATTTATCCAGGAAGACTTTCAGCTCATCATCGCTGATCAGCAGGGAAGGCAGCAGACGCAGAACAATACCGTTGCGACCACCGCGCTCCAGAATCAGGCCGGCTTCGAAGCACTTCTTCTGAATCAGTGCAGACAGCTCGCCATCACCCGGGTAGCAACCCATGTGGTCTGCCGCTTCGTGTGGCTTAACGATCTCAATCCCGATCATCATGCCCAGGCCGCGAACGTGGCCGATAACCGGATAGCGGTTCGCCATTTCGTTCAGTTGGCCTTTCAGCCATTCGCCCTGTGCGGCCACTTTGCCCGCGATGTTCTGGTCTTTCAGGATTTTCAGCGTTGTCAGACCGGTTGCCATTGCCAGCTGGTTGCCGCGGAAGGTACCGGTGTGGTGGCCTGGTGCCCACGCATCGAACTGTTTTTTGATGCCGAGTACCGCCAGTGGCAGACCGCCGCCAACCGCTTTAGACATCACGATGATGTCTGGCTCAATGCCCGCGTGTTCGAAGGCGAAGAATTTACCGGTACGGGCAAAGCCAGCCTGAACTTCGTCGAGGATCAGCAGAATGCCGTGTTCCTGAGTCACTTTACGGATGCGCTGCAGCCACTCAACCGGAGCCGGGTTCACGCCGCCTTCACCCTGAACGGCTTCAAGGATCACTGCCGCAGGTTTACGCACGCCGCTTTCAACGTCGTTGATCAGGTTTTCGAAATAGTAGGTCAGCGCTTTCACACCCGCTTCACCGCCGATACCCAGTGGGCAACGGTACTGGTGTGGGTAAGGCATGAACTGCACTTCTGGCATCATACCGTTAACCGCTTCTTTCGGAGACAGGTTGCCGGTAACGGCCAGTGCGCCGTGAGTCATACCGTGGTAACCACCAGAGAAGCTGATGATACCGCTACGACCGGTCACTTTTTTCGCCAGTTTCAGCGCTGCTTCAACGGCATCAGCACCGGATGGACCGGTGAACTGCAGGCAGTACTCTTTGCCCTGACCAGGCAGCAGAGAGAGCAGATATTCTGAGAACGCGTCTTTCAGAGGCGTAGTCAGATCCAGAGTATGTAACGGCAAGCCGCTGGTAATGACATTTTGGATGCTTTTCAGCACATCAGGATGGTTATGTCCAAGCGCAAGGGTCCCTGCGCCTGCTAAACAGTCAAGGTATTCTTTATTGTCTGCATCGGTGATCCACACGCCTTCTGCTTTAGTGATTGCTAAAGGCAGTTTGCGCGGATAACTCCTGACGTTAGATTCAAACTCGGCCTGACGGGCCAGATAGGTTTCGTTGCTTTTGTGGGCATCTACGGTGTCAATACGGACTTTATCCGTCATCATATCACTCCTACAACCGCCGCTTCGTTATGAGCAACGATTGAATAAAAAGTTAAAAAACAGATGGGGGCCTGAAAAAAACGCCGCCAATATAGAGCCTTTTGTCACGAGGCTCAATGGTTAATTTGTTTACTGTTTTATGACATGCGGTACGGGGGAGGGAATATCCTCATTTTAAGAATAAAAATTGCGCTTTATGCCAAACAAAAACAGCCGGTTACGCGTATTTTGTCAGGACTGTAAAAAGAGAGAAAAGTGTGTGACAAATCGTGCCATTGAGGGACGTTAAGGGGGGCAGATAGCCCCTTTAAGCGCATTATCTCGACATTACCTGCAAAATACCGGGGTCACGACAGGTTGTTTTTATTCCCGGACATAGCGGTTACAGGCTTCTCATTACATCTGATTGGTATAACAAAATCATGAAAGCGAGAAATCAACAGGTCTTGCATCACTGGTACTCTTCCCCTAATCTGCCAAATGTAAGTGAATTCTTACCAATGACTCGGGGTGCCCTTCTTAAATGAAGGCTGAGAAATACCCGTATTACCTGATCTGGATAATGCCAGCGTAGGGGGACAAGATTCCGATTAGTATTCATGTGGTTACATTTCTTTTTGTCCGTGTGTAGTGCACCTAAGGTACAAAAAGAGCGTGATCATGAGGTACAAAACCCTTCCATACACCTTTCAACGAAACGGTAACTACTACCTACAGATCCGGCTTTCGAATGGTCGGATGTATAAAAAATCACTCCTTACTGATAGCTATCACCAAGCCTCAGCTTTGATGATTAGCATCACTCCGCACATCCCATTTGTTAAATCATTAGCAACTCCGACTCCGACTCCGACTCCGATGTTTGATGCGTTTATCTCAAACCTGATCGTGTCAGAACGTAGGGCTGTGACACTTCCGTTGTTATCCAGTCTGCTGCTTGCTGTATCTCCTAAAATTGGGGAGCCATCGGCACAAGTTGAGCCGGAAAACGCATTAACTCTCTCTGATGCTTGGGCTATGTACAAAGCTGAAAAGGGGGGGCATTGGACTAAATCGATCTCAATGGCGAATGAACGTTACATTGAAGTATTGCTTGTAGTGTTGGGGGAAAATACGGATGTAACTGCGATCACCAAACAGGACATTAGACAGGTGATGGAAGTTGTTGAGAATTTACCTAAGCGTGTTATTCAGCCGTATCGCTCGATGAATGTTAAGCAGTTGATAGATTGTGACGACGTACCTCCTGATGAGCTTGTGGGTGTTGAGGCTATCCATAAGCATCTCAAGCTCTATAAATCCTTGTTCAAAACATTTCTCCCCGATAGCAAAGACATATTACCTAAATCGCCAACTGATGGCGTAGTGGCAGCACCATCAAAAGCCAGATTTGGTGCATACAGTCCGGCGGAAATTAAGAAGATTGTAGAGTGGGCACTTAGCAGCCGGATGGCTGGTTGAAATGGATTACGTTGTTGTTGGCACACACTGGAGCCAGGAGAGGAGAAATTGCCAAACTGAAAAAATCACAAATCAAATATGATGAGGATAGCCAGCGGTATTACTTCTTGATCGCAGAAGGAGGGCAGGGGAAAACCAAAAATGCCACCCGGCAAGTGGTAATACACCCTAAGCTTATCGAATGGGGGTTTATAGATTATGTTGATCGGCAATGGAAAGAGCGGATTTTTTCAGAAGTGGCGGGTACGAATATGACTAAAATTGGCAAAGAATTTGCTAACGTGCGTGATCAGCTTGGAATTTCATACTTAGATGACTTTGGACAGCGTAGGCTTTTGCATAGCATTCGTCATTCTATTTGCTCTACTGCAATGGCCGGATGGGTTAAGAACATCTTGCATCTGCAACAAACGGTAGGCCATGAGAAAAGTGGTGGGATTACAAAACGCTATTTGCACACGTTCCCTCTTTCCTCCATAAATTATGTGATTGATGGAATCTGTTGGGCTTAAATTACATTAATAATTCATTCTTTATATTATGTCATCATCGTTTACAGGTTAGTGATGAAATGGGAATTTAGGTAGTATTAAAAATATCATTAACTGATGGTTGTGTTGAATAATTGGTGCAGGTCTATTGATATGGGTGTTTTTGCTATAAAACACCTGCATACGTTAAAATGCAGGTGTTTGTTTGATTAACAAATCTTATAACTAAGCCAAAGCGTTATTTTTATATTTAATGACTTGTTGGTTTACTCTAACTGGGAAGTTATTAAACAATTTGCTAACACGCTCCTCGACTCTTTTAATTCTAAGTCTGATATGAGCATCTGATTGGACTTTAGAACCTATAATGTTAAAAATTGATTTGACAGTTAAAAATTGCTCTTCATAGTCGTCACAAACGAACAATAGCAAATCCAAATTCTTGGATTCAATGAATTTTTTGGTTTCATTGACGAACCTGCCGTAACGTTTTTCATAATCTATCTTTTCACGAATTTCATTCGTATAATATCTTAACTTAGGCGTCGGCAATTCAGAAATATCAATGTTTTTAAGTTCATCAACAATTCCAATCAGGAATTTAACCTTTGTGATTAAACTAATGATCTCTCGTGTAGTACTTATAGATTTAAGAGAGGTCAATGCGTGTACTTGCCATATGGGCTTCTGATCGTCGTTCTTCGCAGGATATAATACATCTACATTAACTGTCCAGTTGTTAGTACGTTGCCCTGACTCAAGAAATCGCAGGACACTATTTGGCATAGTCTTATACACAACATCAACTATCTTTCTAACAGTGATTAGGTTGGCTCTTAAGTTAGAAAGCTCTTCTAAAATCAAATCAATATTATTTTTATAACTTTGTAATTCAGTAACATAATCCCTTCGCTCTAATTCAGTTTTAATACGTTTCGTTTCCATACTAAATCGCATATCTGCTTTAAAGTAAGTTTTTGCACAATGCCCTCCAATGAGAGCTTCAACACCATCAACTGTAACGCCTAACCAACCAGTTTTATGATTTTTATGACAGAAACCTCTTTTAGTTTTCACTTGACAAGAAACATCCTCGTTGAGTTCATAGTAGCCAATTAGCTCCTTGAAATTCTCAGGACTAATCTCTTGTTTAGATGAGAACGATTTTCGATTTCCAATTTCAAAATATTTTGAAAAATACTCAGTTTTATCAGACATCAACTTCTCCCTACGATGAAGAAACTGGTTGGATGAACAGCACTGAGTAAATATACAACTCTATAACCACGGAATCAATGCTACTAATGTCCATTTAGTGCACAGATCACCAACATATAGTACCAAGATATATTTAAACATCTATATACGGTATAGCAGCTTTGCAATCCTATCGATTCTAAGTAAGAAAACCCCAAGCATCGATTAGCTGATTATAGACAAAAATATCGATCATCATACTGATTTTAAAAGAAAAATTAAATTTTATTTAACTGCAACCAAGATATCGAAAGGATTCTTTTGGCACTAAACTATCGACCGCTCTTCTTCACCCTCTGCTGCTATATCAGCGTTCGAAATAGCCAGTATTGGCAAGTATTTCTTTCTTTACACGAAAAACTGTAGCCCTGCCGCAATCACATAACTTTGCGATCTCGTCTGGTGTATTCTTCCCGGCCTGTATCATATCGATAATCTTGTTATGTAGTTCTTGGTTCTTTTGCTTGCCTTTGTACTTCCCTGCTTCTTTGGCAAGAGTAATCCCCTCGTTGCGGCGTGATGCGATCATTCCTCGTTCAAATTCCGCAACGGCTCCCATCATGGTTAGGATCAAGCGGGATTGCGGGGAGTTGTCGAAGCTCATTGAGTTTGCAAGGAACTGAACAGTGATCCCACGAGCCACGAGGTTATCAATCATTTCCAGCAAATCGCGGGTATTACGTGCGAGGCGATCGATTGAATGAGTAACAAGGGTGTCACCTTCGCGGAGGTGTGAAAGCAAGTTCAGCAATTCAGGTCGTTCGCTGGTGGACTTGCCTGATACTTTCTCTGTAACGATTTTGTCGCAAACAGGTTCAAGTACTGCCAACTGACGTTCAAGATTCTGATCCTTTGTTGAGGCTCTCGCATAACCAAAAATCATTTTCCCGCCTTCACTACCGATAAGTATCATTTTAATTAACTGAATGATACAGTATCATTTAAATGCGTTAAATATCTAAATGATACTAAACGCGACGAGAAAAGCGAGTATCTTTGGGGAGTACCCCAAAGAGATTTTTGGATTGTTCTTTTTTTAGCCTGTTCCGGGTTAGTGAAAAGGTTAACACTGAGATCTGAATACACGACATTTTGTCGGCGGGGTTGAAGCTGATCAGGTGAGCGAGATTTTAAATCAGGCGGAAAAAAACAGACTGTACTTTTTCCTGAGTAAAAGATTACTTAAGGTTTTTTGCCAAAAATCAGGAGGCCTGGGATTTGATTTTTTTTGTACTAAAGACTGGTAACTTTAGCGAAAGCGAACAGTGACTTATCCAAAGTAACTTACATATGTATGGTAGAAAATACTAATACCTTTATCATATTGCACCCTCGGTACAATAAATGAACAGCAAGGCATTTATGCCTGCTTGGCTTTAAGTACTTAAGGGTGACATTGCCCCCAAGCCTGCCAAAAATAGTGGTATTCAAACATTCGTTTTCATGTCATAGCTATGCTGTTATTTTGTGTAGGTTATAACGGATAAGGGCTTACCATGCAATCCATTACAAATGAAAAAGACAATTCATTACAAAACAATCACTTCCAAAAAAATATCGATTATTTTGCCGCAATATTAGGTGAAGAAGTTTATAAACAATCAGCTCCAACAGAGAAACAATTAACTATATTAAGTGAAGCATATAAGCAAACGCTGGATACAAGAAAATTTGAGATTGAATTATACTGGAAAAGGGCTACTTTTATGTGGCCTGTAAATGGAGCATTACTTGTTCTTATTGGTATATTTGCAAAACTATTTTATGATGCCCCACTTGAGAAGCGGACAGAATACTTTCTAGCAATATCAGTTATTTCTTTATTAGGATATCTGATTTCCATGATTAGTAGTGGCATTTCTCAAAGCGGGAAGTACTGGCAAGAAAACTGGGAGTACCATTTAGATATGCTTGAGCCTTTCTTTTGTGGACATCTTTTTAAAACCCATATTTCACGTCGACAGAAGCCATATTCAATATCTGAATTACAAGATACAGTCAATCTAATATTGATATTGTTATGGGTTTTTATTCTTACTTCTTCAGCAACCCAAACACCATTCTCTACCTGGCAGCAACTTACAGTTTTAGTATTTTCTTTTATATTGATTACCTACAAGTTAAAATACAACCCTTTCAGCAAGAAAAAATGGAACATAAAGCAGAGAGAGGTATAGTCTTCCATAGTTAGTCTGAAATGGTTGCCAGTAAATGTAATAAAGCGAAGTTCGTCTTTTTATTTTAGGAAAGCCCCCTATGCAACGTTTAATCAATAGGGGGCGGTTTACAGAGATAGTACTTACTTGACTGCTTCAAGTATTTCTTTTAGAAAATCATAGAAATTGTCAAATGATCCAAATACACTTTCTGTAGATATATTATCCCTAATTTCAAATAAATTGGATTTAGTGTCATATGTGAATAATGATATGCTATTTTCACCTATTACTAATCTTTCTGCAAGATCAGGATCTATAAAATCATCATTATCTCTATAGAAATCATTCATTACAAATAGATTTTTAACTAATGGTTCAGGGGTAGACAAACTGAATAGAGTAAGACCGTCATATTCAAATCCGTCCATATACTCTAAAAATGTGATGTAGTCGGGTTGGTTGGAAAATAAAACACACAGTTCGTCTACTAAATTTTCTAACATTGGTGTTGTAGTTGAATCAGGTTTTCTGTTCAAAATACTATTAAGAAATGATTTCCCAATTGGGTCTTGAACTGGATACTCCCACTTAATCATTTCACTTTTCAGTTCTGCAAGAATGTTTTCTATTTTCATTTTCTTGATTCCATAAAGTTATTTAAGTGGGTAAATTGAACCAGTAGGTATTGCCCACGGTGTTACTCTACTTTCCCCTGGTACTAAATTTTTAACTGCTGACCTCTGCATGTTTGTAAAAATCTTATGATATGGTTCCTTTTCGATTAACACTAAGTTATTAAAAGAATTAGTACCACCATCATCTAATGGAAGTTTGTGGTGAACATCCCATCCATCTGGAGACTTCCCACTATTCATCCTAAGTAACTGTGATGGTGAAAAAATATTAGCTGCATGAGGAGTAGCAGCAATTTCTTTAACAAATTTCTTTCTTACTGTGCTATCGAATTCTTTTCTTAATAATGCTGCTTCTGCTGGATTTCTTTTAGTATAATTAATATCGGTAACTGTAATTCCATTAACTAATCTGGATTCACCTCTGAGTTTCCCCAGATAGCTTGTCATTTCATCATATAGTTGTGGGTTAGGTCGTTTCGCTAACAGAATTGAAGCCGCCGCAATAGCTGTACCTGCTGTTTGCTCATTCAGTACTTGATCATATCCCTTAACAGCGTCTCCACCTAACTGCTCTGCTGTTTTCCTGAAGCCCTCAACATTACCATTGTAGACACCGCCAGCCGCCAGTAGGCGTCCTGCGGCCTTGCTGTTAATCGTCTGGTATGTCGGCTCAGAAGCTGGTGCTGATGTTCCACCTGAGAAAGATAGTAAAAACGAAGTTGGGCGGGGCTTTCCTGAACGGTAGTACCTGCATCCTACAGAACTCCTGTATTCTTTCAGGATCTGTTCAGCACCATTCATTTCAAACGCCTGGTAATTCTTACAGATAAGCTGACCTTGGTCGTCGATATAGAAAAGCTCTCCAGGGGAACCATAGCGGTCTAACATCACGATTTCACCTCTGAAGACAAGGTATCTCAGGCGTCTTTCAGTATTGAACCCATAGGTATGATTGTTTTGGTAAGCATAGCTACGTGAATATGACGGGCGAGGTCTTAGCCCTTCAACGTGATAATGATCGCGATATCTGTCATCGAACTCGTATTCCTGCCTGATGTAATCCCATGTAACAGAAGGACGGGTTATCAGTTCATACTTCTCTGGTTCAAGGTTATCTCTTGAAAGGTAGAACAAGTTAAACCCCGGCAGACTAAAACTCATAACCAGCTCCTTTTGGTAACGGTTTTTGCATTTTATAACCAGAGAACACTGAAAACAAATGATTGCGTCTCAGCATCATTCATTATGAAAAAGGCCGCTTACGCGACCTTTTTTAACACAGCAATCATTGAGAGCGATCGAGTACCATGTACGCAGGCTCGCACATTTAATCTGACGCCGTATATATATCGATTGATATTGATTATAGAGATTGTGATGGTGGAGTAGGTCAGAAGTTGATTTGAAAAGTATTAAGTTCTATTGTTTTCCTATGAGGTACAAAATGGGGTACAAGGTGAGGTACAGCGTGAAGATGTAATATTCGTAAGATCAATCTTGTATCAGCACGTGACTTGGCGTAACCTACTAATTGATAAAGAAATGTAATCTTCATGACTCGGGGTGCCCTTCTTAAATGAAGGCTGAGAAATACCCGTATTACCTGATCTGGATAATGCCAGCGTAGGGAAGTCAGATGCCTTCCCGGTCATCGCTTCTTCACGCACGGCAGGAGCGATACCATGCAGCCTGACCTGCTCGATTTACACGTTTTACATCAATTTCGAACCCGTTCCCCGCTTACCCACTGTATGACCAACGATGTGGTACAGACCTTTACGGCCAATGTGTTACTGGCGCTTGGCGCTTCCCCGGCTATGGTGATTGAAGCCGAAGAGGCCGAGCAGTTTGCCGCGCTCGCAGATGCCCTATTGATTAACGTCGGGACGCTGACGGCGCCGCGTGCCCAGTCGATGCGCCGGGCGATTGAGCGTGCAGTGGCCGCAGGGAAACCCTGGACGCTTGACCCGGTTGCCGTAGGGGCGCTGACGTTCCGCACCCGTTTTTGCCACCAAATCCTCGCCCTGAAACCGGCGGCCATTCGCGGCAATGCCTCGGAAATTCTCGCCCTTGCCGGGATGAGTGCGGGCGGGCGCGGCGTCGATACCACCGACACGGCGGCGGCTGCGCTGCCTGCCGCGCAGGCGCTGGCTCGCCAGACGAATGCCATTGTGGTGGTCACCGGTGAACGGGATTACGTCACCGACGGGCAGCGCACCCGCACTGTCGTGGGCGGTGACCCGATAATGACCCGCGTGGTGGGAACGGGATGCGCGCTCTCGGCAGTCGTGGCGGCGAGCTGCTCGCTTCCCGGTGACCGGCTGGATAACATCGCCGCCGCTTGCGGATGGATGAAACGTGCCGGATCGGCAGCCGTCGCCCGGTCCGGTGGTCCCGGCAGTTTTGCCAGCGCGTTCCTCGACGCGCTCTACACTCTGGAGGAACGGGTATGAAACGGATTAACGCCCTTACCATTGCCGGTACCGACCCAAGCGGCGGCGCGGGCATTCAGGCTGATTTAAAAACATTCTCCGCACTCGGCGCATACGGCTGCTCGGTGATTACCGCGCTGGTGGCGCAAAATACGCGTGGCGTGCAGTCGGTTTACCGCATTGAGCCGGACTTTGTCGCCGCACAGCTGGATTCGGTTTTCAGCGATGTGCGAATCGACACCACCAAGATTGGGATGCTGGCCGAGACCGACATTGTTGAAGCGGTGGCAGAACGGCTTAAACGTTACCAGGTACAAAACGTGGTGCTGGATACTGTGATGCTGGCAAAAAGCGGTGACCCGCTGCTGTCCGCCTCCGCCGTAGAGACGCTGCGAAGTAAGCTGCTGCCGCAGGTTGCGCTTATCACGCCTAATCTGCCTGAAGCCGCTGCGCTGCTGGATGCGCCGCACGCGCAGAATGAGCGCGAAATGAAAGAGCAGGGGAATGCGCTCCTGGCGATGGGCTGCGGCGCCGTGCTGATGAAAGGCGGTCATCTTGATGATGAAGAAAGCCCTGACTGGTTGTTTACCCACGACGGTGCGCTGCGTTTCACGGCCCCGCGGGTACAGACCAAAAACACCCACGGGACCGGCTGCACGCTCTCTGCCGCGCTGGCGGCTTTGCGCCCCCGTCGTGACAACTGGGGGGATACGGTCCGCGACGCTAAAATCTGGCTCTCCGAAGCGCTGGCAAAAGCCGATACTCTCGAGGTTGGTCACGGTATTGGTCCGGTACACCATTTTCATGCCTGGTGGTAAGCCGTATACTGGCAACACACACCAGGCCTGAGAAAAACAGAGATGGAACAAGCGCATACCCGGTTAATCGACCAACTGAATGAACGCATTGCCGCCCCGGACAACACGCCGCTGTATCTGAAATTTGCCGAAACGGTAAAAAACGCGGTACGCAACGGGGTGCTGGAGCATGGGAATATACTGCCCGGCGAGCGCGATCTCAGTCAGTTAACCGGCGTGTCGCGCATTACCGTGCGCAAAGCGATGCAGGCTCTGGAAGCCGAGGGCGTAGTGACGCGCGCCCGGGGCTATGGGACGCAAATCAATAACATCTTTGAATACTCGCTCAAGGAAGCGCGCGGTTTTTCTCAGCAGGTGGTGCTGCGCGGCAAAAAGCCCAACACGCTGTGGGTGAATAAACGGGTGGTGAAATGCCCGGAAGAGGTGGCCAGCCAGCTGTCAGTGCCGCCGGAGAGCGAGGTCTTTTTGCTTAAGCGCATCCGCTATGTGGATGATGACGCCGTATCGATTGAGGAGTCCTGGGTGCCGGTAGGGTTGATTCACGATCCGGATGCAATTGGGATTTCCCTGTATGACTACTTCCGTAGCCAGAATATCTTCCCGCAACGCACCCGCTCACGCGTCAGTGCCCGCATGCCGGACAGCGAGTTTCAGACGCATATCCGTATGGATGACAAAATCCCGGTGCTGGTGATCAAGCAGGTTGCACTTGATCAGCAGAACCGGCCCATTGAGTTCAGCATCAGCTACTGCCGTAGCGATTTATACGTCTTTGTGTGCGAGGAGTAACGCCTCGCGCCCTGGCGCGCAGTCGCCGCCGCGGTGGCTAACGACCCAGGCCGCCACTGCATTGCCAAGCGTAACGGCATCAGCCAGCGACCATCCTGCAGCCAGCCCGGCAAGCGTGCCACCGGCGTGGCTGTCGCCCGCACCGATCGTGTCGACGACGGTTGCGGGAAACGCCGGAACGTAGCCCGATTTATCACCCTCATACCAGGCGGCACCGTCTTTATCGTGGCGAATAATCAGCGCAGAACCAAAACGCTGTAGCCACTGCGGGCCGAGTGTTTCAGCTTCCATGCCAAATCGTCCCGCTGCCATCTCGGCTTCCTGGCGATTAAGCGATACCATCGGCTTACAGGCCATGATCCGCGCCATCAGCGCATCAGGAATATCGGCAATGCGCGGCCCAAAGTCGATAAACGCGGTAATGTTTTCCAGGCCTTCCAGCCAGGCCGTCAGACGCTCTCCGCACGGTGACGCCAGCTGATAGCCTGAGAGGTAGACCAGGCTTTCAGACGGCACGTGCAGCGCATCCAGCCAGCGCTGTTGCCACTGGTTCTCCACGCCGCTAAACGACATAAAGGTCCGCTCACCGTCCGGTTCGACCAGCGCCAGACACCAGCCGTTGTCGCCCGTTTCTACTTCGATGACGCTGTGCAGATCCTGTTTGGCCATGGCGTTACGGATGATGTCTGCCCACACTCCGTGACCGACAGGGAGCGCGTTTTGCGCGGCGATCCCGAGCCGTTTCAGCGCAATAGCAATATTCAGCGCACAGCCGCCGATATTGACACCCTGTTGTTTGAGTTCGATATCACACCCGCGCCAGGGCAGGGCATAGGCGTCGGCGATCACGTCGATGACCGCAGCACCCAACACCGTGACCGGGCGAGTGGCGTGCAGTGTTTCAAGGCGTGCAGCAAAAGCACTCATACGCCCTCCCTTTGCTCCCGGAAGTGCAGCAGTTTTTCACAGTAGTGGTTAAAGTCGAGGCGGTTTACGGCGTCGAGTTCCTCCTTGTACGCCGGGTCAATCGCCTGTACGCCGTGAAGCGCACCGCAGATTGCCGTCGCCATCGCGCCGATGGTGTCCGTATCACCGCCGAGGTTGGCGCACAAAATGGCGCAGCGGTTCGGGTCGGTGCCTGCCAGTTCGACCATCGCAATCGCCGCTGGAACCGACTCAAGCGTGCTGGTGCCCGCGCCAATAAGCTGGTAAACCTGCTCGCTGGCGGAATCGATGCCGTTGGCTTCACGCACGGTCTTAAGGGCGAGCTCAATCCGTGCCGCCAGCGATGCGCTGAAGGTGGTTGTTTTCGCTTCCTGTGCGTAGCGGGCAATGCCTGGCAGGGCATCGACGATGTTCTGCCAGCGTTCACCGTCAATGGCACGCGATACTGCCCAGGCTATCACCACCGCGCCGGCAATCGCGAGGTCGGATTTATGGGTCGGGCTGGAGGCCAGCGCCACCTCTGCGACAAAGTGCTCCAGACGCGTGGCCGGCAGCAGGCAGCCCAGCGGAGAGGCGCGCATCGCCGCACCGTTGGTGACGCCGTTGTTTTCCAGTTCACTGACCGGCTTGCCGTCACGAATGGCGTTAAGCGCAATCTTCGATGTCGGACCTAACACATTCTTGTTAAACGCATCGAACGATTCCGCCCAGTGCAGAATATGTTTGCCGATAACATCTGCGTTGATCTGCCCGTCGCATTCGATAATCGCATCCGCCAGGCATAACGCCATTGACGTATCGTCGGTGAATTCTGCCTGCTTAAAATAGCAGGCGGCGTTATTTTCAGCCGGTCCGGGTAAAAAACGGTCGATCCAGCCGAAGTGCGCTTTGACGCGCTTTCTCGGCCAAAGCTCCGACGGCATGCCCATCGCATCCCCTAACGCTTGCCCGTAAAGGGCACCGAGAACACGTTCTTGTTTCATTTAACTTCCCCTCGTGTCAGCGCGGTATCGCCTTCAACCACCTCAATTGCGGTGATCTCTTTGTCCGATTCGCGGAAAAACAGCATAAACAGCACGGCGATCACGGCAATCATGATCCCTCCGAATGCCCACATTCCGGCCCAGTTGAAGGTCAACCCATTCACCGGCTCTTTGTATGCGAACATTTTTTCCATCATCACGCCGCCCAGGCGGTAACCTAACAGGCTACCAAACCCCTGACAGCACAGCGTAATCAGGCCTTGTGCGGCGGTGCGCATATGCACCGGCGCTTTTTTATCCACGTAGATATACGCGGTCACATAGTAGAAGTCGTAGCTCACGCCATGCAGCAGAATGCCGAGGAACAGCAGGGCATAGGTGAAGTACTGGTCGGCACCACCGTAAACAAAGAAGCCATAGCGGATGGCGGCGGTGAGCAGGCCCAGCAGCAAGACCTTCTTAATACCAAAGCGTTTGGTGAAGAACGGCAGCGCCAGCATAAAGAAGATTTCGGAGAACTGGCCGAGCGTCATCCAGCCGGTGGCGTTTTTCATCCCCACTTCGGTGAGATAGCCGTTGGCAAAGATGTAATAAAAGGCCAGCGGCATCGCGAACAGGAATGAGCAGAAGAAGAACACCAGGAAGTTTTTATCGCGCAGCAGGATCAGCGCATCCAGCCCCAGCATGACTTTGAAATCCATCTTGCCGGTACTCTTCGGCGGGGTGTTCGGCAGGAACAGCGCAAAGACACCGAGCAGCGCGGAGCTGCCCGCCGTCATCAGCAGCGGAATATTGGTATCGGAAATGTCGTTATAGCCCATCATCTGCGGCAGGAAACCGCACGCCAGTCCCGAGGCGATCCAGCCGAGGGTGCCCATCACGCGAATACGCGGGAAATCAGCCTCCACATCATCCACATTGGCGAAGGCAATACTGTTGGTCAGCGCAATGGTCGGCATATAGGTCAGGGAGTAAATCAGCAGCAGCGGGAAAAAGGTACTGAACTGGGTTTGCTGTGCGGCGAAGTACATCACAATGGCACCGGCGAACATCAGTACGGCCAGTACTTTCTGCGCAGCGAAAAAGCGGTCGGTCAGTGAACCCACCAGAATGGGGGAGAGGATCGCGGCAATCGCGGTACAGGCATAAGACCAGCCAATTTCCCCGGCGGTAAAACCGCTTTTGCTCAGCCACAGCCACAGCGGTACAAACCACGCGCCCCAGATAAACCATTCAACAAACATCATGAATGACAGTTGGATTTTCGTTTTCATTGTTTAATCCTGCATGTCAGAGAGGGTACGCCTTTAACATACCACTTAATAATACCTTTTAAATACCTTTGCGGTGATTGTTTGATCAATGTAACAGTTTTGTTGTACACGAATCGAGCCAGCAGATTGTGCTGAAAAAAAATGCAAATGGTGGAAAATCTGTTAAGTCGGTACCAGGCTTAGTCTGCCCATAACACTATGGGTCTGGATAAACACTCACCGACATTACGTCGGGCTTACGGGAGCATCACATGACTGATATTGCGCAGTTGCTTGGCAAAGACGCCGACAGCCTTTTACAGCATCGTTGTATGACCATTCCAGCCGACCAGCTTTATCTGCCTGGCCACGATTACGTCGACCGCGTGATGGTTGATAACAACCGTCCGCCTGCGGTACTGCGAAATATGCAGACCCTCTATAATACCGGCCGACTGGGGGGAACCGGTTATCTTTCTATTCTGCCGGTTGACCAGGGCGTTGAGCACTCCGCGGGCGCCTCCTTTGCGGCGAACCCGCTGTATTTCGATCCGAAGAACATCGTCGAACTGGCGATAGAAGCGGGCTGTAACTGCGTGGCGTCCACCTATGGCGTACTGGCCTCCGTATCGCGTCGCTATGCCCACCGCATTCCATTCCTCGTCAAACTGAATCACAACGAAACCCTGAGCTACCCGACCGAATACGATCAGACGCTTTACGCCAGCGTAGAGCAGGCGTTCAATATGGGTGCGGTCGCGGTTGGGGCGACGATCTACTTTGGTTCTGAGCAGTCGCGTCGCCAGATTGAAGAAATTTCTGCTGCCTTCGAACGCGCGCATGAGCTGGGTATGGTCACCGTTCTGTGGGCGTATCTGCGTAACTCCGCATTTAAGAAAGACGGAGTGGACTACCACGTTTCTGCCGACCTGACCGGCCAGGCGAACCATCTGGCGGCGACCATTGGCGCGGATATCGTGAAGCAGAAGATGGCGGAAAATAACGGCGGTTATAAAGCGGTAAACTTCGGTTACACCGATGACCGGGTCTACAGCAAACTGACCAGCGAAAACCCTATCGACCTGGTGCGTTATCAGCTGGCGAACTGCTATATGGGACGTGCCGGGTTAATTAACTCCGGTGGTGCGGCGGGTGGCGACACCGATCTCTCCGATGCGGTGCGCACGGCGGTTATCAATAAGCGCGCGGGCGGTATGGGGCTGATCCTGGGCCGTAAGGCGTTTAAAAAATCGATGGCGGACGGCGTGAAGCTGATCAATGCCGTGCAGGATGTGTACCTGGACAGCAAAGTGACTATCGCTTAAGACTTTTTGTAAAACGCTGGCCGGGTCAGGCATTACCGCCGCCCGGCCACACTGTCAACGCAGAAGCTGGCAGTCCGGTGGCAGCCGGCACTGTAGCGCGCCCGGTAACACCTCAATGCGGAACTGCTTTCCGCTCAGCGGCTCTCCGTCAAGATTAAACGTCATGCCGTGTGGGGCATTCACTTCAAACCACGCGGATTTACCGGCAATAATATTCGGGCTCTCTTCTGGCTGAGTCAGGGTGGTAAACAGCGCAGGCAGCAGGCCATCACCCGTGAAAATACGCAGCTGTAACTGACCATCATTGATCAGCGCCTCCGGGCATAACTGCTGTCCGCCACCGGCCTGACGGCCATTACCGATACCAATCACCAGCGCATCACCCTGCCACTGAAAGTTCTCGCCGTGAATCTCACAGCGGTCCGGCTTCAGGGTATCCATACGCATCAGGCCATGGATCAGATACGAGACGCCGCCCAGCGCTGCCTTCAGCTTTTCAGGGGTTTCGCTGGTAATGCGCGTCCCGAATCCACCGGTCGCCATATTAATAAAACAGGTTTTTTCATTCACCTGAGCAATATCAACGGCGGTGGCTTTGCCGAGGATAGCCAGCTGCAGGGCTTTTCCCAGTTCTTCGGGGATGCCGGCGCTGGTGGCGAAATCGTTGGCCGTACCGAGCGGCAAAATGCCCATCACCGGGCGGTCGGTTGCAGGAAGATCTATCAGAGCGCCGGCAATTTCATTAATGGTGCCATCGCCCCCGCCAGAAATAATGGTTTCGACTCCGAGCTTCAGGCCTTCGTCGATATAGCGTGCCGCATCACCTTTTTCCCACGTCACTCGCACGTGTATACGCGCACCGTCTTCACGCAAATCCGTCACTGCCTGGCGCAACAAATCGTTGCCCGCACTTTTGCCATTGAGAATCAATAAACTGTCTGGATAGATTGCCATCCGCGCTGCTCCCTTTTTTAGCGTTAGTAAGAGTGTATAGCAGGGAGGAAGAAAGCGGGTAAGAACAGGATGAAAGGCAAAAAATAAGCCTGTGTAAAGGAGATTTTCCCCCGTATAACGTAATCTGTGCCCGGTGTCGTTTACACTTTTTACGTCTGCCAATCACTGGGCTATTGCACTCAACGTTTGAGTCGCGACATTTGCCTTGTCTCTATTTTCAGCTGTTTACGCCAAATCCGATTATGTAGCGTTAGGGCGATTGAACGGTAAAAGAGTGATGTATTCATCCACACGACATTCATGCAGAAAAATCCCAACCCTAAAAAAGAGGTTATTTGCGGGGTGTAATTCTCAACAGAGCCGAATAAAAGTGAACTCCACGTCCAGATAAAATAAACGATGCTCATCAGTCCAGTCAGCGTGATAACGGAAATATGCGCTTTAAATCCAGCCAAGGACCCCCGAGCAGTCAGAAACATAGTACTCATCGCAATCATGCAATACGCCACTGCTGCAAGAAATACACTCATCATGACTTTAAATTCGGGTAAGCCGAGCAGGCGAAATAGTAATATCCAGACAGAAACTTGTAGCATAGCGTAGCAAAAAATGGCGAGTAACATACTGATACCCAAGGGAATACCTGTCATATGTACACCTACAGGAACGCCAAACTGATCTTTTAAGCCATCTTTTAAAGACTCAAGCCGTTGGAGATCGTCAGTCGCCATTTGACTTGTGATCACAGTACTTAATGCCAGGCTCTTCTTGATGTATTTTATCATGCTCAGGTCAATAACTTCCTGTAAATGAAAAAGACTGGATCAAACCAAAAACGTATTTTCCAGATTGTGTAATATTCTGAGGATTCCTGATTGTACCCGAGACCGCACTTCCAACAAAAGCTGAGGAGTTGGAAATGGCATTCAACAGCTCACGCTGTAAGAGCAACTGCAGCGCTTCCGATGGGTAACGTTTAGGGTAAACCCCAGCTTTCATCGCTGCTTTAACACCTGAATTCGAGATGCCGGGGTTTCGGATGCGAATAATTTCCTCCGTTAACCTCGTGCGGTCCGCTCGGCTCATTTTTTGTAATAAAGAGAGTAAACTTTCAGACGTCGAGCGATTAAGAAGGCGGTAGGTCAATACCGCGCTTTTTAGACCCGCAGCGGCCCCAGCAAGTGAAATCGCATCCAGAGCGGTATTGGTTGCAGTATACCATTCCTGGGAATCCATCCACGCTACATAGTCATTATGATTCATGGCAATAAGTGACAAGCGGCCAAGCCCGTTCGCACACTGAATTCCTGTTGCCACACCACCGGCGACAATCACGGCAGCAACAGCACCGGAAGAGCCTGCGGTGAGAGGAATGGCCATACCTGCGCCAGCAGCAAGTACGACAGTGAGAATGGCGGCTCCGCAAGAAATTGCCGTAGAACCGATTTCAGTCGCCAATGAAGGTGACTGAATCGTAGTCGTCGTTGCCTGGATGGCACTACTTGAGGAAGCATTTACTTTAGTGATGACTACATGACTTACCGAGCTTTCGTTTGGTGTCGCAATCCGCCTTGAGGGCCTTACTAACCACTGACGCGCACCGTCTGAGTAGATGATCCCAACCTGGCTAAAGTTTCGGCTACAGTCCAGGTGACTGGCAAAATCGTTGAAATTAATATCGCCGCCGGAGGCAAGGCCCAGACTGCGTGCGAGTTCGTAATCCGGAATGTCCTTTGAAAACTGACCGGGGAATGTCATGTCGTCTCTCCATCCATGTGAAAACGTATTGTGCTAAGAAATCAAGAGTAAAGGGCATGCTATGGTCGGGAATTAGGAATGCTCTGAATAACACTCCCGCCTACCAGATCCAATAAAAGTTGTGATGAATATCATAGGTCCGTCCGATTTTCATGAACGGTATTCCGGCATACGTTATCGCGAATACACACCCTTCATATGGTGGGTCTATGCAATTGCATTCTTATGCATTCTTAATAAGTGGACTGAATTGTACAAAAAAATAAGCCCGCGTAAGGGAGATTACGCAGGCTAAGGAGGTGGTTCCTGGTACAGCTAGCATTTATGGGTTATGTTTTTCAGCGGGGGGATAATACCCGTATTGAACGAAGCGGTATGTGATCCGATTCTAAGAATTATCCCAGCGCGAAAAAATTTCCCTGCTTGATTATTTACTGTGCGGGTTACGGGTACTTTCACCGTTGAAATTACGCATCAGCAGCGCAAACTCCAGCTCCACTTCTTCGGGTACCGGCAGCCAGACGGTATGGCCGTTGCCTGGCGCCACGTCAATTGCTTCGCCTTTACCGTTTTCCAGATGTTCCAGGGTGAAGTTCATGTTGCCCTGCGGGGTCATCAACTCCAGGCTGTCGCCTTTGGTGAATTTGTTCTTCACCGCCACGGCGGCCAGCGCACCTTTGCGCTCACCGGTAAAATCACCGACAAACTGCTGGCGCTCGGAAACGGAATAGCCGTGTTCGTAGTTCTGGTAATCGTCATGGGTGTGACGACGCAGGAAGCCTTCGGTATAACCGCGATGCGCCAGGCCTTCCAGGGTTTCCAGCAGGCTGGTATCGAACGGCTTGCCGGCAGCGGCATCGTCGATGGCTTTACGGTACACCTGAGCAGTACGCGCGCAGTAGTAGTAGGACTTGGTACGGCCTTCAATTTTCAGGGAATGCACGCCCATCTGCGTCAGACGCTCAACGTGCGCAATCGCACGCAGGTCTTTGGAGTTCATGATATAAGTGCCATGCTCGTCTTCAAAGGCGGTCATGTACTCACCCGGACGTTTGGCTTCTTCAATCATGAACACGCTGTCAGTTGGCGCGCCGATGCCTAAGGTTGGCTCCACGTTGGTCACCGGGATCGGCTCATGTTTGTGGACGATATTGCCGATGTCGTCTTCTTTTCCTTCCTGAACGTTATATTCCCAGCGGCAGGCGTTGGTGCAGGTACCCTGGTTTGGGTCACGCTTGTTGATATACCCCGAGAGCAGGCAACGACCGGAGTAGGCCATGCACAGCGCGCCGTGAACGAAGATTTCGATTTCCATATCCGGCACCTGCGTGCGGATCTCTTCAATCTCTTCCAGCGAAAGTTCACGAGACAGAATGACGCGGGTCAGCCCCATCTGTTTCCAGAATTTCACCGTTGCCCAGTTAACGGCGTTGGCCTGAACGGAGAGGTGAATATCCATCTCCGGGAAGTTCTCCCGAACCAGCATGATTAAACCCGGGTCCGACATGATCAGCGCGTCCGGTCCCATATCAACCACCGGCTTCAGATCGCGGATGAACGTTTTCAGCTTGGCGTTATGCGGCGCAATGTTGACCACCACGTAGAATTTTTTGCCCAGGGCATGTGCTTCGTTAATGCCGAGCTGCAGGTTCTCGTGGTTGAATTCATTGTTACGCACGCGCAGTGAGTAGCGCGGCTGGCCAGCATAGACGGCGTCAGCGCCATAGGCGAAAGCGTAACGCATATTTTGCAGCGTTCCCGCCGGGGAAAGGAGTTCCGGTTTAAACATGTTTGTTCTCGTTCTGATGACAGGTCAGATCCGCATGCACCAGGTGCAGCGGTAAGGGGAGATCCCCCACTTTAAGGGCGGGCATTGTAGCGCTGAGGGACAGGGAGGTAAAGCGCCGGGTCGTACCATCGCTAACCCGGCCGGATGCGTGTCGTCAGGTATTGTCTTTTACCGTCTGGCTTGAACCGTTAGTTTTGACCGACGCGATGCCTTTATCTCGCGACTGTTCCGAGGCATACATCTGGCTGCTGCCAATAACCTGATGATTCCCAGCCTTCAGATTGAAGTGGAATTTACCGTTGGTGGCCACTTTCTTCTCATAACGTTCATCAGAAGGGCTATTGGTGCGAACGGAGGCGATACCGTTTTCGGCGGAATTTTTGGTGGTGTAAAGCTCACTGGTCAGGATCGTTTCTCCGTTTCCTGCTTTGAGAACAAACCTGAACTGCCCATCACTGCTTTTGTTTAACTCGAACCAACCAGACATAGGAACTCCTTGAACGAAGTGGAATTATCTGCACCAGTTATCAATAAGCGAACCGGTAATGTGAGTATGGTTGATTCTTCGTTGCTTTCCAGAATTGAAAAACCCGCCAGCAGGCGGGTTCGGTAAGCTAAATGCTCAGGCTATCCTGCAGGCATCGGCTTCCCATCGGTATCCCACGCCATACACCGCGCGGATAAATGACTGCTCCGCATCGAGCGCTTCCAGCTTGCGGCGCAGGTTCTTAATATGGCTGTCGATGGTACGGTCAGTCACGACGCGGTAATCATCATACAGACGGTTCAGCAGTTGCTCGCGGGAGAAGACCTTCCCCGGCTCGTGGGAGAGGGTTTTCAACAGGCGGAATTCGGCGGGGGTGAGATCCAGCAGCTTGCCGCGCCAGCTCGCCTGGAAGCGGCTTTCATCGACGATAAGTGGGCTTTCCGCGTCCAGTACCTGCAGTTCACGATGGGGCTTACAGCGGCGCAGAATGGTTTTTACGCGCGCGACCACTTCACGTGGGCTGTATGGCTTGCAGATGTAATCATCCGCGCCAATTTCGAGGCCCAGCAGGCGGTCGATCTCTTCGATTTTCGCCGTCACCATCACCACCGGCACGTCTGAGAAGCGACGAATTTCCCGGCACAGGGTCAGGCCATCGGTTCCGGGGAGCATCAGATCCAGCAGGATCAGGTCCGGCGGCGTCTGGCGCACATAAGGCAGCACCTGATCGCCATGGCTGATAAGCGTGGGGGCATAGCTTGCCGCGCGTAAATAGTCGATCAGTAACTGCCCGAGCTTCGGCTCGTCTTCGACAATCAAAATGCGTGGCGTGTTTTCGTCAATCGGTAACTCGGTCATGCTTCTCTCGATAAATCCCGTTCCAGAGGTAACTCTACTGTAATGCTTACCCCGCCAAAAGGCGAATGGGCGGCGCGGATCGTGCCATTATGGGCCTCGACGATGTTTACGCAAATCGCCAGTCCCAGACCGGACCCGCCGCTGGCGCGATTGCGGGAGCCTTCGGTGCGATAAAATCGCTCAAACAGTTTTTCCAGCTGTGCATCCTGCACGCCGGGAGCGGAATCCGCAAAGGTCAGGGCAAAATGTCCGTTTTCTTGTTTGCCGGAAATATGCAGGCCACCGCCGCTGTCGGTGTAGCGCAGGCTATTTTCCAGCAGATTGTTGAACAGCTGCATCAGGCGGTCTTTGTCGCCAAACACCACGGCGCTGTCAGGCAGTGAGAGATCGATTTTCAGGTTGCGGCTGGCGAAACGCTCGCGGAAGGCACCGCTTACCACCTCCAGCACGTTTATCACATCGACGGGCGCTTTCTGATAGGCCAGCGCGCCTTCGTCTGACATGGAGAGCTGGTGGAGGTCATCGACCAGTTTGGTCAGCGTGCCCACTTCCGCCTGCAGCGAGGCCACCGATTCGGGAGTGAACTGACGCACGCCGTCCTGAATAGCTTCCAGCTCGCCGCGCAGCACCGCCAGCGGCGTGCGGAGTTCATGGGAAATATCGGCCATAAAATCGCGTCGCATCTGCTGGTTTTTTTCCAGGGTGCTGGCAAGCTGGTTAAAGTCCTGCGCCAGCTTACCGAGTTCGTCCTGGCTACGGGTATCGACGCGGGTGGAGAAATCCCCGGCGGCCAGCTTATGCGTCCCTTCCACCAGCCGTTTAACCGGCGCGAGCAGACCGCGGGCCAGCGGGAAGGTCGCGAGCGCGGCCAGCAGGGTGGAGAGCGCGACAATCAACCAGCTGGTGCGGCGCTGCTGGCGATCAAAGTTGATATCGGTGTTACGCGTCAGGCGTTCAACCGGCGAGGCGATCACCCAGCCGACGGTGGCGTTATTCACTGTGATCGCCCGCTTTGTGCCATCTGGCGGAATGGGCGCGCGCGGGCCAACCAGTACGCGCATATCCTGGTCTATCACCCAGAACTGGGTGCGCCAGCCGTGCGGCGGCATCCCGGGGCCCGGGCGATCGTCACCGGTATCATGCTCAAGCGAGCGCAGGATCTGGAATACGAAGCGGTCGTTATTGCGCAGAAAACGCCAGTTACCGTGCAGGGCATACTGATCGCTCAGTGCATCGCTCAGCCCCTGTAAACGCTGTTCATTTCCATGCTTGATGTAATCAATAAAACCCCGTTCGAAACTGACCCGCACGGCCCAGTGCATGGTGACCAGCAGCACGATACAGGTGGCAAATATCGCCACAAAGAGTTTACCGGTAATGCCCGGACGCCAGAATTTCATGGTGCACTCCTTTTGCCGTGTCGGATAACGACGTTCTTACGGGTATCATCCGGCACTCTGGCGAAGATGAACGCGGGCAGGGCGATAATCACCGCCATGCTGAGATAGGTATACAAAAAGACCTGATGGGCGACCGGCGTGTCGACGCTAAGATGATGCTGTCCGTACATGCCGAGCAGTAAACCGGCAAGGGTCACCCCTACGCTCATGGAGAGCTGCATGATCATCGACAGCAGGCTGTTTCCGCTGCTCGCCAGGTCATCCGGGAGTGCTTTTAACGTCAGGGTATTCATTGATGAAAAGCGCACAGAGTTAATTATGCCCTGGCAGAACAACACCAGCGGCAGCGCGTAGTACCAGCCCAGCAGCGCCACGGCCATAAACAGCAGGCTCACCAGGGCTAACCCAAGCGTCGCGGCGACCAGGACGTGGCGATAACCAAAACGGTTAACCACCTGCACCACGATGCGTTTCATTCCCATGCTGCCAAGTACCATCGGGATCATCATCAAGCCGGCGTGAAACGGTGAAAATCCCATTCCAATCTGCAAAAAGACTGGCGTCATAAAGGGCAACATGCCGCTGCCGACGCGCCCGGCAAAGCTCCCGAACAGGCCCAGACGATAGGTGGGGTTTTTAAACAGATCGAGCGTGAACAACGCGCTCTCGTTACCTCTGGCATGCCAGAGATACCACAGGATAGCGGTAATGCCGAGCGCCACCAGAAGGCCAAGCGTCAGGGCGGAAATCCCGAGGCCTTTTTGGCCATCAAGCGCGAGGGTGAGCATCGCCATCCCCGCCGCCAGCAGGATAAAACCCAGGAAATCAAAGCGCCGGGTCTGCATGGTGTAGTTAGGCATCAGCATCAGGGTGGCAATCGCGCCGATGATGCCCACCGGCAGGTTGATTAAGAAGATCCAGTGCCAGGAGGCATACTCCACCAGCACTCCGCCCAGCGCCGGGCCAAGCAGCGGGCCGACCTGGCCGGGCAGGGTGACGAAGGTCATTGCGGCCATGTACTGCTCGCGGGGCACAATCTTCATCACCGTCAGCCGCCCGACAGGCACCATCATCGCCCCGCCAATGCCCTGTAACGCGCGGGCCATCACCAGTTGATCCAGCGTATTCGCCTGGGCGCAAAACAGCGAGCCTGTGGTAAACAGCACGATGGCGGTGAAAAAGATATTCCGCACGCCCACTTTGTCCGCCAGCCAGCCGCTGGCCGGAAGCATAACGGCCACCGTTAATACATAGGAGACAATCACCATATGCATATGCAGCGGACTCTCCCCCAGGCTTTTTGCCATCGAGGGGAGGGCGGTATTGACGATGGTTGTATCCAGCGACTGCATAAAGAAGCCGAAGGCGACAATCCACAGCTGCCAGCGTACGTGACGTGGGAGGTCGGTCATTTATTCGGTTACCGTCGTTCTGTTTTTACGCGAAAAACGCACCCGCAGACGGTCAAAGAACAGATAGACCACCGGCGTGGTGTAGAGCGTCAGCAGCTGGCTCATCACCAGCCCCCCGACAATAGTGATCCCCAGCGGCTGGCGCAATTCTGAACCGTCACCGCCGGAAATCACCAACGGCAGCGCGCCAAACAGCGCCGCCAGCGTGGTCATCATGATCGGGCGAAAACGCAGCAGACAGGCCTGGAATATGGCCTCTTCTGGCGTCAGGTTGCCATTTCGCTGGGCGTCCAGCGCGAAGTCCACCATCATGATGGCGTTTTTCTTCACGATGCCAATTAACAGCATGATACCAATCAGCGCAATCAGGCTGAAGGGCGCGCCGAACAGCTCCAGCGCCAGCAGCGCCCCGACGCCCGCCGACGGCAGCGTGGAGAGAATGGTCAGCGGATGGACGTAGCTTTCATAAAGCACGCCCAGCACGATATAGACTGTCGCAATGGCCGCCAGAATCAAAATCACCTGCGAATTCATGGTCTCCTGGAACACCTGCGCGGTACCGGCAAAACTGCCGCGTACCGTGGACGGCACGCCAAGCTGGGTCATCGCACGGTTGATCGCATCGCTGGCCTCAGAGAGGGACGAACCGGCTGGCAGGTTAAAGGAGATGGTCGATGCCGCCGAAAGGCCCTGGTGGTTCACCGACAGCGGCGCGTTCGCCGGCTGCCAGCTGGCAAAGTAAGAGAGCGGGATCGCCTTACCGTCGTTATTAATCACAAACATTTTGTCCAGCGCGCTGATGTCCTGGGTGTAACGCGGGTCCACCTCCATCACCACCTTGTATTGGTTCATGGGCTGGTAGATGGTGGAAATCTCACGCTGGCCGAAGGCATTGTTCAGCAGGCTGTTGGCGGCATCGACGTTAATCCCCAGACGTGACATGGTTTCACGATTGTAGGTCAGCGCCATTTCTGCGCCGTTGTCCTGCTGATCGGAGTTAACGTCCGCCAGCTGTGGCAGGGCGGCCAGCGCCTTGCGGATCTTAGGCTCCCACTCGCGCAGGGCGGCTAAATCGTCAGAGAGTAACGTGTACTGATAGCTGGCGTTAGCCTGACGCCCGCCGACGCGGATATCCTGAACGGCCATCAAAAACAGATTTGCGCCCGGCTCTTTGGCGAGCTTCACGCGCAGGCGGTCGATAACCTGCTGGGCGGTTTCATTGCGCTCGTCACGCGGCTTCAGGGTGATAAACATCATCCCGCTGTTCACCCGTGAACCGCCGGTAAAGCCGGTTACGTTATCTACCGCTTTATCTTCGCGGATGATCTTCATAAAGTCCTGCAGCTTGCCGCGCATGGCCTGAAACGAAATACTCTGGTCTGCCTGGATCCCGCCCATCAGCACCCCGGTGTCCTGCTCCGGGAAGAAGGTTTTCGGGATAGTAATGTACATCCAGACGTTGAGCACGATGGTGCCAATCAGCACCAGGCCGACAATGCGCGTATGCCTCAGCACCCACTTCAGAGACTTACCATAGCTCTCCTGCATCGCCAGCAGGAAGCGACCAAACCCCTTACGGCGCGGCTGAGAGTGGGGCTTGCTGCGTTTTAACATCCAGCCGCACATCATCGGCGTGAGCGTGAGGGACACGATCAATGAAATACCGATGGCGACAGAAAGCGTGACGGCAAATTCCCGTAACAGCCGGCCAGGCAGGCCGCCCATCAGCAGTAACGGCAGGAACACCGCCACCAGCGACAGGCTCATCGACAGTACCGTAAAGCCCACTTCACGCGTTCCCTGCAGTGCGGCCTGCAGCGGTTTCATCCCCGCCTCCAGATGGCGCGAGATGTTCTCCAGCACCACAATGGCATCATCCACCACGAAGCCGGTGGCAATCGTCAGCGCCATCAGCGACAGGTTGTTAAGGCTAAATCCGCACAGGTACATCGCCGCGAAGGTCCCTATCAGCGAGACAGGCACAGCCACCGCGGGGATCAGCGTGGCCCGGCCTGAACGCAGAAACAGGAAGACCACCAGAATCACCAGCGCAACGGAGATCACAAGCGTCTGCTCCACCTCTTCAAGCGAGGCGCGAATGGTGGGGGAGCGATCCTGGGCAATCTGCAGATCGATCGCCGCCGGGATGGTCTGCTGGAGTTCCGGCAATCTCGCGCGGATACCGTTCACCGTCTCAATAATGTTGGCTTCCGGCAGTTTGCGGATCATCAGTAAAATGGCCGGTTTGGCGTTGGTCATCCCGGCGTTACGCACGTCCTGCACCGAGTCGGTGACGCTCGCGACATCGTTCAGGCGCACCGCCGCACCGTTGTTGTAGTGAATGATCAACGGCTGGTATTCCGCAGCGGTTTTCAGCTCATCGTTAGTCTGGATCTGCCAGCGGTGGCTACTGTCCTCAATGGCCCCCTGCGGTTTGCGCACGTTTGCATTGCTGATGGCAGAGCGCACATCGTCCAGTGAAACACCCTGGTTAAACAGCGCCTGCGGGTTTAAGCCCACGCGCACGGCGGGCAGAGAGCTTCCGCCAACGCTGACATCACCCACGCCGTTAATCTGGGCGAGGGTCTGCGCCAGTTGGGTGGAGGCGAAATCGTACAGCTGCCCCTGCGAATAGGTGTCCGAGGTAAGCGTCAGGATCATGATCGGCGCATCGGACGGGTTCGCTTTACGGTATGTCGGACGGCCCGGCATCCCGCTCGGTAGCAGGTTCTGCGCGGCGTTGATCGCCGCCTGCACATCGCGCGCGGCGCCGTTAATATCCCGGTCGAAGCTGAATTCCAGAATGATACGCGTGCTGCCAAGCGAGCTGCTGGAGGTCATCTCGTTGACCCCGGCAATTCGCCCGAGTGAACGTTCCAGCGGTGTGGCAACCGACGAGGCCATGGTTTCCGGTGATGCACCGGGCAGCGAGGCGCTGACCATGATCACCGGGAAATCCACCTGCGGCAGCGGGGCCACCGGCAGCAGCCGGAAGCCCAGGACGCCGCACAGGGTGATGGCGAGTGAGAGTAAAATCGTCGCCACCGGGCGATAAATGAAGAGGGCGAAAAACTTCATTTACGCCTCCTCTTCACGTTTCGGGAAGCGGCTTTTCGTCCACAGCGCCAGACGGTCAAACAGCAGATAAATGACCGGCGTGGTGAACAGGGTCAGGACCTGGCTAACTAGCAGGCCACCGACCATACCAATCCCCAGCGGACGACGCAGCTCGGCACCAACACCGGTACTGAGCATCAGCGGCAGGGCACCTAGCAGGGCGGCGAGCGTGGTCATCAGGATCGGGCGAAAACGCAGCAGACAGGCCTGGAAAATTGCCTCACGCGGCGACATCCCCTGCTCGCGCTCGGCGGCAAGGGCAAAGTCGATCATCATGATGGCGTTTTTCTTCACGATCCCGATAAGCAGGATGATCCCAATGATGGCAATCACGTCCAGCTCGCTCCCCGCCAGCATCAATGCCAGCAGCGCCCCCACGCCCGCCGTTGGCAGGGTGGAGAGGATGGTAATGGGGTGAATGAAGCTTTCATACAGCACACCGAGCACGATATACATCGCCACCACGGCCGCGACAATCAGCCAGATGGTGTTGCCCAGCGCGGCCTGGAACGCCAGCGTGCTGCCCTGGAACTGGGTCTGAATATCAGACGGGAAGTTCAGCGTCTTCTCTGCGGCCAGAATGGACTCCACCGCTTCGCCCAGTGAATAACCGTCCGGTACGTTAAACGAGATGGTGGTGGACGGGAACTGATCCAGATGGTTAATCGACAGCGGTGTGTAGCGCTCTTCCACCGTCGCGATGGCGCTGAGGGGCACGATGCCCCCGTCTTTGCTGGTCAGGCGCACCGAATCGAGCGCGGCCAGGCCGGGCGTGTTTTCCGTGTTGTGTTCCAGCACCACGCGATACTGATTCGCCTGGGTATAGATGGTGGAGATCAGACGCTGACCGAATGCGTTATACAGCGCGTTATCCACGTCGGCCATGGTGATCCCAAGCCGACTGGCGGTATCGCGGTTGACGTTCACATATGCCGCCAGCCCTTTGTCCTGCCAGTCGCTGCTGACGTCCGAGAGCTGCGGCAGGGCGTTGAGTTTATCCACCAGTTGCGGTACCCAGGTGCTGAGCGCATCAAGGGTGGTGGCCTGCAGCGTAAACTGGTACTGGGTACGGCTCACCTGGGTATCGATGGTTAAATCCTGAATTGGCTGGAGGTACAGCTCAATACCCGGGACGCGCGCCACGGCAGTTTGCAGGCGGTCGATTACCGTCTGCACGCGGTCATCGCGATCGTCAAGCGGTTTAAGGTTGATCTGCAGACGGGCACTGTTCAGCGACGGGTTGGTGCCATCGACACCGACATACGAGGTCAGGCTCTCTACTGCCGGATCTTTCATGATGATCTCTGACACCTGCTGCTGACGCTGCGCCATGTTAGCGAAGGAGACCGTCTGCGGTGCCTGAAGCGTGCCCTGGATAATGCCATTGTCCTGAATCGGGAAGAAGCCTTTCGGGATGAAAATCCACAGCATAACGCTGAGCGCCAGCGTACCAAGCGCCACGCCAAGGGTTGCCCATGGATGGTTAAGCACTTTCGCCAGCAGCCGTCCGTAAGCGGCAATAATGCGTTCGAACATCCGCTCAGAGGCGCGCGAGAAGCGGTTTTGCTTGCGCAGGGAGGCGTGGCTCAGCATACGGGCGCACATCATTGGCGTGAGGGTCAGTGACACCACGGCGGAAATCAGAATGGCGACGGCCAGCGTCACGGCAAATTCGCGGAACAAACGCCCGACGATATCGCCCATGAACAGCAGCGGGATCAGTACCGCAATCAGTGAGAAGGTGAGGGAGATAATGGTAAAGCCGATCTCGCCCGCTCCTTTCAGCGCCGCGGCTAACGGTTTTTCACCTTTTTCGATATAGCGCGAGATGTTCTCGATAACAACGATAGCGTCATCGACCACAAAGCCGGTGGCAATGGTAAGGGCCATCAGCGTCAGGTTGTTTATCGAAAAATCGAGGAACACCATGACGGCAAATGTTCCCACCAGTGAGAGCGGCACGGCGACGGCAGGAATGAGGGTTGCCGGGACGTTACGCAGGAACAGGTAGATGATCATTACCACCAGCGCAATCGCCAGCATCAGTTCAAACTGGGTGTCAGTCACGGACGCGCGAATATTGGTGGTCCGGTCAGACAGCACTTTCACGCTAACTGACCTGGGCAGGCTTTCAATCAGCTGCGGCAGCATAGTGCGAATGCTGTCTGCGGTTTCAATGATATTGGCGCCCGGCTGGCGCTGGACGTTCATCACGATTGCCTGCTGTTTGTTGGCCCAGGCGCCGAGCCAGCTATTTTCCGCACCTTGCTCAACGGTTGCCACATCGCCCAGACGCACCGGCGCACCGTTCTGGTACGCGACGATCAACTGTCGATATTCATCCGCGGACTGCATTTGATCGTTCGCCGAAAGGGTCACGGCCCGGGTTGGGCCATCAAGCGAGCCTTTCGCCGAGTTGACGTTGGCGTTACTGATGGCGCTGCGGATGGTTTCGCTGGTGAGGCCCAGCGCGGCAATGGCCTGGGCATTGAGCTTCACGCGCACCGCCGGACGTTGACCCCCGGCAAGCGTAACCAGCCCCACGCCAGAGACCTGTGAAATTTTCTGTGCCACGCGCGTTTCGACCATGTCTTCGACCTGAGTCATCGGCATGGCGGAGGAGGTGACGGCGAGCGTCATGATCGGCGGATCCGCCGGGTTTACTTTGCTGTAGACCGGTGGATTGGGCAGGTCCGATGGCAGCAGGTTGGTGGCTGCGTTAATCGCGGCCTGTACTTCCTGTTCGGCAACGTCGAGTGAGAGCGTAAGCTGGAACTGCAGCGTCACCACGGATGCTCCGCCGGAGCTTTGCGAGGACATTTGCTTCAGGCCAGACATCTGACCAAACTGGCGCTCCAGCGGCGCGGTGATGGCCGACGTCACCACATCCGGGCTCGCACCCGGATAAAGTGTGACCACCTGGATGGTGGGATAATCCACTTCCGGCAGCGCCGAGACGGGCAGGAAGCGATAGCCAATAATCCCGGCCAGCAGGATTGCCACCATTAACAGCGTGGTGGCAACAGGGCGCAGAATAAACAGGCGTGAAGGCCCACCTGTAGAGCTCGGTGGCATAACCTGCATCAGGACGTCGCTCCCTGCTTAGCAGGCTGTTGCTGGCCTTCTACCACTTCGACTTTCGCCCCCTCGGTGAGACGATCAATGCCGTCGGTAACCACGCGGTCACCTGCGGAAAGGCCGGCGCTGATCACCACCGTCTGGCTGTCCTGAATGCCGGTTTTCACCAGATGCTTGCTGACGTTATTCTCGCTGTTAAGCACCCAGACAAAATTCCCTTCGTTGCCCATCTGCAGCGCCGCCGTCGGGATAACGACCGCATTTTCTTGTGTCGCGACCAGCATCCGCGCATTCACGAACTGATTCGGGAAAAGCGCATCATCCTGATTGTTAAAGCGGGCTTTTAACTTGATGGTGCCGGTGGTGGTGTCAATCTGGTTATCCAGACTGAGCAGGGTGCCTTCGCTCAATTTTTGCTTGTTGGTGCGATCCCAGGCCTCCACAACCAGCCCTTTGCCGGCTTTTTGCGCCTGAACCACGGTTGCGATGTCGCTCTCCGGCAGGGTAAAGACTAAATCGACAGGATGCGTCTGGGTGATGACCACGATACCGGTGGTATCGCCGCTGGAAATCTGGTTGCCAATATCAACCTGCTTCAGACCGACGCGGCCGTCAATCGGGGCGGTGATGCGGCTCCAGTCGAGCTGTAACTGTGCGCTGGCCACGGCGGCTTCGTCAGCTTTAAGGGTGCCCAGCGCTTCGCTGACCAGAGACTGCTGCGTATCCAGTTCCTGACGCGATACCAGGTTGGTTTTCACCAGTTGCTGGTAGCGTGCCAAATCGCGTCGGGCGTTCGCGAGCGTGGCCTTGTCTTTCGCGAGCTGGCCCTGCGCCTGCGCGAGGGTGACTTTAAACTGGCTTGGGTCAATTTCTGCCAGTAAGTCCCCGGCTTTAACCTGCTGGCCTTCCTGGAAGTGAAGCGCCATCAGTTGCCCGTCCACACGGCTGCGAACCGTAACGGTGTTGGCGGCGGTAATGGTTCCCAGCCCGGAGAGATAACGGGGCACCGCTTTATTTACCGCAGTAGCCGCCTGAACGGGAGCCAGCGCACCGCCGCGCATGCCGTGACGTCCGCCACTCGCGGGACGCTGTGATGGGCTGCTGGCACCTGCGGAAGTGTCAGAAGAGTGATTGTGCCAGAACCAGGCGGCGGCAAGAGCCACCACAATGATGCCAGCGGCGATTGCCCAGCGGGATTTGTTACTGCCTTTCATCGTTATACGTTCTCAGCCTGAATACTTCGGGGAATGATACTAGTTTAGTCAGGCAACACGGCAGAAAAATGGAGGAAATATGGAAGACTGTCTGGATTTGTCTGATTGGCAGGGGGAGGGGCGCGGCGTGAGACGGCCTTCAAATCGGATCAATTGCCAGTGCATAATTTACCAGGAATATTCCCTGCCACCTGAAATATTCTTATTATTTATCTGCCGGGTGAGAAACGGAGAAAGATAACAATTGGTTTTATTATTTAATTTGTCTTTAGGAAAATTTCATTATTCATCATGTAAGGATCGGAATATTCTCTGATATACCAATATTTTTCATCTTGTTATCAAATCATTAACAAACTAATGATTTTTTGCAATGTGACGTATTTGTTTGATTTGAAATATGTTTTTGTTATTCCCTTCAATGCACCACTTTTGATTTGTATCAAAAAGCTAAAACAGTTCAAATTGCCTAAAATTGCGATAATTATAGATTTTTATTTTAAAAATGTTATTTAAATGGTTTTATGTTTTTATTTAAGCGATCTCGTCATGAATGATTATGAGAAAAATCCTAACAGCGGAGGGTTTTTTCGTCATTCGCTTGGTTGTCCTGAAACATAATTCAAATAATACTTTTTTGGCGCGGTAAATCCCGTTCGCATTTAAATGGAGCTTCCAGGTTATTTATTAAATGGCACCTGGCAGTACGTTTGTTCTCAGGAGATGAAAATGAAAAAATTATTACTGGTGGCCTCTCTGGTTTCTGTATTTGCTGCTGCAAATGCTATGGCTGATGTTACGGCATCTGCCACCGCATCATGGGATGCAACGGCCACGAAAGATACAACCAGCCTGCTGGTCGTGACCCCATTGAACTCGCTGACGTTCCAGTATGCAGAGGGCCTGAATGGGTTTAACACTCAGGATGGCGCTTTTGATGTGACGATTCAGGGACAGGAAAGTGCAACCGATTTTGAACTGACTGCTCAGGTCATCAGCAATACGCTGACCAATGCAAGCGGTGATGCATCTACCCTGAATGTGGGCGTGGCATGGAATGGTCAGGCGCTGTCTAACTCTGCCGAAACCGTTCTGGTGAATGCGGCTTCCACTTCAGGTCTGGAAAGCCTGCTGGCCGATGGCGCCTATAACGGCGCTGAGCGTGTAAGCGATCAGTCCAGCTTCAAATTCTCCATCGCTTCAGCGACTTCAGACGGTTCGACTGCTGTAACTGACTATTCTGCGCTGCCGGATGGTTACTGGACGGGTGACGTAAAAGTTCAGTTCAATGCAACCTGGACCACTCCAGCGTAATGAATATTAATTCGGGAGAGGCTCTCTCCCGAATTTCTCAGGAATGCACTGATGAAGAAATATTTGCCACTCGCAGCGCTGGCAGGGATGGCTATATCCTTTTCCAGTCTGGCGATTAATGTGGGTGATATCACGTCAATAATGACGGCCGATCAAAACGCGTTATCAAAAGAAATTATTAACACCACTGATTCCGCCCGCTATGTGAGCGTTACCGTAAAAAGGCTCTCTTCACCGCTGCCTGACGGAACAGAAATGCAATTTGAAACGTCGGGAGAATTACTTTCTACACCGGCGAGCCTTATTTTACCCGGTGAGGCGAAAGATGTTTTTCGCTTTTTCTATAAGGGCCCTGAAGATGACAAAGAACGTTATTACCGGCTGCAGTGGGTTGACGAACCCGTAAGCGAAAGCGCATCGACTAAGGCTGGCAAAGCCGCGATTGCGACGGCGTCGGCAGAAATCGGGACAATTCTGGTCGTGGCGCCACGCAAGGAACGATTTGAATACGGTCGTGACGGGGATGTCATCGCCAACAAAGGCAACGTCTCGTTTCGGGTCATTGCTTACGGAGCCTGCAAAGAGGCGTCACAGGATCGGGGACGCGGGTGTCGCGAGCGTTATTACGTCATGCCAGGTACAAAAATAAGATTGCAGAAAAGCGATGTGTCAAACAGTCGCACCCGCATTGGGATTTGGCATGGCAAGCAATTTATTACAGTGAAGTAATACACGGCGTCATTTCCGGTACCAGTAATAAAAATACCGAAAAGTAAGGATGCGTATGTCTTTTAAATATCTTATAGGAGGGAGTTTATTACTCTCTTATGCGCTAACATCAGGGGTTGCGCATTCTGCACCGGTTAAGATTGGTAATTATGTTATTCCAGGGGCATTCGCGCGTTCTCTTGAACAGGGGATGACGGTCCCCGTTTATATCCGCTACCAGGAGACGGATACAAAAAGCCAACAAAAAATTGCTGATGCGGTCATCTCGCTGGTTGAGGGAAATATCGTTGTAAAATCCATTATGGTTGCCGATCTGCCCAATAACGCGGTGCTTTCAGAGAAAACGCGCGAGATGGTGGAAAAAATAGGCGATGCGAAATTTATCGACAATACCTCTCTTGCCCTTTCGCGAGACGCACGGCTGAAATTAAACGTCTCCTCTTTTCATCTGGAGATGATTGTCAGCCGGGATGCCCTGACTGAAGCGGTGGTCGCCCGCAGTTCATTGCTGGGACCGTCCAGCGTTGATCGACTGTCTACTGTGCTGAATTACAACTTTGGCACCTATTACAATGACTACCGCAATGGCAGCAGCTCTCGCAGTTATTTAACCCTGGATAACACCACCTCGTTGAGAGAGCACCACCTCAATATCAATGGCTCGGTCTATGGTATTGGCGAGAGTAACCGCTCCAGCAAACTGTATCGTGCCATGTATGAGCGCGATTATGAGGGTTATCGTCTGGCGTTGGGCATGCTCGACACCTGGAACGTTCAGTCGATCGCCAGCCTCAATGCTCTGAATGGCGGCAAGATCTACGGCGTCAGCTACGGCAATAAAGGCAGTACGGTGGTTGAAAACACCTCCCTGTCCTTGATCCCAATAACCATATTTTTGCCGTCTGCCGGTGAAGTGCATGTGTTTCGTGATGGGCGCTTGTTAAGCGTTCAGAACTTCAACATGGGCAGCTACGAAATTGATACCAGCCGGTTCCCTTACGGTGTGTATGACGTCACGGTGGATGTCGTGGTAAATGGCCGGACGGTGAACACCCGCGTCAGTCGGGTGAATAAAATTTTTGCCCGCCAGCAGGCCGCAGGCCTGCATGAAGTCGCATGGCAAATTTTTGGCGGTTCACTTGATTACGACCGCGTGAGTTATAAGCGCAATCATTACCGTGATGCCGGCAGTGAACAGACCTGGATTGCGGGTGGTGCGGCCTCGTTAACCCTGGCAATGCTCTCCGGGCTCACCCTGAAAACGACAGGCTATGGGTTTGATGACAATGCCGTCAATGAAACGGACATTACTCTTAACGTCAACGAATATGTCAGCGTCGGGACACAAACGCTGGTGGCGAACGACGGAACATGGCGCAACGTCAGCAGCGCCAGTCTTAATGCTCCAGGCGGGTTTGGATCGCTGTGGGCGTCGCGGGAAGACAGCAAAATCGGTAACCGTCTGCCGGTGCAGGAGCGGGATAACTATTCGATTGGCGCAACATTGAACCTGAGCCGGTTTATTCCGCACGGTGGCACGTTAACGGTCAGCCAGACCGAAAACCGCTATTCCGGTAATACCTATCGGAACCTGGATTACAGTACCACCCTCTATGCGGGACGGTACGCCACAGTGGGGTTACGGGCCGGGGTACAGCGCTATTACTACAACAATACGAATGATGACGGACGTCAGGAACGCTATGTCAGCCTGGATTTATCGCTGCCGCTGGCCTCGTGGATGAGTGTCGGGGTTTCACGCGATCGCTACGGCGCAACACAGGGCAATATCAGCGCGCGTAAACAATTTGAGGATAGCGTTATTACGTCTGCAGGCATTTCCGCCTCGACTCGCCTGAGTGGAGAGCAGAACTACGACAACAATTACGCTGTAAATGGCAACCTGAGTTATGACACCCGCTATAACGGCGGTACGGTTTCGGTGACCCGTTCAGCGGACAACTCGACCAATATGAACTTCTCCTCTCAGGGTTCCGTTGCCTGGGCGGGTGGGGATTTTGGTCTGAGCAAAGAGCGACAGCGCTCGGGCATTATTGTGAAAACCGATCTTGTGGGTGATGGAAAGCTGGCCGCAAAAATAAATAACCGAAATTATATTCTTAGCGGCAAATCGAGCTTTATTGCACTCCCGCCTTACGCGCAATACAAGCTGGAAATTATGAATGATAAAAACTCTGAAGACAGTTTTGACATTGTCTCCGGCCGTAAACAGGCGCTTAACCTTTATCCCGGTAACGTCGGCGTGGTGTCACCTGAGGTGAAAAGTATGGTGACCGTGTTTGGCCGGGTGCGATATCCCAATGGTGAACTGGCGTCAAATACGGACATCCATAACCACATTGGCAAAACGCGCACCGACGCGAAAGGTGAGTTCGCCATTGATATTGATAAGAAGTATCCCGTTATTACCCTGGTGTCCGCCAACGGTAATATCTGCGAAGCGGATTTAGATCTGGAAAAAGCCAGGGGCGCTGCGTGGGTAGGGGATGTTAAATGTGCACCACAAACCACGATGGCGCAGAGATAATGCTATGAAAAAAAGTGCTTCCGTTTTTATTTCGCTCCTGTTTTTGGCGGGGTTAATTCCCTTCTCCGCAAGGGCACTGACCGCCTCATCGTCAGGGGCGATCAACAACACGTTTTTATTTATCGAGAACGACATTGACGGTGAGTATTTCATTACGCCGTCCGCGTTAGATCCCCGTTTCAGCGGCTCAAATACCTGGGTTAAATACGGCACATCCCAGGTCAGCCTCGGTTACCTGGGTTATGTCATTTGGACTGCGCCGGCCAATAATTATCAGGATATGTGGATTGATAATTCGCCCATTGATGCTCCTTTCACAGGAATACGCTGCTACCGAGGTTCGCAGTGTCCGACGACGGGCTACATTGCCGGACAGGGGGTGGATAACAATGGTTTTTACCACGCGCAGGTTGGATCCGTGGCGGGGGTTATTGGCGGAGCGTATGGCTTTGCTTCGCTGAGCAACTCAGCCTATGAGTATTTTCGTAATATGCCGACGGGTGGCAGCGAAACCTATGTTTTTAACCGCTGCTATACCTCGGTTAACTATGATTACGCCTCAGGACAACGCTGTAAGGATCAGACAACAGGTCGCTGGAATTACATCAATTACACGTTAAACAAGCGGGGACATCTGGCGCTGGAATCAACAAGTGCCTTTCAGGAGCTGTGGATCGCCAGTGATGGAACCCCAAGTATCACAAATGATTCCGGATCCTGTGAGCTGGGTGTCGTCAGTAACGTTGATGGCGTAATTTGTAAAATGGTCAAATACAACCTTGAGCAGACGCAAAATTTGACGGCATCGTTGACATTCAGAGCGTATATCGATTCTGCTGCGTTGGGTTTTACCCCTTCCGCAACCACCGTGAAATATTCAGGAAATGGCTCGACATGGTATAACTTCAGCGCCTCGACGGCGTATTACAACGTCTTTTCGACATCTGGCCAGTATATCTATGTCTTTTTGTCGAAAACATTCCTTAAGAATCTGGTGGATGCAGGCGTCAGTATTACCAACAGCCAGCCCTTTACGTTTGCGTTTACGAATGCATTAACCCCGGAGTCAGGCTATTACCAGTTTACCCCCTCTTTACAGCTCAATATTGTGCCGAAGGAGTATGGGATTAGCATTGTCTCATCGAATAATACGGCCTCTGCCAGTGGAAGCGGCACCATCGGAGATGACGCGCCGATCGAGATGGATTACGTCGTCACCGTATCGGGACCCCGTCAGGCTGACAGTATTACGGCCCAGGTTATCGGGGACAGCACGACAATCAACGATACCCCTTACTGCCTGTTTACGTCGGCCCAGGGGGGGATAAACGTGCCTGTCCCTGCCTATCTGCAATACAACACCGCGTCGGGAAGCCCTACTCAGGTGAGGAACAGCTGCAGTGAAAATGCCATTAGTCTGAACGATGCGTTATGGCAACAGGTGCCATGGGATGCCAACAACACGGATGATGGCAGCTTTTTCAGCACCAACTTAACGCTGCTGTTCCCGATGAATGATTCCCGCTCAGCACTGACGGTGGCTGGCGCTGACTGGGAAGGCGTGGTCAGCGCCAGTGGTGAAATCAAAGTCACCGCGAACTGGCTGGGAGTAACAAAATGATGCGCTGGCGGAAGGTCACGGAGGGTGTGGTGGGACTCTGCATTGCGCTTTACACGCTTTCTGCCCACGGGCTGTATCTGGACTCCACGATCTATGATATCCCCGCAGAGCGGTCGTTCATTAGCAAACGTATTTACAACGACAGCCACAAACAGAATGTGTACAGCATTTCGGCGATTAAAATCGACCGTCCAGGACCGGGTGGGGAAAAGCGTCTGCCAATAGAGGACGGGGAGTTGCTGTTTACACCGCTCACGTTTTCGCTCGCCCCGGACGCCGGGGAGTATTTTAAGATCTTCTATCGCGGGCCCGAGGATGACAAAGAGCGTTACTACCGGATTCAGTTTCGCGAGATGCCGGTAACGCTGTTTGCTGAACGTCATTCAGGCAAAGCAAGTGAAGCTGTGCCCGCTATTGCATTGGATACGATACTGGTGGTCAGGCCCAGAAAGCTGACGCTAGGTTATACTCTGGATGAGCAAAAAGGGGCGCTGACAAATACCGGCAATACGTTTTTCAGGATCATCGTACACCAGGGATGCCAGTCAACCGATGACGAGGCGACGATGCGCTACCTGCTGCCTGGAGAGACCTACCGAAGCAGCGCGTTAAACACTAAAAATAAAAAATTCATCGTTGCGTTGAAAAAATATATACCGATAGGCGATGGTTGTTTTAAAAATAACAGTTAAAGTTTAAAGAAACAGTTCTTATATTGCTAACTGAACTCTGGGAATATATTCTGTACTGCGTGCTGGCACTGCCGCCGATAATAAAAGAGTTCCCGGATGAAAAAGATAATCAATGATCATATTATATACGATTCAGAGACCAGAGCGCTAAGTGTACAGGGAGAAAGAGTGGTTCTGTCCGCTGCAACGGCAAGATTACTGGAGCTCTTTATTGCGAACAACCGCAAACAATTACATCGGGATCTGATTATAGAAGAAGTGTGGGGAAGGTATGGGTTGATCCCATCAGGTCACAGTCTGAATAAAAATGTCAGTATTTTGCGCAAAACGTTAGCAGAACTGGGAATGGATAATCTGATCGCAACTATCCCCCGAGAAGGATTTGTTTTTCAGGCGCAGATCGAAAACGTAAAAGAAGATGCGTTGCCGCATAGCATCACTGCATTAACCTCCGCCACCAAACCCGGGTTAAGGCGATACGGTAAAACGATCGTTGGCGGAATTTTAGGCATCAGCCTGGTGATATCTGGCTTTGTCCTTCTGCCAAAATTATTACGAGATACCGATGGTGTCGTGCATGTACAAAAATCCGGTTCCTGTGAAATATTTACGACAGATGATAATTCAGTTGAGAAAATATCCACTTTTTTGAATTCATCCCGATGGCAGCAATTCAAATCTATCTGTAAGGGAAGAAATAAGGTCATTGTGTTTTATGATGACAATGGATTGTCTGCAGGTAATAAACTAAAGGAATCATTTTTCAGTATTTGTACGTTAGGCTCCCGGGGAGTTGCACATGCGTGCGAAAATTATGTATTTTAGTCTTGCCGTAGCGCTTGTTATCATTTTCTTGTTTTTATTTAAACGTCATGAGGTTCCGGCAGCGCTGGTATGCTCAGCGAAGAACCATCTTGTGCTCAATACGCAAAAAACAGGTATGCACATCGAAGGGGAGGTATTGCTGGTTTTCAGGATATCATCTGCTGAAGAGGGGGTATTGTCACAAGTGGGCGTGATTAATGTTAATGGGAAAAGCTACGCTATTAACCGTTCCACGATGCTTAAATTTTTAGGTAATGATAGTGACGGCTACATACGTACCCAACGGGTTTCTGTGATCAAAAATGATAATGATGATTTGCCTGATGAGATCACGGGATTAATTATGTCTAAGCAACACAATTTCTATTATAAAATAATGCATATTGCGAACAATGTGTACGGTGTACGCGATTTGCGACGCACCCTGTTGGTGTGTCGGGCAGCGTAATCCTCAGAATGGGGTGTCGCCTTATTCTGAAATAATAACCTATGTATCACATTATTTATGGTTTTTTATTCTGTTAAAATCGAGTTTACTATCATTAAAATTTGTCTGAATGTGAATATAAGCGCATAAGTTTGTACTCATTTCGGACCTCAGAATTCGCTACCGATACAGCAAGAATATTCTTATCATTTCCCCTGCGCTCAGTTTTATTGCAAGGGGGATGAGCTACTACACATTATGCAATCTAAAGGCATTTTATTTGTTTTACCTTAAGTTTATGTGAATACCAGGTCAATTGTGAATACACTTTCCTGTTCGGGAAGGCTGCGTTTTACAATGAAAACGTGATGGTGATTATTATGAATAAGAAAAAGGTCTTCCTGCTCAGTTATGACATTTATCTTTTCGCCGGGCTTAGGGCTTTTTTGCCTAATCTGGTACTGGTCGACAGTCAGACATTTATATCAGAGTCAGACCTTTCTTTTCAGCAATACAACTCCTGTCTGTTAATTGTTGATAACCGGATGCCCTTTTTCCTGGTGAAGAAATGGCTACATCGTAACAGTAGCCAGTTTATCATGGTAAACAGCGTTGTTCTCAGGTTGAGCGAAAATGAGTGTATTAATCGAGGCTATGAATACAGTACCTCAATTGATGTAACACTGCATTATACGACCGTCATCGATATACTCACGCGTATACTGATGACCACCCCGCAACCGGAATCACGCGTAAAATCAGATGAGCTGGACGTTTTCGCGTTAACCGAATTTGAGGCAGACATGCTTAATGCCATGATGACGAAAGAGGGGCAGGCCGAATTCTGCCGGGCCAATTCATTGACCACAAAATCCCTGTATCGCTACCGGGATAAAATAACGCACAGGCTTGGTTTTAAAAATTTTATTGAATCTATTATTTTTCTTATCCGCAATGGTTTCCTGACGGAAAGGGATGTGGGGCAGAACAGTACGTTAATGCGCAAATCCACCGGGCGTAGTTATGATAATAATGATGCGGGGCGTCTGAGTCTGGCACTCAAAAATGATGAAATTTTACCTTATTATCAACCCGTTGTCGGTGCAGGTGGTGAACTGTGCGGTATAGAGATTTTGGCCCGCTGGCCATTAGGGCATAATTACACGATTTCGCAGCGAGAATTTATTCCGCTGGCAGAAAGTTGTGGTCTGATTAACGAACTCACCAGCTATTTAATGCATAAAGTTGCCAGTGACTTAAAGCAAAAGAGCAACGGGTTAAATACACCGCTGTTTGTGGCGTTTAATGTCAGTCCAACCACGTTAAGTAACCCGGTGTTTTATTGGGAGTGCCTCAATTTTTTAGAGCTGACAGAATCGTTACCGGTGAAGCTCATGATTGAGATTACCGAAAATCAAACGCTGGCCGTGACGCCTGCAATAAAAGAACTGATCCGTTCACTGCGTAATCGCGGGGTGATGTTTGCTCTGGATGACTTTGGTACAGGATACGCGAATTTATGCTATCTGAATGAACTCGAACTGGATGTCATAAAAATTGATAAGACCTTTATCAACGCTATACAGGCTGATAACCAACCGCTGCCGATGCTGGAATCGATTATTAATCTGGCGATGATTCTGGGGCTGCGTACCGTGGCGGAAGGGGTGGAGTACGCTTATCAGCGAGAGTGGCTTATCAGCAAACAGGTGGATTACCTGCAGGGGTATCATTTCCTGCCCCCGGTGCCGTTCGCTGATTTCCGGCGATTTGTCGAGCAAAGCCAGCCGACGACAAGAGAAGCGGCATGCAAAAAGGGCAGCGTGCTGCCAGGTAAAAAGGAAAATGTGCGTTTTAACGCGCTGTAAACGACGGAAGCCCTGCGCATTTCGAGGGCTTCCGTCGGGGCTTAACGGAACATCACCTGTGCCCAGCGGGCCAGACCTGCCGTTACGGAGCCAAAGTCATCGCCACCGGCAATCGGAATACCCGGAAGCTGTTCCGCCAGCGCTTTCTTGATAAGCGGTGAACGGGCGCTACCACCGGTCAGGTAAATCACATCCGGCTTCTCTTTGCCATTCTCCAGCGCCAGTTGCACCTGCTCGAGGATCCGCTGCAGCGGCTGGGCGAGTGCCGTTTCCAGCCCTTCCTGCGATATCGCGGTCGCCAGCTCATCACTGATAAAAGGTAATGAGACAGCGTGTTCAGCATGGTCAGAGAGGGCGATTTTGCTCTCTTCAGCGGTACGCACCACGCGATAGCTGAGACGCTGACGCCACACTTTATAGAGCAGGGCGACTTTATCCGCGTCCTGCGCGTCGCGTACCAGATCGTTCAGGAAGCGCCCGTTCGCGGTGCTGTAAAAATCACTCTGCGCCGGAACGTCGTTGATGGCGATGGCGTTCCACCAGGGCAGAATTGGCAGGGCAATGCCTTTTTCGGTTTGTCCGCCCATGCCGAGCAGCGGCATCAGGCTTTTAAATGCCAGAGCAATGTCCAGGTCGTTACCGCCTACGCGGCAGCCGCTGTGGCCCAACAGGCTGGTTTCGCGGTCACGACGCTGATGCCATTGTGGCCCCATCAGCAGTAAAGAGCAGTCGGTGGTGCCCCCGCCGATATCCACAACGAGCACGCGTTGCTCTTGCGTTAATGTGGCTTCAAAATCCAGCCCTGCCGCTACCGGCTCATACTGGAAGACCACGTCACGGAAACCGGCCCGGTGTGCGGCGCGCTCGAGGATCCCCTGCGCTTGCTGGTTAGCCTCTTCACCGCCCAGACCCTGGAAGTTGATCGGGCGACCAATAACGGCCTGCGTGATGGGATCGGGTACCTGGGTCTGCGCCTGGTTGCGGATGTGCAGCATCATGGCGCACACCAGATCTTCGAACATCGCCACCTGCTGTGGTTTTAACCCACTGGCGCCCAGAAACGACTTCGGTGATTTAACGAAGTAAACCTCTTCCGGATCGTCAATGTAATGGCCCAGCGATGAGAGGCCAAACTGCACGCTGGAAGGGGTCACGTCGATATCTTCGTCGCGGTTAAAACTTACCGCCCGGCGCAGCAGCGCCTGGGTTTCCGCCGCGGTAGCGGGCACCTGATGATGACGGAACAGCCATTCGCTGACCGCTTCGCGAGTGGGTGCGCAGAGCATTGATGGCAGCAGCGTGCTCTCTTTTTCCATCTTCAGGAGCTGTGGTTGCCCGTTTTGCATAATGGCAACCGAACAGTTTGCCGTACCGTAGTCAAATCCAATAAACACGATTAATCCCCATGCCAGTGAGAAGGGGCGAGACTTTAGCGAAATGTCTGCCTGGCGACAACAGGAATATGAAAGCAAGGCGAAACAAGGCCTTTCGGTTTATGCTGAGGGGAACAAAAAAGGAGCGATGATGTATACCCTGACCTGGCAACCCCCTTACGACTGGCAATGGATGTTTGGTTTCCTTGGCGCACGTGCGGTAGCGGGCGTAGAGACCGTCACGGACCACTATTACGAGCGCAGTTTCGCCTGTGAGGGGCATCAGGGGATATTTCGCGTTACGCCGGACAGCCAAACCCCTACGCTTACCGTGACGCTCAGCCCGGGCTTGATTCCGGTTGCGCAGACCTGCCTTGAGCGTATCGGGCGACTTTTCGATCTTGGCTGCGATCCTCAGGCGATCCGCTCGACACTGGGGGATCTGGGGGCCGCACGGCCAGGCTTACGGTTGCCGGGGGCGATGGATGCCTGGGAGCAGGGTGTGCGGGCGATACTCGGGCAACTGGTTAGCGTGGCGATGGCGGCAAAGCTGGCTTCCCGCGTTGTCGCCCTGTGCGGGGAGCCGGTTGAAGACGCCCCGGGTTATCTCTGCTTCCCGACCCCGCACGCGCTGGCCGCAGCGGACCCGCTGGCGTTGAAAGCGCTTGGAATGCCGGTAAAACGGGCGGAGTCGATCGTTCATCTGGCTCAGTCTGTGGTGGACGGGACGTTTCCGCTTTTCCCTCCTGCGGATATTGAGGCAGGAATGAAGGCCTTACAGCAGCGGCCAGGAATAGGACGCTGGACGGCAAACTACCTGGCCCTGCGTGGCTGGCAGGCGAAGGACGTTTTTCTGCCGGATGATTATCTGATAAAGCAACGTTTTGCCGGGATGACGCCTGCGCAAATTCGGCGCTACGCCCAGCGCTGGCAGCCCTGGCGTTCGTATGCGTTGCTGCACATCTGGTATACCGATGGCTGGGCGCCATCAGTTGATGGCGAAATAGCTGGTATTAAGCAGTAGATCCAACGGCTGCGGCTCGGCGATGGTGTCGCCGTAAATAAAATCAATGCCGATGCCGGAGAGCGTGTCCATCATGATGGGCTGGTTACACGGACCGGCGATGGTTTTCATGCCCAGGCGCTGGGCGTGCCCCTGAACGATCGTCACCATCATCTCATCCATCAGGTTGCCATAAACATTCGTCACCATTTCCGTATCAAGCATCAGATAATCGGCCATATTGGCGCTGAGGTGGCTAAAGACGTTCATATCGCGTCCCACCTGGCTGAGCACGACGCGGCAGCCAGCATGGCGAAGTTTTTGCAGGCCCTGCTGCAGGTTCTCATCCGGGTTACATACCACGTCGGCAGCGATAACCAGATGCAGCAGACGGCCCGGCATGGGGCTCTTCTCCAGCAGGTCGACAAGTTCATCAACCAGCGTGACGCTTGCTAAACCCGCTTCAGACAGCGGAAGCGCGACCCCCATGCCTTTGTGGGCGACCTGTGCGGCGGAGGTGCGGAAAAACTCGTTGAAGATACGTCTGTCAAGGGCGTGCAACAGTTCAGGCTCCGCAAGTCCGGAGCGGAACGCATGCTCTTCCTGCACTTCGCCCTGGCTGGTCCACAGGCGTAATGAAATCAGCCAGAAGTTGCAGCTTTCCGGTATCCGTGGAGACGCGACGCTGCGGGCAATCATCATCAGATGATTGTCTTTAATCATGTGCCACTGCTCATCAAGCGACATCATGCTGCGCATGCCGTGGTCCCGTTCCTGCTGGGGTTCATAAACCGTGACGACACCGCGTCCGCTGTTTTTCGAGGCGTAACAGGCGATATCCGCCTGTGACATGATTTCTGAAGCCTGATGGTTATTTTCATCAATCAGAGTGATACCCGCGCTGGCGCCGATCCGGTGCAGACGTCCTTCCCACATAAAGTGGTAGTCATTGATGGTGTTTATCAGGCGGCCGGTAATATAACGCGCGCTTTCGATATTGCAGTCCGGGAGCAACAACCCGAATTCGTCCCCGCCGAGACGAGCCAGCACGTCGCTGGAACGGAGCATGGTCAACATTAATGACGAAAGCTCCCGCAGCAGAGCATCACCCGCCGCATGGCCTGCGGTGTCGTTGACGGCTTTAAAACGATCGAGATCGATAAACACCAGCGCATGACGCTGGCGTGTCTCCTGTACGGTGTGTAAGAGCCGTTTGAGGTGATTTTCGAAACTGACCCGGTTTGCGAGGTGGGTGAGGGCATCGTGCGAGGCACTGTAACTGAGCTGACGCAGCATTTTGCGCGATTCCGTCACGTCCTGAATCACGATCACGGAGCCAATGTTCTGCCCGTCCAGCGTACTGAGCGGGGTGATGCTGTAGTGGATATCGTAGTTGCCGCCGGTACGGCAGTTCAGCACCACGTCCTGGTCTATATCGGAACGGGACATATCGCCGCTGTGAATATTCTCCATCAGCGGTCCCTTTTCACCAAAGGTGATGTGCAACACTTTCAGGACAGGCTGCCCGATAGCCTCGGTCTGCAGCCAGCCGCTCATTTTCTCGGCAACCGGGTTCATAAAGGTGACATTCATGTCGATATCGGTACACAACACCGCTTCGCCGATGGAATCGAGGGTAATGTGCAAACGCTCTTTTTCCTGGAACAGCGCTTCGTTGAGTTGCTTCACCTCGGTCATGTCCATGTTGATGCCGAGCAGGCGTTCGACTTCACCCTGTTTGTTCAGTACCCGGTTCGCCAGAGAGCGTATATGGCGCACGCCTTCTTTAACACGAATGCGGAACTCAAGCTTAAACGGCAAACGTGAAATGAGGGAATCCCGGAGCACCTTTTCAGCGTGAGCGCGGTCTTCCGGGAGCATCGTTTCGTGCCAGAGCTGCCAGGTGGGCTTGATGTGCGGCGGGATCTCATACAGCTCAAACATCCGCTTATCCCAGCTGATAATGTCCGGCTCCAGATCCCACTCCCAGATGCCGATACCGCCCGCTTCGTTGGCGAGGGTGATGCGCTCCATCAGGCGTTTATTGACCCACTCGGTCTGCTTCAGGTCGTTAATATCTTCAATCTGGGCGATAAAATAGAGCGGTGAACCGTCGGTGTGGCGCACCACGGAGACGGCAAGCAGGGCCCAGACCACTTCACCATTGCGGGTGTAGTAACGCTTTTCAAGTGTGTAGGTGTTGATGTCGCCGTTGACCAGCTGCTCCAGCTGTTCGAGATCGGTATTCAAATCTTCCGGCCAGGTTAACTGCTGGAAGGTGAGGGCCTGAAGCTCCGTCTGGCTGTATCCCAGGAAGTTACACAGGGCTTTATTGGCCTGAAGCCATTGCCCCTCAATGCTGACCAGCGCCATGCCGATGGCGGAATACTCCATCGCGTTACGAAAACGCGCTTCACTTTCGGTGATATGTTTGCGTTCGGCGCGAAAGGCATACATCACCATGGTCATAATATTGGCCGGCAACAGCATCATCAAAAAGGGCAGCCAGGGCGCGTTTAGCGTTACCTGCAGGTTTTGCGGCGTCATGGATACAGGGTTACGCGTCATGATCAGCGAGACCATCATCACGGTGACCAGAAATACCAAAAACGCCTCCATTCGCGGCAGGCGCACGGCGCTCCACATAAGCAGAACGATAACGCAGGTGAAGGGCCACGGCAGCCAGGTAATCGCCATCCAACTGAGAGCAAGCGTCACGGCCATGGTGGCGAGCGTTTCCAGCAGCAATTTTGGGTTGCGGTGACGCAGCAGATAATGAGGTTTAAACAGTAACCCTAACGGCACCAGCGCCAGCGCGCCAATGGCTTCTGATAACACCCAGACGAGGAAATTACGCAGCGGCTCCGGACCCGGCACCAGAAGATACACCAGCACCCCGCCAACCAGCGGTGGCACCAGCGCACTGCCGATGGACAGACGGATCCAGTCATTCAGATTCTGCAGGGGGTTATACCACGGGAGCAGTTTACGCAGTAACACCGCGCCAATCACGGCTTCAACAACGTTGATAGCGGTATAGGTCGGGTTGATCGACGACCAGGAGAAAAGCATCCACGCGGCCAGGATATTGCCAAACGAGCAGGCCAGGGCGATACCCGGCCACATCTTTCCTGCATGGCGGTAAAAGGCCACCATCATGATGGCGGTAGGGAACCAGAGCGGGGCGAGCAGGGTGCCGAAGCGGGTCAGCTCCAGCGAAAATAAGGTAAAGATAAAGGTGACCAGGCCCAGACAGACAAGTCGCAATAAAGGATGTGGGGTGGTAACCAAAACCCGCTGGTATTGTTTATTCATTACCGCTTTATCCAGAGACGCCATGCCGTCAGGAGAGAAGTCCGGACGAGTGAATTTGATAATTTGGTTTATGCTAGTACAAACAATTTACAATTCATATGGCGACTGCTCATAATTTGACATCATAGACTTATTAAATAGTTACTCGGTAAAAAATCCCCGACAAACGCTGAAAAAACGTGCGTTTAAATTTCACAAAGGGATCGTTTCGTCGCTTTTCACCCTGTCTCGCAGAACCTGCGCTTTCGACTGGTATCATGCCCGCGAAATCCCTATAATTGCCGCGTTTGACGCTCCGGCGTCGTCCTTCCTTAACATCCAGGTTAATCAGGTCGCTAAATTTATGACTGATAAGTCTCATCAGTGCGTCATTATAGGCATCGCCGGCGCATCGGCTTCAGGTAAAAGTCTTATTGCCAGTACGCTTTACCGCGAACTGCGTGAACAAGTTGGTGATGAGCATATCGGCGTCATTCCCGAAGACAGCTATTACAAAGATCAATCCCATCTGTCGATGGAAGAACGCGTAAAAACTAACTATGACCATCCTAATGCGATGGATCACAGCTTACTGTTCCAGCATTTAGAAGCACTTAAAAGCGGCCAGGCAATTGAACTTCCCGTCTATAGTTATGTAGAACATACCCGTACGCAGGAAACGATCCGTATCGAACCGAAGAAGGTCATTATCCTTGAAGGTATTTTGCTTCTGACCGACTCCCGTCTGCGTGAATCAATGAACTTCTCGATTTTCGTCGATACGCCGCTGGATATCTGCCTGATGCGCCGCATTAAGCGTGACGTGAATGAGCGTGGGCGTTCGATGGATTCCGTGATGGCGCAATACCAGAAAACTGTCCGCCCGATGTTCCTGCAATTCATTGAACCATCCAAGCAATACGCCGATATCATCGTGCCTCGCGGCGGTAAAAACCGCATAGCCATTGATATCTTAAAAGCGAAAATCAGCCAGTTTTTTGAATAAGCCGCGCGAATTGTGTACCGTTCAGGGATAACCTGGTTTTGCCCTGAGTCTTTATGGCTTCAGGGTACGATGCATGAAAGGAGAAAGTGCGATGCGTCTTTGTGATCGCGATATTGAAGCCTGGCTGGATGAAGGCCGTCTGTCTATTACACCACGTCCACCTGTGGAACGTATCAATGGTGTGACTGTTGATGTGCGCCTGGGAAATAAATTCCGCACCTTTAGCGGCCATACCGCACCGTTCATCGACCTTAGCGGGCCGAAGGATGAAGTCAGCGCCGCGCTTGATCGCGTGATGAGTGATGAAATCGTTATTGACGAGGGCGAAGCCTTTTATCTGCATCCGGGTGAACTGGCGCTGGCGGTGACCTATGAATCCGTGACGCTGCCTGCGGACCTGGTCGGCTGGCTCGATGGCCGTTCTTCTCTGGCGCGACTGGGGCTGATGGTTCACGTGACCGCGCACCGTATCGATCCAGGCTGGTCGGGCCGTATCGTGCTCGAGTTCTTCAATGCCGGTAAACTGCCTCTGGCACTGCGTCCAGGGATGATGATCGGCGCGCTGAGCTTTGAACCGCTAACCGGTCCGGCAGATCGTCCTTATAACCGCCGTCAGGACGCTAAATATCGCGACCAGCAGGGTGCGGTCGCGAGCCGTATTGATAAAGACTGATCGTTAGTCCACTGAGGATGCTATGAGAAGAGTTCTGACAACGCTGATGATTTTGCTGGTGGTTCTGGTTGCTGGCCTTTCGGCGTTAGTCCTGCTTGTTAACCCTAATGATTTCCGTGCTTACATGGTGCGGCAGGTCGAAGCGCGTAGTGGTTATCAACTGAAGCTTGATGGGCCGCTGCGCTGGCACGTCTGGCCGCAACTCAGCATTCTCTCAGGCCGCATGTCGTTAACCGCGCCGGGTGCCTCCCAGCCGCTGGTCTCTGCCGATAACATGCGTCTTGATGTGGCGTTGATCCCGCTCTTTTCACACCAGTTGCAGGTCGACCAGGTGATGCTGAAAGGGGCGGTGATTCAGCTGACGCCGCAAACTGAAGCCGTGCGTGACTCGGATGCGCCGGTCGCCCCGCGGGAAAATACGCTGCCCGACGAGCCGACGGATACGGGCTGGTCATTTGATATCGCCAAACTGAAAGTCGCCGACAGCGTGCTGGTTTTCCAGCATGAGTCCGACGAGCAGGTAACCGTCCGTAACATCAACCTGAAGATGGAGCAGGACGCCCATCATGTTGCCTCGCTGGAGTTTAGCGGAAGGCTGAACCGCGATCAGCGCGATCTCAATTTGTCGCTGAACGCCAACGTGAATGCCTCAGATTACCCCCATCAGCTCACGGCGGATATTCAGCAACTGAACTGGCAACTGACGGGAGCCGATCTTCCTGCCCAGGGGATCACCGGTCAGGGAACGCTGCAGGCCGTGTGGCGCGAAGAGCAAAAACAGCTTGAGCTGGATAACCTCAATCTGCAGGCGAACGACAGCAGTCTGACAGGGCAGGCGAGCGTCACGCTTGAGGAGAAGCCGAAGTGGGTAATGAATCTGCAGTTTGACAAGCTCAATCTGGAGAACTTACTTCCGCCTCAGCCAGCAGGTGCGACCGACGGTAACGCTGCTCAGAATGGGCAAAGCCAGCCGTCCAAGCCGCGTCCGGTCATCTCCTCGAGTCTTGATCAGCCAGACTATAACGGTCTGCGCGGATTCACGGCCGATATCTTACTGAAAGCTAACAGCCTGCGCTGGCGCGGTATCGATTTTACCGACGTGAGCAGCCAGATGTTTAACCATAACGGTTTGCTGGTGATCTCCGAACTGAGCGGCAAAATGGGTGCCGGACATCTTTCTCTGCCGGGCACGCTGGACGTGCGTAAAGAGACGGCCAGCGCCGAATTCCAGCCGCGTCTCGACAACGTTGAGATTGGTACCATCCTTAAAGCCTTTAATTACCCGATCTCCTTAACGGGCCAATTGACGCTGGCGGGTGACTTCTCGGGGACGAAGATTGATGCTGAGGCTTTCCGCCGCGAATGGCAGGGGCAGGCCCATCTTGATCTGAAAGATTCCCGTATGGAAGGGCTTAACTTCCAGCAGCTGGTGCAGCAGGCGGTGGAGCGCAGCAGTGATGTCAAAGCCCAGGAAAACTACGACAGCGCAACGCGCCTCGACAGCTTTACCACTGACCTGACGCTGGATAACGGGCAGCTCACCCTCGACGGAATGCAGGGAACCTCTTCACTCCTGTCGTTAACCGGTGAAGGTAAGCTGGATCTGGTGAAAGAGACGGCGGATACCCGATTTAACGTGCGGGTACTTTCCGGCTGGCAGGGTGAAAGTAAACTGATCGACTTCCTTAAAGAGACGCCGGTTCCGCTCACTGTCTATGGCAAATGGCAGGCGCTGAATTACAGCCTTCAGGTGGATCAGATCCTGCGCAAACATCTGCAGGACGAAGCGAAACGTCGTCTGAACGACTGGGCGGATCGGAATAAAGATTCACAGTCAGGGAAGGATGTGAAGAAGCTGTTAGATAAGCTTTGATGCCCGAGCGCCCGGTAGCGCACATGCTACCGGGCAAAACAACTCACTAAACCTCATAGTCCAGTTCTTCTTCATCCCGCAGTGGAATGAGCTGTACCTTCTGTACACGGTGGCTCTCAACCTGCAACGTTTTAAGCAGATAGTCGCCCACCTGAACCTCTTCTCCCGGTTGCGGGATACGCTGCAAATATTCCATCAGCAGACCGGCAATAGTGTGATACTCGCGTTTTTCATCCAGCGGTAGCGGCACATATTGCACCAGGTCCTCCAGCGGCATATGGCCGTTCGCCGTCCACGACCCGTCGGCATTTTTCTGGATGTCGTGGCGCGCATCAATCTCATCCACCTCGTTGGGCAAATTACCGGCGATGGTTTCCATGACGTCGCTGAGCGTGACAAGTCCTTCAACGGAACCGAATTCATCCACCACAAAGGCAAAGTGAGTACGCGCGTTACGGAACTGCTCAAGAGCAGAAAGCAGCTGCAGTCCCTCAGGGAAGACCAGCGGCTGGCGTACCAGGGCACGCAGATTGAGTGCTTCACCGTGCAGCTGCTGTTGCAGCAGGTCGATGACGTGCACCACGCCCAGCAACTCCTCTTCCTCTTCGCCGCCGGTGACAACCACGCGGGTGTGCTGGTTTTTATCCAGCAGGGCGCGAATGTGCTCCTCCGGTGCCGTCAGGTCGATATGTTCGATGTCATGCCGTGATGTCATGATGCTGCTGACCGTCCGCTGATTAAGATTGAGCACCCGCTCAATCATCAGTCGCTCCTGCGGATTAAAGATCAGCCCGTCACTGTGATCGGCAAGCATCGCGGCGGATTCCGCATCCAGTTCTGCATCCTCTTTTTTCCCGCTCAGCAGGCGCATGACCGTGTCGGCCGTGCGTTGACGTAACGTCTGATTCGCTGAGAGGAAGCGGCGACGGTTGAATATCGCCAGCTGGTTCAGCGCTTCAATCATTACTGAGAAACCAATGGCGGCATACAGATAGCCTTTCGGAATGTGGAATCCAAACCCGTCTGCCACCAGGCTAAAGCCAATCATCAACAGGAAACTCAGGCAGAGAATAACAATGGTCGGGTGGCTGTTAACGAACCGGGTCAGGGCTTTACTTGCCATCACCATCAGCGTAATGGCAATGATCACTGCGGCCATCATCACGGCCAGGTGGTCAACCATCCCGACGGCGGTGATCACCGAGTCCAGTGAGAAGACGGCGTCCAGCACCACGATTTGCGCCACCACAGGCCAGAATTTTGCCCCGCGTCGCTGGGTCGGGTTTTCACTGTCTTTGCCTTCGAGCCGCTCATTGAGTTCAACCGTCGCTTTAAACAGCAGGAACAAGCCACCGAAGAGCATGATCAGGTCACGGGCGCTGAAGCTCAGGCCGTGAACGGAGAACAGAGGCTGTGTCAGCGTGACCAGCCAGGAGATAGAGGCCAGCAGCAGCAACCGCATCACCATCGCCAAAAGCAGGCCCGTTACGCGAGCGCGGTCACGCTGAGAAGGGGGCAGTTTTTCGGCGAGGATGGCGATAAAGACCAGATTATCAATACCGAGCACCAATTCGATGACAACCAGCGTCACCAGTCCGGCCCAGATTGATGGATCGGCAATCCATTCCATAGTAATAGCAATACCTTCTGTTATATGACGAATGTCACACTTCGATCATGGATAAAGCGGCGGGAAATTGCAATGCCGGGCTGAGATTTCTCTTAATAAGGCCGAACAAAAAGAGAGCAATACGCTGGCGCTGTAAATAAGGTAATTACGTATATTTTATTACGCACAGTACATTTTAGGATATATCGCAATTAATGGTTTTTATTGTTGCTTTGTCAATATAAAGAAAATCCTAAAAGGTCAAAACTTTGCTCTTAATATTAATCTTAAAAACAGTTATTAGGACAGTTGTCTCCTTGCCTGCTATTAGGTTAGCTGCAACAATTCCTCCAGCATCAAATGTTAAATCTCCTTGTTGCTATTATTGTTTCGGTCTTCAGGAATGGTTATTGATTATCCGTCGGGCGTTTTTGCGGCTGATATATTTCCAGAAGACCTTGTTCAAGAGGGTGTCTATCCATAACACATTGTTTAGTCAGTGGATTGGTAACTGAAAGCCAAGGGCGGTAGCGTGCCTGAAAGCGTGTGAATCAGCCTCGATTATTCTGTCAATAGCCAATGGATGAATAAGCTTTTTTTAGGACTGATGCCAGTTATATTTCTATTTGATTAACTGCATGCTGAAACCCAATACGACCCGGCTTATTTTAAATTGCACAGGATAATTACTCTGCCAAAGTGATAAATAATCAATGATGAAATCCAAAATGAAATTGATGCCATTATTGGTGTCTGTGACCTTGATGAGTGGTTGTACGGTCTTTCCCGGCAGCAATATGTCAACAATGGGTAAGGATGTGATCAAGCAGCAGGATGCCGATTTTGATCTCGACAAAATGGTGAATGTTTATCCACTCACGCCACGTCTGGTCGAACAATTACGCCCACGTCCGAATGTTGCTCAGCCGAATATGTCTCTGGATCAGGAGATTGCCTCCTACCAGTACCGCGTGGGGCCGGGTGATGTCATCAACGTCACCGTCTGGGACCACCCTGAACTGACCACACCAGCGGGCCAGTACCGTAGCTCAAGCGACACCGGTAACTGGGTACAGTCAGACGGCACCATGTTCTATCCCTATATTGGCAAGGTACACGTTGCCGGGAAAACGCTCGCCGAAATCCGCAGTGATATTACCGGCCGCTTAGCGCAGTACATCGCCGATCCGCAGGTGGACGTTAATATCGCCGCATTCCGCTCGCAAAAAGCCTATATCTCCGGACAGGTGAATAAATCCGGTCAACAGGCCATCACCAACGTACCGCTGACCGTTCTGGATGCCATTAACGCCGCCGGCGGTTTAACCGACGGTGCCGACTGGCGCAACGTGGTTCTGACGCACAACGGCAAAGAGCAGCGCATTTCGCTGCAGGCGCTGATGCAAAACGGTGACCTGACTCAGAACCGTCTGCTCTATCCGGGCGATATTCTCTACGTACCGCGCAATGACGATCTGAAAGTGTTCGTGATGGGCGAAGTTAAGAAACAGAGCACACTCAAAATGGACTTCAGCGGCATGACCCTGACCGAAGCGCTGGGTAATGCAGAGGGTATTGATCTGACCACCTCCAACGCCACCGGTATCTTCGTGATCCGTCCGCTGAAAGGTGAGGGCAGTGCGAAAGGCAAGATTGCCAACATCTACCAGCTGGATATGTCCGATGCGACGTCTCTGGTGATGGCAACGGAGTTCCGTCTCCAGCCATACGATGTGGTGTATGTCACCACCGCACCGGTTGCCCGCTGGAACCGTCTGATCAACCAGTTGCTGCCAACCATCAGTGGCGTTCGCTACATGACGGATACGGCGCGCGACATTCATACCTGGTAATCCGCGATGTTTAACAAAATTCTGGTGGTATGCGTGGGGAACATTTGCCGTTCCCCCACGGCTGAACGGCTGCTGAAACTCTACCAGCCCGAACTGACCGTTGAATCCGCAGGGCTGGGTGCGCTGGTCGGTAAAGGTGCCGATGAGCGCGCAACGAGCGTGGCCCGCGATCATAACCTTTCGCTCGACGGGCACATCGCCCGTCAGGTCACCGGCCGTATGTGCCGGGAGTATGACCTGATCCTGACGATGGAAAAACGCCATATCCATGCGCTGTGTGATATCGCACCGGAGATGCGCGGCAAGGTGATGCTGTTTGGTCACTGGGACAATGAACGCGAAATCCCCGATCCATATCGCAAAAGCCATGAGGCCTTCGAGGCGGTATACACCTTACTTGACCAGTCTGCCCGTCAGTGGGCGCAGGCACTGAAAGCTCAGCAGGGATAACAATGACAGAAAAAACAAAACCTTCTGCCGCCCCGACTTCGGGCAGTGATGAAATCGATATTGGTCGCCTGGTCGGCACCGTCGTAGAGGCAAAGTGGTGGGTGCTTGGGATCACCGCCGTGTTTGCCGCGGCGGCCGTCGTCTATACGCTGTTTGCGACGCCCATCTACAGTGCCGATGCGCTGGTGCAGATTGAGCAGAATACCGGTAACTCGCTGGTGCAGGACATTGGCTCCGCACTGGCGAACAAACCGCCGGCCTCCGATGCGGAAATTCAGCTGATCCAGTCGCGCCTGGTTCTGGGTAAAACCGTTCACGACCTCGGCCTTGATATCTCCGTCACCAAAAATACCTTCCCGATCTTTGGTGCCGGCTGGGACCGTCTGATGGGACGCAGCAACGACACGGTCAAAGTGACTGATTTTGTGCTGCCAAAAGGAAGCGCGGATCAGACCTTTACCCTGACGGTGTTAGGCCCAAAACAGTACCAGTTGACCAGCGATGCGGGCTTTAGCGCGCGCGGTGAAGTGGGGCAGATGCTGACGAAAGAGGGTGTCAGCATGATGGTCAGCGCGATCCACGCCCAGGAGGGCGGTGAATTTACCGTGACCAAATTCTCCACGCTGGGAATGATTAACAATCTGCAGAACAACCTGACCGTCACTGAAAACGGCAAGGACACCGGTGTCCTGAGCATGACCTTTACCGGTGAAGATAAGGATCAGATCCGCGACATCCTCAACAGCATCACCCGTAACTATCTTGAGCAGAACGTTGAGCGTAAATCGGCTGAAGCGGCGAAAAGCCTGGCATTCCTCGCCAAACAGCTTCCGGAAGTCCGCGCCCGTCTGGATGATGCCGAGAACAAGCTGAACGCCTATCGTCAGGATAAAGACTCTGTCGACCTGCCGCTGGAAGCGAAATCCGTTCTCGACTCGATGGTTAACATTGATGCCCAGCTTAACGAGCTGACCTTCAAAGAGGCGGAGATTTCCAAGCTTTATACCAAGCGTCACCCGGCCTACCGTACGCTGCTGGAGAAACGCCGCACGCTGGAAGAAGAGAAGGCGAAACTCAACGATCGCGTCACTGCGATGCCTAAAACGCAGCAGGAAATCGTACGTCTGACCCGCGATGTGGAATCCGGACAGCAGGTGTACATGCAGCTGCTGAATAAACAGCAGGAGCTGAAAATTACCGAAGCCAGTACCGTTGGTGATGTGCGCATCGTTGACCCGGCCATCACGCAGCCAGGGGTGCTGAAGCCGAAGAAAGCCCTCATCATTCTCGGCAGCATTATTCTGGGTCTTATCCTCTCCATCGTTGGCGTGCTGCTTCGCTCGCTGTTCAACCGTGGAATCGAAAGCCCGCAGGCACTGGAAGAGAGCGGTATCAACGTCTACGCCAGCATCCCGCTGTCGGAGTGGCAAAAATCGCGTGACAGCGTCAAAACCACCAAAGGCGTTAAGCGTTACAAACAAAGCCAGCTGCTGGCCGTGGGTAACCCAACCGATCTGGCCATCGAAGCGATTCGTAGTCTGCGTACCAGTCTGCACTTCGCCATGATGCAGGCCAAAAACAACGTCCTGATGCTGACCGGTGTCAGCCCGTCAATTGGTAAGACCTTTGTCTGTGCCAACCTGGCGGCGGTGGTGAGCCAGACCAATAAACGGGTGCTGCTGATCGACTGTGATATGCGTAAGGGCTATACCCACGAACTGCTGGGTACCAATAACGTCAACGGGCTGTCGGAAATCCTGCTGGGCAAAGGTGAGATTAGCCAGAGTGCAAAACCGACGACGGTGCCGAAGTTTGACCTTATTCCGCGTGGTCAGGTGCCGCCAAATCCATCAGAGCTGCTGATGAGTGAACGTTTTAGCGAGCTGGTGGAGTGGGCGAGCAAAAACTATGACCTGGTGTTGATTGATACCCCACCAATTCTGGCGGTGACCGATGCCGCCATTGTGGGCCGCCATGCCGGCACCACGCTGATGGTGGCGCGTTACGCGGTGAACACGCTGAAGGAAGTGGAAACCAGCCTGAGCCGCTTCGAGCAAAACGGAATTGAAGTGAAAGGGGTGATCCTGAACTCCATCTTCCGTCGTGCGACCGGTTACCAGGACTACGGTTACTACGAGTACGAATACAAGTCTGACAGTCACTAATCGTTAGCTTTCGGGGAAGACCATGACTACACAACGCCCTTTAGTTTCTATTTATATGCCGACATGGAATCGTCAGCAGCTGGCGATCCGCGCAATAAAATCTGTGCTGCGACAGGATTACGATAACTGGGAACTGATCATCGTTGATGACTGTTCTTCCTCATACGAACAGCTGCAAAAGTTTGTGACTGACCTTAACGACCCGCGCGTGGTTTACACGCACAACGAGATTAACTCCGGTGCGTGCGCGGTGCGTAACCAGGCGATTATGCAGGCTAAAGGCCAGTATCTGACCGGCATCGACGACGATGACGAATGGACGCCGAACCGTCTGTCGATCTTCCTGTCGCACAAAGCACAGCTGGTGACGCATGCGTTTTTGTATGCCAACGACTATGTCTGTCAGGGTGAAGTTTACTCGCAGCCTGCCAGCCTGCCGTTGTACCCGAAATCGCCTTACTCACGCCGCCTGTTCTTTAAACGCAACATCATTGGTAATCAGGTCTTTACCTGGGCGTGGCGCTTTAAGGAGTGCCTGTTCGATACCGAGCTGAAGGCTGCGCAAGATTACGACATCTTCCTGCGCATGGTGATGGAGTATGGCGAGCCGTGGAAGGTGGAAGAGGCGACGCAGATCCTGCATATCAATCACGGGGAGATGCAAATCACCTCGTCGCCGAAGAAATTCTCTGGTTACTTCCACTTTTACCGCAAGCACAAGGACAAGTTCGACCGTGCCAGCCGGAAGTATCAGCTGTTTACCCTCTATCAGATCCGCAATAAGCGCATGAACTGGCGCACGCTGCTCACGTTGTTGTCCGTGCGTAACGGCAAGCGTCTGGCTGATGGACTTCGGGGGAAATAATGTTTCTGGAAGATTGCCGCGCTAACAGCTGGAGCCTGCGCCCGTGCTGCATGGTTCTGGCGTACCGCATCGCGCATTTTTGCTCGGTGTGGCGCAAGAAAAATGTTTTAAACAATCTCTGGGCAGCACCGGTGCTGGTGCTGTACCGCATCATTACTGAATGTTTTTTTGGTTATGAAATTCAGGCCGCTGCCACCATTGGTCGCCGTTTTACCATTCATCACGGTTATGCCGTGGTGATCAACAAATTCGTTGTAGCCGGTGATGATTTCACTATTCGCCATGCGGTCACCATCGGTAACCGTGGGCCCGACAGCCTGGCCTGCCCGGTGATTGGCAATAACGTCGAGCTGGGCGCGAACGTGGTCATCATTGGCGACATCACGATTGGTAACAACGTCACGATAGGCGCAGGGAGCGTGGTGCTGGACAGTATTCCGGATAACGCGCTGGTGGTGGGTGAGAAAGCCCGCGTGAAGGTGATCAAATGAACATTCTGCAATTTAACGTCCGTCTCGCAGAGGGCGGGGCGGCCGGTGTGGCGCTGGATCTTCACCAGCGCGCGCTGCAAAAAGGACTTCAGTCTCGTTTTATTTACGGTTATGGCAAAGGCGGTAAGAAAAGCGTCAGCCACGATAACTACCCGCAGGTACATAAGCACACGCCGCGCCTGACTTCCGTGGCCAACATTGCCTTGTTCCGCCTGTTTAACCGCGATCTGTTTGGCAATCTTAATACCCTTTATCGCACCGTGACGCGCTCCCAGGGGCCGGTTGTGCTGCATTTCCACGTGCTTCACAGCTACTGGCTGAATCTGGAAGAGGTGGTGGCGTTTTGCCAGAAGGTGCAGGCCCACAAACCGGATACCCGCTTCGTCTGGACGCTGCACGATCACTGGAGCGTGACCGGTCGCTGCGCCTTTACCGACGGGTGTGAAGGCTGGAAAAGCAACTGCCAGAAGTGCCCGACGCTGAGCAACTATCCGCCGGTGAAAGTGGATCGTGCCCATCAGCTGGTGGCCGGAAAGCGCCAGCTGTTCCGCGACATGCTCTCGCTCGGCTGTACGTTTATCTCTCCAAGCCAGCACGTGGCCGATGCCTTTAACAGTCTGTATGGGGCAGGGCGCTGTCAGATCATCAATAACGGTATCGACGTGGCGACGGAAGCGATTCTGGCCGAACTTACCCCGGTTGCAGAAACCCCGGGTAAACCAAAAATCGCTATCGTTGCGCATGACCTGCGTTACGACGGCAAAACCAATCAGCAGCTGGTGCGCGACATGATGGCGCTGGGTGACAAGATTGAACTGCACACCTTCGGCAAGTTCTCGCCGTTCGAAGGGGCTAACGTGGTGAATCACGGGTTTGAAACCGACAAGCGCAAACTGATGAGCGCCCTCAATGGGATGGATGCGCTGGTATTCAGTTCGCGCGTGGATAACTACCCGCTGATCCTGTGCGAAGCGCTCTCCATCGGTGTGCCGGTGATTGCCACCCACAGCGATGCGGCACGTGAAGTGCTGGAAAAATCGGGCGGGACCACGTTTGCGGAGCATGAGGTGCTGCCTCTGGTGCAACTGCCGAAGGCGCAGATCGCGCAGGCCGTTTTTGGTACCGACCTGGAATCGTTCCGCAACCGCAGCCGCAAGGCCTACAGTGGACAACAGATGCTGGAGGAATATGTCTCGTTCTATCAGAGTCTGTAGTTATCTGCTGCTGCCGCTGATTTACCTGCTGGTCAACGTCAAAATTGCCCAGCTTGGCGAAAGCTTCCCGATAACCATAGTGACCTTCTTGCCCGTTCTGCTTCTGCTGTATGTCGACAAAATCAACCTCAAGAAGCTGATGATGGCCTTAGGGCTGGGCGTGGGTCTGACGCTATTTAACTACATCTTTGGTCAGTCTCTGGATGCCAGTAAATACGTCACCTCCACCATGCTGTTTGTTTATATCGTCATTATTATTGGCATGGTCTGGAGTATTCGTTTCAAGGTTATTTCGCCACACAATTATCGGAAAATCCTTAGGTTCTTTTATATTGCCGTTGCGTTAATTGTTATGCTTGCTGCACTGGAAATGGCGCAAATTATTTTGACCGGTGGCAGTAGCCTGATGGAGATAATTTCGAAATATCTCATTTACAGTAACAGCTATGTATTGAACTTCATCAAGTTTGGCGGAAAGCGTACGACAGCCCTCTATTTTGAACCGGCGTTTTTTGCTCTGGCACTAATCTCAATTTGGCTCAGCATCAAACAGTTTGGTATCAAAACCCCTAAGACCGATGCTATGATTCTTGCAGGAATTGTTCTGTCAGGATCGTTCTCGGGGGTAATGACATTTATCCTGTTTTACCTGCTGGAGTGGGCGTTCCAGTACCTGAACAAAGATGCGATTAAGAAAAAACTGCCGCTGGCGATTATCTCTCTGACAGTATTTATGGTTGGCGTGATATTTGCCTTCCCATACATCTCAGAACGCCTGGGAGATTTGGGAACCGAAGGCTCGTCATCCTATTATCGTATCATTGGTCCACTGGTGATGGTGGGTTATTCCTTAACCCATATCGATGGTGTAGTAAGATTCGGCTCACTTTACGAATATGTTGCATCATTCGGAATCTTTAACGGTGCGGATGTCGGTAAAACCATAGACAATGGCCTGTATCTGTTAATTATCTATTTTTCGTGGTTCGCCGTACTGTTGACACTGTGGTATCTGTTTAAAGTTTTCAAAATGATGATTAACGCGTTTGGTGATAACCAGAACTTTCGCGTGCAGCTTTATCTGTTTACACCGGTGTCGTTGTTTTTTACCGGGTCAATATTTAGCCCGGAATATGCTTTCTTGATTGTCTGTCCGTTTATTCTGCGCAAAGCGCTTAATATTACGAACGTATGACGAAATGAGGTGATTTATGTTTCTTAGCGTCATTACTGTCGCTTTTCGTAATTACGAAGGGGTGGTAAAAACCTGGCGCTCGCTGCGCAACCTGGCGCGCGATCCAAGCCTCACCTTTGAGTGGATTGTGGTCGATGGCGGCTCGAACGATGGTACGGCGGAGTTTCTGGAAAAACTCAACGGTGAGTTCAACTTACGTTTCATCAGCGAGAAAGATAAAGGCATCTACGATGCGATGAATAAAGGCATCGACATGGCGCAAGGCCGTTATGCCATCTTCCTGAATTCCGGTGACGTATTCCATGAGGATGTGGCATTATTTGCCCGTCAGCTGGCGCGCCAGAAAGAGGATGCGATGTACATTGGCGACGCGCTGCTCGATTTTGGCGATGGCCATAAAGTTTGCCGCAGTGCGAAACCTGGCTGGTATATCTACCACAGTTTGCCTGCCAGCCATCAGGCCATTTTCTTCCCGGTAAAAGGTCTGAAAAAACAGCCTTACGATCTGCAGTATAAAGTTTCTTCAGATTATGCGCTGACTGCCAGTCTGTATAAATCAGGTTACCCGTTCCGTCGAATTAAAGGGCTGGTATCTGAATTTTCAATGGGCGGCGTGTCAACGTCTAATAATCTGGAACTGTGCCAGGATGCCAGAAATGTGCAGCGTAAAATATTAGGCGTGCCGGGGTTCTGGGCGGAATTATCTTATTTATTACGTCTGCGTACCACCGGTAAAACGAAAACCTTATATAACAAAGCCTGAATATAAGGAAACGTAATGCAGGATCTTAAAGGTTTCTCCGTGCCGAAAGGCTTTCGGGGCGGGAGCGGTATTAAAGTGCAGTTGTGGTGGGCCGTACAGGCCACCTTATTTGCCTGGTCACCGCAAATACTGTACCGCTGGCGAGCTTTTTTATTGCGACTGTTTGGCGCAAAAATCGGAAAAAACGTAGTCATTCGCCCGTCGGTAAAAATTACCTACCCGTGGAAATTAACGCTTGGGGATTATGCGTGGGTAGGGGATGAGGCGGTGTTATATACCCTTGGCGATATTACGATTGGCGCAAATTCAGTGGTTTCACAGAAGTGTTATTTGTGCACCGGCAGTCACGATTTTATGAGTCAGCATTTTGATATTACCGCCACTCCGATTGTGATTGGCGAAAAATGCTGGCTGGCGACAGATGTTTTTGTTGCACCTGGTGTTTCTGTTGGCGATGGCACGGTAGTCGGTGCCCGCAGCAGCGTTTTTAAATCGCTACCGGCAAATAAAATTTGCCGTGGCAACCCCGCAGTGGTGATACGCGAACGCGTTGAAACTGATTAAATTCATAAGTAGAGGAATATAAACATGTCTAAAGTCGCTCTCATCACCGGCGTTACCGGACAGGATGGTTCTTACCTGGCAGAACTGCTGCTGGAAAAAGGTTATGAAGTACACGGTATTAAGCGTCGTGCTTCTTCATTCAACACCGAACGTGTGGATCACATTTATCAGGATCCTCATGCGGCGAACCCGAAATTCCATCTGCACTACGGCGACCTGACCGATACTTCCAACCTGACCCGTATTCTGCAGGAAGTGCAGCCGGATGAAGTGTACAACCTGGGCGCGATGAGCCACGTTGCGGTCTCCTTCGAATCTCCGGAATACACCGCTGACGTTGACGCAATGGGTACGCTGCGTCTGCTGGAAGCGATTCGCTTCCTCGGCCTTGAGAAGAAAACCCGTTTCTACCAGGCATCCACCTCTGAGCTGTACGGTCTGGTGCAGGAAATTCCTCAGAAAGAGACTACCCCGTTCTACCCACGTTCTCCGTACGCGGTGGCGAAACTGTACGCGTACTGGATCACCGTGAACTACCGTGAATCCTACGGCATGTATGCCTGTAACGGCATTCTGTTCAACCACGAATCCCCACGTCGTGGTGAAACTTTCGTTACCCGTAAAATCACCCGCGCTATCGCTAACATCGCACAGGGTCTGGAATCTTGCCTGCACCTCGGCAACATGGATTCCCTGCGTGACTGGGGCCATGCCAAAGACTACGTAAAAATGCAGTGGATGATGCTGCAGCAGGAAAAACCAGAAGACTTCGTTATCGCAACCGGCGTGCAGTACTCCGTACGTCAGTTCGTTGAGATGGCTGCCGCTCAGCTGGGTATCAAACTGCGCTTCGAAGGTACCGGCGTGGAAGAGAAAGGCATCGTGGTTTCCGTAACGGGCCATGACGCACCGGGCGTGAAACCGGGCGACGTGATTGTACAGGTTGACCCACGTTACTTCCGTCCTGCTGAAGTGGAAACCCTGCTGGGCGACCCAACCAAAGCACACGAAACACTGGGCTGGAAACCAGAAACGACTCTGCAGGAGATGGTTTCCGAGATGGTTGCCAAAGATCTTGAAGCAGCGAAAAAACACTCCCTGCTCAAGTCTCATGGCTACGAGGTTGCCATCGCGCTGGAGTCCTGAGAATGACAAAACAACGTATTTTTGTCGCGGGTCATCGCGGAATGGTGGGTTCCGCGATTGTTCGCCAGCTTGAACAGCGCGGTGATGTCGACGTGATTGTCCGTACCCGTGACGAGCTGAACCTGCTCGACAGCAAAGCGGTACAGGACTTCTTCGCCAGTGAACGTATTGACCAGGTGTATCTGGCGGCGGCGAAAGTGGGCGGCATTGTTGCCAACAACACGTATCCGGCGGATTTCATCTACGAGAACATGATGATTGAGAGCAACATCATTCACGCAGCGCATCTGCACAACGTGAATAAGCTGTTGTTCCTCGGCTCATCCTGTATCTACCCGAAAATGGCGAAGCAGCCGATCGCTGAGAGCGAACTGCTGCAGGGCACGCTGGAAGCAACCAACGAGCCGTATGCGATTGCCAAGATTGCCGGGATCAAGCTGTGCGAATCCTACAACCGTCAGTATAACCGCGACTATCGTTCGGTGATGCCGACCAACCTGTACGGACCGCATGACAACTTCCACCCGAGCAATTCACACGTGATCCCGGCGCTGCTGCGTCGTTTCCACGAGGCAACGGCCGAAAATGCACCGGATGTGGTGGTGTGGGGCAGCGGGACGCCAATGCGTGAATTCCTGCATGTGGATGACATGGCGGCTGCCAGCATCCACGTAATGGAGCTGGATCGTGAGGTGTGGCAGGAAAACACCGAACCGATGCTGTCGCACATTAACGTCGGTACTGGCGTGGATTGCACCATTCGTGAGCTGGCGCAAACCATCGCGCAGGTGGTGGGTTACAAAGGCCGCGTGGTCTTTGACGCCACCAAACCGGACGGCACGCCGCGCAAACTGCTGGACGTGACCCGTCTGCATCAGCTGGGCTGGTATCACGAGGTATCACTGGAGCAGGGGCTGGCAAGCACCTACCAGTGGTTCCTTGAAAACCAGCACCGCTTCCGGGGGTAATGATGTTTTTAAGTCAGGAAGATTTTGCCACGGTAGTGCGTTCCACTCCGCTCATCTCAATTGATTTGGTGGTGGAGAACGAACGCGGCGAGTTCTTGCTGGGAAAACGAACCAACCGTCCTGCACAGGGCTTTTGGTTCGTGCCCGGCGGGCGCGTGCAGAAGGATGAGACGCTGGAAAATGCTTTTGAGCGTCTCACTCTGGCGGAACTGGGCCTGCAACTGCCGATGGCGGCAGGCCAGTTTTACGGGGTCTGGCAGCACTTCTATGACGATAACTTTTCGGGCACCGGTTTCACCACGCACTATGTGGTGCTCGGTTTTCGCCTGAAGGTGAGTGAGGCAGACCTGCGTCTGCCTGATTCTCAGCATGACGACTACCGCTGGCAGACGCCAGAGGCGTTGCTGGCCAGTGACAATGTGCATGACAACAGTCGTGCCTATTTCCTGGCCGATCGTCAGTCCGGAGTGCCGGGCTTATGAAAATTCTGGTGTACGGAATCAACTATTCGCCGGAGTTAACCGGCATCGGTAAATACACCGGCGAAATGGTCGAGTGGATGGCGAGCCAGGGACATGACGTGCGGGTCATTACCGCGCCGCCATACTACCCGGAATGGAAAGTAGGTGAGCGCTATTCAGGCTGGCGCTACCGTCGCGAAGAGGGTGCCGCGACCGTCTGGCGTTGCCCGCTGTACGTGCCGAAACAGCCCTCAACGCTGAAGCGGTTACTTCATCTGGGCAGCTTTGCCCTGAGCAGTTTCTTCCCGCTGATGGCGCAACGTCGCTGGAAGCCGGATCGCATTATCGGTGTGGTGCCAACGCTGTTCTGCACCCCAGGCATGCGCCTGCTGGGCAAACTCTCCGGCGCGCGCACGCTGGTTCACATTCAGGATTATGAAGTGGACGCCATGCTCGGCCTGGGAATGGCCGGCAAAGGTAAGAGCGGGAAGGTGGCGAAACTCGCCAGCGCCTTCGAGCGCAGCGGCCTGCATAACGTGGATTATGTCTCGACCATCTCGCGCTCAATGATGAACAAAGCGCAGGAGAAGGGCGTACCGGCGGAAAAAGTGATCTTTTTCCCCAACTGGTCTGAAGTGGCGCGTTTTCGCGACGTAACAGACAGTGACGCTCAGGCGCTACGCGCTCAGCTCGGTCTGCCTGACGACCAAAAAATCATTCTTTACTCAGGCAACATCGGCGAGAAGCAGGGGCTTGAGAGCGTCATCGACGCCGCACAGCAACTGAGCCATCAACCCTGGATGTTTGTCATCGTCGGGCAGGGCGGCGGAAAAGCGCGACTGGAAAAAATGGCCAACGAACGCGGCCTGACGAACGTGAAATTTTTCCCGCTTCAGTCTTACGAGGCACTGCCTGCGTTGCTGAAGATGGGCGACTGCCATCTGGTAGTACAAAAGCGCGGCGCGGCAGACGCGGTGCTGCCGTCCAAGCTGACCAACATTCTGGCAGTGGGCGGTAACGCGGTGATCACGGCGGAAGCCGAAACAGAATTAGGCCAGCTGTGCGACAGCTATCCGGGGATCGCCGTTTGCGTGGAACCGGAATCGGTCCCGGCGCTGGTCACTGGCATTGAACGGGCACTTGCCATGCCAAAAACGAACACGGTGGCACGTGAATATGCCGAACGCACGCTCGAGAAAGAGAACGTGCTGAGCCAATTTATTGCAGATATACGGGGATAAATCATGAGTCAAACCACTTTGTATCCGGTTGTGATGGCAGGTGGCTCTGGTAGCCGGTTGTGGCCGCTGTCCCGCGTGCTCTATCCAAAACAGTTCCTCTGCCTGAAAGGGGAGCTCACCATGCTGCAGACGACGGTTAACCGCCTGCAGGGTGTGGAGTGTGAAAGCCCGGTGGTGATTTGTAACGAACAACACCGCTTTATTGTCGCCGAGCAGCTGCGCCAGCTGAACAAACTCACAGAAAATATCATTCTGGAGCCTGCCGGACGTAACACCGCCCCCGCGATTGCGCTGGCTGCGCTGGCGGCCAAACGCAGCAGCCCGGATTGCGATCCGCTGATGCTGGTTCTGGCGGCAGACCATGTTATTCAACAGGAAGAGTCGTTCCGCGAGGCGGTACGCGCGGCTATTCCTTACGCCGAAAACGGCAAACTGGTGACTTTCGGCATCGTGCCGGACCTGCCGGAAACCGGCTACGGGTATATTCGTCGTGGCAATGTGACCCCGGGCGAAGGCGACAGCGTAGCGTTTGACGTGGCGCAGTTTGTCGAAAAACCGAATCTGGAAACCGCGCAGGCTTATGTGGCCAGCGGTGAATATTACTGGAACAGTGGGATGTTCCTGTTCCGCGCTGGCCGCTACCTGGAAGAGCTGCGCAAATATCGCCCGGATATTCTGGACGCCTGCGAGAAAGCGATGGCGGTAGTGGATCCGGATCTCGATTTTATCCGTGTTGACGAAGCGTCTTTCCTCGCCTGCCCGGAAGAGTCAATTGACTATGCGGTAATGGAACGCACGGCCGATGCCGTTGTGGTACCGATGGATGCGGGCTGGAGCGATGTTGGCTCCTGGTCCTCCCTGTGGGAGATCAGCGCCCATACCCCGGAGGGTAACGTCCACCACGGTGATGTTATCAGCCACAAAACGGAAAACAGCTATGTCTACGCCGAGTCCGGTCTGGTGACCACAGTTGGCGTGAAGGATCTGGTGGTCGTACAGACGAAAGACGCCGTGCTGATTGCTGACCGTAATGCCGTGCAGGACGTTAAAAAAGTGGTGGAGAAGATCAAGGCCGATGGTCGCCATGAACACCATATCCACCGCGAAGTGTATCGTCCGTGGGGCAAATATGACTCCATCGATGCCGGTGAACGTTACCAGGTGAAACGCATCACCGTGAAACCGGGTGAGGGGCTGTCGGTACAGATGCACCACCACCGTGCCGAGCACTGGGTCGTGGTGGCGGGTACCGCCAAAGTCACGATTGATGGCGAAGTGAAACTGCTGGGCGAAAACGAGTCAATCTATATTCCGCTGGGAGCCACGCACTGTCTGGAAAACCCGGGGAAAATTCCTCTCGACTTAATTGAAGTGCGCTCCGGTTCGTACCTGGAAGAAGACGATATTGTCCGTTTCCAGGACCGTTACGGGCGGGTATAGCGCCGTCTCTAAAGCCGGATAGCGTTTCGCGCATCCGGCCTGCGAATGAATAAAAACAAATTTGCCTGTTAATCGGGCGGGCCAACTGTTGCCTGAAAAAGGGGTCATCATGGAAAAATTAACCTGTTTTAAAGCCTACGATATTCGCGGCAAGCTGGGCGAAGAGCTGAATGAAGACATTGCGTGGCGCATTGGCCGCGCATACGGCGAATATCTTAAGCCACAAACGATTGTCCTGGGCGGCGATGTGCGCCTGACCAGTGAGTCCCTGAAGCTGGCGCTGGCAAAAGGGCTGCAGGATGCGGGAGTGGACGTGCTGGATATCGGCTTGTCTGGCACCGAAGAGATTTACTTTGCCACTTTCCACCTCGGCGTGGACGGCGGTATCGAAGTGACGGCCAGCCATAACCCGATGGACTACAACGGTATGAAGCTGGTGCGCAAGGGCGCGCGTCCTATCAGCGGCGATACCGGTCTGCGTGACGTGCAGCGTCTCGCCGAAGCTAACGATTTCCCGCCGGTGAATGAAGCGAAACGCGGCAGCTATAAGCAGATCGACCTGCGTAAAGCGTACATCGACCATCTGCTGGGCTACATCAACGTTGCAAACCTGAAACCGCTGAAGCTGGTGATCAACTCCGGTAACGGCGCGGCCGGCCCGGTGGTGGATGCGCTCGAAGCCCGCTTTAAGGCCCTGAACGTCCCGGTAACCTTCGTTAAGGTCCATAACACCCCGGACGGCAACTTCCCGAACGGTATCCCGAACCCGCTGCTGCCGGAGTGCCGCGACGACACCCGTAACGCGGTCATCGAACACGGTGCCGATATGGGTATCGCCTTTGACGGCGATTTCGACCGCTGCTTCCTGTTCGACGAAAAAGGCCAGTTCATCGAAGGCTACTACATTGTCGGTCTGCTGGCGGAAGCGTTCCTCGAGAAGAACCCGGGCGCGAAGATCATTCACGATCCGCGTCTGTCCTGGAACACCGTGGATGTGGTGAACGCCGCGGGCGGCCAGCCGGTGATGTCCAAAACCGGTCATGCCTTCATCAAAGAGCGTATGCGCGAAGAAGACGCCATTTATGGCGGCGAGATGAGCGCCCACCACTATTTCCGTGATTTTGCCTACTGCGACAGCGGGATGATCCCGTGGCTGCTGGTGACCGAGCTGCTGTGTCTGAAAGGGCAGACCCTTGGCGAGCTGGTACGCGACCGCATGGCGGCCTTCCCGGCAAGTGGCGAAATCAACAGCAAACTGGCGCAGCCGGCCGAGGCCATTGCCCGCGTGGAGCAGCATTTTGCCCTCCATGCGCTGGAAATTGACCGTACCGACGGCATCAGCATGGCGTTCCCGCAGTGGCGTTTTAACCTGCGCTCTTCAAATACCGAGCCGGTGGTGCGCCTGAACGTGGAATCCCGCGCGGATACCGCGCTGATGGAAGCGCGAACGAAGGACATTCTGGCGCTGTTGAATCAGTAAATAGCTTTCCCCCTCCCCCTGATATGGGGTGAGGGGGCAGGTGTTGAACTAAAGGAACAACGATGACGAATCTAAAAAAACGCGAACGAGCGAGAACGAATGCATCGTTAATCTCCATGGTGCAGCGTTTTTCTGATATCACCATCATGGTCGGCGGATTATGGGTGGTGAGTTGGGTAAGCGGGCAATCCTTCTTCTACATGCATCTGCTCATGGCGCTGATTGCGCTGGTTGTGTTCCAGATGATCGGGGGGATGACCGACTTCTACCGTTCGTGGCGTGGTGTGAAAATGACCACCGAACTGATGCTGTTGCTGCAGAACTGGACATTAAGCCTGATCTTCAGCGCAGGGCTGGTGGCATTCAGCCATGATTTTGATAATCGCCTGGTGACGTATCTGTGCTGGTATCTGATTACCAGCGTCGGCATGGTGGTATGCCGCACCCTGATCCGTTTTGGCGCCGGCTGGCTGCGTAACCGCGGTTATAACCGTCGCTTTGTCGCCGTGGCGGGGGATTTGCCGGTAGGGAAGGTGCTTCTCGATAGCTTCCGCAAAGAGCCATGGTTAGGTTTTGAAGTGGTCGGGATTTATCACGACGCGAAGCCTGGCGGCGTGCCTTCAGACTGGGCCGGTAATTACGAACAGCTTATTGAGGACGCGAAAGCCGGCAAAATTCATAACGTCTACATCGCGATGCAGATGAAAGATGAATCCCGCATTAAGAAACTGATGCGTGAACTGGCCGATACCACCTGTTCGGTGATCCTGATCCCGGACGTCTTTACCTTTAACATCCTCCATTCCCGTATTGAAGAAGTGAACGGCGTGCCGGTCGTGCCGCTGTATGACACCCCGCTGTCGGGTATCAATCGCGTGCTCAAGCGCCTGGAGGATATCGTGCTCTCTTCACTGATCTTACTGCTGATCTCCCCGGTGCTGTGCTGCATTGCTCTGGCGGTGAAGCTGAGCTCCCCGGGCCCGGTTATCTTCCGTCAGACCCGCTACGGCATGGACGGTAAGCCCATCATGGTGTGGAAATTCCGCTCAATGAAGGTGATGGAGAACGACAAGGTCGTGACCCAGGCGACGCAGAACGATCCACGCGTTACGCGGGTGGGGAACTTCCTGCGCCGCACCTCGCTGGATGAGCTGCCGCAGTTTATCAACGTCTTTACCGGTGGCATGTCGATTGTCGGACCCCGTCCCCATGCCGTGGCTCACAACGAACAGTACCGCTCGCTGATTGAAGGCTACATGTTGCGCCATAAAGTGAAGCCAGGCATTACCGGCTGGGCGCAGATCAACGGCTGGCGCGGCGAGACCGACACGCTGGAAAAAATGGAAAAACGCATCGAATTCGACCTGGAGTACATCCGTGAATGGAGCCTCTGGTTCGATATCAAGATCGTCTTTCTGACCATCTTCAAAGGTTTCGTGAACAAAGCGGCGTACTAAGATGAGCTTACGTGAAAAAACCATCAGCGGCGCCAAATGGTCAGCGATGGCGACCATTGTCATCATTGGCCTCGGCCTGGTGCAGATGACGGTGCTGGCGCGCATTATCGATAACCACCAGTTCGGTCTGCTGACTGTCTCGCTGGTGATTATCGCGCTGGCCGATACGCTGTCTGACTTCGGAATTGCTAACTCGATTATCCAGCGCAAAGAGATCAGCCATCTGGAACTGACCACGCTCTACTGGTTGAACGTTGGGCTGGGGGTGTTCGTTTTCGTGCTGGTGTTCCTGTTGAGCGATACCATCGCCAGCGTGCTGCACAACCCCGATCTGGCACCGCTGATGCGTACGCTCTCGTTTGCTTTTGTGGTGATCCCGCACGGGCAACAGTTCCGCGCGCTGATGCAGAAAGAGCTGGAATTCAACAAGATTGGGATGATCGAGACCAGCGCCGTTCTCGCAGGGTTTACCTTTACCGTGGTCAGCGCCCATTTCTGGCCGCTGGCCATGACCGCTATCCTCGGGTATCTGGTTAACTCTGCCGTGCGTACGCTGCTGTTCGGCTACTTTGGTCGCAAGATTTACCGTCCTGGGCTGCATTTCTCTCTCGCTTCGGTGTCATCCAACCTGCGTTTTGGCGCGTGGCTCACCGCCGACAGCATCATCAACTATGTCAACACTAACCTCTCCACGCTGGTGCTGGCACGCATCCTCGGGGCGAGCGTCGCGGGCGGGTACAACCTGGCGTACAACGTCGCGGTAGTACCACCAATGAAGCTCAACCCGATTATCACCCGCGTACTGTTCCCGGCGTTCGCCAAAATTCAGGACGACACCGAGAAGCTGCGCGTCAATTTTTACAAGCTGCTCTCTGTGGTGGGCATTATCAATTTCCCGGTTTTGCTGGGGCTGATGGTGGTCTCGAGCAACTTCGTGCCGCTGGTGTTTGGCGAGAAGTGGAACAGCATTATCCCGATCCTGCAGCTGCTGTGCGTGGTGGGGCTGCTGCGATCCGTTGGCAACCCGATTGGCTCACTGCTGATGGCTAAAGCGCGGGTTGATATCAGCTTCAAATTCAACGTGTTTAAAACGTTCCTGTTTATTCCGGCGATTATCGTCGGTGGACATATGGCCGGCGCCATTGGGGTCACGCTTGGTTTTCTGCTGGTGCAGATCATCAACACCGTTCTGAGCTACTTCGTGATGATCAAGCCGGTGCTGGGCTCCAGCTACCGGCAGTACATTCTGAGCCTGTGGCTGCCGTTTTATCTGTCACTGCCTACCCTTGTGGTGAGCTATGGACTGGGCATCGTGCTCACTGGCCATCTGCCGCTCGCGGCCATGCTGGCAATACAGGTCGCAGCAGGTGCACTGGCGTTTGGCGCGATGATTGTGCTGTCACGTAATGCGCTGGTGGTGGAGATGAAGCGCCAGTTTTGCCGTAACGAAAAAATGAAAACGCTGCTTCGCGCAGGCTAGTTATTTAAGAGGCCATTATGAAATTACTTATTCTTGGCAACCATACCTGTGGCAACCGTGGCGACAGCGCCATTCTGCGCGGTTTATTGGATGCGATTAACACCCTTAAGCCTGAGACTGAAGTGGACGTGATGAGCCGTTATCCGGTCAGCTCTTCCTGGTTATTGAACCGCCCGGTAATGGGCGACCCGCTCTACAGCCAGATGAAGCAGCACAACAACGCTGCCGGCGTGATGGGACGCGTGAAGAAAGTTCTGCGCCGTCGCTATCAGCACCAGGTGTTGCTGTCCCGTGTAACTGATACCGGCAAGCTGCGTAACATCGCCATTGCTCAGGGCTTCACGGATTTCGTTCGACTGCTGTCGGGCTACGACGCCATTATTCAGGTCGGCGGATCGTTCTTCGTCGATCTTTACGGTGTGCCGCAGTTTGAGCACGCACTCTGCACATTCATGGCGAAAAAACCGCTGTTTATGATTGGTCACAGCGTCGGGCCGTTCCAGGATCCGCAGTTTAACCAGCTGGCAAACTATGTCTTTGGCCACTGCGATGCCCTGATCCTGCGTGAGTCGGTAAGCCTCGATATGATGAAACGCAGCGAGATTGACACCTCTAAAGTGGAACACGGGGTGGACACCGCCTGGCTGGTGGATCATCAGGACGACAGTTTCCAGGCGAGCTACGCAGTGCAGCACTGGCTGGACGTGGCGGGGAAACAGAAAACGGTCGCCATCACCCTGCGCGAACTTGCACCGTTTGATAAACGTTTAGGCACCACCCAGGCGGCGTATGAGAAAGCGTTTGCTGACGTGGTTAACCGTGTGCTGGACAGCGGATACCAGGTGCTGGCGCTTTCAACCTGTACCGGCATCGACAGCTATAACAAAGATGACCGCATGGTGGCGCTGAACCTGCGCAACCTGGTAAACGATCCGTCCCGTTATCACGTGGTGATGGACGAACTGAACGACCTCGAGATGGGCAAATTGCTCTCAGCCTGTGACCTCACCGTGGGCACGCGTCTGCACTCGGCGATCATTTCGATGAACTTTGGCACGCCGGCCATTGCGATTAACTACGAGCACAAGTCAGCCGGCATTATGCAGCAGCTTGGCATGCCTGAAATGGCCGTTGATATTCGTCATCTGCTGGATGGTTCGCTTGGCGCGATGGTGGGCGATACCCTGGGGCAACTGCCTGCCATCAATGAACGCCTGGCCGTCGCGGTGAAAGCCGAGCGCGAGAAGGGAATTGGGATGGTGAAATCGGTGCTCGACCGCGTCCGGGAGGGGAAATGAAGGTTGGTTTCTTCTTACTGAAATTTCCGCTGTCGTCTGAAACCTTTGTGCTGAACCAAATCACCGCGTTTATCGATATGGGATACGACGTGGAGATCATCGCCCTGCAAAAGGGCGATACACAAAATACCCATGCGGCGTATACGCAGTATGGGCTGGAGGCGAAAACCCGCTGGCTGCAGGACGAGCCCTCAGGAAGAGTAAATAAGCTGCGCCACCGGGCCAGCCAGACCTTACGCGGGATCCATCGTGCGTCGACCTGGCGCGCGCTGAATGTTTCCCGCTATGGCGCGGAATCTCGCAACCTGATCCTGTCTGCCATTTGTGGTCAAACGGCGCAGCCGTACCGCGCCGATGTGTTTATTGCTCACTTTGGCCCGGCGGGCGTGACCGCCGCCAAACTGCGTGAGCTGGGGGTGATTGACGGTAAGATTGCGACCATCTTCCACGGTATCGACATCTCCAGCCGCGAGGTATTGAACCACTACACGCCGGAGTATCAGCAGCTTTTCCGCCGTGGCGACATGATGCTGCCCATCAGCGACCTGTGGGCCGGGCGTCTGAAAAACATGGGCTGTCCGCAGGAAAAAATCACCGTTTCGCGTATGGGCGTGGATTTAGAGCGCTTTACCCGCCGCCCGGTCAAGGTACCGGGAAAACCGCTGCAGATAATCTCTGTTGCGCGTCTGACGGAGAAAAAAGGTCTGCACGTGGCCATCGAAGCCTGCCGCCAGCTGCGAGCGCGCGGCGTGGATTTCCGCTATCGCATTCTCGGTATTGGCCCGTGGGAGCGTCGTCTTCGCACGCTTATCGAACAGTATCAGCTGGAAGATTATGTGGAGATGCCAGGCTTTAAGCCAAGCCACGAGGTGAAGGCCATGCTGGATGAGGCGGATGTATTCCTGCTGCCTTCCGTCACCGGCGCCGATGGCGATATGGAGGGGATCCCGGTTGCGTTAATGGAGGCGATGGCCGTCGGTATTCCGGTGGTGTCGACCCTGCACAGCGGGATCCCGGAGTTAATCAAGTCTGATTACTCCGGCTGGCTGGTACCGGAGAATAATGCGATGGCCCTTGCGGATCGTTTAGCCGAATTTAGCGGCATCGACCAACAGGCGCTGGAGCCCGTTATCCACAACGCCCGACAAAAAGTTGAAGCAGATTTTAACCAGCAGGTGATTAATCGCCAGTTAGCGAGCCTGCTGCAAACGTTGTAACGCCGAGGTTGTATGCTGAAAAAGATTACCCGACGCACCTTTGTCTCTTCTTTATCCGTCCTGGCGGCTACGCCGCTGCTGTCGTCCCGCATTGCGCGGGCGGCAACCGGAAAGACGGTCTCTGTTAACCAGTACAATAACAACGACTGGATCGCCGCCTTTAAGCAGGCGTTTAACGAAGGCGACACCGTTGTTGTCCCTGCCGGGCTCACCTGTAAAAACATCAATACGGGCATTTTCATTCCTGACGGTAAAACGCTGTTGATCCGCGGTGCGTTAACGGGAAATGGTCGCGGGCGCTTTGTGCTGCAGGAAGGCAGTAAAGTGATTGGTGAAGGTGACGGCCGCACGGAGAACATTACGCTGGACATTCGCGGTTCAGACTGTGTGATCAAAGGGCTGGCAATGAGCGGCTTTGGACCGATGACGCAGATCTACATTGGCGGCAAAAAGCCGCGCGTCATGCGCAACCTGCTGATTGATAACATCAGCGTAAGCCAGGCGAACTACGCCATCCTGCGCCAGGGATTCCATAATCAGATAGATGGCGCGCGCATCACCAACAGTAAATTCAGCCATTTGCAGGGCGACGCGATTGAGTGGAACGTCGCCATTAATGACCGTAACATCCTGATCTCCGATCATGTGATTGACAACATTAACTGTACGAACGGCAAGATCAACTGGGGCATCGGCATTGGTCTCGCCGGCAGCACCTACGACAACGATTATCCGGAAAAGCAAACCGTGAAGAACTTCGTGGTGGCAAATATCACCGGCAGCAACTGTCGTCAGTTAGTCCACGTCGAAAACGGTAAGCACTTTATTATTCGCAATATTAAGGCCAAGAATATCACTCCTGACTTCAGCAAGAAGGCGGGAATAGACAACGCCACGGTAGCCATTTATGGCTGTGATAATTTCATTATCGATAATGTCGATATGGTCAATAGTGCCGGCATGCTGATCGGCTACGGTGTAATAAAGGGCGACTATCTCTCGATACCTCAGAACTTTAAGCTGAACGACATTCGCCTGGATAATCGCCAGCTTGCGTACAAACTGCGCGGAATACAAATTTCCTCCGGCAACGCCACCTCCTTTGTGGCCATCACCAACGTTGAGATGCAGCGGGCTACGCTTGAGTTGCACAACAAACCGCAGCACCTCTTCTTGCGTAATATCAACGTGATGCAGGAAGCTGCCGTCGGCCCGGCGCTGAAGATGAATTTCGACCTGCGTAAGGATGTGCGAGGCAAGTTTATGGCTAAAGATGAGACCTTACTGTCGCTGGCGAACATCAAGGCTGTGAATGAGAAAGGGCAGAGCTCCGTGGATATTGACCGCGTGGACCAACAGGTGGTGAATACGGAGCGGCTGAATTTTGCGCTCCCGCACAGATAATCGACAATTGCCTTTTTTTTGCGACTATTCCTGGCACAGAAACGCGATCTATTCAGATTACAACTACTGTTTTTTGTGATGTGGTCCCCTAACATCATATAAGAATCACGGCAAATCATGCTGGCGAAAACAGGTTAAAGAGCTATAATTCGTCAACCATTTTAAGGTGGAAGAAATAATGATTAATTTGAAAGCAGTCATTCCGGTAGCAGGCCTGGGCATGCATATGTTGCCAGCCACAAAAGCCATTCCTAAAGAGATGCTGCCGATTGTCGACAAACCGATGATTCAATACATTGTCGATGAAATTGTTGCTGCAGGGATCAAAGAAATCGTCCTGGTTACGCACTCCTCCAAGAATGCGGTAGAAAACCACTTCGACACCTCTTACGAACTCGAAGCGTTGCTTGAGCAGCGCGTAAAACGCCAGCTGCTGGCTGAAGTGCAGTCTATCTGTCCTCCTGGCGTAACCATCATGAACGTGCGTCAGGCGCAGCCGCTGGGTCTGGGCCACTCCATTCTTTGCGCGCGCCCGGTCGTGGGTGACAACCCGTTCATCGTTGTACTGCCGGATATCATTATCGACAGCGCATCTGCCGATCCGCTGCGTTACAACCTGGCGGCAATGGTGGCGCGCTTCAACGAAACGGGCCGTAGCCAGGTGCTTGCTAAGCGCATGAAAGGCGATCTCTCTGAGTACTCTGTTATCCAGACTAAAGAAGCGCTGGAGACGGAAGGGCAGGTGAGCCGTATCGTTGAGTTTATCGAGAAACCGGATCAGCCGCAGACGCTGGATTCTGACCTGATGGCCGTTGGCCGTTATGTTCTCAACGCGGATATCTGGGCCGAGCTGGAAAAAACCGAGCCGGGTGCCTGGGACCGTATCCAGTTGACCGATGCGATTGCTGAACTGGCTAAGAAGCAGTCTGTTGATGCGATGCTGATGACTGGTGACAGCTACGACTGCGGTAAGAAACTGGGCTATATGCAGGCATTTGTGAAGTATGGCCTGCGTAACCTGAAGGAAGGTCAGAAGTTCAGAAGCCGGATTGAGAAGTTGCTGGCTAACGACTGATTCCTCTCTGTCTTTTGAATAAGCGGCAGTTATCATTTGGCTATGTAAAACATAACCAAAATGGTGACTGCCGTTTTTTGTTATTAATTATAATGATAACATGGGGTTATCTGATTCAAATGTGGACTGATTTGTAACGATTTGTGCTTGTTTCTAAGACCATTTAGGATGACAATTAACGCCAGTTTTTGTCTGTAATCAGACCCAAAATCCTTTATCTAACTTTCGCTCAGTGCACTGGTAGCTGTTAAGCCAGGGGCGGTAGCGTGCAAAATTTCTGAAAACGATATTTTTAATCGGTTTCCTGAGCATCAATATCTCGATATACCCAATAGATGGAAGAGCTAACGTGAAAATTCTTGTTACGGGCGGTGCCGGTTTTATCGGCTCAGCGGTGGTGCGGCATATTATTAAAAATACCCAGGATGCAGTCGTTAATGTGGATAAACTGACGTATGCAGGTAACCTGGAGTCACTGACCGACGTTAATGGTAGCGATCGTTATGTCTTTGAACATGCGGATATTTGCGATAAGGCGGCTATGGATCGTATTTTCGCCGAGCACAAACCGGATGCGGTGATGCACCTTGCGGCAGAGAGTCACGTTGACCGATCTATTACCGGCCCCGCTGCGTTTATTGAGACCAACATTGTGGGTACCTATGTCCTTCTGGAAGCCGCGCGAGCTTACTGGTTGACGCTGGATGACGCGGCTAAAGCGGCGTTTCGTTTCCACCACATCTCTACGGATGAAGTGTATGGCGATTTGCCGCATCCTGATGAACATCCTGCGTCTGCTGAGCTACCGCTGTTTACCGAAACCACAGCCTATGCTCCAAGCAGCCCGTATTCCGCCTCTAAAGCGTCCAGCGATCACCTCGTACGCGCATGGCTGCGTACCTACGGTTTCCCAACAATCGTGACCAACTGCTCAAATAACTATGGCCCGTATCACTTCCCTGAAAAGCTGATCCCGCTGGTGATTTTGAATGCGCTGGACGGTAAAGCGCTGCCAATTTACGGCAAAGGCGACCAGATCCGTGACTGGCTGTATGTTGAAGACCATGCTCGTGCGCTGTATACCGTTGTAACCCAGGGTAAACCGGGTGAAACTTATAACATCGGTGGGCATAACGAAAAGAAGAATCTGGATGTGGTACACACCATTTGCGATCTGCTGGATGAAATCGTGCCGAAAGAAGGTTCCTATCGCGATCAAATTACTTACGTCGCTGACCGCCCCGGGCATGACCGCCGCTACGCGATTGATGCGCATAAAATTGGTGTTGAGCTGGGATGGAAGCCTGAAGAGACGTTCGAAAGCGGTATCCGTAAGACCGTGGAATGGTATCTGAGCAACCAGGACTGGGTTAACAACGTTAAAAGCGGTGCTTACAAGACCTGGATCGAACAGAATTACGGAGAACGTCAATAATGAACATTCTTCTGTTCGGCAAGACAGGGCAGGTGGGTTGGGAACTCCAGCGCGCTCTCGCACCGTTAGGAAACGTGATTGCACTGGATGTGAAGTCGGAAGAGTACTGTGGTGATTTTAGTAACCCTGAAGGCATCGCTGAAACCGTCCGTGTAATTAAGCCTGACGTCATCGTCAATGCAGCAGCGCATACCGCAGTCGATAAAGCTGAATCAGAGCAGGAATTCGCACAGCTGCTCAACGCAACCAGCGTCGAGGCAATTGCGAAAGAAGCGGCGAAAATAGGTGCTTGGGTTGTCCACTATTCTACTGATTACGTCTTTCCAGGCGATGGCGAAACGCCATGGCGCGAAACGGATGCGACCGCACCTCTTAATGTGTATGGACAGACCAAGCTCGACGGTGAAAAAGCGCTCCAGGCACATTGCGCTAAACACCTGATTTTCCGCACAAGTTGGGTTTACGCCGGCAAAGGCAATAACTTTGCAAAAACAATGCTTCGCCTGGCGAAAGCGCGTAAAGAACTCTCCGTAATCAATGATCAGGTTGGTGCGCCAACAGGCGCTGAGTTACTGGCTGACTGTACCGCGCATGCTATCCGTGTGGCCATGGTAAAACCTGAAGTGGCTGGCCTCTATCATCTCGTTGCATCAGACACGACCACCTGGTATGACTATGCCGCGTTAGTCTTCGATGAAGCCAGAAAGGCGGGGATTGAACTGGAAATTGAAAAGCTCAATGCCGTTCCTACCACTGCGTATCCTACGCCTGCGCGTCGTCCTCAGAATTCGCGTTTAAATACAGAGAAATTCCAGCGCAACTTTGGCCTGGTTTTACCGGCATGGGATGTTGGCGTTAAGCGAATGCTCACCGAGCTTTTTTCCGCTGAATCAATCTAATATTAAATAATTGCCCGGCTTCGGGCAATTTGCATTTATAGAGAAATTACAATGGCTACGCGTAAAGGTATTATTCTTGCTGGTGGATCTGGCACTCGTCTCTACCCAGTTACTATGGCTGTGAGCAAGCAATTGCTGCCAATTTATGACAAACCAATGATTTACTATCCGCTGTCAACGCTGATGTTGGCGGGGATCAAAGATATTCTCATCATCAGTACGCCGCAGGATACTCCGCGCTTTGAACAACTTCTGGGCGACGGCAGCCAGTGGGGATTAAACCTTCAATATAAAGTTCAGCCAAGCCCTGATGGACTTGCACAGGCCTTTATTATTGGCGAAGAGTTCATTGGTGACGATAGCTGCGCGCTGGTGCTGGGCGATAACATTTTCTATGGACATGATCTGCCGAAGCAGCTTGAAGCTGCGTTGAATAAAGATGATGGTGCAACTGTATTTGCCTATCACGTTAACGACCCTGAACGCTATGGCGTTGTGGAGTTTGATAAAAACGGTACGGCAATCAGCCTGGAAGAAAAGCCGCTGGAGCCTAAGAGTAACTATGCCGTTACGGGCCTTTATTTCTACGATAACGACGTTGTAGAAATGGCTAAAAACCTGAAACCTTCTGCGCGCGGTGAGCTTGAAATTACGGATATCAACCGTATTTATCTTGAGCAAGGACGTCTGTCAGTTGCCATGATGGGACGTGGTTATGCCTGGCTGGATACCGGTACGCACCAGAGCCTGATTGAAGCAAGTAACTTCATCGCAACAATTGAAGAGCGTCAGGGGCTGAAGGTCTCCTGTCCGGAAGAGATTGCGTATCGCAAAGGGTTTATTGATGCGGAGCAGGTAAAGAAGCTGGCTGAGCCGTTGAAGAAAAATGCATATGGCCAATACCTGCTGAAGATGATTAAAGGTTACTAAGACATGAACGTAATTAAAACTGATATACCAGATGTATTAATTTTTGAACCAAAAGTATTTGGTGACGATCGTGGTTTTTTCTTTGAAAGTTTCAGTCAGAAAGTTTTTGAAGAGGCGGTAGGACGTAAAGTTGAGTTTGTGCAGGATAATCATTCAAAATCCTGCAAAGGAGTTCTGCGTGGTTTGCATTATCAACTGGAACCCTATGCACAGGGCAAACTGGTGCGCTGTGTTGCAGGGGAAGTATTTGATGTCGCGGTTGATATTCGCAAATCTTCGCCTACATTTGGGAAATGGGTTGGGGTGAATCTTTCAGCTGAGAATAAACGTCAGTTGTGGATCCCGGAAGGGTTTGCTCATGGGTTTCTGGTGTTGAGCGAGATGGCTGAGTTTGTTTATAAAACTACTAATTATTATAAGCCAAGTTCTGAAGGTAGCATCAATTTTCGTGATCCAGAATTAGCAATTTCTTGGCCAGAAATAGGAGTTGAATATTTATTGTCAGGGAAGGATTTGTGTGCCCCTTTATTATCTGATAGAGAAAAAGAATGAAAACACTAATGAGAAAAATAAAAGGTAAAATTGCTTCTTTAATAGGTCTTGAGATAAATATAATTTATGATTATCTCAAATTTAAAAAATATTATACTAAGGCATCACAGGCCTCACAAGACAAACAAAAACTGCAATCTTGGATACTACAAGATAAGCATAGAATAGAAAAAGCTTTTACTCTCCCAGAACCTAGGCCTGGTTTTGGAAAAGAGGTTATACCAAGATTAATTGATAATTTGGCCAGTTATAATAGTTCATTTAACACAGATTCAGTTTATTATATTGGTGTTGGGGCATTGAAGGCTTATATTAAATTTCATGAGGAAATTGGACACGAATTGCCTTCTTTCTTTTTAAAAAATATTGGTAAGATCCCTGCAGATGATTTTGATTGTGAGGAGTGTGAACTAGCAGGTTATAGCCAGGGTGTTGTTTATGACAAATCATCGAAACGGTCGTTGGCGGATTTTATTCGCGAACGAAAAAGTTGCCGTAATTTTGATATTAATAAGTCGCTTGAAATAAATAAAGAATTACTCGAAAAAGTAGTCGACTTATCAATAACTGCACCTTCTGTATGTAATCGTCAACACTGGAGAGTCCATTTTTTTAATGGTGACTTAAAAAATAATGTATTAAATTTCCAAAACGGCAATGCTGGGTTTCAAGAAAACATTCCTTATATAGCAGTGGTTACTAGTGATTTACGTGCGTTTTATTCTCATGATGAACGTAATCAACCATATACAGACGGTGGAATATTTTCGATGAATCTAATGTATTCTATGCAGCATTTTGGGCTGGCAACATGCCCGCTAAATTGGTGTAATTCAGCCCGTGTTGAGCAAAGATTTAAAAAACTTAATCTAATTCCCGAAAATGAATCCATCATACTGGTTATTGCTTTTGGTTATCCAAGTACTAATGCAATATATGCAAAATCACCCAGACTACCAGTAGATACCTTCTACCAGGTACATTAATAAAAAGCCATCTTTAATGATGGCTTATACTTATTAACAATGAAAAAACAAATAGCGAAAAATATATCTACAAACTTTCTTAACCTTTTGGTAAGTATTGTTATTGGATTGATATTAACACCGGTTCTGGTAAAAAAGCTTGGGGTTTCGGTTTATGGACTAATACCTATTGCTCTATTCCTGACTTTCTATATGGGGGTTATTGCTCAGTCGTTAACTGCTTCGGTAAATCGATTCCTGATTGAAAAATTCATTTCGCAAGAATTTAAACAAGCCAACGAAATATTTAGCACTTCTTTTATTTTGATTTTATTATATGTTTTAGTCTTGTCAGTTGTCTTATTTATTCCAATTGTTCACATAGATTATTTTCTAAATATACCAAATGGTTATCAAGACGATACCGTAAATCTATTTTTAGCGGTCTTAATATCATTTGTTTTAGCGATGATTAGCTCATCGATATCTGTCGCAATGTATGCAAAAAATAGAATAGATTTGATGCAGATTGGGAACATTATACGTAATATTAGTAAAATCTCTGCTATTTTTATTTTTATTAACTCCGGTTTTATAAGTCTAACATTTATTGGAATCTCAATCGTTCTTTCAGAGCTGTGCTATCTTATATACGCCATAATCACGTGGAAAATATTAACTCCCGAACTTGTAATTAAAATAAGATTTTTCAAAAAAGAGAGAGCAAAGGAAATTACAGCATTCAGTGGTTGGGTTTTGTTTGATCAAATAGGGACGATTCTTTTTTTAAAGACAGACCTAATTTTAGTTAATATGTTAATGGGTAGCAAGGCTAATGGAGAGTATTCGGTAGCAACTCAATTTAGTGATTTATTAAGATCGATGGCAGGACTCGTCGCTAGTAGTCTAGGACCTGTAATGGTAATTATGTATGAGAAAAAACAGCTAAAGCAGCTGGCTGATATTACTATTGCGTTTGTTAAGTTTTTGAGTCTAACGTTAGCCGTTCCTATCATAATACTTTGTATATATTCAAAAGAAATACTTGATTTATGGTTAGGTGCTGATTTCGTAAAATTATCGCCTTTAATAATATTGATGGTACTCCCATTAATTATCAATCTTGGTACTTTGCCAATACTGTCCATAAACATTGCAGTTAAAAAAATCAAAATACCTGCTGTAGTAAATATTGCATTAGCCCTCAGTGGAATATGTCTTTCGCTAATTATTTTCAATAGAACAACATTCGGCTATTACAGCATTGCTATTGCTTACACGTTAACACTTACAGTAAAAAATGCTTTTTTCATACCGTGGTACGCTGCTGCAATTATGAATAAACCGAAGTACACATTTTTTACAACCCATTTAAAGACCGTTATTTTTTCTGTTTTATTTTTAATAACAGCAAATTATCTAAAGTTATTAATGCATTGGTTTGAACTTAATATACTTTTGCAATGGACAGGACTGGCAATCATAGGTTTCTGCTCAACCCTTCTTTTTTATACGAAATCAGAAAGACAAATTTTTGTAAGTTTTTTAAAACGGAATAAAAGAAAGTGAAAAAAATAAAACAAGTCGGTATTATAAATTTCCAGTATTCTGATCATAACTATGGTGCTGTGTTACAAGCAGCAGCCTTAGAAAATGTTTTAAAGAATAAAGGATTCATCGTAAAACATATTGACTATATTTCTTCTCCCGAAATAAAAATAAATCCATTCTCTGTAGCAAAAAAACTCTCCAAGAAGATTGGTTTAACAAAATTAATTAAAACTATTCTTGGTAAGAAGATAATTATTAAGCATGATGTTAGTAATAATCAAGTATTTGAAGATTTCAGAAAAGCATGGATAAATCGTACAAAACGGTTCGACTCCTTAGAATGTCTACAAAATGAGAAATTAGAGTTTGATGCTGTTATAGTTGGAAGTGACCAAGTGTGGCGCCCTACAATGTATAATAGAAGAAATGACTATAAAGTCTATTTCTTAAGCTTTTTGCCAAGTACTTGTAAGAAAATTTCTTATGCAGCAAGTTTTGGTGTCGATTATTGGGAAATTACAGATAAATTTGTAACGTCTGATATTGCCAATTTGGTTCATGATTTCGATGCAGTCTCTGTTAGAGAAGAGTCAGGGATTTCAATTTGTAAAACTATTTTTCAGAAAGAGAGCTCACATGTATTGGATCCTACATTACTAGCGGGCAAAGATTTCTTTGATGGAATCATTGCATCGGAGGTAAAAATTGATTCAACACCCAAGCAAATCGTTTATTATAAACTGGATGTTGATCATACATTTACATCTAATATTGAGCAGTTTGGTTTGTTTAATAATAAAACCGTTACTAACATTTATTATAATCGAATTGAAAATAGGTTTGCATATTACACTGTTGGTCAGTGGTTAAGTAATATTAAAGAAAGCGAAATTATTATCACTGATTCATTTCACTGTGTATGTTTCTGTATACTATATCACAAAGATTTTATTTGTTGCGTTAATGAATCAAGGGGGCTATCCAGACTAAAAAGTTTGTTAACGATGCTTGGTATTGAAGATAGAATATGTTCCTCTGATGATAATTTCATTGACACGTACAAAAAAATGCGCCCTATAAATTACACAGAAGTCGATGCTATTCTTTCAAATGAACGAGTATTATCAGAAGAATTCTTAATGGATAGCTTACGGGATAAAATAGATTAGGATTCTTTGCATGAAATGTAGCTCTTTTCCAGTTATTGTAATGACCCGAAATGAAGGTTTATTTTTATTTCGATGTGTCGAGTCGATGCTAAAAAATGTAAGCATAGACATTCATGTATATATTATAGATAACAATTCATTAGATGATGAACATTTCGCTGTCCTCGATGTAATAGAAAAAAAATACACAAACAAAGTATCGGTTATTAGGAACACTAGTAATCTATGGGTTTTAGGTATAAATAAGACATTAAAACAAATCAGAGCTAAACATAGCAGTCCATATTTTTTTGTTACTGATGGAGATATCGATTTTTCTATATGTAAAGCTCAGCCTTGTTGGTTGACGTATCTAATACAACAAATGGAACAAAATATCGTAGTTGGTAAAATTGGCTATTCTTTAGATTGGGCTTATTTATCAAAGCAAGAAAACTTAAAAGATATTCTCTTGCAGGAAGAATCGTTATATGACGAAAGCAGGAGAATCAATGACTTATATATTGCACAAGTGGATACAACTGCGACCTTATTCCGATGGGATTGGTCGATTGAAAGTAGTGGGAATATTTTCCCTGATCATATGAGATATCTCCGCCCTGAATTGTACTCTTGCAGAACAAGTAAGAAACTAGTCGTGGAACATCTTGGTTGGATGAATTATAAAACTAATGCTTTAAGTCAGGGTAATATAGATAGTAAAGTTATATGTTTCACGATAGTTGGTGCAACTATTAAAAAAGAAATTTTGTGCCAAGCCAGTTTGAAAGCAAGAGTTTTCTTTTTTATATTAAATAGGCCATTTCAAATCCTCTGGGTGTTAAGGCGGTATTTATTTTTATTTAAATATATCTTCAAAAAAGGTCGCAGACTGTTTGATGGACAAAAGTGACATTTTAAATCCGGAGCTATGTATTTTACCACTGATGTTATGTGACTTCCTCCTGAGGAATATATGTATCTTTTTTCAAATAGTTTAATATTCTTATTTTTTTTATTGCATATCGCAGTTATATTTATCGGTATGGCAATCGCTTATACTAATTCAAAGCATTGTGATAATTTAGGTGTTCTTCTTGTAGCGGTTGTATATTTTGCACTTAATTTGACCCGAACTGGACTAGGGGTTGATGAACCAGTTTACCTTGAAGCGTATAAAGATTATATTCAGCAGGGTATACTTCATTTTGAGTATTCCTTTAATGCTGTTTATTATTTACTATCCATAGCGAATGTTGGGCCCGAATATTTCAATATAACTATATCAACTTTGTTTATCATTTTTTCAATTACGATGATTGTAAAATGTGTTGAAAGGCCTTATAGAACAATTGGATTAGTATTTTTCTTATTCTTTTCAATTACTTTGGATTTTATATTTAATGCTTACAGGCAAGGGTTGGCTTTTTTGTTTGTGGCATTGTCCCTACACTATTATTCAGTTAATAGAAAAAGAATGTCATTGCTCATGTTTATCATTGGGCTCGGTTTCCATTGGTCATCTATAGTTGTTGCAATAGCTATATTTTTATGCCGATTTATATCGATTCGTTTAGCGATGAGGCTGAATATTGCCATCATATTTTTAACATTAGTCGCTGCTTTAGTTCCTTTAAAAATAATCCCGTTGATTAGCAAAATTCTCTTTATTGGAAGTTTTGGATCACCTTATATCCTTAAGATTACGCGTTATTTAGATTCACCAATAGCATATTTCTATGATTTAAATATGTTAGGCCGAATGCCTTTAATAATTTCCGTAATTGCGACATTATTATATGTATATATATATAGAAATTTTATTCCTGAGTTTCTTTACAAACTGATTATCGTATTAATGGTGTATTGCCTTTTGTTCCTTGAAATGTCTTATAGTTTTAGAAACTACTATTGGGTACTTCCACTAATGCCTTTAATAATGGCTAATACACCATGTTTCGTTCAAAGTAATCGTGCAAAAAAATCCGTATTATTTGTGGCGTTTTTATTTCATGTGATATTATCAATAACTGGCTATTATACGTCTGGAATCATGCCAATGATTTTTGCATGAAAAATTAATTTAAAGGGTTAATGATGTTGGAGTCAGGAAAAAAATTAAAAATAGCTATATTGCTTTCCACCTATAATGGAAAGCAATATGTTGTCGAACAACTATCGTCTTTAACTAAACTTTTAGTCAATGACTATGCTATTGATATACATATTCGTGATGATGGTTCTTCAGATGAAACAATTATCTTAATTAAAGAATTTATGAAGCATAATTCAAACATTTTTCTTTATGAAGAGAAAAATGTTGGCGTAATTAATAGCTTCATTACTCTTGTTAAGAACGTTGAAGGTTATGATTTCTATGCTTTCTGTGATCAAGATGATAGTTGGGAACCACTAAAAGTAATGGCGGGAATAGTAAAGTTGCAAGAATTTGATTCTGCTATCCCAATGATATATTGCTCTGCATATGATTATGTAGATCAAGATTTAAATCATATTGGACGCTTCGTTTCTGAAAGTGACTTTACGGTTAATAATTTATTGATTGAAAATTGTGCTCCTGGCTGCACAATGATTTTTAATTCCTCGCTGCGTGATAGGTTTATAGGGATCATGTATCCTGATATTGCAAATCATGTTGTTATGCATGATTGGCTATTTTTATTAGTAGCTGCTTATCATGGTCGAATAATATATGATCGTAATTCTTACTTGTTGTATAGGCAACATGCTAATAATGTTATTGGGAAAAAAAGTGGTTTCATTTCCGTTATAAAATCTAAAATTAAGCAATTTAAACGAGAGATTAAAAGACCTCAGCATCTTCTTTATTTACAAACAAAACTACTTTCTGAAATTACATCAAGCGAACCATTGAGTGAAATTCATTGTTTAAGCCGCTCTTTTGTAAGCTCACAAACAAATTTTATGTCAAGGTTAAAATTTGCTATTAATAGTAATATTAAACGAGTAAAAAAAATCGATGATATCATTTTTAAGATTTTGTACGTTTTCGGATATTACAAATAACCTTTGGTGTAGTATGGATAATCAAAAGCAGCTTCACATAGCCTTAGTCGCAAATACTTTATGGTCTGTATATAATTTTCGGAAAGGGCTTATCAACAGCTTCATTAAGCGTGGATACAAAGTTACTATTGTTGGTCCAGTCGATGATTATGCTAAAAAATTAAAAAAATTAGGTTGTAGCGTTGTTGATGTGCATATCGCATCGCAGGGAATGAATCCGTTTGTCGATCTTAACCTTATAATGAAATTAAAAAAAATATATTCTCAAATTGATCCAGACTTTATTTTTCATTATACGATTAAACCTAACATTTACGGCTCAATTGCTGCCTGGTTGTGCAATAAAAAATCAATTGCAGTTACTACCGGGTTAGGTTTTGTTTTTAATAAAAGCTCGTTTTTTACTAAGGTCATCTCTCAGTTGTATTCCTTTTCATTTAATTTCCCCAAAGAAGTTTGGTTTTTAAATGAAGATGATAAAGCTGTTTTTATTTCTAAAAAAATTATCAAGGAATACAAGTCATATGTTTTAGATGGCGAAGGGGTAGATACACAATATTTTTCTCCTGGAAAGTTGATTAAACAACCTGATGATGGCGTCACATTTCTACTAGTAGCGCGAATGTTATGGGATAAGGGGGTAGGGATTTATGTTGAGGCTGCACGGAAGTTAAAGGTTCAATATCCTAATGCCAAATTTCAACTTCTAGGGGCATGTGATGTTGAGAACCCGAGTGCGATCTCAAAAGATGTGATTGATTCCTGGGATAAAGAAGGTGTTATAGAATATTTGGGCGTTACAAGTGACGTTCGGCAAATCGTTAGTCAAGCCGACTGCATTGTCCTGCCTTCATATTATCGCGAGGGTATACCCCGGACGTTAATGGAAGCAGCTTCGATGGCTAAACCCCTTGTAACAACGGATAATGTTGGTTGCAGGAATGTCGTTATTGATGGCGTAACTGGTTACCTGTGTCAGGTAAAAAATGTGGACAGTTTAGCTGATGCTATGCGCAATATTATTCAACTAACCCCAGAAGCCAGAAACGAAATGGGGGCTAAGGGAAGAGAATTTATGCTTCGTCGCTTCGATGAAAAAATAATCATCTCTGACTATTACAGAGCTATCCAAAAATACATTTAACTTTTTCCATAAAACATACTTTAGCTCAGCAATAGCATCTTCTTCTACCCATTCCCCCTTATCCTGAGTTAACATCACAGACACATTTCAAGCCGCACACAGTCGCGGCGACCACACCTGACAGGAGTATGTAATGTCCAAGCAACAAATCGGCGTTGTCGGTATGGCAGTGATGGGGCGCAACCTGGCGCTCAACATCGAAAGCCGTGGTTATACCGTCTCCGTTTTCAACCGCTCCCGTGATAAGACCGAAGAAGTGATTGCTGAGAACCCGGGCAAGAAACTTGTTCCTTTCTATACGGTGAAAGAGTTTGTTGAGTCCCTGGAAACGCCTCGTCGTATCCTGTTAATGGTGAAAGCGGGCGCAGGTACCGATGCTGCTATCGACTCTCTGAAACCTTTCCTCGAAAAAGGCGACATTATTATTGATGGCGGTAACACCTTCTTCCAAGACACCATTCGTCGCAACCGTGAACTGTCTGCTGAAGGTTTTAACTTCATCGGTACCGGTGTTTCCGGTGGTGAAGAGGGCGCACTGAAAGGCCCATCTATCATGCCTGGTGGTCAGAAAGAGGCGTACGAACTGGTTGCGCCAATCCTGACAAAAATCGCTGCGGTTGCGGAAGATGGCGAGCCGTGTGTGACCTATATTGGTCCAGACGGTGCAGGCCATTACGTGAAGATGGTTCACAACGGCATCGAATACGGCGACATGCAGCTCATCGCAGAAGCTTACTCCCTGCTGAAAGGCGGCCTGAACCTCTCTAACGAAGAGCTGGCTGAAACCTTTACCGAGTGGAACAAAGGTGAGCTGAACAGCTACCTGATTGACATCACCAAAGATATCTTCACCAAGAAAGATGAAGAGGGTACATACCTGGTTGATGTGATTCTGGACGAAGCTGCGAACAAAGGTACCGGTAAATGGACCAGCCAGAGCTCTCTGGATCTGGGTGAACCGCTGTCTCTGATCACCGAATCCGTATTTGCGCGTTATATCTCTTCCCTGAAAGAGCAGCGTGTTGCGGCATCCAAAGTGCTGTCTGGCCCACAGGCTAAACCCGCGGGTGACAAAGCTGAATTCGTCGAGAAAGTTCGCCGCGCTCTGTACCTGGGTAAAATCGTCTCCTACGCGCAAGGCTTCTCTCAGCTGCGTGCCGCGTCAGACGAGAACAACTGGGATCTGAACTACGGTGAGATCGCGAAGATCTTCCGCGCAGGTTGCATCATTCGTGCACAATTCCTGCAGAAAATCACCGATGCTTATGCGGAAAACGCGGGTATTGCTAACCTTCTGCTGGCGCCATACTTCAAGAAGATTGCCGACGAATACCAGCAGGCGCTGCGTGACGTTGTGGCTTACGCTGTGCAGAACGGTATTCCGGTTCCGACCTTCTCCGCAGCAGTGGCGTACTACGACAGCTACCGCGCTGCCGTTCTGCCTGCGAACCTGATTCAGGCACAGCGCGACTATTTTGGCGCGCATACCTATAAGCGTACTGATAAAGAAGGTGTATTCCATACCGAATGGATGGAATAAGTTAAATAACGCGTTGTAATTAAGGCCCGGAGCTCGTCTCCGGGTTTTTTTTACGCAAAATCTGGCTCGCGATACTCGAAGTAGTCTGAATGTCATCCTGCGAGCAGGGATTACTCCTGGTTTGCCTTGACAGTTCTGTTGGCCAGGAGGTACAAAGCCCAACAGTCAGGTTTATCGCGATGGTCAGGCGGCCATCAGTACAGTTAACTCACAGAAGTCATTAGCGAATGAAAATAACAATCTCCGGAACAGGCTATGTCGGTCTCTCAAACGGCATTCTGATTGCCCAGAACCATGAAGTGGTTGCGCTGGACATCGTACAGTCCAAAGTGGATATGCTAAATCAGAAGAAATCGCCGATTGTAGACAAAGAAATCCAGGATTACCTTTCGAACAAACGGCTGAATTTCCGTGCTACCACTGATAAAGAAGATGCTTATCGTGATGCGGACTTTGTCATCATTGCGACCCCAACAGACTACGATCCAAAAACCAACTATTTCAACACTTCGACGGTTGAAGCGGTGATCAAAGACGTTATCGCGATTAATCCGAATGCAGTGATGATCATTAAGTCGACCATTCCGGTCGGTTTCACTAAATCAATCAAAGAAGAGTTGGGTATTGATAATGTCTTCTTCTCGCCAGAGTTTCTGCGCGAGGGCAGGGCGTTATACGATAACCTGCACCCATCCCGTATCGTGATCGGTGAGCGCTCTGAGCGTGCGGAGCGTTTTGCTGCTCTCCTTCAGGAAGGCGCAATCAAGAAAGATATCCCGGTGCTGTTTACCGATTCCACTGAAGCCGAAGCGATCAAGCTGTTCGCGAATACCTACCTGGCAATGCGCGTGGCTTACTTCAACGAGCTGGACAGCTATGCCGAGAGTCTGGGCCTGAACACCCGTCAGATCATCGAAGGCGTGTGCCTCGACCCGCGTATCGGCAATCATTACAACAACCCGTCGTTTGGTTACGGCGGCTATTGCCTGCCTAAAGATACGAAACAGTTGCTGGCGAACTATCAGGCTGTGCCAAACAATTTGATTTCAGCGATTGTTGATGCAAACCGTACGCGTAAAGACTTCATTTCTGATTCCATTCTCGCGCGTCAGCCGAAAGTGGTGGGTGTATATCGCCTGATCATGAAGAGCGGTTCTGATAACTTCCGCGCCTCTTCCATTCAGGGGATCATGAAGCGTATTAAGGCCAAAGGCGTTCAGGTAATTATTTATGAGCCAGCGATGCAGGAAGATGAATTCTTCCATTCTCGTGTGATTCGTGACCTGGATGCGTTCAAGCAGGAAGCGGATGTGATTATCTCTAACCGTATGGCGGAAGAACTGGCCGACGTGGCGGATAAAGTGTATACCCGCGATCTGTTTGGTAGCGACTGAGTCTCTGCTTAAGGCGCATAAAAAAACCGGCACTTACCGGTTTTTTTGTTTTTATACTTTGTAGAAGTCGCGATACCAGTCAACGAAATTCTTCACGCCTTCTTTAACGGAGGTCTGCGGTTTGAAGCCAATAACGTCATACAGCGCTTTAGTATCTGCGCTGGTTTCCAGTACGTCACCCGGCTGGATTGGCATCATATTCTTTTCTGCCTCTATCCCGAGCGCCTCTTCAAGAGCCGTAATGTAATCCATCAGTTCAACCGGAGAGCTGTTTCCGATGTTATAGACGCGATAAGGCGCAGAGCTGGTTGCCGGTGAACCGGTTTCAACGGTCCAGTTTGCATCGGCCTGAGGGATAACATCCTGCAGACGGATAATGGATTCGGCGATATCATCAATGTAAGTGAAGTCGCGCTTCATCTTACCGTAGTTGTAGACATCAATGCTTTTGCCTTCAATCATCGCTTTGGTGAATTTAAACAGCGCCATATCCGGACGACCCCACGGACCGTACACGGTAAAGAAACGCAGGCCCGTCGTGGGCAGGTTGTACAGGTGGGAATAGGTATGCGACATCAGTTCATTGGCTTTTTTGGTCGCGGCATAAAGTGAGACAGGGTGATCGACCGAATCGTCAGTCGAAAAAGGCATCTTGCGATTCAGACCGTAAACGGAGCTGGAAGATGCATACAGAAGATGTTGTACCTTGTGATGGCGACAGCCTTCCAGCACGTTGAGGTGCCCTACCAGGTTGGCATCTGCATAGGCGTGAGGGTTTTCAAGCGAGTAGCGTACACCTGCCTGTGCGGCCAGGTGGATGACGCGATCAAATTTCTCACGGGCGAACAGTGTGGCCATGCCTTCACGGTCGGCCAGGTCCAGCTTGTGGAAGGCGAAAGTGTCAGATGTCAGCAGATCCAGACGTGCCAGCTTAAGATTGACATCATAGTAGTCATTCAGGTTATCAATACCGACGACCTGATGACCGGCATCCAGGAGCCGTTTGCTGACATTTGCGCCGATAAAGCCTGCTGCACCCGTTACCAGAAATTTCATATCTTCCCTCATAAACATGTGTTCTTACTGATGCCATCACGCATCACATTGCGTCTATCATAGCGCGGCGGATGTCAGTTACATAACCCATCTTTCCGATTTAACTCATCGGATTCTTATAGAAAAATCCGTAGCAACAGATACACTATGTGAACATGTTTATTTTTGCCCTTTTTTATCTGTTAGGGATTGTATGACGCAGAACAACAATAGTCAGGTCAGCAGAAGTAATGACCCGGAGCAAATTGATTTACTTGATTTAGTGATGCAATTGTGGCGTGGGAAATGGGTTATTGGAGCTTTTGTCGCCTTTTTTATCATACTAGCGGGCGTTTATATCACCATAGCTAAAGAAAAATGGACATCGTCCGCGATCATTGCTCAACCTGATGCCGCCCAGATTGCGACGTATACAAACGCGTTGAATATCCTTTATGGGGGCGCCTCGCCCTCGATTTTGGATATTCAGAATCGTGTAATCGGTCGTTTCAATTCATCCTTTTCAGCATTAGCGCAGGCTCTTGAAAATCAAGAAGATCCAGAAAAGCTGACTATTGAGCCTACAGTGAAGGGGCAAGGGCTGCCATTAACCGTAACCTATCAGGGTGAAACTGCCGAAGCTGCGCAAAAGCAGCTTGCACAGTATATTCAGCAGATTGATGAACAGACGGCGAAAGAACTGACGCTCGACCTAAAAGATAACATTAAGCAGCAGATCACAACCCTGAATGACTCCCTGGGGAACCAGGAGAAAGTCTCTCAGGAACAAAAAGATCTGCGCATTAAACAGATTACGGAAGCGCTGAAGAACGCAGAGGCAGCGAAAATCACCTCTCCGCAAATTCAGCAAACTCAGGACGTGACGCAGGAAACCATGTTCCTGCTGGGCAGCGAAGCGTTGAAATCGATGATTGAAAACGAAGCGTCTCGTCCGCTGGTGTTCTCAGGAGCGTACTACCAGACCAAGCAGAACTTGCTGGATATCGAAAAGCTGAACGTTAACCCTGACACTATCCACGTCTACCGTTATGTGATGAAGCCAGATTTACCGATCAAACGTGACAGTCCGAAAAAGGCCATCACTCTAATCCTTGCCGTACTCCTTGGCGGGATTATCGGTTCAGGTGTGGTGTTGGGTCGCAACGCGTTGCGGAACTACAAACCAAAAGCGTGATTCTCATCAGATAAAAAAACCGGGGACATTCCCCGGTTTTTTTATTGTCATCCCTAAACCACCTCCTGGGGAGGTGGTGATTGTTCCTGTAAGGCTCTAGCCTGAAGAATGCCCATGTCGGAATATCTTTGCTTACTCACCACAAGTAAAAGGAGACAAACCGACATGGGGCTTTACAGGAGTTCATCACATGTATATTGGCGTTGCAAATACCACATAGTCTGGACGCCGAAGTACCGTTTCAGGATCCTGAAAGATAAGCTGGGTAAAGAACTTTACAGGACAATCTACATTCTCTGCGGAATCAAAGATTGTGAGGTTCTGGAGCTAAATGTTCAGCCAGATCATGTACATCTCGTTGTCATTGTCCCACCGAAAATTTCTATATCCACTCTGATGGGGCATCTGAAAGGCCGCAGCGCTATCAGGCTCTACAATCGTTTTCCGCACATAAGAAAGAAGCTATGGGGCAATCATTTTTGGTCCCGCGGATACTTTGTAGATACGGTGGGGGTAAATGAAGAAATAATCAGACGATATGTGCGGCATCAGGAGAAAACGGAACAGACACATGAACAGCAGATGGAATTGTTAGAGTGGTTAGTGGAAAGTGATAGTAGCCCCCCTTACAGGGGGCATTCTCAAAAGCCACCTTCTAAGAAGGTGGTCTTTTACTTATGTCTCTTACGTAAATTCTCAATCACCGCCGTCAAATCCAGCTCCTGATCCTGCAGCAGTACCAGCAAGTGATACATCAAATCCGACGCCTCGTTGGTCAGCTCTTCGCGGTCATGCACGGTCGCGGCCAGTGCTGTCTCAACGCCTTCTTCCCCCACCTTTTGCGCAATACGTTTAGTCCCGCTGGCGTACAGCTTAGCCGTATACGAACTTTCAGGATCCGCCGTTTTACGCTCAGCGAGTAACTGTTCCAGTTGATACAGGAACAGCCACTGGTGGCTTGCATCTCCGAAGCAGCTGCTGGTCCCTTTGTGGCAGGTTGGGCCGATCGGATTCGCCAGTACCAGAAGCGTATCGTTATCGCAGTCCGGCGTAATGCTGACCACATTCAAGAAATGGCCAGAGGTTTCCCCTTTGGTCCACAAACGTTGTTTGGTACGCGAGAAAAAGGTGACCTTGCCGCTGTCGATGGTTTTGGTTAGTGCATCCTGGTTCATATATCCCAACATCAGCACTTCACCTGAGACGGCATGCTGTACAACCACCGGCAGTAATCCGTCAGTTTTTTCCCAGTCCAGTTGTGCCTGTTGTTGCTCTGTTAACATACCCTGATCTCCACGCCCTGGTCGGCCAGGTACGTTTTTAACTCACCAATATTAATAATCTGTTTGTGGAATACGGAGGCCGCCAGCGCGCCGTCAACGTTTGCATCGCGGAAGGCTTCCAGGAAGTGTTCCATGGTGCCTGCACCGCCGGAAGCAATCAGCGGTACGTGGCAGACCGCGCGGACTTTTTTCAGCTGCTCCAGGTCGTAACCGTTACGCACGCCGTCCTGGTTCATCATGTTCAGCACAATTTCGCCTGCGCCACGTTTCTGCACTTCCTGCACCCAGTCCAGCGTTTCCCATTGGGTTACGCGTGTCCGGCTTTCATCGCCGGTGTACTGGTTGACATGGTATTTACCCGTTGCGGCGTCATACCAGGTGTCAATCCCCACAACAATACACTGTACGCCAAAGCGATCGGCCAGACGGGTAATCAGCTCCGGGTCTGCCAAAGCAGGGGAGTTAATGGAAATCTTATCGGCACCAAAGGAGAGGATTTTTGCCGCGTCTTCCGAAGATTTAATCCCGCCTGCCACGCAGAAGGGAATATCAATCACTTCTGCCACGCGCGCCACCCAGCTTTTATCCACAACGCGGCCATCGCTGGAGGCGGTGATATCGTAAAATACCAGTTCATCTGCGCCTTCTTCAGCGTAGCGTTTTGCCAGCGGGACGATATCGCCAATGATTTCGTGATTGCGGAACTGCACGCCTTTCACTACCTGGCCGTCACGTACGTCCAGGCAAGGGATTATCCGTTTTGCCAGCATTGAATCGCCTCCGTCACAGTAAATTTACCTTCCAGCAGGGCCCGGCCCACAATCACGCCCTGTACACCCGTTCCGCGCAGCGCGGCAATATCAGCGATATCACCAATACCCCCCGATGACTGGAAGGCCACCTGCGGATAACGCGCACAGACTTCTTGGTATAAAGAAACGTTAGAGCCTGCCAGCGTGCCGTCGCGGGAGATATCGGTGCACAGCACGTGCTTCAGGCCAACGGGCAGATACCTCTCAACCAGTTCTTCCAGCGTCACCCCAGAGTTTTCCTGCCAGCCGCTGACTGCAACCTGCTTGTTACCCTGTTCGTCGATACGAACATCCAGCGCCAGCACCAGCGCGTCAGCGCCAAAGCGGCGGAACCAGGCTTTAACCTTTTCAGGATCGTTAACGGCAGTCGAGCCGACGATCACACGCGCCACGCCAGCGTCCAGCAGCGCCGCAACGTCATCTTCCGTACGCACGCCACCGCCTACCTGGACGGGCACATCCACGCCGGCCACCAGTTTTTTAAGAAGTGGGATTTGACGTTTTGTCGGATCTTTTGCGCCAGTCAAATCCACAAGGTGCAACACCTGCGCGCCCTGGGCGGCGTAATCCTGCAAACGTGGCAAGGGGTCGTTACCGTAGTCGCGTTGCTGCCCGTAATCGCCCTGATGGAGACGGACAACCGTGCCGTCGATTAAATCTAAAGCGGGAATAATCATTACATCTCCAGGAAGTTTTTCAGCAACTGTGCGCCTGCGGCACCGGAGCGTTCCGGGTGAAACTGCACGCCGAAGAAGTTATCTTTCTGCACCGCCGCGGTAAATGCTTCGCCGTAATTGCACTGGGCAATGGTGTACGGATTTACCGGCATGGCGTAGCTGTGCACGAAGTAAAAATAGGCCCCGTCTTCAATGCCGCGAAACAGTCTGTCACCGGCTTTGGCATAAACACGGTTCCAGCCCATGTGCGGCAGAGGCAGACCGTGATCGGTCATTTTCGGCACGTCTTCGTCGATAATCCCGAGCAGATCAACGCCGTTGCTCTCTTCACTGCGTCGGCCCAGCAGCTGCATGCCGAGACAAATTCCCAGCACCGGTTGAGTACAGGCTTTGATGAGACTCACCAGCTCACGCTCGTGGATCTGATCCATCGCCGCCTGCGCTGTCCCTACGCCGGGCAGAAAAAGCTTATCGGCGCGCAGTACGACGTCCGGGTCGCGACTCACGTCCGGTGCATAGCCGTGACGGGCAATTGCCGATTTTACGGAGTTCAGGTTGGCGCATCCGGTATCCAGAATCACCACATTCATTACAGCACTCCTTTCGATGAGGGCAGGGCGTCACCTTCCACACGAATCGCCTGGCGAAGGGTACGGCCAAAGGCCTTGAACAGGCTTTCCACGCGGTGGTGGTCGTTCTTGCCCTTGGTCTTGAGGTGCAACGTCAGGCCCATGGTGTAGGACAATGAACGGAAGAAGTGTTCAACCATTTCGGTGCTGAGGTCGCCCACGCGCTGGTAGGTGAAATCCGCTTTGTATTCCAGGTGTGGGCGCCCGGAGATATCCATTGCGCAGCGCGCCAGGCACTCGTCCATCGGCAGCACAAAACCAAAACGGTTGATGCCGCGTTTGTCGCCGAGTGCCAGCTTCAGCGCTTCACCCAGCGCCAGGCCGGTATCTTCCACGGTGTGGTGATCGTCGATATACAAATCGCCTTTCACGGCGATCTCCATGCGGAAACCACCATGGGTCGCGATCTGGTCCAGCATATGGTCAAAGAAACCCACACCGGTGTGGATCTTGCTGCCGCCTTCACGATCCAACCAGACCTTAACGTCGATTTGCGTCTCTTTGGTGTTGCGCTCAACGTGCGAGTAGCGGTCACGCTGGGTCAACTGCTCACCAATTTTTGCCCAGTTAAGGGTGGAACGGTCATAGCGCAGCCCGGAGATACCCATGTTCTCCGCCAGTGTAATATCGGTCATGCGATCGCCAATGACATAGCTATTGGCTTTATCCAGCACGTCATCCGTCAGGTAGCGTTCGACCAGCTTTACCTTCGGCTTGCGGCAGTCACATTCATCGGCAGGCAGGTGTGGGCAGATCAGCACCTCATCAAATTCAACGCCCTGAGAGGTCAGCACCTGCATCATCAGGTTATGTGGGCCGTCAAAATCCGCCTGCGGGAAACTGTCGGTACCCAGCCCGTCCTGGTTAGTGATCATCACCAGCTTATAGCCGGCTTTCTGCAGCTTGAGCAGCACCGGGATTACATCGGGTTCAAAAGCCAGTTTGTCGAAACGATCGACCTGAAAATCGGTTGGCGGCTCCGAAATAAGGGTACCGTCACGATCGATAAAGAGGGTCTTCTGGCTCATACTTTCTCCGCTTTCAGGGCGTCAATCACGCGCTGACTCTCTGCACGGGTGCCTACGGTAATACGCAAACAGCCGCTTAAGGATGGTTGTTTATTTTGGTCTCGTAAGATAATGCCCTGATCCCATAAAGATTTAAATACGGCACTCGACGCGGTAAAGCGTACCAGGATGTAGTTGGTTTCAGAGTCGAATACCTGCTCCACGCAGGGAATATCTTTCAGGGCAGTGACCAGATACTGCCGTTCTTCAAGAATTTGTGCCACGCGTTCGCGCATTGCCTTGATCCCCTGAGGGGCCAAAGCCTGCGCCGCAATGTCGGCAACCGGCGTAGAGAGTGGATATGGCGCAATCACTTTCATCAGCAGGTCGATGACTTCTTTATTGGCCAGCGTAAAGCCGCAGCGCAGGCCAGCGAGAGCGAAAGCTTTTGACAGCGTACGCAGTACAACCAGGTGCGGGTACTCCTCGAGCCAGCCAGCCAGCGTCGCCTGCGGGCAGAACTCAATATAGGCTTCGTCAGCCACCACCAGCGCTTTACCGCGCGTCATCTCCAGCAGGGTTCGAATGTCCTGCGGGTTGATAATCTGCCCGGTCGGGTTATTTGGACTGCAGACGAACACCACCTTCACGCCGTCAAGATTATCGGCAATCCCCTGCAGATTGAGCTGCCAGTCTTCCAGCGAAAGCACGTTACGGCACGCCACGCCAAAGGTTTCTGCGCTGACGCTGTACATTCCGTAGGTTGGCTGGCAGTACATAACAGCATCTTTGCCCGGTTCGCAGAAGGCTCGGATCAGCAGTTCAATGCCTTCATCTGCACCCCGGCTGACCAGCACCTGCTCAGGCTTTACGCCTGCGTACCGGGCGTAATTTTCGATAACCGCTTTCGGCTGGCATTCCGGATAGCGGTTCAGTGTTTGCTGCGACAGCTCGAACTGTACGGCCGTCGGGTATTCGTTGGCGTTCAGCCAGACATCACCGTTGCCACCCAGACGACGAGCAGACTGATAAGGCGTCAGGCGACGGACATTTTCGCGGGCTAATTCTTCAATGCTCATGCTTGCTCCTTCAGGGCTGCAACGCGCAGCGTAACGGCGTTTTTGTGGGCGGTCAGACGTTCGGCGGCGGCCAGGGTCTCAATGGTGGAGGCCAGAGAGGCAAACCCCTCGCGGGACAGCTCCTGTACGGTCATGCGTTTCTGGAAATCCGCCAGCCCGAGGCTCGAACAGGTTGATGTATAGCCGTAGGTTGGCAGAACGTGGTTGGTGCCGGAAGCGTAATCGCCGGCGGATTCCGGTGACCAGTCGCCAAGGAAGACCGAACCTGCGCTGGTAATGCTGTCAACCAGATCGCGCGCATTGCGGGTCTGGATAATCAGGTGTTCCGGGCCGTACTGGTTGGAGATGGCAATGCACTGCGCCAGATCGCGCGCCACAATCAGGCGGCTTGCTGAGAGTGCCTGGCGTGCCGTGTCGGCGCGCGGCAGGTCGGCAAGCTGACGTTCAACGGCTTCACCCACGCGTCTTGCCATATCCGCATCCGGCGTCAGCAAAATAACCTGTGAGTCCGGGCCATGTTCTGCCTGGGATAACAGATCGGAGGCGACGAAGTCCGGCGTTGCACCGCTGTCGGCAATCACCAGCACCTCAGAAGGACCGGCAGGCATATCAATCGCGGCACCGTCCAGACGCTGGCTGACCTGACGCTTTGCTTCGGTCACATACGCGTTGCCCGGGCCAAAAATTTTATCTACTTTAGGAATGGATTCGGTACCAAACGCCAGCGCGGAAATTGCCTGTGCACCACCCACTTTATACACCGCCTGTACGCCACACAGTTTTGCCGCATAGAGAATTTCATCGGCAATCGGAGGCGGCGAGCACAGTACAACTTTCTGACAACCGGCGATGCGTGCCGGGGTTGCCAGCATTAATACGGTAGAGAACAGCGGGGCGGAACCGCCGGGGATGTAAAGCCCCACCGACGCTACCGGACGCGTGACCTGCTGGCAGCGTACGCCGGGCACGGTTTCCACATCGACCGCCTGTAATATCTGCGCGGTGTGGAAGCTATCAATGTTTTTCACCGCGACGGCCATCGCCTGTTTGATCTCGTCACCGAGGCGGTTTTCCGCGTCCGTGATTTCCTGTTCAGTTACCTTTAAAGCGCCAACCTCGGTTTTATCAAACTTTGCGCTGTATTCCCGCAGCGCATCGTCGCCACGGGCTTTGACGTTATCAAGGATCTCGGCCACGGTGCGGGTAATGCTTTCTGAGGCGGAAATCGCCGGACGCATCAGCAGCGCGCGCTGTTGTTCTTGCGAACAATCGTTCCAGTTGATAATTGTGTTAAAGCTCATGGCCATCACTCCATCATCTTCTCAATTGGCAGCACCAGAATTGAGCTTGCGCCCAGCGCTTTCAGTTTTTCCATGGTTTCCCAGAACAGGGTTTCGCTACTGACCATGTGCATGGCGACGCGCTGCTGGTCACCGGCCAGAGGCAGGATGGTCGGGCGCTCTGCGCCTGGCAGCAGGGCAATGACCTCATCAAGACGTTCGGTTGGCGCGTGCATCATGATGTATTTCGATTCACGGGCCTGAATCACGCCCTGAATACGGGTCAGCAGTTTGTCGATCAACTGCTGTTTCGCTTCGGCCATTTCGCCGTCGCGCTGGATAAGGCACGCTTTGGAGCGGTAAATCACTTCCACTTCGCGCAGACCGTTCGCTTCCAGCGTGGCGCCCGTAGAGACGAGGTCACAGATGGCGTCAGCCAGACCCGCGCGCGGCGCCACCTCAACAGAGCCGTTCAGCAGACAGGATTTAAACTGTACGCCTTTCTGATCTAGGTAACGTTTTAACAGGTGAGGGTAGGAGGTGGCGATACGTTTGCCGTTCAGCGCGGCCGGGCCGTCCCAGGCTTCATCGACAGGCGTGGCCAGCGACAGGCGGCAGCCGCCGAAGTCCAGACGACGCAGGGTAAAATAGCGTGGATCTTCACCCTGAGCACGGCGGGTCAGGAGCTCTTCTTCCAGCACGTTTTCACCGATGATGCCGAGGTCAACAACGCCATCCATCACAAGGCCGGGAATATCGTCATCACGCACGCGCAGAATGTCGATGGGCATATTTTCAGCCAGGGCAATCAGGCGCTGGGTGTGCAGGTTGATTTTAATCCCGCAGCGGGCGAGCAGTTCGCGTGAATCATCACTCAAACGGCCTGATTTTTGAATAGCTATGCGTAAACGTGAGTTATCTAACATTCTGTTTTCCTCGTTGACCTGTTTTAACCTGTCTGAATTTGGTCCAAAAAAAAGCCCCCGGAAGAAGATCTTCCGGGGGCTTTTTCATGCGTTCATGCACCACTGGAAGATCCAAACGTCTTCCAGCACACATCGCCTGAAAGACTAGTCAGGATGATGGTGATGATGGTGGTGTTTAAATTGAACGCGTGTCATAAAATTCTCGATGAATGCTTATTCATTTGATGTCTTTTAACCTAAACCAGTTGTATGACTGATTGCAAGGGCTTTTTTTGATCATTAATTCATTTCATATTGACGCTATGAATTGTGTGTTCTGTCGGGCTGGCGTAGCCTTAAGAAAGACGAGTAAAAGTCAGGAGAATTCGCATGAAAAAGGTCGCGATTGTCGGTTTAGGTTGGCTGGGAATGCCGCTGGCGATGTCATTGGCCGCAAAAGGCTGGCAGGTGACCGGAAGCAAAACCACGGCGGATGGGGTAGAAGCGGCGCGCATGTGCGGTATTGACGGCGTCGAGCTGCGTCTGGAACCTGAACTGGTGTGTGATGCTGACGATCTGGACACGCTGATGAACGTTGATGCGCTGGTGATTACGTTACCTGCACGGCGCAGCGGCCCGGGCGAATCATTTTATCTGCAGGCGATGCAGGAGATTGTCGACAGCGCGCTGGCGCATCACATCCCACGCATTATTTTTACCAGCTCAACCTCGGTCTACGGCGATGTTGACGGCGTGGTGAAAGAGACCTCTGAGCGTCATCCCGTTACCGCGAGCGGTAAAGTGCTGAAAGAGCTGGAAGACTGGCTGCATCATCTTCCCGGCACCCAGGTCGATATCGTACGGCTGGCAGGTCTGGTTGGCCCCGGACGACATCCAGGGCGCTTCTTCGCGGGAAAATCCGCGCCAGACGGACAACATGGCGTCAATCTTGTGCATCTTGATGACGTAATTGCCGCAATAGAACTACTCTTACAGGCTCCAAAAGGTGGGCACATCTATAATATATGTGCGCCTTCTCATCCAGCGCGTAGCACGTTTTACCCGCTGATGGCACGCCAGCTGGGTCTGGTTCCGCCTGTTTTTGGTGAAGCAAAGGACGAAAGTAAAGGCAAAATTGTTGATGGCAATCGCATTTGTCATGAGCTGGGGTTTGAGTATCAATATCCCGATCCGCTGGTGATGCCGATGGAATAAGTTTCTCAGCGGAAACGATCGCACACCGGAAGGGGGCGAACATGAAACCGCTGCTGGATGTTCTTATTATTCTGGATGCACTGGAAAAAGAGGGGAGCTTTGCCGCTGCTTCGGCAAAGCTCTTCAAAACCCCGTCGGCGCTGAGCTATACCGTTCATAAACTGGAAAGCGATCTTAATATCCAGATCCTCGATCGCTCTGGTCACCGCGCCCGTTTTACCCGTACCGGGCAGATGCTGCTGGAGAAGGGGCGCGACGTCCTGCATACCGTTCGCGAATTGGAAAAACAGGCCGTCAAACTGCACCAGGGATGGGAGAACGAACTGGTCATCGGCGTTGATGATACTTTTCCGTTTTCTCTTCTGACGCCGCTGATTGAGGCGTTCTATCAGCACCACAGCGTAACCCGATTAATCTTCATTAATGGCGTGCTGGGCGATTCATGGGATGCCTTAACTCAGGGCAGGGCAGATATTTTTGTCGGTGCGCTGCATGAACCGCCCCAGTTAAGCGATTTCGGTTTCGCCCGGCTGGGTGTGCTGGAGCAGGTTTTCGCCGTCGCGCCACACCATCCGCTCGCGCAGGAGCCGGAACCCCTTAACCGGCGCACGATTAAAGGCTACCGCGCCATTGTGGTCGGTGACAGCTCGCGTCCCGACTGTGCGGCCTCCACGCAGTTGCTTGATGAGCAGGAGGCGATCACGGTGTTCGACTATAAAACCAAGCTGGAGCTGCAAATCAGTGGCCTGGGGTGCGGCTATTTACCCCGCTATCTGGCACAGCGGTTTTTAGACAGCGGTGCGCTTGTTGAAAAACAGGTGCTTGCACAAAGCAGCAATGAATCGGTGTGGGTCGGCTGGAATGAACAAACTGCGGGGCTGGCAAGCGCCTGGTGGCGGGACGAAATTTTAGCAAATAGTGCTATTGCTGCCGTTTACTCGCAAAGCAGCGTCGAGAAATCAGCCAGTTAGAAAAAAGAAAATCGCCCCGGGCGTTGCAAAGTATTGCCTTTTGTATCCGATGTGGGGCAAAATGCGCCGCTGCAACCAAATGAATAATCGACGATATAAAAGGCGTCGGTTATTTTTTTTTGCACGTATGAAACGAAACTAAAAACCAAGAGGCCGGGCTTCGTACCGGATAGATATTTACTAAAATCCGACAGTTGTTGTCGCTGAGGAATACAGAAATGGGGCAATTTTTCGCTTACGTGGCGGTTATCACCGTAAAGGAGAATAACTATGTCGCATAACGCAACTCCAAACACCTCTCGCGTGGAATTACGTAAAACCCTTACGTTAGTTCCGGTTGTTATGATGGGCCTTGCCTATATGCAGCCAATGACGCTGTTCGATACATTCGGTATCGTATCAGGCCTCACAGACGGTCATGTGCCGACGGCTTACGCCTTCGCGCTGATTGCGATCCTCTTTACCGCGCTGAGCTACGGTAAACTGGTCCGTCGCTATCCGTCTGCCGGTTCCGCCTACACCTACGCCCAGAAATCCATCAGCCCGACCGTTGGCTTTATGGTGGGCTGGTCTTCGCTGCTCGACTATCTGTTCGCGCCGATGATCAACATTCTGCTGGCTAAAATTTATTTTGAAGCACTGGTGCCGTCGATCCCTTCGTGGATGTTCGTCGTGGCGCTGGTGGCCTTTATGACGGCGTTCAACCTGCGCAGCATCAAGTCCGTTGCGAACTTTAACTCCGTTATTGTTGTGCTTCAGGTCATCCTGATTGCCGTGATTCTGGGCATGGTTATCTTTGGTGTCTTCCACGGTGAAGGCGCAGGTACCCTGGCGAGCAGCAAGCCGTTCTGGTCTGGTGATGCGCATGTGATCCCGATGATTACCGGGGCAACCATTCTGTGCTTCTCCTTTACCGGTTTTGACGGCATCAGCAACCTGTCTGAAGAGACCAAGGACGCAGAGCGTGTTATCCCGCGTGCTATCTTCCTGACGGCGCTGATTGGTGGTCTGATCTTTATCTTTGCGACCTACTTCCTGCAGCTGTACTTCCCGGATATCTCTCGCTTTAAGGATCCGGATGCCTCTCAGCCAGAAATTATGCTCTACGTGGCGGGTAAAGCGTTCCAGGTTGGCGCGTTGATCTTCTCCACCATCACGGTACTGGCATCCGGCATGGCCGCGCACGCAGGCGTTGCACGTCTGATGTACGTAATGGGTCGTGACGGCGTATTCCCGAAAAGCTTCTTCGGCTACGTTCACCCAACCTGGCGTACGCCGGCGATGAACATCATCCTGGTCGGCGCTATTGCTCTGCTGGCGATTAACTTTGACCTGGTGATGGCAACTGCGCTGATTAACTTCGGTGCGCTGGTGGCGTTCACCTTTGTTAACCTGTCGGTTATTTCTCAGTTCTGGATCCGTGAAAAGCGTAATAAAACGCTGAAAGACCACTTCCAGTATCTGTTCCTGCCGATGTGTGGTGCGCTGACCGTGGGTGCGCTGTGGGTTAACCTGGAAGAGAGTTCCATGGTGCTTGGCCTGATTTGGGCGGGTATCGGCCTGGTTTACCTGGCGTGCGTCACGAAGAGCTTCCGTAACCCGGTTCCTCAGTACGAAGACGTTGCGTAAGAGCTAAGTAAAAAAAAACCGGAGACCATCGCCTCCGGTTTTTTTTCGCCCAAAATCTGTCAGACGATTTCCTGCGCATACTGATACAGCGCTTTTAACAGCGCCTGCTTTTCAGCATTTCCTTCATACTGGCTATACAGCATCTCCAGCTCCTGCGCGTAGCTCTGCAGAAACTCCGGTGTAAACACATGACGACGATGCTGAAGCCAGCGCGCCTGTTCGGTTTCATCCAGCGTGCCAGGATAGTTGCGCGCGCGGTAATTAAACATCAGTTTTTCGATACGTGCATCCGCGAAGGTAATATCCAGCGCGGGTAAGTTACGCGGTTCGGTTTGCAGAACAATATTCATTGCCGCACGGTCTGCGTCGCTGAAAAAGCCGTTGTACAGCTGCGCATCGACGTTGTCGGACGGAACAAAGGGTTCGGCTTCGGCAAAGATCGCCACCGCTTTCTCACGCACCTGCGGGTTTTCACGCAGCACCTTGAGGTTATCCAGGCAACGCTGACGGTTAATCCCCAGCCTGTCGGCATCCTCTGCGCGCAGCGTATTGGCCTGGGCCAGGACCGGACATTTATTGATATGGACCAGTTTGACCGGCACCGCGGGCAGATCGCCGAGTTCATCTTTTGGGGTATAGAGCCGTTCGCGCAGCGTATCGCTGTCGAGATCGAGCAGCGGTGTAATATCACCGGCTAAATCCACCATAATCACGGCATTACGGTTATCCGGATGCCAGGCCAGCGGAGCGACCCAACTGGTATTGCCGCACCAGGCGCCAAACATACCGGAGATATGTACCAGTGGTTTCATCTGCGGCACATCAATCAGCGTGGTGAGTTTCTGCTTGCTGCGGTGGCTCAGCAGATAGTCAAACAGCCGCGGCTGAGCAGTTTTCACCAGCTTTGCCATAGCAATGGTGGCGTAGACATCGGCCATCGCATCGTGGGCATTACTGTGCTCAATACCGTTCGCGCGCGTCAGGTGTTCCAGTCTGAAACTCGGCAGCCCTTCGTCATTCTCAGGCCAGTTGATGCCTTCCGGGCGCAGCGCATAGCAGGCACGCATAATGTCGAGCAAATCCCAGCGCGAGTTGCGGTTCTGCCAGCTCCAGGCATAAGGATCGTAGAAGTTGCGGTAGAAGATATTGCGCGTCACTTCGTCATCGAAACGGATGTTGTTGTAACCGACCACGCAGGTATTCGGGACGGTGAAGAGGTCGTGAATGCGCCGGGCGAATGCGGCCTCGTTCACGCCTTTGTCCCGGGCTTCCTGTGGGGTGATCCCGGTGACCATTACCGCGCCGGGCTGGGGCAGGTAGTCATCGGCCGGCTTACAGTAAAAGACCTCAGGCTCGCCTATGATGTTGAATTCATCGTCGGTACGGATGGCCGCAAACTGTGCCGGTCTATCCAGCGCCGGGTGGGTGCCAAAGGTTTCGTAGTCGTGGAACAAAAAGGTTGATGATCGTTGTGTTCCGTTCACATAAATCTCGCAGTTGCTTCCTAACATGGGGGTTAATAGTAAACGATGAGGTCGTTGCACCCCAACAAATTCTCTTACAAAAATTAAGATTAATCTGATAAAATGTTGAATCAATGTTGGGCCTAAGAGTGGTTTTTTGCCACGTAATAATATTATTCAGGTGATTAAGTGTTCTCAAAAGGGAAGCAATTAAAAGTTGGTTATCGTCCAGATATTGATGGTATTAGGGCAATTGCTGTTTTGGCTGTGATCTTCTATCATTTTAATATTACGGGATTTTCTGGCGGATTTGTAGGTGTCGATATTTTTTTCGTAATCAGTGGCTATTTAATTACAAGCGGCATTGTTAAAGGGGTTGATAACAATCGCTTTTCATTTGGTGATTTTTATATCCGGCGTACGCGAAGACTAATCCCGGCATTGTTATTTGTTATAACCATAACATATGTAGGCTCTTTTTTTATACTTGCACCAAAAGATTTTTCTTCACTTTCTGGGTCTGTTGTTTATGCGTTATCCGGTATCTCAAATATTTTTTTCTGGATGCAGTCTGACTATTTTGATAACTTCTCAACTCTAAAACCGTTGTTGCATACGTGGTCGCTAAGTGTTGAGTTGCAATTTTATCTTTTATGGCCGCTATATTTGATTGTATTATGTAGGATTACCAAAAACATTCATTTTCGGGCGTTTGCTGTTTTTTTGTTTTTTATAATTTTTGCTTTCTTAGCGATTTATTATATTAGTGTGGATTCTAGTGGGGCTTTCTATTTGACTCCATTCCGCATGCATGAATTTGCAATTGGAGCAATTGGGGTTTTTATTAATCATTTATTTAATGGTAAGAGATTTAATCAGGTGTTATATGTTTCAGGCTTTTTTTTAGTTCTATATTCAATTTTTTCTTTTGATATTAAATCAATTATTTTCCCGGGTTATTATGCATTAATTCCTTGTTTTGGTACATTGCTAATGATACTTTCTGGGGAGAAAACTGCTATTTCAATGCTCCTCTCATGCCGTTTCCCGAAATATATTGGAGAAATTAGCTATTCATTATATTTGGTTCATTGGCCAGTTTACGTACTTGGGAGTTATATTGTTGTTTTCACACCTAGTACGATGCAAATAACTTTAATGCTTGCTCTTACTCTAATATTGAGTGCTGTAGTATATTATACTATTGAAAAACCATTTAGGTCGTCAAATCCAGAGAAAATGAATGGTTCTACATTTTCTTTGGCATGTGCAGCAGTTGCATTAATTGTAATTGTACCTTCTGCCAGCAGTTGGGCAAATAATGGTTGGGAATGGCGAATTCCTGAGGAGATTCGTATGATCAATCAAATAGATAAGAAAGATGCCGCTGATTATACATGGACCAAACAACGTATGCTTACCCATAAAAGTAATTTTTCAAATGCCGATGGGAAATTAAAGGTTCTGGTCATTGGAGATTCCCAGTCCGCTGATCTGATTAACTTATTGGAAGAGTCTGGGGTTTTAGAAAAAGAAGATGTAATAGCCAGGACAGTTTATTTTGATTGCGGTACAAATTACGTCGAAACAGACAAGATGCACGATTTTTTCTATAAGCTAAATGCGCTAACAATAGCAAAGCCAGATTTGATCCCTGTCTGTAAGGCACAAATGATGAAAGCTATGAACCAGGACCTTCTTCAGCAAGCTGATAAAATCTATATAGCCTTTCATTATCAACCTAACCTAGTTGAGTATGTTACTCATGGTGTTGAAAAAATACGTGCGATGACTAATGCAAAAGTATACGTGGTTGGTCGTAAAAATCTCAAGAAAAGCAGTATTGAAATCATTAATTCTTTCAATCGTTTGGTCGGTGTTGAACGATTCGCAGCAAAGTTTAAAGATAATGAAACTGTAATAATTAACGATAAACTTTCAACTATACCTGGCGTGCATTTCATAAACATGATGGATTATATCTGCCCAGAAAAAAATAAGTGTTTAACTGTTACTGATAACAACAAGCCAATTTTTTATGATCCAGCTCATTTAACTCGATTTGGTGCGCAGTATTTGGCTGAAAAAATAATTCCCGATTTATAATAAAAACGGATAAAAAACAGCGATTGCTGTTTTTGTTACCATTGATAGCCCCCTAGACAGGGGGCTTTGTATCACACACAGAGTTTTCCTGGCCATTAACATTTTTTTGCAATTAAGCCAGGTAACGACAACAGAACTCCCGTAAAAAGGTCATCGATTTTTAATGACCTGAGGATATACCGTTGAAACGCCGTCTGTTTATTGCTGTTTCTTTACTCGCTTCGAGTGTCTCTTCTGCCTTCGCGGCCGATCCGCTGGATTTTTCGCCGCAGCCTCCGGCCATTCAGGCGGGCTCCTGGGTGCTAATGGATTACACGACTGGTCAGATCTTAACGGCGGGCAACGAACATCAACAACGTAATCCGGCGAGCCTGACCAAGCTGATGACGGGCTACGTTGTCGATCGGGCCATCGACAGCCACCGCATTACCCCGGATGACATCGTTACCGTTGGCCGCGACGCGTGGGCAAAAGGGAACCCGGTGTTTGAAGGATCGTCGCTGATGTTCCTGAAAGAGGGCGATCGCGTCTCGGTGCGCGACCTGAGCCGTGGTCTGATTGTGGATTCCGGTAACGACGCCTGCGTGGCGCTGGCGGATCATGTGGCGGGTGGTCAGCCGCAGTTTGTGAAGATGATGAACGACTATGTACAAAAGCTGAACCTGCGCGATACCCACTTTGAAACCGTCCACGGTCTGGACGCGCCGGGCCAGCACAGCTCTGCCTATGACCTGGCCGTGCTCTCCCGGGCTATCATTCACGGCGAGCCAGAGTTCTACCACATGTACAGCGAAAAGAGCCTTACCTGGAACGGGATCACCCAACAAAACCGTAACGGCCTGCTGTGGGATAAAACCATGAACGTTGATGGCCTGAAAACGGGGCACACGTCGGGAGCGGGCTTTAACCTGATTGCGTCAGCGGTTGACGGTCAGCGTCGTTTAATCGCGGTGGTGATGGGCGCTGACAGCCCGAAAGGGCGTGAGGAACAGGCCCGGAAGCTGCTGCACTGGGGGCAGCAGAACTTTGATACGGTGCAGATCCTGCATAACGGCAAAAAAGTGGGAACAGAGCGTATCTGGTACGGCGATAAAGAGCAGGTGGAACTGGGCACCGACCAGGATTTCTGGCTGGCCTTGCCTAAAACAGAAGTTCCTAACATCAAAGCCAAGTACGTGCTGGATAAAAAAGAGCTGGAAGCGCCGATTGCGGCTCATCAGCGGGTAGGGGAGATCCAGCTTTACGACCGTGACAAAGTCGTGGCGCACTGGCCTCTGGTGACGCTCGAAGCGGTGAATAAAGGCGGCCTCTTCTCCCGTCTGAGCGATTATCTGCATCACACGCTGTAACGGCCTGCGTTAAAGCACATGAGCAGACTGGCGCGGTTGCGAGTCTGCTCACATAATAAACACTCCTCGTTTGCTGAACAGTTAAAACCTGCTTTATAGTGTATAAATATACAGTAATAAAAGGAGGCAGCATGGACTACAGCATCAAGCAGCAACAGAAACGTAAAATCGCCGGCTTTCATCTGGTCGGGCCGTGGGACAAAACGGTAAAACAGGGCTTCGAACAGTTAGTCATGTGGGTGGATGGCCGTCACATTCAGCCGCTGGAGTGGGTTGCGGTTTACTACGATAATCCGGACGAGGTCCCGGCAGAAAAATTGCGCTGTGACACGGCCGTAACGGTCCCGGACGATTTTGTCATTCCTGAAAACAGCGAAGGCGTCATGATGACGGAAATCGCCGCTGGAGAGTATGCGGTGGCGGCGGCGCGCGTTGAAAACCATGACTTCGCGACCCCATGGAACCAGTTCTTTAATTCCCTCTTGCAGGACAACAGCTACCAGATGGCCCCTAAACCCTGTTTCGAGCGCTACCTTAATGATGGTAACGCGGACGGTTACTGGGACATCGAAATGTATATTGGTGTAGAGCACAAAGCGGGTTAAGCCTGGTTATTACAGGGTTTTTCAGCCGGGTGTGATCCGCCCGGCTGAAAACACAGTACAATTGTGATTTGCCGTGTAGCTGGAGAGCGGGTGTGCGTCCCGACAAATCATTAACCCCTTTTGAAATTCGTCTGTACAAACACTACCGCGTGGTACATGGGTGCCGTATCGCGCTGGCCTTTGTGTTGACGTTTGTGCTGGTTCGTTTGCTGGATGTTCCTGAGGGAACATGGCCGCTTATCACGCTGGTGGTCGTGATGGGGCCTATTTCGTTCTGGGGGAACGTTGTTCCACGCGCCTTCGAGCGCATTGGCGGTACCGTTTTAGGCTCTGCCCTGGGGCTTATCGCGCTGAAGCTTGAGCTTATCTCGTTTCCGGTTATGTTGATCTGGTGCGGTGTCGCGATGTTCCTTTGCGGCTGGCTGGCATTAGGCAAAAGGCCCTATCAGGCGCTGCTGATTGGTATCACGCTGTCAGTGGTGGTCGGTGCACCGGCGGGGGATATGACGACCGCCCTGTGGCGAAGCGGGGACGTTATCCTCGGCTCACTGCTGGCTATGCTTTTTACCGGCATCTGGCCACAGCGTGCTTTTCTGCACTGGCGTATTCAGATGGCTAACTATGTCACCGCGTTCAACCGCGTCTATCAGGCCGGATTTTCCCCTAACCTGGTTGAGCGTCCCCGGCTGGAAAAACACCTGCAAACGATCCTCAACGATGTGGTCAGGATGCGCGGGCTGATTACTCCGGCCAGCAAAGAAACCCATATCCAGAAATCCATTTTTGAAGCCATTCAGACGGTAAGCCGCAATCTGGTATGCATGCTTGAGCTGCAAATCAACGCGCACTGGGCTTCTCGTCCCAGCCACCTTTTAATGCTCAACGCCCATACCTTAAAAGAGACGCAGCAGATGACGCAGCAAACGCTGCTCACCATCGCCCACGCGCTTTATGAAGGTAACCCGCAGCCCATTCTGGCGAACAGTGAACGTCTGAATGAGATCGTTGCGGAGCTGAAGCAGTTAATGAATGAGCGTCAGAGCGATAACGTTGCGGAAACGCCTATTCATGGTTATGTCTGGCTGAGCATGGAGCTGGCGCGGCAGCTGGAGCTACTGTCGCATCTCATTTGCCGGGCGCTGCGCAAATAAAGAGCAGCTATCTCCATATGTGACGCCTGCTGCTTCGATTCAGCATCAATTGGGGTTATGATAGCTTTAAACGATATACTCATTGTCATTCGCAGCCGCTGTCAGTAAGGTTATTGTTACAACGGTTGCTTTAACGAATCCGAATCTCACATTATCAGGGGTGTAAAAATGGAAACTACCAAGCCTTCGTTCCAGGATGTTCTGGAATTCGTCCGCCTGTTCCGCCGCAAAAACAAACTGCAGCGTGAAATCCAGGACGTTGAGAAGAAGATCCGTGACAACCAGAAACGTGTCCTGCTGCTCGATAACCTGAGCGACTACATCAAGCCAGGCATGAGCGTTGAGGCTATTCAGGGCATCATCGCCAGCATGAAGAGTGACTACGAAGACCGCGTTGATGACTACATCATCAAAAACGCTGAGCTGTCTAAAGAACGCCGTGATATCTCCAAGAAACTGAAAGTAATGGGCGAAATCAAAAACGGTGAAGCCAAAAGCGAGTAATCGCCGATGAATACAAAAAAGGCTCTCTGGTGACAGAGAGCCTTTTTTATTACGCAGTACGCGGCTGTAGCTGATAAATCCAGGCGTTGACCTGTTTTCCATCCGGCGTGGTCACATTGACCTCAACCCGATCGTAGCCGTCTTCAAATTCGTCCAGCATTGGCCAGTGTGCACTCAGGCTATCAGAGATAAACAGGAAGCCCTCCACGCGTGGGCCGTCCGGGTGCAGCACTATCCCCGGAAAATCTGCCGCCGCGCCCCAGCCACGTTCGTAAAACGTCCCGGTGACAAAACCGGCCTGCCATTCGCCACCGATGTTTTCAAGAATATGTGCATTCGCGTGACCCGGGCGTAGCGTGCCGTAGACAAACAGAGCGTTCATTTTCCCTCACCAGCAAAGCAAAAAGCCTGCTATAAAAGCAGGCTTTTTAAATTTGGCTCCTCTGACTGGACTCGAACCAGTGACATACGGATTAACAGTCCGCCGTTCTACCGACTGAACTACAGAGGAATCGTTGTGGAGGCTTATCTTAGCGGCGAAAAAAGTTTTGTCAAACCTGATCTTAGCGATTAGCGATCGATTGATGATTCTGTCGACAGTTTGTTGTAAATCCACACATCTTTTTATGGAAAATACTTTGCAGGTTTAGCATTTCTCCCCCATCATTTGAAATGGAGTTTCAACTTTCTCGTTAAGGTCCATTTTGAACGTCACTGCCCCCCTACGCCAGGCGATTATGCGCACGCCATGGTATGCAAAGCGTAAAAGCTATCGTGTTCTGTTCTGGCGTGAAATCACCCCCCTTGCCGTGCCTATTTTCCTGGAAAACACCTGCGTTCTGTTGATGGGGGTGCTGAGTACCTTCCTGGTCAGCTGGCTGGGTAAAGAGGCGATGGCCGGTGTCGGGCTGGCGGACAGCTTTAACATGGTGGTTATTTCTTTTTTTGCCGCCATTGACCTCGGGACGACGGTTGTCGTCGCCTTTAGCCTCGGTAAGCTCGATCCTAAACGTGCGCGCGAGGCTGCCCGACAGTCGCTGATGATCATGACCATTTTCTCGATCGTGCTGGCGGCGGTGATCCACTATTTCGGCAGGGAAATTATCGATTTTGTCGCCGGTGAGGCCACAAATGAGGTTAAAGACCTCGCGCTGACCTACCTGGAAATGACGGTCCTGAGTTATCCGGCTGCAGCCATCGCGCTGATTGGCAGCGGCGCGCTGCGCGGGGCGGGCAACACCAAAATTCCGTTGCTGATAAACGGCGGGATGAACATCCTGAATATCATTATCAGCAGCGTGCTGATCTACGGCGTCTTCTCCTGGGACGGGCTCGGGTTCGTGGGCGCCGGGCTGGGGTTAACGATTTCACGTTATATCGGTGCGGCCGCCATTCTCGGCGTGCTGATGGCGGGGATCACGCCGTCACTGCGCCTTACGCTGAAGAGCTATTTCCGCCCCTTTAACTTCGCCATTATCTGGGAAGTGATGGGAATTGGTATTCCCGCCAGTATTGAATCCGTGTTGTTTAACGGGGGCAAGCTGCTGACGCAAATGTTTGTCGCCGGGATGGGGACTGACGTTATCGCCGGTAACTTTATTGCCTTCTCCATCGCCTCCCTGATAAACCTGCCGGGCAACGCCCTCGGTTCGGCGTCGACCATCATCACCGGTAAACGGCTGGGGAAAGGGCAGATAGGGCAGGCGGAACGGCAGTTGCGGCACGTCTTCTGGCTGTCAACCATTGGCCTGACGCTGATCGCCTGGGGAAGCGCCCCCTTTGCCGGGCTTATGGCCTCTTTTTATACCCACGAAGATGATGTCAAAGAGGTCGTTAAGATCCTGATCTGGCTGAACGCGGCCTTTATGCCCATCTGGGCGGCTTCATGGGTTTTGCCTGCCGGGCTGAAAGGGGCACGCGATGCACGCTTCGCGATGTGGGTGTCGATGCTCGGCATGTGGGGTTGCCGTGTGGTGGTGGGTTACACGCTCGGGGTCATGCTTGGCATGGGGGTAGTCGGCGTCTGGCTGGGGATGTTCCTTGACTGGGCGGTGCGTGGGGCGTTGTTCTACTGGCGTATGGTCAGTGGGCGCTGGCTCTGGAAATACCCGCGAATAAAACAGGAACCAACGACCACAGAATCAACAGAATGCCTGACAAATGCGCGAAGTGGAGAATAATTCGGCAAACAGTCAGAAATATGCATTCTGCCTTTGACATCATCGGGGAGCATCGATAATATGCGCCCCGTTCACACGATTCCTCTGTAGTTCAGTCGGTAGAACGGCGGACTGTTAATCCGTATGTCACTGGTTCGAGTCCAGTCAGAGGAGCCAAATTTAAAAAGCCTGCTTTTATAGCAGGCTTTTTGCTTTTCTGCGTTCTGAAAAGGTCCGATGCGACGGGCTTACAGCCAGGTCAGGCGAAACCGCCGCCCGGCATCCATTGACATTTCTAGTGGTTAACCCCAACCGGCGTCGTCGCCTCAAGCAACCATTGCCGCGCGTCGCTGTCGACCAACGGTAACAGGGCCTCACGCACCTGCTGATGATACTCATCCAGCCACTGTTTTTCCTGTTCGTTCAACAGCTGTAACTCGACCTGACTCAGGTCGATCGGGATCAGCGTCAGTGAGGAAAACGTGCAGAATCCCGGACGGCTTTCGACAATCTCCACCTGGTTTTCAATGCGGATCCCATGGCTGTCCGCCAGATAATATCCAGGCTCGATAGTCATGATGGTGCCGGCCACCAGGGGCCACGGGTTAACCTTTTTGGCGAGACGATGCGGGTTCTCATGGATAAGCAACTGATGTCCTACGCCATGCCCTGTCCCGTGATCGTAATCCAGCCCCATTTCCCACAACGGGCGACGCGCGAAGGCATCAAGCTGATGGCCCTGGCTGCCGGAGGGAAACTGTAAGGTTATCAACGACAGGAACCCTCTCAGTACGGCGGTGTAGTGCAACTTCTGCTGTGGCGGCACGCTACCCCATGCCAGCGTACGCGTGGCGTCAGTGGTGCCGTTATGATACTGACCGCCGGAATCATTAAGGTAAAAATGATGTTGACCGATGGGCTTATTGCTGGCTTCGCTTGAGTGATAGTGGCACATCGCCGCATTACTGGAGGAGGCGGAGATGGTGGCAAAACTTTGCTCAATAAATCCAGGCTGCTGTTTACGGAATGCAAGCTGCTGCGCCTGCGCTTCCAGCTCCGTCAGCGGTTTTCCCGCCGCCTCACGCAGGGGGACTTCACGGCTTAGCCAGGCCAGGAAATTCACCCAGGCAGCACCGTCCTGGTGATGACACTCGCGATACCCGGCAAGTTCGACCGGGTTTTTAGTGGCTTTCATCAGAGTGATGGGATCGGTTCGCCAGACTATTTCGCCCTCTGGCTCAATGGCAAAGCGCAGGGCGACCGGCGCGGAATCGGCATCAACCATCACCCGCTTGCCTTGTGACAGGCGCTGGCAGCGTTCGATAAAGGCATCCTGTGGCGCAATCCTGAACGCGTTTCTCACGCTCTCGGGTAGCTCGCTGAGCTTATTGTCGTTAACAAACCACTCCACGCTACCGTCACGATCAAGAAGGGCAAAGGAGAGGGGAACAGGACTGGATGGAATGTCAGCGCCACGCACGTTCAACAGCCAGGCGATGTTATCTGGCAGAGTCACGGCCAGATAATCGGCATCGTGTGCGGCCAGCACGGCGGCAACGCGCTGGCGTTTGGCGAGGCTGCTTTCGCCACTGACCTCCACCGGCATTTCTCGAATACGTCCCGCCGGCGCGGCAGGGCGATCGTGCCATAAGGTATCAAACGGCGACTGACTGAGCGGAACCAGTTCACAGGGTGTTGCAGACAGTTGCCCGAACTCCGTATTGGTCATTAGCAGTGCTTCAAACCCAATACGCATGCCGGCCCCGACGTTGGCTGTGAGCCATTCGGCCAGCGGTTCATTGTGCAGATGGTGGATTTCAATTTCATCCATATTGACCTGAAGGCGAGCCTGAACCTGATAGCGACCATCGACAAACAGCAGGGCTGTGTTTTTCAGAATCAGCGCCAGACCTGCGGAGCCATCAAAGCCCGTCAGCCAGGCCAGCTTTTCATCGTACGGCGCGCAATACTCACTCTGCCAGGCATCCGCGCGCGGCACGATCATGCCATCAAGATTGTTTTCCTGTAGCCACCGGCGCAGGGCCGATAAGCGTGATGGGGTGTGCATGGTTATTCCTTGTTCTGGTTAGCGGAATGGCGGCTCGTTGAAGGTACGTAATTTACGGGAATGCAGCCTGTCACCTTCCGCACGCAGCAAATCAATGGCGCGAATGCCGATTTGCAGATGTTCGGAGATTGCCCCTTCATAGAAACGGTTGGCCTGACCCGGAAGCTTAATTTCGCCGTGCAGCGGTTTGTCGGAAACGCACAGCAGCGTGCCGTAAGGGACGCGGAAGCGATATCCCTGTGCGGCGATGGTGGCGCTTTCCATATCAATCGCGACGGCACGGCTGAGGTTGAAACGCAGCGCGGAGGCGGAGTAACGCAGTTCCCAGTTGCGGTCATCCGTCGTCACTACCGTACCGGTACGCAGACGCTGTTTAACCTCTTCACCCGGCATACCGCTCACCTCTTTGGTGGCGTCATACAGCGCACGCTGCACTTCGGCGATGCTCGGGATAGGAATATCCGGTGGAAGCACAGCGTCAAGCACATGGTCATCACGCAGATAGGCGTGGGCCAGCACGTAGTCGCCAATCAGCTGGCTTTCACGCAGGCCACCGCAGTGTCCAATCATCAGCCACACGTCCGGGCGCAATACTGCCAGATGATCGCAGATGGTTTTGGCATTTGACGGACCAACCCCGATGTTAATTAAGGTGATCCCCTGGCCGTCAGCGGTGATCAGGTGCCAGGCAGGCATCTGGTGTTTTTTCCACGCCAGGTCGGAGATGGCCTGCTCGGGTGCCTCGGTTTCCGCGGTGATCCAGATACCGCCGGCGCAGGACAGCGCGATGTAAGGGCTATCCGGGTCGAGGATCTGGCTACAGCCCCAACGGACAAACTCGTCGACATAGCGGGTGTAGTTGGTAAACAGTACAAAGGGCTGGAAATGGTCGACGGGCGTCCCGGTGTAGTGACGCAGGCGCGCCAGAGAGAAATCCACGCGGCGGGCATCAAAGTGCGACAGCGGTGAAAATTCTGCCGGGTGGTAGATACCATCCGCCGTCTCATCGCCAATCTGCGACAGCTCGGTGGTCGGGAAATGGCGCGTCAGCCCCGCGCTCATGGAGCGGTCAAGGGTTAATGCCGAACCGTCAATCACATACGGATACGGGATCTCATGCTGTGAGGGTTCAACGGCAATGTGCGCGCCGTAATCCTGATACAACAGCGTGAGTTGCTCTTCAAGATAAGGGCGGAACAGTGCAGGGCGGGTGACGGTGGTGCTGTAGCAGCCGGAGTGGGTAAAGCGTGCGTAGGCGCGCGTTTTCGGCGTGTTAGTCGCGCTGCCGTCCCAGGTGACGGAAAGCGATGGATAAACAAAAAGGCCCTTACTTCTGGCCTTTTCGTCGGGGAGTTTCCCTGTTTCGATATACTCACTGATGGCGCTGCGCAGCGCGTTGACGGACTGTTCATACAGTGCATCGAGTTTTTCCAGTGCCTGAGCCGGGGTCAGGCTGGAGCCCTTATTATTCATCTCTGTCTCCTTGTTCCACAGGTGTGCGACTCTACCCGATAGTATGTCACACGCCTGTGAAACAAAAGTGAGATCAGGTGTGGCTCGTCTCTTTCATCAATAACGCCGTCGCCGCTGACAGCAGGCAACCGGCCAGCAGATAAAGTGCCACACTGTGCCAGTTGCCCCCGGAGAAGGTCACCAGCGCGGCGGCAATAAATGGCGTAAACCCGCCGCCGACCACGCTTGCCACCTGATAGCCTACGCCCGCGCCGCTGTAGCGATAGCTCGCCCCGAACAGTTCTGTAAACATGGGCTGCTGCACGCAGACCACCATATCGTGGGCGATGTTAGCGAGCATGATGGCAAAGAAGACAATCCAGAAGATCGACTGTGCCTCCAGCGCCATGAAGAACGGCCAGGCGCTGAGGGTGCCAATCAGCGCCCCAGTGATATAGACGCGACGGCGACCAAACCTGTCCGCCAGCCAGGCGAAGCAGGGGATAGTCAGGCAGCTGATCCCGCCGACCAGCAGGCCAATGTTCAGGAACAGCTCGCGGGGCAGACCGAGATTTTGCGTTGAATAATTGAGGGCAAACGCGGTCACGATATACATCGTCAGCAGTTCGCACAGGCGCAGGGCGATAATTTTCAGAAAAGCGCCAGGATGCCGGACAAGCGCCTCCATCACCGGAAGCCGTTTTCTGGCAACGGGCGGTTCTTGCCGCTGTTGTTCGAACTCAGCAGATTCCTCCATGCCGTTGCGGATCCACAGTGCAGCGACAACCAGCACGATGCTGAAGATAAACGGAATGCGCCAGCCCCAGCTCAGGAATTGTTCATCGGTGGTGAAGTGGCTCATCAGCGACACCAGCCCGGTGGAGAACAGCAGACCTACGCCATAGCCCACCTGCACGCCGCTGCTGTAAAACGCTTTCTTGTTCTTCGGGGCACTCTCAACGGATAACAGCGCCGCGCCACCCCATTCGCCGCCTACCGCGAAGCCCTGAATGGCGCGCAGCGTAACCAGCAGCACCGGCGCCCACCAGCCAATGGTGGAAAATGAAGGGAGAACGCCAATCAGCGCGGTGGCGATGCCCATCATCCAGACGGTGAGCATCAGCATGCGTTTGCGTCCGAGACGGTCACCGAAGTGGCCGAAGATCACTCCGCCCAGTGGACGAAACAGGAAGCCGACGCCAAAGGTAGCAAACGCGGCGAGCGTACCCATTGCCGGGCTAATCTGGGGGAAGAATTCGCGGTTAAACACCAGCGCGGCAGTAATGCCGTAAAGCAGAAAATCATACCAGTCGACGACGGCACCCGCGAAGCTGCCGAGGGCTGCGCGGCGGGCACGATTGAGCGAAGGTGTCTCCTCGTTGGGATGTGTGGAGGTGAGAGTGGAGTCCATAGTTGTCCTGTCTGCACGTATTTCTAATTATTGGTATAAGAAAAGGTCACTCACATAGCCACCGTCATATAAACGGAACGTATGAGACTACCGCGCCAGGGCGCGTGTGCAAACTGATTTTATTTCCTGATGGGTAATGCAAAGCGGCTACGCTATGCTTAGCAAATCAAGGTGCGACTGAGGAAGGGAATATGTGTCGTATAAATGTGTTGAGTTGTCTTGCTGCATTACTTATCAGCCAGAGCGTTCAGGCGGTAAGTTATCCTTTACCGCCGACAGGCAGTCGGCTGGTGGGCACTTCGCAAACCATTACCGTGCCGGATCACAATACGCTACCGCTCGAAGCGTTTGCCGCGCAATACGGGCAGGGTCTGAGCAATATGCTGGAAGCGAACCCGGGCGTGGATCCTTTTTTGCCTAAATCCGGTACGCAACTGGTGATACCCCAGCAGCTGATTTTGCCTGACACCGTCCGCGAGGGAATTATCGTTAATGCGGCAGAAATGCGCCTCTACTATTACCCACCGGGAAGCAACACTGTTGAAGTGTTACCCATCGGCATTGGTCAGGCCGGGCGCGAAACCCCGCGAAACTGGGTCACAGCGGTAGAACGTAAGCAGGAAGGCCCCACCTGGTCTCCTACGCCGAATACGCGCCGTGCCTATGCGGCAGAGGGGAAAACGCTGCCTGCATTCGTGCCCGCCGGGCCCGATAACCCAATGGGACTGTATGCGATTTATATTGGCAGGCTGTATGCCATTCACGGGACAAACTCCAATTTTGGCATCGGACTGCGGGTGAGCCAGGGTTGTATTCGTCTGCGCAATAACGACATTAAATATCTTTTCGATAACGTCCCGGTAGGCACCCGTGTGCAGCTTATCGATCAGCCCGTTAAAGTGACGACAGAGCCGGACGGCAGCCGCTGGGTTGAGGTGCATGAACCGCTATCACGGAACCGGGCGGAATTTGAATCGACCCGGAAAGTGCCTTTGCCGATATCTGCCTCGCTGCGAACCGAGCTTGTCAACGAGGGGGCGGGCGCGGAACTGGAACGTCGGTCAGGGATGCCGGTTAAGCTCGGCAACTGAGGGCAATTTTACCTGCCGCAGAAAAGCAAAAAGCCTGCTATAAAAGCAGGCTTTTCAAATTTGGCTCCTCTGACTGGACTCGAACCAGTGACATACGGATTAACAGTCCGCCGTTCTACCGACTGAACTACAGAGGAATCGTGTGAACGGGGCGCATATTATCGACGTCAGCCGGCCTTGTCAAAGGGTGGATCAACGCCTTTTGATCGTTTGCTGACAAAATCAGCAAAATGGCGTTTTTGACGCCGGAATGCACCGTAATGGTGCGCACATACCCCTAATGGGGCAGATCATAAACTGCTGTTTCAGTAATAAAACCGCTGCTTATGATTAGCTTTCCTTATTTTCAGCCGCTTAGCGACAAATCAGACCTCTTCGTAAAACTGGCATTCATATTGCAAAACCCTATCAACAATGAAAAGCCAGTACCGGCACAGCATTTCGAACAGGGGGCAAAATGAACTTAAGACGACTGAAATACTTCGTAAAAATCGTCGATATCGGCAGCCTGACTCAAGCGGCGGAAGTGCTACATATCGCGCAGCCTGCGCTGAGCCAGCAGGTGGCTACTCTGGAAGGCGAGATGGATCAGCAGCTGTTGATCCGCACCAAACGTGGCGTGACGCCAACGGAAGCAGGCAAAATCCTTTATACCCATGCGCGCACCATCCTTCGCCAGTGCGAACAGGCGCAGCTGGCGGTGAATAACGTGGGCCAGACGCTGAGCGGTCACGTATCCATTGGGCTGGCTCCGGGAACGGCCGCGTCCTCTATTACCATGCCGCTGCTGCAGGCCGTCCGCGCAGAGCTGCCAGAAGTACTGGTTTACCTGCATGAGAACAGCGGTTCTGTGCTGAATGACAAACTTCTTAGCGGCCAACTGGATATGGCGGTGCTGTACGACCGCTCACCGGTGGCCGGGATCACCAGCCAGCCGCTGCTGAAAGAAGATCTCTACCTTGTGGGCACCCGCGACTGTCCGGGGCAGAGCGTCGATCTGACGGCCGTTGCAGAAATGAATCTTTTCCTGCCGCGTGACTACAGCGCGGTGCGCGTGCGTGTGGATGAAGCGTTCTCCCTGCGCCGCCTGACGGCAAAAATTATCGGTGAAATTGATTCCATCTCCACGCTAACCGCCGCTATAGCCAGCGGTATGGGTGTGACCGTTCTGCCAGAATCCGCAGCACGTTCGCTGTGCAGCGCAGCAAACGGCTGGATGGCGCGCATCACCACGCCTTCCATGAGCTTACCGCTGTCGCTGAATATGTCCGCGCGCGGATCGCTGTCACCTCAGGCGCAGGCGGTAAAAGAGATTCTGATGTCGCTGGTCAGCAAACCGTCTCTGGAGAACCGTGAGCTGCAGCTGGTGAGTTGATATTCCATAAAAGCATAAGATGCTGGTTTTTATTATTTGTTCTGCAGGTCGGCTGACTCTAACAATAGCGTTATGTCAGATGCGCCGGAGTGAATCGTGAATTTCCAGCAACTTAAAATTATTCGTGAGGCGGCCAGGCGGGATTACAACCTGACCGAGGTCGCCAATATGCTTTATACCTCTCAGTCCGGCGTCAGTCGCCATATCCGCGAGCTGGAAGAAGAACTGGGAATAGAGATTTTTATCCGTCGCGGCAAGCGTCTGCTTGGCATGACGGAGCCGGGAAAAGCCTTGCTGACCATCGCTGAGCGGATCCTCAACGAGGCCAGCAATGTGCGTCGCCTGGCGGATCTCTTTACCAATGACGCCTCGGGCGTCCTCACTATCGCCACCACCCACACCCAGGCGCGTTACAGCCTGCCGCCGGTGATTAAAGCCTTCCGTGAACTTTTCCCTGACGTCCGTCTGGAGCTTATCCAGGGCACACCGCAGGAAATTGACGTGCTGTTGCAAAACGGTGGGGCAGATATCGGCATTGCCAGTGAACGGTTGAGCAACGACCCGCTGCTGGTGGCTTTCCCGTGGTTTCGCTGGTACCACAGTCTGTTACTTCCCGTCGACCATCCGCTGAATCAGGTTACGCCCCTGACGCTGGAAGATATCGCGAAATGGCCACTGATTACCTACCGGCAGGGTATTACCGGACGCTCGCGCATTGATGAAGCCTTTAACCGCAAAGGCTTAACGCCGGATGTGGTGCTGAGTGCACAGGACTCTGATGTAATCAAAACCTACGTCGAGCTGGGTCTGGGCATTGGTCTGGTGGCGGAACAGTCCGGTGGTGAACGCGAGACGGAGAACCTGGTACGACTGGATACGCGTCATCTCTTTGATGCCAATACCGTATGGCTTGGCCTGAAGCGTGGACAACTGCAGCGCAACTATGTGTGGCGCTTTATCGAACTCTGCAACGCCGGGCTGTCCGTGGATGAGATTAAACGTCAGGTGATGGAGCCAGAAGAAGTGGCGATTGATTATCAGATTTAAGCCCCTTATAGCACCCGTCGCCGTCGACAAGAAGCACAAGCCTGCAATTAAAGCAGGCTTTTTTATTGAAACCGTTTAATTTCCTGACCGCTTGTTCTCAATAATATCCTGATGAATAACGATACCTTGTGACGTCATAAGATTGCTTTATATTGAAATGTTTCTCATATTTTCCATTGGGTTACATATAAGAATAAATAAAGAAATATGATTCTTTTAGATGAGGATAATATTCCCGTGCGGCAAAAAAAGGGCTGAAAAGCCCCATAACACGCCGAGCGAAGCGTTAACTAAAAGGGTATTTTTTAAATGCCGCCTGGTTTTCGAAAACGTCGGCTACCGCCTGAATTCTTTTAAAATCCCCGGCGTTAACGACGTGAGGGATCATTGACTGAATAAATGTCCAGATAACCGTACTGGTAACAGCAACCTGATCGGCCACCGCGTTTTCCGGACGTGCTTCCAGCAGCGCGTTCCATTCCCGACAGGCAGCCAGCAGCTGGACGGTAATACGTTCTATCCACGGATTATGTTGTTTCTCCGCCGGGCGCAGATTGTGTTCGTACACATTTTGCACAGCTTTCTCCGCGGCGGCGAGGATAAAGCCCAGCGTCTGGAGATCGTTCGCCAGTGCATCCGGCGTCACGGGCAGGAGTCTCCGTTCAGGCGCGGCCTGAGCCTCAAAATAATTCAGTATGAGAGACGAGTCCATCAGACGTGTTCCATTCTCCAGAACCAGCGTTGGCGCTTTTACCGCAGGGTTAATCCGGGAAAATTCCTCAAACGTGCTGAATACGGACAACGGCTGGCTTTCAAACGCAACGCCATAAAGTTCCAGGGAGACCGCCACGCGGCGTACATAAGGAGAATCCATCATGCCAATCAGCTTTATCATGATTCCAGTTTTCCTGTCTGTGTGAAATAACGCTTCATTGAAGATGATAAACAGACATTACAATAAATTCGTTATGGCGAATATCATCAGTATCTTACGGCCTGAGTGAGTATTACTGACAGATTGGCCGGTTGACCTGCTCCCCGTTGATTAATACACCGCGATGTTAGTAATGTCTTCATCAGCAACGTGAGGGCATCCCTATGAAGAAGCGTTTTTCCGACGAACAGATCATCAGTATTCTCCGTGAGGCTGACGCCGGGGTTTCTGCCCGGGAACTCTGCCAAAAGCATGCTATTTCAGACGCCACTTTCTACACCTGGCGCAAGAAGTTTGGTGGCATGGAAGTTCCTGAGGTAAAGCGGCTTAAGTCGCTTGAAAAGGAGAACGCCCGACTCAAGAAGTTACTTGCCGAAGCTATGCTGGATAAGGAGGCGCTTCAGGTGGCTCTTGGGCGAAAGTACTGACGACGGACCAGAAGCGGGAAGCCGTGGTGGTGATGTGTGATGCGACCGGTCTGTCGCAACGTCGTGCCTGCAGGCTTACAGGTTTGTCTCTGTCGACCTGCCGTTATGATGCTCAGCGTCCATCTTCTGATGCGCATTTATCAGGGTGTATCACTGAGCTGGCGCTTGAACGCCGACGTTTTGGTTATCGGCGCATCTGGCAGCTACTGCGTCGGGAGGGTCTTCACGTCAATCATAAGCGGGTATACCGCATTTACCACCTTAATGGACTGAACGTCAAACGCAGACGACGCCGTAAAGGGCTGGCGACCGAACGGTTTCCGCTTCTGCGCCCGGATGCACCGAACCTGACCTGGTCGATGGATTTTGTTATGGACGCATTGACCAACAGTCGCAGGTTCAAGTGCCTGACCTGCGTGGATGATTTCACGAAGGAGTGCCTGACGATTACCGCCGCATTCGGGATTTCAGGCGTGCAGGTCACGCGTATTCTGGACAGTATCGCGCTGTTTAGGGGTTATCCGACGACAATAAGAACCGATCAGAACCCGGAATTTACCTGCCGCGCGCTCGATCAATGGGCCTTTGAGCATGGTGTGGAACTACGGCTTATCCAGCCAGGTAAGCCAACGCAGAACGGATTTATTGAGAGTTTTAACGGACGCTTTCGCGATGAGTGTCTGAATGAATACTGGTTCAGCGATATTCTTCATGCCCGGAAAACGATTAATGACTGGCGGCAGGATTATAACGAGTGTCGGCCACATTCGGCACTGAATTATCAGACGCCATCAGAGTTTGCAGCACGGTGGCGAAATGGAAAATGTGAAGGTAAACAAACCGACATTACTAACTGACGGTTGTAGCTAATACTGGGGGCAGGTCACCTGCACCGTAAAACGCCCGACCTGCGGATCGTAATAACGGAACAGATTATTGTGTAATCCCGTTTCACTGTCGGCATAGCGCAATGGCTGATGAGCGAGGGCTGTTTGAAAATCATCCTCAACAAAAGAATTAAGTTAGAATAATGGCTTTCACGAATGTCATGAAATGATTACAAGTTATTGCCCTCGCGAGACTAACGTCTGTTCATATCCTCAGTTAATTTCTGGTGAAGATGGTGCTGAAAATAGTTTAATACAGCCTGCAACCCTTAAAAATAGTGTGCAGGCTGTCTGGATAAATGTCAGAAATCTAAAAAATCATCATTCTCAAGGTAATAGTTTAAAGCATCAATAAAATCTTGATTACTGGCAGAAGGTTTTTGTTCGATTACTGATAAGATTACATCAGCAAACTGCTCACCAGAATAAATATATGATAAACCTCTGCTAGCCGCATCTTGCGGATAGACTTCTTTATCGTTTTCATCTACCTGTGGATAACCGGAGACAAAATATTCTTTTTCTCCGAATAACTCTCCGTCTGAGCCATAAATGCAAAAATTATCATCTTCGCAACGCGATTTAACCATGATGTCAATTATATCTTTCAATTTCATATGGTTACCTTTAATCGACATACTATCCCCTTTTTATTTAGGTTTAGCTACAAATTTTTCTACCAGTAGGACCATCAAGCTTACCTTGTCGTCCAGGTTTTCCACCACCCCATATGTCACGTCCACCTTTACCAGTTGGATGATATAAAGAATGATTAGATCTGTGGTCTGCTCTGTCGACCAGAGTCAGTCTGTTTATATCTTCATGATGATGCCAGGTTAATCCCGAAGGACTTCTGCTCATATCCCCATCTTTGAGCCAGTCATTTAGTTTTGGATATCTGTTGAGCATATCTTGGCGAAATTCCGGATTCGTCTCCATTTTCTGAACAAAATCCACATTAGCTCTGTTGAACTGGACAGCATCACTGGAATATCGATATTGAGGGTCAAGTGAATAATCATGAAAAATATGATATTCACCATTATTTGGCCTGTTAGCTAACCCCCACGGATCAATCCAACCCAGCGGATTCGGTGCATACTGATAAAGATTCCAGCCTCCCAGTAATCCAATCGGGTCCTGCACCGTAAACCGCCCAACCTTCGGATCGTAATAACGGAACATATTATAGTGTAATCCCGTTTCACTGTCTGCGTACTGCCCGGCATAGCGCAGTGGCTGATGAGCGAGGGCAGTTTGCTGCGTGAATCTGTGGAAGCCTTCCGTCTGTCGTGCAACCTCACCAAAACTCTCGTAATGACCGCTCCACCGGAGTTGTCCCTGTTCATCAGTGATATCCAGCGGTGCACCGTTCAGATCGGTTGTGAACCAGAGAACCTCTCCGCTGGTTTCGTCACGCAAATGGTCAATACGCGCCAGCGGGCTGTATGTTTCGTTCGGGTCGTAAACATATGTCTGACATTGTCCGTTCTGCTGCTGTTCCTGCAACAGCCGGTATCCCTGCCACAGAAAGCGGGTCTTTGTGGTGCCGTGTGGCATGGTGACCGTTTTGCGTGTGCGGCGGCCCAGGGCGTCATAATGGTAGCGGGCGGTAAAATTGCCTTCTGGTCCATTGCCCCCGGCCCGTATCAGGCGGTTTTCCGCGTCGTATACATAATGCTGTTCATACAGACCACTTCGGCGAAAGACCAGGTTACCCCACCAGTCGTATTTCATAAACAGGTTCTGCCAGTGCGTGAGGCGGTTATCCCTCAGCGACAGGGCAGGAAGGTCATCATCCGGCAGCAGGTTATCCGCAGCGTCGTACCGGAACCTCCTGTTACTGTGGTCCGGACGGGCTTCGTAGTGCCTGAGAAAACGGCCTTCCTCATCATAGCCGTAAATTGTGTTGCCACGCAGGGTGTCACTGACGTCTGACAATTCTCCATGCCCGGTGTAGTTGAAGGCGCGTTCGAAGATTGTCTGTTCCGGCAGGTCGGGTGAGAAACTGCGCTGCCCGGTACGTCTGCCGAGACTGTCATACCGGCGGGTCTGTTCACGGGTTCCCTGAGTGCGGGCCACTTCCCTGTGAAGGCGGTCGCGTCTAAATTCAGAGATGATTTGCTGACCGAACCGGATGGCACTGACGTGTCCGGAACCGTAATGCAGCCAGCTTATCTGCTGGCCGCCGGGCAGGGTCAGCGCAGTGAGATTACCCAGAACGTTATACGCAGAATGCAGTTCACCGTTGACTCCCTGCTCAGCGAGCAGGTTTCCTGCCGCGTCAAAGGTAAACTGAATTTCATCTTCTTCGATTCCCAGCGCCATGCCATCGGCGGTTGGCTTGCGGGTCAGGCCGGTAAGCTGCCCGCTGTTTTTACGCTGGTAATGGTACTGAGCATCGCGGGTAGTGCGTGTGGTCAGCAGGCCGCTGCTGTCATAGCTGAAATGCTGAGCGCGTCGTGGGATGCCGCCATCAACGTCTGGTCTGCCGTTTTCCATCAGCGTGGTGAGCAGTCCACGTTCATTCCATTCCATCTGCCGGGATGTATCGTCCGGGCGGACTTCGCTCAGTGGGTGGCCTGTCGGGTCATATGTAAAACGATACTCGCCACCGTTGCCGTTTTCCAGACGCAGCAGATTGCCTCTCGGGTCATAGTGCCAGCGGCGGGTTCGTCCCGTGCGGTCGGTAACGCTTTCTGGCAGTCCAAGCGCGGAATACTGCCAGCGAACCTCACTTTCCAGCGGGTCACGCCAGGCAGTGAGCTGTCCGTGCGCGTTCCACCGCAGCGTTTCCTGACTGCCATCGGCACGAATAACGGCGGTGAGCTGGCCTGCATCGTTCCATTCGCGGCGAGTGAGGTTGCCTTCTGCATCTTCACTGTTCAGGAGCTGACCGAAGCGGTCATAGGTAAAGCGGGTCACGCTGCCGGAGCAGTCGGTGCGTTGCGTCAGCAGCCCCTGACGGTTCCACACCAGCAGCACGTCACCACCACTGGCATCGGTGATGCGGTCAGGCAGCGTTTCTTCTTCATCAGGGTAGTGAAACGTGGTGGTGTGATTCAGTGCATCGGTTTCCGACAGCAGGCGACCGTTCAGGTCATACACAGACTGAGTGGCTGTTGAATCCGGGAAAACCGTGCGGGCGATTCGGTCAGTATTACGGAACCAGTAATACGCTGTGGTGCGCCCTGCCGGGTCGGTCTCTGACGTGAGGCGGCCATAACGGTCCCACTGGCTGCGCCGCATGGCTCCGTCAGGCAGGATAACTTCGCACAACTCCCCATCACGACAGACGAAGCCGGTCTGGCGACCGTCATAATCGGTGAAACGTGCAACATTATCATCGTCGTCAACCAGCCAGTGTGCCTGTGCGCCATCCTCGCGGGTGGCGCAGCGGGTGCCGTTTTCAAAATCGTAATCAAAAGTAAGCTGCTCACCCGCGCTGTTGCGGTAAGCCAGCACGCGGGGCAGTCCGTCAAGGCTCTGCCAGAGATACTCGTTCAGCAGACCGTTGCTGTCCTCATGGCTGCGCAGTAAATCCGTACCGTCCCCGTCGTCATACCAGCTGAAACGGCGGCGTACCTGACCGCCACGTCCGGTGACGCTAATCAGCCGGGCCTTGTCATCATAATCGTAGCTGACCAGACAAATCTCATCGTCCAGCGAGGCTCCGGCAAGGCGAACCTGTCCGCTGACGGTCTGATAACGGCAGACCACGCGCTGTCCGGCGCTGTCGGTGAGCGCATGCAGCATGTGGTCGTCGTTCCAGTCAAAAAGAATATCGTTACCACAGGGTTCGGTGAGTCGCAGCGGCATGGAAGGGGAATCGTCCCGCAGGGATGAGTAATGCCAGCGTTCGCCGCCGATGTCATACACTGACCAGGTATCATCCTGATGGTGTTCCAGCCAGCGTTTTTCAGTTTCGCAGAAGGTACGCTTCCCTTTCGGCACGAGAGGAAATGACACGTAATCGCCGGACGGTGCACGCCACACCAGCCCGTCCTGATATTTTTCCAGTCGCGTTTCCCAGAAAAGTGACCAGCCACGGCCCAGTACGCTGTCGCCGGGATTGCCACTGCGCCAGTAACGCTGCCAGACAACCGGCAGACGGGACGGTAATACAAAGTCCAGATCGTCATCACCGGACAGGAATTTCTGCCCACTGACGATATCAACCGGGCGGGCGATGATGCCCACGGCGGCGGCGCTGGTCATCAGCACGCCAGCGCGGCAGGCGACGCGGGCCAGTTTGTTGATACCCGGGATTTTACTGAACAGTCTTCCCAGCGCACCGACTTTGCCTGCCGCTCCGCCCGCTCCACCAAGCAGTCCGGCAAATAACAGTGTCAGGTCAGAGGCTTTATAGAGCCATTCTGGCACCTCTGACTGTATCGGCAGTGTCTGTTCCGCCTCACCGCCGATAATCACATCTGCTGAACCGGTCATGACCTTTCCACCACAAGTGGTCTGATCGCCGAGACGGGCAGCAGGCAGGCCATTGATGTAAACCTGTGAGGATCCTTCGGCCATCTGATGCGAGCCAGCATCCCTGGCGCATTCCACCATGCTTTCGGTGGCAAGGGCGGCAGGTCTGCCATTAATGAACACGTTATGCGAGCCGGTGGCAATAACGCCTTCCTTCCCCATACTGGCGACCCCGGCATCCGCAATGCTGTCTCTGGCCTTCGTTGCCAGTTCGCCAGTAGCATATCCTACTGCCAGACTGGCCCCGACCAGAAGCACACCAATACCCAGACATGACGCACCGATACCGGCAATCATCAATGCCCCGGCGGCGATACCTCCAACTGCGGCAATCAGTCCACCGACAATCGTCCCGGCAATCATCCCTGCCAGCGCATGAGAATGGCCAATATCATCACCCACGCGTGCCGCTTCAAACATAACAACGTTCCTTAATTGTCAGGTGTTAAAAGAAAAGCTGGCAAGCAGCGCATGGAACTGTTGACTGTCTCCGTCCGTCAGTATCGCGGTGCAGGACACAGTGAACACCAGAATATGGTTTGCAGACGTGTTAAATACCGCCTGTTGCTGGAAGACCCGTTTACCGTCACGCAGATAGCTGGCATGCACACATTCACCCTGTAAAAGGTTATTGCCGAGCTCAGCTGGCACCCGTTCCGTTTGATTCCAGCCTTTCAGATGCTTCTGCATCAGCGTTAACTGCCGGTCAATATAGTCCGGCAGGCTTTCACCCTCATTCAGGTTGTCGCGGGAGATGTTAAAAGCAGGCTTATTCTCACCGGGAAGGGTGAAGAGATTAACGGTACGATCCTGATAGTGATCAGGAAGGGTGATGTGGCCTTCGGTAAAAACACAGAGAGGGAGATTTTCAGACATTAAGCAGCTTCCGTATGCATCAGGACGGTTTAAGTGTGCCACAGGGGCATAAAGCTTGCTATATGAAAGGTCGCTTTTCCCCATGTCAGGCATATGTCTATAAATAAGTACCCGTCAGGAAACAGTCAAAACCAGCAGAGGGCTACTTTCGATGTGCAAAATCAGTTAATTTAGCTCACATTTCATTAACTTATTGATCTGTTATATCGATCGATAAATGTATATTTTTAGCGCTGGGATCAACTCCTGATGCTAAAAGCTTTTTGGCTTCGTCGCGGCGTTGCCTTGCGCCTGCCAGAGAAACGGCAGGGTAGACACCTATGGAAAACACCTTTTGTTTCGCTTCAAAGCGATAACCCAACTGCCAGTACGTTGAACCGTTAGGATGTACCAGAAGGTAGAGGCCGAACCCATCAGTGAGCTTAACGGGCTTTTCAGCGGGTTTAGCATTTTTACTTTGGTATCAGTAAGTGGCATGGCGGTTACCCCTGGATGCTGGTAAAAGAAAAACCGAACCAGCTTTACCAGCATTTTTACCAGCAAAAGGGTGTAGCTTCGAGAGTTTTTTACTAGACGTGAGTAGACAAGCTAGAAGGATTAACCAATTGATAGAAAGCAAAAAACCAGACGTCAGTAGACATCTGGTTTCTTTAAATTGGCTCCTCTGACTGGACTCGAACCAGTGACATACGGATTAACAGTCCGCCGTTCTACCGACTGAACTACAGAGGAATCGTGTGAACGAGGCGCATAGTATCGACCTCAGTTCGTCTTGTCAAAGGGGGAAAACGCACTTTTCGTTCGTTTGCCGACAATTTCAGCAAATCGCTGATTTTATAGCAAATTTGTGCTGAAATTACACAGCAAATTGCGCCGCCCGCAGGCGGCGCGCAGGATTAGAACAGTACGGAGTAGTTCAGACCAAACGTACGGCCACGGCCTTTATAAGTATACAGACCTGGTGCACCGTAGGTTGGGCTATACAGCCCCGGCGCACGCTGACCCCAGGCGGTGGTGTAGTCTTTGTCCAGCACGTTTTCCACGCTGAAGCTGACTTTACCCACCGGCAGGTCGTAGCTGCCCAGGAAGTCGACCGTGTTATAGCCATCGATCTTCTTACCGTCGGCATCAGACACGTCAAAGGTCTGCGTACTCTGCACGCGCAGGGTCCAGTCGCCCGGTGCCCAGTTGACCCAGGCGCTGGCTTTCGACGGGCTGGCGCTGTCTACCGTCAGCTTCTCCCATTTGCCGTTTTCGCGGGTTTCAGACTTAATGGCGTTAAAGTTCGCGCCGGTGCTCCAGTCGCTGTCGGTGAAGAAATAGTCCACCTGGCCTTCAATCCCGTAGATACGACGTTTGTCGTCTTCGAGGTTGATGGTCATGTCCGTCTTGTTGATGGTGATGGTTTTATCCGAGAGCGAGTAGTACGCCGCAACCTGCGTGCGCAGGTTATCGCCGGTGTAGCGCCAGCCCAGCTCATACGCGTTAACCTTAATGCCGTCCAGCGTCGAGTCGTTCACGTTCACGCTGTTCAGCAGGCGATAGTGCCCGTCGACAAGCTGGTAGGTACCGGAGCCGTAGTACTTCGCCAGGTCCGGAATTTCAAAGCCCTGGGAGAAGTTAAACCACAGCTGCTGCTGTTCGGTCAGACGGCCAAGGATCCCGGCGTTGAACAGGAAATTGTTGTAATTGGTTTTCCCGCCCGGTACCGCATCAGCCGATGTGGCTTTCCCGTTAGCGATGGCCTGTTGCTGGGTATAACCTACGAAGTCATCCACCTTGTTTTCGGTGTACTGATAGCGCACGCCGCCGCTCAGGGTAATGGCATCAATGTCGTAGCTGGCCTGCAGGAACGGGGCGAGGTTGGTAATGCTGTAACCCGGGTAACGGCCCACGTTATAGGCGTTCTCCAGATCCATGCCGCCGCTTGCTGCCGCTTTATCCAGGTTGAAGAACTGCTGGTTAGCGTCGAAGGTTTCGTGGTCAGCATCCACACCCCAGGTCAGCGTTAAATCATCCATCGGTTTGCTGTTCAGCGTCAGCTTGCCGCCGTAAAAATCGGTTTTCTGCTGCGACGCACCGATGCTGCTCACCACGCCTTTGGTCAGTGTCGGGAACGGGTAGTAGGTCAGGCTTTCGTCACGATAGTAAATCTGTGCGACCAGATCCTGGCCCCAGAAATCGGTGTTGGAGTACTGCAGGTTAATCAGATGCCGCTCTGTGCCCGGCAGGCGGTCAGAGTTCAGGTTGCCTTTATTGTAGGCTTTGGCATCACCCGTAACCGCGGAGAAGTTTTCCCCAAGGAACAGGCCATGCTTCCCGTCGGACTCGCTCTTGTAGTATTGCGTCGTAAGCTGCAGCTGCTGGTGATCGTCGATGTTGAGGGTGCCTGTTCCCATCACATCCAGACGGTCGGAATATTGTAATCCGGTCTGGGTGTTATCAATAATCACCTCGTTACCTTTGCCGTCGTACCAGCCGCCGTAGCGCTGATACGATACTGACAACCGGCCAGAGGCATTGTCGTTGCCGCCGCTCACCGCGGCTGACACGTTCTCATCGTGATCGTTATGGCTGTTAAAGCCACTCTTTGCTCCGGTCTGGAACTCCACTTCGGTATCAGGCTGGCCTTTTTTGGTCACGATATTCACCAGACCGCCGGTACTGCCGCCGCCGTAGAGGGACGTGGCGCCGGAGATCACTTCGATACGGTCAATGTTGAACGGATCGATGGAGTCGAGCTGGCGGCTGTCGCTGCGGGACGAGTTAAGACGCACGCCATCCACCATCACCATCATCGAGCGGCCGCGCAGGTTCATACCGTAGTTGGTGCGGCCCTGGCTGCTGACGTCCATGCCCGGGATCAACTGCGCCAGCACCTCTTTAATCTCTTTTCCACCCTGAACCTGCTGTTCAATCTCAGCACGCTCAATAACCCAGGTAGTCTGCGCCATCTCCGCCACGCTGCGGTGCGCGCGGCTGGCGGAGACAACAATATTTTCTTCCTTTTGTTCTTCCGCCCACGCAGAGGTAGAAAGCATTGCAAGCAAGCAAGGATTTAAAACCCAAAGATGAGAACGTTTCATTGTTATGTAGTTCCTGAATGTGTGTGTCAGTACTCGGTGGTTCTTGCTAAGGATTGATAAACCTGGCTGCTGTCCGGGCGGGGAGTGCTACGCCAGTGGATCACGCCAGGGGTGGTGGCCAGCTCAAACGGCTCGTCGTCGTGCGCGCGATTCAGAATTCGCGCGGCGCGCCAGGCCATCAGGCTGAGCTGGGGTTCGGCAATGCCAAGACGGTGCATCCCGGCATTCACGGCGAACAGGCGGTTGCTCTGCGGACCGTCCCATTCAAGGGTGAAATCATTGTTGATGCAGAAGGTTTCGTCGGCGTCCAGACGCAGGCGATGGGAGAGCGGTGCCAGAAACGCAGGCTGCACGGTGCGATAGCCGGTCGCGAAAATCACCACGTCGGTATCGAGTTGTTCACGGCCGCCGTCAAGGTGATGCTGTAACGTCAGGCGCTTGCCGTTCTCCTGCTGCGCGATCGCGGTGACCGAGCGAGAGGGCAGGAGGTGTGCCCACGGTTTTTCCCGCAGCACTTCGAAGCGGTGATACATGGCGCGATAAATCGCCAGCAGAGACTCCGTGGTGATGCCGTCGGAGGTCATCTTCTGTTCGTGCAGCATCTGACGACGCGCCTCTTCGCCAAGCGTGGAGAAGCTGTCTACATATTCCGGCGTGAAATACTCGTTGGCGAAAGCCGCTTCATCCAGCGCGTTATAATTGTTGCGTCGGGAAACCCAGTTCAGGCTCAGTGGCTGACCCCACTCCCCGCGGAAGATATTCAGAAACAGATCTGCACCACTCTGACCTCCGCCGACGACGGTGACGCGCTTGCCCGCTAAGTCCGGCGTGCGCAGCATCATCTCGCTGGCGTGGAAGCAGCTGTCATCCTGCGCCGGAGCGCAGTCAGGCAGGTTAATCTGTTTGCCAATTCCCACGCAGACGTGACGCGCCAGGAAGCGATCGCGTTGAGTCACCACGTCGAACAGACCGTTTTTTTCATCAAAACTGACCTGCTGTACCTGCTGGCTGAAGGACAGGTTGGTGAGGTTTTCCGCGGCCCAGCACAGGTAATCGGCAAACTCTTCGCGAGAAACGGTACGCTGCTCGGTGGTCAGAAAACGATAGAACTTTTTACGCTGCACCAGATAGTTAAGAAAACTGTGGCGATTGGTGGGCTCCACGGCGCTCACCAGATCTTTCAGGAAGCTGGTTTGCATATGGCAGTCCGGCACCATCATGCCAGGGTGCCAGGAGAAATGCGGCTTGCGTTCAAGAAACAGCGAACTAAAACCGTCCAGTCCTTCAGCTAATGCGGCGATGCTGAGGTTAAACGGGCCAATACCAATGCCGATGAAATCATACGTTTTCATTGCGCTGACTCCTGGGAGACCAGAAAAAGAGGGTTATCAAGATCGGTGACATAGTTCGGCAACATGCGGCTGCCGCCGTCGTGTTCGGAGAAGGTCAGTTTGACCGGGTTGAGGATCACGCGAATAATTTGCGGCTTAAACAGATCAAACTTCGCAAAGCGTTCGGCGAGATCGGGATGCGCGGCCATATAGCGGCGCAATACCTCGGCCAGGATCTGGTAGAAACGGGTTTCGCTGACGCCGCTGTGCAGGGTAAGGCGTGAAATAAACCGCAGCACCGTGACAAAGTTACCGGTTTGCAGATCGTGAATGATGTAATCCGCACTCAGGCGCGCCGTGACGGACTTCACCTGTTCAGGCAGGCTTGCTGCCTGCGGGAAATCTTCATCCACCAGGCGCATGTCCCCCTGGAAATCTTTCAACAGGATGCGTTGCGGGATGGCGTCTTTCATCACCAGCGTCACGTTCTGGCCGTGGGCGATAAGCGCCACGCCGTAGCGGCAGAGCAGGTGATAGAAGGGGATGACCGTCGCGTCAAAGAGCTTTTCCAGCCAGGCTTCAGCGGTCAAACCGGATTGGGCGATCCATGCGTCAATCAAGGGGCGTCCGGCGTTATCGCTCTCCATCAACGCAGCCATCAGCACCGCTTCTTCACCCTGCTGAAGATAACAGGACGGATTTTCGCGCCAGATAACTCCCAGCATCTCCTGATAACGGTAAGGCGCTTTCGGCAGCGCGGCGTAACCCGGGTGGGAAAGATACCCGGCCGCGGGCTCGCCAAGCACCTGCGCGCCACAGCGAATAAGCGTGGCATCGCTGGCGAACTGCTGCTGTAACCAGCGTGAGGCCAGCGGGCCAGCGGCAATGTACTTACCCGGAATACCGCGATAGCAGGAGGTGTTGTAAATGGTCAGCGGCAGCTTGATGTCAAACGGCACACGGCGGCTGGCATTGGTGAGGGTACGCAACGATTGCTGCGCCAGGTACTCGTCGCCAAACTCGCCCAGCTCAACCATTTCGCCGCGCGCGAGTTGCGCCAGGAAATGGACAGCAATCTTTTGTTGCCACTGCCACGGATGCAGCGGCACGGGCAGCCAGTTATCATCAAGATCCAGCGCCTGCCAGCGGGCATCAAACCGGGCGCGCTCGGCGTTATCCATGGCGCTCGCCAGCAGGGTATTGATATCGCAATCAACATCGCTGCTCCAGACCAGGTGCGCACGTTGCACGGCGACCCAGTGCAGGCGAAAACGGCCACGGTATTCCGGGGCATACTGGCGTAGCGCATCCAGCCCCCAGCCGCGCCGTCCCTTGTTAAAGATAAACTTAGGATGGCCGCTCATCAGGCACTGTAATTCGTCCGGGTCGAGATGAATGAGCGCGTCAGCATCCAGCGTTTCGCGCGCCTGTAACAGCTGAATATCACCCCGCAGCGTGGCATAGAGATCTTCCAGATGCTCCGCGGTCTGCGCGTCGCTCATCTCCAGTACCGTCGCAAGCTGCAGCAGTGCAGTTTCTGCGTCCACGGCGTTACCGCTGACGGTGGTCAGGCTCTCGGGGTCGATATGCAGCCAGCCCCAGATCCCGCGCGTGGCCTGGAACTGCCAGGTCTCCGCGCCCATGGTGATTTGCCAGCGATTGTCTGCCAGCTGCCGGGCGCTCAGGGTGCGTTCATATTCCAGCTCGGCGAGGATCTTCGCCACCATGTCGCGGTTCACTTTCTGCCAGTACACGTTCACAGTCCCACCTCGCTGAAGAAGCGGTGACGCTGGTTCATGATGAGGCGCGAGCGTTTATGCGGGAAGTCGAACTCTTTTACGGTTTCGAAACCGGCAGACGAAAGATGGCGGAACAGGCGCTGGTTGTCGAAACGCGGCTCGGCAACGATGCGTGTTGTGCGTGGCTCATCCAGCCACAGATAATGGCTCAGACCGCGCAGCCAGCTGCGGATATACTGCGCGCCGCGCCAGTTTTCTTCCCCAACCAGCATGTGCAGGCCGCGGTCAAACGGCTGCCAGCGATAGTGACGACCAATACGGTCTTCCGCCGCCCAGTAAATTTCAAAGTAGCCGAACGGCTGGTCATCAAAGCAGCCGATAAGCGGATAACAATAGGTCGAGTCGAGCTGACGGCGCAGGTAATTTTCCTGCTCCGCCTGCGGGCCGGCCATCTCCCAGAAGGCGTTAACACGCGGGGTGTTCATCCAGCGGGTGAAACGTTCGCCGTCCTGCGCCACATCGGCCACGCGGAAACTCAGGGTGCGTTTAATCTGCGGGTCGTAACGGCGATAGACTTCGCCTTGCGGACGGTGAGGGCGCAGCGGGAAGTAAAGCTGACGGCTTTCATCGAACTGCATGCCGCCGTGGTTCTGGGGCCGTTCTCCCTGCAGCCACAGGGGTAACTGCCAGAACGTTTCGCGCGCCAGATAATCTCCGCTGGCAAGCGTAAACAGCACCTGCGCCTGCGGTTCATCCTGCCAGGCAGACCAGGGGAGCGTGACGCCGGTCAGTGCCGGCGCGCCGATAAACAGCTGATCCAGCGCGTCGACTAACCAGCCTTCCGGGATACCATTCACGCGCTCAAGCACTGCGCTGCCGTCGAGACCTAACGTCAGGGGCAGAGCGTTCTCCGTTGCGGTGCAGCGAAAGCCATAGCCAGAATGGGCGATATTCGCGTTTGCCATCACGCCTTCTCCTTGTAAAACGGGTTGCTAAAGTCGAAATAGATCACTGCCGGATCGGCGATGGTGTTTTCGTTGCGATCGTGCAGATAGCAGAAAAAGTTGCCTTTACAGTTCCAGGTTGGGCTGTCGAGCACGTAGTCGAGGCAGCGGGTCTGTTTCGCTGTTTTGCGTAATTCGGCCAGTGCGTCACGCACCTGCTCCATCAGGCTCTCTTCGCTGTCGAAACCGGCGGCGGCGAGGGCGGCAGTCACGGCAAGCGTTGAGTTCAGCAGCAGGTAGTAGGGGAAGTAGCGCAGCAGCTGGCTTTCGCCAAAACGGTTTTCCACATCATGTTCACCCGCCTCTTTTAGCCATTCATCGGCGCCTTCAGTCCAGGCGCTGCCCTGACAATCGCGGTAGATCAGCCCGACGGGGAAATCCTGCTGCATCTCAACGAGGATATTTTGCTGGTGCGCCAGCAGAACCAGGCCGTAATCCGCTTCCACGCTAAACAGCGGAAGTAAGACGCGATCGCAATACGCCTGCACCCAGCAGCGCGCAGCCTCGGCAAGGGGTAAATCCAGGCGCTGGCTCAGACGACGTACCGCCGCAACCAGCAGACTGTCACCTCCGTCCGGTGCCGCCTGCGTCAGGCTCACCAGTACGTTGGTCTGGTTGTCTGGCGTCTCGAACAGCAGGTTCACGCGCAGGGCCATCAGGCTCTCTTCCTGGATGACGCCATTTTCATCACGCAGCCCCGCCCAGCCGTCTTCCTGCATAACACGCAGGGTCGGGTAGCGTGCCTGTAAGGTCTGCCAGCGCGCTGTCTTAGCCAGACGCGCCAGGCGCATACCGCGTTTAACCTCTTTCACTGACAGCGTGCGCACGGAGTTGGTCAGGCGCACGCTGAGGGAAAACTTGATCATGTCGCTGTTGGTTTCGCTGTAGAGCGAGCGCGAGGAGCTGGTGGGCAGCCACTGCGCGCCCGCTTCGCCCAAATCCTGCAGGTCGCCGTTAGCCACAAGACGCTGGCACCAGGCCTGACCCAGCAAATGCTCGGCCTGCCACGGATGCATCGGCAGCAGCCAGCAGGTATCGGTGAAGTGACCGAGGAGCTCAGGGGCGCTCTGCGCTGCGAAGCGCAGCAGGCGTTCGCGAAGAGAGACGGCCAGGCTGTCGCCGGCAATCAATTCACGCTTAACCGCAAACCAGCGCAGCGGGAAGCGGGAGGCAAAATCAGGCAAATAACGGCGCGCTTCACTTTCGTTAAACGGCTCGTGAGATTTGGGGGCCGGGTGAAACGCATGGCCCACCAGCAGCGCCTGTTCTGCTTGCGCAAAATTCAGCGGTTTGTCACGCAGGGTTGCCCAGTTGTGGCGCAAATCGATGGCCTGCCAGGTGTGGGCATGGCTTTCAAGGGCGCGTTGCTTAAAGCGAGCCAGCGTTTCGGTATCGAGTGAGCCTTTAACTGAAGGTTTTTCCAGAATTAAGTCAATCAGTTGCGTGAAAGTGACGGCGTCACCGCTGTCGCTGTCGCGCTGGATAAGCGTCGCCGGAAAGTGATACTGATGATGCTGAGTCGGAGAGAAATAGCGTACCGGAACCCGAATGGCCTGGGTTGAAGAGAGCGGAATATGAATCTGCGATAGCTCATCCGCAACGGTAGCGGGGAGATAGCGCCAGTCCTTCGTTTCACGCAACAGGGCGTTCAAAAAACACTGGGCCGCAACGTCTGTACCGGCGGAGCGGGGCAGAGTACGCATAGGTGTACCTCATTCCATGATTGATAATAATTATCGTTATGATATGCATTCTGTTTACAGTCGCAACTATTTTTGCAATATTTGTTTTCATAAACTTCATGATTTCCACACATTTATTGACACTATGTTCACATTCTCATGCGCACTTACCCTGAAACACTGACGGAAAACCTCACCCCGAAAGCGAACTGGCCACTGGCGTTATGCGCCGGATTGTTAGGTATTGGGCAAAACGGTTTGCTGGTCATGCTGCCGCAACTGGTCACCCTGACCGGGTTATCGCTCTCCGTCTGGGCGGGGCTGTTAATGTTCGGCTCCATGCTCTTTTTACCCGCATCGCCGTGGTGGGGACGCCAGAGCGAGCGACACGGCTGCAAGGTCGTGATGCTGGCCTCGCTAAGTGGCTATCTGGCGAGTTTTGTCGTGATGGCGCTGGTGGTCTGGGCGATGGCAAGCGGGATGATGAGTGCTGTCTGGGGGCTGGCGGGCCTGATCCTCTCGCGTACGCTGTACGGCCTGACCGTCTCAGGGCTGGTGCCCGCGGCTCAGACATGGGCCATCCAGCGCGCGGGTCTGGATAAACGCATGGCCGCGCTGGCGACCATAAGCTCCGGCCTCAGCTGCGGTCGTCTGCTGGGGCCGCCGCTGGCGGCGATGATGCTTAGTATCAATCCGGTGGCTCCCCTCTGGTTGATGGCGATTGCACCGTTTATTGCTCTCCTGCTGGTCCTTCGAGAGGTCGCCGATCCGCCGCTGCCGCCGGTCGCGCATCAGGCGACGCGTGTGCAGGTTTCAATGCTGCCGTACCTTGTGCTGGCGTTGCTTCTGGCCGCACTGGTGAGCCTGATGCAGCTTGGCCTGTCACCGCATCTCAGCCCTCTGCTGGACGGTAACCCGCGAGAGGTGAGCCATCATGTCGCGCTGCTGCTGAGCCTGGCCGCGCTGGCAACGCTCGCTGCGCAATTTCTGGTGGTCCGTCCGCAGCATTTCAGCCCGGTGACATTGCTCTGCCTGGCCGCGGTACTGATGGTGACGGGACTGGGGCTAATGTGTATTGCCGGTCTGGTGTTGTTCTACGTGGGGATTGTTATGACGTCGCTGGGAGCCGCCATGGCGACGCCGGGATACCAGCTGCTGCTGAATGAACGGCTGACCACCGGAAAAGGGGCGGGAGTGATTGCCACCAGCCACACGCTGGGCTACGGCCTGAGTGCGCTGCTGGTGCCTGTCGTCACGCGTTTATTCGGCGAGGTATTTTTAACGCAGGCCGCCTGGGTGATGGCGCTGATGTTTCTGGTGATGAGCCTATGGGTACGGGCGGTCAATCGTACCCATGTCGACCCGTCTTAATGGAGCTGGTGAGATGAATTGCCGGCAGGATCCTCATTTTGCCGCAGACGCAGCAGAGGGTCTTGCTGATAAAACTGACAGAACCGTTGCCAGAGGGCCGGGAAACGGGGGGCGAAAAGCTCAGGCGCGCTAAAGAAATATTCTGACAGTACCGCAAAGCACTCCGCAGGATCGGTTGCCGCATAGGCATCGATGCTGGCGGCACTTTCGCCCACCAGATCTATCTCATCCTGGATATTATCCATTGCCGCATGCAGATCGTGTTCCCAACCTGCAACCTCACGAAGCGGGATCAGCGGTACACCGCTGGCACGATCCCCGTTGCGGGTATCCAGCTTATGCGCCACTTCGTGAATGATCAGGTTAAAGCCTGATGCGTCGAACGAGTCCTGAATATCAAGCCAGTTCAGAATGATCGGTCCTTGCTGCCAGCTTTGCCCGGACTGCACCACCCGCTGGTTATGCACCAGGCCGAAATCGTCCTGCCATTCATCGTCCACCACAAACGGTGCTGGGTAGATGAGTACTTCATGGAAGCCATCCAGCCACTCAATACCGAGTTCCAGTACCGGCAGACAGAAAAGCAGGGCGATACGCGCGTTTTTCAGGGGATCCAGCTCGAAACCCTGCAGCGGAACCAGACGTTTTTGCTGCAAAAAGCGATCCGCCAGTTGAACCAGTTTTGATTGTTCATCTGGCTGAAGATTAGCCAGAACAGGGATCGCCAGCGCTTCATCCCACGGCAGCGCCATATTTCGGCCAGCGTCATTCGTTTTCCAGGGCCACTTAATCATCGCTTTGCTCGCAAACTCGTCACTTGAACAAAAGGGGAAGGTAAGGTTCTGTTAAAATGCCAGACATTCGGTCATTGCTTCAATTCCAGCCTGGATAAACTATCACTTCGTACGTAACGGTGGATAGCGGTTTGCTGGTATCACCTTCATTTTGTGAACTCAGTCGAAGCCTAATCTTATGACACTTACCCCATTATGGTCAGCGTGAAAACCAACTCCTTAAGGGATTTCGGCGCTTCACCGGTTGCGGCAGGACAATAAGCCGCTATTATTTTTGACTTTCGTTCGTATTGCCAGACAGGACATTCAGACGCTATGCCCGTAAATTTTGACCTTAACGATCTTTATGCTTTCAGAGCGTTAGTGGAATACGGCAACTTTCGGGTTGCTGCTGAATCTATCTGTTTGTCCCCGTCAGCACTGAGCCGCAGGATTGAAAAACTGGAGGTGGCGCTGGGAGCGAAGCTGTTTGACCGGACCACCCGCCACGTGGCTCTGACATTGTACGGGCAGAACTTTGCTGAACGTTCAGCGCAGTTGCTCGATAACGTTGAGTCCATGCTGGCTGATATTGATAAAGTGAGTGAAGAGCGGACCGGGCTGATTACCGTCGCTACGGTACCGTCTGCGGCCTATTACTTTATGCCGGATGTCATTCGTCGCTTTCAGTCCCGTTATCCGCGTGTCCGGATTAAGCTCATCGACAGCAGCGCGGGGAATGTCATTGATGCGGTTGCCCGTAGCCAGGCGGATTTCGGGATCTGTTTCGCCGGGAGTTTGCCCTCTGAAATCGAGTTTTTCCCCCTTGTGGAAGATAGCTATGTCGCCGCGTGCAGGCGCGATCACCCTCTGGCAAAAAAGACTCACCTGACGTGGCAGGCGTTTTATCAGCAGGACTATATCATCCTCGACAAAACGTCAGGCAACCGTAACCTGCTCGACCGGATGCTGGGGGATATCGTGCCTGCGCGTCCCAGCGTTTGCGAAACGCGCCATGTGACCACGATGCTCGGTATGGTAGAGGCGGGCATCGGCATTGCTGCCGTGCCCGCCATGTCGATGCCGACGTCAGAGCACTCGCTACTGACGTCTGTCCCGCTCGTGGCGCCGGAGGTGAAACGCACTGTGGGGCTTATCCGACGCCGGGGGCGTATCCAGTCTTACATTGCGGCTGAACTGGAAAAACACATTACTGAGCAGTACCGCGGGACGTGACGGGGCTCATCCCCGTGTCGCGAATCACGGCGCTGGACTGTGTCGAGGAAAGGTAATCCAGCAGCGCTTTCCCTTCGCCAGGATGGTCGGCGTGGCGGGTCACGGCACCAGCAAAGCGGGTGATGTATTGCAGGTTGTCCGGGAGTTTGCCAATAAACGTCACTCCCGGAATCGGCAGCAGTTCGCTGACCTGCTGGAAACCTACCGCGTATTTCCCTTTCGCCACTTCTTCGGCGACGGGGGTGCGCTCAACCTTCGTTGCTTTACCCATCACCTCTTTTTCAATCCCCAGCGTTTTGAACAGCGTCTGGCTGACGTATCTGCCGCTGGCGCTGTCGGAGTAGGCGATGGACTCCGCCTGAAGCAGCGTATGGCGAAGTTTCGCCTCGTTACTGATATCCGGGACGTCTGCGCCTTTTTTTACCACCATACCGACAGGGGAGTCCGCAAGTTCCGTGCGCGAGCCTGGCTGAGTCAGGTTGTCCTTTTCAAGTGTTGCCAGCGCATCGCCCACCATGATCACCACGTCGGCTTTTTCCCCGCGCGCAAGCCGGTTAGGAATTGCCTGCGGAGTCGTTCCCATAGACGGGCCGGGAATGAGCACAATGTTATCTCCGGTCTGGCGTTCATATTCCGGTGCCAGCTTTTCAAGGGCGGCTTTAAAACCGCCTGAGATCATGACCGTCACCTCTTTCGCTGAGGCACTGAAGCTCAGGACGGTCAGTATCAACGCGCTGGTGGTCAGTCGAGGAATCAGTCTCATGCCGCCCCCTCTGATTTCACGGTATTTTGCAGCGTCACTGCACGACGACGGTACAGGTAGAGCGTTGCCAGCAGGGCGCACACCGCGGCGAAACTCATCCAGTAGCCGGGAGAGGCTTTATCCCCGGTATATTCAATCAGCGCGGTAGACATTACCGGCGTGAACCCTCCAAATACCGCCGTTGCCAGACTGTAGGCCAGGGAGAACCCCGCTACCCGAACTTCAGAAGGCATGATCTCCGTGAGCGCCGGGATCATCGCACCGTTGTACAGGCCATAGAGGAAAGAGAGCCACAGCAGGACGCTCAGCATCATTGAGAAGCTCGGTGCCTGCGCCAGCAGCGTCAGTGCCGGGTAGCTCGTCGCCAGAGCCAGCAGCGTCATGGCGATAAGCACCGGTTTACGCCCAAAGCGGTCCGACAGCGCACCGCCTACCGGCAGCCAGATAAAGTTGGAAATTGCCACCAGAAGCGTGACCAGCAGGCTGTCCGAAGCGCTGAGCATCAGCACTTTTTTCCCGAAAGTCGGCGCGTAAACGGTGATCAGATAAAAGGCCGTGGTGGTCATTGCCACCATCAGCATGCCGGCAATGACCACCTGCCAGTTACCGAGCAGGGTTTTAAAGACCTGATGCATCTCCAGATGATGGCGGCGTGCGTTGAACTCCTCTGTCTCTTCCAGCTTGCGGCGCAGGAAAAAGATAAACGGTACGATTAAACAACCGACCAGGAACGGGATACGCCAGCCCCATTCACGAATGGCGCTCTCTGCCATCAGCGCATTCAGCGCAAAACCCATGGCTGCCGCAACCATAATCGCGACCTGCTGGCTGCCAGACTGCCAGCTGGTGTAAAAACCTTTGCGGCCGGGCGTGGCAATTTCTGCCAGATAGACCGATACGCCACCCAGCTCCGCTCCGGCAGAAAACCCCTGCAACAGTCGGCCAGTCAGAACCAGTAACGGTGCCCACAGACCTATGCTGTGATAAGACGGAATAAGCACGATCAGGAAGGTACCCGCCGCCATAATCGACAGGGTCACGATGAGTCCTTTTCTGCGCCCAACCTTGTCGATATAGGCACCCAGTACGATTGCCCCGATGGGGCGCATTAAAAATCCTGCGCCGAAGACGGCAAACGTCATCATCAGGGAAGCAAATTCACTGCTCGCCGGGAAAAAGGTGTGCGCGATGTAGGTCGCATAAAAGCCGAAGAGAAAGAAGTCGAATTGCTCGAGAAAGTTGCCGGACGTCACGCGAAGTATCGCGCCCGCTTTCGAGCGAACGGTTGCAGGTGAGGTTGAGGAAAACATGGTTATCTCCAGTTTATTGTTGACGTTTTGCTCGTCTGTTTCTGAAAACTGGATCAAGAACCCCAAATTTATAAGCGCAATTAATACATGGACTGATGCATTTAACGCATCAATAGCGCGTGGTCGCTCGGGAGTGATTGCTGTAACAACAACTTAACAATTAATTGATTTTTTATTCACCCGTTTGGGTAAGTCACTGATATTGCCGTTTTGTGACATCGCGCAGAGGCATCCTTGTTTGCAGAGAATACAAAAGCCAGGCGATGCCTGGCTGTTAACTATCACTTACCGCGACTTACCGCAACGCGTTGGCAATCGCACTGAACATCAGTGAGGCTTCCAGCGGCTGTGCGCTAAACGACGGTTCGGCCTGCGGCCAGGTGGACCACTGAACGATCACCAGATTTTCCGCCTGGTTTACCATGATCATCTGCCCAAAGATCCCCAGCGCCCAGAGCGAGCCTTTCAGCGACTCATTCGCCGCGGGCACCACCTTCGTGGCCGTGACGGGCACTTCGTTGTTCCACCACTGATAGCCGTACAAGCCGGTCGGGTGTGCGTCAGAGACAGAGCCATCAGCCTGCGTCCAGCGTGAGGCGTCTTTCACCCAGTTGTCGGGGAGGATCTGTTTACCGTTCGGTAGTGTGCCGTTATGCAGGATAAATTCCCCGAAGCGTCCCCAGTCTTCCAGCGTGGCGTTAAAGCCATGCGCGCCGACATCATGCTGACCTTTACGGTAGGCATGCCATACACCGTCGCTCGCCATGCCGTACGGCTGCCAGATGCTCTTCTCAAGATAGGCGGCCAGGGTCATGCCCGTTGCACGCTCAAGCACGTCACCCAACAGCCAGGCGCCACCGGAGGAGTAAGACCAGTGCTGGCCTGCCGGGTGTTCGCGTTTTAGCCCGGACACCAGCTTACGCACGCAGTCATAGGTGCCTGGTTTCGCTTCGCACTCGGTGAGCTGCGCGAAATCGGAGGCGGGATTAGTGTAGTCTTCGTTCCATGCCACGCCGGAGGTGTGGGTGATCAGCTGTTTTAACGTCACGCCGTCCCAGGCGGTGCCTTTCAGGTCTGGCTCGTATTGCGTGACCAGGTCGTCGAGTGAGCGAATTTTTCCCTCTTTGAGAGCCACGCCAGCCAGCGTTGAGACCACGGATTTCCCGACCGAACGGGAGGTCCAGAGCGTCGTATCCGTATTGCCTTCGCCGAGATATTTCCACGCGATTTTGCCGTCTTTCAGTACCAGCATGCCGCTCACGTTCTGACGTTTCAGGTAGTCCTGCAGGTTATAGGTCTTGCCGTTGACCTGATAGCGGGCGTCAGTGAGCGGTTTCTCTGCGCTGAGCAGCGGCGTGGCGTTGCCGTGATGGAACACATCTCCCGCGTAGTTGCGGTAGTCATTTCGAAAGCCGACCACGCGATCCGCCTGGCTCCAGGTGAGCATCTTGTGCGTGTCAGGAAGCTGTTTGTCGAACGGAGCAGGGCAGGTGTTCAGGTCAGTACCGTCGCAGGCCGCCAGCGCGACAGGCGCAAACAGAGCGCTGCACAGGCTAATTACAACGCCTGCCAGCAGCGTGCGGTTCAGTGAAGGATAATTCATCATTTTTCTCGCTGTGATTAGGAACGCCTTCAGTTTAAGAACCCGCGACTTATAATAAAAAACGCATAATGGGGGAAATTCCCCCCGAAAACTGAATGGAGAGCGGCGTGTCGACGATAATGTATTCCTTTGCCCAGCTGGAAGCGTTTACCGCCGTGGTGGAATACGGTGGCCTGGCAAAAGCGGCGATGAAGCTCGGGAAAGATCGTACGACGCTGCGCGACCTGATTGATTTTCTCGAAGATGGATTAGGGTACAGGCTGTTTGTGCGTGAAGGACGCACGCTGCGTCTGACCCCTGAGGGCGAGCAGCTGCAGCGGCAGGCGCACCTGCTGATGCGCCAGGTGAAAGCCTTTGAGGCATTTGCCAGCGCGGTGCCGGAGCGTGCTACGCAGGACATCACGCTGGTTTACGATCCCTTTACCTCGAGGCCATTTTTGCAGGCGCTGATTGGCGAGATGGCGAAGCGACATTTACGTCTGAGCCTGGTCAGCGCCTCCCGGGATGAGGCGGAAGCGATGCTGGCCAGCGGGCAGGCGGATCTGGGCATTTGCCAGGCACGTAATCGCAGTGTGGGTAATGAAATGGAGTGGCGGGCGCTCGGGGCGATCGATATGGATTTCTACGCCTGCAACACGCTGTTCGCCGAAGCCACGCAGCCGCTGTCGCTGCTTGAGTTGTCGCTGGTGCCGCAGGTGATTATGCACGCCGCCTCGGATGAGCCGGTGGCGCGTCGTCTGCAGATTTCGGGGCACACCCTTTTCACCAATGAGCTGGAGATGTTGCGGGGCCTGCTGGAGCAGGGATGCGGCTGGGGATTTTTACCGACGCATTTCCAGCCGACCGGGTGGAAAAAGGTAAAAAGGCTGCACACCGAAGTGGGCAGCCAGGGGATAAGTCAGACGATGGTGACCATCTGGAAGCCGGGAAGCAACAAGCGAGAGAGGATCGCTGAAACGCTGTCGCTGTTACCGGCGTTGTGGAAAAACTCAGCGCTGTGAACACCCATTGCACTGCTGATTCTGGATCTGCTGGAAGAAGTCGTTACCCTTGTCATCCACCAGGATAAACGCCGGGAAGTTTTCCACTTCGATTTTCCAGATGGCTTCCATACCCAGCTCAGGATAGGCCACGCACTCCAGACGCTTGATGCTGTTTTGTGCCAGTACCGCCGCCGGGCCGCCGATGCTGCCGAGGTAGAAACCGCCGTGCTTATGACAGGCATCGGTCACCTGCTGGCTACGGTTGCCTTTCGCCAGCATGATCATGCTCGCACCGTGAGACTGCAGCAGGTCGACGTACGAATCCATCCGTCCTGCCGTGGTTGGGCCGAGAGAGCCTGATGCATAGCCTTCCGGAGTCTTGGCCGGGCCTGCGTAGTAGATTGGATGGTCTTTGACGTACTGCGGCAGTTCTTCACCGTTGTCGAGCAGCTCTTTCAGCTTCGCGTGGGCAATGTCGCGCGCCACGATGATGGTGCCGTTCAGTGACAGGCGGGTTGAGACCGGGTGCGCAGAAAGCTGGGCCAGGATCTCCTTCATCGGCTTATTCAGATTGATGCTGACCACGTCGCCTTCACCCTGTTGACGCAGGGATTCAGGAATATACTGGCCCGGATTGTGCTCCAGTTTTTCAATCCAGATACCGTCGCGGTTGATTTTGGCTTTGATATTGCGGTCAGCGGAGCAGGAGACGCCCATGCCGATTGGGCAGGAGGCGCCGTGGCGCGGCAGACGGATCACGCGGATATCATGGGCGAAGTATTTCCCGCCAAACTGCGCGCCCAGGCCGAGGTTCTGTGCTTCCTGAAGCAGTTCCTGTTCGAGCTGAACATCACGGAACGCCTGACCGTGTTCGTTGCCTTCGGTGGGCAGCGCGTCGTAATAGCGCGTTGAGGCGAGCTTAACGGTTTTCAGCGTCGCTTCAGCCGAGGTTCCCCCAATCACGAAGGCAATATGGTAAGGCGGGCAGGCCGCGGTACCCAGGGTACGCATTTTCTCAACCAGGTAGTTTTTCAGCTTCGCCGGGGTAATCAGCGCTTTGGTTTCCTGATAGAGATAGGTTTTATTCGCGGAACCGCCGCCTTTTGCCATGCACAGGAATTTATACTCGTCCCCGTCGACGCAGTAGAGATCGATCTGCGCAGGCAGGTTAGTGCCGGTATTGACCTCTTTATACATATCCAGCGCGGCATTCTGGGAATAACGCAGGTTATCTTCGATGTAGGTGTTATAGACACCCTGACTCAGCGCGGCTTCGTCACCGCCACCGGTCCAGACGCGCTGGCCTTTTTTACCCATGATGATCGCCGTGCCGGTATCCTGGCAGGTGGGCAGCACGCCTTTGGCCGCGATTTCAGAGTTGCGCAGGAACTGCAGGGCAACGTATTTATCATTTTCGCTGGCTTGTGGGTCGTTAAGAATAGCGGCAACCTGTTTCTGATGCGAAGGGCGCAGCATAAAGGCGGCATCGTGGAAGGCCTGCTGTGCCAGCAGCGTCAGCGCTTCGGGTTCCACTTTCAGGATCTCCTGACCCTCAAATTCGGCAACAGAGACATGTTCTTTGGTCAGCAGATAGTATTCGGTATCGTCGTGTGCAAGAGGGAAGGGGTTCTGGTAGTAAAACGGTTTGTTTGACATAGCGTATTGCTCCAAAAAAATAAAACCGCCGGAGGGGTAGTCCGGCGGTCAGGGATCAGAACATCATGGACATCCATGGATAACCAATCAGCAGCAGGGCCGCCAGGAAGATGGCACCAAAGATGGTGCCGAGGCGCCAGTAGTCTTTGGTTGGCAGGTAGCCGCTACCGTAGTAGATAGGGCTAGGGCCGGTACCGTAAGGGGTGATAATCCCCATGACACCCAGGGAGGTCACCATCAGCAGGACGAACACCTCCATATTCATGCCCGGAATGGTAGAGGCGATGGTCAGCATCGCTGGCAGCAGCGCCGTGGTGTGTGCGGTGGTGCTGGCAAACAGGTAGTGCAGCAGGTAGAACGCCAGCAGCAGTACGATGGTGGCAACACCCGGCGAGATACCGCTCATCAGCAGACCGCCTTCTTTACCCAGCCAGCTAATGAAGCCCGTGGAGGAGAGGCCATCCGCCAGTGCAACCAGGGTGGCGAACCAGACGAAGGTGTTCCAGGCGGCTTTATTCCCGGTGATATCGTTCCACTCCAGCACCCCGGTCCACAGCATCAGACCCACGATTAACAGTGCAGCCATTGCCGGTTCAATCCACGCGGCGGCGAAAATCCACATCAGCAGCGCGCAGCAGACGAAAATCAGCAGCAGGATTTCGTTACGGGACAGTTTGCCCAGTTTTTCCAGTTCACGGGTCGCCCACAGTGGCACTTCGTTGTTCACTTTAACTTCAGGCGGGTAGAACCAGTAGGCCAGCAGCGGCATGGTCAGAATCAGCAGCACGCCCAGCGGCAGGAATGCGATAAACCAGGTGCCCCAGGAGATGTCGATCCCCACGGTGCTTTTCACCAGCGCCAGCGCCAGCAGGTTCGGCGCGAGGGCAGACAGGAACATTGAGCTGGTAATACAGGCCGCGGTGATCGCCACCCACATCAGGTAAGAACCAATTTTACGCGCGCTTGGATCGTTTGGTTTCGAACCATACAGCGGCGGCAGGTTAGCGATAATCGGATAGATGGTCCCGCCACTACGCGCTGTGTTGGAAGGTGTAAACGGTGCCAGCAGCAGGTCCGCGAAGGTGATAGCGTAACCGAGCGTCAGGCTGCGACGACCCAGATATTTCACCAGAATCAGTGCCAGACGGCGGCCGAAGCGGGTTTTGTCATAGCCTGCGGCAAACATGAAGGCACCGAAAATCAGCCATACGGTAGAGTTACCAAAACCGCTCACGGCCCATTTAAAGGAGGCACCCGCCAGTTTGAATTTCGGGTCAGCCAGCTGTTCCGGGCTGAACAACACCCACTGGCTGCAGAGCGCAATCGCCACGACGCCGGTCAGGCCAATGACCGCGCCTGGCAGCGGTTCGAAGATCAAACCGACAATCACGCCGACAAAGATAGCGAAGTAGTGCCACGCGTAAGGAGGAAGCCCTTCCGGGACCGGAACAAACAGTAACAGCACGGCAATGACAACGGGCAATGCCATCATTAGCAGACGTTTTGCCTTTCCGTTTGATGCGTGACTCGCCACAGGGGGCGTTACAGCAGTTTTTGTATTCATAGTTTCGCGTCTTAAGTTGTCAGGAATTCGGTTATGCGCTGAAATATTCATTTGCTTTTTTTAGTTTGTTTTTATTTTCTTTAGTTGCTAAAGGTGCGAATTTGCTATTTCAGTAATAGCGATTTAACGCATTTTTGATGCGCTAAATTAAAAATTGATGATATTTATATATTGCGCCTTTGACTGTCTCGATGCTTGATCGCGATCAAGAAAATAGAGTTGCGGTGGTGTTTTTGTTCAACTGAGAATAACCACTCTGGCGTATGTGGGTATTATTTATTTTGATATGGATTTTACTCAATGTTGTTAACATTTCAAATAACCATTTCCATATAACTCTATGTTTTTAATGGTTTATTGTAGATTCATTAGATCGTGAAAAAATCATTGATACGTTAACAGTGTTTAAAGGATTGTGAATGGAGTAATTAATATTGCTAACACCAATGTGTTATTAATGTTATTGAAGGGATTAAATAGTTTTTTAACTAACGTAATGGCTTTAGAAACTAAAAAAATCATTATATTAGTATTATGACATCGGAATAAAAAATCGAAATAAAACTGAGCCCGATAACGAATTCTTAATTTTAAAGTTTGGAGTTTCTATTATGAGCACTAACGAACGTATTCTAAGCCCCTTCACATTACCGAATGGTACCGAACTGAAAAACCGTTTGTTAATGGCCCCTATGACGACCTGTACCGGTTATTACGACGGTACGGTGACCAGCGAGCTGGTTGAGTACTATCGCGCCCGCTCAGGCAGTATTGGTACCATTATTGTTGAGTGCTGCTTTGTTGACGATCTCGGTCTCGCCTTCCCGGGTGCGATTGGCATTGATAACGACGAGAAAATCGCCGGGCTGGCGAAGATCGCTGAGGCGATTAAGTCCAAAGGCTCTAAAGCGCTGCTGCAGATCTACCACGGCGGCCGCATGGTTGATCCGAAACTGATCGGTGGCCGCACGCCGGTGGGGCCAAGTGCCGTTGCCGCGCCGCGTGACGGCGCCGCCACGCCGGTTGCCCTGACGGGAGAAGAAGTCGAAGGGATGATTGGTAAGTTCGGTGAAGCAGTACGCCGTGCGATTCAGGCGGGTTTCGATGGCGTTGAAATCCATGGGGCCAACACCTATTTGATTCAGCAGTTCTACTCTCCAAACTCTAACCAGCGTGACGACGAGTGGGGTGGCAGCCGCGATAACCGCGCGAAATTCCCGCTGGCCGTGCTCGACATCACCCATAAAATGGTGCGCCAGTACGCCGATGACGCCTTTATCATCGGCTATCGCTTCTCCCCTGAAGAGCTGGAAGAGCCGGGCATCCGCTTTGAAGACACCATGTACCTGCTGGAAAAGCTGGCCGCGCGCGGTGTGGATTATCTGCACTTCTCCGTTGGTGCAACCCTGCGTCCTTCTATTGTCGACACGCAGGATCCGACCCCGCTTATCGAAAAATACCGCGCAATGCGTTCTGACACGCTGGCGCAGGTGCCGGTCATGGGCGTCGGTGGCGTGGTCAATGCCGCGGATGCGAACGAGGCGCTGGAACATGGCTACGATCTTATCGCCGTAGGCCGCGCCACTATCGCCTACCCGGACTGGACAGACCGCATCGCGGCGGGAGAAACGCTGGAACTGTTTATGGACAGCACCCGACGCGAAGCGCTAAGCATCCCTGAGCCGCTGTGGCGTTTCTCGCTGGTGGAGGCGATGATCCGCGATATGAGCATGGGTGAATCGAAATTTAAACCGGGCATGTTTAGTGAGAATGTTCGGGACGATAGCAACGAACTGGTGATTAACGTCAGCCTGGAGACCGACCGCATCGCCGACATTGAACTGGCTTCTGGCCCGACCCAGGACGTTGAGTTTGTCACCAGCTTCGAAGAGATCCGCACCCGTATTCTGGATGCAAACACCCCGCACGTGGATGCCATTACCGGTGCAACCAGCCAGAGTGAAGCGGTCAAAAAAGCGGTGTCCAAAGCCATGCTGAAATCCAGCAAAGCGCTGGCAGCCGAAGAGGGTGTCGACCCGAACGAGACCCGAAGCGTTGACGTTGTGGTGGTCGGTAGCGGTGGCGCGGGTCTGGCCGCAGCAATCCAGGCGCATGACGAAGGCGCAAGCGTGCTGATTGTCGAGAAAATGCCCTCCATCGGCGGTAACACCATTAAAGCGTCTGCGGGGATGAACGCCGCGGAAACACGCTTCCAGCGGGTGAAAGGGATTCAGGACAGCAAAGAGCTGTTCTATCAGGAAAGCCTGAAAGGCGGTAAAAACAAGAACAACCCGGAACTGTTGCGCCGCTTTGTGGAAAATGCCCCGCAGGCGATCGAGTGGCTGGCGACCCGCGGCATTATGCTCAACGACATCACCACCACCGGCGGGATGAGCATCGACCGTACTCACCGTCCAAAAGACGGTTCTGCGGTGGGCGGCTATCTGATTAGCGGCCTGGTGCGTAACGTCAACAAACGCAACATCGAGGTCATGCTCGATACGTCGGTCAGCGACATTCTCTTCGAGAACGGCGAAGTCACCGGCGTACGTCTGACCACGGAAGAAAACGAAACCCTTACCGTAGCAACCAAAAGCGTCATTGTGGCTACCGGCGGTTTCAGCGCCAATAGCCAGATGGTGGTTAAGTACCGTCCTGACCTGGAAGGTTTCGTGACCACCAACCACAAAGGGGCGACAGGGGGAGGTATCGCGCTGCTGGAGCGTATTGGCGCCGGTACGGTCGATATGGGGGAAATCCAGATCCACCCAACCGTTGAGCAGAAAACCTCGTACCTGATTTCCGAATCCATCCGCGGTGGCGGGGCGATTCTGGTGAACCAGCAGGGGAACCGTTTCTTCAACGAGATGGAAACCCGCGATAAAGTCTCTGCACAAATTATCGCCCTGCCGGAGAAATACGCTTACATCGTCTTTGATGAGCATGTCCGCGCCAAAAACAAAGCGGCAGATGAGTACATCGCCAAAGGGTTTGTCACCAGCGCCAGCTCACCTAAAGCGCTGGCTGAAGCCCTGGGTATGGATTACCACGCTTTCCTGGCGACCCTGGAGCGTTACAACGGCTTTGTTGAAAAACAGCATGATGACGATTTTGGCCGTACGACCGCGCTGCGTGCGCCAATCAACGAAGGGCCATTCTATGCCATTCAGATTGCGCCAGGCGTGCACCACACCATGGGCGGTGTGACCATTAACACCGAAACCTGCGTACTGGACAGCAACCACAACGTGCTGCCAGGGGCATTTGCGGCCGGTGAAGTGGTCGGTGGTATCCACGGTGGTAACCGCATTGGGGGTAACGCGGTGGCAGATATCATTATTTTTGGTACGCTTGCCGGACATCAGGCGGCGATGCGCGCGAAAAGGGCGTAAGTCAGCCGTAAGGGTATGCCGGATACGCACCGTGTATCCGGCATTTCAACCAGGGAGCTTGTACCATGTCTTCTGACCACCGCGTCTACAGTTACTCCGCCGTTCTGATGGGATCGCCCATTCTCCTGAAGCTTTTCTCTCATGATGAAGCCCTCGCTTCTCGCGTTTTTAGACTGATTAAACAGTATGAAGACCTGCTGACCGTCAACCGTGCCAGCTCGCAGGTGATGGATATCAACCATGCTGCCGGCCAGCATCCTGTCACCGTCAGTCGCCCGGTTTTTGAGCTTATCCGCTGTGCGAAAGCGGCAAGCCAGCTCAAGGACAGCGCATTTAACCTGGCCATCGGCCCGCTGGTGAAACGCTGGAAAATCGGTTTTCGGGGAGATAGCGTTCCGCCTGCCGATGAAATCGCGTCGTTGCTCGCCATTACCCATCCTGAGGATGTGCTCCTTGATGAGGCCAGCAGCAGCGTGTTCCTGACCCGGGCGGGCATGGAGATTGATCTGGGGGCCATCGCCAAAGGCTATATCGCAGACAGAGTGCGCGATTACCTGCGTAAAGAGGGTGCTCAACTGGGGCTTATTAATCTTGGCGGTAATATCCAGACGCTGGGTTCACCGGAAGGAGGCTGGAGCGTGGGGCTCAAAAAACCGTTCGCCGGGGAGGCGCTGATCGGTACGATGACCGTAGAGAACATGTCGGTGGTGACATCGGGTACCTACGAACGCTTTTTTGAGCAGAACGGCAGGCGTTATCACCACATACTTGACCCGCGTACCGGCTATCCGCTGGATAACGAACTGGACAGCGTCACCATCATTTCGAAAAACTCCATTGACGGTGATATCTGGACCACGCTGATGTACGGCATGGGCGTCAGTAAAGGCTGTTCAGCGCTGCGTGCACGACCCGACATTGAAGCAATCTTCGTGACCAAAACAAAAGAAGTGGTGCTCTCTTCAGCGCACCACTTCCGCTTTACCTTGCTGGATAACAGCTACCGCGTTACTGACAGTACTGCTTGAGCAGTGCCGTCTGCTCGGGCTGCAGGCGATAGCGATACACCGGCCGCCCGGTGGCACCGTAGTGAATGCTGGTGAACAGGATGTTGATTTGCGCCAGCCAGATCAGGTATTTGCGACAGGACACGCGCGAGATATTGACCGCGTTTGCCAGATCATCGGTGGAAAACTCCGTCTCCGGGTGAGCATCAATCCACTGACAAATCGTACGCAGCGTTTGCGGCGTTAACCCTTTCGGCAGTTTTTTACTGTCCGCCAGTTCCGGCGCACCGCCGTGGATCAATCTGTCGACGTCGGCCTGCTCATAGTACTGATGCGATCCCATTAGGCTGTGCTTTGCCTTCCAGCCGTTCAGCGCCTCTTCAAAACGCGGGAACTGGAACGGTTTAATCAGATAATCCACCACACCGTAATGGATGGAGGTCTGGATGGTGGCGGCATCGGCGGCGGAGGAGATCATAATGACATCGATCGGCCGGCCTGAGGCACGGATGACGGGAAGGAGATCCAGCCCGTTATCCTGCTGCATATAGACATCCAGCAGCACCAGATCGACAGGCTGGCTGGGGTCGTTAATGATGGCCCTGGCCTGGTTGAGCGTGGAGGCGACGCCGCAGCAGCTAAAGCCTTCAACACGGTTGACATACAGACGGTTGAGGTCGGCCACCATGGCGTCATCATCGACAATTAACACATTTATCACGCGATATTCCTCTCGCTATCCCAGGGGATGTGAACAAAAAATTGGGTAAATACGCCAGGCTCAGACTCGACGGTAATATCTCCGCCCAGGTTCTGGATCTGCTGACGAGCAAGGAACAGCCCAACGCCGCGATTTTCGCCTTTGGTTGAGAAGCCCTTTGTAAAAACAGCCTCGAGCTGAGCCGGATCAATACCGGGGCCATCGTCGCTGACTTCGCAACTGAGCCAGCCATTCTGATAATGTAGCAGCAGGCCAATTTCGCCTTCCTGCTGTCCTTCCATCGCGTCGAGCGCGTTTTCAATGAGGTTACCCAGCACGGTAATCAGCACCGCAACCTGCTCTTCGTTGGCGGTATCCGGTATCTGGCACTCATCGGCCAGCGTCAGGGCGATCCCTGCTTCCTTAGCCCGGTTGATTTTACCCAGCAGGAACCCGGCTATCACCGGAGATTTAACTTTGCTCTGAATGGTACCAATATCGGTCTGATAATTATGCGCCGTCTGGATGATGTACTCTTCAAGTTTGTCGTAGCGCTTCATATGCAGCAGCCCGAGGATCACGTGCAGTTTGTTCATAAACTCGTGCGTATGGGAGCGCAGGGCATCGACATAATTGACCATGCCATCGATGCGCTGCATCAGCTGGCTGATTTCCGTTTTATCGCGAAAAGTGGTGATGGCACCAATAACCCGCTCCTGGCTTTTAACAGGCACCATGTTGCACAGCAAGAGTCGCCCGTTGCAGCTGATTTCCTGATCCTTGCGCGCAATGCCACTCTTCGAGACTTCCCGCAGGCTTGCCAGCAGGGGAGCACTGGCATTTTCGGTCTGTTTGCCGGAAGGCAGAAGCAATATTTCTCTGGCGGTGTGGTTGATCATTGTCACCCGACCCTGAATATCCACGGCCAGTACCCCTTCGCGAAGCGACTGCAGCATCGCTTGCCGCTGTTCGAACAGCGCAGAGATCTCATACGGCTCAAGGCCGAACAGGATACGTTTGAGCACGCGAACCAGGCCCCAGATGGCCAGCGAGCTCATCAATATACTGAATAATATGGTCCAGACGGCGTTAAGCCGCCCGCGGGCAATCTGATCTTCCACTTTTTTTAGGGAGATACCAACCACCACCACGCCGATCTGCTCGTGCTGGCTATCAAAGACGGGAGTGAAGACGCGAAGCGCTTCGGCGAGGGCACCCCGGTTAACGGCGACATGCTCCTTTCCTTCCAGCGCGGGCGTCAGGTCATCGCCGATAAAGTGCAGACCTAACAGGGCTTCGTTCGGGTGCGAGTAACGAATACCGCGCATGTCGGTGACGACGGTGAAGAGCAGGTCGTTGCGCCTGGTGACCGCCTGGGCGATGGGCTGAATAATATCCGCCTGGGGAGCCTGCATCAGACCGCGTTGAATTTCGGGACTGTCGGCCAGCGTTCGCGCGATACCAAGGGCCGTATCCTTAACATCATCGCGGGTGGCGCGGGTGATTTGGACGGAATAGAGCGCAAATACCAACAGCAGCACAGAACCGATAATCGCGCACACCATTAACGTGACCAGGGTGTTCAGTTTCATGGGGCGCTTGCGCGTCAGGGGGAAGGGCTGCAAATCGCTCATCAAAACTCCGCGATGATTAAGAAAGGGGTAATTATCGCCGATGACGCGCGTTTCTTAAAGCCATGTAAAGGCATGGATTCGGTCCTCTTTTCGTGACCCTCCTCGCAGGTCACCTGTCTAAAACACTTTATAGTGTAGGGGTACTCATAATAAGGAGGTTGTTTATGAGCATTACGCTTACCGGTTCGGTCAAGGAAAGACGGCACGCCAGCACGATGAATATCGATAGATTGTCCACGCTGGACATGCTGAAAGTCATTCACCAGGATGATGCCCTCATCTCCGCTGCAATAACCCCATGTTTAACAACGATCGCCCACGTGGTGGATAACGCCGCTGCGACCCTGAGTCACGGTGGACGTCTGGTCATTGTTGGCGCCGGCCCGTCAGGCCGTGTCGCGCAGCAGGCAGCCGATGAGTATGCCCCGGGAAAAACGCCAGTGATCGCCATAACGGCGGGAGAGGAGGCGGGCAGCTACGAGCGCGGTGTCGCCGACCTGCAGGCCATCAAATTTGGTGAACAGGATATGATGCTGGCGGTCACCGTCAGCGGCAAAACACCGTGGGTCTGGGGCGCGATGCGCCATGCGTGGTCGTTGGGTTCCCCGGTCGCGGCTATTACGGATGACGCGCAAAGTGAAGCCGCGCAGCTGGCGAGCATGGTGATTGCCCCGGAGCTTGGCGCGGACGCGATCGCGGGTTATATCAATACCAAAGCCGGGATCGCACAAAAAATGATCCTGACCATGATAACCACCGGCCTGGCGGTTCGAACCGGACGCGTGTTCAGCAACCTGCGCGTGGATCTGGATGCCAGCAACACCAAATGGTCTGAACGGCAAATTGCCATCGTCATGGAAGCGGGGGGATGCACCCGGTCAGCGGCGAAAGCCGCGCTGGAGAGCTGCAACCATAACTGTAAAACAGCGGTGCTGATGGTGCTGACAGGGCTGGATGCCTGGAAGGCGCATGAACTGCTGGCGCAGAACAACGGCTTTATTCGTCTGGCACTGCAGGAAGCTCCGTAACATTTCTCTGTTGAATAAAAAAAGCCCGCGATGCGGGCTTTTATCATAGTGGGAAGTTAGAATTGGTACGTCATACCTACGCCAACGATGTCATCTGTAGAGATGCCGTTTGCTTCGTAGAAGCTTTCGTCGTTGTCCAGCATGTTGATTTTGTAATCAACATAGGTGGAGAAGTTTTTGTTAAAGCTGTAGGTCATACCGACGTCGATATAGTTAACCAGATCCATGTCGCCATGCTGGCCCTGTGGGTTACCCGCATTGCCAGGATAAGTCATGTCCTTGCCTTTGGAGTAAACCCATGCCAGGGACGGACGCAGGCCGAAGTCGAACTGGTATTGTGCCACGGCTTCAAAGTTCTGCGTCTCATCCGCAATCCCGGTATCGCCATATGGCGTCATATTACGGGTTTGCGCATACATCATCGCCAGATAAACGCTGTTGGCATCATATTTCGCGCCAACGGTCCACACTTCCGCAGTCTTACCGCCGGCGAAACGTGCGCTGTCTTGTATACCCTTCGCTTCCTGCTCATTGGTACGGTCAGAAGAGGAGTAGGCCGCGCCTAAGGTCAGGCCAGACAGATCGCCGGAGAAATCATAGCTAGTGGACATACCGAAGCCATCACCGTTCTGGAAACGCACGTCGTTATGACCGTTCTTGGTCCCTTCCTGATCTTCTGTTGCGTCCTGACCTTCGTTTGCCCCCTGATACTGCAGCGCAAAATTCAGACCCTCAACCAGGCCGAAGAAATCGGCATTACGGTAAGTCGCCACACCGTTTGCACGGCCGACCATGAAGTTGTCGGTCCAGGTATAAGAATCGCCCCCAAATACGGGCAGCATATCGGTCCAGGCTTCAACATCATACACGACGCCGTAATTACGACCGTAATCGAATGAACCGTATTCGCCATATTTCAGGCCAGCGTACGCCAGACGGTTAAATGAAGTATCACCGGCATCTTCGGTATTATTGGCGTAGGTTTTATATTCCCACTGGCCATAACCAATAACATCGTTAGTGATTTGTGTTTCGCCTTTGAAACCAATTTGTACATAGGTTTCATCGCCATCATCCCCAGGGTGATCAGAGAAGGTATGACGCGCATCGATCTTACCGTACAGATCAACTTTATTGCCGTTTTTGTTATACATTTCAGCTGCATGTGCTGCGCCGGCCATTAATAATGCGGGTACGAGAATTGCCAGAACTTTTCTTTTCATTATATATTCCCTTTAAAGATAATTAATATGAATATATGTAATCACTCTCTGTCATTACAGAATTGATACTATTCTACGCAATGTCATTTTGGTTCAAAAATAAATGTAATTAAAATCGTAGAAATATTACAAAACATTTCTATCTGTCGCTTTATTTTTCTGGTGAATTAGAGTTTAGGATATATAGAAATAAATTATCATTAAGTATTTAGCGGCAGTATTATTTAATATCTCCAATTGATATTAAATATATTTCCTCGGGAATGCAGGGTACACGCGTCCCTGTCAGGACAAGCCGTGATAGCGGCGGGGAAAGTTGCTATTGTAGCCGTTTTAACAACAGGACGTGATGATGGAACTTACACAGTGGCAGTCTCGCTTTGAGCGTTGGCTCGATGAAAACCACGCGACCCACGACGCCGCGCATGATATTTCGCACTTTCGTCGTGTCTGGATGACGGCGCAAAAAATCATGGCGAACCAGGCGGTCGATTCACTGGTGGTACTGACCGCCTGTTATTTCCATGACATTGTCAGCCTGCCGAAAAACCATCCCCAACGCAGCCAGTCATCACGTCTGGCGGCCAGCAAGACGCTCGACATTCTGCGTCGCGATTTTCCGGATTTCGCCTCTGAACGCTATGCAACCGTGGAGCATGCCATTGAAGCGCACAGTTTTAGAGCCGCTATTGTGCCGCACAGTCATGAAGCCAAAATTGTTCAGGATGCTGACCGGCTGGAAGCGCTTGGTGCTATTGGTCTTGCGCGCGTCTTTGCGGTATCGGGGGCGCTGGGCGTGGCGCTCTTTAACGCTGAAGACCCGTTTGCCGACGCGCGTACCCTTAATGACCGCGCCTTTGCCCTCGACCATTTTCAGACCAAGCTGCTGCGCTTGCCTGATACAATGCACACAGACGTGGGGCGCGAACTTGCGCAACACAACGCCGATTTTCTCATCCAGTTTATGGCGAAATTAAGTGCCGAATTACAGGGCGACTGCCTGGGGCTGGATAGCCAGGTGCTGAGCCGCTTCCGTCGCAGTTTGAGCGAGTGAACTGTGGTAATCTGTTTCCAGTCTTTATTCTCCGGTTAAAAGAATGCAGGAAAATCGATCAGTGAGTGAGCCCGCGCCAGAGCAGGCTGAGAAATCAACGGCAACGGTGCAGGCTTTATTGCACCAGCTGCTGGATATCTATGATGCTAAAACGCTGGCGAATCAGCTGGTGGCGCACGGTGAGAGCCACTGGAGCCCGGCAATCCTGAAGAGACTGCTGACCAGCGAGCGGGCAGGGCAGCGTCTGAGTGAGGGCGAGTTTCGTTACCTGCAAAACCTGCTTCCGCGTCCTTCAGCCGCGCACCCGAACTATGCCTTCCGTTTTATCGATCTGTTTGCCGGCATTGGCGGCATTCGACACGGGTTTGAGGCCATTGGCGGGCAGTGTGTGTTTACCAGCGAGTGGAACAAACATGCGGTCCGTACCTACAAAGCCAACTGGTACTGCGATCCCCATGAACACCGTTTCAACGCCGATATCCGTGATGTTACGCTGAGCCACAAAAGCGGCGTGAGTGATGAAGAGGCGGCTGAGCACATTCGCCAGTCAATTCCGGCCCATGATGTCCTGCTGGCGGGTTTCCCGTGCCAGCCTTTCTCGCTGGCCGGCGTGTCGAAAAAGAATGCCCTCGGACGCGCTCACGGTTTTGCCTGCGATACGCAAGGCACGCTGTTCTTTGATGTTGTCCGCATTATCGATGCCCGTCGTCCGGCGATTTTCGTGCTGGAGAACGTCAAGAATCTCAAGAGCCATGACGGCGGAAAGACCTTCCGCATTATCATGCAAACGCTTGATGAGCTGGGGTATGACGTAGCGGACGCTCAGCATATGGGCGCGGATGACCCGAAAATCATCGACGGTAAGCATTTCCTGCCGCAGCACCGCGAACGCATTGTGCTGGTTGGTTTTCGCCGCGACCTCAACCTGAAGGGGGATTTTACCCTGCGGGATATTCCCTCTTTATATCCTGCGCGTCGCCCAACCGTGGCCGACCTGCTGGAACCAGTCGTCGACGCGAAATTTATCCTCACCCCGGTGCTGTGGAAATACCTCTACCGCTATGCGAAAAAACACCAGGCCAAAGGCAACGGTTTTGGCTTCGGGATGGTTAATCCGAACGATCCGCACTGTGTGACGCGCACGTTGTCCGCTCGCTACTATAAAGATGGCGCAGAGATCCTGATCGACCGGGGCTGGGATAAAGCGCTGGGGGAGAAAGATTTTGACGATCCCGATAACCAGCGTCACCGTCCGCGCCGCTTAACGCCGCGTGAATGCGCTCGGCTGATGGGGTTTGAGACCCCGCAGGGTTATACCTTCCGCATTCCGGTGTCGGACACCCAGGCTTATCGGCAGTTTGGTAACTCGGTGGTCGTTCCCGCGTTTGCGGCGGTGGCAAAACTGCTGGCCTCCCGCATCAGACAGGCCGTGGCGTTACGTGAGAGTGAGGCCGTCAATGACGGATGTTCACAATAAGGCGACGCGCAGTAAAAACATGCGTGCCATCGGCACGCGTGATACCGCCATTGAAAAGCGGCTAGCCGGGCTGCTGACCGAGGCGGGGTTTGATTTCCGCGTGCAGGATGCCGCGCTTGCGGGCCGTCCTGATTTCGTTATCGATGCGTATCAATGCATCATCTTTACCCACGGCTGTTTCTGGCATCACCACGACTGCTACCTGTTTAAGGTTCCCGCGACGCGTACGGATTTCTGGCTGGAGAAGATTGGCAAGAACGTCGCGCGGGACAACCGTGACCTTAGCACGCTTCTCGCGCAGGGCTGGCGGGTGTTGATTGTCTGGGAGTGCGCGCTGCGCGGCAGATTAAGACGTAACGATGCCGACCTGACAGTACGGCTGGAAGAGTGGATCTGCGGCGGCGGGCAGGCCGCGCAGATCGACACCCAGGGTATTCACCCGCTTACGGTTTCTCCACCTCACACGGCGTAACAACCGGCTTCGCAGGAAGCAGATATTTCCCCAGCGTTACCAGCACAACGGCAAAGACAATCACGCCCAGCGCCAGCCATTCCACGGGAGATAACGTTTCGCCCGCAAAGCTGGTGCCCAGCAGTACGGCAACCACTGGGTTCACGTAAGCGTAGCTGGTCGCGATCGCCGGCGAGACATTGCGGATCAAGAACATATAGGCGTTAATGGCGATGACAGAGCCAAATAGAGCCAGGTAACCCACGGCCAGGAAGCCCGAAAGGTCCGGCATGGCTGTCAGTTTTTCGCCCGTCAGCGTTGAGGCAATCAGCAGCACAATTCCCGCCGCGAGCATCTCAATCGCGCCTGCCATCATGCCGGTCGGTAGCTCAATTCGTGAACCGTATACCGAACCAAATGCCCAGCTCATCGAGCCGATCAGGATAATCACTGCGCCCCACGGATTTCCGCTCAGGTTACCGCCGCTGTTGAGCAGGATGATCCCGGCAAGCCCGATCCCAATCCCTACCCATTCGAGCTTGCGGGTGCGGATGCCGAAAAGACGGCTAAAGCACAGGGTAAACAGCGGGACGGTCGCGACCACGACGGCAGCAATTCCGGACGGCACGTTCTGGTGCTCGGCGACCGTCACAAATCCATTCCCTATGGCCAGCAGCAGCAGGCCAATCAGGGCGGCATTGAGCATCGGGCGAAGCGGAGGCAGCTTATGGCCCCGTAACAGCAGGAAGGCCATCAGTAACACGCCCGCCGAGAGAAAGCGTACGCCCGCCATCATGAGCGGCGGCCAGCTCTCCACGCCGATACGAATGACAAAGTAGGTGGAACCCCAGATGATATACAGCGAAAAAAGTGCCCCAATGAGCGGTAGCAGTTGCCGGAAACGCATAATCCCTCGCGACAAAATGAAAAGGTCGCTGACAGTAAACGCCAAAACTATCGGCCTGGCGAGCGCTTTAATTGTGTAGTTGATGTGAATTTTTTGTTGACGTGAGGTGCCTGTTTCCGGGTTTACACTTTTGCTCCATACTATTCACTTAATTACCAAAAAAAGAAGGAATGAGATTTTGGCAGGAAGTAGCTTATTAACATTACTGGATGATATTGCCACCTTACTGGATGACATTTCGGTGATGGGGAAACTGGCGGCGAAGAAAACCGCCGGGGTTCTGGGAGACGATTTATCGCTCAACGCCCAGCAGGTGAGTGGCGTTCGGGCCAACCGTGAATTACCGGTGGTATGGGGCGTAGCGAAAGGCTCATTCCTGAATAAGGTGATCCTGGTGCCGCTTGCGCTGCTGATCAGCGCGTTTATCCCATGGGCGATCACGCCGCTGCTGATGATTGGCGGCGCATTTTTATGCTTCGAAGGCGCTGAGAAGATCCTGCACTCGTTCGCCGCACGTAAGAACAGCGACACGCCGGAAATGCGCCAGCAGCGTCTTGAGGCGCTGGCCGCGCAGGATCCTAAAACCTTCGAGCGTGATAAGGTGAAAGGTGCCATTCGTACCGACTTTATTCTGTCGGCGGAGATCGTGGCCATTACGTTAGGTATTGTCTCTGAAGCACCGCTTCTGAACCAGGTCCTGATCCTCTCAGGGATCGCCATTCTGGTCACGGTGGGGGTGTACGGGCTGGTGGGGCTTATCGTTAAGCTGGATGATATCGGCTACTGGCTGGAAGAAAAATCGAGCGCTATCGCCAAAGGTATCGGCAAAAGCCTGCTGGTGACCGCGCCCTGGCTGATGAAGAGCCTGTCAGTGGTTGGCACGCTGGCGATGTTCCTTGTCGGAGGCGGTATTGTGGTTCACGGTATCGCGCCGCTGCACCATGCTATTGAACATTTCGCCTCGGCGCAGGGCAGCATAGTGGCGGCAATTCTGCCCACGCTGCTTAATCTTGTGCTGGGCTTTATCATTGGCATTATCGTGGTTGGGGCCGTAAAACTGGTCGAAAAAATCCGCGGAACGTCGCACTAATTGTTACCTGTTGCGGGGTGCAAAAAGATCATTCCTCGTCTAAATTGAAAACGTTTCACCCTGATACAGGAGGCAGGTATGGTCTTTTTGGTCAGTGATGAAGTTAAGCCTAAGAAGGGCGGCCCACGTATGATTGTCACCGGGTATTCCAGCGGTATGGTGGAATGCCGGTGGCACGACGGTTATAGCATCAAGCGGGAAGCGTTCCGTGAAGATGAGCTTCAACCGGGAGACGGGCAGCGCAAGCGAGACAAGGCTTAATGACATAACGCCCGGCTTTGCCGGGCGTTTTTACCTTCCGTATCCGGCGTCGGGCAGTAATCAGGGAGTGTGTGTGCAGCGCGAGACCTTTGTTGTAAGACGATCTTTTCTGCAATGGCTGCATATGCGTAGCAATCCGGGGTTAATTGTTAATCTCTGTTTTCTCATCGTACTGATATTTTCCACGCTCCTGACCTGGCGAGAGGTGGTGGTACTGGAAGATGCGTATATCTCCAGCCAGCGTAATCATCTGGAAACGGTAGCCACTTCGCTGGACCGGCAGTTACAGTACAGCGTGGATAAAATGCTGTTTTTCCGCAAAAGCATGCGCGATGCCATCCAGACGCCGCTGGCCTTTGATGTCCTGTATGAAGCGATTTCACGCTTTAACGCCTTTCGCACGCGCCCCAGCTGGCAGCTCGCCGTTGATAAAAAACGTACTCTCCCCATTAACGGCGTGTCGGATGCGTTCGTCGAAAAAACCACGCTGTTGAATCGTGACCCTGAGCGTATCAGCAATGAAATTTCTGCCGCCCTCGAAGTGGGGTATTTACTCCGACTGGCGTCCTCGGTGGGGCAAAGTGAAGAGCGGGTTATCTATGCGTCACGCGCCGGGTTTTACCTTGCGACGGACACGTCTGAACAGACGAGTGATATTAGCCAGCGCTATTACTATCTGGTTACCCAGCCGTGGTTTACCCAGCAGTCTGAACGTAACAATCGCGCTCGCGCGGTGCGCTGGTTTATCTCCAGCCCGTCGCCCTGGACCGGTGGTGAACGGATGATCACGGCCAGCGTACCGATCTATTTTGACCATTACTGGTATGGCGTTGTGGCGATGGATTTCTCATTGAAGACCATGAAACATCTGCTGGAAGAGGCAACGCAAGAGCGTACAGAGGGGGAATATCAGCTGTACGACACCCGGCTGAATATGATTGCCACGTCAGAAGAGGCCGGCAGCCTGGTGAACCGGTTTGACGAACGCGAAACGGCGCAGATAGCGCACGCAATCGAGAACGATACCGGCGGGGGGATCCGCCTCGGAAGCCGCTTTATCAGCTGGGAGCGGCTCGATCACTTCGATGGTGTGATTTTACGCGTTCATACCCTGCATGAAGGGGTGAAGGGGGACTTCGGCAGTATCAGTATCGTGCTGGCGCTGCTCTGGGCACTCTTCACCGCCATGCTTCTTATCTCGTGGCTGGTTATCCGTCGGATGGTCAGCAATATGTATACGCTTCAGCACTCTTTGCAGTGGCAGGCCTGGCACGATCCGCTCACCCGCCTGAATAACCGTGGTGCCCTGTTTGAGCGTGCCAAAATGCTGTCGGAAAAATGTCGGCAGCAGTCGCTGCCGTTCTCGGTGATTCAAATCGATCTCGACCATTTTAAAAGCATTAACGATCGCTTTGGCCATCAGGCCGGGGACAAAGTGCTTTCCCATGCCGCGGGCCTGATTGGCAGCGCACTGCGCAAGAATGATGTTGCCGGACGCGTGGGTGGGGAAGAGTTCTGCGTGGTACTGCCCGGCAGCGGGCTTGAAGAGGCGAGGGGGATTGCGGAACGCATTCGCTCACGCATCAACAGTAAAGAGATCCTGGTGAAAAAGAGCACCACCGTGCGTATCAGTGCCTCACTGGGGGTAAGCAGCGCCCAGGAAAAGGACAATTACGATTTCGAACAGCTGCAGTCAGTGGCGGATGCCCGGTTGTATCAGGCCAAGCAGTGCGGGCGCAACCGGGTGTTCTGGCACGATCAGGATAAGAAGTGATCCAGCCCTTCCTGCCAGCCCGCGGGGCCGGGCTGTTGCGTGTGGTACACCCGGGCGGGGTTATCGTCACGTAACGTGATGCCCTGCCGGTTAATGCCCTTGATCACCACGGCGTAGTCCACGCTGTCCAGCAGCGGGGCATCATTTGGACCATCGCCGAGCCCCAGGGTAACCGGCACGATGCCTTCCCGCTCACGGTACTGCTCAATCAGCCAGTAAACCGCAACGTCTTTACCGCAGCGAGCATCCAGAACATGCCAGAAGCGGGCACCCTGCAGGCATTTCAGGCCGCACTGCGCCAGCGCCTCGTCAAATTGCGCCATTTTTTCATCGCTGTCGCGCCAGATGAGCGTGACGGAGGCTTCGTGTCGGCGCGCGAGGGTCGAACGATAGCGCGTCAGCCCCGTCCACTCGCTGATAACCCGTTCGTCGACGTCATCAAAGGTGGTGAATTTAAAGCCCCGCTGCTGGCGAATCTGGTCGATCAGCGGGCGAATGTCACGGTGCGTCATCCCCCTGATGTGGCGTTGACCTGTCTCCCAGCGCACGTCGGGCTGAATCACCGCGCCATTCTCAGCTATGAAGGGCAACCCCTCCAGACCCAGATCCTGCTGGATATCCAGCATTTCTGCCGCGGTCTTGCTGCTGCAGAGAATAACCGGCACCTGGTTATCCTGGAGGGTGTCCAGCCAGGGCATGGCCGGTTGCCACTCGTACGTATGAATATCGAGCAACGAGCCGTCGAGATCGGAAAAGATCAGCAGGCTATCCTGCAGTGAAGGCATAACGACTCCTGATAACTGACAAACTGCCACCTAAGAATATTCCTAAAAAAATTCCTAATGCTTAAGTGAGGCAAAAGGGTATCTCTCCTGCCAAACCCGCATGCGGCGCATGTTGTCCCTCATAACTAAATTTATTATGTACCAAATATTATATTCGCCATGAGAATATATGCTTGTCATACAAAATGGTTGAGGATAGTGTTTTGTGTACATCAGATTTCCTGGTGTAACGAATTTTCAAGTGCTTCTTGCATAAGCAAGTTTTGATCCCGGCCATCCCCATGACCGGGATTTTTTTCGTCCTAACGATTTGCTTCAGACACGCTAAAATCGTGTATATCAAGCTCGAAGGCCTCCGCCAGTTCACGGTAGGTGTGATAATCCCTTCCGTTCACAATGACCCTGTCGGAATTGTCGTCTGAACGACGGACTTCTGACTCACTGATCTCATTAATGGCGGCCAGCAGGGCATCGACATCCACCTCAACCTCGCGTTTGATGGTGTCGCTGTACTCTTTGTCGGTCTTCATTACGGGGTACCTCATTTTGCCGTCTCCAACCGTAAGTATAGACTGCGCACAAAAACGCCATTCACACCGGGCAGCGATGCCAGTTAAGGCGTTTTGTTCTACACTGGCTCAAAACCAGAGGAGGAACGTATGAAGGTCAACGATCGGGTAACCGTTAAAACGGACGGTGGACCGCGCCGCCCGGGTGTGGTCCTGGCAATTGAAGAGTTTAGTGAAGGCACGATGTACCTGGTATCACTTGAAGACTACCCGCTCGGCATCTGGTTTTTTAACGAACTGGGACACCCGGATGGCATCTTTGTAGAGAAAGCGCAATAGCATGGCGTCGGGTGGCGACTGGCGCGCCCGACACTGTCCACAGAAGCAAAAATCTCTGGCCAGGCCAGAGATCAAAGGTAGGGTGCAAAGGGTTTTTTTAGCGACTAACGCATGTTGACGAAAATCCCGTTCGTCACATTATCGGTGAGGCGTACCACGTGATAGATCACTTGCTTATTATGCGTTTTAATTTTCCTTTTAATATTTCCTTTATGTGACGAAACGGTTTTGGCTTTAATATTCATCTGGTCTGAGATCTGAATAGTCCCTTGGCCTGCCATCCACATTCGCAGCATGCTTGATTCAGTCCTGCTTAATGATAGGGTGGGTAAGTTAACCGCTCCTACATTTTTAACTTCTTTATTCAAATAATCACCCAGAATGTCATCCAGCGACTCTGGTTTAATCGATTTAGAACTGATCAATAAATTTTTACGAACCAACAAATACTCATCGAAATGGATATTCGCGATCGCCATAAAAACAATAAACAGGGTTTTTGGATGCTGATTAATGATTTGCTTAATGTGCTGACTGTTGGCTGGATCGTGAATGAAACAGTCCTCATTAATAAACACCACGCCTGGTTTAAGTTCGTCACAAGCGGCTGCGAGTTCGTCAACGGTGTGTGCATCGTTGATGTCTCTCTTTCTTACCCCTCTGCTTGCCAGGTACCCGGTTAACCCTAGCCGGGTGTAGCTGCATAAATCCATAATGATCGTTGACATGGCATACCCTCACTCAATGCGTAACGATAATTCACCATCTGCCTGAGAGCTCATAACAGCCATACGGGATGGAAAAAATTAATAAACCTGTGAGCATGACAAAGACTTTCAGGCGGACTCACTATCCCGTAAAGTTACGTATAATTTGCCAGGAATCTTCTTAAAGTAAAGTAAATATTAAGTATTGTGAGGTGGTTAGAAACAATTAAACCGCGTCAGATATATCCTGGAAGATGTTTTTCACGTTTTATTTTAGGAATATCCTCAGAAAGACAATATCAACTGTGAGGGCTATTATTTACGCGGTAGCTCACTGACAATATCTGCTAACAGATTGAATATCTCGCCGAATAAGTGCTCACAGAAGGGGGCGATAAGGGGCATCAGTAATGACATTAATAAAATACCGACCGTCAGCGTCAGCGGAAAACCAATGACGAACACCGAGAGCTGCGGTGCCATTCGGTTGAGTAACCCTAAGGCGAGGTTCACGGTCAGCAGCAGGGTGATGATCGGCAGCGCCAGCATCAGGCCGTTCAGGAAAACAAGCCCGGCCGCACGCGTAAGCGCCAGAAACGCGTTGCTGTTCACCGGGTTTTCCCCAATCGGCAACGTATGGAAAGTATCCACCAGCATGGAGATGAGCCACAGATGGCCGTTGAACGACAGGAACAGCAGCATGGCGAGCAGATCGATAATGCGCGCCAGCACCGGCATGTTGAGGTGGCTACCGGGATCCACAAACGTGGCGAATGATAAGCCCATTTGCAGGCCAATCAGTTCGCCGGCGGTCCGCACGGCCGCGAAGGCAAGCTGCATGGTAAAGCCTACGGCCACGCCAATCATCACCTGTTGCAGTGCAACCCACACCGCTTTCGCCGAGAAGATCGGAATATCCACGGGCGGGAGAGAAGGGGCGACGATAATGGTGATGATAATGCCCAGCCCCACTTTGACGCGCTTGGGTATCGTTTTCTCACTGAGAATGGGGGCCGTTGTAATCAGCGCCAGGATACGCAGCATCGGCCAGAAATAGACGCCAAGCCATTGAACCCACTGGTCACTGGTGAAGTGCAGCATCGTCGGGTCAGCCGATGATGTACGGCAGATTGGTAAACAGGTTGCGCATATAGTCCAGCAACAGGTTCAGCATCCACGGCCCGGCAACGATAATCGCCACGAACACGGCAATGATTTTTGGGATAAATGACAGCGTCATTTCGTTAATCTGCGTGGCGGCCTGCAGGATACTGATAATCAGACCGGTCACCAGTGCGACAAGCAGTAACGGCGCGGCAACGGCTATCGCGATTTTCATCGCTTCCGTGCCCATCATCATGACCGATTCTGGCGTCATTACGGCTCCTTAACTGTAGAAACTCTGCGCCAGCGAACTGACCAGCAGTTGCCAGCCATCGACCAGGACAAAGAGCATGATCTTAAAGGGCAGGGCAATGGTGGCCGGGGGCACCATCATCATCCCGAGCGCCATCAGAACGCTGGCGATCACCAGATCGATAATCAGGAACGGAATAAAGATGGTAAAGCCAATCTGAAAGGCCGTTTTCAGCTCACTGGTGACATACGCAGGCAGCAGAATACGCATCGGAACGGCTTCCGGTCCCTGAAGCTCGCCGGTATTGGACAGGCGGGCGAAGAGTGCCAGGTCCGCTTCCCGGGTCTGGCGGAGCATAAACTCCCGCAGCGGCTGAGCCCCTTTATCGAGCGCCTCCTGCATGGAGATTTTATCTTCGCTAAACGGCTGGTATGCGTCGGTATAAATCTTGTCGATAACCGGCGACATAATGAAAAAGGTTAAAAACAGCGCCAGACCCAGCAGTACCTGGTTAGGCGGCGCGGACGGGGTGCCCAGCGCATTGCGCAGCAGACCAAAGACGATGATGATTCGGGTGAAGCTGGTCATCATCAGCAGGATCGCCGGAATAAACGTCAGCGAGGTGATGAAAACCAGCGTCTGCACCGGCAGAGACCAGCTTTGCCCGCCGCCTGCAAGAGGGGTTGAGACCAGACCGGGCAGTTGCGCGTAAACCGCAGGGGCAAACAGGCCGACGCCCGCAAGCGTAAGGGATAACAAACGGCGCATCAGGATCTCCCGGAACGCTTAAGCAAACTCTTCATGACGGACTGAAAATCCGCAGGGACTTCTGCGCGCTCGTCACCCGTTGCCGGGGCTGGCGGCAGTTTATGCAAGACGTTGATGCTGGAGGCAGTCACGCCCAGCACCAGCCGTGCATCTTCCACATCGACAACGACCACGCGCTCGCGTGGCCCCAGTGTCGTGCTGGCGCTGACCTTCAGACCGCGGGTGCCGGCGGTTTTACCCGCCAGGCCGAAGCGCTTCGCCAGCCATGCGGCGATAAGAATAAAGGCAATAATACCGAGCAACGCGCCACTCACCTGGAGCAGCGGAGAGCCGGGAACGGCAGAGGGCTGTGATATTGTTGCCTGGGTTTTCATGCTTAACGGCTCAGACGACGCATACGTTCAGATGGCGTAATAATGTCGGTGATGCGCACGCCGTATTTATCGGCAACCACCACGACTTCACCCTGGGCAATGAGATAACCGTTGATCAGAATATCCAGCGGTTCGCCGGCGAGACCGTCAAGGGCCACCACGGAACCCTGCGTCAGACGCAGCAGCTCTTTAATGGTCATGCGGGTGCGGCCCAGTTCCACGGTCAGCTTAACCGGGATATCCATAATCAGATCAATATCCTGCAGCGTACCGCTGACATCGCCGCCGCCGAGCTGCTGGAACACAGCATCCGCTGCACTTTTGGCCGGAGTCGTTTTTTGCTCGTTTAACGCGTCAGCCCACAGATCGTCCAGTGCTCCGCTGTTTTCATCGGACGGATTGTTCATGTCACTCATTTGGGCTGTTCCTCATTCAGCGAATTCAATATCGGGTTGATCAAGTGCTCAACGCGTAACGCATACTGACCGTTAATTGTGCCGTACTGACTTGTCAGCACGGGGACACCATCCACATGGGCAATAATGCGGTCGGGTTTTTCTATCGGCAAAACATCGCCGGGTTGTAATTTCAGGATCTGGGATAAGCGCAGCGGGATATCCGCGAAGCTCGCCACCAGCTCAAGCTGAGAATGCTGAACCTGACGCACCAGGTTTTCACGCCAGTTCTGATCTTCGTTGCGTGAGTTCTCAAGCGGCGGGTTGACCAGCAGTTCACGCAGCGGTTCGATCATGCTGAACGGTAGGCAGATGTTGAACTCACCGGTCAGGTTACCGATCTCCACATGGAACGGGGTATTCACGACGATATCGTTCGGGGAGGTGGTGATATTGGTAAATTTCACCTGCATCTCAGAACGTACGTACTCCACTTCCAGCGGGTTAATCGCTTTCCACGCGTCGCTGTAAGATTCCAGCGCCAGCTTCAGCATGCGGTTGATGACGCGCTGCTCGGTGTGGGTAAATTCACGCCCTTCCACTTTGGTTGGGAAACGCCCGTCGCCACCAAACAGGTTATCCACCGCAATGAACACCAGGCTTGGCGAAAACACCACCAGACCTGTGCCGCGCAGCGGTTTCAGGTGGATCAGGTTAAGGTTCGTTGGCACCGGCAGGTTGCGGGCAAACTCATGATACGGCTGGATGCGGATCGCACCGACCGTGATATCCGGGCTACGACGCAGCAGGTTAAACAGCCCCATACGGAACTGACGTGCAAAACGTTCGTTAATGATCTCCAGCGCCTGCAGACGTTCACGTACTACGCGGCGCTGGGTATTGGGATCATAGGGACGAATATCGCTATCGCCGCCAATACCCGGTTGCGGATCATCGTTCTTATCGCTGTCGCCGTTAAGAAGCGCGTCGATTTCTGCCTGAGAAAGAATACTGTCGCCCATGTCGTTACCGCAGTATGAAGGCTGTATACAGAACGTCAGTGACTTCCTGCTTGGGTTGACCGTTTACCAGCGGGGTCGCCAGCGTCTGTTTAATGGCGTCGACCAGCTTTTGCTTACCGTCATCGGTAGCAAGTGTAGAGGCGTCCTGACGAGAGAACAGCAGCAGCAGACGGCTACGCACTTCAGGAAGATAATCATTCAGGCGCGCACGCGTGGCTTCATCTTTCAGGCGTAACGTAATACCCACATACAGCACACGATCCGCATCACCCAGATTCACGGTGAAGGTATCCAGTGGGAAGAATACCGGTGCCGGCGGAGGAGGCGGTTCGGCTTTGGCTGCAGCGGTAGAAGGTTCCTGCTGCATACGCCAGTAACTATAGCCCGCGGTAGCGCAGGCGGCGAGCGTGATTAACACCAGCAGCGGGATCCAGATGGAACGCTTGCTTTTTTTGGTGATCGCGGAGTCAGTCATCTGATACGAGCTTCCTGTTTCGGTACAGCTTAATAAGGTGATTATCCCGTGTCCTGCTGTCGTCAAAGCGTGGAAAAGACGGGGATAATCACGCTACCTCGGGCGTTTAGGCAAAGATGTCTACGGCACTGTTGCCACGCGCCGCGGATTGCAGGGCGGCAGGGGCAGGCAGTAACTCATCGCTCTCCTCATTAAAACCGCCGGTATTACCGGAACGTGAAGCCTGTTGCTGCTGTTGAGAGGAGGACTGCTGCTGTCCGGCAAAGCTCTCGCTGCTGACACTGCTTTGCGCGAGCTGAATGCCACTCTCAGCAAGCGACGTGCGCAGGACCGGCAGTGCAGCTTCCAGGGCCGCACGCACGTGGCTGTGCGCCGACACCATTTGCAGCTGTGCCTGGTTATCATCCAGTTTCAGGGTAATCTGGACCTGGCCCAGATCTTCCGGGTGCAGACGCAACTCTGCGGTCTGCTGGCCCTGTTTCGTGAACAACGTAATGTGCTGACTCAGGGATTGCTGCCACTCCTGGGTTCCCAGCGGCTGGCTCAATACCGGTGCCGTGGCAACGGTTGCGGCAGCGTGGCTGGTGACGTTGCTGGAAATGACGGGCGCAAGCGTTGCGGTCGGGGCTGTTGAAGAGGGTGAACTGGCGAGATCCTGCTTCTCAGCGGCGGCGGCCACGATCGGGGTCGCCGGTGCGTTGACCGGTTGAGACGGATCGGCGTTTTGCGCCTGCGCCTGCGCCTGATAAGTCGACGCTTGTTGCGCTTTTTCATGGCCCGCCAGCAGGGTGCTCATGGACTGTTGACCTGCACCATTTTGCGAAAGCGCGGCAGCGTTCAGCGTTGATTTCGCCGTCACGCCAATACCTGTCGCGCCAGAGGCCACCGGCGTTGCCGTCTGCTGGTGGGGCAGCATCGCCATCAGCGCGCTCAACCCTGCCAGCTCTTCTTCGCTCAGCTCGCTTTTGCTGTCATCCTGCGTTTTCACCGCGCTCAGGGTCTTCAGGGCATCACCTTTTGAAACCGGCACCAGCCCGGAAACGAGGGTGTCCAGCGGGGTGGCTGCTGTCGGTTCATCGCCTGTCAGGGCTGGCTGACGCGAGAGCAGGTTGGCTATTTTGGCCTGCAGGGTGTTCTCTCCCCCGGCTTCCTGAGCAACTTTTGACAGCTTACTGCCGGCTGCTTTCAGGTCAGCCAGCGTCAGCGGCGCATCGTTGCCCTGGCCTGTTGCGTCCGTCAGGGCGCCAGCCAGCAGAGAAAGAAAGTCTTGTGCACCGTCGGTGCCTTTCCCTGTTTGCATGCCGCCCGACAGGTCGCTGTCGGTCATCAGCAGTTGTTGCAATGTGATCATTCCGGTTTCCTCATTGATGCGCGCTGGGCAAACTCATCCATTTTCTTCTGATCCAGACGGTTTTCCGCCAGGGTCGTTGCCGCGATCTGTCGGTCCTGTAAGGTCTGCCAGGCCTGCAGTCGCTGCTTTTTCTCGCGCCAGAAATTCAGCGCGGTGTCGACTTTCTGGGTCCACTGGTTAAGCTGCTGGCGATGCTGTTCAATCGCCTTTTCCAGCGTCTGAATAAACTGCTGATAGTTAATCCAGCGCTGGCTTCCAATGCCTTGTGTCATATCGGTATTGAGGTTGGTGCGATATTCATGCTGATAGTCGATTAACATCTTCAACTGCTCTTCAGCCTGCTGGCACCCGCGTCGCATTGCGCCAAGCTGCAATGCGGCATCATCAACTTCTTTCTCAGCCAGATCTTTCAGCGTTGATAACGCGCTGTTTTGCGCCATGACCTTCGCCCTCCACCTGTGTTACACCTGCGGGAAAATCAGCTCCAGTGCCTGGAGTGAGTCTTCCCAGTCGGCGCGTTCAAAAATACCTTGTTGCAGAAACGCCTCCAGCTGCGGCCACAGGCTAATCGCTTTGTCGAGCATCGGGTCGCTGCCTTTGGCATACGCCCCCACGCTCACCAGATCGCGGTTGCGCTGGAAGCTGGAGAGGAGTTGTTTGAAGTTACGCACGCGGGCGTAGTGCTTCTCTGTGATCAATGCCGTCATTGCACGGCTGATTGATGCTTCGATATCAATTGCCGGGTAGTGACCGGCTTCGGCCAGACGGCGCGATAACACAATATGACCGTCGAGGATCGCACGCGCGGAGTCGGCAATCGGGTCCTGCTGGTCATCGCCTTCGGTCAGAACCGTATAAAAAGCGGTGATTGAGCCGCCGCCGCTGATGCCGTTTCCTGCACGTTCGACCAGCGCCGGGAGCTTGGCAAAGACCGAAGGCGGATAACCTTTGGTCGCCGGAGGTTCTCCGATGGCGAGAGCGATTTCACGCTGCGCCATCGCATAGCGGGTCAGTGAGTCCATAATGAGCAGCACGTGCTGGCCGCGGTCACGGAAATCTTCCGCGATACGGGTGGCATACGCAGCACCCTGCATACGCAGTAACGGTGAGACATCCGCCGGTGCGGCGATGACCACCGAGCGGGCACGGCCTTCTGCACCGAGAATGTTTTCAATAAAGTCTTTTACTTCGCGACCACGTTCACCGATCAGACCCACGACGATGACATCGGCCTGGGTGTAACGTGCCATCATGCCAAGCAGGACGGATTTACCCACCCCTGAGCCGGCAAACAGGCCCATACGCTGCCCGCGGCCTACGGTCAGCAGGGCGTTAATCGGGCGCACGCCGGTGTCGAGGACATGTTCGATGGCGGTACGCTGAAGGGGGTTAAACGGCTGGGTGATCAGCGCGCCGGTTTCGGTAGTGTCCGGTGAGGGCAGGCCGTCCAGCGGTTTACCGCTTCCGTCCAGTACGCGGCCAAGCAGGGCAGGGCCAAGCGGGAGCTGTTTCCCGCTTTGCAGTCCATCGCCGCTGATGTTTTTCGCATACACGCGCGCACCGGGCAGAATGCCTTCAACTTCTTCAAGGGGCATCAGGAACAGGCGCTGGCCATTAAAGCCGACGACTTCGCTCTCAACTTCACGCGTCTCTTGTCCATCCTGACGCTCAATCACGCAGGTGGCTCCCAGCGGAAGCTGCAGGCCAGTGGCTTCCAGCACCAGGCCGGTGGCCCGCGTGAGTCGTCCGTAACGGCGAACGGACGGCAGCTGCGTCATCTTCGCTTCAAAATTATCGAGCGTGTTGAGCCAGCGGGTGAGGCGTGCAGTCATCAGACGACTCCCGGTGCTGCCAGGCGGCACAGTTCCTGCCAGCGGGTCGCAACGCTGGCATCCAGGTCGCCTTCATCGGCAGAGACCTTGCAGCCTCCGTGATGCAGCGACGGGTCGCCGCGCAGACGCCAGCCGTGCAGGCTCAGCGTCGCGCCCAGACTCTCTTCCACGCGCTGGAGGTCGTCCGGATGCACGCGCAGCTGCGGTTTCCCACTGAACAGCGGCTCCTGCTGAAGCAGGCCCTGAATTTGTTTAATCAGCGCGGTGTTGTCCACCGCCGGCGCGTGGCCGATCACCTGACGGGCGGCTTCCAGCGCCATCTGCATCAGCCTTGAGGCAATGACGCTGTCCAGCGCATCCAGCGTGTGCTGAAACTCGCTGACCAGCTGCTGCATACGGGCGTGAAGTGGAGCCTGTTGCTGGCGCGCCTGTTCAATGCCGTGTTCTAACCCTTTGGCCAGACCTTCCTGATACCCCTGATCGTGGCCTTTCTGGCGTCCTTCGTTCAGGCCAGCCGTGTAGCCCTGCTCATGGGCCTGCATCTGCAGCTGGGCCAGCATCTGCGCGCGCTGCTCTTCTTCGCTCAGCTCAGGCTGCTCGATGTCCGGGTCGCCCTCTTCGGGCGACAGCACGGCGGGTGTGAACTCTGACAGGGGAGGCGCCAGATCGTCGGGCGTCCAGCGCTTCCACGGCAGTTCATTAGACATAGGTGTCGTCTCCGCTGCCAATCACCATCTCGCCGGTTTCCGCCAGACGACGAACGATAAGCAGGATGGCTTTCTGTTCGTTTTCCACCTGAGACAGACGGACCGGGCCACGGTTGGCAAGGTCGTCGCGCAGGATATCTGCCGCACGCTGAGACATGTTGCGCAGGAACTTCTCGCGCAGCGGCTGCTCGGCACCTTTGAGGGCGATAAGCAGCGACTCGGAGTCCACTTCCTGGAGGAGACGCTGGATGCTGCGATCGTCCACTTCGACCAGGTTTTCGAACAGGAACATCTCGTCGATAATTTTCTGTGCCAGCTCGCCGTCGAATTCGCGGACGGCGGTAATGACCGCCTCTTCCTGCTGCGTTTTCATCAGGTTGATGATCTCTGCCGCCGTTCTCACGCCGCCCATTTTGCTGCGCTTGAGGTTCTGGCCATCGAGCAGGTTGTTCAGCACTTCGGTCAGCTCCGCCAGCGCGGCTGGCTGGACACCACCGAAGGTCGCGATACGCAGCATCACATCGTGACGCAGGCGCTCTTCGAACAACGCCAGAATATCGGCCGCCTGGCCACGTTTGAGGTGGACAAGAATGGTGGCGATAATCTGCGGGTGCTCGTCGCGGATAAGGTCGGCGGCACTCTGCGGCTCCATAAAGTTGAGCGTCTCAATACCGCTGGCGGTATCGCGCGTTTCCAGAATGTCTTCCAGCAGGCTGGCAGCACGCTCTTCGCCCAGCGCCTTGACCAGCACGGAGCGCAGATAGTCGTTGGCGTTGACGTTGAGCGCGGCAAACTGTTCGGCTTCCTGCTCAAATTCAGACAGCACTTCCGTCAGCTGTTTGTTAGAGATCTGGCGTACGTTTGCCATTGCCGCACTGAGAATCTGTACTTCGCGCTGGGAGAGGTGTTTGAACACCTCGGCCGCACGGTCTTCGCCAATGGTCATCAGCAGGATGACGCTTTTATCGGTGCCTGAAAGCGTGTTACTCATGTTCGTTACCCATCCACTGGCGGATGACCAGCGCCACGACGCGCGGATCGTTATCTGACATTTCGCGAATGCGCTGGCTCATGACCTCGGCGCCCATACGCTGGTTAGCACGGCGTTGCTGCATCTGTTCGTCTTTGCTGAGGCGAACTTCAACCGCATCTTCCACTTCCTGACGGGTACTGACCTGTTCGCGCGCCGCTTTTTCAGCTTCAGCACGACGCTGGAGCTGAGGACGAATGCCCTTACGCCACAGCAGCCACGCGACAATCAGAACCAGCAGCCAGCGACCTGCGGACAGCAGCTGATCGATAAACGCCTGCTGTTGCCAGAACGGCAGTTCGCCACCTGACTCTTCAACCGAGTTGAACGGTGAGTTCACCACGTTGAGCGTGTCGCCGCGCTTCTCGGAGTAACCCATCGCTTCACGGGTCAGGTCTTCAATCTGTTTCATCTGCTCGGCGGTCAACGGCAACGGCTTGCCATCCGCCAGCGTCTTGTAGTTCACCACCACCGCAACCGACAGACGCTGTACATCGCCCACGTTCAGTTTGGTGTGGCGGATAGTACGGTCCACTTCGTAGTTGGTGGTTTCGTTACGACTGCTGGTACGCGGACCGGCGGTGCTGGCTGTTGATGTGGTCTGCTGATTCGTTTGCTGACCGTTCTGCTGATTAGCCGGTGGCGTTGAGATTGGCGCCGCGTTAGCCGGTGCTGGCTGGTTAGACAATGCGCCCGGCACACCGCCTGGGTATGCACCGCCAACCTGTTCGTTTTCATTGACCTGACGAGAGCGCATTACCGCCTGAGCCGGGTTGCCATTCGGGCTGTATTGCTCTTCGGTCTGTTCTTTATTAGAGAAGTCAATCTGCGCGGTAACCTGTGCATGCACGTTGCTGTTACCGACGACCGGGCCAAGGATGGCTTCGATGCGACGCTGCACGCGACCTTCCACATCCGCGGCATATTTCAGCTGCGCGTCATTCAGATCGCGGCCTGCGGTATTGGACTGGGTCAGCAGATGACCACTTTGATCAACCAGCGTCACGTTACCCGGCGGGAGACCGGCAACGGCGCTGGAGACCAGATGGGTCACCGCGCTGATTTGTCCTTCATCCATTGCACGGCCAGGCTGGAGGTTAACGGTGACGGAGGCCGACGGGGATTTCTGCTCGCGGACAAACAGGGAGGGCTTAGGCATGGCCAGGTGCACACGGGCACTCTTCACCGGACCCAATGTTTCAATCGTACGGGCCAGCTCACCTTCCAGCGCACGCTGGTAGTTCACCTGCTCGCTGAACTGGCTGATACCGAATTTTTCCTGATCCAGCAGTTCAAAACCTACCGCACCGCCCTTTGGCAGTCCCTGTTGCGCCAGGCGCAGACGAAGTTCGTGCACCTTATCAGCCGGTACCTCCAGCGCACCGCCGTTATCCGCAAAGCGATAAGGGATGTTCATCTGGGTAAGCTGGGTGACGATGGCACCGCCATCCTGATCGGAAAGGTTACTGTAAAGCGTGCGGTAATCAGGGCTTTTCGCCCACAAGACCATCGCTACAAGGATCGCAATTGCGGCAGCGCCTGCCACGATCAACGGGATTTTAGGATTCGCGCGAAGGCGGTTCATCCACTCGAGTGATTTATTTTGTGGCGCTGTCGATGCTGTTGCACTCATTGCGCACCTCTTAAATCCTGGTGGTTTACGTTATTCGTGTAGAGAAACAAAACTGACTCCCGGGTCGGCAAACACGACAAAAGTTCCATATTGATGGCCCTGCCATTATTTGATGATTCAGGATTTTCTATGCGTCAAATAACCTGGTTTTTTCACGCTATTTACCGCCATTATCTTATTGACAAGCTGTTAGTCTTGACCCCGTAAAAAACCATTCAGGGGAGAGTCATGGCTATACAGGGTATTGAAGGGGTGATCAGTCAGTTGCAGGCAACGGCGATGACGGCCCGTAATCAGAATGTGGCAGAACAACCGAGCATCAGTTTTGCAGGACAACTGCACGCCGCGCTTGACCGTATCAGCGATACCCAGACCGCCGCACGTACTCAGGCGGAGAAGTTCACCCTCGGCGAGCCGGGCGTGGCACTGAATGATGTGATGACCGATTTGCAAAAAGCCTCGGTTTCCTTGCAGATGGGGATTCAGGTGCGTAATAAGCTTGTGTCTGCTTATCAGGAAGTGATGGGGATGCAGGTTTAAGTTATCTAACCTGATTCTATTTATAGTTAATTATTGCCCTCATACATGTTGTGGGGCATGGGCGGGGCAAAGCTAATGACATTTCGTTTTGGACAGGCGTCTCATCCGGTCATTTTTCGTCTTCCAAAGCTGGGCCCTCCCCGACACATATCATCAGTTTTGTTACGTCTTCATGATGCAAACATGTGTTTCACCTGGACTGGCCTGATAAAATGTAACTCCTTTATTTTACAGGGATAGAAAAGTGAAAAGTTTGTTTCTGTTTTTTTCTGCAATTTTACTGGCAGGTTGTTCCGCCAAATACAGCACAAATAATATTCAGGAGCGCACAGAATCCCTGTCAAAAGATGCTCCAGTTGCGATCTCTCAGCCAACTGACGGCGTATATGAAACACACACTTATTCTGGTTCTAGCAAAGCAACGGCGGATGCTGTAAAAGCGGCATTTTTGCGGTATTCAGATAATGTGACAGTTTTTAGTGACTGTGATGATCTCGCATGTCTGAAAAACCGGCATACACTCAGCCGGGGATATTATGTGGTCCCACAGATACTGCACTGGGAGGATCGTGCAACTGAGTGGTCAGGCATTCCAGACAAGATTGAAGTGAAAATCACTGTTTATAATGCTGAATCCAATAATCGTGTTGCATCAACCATTATCAATGGCAAAAGCAAGTGGGCTACCTTCGGTGGCGATCACCCACAGGATTTGTTGCCAGAACCTGTAAGCGCGTTTATCTCGAGTCTGTATTAATTCTCCCTCAAACTTTCATATAAAACCCCGTCTCAACGGGGTTTTGACAGGCTTCAGTAAAGTCCTCTTTCCTTATGTTAAGACCCTTCGATCTTCGCTGGCAGCCTAAGCGCTTTAATGCCACAATATTTTTTTCTTCGAATGCAGGAAAGATGATGAAAAAAATAGCAATTGCTGGCGCGCTGCTGGCACTGACCGGGTGCGTTCAGGTGGATAACTATCAGGAAGTGATCAAACACCCCGTCCCGGCGCATCTGGCAGGGTACTGGCAGTCAAAAGGGCCGCAGAGCAAAATGGTGAGTCCAGAGGCGATTGCCACGCTGGTGGTGACGGAGGAGGGCGATACGCTGGACTGCCGTCAATGGCAGCGCGTGATCGCTGTACCGGGTAAAATCATGCTGCGTTCAGACAGTTATTATAACGTCACCCGCAAGCTGGATATTTATCCGCTGGAGCGCGATGGCTCTGTTCTTGAGTATGATGGTATGGAGCTACAGAAGGTCGATCGCCCGACGGTAGAGTGCGCAGATTATCTGAGCAAAAATCCGCTTGAGAGTAAACTTCCGTAGTGCATGTTGCCGGGTGGCAGCTTCGCCTGACCCGGCATTCAATTCACGTCAGATGCTTTTACAACTACAACGCATCCTCAATCACCCACACGCTGACGCTTCCACCTTTGCAGGTAAAGGTACCTTCGCCATCCGCTGCGGTAGTGACCGTTTCTTCGCGATTGCCGAGAAAATCACGCCACGTTTTGTTGCCGTAGTTTTCACCCAGACAAATCACTTTCTCGCCGTCATCGCCATTCGACATCACCACCACACAGCCAGGATCGTCTTCGGTGCCGCTGCGGCTGAAGGCGATACAGTTTGGGTGATCGAAGAACAGCGTCTGCACGCCGTGGGCAAAACGCTGGCGGGCGAGGATCAGCTCGTGAAGCTGCTCGATGACCGGCATATCAATATGGTAGGTTTCGCCGTCACCGCCCGTATCGTCATAGCTGGCACCGAATAAATCCGGATAAAAGACGCTGGGCACTCCGTTTTCACGCAGCAGGATCAGGGCATAGGCCAGCGGTTTAAACCACGCTTCGACCGGCGCTTCCAGCGCCTGCAAAGGCTGAGTGTCATGGTTGGCAACCAGAGTTACTGCATGGAACGGATCGGCTTCGACCAGGGTGCCGGTAAAGATTTGGCTCATGTCGTATTCCCGACCCTGGCGCGATGCTTCGTGGAATTTCATCTGCAGGGGGGCATCGAACAGCATCGTCTTGCCATCGACCTGGTCAATATAGGCCTGCAGTTTATCCACTTCGTGGGACCAGTATTCCGCCACGATAAACAACGGTTGCGTTGCGACTTCCTGAACGTGCTCAATCCACTCCTTATAAAACCAGGCGGGAATGTGTTTGACGGCGTCCAGACGAAAACCGGCACAGCCAGTTTGTTCCATGACCCAGCGGGCCCAGTATTTGATCTCCTCGGTGACGGCATGGTTGCGAAAATCAATGTTTTCGCCCATCAGGTAATCAAAATTACCCATCTCATCATCAACCTGGTCGTTCCAGCCTTCACCGGTGTAGTCGTTGACGATTTTAAAAATGCCGTCTTCATCGGGGTTTTCAATATGGTCGACGCCGCTGAAGCATTTGTAATCCCAGATAAACTGCGAATATTGCCCGGCACGGGCAGGGAAGGTGTAGCGTGTCCAGGCTTCACACTCAATGATCTCATCGTCGATCTGCGTGCGATCCTGTTCGTTGACGCGCTGAACGCGGACGGGTTCTTTCTCGTCTGCGCCCATTTTGTGGTTAACCACCACGTCCAGGAGGACGGCGATCTCATTACTTTTGAGTGCGTCGATGGCCTCCAGCAGCTGAGCTTTGTCACCGTACTTGGTGGCGACGCTGCCTTTCTGGTCAAACTCACCGAGGTCGAAGAGATCGTAAGTGTCGTATCCAACCGAGTACCCGCCGGATGCGCCTTTACAGGCTGGCGGCAACCAGATCATATTGATGCCGATTTCGTTAAGATTGGGGGCTAACGCCGTGACCTCTCGCCACAATTCACCGCCCGCAGGGTAATACCAGTGAAAACATTGTAACAGGGTGGGGTTTTTCATCGTCCGTGCTCCAGAAGCCGTTTGGCAGACTTCTGGAGTATGGATCAAGAATCGCTAATGTGAATTAATGATTCATCTCTCCGGGAAATAATATGTTACCTGACAACTTCCCGTAGGTAACGTTAACGTTTTTTTGCTTGTTGGTTTGGGCAATAAGACCGCTCAACTCACTCATTCTTTCCTGCAACAAATCCTTGAGGAGGAGCTCATTCTGCAGCACCTGATTCAGTATCACCATCGCCTGATCCTGGATGTGTTTGCTGTCGGGCGGAAAAGGAGTCGTGCTGATCTCTTCAACCAGCGAAACGTATGCAACCTCCTGTTCGATGAGCTCATCCCATTTCCCGGATTGAGCAAGGCTCAGCATTGTATTGCTAAGCGCATAAAGAGCATGCCACTTTTTAAGGGATAAGCTGGAGTCGTTCATTAAAGTTAATCCTGCTTGGGAGTATAACCCGGGCCGATTTGCTTCCAGGCGTCGGAAATATTGAGCAGCAGAGCCTCGACTTCGGTAATCGCCTCGATGTCATTGCGCAGATTGGCATGTAACAAACGGCGTACCATATAGTCATAAAGCGCAGAAAGGTTGCGGGGGAGTTCTCCTCCCACCTCCATATTTAACCCAGCCTTAAGGCCATTTTCGATAATATTAATGGCCTTAGACAGGGCCTCTCCTTTTGCCGGGATGTCCCCCTGCTCAAGGAAAAGGCGCGCCCGGATAAGCGCGCTATGGATACCGTCGAACAACATGACAACCAACTGGTGCGGGCTGGCACTCAAGACAGCAGATTCAAGACCTACCTGCTGATAGGCTTGTACACCAGATTTGCTATACATATCGTTTCCTTTCTTACTTACTGCTGAACTGTTGGGTCAAATAAGTGGCCGTGCCGTTGAATTTTGTGACCAGCTTATCTAAATCGTTAAATTGCTTTTTATAGCGCGCCATCGTGGCTTCAATCGTCAATTCCATCGCGTCGTAACGTTTGCCGATGGATTTGAGCGTGGCGTTAATACCGTCCTTCGCATTCTGAATAACGCCTTCTTTGCCGACAGACGTGCTCAGCATATCGGTTAGCTTGTTATTCATCTGGGTAGCGAAACCGGTCGTTTTCCCGTCACCCACAAAATAGGCCTGTACACCAGCCGGATCGTCCGTGAGGATCTTGGTTAATTTCTTATCATCAATTTTCAGGTTGCCAACCGCGCCGTCCGCGCCTTTGACCGGGTCCTGGGTGATGCCAAGTTGGGCCATAATGGCATAGGAACCGCTCTGCACATTGGTCAATAAAGCACGCAGATCGGATTGTACTCCGCGGATAGTACTGTCACCCATCAGTACGCCGTTATTCGAAGACTGGGCGGTTGCACCCACCGCAGGTGGCTCATATTTCGTCAATGAGGCAATGGTGGACTGCAGAGAGTTATAGGCAGTTACCCATTCTGTAATGGCTTTTTTGTTATCGTCAGTAGAGCGGGTTACGGTCAGGGTTTCATCGGCCGTGCTCTGTGCTTTCAGGGTTAATGTTACCCCTGGAATGGCGTCAGTGATGGTATTGGTCTGGCGGACAATCTGGATACCGTTGACGTTAACGACGGCATTTTGTGATTTTACCTGTTCGGTAAGTGCGCCACTGCCAATGATGCCTTTCAGCGTATCGTCGCCGGTCACTGTTACCGTCATATCAGAATCGGTACCGGTGGTTTTGGAGGTCAGCATCAGACGATAGTCGCCATCATCCGCTTTCACCACACTTGCCGAGACACCGCCGTTGGCAGCGTTAATGGCTTTAGCGATCCCGTTCAGGGAGGTATCGCCATCGGCCAGGGTTACCGTCAGTGGTTTACTGTCAGCGCCTGCCTGGGTAATGGTAATGGTTCGGCTGTTGGTGCCCGTGGTGCCACCTAACTGCTTAGTATTGCTGTCGATAGTGCCTGGCGTGGTTGTCAGCACCTGGCCTTTAGCAATCTTGCTCACGTTGACTGTCACATCACCAACGTTAGCGCCGGAGGTACTGATAGCCGAAAATGCAGTATTGGTGCTGCTAATGGAGGTTGAGTTCCACGTATCTGTTTTTGCGAGCTTAGCAGCTGCGGTTTGCAGATTCGTCAGGGCGCTTTGTAATTTGCCGTAACCGGTAATCTGCGCGTCGTAGGTGGTTTTTTGCTTGGCAATAGCCGTCAATTTTGTTTCTTCTGCTGCCTGCAGCTTATCGTACAGATCTGACAGGCCGGGCATGCCCACCCCGAGATTACTGATAGTCGCCATGTAGTGTTCCTTCTTAATGGATGTTTCAGTCGTTTATCGGCCCGTTCGACGAAAAGTTTACGGCAAGCTTAAAAAATATATCGCTGAATAAGCGACCTAAATGACGCGTTTTAAATCAACAGGGTGCATGACGAAGAAATATACCGAAGAGAATAAGACGGTGATTTTTTGCGTTAATCTTTTATTCATCATGCACTCTGTAGCCGCTTTAGAGCAAAATAAATCTTTATAAAACAAATAATTAAATATTTTCTTCGATATTTTCTAAAGTCTGCTGTTCGAGCGTCGATAACCTTGTTGACGGTGAGAGACGCCGTGAGTGTTAGGCACCGACCCTAGAAACCATTTTTGAAGGAATTAAAATTATGGCAGTTATCAATACTAACCTGTTGTCCCTGACCACTCAGAACAACCTGAACAAATCTCAGTCTTCTCTGGGCACTGCTATCGAGCGTCTGTCCTCTGGTCTGCGTATCAACAGCGCGAAAGATGACGCTGCTGGCCAGGCGATTGCTAACCGCATGACCTCCCAGATTAAAGGTATGACCCAGGCGGCGCGTAACGCCAACGACGGCATCTCCCTGGTTCAGACCGCTGAAGGTAACCTGAACGAAATCAACACCAACTTACAGCGTATTCGTGAGCTGTCTGTTCAGGCTGCTACCGACACCAACGGTTCTTCTGACCTGACTTCCGTCAACACTGAAATCAAACAGCGTCTGGCTGAAATCGACCGTATCGCGGGCTCAGCTAACTTCAACGGTAAAAAACTGCTGGACGGCTCTGTATCTACCGCGCTGAAAATTCAGGTTGGTGCTGGTACTTCTGCTAACGACACCATCTCTGTAGACAGCAACGCGCTGATCAACGCGACCTCTGGTACCCTGAGCGCTGGTCTGAGCACTGCAATCTCCGATAACGCCTCTGCACAGGCTGTTATCTCTGCTGCTGATGCTGCAATCGCGAAAATTGATACCGCGCGTTCTAACATGGGTGCGATTCAGAACCGTTTCGAATCTACCATCAACAACCTGAACAACTCTATCAATAACCTGTCTGCTGCTCAGTCCCGTATCCAGGACGCTGACTACGCTACCGAAGTTTCCAACATGTCTCGCGCGCAGATCCTGCAGCAGGCTGGTACTTCTGTACTGTCTCAGGCAAACCAGGTTCCTCAGGCTATGCTGTCTCTGCTGCGTTAATCGCCGCGTCTGTTTCATAAAGGTTGCTGGAGACAGCAACCTTTTTTTTTGCCCGCCAGACAATCTCCGAAATAAGCCATTATTACCGGGGGTGTTCCTTCCATTATCTCGAATATTCCCTTGTACGATGGGTAAGAATCGCAATCTTACTAAGAGAATCGGGATGAACAAGTTCGAGCGTACACGATCGCTGCATCAGTATTACCGTGATGAATTTTCACGGCTAATCTTTTTGCCAGAAACGGATGCATTGCCTGCGCATGTTGTAACCGAAATCCTGCACTATAAAAATTCTGATATTGCCACGCTCGAACCCCAGATCATGGACGCAACGACCGATCTGGATGCACAAAAAGAACTCGCTGTTAAGCGCATGCTGTGCGCGATCGCTGCAGCAAACGCCGCGTTTGATTTTAAAAACCAGGGCAAGCCGACACCCTTTTCGCAAGAGCTGAGTGAAACCATTACCGGTTGGGTCGTAGAGGCGCTTCAGCATGACGACAGCATAAATCTTCTGGTAGCGGGTATTCAGGTTTTCTTCCGTATTAACGAAATTGACGCCGCCTTATTCCTGATTTCAAACTACTACGCGGTGGTGAGTCCATCCCCAACCGTGATGAAAATATTGCTGTTAGTGTGCCTGATGGAAGATGATTTTAATCAGATGCAGACGCTTATCCAGCAGCTGACCGCCGATCCTGAACATATTGGTGAAGACGCGTTAACGATGCTAATGATCGTCACGGGGATTCATAAACTGGGTGGCTGCCCTGAAACGTTCATCGATTTCTCCGCCCTGAATATGCCTGATTATGAGCCTGATTTTTCGCACTACGAGTGGCTTCTTCCGGCAGAGGAAAACGGAAAAACAACGGTTCTGGTAGCGTGCGACAAACGCTATTACTTCGATCACGCCCTGACGCTGTTAGGTTCGATCTTCCATACCAACGGCGACCAGCTTAACGTTCACCTGCATCTTTATAACCCTGATGATGAGACAAAGGCGCACGTTCATTCGCTGCACCAGCATTTTCCGGGAATGGTGATATCGGTGACAGCCGAAAAGATTGCGCCCGTTTTTGGTATCAATGTCTGGTACGCCTCAAGACGTTTTGTTTTCCTCAGCTATGCACTGAGCGTGTTCACCTCTCCAGTTATTGTTCTTGATGCAGATTGTCTCGTTCGTAAGAACTGGGCTGATATTAAGCAATATCTTCCTGATAAGGAAATTGTCCTCTCTTACAGTAACGGCGCACCGCCATGGGAGCAGGTTCCCGCCGGCTTTGTCTATACGGCTCCGGGGACGCTTTCGCGTAAATACCTGTCGCTTGTTGCGACATTTATTGACTGGAATCTACGCCGCGGCAATGCGGAGTGGTTCCTCGACCAGGTCGCACTTTCTGTCGCGCTGGATGCACTGCCTGCGGTTGAGCAGATGGCCATTCATCGCGAGCCGCTGGAGAAACTGATCGATATTCGCTACACCGACGCCACGTTCAGCTGGACAGTGACCACGCAAAAATCAGGCGGCGAAGCGTACCAGAACTACAAAGCTGCGATGCAACAAACCTATTTTGGCTAACCACTGAACTCATGGAACTTTCTCTGTATGTTGTATCCAGATAATCGATTCACGCTATCGGGTCTGCAGGCCGCCGCTGCCCTGTATCAGTTTCCTGCCGGGGCACCTGAGAATGCACGCGTCCTGGATTTAGGTTGCGGACAGGGCGAGGTGTTGTTATCCGCTGCGCTGGCCTGGCCTGATTGTGTCGGGATAGGTATTGATATTAACGAAGACGCTATTGCAACGGGGCAGAGGCAGGCGCAGCGTCTGGGTATCGTCAGTATTGAACTGGTTGCGGCGGGTCTTAACGATGTGCTGAGCGTGTCACCGGGTGAGTTCGATTACATTCTTATTCGCGGGGACTTTATTCCTGCAGGCATGCCAGAGCGTGACGCGCTGTTGCAGTGGTGTCGTCGCCACCTGTCGGCGTATGGCATTATTGCCATCCACCAGATTTTTACCCCGCCTGAATCCGCGGCACAATACGTTCAGGATGCGTTGGCCTTCCACGCACGCCTTGCGGGCCGGTCAGATGAGAAGGTTGCTTTTGCTCGTGGTATGCTCAGCTATCTGGCATTGACCCAGCCGGAAGGGGAGATCAAAGACTATGTGCTCGCGATGGAGCGCGTTGACGACACGACCCTTATTGAGAGCCTGGCAAGCGCCACGCACATCTCCGGGCAGTTCCTTCAGTTCACCGATACTCTCTCATCCTGCGGGCTGCGCTACGTGGGGGATGCGCTGCCTCAGTACGAAACGGGTGAGAGCTTTAGCGAGCAAATTCATCAGCTGCACGCACTGGTCTCATCTGGGCAGGCATCGATTGCCGCGCAGCAATATCTCGATTTTGCCGTCAACCGTCGCGAGCGCGTCAGCCTGCTTTCCCGTGATGATACTGTTAACGCGGCGGCGCTGGATTTTACCCGGTTAAACACGCTGCACTGGGCCGGTGATTTCAGACGTTGCCGCAACGATCGCGGCGAGATCGTCAATGCTCACACCAACGCTGAAGGGAAATTTTTCTCGACGCAAAATACCACGACGCTGCATATTCTCGATCTGCTTGGCGGCGCATGGCCGCTGAGCCTGTCATTTGATCAACTGGTGAGCAACGCTCGTCTTCCCGAAAAAGAGGGGGATGTCTCCCAGAGCGTACTTGAATCTCTAAAAGATCTCTTTCTCAACCAAATTCCGGGGCTCCACTGGGCGGGTTCACCGGGGCCTTACAATGTTCAGCCTGAAAGTGAACTCACGTTAATTGCTCCTCTTCTGGTAGGGCAAGACTTTGACATCATGCTTAATCTCTGGGGGGAGCGTGTGACCCTCAGTGACGACGAACGGGAGTTCGCGATTGCCGGCATGGATGTGAATCAGGCCAGAAGCCGAGAGTGCTTTTCTGCACTGAAGGCGAAAGGACTATTGAAAGGTACCCCTGAAGCTTGGCGCAAAGCACTGCAGCGTTTTTTGCGTCTGGGGGATGTCGACTACCTTAAAAGCAACATTGATACGCTTTTACTGCTTAATGTCGGATCGCAACAGGGCGGTTTACTTGTTGACGCGCAGATTATGGCAGGGGAGAGGGATGAACAGGATCCTGGCATCGATCTCATTTACCAAAACGTAAACGCGCTGATTGCCGCAGGTCTGGCGAAAGACGCGCGCGATTACATTACGGGACAGATTGAAAACGATCCTCATAATCTGCATCTGCTTCGCTGCTCTTCCCGTGCAAGCCTGCTGATGGGCGACTGGGACGAGGCTCTGTTGGCACTCTGCCAGCTCATGAGCCGCTACTCTGCCGGGCAGGATATCTGGTTCGACCTGGCAACCGTGCTGCAGAAAAAAGGTGAGCTGCATTATGCCGCCCGGATCCTGCAGGCGCTGCTGCGGTTGAATAAACATAATGCGTCATTCTGGAATACGCTGGCGGTGGTTTATCATGCGCGTCGCAATATGGCCATGGCTGAACGCTGCGCCAGGGAATCGTTGCGCTATAACGCCACGAATCCGCTGCATCTCGCGATGATGGGCATTATTCTCAGTGATAATCAGAAACTGACGGAAGCACGCTATTTCCTCGAGAAATCGCTCGAGTTTGCGCCGGGTGATTTTGACTGTTTCACCAGCCTGCTGTTTGTTCTTACCCACGATTTTTCTGTCTCGCCGGAAGTGCTTTTCAATCGCCATCTTGCCTATGGTGAACTGGTGACCGAGTGGGCGACAAACTTCGACCTGGCGCTGCCGTGGCAGGGTAGTAAGGATCCTGAGCGGCCGTTGCGCGTCGGCTTTGTCTCCGGAGACTTCCGTAACCATCCCGTAAGCCGCTTCCTGCGCCCGTTCTGGGACGGCATGGATCGGGAGCGGTTTTCCCTCTACGGATATAGTACGCTGGATAAAGATGATGCCGTCACGGAGCACTTCCGTAACACCTCGACGAAGTGGTTATCTGTTACCCATCTCAATAACGTTGAGCTGGCAAAACAGATCCACAGCGACGGGATTGATATTCTTTTTGATCTCTCGGGTCATACCACCGGGACGCGTTTACCCGCGTTTGCCTTTAAGCCTGCGCCGGTGCAAATCACCTGGCTCGGTTACCCGGGCACGACCGGGATGCGGCAGATGGATTACCGCATTATCAGCACCGGGTTTGTCAGGAATGCTGCGATAGACGCTCAGTTCACTGAAAAGCTGATCGCGATTCCACTCGATAACTTCTTTGAGCCGGATGCTTCCAGCCCTGACGTCAATGCCTTGCCAGCCCTAACGAACGGCTGGTTTACCTACGGTAGTTTCAACCGCCCGAAAAAATTGAATGACCAGGTCTTTACGTTGTGGGCGCGCATTCTGCTGCATAACGCCACGTCACGTTTGCTGATTGGTTTTATGGATGACGATGCGATGATCGCCCGCTACCGCAAAAAGCTCAATGCGCTGGGCGTATCGGATGAGCAGCTTATCTTCCGTAAAACGACGGGACTGGAATCGTATCTTCATATGCATCATGAGGTAGACATGTTGCTTGATTCCTTCCCGTACAACGGGGGAACCACCACCAGTCATGGCATATGGATGGGCGTCCCGACGCTTACCCTGGCAGGCGCAACCTATCCCGCGCGGCAGGGGCTGGAGATCTTGCATATCTACGGGCTGGATGAGTTTGTGGCGGAAAGTCAGCAAGACTATTTCGACAAGGCCGTTAGCTGGCAAACCCGACTGGAAACCCTCAGCGCTTTGCGTCAGAGCATGCGGAGCACAATCCCACTCCAGAGCCAGAGCAATGTGGCGATTCCTTTCCAGCAGGCCCTGCGCGGGGCCTGGCGAAAATGGTGTGCTGATGAAGCACCCCGCAGTTTCCAGGTATCAGGTACTGAGGATTAACTTATGAAAAATGTCTACGTTACCAGTCCACTTCTTCCGCCCCTTGAGGAGTTCATCCCTTACCTGGAGACCTTGTGGGAAAGTAAAATTTTGACCAACAGCGGGCAATTCCATCAGCAACTGGAAGAGGCGCTGGCGGCGTATCTTGGGGTAAAACATGTCTGCCTGTTCTCCAACGGCACGCTCGCGTTGCTGACGGCGCTTCAGACATTGCGTATAACCGGTGAAGTGATCACCACGCCATACTCTTTTGTCGCCACGTCTCACAGCCTGCTGTGGAATGATTTAACACCGGTGTTTGCTGATATTGACCCCGCCACTTTTAATATCGATCCGGATCGCATTGAAGAACTGATTACGCCTAAAACGACGGCGATCATGCCAGTCCACTGCTATGGTATTCCGTGCGATATGGAACGCATCCAGAAGATTGCCGATACCTATGGACTGAAGGTGATTTACGATGCGGCCCACTGTTTCGGCGTCAAACAAGATAACGCCAGCATTCTCAATTATGGCGATCTGTCCGTACTGAGCTTCCATGCCACAAAGGTGTTTAATACCTTCGAAGGGGGGGCCATTATTTGCCATGATGCCAAAACCAAGCAGCGCATCGATTATCTTAAAAACTTTGGTTTTGCCGATGAAACCATTGTGATGGCGCCGGGTATTAACGCCAAAATGAATGAAGTGCAGGCGGCCATGGGGCTGCTGCAGTTAAAGTATATTGACAGTGCGCTGCAGGAACGCGCGGTTATTTATCAACGTTACGTTGAACTGCTCGATTCCGCTCTTCCGGCGCTGGAGTACATTAAACCTGCCAGTAATATTGAATGGAATTACTCCTACTTCCCGGTACTTATTCGCGAAGATTCGGCGGTCAGCCGGGATGCTATCTATTCGGAATTACGCAAGCATAATATCTATGCCCGCCGTTATTTCTATCCGCTTATCAGCGCGTTCCCGATGTATCGCCACTTCCCGACGGCGAATGCACAACATCTCCCGGTTGCCGATGAAATTTCTCATGCGGTGCTCTGCCTGCCCATCTATCCCGGACTACTGGTGGCCGATCAACGTCGTATTATTGAGATTATCCAGGAACTCTTTATCAATGCCGCCCGTGCGGCAGAGCCTGCGCTTGTGGTCAATGGATAGGAAAGAAAACCGATGAAGCTGGCGATCATGCAACCCTATTTTTTCCCGTATTGCGGCTATTTCCAACTGATGGCGGCAGTGGATGCTTTCGTGGTGTATGACAACATCAAGTACACGAAAAAAGGGTGGATTAACCGTAACCGTATTCAGGTTCGCGGTGCGGAGTCATTAATCTCGCTGCCACTAAAAAAAGACTCGGACTTTCTGGATATCAGGGAGCGGCAGCTCTCAGCAGCATTTGACCGCAATAAGCTGTGCAATCAAATTGTCGGTGCGTATCGCCACGCACCCTCATTTTCCGCGGTAATGCCGATCGTTGAGGAGATTATTCAGAACCCGGAGGATAATCTTTTTAATTATCTGTGGCTGGGCCTGAACCGGTTGCGGGACTATTTTGGCTTCTCGTGTGAGCTAATTGTCTCGTCTTCGTTACCGGCGAATCACGCGTTAAAGTCTCAGGATCGCGTCATCGATATTTGTCAGGTGATGAACGTCCGTACGTATATTAACCCCCCGGGGGGCATGGCGCTCTATTCCCGGCAGGATTTTGTCGAACGCGGGCTTCAGCTGCAATTTATCCAGCCGCAACCGTGGCACTACCCGCATTCTGACGCGGCGTTTATTCCCTGGCTGTCCATTATTGACGTCATGATGTTTAACTCTCGCGATGAGGTGGTTCGTCGCCTGCAACTTGGTTATGAGTTAATTTAATATGTTTACATGGAAAAAATTGGGTAAGGTCTTTACCCCGCAGGAGGTGACTCATCTCCCTTGGCTTAAAGAGTTTGCTCAGGCCCCTGCGACGCTGATCTTTGATGATTTCGTGCGCGTCTATTTCTCCTGCCGCCCGCCTGCTGATGAACAGGGGAAATATGTCAGCTATTCCGCTTGGGTGGATTTGGCTCGTGACGATCTCTTCCAGGTATTGCGCTTTGCCCGTGAACCGATTCTCCCGCTGGGTGGATACGGAGAATTTGACGAATTTGGTACCTATCCCGTCTCCGTGATGCGCGATAAGGATGTGGTAAAAGCCTGGTATGCAGGCTGGACTCGCTGCGAATCGGTGCCGTTCAACGTGGCAATTGGCATGGCAGTAAGCCATGACCAGGGGGAGACCTTTGTTAAAGCGGGTCCGGGGCCAGCAATCGGTTACTCTCCGGATGAGCCGTTTGTAATGAGTGGGCCGAAAATTCGAAGATTCAATAACCAATGGCAGCTTTTTTATATTGCTGGTCGCAAATGGAAATGGGTGGATGGCCGCGCAGAGCCGGTCTACAAGATTCGCATGGCGACATCTGAAGATGGCATCAACTGGACGAAGCTGAATAAAGATCTGATCCCCAGCCGTATCGAAGAGGACGAGGCACAGGCCAGCCCGGATGTCTTTTACGCCAACGGCAAATACCATATGTTTTTTTGCTACCGCTACAGCGCCCATTACCGCGGAAAGCAGAACGGTTACCGCATCGGCTACGCGTGGAGTCTGGATATGATGTCGTGGCACCGGGATGATAGCAAAGCTGGCATTGACGTTTCTGCTTCCGGATGGGATGCAGAGATGATCAGCTACCCACACGTTTTTGAACTCGATGGCAATATTTACATGGCTTATCTGGGGGATCAGGTGGGCCGCTATGGCTTTGGCCTGGCACAACTTGAGGGCAAATTATGCTGACCCTGAAATGGCGTAAGCACGGGCTTATCTATTCGCCGTCACAGGTTCCTCCTCTGGCAAATGGGGTGGGTTTTGCCCAGTCTCCGCAAGCGCTGGTGTTTGATGACTTTGTCCGAATCTACTTTTCCACGCGTGAGCGGGAGGCGAATTCAGCAAAGTTTATTAGCCGTGTCTGCTATGTGGATATGGATAAATCTTTGCGGGAGGTGCTTCGTATCAGTCCCGAGCCGGTGATAGCATCTGCTGAGTTGGGCACATTCGATGAGCACGGTATTTTCCCTTGTAACGTTCTGCGTCATGAAGGAAAAATCATGGCATGGACAACGGGCTGGAATCGTCGCGTTTCGGTCTCGGTTGATACAGCCATTGGTTTTGCGGTAAGCACAGACAATGGCGAACACTTCACCCGTTTCGGTACTGGGCCCGTGATGGGCCCCTCATTGCACGAGCCACACTTAGTGGGGGATGCCTTTGTTATACATACCCGTGAACGTTTCCACATGTGGTACATCTTTGGAACGGGCTGGAAGAAGCGCACATCGGATTCGGTTCCGGATCGCATCTATAAAATTGCCCATGCGGAATCACACGATGGCATCCACTGGCAGCGTGACAGCCAGCAAATTATCCCTTCCGTACTGGGGGACGATGAATGCCAAGCACTGCCGACGGTGATTGAAATCAATGGCCGTTATCATATGGTCTTTTGCTTCCGTGAGTGTTTCGATTTCCGCACAGAGCAGGGGCGCGGCTATCGTCTGGGCTATGCCTGGTCTGATGATTTACACCACTGGCATCGTGACGACAGCCAGATGGCGTCGCTCGCGTCCGTGAATGACTGGGACAGCGAAATGCAGTGCTATCCCCATCTGTTCCGCTGCGATGAGAAAGTTTATTTGCTTTATAACGGTAACGCGTTTGGCAAAGCAGGATTTGGCCTGGCGGAACTGGTGTTATGAATTGCTGGGCGTTTTGCCAGAATCGCGCCTCACCGGAGGAGATCGTCGAACACTTTAATCAGTGTGACCCGCTTTTTGTCGCGTCTATTACCGAAATAATCGCGTTGCAGGACTATGCCAAAAAAATAGCGGAGCGGGCATGGCGAACCGAAGCCTGGCATAACAACACGCTCACCGGACTGGTTGCAGCCTATTATAACGCGCAGCGTCAGCAGGGATATATTACTCATGTTTCCGTTTTGCCTGACGCCCAGCATTGCGGTGTGGGTAGCAAGCTATTAATTCAAAGCATTGAACATCTACAGTCCCTGGGTGTAACGGAAATTAATCTTGAAGTCGATAAGAATAACGTGTCGGCACAACATTTATATCTAAAGCATGGATTTATCTTCGGCAGATCAAACGCTTCAAAGATAACCATGACTTTGCACAGTGAGATAACAACATGACCCTTCGTGATTACAATCTGGAAATCAAAGATACTGCCGATCATCAGTATGCCTATAACTTTGATTTTGATGTGATGCACCCTTTTATGATCCGTGCGTTCACACCATTTTTTAAGCCGGGTAATTTACTTGAACTTGGTAGTTTTAAAGGTGATTTTACCGCACGATTGACCGAAAAATTCAGCGACATCACCTGCGTGGAAGCCTCGGCAGAGGCGATGAATATCGCCAGTAAGCGCCTGGGGGAAAATGTCTCGTTTGTGCATTCCCGCTTTGAGGATGTTGAACTGCCGGAGCGTTATGACAATATAATTCTCACCCATGTGCTGGAGCATATTGACGATCCCGTTAACCTCTTAAAACGCATTAATAATGAATGGTTAACGGATGAAGGCCACTTTTTTCTGGTTTGTCCAAATGCGCATGCCGCCTCCCGACAGATTGCCGTAAAAATGAACTTAATCTCGCATAACAGTGCGGTGACGGAGGCTGAGTTTCAGCATGGCCATCGTTGTACTTATTCTCTGGATACTCTTGAAAGAGATGCCCGTCTTGCGGGACTTAACGTTGTTTATCGCACGGGTATTTTTTTCAAGGCGCTCGCTAATTTCCAGTGGGACAAACTTTTACAGACAGATATCATCTCAAAGCAATATCTTGAGGGGTGCTACGAGTTAGGCCATCAATACCCTGATTTATGTTCAAGTATATTCTTGCTATGTAAAAAAGGCTGACGTTATCCTTACCACAGGATGCATGTTATCCCTGCATGCATCGGTAACCCCCAAATAACCCCTTATTTTACCCACTATTCATCCAATTGAACGCCCTGCAGAATCGGATAATCATGCCGATAACTCAACTAACGCAGGGCTGTTTATCGTGAATTCACTCTATACCGCTGAAGGTGTAATGGATAAACACTCGCTGTGGCAGCGTTATGTCCCACTGGTGCGTCACGAAGCATTGCGCCTCCAGGTGCGTTTGCCGGCGAGCGTGGAACTTGACGATCTGCTACAGGCGGGCGGTATCGGGTTATTGAATGCAGTTGACCGATACGACGCTCTGCAAGGAACGGCATTTACGACTTACGCAGTTCAGCGTATTCGTGGTGCGATGCTGGATGAGCTGCGCAGCCGCGACTGGGTGCCGCGCAGTGTTCGCCGCAACGCGCGCGAAGTGGCGCATGCGATGGGGCAGCTGGAACAGGAACTGGGACGTAACGCTACGGAAACAGAAGTGGCGGAACGTCTTGGCATTGCTGTTGAAGAGTATCGTCAGATGTTGCTCGATACCAATAATAGCCAACTCTTCTCTTATGACGAGTGGCGAGAAGAGCATGGCGATAGCATCGAGCTGGTGACGGATGAGCATCAGCAAGAAAACCCGTTACACCATTTAATGGAAGGTAATTTACGCCAGCGCGTAATGGAAGCGATTGAGGCTTTACCTGAGCGCGAACAGCTGGTGTTGACCCTCTATTATCAGGAAGAGCTTAATCTCAAAGAGATTGGCGCTGTTCTGGAAGTGGGGGAGTCTCGGGTGAGCCAGTTGCACAGCCAGGCCATTAAACGTTTACGCACAAAGCTGGGTAAGTTATAGGTGATTGATTCACCTGAAAAATGCCGCACAACGTATTGACAACCAGGAGTTATCATGACGGTGCAGCAATCTAAAAGACGGCCTTTAAGCCGCTACCTGAAAGACTTTAAACACAGCCAGACGCATTGCGCCCACTGTAACAAGTTACTCGATCGTATCACGCTGGTTCGTCGAGGCGAAATCGTTAATAAGATCGCGATTTCACGCCTCGACACGTTGATGGATGAAGCAGCATGGCTCGAAGAACAAAAAGAGTGGGTGGCGCTTTGCCGTTTCTGCGGTGATCTCCACTGCAAAGAGCAAAGCGACTTCTTCGACATTATCGGCTTCAAACAATTCCTGTTTGAACAAACGGAGATGAGCCACGGAACCGTACGCGAATATGTCGTCCGCCTGCGCCGTCTCGGACAACATCTCACCGTGAACAACATCTCCCGCGATCTGCTGAAGACCGGCTATCTGGATGAGAATCTTGAGCCGTGGCTGCCTGCGACCAGCACCAACAACTACCGCATTGCGCTGCGCAAGTATGCACAATATAAGGTACAAATGCCGGGTGCCATAAAGCAGAAAGCCCACGCTGGAACAACTTCTGATATATATTAAAAAAGAATAAGATGTAGCGCAGTCGCCTTTGACCTTGCAGGTGATTTCTCTACACTACTCAAAAATTCCACTATATCGGGGTATTTATGAAATTAGCACTTCTGGGTCGTCAGGCGCTGATGGGTGTAATGGCAGTCGCGCTGGTCGCGGGTATGAGCGTGAAAACGTTCGCCGCAGAAAATCTGCTGAATAAAGTGAAAGAGCGCGGTACGCTGCTGGTCGGGCTGGAAGGAACCTATCCTCCGTTCAGCTTCCAGGGCGATGACGGTAAACTCACCGGTTTTGAAGTGGAATTTGCACAGGAACTGGCGAAACACCTTGGCGTGAAAGCCTCCATCAAACCGACCAAATGGGACGGTATGCTGGCGTCGCTGGATTCCAAACGTATTGATGTGGTGATTAACCAGGTGACCATTTCTGACGAGCGTAAGAAGAAGTATGACTTCTCCACGCCGTACACCGTGTCTGGTATCCAGGCGCTGGTGAAGAAAGGTAACGAAGGCACTATCAAAACGGCCGCTGACCTGAAAGGCAAAAAAGTCGGTGTCGGTCTGGGGACCAACTATGAAGAGTGGCTGCGCCAGAACGTTCAGGGTGTAGATATCCGCACTTACGATGATGACCCGACAAAATACCAGGATCTCCGCGTAGGTCGTATTGATGCGATTCTGGTTGACCGTCTGGCCGCGCTGGATCTGGTGAAGAAAACCAACAATACCCTGGCGGTAGCTGGTGATGCGTTCTCTCGTCAGGAATCCGGTGTAGCCGTTCGTAAAGGCAACGACGACCTGGTTAAAGCGATTGACTCCGCGATTGCTGACATGCAAAAAGACGGCAGCCTGAAAGCCCTTTCTGAGAAGTGGTTCGGGGCAGACGTCACGAAATAAGTCTTTGACGTTAAAAAAAGGCGCTTTTAAAAGCGCCTTTTTTATTTCTTACGCGTCTGCGTGCATAATGAAAAATATCACCTTGAGTCTGTGTTACCGGAGAACCCATGTCACTACAGAATTTAACGCGCTTTCCCCGCCTGGAGTTTATCGGCGCGCCGACTCCGCTGGAGTATCTGCCGCGATTTTCTGACTATTTAGGACGCGATATTTTTATTAAGCGCGATGACGTAACGCCGATGGCGATGGGGGGCAATAAGCTGCGTAAGCTGGAGTTTCTGGCCGCTGACGCCCTGCGTGAAGGCGCGGATACGCTCATTACCGCAGGTGCCATTCAGTCTAACCATGTCCGCCAGACCGCCGCGGTGGCTGCAAAGCTGGGTCTCCACTGTGTGGCATTGCTGGAAAACCCAATTGGAACGCACGCAGAAAACTATCTGACTAACGGCAACCGTCTGCTGCTGGATCTGTTTAACGTACAAGTCGAAATGGTCGAGGCATTAACCGACCCGACCGCACAACTTGATGAACTGGCGACGCGTCTGGAAGCGCAGGGTTTTCGTCCCTACGTTATTCCTGTCGGCGGCTCGAATGCGCTGGGCGCGCTGGGGTATGTGGAAAGTGCGCTGGAGATTGCCCAGCAATGCGAGGGAGCGGTCAGCCTCTCTTCTGTCGTTGTTGCTTCCGGCAGTGCAGGTACCCACGCAGGGCTGGCCGTAGGTCTGGAGCAATTATTACCCGATGTCGAGCTTATTGGCGTGACGGTATCGCGTAGCGTCGCGGACCAGAAGCCGAAAGTGGTCACCTTACAGCAGGCGGTGGCAGAGCAACTGGCGTTGAAGGCAACGGCTGATATCCAGCTCTGGGACGACTATTTTGCACCAGGCTACGGCACGCCTAATGAAGAGGGGATGGATGCGGTGAAATTGCTGGCGCGCCTCGAGGGTATCCTGCTTGATCCCGTGTATACGGGCAAAGCGATGGCCGGTCTTATCGATGGCATTGAACAGAAGCGCTTTAAGGATGAAGGGCCGATTTTGTTTGTTCACACCGGCGGGGCACCTGCGCTGTTTGCCTACCATCCTCATGTCTAAAATCAGGTCGAAAAATAATAATGCAAGAAAGTATTCAACTGGTTATTGATTCCCTGCCGTACCTGCTTAAAGGTGCGGTATTTACGTTACAGCTCAGTATTGGCGGGATGTTCTTCGGTCTGGTACTCGGGTTTGTGCTGGCCTTAATGCGTATGTCACCCGTCTTACCAGTACGCTGGGTGGCGCGTTTTTATATCTCTGTGTTTCGCGGCACGCCGCTTATCGCCCAGCTCTTTATGATCTACTACGGTTTACCGCAGTTTGGTATTGAGCTGGATCCGATCCCCGCGGCGATGATTGGTTTGTCGCTCAATACGGCGGCATACACCTCTGAAACGCTGCGTGCGGCAATCTCGTCCATTGATAAAGGGCAGTGGGAAGCGGCGGCCAGTATCGGTATGACGCCCTGGCAAACGCTGCGCAGAGCCATTCTGCCTCAGGCGGCGCGTGTGGCGCTTCCGCCGCTCAGCAACAGCTTTATCAGCCTGGTGAAAGACACGTCGCTGGCGGCCACCATTCAGGTACCGGAACTGTTCCGTCAGGCGCAGCTTATTACCTCGCGCACCCTGGAAGTGTTCACCATGTATCTGGCGGCCTCGCTGATTTACTGGGTAATGGCGACAGTGTTATCCGCCTTGCAAAACTATTTCGAAAACCAGCTTAACCGCCAGGAGCGTGATCCAAAATGAGTGCTATCGACGTTAAAAACCTGGTGAAAAAATTCCACGGTCAAACGGTGCTCCACGGGATTGATCTGGAGGTTGAGCAGGGTGAAGTGGTCGCCATTATCGGCCCGAGTGGTTCCGGGAAAACAACGCTGCTGCGCAGCATCAACCTGCTTGAACAGCCTGAAGAAGGCACGATTCGGGTAGGGAACATTACGATTGATACCGGCAAATCCATCAGCCAGCAAAAAGGTCTGATTCGCCAGTTGCGCCAGCATGTGGGCTTTGTTTTCCAGAACTTCAATCTCTTCCCACACCGGACGGTGCTGGAGAACATCATTGAAGGCCCGGTCATTGTAAAAGGGGAAGCCAAAGAGGACGCGACGGTTCGCGCGCGCGAGTTGCTCGCAAAAGTCGGGCTGGCCGGTAAAGAAACCAGCTACCCGCGCCGCCTGTCAGGTGGTCAGCAGCAGCGTGTGGCGATTGCACGCGCGCTGGCGATGCGCCCGGATGTGATCCTCTTTGATGAACCGACCTCTGCGCTCGACCCTGAGCTGGTGGGAGAGGTGCTGAACACCATCCGCCAGCTGGCACAGGAGAAACGCACAATGGTTATCGTTACCCACGAGATGAGCTTCGCTCGTGATGTGGCGGACCGCGCCATTTTCATGGATCAGGGAAGGATCGTGGAGCAGGGGCCGGCAAAACACTTATTTGCCAACCCACAGCAGCCGCGAACCCGTCAGTTCCTTGAAAAATTCCTTATGCAGTAGAATTTTTGCACTAATTTGCTCCAGAAAATTCATCTGGGGCAAATTATTCTCCCCCTGCGCCCGACACCGTGTTTTTTTATTCCGCTCAGGCCCAATAAACCTTATCAAACGTAAAGTTAATTGTGCTGTTGCCGATATTTTGTAGTTAGAAATAAGTTTTATGTGTTAGGTTATATTCACCATAATAATGAATATCATTTCAGAGGCTTCATTTAGTAAGTATGAAGGATTCAGACTTTTTCACCTGGCGACGGGAATGCTCCCTCCGGTTTCAGAAATTGACCTGTGCCGACGAGGTATATCAGGAACTTCAGCGACAAACTCAGGCGCTAGAATTTGATTATTACGCACTCTGCGTACGCCATCCCGTGCCTTTTACGCGGCCTAAGATTTCTGTGCATACCACTTATCCGCCACAGTGGCAGGCGCAATATCAGTCGAAGAATTATTTCGCCATTGACCCGGTGTTAAAACCGGAGAATTTCATCCAGGGGCATTTACCCTGGACTGACGAATTATTCGCGGATGCTGAGGAATTATGGCATAGCGCACGGGAGCACGGCTTACGTACAGGAATAACGCAGTGTCTGATGCTGCCGAATCATGCTCTCGGTTTTCTGTCGGTTTCTCGTACTAGCATGCTGGAGAGCCCGCTAGACCACGAGGAAATAGAGCTGCGGTTACAACTGCTGGTGCAAGTGGCCTTAACATCGTTGATTCGATTTGAAGATGAGATGGTGATGCCGCCTGAGATGAAATTCAGCAAACGTGAACGGGAAATTCTTAAATGGACCGCGGAAGGGAAGACGTCGGCGGAAATTGCGATCATTCTCTCCATCTCAGAGAATACGGTTAACTTTCATCAGAAGAATATGCAGAAGAAATTCAATGCGCCTAACAAGACGCAGATCGCGTGTTACGCGGCGGCGACCGGGCTTATTTGAGTAGAGAGTACGTTCTGCGTGTCAGACGAGGCAACGGCTGAATGCACAGCATCCAGCCGTTTTTTATTACTGGCGGTAGGCTTGTTTAATTTGCTTAACGGTGTTGGCAAATACCGCGGATTCAGCCTGGTCTTCCATCTGCGCGATTTGTTTTTCCATTTTAATGATCACACGACCGGCGTCAGCCTGGCCCATCGCCTGTAGCATCAGCGTTAGCAGCGATTTCAGGCAGTTTACTTCCTGTGCCAGTTCCTGGTTATTCTCCGCAGTGGCAAATTCAGGTGTGCTCATTTATTTTCCTCATTATAAAACGGCGCTCGTGCGCGACGATGAAAGTCAAGGCGGCGGAGTATACCACAAGGCGCAGCAAAAAATGCAGCGGTTGTTTTTCGTACTTTTACACTGGATGTTTATTTGCGTAAACAACGCGTGCCGCCAAACTGTACGGCGTTAATAGCGACGAATTGTTTATACCCGGTTCGCTTGTCGTTAATTATTGTTACAAAAATTTAAGAGCTGTTTTTTTACGGACTCAGGCGACAGGTTTTTTGTAACTTTTTGAATACAGATGCTTAAAAAAAGCTGCACAAGCCCTGGTGGCGCGGGCTCTCTTTCCACGTTCTGTACAGCCTAATTTCCAAAAACGAGAGCGAAATCGAATAGCCGATTTTTTAACGTTTTAATCTTGTGAGGAAAACCGTTAATATAAACCAAATTATCACTCAGTAGCGTTATCCCTATTCTGGAGACATTTCCTTTGATCAACGTCCTTCTTGTTGATGACCACGAACTGGTGCGCGCAGGGATACGACGCATTCTTGAAGATATAAAAGGTATTAAAGTTGCTGGTGAGGCTTGTTGCGGCGAAGATGCCGTAAAATGGTGCCGCACTAATTCGGCCGATGTGGTGTTGATGGATATGAACATGCCCGGTATCGGTGGTCTTGAAGCAACTCGCAAAATCGCGCGTACCTTTGTTGATACAAAAGTCATCATGCTGACCGTGCATACTGAAAACCCGCTGCCCGCGAAAGTGATGCAGGCGGGCGCTGCCGGTTACCTGAGTAAAGGTGCCGCGCCGCAGGAAGTTGTCAATGCTATCCGTTCCGTGTTTGCCGGACAGCGTTACATTGCTTCCGACATTGCTCAGCAGATGGCCCTGAGTCAGATCGAACCCGAGAAAACGGAATCGCCGTTTGCCAGTTTGTCCGAGCGTGAACTACAGATTATGCTGATGATCACCAAAGGTCAGAAGGTAAATGAGATCTCGGAACAGCTGAATCTTAGCCCGAAAACGGTGAACAGCTATCGTTATCGCATGTTCAGCAAACTGAACATTCATGGTGATGTTGAACTGACTCATCTGGCCATCCGGCATGGTTTATGTAATGCGGAGACGTTGTTAAGTCAGTGAGTGATGTGTTCGATTCAAAAGCATTTCTGAAAACCGTAACCAGCCAGCCTGGCGTCTATCGTATGTATGACGCTGGCGGTACGGTTATCTACGTGGGGAAAGCGAAAGATCTCAAAAAGCGCCTCTCCAGCTATTTTCGCAGTAACCTTGCCTCCCGCAAGACCGAAGCACTGGTCGCACTCATACAGAATATTGATGTTACCGTCACGCATACCGAGACGGAGGCGCTGCTGCTTGAGCATAACTATATTAAGCTCTATCAGCCGCGCTACAACGTGCTGTTACGCGATGATAAATCCTATCCGTTCATCTTCCTGAGTGGCGATACGCACCCCCGGCTTGCTATGCACCGCGGTGCAAAACATGCCAAGGGTGAATATTTCGGCCCGTTTCCCAACGGCTATGCCGTCCGTGAGACGCTGGCGCTGCTGCAAAAAATCTTCCCTGTTCGCCAGTGTGAAAACAGTGTCTATCGCAATCGCTCGCGCCCGTGTCTGCAGTACCAGATTGGCCGCTGTCTGGGGCCATGCGTTGCCGGGCTGGTGAGTGAAGACGAGTATGCGCAGCAGGTCGAGTATGTGCGCCTGTTTTTAGCCGGGAAAGACGATCAGGTATTAACGCAGCTGATCGCCCGGATGGAGAAAGCCAGTGCAGCGCTGGAGTTCGAAGAGGCCGCGCGGATCCGCGACCAAATCCAGGCGGTGCGCAGAGTCACTGAGAAACAGTTCGTCTCGAACACCGGTGACGATCTCGACGTGATCGGCGTTGCCTTTGACGCCGGCATGGCCTGCGTGCATGTGCTGTTTATTCGTCAGGGTAAAGTGCTCGGGAGCCGCAGCTATTTCCCGAAAGTGCCGGGAGGGACGGAGCTGGGTGAGGTGGTTGAAACCTTCGTCGGCCAGTTCTATCTGCAGGGGAGTCAGATGCGCACGCTGCCATCTGAGATCCTGCTTGATTTCAATCTCGATGATAAAACGCTGCTGGCGGATTCGCTGTCAGAACTGGCTGGTCGTCGGGTTAACGTGCAGACCAAACCGCGCGGTGACCGCGCGCGTTACCTGAAGCTTGCCCGGACCAACGCGGCGACGGCGCTTACTACAAAACTGTCCCAGCAATCGACGGTCCACCAGCGTTTAACGGCACTGGCTACGCTCCTGAAGCTGCCGGAGGTTAAACGGATGGAGTGCTTCGACATCAGCCACACGTTGGGCGAGCAGACCGTGGCCTCCTGCGTGGTGTTTGATGCTAACGGCCCGCTGCGCGCGGAATATCGTCGCTATAACATCACCGGGATCACGCCGGGTGATGACTATGCCGCCATGAACCAGGTGCTGCGCCGTCGCTACGGTAAAGCCATCGAAGAGAGCAAAATCCCGGATGTGATACTGATTGACGGCGGGAAAGGGCAGCTCGGGCAGGCGAAAGCGGTCTTTGACTCACTTGATGTGAGCTGGGATAAAAACCATCCGTTGCTGCTGGGTGTGGCAAAAGGGGCCGATCGTAAAGCCGGTCTGGAGACGCTCTTCTTTGAACCGGAAGGGGAGGGCTTCAGTCTGCCGCCGGATTCTCCGGCACTGCATGTTATCCAGCATATTCGCGATGAGTCACACGATCACGCCATCAGCGGGCACCGGAAAAAACGGGCGAAGGTAAAAAACACCAGTACGCTTGAGACCATCGAAGGCGTCGGGCCAAAACGCAGGCAGATGTTGCTTAAATATATGGGCGGATTGCAAGGATTACTCAATGCCAGCATGGAGGAAATTGCAAAAGTGCCGGGTATTTCGCAAGCGCTGGCAGAAAAGATCTACTACTCGTTGAAACATTGAGGGCTCTGTAGCAACATAGAGCTAAATTTTACTGACAACAAACAGTTACCGTCATTATGCAATTTAATATCCCTACGTTGCTCACTCTTTTTCGCGTTGTGCTTATCCCGTTCTTTGTACTGGCATTTTACCTGCCAGTCGTCTGGGCCCCTTTTGCCTGTGCACTGATTTTCCTGGTGGCTGCGGTTACGGACTGGTTTGATGGTTATTTGGCACGCCGCTGGAACCAAAGCACCCGCTTCGGTGCCTTCCTCGACCCGGTCGCCGATAAGGTCATGGTCGCTATCGCGATGGTGCTGGTGGCTGAGCACTACCACACGTGGTGGGTAACGCTGCCTGCAGCAACCATGATTGGCCGTGAGATCATCATCTCTGCGCTGCGTGAGTGGATGGCGGAGCTGGGTAAGCGCAGCAGCGTCGCGGTATCGTGGATTGGTAAAGTGAAAACTACCGCGCAAATGGCCTCGCTGGTCTGGATGCTCTGGCGTCCAAACGCCTGGGTTGAGTGGGCGGGGATTGGGCTGCTGTGGGTTGCTGCGGTACTGACGCTGTGGTCTATGCTGCAATATTTAAACGCTGCCCGTGGCGATTTGCTTGATCAGTGATCGTTTCGACGTAATTTTCAGCAAACGATCCGGGGATGCAAAAAATAACGTTGACTCATACCGTCATATCAGTAGAATGCAACGCATCGAACGGCGGCACAGCTAGCCGGACGATAATGAAATCAAGTGGTTAGAAGTTAACTTGATGACATGCGGGAATAGCTCAGTTGGTAGAGCACGACCTTGCCAAGGTCGGGGTCGCGAGTTCGAGTCTCGTTTCCCGCTCCAGATTAAAGACATGCGCAATAGCGGGTGTCGCGTAAAAAAGTTTTACGGCGCGTTAGCAAAGCGGTTATGTAGCGGATTGCAAATCCGTCTAGTCCGGTTCGACTCCGGAACGCGCCTCCACTTTCTTCCCTGGCCGGATGGTGGAATCGGTAGACACAAGGGATTTAAAATCCCTCGGCGTTCGCGCTGTGTGGGTTCAAGTCCCACTCCGGCTACCATGGGAAAAAGCAGAATAATCAAAGCAATAAGCAGTGTCGTGAAACCACCGAAAGGTGGTTTTTTTGTGCCTGTTTTTCGCCGTATACCCTAGTTTCACCCTTCAACTTCGCCACAATAAGAGGGCAATCATGCCCAACAATGGCCATTAGCGATAGGATCTGTCGGCGTCGGTCGTCAGCTGCGAAATCACGGTTTTAAATACTGATGGCACTGTCTCTCTGCGTCACCCGGCCCAGAAGGGGCCTCTAAACCGGGTAACGCAGTCTCACTACCAGGCGGTATGGTACAGCTCGCTAATATCTGCCAGGCTCGCTTCCCGTGGGTTGCCGGCAGTACAGACATCATCATATGCCGCCTGGGCGAGCATCGGGATATCTTCTTTTTGTACTCCAGCCTCACGCAGATGGAGCGGGATGCCCACATCGTGATTAAGCCTGAAGACGGCATCCACGGCAGCATTGCGCGCGTCCGTAAGGCTCAGCCCTTCAACCTTCACGCCCATCGCCCGTGCAATATCGCGGAATTTATCGCCGGTAAAGTCAGCGTTGTAACGCATGATATGGGGCAGCAAAATGGCATTCGCCACGCCGTGCGGTGTGTCATAAAAAGCACCCAGCGGGTGCGCCATACCGTGAACCAGCCCCAGGCCAACGTTGGAAAAGCCCATGCCGGCAACATACTGGCCCAGCGCCATCGCCTCGACGGCATCTCGATCGCCCTTGACTGAATCGCGCAGTGCGCCGGCAATAATCTCAATCGCCTTGATGTGTAGCGCATCGGTCAAGGCCCATGCGCCCCGGGTGATATACCCTTCAATCGCATGGGTCAGCGCATCAACGCCGGTTGCTGCTTTCAGCACTGGCGGCATACCGTCCATCATATCTGCATCGATAAAAGCGACCTGCGGAATGTCGTGCGGATCGACGCAAACAAATTTACGCCGCTTCTCTTCATCAGTGATCACGTAGTTAATGGTCACTTCAGCCGCTGTTCCGGCTGTAGTGGGAATGGCCAGAACGGGTACGCTGGGGTTACGGGTTGGGGACAGGCCTTCAAGGCTACGAACATCCTTAAACGCCGGGTTATTGCTGATAATACCGATTGCCTTACAGGTATCCTGAGGCGAGCCGCCCCCGATAGCGATAAGGTAATCTGCGCCGCTGTTCTGAAAAACACCCAGCCCTTCCTGTACTATTCCGATTGTCGGGTTAGGAAGCACGCCGGAGTATATTTCCCAGGCCAACCCCGCTTCGTCCAGCTTATCCGTGACCTTCGCCACCACACCACACTGTATCAGCGTCCTGTCGGTGACAATCAGCGCTTTTTGATAGCCGCGACGCTTTACCTCATCGCAAAGCATCCCTGTCGCGCCCCGGCCAAACCAGGCCGTTTCGTTCAAAATCATTCTTTTCGCCATGGCATTTCTCCTGTTTGCTATGCGATGTCATTCTTCAATGCGCAGTCCGTAGGTTTTGAATTTTTCCAGTACAATGGCGATAGCATCGTCATCCAGTACCGGGACCGGATCCGTTATTGCCAGCGTGCAAAGGTACAGTTGTGCCAGTACTTCAACTTCATGCGCCAGCCACAGGGCTTTTTCCAGATTTGCTTCACAGGCAATTAAGCCGTGGTGCTGTAACAGCGTTGCTTTGCGGTTCCTGAGGGCAAAGGCGACATAATCGGACAGCTCGCGTGTCCCAAATGTGGCATATGGCGCGCAGGGTATGGAATTACCGCCTGCGGCGGCAATCATGTAATGAATGGCCGGGATAGGGCGGTTAAGAATAGACACGGCGGTACAGTGCACCGCATGGTTATGCACCACCGCCTGCGCATCCGGACGCGTCTGGTAGGCGGCCATATGGAAACGCCACTCGCTGGAAGGCAGTTTGCCCTGTTCATGCTGACCGTCGGCATCAATATAAACGATGTGTGACTCCGTCAGTTTTTCATAGGGGATCCCCGTTGGCGTTATCAATATCCCGTCCTGATAGCGCACGCTGACGTTGCCAGCCGTGCCCTGATTTAGCCCCAGGCGGGTCATTTCCAGGCAGGTATCAATAATCTGCCGCGCCAGTCTATTTCGTTCCATTTGTTACCTCTCTTGATGATCTAAAGCACCAGCAGAACAAGCCTGTTGTCCTGATGAATTAACCGTATATTTGCGCACCATCTTTATAGGGAATAACGCTAAAAAAAATCCGGTGGTTTCACTTTGTGATCACCGTCAATTAATAGTCTGGAATTGATCCTTATTCAATTAATTCATTTCGGTAAAAATGACCGATTCAGAAGATTTTTATTCAAACAGTCGTTTTGATGATTTTTACTGTGAAAATGCCCGTTTCCGGAGTAATACATTAAATCGGTCACTGGGGTTGTGGTTTTTAATGTTTATTTTCCCCGATGGGGGTTGTTTTTATTAAATTTAAAGTGATAACGATCACATAAAGATATCGCGTTGCCGTTAAATGTGATTGTCATCATATTCGCCCCCCTTTTTTACATGAAAATGCATTCACGAGATCATTCCGATCGCCAGATTCGCGCCAGTAAGAGTAAAGCACCTTTTTATTTTTACCGTCTGGCAAGAAAGGAAAGTCACATTCTGACGCTTCTGACTAACGAGGGTGTTATGGGAAATACAACAATACCAACGCAGAGTTTTCGTGCGGTCAATGCCGGGCAAGCCCAGCGTTACATTATTCCTTTCGCGTTACTCTGCTCACTTTTTTTTCTTTGGGCAGTCGCTAATAACCTGAATGACATTTTACTCCCCCAGTTTCAGCAAGCCTTTACCCTGACAAACTTCCAGGCTGGCCTGATACAATCTGCGTTCTATTTCGGCTACTTTGTCATTCCAGTTCCTGCCGGGATACTGATGAAAAAACTCAGCTATAAGGCAGGTATTATTACCGGGTTGTTTTTATATGCCATTGGTGCTGCATTATTCTGGCCTGCGGCTGAGTTAATGAATTATACATTGTTTCTAGTCGGTCTTTTTATTATAGCGGCGGGGTTAGGTTGCCTTGAAACTGCTGCTAACCCCTTTGTGACAGTGCTGGGGCCAGAGAGTGGTGGTCATTTCCGTCTTAATCTGGCGCAAACTTTTAATTCTTTTGGCGCTATTATTGCCGTTGTGTTTGGACAAAGCCTAATTTTGTCTCACGTGCCGCATCACTCTCAGGCGGTACTCGATAAAATGACGCCAGAACAGCTAAGCATTTATAAGCACAGCCTGGTGTTATCCGTACAAACGCCTTATATGATTATCGTGGCAATTGTATTGTTGGTCGCCCTGCTGATTATGTTGACCAAATTTCCGGTCCTTCAGAGCGATAATCACGTCGACGGCACACAAAGCACATTTTCTACCTCTCTTTCCCGTCTGGTCCGTATTCGCCACTGGCGCTGGGCGGTGCTGGCGCAATTCTGTTATGTCGGCGCGCAAACTGCCTGCTGGAGCTACCTGATCCGGTACGCTATTGAAGAGATCCCCGGCATGACGCCAGGTTTCGCCGCCAACTACCTGACCGGCACCATGGTGTGCTTCTTCATCGGTCGTTTTACCGGTACATGGCTAATCAGCCGCTTCGCACCGCATAAAGTACTGGCCGCTTATGCCCTGCTTGCCATGGTTCTATGCCTGGTCTCCGCCGTATTCGGCGGCCATTTCGGTCTACTGGCCCTAACGCTGTGCAGTGCATTTATGTCTATTCAGTACCCAACCATTTTCTCCCTTGGGATTAAGAACCTGGGTCAGGACACCAAATACGGCTCGTCATTCATCGTCATGACCATTATCGGCGGCGGGATTGTGACGCCGGTCATGGGCTTTGTCAGCGATGCTGCAGGCAATATCCCAACAGCAGAACTGGTTCCGGCAGTGTGTTTTGCCGTCATCTTCATCTTTGCCCGTTTCCGTTCGCAAGCGGCAACGAATTAAACCTGTATCCGAAAACGTGAGGGATCTGTCATGAAAAAAATCAGCTTACCGAAAATAGGTATCCGTCCGGTGATTGATGGTCGTCGTATGGGGGTTCGTGAGTCTCTGGAGGAGCAAACCCTGAATATGGCCAACGCCACCGCCGCGCTGCTCACTGAAAAGCTTCGTCACCCCAACGGCGAGCAAATTGAATGCGTCATTGCTGACGGTTGCATTGCGGGGATGGCCGAATCTGCCGCCTGTGAAGAAAAATTCAGCAGCCAGAACGTCGGCGTGACCATCACCGTGACGCCGTGCTGGTGCTACGGGAGCGAAACGATCGATATGGACCCCATGCGTCCGAAAGCCATCTGGGGTTTTAACGGGACTGAACGTCCGGGTGCCGTTTATCTGGCCGCCGCGCTGGCTGCACACAGCCAGAAAGGGATTCCGGCATTCTCTATTTATGGTCATGATGTCCAGGACGCCGACGACACCTCGATTCCCGAAGATGTTGCGGAAAAACTGCTGCGCTTTGCGCGTGCCGGTTTAGCCGTCGCCAGTATGAAAGGGAAAAGCTATCTCTCCATTGGGGGGGTGTCGATGGGGATTGCCGGTTCCATCGTCGACCCTAACTTCTTCGAATCCTGGCTGGGGATGAAGGTACAGGCAGTTGATATGACTGAACTGCGCCGCCGCATTGATCAGAAAATCTTCGATGAAACCGAACTGGAAATGGCGCTGGCCTGGGCGGACAAAAACTTCCGCTACGGCGAAGACCAGAACGCGCAGCAGTATAAGCGTAACGAAGCGCAGAACCGCGAGGTGCTGAAAGAGAGCCTGCTGATGGCGATGTGTATCCGCGACATGATGCAGGGCAACCCAGCACTGGCGGAAAAAGGGCGGGTGGAAGAATCGCTGGGCTACAACGCCATTGCGGCAGGCTTCCAGGGCCAGCGTCACTGGACCGATCAATACCCGAACGGCGATACCGCCGAAGCGTTGCTTAACAGTTCCTTTGACTGGAATGGCGTGCGTGAACCCTTTGTCGTCGCGACCGAAAATGACAGCCTCAACGGCGTAGCGATGCTAATGGGCCACCAGTTGACCGGCACAGCACAGGTGTTCGCCGACGTGCGCACCTACTGGTCTCCAGAAGCGGTAGCGCGCGTGACCGGTCAACCGCTCAGCGGTCTGGCTGAGAAGGGTATTATCCACCTGATCAACTCCGGCTCTGCGGCTCTCGATGGCTCATGCAAACAGCGCGGCAGCGATGGCAATCCAACAATGAAGCCATTCTGGGACATTAGCCAGCAGGAGGTTGATGCCTGCCTGGCGGCCACCGAATGGTGTCCGGCGATACATGAATATTTCCGCGGCGGCGGTTTCTCTTCTCGCTTCCTGACCGAAGGCGGCGTGCCGTTCACCATGACTCGCGTGAATATCATTAAAGGTCTTGGCCCGGTTCTGCAGATTGCAGAAGGCTGGAGCGTGGAACTGCCGAAAGAGATGCACGATCGGCTTGACGCCCGTACCAATTCAACCTGGCCGACCACCTGGTTCGCACCACGTCTGACGGGTAAAGGTCCCTTTACCGACGTTTATTCCGTGATGGCGAACTGGGGGGCAAACCATGGCGTGCTGACCATCGGCCACGTCGGCGCAGACTTCATCACCCTGGCATCAATGCTGCGAATTCCGGTCTGCATGCATAACGTGGAAGAGTCGAAGGTCTATCGTCCTTCCGCCTGGGCTGCGCACGGCATGGATAGCGAAGGCCAGGATTACCGCGCCTGTCAAAACTATGGCCCGCTGTACAAACGTTGAGTAACGTCTTTGCCCGGTAGCGTATGTTTACCGGGCCTGTAAAACACCGAATTGCAGGCCGGATAAGCGACACGTTAGCCGGCGACGTTTCAGGAGTTGTTATGAAACAAGAGGTTATTCTGGTTCTCGACTGCGGAGCGACCAATATCCGGGCCATTGCCGTTGACCGGCAGGGCAAAATTATCGCCCGTGCCGCTACGGCAAATGCCAGCGACATCGCCATAGAAAATAGCGCCTGGCACCAGTGGTCTCTCGAGGCCATTATGCAACGCTTCGCGGACTGTTGCCGCTCGCTGAAGACGAGTCTGGCAAACTGTCGCGTTCGCGGCGTCACGGTGACCACCTTCGGTGTTGATGGCGCGCTGGTCGATGAGCACGGCAGGCTGCTCTACCCAATCATCAGCTGGAAATGCCCACGCACTGCCGAAGTGATGAAAAATATTGGCCGCTTGCTGTCACCTCAGCGGCTTCAGGACATTTCCGGCGTGGGGGCATTTGGCTTCAATACGCTGTATAAGCTGGTGTGGCTAAAAGAAAATCACCCGCAGCTGTTGGAACAGGCACACGCCTGGCTGTTTATCTCGTCGCTGATTAACCACCGTCTGACCGGCGAATTCACCACCGACGTTACTATGGCAGGGACCAGCCAGATGCTGGATATTCAACAGCGCGATTTCAGCCATGAAATTTTGCAGGCGGCGGGTTTGCCGCGTCGGCTCTTCCCACGTCTGGTGGAAGCCGGTGAGCTCGTCGGTAATTTACAGTCTGATGCTGCCCAATGGCTTGACCTACCCGCCGGTATCCCGGTGATTTCCGCCGGACACGATACCCAGTTTGCGTTGTTTGGTGCAGGTGCCGCGGCGGATGAACCCGTCCTCTCCTCGGGAACATGGGAGATCCTGATGGTGCGCAGTGCGCAGGTCAACACGCCGCTGCTCAGTCGCTACGTCGGTTCTACCTGCGAACTGGACAGCCAGCCAGGGCTGTATAACCCTGGCATGCAGTGGCTGGCATCGGGCGTACTTGAATGGGTACGTAAACTGCTTTGGACCGAAGAGACGCCCTGGCAAACGCTGATTGAGACAGCCCGCCGCATACCCATGGGGTCCGAAGGGGTGAAAATGCACTGTGATCTCCTCGGCTGTCAGCATGCGGGCTGGGAGGGCGTCACACTCAACACCACTCGCGGTCATTTTTATCGCGCTGCGCTGGAGGGCCTCACCGGGCAACTGGCGCAGAATCTGCGCACGCTGGAAAAGATTGGTCACTTCAACGCGACTGAACTGCTGCTGGTCGGCGGTGGCAGCCGTAACATGCTGTGGAACCAGATCAAAGCCAATATGCTCGGCATCCCCATCAAGGTACTTGATGATGCAGAAACCACTGTCGCGGGGGCAGCCCTGTTTGGCTGGTACGGGATCGGAGAATTTACGAGCCCGGAACATGCCAGAGCGCAGATGCATTATCAGTACCGCTACTTCTTTCCGGAAACCGACTCTGCACCGATCGAGGGAGTTTGAGATGTTAAAAACGATTTCACCGTTAATATCACCTGAACTACTGAAAGTCCTGGCCGAAATGGGCCACGGCGATGAGATTATTTTTTCTGATGCCCATTTCCCCGCCCACAGTATGGGGCCGCAGGTTATACGCGCCGATGGGCTAAAGGTCAGCGAATTGCTGCATGCGATTATCCCGCTTTTTGAGCTCGACAGCTACGCGCCGCCACTGGTGATGATGGCTGCAGTTGAGGGTGACTCCCTCGATCCCCGTGTTGAGGCTCGCTATCGCGATGCGCTTTCACGTCAGGCACCCTGTCCGGCAATTACCCGCATTGACCGCTATGCGTTTTACGCACGTGCCAAAAAATCCTTTGCGATCGTTGTCACAGGGGAGTGTGCTAAATACGGGAATATTCTTTTAAAAAAGGGGGTAACGCCGTAATCTCATGCCGGTGCGCCCGCCAGCGCGGGCGTGTATCGAATGATGGGTGAGAAAAAATGAAAGAGGCACGTCAGCAAACGATAATCGACCTGTTGATTCAGCATCATAGTCTGACGACGGACGTTTTATCCACCCAGCTTAACGTCAGTAAAGAGACCATTCGCCGGGATCTCAGCGAACTGCAGGCGCAGGGAAAAGTGCTGCGCAACCACGGGCGGGCGAAATATATTCACCGGGAAAACCAGGACAGCGGCGATCCTTTTCATATTCGCCTTAAGAGCCACTTCACGCATAAAGCGGATATCGCCAGAGAGGCGCTGGAGTGGATTGAAGCCGGGATGGTCATTGCCCTGGATGCCAGCTCAACCTGCTGGTATCTTGCGCGTCAACTTCCTGACATCGATATTCAGATCTTTACTAACAGTCACCCCATCTGTCTGGAACTGGGCAAACGTGAACAGATTCAACTTATTAGCTCCGGCGGTAAACTCGAGCGTAAGTATGGCTGCTACGTTAACCCCTCGTTGATTTCACAACTTAAACTGCTGGACATCGACCTGTTTATCTTCTCCTGCGAAGGGATAGACAGTCATGGAGGGTTGTGGGATTCCAACAGGGTCAACGCTGGCTTCAAATCGCTGCTACTCAAGCGCGCTTCACAGTCTTTATTGTTGATAGATAAGAGTAAGTTTAATCGTTCAGGGGAGGCCAGAATTGGGCACCTGGATGAGGTAACGCATATTGTGTCTGACACACAACTGAATGAGTCAGGGCTGAGACAATAAGCCACCTGACACATTATGACGCAATTAAGTCTATTAGGGATGTGTTTGTTCGCGATAGCGTTAACGTATTATTCATTCCGTATAAGATTTTTAACGCGGGGAGGGTAAACAAAAGATGTTAGCAGCACAAATAAGAAGGGGATTACCCTTAAATAAGGGCATCTACAAGAACAGCCATACATTCAGAATAATTATAAATATTTCTTAGCCGCATCCAGAATTTCCTGAGAAGTCAGCTCCCTGTCCGACGCCACATATACCACTTCATGATCGCCGGTCAGAGAAGGAAAACCTGCGGACATTATCTGCAGGTTTATCGCTTCACCATTCGGATATTCCTGCCGTATGGATGTAATACCCTTAAGCACGGTGACAACATTGCTCGGTTTACCATTGAAAAAGACGATGACTTTCTTCATATCTCACCTTGTTGGTTGTTATCTGCTTAAGCACCTTCTCTGTGAAGGCGAGGGGGATCAGGACGGCGCGAAAATTTTTGTCTGGCCGTCAGGTCTGTCTGCGAATGTCATCGTCGATTTGCAGAAAATGCATTTAGCGCCATACGGATTTTTTTCAGACACATCAAAAATCGACGTTCTGTATTGGGAGCCATGACAACATGGGCATCTGAAGTGAATATTTAAGTTGATATCATTTACCTTTTTTAACATTAGCGGTATTTAATTTTCGAAAAAACGTTGCATTTGTACTTTCTTTGGTTTTTGCAATCATTCGGAAATAAAAGCAAGCAATCATCTTCGTGAACGTGTATGGTGACAGTCGTTTAAATCAGGAGATGCCTATGTCAGGACGTAAAAATACACAATTCCGTCGCAATTACTTAGTAAAATGTCCATGTCCAAACTGTTCAAAAGACTCTGAGCATAGTTTCAGCCGTGTACAAAAAGGGGCTCAACTTGTCTGCCCACACTGCAGCACTCTTTTCAAAACCGCTCAAAAATTCTAAAAATGCATTTGCCAGATGATGAATTTGCGTCTTTACAGACGATCTCATTTGGCAAAGCAACATTGAAGAAGTGATGCTTTTGGAGGTTGCCTGACCTCTTACGCACTTTGATATTTTACAAGCAGCTCGCTTCTGCTTTAAGACTCTTCGTGCAGCAGACCTGCACTTCATCACATCGGTCAGCACACTCTTTCTACGAGAAAAATATGCTGACCTGTTGCTCAGAAAAAGCCTTCTAATCCAGGACCCGTCTACTCAGGAAAAATCCATCATCGTGATCGCGGGTCCGTGATAACTTTATCTATCGCAAAGTATTACGCTTGCAGCAGCAGGGCCTTTTTCGCCACTCTGGATAGCAAATTCGACCTTCTGGCCTTCAAAGAGAGTTTTAAAATCATCACCCTGCAGAGCAGAAAAGTGCACAAACACATCTTTGCTACCATCGACAGGAGAGATAAAACCGAAACCTTTATCTTCGTTAAACCACTTAACCAAACCTATAATTCTTGAAGACATGCAGACTCCTTGTGAGTATTTGAAATGCTAAGAAACGTATAATATTAAACGTATGGACTCAAAAGGAGGGGATATCAGCGATAGCGCCTGGTTATGAGGACTGCCGGGTAAAATTTTTTACGCTCGTGTGTGGATTAAACCAACGACTTCATTAATGCATGAGGAGGGAGAATTAGCAATTTTTATTTTAGCCTTCCGGAAGGCTCACATAAAAAGTGTCACGCTGCATTAGCTTAAAATTAATTTGTGTGTATAGTTAATGCATGTTTTCTAAGAGGATCTTATTTGTCTCGTAAAATGACAGGAATTGTCAAAAGTTTTGATATGCACAGTGGCAAAGGCCTAATCATCCCTTCAGATGGTCGAAAGGACGTTCTTCTCCACATTTCAGCCTTTAATAACAACGAAAAAGAAACGCTCCTTCCCGGGATTCGCGTTGAGTTCTGTCGTATCAACGGACTCAGCGGACCGATGGCCGCAAATGTCTATCTTTCATAAATTATCAGCGAAGATGTTAATAGCGGTAAATTGAATCACCCGCGTCGTATCGCCTGACATATAGTTACATTTATGCGCGACACGCGTATGAATTACACTCCGCCTAAATAGGCTTTTCTTACCTCCTGGTTTCCCAGCAATTCCTCGCCGCTGCCGCTGAGGCGAATTTGCCCGTTGACCATGACGTAGCCACGGTCAGAAAGCTTCAGAGCATGATGCGCATTTTGCTCTACCAGAAAAATGGTCATGCCGTTGCGAGCCAGCTCGCGCAGCGTCTGGAAGATCTGCTTAACCACTATGGGCGCCAGACCCAGGCTGGGTTCATCCAGCAGTAGCAGTTTAGGGCGGCTCATTAGCGCGCGGGCGATGGCAAGCATTTGCTGTTCTCCGCCGGACATGGTCATGGCTCGCTGTTTACGGCGTTCTTTGAGGCGCGGGAACAATTCAAACATGCTCTGCATATCGTCGGCGGCAAATTGATTGCCGACAGGAATGGTCCCCATCAGCAGGTTCTCTTCAACCGTCATATCCGGAAAAATACGCCGCCCCTCGGGTGCCTGCGCTATGCCGCCGGAGGCCACATAGTGGGTAGATTTATGGCTGATGTCTTCGCCGCAAAACAGGATTTGCCCGTTACGAATACGCGGCTGGCCAAAAATAGACATCAGCAATGTCGATTTACCCGCGCCATTCGCGCCGATAAGCGCCACCGTTTCCCCTTTATGCACTTCGAGGGATACCTGCTTCAGCGCCTGAATCACGCCATAGAACACATCCACCTCGCGAAATGCCAGCAGCGGCTCATTCATAGAGTGACCTCGCTTTCATCGGTGCCCAGATAGGCGGCAATCACCTTTTCGTCATGCTGGATCTGCTCAGGTTTCCCCCGGGCAATCACATCGCCATGGTCGAGCACAATAATGTCGTCCGATATTTCCATCACCATCCCCATGTCGTGCTCAATCAGTAATACCGTTATGCCGTGGTTGTCGCGCAGAAAACGAATAATGTTACTCAGCTTATGTGTCTCTACCGGGTTCAGCCCGGCGGCGGGTTCATCCAGACAGATCATTTCCGGGCCGGTGCACATGGCCCGCGCGATCTCCAGGCGCCGTTGTTGACCGTACGACATCTCGCCCGCCAGGCGGTTGGCACACTCCACAAGATCGACCACCTCCAGCCAGTAAAAGGCCCTGTCCAGCGCGTCGTTTTCCGCCCGTCGGTACGCTGGCGTATTGAATACGCCAGCCAGCAGGTTGCGATTGACGCGCATGTGCTGGGCCACGAGCAGGTTTTCCACGACCGACATCTCGCGAAAAAGACGAATATTTTGAAAGGTGCGCGCAAGTCCGGCGCGGTTCACCAGGTGAGTGCCGCCGAACATTTTGTAGAACAGGCGTTGCCCAAACTGCGCAGGGTGGATCCAGTCTCCTGGCTGGAATTTTTGCCCGAGGATCTGAATGACGTTGGTCGTCTTATTGCGCGTATTGAAGAAAATATTGCCGCCGGAAGCCTTATAGAAACCGGTCAGGCAGTTGAAGACGGTGGTTTTTCCCGCGCCGTTTGGGCCAATAAGCGCAGTAATTGAACCGCGCTGCACGTCCAGGTTGACGTCGTTTAACGCCTTGATCCCGCCGAAATGCATCATCAGATGTTCAACGCTTAATATCGTTCCGTTCATGGCGCTACGCCCTTACGCACGGCAAACCCGCTGCGGTTAATGCGGATCAACCCGCGTGGACGCCAGATCATCATCACCACCATCAGCATGCCAAACAGTAAAACCCGGTACTCGGCAAAACTGCGCAGCAGCTCCGGCGTCACCGTGAGCACAAACGCCGCCAGCACCACGCCAAGCGTTGAGCCCATACCGCCGAGCACCACAATCGCCAGGATCAGCGCCGATTCAAAAAAGGTAAACGATGTCGGGTTGACAAAGCCCTGATAAGTGGCAAAAAACACCCCGGCGATGCCGGCAGTCGACGCACCCAGCGTAAAGGCCGAGAGCTTGACCAGCACATGATTTAATCCCATTGAGCGACAGGCGATTTCATCCTCCCGCAGGGCTTCCCATGCCCGACCAATAGGCATCCGCGTCAGACGATGCTTGATATACAGCACCAGCATCACCACCAGGAACAGGACCGTGTAGATAAAGATAAACTTCATGTTCGGGTTGTAGGTCAGATGGAAAAATTCGTGAAAGGGCACGCCTCCTTCTTTGGCACGGCGGCCAAACTCCAGTCCGAAAAAGGTGGGAGGTGGGGCAGAAACGCCGTTCGGGCCACCGGTGAAGGTCAGCCAGTTGTTGAGGATCAGGCGAATAATCTCCCCAAAGCCAAGCGTGACGATCGCCAGGTAATCACCGTGCATGCGCAGCACCGGAAAGCCGAGCAGGGCGCCGGCCGCGGCAGCCATAATTGCCGCCAGCGGCAGCATGCTCCAGAATCCTAATCCCAGATACTGATACCCCAGCGCCAGCCCGTAAGCGCCGATGGCATAAAAAGCGACATAACCGAGATCCAGAAGCCCGGCCAGACCGACCACAATATTCAGCCCGAGACCGAGAAGCACGTAGATAAGCCCAAGAATGGCGACGGTGAGAACGTACTTGGTGGCAACAAAGGGAAAGCAGATCGCAAGGGCGATAATCAGCGGGATTATCCAGCGCATGCGGCTTTTGTATTCCGGCGGCCGGACATAAACCCCCGCGCTGTCGGCTTCAAAACGTGCCTGGAAACGTGCACCCGGAGCGGTGCCTAAAAAAGCGCTCAGCAGAAAACGGCCCAGCATCACGATGCCGACTATCCATGCGAGCCGCTGTCCGGCGAAATTAAAGCTGTATCCGTCCAGCACCACGCCTGCAATCGGGCCAAAAATTATTAACGCAATCAGCCCGGAAAAAATGGCGTCCAGAATGCAGCGCTTAAGCGAAAAGCCGTGAGAGGTCATCGTATTCTCCTTCACACTTTGGCGACAATCGGGCGGCCAAGCAGACCCTGAGGACGAAAAATCAGGATCAAGACCAGCAAGCCAAACGAGAACACATCTTTATAATCTGAGTTCACCATGCCGGAAAATTGCGCCTCGGCGACGCCCAGAATCAACCCGCCGAGCATCGCACCGGGCAGGGAGCCAATCCCGCCGAGCACCGCTGCGGTAAACGCCTTGATGCCAATGACAAATCCGACGTAGAAATCGAAAGTGCCGTAATTCATGGTGATGAGCACACCCGCCAGACCGGCCATCGCCGCGCCAATCACAAAGACCAGCGAAATGATTCTGTCGGTGTTAATGCCCAGAATGGAGGCCATTTTGCGGTCCTGCTGCACCGCACGGCACATCCGCCCAAGCCGGGTATTGTTGATTATCCATGTCAGCAAGAGCATGCCGGCGAACGAGGCAACCAGAATAAACACTTTGGTGTAGGTTATCTGAACGAACCCCTCACCGATATGCAGGCGAAGTACGCCATCCAGCATCGTGGGCACCCCTTGCTGACGTGGCCCCTGGCTCAGCTGCGCGTAGTTTTGCAAAATCAGAGACATCCCGATGGCGGAGATAAGCGGTGCCAGACGGGTGGAGTTGCGTAGCGGCTTATAGGCAATGCGCTCGATAGTCCAGCCGTAAACACCGGTCACCACAATCGTGAAGATCAGCGTACCGAGGATAAGCAACGGGAACGACTGCAGGCCGAAGAAAGAGAGCAGCGCCAGGCCAATGGCGCAGAGGTAGGCGGAGATCATATACACTTCGCCGTGGGCGAAATTAATCATACCAATGATGCCATACACCATGGTGTAGCCGATGGCGATTAATCCATAGACGGAGCCCAGCGTTAAGCCATTTATTAACTGTTGCAGGAAGAATGTACTCATCATAGCGCGCTCGTTATTTTAAGCTGCGCGGCACGCGCAGCCTGATGTTTATTACGCGCCGACAGGCGAACCTGCCGGCGTTGAGCGTGACTCCGTCCCGTTACTGAACTTCCTTATATTTTCCGTTATCGTCCCACTGATACACCACGTAGTCAGACACTTTCAGATCGCCTTTGCTGTCCCAGGCTTTTTTGCCCATAACCGTGTCGACGGCATTGGCTTTCAGCCATTCGCTGGCCTTGGCCGAGTCTTTACCGCCCGTAGCCTTGAAGGCTGCGGCAATGGCCTGAACGGAGGCATAAGAGTAGAGGGTGTAACCTTCAGGCTCGAATTTTCCGGCGCGGAATTTCTCAATGACCGCTTTCCCATCCGGGATCAGACGCGGGTCTTTACCAAAAGTCATATAAATACCCTTGGTATATTGCGGTCCACCCGCCGCGGTCACCATCTCTTCGTTGACGATACAGTCGCCGGAGAAGAATTTCGCCTGCACGCCCTGTTCACGCATCTGGCGAACCAGCGGGCCGGCTTCCGGGTGACAACCGCCGAAGAACACCACATCCGGCTTTTGTGCGCCGATTTTAGTCACCAGCGCGTTAAAGTCTTTCTCACCACGGGATAAGCCCTCATACATCACATCCTGAACCCCGCGCTTCGCCAGCGCAGCTTTGGTGGCGTCTGCCAGCCCCTGACCGTAGGTGTCTTTGTCATGGATGATGACCACACGTTTGGCTTTCAGCTTATCGATAATGAAATCGCTGGCGACCTGGCCCTGCTGGTCATCGCGACCACACATGCGGAACATATCGGTCATGCCTCGTTCGGTAATGAGCGGGTTGGTCGAGCCGGGGGTAATGGCAAGGATCCCCGCGTCGCTGTACACCTCGGAGGCGGGCATTGTGGAAGAGGAGCAGAAATGGCCGACCACCGCGTTGACTTTATCCTGGTCGACCAGACGGTTGGCGACGGCCACGGCTTGTTTCGGCTCGCAGGCATCATCCCCCTGAACCAGCTTAATCTTCTCGCCGTTAATGCCGCCTGCGGCGTTAATGTCTTCAGCGGCCTGCGTTGCACCGTGCCAGTACTGATCGCCATAGGTGGCGTTTGGACCGGTAAACGGCCCGGCCACACCAATGACAATATCTGCATGCGCAGAAAATGCCGTCACCAGACAACCGGCCAGCACGATAGAAAGGGGAGTTCTGATAAATTTCAGCGACATTATTATGTTCCTTAGCAAAGAGGTTTTTGCACCACGGCGTAAACCCGGACGCCGACGGCGCAGCCAATCCAAAAACACGAGCAAGAACAAAATGCACTAAACGAACAAGATCCAGACAACGCCTGCGTAATACGGCGAGGTTTCCCTGCGCAGGTTCGCGCGAAGAACATTAAGCAAAATCGTTGCCAGAATGGTTAACCCATTGAGCGGGTTGTGACATGTTTGAGTATAGAGTGCGGTGATATGGCACCTTGTGGGACGCGATGAAATTACAGCGGAGATCACATATCGTTAACAACAAAGCCCATAAGTTGTGCAATGGTCACGATTTGCACGTTTTTGCAGCAATAAAGACCTAAACTTCAGATAGGAAAGCCGTGAGATATGTGTCAGGATCTTTTCCTTTTTTATCAGGAGTGTCAGCGATGACTGAAGGCCCATTGAATGAAAGCGAAATGGCGTGGCTTGAAGAGACATTAATGTCTTACGGTCATGACGATGCGTCCGTGATTGACGTGTCTGAACTGGACGGCATGCTTACCGCAGTCCTTTCCGGCCCTGTTGTCGTTGAGCCAGATATCTGGCTGGTGGCCGTGTGGGGTGGCGAGAAATACATTCCGCGCTGGAAAAACGATCGTGAAATGCACCGTTTTATCGATCTCTGCTTTAAGCATATGAACGACATTGCTGAGCGCCTGAGCGAATACCCGGATCAGTTTGAGCCGATGTTTGGTTACAACGATGTCGACGGCGAGAGCTATACCGTTGTTGAAGAGTGGTGTTATGGCTATATGCGCGGTGTGGCGCTGACGGACTGGTCAGCCTTACCGGAAGCACTGAAGGCCGATCTTGATGCGATTGCGCTGCACGGTACAGACGAGAACAGCGAGAAGCTGGATGAGCTGAGCGAAGACGAATATAAAGCCAGCATTGAGAGCATTCAGCCTGCGGCTCTGCGTTTGTACAATTACTGGGTGGACAACCCACAGCAGCCGGAAGCAAAAAAACCGATTGTTAACGGCACAAAGGTCGGGCGTAACGATCCGTGTCCGTGCGGCAGCGGTAAGAAGTTTAAGAGCTGCTGTTTGCACTAATAAAAAGGGGCTGATTTCAGCCCCTTTTTTGTTAACCCACTTCCGGCAGCATCCCTGCGGCTATCAAGCATTGCACCAGAATAATCATCACTCCGCAGGCAAACACCATGCACAGCAGCGGTTTGCCGCCCATGACGCGGTACCCTTGCTGAGGATGCTGCTGGCGGCTCTTCCAGGCCAGCAGGGAAGGGAGCAGCAGGGCCAGCACGGATAACGCCACACCTGCATACCCCAGCGCCATCACGAACCCACGCGGGTAAAACAGCGCGAACGCCAGAGGAGGCAGGAAGGTGACTGCCCCCGTCTGTAAGCGTCCTGCGGCAGTATTGCGACGCTGGAACAGATCGGCCAGGTAATCAAACAGGCCGAGCGCCACACCCAGGAATGAGGTGGCCAGCGCCAGGTCGGCAAACAGATGGACCGCCAGCTCAACGTGCGGGGAGGTGACAACCTCACGCAGTGCCAGCAGAAAGCCGTTAAGGCCAGCGTGTTCCGCCATCAGCCCGGTAAAGGTCGACGCGTCAATGCTCCCCAGCGTCACCAGTTGCCAGAAAATATAGGCAATCAGCGGGATGGCGCTCCCCACCATAAAGACGCGGCGTAGCTTACGGATATCGCCGTTCATATAGCTCACGATGCTGGGCACGCTGCCGTGGAAGCCAAACGAGGTGAAAATAACCGGGATCGCGGACAGCGCCAGCCCTTTTTCCAGCGGCAGCGTCAGCAGATTGACCTTGTGAACATGCGGTGCCAGCAGAACCAGCATCACAATCAGGAACAGTATCTTGGCGCTGAACAGAAAACGGTTAAACAGATCGACCAGCGAAGTCCCCACACAGACCACCCCCCCGCCAATAAGCGCAAAGAAGATAACGCCCGTTGAAGGCGTGATGTCAGCGTCGAACCAGTCGTTAACGCTGGAGGCGATTAACTCGCCGGCGCCGCTGATATAGGCCGCGGTCAGGGCGTACATCAGGAACATCATGCTAAAGCCGGTTATCCACTGGCCATAGCGTCCCAGGTAGCGTGCCGCAAGAGAACCCAGGCCGGTATCCGCGGGCACATGCTGATAAACCTCAAGCAACAGCAGGGCGGTGTAGCACATCAACGCCCAGAGTGTGCCAAGCAGCAGCAGTGTCATTCCAAATCCAACGCCTGCGGCAGCCAGAGGCATCGCCAGCATTCCTGCGCCAATCGTCGTTCCGGCGACGATAAAAATACTTCCCAGGGTTCTGTTTTTCACGCATTCCTCTACAACGATTCGTAATCGCGACAAATTCTGCGGCGCAGAGTAAGGGAAAAGCCCCGCTTCGTCAAATGACCGTTACAGTTGGTGTAATGAATTATTTACGATATTTTTCGACTTTAAGTGATTTACCCGCACCTGCCCCTTTGGGAGGGGATACCTACTTCGTAAGGGCACTATTTTTGCCGAAAAATCAGGCGTAATTTAAACAATAACTATAAGTTTTCAAATAAAGTGAGGGCAGATGGCGGAGAATAATCCCTTTACTGCGGCGTGGAGCCGGGGCGGTAATTTACTGTGCCATGGTCACTGGATAATCAGCTGGCAGAACCAGGCCCTGCAGCTTCCTGAATCGCGTCGTGAAAAGGATATGGGCACCTGGGCTATTTATTCGATCATCGATCCTGAGGACGACACCTTTGCGCAGGGGCTAAAAGAAGATGAGTGGATCATTGAAAACGTAGACTGGCTGACAGATGTTTTTTTTGATGCCGGTATTCCGCTGGAGACGGCTAACTACCGGTATTTTTACCAGGCGGTCAATGCGCAGGACTGGCGGTGTACAAGCTGTGCGGGGTGTATGTAAATCTGTGCGCGGAGAATAAAAAGTGCGGCGCTGAAAACAGCACCGCAGCAATATTATTTCTGTGTATCGAGGGTAGAAAGTTCTTTATCGATAAAGTAAAGACCTTCGCCTGTTTTCCCCACCAGAGACAATTTATCCAGCACGGATTTAAACAGTTTCTCTTCTTCGTGTTGCTCTGCCACGTACCACTGCAGGAAATTAAAGGTCGGATAATCCTGGCCGATCATAGCCGCATGAACCAGTTCGTTAATTTTTTGCGTAATCAGCTGCTCGTGCTCATAGGTCGCACGGAACAGCTCATCAAGCGAATTATACTCGGCAAACGGGGACGCAACGTTATCGATGCGCGGCAGGCTGCCCGTGTCAGTCAGATAATCAAACAGACGCTGCATGTGGGTCATCTCTTCCTGCGCGTGGCGGCGCAGGAAGGCGGCAGCGCCTTCAAAACTGTGGTAGCTGCACCAGGCGCTCATCTGCTGGTAGAGAAGGGATGAAAAAAGCTCAAGGTTCATTTGCGCATTGAGCTTGTCGATCATTTCAGTTTTCAGCATGGTGACGCTCCGGGTTATTAATTCTGGTTCACAATGAGCGACACTATAATTTGTTATTTAATTATTTGCAAAACGTAAAATAATTATTTCTTTATTTAAAATACGAATGGGAATAAAACGCATTGCCGATTTTATATTTTATTAATGAGAATTGTTTTTGTTCGTAATGAAATACACTGCCAGTCAATACTGGCAGCACAGATTAATACCACGGGTTATTTGCTTTAGGGTTTACTGCAAAGCCCATGCATTTATACTGGATCGTCACGCTCTCATTGAGACACAGAGAGCCGCTGGTCAGGGTGCAGGTTTTAATGGGCTGGCCATAGGCAGAGGCGGTGGCATACCCCATGCTCTGACACGCTTTAGCTGCGGTGCCGTTATTAACATACTCATCGGAATAGGCGTTTTGCAGCATTGCTTGCCCGTAGTCGAGGCGGACGATGCCGTTTGGCGCGTCCAGGGCGCTGACCTCAGCCTGGCGATTAATGTTACAGCCCGCCAGCAGCAGGATCGTACCGGCGACGAAGACTCTTTTCATGGTTCGCTCTGAGTGAGTGGAAATACGATATCGTACCTGCAGATGTGAGTCGCAATGCGAGGAATAGCCGGGCAATCTGCGCTTTCTCTTTGCGACGGGCCGTTTAGTCGGCCAGGCTGTCAAAAATGGTTTTAAACTTAAGATGATGCAGGCGAAACAGCGCAATAAGCTGCGGGTCAAAATGGCGGCCGTCACCTTCCAGAATGATTTTGCAGGCTTGCTCGTGCGTGAATCCCGGCTTATAGACCCGCTTTTGCCTCAGGGCATCATACACATCGGCCAGCGCCAGAATGCGGGCTTCCAGCGGGATCTGTTCTCCCCGCAGCCCCTGCGGATATCCGCTGCCATCCCATTTTTCATGATGGAAATGGATAATATTCTCCGCAACTGCGCCCAGCTCTAAGCCCTGAATAATCCGCCACCCTTTCACGGTATGAAGTTTCATCTCGGCAAACTCGTCCTGGGTCAGCGGGCCTTGCTTACGCAGAATACGCTCCGGCACGGCAATTTTTCCGACATCGTGAAGTGAGGCAAAATGTTCTATCTCACGGGTCATTTTGCGCGAAAGCCCAAGCTCACGCGCCATTAAGCCGCAATATCGGGCGACGCGCTGAATATGGCTGCCGGTCTCGTCATCGTGCGCGCGGTTTACCTTCTCCAGCGCCTGCACCATATTGCGGTTAACCATTCGGTTCTGGCGTAAATGGCGACGCATCATGATCAGCATACCGATGCTGAACAGGGCCACGATCAGCAAAATCACGCTGATAATCTTCAGCGTGTTTTTAGAAAAATCGGGTAAGTAACTCTGCTCATCCTGACGTTCTATTTGTGTGCGGTATTCTGACAGGCGATGAACCTGAGTCAGCAGATTAAAGAGCGGATGCTGCGGGTCCACCCACGGGCCAATAATAAATTCAGAGCGGGTGACCCCCGCGACTTTCAGCACCCCGCGAAACAGTTCGTTGCCGCGAAGCGTGGACTCCAGCGAACTGAGGTCGCCCAGAATATAGTCAATCTCATCGTTCTCAATCGCGTCGATAAGACCGTCAATGGTTGGCCGGGTCACGATGATCACATCGCTGCCAAAACGCTGGCGTAAATAGGCTGCGGCAAACGAACCGTCGAGTACGCCGACGCGCTGGCTGCGAATACTCTCTTCGTTCCACAAGAAGGGCTGACTGCTGCGATTGTAATAGGCGTTGTGCCAGGCGATGTCGGGGCCGATACGACCCTGTGCATGCGCACTGTCGCTTCGATCAACGATATCAATCAATCGAACCGCCCACTGCTGTCGCGGAAGACTCGAATAGTGATCGATAAAATTGACATCAACCTTCATGCCCAGTAAATCGCGCATGTCGTTAATCATATCAATGGCTGTGCCGTGGTAGCCCTTGCTGTCCCGCCAGATAAGCGGGGCAAAATTCTCGTTTTTGGGCAGGTTGATCTGCAGGCGGTTATGCGCGATCCAGGTTCGCTCCTCCTCTGACAGGGTGATACGGCTTAGCAGGTAATTGCGCTTGCTCTCTTCCAGCATCGTGTTGATTCCGCCGTTGCGATACCAGGTGCCAATCAGCGCATTGATTTTATCCCGCAGGGGAAGCAGATCAGGGCTGAAGGCGAGGACGACAGGAATGCGTAGCTCAGGAAAGGGCCGGGAGACCAGATAATAGCGCTGGGTATTCTCCATCTCCGGAGCGTCATTAATATAGAAATCAGCCTGGTTGTCGCTCAGCAAGCGAAAAGCTTCATCGCTGGTGGCGACGAGGCGCAGAGAACGAAATTTAAGGTCGGGATAACGTTGTTGCACGCTGTCGAGCGTCGCGTCGTCTTTACGGAACAGCACCCGGGCATGGCTGAGCTGTTCGGCTGTTGTCACCGTCATCGATGGACTGGCTGCCACCACGTCGTTATCAAACAAACGTGCTGAGAGAATTTTGGTTCTGGCTCGCTTCTCCGTGCGCAATACCCCGGCATACACGCCATACTCATTTTGTGCAAAACGCTGGCTAATATCGGCACCGGAGAGCGGCCGCAGCTGCAGCTGCGTACCCGCCTGTTTATTGATGGCCTTAATCAGTTCAGGATAAAAACCCTGCCACTCTCCTTGCGGTGTGCGCCAGAATTCGAAGTTGTTAGCATCAAAGATCCAGACCGGTACAGGCTCTTCTGCCCGGGCAGGGGGGCAAACAAGCAACAGACCCGTCAACGCGAGTAGAAAGAGGGAGCGAAGCATCCGGCAGCGCTGATTCACAGGTCAACCCCATACGGTTTTAGCGTGTACTTTTTTGCAGTCTAGCTAACGGGCTGAAGCGGCAACAGGTTTGCTTTAACTTTTTAATGCACGTTTGGCGTACGGTCTCATTCTCGCTAAATTGTGAACCTGTCTTTGTTTTTTAAAACAACCTTTCATTTAATTTGAAAGGTTGTTTGTTTGATAGTAGGGTGAACAGGTAAAGGTATCCATAGCGGGATCTCCCGCCACGCATTCAGGAGAGATGAAATGAAAATTGCACTGATGATGGAAAACAGCCAGGCCGCGAAAAACCCAGTGATACTGAAAGAGTTGAAAACGGTAGCCGATGAAAAAGGGTTCCCGGTTTATAACGTGGGCATGAGCGACGAGAATGACCATCACCTGACCTATATCCATCTGGGGATTATGGCGAGCATTTTACTGAATGCGAAAGCCGTTGATTTTGTTGTGACCGGCTGCGGTACGGGGCAGGGGGCATTGATGTCGCTGAACATCCACCCGGGCGTCATCTGCGGCTATTGCATTGATCCTGCGGATGCGTTCCTGTTTGCTCAGATCAACAACGGTAACGCGCTCTCCCTGCCGTTTGCCAAAGGCTTCGGTTGGGGGGCTGAACTGAACGTTCGGTTTATCTTTGAAAAAGCGTTCACTGGTCGAAACGGTGAAGGTTATCCGCCCGAGCGCAAAGAGCCGCAGGTGCGTAACGCCGGTATTCTGAACCAGGTTAAAGCGGCGGTCGTGAAAGAAAACTATCTGGATACGCTGCGCGCAATCGATCCCGAGCTGGTGAAGACGGCCGTTTCGGGTCAGCGTTTCCAGCAGTGCTTCTTTGAGAATTGCCAGGACAAAGAGATTGAAGCTTTTGTTCGCGGGATCGTAGGCTGACGCTTTCAGGTGCCGTGAGCCCCACTTTTCAGGTTTGGCACGAAGAATAAAATTGTGATGCGCGTCACAAAAATATTGATTTTTGTGACGATGGTCATATTATAAGCACATTGACGATAAAGTTGTATAACAAGTTAATGGAGCTACCTGATGAAACTTCGCAAAATCCTGAAAAGCATGTGGGCTAACTACTGCAACACTTTCAAAGACGTGCCACCGGGCGCAATGTTCTGATGAAAAAAACCTGCTTCGGCGGGTTTTTTTGTGCCCGTAAGCGACGAGAGGGAGATGAAAGGGCCTGCGTTTTGTTACTATGGCGGCCTTTAAATAAGGAGAAAGCCCCATGTCACAAAACCTGAGCGCCGATCAGGAGCTGGTGTCAGACGTTGTCGCCTGTCAGTTAGTTATCAAACAAATCCTTGATGTCCTGGACGTTATTGCGCCGGTTGAAGTGCGCGAGAAGATGTCCACGCAGCTGAAAAATATCGATTTCAACAGCCATCCCGCTGCGGCTGACCCGGTCACGCTTCGCGCTATTCAGAAAGCCATCGCGCTGATTGAACTGCGATTCACGCCGCAGGGCGAGTCTCACTAAAGCCCGCCTGACGCTAAAAAGGGCGACCGTTTGTCGCCCTTCGCTCACCTTAAAAGAACGTCTGTACCAGCAGATAGCTCGCCGCACACGCGCAGCTTACGCCAATTAATCCCGGCAGAATAAAGCTGTGGTTAATGATAAATTTGCCGATGCGGGTTGTGCCCGAACGGTCAAAGCCGATGCAGGCTAAATCGCTTGGGTAGGTCGGCAGGACAAAATAGCCGTAAGAGGCCGGGAAAAAGGCGATCAGCATTTTCGGGTCGATTCCCAGCATCAGTCCCATAGGCGCAACGGCCGTCAGGGCTGCCGCCTGGCTGTTTACCAGCTTCGATACCAGGAACAGCACAATCGCGTAGGTCCACGGATGACTTTTCACCACGCCTTCCAGCGCCAGCTTTAACTCATCAAGATGCGCCTGGAAAAAGGTATCGCTCATCCACGCCACCCCGAACACCGAGAAGATCGCGACCATACCTGCCTTAAACACCGCGCCGTTAGAAATGGCAGACGCATTGACCTTGCAGGCCATCAGCATTACGGCACCGGCAATTAACATCATCATCTGGATGACAAGGTTCATCGACAGCGCCGTCATTTTTCCTTTTATCTCAAATGCAGGGCGCAGGTCAGGGAATGCCCCCAACAGGACAACCACGGCAATGCCAGCGAAGAAAATCCACGTGGACCAGTAGGCCTGCTTTGGAAAACGTTGATTCATTAACGTTTCCGTCCCGCCGTAGATGAATTCACGCTGCTTCGGATCTTTGAGCTTTTCCTGAAACTCCTTATCGTCCGCTAACGCTTTCCCACGACGCAAACTCCACAGCGCAGCAATCGCCACACCAAACAGTGAGGCTGGAACCGAGACGGCGAGAATTTCCAGTATTCCCCACGCGTGGCCGAGCCCATGCTGCGCGCCCAGAATGGAGACCAGTGACACAACGGCCACGGAGACCGGCGAGGCCGTAATTGCCATCTGCGATGCCACTGATGCCACGGCCATTGGGCGTTCCGGGCGGATCCCTTTTTTCAGGGCGATATCCGCAATGATGGGAAACATGGTGTACACCACGTGTCCGGTCCCGCAGAGAAAGGTCAGCATCCAGGTGGTAAAAGGGGCGAGAAGCGTGATGTGTTGAGGATGTTTGCGCAGCAGGCGCTCAGCAAATTGCATCATGACGTTCAGGCCGCCTGCGGTCTGAAGCGTTGCGGCACATCCAATGACGGCGAGAATGGTCAGCATCACGTCAACCGGCGGTTTGCCGGGTTGCAGACCAAAGACAAAACATAAAATAAAAAGGCCAATACCGCTTATCAACCCAAGCCCCATGCCGCCGAAACGCGTACCTGTCAGCAGGCAGAGGAGGATGACAATAAACTCAATGGTGATCATGATGCTCCCTCGTCAATGATAATGTAATTAAATAAATCATTACATGTTGTGTGGTTAATCATTGAGAGCGAGATCTGATTTGTTAAATCTTAGCAAAAGCAGAAGGTTGGCGACGAGAAGGGGAACCTGCTCCCGGTAGGCCGAAAAGCGCGCCTGGCCGGGAGCAGGAAAAATGATCAGTGGTGCTGTACCGTCACAAGGTCAAGCAGATGACGGTCGGTTTGTTCCGGACATAAACCCGCCTGCTGCGCGTTGTGAATTTCGTCCGCCAGCGTTTTGAGCAGCATGCCGTCCTGCTGTTGCGCTTTATCCATATCGCGTAAGAATTTAAGGGTTTTGGTGTCGTGTTGTGCTCTGGCTTCATCGGCCAGCTTGTTAAGCGTGCTGCAACGCTGTTCGTACTGTTCCAGTGTTTTCTCAAACAATTCTTCCAGAGAAGAGTAGTTATCGTCGATCGTATCAAGCGCTTTTACGGTTGGGTTCGCCCCTGCGGCTTTCATGAAGTTAAAAACACGCATCATATGGGTGACGTTGCTTTGCGCCTGGCTGCGAAAAAAAGTGGCAGAGCCATTGAGACTGTTTTCGGAACACCACGAGCTGATATGCAGGTGCAGATTCGAGGCATAGAACTCGAGGTTCAACTGGGCATTGAGTTTTTGCATCATCGTTTGGGTAGTCATACTCATATCCTTATTGACTGTGGGACGTGATGTCCGCGGCTAACCTGACCCGGCAGGCACATCTAATGGAATGCAGAAATGGCATTTCTGCGGCGACAAAAGTCGATCGAATATTCACTTCCTGTGTTCGATATAAATAAGCATACCCTTGTATTCTGTCTAAGAAAACTCTTAATTAGGCTGTGTTTACCATACATTACAAAATTTAATATAGTACAGAAATGAAAACAGGTGGATATAAATTAACACATTAATAACTAATTGATTTTTATGTGTTTGTGTATTGTTTGTCTCGTTTTTTCAAGAGTGAAAATATTAAGGCAACAGAATCTTCTGTGACGATGTGAAAAACAGATCAATCAATCAGGATATATTATGAGGAATAAAATTGCGCTAAATCAATTTATCGCAAAAAGGCGAGTGTGTGATCGCCGTGCAAGATTGTTCTTAATGATTATGTAAAAATGAAATACTGTTTTATCTTGTTTCAAGCATTGAGGTCTATGATGGCAAAGGTTGCGGTGCTGTTGGCACCCGGTTTTGAGGAAGCAGAGGCGATTATCACCATTGATATTTTGCGCCGGCTGAACATCGACGTGGAAACTCTGGCCTGCGCGCAGTCGCGTGCAGTGGTCAGTTACCATAACATTCCCATGGTGGCAGACAGCACCTTATCAGAACGCAGCGATTCGCTTTACGATGCGATTGTTCTACCCGGGGGACCGCAGGGCAGCGCAAATCTGGCCGCGGATCCGCAGGTTATCCGTTTTATTTCTGCACATGACGCGCGCGGAAAACTGATTTGCCCTATTTGTTCAGCAGCGGCGCGCGTGCTGGGGGGAAATGGGCTGCTTCGGGGGCGTCGCTACGTCTGCTCCGGGGATTTATGGGAGACGGTAAAAGACGGTGAATATGTGGATGCACCGGTCGTCCAGGATAAAAACCTGCTCAGCGGCAAAGGTCTTGGTCATGCTTTTGACTTTGCGCTGGCCCTTGCTGCTCGACTGTTGGGTGACGAAACGCCCGTTCGCGATCACGCTGACCACATCTATTACGCCTGGTAAATTTCCCGCCGGATGCTAGAGCGTCCGGCGCTCAGGGACTTCTTAGCTGATCTTATGGATAATTCTGCTTAACCCCGTTTCATTTGTCCGACAATTCCTGCCGTTTTTATGTCATTTTCCGCTGAATTTATGTACGCAATTACTGTAATTCTGCGGTGTGATGGCGCTCTCTTATGGATGATTAATTTCCCGCTAAAACTATCACCAGCAATAACGCTTATGACGAGGTAAGCGCTAATGCCTTGTTTTAAGTCCGATTAAATAAGAAGCACGCAAATATTCCCTACAGAAAAGAATGCTAAAGCTGGAGTTTACCATGCACAAATTTACTAAAGCGCTGGCGGCCGTTGGTCTGGCTGCTGTTATGTCACAATCCGCTATCGCAGAGAATTTAAAACTCGGTTTTTTGGTAAAACAGCCAGAAGAGCCGTGGTTCCAGACTGAGTGGAAATTCGCCGATAAAGCCGGAAAAGATTTAGGTTTTGACGTCATTAAAATCGCCGTGCCTGACGGTGAAAAAACCCTGAACGCCATCGACAGCCTGGCGGCCAGCGGTGCGAAAGGTTTCGTTATCTGTACACCCGATCCAAAACTGGGGTCGGCAATTGCGGCTAAAGCGCGCGGTTACGACATGAAGGTTATTGCCGTTGACGATCAGTTCGTCAATGCCAAAGGCAAGCCAATGGACACCGTGCCGCTGGTAATGATGGCCGCGACCAAAATTGGTGAGCGCCAGGGTCAGGAACTCTATAAAGAGATGCAAAAGCGCGGCTGGGATGTAAAAGAGACGGGCGTCATGGCCATCACGGCTGATGAGCTGGATACTGCACGTCGTCGTACTACTGGTTCCATGGACGCTCTGAAAGCCGCCGGCTTCCCGGAAAAACAGATCTATAAAGTTCCTACCAAATCCAACGATATCCCCGGTGCGTTCGACGCCGCGAACTCAATGCTGGTTCAACACCCGGAAGTTAAACACTGGCTGGTGGTCGGTATGAACGACAACACCGTGCTGGGTGGCGTGCGTGCGACAGAAGGTCAGGGCTTTAAAGCTCCGGATGTGATCGGTATCGGTATCAACGGCGTTGACGCCGTCAGCGAACTGTCCAAAGCGCAGGCGACCGGCTTCTACGGCTCTCTGCTGCCAAGCCCGGACGTACACGGCTATAAATCCAGTGAAATGCTCTACAACTGGGTGACCAAAGGGGCTGAACCGCCGAAATTTACTGAAGTGACCGACGTGGTGCTGATTACCCGCGACAATTTCAAAGAGGAACTGGCGAAAAAAGGACTGGGCGGTAAGTAATACGCTGTGATTGCGCCCCTCATTCACCATGAGGGGCCAGACGTACACACTACAGGAATCACGGAGACGTTATGCGACAGTCTGATCCGTATCTCTCATTTCGCGGCATCGGGAAAACGTTCCCCGGTGTTAACGCGCTGACCGATATCAGTTTCGACTGCTATGCCGGCCAGGTTCATGCCCTGATGGGTGAAAACGGCGCGGGGAAATCCACGCTGTTGAAAATCCTCAGCGGCAACTATTCCCCTACGACCGGCACACTGGCCATTCGTGGCGAAGAGGTGGCTTTCGATGATACCACGGCGGCGCTTAATGCCGGGGTGGCCATTATCTATCAGGAACTGCACCTGATCCCAGAGATGACCGTGGCCGAGAACATCTATTTAGGACAGCTCCCGCACAAAAGCGGCGTGGTTAATCGTTCGCTACTTAATTATGAAGCAGGGCTGCAGCTTAAACATCTTGGGCTGGACGTCGATCCTCAGACGCCGCTGAAATACCTCTCCATCGGCCAGTGGCAGATGGTTGAAATTGCCAAGGCTCTGGCGCGTAACGCCAGAATTATTGCCTTTGATGAACCCACCAGTTCGCTTTCCGCACGTGAAATCGAAAACCTGTTCCGCGTGATCCGGGAGTTGCGCCAGGAAGGCCGCACGATTTTGTATGTTTCGCACCGTATGGAAGAGATATTTGCCCTGAGCGACGCCATCACCGTGTTTAAAGATGGCCGCTATGTGCGCACCTTTAGCGATATGGCGCAGGTGAACCATGACCAGCTTGTCCAGGCGATGGTCGGACGCGATCTGGGGGACATTTACCACTGGAAACCGCGTGAGTACGGCCCTGAACGCCTGCGACTGGATAATGTAAAAGCGCCGGGAGTACGCATGCCGGTTTCGTTATCGGTACGCAGCGGTGAAATCGTCGGACTGTTCGGCCTGGTGGGCGCAGGGCGTAGCGAGTTAATGAAAGGGTTGTTCGGCGGCACGCGCATTACCGCAGGCGTGGTGACTATTGACGGCGCAGCGGTGGATATTCAGAAGCCCGCCCACGCGATTAAGGCAGGCATGATGCTCTGCCCGGAAGATCGCAAAGCAGAGGGGATTATTCCGGTGCATTCGGTGCGTGACAACATCAATATCTCCGCCCGTCGCAAATTTATCCGCGCAGGATGCCTGATCAACGATAGCTGGGAATCGAGCAATGCCGATCACCACATTCGTTCACTCAATATCAAAACGCCGGGACCAGAACAGCTGATCATGAATCTTTCCGGGGGCAACCAGCAGAAGGCCATTCTGGGCCGCTGGCTATCGGAGGATATGAAGGTCATTTTACTGGACGAGCCGACGCGCGGTATCGATGTGGGGGCAAAACACGAGATTTATAACGTGATCTATGAACTGGCAAAACGCGGCGTGGCGGTGCTCTTCGCCTCCAGCGATCTGCCTGAAGTGCTTGGCGTCGCCGATCGCATTGTCGTCATGCGTGAAGGTGAAATTGCCGGTGAATTGCTTCATGAACAGGCGAATGAACAACAGGCGTTGAATCTCGCCATGCCTAAAGTCAGCCAGGCTGTCGCCTGAGTAAGGAGTTAATGATGTCCTCTGTTACTACATCCGGAGCGCCAAAGTCGGCGTTCAGTTTTGGCCGAATCTGGGATCAGTACGGCATGCTGGTGGTCTTTGCCGCCCTGTTTGTCGCCTGTGCGATCTTCGTTCCTAATTTTGCCACCTTTATTAATATGAAAGGGCTGGGGCTGGCCATTTCCATGTCCGGCATGGTGGCCTGCGGTATGCTGTTCTGTCTGGCCTCGGGCGATTTTGACCTGTCGGTGGCCTCGGTTATTGCCTGTGCCGGTGTCACCACGGCTGTGGTAATCAACATGACGGAGAGCCTGTGGATTGGCGTGCTGGCGGGTCTGTTACTGGGCGTGCTCAGCGGTCTGGTGAACGGCTTTGTCATTGCTCGTCTGAAGATTAACGCCCTGATCACAACGCTTGCGACCATGCAAATTGTGCGTGGTCTTGCCTATATCATCTCTGACGGTAAAGCGGTGGGGATTGAAGACGAGCGCTTCTTTACCCTCGGTTACGCTAACTGGCTGGGGCTGCCAGCGCCAATCTGGCTGACCGTGGCCTGTCTTATCCTGTTCGGGTTCCTGCTCAACCGGACCACGTTTGGCCGTAATACCCTGGCTATCGGGGGCAATGAAGAAGCCGCACGTCTGGCCGGTGTGCCGGTGGTGCGTACCAAGATTATTATCTTTGTTCTTTCCGGGCTGGTCTCTGCAGCCGCAGGGATTATTCTGGCGTCGCGAATGACCAGTGGCCAGCCAATGACCTCTATCGGTTATGAGCTGATCGTCATTTCAGCCTGTGTTTTGGGGGGCGTTTCCCTGAAAGGCGGCATCGGAAAAATCTCATATGTGGTGGCCGGTATCCTGATCCTGGGGACGGTAGAGAACGCCATGAACCTGCTCAATATTTCGCCGTTCTCTCAGTACGTCGTTCGTGGCCTGATCCTGCTGGCAGCGGTGATATTCGACCGTTACAAGCAAAAAGCGAAGCGTACCGTCTAAGGTTTTTCCTATCTTTATATTGCTCAACTAATAACCTTAGCTGACCCCCGAACCGCCTCGCCAGTTTTGCTGGCGGGGCGGTTGTCAAATGGCGAGCGACGTCACACTGTCTATACTTACATGGCTATGAAAGAGGTAAAGGCGTTTACCTCTCGTAAACCGTAAGGAGGAATAGGGTGGCTGACTTGTTAACTGCACCGCCTGTACTGCCCGGACACTATGCTTTCTTTTTTGATCTCGACGGTACGCTCGCCGAGATAAAGCCGCATCCTGACCTGGTGGCGATCCCCGCCACGGTTCTTCAGAAGTTGCATCAGCTCTCGCAGATGACTGAGGGAGCAGTGGCATTGATATCAGGGCGCTCGATGGCCGAACTGGACCAGCTTGCCAGGCCTTATCGCTTTCCGCTGGCCGGTGTACACGGAGCGGAGCGCCGCGACATCCATGATCAAACGCATATCGTTTCACTCCCCGACGCATTAATCCAGGCGCTACAGGTACAACTCTCGTCTGCGCTGGCAGAACTGCCCGGTACGGAGCTTGAAGCCAAAGGGATGGCCTTTGCCCTGCATTATCGCCAGGCGCCGCAGCACGAAGCGGCTGTGCTTGCGCTTGCGACCGCTATAGCAAATGCACATCCGGAGCTGGCGTTGCAGCCGGGTAAATGCGTGGTGGAGCTTAAACCTAAAGGGATCAATAAAGGCGCGGCGATTGCTGCGTTTATGGCGACACCGCCTTTTAACGGCAGGACGCCCGTTTTTATTGGGGATGACCTGACCGATGAGGCAGGGTTTCGTGTGGTGAATCAGGCCGGAGGGATCGCCATCAAGGTCGGGCCTGGTGAGACTGTCGCCGAATGGCGTCTGGCGGATGTCGCCAGCGTCTGGCAGTGGATATCTGACATCGCTAACCAGCAACAACAACAAATAGCGCAAAACAAAGGGGGAAACCATTATGGGTCGCTTAGTCGTCGTCTCTAACCGAATTGCACCGCCTGATGATAAAAAATCCAGTGCAGGTGGCCTGGCGGTTGGGGTATTAGGTGCCTTAAAAGCCGCCGGTGGGCTGTGGTTTGGCTGGAATGGTGAAATCAGTGAAGAACAGAAACCGCTCAAGAAAGTGACGCGCGGAAATATTACGTGGGCGTCGTTTGCGTTAAACGAAAAAGATTATGACGAGTATTACTCGCAGTTCTCCAATGCTGTGCTGTGGCCAGCGTTTCACTATCGTCTGGATCTGGTCAAATTCCAGCGCGAGTCCTTTGAAGGCTACACGCGGGTGAATTCGCTGCTGGCGGATAAACTGCTGCCTTTAATCGAGGAAGACGATATTTTATGGATCCACGATTATCACCTGCTGCCCTTCGCCAGAGAGTTGCGTAAAAGGGGAGTGAATAACCGGATTGGTTTTTTCCTGCATATTCCGTTCCCGACGCCGGAAATCTTTACCGCGCTGCCGCCGCATGAAGAGTTGCTGGATGCGCTGTGTGACTACGATCTGCTGGGCTTCCAGACCGAGAATGATCGACTTGCGTTCCTTGATTCTGTGTCCGGCAAAACGCGAGTGGTGACCAAAGGGGGGAAAACCCATACGGCCTGGGGCAAGACATTCCACACTGAAGTGTATCCCATCGGTATTGAACCTGAAGAGATTGCCGAGCAGGCTTCCGGTCCGCTGCCGCCCAAACTGGCGCAGCTTAAGAATGAACTCAAGCACGTGAAGAATATCTTCTCGGTGGAACGTCTTGATTATTCCAAAGGGCTGCCGGAACGTTTCCTGGCGTATGAAACGCTGCTGGAAAAGTACCCGCAGCATCACGGTAAAATCCGCTATACGCAGATAGCGCCCACCTCGCGCGGTGAAGTGCAGGCTTATCAGGATATTCGTCACCAGCTGGAGACGGAAGCAGGGCGCATTAATGGCCGCTACGGTCAGTTGGGCTGGACGCCACTGTTTTATCTCAATCAACACTTTGACCGTAAGATCCTGATGAAAGTGTTCCGCTATGCGGATGTCGGGCTGGTTACGCCATTACGGGACGGGATGAACCTGGTCGCGAAAGAGTACGTCGCCGCCCAGGACCCCGCCGATCCGGGTGTGCTGGTGCTTTCCCAGTTTGCCGGGGCCGCCAATGAATTGACGTCTGCGCTTATCGTCAACCCTTACGATCGTGACGACGTGGCGAATGCCCTCAACCGTGCGCTGACAATGCCGCTCACGGAGCGTATTTCCCGCCATGCCGAAATGATGGAAACGATCCGTAAGAACGATATTAACCACTGGCAGGCGCGTTTTATTCGCGATCTTCGTGATATTGCCCCGCAGAGTAATGAAGGCCATCTGCAAAAAAAGATCGCGACATTCCCTAAACTCGCCTGATTTTCCTCTGGGGGTTTAACGACCCCCAAGAGGCACTAACAACACATCCACCTGGCTTGACGCCACAATCGATTTCGCCGCACAGGCTGCGCGAGAAAAAAAGCTGTGGTTATGATTCCCGCATATTACTAAATCAATATTCTGCTTACTGCATATGCTGAGAATATGCGCATTAAGCTCCCCCGTCGCAATAATGGTGTCATATATGGGATATTGCGCCTTTTCTACCAGCTCTCGCATAAATTGCTGCGTTTCTTCCTGTAATACCTCACGAATATCTTCCAGCATGGGGGCAGCCAGTTGATTATACATCTCAGGCTCGGCCGCGAGGGTGATCAGGCTGATACGGGCATTGTGCGGTCTGGCAATGGAAACCGCCCGGGCGATGAGTTCATGGCTTTCGGGCGAAACCGCAACAGAAACAAGAAGATGGGAGTAACTCATAACGCACTCCTTAGGTGTCTGAAAGACAGCGTCTTAGTCACCATTACCGCGATTTCACCGGATCTGCAAGAGGTGTATACGACATAAGTGTGAAGCTAATCATAATTATTCATTAATTATTCTTATAAGAAGAATAACGGGAAAACGTGCCTAAATGAAAAAAATTAACAACTTAACCTGAATCACACTTTTTTACGTTTCTGGTGTTAAATCGTTTTAACGCGTTATAAACACATTTCTAATGATTACCATGTGAAACAATTGTTATGGGCGTTTTGCATAACTACATGTTTTTTATAGGTAATGAAAATGTGACCTTAAGATGGATTCGCTGTGACGCGCATCCGGTCGCTGACACGTTTCGAACCGCACATGTCATGCCACTTCTGCTCATACTCCTGCATGAGTATTCGCCCATAAAGAATAGAAAACAGTGTTGATCGTTCAAAAAATAACCAATTTACAAGTCATACTGATGGATTTATGGGAGATATTCACTTAAATTGTGTGACGTAGATCACATTTTTTTTAAATTTGGGGGTAGCTGCATTGTATGTGTCAAAACTGACGAGTAGAGTTTGCGTCGAATTAGGAAAAATCTTAGTTATTTGTAAGAAATGATAAAACGTGTAAGAGACGTAACCGCGTTTCAGCTGTTGCGCGTTTCAATGAATACAAACCTAAATTCGACTATGCATTTAGCCTTTTCTTTTTTATACCGGGTGATTTCCCGGCGACATCACGGGGTGCGGTCTTTCCGCATAAAAATAATAGTTGGTTATTCGGGATGGGAACAATGCATACATCCGAGTTGCTAAAACATATCTATGACATCAATTTGTCGTATTTACTGCTCGCGCAGCGTTTGATTAGTCAGGACAAGGCGTCCGCGATGTTTCGTCTGGGTATTAATGAAGAAATGGCAACCATGCTGGGTGGGTTAACCCTTCCTCAAATGGTTAAACTGGCGGAAACAAACCAACTGGTTTGCCAGTTCCGTTTTGACAATCCTCAGACTATCACGCGTCTGACGCAGGATTCCCGTGTTGACGATCTTCAACAGATCCATACCGGTATTCTTCTTTCCACTCGCTTGCTTACCGAAATCAGCCAGCCTGATGACGCAGCCCGTAAGAAAAGGGCCTAGCAATGAGCGAGAAAAGCATTGTTCAGGAAGCGCGTGACATACAGTTAGCAATGGAGCTGATTACGCTCGGTGCTCGTTTACAAATGCTGGAAAGCGAGACTCAGCTGAGTCGTGGTCGCCTCATCAAATTGTATAAAGAGTTACGTGGTAGTCCCCCGCCGAAAGGAATGCTGCCGTTTTCAACGGACTGGTTTATGACCTGGGAACAGAACATTCATGCCTCCATGTTCTGTAATGCCTGGCAGTATCTTCTCAAAACCGGTTTGTGTAGCGGCGTTGATGCCGTGATCAAAGCGTATAAACTTTACCTTGAACAATGCCCGCAGCAGGACGAGGGTCCTTTGCTGGCGCTCACCCGCGCATGGACGCTGGTGCGTTTTGTTGAAAGCGGAATGCTTGAGCTGTCGCGCTGTAACTGCTGCGATGGCAATTTTATTACCCATGCGCATCAGCCTGCAGGCAGCTTCGCCTGTAGTTTATGCCAGCCTCCATCCCGAGCAGTAAAAAGACGTAAACTTTCCCGGGAAGCTGCCGATATTATTCCACAACTGCTGGATGAACAGATCGAACAAGCTGTTTAACCCGAACGTGTGGGCAAGATTCCAGCAGCGGTAAGCAATTACCGCTGCTTTTTTTTACCCCGCAAACGGTAAACGCTACGAGCTGAACATCCTTGCCATAGTCACTAGCGGAAGGATGATGTCGTGCTTATCTTATTAGGTTACCTGGTAGTTCTCGGTACAGTTTTCGGCGGTTACATGATGACCGGCGGGCACCTTGGAGCACTCTATCAACCGGCTGAACTTATTATCATCGGCGGCGCAGGGGTAGGGGCTTTTATCGTTGGTAATAACGGTAAATCGATCAAGGGCACGCTGAAAGCTATTCCACTGCTGTTCCGTCGCTCTAAATACACCAAAAGCATGTATATGGATCTGCTTGCGCTGCTCTATCGTCTGATGGCGAAGTCGCGTCAGCAGGGCATGTTCTCGCTTGAGCGGGATATTGAAAACCCGAAAGAGAGCGAAATTTTTGCCAGCTACCCGCGCATTCTCGCTGACGCAATGATGCTGGATTTCATCGTCGATTACCTGCGACTGATCATCAGCGGCAACATGAACACCTTCGAAATCGAAGCGCTGATGGACGAAGAGATTGAAACGCATGAAAGCGAATCCGAAGTGCCGGCAAACAGCCTGGCGCTGGTGGGCGATTCCCTCCCTGCGTTCGGTATCGTCGCGGCGGTGATGGGCGTGGTACACGCGCTGGCCTCGGCGGATCGTCCTGCGGCAGAGCTGGGCGCGCTGATTGCGCATGCGATGGTGGGCACCTTCCTCGGTATTTTGCTGGCGTATGGTTTTATCTCTCCGCTGGCCAGCGTTCTGCGTCAGAAGAGCGCGGAAACGACCAAAATGATGCAGTGCGTGAAGATCACGCTGCTCTCTAACCTCAACGGTTATGCGCCACCTATTGCAGTTGAATTCGGCCGTAAAACGCTTTATTCCAGCGAGCGCCCGTCGTTTATCGAGCTTGAAGAACACGTGCGTGCGGTGAAAAACCCAAACCAACAGACGACAACTGAGGACGCATGAAAAATCAGTCCCATCCGATCGTCATCGTAAAAAAACGCAAGCACAAGGGGCATGGGCACGGCGCGCATGGCTCCTGGAAAATCGCGTACGCCGATTTTATGACCGCAATGATGGCATTCTTTCTGGTGATGTGGCTCATCTCCATCTCCAGCCCGAAAGAGTTGATCCAGATTGCCGAATATTTCCGAACGCCGCTGGCGACCGCCGTGACCGGTGGGCAGCGAATCTCTAACAGCGACAGCCCGATCCCTGGCGGCGGCGATGATTACACCCAGCAGAAGGGTGAGGTGAAGAAAGAGCCGAACATCGACGAGCTGAAAAAACGTATGGAGCAAGCACGCCTGAAGAAACTGCGCGGCGATCTCGATCAGCTGATTGAGGCGGATCCTAAACTGCGTGCCCTGCGACCACACCTGAAGATCGATCTGGTGCAGGAAGGTTTACGTATACAGATTATTGATAGCCAGAACCGCCCGATGTTCAAAACGGGCAGCGCGGAAGTTGAGCCATACATGCGCGACATTTTGCGCGGCATTGCGCCAGTGCTGAACGGTATTCCTAACCGTATCAGCCTGTCTGGACACACGGATGACTTCCCGTACGCCACGGGTGAGAAGGGATACAGCAACTGGGAGCTTTCTGCCGATCGTGCCAACGCCTCGCGTCGCGAGCTGGTGGCAGGTGGGCTTGATGATGGCAAGGTACTGCGCGTGGTCGGCATGGCATCAACCATGCGTGTCACTGACCGCGGGCCGGATGACGCCATCAACCGTCGTATCAGTCTTTTAGTGCTGAACCAGCAGGCGGAGCAGGCCATCCTGCACGAAAACGCCGAAAGTCAGAATGAGTCACTGGACGATTTAAAACAGCCTGGGGCCGTTCCTTCGGCTGCCGTTCCAACATCGCCACCAGCCAATCCGAGGTGATAGCGTGAGCATGGATATTAGCGATTTTTACCAGACATTCTTTGATGAAGCCGACGAATTGTTGGCCGATATGGAGCAACATTTGCTGGATTTGGTGCCTGAAGCACCGGACTCCGAGCAGCTCAATGCCATCTTCCGTGCGGCGCACTCGATTAAAGGCGGAGCCGGAACGTTTGGATTTACCATCCTGCAGGAAACGACCCATTTAATGGAAAACCTGCTGGATGAAGCACGACGCGGTGAGATGCAGCTCAATACCGACATTATCAACCTGTTTTTGGAAACCAAAGATATTATGCAGGAACAGCTCGACGCCTATAAAAGCTCGGCAGAGCCTGATGCCGCCAGCTTTGAATACATCTGCAATGCGCTGCGCCAGCTCGCGCTGGAAGCCAAAGGTGACGCAGCCGCAGCCGTTGTTCCGGCAGCCAAACTGAGCGTTGTTGATGCCGTTACCGCACAAGAGGCGGCCCCGGCCGCCGCTGCGAGTAAAGTGCGCGTGGTGCTGTCTCGCCTCAAAGAGAACGAAGTTGACCTTCTTGAAGAAGAGCTGAGTAACCTGGCGAAATTAAGCAACGTGGTGAAAGGCAAAGACAGCCTGAGTGCGACGCTGGAAGAGGGGATTAGCCAGGACGATATCGTGGCGGTCCTGTGCTTTGTTATCGAAGCCGACCAGATCGCGTTTGAAACCGAAACGGCGGCTGTTGACGTGCCAGCGGCAGAGGAAGAGGTGGCGGTTGTTCTTCAGGCGGCTGCGCCTGCCGTTGCGCCTGCGGCGCCGGTATTGAAAGCGGTGCCAAAAGATGCCGCTGCGCCAGGCCGTGGTGACAAACCGGCCGCGCGCTCCAGTGAATCCACCAGCATCCGCGTCGCCGTCGAGAAAGTTGACCAGCTGATTAACCTGGTGGGTGAACTGGTGATTACCCAGTCGATGCTGGCACAGCGGTCTAACGAACTGGACCCGGTGACCCACGGTGATCTGATCACCAGCATGGGACAGTTGCAACGTAATGCCCGCGACCTGCAGGAATCGGTGATGTCCATCCGTATGATGCCGATGGAATATGTCTTCAGCCGCTTCCCGCGTCTGGTGCGTGACCTGGCCAGTAAACTGAATAAACAGATTGAACTGACGCTGATGGGCAGCTCCACCGAGCTGGATAAAAGCCTGATCGAACGCATTATCGACCCGTTAACGCACCTGGTGCGTAACAGCCTCGACCACGGTATCGAACTGCCGGAAAACCGCATTGCCGCCGGAAAATCCCCGGTCGGGAATCTGATCCTCTCCGCCGAACACCAGGGCGGGAACATCTGCATCGAAGTGACCGATGACGGTGCGGGCCTGAACCGTGAGCGCATTCTGGCGAAAGCCATTTCGCAGGGAATGGCGGTCAACGAAAACATGACTGACGAAGAAGTGGGCATGCTGATCTTCGCGCCAGGCTTCTCGACCGCAGAGCAGGTGACGGACGTTTCCGGACGCGGCGTGGGAATGGACGTGGTGAAGCGTAACATTCAGGAGATGGGCGGCCACGTTGAGATCAAGTCTAAGCAAGGTTCCGGCACCACCATTCGTATCCTGCTGCCGCTGACGCTGGCAATCCTCGACGGCATGTCGGTGAAAGTGGCGGACGAAGTCTTTATTCTGCCGCTGAACGCAGTGATGGAATCGCTGCAGCCGCGTGAAGAAGATCTGCATCCGCTGGCGGGTGGTGAGCGCGTTCTTGAAGTGCGCGGTGAGTACCTGCCGCTGGTCGAATTGTGGAAAGTGTTCGAAGTGGATGGCGCGAAAACCGAGGCCACGCAGGGGATCGTGGTGATCCTGCAAAGTGCGGGTCGCCGCTACGCGCTGCTGGTTGATCAACTGATTGGCCAGCACCAGGTGGTCGTGAAGAACCTCGAAAGCAACTACCGCAAAGTGCCAGGTATTTCTGCCGCCACTATTCTGGGTGACGGTAGCGTGGCGCTGATCGTTGATGTGTCGGCGCTTCAGGGATTAAATCGTGAACAACGTGTGGCGTACACAGCCGCCTGATTAAGTAGAAGGTAATAACATGACCGGTATGAGTAATGTAACGAAACTGGCGGGCGAGCCATCAGGGCAGGAATTCCTGGTATTCACTTTAGGCGATGAGGAGTACGGCATCGATATCCTGAAAGTGCAGGAAATTCGTGGTTACGACCAGGTTACCCGCATCGCGAACACGCCTGCCTTTATTAAAGGTGTCACCAACCTGCGCGGCGTGATTGTACCTATCGTTGACCTGCGCGTGAAGTTCAGCCAGGGCGACGTGGACTATAACGAGAACACCGTGGTGATTGTCCTGAATCTGGGGCAGCGCGTGGTTGGGATCGTGGTGGATGGCGTATCTGATGTGCTGTCCCTGACGTCCGATCAAATCCGTCCGGCACCGGAGTTTGCGGTCACGCTGTCTACCGAGTATCTGACGGGGCTGGGAGCGCTGGGTGAGCGTATGCTGATTCTGGTGAATATTGAGAAGCTGCTGAACAGTGATGAGATGGCGCTGCTGGATATCGCGGCGAATCACGTGGCGTAATGTTTCTCTAAACGGTTCTGTGAGGCTTTCGTGGAACCGTTTCGTTCAGTCGGGCATTTCGGTTATCTGATTCGCCCGCTGCGGTGAACGTATTAAGGGGGCTATTGCAGCCCCCTTATCTTATTCACTTACTGCAGACGTAGTATTTTCTGCTGGTCTTATGGTGAACGAAACCATGCCGCCAACCCGTTATGCTTCCTGCTCTACCAGCTCAGTCTCCGCTTCACGCGCCCCTTCATTTTGCGACAGCATCGCAGTCGCAATACCGTTACCCAGCACGTTAATCGCTGAACGTCCCATATCCAGGAAATGATCGATCCCCATCAGCAGCAAAATACCCGCCACCGGAATATTGAAACTCGGGATGGTTGCCGCCAGCACCACCAGCGACGAACGAGGCACCCCCGCAATCCCTTTTGAAGCCAGCATCAGCGTCAGCATCAGCACGGTCACTTCGGTGAAGCTCAGGTGAATATTGTACGCCTGGGCGATAAACATCGAGGCGAAAGAGCAATACACCATAGAGCCCACCAGGTTAAAGGAGTAACCGATCGGCAAAACGAAAGAGGCGATATTGCGCGAGCAACCAAAACGCTCAAGCTGCTCCAGCGTTTTTGGATACGCCGCTTCTGAACTGCTGGTGGTAAACGCCACCAGCACTGGGTCCTTCAGCATGCTGACCAGGCGGAACACCTCTTTCTTCAGCACCATATAACCGACGGCCAGCAGCACCATGCAGGTGAGAAGGATTGCCACGTAGTAGCCGCCAATAAAGGAGGCGTAGTTCAGCAGAATGCCCAGACCCTGAGTGGCAATCACAGATGAGATAGCAGCGAAAATGGCCAGCGGGGCGACGTACATCACGTAACCCGTCACCTTCAGCATGATATGGGAGACCACATCCAGCGCGGCCACCAGCGGGGCATTGAATTTTTGCCCCAGCGACGCGCCGGCAATGCCGAAGAACATAGAGAAGACCACAATCTGCAGGATTTCATTGTTCGCCATCGCACCGGCGATACTGGTCGGAATGGTATGGGACAAGAACGCTTTCAGCGTCATCCCCCCCACCGCAAGGCCGGTGTCTACCGCCTCTTTCGGGATAGCCAGGTTCAGGCCGCTGCCCGGGCGCTCCAGCGTGACGATAAACAGTCCCACCAGAATGGAAAGCACGGATGAGCTAATAAACCACACCATCGCTTTGCCGCCCACGCGACCAATGGTGGAGGTTTCACCCAGTTTCATAATGCCCACGGTCAGCGTGCTGAAGACCAGTGGCGCAATAACCATTTTAATCAGACGCAGGAAAATATCGGTCAGCAGCGTGATGTTATCCGACCATGCTTTGATGGCATCCGCAGAGGCATACTCATGAATCGCCGCCCCTGAAAGAATACCCGCCAGCATGAATATCACGATGAAGAGTGTGAGTTTGTTTGCACTTGCCACGAAAAAAGACCCTCTATGCGCTTTGGTTGCCGTCTGCGCCGATGTATATAGATTTTTTATTACGACGCAGGAAATTATTCGGCACATAAATTGAAGTAAAGCGGAGGGAGATACAACTAGTTTTTAATTTTTATTAATTTTGTTGTTAACGCCTCGACGATATATTGTGATGCAGATCACATTTCGATGGATATATCCTCTGCATATACGAGAAATAAGGCATTCACAAAGTATTAACATCCTGTTTTATAAATAAATATTCAGTCAATAAGCCATTAGTCTTGCCCTCCGCGGCGCGGGTGGTCGAAGCGGTATCCATAAACTAAATTCTCAATAACCCCCGGAAGAGGAACGTTAAGTGGGGCTAACATCTTGAACAGCAAAAATAAAATGTGGCAAGCGAACGGAAATGTCTTCTGGAGGGTGGTAAATGAAAAGAAAACTCCTTTTGATCTGTGCAGGCACGTTGCTGACGGCGACAACAGCCCAACAGGCGCTGGCGGTGACCAGCAGCGGTACTATTGGCGCGACGTTAACCCTGACGAACGGTTGTCTGATAAACGGCTCGCCCACGCAAAATGGCATTAACTTCGGGACCCTGGATTTCGGCACCCATCCCGCAACGTTTTCCACCCTGACGACGCAGCTGACCGGTGCCAGCGGCGGTAACACGTTCACCATTCAATGTACGACCGCCAGCTATACGGTGGCGATCACCGGGAATACCAACTCCACCGCGCCGGGTACCGTTGTGGGGACGCCAGGCACGCCTGCGCGCTATCTGGTCAACACCACCAATGCTGCACAGGGTGTGGCTTACAGCCTGTATAGCGACAGCGGATTTAACAACGTCGTTGCCAACAACGCGGCACTGCCAATAGCGTCAACCGCCGGGGGCATCGACAGTTACACCCTTTACGGGCGCATTACCGGGGGCGGTAACAGCGTTACGGTCGTTCCGGGCACCTACACCGACACGATTAACGTCAGCGTCACCTACTAGTTTCACGCAGCCATGAAGGCATCCATTTTGCGTCTGCGCAACAGCGCGGAGGGGATCGTGCACCCTTTGTACGCGCTGATCGTCTCCCTGATGCTGGTGCCTGCGGCGGGGGCTGTGACGTCTCAGTCATTTAAGGTCAGCGCGACCATTGTGCCCGGGTGCGCGGTATCCACGGGCAGTGGAGGACTTTTCGGTACGCTCGATTTCGGTACCCACAACGGGGTGGAAAGTGCCCCGGTGAGCACCAGTTTTGTGCCTAACGGGGCCTTGTCCATCGCCTGCACGCCCGGCGTGGCGCTGAGTATGAGCATTAACGGCGGACAGAATTACTCCTCCGTTCGGCGTATGAAGCGCTCAGGGGGAACGGAAGTGGTGGGATATCGCCTTTACAGCAGCAGTTCGCTGGCGGCGAACAGCGAAATTGGCGTCAATCAGGCAATACCGGTGACCTATACCAACAGTAATAACATTGCGCTGCCGCTTTTTGGCGTGGCGCTGCTGACCGGGTTTAGCCCGGCAGGAACGTATTCTGATCAGCTCACCGTGACCTTGTCATGGTGATAAAGGGAGACAGTCGATGAAGCCATTTTTCAGACACCTTTGTCTGGTGAGTTTGTTGGGGGGAATGGCTGCGGCGACAGGCCAGGCGCAGGCGGCGGCAACCATTCTGTTGTGGCCCATCGATCCGTGGCTGTCAGCGGATGCCAAAGCCACTGAATTATGGATCCAGAATCAGGGGAACAGCGCAACGACAATGCAGGTCCGCATTGTGCGCTGGAAGCAGGAGGGCGGTTATGAACGCTACTCCGCACAGCAGGACGTGGTGGCCAGCCCGCCCATCGTCACCATTGGCAAAGGCAGTAAGCAGCTTATTCGTTTGATTAAGCAGGGTACGGTGCCGCTCGGCGTCGAACAGGCCTACCGCATTATTGTGGATGAAATCCCCCAGCCGGATGCCAAAGCCGAGCCGGCCATTGGCCTGAAATTGCAAATGCGCTACTCCATTCCTTTGTTCGTTTATGGACAGGGGATCCCGACCCTAAAAGAGGGGGCACATCATGCGCTGGTGGAGACCAAAAATCTGAGCTGGCGGGTGACGCAGGAGAAGGGACATCCTGCCCTGGAGGTCCGTAATCAGGGGGATGTGCACGTCAAACTCAGCCAGGTGGCGCTGGAGCAGGGCGGGCAGAAGCGGACGGTTGCAGACGGATTACTCGGGTATGTTCTTGCGGGCAGCACCCGCACCTGGTCAATCCCGGCCGGAATAGGTCAGCCAGACCGGCTGAGCGCGCAGATTAATGCCAGGGATACGCAATGGCAGTCGACGCCCGTCAACTGAAACCGGCGATGATGCTCCTGCTCTGCGTCAGTACCAGCACCTGGGCTGAGCCCGGCGATGACAGTTTACCGCCGCCGCCGCAGGCTCAGGCGTTGAACGGCGAAGCGGTCTTTCAGCTCTCGATTGTGTTGAATCACTACGACACCGGTATGGTGGTGCCCGTGACGCAGCGCGAGGGGGCATTCTTTATTTCCAGCGCCGACCTGCTGCGGGCAGGGCTTCCGCCGGAGCATGTGCCTGCCGGAGACGTGAACCTTTCTACCCTGCCGCAGGTGCGCGTAGAGTACGACAGCGCCGCGCAGCGTCTGCTGCTGGGCGTTCCGGCCGACTGGGTCGCCTCACGCGTGACCCCTTTCAGCGGACAAATGTCACAAAGCAAACCACACTTCGGGCGTGGAGCGCTGCTTAATTACGATCTCTACACCAACCATACGGAACATGTCGGCGGACAGGCCTCGCTCTGGCATGAATTCCGCTACTTCAATGAGAACGGCTCCTTTTCTTCAACCGGCTATGCCCGGGAAAATTTCACCGGAAACGACGGTCAGCAGGAAGGGTATGTGCGCTATGACACGACGCTTCTGATGACGAACGAGGACGAGGCCACGACCTGGACCGCCGGGGATGTGATCAGCGATGCCCTGAGCTGGAGCACCAGCGTGCGCATGGGCGGGATCAGCTACGGGCGGGATTTCTCCCTGCGTCCTGACCTCGTGACCTGGCCACTGCCAGAGTTCTCGGGCGAAGCGGCGGTTCCCACCTCGGTGGATCTCTTTATCAATGGCTATCGTTCCGGCTCGACCCAGCTTCAGCCGGGACCGTTCACCCTGACCAATCTGCCCTATATCAACGGAGCAGGGGACGCGGTACTGGTCACCACCGATGCGCTGGGGCGCCAGGTGAGTACCACGCTGCCGTTTTACGTCACCAGCGAATTGCTGAAACAGGGCCTGAGCGACGGGGCGGTGACGCTCGGCAGCCTGCGGCGTAATTACGGCATCAAGAATTTTGACTACGGCCCGGCGGCGGGTAGTGGGTCGTATCGCTATGGCGTTACGGACTGGCTGACGCTGGAGGGCCATGCCGAAGGAGCAGAAGCGCTGGCGCTGGGCGGGATGGGGACGGTGGTTAAATTGGGTCGGTTTGGCATCGTGAATACCGCGTATTCTCAAAGCCGCATGCGTGGAGATAATGGCGGGCAAATCAACTGGGGCTATCAGTACAGTACCAGTGAATTTAGTGTAGCGACACAGCATACGCGGCGCGATCGCGACTTTGGCAACCTCGCCCTCTACGACCAACCGACGGTCTATGACGAAAATGACCGGCCCATCGCCAGTTTTAGTCGCAACACCGACCAGTACTCTCTCACCTTTAACCTGGGCGAATATGGCAGTCTCGGTGCTGCCTGGATCGGCGTGGAGAGCTTTGACAACCAAAAAACCGAACTGCTGAATCTCTCCTGGAGCCGCAATTTGTGGGGGGCGAGCAGTATTTATCTGGCTGCAAGCCGCGATCAGCAGCGGGGAGACTGGACGGTGGCCATGTCGCTTCAGGTGCCGCTGGGAGAGCGTGACAGTGCCGCCGTAACCTATGAAAACACGCCAGATGCCGGCAGCACGCAGCGTATCAACTACAACCACTCCATGCCTTCCGACGGTGGCTTTAGCTGGAACATGGCATGGGCCAACCAGTCGAAAGCCAATGATTATCAGCAGGGAACGCTGGGCTGGCGCAATAACAACATCGAACTTCAGGGCGGTGGTTATGGCGAAAGGGGCATGATGACCTGGTGGGGAGAGGCGATGGGCGCGGTTGTGCTGATGGACGGCGAACTGTTTGCGGCAAACAAAATCAACGATGCGTTTGTGGTGATCAGCACCGACGGTCACCCGGACGTTCCCGTCAGCTATGAGAACCAGCCGGTCGGCAAAACGAACAATAACGGCTACCTGCTGGTCAGCGGGGTATCGGCTTATTACCCGGCCAGTTATCGCATTGATACCCTGAATCTGCCCGCGGATACCCGGCTGAAAGAGACAGAGCGGCGGATCGCTATTCGCCGCCACAGCGGTTATCTGGTCGATTTCCCGATGGAGCAGGAGCGGGTGGCAAGCGTTATTCTGCATGACAAGCAGGGGCAGGCTATCCCGGTGGGAAGCCAGGTTCGACGCGCCTCGCGCAACAATGCGGTGGTGGGGTATGACGGCATCGCCTGGCTGGAAAATCTCAGCGATGTGAACCCGCTTGAGGTGATTACGCCAGACGGAAAACACTGCTTGGCCACGCTGACCGTGGGGGCCAACCCGGAACATAAGCTGCAGACATACGGACCGCTGATTTGCCGGGAGGAACGGTGAAGCGCTTACTGCTGTTGATGCTGCTGCTGTTTTCCGGCGGCGGCTGGGCGGCGTGTACCGTCAGTACGGTAAATGCGTCATTTGGTAGCGTCACCTCGTTCGCGCTCAGCGGAACCGGGGAGGTCGAAACCACCGGCAGGCTGATTGTGGCATGCGACGCTGTGCTCAATCTTCTGACCAACGACTCGGTGACGCTGAACTACACCGCCGCGTCGGTTTCAGGCAACAGCCGTGCCACCATGAAACGCACCGACAATGCGGCCATCACGGATGTGATCCCCACCCGGTTGTGCGGGTTAACGGGGTGTTCGAGCAACAGCGAAGTGCAAATCAGCAAAGCTTATACTTGGAGCGGCAACACCCTGCTGGGATTACTGGGGTCAAAACAGTACAGCATTCCGCTTTATTTCCGCACCGTTGCCGGACAAAACGTCACGGCCGGGCCCTATCAGGTGCTGCTCACCTTCAGCATCAACTACAGCGTCTGTTCCGTGGGCGTGCTGGGCCTTTGCACCGTTCCCCAGACAGGCACGGCGACCACCAGTATTCTTCTCAACATGACCGTTACCAACGACTGCAGCGCCATGACCACGCCGGACGTCAACTTCAACAGTGCGCCGCTGGTGCAAAGTTTCCCCACTGTCTCGCAGGCGATTGCCGTCACCTGTACCAAAGGAAGCACTTACACTATCGGAATTAATAATGGTGCCAACGCGCTGAATAACGTTCGCCGCATGGTGAGCGGCAGTAACTACATGAGTTACGACATTTATAAAGAAGCCACGACCAACCGCTGGGGTGGCAGCGGTACCGAGCGCTGGACCAGCGCAACCTCCTCGCAGGTCAGTACCGACGGTTTATTGCGAACCTACAACTACACTGCCAAAGTCCTTACCAGCCAGTCTACGCCGCCTGCCGGCACCTATACCGATACGCTGATCGTTGACGTTGCGTTTTAACCCCGCGCTTTTCCCTTTCTCAAATGTAAAGTTCCTGTAGTCAGTGCCGATAACACCGTTAATAAATCTATGAGAAGGTGTTGTATGTTGAACCGTATCCGCGTTGTCACAATGCTTATGATGGTGCTGGTCATTTTCGCACTTCTTCAGCTTACCTCCGGCGGGCTTTTTTTCTCGTCACTTAAACAAAACCAGGACAGTTTCGCCGCCTCGAACGATCTCCGCGTACAGCAGAGTGAACTGACGTCAACGTGGGATCTGATGCTGCAAACGCGTATCAACCTGAGCCGCTCTTCCGCCCGCATGATGATGGATCCAAATAATCAGCAGAGCAGTGCGAAAACGGAACTGCTGAAAAATGCGCGGGCGACCCTTGCTGACGCCGCGAAACACTACGACGCCTTTAAGAAAATCACGCCACAGCCTGCCATGGCGCAGGTGAGCCAGAATATCGATGAAAAGTACAACGCCTACTATGCCGGTCTGACGGAGCTTATTCAGTTCCTGGAAAGCGGCAACATGGACGCGTATTTCGCGCAGCCTACCCAGGGGATGCAAAACGCCCTCGGTGCGGCACTCGGGGAATATGCCAAAGCCAGTGGCGACCTGTATCACTCGGCCTTTACGCAAAGCCAGAATGATTACCGCTTTGCCAAATGGCAGATGGCCGTCATGGCGCTGGCGCTGGTCATCGTGCTGGTGGGCGTGTGGTACGGCATTCGCCACATCCTGCTTAATCCTCTCGGTCGCGTCATTGCCCACATTCGCGAGATTGCCGGTGGTGACCTGACCAAAACGCTGACCGTCTCCGGGCGCAATGAAATTACCGAGCTGGCAAACAGCGTTGATCATATGCAGCGCTCGCTAATTGAGACCGTCGCCAACGTGCGTAACGGATCGGAAGCGATTTATACCGGTACCAGCGAAATTGCGATGGGCAACAACGATCTGTCGTCGCGCACCGAACAGCAGGCGTCGGCGCTCGAAGAGACCGCCGCCAGCATGGAGCAGCTTACCGCGACCGTGAAGCAGAACGCGGACAACGCCCGTCAGGCCTCACAGCTGGCAGAAAGCGCGTCCGAAACGGCGCAGCGAGGCGGTCGCGTGGTGGACGGCGTGGTGAAAACCATGCACGAAATCGCCGACAGTTCGAAGAAAATCGCCGACATCATTAGCGTTATCGACGGCATCGCTTTCCAGACCAATATCCTCGCCCTCAACGCCGCCGTTGAAGCCGCACGTGCGGGTGAGCAGGGACGCGGGTTTGCCGTGGTGGCCGGGGAAGTGCGCAACCTTGCCAGCCGCAGTGCCAACGCGGCGAAAGAGATCAAGGCCCTGATTGAAGACTCCGTTTCCCGCGTCGATACCGGCTCCGTGCTGGTAGAAAGCGCAGGGGAAACCATGAATGACATCGTGAATGCCGTTACCCGCGTAACGGACATCATGGGTGAAATCGCCTCTGCGTCTGATGAGCAGAGTCGTGGTATCGACCAGGTTGCTCTGGCGGTATCGGAAATGGATCGCGTGACACAACAAAACGCCGCGCTGGTGCAGGAGTCCGCTGCGGCGGCCGCTGCGCTGGAAGACCAGGCAAGCCGTCTGAAGATGGCCGTCTCGGCGTTTCGTCTCGCTTCACTCGCTGGAAACACGGTCACCCCGCAAGCAACGTATCTCGCGCCTGCCGCAGCAGCGGCAGCGACCCGTAAACCTGCAGCGACGACCGGACATGAAAACTGGGAAACATTTTGACTGACATTTAAACCGCGGCTGCTTGCCGCATGATGGGAGCGTGGATGTTAAATCGTATTCGTATCTCGACCACACTGTTTTTGATTCTGATCCTTTGCGGTGTGTTGCAGGTTGGCAGTAACGGGTTGTCTTTTTGGGCGTTTCGCGATGGCTATCAGAATTTGCAGGAAGTTGAGGCGAGTAACCAGCAGCGCGCCGCCGTGGCACAGACGCGCGCCGTACTGTTGCAGGCAAGCACGGCGCTGAACAAAGCGGGAACCTTAACCGCCCTGAGTTATCCGCCGGATGACATCAAGGCGTTGATGGTGACCGCGCGCGACAGCCTGAAGCTGGCTGACGCGCAGTTTAACGCCTTCGCGGCACAGGAAGCCGGCAGCGCGGAAGTGAAAGCGCTGAAAGTCGCGATGAAGAAGCGTTTTGATCAGTGGCACAGCGACCTGGATCACCAGGCGACCTGGCTTGAGAACAACCAGCTCTCGGACTTTATGACCGCGCCGGTCCAGGCGTCCCAGGCGGCGTTTGATGCGAGCTTTAATGCCTGGCAGCAGAACATTAACCAGTTTGTCCAACGCGCCGGGAATGACAGCCGTAAAAACTACCATATGTCAGGCGTGATTTTTGCCGTGGTGGTGATTCTGGCGGTGCTGCTGACCGGCGGTGCCCTGTACTGGTCGCGCAGAATGATTGTGCAACCGCTGGCGATCGTCAGCAGCCACTTCGACAGTATTGCGAAGGGTAACCTGGCGCGTCCGGTGGCGGTGTACGGCAAGAACGAAATTTCGGCGATTTTTGCCAGCCTGAAGGCGATGCAGGGCGCCCTGCGGGAAACGGTCTCCGATGTGCGACAGGGCAGTTATGCCATGCACACCGGGATCTCGGAGATTGCGGCAGGCAATAACGATCTCTCGTCGCGCACCGAGCAGCAGGCAGCTTCGCTGGCGCAAACGGCTGCCAGCATGGAGCAGCTCACCGCGACGGTAAGCCAGAACGCGGATAACGCGCGTCAGGCGTCTGACCTGTCCAGACAGGCGGCGATGACGGCGAAGAAGGGGGGCGATCAGGCCTCTCACGTGGCCAGTACCATGCAGGATATTGCCGCCAGTTCACAGAAAATTGGCGACATCATCAGCGTGATTGACGGTATTGCGTTCCAGACCAACATTCTGGCGCTGAACGCGGCCGTTGAAGCGGCACGAGCCGGTGAGCAGGGGCGTGGTTTTGCGGTTGTGGCCGGTGAAGTCCGTAATCTGGCGAGCCGCAGCGCCAACGCCGCGAAAGAAATTAAAGGACTGATTGAAGAGTCCGTTTCGCGCGTCCAGCAAGGCTCTGCCCTGGTGGACACGGCGGCGAAAACCATGCACGAAATCGTCACCTCCGTTACGCGGGTTAACGACATCATGGGCGAGATTGCTTCTGCGTCCGATGAACAGCGTCGCGGAATTGAGCAGGTGGCCCAGGCGGTAAGCCAGATGGATCAGGTCACGCAACAAAACGCCTCGTTAGTGGAGGAAGCGGCAGCGGCAACCGATCAGCTGGCCAGCCAGGCGGATCATCTGACCGGGCTGGTCGCGGTATTTAATGTGAAAGAGCACGTTGAAGCAGTAACAGAAGTCGGGCGGTCGCAGGCCGTGCCAGTTGTATCCTGAATGTAATTAAGAAGGCGCTATGACATCACCAATGCCCCCAGGGCAAACGTCATTACTGTTGCAGATGACACAGCGCCTCGCGCTGTCCGACGCGCATTTTCGTCGGATATGTCAGTTAATCTACCAGCGTGCGGGGATTGTGCTTGCCGATCATAAGCGAGACATGGTCTACAACCGTCTGGTGCGGCGCTTGCGTACGCTGGGGCTGGACGATTTTGGTCGCTATCTGAGCATGCTCGAAGCGAACCAGAACAGCGCAGAGTGGCAGGCTTTTATTAACTCGTTAACCACCAACCTGACCGCATTTTTCCGTGAAGCTCACCACTTCCCGGTCCTGGCGGAGCACGCGCGTCGCCGCAGCGGGGAGTATCGCGTCTGGAGTGCGGCCGCCTCAACCGGGGAAGAGCCGTACTCGCTGGCGATCACCCTTGCCGACACGCTGGGCATGGCGCCTGGACGCTGGAAAGTCTACGCCAGTGATATTGATACCGAAGTGCTGGAAAAGGCACGCAACGGCGTGTATCGCCAGGATGAGCTGAAAACGCTGTCACCTCAGCAGTTGCAGCGTTACTTCATGCGCGGAACCGGCCCGCATGAAGGCCTGGTGCGCGTGCGCCAGGAGCTGGCGAACTGTGTCGAATTCGCGCCCGTTAACCTGCTGGATAAGCAGTACAACGTGCCGGGGCCATTCGACGCTATTTTTTGCCGTAACGTCATGATCTATTTTGATAAAACGACGCAACAGGACATTCTGCGTCGGTTTGTTCCGTTGCTCAAGCCTGACGGTTTACTGTTTGCCGGGCACTCGGAAAACTTCAGCAACCTCGTGCGTGAGTTTAGCCTGCGTGGGCAAACGGTATATGCGCTGAGTAAGGAAAAAGCATGAGTAAAATCAGGGTGTTGTCTGTCGACGATTCTGCGCTGATGCGCCAGATCATGACTGAAATTATCAATAGCCACAGCGACATGGAGATGGTGGCGACAGCGCCTGATCCGCTGGTAGCGCGGGATTTAATTAAAAAATATAACCCCGACGTGTTAACGCTGGATGTCGAAATGCCGCGCATGGATGGCATTGATTTCCTGGAAAAATTGATGCGCCTGCGGCCCATGCCGGTGGTGATGGTCTCATCCCTGACCGGAAAAGGATCTGAAATTACCCTGCGTGCGCTGGAGTTAGGGGCGGTGGATTTTGTCACCAAACCTCAGCTTGGCATTCGTGAAGGGATGCTGGCGTACAGCGAAATGATCGCCGAGAAGATCCGCACCGCGTCACGTGCGAAGCTTGCCGCGCACAAACCGATGGATGCACCGGTAACGCTGAAGGCCGGTCCTTTACTCAGTTCAGAAAAACTGCTGGTGATTGGGGCGTCAACCGGGGGAACAGAGGCAATTCGTCATGTACTCCAGCCATTGCCGCTTTCAAGTCCGGGTATTCTAATCACGCAGCATATGCCACCAGGCTTTACCCGCTCGTTCGCCGAGCGTCTGAACAAGCTGTGTCAGATCAGCGTGAAAGAGGCGGAAGACGGTGAGCGCGTACTCCCCGGCCATGCGTATATTGCACCGGGTGACAAGCATATGGAGCTGGCGCGCAGTGGCGCTAACTATCAAATCAAAATTCATGACGGGCCGCCGGTAAACCGGCACCGTCCGTCGGTGGATGTGCTGTTTCATTCGGTGGCGAAACATGCGGGGCGCAACGCCGTTGGGGTGATCCTGACGGGGATGGGTAACGACGGTGCCGCCGGAATGCTTGCAATGCACCAGGCTGGCGCCTGGACGATTGCGCAGAATGAAGCAAGTTGTGTGGTGTTCGGCATGCCGCGCGAGGCCATCAATATGGGTGGCGTGAGCGAAGTGGTCGATCTTAGCCAGGTAAGCCAGCAGATGCTGGCGAAAATCAGTGCCGGACAGGCAATACGTATTTGACTCAGGAGTATTATTTTATGGCGGATAAAGAGCTTAAGTTTTTGGTTGTGGATGACTTTTCCACCATGCGTCGTATCGTACGCAACCTGCTGAAAGAGCTGGGCTTCAACAACGTTGAAGAAGCAGAAGACGGCGTTGATGCGCTGAACAAACTGCAGGCGGGCGGGTTTGGTTTTGTTATCTCCGACTGGAACATGCCAAACATGGACGGTCTGGAACTGCTGAAAACCATCCGTGCGGACGCGGGAATGGCGTCATTGCCGGTTCTGATGGTGACCGCAGAAGCGAAAAAAGAGAACATTATTGCCGCAGCACAGGCGGGCGCTAGTGGCTATGTCGTGAAGCCGTTCACTGCGGCCACCCTGGAAGAGAAGCTCGGTAAGATCTTCGAGAAACTCGGCATGTGAGGTGTTGGTTATGATGATGCAACCTGCTATGAAACCCGTTGAAGAACACTCGCCCAGCGATATCATTGCCCGCATCGGCAGCCTGACACGCATGCTGCGTGACAGCCTGCGTGAACTGGGGCTGGACCAGGCAATTGCCGAAGCGGCGGAAGCCATTCCGGATGCCCGCGATCGTCTGGACTACGTTGTGCAGATGACCGCTCAGGCGGCTGAACGTGCGCTGAACAGCGTTGAAGCGTCACAACCGCATCAGGATGCGATGGAGAAAGGCGCGAAAGCGCTGACCAAACGCTGGGATGAGTGGTTTGAGAATCCAATCGAGCTGGCGGATGCCCGCGAGCTGGTCACGGATACCCGTCAGTTCCTGGGCGATGTGCCGGGCCACACCAGTTTTACCAACGCGCAGCTGCTGGACATCATGATGGCGCAGGATTTCCAGGACCTCACGGGCCAGGTTATCAAGCGCATGATGGATGTGATTCAGGAAATTGAACGTCAGCTGCTGATGGTGCTGCTGGAGAACATTCCGGAACCGGCCGCTCGTCCAAAACGCGAGAACGAAAGCCTGCTCAACGGTCCACAGCTCGACGCCACCAAAGCGGGCGTTGTGGCAAGCCAGGATCAGGTAGACGACCTGCTGGACAGCCTTGGTTTCTGATTGAGGTGATGACCCTCAGGTTGCGCGCGCAACCTGAGGGTATGCCGCTTAATTTTGAGTGCATAACGCTGGGGTGGCTGGCCCTTGCTCACGCACTGCTTGCTGACAGTGTTGCCAAACGCTATCTCAAATTTTTTTTGCCGTTATTTACTCATCACCCGATTGCTCCGACGCTGAACTGGCTAAAAGAACCCGGTTATTGGGTTTTTTCAACCCATTGATGAAGGGTCAGGCTGGCATGATACCCGTGACTAAATGGGCTGCGAGCAGGCACTGTGGCAGAAGAGAACGACGACAAAACGGAAGCCCCCACACCCCACCGACTAGAAAAAGCGCGTGAGGAAGGGCAGGTCCCCCGATCCCGAGAACTGACATCCCTGCTGATCCTCATCGTAGGCGTGTGCATTATCTGGTGGGGTGGGGAGGCGCTTGCCCGCAAACTGGCGGGAATGCTCTCGGCTGGCCTGCGTTTTGACCACAGTATGGTCAACGACCCTAACCTGATCCTCAGCCAGATAATCCTGCTCGTTAAAGATGCCATGCTTGCGCTGTTGCCCCTGATTACCGGCGTCGTGCTGGTGGCGCTGGTCTCGCCCGTAATGCTGGGCGGTCTGGTGTTTAGCGGGAAATCGCTGCAACCCAAGTTTTCGAAACTGAACCCGCTGCCGGGGATTGCGAAAATGTTCTCGGCGCAAACCGGTGCGGAGTTGCTTAAAGCGATTCTGAAATCGGTCCTGATGGGCAGTACCGGCGGTTTTTTTCTCTGGCACCACTGGCCGGAAATGATGCGCCTTATCAGCGAATCGCCGTTAACCGCGATGAGCAATGCGCTGAACCTGGCCGGGCTCTGTGCACTGCTGGTGGTGCTCAGCATTATTCCCATGGTGGGTTTTGACGTTATCTTCCAGCTTTACAGCCACTTCAAGAAACTGCGCATGTCTCGTCAGGATATTCGGGATGAATATAAGCAGATGGAAGGTGACCCGCACGTGAAAGGGCGTATCCGCCAGATGCAGCGTGCTGCCGCCCGTCGGCGGATGATGGAAGATGTGCCAAAAGCCGACGTCATTGTGACTAACCCGACACACTATTCCGTTGCGCTGCAGTACGACGAAAACAAAATGAGCGCGCCGAAAGTGGTGGCGAAAGGGGCGGGGCTCATCGCTCTGCGTATTCGTGAAATTGGTACCGAAAACCGGGTGCCCATACTCGAAGCGCCTCCGCTGGCGCGCGCGCTGTATCGCCATGCGGAAATTGGACAACAGATCCCAGGACAACTCTACGCCGCGGTGGCGGAAGTGCTGGCCTGGGTATGGCAGTTGAAACGCTGGCGTCTGGCTGGCGGTCAACGGCCTGTGAAACCTGAGAACCTTCCGGTGCCTGACGCGCTGGATTTTATGAACGAGAAGGACACTGATGGCTAATCTGGTGGCAATGTTGCGCCTGCCCGGCAACCTGAAATCGACGCAATGGCAGATCCTTGCCGGACCGATTCTCATCCTGCTAATCCTGTCGATGATGGTTTTGCCGCTTCCGGCGTTCATCCTCGACCTGCTTTTCACATTCAACATTGCGTTGTCCATTATGGTTTTGCTGGTGGCGATGTTCACCCAGCGCACCCTTGAGTTCGCCGCATTCCCGACCATTCTGCTGTTTACCACCTTGTTAAGGCTGGCGCTGAACGTGGCGTCAACCCGTATCATCCTGATGGAAGGCCATACCGGTGCTGCTGCGGCGGGTAAAGTGGTTGAGGCATTCGGCCACTTCCTGGTCGGCGGTAACTTTGCCATCGGTATCGTGGTGTTCGTCATTCTCGTCATCATTAACTTTATGGTTATCACCAAAGGTGCCGGACGTATCGCGGAAGTGGGCGCGCGTTTTGTGCTTGACGGGATGCCGGGCAAGCAGATGGCCATCGACGCGGATCTGAACGCCGGGCTTATTGCCGAAGATGAAGCCAAAAAGCGCCGCTCGGAAGTGACGCAGGAAGCTGACTTCTACGGCTCAATGGACGGTGCGAGTAAGTTTGTTCGCGGTGATGCCATTGCGGGCATCCTGATCATGGTGATTAACGTGGTCGGCGGCCTGCTGGTGGGCGTGCTGCAGCACGGTATGGACATGGGCCACGCGGCGGAAAGCTATACGCTGCTGACCATTGGTGACGGTCTGGTGGCTCAGATCCCGGCGCTGGTCATCTCAACGGCGGCGGGGGTTATCGTGACCCGCGTCAGTACCGATCAGGATGTTGGCGAGCAGATGGTCGGGCAGCTCTTCAGCAACCCGCGCGTGATGCTGCTGGCCGCTGCGGTGCTGGGCCTGCTCGGTCTGGTGCCGGGAATGCCAAACCTGGTGTTCCTGCTGTTCACTGCGGCATTGCTGGGTCTTGCCTGGTGGATGCGTGGTCGTGAGATGACCCCGGCAGCGGAACCTGCTCCGGTAAAAATGCCGGAGAACACGCAGGCCGTGGAAGCGACCTGGAACGACGTTCAACTGGAAGACTCGCTGGGAATGGAAGTAGGGTATCGCCTCATCCCGATGGTCGATTTCCAGCAGGATGGCGAACTGTTGGGCCGAATCCGCAGCATCCGTAAAAAATTCGCCCAGGACATGGGCTTCCTGCCGCCGGTGGTTCACATCCGCGACAATATGGATCTGCCGCCTGCGCGCTATCGTATTCTGATGAAAGGCGTAGAGATTGGCAGCGGTGATGCTTATCCTGGCCGCTGGCTGGCCATTAACCCAGGCACCGCGGCGGGTACGCTGCCGGGCGAGCAAACCATCGACCCGGCCTTTGGCCTGGCTGCTATCTGGATTGAAAGCGCGCTGAAAGAGCAGGCGCAAATTCAGGGCTACACCGTGGTGGAGGCGAGTACCGTGGTGGCGACCCACCTGAACCATCTGATTGGACAATTCTCGGCAGAGTTGTTTGGTCGTCAGGAAGCCCAGCAACTGCTCGATCGCGTCACGCAGGAGATGCCGAAGCTGACGGAAGATCTCGTGCCAGGCGTTGTGACGCTGACCACGCTGCACAAGGTGCTGCAAAATCTGCTCGAGGAAAAAGTGCCGATCCGCGATATGCGTACCATTCTGGAAACCCTCGCCGAGCATGCACCGTTGCAAAGCGATCCGCACGAACTGACGGCGGTGGTGCGCGTGGCACTGGGGCGGGCGATCACGCAGCAGTGGTTCCCGGGCACCGGGGAAGTGCAGGTTATCGGCCTCGATACGCCGCTTGAACGTCTGCTGCTGCAGGCTCTGCAGGGCGGTGGAGGGCTGGAACCTGGCCTGGCCGACCGTCTGCTGGAGCAAACACAAGAGGCGCTGGCGCGTCAGGAGATGCTGGGTGCGCCACCGGTTCTGCTGGTGAACCATGCGCTGCGTCCGCTGCTGTCGCGCTTCCTGCGCCGTAGCCTGAACCAGCTGGTCGTGCTGTCGAATATGGAGTTGTCGGATAACCGTCATATCCGTATGACGGCGACGATCGGAGGAAAATAATGGGTAAGTGGTTATGGATCTTACTTTTTCCGCTGGTGGCCCAGGCCGCCGGGGAAGGGACCTGGCAGGCCAGCAGCATTGGCGTGACCCTCAGCAACCGCGGTGTCGCCATGTCTTCGCGACCGCTATCACCGACTGAGCCGGTGTCCGGTCTGATGACCCTGGTGGTCTGGAACTACACGCTTATTGGCCCAACGCCTGCAGGGCTTCGGGTACGGCTGTGCTCCCAGACACGCTGTACGGAAATTGACGGAGAGAATGGCACCACTCAGGCCTTCAACGGCGTGCCTGCTGTCGAACCTTTGCGCTTTATCTGGGAAGTGCCGGGCGGCGGACGCCTGATCCCTGCGCTGAAAGTTCAGCGTAATTCCGTTATCGTCAACTACCGCTAATACCCCGCTTTTTACGCCAGCCATCAGTCATTTCTGATGGCTGGCTCGCAAAAAATGACCTCCTCTTTTGATGTAAAAGAAACGCTGTTTTATAAATCAGTGACACGCGTAACGACACTCTTTGCATTTTTGCCAGCCGCTTGCCGGTGATGGCAAAAACAGAAAGGTATCACCAGGTCGATACTCTTACTGTAGCCGTGTAATAACTCCCGGATCAGATTTTGCTTACAGGGAGTCTCCCAAAACTGAGTAGGGTTGACGGCAATGAAAACACGAAAAATTGGACTCGCAAATTATCTTGCTTACGGGTCAGGCGATTTCCTCGGGGCGGGAACCACCGCCCTGACGGCGGCCTGGCTGTTGTATTTTTATACAACGTTCTGTGGACTCTCCCCGATTGAAGCAACCTTCATCTTTGCCGCCGCAAGGGTACTGGATGCCGTCGTCAGCCCTTTGATGGGCTTTTTGACCGATAACTTTGGCACGACCTGGCTCGGCAAGCGCTTCGGTCGGCGTAAGTTCTTTATTCTGCTGGGGATCCCGTGCGTGTTCAGCTACTCCCTGATGTGGGTGGGGGAGATGAGTTTCTGGTATTACCTGCTGACCTATCTGGTGTTCGATATCGTCTACACCATGATTCTGGTGCCGTACGAAACGCTGGTGCCGGAAATGACCGATGACTTTAAACAGAAAACCCGCTTCTCAGGTGCCCGTATCTTGATGGCGCAAATGTCTGCCATCCTGGCCTCATTCCTGCCGGGGATCCTGCTCACGCATTTCGGCAAAGACAACGCGGTCTCCTTTTTCTATGCAAGCCTGGTCTTCTCCGTGCTGTGCGCGCTGATGCTGATGCTCGTCTGGTTCTTCACCTGGGAGCGACCGCGGGAAGAGTGGAGCGAAGCCGCCCTGCGTGCCGAAGAAGAGAAGAAGAAACTGTCGCTCGGGCAGAGCCTCAACCGCCTGTTTGTGGAGTTGAGCTCTACGCTGCGCGTGAGAATTTTTCGTCAGCATCTGGGGATGTACCTTGGCGGGTATATCGCCCAGGACGTCTTTAATGCCGTGTTTACCTACTACGTGGTTTTCGTGCTGATGCAGGAAGCATCCATGGCCTCCAGCCTGCTGGGCACGATGGCTATCTTCCAGTTTATTGCGGTTATCGCCATGATCCCGCTGTGCATTCGCTTCGGACCCGCGCCGTCCTATCGGATGGTCGTGGTGCTGTTTGGCCTGGCATCGCTTTCCTACGCCGTGCTGTATTACGCGGGCCTGAGTGATATCTACTCTCTGTTATTGCTGGTCTCTGCAGTTGCCGGTCTGGGACGCGGTGGGATCAACTATGTACCGTGGAATACCTACACCTACATTGCTGATGTCGATGAAGTGATCACCGGCCAGCGCCGCGAAGGGATTTTCGCCGGCATCATGACGCTGACCCGTAAAGCCTCGCAGGCGGGGGCGGTAATGCTGGTGGGCATTGTGATGCAGATGTCCGGCTTTGTAAGCGGACAAAAGACCCAGCCCGCGGAAGTGAGCCACACCATTCTGCTGATCCTGAGCGTGGGAACGCTTCTGGTTCTGTTCTGCGGCTTCCTGGTTTCGCTGCGTTTCAAACTCAATTTGCACACCCACACCACGCTGCGTGAAGAGACCGCCAAAATGCGCGCGTCTGGCCGCGCCATTCCTGAGAGTGCGACACCAGAAGCCCGCGCCACCGTGGAGATGCTGGCCGGTATGCCTTATGCGTCGCTGTGGGGCAATAACAACATCGGTTATCTGAATCGTAATAAGCCTGCGGCACCTTCGCTGAAGGGGCGCGCGGTACTGAATTCGACATACAACAGAGGTTAAGATAATGAAAGTTTGGCCGGTCAAACACAGTCCACTCCTGCGTCAGCCTGCGCATTTCATCGCCCGGGACGAGCTGAAATCGCTGATTGAAAAGGTGACGCATAACCTCGTTAATATCCACGATACAACAGGTGAGTTTTTACTGCGCCTGGACGACGGGCGGGTCATTGACACCAAAGGATGGGCAGGCTGGGAGTGGACCCACGGCGTGGGGTTATACGGTATCTGGCAGTATTACTGCCAGACGGGCGACGAAGCGATGCGTGACATCATTGACCGCTGGTTTGCCGATCGTTTCAGGGAAGGGGCGACCACCAAAAACGTGAATACCATGTCACCGTTCCTGACGCTGGCATATCGTTATGAAGAGACCAGAAACCCGGCCTGGCTGCCGTGGCTGGAAAGCTGGGCGGAGTGGGCCATGAATGAGATGCCGCGCACCGACCATGGCGGCATGCAGCACATCACCCTGGCGGAAGAGAATTCTCAGCAGATGTGGGATGACACGCTGATGATGACGGTTCTGCCGCTGGCGAAAATCGGCAAACTCCTTAATAAACCGGAGTACGTTGAAGAGGCGGTGTATCAGTTTCTGCTGCACGTGCAAAACCTGATGGATCGTGAAACCGGCCTGTGGTTCCACGGCTGGAATTACGAAGGCCACCATAACTTTGCGAAGGCACGCTGGGCACGAGGCAACAGCTGGCTGACCATCGTGATCCCGGATTTCCTTGAGCTGGTGGATTTGCCTGAACATAACGCCGTTCGCCGCTACCTTGTGCAGGTGCTGAACGCGCAGATTGCGGCCCTCGCCAAATGTCAGGACGATAGCGGCCTGTGGCATACGCTGCTCGACGATCCGCACGCCTACCTTGAGGCGTCAGCCACGGCAGGCTTTGCCTACGGTATTCTGAAAGCGGTGCGTAAACGCTATGTCGGCGCGGAATATGCTGAGGTGGCGGAGAAAGCGATTCGCGGCATTGTGGAAAATATCTCGCCGGAAGGGGAGTTACTGCAGACGTCGTTCGGTACGGGGATGGGCAGCGATCTGGCGTTCTATCGCCAGATCCCACTCACGTCGATGCCCTATGGACAGGCCATGGCAATCCTGTGTTTAACGGAATACCTGCGCAAATATTTTTGAACATAAAAAACCCGGCGATGGCCGGGTTTTTTTATTACATGCGCTCTACGGTTTCGATACCCAGGGTATCCAGACCCAGCTTCAGGGTCTTCGCCGTCAGCTGAGCCAGCTTCAGGCGGCTGTTGCGGACCGCTTCGCTTTCCGCAGACAGGATAGGGCAGTGTTCGTAGAAACCGGAGAACAGACCCGCCAGATCGTACAGGTAAGAGCACATCACGTGCGGGGTACCGTCACGTGCGACAACGGCCAGCGTCTCTTCAAACTGCAGCAGACGTGCCGCCAGCTGGGCTTCGCGATCTTCGGAAATGATCACCTCAGCATTGGCCAGCGCGCTTTCATCGATACTGGCTTTACGGAACACGGAGAGCACGCGGGTGTAGGCGTACTGCATATACGGCGCAGTATTACCTTCAAAGGCCAGCATGTTATCCCAGTCGAAGATATAGTCGGTGGTACGGTTCTTGGAGAGATCCGCGTACTTCACTGCACCGATACCCACGGCGTTGGCGAGTTTTTCCAGCTCATCGGCAGGCATATCCGGATTCTTCTCGGCCACCAGACGGCGGGCGCGTTCCAGCGCTTCGTCCAGCAGGTCGGACAGCTTCACGGTACCGCCTGCACGGGTTTTGAACGGCTTACCGTCTTTACCCAGCATCATGCCGAACATATGGTGTTCAAGCGGCACGGAATCCGGCACGTAGCCTGCTTTGCGCACGATAGTCCACGCCTGCATCAGGTGCTGGTGCTGACGGGAGTCGATGTAGTACAGCACGCGGTCCGCATGCAGCGTTTCGTAACGGTATTTCGCACAGGCGATATCGGTGGTGGTGTAGAGATAGCCGCCATCCTTTTTCTGGATGATCACGCCCATCGGTTCACCTTCCTTGTTTTTATACTCATCAAGGAACACGACCGTCGCGCCTTCGCTCTCAACCGCCAGGTTTTTGGCCTTCAGGTCAGCCACAATGCCAGGCAGCATCGGGTTATAGAGGCTTTCACCCATCACATCGTCACGGGTCAGGGTAACGTTCAGACGGTTATAGGTGAGCTGGTTCTGGGACATGGTGATGTCAACCAGTTTACGCCACATCTCGAGGAAGTACGGGTCGCCGCCCTGCAGTTTTACCACGTAACTGCGCGCGCGCTCGGCAAAAGCGTCGTCTTCGTCGTAGTGTTTTTTTGCTTCGCGGTAGAACCCTTCCAGGTCTGCCAGGGCCATCTCACCCGCGTTTTCCTGCTGCTGTTTTTCCAGGTAAGCAATCAGCATCCCGAACTGGGTACCCCAGTCGCCCACGTGGTTCGCGCGGATCACTTTGTGACCGAGGAACTCCAGGGTACGCACGGCCGCGTCACCGATAATGGTGGAACGCAGATGCCCGACGTGCATCTCTTTCGCCACGTTTGGCGCTGAGTAGTCAATCACCACGGTCTGCGCTTCTGGCTGGGAAACACCCAGACGGTCAGATTTCAGCGCCGCGTCAACGTGGCGTGCCAGGAAAGCAGGCTCAAGGAAGATGTTGATAAATCCAGGGCCGGCGATTTCAGTTTTGCTGGCAATACCGGTGAGATCCAGATGAGTCAGCACCTGCTCGGCGAGTTGTCGCGGCGGCATACCCAGTTTTTTAGCCACTGCCATCACGCCATTAGCCTGATAGTCGCCAAACTGTACTTTTGCTGACTGACGAACCTGCGGTTCGCAATCCGCAGGCGCACCTGCGGCAATCAGTGCCTGACTGACTTTTTCGGAGAGAAGAGCCTGAATATTCACCTGGATACCTTACATTTTTGATGCGGGCAAATAACCGCCCGCGCCAGTTAAAGAATTTAGGGCGGGAGTATACTGCAAATGCCTTCTGGCGTCAGCATTGCGGGGGCCGAAGATTGCTCAGAATCCAGGCTAAGAAAGCATGCATAAACATGCAGTCGTAAAAACCGCTATTCAGAGGTTGGTCGAAAGAGGGCAACAGAGTAAATTAGCGGCTTTGCGACACGATAAGAGACTGACGTATGGCGAACTGGCACTCCATTGACGAACTGCATGATATTTCCGCAGATTTACCGCGCTTCACCCAGGCGTTCACAGAACTTGCCACCCGCCTTGGTCTGGATATTGCGCCGCTTGAGGCCGATCACATCTCCTTGCGCTGCCATCAGAACGCAACCGCCGAGCGCTGGCGTCGCGGGTTTGAACAGTGTGGCGAGTTGCTCTCAGAGAACATCATTAACGGTCGCCCCATCTGCCTGTTCAAACTGCATGAACCGGTGTGCGTGGCTCACTGGCAGTTCAGTGTGGTCGAATTGCCCTGGCCGGGCGAGAAACGCTATCCGCATGAAGGCTGGGAGCATATCGAAATTGTCCTGCCGGGTGAGCCCGAAACGCTGAATGCGCGTGCACTGGCGCTGTTGTCTGACGAGGGTCTGAGCAAGCCTGGCATTTTTGTGAAAACAAGTTCCCCGAAAGGCGAACGTGAGCGTCTGCCTAATCCTACTCTGGCCGTCACTGACGGACAGGTTACCGTGAAGTTCCATCCCTGGACGATTGAACAGATTGTTGCCAGCGAAGCATAAGATGTGACCGTACGCTGAGACCGGGCGTAGCCTGCGTGTCATGATGGTGCGTTAAGTGGATATTAAGGAGGATGTAATGGCGCTGCTGGAGATTTGTTGTTACAGCGTGGAGTGTGCCGTCACCGCGCAACAGCACGGGGCTGACCGCATTGAACTGTGCGCCGCACCCAAAGAGGGTGGGTTAACGCCTTCATACGGGATGCTGAAGTCTGCCCGTCAGGCTGTCACCGTTCCGGTACACCCGATTATTCGTCCTCGCGGCGGCGATTTCTGTTACACGCCGGGCGAGTTCAGTGCCATGCTTGAAGATATCACTCTCGTTGGCGATCTGGGATTCCCCGGCCTGGTTATTGGGTTGCTTGATGAAGACGGCAATGTCGATCTGCCGCGCATGCGTCAGGTCATGAACGCGGCAAAAGGGATGGCGGTCACTTTTCATCGTGCGTTTGATATGTGTAAAGATCCTCTGCAATCCTTTGATATTCTTGCTGAACTTGGCGTGGCGCGGGTCCTGACATCGGGTCAGCAGTCCTCTGCTGAAAAAGGACTGCAATTAATTACGGAACTAAAAGCACATTCCGGTGTTCCAATAATAATGGCGGGTGCGGGAGTGCGTGCCAGCAATATGGAACTGTTTTTAAACGCCGGGGTAGAGGAGCTTCACAGCTCTGCGGGCAAATGGATGCCATCGCCCATGCGTTATCGCAACACAGGGTTGTCAATGTCGACGGATGCTGAAGCGGATGAGTACTCACGCTACGGTGTAGAGGGAGAGTCGGTTGCGGTAATGAAATCGATGATTGAACGTCATCACGTGTAGCAACGTACCGATTTTTACCGCGCATCATGTCGCCCAATATGATGCTTGCTTGTACCAGGCCCCTGCAATTTCAACAGGGGCCTTTTTTTATGCCCCTAACCCTCTCCCCAAAGAGGAGAGGGACAGTACGGTGCGGTCTTTTCTCCCTCGCCCCTTTGGGAAGAGGACCGGGGGAATCTACGGTTTCGTCGCGATCAACACCGCGCGCATTGGCGCAGGATACCCTTCGACAGTCTTGCTGTGGTCTGCCGGGTCGAGGAATTCCGCCAGCGATTCGGTGATCATCCAGTCGGTGCGACGCTGTTCTTCAGTTGACGTTACGCAGACATCGGCAATACGGACATCCACAAAACCGCATTTCTCCAGCCAGTTTTTCAGCGCCGGCGCGGAAGGGATAAAGTAAACGTTCCGCATCTGCGCATAGCGATCGCCCGGCACCAGAACGGTATTTTCATCACCCTCTACCACCAGCGTTTCCAGCACCAGTTCGCCGCCGCTGACCAGCTGATCTTTCAGCTGCCACAGATGTTCGAGTGGGGAGCGGCGGTGGTACAGGACCCCCATCGAAAACACGGTGTCAAACGCCTTCAGGGCAGGGAGCTGCTCAATACCCAACGGCAGCAGGTGCGCGCGCTGGTCGTTACCCAGCAATTTACGCACCGCTTCAAACTGGCACAGGAACAGCTGCATAGGGTCAATCCCCACCGCCAGATGCGCCCCTGCGCCAATCATGCGCCACATGTGGTAACCGCTGCCGCAGCCAACATCCAGAATGGTTCGCCCGGTGAGGTCGGAAAGGTGAGGCAGCACGCGATCCCATTTCCAGTCAGAACGCCATTCAGTATTAATGTTAACGCCGTAGAGTGAGAACGGACCTTTGCGCCACGGCATCAGGTTACGCATCAGCGTTTCAATGCGGTTTATCTGCCCGGGCGGAAGCGGCGTTTCGCTTTGCGCGGTAACGCTGTGGAGCAGATCCAGACGGTGCGGGGTCAGTTCCGGCAGAAACTCCACCGCGTTGGACCACTGCTTTAACAGACCATGCTGCTGATCCCGCTGCCAGGCAGCAATTTGTGCCGGCAGCGTCTCCAGCCAGTGGGAGAGGTGGTTTTTGGCAATCAACTGATAGAAATTACTGAACTCGATCATGCGATGTCCCCACCTTTCAGCGCCACCAGCGAGCCGAAGTTGAAGCACTGGAACCACAGTTCGCTGTGCTCGAAGCCTGCCTGACGCAGGCGTGCTTTATGGGTTTCGACGGAGTCCGTCAGCATCACGTTTTCGAGCATGCTACGTTTCTGGCTAATTTCCAGTTCGCTATAGCCGTTGGCCCGTTTGAAGTCGTGATGCATATTGAACAGCAGCTCACCCACTTCGGCATCTTCAAAGCTGAATTTCTCGGACAGCACCAGCGCGCCACCGGGTTTCAGGCCTTTATAAATTTTGTCCAGCAACAGCTGACGGTCTTCAGGCACCAGGAACTGCAGAGTAAAATTCAGAACCACCAGCGACGCGTTATTGATGTCGATATCACGGATATCACCTTCCACAACCTCGACTGGCGTCGGGGCTTTATACGCGTCGATGTGGCGACGGCAGCGTTCCACCATGGCCGGGGAGTTATCAACGGCAATGATTTTGCAGCCTTCATGGTGAACGTTACGACGAACAGACAGCGTTGCCGCGCCGAGCGAGCAGCCCAGATCATATACCTGCGTGCCGGGTTGAACGAAACGCTCAGCCAGCATGCCGATCATAGAGATGATATTGGAATAACCGGGAACAGAGCGCTGGATCATATCCGGGAAGACTTCGGCTACCCGTTCATCAAAGGTCCAGTCGCCCAGGCTGGCGATAGGCGCGGAAAAAAGCGTGTCGCGATCTGACATAACGTAAAAATCCGGGAAAAATAAAGTGGCGTATTGTGCGCTAATGGAAGGAGAAAACCAACTCCCACGGCATATACCAAAGGTTAGCCAGCACCATCAGCAAAAGCGAACACCAGGTCGCGCTCATGCCGGAACGACGCCAGCGGAATAAGCGGTGGTGAAAGCCGTAATAATGCATTAACCGGCCGGCAATCAGAAGCAGGCCGCAGACGTGCACCATCCAGGTTTCCGCGCCGTTCATTTCCATAAACAGCAGCAAAATTAACGCAACGGGGATGTACTCAACCGCGTTACCGTGAATGCGGATAGCGCTCTGTAACTCCGAAAAACCGCCGTCACCGTAAGAAACACGGTACTGCATTCGCAGGCGCACAACATCAAATGAAAACTTAATCAGCAGTAATGCACCTAACACCGCATACAGCGCGCTGACCATACTAACTCCCTGTTTTTGGCAGATGGCACCTTCCTATGATAGGGGCTGATATCAGAAAAGAGAAGATTGTTGTGGGATAGAAGGGGCGCTGCCTACAGACGGAACCGCAGCCTGCAAGGCCTGCCAGAGAACATCGACCAGTTCGGGGGCGTGAGCGATATCCGGCGTATGGAGAAAGAGATACGGCGTGGTGGTTTGCTCCCATTTTGCTAATTTTTGCAGCCAGACGGCGAACATCTCCTGGTTTTGCTGCATATTATCGCTGCCGATAAACCTGACCATCGGGTTTTGCGCGGTGACCACGGCGTGAACAGGCACTCTGGGCTTTTTACGCTGGGCATCAATGATGGCCTCGTTATGCGGGATGGCGCTGTGCACGGGACGGCTGTCGAGAATCACCCGGTTCACCCCGCGCGCATGTAAGCCACGGTTAAGCGCCGTTTCAGCCTCTCCCTTGGCAAAAAACGCCGCATGTCTCACCTCAACGCCATAGGTAAAGTCCTTGGGCAGGGTATCAAGGAACTGCCATAGCGCAGGCAGGTCACGTGGGCTAAAGGTGGCCGGAAGCTGCAACCAGTACTGACCGATGCGGTTCGCCAGCGGTGACATCCGGCCAAAGAACTCGTGGGTCAAATCACCGCAGTTTCGCAGCGCAGCGGTGTGGGAGATCGTCGCCGGAAACTTGAAGCAGAAGCGGAAATCATCGGTCGTCTGGTCGCGCCAGCGCTCAACAATCTCTGCTCTGGGTAGCGCGTAGAGGGTGGTATTGCCCTCGACGCAGTTGAAATGACGGGCATATTCTTCAAGGCTGGTAATACCCAGGCGCACCCATTTCGGGTGCGACCACTGGGGCAGGCCAAGGTAGATCATAGGGCGCTTATAATGTCGTCCGTGCTTCGCACGCGGCCAATGCGCGGGAAGATGTGGGTCATACTGCCCTGGTGCTGCTCCGCAGACGCTGCGCTGCATGCATCTTCAGCAATCACCAGGTTAAAGCCCAGTTCCCAGGCGTTTCGGGCGGTGGATTCCACGCCAATGTTGGTGGAGATCCCACAGAGAATCAGGGTGTCGATACCGCGCCGACGCAGCTGCAGCTCAAGATCGGTGCCGTAGAATGCGCCCCACTGGCGTTTGGTCACTTCGATATCGCTGTCCCGTTTGCCGAGCGAAACCGGATAGGTCCACCAGTTTTCAGGTAGTGAATGTGCTGCAACCTGAGCATCGACAGGCTGTTTTAAGGCCTCAGCGAAATCCGCTGACCAGCCAACGCGCACCATGATCACAGGGGCCCCGCTGGCACGGCATTTTTCTGCCAGACGCGCGGCGCGGCTGACAACATCTTCGGCGCTGTGCGGGCCTCCGGCAAACGGCAGGATCCCTTCCTGTAAATCAATCACCACAAGCGCGGTTTTGCGGGCATTAAGTGTTAACATGGTAACTCCAGTGAAATGAGTCGCTTCCGCTACACCTTACGACGTAATGACCTGTTATCGGTCGGATAATTTTGTTAATTTTTGTGAGAATACGCAATAAGCGCGCAGCAAACGACCGTCTGGCCGTGGTTCGCTCTTATCGTCTGGCGGAATTTCCAGTATAATAGCCGCCTTTTTTCATCCAGTTGTGACATACAGAAAGCTGCGACATAGTAGCCTGCATTCCAGGCGACATTTAGCCTGCGGCTAATTAAGGGATATCTCATGCGTACAGAATATTGCGGGCAGCTGCGTCAGTCCCACGTTGGACAGCAGGTAACCCTGTGTGGTTGGGTCAATCGTCGTCGTGATCTTGGGAGCCTTATCTTCATCGATATGCGCGACCGCGAAGGTATCGTTCAGGTGTTCTTCGACCCAGATCGCGCAGATGCGTTGAAGCTGGCTTCTGAGCTGCGTAATGAGTTCTGCATTCAGGTCACCGGCACCGTACGTGCGCGTGACGAGAAAAACGTTAACGCAGACATGGCGACCGGCGCAATTGAAGTGCTGGCGTCGGATCTGGTTATCATCAACCGTGCTGAAGCGCTGCCGCTGGACTCCAACCACGTCAACACTGAAGAAGCGCGTCTGAAATACCGCTATCTGGACCTGCGTCGTCCGGAAATGGCTCAGCGCCTGAAAACCCGTGCGAAAATCACCAGCCTGGTGCGTCGCTTTATGGATGACCACGGTTTCCTCGACATCGAAACCCCAATGCTGACCAAAGCCACGCCGGAAGGCGCGCGCGACTACCTGGTTCCTTCCCGTGTACACAAAGGCAAATTCTACGCGCTGCCACAGTCTCCTCAGCTGTTCAAACAGCTGCTGATGATGTCCGGCTTCGATCGCTACTATCAGATTGTAAAATGCTTCCGCGACGAAGACCTGCGTGCTGACCGTCAGCCAGAATTTACCCAGATCGATGTGGAAACCTCCTTCATGACGGCCGAGCAGGTGCGTGAAGTGATGGAAGCCCTGGTGCGCAGTTTGTGGAATGACGTGAAAGGCGTGGAACTGGGTGATTTCCCCATCATGACCTTCGCTGAAGCTGAACGTCGCTACGGCTCTGACAAACCAGACCTGCGTAACCCGATGGAGCTGGTGGACGTTGCAGACCTGGTGAAATCCGTTGAGTTCGCGGTATTTGCCGGCCCGGCTAACGACCCAAAAGGTCGCGTGGCTGCCCTGCGTGTACCGGGCGGTGCGGCGCTGAGCCGTAAGCAGATTGACGATTACGGCAACTTCATCAAGATCTACGGCGCGAAAGGTCTGGCCTATATTAAAGTGACCGAACGTGCGAAAGGTCTGGAAGGCATTACCAGCCCGGTGGCGAAATTCCTGAACGCGGAAATCGTGGAAGCGATCCTCGAGCGCACGGGCGCACAGGATGGCGACATGATCTTCTTTGGCGCAGACAATAAGAAAATCGTTGCTGACGCAATGGGCGCGCTGCGCCTGAAGCTGGGTAAAGACCTGAGCCTGACGGACGAGAGCAAATGGGCTCCGCTGTGGGTAATCGACTTCCCAATGTTCGAAGACGACGGTGAAGGCGGCCTGACCGCAATGCACCACCCGTTCACCTCGCCAAAAGACATGACGGCGGCAGAGCTGAAAGCGGCACCGGAAGATGCGGTAGCAAACGCGTATGACATGGTTATCAACGGCTACGAAGTGGGTGGCGGTTCCGTGCGTATTCACAGCGGCGAAATGCAGCAAACAGTGTTTGGTATTCTGGGAATCAACGAGCACGAACAGCGCGAGAAATTCGGCTTCCTGCTGGACGCCCTGAAATACGGTACGCCGCCACACGCGGGTCTGGCATTCGGTCTTGACCGTTTGACCATGCTGCTGACCGGCACCGACAACATTCGTGATGTTATCGCCTTCCCGAAAACCACGGCTGCGGCCTGTCTGATGACGGAAGCCCCAAGCTTTGCCAACCCGGCCGCGCTGGCTGAGCTGGGCATTCAGGTGCTTCCGAAAGCTTCAAAAGAGATTTCGGAGAACGAATAATATGCAGTATAAGCGTCCCGTTTCGGTTCTGGTTGTCATTTATGCAGAAGATACGAAACGGGTGCTGATGTTGCAGCGGCGTGATGACCCTGATTTCTGGCAGTCGGTTACCGGCAGCCTGGAAGAGGGGGAGACCGCGTCGCAGGCCGCCGCGCGCGAAGTAAAGGAAGAGGTCACCATTGACGTTGCTTGCGAGCAACTGACCCTGAAGGACTGTCAGCGCACGGTGGAGTTTGAAATTTTTAGCCATTTACGTCATCGCTATGCGCCGGGTATTGAGCGCAATACGGAATCGTGGTTCTGTCTCGCGCTCCCCCATGAACGGGAGATCGTGTTTACCGAACACCTGACCTACCGCTGGGTGGATGCGGCGGATGCCGCTGCACTGACCAAATCGTGGAGCAACCGGCAGGCGATTGAAGAATTTGTAATTAACGTAGCCTGAAAAGGCGCGCTCTTTGAGGAAATTTTTATGGCAGGTCATAGTAAGTGGGCCAACACCAAACACCGCAAAGCGGCACAGGATGCCAAGCGCGGTAAAATCTTCACCAAAATTATTCGTGAGCTGGTTACAGCGGCACGTCTGGGCGGCGGCGATGCGGCGTCTAACCCGCGTCTGCGCGCGGCAGTGGATAAAGCCCTGTCCAACAACATGACGCGTGACACCCTGAACCGTGCTATCGCTCGTGGCGTAGGCGGTGATGAAGACGCGAACATGGAAACCATCATTTATGAAGGTTACGGTCCTGGCGGTACGGCGGTGATGGTTGAATGTCTGTCCGACAACCGTAACCGTACCGTAGCGGAAGTGCGTCATGCCTTCAGCAAATGCGGTGGTAACCTGGGCACTGACGGCTCCGTGGCCTATCTGTTCAGCAAAAAAGGCGTCATCTCCTTCGAGAAAGGCGACGAAGACGTAATCATGGAAGCGGCGCTGGAAGCCGGTGCAGAAGACGTTGTGACCTATGATGATGGCGCAATCGACGTCTACACCGCGTGGGAAGAGATGGGCGCAGTACGTGACGCGCTGGAAGCGGCGGGTCTGAAAGCCGACAACGCTGAAGTCTCCATGATCCCGTCAACCAAAGCGGACATGGATGCGGAAACGGCACCTAAACTGCTGCGTCTGATCGACATGCTCGAAGACTGCGACGACGTGCAGGAAGTGTATCATAACGGTGAAATCTCTGATGAGGTTGCAGCGACTCTCTGATGAGAGCGTATAAACCGTTTACGGGAGACGCGTGATGTCGATTATCCTCGGGATTGACCCCGGCTCGCGCGTCACCGGTTATGGCGTCATCCGGCAGGTAGGGCGCCAGTTAACCTACCTTGGCAGCGGCTGTATTCGGACCAAAGTGGACGATCTGCCGTCGCGCCTGAAGCTAATCTATGCTGGCGTGTCGGAGATCATCACCCAGTTTCAACCCGACTTTTTTGCCATCGAGCAGGTCTTTATGGCGAAAAACGCCGATTCAGCGTTAAAACTGGGTCAGGCACGGGGCGTCGCCATCGTTGCGGCGGTGAATCAGGATCTTCCGGTGTTCGAATACGCAGCCAGACAGGTCAAACAGACCGTCGTGGGGATTGGTAGCGCGGAGAAAAGTCAGGTGCAGCATATGGTGCGCACGCTCCTGAAGCTTCCCGCGAACCCGCAGGCAGACGCCGCCGATGCGCTGGCGATAGCCATTACCCACTGTCATATAAGCCAGAACGCGGTTCAGATGAGCGAATCGCGGCTTAATCTGGCGCGAGGCAGGTTACGATAATGACAAATCAGGCTGGATGTTTATCCAGCCTTTTTTTATTATGTCGGCAGTTAATTTCTTCCAGAACGCAGGAGCGTCACGTGATAGGCAGACTCAGAGGCATCATCATTGAAAAACAACCCCCGTTAGTGCTGCTGGAAGTCGGTGGCGTGGGCTATGAAGTCCATATGCCGATGACCTGCTTCTATGAGTTGCCGGACGCGGGCAAAGAGGCGATTGTCTTTACCCAGTTTGTGGTGCGTGAAGATGCCCAGTTGCTGTATGGCTTCAATAACAAACAGGAACGGATGCTGTTTCGCGAGCTGATCAAAACCAACGGCGTCGGGCCGAAGCTGGCGCTGGCAATTTTGTCCGGCATGTCCGCTCCGCAGTTCGTCAATGCCGTTGAGCGCGAAGATCCTGCTGCGCTGATTAAACTCCCGGGTATCGGCAAGAAAACCGCGGAGCGTCTGATTGTCGAGATGAAAGACCGCTTTAAAGGTCTGCATGGCGATCTGTTTACGCCTGCCGCTGATCTGGTGCTTACCTCGCCGGGCGCACAAGCCTCTGACGATGCTGAACAGGAAGCGGTTGCTGCGCTGGTGGCGCTGGGATATAAACCTCAGGAGGCCAGCCGGATGGTGAGCAAAATTGCCAAACCGGATGCCAGCAGTGAAACCCTGATTCGTGAAGCGCTACGCGCGGCATTGTGAGGTAAAGGATGATTGAAGCAGATCGCCTGGTATCGGCAGGCACCCTTCAGGCAGAAGACGTGGTGGATCGCGCCATCCGCCCGAAACTGCTTGATGAGTATATTGGCCAGCCGCAGGTTCGTTCTCAGATGGAGATCTTCATCCAGGCGGCAAAACTGCGCGGCGATGCACTCGATCACCTGCTGATTTTTGGCCCTCCCGGTCTGGGGAAAACCACGCTGGCGAACATTGTCGCCAATGAAATGGGCGTTAACCTGCGCACAACCTCTGGCCCGGTGCTGGAAAAAGCGGGCGATCTGGCGGCAATGTTGACCAACCTTGAACCGCATGACGTGCTGTTTATCGATGAGATCCACCGTCTGTCGCCGGTCGTGGAAGAGGTGCTCTATCCGGCAATGGAAGATTACCAGCTGGACATCATGATCGGTGAAGGTCCGGCAGCACGTTCCATCAAAATCGATCTGCCTCCGTTTACCCTGATTGGCGCGACGACGCGCGCCGGGTCATTGACCTCTCCGCTTCGCGATCGTTTTGGTATCGTTCAGCGTCTGGAGTTCTATCAGGTTGCGGATCTTCAGCATATCGTTGGCCGCAGTGCCCGCTATATGGGGCTGGAGATGAGCGAGGAAGGGGCGTTTGAGGTAGCGAAGCGCTCACGGGGGACGCCGCGTATTGCGAACCGCCTGTTGCGTCGCGTACGTGACTTTTCCGAAGTAAAGCACGATGGCACGATCTCGGCTGAGATTGCAGCGCAGGCGCTGGATATGCTGAATGTGGATGCTGAAGGCTTTGACTACATGGACCGTAAGCTGTTGCTGGCGGTACTGGATAAGTTCTTTGGCGGTCCGGTCGGACTGGATAACCTGGCGGCAGCGATTGGTGAAGAGCGCGAGACAATTGAAGATGTGCTTGAGCCGTATCTGATCCAGCAGGGTTTCTTGCAACGTACCCCGCGCGGTCGTATGGCAACGGTGCGGGCGTGGAACCATTTTGGTATTACCCCGCCAGCGATGCCGTAGCAGAGGTCCCCTCTCTAGGGTGGGAGAGGGGAGAGGCGATCAGCTTGCAGGCTTCTTCATCATACTGAAGATAAACAGCAGCGCCGCACACAGCACCACAGAAGGGCCTGCAGGGGTATCGTAGAACGCCGAGAAGGTTAACCCTCCCGTTACCGCAATCATCCCGATGATAACCGCGACACCGGCCATTTGCTCCGGCGTACGGGCAAAACGACGCGCAGTGGCCGCGGGGATAATCAGCAGGGAAGTGATGATCAGCGCGCCGACGAATTTCATCGCCACACCAATCGTTAACGCCGTCACCAGCATCAGCAATAGCTTCACGCGCTGCAGCTTCACGCCGTCGACAAACGCCAGATCCGGGCTGACGGTCATCGCCAGCAAATTACGCCACTGCCAGAGCAGAATACCCAGCACGACCACCACACCAGCGGCGATGGAGATCAGATCTTCAGGCGTCACGGCCAGCAGGTCACCGAACAGGTAGGCCATCAGATCAACACGAATGTTCGACATCAGGCTCACGACCACCAGACCCAGCGACAGGGCGCTGTGGGCCATAATACCAAGCAGCGTATCGATGGCGAGGTGAGGGCGCTTTTCCAGCCATACCAGCCCTGCGGCCAGCAGCAGCGTGACCACAATCACCGCGTAGAAGGGATTCACGTCCAGTAACAGGCCAAAGGCAACGCCCAGCAGAGATGCGTGTGCCAGCGTATCGCCAAAATAGGACATTCTGCGCCACACCACAAACGAGCCCAGCGGGCCCGCGGCGCAGGCAAGCATAATCCCGGCCAGCCAGCCGGGCAGTAACAGTTCAATCATGAGTGTCCATTTCCCCGGCGCAGGACAATTCGTCCCTGTAAATCATGGCGGTGATTGTGATGATGGCGATAAATTCCCAGCTGCTCAGCGCCGCGAGGGCCGAACATGGAGATGAATTCAGGGTGCATTGACACCACTTCCGGCGTGCCGGAACAGCAGATGTGATGGTTAAGGCACAGCACTTCGTCGGTCTTGGCCATCACCAGATGGAGATCGTGGGAAACCATCAGCACCGCACAGTTGAGTTCGCGGCGTAGCTGGTCGATTAAATCATAAAGTGCGACCTGACCATTGACGTCCACACCCTGCGTCGGCTCATCCAGCACCAGAAGCTGTGGGCTGCTCAACAGGGCGCGGGCAAGCAATACGCGCTGGGTTTCACCGCCGGACAGTTTCTGCAGTGGGGCATCAATCAGATGGCCTGCCTGCACGCGTTTCAGCGCCGGAAGAATATCGGCTTTATGTGTCCCGGGGCGCAGACGCAGGAAGCGGCTAACCGTCAGCGGCAGTGTGGCGTCGAGGTGGAGTTTTTGCGGCACATAGCCGATGCGTAATTTTTCCTCACGGCGGATAACCCCTTCGTCAGGTGTTACCAGACCCAGCACCACGCGCACCAGGGTGGATTTCCCTGCGCCATTGGGGCCGAGCAGCGTCAGAATTTTGCCGGGTTTCAGATCCAGCGACACGTCAGAGAGGACGCGGCGTTGGCCAAATGAGACCGAAATATTGTCGAGAGAAACCAAAGTCGTCATGTCAATTTAAGCTTGCAGAAGTCAACGAATGTTATAATATCACACCCCACGCATTCATTACGATGATTAGTCGCATTATGTTACATAAAAATACGCTTCTTTTCGCAGCATTATCCGCTGCCCTTTGGGGTTCAACAGCACAAGATGTTAACGCTGCTGTTGTCGCTTCGCTTAAACCGCTCGGTTTCATTGCTTCCGCGATTGCAGATGGGGTCACTGACACCCAGGTTCTGCTCCCTGATGGGGCTTCCGAGCATGATTATTCCCTGCGTCCATCTGATGTAAAACGCTTACAAAACGCGGACTTAGTTGTCTGGATTGGTCCAGAGATGGAAGCGTTTATGCAGAAGTCGGCAAAACAGGTGCCGGGCGAAAAACAGGTCGCCATTGCCGAACTCCCGGGCGTGAAACCGTTGCTCATGAAAGGGGCTGACGACGACGGTGATGAACATGATGCCGGACACGCCGACGGCGAAAAAGGTGATGGGGATCACCATCACGGCGAGTACAACATGCACCTTTGGCTATCCCCAGAGATAGCGCGGCTTTCGGCGGTTGCAATCCATGACAAATTAGTGGAACTTATGCCGCAAAGTCGAGCCAAACTAGACGCCAACCTGAAGGATTTTGAGGCACAATTAGCCGCAACCGATAAGCAGGTGGGTAATGAGCTCGCACCGTTGAAAGGAAAAGGGTATTTCGTTTTTCATGACGCCTATGGCTATTACGAGAAACACTACGGCCTGACCCCGCTGGGGCACTTTACCGTCAACCCTGAAATTCAACCTGGTGCGCAGCGTTTACATGAAATCAGAACACAGTTGGTTGAGCAGAAAGCGACATGCGTTTTTGCTGAGCCACAGTTCAGGCCAGCGGTCGTAGAAGCCGTGGCCAGGGGAACATCCGTGCGCATGGGAACCCTTGACCCGCTAGGAACGAATATCCAGTTGAGCAAAGCGAGCTATTCGCAGTTTCTCAGCCAACTGGCGAACCAGTATGCGAGCTGCCTGAAAGGAGATTAACGAGGAAGTGAATACGTGCAACAGATAGCCCGCTCTGTCGCCCTGGCATTTAACAATCTGCCTCGACCCCATCGCGTTATGCTGGGGTCTCTTACAGTTCTCACGTTAGCGGTCGCCGTCTGGCGGCCCTATGTTTACCATCCGAGTTCTGCCCCAATCATCAAAACCATCGAGCTTGAGAAGAGCGAGATTCGCTCTCTCCTCCCTGAGGCCAGTGAACCTATCGACCAGGCGGCTCAGGAAGATGAAGCCATCCCGCAGGATGAGCTGGACGATAAAACCGAGAATGAAGCGGGGATCCACGAATATGTCGTTTCGACGGGTGATACGTTAAGCAGCGTTCTGAACCAGTACGGTATCGACATGGGAAACATCAGCCAGCTGGCGGCGGCTGATAAAGATCTTCGTAACCTGAAAATTGGTCAACAGCTCTCCTGGACGTTAACCGCTGATGGCGATCTGCAACGCCTGACCTGGGAGATGTCCCGTCGCGAAACCCGCACCTACGATCGCACTGCAAACGGTTTCAAAATGACCAGTGAAATGCAGAAAGGCGACTGGGTGAACAGCGTGATGAAAGGGACCGTAGGCGCAAGCTTTGTCTCCAGCGCGCGCGATGCGGGGCTGACCAGCGCCGAGATCAGCTCGGTAATCAAAGCCATGCAGTGGCAAATGGACTTCCGCAAACTGAAGAAAGGCGATGAATTCTCCGTTCTCATGTCCCGTGAAATGCTTGACGGCAAGCGTGAGCAGAGCCAGCTGGTGGGTGTGCGTCTGCGCTCTGATGGCAAAGATTACTACGCCATTCGTGCCGAAGACGGTAAGTTCTACGACCGCAGCGGTACCGGGCTTGCGAAGGGCTTCCTGCGCTTCCCGACGGCTAAACAATTCCGTGTTTCATCCAACTTTAACCCGCGCCGTCTGAACCCGGTCACCGGGCGTGTTGCGCCGCACCGTGGCGTTGACTTTGCCATGCCGCAGGGGACCCCTGTGCTGGCTGTGGGTGATGGCGAAGTGGTGATTGCAAAACGTAGCGGTGCAGCCGGGTATTATGTCGCGGTGCGTCATGGTCGTACCTACACCACCCGCTATATGCACCTGCGTAAGCTACTGGTTAAGCCGGGACAGAAAGTGAAACGTGGCGACCGTATCGCGCTCTCCGGGAATACCGGGCGCTCTACCGGGCCGCATTTGCACTATGAGGTATGGATTAACCAACAGGCAGTGAACCCGCTTACGGCGAAACTGCCGCGTACCGAAGGCCTGACAGGTAAAGATCGTTCCGATTACCTGGCGCAGGTGAAAGAGGTGATTCCGCAGCTGCGCTTTGATTAAGCCCTCTGTTTTGTGAAAAAGCCGGCCTCAGTATGTGCCGGCTTTTTGTTTTGTGCGCGAGCGGCTGCCTCGCTACACTATCTGAATGAAATTTTGCGTCACCAGACCCTGGAACCAGCATGGAAACCCAAAAAAACAATATTGAGTACATTCCTGAGTTTGAAAAATCTTTTCGCCACCCGCGCAACTGGAGTGCCTGGCTTGGCGTTTACGCATTTGCGGGGATTGCGATGTTACCTGCCTCGGTTCGCGATCCGGTACTGGGAAAAATAGGCCGCCTGGCGGGTCGGTTTGGTAAAAGTGCCCGTCGCCGTGCGCAGATTAACCTCCTGTACTGTTTCCCGGAGAAGAGTGACGCCGAGCGTGAAGCGCTGATTGACGACATGTACACGACCGCGCCGCAGGCCATGGCGATGATGGCCGAACTGGCGCTCAAAGGGCCGGAGAAAGTTCAGACGCGTGTTGACTGGAAAGGGCTGGAAATCATCGAAGAGATGCGCCGCAACAACGAGAAGGTGATCTTCCTCGTTCCTCACGGCTGGGGCGTGGATATTCCTGCGATGCTGATGGCGTCACAGGGGCAGAAAATGGCGGCAATGTTCCATAACCAGGGCAATAAGATCTTTGATTACGTCTGGAACACCGTGCGGCGCCGTTTTGGTGGCCGTCTGCATGCGCGTAATGATGGCATCAAACCGTTTATACAGTCCGTGCGTCAGGGCTACTGGGGTTACTATCTGCCGGATCAGGACCACGGCCCCGAGCACAGTGAGTTTGTAGATTTCTTCGCGACGTATAAAGCCACGTTGCCGGCGATTGGCCGCCTGATGAAAGTCTGCCGTGCGCGCGTTATTCCGCTGTTTCCGGTATACGACGGGAAAACCCATCGCCTGAGCATTGAAGTGCGTCCACCGATGGATGATTTACTGACGGCGGACGATCACACCATTGCGCGCCGAATGAACGAAGAGGTCGAGATTCTGGTGGGACCGCATGCTGAGCAATACACGTGGATACTGAAGTTGCTCAAAACGCGTAAGCCCGGTGAAACAGAGCCGTACAAACGCAAAGAGCTTTACCCGAAGAAATAAGCAGAAATAAAAAAAAGCCCGCTTCGAAAAGAGCGGGCTTTTTAACAGGGGCGTACTTACTCGACGGTCAATACGCGAGTGGTATTGGTCGAGCCGATGGTGCTCATCACGTCACCCTGAGTCACAATCACGATATCACCGGAGACCAGATAGCCTTTGTCACGCAGCAGGTTCACGGCGTCGTGGGCAGCCGCGACACCGTCGTTGGTGCTGTCGAAGTGAACCGGCGTGACACCGCGATACAGCGCCGTCAGGTTCAGCGTACGCTCGTGACGGGACATGGCGAAGATGGGCAGACCGGAGCTGATACGAGAGGTCATCAGCGCGGTACGGCCAGATTCGGTCATGGTGATAATCGCCGTTACGCCTTTCAGGTGGTTAGCGGCGTACATGGCAGACATCGCAATTGCTTCTTCCACATTGTCGAACTGCACATCCAGACGGTGTTTAGAGACGTTGATGCTTGGGATCTTTTCAGCACCCAGGCAAACGCGTGCCATCGCGGCTACGGTTTCAGCAGGGTACTGGCCGGCAGCGGTTTCTGCAGAAAGCATTACGGCATCGGTACCGTCCAGCACGGCGTTAGCCACGTCCATCACCTCTGCACGGGTCGGCATTGGGTTGGTGATCATGGATTCCATCATCTGGGTTGCGGTGATCACGGCGCGGTTAAGCTGACGTGCACGGCGGATCAGGGCTTTCTGGATCCCCACCAGTTCAGGGTCGCCAATTTCCACGCCCAGATCGCCACGGGCAACCATCACCACGTCAGACGCCAGAATCACGTCATCCATCGCGTCCTGATCGCAAACGGCTTCCGCACGTTCCACTTTAGCAACGATTTTGGCATCACAGCCCGCATCACGTGCCAGACGGCGCGCGTAGTTCAGGTCTTCGCCACAGCGTGGGAAGGAGACGGCCAGATAGTCAACGCCAATCAGCGCAGCGGTCACGATATCCGCTTTGTCTTTATCGGTCAGCGCTTCGGCTGAGAGGCCACCGCCAAGTTTGTTAATGCCTTTGTTGTTTGAGAGCGGGCCGCCGACGGTGACTTCGGTGAAAACCTTCATCCCCTGAACTTCCAGCACTTTCAGCTGAACGCGACCGTCGTCGAGCAGCAGGATATCGCCAGGCACAACGTCAGCTGGCAGACCTTTATAGTCGATCCCAACTTTTTCTTTATCGCCTTCGCCTTTACCCAGGTTGGCATCGAGCAGGAATTTGTCGCCGATATTGAGGAAGACTTTACCTTCTTTGAAGGTTGAAACACGAATTTTTGGACCCTGCAGGTCCCCGAGGATAGCAACATGACGACCAAGTTTGGCCGCAATTTCACGCACTTTGTCGGCACGTAATTTATGGTCTTCTGGCGTACCGTGAGAGAAGTTCATACGCACCACGTTGGCACCCGCGGCGATAATTTTCTCGAGATTGTTATCGCGGTCAGTGGCCGGGCCTAAGGTGGTTACGATCTTGGTTCTGCGAAGCCTTCTGGACATGTAATACTCCGTTGACTGAAACAACTTTGGTGTTGCGTGAACATTAAATCGGCCTTCATCTGCTGCAAGGCAACAGAGAGAGGACCGAATGCCGTAAATCGTTACATCGTAGTTATTAAACTATTTAGGGAACATCGCTTTTCATAAGCAATTCTTTATCAAAACGCGATTCCTTAAGCGCTTCCTTGACACGCTTCAAGTTATCTCTGAATTTTGCACCACGGCGCAGGGTGAAACCGGTTGCCAGCACGTCAATCACCGTGAGCTGCGCCAGACGGGAGACCATCGGCATATACATGTCGGTGTCTTCCGGGACGTCAAGGGTGATGGCGAGCGTTGCTTCTCTTGCCAGCGGCGTGCCCGCCGTCGTGAGGGCAATAACCATGGCATCGTTTTCACGCGCCAGTTGCGCCAGCTCCACCTGGCTTTTGGTGCGCCCGGTGTGCGAAATGAGTACCACGACATCATCTTCACTGCAATTCATACAGCTCATGCGTTGCAGGACAATGTCATCGGAATAAATGACCGGGACGTTAAAGCGGAAGAATTTATTCATGGCGTCATGCGCCACGGCCGCCGACGAGCCGAGGCCAAAGAACGCAATGCGCTTGGCCTGGGTCAGTAAATCTACCGCGCGGTTCACGGAATTCATATCCAGGGACTGGCGAACGTGGTCCAGCGTAGCCATGGCCGACTCAAATATTTTCGCCGTATAGGCATCAACACTGTCGTCTTCATCCACATTGCGATTAACATAAGGCGTGCCGTTTGCCAGACTTTGTGCAAGATGCAGTTTAAAATCAGGAAAGCCGCGCGTTTCAAGGCTACGGCAGAAGCGGTTAACCGTCGGTTCGCTGACGCCTGCCTCCTGCGCCAGAGCGGCGATGCTTGAATGAATCGCCTGAGCAGGAGCGGCAAGAATGACTTCGGCCACTTTTCGCTCGGATTTGCTAAGGTGTTCCAGTTGGAACTGGATTTTTTCCAGCATGTTCATTGTTAACAGGGCGCTCATGGGTGGAAACGATTTCATTAATTCATGAAATCATGATTCGATTTAGCCGATATTACCCCTGTGGCTTCCATAAAGGGTAACAGTCGACAAGATAATGTTGTTGTTTTTTTTCATTACTTGATCGGTGTCGGGTTTTGTTATGACCCTGTAGTTCAAAGAATCAACGCTTTTTGCGTGATTCCGCCACCACACGCGTCTGACGGCGAAAAAATCGCGGTATCGCACGCGAGGTTAAGCGCTAATGGTTTCGGGAATGACGTAAAAGCAGTACAGTGCAACGTAATAAAATTACAACGATACCTGGCAGAAGTACCAGGTGATCCAACTGAGGAGAATGACATGGCGGTAACGCAAACAGCCCAGGCATGTGACCTGGTCATTTTCGGCGCGAAAGGCGATCTTGCACGCCGGAAATTGCTGCCTTCCCTGTATCAACTGGAGAAAGCGGGCCAAATTCATCCGGATACGCGTATCCTGGGCGTTGGGCGCGCCGACTGGGACAAGGAAGCTTATACCAAGGTCGTACGCGAGGCGCTCGAAACGTTCATGAAGGAAAAGATTGATGAAAGTTTGTGGGATACCCTGAGCGGACGTCTTGATTTCTGTAACCTGGACGTGAACGACGTCAGCGCGTTTAACCGTTTAGGCGCGATGCTGGATCAGAAAAACCGTGTCACCATTAACTACTTCGCCATGCCGCCAAGCACTTTCGGTGCAATCTGCAAAGGCCTGGGCGAAGCGAAGCTGAACGCTAAACCGGCACGCGTGGTGATGGAGAAACCGCTGGGGACCTCTCTTTCAACCTCCCGCGAAATTAACGACCAGGTCGGCGAGTACTTCGAAGAGTGCCAGGTCTACCGTATCGACCACTATCTCGGTAAAGAGACGGTACTGAACCTGCTGGCGCTGCGTTTTGCCAACTCCCTGTTTGTGAATAACTGGGACAACCGTACCATCGACCATGTGGAAATCACCGTGGCCGAAGAGGTAGGTATCGAGGGCCGCTGGGGTTACTTCGACCAGGCCGGTCAGATGCGCGACATGATCCAGAACCACCTGCTGCAAATCCTTTGCATGATTGCCATGTCTCCACCGTCTGACCTGACGGCGGACAGCATCCGTGACGCTAAAGTGAAAGTGCTGAAGTCACTGCGTCGCATCGATCGCTCAAACGTGCGTGAGAAAACGGTACGCGGCCAGTACACCGCAGGGTTTGCTCAGGGTAAAAAAGTGCCGGGCTACCTGGAAGAAGAGGGTGCTAACAAGGCGAGCAATACCGAGACGTTTGTGGCGATCCGCGTGGATATCGATGACTGGCGCTGGGCGGGTGTTCCGTTCTACCTGCGTACCGGTAAACGTCTGCCGACCAAATGCTCTGAAGTAGTCGTTTACTTCAAAAACCCTGAACTCAACCTGTTCAAAGAGTCCTGGCAGGAGCTGCCGCAGAACAAACTGACCATTCGTCTGCAGCCAGACGAAGGGGTGGACATCCAGATCCTGAACAAAGTGCCGGGCCTGGATCACAAACATAACCTGCAGACCACCAAGCTGGACCTGAGCTACTCCGAAACATTCAATCAGACGCACCTTGCCGATGCTTACGAGCGTCTGCTGCTGGAAACCATGCGCGGTATCCAGGCGCTGTTCGTGCGTCGCGATGAAGTGGAAGAAGCGTGGAAATGGGTCGACTCCATCACTGAAGCCTGGGCTGCGGATCAGGATGCGCCAAAACCGTATCAGGCGGGCACCTGGGGGCCTGTCGCGTCCGTCGCGATGATCACCCGTGATGGCCGCTCCTGGAATGAGTTTGAGTAAAATAATCAGCTGCCTCTTAGGTGTTATTTTACCGGTAACATGATCTAACACAGTTCGTGGCACAATTTATAAACTTTTAAGCTCCGCGTGGATTCACCCGCGGAGCTTTTTTTATTACACTGCCGGAAGTGATTTTGCCCCTGAGCTCCGGACAGCAAGCGTTTCAGCGTTGTTAATAATCGCCAGCGACTTTGTAAACTCCCGAGCCCGGACAGATAAATTAGAGGAGCTTTTATGAATCCGACATTGTTACGCGTAACACAACGCATTATTGAGCGCTCGAAAGAGACCCGTTCTGCCTACCTCGCCCGGATTGAACAGGCCAAAAGTAATACCGTTCATCGCTCACAACTCGCCTGCGGTAACCTGGCGCACGGTTTCGCCGCCTGCCAGCCCGACGATAAAGCCTCGCTGAAAAGCATGCTGCGTAACAATATCGCCATCATTACCTCCTACAACGACATGCTTTCTGCGCATCAGCCGTACGAAGTGTATCCGGAGATCATCCGTAAAGCGCTGCACAGCGTCAATGCGGTAGGCCAGGTCGCGGGCGGCGTGCCGGCCATGTGCGACGGCGTGACGCAGGGTCAGGATGGGATGGAGCTCTCTCTGCTGAGCCGCGAAGTGATTGCGATGTCGGCCGCAGTGGGCCTGTCTCACAATATGTTTGATGGCGCGCTGTACCTCGGCGTGTGCGATAAAATCGTCCCGGGGCTGGCCATGGCAGCGCTGTCGTTTGGTCATCTGCCTGCGATCTTCGTGCCGTCAGGTCCGATGGCAAGCGGCCTGCCAAACAAAGAAAAAGTGCGTATCCGTCAGCTGTATGCGGAAGGTAAAGCAGACCGTCAGGCGCTGCTGGAAGCGGAAGCCGCCTCCTACCATGCGCCGGGCACCTGTACTTTCTACGGTACGGCCAACACCAACCAGATGGTGGTGGAATTTATGGGGATGCAGCTTCCTGGGTCCTCTTTCATTCAGCCGGATGCGCCACTGCGTAAGGCCCTGACTGAAGCAGCTGCCCGCCAGGTAACGCGTCTGACCGGTAACGGCAACGCGTGGATGCCGCTGGGTAAAATGGTCGACGAGAAAGTGATCGTCAACGGTATCGTTGCGCTGCTGGCAACCGGCGGTTCAACCAACCACACCATGCATCTGGTGGCGATGGCGCGCGCGGCGGGCATCCTGATTAACTGGGATGATTTCTCGGATATCTCGTCTGTGGTGCCACTGATGGCGCGCCTGTACCCGAACGGCCCGGCTGACATCAACCACTTCCAGGCTGCCGGTGGCGTGCCGGTGCTGATGCGCGAGCTGCTGAAAGGCGGTCTGCTGCATGAAGATGTGAACACCGTGGCGGGCTTTGGTCTGCAGCGTTATACCCATGAGCCGTGGCTCAATAACGGTGAGCTTGACTGGCGTGAAGGCGCCACCGCCTCGCTTGACGCACAGGTTATCGCCACCTTTGAACAACCGTTCTCTCGTCACGGCGGCACCAAAGTGCTCAGCGGTAACCTGGGGCGTGCGGTGATGAAAACCTCCGCCGTACCGGAAGAGAACCAGATTATCGAAGCGCCGGCCGTGGTGTTTGAAAGCCAGCATGACGTTTTGCCTGCGTTTGATGCCGGTCTGCTCGACAAAGATTGCGTCGTTGTGGTGCGCCATCAGGGGCCAAAAGCGAACGGGATGCCAGAATTACATAAACTTATGCCGCCACTTGGTGTATTATTGGACCGCCGTTTCAAAATTGCGTTAGTGACCGATGGACGCCTCTCTGGCGCATCAGGTAAAGTGCCTTCTGCCATCCACGTGACCCCGGAAGCTTACGACGGCGGTTTGCTGGCGAAAGTTCGTGATGGAGACATGATCCGCGTCAACGGTCAGACAGGTGAGTTAACCCTGCTGGTGGATGACGCTGAACTGGCGGCACGTAAGCCACATATTCCTGACCTGAGCGCATCGCGCGTGGGAACCGGACGCGAAATGTTTGGCGCGCTGCGTGAGAAACTCTCCGGTGCGGAGCAGGGCGCAACCTGTATTACGTTTTAAGACGACTTGATTTTATCGATCTGGCGAGAGAAAACTCTGATGAAAAACTGGAAAACAAGTGCAGAAGCAATCCTGACCACTGGCCCTGTCGTGCCGGTAATCGTGGTGAACAAGCTGGAACATGCTGTCCCGATGGCGAAAGCCCTGGTCGCGGGTGGTGTTCGTGTTCTGGAAGTGACCCTGCGTACCGCCTGCGCGATGGACGCTATTCGCGCTATCGCCAAAGAAGTGCCGGACGCGATCATCGGTGCGGGTACCGTACTGAACGCACAGCAGCTGGCTGACGTGACCGAAGCGGGCGCGCAGTTCGCTATCAGCCCTGGCCTGACCGAGCCGCTGCTGAAAGCTGCAACCGAAGGCACGATCCCTCTGATCCCGGGTATCAGCACCGTATCTGAACTGATGATGGGTATGGATTACGGCCTGAAAGAGTTCAAATTCTTCCCGGCTGAAGCTAACGGCGGCACCAAAGCGCTGCAGGCTATTGCGGGTCCATTCTCTCAGGTTCGCTTCTGCCCGACGGGTGGTATCTCTCCGGCAAACTACCGTGACTACCTGGCGCTGAAAAGTGTCCTGTGCATCGGTGGTTCATGGCTGGTTCCTGCGGATGCGCTGGAAGCAGGCGACTGGGATCGCATCACTAAACTGGCTCGCGAAGCGGTTGAAGGCGCGAAGCAGTAATCGAAGACAGTATGAAAAACGGGCTTGCTGGCCCGTTTTTTTTATCCTGCAACCTTCACGTTCGCGGCGGCTGTTTTGGCTCTTGCCACAGCCTCATCCACGTTTTCACCGGTCGCTAGCGCCACGCCAAGGCGGCGCGTGCCGTCAATCTCCGGTTTCCCGAACAGACGAACCTGCAAGCCTGCACCCATAGCCCCTTCGACGTTATCAAAGGTGACGTTCTGGCTGGTTAATAGCGGCAGGATCACCGCCGAAGCCGCCGGGCCGTACTGACGAATGCCGCCAACGGGCAGGCCGAGGAAGGCACGCACATGCAGGGCGAATTCAGAAAGGTCCTGCGAAATCAGCGTGACCATCCCGGTATCGTGCGGGCGAGGGGAGACTTCACTGAAAATTACCTCATCGCCGCAGACAAACAGCTCCACGCCAAACAATCCGTAACCGCCCAGCGCCAGAACTACTTTACGGGCAATTTCCTGCGCACGTGCCAGCGCCAGATCGCTCATCTGCTGCGGCTGCCAGGACTCACGATAGTCGCCATCTTCCTGACGGTGGCCAATCGGATCGCAGAAATGGACGCCATCAACGGCGCTGACCGTCAGCAGCGTGATTTCGAAATCAAACTTTACGACGCCTTCGATAATCACGCGACCGGCACCGGCACGTCCTCCCTGCTGGGCATACTCCCACGCCTTATCCAGAGTGCTGCTGTCGCGGATAAAGCTCTGTCCTTTACCGGAGGAACTCATGACGGGCTTAATGATGCACGGGTAGCCAATTTCGTCGACAGCCTGCAGGAAAGCGGCTTTATCGCCGGCAAAACGGTAGCCTGAGGTAGGTAAGGCCAGCTCTTCAGCCGCCAGACGACGAATGCCTTCGCGGTTCATGGTGAGTTTGGCCGCTTTTGCGCAGGGCACCACGCGCTGGTCTTCCTGCTCAAGGGCGATCAGCGTATCGGTAGCAATGGCTTCAATTTCGGGTACCACGAAATCCGGTTTCTCCTGCGTAATGAGCGTACGCAGGGCATCGCCATCCAGCATATTGATCACATAAGAACGGTGGGCGACATGCATGGCAGGTGCGTCAGCGTAACGATCCACTGCAATGACTTCCACGCCCAAACGCTGGCACTCAATGGCGACCTCTTTACCCAGTTCACCCGATCCTAACAGCATCACACGCGTCGCCGCAGGTCGCAGCGCGGTTCCTAAACGAGTCATAACAATCCCCCTGAAAAAGTTGCGCGCATTATAAACGTAAACGTTTGCGTCTGTCTTGTTCAGGGCCCGAGAGCGGTCAAGAAATTTGCGCTTCTTTAGCCGTGGCAGACATTTCCTGACGCCTGCTCGCTTACGCTGGGAGACATATTCACCGTTAAGTGAGGGAAACCATGTCAGGCTGGCTAAATCAATTGCAATCCATGTTGGGGCAGAAAACGTCGTCATCCGGCGAGCAGGGGCTGAGCAAACTCCTGGTGCCGGGGGCGCTTGGCGGGCTGGCTGGACTGCTGGTTGCCAATAAATCCTCGCGTAAGTTACTGGCAAAGTATGGTACCGGCGCGCTGCTGGCGGGCGGCGGCGCTATTGCGGGTACCGTACTGTGGAACAAATACAAGGACAGAGTGCGGACCGCGCACAGCGACGAACCCCACTTTGGTGAGCAGACCTCGCCGCTGGATCTGCGTACCGAACGGCTCATCCTGGCGCTGGTGTTCGCGGCAAAAAGCGACGGGCACATTGATGACCAGGAACGATCGGCGATTGAGCAGCAACTGCGTGAGGCCGGTGTCGAAGAAAGGGGCAGAGCGCTGGTGGCGCAGGCCATCGAACAGCCACTCGAACCGCAGCGTCTGGCGCAAAGCGTGAAAAATGAGGAAGAGGCGCTTGAACTCTATTTTCTGAGCTGTGCCGCCATCGATATCGATCACTTTATGGAGCGCAGCTATCTCAATGCGCTGGGTGATGCCCTGAAGATCCCACAAGATGTCCGGGACGGGATCGAGAAGGATATTCAGGAGCAAAAACGGGCGTTACAAGGCTAACTGCCGCCGTCGCAGCCATGTTTCGCTTGCATCATGCGTGGGTTTTGCCAACCTTATAGGGTGTAAAACTCAAAAGAATGATGACATGCCACCGAAAGCCCGACGTACTCCTTATTCGATCACCACGCATGGCGATACGCGTATAGATAACTATTACTGGTTGCGGGACGACTCCCGTTCCCGGCCAGAAGTGCTCGACTACCTGCACGAGGAAAACGACTATGGCCGCAAGGTCATGTCCAGCCAGCAGGCGTTGCAGGATCAGCTGTTAAAAGAAATGGTGCAGCGTATCCCCCAGCGCGATATTTCCGCGCCCTGGACCAAAAATGGCTATCGATATCGCCATATCTACGAACCTGGCAACGAGTATCCCATCTACCAGCGACAGTCGGTGTTATGCGCCGAATGGGATGAGTGGGACATCCTGCTGGATGCCAACCAGCGCGCCGCCCATAGCGAGTTTTATACCCTCGGCGGCATGTCTATTTCCCCCGATAACACCATTATGGCGCTGGCGGAGGATTACCTCTCCCGTCGTCAGTACGGTTTGCGTTTTCGCAATCTGGAAACCGGTAACTGGTATCCGGAAATGCTGGATAATGTTTCGCCGGACTTTGTCTGGGCGAATGATTCCGAAACGGTCTACTACGTCAAAAAGCATGCCTCCACGTTGTTGCCTTACCAGGTGTGGCGCCACACCGTTGGGACGGATTCTGCTGACGACGAACTGGTTTACGAAGAGAAAGACGAAACGTTTTATGTCAGCCTGCACAAAACCTCGTCTCGCCACTATGTGATTATCTTCCTGGCCAGCGCCACAACCTCTGAAGTTCTGCTTCTGGACGCCGAGCTACCTGATGCGCAGCCGCTGTGCTTCCTGCCGCGACGTAAAGATCATGAATACAGCCTCGATCACTTCCAGCACAGCTTTTACCTGCGCTCTAATCGGGAGGGTAAAAACTTTGGCCTCTACAAAACCAAAGTACGCGATGAACGGAAGTGGGAAGTGTTAATCCCCGCCCGGGAGCAGGTAATGCTCGAAGGGTTTACGCTGTTCACCGACTGGCTGGTGGTTGAGGAGCGCCAGCGGGGGCTGACCAGCCTTCGGCAAATTAACCGCAAAACGCGGGAAGTGATCGGGATTGCGTTTGACGACCCGGCCTATGTTACGTGGATAGGGTTTAATCCTGAGCCGGAATCGTCGCGTCTGCGCTACGGCTACTCGTCTATGACCACGCCCGATACGCTCTTTGAGCTGGATATGGACACCGGGCAACGTCAGGTGCTTAAACAGTCCGAAGTGAAAGGGTTCGATTCCGACAACTACCGAAGCGAACACCTGTGGGTTACCGCCCGCGATGGCGTCGAGGTGCCGGTCTCGCTTGTTTATCATCGGGCGCATTTCCAGAAAGGTAAGAATCCGATTCTGGTTTACGGCTACGGCTCCTACGGCTCAAGCATGGACGCTGATTTCAGCAGCAGCCGGTTAAGTCTGCTGGATCGCGGTTTTGTGTTCGCCATTGCGCATGTTCGCGGCGGCGGGGAGTTGGGTCAGCACTGGTATGAAGACGGGAAATTCCTGAAAAAGAAAAATACCTTCAATGATTATCTCGACGTCTGCGATGCGTTGATTGAGCAGGGCTATGGCGATCCTGGGCTTTGCTTTGGTATGGGCGGCAGCGCGGGAGGATTATTGATGGGGGCCGTCATCAATCAGCGTCCCGAACGCTTTAAAGGGATTATTGCGCAGGTGCCGTTTGTCGATGTGGTAACGACCATGCTGGATGAATCCATCCCGCTGACGACCGGAGAGTTTGAAGAGTGGGGCAACCCGCAGGATGAGATCTACTATCGCTACATGAAAGAGTACAGCCCGTACGACAATGTGGAAGCGAAAGCGTATCCGCACATGCTGGTAACCACCGGATTGCACGATTCACAGGTGCAATACTGGGAGCCTGCAAAATGGGTGGCGAAACTGCGGGAACTGAAAACCGACGACAACCTGCTGCTGCTGTGCACGGATATGGACTCCGGTCACGGCGGGAAATCGGGACGATTTAAATCTTACGAAGGCGTGGCTCTGGAGTATGCGTTTTTGATTGGCCTGGCACAGGAGACGCTGCCAGGCCGTGCGGAGCGTTAAGCTTCGCCAAGATAGTGCTTAAGCGTTAAACGCAGTTCCGGGCTCATCTTATCGAGGTTGTTATAGAGCCAGCGCAGATAGCCCGGATCTTTATCCGCAATATCGGAAACCGCCCGACCGCGGTATTTGCCAAAGGTGAAGGTAGTCAGCAACGCCGGACGCCCGGTAATGGTCGCCATATCATCTGGGGTCCAGCCGGAGTTATTCATAATATCAATGAGTAACGCGGCGGTGATGTAGCAGTCATACAGGGCGCGGTGATGGTGCAGACCCTCCGGCGTTCTGACGCTCAGCTTACGGGATTTGTACAACGCCATATTGCTGTACTTAATCCCGGGCCAGAGACGACGCGCCAGTTTCATCGTGCAAATCCATTCTCCGGGCATGTCGGGGAGCACCCGGCGGTCAAAACTGGCGTTGTGCGCGACGTACCACGGGCTACCGTAATAATGGGGTATCACCTCTTCTATCCACGGTTTGTCCGCCACCATCGATTCTGTAATACGATGAATAGCCATTGCCTGCGGGCTGATCGGGCGGTCGGGACGTACCAGATGGCTCATTGGGTTGACTATTTTTCCATCAATCACGTCGACAGAAGCCACTTCCACTATTCCGCCCTGAAGATCGCAGGTTTCGGTATCGATGACGCGCAGCATTGAACTCTCCTGAGCCTAAAACGCCTAGCCTAAAGGAATGATATCGCCTTGCCAACCCTGTCTGCCAAGAGATCCGGTCAATAGCAGTTCACCTTTGTCCGCGCGGACGATCAGCTGACCTTTTTCATCCCATAACGCGCTGCCGCCGCGCGCGTTCGCCATTAACACCGCAATGGCATATTTGTGTGCGAATCGCTGCAGGGTACTGATGGATTGCCGCCAGCGGCTATCTCCCACTGACTGGCAGCTGGTAAACAGCGTCGCCTGTGGGTCGAGATTTGGCGAATCAGCATGTGCATCGATGATCGTCAGCTGTTTATCACCCGGGATCAGGCTTGCACCACGACCCTGAGGGTAGCGCAGGATGCTATGGCGAGAAGGGGTAAACAGGGCAAGGCCTTTCTGACGACGGCCATTCACGTCGAGCGGAAGCCCGGCAATAATAGTGATCCGGTATAATTTCGCGGCGTTTAGCAACGGGGCCAGCTGTTTATCATGGGGAGGGGCAGGGAGCGTCGTTGTCCCTGGGCCAGTTAATGAGAGCTCCGGGAATACCAGCAAATCGCACTGCTGTCGTGCCGCTTCGGCAATGAAACGGAGATGGTGCGCGACATGTTCATCTACACTGTGGTGCAGCCCGGCATACTGGGCCGCAGCAATATTCCATTGTGACATCGTGACTTCCTTTACACAGAGTCGCAGTGATTTAAGAATACACCTAATTTAATCAGGGTTTTCTTATCCTGCCATATTCCGCGTAAGGAAGTGTAACGACTCGTTAAGCTTATTTAACTTTAGGTTCGTACGGTAAACGAGAAAGGTTAACTGAGGCGAGACGATGCGCAATTAAGCGTTCGCGAAACCAGTCGCGCAGATGAGCAGGTTGCTCACGTTCAACCACTTCAGCCACGATGGGCATGTTGTAACGCTCTTTAAATGCGACGCCAGCGGCAGCGAGATCGACATTCACTTTATCCATCTCGTCCTGAGGAAGGGCGGCCAGATTGATCTTCATTACCTTCTCCTTTTTTAGACGGCGGCAACGTTACCGCGATTGCTCGACGATGACAAGCAGAGGTGGGATGTTCCTCGACTCGCTTATTATACAGAGTTATTCTTTGCCATACAGGCATAACAAAAAGGAATGATTGCGATGGGTTTATCCTCTTCCCGCGCGGCAGGCGCACTGGTCTTTTTGGCCTCCTGCGTGATGTCACCCTCCGTGCTGGCGCACGCTCACCTTAAACAACAGACTCCGGCAGCAGATAGCCTCGTGACGGCACCGCGTACGCTGACGCTGACGTTTTCAGAAGGTATTGAGCCCGGTTTTAGCGGTGTGGTGGTGACGGATGCACAAAAGCAGACCATCAGGACCGGTGCCGTTAAACGCGACGAGAAAGACAAGACGCAGCTGAATGTGCCGCTGGATCGCGAGTTGACGCCCGGAACCTACCAGGTTGACTGGCATGTGGTGTCGGTAGACGGCCACAAGACAAAAGGCAGTTATCACTTTAGCGTGAAATAGCATGCTGGCGATGTGCTACGTAGGGCTGCGCTTTCTCCATTTCGGCGCGTTAATGCTTATTTTTGGCAATGCGCTGTATAGCGTCTGGTTTGCTCCTTCCTCTCTGCAACGGCTCATGTCCCGGCGTTTTCAGTTGCAGCAGAGAATGGCGGCGTTAATCAGCCTGGTGACAGCGCTCCTGATGTTTACGCTTCAGGGCGGGTTAATGGGGAATGGCTGGGGCGATGTCGTCAACCCCGACATCTGGCATAGCGTGCTGGGGACGCAGTTTGGAAGTGTCTGGCTGTGGCAAATCATTCTCGCGGCCCTTACTGCCGGTACAGCATGGCTGGCTCCGCATAAAGGCTCACGGCTGTTACTGCTCGCCATGGGACAGTTCGTCCTGCTGGCGGGAGTGGGGCATGCAACAATGAACGAAGGCGCGGTGGGCGCATTACAGCGCCTTAATCACGCTCTTCATGTGTTATGTGCCGCAACCTGGCTTGGGGGATTACTGCCGCTGCTGTTTTGCATGCGTCTGGCGAAAGGGCAGTGGCAGCCTGCCGCAATCTACACCATGATGCGCTTCTCACGCGTGGGGCATTACGCCGTAGCAGGCGTGGTGCTTACCGGCGTTTTCAATGCGCTGTTTATCCTGGGTATCGATATTCCCTGGCAGGCCCGTTACGTGCAATTTTTGTTGTTCAAATGTGCGCTGGTGGCTTTGATGGTGGTAATTGCGCTGGCAAATCGGTATTTTCTGGTGCCACGGTTTCGTGCGCAAAGCGGGCGAGAACAACAAATATTTATCAGAATGACACAAGCAGAAGTGGTGCTGGGTGCGCTGGTGCTGGCTACAGTCAGTCTGTTCGCGACCTGGGAACCCTTCTGACAAGGTTAACTATCCTATGAAAAAGACATTACTTTCTCTCATCTTGCTGGCCTGCACGGGGAGTGCCTTGGCCGCACCACAGGTCATTACCGTCAGCCGTTTTGAAGTGGGTAAGGACAAATGGGCGTTTAATCGTGAAGAGGTGATGCTGACCTGCCGTCCGGGGCACGCCTTGTATGCGATTAACCCAAGCACGCTGGTGCAATACCCTTTAAATGATGTCGCAGAGCAGCAGGTCGCCAGCGGCAAAAGCAGTGGACAGCCAATCAGCGTTATTCAGATTGATGATCCCGCGCATCCAGGGCAGAAGATGAGCCTGGCACCGTTTATCGAGCGTGCAGACACGCTTTGTTAATCTTCGGGTTTCCAATAAAAAACCGCAGATGCTTGCGAAAGCACTGCGGTTTTTCACTTTTAATGATGCTCATACGCTTTTTTTCCGGCCGCTTTAACTGAGGACTGGAAAACCTGGCGTCGTCATCTATTCTTAAAAGGCAAGGCGACTTAGCCTGCATTAATGCCAACTTTTAGCGCACGGCTCTCTCCCAAGAGCCATTTCCCTGGACCGAATACAGGAATCGTATTCGGTCTCTTTTTATCTGATTGAAAGCAAACGATTTATTCCTTTCACCGGCTCTCTCAGAAGGGACACGTTCAGTGATCCGCCTTCAACCATATCACAAAACGGCAGGCGTAAGTCCAGCCCTTTTTGCCGGTTTTGTTAAATTTTTGTGCAGAGTTGAAGAAAGCTCTCAGCGCGCTTAAAAGCGTGATTTCACCTCAGCCTCAATGCAGTCAAGCAGTTCAAAGCGACGGCGATATTCCGCCCGTTTTTTACTGGCGATATCTTCCAGCGATTTACGCTCCATCTGTAACGGCAGTTGCCAGCAGAAAGAGGATATTTTTTTACCGTCCAGACTTGCCCAGAATTCGTCATAGCTGGCGTGGAAATGACGGCCTTTGCTCAGGCGGTAACGCAGTGCGCGGAAAACGTGCCCCTCATCACCAACAGCAAAAATTGCCCGGACGGATGAATGTGCGGCCAGCTGGAAAATCACTTCCATCAGCACGCGTTTTGGAAACAGGCCATGGCAGGCGCGGGTCGCCAGTTTAATGGCGTCATGCGAGACGTTGCGACGTGGCCCCTGAAGCCCACCAATCACCAGCACTCGCTGCCCATTGCTGCGGGCGACGCTAAACGTCAGGCTTGCTAGCACGCTATTCTCGCTGTCGCGCAGCCACAGCGTGCTTTCACCTTCCCGCTCGGCTTTGCCGGCAGAGGAGGCGCTCACGGTATACGTCGCGTCGTTTTTTGCCTGAAATTGCACTATCGTCTGCTCTTGCGGGCTGGTCAGCGCGTTGGCGAGGGTGATATTTTTCAGGCTATCGACCCAGTGATAATGGCTGATGATAGCGTCAGCCCGATCGCCGGCCGTCAGGCCACGCATCAGATACTGTCGATGGGTTTTACTCGGTAAGGTAATTTGAGAGGCCAGCAGACGGTCAAAATCATCACGTCCTGAGAGCGTTTCCAGCACGCGATGGGTGGAAGACCAGAACAGGAGCGAGCGCAGCAGGAACTTCAGACGATACTCGCGCTTCTGCCAGATTGGACCCGGAACGCGTTTTCCTTTCACCAGCTCGGAAATGATATTTGTGCGATGCGGATAGAACACATCGTCGTGCAGGTGCATATTAGACACGTTAAGACCTCTCGTTTAATTCATGCCTTATTCTAAAGAGTCAGCAAAAAGGGATTAATAGCGCGCGGATCTTTATTTCCATTTGGTTTACCGTTCGTTTGGCTTTGTGAATGCTGCGCGTGTCAGCTGCAATTTCTGCTGCGTCTATACTTAAGCAAGGAGGTTTTATGTATCAGCGAATCGATGGTGGGAAGTGGCGGCACGTCTGGGTTGTCAGCGACATACATGGTTGTTATCAGTGGCTCATGGATGAACTGAAACGCCGGCATTTTAATCCTTATGAGGATTTGCTTATTTCCGTAGGGGATGTAATTGACCGTGGCCCTGACAGTATTAAATGTTTACAGCTCATCAATGAAAAATGGTTTCGTGCAGTACGCGGCAACCATGAACAAATGGCTATTGACAGCCTTGATAATAATGATTTTGCACTCTGGACAATGAATGGTGGAATTTGGTTTACCCGCCTTGAGCACACACAGCAGCAGCTGGCGCTGACGTTACTTAATGCGTGTCGGGAACTGCCGCACATTATCGAGATAACCTGTGCAAACGGTTTGAATGTGATTGCTCACGCTGACTATCCCGCTGCGGAATACCGCTGGCAAAAACCCGTAAGCGCCCAGCACGTACTATGGGATCGCGATCGGCTGATGGGGTTTATGGTCGGGAAAGGGCAGGGCATCGGCGGTGCGGACCATTTCTGGTTCGGACATACGCCACTTGACCGGCGGTATGATTTTAATAACCTGCACTATATTGATACCGGCGCCGTTTTCGATGGTTACTTTACGCTGGCGCAACTTCAGTAATAAATAACCCGCCTTCGGGCGGGTTCTCTTTAGGTCAGGCAAGACGCATGACCCAGGCATCGGATTGACTATCGTAATGCTCACGGTAAAGGACTGAGTGTTCGCCATCAAGTATTGCCGGTACGCTGGTATCGGCATCCCAGGCATCCAGTTGCATGCACAAATCCGGATCGGATTTGCAGGGAATACTTAACGTTCGTTCGCCCTGTGCTTCGCCGCGCAATTCTGCGTCGTCGATTTCGAAAGCGCCAATACGCACGCTGGTTTTCGTCATATTGCTCTCCGGGTGTGTTATCAAAATCTGGTATGACCAGTATGGGCATCCATTTTTGATCGTAGACAAGGAGAGCAAAATCGCCAGTAAAAAAATGCGCTTTTTTCAGCCGGTGCGATCGTTACCGGTAAACAATCGCCCATCACGAACCAGCTCTCGCGGATAGCTGTTTTTCAGTCGCGAACCCACCTTTTTCGCCAGCCCTAACGGATAACCCTGATAGGTCACCACCACTTCATCATGCGATGGCGTGTTGTCCGGATATACATCACGGCCCCGGTACCACTCTTCGGCTTCCTGGTGCGTCAGGGCGAACGTATTCTCGCTGCCGGCGAGGGCGATAACAGCCTCATGCTGCCAGCGATAGCCTTTATTGTGCACTTCCGCGAGGCGGATCCCGATGCGGGAAAAACGTACCTTGCCGATAAGCGGCTCAATATTTGCCGGGAAAAGCCAAATCTCTTTATCGCGAATCCAAAGATGGCATGTCTCATCCCAGGCCAGCCCGACCTTAGCGGCGGCGGTAGTGACTTGCTCCGCCTCACGCCTTTTCATGGGGGCGAAGGGGAAATTGCCGACCTTAAACGTCGGGGCTGGCAGTGGCTCAACCGCCTGCGTTTTACGCAACCGTGCGACAAAAAAACCTTCGCAGTCATAAATCTGGGGGAAAACGTGCAGAAATCCTTCAGGCGTGACGGCTTCATTGGCTGAAGCGAACAAGCCGTTTAACGGCAGGAACTCGACGGCATCAGGGTATTGCGCCTTGAGCCACAGACAGACGTCCTCGTTCTCGTCACGGTTTAAGGTGCAGGTCGAATAAACCAATGTGCCACCGGGACGCAGGGCATGGAAGGCGCTGTCGATCAGTTCGCGCTGGGTGGCGGCAATCTCAAGGTTACTCTCTACAGACCAGTTTTTTAACGCATCAGGATCTTTACGCACCACCCCTTCGCCGGAGCAGGGCGCGTCCAGCAGGATGGCATCAAACGCTTCTGGCAGGGCTGCGCCAAATACGCGGCCATCGAAGTGCGTCAGGGCAACGTTATGGATCCCGCAGCGGCTGATGTTAGCGTGCAGAACTTTAACGCGACTGGCTGAAAACTCGTTGGCGAGAATGGCCCCGCGATTCCCCATCCTGGCGGCAATCTGCGTGGTTTTGGAGCCCGGCGCGGCAGCGACATCCATGACGCGTTCTGGCGCATTATCATCCGCAAAGAGGGCGGCAACCGGCAGCATCGAGCTGGCTTCCTGGATATAAAACAGACCACTCAGATGTTCTGCGGTACTGCCCAATGGCAACGACGCTTCGTCATCCCGTTCAATCCAAAAACCCTCTGCACACCACGGTACTGGCGTCAGTTGCCAGTTATACGGCGAGACCAGCACCAGAAAATCGGCGACGCTTATTTTCAGCGTGTTGACGCGAATACTCCGGCGCAACGGCCGCTGACAGGCGGCGATAAAATCGTCTAACGAGAGGTGAGAAGGAAGCGCCTCGCGCATCTGCGCCAGGAATTGTTCAGGAAGAAATACGGAGTTTTGAGCCACGTGCACACCACAGGGAAAAGTTCAGGGGCGCAGTGTAACATAAAGGCTCCGGTGCGTTGACACCGGAGCCCTGAGATTAACGCGGCAGGGCAGTGCCCCATTCACGCCACTCTTTCGGCTCGCTTTCGAGCAGCAGGAAGTGTTTGCCCGGTTGCGCTTTCGGCGCCAGCGGCGTCCCCGGTGGTGTAGCGAAAGCAATACCGCCACGAATGAACTGGTTGAAGGTGCCGGTTTTCACCACCCCGCCCGTCAGACCGAAGTCCAGTGAATAGCCGGAGGCCAGCCAGAACACCGAGTTATTACGCACCAGGTGCTGGTAACGATCGCTGATGCGTAATGCCACCATCACGCGGTCAGAGAGCGTACCGAGCGTCAGGCCCGTCACTGTGCCCACCTCAATCCCGCGGAACAGCACCGGTGTGCCGATGTTCAGCGAGCCCGCTTCCGGCACTTCCACCACAATGCTCAGGCCATCCAGATAGCGAGAGTCAGTGATCGTGGCTTCCTGCAGTTCAAAGTCACGGCGAGCATTCCCTTTACCGGGTTCGACGTTGATATAAGGCTGCAGGATGGTGTCGAGGTGCTCAACGCCAGCGGCCGAAATCTGTGGCGTCACCACCGAGAAGCGGGAGCCTGAGCGGGCGAAGGTTTGAACATATTCCGGGTAGAGCACGGCGGTGGCCTGCACCTCGTTACGGGCGGTGATAAGCGTCAGCTTCTGGATCTGTCCGATATCAATACCCAGATAACGGATAGGCATCCCTTCCGCCAGCTTCCCTGCATCAAAAGCATGCAGGGTAATCTGTCCGCCAACGGCACGGGCAGCGGTTTCAGACGGGAAGAGAATACGCTTATCGCCTTTGCGCAGGTTTGCACCCGCACCGCTGAGGTTATCGAAGCTGATCGCTCCGCGCAGCGCACGTGAAAGCGGGGAGGCCTGCACGGTCAGCCCGTTACCGTTAAGCTGCACTTTCGCACCACCTTCGGCCCAGAACACGCTATTCGGGGTCAGCAACTTGCGATACTCCGGTTTGATATGCAGTTCGATATCAAACGCGTCCGCATGAGGGCGTACGGCAATCACTTCCCCGACCTCAAACTTACGGTACAGCACAACGGAGCCAGCCTGGACATCAGGAAGCGTCTCGGCGCTTAACGTCAGTGTCGTGGTTGGGAGATCGCTCATGCTGTTTTCAATCGCTTTGTCCAGGTTGGCATACAGCGGATAACTGTCGCGCACCGGGCCTTTATTGCCCGGTAAAATGCGGATCCCGCCGTTAACCCATTCGCTGGCGCTGGCACCGAGGAACTCAACGCCGTCGAGGCCAACCTTCACGTCGACGCGGCTGTTCACCACAAATTTACTGTCGCCATGGACAAGGTCGCTGTATTGCGGATCGATAGCCACCGAGAAGCTCACGCCGTTTTCAGAGAGCGTACGCTCCAGTACCTGGCCCACCTGGACGCCATGCAGAATCAGCGGCTGGCCGGCTTCGATACCGTAACTTTCAGGCGCGGTCAGTTTTACCGTTACGACGCCCGGTTTTTGCAGCAGCGCTTTATCTGCCGGCGCAACAACGAAACTGTTGCTGGGTTGACCTTCACCGGGGATCAGTTCAAACGTATTGCCGGTCAGAAGATTGCTCAGGCTGGTATCGTTCAGAGACAGTTTTGGGCTGCGCATCTCGATACGCGTTTTTTCACGCAGGAGATCAACCACGCTCGGGTCGACGGTCATCTCACCGGTCACGGAACCGCCTGGATTGAGCGTCATTTTGGTGAGCTGCCCAACCTGCAATCCCTGATACATAAGCGGTGTGGAACCCGCTTTCAGCCCTTTAGCATCGGGCAGGGCGAGTTTGACGATCACGCCGCGCTGGCTGTGCGCCAGGTCAGCATACAATCCGAAGGTGTCATCTGCCGTGGCCGGGCTGGAGTTTTCCGGAGAGTCGAAGGCAACGGCGCCGTTGACCAGTGCGGCCAGGCTCTCGAGCTTCACTTTGGCACCGCTCAGGCTGAGATCGGCATCCACGCCGGAGACGTTCCAGAAACGGCTGCCTTTTTTCACCAGGTTAGTGAAGCGGCGATCGATTAACACATCAATCGTCACGCCCTGCTTATTAGGGTTGATGGCGTAATCATAAACGCGACCTACCGGAATTTTACGGTAATAAACCAGTGAGCCACTGTTGAGGGAACCCAAATCCGGTGCCTGCAGATGGATCATCAGATCGCCGTTATTCAGTCGGTATTTTGGTTGGGTATCCAGCGCAACAAAGTGATCCTGCGGTTCACCTTTACCCGGCATCATGCCGATGTAGTTACCGCCAACCAGTGCATCCAGCCCTGAAACACCCGCCAGAGAGGCCTTAGGCGTTACCAGCCAGAACTGCGTTTCGCTGCGAAGCGCATCCTGCATATCGGACTTAATGCTGGCGCGGACCTGAATTTTATTCAGCCCTTTTCCCAGGCTGATGTCCTGAACGGTACCCACCTCAACCCCCTGGAAGCGGACAGGGGTTCGCCCGGCCACAATGCCGTCGGCAGACTGGAAGTCAATGGTGATGGTGCTTCCGCGATCTTCATAGCTCGTCCAGATAAGCCAGCCTGCAATCATCAGGGCGATGACAGGCAGCAACCAGAATGGAGAAATGCGGCGTTTTGTTTTAATTCTCGCTTCAGTCGGCGAAGCGGGCGTTTCCTGACTCATGTGCATCCCAAAGTAAGCGGCTATCCAGCCATTCCACAGCAAGAATAGTCAATATCACCGCGGAGCCGAAATAAAAAGCTGCGGGTCCCATTGTAAAAGCTAATAACTGGTCGCGATTGATCAGCGACATCATCAACGAAATCACGAACAGATCCAACATCGACCAGCGGCCAATCCAGGTGACGAATCGCAAAAGCAGAATTCGGGTACGTAAACCTTGCTCACATTTGAAGTGAATACTCAGGAGCAGGGTAAACATCACCACCACTTTGGTAAACGGCACCAGAATACTGGCGATAAACACAATTGCCGCCACCCCCACGTTGCTGTGGGCGAGAGAGATGATCCCGGAGAGGATGGTATCCTCCTGGCGCCCACCATTCACGTAAATGATGGAAATCGGCAGCATATTGGCCGGGATCAAAAAGACCAGCGAGGCAATCAGCGCGGCCCAGCATTTTTGCAGACTGTTGTTGCGCCGCAGTCTCAGGGGAATATGACACCGCGGGCAACGGCCACGTGGGTCGGGCAAGCCAGTATAGTGACACCCCAGACAGACCCGGAGACTTTCATCCGGTCGCGTGGCCGGGCGCTGAGGGTAAAAGCGCTCCCAGAGCTGTTCGACGTTCAGATGAATGAGTGTGAGGATGCTGAGCAAGACCAGACAAATAAATGCAAAGAGTCCGACCCCGGGCTGCAAGAATGCATAGTCCTGCACTTTTATGGACGCCACGCCGACGCCTACCAGGTAGATATCCAGCATGACCCACTCTTTCAGTTTGTCCAGCATCAGCAACACGGGGCGGAGATTCATCCCCAGAATGTTACCAAACCAAAGATAGGCAATGGCGGCGACCAGCACCAGCGGCGCGCCGACCGTACAGAACAGCACCATGGCGGCGGTGAGCGGGTCACCCTGGCGCGTCATCTGCCAGATCCCCTGCAGTACGTTGGCATCAATACGCACACCAAGCAGGTACAGCTTCAGCAGCGGTTCGCCCCAGGCAAACGGCATAAGAAGCAGCATGGTGATGGCCATCGCGGCGAGACGGGTCAGCGACCAGTCGCGGCCGTCGCGAATTTTAGCGTCGCAGCGGGGGCAAAAAGCACTTTCATGCGATTTCATCTTCGGCAACATAAAAAGCGTATCGCACTGCGGGCAACGCTGATAATGTGCACGAGGCAAAGCTTCGCTTACCGTATGGACAGTTATCTTTTTTGTCGGCGTAATTTTGGTTGTTTTTAAGGCCATCAGCTGCGCACAAATAAGTATTGTTGAACGTTATATTAACTCATGAACGGATTCATCTTGAGCATGAGCGCATTTAATGCTTATTTTAATAGGCTATGCGGTAATTTTGTAAGACAACTAAGTGATTGAATAATGAACAAAACAGAATTCTACGCGGATCTTAACCGCGATTTTAAGGCATTGATGGCGGGTGAGACCAGCTTCTTAGCCACTCTGGCAAATACTAGCGCATTGCTGTTTGAACGGCTATCAGACGTTAACTGGGCCGGCTTTTACCTTCTGGAAGGTGAAACGCTGGTGCTTGGCCCGTTCCAGGGGAAAATTGCCTGCGTGCGTATTCCCGTAGGACGCGGCGTTTGTGGTACAGCGGTCGCGACTAATCAGGTACAGCGCGTCGAAGATGTCCATGCGTTTGACGGACACATTGCCTGTGACGCAGCCAGTAATTCTGAAATCGTTCTGCCTCTGGTGGTAAAAAATCAGATTATTGGCGTTCTGGATATCGACAGCACGGTCTTCAGTCGCTTCACAACCGAGGACGAACAAGGGCTGCGCGAGCTGGTGGCGAACCTCGAAAACGTTCTCGCCGCAACCGATTATCAAAAATTCTTTGCGAGCGTAGCAGGATAATCAACGGATAACGTAGCATTTACTGATAGCGTCATTATAATGACGCCTGTTCATGCCTGCGCTTGTTGGCAACGTCCGTTGTAATCAGGAAATTTCATGGAAAATCAACCTAAGTTGAATAGCAGTAAAGAAGTTATCGCATTTCTGGCCGAGCGTTTCCCACAGTGCTTCAGTGCTGAAGGTGAAGCTCGTCCCCTGAAAGTCGGTATTTTTCAGGATCTGGTGGCACGCGTTGAGGGGGAAATGAACCTCAGCAAAACTCAGCTTCGTTCCGCCTTACGTCTTTATACTTCGAGCTGGCGTTACCTGTACGGTATCAAAGCGGGCGCGACGCGTGTTGATCTTGACGGCAACCCTTGTGGTGAGCTGGACGAGCAGCACGTTGAGCACGCACGTAAACAGCTGGAAGAAGCCAAAGCACGCGTTCAGGCACAACGTGCAGAACAGCAAGCGAAAAAACGCGAAGCCGCAGCGGCAAACGGCCAGGAAGAAGCGCCTCGTCGTGAGCGTAAACCACGCCCAGCGCCGCGTCGTAACGATAATAACGATCGCAAACCGCGTGCTGACAAACCAGCAGCTAAAGCCCCGCGCGCCCCTCGTGAAGAGCCGCGCCATACGCCGGTTTCTGACATTAACGCCCTGAGCGTGGGTCAGGCACTGAAGGTGAAAGCGGGTAACAACGCAATGGACGCCACCGTACTGGAAATCACCAAAGATGGCGTTCGTGTACAGCTGACTTCTGGTATGTCAATGATTGTACGCGCAGAACACTTGTTGTTCTGAAACGGAGGCCAAGCCTGGCATGAACACTTTTTTTAAGCTCACCGCGTTGGCGGGCCTGTTTGCTATAACGGGCCATGCTTTCGCAGTGGACGATATCACGCGTGTTGATCAAATTCCGGTCCTCAAGGAAGAGACGCAGCACGCGACGGTGAGCGAGCGTGTGACCTCACGCTTCACCCGTTCGCACTATCGTCAGTTCGATCTCGATCAGGCCTTTTCGGCCAAAATCTTTGACCGCTATCTGAACTTGCTGGATTACAGCCATAACGTACTGCTCGCCAGCGATGTCGAGCAGTTCGCTAAGCGTAAATCCGGGGTGGGTGACGAGTTGCGTTCAGGCAAGCTGGATCTGTTCTACGATCTCTATAACCTGTCGCAAAAGCGCCGCTTTGAACGCTATCAGTATGCGCTGAAAGTGCTGGAACGTCCGATGGACTTCACCGGCAACGACACCTTTAATCTGGACCGCAGCAAAGCGCCCTGGCCGAAAGACGAAGCCGAGCTGAATGCGCTGTGGGATGGAAAAGTAAAATACGACGAGCTGAGCCTTAAGCTGACCGGCAAAGATGAAAAAGAGATCCGTGACACGCTGACGCGTCGTTACAAATTCGCTATTCGTCGTCTGGCTCAGACCAACAGTGAAGATGTTTTCTCACTGGCAATGACCGCTTTCGCTCACGAAATCGATCCGCATACCAATTATCTCTCGCCTCGCAATACCGAACAGTTTAATACCGAAATGAGCCTGTCTCTGGAAGGTATCGGTGCGGTGCTGCAGATGGACGATGATTACACCGTGATCAACTCAATGGTGGCCGGTGGCCCGGCGTCGAAAAGCAAAGCGATAAGCGTAGGCGATCGCATTGTTGGTGTGGGTCAAACCGGACAGAACATGGTCGATGTGATCGGCTGGCGTCTGGATGATGTGGTTGCGCTGATCAAAGGCCCGAAAGGCAGCAAAGTTCGCCTTGAAATTCTGCCAGCCGGTAAAGGCACCAAAACCCGTATCGTTACCCTGACGCGTGAGCGTATCCGCCTGGAAGACCGCGCGGTGAAAATGTCGGTGAAGACCGTGGGTAAAGAGAAGGTGGGTGTTCTGGATATCCCGGGCTTCTATGTCGGGCTGACTGATGATGTAAAAGTCCAGCTGCAGAAGCTTGAAAAGCAGAACGTGAGCAGCGTCATCATCGACTTGCGCAGCAACGGTGGTGGGGCGCTGACCGAAGCGGTTTCACTGTCCGGGCTGTTTATCCCGTCTGGTCCGGTGGTTCAGGTGCGCGATAACAACGGTAAAGTACGTGAAGATGCCGACAACGATGGTGTGGTCTATTACAAAGGCCCGCTGGTGGTCTTAGTCGATCGCTTCAGTGCTTCCGCGTCTGAAATCTTTGCCGCCGCTATGCAGGACTATGGCCGTGCGCTGATTGTCGGTGAGCCGACATTTGGTAAAGGCACCGTACAGCAGTATCGTTCTCTGAATCGTATCTACGATCAGATGCTGCGTCCGGAATGGCCTGCACTGGGTTCGGTTCAGTACACCATTCAGAAATTCTATCGTGTAAACGGTGGCAGTACGCAGCGTAAAGGCGTGACGCCGGATATCATGATGCCGACAGGCACGGAAGAGACTGAAACCGGCGAGAAGTTTGAAGATAACGCATTGCCGTGGGATAGCATTAACGCCGCGACCTACGTGAAAGCGGGTGATATGACGCAGTTTGGTCCTGAACTGCTGAAAGCGCACAACGATCGCATCGCCAAAGATCCGGAATTCCAGTACATCATGAAGGACATTGCCCGTTTCAATGCCCTGAAAGATAAGCGGAATATTGTTTCTCTCAACTACGCTCAGCGTGAGAAAGAGAACAACGAAGATGATGCAACGCGTCTGGCGCGTATCAACGATCGCTTCAAGCGTGAAGGTAAGCCTCTGCTTAAGAAACTGGACGATCTGCCAAAAGATTACCAGGAGCCGGATCCTTACCTCGACGAGACGGTGCATATCGCTCTTGACCTGGCGAATCAGGAAAAGGCGAAGCCCGCCGTGCAACCCGCACCGGCAAAATAATCCCCCAACAGGCACAAGAAATTGTGCCTGTTTCTTTTTGTTCCGCATTCTCCCGTCAGGCAAATTTCCAATTGTGTAAAGTTGTGTCTTTCTGGTGACTTACGCCCGATGGATGCTTGAAAATAGCCGTAATACCCATACGATGTGGGTAATCGCATAGTGCGCTTTGTTAAACTGAGGTTAAAAGAAAATTATGATGCGAATCGCGCTCTTCCTGCTCACCAACCTTGCGGTGATGGTGGTTTTCGGGCTCGTGCTAAGCCTGACAGGAATTCAGTCGAGCAGCGTTCAGGGTCTGTTGATTATGGCGCTGCTGTTTGGTTTTGGTGGCTCATTCGTTTCGCTCCTGATGTCGAAATGGATGGCACTGAAATCGGTAGGTGGTGAAGTCATTGAGCAACCGCGTAACGATATGGAACAGTGGCTGATGAATACCGTGGCTCAGCAATCGCAGCAGGCGGGTATCGCCATGCCGCAGGTGGCCATTTACCACGCGCCAGATATTAACGCCTTTGCTACAGGTGCCCGTCGTGATGCGTCGCTGGTTGCCGTCAGCACCGGGTTGTTGCAGAACATGAGCCGTGACGAAGCCGAAGCGGTTATCGCTCACGAAATCAGCCATATCGCGAACGGCGACATGGTCACCATGACCCTGATCCAGGGCGTAGTGAACACCTTTGTTATCTTCATCTCCCGTATTCTGGCGCAGATCGCCGCAGGCTTTATGGGCGGGAACCGCGATGAAGGGGAAGAGAGCAACGGCAACCCGCTGATCTACTTCGCGGTTGCGACGGTGCTGGAGCTGGTATTCGGTATTCTGGCCAGCATCATCACCATGTGGTTCTCCCGTCACCGTGAGTTCCATGCGGATGCCGGCTCGGCGAAACTGGTTGGCCGTGAGAAGATGATTGCCGCGCTGCAGCGTCTGAAAACCAGCTATGAACCGCAGGAAGCGACCAGCATTATGGCATTCTGCATTAACGGTAAATCAAAATCGCTGAGCGAGCTGTTTATGAGTCACCCGCCGCTGGATAAACGTATTGAAGCGCTGCGCAGTGGTGAATACCTGAAGTAACGCTAAGAAGAGCAATGAGCCGGGCTGGAGATATCCGCCCGGCTTTTTTTATGCCTGTACTCTGGGCTGGGTAATGCGCAGCCCGCTGATGATGGCGGCGAGGGTGGCAAGGGCGCCTGCGGTGAAAAGTGCAACGTGGTTGCCATTTTGCCCGGCAAGATTAAACATCAGCGCGACCAGGGCCGCGCCGGTGCTTTGTCCCAGCAGACGTGCGGTGCCCAACATACCGCTGGCACCACCGCTGCGATGGCGCGGCGCTGAGGTGATGATGGTGTGGTTGTTAGGCGACTGGAACAGACCGAACCCTGCACCGCACAGGATCATGCGCCAGATGATATCCAGATCGGTGGGTGATGAGGGGAGTAGTGCGAGTGCGAACAGCCCCGTGGCCATGACGGCAAGCCCCAGCGCGCCAAGCAATCCGGCGTGGACGCGCTCAATCAAATACCCTGCCAGCGGCGCCATTACCATCGTCGCCAGTGGCCACGGCGTTAACAGCAGTCCGGTCTCGACTTCAGTACGTCCCACCACACTTTGCAGGAAGAAGGGCAGAGAGACCAGGGCCAGCATCTGAGCGCAGAATGAGCAAACAGAAGTACAAATCGAGAGAGAAAAAAGAGGTATACGCAGCAGGTCGACAGGCAATAAAGGGACAGGGAGCGCGAGCTGGCGGCGTACAAAGAAGAAGCCAATCACCAGCAGCGCAATGAGCTCCGCGGCGGTAAGTATAAGGGACTGACCTTGTGCAAAGCCGCTCAGGGCAGTAATCAGCAGGCCAAAGGTCAGGGCATTCATCACTGCGCTGATAAGGTCAAAACGTGGCATCGTGCTTTTGGGACCGTTCGCGGGAAGATAGCGCAGAGCAAAGAAGAGGGCCACAATACCCAGCGGTACGTTAATGGCGAATAACCACTGCCAGGACGCGACAGAGAGTATGGCCGCCGCAAGGGTTGGCCCGGCCGCAGACGAGACGGCGACAATAAACGAGTTTATCCCCATACCGCGTCCCAGATGACGCTGCGGATAGATTAAGCGGATCAACGCCGTGTTGACGCTCATCAGTGCCGCCCCCCCAAAGCCCTGCGCTATACGCGCAAGCGTCAGAGTATGCAGCGAATCAGAAAGGGCACAGAAAAGTGAAGTAAAGGTGAACACCAGCAGGCCGCATTGATACACCCGTCGGTAACCAAACATATCGCCCAGGAAAGAGAACGAGAGCAGTGAAACCACGATCGCTATCTGATAGGCATTGACTATCCATATAGAACTGGCAGGGGAGGCATGCAGGTCGCTGGCAATGGTTGGCAGGGCAACGTTAGCGATTGCACCGTCAAGGACGGCCATTGAAATACCGATAACAATCGTGGCGATAGCGCCATACCGCTGGGGCAAAGGCAGGCCATCGGACAGGTTTTTTTCCATTAGGGATGAAAAGCTCAGTGTGAAATTATTCTCAGGGTAACTATTTTAGCATCGTTATTTCAGTTTTATGTCGCAGATTTGTAACGAAGTAAACGAGGATCGATTGCAGGTAACATGACGGGAATTTATAATAAAAACCGGTTCTGATTTTTATAAAACACTCTCTATGAGGTGGTAAATGGCAATTGCAGATTTGGATAAACAGCCAGATTCTGTTTCTTCCGTGCTGAAGGTGTTTGGCATCTTACAGGCGCTCGGAGAAGAGCGTGAAATTGGTATTACAGAGTTGTCGCAGCGTGTGATGATGTCGAAAAGCACCGTTTATCGCTTTTTGCAAACCATGAAGTCACTGGGTTACGTCGCACAGGAAGGCGAGTCTGAAAAGTATTCTCTGACGCTGAAACTGTTCGAGCTCGGGGCCCGTGCGCTGCAAAACGTGGATTTGATCCGCAGCGCAGATATCCAGATGCGTGAGATCTCTCGCCTGACCAAAGAGACTATCCACCTGGGGGCACTGGATGAAGACAGCATTGTCTACATCCATAAAATCGACTCCATGTACAACCTGCGCATGTATTCACGTATCGGTCGTCGTAATCCGCTTTACAGTACCGCGATTGGCAAAGTGCTGCTGGCGTGGCGCGATCGCGAAGAAGTGAAGCAGATCCTTGAAGGCGTGGAATATAAGCGCAGTACTGAACGCACTATTACCAGCACTGACGAGTTATTGGCCGTGCTCGACAAAGTACGTGAGCAGGGGTATGGCGAAGATAACGAAGAGCAGGAAGAAGGGCTGCGCTGTATCGGTGTGCCGGTATTTGACCGCTTTGGCGTTGTCATTGCCGGGCTGAGTATCTCTTTCCCGACCCTGCGCTTTTCTGAAGAACGTCTGCATGAGTATGTGGCGATTCTCCATACAGCCGCACGCAAGATTTCTGAACAAATGGGCTATAACGACTACCCGTTCTGATCCTTACGGGCACAAAAAACGCCGCACACAGTGCGGCGTTTTTTGTCAGTATCAATCGGGGTGATTAGCCGTTATCAATGACGACGGATGTTTTACGCAGAACCGGGCAGTTGGTTAAACCAATGATCCCGCTGTCTGAATGAATATATTGTGCCGTGCTCATGCCCTGCGCGGTCATGTATTTGCATTGAATCCCTAATCCAGCGGCGTTTTCGGTGCTTCCCACAAGCACGCCATAGCCGGTTAACAGAAGGCCAACCCATACTACGGCCAGTGCAATAATTGTACGAATGATTAAATGCATCATTGCCTCTTTATCTTTGTTGTCATGCAGTAAGCCTAAACGGTTTACTCTATGAAACAAGTGCATGATTCTGAAAACGACCAGATGGCGGTACAGTTAGTCCTTGTTTAAGATAGCCGTGATAACCTGGTTATATCGGGCCTTTAGACGGAGTGTGGAGTGAAAAAAATACGCTGGGTGATTCTGATTATTGTGCTGGTAGCCTGTGTGGTGTTGTGGACGCAGACTATCAATGTGATGTGCGATCAGGATGTACAGTTTTTTAGCGGCGTTTGCGCAATCAATAAGTTTATTCCGTGGTAACACGCATTTTTTCTCAAGGTGATTTCCTTCCTTCGCACCAGTGGTAAGATAGACGTTTTTATTGAGGTGGTGAAATGGGTGAGTTACTGAATTCAGGGCTGCTAAATATGGCATCCCTGATGATCTCGTTGGTTGTTCTGCTGGTGGGGCTTGTCATTTGGTTTTTCGTAAACCGTGCCAGTTCCCGTACAAACGAGCAGATCGAACTGCTGGAAGCGCTGCTTGACCAACAAAAACGTCAGAATGCGCTGTTACGTCGTCTGTGTGAGGCTAACGAACCAGAAGAGAAAGCGTCGGCGAAAGACGCAGTTGCTGAAGACAACACTGACCAGGATGACTTTATCCGCCTGGTGGCTGAGCGTTAATTTGTCTTATCCGGGAGGTGGCTGTGGTCTGGAAAAATCCCTGGTATGACCCCTCCCTGAAACATCACACACCGAACGGTTTTCGTAATACTGACCCCGTCGGGCATCAGCCCGGTGACGTTGATCGCTGGCGAAAAGCGCGCAAAGAAGCTGGCTTACCCCGCCCCCCGGCAAACGGATATGAGGACTTTATCCGCCACTGGTGGCAGCCGGCAACGCTTAAGCAGCCGCAGGAAAATGGGGTATGGTGGCTCGGACACGCAAGCCTGTTGTTGCACATTGATGGCAACACCCTGCTGACCGACCCCGTTTTTTCTCGCCGCGCCTCTCCCTTACCTTTCCTCGGACCACAACGTAGAACGCCTCCCGCTCTGTCTGTCGAACAGCTCCAGCAGCTCGATGCAGTGGTTATCTCCCATAATCATTACGATCATCTGGATGACGCGACCATTCGCCGGATCCTTAAACGCTTCCCGGACGTCACTCTGTTTGTTCCCTTAGGTCTGGGAGACTGGTTTCGCCGCCGTGGGGCAAGACGCATTGTTGAGCTCGACTGGTGGCAGAGTTTCACCTGGCAGGGGATAACGCTGTCCGCCGTACCGGCGCAGCACTGGAGTATGCGCACGCTCTGGAACCGCAATCGCTCCCTGTGGTGTGGCTGGGTGTTTGAAGGGCGGCATCATCGTTTCTGGTTTAGCGGCGACACGGGCTATTCACCTGAACTGCTGCGAATACCGGAAAGGCTGGGTAAAATTGACGCCGCGGCGTTGCCCGTTGGCGCTTATGCACCACGGTGGTTCATGGCCATACATCATATGGATCCGCAATCTGCCGTTGCGTTGTGGCAACAGTTGGGATGCCCACTGGCGTTTCCCATTCACTGGGGCGTGTTTGAACTGGCTGATGAATCGCTTGATGACCCCGTGCGAGAGTTAACTGCAGTCCTCGATAATTTAGCACCGGTTAATAATTCCTTCAGGATACTGAAAATTGGTGAATATTTATCCTTATAAACGAAGCGCTGGATTGTTGCATATATTCTGTATGTCTAAGGTCTAAAGAATGTTTTATTTTTATCGAAACGTTTTGCTTGCCTTGTTTTGATGCAGAGTCATAAAAATTTCATTATTTTGGTGCATAACATTCTTTATTAGCTGGTGCTTTTTAATACAGTTTAGCGTGAAGGATTAACATTGTATTTCCACTGTAACAATACAGGGGCGTTACAATGATTTAAGCATAAGTTTTCACAAATTGTTCTAACTCAATCAATGTAGGGGTTTTTCTTAGCGGGTTGCTGGACGCACTGGAATGATTGAGCTATGTTAAAAAAGTCTTAGATAACAGCGGTTGTGAAAGCAACGGCGAGTCTGTGTAAGTGAGCAGGGCTGTCCATATGTCATGCGCATAATTGTGCAAAAGCATACCGGCACAGTTCGAATTTGTGCGGCGGATCGAGACATGTTTAAAAATGGCTTGCCATATTAAACATAGTGTGTGATAACACGTTTTGGGTCAAACGAGGTACAGTTCTGTTTATGTGTGGCATTTTCAGTAAAGAAGTCCTGAGTAAACACGTTGTCGTTGAATACCGCTTCTCTGCCGAACCTTATATTAGTGCCTCATGCAGTAATGTCTCAGTTTTATCTCAGTAATGCCTGCGGGCTAAGAAAACACTCTAAGGAATTTTGCAAATGGCAAAGATTAAAGGTCAAGTTAAGTGGTTCAACGAGTCTAAAGGTTTTGGTTTCATTACTCCTGCTGACGGCAGCAAAGACGTGTTCGTACACTTCTCTGCAATCCAGGGTAACGGCTTCAAAACTCTGGCTGAAGGCCAGAACGTTGAGTTCGAAATTCAGGACGGCCAGAAAGGCCCAGCTGCAGTTAACGTAACTGCTATCTGATCGAACCACTGCTGACTGAAGCACGTAGTACTTCACTCTCAGACATAAAGCCTCGCATATAGCGGGGCTTTTTTATGTGCCTTATCTTTCAAAATATTACCATCCCCGCTCTTGTTAGTAACTTGTTGCAAAGCTACGAGGTTAGTAGCACTGTTTTCCCTCCCTCTGGCCGTCTTTTCCCGTTAAATCAGGGCGTTGTTTAACAGTCCTGGGGTTCAGGTGAAGAAGAAAATGATAACGACCGCCGGCAATTTCACGCCGGCGCGTTTTGCGCTGCTCTGTTTAGCCATTTTTTGCAGTCTGGCGTTTTTGCTGGGCCGCGTTGCCTGGCTGCAAATTATTAAACCTGACAACCTGGTCAAGCAGGAGGATATGCGATCGCTGCGCGAACTGCCGATTGATGCTCCCCGCGGAATGATCATGGATCGTGAGGGCCGGCCGCTGGCGGTCAGTGTCCCGGTCAGGGCCGTGTGGGCCGACCCAAAAACGGTGCTGGCAAAAGGGGGCGTGGGCTTTGACGATCGCTGGCAGGCACTGGCGAATGCGTTACATCTCTCCCTGAACACCCTGTCATCACGGATTAACGCGAATCCACAGGGGAGATTCATCTACCTTGCCCGGCAGGTGGATCCTGCTCAGGCAAAATGGATCGATAAGCTGAATTTGCCGGGTATCAATTTACGCGATGAATCACGCCGTTTTTATCCTGCCGGGCATGTGGCGGCAAACCTGATTGGTTTCACCAATATTGACGGTCAGGGCATTGAGGGGGTAGAGAAAAGTTTCAACACCCAGCTAACAGGCAAGCCGGGCGTCCGGCAGGTCAGGGAAGACCGTTACGGTCGCGTGGTGGAGAATCTAACGGAAGTCGCGCCGGTGCCTGCGCACAATATTCAGCTCAGTATTGATGAGCGCCTGCAAACCATCACCGAAGATGCGCTAGATAACGCAGTGGCCTGGAACAAGGCGGAGTCGGGGGCATCAGTGCTCATTAATATCCCCACCGGTGAAATCCTCGCGATGGCGAGCTATCCGGATTTCAACCCCAATAACCGCCAGGGCGCGACAATAGACGATTTTCGTAACCGTGCCATCAGCGATACGTTCGAGCCAGGTTCAACCGTGAAGCCGCTTGTGCTGATGACGGCATTGCAACAGGGGCTGGTGCAGCCTGACAGTGTCATTGACACCCATCCGTATATGCTTGACGGGCACCGCATTCGGGATGTGGGTTACTACCCTGAACTCTCGATGACCGGGATCCTGCAAAAATCGAGCGACACTGGCGTATCTCGCCTCTCGCTGGCGATGCCTGTTCAGCACCTGATTGATACCTACCGGAACTTTGGTTTTGGTACAAACACCGGGCTTGGCTTAACCGGCGAGAGCGCCGGTCTGTTACCCCAGCGTAAATACTGGAGCCAGCTCGACAGGGCGACCTTCGCCTTTGGCTATGGCCTGATGGTTACCCCCCTCCAGCTGGCGCACGTCTATGCCACCATCGGCGGCTTCGGGCTGGAACGGCCCCTCTCAATTACCCGTATCGATCCGCCCGTTATCGGGCACAGAGTCATGCCGGAAGAGATTGCTCATCAGGTCGAGCATATGATGGAGAGCGTTGCGCTGCCGGGCGGGGGCGGCGTTAAGGCTGCGGTGCGTGATTACCGTGTGGCGGTGAAAACCGGTACGGCGAAGAAAATCGATGAAAGCGGCAAATATGTCGATAAATATGTCGCCTATACCGCGGGTGTCGCGCCTGCCAGCGATCCGCGTTTTGCGCTGGTGGTCGTGATTAACGATCCTCAAAACGGGGCGTACTATGGCGGCGCCGTCTCCGCACCGGTATTCAGCGAGATTATGGGTAACGTATTGCGTCTTGAGAACGTCAAACCCGATGGTCTGGCGCCTGATTCCTCGCACCTTATCGTCATGCGTTAACCCAGGCGTTTTATACCGGGGCGAATAGCGGTACACTTCGCCCTTTGATTTACGCCCCGGAGCTGCCATGTCCTTCAGTTGTCCCCTTTGCCACGCGCGTCTGACGCGATCAGAAAAAAGTTATGCCTGTCCGCAGGGACATCAGTTTGATATGGCAAAAGAAGGCTACGTGAATCTTCTGCCAGTGCAGCGTAAGCGCTCGCGCGATCCGGGTGACAGTGCTGAGATGATGCAGGCACGCCGGGCATTTCTCGACGCCGGGCACTATCAGCCACTCAGAGAGGCCGTCGCGCAATTGCTGGAAGATAATCTGACTGACAGTGCAGCAGGCGTGCTGGATATTGGCTGCGGGGAAGGGTATTACACCGCGCGGTTTGCTGAGGTTGCACAAGAGAAGGGTGCGCAGACATTTGGTCTGGATGTTTCCAAAGTGGCTATCCGCGCGGCGGCAAAACGCTACTCCGGCGTGACGTTCTGCGTGGCATCGAGCCACCGGCTGCCGTTTGACGATGCCAGCATGGATGCGGTTATCCGCATCTATGCGCCCTGTAAGGCGCAGGAGCTGGCACGCGTTATCAAACCGGGCGGATGGGTCATTACCGTCACGCCTGGTCCCCGACATCTGATGGAGCTTAAAGGGCTTATCTATGATGATGTTCGGCTGCATGCGCCACATTCTGAGCAACTGGCGGGCTTTACGCTGAAGCAGGTGCAGACGCTGGCCTACGAGATGAACCTGGCAGGGGAAGAAGCTGTAGCGTTGTTGCAGATGACGCCATTTGCATGGCGGGCGAAACCGAACGTGTGGGAAACCTTAGCGGAGCAAACAACGTTTCGCTGCCAGACGGATTTCAGTATCCACTGCTGGCAGCGCGAAGATTAACCGGCGAAGTGTGCCCAGAGGATCTGGGCACCAATGCCAATCAGCACGATACCGCCCAGGATCTCGGCGCGTTTGCCCAGCAGAGGGCCAATAAACCGGCCAACCATCATTCCCAGCGTCGACATAATCAGCGTGGCACAACCAATGGCCAGCGCGGTCGCAATAATATTGACCTGCAGGAATGCCAGGCCCACACCGACGGCCATGGCGTCGAGACTGGTGGCGATGGCGGTGGTCACCAGCAGCCAGAAACCGTGGCGGTGCTGCGGCTCGTCTTCCTCATCGCCATTACCGCGAAAACCTTCAATCACCATTCGGCCCCCCAGAAATACGAGCAGCACGAAAGCGATCCAGTGGTTCCACTCCAGTATGAACTGGCTTGCCAGCATACCAAGACCCCAGCCGATGAGCGGTGTCAGCGTTTCGATAGCACCAAAGATAAGGCCTGTGCGTAGCGCTTCAGAGAATTTGGGTTTGTGCAGCGAGGCACCTTTACCGATGGAAGCGGCAAAAGCGTCCATGGACATACCGAAAGCAAGAAGAAGGGTTGCGGAGATATTCATTAAAGCGTCCAGACCGGGAGATATCCATATGACACATCACTGCCCCCAGTAAACAGCAGTTGATGTATCTATGGTCTCGCCTGACCGCCTTGCACAAATCTGTGCGGCAAACGGTCCGTACGTGCCACGTTTTTCAACGAGTATGTTGACACGTACATTTCCTGCGAACAGGAAATCAGCTACTCCCCAACGACGGGCGCAACCTTAACATATTTTGAGAATATAAAACAACAATGAAACGGCATTATTTCGTCAAGGTGTTGATAACGATTTTCATTTAGATTTATGCGTGAAAATAACGTTAATAAATATAAGAGAAATGACAGAATGGAATATAGCTTTGGCTATATCAGGTGCGCAAAATAAATGCAGAATATAGCCAAAGCTATGTGATTAACCTACTGAGTTTTAAGCATAAGTTTGTATATTCCTTCCAGATCGTCAATATTCTTGACCCGAATAAGCAGCCGGCGTTGTTCTAATTGCATCACCAGTACACCGTCTTCCGATAAATTCATCTCTTTAATACGGTTATATTCTATCCATACATTGGCAAAGAAAAACCCGCGGCTTTTAAAAATGATTTTCGGAACACGGATCCAGAACAGATAAATCGCCATTAATGCCAGCGCACATAATAACCATGTGGTTAATATTGCACCATGACCGGTCACGTTGTTGTATATAAGAATGACGATGAGACCGGCGAAGATAAACGCATCCACGCGGCCGCGTCGCAGAAGGGGCAGGGAGAGCAGCGTTTCGCCGTGGCGGCGGGGCATGATGAACTCGTCATAGATCGCATATGCCAGAAGGGCCACAATAAAAAAAACCAGTACGATGTCCGTGACAGTCATTCATCCTCCAGATAAAAAAACCGGGGGCAAGCCCCCGGCGTATTACGTGATGTCTTACAGGCCCAGCAGACCGACAGCGTAGCCCGCGATACCGATGACGAAGAAGCCAACAATGATCCACAGCGGGTTAACTTTCTTACGCAGCAGCCACATACAGGCGAAGGTCAGCAGCAGCGGTACCAGACCCGGCATCAGCTGGTCCAGAATCGTCTGCACGGTGGTAACACGGGTCTGACCATCCTGACCGGTGATGGTGGACACCACCAGCGGGATGTTCACGTGCGTCCACTTGTTAACCAGTGCCCCCATGACAAACAGGCCGAGGATTGACGCCCCCTCAGTCAGTTTCTGCAGGAAGCCGCCGCCCATATCCTTAACGATGTCCACCCCTTTACGGTAACCGTAAGCCACACCGTAGTAACGGGTCAGCAGACGTACCGCATTGAACAGGATGAAGAACAGCAGTGGCCCAAGCAGGCTTCCGCTCATGGCGATACCGGCACCCAGCGCCGCGAAGACCGGACGCACGGTACCCCAGAAGATCGGGTCACCGACGCCTGCCAGCGGACCCATCAGACCGACTTTGATACCGTTGATGGCACCATCGTCAATCTCTGCGCCGTTTGCACGCTGCTCTTCCATCGCCAACGTCACGCCCAGAACCGGAGCCGCCACATAAGGATGGGTGTTAAAGAATTCCAGGTGACGCTTAATCGCCTGACGGCGCGCTTCGTTGTTTTCCGGATACAGGCGTTTGATAGCCGGTACCATGGAGAAACAGAAGCCCAGCGCCTGCATACGTTCGAAGTTCCATGAACCCTGAAACAGGTTAGAACGGATGAACACGCCACGAATATCACCCGGAGTGAGTTTTTTCTCGGTGGTAGTTTTTGTCATATCAACCATTTCGCTCACCTGCTAGTCCAGTTCGTTATCGAGATCGTTATTACCAGCAGCCTGCGCTGGGGCACCCGCAACGCGGTTATATTTCGGGCTGAGCTGGATGTAGAGAATCGCCATCACTGCACCAATCACACCCAGCGCAACCAGGTTGAAGTTGGTGAACGCAGCAGTAACGAAGCCGAGGTAGAAGAACGGCATCAGGTAGCCTGCGCGCATCATATTGATAACCATCGCATAACCAACCACCACAATCATACCGCCTGCGATGTTCAGACCGCCGGTGACCACTTCTGGAATGGCGTTCAGCATGCTCTGTACCTCGCTGGTACCGACGGAGATCGCAACGATAACGGCCGGGATCGCGATACGCATCGCCTGCAGGAACAGGGACGAGACGTGGATCCAGGAGAGCGCCGTCAGGTTGCCATTTTCGGCCGCCTTATCCGCCGCGTGCTGGAAAGCCACGGTGATAGTACGCACGATGATGGTCAGTACCTGACCTGCTGCTGCCAGCGGGATGGCCAGGGCAATACCTGCACCGATACTCTGGTGACCGGCAATAACCAGAACCGTAGAAATGATGGACGCCAGCGCGGCATCAGGCGCAACTGCCGCACCGATGTTCATCCAGCCCAGGGCGATCATTTCCAGGGTACCACCGATGATGATCCCGGTTTTCATATCACCCAGAACGGCACCAATCAACGTACAGGCCACCAGAGGGCGGTGGAACTGAAATTCATCAAGTACGGATTCCATACCCGCAATACACGCGACGATGAACACCAGCACAATCTGAAGAGTGGTAATCTCCATTGTACTTCTCCTATTACATAAGCTTTATGTGAAAAACCGGCGCGGGCTTATTTCCCAACTTTACCGATCAGATCCATCATTTTCAGTTTCTGATCCGTGGAAACCTTACGGGCTTCCAGTTCGATACCGCGTGCATTCAGCTTGTTGAATGCCTCGATATCTTTCGCATCGACTGAAATGGCGTTGTTGACCTGCGTTTTGCCCTGACGGAATGCCATACCACCAATGTTTACGGAGGTAATTTTCACGCCGCCTTCAACCAGGCGTTCAACGTCTGTCGGGTTTGTGAACAGCAGCATCACGCGCTCACCCGCATATTTCGGGTTGTTATAAACGCGGATCATTTTGGCGACATCCACCACGTGCGCGGTAACGCCAGGAGGAGCAACCTGTGTCAGAAGGGTTTTACGTACGGTATCAGCAGCAACTTCATCGCTGACGACAATAATGCGTCGAACGTTGGTCTCTTTGGTCCAGCGCGTTGCCACCTGGCCGTGGATTAAACGGTCATCGATACGGGCAAGGCCGATCACCATGTAATCATTCGGGCCCATGGGCTTCGCCGGGGCTGCGGCTTTCGGCGCCGCGGCCACTGGAGCAGGCTTCTCAACCGGTTGTGCTTTCAGCGCTTTCACGCCTTCGCGACCGGTTTCAACTGCCAGAGCGACCAGTTCATCGAAACTCGGATTGTCGTCGCGTGCCATGAAGGTTTCCACCAACATGGGGATATTCACCCCGGCGACAACTTCATAATGCTCTTTATCGACGACAATGCGGCTGGCAGCATTGAACGGACTGCCTCCCCATGTATCAACGAGAAACAGCACGCCTTTGCTGGTATCCAGTTTCTGCAGTTGAGCAGTGTACTTCTCAATCAGCGTTTCAGCGTTTTCACCGGGAACGAAATCGATCCAGCCGACGTTTTCCTGCTCACCCAACAGCATCTCTGCTGTTTTGAGTAACTGCTCTGCAGCCCAACCATGTGTGCCTATGACAATAGCAATGGTCACTTGCTACCTCCTTTTATTATCATTAATACGCCTGCCAGGCAGTCGCACTGTGAATCGTATCTGGCCAACCGAATCGATTCAGAAAAGGGTTAGAGTTAAAAAACTAAGACTTCCGCGAATTATTTTAGATAGTGAAAAAATAATTTATGTGATGAAGATCCGTAATTTAGCTATGGGTTACAGAATTATCTGTAAGGTAAAGCAGCTGTGTTACAGATCTTTGCAAAGGAACGTAAATCTTTGCTAAAAACGCATTGTCTCTGATATGTTTAGCCTCCGTTTAATTGTTCAGGAGTATAGGGCTAAAGCCCACTATATGGACCGTCACCGACGTCAGTCATCCTCCAGGCCATTCCGCGCCTGTTTCACCGGCGATCCTCGCCACGTATCGACTCTGTCTACCTCTGTTTTGCCCACGTTGAGTGGGGCACCGTTTGGTCATTCCGTAAGCAGGAGCGTTTCATGGAATTCTTAATGGACCCGTCAATCTGGGTGGGATTGCTCACGCTGGTCGTGCTTGAGATTGTTCTCGGCATTGATAACCTGGTGTTTATTGCCATCCTTGCGGACAAACTGCCGCCAAAACAACGTGATAAAGCGCGTCTGATCGGCCTCTCTCTGGCACTGGTCATGCGTCTGGCACTGCTGTCCGTGATCTCGTGGATGGTTACGCTGACGAAGCCGCTTTTTTCCGTCATGGATTTCACTTTCTCCGGCCGTGATTTGATCATGCTGCTCGGGGGGATATTCCTGCTTTTCAAAGCGACGACAGAGCTTCACGAGCGGCTGGAAAATCGCCAGCACGATGATGGACACGGTAAAGGCTATGCCAGTTTTTGGGTCGTGGTACTGCAGATCGTGGTGCTTGATGCGGTCTTCTCACTGGATGCGGTGATCACGGCTGTCGGCATGGTGAACCACCTCCCGGTGATGATGGCTGCGGTGGTTATCGCGATGGCGGTGATGCTGCTGGCGTCTAAGCCACTGACGCGCTTTGTGAATCAGCATCCGACGGTCGTGGTGCTCTGCCTTAGCTTCCTGTTGATGATTGGTCTGAGCCTGGTGGCGGAAGGTTTTGGCTTCCATATACCAAAAGGCTACCTGTACGCAGCCATTGGCTTCTCGATCCTCATCGAGCTGTTTAACCAGATTGCACGACATAACTTTATCAAGCAGCAGTCTACCCAGCCGCTGCGTGCGCGTACGGCTGATGCGATTCTGCGTCTGATGGGCGGTCGCCGTCAGGTCAACGTGCAGAATGACAATGAAAGCCGTAACCCGGTTCCCGTCCCGGAAGGGGCATTTGTGGAAGAAGAGCGCTATATGATTAACGGCGTGCTCTCCCTGGCCTCCCGCTCGCTGCGCGGCATCATGACCCCGCGCGGTGAAATCAGCTGGGTCGATTCCCGCCTGAGCGTTGATGAGATTCGCCAGCAGTTGCTCTCTTCACCGCATAGCCTGTTCCCGGTATGCCGGGGTGAACTGGACGAAATCATCGGCGTGGTGCGTGCGAAAGAGATGCTGGTGGCGCTGGAAGAGGGGATTAACGTCGAAGCCGTCGCCGCCGCATCACCGGCGATTGTGGTGCCGGAAACGCTGGATCCTATCAACCTGCTTGGCGTCCTGCGCCGCGCACGCGGTAGCTTTGTTATTGTCACCAATGAATTTGGTGTGGTGCAGGGTCTGGTGACGCCGCTCGACGTGCTTGAAGCCATTGCCGGTGAATTCCCGGATGCGGATGAAACCCCGGAAATTGTCTCCGACGGTGACGGCTGGCTGGTGAAAGGCACCACCGATTTGCATGCGCTGCAGCACACGCTGGGTCTGGAAAACATCATCAACGATGAAGAGGACATTGCGACCGTGGCTGGGCTGGTTATTGCCGTCAACGGACAAATCCCGCGGACCGGCGATATCATCGAACTGCCTCCGCTGCAGATCACGATAATCGAAGCGAATGACTATCGCGTCGATATGGTGCGCATTGTTAAAGAGCAGTCGGCCCACGACGAAGAAGAGTAACTGAGCCTAGCGTAACGGCATCAGCGGAACGATATGCCCGTTACGCGGTGCTGGCGGAGACGAACTCTCCGCCAGCCATTGCGGAAATTCCCTCAGCGGCATAGGCTGCGCAAACAAAAATCCCTGCAGTACCTCTACCCCGTGATGACGCAAATACCGCGCCTGCTCGGGCGTTTCTACCCCTTCAGCCACCAGCTCAATGCTAAGCCGTTGTCCGAGCGCAATGATGATGTCCGTCACCGTGGAGTTCACGGCATCAGTGCCGATAGCGCTGGTAAAAGACTTATCAATTTTCAGCACGTCCGGATGCAGCTTTTCCAGCCACGAGAGAGAGCTATTGCCGGTGCCAAAATCATCAATGGCCAGCTTCACGCCCTGACGGTGTAACTCTCTTACAATGCGATAATCCACGTCCTGCAGCGCGTCACGCTCCGTCAGCTCAACAATCAGCTGCTGGGTGGGATGCGCACTGAACCAGTAGCGGTTCAGGTCCTGAATGAGCGTTCCATGCCGGAAATGGCTGGCGGCGGCGTTGATGCCAATGTGGAAGCCGGGCGTTGCCGGAAAATAGCCAATCTGACTCACCGTCTCGTTAATGACGTAACGTGTGAGGGGGATAATCAGGTTGTGCTCTTCGGCGAGCGGAATAAAAACGTCCGGGGAGATCCATCCCTGACGGGGGTTGTTCCAGCGCAGCAGGATCTCCACCCCCACGCATTTCTGCGTGCGGGCATTCAGCAGCGGCTGGCAAAACAGCTCGAATTCACGCGCGGCCAGGCCAAGGTTAATTTCCCAGGTAAAGCTCATGCGGTTCGCGGTCGCAAGCCAGGCGACGTAACCCATCAGGAGACTGAGCATCAGCGCCAGCGGCAGCTGAGAGGGCAAATATATCAACGCCAGCTCGCTGGCTCCCGGGCCACTGACGGTAATGGTGAACGGGAAATGGCTGGATTGCTGGCGCAGAACCCTCTCATCATCGTTTATTGTCAGCGTGTCGGAGACATTTTCACCGTAGCGCAGGTATTTATCCCCTACGGTCAGGGCCACGTCGGTGATAAGCGGGCGCTGTGGCTCCAGCATCAGGCGAGTGATGAGATCGATATTCACAATCTGCATCACACCATCTTCTCCGCTATCAGAAACCGGATACCACTGAATCAGGATCGGGCTTCCCTTAAGCAAGGATTTGTCGGTGGAGAGCACCAGCTTTGTTTCGGCGGAGGGCAGGGCAGGCTGAATCTCTCGCAACGGGACGTCGCGATTGCCGAAAATACTTGAACAGTAAAGGATACCGTCTTTGACCAGTGCAATTGAGCGCACCGTTTGCAGTGAGGCCGCCTGTTTTCGTAACACTAAATGCGCCTGCGAGCAGGGCGCTCCGACCAGCGCCAGCAGCGGGTTGCGCCCTTTTTCCAGCGGCAATAAGACGTTATCCAGCACGTTGACGGAGTGCGCCGCAAAGTTCAGGGTGTTTTGCTGATTTACGTTACGCTGTGAAATAAAGCGTATACCCAGCGTAATGATGAGCGTAAGAAGCGCAACCATCACGCAGACGATGACGCGTTTTCGGCGATACTTTTTTATGATCCTCTGTGCTGTTTGCATGGGAGGCCGCCCAATACGCCTTCAGCACCAAAAGCCGAGGCAACACAGCAAGTGTAGTGGGGAAATATTAAGTCGACGAGAAAGGGATAAAAATTCGCCCATCCGTGGAAGATGGGCGAGAGAGGCGTTGAGGTGAAACGGTTAGTCGCACTGCACCTTTATCGCCAGACCGCCGCGGGAGGTCTCACGATATTTGGCGTTCATGTCTTTACCGGTTTCGTACATAGTCTCGATAACCTTGTCCAGCGAAACGCGTGGCTCGCTGGTACGGCGCATGGCCATACGCGTGGCGTTGATCGCTTTTACCGACGCGATAGCGTTACGTTCAATGCACGGTACCTGCACCTGACCCGCAACCGGATCACAGGTGAGACCGAGGTTATGTTCCATACCGATTTCAGCCGCCACGCAGACCTGCTCCGGGCTGGCACCCAGCAGCTCTGCAAGACCGGCCGCGGCCATAGAACAGGCCACGCCCACTTCACCCTGACAGCCCACTTCAGCGCCAGAGATAGACGCATTCATCTTGTACAGCGCACCAATCGCCCCTGCTGCCAGGAAGTAGCGAATGTAGATATCAGGCGTTACGGGTTCAATAAAGTGATCGTAGTAGGCCAGTACCGCCGGAACGATACCGCACGCGCCGTTCGTTGGTGCAGTCACCACCCGGCCACCCGCGGCGTTTTCTTCGTTCACCGCCAGCGCAAACATGTTCACCCAGTCGACCACGTTCATCGGGTCGTTAGAGAATTTGTCTGTGGTGACCAGCATACGGCGCAGCGCAGAGGCGCGACGCGGTACGCGCAGTGGCCCAGGCAGTACGCCTTCGGTGTTCATGCCGCGATCGATACAGGCCTGCATGGTTTGCCACACGTTCGCAAAATAGTCTTCAATCTCTTTTTTGCTGTGCAGCGCCAGTTCGTTCTGCATCACCATGCCGGAAAGTGACAGACCGGTTTCATGGCAGTAGTCCAGCATCTCTTTGGCGGACTTGAACGGGTAAGGTACGTTCACATCACCCGTTGTATCTTTGCCGAAGTGTTCCTCATCAACGATGAAACCACCGCCAATGGAGTAATAGGTTTTGCTGTAGATCACTTTGTCGCCGCTAAAGGCGTGGATCTGCATACCGTTTTCATGCAGGGAGAGGTTATCGCTACGAAAACGCATGCCGTCATCATGCGGGAAATCCACTTCATGCTGACCGTTTGCCAGCAGCAGGCGGCCGCGCGTTTCCACGTCGCGGATAAATGCCGGAATGGCATCAATATCTACGGTATCCGGCATATTGCCCGCCAGACCCATAATAATGGCGATATCGGTGTGGTGGCCTTTACCCGTTAATGACAGTGAGCCGTAAACATCCACGGCAACACGGGTAACGCTTTCCAGTAATCCTTTTTCGACCAGATCATCGACGAACTGTTTACCGGCCTTCATCGGGCCAACAGTATGGGAAGACGAAGGGCCAATTCCCACTTTGAACATGTCGAATATACTAATCACTTTCACACTCCTGACAGGGTTACCGGGGTTCCAGTAACGATGTTATAACTGCGCATAGTGTAAGAGGGAAGACCGACCTCGGCTTAACTATTCACATGAATTAAACTAATGGTTAACGATGGTTTTGCTAATAGCGCGACGCCGATCGCAAACCTGGCAGAAGAGGGTGGAATGTAAAGTATAGTCAAGGCTTCAGGCCGATTTGCAGCGCCAGTTCACGAATGATGCCCGCCGTCATGCCCCAGACAAAATAATGCTGATACCAGGACAACCACACCCGGTGCGCATGACCCCGACGCTGGATATCCAGCGGATGATAACGCCCGAGCCGAAGGGCCTCTTCCAGCGGCATCTCAAACACCGCAGACACTTCATCGACGCTGGCGTGATATTGCAGATCCGGCGGGATAATGCCGACCACCGGTGTGACCTGAAAACCGGTCACGCTGTCGACCGGCGGCAGCACGCCAATGATCTCAACCGCTTCAGGCGGAATGGCGACCTCTTCCTGGGCTTCGCGCAGCGCGGCAGCAATCAGCGAGGCGTCAGAACTGTCCACGGCGCCGCCCGGAAAGGCGACCTGACCGGCGTGCTTACGTAAATGTGGCGAACGCTGGGTGAGCAGCAGACCCGGCTGCTCACGACGGACCACCGGGATCAACACCGCTGCCTGACGTTGATTGAGGGCTTCGCGGCTCACGTTGGGCCGCAAAAGCTGAAAGCGCGACAGAAAATCATCCAGCGTCAGGTTCTCTTTTTCCACCCGTCATAACTCCAGTTGTTTCAGGATACGGTTAACTTTATCAAAGGTTTCCTGATATTCCGCATCGACCTGGCTATCCGCAACAATTCCGCCCCCTGCGGAACAGTACAGATTCCCGTTACAGGCGGTCAGCGTTCGAATGGTGATGCTGGTATCCAGCGTACCGCAGAGACTGATATAGCCAATGCTGCCGCACCAGGCGTTTCGACGATGCGGTTCCAGCTCATCGATTATTTCCATTGCCCGCACTTTAGGCGCGCCGGTTATCGAGCCCCCCGGGAACGCGGCGCGAAGCAGATCGCAGGCCGTGCGCGAGGCGGGCAGTTGCGCGGTAATGGTGCTGACCAGGTGATGCACCGCGGGGAACGGCTCGACGATAAACAGTTCAGGGACACGCACGCTTCCCGGTACAGCGACCCGGCCAATGTCGTTACGCATGAGGTCGACAATCATCAGGTTTTCAGCGCGATCTTTTAACGAGGCCGCCAGTTTTTCCGCCTGCCGGCGGTCGGCAACAGGATCGGCCAGCCGGGGAAGCGTGCCTTTAATCGGTCGCGTCTGAATAGTGCCATCGGCAAGATGAATAAAACGCTCGGGCGAGAGGCTCAGGATAGCGCCCTGTTCCAGGCGCAGAAATGCACTGAACGGTGCCCGGTTACTGGCGTTGAGGCGGGTAAATGCCTGCCACTCATCGCCTTCACAGGTTGCCTGAAAACGCTGGGCAAGGTTGACCTGATAGCAATCACCGCTCTGCAGATAGCCCTGAACCCGCTCAAACTTCGCGGCGTACTCCCGCGCGGTCATGTTGGCGCGCCACGAAGAGGTCAGGTGGAAATCCGCTGTTGCGACGGGGACCTGTGCCTCAAGCCAGGCAAGCCGGGCGGACACATCCTGATGGCTGAGCAGAGAGACCGCCTGCTTGTGGTGATCGACGATTATTGCCCAGTCATAAAGCCCCACCGCCATATCCGGCAGCGGAATGTCGTCCTGTGCAGTCTCCGGCAAGGTTTCGAAGCGGCGACCTAAATCATAGCCGAACAAGCCCAGCGCACCCCCCTGGAAGGGAAGGTCGGGATTTTGCGGAACGGTTAAGCCCAGCGCGTCCAGCGCCTGCTGAAGTAATGACAGCGGATCGTCCGTTGACTGCGTTTCGCCTGTCGTAGTCACATTCCCTTGTGTAATTAGGGTCTGCAGAGGGTCGGCAACCAGAATATCAAAGCGGCTGTAGGGATGATCCGCATATCCGGAGTGCAGCAACATCGCAAAAGGAAGATGGCTGAGGCGGGCAAACCAGAATTCCGCGGCGTCTGAACGCCAGGGTAATGAAATGACTGTAGGGGGTAACGGGTTCATGTGTGGCATACTACCGGGCAGCGTGAAATAATTAGCGCGGATAATTTAGCAGGAGTTGACAATGTTTGCAGGTTTACCTTCTCTGAGCCATGACCAGCAGCAGAAAGCGGTTGAGCGTATTCAGGAACTGATGTCCCAGGGGATGAGCAGCGGACAGGCGATCACGCAAGTTGCTAATGAACTTCGCGCCACCCACACCGGCGAGCGGATCGTGGCGCGTTTCGAGGATGATGAAGAGGAGTAATCCGGCTTAAACCGCCGCGATAATCTTAATTTCGACTTTGTATTCCGGCTTCATCAGCGTCGCCTGTACGGTACACCGTACGGGCGCATGTCCCGCCACAACCCAGGCATCCCAGGCTTTATTCATCGCCGCAAAATCGTCTTTACTGGCAAGAAAAATGGTCGCATCCAGAATGCGTGATTTGTCGCTGCCTTGCTTTTCCAGCACGGCGTCAATCTGCGCCAGCGTATTCGCCGTCTGTTCGAAGGCATCTGCGTCGAGATTTTCCGGTACACCGGTGTAGTAGAGCGTCTGGTTATGGATGACCACATCAGACCAGCGTGCTTCGGCATCAATGCGCACAATTGTCATAAACGTTTCCTCGTTATTTTCATGTCAGTCGGCAAGACTGCCATATTGTGTTCCCCTCGTCACTATTTGGGGTGGCACTGGAGAGGATGGGCTGACATAATCCCTGTGCAAAAATACAGTGAGAGAGCAACGTGGCAGACGATTTTTCCCCAGAAGGTCAGTTAGCACAGGCGATTCCCGGTTTTAAACCGCGTGAACCCCAGCGGCAGATGGCGCATGCCGTGGCCCGCGCAATCGACACCGCGCAGCCGCTGGTGGTGGAAGCCGGTACCGGCACGGGCAAAACCTATGCCTACCTGGCGCCAGCGCTGCGGGCTAAAAAGAAAGTGATCATCTCCACCGGGTCTAAAGCGCTGCAGGACCAGCTTTACAGCCGCGATCTGCCCACGGTTGCCAACGCCCTGAAGTATAAAGGCCGCCTGGCGTTGCTGAAAGGGCGCTCCAACTACCTCTGCCTGGAACGGCTTGAGCAGCAGGCGCTGGCGGGCGGTGATCTGCCGGTGCAGACGCTCAGCGATGTCATTATTCTTCGCGCCTGGGCCAATCAGACAGAGGAGGGGGATATCAGCACCTGCGCGAGCGTGCCGGAAGACTCTCCCGCCTGGCCGCTGGTCACCAGTACCAACGACAACTGCCTGGGGAGCGACTGCCCGCTGTATAAAGATTGTTTTGTGGTGAAAGCGCGTAAAACCGCCATGGATGCGGATGTCGTGGTGGTCAACCACCATCTCTTCCTTGCCGATATGGTGGTTAAAGATAGCGGCTTTGGCGAACTGATCCCGGAAGCGGACGTGATGATCTTCGATGAAGCCCACCAGCTTCCTGACATCGCCAGCCAGTATTTTGGCCAGTCGCTCTCCAGCCGCCAGCTGCAGGACTTAGCGAAAGATTTCACCATTGCCTACCGCACCGAGTTAAAAGATACCCAACAGCTGCAGAAGTGTGCTGACCGCCTGGCGCAAAGTGCGCAGGATTTTCGCCTGCAACTGGGTGAGCCGGGCTATCGCGGTAATCTGCGTGAGCTGCTGGCAGACAAAAATATCCAGCGCGCGCTGTTGCTGCTCGATGATGCCCTTGAGCTTTGTTACGACGTGGCGAAACTATCGCTCGGCCGTTCCGCACTGCTGGATGCCGCCTTTGAGCGCGCCACGCTCTATCGGGCACGCCTCAAACGGCTGAAAGAGATAAACCAGCCGGGGTTCAGCTACTGGTATGAATGCACCTCCCGCCATTTCACGCTGGCCCTGACGCCGCTGACGGTGGCGGATAAATTCAAAGAGGTGATGGCGCAAAAACCGGGAAGCTGGATCTTCACGTCGGCAACCCTTTCGGTGAATGACGATCTACACCACTTTACCGGGCGTCTGGGGATTGAGGAGGCGGAGTCGCTGCTGCTGCCCAGCCCGTTTGATTATGAAAAACAGGCGTTGCTCTGCGTTCCGCGTAATCTGCCTCTGCCTAACCAGCCCGGCGCGGCGCGCCTGCTGGCGGCAATGCTCAGGCCGATGATCGAGGCCAACAACGGCCGCTGTTTTATGCTCTGCACCTCCCACGCGATGATGCGCGATCTGGCGGAGCAGTTCCGCGCCACCATGACTTTGCCGGTTCTGCTTCAGGGCGAGACCAGCAAAGGGCAACTGTTACAGCAGTTTGTCAGTGCCGGTAACGCCCTGCTGGTAGCCACCAGCAGCTTCTGGGAAGGGGTGGACGTGCGGGGAGATACCCTGTCACTGGTGATCATCGATAAACTGCCGTTTACTTCGCCGGACGATCCGCTGCTGAAGGCACGTATGGAAGATTGCCGTTTGCGCGGCGGCGATCCTTTTGATGAGGTCCAGCTACCGGACGCGGTGATCACCCTTAAACAAGGGGTAGGACGCCTGATTCGCGACACAGACGACCGCGGCGTGCTGGTCATATGCGATAACCGGCTGGTGATGCGCCCTTACGGTGCGACCTTCCTTGCCAGCTTGCCGCCCGCGCCGCGCACGCGGGACATTAAACGCGCGGTTCGCTTCCTGGCAAACCCAACGGCGGAGTAATTTGCCCGTGAGTATGCTAAGATGCGCGCCATTTTGTGACTGACCATTGCGAGAGCGCGACGACTGATGCGAATTCTGGCTATTGATACCGCGACAGAGGCCTGTTCTGTTGCTCTGTTGAACGACGGTGCTATCTCTGCTCATTTCGAAGAGTGCCCACGAGAACACACCCAACGCATTCTGCCTCTGGTTAAAGAGATTTTAACCCGGGGCAACACCACCTTAACCGACCTCGACGCACTGGCCTTTGGCCGTGGCCCCGGCAGCTTTACGGGCGTACGCATTGGAATTGGCATTGCGCAGGGGCTGGCGCTGGGCGCAGAACTGCCGATGATCGGTGTTTCTACGCTGGCAACCATGGCGCAGGGCGCATGGCGCATGACCGGGGCAACGCGCGTTCTGGCGGCCATTGACGCCCGAATGGGAGAAGTTTACTGGGCAGAATACACCCGCGATGAAAACGGCATCTGGCACGGTGAAGAGACCGAGGCAGTCCTCAAGCCGGAAGCGGTGACCGAGCGGCTGAAACAGCTGTCCGGCGAGTGGGCGACAGTAGGCACCGGCTGGCCGGCATGGCCAGAGATGGCTAACGGTACCGGGATCACGCTGACAGACGGCAACATGCTTCTGCCCGCCGCAGAGGATATGCTTCCCATCGCCTGCCAACTGCTTGAGGCGGGCAAAACCGTGGCCGTTGAGCATGCGGAGCCGGTTTATTTGCGAAACACCGTCGCGTGGAAGAAACTTCCAGGCCGGGAATGAATCTCAGTAACAGGAACTGAGAAAAAGGAGTCGCATCATGGCGGTTCAGACTAAAGTTGTACGCCTTTTTATGGCAGGCGCAGTGGCCATAGCACTGAGCGGATGCGTTTCCGTTCCTGATGCGATTAAGGGCAGCAGCCCCACGCCACAGCAGGATCTGGTTCGCGTGATGAATGCGCCTGAGCTTTACGTCGGCCAGGAAGCGCGCTTTGGCGGCAAGGTTATCGAGGTGCAAAACCAGCAGGGGAAAACCCGTCTGGAGATTGCCACCGTTCCGCTGGATAGCGGTGCGCGGCCGATCCTTGGCGAACCTTCCCGCGGGCGTATTTATGCCGACGTTGGCGGTTTTCTCGACCCGGTCGATTTTCGCGGACAGCTGGTCACCGTCGTCGGCCCGATTACCGGTTCGGTAGAGGGCAAAGTCGGCAACACGCCGTATAAATTTATGACCATGCAGGTCAACGGGTATAAGCGCTGGCGGCTGACACAGCAGGTCATCATGCCACCTCAGCCGATGGATCCGTGGATGTGGGGTCCACATCCTTATCGGTATGGCTACCCGGGCTGGGGCTGGTATAACCCGGGGCCTGCACAGGTTCAGACAATCGTTACTGAGTAACTCCCTGTAATTGTTAGAAAAGAGACAGCGGCTCAGCCGCTGTCTCTGTTTTTTACGAATAAAACGAAAAAAAAGAGTGACGCGCTTCGCAACCTTAAATCTGAACAATTAATAAACTGGTACGCTGAGTTAATATAATGTTAACAAACTGTTTATTATCGGGGTTGTGATGACGACGAACACTCATTTCAGAGGTGATGCATTGAAGAAGGTTTGGCTTAACCGTTATCCCGCAGATGTTCCTGCCGAGATCAATCCTGACCGTTATCAATCCCTGGTTGAATTGTTTGAACACTCGGTGAGGCGTTACGCAGACCAGCCTGCTTTTGTGAATATGGGCGAGGTCATGACGTTCCGTAAACTTGAGGAGCGTAGTCGGGCGTTCGCCGCCTATCTGCAGGAAGGGCTGGGGCTGCAAAAAGGGGACCGCGTCGCGCTGATGATGCCGAACCTGCTGCAATACCCGGTGGCGCTGTTCGGTGTCCTGCGTGCCGGGATGATTGTTGTCAACGTTAACCCGCTGTATACGCCGCGGGAGCTGGAGCATCAGCTCAACGACAGCGGTGCCGCCGCCATTGTGATTGTCTCTAACTTTGCCCACACGCTGGAAAAAGTGGTCGACAAAACCCAGGTTAAACACGTTATCCTGACGCGTATGGGGGATCAACTCTCTACCGCCAAAGGCACACTGGTTAACTTTGTCGTCAAATACATCAAACGTCTGGTGCCGAAATACCACCTGCCGGACGCGATCTCCTTCCGCAGTGCGCTGCAGGCGGGCTACCGCATGCAATACGTTAAACCGGAAGTGGTATCAGAAGACCTCGCGTTTCTGCAGTACACCGGCGGCACAACGGGTGTGGCTAAAGGTGCCATGCTGACCCACCGTAACATGCTGGCAAACCTTGAGCAGGTGAATGCCACCTACGGACCGTTGCTGCACCACGGAAAAGAGCTGGTGATCACCGCGCTTCCGCTTTATCACATCTTCGCGCTGACCATGAACTGTCTGCTGTTTATTGAGCTGGGCGGTCAAAACGTATTGATCACAAACCCGCGCGATATTCCGGGGCTGGTGAAAGAGCTGGCGAAATATCCGTTCACCGCCATGACCGGGGTGAATACGCTGTTTAACGCGCTGCTCAACAACAAAGAGTTCCAGAAGCTCGATTTCTCCACGCTGCACCTCTCTGCGGGTGGTGGTATGCCGGTTCAACAGGCCGTTGCCGAACGCTGGATGAAACTGACGGGTCAGTATTTACTGGAAGGCTATGGCCTGACGGAGTGCGCCCCGCTGGTCAGTGTGAACCCGCACGATATCGACTATCACAGCGGAAGCATTGGCCTGCCGGTTCCGTCGACGGAAGCCAAACTGGTTGATGATGACGATAACGAAGTGGCGCCAGGTGAACCGGGCGAACTCTGTGTCAAAGGACCGCAGGTGATGCTGGGCTACTGGCAACGTCCCGATGCGACCGATGAAATTATCAAAGACGGCTGGCTGCACACCGGTGATATCGCCGTGATGGATGAAGAGGGCTTCCTGCGTATTGTCGATCGTAAGAAAGACATGATCCTGGTTTCCGGTTTCAACGTCTACCCGAATGAAATCGAAGATGTGGTGATGCAGCACAGCGGCGTGCTCGAAGTGGCTGCCGTAGGCGTCCCTTCCGGGAGCAGCGGCGAGGCGGTGAAGATTTTTGTGGTCAAAAAAGATCCTTCTCTTACGGAGGAGGCGCTGATCACCTTCTGTCGTCGTCAGCTGACTGGCTACAAGGTGCCGAAGCTGGTTGAGTTTCGCGAGGAACTGCCGAAATCGAATGTCGGAAAGATATTACGACGAGAATTACGTGACGAAGCCCGTGGCAAAGTAGACAATAAGGCCTGAGCTTCACGCTAATCGCCCAGACGCCGGTTAAGCCGGCGTTTTTTATGGGCGCAAACAAAAGAGAATCCGTTTTGAATTACCAGATGATCACGACCAACGACGAGCTGGCTTCGCTGTGCGAAGTGACGCGCGACTTTCCTGCCATTGCCCTGGATACCGAGTTTGTCCGCACCCGGACCTACTATCCGCAGCTGGGGTTGATTCAGATGTACGACGGTAAACACGTGTCGCTGATCGACCCGCTCGGCATTACCGACTGGACGCCGATGCGTGACCTGCTGCTCGATACTGCGGTAACGAAATACCTGCACGCAGGCAGTGAAGATCTGGAAGTCTTTTTGAATACTTTTGGCGTCATGCCACAACCGTTGATTGATACGCAGATCCTCGCGGCCTTCAGTAATCGACCGCTCTCATGGGGCTTTGCCGCCATGGTTGAGGAGTATACGGGCCTGACGCTGGATAAAAGCGAATCCCGCACCGACTGGCTGGCACGCCCATTAACCGAGCGTCAACTGGAATACGCGGCGGCAGACGTGTTTTACCTCCTGCCGATTGCCGGCCAGCTGATGAAAGAGGCGGAAGCGTCAGGCTGGTTGCCCGCCGCGCTGGATGAGTGCCGAATGACGCAGCAGCGTCGTCAGGAAGTGGTTGATCCGAAACAGGCCTGGCGCGATATCAGTAACGCCTGGCAGCTGCGTACGCGTCAGCTGGCGTGTCTGCAGCTGTTAGCGGAGTGGCGTTTGCGTAAAGCACGCGAGCGCGATCTGGCCGTTAACTTTGTGGTACGCGAAGAACACCTCTGGGCGGTCGCGCGGTATATGCCGGGCAGCATGGGCGAACTGGACAGCATCGGGCTTTCCGGCAGCGAGATCCGTTTCCACGGTAAAACCCTGCTTGCGCTGGTGGCAAAAGCGCAGGAAATGCCGGACGAAGCACTGCCGGAGCCACTGCTGAATCTGATGGATATGCCGGGCTATCGCAAGGCGTTCAAGGATATCAAAGCGCTGGTGCAGGACGTCGCGACGCAAAGCAAACTGGGCGCGGAACTGCTGGCGTCACGCCGTCAGATTAACCAGCTGCTGAACTGGCACTGGAAGCTGAAACCTCAGAATGGTTTGCCGGAAATGATGGCGGGCTGGCGCGGGGAATTGATGGCCGATCGCCTGAATACTGTGCTGGAAGGTTATCCGCGATAATGAAAATGCCGGGTCATGCTGACATGCCCGGCACATTTCCCCGGCGGCATACGCTTACCGGGGATACACAATCCCGAACTACGGACGTGACTCTTCGGCTTCCGGGAGCGTAACGTTCAGCTCCAGAATCGAAATATCCCCGTCTTTTTGCTCCAGCTGCACCGTGACCATCTCCGGGTCAATCTGCACATACTTACAGATCACTTCCAGGATGTCCTTACGCAGCTGCGGCAGGTAGTGTGGCTCGGCGTCACTACGACGACGCTCCGCAACGATGATTTGCAGTCGTTCTTTTGCGATGTTGGCGGTGTTCTTTTTCCGCGAGAGAAAAAAGTCCAGTAATGCCATAACTTATCCTCCGAACAGGCGTTTGAGGAAACCTTTCTTCTCTTCTTCAATGAAGCGGAAAGGACGTTCTTCTCCCAGCAGACGGTCAACGGTATCCGCGTACGCTTTACCTGCATCTGCCATTGTATCCAGGATCACTGGCTCGCCCTGGTTAGAGGCGCGCAATACGGATTGATCTTCCGGGATCACGCCGACCAGTTTGATGCGCAGGATCTCCAGCACGTCTTCCATGCTAAGCATGTCACCTTTGTTCACGCGACCCGGGTTATAGCGGGTCAGCAGCAGGTGCTCTTTAATGGGTTCTTCGCCATTTTCCGCACGACGCGATTTGGAGGCGAGGATCCCCAGAATACGGTCCGAGTCACGCACGGATGAGACTTCAGGGTTGGTGGTGATGATGGCTTCATCAGCGAAGTAGAGTGCCATCAGGGCGCCCGTTTCGATGCCGGCAGGGGAGTCACAGACAACGAAGTCGAACTCCATTTTTTTCAGCTCGTCGAGCACCTTTTCCACGCCTTCACGGGTCAGGGCGTCTTTATCACGCGTCTGAGAAGCCGGAAGGATGTAGAGGTTTTCGGTGCGCTTGTCTTTAATCAGCGCCTGGTTCAGTGTGGCGTCGCCCTGAATGACGTTCACGAAGTCATAGACCACGCGACGTTCACATCCCATGATCAGGTCGAGGTTACGCAGACCGATATCGAAATCGATAACGACGGTTTTCTTTCCCTTCTGGGCCAAACCAGTAGCGATGGCCGCGCTGGAGGTGGTCTTGCCAACGCCTCCTTTACCCGAAGTAACAACAATAATGCGTGCCATAGAAATTCCTTGTTAAAAAGGGATCAATTCAACGGTTGAACGGTCAACGCGTCGTCTGCCAGTCGCAGACGAGCCGCTTTGCCATAAAATTCGGCTGGGATCTTGTCGCTCAGCCAATATTCACCTGCGATGGACACCAGTTCCGCCGTCAGATGAGTACAAAATATTTGCGCATCCCTGTCACCACTTGCACCCGCGAGCGCACGCCCACGCATCATACCGTATACGTGAATATTGCCATCTGCAATCAGCTCTGCGCCAGCGCTGACGTGGCTTGTAACAATCAGATCACAGTTTGGTGCATAAATGCGCTGACCGGAACGAACCGGCACATCAATCAATCGCGTTTTTGTGACAGGTGTAACGTTTTGCACCGGAGGAGGAGGCGTTTGGACTGCCGCAGGGGCAGGACGCGCGGCTTTTTCTTTGCCTTCGGTCAGAATGGGCAGACCCGCACGGTCAATTTCTGCTTTCAGCTCAGCATCTTTGCAGCCGCTGATACCGACGATACGCAGCCCGGTCGCGGCCACGGCTTGCTGGAGAAGTTTCCAGTTAACCGGTGCATCCAGACCACTGACATTCACGACGACGGGGGCATGTTTCAGAAAAGCGGGAGCCTGCGCAATTTTGTCTTCTAACGCCTGACGAATAACCTCGGGTTTTGCATCATGCAAATGTACCACTGATAAGGTGAAGCTACTGCCTTTAAGCTCGATTGGCGTGTTTGACATCCTGGCCTTACTCAATTTGCTATTAACCGCAACACCGCCGTTGCGATATTCCGAAGAGTATCAGGCATGTTATAGTCAGGAGTATATTGAGGCAAGCAACCACCCATTAATTCAGAGTAAAAACATGTTTTGTGTGATCTACAGAAGTACAAGTCGTGACCAGACCTATCTTTATGTCGAAAAGAAAGACGATTTTTCGCGCGTACCTGAAGAATTAATGAAGAACTTTGGCCGACCTCAGCTGGCGATGCTGCTGCCGCTGGATGGCCGTAAGAAACTGGTCAACGCCGATCTGGAAAAAGTGAAAACCGCATTAGCGGAGCAAGGCTATTATTTACAACTCCCGCCACCACCCGAGAATTTATTAAAACAGCATCTTGAGGTGAACGGGAAAAAATAGTCCCGGCTGTTTTCGGGGTTAACACATCAACCGTTTAGGGGTCGTACATGTATCAACATCATAACTGGCAAGGTGCATTACTGGATTATCCCGTCAGCAAAGTGGTCTGCGTAGGCAGTAACTATGCCAAACATATTCAGGAGATGGGCAGCGCGACGCCAGACGAGCCGGTCCTGTTCATCAAGCCAGAAACCGCGCTGTGCGACATTCGCCAGCCGCTGGCGCTGCCGCAGGGGTTGGGGTCGGTGCATCATGAAGTGGAACTGGCCGTGCTGATTGGCGCGACGCTGCGTCAGGCCTCCGAAGAGCATGTGCAAAAGGCGATTGCCGGATACGGTGTCGCGCTCGACCTGACCCTGCGTGATGTTCAGGGCAAAATGAAGAAAGCGGGGCAGCCGTGGGAAAAGGCCAAAGGGTTTGATAACGCTTGCCCGATCTCCGGTTTTATTCCGGTAAGTGAATTTACCGACGATCCGCAGAACACCCCGCTCAGCCTGAAGGTTAACGGCGAGATCCGCCAGCAGGGCACCACGGCAGATATGATCCATAAAATTGTGCCGCTGATTGCCTACATGAGCCGCTTCTTTACCCTGAAACCGGGCGATGTGATCCTCACCGGTACGCCAGAAGGTGTCGGCCCGCTGCAGGCCGGTGACGAACTGGACGTCAGTTTTAACGGCCTGTCACTGAAAACTCGCGTGCTGTAAAAGCATCTTGCCGCCTGAAGAGGGCGGCAAAACTTGCAACAACGTGCCAGACTCGTTATAAGGTGCGCTCTCTTTTGACGTGTGGACATCCTGATGAACAACATTCCTTTCTGGCAAAGCAAAACTCTCGACCAAATGACAGACGTGGAGTGGGAATCGTTGTGTGACGGTTGCGGGCAGTGCTGCCTGCATAAACTGATGGATGAAGATTCGGACGAAATCTATTTCACCAACGTTGCCTGCAAGCAGCTGAACATCAAAACCTGCCAGTGTCGCAACTATGAGCGTCGCTTCGAGTACGAGCCGGATTGCATCAAGCTTACCCGTGAGAACCTGCCCACCTTCGAATGGCTGCCGCATACCTGCGCCTATCGTCTGCTGGCGGAAGGCAAAGACCTGCCAAAATGGCACCCGCTGCTGACGGGCTCCAAAGCGGCGATGCACGGTGAACGCATCTCTGTGCGTCATATTGCGGTGAAAGAGTCAGAGGTGCAGGACTGGGAAGATCACATCATGAATCATCCCAACCGTGGATAAGAAAAAACCCGCCGAAGCGGGTTTTTTTTACCTGCCAAACAGGTCGCGTTTCTTGGGTTTGAACGGCTGTGCGATGAGCACCAGTAGCGCCACAATGAAGTAGGCCACAAAAATCCCCACCAGCCACTGCGGCATCTCAAGGCTCAGGAATTCCCACTGGCGCACAGAGCAGTCACCGGAAGCAACAAACACCTGCGGCAGCCATTTATCAAGCGGCAGCCAGCTCGGGAAGCGGGCGGCGAAATCACAGGTCATAAAAGGTGACGGATGCAGTTGCATCATGGTGTGCTGCCAGGAGAGCTCAATACCTTTCCAGGCGCTGTACAGCCAGATGGCAATTGCGGCATAGCGTAACGGCGATTTAGGGGCAATCGCACCCACCAGACCCGCACCCATAATGCCGAACAATGCACAGCGTTCGTAAATACAGAGTACGCAAGGCTGAAGTCCCATCACATGCTGGAACCACAGCGCGACCATTTCCAGCGCAAAGGCGGTCAGGGCCATTAACAACCACGCTCCGCGACCGCGAGAGCACTGGTTTAAAAATCTCAACATAATCATTTCCCTGGAACATGCTTAGAAAGCGCAGTGTAAACGAATTCGTTTTTCGCGCCACCTGTACCTGACGAAATAAAACGTAATTGGATGTTTATCGTGCGAAAAGGTAAACGGGCAGCAAGCTGCCCGATATATCAGGTTTACTGCGCGGCAAGTATACCCGCTTGTATCAACCATTGCGTACAGGGAATAAGGGTAATTTTGACGCAAAGCAATCCTACAAGCGTGAGCACCAGCGTATAGGGAAGCGCCATCCAGACCATTCGCCCATAAGAAAGACGTATGAGTGGAGCCAGCGCAGAGGTCAGCAGGAACAGGAACGCCGCCTGACCGTTGGGCGTCGCCACCGACGGCAGGTTGGTCCCGGTGTTAATTGCCACCGCCAGCAGTTCGAACTGTCCGGCGCTGATGACGCCTTGCTCTATGGCCGTTTTGGCCTCGTTGATGTAGACCGTGCCAACAAACACGTTATCCGAGATAGACGACAGCAGCCCGTTAAACAGATAAAACAGCGAAAACTGAGCATCCGGTGCCGCCTGCAAGACAAAGGTAATGATCGGCGCGAAAAGTTTCTGGTCGATGATCACCGCGACGACCGCAAAAAAGACGGCCAGCAGGGCGGTAAAGGGCAGGGCTTCCGTAAAGGCTTTGCCAATCGCATGCTCATCCGTCACGCCGGTAAAACTGGTGGCGAGAATAATCACCGACAGGCCAATTAAACCGACTTCGGCAAGATGAAACGCCAGCGCGGCGATAAGCCAGACGCCAATGACGCCCTGTGCAATAAGACGCAGTGTCTCCTGCCGTGTCCGCTGGCTACGGCTTTGCTGGTCGAATTTCTGCAGCTCCTGACGCACGGGCGCCGGAATATGCGCACCATAGCCAAAGAGGCTGAATTTCTCCACCACTACACAGGTCGCCAGACCGCACACCAGAACCGGTATGCTCACCGGTGCCATTCGCAGGAAGAAATCACCGAAATGCCAGCCCGCAGCTTTAGCAATGATCAGGTTTTGCGGTTCACCCACCATCGTCATCACGCCGCCCAGGGCGGTCCCGACGCCGGCATGCATCATCAGGCTGCGCAGGAAGGCGCGGAACTGTTCCAGTACCTCGCGGTGGTCATTATCCACCTGGCTGTCATCAAGCAGGTCATCGCCGGGACGTGAAGAGGCCACCCGGTGATAAATACCATAAAACCCGACCGCGACGCTTATCACCACGGCGACCACCGTCAGCGCATCCAGGAAGGCTGAAAGAAATGCCGCAGCCACGCAGAAAGCCAGCGACAAAAGCGTTTTTGAAGGAATGCTCAGCAGCAGGCGGGTAAAAATAAACAGCAGCAGCTGTTTCATAAAGTAGATGCCGGCCACCATAAACATCAGCAGCAGAATCACTTCAAGGTTTGAGGCCAGTTCTGCTTTTACATGCTCGGCGCTGGTCATCCCAATGACAACCGCTTCAATGGCCAGCAAACCGCCAGGCAGCAGGGGATAGCACTTCAGCGCCATGGCCAGGGTGAAGATAAACTCCGCGACCAGCAGCCACCCGGCAATAAACGGGTGCACAATAAAGATGAGAGGATTAACAACCAGGAACACCAGAAGTATCAGCTTGTACCAGTCGGGAGACTGGCCTAAAAAATTGCGCCACAACGCGCGCCCAAAAGAAATTTCCACGACAGACGTTCTTCCCCGTGAAGTAAAACAAAACATCAGTATACGCAAAAATCACGGCCTGGAGGGGGATTCGGCTGCAATGTAAATTTCATAAAAATGAAACGGCGATCCCTCTTTTCTCTCACTGCTGCGCTATCTGCCTCTGCGAGCCTCTGGTATGATGAGTGCAATTTGCTAAAGCTGTATAATGGAAATCTCACTATGGTCATTAAGGCGCAGAGCCCAGCGGGTTTCGCGGAAGAGTACATCATTGAAAGCATCTGGAATAATCGTTTCCCTGCAGGGTCCATTCTTCCGGCTGAACGCGAACTCTCTGAACTGATTGGCGTCACTCGCACCACGCTTCGGGAAGTGCTCCAGCGACTGGCGCGTGATGGGTGGTTGACGATTCAGCATGGCAAGCCAACAAAAGTAAACAATTTCTGGGAAACCTCCGGGCTGAATATTCTTGAAACGCTGGCGCGCCTCGATCATGAAAGCGTGCCGCAGCTGATTGATAATCTGCTCTCCGTGCGTACCAATATCGCCACCATCTTTATTCGTACGGCTTTCCGTCAGCACCCGGAAGATGCGCTCCAGGTTCTGGCCAGTGCCAACCAGGTGGAAGATCATGCGGATGCGTTTGCTACCCTTGATTACAACATCTTCCGCGGCCTGGCGTTTGCCTCCGGTAACCCGATTTACGGCCTCATCCTTAACGGCATGAAAGGGCTCTATACCCGTATCGGTCGTCACTACTTTGCCAATCCGGAAGCCCGCAGTCTGGCGCTGGGCTTTTACCACAAGCTGAGCGAGCTCTGCTCCACCGGTCAGCACGATCAGGTGTATGAAACCGTGCGCCGCTACGGCCGCGACTCCGGTGAAATCTGGCACCGGATGCAAAAAACGCTGCCGGGTGACCTGGCCATCCAGACCCGCTAAAAGAAAAAACCTCTCAGCTGAGAGGTTTTTTTTCGCCCTGACGCGGGCGTTTCGGTTCAGGCAGGCACTACAGCGTATTCATCCGCGTCGGGCAGCGCTCCAGCAGCTCCACGCTACCGTCTTCATTCTGCTGCTCCAGCAACACGTCAAAGCCCCACAGGCGATGCACATGCTTCAGCACCTCTTTGCGCCCTTTATCCAGCGGGGCACGGTTGTGCGGGATGTAGCGCAGCGTCAGAGAGCGGTCACCGCGGAGATCCACGTTCCATACCTGAATATTGGGTTCAAGATTGCTCAGGTTGTACTGGGAAGAGAGGCGAGAGCGGATCTCCCGGTATCCCTCTTCATTATGAATCGCTGAAATTTCCAGGAAGTTGTTACGGTCATCATCCAGCACGGTGAAGAAGCGGAAATCGCGCATGATCTTCGGCGACATAAACTGGCTAATAAAGCTCTCATCCTTGAAATCGCGCATCGCAAAATGCAGCGTTTCCAGCCAGTCCGAACCGGCAATATCCGGGAACCAGTATTTGTCCTCTTCCGTTGGCGACTGACAGATACGTTTGATGTCCTGGAACATCGCAAAGCCGAGAGCATACGGGTTGATGCCGCTGTACCACGGGCTGTTGTAAGGCGGCTGGAACACCACGTTGGTATGGCTGTGGAGGAATTCCATCATAAACCGTTCGGTGACTTTCCCCTCGTCATACAGATGGTTGAGGATGGTGTAATGCCAGAATGTCGCCCAGCCTTCGTTCATCACCTGCGTCTGTTTTTGCGGATAGAAGTACTGGCTGACCTTACGCACAATGCGCAGGATCTCACGCTGCCATGACTCCAGCAGCGGCGCATTCTTCTCCATAAAGTAGAGCAGGTTTTCCTGTGGCTCAGACGGGTAGCGGCGCGCCTCAGCGACAGCTTTCTCTTCTTCACGCTTAGGCAAGGTGCGCCACAGCATATTCACCTGGCTTTGCAGATACTCCTCGCGGCTTTTCTGCCGGGCTTTCTCCTCCTGCAGGGAAATTTTCTGCGGCCGTTTGTAGCGGTCTACGCCGTAGTTCATCAGCGCATGGCAGGAGTCGAGCAGTTTCTCCACTTCATCGACGCCGTAGCGCTCTTCGCAGTCGGTAATGTATTTACGGGCGAAGATCAGATAATCGACGATCGAGCTGGCGTCCGTCCAGCTGCGGAAAAGATAGTTATTCTTGAAGAAAGAGTTGTGCCCGTAGCAGGCATGCGCCATCACCAGCGCCTGCATGGTAATGGTGTTCTCTTCCATCAGGTAAGCGATACACGGGTTGGAGTTGATGACGATTTCATACGCCAGCCCCTGCTGGCCGTGTTTATACAGCCGTTCCGTTTCAATAAATTTCTTACCAAACGACCAGTGCGGATAATTGATCGGCATCCCGACGCTGGAATAGGCATCCATCATCTGTTCGGAGGTTATGACTTCAATCTGGTGAGGATAGGTATCCAGGCGATAGAGTTTTGCTACCCGGTCGATTTCAGCGAGGTAGACATCCAGCAACTCAAAGGTCCAGTCGGGTCCATCGCTGAGACGTGTGTTGTCCTTGTTCAGGGAATCAATAGTAGCCATTAGCGCGCCCTCGTTGTGGGTGCTCTCTCTGTCTGGAGAGCCTCCTTTCAAGCATAGATCAACGTGTTAAAAAGCGTGCTGGAGCAGAAATTTTTTCTTTACGATTTCCCGTTTTCAATACGGTAAAAAAAGCGGTTCATGCAGAGTTTTATGCTGGTTAAAAATAACGCGCAGCAGGAGATCCCAAATAAGTCCTTTCCCCGCCAGTAGGGGAAGATGTGAGATAAGTCACCATAAAAAAGTCGTATGTTGAATAATATTTTCAACTAGGTTATCAATCTGTAATTAGAAGATTGTTCTTTTGCACATTATGGAGTGGCTATGCGTGTTGTCATACTGGGAAGTGGTGTGGTTGGCGTAACCAGCGCCTGGTATTTAAGTCAGGCGGGGCATGACGTAACCGTTATCGATCGTGAGCCAGGCCCTGCGCTGGAAACCAGCGCGGCGAATGCCGGGCAAATCTCTCCGGGCTATGCGGCACCGTGGGCGGCTCCCGGCGTGCCACTGAAGGCGATTAAATGGATGTTCCAGCGCCATGCGCCGCTGGCCATTAGCCTCGACGGCACGCAGTTCCAGCTTAAGTGGATGTGGCAGATGCTGCGCAACTGCGACACCCGCCATTACATGGAAAACAAAGGGCGTATGGTGCGTCTGGCGGAATACAGCCGTGACTGCCTGAAAACCTTGCGCGCCACCACCGGCATTGAGTACGAAGGCCGTCAGGGCGGTACGCTGCAGCTGTTCCGCACGGCGCAACAGTACGAAAACGCCACCCGCGATATCGCCGTGCTGGAAGATGCCGGTGTTCCGTATCAACTCCTCGAGGCCAGTCAGCTGGGACAGGTTGAACCGGCGCTGGCGGAGGTGTCCCACAAACTGACGGGCGGCCTGCGTTTACCCAACGATGAAACCGGCGACTGTCAGCTCTTTACCCAGCGTCTGGCGCAGATGTGCGAGCAGGCAGGGGTAACATTCCGCTTTAACACGCCCGTCGATAAATTGCTGTCGGAAGGCGGTAATATTTACGGCGTGAAGTGCGGCGAAGAGGTGATCAAAGCGGATGCCTACGTCATGGCCTTTGGCTCTTACTCCACCGCCATGCTGAAGGGCATTCTGGACATTCCGGTCTATCCGCTGAAGGGGTACTCCCTGACCATCCCGGTGAAAGAGGACAGCGGCGCCCCCGTCTCCACCATTCTGGATGAAACCTATAAAATCGCCATTACCCGCTTCGATAACCGTATCCGCGTAGGCGGCATGGCGGAGATTGTCGGCTTCAACACCGAGCTGCTGCAGCCGCGTCGTGAAACGCTGGAGATGGTCGTGGGCGATCTCTTCCCGCGCGGCGGTTTTGTCGAGCAGGCCACGTTCTGGACCGGTCTGCGTCCAATGACGCCAGACGGCACGCCGATTGTGGGCCGCACCCCGTTCAAAAACCTGTGGACGAATACCGGACACGGCACCCTCGGCTGGACAATGGCCTGTGGCTCAGGTCAGCTGTTGAGCGACTTGATTTCCGGGCGCACCCCGGCAATTCCGTTTGACGATTTAAGTGCCGCGCGCTATCAATCTGGGTTCACCCCCTCGCGTCCACAGCACCTGCACGGCGCGCATAACTAAGGAGTTGTCATGTCCCGTCCTGTTCTGGCTCAGCTGGACTTGCAGGCCCTGAAGGATAACCTGCAGATTGTTCGCCGTGCTGCGCCAGGTTCACGCGTCTGGTCGGTGGTGAAAGCGAACGCCTACGGCCACGGTATTGACCGCATCTGGAGCGCGCTCAGCGCGACCGACGGTTTTGCGTTACTGAATCTGGAAGAGGCCATTCTGCTGCGCGAGCGCGGCTGGAAAGGCCCTATCTTATTGCTGGAAGGGTTCTTCCATGCCGACGATCTGCCGTTGCTGGATAAGTACCGGCTGACCACCAGCATTCACAGCAACTGGCAGGTTAAAGCCCTGCAGGACGCCAGACTGCATGCCCCGCTCGACATTTATCTCAAGGTGAACAGCGGCATGAACCGCCTGGGCTTCCAGCCCGAGCGGGTACATACGGTATGGCAACAGCTGCGCGGCATCAGGAATGTGGGCGAAATGACGCTGATGGCGCACTTTGCCGACGCGGAAAAACCCGATGGCATCGCCGAGGCGATGGTGCGGATTGAGCAGGCGGCTGAAGGTCTGGCGTGTTCGCGCTCGCTCTCTAACTCGGCGGCCACGCTGTGGCACCCGGAGGCGCACTACAGCTGGGTACGCCCGGGGATCATTCTGTACGGCGCGTCACCGTCAGGGCAGTGGCAGGATATTGCTAACAGCGGCCTGAAACCGGTGATGACCCTGCGCAGCGAAATCATCGGCGTACAAACGCTGAAGGCCGGTTCCACGGTGGGCTACGGCAGCCGTTACCGGGCGACAGGCGAACAGCGAATTGGCATTGTGGCGGGAGGCTATGCCGACGGCTACCCGCGCATCGCTCCGACCGGCACGCCGGTGTGGGTGGATGGCGTGCGTACGGGTACCGTGGGGACGGTCTCAATGGATATGCTGGCGGTAGACCTCACGCCGTGCCCGCAGGCGGGGATTGGTTCACCGGTTGAGCTGTGGGGAAATGAAATTAAAATTGACGATGTGGCCGCTGCTGCAGGGACCGTTGGCTATGAGCTGATGTGCGCTCTGGCGCCGCGCGTACCGGTTGTGACGGTGTAACTATGCGATGTGCCGGGGGGCGATAACGCCTTCCCCGGCCAGTAAGACACGAAACCTAAACTACTCTGACTCTTCTTCCATCGGCCTTACGCCGACTTTGCGTACCGCGTTATCTTCTTTCTCGGCCACCGTCCAGATCATCCCGGCAAACTCGACCTGGTCACCGACAACGGGTGCTGCGCCAAGCAGTTGCTGGATAATTTCCCCCAGCGTTTGCTGCTTATCGCGATACTCCAGCCCTTCATCCAGACCGTAAATCAAGGCAACATCTGCAAATTTGGCGCTCGCTTCCAGAATAAAATCGCCGAAGAAACGCTGATCCAGCGCCACCGGTGGCGACTGGCTGAACAATTTACCCAGCGCGGGCAGGTCGCGCTCGCGGCCAATCACGCACAAAATATCCCCTTCACGCAGACGGGTGCTGCCGGTAGGGTGAAGCAGAACATTGTCGCGGAACAACGCGGCAATCCGCGTTTCGGCGGGCATATGCAGATCGCGCAGCGACGCGCCCACGCACCATTTGTCTTCGCTAAGCTGATACACAAACTGTTCCCACGGGTTTTCCGGATGAATATCCAATCCGACGCGGGAGACGGGCCAGCCAACGGGGGGGATCACCACTTTTGCCTTTTTCGCCGCCCAGCCGAGTGACGTGCCCTGGAACAGGAGTGAAATCAAAACAACGAAGAATGCGACGTTGAAGAACAGTCGGGCGTTATCCAGGCCCGCCATCATCGGGAACACGGCAAGGATAATCGGCACCGCGCCGCGCAGACCCACCCAACTGATAAAGATACGCTCGCGCAGGTTAAAGCCGCGAAACGGCAGCAGGCCTGCAAACACCGACAGTGGACGGGCGAAGAAGATCATCCACGCCGACAGCATCAGCGCCGGCACGGCGATAGGCAGCAGGTCTGAAGGGGTAACCAGCAGGCCAAGCACCAGGAACATGCCAATCTGCGCCAGCCAGGCCAGTCCGTCGAAGTTCTGCAAAATGGCGTGACGGTTGCGAATAGGGCGGTTACCCATCAGGAAGCCGCAGAGGTAGACGGCAAGAATGCCGCTGCCATCCAGCGCGGTGGTGACGGCAAAAATCAGAATGCCGCCGCTCAGCGCCAGCAGAGGGTAAAGCCCGGCGGGAAGTGAAATCCGGTTGATCATCTGCTGCAGCAGATAGCCGCCGCCGAGGCCAAGAATAATCCCCAGACCAAACTGCTGCAGGATATGCCAGGCAAACATCCAGCTCAGCCCGCTTTCGTGCTGCTGGATCATCTCAATCAGCGTGATGGTGAGAAACACCGCCATGGGATCGTTACTGCCGGATTCAATCTCAAGCGTGGAGCCAACACGTTCGTTAAGCCCTTTACCGCCAAGCAGGGAAAAGACCGCCGCCGCATCGGTTGAACCGACAATAGCGCCAATCAGCAAGCCTTCCATGATATTGAGATGGAACAGCCAGGCGGCCATCATCCCGGTCAGGCCGGATGTGATTAATACGCCTACGGTCGCGAGCGACAGCGCCGGCCCTAAGGCGACGCGGAACGAGCTCGCCTGAGTGCGCATCCCGCCGTCCAGCAGGATCACTGCCAGCGCGAGGTTACTCACCATGTAGGCGAAAGGGTAGTTATCGAAAGGAATACCGCCGATGCCATCGATGCCAGCCAGCATGCCGATAGCAAGGAAAATAACGAGAATAGGTATGCCGAGACGCGATGAAAATGAACTTAATAATATACTACAGGTTACAAGCACAGAACCCAGAATGAAAAGGCTGATTATCGCTGCGGCATCCAATGTTGTCTTACTCCCACCTCAATGTTAACGCTGTTACTAAAACCCTAACATATTAACCACGGCAACAGCGTTTTATTAAGGGGTTTAACGGCTTTTTTATGCCTTTATGACCGGATGACCGCTTATTGTTAACCGACTGCCTGAATCATCATGTATCAGGGACGCATGTGCCCCCAGCGCAAGGGTTACGGTTTGTTGCTCATGACCAAAATCCAGACCAGTGATAACCGGGATATCGAGACGGGAACGGATGAAATCAACCATCGTTTCAAGGGAGTAACCGGCGTCGTAATCATTGGGTGCCGCACCGCTAAAACTGCCCAGCACGATTGCTGACTGACGTTCAAGGATCCCGGCATGATAAAGCTGCAATAACATGCGCTCGACGCGGAACGGATGTTCGTTAATATCTTCCAGCACCAGAATGCCGTCTTCGATGTCCGGCAGCCACGGCGTACCGATGAGCGAGACCAGCATTGCCAGGTTACCACCCCAGAGTTGGCCTTCACAGGTCCAGTGCGGCCCCTGGCCTTGCCACGTAATGCTGTAGGTTGGGTTTCGCAGGGCGCGCCAGAAATGCTCAAGGGTAAACGCATCGAGTGCCGGCGCACCAAAATTTCCGGCCAGCATCGGGCCGCTGAAGGTAATGACGTTATGCAGCGCCAGCAGCCCAAGCTGGATCACCGTGAAGTCGCTGTGGCCGCATATCAGCAGCGGGTCCTTCTGTTGACGCTGTGCCAGACCTTGCCAGTCAATGCTCTCCAGTAACCGGCTCGCGCCATAGCCCCCCCGCACCGCAAGCACGATCCGATCCTCACCCTTCAGGTTCACCAGGCTGTTGATATCATTCAGTCTCTGGGCCTCGGTTCCGGCAAAACGCTGCTGGCGGCGAGGGATAATCGTCTGATTTTCTACCTGGTGGCCGAAGCCCAGTAAGCGCTGAACGCCCCGTTGTGCCGCGTCCTGATTGATGCAGTAGCCCGACGGTGCGATAAGATGAAACTGAGACATGGCAATTCCTTGCTGAATGAGAAACTAATTGTCTATATCATGCCGCTTATACGCTGCCCGCTTCAAGGGGCGGCGCACTGCGATGACCGGCTATAAGGATAGATGACGTGAAATTGAGATGGTTTGCTTTTTTGATTGTGTTGCTTGCGGGCTGTAGTTCCAGACATGACTATCAAAATCCGCCCTGGAACCCGGAAGTGCCGGTGAAACGGGCCATGCAGTGGATGCCGATCAGCGAGCAAGCCGGGAAGGCATGGGGCGTCAGTCCGCGTCTTATCACCGCGATCATTGCCGTTGAATCCGGCGGTAATCCCACGCTTGTCAGCAAATCAAACGCAGTGGGGCTGATGCAGCTCAAAGCGTCTACCGCAGGTAAAGAGGTCTACCGCTACATGGGCTGGAGCGGTCAGCCGTCGACCAGTGAGCTGAAGAACCCGGAGCGTAATATCTCCATGGGGACAGCCTATCTCAGCATTCTGGAGCATGGCGTACTGAAGGGCATCGACGACCCGGAAGTGATGCAATACGCGCTGGTGGTCTCTTACGTCAACGGGGCCGGGGCGCTGTTGCGAACCTTCTCCTCTGACCGTAAAGAGGCGATAGAAGAGATTAACGGCATGGACAAAGATGAATTCGTTGAACATGTGGCTAAAAATCATCCGGCACCACAGGCTCCGCGTTACATCTGGAAAGTACAGAAAGCGATGGATGCCATGTAATGCCGCAGGCGGGCGGCGGTCACGCTGCCCGTTTTCCTCACAGAACTTTATTCGCACGTTCCCGTGCTTCGCGCTCCAGTGCAAAGATAATGCGCTGCAGTTCGCGCTCTGAACCGGGTCCGACGTTCAGGAAGCGGAAACTCAAACGCGGCGTGGTAATCGTTTCGTTTTTGCTGTCCACCACCTTACGCTCGCTGATGGCAATCAACTGGGCATCAAAATAAAACCGTCCCCAGCCGGCCATATCCAGTTCAATTTGCGAGAATCGCATGCCTTCGACCAGTCCGTCAGGTTTCGGCGTATCCATCAGCGCGCCCATACCGCCCAGCGACAGGTCGAAGAGGCGGAAGCGGAGCTCTTTTTTGTCCGGCATTTTAGCCTTACAAAAATAGGCAGGGTGAAGGGGAGCGCTGATGCGGAAATATTCCCGGCGCTGTACAAACCACAGATTGGCAGGCAGCGGTGTGACAAATGCGGGAAGACCCTGGTATTCGCTCATCTCAAGGCGCGGGAGCACAAATTCCACTTTTGCACCGTGGGTCTCTGCCATCACCGCGAGTTTCTCTGCTTTCAGTGCGGCGCGGTTTTCATACTCCTGACTGCCCAGATCGATAACCAGTCGCTCCTGCGAGACGTCGAGGATCTTGCTGATGAACTGATTGTTTGACCAGCTGATGCGCAGCGGCACTTCACCTTTTTGCAGGTCACGCAATACCCCTAATACAGCCAGCGGATTTTGCTTGAGGAACTGCTCACTGTAATTACTCACGCCGGATGGCTCCTTGATAGATGACAGACTGTCTTTGCGTTATCGGCACTGCACAATGAAACTTAATACAAACCGATGAGTTTTTTTTCAGATTGCAGAGAAGATAAGTCGGTGAGATGAAATTAGTTTTCCAGGGATGACCTATACTTAAGTTACCTGCGCAGAAGGTTTTCTGCGCATGCATTAAACCTGCAAGAGGGCATCGCTATGGGTATTATCGCCTGGATTATCTTTGGTCTAATTGCTGGCGCTATCGCTAAACTTATCATGCCGGGAAATGATGGCGGCGGCTTCATACTGACGTGTGTGCTCGGTGTCGTGGGGGCGGTTGTAGGCGGCTGGCTGGCGACGATGTTTGGCTTTGGTGGCAGCATCAGCGGTTTTGACCTGCACAGTTTCCTGGTGGCTGTCGTGGGTGCCATTGTGGTGCTGGGCATTTTCAGGTTACTGCGACGGGCATAACTTCACTAAAACGGCTCTCAAGGAGGGCCGTTTTTTTACGTGCATATTGATTTGCTAATCGAAATGATAATAATTGTCGTTCCTGATTACATTTAATCACAAGACGACTTTATGAACCCCTCTCGTTTCACGTTATGCGCGTTGGCAGGAGCCGTGACGCTGGCATTGCAGGTACAGGCGTTTGCCGAAGAATCAACCATCGTAGTTACGGGCTCAGAGCAGGGCAGCGTACTGCCCGGCTGGACGAACAGCGCAACCAAATCAGCCGTTGCCGAGAGTAAAACCCCGCAGGTGATCAATACCCTGTCGGCACAGGAAATCGATAAGCGTCACGCGAACTCCGTGAATGAGATCCTGCGCTATGCACCGGGTGTGTCGACCGAGGTGCGCGGAAACACCTCCTACATGAGCGAATATAAAATTCGCGGATTTACCGTCGATCAGGAGTTCTACAACGGGCTGCAGTTACCCTATAACGTCACCGGCAATACCAAAGCCCGTATCGATCCGCTGTTGGTTGAGAGCGTTGATATCCTCAAAGGTCCCTCATCGGTACTGTACGGCGGAGCCTCGCCGGGTGGGCTGGTGAATATTCAGAGTAAAAAACCGCAACAAGCCGCCCGGACCGAACTGGGTTTTAACACCGGCAACCGTAACCTGAAAGAGGGGTATCTGGATTCGACCGGGCAAATTGCCGATAGCGACTGGAACTACCGTCTGCTGGGGAAAGCGACGGAGAGTGACGATCAGCCGCACACCTCCCGGTATGAAAACTACCTGGTTGCGCCGTCTGTCACCTGGCAACCGGACAACAAAACGCGCCTCACCCTTGATGCGCTGGCGCAAAACTCCCCAAGCCTGACACCGTCTAACCCGCTGCCGCTCGCCTGGCTGCGTTCGAAATATGCGGGCAAGCGAGATTATGCCGGCGACGAATGGAGCGGGTTTAAACAGCGCCAGTGGATGCTGGGTTACAGCTTTGAACATGAGTTTGACAGCGGCTGGGGCTTTAACCAGAAGGCACGCTATTTTGACATCGATACCCACCAGCGCAGTATTTATGCAACCGGGCCGGGCAGTGAAGTCAATCAGCTTAACCGCTTTGCCTACACCACGGATGAAGATCTCCGGAGCTTCAACATTGATAATCAGGTGACCAAAACCGTTGCGCTGGGTGAGTGGAAACACCATCTGCTGGCCGGGTTTGATTACCAGAAGCTGAATTCCCACTTCCACTACCGCTATGCCTCGACAACACCGGGGATTGATATGCGCAATCCGGACTATTCACAGGTCCATGAGGATGCGCTGGGGCTGTATACCGCGCAGAAAAACCGTCTGAGCTATCAGCAGAATGGGTATTACCTGCAGGATCAGGTGGAGTTTGGCGGCTTAAATCTGTTGGGCAGCCTGCGCTATGATGATTATCGCTCCGTCACCACCGATTATCTGCATAACGGCGACAAGGCGTGGGTATCGCAGGATCGCGTTACCAAACGACTGGGCGCGCTCTACGCCTTCGACAACGGTCTCTCTCCGTTTATCAGCTATTCAGAAGGGTTTGCCCCGGTCTCGCCGCAGGGAACCCTGACGGCGAAAGAAGTCAAGCCGACCACCAGCAAGCAGGTGGAGGGCGGGGTGAAATATATGCTGGCAGAGTACGCCACCACCTTTACCGCCTCAGTGTTTACTATTCGCCAGAAGAATGTCGTTACCTCCGATCCCGGCTTCCTGAACTATCGTCAGACCGGCGAAGTGGAGTCTAAAGGGGCGGAGTTGTCTGTGATTGGCCGTCCGACAGACAATCTGAACCTGATTGCCAACTACGCATACACTCACGCCATCAATACGCAGGACGATAAGTATCAGGGCAAACGCCCTACGCAGGTGCCGGAAAATGCATTCAACCTGTGGGGGGATTACACCTTTGAGAATACGCCACTGAAAGGATTGATGCTGGGGGCCGGGGCGCGCTACACCGGGCCGATGGAGATTTCACCGGCGAACGACGCGGGTAAACTCGGTGGCACCACGCAGTACGATCTGGCGGCATCCTATCGGATGGGCGAAATTCTGCCTTCGCTTGAAGGGCTGACCCTGAAAGCGAGCGCGCAGAACATCACCAATAAAGAGACGTTGACCTGTTACGATGCGACCAACTGCTGGATTGGACGTGACCGAACCTATCAGTTAGGCGCGAGCTACAGCTTCTGACGCCCTGTTAAACCCCGTAAGACGGCCCATTCACCCTCTCCTGGTGGGAGAGGGTGAGGGAATGCGGCCGCTTTATTGCGCCGTACTTTTCGCCGGCGCGACAGCATCGTTTGCCGCCGGCTGATTCTCCGGCACGCTGTCGCACGGTTTCTCTTTCGGACACACCAGATCCAGCATTTTCAGCGTCACGCCGTTGCTCCAGCCGAAGCCATCCTGCAGCGGATATTCGCCGCCGCCGCCCCCTGTACCGGTACTCGAAACGTCATACTTCTCTACCAGCTTCTGTTCGCGGTCATAGGTATGCTGAACATTTTTCAGGAAGCGCCAGGTCACATCCATTGCCACCTTATCCTGCCCGTAATTCTGCAACCCCTCCGTCGCCACCCATTGCAGCGGTGCCCAGCCGTTAGGTGCATCCCACTGCTGGCCGCTGTTGATGGTGGTGGTGGAAATGCCGCCCGGTTTGAGCAGGTGTGACGATGCCGCTGCAGCGACCTTATCAGCGCGATCCTGCGAAGCCGCCTTCACATAGAGCGGATAAAGTGCGGCTGCCGTAAGCTGATTACGCACCTTTTTGCTCTTAAGATCGTAATCCGCGTACCAGCCCTCTTTATCATTCCACAGATGGCTCTCAATCGCTTTCTGACGCGCGGTCGCCAGCGCGTCATACTTGCTGGCAGCGGAGGTATCGCCGGATGCCTGGCTTGCCCTGGCCAGCAGTTTTTCCATCTTAAACATCAGGGCGTTAAGATCGACAGGCACAATGCTGGTGGTGCGGATCGTGCCCAGTTTTTGCGGATCGTCCATCCAGCGGGAGCTAAAGTCCCACCCCGAGGCGGCCGCTGAGCGTAAATCGCGGTAGATCTCCGTGGCCGGTCGGTTAGGATTGCTTTTAGCGGTGGTAATATCATCGAGCCAGGATTCAGGACGCGGCGTATCGCGGTCATCCCAGTAGCGGTTGAGCACTGAGCCATCGTCCAGCTTCACCACACGTTTGTTGGCTTGTCCGGCCTGCAGCGTGTCGGCCCCCTCCATCCAGTAGGCGTACTCTTTCTCCATTTGCGGACGGTATTTCTTCAGCGCATCGCTGTCATGGGTCGCCAGCAACTCGACCATCAGCGCGAAGAACGGAGGCTGGGAGCGGCTCAGGTAGTAGCTGCGGTTGCCGTTCGGGATATGTCCCCAGCTGTCCAGCTCGTAAGCGAAGTTGTCGACCATATCGCTGATTTTGTCCCAGTGGCCACTCTCAGCCAGCCCTAACATGGTGAAATAACTGTCCCAGTAGTAGACCTCGCGAAAACGTCCGCCAGGCACGACATAGGGTTTAGGCAGCGGCAGAAGGGAATCCCACTTATTACTCGCTTTATCGGTGGTGCGGGTCAGTACGGGCCAGAGGTCATCAATGTGTGCACGTAAAGTTTGCCCGGCAGGCGGGACGTATTTTTCCCCTTCCGCTGGCAGCGTAAAGTTCATTTCCACAAAGTGCTTCAGATCGAAGCCAGACTGGGTGCGCTGCATCCGATAATCCGCCAGAATCATCAGCGGATCGCTTTTCGGCACGGCGTCAGCAAAGGTCTTTTGATCGGGAAACAGTTTGGCACTTTGCACATCATTAAAGAGAGGACCAAGTAAAATATCGGGGGAGCTTGTCTGGGTGGTGAGGTGTTCTTCCGCATAACCCCATGTTGTCACACCGAGTAACGCGCCGCCCAAAGCCAGGTGCAAAAGAGCAGGGCGTAGTGTACGAGGTCTTATCATCGGTTCATCTCCTGTATTCGCTGAGCAGCGTTGCCGCTGTTATCAATCACCTGAAAACCTTAGACGAATATTGGCCGCTTCGCGTGTCGAATATCCCATTTTGCGCATAACCAGACAATTTACCGTCTGGTTATGCGCCGGAAGGGATTGGGAGAATTTGCTATCTCAATGAAAGGTAATTCTTTTTTATGATAAATAATTATATTGCTTTTAATTTAATCAACGGGCGCAAATCATGGCGCGATAATAATATACGCGGAATGCTCTTTTATTCTGTAATAGCGCCAGGTGCTCCCTTAGCACGCCCCATAATTAAATCGCGAAAGGCGACTGGCAAAAAATACGCAGCGCTAACGCCTGGCTCAGACCTCTTCCGGGGTCTGGTTGGTCTCGCGCAACGTGCCCGGCGCATGCCCAATAATGCGCTTAAATGCCCGACTGAACGCGGCCAGTGAACCGTACCCCAGACGCAACGCGACGGTTTCAATGGGCTGATTTTCGTGGCGGATGTACTGAATGGCCAGCCGCATCCTCAGTTCGCTGAGATATTTTGCCGGTGTGGTTCCCGTGGCCGCCAGAAAACGTTCAGCAAACACGGAGCGGGAAGTGCCCGCTTCTTTCGCCAGATCCGCCACGCTCCAGTTCAGGCCTGGCTGCTGATGCATGGCGTAAATGGCCCGGCTCAAACGCGGGTCGCGCAATACCTGCACCCAGCCGGTAGCTTTGCCGCAGCCTCCTTCAACCCAGCCACGCACGATCAACGCGGCCACCACGTCGGCAAGTCGCGCGAGGATCCCGGCGAAACCGGCCTGGCGGGTCATTGATTCCCGCTCCATCGCTGCCAGCAGCGGATGAATTTCCGGCCATGTGGACATCAGCCGGCTCACCATCATCACTTCCGGCATCGCCTTGATCAGCGGCTGCATCCCACCCAGTTCAAAATCCATGCATCCACTGAAAATGATGGTGTTCTCGCTTTCCGGACACGGCTCACAGGTGATCGCGCAGACCGAACCGCAGATAGGCTCGCTGGGGAATGCACTGACCGGGGTAATGCTGGCGTGCTCGTCAGAGAGCAGGGCATGGGCGTTGCCGTTTGGGATAAAAAGGGCGTCGCCGCCATTCAGCGTGAAGGTGGCGCCACTCTCCATACGCAACAGGGCGCTACCGTGGCTGACAAAATGGAACTGGGCTTTGCCGGGCGCCTGGTGAAACGCCACGCCAAACGGCGCGCTGGCCTCAATCCGACGGTATTTCACGCCCGACAGGCGCATGCCCCGCAAAAGTTCGCTAATCAAATCGGGTGACTGAGCGGTCATGACGCAACTCCGGACGAATAATCAATAAGTGGAGATTATATGTCATAGATCGTCCAGGGTGAACCCACTATGCTTTTGCGACAGTTGTCACATTTTTATAACGGGAGAACAACAGATGAATTCATGTGTCGTGGCGAGAGAGGCGGTCACGCCTGCAAAACCCGCCTGGCGAGCCGTCTACTCACTGGGGCTCGGCGTATTCGGCCTGATCACAGCAGAATTCCTGCCCGCCAGTTTGCTGACGCCGATGGCCGCGAGTCTGGGGGTGTCCGAGGGGATGGCCGGACAAGCGGTGACGGCCACTGCGCTGGTGGCGCTGGTCACCGGGTTGCTCATCACGCCGGCCACCAAAAATATCGACCGTCGCTGGGTATTGATGTTCTTCTCGGTGCTGCAGATCATCTCCAGCCTGCTGGTGGCCTTTGCGCCCACGCTGCACGTCCTGCTGATGGGCCGGCTGTTGTTGGGTGTGGCGATCGGGGGATTCTGGGCGATGTCGACCGCCACGGCGATGCGCCTGGTGCCTGCCGATAAAGTGCCGAAAGCGCTGGCGGTGATCTTCTCCAGCGTCTCGATTGCGACGGTGGTGGCGGCGCCGCTGGGAAGCTATCTGGGTAGCCTGATTGGCTGGCGTAACGTCTTTATTCTCTGCATTCTGCCGAGCATGCTGGCGCTGCTGTGGCAGCTCTGGGTACTGCCGTCCATGAAGCCGGAAAGCAGCGGTAGCCTGAGTACGCTGTTCCGCGTGCTGCGTCGTCCGGGGATGATTGGCGGCATGCTGGCGACCATTCTTATCTTCAGCGGCCACTTTGCCTTCTTTACCTACCTGCGTCCGTTCCTTGAAACGGTGGGGCAGGCGAGCGTGGAGAGCATCTCGCTGATCCTGCTGGGCTTTGGGATTGCCAACTTCATCGGCACCTCCGTCGCCGGGCATCTGCTGGCGCGTAATCTGCGCCTGACGCTGGCACTGGTACCGTTCGCGATGGGCGTGCTTGCTCTCACCATGGTGGCGTTTGGTCATCTGGCGATGCTGGACGGGTTACTGGTCGCGCTGTGGGGCTTTGCGTTTGGTCTGGTACCGGTGGGCTGGTCAACGTGGCTTGCCACCACCGTGCCGGATGAAGCCGAAAGTGCGGGTGGTTTGCTGGTGGCCTCTATCCAGCTGGCGATAAGCGCCGGTGCGGCAGTGGGCGGGGCGGTATTCGACCTCAACGGTGCCAGCGGCGTCTTCGCGGGCAGCGGTTTCCTGCTGGTGACGGCCATGGTAATTGTGTTTATGGGCGTGAAAGTCAAAGCAGAGTGACGAGCGCGTGCCCGGTCAGCGAAAGGCTACCGGGCAGCGACACCCACTCAGAGTGGGAACGGGGGGAAGGTTACAACCCTTTCTTATCCATCAGCACCGCCAGATCCACCAGACGGTTTGAGAATCCCCACTCGTTGTCATACCACGCCAGGATCTTCACCATTTTGCCGCCAATCACGAGGGTGGAGAGCCCGTCGATAATTGACGAGCGCGGGTCGCCCTGATAATCACTGGAAACCAGCGGTTCATCGCTGTAACCCAGAATGCCTTTCAGGGGGCCACTGGCAGCGGCTTTCCGGAAGGCGTCATTCACCTCCTCGGCGGTAACGTCACGGTTCAGGGTTACCGTCAAATCCACAATCGACACCACCGGAACCGGCACGCGCAGGGAATACCCGGTCAGTTTACCGTCAAGTGAGGGGATCACTTTCCCCAGCGCTTTCGCCGCACCGCTGGAGTAAGGCACAATCGACAGCGCTGCCGCACGTGCACCGCGCAGATCCTTCTCTGGCTGATCGTGCAGTGCCTGACTGTTGGTATAAGCGTGCGTGGTGTTCATCAGGCCATGCTCAATACCGAACTGCTGATGCAAAACCTGAGCGGCGGGGGCCAGACCATTGGTCGTACAACTGCCGTTACTCACTACGTAATGCTGAGCCGGATCGTACTGTTCATGGTTGACGCCCATGACCACCGTCAGGTCATCGTTTTTGCCGGGGGCAGAGATGATGACGCGCTTAGCCCCACCGTGCGTGATATGCACGGCTGCTTTTTCCCGCTCCGTAAAGAAGCCTGTGGCTTCTATAACCACGTCAACGCCGGCATCACGCCACGCGATATTCGCCGGATCGCGTTCGCTAAAGACGACGATCCGCTGGCCATCGACCTGCAGCGCACCGTCCGCGGCTTCAACGGGAGCCGGCAGCGTGCCGAGAAGGGAATCATGTTTGAGCAGATGGGCGAGGGTTTTGCTGTCCGTCAGATCGTTAATTGCCACAATCTGCACATCCGGGTTACCCAGCGCCGCGCGCAGGAAATTACGTCCGATACGGCCGAAACCGTTAATGCCGACCTTAACCATAGTGCACTCCTTATCTCTGTTGTCTGGCGTCACTGTAGGCGTCAGGCTGGATGGCGTAAACGACAAAAAAGGATCACATTATGCCATTTTGCGACAGTGGAAGCGCTGACGATACTCGCCAGGCGTGAGGTGGAGTTGTTTCTCAAAGACGCGACGCAAATTGATGCTGCTGCCAAACCCGCTCTGCTCAGCAATGCGTTCGAGAGGGTCGCTGGTCTGTTCAAGCAGTTGCCGGGCGGCGGCAAGGCGTGCTTCGGTGACATAACGCGCCGGAGAGGCGCCTGTTTCACGGGTGAACACACGGGTGAAATTGCGTGGGCTCATCGCCGCTTTTTGCGCCAGATTTTCCACGCACAGGTCAGCGGTCAGGTTCTCCAGGATCCAGGTTTGCAGGTCGCTTATCGGGCCGGAGGTGCCTGGCTGCTGAAGATTATAGCGACTGAACTGCAGCTGCCCGCCGGGGCGGCGCAGATACATCACCATATCCTGCGCCACCTCGCGAGCGAGAGTAAAACCGTAATCGTCTTCCACCAGCGCCAGGGTCAAATCAAACCCGGAGCTAACCCCACCGGAGGTCCAGATGGGACCGTCCTGAATATACAGCGGGCCACCTTCCACATGGATGGCCGGGTACTGGGTTTGCAGGGTCTCCAGCAGCCGCCAGTGGGTGGTTGCCCGGCGTCCATCAAGCAGGCCGGTCTGGGCCAGCAGCATCGCGCCGCCGCAAATGGAGGCTATCCGCCGCGCGTGTGGCGCAGCCAGGTGCAGCCAGTCCACCACCGCCGTGCTCTCCTGCTCGTTCATTCCGCGGCCGGTGATAATAATCGTATCAAGCGGTTCACGCGGATCCAGCTCCGGCAGGCGATAATCCGCCAGCAGATTGAGGCCGGACTGGCCGTGGATCACCTGGTGAGGCTGGGTGGTGGCGATGATAATGCGGTAACAGGGATGGGCTAGGCCTTCCGGATGCAGCCGGTTCGCCTGCATCAGAATGTCTGCGATACCGGCGGCTTCAAACAGCATGCCGCCGTCAGGGACGATAATCAGGATCTTCTTCATGTCCTGAAAAGTACCTTTATTGCAAAATAAGTCAAGCTACGAACGAGAGGGATATCTCGCGCTGCCCGCGTTTCTGGCAAAGCAAAGCGATATAAGTTCTTTGTTATTTCAGGCGTTTTCCCCGATCGTCAGGGCATTCTCTCTGGCGAAACGGCGTCTGAAGGCATGGGTAAACGAAGCTCCCTCTATTTACATCCGCAACAACGCGATCAAATTCATCACCGCGCCTCGGGGTTTTTGTGGCGAAGCGAACTGCCCACGTGGATCGTTATCATCACCCTTTACAGTGGCTGGTTTGCAACGCTGGCGTACTGGAAAACGCTGGGATTGCTGCCCGCCACGCTGCTGCTCATCGGATTTACCACCTGGTATATGTCACTCCAGCATGAACTGATCCACGGCCATCCCACGCGGTTTGCCTGGCTTAACGCGCTGTTTGGCACGCTTCCGCTGGCGGTGTGGTATCCGTATGGTCTGTACCGGGACTCTCATCTTGCCCATCATCGCCACGATAGCCTGACGATCCCGGTGGATGACCCGGAGTCGTACTATTTTACCGAGGAGAGCTGGGCACGCTTTTCGCCCTGGCACAAGCGCGTGATCCATGCACGAAATACCTTCTGCGGCCGGCTGTTGCTGGCACCGCTGCTGGATATCCTGCAGACGCTGGCCAGCGCCGTGACGGCGTTTCGCCATTTTCACCTGCGCGCAATGGCAATGTGGCTCGTCCACGCGTCGCTGCTGGCAGCGCTGTTTGCCTGGATGATGCACAACGGTTTCTCACCCGTCTGGTTTGTGCTGGCGGTAAGTTATCCGGCGCTGGCGTTGACCAAAGTGCGCTCCTTTTATGAACATCGCGCGGCGGATGATCCGCTGGCGCGTTCTGTCATCAACGAAGCAGGGCTGTTCTGGCGGGTGCTGTTTTTAAATCTTAACTACCATTCAGTCCATCACGATTTACCGGGTGTTCCGTGGTATGGGCTAAAAAGCGTCTATCTGCAAAACCGGGCGGCGTACCAGAAGCGTAACCATGGTTTTGTGGTCAGGGGTTATAGTGAATGGATGCGACAGTTTTGGGGGCGGGCGGTCAACGTCACCGCTCACCCAGGGCGTCAACACGAGGGAAGTCATGAGTAACCCGCTGGCGTTTCCGATGTATGCCATCAATCGCGCCGACACGGATGCCCTCTGGCGAGCGGTACAGCACCTGCTTGCCGAACGCGGCGTGCCGGTGAGCGAAGGCGTACCCGATGATTCTCTGCTGGCCCACTGGCAGCAGCCCGGGCTTGTCCTCAGCCAGACCTGCGGCTACCCGCTGATGACGCAATTGCCGGACGTACAGGTCGTGGGCTGTTTTCACTACCAGGCGCCGGGCTGCGAAGCGTTTTATTACCGTAGCCTTCTGGTGACGCGCGCCCAGAAGCGCTCCCGGACACTGGCTGATTTTCGCGGCCGATGGGCGGTATGCAATTCTGCGGATTCGCAGTCCGGTTATCACGCGCTGCGAAAAAAAGTGGCGCCACTTGCACCCGATGGCCATTATTTTGCCCGGACGACCTTTAGCGGCAGCCATCGTCAGTCGCTGATTGATCTAAAAGAGGGTAAGGGCGATATCGCCGCTATCGACTGCGTGACGTACGCGTTACTGCAGCGTCATGAACCGGCGTTGCTCGACGGGCTGGCGGCGATCGACAGTACTCCCCTGACACCCGGGTTACCGCTGATTACCGCGCACAACACATCCCCTGAAACGCTTAGCGCTATCCGTGATGCGCTGAACACGCTGGTGAATGCCCCGCAATACCGGGACGTTTGCAAGGCGGTGCTGATCGGCGGGTTCAGTGTGGTGACGCGTCAGTCTTATTCGGTGTTGCTCGACTGACGCGTTATCACATGACCTCACTCACTACCGTTGTTCTCTGCAAGATAAAGCGCCTGCGCGTCGGTGAAACAGCGCAGTGCCAGTGAGGAGACGGGGGCCTGTCGACGCATGATCAGGCCGATCGGGGCTTCGATGTTCGAGTCGGTTATGGGGGTTATCCGGAAGTGGTTGTTCAGGTTCTCCAGCCCGTTGTTCAGCGGCATCACGGCACAGCAGACGCCGCTTTGTACCGCCTGAATGATCTGGAAAGTGGAATCGCTTTCGAAGACAGACTCGGGATTAATGCCGGCAGATTTAAAGCTCACCTCCATATGCTCACGATAATGCATCCCCTTGGTCAGAAACCCCAGCGGAAATGCCATCAGTTCCTGCCAGGTCAGCGTCTCCTGATCCAGCTGGAAATGGCGGATATCGTGCAGCAAACCCATTTCGGTTTTTGGCAGCTGGATAATGTCAAACGGACGGGTGTCGATGCTGTTCAGGTAGCAAATCCCCAGTTCAAGCTGATTCCGGCTGACGCCGTCGGCAATTTGTTGCGAGGACATTGAGTAGAGGCTGTAGGTCAGCTCCGGGTATTTTTGCGTCAGCTGGCGGATGAAGATCATCGGATCCACGCTGGCCAGTGGCACCATTCCCAGACGCAATTCACCCACCACTTGCCCTTTGCACAGCGAGGCTTCGGCCTGCAGGCCGTCGTGAGCGGCCAGTACCGCGCGCGCCCATGCCAGAATGCGTTCGCCTTCGGGCGTAAAGCCTTCAAAACGTTGCCCGCGAGTAATCAGCACCAGCCCCAGCTCCTCTTCCAGGCTGCGAATACGCATGGAGAGGGTCGGCTGGGTGATGTTGCACTGCGAGGCTGCTTTACCAAAATGCCGGGTCTGATCGAGTGCGATTAAGTACTTTAACTGTTTTATATCCATCGTATTTCTCTGCGCGGAAAGCCTTACAGCACGCGGATCTCTTTCGAACGTAGGATGAGGCGGACCGGAACCGATTTATAAGACGGCGTACCGCTGTCCTTATCCAGATAATCAAGCGGAACCAGTACGTTGGCCTCCGGGTAGTAGGCTCCGACGGAACCCGGCGCAATGCTGTAGGCCACAACGGTAATGTCTTCCAGACGCTGAACGCTCCCCGGCAGGGCGGTTTCGATATCCACGCGATCGCCATGCTCCAGGCCTGACTGCGCCATATCGTCTTCATTCATAAACAGCACATCGCGACGGCCAAAGACGCCGCGGTAGCGGTCATCAAGGGCGTAAATGGTGGTGTTGTACTGGTCGTGGCTGCGCAGCGTGATCAGGCGCAGCACATTATCGCCTTCACCACTGGCGTTCTCATTGACGCCGTCGAAAACCGAAAACATCGCTTTGCCCGTCGCCGTTGGCCAGATGCGTTCTGTGGGCGGCAGCGGCATGCGAAAACCACCGGGAATGCGGATCCGTTCATTGTAATTCTCGAAGCCCGGAATGGTCTGCTCAATCAGGTTGCGGATACGGTCATAATCCTCAACCAGCGTCATCCAGTCCACGCGGGTCTCCCGCAGGGTGGCTTGCGCCATTCCGGCGACAATGGCCGGCTCAGCGCGCAGGCGCGGAGAGGCGGGTTTCAGCTTGCCGGAAGAGGCATGCACCATCGACATCGAGTCTTCCACGGTAATGGACTGGCGTCCGGTGGCCTGGACATCCAGCTCGGTACGACCGAGGCACGGTAAAATGAAGGTCTCTTTCCCCACCAGCAAATGGGTGCGGTTGAGCTTGGTACCGATGTGCACGCTCAGATCCAGCGTATTCATTGCCGGAAAACCGTTCTCGTGATCGGGCATCGCTACCGCAAAATTTCCCCCCAGACAGATCAGCGCTTTTGCACGTCCGTCGATCATGGCCTGCGTTGCCTGCACCGCATCATGGCCGTGGTGGGCAGGAGGCTCAAAACCGAATACCTCCTTCAGGCGGTTGAGAAATGCCGGTGTCGGTTTCTCGCTTATACCCACGGTGCGGTTACCCTGAACGTTCGAGTGGCCGCGCAGTGGGCATATCCCCGCGCCGGGTTTGCCAATGTTACCGCGCAGCAGCAACAGATCAGCGATCAGGCGGACATTCGCGGTGCCTTTATTATGCTGGGTGATGCCCATCCCGTAGGTGATGATGGTGGCATTCGATTTTGCGTAGGCCTCGGCCACGGATTTGAGCGCTGCCCGGCTCAACCCGGACTCACGCTCAATGGCCTCCCAGTCGGTTTGCGCAATGTCCGCAGCAAACGCCTCAACGCCCTGGGTGTGTTCAGCAATAAAGGCGCGATCGAGCACGTTTCCGCGTTCGTTCTCCATCTCCAGCAGGTGTTTTGCGATCCCTTTTAACGCAGCGGCATCGCCCCCGGCTTTCACCTGGAAATAGGTGGAGGCGATATCGGTAGAGCTGTAGGTTGCCATCTCAATAACGCTTTGCGGATCCGCGAAACGTTCCAGCGCGCGCTCGCGCAGGGGATTAAAGACGATAATCGGTACGTTGCGGCGAGCCAGCTCATGCAGCGTGCCCATCATCCGCGGATGGTTGGTACCAGGGTTATGACCCATGGAGATAACCAGCTCCGTTTTATCGAAGTCATCAAGTGAGACGGTCCCTTTCCCGATACCAATGGAACGGGGTAAACCGACGCTGGTGGCTTCATGGCACATATTCGAGCAGTCGGGGAAGTTATTGGTACCGTATTCGCGGGCGAACAGCTGGAACAGATACGCTGCTTCGTTCGAGGCTCTGCCGGAGGTATAAAATTCGACCTGGTCAGGCTTAAGCCCGCGCAGCACCTCACCGATACGCTGGAAAGCGTCGTCCCATTCCACTGGCTGGAAGGTATCACTTGCCCGGTCATAGCGCAGGGGATGGGTCAGACGACCATAACCTTCAAGCTCAAAGTCAGATTTAGCCAGCAGCGAGGACACGCTGTTTTTGGCGAGAAAATCCGTGGTGACGCGTTTATTGGTGGCTTCCCAGGTGACGGCTTTCGCCCCGTTCTCACAGAACTGGAACGTGGATTTGTGTTCTTTATCGGGCCACGCACAGCCAGGGCAGTCAAAACCGTCAGGCTGGTTTGTGCGCAGCAGGGTTGCGGGGGCATCCAGCGTATCCATTTGGGTACGTACCGCAATGGCCGTCGCCTTTAACGCCCCCCAGCCACCGGCTGGGCCGTCATAGTGCCTGATACCGGGAACTGAGCGTCTTTTCTTATTCATACCAACTCCTGACTTGTGCGGTCATGACATCACCTGCGCCTATAAACCACCGGGTTTGCCAATAAGCGAAAACAATGATGGCGTCTGTTACCAGAGGCCAGAGCAAAGTTAAATGCATTGAATTTAATGGCGATATTTTACAGTGGCTTACATGCTAATCGGTGTAAACTTTTAAAGAAATTATAACGAAATTTTATCATTTTTATAATAAATCTTATCTATCACCTGTTCACTCTGCGCTATGGCGAAAGCGAAGCGATGATGAAGTCAGCGTTAAATTTCAGATGAAGGTGGCTGAAGGGCAGGGCGACGAAGACCCCTGCAGGCAGGAGGAATCGGTGCAAATTAATCGTCGCTTTAACCAGGAATATGTAGCTGTGCTTAATTGTTAATAGCGGAAAATTACCAGATTAAATCCGAAAGGGAGATTAAAAGACAAACTTATTTTGAGGTGTAAAATTAACTTTTCTCAGTTTCCCTGAAACAATTTCATATATTGAGACAGGTCTGGCTGAAATTGAAAGTTATCTCGATAATGCAACAAATAATTCATATTGGATATATTTTCTTCGCCCCGCATAAAGCCAGATTCTACTAATTATGGTAGTAGCAGTAATAGGGTTATTGCGTTAATGAAAGTGATTCTCTTTTGTGGAATTTCATTTTAAATCAGATGGATATGTGATTTTGGCTTGAGGGGAATAGACGATTTTAGCTAAATCGTATTTTTTTCTCAGATTAATCCTATAATGTCTCGAGTGCTTCATTAACCATCAGTTATGAAGCGGTAAATATTGAATTGGTGGCAAGCTCATGTAAACTTGCTTACCGTTTGTCAAAATATGTCAGGAAGACGCTGGGCCTTATTCTGAAGGGCTCGTGCGGTAGCTATGCCCTTAAATAGTAACGCCCCGAAAATATACTGACTATTTTAACAATAGCACCTAAGTCAAACTTCATCCCCTTTATCTCCATCATCGAAATATCGCTACGGAAAAGCATATGAAAATGCGCGTACTGTTTTCACTTCTGTTTGTAATGGCGGTGGCGGGCTGTAAAGCGCCGCAGAAACCTGTGATCAACGACGACACGATCGTGACCAGCCAGGTCAATGGCGTCACGTTAACCCACCGTCATGCTGTTTTACCTCCAGCAGAGTTTACTCAGCTCAATGAGCCGTATCGTGCCATGTATCCGGCCTCGCTGATGAGCCGTCCTGACTTTGGCGGAAAGGTTATCCGTACCCTGGAAACCGGTAAAACGTATGTGGTCCTGGGTCAGGTTGAGCACTACTGGATGGCGCTTGCCGATGAGGGAAATGATCAGCTGATTGGCTACGTCCCGATGCGCGCAGTGATCAAAGCCGATCAGTACGAAGCGACCGTCCGTAAGCAGGCCCAGCGTGCGAAAGTGCGTAAGAAGGCAACATGTGTTGATGTGGACGGTAACAGCAAAGCCTGCAAAGACAGCGCTAACGGTACCTGGATCCTGAACTAAACCGCGTCCCTGAGCGTATTTTTATGAATAATAAAAATTTTCATTGGTTGTGGTCCGTCTTTTACGCGGCGATTTTCGTCCTTGTCAGTGGTTGTACGTCGTCTTCACACAGCGACCCTTCCCGCTACAATCTGCAGTTTCAGGCTCATCCACAAATCAATGAATCTGCGCCGCTAAAAGTCAGAGTGCTGTTGCTGAAATCCGATGCGGATTTCATGTCCAGTGACTTCTATTCCCTGCAGAACAACGCGTCAGCCACGCTTGGCGCGAATCTGCTGAACAGCGATGTTTTCTTCCTGATGCCGGGTCAGCTCTCGAAAACCCTGAGTGGACAGAGCTCTCCCGACGCCCGCTACATTGGTGTGATGGCGGAATATCAGATGCTGGATGGCAAAAAATGGCGCGTTTCACTCCCTCTGCCTGTGCCAGGCGAAAACCATATCTACCAGTTCTGGAAATGGTCAGCGGATGAACTCCAGGCCAACGTGTTTCTCGACGTGAATGGCATCCGGGTCATCAGCCAGTAACGCGCTTCATAACAGGAATTACATCATCATGACGAAAGCAGAAAAGGTCGTCTGGACCGAAGGCATGTTCCTGCGCCCACACCATTTTCAGCGGACTGAAAGCTATCTGCTCAACCACGTTCGTGAATGGGGTGCGCTGCAGCGTTCATACCTTTGGGGCTTTCTCGACGTTGAGCTGGACGAAGCGATGCTGCGCCAGGGATGCATTGCCCTGAGCTACTGCAGCGGGCTGCTGCCTGACGGAACCTTTTTCCAGGTGCGCAACGGCCGCAATGGTCCGGTGCCGCTGAAAATCCCTGACAATCTCACCAATGAAAAGGTGGTGCTCGCCCTGCCGGTTCGCCGTGGAGAGAGAGAAGAGGTGATCTTCAGTGAAGAGCCGGCCTCGCTGGCGCGCTTCATCGCCTTTGAGCAAGAGGTGGAAGACGACAACGCCATGTCGGTAGGCGATGCCACCGTACAGTTTGGCCGCCTGCGTCTGACCCTGATGCTGGAAAAAGATGTAACGGCAGAGTGGACCGCTATCGGCGTGGCGTTTGTGACCGAGAAACGCAACGATAACCACGTGCGTCTCGATAGCAGCTACATTCCGCCGATGCTGAACGCCAATAACAGCCCGCAGATCTACAGCATGATTAACGATCTGCACGGCTTACTGGTGCAGCGCAGCCAGCAAATTGGCGGTCGTCTGCGCCAGCCTGGCCGCTTCAATACCTCGGAACTGATTGAATTCACGCTGCTCTCACTGGTGAACCGTCATCTGGGCGAGGTTTCGCATTTAAAAACGCTTCCGCTGCTGCATCCGGAAACACTCTGGCGCAGCTGGCTGCCGTTTGCGACCGAGCTCGCCACCTGGGCGTCTCAGCGTACCGCTGAAAGCGTGCTGCCAATTTACGATCACGACGACCTCGCGGGTTGCTTCAGCAAACTGATGATGCTGCTGCGTCAGGGGCTGTCTCTGGTGATGGAAGACCATGCCATTCAGCTGCCGCTTAACGAGCGTTCCCACGGTCTGAACATCGCGACCGTGCCGGAAACCAGCATGGTGCGTGAGTTCGGCTTCGTGCTGGCGGTCAAAGCCAACGTGCCGGGCGAACACCTGCAAACCCATTTCCCTGCCCAGATGAAAGTGGCACCGGTCTCGAAAATTCGCGATCTGGTTCAGCTGCAACTGCCTGGCATTATGCTGCGCGCCATGCCGGTCGCACCGCCGCAGATCCCCTGGCATGCAGGCTACAGCTACTTCGAGCTGGAGAAGGGGAGCGAGCTGTGGCACGAGATGGATAAGTCCGGCGCTTTCGCCCTGCATCTCGCAGGCGAGTTCCCGGGACTTGATATGGAGTTTTGGGCCATCCGTAGCCCGACTGAATAATAAAGCGAGCGCTTAATATGCAGGAACGACAGGATACCGGCAGTGATGCCGCGTTTACCGGAGCCAGTAGCAACAATCAGCTGGTGGCGGCCGCCAATCCGCTGCTCAATGCGATTCCGCAAATCCGTCATTCGGTATCACATGACGATCAGGTGGCGTTGCGCCAGCGCCTGATCGATGAGATCCGCCGGTTCGAAGTGCGCTGTCAGCAGGCCGGTCTGGCCTATGAGGTGATCGTCGGGGCACGTTACTGCCTGTGTACGGCACTTGATGAGGCTGCCGCGCTCACCCCCTGGGGCAGCAGCGGCGTCTGGTCCAGCAATGGTCTGCTGGTGACGTTTCATAACGAAACCTGGGGCGGCGAAAAGTTCTTCCAGCTGCTGGCGCGTCTGTCGCAAAACCCGCGCGAACATATTCTGCTGCTGGAGATGATCAACTACTGCCTGCTGCTCGGCTTCGAGGGGCGCTATCGGGTGCTGGATAATGGCCGCACCCAGCTTGAAACCATCAAGCAACGGCTGTGGCAGATGATTCGCGGCGTGCGTGGCAGTTACCCGCCACAGCTCTCTCCGCATCCGGAAGATCGTCCGGTACTGCGCAAGCTATGGCGACCCATGGTACCTCTGTGGGCCTGTGTGGCGCTGGCCGGGTTTATCGCCTGCCTGTTCTATATCGTGCTTAACTGGCGGCTTGGCGATAACACCAACCCGGTATTAGCAAAAATTTATCAGTCACAGCTTCCCGAAACGACTATCCAGCAACCTGCCCGCCAGCTGCCTGCGGTGCTGAACCTGCGTGGTTTCCTGAAGCCGGAAATTGAAGCCGGTCTGGTTGCGGTAAAAGATGAAGCCGACCGTAGCGTGGTGATCCTGAAAGGGGACGGCCTGTTTGCTTCCGCCTCAACCGTGGTACGTGACCGTTATGAGCCGGTGATAAACCGTATTGCACAGGCCATGAATAACGTCAGCGGTAAAATTCTGGTGGTGGGCTACAGCGACAACGTGCCAATTCGCAGCGCGCGCTTTGCCTCTAACTATGAACTGTCGCTGGAACGTGCCCGGTCAGTTCAGAAAATGCTGCAGGGAAGCCTCTCTCAACCTGAACGTGTGAAAGCGGAAGGCCGCGGCGAGATTAATCCAGTGGCACCTAACAATACGCCGGAAAACCGTGCCCGTAACCGCCGGGTGGAAATTACTCTGCTGGTGTCGCCTGAAAATACCCAGGCTGAGCTGAACGGATTGCCGCAAGGAAACTAAGGATGCTGACTACTCTTCTTTCCATTTTGACCAATCGCATTCTGTGGAGCTTCCTGGGCGTCACTGCGCTTGCGGCGGTTATCTGGATGATTGGCCCATTGTTGTCCATCGTGGACACCCGACCGCTCGAATCTGAACAGAACCGCATCATCAGTATTGCGGTGGTTTATCTGCTCTGGGCGCAGGGCCACATTCTGCCGCGGCTGTACAATGCCTGGCTGAACCGCAAGCTGATGGACAAACTCAATGAGAACACCACCAGCCCGGAAGCAGCGGATCCGCAGAAGCGACTGAACAACGAGGAGCAGATCCTCGCCAGCCGTTTTGACGAAGCCGCACAGATGCTGAAAAAAGCGCACTTCAGCAAAGCGGGACAGGGTGCCCAGTGGACGCAGCGCTTTAGCACGCAATATCTGTATCAACTGCCGTGGTACGTCATCATCGGCGCACCGGGCAGCGGTAAAACCACGGCGCTGGTCAATTCCGGACTGCAATTCCCGCTGGCCGACCGTTTCGGTAAGACCGCGCTGCGCGGGATCGGCGGCACGCGTAACTGCGACTGGTGGTTCACCAACGAAGCCGTACTGCTGGACACCGCGGGTCGCTATACCACCCAGGAGAGCGAACAGGTTCAGGACGCCGGTGAATGGCTTGAGTTTATGGGGTTACTGCGTAAGTATCGCCGTCGCCAGCCGATCAACGGTGTGATTATTACCATCAGCATTTCTGACCTGCTGACGCTCTCGCCTGAAGCGTCACGCCAGCAGGCGGTCAACCTGCGCCAGCGTCTCTCTGAGCTTCATGAGCAGCTGGGTATTCGCTTCCCGGTGTATGTCATGGTGACCAAAGCTGACCTGCTTAAAGGCTTCCGTGCCTGGTTTGCCGATTATGACAAAGCGCAGCGCGACCAGATCTGGGGCTTCACGCTGCCGTGGGAGCAAACCAAACACGCTGATTACGACCTGATGGGTAACTTCCAGCAGGAATTTTCCCTCTTACAGCAGCGCCTGGATGCCGGACTGCCGGAAACCCTGCTGCAGGAGCATGATGCAAAAGCGCGCGCGGAAGCGTATCTCTTCCCGCAGGAGTTTGCCGCACTGCGTCCGCTGCTGGCTGACTACCTGAGCACGGTCTTTGCCCGCTCTAACTTTGAAACCGAATTCTCCCCGCGCGGGATCTATTTCGCCAGTGGTACCCAGGAAGGTATGCCGTTTGACCGGGTGATGGGTGAACTAAACCGTGCGCTCTCCTTGCCGGAAGGTGAAGAGGGAAATCGCTGGGACTCCGTCAGCAAAGAGGCTCCGATTCCGGGGGCGAAAGGGCAGAGCTTCTTCATCAAGAACCTGCTGCAAAACGTCATTTTCCAGGAAGCCGGCATCGCCGGGGAAAACCGCTGGTGGGAACTGCGTAACCGCGCCGTCATTTGGTCCGGCTATGCGGCGCTGCTGGCCCTGCTGGTGATCCTCGGTGGACTGTGGCTGACCAGCTATGCCAGGAACAAGGCTTATCTGGAAGAGGTGGACGCAAAGGTGCCGCTGCTGGATCAGCAGAGCAAGGCGCTGCAGAATCAGCCTCAGCGCGATCTGTTTGACCTTCTGCCCTTGCTGAATGGCCTGGTCGATCTGCCGAAAAGTGACGCGTTTGATGTTAACGATCCGCCTGTCTCACGCCGTATGGGGCTCTATCGTGGGGATGACGTCAGCGATGCATCGCAGTCTCTGTACCAGAAAGCGCTGGACCAGATGCTGCTCCCTGCCGTGGCGATGCACATCACCACCTGGCTGCGCAACGATAACGGCAGCGATGTGGAATACAGCTATGAAGCGCTGAAGGCCTACCAGATGCTCTATCAGCCGAAGCACTATGACGGCAAATTCCTGCACTCCTGGGTGATGCTTAATCTGCAGCGCAACCTGCCGCAGAACGTGACTCAGGCGCAGCTTCAGCAGCTTGAGTGGCACCTGACACAGCTGCTTGAGCCGAAAATTCAGGCCTCGCCGTACGCGCAGGATGAATCCCTGGTCGCGCGTGAAAGGGCGCTAATCAACCAGCAGCCGCTTTCCACCCGGGTGTATGGTCGTCTGAAGCGTCTGCTGGAGCATGATGAAAACCTGAAACCGGTATCGCTCTCCGACCTGGGCGGTCCGCAGAGCGAGCTGGTGTTTTCACGCAAAAGCGGCAAGCCGGTGAGTGAAGGCGTACCGGGTCTTTATACTCCGGACGGTTACTGGAAAAGCTTCAACGGCCAGATTGACAGCGTCACCACTGCTCTGCATGAAGACGATGCGTGGGTGCTGGGGGCGACCTCAGCCCAGGAAGATAAACAGCAGATCGATAACGCCGTGCGTCAGCTCTACATGCGCGACTTTATCGCCAACTGGGAGCGCTTCCTCGCCGACATTCAGCTTAATAACAGCGCCGATCTCTCCCAGCGCATCAATACCGCGCGTCTGCTCTCCGGGGCAAACTCGCCGCTGCGCCGTCTGGTGCTGAACCTGAGCCAGGTCCTGACGCTTTCACGTAATGCGCCAGCCCCGGATGATGCCGGTAAAGCGCAAGCGCAAAGCAACCGTGCCACCCGCACGCTCGAAGCGTTATTCAGTAATAATGACAATGCCCCGACGCAGGCCGCGGTGGTCACTCAGGCACCTGAACAGCTGGTAACCGATCACTATGCTCCAATGATTGAGCTGGCGCAGCCGCTGGAGAAAGGCGGGAAGACCATCGTCTTTGATGATTTTCTCAAGCAGGTTGATGAACTTTACCGCTACCTGACTGCCGTTCAGGACGCGGCCAACAGCGGCATGCCTGCTCCGGGAGGCGAGGCGATTAGCCGTCTGCAGGCCAGTGCCGGTCGTCTGCCGGGCGGTCTGCAAACCATGTTCAGCAATATGGCGGTGGGGGCCAGCAGTGATACCCAGCGTCGCGACCTCGAAAACGTGCGTAAGCGGATTAACGTCGAAGTCGGTGGTTTCTGCCGTCAGGCAATCGCTGGCCGTTACCCGCTGGTGCGCAGCGCCAGTACGGAGGTCACGCCGGACGATCTCGCGCGCATGTTTGCGCCAGGCACCGGGCTGATGGACACCTTCTTTCGTGACAACCTGACCAATAAAGTTGATACCACGCAGGCGAACTGGCGCTTTATGCCGGGCATTGATGGAAAAACGCTGCCGGGAAGTGAAGGGCTCCTGAGACCGTTCCAGCAGGCGCAGTCCATTCGCGATGCTTTCTTTGCTAACGGTGCCACCACGCCATCTTACAAAGTGACGGTGCGCACCGTCAGAATGGATAACACAATCCTTAACCTGACGCTGGATGTTGACGGTCAACTGCTGCGCTACAGCCACGGTCCACAGGCTGTGCAGATCATGAACTGGCCGGGGCCGGGCGGGACTAACCAGGTGCGTATGCAGCTGGGTCTGGCTAATGGCAGCACGGCTACGCTGGTGACGAACGGTTCCTGGGCGCTGAACCGCTTTTTCGATAAAGCGCGTACCAGCCCCGGGGCGGGAAGTCTGAGTCGCCAGGCGACCTTTAACGTAGACGGACATCAGGTTACGCTGGAATTTGCGCCAAACAGTATTCGTAACCCGTTCCAGCTTCCCCGTTTCTCATGCCCATAACCGCAAGGACAGCCGTATGACGAATACCCCTGCGATGAACCGCTACAGCTGGTATGGCAAACTGCCCAGCGCCGGAGATTTTTTGCAGCGTCGCTTTCCTGACACCCTGCAACGCCAGTGGTCACACTGGTTCCAGGTCGGCCTGCTGGCCTGGCAGCAGGAAGAGCAGCGCAGCGGTGAGCGCCCGTTTAACAAAGCGCCGGTCTGGAATTTTGTCGTACCGCCGATGCTGGGCAGCCAGATGATTCAGATGGGCTGCCTGCTGCCGGGACGTGACAGCGTTGGTCGACAATATCCGGTCTGCATTCAGCTCAGCTTTGCCCCCGCGGACTGGTCATCACGTCTGCTCAGTCAGGCTGAAAGCTGGTATCAGCAGATTGGCCGTCTGGGCCTGCATGCGGTACGTAACAGTTTTTCTGCCTCACAGCTCGATGACATGTTGATGTCCATTCCGGCACCGCAGCCCGTCGAGCCGCAAAAGCGCTCAGATATTCTCGACGTGATTGGTTATGACGAAGACGGCCAGAGCACGCTGGGCTGGCCTCAGGCAGCAGAGTGCTTTGACCCGCTTCGCCAGACCAGCTACTGGTGGACCAACCGCTGCGACGGCTACCCGCTCTACACCCATGTTCACAGCGGGAACTTCACCGGGCAGCTCTTTACGCTGCTGTTCGACCCGGCAGGTGGCGCCCGCCCGGGCCGTCACGGTCTCTATCCGCCTATGTTTGAATAAGCAGGGATCTTATGAATATCGAAGAATTTCTCGCGCCAATAAGCCCCGACAAGCCCTGTGGCGAAAACCTGGAGTATGACGCTGATTTCCAGCTCATGAATCAGGCCAGCCAGGGCAAAGCAGAGCAGCAGTTTGGCGACACCATCATTCCGGCAGAACCTGCTGACTGGAATACGGTGGAAAAATTCGCCACCAGCCTGCTGAGCCGCACCAAAGATCTGCGCGTCATGCTGGCGTTAACGCATGCATGGACACGTCGCCGCGGCCTTGCGGGCTATGCCGACGGGCTGTTACTGGTGCAGGAAGCGATCACGCGTTACTGGGAGCCGCTCTATCCGCTGCTGGAAGAGTATGGCGAAACCGACCCGTTTTACCGCATTAACGCCCTGGCCGGGCTGAGTGATAAGTCTGACCTGACCGTCGCCGTGCGTAACGCCTCACTGCTGCGATCAAATGGCGATGAAATTTCACTTCGCGACGCTCAGGCACTGCTGGATGGCAGTAAAACCGAATGTCCGGATTACCCCGGTGGCCGTCCAAGACTGATTGACGAGCTGGCCCGCGGCGATCAGCCGGGCACGTCGGCGGTGATAGTGATTAACGAACGGCTGCTGGCCATTCGTGAGTTGCTCACCGGCCATCTTGGTGAAAGCGGCGTTCCGGAGATGGAACAGCTGCTGAAAACCGTCGGGCTGGTCGCCAGCGCCTGCCAGGTGACCGACATCAGCAAGCTGCTGCCCAACCGGGAGGCACAGGCTGAGCTCAGCGCTGAACCTCAACCGGCGGTCGCACAACCCGTTCAGCAGGTTACAGACTGGCGCAGCGTGCAGGTCACCAGCCGCGCCGATGCACAGCTGATGCTGGAGAAAGCCAAACAGTATTTTGCGCAGTACGAACCGAGCCACCCCGCACCGTTGATGATTGAACGGGTGCAGCGGCTGTCAGAACTTAACTTTATGGACATTATTCGCGACCTGGCGCCAGACGGCGTTAACCAACTGGAAAACATCTTTGGACGCCGCGAATAACGCGTCCTGGCATTATGACGACAGGCATGGAGCCTGCCGTTTCACCTTCACCGCGCATCTTTGATGGAGAACATCATGGCAATGAGTAACAGTGGGCAGAAATTCATCGCACGTAACCGTGCCCCCCGCGTGCAGATCGAGTACGACGTAGAGATCTACGGTGCAGAACGTAAAATTCAGCTGCCGTTTGTGATGGGCGTCATGGCCGATCTGGTCGGCAAACCGGTGGAAAACCTGCCGGCAGTCGACGAGCGTAAATTCCTCGAAATCGACATTGATAACTTTGACGAGCGCATGAAAGCGCTGAAACCTCGCGTGGCGTTCCAGGTGGATAACACGCTGACCGGCGAAGGTAAGCTCAACGTTGATCTGACTTTCGACAGCATGGACGACTTCCTGCCGGACGCGGTAGCCCGCAAGGTTGAGCCGTTGAACAAGCTGCTGGAAGCACGTACTCAACTCTCCAACCTGCTGACCTATATGGATGGCAAAAACGGCGCGGAAGAGCTGATCGCTAAAATTCTGCAGGATCCGACGCTGCTCAAATCTCTGAGCCAGTTGCCGAAAAATGACGAAAGTGCGAAAGGTAGCGAGGAATAATCGATGAGCAACCAGACTCAACAACACGAGCAGCAGAGTGGTCAGGCGTTCAGCCAGGATGAATTCAGCGCGCTGCTGAACAAAGAGTTCCGCCCGAAAACCGATCAGGCGCGCTCCGCGGTGGAAAGTGCGGTAAAAACGCTGGCGCAGCAGGCGCTGGAAAATACCGTTACCTTCTCCAGTGACACCTACCGCACCATTCAGAACCTGATTGCCGGTATCGACGAGCAGCTGTCTCAGCAGGTGAACCAGATTATTCACCATGAAGAGTTCCAGAAGCTGGAGAGCGCCTGGCGCGGTCTGAGCTACCTGGTGAACAACACTGAAACCGACGAGATGCTGAAGATCCGCTTTATGAGCATCTCCAAGCAGGAGCTGGGTCGTACCCTGAAACGCTTTAAGGGCGTGGGCTGGGACCAGAGCCCAATCTTCAAGAAAATCTACGAGCAGGAGTACGGTCAGTTTGGTGGCGAACCGTTTGGCTGCATCGTCGGCGACTACTACTTCGACCACAGTCCGCAGGACGTTGAACTGCTGGGCGAGATGGCGCGTATCGGCTCGGCGGCCCACTGTCCGTTTATCACCGGTACCGCACCGGGCGTGATGCAGATGGAGTCCTGGCAGGAACTCGCGAACCCGCGCGACCTGACCAAAATCTTCCAGAACACCGAGTATGCCGCGTGGCGTTCACTGCGTGAATCCGAAGATGCACGCTACCTTGGCCTGGTGATGCCGCGCTTCCTGTCGCGCCTGCCGTACGGTATTCGCACTAACCCGGTCGACAGCTTCGATTTCGAAGAGCAGACCGATGGCGCGAACCACAACAGCTACTCCTGGGCGAACGCCGCGTATGCCATGGCTGCCAACATCAACCGCTCCTTTAAAGAGTACGGTTGGTGCACTTCAATCCGCGGCGTGGAGTCCGGCGGGGCGGTTGAAAACCTGCCATGTCACACCTTCCCGAGCGACGACGGCGGCGTGGACATGAAATGCCCGACCGAGATCGCCATCAGCGATCGTCGTGAAGCCGAGCTGGCGAAGAACGGCTTTATGCCGCTGGTTCACCGCAAAAACTCTGACTTTGCCGCTTTCATCGGCGCGCAGTCTCTGCAGAAACCGGCTGAGTACCACGACCCAGATGCGACCGCTAACGCGCGTCTGGCATCCCGTCTGCCGTACCTGTTCGCCTGCTGCCGCTTTGCCCACTACCTGAAGTGCATCGTGCGCGACAAAATTGGCTCCTTCCGTGAACGTGAAGAGATGGAACGCTGGCTGAACGACTGGGTGATGAACTATGTGGACGGCGACCCGGCTAACTCCTCACAGGAGACCAAGTCCCGTAAACCGCTGGCGGCTGCCGAAGTGCAGGTGCAGGAAATTGAAGATAACCCGGGCTACTACGCCGCGAAATTCTTCCTGCGTCCACACTACCAGCTGGAAGGTCTGACCGTTTCTCTGCGTCTGGTTTCTAAACTGCCGTCACTGAAGACGAAAGACGCGTGATGATGATTGCCGCCGGGAGGCCTTACCCGGCGCCTGCTTTATAGCATGGAAATGTGAGAGGAAATATGACCGCGAGACCTTCGTTTGTTGCTGCCTGGGCGGCGGCAACACGTATTTACGATGCAAATGATTCTATCGGCAAAGTTAAGCAAATTATCGGCGGCAAGGTTAAGCACAACTTCGAAATACCGCAAGATCAGGGTGGGTGGTCAAATAGTTGTGCCGTACGCATGAGTTATGTTCTGAACTATACCGGGCATCCCGTCCCGCGTATTGCAAATCTCACGGTATCCGGTGCTGATAATAAATGGTACTTCTATCGGGTAAAGGATGTTATTGCCTGGTTGACGCGTCAGTGGGGTAAACCTGACATGGTCGTGAGTTATCCTTCCTTACCCGTTCAACAATTAGCCAACAAAAAGGGCGTAATTCTGTTTGAGGTACAGGGCTGGAGTGACGCCGCAGGTCATGCCACATTCTGGAATGGTTTAACCTGTTCGGATCATTGTTATTTCAATGCACCGGAGACGAATTACACGACGACCAAAGCCAATTTTTGGGAGTTACCATGAAAAAAATAATTGCCAGTCTACTGTTGCTCACCAGTTCCGCCTCTGTTTATGCAACTGACGATCCGGTGATGTTTGTCAAAAAAATGCCTTATAAGCAAGTTGTTAAAGACGTTGTTTTTTCTCGCTGTCTGGCACAAGTTTCAGATGATAAAAGCCAGTTTTCTCTGGATGCAGCGCGTAGCAGTAGTGCATTACTGGAATGGGTGCCTTTCGATATTGAAAATGGCAATGACAAAATTAATGCCCTTATTGATAAATATAAAGGCGCAACCAATGCCTTTCATTCTGAGATAAAACCCGATGTCAAAGGCGTAACGTTAAACTGTCTACGTCTTTATCATAGTGACGAACTTAATAAACTTGTACCTCAATTAATTATCGGCAATCCTGACCGCACCTGGATTCAGGATAATCCGCAGTAGTAAAGACTTCACATTCTTTCCTTTCATTCAGGGGGAATGTCAAGACTGTCAAATGACACGGGTCATTTGATATGAGGCAGAGGTAAAATATGGACGGTTTTATTCAGCCCCATGCTTTCCTGTTTGCCATATAAGTGCTTTTTCGAAAGCAATATTGTTCATCCACGAAGAGTAGATATTATGGCTATTGATATGTTTCTGAAGGTCGAGGGTGTTACGGGCGAATCTAAAGATTCTAACCACACCGGCTGGACTGATATTACCTCCTTCTCCTGGGGCGCTTCCCAGCCAGGTAATATGAGTGTTGGTGGCGGCGGCGGTGCCGGTAAAGTTAACTTTAACGATCTGCACGTTAACGCTCTGATCGACAAATCCACTACAGCAATTCTCAAACACTGCGCAAGCGGTAAGCACCTGACTAAAGTTGAACTGTCCGTGTGCAAAGCGGGTGGTCAGCAAGTTGAATATACCCGCATCACGCTGGAAGATGTGCTGGTAACTTCTGTTCAGTACACCGGTGCGGACAACGGCGACACCGTTGGTGTGACCTATGCATTCCAGGCTGCGAAAGTGAAACAGCAGTATTGGGAGCAGACCACTGCTGGTGGTAAAGGTGCTGAAAGCAGCGCTGGCTGGAACATCAAAGAAAACAAAGAAGCGTAATGATAGTGGGCCCGAAAGGGCTCACTTTTACGTGACCTTCTTAGGATGGAGAAAGAAGAATGTCTGCTATGCGTCCTGCTTTTGGTGCTGCCTGGAACAGATTCAGAGAAGTTAACGTTAATGTGGAACAGGTTGGCAAATTATTGGGTGGAAAAGTTCAGCATAATATCGATGCTGGTATTTTTAAAAATGCCTGTCCCATTCGTATGAGCTATGTTTTGAATTATTGTGGTATACCTATTCCGTCTAATAGCAAATACGCGACAGTGACCGGAAATGACAAAAAACGCTATATGTTCCGCGTTAAAGATATGATTGCATTTCTTCCTACTGTTCTGGGTCATGCAGATATGTCAGTTGCCTCTCCTACACCAGCACAATTTTCAGGCAAGCAAGGCATTATTATCTTTACCGGCCATGGGTGGCGTGACGCAACCGGACATGTAACACTCTGGAATGGAAATATTTGCTCGGATGACTGCCATTTCCTTGGATCACCCGGTAATGGTTCGTTTATTCCTACGAATGCAACATTCTGGAGCCTGAAATGAAACGTTTATTACTGCTCGCATTAGCGTTAAATGCCACCGTTGTTTATGCCCAAACATTGCCTGATGTCAGTGCTTTTACTCAACAACAAATCTTTGAAAACTGGGTGCAAAATCGTTGCATCAGTAAGATTGTGGACAGTAAGAGTTTAAAAGATGATGCAGAGGCCAGCGCTGCCGCATGGCTCGAAGCAAGCAATCTACCTGCAGAGAATTTTGAAAAAGCGGATAACATTATTGTTTCCTTACTTAAAGAGAAGGTAGGCGGTAGCGAACCGGGCCATTATCAGGTATTGAAGTGCAGTTTAATCACCAACAGCGACGCAATTCGAACGCTAAACACCCAAAAATAGAGTCATTTGGTGGTCATGTAGAAGTTGGTGGGCAAATGAATAATTTAATATTACGTGGAGAAGAACGTGAGTTCGAATATGTTCTCCACTTTTGAAATTTTTCTTTTGTTCTGGTGATGACTTTTTATATTGATTGTCGAAACCATTACAGCGAGGTTTCGTAAGTCTATCAGCCATTAACGCAAGCTGGGTTGCTACGAAAAGTAATTTCCATAAGTGTAATGGCATTTCGTCTGATTCTGAAATGGTCTGGATCTCTTCATATAACAAAAAGATTATTTTTACGGTGGCTATTTTTAAATGCTTTTAATTCTGGCAAGTAACAATGGAATCTGAGTTCTAATTAACTTTACGCTCAAACGCCGCCGTTCTCGCCCCGAGAGCGGCAGCGTTTGAGCGCTAATCATACCAGCAGGAATACGCCATGCGATTCACGATTATTTCTACAAAACCCGGTCATCAGCCGCCGCAGAGCAGCTGTGATTTTTATGCCCCGGGCGGCACCATTGGGCGCGGTACGGATAACAATCTGGTATTGCCGGACAATGACCGCACCATCTCGCGTTTGCAGGCCATTGTTCACGTTGACGCCCAGGGCGAATGCCGCGTCACTAACCGTGGCAGCGTCACCCGCGTGGTATTAAATGACATTCCGCTTGAGCGCGGGCGCCAGGTTGAGCTGCAGGATGGGGACATTCTCGGTATTGATGATTACCGCATCGAAGTGACCGAACTGATTCATGATACGCAGCCAGTCAGCCGCATGGCGGCGACCATGCAGCAGCAGGCGCGTCCAGCCGCGGCCCCTGCGGCAGCCCCGCAGCCGAAGCCTGCGAGCGCCGCCCCGCGCGGGAAGGCGGAACCGACTGCTGTGCCGTCGGAAATCTGGGATAGCCTGATGCAGGAGTTCTCTATCTCCGACAGCATTTCCAGTTCTCGGGCGAAGCCGCAGCCGGCAGCGTCGCACGATCCGTTCTCCCAGCCTGTCGCACCTGAGCGTAACGCTGAAGATCCGCTGGCGATGTTCAATGACAGCGATCCAAAGCTTGAGCGTAAGAACGTGGATCCGGATACGCTGTTCAGTGACGAAGCATTGTTCAAAAAAGAGAGCATTTTTGACGACGTCACCCCGTCTACGCTGGTGCCGCCCAATGAAGCTAAACCTGCGCAGCCTCAAGAAGAGCAGACGGATGAACTCGATCCGCTGGCACTGTTTGGCGGTAGTGCCAGCGCACCTGCCGCACGAAATGATGACCCCCTCGGGTTGATGGGCGGGGCACCGTTAACCCATCCGGATGAGATTGTCGGCGATAAGCCAGAGGCCGTCGTTGAGCCAGAACTGACGCCAGAGCCGCAAGCAGAACAGGAAGAGGACGTCCTTGCCGCTTCTCCGCTGTTTGCTCCTGAGCCGCAGGTGCCGCCGCGCGTGGAAGAAGAAGAGCCGGCGCGACCGGATTATGCCGGCTTCACCATGCCAACCCCGCAGGCCGTGGCGCGCAGTAATGCCCAGGCACCTAAAGGGCGTTTGCGTATTGACCCGGTCAAAAACGCGGCGTCGCCAGCAGCCCATAATGGCGAAAAGGGTGAAGTATTGCAGGGCGAATTACTTGAGGCGCTGCTGGAAGGGATGGGGCTCAGCGAAATGCAGCCCGTCCCGCAGTTTGACCGTGAAAATATGCGTCAGCTGGGGCAAATTCTGGGCATGTTCTCTCAGGGCACCGTGGCGCTGCTTTCTTCGCGCTCCATTCTCAAGCGCGGCGTAAAAGCCGATATGACCATGGTACTTGATGATGCCAACAACCCGTTCAAACTGTTGCCGACCGGGAAAACCGTTCTGATCCAGATGTTCGGTACGCCAATGCCGGGCTTTATGCCGCCGACAAAATCCGTGCGTGACGCGCTGATCGATCTGCAGGCGCATCAGCTGGGTATGATCTCCGGTATCCGCGCCATCATTGCCGCCATGCTGCAATCCTTCAACCCGGAACAGCTGGAAGAGCAGGCGAAGCAGAACGGGATGACCTCCCGGCTGGCGCTGCCGGGCAGTCGCAAAGCCGCACTGTGGGACTACTTTGTCCGCAGCTATGGTGAAACGGCAGGCGAGATTGAGGATGACTTCCACACCCTGTTTGGCGAAGCCTTCCTCCATGCTTATGACATGGAGGTAAATCAGTACAAAGACTCACAGAGCGGATCGGAAGAAAAATGAATATCGCAACGGCTTCTCTCTCCCGCCAGGGGACGCGCGCCAGCAACCAGGATCAGACGGGAGAAACCATAGGGGAACGTTCAGCCTGCTTTGTCGTCTGTGATGGTATCGCTGGTCTGCCGGGCGGTGAGGTGGCCGCTGAACTGGCCCGCAACAGTATTATCTCCCGTTTTGATGGCGACAAGCACCTGAACGCGCAGCATATTCGCGACTATGTGCAAACGGCGAATCGCACCATTCTCAGCGAACAGCAGGCGGTTCAGGATTATCGTCGGATGGGCACCACGCTGGTCAGTCTGTTTATCGACAGAGATTACCGGCTGGCCTACTGGGCACATGCCGGGGACAGCCGCCTGTATCTGTTTCGCCGGGGATGGCTGTGGCATGTCACCACCGATCACAGCCTGGTTCAGCAGATGAAAGATGCAGGGCACGACACCGATAACCTCAACAGCAATCTGCTCTATCTGGCGCTGGGTATTGAAAACGGTGGGCCAGAAGCGAGCTACAGCGATGTGGTGCAGGTCGAAGACGGAGATGCATTTCTACTCTGTACAGACGGTTTCTGGCACGGCGTCAGCGAAGAACAGATGAAACAGTCGCTGCACATGGTTAACACGCCACAAGAGTGGCTGACCTTAATGAACCAAATCATCCAAAAGAATGGCGAACAGGAGGGGAATGCTCAGGATAACTATACCGCCCTGGCGGTATGGATGGGTAACCCTCAGGACACCACTTTGCTGCATACGCTTTCTGACGCAGCACAATTTCTTCCCTGCGGAACTGATTAGACACACAAGGAACGATATGAAACTTTGGCTATCGGGTTTAGCACTTCTGGCGGTGGCGTCCACCGCGCAGGCTGAGAATTTCCGCATCGTGCAGTCTCCTGCGCAGAAGCTGGATATCTGGATTGATAACATCAAAGACAACACCCCACAGAGCTGGTGTAAGTCAGAGATTGCGCTGCGTATCGTGGCGAACGGCAACAAAGACGTCTCGGTTCTGGAGAACTTTGTCCCGCGTCTGGGCTCGCTGCTGGAACACCAGTGCAGCAAAGTCAGTAAACTGAGCTGGACGCTGAACGATCCGTCCGGGACGACGCTGGCGCAGGGGACAGCAGGCAAAGCGCAGGACTGGGCGCTGGTGGTAAAACAGCAGCAGACTGCGCCAGTGAGTACTCCGGCCAGCGGTGCGTTGCTGCCGCCGGACCAGAACGCGGAAACCCACACGGTTGCTGCCGATCGCACGCCGTGGCAGGAATTTACCCTTCAGGACGGCTGCCATCTGCGTACCTTCTGGGAAGGGGGCTCATCTGCTCCGGCGCTCTTTATTCCGGATTCAGACACCACCCGCTGCGGAAACGGGAGCTGGCTGAGTGGTCACACGGTTATCTCCCAGTCCCGTAATGGTGGACAAAAAGAGATACCGGTGACCTACATTCACGGCTTCCCGGTCATGGGACTGAATCAAAGTGCCGACCCGGAAAACGCGCTGATCACCTCCGTCAACAAAGAGCGCATGGTTTTCAGCACCTCCAACAGCGACCAGAGCTGGATGATCCTGCCTTACGACAGCAGCCTCAACGGCTGGAAAAGCAACGGCACGGTGGCCGTGGAGATTTCACGTGAGACCGCCAGCGACGATGCAAAACTGCAGGCGCGTATCGCCGCGGTGAAAAAAATCTGGGGCGCCTGGGTTACCCCTGGCACAACGCTCAATATCGTTCTGATTGACACCCTGCGCCCTCAGCTGCGCGATCCGGCAGTCGGCGCCTGGCGCGCGGCAAACTAAGGAATGGCTATGAATACGCTCTATCAACACCTGGCGGGTGAATCGCTGAGTGACGCGCTGGTGCGTCTTGAAGCTGAGATCAAAGCCCGTCCGGCCGATGCCGATCTCCGTGCCGCGTTTGTGCAGTTTTTGACCCTCAGTGGTAACTGGACGCGTGCCCTGACTCAGCTGAAGAGCTGGCTGGCACTTAAGCCCCAGGCTAAACCAACCGTTACCCTGCTGGAGCAGTCCATCCAGGGCGAGCTGCAGCGCGCGCAGGTGATGGCGGGGCAGGCTCGTCCTGCCATGCCTGAAACGCAGTGGCCGTGGCTTACCACGCTTGCCGCCGCACTTAATGACGCGGGAGAGCGTGCTCAGGCGCTGCGTCTGGAAGCCCTTGAGCAGGCGCAGGCAACGGCGGGGCAAATCACGCTTGAGAATGACGAGACGCAGGCATTCGCATGGCTGATGGACGGCGATGCTCGTCTGGGGCCCGTGTGTGAAACCATCGTCAACGGCCGTTATTTCTGGCTGCCGTTTAACGCCATCGCCGAGATCCGTTTCCAGGCCCCTGCCAGCGTGACTGACCTGGTGTGGCGTCATGCGCTGGTGCGCCTGACGGACGGTACCGAACAGGTTTGCCAGATCCCGGCGCGCTATCCTTTCGCACCGGATGCGTCTGACGCGGTTAAGCTCGCGCGCACCACCGAGTGGCTGCCGCTCGACAATGACGGCACGCTGTATGAAGGCATGGGGCAGAAAGCCTGGCTTAGCGAGCAAAGCGAAAGCCCATTGCTGTCGTTGAACCTGGTGACGTTTGCTGCGGATGGAGCCCATGAGTAATCCCGCTGGCGAAGGCGATCTGCTGCGCAGCGGCTGGCAAGCCCGCAGCAAGCAGGAGAAGGTGGGGGCGCGCGATAAAATGCAGCCCTCGCTGCTGGATCGCCTCACCGATAACGATCCGGAAAAAAAACGCGAGTCCGCCAACAGTAATCTGATTACCCACGCCGCCCTGCGCCGTAACGTGCTGCGGGATCTGCAGTGGTTGTTTAACACCATCAACCATGACGCATCCGGTGACCTGAGCGCGTTGCCGCATGTGAACCGCTCGGTGGTTAATTTTGGCGTCGCGCCGCTGGCCGGGAAAAGAATGTCAGACATTGAATGGCACGACATTCAGCGCAAGCTTACCGAGGCCATCATTAACTTTGAACCGCGTATTTTGCCGCAGGGACTGCAGGTCCGCTGCGTGTCAGACACCTCGTCACTGGATCTGCACAACGTGTTGTCCATTGAGATAAAAGGGCGTCTGTGGTGTGTGCCGTACCCGCTGGAGTTTCTGTTTCGCACCGATGTCGATCTGGAAAACGGCCATTTTGAACTGAAAGATGCGGGGTGATCATGGAAAGTAAACTGCTCGAATATTACAACCGTGAACTGGCCTATCTGCGTGAAATGGGCGCTGAATTTGCCGAGCGCTATCCCAAAGTCGCGGGTCGACTGGGCATGCGCGGCATCGAAGTGGCGGACCCGTATACAGAACGCCTGATGGAGGGGTTCGCGTTCCTGACCTCCCGCGTGCAAATGAAAATGGAAGCGGAGTTCCCGCGCTTCTCCCAGCGTTTGCTGGAAATGATTGCGCCAAACTATCTCGCGCCAACTCCCTCAATGGCGATTGCTGAAATCCAGCCCGACAGCACGCGTGGCGATCTGAGCAACGGTTTTAAGGTGCCGCGCGGCACCATGATGGACAGCCTGGCGCTGAAAAAGACCGGGGTCACCTGCAGCTACACCACGGCGCATGAAGTTAATCTGCTGCCGCTGAAAATCGATAAGGTCGAGCTGGGCGGTGTGCCTGCCGATCTGCCGCTGGCGCAGCTGGGCCTGAGCCAGCGGGGGATCAACAGCGCGTTACGGGTCCGCATTGCCTGCGATGGCCCGCAGCATCTTGGGCATCTGGATTTTGACCGTCTGGAGTTTTTCCTTAGCGGCCCGGATATTGAGGCGCTCAAGCTGCTTGAGCTGGTCATGGAGCACCACGCCGGGATTGTCTGCCAGACCGTCAGCAAGCTCCCGCAGCGACAGCTGCTCTCTGCGGATGCCTTGCGACAGGAAGGGTTTGAGCCGGACCAGGCGCTGCTTCCGGACGACCTGCGCAACTTTGACGGCTATCGTCTGCTGCAGGAATACTTTGCGTTTCCGGCACGGTTCCGCTTTATCAGCCTCAGCGGTCTGGGCAAGCTTATCCAGCACTGTGAAAATGAAAAAGCGTTCGATATTTTCATCCTGCTGGATAAAAGCGATGAGCAGCTGGAGCGGGTGGTTGATGCCAGCCATCTGGCGATGCATTGCACGCCGGTGATCAACCTTTTCCCGAAAGTGGCGGCGCGGCAGAAGCTGAGCGAGAGCCAGCATGAATATCATCTGGTGGTGGATAACATCCGTCCCCTGGATTATGAAATTTATGCGGTAAACAAAATCTTCGGCAGTGCCGACGGCCAGCGTGATGACCAGACATTCCGTCCTTTCTGGAGCACCTGGAGCGGTGATGCGGGCAACTACGGCGCCTATTTTTCCCTGCGCCGCGAGCAGCGAGTGCTCTCTGAACATGCCCTGCGCTACGGTACCCGCACCGGTTATATCGGCTCCGAAGTCTTTGTTTCGCTGGTGGATGAACAGCATGCACCCTGGCAGGAAAATCTGCGCTATATCTCCGCGGAAGTATTGTGCACCAGCCGCGACCTGCCGCTGATGCTTCAGCAGGAGCTCGGACAGTTCATCATGGCCGATTCCATGCCGGTGAAATCCCTGACCCTGCGAAAAGGCCCAACGCCGCCGCGTCCGGCTCTGGCCGAAGGGTTTAGCACCTGGCGATTGATCAGCCAACTGCAGATGAACTATCTCAGCCTGATGGACAGCGAAAACGAAGAGGGTGCCGCCGCCCTGCGTCAGCTGTTAGGGCTGTATGCTAACCTGGCGGAGACGCCGGTTGCGCGTCAGGTTGAGGGCGTTCGCCACTGCGTGCTGGAGCCGGTTCACCGTCGCGTCCCGGAGCCGGGTCCGGTGGTCTTTGCGCGCGGGATCGGCATTACTCTGACGGTGGATGAGCGTGCGTTTTCCGGCGCCAGCCCCTGGCTTTTCGGCAGCGTGCTGGAACGCCTGTTTGCCCGCCTGGTGTCCATCAACAGCTTTACTGAATTCACGCTGAAGAGTCAGCAGCGCGGTGAGATTGGCTACTGGGCACCGCGTATGGGGAAAAGGGCACTACTATGAGCGAAGTCGCCTCCGCGCCGCTGCGTGTCCATCGCCTGACGCCGTTGCCGGACGCTTTCTGGCGCGGCGTACGTGAGACGCCGTGGCGCTACGATCTGTTCCAGCTATTAAGACGCATTGATGCCCAGGGCGGTGAACGTTATCCGCTGGGGCGCGCGCCGCTGCCGAAATTTGAGCCGTTACGTATCGGTCAGCAGCCATCGATGAGCTTTGCGCCGTCAACCCTCGCGCAGGTGCGCCAGCGTGAAGAGAACGGGCTGCACGAGGTGTCTATCCTCAGCTTCGGTCTGTTTGGTCCAAATGGCCCGCTGCCCGTCCATATGACAGAGTACGCCCGCGAGCGTATTCATCATCATCAGGACACCAGCCTGAGCGCGTTTGCCGATCTGTTCCATCATCGCCTGACGCTGTTGTTTTACCGCGCCTGGGCTGATGCGCAGCCCGCCGTCTCTCTTGACCGCGCGGACAACAAACGCTTTGAGGGGTACCTGGCATCCTTGATCGGCATGGGCCAGCCGGGGCAGATGACCAAAGGCAGCCTGAGCGCACATGCCCGTTTTACTCATGCCGGACACCTGACTCGTCACGCCCGGGATCCGGAAGGGCTGGAGAAGATCCTGCGCAACTATTTTAACGCCCCGGTAAAACTGGTCACGAACGTGGCGCAGTGGATGCCGCTTTCGCCGCGGGAACAGGCGCAGTTGGGTGAAGGGCGTCGACTGCCGCGGATGGGAGAATCCGCTTTTCTCGGCGTTGCGGTGCGCGACGTGCAGCACAAGTTTCGTATCGAAATCGGCCCACTGAGCGCGGAAGAGTACAACCGCTTTCTGCCAGGCGAAGCGTGGGTCACTGAACTGCGCGACTGGGTACGCCAGTACGCAGGGGTAGAATTTGAATGGGAAACTCGGGTTATTCTGCGCGCCGACGCGGTGCAGGGTGCCTCGCTCGGTAGCGCCGGGCGGTTAGGTTACAACACCTGGCTGGGCCTTCAGCCTCAGCCTGTCCCACGTGGCGATCTGGTGTATCGCGCAGAGCGATAATTTTTCTAACGCATTGTTATCAACGGAACCGAACATGTCAGAAATCAGCCGTGCCGTGCTTTTCGGCAAACTGGATACGCTGTTATTTACCTCACTGGAAAGCGCCACCGCGTTCTGCAAGCTGCGCGGCAACCCCTATGTTGAACTGGTGCACTGGCTGCATCAACTGATGCAGCAGCAGGATGGCGATCTGCAACAGGTGATTCGTCATTTTGCCCTCGATGAACAGCAGCTGACGCGCGATATCGTGGCCGCACTGGATGCGCTGCCACGTGGCGCGAGTTCTGTTTCCGATCTGTCAGAACATATCGACAGCGCCGTGGAGCGCGCGTGGGTGTTTGGCTCGCTGAAGTATGGCGTCAGCCGTATTCGCGGCGGGCATTTACTGATTGGCATCCTGAAAACCTGGAATCTGGCTAACGTGCTGAAAAGCATCTCGGCGCAGTTCACCCGCCTTAACGTCGACGTGCTGATCGAGCAGTTTGATGCGATTTGCGCTCAGAGCAAAGAGACGCAGCAGGCGGCCGCTGCCGCGGATACGCCAGCCGGTACGGTGCCTGCCGCACAGGGGACGTTAGCCCAGTATGGTCAGGACCTGACTGCGCGCGCCCGTGAAGGGAAGATTGACCCGGTTGTCGGGCGCGATGAAGAGATCCGCCAGATGGTCGATATTCTGATGCGCCGTCGCCAGAATAACCCGCTGCTGACCGGGGAAGCTGGCGTTGGCAAAACGGCGGTGGTGGAAGGGCTGGCGCTGCGTATCGCCGAAGGCGACGTGCCGGCACCGTTGCAGAATATTCAGCTTTGGCTGCTGGATATCGGCATGCTGCAGGCTGGCGCAGGCATGAAAGGCGAGTTCGAAGCGCGTCTACAGGCCCTGATTAATGAAGTGCAGTCCAGCTCTACGCCAGTCATTCTGTTTATCGATGAGATCCACACCCTGATTGGCGCAGGCGGCCAGCAGGGTACCGGTGATGCCGCTAACCTGTTAAAGCCGGCTCTGGCGCGCGGGCAACTGCGCACCATCGGGGCCACCACGTGGGCGGAATACAAAAAATACATCGAGAAAGACCCGGCGCTGACCCGTCGTTTCCAGACGGTACAGGTTCACGAGCCGGACGAAGCCAAAGCCATTCTGATGCTGCGCAGCACGGTGTCACCGCTGGAGACGCATCACCAGGTACTGCTTCTCGACGAAGCGGTCAGCGCGGCGGTCAAGCTTTCACATCGTTATATTCCGGCACGCCAGTTGCCGGATAAAGCCGTTGCGCTGCTTGATACTGCCTGTGCCCGCGTGGCGGTCAGCCAGAGCGCGCCACCGGCACAGCTGGAAGATTGCCTGCGCCATCTCGCGGCCCTGGATGTGGAGATCGAGATTGCCGGACGCGAAGCGCGCGTGGGTGCCGGCGATCCGGAGCGCGTCGCAGCCTTGACCGCCGAGCGCGATACATACGAAACAAAGCGCGAAGCCCTGACCCAGCGCTGGGAAGAGGAACGTGCTCTTGTGACTGAAATCATCCGCCTGCGTGCCGCGCTTTTTGCCGCGGGTGATGACGAGACCGGCGAACTGCGCAGCGCGCTTAACGCGCAGCAGCAGGCGCTCAACGCTTTACAGGGCGACGAGCCGCTGCTGTTTGCGGCGGTGGATGAAAACGTGGTGGCGGCGGTGGTCTCTGACTGGACCGGTATCCCGCTGGGCCGGATGGTGAAAAACGAGATTGATGCGGTGCTCAACCTGGCTGATACCCTCAACCAGCGCGTCATCGGCCAGCGTCACGGCCTGGATCTGATTGCCCGTCGCGTGAAAACCTCGCGGGCAAAACTCGATGATCCGAACAAACCTGTTGGCGTATTTATGCTCTGTGGCCCGTCCGGCGTGGGGAAAACGGAAACTGCACTGGCGCTGGCGGAGTCGCTTTATGGTGGTGAGCAGAACGTTATCACCATCAACATGAGTGAATTCCAGGAAGCCCACACCGTTTCCACCTTAAAAGGTGCGCCTCCGGGATACGTGGGTTATGGTGAAGGCGGGGTGTTAACCGAGGCCGTTCGCCGTCGACCGTACAGCGTGGTCTTGCTGGACGAAATTGAAAAAGCGCACCCGGATGTACATGAAATCTTCTTCCAGGTCTTCGATAAAGGCTGGATGGAAGATGGCGAGGGCCGCCATATTGATTTCCGTAACACCATCATTATTCTGACGTCCAACGTCGGCACCGATCTGATCAGCGCCATGTGTGCCGATCCGGAACTGATGCCTGAGCCTGAGGCGTTAAGCGGCGCGTTGCGTCAGCCGCTGCTGGAGGTCTTCCCGCCAGCGCTGCTGGGCCGTCTGCTGGTGGTGCCGTATTATCCACTGAGCGACGAGATGCTGGGGCAGATTGTCCGCCTGCAGCTCAAACGCATTCAGCGTCGTCTGCAAGAGAATCACAATATTATTTCCGAGTTTGATGACAGCGTGGTGGAACAAATTGTTCAGCGCTGTACCGAGGTGGAGTCTGGCGGCCGCATGGTGGACGCTATTCTGACAAACACCTTGCTGCCTCAGATGAGCCAGATATTACTTACCGCCAGCCGCAGCGATGAGCAGTACCGACGTCTGCACGTCACCTGTGAGCAGGGCGAGTTTCACTGTCAGTTTGCCGCGTAATAATCATCAAGAGAACTGTAAAAGATGACGGATAATGATAACAATCGGACTGTCCCAAACGCGCTCCCGGTCGGGTATCGCTTCAACGAGTTTGAAATTAAAGAGGTGATCGGCGGCGGCGGGTTCGGCATCGTCTATCGCGCGTGGGATCATCAGCTCGAACGCACTATCGCTATCAAAGAATTCATGCCTGCCTCGCTCGCCGTGCGCGGCGACGATATGACGCTGGTACTGCGCAGCGAACGTTTTGGCAAAGCGTTTTCCGCCGGCCTGAACAGCTTCATTCAGGAAGCCCGCCTGCTGGCGCGCTTCAACCACCCGAACCTGCTTCACGTGCTGCGTTTCTGGGTGCAAAACGATACGGCCTATATGGGAACGCTGTTCTATAGCGGTACCACGCTTTCCCGCCTGCGCGAACAAAAACCGGAGCTGATTAACGAAGCCTGGATCCGTCGTATGCTGCCCATGCTGTTCGGTGCCATTAAGACAATTCATGACGAAGGCTATCTGCACCGCGACATCTCTCTGGATAACATCCAGATTCAGGACAACGGCCTGCCGGTTCTGCTCGATTTCGGCTCAGCGCGCCGCACCATTGGTAATCTCTCTGACGAGACGGAAACCATGCTGCGCCCGGGCTTTGCGCCAATCGAGCAGTACACTGACGACAACGAAAGCGAGCAGGGCCCGTGGACGGATATTTATGCTCTCGGTGCCGTGCTGCGTACCCTGATTGTCGGCTCACCGCCGCCGGTCAGCGTGGTGCGCTCAATTCAGGACACCTGCAAACCGCTGGTGGAACTGCAGCCGCAGGGCTATTCCCTCTCGCTGCTGCAGGCCATCGACCGGGCGCTGGCGTTGCATATGGAAGACCGACCGCAGTCCATCGATGAATTCGCGGCGTTTATTGAGATGCCAGTAGCGGGTATCGACGATGTACTGAGCGCGAAAAAACCGGGCACGATGCTGGTACCGGTAGAGGAAGAGGCACCGGCTTCTGCACTGGACTGGCACCGGTACAAAATCCCGGCAATGGTTGCTGCGGGCGTGCTGGTTGGCGTCGTCGCCGGAGCGATGCTGTTTAGCGGTGGCGACCATGATGCGCCAGAGCAGGCGGCGCAGGCCCCCGCTGAGACGCGCCCCGTTGAAACCGCATCGAACGCGCCGGAAGTGAAACCGGAAACGGCGAAAGCCAGTGAACAGACTGCACCGACTGCGACAGCGCAACCGGCCACCCCACCGGTGGATGCCAGCCCGGTGGCACTGGTCTATATCCGTATTCTTGACGGTGAGACCCTGAAAGTGAACGGTGAGCCAAAAACACTGCGTCCGGCAAATAACGGTTATGCATCGCTCAAGCTACCTGCGGGCGAGGCCAGAATTGAACTGCAGGGCAACGGGAAAACGCGTACCCAGACGCTGGATATCGCGAAGCCTGGCACCTGGCTGGTGAATCCGTAAGTAAGGTAAGCAGGGACTGGTAACAGGACGGAGCGAATGTATAACCTCAAGTTTGTCTATCTTTTCAGCGAGAATGTCTCGCCAGCGCTTTTCGCGAAAATTATCCGCCCGTCCGTAGCCGGGCAGTGGATAATGTCAGTTCCCGACAATTCGCTGCGCTCGCTGTTTACGCGTTACGATTTGCTGCATTCCATCACCGGGGCGAATCCCTATCAGTCAGGACGCGATACCCGTAAGCTGATCGTGCAGGATCTCGATATCGGCAGGATCGTTGCCATCGACGAGAGTTTCCGTAACTGGTCATCGGTAACGGAGATATTTTATATCAATGCCGATGGCCGACTGCAGGCGGCCTCGCTTACCGGTCTGGGCTGGTATCCGGTAAGCACAATCGTCGATCGCTACGAAACCATGGTGCGAACTTACGGTGCCCGTCCTGCGCCGACGGTACTGCCGAAGCAGGTGGTGAAATCCAAAGCGGCACAGGTGCCGGATGAGGCCACGCCGGGTAAAGACGGTAAAACCTATGCTTCGCAGCTACAGCAGATGACCAAGGCGGAACGCTGGCAGGCGCGTAAGGATCTGATCGCGAAGGGCAGCAACAGCCTTTACCCGGATGCGCAGATCGCCGCTAAACGACTGGCGGCGAATAATATTGCGGTGGAGAAAGCGAAGCTTGCTGAGAATGTTTATAAGACAGTGAATCCGCTGGAGACAACGCCGGGGGTGCCAGAGGGCTGGAAGGATATAAGCAACGATGCATCGGTGCTAAAGAAGTTAGGTCTTAAAAGTAAAACACTTTATGACAAGAGTGAGGATCCTGATTTTCTGGCACGCGTCTATCAGCCTGACCCTGACGTTTTTGGTGGCGATATGAACCCTACGCTGGTGTTCAGAGGGTCGAGGCAACCAGAGTTTTTCCCCATGAAGAACATGACTGACTGGAAAAATAACGGTGCGCAGGGGCTTGGGTTGGAGTCGGATTATTACCGAAGAGCCGTAAGTATGGGCGAGCAGCTCGCCAAATCAGGTCAAAAAATAGACATTGCGGGGCACTCTCTTGGGGGAGGTTTAGCATCAGCCACCTCTATGGCAAGTGGTATGGCGGGATGGACGTTTAATGCTTCTGGCCTAAATTCCGGTACCGTCGAGAAATATGGCGGAAGCATATTGGGCAGCACGGATAACATTCAGGCTTACCGCGTCGAGGGTGAACTGCTGACCAGGACTCAGGAAGTAAATGTTTGGGAAGATTTTAAAATGGTAAAAGGGCACGTGCCAGCACTTATAGCGAAAGAAGAGATTTCTGCCATTATGCCCAATGCTGCCGGAATAGCTCACGACCTTCCTGGTGGAATGGGGAGTGCATTTGACCGACATGGAATAGATCAAGCGATAAACTGTATTGAACAACAGAAGGATGAGGATATCTCTATTATCAGGAGCCGCGCGTGAAATCACTAATTTTTGGCTGGGTAGCGCTTTGTTTAATGTTTATGGTTCAGGGGTGCAAGCAAAATATGGATTTACAACCAGATAATTACTTTAATGGTGACCAGCTCACATTAGCGCGCGCAATTGAGAATGGTGACGGCGATGAGGTGAAAAAGTTAGCTTCGAAAACTGATTTAAACAAACCTGGTAAAGAGGACATGACCCTGTTGTTTTGGGCGGTGATGAATTCACTTAACGATAAAAAAACGCCTGAACATTTAAAAATTATCACTACTCTGATTAAGGCTGGCGCAGATCCGCTGCAGCCAAGGCCGCAGGGAAAAAGTTCGCCTGCAGAATTAGTATTAAAAGCGGACAGCGACGTGTGGATAAAGGCGATGCTGGACGGCGGATTATCTCCAGATGCAAAAGACAAAACGTTTGGTGAGCCTATAATATTCGAAAGTATCGAAGCGAAAAATACCGAGACACTCAAGGCGATGCTTGACGGCGGAGCGGATATTAATATTACCGACTCACTGGGTAGTACATTGTTAGTAGCCGCGCTGGATTACCACGCTTACGATCACGTGCTCCTTTTGCTGAAACGCGGTACTGACCCTGAAATTAGGACTATCAATGGCTGGACGATGGGTAATCAACTTCAACGTTATCTGAACAGAACAGAAGAAGGCAGTGAAGAATATAAAAAACTAACTGAAATCAAAGAGACGCTTATTCAACATGGTGGTAAATGGCCGCCAGCACCAGTCAAGTAAAGGTTAGGGCGAACATGACCGCGAAAAATAAAATTTTCTATTTCTGGGGTGTTATGGATGTCATCGGGATTGTGTTTTATTCGATTGGTCCATACCATTTACTTGAGTCATGGTGGGTTTCCACCGGAGGAAATCCGGGTGTAATTATCTTTATGCTGATAGCAGGTGGCGTAAACGGAATAGTGACAGGTGCTTTTTACCTTGTTTATCTCCTCATGCCAGTTTCCTTGCTTTTTTCTGCCTGGTTTTTTTTCACAAAACATCGATATGCGGTCGGTTTTGCTCTTATACAAGAAGTGCTGCGCGTTATCATCTTCAGTTGCTCAGTGACACTTTTCCCTATGGCGATCGCTGGTTTAAGATTGAGCGTTATTTCCATTAATATTGCTTTATTTATATTATCGGAAATATTAAAGATTGGCTCTCTCATATATATAATCAAAACAGTTCGCGCTAAATAACCAATCTGACACTGCATAGTATTACCATGACACATTTAGTGCCGTGAGTCTTTGCATCGCATAAGCCATATGGAATAAAGTTATGCTCAACCGAATTACCGTTCAGCTCCCGGTGGAGGGGCTTCTGTTCTGGAAACTGACGGGTCGCGAGGCGATGTCCGAGTCGTTCGCCCAGACGCTGACCCTGCTTGGCACGGATGCGCGCATTGACCGCAGCAAACTGCTGGGTCAGCCGGTCACGGTGACCATCCCGACGCAGAGCCTGCTGACGCCCCGCTATATCAATGGAAAAATCACCCGCGTGGCGGTGAGTGCCGTCGAGCTGACGGGCACCCGCTATGCGGTGTACCAGCTGACGGTGGAGCCGGACCTGTGGCCGATGAAGCGCGACCGTAACCTGCGTATCTTCCAGGGCCAGACGGTACCGCAGATTGTGAAAACCCTGCTGGGTGAACATCAGGTTAACGTGGAGGATAAGCTCACCGGGAGCTACCGGGTGTGGGACTACTGCGTGCAGTATCAGGAGTCGAGCCTGGACTTTATCAGCCGTCTGATGGAGCTGGAGGGGATTGCATACCACTTCAGCCACGACGCCGACAAGCACACCCTGGTGCTCACCGACGCCGCCACGCAGCATCAGCCGTTCAGCGGCTACGAAGTCATTCCTTACCACCAGACGCCGTCAGGCGGCAGTACGGATGAAGAGGGTATCAGCCAGTGGGCGCTGGAGGACAGCGTCACCCCGGGGATTTACAGCCTCGATGACTACGACTTCCGCAAGCCGAACGCGTGGCTGTTCCAGGCGCAGCAGAACCCGGCGTCACCGAAACCGGGCAGTATCGACGTGTACGACTGGCCGGGACGGTTTGTTGAGACCGGGCATGCGGAGTTCTACGCCCGTATCCGTCAGGAGCGCTGGCAGGTGGAGCACCAGCAGATTCAGGCGACGGCCACGGCCGCGGGTATTGCACCGGGACACACCTTCACCCTGACTAACGCCCCGTTCTTCAGTGATAACGGTGACTATCTGGTCACGGCGGCGGGTTACCATTTCGAGGAGAACCGCTACGCGAGCGGCGAGGGGGAAACCCTTCACCGCACTGATTTCGCGGTCATCCCGGCGTCGGTGTCATACCGTCCGGCGCAGAGCACGGCGTGGCCGCGCACCTACGGCCCGCAGACGGCAAAAGTTGTGGGGCCAAATGGGGAGAGTATCTGGACGGACAAATATGGCCGCGTGAAGGTGAAATTCCACTGGGACCGTCTGGCGAAGGGGGATGACACCAGCTCCTGCTGGGTGCGTGTGTCGAGCGCCTGGGCGGGTCAGGGGTACGGCGGGGTGCAAATTCCGCGGGTCGGCGATGAGGTGGTGGTGGACTTTATCAACGGTGACCCGGACCGTCCGATTATCACCGGGCGGGTGTATAACGAAGCAAGCATGCCGCCGTGGGCGCTGCCGGCTGCAGCCACGCAGATGGGCTTTATGAGCCGCACGAAGGATGGCTCCGTGGATAATGCCAATGCCCTGCGCTTTGAGGACAAGGCGGGCGCAGAGCAGGTGTGGATCCAGGCTGAGCGGAATCTGGATATTAACGTCAAAAATGACGAGTCTCACTCTACCGAAAAAAATCGTACCCAGTTTGTTGGTGAAGATGAAACCTTACGGGTAGCGAAAAACCAGAAATCAGGGATTAAAGGCGATGTGGTATGCCTGACGGGGAACAGTCGAAACGATAAGGTCGTTAATAATTTTATACTTTCCGCAGGTAATACGCTGAGACTGGAATGTGGTGAAAGCGCCATCGAGCTATCAAAAGACGGTAGCGTTCATATCATTGGTAATAACTTTAACTTTACTGCAAAACAGAATGCTCAAATTAATACGCTTTCCGGGGAATTGCACTTAAACCCTGATGACGGACGTAATGTCATCGACCCACCAGGTGCATCCCATCAGGGTGAAATCCAGCAGGAAGTGGATGGTTTTTTTGTTTTTAATGCCAATAAATAAGAATAACCAGAATGGCCGAATATATCCTTCAGGAAGCAACACTCGCCTTGCCCGATGTATTTAAAGACAGAACCATGAATTTATTCACCATGAGTGATAACGGAGCTAGCGAGTTTACTTTTGTTGTTTCTTGTGCGACGGCAAAAAACGAAGATAAAGTCCATGATGCGGCTACCCGACTGACGCGTGAACTGGAAATTACGGTGCCCGACTTTCGTCTTGAATCCTCTCAGATGACTTCTGTTAATGGTCATCCGGCGGTAGAGCTTTTTTATCAGTTTAAAAATGATAACTCGGTCATTTTTCAGAAGCAGACGGTGATTTTACTCGCTGACCATCCTGGCGGGCAAAAGATGGTGTTGATGTTTTTTCCGGCCGGAAAATTGACTTCCTTTCAGAATTCAATGCAACAGAGACTGAAGTGCTATTTAAGCCTAATACATCGTTTGAGGTTATCAGCAGGTCAGATGAACTTGGGATAACAAATATAGAATTAAGGGTAATACCATGATCGACCTTCATACTGAAGACTCTGTAATCAATCATTATGCCGATCGCTATCGTACATACATGCCAATTAATGTCCGTAAGGCAATAAAAAATAACGGTATTGATGGTTTGAGTTCTTCACAAGCCTGGGATGAAACATTACCTTTAATTACGACTGAAGATATTTCACGTGATAAAGCACTTGGGGCGCTGGTCGGTTTGGCTGTTGGGGACGCAGTCGGCACTACTCTTGAGTTTAAGAAAAGAGACAGTGAACATGTAGCGGATATGATTGGTGGCGGACCTTTTCATTTAAAACCCGGTGAATGGACGGATGATACGTCCATGGCATTATGTCTGGCGGAAACTTATCTTTCAGAAAACAGAATGCATACCGATATACTTAGAAAATATCTCGTTAAATGGTATCTTAACGGTGATAATAGCAGTAATGGTCGGTGTTTCGATATTGGCAATACGACGCGATTTGCGCTTGAACAGTATTTGCGTATCGGGCCTTCATGGTATGGTAATACCGAGAAACACACTGCTGGTAATGCTGCGGTTATTCGTCAAGCTCCGGTGTCTATCTTTCGTCGAAAATCGCTGCGCGCGATTTACTTCGAATCCCAGGCTCAGAGTCGCGCAACTCATGGCGCGGTAGAGTCAATTAATGCATGCCAATTTCTCGGATTGGTATTACACTATTTAATTAACGGTTATAAAAAAGAAGAAGCTTTTTCCCCTCATGTTTTCCCACTATGCGCGCGTGTAATGATCATAAATGCGGGTGAGTATAAGCAAAAAACTCGCGATCAGATTCGTTCAAGTGGTTATGTAATAGATACGCTTGAGGCCGCGATGTGGTCCGTATGGAATACTGACAATTTCAGAGATGCTATTCTGTTGGCCGCCAATCTTGCCGATGATGCTGACAGCGTTGCGGCGACGGCAGGACAAATAGCGGGAGCATTATATGGTTATTCTGGTATTCCGTCGGAGTGGAAAAACAAACTTGTACAACACGAGCGTATCGCCAAAATGGCAGGTGAACTGTTCGATAGAGCTCCTGAGGATAATTTTTTATAATTGAATAATTCATATGGCACGGCTATTGTAGCGTGCCATTGAGTTGAAGGGAAAATGTTGGGTTAATGTGAAGTAACATGTGAGGAAAACAACTCACTTTGCCAGCATAGAAAATATACTGAATTATGCAAAAAAAGTAGAGTAGTTCGGTAATATTGCTTCCTGTACCTGGTATTTGGCTAGTTAAAAAAATATCTCTACCAGCCAAAAGGTAGGGGGGTACAGAATTTATTCAGATAAAAATATGTCTAAGAGTGTTCATGAATAAAGAAAATTATAACGAGCTGAATTATATCAATGATGCCATTGATATAATCAATAAACGATTGGAAACAAAACCTGATTTTTCACTGTATGTTATGGTGAAGTGCCAGTTGGATTATATTAAATCTGTTTTGGTTGGCGCTGAAAAAGATAAAAGTAAATTACATTCATTGAATCTTGGAGTACTTGCATCTAAAGAATTTGATACAACAGATGCCGAACTTGCTGAGCATTTATCTAATGCTAATTATATAGCTTCGCAGATGGGGAAAGGATTGAAGATCATTCTTCCTCATGAACAAGATGTGGAATATTTGAAAAGACAAAAAAGATATCGTAAGTGATAGGCAGTTTTTTTGAATTCTGCTGGCCGCCAACCTTGCCTATGACGCTGACATCGTTGCGGCGACGGTGGGGCAAATAGCTGGAGCATTATATGGTGATTCCGGTATTCCCCAGGATTGGAAAAATAAACTCGAACAACACGAACGTATCGCCACAATGGCAGGTGAACTATTCGATAGAGCACTTGAGGATAATTTCTAGTAATTGTATAAATCATATGGCGCGGCTATTATAGCGTGCCATTAAGTTGAATAGAAAATGTTGTGTTGATGCGAAGTTGGATGTGAGACGAAACAACTTACTTTTCCAGTATTGAAATATGTCGAAATATCAAGTGGACCATATTTGATGATAGTCACTCATTAATAAAGAAAGTGATTTTTTAATTTCCCCTCTTAATTCTATTATCTTCCTTTAATAAAATGTGGTGACTGATTTTATCAGGCAGAAGTGGTCGGGAATAATAGGCGCGCTCTCACTCTAATAATTTGACTCAATATAATGAATGAAATAACAGCCTTGGATTATGTTGAAAAAGCATTAAATTTATCTCAAAAGAGATATGCTGAAGTTAGAAAAAGTAATCCCCAATCCCCGCTTTTGCAAATGTGCGACTCTACAGTACAACAATTATTATTTCTGCGGGACCTCATCGAAGGCAAGGAAAAGGATAAGGCTAAATTATGGAAGATGACGTTCGGTATGTATGCAGCGAAGGAGTTTGATAATTCGGATGAGTTGTTTTTTGAAAGGTTGTCGGATGCCTGGTTTATTGTTGATCAAATCCGCCGAGGATTAAAGGTTAGGCTCCCGCATGAGGTTGATGCCAATTATAGAATAAAACAACAAAATCTTAAAATGAAATATCCTGATGAATTCTAGGTTTGATATTAAATATATTTTATTATGGGTGGATGGTGATTGATTTACATGCTAATTTGAATGTATTGTTAAAATATGTAGATAGATATCGTAAGTACTTACCTGTTAGTAGTCTTTCAGTCCAGCAGAAAATGCAGTATAAATATAATGATAAACTATTAGAATCATCTTTTGATTGCGATGCACAAAAACGATGGGATTTAACACCATCGTGTAGTCTCTCCCTAGCGGAATCAAGGGATCGCGCGATTGGTGCCCTTATTGGCCTCGCTGTTGGAGATGCCGTAGGCACTACGCTCGAATTTTTACCGCGTGACAGAGCATACGTCAAAGATATGACAGGAGGTGGGCCATTTCGACTTCGCGCAGGCGAATGGACGGATGACACATCCATGGCATTATGTCTTGCGGAAACGCTTCTTGAGAAAGGTGATGCTGATACTATATGCTTCAGGAATAAGCTTCTGGAATGGTATCAGCATGGTTATAACAGTTCAAATGGCATCTGTTTTGATATAGGTAATACAACTCGCTTTGCTTTAGAACAATATTTAACTGTTGGTCCTGGGTGGAGCGGTAATACTTCGCCAGAAACTGCAGGTAATGCTTCTATTATCAGACAAGCCCCTGTCTCAATTTTTTTTAGAAAGTCATTAAGCAAAGCGTTTTATGAAGCTAAAAAACAGAGCATCGCCACGCACGGTGCCGCGGAAGCAATAAATAGCACACAGTATTTAAGTTATTTACTTGTACATATGATTAATGGCAGCAATAAAGATTTTGTTTTTGCTCCACACGTCATGCCGCTTCAGCCACGTGTAATGATTATCAACGCGGGTGAATATAAGCAAAAAACTCGCGATCAGATTCGTTCAAGTGGTTATGTCATCGATACGCTTGAGGCCGCGATGTGGTCCGTATGGAATACGGATAATTTCAGAGATGCTATTCTGTTGGCCGCCAATCTTGCCGATGATGCTGACAGCGTTGCGGCGACGGCGGGGCAAATCGCGGGTGCGCTGTATGGTTATTCCGGTATCCCACAGGAGTGGAAAGACAAATTGGTACAACACGAACGTATCGCCAGAATTGCAGGTGAATTATTCGACAGGGCTCCTGAAGATACTTTCTTGTAATTGTTTTCATATTTGGATAGTGAGGGTTTGAGCTGGCCGTAATTTCCGCTCAGGCAGATGGCGGGATTAATGGTTATTGCTGAGTGTGTTGCCCTTTTGACAAAAGATTAAAGAGGATAAATGGGAAATATTGTAATGCATTGGTTTTTCTTTATTTTCTTTATGATTTGGACACTAGCGCTTATCTGGAATGGAAAAGATTTTTTTAACAAGAAAAAGTGGCTCCTGGCGGGGATGATGTTGGTTCTGGTGTTAGTAGCCACAGTTGTCATTGGCTTTACGTTTAAATGGCTTTCTCAGTCGATGTCATTGTTTTCCATCGCAACGGCCAAACAATATTCGATCATTTTTTCTATGTCTTTTCTGTGCGTATGGGGTTTAAAGGTCACAGTTGTGCTGCTCTGTACTGTTTTCTCGGGGATTCTGAGGGGGCACAAAAGCTACAATGTGGAAAATTATGAAAAAATATCGTCTATATCACGCATCGTCGCGCCTGGCTTACTTATCGTTGCTAAAAGCTTAATTTCCCTCGGAAGCGTCCTTATGTTTTCGGGTCTTTGGCTAAAGTAAGCACAATGATTAAGGTTGCATAACGGATACCTTTGTTTCTACTGTTACCGCAACCACGTCTCCGCTTTGCGTCATGCCCTTGACCCGACCCGGAGGCGTGCATCGACCGCAGCAGGCAGCTCGGTCAACTGGTTGCGGTGATCATCCTCACGCAACCCGCCATGCGCCAATTGTTAATACTGGGGGGTGTGACTGTCATAGTCGGGCGAGCGAATAAGGAGCAGCGGATTCAATGAAGTTTCTCGGGTTTATTATTTTTTCTTTGGTCGCTTTTGCCTATATCTGGAATGGCAAAGATAATTTTAACAAAAAAGAATGGGTGGTTTTTTTTCGTAAAATTATCTTTTATATTAGTCGGCACTTTTATTCTGGTTTTCGTGTTGATCGGATTGCGGGAAATTTTCCCCTCGATGACAAAAGAAGATGGTGAGTTGGTACTAATCGTTATTCCGCCTTCGTTTGTTACACTGTTATTGGCTAAATTTTTCGTCATTATGCTTTGCACAATATTTGAAACTATAATGCGTTTTCATCAGCGATATAACACGGTGAAAAATTATTCGATTTTGTCATCGCTGGCAAATAGATATGGCCCCAGGTTGCTTTTGCTGGCGAAATGCCTGGCATCATTTGGATGCATTCTTATATTCTATGGTATCTGGCTAGCCTCCGCGGCCTAAGTGAAGAGACATTATAAACACTTAGAACAACTATCCGTTTCCCATAGCCTCCGCTACCAGTAACGAAGACCTTGAGGCGAACGATTGGAAATGGCTGTACACCTCAACTGACAAGTAAATACTTCATTACCAGGTGATATTGCCCATGCGTGTTAAGCCAGCAGGTTTGACTCCACCACACATTACTGAAGTCGGCTTGACGAATGAGAGGGGGTATCCATCTCCGGGAGTAACACTGTGGACGTGCTGGGGAAATTTCATCGCTGCGGAAGAAATGTGTGCTTTATACCAATGCTTTGTTTTTAGCATGGGGAAAGTATGGTGCCATGCGTAGGGTGTATTTTTAATTAGTTAATTAAGTGTTCCATATTAAATGATAGATTCCTCGTTGATTTCCCTCAGATGATTTTTCATCTGCCTGGTTACATGTAATAGTAAATGACTTTTTTCATTTATCCGTTTTTTATTATCTTCTCCAGCATAAAACCATTACGGAATAAAGATTATGCTCAACCGAATTACCGTTCAGCTCCCGGTGGAGGGGCTTCTGTTCTGGAAACTCACAGGTCGCGAGGCGATGTCCGAGTCGTTCGCCCTGACGCTGACCTTGCTTGGCACGGATGCGCGCATTGACCGCAGCAAACTGCTGGGTCAGCCGGTCACGGTGACCATCCCGACGCAGAGCCTGCTGACGCCCCGCTATATCAATGGAAAAATCACCCGCGTGGCGGTGAGTGCCGTCGAGCTGACGGGCACCCGCTATGCGGTGTACCAGCTGACGGTGGAGCCGGACCTGTGGCCGATGAAGCGCGACCGTAACCTGCGTATCTTCCAGGGCCAGACGGTACCGCAGATTGTGAAAACCCTGCTGGGTGAACATCAGGTTAACGTGGAGGATAAGCTCACCGGGAGCTACCGGGTGTGGGACTACTGCGTGCAGTATCAGGAGTCGAGCCTGGACTTTATCAGCCGTCTGATGGAGCTGGAGGGGATTGCATACCACTTCAGCCACGACGCCGACAAGCACACCCTGGTGCTCACCGACGCCGCCACGCAGCATCAGCCGTTCAGCGGCTATGAGGTCATTCCTTACCACCAGACGCCGTCAGGCGGCAGTACGGATGAAGAAGGCATCAGCCAGTGGGCGCTGGAGGACAGCGTCACCCCGGGGATTTACAGCCTCGATGACTACGACTTCCGCAAGCCGAACGCGTGGCTGTTCCAGGCGCAGCAGAACCCGGCGTCACCGAAACCGGGCAGTATCGACGTGTACGACTGGCCGGGACGGTTTGTTGAGACCGGGCATGCGGAGTTCTACGCCCGTATCCGTCAGGAGCGCTGGCAGGTGGAGCACCAGCAGATTCAGGCGACGGCCACGGCCGCGGGTATTGCACCGGGACACACCTTCACCCTGACTAACGCCCCGTTCTTCAGTGATAACGGTGACTATCTGGTCACGGCGGCGGGTTACCATTTCGAGGAGAACCGCTACGCGAGCGGCGAGGGGGAAACCCTTCACCGCACTGATTTCGCGGTCATCCCGGCGTCGGTGTCATACCGTCCGGCGCAGAGCACGGCGTGGCCGCGCACCTACGGCCCGCAGACGGCAAAAGTTGTGGGGCCAAATGGGGAGAGTATCTGGACGGACAAATATGGCCGCGTGAAGGTGAAATTCCACTGGGACCGTCTGGCGAAGGGGGATGACACCAGCTCCTGCTGGGTGCGTGTGTCGAGCGCCTGGGCGGGTCAGGGGTACGGCGGGGTGCAAATTCCGCGCGTCGGCGATGAGGTGGTGGTGGACTTTATCAACGGCGACCCGGACCGTCCGATTATCACCGGGCGGGTGTATAACGAAGCAAGCATGCCGCCGTGGGCGCTGCCGGCGGCGGCCACGCAGATGGGTTTTATGAGCCGCACGAAGGATGGCTCCGTGGATAATGCCAATGCCCTGCGCTTTGAGGACAAGGCGGGTGCAGAGCAGGTGTGGATCCAGGCTGAGCGCAACATGGACACCAGCATTAAGAACGATGAAACGCACAGCGTCGGTGGCGAGCGCAGCCATTATGTGAAGAAAAATGAACTGCATCGGGTGGAAGCGAATCAGATCCAGGCGGTGAAAGGCGGAACAGAGATCCTGACGGGCAAAGGCAAGCTGGATGCGGCGGTGGAGCAATATGTCATTGCTTCTGGTACGAAGCTACGGCTGGTCTCTGGTGAAAGCGCAATTGAGCTGAACGCTAACGGCAAGATTAACCTCATCGGCAAAGAGTTTAATTTCTTCGTTGAAGGAGATGGTCATATCACCACCGGCGGTAAGCTGCACCTGAATACGTCTGGCACACAACCGGGCACCACGGCGCCGGGTTCCGGGCATAAAGGGGATATTGATGCGGCGGTGCAGGAGAAATTTACGACTAAAGGTGAGTAAGGTCGTAGCAGTGCTTATTGCATTATTAACAACGGGAATGGCTGAGGGAGATTCAGAGAAAAAGGATCTCTGGGCGTTCATTTCACAAATGAGCGCCTCACTCAAAACGTTATCCGTTACGAGTCTAAATGACATGTCGTTGCATTTTAACTACATGAAAAATAATGCATATATGAACTTCTACCATGCTGATGATTTCAAGCTTTTGGAGGGTACGAGCATTACTACCATTGATTTACGAGTAAGCAAAGAAAATGATGGCATGGCTCCCTTACTGAATTTTTCACCATCAGGCCAGTGCATCACACTTCAAACCGTTAAAAAGCATTACCCACAACTGACGTTAACTGATTATCCCCGAGGCCGCTCGGAGAATGAAGTGACCAGTTATACAGCACTAAAAGATATGAATGGACAAAAAGTGAGTTTCAGTTTCACCGTAAAAAAACCTGACTGTCTGAGCTCTGTTGTTATTAGCGCTGACTAAGAAAACAGCTTCCATGACTCGCGGTTTCCCACATCGGTGAGAAGCGTAATTTAGATTGAGAAAATGACGATTAACGTGAAAAAACAGACTCCGACATATCTTTTTTTTGTTCTGATGCTTACCTGTCTGTGCAGCAGTGCGGTATTGGCTCAAGTTATACCGCCCGTTCTGACAAATCACGATTTTTCTGTGCAGATAAAAAGCCAGCCTGTCGAATTGGGTGAAAGATGGACTCCTGACGTTGCGCGCAGAATTGACGTGCCAGTGGAAGGCAGTTTTACCGGTGAGGTTCCTTTTGACGGAGCTAACTATAAATTCTTCCAGCATCAAAAGTCTGGGTTAGACATTTTCAGTTCCAATCTCTGGTGGGATAAAGCGGAACGAAGCGTTGATGATTATATCGTGTCGCAGATCACGCTGACTGCTACAGATGCCGCAACGCCGCGTGGTGTCCATGTTGGTTCAACGAGAACGGACTTGAACACAGCATACGGTGACGGTCAGGTCGCAAAGGATGCCGGAGAACAATGGATTACCTATGAGTTGGGTAAAAAGGTCCTCTCTTTTGAGATCAAAGACAGTAAAATTGTGAAGATAACAATGAATTACGACAATGGAAATCCAGAGTAATTTATGAAAAGGAAATATCTGGCAGCCGTATTGCTCACCGCTTTCTTGGCAGATGCAACTGAAACTGCAACTGCGCTAGAGTTATCACAATACAATAAGCTCAATACGGTCAGTCGCATCGTTAACGATAGCGAAGTGACTGACCTCCTCAGAAAGGCCCTGGGAAGCGATTACCAGACGTTTATCAACAATTTTGATGTATTTGGTGAACCGCATTCCACGGCTGACGGAGGATTGTTGATTGAAGGCTGGCTAAAAGATCTTTATCTGGAAAACGCCTCTGCTTTGGTTATCGAACCAGATGGCAAAATCTACGCTGCCTGGGTCGTACCCGAATCTGACGTTATTCATTATCAGTTTTCTGAACATCGCCAGGATATTAACGGCGATATTAAAAAATGGGCTGCAAGATTTGGCACACTGCATTTTGAAACGATAAGCCAATCTGGTCCCGCATTTGGCGGAGTATGGTCAGGCGAGTACGCGAACGACTCGACGTTAACTCTGCGGTTAGCTGAATCAGGTGGCCGTATCTCCGGATCTTATTGCTATATTTCTCAAAGAGGAAACCGCATTGATTGCCCGGAAGATGATGAGCGTAATCTTAGCGGTACGATCGCGGGCAATCGTGCCAATGTTGAGTTCAACTCTTCGTTTGGCGGTATAGGCGGACGGGCTGTTCTGGAAATTAAGGGGAGTGAAATGGAATGGCGTTTAGTTACTCCTCCTCAAAAAGGAAATTATTATGCTCCGCAGCGTTATACGTTACATAAAGCTGCTTCGGCTCAGACAGTTGAAACCCGAAAACTCGATACTGAAAAGTTCGCTATTTCTCTGGTCAATAAATGCGGGCGTTTTACTAGTGAATGTGACCAGATGTATTATCTCGGCGTGCGCAAAAGTGATAATAGTACGATCTCCCTTAAGGGGAAAACGTTGCACGATCCTGCAGGTAAAATAATTGGTTCTACCTATAAGAATGGCGAGATCGCTTACACCGTGACTTACTCACCCGTGAAATTGGTCGTGAGCAAAGGCAGCCATGTGTTAGTTGAACAGTCAGGTCAGTGGCTTAAATAATGCATTCGCCAGCCCAAAGGCCAGCATGGATTGGCCCCTTTTATTTCTCACACTATTAATCATCCCGAGTTCACTTATGAAATATACCCTCCAGGAAGGTTCCTTCTCCCTTTTTCCTGCCGCGTGGCAGGATAACAGTATGAACATTATTCGCGACGACGAAAGCGGGTTGTCCGTGGTGGTCAGTCGCGGCGTTATTCCGGATGGCAGCGACTATGAGAAAGAGTTTCACCGCCAGTGGGAACTACTACGTCCGCAGATGGGCGAGATTGCCCAAAGTGCATTCCAGAGCGTAAAGGTCGGGCCTGACGGAAAAATTAACGCGCTGGAAGTCGAGACGACCTTTGACAGTAACGGACAGCGCATTTGGCAAAAACAGCTGGCCGTACAAACGCCGGGCAAGCCGGTGTTGATGATTTTTACCCTCTCGGCGCTCAGAGCATTCACCGCAGAGGATGAGGTGCGCTGGAGCGCGCTTAAGCAGAGTTTGACGCTAAACGACAACCGGAATGTGTAAGGCATGAGCGATAACAACGCGGCCCGTCAGGGCGACGAGATCATTCACTCCAGCATTTTTGCGGATATCACCAGTATTGTGGCGGAAGGTGCGGCCTATGCCGTTATCGGCGCTGCCGTAGGCGCGGCGGCAACCGTTGCTGCTCCGCTGCTGGGGGCGGGTGCCGCCGCCGCGGGCGTGGCGGCGATTGGATCCAGCTGTCTGTTAAGTGGGATCATTGGCGGCGTACTGGCAAACGTGGCAGGTATAACTGACGATATCAGCAACGCCGCCGAAGGCTTAGGCAACGCGCTGTTCCCGCCATCACCAGCGGGCAAAATTACCACCGGGTCTGATAACGTTCTGACGAACGCGATTCCCGCGGCACGAGCGGCCGGGACGCTGACGCCCGCCGACACACCGTCACCTGAACCACAGTCTCCGGGCAGCTTTGCCGATTACGCCGGCATGCTGCTTTCCGCCGCTGGACAGTTTGGCAGCGAGATGTGGCAGCCGAGCGTGGCTTCTGCCGCCGCGGGAACCTCGCCGCTGGAAGAAGACAAGGTGGCGTGCGAAAAGCACTCCGGGCCGCAATACCTCGCGGAGGGCTCTAAGAGCGTCTTCATTAACGGGCAGCCCGCGGTACGTGCAAAAGATCGCACCACCTGTGAAGGCACTGTCTCTGATGATGTGTCCCCGAATGTGATCATCGGCGGGGACACGCTCACGGTCCGCGATATCAAAAGCGGTAAAACGCCGGGTCTGGCGCTGGGGATGATTGCGCTCTCCCTGCTGCGCGGACGTCCGGGTAAAATCCTGAAAAATATGCCCTGTGCACTGGCGGCAGCCGGCGGTGGCATGCTGGCCGATATGGCCGTTAATGCTGTGTTTGGCTCCTCGCACCCGGTACATGCTGCAACCGGCGTGAAGGTGCTGAATGATGACGATGAACTCGATTTCTCGCTGCCGGGGCGCTTCCCGCTGCGCTGGCAGCGCAGCTACAACAGCCTGACCACCCGTGAAGGGCTGTTTGGTCTGGGTTGGGCGACAACCTTTGACAGCTATCTGATGCTCGAAGAGAACAACGCGACCTGGTTCGACGAAACCGGCCGTGAGCTGACCTTTGAGCTGCCGCCCGTCGATCGCGCGTTTTACAGCATCAGCGAAGGCATCATCATCCGCCGCAATGAGAGCGGCGACGTGGCGATTGCCGACGATGACGGTGCGGTATGGCGTCTGTATAAACCGACCCGGGCGAATCCCACCCTCCTGCGTCTGGCCTCCCTCAGCGACGAATACGGTAACGCGCTGCTGACGGAGTGGGATGAACACGGCAGGCTGGTCAATCTTCACGATGAGCCACGGGCGATTGATGTCACCCTGCGTTATGAAGATGAGCGTTTCCCACTGCGCGCCACCTCTGCCAGCCATTTTGACGGCAACCGTACCTGGCCGCTGATGCAGTGGGGTTACGATGCGCGTGGCCAGCTGGCGAGTGTGACGGATGCCTCTGGCGTAGTAACGCGTGAATACCGCTATAACGACCACGGCCTGATGGTCTGGCATCGCCTGCCGGGCGGGCTGGAGAGCGAATACCGCTGGCAAAAATTTGACCACTGGCGCGTTGTGGAAAACCGCACCAGCACCGGCGACGGCTGCCGCTTCACCTACGATTTAGCCGCCGGGCTGACGACCGTCGAACACTACGATGGTCAGACGCGCCGCCACTACTGGAATGCCCAGAATCTGATTGTCCGCTACGTTGACGAGCGCGGTGAAAACTGGCGCTATGAGTGGGATGACAACGAACTTCTGACCCGTCGCATCGATCCGCTCGGTAACGCCGTCACCTTTGTCTACGACGAAATGGGCAACCGGGTGCAGGAAATCGACGCCGACGGCAATACCCGCACCACCACCTGGCTGGAGCACCGCGCGCTGCCGTCAGCCATCATTGAAGCCGACGGCAGTGCGACCCGTTTCTGGTACGACGAACATCACGGGCTGAAGCGTGTGGTAGACCCGATGGGGCAGACAACATTGCTGCGCCGGGACGAGTTTGGTCAGGTCGTTGAAGAAGTTGATGCCGCGGGAAACCGTCGCTACCAGGAGTACAACGAGGCCGGGCAGGTCATTCGTGCCACAGACTGTTCAGGACGAATAACCCGCTATACCTATCATCCGCTGGGCTGGTTAACGACTGAGATCGGCGCTGACGGCGAAGAGACGCGCTATCGCTACGATGCCGCAGGGCGTCCGGTGCAACTCGATCGACCGGAAGGCTGGACAGAGTCACTTGCATGGAACGAACGCGGCCTGCCGGTGACGCATGCGGGCGCTGATGGCAAAGAAAGTGAGTTTAAATACGACGAGGCAGGACGATTAACCGCTACGCGTAACACTCAGGGTGAAGAGGTCCGTCGCCGCTGGGACAGCCGCGGGCGACTGATTGCCCTGGAAAATGAAAACGGCGAAGCGTACCAGTTCCGCTGGGGCGCGGACTCGCTGCTGCTGGAAGAGGTGGGGCTCGATGGCGTAACCTCGCAGTATCGCTATGACGCATGCGGGCGAACGATAACGCGCACGTTTGCCGCCGGTCATCCGGAAGCCATCACCCATGCCTTCGCCTGGAGCGCGAGTGGCCAGCTGGTTGCCCGCACCACGCCGGAAGGGCAGACCCGTTATCACTACACACCGTCAGGTTTGCTGAGTCGCATTGGACTTCATCCGGCACTTTCCGTTGACGCCTGGAGTGCAGAGGCAGAACAGGAACTCGCCTTTGAGTACGACGCCCTGGGGCGTGTCACGCGTGAAGTGGGCGAGCACGGTGAGCTGGCATGGGAGTATGATGCTCTCGGCAACCGCACCTCCGTTACGCTGCCCGATGGCCGCGAGCTGAAACAGTTCTACTACGGCAGCGGGCATCTGCTCAGCATTGCCCTCGATAAGCTGTCGGTCTCCGATTTTACCCGCGACGAACTCCACCGGGAGACCAGCCGCACCCAGGGGCTGCTGACCACCCGTAGCGAATACGATCGTCTTGGGCGACTGCATCGCCGGGACGTCTTTACCGGCAATGCCCAGCGCCCGTCGCCTCGCCGCTGGTCCCGCCGCTGGGATTACGACTACCGCAATAACCTGGTGCGGGAAGAGCGGGACGATAACCCGTTCAGCTGGTACCGCTGGCAGTACGACAGCGCCGGGCGTCTGCTGATTCAGGACGGCACGCTGCCCGGCCAGGAACAGTGGCGCTGGGATGCTGCCGGTAACCCGCTCGAAGGTACTGCTGAGAAGGTCACACACAACCGCCTGGCGCAGCTGAACGGCATTCGCTGGCGTTATGATATCCACGGCCGCACCGTGGAGAAGGATAACGGCCAGATCCGCTGGCATTACCGCTACGACGGTGAGCACCGTCTGACGGAAGTCATCAGCCAGCCGCGGGACCGCAACAAACCGCAGACGCAGGTCAGCTTCCGCTACGATCCGCTTGGGCGACGCATCAGCAAAACGCGTCGCCAGATGCTGGGCGGGCAGCCAACCGGCAAGCCGGTCAGCACCCGGTTTGTCTGGGAAGGTTTCCGCCTGCTGCAGGAAGTGCACGGGGACGTGCCGCTGACCTACGTCTACAGCGATCAGGACAGCTACGACCCGCTGGCGCGAATTGACGGCGTAGATGCCCCGGAAATCTTCTGGTTCCACTGTCAGCCCAACGGCACGCCGGAGCGGATGACGGATATCGAGGGGCAGGTGCGCTGGGAAGGGGTGAACAGCGCCTGGGGCAAGCTGCTGCGGGAAAGCGAGACGCTGATATCAGGATATTCTCAGAACCTGCGGATGCAGGGGCAATACCTGGACCGTGAGACGGGGCTGCACTACAATCTGTTCCGGTATTACGACCCGGACTGCGGACGGTTTACGCAGCAGGACCCGATAGGGCTGGCGGGGGGGATAAACCTTTACCAGTATGGTGCAAATAGTTTAACCCGAATAGACCCTCTGGGATTAAAACAAGAGGAAGTTATACGCTATATGAGTAAAGATGAAGCGATTGCATCAGCTTCTGAACGCGATGGTAAAGGCGGATTGGTTCCTAATAATCGTGGTGAAAAAGCCATATGGGTTAATCATGATAGCCGACCAGGGTTTAACCCTGGAAATGAAAAGTATCGTGCCGTTATGACCGTAAATGACTCTGGGGTTGAGCTTCTTAATCAACATAGTGATATATCAAAAGTTGATTACAAAGAAACCGGGCTGAAAGATGGAGTTCTATCAAAGAGAAATGAACCTGGAGCAAGGGGCATCGGTAAAAATATCCTTTCTCGTTTTAATGATAAAATCACTTCATTCCAGATTGAAAAGAAAGATGCTAAAGGTAATTGGAAGAAATGTGGTAAGAGGATTACTTAATGATTTTTGAAATGTATCTACATAAAATTGAACACTTCACTAATGCGAGAGCAGAGATTGAAAGTTTTGGAAATTATGTCTATGTTCAAGATGAACCAGACCTTTTTCCCGTTTATTTTAAAAAAGAAAATGGGAAGTATGCAGAGTTGAGTCGTTGGCAAACTTGCTTTCCTAAGGTTATGTTACAGCGTGCATTAAAGAAGCTAGGCCTAAGTGAAGAAGGGAAATATGCATTTGAAGTTTTTCTTTCTCGATTAGGTTATCTGTTTCAAATAGATAATCGACAGCGTATAGATAAAGATATCGTTATATTATTTTATATACATCAACTTCTTTCCTTAAAAAACAGTAAAGAAGATTACGCAATAAAAGCAAAAGACTTTTTTTTAAGGTTTTTGTGTTTTGAAATGGGCATGGATGATGACTCTTATAATTTACTATGCATTACTAATGATGGGCTCTGTATAAATACTGTTCAGCATGGCAATGTAACTGTATTATCATTGCTTGAGCAATTTTATGCACAATTTGAAAAAAAGAAAAACTTTGGAGATATTAAGGCTATAAAATACTATCAATCATCGGTATTGAATTTTTTGTTTGTTGCGAATAACGAAGTTAATCACCTGTTGTTTAATGATAAAAATTGCTATCTTATCGATCCTGGCAATTTTATTAATGCATATAAAAAATCTAAAAAAATAATATATAAAGCTTTGGAGCAGTGTTTTGATAAGTATCAATCTACAAAAAATTTATTAATATCCAACTTCATTCTAATGAATTACGCTTATTATATTCTTAGAGATAATTTAGCAGATCTTAAAACATTGAGAAGACACGTTTCTTCAGATATATTTGGAAGGGTAATTTCCGCTATAGTATACAGAGGTTTCTTTGTAGATGAAGAAAAAATACTGAGGTTAGTTGGTGATGAATATGAATTCGGACCTGAAGGTGAAGATCGGAAATTATTTAATTTAATATATTCGATTTAAAATGTTAATGTTCGACCACAATCGAGGGTGTTAGGATTTGAATAATGAATCCGCTGTGGAACCCTCGATTCTAAAAAACCAGGTTATGGACTGTTAATAACTTTACGGTACGCATGTTGTCAATAGAACAATATGTATACCTCTTACAGTGCATTAGTGTACGCTGCTATAAAGATTACAGATTATTTTCTTAACAAAAAGTATCATATAAATTTTATTGATGTTCGGTATTTAAGGTTATGCTAACAAACCACAGACGACTTTGTGGCATTCGCTGGCGCTATGACTCCATAAACTTACCGAATGTGTTGAAAGATAACGTCCAGATTTCCTCTCAACCTCATATTCATGGTAATGAATACTGGAATGTTTATCGCGAAGTTGATGGTGCTAATGTGGTAAGTGGCAAGGACCTCATAATAAAGATTATAAAGGTATTGATAGTTACTCGAACAGAACGCTTAAAAAAGAACGATCCTCTATGCATTGCATTCAAATGGTGATCAGTTACCTGCATACACCATAACTCATACTACAGTTAGGCAATCTAAAGGTGATTCATTAGGATATCATGAGGTGTCACAAGTGACACTTAACTCAGATTTCCCTATAGGAACCAAAGTTAGGGAATATTATGTATTAAGGATATATTTGTTTCTAGGGGTTGTGCAACGGCGAATCCTCAATCCGGAAAGGGGGGGCAGTTTTACATACCTGAAGAAGCAAGAGGTAAATTAATTCCTGGTAAGATTATAGATATATGAAGAAGATGACATTTAATGTTAAAAATGGGAATGTTAAAATTGATGGTTATCCTATTGAACTTAGCTCTTTTGAAACATTCACTTCATCTGAATTTTACAAAACCCATCCGCAATTCACTAAGATAGGTAAATTTTATTTTTCGAAAAATGATATTGAATGGGAAGGGCAGAACTTTATCGTAGAGTTCAGACCAGCAATTTTCTCATTTAACCCATCTCTTTTTCTTACAAGTAAAGACGGAGATTTTTATCAATCACTCAAAGATTGGGATAAGAGGGCATCGTTAAAAAATCTAGAAGAGGAAGAAAGACGATTGACAGAATGGGTTCAAAATAAATTTTCCAGAAACAATATGGGAAAGATAAATAAGCCTCCATATGGAACAAAATGGACTTATGAATGGGGAGAGATAACAGTGCAATCAAATGAAAGATCCTTTGATTGTGGGATATATATTGGATGGGATCTTAATCTCTGATGGTAATAAATCGTACATTACATATATGAGTTATCCATTCATGTAACGGAAGTCATATTGTCCAATAGTGATATTTAAATTTATTATAGATGACTGCCTTATTTGGTATACGAGATAAAAACTCGGATTAATCCCTTTTTTCTAAATGAAATAATAATCTTCTTTGTACATCTTTTAAAAATGAGTCTAAAAAAGAGAAATGTATAATGAAATGCATAAAGAATAGTTAGATAATAATTTTGTAAAAATTGGATTTATGGCGAGATGAATTACTCACTTTCAGGATTCACTATATACACCTTAGTTGATCTTTCAATAAAAAATCAAGATATGGCGTTGGTTATTTGTAAATGCCATAAGGTAAAGAGAGTCTCAAGACACAACTGAAACTATTTAAACTTTACTCAGGAAGTTTAGTATATCGCCATCTTTAACAGTGCAATTTTTCCATTCTGCACGCAGGGGGCGCTGACCACCCGCAACGAGTACGACTATTTTGGTCGACTGCATCGCCGGGACGTCTTTACCGGCAATGCCCAGCGTCCGACACCACGATGCGAGTCCCGCCACTGGGATTACGACTACCGCAATAACCTGGTACGGGAAGATCGGGATGATAACCCGTTCAGCTGGTACCGCTGGCAATACGAAAGGGTCGGGCGTTTGCTTGTTCAGGACGGCACGCTACCCGGGCAGGAGCAGTGGCGCTGGGATGCTGCCGGTAAACCGCTTGAAGGTTCTGCTGAGAAGGTTACGCACAACCGCCTGACGCAGCTGAATGGTATTCGCTGGCATAATAATATCCATGCTCGCACCGTAGAGAAGGATAACGGCCAAACCCGAGGAACCGCAACAAACCGCAGACGCAGGTAAGTTTCCGCTACGATCTGCTCGGTCGCCGCATCAGCAAAATGCGACACCAGATGCTGGGCGGGCAGCCAACCGGTAAGCTTGTCACCACCCGGTTTGTCTGGGAAGGGTTCCGCCTGCTGCAGGAAGTGCACGGGGACGTGCCGCTGACCTGTGTCTACTGCGACCAGGACAGCTACGATCCGCTGGCGCGTATTGATGGCGTGGATGCACCGGAGATCTTCTGGTTCCACTGCCAGCCCAACGGTACGCCGGAGCGGATGACGGATAGCGAAGGGCAGGTGCGCTGGGGAGGGGTGAACAGCGCCTGGGGCAAGCTGTTGCGGGAAAGCGAGACGCAGTTATCAGGATATTCTCAGAACCTGCGTATGCGGGGCAATACCCGGATCGTGAGACAGGTCTGCACTACATTCTATTCCGGTATTACGACCCGGACTATGGGCGGTTTACGCATCAGGACCCGATAGGGCTGGCGGGGGGATAAACCTTTACCAGTATGCGCCGAATGCGCTGGGATGGGGGGATCCGTGGGGGTTGAAACCAAGATGTGCACCGACGAAAGCAAATGACCATAATCAGGCTGCTTTCGGCAGGCAGTGGCAAGGTCATGGGGAGTACAAAGGACGCGACTTATGGTCTAACACAATGTTAAAAGAAGGTGATGTCATCTACGGTGGTGCTCCTGGACAATCTGGTTTTTATTTTGATAAGGCAACTCTCGATGCCGCTGGCGGTAGTAGACAAAAACTATGGGAGAGTTTGCAGGTACAGCCACATAGAATATTTGGATTCCGTAGCAAAATTTAGGCGTACCGTGTAAAACGAGATGCAGTTGCTGGAACGGGACAAGCATTATCATAAGATCCTGTTGTTTTTGGTCAGGGAGGAGGAACATAATTTTCCTTTCAAATTATAAAATTGTGCTTGAGCCTATTAGCAAGCCTTTTGATATCGGAATATGACTATGAATCTTGCTATAGATACAGGCGCTTTTTTCTTCAATAAAATGCTGATGCTGACACCACTTATAACCAAAAAAGAAATAATGAATAATAATAATTTAAATTGGGAGCCTTGGCCAGATAAGGGATGTGATACAGTCTCTTATAGAGCTATTTTTAACATAAAAGGAAACACGCATGGTGATATTTATTTGATAGTTAACTTTATTCAACCTAATGATGAAAATGCTATTATAGGTAGTTGGAGTTTCGCACCTTATAAATTAATTGATGGGGAGCAAAAAAATCCAGAGGGGAAAGTCATAAAAAAATTAAGGGATTGGTTCAAAGAAAAAACTAATGTTGACCTCCCAATTCATGGTGCATGGGGCCATATTAATGCGGCATATGACCATTGGAATTGTTCAGGTGCAATTTATTGTAATTATCGTTCTGGTTTCAGAGATGAAAAATCCTGGAGGGATTATTGCAAATGGAATAATATAAAATCATGAATTGAATGCGCATTGGTGTTAAAAACCTCGCAATTATTTAATGATGGTGTGTCGAAAATAAAGCTTGCGACTGTTGAAAGCATACCTTTTGAGGCCAGTGTGAAGACAGAACTCCTGGAAAAATGTGTTTTAACCCCGTAAGAAAATCAAACGTTAAACAAGAGTTCATCACATCGCCATCTTTAACGATGTAATCTTTTCCTTACGCACGCATCTTGCCTGCTTCTTCGTCCCTTGTTCACCCTGCTCTCAATAAGCTGTCGGTCTCAGATTTTAGCCGCGACGAACTTCACCGTGAGACCAGCCGCCCCCAGGGGCTGCTGACCACCCGCAGCGAATATGACCGCCTTGATCGACTGCATTGCCGGAACGTCTTTACCGACAATGCCAACGTCCGGCACCGCGATGCGAGTCCCGCCGCTGGGATTACGACTACCGCAATAACCTGGTGCGGGAAGAGCGTGACGACAACCCGTTCAGCTGGTACCGCTGGCAGTATGACAGCGCCGGGCGTTTGCTTGTTCAGGACGACACGCTGCCTGGCCAGGAGCAGATGCGCTGGGAAGGGGCGAATAGTGCCTGGAAAAAATGCTGCAGGGAAGCGGGACGCAGCTATCAGGATATTCTCAGAACCTACGTATGCAGGGGCAATACCTGGACCGTGAGATAGGACTGACAACAATCTGTTTCGGTATTATGACCCGGACTGTGGGCGGTTTACGCATCAGGACCCGATAGGGCTGGCGGGGGATAAACCTTTACCAGTATGCGCCGAATGCGCTGGGATGGGTGGATCCGTGGGGGGTTATTTAATAGCGGTATATTAGTTAAAGATAAGTCTGGCAAAGTTGGAGATCGACTCTCTGCTTACCATGTTATACCCGCTGAGGTGTGGAAAGAGAACCGATCATTCTTCAATAATATTGGCATCGGTAAAGACATGGACTCTGCATTTAATGGTATTTATTTGCCAGGCAGCGCAACAGCAATGAAACAAGATGCAGGAAAGGAATGGATGTTTTCCATAGCAGTAATCATCATAACTATAGTGGTATTGTCCGCCAGCGAATTGCTCGTGTTGAGCAACGATATAATTCTGGGATATTAGATGATAAAGGGACGAGGATAGCTATAAGGCGGACCCAGATTGATATGAAGAATTAAATTTGGATGGGTCATATTCCCACAACAAAATGCAGGGGAATGAATTAATGTCCTATTATGTGATCATGAATGACTTTGAATCATCACTCATGCCAAGAAATTTACAGGGCACGGTTGATGAAAGATTACAGATCGATGAAAACTGCGAAATAGAAGGCTCTGCATTTTCCTTCCCTTATCGAATAACAGACGATGCATGTCCAGAACGTATTTATTTGTTGTGCAATAAAAATGTTGGGGCTTTGAAATTTGACTATTATAAAAAAGACTTTGGGCACTTGATGGACAAGTCTTTATTTTCAATTTTAGAAAATTATAAGCACAATGTTATTTTTGACCGAGATATAACACCAGTTTCGATTGGGAATGGACAAGTTCTTCGAGATGATTTTAAATATGTATATTTTCCCGGCGTGGATGTTATAGATGAAGAAAAATCTATTCTTGAAGATGATAAATTCGGAGATATCATACCTATTAAAATTGAATTAAAGAATGATGCGATTGAATATGATATTTTTTCGTTTAGCGGCACATTATTAGGAGGGTTTATCATTATTAAAAAAGAGGTTAAGGAAGTTATTGAAAGTAAAGGCTTCCGGGGTTTGAAGCTTGTTCAACTGGAAAATGCTTTAGACGTTTTCTGTGAAGATTATTTCTACGAAATAGACTCAAATCGTAAGAGAAAGGGCAATAAACTACCTTAATATTGAATGGTGTCGTGCCATCACTGATTAATATTGAATGGTGTCGTGCCATCACTGATTCTTTATTTTTCTTTTTTAATGGCGCGAAAAACTTCTTTGGATGATGAGTCCATTTTTCAACTATAGATCATAGTAGTTTTACGGGTAATCAATAATGTTAACTCTTAAAGAGGAATGATGTATATAAAAAATACTATTCAAGACTTTGTTATCAAATTCAAAACGAATGATTTAAATATGGGAGAGATAGACTTTACAGCAGAAGAAAATGAAAGTTCTCTCCCTGTGAATTTAAATGGCGAAATTCGATTTTTTTATAGCCATTTGATTTTAAATGACCATCCAACATTTTATGGTACTTTCTTTATACAAATTGTTGAGTTTCAAGATCTCAATGAAATATTATCAGGTTGGCGAGTTCAAAATGATACGGCCTGGCACGATGAGTATATAATCTTTGCTGAAAGAAATGGAGACGTTCTTTTTTGTGACACCCGAAATATAACATCTCCTGTTTATGGTAGTATTCAAAAACGAAACTTTATCATTTCCGGTTCCTTAGCTGACTTTTTGGATGTTTTTTGTTCTGCCATTGAGATAGAGCAAAGTAAATATGATGGTGATGGTACAGATGATGATTTTAATTTCAGAGAGGATTTTCTGGAAGATATCGATTTTATGCTTAAAGGCAAACTAAAGGATGTTGAGGCAAAAGGGTTTAAGCAATTCTTTTTTGGTTAACTTTTATTTTTTAATATTAAAAATAACATTTTTTAGAGAACTTCTTTATTCAAAAGTATTTATGGCTCATGTCAGCTTTTATATTGGTTACGAGGTTTCTTTGCGATTCACCATCAATAAACACATGAAAATCGGTTACGATAAATTTGATGAAAAAAGAGTTACATCTTTTATAGAAAAAGGAAATGAGTTTCATGATGATAAAAAATATACTGAGGCGTTAGAGCAATACCACAAAGCCTGGCAAGCTCTTCCTGAGCCGAAGCTCGAATGGGAAATTGCCAACTGGATCTGTGCATGCATATACAGCGCATATTTTGATCTGGCGGATTATGCTGAGGCAAAGAAATGGGGAGAGACGACATTACGGACATGTGGATCGGATATAGACACTGCACCCTTAATCGATCTCGGCATGGTCTGTTATGAGTTGAATCAATTTGAGGAAGCGTATAAATATTTTAACGATGCTTATAACTACGGCAAAGAGCGTGCATTTCAGGATAGACCTAGAAAATACCTTGAATTTTTTTTGCGCAAAAGAACATGAATACATCGTTATTTACCTTTTAAAGGTGGCTTGAATAAATATGTTCCATATAATTGCTTACGTAGTGTAATTACTACGTCATAATCTGATGAATAACTTCAAAAAATGTGAAAAAAAGATTGGTCGTGCAGATATTTATAAAACGGAAAGTAAATTATCTATTACCCTTCCGGATGATTTCGTATCACATTATCTGCAATTTAATGGTGGCATTCCTGAGAAAAGTTGGTGGGACGGTGATGAAGGTTTTGAGCCAGTAGAGGTAGCAGGATTTAAACCGTTTGTTTATAATACTCAGACAAATGATGATCCTAGGTCTTTAATTGACGGTTGCTATATTAGCATGTTGGATAGGGAAGTGATTCCTAGGAACCTACTTCCTTTCGCAAATGATTGGGGAGGGAATTTCTTTTGTCTGAATTTAGATAATTATTCAATTGTATATTTTGCTACAGATTCTTTTGATGAAGATTTGACTATGCAAGAGAATCATATAAAAATTCAAAGATATCTGACAAATTCATTTTCCAACTTTGTTGATGGATTGGTAACAGAAGAGAGTCTTCCTTAAAGAATAATTAATAAGTTTGCGACTTATTTAATTCTGCTGCTGTGAAGTCTATTTTTTATGAAACTCTGTAGCAAGCCATAAATTTCTAGTTAAAAACTAAAAATGCAACGTATTTTTCCCTTTAATTAACAATTACCATCTTTGGTCATGAATTTGTTATTTCTCAGAAATAGTAACTACCCTTTAGGACCAATTACTGTTCAAACGAAAAATAGGTTGAGAATGAAATAACCTCAAACCCTAAGCTTGAAATTAACAATCCTCAATATGGAATTCAATGGGATCATGAATGGGGAAGAATTGTTGTACAGTCTAATGAAAAAAAACTTCGACTGTGGAATTTATATCGAATGGAATGTTTGACTAAATGAAATTATCAATTAATAAAATCCCCCCATTTGCTTATCACCTAACCTGTCTATTAATGGAGTTAAAGGTTTAGATAAAGTGAAAATAACAAATCGACTGAAAAAGAAGTTATTAGTCCTGGATGGCAATGACAATGATTTCATAGAGTATGGAAAGGAACTAGCATGCCCTGAATGCGAAGGTGTAATAATATATTCCATAGTAAATTCATATGGTTTTGACTCGCTCACCGAAGAGGTAAAATGCTTTCTTGTTAAGAAAATGAGAGGTGTGAAGTATCTTAGTGAAGATAATAAATATAGCTATGATGAAAGCCAATTGTATGTTTCGAAAAACACATGTCAAAACTGTTTAAAAGACTTTTCAACTGTCTTTACGTATAAAGAAGTTCAGCCAGCCCGGTACCGTGTATATCTTGTGGGGTTTTTTGAAGGTGACTTGAAACAGATCAAATATTGTAATTTTAGATTTACCTATGATTGAAAATCTCAATTGTATTAAAGAAAATGATCTGCTTGAATGGACGCATGGTGAAAGTAACGTACTGATTACTATGCCATTTTTAGACTGTGCAATGATAGATTCAACACGCCAATTAGTCTTTGCGTTAAGCGAACCAAAGCCATTACCAACCGTTTTGACAATTTTCAATGCTCGGGGCGAAACACTGTTGTCGTCTGCACCTCCTGAAGGCGCTATTTTCTATTACTTAACATTCAATCTATCAAAGGAAGTGGTTGTCGTCTGTAGTTATGCAGTACAAGAGAATGGCTGGTATGATTGGTTTTATTCCTTTGATATGAAGCGTAATGCGTTAACTCGAACTGGCTCAGCGTATTAAGATCAAATGCCCTTATAAATGATAAGGCAAGCTGTTTCTGTGTGCTTTGAAAAGATGTTCGGCTCAGCTCCTGATCTAAGTAAGTAAAATGCTGATCATCTGTTCATTTAATTGTTGAAGATTTGCCTGTACAAAGAGTATAAATGCTGAATGAAACAATTAATAAAAGTGTCGGTAGTTCATGGAAAATACAGGTAGAAAGGCGGGATTTCCGCTGGGGATGTCATCAGGGAAATAATATTTCAATAGGGGGGGTAAAATGAATAAATCCATTTATGTCCAGACGGATACTGCCACATTAGTTATTTATGATTTGATGTCATTAAAACATAGAATTGATAATGATGCAGATTGGTGGAGTCTTCCAGAAGATGAAATTGAAGAAATAAATAAAGGGAATGTATTATTTCTCAATCTTGGAGAGGATGGTGCCTATAAAATTCATATAAAAAATAATGTTGACGAATATGTTGGGGCACTATTTTTAAACGTACCTTCTGGAAAGGTTTTCATTGGAGCGGGAGAGGATGTCACGGGCGGAGATCTTGAGCCTGATGACTCAGATGCTATTTCTGGTGAGTTTATTATTTTAGAACCTGGTAGTTACAAAGTTAAATTTAAAAAGCAAGGTTCAGATGTTCTAATTTCCTTTACAAAAGCAACGTTTATTGAAAACTCATTAGAAGAGGGAGTTTATCTCTGAATGAAAATCCACGCTTTGGTGTGGATTTTTTGATTCAAAAAAACAAATGTTAAACAATTAGTTCATCACGTAGCCATTTTTGACAATATCATTTTTTTCCTTTTGCATGTATCTTGCTTGTTTTTTGCGCCTCGCTTACCCTTTCCCTCAATAAATTGTCAGTATACCCGCGACGAACGACTCCACCTTGAGAATCGCCGCCCCCGGGTACTGCTTACAACCCGCAGCGAGTACGACCGTCTTGGTCGACTGCATCGCCGGGATGTATTCACTGGCAATGCGCAGCGTCCGTCGCCGCGCCGCTGGGATTATGACTACCGTAATAACCTGGTACGGGAAGAGCGGGACGATAACCCGTTCAGCTGGTACCGCTGGCAGTACGACAGCGCCCGGCGTTTGCTTGTTCAGGACGGCCCGCTGCCCGGCCAGGAGCAGTGGCGCTGGGTTGCTGCCGGTAACCCGCTGGAAGGCTCTGCTGAGAAGGTTACGCACAACCGCCTGACGCAGCTGAACGGCATTCGCTGGCGCTATGACGTTCACGGCCGCACCATAGAGAAAGATAACGGCCAGACCCGCTGGCACTACCGCTACGACGGTGAGCACCGTCTGACGGAAGTCATCAGCCAGCCGCGGGACCGCAACAAACCTCAGACGCAGGTCAGCTTCCGCTACGATCCGCTCGGACGACGCATCAGCAAAACGCGACGCCAGATGCTGGGCGGACAGCCAACCGGCAAGCCGGTCAGCATCCGGTTTGTCTGGGAAGGGTTCCGCCTGCTGCAGGAAGTGCACGGGGACGTGCCGCTGACCTGTGTCTATAGCGGTCAGGACTGCTACGATCCGCTGGCGCGTATTGATGGCGTGGAAGCACCGGAGATCTTCTGGTTTCACTGTCAGCCGAACGGCACGCCGGAGCGGATGACGGATAGCGTAGGGCAGGTGCGCTGGGAAGGGGTGAACAGCGCCTGGGGCAAGCTGCTGCGGGAAAGCGAGATGCAGGTATCAGGATATTCTCAGAACCTGCGGATGCAGGGGCAATACCTGGACCGTGAGACAGGGCTGCACTACATCTGTTCCGGTATTACGACGCGGACTGCGGGCGGTTTACGCAGCAGGACCCGATAGGGCTGGCGGGGGGATAAACCTTTACCAGTATGCGCCGAATGCGCTGGGGTGGATCCGTGGGGGGTGAGTCGGTGTCAAAATGAATGGAATGGTTTCCAATCCAAATCAAAAGGTGTTTTTCAAAACACGGACAGATGCTTCAAAAGCATATAAATTATGGAAAAACCAAGACTGGCAAAGCTTAGAATCCTTTATGGGACCTGGAGCATGGCCTCCAAATAGAGGGCTTACCAAAGCTACGCCGATAACATTGAAACCGGGAACTAAAATTGACAGATATGGTGGTCGTATCAACGATGGGACTTTCAGTGATACAGGAACTTTCGTATCTCCTGCTGGAGCATCTTTCGAAAGCCGAGCCTTGCCTTTGGATACGCTAGATAAAACATATAAAACCTACGAAGCGGTTGCTCCGGTACATGCATATGCAGGACCCGCGATACCTTGGTTTGAACAACCAGGAGGGGGAACTCAATATGCACTATCTAAATCAATAAAACAACTATTGGCTGATAAAAAATTAGAGAGAAATAAATTTCATGAGTCTGGGAAGTTATAATTTTAAACCCAAGAGAACAATATATGATGGAAAGGATGATGATTTTTATGATTATTCAGAAAAAATATCCATACCAAAGTTAGATTGCGAGATTGTTTTCAAAAATGAAGATGCCAAACCTCTTTGGGGTATACATGATGATTTAAAAAAACAAATCTTGAAAAATATCTCTGGGATAAAGGTTAAAACATATAGCGATGATCTAAGCCCCTCCTATAAATATAACGATTTAGATATTTATGTTTATTCCAGTTTGTTTGCAGGCAATGTTTTGCATATAGTTTTAGCTGAGGGTGAAAGTCAGGCTGTCAGATATAAAATCATATTATTAGGGTTTGTATTAACTGACTGCAATTAACGCTATTTCAGCGAAATAGCATGGTGATGCAAGTTTATTCCCATCTTCTATTGTCGATAAATTACGAGGCCGGGAAGTAAAATCCTTTGATGATTTTAGCGAGAACTTCTGTATAGGGGGATATTTCGATTCGCATCTTTCAAAGCAATGTTGTTCATCAAATGTTACCAGAATGCGGGGCGGAAAGCTCCAATAGCGCATGCTATGCAATGGAACGTGAAAAATAGATATTTTGTACTACACCATAGAACCCCTGCCCAACCTGGAGGCGGTGTATATGATGTTGATAATCTGGTAATTATTACGCCAAGATATCACCTTGACACACTAGACCGTGCTTATCCTTTTTAAGGAGTAATATGCAAAGACAAGAGCTTATTGAACTGATAAAAAAAATCCAACGTAGTGAAGGTACAGAAGAGGAAGCTGATAACAACATTGACCTACTTTGTAGAAGTGTCGCAGACCCTCAGGCAGCCAATTACATTTATTATGAAGAACTTAGCGCAGAAGAAATTGCTGATAAAATTATAAACTACAAACCAATCCAACTATAAATATTATTCTGGTGGCGCAATGAGTCCCCCATATGAAAAAAATCCATGCCAAAGCGTGGAATTTTTCCATTCAAAACAGATCAAACGTTAACAAGATGTTCACCACGTCGCCATCTTTAACGATGTAATCTTTACCTTCAACAGGCATTCGGGCTTCCTCCTTACGCACCTTGCTGACCCTTACCCTCAATATTTTGCTTGTACAGGACAGCACGTTGCCTGGCCAGGAGCAGTGCCGCTGGGATGCTGCCGGTAACCCGCTGGAAGGTTCTGCTGAGAAGGTCACGGACAACCGCCTGACGCAGCTGAACGGCATTCGCTGGCGCTATGATATCCACGGCCGCACTGTGGAGAAGGATAACGGCCAGACCCGCTGGCACTACCGCTACGACGGTGAAGATCGCCTGACGGAAGTGATTAGCCAGCCGCGGGACCGCAACAAACCGCAGACGCAGGTCAGCTTCCGCTACGATCCGCTCGGTCGCCGCATCAGCAAAACGCGACGCCAGATGATGGGCGGACAGCCAACCGTCAAGCCGGTCACTACCCGGTTTGTCTGGGAAGGGGTCCGCCTGCTGCAGGAGGTGCACGGGGTCGTGCCGCTGACCTGTGTCTAAAGCGATCAGGACAGCTACGACCCGCTGGCGCGCATTGATGGCGTGGATGCCCCGGAGATCTTCTGGTTCCACTATCAGCCGAACGGCACGCCGGAGCGGATGACGGATATTGAAGGGCAGGTGCTCTGGGAAGGGATGAACAGCGCCTGGGGCAAGCTGCTGCGGGAAAGTGAAACGCAGGTATCAGGATATTCCCAGAACCTGCGGATGCAGGGGCAATACCTGGATCGTGAGACAGGGCTGCACTACAAACTGTTCCGGTATTACGGCCCGGGCTGCGGACGGTTTACGCAGCAGGATCTGATAGGGCTATATGGCGGGTTAAATCTTTACAGCTATGCTCCTAATCCATTAGGTTGAATAGCTCCGCTGGGTCTATGCAAGAGAGGGGATCCCAATGCAACTGAGTCTATATTTAGGGTTCAAGCGGGAATTCCACCAAATGCAAGTCGGGTCAGAATCAAATTAGATTCTGCTAATAACCCCAAAATTCAGCGTGGACCACTTAAATAGTGGAACCTTAAATATCAGTATTGGAGATAGCTCGCATGCTCAGCATTTCCTTGATATTAGAGGTGGTAATGCAGAAATTGTCTCCTTTCAACTTCCTAAGTGGATGGCGGATTTCATAGAAGAAAGTGCAATACCTCAGGCCGTTTATCGTACTAATCCGTTAAATCAAGGTTGGTTAGCTCCTAAGCGTGTCGATCCGACAACGCCAGGTAGATCGTATGAATTACCATCAATGTGGGCAGAATGGCTTGAAGAAGTAGCGATTCCAGGCTCGGGGAATGTAAAATAGGTTACTATATGAATGTTAATAAAGATGATGAACTCCTTGTAATAGTGAAGAACGAAGGAAGATTTTACTGGTTCGTTGCCTTTAAAGAAATGTGGGTTTTGGACAGAGTTAAATGGGTAGACGATTTTGTGAAAAACGGGGTGGAAATTAACTTACAGGATATCCATAAAGAAAGATATGACATACCAGTAGTAAATGAAGAAAACGTACAAATATTCATTGATAACTTAATTAAAGAGGGTTATTTATACAATAAGGATGATATGTCTGTGGCGTTTTACAATAGGCTTTCAGAAAAAACAACCTGGTGGGATATATATGATCTAATGCCGGATTTATTTATAGACTTTGATAGTAAGCGACTATATTCTGAATATGTTGAGAATACGCATTATCACAAATATGTTCCTGATGGATGGTTAGGTGAACTTGTTGATTTCTGCAGTGATGGAACGTTACCTCAAGATGAAATATTCTGGATAAAAAATGAAACAGATTATAGAAGCATTGTGATCGTTAAACGGTAAAAATATACTTTCGGCATATCATTATTAGACTATGCAATGTTAGATTCAACACGTTAATTAGTCTTTGTATTAAATGAACAAAAGCCGTTACCAGCCGTTTTGACAAACTTCAATGCACTGTGTGACAAAGTATATTTGTCTGCACCTCCCCAAGGGACTTTTTTATTGCTTAACATTCACTCTTCCAAGGGAAGTCATCATTGTCTGTAGTTATGCGGTAAAAAAACGGCTGGCATGATTGGTTTTTCATATGATGCATAACGTATTTTCCCAATCCGGACCCGCGTATTAAGATTAAAATACACATAAACGTTATAACAATACCGGGTGGCAAAAGAGGAGCTGCATAAACAGTTCCAACAATCGGCGTAAAAACCTAACTGAGAGGCAAAGGATGAGCACGGTTTACATAGTTATTTTAACCTATATAAAACCACTCGAAGAGATTGACGCAGCGATACCTGCTCATGTTGAGTGGCTTAAAAAAGGATACGTAGAGGGGGGGCCTGACGTCCGGTAGACGGATCCCAAGAAACGGTGGTGTCATTCTCCCTAAGTGTGAGAGTCTTGCCTCTCATGAAGAGCGCTTATGCGAGGATCCTTTTCAGAGGTTAAAACTTGCGACTGCCGAAATCATTCCTTTTGAACCCAGTATGAAGACAGAACTCCTGGAAAATGTGTTTTGACCCCGTAAGGAAATCAAACGTTAAACAAGAGTTCATCACATCGCCATCTTTAACGATGTAATCTTTGCCTTCCGCACGCATCTTGCCTGCTTCTTCGCCCCTTGTTCACCCTGCTCTCAATAAGCTGTCGGTCTCAGATTTTAGCCGCGACGAACTTCACCGTGAAACCAGCCGCACCCAGGGCTGCTGACCACCCGCAGTGAGTACGACCGTCTTGGTCGACTGCATCGCCGGGACGTCTTTACTGGCAATGCCCAACGTCCGGCACCGCGATGCGGGTATCGCCGCTGGAATTATGACTACCGTAATAACCTGATACGGGAATAGCGGGACGATAACCCGTTTAGCTGGTACCGCTGGCAGTACGACAGCGCCGGGCGTTTGCTTGTTCAGGACGGCACGCTGCCCGGCAAGGAGCAGTGGCGCTGGGATGCTGCCGGTAACACGCTGGAAGATTCTGTTGAGAAGGTCACGCACAACCGCCTGACGCAGGTCAGCTTCCGCTACGATCCACTCGGTCGCCGCATCAGCAAAACGCGACGCCAGATGCTGGGCGGACAGCCAACCGGCAAGCCGGTCACCACCCGGTTTGTCTGGGAAGGGTTCCGTCTGCTGCAGGAAGTGCACGGGGATGTGCCGCTGAACTGTGTCTACAGCGATCAGGACAGCTAGGACCCGCTGGCGCGCATTGACGGCGTGGAAGCACCGGAGATTTTCTGTTTCTACTGTCAGCCGAACGGCGCGGATGACGGATAGCGAAGGGCAGGTGCGCTGGGAAGCGGTGAACAGCGCCTGGGGCAAGCTGCTGCGAGAAAGTGAGACGATGGTATCTGGATATTCTCTGAGCCAGCGTATGCCGGCGCAATAGATGAACCATAAGACAGGACTGCACTACAATCTGTTCCGGTATTACGACCCCGACTGCGGGCGGTTTACGCAGCAGGACACATAGGGCTAGTGGGAGGATAAACCTTTACCCGTAGGCGCCGAATGCGATTGGGTGGGGTTGACTTCTTACACATTGATTCATGATACAGCCGAAGAAGAGATGAAAGATATCACGAAGAGTGGTGTAATAAGACCTTCAACAGGAGATATACTTGTCCGCTTCGAGGATGGACAATACTTCATTAATATCATACCTGAAATGATTGGCGGACTAACACTTCAAAGATATTGATGCAATTGTGAAAATGTTACTAGGCCAATTAGAAGTTGATAGATATGGTAATGCAAGAAAATTAAAAGGAATAAGCCATTTTGCCGAAATAGCTGCTATTGGCTTAGATGGTAATTGAATCACGAGAAAATACACTTTTGATCTTGTATATAAAAGATTTTGATGATTCTAAAAGAATTGTTAAAAGAGGGAGGGATTGTAGTTGGAGAAAAAATATTTTAAAGGAAACGTTGATTTTATCTCTGGGCAAGGGTGCATTCTTAGTGAATTTATAGGAGATGTCGCGATACGTCAAATAAATATTGTTGATGGTGAGTATTATGCTTCTTCCTCTTTGTTAGATAAAAACGAACAAGTAGGTTTCCTGCTTTATGATGGTAAGAAAAGCGACTTAGACTTAAGTGACTCTGAAGAGATTTCAAATGAAGAATTTGAAAGTGTCTGGATGGATTCACTCGATTCATTTAAAGAAAAAAACCGAATAAAGTATTTATCCGGAGATGCTGTAAAGTGTTTGAACAAATCCACAATCATTGCTCACATTGTAAATAACAAAGGCAAATGGGGAAAGGGATTTGTTTTGTCTCTTTCGAAAAAATATCCTGCTTCGAAGGAAAACTATCACAACAATTTTAAAGATAACGGCGTTCCAGAATTAGGTACGGTAGATTTTGTTATGGTTGATGATCAAAAAAGGATATTTGTTGCTAATATGTTTGCACAGGATGGGATCAAGAAAAATAACAATGATGATAATCAATATGTATGCTATGAATTCTTAGATGTTTGTCTCGCAAAATTGTCTGACTTTGCGTTGGTGAATCGTCTTTCAGTACAAATGCCAAGAATAGGAGCTGGCCTTGGTGGTGGTGATTGGAGTATTATAGAGTCATTAATATTAAAAAATATTTGTTATAAGATGATTGATTGTACTGTATTGACTTTATAATTTTAAGTTAAATTTAGATACGGTTTTTTTAGTAAGGCTTATTTGCCGCTCTAAAATAAATGCATTATTGACATAGGCAAGGACTTTAGTATGCAAATATCTATAATAAATACTATTGAAAAGGAAACGAGTTACACGATAACAAGAACTACATCGAGGCTTTGAGCAATAACAACAAGTCCAGAAAGCGCTATCTTAGCTGAAGGGTGCATTGGAACTTGCCAACTGGATATTTGTATGCTTGTACAGCCCTTACTTCGATCTCGCGGAGTATGATAAGGCGAAGAAATGGGGAGAGACCACATTACGCACACGTCGAACGAATATAGGCACTGCGCCATTGATCGACCTCGGTACGGTCCGTTACGAGTGGAATTATTCGAGGAAGCGAATAAATATTTTAACGATGCTTATGTTTATGGAAAACAGCGTGCTTTTCAGGATCGGCCTAAAAATACCTTAAGTTCTCTATGCGCAAGAGGGCATAAGATAGTTAACTTGTTAAATTTACAATTTAAACAATAGGTTAACACGATGCCATCTTTAAAAATATAGTCTTTCCCTTCCGCACGAACCTCGTCTGCTTCTTTTGCACCTTGCTCTCGATTAGCGGTTAGTATACTCGCGACGTACTCCACCGTGAGACCAGCCTTACGCAGGGCTGCTGACCATCCGTAGCGAGTAAGATTGGCTGACACAGCTGAATGGTATTCGCTGGCGTAAAGCTAACCGGTAAGCCCATCACCACCCGGTTTGCTTGAGAGGGGGTCCGCCTGCTGCAGGAAGTGCGGGGAATGTGCCGTTGACCTATGTCTACAGCGATCAGGAGAGCTACGATCCGCTGGCGCGTATTGATGGCGTTGCTGACCTGAGATTTCCTGGTTCTACTGCCATCCTAACGGCATGCCGGAGCGAATGATGGATAGTGAAGGGCAGGTGCGCTGGAGAGGGGTAGACAACGCCTGGTGCAAGTTGCTGCGAAAAGGCGAGACGCAGATATCATGTTATTCCCAGGATCTGCGTATGCAGGGGCAATACCTGGACTGTGAGACCGGGCTGCATACAATCTGTTCCGGTATTACGATCCGGACAGCGGGCGGTTTACGCAGCAGGGGCCGATAGGGCTGGTGGGGCGATAAACCTTTACCCGTATGCGCCGAATGCGCTGGGGTGGGTGGATCCTGTTGGTTTAACCGTTTGCAAAAACTGATGCCCTAAACGATCAATGAGAAACATGTCTTTTGCTGAGTGGATTAAAAGAAAAAAGTAGAAATAATACCCATGTGTATTTAAGATATAAAGATGTCAGACCTATCTATGTAGGGATCACTAAGGATGTAGATATCCGTGCTGTACAGCTTGGTGACTTGGTGAAATGTTCGACAAAATAGTTAGAATTACTGAAGAACTGTTAAATTGCGGTCATGCGTGGATCAGAGAACCAGAAATTATTCACAATAATCCCCACTTTTAAAATTCTATCAATAGCATAAGTCCGACAAGAAAGTTATACTCGGATGCTATTATGTGTGGCGGAAATTGGCTTAAATAATAGGGGTAATGGAAAATGGCCGATAGACTTACTATAGTGCCAGCAAAAGAAAATCAAAAAAAATGGCCTAAAGAAGGCGATGTTTTTTACTTTCAGTTAAATGATGGTCGGTTAGGCTATGGCATGGTCTCTTTGGGTAAAATAGATGTCGGCCCGTTCAAGAATGCCATAGTTATATATATATATAACTATTTTACATCTTCGCTTCAAGAAGATGCTGTATTGGCAAAAGATAATTTGCTGCTGTCGCCAATTATTACTGATAATTCATGTTGGAAAAACGGTTATTTCGTAACGTTTAAAACTATCGACATGCGCGAAGTGGATGTCTTACCTCAACATTATTTTAAAAACCCTGTTAGAAATAAAATATATGATCATCATGGCGTGGCAGTAAACTCGCCGATTGAGAATATACTAATCGGTGAAGAGTCGATTCAATTCTATAAAAGCGTTGTAAAATCTATAGAAAGTATAATTAACTAATATGCAGGTCGGTGAGTAGTTTGTGTTTTTCGGTCTTTTATTTTTACCGCAGCATGTTATGATGATTAGCTTATAAAAAAACATATTGTAAGATTTTTGAGTGCCAGGTGGGCTTATACCTATTTTTAACCTAATCCCTTCATTTATTACTTGATAATTTATAACTATAGAAACCGATACTGCCGTATTAGTTATTTATGATTTGATGCTATTAAAGCATAGAATTAATGAGGATGAAGATTGGTGCAGTCAACCAAAAGATGAAGAAATAAAAATGCAATATGTGATCTCCAATCTTGGTGGTGACGGAACCTATAATGTCAATATTAGATACGATGTTGGTAAGTATACAGTTGCATAATTCTTAAGCGTATCTTCTGGGAAAGTTTTCATCGGGGCGGGGGAGAATGTTACGGGCGGCGCCCTTGATCCTGATGACTCCGAAGCTATGTCAGATGAGTTTATTACTTTAGAACCTGGTAATTATGAAGTTAAATATACAAAACAAGGTGCGGATGTTCTCTTTTCCTTTACAAAAGCAGCGTTTACTGAAAATGCATTAGAAGAGGGTATTTATCTCTAAATACTGATAAATCACCGGCTATTAAATGGGCAGAATTGAGAACTGAATAAACTAAATATAAAAGTATTTGAGTCTGCTGATAATGAATGGGCTAAATTTGTAACTCAGGGTAGAGCCAATACACTTGCACATAGTTATGATGCCAATGTTAGCAAACCCTGGTGCTGTAAAAAAAGGAGGAAAGGCTAAGCCCATAGGTTCACAGCTTGCTATTTTCTTAAATAAAGCTGCAACCGTGTTTGATCGTTACAAAGTAAAACAAAGGTGTAAAGGGCAATGAATATTATCAATGGTATCCAATTTAATGATTCAAATGAAAGTGTTGTTTTTAATTACTATAGTTGGGTTGAGTTAATTAAAGCGATCATTCTTAAATATGCGAATAAAACAGAGAGTGAGGCTGAACGAATAGTATTAGCCTCTCCACTTGTTCGTTTTACGGAAAATGATTACATGTCTATTGCTTTGCGCAGTCATGAAAATGAATATCATTGGGCAATGTTAATTGCTTATGGTGATCAATATTGGACAACAGGAGTTTCTCCAAATGAACCTGACGGATACTTCGAGTGGGAAAAGGAATACAAGGAAAAAAATAAACTGGCAGAAGAAAACTTTATTTTTAGTGATCAAGTGAAATAAAAAGCTTAAAAATAAAGAGCTTACCAGTTTGTATCGTATGTTATGGAATTATTATGGTGAAGCGTAAAATAATATCTCATAGTGATCCCTTTTAAGATTAAAGTTTCCGCTAAAAATTATAACGTGATCTTATGGCATAAGAGGAACTGTTTCTGTAGGTCCAACGAACGACTTAATTATTACTTAGAGAAAAACCTAACGGAAAGGCAAAGGATGAGCACGGTTTACATAGTTATTTTGACCTTTATAAAACCACTCGAAGAGATTGACGCAGCGATACCTGCTCATGTTGAGTAGCTTAAAAAGGGATACGCAGAAGGAATTTTCCTGACGTCCGGTAGACGGATCCCAAGAAACGATGGTGTCATTCTCGCTAAGTGTGAGAGTCTTGCCTCTCTTGAAGAGCGCTTGCGCGAAGATCCTTTTCAGAGGTTAAAGCTTGCGACTGCTGATCCCATTCCTTTTGAACCCAGCATGAAAACAGAACTCCTGGAAAATGTATTTTGACCCTGCAATAAAAAATAAATCAAACGTTAAACAAGAAGTTCATCACATCGCCATCTTTAACAATGTAATCTTTCCCTTCCGCACGCATCTTGCCTGCTTCTTCGCGCCTTGTTCATCCTGCTCTCAATAAGCTGTCGGTCTCAGATTTTAGCCGCGACGAACTTCACCGTGAGATCAGCCGCACCCAAGGGTTGCTGACCACCTGTCCGTCTTAGCCGACTGCATCGCCGCTGGGATTACGACTACCGCAATAATCTGGTGCGGGAAGAGCATGACGATAACCCGTTCAGCTGGTACCGCTGGCAATACGACAGCGCCGGGCGTTTGCTGGTTCAGGACGGTACGCTGCCTGGGCAGGTGCGCAGGGAAGCGGTGAACAGCGCCGGGGCAAGCTGCTGTGGGAAAGCGAGACGCAGGTATCAGGATATTCTCAGAACCTGCGCATGCAGGGGCAATACTTGGACCGTGAGACAGGGCTACACTACAATCTGTTCCGGTATTACGACCCGGACTGCGGGCGGTTTACGCAGCAGGACCCGATAGGGTTAAATGGCGGGTTAAATCTTTACAGCTATGCTCCTAATCCTATAATCTGGACTGATCCTTTAGGTCTAACACCTTGTAAGGTTTTACCTTCTACACGTAGGGGTGGGGGGCAGGTAAACATTATGATCCTGTAAATGGACAAGGGTTGTATGTGCTACACGATGGAAAGAATATTATCTATGTAGGACGTGGGGATGCACCAACGCGTTTGAATAGCCATGCGAATACACAGGGTAAATCTCATTTGGAACAGTTGACCATAGCTGAAGCTAAATACTTGGAACAAAGAATTATGGATCTTAATGGTGGAGCTAAGTCAACGAATTCTTTAACAAATCTCCTCAATGAAATCAGATCGTATAGTCCTAATAACCCAAAGGCTGGCACATATGATATTGTGGGTCAAAACAGTGATTGGGGTGGAAAAGTATTGAATGATGCGTTATCAATACTGAAAGGTAATGGCTTATGAAAGTAAAATACAAAGAGGGTGACATCTTTGTCATTCCATTGAGCAATGGGAAATATGCGATTTGTCATATTTTTTTTGCTCCAAGCAAAAAATTTAAGCAAGCAATAGGGTTCTGCATATTATCAATACAGCAGGCTGAAGAACTTATTGATGGCGGTTCATTAACACCGCTAAGTTTTGAAAGGTTTGGTAAAGAGACGAAAGTTATCTTTACCGGCAACCAAAATATCAGCAAGGGCGTTTGGAAAATTATTGGTCACACTGATCTTACAGAAGAAAAAAAACAATTGAAAATATTTAATTATGCTGGTGGTTTATATAATGGAGAGGACGAAATCAGGCGGTTATCTGTTGCCGAATACCCTAATTACACAACAATGGGGGTTTCAGGGTTTGAGCTTGCCGATAATATCCTGACCAATATTTGAGCATCAGGGGTAGGGTGCTTCCCCTGTAAGATTTCGTATTACCGCCACTCATTAACACCTTAAAAATATCACAGGTATTTTATTTTTGATGGCCTGGACTCACATTATTGGTAGAACGATAATAAAAATCGAGGTAATGTAATGAATGATAAAAAAATACAAATAGTTGATCTACTGATTTCACATAGTCAAATAGTGTTACGATCCCGAGACTATGACGAAAAGCTGAGTCAGTGGGGAAAGGGTAATGTTTCTCAAGGTGCTATTCTTCACAAGGATTATGTTATATTCGATCCATTACCAGAGGACGCGTTTGGAGCAAACGTCAATATCAAAATAGAGAATGCTTTCAAATTGGATGAAAATGCTCAGCGCTGTATTGTTGTACCATTTTTCATTACGGATAAACATAAGCTGCAAATCGCTTCTGCAACTGAGAAGTTTTATTTGAATTTAGAGTTGCACGATGAACTTTATTCGCTCTTCTATGAGGTTTGTGAAGGAGATGAAATTTACTATAATTTCACCCTTGTACCTACAAAAGAAGCTATTGCTGCTAAGTTTTTGTTAGACGACACTTGGGGGGGGATTAAGGAACATCCTCTCAAAGATGGTATTTTTTAAGGTTAATAGTAATTAAATTAAAACTTAAGAAATATAAAAACCACGCTTTGACGTGGATTTTTTCATTCAAATCAAATGCTAAACAAGAAGTTCATCACATCGTCATGTATAACGATAATCTTTCCCTTCCGCACGCGTTTTGGCTGCCTCTTACGCTCCTTGCTTATCCTTATTCACAACAAGTGTCAGCATACCCGTGAGGTCCCACCGGGAGGCCAGCCGCACCCAGGGGTTGCTGACCACCCTCAGCGAGTACGAACTTCTTGGTCGACTGCATCGTCGGGATGTATTCACTGACGATGCCCAGCGCCGCTGGGATTACGACTAGCGCAATAACTGGTGCGGGAAGAGCGTGACGATAACCCGTTCAGCTGGCAGTACGACAGCGCCGGGCGTTTGCTGGTTCAGAACGGTACGCTGCCGGTAACCCGCAGGAAGACTCTGCTGAGAAGGTCACGCACAACCGCCTGACGCAGCTGAACGACATTCGCTGGAGTTGTAACATACACGCCCGCACCATGGAGAAGGATAACAGCCAGACCCGCTGGCATTACCGCTACGACGGCGAGCACCGTCTGACGGAAGTCATCAGCCAGCCACGGGACCGCAACAAAACGCAGACGCAGGTCAGCTTCCGCTACGATCCGCTCGGCCGCCGCATCAATAAAACGCGACGCCAGATGATGGGCGGACAGCCAACAGGCAAGCCGGGTCAGCATCCGGTTTTTCTGGGAAGGGTTCCGTCTGCTGCAGGAAAGTGAAACGTAGGTATCAGGATATTCTCAGAACCTGCGGATGCAGGGGCAATACCTGGACCGTGAGACAGGGCTGCACTAGAATCTGTTCCGGTATTACGACCCGGACTGCGGGCGGTTTACGCAGCAGGACCCGATAGGGCTGGCGGGGGGGATAAACCTTTACCAGTATGCGCCGAATGCGCTGGGATGGGTGGATCTGTGGGGGGGAGTCGTGAGTGTAGCGGTAAAACAAAACCTGATTTCTATGTTGGGCCTGCTGGTCCAGGCGCTACAATGCCTTCAACTGCTTATCGTTATGTCCGATATTTGAATGACGATGGCAGTTTAGATAAATGGGTTCCTGGTCTTCTCGAAACTAAAAAAGCGCCTGTAACGTATTTTGGATTCGAAAAATTTTATATGGGTAAAGCGACTCGTGATGCGTTTCAGATAAAAGGTCCTGATAAAGTTGATCCGACTTTACCAGCGGATGTTTCTTGGAGTGATGCAAGAATTAGAGGGATATTTGATACATTGCAACCTTATGAAAATGGTACTTCTCAAGTGAGGCATCCAAGAATGTTTGGGGATGAAGTTGGTGCACCATTAGAACAATTTACAAATGCTTATCCGCAGTATGGGAAAGGGGGGCGTAGAACAAATGCACGCAGAAAAACGGGGAATTACTTTCGACAAAATTGATATTTTTCCGGAGGAATAATGAATTACGATTCATACAATGAGGTGCTCGACTATCTCAAGGAGTTTTTTAAGTCAAGAGTAGAGTCAGCACGTTATTTAGAAAAGCTAATAACTTTGATTGAAGCTTCTCGCTCTGACAAAACTGTGACAATAAGAGCTATTTATGAAACGTACATGCAGTATGTAAAAGAAAATAGAGAAAATATAAAAGTCATCGCTGGAGAAAAAGAAATGTGGATTAATTTATTGAACCATTGGCAATAAGGTTTTATTGTCACAAAGATTCCATTGGAAATGGTTCTTACATACCAGCGTTAATAAATTGATGTAAGTGAATTTTGGTGCCATGGTGAAAATTCCAGCATGCGCCTTGCGTATAAAGTATGTGATTTGCACGCATGGAAAATGCTTTTCATATAAGTGCTATGAGAAGGTAATTATATTGCCATTATCTATGGGTTACTCAAAATTGGAGCAAGGCAATATGCTTGAATTAAATTTAAACCCGATTACCGGTGAGCTAAACCTGGATGGTCTAAGTTTAGAGATAGATAGTGAAGAAGGATTTTGTAATTGTGACTTTTACCACAAATCAATAAAGCACAAAGCTATAAAAAAAATTATGCCTCATCACTATCTTATTGACTCAACAGTATTTTTCGAAAAAGAATTTCAAGCTATTATACGTCCAATATGTTTTGGTTTTCCTTTTATGGTTCATCTTGTCGATAAAGATAGTGAATATTATAAATCCCTAAAGGACTGGGATGCGAGAACTAATATTAACATGCTAAATAACTCAGTGAAAAGCTTGTCTGATTGGCTAAGCCTTTCTCTGAATTTAGGGGTTCCTGATGTTACGAAAACAGAAATGATTAGATGGGATTATGAATGGGGTCGAATTTCTGTCTCGTATGAGACAAAGTCATTCAACCATGGTATATATATAGTTTGGAATTCAATATAATCAATAACCAAGGCTTGCCTAAATTAAGTTATTGACTAATAACATCATTCATTTACTTTTAATCTTACTTGTTATTATTGGAGTTAAAGGTTATAGAGGAAATGAAAATAACTAATCGACTTAAAAAGAAGTTATTAGTCCTCGATGGCATTGACAATGATTTCATAGAGTATGGAAAGGAAATATCATGCCCTGAATGTGACGGGGTAATAGTCTACTCTATCGTAAACTCATATGAGTTTGACACGCTTACTGAAGAGGTAAAAAGCTTTTTGGTTAAGAAAATGAGAGGTGTGAAGCTTGTTAGTGAACATAAGAAATATAGCTACGACGGTAGCCAATTAGATGTTTCGAAAAATACATGTTCAAAGTGTTTGAAAGATTTTTCTAGTGTATTAACGTATAAAGAAGTGCAACCAGCACGATACCGGGTATATCTTGTGGGGCTTTTTGAAGGTTATTTGAAAAAGATCAAACTTTAAAAGTTGAGGTTTACGAAGGATTGAAAATCTCATTTATTTTAAAGAAAATAACCTGCTTCATTGGGCTAGTGGTGAAAGTAACAGAGTGGTTAGTATGCCATTTTTAGACCATGCAATGGTCGACTCAACACGCCAGTTAGTCTTTGCGTTAAGCGAGTCTAAGCCATTACCAACCGTTTTGACCATCTTCGATGCTCAGGGCGAAAAACTATTTTGATCTGCACCTCCTGAAGGTGCGACTTTCTATTACTTAACATTCAATCTGTCAAAGGAAGTGGTCGTTTTCTGTAGCTATCCAGCAAAACAAAATGGTTGGCATGATTGGTTTTATTCCTGGGATATGAAGCGTAACGCGTTGTCTCAATCGGGCCCTGCATATTAAGATCAAAAGCGCTAAAAAGAATGATAACTATAACCGGTGGCAAAACAGGGACTGTATCAGCAGTTCCAACAAGCGGTTTAAAAAACAGAGTTAAGAGGCAAAGGATGAGCACGGTTTACATTGTCATTTTGACCTATATAAAACCACTCGATGAAATCGACGCAGCGATACCTGCTCATGTTGAGTGGCTAAAAAAGGGGTATGCAGAGGGATTTTTCTGGCGTCCGGTAGACGGATCCTAAGAAACAGCGGTGTCATTCTCGCTAAGTGCGAGAGTCTTGCCTCTCTTGAAGAGCGCTTACGCGAGGATCCTTTTCAGAAGTTAAAACTTGCGACTGTTGAAATCATTCCCTTTGAACCCAGCATGAAAACAGAACTCCTGGAAAATGTGTTTTAACCCCGGAATAAAAAAATCCACGCCAAAGCGTGGATTTTTTTCATTCAAAACAAATCAAACGTTAAACAGGAAGTTCATCACATCGCCATCTTTAACGATGTAATCTTTCCCTTCCGCACGCATCTTGCCTGCTTCTTTCGCGCCTTGCTCACCCTTGTAGGTGATGAAGTCTTCAAACGCGATAGTCTGCGCACGAATAAAGCCTTTCTCGAAGTCGGTGTGGATCTTACCGGCCGCCTGAGGCGCAGTCGCACCCACAGGGATGGTCCACGCGCGCACTTCTTTCACGCCAGCGGTGAAGTAGGTCTGCAGGTTCAGCAACTCATAGCCTGCGCGGATCACGCGGTTCAGGCCCGGCTCTTCCAGACCCAGCTCGGCCATGAATTCGTCACGGTCAGCGTCGTCCAGCTCTGCGATGTCGGATTCAACGGCAGCGCAAACCGCTACAACCACTGAACCTTCAGCCGCGGCGATTTCACGCACTTTGTCCAGGTACGGGTTGTTCTCGAAACCGTCTTCGTTAACGTTGGCGATGTACATAGTTGGCTTCAGAGTCAGGAAGCTCAGGTATTTGATCGCCGCCTTGTCTTCTTCTGTCAGGTTTTTCAGCGCGCGCAGCATGCCCGCGTTTTCCAGCTGTGGCAGACATTTTTCCAGCGCAGCCAGTTCTGCTTTCGCATCTTTGTCGCCACCTTTGGCTTTCTTCTGCACGCGGTGAATAGCGCGTTCACAGGTGTCGAGGTCAGACAGTGCCAGCTCGGTGTTGATCACCTCGATGTCGTCAGCCGGGTCCACTTTGTTGTTAACGTGGATGATGTTGTCGTTCTCGAAGCAACGTACAACGTGACCAATTGCTTCCGTTTCACGGATGTTGGTCAGGAACTGGTTACCGAGGCCTTCGCCTTTGGATGCACCTTTCACCAGGCCCGCGATGTCCACGAACTCCATGGTGGTCGGCAGAATGCGCTGCGGCTTCACGATTTCCGCGAGCTGGTCCAGACGCGGATCGGGCATTGGCACAACGCCGGTGTTCGGTTCGATGGTACAGAACGGGAAGTTCGCCGCTTCAATACCTGCTTTGGTGAGCGCGTTGAACAGGGTGGATTTGCCCACGTTTGGCAGACCGACGATACCGCATTTGAATCCCATTTCTAAATCACCTTAATATCTTGATAATCAATCCGTTAACGATAACCGATTGATGAAAAGTAAATAACTACGCCTATTATACACGTAACCCGCACCACGCGCGGTAAAAAAGCCGTATCGGGCGGATTATTGCGCTTTGAAAGCGTGTAAGCGGTTTGTCGCTTTGGTTAGGCCATCCTGCAGCCAGATTTCAGTGCAGCGCACCGCTTCGTCGACCGCTTCGTCAATCAGTTTCTGCTCAGAAACCGGTGGCTTACCCAGTACGAAACCGACAACTTTGTTTTTATCGCCCGGATGGCCGATTCCCACGCGCAAACGATGGAAATTGGGGTTATTGCCCAGCTTGCTGATAATGTCTTTCAGACCATTGTGACCGCCATGACCACCGCCCAGTTTGAATTTTGCCACACCGGGGGGCAGGTCCAGCTCATCGTGGGCCACCAGAATTTCATCCGGGTTAATGCGATAAAACGTCGCCATGGCTGCAACAGCTTTGCCGCTCAGGTTCATAAAGGTGGTGGGCACCAGCAGACGGACATCTGCGCCAGCAAGATTGATACGTGAGGTATACCCGTAGAATTTTGGTTCTTCACGCAGGGGAGCACGTAACCGTTCGGCCAGCAGATCAACGTACCAGGCACCGGCATTGTGGCGGGTCGCCGCGTACTCTGCGCCTGGGTTCGCGAGGCCGACAATCAGTTTAATCGTCACGATTCAATTCCTAATGGGTTCCAGATCTGGCGCGTAGTTTACTGTCTGACGCGCCGCTTGACAAAATTCTGCTGCCCGAACCGCGAGATATGAATAATTACTTATCTGAACAATTAGAATTTCAAGCTGTTCAATGTCTTATTTGTAAACTTTTGTCTGGGAGTTATCTGTAAATGTGATCATTCACGCAACTCATAAAAGAGCCGTTGTCTATACTTTACACACAAGGATCAGGGGCTTTTCCCCTTACAACCCAAAGTTCCGGAGGTGACATATGAAACGCAAAAACGCTTCGATACTCGGTAATGTGCTGATGGGGTTGGGACTGTTTGTGATGGTCGCTGGCGTGGGTTATTCAATTTTAAACCAATTGCCGCAGCTTGACCTTCCGCAATACTTCGCGCATGGCGCGGTATTGAGTATTTTCCTTGGTGCAGTGCTATGGCTTGCCGGTGCACGCGTGAGTGGACATGAAGAAGTCTGCGACAAATACTGGTGGGTGCGCCATTACGATAAGCGCTGTCGCAGGGACCAGCACAAACACAGCTAACGTGCTACGGCGAAAGAACACCGAAACGGCTCCTCATGGAGTCGTTTTTTTTTGCATGAAAGGTTGACCCTCACGTAACGTAAGGCTTCAGAGTGGTGCCACTGGCAAAGTAAAAGGAGCAGTTATGTTGATTCAGGTGGGTGAACTCGCGAAACGTGCCGGGATCACCGTGCGAACATTGCATCACTATGAGCAAACAGGGTTGTTACTGCCTTCTGCCAGAAGTGCGGCAGGTTACCGGCTGTATAATCTGGCGGATGTACAACGTCTGCATATGATTCAGGTGCTGGCAAAAGCCGGGCTGGAACTTGCTGAAATCAGGGATTTTCTGAAACAGGAGTCGCTGTCGTTAACCGAATTACTCGATGCGCAAATCAGTTTGCTGGATAAGCAACTGCGTAGCATGCTGACGCTGCGCGAGAGGCTGGTGGAATTGCGTACCGGGCTTACCGACGATGCGGCACCCAATCTGGAATCCTGGCTACAGACTCTGGAGTTAATGAATATGTACGAACGCTGGTTTAGCAAAGAGGAGTTACAGCAGTTGCCGTTTGCCGTACAGAAGGAGGCACTTGCGGATATCTGGTCAGGTCTGGTTGCTGAGGCAAATAGCCTGCTGAAGCATAATATCGACGTTTCGGATCCCCGTGCCAGGGATCTGGCGGCGCGCTGGATGTCACGCCTGGAGCAGGATACGGCAGGTAAGCCGGAATTTCTCACCCGGCTGAACGAGATGCACAGCGTCGAGCCGCAGATGCGTGAGCAGACGGGTATTACGGCGGAAATGACTGACTATATTACGCGGGCGTTTGCCGAATCGAAGCTTGCCATCTGGGAAAAGTATCTCTCTGCAGAAGAGATGACCTTTACCCGCGCGCACTATTTTGATCGCATGATGGAGTGGCCGCCACTGGTAGCGAAATTGCATCAGGCGCAGCGGGAAAACCTTGACCCGTCTTCCGATGAGGCGCAAATGCTCGCTGAACACTGGCGGGTATTGTTCCAGTCATACGCGGGAACGAATCCTGAAACCCAGCAAAAGTTTCGCGTTGCCATGCAGCAGGAGGCGCATCTGATGAAAGGGACATGGATGACGCCTGCCGTGCTTGCATGGCTCCAGCAGGCGATAGCCGTGATGATGCAGAGACGTTTCTCTGCATCAGGGCATTCACAGATCCGCTAACGCGGCTTCACGGTTGGGATAAAAGGCCAGGCGGCCAGGGATAGGCTGCACGCCCGCGCGCGCCATGGTGCGCAGCGGCTGGAATTCGAGATTACTCACCCGCAGTTCGCAGCCTTCCGGCAGACGCGAAACGAAGCGCTGGAAGGCATCCAGACCACCCGCATCCAGCACCGGCACGGCATCCCATTTCAGCACCACAATGCGTTTGCCCACGATACGGGTTTCCAGTTCGCTGAACAGACCTTCCGCGGCGGCAAAGAACAACGGGCCAATCACACGCAGCACCAGCACATCGTCAGGTACCTCTACGTTAACCGGGGAAAGGCGCGTCATCTGCGCTATACGGCGCATAAACAGCAGGGAGGCCAGCACGATCCCGACGCTGATGGCGATAACCATATCGAACAGCACGGTCAGCGACATACAAATCAGCATCACGATGATGTCGTCTTTCGGTGCGCGACGCAGCAGATTGACCACCTTATGTGCTTCGCTCATGTTCCACGCCACCATCAGCAGCAGGGCAGCCATGGCTGAAAGCGGCAGCCAGGAGAGCAGCGGAGCGAGGACCAGCAGGGCGAGGATCACCAGCACGGAGTGGATAACTGCCGATACCGGCGACGTCGCCCCGGCACGTACGTTTGCCGCAGAGCGGGCGATGGCCGCTGTTGCCGTAATACCGCCAAAGAACGGGGCGATGAGGTTGCCCAGACCCTGCCCAACCAGTTCGCTGTTGGCTTTATGCTTGGTGCCGGTCATGCCGTCCAGCACGACGGCACAGAGCAGGGATTCAATGGCCCCCAGCATCGCCATTGAGAAGGCCGCGGGTAGAAGGGCGCGCAGGGAGTCCCAGCTTAAGGTGAAGCTGGAACCCGGCATATCCCATGGCAGTACCAGTTGTGGTAACAGTTGAGGAATACCGCTTCCCTGTGAACCGTCAGCCAGAACATAGTGGAACTGAGATCCAATGGTCGCGACGTGCCCACCAAAGAGATTAACGATGGCCATCATCGCACAGCCCAGCAGCAGGGCGGGCAGGTGGCCAGGCAGACGAATGCCTAAACGAGGCCAGATAATCAGCGTGCCCAGGGTAACAATCCCGATGGCGGCATCGCCGGGGTTGGCGGTGGGGAGCGCCATAAACAGCGCCCCGACTTTTTGCAGGTAATGTTCAGGGACGTGGGCTATCTGCAGGCCGAGGAAGTCCTTGATCTGCATTGTCCCGATGGTAATGCCAATCCCGGAGGTGAACCCCAGCGTCACGGAAAGGGGGATGTATTCAATCAGCCGGCCAAAACGGGCCAGACCAAACAGGATCAAAAAGACGCCGGACATCAGGGTGGCGACCAGCAGGCCTGCCAGGCCAAACTGCTGAGAAACGGGATAGAGGATCACCACAAATGCGGCTGTCGGGCCGGAAACGCTGAAGCGAGACCCGCCCGTTAGCGCAATCACAATCCCGGCGACGGCCGCCGTGTAAAGCCCATACTGCGGTGCTACGCCGCTGCCAATTGCCAGTGCCATGGCGAGCGGAATGGCGATAATCCCGACGGTGATACCGGCAATAAGGTCACGCATAAAACGTGAAGCGGTGTATTTCTCTTTCCAGCAAGCGTCGATGAGGGCGCGAAAGGGAAGAACATGTGAGGAGGTTACGTGTTTCACAATTATCTCTCATCCGTGTGCGCATCATCTGTCATATGAATGGCAGGTGAAGGAGGCATTGATCATACAAATAAATATCAGAGACAAAAAAACCCGCCGCAGCGGGTTTTTCGGCCGTGTTCGATTAGTGTTCGAACATTGCTGAGATAGATTCTTCGTTGCTGATACGACGAATCGCTTCGGCCAGCATCCCGGACAGGGTCAAGGTGCGCACGTTTGGCAGCGCTTTGATCTCGTCACTCAGTGGGATGGTATCGCACACCACTACTTCGTCGATAACGGAGTTGCGGAGGTTGTTTACTGCATTACCGGAGAAGATCGGGTGAGTCGCGTAGGCGAATACGCGCTTGGCACCACGCTCTTTCAGCGCTTCTGCTGCTTTACACAGCGTACCGCCGGTATCGATCATGTCGTCAACCAGCACGCAGTCACGGCCAGCAACGTCACCGATGATGTGCATCACCTGAGAAACGTTAGCGCGTGGACGGCGTTTGTCGATGATTGCCATGTCGGTATCGTTCAGCAGCTTAGCGATAGCACGAGCACGTACCACGCCGCCGATGTCCGGAGAAACCACGATTGGGTTATCCAGATTCAGCTGCAGCATGTCTTCCAGCAGGATTGGGCTACCGAATACGTTATCAACCGGAACGTCGAAGAAGCCCTGGATCTGTTCTGCATGCAGGTCAACGGTCAGAACACGGTCAACGCCAACGCTGGAGAGGAAATCAGCGACAACTTTGGCAGTGATTGGCACACGCGCGGAACGGACTCGACGGTCCTGACGGGCATAGCCGAAGTAAGGAATAACAGCAGTGATACGGCCTGCTGAAGCGCGACGCAGGGCGTCGACCATAACAACCAGTTCCATCAGGTTGTCATTTGTTGGAGCACAGGTGGACTGGATGATGAAAATATCACCACCGCGTACATTTTCATTGATTTGTACGCTGACTTCGCCGTCGCTAAAGCGACCTACAGCGGCGTCGCCGAGGGAAGTGTACAGGCGGTTGGCAATACGTTGTGCTAGTTCCGGGGTGGCGTTACCAGCAAAAAGCTTCATATCAGGCACGAGAAGAACCTCAGGCATGCGTCCAGTGGTGGATAGCGTTCGCCGCAAACTGTGCGGGCCAGGCGAAATGCTATCCAGGCGGTGTATTAAAGAGCGCGATGCAACGTCTGGAACAGGGTGACGTTGTCACCGAAACTCAGTCTGCGCCAGAATGGCTTGCTGTAGGGGGGAGGTGTTCATCCCACGTGCTACAAAACCATGCAGCCAAACCGGCGCTTGCTCAAGCACCTGACGAGCGGCGGATTCGGTGTCAAATTCAGCAAAGACACAGGCCCCTGTGCCAGTCAGGCGCGACGGCGCGTATTCTAACAGCCAGGAAAGCACCGCATCAACCTCGCGAAAACGTTTTCTTGCGATAACCTCGCAATCGTTGCTGAATTCACAATTTAATAACGTTTCTATTGACCGCACCGGGGTATTCCGTGGCAGGTCAGGATCGTTGAAGATGACCGGGGTCGGAATGCTGACGCCCGGGTGGGCCACCAGGTACCATTTTTCCGGCGGCTCGACCGGGGAAAGTATTTCGCCCACCCCTTCAGCAAACGCCGCATGACCGCGCACGAAGACCGGGACGTCCGCCCCCAGCGTTAAGCCTAACGCTGCCAGCTCATCCTGAGATAATCCGCAGCCCCAGAGGTGATTCAGGGCAACCAACACGGTGGCGGCATTTGATGAGCCACCGCCCAGTCCACCGCCCATCGGCAGACGCTTCTCAATACGGATATCCGCGCCGCTTCCTGCCGGCAGACGACCGGTGTCCGACGCCGTTTTCATCAGCAGACGTGCAGCGCGCACGATCAGGTTATCTTCATGCGCCACGCCATCAACCGGCGTCAGCAGGCAAACCTCGCCGTCCTGACGCGGGCCAATCGCGATCGTGTCGCCGTAATCAAGGAACTGAAACAGCGTCTGCAGGGTATGATATCCGTCAGCACGCTGTCCGGTGATGTATAAAAACAGGTTCAGTTTTGCCGGAGAAGGCCAGTGGGTCATCATTTAACGATCCAGTTGTCCATTTTCAGCTTGATGCGCTGGCTACCCTGGGTCAGTTCCATGTTGGATGGCAGGGAAGGCCTGGTGTTGCTGTCATAGGCGCTGTACACCACTTTCCAGGTTTTGCCGTTCTGGGTGTAGTTCACCTGGCTCAGACGGTACTGGTCGTCAAGCTGGTAGTCGGTCGCGTCACCCGGCAGGCCCAGGATCCACTGGCGCAGGCTGTTCAGCGGAATAGGCATTCCGGTCAGCTTGCCGATCATCTCTTCGGCGTCGGTGGCGGTATAGTGCTGGCCTTTGTTGTCGGTGATCTGCGCTTCACCCGGTTTGGCGATAAGCTCCAGTTCGGTGCTGCCCAGTGGGTTTAACAGCAGCAGGCGATAGTTGTCCTGCCCGGTTTGCTGCCAGAAGAAACGCGCATACACTTTTTGTTCATCAGAGAGATAAGCGAAGGCACCACGGGTCTGGTACTGGCTCAAATTGCGGACGTCCTGCTGGTGCTGACGCCACTGCGGTGAATCAGGGCTTTTGCCTGGGCCTTTAGGTTGGGTGACGGTACATGCGGTCAGAACCAGTGCCGCCAGGGGCAGCAGGCGAATCAGTCGGGTCATAATGAGGACAAATCCTTGAGATACGTTGCAGTTATAACTGTTAATGCTAGCGTCGAAGGGTGCCACCGTCTACGTTCAAATTATCTCAAAGCATTGTATAAGCTATTACTCCGAAAGGGGGCAGTCTCTTTTATTGATCTCGCGCATCCTGTATGATGCGTTCTGCTAACCTTATTAACGCTGGTACTACTCCCGCTCAACATGACCCTATTAGCACTCGGTATTAACCACAAAACAGCCCCGGTTTCGCTGCGAGAACGCGTCACGTTTTCGCCGGATACGCTTGACCTGGCGCTGGACAGCCTGCTTGCACAGCCGATGGTGCAGGGTGGCGTGGTGCTCTCGACGTGCAACCGTACTGAACTCTACCTAAGCGTTGAAGAGCAGGACAACCTGCATGAAGTGCTGATCCGCTGGTTATGTGATTACCACAACCTCAACGAAGAAGAGCTGCGTAATAGCCTCTACTGGCATCAGGATAACGATGCAGTCAGCCATCTGATGCGTGTGGCCAGCGGCCTGGACTCGCTGGTGCTCGGCGAGCCGCAAATTCTCGGTCAGGTGAAAAAGGCGTTTGCCGATTCGCAAAAAGGGCATCTGAAAGCCAGTGAACTGGAGCGTATGTTCCAGAAGTCATTCTCCGTGGCGAAGCGTGTGCGAACCGAAACCGACATTGGTGCCAGTGCGGTTTCTGTTGCTTTCGCGGCCTGTACCCTGGCCCGTCAAATCTTTGAATCCCTGTCGACCGTCACTGTGATGCTGGTCGGGGCGGGCGAAACCATCGAACTTGTGGCGCGCCATCTGCGCGAACACAAAGTTAAAAAGATGATTATCGCTAACCGTACCCGCGAACGTGCACAGGTGCTGGCGGACGAGGTGGGTGCCGAGGTGGTTGCGCTGAGCGACATCGATGAGCGCCTGAAAGAGGCAGATATTATCATCAGCTCTACCGCCAGCCCGCTGCCGATTATCGGTAAAGGGATGGTCGAGCGAGCGCTGAAATCCCGCCGTAATCAACCGATGCTGCTGGTGGATATTGCCGTCCCGCGCGATGTCGAACCGGAAGTCGGTAAACTGGCGAACGCCTATCTTTACAGCGTGGACGACCTGCAAAGCATCATTTCGCATAACCTTGCCCAGCGTAAAGCGGCGGCGGTTCAGGCGGAAACCATTGTAGAGCAGGAAACGAGTGAGTTTATGGCCTGGCTGCGCGCGCAAAGCGTCAGCGAGACTATCCGTGAGTACCGCGGTCAGGCGGAGCAGGTGCGTGATGACCTGACCGCCAAAGCGCTGGCCGCCCTTCAGCAGGGCGGCGACGCAGAAGCCATTATGCAGGATCTGGCCTGGAAACTGACCAACCGCCTGATCCATGCACCAACCAAATCTCTTCAGCAGGCTGCCCGTGACGGGGATGATGAACGCCTGACTATTCTGCGCAACAGCCTCGGGCTGGAATAGCGCCCTATACCCATTTTCTATTACAAGGTGCATTTACGCCTATGAAGCCTTCTATCGTCGCTAAACTGGAAGCTCTGCACGAGCGCCATGAAGAAGTACAGGCGCTGCTCGGCGATGCCGGGACCATTGCTGACCAGGAACGTTTTCGCGCGCTCTCGCGTGAATACGCGCAGTTGAGTGATGTATCAAAATGCTTTACCGACTGGCGACAGGTCCAGGAAGATATTGAAACTGCGCAGATGATGCTCGACGACCCTGAAATGCGCGAGATGGCGCAGGAAGAGTTGCTGGACGCAAAAGCGCGTTCTGAAGAGATGGAGCAACAGTTGCAGGTGCTTCTGCTGCCAAAAGATCCGGACGATGAGCGTAACGCCTTTGTCGAAGTCCGCGCCGGGACCGGCGGTGACGAAGCGGCACTGTTTGCCGGCGATCTGTTCCGTATGTACAGCCGCTACGCCGAAGCGCGTCGCTGGCGCGTTGAGATCATGAGCGCCAACGACGGTGAACATGGCGGCTACAAAGAGGTTATCGCTAAAATCAGCGGTGACGGCGTGTACGGTCGTCTGAAGTTTGAATCCGGCGGTCATCGCGTGCAGCGCGTACCTGCCACCGAATCTCAGGGGCGAATTCACACTTCTGCCTGTACGGTTGCGGTGATGCCAGAGTTGCCTGAAGCAGAATTGCCGGACATCAACCCGGCGGACCTGCGTATCGATACCTTCCGCTCCTCCGGGGCAGGGGGTCAGCACGTTAACACCACCGATTCCGCTATCCGTATTACCCACCTGCCAACCGGCATCGTGGTGGAGTGCCAGGACGAACGTTCACAGCACAAGAACAAAGCCAAAGCCTTATCCGTGCTGGGCGCGCGTATCCACGCGGCTGAAATGGCAAAACGTCAGCAGGCGGAAGCCTCCACGCGTCGTAACCTGCTGGGCAGCGGCGATCGCAGCGACCGTAACCGTACCTATAACTTCCCGCAGGGCCGTGTTACCGACCACCGCATCAACCTGACCCTGTACCGTCTGGACGAAGTGATGGAAGGAAAGCTGGATATGCTGATTGAGCCTATCGTGCAGGAATACCAGGCTGACCAGCTGGCAGCACTGTCCGAGCAGGAATAATGGAGTTTCAGCACTGGTTACGGCAGGCCGCCAGTGAGCTTTCCGCGAGCGAAAGCCCTAAACGTGACGCCGAAATTTTGCTTGAGTTTGTGACGGGGAAAGCCCGCACTTACCTGCTGGCTTTCGGCGAGACTCAGCTGAGCGCTGAGCAGGAAGCGCAGCTCGCTACGCTGCTTGCCCGCCGCAAAACCGGTGAGCCGGTGGCGCATCTGGTCGGGGAGCGTGAGTTCTGGTCACTGCCGTTGTACGTCTCCCCAGCGACCCTGATCCCACGTCCGGACACCGAGTGTCTGGTGGAGCAGGCGCTGTCGCGTTTACCCGCACAAGCCTGCCGAATTCTCGATCTTGGAACCGGCACTGGCGCAATTGCCCTGGCGCTGGCCAGCGAGCGTCCGGACTGCGAGGTGACGGCGGTTGACGTGATGCCCGATGCGGTAGCGCTGGCGCAGCGTAACGTGGCGCGTCTGGGCTTCCCGAACGTCACCGTTCTGCAAAGCAGCTGGTTTAGCGCGCTGGATAACCGCACGTTCGGGATGATTGTCAGCAACCCTCCCTATATCGACGAGCATGACCCGCACCTGACGCAGGGGGACGTGCGTTTCGAACCGCTGACGGCGCTGGTCGCTGCCAACGAAGGGCTGGCGGATATTGTGCATATTGTGACAACGTCACGACAGCATTTGCTCCCCGGCGGCTGGCTGCTGGTCGAGCACGGCTGGACGCAAGGGGACGCGGTGCGTGACGTGTTCATCGCAGCAGGTTATCGTGCGGTGGAAACCTGTCGCGACTATGGCGGCAACGACCGTCTGACGCTGGGACAATGGGCATGAGTCTCTTTACCGTGCTGATCACGGCCCACCTGATAGCCGTTGCCCTGACCATCAGCTTTTTCATCGTCCGTTATTGGTGGCGTTACAGCAATAATCCGCTGATTGACGCCCGCTGGGTGCGTATTGCGCCGCACTGTATTGACACGGTGCTGTTTCTCTCAGGGGCCGGATTAATGTGGAAGACCGGCTATCTGCCATTTACTGATAAAGGCGCATGGCTGACTGAAAAGCTGTTTGGCGTTATCATCTACATCGTTTTGGGTTTTATCGCGCTTGGGCGTCGTCGTCCGCGCAGCCAGCAGACCGGTTTTATCGCCTTTCTGCTGGGGCTGGTGGTGCTGTACATCATCATTAAACTCGCCACCACAAGAATACCGTTACTGGGGTAAGTCATGAGGTCCTTAGCCGATTTCGAATTTAATAAAGTGCCGCTTTGCGATGGCATGATCCTGATTTCGGAGATGATCCGCGACGATTTTACGTCGCAATACGTCTACGAAGAGCTGGAGAATCTGGTCAGCCTGGCGCGTGAAGAGATCAATCAGGCGCGCCCGCAGGACTGGCAATTAGAGAAGCTGCTTGAGCTTTTCTACGGCGAATGGGGTTTCTGCGACACGCGTGGCGTGTATCGTCTGTCTGACGCACTATGGCTGGATCAGGTCTTAAAAAATCGTCAGGGCAGCGCGGTTGCGCTGGGTTCCATTTTGCTGTGGGTCGCGCATCGTCTGGATATTCCACTGGTGCCGGTCATTTTCCCGACGCAGATGATCCTGCGAGCGGAGTGGCTGGACGGTGAGATGTGGCTCATCAATCCGTTTAACGGCGATACGCTGGATGAGCATACGCTGGACGTCTGGTTAAAAGGCAATATTAGCCCGGTTGCCGAGCTCTTTAATGAAGATCTCGACGAGGCGGATAACGCTGAGGTGATCCGTAAACTGCTGGATACGCTGAAATCTGCGCTGATGGAAGAGCGTCAGATGGAGCTGGCATTACGTGCCAGTGAAGTGCTGCTGCAGTTTAATCCGGAAGATCCGTACGAAATCCGCGATCGCGGGCTGATTTATGCCCAGCTTGATTGCGAGCATGTGGCGCTGAACGATCTGAATTATTTCGTTGAGCAATGCCCGGAAGACCCGATCAGCGAAATGATTCGTGCGCAGATCAACGCGATCTCGCACAAACAAATTACACTGCATTAATCTTAATTCCGATTCACACCTGAATAAGGCGATCCTATGAAACAAAAAGTGGTTAGCATTGGTGATATCAACGTGGCAAACGACCTGCCGTTCGTGCTGTTTGGCGGTATGAACGTGCTGGAATCCCGTGATCTCGCGATGCGTATCTGCGAGCACTACGTGACCGTGACCCAGAAACTGGGTATCCCGTACGTGTTTAAGGCCTCTTTTGACAAAGCCAACCGTTCCTCCATTCACTCTTACCGTGGCCCGGGCCTGGAAGAGGGGATGAAAATTTTCCAGGAACTGAAACAGACCTTTGGCGTGAAAGTGATCACCGACGTGCACGAAGCTTCTCAGGCGCAGCCTGTTGCGGACGTTGTCGACGTTATCCAGCTGCCGGCGTTCCTGGCGCGTCAGACGGACCTGGTGGAAGCGATGGCGAAAACTGGCGCGGTCATCAACGTGAAGAAACCTCAGTTCGTGAGCCCTGGCCAGATGGGTAACATCGTCGATAAATTTATCGAAGGCGGCAACGATAAAGTGATCCTGTGTGACCGTGGCGCAAACTTCGGTTATGACAACCTGGTCGTTGATATGCTCGGCTTCAGCGTGATGAAGAACGTGTCCAACCAGTCTCCGGTCATCTTCGATGTGACCCATGCGCTGCAGTGCCGCGACCCGTTTGGTGCAGCTTCTGGCGGCCGCCGTGCGCAGGTCACCGAGCTGGCGCGCGCCGGTATGGCGACTGGCCTGGCCGGTCTGTTCATTGAAGCGCACCCGGACCCGGACAACGCGAAGTGCGACGGCCCGTCCGCATTGCCGCTGGCTAAACTGGAGCCGTTCCTGAAACAGATCAAAGCGATTGACGATCTGGTGAAGAGTTTCGACGAGCTGGATACCAGCCACTAATAAAAAAACCCGCTTCGGCGGGTTTTTTTTGGTTATTCCTCTCCCGATGGAAGAGGTGTCGGGTGTGGCCTCAGAGCCTCACCGAACAACGCTTAGGCAAATATCGTCATCAGATAGGCCACAAACAGCGCCATGTGCGCCGCGCCGTTCAGCACGTTGGTGCGCCCGGTCGAGAAGGATATCTGGCACAGCAGCAGTGAAGCCACCATCACAATCATCTCTGGCGCACCCAGCGCGAACTGCAGCTCGTTACCGGTCATAAAGGCAATCAGCGTCACCACCGGCACGGTGAGTGAGATTGTCGCCAGGACCGAGCCAAAGAACAGATTCATTGCGCGTTGCACCTGATTGTTCAGCACCGCTCTCAGCGCCCCCAGCCCCTCAGGCGACAGGATAAGCAGCGCCACCAGGAAACCGGTAAACGCGACCGGGGCATTCAGCTCGGTTAATAGCGTCTCCAGCGGGTTGGCGTTCATTTTGGTCACGGCGATAACCGCAATCAGATGTACGATCAACCAAACCGTATGCCACGCGCTGCTATGAGCCGACGGCTTACCGTGATGCGGGTCGTCGCCGTCATCTTCATGTTCATAGACGAACAGGCTCTGGTGCGTTTTGGTCTGAATCAGCAGGAACACGCCGTACATGGCTGCGGAAATCAGCGCAACCAGCAGCGCCTGACCGGTTGAGAAGTTGGCCCCCGGCAATGCCATCGGAAAGACCAGCACAATAATCGCCAGCGGGAAAAGGGCAATCAGATACTGTTTTATGCCGAACAGATTCATGTACTGGGTCGCAAATTTGCGGCCGCCCAGTAACAGTGAAAAGCCCACCAGACCACCTGTCACAATCATAATGATGGAGTAGAGGGTGTCACGCATCAGGGTCGGTGCGGCGTCACCGGTCGCCATCAGCGCGGAAATCAGGCTGACTTCGAGGATAACCACCGAAAGGCTGAGAATTAACGAGCCGTAAGGCTCACCCAGGCGGTGGGCTAATACGTCCGCATGGCGAACGACGCTAAAGGCGCTGGTTAAGATACCCACCAGAGCAAGAATATTGATACCAACTACCACTGGCAGTGACTGACTGCTTCCCCAGAAGAGCAGCACAGCCAGTGCCAGGACCGGGAAAATGAGTGATGTCTCCTTGTGGCGGGTCTTCACCGCCTCGTGTGCTGCTGTCATGTGCTTCTCCATCAATGCAGGTGCTTGTAATTATAGATAGAATTTTCGGTCATTAAATTAACAGATCTCTGTTAAATACCCTTGATTTTTTACTCAATTTTACTGTTTGTAATGTTTTGGCTTTGGGGTGTCGATAATGGAACGTGTTCTGTAATTAATCCTTTAATAACATAATATTAAAATTATCATTTACGCATAATTCTCAATTGACTGGCACCATGCCGTATCGTCGTCCACACTTATCTCTTTAACCAAAAGAGGGGTTAGCGATGCCATATAAAACGAAACGCGAATTACCAGACAGCGTGCAACACGTATTGCCCGCGCACGCGCAGGATATCTACAAAGAGGCCTTTAACAGCGCCTGGGATCAGTACAAAGATAAAGAAGATCGACGTGATGATGCCAGCCGTGAAGAGACCGCGCACAAAGTCGCCTGGGCCGCAGTAAAACATGAATATGAGAAAGGAGACGACGATAAATGGCATAAAAAGAAATAGCCGTGAAATCATTCGCTGCCTTCGTTTTGACTTTTCAGGCGGTTGAACTTCCGTTGTATTGCAACTGGCCCGTGAATTGCTTATCGTTACTCAACTGCTGGCAAAATGACCAGCACACAATGCCGGGAAGGCGGATTACAGATGTCGCAAGGAAGCATGCAGTGGCGGAGGTGGAAAGTGTTAACGCGTGATTTCTTAATGAAGGCAGATTGTAAGACGGCATTTGGTGCTATTGAGGAATCGCTTCTCTGGTCAGCTGAACAACGTGCGGCGTCGCTCGCTGCCACGCTGGCGTGCCGCCCGGATGATGGCCCGGTATGGATTTTTGGCTACGGTTCGCTGATGTGGAACCCGGCTCTCGAATTTGTCGAATCGGCAACAGGCACACTTCCTGGCTGGCATCGCGCATTTTGTTTGCGCCTGACAGCCGGTCGAGGTAGCGCGTGTCAGCCGGGACGCATGCTTGCACTAAAAGAGGGCGGACGCACCACGGGGGTGGCCTACCGCCTGCCGGATGCAACGCTGGAAGACGAACTGACGCTGCTGTGGAAGCGCGAGATGATCACCGGCTGCTATATGCCGAGCTGGTGCAAGCTGGAACTCGATGACGGACGTACCGTTAACGCGCTGGTGTTTATTATGGATCCGCGCCATCCGCTGTATGAAGCGGATACCCGCACGCAGGTTATTGCCCCGTTGATCGCTGCCGCCAGTGGGCCGCTGGGCACCAACGCGCAGTATCTCTTTTCGCTCGACCAGGAGCTGACCCGCCTCGGCATGAAGGACGATTGTCTGAATGAGCTGGTGGTGAAAGTGAAAGCGCTGCTGGAAGGGAACCCGCTGAATAATACGCTGCGTCCCGGTTTTGCCTGAGAATGCGCCCGGCTGCGTGAGCAGACCGGGCGTTTGTGACTTATGCAGCAACGTAGCTTACGGAATGCTCCAGTGACTGGCTATGGCTGTCAATCAGGACATCCCACGTGCCGGTGTACGGCACGGTAAGCCATGCCTTGTCATCCTGCACGGTCAGGATATCCGCCTGCGAGTGTTGTTGTGCTTTCGAACTCATCAAATGAATGCGGCAGCGCTCAGAACACCGCACCACGACCGTATCCCCGCCAAACAATTTCAAACTTGTTTTTACCAGTGCCATTTTTTACCCCGTAGTCTTAAACAACGCTCTCCCTGCTGCCATATCCGAGCGTGATATTGTTCACAATTCACTCATGGCATAACACCAAAGGGGGAGGGTGAGGATGCTGACTTTGATCAAAAAATGGCGTAACGATTAAACAAAAATGACAAAATTTCTGAAAATTTACTCTGGCGCGCGTTTTGCCCGGTGAACGCGCGCCACCCTAAAATTAAATGCGGAAATGTCCGGCAGTTTCAGCAAGGTCGCCCGCCTGGCTCTGCAGCGCGCCGGCTGCAGCCGCAGATTGCACCACCAGTTCGGCGTTCTGCTGAACCATTCTGTCCAGATGGGTCACCGCATGGTTAATCTCCTGGATGCCTTTCATCTGCTCGCTGGTGGCGATGGAGATTTCACGCATGATGCCCGACACGCTACCGATGCTGGAGCGGATTTCGTTCATGCTTTCCCCGGCCAGATGAACGTAGCGGGAGCCGGTAGCCACGCTGTTGGTGGTGGAATCGATAAGCGTTTTAATCTCTTTCGCCGCCTGCGCGCTGCGGCTGGCCAGATTACGCACTTCGCCGGCCACCACGGCAAACCCACGGCCTTGCTCTCCGGCGCGTGCGGCTTCCACCGAGGCATTCAGCGCCAGGATATTGGTCTGGAAGGCAATCCCGTCAATCACGCTGGTGATGTCGCCAATCTTCGCGGAAGCCACTTCAATGGACTGCATGGTGCTGATGGCCTGCGATACCACCTCGCCGCCGCGAGCTGCCGCCGCAGAGGCCTTACTCGCCTGGTCATTGGCTTCAGCCGCAGACTCGTTCGACTGGGTTACCGACGCGGTGATCTCTTCCACGGCGCTGGCCGTTTCGCGAAGGCTGGAGGCGGCCTGCTCGGTACGCCCTGAGAGGTCCTGGTTACCTGCCGCAATTTCCCGCGCGGCGTTTTTCACCGATGCGCTGGCATCCCGCAGTTGTACCATCACCACCGAGAGCTTGTCGCTGAAGGCGTTAAACGCCTGCGCTATTTGCGCCACTTCGTCATCGCCGCTCTCCGGCAGGCGTTGCGACAGATCGTTAGTGCCGTTCGCAATGTTATGCATCGCATCGCGAATGTCAGACAGGCGCTTCAGCAGACGCGCAATCAGGAAGTGAACAATGGCGCCGCTGAGTAAGGCCAGGATCACCAGCGAGATGGCCGAGGCTTTCAGCAGCGAGCGCATTCCGGAGGTGGCATCGCCTGTGTCCAGGGCAACAACCAGCATCCAGTTCGTGCCCGGCACGGCGGTTGCCACGAAGGTTTTTTCGGCGCCATTGAAGGTCCCGTTTACCGGGTTTCCGCTTTTCAGCGCCGCAAAGTCGATGCCTTTGAGGGTTTCGGCGAACGGTTTAAGCGTCAGGGCAGGGTCGCTGGCGGCAATGACGGTGCCATCGCTATTCAGCAGCAGTCCGCTGCTTGCCGGGGTTGGGTGGATCCCGCGCACGTTAGCAACCACGCTGTCCATCGCCACATCGCCAGCCACCACGGCTTTCAGGGTACCGTTTTCTTTCACCGGCACGGCAAACGTCACCACCAGTTTTCCACTACCGGCGTCAACATATGGCGCGGTCACGACCGGGCTATCCTGGTTTACGACCTGCTGATACCAGGGACGGATCGTGGGGTCATAATCCGCCGGTACACCCGCTGGTTCAGAGAATTTCGCCGTTTTGCTGGCATAGCCAACGTATACGTTAGTGAACCCACCCGCCTGGGCAAGCTGTTTAAAGACCGGAACCGGATCGTCACTGAGCGCAACGGTTTGTGCGGAGGCGATAACCGTCATTTTGCTCTTCACCCAGTCGGCAATCGCCATGTTATGGCTGGCGCTGGTGCTGGTCAGGATGTCGCGCTGTGACTGCTGGTTATCCTGGCGTGTGACCTGAAAATTGATGACAGTATTAAGAAGAAGGGCGACGACCAGACAACCTGTCGTCGCGGCAATGATGCGTGCACGAATGGATCTGAACATAAGTGAAATACCTGCTGTGTTGTTTCCATGCCTATCGGCAACCCTGCAGGTAAACTTGATGCTGAAACCGCGTCCATAAGAAAATAATATTTTTACGGGTTTATTATTAAAAAGTTAATACTTTATCGGCGCGCAGAGTCCACTCGGCCAGTTCAACGAGCGTGCCGATTTCCACACCTTCAATCAGCGGTAATCCGGTGATGCCGCGCCCGTCGGTGCAGGTCTTGCACAGTTTGACCGGAACGTTTTGCGCGGTCAGGATCTCCAGCATCTGCTGGATGTTGTAACCTTCTGCCGGTTTTTGTCCCTTCAGCCCGGCGGTGACCGCATCCGACATTAAAAAGAGCCGTAACTCCAGTTCACTCTCTTTATCACGTAGCGCGATCGCCAGACGCAGGCTGTTAAAAAGGGATTCGCTGCCGTAAGCCGCACCGTTGGCGACGATAACAATCTTTTGCATGTTGACTCCTGTTCTTTTAAAGGCACGAATATTGCTTAGCTATCCAGGGTTTCGCTGTCCGGGAGAGTAAGCATGACATTAATGGCTGGCATTTCGCCAGGTGCGACCGAATGGCTCCAGCGTGCAAGGTCGATGCGCCGGGAGCAACTGAGCAGGCTGGCACAGCTTGGCGTGCTGGTTAACGCGATCAGCCTTCTGGTGCATATGCTGCAGTGCGAGCGTGGAGCCTCTAACGTCTGGCTCTGCTCACAGGGTAAGCTGTACGCTGCCGAATGCAAAGCGAGCCGGGCGCTGGTGAATGAAAACCTCACTGCGCTTTATGACGTTCTGGATAATCACTCCCCGTTCCAGGGCAGCGGCGTATGCGAACGTATAGCCGCCGCGCTGCTCAGTCTGGATAACCTGTCAGCCCTTCGTGATGGCGTTATTCAGCAAACCATTACGGCCCCGCAGGCGATGGATCACTATTGTCGCATCCTGCGTCATCTGCTCAGTATCGTACCGCAGCTTAATGACAGCATTGACGATCCGCAAATCGCAGGCCGTTTTGTCGCGCTTTATAGCCTGATGCAGGGTAAAGAGCTGGCGGGACAAGAGCGGGCGCTGGGCGCCATTGGCTTCACGCAGGGCTATTTTGACGATGGCATCCGTCAGCGGCTGGTGGACCGGATTGACGGACAGCAGGCCTGCTTCGAGATTTTCATGACCCACAGCACGGCGGATGTGCAAACCACCTTTTCCCAGAATTGCCAGCCTGACCGTGAGACGGAGCAACTGAGGCGCGTGGCCTGTACCCGCCAGCCAGCCGCTGACAATGGCCATACCGCACTGGCCTGGTTTGCTCTGCAAACGGCACGCCTTGAGCATCTGCGTACCCTGGAGGAGATGGTTATCGCCGATCTGATGATCGCGGTGGACGAGCGTATCCATCGACAGGAGGACTACACGCTACCGGCTGAGGAGCAGGACGATCCGCTGGCCTCTTATCCGGGTAAGCCCTTGTTAACCCTGGTTCGCCAGCAGGCGCGCGAGATAGAACAGCTTTCCCGTCAGCTCGCGTCACTGCGCGATACGCTCGAAGAGCGCAAAACCATCGATAAAGCGAAAAGCGTACTGATGACCCATCAAAAGATGAGTGAGGAACAGGCATGGACGGCGCTGCGTAAAATGGCGATGGACAAAAATCAGCGCATGGTAGATATCGCCCGCGCGCTGCTCACCGTGAAGAGCTTGTGGCAGGTAACCCCTAAGGAGTAGCTGCACAATCAGTGGGCATTTAGTGCCTGATTGAGGTGCGCGGTCGTGGGGAATTCCCGGTAAACGCCCGGAAAACAGGGCAGTAAAACCTGGCATTCCCTTTGCATTATCTGATTAACCATTTTTGACGGTGCGCCAACGGCGGTGCATCTGTCTTCGGGATAAAGGCGTCCAGCGGTGCTTCGGCACGGGTGGGCGCTTTTTTTTGTCTTTTTTTCAGGAGTGGTCATGGCGGATTTGTCGAGACGGCGGTTTTTACAGGCCAGCATGCTGGCGAGCGGCGCCATGTTGTTACCGGGCGTCATGCAGGCCGCGTGGGCGGCCGGCTCGGATAAACCGGAGCAGGAGACGGTGCGCATCGGGTTTATACCGTTAACCGACTGCGCGCCGGTGGTTATCGCGGCGCTGAAGGGGTTTGATAAAAAATATGGCATCACCATCGTGCCAACCAAAGAGGCAAGCTGGGCAGCCGTGCGCGATAAGCTGGTGGCAGGCGAACTGGACGCCGCCCACATTCTTTACGGCCTGCTGTACGGGCTGGAGCTGGGGCTTGCCGGTAAGCCACAGCAGATGGCAAACCTGATGACCCTGAACCAGAACGGTCAGGCCATCACGCTCTCCAGCGATCTGGCCGAGAAGGGCGTTCGCGATCTCGACGGGTTGAAAACGCTGATTGGGCAGCAGGCACCCGGCACTTACACCTTCGCACACACTTTCCCGACCGGTACGCATGCGATGTGGCTGTACTACTGGCTGGCCAGCGCGGGCATTAATCCGTTCGATGACGTCCGGACCGTGGTTGTGCCGCCGCCGCAAATGGTGATGAACATGCGGATTGGCAACATGGTCGGCTTTTGCGTTGGTGAGCCGTGGAATGCGCGCGCCATTAACGACCGCATCGGGTTTACCGCCGCAACGTCCCAGTCGATCTGGGCCGATCATCCGGAAAAAATTCTTGGCACACGCCGCGACTGGGTGGAGAAAAACCCGAACACCGCGCGGGCGCTGGTGAGTGCGGTACTGGAAGCCGCACGCTGGATCGATGCATCACCAGACAACAAACGTGAGACCGCCCAAATCCTCTCTCGCCGGGCGTGGCTGAACACCAAAGAGCAGTATCTCACCGGACGGATGCTGGGAGAGTACGACAACGGGCTTGGCCAGCGCTGGCAGGATGCGCATCCGATCCGTTTCTTCAACGAGGGTGCCGTCAGCTATCCGTACCTCTCCGACGGGATGTGGTTTTTAACCCAGTTCCGCCGCTGGGGCTTGCTCAAATCGGCGCCGGATTATGCCGCCATCGCGCAGCGCATTAACCAGACCTCGGTCTGGCAGGATGCCGCCACGGCGGTGGGAGGCATATCCACCCCGTCATCACCGTATCGCAGCAGCACCCTGATGGACGGTACCATCTGGAACGGTACCGATCCGGACGGTTACGCCAACCGCTTCGCTATTCACCGTAAAGGGGCCTGATTATGCAGCATCTGCACAGCACGAAATCGAAAGACGAGACGCCGGCGAGCGGGGAAGTGATTACCCTCCCTCCGGTACAGGTTCGCCGCCGCGCACCGACGTTCACGCGACGGATGAATGACCTTCTGCAGCGCGTGATCCCGGCGCTGCTGGGGCTCGGGTTACTGGTGTTGCTCTGGCAGCTGGCCGCGATCAACAGCAAAGGGTTCCCGACGCCGCTCAGCACGCTGGATTCCGCATTAACGCTCTTCGCTGACCCGTTTTACCGCGACGGGCCAAACGATATGGGTATCGGCTGGAACGTGCTCGCTTCGCTGCAGCGCGTGGCGGTGGGCTTTGGTCTGGCGGCGCTCGCGGGGATCCCGCTCGGTTTCTTGATCGGTCGCTTCACCTTTTGTTCGCGCATGTTCAGCCCGTTGATTGCACTGTTACGCCCGGTCAGTCCTTTAGCCTGGCTGCCTATCGGCCTGCTGCTGTTCCAGAAAGCGGAGCCCGCCTCCAGCTGGACCATTTTTATCTGCTCAATATGGCCAATGGTGATTAACACCGCCGAAGGGGTACGTCGTATTCCGCAGGATTACCTTAACGTTGCCCGCGTGCTGCAGCTCTCCGAGTGGACCATCATGCGGCGGATCCTCTTCCCGGCCGTGCTGCCCGCAGTGCTGACCGGGGTTCGCCTCTCTATTGGCATCGCCTGGCTGGTCATTGTCGCCGCCGAGATGCTCACCGGTGGGCTGGGGATCGGCTTCTGGATCTGGAATGAGTGGAACAACCTCAACGTCGAAAACATTCTCATCGCCATCGTCATCATTGGCGTGGTCGGGTTGCTGCTGGAGCAGGGGCTGATGCTGATCGCCCGTCGCTTTAGCTGGCAGGAAAAATAAGGAGCGAAGATGAAACCATTAATTCAGGTCCAGGCCGTGAGCCAGCGTTTTTCTACCGCCAGCGGCGAGTTTCTGGCGCTGCAGAACGTCTCTTTTGATATTCACGAAGGCGAAACCGTGAGCCTGATTGGCCACTCCGGGTGCGGCAAATCGACGTTGCTCAACCTGATTGCCGGGATCACCCTGCCGACCGAAGGTGGGCTGATTTGCGATAACCGCGAAATCGCCGGGCCAGGACCGGAGCGTGCGGTGGTATTTCAGAACCATTCTCTGCTGCCGTGGCTCACCTGCTTCGACAACGTTGCGCTGGCGGTGGATCAGGTCTTTCGCCGCACCATGAGCAAGGCGGAGCGCAAGGAGTGGATTGAACACAACCTCGATCGCGTCCAGATGGGGCATGCCCTGCATAAACGGCCTTCGGAAATCTCCGGCGGCATGAAACAGCGCGTTGGTATTGCCCGTGCGCTGGCGATGAAGCCGAAGGTCCTGCTGATGGATGAACCGTTTGGCGCGCTGGATGCGCTCACGCGCGCGCATCTGCAGGACTCGGTGATGCAAATCCAGCAGGCGCTGAACACCACCATCGTGCTTATCACCCACGATGTGGACGAGGCTGTGCTGCTTTCTGACCGGGTACTGATGATGACTAACGGCCCGGCGGCCACCGTCGGCGAGGTGCTGCACGTTGACCTGCCTCGCCCGCGTAATCGGGTTCAGCTGGCGGACGATAGCCGCTATCACCATATGCGTCAGCAGATCCTCCATTTCCTCTATGAAAAACAGCCTAAAGCGGCGTAACGGAGGCGGTGATGCGACTGATCGTTATCGGTAATGGGATGGCCGCAACACGGCTGATTGCCTCGCTGACCGAGCGTGCGCCCGGTCGCTTCACGATCACCGTGTTTGGCGAGGAGTCGGAACACGCTTACAACCGCATCATGCTCTCGCCGGTACTGGGCGGGGAAAAACAGGCGCAGCAGATCCGCCTGCAGGATGACGCCTGGTATCACGCACGGGGTGTGACGGTACGACGGGGCGAAAAGGTGCTCTCCGTGGATGTTGAGAAACGCGAGGTCCGTACCACAGCAACCACGCTGGCCTGGGACGAACTGGTCTTTGCCACCGGGTCGACGCCTTTTGTACCTCCCATTCCGGGCGGTGACGCTCCGCATGTCTTCACCTTTCGTACGCTGGCCGATATCCGCGCGATTCAGGAGAACCCGGGGCCAGCTGTAGTGCTGGGCGGTGGGGTGCTCGGCGTTGAGGTCGCTGCGGCACTGGCCCGGTCTTGTGACAACGTCACGCTGGTGCATCGTAGTGCGTGGCTGATGGAACAGCAGCTCGATCGGCAGGCAGGCGTTTTGCTTGAAGAGGCGCTGGCGGAGCGCGGCGTTCGCTGCGAACTGTCATCGGGAGTGACCGCCATTGCGGCGGATGCCGTGACGTTACACAACGGACGCAAGATTAACGCCTCTCGCGTGGTGCTGGCGACCGGCGTGCAGCCCAATGTCGCACTGGCAAAAGCCAGCGGCATTCACTGCGCCCGCGGCATTGTGGTCAACCACCAGATGCAGACCTCAGTCCCGGCGATCAGCGCCATCGGTGAGTGCTGCGAAATCGACGGCCAGACGTTCGGCCTGGTCGCACCTTGCCTGGCGCAGGCGGATATCCTCGCCGCCCGGCTGGCTGGGGAGGCTAGCACGCCATTTGCCCTGACCGACAGCGGCATGCGCCTCAAAGTGCCCGGTGTGGAGCTGTTCAGCGCCGGGCGAGCAGAGGTTCTGCCGGACGATGTGGTCTGGAGCGCCTGGGATCCGCTGACCCGTCACTATCGCCGTTTGTTACTGCATCGCGGTGCGCTTGCTGGGGTACTGCTGATGGGGGATTGCCGCAGCGCGGCAACATTCACCGATTTACTGGCAACGGCTGCGCCCGCCCACGCGGACTGGCTGTTCAATCGATTCACTACGCAACCGCAGGTTGCAGGACAAAACGCTATGACAAAACCTACGCTGGTGGTGGTTGGACACGGTATGGTCGGCCATCATTTTCTTGAAGACTGTGTGAAGCGCAATTTGCACCGGCAGTACCAGATTATCGTTTTTGGCGAAGAGCGCTATGCCGCCTACGATCGTGTGCATTTGTCAGAGTATTTTGGCGGACGAAGCGCAGAATCGCTCTCGCTGGTGGACGGTGATTTCTTTGCTGAACACGGCATTGAGCTTCGCCTCTCGCAGCAAATTGTGAGTATCGATCGCGACGCACACGTCGTGCGTACCGCCAGTGGGCATGAAACCCACTGGGACAAACTGGTGCTGGCGACCGGCTCGTACCCGTTTGTGCCTCCGGTACCGGGCAGCACGCTGCCAGGCTGCTTTGTTTACCGTACGCTGGACGACCTGGATAACATCGCCGCACAGGCAAAGCAATCCCGTCGCGGGGTGGTCATTGGCGGTGGCCTGCTGGGACTGGAAGCCGCGAATGCCCTGAAACAGCTGGGCCTGGAAACGCACGTCGTGGAGTTTGCGCCACACCTGATGGCGGTACAACTCGACAACGACGGCGCGGCCATGCTGCGCAAAAAAATCGAAGCGCTTGGCGTGGGCGTTCACACCAGCAAAGCCACCACCGACATCGTCTCTGCGAACGGCGGGCTGGTGATGCGCTTTGCGGACGGTGAACAGCTGGAAACTGACATCGTGGTCTTCTCTGCAGGTATTCGCCCGCAGGATGCACTGGGGCGCAGCAGTGGCCTGGCGACCGGAGAGCGCGGCGGGATTTGCATTGATAACCAGTGCCAGACTTCCGATAAAGACGTGTTCGCTATCGGCGAATGTGCGCTGTGGGAGAGTAAAATTTTTGGTCTGGTCGCCCCGGGTTATCAGATGGCGCGGGTGGCATCGGCCACGCTGGCGGGAGAGGCGAGCGCCTTTACCGGGGCTGACATGAGCACCAAACTGAAGCTGCTGGGGGTAGATGTGGCCTCGTTTGGCGATGCCCATGGAAGAACACCCGGCGCGCTTAGCTATCAATGGACGCATGGTCCGCAGCAAATCTATAAAAAGATCGTGGTCAGTGAGGACAATAAAACCCTGTTGGGCGGCGTACTGGTGGGGGATGCCAGCGAATATGCGACCCTGGTGCAGATGATGCTCAACGGCATAGCGTTGCCCAAAGAGCCTGAAACGCTGATTTTACCTTCCTTCGCCGGGAGCGCGCCAAAAGCCCTCGGCGTGGCGGCACTGCCTGACAGTGCGCAGATCTGCTCCTGCCATAACGTCAGCAAAGGTGATATCTGTCAGGCGGTAAGTGCCGGTGCCGCGGATATTGGAGCCATAAAACAGTGCACCAAAGCCGCGACCGGTTGCGGAGGATGCAGCGCGCTGGTGAAACAGGTGATGGAGTACCAGCTTGCGGAGCAGGGCGTGGAGGTGAAAAAGGACATCTGCGAACACTTCCCGTGGTCGCGTCAGGAAATCTATCACCTGGTGCGCGTCAATCATATTCGTACCTTCGACCAGCTTATCAGCCGTTACGGGCAGGGGCACGGTTGCGAAATCTGTAAACCGCTGGTGGGGTCAGTGCTCGCCTCCTGCTGGAATGAGTACCTGCTGAAACCGGCACATCTGCCGTTGCAAGATACCAACGACCGTTATTTTGCCAATATTCAGAAAGACGGGACGTACTCCATCGTGCCCCGGATGCCTGCAGGGGAAGTGTCGGCCGACGGCTTGATAGCTATCGGCCAGATTGCCAAACGCTACCAACTGTACAGCAAAATCACGGGCGGGCAGCGTATCGACCTCTTTGGCGCCACGCTCGACCAACTGCCGGCGATCTGGCAGGCGCTGGTGGAGGCCGGATTTGAGACCGGTCACGCGTACGGTAAATCCCTGCGCACGGTGAAATCCTGCGTCGGGTCGACCTGGTGCCGCTATGGCGTGCAAGATTCCACGCGTCTCGCGGTCACGCTTGAGCACCGCTATAAAGGCTTACGCGCGCCGCACAAAATTAAAATGGCCGTGTCCGGTTGTACCCGTGAATGTGCGGAGGCTCAGAGCAAGGACGTGGGCGTCATTGCGACCGACAAAGGCTGGAACCTTTATCTCTGCGGTAACGGCGGCATGAAACCGCGCCATGCGGATCTTTTTGCCAGCGATCTGGATGACGAGACGCTGATCCGCACCGTCGACCGTTTCCTGATGTTCTACATCCGCACGGCGGATCGCCTGCAGCGTACCAGTACGTGGATGGACAATCTGGAAGGGGGGATTGACTACCTGCGCGAGGTGATTCTTCACGACAGCCTGGGCATTGCGCACGAGCTGGAACAGGAGATGGCCCGCGTGGTGGAAACCTACCAGTGTGAATGGCAGACCACGCTTAACGATCCGAGCCGTCTGGCGCTGTTCCGTACCGAAGTGAACCGTCAGCCGGTAGAAGAGAATAAACGCTGGCAAGCGGTCTGCGCTATCGATGAGATCCCTGAGCAGGCGGGGATCGGCGCCCGGCTGGGGCGAAAACCGATTGCGCTTTTCCGCTTTGGTCAATCCGTCTATGCCCTCGACGACCTCGAGCCGGGCAGCACAGCAAACGTGCTTTCACGCGGTATTCTCGGCGATGCTGCCGGCGAGCCGGTAGTCATCTCTCCGCTCTATAAGCAGCGTATCCGTCTGCGCGACGGCTGTCAGGCCGATAACGGGGAACCTGCGGTGCGCGCCTGGCCGGTGAAAATAGAAAACGGTCAGGTGTGGGTCGGGAACGACGCGCAGATCTTGCGTGCGGAGGCGTCATGAATGAAACCCGAACGACGTGCCCTTACTGCGGGGTGGGTTGCGGCGTGATCGCAACGGTAGAGGGTGAGAAGGTCACCGTGCGCGGAGATGAACGCCATCCCGCCAGTTTTGGACGCCTGTGCGTTAAAGGCTCGGCATTAGGCGAAACGACCGGTCTGCAGGGGCGACTGCTGCACCCGGTGGTCGACGGGCAGGAGGTGAAATGGTCCCGGGCGCTGGCGGCGGCTGGTGAACGGCTGCAGACCATCATCGACACCTGGGGACCGCAGGCGGTGGCGTTTTACGCCTCCGGCCAGCTGCTGACCGAAGACTATTACGCCGCCAATAAGCTGATGAAAGGGTTTATCGGTGCGGCAAACATTGATACCAACTCGCGGCTCTGTATGTCGTCCGCGGTGACAGGCTACAAGCGCGCGTTTGGTGAAGATGTGGTGCCGTGCAGCTATGAGGATGTGGAAAACAGCGATCTGGTGGTGCTGGTCGGGTCGAATGCGGCATGGACCCATCCGGTGCTGTATCAGCGGCTGGTACAGGCGCGCCAGAACAACCCTGCGATGAAAGTTGTGGTCATCGACCCACGCAAAACGGCCACCTGTGATATCGCTGACCTGCATCTGGCACTTACGCCCGGCAGTGACGCCGGGCTGTTTGTCGGTTTACTCAATCTGATTCAGGGAACCGACGCGTGGCCCATCGCCCGGGTGGCTGAGTTTTGTGGCCTCTCAACCGAGGACGTGGGGGCCTTCTACGACTGGTTTGTGACTGCGCCGCGGGCCATCACGCTCTACACCATGGGCATTAATCAGTCCTCAAGCGGCAGCGACAAGTGTAATGCCATCATCAACGTTCATCTGGCCAGCGGAAAATTCGCCCGTCAGGGTTGCGGACCGTTTTCGCTGACCGGACAGCCTAACGCGATGGGGGGGCGGGAGGTGGGTGGGCTGGCGAACCAGCTTGCCGCTCACATGAATTTCGAGCCGGAGTCTCTTTCGCGGGTGGCGCGTTTCTGGGGTACGGAAAGACTGGCCCAGACGCCGGGCCTGATGGCGGTGGAGTTGTTTGATGCGATCGCCCGCGGCGAAGTGAAAGCGGTGTGGATCATGGGCACCAATCCTGCCGTCTCGCTGCCGGACAGCCACGCGGTGTGCCAGGCGCTGGAACATTGCCCGCTGGTGATTGTCTCCGAGGTGATGCAGGAGACCGACACCAGCCGCTATGCCCATATCCGCTTCCCGGTGCAGGCGTGGGGGGAGAAAGACGGTACGGTAACCAATTCCGAGCGGCGTATTTCGCGCCAGCGCGCCTTTCTGCCGACGCCGGGAGAGACCAAACCGGACTGGTGGGTCATCGCCCGGGTGGCACAGGCGCTGGGCTATGGTGAAGCCTTCGCCTGGGAACATCCGCAGCAAATTTTTTGTGAGCATGCAGCACTCTCGGCCTTTGAAAATGACGGTGCGCGGGCGTTTAACCTTCATGAACTGGCGTCACTTACCCGTGAGGAATGGGACCGGCTTGAGCCTTATCAGTGGCCAGCGGGGGCCTTTGCGCGCCGGGAAATTGTGCCGGTAGAGCCTCAGCCACACGGTGCGGCAATAAACGCGCTATACCCGCTGATTCTCAATACCGGGCGTATCCGCGATCAGTGGCACACCATGACCCGGACGGGGTACGTCCCGAAACTGATGCAGCATAGTGCTGAGCCGTGTGTTGAGATCGGCGCCGCAGATGCCATGCGCTTCTCACTGTGCGACGGACAGCTGGCGCGCATCAGTTCTCCGCGTGGGGTGATGCTGGCAAAAGTGCGTATCACTGACGGGCAGCGAGAAGGTGAGCTGTTTGTGCCAATGCACTGGAATGCCCAGTTTGCCCGCCAGGGGAAGGTGAATGCGCTGGTGGAGGGGCGTTGTGACCCGCTGTCCGGTCAGCCCGAGAGTAAACAGACGGCCGTCAGGATTATGCCCTGGCAGCCGGGCTGGCAGGGTGAGCTTTATGCCCGTGAACTGCCGGAGCTTCCCCCCTCTGTCTGCTGGTGGCGTAAAGTCTCACGTCTGACGGTGGCGGGGGATAAGCCGTTGCTGGCGTGGGTTATGCAGTACGCCAGTGAACGGGGCTGGCAGCTGCAGGTCGCGCAGACCAGCGAGCGCAGCAGCGTGCTGGCCTGGCATGACGGACAACTGATGCTCGGGTTCTGGGAAGGCACTGCGTTACCGCCACTGGCGCACGCGGTAATTGAAGCCGCGTTTCGTTCACCTCCCGTGACGCTTGCTGAGCGCCACGCGTTGTTGAATGGACAGGGATCCGGGGACAGTGTCGATCCGGGCCGGATCATCTGCAGCTGTTTCAGCGTGGGGGAAAACGTCATACGCGAGGCGATTGGGGGAGGGTGTGATTCCGTCGCGGCGCTGGGTGCCAGGCTGCGCTGCGGAACGAACTGCGGCTCCTGTGTGCCTGAACTAAAAACAATGTTTCAGGATATTCCGGAAAATTCCTCTTAAGGCTGCAAAACGTGAGAAATAACGGTAAGGTACCCGGTGTTCTCACGTAAGCATCGGGTATTTCTTACGACGTTAATGGCTGTTTCATCTCATCTTCGTTTGCTTGTTTTACTCCCCCTCATTCCGGTCGGAGCCGTTCACGGTGCGCCGAATTCCTTTGTGCAACAGGCACAGAACCCCTTTGATAACAACGGGGATAATCTGCCCGATCTCGGCATGGCGGCGCCCACGACCGAGGGCGAAAAACATCTGGCAGAAATGGCGAAAGCGTTTGGCGAAGCCAGTATGACCGATAACGGCCTGACGACAGGCGAGCAGGCGCGTCAGTTTGCCTTTGGCAAGGTTCGTGACGCGGTGAGCGGCGAAGTGAACCAGCATATTGAATCCTGGCTTTCACCGTGGGGGAACGCCAGCGTGAACTTGCTGGTGGATGACGACGGCAAATTTAACGGCAGCAGCGGCAGCTGGTTTATTCCGTGGAACGATAACAACCGTTATCTGAGCTGGAGCCAGCTTGGCCTGACGCAGCAGACTGACGGTCTGGTGAGCAATGCCGGCATTGGGCAGCGCTGGGTTGCCGGAAAATGGTTGCTCGGCTACAACACCTTTTACGACAACCTGCTGGATGAAAACCTGCAGCGTGCCGGGTTAGGTGCGGAAGTGTGGGGCGAGAACCTGCGTCTGTCTGCGAACTATTATCAGCCCTTTGCCGGCTGGCGCGATCGCTCTGATATTCAGGAGCAGCGCATGGCCCGGGGGTACGACGTGACCGCTAAAGCGTGGCTGCCGTGGTTCCATCACCTGAATACCAGCGTCAGTTTTGAGCAATATTTTGGTGATAACGTTGACCTGTTCAACAGCGGTACCGGTTATCACAACCCGGTGGCGGTCAATCTGGGGCTGAATTATACCCCCGTTCCGCTGGTGACCCTCACCGCCGGGCATAAGCAAGGGGAGAGTGGGGTGAGCCAGAATAATCTTGGCCTCAAGCTCAACTACCGCTTTGGCGTGCCGCTGGTGAAGCAACTTTCTGCCAGTGAAGTCGCCGCCACCCGTTCTCTGCGCGGCAGTCGCTATGATTCGCCAGAGCGGGATAACCTGCCGGTGATGGAGTTCCGCCAGAGCAAAACGTTGTCCGTCTACCTGGCGACACCGCCGTGGGATCTTAAAGGGGGCGAAACCGTGATGCTTAAGCTGCAGATCCGCAGTAAGCACGGGATTCGCCAGCTTCACTGGCAGGGAGATACGCAGGCGCTGAGTCTGACATCGCCGGCCAACAATACCAGCGAAGACGGCTGGAGCGTGATTATGCCTGCCTGGGATGACAGTGAAGGCGCGAGCAACCGCTGGCGGCTTTCGGTGGTGGTCGAAGATAATGATGGCAAGCGCGTCTCGTCCAATGAGATCACGCTGGCTGTGGCGCAACCGCTTGTGGCATTACCCACCGACGATCCGCGCTGGAAGCTGCTGCCGGATGAATAATGCTTAAAAAATACGTTCCTGGTGTACCCATACCGCGGCTTCAACCCGGGATTTTAACTTCATTTTCTTCAGCATATGTTTCACATGCACTTTGACCGTGCTTTCGGTGATATCCAGGCGACGCGCAATCATTTTATTCGGCAGGCCCTGGGCAATCAGCTTCAGAATATCGCGCTCACGCGGCGTTAGCTGGCTGACATCGCGATCCGAGGTGGCGCGGTTTGCCCGCAGGCTGGCGGCCAGCACCGGGGTTAAGGCTTCGCTCAGTACCATCTCACCCGCGGCGGCCTGTTGCAGGGCCTTGAGCAGATCTTCTGGCTCCATATCTTTCAGCAGGTAGCCGTCCGCGCCACGCTTGAGCGCCGTCACCACATCCTCTTCATGATTTGAGACGCTAAAGACCACTACGCGTCCGGAGAGCGATTTTTCCCGCAGCTTGTCGAGCGTTTCCAGACCGTTCATGCCCGGCATGTTGAGATCGAGCAGGATCAGATCGGGATCAAGCGATTCGGCAAGCTCAATGCCCTGTTCGCCATTGCTGGCTTCGCCAACGACGGTGATATCGGGTGCCATGCTGACCAGCTGTTTAACGCCAGTACGCAGCATCGGATGGTCGTCAATCAACAGGATGGATGCCGGTTCCTGATTAGTCATGGGTTTCTCCTTGAGCAGTTGTGAGCGGTTTTTCGGGAATAAAGGTGACCACGACTTCCGTGCCACCTGTCTCTCGCCGGCGAACCTGGCAATCACCGCGCAGGCTTTGGGCGCGGTCTCGCATGATAATTAAACCATAATGGTTAGTTCTTTCGGCATTTTCCGGCACGCCGCAGCCGTTGTCATGAACCGTGAGCCTGACCTGATTATCGTGCTGGCTGACGGTAACGGTGACCGCCGTCGCGTCAGCGTGTTTGAGCACGTTGCTCAGGGCTTCACGGGCGATCTGCAGTAAATGAATCGCCTGATGGGAGGGGACAAACCGCGGCGGCAGCTGATAATCAAGCTTCACCGGGAACCCCAGTCGGGCGCTAAATTCATGGCAGCTGGACTCCAGCGCGGGGCGGAGGCCAGGCTCGGTCAGCTGCAGGCGGAAGGTGGTCAACAGCTCGCGAAGCTGAATCCATGAGGTATTGAGTTCGTTGCGGATCTGGCTCAGCAGCTGTTTGTTGCTTTCCGGCATCTCCGCATCCTGCATCTGCAGACAGCTGACCTGCATTTTCATACAGGAGAGCGACTGGGCGATGGAGTCATGCAGTTCGCGCGCGATAGTCGCACGCTCTTCCATGACGATCAGCTGCTGTTGCTTTTCCTGATGGCGGTCGAGCGCCAGCGTAGCGGTCAGCTGTTCGACCAGCGTATCGACCAGCTGCTGCTGATCGTGGCTCAGATGCCGCCCGGCGGGCAACGTGGCCAGCAGGATACCGTACTGGGTATGGCTGTCCGTCAGTCGCCACTTCAGCGTCGTACCGCCGGAGGTCAGGGGCGGCAAGCCTCGCGGGCAAAGATGACAGCCTTTGTCATCGCAGGACATGTCGGACTGACAGGTAAATTCCTGATGATTATCTTCATCTTCAACATCGTAGACCCGCAGCTCCAGGTCATGCAGCAAGGTCAGATTTTGCAGGCCATTCAGCACCGGCGAGAGGCGTTCACATAACGGCACCTGCATATGCAGACGACGATTGGCCTGCCACAGGAAGGAGAGGATTTCATTTTTCTGCTCCAGCCCTGCCGTTTTCTCCTGCACGCGTTTTTCCAGCACGGCGTAGCTTTCAGAGAGTTCTTCCGACATGGTATTGAGCGCCTGGCCCAGCATCGCCATTTCATTCCGCCCGCTGATATGCGTGCGCTGAGTAAAATCGCGTGCGGTTACCGCGCGGGCCATTGCCAGCAACTGTTTCCAGGGGTTCAACAGCCGGGCGCGCAGCCAAAGAATGGTGAAAATCAGCAGCAGCCCCATAAACAACGCCATGGCACGGTGAACCATCAGCACCCGGTCGATACGCAATTCTGTGGTCTGATCGAAAGAGGAGACCAGCGCGTCAATGCGCGACACAAAGCCCGCGACGTCCCGTGCTACGGTCTCAGTATTGCGCGCCTGTTTCAGACCAGGCTGAAGCTGGGTGTGCCAGTAGTTTTGCAGGGATTTAAGCTGTGATTCCTGCCCGTCACGGATGGCGGCACGTTCCAGCTCCGGGCTGAACGCGGTACGCTCCATTTCGTCGATCAGAGGCTGATCGTCTTCCGTCAGCGGTACCGACGCCAGCAGGCGATAACTCTGCATGCGCAGAGAGCCTGCCTCGTTGATGGCATGCGCATTACCCTGTACGCCCTGTACCAGCCAGCCAGAAATCGCCATACCGGTCACACCGAGGGCGGTGGACAGCATAACGATCAGTGCCAACTGGTTAACCAGTGTTAGCGGAGATAAACATCTTTTTAACATAGAGTTGCCGGGCTCCTGACGTGGCCTGCTTGCAGGAATGGCGCTATTCTGGTGCATACCCAGGAGTATACCCATACCAATAAAGGATTACCCCTAAATTGCCAACGGAGTAAGCGGCAGGAGGAGGCAGTATCGGAGACGCTTCAGTGCCGTGAAAAACCACGTCTTTTTTACTGAAATAGCCTACTCACTAAGGATAAGGGCTTTTTTCGCGCCGTAAAACCTCCCACTTTTCCTTTGATTTATATCAACTTACCGCCGCCCTAAAACCCTAATGTTTGCAGCATCATTCGAGAATCAGAGGTGTCTATGAGTCACTCATCCGCTCCCGAAAGGGAAAATGGTGCCGTTATTACTGAATGGCGTCCAGAGGATCCGGCGTTCTGGCAACAGCGCGGCCATCGTATAGCGAGCCGGAATCTGTGGATTTCCGTTCCGTGTTTGCTGTTAGCGTTTTGCGTATGGATGTTGTTTAGTGCAGTGGCAGTCAATCTGCCAAAAGTGGGTTTTACCTTTACGACCGATCAGCTGTTTATGCTGACCGCGTTGCCGTCGCTGTCCGGTGCGCTGCTGCGCGTCCCTTACGCGTTTATGGTGCCGGTGTTTGGCGGTCGTCGCTGGACGGCGTTCAGTACGGGCATCATGATCGTACCTTGCGTGTGGCTGGGTTTTGCGGTGCAGGATACCTCCACGCCTTTCAGCGTGTTCGTGATTATCTCCCTGCTGTGCGGTTTTGCTGGCGCTAACTTCGCCTCCAGTATGGCGAACATCAGCTTCTTCTTCCCGAAAGCGAAGCAGGGCGGTGCGCTGGGTATTAACGGCGGTCTGGGAAACATGGGCGTAAGCGTGATGCAGTTAATTGCACCGCTGGCAATCTCTGTCTCCATTTTTGCAGCCTTTGGTGGCGGTGGCGTCGAGCAGGCGGATGGTTCTTCCCTGTACCTGCAGAATGCGGCGTGGATTTGGGTTCCGTTCCTGGTGGTCTTCACCCTGGCGGCATGGTTCTTTATGAACGATCTGTCGGCATCTAAGGCTTCGCTGAGCGAGCAGTTGCCGGTGCTGAAACGCGGGCACCTGTGGGTCATGGCGCTGCTTTATCTGGCAACCTTCGGGTCGTTTATCGGTTTCTCCGCAGGCTTTGCCATGCTGTCCAAAACACAGTTCCCGGAAGTGCAGATCCTGCAGTTTGCCTTCTTTGGTCCGTTCATCGGTGCCCTGGCGCGTTCGCTGGGCGGTATGGTGTCTGACCGTCTGGGCGGAACACGCGTGACGCTGGTGAACTTTGTGATCATGGCTGTTTTCTGTGCGCTGCTGTTCCTGACGCTGCCAGCCAATGGCCAGGGGGGCAACTTTACCGCCTTCTTCGGCGTGTTTATGGTGCTGTTCCTGACGGCCGGTCTGGGTAGCGCATCGACCTTCCAGATGATTTCCGTTATCTTCCGTAAACTGACGATGGATCGCGTTAAAGCGCAGGGCGGAAGCGAAGAGCAGGCCATGCGTGAAGCCGCGACGGATACGGCTGCTGCACTGGGCTTTATCTCTGCCATCGGCGCAATTGGCGGCTTCTTTATTCCGAAAGCGTTCGGTATCTCTCTGGACCTGACCGGCTCTCCGGCAGGGGCAATGAAAGTCTTCCTCGTTTTCTATATCGCCTGCGTAGTGATTACGTGGCTGGTATATGGCCGTAATACCAAGAAAAATAAGTAAGTGTGATTATCCGTTTGCGCGGCCTTCGGGCCGCGTTTTTTTATTACCACAGTAGTTACAACATACTGATGGCGTTTAAGGAACAATGCCTGCGGGTAACACTGTGATCGCCATCGCTTTACAGGGCGGTCTACCCCTTAATACCTGAGATGTTAAATTTAGCCCTCCTTTTTGTACGGTAAATTATAAATATCATTATAAATTAATGGCTTATAAAAATTAAAAACCTACCGCTTTGGTGGTATCCGATCTAATACCCCACCTGAAACTCCCTCTCCGCCTTGATCGTTATCAATTCTCGCCATCTATCAGAGCGTTACCTTCGCTGCAAATCAGCAATGTCGATTTAGAGAGCCACAGGCTCCACACAGGAGATACCCGATGAGCAAATTTTTGGACCGGTTTCGCTACTTCAAACAGAAGGGTGAAACTTTTGCCGATGGGCACGGCCAGGTTCTGGAGACCAACCGGGACTGGGAAGACGGTTACCGTCAGCGCTGGCAGCATGACAAAGTCGTCCGTTCGACCCACGGCGTGAACTGCACTGGCTCATGTAGCTGGAAGATTTTCGTTAAAAACGGTCTGGTGACATGGGAAATGCAGCAGACCGACTATCCGCGTACCCGTCCGGATATGCCAAACCACGAACCTCGTGGCTGCCCGCGTGGTGCAAGCTACTCCTGGTATCTGTACAGCGCCAACCGTCTGAAATACCCTCTGATGCGCAAACGCCTGATGAAAATGTGGCGTGAAGCGAAAGTGCTGCACAGCGATCCGGTTGATGCCTGGGCATCCATTATCGAAGATGCCGACAAAGCAAAAAGCTTTAAGCAGGCGCGCGGTCGCGGTGGTTTTGTTCGTTCTTCCTGGAAAGAGGTCAACGAACTGATTGCCGCTTCAAACGTTTATACCGTTAAAACCTACGGACCGGACCGCGTCGCAGGCTTCTCGCCTATCCCGGCGATGTCGATGGTCTCTTACGCCTCAGGTGCTCGCTATCTGTCGCTTATCGGCGGAACCTGTCTGAGCTTCTACGACTGGTACTGCGACCTGCCGCCAGCCTCTCCGCAGACCTGGGGCGAGCAGACCGACGTGCCGGAATCCGCTGACTGGTACAACTCCAGCTACATTATTGCCTGGGGCTCTAACGTTCCACAGACCCGTACGCCGGATGCCCACTTCTTCACGGAAGTGCGTTACAAAGGCACCAAAACCGTTGCGGTGACCCCGGACTATGCGGAAATTGCCAAGCTGTGCGACCTGTGGCTGGCCCCTAAACAGGGTACCGACTCCGCGATGGCGCTGGCGATGGGCCACGTGATGCTGCGTGAGTTCCACCTCGATAAACCCAGCCAGTACTTTACTGACTATGTCCGTCGTTATACCGACATGCCGATGCTGGTCATGCTGGAAGAGCGTGATGGCTACTATGCAGCGGGCCGTACGCTGCGTGCCGCCGATCTGGTGGATGCGCTGGGTCAGGAAAACAATCCTGAGTGGAAAACGGTCGCCTATAACAATAACGGCGAGCTGGTGGCACCCAACGGCTCTATCGGTTTCCGCTGGGGCGAGAAGGGCAAGTGGAACCTCGAGCAGCGTAACGGTACCACCGGTGAAGAGACTGAACTGCGTCTGAGCATGTTGGGTAGCCAGGACGAAATTGCTGATGTGGGCTTCCCGTACTTCGGCGGCGAAGGGTCCGAGCATTTCAACAAAGTTGAGCTGCAGAACATCCTGATGCATAAGCTGCCGGTCAAACGTCTGCAGCTGGCGGATGGGTCGACGGCGTTAGTGACAACCGTGTATGACCTGACGCTGGCCAACTACGGCCTGGAGCGCGGCCTGAATGATGAAAACTGCGCAACCAGCTACGACGACATCAAAGCGTATACCCCGGCCTGGGCAGAGCAGATCACCGGCGTGCCGCGTGGACACATCACCCGTATCGCCCGTGAATTCGCTGAAAATGCTGACAAGACGCATGGCCGTTCAATGATCATTGTTGGTGCCGGTCTGAACCACTGGTATCACCTTGATATGAACTATCGTGGCCTGATCAACATGCTGATCTTCTGCGGTTGTGTGGGTCAAAGCGGCGGCGGCTGGGCGCACTATGTCGGCCAGGAAAAACTGCGTCCGCAGACGGGCTGGCAGCCACTGGCGTTTGCCCTCGACTGGCAGCGTCCGGCGCGTCATATGAACAGTACGTCTTACTTCTACAACCACTCCAGCCAGTGGCGCTATGAGACGGTAACGGCCCAGGAACTGCTGTCGCCAATGGCGGATAAATCCCGCTACAGCGGCCACCTGATCGACTTTAACGTCCGCGCAGAACGCATGGGCTGGCTGCCGTCTGCACCTCAGTTAGGGACTAACCCGCTGCGCATTGCCGACGAGGCGAAGAAAGCGGGCATGACCCCGGCGGATTACACCGTCAAGGCACTGAAAGACGGCACCATTCGCTTTGCGGCCGAGCAGCCTGAAAACGGCAAAAACCATCCGCGTAACCTGTTTATCTGGCGCTCTAACCTGCTGGGCTCCTCCGGTAAAGGCCACGAGTACATGCTGAAATATCTGCTGGGTACTGAAAACGGTATTCAGGGGAAAGATCTGGGCAAGCAGGGCGGCGTGAAACCAGAAGAAGTGGAGTGGAAAGACAACGGTCTGGACGGCAAGCTGGATCTGGTTGTGACGCTGGACTTCCGTTTGTCCAGTACCTGCCTGTATTCCGATATCGTGCTGCCAACCGCCACCTGGTATGAAAAAGACGACATGAATACCTCGGATATGCATCCGTTTATTCATCCGCTGTCTGCAGCTGTTGACCCGGCGTGGGAATCCAAAAGCGACTGGGATATCTACAAAGATATCGCGAAGAAATTCTCCGAAGTGTGCGTAGGACATCTGGGCAAAGAGACCGATGTGGTGACCCTGCCGATTCAGCACGACTCTGCAGCCGAACTGGCGCAGCCGCTGGACGTGAAGGACTGGAAAAAAGGCGAGTGTGACCTGATCCCGGGCGTGACTGCGCCGCACATTATTCCCGTTGAACGTGACTACCCGGCAACGTACGAACGCTTTACCTCTATCGGCCCGCTGATGGAAAAAATCGGTAACGGGGGTAAAGGGATTGCGTGGAATACCCAGAGCGAAATGGACCTGCTGCGTAAGCTCAATTACACCAAAGCGGACGGCCCGGCCAAAGGCCAGCCAATGCTGAATACGGCCATTGATGCTGCAGAAATGATCCTGACTCTGGCACCGGAAACCAACGGTCACGTGGCGGTGAAAGCATGGGCGGCACTGAGTGAGTTTACCGGTCGCGATCATACCCATCTGGCAACGAATAAAGAGGAAGAGAAGATCCGCTTCCGCGATATTCAGGCTCAGCCGCGGAAAATTATCTCCAGCCCGACCTGGTCTGGCCTGGAAGATGAACACGTCTCCTACAACGCTGGCTACACCAACGTTCACGAACTGATCCCATGGCGTACCCTGTCCGGTCGTCAGTCCCTGTATCAGGATCACCAGTGGATGCGCGACTTCGGTGAGAGCCTGCTGGTTTATCGTCCGCCAATCGATACCCGCTCCGTGAAAGCGGTAATGGGTACGAAATCGAACGGTAACCCGGAGAAGGCGCTGAACTTCCTGACGCCGCACCAGAAATGGGGCATTCACTCCACCTACAGCGACAACCTCCTGATGCTGACGTTGTCCCGCGGTGGCCCAATTGTGTGGATGAGCGAGACGGACGCCAAAGATCTGGGCATTGAAGATAACGACTGGATCGAAGTGTTCAACAGCAACGGTGCGCTGACGGCGCGTGCGGTTGTCAGCCAGCGTGTCCCGGCCGGGATGACCATGATGTATCACGCGCAGGAACGTATCGTTAACCTGCCGGGTTCTGAAATCACCGAGCAGCGCGGCGGCATTCACAACTCCGTGACCCGTATTACGCCAAAACCGACGCACATGATCGGCGGCTATGCGCAGCTGGCCTACGGCTTTAACTACTACGGCACGGTAGGATCTAACCGCGATGAGTTCGTGGTGGTACGTAAGATGAAGAATATTAACTGGTTAGACGGCGAAGGTAATGACCAGGTACAGGAGAGCGTAAAATGAAAATTCGTTCACAAGTCGGCATGGTGCTGAATCTGGATAAATGCATCGGCTGTCATACCTGCTCAGTCACCTGTAAAAACGTCTGGACCAGCCGCGAAGGGATGGAGTACGCGTGGTTCAATAACGTGGAAAGTAAACCCGGCACAGGCTTCCCAACCGACTGGGAAAACCAGGAGAAATGGAAGGGCGGCTGGATCCGTAAAATCAACGGTAAACTGCAGCCGCGCATGGGTAACCGTGCGATGCTGCTCGGTAAAATCTTCGCCAACCCGCATCTGCCGGGCATCGATGATTACTACGAGCCGTTTGATTACGACTACCAGAACCTGCATAACGCGCCGGAAAGCAAACATCAGCCGATCGCACGTCCACGCTCGCTCATTACCGGACAGCGTATGGATAAGATCACCAGCGGTCCAAACTGGGAAGAGATTCTGGGTGGCGAGTTCGAAAAACGCGCCAAAGACCAGAACTTCGAGAACATGCAGAAGGCGATGTACGGCCAGTTCGAAAACACCTTCATGATGTATCTGCCACGTCTGTGCGAGCACTGCCTTAACCCGGCGTGCGTGGCGACCTGTCCGAGCGGAGCCATCTATAAGCGTGAAGAAGATGGCATTGTGCTGATCGACCAGGACAAGTGCCGCGGCTGGCGTATGTGTATTACCGGTTGCCCGTACAAAAAAATCTACTTCAACTGGAAGAGCGGCAAGTCTGAGAAGTGCATCTTCTGCTATCCGCGTATTGAAGCCGGTATGCCAACCGTCTGCTCTGAGAGCTGCGTGGGCCGTATTCGTTACCTCGGCGTGCTGCTGTACGACGCGGACGCGATTGAAAATGCAGCCAGCACCGAGAACGAGAAAGATCTCTATCAGCGTCAGCTGGACGTCTTCCTCGATCCTAACGATCCGAAAGTGATTGAGCAGGCGCTGAAAGATGGCGTTCCACAGAGCGTGATTGACGCGGCGCAGCAGTCTCCGGTGTACAAAATGGCGATGGACTGGAAGCTGGCGCTGCCGCTGCATCCGGAATACCGCACGCTGCCGATGGTCTGGTACGTGCCGCCGCTGTCTCCGATCCAGTCTGCTGCGGATGCGGGTGAGCTGGGCAGCAACGGCATTCTGCCAGACGTGGAAAGCCTGCGTATCCCGGTTCAGTATCTGGCAAACCTGTTAACCGCAGGGGATACCCAGCCGGTCCTGCTGGCGCTGAAACGTATGCTGGCGATGCGCCACTTCAAACGCGCTGAAACCGTTGACGGTGTTAACGATACCCGTGCACTGGAAGCGGTAGGTCTGACCGAAGCCCAGGCGCAGGAGATGTACCGTTACCTGGCGATTGCCAATTACGAAGACCGTTTCGTGGTGCCGAGCAGCCATCGTGAACTGGCTCGCGAAGCCTTCCCGGAGAAAAATGGCTGTGGCTTTACCTTTGGCGACGGTTGCCACGGTTCAGACACGAAATTCAATCTCTTCAACAGCCGCCGCATCGATGCCCTGGATGTGACGAGCAAAACGGAGCCGCACCAATGATTGAACTTGTCATTGTTTCGCGTCTGCTCGAGTACCCGGATGCTGCGCTTGCGCAGCATCAGCAGGAGCTCTTTGATGCACTCGCGTCATCTGAAAATCTTGAGAAAGAGGATGCCCAGACACTGGCCGTTTTCCTCCGGGACCTGTTAGCGCGCGATTTACTGGATGCGCAGGCGGATTACAGCCAGCTGTTTGACCGCGGACGCGCGACGTCGCTGCTGCTGTTCGAACATGTTCACGGTGAGTCACGTGACCGCGGTCAGGCGATGGTTGACCTGATGGGACAGTACGAGCAACACGGCCTGCAGCTCGACAGCCGCGAGCTGCCGGACCACCTGCCGCTCTATCTTGAGTATCTGGCGCAGTTGCCTAAAGAGGAGGCGCTGGGGGGGCTGCAGGACATCGCGCCGATCCTGGCGTTGCTCGGCGCACGACTTCAGCAGCGCGAGAGCCGTTACGCGGTGCTGTTCGACCTGCTGGTGAAACTGGCCAATGCATCGGTCGACAGTGAAAAAGTTGCGGAGAAGATCGCCGATGAAGCCCGCGATGATACGCCACAGGCGCTGGATGCGGTCTGGGAGGAGGAGCAGGTGAAATTCATGGCTGACCAGAACTGCGGTGAGTCTGAAATCTCCGCTCACCAACGTCGTTTTGCCGGAGCCGTTGCCCCGCAATATTTGAATATCTCTAACGGAGGACAGCAATAATGCACTTCCTGAATATGTTCTTCTTTGACATTTACCCGTATATCGCGGGCACCGTGTTCCTGGTGGGAAGCTGGCTGCGTTATGACTACGGCCAGTACACCTGGCGTGCTGCCTCCAGCCAGATGCTCGATCGCAAAGGGATGAACCTGGCTTCTAACCTGTTCCACATCGGGATCCTGGGGATTTTTGCGGGTCACTTCCTCGGAATGCTGACGCCGCACTGGATGTATGAGTCATTCCTGCCGATTGAGGTGAAGCAGAAAATGGCGATGATTGCCGGCGGTGCCTGCGGCGTGATGACGCTGGTGGGCGGTTTACTGCTGCTCAAACGCCGTCTGTTCAGCCCGCGCGTTCGCGCGACCACCACCGGCGCGGACATTCTGATTTTGTCCCTGCTGATGGTGCAGTGTGCGCTGGGTCTGCTGACCATTCCGTTCTCGGCTCAGCATATGGATGGCAGCGAAATGATGAAGCTGGTCGGCTGGGCGCAGTCTGTGGTGACTTTCCACGGTGGTGCGTCTGAGCACCTTGACGGTGTGGCGTTTATCTTCCGCGTGCACCTGGTGCTCGGGATGACGCTGTTTGTGCTGTTCCCGTTCTCTCGTCTGGTGCATATCTGGAGCGCACCGGTGGAGTATCTGACGCGCAAATATCAGATTGTTCGCGCCCGTCGCTAATTTGCTGATTTGATCCCAACCCCGCACTCGCGGGGTTTTTTCTCGCCCCAGCCCAGGTTATTACCTGCCGCCGCAAACAGTATCAATGCACCTCCTGCCAGTTGCGTGATATTCAGCGAGTGTCCGAACACCACGTTATCGACAATTATGGCCACCACGGGATAGATAAAAGACAGAGAACCGGTAACGGGCGTCGGGAGCTTCTGGATCGCGCTATACAGCAACTGATACATGATCCCGGTGTGGACGACACCTAACGTCAGTAAAATCGGCCATGGGAAATCAGCTGAAAATGACGGCTGGTGGGCGAAGGGCAACAGCATGACCACGCCGGTCAGTACCTGAATAAAGGCGATATGCTGGGGAGCAACTGATTTAAGTCTGCGGGCGATTATGGCTGTCAGTGCGTAGAAGAAAGCGGCCCCCATCGCCAGACCGATTCCTGCGAGCCAGCCTTTGCCCTGTGCGCCATTCAGCTCACTGGAGAGCAGGATGATCACGCCGCCAAAGGCGAGAACGAGCCAACCCCATTTCACCAGGCTCACGCGTTCACCTAAAAACATCCCCATCAACACCAGCATAAACGGCTGAGTGTTATAAACCACGGTAGAAAGGCCGATTGAAATACGTTCATAAGCCGCGAACAGCAGCAACCAGTTCACCACTAACGCAACACCGCCCAGAATTGCCAGCAACAGCGTGACACGGGTGAGCGGACTAAATGGTTTTCGACTTATTCGGATGAAAATAAAAAGGGCCATCGCCCCGATCAGGCATCGCCAGAAAACCACTTCCGTCACCGGCAGGCCGGAAAGCAGAACAAACGCGCCAATCGAGCCGGAAATTAACATCGCCAGGCTCATCTGCCAGACGCCTTTTTGTACATCACCCATTATTCACCTCCTGATTAATGACGATATTGTCGAATACCGGTGTCGGGAATAACATGGCTGATATAAGGTGAAATACAGTAATGGCTTTTTTAAATTAGGTAAAAACGATGGAAAACCTTCTCGATGACATCGATCGCCAAATCCTGGCCTGTCTGGTTGAGGATGCGCGCATGTCGCTAAAGGTACTCAGCGGACGTATTGGACTGACATCTCCCAGTACAGCAGAGCGTCTGAAAAGACTGGAAGAGCGTGGGGTGATTGAAGGGTATGGCGCGCGCGTCAATCTGACGGCGTTGGGGTATACGTTGCAGGCGCTGGTGCGGGTTCGTCCTTTACCGGGGTTGCTGCAAAAAGTAGATAAGTACATTCAGGCCATGCCGGAATGTATTGAGAGCGATAAAGTCACCGGTGAAGACTGCTTTGTTATCAGGCTGGTCGTGCGGTCGATTGAGCAACTGGATGCGTTGCTTGATGGTCTGGCGGAACATGCTCAGTGTAATACGTCGATCGTGAAAAGTTCACCGGTGAAGCGCCGGTTGCCACCAATGTGATCGTCTGTTGCTATGCATGACACATCGTTTGAAATACATCACTGGATTGGCTTTGAAATGATGGTGGTGGGGGAAGGATTCGAACCTTCGAAGTCGATGACGGCAGATTTACAGTCTGCTCCCTTTGGCCGCTCGGGAACCCCACCAGGGGTAATTCAAATTTTGAGGTAATGCTGAGAGATGGTGGTGGGGGAAGGATTCGAACCTTCGAAGTCGATGACGGCAGATTTACAGTCTGCTCCCTTTGGCCGCTCGGGAACCCCACCACGGGGTAATGCTATTTACTGGCCTGCTTCCTGCTGGAAGCGGGGCGCATCATATCAAATGAGACGCCCCTGTAAAGCGTTACCACAATAAAAATAAACTGGTTGCCTGAATTTTACGCGTTAAGCTGTAAAGCTAACCAGTTCATTTTCTTGTCGATTAAAGAATAATCGTTCTGTTACCGTAAACGAACACACGTTGCGCAAGCACCTGATAGAGCGCACGACTGAGTACGTTCTTCTCTACGTCACGCCCGGCGCGCATCATATCTTCTGCGGTATAGGTGTGATCCACGTGAATCACGTCCTGCATAATGATTGGGCCTTCGTCCAGGTTGTCATTCACGTAGTGCGCGGTGGCGCCGATGATTTTCACACCGCGTTCGTACGCCTGGTGATAAGGACGTGCACCGATAAAGGCTGGCAGGAATGAGTGATGGATGTTGATGATCTTGTTCGGGAAACGCGCCACGAAGGATGGGGTCAGCACACGCATGTATTTCGCCAGTACCACGTAATCCGGGTTATGCGCTTCGATAGCATTGGCCATCAGGTTGTCATGTTCTTCACGGGTATGGCCTTCATGGCTGACCAGCTCAAACGGAATATCAAAACGTTCAACCAGCGTGCGCAGCGTCTCGTGGTTACCGATAACGGCAGCGATTTCAACATCAAGGCCACCGTAGTTTGCTTTCATCAACAGATCGCCAAGACAGTGGGCTTCTTTCGTCACAAGAATAACCACGCGACGACGGCCAGCGGGGGTCAGTTCACGCACGGAGCCTTCAGGCAGCGCGCTGTCGAGATCGGCAAGCAGGGTGGTGTCGTTGAAAATCCCTTCGAGTTCGGTACGCATAAAGAAGCGTCCGGTACGGTGGTCAACGAACTCGTTGTTCTGCACGATATTCAGTTCATGCTTGTAACAAATGTTGGTAATTCGTGCGATCAGCCCTTTTTGATCGGGACAGATGGTGCGCAGAACTTTACGTTGTAGTGATTGCATCGCCGGGAAATCCTGTTTGAGTATTTGCGAAGTCTGGGTTGTCAGGCATTACTGCCCGCAACACTTTTTAAATTTTTTACCTGAACCACAAGGGCAGGGATCGTTACGACCAAACTGTGGGCGCGTTCCGTCAATATAATACCATTGCCCGCTTTCCTTTAAGAACCGGGAACGTTCGATAATGACACCGGGCTTATTGCGTTCGATAAAGCGGGCAACGAAGCTGACATAACCTTCATCAGCATCACTTTCCGTTGACGATTCATAGACGGTAAGGCCGAGCCATTGGGTATTAGCAAACCCGGCTTCAATATCCTGTCTGAAATCGGCAGCGTGGCAGGACGGGTGCCAGGTTTTAATCAGGTAGTCTGCGTCTTTGATCACAAAAGCAGTATACCGTGAACGCATGAGGTGTGACGGGTCTGGTGCAACCTGATCGCCAGACAGATATCGCTGGCAACATAGGCTATACTCCAGAGCGCTACCACAAGGGCAGAGTTGAGACACGATTCTCTTCCTGGAACAAAAAATAAGGGCGTTAAACGCTTCGGGTAGCACCATGTTAACTGAGCAGTTGCGTTGATGCTATGTCAGGAATCCAGGGGACGTAAAACAGGGCTAATGAGAAAGGTTAAAATTGGACTGGCGCTGGGCTCAGGTGCAGCCCGGGGATGGTCGCACATCGGCGTGATAAATGCCTTAAAGCAGATGGGCATTGACGTTGATATTGTTGCAGGGTGTTCAATCGGATCGCTTGTGGGGTCCGCATACGCGTGCGGAAAGCTTCCGGAACTTGAAACCTGGGTACGCTCCTTCAGTTACTGGGACGTATTGCGCCTGATGGATCTCTCGTGGCAGCGCGGTGGGTTGCTGCGCGGTGAACGGGTCTTTAACCAGTTCCGTCAGATTATGCCTCTCGATGACTTCAGTCATTGTCAGTTACCCTTCGGTGCCGTTGCGACGAACCTCAGTACCGGCCGCGAACTCTGGCTTACCGAAGGGGATATCCATCTTGCCGTTCGCGCGTCCTGCAGCATGCCGGGCTTAATGGCCCCTGTTCCGCACAACGGTTACTGGCTTGTCGACGGAGGCGTTGTTAACCCGGTCCCCATTTCCCTGACCCGCGCTATGGGTGCCGATATCGTTATTGCTGTGGATTTACAGCACGACGCTCATCTGATGCAACAAGACCTGATGCCAGTCAATCTTCAGAGTGAAGATGCCGAGGGCGAAAAACTGGCCTGGCATGAGCGTCTGCGCGGACGTCTCGGGCGCATGGCCGCCCGGCGTGCGGTAACGGCACCCACGGCGATTGAAATTATGACGACCTCAATCCAGGTCCTGGAGAACCGCCTCAAGCGCAACCGCATGGCTGGCGACCCGCCGGATATTCTGCTTCAGCCGTATTGTCCGCAAATTTCTACCCTTGATTTCCATCGGGCTGAGGCCGCCATCGCAGCGGGCTCGTTAGCCGTCGAAAAGAAAATAGATGAGTTGCTGCCTTTTGTGCGAACAGCACGTTAAGCACCTTTTTTTGACTACTTCAGCAAAATCTGACAGGCGACAGTGCCGATAGCATGCCACTATGTAGTTACTGTCAGCCAGGGGAGGAACCATGACGAAGCCATTGGCCGGAAAACACATTTTGATTGTTGAAGACGAGCCCGTTTTCCGATCGCTACTGGATTCGTGGTTATCATCACTGGGGGCAAACACTTCACTGGCTGACGATGGCATCGACGCGCTGGAAAAAATGGTCAATATCACGCCTGATCTGATGATTTGTGACCTTGAAATGCCACGGATGAATGGACTGAAGCTGGTCGAACATCTGCGCAATGAAGCCAACCAGATGCCGATACTGGTGATTTCCGCCACAGAGAACATGGCGGATATAGCCAAAGCCTTGCGTCTGGGGGTTCAGGATATTCTGCTTAAACCGGTTAAAGATCTTAACCGGCTTCGTGAAACCGTCTTAGCCTGTCTTTATCCCAATATGTTTAATTCCCGGGTTGAGGAAGAGGAACGCCTTTTCCAGGACTGGGACGCCTTAGTGAGTAATCCCCCTGCGGCGGCGAAACTGTTGCAAGAACTTCAACCGCCGGTACAACAAAATATTTCTCACTGTCGTGTGAATTATCGCCAGCTGGTGGCCGCTGACCAGCCAGGGCTGGTGCTCGATATTGCGCCATTATCGGATTCAGACCTTGCATTTTATTGTCTTGATGTCACCCGGGCAGGGGATAATGGTGTATTAGCCGCGTTATTACTTCGTGCGCTATTTAACGGGTTGCTGCAGGAACAACTCTCCCATCAGGGACAGCGGCTTCCCGAGTTAGGCAGTTTACTCAAACAGGTAAACCAGCTTTTCCGTCAGGCCAATTTACCCGGACAGTTTCCGCTGTTGGTAGGTTATTACCACAGCGGTTTGAAAAATCTTATCCTCGTTTCTGCGGGGCTTAATGCCTCGCTGAATACCGGGGAACATCATATTCAGGTCAGTAACGGTGTACCGCTTGGAACATTGGGTACGGCTTATCTTAATCAAATTAGCCATCGTTGTTCCTCCTGGCAGTGCCAAATTTGGGGTGCCGGGGGACGGCTACGCTTAATGTTGTCCACGGAATAAGCAGTTGGATCTTAATTTTAAGATTGCTTTACCTGTGATTTATGGGGAGTGCTACTATCGCTGCCCGGAATCATGCGTATTTGTCCTAATTGATCGGCAACGCGTTCTTTTCAGACCCGGACTGCGGGATGAGGCTGATATACTTAACGCGTTATTTATTGCATAAAAGTTCAAAACTTGAACAGCTCAGGAGAATTTGAATGGCTGCCCTAAATTCGAAAGTCAGAAAGGCCGTCATCCCGGTAGCGGGATTGGGGACCAGGATGTTACCAGCAACTAAGGCGATTCCTAAAGAGATGCTGCCTCTGGTTGATAAGCCATTAATTCAGTATGTCGTTAACGAATGTATCGCGGCCGGCATTACTGAAATTGTGCTGGTTACACATTCATCAAAAAACTCTATCGAAAACCATTTCGATACAAGTTTTGAACTCGAAGCCATGCTGGAAAAACGTGTTAAGCGCCAGCTGCTGGAAGAAGTTCAGTCTATTTGCCCGCCACACGTCACCATTATGCAGGTACGTCAGGGTCTGGCTAAAGGTCTGGGTCACGCAGTCATGTGTGCGCATCCCGTTGTAGGTGATGAGCCTGTTGCGGTGATCCTGCCTGACGTTATTCTGGACGAATATGAATCAGATCTTTCTCAGGACAATCTGGCTGAGATGATCAAACGCTTCGATGAAACAGGCAGCAGCCAGATCATGGTTGAACCTGTGGATGACGTTACCGCTTACGGTGTTGTTGACTGCAAAGGCGTTAACCTTGAACCGGGTGAGAGCGTGCCGATGATTGGCGTGGTTGAGAAGCCTAAGGCCGACGTAGCGCCTTCTAATCTGGCGGTTGTAGGTCGTTATGTCCTGAGTGCTGAAATCTGGCCTCTGCTGGCGAAAACGCCTCCAGGAGCGGGTGATGAAATCCAGCTTACCGATGCCATTGATATGCTGATCGAGAAAGAGACCGTTGAAGCTTACCATATGAAAGGTAAGAGCCATGACTGCGGTAATAAGCTCGGTTATATGCAGGCGTTTGTAGAATATGGCATTCGCCACAATACGCTCGGTGAAGAATTTAAAGCCTGGCTCAAAGAGAGCGCGGGTATTAAGAAATAACTCAGGCTTCATTTGATCTGAACCGGTGAGGCTCTGCCCACCGGTTTTTTTATGCCCATAACACGCCGTCATCACGTCCGATTGTAAGGTAAGCTAAATAGCCAAATAACGCTTTATGACAGAGTGTAAGGGGATGTTTGCGGTAAATTGCGGGTAAAAAAAATCCCGCATTACGCGGGATTTTTCTGGAAGCGAGATGATTAATCCTTGATCAGGAAGTCATCCAGCTGTTTACCTTGCTCGTCCATTGCTTTCTTGATAACAGCAGGAGTACGACCCTGGCCGGTCCAGGTTTTAGTTTCGCCGTTCTCGTCAACATAGCTATATTTAGCAGGACGAGCAGCGCGTTTTGCTTTGGTACCGGTTTTAGCTGCAGCCATGCTGTTCAGCAATTCATTTGGATCGATACCATCAGCAATCAGCATTTCACGATATTGCTGCAGTTTACGAGTACGCTCTTCGATTTCAGCAGCAGCAGCGCTTTCTTCTTCGCGACGTTCATTAACTACAACTTCTAATTTTTCCAGCATTTCTTCAAGCGTTTCGAGGGTACATTCTCTTGCCTGCGCACGAAGAGTACGGATGTTGTTCAGAATTTTAAGTGCTTCGCTCATTGTAGTAATCTCAAACTTATAATGGGGGGTGGTTTGTTGTCCTAATAATAGAGCGATAAATTCAGTTGTGCAATAGCTGGGAATGTAAGGAATTCAAAAAATAGTGAATATTGCCGCTATTATTAATTACGCTAACTTAAATTTCATAACCCGCCAGTCTCGCTTGTTATCACGTAAAGTGGCTTAACGCAGTCGATTGCATCTTTTTTTTGTGACATTTGCCTCAGGAATTATAGTTGCGGCGGATAAATATCAGCCTTTTGTATTAGTTTACACCGGGTATGCTAAGGCAGAAATAGTTAATAAATAGTGAATTTTAATGAACGATGATTCCACTATAAAATGAAGTGTTATGTTTGGCTGGCCCTATAACATATTGGCTGGGGTGGATGCGTTTACTTCATGTTTTAACGCAGTATTTTTGCAAAATGCCGGCGGTAAACCTCGCGCTGAACCGCATAGTCTGTGCGTCGTATCGCTGATAACCAGACAAAATATGGTACAATGAATCATCGGTAATATTACACATTGATTAGGGTTTTACGGCCAATGGCACAACTTTATTTCTACTATTCGGCAATGAATGCCGGGAAATCGACAGCGCTACTGCAATCCTCATACAATTACCAGGAACGTGGGATGCGTACCGTTGTTTATACGGCTGAAATTGACGACCGCTTTGGTGCAGGGAAGGTGAGTTCCAGAATAGGCCTCTCATCGCCTGCGAGGCTGTTTAACCCGCAAACTGACCTGCTGGAGGATATCCGCACAGCGCATGCTTCACAGCCCATCCATTGTGTTCTGGTTGATGAAAGCCAGTTTCTGACGCGTGAGCAAGTTCATGCGCTTTCAGAGGTTGTCGATGAGCTTGATATTCCCGTTCTGTGCTATGGGTTGCGCACTGACTTTCGTGGTGAGCTATTTGCCGGCAGCCAGTATTTACTTGCGTGGTCGGATAAACTCGTTGAACTTAAAACCATCTGTTTTTGCGGCCGTAAAGCCAGCATGGTGCTTCGCCTCGACCAGGCCGGAAAACCCTATGCTGATGGCGAGCAGGTGGTCATAGGAGGCAATGAGCGCTACGTATCGGTGTGCCGTAAGCATTATAAGGAAGCGTTGATTGTCGGCTCACTGACGGCGCTTCAGCCTGACAACCGCAAATAATCCTTCACAGTAAAATGCAGACATAAAAAAACCCGCCAGAGGCGGGTTTTTTATCAGGCTGTCAGTTACGCGTTTTTCTTCGCTTTCTTGTCAGCTTTAATGACAGGTGCGTCTACTTTCACAGCAACAGTGTCATTTTCTTTGAACTCGCGGCCGTAGAAGGTATCCAGCAGGATCTGTTTCAGCTCAGAGATCAGCGGGTAGCGCGGGTTGGCGCCGGTACACTGGTCATCGAATGCATCTTCAGACAGCTTATCAACATGCGCGAGGAAGTCAGCTTCCTGAACGCCCGCTTCACGGATAGATTTAGGAATACCCAGCTCAGCTTTAAGGCTTTCCAGCCATGCCAGCAGTTTCTCAATCTTCGCCGCAGTACGGTCGCCCGGTGCGCTCAGACCCAGGTGGTCTGCAATTTCAGCGTAACGACGACGTGCCTGTGGACGGTCGTACTGGCTGAAAGCAGTCTGCTTGGTTGGGTTGTCGTTCGCGTTATAACGGATAACGTTGCTGATCAACAGGGCGTTCGCCAGACCGTGAGGAATGTGGAACTGTGAACCCAGTTTGTGTGCCATTGAGTGGCAAACACCCAGGAAGGCGTTAGCAAACGCGATACCGGCGATGGTTGCTGCACTGTGAACACGTTCACGGGCAACCGGGTTTTTAGACCCTTCATTATAAGACGCTGGCAGGTTTTCTTTCAGCAGTTTCAGAGCCTGCAGAGCCTGGCCGTCAGAGAACTCAGAAGCCAGTACGGAAACGTAAGCTTCCAGGGCGTGAGTCACGGCATCCAGACCACCGAACGCACAGAGTGATTTCGGCATTTCCATGACCAGGTTGGCATCAACGATAGCCATGTCTGGCGTCAGCGCGTAGTCAGCCAGTGGGTATTTCTGACCGGTTGCATCGTCGGTTACAACGGCAAACGGCGTGACTTCTGAACCTGTACCGGAAGTGGTAGTAACGGCGATCATTTTCGCTTTTACGCCCATTTTCGGGAACTTGTAGATACGTTTACGGATGTCCATAAAGCGCAGCGCCAGTTCTTCGAAGTGTGTTTCTGGGTGCTCGTACATAACCCACATGATTTTCGCGGCGTCCATTGGGGAACCACCACCCAGTGCGATGATCACATCGGGTTTGAAGGAGTTCGCCAGTTCAGCACCTTTACGTACTACGGTCAGGGTTGGGTCAGCTTCAACTTCAAAGAACACTTCAGTTTCAACGCCAGCCGCTTTCAGAACAGAAGTGATCTGATCTGCGTAGCCGTTGTTGAACAGGAAACGGTCAGTCACGATGAGCGCACGTTTGTGGCCATCAGTAATCACTTCATCCAGCGCGATTGGCAGAGAGCCACGGCGGAAGTAGATAGATTTCGGAAGTTTGTGCCACAACATGTTTTCAGCTCGCTTAGCAACGGTTTTCTTGTTGATCAGGTGTTTTGGACCAACGTTTTCAGAGATGGAGTTACCACCCCAGGAACCACAACCCAGAGTCAGGGAAGGTGCGAGTTTGAAGTTGTACAGGTCACCGATACCACCCTGAGAAGCCGGGGTGTTAATCAGGATGCGCGCAGTTTTCATCATCTGACCGAAGTGAGCAACGCGCTCTGGCTGGTTATCCTGGTCGGTGTACAGGCAAGAGGTATGACCGATACCCCCCATTGCAACCAGTTTCTCCGCTTTTACTACCGCGTCTTCGAAATCTTTCGCACGGTACATAGCAAGCGTAGGCGAGAGTTTTTCGTGAGCGAACGGTTCGCTTTCGTCGACAACTTTAACTTCGCCGATCAGAATCTTGGTGGTTGCCGGAACGGTAAAGCCGGCGAGTTCAGCGATTTTATAGGCTGGCTGACCAACGATGGCGGCGTTCAGCGCGCCGTTTTTCAGAATGATATCCTGAACGGCTTTCAGCTCTTTGCCCTGCAGCATGTAGCCGCCGTGGCTGGCGAAACGTTCGCGAACCGCATCATAGACGGAATCTACAACAACAACGGACTGTTCAGACGCACAGATAACACCGTTGTCGAAGGTTTTAGACATCAGTACAGATGCAACAGCACGTTTAATATCGGCCGTTTCGTCGATAACAACAGGCGTGTTACCCGCACCTACACCGATAGCCGGTTTACCGGAGCTGTATGCTGCTTTAACCATGCCAGGACCACCGGTTGCCAGGATCAGGTTAATGTCCGGGTGGTGCATCAGGGCGTTAGACAGTTCAACAGACGGTTGGTCGATCCAGCCGATCAGATCTTTTGGCGCACCTGCAGCGATAGCAGCCTGCAGCACGATATCCGCTGCTTTGTTGGTGGCATCTTTAGCACGTGGGTGAGGGGAGAAGATGATTGCGTTACGGGTCTTCAGGCTGATCAGCGATTTGAAGATGGCAGTAGACGTTGGGTTAGTCGTTGGAACGATACCGCAAATAATACCGATAGGTTCAGCAATGGTGATGGTACCGAAGGTATGATCTTCAGCCAGGACGCCGCAAGTCTTCTCATCTTTATAGGCGTTATAGATATACTCTGAAGCAAAGTGGTTTTTGATCACTTTATCTTCAACGATACCCATGCCGGATTCAGCAACGGCCATTTTAGCGAGAGGGATTCGAGCATCTGCAGCAGCCAGAGCGGCCGCGCGGAAGATTTTATCAACCTGTTCTTGGGTGAAATTGGCGTATTCACGCTGGGCTTTTTTCACGCGCTCGACGAGTGCGTTCAGTTCAGCGATATTAGTAACAGCCATAATGCTCTCCTGATAATGTTTAAACTCTTTTAGTAAACCAGCGCTCGATACGTCTGACAGTATAGACAGAGCCACTACGACTTGCGTTAGATAAAGTAAAACAAAGAGTTACTTTATGCTCTGGCGCGCTAACTTACTAAAAGAGCCTTACCTTAACATCATCCCTTTGTGACAGGTGACCTTCCTGGGGGGCGTAATCAAGATTACTCACTTCTGAGTACGAAAATCATGATCTGCGTCAATTTTTCCCCAAGCTGATACCTTTCAGCAGGGTTATTTATTGTAGATATTTCCAGTGTTAAATAATTAAGTAACTATTGGAAGTGATGCTATCACTGATTCTACATCTGTTTAACATCCTGAAAGGATAACGTTTAGGCACAGATTTCTGGTGAAGTATGCTCATAAAAAGCGTATCTTCAGCGCGATTTTTCATGACAAAGTGTCAGTCCCGGGCATGTGCATAAGCGGAGCAAAACGTGATCCAAACGCTCTTTGATTTTCCAACGTATTTTAAATTTTTTATTGGTCTGTTTGCCCTGGTCAACCCGGTAGGGATCATCCCTGTCTTCATTAGTATGACCAGTTACCAGACGGCGGCGGCCAGGAACAAAACCAACCTCACCGCTAACCTGTCAGTGGCCATTATCTTGCTCACCTCGCTTTTCCTGGGTGATGCCATTCTCCAGCTGTTCGGCATTTCAATTGATTCTTTCCGCATCGCGGGCGGCATCCTGGTGGTGACCATTGCCATGTCGATGATCAGCGGTAAGCTGGGTGAGGATAAGCAGAACAAACAGGAGAAATCAGAAACCGCCATTCGCGAAAGTATCGGCGTGGTCCCGCTTGCGTTGCCTTTAATGGCAGGGCCGGGGGCGATCAGTTCCACCATTGTCTGGGGGACACGTTACCATAGCCTGATGCACCTGATTGGCTTTTCTGTCGCCATCGCTATCTTCGCACTGTGTTGTTGGGGTGTTTTCCGCATGGCACCCTGGCTGGTGCGCTGGCTGGGGCAAACGGGCATCAACGTCATTACGCGTATTATGGGCCTGTTGTTGATGGCGTTAGGCATCGAATTTATTGTCACCGGTATTAAAAGCATTTTCCCCGGCTTACTGCACTAATATTTCAAATGAAAGAACGGGGCCTGAGGCTCCGTTTTTTTACGTGATTATCAGCAAATCATATAACTAAAGTTGAAATGCTCACATATCATAATAAATTCTACTAATAATCCGCTTTTCTTATATTTCAATAAGTTATCAATTTACCTCGTGCCTCTCTGCGCATAAAACCTTCAATCGATCTGTTATTTTACTCACATGATACTCTGGGGCTTGCTGAGTCATAACCGAAATGATATTAGTAATTTCAACGTTCCCCTAGAGGAATGTGCTAAATAATAATCAGTTGTTAAATTTTTGTACAAAACCACTCGATGATAGCGCAGCGACGCGCTCGTAGAGAATGTTTTCTCTATCATATTGAATACCAATGTTTTTATGCGGTATTTGATGTCAGGCAGGGCTGCCCCCCGAGATACGGCACTCACCGTAAAAGAGAATTGCTTAACAAATTTGCAAAATGTATTGGCGCGCGTTTACGCCATTTGATACTTTCCGGCCTAATATTTTGCAGCATAAAACAAGCAGATGAGAATTATTTTCATATAGTCCTCTTCTCAGATATCCAGCGCAGGCCTCAGACAGGGGAGACCTGTGAAGAATCGACGCAAGACGGCCATACGAGCGGTCAGTAATAAAAAAGTCGGTGATAGCAAGAAGTAAAAAGAAGAACCTGACAGCAGCAAAAAAAACTCCTGCGCTGTACAGGCCCCAACAGGGGATTACACAGCTGGCGAAGGCCAGTAATTATAATGAGTGGAGTACCAACACAATGTCCATCATCACAAAAAAAAATCTGGTAGCGGCGGGGATTTTAACTGCGCTAATCGCGGGCAACGCTGCAATGGCTGCGGACGTTCCTGCAGGCGTTCAACTGGCTGAGAAACAGACGCTGGTTCGTAACAACGGTGCGGAAGTTCAGTCTCTTGACCCGCACAAAATTGAAGGTGTTCCGGAGTCTAACGTCAACCGCGACCTGTTCGAAGGCTTGCTGGTGACCGACGTAGACGGCCACCCGGCACCGGGTGTGGCGGAAAAATGGGAAAATAAAGATTTCAAAGTCTGGACCTTCCATCTGCGTAAAGATGCGAAATGGTCCGACGGTACGCCGGTTACCGCCGAAGATTTCGTGTATAGCTGGCAGCGTCTGGCGAATCCAACCACCGCCTCTCCGTATGCGAGCTACCTGCAATATGGCCACATCGCCAATATTGATGACATCATCGCCGGTAAAAAACCGGTCACCGACCTGGGTGTGAAAGCGATTGATGCCAATACCTTTGAAGTGACGTTGAGCGAGCCTGTTCCGTACTTCTACAAATTACTGGTTCACCCGTCCGTTTCCCCGGTACCAAAATCCGCGGTGGAAAAATTTGGTGAAAAATGGACCCAGCCTGCCAATATCGTGACCAACGGTGCTTATAAACTGAAAGACTGGGTGGTCAACGAACGTATGGTTCTGGAGCGTAACCCGCAGTACTGGGATAACGCGAAAACCGTCATTAATCAGGTAACCTACCTGCCAATCTCTTCTGAAGTTACTGACGTTAACCGTTACCGCAGCGGCGAAATCGACATGACCTATAACAACATGCCGATTGAACTGTTCCAGAAGCTGAAAAAAGAGATCCCGAAAGAAGTGCATGTTGATCCGTATCTCTGCACTTACTACTACGAAATCAACAACCAGAAAGCACCATTCACTGATGTGCGCGTGCGTACAGCGCTGAAGCTGGCACTGGATCGCGATATTATCGTGAACAAAGTGAAAAACCAGGGCGACCTGCCGGCATACAGCTATACCCCTCCTTATACCGACGGTATGAAACTGGTTGAGCCTGAGTGGTTCAAGTGGTCACAGGAAAAACGTAACGAAGAAGCGAAAAAACTGCTGGCTGAAGCCGGTTATACTGCTGACAAGCCGCTGACGTTTAACCTGCTGTACAACACGTCTGACCTGCATAAAAAACTGGCTATCGCCGTCGCGTCTATCTGGAAGAAAAACCTGGGCGTGAACGTGAAGCTGGAAAACCAGGAGTGGAAAACCTTCCTGGATACCCGCCATCAGGGGACGTTCGACGTGGCTCGTGCTGGCTGGTGTGCGGACTATAACGAACCAACATCCTTCCTGAACACCATGCTGAGTGACAGTTCGAATAACACCGCGCACTATAAGAGCCCGGCATTCGATAAGATCATTACTGATACGCTGAAAGTCACAGACGATGCGCAGCGCGCTGATCTGTACGCGAAATCAGAAGAGCAGCTCGATAAAGACTCTGCAATTGTACCGGTCTATTACTACGTTAACGCCCGCCTGGTGAAACCGTGGGTAGGGGGTTATACCGGTAAAGACCCGTTGGATAATATTTCCGTTAAGAATCTTTATATTATCAAGCATTAATGGCAATACGTGGGGCAGGCCTGGCTTGCCCCACTGTGTCTACTTTGTAACATTCATCAGGCACACGCCAGAAGGTACGGGCAATGTTGAAATTTATCCTGCGTCGCTGCTTAGAAGCGATACCAACGTTATTTATTCTAATTACGATTTCCTTCTTTATGATGCGTCTCGCGCCGGGAAGTCCATTTACCGGTGAACGTACGCTGCCACCGGAAGTGATGGCCAATATCGAAGCGAAGTATCATTTAAACGATCCTATCTCCACGCAGTACTTCAACTATCTGAAGCAACTGGCGCACGGTGATTTTGGGCCGTCATTCAAATACAAAGACTATTCCGTTAACGACCTGGTGGCGTCCAGCTTCCCTGTCTCGGCGAAACTGGGTGCTGCGGCATTCATCCTTGCCGTCGTTCTCGGCGTCACCGCGGGCGTTATTGCCGCGCTCAAACAAAATACCAAATGGGATTATACCGTAATGGGGGTGGCGATGACCGGGGTGGTTATACCCAGCTTCGTTGTCGCGCCATTACTGGTGATGATATTTGCCATTACGCTGAAATGGCTGCCCGGAGGCGGCTGGAACGGTGGGGCGCTGAAGTTCATGATTTTGCCAATGGTGGCACTCTCCCTGGCTTATATCGCCAGTATCGCGCGTATCACCCGCGGTTCCATGATTGAAGTGCTGCACTCGAACTTCATCCGCACCGCGCGTGCGAAAGGGCTGCCGATGCGCCGGATTATATTCCGCCATGCACTCAAGCCTGCGCTCCTGCCCGTGCTCTCCTACCTGGGGCCGGCATTCGTTGGGATCATCACCGGCTCAATGGTTATCGAAACCATCTACGGTCTGCCGGGCATTGGTCAGCTGTTCGTTAATGGCGCGCTGAACCGCGACTATTCACTGGTACTGAGCCTGACAATCCTTGTCGGCGCACTGACCATTTTGTTTAACGCTATCGTCGATGTGCTGTATGCCGTTATCGACCCGAAAATCCGTTACTGATACTGGAGCACGCCATGATGTTGAGTAAGAAAAACAGCGAGGCGCTGGAAAACTTCAGTGAAAAACTGGAAGTAGAAGGTCGTAGCCTCTGGCAAGACGCCCGTCGTCGCTTTATGCATAACCGCGCCGCGGTCGCCAGCCTGGTTGTTCTGGTGCTCATCGCGCTGTTTGTCACCCTGGCGCCGATTCTGTCGCAATTTACCTATTTCGACACCGACTGGGGCATGATGTCCAGCGCACCCGATATGACGTCCGGGCACTATTTTGGTACGGATTCCTCAGGGCGCGACCTGCTGGTGCGTGTCGCTATCGGTGGCCGCATTTCGCTGATGGTCGGTATTGCTGCCGCCCTGGTGGCGGTGATCGTGGGTACGCTTTACGGCTCACTCTCAGGCTACCTTGGCGGTAAAGTGGACTCCGTCATGATGCGTATGCTGGAAATCTTAAACTCCTTCCCGTTCATGTTCTTCGTTATCCTGCTGGTGACCTTCTTTGGCCAGAATATCCTGTTGATCTTCGTGGCAATCGGGATGGTGTCCTGGCTGGATATGGCGCGAATCGTTCGTGGTCAGACGCTGAGTCTTAAGCGTAAAGAGTTTATCGAAGCGGCGCAGGTGGGCGGTGTCTCCACCGGTAATATTGTGGTTCGCCATATCGTTCCTAACGTGCTCGGCGTGGTGGTGGTATATGCCTCGCTGCTGGTACCAAGCATGATCCTGTTTGAATCTTTCCTGAGCTTCCTGGGTCTGGGTACACAAGAGCCACTGAGCAGCTGGGGCGCGCTTCTGAGTGATGGTGCAAACTCAATGGAAGTCTCACCGTGGTTGCTTCTGTACCCGGCGGGCTTCCTGGTCGTCACCCTGTTTTGTTTCAACTTTATCGGCGATGGCCTGCGTGATGCCCTCGACCCGAAAGACCGTTAAGGAGCGCCGTCATGACGATTATTGAAACGGCCACTGCGCCACAGGCGCAACAGCAGGGTAACCTTCTGCTGGACGTAAAAGACCTCCGCGTGACCTTTAAAACGCCGGATGGCGATGTGACCGCCGTGAACGATCTCAACTTCAACCTGCGTGCGGGTGAAACGCTGGGGATCGTGGGCGAGTCGGGTTCCGGTAAATCCCAAACCGCCTTTGCGTTGATGGGGCTGCTGGCGTCTAACGGTGTCATTGGCGGTTCCGCCAAATTCAACGGGCGTGAGATCCTCAACCTGCCGGAATACGAGCTGAACAAGCTGCGCGCTGAGCAGATTTCGATGATATTCCAGGACCCGATGACCTCGCTGAACCCGTATATGCGTGTCGGCGAGCAGCTGATGGAAGTGCTGATGCTGCACAAAGGCCTGGGCAAAGCGGAAGCCTTTGAGGAGTCCGTCAAAATGCTCGACGCGGTGAAAATGCCGGAAGCGCGCAAGCGTATGCGCATGTTCCCGCATGAGTTCTCCGGCGGTATGCGTCAGCGTGTCATGATTGCGATGGCGCTAATGTGCCGGCCAAAACTGCTGATTGCCGATGAACCGACCACCGCGCTTGATGTGACCGTCCAGGCACAGATCATGACGCTGCTGAACGAGCTTAAGCGTGAGTTCAACACCGCGATTATCATGATCACTCACGATCTGGGCGTAGTGGCCGGTATCTGTGACAAGGTACTGGTGATGTATGCCGGTCGCACCATGGAATATGGTAAGGCGCGCGACGTGTTCTACCAGCCTGCACACCCTTACTCCATTGGTCTGCTGAATGCGGTGCCGCGCCTCGATGCAGAAGGGGAATCCCTGCTGACCATCCCTGGCAACCCGCCAAACCTGCTGCGTCTGCCGAAAGGCTGTCCGTTCCAGCCACGCTGCCCGCACGCGATGGAAATCTGCAATACCGCGCCGCCGCTGGAAGAGTTTGCACCAGGCCGACTGCGCGCCTGCTTTAAGCCGCAGGAGGATCTGGTATGAACGCATTAGATGAAAAAAGAAATGTCCTGCTCGAAATTGCTGACCTTAAGGTGCATTTCGACATTAAAGACGGAAAACAGTGGTTCTGGCAGCCGCCGAAAACCCTGAAAGCGGTCGATGGCGTAACGCTTCGTCTGTATGAAGGGGAAACCCTGGGGGTGGTGGGTGAGTCCGGTTGCGGTAAATCCACGTTTGCGCGTGCCATCATAGGCCTCGTGAAAGCCACCGACGGCAAAGTTGCCTGGCTGGGTAAAGATCTGCTGGGCATGAAGCCAGACGAGTGGCGCGATGTGCGTAGCGACATCCAGATGATTTTCCAGGATCCGCTGGCCTCATTGAACCCGCGTATGACCATCGGGGAGATCATTGCTGAGCCACTGCGGACCTATCATCCGAAGATGCCGCGTCAGGAAGTACGCGACCGTGTGAAGGCAATGATGATGAAAGTGGGCTTGTTGCCTAACCTCGTCAACCGTTACCCGCACGAATTCTCCGGTGGTCAGTGCCAGCGTATCGGTATCGCCCGCGCCTTGATCCTTGAGCCGAAGCTGATTATCTGTGACGAGCCCGTCTCGGCGCTGGACGTCTCTATTCAGGCGCAGGTGGTTAACCTGCTGCAGAAACTGCAGCGTGAAATGGGGCTGTCGCTGATCTTCATTGCGCATGACCTCGCGGTGGTGAAACACATTTCTGACCGCGTACTGGTGATGTATCTGGGTCATGCGGTGGAATTAGGGACTTACGATGAGGTGTACCATAACCCACTGCACCCCTATACCCGGGCACTGATGTCTGCGGTACCGATTCCCGATCCGGATCTGGAAAAAAATAAAACCATCCAGCTTCTGGAAGGTGAATTACCGTCCCCGATTAACCCTCCGTCCGGTTGTGTATTCCGTACGCGATGCCCGATGGCCGGGCCGGAATGTGCAAAAACACGTCCGGTTCTGGAGGGCAGTTTCCGACATGCTGTTTCCTGCCTGAAAGTAGACCCGTTATAATCGCAAGGGCTGACATGATGTCAGCCCTTATTATTTGCGAGGTTAATGTGTCGCGATTATTCACCTCCGTCCGTCGGCGGCTCTATCATCTTTTATTCGATCCTGAAACGGTAACCGGACGGCGTTTTGAAGCCCTCTGCGCGCTGTTTGCGCTGCTCAGCGTGGTGATCATTTTTATCGAATCGGGCGTCGGAACGCAGTATCACCTGACGCTGGAAGAATGGCATCTTTTTGTCTGGCTGGAGCTGGTCATTACGCTGGTCTTTACCGCTGAATATTTCCTGCGGGTATTCTGTTGGCCTGATCCGGCCAAATATGTCTTCAGCTTCTGGGGATTTATTGATTTAGCCACGATCCTGCCGCTCTATGTCATGTGGCTATGGCCGGAAATCAGTCTGAGCTATGTTTTTGCCTGGCGAGCGATGCGCGTTATTCGGGTGTTACGCATTCTTAAACTGCTGCGGTTTATGCCGTCATTGCGGATATTCTGGAGTGCCATCGTCAGCGCGCGGCATCAGCTGATCCTGTTCTATTCATTTATTGCCATCGTCATGGTGATATTCGGCGCGTTGATGTATTTGATAGAAGGGCCGAAGAATGGCTTCTCAACGCTGAATGCTTCTGTCTATTGGGCGATTGTGACCGTCACGACCGTTGGCTATGGTGATATAGCCCCTCATACTCCGCTGGGACGGATTGTCGCCTCGGTACTGATTCTGATTGGTTATTCGGTGATTGCGGTCCCGACAGGGCTCATTACTACGCACATGAGCAGCGCCTTTCAGAACCGTAAGGCGCAACGAAAATGCCCGAAATGTCACCGGGGTGAACATGAACACAGCGCGCGGTTTTGTAATCAGTGCGGAAGTGAGTTACCGGATTAAATAAAAAAGGCTGCAATCGCAGCCTTTTTTATTATTCGCGCCAGAGAATATGACACAGCTTGTGGTCTTTCTCGCGACACAGCAGGACGCGGGCGAAGATGTCGTTAATTTCACCGCCATCTTCATCGGCCAGGCCAATCACCACTTCGGCAAAGAAGTCAGGATTAAGGTCGAAATCCACATGTTCAGCCCAGTCTTCAGAAGGGTCGAACAACTCGGCGCCCCCGCGCTCTTCAAACTGGAGATTAAAGAGGATCACGTCTGCGGGATCGAGGTTATCAACCGCCAGTTCGAGAAAAATGTCATAGGCCTGTTCGAGCGTTTCGTCTTCGGTCAGGCGATTGTTCAGATCCATTTCCATGATGACTACCTGTTTAACATCGTTGGGCACGTTTTACAGCAACGGACTAAAGAAGTAAAACAGTCGTTCGGTAATTCTCTGCCACAGCGGGCGTTTAACCCACAGTCTGGCATCCAGCAGTCGCGAGCGGGAGATATAATCATCCTGGACCGCGGCCAGATCGCCGCCAAAGCCGGCATCATCGATCACCAGTGTGATTTCAAAGTTCAGCCACAGACTGCGCATATCCAGGTTAACCGTGCCCACCAGACTTAACTCACCGTCGACAAGCACGCTCTTGGTGTGGAGTAATCCGCCTTCAAACTGGTAAATTTTCACCCCCGCGGCCAGCAGTTCACTGAAGAATGCCCGGCTGGCCCAGCCCACCAGAAGCGAGTCATTTTTGCGTGGCAAGATGATACTCACATCGACACCGCGCTGTGCCGCGGTACAGATGGCGTGCAGCAGGTCATCGCTGGGAACAAAGTAGGGGGTGGTCATGATCAAATATTCACGCGCTGCGTAAGTGGCCGTCAGCAACGCCTGATGGATCAGGTCCTCCGGGAAGCCCGGTCCGGAAGCGATAGTATGGATGGTGTGCCCGCTGGCCTCTTCAAATGGCATGATATTGCCATCCGGTGGTGGCGGCAAGATACGTTTCCCGGTTTCTATCTCCCAGTCGCAGGAATAAACGATGCCCATCGAGGTGGCAATGGGCCCCTCCATTCTCGCCATCAGGTCTACCCACTGCCCGACACCCGAGTCCTGCTTGAAGAACCGCGGGTCAACCATGTTCATGCTGCCGGTATAGGCTATATAGTTGTCGATCATGATCATTTTACGGTGCTGGCGAAGGTCCATCCGGCGCAGAAACACACGCAAGAGATTGACCTTCAGCGCCTCAACCACTTCAATACCGGCATTACGCATCATGCCCGCCCAGGGGCTACGGAAGAAGGCGACGCTGCCAGCGGAGTCCAGCAACAGGCGGCAATGAATGCCCCGACGCGCAGCGGCCATCAGCGATTCAGCAACCTGATCGGCCATGCCGCCAGGCTGCCAGATATAGAACACCATCTCGATATTATGGCGAGCCAGTTGAATATCGCGGATGAGGGCCTGCATGACGTCATCCGAGGAGGTCAGCAACTGGAGCTGGTTGCCCTTAACGCCGCCAATACCCTGACGGAGTTCGCACAGCTTAAACAGCGAGGAGGCAACACTGCTGTTCTCCTCGGCAAAGATATGTTTACAGGCTTTGAGATCGTTGAGCCATTTGGCGGTTGAAGGCCACATGGCGCGGGCACGCTCGGCACGGCGTTTACCCAGATGAAGCTCACCGAAAGAGAGATAGGCAATAATCCCCACCAGCGGCAGGATGTAGATTATCAGCAGCCAGGCCATGGCAGAGGGTACGGCTCTGCGCTTCATCAGGATGCGCAAAGTCACACCCGCGATTAACAGCCAGTATCCCAGAATGACCAGCCAACTCACCACGGTGTAGAAGGTTGTCATAGGTAAAAAAATCCTTTTGAAAGCGTATTGTTATGAGTGTACGCATCAGGAATCATCTGGCAAATAAAAACGCCAGTTAAAAGCGCTGGTTTGCTGCGGGGTTGGGTTTATAATGGGGATTCTGTTAGAGAAAGAGTTGTAAACATGAAGCGCAGTAGAACAGAAGTAGGGCGCTGGCGCATGTTGCGACAGGTGAGTCGTCGCAAGGCTCGTTGGCTGGAAGCACAATCCCGCCGCAATATGCGTATACACGCCATCAGAAAATGTGGAATGACCAGACACCGTAACGCGTTGCTGTTCGCTACACAGGTTATCTGAGAACCATCAGGGCACCGTTAAGGTGCCCACTGATTTTCAGGCTATCATTTTTCGCAGTCTCTCCCCCGATTCATTCCGCGATATACTCCGCCCTCTTAATCTTATGCATTTCAAAGATGAATCCTTATCTCTGGGTATTTATTGTGCTGCTTGCGCTGGATGCGATCAGGGAAAAAGCAGGATTATCGTCATTATCCGCGTTGATTAATTTACTGCTCAGCGGGATATCGCACTGGATAAACTAAAAAGGAAAAGAGATGAACGGAAAAGTGGTTGCTGCCCTTCTTGGGATTGCCGTGTTGAGCGGTTGTGCCAGCAGTAAAACGTCACCGGAAAGGCATGCTTATTATTTCGTGTCGCATAAAACCAATTTTACTGGCGGCAATTTTACGTCAAGTGTATCGCAAAATTATCGTCTGAATGTCCCTCAGTTCCGTGAGCTGTATGAGCAGGGGAAAACCGATCGCGCTGCAGGACGCACACTGTCTGAGGCAAACCAGTACGCCCAAAGCATTCGCGATCAACTGAAGAAACAGGCGAAAACGGAGCATGCTTTCGACGGTAATACCGCGGATAAATGGACGTCTCGAATGGAAGAGAAGGACGCCGTTTTATTTGGTAACGAACTGGCTGCGACTTATCTTGATGGCTATAACGGCGTACAATAGCGTCTGATTTTGGGGATATCGTTTTTGCAGCGGTATTCCCGTCGTTTTTTAGCAAAAGGAGGGAGAGGTGTTTGCGGAGTTTGGTGTACTTAATTTCTGGACCTATGTTGTAGGGGCATTTTTTATCGTGCTGGTGCCTGGACCGAACACATTGTTTGTACTGAAAACCGGTATTGGGCACGGCGTTAAAAAAGGGTATCTCGCCGCCACTGGCGTATTTATCGGCGATGCAGTGCTGATGTTTCTGGCCTGGGCGGGCGTCGCAGCATTAATTCAGACGACCCCGGTTCTGTTTAATATTGTGCGCTACCTCGGTGCTTTCTATCTCCTGTGGCTCGGCGGCAAAATGCTCTGGTCAGTCATCACCCGTCAGAAGAATACCCATGAGAGCGGAACCGAGCCTGCGAGCATGATCATGAAACGCTCGCTGGTGCTGAGCCTGACGAATCCAAAGGCTATTTTGTTCTATGTCTCGTTCTTTGTGCAGTTCATCGATGTGAATGCGAAAAACACGGGCACGTCTTTCCTGATCCTCGCGACCACGCTGGAGCTGATTAGCTTCATGTATATGAGCTTCCTGATCTTCTCTGGTGCGTTTGTCACGCGTTATCTGAAAACCAAAAAGAAACTGGCAAAGCTGGGGAACGGGCTGATTGGGCTGCTGTTTGTCGGATTTGCGGCGCGCTTAGCGTCACTGCACTGAAGAGATGAGTGGCTCCTTTCGGAGCCACTTTTGCATCAAAACACTTTCTTGTACGGGCGAACCGTCACCTTCGCATAGACACCTGCGGCAACGTACGGGTCTGCATCAGCCCAGGCCTGAGCCGCTTCCAGGGATTCAAACTCGGCAATCACCGTGGAGCCCGCGAAACCGGCAGCGCCAGGGTCATTGCTGTCTACCGCAGGCATTGGACCCGCGGTCAGTAATCGACCTTCATCCTGGAGCAGTTGTAAACGCGCCAGATGGGCAGGGCGAACGGACTGGCGTTTTTCGAGGGAATCAGCGACATCTTCAGAGTAAATCACGTAAAGCACGGTGAAGCTCCTTAACCATTAAAAGTGTCAGTAACGTTATGTGAAAGGGCAACTGACTGCAATGTAAAGATAAAAACAATGTTAAAACCCTGATCTGAATGCGCCTTTTTTGGCCTCTCTTGCGCTTAAATTGCGCCAGGACAAAGTGTCTTATTGAATATGATTGCTATTTGCATTTAAAATCAGTGTTCGGTTTTTTAACGTTGATGATTATGACTTCGATGACCCTTGATTTACCTCGCCGCTTTCCCTGGCCGACGTTGCTTTCTGTCGTTATTCACGGTGCTGTCGTGGCGGGTTTGCTTTATACCTCGGTTCATCAGGTTGTTGAAATGCCAGCGCCCGCACAGCCTATTTCTGTGACGATGGTCTCGCCAGCGGATCTCGAACCGCCGCAGGTTGCGCCTCCGCCGCCACAGCCCGTCGCCGAACCGGAACCCGAACCTGAACCGGTGCCGGAACCGCCAAAAGAAGCTCCGGTGGTGATCCACAAACCCGAGCCGAAGCCGAAACCTAAGCCGAAGCCAAAACCGGTGAAAAAGGTAGAAGAACGTCCAAAACGCGAAACGCGTCCGGTTGAACCCCGCGCCACGCAGACGGTAGAAAATGCAGCACCTTCGCGTCCGGTGATGAATAACACCACGACGACAGCCAAACCGACAGTCACCGCACCCGCGGGACCGCGTGCGGTCAGCCGTAATCAGCCGCAGTATCCGGCTCGTGCTCAGGCATTACGTATTGAGGGGCGTGTACGGGTGAAATTTGATGTTACGCCGGAAGGGCGTGTTGAGAACGTGGAAATACTGTCCGCGCAGCCGTCTAATATGTTCGAAAGAGAAGTGAAAACGGCGATGCGCAGATGGCGTTATGAAGCCGGTAAACCGGGCAACGGACTGATCGTGAATATTGTCTTCCGCCTGAATGGCGGGGCACAGATGGAATAAAAAAAGCCTCCGCAAGGAGGCTTTTTTTTACCGGGCAATCAGGCCTGAGGAAGCGGTCGGGGTTTACCTTCGTTGTCCACGGCCACATAAATAAACAGCGCTTCTGTCGCTTTATAACGCTGTCCAATGGGTTCGGACGAGACCTTTTTCACCCACACTTCGATGTTAATGGAGATGGAGGTATTGCCACGTTTTACGCAACGCGCGTAACAGCAAACCACATCACCCACTGCAACCGGGCGCAGGAAGGTCATGCCATCCACTCTCACCGTCACTACCCGGCCATGTGCAATCTCTTTTGCCAGAATAGCGCCGCCCATATCCATTTGCGACATCAGCCAGCCGCCAAAAATATCGCCATTGGCATTGGTGTCAGCGGGCATTGCCAGTGTGCGTAAAACCAGTTCGCCCTGAGGGGCGTTATTTGTTGTCATTGTTTTAACTCGTAACTGAAGACTTCAGGCGGGATGCTACTATGATTTCAGGCTGGAGAGAATAGACCAGAACGCCTGCTGCACACGTTCTGGTCGGTGAACGATCAGTGCTGGTCGTCCTGTGGCATGTGGCGATAGATATAAACGCCACTTAACAGCGTGAAGATGAGCGTCAGAGCCGTCAGGCCAAAGACCTTGAAGTTGACCCAGATATTCTGCGGCAGCCAGAAAGCAATATAGATATTGGCAAGACCACAGAGAATAAAGAAGATCGCCCAGGCGATATTCAGTCGAGACCACACTTCCTGAGGCAGCGTCAGCTCTTTGCCCAGCATGCGCTGGATCAGCGGCTTCTTCATCACCCACTGGCTAATCAGTAACGCACCCGCAAACAGAGCGTAAATTACCGTGACTTTCCATTTGATGAATTCATCGTTGTGGAAGAACAGGGTTAGTCCACCAAACACCGCGACCAGGACGAAGGTCACCAGCGCCATTTTTTCAACTTTACGGTAGCGAACCCAGCTGTAGATCAGCACAACCGCTGTGGCCACGATCAGTGCAGTCGTGGCGGCATAAATGTCATACAGCTTGTAGAAAGCGAAAAAGACCACGAGCGGTAAAAAATCAAGAAACTGCTTCATTCTGTGATTCCATCTTCTGTGTAGGGCCGGGCTGACGTTCCCGGCCACAGGATTACTGACGAATTAACATATACAGGCGGAACAGATAGACCAGCAGTACCGCTGAAATGAGGTTGCTCAGCGTATTTGCCACCACCGCGCCAACATTTGGCGTGAGTACCGCAAAATTCGGGGCAAACAGCAGCAGGAGCGTTTTCGCCAACAGCCAGCCGATAACAGCCGGTGCCACCAGGCGTATATTTGCCCAGGCGAGCCGGATGCTGCTGCGCATCGCGGTAAAGATCCCCAGTTTATCCTGCACGACCATTACCGGCGCGAAGGAGAGCACGATAGCCAGTAATACACCCGGCACGACGACCAGCATAATCCCCATCTGCACCAGCATGGTGGTTAAAAAGATGAGGATAAACAGCTTCGGTAATACCGGCGCGCTGGCACCAATCGCCCGCAGGGCGCTGACACGCTGACCGGCGGAAACCAGCTGAATCATCAGCAGAACGCCACCTGCCAGAATCGCATTGCCGATAAGACCAGAGAATGTCGAAGCAGCGGAAGCCCGCAGCAGGATTTGTTGCTGCTCCGGCGTCATGTTTTGTACCAGTTCAAACAACCCCACGCTATCTGCAAGGTTGTCGCCCTGGCTCAGGCTGGCAATCTGTTCGTCACTTGGCGAGAACGCATGGCCAAGCACCACTGTAATGAAGGCGCATAGCAACGCGATCAGTAAAAAGGTTAAGAACTGATTGCGGAAAAAGTTTCCCGTGTCACGGTAGACAGACTTCGCCGTGATAGACATGCACTCTCCTTGAGTATTGCAGGTGTTAATTAGCCGGCAATTGTACACCGGATAACACTGTCGTGGCAGCATCAAGGCTTGTATGGAAAAGCATATCTTTGTAAAGCGGCGGTAATCCAAAGCGCGCACGGGCACGATTACAGGCTTCATTGACCTGCCCATCCTCACCTGACATGGAAAATTCCCGGCACGGGCTGGGGCGGTGCTCGTAGATAGAGCACCGGGTGGACACCCCAGGTTCACCTTGAAGCGCAGCGCATCGGCACGGTTTTTGGTTGGTGCCACTCATGCAGCGCAGAAAAGGCGTTAACGGTTCAGTGAGATGAACCGGAACGGTACCGCCGCCATCGTTGGCTTCGGCCCAGTAGAAAGAGACTCGAAAATACGCACAACAGGCTCCGCACGTCATGCACGGGTTAACATCACTCATGGCACACCTGCAAAAGAAGAACGCATCAAATCAACTTGTGAGAGCGCTAAATTATCCAGCCGCGAGAGGAAGAGCAAGAGGGTGAAAAGAGAAAATTTTGTAACGCCGAAATGCCAGAAATTGACCTGGCGACAACTTATCGCTTTACGGTGTGTCACCAAAAATTAACCCAGATCAATGAATGTTAACTTACTGGTTTTAATGTGATCTGTAGCAGATCACTTATTACTCATTTGTGAGTATATTCTCCTCCGCGACTAAAACCACAACGATGGAGCGGATATGAAAAAATTAGCGGTGGCAGCCCTTGTATTAAGCAGTCTCTCTGGCGGCGCGTATGCGCATGAAGCAGGTGAATTCTTTATTCGTGCCGGTTCGGCAACGGTGCGTCCAACAGAAGGCTCTGATAGCGTACTGGGTATGGGCGGTTTTAACGTCAGCAACAATACCCAGCTCGGTTTGACCTTTACGTATATGGCGACGGAGAACATTGGTGTTGAGCTTCTGGCAGCAACGCCATTCCGTCATCGCGTCGGTTTAGGGCCAACCGGGGATATCGCGACGGTGCACCATTTACCGCCAACACTGATGGCGCAGTGGTACTTTGGTGATGCTAACAGTAAGGTGCGTCCGTATATTGGCGCAGGGGTGAACTACACCACCTTCTTCGACGAGAAATTTAACGATACCGGTAAAGAAGCCGGGCTTACCGATCTCAGCCTGAAAGACTCGTGGGGTGTTGCGGGGCAGGTGGGGCTGGATTATCTGATTAACCGTGACTGGTTAATTAACGCCTCGGTCTGGTACATGGACATTGATACCGACGTTCGCTTTAAAGCGGGCGGTGAACAGCAAAGTATCAGCACTCGCCTCGATCCGTGGGTGTTTATGTTCTCCGCGGGTTATCGTTTCTGATTTATCCCCTGAGACTGGCCTGGTTATGGCCAGTCTTGCTTCGGGGGGCGATTAAGGTTGCCCCTCCATATTCCAGCGTGCTGTACTCATCTCATCAAATACATGCTGAACCGTAAACGGCGGAAATACTGCCCGTTTAGCCGCGTCAGCCAACGCCTGACAGTAACCTAATCACACCATCCCTAAAGTCGAGGTGCAGATTGCATCATTTACCGCTTCATGCGTGAGGATCGGTCAGGGCGGCGTCCAGTGATTGCTCAATGGCGCAGGCCTGTGGCCCTGGATACGATAATAAGCCCCGATAGCCCGGGGCTTATCTTTCCTCGCAGGCACGCTAACGCACCACCAGCACCGGGCATTTTGCGTGGCGCACGACGACCGCAGCGTTAGAGCCTAACAGATAGGTCGAAATATCAGGTCGATGAGACGCAATAATTATCAGGTCTGCATTGATACTCTCAGCCAGTTTCAGGATCTGATCTTTAGGCGTGCCAGAAATGGCGTGGGTCTGAATGCGGTCGGCCGGTAAATTGAACTGCGTAACGATCTCATTCAATTTCGCCAGCGCCTCCTGCTGCATTTCTTCCAGTTTTGGCATCTCAACGGAATAGGCCAGACCAAGAGAGGAATAGTAGGGGAAAGAAGGAACGACAGTCAGAAAATGCACTTTGCCGTTACTGATTGCTGCGTTCGCCTGAACATAGGGAATCACCTGTTCGGTCAGGCGACGCTCTGAAATATCGACAGGAACGAGAATTGACGCAAACATGCCACACCTCCTGTTTGTTTTTTATCCACTTTAAGTGTAGTTCCGGGGGAGAACAGGGGACTGTATTTACCGCCAAAGTGGGACGTAAGGCGGATTTTTGGGGCAGGAGACGCCCCGGTTAAGGAGCGTCTGTGGCGGGATTATTTCTGTATCAAATAACGAATGGTTGGCCCATCCTGTTGAATGTCCAGCACGGTGTAACCGTGGTTTTTAGCATCCAGAGGAATGTTGTTGATGGACTGCGGGCAGTCGCTCACCACCTCCAGAATTTCCCCTTTCCTGAGCTGAGGCAGGGCTTCCAGCGTAGCGACAGCGGGATAAGGGCAGGGTTCGCCCACCATATCCAGACGATAGTCAGGCACGATCTCTTTCATGCGGCATTCTCCTGCGTTTCATTTTTGACAGCAGCACGGCGGAAGAACCGTTTCTCCTGCGCAATCACCAGTAAAAAAGCGACCAGCAGCAGGGCGTACGTCACTAACAGGCCACCGAGCGGGCCGAACGTGCTGAGCAGGTTGACCTTATCCCAGTTCGTCGCGAGGACAGGAGAAAGGGAGTCCCAGTAGTACGCAAGGAGAGTTGACCCGAGCACGTTCCCCAGGCCAACCCACCAGTAATGCACTTGGCCTTCAACGGCGCGGTACATCCAGCCGGTTTCACAACCGCCAGCCAGCACAATCCCGAAGCCAAACAGCAGGCCGCCAATCACCGCATTCGGGCCGGCCCACATGATTTTCGGTTCAACGCCTAACTGAACATAGCTGAAGATGCCAATAGCACTCACCGCCATCCCGGCAATAATCGCTTTTGCCATCATTGTTCGCCCGGTGATCCACATATCGCGAAACGCTGAAGTAAAGCAGATCTGCGCGCGTTCAATAAGCAAACCAAAGCCCACGCCAAACAGCATTGCCAGACCCAGTTTAGGTTGATTGAGCGCTGTACACAGTGCCCATGCCACCATGGCGAAAAAGACCAGCATTCCCAGGCGGAAACGACGGTGTGCCTGAGCCGGTTTTTGCGTCAGCGGCGATGCGGCGCTGACCTTAACCATCCTGACGGGAATACGGAACAGCGGCAAAAGGGTAAATTTTGCGCCAAAGTAAGAACCGATGGCGGTAGCGACGGCAAAGAACCAGGCATGTAGCGAAAACTGTGGGATACCGGTAAAGAAGGCGGCAAGGTTACAGCCCATCGCCAGGCGCGCACCGAAACCGGCAATCATGCCGCCGATGACCGCCTGTACGATGCGGATCCGACTTTTTGGCATTCTCAGCTTAACGTTGTTTGCCCACAGCGCGGCGGCAAAACAGCCGCCGAACATGCCGATGATCATCATCCCGTCGATGCGGGTCAGCGGAGTGCCTTCCAGATGAATGAGCTTAAAGTAACCCCACTCTTCAGCATGCACGCCCGCAAGCTGCAGCAGCTGTCCACCCCAACGGGTAAACTCGCCGGTTACAGCCCAGAACGTACCGGTAATGCCAAAGTAGTAAGTAGACAGGATCCCCGCTGCGATAACGGCGGGTACAGGTGACCAGAACTTAACCAGGTAAGTCTGTTTGAAGTATTGCCATGACATGAGTAAGCCTCTGAACTCAGAAGGTATATTTGGATTTAACGGGCTGGAATATATAACTTTTTTTCTTTCTCCAAAACCTCTCCAAAACTTTTCTCAAAAATACCTACCTTTTTTATGACCTCCGTCATCAAATCTTCCTGATATCTTCTGGCAATCACTCACCCGGCTGCAAAATATTCACTCTTTTCGCGGCTCCTCACGCAGAATACGCGAGCGGCAGACATCCAGAATTTCGTCAGCGAGTGCAGAATTATCCGGGCAGGCACGGGACAACACCAGAGCACCGACAAGATGTGCAAAGGTGTCTATCAGGTCAGCACGTGAGACATTTTCGTCGCTTAACATTGCCAGCTGACGTTCAACCCCGGCTGCAAAGGTCGCTTTGATGGACCCGGACTGACGGGCGGTGTCGGTGCCCAGGGCTGACATCACACAACCCCTGGCCATATCATCGCGATGCTGTCGGGAGAGGTAATATTCAATGAATTTTTCTCGATCCACACCCGCCAGGTTTTCCGCGGCGTGTACAAAACCACAGTTCATGGCTTCTGACATCAGGTCAGCCTTTGAACCAAAGTGCTTATAAAACCCGCCGTGGGTTAAACCCGCCGCAGACATCAGCTCCGCCACGCCCACGCCGTCATAGCCGCGCTCACGAAAAAGTTCTGATGCCGTTTCAACAATGCGCATCCGGTTTTCCCGAACCTGCTCTTTTGACACTTTCATGCTTTCCCGCCCCCTTACAAAACAAGGCTCAATTATACATTGATGATGATCATAATCAAACCAGTTGACTTTATAGATTATGATAATCATCATTAAATCCATGTCCCCGACGGTGCTTCGCAGAGGTATGCGCGCTCTGCCAGTCTGACGGAGATCAGCAAAGAGAGCCGGACATATCCCGGATTTACCTGCATCGAACAGTGCAGATTCTGTTCAACATTGAATAAAGAAGATCACATATGACGAAAACTTCAGTTCTCATTACAGGCGCATCGACGGGTATTGGTGCTGTTTATGCGCAAAGATTTGCGAGCCGTGGACATGACCTGGTTCTGGTTGCCCGCGATAAAACAAAATTAGACGCACTCGCCGAGCGTCTGCGACAGGAGAAGGGCGTTTCTGTAGATGTTCTGCCAGCCGATCTCACTCAGGCAGCGGATTTAGCGACGGTGGAAGCTCGTCTTCGTGAAGACGAAAAAATAGGGGTGCTGATTAACAACGCAGGCATGGCACAGTCGGGCAATTTTACCGGCCAGACGCCTGAGGCAATTGAGCGTCTTATCGCCCTGAACGTCACTGCGCTGACGAGGCTTGCCAGTGCCGCGGCGCCACGGTTTGTCAAAACCGGAGAAGGCGCAATCGTCAATATCAGTTCCGTCGTTGGGCTCGCCCCGGAATTTGCCATGACGGTTTACGGGGCAACCAAAGCCTTTGTGCTTTTCCTGTCGCAGGGATTGCATCTTGAGCTGTCCTCCGCGGGCGTTTACGTCCAGGCGGTACTTCCGGCCGGCACTTACACCGAAATCTGGGAGCGTGCAGGTATTGATATCAGTAAGGCGCCCGAGATGATGGAAGTGGGTCAGTTAGTTGACGCAGCCCTGGCCGGCTTTGATCGTCGCGAACTCGTCACCATCCCTCCTTTACAAAATGCTGCCCACTGGGATGACCTGGAGAAGGCGCGTCAGGCTCTGCTGGCGGATATCAATCAGGCTAAAGCGGCAGAACGGTACACAGTGTAGCCACGGGGATTCGGCATAACCCTATGCCGCGTTGTTTCCCTGCAGCGTGTTGTTGCGCTGCAGGGTGAGCAGGACTCCATCAAGAGAGCGTAGTGAGAATGACAAAAAAACGTGTAGCACTGGTGACCGGAGCTTCTTCGGGGATCGGTGAGGCGTCGGCTAAAAAACTGCTGGCCGCGGGGTATACGGTCTATGGCACCAGACGGCGCGGTGCGCAGGCAGGTACACATCCCTTTGCGTTATTAACGCTTGATGTGACGGACGATGCGTCCGTGAGCGCCGCCATTGAGGCGTTACTGCACCTGGAAGGGCGGATAGATTTGCTGGTGAATAATGCGGGCTTTGGGGTTGCTCCTGCGGCCGCGGAAGAAAGTTCGATTGATCAGGCCAGGCGTACTTTCGACACCAACTTTCTTGGCCTGGTCAGAATGACGCGGGCAGTGATCCCGCACATGCGCCGTCAGGGCAGTGGGCGCATCATCAACATTGGTTCGATATTAGGGATTGTCCCGCTACCTTACGTGGCACTGTATGCAGCCAGTAAGCATGCGGTTGAAGGGTATACGGGCGCGCTGGACCATGAACTGCGCACACAGGGTATCAGGGTTTCCGTGATCGAGCCGGCCTATATAAAGACACAGTTCGACGTAAACAATGTAGAACCTGACGCGAAGCTAGAAGAATATGAACCGCTCCGGGCTAAGCTGAACAACGTCGTCAGCAAGGCAATGGACGAGGCGGAACGTCCGGAAGTGGTGGCTGATGTGGTGGTAAAGGCTGCCCAGTCTTTACGGCCTAAGGTGCGTTATACGGCGGGCACGCTGGCGGGGAAACTGAATTTCATTCGCCGCTTTGCGCCTGCTTCACTTCTGGACAAGGTAGTACGCAACAGTCTTCAGCTCGACGCGAAAGAATAAGAATATGAAATTTTCTCAACTGGCTATTCTGACTGCCGGGTTGTTTTTCATCCTGACGGCGATATGGATGTTCTTCCCGCAACTGCTGTTAACGCAGTGGGGAATCACGCCGACACCGGGAACTGATGTGCTCGGCCATCGCTCTGCCGCCCTGTACGCGGGCCTGGGGGTGATGTGTTTATTCGCCAGGCACGCAGAGCCCTCGCTGGCACGCTATGCCCTGGCAGCAGGGATCGGTACGTTATGTTTGATTTTAGCCGTGTCCGGCGTTGTTGAGTGGTATGCAGGACACGTTAATGGGCAGATCGTTATTGCAGTATTTATCGAGCTATTCCTGGGTATCGCTTTTTTACTCAGCAACAGCGTTGGTAAGAAACACGCCACCGGCAAACCCGGCAGAGTAAAAGACAAATGAATAAGAAGACGATGAAAGCATTTACGTTCAAACGCTATGGTAAATCCCCTGAACTGGGATTTGACGACGTAGATTTTCCGTCCCCTGGTGATGATGAAATTCTGGTCAAAGTGTATGCAGTAGGTCTGAACCCGATCGATAACATGATCCCGACCGGCATGTTCAAACGTGTTCTGCATTTCAGTCTCCCCGCGACGTTGGGCAGTGACGTGTCCGGCGTTGTCGTTGCCACAGGACGTCGCGTGACGCGTTTCAACGCAGGCGATGAGGTGTTTGCCAGTATTTTTGACAGGGGAACGGGTTCTCTTGCTGAATTTGTGCGGGTGCCAGAAAACCTTGCAGCGTTAAAACCCGCCACTCTGGATTTCGTACAGGCAGCGTCGCTTCCGATGGTCAGTCTCACCTCCTGGCAAGCGCTGACGGAACGCGCGAAGCTGCGAGCGGGGCAGAAAGTATTTATCCCGGCCGGCTCCGGTGGAATTGGCAGTTTTGCTATCCAACTGGCAAAACACCTTGGCGCAACGGTAGGGACGACAACCAGCACCGCCAACATTGACTGGGTGAGCCGCCTTGGTGCAGATGAGGTGGTTGACTATAAAAAGCAGGAATTCGAAAAAGTGCTGAGCGGCTACGATATTGTCCTCGGGACTATCAGAGGTGACGCGATTGAGAAATCCACCCAAATCCTTAAACCGGGAGGGAAGATAGTTTCCCTGATCGGGCCGTTAGATACGGCTTTCGCACGGGAAAGACACCTCAATGTTTTCCTGCGTTTTGTATTAGGACTGTTGAGCCGCAAAATCATGCGACTGTCAAAAAAACGAGGATTAACCTATTCGTTTCTCTTTGTCCGCCCTGATGGCAGCCAGCTTAGCCAAATCGCTGAACTCATGGACGCTCAACGCATCAAGCCTGTTATCGACAACGTTTTCCCCTTTGCCGAAACTGGCGACGCCTTCGCCTATCTGGCTCGCGGGCATGCAAAGGGGAAAGTGGTGGTTAAAATTCATGAGTGATAGAGACGAAGGCTTGCCTCTGCGCTAAGCATAAATGACCAGGGTTATCGCCTCAGGGAAGAGGTATAGTCACTATCACCGTTCGTATCAGTTATAGCCCTCCGTCTTCATCGCATAATGCGGCCAGATGTCAGGATCGTGCCCGGGAATAATTTCCGCATTATGCATCTGGGTAACCACTCTTAGTTTTGCCACCGATCGTGCCACCTCACTGGCCGATGTCATCAAGCCAGGCAGGGCTTTATCCTGAAAATGGTCAAGCGTATAGGCAGCATCTATCGCCAGGGTGAACGATTTTCCACTCGGCAGGGAGACGACAAAAGATTGATGACCCGGGGAGTGGCCTGGCGTGTAAATGATTTTCAGAACGCCATCGCCATACAGATCAAAACCGTCATCGGCATCTCCTGCCAGAAACTGCCATTTGAGACCTTCGCGATGAAAATCTTTCCGACAGTAGGCCCCGGCGGTAAACCAGTCCGGTGAAAAGGCATAGTCGTACTCAGCACGTTGCACAAGATGAGTGGCTTCAGGAAAGCGGCCAATCGCGCCGGTATGGTCAGAGTGGAGGTGGGAGAGTAAAACATAACGCACCGATTCTGGCCTTATTCCGAGCTTCGCCAGTTGTCTTCTACAGCCCTGGTTTGTATCCATGATGGGTTGATACTGGTCAACAGTCGGTCCCCAGTAGGCGCGGGGATCCTTCAGCCCTTCCACCGCAAGACCACCGTCAATAACAACATTCCCCTGCGGATGCGTCAGTAAAAACCAGGGGACAGGTATAATGTAGTCGGAGCCTTCACCCTGATTCATCCTGATATCGTGATATTTACAACGCTGATAGCCCGACTGGAACATATAAAGCCTGATATCTGACATGCTTCTTTTCCCGTAAAAAATGAAATGTTCTGTACGCCATAGCTACAACAGCCGTGGACGCACAGATTTTCATTAACAGAAGGGCCTGGCAGTAGAGGGGCGGGACCACTTTCATTTATCGGTTTTACCAATATAATCGGTGAATGGATTTACTTACGGCAATGCGTATTTTCATTCGGGTGGTTGAGCGCGGAAGCATGTCTGCCGCTGCGCGCGATCTCGGCATCGGACAGCCGGCGGTCAGTGAAAGGATAGAGCGTCTGGAAGCTCATCTTAATACCCGCCTGCTGCGACGTCACACGCGCCGAATGTCTCTCACCAATAGCGGGACGCTGTTCTATGAACGGAGCAAAAGCGCCGTTGCAGCGGCTGACCATGCGCTGGCAATCGCGGATAATGGTGAGGCAATTAGTGGAATCCTGCGCATTGCCGCACCCTATGGTGCCGGGGAAGAGTTACTTATGCCCGCCCTGCTTAAACTGCAATTGGCCTATCCGGGCATCAACATTGATCTGGTGCTCAGTGACAGAGTGACGGACCCGGTCACCGAAGGTGTGGATATCTCGCTACGTCTTGGTGAGGCGGGGGAAGGATATTATGTTGTCCGCCCGTTGGGGAAAATTGAGCGGTTGCTGGTGGCCTCTCCCGAATATTTGCAGCGTTATGATATGCCCCGTACACCGGGTGAGCTCGCCCGACATGCGTTTGCTCGTGTTTCGGGCCTGTTTATGAATAACCATGTGACGCTGATCGCGCCTGACAACGCATTACTCACCGTCCCTGTGAGAATAACATTCACTTCCAGCCACTGGCGGCCGTTACGTACTGTGCTTCTGGCAGGAAAGGCAATCGGGGTATTGCAGTCTCCGGTTTGCCGACAGGAGATTGCCGACGGGCATCTCGTACCTGTGTTACCCGACTACATTGTTCCTTCATTCCCTGCATATCTACTTTATCCCCCGGCTAATATCATCTCCGCTGAAACACGAGCATGTGTCGCTTTCCTTGAAAACGAACTTCGCACAAGCCTTACGCGCCCGGTAACAAAAGGGCAGCCATAGTTCTCAAGCTGGAATACGAGGTTGTTAAATGAACGTTGAAAAAAATTTCTTGCCTGCCTGAGGTACACCCCGGTTAATGGCTTGCCCAGTCGAGCATGCGTCATTCGCTGCTACGGTGCGGCAACTCTCCGGAAGCTAAATATTCTGCGCGGGTTTGAAACTACTGCAGTGACGTCTTCCCCCACTGCCTGACGTGTTCAATCAGAGCCCGCAGCTTGGGGGCCATATTTCGACGTTGCGGGAAGTACAGATAAAACCCAGGAAAAGGCGGAAGAAAATCATCCAGTAATGAAACAAGCTGTCCTTTTTCAATAAATGGCCTGAATGTTTCATAGGTTGCAAAGGTAATTCCTCCCCCCGCAAGCGCGAGCCTGAGCATGAGACGGAGATCGTTGGTGGTAATATGCGGTTCAACCGCCACGTCGAAAGGTATTCCCGCTTCCTCAAATTCCCAGCGATAGGGCGCGACGTCTGGCGATGGGCGCCAGCCGATACAGCGATGGCGGATAAGCTCTCGCGGATGGCGCGGTGCGCTGTGGGCCGCCAGATACGTTGGTGATGCCACCACCACTTCCCGTTGCTGTCCCGTCAGAGGGACAGCAATCATGTCTTTTTCGATCACGTCACCGAGCCTTACGCCGGCATCATAGCCCGCTGCCACGATATCAAATTCGTCATCCGACACGACGATATCGATGGTGACGGCAGGGTTAGCAGCTGCAAATGACGCGAGCAGAGGGCCTGAAAGAAATTCTTCTGCAATTGAGGTGACAGCAATTTTCAGATGCCCTCGCGGCCCGTTGTCAGAGAAAACGTCTTCGCACGCCGCGTCAATCGTTGATAGCGGTACGGACAACGATTTTCGCAGCCGTTCTCCCGCTTCAGTCAGGTTTACCGAACGCGTGGTGCGCATGACAAGCAGGGTCCCGAACGTATCCTCCAGGCGTCTGATCCCCTGGCTGACCGCCGATCGCGTCACGCCAAGACGTTCGGCGGCAGCGCTGAAGCTACGTTCCTCCGCGACAGCCAGAAACAGAGGTAAAAGATTAAGGTCAATTTTCATTGTTTAGATTTGCTAACCAGTGTGTACACCAGTGGCAGGATACACGAAACAATGCCCTCGTTCTATTATCCCTCTGAACTCAACTGAAGGAGTAAATCATGGATAAAGTCATCTTGATCACCGGTGCATCCAGCGGTATCGGAGAGGGTATTGCACGAGAGCTTGGTAATGCAGGCGCGAAGTTATTACTTGGGGCACGCAGGAAAGATCGTATTGAAGCTATCGCTGCAGAAATCCGCAGTACAGGCGGGCATGCTGAAGCCTGCGAGCTGGATGTCACAAATCGCCAGTCGATGTCTGATTTCGTGCAGGCGGGATTGACTACGTGGGGGCGTATTGATGTTCTGATCAACAACGCGGGAATAATGCCCCTTTCTCCGCTGGCAGCGGGTAAATATGATGAATGGGAACGTACCATTGATGTGAATATCAAGGGCGTGCTATGGGGGATTGGCGCCGTGCTTCCCACCATGGAAGCGCAGGGCTCCGGTCAGATAATCAATATTGGCTCTATCGGCGCGCTCTCTGTGGTGCCGACAGCCGCCGTCTATTGCGCCACAAAGTTCGCCGTTCGGGCGATTTCAGATGGCTTGCGACAGGAAAGTGCCAGCATCCGTGTCACCTGCGTCAACCCCGGTGTGGTGGAAAGCGAACTTGCCTCGACCATTACTCATCCGGAAACGCAGGCGGCAATGGAGGTATACCGTTCCATTGCACTCCAGCCGGCTGATATTGCCCGCGCTGTTCGGCAAGTGATTGAAGCGCCTGAAAATGTTGATACAACAGAAATCACGATTCGACCTACCGCGTCTGCGAACTGAACTGGCTAACGCATATTCACCACGAAAGCTGCCTGTAAGGCAGCTTTTTTTGTCGCGTCACAGAGTGCAGGGTGAAAATTGTATGTGTATTGAAAAGGTCATAACGCGGGCCAGACAACCGGTTTGGCCCGCATGACAAACTTACCACTGCTGCTCTGTGGGCATGATGAACAATTCTGCCACGTCGACATGGTCCGGCGCGCGCAGCACATAAAGGATGGAATCAGCAATATCCTCTGACTTCAGGAACATCATGTGTTCCTTCAGGTTTTCCATCTGTGCACGGTAGTTTTCGTCAGTAATGTGCTCGAATAATTCACTTTCAACCGCGCCTGGCTGAAGTGAGGTTACGCGAATATTGTATTGAGACGAAAGCTCCATGCGTAATACATCTGAAAATGCGGCTACCGCATGTTTCGTCGCGCAATATACCCCGAGTCCAGCGAACGTTTTTCTGCCCGCAATCGAGGACGTATTGATGATATGCCCTGACTTTTGCGCTTGCATCACAGGGAGTACCGCGGCAACCGTGTTCATTAAGCCCTTAATATTGACATCAACCATACGATGCCACTCCTCCAGTTTGAGACTGGCGATGTCTGAAATGGGCATGAGTCCGGCATTGTTAAAGGCGATATCAATGTGGCCATAGGCGTCGTGCAGTTTCTTCACGCCGTCGAAGACTGACGCCTGGTCAGTCACATCCATTTCCAGCGCAATGGCTTCTCCGCCGAAGGCCTTGAATTCTGACACCAGCGCCTGGAGACGATCCCGGCGGCGGGCCGCGAGTCCCACTTTGACCCCCTCTCTGGCCAATTTAATGGCGGTGGCTGCGCCGATACCGCTTGATGCACCGGTCACGATGGCTGATTTACCGTTGAGTTCCATGATTGATCCTCTTATGCGTTTGTTTCAGCGCTTCAGCAAAGAACATCTGAAGTTCGGGTCAATCATGTCTGCAAAAGGCACTCTCTTCGCGCGGTGGTTTGCTCACACTGTCGGTGTTTTGCTACGCATATTTTCGTGGCGATATTGGGAGGGCGAAATACCGGTGTGCTTGCGGAATATGGCAGCAAAATGGCTGGGGCTGTTGTAGCCCACGGTCAGGGCAATGCTGATCATCGAATCCTCTGTCTCGGACAACAGGCGGCGCGCCGCTTCCATTCGCAAGCGGATAAAATAATGGGAAGGCGAAAGCCCGGTAGACTGTTTAAAGACCCGGCTGAAATGGAATTCGCTAAGCTCGGCAAGGCCAGCCAGACGTGCTAAGTCAAAGGGGTGAGCCAGCTCTTCATGCATCGCCTTAAATACCCGGTGTAATTTATATGCCTGCAACCCGCCGTGGTGTCGCTTTGCCGATGTCCGGTAAGCACGGGAGAGATGTACGGCAAGGGCTTGAGCGATACCCTGGATGTAAGGTCCACTGGGTGGGTGCTGAAAATAAAGCTCTGCGCGCATAAGTTCCAGCAGGGCTGACAGTGTTTCATCGCGTTCGCCTGACACTTCCCGCAGCTCAATATCCTGCATCATGGACACACCAATATAGACGTGCATAACGATGAAAGGGCAGTCTGGCTCGGCTTGCCATCTCATCTCTGTCGGAGAGGTGTCGGTCGTGAGAAAAAAATCACCTGCGGCAACGTGGTTTTCTGACCACTCTCCGCCCAGAGGCCGTTCTTCAACGACGGCCCGTCCAGAGAGTATCCAGACAATAAAGGGCTCTGGCACAGCCGGGATAATAACGTTGTCCTGTCTCTGCCGGCGCGCCAGAATTTGAATGAAGACATCCCGGGAAGATTGTGCCCGATGTTCCTTGAGCAATTCGCCCGGAATGTACGCTTCGAATGATTCAGCGGAAGTACGTTGAGCCATATTCGTCAATAACGTCTCTTAAGCCAGTTTCACAAGGTTTAGCGCGGGAAGGGGACCACCCGGGAATTGTTGCAGATATCCCCCCATCTCAAGACTCCCTAAGTCTATACTGGCGAAGCCCATTCGGGTGGCTAATTCCTCAACGTCCGCTTTTGCATCAGCGTGGTCGCCGGACATAAAGACCACGCGGCGCCCGCCAGATTGGGACGGGTCTTGCGCAAGAACGTTTGCCAGAAGCGTGTTGAAGGCTTTGACGACCCGGGCTCCCGCTGCCCATTCTGAAACACGCTGGGATGAATTTTTACCCCCAGATCTGCAAGGGTGTAGCCCGGCAAAAGTACCGGGTTAGTCGCGTCAATCAGAATACGACCCTCCCAGTTCAACTCACTTAATGCGGCCTCGGTTCTGTTCCAGTTGGTACTTATAAAAACGATTTCGGCTTCGGCAGCCTGTTGTACCGTTCCGGCGCGAGCTTTGTCGCCCAATGCCTCAATCACTTCAGCCAGGCTGTCCGGGCCACGACTGTTACTGAGGATGACATTCACGCCTGCGTTGACCAGCTGGTGGGCAAAAGCTTGTCCGATGGCGCCTGCACCAATAATGCCGACAGTATTTGTTTTCATAGTTTGTTTCCTTAAATGAACAGATGCGTTGATGTGTTTGGCTACGTTGCTTAAAAACATGAAAGAAGAATAGTGCTCACCGATCTATCTGTGTAGCCTATATAATTAGATGGTATACATCTAAAGGGGCGATACATGCTGGATGGTATGTCGATTGATCAACTGCGTACTTTCATTGCAGCGGTTGATGAAGGCAGTTTCTCGGCCGCAGGTCGCAAACTTCGCCGGGCGCAGTCCGTCGTTAGCGCTACGCTGGCAAATCTGGAATCTCAGGTAGGCTTTCCTTTATTTGAGCGAACGGGACGTTACCCGAAACTGACGGAGGCGGGGGCAGCCTTACTGGAGGCCGCACGCCATACGCTTGCCGGAATGGACGCGTTTAAGGCTAAGGCGCGAATCCTGGCAGAAGGCCTGGAACCCGAACTCGCCGTGTCTGTGGATGTGATGTTTCCGATAGAGGTCCTGACCGCAGTCGTGAAGGAATTTCATCTGGCCTTTCCCGGCACACCGTTGCGTCTTTATGTTGAGGCGCTGGGGGCGGTACTTCAGCCGTTGCTGGCCGGCTACTGTCGGGTTGCGATTATCGGCTCGCTACCGGATGTTCCGACCGGGTGTGCCTCTGAGTTCCTGCTCAGTGTTCCTGCCGTGGCTGTGGTCTCACCCGATCATCCTTTGGCTAAAATGGCTGGCCCAATTCTTCGGCCGGTTATGGAGAACGCTGTGCAGCTTGTATTGGCTGACCGCTCATCACTCACGGCGGGTCGCAACTTTGGCGTGATGTCGGCTAAGACGTGGCGTTTGGGTGACATGGGGGCAAAACATGCATTCTTGCGTGCGGGCCTCGGTTGGGGTTATATGCCTTTGCCTATGGTTGAGGACGATCTTGCTAATGGCAAGCTGGTTATCCTGAACCTGGAGATGCAGCCCGATGTTGGCCCTGGTTTTTCCATGCATGCGGTACATATGACGCAATATCCTCCAGGGCCAGCCGGACGCTGGTTTATTAATAAACTTAAAACGCAATAAACCAGGTTATCTGGCGGTCAGAGCACCAGATAACCGATATCCTGCATCAGAATGTATAAAATGCCCCGACGGTAAAGAGAAGATATTCATCCTTTTGCACAATGGGGCTGCTGCTTACACGGTCTGCAAGCGTGATATACCCTAAATCCGCATAGCCGGACCAGTTATCATTAAATATGTGTTGCCAGTTAATATCGTAATTCACACTGTTTAATCCGCTACCCGCGTTGAAAGTCCTATATCCGGAATGGGTACTCTGATTTTCATTCACCCCAAACCAGGTATTATTATACCGTGCGTCGCCGTATTTTCTTTCGGTACTGATTAGCAGAGTATCTGTATCGTTAGCAAAAAGAACGACATTAAGTTTAATTTTATATTGCATTCCCTGGCTTTCAGTCAGCGGTGCCGTAATATTTCCCTCAAAGCCTATCCAGGGTGCCATCCACCATCCTGCCGTGGTGGTGGTATTCATTACGGTATTAATCTTACCCATACCTTTAAGTTTATCAGAGCCTTCCTGAAGCCAGGCGTTTCCGCTATCCGTGCGGCCAAGGGAATACCCCAGAGCTTGCCCCAGGTAAACGCCATTACTGAACTGATGGGAATAGACGATACCTTTGTCGGTATTGACGGACCAGTCATCGTAAGTCCATCCGAAATACGGCAGCGTATTGACATCATATTTATTCGAGCCGGTATATTCAGGCGCATATTGTGAACCCACGCCAATCGTGACATAAGATGCTTTTTTATCTGATGATGCCTGTGAAGTGAACGATGCTGCGATGAGTGTTACTAAGGCGATTTTTATTTCCTTCATAAAACTTCCTGAATGAATTATGCTTATATCTATGAATTGCGGAGTATGCGGGCGGTCAATCAATATTCCTGCAAGATTTAATCAAGATTCCATCAAGGTGCGAATGTGAAACGTGTTTTAATTATTGAAGACGATTTGGATGCCGCGAATGTGCTTGAGGCTTACCTTAAGCGCGATCAGTTTCAGACCTCTTCGGCCAGCAGCGGTAACCGGGGGCTTGAACTGGCATTCAGCTGGAAGCCCGACATTATTTTGCTGGATGTGATGTTACCCGGCATGAGCGGGAACGATGTTCTGCTGGCCCTGCGCCGGCGCAGTGATATTCCCGTGATTATGATCACCGCCATCCGCGACGGCAGCGACAAAATCAGCGCCCTGCGATTTGGCGCGGATGACTATGTGGTGAAGCCCTATAACCCGGGTGAGGTGGTCGCCAGAGTCCATGCTGTACTCCGTCGTTATTCCGGCGAGCGCAGCAGCACGCTTATTGAGTACCGGGGACTGCAGGCAGATACAGAGTCCATGACGGTAAGCGTTGAGAGCGAGAACGGGCAACGGACAGCGCTGGATTTAACGCCGACGGAACTGCTGCTGATGATGACATTTCTTAAGTCACCGAATAAGGCTTTCACCCGTCAGGCGCTTCTTGAAGCGTGTCTCCCAGAAAGTGAAGCCCTGGAGCGCGTTGTGGACACGCATATCTATAACTTGCGAAAAAAACTCGAGTCAGCGGGGCAGACTGATTTGCTGATAAACGTAAGAGGGATCGGTTACCGATTTGCAAATGCATGAAAAAGTTTACGTTATCTCCACGAGGCGAACCGAGTACGCTGTGGAACTGGATATGCAAGCGGCTGATATCTCTGGCAGTCGGAAGTATTATTCTTATCGCCTTTTTTATGTGGGTGCGATTTTTTGTTGAAAACAAATGGCACGCCTACCGGATGCCAGAGGCCGTCAGGGCTGAACTCTCAGTTCTGAGCAAGCACCCTGAACAGAACATCAACCGCTATCATGAAATTATCGACACCTGGTATGGGCTGTCCTACTCAGATCCGACGATGGGGATTAAGGACTGGGTCATTCTTGGCATCCTGGTTCTGATATTCATACCGATTATTTTTATGCTTACGCTGAAAACAGCGCGACCCATTTCCCATCATATTAGCCGGCTTGCCGGTGCGGCACGGTCTGTTGCTGAAGGCGGGTTTGGGACCCGCGTGCCCGTGCCGGACAATCTGCCGCTTGAATTGCGTAGCCTCAGCGAGAACTTTAACGGGATGTCGATGCAGCTGGAACGCTACGAGAAAGATTTGAAAAAATCGCATGTGATCATGGCACATGAATTGCGCTCGCCGCTGACGGCTGCCATCGGTCGTCTGCAGGGCATTATGGACGGCGTATTTGAACCCAGTCAGGCCCAGTTGAACATGATTATGCAGCAGATGAATGATTTAAACAGACTGGTTGACGATCTGCATCTGTTAAAACTGGCTGATGCCAACCAGCTGAATTTGAGCCTGGTATCAACCAGCCTGGACCAGATAATCCGCGAGAAAGTGGCATGGACGATGCCTTCAGCCCAAAGGGTGGGAGTGAACATTATCTACCATGAGGGGGAATCTGTGACCTGTCGGGTTGATCCGTACCGGATAGGCCAGGTCTTTTTGATCCTGATGGACAATGCTCTGCGCTACGCTGCGGAAGGGGGCATCCTGGATATTCGTTATCATGTCAGCGATAAAAAGGTATCCGTTATTTTCCGCGACAACGGTCCGGCAGTCCCGGACGCACTGCTTGAAACCATATTTTCACCGTTTGTGCGTGAGGAGCAGTCCCGTTCACGACATACCGGTGGGTCCGGGCTTGGGCTCTCTATTGCCCGAGCGATATGCGAGGCTCATCGCGGTACTGTCTTTGCAGAACGGAATGCCAGCGGAGGGCTATCGTTCACGATGACGATACCGCTAAGCGAAAAGGAGCAGCATTGACGGTTCCTTAACAAAGGGTGAACTGAATCTTGTAAAAATTGAGTTTAAATACATGGTAAACGGGGGTTTACCATGTCACCTGAATTACTTCTCTCTCTGCTTTCTGCCTTTCGTAAAATGGTACGATGTGGATGTTTTTTACTGTACATCGCACCGGTGATTGTCATATTTCAGATTATCATTATTGTTTTATTGGATGCGCCGAAAGGAGATAAATAATTGTTGAGGGCAGGGCGGCGAATACAGTTCAAAGAACCAGTGATTTACCTGTGGGCTGGGTTTCGGCCCAAAGCAGTTTATAGTCCCATTTTTTATCATACAATCCGATTGAAAATTGCATTGCCTTATTTTCATTGCGACACACTTCTCGTGCATCAACAATATTTTTCCACATGAGCAGACTTCCTGGGCTGAATGCGGTGATCGACGGGTCAATCCCTCCGTTAGGAACATCAAAATACAGGCTTTTTTCACTACGGGCACACAGTACGAGATCTATCGCAATGGGGGCACCTTCAAAGAAAAGTACATTGCCGGTGACCATATGTGGCAGGGCGGTTAACAGTTCAGTGATGTTTTTCCTGTTATAGCATCTGACGCTGTCAGCAAAACGCAGCCTGAAAAGATGCACGTAAATATCAGCAATATCCGCCGGTGACATCTCTCTGAGCGGGATGCATTCTCCGCCCGCAGTCAGCATTTTTTTTAGCTCGCCGTTTCTTTTTTTCACCGTTTTACCTGAGAAAGACGTTTTAATCAGGCAAACCTTACGTTTTTCACGAAAAGCATAGGTGGCATTTATTATATTCCCACGCAGCGATGAAGACAGCCGGTTTGTTTTTACTGGCAGAACGATTTTTTGATCGGCAGCCATGGGGATAATAATTTCATCATAAGATACCGGGTAATCGCGCCAGACATTCAGGCCGAAGGTATTTTCATCACTGGTAAAGTACGCTGCGGTGACCTCGCCATCGCGTCGGTAATGCCAGAATGCGAAATCTTTTTCCTTCTTCTGCATAAAGAAATTGATAATGTCGGGATGAGTATTAACACTGCCGCCGTACTTATAATAAGCCGCCTGGTAATGCGTGAAGTTTGAACGTTCCCATCCAAAAAGCGAATGTCTGAAGCCCATTATTGTTTCTCCTTGCAATCTCATCAGAGGGCGCTGTCAGCGCCGGGCAGTTCTGTCTGAACAGGCTGATTATCCCGACCGTTAATCAATAAACGGTCAAGGCAAAATCAAGATTGCTGCAATCTTCGTTGGCGGAGTTAATTTTTCCTGTCTCAGGAAATATCTGCTTACATTCCAGCTAACGCTATGCTCTTTACATTGACACTAGTGTCAATGTTGTAGAGTGCATCTATGACGAGGAGAAAGGTATGCGACCATCTGAACTGGCGGCGCTCACTGGCGTCAGCACCCGAGTGCTAAGACATTATGAAGCTAAAGGACTGATTGTTTCTCAGCGGTTGGACAACGGTTATCGGAATTACGACGCGAAAGACGTCGAGAAAGTGAGATGGATAATCTCGCTTTTAAAATGTGGGTTCAGTACCCGACAGATTGCAGAGCTGGAAAAGTTTTCTCAGGTAAGCGACATGGATGATGCGCGTTTTATCCAGTGTCTGGCGCAGCACAGAGAAAAACTTCGGGCACTGGACACGCTTATCGAATTACTTAATGAACGCAGAAATACACTTGCCACGCGTATTCACGCCTACGAGTGATCGCTCTGTCTGAGCAGTAATAACAGGAAATATCATCATGAAACAGTTAGACAATAAAGTCGCGTTAATTACCGGAGGCAGTAGCGGTATCGGGCTGGCCACGGCTAAACGGTTTAGTGAAGAAGGTGCAAAGGTGATTATCACTGGCAGGAATGCAGAAACCCTGCAGCAGGCGATGAATGAACTCGGTGACGATAATGCACTGTCAATACAACACGATAACGGTGACATACGAAGCCATGAAAACCTCTTTCGCATTATTAACGAAAAGTACGGCAAGCTGGATGTGATGTTTGCAAATGCTGGCGTTATTGTGCTTTCCGATTTCCCGGCCTCCACCGAAGATGATTTTAATACGCAGTTTGATATCAACGTAAAAGGGACGTTTTTCGCCGTGCAACAGGCCCTCCCGTTAATGTCCGACGGTGGCTCGATAATATTAACGTCCTCCATTGCGCATTATAAAGGGTTAGATGGCCACACTATCTATGCCGCCTCAAAAGCCGCGCTGCGATCTTTTGCCCGCAGCTGGACGACCGACCTTAAAGGTCGTGGGATCCGCGTGAATTGCCTGAGCCCAGGACCCGTCGCCACACCGATTATCAGTAAAATGGGCGTTTCCCTGAGCGATCGCGAGATTTTTGACGCCAGCATCGCAAGTCGTATTCCGTTAGGTCGATTAGGCAAGCCTGACGAGGTGGCCGCGGCAGCGCTGTTTCTTGCATCGGATGAAAGCAGTTTTATTTCGGGTATCGACCTGTCTGTCGATGGCGGGATGGGGCAAATTTAGCGGCGCGCGCAGCGCTGATAAAAAAACATCAAATTTGATTAAAGCACATCAATTTTGCTAGAGCAGGCAGGTTTGACTTTCACTACTCTTGGTGCGGTAACGACATTTTCATTATCCGCTGTTAACAGGTATCGCTATGAAAAAACGTATTATTATTGCCGGTTCGGGTTTTGCAGGTATGTGGGCCGCCATTTCAGCAGCAAGGCTGGTACATATGGAAAAGGCAAATGATCGGATTGAGATTTTTTTGGTTTCTCCGGAACCCGCATTAACCATTCGTCCAAGATTGTATGAAGCCGTACTGGAAAATATGGCACCCTCTATTCTGCGTGTTCTTGAGGCTGCGGGTGTGCACTATATTGCCGGTTATGTCACCAATATTGATGCAGAAAATAAAACTATCTTGGTAAAAAAAGAGAGTGGCGAAACCTCGGTTAATTTTGACAGTTTTGTGCTGGCCACCGGAAGCCAGGCATTTCACCCTGAACTGCCGGGGATCACGGAATACAGTTTTGACGTGAACTCATTGAATGCTGCTCATGAACTGGAGCAACACCTCATGTCGTTATCTTCAGAGCCTTATTCTCCCGCAAGAAATACTGTTGTTGTCGCCGGTGGGGGCCTGACCGGGCTTGAGACCGCCACTGAAATGCCGGAACGCCTCAGAGACCTCTTGGGTTCGGAGCGCCATTTGCAGGTTATTATTGTGGACAGTTCGAACAAAATTGGTCAGGCGATGGGCGAGGATGCCTGTGAGATCATCAATCAGGCGCTGGCCAGTAATGGCGTGACTGTTCGAACGGGCGTCAGAGTGCGCGCAATCAACGCTGAGGGGGTGATGCTTTCGGACGATGAATTTATCCCCAGCAAAACGGTGATATGGACGGCGGGAATGCGGGCCAGCGCGTTAGCCGGGCTCATCCCGGGCGACCACGATAATCTGGGTCGTGTTATAGGGGATGCGTATCTGCGGGCACCTGGCGCCAGGGGTATCTTCGTTACCGGCGATACCGTAAAAGTCCCTACGGATGATGAAGGTAATTATAACGTCATGTCCTGCCAGCATGCGATGAGCCTGGGGCGCGTCGCCGGTCATAACGCGGCAGCAGAAATACTGGGATTACCGCTACATCCTTACAGCCAGCCAAAATATGTTACCTGTCTTGATCTGGGCAAATGGGGGGCGGTCTACACGGAAGGCTGGGATCATCAGGTTATGTACCAGGGCATGGAAGCGAAAAAAATAAAGCAGGAAATTAATACTCAGTGGATTTATCCGCCAGAACCCGACAGAGAGAAAATGTTTTCTGTTGCTAACCCTGATTATATTATTGTTCCGTAACAGGGCATCTCTGTTGATGCTGTCTGGCGGCAGGCAGCATCAACGCGTGTTCTTTTTTTCACGCCATTGACCGGGGGTCAAGCCTGTTATTTTTCTGAAGGCCTGGGTAAATGCATTTTGCGAGCCATAGCCGCTTTCAATGGCAATTTCTGTAATCAGTTTATCGGTGTGTTGTAACTCGTGGAAAGCACGTTCCATTACGCGCTGCTTAAGCCACCCGTACGGGGTTAAGCCGGTACTGTTTTTAAAGGCACGGCAGAAATGAGCGGAGGAAACTCCCAGCTCAAAAGCCAGTGATTTAATTGTGACATCACCTATGGGGCTGTTATCCAGTTTTTCCAGCGCCATTTTTAATGCGCGCGAAGACAATACTCCTTGCGACTGACCTGCGGCTGTCAGCGTGTTGGAGTGGTTTTTTATTAACTGTAATATTAATGACAGTGTTAAGTGCTCGCAGAGCAGTTGGTTAATTTTGTTATTGTCCGAAATGATTTCCGCAACGGCCAGCGTAATTTTTGATGCCGTCTCATCAAAATGCGCTGTGCGTAAGAGTAACTCTGCAGTGGGTATCTCCATTTGATTCAGAAGATCGGCGAAAATATTATCAGGAATATATAAATGCATAACATCTACAAGACCAGCAATATCCCAGCGAGACGTACTTCCCTGAGGAATTGTCGTGATGGCGCCTTTCCGGATCGTGTTTTTAACGATTTTATTTTCTGTTTTTCGCTCAACACGTTGCATATGTCCAACGTGAGCAATAATCACATGTTGATCGAGTGGCGGGATAGTTTCATGCAATGGCCCATGCGGCCAGTGATAACAGCGAATTTGCAGCGCATCTCCACTGTCTATGCCTAATTCAGGTCGGTTCTTTAATACCTGAGCCATTTTATGAACGGCATCGTCAAGAGGAATGTCATGATTTTTCATGAGTATACCTGTTAATAACAGTGGGCATCATAAGAGTATAGCGATGTTTTAACCCTGTTTCATTGTGTTCTGTCTGCATGTTTATTTTTGATGATGGGAAATAACAGAGGGGGAAAAGTCATTTCTACGGTGTGTATACCCTTAAATCGATTAATTATGTTGTCTGGAGGAAATATGGCGATATCTAAGAATGATGCAGCGTCGTTAGCACCTGTTAATGGTACCTCGCATGTGGAAGCCGTTTATGAAAAGGTGCCATCACGTTATGCACTACAGGTCGGTAAGATTGATGTTCTGGTGATCAGTGACGGCGTGTTGTCATTACCTGGACCCATGTTGGGTCATAACGCGGAGGCCTCCGAACGTACCCACTGGTTTGAAGATAAGTTTCTGCCTGCCGATTTTCTCGACTGGGCATTAAATGTGGTTCTCGTGCGTAGCGGGGAGCGGACGATCCTGGTTGATGCAGGGATGGGGGAGGCTTTCCCTGATTTACCCCGCGCCGGTCGAACGGTTAACCGCCTGGCGTCAGCGGGGATAGATCTTGCCAGCGTCACGGATGTGATTATCACGCATCTGCATATGGATCACGTTGGTGGGCTGCTTATTGAGGGGGTGAAAGCGCGCATGCGGTCAGACCTTCGCATTCATGTCGCTGCTGCTGAGGTGGAATTTTGGCGTGACCCCGATTTTTCACAGGTTTCCATGCCGCCTGGTTTCCCGGAAGCACTGCGCCAAACCGCTACCCAATTTTTGCAAGCGTACCAGACTCAACTGCATACATTCGAAGAGGAATACGAGGTTGCACCCGGCGTGCGTGTTGTTCGTACAGGCGGGCATACTCCCGGACACAGCGTGGTAAGGCTGGCCTCTGAGGGGGAACGACTCACCTTTGCCGGCGATGTTATTTTCCAGGTTGGGTTTGAACATCCTGACTGGTTCAATGGTTTCGACCATTATCCCGAAGAAGCGGCACAGTTTCGCATTCGTCTGTTGCAGGAACTGGCAGATAACAGGGAGTCATTGATCGCTACTCATCTCTCATTCCCGTCTGTCTGCCATGTTGCTGTCGACGGCGATACGTTCCGTTGCATTCCGGGTCCCTGGGATTATTAAGAATACCGCTGACATCATTTTCACGGATACCGGCAGGAACATAAGAGGCATTACTTATACGGCCATCCCTCAGATGAGGGATGGCGTTCAGGGGGGAGAGCGATGTTTACTTCGCCGCTTCCTCAATAAGTGTGGCGACATCCTGCGGATGAGAAACCATCACGACATGGGATGCGCCCTTGATCACCACGGTGTGTTTTGAGCCCGCGCGTTCAGCCATGAATCGCAAACCCTGGGCGGGGATATTCTTGTCGCCGTCACCGTAAATGAAGTAAGAGGGCAGTTTTTTCCAGGCAGGCGCACCTGACTTTTCAGTTAAAGCCGCTTCGGTAATCGGTCTTTGCCCTGCGGCCATCAGCGCCGCCTCTTTAGCTGAAACGTCATGTGCGAATTGCTGGTGGAACTTCGCCTGGTCGATGGAGAGATCGACGCTACCATCAGCCAGCTTCACCGGTGCGGCGAGCGCCTGGCCAAGCGTGCCGCCAGGATATTTTCCGGCCAGGTCGGCTGCCGCTTCACCGGCATCCGGAGCAAATGCGGCGACATACACCAGCGATTTCACATTGTTTGTATCACGGGCCGCGTTCGTAATGACCTGGCCACCATAGGAATGGCCGACAAGGACGACCGGTCCCTTAATATTGTTCACCACGGAAGAGACGTAAGCCGCATCAGTCGAAACACTGCGCAGCGGATTCGCCGCAGCGACGACGTTATACCCGTCCTTTTGCAGGATTTGGGTAACGCCATTCCAGCTAGAAGAGTCGGCAAAGGCACCATGAACCAGGACAACAGTCGGCTTAGTGGTTTCTGCGATAGCGCTGGCAGACAGCAAAACGGTGGCAACGGCAAGGGAGGCAGCAAATTTGGACATGATCGTTCCTCTTTTCAATTCAGTTTAAAGGCTATGCGTATGATGGTTGCGGCCTGTCTGGAACAGGCCACCTTGTTAGCTGCGAATAAAGGCCAGTACGTCAGCGTTAAAGCGATCGGCTTCTGTCTCCGCCAGTCCATGTGAACCGCCGGCATATATTGTCAGCGTTGCATTCTCGACGATCTCAGCGGCGCGGTGTGCGGATGCCTTAATGGGGACAATCTGGTCGTCGTCGCCATGAATAATCAGGGTAGGGCGATCAATCTGCTGCAGGTCGTGTGTGTAATCGACTTCAGAGAACTCATGGATGCAGTCATATTGCCCCTTAATACCGCCCTGCAGGCCGATTCTGCGGAAGTTTTCCCGCAACCCGTCATTGGTGGGGACATGGTCACGGTTGAAGCCATAGAACGGAACCGTCAGGTCGAAGTAAAACTGTGAGCGGTTTTTGGCCGTGCCTTCGCGGATGGCATCAAACACCTCCATTGGGGTGCCGTCAGGATTGGCATCCGTCCGGAGCATCAGAGGAGGGACTGCGCCGACCAGAACGACTTTAGCCACACGTGAGGTACCATGACGACCGATATAATGTGCAACTTCGCCGCCCCCTGTTGAGTGACCCACTAAAATCAGATCCTTCAGATCCAGCGCCTCAATCAGCTCAGCGAGATCGTCCGCATACTGATCCATATTGTTACCGTGGAAAGTCTGGTCCGAACGCCCGTGGCTGCGACGGTCGTGTGCGATGACCCGGAACCCCTTCTGGCTGAAAAACAGCATCTGCTGATCCCAGGCATCAGACGATAACGGCCATCCATGAGCGAAGAGGATAGGCTGACCTGAACCCCAGTCTTTGTAGAAAATGCCTGTTCCGTCTGTGGTGGTGAAAGTTGTCATTTCGTTCTCCTGTCATGTGTTGTGCTATTAGTTTGTGTACGACTTGTTTGTGTGCAAATTAATATGGCAGCCCTTTTTGCCTTTGTCAATCGCTTGCAATTAAATCGTATGCAAATTATTTTAGGGGGACTGGAGGACATATGACTAAACACACTACTTCCGAGGATTCCCTGCCCGATGTGCACGGTATGCTCTGTTTCTCTCTTTACTCAGCGGGACATGCTTTTACCCAGCTCTATCGTCCCATGCTCGATAAGCTTGGCCTGACCTATCCCCAGTATCTGGTGATGGTCACCTTGTGGAATCAGGATGGGCGAACAGTGAAGGAACTGAGTGGAATTCTTTTTCTTGAGTCCAGCACGCTGACCCCTTTACTGAAACGGCTGGAGACTGCGGGGTTGATCACCCGGACACGCAATCCGAAGGATGAGCGCGAAGTGCTTATCCACCTAACGGAGAAGGGTGAGGCGCTGAAAAGCGAGACCAGCACTATCACGCGCTGTATTGTGGATACCCTTGGGATGGACGCCGACATCATTGCTGACATCAAAGCATCAGTTGATAAGATCCGTGACAAGATCCACCGTGCGCAGAAACCGGACGCCGATGACCTATCCTGATTGAGGCGGATTCGGGTTCCTGATAAGTGTACGTCTGGTGACTGACAAGACAGGTACCGGGGAGTTACTTTGCTTTAACTGCCGGGGTGGGCGGGTGCAATGTCCGCTGCGCCCCGAAGCGACTCTTCAACAGCGTTCATGCACTGCTGTAAAGAATATTGACTTACCCATTGTTGTTTATTCACTGGCGGTTCAGTTTTGGCAATAACACAAAAAGCAAAAATGACAGTAAGAACATGGCGGTGACTGACATGGCAAGAGGGGTGAGCCCACCCGTAATAAAATGTCCAGTTATGAGTGACCCCAGCGCAGTCGTTATGAAGGTGAGGAAAATCATAAGCGCAGATCCTCTGGCATCATTACTGCCTGCAGAAACGATACCCCTGTAGAAGGCGACGGGGCCCCTTAACCCCAGCGCAAAACCCATTGGCGTAAAGAGTATGGTCATAACAAAAGCCCGGCTTCCGTTCAGGAAACCATATCCCGATAGCGCGAAGGCGCTGAGCAATGCCATAAGCGTGCCGGCAAGAATTACTTTTTCATGGCTAAAACGTTCAGCCAACCCCGGAGAAATGTTGGCGGCGATGATGTAACCTCCTACGTTCAACATTTGCATAAGGATGAAGTCATTCAGGTTCCCGCCCATGGAAAGGATAATGACGCTTGGTGCTCCGAATACGAACGTTATCAGACCGCCAACGGCCAAAGCCTGGCTCAATGCATAGCGAAGATAAACAGCATTTTTCAATAATTGTACGTACGTTCCAGGCGTGTGCTGGCCTGGGTTTCGTTCTGGTCCCTTTGCAAACCTTATCATTACAGCTAAAGCCATCGTCAGTACGCCCAGAGAGATAAACGTGATTCTCCAGTTAAAGAACTGCAGGATAAGTGTACCTACTACAGGGGCTATCGCCGGAACTAATGCCTGTATGCTCCCTAACAATCCAATTGCCCGGGCTGCCTTCCGATGAGGAAACAAACCTCTAATAAATCCAGGGATGAAAACTGATGCTGCAGCAGAAGCCATCCCTTGTATAAATCGTAATATTAAAAGAAGTGTTATTTCTGGAGCATACGCGCAACCAAAAGAAGTTAGTGAAAATAAAAGTAGCGCAAAGAAGAGCATCCTGATTTTGCTGAAGCGATCGGCCAGGTTACCAAATAGTAATAAACCACAGGCATTACCTGCTACATATATGGAGAGTATCCTTTGTGATATCTCCGATGAGATATTAAAGACTGTAGCAAAAAGTGGAATAGCAGGCAAAACCATATCGGTGCCGGCGGCGGTAGACATCGCACAGAGTATTAGATAAAAAAATGTGGTCATGTTATTTCATATTCGATGTAATGAGCGCTCATGCCTGTTGTTTAAATGTATGTCTAGGATTATCACCCCGTAAGATTGGCTTTGAGTTGTTTCTTCAGCGGTAGCGAGGCAAAACATGCGTCAATAGCATTGATATTGCAAACCAGAAATTCTTCTGTGTCCCATCCAAAAACATGATGTAATAGTTGATATTCTTTATCCAGTGAGGTGTTGGCAACGGTTCTGGCATCAGTATTAATGCTTAATGAAATGCCTTCACGAAAAAGCGCATTAACAGGGTGCTCTTCAATGGAAGGATAAATATTACAGACAATGTTACAACCCGGGCAAATCTCCAGATGGATATGCTCTTCAAGCAACCGATCTAGTGTCGCTCTGTCAGCAATGCTTCTGACGCCATGTCCGATGCGAGAAACTTTCAGTTTATTAAGCGTTTCATTTACGCTGACGAAATCCTTAGCCTCTCCTGCATGTGCGATACAGTTGCCTCCATGCTGGCGTACATAATTAAACGCCTCAACATGGTTATCCAGCGGGTAGCGGGCTTCATCAGCTGCAAGGTCAAGCGCGACAACCCCATAATGCAGGTATTTTGTCACCAGTCTTGCCGTCTCAAGGCTCTGTTCTGCCGTAAAATGACGCAGTGTACATAATATTAAATTGGCTTTGATATCAAAAATATGGCTATTTATCTGCATGGCATCCAGGACGGTTTCAATGACCTCTTCAGCCGTAAGATATTGATTAAGATGTAAGAGTGGCGCAAAGCGTAACTCAGCATAAATTACCCCATCAGCATGGAGTTGATCAAACATGTCTTCGACGGCCTGACGTAATGCAGTGTGGGTTTGTAATAAGCTCAGCTGCGGAGAAATTCTTCTTAAAAAATCTCCCAGGTCAGTACATTGACTCGGTGCGATAAAATTCGACTGAAATACTTTAAGATTCAGTGCAGGCATCAGCATTTTTGCGCAATGATAGCTAATACAAGTATCCAAATGAACGTGAAGCTCAATTTTCGGAATCCTTCGGGAATTAAAATGCATCTAAAGTTCCTCTATACATCATTGCGGAGTCTGCGAGTAACGAGAATAATTTCTCTTTGAACATACCACTTTTTATTTTAAGTATAATTCTGGCATTGGGTGCTTTCCCTGTAAGGTTTGTCGCATCGATAACATAATGTCCATACGATGACTCACATTTGTACTCCACCCAGGAATAACGGGAAAACGCCTCCTCAACAATATCAGGAAAAAGCGCTACTGCCATGGTGGTGGGGTCTGGCAAATCAAAACCCTTGCGTACCGTTCGGCCTGCATTAAACTCCATCAAGGATTTGTTGCATCTTACGGCGAACTGACCCAAGGGGCTCAGTTGATTGAGGTATGCTATATCATCTTCATTAATGAAAGCTTCTCCCATGCCTATTTCCCACCCAACGACTGTCATAGGGAGCCCTGATTGCATCACTATATTTGCGGCTTCCGCATCAACAAAAAAATTGAACTCAGCCAGAGGCGTGATATTTCCCGAAGTAAGGCCGGCACCGCCCATGATATAAACATGTTTAATTTTTTTCGCAAGCGTTGGTTCCTTCAGTACTGCCATTGCCAGATTAGTCAGAGGTCCCAGGATAACGATCTCAAGTTCACCTTTGAATTTTTCTGCATAAAGAAGAATCGCATCTACCGCATGAAGTGATTCCGACTTTAGGGTGGTGGGGGGATTTTCCATATTACCCATACCATCTTTGCCATGAATATGGTGAGAAGTGAAGTGGGTTTTAAAAAGCGGCTTTGTCATTCCGGAAAATACAGGAGGAGCATATGTTCCAGCTTTTTCAATACTCACTAATGCGTTTTGAACACACTGTTCGATCTCACAGTTACCAACGACTACTGTGATTGCTTCAACCCTAACGGTACGCTCTCTGAGTGCCATCACAATAGCGACTGCGTCATCAGAAGCGGTATCAGTATCAATAAGTAATTTTCTCATAGTATTTCTCTCAGAAGGAAGCTTGTCACGAGATAAGATGACGAACAATGCATCCAAAAAAAAGGACATCTATCTCTTTTTAGTGGACATGCCAGTCGGTCTCGCTTCAATAACGATTAGTATTCTGAGCGCTAACTTCGCTAAGATATTTGTGAAAAAATCGCGCGCCATAGTTTTTATATATGGTTAGTGCTTTTATAAAATAAAAAACTTGTGATTAAAAAAGGCTTCATATAAATGAACCATCTTCCGATGGCGTTGAAAGCGGCTGTGGTAGAATGTGGTGCGAAGGTTATTTGCAGATTACTCTGGCTTTAATAATTCACTGTCTTTCACTATAATCGTTTTATTCTTGAGTTCTATGATTTGATTTTCTTGTAACTCTGCTAAAACTCGATTGAGATGTCTCACCGAAATGGAAAGAAATGAGGCGACCAATTCTCTTCGCTCAAGCCTGATAACGGAACCATGTTTATTATATTCATTCATGAGGTAATTTGACACTCTCTGTAATGAACTTAAACACATAGTGGTTTTTAATTGAGAAGAGATGAGTAATTTATTTGCAAGTTGTTTGCAAAGGAAACGAAGAAAAACTGGCTCATTTAATCCAATAGTATTTATATAGTTAAGTGAAAAATAAACTATCGTTGACGTCTTAAGGATCTTTACTGTACTCAGATTTCTGCTGGTGCTATCATGTTGGAAAATTTCAATGGCACCAATCACAGAGAGAGGTTCTTCTATACAAAAAGTAATATCTTTACCATCTTTAGATAAATGCTCTATTTGTACCTTACCTTTAATTAAACAGTAAACTCCCGATGGGGAATCTCCTTGGTGGAGTAAAATCTCTCCCTTATTAAAAATCAGTAATTTAGCTCTGCTGAGTATGTCATCTGGTAAAATGAATTTAAGTTTAGAGTTCAGAATGTCAGAATGTGATAAATCTATTTGTAATGATTTCATAAAGGTGACTCAACGCTTTGTTTGTGAATTATTATAGATTGCGCATGAAATAATCTCAAGTCATATGCCTGGCATCCCCAGGTTAACCTGTCAGCGATGATATTTCTGGCGCATCTATACCATTTTCTCAAATCGTCATCAACTCTTATAATAAAACTCCTTTCGAAAAAAGGACATGCGTCCTTTTTTTTCGATAAAGCGTTTTTTATACTCCAGGTAAATGGTCTGAGAGTTATTTTATTTGGGGCGGGTTTATGCATTCAGCAACCACTATCGTTACTTTTAGCGGCAAGAAAATTGATTTTCTTAATCTCAGTATAAATGATATAGATATAATTGATATCGCTAAGGGCTTGTCAAATGAATGCCGTTTTGGTGGGCAATGCGAAAGTTTCTATTCAGTGGCTCAGCATTCCGTTCTGGTAAGTTATTTAACGCCAGTGCATTTGGCTCTGGAAGGGCTTCTTCATGATGCCACCGAGGCTTACATAAAAGATTTCCCTTCTCCTTTAAAAAAATGTATGCCGCAGTATATAAACCTTGAGAAAGAAATTGAGTCATTGATCAGAGTGAAATTTAATATTTCCTCCTGTAAAGCCTCAGAAGTTAAGCATGCTGATCGGATCATGCTCGCTACTGAAGCGAGGGATCTGGGTATGGAAAAGGTATTAGACTATCCTTCCCTGCGAGATATATCACCATCGGTTATAATTAAAGTCGTTCCGATGCTACCGAAAGCGGCATTTAGTGCATTTCTTGAGAGATTCGCCGAATTAATAGAGCGTTAAGATGTTAGTCTGCGAATTCACATATAATCACGTGAATTTTTGCTGCGAGGGAGATTGACTTCACCATTAAAAATCTGAAGAAGAGATTTTTGATGTTGTTTTTTTATCTTCATCTGTTCAACGACTATTGATTCTTTTTCACTTTATAAGGGCATTACCTGAACACGGAGCACGCGGATGGCGTTAAGAGAGATGTAACGTATTATATTGGGCGCTACAACGTTTGCTTTTGAGAATAGAAGTCCGCTCTCCCTGTGGCGTTCAACTCATCGTCACAGGAAGATTGGCGTGTTTATCGTGCTCTCTAAATACCAGAATCATTTCTGGCGGGGAAGCGACCGGAAAGAGCAGTAGTACCCTACAGATGCTATAAGGCAGAGCATATACCCGAATGACTCGCTGCCTTCCTCCACGACATTTTTGACCACCCTGACGTAGCTTTGATCAAGTATCGCGTACCATAACCCGTGCATTCCAAACAGTCGGGAGAAGACCAGGACTGCCAACAGACCACTGAGCATCACGCCGTACCACGGGGTACGGGTATAGTCTGCCAGTTGCGTAAGGGTAAGACGATAATGCATAACGGGATAAAGCAAAGCGCAAACGGCGGAAAGCAGTGCAAACCATACCCAACTTCCGTGAGCCAGAAGATCGAAAAATGCATCCAGTTCTCGAATCAGCATGGAGAGGAAAAAGCCGCCAATCAGGATGTTGCAATAGCGCATGAATGCCCATTTCTTCGCCAGCAGGAAGTGTATAAATACGATGCCCCCTAAAACTGTTTCCTGCACAATTTCGGTCAGCGATATCTCCGGTATATCCAGATTAAATAAATAGATATCCGCCCACAGGCAAAGCACGGGCACAGTGCAGGCTGCTGACGCGAAGAGAAAGAAGAAAAAGCTTTTGAGCACAGACATTAACACCACCACTTTCATTCAAAACACTTATGATAAGTGGCTTCGAACGAAAATCTATTTCACTTTGTGCGCTATAGGCATGAATTTTAAGCATTTTGAGCTACTTAGCGAGGGCGCATTACCTTTCCACCTCAGACTTCAGCCTTGCATCAGAAATCCAGGTGGAAAGTCGCCTGAGCGATGTAATCCCATGCCACACGAGATCAGCCTCTGGTTGAGCAGTCACGCGCATACGATGACCCATCATCAGACGAGTATCCACCCTCAAAAGGGGCGGTATGCTTTAGCTAAACAGGGCGTGAATACGCTGCGCCAGCGCCTTAATTTCCATAGCCATTCAGCCGTCCGGGTGTTTAAGTGGTTATAATAAAAAATAAAAACTTTGCTTAAAAAATTTTTCTGTGCCTAAATAGCGTCATCGGTTTGGAATACAGACCTTATTAAAGCAGTTTAGTAAAGCAGTCCTCAGTTCAGGTGTTATCAATAGATACTCTTCTTCGTGAGCCTCCTCCTAAGTGCCAAATAAGTTACTCTCTAAATACAGGCCATCATCGCCGCGCTTAGTGGCTCAAAAAATAAGGAATTATCTATGTCTAATAAAATGACTGGTTTAGTAAAATGGTTTAACTCTGATAAAGGTTTTGGCTTTATCACTCCTGACGACGGCAGCAAAGATGTATTCGTACACTTCTCTGCTATTCAGAGCGACAGCTACAAATCTCTTGATGAAGGCCAGAAAGTGTCCTTCACCATTGAAAATGGCGCTAAAGGCCCAGCAGCGGGTAACGTTTCTCCGCTGTAAGTCGCGCACATTGTCGGTAAGCCTTACGATAGCGATGAAGACGCGAGTCTGAGCAGTTAAGCTTCACCGATAATAAAAAAACCCGCCGAGTGCGGGTTTTTTTATGGCTTCAGGATGGTGATAGGCTGTCTATTATTCCGTTTGACCGGCCTGTTTTCAAAAAAGCTTAACCTTCACCCGGAGGTGGGGTGCGGTCCCGAAGGCTGTGTTCCTGTGATAAACGCCAGAAATCATGTCCTGCCGGATACTGATATAAGCGGAGCGAGAATTGACCGGCGACAGCCGTGATGTATTCAAATATCGCTGACTGAGTATTTTCATACTCCATCCACAGTACGGAAGAGGTAAAGCAATAAATTTCCAGGGGAATACCCGACGGCGTAGGCTTCAACGTTCTCACCACAATATACATATCTTTGATAATATCAGGCCGATCGGCGAGCCAGGCCATCAGGTAGTGCCGAAAGAGCGTTAAATTTGTCAGGCCATTATCCATAAACCAACTGTCCGGTACGCCCAGGGGATCACGCCCGTCGATGAGTTTTGCCAGTGGTTCATTCGTGCCGCGCAGGGCCAGCATCGGGGCCAGCGTTTCCTGCGTGAGAAATGTAACGGAGTGCTGATCGATCGTGGTGCTGCGCATAATCCGGCGCGCGCCTGACGAAAACATGGCCTGCCAGTTGGTATACGTTTCGGTCAGAAAGTTTTTGGTCGGGATACGCGAGATCGTGTTATCCCAGTTACGGATAGTAATGGTGTGCAGCGCAATGTCGGTCACTTCGCCACTCAGGTTTTTATCGGGCATTTCAATCCAGTCCCCCAACTGCAGGACGTCATTTGACGAAAGCTGGATATTGGCAACGAGCGAAAGCAGGGTATGCTGAAAGACTAACATCAGCACGGCCGCCACGGCCCCGAGGCTGGAAATAATAATCGCGGGGGATTTATTCGACATGACGGCAAGGATCATGATCGCGGCGATGACGTGAATAAATATTTTCCCTATCTGGATATAGCCTTTGATAGAGTGATTTTTACGCTTCGTCTTGCGTAAATATGAGCTGTTGACAATATCCAGCATCTCATTGAAGAAAACCGACAGAAAAATAAAGAATAGAATCCCACAAATGGTATTTATTGCCGTCACCAGCGATGCTGGCATATTGGGCATAAACTGCAGGACGTAATAAACGATAATAACCGGAATGAAATTCGACAGCTTTTCGGCTATGCGGCGATCTTTTTCCAGCGGGACATCCTGTTTATGGCTGGCAAAGAAGACCTTACGAACGATTTTTATGAGCAGGAATTTGCACATCAGGTGCGCAAAGAAACCTGAGATGACCAACAGAATAAGATTAAATCCAATGGCCAGAGCCGGATTGCTTTCTATAAATGTTAATAAATAATCCAAGTACACCATCGCTTATCGCCTGAATAAGTATGCCATTTTGTATTAACCTTATTCAAAAGATAAATACAAAGATTTAACCAAATCATATAATGGCATATCCGGTACAGACAAGTCCACGGCCTGAATCCTAAGTCGCACAGACCTATTTTGTTTCGGTCGGTAACTTTATTTCCAGAACCGTTCCAGGCAATAAAAGCAGACGATGCCCACCTTCAGCATCTGGATCGCTAAAACATATATCCTCTCCCTGTTCGGTACCGAAGCAGGGAGAGGGGCGTAACATTCTCTGCAGAAGTGGAAGAGGGTGGCACGCCGCGTCGCGCTTAGTCGTGGATTTTTACACCCAGACACCCGCGAACAAACTCAGGGTTAAAGTGTTTAACCGCATCGCCAACATAGCCTAAGTCGAGCGAACTGATTTGCGCCATTTCGGCATCAGTCAGAGAGAAGTCCCAGATAGCCAGGTTCTCTTCAATCCGGTTCTGGTGCGTGGATTTAGGAATGACGGTAACGCCACGTTGCACATTCCAGCGCAGAATGATCTGAGCGATGGTTTTTTGATGCGCTTCGGCAATCCCCTTGAGCATTTCATTTTCGTACGGTTTGTGCCTTCCGCCGCCAAGTGGTGCCCAGGCTTCTGGCTGAACGTTGTAATATTTCATGGTCTCGAGCGCGTCAGATTGCGCAAAGTAAGGGTGTAATTCCACCTGATTTACCATGGGCTTAATTCTGACCGTTTCACAGAAGTTGGTGAGCACGTGGGCGTAGAAATTAGACACGCCAATCGCTTTTAGCTTTCCGGCATCATACGCATCTTCCAAAGCCCGCCACGCGCTGAAATAATCACGCATTGCCTGATGCAATAAGTAGAGATCGAAATAGTCTAATCCCGATTTTTTTAACGAGGCCTCAATACCTGCTTTGGCGGTCTCGTAGCTTGCCATGTCCTGCACCCACAGCTTAGAGGTAATAAATAACTCCTCGCGGGTACACAGACCTTCAGCGATGGCTTCACGAACGGCATCGCCCACGGCGTCTTCATTGCCGTACACTGCTGCGGTATCAATGAGGCGATAGCCTGTACGAATGGCGCTCAGCACTGACTGTTTACATTCTTCTTTATCGGTGACCTGAAAAACACCAAAACCCGCCATCGGCATTCTGAGGTTGTTGCTTAATACTGTATATTCCACTGAAGAGTTCCTCCACCCTGTTTAGACACCATTCAAAAGTATAAACAGAACCACGACGACCCCGTGGTAATCGTCTTTATTCTTTCAAATCGCTGAATACGCTGGTCTACACCCTGTCGGGAATAAACCAGAATGACATCTGATTACTGAACCGTATAACCGCCATCAATTGCCAGAGCCTGTCCGGTGACGAAGCTGGCATCGGAACTGCACAACCATAAGACGGCGCGCGCGATCTCTTCGGGCTCGCCCAGGCGACCAATTGGCTGCAGCTTCATGAGCTCGGCCATCGCATCAGGCTCGCTGTTCAGCATATTTTCGACCATTGGCGTGCGGATAATGCCGGGACAAACGGCGTTGATCTGTATTCCACGCGCGGCATATTCCAGCGCTGCGCTTTTGGTCAGCCCGAGGACGCCATGCTTTGTCGCATGATAAACGCCGCGCCCGGCAATGCCGACCAGCCCGCCCAGAGACGAACAGTTAACGATAGCGCCACTTTTCTGACGGCGCATTTGTTGCAGCTCATATTTCATGCAGTTCCAGATACCCCGCAGGTTAATCGCGTTGACGCGATCAAACTCTTCGCCGCTGGCATCTGCGGTTTCTGCAATGGGGCTCTGAATTCCGGCGTTGTTATAGGCGGCGTCGAGCTGACCAAACGCCTGTACTGCGTTCTCAATCATGCGTCTGACCTGCTCTTCGTCAGTCACGTCGCAGACAACGGGTTTCACGGTATACCCTTCAGCCAGTAGCGCATCCGCTTCGCGAGATAACGCATCCTCGCGAATATCCGCCATCACCACCGTTGCGCCAGATTCGCAAAATGCCCTGACGGTCGCGAGCCCCATACCGGAAGCCGCGCCGGTGACCAGCGCCACCTTGCCACTAAAATCATACTTAACCATTTGATACCTCTTACCGTGGAATCACGTGCAATGAAGACATCTCGCGTTGTGTAAAAGTATTCTGCGTGAAATGTGATGTTGTTAAAACTGACTAAATCAAAATGCAGTAATGAGGAATTTTCATAAATTAGATAGACTGCTTCTCGTACAGCGCAGGCGGCCGTCATTTATAATGAACGCCATACCGCCAGAACGCTTTTCGTCTGAAGAGACAGTGTATTGGGATGAATCAGCCACCCATTTTCCGGATATCAGAGGCCCAGATTGGCACGAGAAAATCTTAATGACTTAATGGCTTTTATTGCCGTTGCGCGCGAAAAAAGCTTCACCAAAGCTGCGGCCCAATTAGGCGTATCGCAGTCAGCCCTGAGCCATACTATGCGTACCCTCGAATCTCGGCTGGGGATGAAACTGCTGACTCGCACCACGCGCAGTATTGCGTTAACCGATATTGGTCAGTCCATGCTGGATGACCTGGGGCCTTACATCGATGGTATTCAGGGTCGTTTGCAGTCCCTGAAAGATCTCAACAGCAAACCCGCGGGTACGGTACGTATATCAACGTCAGATTATGCTATCGGGTCTGTTATCTGGCCGAAGCTGGAACCGCTGCTTAAAGAATATCCTGACATTAGTCTGGAGCTGATTGATGACTATGCCTTGACGGATATTGTTTCCGGGCGGTTTGATGCAGGAACCCGTCTGGGGGAACAGATCTCCAACGGCATGATTTCCGTGCGTATTGGCCCGGATGTCCGTTTTGCCGTGGTCGGCTCACCTGATTATTTTTCCCGCAATCCTCAGCCGCAGCACCCTAACGATCTGATTGATTACAACTGCATCAACCTGCGGTTTCCTACGCATGGCAATTTATACGTCTGGGAATTTGAAAAAGAGGGTAAAAGCCTGAACGTGAAGGTCACTGGTCAGCTGGTCTTTAGCCGGATCTATCAGTGTCTTCAGGCTGCAGTGGAAGGGTACGGCCTGGCGCATGTTCCGCGTGATATCGCAGAAAAGCATATCGCCCGTGGGGAGCTTATTAGCGTGCTCGACGACTGGTGCCCCTACTGGGATGGCTATTATATTTACTATCCCGAGAACCGAAATCTATCGAAAGCATTCCAGCTGGTGGTCGACGCGCTACGCCATTACAAACATCCCTGAAGAGAGACGTTTGTCAGCAACGCAAAGCCAGGCCCCTCATCCGGTGCCTGGCGTTTACAGTTGCGTGGCTAAACGTCAGGCTGGATCCCTGCCGGCAAACACCTCTTTAAAGACCGGCATCGCCGAGAAAACATTGGGCCAGCCCGCAACAAAGGCCAGTTGCGTCAGGACTTCGGACGCCTGGGTCCGGGTTAAACCATTGTCCATGGCGCGGTTGAGATGGTAAGGAACCTGGGCCACCTGGCCGGCAGTGACCAACGCGCTGACCGTGATCAGACTTCTGTCCCGTGGCGCCAGTCCGGGCCTGAGCCACAGGTTCTGGAATAGCGCGTCGGTCGTGTATTTCACTACGCCCGGCGAGACCTTGCCAAAGTTTGATTCAACCAGCGTGGCACGCTTGTTTTCCGACTCTTCATCCAGCGGCAGGAAATCCACCTTTCCGCCTGGCAAGGAAGCGGTATCGATATGGCGTTGAGCAAACAGCTGACGCGTGATCAGCGCCGCAGAGGTGGCGTTCGGCCAGCCGGCGTAAAAAGCCAGGTGGGTGATTGTTTCTGAGATTTCCGCAGGTTTTACGCCGCTGTCCAGCGCCACGTTGAGGTAGTGGGGAAGTTCCGCCGTATCATTGCGGCTGATCAGCGCTGCAACCGTCACCAGGCTTCGATCGCGTCGCGACAGTTCCGGGCGATTCCAGAGATCTTTTTCAATAAACTGTTCTGAATAGGCAGCCATTGCTGGCGCGACCTGGGCTACAGCGTCCCGTGAGTCTTCCGGTTTCATTGTCGAACTCCTGTTTTGAGTAGTCTGGGAGACACATCCGTTAATCAATAAGAGTGAAACGATAAGCAGGGCGGTTCTTTTCAGCATTAATGCCCTCCCGCCTGCAGGTACTGCGCATCGCTGACTTTTTCAAGCCAGTTCACGTTTTGCCCCTGCTCATTCGATTCCTGAATGGCCATATGCACCATCGTGGTTTTATCCGTTGCGCCGTGCCAGTGTTTAACCCCTGGCGGGCATTGAATGACATCCCCGGCGTGCACGGTTTTTCGCTCCTGCCCCCACTCCTGCACCCAGCCCGTCCCGGACGTGACCACCAGTGTTTGCCCAAGCGGATGGGTATGCCAGTCGGAACGTGCGCCGGGCACGAAGGTGACATACGCAGCGCCTGCTCTTTGCGGGGCGACAGGTGAGAAGAGGGGGTCAATGTAAGCACGTCCGGTAAAGTGGTCAGCGGGTTCGGCAATCGTCGCGCGACTGCCCATTTCAGACACGGTCATTTGAGCTGAAGGGGTGGTTTCGCTGTGTGCGGACATACCTGCAAATAACAATAGTGATGCTGCTACAGAGGTGAAACGGATCATCATACTCTCCTGTTGTGAATGAAACGGCAAACCCGGTACCGGGAAAAAGAGAAGGGGATAAATGTGTTGTGATGAGATTTGCCGGCTGTGCCGGAAATACATATTCGGGCGGCTACTTATCCGTCAGTAGCTCAAATCGGGCAGTATATTCAGCAGGTGATACGGGCAAGGCATCCGGTTCGTCTAATTGCCCCAGCGTAATTAATCCCGACGCATATCCGTGTGCTTTATAGAAAATCGCCAGATTTCCCCACGGGGCATATAGCGTGATATCACCCTTAGCGGCCGCGGTACCCGCAGGTGCGCCGGCCGTGGACAGGCGGCGAGGAAGATCGCCGATTTTCTCTTCCCCGGCATAATCTTTCAGCTGCAGCGTGAGGGGCAACAGTGCGATAAAGTCACGACTGGTTTGGCTGCTATTCAACGTTGCGGTCAGCGTCTTGTCGTTCAGTATAATTTTTATCTTCATCGGGTTTTCCTGTATGAGTTCGTTGCGCCAGCCGGCAATCGTCTGCAGTCATTGGCAACTATTCTTAACAGAAATAAACCTCGTGTTAATAGGCGTTATCAGAATAGAAAAATGAATAAATTTCATTAATCCGGTCCGGGAAGCAAATGTTTGTTATCGGCAGATACAGGCCTCAGGGTCTGGCAACGTGGCGTAACCAGTGCCCAACGCCTTCAGCAGCAGCGTCAATTGCGCCGGCCAGATAACCCGAAAATTGCGGTGACCATTCGCTGGCAATCCCGGTTAATTTATCAGCCCATTCTTCCTGCGCCGGAATCTGTTGCGGCTGTGCGTGCCCGACGTCCTGCTGCAGGTCAAATTCTGTCGTCGTAAACGGATCGGCGGCCCAGTCTTTTATCCACTCGGCTTCAGGCTCTGCCGCGTCTTCTCCGAAGAGTCGCACCAGTTGCTCCCGGCACAGTCGCTTGAGTTCGGCCTCGCTCACCGTCCATCGCGATTTTGCCGGTACGCCAATAAAACCAAAGATAGCCGTTTTGCTGGTATCGGGCTCTGACACATCGTGAATTTCAACCATCGGACCCACACGGCTGCTTACGTCGCCGGAGAGATACTGTGACTGCAAAAAGTCGGCCTGGTACAGGGCGACATATTTTGCGTGAGGCGCCATCCAGGTTGGCGTTTTACGCCAGTGTGAAAGTATCTGCTCCGGCAATGCCGGCTCGAACGTCATTTTTGCTGCCAGCGCGGGAGGCAGGGCGAGGAAAACGTGTTCACCGGTGAAAAGTGAGCCTTCGCCCGTTTCGGACTGCGTCGCGACCTGCATACCCTCGCCGAGACGGGAAATGGAAACCACCTGATGATCTGACTTAATCTTCTGCGCCGGGAGCTGGCGTGTTAATGCGCTCGTCAGCGCCTGCATTCCACCCTGAAGCCTGAACGACTCCGGTGATGTCCCATAGGCAGGATAACGTTGCGCAGGGGTCGTCGTCTGGCGTTCATAAAGCATATCCCCCGGTCGCCCCTGAGGGAGAGGCGTTAATCCAAGTTGATGAACCAGGTGTGCGAAGTCAGGCTGAATTTCCGGCCAGAACCAGGTCGCGCCCATGTCCACATGAACCCCATCAGGCGTGTTTGCTAACGCCTGACCTGAAAGTACGCGACCGCCGGTTCTTTTCCTCGCTTCCAGTATCACGTAATCCACTCCCGCTTTTTCAAGCACTGTGCCCGCATACAGGCCGCTGACACCCGCACCAATGATAATAACGCTGCCTTTCATGGTATCGCTCCGGTCAGTGTGGTGGGGCTGAGATGTCCCGTTTTAAGATAAAAAATTGCCCCAGAAGCGGCGGCCGTCAGCGCCGGCAAATCGCCTTCAGGAAATCTGAGCCAGCTTCCTTTCGGGTAACGACCTTCCGGTGCGCTGATTTCCCCTTCGAGAAGCAGGAGCTCGGCTCCTCCGGCGAGCGGAGCGCAGAAGAGTCGTTCACCCGGTGCGATCCTCTGAAGCTGGGTGGTTTCCGCTACGCTTGCGAACAGGGGACAAATGAGTCTGTGCGGCTGGCCGTGCCAGCGACTCGCCTCGTTGGTATTGATCCTGACCGGTTCCTGTTCTTCGGCGGTGAACTGGCGCAGCTTAACGAAAAGGGTGGTGCCGTCACGACTGGACGGTCGATGCGACGAGCCGTCCGGGCTGCGCAGATACCAGCCAGCCGGATAATCGGTTCCGTTTTCCGTAAAGGTACCGCTCAGCACCAGAATCTCTTCTCCGCCGGGGTGGGTGTGCTCAGGAAACACAGAATCAGGGGCATACCTGACAAGGCTGGTTGCGCGGGCCTGCTCGCGGCCAATGCGATCAAGCATGACGCGCTCCACACCGGGCTGCGGGGACGGCACCCAGCGGTAGTCATCAGGAGTAATGATGGCTCGCTGTGAAAAATCAGAATTCAGTAACATCATAGTCAGTCATTAAACGGCACCGCAGGCGGTGCCGTATACAGGTTTATTTTGTTGGCAGGTTGTCAAAAACATCCAGAGCCCGGGCGGTGTAGGTTAACGCAGCACCGGCGTTCAGACTGATGGCAACGGAAAGCGCTTCAGCTATCTCTTCACGCGTTGCGCCTTTCTTAACCGCAGCTTCCACATGTACCGCCAGGCAACCATCACAGCGAGTGGTAACGGCAACAGCCAGCGCAATCAGTTCGTGGGTCTTGGGATCAAGGTGCTGATTTTCAGAAGCCCCTTTATCCATCTGCTGTAAGCCTTTCATAAATTCAGGCTGCAGTCTGGCAAATTTCCCGACGGTGGCCAGCAGGCTGGTGCGATATTCATTCCAGTTTAAAAACATTCATAGCTCCGGTACGTGTAGGTTTCAGAAAATGCCCGTTACAGGACGTCGTAAATGCGGATTTCAGGCGCGCTGTTCAGATACGGTTTCAGTGCTTCAACGACATCCTGGGTGAAAAGCGGACTGCTGAGATACGCCTGTGCCTGGGACACGGTTTTAAATCCGTGCAGGACCTGTACGTCCTCGTCACGAACAAGCAGTTCTTTAGAGGTGGCACCGTCGATGGTGGTTAGGAACGGGGTTTTGTATTGCTGGTAGACCCCGGCGGCTGCCGCACGGTTTTCATTACTGATATCAAGGCTGATTTGCAGATAAGCCATCGTTCTCTCCTTCGCTCAGGGTTAAGGCAAGGCGGCCGGATAAGGTACCGGTCTGCTTTACCGTTCGTTGAGGGCGATTATGAGAAAGCCGGTGATCTTCAACAAATCAGTTAATCTTGCGTTGCAGAAAAGAAAAACTATGTCGGGCGTCTGAAGAGAGAAGCATCATGCCGGTACGCGATGACCCTTGCCGCATGATGCTTAAAAAAGGGGGAGTTAAGGATTGTCAGAGACCACGTCATGAAGAAGCCAGTCGTGAAATATTTTTACTTCTTCACGCATGGCGGTGTGCTGCGGGGTCACCAGGTAGTAAGACCATGTTAACGGCCAGCGATGGTCTGGGTGCAATTGAACCAGTTGCCCGGTTTCAATCAGCTGTTTCACCAGCGCGTGACGCACAATCGCCACCCCCCGGCCGCTCAGGGCCGAGAGAATAACCGCGGAGGTGGAGTTAATATGCAGCCTGCTTTCCAGCGCGCCAGGGGCATTGACGGTACGGAGAACGTCATCCCATGAGGGAAAATTCGCGCCCGGGTGCGGCGTGTCATCGTGGATCAGCTTCTGCGTGGCGAGCCAGTCACCACAGGCAATTTTCTCCGGAGGCACCAGGCGGGGGCTACAGACCAGCACCGCCTCTTCATCCATCAGCCAGGTTTTATTCACGCCGGGCCAGTCTCCCTGTCCGCAGCGAATGCCGATATCCGCCTCGCCGTGCGATACGTCCATCAGCTTTTCCGTGACGTTAAGCCGCAGATCGATTGTGTCATGCGTTTCTGAGAACCGGTTAAGACGCTCCATCAGCCAGTTCATCATCAATACCTGAGAGGCGGTGACGACCACGACAGAACGTGCGCGACGTCCGCGCAGTTTGTTTAACCCGCTTTCCAGCTTGTCCAGGCCCTGCGTAATGTCCTGCAGCGCATCCTGAGCCTCATCCACCAGCGTCAGGCGCTCCTTACCCGAACGCGTACGGCGAAGCAGCGGGTGACCAACCCAGTCTTCGAGCGAACGAACAAGCTGGCCCACTGCGGCAGGCGTCACGCCAAGCTCTTGTGCCGCACCGGTAAAGCTACCGTGACGGGCGGTCGCTTCAAAAGCATGTAGCCATTTAAGTCTGTTCAGGGAACGCATTGCAGGTACTCCGACTTATTCTTTCTTTCAGTATACCTGAGCGAAGAAGATTTTCTTTCCTGTGTCGCAATTTCTTCTCAGTCGTCAACCCTGATGCAGGGTGGCATTCTGGATGCACACGATGAGGAGCGAGGCTTTTCATCAATGACAACCAAATGTTTTAAAAGAGGTTAGCGATGAACGCATCTTTTGCCGGTAAAAAGCTGTTAGTGGTCGGTGGTACAAGTGGTATGGGCTTCGAAACGGCGAAGCGGGTTCTGAAAAACGGTGGCAGCGTGGTGCTGGTGGGGAACCGCAAGGACAAAGCGGAGCAGGCTCGTCAGGCGCTGGCGGTCGACGGACCGGTATCCATCATCGTGGCTGACCTGATGAAAGAAGAGGGTATGCAGCACGTGATGAATACCCTCAATGCTGAACACAAAGACATCAGCCTGCTGGTCAATGCCGCTGGCGTGTTCTTCCCGAAACCGTTTACTGAACATGAAGCGTCAGATTACGACATGTATATGAGCATCAACCGCGCAACCTTCTTCATCACCCGTGATGTGGTGCGCAATATGGTTGATGCCGGTATTAAAGGCTCCATCGTCAATATCGGCTCTATGTGGGCACAGCAGGCCATCGGGGCCACGCCGTCTTCCGCATATTCCATGGCGAAAGCCGGCCTGCATGCGTGGACCAAAAACCTGGCTATTGAGCTGGGCGGGAAAGGCATTCGCGTCAATGCCGTGTCTCCGGCCGTTGTTCACACGCCAATTTATGAAGGCTTCATCCCGAAAGACGATGTAAAAGAGGTGATGAACAGCTTCGACAGCTTCCATCCGATTGGCCGCGTGGGTACGCCGGGCGATGTGGCTGAAACGGTAGCCTTCCTGCTTTCTGACAAGACAGGCTGGGTCACCGGCGCAATCTGGGACATTGACGGCGGCGTCATGGCTGGCCGTAACGCATAATACACCGCTCATCACAGGTGATACCGTGAATAAAACTTTTCGTGCTATGCAGGTTTCCTCGCCGGGCGTGCTTGAAATGGTCGTCAGACCGTTGCCCGAGCCGGGACCCGAGGACGTACTGATTAAAATTGAGGTATGCGGGGTTTGTGGTGCCGATCTTCAGGACGCGGAGAAGGTACCGGAAGCGGGGCAGCCCGGGCGCATTCCGGGCCATGAAATTGTGGGCCACATTACCCGGATAGGAGATGCAGTTCCCGGGATCTGGCACACCGGTCAGCGCGTGGGCGTCGGGCGTCTTGGGGGATATTGCCAGCATTGCCTGCCTTGCCGCAACGGGCTTTTTCACCTGTGTGAAAATCAGCTAACGCCGGGGCTGAGCTGTGACGGAGGTTATGCCGAGTATGTTGTTATCCGCCATACCGCGCTGATTGCCATTCCTTCAGCGCTCACTTCCGTTCACGCGGCCCCGATCTTGTGCGCCGGTACGGCAACCTTTAACGCGTTGCGTCAATCCGGTGCCAGCGCGGGAGACAGGGTGGTTATTCTCGGTATTGGTGGCTTAGGCCATATGGCGATTCAGTACGCCCGTAGGATGGGGTTTGAGGTTATCGTGATTGCGCGCGGCAGTGAAAAGGCGCATGACGCTTTACAGCTGGGCGCTCATCACTATATCGATGCGCAGACGGAAAACGCGGCGGAACGGCTGAGAGCGGAAGGCGGTGTCGAGATTATTGTGGCCACTGCCCCGGATGCAGACGCGGTTTCAGCGTTATTGCCAGCCCTGGCCCCCAGAGGAAAAGCGATCCTGTTGGGTGCCGGACGCACACCGTTGCAGGTCATGCCGGGTATGATGATTGGCGCGGAACGCACCCTGACAGGTTCATTTGTCAGCACCCCGTCGCAAACCGAACGCGCGCTGCGCTTTAGCCACCTCTTTCAGACGCTGCCAGTCACAGAGCTGATGCCCTTTGAACAGGCAAATGAGGCGCTCGACAGGTTACGGCAGGGAAAGGCGCGCTACCGGATAGTGCTTACGATGAACCCGGATAACTGATCGGCAGAAACACCGTCTGGCGGGGAGCCAGACGGTGGAGAGGTTACGCTTTACGCGTTGCCGCTTTCATTGCGCTCACAAACGTTTTCAGCTCAGCCAGCATTTGCTCTGGCTTGTCCACGTTCTTCTCAATGATTTTAACGATAGCGGAGCCTGAAATTGCACCGGCTGCGTTAGCGTCAATTGCCGCCGTGACCTGATCGGGAGATGAAATCCCAAAGCCCTGCAGCGGAGGAGCCGCGTGGTATTCAGCCAGCTTCTCGACCAGATGATGCAGAGGCAGCGCCGCTTTGTTCTCCGCGCCAGTTACACCCGCACGGGAGAGCAGGTAGGTATACCCGCGACCATAAGAGGCAATCTGGCGCAGCAGTTCATCATCGGCGTTTGGCGGGCAGATGAAGATAGGTGCCACGTTATGGCGCATCGCCGCCTGGCGGAACGGCGCAGATTCTTCAACCGGTACGTCTGCCACCAGCACCGAGTCAACGCCCACGCGCGCGCATTCTGCATAAAAGGTATCAATACCGCGACTGAAGACCAGGTTGGCATACATCAACAGGCCAATCGGAATGGTCGGGTGCTTCTGGCGGATAGCGGCCAGCATCTCAAAACATTGCCCCGGGGTGACACCGGCCGCGAATGCCCGCAGCGTTGCGTTCTGGATAGTCGGGCCATCGGCCAGAGGATCGGAAAACGGAATACCCAGTTCCAGCGCGTCGGCACCGGCCTCAATCAGGGTGTCGATAATTTTCAGCGACTGCTCAGGACCCGGGTCACCCAGCGTCACGAAGGGAACGAACGCGCCTTCCTGGCGAGATTTCAGTGCTGCAAATGCGTTATCGTAGCGTTCCATCAGATTTCCCCTCGTGCTTTCAAAATATCGTGAACGGTGAAGATGTCTTTATCACCGCGACCGGAAAGGTTAACCACCAGCAGTTGCTCTTTTTCCGGGTTCTCTTTCATCATTTTCAGCGCATGCGCCAGGGCGTGAGAGGACTCCAGAGCAGGAATGATCCCTTCGTGGCGACAGAGCGTTTTAAACGCCTCCAGGGCTTCGTCATCGGTAATGGAAACGTAGTCCGCACGACCGGTACTGTTCAGGAAGGCATGCTGAGGCCCAACGGAAGGGAAATCCAGGCCTGCCGAGATAGAGTATGACTCTTCAATCTGGCCGTCATCGGTCTGCATCATCGGCGCTTTCATACCGAAGTAGATCCCCACGCGACCATGTTTCAACGGTGCGCCGTGCTCACCGGTTTCAATCCCGTGGCCTGCAGGTTCAACGCCAATCAGCCCGACGCTGGTTTCGTCGATGAAATCAGCGAACATGCCGATAGCGTTAGAGCCACCGCCAACGCAGGCGATCACCGCATCCGGCAGGCGACCCTCTTTTTCCAGGATCTGCGCTTTGGTCTCTTCGCCAATCATGCGCTGGAATTCACGCACTATCGTCGGGAACGGGTGCGGGCCGGCAGCGGTGCCAAGCATATAGTGCGCGGTTTCATAGCTGCCAGACCAGTCGCGCAGCGCTTCGTTACACGCATCCTTCAGCGTCGCGGAGCCGCTGTGCACCGGGATCACTTCAGCGCCCATCAGACGCATACGGAATACGTTAGGCGACTGGCGCTCAACGTCTTTTGCGCCCATGTAAATGCGGCATTTCAGACCGAGAAGGGCGCTGGCAAGGGCTGATGCCACCCCGTGCTGGCCTGCGCCAGTTTCAGCGATGATTTCGGTTTTACCCATCCGTTTTGCAAGCAGCGCCTGACCCAACACCTGGTTAGTTTTATGCGCGCCGCCGTGCAGCAAATCTTCACGCTTAAGATACAGCGTGGTTTTGGTGCCTTCGGTCAGGTTACGGCATTTCGTCAGGGCCGTTGGACGGCCAGCGTAGTTTTTCAGCAGGTCGGTAAACTCAGCCTGAAACGCCGGATCTTTCTGCGCGCTCACGAACGCTTCTTCCAGCTGGCGCAGGGCGGGCATCAGGATTTGCGGGACGTACATCCCGCCGAACTCACCAAAATAGGGGTTTAGTAATGTCGTCATCTTCTCTTCCTTAATATGCACGCAGAGTTTTAAATACCGAGGCCAGCTTACTGGCATCTTTGATGCCCGGTTGCGACTCTACGCCTGAATTGAAATCGAGGCCCGCGCAGCCCGCTTTGGCGGCTTCCACGCAGTTATCCGGGCTAAGTCCACCCGCCAGCAAAACATTGTCCAGCACTTCGCCGTGCAACAGGGACCAGTCAAAACGCTGTCCCGTGCCGCCCTGGCCATTATCGAGTACGTATTTATCAACATGATTCAGGTTACGCTCAGGCAACCTGTCGCCCACGCTCTGCGCTTTCCAGATTTGCACCTGAGGTGCCAGTGCGCTGCGCAGGGCATCGATATAGGCCTGATCTTCGTTGCCATGAAGCTGCACCGCATGCAGAGATAACGCTTCGGCTTTTGCTACCACGTCGGCGATATCCGCGTTGCGAAAGACCCCCACATAGCTGAGTGGCGCTGCCGTCATCACCTGACGCGCCTGCGCTTCGGTCACCACGCGAGGGGAGGAGGCGACAAAAATCAGCCCGCCGTAAATCGCACCGGCTTCATACGCGGCCAGGGCATCCTCTTCACGGGTCAAGCCGCACACTTTGTTTTCACCCAACAGTACGCGGCGCACCGCGGCATTGAGATCGTCATGTTCCATCATTGCTGAACCAATCAGGAAACCGTTGGCGAAATGGCTCAGCTCGCGGACCTGTGCGTAGCTGTTAATACCGGATTCACTGATCACGGTGACGCCAGAGCCCAGACGCGGCGCCAGCTGGCGCGTGCGGTTCAGGTCAATCGACAGGTCACGCAGATCGCGGTTGTTGATGCCGACCACTTTGGCTTTCAGCGCAATGGCGCGTTCCAGCTCCTCTTCGTTGCTCACTTCGGTCAGCACGCCCATATTCAGACTGTGCGCAACCGCAGCGAGCTGGCGATACTGTTCGTCATCCAGCACTGAGAGCATCAGCAGGCAGGCATCGGCCTGGTAAAAGCGAGCCAGCCAGATCTGATACGGGTCGATAATAAAGTCTTTGCACAGGATCGGTTGTGGCGCGATCCCGCTGACAACAGGCAGGAAATCGAAGCTGCCCTGGAAATACTTCTCATCCGTCAGCACGGAGATGGCTGACGCATGATGTTTGTAGATACCGGCAATTCGCGCCGGATCGAAATCGTCACGGATAACGCCTTTCGACGGGGACGCTTTTTTGCACTCGAGAATAAACGCGGTGCGTGCGCCCTGCAGAGCATCATAGAAACGACGGCTGCTCGGGACAACGTCATTCTGGAAGCTGGCCAGCGGCTGCTGTGCTTTACGTGCTTCCACCCAGATGGCCTTATCGGCAACGATTTTCGCTAAAACGGTCTGCATTCTTTACCCTCTTGCCGCAAGTGCGGTAACGCGATCGTAAGCTGCACCTGAGCGCAGTACGTTCAGAACTTTTTGTGCGTTGGCTTTGAGATCTTCCTCGCCGTGTAAACGCATCAGCATCGCGACGTTGGCAGCGACGGCGGCCTCGTGGGCGACCTCTCCTTTACCTTGTAATAAGCGCGTCAGAATGTCACGGTTTTCTTCAGGCGTGCCGCCCGCCAGCGCTTCCTGATGGTAAGGCGTTAAACCAAAGTCGCTCGCCTCCAGCTGATAGCTCAGGATTTCACCGTCGCGCAGTTCGGCCACCAGCGTTGGCGCATGCAGCGACACTTCATCCATTCCCCCGCTGTGAACCACCGCGGCACGTTGATAACCCAGCACGCGCAGGGTCTCTGCAATCGGCAGAACCAGCTCCGGGCTGTAGACGCCAATCAGCGCCAGCGGCGGATGGGCCGGGTTGATCAGCGGGCCGAGCACGTTAAACAGCGTGCGGGTTTTAAGCTGCTGGCGAACCGGCATCGCATGGCGGAAACCGGTGTGATATTTCGGCGCAAACAGGAAGCAGACGCCCAGGTCGTCCAGGGCTTCACGCGAACGTTCGGCGTTCATCTCGAGGTTGATGCCGAATGCGGCCAGCAGGTCTGACGATCCCGACCGGCTGGAGACGCTGCGGTTACCGTGCTTTGCCACTTTCAAACCACAGGCAGCCGCCACGAAGGCGCTGGCGGTGGAGATATTGATGCTGTTGCTGCCGTCACCACCGGTACCGACGATATCCGCAAACATATAGTCCGGGCGCGGGAATGGGGCGGCATTTTCCAGCAGCGCCGTTGCCGCACCGGCAATTTCCTGCGGGCTTTCACCGCGAACTTTCATGCTCACCAGCGCGGCCGCCAGTTGTTCAGGCTTCAGTTCACCGCGAACCACGGCGGAGAAGAGCTGGTGGCTCTCCTGCTGGCTCAGAGTCTGTGCCTGATACAATTTTTCCAGAACAGGTTGCAGGGTGTTGGTCTGTTCCAGTTTCTGCAGCGCCCAGTCCAGGGTCTGTTCCAGCAGACGCGCGCCGTGAGAGGTGAGGATTGATTCCGGATGGAACTGCATCCCACAGACACGATCGGTATCGTGACGTACGGCCATCACCATGCCTTCGAACGAGGCGTTAATGGTCAGGCCAGCCGGGATGTTGCTGCCGACCAGCGAGTGGTAGCGTGCCACCGGCAGCGGATTCGGCAGCCCGGCAAACATCGCCTGACCGTCATGTTCAATGCTGGAGGCTTTACCGTGCAGGATTTCACCCGCCTGGCCGACGTATCCGCCATAGGCTTCAACAATCGCCTGATGCCCCAGGCAGATGCCGATAATAGGCAACTTGCCGCGCATACGGGTCAGCAGTTCAGGCATACAGCCCGCTTCACTGGGGGCGCCGGGGCCAGGAGAGAGCATTAGCACCGGGTTTTGCATGGTTGCCAGACGCTCAATCAGGGTTTGCGCCGGCACGTGGTTACGATAGATAACGACGTTGTGACCATTCGCACGCAGCTGATCTGCCAGGTTATAGGTAAATGAGTCGATGTTATCGAGCAGCAGAATGTCAGCCATCAGAAAATCTCCTGTGCATGGTGTGCGGTAGCGATGGCGCGCAATACCGCGCGAGCTTTATTGCGCGTTTCGTCAGCTTCAGACTGCGGAACAGAATCAAGAACCACCCCGGCGCCCGCCTGGACGGTGGCAATGCCGTCTTCAACATAGGCAGAGCGGATAACGATGCAGGTATCAAGGTCACCATGCGCAGTGAAATAACCCACCGCACCGCCATAGCTGCCGCGACGACGCCCTTCGGCGGCGGCGATAAGCTGCATCGCACGGACTTTCGGCGCACCGCTCAGGGTGCCCATGTTCATGCAGGCGCGATAGGCGTGCAGCACGTCGAGGTCGTTGCGCAGTTCACCCACCACGCGGGAGACCAGGTGCATCACGAAGGAGTAACGGTCGACTTTCGTTAAGTCAGCCACATAGCGGCTGCCGGGAGTACAAATACGGGCCAGATCGTTACGCGCCAGGTCGACCAGCATCAGGTGCTCGGAGAGCTCTTTGTGGTCGGTGCGCATTTCCAGTTCGATACGGCTGTCGAGATCGCGATCCAGAGAGCCATCGGCGCGACGCCCGCGCGGACGAGTACCGGCAATCGGGTAGATCTCGATCTGGCGGCTGGTGGCGTCGTATTTCAGGGAGCTTTCCGGTGACGCGCCAAACAGGGTGAACTCGTTGTCCTGCATAAAGAACATATACGGGCTTGGGTTGCTCTTTTTCAGCACGTCATAGGCCGCCAGCGGCGACGGGCAGGGCAGTGAGAAACGACGGGACGGGACGACCTGGAAAATTTCCCCGGCGCGAATCGCCTTTTGCATCTGACGCACCACGGCACCGTACTGATCGTCGGTCTGGTTAACCTCACAGGTCATCTTCTCTACATGCTGAACCGGCAGAGCGGGTGGCGCTTCGGTCATTTGCTGTTGCAGCTGAGCAATGCGCTGCTCAAGACGTGTTTTCTCGGTCACGGATGGCGTGAACAGACTCGCCTGAATACGGGTGTATTTTTTCTGATGGTCGATCACCAGCAGGGTTTCGGCCAGGTAGAAGCAGTAGTCAGGGCAGCGGTTGCCCTGTTCGGTTTCCGGCAGGTCTTCGAAACCGGCGACCAGATCGTAAGCAAACAGCCCGCCAAAGAACATCGCTTCGCGTTCATCTTCTGGTACCGAGACCAGGTTTTGCAGCAGGCGGAAGGCATCGAAGACTGACAAAGAACAGAGGCGTGCATCTTCGTCCAGCAGTTGGCTGACCGGCGGGAAATGCAGTACCCGCACTTCCGGGTGACGTTCATTCTCGATGCCCGCTGGGAGGGAGGCGTCCAGCAGTGGCAGCAGCGCGGCACCGTTCTCAGAGAGCGCCTTAATCGTGACAGTGTCACCCAGCGCGGTAATGCGCAATGCGCTGTCGACCAGCAGCAGGCTCTTAAGATCGTCTTTACTGTCAATATCTGCGGATTCCAGCAGCAACGTCGCCGGACGCGCACCGCAGACCTGATGAAACAGCGCGGTTGGGTTGTGGCGATAGACCGCCTCGCAGGTCAGCAATTCGAGGTGTGGTTTGGCTGTTTGCATTATGTTGTTCTCATTTATTCTGTTCAAAAAAAAAGCCCGCTTAGTCGCGGGCTGGGTATCTGTTTGCATTTCGCAGACGTGTGACACTGCCCGATAATCAGGATGTGCGCCACCAACCGTGCAGAGTGAAATGTGCTGTCATTTTCAGATACCTTTCTCGTGTGAACTTGCGTACTAGTTAACTAGTTCGATGGCAAGTTGTCAACCCTTGATTTCAGAATTTCGCGCCAAGCCGTTATCATAGGGGTTTCGGATGTCTTTAACCTGCTATGGGAAGTGCTTTGAGCGATACCACCTACGCCGTAATTTATGATTTACACAGCCATACTCAGGCCTCTGATGGCCTGCTGACACCCGAAGCCCTGGTTCATCGCGCCGTTGAAATGCGTGTTGGCACGCTGGCGATAACCGATCACGATACGACAGATGCTATTCCCGCGGCGCGCGCCGAAATTGCCCGCAGCGGACTGGCGCTGAATCTGGTGCCCGGCGTCGAAATTTCGACAGTCTGGGAAAATCACGAAATACACATTGTCGGCCTCAATATCGATATTGAACATCCGGCAATGCGTGCGTTTTTGCAAGAACAAAAATCGCGCCGCAATGAACGCGCCGAAATGATTGGTGAGCGACTGGAAAAAGCGCATATTCCCGGAGCGCTGGAAGGTGCACAGAAACTGGCAAACGGTGGGGCGGTGACGCGCGGCCATTTTGCCCGTTTTCTGGTTGAGGCGGGCAAAGCCACGACGATGGCGGACGTGTTTAAAAAATATCTGGCACGCGGGAAAACCGGTTACGTTCCGCCACAGTGGTGTACAATAAAACAAGCTATTGATGTCATTCATCATTCTGGCGGTAAGGCTGTGCTCGCCCATCCGGGGCGGTATAATCTTTCTGCTAAGTGGCTGAAAAGACTGCTGGCACACTTTGCCGAATGTGGCGGTGAGGCGATGGAAGTCGCCCAGTGTCAGCAGGCGCCCAATGAGCGTGCGCAGCTCGCAACCTACGCGCGTCAGTTCGGTCTGCTGGGTTCGCAAGGGTCGGATTTCCATCAACCCTGTGCGTGGATCGAGCTGGGACGCAAGCTCTGGTTGCCCGCAGGCGTTGAGCCCGTCTGGCAGCTCTGGGAACAGCCGCAGAAAATTGAAGAGAGGGAAGTATGAGTCAGTTTTTCTATATTCATCCGGATAACCCGCAGCCACGCTTAATTAATCAGGCCGTGGAGATCGTTCGCAAAGGCGGCGTGATTGTCTACCCGACCGATTCTGGCTACGCGCTGGGCTGTAAAATTGAAGACAAAGGGGCGATGGAGCGCATTTGCCGCATTCGTCAGCTGCCGGACGGCCATAACTTTACCCTGATGTGCCGCGATCTTTCTGAACTGTCGACCTACGCGTATGTCGATAACGTGGCGTTTCGTCTGATCAAAAATAACACGCCGGGCAACTACACCTTTATTCTTAAAGGAACCAAGGAAGTGCCGCGCCGACTGTTACAGGAAAAGCGTAAAACCATCGGGATGCGCGTACCGTCCAACCCGATTGCGCAGGCGCTGCTGGAAACCCTCGGCGAGCCGATGCTTTCGACTTCTTTAATGTTGCCTGGCAGCGAGTTCACCGAATCCGATCCCGAAGAGATTAAAGACCGTCTGGAAAAGGTGGTCGAGTTGATTATTCATGGCGGCTACCTTGGTCAGCAGCCAACCACCGTTGTTGACTTAACCGAAGATGCGCCAGAAGTGATTCGTGAAGGCGTGGGTGATGTTAAGCCTTTCTTGTAAGGGTGTAAGCAGATATACTACGCGGCCATCAAAGCAGGGCTGAGCCCTCTTTTGACCTGATTCGACGCCTGTGAAGGCGTACAAGATAAAATTAATATCATTACAAATCAATGCATTGCCTTGTTAGCATAAAGGGCAATCATCGTTTTGTATGACAGCTTTAATTACACTCAGAATCCCATTTTTTATGCACACCGTTTTCCCCTTGGTCCATTCAGATTTAACTTGAATGGAGATATACATAGACTCGGGCATATACCGGTATCTGTGCTTAATATCATTATTGTCTCAAAGCTCAATTGAGAACAATTCTCAATTGAGCGGTTTTATGATAAAATATCATTCTTGATAACTTGACTCAAAGAGAGTGAATATTGCTTACAGGGTCCATTTTGCCTGCGTTTACCCCCCCGTTAAGGGATGATTATAATCGGATGGCTATTATCCTGAAGTCAGCAGGATTAACACTGACAACTTCACGTATAAATATTTCGCACCACCTTACTCAAACGTCTATTCCTAGCTCGGCTTTAGAACTTTCAAAGCTCCTGAACATCCCGCTTTCAACAACACACCGTAATCTTTCATCATTGGCCTATGCTGGTTTAGCCAATAACATCATTGACCGCTCAGGGATATCTCGTTGGTTTTGGTTAGTCGCGGGAAAGGTCAATTTTTGTCCATGCTGCAATCAGGAATTCACGACCTACAGTTAGAAACTCTTGCCGAACACAAAAGGTAGTGGTAATCTGATAGAGAAGCTGGTTTTTACCAGAAACTTTTCTAAGTGAAAATTTTCAATCATGCCTGTATTCCAATGCCAGAAGTGGTGTGGGTCTGCTGGGCTTTTTGCGTTTCAGTTTTCTACTGGTTTTTATTAATACCTATACCCTACATGAGGAACTATCTAACACTACTGAAGGAGGCGTATGCAGCAATCTATCTTATCTGTACAACAATCAACTAATTTACTGACATCTCACCGTGACAATGGTCATTACACCTTGATCCATTCCTCAACCTATCTCCACGATGGTTTGACCTATAAGCTTAACCATAATCCGTTAAGTAAGCGTAGCAGTCCAATACGAAAAGAAATTATCGACAGATTTATTGACCAGCTTCGCGCTATGTTGTCGCACTATAACGAACTGTATGGATTCCGCTTTGATTTGTCTGTCCCTGAAGGGATGTCTGTTGATGAAAGCAACAAACTGGTAAGTGAATTGTTTACTCGTCTGCGAGGCGAGTTCACCGCAAAAGCCTGGAACAATCAGCCTATCAAAAAATTCGCTTATGGCTGGGTTAGGGAGAAAGAAAGGGCTAAACAAGTTCATTACCACTGCTGGATAGCTTTACCATATTTCCAGGTAAACACTGCTGGTTTTGAAGACAAAGGGATTATTGGAAGGGTAAGCCGTATCTGGTCAGAACTCACGAATGGAGTTTCTCGGGTCCATCTTCCCGAGGATGGATACAGAATCAAAAGAGGTGATCACGATTCACTTACTAGGATGGTCAAACGGATTTCATATCTTGCCAAGAATCGCGGGAAGTATTCTAACGGTAAAGGGCAGCAAACATTCTCTGCGTCGAGGGTAAAATTCAAGACGGCTAATACGCTGCATTAGAATCCTTCGTAGGAAGCCCTGTATCGAACTTTACTTAGCAAGTAGTCCAGCGATCATCTACATGCAAAAAACCTCTCAGGGAGCGATACAGGCTGTTTAGCCGGGTTCTTTATTCCTTCTTTCAGCTCAGCATTTAAATTACTGAGCATTATTCTCATTTTTGTGCAGTGAATGACCATAGGGCTACTGCTTTCATCGGCATAGCCCTTTTTGCATTTCTCAGTTTTAAACCGAATTTAAAATGAGCTCATGCAACATTCTCAAAAAAACTAAAATGGCAATGATTACATCGTTGCAATGTCAATGCCTAAGATTGACCTAACATTATCATCATATTTAAGACAACTTGAACGGGCCAGCAATCGCTGAACATTCCTATCATAAAACCCACCCTCTGGAGAAGATATCATCATATTTTTAAGGACCAATGACTTGTTATCTGCATTTAGCTGTTTGATTAAGGCATTGATGTTAGTAGTTAGGAGCTGTATATGTGCTGTTGTACGATTATTTCTCAAAATGGTTTGGTCAACTTCTTTAAGCAGGTTTCTTGTCTTGGAGAATGGTCCTTGGGACTTCGTGAACGTGTCCTCAAACTGAAGGTCAAGAGGTACAATATTAAAGGCATCAAGTGCTTTACCCCATGGGAAAGAAGATATTCCTTGATCGCGGTGTTGTGCAGAATATAACTGTTTCCATCTGGAAATACTATCGGTCACAATAACTGAGCCTGTTACTTGGGCTATAAATAAAGCCATTTCATAATTAGGCCCATTCCGCGACATCATTAATTGCCCGCCACTACCTACTGATGTTTTTTGTAATAGTGTCAGAGGTGAAGACTCTGCATTTAGTTCAGATGTAGTAATTATATCACTTGCTGACACTTCATTTAAACCAAACTGACTTACAAGGAAATTAACTCTCATGTCCCTAGGCATTAATGCCGTTGAATTTAGTAAGTCCTCAGTCGATAAGATGAAGTGTCGTTGTAAATCTTGTTTGTGTATAGGTTCCTTTCTTTGACCTCTCTCCCTAGCCATGTCTAACGTTGCTCGCATGAGTCCAGTATCAAATTCGACCGGTTCAGGAATGATGTTTATCAAACCAAGTCCAATAAATGGTTCCATCTGAAGGAAAAATAAAAAATCCTTGAGTGATTGATACTTATATTGTGATGGGGATTTGATGGGGCTGAATTCTGGATTGGTAATGTTAGGGTTACATATGGGAGTCTCAATCAAAAATTCATCAAATAATGATGCCATTGGTACAGCATTTTCAGTTATGGTACGGACATCTACAGGCCCTGAATACAGCGCTCGTAGTTTTCCATCCGATTTTGGCAATAAATTATATATGTCTGTATCAACAGGCCATAGTATTGAATAGAATTCATATATCTTTGTTATATGATCTTCGGTAATTTCTTTTCTGACGTCTAGCCACGTTTTACCATTATTTAAACCTAAAACATCTTTAATACAATTACAAAATGCGAGATTTCTTTCTCTTATGCTTACTACATCCCACGATGTACGTAAGTTCTCAGCAAGATTGAGGCAGCAGTGTTTGTATTTTCTGCCGCTGCCACATCCGCAAGCGGAGTTACGGCCAATCTGAACTTTACTTGTCGTTTTCTGGAGGAACTCATGTGAGTGAGTTGTTCTACCAAGTGCATCTTGATAGTGTACTGAGCCATCCTCAAATTTGGCATACATGTCTCCGCCAAAACCAAATATACCATTTAACGATGGTAAAAGTAGATGACGTAGTTCAGCCCAATCAACTTCGATATCCTTTTCAGGGTAAAGCCAGTTTTCTCGACCTGCTGCGACTGATTTGTTAGATCTACTTTTAATAATATAATTTATCTTTTTAACTTCATCATCCGAAAGTTGGCGGCTATTAATGAAATTAATAGTATTTACCATGCTATTTCTAAGGCGAGTGGCATTGGTTCGCTGTTGAAGTGGGTTTGCATTTTCGGGATCTTGTGCATATTCAAGATTCGTTAAAATCAAACAACGATTTTTATCTAAAGGAAATATCGTCTGTGAACCTTTTAATGTAATATCTGGGTCGTTAGGATAATTACAAAGTTCATGATTTGGAGGGCAAGCATAGTTATAGATAGTGACTGGATGATCTGAAAGAATGAATTTTGTTTCTGCTTCTGAAGCTGAGACTAACTCACGCACCCCTTCAGCCCACAATGTACAATGCATTGTTCTAAGGGATTGCATTTCCATCATGAGTTGACTTTGATTGAGTTCAGGGTATTTGTTTTTAATCCAATCCAAACCTTTAGGGGTTCGTAGTTTCTGAGCATCAATATAAGTAAATAGATCACGGAAGTTATCATGCCATTCAGCTTGATTATTTCCAAGGAAGGCTCGAATAGATGTTGAGCCGCTGTTATCTATCGGGCCGAATAGTTTTCGCTCTATTTCATCATTAACTTCAGAACCAAAAAAAGTTGAATATAAATCGACTTCATAAAATCTCTGCGTTGGTGTTTGCCATTTTTTTGATTCGACTATCCTTGTTTCATCTCCGGGAATATTAATTTTACGACGCATTAAGTGGCAGAGTTGTTGTTCCCGTTCCTCCATAAATCCTTTTTGATACCATTGAGGCACATAGTGATTATCTCTAGTCTTTGTCACACTAAACTCCTTTATCGATCTTTGTCTCTGAGATAGTTGCCTGCACTAAGGACTCACTATCATATTGATAGCTACTTCACTGATACAAAAATATCAGATGTTCCAATGGCGCTTTATCGTGGCAATCCCTAGACCTAACGAGGAAGCCGCTTTTGCCTGACTCAGACCACTAGCTTTAGCCTCTTGTACACGCTTACACGTGTTTGCTGCCACAGGACGGCCTAATTTCTTGCCTTCTTTCTTAGCTCGCTCTAGACCTTCTTTAGTGCGCTCTGTAATACGTGATTTTTCAAACTCCGCAAATGCAGAGAACATTTGAAGCATCAACTTTCCTTCGGCACTGGCAAGGTTGCTCGCAGGCAGATCCAACGATACAACGTCTATTCCTTTGTCTACTAACATAGAGATTGTCTGTTGTACATCGATGTTATCACGTCCCAAACGGTCTAGTTTGAGCACGACCAGTTGATCACCTGACTCCAACTTGTGATTTACCATATCGGCAAAAGCTTTACGCTTCATTGCCTGTACACCACCTGAAACAACTTCGGATACGACACGGCTATCAATTACATCATAACCAGCATGACGGATTGCCATGATTTGGTTTTCAGTCGTTTGCTCGCTGGTGGACACACGACAATATGCAAAAGTACGGCTCATAACATCCTCTCAAGTGGTATCAAAAACGGTATCATAATTGATCGTTAGTATCTTTAAGTCAATATGGTAATTTATTGATACCAGATTTGTAGGAGATAGATTGGTATCGAAAAACGTTCGATTGTTGATACCAAGTGATTTGCACCATGAACCAAGCAGTGATATTTGATAAACATGATCAAGACCCACCTCCGTCCCTATTAGTGGTGCCTGGTTGCAATATCCAAACTCCCAGATATTTTTCCACCCAACTGGAAGGAATCCGCCCCTATTTTATGTTCGTGTATAGGTTAGGCTGAGGGAGGCTCGCCATTGTACACCCCCTGGATTTGGTGATCTGTTAAGTCATTGATTTTGATCGAATTTAGATCAATTATCCGTTACCGGGATTACCCACGCCCAGACGGATGGAACACAATGAATAACGATAAGTCAAACCACCCTAAATACTTCCAATACTTGGGCCGCATGATCACCGCTTACCCTACATACATCATTATTGACGGTATCAAGATTAGCCGTTCCCGCTTGTCATTTGCCTTTCAGTTGGAGTTAGCGAAAGCGCTACGGCTTCATGAGGAAAAGAACCAATAAAAAACCCCGCACAGAGGCGGGGTTAGTCATTACTTGCGCTTGCGGCTTTTGGCTCGGTGCCTATGTTCGGCGATGTACGCACCCACTAGACTGATGGCAGCTTATCACTCATTCTCAAGTCTAGTCCGTCGTGCTCTCGTAGAAACTATATTGAAGCCCATACATATCTCGAACCTATATATTCTGGATTCATCCCTTTATCTGTGGGTAATTTTGTGTGAAGCAGTCAGGAACTGTTTTTATTACCGATAGCGTCAATTAGACTTGCCTATATTAGTTTATTAGTACGAAGGGTGTTATAAAGGGATAGATATTCATTCGCCAAAAGCTCAATTGCATATTCAATATCTAATATGGGGAAATTGCACTGTTTCCCAAAGACAGATTCAAATATTGTTCCTAAACTACGTCCATGGGTATCAAAGCTTGTAATTCGATAGAGTGGGTAAAGGTATTTTAAAGTACCACCGCTATGGTTTTTTACATACCCAAGCATGGTATTTACATCGGGAAGTTTTTTGAGATTTTTCCATGTAGGGTCCGCTGGTTCTAGATTATTTCCATGTTGGGTCATGAAATTAGACCATACAGGCGCGTTAAGGTCATTCATTAATTTTCGATAGTTATCTTTAAATGTGTTTTTCTGTTCTTCATATCGTGCTGACATAAGTGAAAAATCATCAAAAATGTAGAGTATTGTAAAGTATGGCTCTAGCAGAGAGCGTGATAAAACATGTGTTAAGTATCTTCCGTCAACAGTAGAACTAGTATTAAGGCAGATATCACTAGTTAACAAAGTTCCCGCGATTGAGTAGAAACGAAGTACTTCCTGAAGGAAGAAGCCTGTTGCATCTGGATTTTGCTTTAACCCCTTGATATTGTTGAGTTCTTTCCCTAGTAAGTCGAAGTGTTGTGGCATGAGATTCCTTGTTTATTCAGATGTATGCGATGCGGATGTTGTACCATGTAACTTAGACAGCACGGTTGTATAAGAAATACCTTTTTAACTATATGCTACCATGTATCAATTGAATAAAAATACTCGTGTAATTAATATGTTGTAACTCATGTGAATCCATTCATGACTTGATTGTATAATCAATCACCGGAAGTAGATCTTTCAAGGGTGGTGTATGAGTATACCTTGAGGTGATACCTAGCGATTGTGTTCTGCTGTGACCAACAACAAACTGGATCAGTGCTGCGTTTCCAACGGATGCAATAGCATTGCTTATAAATGTGTGTCTCAGTGAGTGGACCCGGCGCTTGAGTCCGAACTCGTTGTAATCGGGGATGTCTAGTCCATTCATCATATCCACCCAATCTGTGGTTACGGTGGTGTAGTTGGGAAGTTTGCCAAATACACGGTCGGAATCCTTGAGGTTTTTTACACAAGCCAAAAGCCCCGCCTCAATAGTCTTATGTATTGGAACCTGGCGACGGGCGTGTTCGGTTTTCCCACCTTCAATAAAGATATACCCGCGCCCGGTCTCCTCATCTTTCCGTATGTGGTGCTTACGGATATCCGCTATTTCACCACGTCGAGCACCTGTATAAATCAAGGTCAGGAAGTACCATTTCCGATAATCACTGCTTGGTAGTGCAAAGAGATGCTCTTTGATTCGACTCAGTTCATTGGCTGTATAGTTCCCACCCCGGTTGGATTTAACCTCGTAACTAATCCCATCAGTAGGGGATTTGGTAAGAACATCTTTCTGATCGACTAGATACGTTTTGAACAATGAACGCCATAGCTTTAAATGTTTGTGGACATGCTCACTGGCGATCAGGTCATCCTCAGGGACATCGTAATCAATGCACTCGGCAAGACTCATTTTGGAGTAGGGTAGTTTAGTTCGAGTAGGCAGATTCTCTGCCACCTTGAGAGAATCCCTTAAATCCTGTTTCTTAACGCTATCAACAGGGACATCACCCACAACATGATAGAGGACATCAAAGAAACGCTGATTTTCATTTGCTGTTTGCTTGCGCCACTTTTGACCCTTATCCTTTATATAGTCGTTCCACGCTTCCAACAATCTTGGGCTGTGTGCTGGTTCAGTCTCGGCAGTTGTCGCTGTATTTTGCTCCATTGGTACTGGGGTAACTGCCGGGATTGCATTTTGTAAAGCTGACCCCATCGAATTAATGATCTGCTGGTATCGTGTCAAATCACCTGAATAGAATGCTTCATAAGCCTGTGACATAAGGGCCTGATTCATATCTATCTGGCTGGCGATATGGTGAACCTGATCAAGGTCGGATTCATTAACTGTTAACATCTGCTTTCTGAGTGCAGCGGTCATCATCCTGGCGGAAATATCGTTACCATTATACATATGCCCCATATAGGAGTTGGCGTAGCCTTGCGCCTTGTTTGCGGTGTCTAGGGGCGATAAAGATTCACCTGTAATCTGTTTATGGTACCTGCCTAATTCTGGTAACCTTTTAGCCTCTTCAAGGCCACCTTTAAGCCAATTCAAAAGATATTCATCAAAGTCCTGCTTGGTGGCGGTGCGGTAACCCTGCATTTTGTGTTTGAACTCTTCGAGGCTCATCGTTCCATTCTGTACAAGGGGTATGAAAGGGCGGATCTGATTCATGATCACTTCCGCTTGCTTTCGGCTATCAGTACCGAGACTTAAGCGCACAAAACTTGTTGAATCATTTAGTCTAAAGTTAGTGTAGTATGTGCGCCCACGAATCATTGTGTGTGACAGCTTGTGTGACATATTGTTTGCCATGCTGTGTACCATGAAATAGTTACATATCAGTGAGTTAAGTTGTTATTGATGCTAACTCGTTGTTTTTGAAAGTATACCAGACGCCTGTGAAGGCGACACCTGAGGAAGCTCAATGAGCGAGAAGTTACAGAAAGTGCTGGCGCGTGCCGGCCACGGTTCACGCCGTGAAATCGAAGCCATTATTGAAGCGGGTCGCGTGAGTGTGGACGGTAAAATCGCCACGCTGGGTGACCGCGTAGAAATCGTACCGGGATTGAAGATCCGCATCGACGGTCATCTTATCTCCGTGAAAGAGTCCGCTGAGCAGATTTGCCGCGTGCTTGCGTATTACAAGCCAGAAGGCGAGCTGTGCACGCGCAACGACCCTGAAGGTCGCCCGACGGTGTTTGACCGTCTGCCTAAACTGCGTGGCGCTCGCTGGATTGCCGTGGGGCGTCTGGACGTGAATACCTGCGGCCTGCTGCTGTTTACCACTGATGGTGAACTGGCAAACCGTCTGATGCACCCTAGCCGTGAAGTGGAACGCGAATACGCCGTGCGTGTCTTCGGCCAGGTTGATGAGAATAAACTGCGCGATCTGTCACGCGGCGTTCAGCTGGAAGACGGTCCTGCGGCATTTAAAACCATCAAATTCACCGGTGGCGAAGGCATTAACCAGTGGTACAACGTTACCCTGACTGAAGGCCGTAACCGCGAAGTGCGTCGTCTTTGGGAAGCGGTAGGTGTTCAGGTGAGCCGTCTGATCCGTGTCCGTTATGGCGACATCCTGCTGCCAAAAGGTCTGCCACGGGGTGGTTATACCGAGCTGGATCTGACACAGACTAACTACCTGCGTGAACTGGTTGGCCTGACGCCAGAAACCACCTCTAAAGTGGCGGTGGAAAAAGATCGTCGTCGTATGAAGGCGAATCAGATCCGTCGTGCGGTGAAACGCCATAGCCAGGTGAGCAGCAACCGCCGCTCTGGCAGCCGTAACAACAACGGTTAACATAAAAGCCCGGTGAAGATCACCGGGCTTTTTTCTTAGTAATCAATACCGATTTGCGCTTTGATTCCCGCGTCAAACGCATGTTTGACCGGACGCAGTTCGCTGACGGTATCAGCAAGCTCCAGTATTTCCCGATGACAGCCACGCCCCGTGACGATAACCGTCTGGTGCGCCGGGCGTTGTTGTAACGCCTCCAGTACCGCATCCAGCGGGAGATAGTCGTAGGCCACCATATAGGTTATCTCATCCAGCAGAACCATATTCAGGGCGGGGTCTGCCAGCATTCTTTTGGCGTGCTCCCAGACTGCAAGACAAGCTGCAGTATCGGTTTCACGGTTCTGCGTATCCCATGTAAAACCTGTCGCCATCACCTGAAATTCAACGCCATGCGGTTCAAGCAGATTACGTTCGCCGTTCGGCCATTCGCCTTTGATGAACTGAATGACGCCCACTTTCTGCCCGTGACCGACAGCACGCGTGGCGGTGCCAAATGCCGCGGTAGTTTTACCTTTGCCGTTACCGGTAAAGACGATAATTATCCCGCGCTCGTCCTGTGCGGCCGCAACGCGCGCATCGACCTGTTCCTTCAGACGCTGCTGGCGTTGTTGATGACGTTCTTCACTCATTGCGAAATCCCTGGTTTACGGCCCGGCTGGGCATCGAAGGTCATCCCCGTTTTACGACGGCTGTCGTCGCCCATCAGCCAGAGATAGAGCGGCATAATGTCTGCGGGTGTTTTCAGTTTCTGCGGGTCTTCCGACGGGAAGGCGCTGGCGCGCATTTTGGTGCGCGTTCCACCCGGGTTAATGCAATTTACGCGCAGATGGCGGCTTTGATACTCTTCCGCCAGCACCTGCATCATCCCTTCAGTCGCGAATTTTGAGACGGCATATGCTCCCCAGTTGGCTCGACCTTCGCGGCCTACGCTTGAGGAGGTAAAGACCAGCGAGCCGGACTCGGATTTAAGTAATAAAGGAAGCAAAGCCTGCGTCAGGAAAAACGTGCCGTTGACGTTGACCTGCATCACCTGCTGCCAGATATCGGGATCCTGTTCGTCCATAGGACGGACTTCTCCCAGCAAACCCGCATTGTGCAGGACACCGTCCAGCCGCGGATAGTGGGCGCTAATACGGTGAGCAAGCTCCTGGCACACCGCTGGCGTGCAGGTGAGTAAATCGAGGGTATACCACGGGGCCGGAATGCCGCCTGCCGCCTCTATTTCCTGCGCGACGCTTTTCAGTTTCTCTTCGTTACGACCAATAAGAATAACGCTCGCGCCATAGTCAGCGTAGGTCAGGGCCGCCTCGCGACCAATTCCGTCGCTGGCACCGGTGACCAGAATGATGCGATTTTGCAGCAGATTTTTTTGCGGTTGATAATGCACGGGGACTCCTCTGGCGCGCAGTGACGCAATGACGCCTTCTTTATGACTTTTCGGCTTTATGCCCGAATTAGCATGAGAATTCAATCAGTCTACAGGAGGCATTACTGTAAAATTAACAATTTGCAAATATTTAAACCCCCATGAGGGGATTCCTGAAGCAGGCTCGCAGAGGTAATGTCACGAGCGAGACGCATGGGCAGGGCTGTTGTACACTGCCGTGAAAGAATCGTGGTTAAACAAGGTGGAACGCGTGGAATTACTTTCTCAGTATGGGTTGTTTTTGGCCAAAATCGCAACGGTGGTGATTGCCATTGCGGTGATTGCCGTTCTGATTGTAAACCTGACGCAGCGTAAGCGTCAGCGTGGGGAGTTACGCATTACCCGCCTGAGTGAGCAGTATAAAGAGATGCAGGAAGATATGTCTCTGTCGCTGCTCGATAGCCATCAACAGAAGCAGTGGCTTAAAGCGCAGAAGAAAAAGCATAAACAGGAAGCCAAAGCGGCAAAAGCGAAAGCCAAGCTCAATGCACCGCAGGATGAGGCAAAGCCACGCGTCTATGTGCTCGACTTTAAAGGCAGCATGGATGCGCATGAAGTTTCTTCTCTGCGCGAAGAGGTCACTGCCGTTCTTGCCGTGGCAAAACCGCAGGATCAGGTGGTGGTGCGTCTTGAAAGCCCGGGCGGTGTGGTACACGGTTATGGACTGGCTGCGTCACAGCTGCAGCGCCTGCGTGAAAAACAGATCCCGCTGACCGTTGCGGTGGATAAAGTCGCGGCGAGCGGTGGCTACATGATGGCCTGCGTCGCGGATAAAATTGTGGCGGCACCGTTTTCTATTATTGGTTCAATCGGTGTGGTTGCGCAAATCCCTAACTTTAACCGCTTCCTCAAAAACAAAGAGATCGACATTGAACTGCACACGGCCGGGCAGTACAAACGCACTCTGACGCTGCTGGGGGAAAACACGGAAGAGGGGCGTCAGAAATTCCGTGAAGATCTCAATGAAACGCACCACCTCTTTAAAGACTTTGTGCACCGCATGCGCCCATCGCTCGATATTGAGCAGGTCGCGACGGGGGAGCACTGGTACGGTATCCAGGCCCAGGAGAAAGGACTGGTAGATGAAGTGGGCACTAGCGATGACCTGCTGTTGAACCTGATGGATGGCCGTGAGCTGGTGGGCGTGCGCTTTACGCAGCGCAAGCGTCTGCTCGATCGCTTTACCAACAGTGCGGCAGAAAGTGCCGATCGGCTGTTGCTCCGCTGGCTACAGCGCGGACAAAAACCGTTGCTGTAAACAAAAACGCGAGGCTCAGGCCTCGCGTTTTGCATTAATCAACCAGGTGATATTTCTCTGAAAGCGTATGCGCCAGGTATTTAAACATGTTAAACACGGCGGTGCTTTTCGGGGTAGGTAGCCCCTGTTCGTCAAGGAAGTATTCGCCGCTGAAAACCAGCACGCCATTACGCTGTTCTACGCCGGTGGCTTCAATGCCCGCCAGAGTATCTTCATGATCACGGATAAGCTTGTTTGCTTCGATAAGCAGAGAGACTCGGTCAATTGGTTGGGTCGTATTGTGCATAATCCACTCCTTAAACAGTGACAATAGTCTACGCCGAGGGCGCTTTGGGGGCAAATTTTCCCTGTAATCTGAGGGGATAAGGCGCAGGAGCCTGGCTGGCGTGATTTGCTTTTGCATGCTAATAAAGTTGCGTAACGGATTTTATCAGGTAGAGTGTGCGCTTTCGTCATTCTGGCAACAGAATTGCTTGACATTCGACCGGTAATTCGTCACGAATCATATGAGGCGTGAGAAAAATACCCGAAAACTCAATCACCTGGGCGTCTTTTCTCTGACGTTCGGTAAGACAAAGGGGTTGATATCCCCTGACGCAGTCGCAATATCAATGACGCGTCGTCAGTGGAAGGGAAATCAACGTGCGGCGTATTCCTGGAAGAATTAAATTAGGTAAAGGTGAATATGGGTAAAGCTCTCGTCATCGTTGAGTCCCCGGCAAAAGCCAAAACGATCAATAAGTATCTGGGTAATGACTACGTGGTTAAGTCCAGCGTGGGTCATATCCGCGATTTGCCGACCAGTGGCTCAGCCAGCAAAAAGAGCGCAGACTCTACCTCCACCAAAGGGGCTAAAAAGCCTAAAAAGGATGAACGTAGCGCGCTTGTCAACCGCATGGGTGTTAACCCATGGCACAACTGGGATGCACAATACGAAGTGCTGCCCGGGAAAGAAAAAGTTGTTAATGAGCTGAAACAGCTTGCTGAAAAAGCAGACCACATCTATCTCGCAACCGACCTTGACCGCGAAGGGGAAGCCATTGCGTGGCACCTGCGGGAAGTGATCGGTGGTGATGACAAACGCTACAGCCGTGTAGTGTTTAACGAAATTACGAAGAATGCGATTCGTCAGGCGTTTGAAAAGCCGGGCGAACTGAACATTGACCGTGTAAACGCGCAGCAGGCACGTCGCTTTATGGACCGTGTTGTAGGCTACATGGTGTCTCCACTGCTGTGGAAAAAGATTGCCCGTGGTCTGTCCGCAGGCCGTGTGCAATCCGTTGCCGTGCGTCTTGTCGTTGAACGTGAACGCGAAATTAAAGCGTTTGTGCCAGAAGAGTTCTGGGAAGTCGACGCGAATGTCACCACGCCGGGCGGGGATGCTCTGCCGCTGCAGGTGAGCCATCAGAACGACAAGCCTTTCCGTCCTGAAAACCGTGACCAGACCATGGCCGCAGTGGCGCTGCTGGAAAAAGCACGCTATCAGGTTCTGGAGCGTGAAGACAAACCGACCAGCAGTAAGCCTGGCGCACCGTTTATTACCTCTACGCTGCAACAGGCCGCAAGCACGCGTCTGGGTTATGGCGTGAAGAAAACCATGATGATGGCCCAGCGTTTGTATGAAGCGGGTTACATCACCTACATGCGTACTGACTCGACTAACCTGAGTCAGGATGCGGTTAACATGGTGCGCGGCTATATCGGTGACAATTTCGGTAAGAAATACCTGCCGGAAAGCGCTAACCAGTACGCCAGCAAAGAGAACTCACAGGAAGCGCACGAAGCCATTCGTCCTTCTGACGTCTCTGTGTTAGCGGAATCGCTGAAGGATATGGAAGCCGACGCCCAGAAGCTGTACCAGCTTATCTGGCGCCAGTTCGTCGCGTGTCAAATGACACCCGCGCAGTACGATTCCACTACGCTTACCGTTGGTGCGGGTGATTTCCGTCTGAAAGCGCGTGGCCGTATCCTGCGTTTCGACGGCTGGACGAAAGTCATGCCTGCACTGCGTAAAGGCGACGAAGACCGAACGCTGCCGGCGGTGAACAAAGGGGATGAACTCTCTCTGGTTGACCTCGTGCCAGCTCAGCACTTTACTAAGCCGCCTGCGCGCTTTAGCGAAGCATCGCTGGTAAAAGAGCTGGAAAAACGCGGTATTGGTCGTCCGTCAACCTATGCGTCAATCATTTCGACCATTCAGGATCGTGGTTATGTGCGTGTTGAAAACCGCCGTTTCTACGCTGAAAAAATGGGTGAGATCGTAACCGACCGTCTGGAAGCCAACTTCCGCGAGTTGATGAACTACGACTTTACCGCACAGATGGAAGACAGCCTTGACCAGGTTGCCAGTCATCAGGCGGAATGGAAGAAAGTGCTCGACAGCTTCTTCAGCGACTTTACCAACCAGCTTGAAAAAGCGGAGAAAGATCCTGAAGAGGGCGGCATGCTGCCTAACCAGATGGTACTGACCAGCATCGATTGCCCAACCTGTGGCCGTAAGATGGGGATCCGTACTGCGACAACAGGCGTCTTCCTCGGTTGCTCTGGCTATGCGTTATCGCCGAAAGAGCGCTGCAAAACCACCATCAACCTGGTACCTGAGAACGAAGTTCTTAACGTGCTGGAAGGTGACGATGCAGAAACCAATGCCCTGCGTGCCAAACGTCGTTGTAAGAAATGTGGCACGGCGATGGACAGCTACCTGATCGATCCGAAACGTAAATTGCACGTCTGCGGGAATAACCCAACGTGTGATGGTTATGAGATCGAAGAGGGTGAGTTCCGCATCAAAGGCTATGACGGCCCTATCGTTGAGTGCGAGAAGTGTGGCTCGGAAATGCACCTGAAAATGGGGCGTTTCGGGAAATACATGGCGTGCACCAACGACGAGTGTAAGAACACCCGTAAGATTCTGCGTAACGGTGAAGTCGCGCCGCCGAAGGAAGATCCGGTTCCGCTGCCAGAATTGCCGTGTGAGAAGTCTGACGCCTATTTCGTGCTGCGTGACGGTGCTGCCGGGGTCTTCCTCGCGGCCAACACCTTCCCGAAATCGCGTGAAACCCGCGCGCCGCTGGTGGAAGAGCTGCATCGCTTCCGCGACCGTCTGCCTGAGAAACTGCGTTATCTGGCCGATGCGCCACAGCAGGATCCTGAAGGCAATAAAACGGTGGTACGTTTTAGCCGTAAAACAAAACAGCAGTACGTTGCGGCTGAGAAAGAGGGGAAAGCGACCGGCTGGTCCGCCTTCTTTGTCGACGGAAAATGGGTTGAAGGCAAGAAATAATCTTCCCGTACAGTAACTTACCTGTAAAAGGGCCGGACTTCCGGCCCTTTTTTATTACCTTGTTATTATTTTTTGTTCCGTACTATACAGTCAGGCTATAAATGATATAGTGGTTATAGTTAACCCTTTTCTTATTATCAAATCGTCTTAAGCGATTGACCGCGTGCGCTAAATCGGATGGTCTGGCATGAAATTACAGCAGCTTCGTTATATCGTTGAGGTGGTGAATCACAACCTCAACGTCTCTTCTACCGCTGAGGGGTTATATACCTCGCAACCGGGCATCAGCAAACAGGTTCGTATGCTGGAGGACGAATTAGGTATCCAGATTTTCGCTCGCAGCGGTAAGCACCTCACGCAGGTGACACCCGCCGGGCAGGAAATCATTCGTATTGCCCGGGAAGTCCTCTCCAAAGTTGACGCTATTAAGTCCGTGGCGGGTGAACATACCTGGCCGGATAAAGGCTCGCTTTATATTGCCACAACGCATACTCAGGCGCGTTATGCGCTGCCAGGCGTTATTAAGGGCTTTATAGAACGTTATCCGCGCGTCTCTTTGCATATGCATCAGGGCTCGCCCACGCAAATCGCTGAAGCGGTTTCAAAGGGCAACGCGGACTTTGCCATCGCGACAGAAGCGCTTCACCTGTATGACGATCTGGTTATGCTACCGTGCTACCACTGGAACCGTTCTATTGTAGTGACCCCGGATCATCCGCTAGCGGGGAAAGGGTCGGTGACTATTGAAGAGCTGGCGCAATATCCTTTAGTGACATACACCTTCGGCTTCACCGGACGCTCTGAGCTTGATACGGCCTTTAACCGGGCGGGATTAACGCCGCGCATTGTCTTTACCGCCACGGATGCTGATGTCATTAAAACCTATGTGCGGCTTGGCCTGGGCGTTGGGGTGATTGCCAGCATGGCCGTCGACCCGGTTTCAGACCCGGATTTGGTTCGTCTTGATGCGCACGATATTTTCAGCCACAGTACGACCAAAATTGGTTTCCGTCGCAGCACCTTCCTGCGCAGCTATATGTATGATTTTATTCAACGCTTTGCCCCGCATTTAACGCGTGACGTGGTCGATACGGCTGTTGCATTACGCTCAAATGAAGATATTGAAGAGATGTTTAAAGACATCAAACTTCCGGCAAAATAATCACTCCCGGTATCTTTCCCTCACGGAAAGATACCGAATTAACTCCTCAAAGCTAAATCATAATTATCATCATCTACATTTTCCCTGCCATATAATGTCATTACCCATTTAATCTGTATGGTTTTAATGTCGTGAATTGGCGACAAAAGTAGAAAGTAATTTACGGCTACGCAAATATTTCTTTTCAATTATTTATTTCTGGTCAAAAGATTGAATATTTCCCACCCATTGATGCGTAAATTCACTGGCTTTTCGGCTAAAGTTTCTTTAGGATTTATCTCAACAGATGATTAATTGTACCAATTGTTTGGTCCTAAATGATAAGCGATATCGATTGTATGAGGTTAGCAATGCCTTCAGGAAGTGAAGAACCGCAAAGGGATCCTGCGCTCAAGCGTAAAGCCTGGCTGGCGGTCTTTCTCGTCTCCGCCCTGTTTTGGGTAGTGGTTGCTCTCCTTGCCTGGAAATATTGGGGTTGAATATGGCAGTGACGGTACGTACAGAAACGGTAAAACAGATGTGTCAGCATCGTGACAGTGGTCACAAAGGACGCAAAGCACCTGCGACCGTTGTCCCCGCGTCCTGGAAACTGACGCCACAGCAGCAAGCCTTTATTGATGTGTTCGCAGAAGACGAACCCAAAAAACAATAATTTAGTTAATTGCGTAATGATGCAAATAGTCTGAATAAAGACTCTGCACCTTTGTACTCTTTAATAAATACACATCAGCAATATAGAACTGAGGGCAAACCTCGGAGCCTTTTTAAAAATAATGCCTGGTGTACCCTATGATGATTAACATGATGTCTCACAAATACTGGTCATGGCTCGGCGTTTTTTCTGTGTCGATCCTGTTCTGGTCTCAGCTCATCTGGCTGGCCTTCCTGTAAATCCAAAACCTCGCTGCGGCGGGGTTTTTTGTTTTTGCACTTCACTGGACCATTCCTAAATTTATCAATTCGGGTTGTTATCAAAACGTTACGACATCTTTGTGTTATCTTTAATTACAGCCCTGATGATTGTCAGGACATCTCTGTAATTAAGGAGGAGCTTATGTCGTTAACCCTACGCGAAGCCAGTAAGGACACATTACAGGCAGAAAACAAAACCTGGCATTACTATAGCCTGCCACTGGCTGCCAGAACGCTTGGGGATATTTCGCGTTTACCCAAGTCCTTGAAAGTCTTGCTGGAAAACCTCTTACGCTGGCAGGATGGCGATTCCGTCACCCTCGAGGATATCCAGGCGCTGGCGGGGTGGCTGAAGAGTGCCCATGCCGACAGAGAAATAGCCTATCGCCCTGCGAGGGTCCTGATGCAGGACTTTACCGGTGTTCCTGCCGTGGTTGATTTAGCCGCCATGCGCGAAGCCGTTAAGCGCCTCGGTGGCGATACGGCAAAAGTGAATCCGCTTTCTCCCGTTGACCTCGTGATTGACCACTCCGTGACCGTTGACCACTTTGGTGATGATGACGCTTTTGGCGAAAACGTACGTCTGGAGATGGAACGTAACCACGAGCGCTATGTCTTCCTGAAATGGGGGCAACAGGCGTTCAGCCGCTTTAGCGTGGTTCCGCCTGGAACCGGTATTTGCCATCAGGTTAACCTCGAATATCTGGGCAAAGCCGTCTGGAGTGAATTGCAGGATAAAGAGTGGGTGGCTTATCCGGATACGCTGGTCGGGACGGATTCACATACCACCATGATTAACGGCCTCGGTGTGCTGGGGTGGGGCGTCGGGGGTATTGAAGCGGAAGCGGCTATGCTTGGTCAGCCGGTGTCGATGCTCATTCCTGATGTGGTGGGCTTCAAGCTCACCGGTAAGCTGTCGGAAGGCATTACCGCGACCGACCTGGTGTTGACCGTTACCCAGATGCTGCGTAAGCATGGGGTGGTGGGTAAATTTGTTGAATTCTACGGTGACGGACTGGATTCGCTGCCGCTGGCCGATCGCGCCACGATCGCCAATATGGCGCCGGAATATGGCGCGACCTGTGGCTTCTTCCCCATCGATGACGTCACGCTGGAATATATGCGCCTGAGTGGTCGCAGTGAAGAGCAGGTCGCGCTGGTCGAGGCCTACACTAAAGCGCAGGGGATGTGGCGAAACCCGGGCGATGAGCCGGTATTTACCAGCACGCTTGAGCTGGATATGGGAAGCGTCGAGGCGAGCCTTGCCGGGCCAAAACGCCCGCAGGATCGGGTCGCGTTACCGGACGTGCCGAAAGCTTTTGCCGCCAGCAATGAACTGGAAGTCAATGTCGCGAAAAAAGATCACCGTCCAATAGACTATGTCCTGAACGGACATCAGTATCAACTTCCGGATGGCGCGGTGGTTATTGCCGCTATCACCTCCTGCACCAACACCTCGAACCCAAGCGTTTTGATGGCCGCGGGACTGTTGGCCAAAAAAGCCGTTGAGCTTGGCCTGAAACCGCAGCCGTGGGTTAAGGCTTCGCTGGCCCCGGGCTCTAAAGTGGTTTCAGATTACCTGGCGCAGGCAAAACTCACCCCGTACCTTGACGAGCTGGGCTTTAACCTCGTGGGTTACGGATGTACTACCTGTATCGGTAACTCCGGTCCGCTGCCTGAGCCGATTGAAACGGCGATCAAGCAGGGCGATCTTACCGTGGGTGCGGTTCTTTCCGGTAACCGCAACTTTGAAGGGCGTATTCATCCGCTGGTGAAAACCAACTGGCTGGCCTCGCCGCCGCTGGTTGTGGCTTACGCGCTGGCGGGAAACATGAACATCAATCTCACGACAGACCCGATTGGTCACGATCGCAAGAACGAGCCTGTTTACCTGAAAGATATCTGGCCGTCTTCACGCGATATCGCGCGAGCCGTTGAAAAGGTCTCAACCGAAATGTTCCGCAAAGAGTATGCGGAAGTGTTTGAGGGCACGCCGGAATGGAAAGCAATTAACGTCGTGGGCTCGGATACTTATGGCTGGCAGGATGATTCGACCTATATTCGTCTGTCACCGTTCTTCGATGACATGCTGGCTGAACCTGCTCCGCTTAAGGATATCCACGGGGCGCGTATTCTGGCGATGCTGGGCGACTCCGTTACCACGGACCACATCTCGCCGGCGGGCAGTATCAAAGCCGACAGTCCGGCAGGCCGCTATCTGCAAAGCCGTGGGGTGGAACGCCGGGACTTCAACTCCTACGGATCGCGTCGTGGTAACCACGAAGTGATGATGCGCGGGACGTTTGCCAACATCCGCATCCGCAACGAAATGGTTCCGGGTGTGGAAGGGGGCATGACGCGTCATTTACCTGGCACGGAAGTGGTTTCGATTTATGATGCCGCCGTCAAATACCAGCAGGAAGGCACGCCGCTGGCGGTGATTGCCGGTAAAGAGTACGGCTCCGGCTCCAGTCGAGACTGGGCAGCGAAAGGTCCGCGCCTGCTTGGGGTTCGCGTGGTGATTGCCGAATCTTTCGAGCGTATTCACCGTTCGAATCTTATCGGGATGGGGATCCTGCCGTTAGAGTTCCCGCAGGGCGTCACCCGTAAAACGCTGGGACTGACCGGGGAAGAGCAGATTGATATTAGTGGTCTGCAAAACCTGCAGCCGGGTAAAACGGTTCCGGTGACGTTAACGCGAGCAGACGGTAAAACGGAAGTGCTTGAATGCCGGTGTCGCATTGATACGGCAACCGAGCTGACCTACTACCAGAACGATGGCATATTACATTACGTGATTCGTAAAATGCTGGATTGACGCAGTCAGCCCGGCTCGCGATGGCGATGCCGGGCATCTCGCGATCACTCGCTCAGGAGGTGACCCATTTTGGCGGCTTTGGTATCAAGATAGTGGGCATTTTTCGGGTTACGGCCGACAATCAGCGGAACACGTTCGACGATATTAATCCCCGCTTCGGTCAGGATTTCCACCTTTTTCGGGTTATTGGTCAGCAGACGGACCTCATCTACCCCAAGAAGCTTGAACATATCGGCGCACAGGGTAAAGTCGCGCTCATCGGCAGCAAACCCGAGCTGGTGGTTCGCTTCAACCGTATCGTATCCCTGATCCTGCAGCGCGTAGGCGCGGATTTTATTCAGCAGGCCAATATTACGACCTTCCTGACGGTGATAAAGCAGCACCCCACGACCTTCTTCAGCGATGTGAGAAAGGGCGGCTTCAAGCTGGAAACCGCAATCACAGCGCAGGCTGAACAAGGCATCGCCAGTCAGACACTCCGAATGTACGCGAGAGAGTACCGGCGTCTGTCCTGAAATGTCACCGAACACCAGCGCGACATGATCCTGTCCGGTTGCCAGTTCTTCAAATCCCACCATCAGGAAATCGCCCCATGGGGTTGGCAGTTTGGCTTCTGCCACACGTTTAAGCTGCATGTGATTCTCCAGAGTAGGCTGACACGTTTCGTGCCTTTCGCCTGTTTGGCTTTCTGTATCTGTTCATTTTGCCACAAGCTCAGCACGTTCGCCTAATGGGCGCCATGCTATATGGACGTTAAACGCACGATCCGACATATCCACCCAACAGATGAATTTCAGTTATGATTGTGGTGCTTAGCGAAAAAGGAGAAGACATGCTTTCAATCGCCAGACGTACGGCAGCAGGTGCGGCCATTCTACTTATTATGCCGCTGGCCGTATGGGTCTCAGGCTGGATGTGGCAGCCGGGGCAGAACGCCACATGGCTGAAAACATTATACTGGATAACGGAGACGGTCACCCAGCCATGGGGAATTATCACGCACGTGATCCTTTGCGCCTGGTTTCTGTGGTGTTTGCGCTTTCGTCTGCGTGCGGCGCTGATGCTCTTTGCGATACTGGGTGGGGCGATCCTCATCGGTCAGGGCGTGAAGTCCTGGGTTAAAGATCATGTCCAGGAGCCGCGTCCTTTTGTCGTCTGGCTGGAAAAAGCGCACCATGTTCCGGTGGATGAGTTCTACAATTTAAAACGTAAAGATCGTGGTGCGCTGGTCAAAGAACAGCTTGCGGAACAGCAGGATATCCCGAAGTTCTTACGTAAACACTGGCAAAAAGAGACCGGGTTTGCTTTTCCTTCCGGCCATACCATGTTTGCCGCCAGCTGGGCGTTACTGGGAGTAGGGCTGCTTTGGCCACGGCGACGTACGGTCACGATCGCGATTTTACTGGTCTGGGCCACAGGGGTGATGGGCAGTCGTTTGCTGCTGGGGATGCACTGGCCGCGGGATTTGGTGGTGGCTACGCTGATCTCATGGCTGCTTGTGACGCTGGCAACATGGCTTGCTGAACGCATCTGCGGTCCGTTAACGCCACCGCCTGTCGAGGAAGAAGAGATCGCCGAAAGGGACCAAAGCGACGCCTGACGGTTGATATTCCGTGTTTTGCCCATAAATCCATGACTGGCGCGTCACTTTTTCCGTTTCGCGCCCGTCACTAAAATGGTAGTTTATAAGGCTGATTGCGGTGAGTTGAACACACTTTATTCGCTTGAACCACATAACGGGAAGTAATGTGAAATATTTACTCATTTTCTTACTGGTATTGGCGATTTTTGTCATTTCAGTCACATTGGGTGCACAAAACGATCAACAGGTGACGTTTAACTATCTGCTGGCGCAGGGCGAGTATCGTGTATCGAGCCTTCTGGCGGTTTTATTCGCCGCGGGCTTTGCGATTGGCTGGCTGGTATGCGGTCTTTTCTGGTTGAAAGTTCGTGTTTCACTTGCGCGCGCTGAACGTAAAATTAAACGACTCGAACATCAAATTGCGCCTGCGTCCGACATTCCGGAAAGCTCTGGTGTACCGGTCGTCAAGGAATAATCGACTATGCTGGAGTTGTTGTTTCTGCTTTTGCCTGTAGCCGCAGCCTATGGCTGGTATATGGGCCGCAGAAGTGCGCAACAAACAAAACAGGATGAGGCTAACCGACTCTCCCGCGACTACGTTGCTGGGGTGAACTTCCTCCTGAGCAATCAACAGGACAAAGCAGTAGACCTGTTCCTCGATATGCTCAAAGAGGATACGGGCACCGTTGAAGCGCATCTCACCCTGGGAAACCTGTTCCGCTCGCGCGGCGAGGTTGACCGCGCCATTCGTATTCACCAGACCCTTATGGAAAGCGCCTCGTTGACCTACGATCAACGCCTGCTGGCGGTACAACAGCTGGGCCGTGATTACATGGCGGCGGGGCTGTACGACCGTGCAGAAGACATGTTCTCGCAGCTGGTGGATGAAACGGATTTCCGCGTCAGTGCCTTGCAGCAGCTGCTGCAGATTTATCAGGCCACCAGTGACTGGCAGAAAGCCATTGATACGGCCGAGCGTCTGGTGAAGCTGGGCAAAGATAAGCAGCGAGTTGAGATAGCCCACTTCTACTGTGAACTGGCCCTTCAGCAAATGGGCAACGACGACATGGACAAAGCCATGGCGTTGCTTAAAAAGGGTGCCGCCGCTGACCGTAACAGCGCACGTATCTCCATTATGATGGGGCGGGTATTTATGGCAAATGGCGACTATGCCAAAGCTGTAGAGAGCCTGTTGCGAGTTATTGACCAGGATAAAGAGCTGGTCAGTGAAACACTCGACATGCTGCAAACCTGCTACCAACAACTGGATAAGCAGGATGAATGGGTAGCGTTCCTGCGTCGTTGCGTGGAAGAGAACACCGGTGCGACTGCCGAACTGATGCTCTCGGACGTGGTTGAGCAGTATGAGGGCAGTGATACCGCGCAGGTCTATATTACGCGTCAGCTGCAGCGTCATCCGACCATGCGGGTATTCCATAAGCTGATGGACTACCACCTCAACGATGCAGAGGAAGGGCGCGCCAAAGAGAGCCTGATGGTACTGCGCGACATGGTAGGCGAGCAGGTACGAAGCAAACCGCGCTATCGTTGCCAGAAGTGTGGGTTTACGGCGTATACACTGTACTGGCACTGTCCTTCATGCCGGGCATGGTCCACCATCAAGCCAATCCGTGGCCTTGATGGGCAGTAATTTTTAAAAACGCTCTATTTTAGTTACAACATACTGATGGGTTTTCAGAACCCATCGAGTCCGTGCGGTTTGCCGGCCAGCCAGGAGAGTAAATCGATCCTGTCAATTTGCAGCGCTGGCAGGTAGAATGCTCGCCGTTTATCTGTTCCGCGCCGCTGCGCGCCCATAGACGAAAAGGGCTGGTCATGACGTCTGTTACTTCCTCCGCTTCCCGCGTAATTACTGATTCTCCTGTTGTTGTTGCGCTTGATTACAATAAACGTGACGCGGCACTGGCCTTTGTCGACGGTATAGACCCTCGCGACTGCCGTCTGAAAGTTGGCAAAGAGATGTTCACGCTGTTTGGACCGCAAATCGTACGCGACCTGCAACAGCGCGGTTTTGACGTTTTCCTCGACCTTAAATTCCACGATATCCCGAATACTACCGCGCACGCCGTTGCTGCTGCTGCAGAACTGGGGGTATGGATGGTCAATGTGCATGCATCGGGTGGGGCAAGAATGATGACCGCGGCCCGTGAAGCGCTCCTGCCGTTCGGCAGCGACGCACCGTTGCTGATTGCGGTTACCGTGCTGACCAGTATGGATGAGAGTGATTTACACGATCTCGGCGTGACGTTGTCACCTGCTGAGCATGCAGAGCGTCTCGCGCGCCTGACGCAAAATTGCGGGCTTGATGGTGTCGTTTGTTCCGCGCAGGAAGCCGTGCGTTTCAAATCAGAACTGGGCCAGGCTTTCAAACTTGTTACCCCAGGTATCCGCCCGGCCGGCAGCGAGGCAGGCGATCAGCGTCGCATTATGACGCCTGAACAGGCGCTGGCGGCAGGGGTAGACTATATGGTCATTGGGCGTCCTGTGACGCAGTCTGCTAACCCGTCAGAGACGCTCAAGGCGATCAACGCATCACTGAAAAAGGGGGGGTAATGACTGATTCCAACAGTCGTCTGGTCTACTCAACAGAAAGTGGGCGTATAGACGAACCAAAAGCGAAAGCCGAGCGCCCGAAGGGGGACGGTATTGTTCGTATCCAGCGTCAAACCAGTGGACGCAAAGGTAAGGGCGTATGCCTTATCTCCGGCATTGATCTTGACGACGCGGAACTGGTTAAGCTGGCCGCCGATCTGAAAAAGAAATGTGGCTGCGGTGGTGCCGTGAAAGACGGCATTATCGAAATCCAGGGCGATAAACGTGATTTAATTAAATCCCTGCTCGAAGCCAAAGGCATGAAAGTGAAACTGGCGGGCGGCTAAAATAGATGAGCCACGGCATTTGCCGTGGCTCTTTTTTTTACGTGCGTAAGTCAGACCTGAAATGCGTTCTAATATCGCAGTACGGTGGAGGCTTATTTAATAATTATTTGCCGACCTGGTGACCGATAATACCACCGACAGCAGCGCCACCTAATGTACCCAGCGTACTACCATCTGTTAATACCGCACCGCCCAGAGCACCAGCACCGGCACCAATTGCGGTGTTGCGGTCACGTTTAGACCAGTTAGAGCAAGCGCTCAGGGACATTGCTACAGTGATTGCCAGAACAGCGGCGGCTAATTTTTTGCTGGTTAAGGTCATAATACTTTCTCCTGAATTATCGATTCACGGAAAGAGCTACGCTTTAAGTATAGACGAATTGAATACTTAAAAACTGTTTTCCGTGAAAGCTGGTCGCGCAGGCGTTACGTAATCACGCAGGTGATAGTCACTTCCTGTTATATCGCTAACATTAATTTTACGACTTTAAGGCGGGTTAAACAGGTAAAAACTCTTAAAGGAGGGTTAGGAATCATCTCAGACAGTAGGGACATAGGCGCCCGACATTCGGGCGCTTAAAGGACTCAGGGCGACTTTTTAATAATATTGACGATAAGACCGTCATCTTCCAGTTTAATACGATGCTCATCGCTCAAACGTTCGTCGGTAATTACACGGCTAAAGCGAGAGACTGGCCCCATGGTATAAGGGTGAACGGCGCCAAATTTTGAGCTATCAGTCAGCACAATGGCCTCACACTCTTTTTCCAGCACCGCATTCACCACATCAGAACGCATCATATCGCGGCCGGTGAAGCCCGTTTCTGGCTGCCAGCCATCAATACCAATAAAGGCCTTACTGAAATGGACCTGCTGAACATACTGGCGGGTCAGGGGACCAACCATGCTTTCGCTTTTTTTCTGGTAAATGCCGCCCAGCAGGATCACCTCGCAGCGGGTCTCTTTGAGCAGGTGCGCGATATAGCTACTGACCGTGATGATAGTAACGTCTTTCTGTTCGGCAAGCGTGCGCGCCAGTAAGGCATTGCTACTGCCGTTTTCGATAAACACCGTCTCACCATTGTTGACTAAAGACGCGGCAAACTCCGCCAGTTCACGCTTCAGGGCGTAGTTGTTCATCATGCGCGTCTCAACATCCTCGCTATCGAGCGGGACCGCATACCCATGCGCACGACGCAGGTAGCTCTGTTTCTCCAGCAGGTTAAGATCCTGGCGGATGGTGACTTCTGAAACGCCGGTGGTTTTAGCGAGATCGACTACGCTGACGCGTCCCTGGTCAATGACCATCTGCAAAATGATTTGTTGTCGGGAATTCATAGCATCCAATTAATAAAGCGAAACAGGTTCGAAAACAGCAGGATCAAACTTCCCACGGCGCTTTTGGCTGTCCGTTCTCGGGCGCGTTTTCAGCACCCTTCTGAGCAAGAAGTTCAGACTTCAGGATCTCCAGATTACGGATCGCCGAGTGATAATCGCCTGCCACCAGGATATCCAGCACGGTATCAATACGTTGTGCTACAGCTTGTGCATCAATAGTAGACATAATCTCACCCCAGGTGCGAAAAGGTAATATTTTCAATGATGCAGAAAATGGGATCAAAAGAGAAGGGAAAAAATGCAATAACTAAATCACATAAATGAAAGTGATAAATTTATTCCCCCACATGCTGCGGGCTTAATGAGTGGATTAGTCTAAAACTGCGCGCAAGGCGCTTTTTCTGTGAGGAATTAGACTATGACAGTTATCAACCAGCCTACCTGCACCCTGTTTACCGATACTGAACGTTTCACACAGTTGTCAGCCTACTACGAGGAAGAGCGGCACACCATCTGGATGATGCTACGGGCGCAACCTCGTCCTTGTTTTAATCATGCGTTAATTGAGGAGATCATGAACCTCTCCTGGCTGGTTCGCCAGTCCGGGTATCTGGTCGATTTTTGGGTAACCGGGTCACTGGTTCCTGAAATGTATAATGCGGGAGGCGATTTACAGTTCTTCGTAGAGTGCATTCAAAATGGACGGCGTGAAGCGTTACGCGCGTATGCACGTGCCTGCGTCGACTGTGTGCACGCAGCGTCGCGGGGGTTTGATACGGGCGCGGTCTCTCTGGCAATGGTTGAAGGCAGCGCGCTAGGCGGTGGGTTTGAGGCTGCGCTGGCACACCATTTTGTTCTCTCTCAGCGCGATGCCCGTCTGGGCTTCCCGGAAATTGCCTTCAACTTGTTCCCGGGCATGGGGGCATATTCGCTGGTCGCACGTCGGGCAGGCATGAAACTGGCGGAAGAACTCATCTACAAGGGGGAGTCGCATACGGCAGAATGGTACGAACAACATGGATTGGTCGATGTGCTGTTTGAGCCCGGGCAGAGCTACGTCTGCGTCAGAACCTTCATCGACACGCTGCGGCCGAAGCTGAACGGGGTAAGGGCGATGTTGCGCGCCCGAACCCGGGTACTGCAACTGCCGCGCAGTGAACTGATGGATATCACGGAAGACTGGGTTGATGCGGCGTTCTGCCTCGAGCCAAAAGATATCGCCTATATGGAGCGTCTGGTGATGCTGCAAAACCGCCATCATGGGGCGTTACGCAAAGCCAGTTAACGTTGTTTTCGCGACTGATATCGCTTTAGCCATCGCTCGAATGCGGCAGCGGGCATCGGCTTAGCGAAGAGAAAGCCCTGCCGTTCGTTGACGCCGTTCTTGGTCAGAAAGGCGTCTTCTTTCGCGCTCTCGACCCCTTCAGCGATGACCTGCAGGTTTAAGGCCTGTGCCACCGCGACGATGGCCCGCACCAGAGACTGGGAGATCGATTGTTTATGTATATCCCTGACGAAGGATTGATCGAGTTTAATGGCGTCGATAGGGAACCGCGCCAGCTGCGACAGAGACGAGTAGCCGGTGCCGAAATCATCAAGATGAATTTGCGCGCCAAGTTTGCTGAACTGCTGGATCACAGAGAGCGCCAGCTCTTCGTTTTCGATAAGGCAGCTTTCCGTGAGTTCAACGTCGATAGGGCAGTATTCAAAATCCAGATCCTTCAGCGCCTGCTTTAAATCGCTGAAAATGGTCTGGTCGGCCAGCTGACGTGCGGAGACGTTGACCGCCACGCGCAGGTTAATCCCCTTATCGCGCCATTTAGCCACCTGGCGCACCACATCAAGCATCACCCAGCGGCCCAGCGGGACAATCAATCCCGACTCCTCGGCATAAGAGATAAACTCCAGCGGAGGGATTAAACCGCGTTCCGGCGACTGCCAGCGCACCAGCGCTTCAAGACTTCGGATTTCACCCCGCCAGGTAATTTTAGGCTGGTAATGAATCAGAAGCTGATCGTTATCCAGCGCTTTACGCAGGTTGGTATCCAGCCAGAGATATTCAAATACGCGCTGGTTCATCTCAGGTGAGAAGACGCAGAACTTGCCCCGGCCATTCTCTTTCGCCGTGTACATGGCGGTATCGGCATTACGGATGACGCTTTCCCTGTCGTTACCGTGCTGCGGGGCGAGGGCGATACCGAGCGAGCAACCGGTGTAAATTTCTATCAGGCCGATTCTGAACGGCTGGCGCAGACGGGTTAAGATCCGCGACGCCATGGCTTCCAGAGAGCCCTGAGAGGTATCTGTGGCCATGACAATAAACTCATCGCCGCCAAGTCGCGCCAGCACCTGACCGTCATCCAGACAGCTCAGAATGGCCAGAGCGACAGCCTGCAATAGCTGGTCGCCAAACATATGGCCGTAGGCATCGTTGACCTTTTTAAAGTTATCCAGGTCGAGATACACCACGCCTACCTGCGTTTCACCGCGGCTGGCGATGGCATCAGAAATCAGTTCGTGGATCGCATTACGGTTTGGTAAACCGGTAATGGTGTCGGTATTGGCCAGCACGCGCAGACGCTCCTGGGCGCGGCGCTCCTCGGTAATGTCGGTGCCGGAACAGATAAGGAAAATTTCATTTTTGCCGCTGCCGCTATGAACAAACTTGTTTCTGAACAAAAACAGCCGTTGCCCTTTACGCGTTTTGATCCAGCGTTCGACCTCGTAGGAGCTGCCGTTGCGAAAAAAACCGGTGATATTGCGCTTTGAAGCTGCCGCTTCGCTCCGGCTCATAAACAGCTTGAACACGTTCTGGCCAATAACTTCTTGTTCTTTCAGACCGGTATATTCTTCACTCAGCCGGTTAAAACGCTGAATATTGCCGTTATGATCGAGAATAACGATGACGGAGTTGGCTTCAGAGACAACCTGTTCAGCAAAAGAGAGGCCCTGAGCCAGGTCACGAGCCACGGAGGGCGTATCGTTCCACGCTGACGCGGTGCCGGCCCATTCATTTCGGGTTATTTTGCGCCCCACAAGATGAACCGGGACATCTTCGCCGTACAACGAGAGCGTCATGGAGATGCTGGAGGTAATGACGGTTAACTGGCGGATAAGTTCGGCTTGTTCATCATCCAGCGCCACCACCTCAGTCACATCGGCATTTTCGCTGGCGGCAAGGTGCAGAGCATTGCTGTCAGCTGTCATTCGCCACCAGGGGCTATGCGTACCCATGTAACGAAACAGCAAATTCTGCTCCAGATCGTCCATCATGTTTTCTCCCGCAGCTGCTCATTAGCGCACAAATTATTCATTTGCCGTCGACTTTTCCGTTGTGAAACAGCGGCAACCCCAAAATGAACGTCGTGTTTTTTCCCGGTTTTCTTATAAAAAACGCGTCTGGCGAAAAAGGCTATTTATTGTATAAAAATTCACGTAACCGAATATAACGGCACTCTTTTACTGTAGATAATTATGGCAATTTTGGGCGGGAAGGCGCTGAAAATAGTACGAAAAAATAATGATTTTGCGGCGGGGGTTCAAAAGAAAAATTGTCGGCGCTTCCCGAAGGGAAACGGCCGACAATTTAAGCGGTTATCAGGCGACCGGGCGCGCGATAACGCTGCGGGTTTCCATGCGAACTTCAGCGATGTTTACGTCAATCACGTCTGTGACTTTGTAAACTGTTTCACCTTTGATTTGCACAGTACCATTCTCCTGACTGCAGACCAGTTCGTCACGGACGGCATGCAGGAACGGGGCAGGGATAAAGGCGACGGCGCCGTTATCCACCAGGCGAACGCGCATACCGCCCCGGCTGATATCAATGATTTCTGCGGCGAAGCGAGTATCTGTACCCGCTTTATCCTGCAGGTAGCGTGCGTACAGCCAGTCTCCCACGTCACGTTCCGCCATACGGTTCAGGCGACGTCGTTCGGCCATCTGCAGGGTGGTGTCATTTTGCGGACGCGCAATGGACTCACCCTTAATGATCGCCTTCAGCAGACGGTGGTTGACCATGTCACCATACTTACGAATAGGTGACGTCCAGGTCGCGTAGGCTTCCAGGCCGAGGCCAAAGTGTGGACCCGGCTCGGTGCTGATTTCAGCAAAGGACTGGAAACGACGGATACGGCTGTCGAGGAAACCGGATGGCTGTGCATCCAGCTCGCGGCGCAGCTTACAGAAGCCCTGCAGCGTCAGCACTTCTTCAGGGTCAACGTGCACATCGTGGTTCTTCAGCAGGGCCGCCAGCGCTTCGGTATTGGCCGGATCAAAACCGGTGTGGACGTTGTAAATACCAAAGCCCAGCTTGTCACGCAGGACGCGAGCGGCACAAATGTTGGCAGAAATCATCGCTTCTTCAACAATGCGGTTCGCAATGCGACGCGGTTCGGCCACGATATTCAGCACTTCACCTTTCTCACCCAGCACAAAGCGATAGTCCGGACGATCCTTAAAGACCAGCGCATGGGTTTTACGCCACTCGCCGCGGTTCAGACAAATGCGGTGCAGCAGGCGGATCTGTGCGGCAATCGCGTCTGATTCCGGTTTCCAGGTGCCGGTATTCTCAAGCCAGTCGGAAACATTGTCATACGCCAGCTTGGCTTTCGATTCGATGGTTGCGGCAAAAAATTCAATATCGTCTTCGATCGCGCCATCGGCGGCGATGGTCATGCGGCAGGCAAGGACCGGACGCACTTCATTTGGACGCAGTGAGCAGAGGTCATCAGACAGTTCGCGCGGCAACATGGGGATGTTGAAGCCCGGCAGGTAGTTAGTGAACGATCGGACTTTTGCCATATCGTCCAGCTTGCTGCCTTCAACGATCCATGCGGTGGGATCGGCAATGGCGACGGTCAAATGCAATTTGCCATCAGCGCTCTCTTCCGCATACAGCGCATCATCCATATCTTCTGTGCTGGCGCTATCGATAGTGACAAACTCCAGGGCAGTGAGGTCGCGACGCGTCAGGCCTTCGTCCTGCATTTCAGTCGCTACGCCGTCTGGCGCTTCTTTCTCAAGATTATGGCGTGCAAGCGTCACCCACCATGGCACGAAATGGTCGTCGCCAAAGGTGATGAACTGGGTCAGTTCAGCATAAAAGCCACGATCGCCTTTCAGAGGATGACGGCGCATTTCTGCTACGGCCCAGTCACCTTCTTTGAAATCATGCTCAACACCACGGGCGGCGCGGCAAGGAATAGCATCTTTCAGCAGGGGATGATCCGGCACGATAGAAAGACGATCGTCTTTTCGCTGGACCTTGCCCACGAAGCGGGTCAGGAACGGTTCGATCAGTTCTTCCGGCTCGGCGGACTCACGTTCCTTTTCGGTATGAATGACGGCCGTAATGCGGTCGCCATGCATCACTTTCTTCATCTGCGGTGGCGGAATGAAGTAGCTTTTCTGCGCATCAACTTCAAGGAAGCCAAAGCCCTTTTCCGTGGCTTTTACGACCCCTTCTGCACGCGGCGTCTGGGAATGCAGTTGCTGTTTAAGCTGCGCTAGCAGCGGGTTGTCCTGAAACATAATGTTCTATTTTCGTAGCCATTGAGCGGCTGACAGTTTTACGCGATTCTCACTGTCACAGCAAGCGGTCTTTGGGTAATTAGTATGGTTATTCCCCTTTGCCAAACGCGACTTTCAGGCGTTCAAGCCAGCCATCCATCGCGCTCCGGGTGAGCAGTTTTATCGCCCGTACCGCAGGCAGTCCTTGTTCAGTGAGCGGGGTGAACTGTGCGGCACTGAAGCGGTCCGGAGAACGCGTCAACAAGTCGATTGCCGCCGAAAGCGCCGGCGAATCAAGAGAAATATCATCATGGCTGTTTACCAGGATCTCACCCGTCAGGTCGAGCAGGATGGGCTCATGGCTGAGTACCGGCGTCAGCGCTTCAAGGGCGGGTTCGGCCTGCCAGCGGGAAAGCGATTCAAGCTGATGCGCGCTGGCATAACGCAGTTCAACGACAGGTAAAAGCGCCACCCAGGACTCAGGAGCGGCTGGCAGCGTGTGCGGCTGAATATGGTGGCCGGGTAGCCAGCGTACAGGATGCCCCAGCAGGGCCTGAAAGACGGCCACCACGCGTGCCTGAAAACCGATAAAGCCGATAATCTGATTAATAAGCACCATGTCGTAGGTTGTCAGACCCACCTCATCAAGCTGCTGCTGTGCTTTATCATCGATGACATCAGGTGAGCTGGCGAGCTGACGGGCGTACTGGGTGATTTGTGCCAGGCGGCGGTTACTTTCGCGTGAGGAGTCAGGGCCGGGAAGCGGGGCGAGGAGGGCGGCATAGTGGTTACACAACCGTTGGACGCCACAGGCCTGCGCGACCGTTAATGCAGTACTCAATCTGTCGTAGGCGCTGAGCGTATGCAGCCGGTTAACGGAGATTGAGAGCGGAAACAACAGGTGGCATAAGGTTCTGGCAGGGGTGAGCCAGCCAGTACAGGCGGCGACAATCTCGTCAGGCAGGGCTAAATCGAGCAAAAAACGATCGTCGACGTTAGCGGCTTCGGGCACCAGAGGCAGAACATCCGTCTGCGCGTGGTTTGACTGGGTTTCGTGGTACCAGTGGCCTTTGCCGGAAAAACGGCGTTGTTCCATGGGCGTTCCTTGATCTCAAAATGGCGATCAATATCCTGGCGTAAGGTAGATGTGGGGAAAAATATTGTTAGGTGATAACAAATAGCTGAACGGAATAACGAAGGGGTCGGGCGGAGGAAGGAAAACTCTCTTCCCGTGAGGGAAGAGAGTCACAGCTTATTTAATTTCCAGCTCGTTCATTGCAGCGATGTTGAAGCCGCCGTCAACGTGAACCACTTCGCCGGAGATACCCGCGGAAAGGTCAGAGCACAGGAACGCTGCAGAGTTACCCACATCTTCAATGGTAACGGTACGACGAATCGGCGTAACCGCTTCGCAGTGCGCCAGCATTTTACGGAAATCTTTGATACCGGAAGCTGCCAGGGTACGGATTGGACCCGCAGAGATAGCGTTCACACGCACACCTTCTGGACCCATCGCGTTCGCCATGTAGCGGACGTTTGCTTCCAGAGACGCTTTAGCCAGACCCATAACGTTGTAGTTAGGGATAGCACGTTCTGCGCCCAGATAGGACAGGGTCAGCAGAGCTGCGCCGGGGTTCAGCATCGCACGGCAAGATTTAGCCATTGCCACGAAGCTGTAGGAGCTGATGTCGTGAGCGATTTTGAAGCCATCACGGGTTACCGCGTTCACGTAGTCGCCGTCCAGCTGATCGCCAGGAGCGAAGCCGATGGAGTGAACGAAACCGTCGAATTTCGGCCATGCTTTTGCCAGTTCAGCAAACATGCCATCGATGCTTTCGTCTTGTGCAACGTCGCATTCCAGAACAAGGCTGGAACCCAGCTGCGCGGCAAACTCTTCTACACGGCCTTTCAGCTTGTCGTTCTGGTAGGTGAACGCCAGCTCAGCGCCTTCGCGATGCATAGCCTGTGCGATGCCGTATGCGATGGACAGTTTGCTGGCAACGCCAGTTACCAGAATGCGCTTACCGGAAAGAAAACCCATAGATTTAATCCTTATATTCATTGCTTATTTTTTGCCTTGTAAATCATAGCATTACAGGCAACATTTCAAAGTCATTCGAAATTAGCTCGAAATTATATCCCACTCAGTGCCCCTTGTGTCACGCTATTTCTCGCTCAAAGCCCGTGACGTATGTCATGGAAGGGGGTGAGCGAACGCGTTATCACGCTGTTTCACAGGCATCCGTCCATTATATCACTGCGCGACCGGTTCGCCTCATCCAACCAGAGGCGGGCGTTTTTGCGCAAAATGATCCGTTCAGTGGATTTTACGTATTACAATCCAGTTAGAGTCAAAACATGAAAGAAATCATTAACAAACACGTTATAGACTGGGTTGAAGATAATATTTTATCTCTGGAGCATATCGATCGGCTGGTCGTAAAAACGGGTTACAGCAGAAGGACGCTCGAAATCTGGTTTAAACACCAATACCACCAGTCGCTGGGTGAGTATATGCTCAGGAGACGAATGAGCTATGCCGCGTCTTTATTAAGGATGACGTCTCTGCCGGTCACCGAAATCGCTCACATTTTTCAGTATCATAGTGGACAGGGTTTTGCCCGCGCGTTTAAGAAATTGACCGGGAAAACACCGTCTCAATATCGAAGCGATGAAATATGGGACTTCCAGCGTTACCATCCTTCACTGTTATTAGAAGGGCTCCGTAAACCTGACGTGAAGATTTGTCGGCTGGCGCGGACGTTTTCCTATAACGATACCCTGACGGAATATGATCATATTTTTAATCCTGCGATACAGGATGTGACCAAAAGACTGAGAAAACTTTTGCTTGATCATCGTGGGGAGGTAAAAGAAATCGCCATCAGGGGACGGCGTCCAGAAGGCCTGGATAAAAGCCGGGAAAACATGGCTGAAGTCATAATTGATTATCTGTCACCGGATAATACGTCGCACCAAAAACAGGAATATCATTTTTCCGGTAAATATGCCGTTATGCGGTATGACGGTAGCTGGTGCGCCTACGGTAAGCTCAGCAAAAAGAACTATTTTTATAACCGCTATAGACACCAGAATCTCGCCGTTCCTGCCTCTCATGTGGCAGGCCAGACGGAGCTGGCAACGAGCCTTGCGCTTTCGGAATCGGTTTATCAGACGTTTCAGAACAATAAGCGGCTGTATGTAGACTTCAATAGCCACGGCGATGTGGTGAATGTCAGCACATGGCGCTAGCGTTGCCTCTGGCCTTGCCGGTAAGGGTGATCTCACTGGTGAGTAAAGCGCAGTAGGGAATATCCCGGTTCGGTACGACATCGACCGGGATAATCCACTTCAACAGACTGAGGTCGGTTAACTGAAGCATCTGAAAAGAGGGTGGCAAGCCTGACCGGTTTGCCCCTCGATGTTAAGCAGAGAATGGTGTAAATCGCTCTGCCGTTTCACGTCTTTTATTTATGCGGTATTAATGAACATGAATAACATTACGTTGGCTGAGAAAATGATCGTGCTGTCCGGTGCGCTGCTGTTTGCACTGATGATCGCGGTGAACTCCTTTTTTGTTAATGATAATCCAGGTTTCAGGGTACCCATGACAACCTATTTGATCGTCATGATTGCGCTATTTTTTCTGGATACCATTATCTCTATTTTTATCCAGATGCAGTATGCGTCTGAACGATCTCATTTATCCCTGTTAATCCTGAGCATGGCGTTTCTGAGCGGTCTCATCTATTTCATAGAAACGATTATCGTCATTCAGCTTCCTGAAGACGCAGGGTTAACCCATACGCTAAAAACTAACGATACGGCGGTATTTTATTTTTTCCGCCAGTTAAGTTTTATTTTTTTGCTGGGGCTTGCTGTATGGGTGGAGAAACACACGGCACGGCGACGGTTCACATTACGGAATAAGGTCTGGCTGGCGCTAATATCGTTAATCCCCCTGGTTATGTTCCCGGTGCTGGCCCATGCGTTGAGCAGCTACAATCCAACCTGGACATTAACGATAGCCGCGTATCGCCCCGATCAGTATCATCCTGTCTGGGATGTCCGCTACGTTAACGCTCTGATAGTTCTCTGGTCGGCCCTGGCCTGCTACATGACTTACGTGACACGCTTTTCATCTGGCGTCTGGAACAGCATCATCGTGGTGTGCCTTTCTGCGATCACCTATAACTTTTTCCTGCTCTTACTCGATACGTATAACCTGTCGCTCTGGTATATCAGCCGGGCGGTAGAAGTGTTCAGTAAACTATTTGTTATCTGTACCTTACTGTTACATGTCTTCAGCTTGCTGAGATTTTTTGGCGATCGGGTTAACCGCGATCCCCTTACGCAGATCTTCAACCGCAAGTATTTTTTTGAGGCACTTCAGCGGCTCCGCATGCTCAGAACAGAAAAGGGCACCAGCATTATGATGCTGGATATCGATAACTTTAAGACCATTAATGACACCTGGGGACATCCTGTGGGGGACCGCGTCATTCTGGCGGTCGTGGATATTATTAAAGACAGTATTCGTGATAATGACGTCTTTGCCAGACTGGGAGGTGAAGAGTTTGGCCTGCTGTTGCCCGACACGGACAGGAGTATGGCCGTAGTCGTCGCAGAACGTATTCGCAAGAATGTTGAGCAACGCACCGGGCAGGGTAACCTGTACGCGGTGCCCCTGACGGTAACGTTAAGTATTGGCGTGTGCTCAGCCATTCAGGAAAACGTCAACAGTAGCGATATCATTCGTGATGTGGATGAAGCACTGTATGAGGCCAAGCACGGTGGTAAAAACAGAACCGTGTGCAGACAGGCCGCAGGGTCGGTCTGAACCGGCGTTGCGCGCCTCCCGCGGTGTGATTTACGCGCAAGAAAAAACGGGGTTATAACACAGGGATGTAAATATCAAAGTTAACGCGCTCATCGCTGCAGGCGTTAAAACGCATTAAATGAATGCCATCGCGCAACGTCAGGCGGTTCGTCACCATTGCCTTAACAAACGCAATTTTGTTATAGGCGCTATAACATTCCCAGCTGCCTTCAAAGGACATTTTTGCATATTTTCCGGTAAATAAAAGTGTGTCTTTCTTTGTTGTTTTAGTGCTGTCTAAACAATATGAAATTAAGACTTCTACCAGATAGGAACGGCTTTTACCCAGACGTTCTGGTCGGCGCGGCACTATGGCAAGCTGTTGGATCCGATCGCGATTCTCAAGCAGGAGTTTTTTGATTTTTTTAGTGACATCGTGCACCGCAGTATCAAAAAGATGATCGTGCTCTATAATCTCATGGGTATACGGAAAAATCTCATTGAGTTCACAGAGTGTTATTTCGGGTGTTTTAAGATCGTCTAATAAAAATGAGGGCTGAAGGATATCAAAATCCCACTCTTTTGCATTTCTGTATTCAGAAGGGGTGAGTCCCGACATCTTTTTAAAGGCTCTTGAAAACCCCTGGCTGCTTTGGTAGTGAAATAAATAAGCAATGTCCGTAACGGGAAGCGACGTCATTCTGAGCATGATGGCTGCAAGGCTCAGCCTTCTCCTTAGGATGTACTCACCTAAAGAGAGGTGATATTTCTCTTTAAACCATGTTTCCATGGTTCTTCTGCTATACCCGGTATCTTTAACCAATTGATCAATATGTAAAATAGAAAAATTATTTTCCTCTACCCAGGTGAGAATATATTTACTAATACTTTCTTTCATTCGATATCTACAGCATGTGGCGTCATGACGTAATTAATAAATTGCCGGTGGGGCTTATGCCGAATACTCGCGTTATTGCGGTGGGATTCTGCCAATGACCTTAATTTCAAAATCAAAGCCCGCAAGCCAGTTTACCCCCACGGCCGTCCAGTTTGGATAAGGGGGGCGGGGGAACGCTAATTTTTTGGCTTCCATGATGGTTGAAAACTGATTTTCAGGATCGGTATGAAACGTCGTCACGTCGATCACATCATCAAACGTACATCCCGCGGCAGAAAGCGTAGCCTGGAGATTATCAAAAGCCAGTTGTACCTGAGCGCCGAAATCCGTTTCAGGTGTGCCGTCGCTGCGGCTTCCAACCTGGCCTGAGACAAATAACAGATCGCCAGAGCGAATGGCAGCAGAATAGCCATGTTCTTCATAGAGGGCATGACGATTAGCGGGAAATACAGGTTCACGTGGGTGCATGGCATTTCCTTTTCGATTGGGGGTATTGTTGAGATCACGCGGTCGTATTAACATACGCGGCGTATGTCAAAATCTAAACCACATACGCCACGTATGTCAAACGGAAAAACACAACGTAACCAAGGACGTCTTATGGCTGCAAAAAGCCGTGCCGAAACGGCCCAGGAAAATCGCGAAAAAATGATTCAGGCAGGGCGCAAAGCTTTTGCCGAGAAAGGCTATGCCGGAGCCTCCATGGATGAACTGACCGCAAGCGTGGGGTTAACACGTGGAGCGCTATACCATAATTTCACTGACAAGAAAGGCTTGCTGGCTGCGGTGGTCGCCCAGATAGACAGCGAAATGGCACGAAAGGCGAAGGCAATTGCCGCCAGCGCCGAGAATGACTGGGAGCGACTACTGGCGGAAGGCGTCGCTTACATCAAAATGGCGCTCGATCCGGAAGTGCAGCGTATTGTACTGCGTGATGGTCCGGCTGTTCTGGGGGACCCGGCCCACTGGCCCAGCCAGAATAGCTGCCTGGAATCTACCCGTCAGACCATAGAAAAAATGATTGAATGCAAGGTCCTGAAAGACATGGATGCAAACGTCGCTGCGCAGCTGTTAAATGGCGCTGCGCTCAATGCTGCACTGTTGATAGCCGCCAGTGACGATCCGCAGAAGACGTTGCCACATGCGATTGAGGTGTTTGTCCTGCTTGCAAGCGGGTTACGCCATCAGTGAAAGGAAAGGGTTAACGCGCGCGAGCTGCTATTTAACCCTTAAAGGAACGGGGGTGCCGGGGGCATTTTTGTCGGATAAGGGGCGCTAAAACGTCGCGAGGATTTCGCGTGTAGTGAGCGTTGTTAATTCGCCCCTTGCACCAACGCGCTAGCGGTCTTTTCTCCACGCATCCGCGGTTAATGCTTCACCGAAATGGCCGGCAATCAATCGCTTAGTCAGTTCATGAAGCGGAGAGGCCATAACATCTGCGGTACTGCCACGTTCAACAACCTCACCCTGATGCATGACCATCACCTGGTCGCTGATGTGTTTCATCATCCCCAGATGTTGGGTCACGTAGATATACGAGATACCCTGTTTTTCCTGTAATTCGAGCATCAGGTTAATTAACTGCGACCGCATCGACATATCCAGCGAGGCGAGCGCTTCGTCGGCGATGATCACTTTCGGGCGCAATATCAGCGCGCGCGCGAGCCCAAGACGCTGTTTCTGGCCGGGGGCGAGCATGTGCGGGTAATAGCTCTCGTGATCGGGCAGCAGCCCAACCATCCGCAGGGTTTCAAAAACGCGTTTGCGTCGCGCTTCTGGCTCGAGATCGGTATTCAGACGCAGCGGAAAATCGAGGATTTGCGAAATACGCTGACGCGGGTTGAGCGATGTCGACGGATCCTGGAAGATCATGCGGATACGCTGGCTGCGGAAAGAGTAATCGCCGAATTCCAGCGGATGGTCATCTATCAGCACTTCGCCGCCGGAGGGTTCAACCATGCCTGCCAGCATCTTCGCCAGCGTGGATTTACCGGAACCGTTCTCACCGATGATCGCCAGCGTCTGTTTTTCGCGCAGGGTAAAGCTGAGCGGCTTCACGGCTTCAACGGTCTGACGATGGAACAGTCCGGTACGGTAGCGAAAGGTCTTACTCAGGTTACGGACTTCCAGTAAGGTTTCGACCATTTCACTCTCTCTCCATGTTCAGCGGGAAATGACAGGCATATAGATGATTTTTGGCCCCTGTCAGGCGTGGCGTCTCAATACATTTACGCTGCGCATACGGGCACCGCGGCCCCAGACGACAGCCAATCGGCAAGGACTCCAGCAGCGGGATAGCCCCGGGCAGGGTATTCAGGCGACTCTTGTGCGGCATGGCGCTGCCAAAATCTGGAATGGCGCGGATCAGCGCCTGCGTATACGGATGATGCGGCGCGGTGATGAGGTCTTCACTCGGGGCGGTTTCGACCGTCTGCCCGCAGTACATCACATCAATCTTATCAGCCCATTTGCTGAGCATTTGCAGGTCGTGACTGATTAACAAAATGGTGGTGTTGTTGTTCTGGTTCAGACGCGTCAGCAGGCGGAAAATCTGCGCCTGCGTGGTCGGTTCCATCGCGTTGGTCGGTTCATCCGCAATCAGCAGACGCGGCTGATTGGCCAGCGCGATGGCAATCATCACTTTCTGACACTCACCGTCGGTCAGTTCGTACGGAAAACTGCGCATGGCATCTTTATGATCTTTGATCCCGACGCGGTGCAACAGCTCAATTGCACGACGCTTACGCCAGCCGAACCGTTGCCACCAGCGGCCTTTATAGGTCCATCCGGGAATGTTCTGCATCAGCTGTTTGCCCACGCGCTCGGAAGGGTCAAGACAGGATTGCGGCTCCTGGAAAATCATTGATACGTTATGGCCGACCAGCTTGCGACGCTCGCGGGGAGAGAGGCGTTGCAGGTCGATATCATCAAAACGCATACGGTCAGCGGTGACGCGCCAGTTATCCTTCGCCACGCCACAGATGGCTTTGGCGATCAGGCTTTTCCCTGAACCGGATTCACCCACCAGCCCGCGAATTTCACCCTCAGCAAGGGTGATACTGATGCGATCGACGGCTTTCACCCAGCCTTCACCGGTTTTGAACTCGATGGTCAGGTTGCGAATATCAAGAAGCGGCATTATTGCACCCCCGCATTAATTGCACGGCGTATACCATCGCCCAGCAGGTTAACAAGCAGCACACTCACCATAATGGCTGCGCCCGGTAACATGACCGTCCACGGCGCAACGTAGATAAGCTCAAGCGCGTCACCGAGCATCGCGCCCCATTCAGGCGACGGCAGCTGCGCGCCGAGATCGAGAAAACCGAGCGCCGCGATGTCCAGAATCGCCATCGACAGGGCGCGGGTGATCTCCGTGACCAGCCCGGCAGCGATGTTCGGCAGTACGGCAAACCAAAGGATGTTTAAGGTTGTTGCACCGTCCAGGCGAGCTGCGACGACATACTCTTTTTCCAGTTCGTCATGCACCATGCTGTATACCGAACGCACGATGCGGGGCAGGATCGCCAGCCAGACCGCGAACATGGCATGCGACAGATGTGGCCCGACAAACGCCACCACAATGATGGCCAGCAGCAGGGACGGAATAGAGAGCAGGGTGTCGAGAATGTGGTTCAGTGCCGCCGAGCGCAGGCCATGCGTCGACCCGGCAAAGATGCCGAGCGCCAGACCGCAGATGGTGGCAGCAAACGTCACCACAAATGCACCGCCGACCGTCGGCGCCGCACCACTCAACAGGCGGCTCAATACGTCACGCCCGAGGTCGTCCGTACCGAGGAAGAAAGAGACTTCACCGTAGCGCGACCAGGATGGGGGCAGCAGTTGATAGCCAAGGAACTGCTGATCAATACCATAGGGCGCAAACCAGGAGCCAAAAACGCAGAGCAACACCAGCCCGGCGAAGCCATAAAGGCCAATCATTGCCGTGGTGTCACCATAGAATTTACGCCACACGGTACGCAGCGCTCCGGGCGTGCGCTTTTCACTGTATACGTTATCGTAGGGCATACCATTCCTTATGCTTCAACGGGTTGGCCATAGCACCCAAAATATCGGAAATCACGTTAACAATAATCACCAGAGAGCCAATCACCATGACGCCCGCCGAAATGGCGGCGTAGTCCTGCTGGCGGATAGCGTTGATCAACCATCGACCCAGCCCCGGCCAGCTGAAGACCATTTCGGTAATCATCGCCAGGGTGAGCATGGTGGAAAACTGGAGCCCCAGTCGCGGGATAACAGGCGGCAGGGCGTTATGCAGCACATTACGGCGCAAGATAGTCAGGCGCGATAAGCCGCGCGTGGCGGCCGCTTTGACATAGTTCTGATCGAACACCTCGATGGTACTCAGGCGCATCAGGCGGATCACTTCGGTTGTCGGTGCCACCGCCAGCGTCAGTACCGGCAAGACCATATGGCGTACGGCGCTGACGATCATCTCATGTCGCCAGGCTGAATCAGACAGCCAGGCGTCAACGATAGCAAACCCGGTCACCGTTTTTACCGTATACAACAGGTCAAAACGGCCAGAAACCGGTAGCCAGCCCAGGTTGAGGGAGAAGAAAAGCGTCAGCAGCAGCGCCAGCCAGAAGATCGGGATCGAGAAGCCGAGCAGGGCGAGGGCGCTGATAAATTTATCCTGCCATTTGTTGCGATAAATCCCTGCCAGCATTCCTACCGGAATACCAACCATTAAGGCAAAACCGAACGCCAGAATGCACAGCTCCATTGTCGCCGGGAAAACCTCTTTCAGCTGCTCAGAGATGAGCTGTCCGTTGATGCTTGAAACACCGAAATCCCAGTGCAGCAGACCGTTAAACCAGAAGAGCCACGCATCCCACAGCGACGACCCCTGAAGCGGGGCGTGCGGGGTGAAATAGCTCAGGCTGAAACCAACAAAGGTCAGGAAAAAGAGCGTCACCAGCAACAGCAGAAGGCGGCGCAAGGTAAAAATGATCATGGTTTTTTCACCTCTTGTTCTTTTTCGCGAGACACGCCAGCGAAGGAGGCGTTGCCAAACGGACTCAACACCAGGCCTTTAATATCATAGCGATAGGCCTGCAGGCGCAGGGACGAGGCCAGCGGCAGCACGGGCAGCTCTTCGGCAAGGATCTTCTGCGCTTCATCATAGGCGTCTATGCGTGACGCCAGCTGTTGGGACGCCAGCGCTTTTTGCAGCACGCCGTCAAATTCCCGGTTGCACCAGTGGGCGTAGTTGGTCTGGGAGTTAATCGCCGCACAGCTCAGCAACGGACGGAAGAAGCTGTCCGGATCATTACTGTCGGTCGCCCAGCCTGTCAGGGTTAAATCATGGTTCATGTCCATCAGGCGCGCCTCCTGGAAACGACCCTCAACCGGCACGATGATCACTTTCACCCCCACCTGCGCCATATCTGCCTGCAACAGCTCGGCGGTCTTCAGCGGGCTTGGGTTCCAGGCCTGAGAGCTGGTCGGTACCCAGAGTTGCAGCGTCAGGTTTTCTGCCCCCAGCGCTTTCAGCTGTTCACGCGCTTTTGCCGGGTTGTATTCCGTAATTTTAGCTTCACTGTCATAGGCCCACGAGGCTCGCGGCAAAATAGAGGCGGCGGTTTCTGCCGTACCGTAATAGATCGACTGCATCAGACGCTGGTTGTTAATGGCCAGCGCCAGCGCGTGGCGTACGGCAGGGTTGTTCAGCGGCGGCTTATCGGTATTAAACGCCAGATAGGCGATGTTCATGCCGGGGCGTAACGTCAGGCGCAAACGCGGATCGTCGCGCAAAATGGTGAGCTGGCTGGCAGCAGGCCACGCCAGCACGTCGCACTCCCCGGTCAGCAGTTTTGATAAACGCCCCGTCCCGCCAGAGCCAAGATCGACCACTACCTGTGGCATCAGCGGCGTGCCGCGCCAGAAATGCGCATGGCGCTGCAGGCGGATATATTGTCCGGAGCGATATTCGGCCAGCTGGAACGGACCGGTGCCGACTGGCTGACGGTCGATTAACTCCTGACGATCGATTTTGCTCAGGTTCGCGGCATATTCAGCAGACATAACGGACGCATAGTGGGTGGCCAGGTGCCAGAGGAAAGAGGCATCCGGGCGCTTCAGCGAAAACTCCACCGTGCGGTTATCCAGCTTGCGAACGCTTTTAACGGTATCGGCAAACTGCAGGCTGTCGAAGTAGGGGAAGTTGCTGCCGTTAACGTTATGCCACGGGTGATTACGGTTAAAGATACGCTGGAACGTAAAGACCACATCATCTGCGTTCAGTTTGCGCGTTGGGGTAAACCATGGCGTGTGCTGAAATGCGACATCATCGCGCAGGTGGAAACGGTAGGTCGCGCCGTTATCCAGGACTTCCCAGCTTTCGGCAAGCTCTGGCACCAGACGGTAGGTGTAGGGATCCACATCAAGCAGACGGTCATAGAGTTGCGCGGCAAGGGTATCCACAATCAAGCCGCTGCCCGCTTTTTGCGGGTTAAATGTATCAACCTGACCGCTTACGCAATAGACGAAGCCGCTGTCGCGAATATCAGGTTGCGTAGCGGGGTCGGGCGCAGCAAACGCCAGGCTGCTGAACAGACCAAGTGCAAAGAAGGACGATAAAACCAGACGCATAATTTTTAAGGTTTTTAGGTTCGATCTGCAAAGTGTATCGCACTTACGCCTGCTTCGTAAAAATGTCTGCGGGTAAGTGCTGATATTGTCAGCGCATTTGATGCTTTTTGAGCAATGCCCTTAATTGATGGTAGGTCAGACCCAGGAGTTCAGCCGCCCGTTTCTGGTTATATTTCGCCACCTTCAGGCTCTGCTCAAGCAGCTGTTGTTCCTGTTCATGCTGGAACTGCCGCAAATCCAGGGGAAGTGCAGGGGCAGCCCCGGACACGGGCGGAGCGGTAGCTGGCTGCAGGCTACGCTGAAAAGGATCGAGAATAATGTTATCCAGCTCGGTCTCACTGCTGTCGTGGCGATAGACAGAACGCTCCACGACGTTTTTTAACTCACGGATATTTCCCGGCCAGTGGTAAGCGAGGAGTGTCTCCTTTGCATACTCGCTGAACCCCGGAAAAAGCGGCAGGCCGAGCTCGCGACACATCTGAATCGCAAACTGCTCTGCCAGCAGCATGATGTCGCTTCTTCGCTCGCGCAGCGGCGGGAGCTGAACGACGTCAAAGGCCAGCCGATCGAGCAGGTCGGCACGGAATTTATCCTCTGCCACCATTTGCGGGAGATTGGCATTGGTCGCGCACACCAGACGCACGTTGACCTGCAACGGCTGGCTACCGCCGACACGCTCCAGCTCGCCATACTCAATCACGCGCAGCAGCTTTTCCTGTACCAGCATGGGCGCGGTGGCCAGTTCATCAAGAAACAGCGTGCCGCCGTCGGCGCGTTCAAAACGACCCGGATGGCGTTTTTGGGCACCGGTAAAAGCACCAGCTTCATGACCGAAAAGCTCCGTGTCGAGCAGATTTTCATTCAACGCCGCGCAGTTAAGCGAAATGAAGGGGCCATCCCAGCGTCCGGATAAATAATGTAGACGGTTAGCAATCAGTTCCTTACCCGTGCCGCGCTCACCGATAATAAGCACTGGCTTGTTGAGCGGCGCGAGACGGGAGACCTGTTCGAGGACTTCCAGAAAACTGTTGGCTTCGCCGAGTAAATTGTCTTTGTATCCAGCCATGATGAAATTAACCACTCCTTAGTGATATTCACCAGGTGAGCATAGTGTGCCGATGCCTGGAAATCAACCACATCAAATAAAATCAACAAGATAAAAACTTGGCACGGTATTTGTATTAGCTATTTAGCAGGGCATCGCCCGATAACAGAACTATGAGGATCACATTATGGGTATTTTTTCTCGTTTCGCCGACATCGTGAACGCCAATATCAACTCACTGCTTGAGAAAGCGGAAGATCCGCAGAAGTTGGTGCGCCTGATGATTCAGGAAATGGAAGATACGCTGGTTGAAGTGCGTTCTACCTCCGCCCGTGCGCTGGCTGAGAAAAAACAGTTAACGCGCCGCATTGAGCAGGCGACCGCTCAGCTTAACGAATGGCAGGAAAAAGCAGAACTTGCGCTGCGTAAAGATAAAGAAGACCTGGCCCGCGCCGCGCTGATTGAAAAACAGAAGCTGGCAGACATGGTCGCGACGCTCGAGCATGAAGTCACACTGGTCGATGATACCCTTTCGCGTATGAAGAAAGAGATTGGTGAGCTTGAGAATAAACTGAACGAAACGCGTGCGCGTCAGCAGGCGCTGGCATTGCGCCACCAGGCGGCAAGCTCATCCCGCGATGTACGTCGCCAGCTGGATAGCGGTAAGCTGGATGAAGCAATGGCACGTTTTGAGTCGTTTGAACGCCGTATCGACCATATGGAAGCGGAAGCGGAAAGTCACAGCATTGGTAAACAAAAGTCACTGGATCAGCAGTTCGCTGACCTGAAAGCGGACGATGAAATCAGCGAGCAACTTGCTGCGCTGAAAGCCAAAATGAAGCAAGACAACCAATAATAATTTGTGCGGCACCTGAGTGTGCCGCCACGCATCGTAAGACAAGGAGTACACATGAGCGCGCTTTTTCTGGCTATTCCCCTGACCATTTTCGTGCTGTTTGTTCTGCCGATTTGGTTATGGCTGCACTACAGCAACCGTTCTTCACGTGGTGAACTTTCCCAGAGTGAACAACAGCGTCTCGTACAGCTGACCGAACAGGCGAATAAAATGCGCGAACGCATTCAGGCGCTGGAAGATATCCTCGATGCAGAACATCCAAACTGGAGGGACCGTTAATGGCCGGACTGAACCTGAACAAAAAATTGTGGCGCATTCCGCAGCAGGGAATGGTACGCGGCGTCTGTGCCGGACTGGCCCATTATCTTGATGTCCCGGTCAAACTGGTTCGCGTGGTAACGGTGCTGTCGATCTTCTTCGGTCTGGCGTTTATCACCCTGGTGGCGTACATCGTACTGTCGTTTGTACTCGACCCGATGCCGGAAGGTGAACTGGCCGCAGAAGGCGCACCGACCAGCAACGATCTTCTCAACGCGGTTGACGATCAACTCGCCGCTGGGGAGAAGCGGTTACGTGAGATGGAGCGCTATGTCACGTCTGACACCTTCACGCTGAGAAGCCGTTTTCGTCAGCTTTAAGAGAGAATATACATGAAGCAAAACTGGCAACAGGCCGGTCAGAAGGTAAAACCCGGCCTGAAAATCGCAGGTAAACTGGTCCTGCTGACGGCATTACGTTTCGGCCCGGCAGGTGTGGCGGGTTGGGCGATAAAATCTGTTGCCCGCAAGCCGGTAAGAATGTTGCTGGCTGTGGCGCTCGAACCTCTGCTGCAAAAAGTGGCAAAACGGCTTTCACGCCGCTACTTTCCCCAATAATTCCTGCGTACGTTAGCCTTTCTCGTTTTCGGGGCAGGCTAGCGATACTTCTTCGCTTTCCCTTTCTTTCTTTGCGGCAGCTCACAATACTGCGTTGAGCTGCTTTGCAATCGCCTTTTTCTGCGTCCCGGTCCGTTGACAGATATTTTTCATGAGAGTAGATTGCGTTCCGTGGGACCGCTACCATGGAAAATAAAATGCAGGCTAAAATTAAAGAAATCATTAATCTTGTTTACGGGGAATCATTTTCCGATACCCATTTTTCGGTGTTGCTGGAAAAGATTGATAACGCGATTTCTGTTATTACAGATAAGCGTAAGGTGGGGTGGGATGAAAAAGATGTTGTCCTGATTACGTATGCCGATCAGTTTTCGGCAGAAGGGGAGAAAGCCCTGCCGGTTTTCACACGGTTTTATAATAAGTGGCTCTCTCACTCCTTTTCACATGTTCATCTTTTACCTTTTTATCCGTGGTCTTCTGACGACGGTTTTTCTGTTATTGATTACCACGAAGTTGCACCGGAAACAGGAACGTGGCAGGACATCGCCGAATTAAAACAATCAGCCAGTTTGATGTTTGATTTCGTCTGCAATCACATGTCGGCGCAAAGTCAATGGTTCGCGAATTACCTTAAGCAAATGCCGGGGTATAACGATTTCTTCATTTCTGTTGACCCTGAAACGGATCTGTCGGCCGTCACGCGACCGCGTGCTTTGCCCCTCCTCACGCCGTTTACGCTTCACGATGGCAGCGTACGCCACCTGTGGACCACCTTCAGCAGCGACCAGGTCGATCTCAATTTTGCCTCTCCTCAGGCTCTGATTGCGATGGTAGACGTGCTGCTGCACTACCTGACTGAAGGGGCGCGCTACATTCGTCTGGATGCCGTTGGGTTTATGTGGAAGATACCCGGAACGAGCTGTATCCATCTGGAACAAACCCATCAGCTTATCCAGCTTTTCCGTGCCATTACCGAGGCTGTCGCGCCGGGTACGGTGATAATCACTGAGACCAATGTCCCGCATAAAGACAACGTTGCCTACTTTGGTGACGGCAACAATGAAGCGCAGATGGTGTATCAGTTCTCCTTGCCGCCGCTTGTGCTGCATGCGCTACACCGTCAGGATGTCCGGGCGCTGTGTCAGTGGGCGTCGTCGTTGGCGCTTCCTTCCACGAAAACCACCTGGTTTAACTTTTTGGCCTCGCATGACGGGATTGGCCTCAATCCGTTACGCGGAATTTTACCCGAGTCTGAGATCCTCTCGCTGGTAGAGAAACTTCAGGCCGAGGGGGCGCTGGTCAACTGGAAAAACAATCCGGATGGAACGCGAAGCCCGTATGAAATCAATGTCACTTATCTTGATGCGTTAAGCACAAGGGACTGCGATGACAATCACCGTATTGCCCGGTTTATTCTGGCTCATGCTGTACTCCTGAGTTTCCCCGGTGTGCCTGCCGTCTATATCCAAAGTATTCTTGGCTCGCGTAATGATTATGAGGGCGTGGAGCGCCTGGGATATAACCGTGCGATTAACCGCAAAAAATACCTCGCCGGTGCAATCGACAGTGAACTTGAGAACGAAAATAGCCTGCGGCAGAAAGTCTATTATAGATTGCGTGAATTAATCGCCCTGAGGCGTGCAGAAAAAGCATTCCACCCTGACAGTCAGGCTTGTTTTAGTACGGCAGGCGAGCATGTATTAAAAATAATGCGTATTGCGCAAAGCGGCGAAAAAGTTACCGCGTTATTTAATTTCAGCGATCGCGTTCAAACGCTTGAGTCGAATATTCCATCCGGCAGGGAATTGATCGCCGGGAAAGATATTACTGGTACGACTCTGACCCTTAATCCATGGCATGTGTTGTGGGTTAAAGAAAACTAAAAAAGGACCTTAAACATGAATATGCCCAAAATTGTGCTGATATCAGCACTGGTTTCGTGCGCCTTGTTGTCAGGCTGTAAGGATGACAAACCCTCTGCTGTCACCATTGAGTTTATGCACTCCTCAGTTGAACAGGAGCGTCAGGCGGTAATTACAAAACTGATTGAAAAATTCGAGAAAGAGAACCCGACGATTACGGTGAAACAGGTACCGGTAGAAGAGGATGCCTACAACACCAAAGTGATTACGTTGGCCCGCACCGGTGCGCTGCCTGAGGTCATTGAGGTCAGCCATGACTACGCAAAAGTCATGGATAAAGAGCAGCTGCTGGACCGGGATGCGATCAACGCCGCCATCAAAGCGGTGGGCGAAAACACCTTCTATGACGGAATTTTACGTGTCGTTCGCACGGAAGACGGCTCAGCCTGGACGGGGGTGCCAATCAGCGCCTGGCTGTCTGGCGTCTGGTATCACAAAGATGTGCTTGCTGCGGCGGGTATTGAGGAGCCGCATAACTGGGAACAGCTGCTGAAAGCCAGCCAACGCCTCAGCGATCCGGCTAAAAAACGTTATGGCATAGCGCTACCCACGGCAGAAAGCGTGATGACCGAGCAGGCGTTTTCTCAGTTTGCGCTTTCCGGTGGCGCGAACGTTTTTGACGCCAACGGGAAAATCAACATCGATACCCCGGAAATGGTGAACGCGCTGGCGTTCTATAAAGCACTGGCCGCGACCACCATGCCGGGCTCGAACGATGTCATGGAGATTAAAGATGCCTTTATGAATGGTTCGGCGCCGATGGCGGTGTATTCCACCTATATCCTGCCGGCGGTCTATAAAGACGGCAACCCAGCCAACCTGGGCTTTGTCGTTCCGACTGAAACGTCTTCAGCGGTCTACGGCATGGTCACATCGCTGACGATCACCTCCGGTCAAACAGAAGATGAAACCCAGGCTGCACAGAAGTTTGTCACCTGGATGGAGCAGGCACAGAACGCGTCTGACTGGGTGATGATGTCCCCGGGTGCCGCGCTGCCGGTGAACAAACTGGTCGTCGGCACGGACTCCTGGAAAGACAACGAGGTCATTAAAGCATTTGGTCAACTTCCCTATGAGCTTATCGCCCAGTTCCCGAATGTGCAGGTATTTGGCGCCGTGGGCGACAAAAACTTTACCCGCATGGGTGATGTAACGGGGTCCGGCATCATCAGTTCCATGGTGCATAACGTCACAGTAGGTCAACAAGATCTCACTGCAACGTTAAGCAACAGCCAAAAGCGACTGACTGACCTGATTTCACAACGATAGGAGCGCTCTGCGGAAGGAAATTATGAAGACGTTGTTTTCTGGTCGTTCAGATATGCCTTTCGCCATGCTGCTGTTGGCCCCCAGCCTGATTTTGCTGGGGGGCCTGGTGGCCTGGCCGATGATTTCCAATATTGAAATCAGCTTTTTACGTTTGCCGCTTAACCCGCGCATTAGCGCCGTGTTTGTCGGGCTGGATAACTATGTTCGTATCCTCAGCGATGGCGCATTCTGGCACTCCCTGTGGATGACGTTCTGGTACACCGCCCTGGTGGTGATGGGCAGCACGGCGCTGGGGCTGGCCGTTGCCCTCTTTTTTAACCGGGAATTTCGTCTGCGGAAAACGGCACGTTCACTGGTGATTTTGTCCTACGTCACACCATCCATCTCGCTGGTGTTTGCATGGAAATACATGTTCAACAACGGCTACGGCATTGTGAACTATCTGGGTGTCGATCTGTTGCACCTGTATGACCAGGCGCCGCTGTGGTTCGACAACCCGGGCAGCAGTTTTGTGCTGGTGGTGCTGTTCGCCATCTGGCGTTACTTCCCCTACGCGTTTATCTCGTTCCTCGCGATATTGCAGACCATCGATAAATCGCTGTACGAAGCCGCGGAAATGGATGGGGCAAATGCCTGGCAGCGTTTTCGTATCGTCACGCTGCCCGCCATTATGCCGGTGCTGGCCACGGTGATTACACTGCGAACCATCTGGATGTTCTATATGTTCGCTGATGTTTATCTCCTGACCACCAAGATCGATATTTTGGGCGTCTATCTCTACAAGACCGCATTTGCCTTCAATGACCTCGGGAAAGCCGCTGCCATCTCCGTGGTGCTGTTCGTGATCATCTTCGCCGTCATTCTGCTGACCAGAAAAAGGGTAAACCTCAATGGCAACAAATAAACGCGTACTGGGTCGTCTCGGTTTTTATCTGGGGCTGGCGGTGTTTCTGATCATCACGCTGTTCCCGTTCTTTGTGATGTTAATGACCTCGCTTAAGAGCGCGAAAGAGGCGATATCGCTCCATCCGACCATCCTGCCGCAGGCGTGGACGCTGCAGCATTACATCGACATCTTTAATCCGCTGATCTTCCCGTTTGTGGACTACTTCAGAAACAGCATGGTGGTCTCGCTGACCTCGTCGGTAATTGCCGTTTTTCTCGGCACGCTGGGGGCTTACGCGTTATCCAAACTGCGTTTTAAAGGACGCACGACGATCAATGCGAGTTTTTACACCGTCTATATGTTCTCGGGGATTTTGCTGGTGGTGCCGCTGTTCAAAATCATCACCGCGCTGGGGATCTATGACACGGAGCTGGCGCTGATTATCACCATGGTGACCCAGACGCTGCCGACAGCCGTCTTTATGCTGCGCAGCTATTTCGACACCATTCCGGATGAAATAGAAGAAGCCGCGATGATGGACGGGCTTAACCGCCTGCAAATTATCTTCCGCATTACCGTTCCGCTGGCGATTTCCGGCCTCGTGTCGGTGTTCGTCTACTGCTTCATGGTGGCATGGAACGACTACCTGTTTGCATCCATTTTCCTGTCCAGCGCCAGCAATTTCACCTTGCCGGTTGGGCTGAACACCCTCTTTAGCACGCCAGATTATATCTGGGGTCGCATGATGGCGGCATCGCTGGTGACAGCGCTTCCGGTGGTCATCATGTACGCACTGTCTGAACGTTTTATCAAAAGTGGTTTGACCGCCGGTGGCGTTAAAGGCTGAGGCGGCCAGTTTTAACTAGGAGTCAGTCATGAAAAAGTTAGTTGCGACAGCGCCTCGTGTAGCGGCGCTGGTGGAATATGAAGATCGTCCTGTTGCCGTCCATGAAGTGAAAATTCGTGCGCGCTTCGGCGCGCCAAAACACGGCACCGAAGTGGTAGATTTCCGTGCGGCAAGTCCCTTCATTGATGAGGAGTTTAACGCGGAGTGGCAAATGTTTACCCCGCGTGAAGAGGGCGCGGCGCGGGGCATTGAGTTTGGTAAGTTCCAGCTGGGCAACATGATTGTTGGCGACATTATCGAATGCGGCGATGACGTGACGGAGTACCAGACGGGCGACCGTGTCTGTTGCTATGGGCCGCTGCAGGAGACGGTCATCGTGAATGCCGTTAATAACTACAAGCTGCGCAAAATGCCGCAAGGGTCTTCCTGGAAAAATGCCGTCTGTTACGACCCTGCGCAGTTCGCCATGAGCGGCGTGCGTGATGCTAACGTGCGGGTAGGGGATTTTGTCGTTGTGGTCGGACTGGGTGCCATTGGGCAGATTGCGATTCAGCTGGCGAAAAAAGCCGGTGCATCCATCGTCATCGGTGTCGATCCTATCGAACATCGCTGCGAAATTGCCCGCCGTCACGGGGCCGATTACTGCCTCAATCCGTTTGGCACCGATATCGGTCTGGAGATTAAAAAACTGACCGGAAAGCAGGGCGCTGACGTGATTATCGAAACCAGCGGTTTTGCCGATGCATTGCAGTCTGCGCTGCGCGGGCTCGCCTACGGTGGAACGATCTCCTACGTGGCTTTCGCGAAACCGTTCGCAGAAGGGTTCAATCTGGGGCGTGAAGCCCACTTCAATAACGCGAAAATCGTTTTCTCGCGCGCCTGCAGCGAACCCAACCCGGATTACCCGCGCTGGAGCCGCAAGCGTATTGAAGAGACCTGCTGGGAACTGCTGATGAACGGTTATCTGAACTGCGAAGATCTGATTGACCCGGTTGTCACCTTTACCACCAGCGCTGAGAGCTACATGAAGTATGTCGATCAGCATCCGGAACTGAGCATCAAGATGGGCGTCACTTTTTAAGCTAAGGAGAGCATCAATGAAAATCGCAACGCAAAACCAGGCCTTTTTCCCGATTTCTATTCTGGAGAAATTCCAGTACATCAAAGCGATGGGTTTTGATGGCTTTGAAATTGACGGCAAACTGCTGGTGGATAATCTCGATGAAGTGAAAGCCGCAATCACCGCCACGGGCCTGCCGGTGACCACCGCCTGTGGGGGATATGACGGCTGGATTGGTGACTTCATTGAAGAACGTCGTCTGAACGGATTAAAACAGATCGAACGCATCCTGGAAGCGCTGGCTGAAGTGGGTGGAAAGGGGATTATTGTGCCCGCCGCCTGGGGAATGTTTACCTTCCGTTTGCCGCCGATGACCTCTCCACGCAGCCTGGCGGGTGACCGCGAAGCGGTGAGTGCTTCGCTGCGTTGGCTGGATGAAGTGGCGGCGCGTACCGGGACCACCGTTTACCTTGAGCCGCTCAACCGCTACCAGGATCACATGATCAACACGCTCGCGGATGCGCGTCGCTATATCGAAGAAAACGCGCTCAGACATGTGCAGATCATCGGCGACTTTTACCACATGAATATCGAAGAAGATTCGCTAACAGAGGCGCTGCATCGCAACCGGGATCTGCTGGGTCATGTGCATATCGCCGATAACCATCGCTATCAGCCTGGCAGCGGGACGCTGGATTTTGCCACGTTGTTCGGGCAGCTTCGTGCGGACAACTATCAGGGCTACGTGGTGTATGAGTGCCGTGTCCGCGCCGACGATCCGGCCCAGGCTTACCAGGATTCACTCACGTATCTGCGTGAATGCTAAGGATGACGAGCGTGATGAGTGCTTCAACACCTTCGCTTCTGCGCGTCGCCATTATTGGCGCCGGGCAGGTCGCGGACAAAGTGCATGCCTCGTATTACGCCACACGCAGTGATGTTCAAATGGTCGCTGTCATGGACAGCGGCCTTGAACAGGCACAGGCGTTTGCGGAACGTCATGCAATTCCTTCGGTCTGGCAGAATGCATCTGAAATGCTGCAGGCGGCAAAACCTGATGTGGTCAGCGTCTGCTCCCCAAACCGGTTCCATTTTGAACATGTCATGGCGGCACTGGAGGCCGGATGTCATGTGATGTGCGAAAAACCGCCTGCCATGACGCCGCAACAGGCTGACCAGATGCGCAGGGCGGCCCGTAAAGCGGGAAAAGTGCTGGCGTATGATTTTCACCATCGGTTTGCGCTCGACACGCAGCTGCTACGTGACGCTGTCACAAACGGGGCGTTAGGTGAGATCTACTTTACGTCGGCGCAGGCGCTGCGTCGTTGCGGCGTGCCGGGCTGGGGCGTCTTTACGAACAAATCGCTACAGGGTGGCGGACCGCTTATCGATATCGGTATTCATATGCTGGATGCCGCGATGTATGTGCTGGGTTTCCCGGCGGTAAAAAGGGTGACCGCCCACAGCTTCCAGAAGCTGGGGAACCGTAAAAACAGTGGACAGTTTGGCGAGTGGGATCCCGCCCGGTTTACCGTTGAAGATGCTTTGTTTGGCACAATTGAATTCTGCAATGGCGGCGTTCTGCGCCTGGATACCTCGTTTGCGCTGAATATCCGCGAGCAGTCGATCATGAATGTTTCATTCTGTGGCGAAAAGGCGGGGGCCACGCTCTTCCCGGCTCACATTTACCACGATGAGGCGGGCGTTTTACAGACCCTCATGCAGCGTGATGAGGCAGACGACCAGCGTCACCTGCGCAGCATGGAGGCGTTTGTACGCCATGTGCTGGGAGAGCCGGTTATGATCGCAGATGCGGAACAGGGGCTGGTTATCCAGCAACTTGTTGCCGCGCTTTATGAATCGGCGGATACAGGGGAAAGCGTGACGTTATGCTGAATGTGTCTGTTTTAACCGAACCGGGCTTCTCTCCCCACAGTCTGAATAAATACGCCTCCATCATGGCTTGCGGCAATGGCTACATGGGCATTCGCGCGGCACACGAAGAGGATTACACCCAGCAAACCAGAGGCATGTATCTCGCCGGGCTTTACCATCGCGCAGGTCGCAATGAGACCACGGAGTTAATCAATCTGCCGGATATTACCGGTATTGAGGTTGAACTGGATGGTGTGAATTTTACCCTGCTTTCCGGGGCGCTTCTTGAGTGGCAGCGCGAGCTGGCGTTTGCCAATGGTGAACTGCGTCGCAGCGTGCTCTGGCGCTCGCCCGACGGGAAACGCTATCGCCTGGAGAGCCGTCGTTTCGTTTCTCTCGCTCAGCTGCCGTTAGTGGCAATGCAACTCGCCATCACTCCCCTTGATGGGCCCTCGCAGGTGGTGTTGAAAACCGGAATTGATGCGACGCAAACCAACAGCGGCAGGCAGCATCTGGATGAGATTTCAGTCCGGGTATTCGACCAGAACTGTATGCAGGGCGTGTATGAAACGCAGGACCGGGTCTCTGACGTCGTTATATCCGCGTTCTGCCGGCTTTCAGCGGGTAGCGAAAGCTGCTTTACCGCTAAAAATCGTCGCATCAGTGCGCATTACGACCTGAACGTTTCGCAGGGTGACACTGTCACGCTTGAAAAGATCGTCTGGGTCGCCCACCGCAGTGACAAAGCCCTTTCGCAGTCGTCGTTTGCGCGTAACGCACTGGCCGAACTCAAGGTGTGCGCAGCGCGAGGCTACGCATCGTTGCTGGAGAGCTCTGCCTGCGCCTGGGAAGACGTCTGGCGAGATGCGCGGGTGGCGGTAACGTCTGCGGAACCGCAGGATCAGCTCGCGCTGGATTATACCGTCTGGCATCTGACCGCCATGACGCCTGCCGACAATGAGCGCTGCAGTATCGCCGCGAAAGGATTGACCGGCGAAGGGTATAAAGGCCACGTCTTCTGGGATACCGAAATTTTCCTGCTGCCTTTCCATCTCTTTACGCGTCCGCAGGTCGCCCGCAGTCTGCTGCGTTATCGCTGGCTCAACCTGGCCGGGGCTCGTGAAAAAGCGCGTCGCAACGGCTGGCCTGGCGCACTTTTCCCCTGGGAGAGTGCCGCGAGCGGTCAGGAGGAAACGCCGGAATATGCGGCAATCAACATCCGCACGGGCACGCGCCAGAAAGTGGCCTCTGCGCTGGCAGAACATCACATTGTGGCGGACATTGCCTGGGCTGTCGTGGCCTACTGGCAGGCGACACATGATGACGCTTTTATGCGTAACGAAGGGCTGACGCTACTGATAGAGACGGCAACGTTCTGGATGGGGCGGGCGACGGAAGTCAATGGTCGCCTGGAAATCCACGATGTGATCGGGCCGGATGAGTACACGGAGCACGTCAATAACAATGCCTACACCAACTATCTGGCCTGGCACAATGTCGCCTGTGCGCGCCAGTTTATGGCGATGTTCAATCGTGAAGATGATGGCTTCATGGAGAATGCCAGCCGGTTTATGTCCCGTTTGTGGTTACCGCAAGCCAACGCAGAAGGGGTCCTTCCTCAGGATGATACCTTCATGGCGAAACCGGCTATCGATCTGAGCCGCTATAAGGCGAAAGCGGGTAAACAGACCATTCTGCTCGATTACTCCCGCGCGGAAGTGAACGAGATGCAGATCCTTAAACAGGCCGACGTGGTGATGCTCAACTACCTGCTGCCGGAACGGTTTACCCCACAGCAGTGTGCTGCCAACCTGGCGTACTACGAGCCGCGTACCATACACGACTCTTCGCTGAGCAAAGCGATTCACGGAATTGTTGCTGCCCGGTGTGGCGATACGGAAAGGGCCTACGCCTTCTGGCGCGAGGGTATCGCCATCGATCTGGGCGACGATCCGCACAGCTGCGATGACGGGATTCATGCTGCCGCCACCGGGGCTATCTGGTCCGGCGTTATTCAGGGATTTGCCGGCATGCAGATCGTCCAGGGGGAATTGCATCTTGCCCCGAAGCTGCCTGCCCACTGGCGAAAACTGGCTTTCCCGCTGCGATGGAGAAACGCGCGCATGCACTTCACGTTTGAAAATGATGTTTTAACGATTGAAACCACTGCACCGGTGACCTTAACGCTGTGGGGTAAAACCCTGTGCATAACGGATCGGCAGGTCTGCTCTTTCAGGGATTTTTTTACATCTCTTGGTGGGACCGCTACCACAGGAGCACATCATGAAGCCTGAGGCCGTTGTCTTCGATCTTGATGGTGTGATCACCGATACCGCGCATCTGCATTTTCTGGCCTGGCGTGCCGTGGCGCAGGAAATTGGCATCTCGCTCGACGTGGCGTTCAACGACGAGCTGAAAGGCATAAGCCGTATGGAATCACTGCAGCGGATCTTGCGCCATGGCGGAAAAGAGGGGGAGTTTAACGACCAGCAGCGGCAGGCGCTCGCGGATAAAAAGAACGCGCGCTACGTCGGGTCTCTGGCGTCGTTGACGCAGGATTCTCTGCTTCCGGGTATCCGCGAGGTGCTGGCGGAAATTCGTGCGGCGAACGTCAAAATCGGGCTGGCCTCAGTGTCCCTTAACGCCCCCGGTATTTTGCAGGCGCTGGGCATTGAGAGGGCCTTTGATTTCTGCGCCGATGCCTCGCGCATTGCCCGCTCAAAACCGGACCCGGAGATCTTTCTTGCGGCCTGCGCCGGGCTGAACGTGCGCCCCGAGCAGGCTATCGGAATAGAAGATGCTGCAGCCGGTATTGAGGCAATCAACGCGGCGGGAATGCTCTCGGTCGGGATTGGGCCTGGCCTGAACCATGCGGGATTACAACTTCATTCAACGCAGGAACTGACCTGGAAATGCCTGACGGATTTCTGGGCATCCCGAACGGTAATGATAAGGAATTAAAAATGGCTCAACTGTCTCTGAAACATATTCAGAAAATCTACGATAACCAGGTCCATGTGGTTAAGGATTTTAACCTCGAAATTGAGGACAAGGAGTTTATCGTCTTTGTGGGTCCCTCGGGGTGCGGTAAATCGACGACGCTTCGCATGATTGCCGGGCTGGAGGAGATCTCCGCCGGTGAGCTGGTGATTGACGGTGTCTGCATGAACGATGTGCCCGCCAAGTCCCGCGACATTGCGATGGTTTTCCAGAACTATGCGCTTTATCCGCATATGACGGTTTACGACAACATGGCGTTTGGCCTGAAGATGCAAAAAATTGCCCCCGCGGTCATTGAAGAGCGCGTGAACTGGGCGGCACAAATCCTGGGGTTGCGTGATTACCTCACGCGTAAACCTGGCGCATTGTCGGGTGGCCAACGTCAGCGCGTGGCGTTAGGACGGGCGATTGTGCGCGAAGCTGGCGTATTTCTAATGGATGAACCGCTTTCTAACCTCGACGCCAAGCTGCGTGTGCAAATGCGCGCTGAAATCAGCAAGCTGCACCAGAAGCTCAACACCACAATGATTTACGTGACCCACGATCAGACGGAAGCGATGACGATGGCGACCCGCATTGTGATCCTCAAGGATGGCGTTATTCAGCAGGTGGGGGCACCTAAGCAGGTCTACAACGAACCGGCGAATATGTTTGTGGCGGGCTTCATCGGATCACCGGCAATGAATTTTATTCGGGGCGCGATAGACGATCGCTATTTCGTGACGGAAACGCTGCGTCTGGAGATACCTGAAGACACGCTGGCGGCGGTGAATGCCGCCGGATATCAGCGTAAAGCCGTGGTCTTTGGGATCCGGCCGGAAGATATTCTGACGCTGCAAAGCCGTGGGGATGATATTGCGGCAAAAGTCAGCGTGGCCGAACTAACCGGGGCTGAGTTCATGCTCTATGCCACCGTGGGCGGGCATGAGCTGGTTGTTCGTGCAGGAGCGGTAAATGATTATGCGGCGGGGGATAATATCGGCATCCAGTTCGATATGAATAAATGTCATTTCTTCGACGCTGATACTGAAGTGGCTATTAGATAAGAAAGGCGTTCGCCGGAAATGCAAATTTCCGGTTTTTTTTGAGTTAATTATAAAGGGAACATTTAAATGAGTACTCTACTAAGAAGTGCTGCGCTCGTTCTGTGCGCAGGGGTTAGCTGCGCGCATGCAACGGAATCAGCAAAACACTGGGAATTTAATATCGGTGCCATGTATGAAATTGAAAACGTCGAAGGTCAGGGCGACGATAAAGATGGATTATATGAACCCTCTGTATGGTTTAATGCCACGTGGGATGCCTGGACTCTTTCGCTGGCAATGTATCAGGAAGGACCGGTTGATTACAGCAGCATGACCCGTGGGACCTATTTTGACCGTCCGGAATTTGAATTACGCTATCGCTTTATTGGCACCGATGATTTTACACTCGGGTTGACCGGCGGTTTCCGTAATTACGGTTATCACTTTAAAGATGAACACGGTGCCAAAGACGGTAGCGCAAATATGCAGCGTTACAAAATTCAGCCGGACTGGGATATTAAATTGTCCGACGACTGGCGTTTTGGTGGCTGGTTTGCCATGTATCAGTTTGCAAATGACCTGGAAAAAACCGGTTATGCCGACAGCCGTGTAGAAACGGAAACGGGTTTTACCTGGACCATTAATGAAACCTTCTCTGCTAAAGTGAACTATTATCTTGAGCGCGGTTTCAATATGGACAGTTCACGTAATAACGGCGAATTTTCAACGCAGGAAATTCGCGCGTATCTGCCTGTTTCATTAGGCCAGACGACGCTCACGCCATATACCCGTCTGGGGCTGGATCGCTGGTCGAACTGGGACTGGCAGGACGATCCCGATCGTGAAGGACACGATTTCAACCGACTGGGTTTATTGTACGCGTATGACTTCAACAATGGATTATCCATGACGCTGGAATACGCCTACGAATGGGAAAACCATGACGAAGGCGACAGCGACCGTTTCCACTACGCGGGTGTTGGCGTTAATTACGCGTTCTGACAGACCGGATGCCAGGGGCTTTCAGCCCCTGGTTTTAGCGAAGAGAGGGCGCTAACGTAAAGCGGGTATCGACAAGCACTTTTTGTGGCGCAGGCTGACCGGCGATACGCCTGAAAAGAAGATTGCAGCTCTCTTCACCCAGCTTGCGGGTTGGGATATCAAAGCCCCCGGGTGCTGGCGTTAAAATGAGAGAGAGCATCGGGTCACTGTATCCTGCAATCACAACCTGCTCGGGGATCCTCAGATCCAGAGTATCCGCCGCGCGATAAAGGCTGAGTAACTTCATGCTGTCGGTGGCAAATACCGCATCAGGTGGCGTGGCCGAGGAGAGCAATTCTGTGGCCGCGGCAAGCGCGCTTTCATGGGTATATCCGCCGTCGATGATCCACGCCGGGTTAATGGTGATGCCGTGTTTTTCCAGGCTGGATTTATAACCGGCAAGACGATCAATCGAAACATGATAATTGAGCGGCGCATGCAGACAGGCAATGTTACGTCGGCCATTTTTAATAAAGGTTTCTGTTAGCGTGGCGCTGTCGTGAAAATTATCCGTGTCGACCGAGTAAATATTCTGAAAATCACCTTCGACTTTCCCGATGACGACCACCGGTACGCCATAAGCATCCAGCGTTGTGAAAAAGGATTCATTTGCCGGTGAGCTCAGCATGATGATCCCTTTAATCATTTTTTGTTTTATTTTACTTTCGCATTTCAGCAGATCGTCTTCACTGCTTTTCGAGGTTTGCAAAATAACGTCAAAACCTTCCTCTTCAGCTTTGGCTGTAATGGCATGCAGAACATCAGAGAAAAACGGGTTGCCGGCGGTGGTTTTCGTCGAGCGTGTCGAAATAACCATAATGGCGTCGAAGCCAGAAGAGGTCAGGGCGCGGGCGAGTTTATTGGGTTGATAATTTAATTCGTCAATCGCCTTCAACACTTTTTCACGCGCTTCAGGAGAAATATTCGTTTGTTTATTCAGAACGCGGGAGACGGTTGATTTCGAAACGCCGGCAACCCGTGCGATATCATAGATGGTGGGTGACATACACCTTACTCACTCCTGACTAACAGCAATGTCGTTCATCTTACTGGAGAGAAAACGGCAATAGCAATAAATAAGAATTGATAATCAACGATCTGCCCCCATTTATTGTATTCTGAAGCAATGTATTTGAGGCTTCCGGGCAATGAAGGACGGCGATGAAGCGACTTAAGAACGAACTCAATTCACTGGTGAACCGTGGCGTTGACCGTCATCTGCGTCTGGCGGTGACGGGGCTGAGCCGCAGCGGCAAGACGGCGTTTATCACCGCGATGGTGAACCAGCTGCTTAACCTGCACAGTGGGGCGCGGCTGCCGCTGCTGAGCGCCGTGCGGGAAGAGCGCCTGCTGGGGGTTAAACGTGTGCCTCAGCGCGATTTTGGCATTCCCCGCTTTACCTATGATGAAGGGCTGGCTCAGCTTTATGGTGAACCGCCCACCTGGCCGACGCCGACGCGCGGGGTGAGTGAAATTCGCCTTGCGCTGCGTTTTCGCTCTAATGAATCCCTGATGCGCCACTTCAAAGATACCTCCACCCTGTATCTGGAAATTGTGGATTACCCCGGTGAGTGGTTGCTCGATTTACCTATGCTGGCACAGGATTATCTCAGCTGGTCACGGCAGATGACGGGGCTGTTGCAGGGCAACCGCGCCGAGTGGTCGACGAAATGGCGAAAACTGTGCGAAGGCCTGGATCCGCTGGCCCCTGCCGATGAAAACCGGCTGGCGGCAATTGCCGAGGCCTGGACGGAGTACCTGCATCAGTGTAAGCAGGAAGGGCTGCATTTCATCCAGCCGGGCCGTTTTGTTCTGCCGGGAGATTTGGCGGGCGCACCTGCGCTGCAGTTTTTCCCGTGGCCGGACGTGGATGGCATCGGGGAGTCAAAACTGGCCCAGGCGGACAAACACACTAACGCCGGAATGCTGCGCGAGCGTTACAATTACTACTGTGAAAAGGTGGTGAAAGGTTTTTATAAAAACCACTTTTTGCGTTTTGACCGTCAGATTGTGCTGGTGGATTGCCTGCAACCGCTGAACAGCGGGCCGCAGGCCTTCAACGATATGCGCCTGGCGCTGACACAGTTAATGCAAAGTTTTCACTACGGGCAGCGCACGCTGTTTCGCCGTCTCTTCTCACCCGTTATCGACAAGCTGCTGTTTGCGGCCACAAAAGCCGATCACGTGACGGTCGATCAGCATGCCAATATGGTGTCGCTGCTGCAGCAACTGGTGCAGGACGCCTGGCAGAATGCCGCGTTCGAAGGGATCAGCATGGATTGCCTTGGACTGGCTTCCGTACAGGCGACACAGAGTGGGTTGATTGACCTTAATGGCGAGAAAATACCGGCATTGCGCGGGAATCGTCTCAGCGACGGCGAACCGCTTACTGTCTATCCGGGCGAAGTGCCCGCCCGCCTTCCGGGGCCGGCCTTCTGGCAGAACCAGGGCTTCCAGTTTGAAGCCTTCCGCCCGCAGGCCATGACGGTCGATCAGCCGTTACCGCATATCCGTCTGGATGCGGCGCTGGAGTTTTTGATTGGAGATAAATTGCGATGACGGAACCGTTAAAACCGCGCATTGATTTTACCGGAACGCTTGAGCAAGAGCACCCGGAGGCGTTTAAAACCGCGCAGACGTTTAATGGCCCGCAGGCAGATAATTTTGCCCCGGCGCTGACCGAAGAGCTGCTTGTTGAAGAGGGGCCGGCTGAAGCGGTCGTGGAAGCCGCGCTACGCCCAAAACGCAGCCTGTGGCGAAAGATGGTGACTGCCGGGCTGGCATTGTTTGGCGTCAGCGTGGTTGGGCAAGGCGTCCAGTGGGCGGCCAACGCCTGGCAAACCCAGGACTGGGTCGCGTTGGGCGGCTGCGCTGCCGGTGCTCTGATTGTGGGGGCGGGTGTCGGGTCTGTTGCGACCGAGTGGCGTCGCCTGTGGCGCCTGCGACAGCGCGCCCATGAGCGTGATGAAGCGCGGGATTTGCTCCACAGTCACGGAACCGGCAAAGGCCGCGCGTTTTGTGAAAAGCTGGCCAGTCAGGCGGGTATTGACCAGTCACACCCGGCGCTTCAGCGCTGGTATGCCGCTATCCATGAAACCCAGAACGATCGTGAAGTGGTGACGTTGTATTCCCACATGGTGCAGCCGGTGCTGGATGCCCAGGCGCGGCGCGAAATCAGCCGCTCTGCTGCGGAATCAACCCTGATGATTGCTGTCAGCCCGCTGGCGCTGGTGGATATGGCGTTTATCGCCTGGCGTAACCTGCGTCTGATTAACCGGATTGCTGCTTTATACGGCATTGAGTTGGGGTACTACAGCCGCCTTCGCTTGTTCCGTCTGGTATTGCTCAACATCGCCTTTGCCGGAGCAAGTGAGCTCGTGCGGGAAGTGGGGATGGACTGGATGTCGCAGGATCTGGCGGCGCGTCTCTCTGCCCGTGCCGCGCAGGGTATTGGTGCCGGTTTGTTGACCGCCCGTCTGGGCATCAAAGCGATGGAAGTGTGCCGTCCACTGCCATGGATTGATGGCGATAAGCCGCGATTGGGGGATTTCCGACGTGAGTTAATCGGTCAGCTCAAAGAGACGCTCAATAAAAAACCGGTTCAGTAGCCGGTTTGGTCATTAATCGTGCTGGCTGTCAATATTTGTTGACAGCCATCTTCCCGATCACCGTGTTCTGACATATCATTTTAATGTTATTGGCTTAAAACGGTGAATTTCCCATGCGTCTTGAAGTCTTCTGTGAAGACCGTCTCGGTCTGACCCGCGAATTACTCGATCTTCTTGTTTTACGTAGCATTGATTTACGTGGCATTGAGATCGATCCTGTCGGGCGAATTTACCTCAATTTTGCCGAAATTGAATTTAATACGTTCAGTAGCCTGATGGCAGAAATACGCCGTATCGCTGGCGTTACGGATGTACGCACCATCCCCTGGATGCCGTCGGAGCGTGAGCATCTGGCATTGAGCGCATTGCTTGAAGCCATGCCAGAGCCTTTCCTCTCCCTGGATTTAAAAAGTAAGGTTGAGCGTGTTAACCATGCCAGCTGCCAGCTGTTCGCGCAGAGTCAGGAAAAACTCAGCAACCACAACGCAGCACAGTTGATTCCCGGCTTTAACTTCCAGCGCTGGCTGGACAGCAATCCGCAGAACACCCACAGCGAGCATGTGGTTATCCACGGACAGAATTTCTTAATGGAGATAACGCCGGTCTATCTGAAAGGCGAGGCCGACACGCGCGTTCTGACCGGCGCCGTGATCATGCTGCGTTCTACCGTGCGCATGGGCCGTCAGCTGCAAAATATCTCCAGTCAGGATGTGGGGGCATTCAGCCAGATTATTGCCGTCAGCCCGAAAATGCGGCATGTGGTGGACCAGGCGCGCAAACTCGCGAGTCTGACCGCGCCACTGCTGATTACCGGCGATACCGGTACCGGGAAGGACCTGCTGGCGCATGCTGTGCATCTGGCCAGCCCGCGAGCGGCAAAACCGTATCTGGCCCTGAACTGCGCCTCGATTCCGGAAGATGCCGTCGAAAGCGAATTATTTGGTCACGCGCCGGAAGGTAAAAAAGGGTTCTTCGAGCAGGCTAACGGCGGTTCCGTGCTGCTGGACGAGATTGGTGAAATGTCGCCACGCATGCAGGCCAAGCTGCTGCGCTTCCTCAATGATGGCACGTTCCGCCGCGTAGGCGAGGATCACGAAGTTCATGTGGATGTGCGTGTGATTTGTGCGACGCAGAAAAACCTGGTCGAACTGGTGCAAAAAGGGGTATTCCGCGAGGATCTCTACTACCGCCTGAATGTCCTGACCCTGAATATCCCACCGCTGCGCGATTGCCCGCAGGATATCATGCCGCTGACCGAACTCTTTGTGGCGCGCTTTGCCGACGAGCAGGGGGTACCGCGTCCGAAGCTTTCAGCCGATCTCGGCACGGTGCTCATGCGCTACGGCTGGCCGGGCAACATTCGCCAGCTCAAGAACGCCGTTTACCGCGCGCTGACGCAGCTGGAAGGTTATGAACTGCGTCCGCAGGATATTCTGTTACCGGATTACGATGCCGGGACGGTGTCAGTAGGTGAAGAGGCGATGGAAGGTTCGCTGGATGACATTACCAGCCGTTTTGAGCGCTCCGTGCTGACGCAACTGTATCGTAGCTATCCAAGCACCCGTAAGCTGGCAAAACGCCTTGGCGTTTCACACACCGCGATTGCCAATAAGTTGCGAGAGTATGGTTTGAATCAGAAGAAGGGTGACGAATAACGGTAAAAAGCCTCTGTAAAGAGGCTTTTTTTTTACTCATTCTTTTGCGATAGGGGTGCTATTAATGTCGACCTTTGTCTCTCCCTGAATCGATGCAATTCGGTTCTCCACGTCTTTCACCTGTTGCGGGTTATGGAGCAGGGTATAGGTCAGATCAAACTGTGTGCTGGCTCCCGGTTGCAATTGCTTAACGCGTTTTTGTTCGCGCTCAATGGTGACCGGGTAGGCGTAGCTGGTACCCGGCTCAATACCGGTCACATAACCTTGCTTCAGGGTGTCGGTGTTTTTCCATAAGGTCAGCACCGGCAACTGGCGGGTATCAAACTGAATGGACGCCCCTTTATCACCGGCTTTATTCACCACGGCCGCGAGGGTTTCGTGGTTGTTATCCGCAAGCGGTTTGAGGTTAAACACCATCTCATCGAAGCCTTTCGTTGGCCCGGCATAGGTCTGCCAGTCGTTGACACCGGCTTTCGCGTAGTCATTGAATGGACTGACGCTCGCGACCGGGGCAAGGAAGCGCGCGCCTTCTTCGAGGATCGGGGTACCAAAGTTGCTGTGGTAGATGATTTGATAATCATGCGGGTAATCAGCATGGTTTGTCAGAACATCATGCAAACTGAACTGGTTGGTTCCTGGGACGTAACGCAGTTCGGTCATGGTCTGCAAATCTGCTTTTTTGAACGTGCTCTCTTTGATCAAACCGCGAATTCGAATTTCATGGGGGGCGGCGTCAGCCACCTCAACTTCAACCTGCGATACAGGCGTATTGCCCGCCTTGCCGTGAAGCGTATAGATTTGGCCGTCAGCCGTGACCGGGTGGCCCGTCCACTCATAGCCACAGCGCACCATCATCTCGTTGAAACCTTCCAGCCAGCCAAGCCCGTTGCGACTTTCCAGATTAATATATGCCGGGTTCACGACCTCTTTTACCGGGGAATCCCAGCCCATTCTGGTGCCGAAGCCTTCCACACGGAGCAGGTTCATGCCGCGAGAGGGGCTTAAGGTAATTGTCAGGCCACTTTTACTGCTGATAACAAGGATTTTGCTGCCTTCCTGTTTGCCACCGTGCAACACTTTTTGTTCAATGCTGAACGCCTGATCTTTTACCTTCAGCTCATCGCTCGTTATTTTCCAGTTTCCTTTCTCCACGCCGCTTTCAGCGCTTGTCAGCACCCAGGTTTTCGCCGCAGCATGACCCGAAATCAAAGCCGCAAGGAGCGTAATAGCCAGTTTAATTTTCATATCCTTTCCTTTTTGCTGAAACGATTATTTGCTTTCGTCAGCAAATCTAATGTTTTGACCTGAAGGGAAATGTGATGTGCTTCACTGGGGAAGAAAATATGAATATTTAAGGTCTAATGTGCGAATAAGATCGCAATTAAGTTAACTTCAATACAATTAATTGCACAGTAAATGTGAACAGCGAAGGGTTTAGCTTTAACGATTCAGCTTAAAGGGAATAAAAAACCCCGCCAGTGCGAGGTTTGTCATGTGTCGTCTTCCAGAGCCTGCAAAGAGAAATAAACCCTGTTATTTCATTAGATTGCTAAGCTATATAGAATGCTAAGCATTCATTATGCTTTCAACACGTCCAGCGCGGCAGTGTAATCCGGCTCGGTGGTGATTTCGTTAACCAGTTCGCTGAACACGACGTTGTCATTTTCATCGATAACCAGTACAGCGCGCGCTGCCAGGCCTTTCAGTGGGCCTTCCGCGATGCTCACGCCGTAGTTTTCCAGGAAATCCGGGCTGCGCAGGGTGGAGAGGGTAATGACGTTGCTCAGGCCTTCAGCACCGCAGAAACGGGACTGGGCGAACGGCAGATCGGCAGAAATACACAGCACAACGGTGTTGTCCATTTCCGTCGCCAGCTGGTTGAATTTGCGCACGGATGCAGCACAGACGCCGGTGTCGATGCTTGGGAAAATGTTCAGGACTTTGCGTTTGCCAGCAAACTGAGACAGTGTGACGTCAGACAGATCTTTAGCCACCAGAGTAAAAGCCTGTGCTTTGCTGCCAGCCTGTGGAATGGAACCTGCAACAGTAACCGGGTTGCCCTGGAAATGAACGAGTTGTGACATAGATATCTTCCTGTTTACATATAGTTAACGTCGTGGCTAGTGTATGCCATCAGCGGATAACACGGCAAACCAATTTTTTCGCCTTTCCGGGCCGCAAGGAGTCAGTGATGAGAAGCGTTAAGGTCTATGAAGAAGCCTGGCCATTGCATACCCCGTTTGTGATCTCCCGCGGCAGTCGAAGCGAAGCCAGTGTGGTCGTGGTGGAGATAGAAGAGGACGGCATTAAGGGCGTCGGCGAATGCACGCCGTACCCGCGCTATGGCGAAAGTCTGGCGTCGGTGATGGCACTTATCGTGACGCTCGTTCCCGATCTGGAAAAAGGGCTCACCCGCGAGGCGCTACAGCAGCGTATACCCGCTGGCGCGGCGCGTAATGCGATTGACTGCGCACTCTGGAGCCTGGAGGCTGCCAAACAGCAAACCTCGCTGACGACGCTGCTAGGCGTCACGTTGCCGACATCGGTTGTCACGGCGCAAACGGTGGTGATTGGCGAGCCTGAACACATGGCCGCCAGCGCAAAAGCACTCTTTGATGCGGGGGCGACGCTGTTAAAGGTGAAGCTTGACGATCGTCTGATCAGCGAGCGTATGGTCGCTATCCGCTCGGCAGTCCCGACAGCCACGTTAATTGTGGATGCGAATGAGTCATGGCATCCCGAAGGCCTTGCCGCACGATGTCAGCTGCTGGCCGACCTGGGCGTAGCCATGCTGGAACAGCCTCTGCCGGCACAGGATGATGCGGCGCTGAAGAATTTTATCCACCCGCTGCCCATCTGCGCGGATGAAAGCTGCCATACGCGCGATAGCCTGGTTGAACTGCAGGGCCGTTACGAGATGGTCAATATCAAACTCGACAAGACCGGTGGGCTGACAGAGGCGCTGGCGCTGGCAGAACAGGCGCAAGCTCAGGGGTTTTCAATCATGCTGGGATGTATGCTGTGTACATCCCGGGCGATCAACGCGGCGCTGCCGCTGGTAAATCATGTCAGTTTTGCCGATCTTGATGGCCCGACATGGCTGGCGGTTGACGTTTCACCGGCACTCACGTTTACCAGCGGCGTCCTTCATTTTTGAGGCTGCCAGCGCAGAAGCTCCACCATGGCCTTTAAATATTTTTCGCTGGCTTCGTCTGACGATATCGGCGGGAATTCCGCGGTGATGCAAGGTAATCCCAGGTCGGCACACCAGCTGCCGAATGAGCCAGGGGTTTCATAGCCCACGCTGGAGACAAGCGGCAGGGCGAAAGCATTCGCCAGCCATTCGCCCAGCTCGGTGTGCCGCGGATCTTCGATGCAGGCCAGCGGATCGTGAAAGGTGACAACCCAGGCCGGGTGGATCTTATGGATTAACTGGCACAGCGCCTGTGTTTCCGGCTCCGAGCCCGGCGTGTCGCCGGTCAGCAAGACAACGTCACGCTCTTCGGCGGAGCTGTTCCAGCGATAAACCGTTTCACCGGCGCGCCAGTTTGCTGCAGGGAAATTACGGTTTAAATCGATGCCCCGCGCATTGGCGCGTAACCCAAGCTGACACCCATCCGGGTTGACGGCCAGAATCACGTGATGACGTCGTAAGCTGGGCGTCAACGTGCGCAGCGCGCACGAGAGCGTGACGACAGACGAGTTCTCGTCGCCGTGCGTGCCGGCAATGATTAAGCCGCTGTTGCGATCGGCATCGGGGGCCGGAAACCAAATCAGCGATGCGCCTAAAAATGAACGGCCATACTGCTCTGCACCTGGCGGGAAGGCGCCGCGTTCCGCTCTGGGTCGGGTGATTGCCATAGGAAATCCTGATAAAGAAGTCTCTACTGGCAGTGTTGTGCAAAACTCGCGGTTAATCAAATAGTTTCCGTATGGCGGGAAAATTGCCGGATATCAACTTTCCGGAGGAAGGTATTTGCAATTCTCATTGTCGAAACAAATAATTACGCATCTGCTTATTACCTGAATTCATAAAAGGGGATCTTATGAAGCATCCTGTTTCGCGTCTCTGTACTGCACTGTTGCTGTGCGGACTCTCTTCACTCTCGTACGCCGCTGATGTGCCACAGGGCACGGTACTGGCGCAAAAACAGGAGCTGGCCAGACACATTAAAGATGAGCCGGCTTCCCTTGATCCGGCAAAAGCCGTGGGATTACCCGAGATACAGGTCATTCGCGACCTTTTTGAAGGACTGGTTAATCAGAATGAGAAAGGTGAACTGACCCCGGGCGTGGCGACGCGCTGGCAGAGTAATGATAACCGTATCTGGACCTTCTCCTTACGTGATAACGCGAAATGGTCTGACGGTTCTCCAGTTACCGCTCAGGATTTTGTCTACAGCTGGCAGCGTCTGGTTGATCCGAAAACCACGTCTCCGTTTGCCTGGTTTGCTGCGCTGGCGGGTATCCATAACGCAAAGGCGATAATTGATGGTAAAGCCGCGCCAGATACGCTGGGCGTGACGGCCGTAGATGCAAAAACCTTACGTGTGCAGCTGGATAAACCGCTGCCGTGGTTTAGCAATCTGACGGCAAACTTTGCCTTCTATCCGGTGCAAAAGGCCAATGTGGAGAGCGGCAAAGAGTGGACGCGTCCGGGGGCTCTGGTCGGAAATGGCGCCTACGTTCTGAAAGATCGCGTGGTGAATGAAAAACTGGTTGTGGTGCCAAATACACACTACTGGGATAACGCCAAAACCGTCCTGCAAAAAGTGACGTTCATACCGATTAACCAGGAATCCTCGGCCACTAAACGCTATCTGGCGGATGATATTGATATCACCGAATCGTTCCCGAAAAACATGTATCAGAAGCTGCTCAAGGACATTCCGGGACAGGTGTATACACCGCCTCAGCTGGGCACCTATTACTATGCGTTTAATACGCAAAAAGGGCCCACGGCTGATGCCCGTGTACGCCTCGCCCTGAGCATGACCATCGATCGCCGCATCATGGCGGACAAAGTGTTAGGAACCGGTGAGAAGCCCGCCTGGCATTTCACGCCAGACGTGACGGCAGGGTTTACGCCAGAAACCTCGCCATTTGAGCAGATGTCACAGCAGGAACTCAATGCCCAGGCGAAAACGCTGCTTCAGGCCGCGGGCTATGGCCCTCAGCGCCCGCTGAAGCTGAACCTGTTGTACAACACGTCAGAAAACCATCAGAAAATCGCGATTGCGGTGGCCTCGATGTGGAAGAAAAACCTCGGCGTTGACGTCAAACTGCAGAACCAGGAGTGGAAAACCTACATCGATAGCCGTAATACCGGTAATTTCGATGTGATCCGCGCGTCATGGGTCGGGGATTACAATGAGCCATCGACCTTCCTGTCGTTATTGACCTCAACCCACAGCGGCAATATCTCGCGTTTCAACGATCCGGCGTACGATAAAATTATCCATCAGGCGACGCTCGAAAACACGGCGAAAGCGCGTAACGCAGACTACAACATGGCGGAGAAAATCCTCACGGAAAAAGCGCCAATCGCACCTATTTACCAGTACACCAACGGCCGCCTGATCAAACCATGGGTGAAAGGTTACCCCATTAATAACCCGGAAGACGTGGCTTATAGCCGGACGATGTATATTGAGAAACACTGACGAGCCGGGAACCGCCGGTCTTCGTTGTGAACGTTAAATTAAGAGCTGGCGCATTTGCGCCAGTTTTTCTTTATTGAACGAGGGATGTTTGTTCCGTGAGTCAAAGGGGAGGTAAATGATGACGGATGAAAAGAAAGAGAAAGCGTCTTTCCCGGCAGGGTTAGGGATTATGGATAAAATCTGGGAATGGCAATGGATTATCCGCTTCATCTATATTGTCCTTTTCGCCGACCTGGCGCTGCTGGTATACAGCGGGCAAGGAATATTGACCTGGCCTGTTCAGACACTTAACTGGACCGAACATCTGGGTTTTTTCTGCGTGGCGCTCGCCGCCTTAGGTTTGATTGCCACCACTCTGATGCCTTTTATAGCCAATATTGTCAGGCTACTACTCAATGAGTTCATCTACAGCAGAATCTTCCCGGATTTCTTGCGCGCGCAGAGTGATTATCAGAAGAGGTCGGGTGAAGTTCCTTCAGGCGAAGTACTTGATTTAGCGTTGAAGGAAAACAACCAGTTCCTGCTGAATTATTATGAAAAACATAATGCAAACTGGCGCACGAAATTTCATGAACGATTTAAAGTCGGGGATTTACTCTTTGGGATCCTGTTTTTCATGATGCTTGATGACCATCCGCAGTGGTTTAGCGACGCGCAGCATTCGCTGGTCATCGATCTGTTCAGCCACGGCGGTGAAAGCGGAACCGTTCTGTTTTATACCGTACTTATTATCATCTTAAGTACGCTGATGAGTCTCTGGTTCGGTAAATGGGACTGGGGGAACATCTACTATCCGCCACTGTATCGTGAAAAAGAGGAAGCCCGCAGAAAAGCGCGTGAGCGGGAAGCGCAGTGGGAGCGGCAGGATCGCTAAATCGCCGGGGGACACATTATTCCCAGCGGATTGCTCCCGCCAGGCGTTGCTGGCGGGAGCAGGGCAACGTTATTCCAGCAATGCACTGAATTTCGCCAGCCATTGCGGATGCGCAGGCCAGGCGGGGGCAGTGACCAGATTACCGTCTACGTGTGCCTGATCGATACCAATATTGGCATAGTGCCCGCCGCCGAGGCGGACTTCAGGCGCACAGGCGGGATAGGCGCTACAGGTTCGTCCTTTTAATATGCCGGCAGCAGCGAGCAGTTGCGGTCCGTGGCAAACCGCAGCAATCGGTTTGCGCGCGGTGTCGAAGGCCTGCACCAGTTTCAGCACGTCATCATTTAGCCGGAGATATTCAGGGGCTCGTCCACCCGGGATTAGCAGCGCGTCATAATCCTGCTCTTTTACGGCGGAAAAATCGGCATTGAGGATAAAACGGTGGCCCGGCTTTTCACTGTAGGTCTGGGCACCGTCGAAATCATGGATCGCCGTCATGATGTAGTCGCCACGGGATTTGTCCGGGCAGACGGCGTCCACCTGATGGCCAATCATCTGTAAAGCCTGAAAGGGCACCATTGTTTCATAATCTTCGGCGTAATCGCCGACCAACATCAGGATTTTCTTGCTCATCATTTCTCACCTTTAGGTTTAACGATGTTTAAGATATAGCCTGGCACAGCTGAATTGCCGGAAATAAAAAAAGCCCGTCAGAGAACGGGCGAAATAAGCAAATGATTTAATGATTCGTTATCAACTTGTTGGAGGATAACGTTGCGTATTTTACGCACCTCTTACCGGTGCTGATACCTGACAAATTCGGTAGGTGAAACAAGGAATTAAACATGCGTCATAGCGCATCGAAGGTGGGGTAGATACTGTTCTCAAGGTATTCCACCAGAAACCAGATCTCACCGCTGAAAATAAACCAGAAGCCGAATATAATAACGAATAAAATAATTATGGTGAGTATTATTTCTGTTTTTCCCATTGCACATCTACCCACCTGTGGTCCATTTATTCGAGAGGGGCATTGTAACGGGGCTGACGAAGATACACCAGTTTCATGCCGCCAGGACTTTATTGCGCCCATCACTTTTGGCGCGATAAAGCGCATCGTCCACACGTTTAAACAGCTCATCCATACTCTCGCCCGGATTATGTCGCGCCACGCCAATGCTGACGGTGAAACGAGGTAAACCCGGGATCGTGATGCGGGCGACCGCATCGCGCACAGTTTCGGCGATTTGCAGGGCGGTGTCGAGCGGGGTGCGCGGCAGCAGGATGACGAACTCCTCACCGCCCCAGCGGAAGACCAGGTCCTCTTTGCGGCTACAGGCTTCCAGCGTGCGCGAGAGCGAGATCAGCACCTCATCACCTTTCAGGTGGCCGAAGAGGTCGTTGATATTTTTGAAGTGATCGGTATCCACCAGCAACAGGCTAAATTGCTGCTGCGCGGGAAGATGATAGGTGTTGGCCTGGTCGGTGATGATATAGAACTGACGCCGGTTGAGCAGGCCCGTCATGGAATCACGCAGTGCCGCGTGTTCCAGCTCCTGCTCCAGCCTTTTTTGCTCGGTGATATCGTGGATAATGCACAACATCAATTTGTCACCGTAAATTTCAATCGGCCCGGCATAGGTCTGAACATGGCGGGTGGAGCCATCGGCCAGACGGTGGATAAAGTTGAGGGGCTTATGGCCGCCCGGCAACGCGGCAATCTCCGTCATCACGGGGATCACATCCCGCCCCAGCGTATTGATTTCCCAGGTATGTTTTCTGCACATTTCATCATGCGCATAACCGTAAAAAGTCAGCGCCGCCAGATTGGCATCCACAATCTGGCCATCCCGGGACGGATCGATAAGCAGCATTGGCGCGCTGTTGGTCAGGAAAAAGCGCGCGTAAAATCCCTGTTTTTTGCGCTGGTAGGTCGCGGAGCGGCTGGCCTTAAGCCCGGAGAGAACCTGCTGCGTCAGCCCTTCAAACACAATAACATTCCCCTGGGGCACGAAATGGGCAAGCGAGAGACGGCAGCTCAGCGCGGTTTCATGTCCATCGCGGGAGATGGTCCAGATTTCGACGATCTCCTGCTCACTCTTCAGTTCAGGCACATACATCGACAGCACGTGATGCGCATTGGCGGAATAGGTACCTTTGCGTAGGTCATCCAGGGTTTTATCGCCCATGATCTGAGCGGCGGCCGCATTTGCAAAAATGATCTGTTCTGAAGCAGGTGAAATGAGCCACACGGGGGTTTTAATTAAATTCAGCGCATCAAAACAATTTTGCGACATAGCGTATTCCTGTACATCGGCACAATGGGCCTGAGGATCATGACAGAATTAACGGGAGTGGACTCCTTTGAAACATACTCTACTTAACCCGGTCAGGCATGATTTTTTTGTGAAATATATGCGGGTTCCGCGTGAATTTTACCAATGGGTATAATTTGTTTGTCTGAGTTTTTTTGCAGCAGCAGCCAGGGAACCTGTTCGGCAGGTAAAGGACGGGAGAAAAGGAACCCCTGCAGGTAATCACAGCCGAGGTCCGTCAGCACCACCTGTTGTTCTTCCATCTCGATCCCTTCCGCAACCACATTCATTTCCATGGTCCGGGCGATATTGATAATGGTTTCCACCAGCTTGCGGCTTTTTTCATTTACCAGCATCGAGTGCACAAAGCTTTTGTCGATTTTTAGCTCTTTAGCGGGCAGAACGCTCAACATCAACAGGTTGGAATAGCCGGTGCCAAAATCATCAATCGAGACGGTAATCCCGGCTTGATTGAACGCATTGAGTAATTCAATACTGCGGTCGAGATTTTTCAGTGCGGTACTTTCTGTCACCTCAAGGATAAGCCGGGAGGGCGACAGATTATATTTATGCAACATCGACGAAATGATGTGGAAGATATCCGGCTGTTCGAACTGGACGGGGGAGAGGTTAAAGGACAATGTCCACTGGCTGAAACCTTGTTCTGTCCAGAAATGAAGCTGACGGCATGCCGCTTCAATCGCCCAGTTCCCCACCGGGATGATCAGCCCCGTTTGTTCCAGCGACGGTAAAAACAGATTAGGCAGCAACACCCCTTGCTCAGGGTGCCGCCAGCGCAGAAGGGCTTCAAAACCGTGAATAGTGGTGTCTTTTGCATGCCAGGTCGGCTGATACCACAGTTCAAACTGATCGCGTTCCAGCGCCTGAGTTAACTCCTGCAGGAAGCCGGGGTTGGCCGGAATGGCCGTTGACATCTCGTTCCGGTAGACGGCCCAGCCGTTTCGTCCATCCTCTTTGACGCGATTCAGGGCCGCATCGGCTTTTAGCTTCAGCTCATGCAGCGTCTCGCCATCCTGCGGGTAGAGGCTGACACCCGCGCTGATTGTTGTGCTCAGCGTGTGCCCACAAAGTGAAAACGGGCGGCGCATATCCTCCAGCAATGTCGTGAGCAGCGGGTTGAGTTTATCGTCGTCACACTCGGGAACCAGCAGGATAAAGGCGTCGCCGCCAAGCCTGGCGAGGGTCATCTCGCGGGTAAGGCGGGCGGTAATGCGCTGCGCGAGAGAGATTAACAACTCATCCCCGGTGTTGTGGCCCCAGGTATCGTTGATGCGTTTGAAATGATCGACGTTGAGGAAAATCACGGCGAATGGCTTCTTGCTGAGCAATGCGCTGCGCAGGCAATCCTGCATCCGAATGTCCATCTGGTGGCGATTAGCGAGACCGGTAAGCGCATCAAACCGCGCCTGCAGTTCAAGCTGACGATTAAGCTGGCGTAGGTTGTCGGTCAGTCGGTTCGTCCGCCGGTGCGAGTCGATGAGCGAAATCATTAACATACCCCCGAGCAGGCACAGTGTGGTGACAGAAACCCAGACCGATAACCCCAACTCGCTGATACCGCCGGGCAGGGTATGCGTCATTTCCTGAAAATGGGCAGCACGCATGCCGGTGTAGTGCATCGCACAGATGGCGACACCCAACACGCAGGCCGCGAGAATACGATTGATAAACACCCCTTTGCGCATATCCCGCAGGCGAAATGCCAGCCACAGCGCCGCGCCGGAGGCCATAACGGCAATCAACACGGACACGGCAACAATGCGTCGTTCCCAGAGAATATGGCTGTCCAGCATCAGTGCGGCCATACCGATAAAGTGCATACAGACCACGCCAGCACTCAGGAGCACCGTGGCAACGATCAATCGAAAAGGGGAAAGGGTTTTACCCGTTACGGCAATATTGATGGCGACCGTGGATGCAACCACCGCCACGCCCAGTGAGGCGAGGGTTAACCAGAGGTTATAGCTCATTATCATCGGCATTTGCATCGACAGCATGCCGATGAAGTGCATTGACCAGATCCCGATCCCAAGCGTGACGCCTCCGGCGATACGCCAGAATATCGCCGTTTTACGGCTGGAAAGCGGGATTTTTCCGGCGCTGTCCAGGGCCACAAATGAGGCGATAAAGGCCACCAGATACGAGAGGGCTATTAACACAGGGTCCCACGATATATTGAGCATTATGCAATCCCACGCCAAAGAGGGTTACCGATTTCGCCTGCCGGGCACGTCTTTAACTGGCAACGTACATGCGCATTCAAATAATATGAGTTAGGTATCGTGCAAAACGACCGGTCATATTAAAACGTTAAGGCTGGCGGTGAATATAAAATATATTCTTTCCGGCACCTATTAAGCATTGCTAAACAAAGGCGAATAATTGCAGCAAAGCTCCTTAAATATGAGCGCGGCCATATTGTCTCATCGCAGGCGATGGTATCGCTTAAAGTGGCAGGAAACCAGTATCACAGGATGCTGCATATAACATTTTCACTAATACCCTGTTTTTATCTGACTTAAGTTAAATCTCAGGTGGCTAACGGCGAAAGGTGAAACCAGCGTTGTTCATCAGGACAAACAACAACACGAATGCTATAAATCTTAATGCCGACCTAAATATAAAATCGTGGATATAATCATGCTAAGAAATATTAGTGTCAGAACCTTCATTGCCGGGTTCCTTTTATGTCTTTTCCTGGTTGATGCAGGTGTCATTGTTCTATTTTCCAGCAAATCCTCTCTCTTTATTTCACTCAATATCATTAATTTCGTTGCGCTATTTTTGCTCTGGGGCTACATGACAAAGTATCTTGTGACGCCGATCAATACTGTGAAAAAAAGTATTGAAGAAGTGACTGCAGGCAATCTTGGCGTGACTATCCCTGAATTTGGCAATAACTGTGCAGGGCGTTTAATACCCGGGATTAACAGCCTCTCCAGCAACATCGCGACCCTGGTACGCGAGATCAGGGCCTCGTCGCAAACCGCCATGACCTTGTCCGATCAACTCTCCGCGCGTAGCGCGCAGCTTTCGGTGAAAACAGAGCAGCAGTCTGCATCGCTGGTGCAAACGGCTGCCAGCATGGAGCAGATGGCAGCAAGTACCCGAAATAATGCCGATAACACCCGACTTGCCAGCGAGCAGGCAAACAGGGCAACACTGCAGGCGCGCAAAGGTGGCGAGTTGATGGGGCAGGTGTCCACCAATATGCAATCCATTACCGAATGTGCACAGCAAATGACGGAGATTATCTCGATGATCGACGGCATTGCCTTCCAGACGAATATCCTGGCGCTAAACGCGGCCGTTGAGGCGGCCAGAGCCGGTGACCACGGAAAAGGGTTTTCGGTGGTGGCAGAAGAGGTGCGAAACCTGGCCCACCGCAGCGCGGATGCCGCCAAAAACATCAAAACGCTGATTGAAGTGACCAGCAATAACGTTACTCAGGGCGTGACCGTTGTGTCCGAAGCTGAAAAGAATATGCAAGAAATTGTGACCGGCTCCGGCAATGTCAGCCAGTTGATGGATGACATTTTCACCTCGACGTCAGAGCAGGAGAAAGGCATTTCCCAGATTACGCTGGCCTTGTCTGAGCTGGAACGGGTCACGCAAAGTAACGTTACGATGGCAGAAGAACTCAACGGATCCTCTGATGTACTGCGTAATCAGGTAAGTGAACTGCAGGCGCGGACGCGTAACTTCCGGCTCGAAAAGGGGTATCAGGTTGAATCCACGCCTTCTCATGCTGGCCCGCTGTCATTCCACTCGCGTCCCGGTCACTCCCTCTGATGCACGAAAAGAGCCTGGTTAACCGGGCTCTTTTATCCCGACTTCTCGCCGCTGAATTACCCTCCCGTGCGGTCTGAAAAGGCGCCTGGCAAAATACGGTTATTTCCTGAGCGAATTCAGCGCGATGCGAAACATAGTTGTTGCTTAACCCCTGATGAAAGCTAGACTGACAACGAAAGAGCTGAAAAGGGGGAGGCGCGGTGGAGAGTATAAAAGGATCAGAACTAAACGTTCCTGATGCAGTTTTTGCCTGGGTGCTGGATGGTCGTGGCGGTGCCCGACCGCTGGAAGACAACGATGTCATTGATAATGAGCATCCCTGCTGGCTACACCTTAACTATACCCATCCGGACAGTGCCGACTGGCTGGCCTCGACGCCGCTCCTGCCGAACAACGTGCGTGATGCGCTGGCGGGGGAAAGCCTGCGGCCACGTGTGAGCAGAATGGGGGACGGCACGCTCATCACTTTGCGTTGCATTAACGGCAGCACCGATGAACGTCCTGACCAGCTGGTCGCGATGCGTGTTTATATGGACGATGGTCTGATTGTCTCCACCCGTCAGCGTAAAGTTCTGGCGCTGGATGATATCGTGAACGATCTGAAAGAGGGCACCGGACCGACCGATTGCGGAAGCTGGCTGGTGGACGTCTGCGACGCGCTGACTGACCATGCGAGTGAGTTTATCGAAGAGCTGCACGATAAAATTATCGACCTCGAAGATAACCTGCTCGATCAGCAGATCCCGCCGCGCGGTTTTCTGGCGCTCCTGCGTAAGCAGTTAATTGTCATGCGACGTTATATGACGCCACAACGGGACGTATACGCGCGTCTGTCCAGCGAAAGGCTCAACTGGATGAATGACGATCAGCGACGCCGAATGCAGGATATTGCCGACAGGCTGGGGCGCGGACTTGATGAAATCGATTCCTGTATTGCCCGCACGGGCGTCATGGCGGATGAAATCGCGCAGGTGATGCAGGAGTCGCTGGCAAGAAGAACCTATACGATGTCGCTGATGGCAATGGTCTTTCTGCCGAGCACATTCCTGACGGGATTGTTTGGCGTGAACCTGGGCGGAATTCCCGGCGGCGCGGCCCATTATGGCTTTACCGCATTTTGCGTCATGTTAGTTGTTTTGATCGGTGGTGTTGCATGGTGGTTGCATCGTAGTAAATGGCTGTAAATTTACGCTTTTTCCAGCTTTTACGGAGATCAAAACGCTCTTTTAATTGAGCGAAGTCAATAAACAATGACCGCGTAAGGTGCAATATTACTCCCGCAGGTGAATGCAACGTCAAGCGATGGGCGTTGCGCTCCATATTGTCTTACTTCCTTTTTTGAATTACTGCATAGCACAATTGATTCGTACGACGCCGACTTAACTAGTCGGCTTTTTTTTGCCTCCTGTTCCCCAGCGTCTACCCTAAAAGGGACGTCAGTAAACCCTGGAGGGAATGATGAGCATCTTACTCGCTCTGCAACTGCAGTATTCACGTCAGTCCGATCCGATCCCCACCGATCCGACACCGATGCCCGATCCTGTTCCGCGTCCGCAACCCATGCCTGACCCGCCGCCCGATGAAGAACCGATTAAATTGTCGCATCGAACCCCGAGATCTGCGAGGATACGCGCCATCTGACCGCAAAGATGACCACGAGAGACTATTGTGACCGCTTTTTCAACCCTGAATGTACTGCCCGCCGCCCAACTCGATAACCTCAACGAGTTGGGATACCTCACCATGACGCCTGTTCAGGCGGCCGCATTGCCCGCCATTCTTGAGGGGCGTGATGTACGCGTTCAGGCTAAAACAGGGAGCGGAAAAACGGCGGCTTTCGGTCTGGGTCTGCTACAGCATATTGATGCTGCCCTGTTTCAGACGCAGTCTCTGGTGCTGTGCCCAACCCGCGAACTGGCGGACCAGGTCGCGGGCGAGCTGCGTCGTCTGGCGCGATTCCTGCCTAACACCAAGATTTTAACCCTCTGTGGCGGACAACCGTTTGGCGCGCAGCGTGATTCGCTTCAGCATCCACCACACATCATTGTGGCGACGCCTGGCCGACTGCTCGACCACCTGCAAAAAGGTACGGTCTCGCTGGATGCATTACACACGCTGGTCATGGATGAGGCAGACCGGATGCTGGATATGGGCTTCAGCGATGCTATCGATGAAGTGATCCGTTTCGCGCCTGCAGACCGTCAGACGCTGTTATTTTCGGCGACCTGGCCTGAAGCGATCGCCGCAATCAGTGGCCGCGTGCAGAAAAATCCGCTCACCATCGAAATTGACAGTGTTGATGCGCTGCCTGCTATCGAGCAGCAGTTTTATGAAACGTCCCAGCACGGAAAAATCGCGCTCCTGCAGAAGGTGCTCAGTCAGCATCAGCCCGCTTCCTGCGTGGTGTTCTGTAACACCAAAAAAGATTGTCAGGCGGTCTGTGACGCCCTGAACGCTGCAGGGCAGAGCGCGTTATCGTTGCATGGCGATCTGGAACAGCGCGATCGCGATCAGACGCTGGTCCGTTTCGCCAACGGCAGCGCCCGCGTGCTGGTTGCCACCGACGTGGCGGCGCGCGGTCTGGATATTAAATCGCTTGAGCTGGTCGTGAACTACGAGCTGGCATGGGATCCTGAAGTACACGTTCACCGTATCGGCCGTACTGCGCGTGCCGGAAACAGCGGTCTGGCCATCAGCTTCTGCGCACCGGAAGAGGCGCAGCGCGCCAATATTCTGTCTGAAATGCTGCAGATTAAGCTTAACTGGGTGAATGCACCGGGCAACGTCAGTCTCGTTCCGCTGGAAGCAGAAATGGCAACGCTGTGTATTGATGGCGGTAAAAAATCCAAGATGCGTCCGGGTGATGTGCTCGGTGCGCTGACCGGAGACGTGGGGCTGGATGGGGCTGATATCGGCAAGATTGCGGTACATCCTGCACATGTTTATGTTGCTGTTCGCCAGTCGGTTGCCCATAAGGCCTGGAAACAGCTGCAGAACGGGAAAATCAAGGGTAAAACCTGTCGCGTTCGTCTGCTGAAATAAAGTTTAAACGCGTCTCAGACGGTGGTCTGAGACGCGTTTGCATTATTTCACTATTTCACTATTTCACTATTTCACTATTTTACTTCCACGACATTCAGGCGCAGTTCTTCAAACTGATTGTCATCTTCTTCTGGCTGCCAGCCAGCAGGTTTTACGGGGATCTCTTCCCGGTCAAACGCCAGATCGCCGCCATTCACCACTTCCGACTCATGGTTGATGCCTTTGAAATCGAAAAGCTCAACGTCCGCGAGGTGAGAAGGCACTACGTTCTGCATCGCGCTGAACATGGTTTCGATACGGCCCGGGTAGCGTTTGTCCCAGTCACGCAGCATGTCACCAATCACCTGACGCTGCAGGTTCGGCTGAGAGCCGCACAGGTTACATGGAATGATCGGGAACCCTTTGGCCTGAGAGAACCGTTCGATATCTTTCTCGCGGCAGTAGGCAAGCGGGCGGATCACAATGTGTTTGCCGTCATCGCTCATCAGTTTTGGCGGCATGCCTTTCATCTTGCCGCCGTAGAACATGTTCAGGAACAGCGTCTGCAGAATATCGTCGCGGTGATGGCCGAGTGCGATTTTGGTTGCACCCAGTTCTGTCGCGGTACGGTACAGGATGCCGCGGCGAAGACGAGAGCAGAGCGAGCAGGTGGTTTTGCCTTCCGGGATCTTCTCTTTCACAATCCCGTAGGTATTTTCTTCTACGATTTTGTACTCAACGCCCAGTTTTTCGAGGTATTCCGGCAGAATGTGTTCCGGGAAACCAGGCTGCTTTTGATCGAGGTTAACCGCCACCAGGGAAAACTTCACCGGCGCGCTTTGCTGAAGATTACGCAGGATCTCCAGCATGGTGTAACTGTCTTTACCACCTGACAGGCAGACCATAATGCGGTCGCCTTCTTCAATCATATTGAAGTCTGCAATGGCTTCACCGACGTTACGGCGCAGACGCTTTTGCAGTTTATTCAGGTTGTATTGCTCTTTCTTATTAATATCTTGATTTTGTTGCATTTAATCTGTACTCAAATTTCAAATGGGGCACCAGTGGGGCAAACGGTTTAGAGGGGCAGCTTCTGTCAGCATTGCCCTCTCTTTGCTGTTCATCTCTTCACTCTATGAAGCTTAGATTTCAAACACCCTCTGCGCATTTTAGTGCCCCATCTGACTGGCAATAAAAGACGGGTCAGCGCCTGCGGTTAACCACCAGCATACGAAAGTGTGCCGTGTATGGTACGGATTGTTGCGCCGAATGCCAGCACGTTTTACAGGATTTTGAATTGTGGACGGCAGCAACCTTGCTTTGTGATATCGCGTATAATGCGGCTTCGACATACTCTGAACATTCCAGTGGCTTGTGCTATGACCCTCAATCGCTTTTGTTATTTGCTTCTGTTGATCGCCGCAATCGGAAGTCTATTCACCTCGCATCCGTTCATCCTGTGGCTCCTGCTTATCAACGTACTGACGTTAGCGATGTATGGCGCCGACAAAATGGCGGCGCGAAGGGCCATGCGCAGAGTGCCGGAAGCCACACTGCTGGTATTTGGCCTTATCGGCGGATGGCCCGGGGCGATTATAGGTCAGCAACTGTTTCGCCATAAAACGCAAAAGCAGCCCTTCAAAACCTACTTCATTGTCAGTGTCATCGTCAGTATTTCAGCGATGGTGGCGGTGTACCAACTCTTTCCTGTTTTAACGTACTGAGCGTGTACAAACGGAATGCAATAACGCGATGACCACGGTAGATAACTAAAAACGACTGCCAATAGTAGTAGGAATATTCTTAAGGTGTTGCTGTTTTTTGCACGATCTGAATAATGTGTGCAACGACACGGATGACAACATCTCATGAAAATTCAAACTATTACACTGGCAATGCTGGTGGTCGTTTCTGCGCCTTCGAGGTCAGCTTTTCAGGAACGGGAATATAATACCTGGTATATAAAAAATGCTGTTCTTTACGATATGACCCAGACTTCAGACGGTTTCCCGGTCATGTTGAGCATCTCTCAGCCTGAGCGGAAATCAGCAAATTTGCTGGTCTCCTATATCACCGAAGGGCGCTGTGACGGGACCCGCCAAGAACTTAGCGTGAATGGCAAAGTGCTTCCGGCCACGTATTATTGTGTTCAGGTCGGGCAGAACCGGATAGAGCATTTTTCGGTGAAAGATGCGCAGAGCGTTAACGGCATGGTTAACCATCTGAAATCGGATTTTACCTTACTTCTTCAAAACGACATCAAGGTCTGGGCCGCGAACATTAATGCGCCCAAATACGGCCTCGCGCCGCGATTCTGACACGTACACCTCGACCTCATCGCCTGTTAGCGGAGGGGTTACGCCCTGTATCACAGAATAAATAGCATCCGTGACAACGCCACGTTTTACCACAATCCTGCTACGCTTTTTGTGTTGTACAAGGGAGCACAAACATGAAGAACAAAGATGAACAAACGGGATTAGTGGGACTGGCAATTGGTGCCGCCGTTATCGGTCTTGTTTCAGCACAGCAACCCATCCATCGCGACAGTATTGTGAGTGAACTGGTCAGACTCGGCAGACAGAAAGGCGATGGCGTTGAAGATGAGGTTTTCGTTAAGGCTGCCGAGCTCGTGAGAAAGGGGGTGTAACCGATGGCTGATATTCGTCATGCACAGTGCCATTGTGGCGCGGTGGCGTTTACCGTTGAACTCTCAGACGGATTAAATACCGCCCGGCGCTGCAGCTGCTCTTTTTGCCGGATGCGGGGCGCCGTGGTGGTCTCGGCACCGCTGTCGGGCATTACCGTAACGAAAGGGGCGGATAAGCTCACGGAATATCGTTTTAACACAGGAACAGCCCGCCATTTCTTCTGCTCGGTCTGCGGGATTTATACCTTCCATCAGCGGCGTTCAAATCCCAACGAATACGGCGTGAATGTGGCCTGTTTTGAAAATGTGACCCCCTTTGATTTTGCCGAAGTGGCGGTGATGGACGGCGTTAATCATCCCGCGGATGGCGACAGCGGGGTTTTCGGCTACCTCTCTTTTCGTCAAAAAGAAGCGTAACTGCCGCCTGGCCAGATTTTAACAATGCGGCCTATAGTGGGGAGTGGGTATCCGAAACAGGAGAGAAATATGCTGTATGTTGAGAAAGACGATCCGCGTGAGGCGCCTGAGTCAGGTGATAAAAAGCCTCAGCCGGTCAAAAAATAGTCCGTTGATACGTTTCCCGCCACCGGCCCTGCTGGTGGCGTATTGTTTGGGGGAAACCTTAGCTGCCATCCAGATGATTCAACAGTGCGCCGAGATGCCCAACGACACCACCAAAATCAAAAATTAACGCCATCCATATAATCGCCAGAAGGGTAAGTACGGCAACTGATACACGACCAAACAATGCAGTTATCCTTAATGAAGCAAAGTCTATAAGGCTAGTCTACATGGGTTTGTTTAAACTTACCCTTAACGACACCGTCATAAATTTTCCTTTTGAGATGATTCACACATTCACTGAGCCGAGAGGCGCGAAGAGAGGGAAATATGATGGGAGAGAAGAGGAGGGCTGGCGTCAGGCGTCGCAACGAAAATAACGAGCCCGCATCACGATGCGGGCTCCTGGGATCAGAACTGGTAAACCAGACCTAATGCAACGACATCATCCGTGCTAATGCCGTTATTTTTGTAGAAACTGTCATCTTCATCCAACAGGTTGATTTTATAATCAACGTAGGTGGACATGTTTTTGTTAAAGTAGTAGGTTGCGCCTACGTCAGCATATTTAACCAGATCCTGATCGCCCTGACCGTTGGCCAGGTCTTTACCTTTAGACTGCAGATAAGAAATTGCCGGGCGCAGGCCGAAGTCGAACTGATATTGCGCGGTCACTTCAATGTTTTGTGTTTTATTGGCCACGGCATCCGTATTATCGCCATAAGGGGTCATATTGCGGGTTTCAGAATACATTGCCGCCAGATAAATATTGTTGGCGTCATATTTCAGGCCTGCAGTCCAGGCATCCGCTTTATCGCCACCGGCAGTGGTATTCATCACCTGCTCGTTGGTACGGTCAGAAGAGGTATAGGCAGCACCCGCGCTGATACCCATGCCAAAGTCATAGGTGGTGGAGATACCGAAGCCGTCACCGTTCTCATGGCGCGTGTCGCGACCATTGTTGGTGCCTTCCTGGTTGTTGCTGGCATCTTCGTTTTTACCCTGATACTGCAGGGCAAAGTTCAGACCCTGTACCAGACCATAGAAGTCAGTGTTACGGTAGGTTGCGACCCCGTTGGCACGGCCAGTCATAAAGTTGTCTGCATTGGTGTAAGAGTCACCACCGAATTCAGGCAACATATCGGTCCAGCCTTCCACGTCGTACAGAACGCCATAGTTACGACCGTAATCGAAGGAGCCATAGTCACCGACTTTAACACCGGCGAAGGCCAGACGCGTCCATGACTGGTTATTAGACCCTTCAGTGTTATTGGCCTGGATGTTGTATTCCCACTGGGCGTAACCGGTCATCATGTTGTTGATCTGGGTTTCACCCTTGAAGCCCAGACGCATGTAAGTTTGATCGCCATCTTTAGAGGCATCGTCGGAGAAGTAATGCAGACCATCTACTTTTCCGTACAGATCTAATTTGTTGCCGTCTTTATTATAAATTTCTGCAGCATGCGCAGCGCCAGCCATTAACAGCGCTGGAATCATCAGGGCCAGTACTTTTCTTTGCATTTTGGAATTCCTTTGCAGTTGTTTTTATTTAATTACGTATTGAACTTTCCGCACGAGAAAGCTGTCTCATGCTAAATCACTCCTGACCAAGAATAATAAAATATAATTGTTACGAGTTAAGTTAATTCTTAACCGGATTATGCGGCGGAAATAGTCATTGGTTTTATGAATGATTTAAAGCTAATCATATTAAATAAAAATTATTAATTGCCCATTAAATCAGATAACCTCAGCGGCGTTATATGCCTTTAAGATTTTTCATCCATAATTTATGTGAATGTCATTTAGTGAATTAACGTGATATTCATTAATTATCTGGACTCGCCCGGTGTGAATACATCGGGCTTTTTTTATGGCAAAAAAATGCCCGGACAAGCCGGGCAGAGGGAGAGTCAGTCGCGGGTGGGTTTTTCCGCTTTTCCGGCCATTTGCGCCAGGAAATCATACCGTTTTTGCAGATCGGCGGCGGCATCTTTCCACAACTGCTCGGCCACCTCTGGTTGTTGCGCGTTGAGGCGACGGAAGCGCTGTTCCTGCATTAACGTTTCGGCCAACGCATCGGAAGGCGGGCGTGAATCCAGCGCCAGAGGCAATTTACCTTCATCGGCGCGGCGTGGGTCGAACCGGTAGAGCGGCCAGAAGCCGGTTGCGGTCAGCTGGCGCATCTGATCGTGGCTGAGTGCCAGGTCGTAGCCATGCTCTTCACACGGGCTGTAGGCAATGATCAGCGACGGACCCGGGTAGGCTTCCGCTTCCTGAATGGCTTTCACCGTCTGGTTCAGCTGCGCGCCCAGCGAGATTTGCGCGACATACACGTGGCCGTACATCATCATGCTGACGCCGAGATCTTTACGCGCCTTGCGCTTGCCGTGTTCACCAAACTTAGTGACTGCGCCAAGCGGGGTAGCTTTTGACGCCTGGCCACCGGTGTTGGAATAGCACTGCGTATCCAGAACCAGAATGTTGACGTTTTCGGTAAGGCTTAACACGTGATCCAGCCCGCCAAAGCCGATGTCATACGCCCAGCCGTCACCGCCGATCAGCCAGATTGATTTTTCCACCAGCGCGTCAGCGTCGGTCAACAGCTGCCCGGCACCTTCCACGTCCTGCAGAGCGTTGCGCAGTTCCGCAACCTGCTCACGACGACGTTCTGGCGTTGCATCAGCGTGCAACGCCTCATTCAGCTCCGCCGGGATGTGGACAGCAAACTGTTCCAGTAACCGCATCACGCGTGCGCGGTGCTGGTCAACGGTCAGACGGAAGCCCAGACCAAACTCGGCGTTATCCTCAAACAACGAGTTCGCCCATGCCGGACCGCGGCCATGGGCATCGGTGGTGTACGGCGTGGAAGGCAGATTACCGCCATAGATTGATGAACAGCCCGTGGCGTTAGCGATCAACATTCTGTCGCCGTACAGTTGCGTGAGCAGCTTGATATACGGTGTTTCACCGCAGCCAGAGCAGGCGCCTGAATACTCGAACAGCGGAGTAATGAGCTGCGAGGTACGAATATCAATACGCTCCAGCGTGCTGCGGTCGATCTCCGGCAGGTTCAGGAAGAAGTCATAATTTACCTTCTCTTCTTCGACATGCTCGAGGCGCGACATCATATTGATGGCTTTGATGTCCGGATCCTGACGATCTTTCGCCGGACAGACCTCAACGCACAGATTACATCCGGTGCAATCTTCCGGAGCGACCTGCAGAACATACTTCTGTCCGCGCATATCACGGGATTTCACATCAAGTGAATGCAGGCTGGCCGGGGCGTCTTCCATCGCTTCCGGGGAGACCACTTTGGCACGAATGGCCGAGTGCGGGCAGGCTGCTACGCAGTGGTTGCACTGGGTACACAGCTCCTCTTTCCAGATGGGGATTTCTTCGGCGATGTTGCGTTTTTCCCAGCGCGTGGTGCCCATCGGCCAGGTGCCATCGGGTGGCAGTGCGGAGACGGGAAGGGCATCACCCAGCCCGGCCAGCATGGCTGCCGTCACGGTTTTCACGAAATCCGGTGCCGCGTCAGAAACCACCGGTGGACGGTTCGGGCTGGACGGATCAACCGCTTGCAGCGGTACTTCAAATAAAGACTCGCGCGCCAGCGCCAGCGCCTGCCAGTTACGCTCGACCAGCTCCTGACCTTTACTGCTGTAGCTTTTGTCAATCGCTCCCTGCAGTTCCATCAGCGCGCTGTCTCCCGGCAGGATCTGCGTCAGGTGGAAGAAGGCCATTTGCATCACGGTGTTGATTCGCGCGGCAAGGCCACACTCGCGGGCAATTTTTGCAGCGTTAATGACGTAGAAGCGGGCTTTTTTCTGGTTCAGCACCGCCTGCACTTCCTGCGGCAGCCGCGACCAGACTTCATCCACGCTGTATGGCGTATTGAGCAGGAAAATACCGCCCGGTTTCAGGCGCTCTGCCATCTGGTACTTATCGATGAACTGCAGCTGGTGACAGCCCACAAAATCAGCCTGCGAGATAAGGTACGCCGAGCGGATAGGGTGCTCGCTGACACGCAGGTGGGAAACGGTCAGCCCGCCTGCTTTTTTGGAGTCGTAGACAAAATACCCCTGGGCATACCACGACGTGGAGTTCCCGATAATCTTAATGTTGTTCTTGGTCGCGGAGACGCTACCGTCGCTGCCCAGCCCATAAAACAGCGCCTCAAGTTTTGCGGTGGAAGGCAGCGTGTTTTCCGGCAGGGGCAGAGAGAGGTTGGTCACGTCATCATAAATACCGACGGTAAAGCGCGGTTTTGGTTTAGCCTCGCTCAGCTCATTAAACACCGCCAGCACACAGTCCGGGCCAAACTCTTTGGAGGACAACCCATAGCGACCCCCGATCACGCGGGGCAGTGTTTCGCGCTCACCGCAATTAAACGCTTCAGCCAGCGCGGACATGACGTCCAGATACAGAGGTTCTGCGTGGGCGCCAGGCTCTTTAGTGCGATCGAGCACCGCCACGGTGCGCGCGCTTTCCGGCAGGGCGGAGAGCAAATGTCGCGCGGAAAACGGTCGGTAGAGCCGCACTTTGAGCACGCCGATTTTTTCACCACGGGTCAGCAGTTCATCCACCACCTCTTCACAGGTGCCAATGGCTGACCCCATGAGCACAATGACCCGTTCCGCCTGCGGATGACCGTAGTATTCAAACGGTTTGTATTGCCGTCCGGTGGCCGCGGCAAAATCATCCATCGCCTGCTCAACGTGATCATAAACGGCGTTGTACCACGGGTTCGTTGCTTCCCGGGACTGGAAATAGGTATCCGGGTTGGCCGATGTTCCGCGGATCACCGGGTGTTCCGGGTTCAGCGCACGGGCGCGATGCGCGTCGATCTCCGCCTGCGGCAGAAGATTGAGGAGGGTGTCGTCAGCCAGCGGAACGATTTTATTGATTTCGTGAGAGGTACGAAAACCATCAAAGAAATGAATAAAGGGCACGCGACTCTTCAGCGTCGCCATGTGCGAAATTAACGCGAAGTCCTGTGCTTCCTGAACGCTGCTGGCGCACAGCATGGCGCAACCGGTCTGGCGGACGGCCATTACGTCTGAGTGATCGCCAAAGATGGAGAGGGCGTGTGTCGCAACGGTTCGTGCGGCAACGTGAAGCACAAACGGGGTGAGTTGTCCTGCCAGTTTATAGAGCGTCGGGATCATCAACAATAATCCCTGCGACGACGTGAATGACGTCGACAAAGCACCGGTCTGCAGCGCCCCGTGGACGGTCGCGATAGCGCCAGCCTCAGACTGCATTTCCACGACTCTTGGGACGTCGCCCCAGACGTTTTTCAGTCCGTTGCCCGCCCAGGCATCGGCCTGTTCGGCCATCGTAGAACTTGGCGTAATTGGGTAGATGGCGATAACTTCACTGGTGCGAAACGCGACGGACGCGACTGCACCATTACCGTCAATAGTTTGCATAGGACAACACCCTTACATTGCGCAAAAAAAGGAGCCCGAAAAAAACACAACGGGCTTTGAATATTATTCCCTTAGTTTAGCAAAGGTCGGATTTTACGATTTTCGCTTTTGTGTCCTCGGTATTCTCGACATCAATGAGTAGATCAATCTTTTGGCGAAAAAATTGCGAGAAATTGTTTCAGGAGCGCATAAATACGCACTTTCGCTCTCGACGACACGGCATGTGATGCCTATTATGCATAGGTTTCGCATTATTAATGGGGGAGAGAGCATGCGTTCAGCATTTTGGGTCGGGTGTGCCGCGTTATTATTATCGGCATGCAGCAGTGAACCTGTTCAGCAGGCAACGGCGGCACACGTAACGCCGGGAATGAAAGCGGCGATGTCCAGCTCCGGACAAGCCAACTGCGCGATGATTGGCGGCTCGCTGTCTGTTGCCCGCCAGCTTGACGGCTCAGCTATCGGGATGTGCGCATTGCCAAACGGCAAACGCTGCAGTGAACAGTCGCTTGCCGTAGGATCCTGCGGAAACTACTGATTACTCCGCACGCTTAAACATTAGCGTTTTATCGGCTGTCGCCAGCGTTAACTGGTCTTCAGTCAGGTCGACCTGCGCCCCTTTGCGCAGCATGTCGCCAATGGCCTGATCCAGTTCGTTCAACTGTGGTTCGGTACAGAGCTTGCGCGTCATGGCGAGCGTTTTGACCTTGAGCTCACCTTCGGACAATTTCCCCTGTCCGTTAAACGTGTTACACATCACGCCGGAAACGCTAATGTTATTAACCAGACTGATATCAGACAGGGCTTTGAAGCTGATCTCTGGTTGCGTTGTCGTGGCCTTAACGGCTTTCCCGTCCACATTCTCCAGCACAAAACGGTGGCTCTTAAGTTGGTCCGGCTGAACGGAGGCTTTACCAGGATTAACGCACCCGGTGAGGACAAGACTGATAACACTTAACGCAATGAGCTTTTTCATTTTTCTTCTCAGACGATAGATACTGTGAATCTTTTTTTCAGTGTAACGATACTCTGCCGTGCGTTAATGGGGTTTATCTGAAAGTGCGGGCGGGTACCGGGCAACGTTGTCGTTGCCCGCAATACGATCAGTGCGATTTAAACCCTGCGGCCGTCATTAACATGCGAAAGAGCATACTGACCGCCGCCAGTGCCAGTACGCTGCCGCCCCAGATAATGGCCAGCCACATGACTCTTTTCCAGAAAGGTTGTTGCATCAGTGATAACCCTCTCCATGCTGTACTTTTCCGCGAAACACGTAGTAACTCCAGAAGGTGTAGACCAGAATCACGGGAATGATCAACAACGCGCCCACCAGCATAAAGCCCTGGCTTTGTGTCGGAGCCGCCGCCTGCCAGAGCGTGATTGACGGGGGAATAATGTGCGGCCAGATGCTGATCCCAAGTCCGCTAAAGCCGAGAAAAATCAGCCCTAACGTCAGGATAAACGGCAAATGATGGCTCTCTGGGTTATTCAGGCAACGCCACTGACACAGGCTCAGGATCACCACCAGCGCCGGCACGGGCAGCAGGAAGAAGAGATTCGGCAGGGTAAACCAGCGCGCGGCGATGGCCGGCTGCGCCAGTGGGGTCCAGAGGCTGATTGCTGCAATGAATACCAAAAGCAGGATCAGGAGCGTTCTGGATACCCGTCGCATTCGCTGTTGCAGCGCGTTTTCGCTTTTCATCACCAGCCATGTCGAGCCTAACAGCGCGTAGGCCACCACCAGACCTGCGCCGCAGAACAGGTTAAAAACGGTCAGCCAGTCGAACGGTCCGCCACTGTATGTGCGCCCGGTGACGCTAAAGCCGTTGATCACTGCGCCCACCGTCATGCCCTGGGTAAAGGTCGCCAGGATCGAACCGCCGATAAACGCTTTGTCCCAGAAAGGGCGGTGTGCCGGCGTGGCTTTAAAACGAAACTCAAATGCCACGCCCCGGAAAATAAGTCCGATCAGCATTAACGTCAGCGGAATAGTGAGGGCATCAATAATGACCGCATAGGCCAGCGGAAAAGCGCCAAACAGCGCTGCACCGCCGAGCACCAGCCAGGTTTCATTGCCGTCCCAGACCGGCGCAACGCTGTTCACCATCACATCGCGATCGTCGGCATCAGGGGTAGCCGGGAACAGGATACCTATCCCCAGGTCAAAACCATCCATCACGATATACATCAGCGTGGCAAAGACGATGATAACAAACCAGATAATGGAAAGATCGATACCCATTATGGTTGCTCCTTATGTTCAGTAGTAACGGCAGAAAGCGGGCGTGCGGGACGTCCATCGGACTCGGTGGCAAACGATTCATGAGGCTGAGGTCCTTTTTTAATCAGGCGGACCATATAGCTGTAACCCACGCCAAATACGGAGGTGTAGACGACGAAGAAGGCCAGCAGACTCACGCTCATATGCAAGTCACCATGCGCAGAAACCGCATCCTTCGTTCGCTGAAGCCCGTAGACGACCCAAGGCTGGCGGCCCACTTCGGTAGTGACCCATCCGGCCAGGATGGCAATCAGCCCAGTGGGACCCATCAGGAGGGCAAACCACAGGAAGGGACGCGAAGCGTACACGCGCTTTTTATAACGTAACCAGAGCGCCGTTACCCCAAGCAGCAGCATCAGCATGCCTAAGCCCGCCATAATGCGGAATGACCAGAAGACGATGGTGGAATTTGGCCGGTCTTCCTTTGGAAATTCTTTCAGTGCCGGAACCTGTTTGTCGAGGCTGTGCGTCAGAATAAGGCTGCCAAGCGCCGGGATCTCCACCCCAAAGCGGGTGCGCTCCTGTTCCATATCCGGCCAGCCAAACAGCAGCAGCGGGGTGGGTTCACCCGGTGGGTTCTCCCAGTGGCCTTCAATGGCTGCTATTTTAGCGGGCTGGTGCTTCAGGGTGTTCAACCCGTGCATATCACCCACCATCGCCTGAAGGGGAGCCACAATCAGGGTCATCCACAGCGCCATGGAAAACATCGCGCGGATGGCGGGGGTGTTGTTTCCGCGCAGCAAATGCCAGGCTGCGGATGCGCCGACAAACAGGGCGCTACTCAGGAAGGCCGCTATCGACATATGCAGCAGGCGATACGGGAAGGAGGGGTTAAACACCACGGCAAACCAGTCTACCGGCACCACCTGTCCGTTGACGATTTCAAAGCCCTGTGGCGTCTGCATCCAGCTGTTTGATGAGAGGATCCAGAAGGTTGAGATAATGGTCCCCAGTGCCACCATACAGGTTGCAAAGAAATGCAGACCCGGCCCGACTTTATTCCAGCCGAACAGCATAACGCCGAGGAATCCTGCCTCGAGGAAGAAGGCAGTAAGCACTTCGTAGGTCAGGAGCGGGCCGGTAATACTGCCGGCAAATTGTGAAAACCCACTCCAGTTGGTCCCAAACTGGTAGGCCATGACCAGCCCGGAGACCACGCCCATACCGAAGTTAACGGCAAAAATCTTCGACCAGAAATGGTACAGCGAACGCCAGACCGGGTTTTTGGTTTTCAGCCACAGGCCTTCTAGCACAGCGAGATAACTCGCCAGACCGATGGTGATTGCCGGGAAAATAATGTGGAAGGATACGGTAAAGGCAAACTGTATCCGTGCAAGGTGAAAAGCATCTAAACCAAACATGCACAACCTCAATGTCAAACGGTGTGCTGTTATGGTATAGGGGCGAAATAACGAGTATCAGACGCAGAAAAGCGAAATTTACCTATAACAGTTCATGAAAACATCACGCTTTGCACATCTGATATAGCTTGCGTGAAAGAATAAAAAAATTATTTTTATGAAATTTATGCATTAAACAGCTTGCCTTGTTATCAACAACATGCGTTAATGGCCCTCTGGGTTTGAGTCCAAATAAACATCTGACGTAGTTTTATAAAGCAGTTCTCATCACGTTGTGCCTCTCCGCAGCCTCTCTTGGGTCTTTTTCTACACTCCGATTAGTTTTTGTTTCAAACCACTATCGCCTGAAGGGCCCATTAAGCAATTAACGTTTTTACGTTTACAGGAGAATCCTATGACTTCTTATATCCATTTCCGCTGCCCATGCTGCCATGGTTCGCAGTACCGTACCTCAGCTTTTGATGTGTCTGAGAAAAACCCGTTCGGTGCAAAATGCATTTTTTGCAAATCGTCGATGATTACCCTCGATCATCTGGCCGCTGCCCGCCACGCTCAGCGTAACGTCACCGAACTGCGTAAGTAATGCATCTGGCTAACTATAACAGTTAGCAAAATCTTCTCTTTTTCTCCTGCTGATATACACTGTCGGTCTTAAGGAGAATCTGATGAAAAAATACCAGCGTCTGGCGCAACAAATTATCTCGCAGATCGAGCTTGGCGTATGGTTGCCGGGCGATAAGCTGCCTTCTCTGCGAGAGCAGGTCGCGAGCAGCGGCATGAGTTTTATGACCGTGGGCCACGCGTATCAGATGCTGGAAAGCCAGGGGCGTATCGTCGCCAGGCCGCAATCGGGCTATTACGTTGCCTCGCGCCCGACCGCCCAACAACCTGCGCCGCCTGCCCAGGTGATGCGGGACGAAGTGGTGGATATCAACACCTATATCTTCGACGTATTACAGGCCAGCCGCGACCCGTCGGTGGTTCCTTTCGCTTCTGCCTTCCCCGACCCCCGGCTTTTCCCGCTGCAGCAACTTAACCGTTCGCTGGCTAATGTCAGTAAAACCGCCACAGCAATGAGCGTAATTGAAAACCTGCCTCCGGGTAACGTTGACCTTCGCCACGCCATTGCCCGTCGCTATGCGCAGCAGGGAATGAATATCTCGCCGGATGAGATTGTCATTACCGCAGGCGCACTCGAAGCCCTGAATCTTAGCCTGCAGGCCGTTACCGAGCCTGGTGACTGGGTGATTGTCGAAAACCCCTGTTTCTATGGTGCACTGCAGGCGCTTGAACGCCTGAAACTCAAAGCGCTGTCGGTGGCGACGGACGTCCGCGAAGGGATCGATCTGAATGCGCTTGAGCAGGCGCTCAATGAGTATCCTGTCAAAGCCTGCTGGCTCATGACCAACAGTCAAAATCCCCTCGGCTTCACGCTCAGCGCAGAGAAAAAAGCGCACCTGGTCTCGCTTCTCGCCAGGCACAACGTCACCCTGATCGAAGATGATGTCTACAGCGAACTCTATTTTGGCCGGGAGAAACCCCTGCCAGCGAAAGCCTGGGATCGTGACGATATGACGCTGCACTGCTCGTCCTTCTCGAAATGTCTGGTGGCGGGGTTTCGCATCGGCTGGGTGGCGGCAGGTAAACATGCGCGACGCATTCAGCAGCTACAGCTGATGAGCACCTTATCGACCAGTTCACCCATGCAGCTGGCGCTGGTGGATTACCTGGCGACAAAACGCTATGACGCCCATCTTCGCCGCCTGCGCCGCACGCTGGCCGAACGCAAACAGCAGGCGTGGCAGTCGCTTTTGCGCCATATGCCGGCAGGCGTCAAAATTCATCACAACGACAGCGGCTATTTTTTGTGGCTGGAACTCCCGGCGCAGCTGGATGCCGGGCTGCTGAGCGAGAAAGCGCTAATGCACCACATCAGTATTGCCCCCGGTAAGATGTTTTCGACCTCTGACGCCTGGACACCGTTCTTCCGGTTTAATACCTCCTGGGCGTGGGGGGAGCGGGAAGAACAGGCTGTGATTCAGTTAGGGAAATTAATTAGCAGCATGCTCGAATAATAATCTCCGCACCTTTCTAAAATAATCATTCCTTATCCTGATGGCGGTAGGGCGAATATTCCGCAGTACCGCATCATAGGAAATCTGCATACCGCCTCTCAACGCTAACTCCTTGTCTATAATCCAGTTAACGGGGAATGCGCCCTCGGTCACACCTTGATGAAATTTCTTTAAGCCGCACGGTGCGGCGCATTTGCGCGGTCTACGTTTAATAAGGGAGATATTTTTACGGCACGGCTGCCGCTAAATTTCATTGCGACAGGAGTAATTCTTATGAGCAAAAAATTTGCCCGCAGCAGCCTGTGCGCGCTCGGCATGACCCTCATGACAGCGCACGCCGCAGAGCCACCGAAGGCAATCGGCGACGGGGAAGGACGACTGGATATTATTGCCTGGCCCGGGTACATCGAACGGGGACAAACCGATAAAAATTATGACTGGGTCACGCAGTTCGAAAAAGAGACCGGCTGCGCGGTGAACGTTAAAACCGCGGCCACCTCGGATGAAATGGTTAGCCTGATGGCGAAAGGAGGATACGATCTGGTCACTGCCTCGGGCGATGCCTCACTGCGTCTGATCATGGGGAAACGCGTTCAGCCGATTAATCCCGACCTTATCCCAAACTGGAAAACCCTCGACCCGCGGATCGTCAAAGGTGAATGGTTTAACGTCGGCGGCAACGTCTACGGCACGCCGTATCAGTGGGGGCCAAACCTGCTGATGTACAACAGCAAAACGTTCCCGACGCCGCCGGACAGCTGGAGCGTCGTCTTTACGAAACAGAATTTACCTGACGGTAAAACTAATCAGGGCCGCGTGCAGGCCTATGATGGCCCGATTTACATCGCCGATGCGGCGCTGTTTGTCAAAGCCACGCAGCCGCAACTGGGTATCACCGACCCGTACCAGCTAACAGAAAAACAGTATGCCGCCGTCCTGAAGGTATTGCGTGACCAGCATGCGCTGATCCACCGCTACTGGCATGACACCACCGTTCAGATGAGCGACTTTAAAAATGAAGGCGTAGTGGCCTCCAGCGCCTGGCCCTATCAGGCCAATGCCCTGAAAGCGGAGAACCAGCCTGTCGCCACTGTTTTCCCGAAAGAAGGGGTAACCGGCTGGGCGGACACCACCATGCTACACGCGCAGGCCAAGCACCCGATGTGCGCCTACAAATGGATGAACTGGTCGCTGACGCCTAAGGTGCAGGGCGATCTGGCGGCCTGGTTTGGCTCGCTGCCCGTGGTGCCGGAAGGGTGTAAAGCCAGCACATTGCTCGGCGATAAAGGCTGCGAAACGAACGGCTACAACTATTTCGACAAAATCATGTTCTGGAAAACCCCGATTGCAGAAGGCGGCAAATTCGTTCCTTACAGCCGCTGGACACAGGATTACATCGCCATCATGGGCGGCCGTTAATCGCAGGAGCAGAACATGACGTACGCAGTAGAGTTTAATGACGTTTCCCGTCTGTACGGTGACGTGCGGGCGGTGGATGGGGTCACCATTGCTATTCATGACGGAGAGTTTTTCTCCATGCTGGGGCCTTCGGGCTCCGGCAAAACTACCTGCCTGCGTCTGATCGCCGGTTTTGAGCAGCTGTCAGGCGGCGCAATCAAAATCTTCGGTAAAGAGGCGAGCGCACTTCCCCCATGGGAACGCGATGTGAATACCGTGTTCCAGGATTATGCGTTGTTCCCGCATATGTCGATCCTCAATAACGTCGCGTACGGGCTCATGGTCAAAGGTATCGACAAGAAAACGCGCCATGCGCAGGCGCGTCAAGCGCTGGAAAAAGTGGGGCTAAGCTTTGCTGTCACGCGTAAGCCTTCGCAGCTTTCCGGCGGGCAACGTCAACGTGTCGCCATCGCGCGGGCGCTGGTCAATGAACCCCGGGTATTACTGCTGGATGAACCGCTCGGCGCGCTCGATCTTAAACTGCGTGAGCAGATGCAGTTCGAGCTGAAAAAGCTGCAGCAGGAGCTCGGCATCACCTTTATTTTCGTCACTCACGATCAGGGGGAAGCCCTGTCGATGTCTGACCGGGTCGCGGTTTTCAATAATGGCCGCATTGAGCAAGTCGACACCCCGCGCGATCTCTATATGCGTCCAGGAACGCCCTTCGTGGCGAGCTTTGTCGGGACCTCAAACGTGTTTGACGCCGGTATGGCACACAACGTGTGCGGGATGGAAGGCATCTATTCTTTACGGCCGGAACATATTCGCCTCAATGAGAGCGGTGAGGTTCAGGTTGAGGGCGTGGTGCAGGCAGTACAGTATCAGGGGGCGGCAACGCGTCTTGAGCTAAAACTCGCTGACGGTGCAAAACTGCTGGTCAGCCAGGCCAATTTTAGCGATGCCGCAACGCTGAGCGGCGTGACGCCGGGACAGGCGGTGATGGCGTCGTGGTCACGTGATGCCATGGTTCGCCTGCAAGAGGAGAGGTGACATGAACACGCATCTCGCGGCGCCTCCCGCCCACCGTAGCCGCATGAGCCGCCTTACCGCACTGTTCTGGCGTAAGCCATCGCTTGGTCTGTTCCTGCTGCTGCTCGCGCCGCTAATGTGGTTTGGCATCGTTTATCTGGGATCGCTTCTCACGCTTTTATGGCAAGGGTTTTATACCTTTGACGATTTCACCATGGCGGTCACGCCGGAACTGACGTTTGCCAATATCCTGGCGCTTTTTAATCCGGCAAACTATGACATCATTCTGCGTACGCTGATGATGGCCATTGCGGTGACCATCGCCAGCGCTATCCTCGCGTTTCCGATGGCCTGGTACATGGCACGTTACACCCACGGCAAGTGGAAGGCGTTCTTCTATATCGCCGTGATGCTGCCAATGTGGGCCAGCTATATTGTTAAAGCCTATGCCTGGACGCTGCTGCTGGCGAAAGACGGGGTGGCGCAGTGGTTTCTGAGCCACCTGGGGCTCGAGCCGATCCTGACCGCAATCCTTACGCTACCGGCCATTGGGGGAAACACGCTTTCCACCTCCGGGCTGGGGCGTTTTCTGGTGTTCGTCTATATCTGGCTGCCGTTTATGATCCTGCCGGTACAGGCGGCGCTGGAGCGACTGCCCGCGTCGTTACTGCAGGCTTCAGCCGATCTCGGCGCGCGACCACGCCAGACTTTTCGTTACGTCGTTTTGCCGCTGGCAATCCCGGGCATTGCCGCAGGGTCAATCTTCACTTTTTCCCTGACGCTGGGCGATTTCATTGTTCCACAGCTGGTGGGGCCGCCGGGGTACTTTATTGGCAATATGGTCTATTCCCAGCAGGGCGCTATCGGCAATATGCCCATGGCCGCGGCCTTCACCCTGGTGCCAATTGTCCTCATCTCGCTTTATCTGGCGTTCGTGAAACGTCTGGGAGCATTCGATGCACTCTGAACGCGCACCGTTGTTCCTGAAAGTGGCAGCCTGGGGAGGCGTTATCTTCCTTCATTTCCCGCTGCTGATTATTGCGACCTACGCCTTTAATACCGAAGACGCCGCGTTCAGTTTTCCGCCGCAGGGGTTGACCTTGAAGTGGTTCACCGTGGCCGCGGGGCGTGGCGACATCATTGAATCAGTGACGTTGTCACTTCAAATCGCTGCGCTGTCGACGGCTATCGCGCTGGTGCTTGGCACGCTTGCTGCAGCGGCGCTGTGGCGAAGCGCGTTTTTTGGCAAAAATGCGATCTCGCTGTTGCTGCTGTTGCCGATTGCGTTACCGGGGATTATCACCGGTCTGGCGCTGTTGACGGCATTTAAAACCATTGACCTTGAGCCGGGTTTTTTCACCATAGTGGTCGGTCACGCCACGTTCTGCGTGGTGGTGGTGTTTAACAACATGATTGCCCGTTTCAGACGCACCTCCTGGAGTCTGGTCGAGGCGTCAATGGATCTGGGGGCCGACGGCTGGCAAACCTTCCGTTACGTGGTCCTGCCGAATCTCGGTTCGGCGTTGCTGGCCGGGGGGATGCTGGCGTTTGCACTCTCGTTTGACGAAATCATCGTCACAACATTTACCGCGGGACACGAGCGCACGTTACCGCTGTGGTTGCTTAATCAGCTCGGGCGTCCGCGCGACGTGCCGGTCACCAACGTCGTCGCACTGCTGGTGATGCTGGTCACAACCCTACCCATTCTGGGAGCCTGGTGGCTAACCCGCGACGGCGAAAACAGTGCTGGAAGCGGGAAATAACATTGATTTCAACAGGACAATGCTATGCAAACACAACTGCTGATAAATGGTGAACTGGTAGCCGGGGACGGGGAAAAACAGCCGGTCTATAACCCTGCCACCGGAGAGGTACTTCTGGAGATTGCTGAAGCGTCAGCAGCGCAGGTCGACGCGGCGGTCCAGGCCGCCGATCGCGCATTCATTGAATGGGGACAAACCACGCCTAAAACGCGTGCCGAGTGTCTGCTGAAGCTGGCTGACGTGATTGAAGCCCACGGCGAAGAGTTTGCCCGTCTCGAATCGCTCAATTGCGGTAAGCCGCTGCACTGTGCGCTGGGAGATGAAATTCCGGCTGTGGTCGACGTTTTCCGCTTCTTTGCCGGCGCCGCCCGCTGCCTGAACGGGCTGGCCGCCGGCGAATATCTTGACGGTCACACATCGATGATACGCCGCGATCCGGTGGGCGTGGTCGCCTCCATTGCGCCATGGAACTATCCGCTGATGATGGCGGCATGGAAGCTGGCACCCGCGCTGGCCGCGGGTAACTGTGTGGTGATCAAACCTTCGGAGATTACCCCACTGACGGCCCTCAAGCTGGCGGAACTGGCGAAAGACATCTTCCCGGCAGGCGTTCTGAACGTTCTGTTTGGCCGCGGAAAAACGGTCGGCGATCCGCTGACCGGCCACGAAAAGGTGCGTATGGTGTCGCTCACCGGTTCTATTGCCACCGGCGAACATATTATTGGACACACGGCGTCCTCGATTAAACGCACCCATATGGAGCTGGGCGGCAAAGCCCCGGTTATCGTTTTCGACGACGCCGATCTTGATGCGGTTGTTGAAGGGGTACGTACTTTCGGTTTCTACAATGCGGGGCAGGATTGTACGGCAGCCTGCCGTATTTATGCGCAGAAAGGCGTTTATGCCGCGCTGGTGGAAAAACTGGGTGCCGCGGTGGCGAGCCTGAAGATGGGCGCGCCGGAGGAGGAAACCACCGAGCTGGGCCCGCTCAGTTCCGAAGCCCATCTTTCACGCGTCTGTAAGGCGGTTGATGAGGCTAAAGCCCTGAGCCATATTCGCGTGGTGACCGGCGGCAGCAAAAAGGAGGGGGCAGGCTACTATTTCCAGCCAACCCTTCTGGCAGGGGCAAAACAGGACGATGCTATCGTTCAGCGTGAAGTGTTTGGCCCGGTTGTAAGTGTCACCGAGTTTGATGACGAAGCGCAGGTGCTGGCATGGGCGAACGATTCGCAGTACGGCCTGGCGTCATCGGTCTGGACCCGCGATGTAGGGCGTGCCCACCGGATGAGCGCGCGTCTGCAGTACGGCTGCACCTGGGTTAATACCCATTTTATGCTGGTGAGCGAAATGCCGCACGGCGGGATGAAGTTATCCGGCTACGGCAAAGATATGTCGGTGTACGGCCTTGAAGATTATACCGTTGTTCGCCACGTGATGATAAAACACTAAGCCCCCATGCCCGGTCGCATTCAGCGCCGGGCATTCTCTCTTTTCAGTACATTATCCATAATATTCAAATGGTTATTCTGTAACGAAAAAACTTGATCTGTATCAACATATGACGCATATTGCGTGCGGTTATTTTTTCGGCTCTGGTAAACAGAATGACGTTGTATCAAAAGATGTTGGTTTTTTACGCAATCATGGCTTCTGTCTGTGCATTAATTACCTGGTTCCTCTCTAAAGACCGCAAACGTATCCGACTGCTCAGTGCTTTTCTGGTGGGGTCAACCTGGCCAATGAGCTTTCCCGTTGCGCTGTTGATCTCGCTTTTCTGAAGCACGCTTCCCGTTTTAAAAGATGAACATAGCATTCCAGACACGAAGACTGTATAAATACACAGTGAATCGTTAAAGGAGTGCTTATGAACAGTTTTTACTCGCAGCAGGCCGGCTGCGTTGTGCGCTGGCACGATCTTCCCGGCTCTGGCGATCCTGTGGTGTTTATTCACGGGTTAGGCTGCGCCTCTTCTTATGAATATCCTCGTATCGTCTCTGACGCCCGGTTTGGTGCGCGCAGAGCCATTCTTATCGATCTCCCCGGCAGCGGTTACAGCGACAAACCCGTGCAGTATCGTTATCGCACCAGCGAGCAGGCGCGAGTGGTGGCTGAACTGTTGGACCATCTCAAACTCGATAGCTTCTGGCTATATGGTCATAGTATGGGTGGCAGCATTGCTATCGAGGCAGCAGGACTGATGGCGCCACGCGTAAAAGGGTTGATGGTGTCGGAACCCAATTTTCACGCCGGGGGTGGCATGTTCAGCCGCTCTATTGCTGCACAGACGGAACAACAGTTCCTGGCGCAGGGGTATGATGCGCTGCTCAGTGCGGAAACCTCACCCTGGGCGGGCAGTCTGCAAAGCAATGCGCCGTATGCCGTGTGGCGTGGCGCGTCCAGCCTGGTGGAAGGGGTAGAGCCGGAATGGGAGGTTCAGTTTTTGTCTCTGCGCTGTCCGGTGACGTTGATTTTCGGCGAGCGGTCTTTGCCTGATGATGATGTGAACTCTCTGCAAAAGCGGGGCATAGAAGTGAAAATCATCCCAGCGGCCGGACACTCCATGTCATGGGAAAATCCGTCGGCACTGGCGCAGACGTTAGCAGAGTGTATGACCACGACCTGAAAGAATAGCCCGCATCTCTGCGGGCCAGGAGCGCTAACGTAACAGGGCTTGTAATGCCTGGCGTGCGGCAGGCTGTACATCGTGCGGGTGGTGGAAATCGATGTTCTCTATTGCCCGGCTATAGAGGGCGACCAGCCAGTCATAGACATACACCGTTGCCGCATGTACGGGTTGTTCTCCCAGACGCGTCAGGCGCGGCGCGGTACTGTTGACCACCGGCGTGACAAAGATTGCCTGGCCTTTACGGATGCGGCTCGCCGGGCGTGCCTCTGCGGGTGTCCGATCGTAGCCCAGCCAGCCAATGAAGTTGCCCATTACGGCATGCAGTTGGGCTGCGCTGCACTTGTCGGTTTCAACAATGTTCTGCAGCTGCTGCGGCAGGTTCAGTCGGTAGCTGGCCACCACCAGAACGTCAGCAATTTGCTGCAAAACAGCGGGTTCCAGCCCAAGGCGCGCGGCAGTGGCATCGTTGCGGCTCCACTGGCGCAGATGGTTTATCCAGACTTTATGCGCCAGGCGAGCTTTGTCTTTGGTCTGGAATGGACTGGTGTTCTCCTGGGCATGCTCGGCAAACAGGTCAATGGTATCCGTAAACAGTCCGTTCACCTGCTCCTCGCGGGGCTGCTGAACGGCCAGCAGGGTTTCAAAGGCTTTAAGCGGCGGCAGAAGACCTTCAAGCAGTTCACCGTGGCGGGCAGCGGAGCTTTGCAGAACGCGCACCATGTTTTCGGCCTGAGTTCGTCTGGCGCCGGGTTCCTCGACCAGCGGTGCCAGATACCCCTTCATCAGGGCCGAGAGTTCCTGGCGCAGCATTGCTTTCAGCGTGCTAAGACGCTTCTGCCGCTGAGCGGGTAACGTGGCCTGAGACAACCACTCGATCACGCGCTGCATGCTGTGGCTGTCCAGCGCCTGCAGTGTCCCCCAGCGCACACCCGGTTTGCCCAACAGGTGCTGTACCGTTTCATCGAGGTTCTGACGAGTGGTAAAACGTGCGTCGTGAGGCGTAATCGCCCACACCAGCCCCGGCAGGGCGGATTCTTCAACCGGCTGAGTCTCTTTGACCCAGTTCATCAGCACCCGGGCTTTTTTAGCCGTTTGCTCGTGCTGGGCTGTCGCATTGCAGATAACAAGCACGTCCGGCTGCAGCTGCTGGCGATAATGCTCCAGCAGCCACTGGCATTTAGCCTGATTCAGTGCATCGGCGCTGTTATCTGAAAAGACCGGAATATCAATAATATCGACATTATCCAGGGCGCTGCTTTCGACCGGCAAGACCAGCTCACGCGTCAGGAAGGCGAGCGTATCGACAGGGATACTGATGGCGTTAAGCATCTCGCCGTTGTTCAGCGGATGAAGCAGCGTCTCCTGGGCCTCCGGAAGGGTAAAGGTGCCGTGAGTCAGGAACCCTTCGCCCGGCAGCCCGAAGTTATCGACCAGCAGGCTGAGCGGGGCGGCGAGTGCTCCGGCATGGCTGGTCTGATGCAGGACATGAGCGAGCTTTAACCACTGCTGGGTCAACTCCTGTTGCTCACCCCACAGCAGCGACCAGACGCTGGCACGCGTGCTGAGATCGAGCGAAGGGACCAGCTGTGCAAACTGATGCCACAGGGCATCATCAATTTGGTGTTTCGCGGCAGGTACTGAGCTTTGCCAGAAGCGGGCGATGGCACCCACGTCCTGAGCCGTAATACCAGGAACGCCCTGCGGCTGGCGCAGGCCACGCCACTTCTCCAGGCGCGTCTCAATGACCGCTTTATCCACGGCGCGGATTTCCGGCTGCAGCGTGGTGCGGGCGATAAACAGCTGAACCAGCTCTGCCTCTGTCACCAGGCTCAGGCGCAGCGGGAACGCCTCATCCATCACCTCTGTATTTCCGCGGGTGAACCGCACGGCCATGTTGGTCAGGGCATGTCCCGGATTAATGTGCGAAAAATAGTCAAATGTACGCTGGCCTGGCGTAACGTTCAGGCGGCCATTACCGCTGCCGCACAGCGATAAAAGCAGATGCGCTTTAGCACTCTGAGAATGACCGTAAAGTCCAATACTGCCCGGGCGTGACAGGGCGCGGTCAATGGCCTGCTCCCGTGCCTGCGTCGCGTTGATGCGCGCAAGAAGGGCATCGGCCTCGTTATCCAGCACAGGGGCGTTCAGGCGCGTCTCATTTATCCACCCGATTAAGGCCTGAGTGGTGGTCATCGTCGCAGTCATTTCAGGTATACGCTCCCGCTGTCGATCCAGTAGTGGCTGCCGCTATGACGGCGATCGGCCAGAGTATTCAGTTTGAAGGTTAAAGCATCAGGCGGAACCGGCGTCCCGTCCTGCAACCAGGCATCGCTCAGCGCGAAGGATTCAGGCCCTTCATGCTTATTGCCGCCGCAAAGTTTGAGCCGCACGTTCAGCACGCCGTCACCCGCAATCGCTTTGGCCAGTTCGGCCGAGTTGATGCTAAGCGTATAGAGCGGCGTTGCCGGCCAGCGCGCGTTCGCCAGCTGGCGGAAACCGAGCGTCACATTTCCGCGCAGGGGGAAGTGCAGACGGGCGTCGAGTTTCGCACCCGGTTTATCCAGGTCGATATCCTGATACCAGACGTTTTCTTCACGCAGGGTGTTTACGGTGTTATCCAGGACGCCCAGATAGCGAACCGTCGAATATGCACCGATATCCGCGGCTTTAAAGTTAAAGCGCGGCAGTCGCAGGTCAAGCGCCAGGCTGCAAAGCATCGCGCCGACGGCGGCGGTCGATTTTGGATTACCAATGCGTCCTTGCTGGCTGAACGGGTACCATTCATGAACCTGGTATTTATCCAGCCAGACGATGCGATTAACCGGCACCGGCTGCAGGTGGCGAATAAGCGCCTGAACGCCAGGCAGGCAGCCCGGACGCCCCGTGATCAGCAGAATATCGCAGCTGTAATGTGAAATGGCCTCGCACACCGCATGCAGGGGTGACGCCAGCGTGAACTGGCCTGCCAGCATCGCATCCTGCATTTCACGGAAATTCACGTGCAGCGGAACGGCAAACAGATCGAAGGCGTCTGAACCTGCCGGCAAGGCATGATCGACGGCCTGTTGCAGATAATTCATCACGTTGCGGGTCGGTTTCTGCGACAGCAGATCGCCAAAGGTGGCATGCAAGCCTGCCAGCGGATCGTCGATGTCGCTGGATTCCCACGCGGCAAGGATGGCGTGACCAATCGGCATAAAGAGCTGAAGCGCCGTTTGCTGGCGCAATACCGCCTGGGTATCGATACGTCCTGAGTCACCAAACAGCGAGGCCATCAGCAGAGAGGCATCGGCGATGCCGGACTTCTGCAGCTGGGTTTGCAGGGCGGGTAACACATAGCGCTGGATGACGTCCAGCAGGGTGTCGTCGCCGGCCACTTTAAACCCTTCGCGGAACAGCAGCTGCGGCGTGATTTTGACGTTGTTACCGGAGCCGTCATCCAGCTGATAATGGGTGATCGCCATGTCGGTTGTGCCACCGCCAATGTCGATAGAGGCGACACGCAGCGAGCGCCCCGGCTGCACCCCCGGTTCAGGTTCACGATCCGGGCGGGCGAGGGAGGCGAAGAACGCTTCCGTCTGACCACCAAAATGTGAGATCGCTTCGTTGTATAGCCACACCAGTTGACCACAGCTGGCCTCGTCCCACTCCATCTGGATTGCAGGTACCGGCACCACGCTTTTTTCCTGGTGCTTACGGGTGGCAAAATCGTCGTCCTGCGGGTGCCAGCCCATCGCTTTCCAGACGATAGCGATCGCCTCGAACATGCGGCGACGGAAGATCTCGCGTTCCTGCTTCGGCATCGCCGAGGGCAGGGTCAGGATCAGCGTACGCAGCTGGCGTGGCGAGGCCGGAAAGCCCAGACGCAGGCGCGTGGCAACGCTGTTGATCTGCCCCAGCGCCTGTGCCAGCAGTTCGCACAGCATATGCGTCATCAGCGTGCTGCGGCTGTACTGCGGGGAGAAGACCGGCAGTCGCTCGTCCTGCGGCAGCGTAAAGAGTGGTTCACCGTCATCGTTCATCAGGTTCATCAGCGGGAACGCGGTCGCCAGCGGTTCGCGCTGGGTCTTGCTGTTCATCTGGCTAAAGCGCCAGTCCTGGACCACCGGGGTTTCATCCCACAGGTAGCGACGCGGGCTGGAGATACCGCTGTTACCTTCCGTGCCCAGACGGCGCGTAGCCAGTTTGCGGGCTTCATCGCCCACGCGGACAATAGACGGCCAGACAAAGGCATCTTCACGCCCACTTTCCACCGAGAAGTGCTGCTTGCCAAAACGCGCTTCTGAAAACTCCAGACGACTGGTAAACAGCGGCTCATTGAGGAACTGTGGCTCGCTTAACGAGCGCACCTGCAGTTCGGCCGTCTGGCGCAGACCGTCGTTCGCATCACCGTGATCTTCAATAATAACGCCGCAGGTATGGGTATTTCCGACGTCGAGGATCAGGTCGACCGGAATAGCCGGCGTACTGAGGGTATGGGTGACAAATTTCACTTCCGGCACGGTGAGCTGTTCACCGAGCATGGACAGCAGGTTGAGCCAGTGTGCCTGGTACTCAAAGCTGCGCATTGCCTGTTGCAGGTCGCGTTCCGCGCGGTTTTCGACGTCGGTCGCATAGTGGGTAAACGCCTCGCGCAGCCAGCCGTCAATCCAGGTCTGGTCGAGGAAGCTTTCCACCTCATCGTCACGCCATGCCAGTCCGAAACGGGTGCCGTTGAGAATGTCATTTTCAACCGGGGACAGCGCGGCAGTAGCATGCTCTGCAATCTGGCTGTCGAGAGCGAGCGTGACGCGGTGTGTATTGCCTGCCGCATCAGGCGTTTCAAGTTTACGCACCTGGACACGCGCCCAGTTATCCGGCCCGTCAACAAAGGTACGTGGCGGATTGAAGCGCAGGAAGGGAATGGGGAGCCAGACACCATCCAGCACCGTCAGGGACTGATGCAGTGGGATCGTGGTTTCCGGTTTCACCACTTCAGGCTGTCCGCCGTTCAATCCCGGCAGCGTGTAACGCCCGTTGACGAGATCGAAATCGAGACGCAGAAGCGGACCGTTGGCGGTTTTACGTACGAAGCGCCCGTTGCTGGCGGTGTCCTGCGGAGTCAGGCCAAAATCGAGGAATTGCACGCCGCTGTTGGCAATAAGCGTGACGCTCTGTTTATAGTCGCAAAGATTTACCAGCATAGGGTCAGGCACCTGCTTTCTTGAACGTCAGTGGAACGACGGTTTTGGCATCATAACGGGCATTACATTCAGCGACATCGCTGGTACCTGCTTTACAGGCAACTTCCGGCATCGGGTAGCGTGAACCGTCTGTGCAGCGGGCATTACCGCGACTCTTAATCATCAGTTCGCCATTGCTGTGCAGCCCGGAGAAAACCTCCACGCGGCAGACAACATTGTCACCGTGAACAACACGAGCGAAGCCTTTATTGTTCTGGATCTGATAGCGCAGCGACGGTGGTTTGCCGGTAATCGGATCTTTCACGTCGAGGATCGCACGCCATGTTCCGTTCAGAAAACGCGTCGACCCCGCTTTCACCTGGTTTGCTTCCATGACCATGGCGTCTTTCGGGATCGCCGCAATCACAACCGGCGCAGGCGCTGGGGCGGCAACGGGAGCCGGCTCTTTTTCTTTGCTCGCGACCACCTCTGCCTGATGCAGCGGTAATTTCATCGGCAGCGGCTCAACGGCTTTAATCGGCTTTGGCGCAATGGCGACAGGTTCAGGGGCAACGACAGCCACTGGCTCGGCAGAAGGGGCCTGTTTTGGCCACAGCAACGGGGTGGCAATCGCGGCAACGATCACGGCGGCAACCGGAAGCGTCCACAGGGGAACGCGGCGTTTTTTGGCGACGATCGCAGGCTCTGGATCGGGTTCTTCCACTGGCGGCACAATGACCGGCGCAGGTTCAGGCGTATACAGTTCGTCAGGCGTGATGCGCACCACAGTGGCCGGGGCGATCAGCGGCTCATCGGCCTGTTCAAAGGTCAGGACTGGGGTCGGTTCCGGCTCGGGTTCAGGGTCTTCAATGACAATCGGGGCTGGCTCAGGGATCAGCGATTCGCGTAAACAGTCGAGTACGTCGTCACGCGCATTCTCATTGAGATTTACAAACCCCCAGAAGCTTATGACCGGCTTTCCATCAACCAGGAAAAGGAAATTTTCGCCGGGAAACTGAAATGCTTTCGACAGCAGGGAGCCGAAAAGCTGTTGCGCTGTTTTTGGCGACTGCAGGCATTTCTTACTGAGCGATTCAACGCTGGCCAGCGTATTTTCCAGATAGCGAAGGGCGCGATAACGATCGTCTTCGTTCGCCGCTTTCCAGCTGGTTACACAACCGTCGACCGGCGAATACCAGTCGACACGGTCGCCACCATCATTGACCTGCGGAATAGCCAGACAGTCGACAATCGCCTGTTGTTTGCGTAACCGGAGCGCTTCCCGGATTTGTAACGCTGATTCAAAAACGGCTTGTCCGCCGCCGCCAACGGCCTGAAAGTCATCCAGATTACCGCTGCGTAAAAGAGTTTTTGCCACGATTTGATCCCATATACTTCTTCACACCGTTACTTTAACGAAATCGGGAAGCAACCAAACGGAGGAAGAGACGCCAAAAGGGACGATTTCTTGTGGCATAGAAAGGTGCGGTTGTGCTTGACGAATAATGGCACTTAAGGCAAATCAACCTCTGGCGCACTGGCTGTAAAACCAGCGGAAAACGTTGCTTTAGAATAACCTGATAGTGATTCGTTATTTGCCAGGTTATAGCGGCTGTGCTGTTATTACAGTCCAATATAATAAAACTGCCAGGGTTATAACCATGTCTACAGGGAAAACGCTGCTCGCCCTCGCGCTGAGCACTCTCTTACCAGCAGGTGCCGCATGGGCGGCGAATAATGACACCATCATTTATTGCTCTGAAGCATCACCGGAGTCTTTCAACCCGCAGATCGCCAGCTCGGGCCCGTCATTCGTGGCCAGCTCTCAGGTCCTGTATAACCGCCTGATCAATTTCGACCCGGTGAAAAACACCCCGGTACCGTCGCTGGCAGAGTCCTGGACAATTTCCCCGGACGGTAAGACTTATACCTTTACGCTGCGTAAAGGGGTCAAGTTCAACAGCAATAAATACTTCAAGCCGACCCGTGATTTTAATGCGGATGACGTTATTTTTTCCGTCATGCGTCAGAAAGACCCTAAGCATCCTTATCACAATGTCTCGCAGGGTAATTATGAATACTTTAATGACGTAGGTCTGGACAAGCTGATTCAGGACGTCAAAAAGGTTGATGATTATCACGTGCAGTTTACGCTGAACGAACCAAACGCCGCATTCCTTGCTGACTGGGGGATGGATTTCGCCTCTATTCTTTCCGCTGAATACGCTGACGCGATGCTGAAAAAAGGGACGCCTGAGAATGTCGATACCTGGCCGATTGGTACCGGGCCGTACGTTCTGCAGCAGTACAAAGTGGATTCGCTGATCCGCTACATCGCTAACCCGAACTACTGGGAAGGTGCGGTTCCGACGAAACACCTTATTTTCTCCATCACGCCAAACGTAGAAACGCGTCTGGCGAAGCTGCAGACCAACGAATGCCAGATTATTCCTGCGCCGTCACCGGTTCAGTTTGATGTTATTAACAAAAATAAAGACCTGAAGCTGCACGCCGTGGAGGCGTTGAACGTGGGGTATCTGGCGTTCAATACCGAGAAAAAACCGTTTGATAACGTGCTGGTGCGTCAGGCCCTTAACTATGCGACGGACAAAAAAGCCATCGTGAATGCGGTCTTTATGGGTTCCGGTACGGTGGCGAAATCACCCATTCCGCCGAATATGCTGGGCTTTAATAACGATCTGAAGGACTACAGCTACGATCCTGAAAAAGCGAAAGCTTTGTTGAAACAGGCCGGTCTGGAGAAGGGCGCGGACGTGACGCTGTGGTCAATGCCTGTGCAGCGTCCGTATAACCCTAACTCGAAGCGTATTGCGGAGATGATCCAGAGCGACTGGGCAAAAGTCGGCGTGAAGGCCAAAATTGTCTCTTACGAGTGGGGCGAGTATCTCTCCGGTATGCGTAAAGGGGAGCATGATTCCGCGCTGTTTGGCTGGATGTCCGATAACGGCGACCCGGATAACTTTGCTGATGTACTGCTGGGATGCGACAGCATCAAAACCGGATCGAACGCCGCGCGCTGGTGCGATAAGGGGTATGATGATCTGGTCAAGAAAGCCAAACTGACCAGCAACCCGGGTGAGCGTGCGAAACTCTACAGCCAGGCGCAGGAGATCTTCTATGCTCAGGCACCGTGGATTGCGCTGGCGAACGGCAAAACGTTCTACGCCACCCGCAGCAACGTAACGGGGTACAGCGTGAGCCTGATGGGCAGCGATTTCTCCAAAGCGAAACTGAACTGACTTTTTTCCCGGCAGGCACCGCGCCTGCCGGGCATCTGACAAGGAGTGACAATGTCACATTTAGATGAAGTTACCGCCCGTGTCGATACTGCCATCGAAGAGGGAGTGATTAGCCGAATGAATGAACTGCTGATCGAACTGAGCGATGACGCAGCGTTAAGCCGTGAAGATCGCTACAGTCAGCAGCAGCGTCTGCGTACCGCGATTGCACATCACGGTAAGCAACATAAAGAAGAGATGGACGCCCGTCAGGAATTGCTGACCAAAGGCGGTACGATTCTGTAGCGGTGAGCCGGGGGTCAGAACTGGCGTCTCGCAACCAGCCACGCCCCGACCACCAGCATTACGGCACCGCACACCGGGCCAATCAGCGCGCGCAAGGGGATGCCATTGCTTCTGAGTACATCCATTACCAGCCCGCCAATCAACTGGCTTGCCACCAGCACGGCGATGGTTGTCGCTGCGCCAACATTTTGATAGCCGCTGATACTGGCAAAAACAAAAAACGACCCTAACAGCCCCGGGATCAACGTCCACCAGCGGATCGTTGAGGCCAGCTCGCTAAATCCGGCGAAGCCCTGTTTTAGCAGCAGAATGCTGACAAACAGCACAATGCCAACCAGCGAATTCAGCAGCATCGCGATAAGAATGGTCGAGGAGGACTGAGTGATGCGCACCATTAAGGTGTTTTGCACCACCAGGCCAATTCCCGCCGCCACCAGAAAAGCCAGCGTCAGAGACTGATTCATGAGATAGCGTCCGGATCGCTGCGCTCATCAAGCTGCAACTGCATAAAGGTCAGATCCAGCCAGCGGCCAAACTTCGTGCCCACCTGCGGCATCTGGCCGGTGGTCACAAAACCGAGCGTCTCATGAAGATGAATAGAGGCCTGGTTTTGCGCCTCAATGCCCGCCACCATGACGTGTTTGCCGAGGGTCCGCGCTTCAATAATCAGCGCGTTCATCAGCGTGCGGCCAATACCTTTCCCCTGATGATCCGGATGAACGTAGACAGAATGCTCTACCGTATGCCGGAAACCGTCAAAGGCGCGCCAGTCGCCAAACGAGGCGTAGCCGGTGATAACGCCATTCTCTTCACTCACCAGCACCGGGTAGCCTGCGAGGGCACGCGCCTCAAACCAGGCAATGCGGTTATCCGTATCGACGGTTTTATCATTCCAGATCGCGGCAGTATGCAGCACCGCGTGGTTGTAAATCTCCCCAATAGCGGCGCAGTCTTCTTTGCAGGCATGACGAACGATCATGTTTGAACCTCTGAGTGTGTTGTTCACTATAGTATTACGTTGTGATTACGATATTACACAACTGTACAGACGGATGGCTATGACATAAGCCAGATTTTTTTGTTATCAAAACCACGTTGAAATGCCGTTCATACACTATAGTATGACGTCATGAATACTATGGCAGACACAATGAATCAAAGGATTAGCGCGCGAATTCGCCTTGAACGCGAGTCGCGAGGATGGTCATTAAGCGAGCTTGCTGACCGGGCCGGCGTCTCGCGCGCCATGATCCACAAAATAGAGCGCGGGGACAGCAGCCCGACGGCGACCTTGCTTGCGCGGTTATCCGGCGCGTTTGGCATCAGCATGTCAACGCTGATCGCCAGAGCCGAAATGCAGGAAGGAAAGCTGCTGCGTCTGGAAAACCAGCCCGTCTGGCGTGACCCTCAGACACACTACCTCCGCCGCCACGTTTCACCCCGCACCGATCTGCCCATCGATCTTGTTCAGGTTGAGCTGCCGGCGGGAAGCGATGTCCCTATGCCCGCCTCGTCGTATGCGCTGGCGCGCCAGCTTATCTGGCTGCAGTCTGGCGAACTGGTTTTCCAGGAGGGCGCTACCCGTCATGAAATGCACGCCGGTGATTGCCTGGAACTGGGGCCGCCCAACGACTGCCGGTTCATTAATGAGACGAATGAAACCTGTATCTATCTGGTTGTGCGGCTTAACCAGTCTGGCTCGTAAAGTTAAAGCGTTTACGCCGATCATGAGCCAGGCTCTAATGACATTTGTACCAGAAGGAGTTCCTGATGAATCAACCTGTTTCGCAAAATCGCCGCTGGGTTCTGGCTTCTCGTCCGCACGGTGCGCCGGTCGCGGAGAATTTTCGTCTGGAAGAGCAGCCTGTTCCTGAACCTCAGGCAGGACAGCTTTTGCTGCGCACGGTCTGGCTGTCGCTTGATCCTTACATGCGTGGGCGCATGAGTGATGCACCTTCCTATTCACCGCCAGTGGAAATTGGGGCGGTCATGGTGGGGGGAACGGTCAGCCGCGTGGAGCAGTCAAATCATCCGGACTATACGCCGGGTGAGTGGGTGCTGGGCTATAGCGGCTGGCAGGAGTATGCAATTTCAGACGGCAGCGGCCTGGTGAAACTGGGCGATAATATTTCTCACCCCTCGTGGGCGCTGGGCATTCTGGGTATGCCAGGGTTTACCGCCTATATGGGGCTACTGGACATCGGCCAGCCTAAAGCCGGTGAAACGCTGGTGGTTGCGGCGGCGACGGGGCCGGTTGGTGCGACAGTCGGGCAGATCGGTAAAATCAAAGGTTGCCGGGTGATCGGCGTTGCCGGTGGTGCAGAAAAATGCCGCCATGCCGTAGAGGTGCTCGGGTTTGACCAGTGCCTGGATCACCATGCCGATGACTTCGCGGCCCAGCTGGAAAAGGCCTGCCCGAAAGGGATTGATGTCTATTATGAAAACGTCGGCGGGAAAGTTTTTGACGCCGTGTTGCCCTTACTGAACACCTCGGCGCGCGTACCGGTATGTGGTCTGGTGAGCGGTTACAATGCGACGGGTCTGCCGGAAGGGCCGGATCGTTTGCCGTTATTGATGGCGACGATTCTGAAGAAACGGATTCGTATGCAGGGGTTTATCATCGCTCAGGACTACGGCCATCGCATCAAGGAGTTCCAGGATGAGATGGGGCGCTGGGTGCAGGAAGGCAAAATTCACTACCGTGAGCAGGTTACAGATGGCCTGGAGAATGCGCCTGATGCGCTGATTGGCCTTCTTGAAGGAAAAAACTTCGGCAAAGTCGTGATTCGCGTCGCGGGTGACAATAAATAATCTAAAATATGGCGGGGTTTCCCGCCATATTTATTTGTGAAGATACGATATATTGTCTTTAATTAACTGGACATGGCTTTTCGCGCCTTCCGTTCAGATGAGCACGAAAACGAAAAAAATAAATTTTGCATTTCTTGACATTTTTACAGACTTCCCATCACCAGGCATGACGATACAGGATATATCGGAACAGCGTCGTTTATAAAAAACGGCGTTTAAAAATAGCATTAAGTATTAGCTACAGGAATTGAACATGCTTGATTTGGACCATTTAGAAAAAGCGCAAAGGATCAGTCTTACCATGCAAGTCGAACTCAGTTTGAAAGGCGCGTTAATTACAGGCTCACTGAAACCTGGCGCTCGACTGATTACCAAAGAAATTGCTGATAAATTAGGAACCAGTATTACCCCGGTCCGCGAGGCGCTTTTGCGTCTGGTGTCGTCTGGGGCATTACACGCCACGCCGGCCCAGGCGTTTCTGGTTCCTGAGGTCACGCTTGAGCGTTATAACGAGATTAACGCCATCAGAAAACAGCTTGAGCCTATGGCGGTAGCTGCCGCCTGTCAGCATATGACGGAAAATAAGCTGGAGGTGTTGCGCAAGCTATCAGAGACATTCCATGAAGCCATGCGCAACGGGCACGTTCAGCAGGCGCTGCATGCTAATCGCATCTTTCGGTTTACGCTTTATCAGTACGCGGAAATGCCGACACTCAGCGCCTTAATTGAGCAGCTATGGGTGCGTATTGGACCTTGCATGAACTATCTGCATCAGGAGCTTAACGACATCAAGGTGTCGACTTATCACTACGCCGAGCTCCTGTCCGCGCTTGAGCGAAGAGATGTTGATGGCAGTCAGAAGGCGATAGAGACGTTGATTGACGAAGCGAACACGCTTTTACAGCGACAATATTTTAACTGAGAGATTATTTAGCAGAGCGACTATATCCTGCCGCGAATTATATTCCTGGTTAAATACTCCTGATGGCTTATTGCCATCAGGAGCGTTATTCCATTTATAAAAATAATATTAAGCAAAAAAGAATGCTTTTTGCTTACTCGAAGCGATAAGAGACTGACAGACCCACGCCGTAGTTACGGCCCGGTGCAGGTTCGTAATAACGCCCGTTGGATTCATTCACGATAACCGAACCGACATACTCTTTATCGAACAGGTTATCGACGCGACCAAAGACGTCCATTCCCCAGTTACCGTAGTTGAATTTATACCCGGTATTCAGCCCAACCACCGTGTAGGACGGGGCTTTCGCCGTGTTCTCGTCATCCGCCATGATATCGCTCATGTAGCGCACATCCGATCCCGCATACCAGCCTTCTTCCGGCTGCCAGCCAAACGAGGCATAACCCATGTTGCGGGCAATACCCGGCATACGGTTACCGTTACAGTCGCCGGTGCTGCACACGTTGGTACGATAGGTGGCGTCCAGATAGGTCCACGCCATTTTCAGCTTCCAGTTCTCAGCAAACTGCTGATCCAGGGAAACTTCAACCCCCTGACGACGGGTTTTACCGGCGTTTTTATAGCTGGTACGACCGCCAGCGCTGGCATCGACGACAATCTCATCATCCGTATCGGTGCGGAACAGCGCTGCCGTCAGCAGACCATTACCGATACGGGTTTTGCTGCCCACTTCATAGGTATTGTTCGTGGAAGGTTTCAGGCCAATGTTGAGGCCGCCCTGGTTATCCGCACGATAAGAGAGCTCATTGATGGTTGGCGTTTCAAACCCACGACCTGCCGCAGCATAGAGATTCCACGCATCGGTCACGGCATATTTCACCGAACCGGCCGGGAGCCACTTGTGATAGCTTGCGTCACCGCTGTCGTCTCCGTTGCCCGGGGTCACGTAATGGTCGTTGGAGTCAAACCAGACCGAGCTGTATCGGACGCCGGCATCCACGGAGAGTTTCTGCGTTAACTGCCAGCTGGTTTGCAGGTACGGGTCGACGTTCCACATCAGGTTACGTTCGTTACGACGTTTGTCACCCTTGACGCCGTACTCCGGCACGCCGTTGTTCATGACGAAGTTCTCGTATCCGCGACGATCTTCGCTCATGTTTTCGTAGTTCAGACCGGTGGTAAAGGTGACCGGAACCAGCAGTTCGCCATGGTGCGTCCAGCGGGTATCAATCCCCTGGTAATGGCGCTGCATATCAATCACGCCGCCGGAGTGGGAAGGTCTCAGCTGAGGCTGATAAGGAATTGACTGGTACTGCGTCATTTCACGTTCGCCGGCGTACATCATGACGCTGAGATCGTCCTGGGTGCTGAGCTGACGATCGTAGCGCAGGCCAGCCTGGGTCTGCTTGATGGTCTTACGCGTATTGTATTGATCGCCACGCGGAGACTGGCGAGGGTTGTCATGCCACTCCTGGGCACTCAGTCCACCCGGATCGTTGGCTTTCATGTCCACGCTGTTGAAAATCAGCGTCAGCTTGCTCACGTCATCAATACGAACACCCAGTTTAGCGTTGGCGAGATTCTTCCGCGCGCCGCTGTGGTCGCGATAACCTTTGGTCGTGAAACGGGTAGTGGACACGGTGTAGTCCACATCCCCGGCATGCGTCCCGTCACCCATCGCGCCGGTAGCTTTCATTCCATAGCGCCAGGTACCGTAACTGCCGTAATAGCTGCTGGCCTCAATGGTCGGCGGCTGCTGCCCGGTCTGGGTCGTCATGTTGATCACGCCGCCGGAGGCGTTGCCATAAAGGGCAGAGAAGGGGCCGCGCAGCACTTCTACGCTGTCCACGCTGGAGAGATCGATATTGGAGGTTTGTCCCTGTCCATCCGGCATGGTTGCCGGAATACCGTCGACATACATACGGATACCGCGCACGCCGAAGGTTGAGCGGGCACCAAACCCACGCATCGAAAGCTGGAGATCCTGAGCGTAATTCTGGCGGTTCTGGATCTGCAGCCCCGGCACGCTGCCAAGAGATTCAGAGAGGTTAATGCGTGGCGCAGCATGACGCATATCATCGCCATTCACGACGCTGACCGCCGCCGGGGTATCGAGCTCCGAGACGGTTTGCGGCGTGGCGCTGACGATCATGGTCTGTTCATCAGCACTCATCGCAGTGAGAGGCGCAGAGATAACAGGAACCAGCAGCAGTGGAAGCGTTGCCTTACGGGCAGAAATGATTTTCATGAAATAGACCGGTTATGGAAAAAACGTACCAAATGGAACATGTCCATATATGTTAAATCTTTTGTAAATCTTTTGAAAACTATAACCGCACATTGCGTTAATGAAAGGCCAGGGAGGAAAGAAAAACTCCACATTTAACTCATAAATGATTACTATTCTCATTATCAAGACGGCAATGCCATGACGTTGCCTGCCGGAAGTGATGTCAGCAGTAAACCCAGTGTTCAAAAAAGGAATTGTTATGTCTTTACGTCATCTGTGCTCGCCGCGCCTGAGTATGTCTCTGCTGTCAGGGGCGTTACTGTTTGCCGGAACCTTCCAGGTTCATGCTGCCGAAGAGATGTTGCGCAAAGCGGTCGGGAAAGGCGCATATGAAATGGCCGTGAGCCAGCAGGAGAATGCGCTGTGGGTCGCGACATCGCAGAGCCGCAAAACGGACAAAGGCGGGATTGTCTATCGCCTTGACCCGGTCACGCTGGACGTGACGCAGGTCATTCATAACGATCTCAAACCGTTCGGTGCCACCCTTGATAATGCCACCCAGACACTGTGGTTTGGTAACACCATCAACGGCGCGGTAACCGCGATTGATGCCAAAACAGGTGACGTGAAAGGGCGACTGGTGCTGGATAACCGTCAGCGCAGTGAAACCGTCAAACCGCTGCAGCCGCGCCAGCTGGTGGCCGATGACAGCACAAACACGGTTTACATCACCGGCGTAGGCCAGGAGAGCGCGATTTGGGTGGTGGATGGTGCAACGCTGAAGCTGAAAGAGACCATCGGCAGTACCGGTAAATTCAGCACCGGCCTGGCGCTGGATGCGAAGGCAAAACGTCTTTACACCACCAATGCTGATGGCGAACTGGTGACGATTGATACGGCAACCCACAAAATCCTCAGCCGTAAAAAAGTGCAGGACGACGGTAAGGAGCACTTCTACCTGAATCTGAGCCTGGATACCGCCGGACAGCGTGCGTTCTTAACCGACTCAAAGCAGCCGGAAGTGCTGGTGGTGAATCTGAAGGACGGCAGCGTCATCAAGAAAATTGCCGTGCCTGAATCGCTGGCCGTTCTGTTTAACCCGGCGCGCAACGAAGCGTATGTGACGCACCGTGAAGCGGGTAAGGTGAGCGTAATCGACGCGAAAACCTACAACGTTACCAAAACCTTCGACACCCCGGTCTATCCGAACAGTCTGGCGCTCTCTGCGGATGGGAAAACCCTGTATGTGACGGTAAAACAAAAATCGACCCGTCAGCAGGAAGCCACCCAGCCTGATGACGTGATTCGTATCACGCTCTAAGTTTCGCTCCTCAACACAAAGAAAAAGGGAAGGCGCAATGCCTTCCCTTTGTATTAACCAGCAGGTCGATATTAACGCGACGTCTCTTCAACCAGCGGGGCGTCGTGTTTGGCATCATCAGGATGAACCGGCGCCGTGCTGTGAATTTCTTGTACGCGTTTACGCACGCCAAACCAGCCGGCAATCAGCAATACGGCCAGCAGAGGAATGGTGGCAATCGTGTAGGTACCGTTCGGGTAATCAAACGCCATCAGCACCAGCACGCTGAACAGGAACAGCAGGGTGAGCCAGGAGGTCACCGGTGCGCCCGGCAGCTTAAAGCTGACTTCAGCGGCTTTGCCTTCTTTGATCGCTTTGCGCAGACGCATCTGGCAGACCACGATAAAGGCCCAGGAGGCGATGATGCCGAGCGCGGCAACGTTCAGCACGATTTCGAATACCTGAGACGGTACCAGGTAGTTCAGGAACACGCCGAAGACATACACCACCAGCGTCGCCAGAATGCCCGCGTAAGGCACATGCTGACGGCTCATCTTCGACATGAATTTCGGCGCCGAACCGCCCATCGACATGGAGCGCAGGATACGACCGGTAGAGTAAAGACCCGAGTTCAGACTGGAGAGCGCAGCCGTCAGCACCACGATATTCATGATGCTGCCAACATAAGGCACGCCCAGTTTAGAGAAGAAGGTCACAAACGGGCTTTGACCCGCCTGATAGGCGTTCCACGGCAGCAGCAGAACCAGCAGCACCACGGAACCAACATAAAAGAGACCGATACGCCAGATAACGCTGTTAATGGCTTTAGGTACCATGGTCTGTGGGTCTTTACATTCACCCGCCGCGGTGCCGACCAGCTCAATGGACGCGAAGGCGAACACCACACCCTGAACCAGTACCAGCGCAGGCAGCAGGCCATGCGGGAAGAAACCGCCGTTATCAGTGATCAGGTGGAAACCGGTGGCATTGCCATCGAGCGGTTTACCGCTACCGAGGAACACCGTACCCACGACCAGGAACACCACGATGGCCAGCACTTTTACCAGCGCGAACCAGAACTCCATCTCCGCGAACCACTTCACGCCGATCATGTTCATGGTGCCGACAATGGCCAGTGCGCCCAGCGCAAACACCCATTGTGGCACATCACCAAACGCGCCCCAGTAGTGCATGTAAAGCGCGACGGCGGTGATATCGACAATACCGGTCATTGCCCAGTTGACGAAGTACATCCATCCAGCAACGTAGGCCGCTTTTTCACCGAGGAATTCACGGGCGTAAGAGACAAAACTGCCGCTGGAAGGGCGATGCAGTACCAGTTCGCCCAATGCACGAAGAATGAAGAAAGAGAAGATCCCGCACACCAGATAGACCAGGGCGAGAGCCGGGCCAGCCATCTGCAGACGAGCGCCAGCACCTAAAAACAGACCCGTTCCGATAGCGCCGCCGATGGCGATCATTTGAACCTGACGGTTGCCCATCGCTTTGTGGTAGCCCTCTTCATGGGAGTTTAACCAGCGACGTTTAGCAGCGTGATGATCGGCTGCGCTTTTATTGCTTGTTTTCATTGAGTTACCTGTTTGCCTGTCTGAACCATTATCGTGATAGTCCTGCCTGGCAGAGTGCAATACAAACGATTGCTTCTGCGCAAACACATGTTGCCTTCCCAGTCATTCTGCGTATGGATAAGGCGAAACATGGCGAGGCATCCTACCTGCAATTCATAAGCGACGCAAAATATAACCGTGCCGAAAGTGATGCACGTCGAAGGAAATCGTGTGGTCAGAGCAGACGGGGATCACAACACGCTGAATAGCGGTGAGTTTTTAGACAAATCCATTAATGAAGTGGTGCTTTAATCATCAGTTTCGCTTAATGATTGCGCAAAGCAACCAGCGCATAACGGCGCCTTTGCTCAACCGCCAAAAACGGCAATCGCCTGTTGCAGGCGGGTCGTGCGCTGCGTCAGATGGTGTGCGGCGTCCGTCACGTTATCCACCATACCGGTATTGTTTTGGGTCATTGTACCGATGCGGGAGATGGACGCGTTAATCAGGGTCAGCGCCTGTGTTTGCTCCTGCGTGGCGTGGCCTATCTCCTTAATCAGAGAAGACATCTCCATGACATTGCCAATCATCACCGTGAGCTGCGATTCAGTTTGCTCGACCTTCTCCACGCCGGCGTTCACGCTGGAAACGTTTTTCTCTATAAGCGTTTTGATCTCTTTGGCCGCGGTGGCAGAGTGCTGGGCAAGGTTGCGGACTTCGGCCGCCACGACCGCAAAACCGCGTCCGGCATCACCCGCACGCGCCGCTTCAACGGCCGCGTTCAGCGCCAGAATATTGGTCTGGAAGGCGATACGATCGATGACGCTGATGATGTCGACGATCTGGCTGTTATCCTGCGACACGGACTGCATCATGCCGATAGTCTCTTTCATCATTGCTTCACCGCGGTGAGCGCTGGTGCGGGTGCGATCTGCCATCAGGATCGCGTCTTTCGCCGTTTCAGCCGTCTGCTGAACCGCGCTGGCAATTTCTTCCACGGCTGAGGCCGTTTGCTGCAGAAAGTCTGCGGTTTCTTCGGTACGCGTTTGTAATGCCATACCTTCTTTCGCCACCTGCTGGCTGATTGTACTTATACCGCTGATTTGCGCACCGACATCGTCCACCAGCGAATGGAGGTTCAGACCCGACTGATTCACCATGCGCATCATCAGGCCGATTTCATCGACGCGGTCAAAATGGTAATAGTCCGCTTTACGTCCTGAAACCACCCGCTGCATTTGCTGGACAATGGATTTAACCGGCTTCGCAATTTGCGCATGAAGATATACGGCCAGGGCAATAAATAGCAGAGCCAGACCTACAGACTCAACAATACGATCGGCAAATATAAACAGCTGCAGGCAGGCGAACAGGGCGGTTATCGCAATACCAAGATGGATCCTTTTACTGGTGCTGAGGCGTTTAAACAGCGACGCAAAAGAGAACAGACCGTGGCGAACAAACAGGCCCTTATAAAAGCGGTGATTTTTTAATTCATTATTGCGCACTTTCTCATACCGTTTTTCACTGACAGTAATCTCTTCACGTGAAGGAATATTCCGCACAGAAATATAGCCGGTTAACGTTTCATTCTGATAAACCGGGGTGACGTTTGCGCGCACCCAGTAGTGATCGCCGTTCTGGCGGCGGTTCTTGACCAGCCCCGTCCAGGTCTCACCCTGTTGCAGGGTAAACCACATGTCGCCAAACGCCTCGGCAGGCATGTCGGGGTGGCGAATAAGATTATGCGGCTCACCGAGAAGACTCTCTTCTTTATAGCCGCTGGCGTCAATAAAGGCAGAGTTCGCATAGGTAATATGGCTGTGCGTATTGGTGGTCGACATAAGCGTCGAACCTTCGTTAAGTAAATACTCGTTTTGTGTAACGGGAGTGTTATTCCGCATCAGTAACCCCATGGTCATATATCAATAAAAAAAGAGCCCGTTAAACATTCAGGCAAGTTTGAAAGGTTTGTTTTTATTTTTACTGTCGGCATATTCTCTACGAAAGTTATGCGTTCCGGAATACCCTGTATTTAGTATTTTTTATTTTTAAAATGCGACCGATGTAATAAAAATGAAAATATTTATCGATGCGTTTTTGTGGCGCCCTGCAAATAAACGCCATAAGGCAAATTAAAAGCGGGAGATCACTCTTCGACGTAAACTGACCCGCCGAAATAGCGTTTCGTTAACAAGATGAAAACGCTATGCTTTAAGGGTTTTTCTTCAACAGGGGGCAGCAGGGTGAAAGTAAATGTGATTGGCACCAGCGGGAGTGGAAAAAGCACTCTGGCGAAGCGTATCGCCGCAGAACTGGATATTCCTTACATTGAAATGGACCGACTTTACTGGTGTCCGGACTGGCAGGGCACACCGGACGCTATCTTGCTGGAAAAACTGGAGACGACGCTAAAGGCGTCAGCGGAGTGGGTGCTTGATGGCAACTATAACCGTACGCGTCCTGTGAAATGGCGAGACGTGGATCGGGTGGTGTGGGTGGATTATGGGTTCGCCCGAACCCTGTATCAGGCTGTCACCCGAGCGTTCAGGCGCGCCTGGCACAAACAGGAACTGTGGCCCGGTACGGGAAACTGTGAGAGTTTTCGTCGCGCATTCTTGAGCCGTGAGTCTATTATTATCTGGACAATCAAAACCTGGCGCAGCAACCGCGCACGTTATGTACGCGATATGGTAGATCCGCAATACGCCCATATTCATTTTGTCCGCATTACCCGCCGCAGTGAGGTGGAAAACCTCATTTCATCGCTTAAGTCACACGCGTAGCATGGATTTATATATCTGATTTCCGGCAAACCAAATGTAAATTAATTGTTTCTCAGAGGTGAAATACGCCTTTAATAATGACGACATGTTAAGTCAAACGAGAACGCAACATGTCCTGGCGAATCAGTATTCTGGATAAAAGCCCCATCGCTGAAAACGAAACGGCTGCCGATGCACTGGCGCGAACCCTGGCGCTGGCACAGCAGGCAGAAAATCTGGGCTATCACCGTTTCTGGATTGCCGAACACCACAACACGCCCCAGCTGGCCAGCCCTTCACCCGAACTGTTAATCGCCTGGATCCTCGGGCAAACCCGGCGTATCCGCGTGGGCTCTGGTGGCGTCATGCTCCAGCACTACAGCCCTTATAAAGTCGCAGAAAATTTCAACCTCCTGGCCGCGCTTGCTCCCGGACGCGTGGATCTGGGCGTCGGGAAAGCCCCAGGCGGCCTGCCGCTCTCCACCCGGGCGCTGCAACAGGGCCTCGATCAACAGCAAAAAGGCAGTTTTGCCGAACAGCTGACACAGCTTCATCACTGGATCCAGCCGGAAAATCAGTCGGTGGACGAGGCCGTTCGCGCGACGCCGCTGCCGCCGGTTCCGGCGCAGGGGTTCCTGCTGGGGGCCAGTACCGAAAGCGCGCTGCTGGCCGCGAAACTTGACTGGCATTTTGTCTTTGCTGCTCACCTGAATGGGGATCCGGCGCTGCTGCGTGAAGTCATCACCACCTGGCGTAACCACAGCGCCCGGGATGCGATTGTGGCGGTGCAGGTCATCGTCGCCCAGTCGCAGGCTGAGGCGGAGGCACTGGCACAACAGGTTGAAGTCTGGGGCGTCGAACTGGCAAATGGGCAGCGCGTCACCGTGGCCAGCGAAGAGCAGGCCTATGCCTTTGCCCGACAGGCGGGCAGCGAGCCGGTGCGCATTGCCCGTCGGGCACAGTCGCTGCTGGCGGGAACAGCCGAATCGGTGCTGGAACAGTTGAACGCCCTGCACGAAAAATGGGGCATTGATGAATTCATTATTGATACGCCCGTTGCGGATGGCGTAACGCGAATACAGTCCCTGCGTCTGCTGGCGCAGGCGAAGCTTAACAAGGAGGTCGCCGTATGCGTTTTGACGAACAACTGATTGCCTGGCGCCGGGAGCTGCACCAGAACCCGGAGCTGTCCGGCCAGGAGGTCGAAACGACCGCTCGCCTGCGTCAGTGGCTGACGAAGGCTGGCATTACGCCGCTGCCTTATGCGCTTCAGACCGGCGTGGTGGCCGAAATTGGCACGGGGAAAAAGCTGATTGCGCTGCGGGCCGATATTGACGCCTTGCCCATTGAAGAGCGCAGCGGCGTGCCGTTTAGTTCACAGCGTGCGGGTGTGATGCATGCCTGCGGACACGATATTCATACCAGTGTGATCCTCGGGGCGGCGTTAAAACTTAAAGAGCGTGAAGCGTCTTTAAACGGGCGCGTGCGGATCCTCTTTCAGCCGGCTGAAGAGAACTTTGGCGGCGCGAAAAGTATGGTGCGGGCCGGTGCCTTACGTGATGTCAGTGCCATCTTCGGGATGCATAACGAGCCGGGGCTGCCGGTCGGGGAATTTGCCACCCGCGGTGGGCCGTTCTACGCCAACGTCGACCGGTTTGTTATCCGAATTACCGGTAAAGGCGCGCATGCTGCACGTCCGCATGAAGGTAACGACGCCATCGTGCTGGCGAGCCAGCTGGTAACGGCGTTGCAGAGCGTTGCCAGCCGCAACGTCAACACGCTTGATTCCGTGGTGCTGAGCGTCACGCGCATTACCGGGGGCAATACCTGGAACGTCCTGCCGGAAAGCGTTGAACTGGAAGGCACGCTTCGCACCCACCGCGTGGAAGTGCAGCAGAATGTGAAAGCACGCGTCGGCGAAATTGCCGCCGGGTTTGCCAGCGCGTTTAGCGCGCAGATCGACATCACCTGGTACGCCGGGCCTACCGCGCTGGTCAATGACGCGCACTGGGCCGAATTTGCCACCGCCGTCGCCAGAGAGTCTGGGTATGAAACGCAGCACGCCGAGCTGCATATGGGCGGGGAAGATTTCGCGGTGTATCTGCAGCAGATCCCCGGGGCGTTTGTCAGCATCGGCAGCGCCAGTCCGTTCGGTTTACATCACCCGGCCTTCAACCCGGATGAAGCATTAATTGAGCCCGCTGCCCGCTATTTTGCACAGCTTGCGGAAAAAGCCCTGCAACACGTTTAATTCTGAAGAGGTGAATATGTCTGCAACCCGACAACTGCGGCTGGGAACCATTTTGCATGGTGCTTCTGGAAATATGTCTGCCTGGCGCCATCCGGCGGCGGTCGCCGATGCCAGCATTAATTTTGATTTTGTAAAAGCCACGGCGTTAAAAGCCGAAGAGGGGAAGCTTGATTTTTTATTCGTCGCCGACGGCCTCTATATTAACGAGAAATCCATTCCGCATTTCCTAAACCGGTTTGAGCCGTTAACGGTCTTGTCTGCACTGGCAAGTCTGACCTCGCGCCTCGGTCTGGTCGGCACCTTATCGACCTCCTACAGCGAACCGTTTACCGTGGCGCGCCAGTTTGCCAGCCTCGATCATTTGAGCAACGGACGCGCAGGCTGGAACGTGGTGACCTCACCGCTCGAGGGGTCGGCGAAAAACTTCTCGCGCGAGAAACACCCTGAACATGCGCTGCGCTACCGGATAGCGGATGAATACCTCGACGTGGTGAAAGGACTCTGGGATTCCTGGGAGGGGGATGCCTTTGTGCGCAACAAAGAGAGCGGGCAGTTCTTTGACCCGGCAAAACTGCATACGCTTGATCACCACGGCGATTTCTTCCAGGTGGCCGGTCCGCTCAATATTGGCCGCACGCCGCAGGGACGCCCGATTGTCTTTCAGGCAGGTGCATCGGACGACGGAAAAAAACTGGCTGCGAAACATGCTGACGCCATTTTTACCCATCATGAAACGTTAGAGGAAGCCAAAGCGTTTTATCGCGACGTGAAACACCAGCTTGAATCCAATGGCCGCAGGGCATCGGACTTACATATTTTTCAGGGTGTCAGCGTGATTGTTGGCAAGGACGCGGAGGACGTGGAGAACCAGTATCAGACAACCGCGGCTCTGGTGTCGATTAACGATGCCCTGAATTACCTCGGCCGTTATTTCGAACATCACGATTTCAGCCAGTACCCGCTCGACGAGCCGTTCCCGGACATCGGTGAACTGGGTAAAAACAGTTTTCGCAGCACGACCGATGAAATTAAGCGTAATGCTCGCGAACGCAACTTAACCCTGCGTCAGGTTGCACTCGAAGCGGCATCCCCGCGCCCGCGCTTTTCCGGTACGCCGGAGGAGGTGGCAGACGGTCTGCAGGGCTGGTTTGAGGCATTCGCCGCGGACGGTTTCATTATTCAGGGTGGAACGCCGGACACGTTCCCGCGTTTTGTTGACCAGGTTGTCCCGGTGTTACAGGCCCGCGGGTTATTCCGCACCGACTATCCCGGCACTACGCTGCGCGACAGTCTGGGTTTAGACGAACCGCAAAACCAGTTCACACAACAATAATAGAGAACCTCGCTATGCAGAAATCATCGCTTATTCTGGCGCTTGCGCTGGCCTTTTCCCCTGCCGTCTGGGCAGAGAATGTGAACATTAACGGTACTGGCGTGAGCCTGGAAGCCAACAAAACGCCCGTCAACACCGCCAAAAACAGCGACGCCATCGCGCAACTGCCGAAAGATTATCGCTTCGCCGTGCCGGGCAAATTCACCGTGGCGGTTGCCGCGCTTAACTCACCGCCGCTGACCGTTTTTTCCGACGACAATAAAACGCTGCTCGGAAGCGAGGTGGACGTTGCCCGTCTGGTGGCCGACAGCCTTGGGCTGGAGCTGAACGTGGTGCCAACCTCCTGGGAGGACTGGCCTCTCGGCGTCGCCTCCGGGAAGTACGATGCGGCGATCAGCAACATCACCGTGACCAGAGAGCGCAAAGAGAAGTTTGATTTTGCCACTTACCGTAAAGATTCCCTCGGCTTCTATGTGAAATCGACCAGCCCGATTACCTCGCTGCAGAAGGCGGAGGACATCGCCGGGCTGCGCATCATCGTAGGTTCCGGGACCAACCAGGAGGCTATCCTGCTGGCGTGGAATGCGCAGAACGTGAAGAAAGGCCTGAAGCCGTTTACCCCGATCTACACCAAAGACGATGCATCACAAACCCTGTCTCTCCAGTCAGGCCGCGCAGATGCGTTCTTTGGCCCGAACGTGACTGGCGCATGGAAAGCGGCGCTGACCGGGAAAACGAAACGGGTTGGGATTGTCGACGGCGGCTGGCCGAAGGCGGCGCACATTGCGGTGACGCTGAAAAAAGGCAGCGGCCTGGTCGAGCCGGTACAGACTGCACTTAACGGGGTCATCAAAAACGGCGATTACGACAAAGTGCTGAACCGCTGGGGGGAAGGGGTAGAACGTATCCCTCAATCAGAAGTGAACCCGGCAGGACTGGGTGACTAAGGAGGCGCTATGCGCGAGCATTTTCGGGACGTGTCACCAGAAGACGCCGATCTTCAGCCCATTATCGACGGATTATTCGGTGAATATGCCGCCCGCTATGGCGACTACTTCTCTAAAGACGCGGAAGTGGAGCTCACGGAGTGGTACCTGGCCCCGCAGGGGCTGTTTATTGTCCTTGAGCGTGACGGCGACATCATCGCCACCGGCGCGTATAAACCGTTTGATGAACGCACCGCTGAAATCAAACGAATCTGGACGCACAAGGCGCTGCGTCAACAGGGGCTGGCGGCCCGCGTCGTCCAGGAGCTGGAGCGTCGGGCGGTACAGGCCGGTTACAGCCAGATCTACCTCACCACCGGTTTTCGTCAGCCGGAAGCGGTCAGGCTCTATATCAGCCAGGGCTATCAGCCGCAGTTCGATCTGAATCGCGATCCGGAAGAGTACAGCCAGCCGCCGTTTGATGGCCGGCTGCGTTTCACCAAAACGCTGATCAGTGAAGCGTTCAGTAAAACAGCATGAGGAATGACGATGAGCAACGTTGAAACCATTAAGGTGGTCCCGGCGCGTTATCCGCTGCGGACTGTCGGTGCCGTGGTGGCGCTGTTTGTGCTTGCGGTGGTCATTCAGTCCGTGGCCTTTAACCCGCGCTGGGAGTGGTCTGTCTTTGCCCGTTGGTTCTTTGACCCGGTTATCCTCGAAGGCGTAGGGCAGACATTGCTGTTGACCCTGATCGGCACTGCGCTGAGCGTGGTCATCGGCGGCCTGCTGGCGCTGGCGAGGCTCTCTTCATCCTGGCTGCTGAGCAGCCTGGCCTGGGGGTATATCTGGCTGTTTCGTTCGTTGCCGCTGATTGTGGTTCTGATCATTCTCTATAACTTTTCCTATCTCTACGACACGCTCTCGCTCGGCGTACCCTTCACCGGCATTACCTGGGGTCGCTTCGAAACCATCAACGTGCTGGGACAGTTTTCCACCGCCGTGGTGGGGCTGACGCTGGTTCAGAGCGCGTATACCGCCGAGATCATTCGCGGCGGTTTTCTGGGGGTGGATCATGGTCAGTATGAAGCGGCGGCGGCGCTCGGTCTGCCAGCCTGGCGTCGCACGGTACGTATCATTTTGCCGCAGGCGCTACGCACGATTTTGCCGTCCGGATTTAATGAAATTATCAGTCTCGCGAAAGGCACGGCGATGGTGTATGTCCTGGCGATGCCGGAACTCTTCTATACCATTCAGATGATCTATAACCGCACGCAGGAGGTGATCCCGCTGCTGATGGTCGGTGCGGTCTGGTATCTGGTGATTACCACCGTGTTGTCTGCCATTCAGCATGTTGTGGAGCGCGGGCTTGCCCGCAGCGAACGTCGTTCAGCCGTTAATCAAAACCGGGTAGCCAGTCGCGTCCGTTCCGTATCCACCGCATCAGTACAGGAGCCCGTCCATGCAAACCTCTCCTGAAGGGCATATTTCGATTACCGGTGTCAGTAAGTTTTTTGGTCGCCATAAAGCGCTTGATAACGTCTCGCTGGAGATCCCACCCGGATCGGTAACGGTGATCCTCGGGCCTTCCGGATCGGGTAAATCGACGCTTCTGCGTACCATTAACCATCTGGAACGCGTCGACGAAGGGTTTATCCAGATTGACGGTGACTACATCGGTTACCGCCGTCAGGGTGACAAACTCTACGAGCTGAAAGAGAAAGAGATCCTCAAACAGCGCGTCAATGTGGGCTATGTCTTCCAGAACTTTAATCTTTTTCCGCATCTCACGGTGCTGGAAAACCTGATTGAAGCGCCCATCGCCCATAAAAAACTGAGTAAGAAAGAAGCCGTTGAAAGGGCATACAGCCTGCTGGATGTGGTCGGGCTGCGCGATAAAGCCGACGCCTGGTCGCGCCATCTCTCCGGGGGTCAGCAGCAGCGTATTGCCATTGCCCGCGCGCTGGCGTTACGTCCCCGGGTAATGCTGTTTGATGAGCCCACTTCAGCGCTCGACCCGGAACTGGTTGGCGAAGTGCTGGATGTGATTAAAAAGCTCGCCCGCTCGGGTACCACGCTGGTGGTCGTCACCCACGAGATCGGCTTTGCCCGGGAAGTGGCGGATCAGGTGGTCTTTATGGTCGACGGCAAAATTGTGGAGCAGGGCAGCAGTGACGACGTATTAACCCGTCCGTCGCACCCGCGAACGCGGCAGTTCCTGTCAAAAGTGCTGTAAGGAGTGCAGATGAAATATGCTTTTCTGGCCGGTCTGGCTTTTACGACCGCGAGCCATGCGGGTATCGATTTACACGCCAACGAGCAGCCGCTGCCGGTGACGGTAGATCGGCAGGCCGTCGCGAAGATCCCCGCGAACTATAAATTTGTTGAGCCGGGCACGCTCACGGTAGCGATCTCAGCGCTCAACTCTCCACCGCTGGCGCTGCTTGCCAGCGATAACCGGACGCGGATTGGCAGCGATCCGGATATTGCCCGCTTGCTCGCGGGCAGTCTGGGGTTAAAGCTGAAGCTTGTTCCCACGGCCTGGGAAGACTGGCCGCTGGGGATCAGCTCCGGACGCTATGACGTGGCGCTGGTGAATATTGCGGTGACCGAACAGCGAAAAGAGAAATTTGATTTTGCGACCTATCGCGTCGACTCACTGGCGTTTTCCGTGAAATCCACCAGCGCGGTCCAGGCGATTAACAGCGCAAAAGATCTGGCTGGCAAAAAGGTGATAGTCGGTTCCGGGACCAATCAGGAGCGCATTCTGCTGGGCTGGAATGAAGAGAACAAAAAAGCCGGTCGTGAGCCTGCGCTGCCGGTCTATCTGACCGATGATGCTTCCGGCAACCTCTATATTCAGTCCGGCAGGGCGGATGTGTTCTTCGGACCTCAATCCGTATCCGCCTATAAAGCGGCGTTGACCGGCAAAACGCGCGTAGTGGGTCTCGGGCCGAAGAGAGCCTATGTCGCCACGACGACCAAAAAAGGCAATGGCCTGGTTTATGCTTTGCAGGCTGCGCTGGAGGGCGCTATTACGCGTGGAGAGTACCAGCGGGTGCTGGCACGCTGGGGAGAAGAGGGCGAAGCGGTGACGCAATCCGACGTGAACCCGCCTGGGATAACCTATTAGTCGTGTCTACACTTAGGGTTTTCATCCCGGAGGGGGCAACATGATTAAACTCTATGGCGTACCCGGCTGGGGATCGGCAATCAGTGAAGTGATGCTGACTCTGGCAGACATCCCTTATCAATTTATTAACGTGGACGGGTTTGACCAGCCCGGCCCGCAACGTGAGTTGCTGAAAGCACGCAATCCGCTGTGTCAGGTACCCACGCTGGAACTGGAACACGGGGCGATCATGACCGAAACGGCGGCGATTGCCCTGATGGTACTGGACAGATGTCCCGATCTTGCGCCTGCCGTCGGCCAGGCTGAGCGGCAGCAGTTTCAGCGGTTGCTCATCTGGTTTGTTGCGAACGTTTATCCCACCTTTACCTACGCCGACTACCCCGAACGCTGGGTGCCGGATGCGCCGGAGCAATTGAAAAACAGCTGTATTGAATACCGAAAATCACTCTATCTGTGGTTTGACAGCCAGCTCAGTGCCACCCCTTTTGCACTCGGGGAACGGCTGACGCTGCTTGACGTCTACATCACGGTTGCACGCACCTGGGGGCCTCGCCATGCATGGTTTGCGGCGAATACGCCGAAGATAACGGCGATTGCGGATACCGTGTGCCAGCTGCCGGAACTGCACAAGGTGTTAAAGGCAAACGAGATAATCTGATAACGTGGAACTCACATTCATAACTGGAAGCCTGCATATGCCACACGTAGATATCAAATGTTTTCCCCGTGATTTGAACGACGACCAAAAAACCGCGCTGGCGGCGGATATTGCCGAGGTGATTACCCGTCATCTGAACAGTAAAGATCGCTCTATTTCGGTCGCCCTGAATGAAGTGCAGGAAGCCGACTGGAAAGCGCAGGTCTGGGATACCGAAATTGAACCCAACCTGGATCACTTAATTAAGAAACCCGGCTATTCAATGTGAGAGAGGGTCGGGCGGCGCGGAGTCGCCCGACACGACACACGCGTTACTTCGTCTGCAGCAATATTGCCATCAGCCCCGGAAAGCGGGCATCAAGATCGTCCCTGCGCAGTGATATCATATTTTCTCGCCCCTGCGGGCGCTGCCAAATCACGCCGCTGTCGCGCAAGACGCGCCAGTGATGGGTCATCGTCGATTTCACCACCTCGTCCGGGCGCAGCGCGTTACAGCTCAGTTCGCTGCCATCGGCCAGCCTGCGGATAATCGACAGCCGTAGCGGGTTACCGAGGGCAAAAAGTACATTTTCCAGCAGTATTTGTTCAGTTTCAGGGTGGTTCGGGATCATCGTTTTCCTGCGTCTGGTGTCAGATTGAGCTATATCAACAATAGGTCAACCGTAAAAAAATAGTTCGATAATACTCGTACAATAGGACTATTATAGCAAACGAACGAACACGCGACCATCCCGGTCGTCACAACGCAGTCTTAATGACTAAGGAAATATTATGCCCCGACCCATCCCTCTCGAACGTTATCGCAACATCGGTATCTCCGCGCATATCGATGCCGGTAAAACGACCACCACCGAGCGCATCCTGTTTTATACCGGTATGAGCCACAAACTGGGTGAAGTACACGATGGCGCGGCAACTACCGACTGGATGGCACAGGAGCAAGAGCGCGGGATAACCATTACCTCTGCGGCAGTCAGCTGTTTCTGGCCAGGTATGGACCGGGGCTTTGAACCGCACCGGATCAACATTATCGACACCCCGGGCCACGTGGATTTCACCATTGAGGTGGAACGTTCCATGCGTGTACTCGACGGCGCTGTCATGGTGTATGACTCCGTCGGTGGCGTGCAGCCGCAGTCGGAAACCGTCTGGCGTCAGGCGAACAAATATCATGTCCCGCGGCTGGCCTTCGTCAACAAAATGGACCGCCCGGGTGCGGACTTCTTCCGCGTCGTGCGAATGATGCAGGAGCGTCTGAAAGCGAATCCGGTCCCGATTGTTATTCCGGTGGGGGCAGAAGAACACTTCACCGGCGTGGTGGATCTCATCAAAATGCGTACCATTTTGTGGGACGATGCCACCCAGGGCATGGTGTTTACCTATGCTCCTGTGCCGGATGACGTAATGAGTACTGCGCAGGAATGGCGGGAAAAAATGGTCTCTGCTGCGGCGGAAGCCAGCGATGAGCTGATGGATAAATACCTGGAAACGGGTGATTTAGAGGAAGCGGAAATCATCAGGGGGCTGCGTATGCGGACCATCTCCGGTGAAATCCAGCCGATGCTGTGCGGCAGCGCGTTTAAAAATAAAGGCGTGCAACGCATGCTCGATGCGGTCATTGAACTGATGCCGTCGCCTCTGGACGTGCCCGCCATTGATGGTGTGGATGAGAATGGGCAGCATGCCGAGCGTCATCCAGACGACAACGAGCCGTTCTCCGCGCTGGCCTTTAAACTGATGAGCGACCCGTACGTCGGACAGCTGACCTTTATCCGCGTTTACTCTGGCGTGCTGCGCAAAGGCGACGCGGTGTACAACCCGGTGAAAGGGAAGAAAGAGCGCATTGGGCGCATCGTGCTGATGCATGCTAACGATCGCCACGAAGTGGATGAGCTGCGCGCGGGCGATATCGCGGCCTGCGTTGGGTTGAAAGATGTGACAACCGGTGACACGCTCACCGACCCGAACGCCGTCATTACGCTGGAGCGGATGGAATTTCCGGACCCGGTTATCTCGCTTGCGATCGAGCCGAAAACCAAAGGCGATCAGGAGAAAATGGGCATTGCATTGCAGCGCCTGGCAGCGGAAGACCCTTCGTTTCGTCTGCACACCGATGAAGAGTCCGGCCAGACAATTATCTCCGGGATGGGTGAGTTACATCTTGAGATTATCGTTGACCGCATGCGGCGTGAGTTCGGCGTTGAGGCGAACATTGGTCGCCCACAGGTCACGTACCGTGAAACCCTGCGTAAAGCGGTGAAGGATATCGAAGGGAAATTTGTCCGACAGTCCGGCGGTAAAGGGCAGTACGGCCATGTGGTGCTCAGTCTGGCGCCGTTAGAGCCCGGCAGTGGTTTTGTGTTTGAAGATGCCACCAAGGGCGGCGTTGTCCCGCGCGAGTATATTCCGTCTGTGGAGAAAGGCCTGCGCGAAGCCATGAACAGCGGTGTCCTGGCGGGGTATCCGGTTGTCGATGTGAAAGCGACCCTGACGTTTGGCTCCTATCACGAGGTCGACTCCTCGGAAATGGCGTTCCGCATGGCGGCGATCCTCGGCTTTAAAGAGGGCGCTCGCAAAGCGGACCCGGTGATTCTTGAACCGGTCATGCATGTCGAGGTGGAAACACCGGAAGAGTACGCCGGCAACATCATGGGCGATCTCTCTTCCCGCCGCGGCATGGTGCAGGGAATGGAAGAGCAGTACGGTAGTCAGATTATTCGCGCGGATGTGCCGCTGGCGGAGATGTTTGGCTATGCCACGACGCTGCGTTCGATGTCGCAAGGCCGCGCGACCTACACGATGGAATTCCATCATTTCGCGGAAGCACCGCGTAATGTTGCGGATGAAATTATTGCACGGCGCGCGAAGTAATTTAAAAGCCCTTTCCCTCGCGGAGAGGGCTTTTTTTATAGGCTATTTTTCCAGCGCCTTTACCATTTTCCCACTGGTCACAAACGTCCCGGCCCCCAGATGATGCAGGGTATTCAGCTTATCGCCGTCAAACTGCCAGCGTCCGGCGACAAACGCGCGTTCATCTGCGGCTGCCGAAACAACCTCACCAAACAGCGTGTCGTATTTTTCTGCGGCTGCGGTAACCGGGAGTAAACGACACTCCATCCACGCCAGGCATTTCTCTTCAATCACCGGCAGTCCGAGTACCGGACCTTGCACAACCGGGATCCCGTAGCAGTTGAACTTGTCTTCGTCGCGCCCGCTCACGCTGCCGACGGCGTAAGCCCAGTTAGCCGCTGCCACGCCGGGGATGACGATGCCGAACTTCCCACTGCGCTCAATCAGTTCGCGCGACCAGGTGCTTTTGTCCACCACAATTGCGATACGCGGTGGCTCAAACTCCACCGGCATCGACCAGGCCGCAGCCATGACGTTACGACGGTCGATAGACTCATCGCGGCTGGTAATCAGTACCGTAGGGCCATGGTTCAGCAGACGGCTGGCATGCTTTAATTCAACGGGACGAAACGCGCTCATGAACATTCCTCTCAGCAGGTATGCTGGCATTAAACGTCTGATGGGGAGCCGAAATCAAGATGCACCCGCAAAAAGCACTTTTGCGCATATGGAGGCCGGAAAATAGTTTATAAACAGGGAACATCACATCATGGAAGCGAATCATGTCCCCATTTCTGAGTGCTTATTTTGCCCGTACGGGCTGGCAACAGCCTGTTCAGGTTGACATCGACACCCTGCGGGCGCTGCATCTACACCACAACTGCGCGATCCCCTTCGAGAATATTGACGTCGTGATGCCGCGCGAAATCCATCTGGAAGATCAGTGCCTGGTCGACAAACTGGTGACGGCGCGTCGTGGAGGCTATTGCTTTGAGCAGAACGGCCTGTTCGAACGCGTTTTGCGTGAAGTGGGCTTTACGGTTCGCAGCGTGCTGGGCCGCGTGGTCTTAGCCAGTCCGCCACAGATGCCGCCGCGTACGCATCGTCTGCTGCTGGTTGAACTCAACGGCGAGCGCTGGATTGCCGACGTCGGTTTTGGCGGACAGACGCTGACGGCGCCGATTCGTTTGCTCGCCAACGAGGAGCAGGAGACACCCCACGGGCTGTACCGTTTGCTGAGCGAGGGCAACGACTGGATCCTGCAGTTCAGCCACCACGATCACTGGCAGTCGATGTACCATTTTGATCTGACAACACAGTATTTCAGCGATTACGTGATGGGCAACTTCTGGTCGGCGCACTGGCCGCAATCCCATTTTCGCCACCATCTGTTGATGTGTCGCCATCTGCCTGACGGCGGAAAGCTGACCCTGACCAACTTTAACTTTACCCACTGGCAGAAGGGGCATGCGGAAGAGCAGGTCCATCTTCCCGACGCGAACGCGCTGTATCAGGTGATGCAGTCACGGTTTGGACTGGGCGTAGACGATCCCAAACACGGGTTTTCGCTGGACGCGCTGACGGCGGTGATGGCCGGGTTTGATACACATCCTCAGGCCGGGAAATAGAACGGTGGCGCTGCGCTCAGGCGTAGCGCCACCCGGTAACACTCAGCGGCGCGATCTCACCACCTGATACCTGCGTGTTAAATACTCCACCGGCGCGCTCCAGACGTGTACCAGTCGGGTGAAGGGGAAGATCAGGAAAATGGTCATGCCCAGCACCAGATGGACACGGAAGATAAACGCCACGCCCGCCAGATGTTCGGACGAGCCACCGCGGAAGGTCACTACCGACTGCGCCCAGTCCACCAGCTTGAGCATCTCGCTGCCGTCGGGATATTTCGCGGAGAACGGTATGGTGGTGAGCCCAAGAATACACTGTACCAGCAAAATGCAGAGGATCAGGATATCTGCCGTGGAGGAGGTCGCCCGGATACGCGGGTTTGTCAGCCGGCGAATCAATAATCCCGCACCGCCCACCAGCGTAAGCACGCCGCAAACGCCGCCCAGAATCATCGCCATCAGCTGTTTCTGCGACATCGGCAGAAACCACGAATAAACCCAGTGCGGCGTCAGCATCCCGAAAAGATGTCCGAAGAAGATCCCCAGGATCCCGATATGGAACAGATTTGACCACAGCACCATGCCGCGCTTATCCAGCATCTGGCTGGAGGAGGCGCGCCAGGTATACTGCCCGTAGTCGTAACGCAGCCAGCTTCCCACCAGAAAAACTGTGCCGCACAGGTAGGGGTAAATATCGTAGAAAAAGACGTTCAGAAACTGGATCATTTTGGGCCTCCCGCACTGACGTCGACATACTGCGGGGCAACGTCCTGGCTAAAGCGTCGTTGATATTGCTGCATCGGTGAGGTATCACACGATGTGGCGTTGTCCTCGATAAACTTGACCTGTTCCTCTTCCCAGACGGCGTCCAGCGCCTGGCGGGTATCATCCCGTTTCTCGGTGGAAACCTGTTTCGCCACGCTGTCGCTGGTCAGACGCGTGCCCGCGAGCGTCAGGAGCGCATCGAACAGCTGATAATGCGCTACGCCGCGCTGCTTCAGGCGACCGCCAATCAGCGCCAGGATCGGCGCAACGTTGTGTAGCCCTTCGCGGGCCTCGTTGTCGGTGACGAGGCTGAGATACTCCAGGTAGAGCGGCAGATAGTCCGGCAATTCGCGACAGTCAAGCTGCAGGCCGGCTTTTTCGTACTGGCTCATCAGGTCGACCATCGCCTGGCCGCGATCGCGGGATTCAGCATGAACGTGCTCAAACAGCAGCAGCGAGGTCGCACGACCCCGCTCAAACACCTCGCACCATTCGGCCTGCTTATCCAGCAGCGCGGCATCCAGATGCTGGCGGGCAAAGGGCAGTAACGCAGGGAGATCCTGTTCTATCAGGGAAAGTGCTTCCTCGCGATTTTCCCATAATGTTTCATCGGGATACTCAATCAGCAGGGCGATGATTTTGAGGATCTGCATCACTCTCCCTCCCCGTGGTCGCGCACTTCGGTGATGTTGATGGCATCAATACGGCTGCTGTTAAAGAGGTTGAATTTGGTGTCGGAACCGTGGCACCCGTCGCCAAAGGAGAAGCCGCAGCCGTTGCGTTCCGGGAAGGCGTCGCGCGCCATTTCGCGGTGGCTGGTGGGGATCACGAAACGATCTTCGTAGTTGGCAATCGCCAGATAGGGGTACATCTCTTCGACCTGCTCAACGCTAAGGCCCACTTCTTCGATGGCGCGCGTATCGGTCACGCCTTCAACGGTCTGAGAGCGTTTGTAATGACGCATGGCCATCATGCGTTTGAGGGCGCGCAGCACCGGAGCAGGATCGCCCGCGCTGAGCATGTTGGCCAGATACTGCACCGGTATGCGCAGACTTTCGACCGCCGGTAACACGCCGTCGTTGAGCGGCAGGCCGCCCGCGTCCGCGTAAGACTGGATCGGTGACAGCGGCGGAACGTACCAGACCATCGGCAGGGTGCGGTATTCCGGATGCAGCGGCAGGGCCAGCTTCCAGTCCATCGCCATCTTGTAAACCGGGGAACGCTGGGCGGCGTCAATCACGTTCTGCGGAATACCTTGCTTGAAGGCTTCTTCAATGACCGCCGGGTCATGTGGATCAAGGAATACGTCACACTGGCGTTCATAGAGGTCGGTTTCATGTTCGGTGCTGGCCGCTTCTTCAATGCGATCCGCGTCATACAGCAGCACGCCCAGATAGCGAATACGCCCGACGCAGGTCTCCGAACAGACGGTTGGCTGGCCGGACTCAATGCGCGGGTAGCAGAAGATGCATTTCTCCGACTTTCCGCTTTTCCAGTTGAAGTAGATTTTCTTGTACGGGCAACCGCTGATGCACATGCGCCAGCCACGGCATTTGTCCTGGTCAATCAGCACAATGCCGTCTTCTTCACGCTTGTAGATGGCACCGCTCGGGCAGGTGGCCACGCAGCTCGGGTTCAGGCAGTGTTCACACAGGCGCGGCAGGTACATCATGAAGGTGTTTTCAAACTGGCCGTACATCTCCTTCTGGATCTTGTCGAAGTTGCGGTCGCGGGCGCGTTTTTCGAACTCGCCGCCAAGCAGTTCTTCCCAGTTCGGGCCGCCAACAATTTTGTCCATCCGTTTGCCGCTAATCAGCGAGCGCGGGCGGGCCGTCGGGAGGTGATCGCCTTGTGGTGCACGGTGCAGATCCTGGTAATCAAACGTGAAGGGTTCGTAGTAATCATCAATGCCGGGCAGGGACGGGTTGGCAAAGATTTTTGACAGCACGCCCACGCGCCCGCCGAGACGCGGCGTCAGCTTGCCGGTGATCCCGCGTACCCAGCCGCCTTGCCACTCCTCCTGATCTTCCCAGTTTTTCGGGTAGCCAATCCCCGGTTTGGTTTCGACGTTGTTGAACCACGCATATTCCATACCTTCACGCCCGGTCCAGACGTTTTTACAGGTGACCGAGCAGGTGTGACAGCCAATGCATTTGTCGAGATTCAGCACCATTCCAACCTGTGAGCGTATTTTCATTTTTTCGCCTCCTGTACCTGATCCCGACCTTCGCCATCCAGCCAGTTAATGTTTTTCATTTTGCGGATCATGATGAACTCGTCGCGGTTAGAGCCGACGGTGCCGTAATAGTTGAAGCTGTACGCCAGCTGGGCGTAGCCGCCAATCATGTGTGTCGGTTTGGGACAGACGCGCGTCACCGAGTTATGGATCCCGCCGCGACGGCCGGTGACTTCTGAACCCGGAATATTCAGGATACGTTCCTGCGCGTGGTACATCATGGTCATGCCCGGCGGGACGCGCTGGCTCACCACTGCCCGGGCGGTCAGAGCCCCGTTGGCGTTGAAGGCTTCGATCCAGTCGTTGTCTTCAATACCTAACTCTCTGGCATCGGTTTCGCTGATCCAGACGATAGGCCCCCCGCGTGACAGCGTCTGCATCAGCAAGTTTTCACTGTAGGTCGAGTGAATGCCCCATTTCTGGTGTGGCGTCAGGAAGTTCAGCGCCTTCTCCGGGAAACCGTTCGGCGGGATTTCGCGCATATGGCTAACACTTCGGGTATCAATCGGTGGGCGATAGGCCACCAGACTTTCCCCGAACGCGCGCATCCACGGATGGTCCTGATACAGCTGCTGACGACCGGAAAGGGTGCGCCAGGGAATAAGCTCGTGAACGTTGGTATAACCGGCGTTATAGGAGACATGCTCACTTTCAAGGCCCGACCAGGTGGGGCTGGAGATAATTTTCCGCGGCTGGGCCTGAATATCGCGGAAGCGGATTTTCTCATCTTCTTTGTTCAGCGCCAGATGGGTGTGATCGCGACCGGTCAGTTCGCCCAGCGCTTGCCAGGCTCGCACTGCCACCTGGCCATTCGTTTCAGGGGCGAGGGCGAGGATCACTTCAGAGGCGTCAATCGCCGTTTCAATACGCGGGCGTCCTTTTGCCGGGCCATCGAGCTTGACGTAGTTCAGCTTGCCAAGGAAATCGACCTCGCTCTGGGTATTCCATGAAATGCCTTTCCCGCCGTTGCCGAGTTTGTCCATCAGCGGGCCGAGTGATGTAAAGCGCTCGTAGGTTTCCGGATAATGCCGTTCGACCACCGCAATCGTCGGCGCCGTTTTACCGGGAATGAGATCGCATTCGCCTTTGCGCCAGTCCTGAATATCAAACGGCTGTGACAGTTCCCCCGGGGAGTCGTGCTGCAGCGGCTGCAGTACCACGTCCGTTTCGGTGCCAAGATGTCCGATGCACACCTCTGAGAAAACGCTGGCAATACCTTTGTAGATCTCCCAGTCGCTGCGGGATTCCCAGGCCGGGTCGACGGCAGCTGAAAGCGGATGAATAAACGGATGCATATCCGACGTATTCATGTCGTCTTTTTCATACCATGTCGCGGTGGGCAGCACGATATCGGAGAACAGGCAGGTGCTGGACATGCGGAAATCGAGCGTCACCAGCAGGTCAAGCTTGCCCTCGATGGCCTGAGTTTGCCACTCCACCTCTTCGGGCTTAACGTCATCCGTCGACCCTAAATCTTCGCCCTGGATGCCGCTTTCGGTACCGAGCAGGTATTTGAGCATGTACTCGTGACCTTTCCCCGAAGAGCCGAGCAGGTTAGACCGCCAGACAAACAGATTGCGCGGGTGGTTTTTACCGTTGTCAGGCTGTTCGCAGGCGAAACGTATGTCGCCCGATTTTAATGCCTGCACGGTGTACTCCTGCGGGGTCATGCCGGCGGCGTCGGCCCGGGCTTTAATGTGCAACGGATTGAGGTTTAGCTGCGGTGCCGAGGGCAGCCAGCCCATACGCTCTGCCCGGACGTTAAAATCGATCAGGTGACCGGTGAATTTTGTCGCGTCCGCCAGCGGAGAGAGTAACTCCTGTGCGGTCAGTTTCTCATAACGCCACTGGCAGGCGTGGTTGTAGAAGTACGACGTACTGTTCATCTGGCGCGGGGGACGGTTCCAGTCCAGCGCAAACGCCAGCGGCAGCCAGCCGGTTTGCGGACGTAACTTCTCCTGACCCACATAGTGTGACCAGCCGCCGCCGCTTTGACCCACGCAGCCGCAGAACACCAGCATGTTGATCATCCCGCGGTAGTTCATGTCCATGTGGTACCAGTGGTTCACCCCGGCGCCGAGGATAATCATCGACCGGCCGTGCGTTTTGTGCGCCGTGTCGGCAAACTCACGGGCAATTTTCTCTATCAGGTAAGCAGGGACGCCGGTAATTTGCTCGCCCCAGGCGGGAGTATAGGCTTTGATCTGGTCATAGCTGCCCGCCGCGTTGCTGTCTTCCAGACCACGATCGAGGCCGTAGTTAGCGAGAATCAGATCGTAGACGCTGACCACCCGTTTCTGGCTGCCATCGGCCAGCGTCAGGGTTTTACTCGGCACACGGCGCGTCAGGACCGGCTCCTGCTTGACGCTACGGAAGTGTGGATTTTCATTGCCGCCAAAATAGGGGAATGCCACCTCTGCCACGCTGTCGTGGGTAATCAGCAGCGAGAGGGTGAGCTCCGTTTCATGATCTGCCGCCAGCGGCGCCAGGTTCCATTTGCCTTTTTCGCCCCAGCGGAAACCAATGGACCCGTTCGGCACCACCAGATCGCCGGCGATATCAAAGGCGACGGTTTTCCACTCAGCATTATTGGTTTCTCCCAGCCCGTCCGTGAGATCAGAAGCCCGAAGCATCCGCCCCGGCACCACGCGGCCATCGGCCTGTTCGTCCAGCAGTACCAGCATCGGCATGTCGGTGTAGCGGCGACAGTAGTTGAGGAAGTACTCGCTGGGGTTGTCGAGATGGAACTCTTTAAGGATCACGTGACCCATTGCCATCGCCAGCGCGCTGTCGGTGCCTTGCTTGGGTGCCAGCCACTGATCGCTCAGTTTGGCGACCTCGGAGAAGTCCGGGGTGATGGCCACGGTTTTGGTGCCTTTGTAGCGGACCTCGGTAAAGAAGTGGGCATCTGGCGTACGCGTTTGCGGAACGTTAGACCCCCAGGCAATAATGTAGCTGGAGTTATACCAATCTGCGGATTCCGGCACGTCGGTCTGCTCGCCCCACGTCATGGGCGAGGCGGGCGGCAAATCACAATACCAGTCATAAAAACTGAGACAGGTGCCGCCCAGCAGAGAGAGATAACGCGTCCCGGCGGCATACGAGACCATCGACATCGCCGGAATCGGTGAAAAACCGGCCACGCGATCGGGACCGTAATGTTTAATGGTCCAGACGTTGGCGGCAGCAATCAGCTGGTTCAGCTCTTTCCAGCTGGAGCGGATAAATCCGCCGTGTCCGCGTGCCTGCTTGTAGCTCCGGCTCTTCTGCGGATCGTTCTGAATGGCATCCCAGGCCAGCACCGGATCGCTGTGTTGCGCCAGCGCGTCACGCCACAGTTCGATCAGCGTGCGGCGCACCAGCGGGTATTTCAGCCGGTTGGCGCTGTAAAGGTACCAGGAATAGCTTGCACCGCGCGGGCAGCCGCGCGGCTCGTGGTTAGGCAGGTCGGGGCGGGTACGCGGGTAGTCGGTCTGCTGGGTTTCCCAGGTAACCAGGCCGTTTTTGACGTAGATTTTCCAGCTACAGGAGCCCGTGCAGTTTACGCCGTGGGTGGACCGCACAATCTTGTCGAACTGCCATCGCTGTCGGTAGCTGTCCTCCCAGTCACGGTTGGTGTTGTACACCTGCCCGTGTCCATTGGCGAAGCTGTCGCCTTTTTGTTTGAAATAGCGAAAGCGATCCAACAGTTTACTCATGACATTTCTCCTGCTTCGATAGCCTTTTCGGAGAGGGCTGCCCACTCTCAGGCGAATGTGTAATTGTTATTGTTGTGAAGATTTGCGGCCATATACCAGCCAGGTCACCAGGACGCAGACGATGTAAAACACGAGGAAAACTTTCATGGCACCCACAGGCGAGCCGGTCATGGCCAGCGACGTGCCGAAGGCTTTCGGAATGAAGAACCCGCCGACGGCACCGATGGCGGAGATAAAGCCCAGCGCTGCCGCGGTTTCGGTCACTGCTTCATGCTGCGCCTGCTCGTCACTTCCCCCTTGTTGCTTCACGCGGGTGAGGGTGATTTGGCGGAAAATGATGGCAATCATCTGAAACGTTGACCCGCTGCCCAGTCCGGCGGTGAGGAACAGGCCCATAAAGACCAGATAGAAGGCGAGAAAACTGCCCGACCCGGAACCGGGAAGCGTCAGGAAAAGCAGGGCGCTGAAAAGCGCCATAAAGACGAAGTTAATCAGGGTGACGCGTACGCCGCCGAGTTTGTCTGAGATCATCCCGCCCGCAGAACGGGCCAGCGCGCCAATCAGTGGACCAAAGAAAGCCAGATGGAGGATATTGACGTCAGGAAACTGGGTTTTCGACAGCATGGCGAAGCCTGCTGAAAAACCGATAAACGAACCGAAGGTTGCCAGGTAGAGGAGGCTCAGGAGCCACAGGTGAAAACGTTTTAACACCGGTAGCTGGCTGGCAATCGTGGCCTTAGAGCTCGCGATGTCATTCATGCCGAAAAACGCCGCAATCGTGGCCAGCAAAAGAAGGGGCGCCCAAATCCACGCGGCATTGGCCAGCCACATCGTTGAGCCGTCATCCTGCGGCACGCCGTTTACGCCAAGAAAGGTGAACATGGGCAGGAAGATCACCAGCGGCGCGACCAGCTGCATTACGCTCACGCCCAGGTTCCCCAGCCCGCCGTTAATCCCCAGGGCGCTACCCTGTTTCGTTTTCGGGAAGAAGAAGCTGATATTGCCCATGCTGGAGGCGAAGTTAGCGCCGGCAAAACCACACAGCAGCGCGATGACGATAAAGATCCAGTAGGGAGTGGCAGTGTCCTGAATTGCGATCCCCAACCAGACGCAGGGAACAATCAGGATCACCGTGCTTAACACCGTCCAGTAGCGTCCACCAAAGAGAGGAACCATAAACGAATAGGGGACGCGCAATATCGCACCGGACAGGGAGGGTAAGGCTGTTAGCATAAAAAGCTGGTCGGTGGAAAAATTAAATCCAACTTTATTCAGATTGACCGCAATGGCACTAAATAACATCCATACGCAAAACGCTAATAACAGGCAAGCCACAGAAATTAAAAGATTTCTTCGGGCAATATGTTTTCCTTTATTTTCCCAGAATTGCGCGTTTTCGGGTTTCCAGTTGCTCAGCAGATAAGGATTATTCTTCTCACTTTGTTGTGACATGTCGCCCTCTTGCTTAACCATAAAAAGAAAAAATGGAGTAAAAACAGGTGGATGTCTGACAGTGTGTTTCTGGAATTATTGGATGGTTTGGGATACATCTGAAAGGATAGATAAAAAAGCGAATCCCTGAGCCGGGAGGGGAAATAAGGGTTCGCTTAATGTGTTACGAATTGTAAGTGAGGGCTGTTAATACTCATAAGTGAGTATTAACACAATTCCAGAGAGATTAATTTATCAAGATGGTTATTAAAGGCAGCGTCGTCCATCTCTGGGATATCTAATATATAAATGCCGTCCAGGCCACACACCAGACCAATTAAACGCCAGGCAATATTTTCTGGCCGATCGCCCGGGGTAAAATCTCCCGCGTCAGTGCCTGCTTTGATAAGGGCGACGGTCTCCTGGTGCCACATCTCCATGGTCAGTACATATGCACCCCTGATGTCCGTATCCCGGCTTGCCAGGATCTGCGCCTCACGCCACAGGCGAATATAGGGCTCAAACCGGCCATCATCGCTGCCGAGCATGGCATGTAGCTGCTGTCGCCAGCTGGCCTGCTTGCCGACCACATCCGCATCCAGCAGTTCACGGATCAACCGCACAAAAGCCAGCGATTTTAGCTCCCCGCCAGAGGTGAAATGATGGTGGACCTGTCCGGTGGCGACGCCGGCTTCGGCGGCAATTCGCCGTACCGTCATTGCGGAAAGTCCGTCAGAGAGCGCCACGCGCATAGCGGCCTGTAAAATCTCTTCCCGCCTTTCATCCTTGCTCAGATATCGCATTTTCACTCACTCTTAATGGGACTGAAACAAGTGTAACAAAAAGCTGGACACTCGTTCAACTTTACGTAGGATCGCAAGCTGGACATGTGTCCATGATTTAAAAGAAAAGGAAATTTATGTTTCGTCAGTGGATAGCGTTAGTCATTATCGTGCTGGTGTATATCCCGGTGGCGATCGACGCGACGGTACTGCACGTAGCGGCGCCGACGTTGAGTATGACGCTGGGTGCCAGCGGTAACGAATTATTGTGGATCATCGATATATACTCGCTGGTGATGGCGGGGATGGTGCTGCCGATGGGCGCACTGGGTGACCGCATTGGTTTTAAACGGTTGTTGATAATTGGCAGTACGCTGTTTGGCTTGTCATCGCTGGCAGCCGCGTTTGCGCCTTCAGCAGGATGGCTGATTGCTGCCCGCGCCTCGCTGGCGATTGGGGCGGCGATGATCATCCCGGCCACGCTTGCGGGGATCCGCACGTTGTTCGTTAATGCGCGCGATCGCAACATCGCGCTTGGGGTCTGGGCCGCCGTCGGTTCAGGCGGTGCGGCGTTTGGTCCGTTGATTGGCGGTATGTTGCTGGAGCATTTTTACTGGGGATCGGTCTTTTTGATCAACGTGCCGATCGTGGTCATCGTTGTTTCCCTTGCCGCGCGTCTGGTGCCTCGTCAACAGGGACGCCCGGAACAGCCGCTGAATATTGCCCATGCAATCATGCTGATTGTGGCGATATTGCTGCTGGTCTACAGCGCGAAAACCGCGCTCAAAGGGGTGCTTTCTCCGTGGCTGGTGGCAATGACGCTGCTCACCGGAGCGGTGATGCTGATGATCTTTGTGCGGATCCAGCTTCGCGCCCGCGTGCCGATGATCGACATGCGTCTGTTCTGTCATCGCATTATTTTAAGCGGTGTCGTGATGGCGATGACCGCCATGATCGCGCTGGTGGGGTTTGAGCTGTTGATGGCCCAGGAGCTGCAGTTTGTGCATGGCTTTACGCCATTTGAAGCGGGGATGTTTATGCTGCCGCTGATGGTTGCCAGCGGGTTTAGCGGGCCGATTGCCGGTGTGCTGGTCGGTCGTCTGGGGCTGCGGCTGGTGGCGGCAGGCGGAATGGGGCTGAGTGCCGTCAGCTTTATCGGTCTGTCGATGCTCGACTTCAGCACGCAGCACTGGCAGGCATGGAGTCTGATGGTGCTGCTGGGCTTCAGTGCCGCCAGTGCGCTGCTGGCCTCAACCTCGGCAATTATGGCGGCTGCGCCAAAAGAGAAAGCGGCTGCCGCAGGGGCGATTGAAACCATGTCCTATGAGCTGGGCGCAGGGTTGGGCATTGCCATTTTTGGTCTGCTGTTAACCCGCAGCTTCTCGGCGTCAATTGTCCTGCCGCAGGGACTGAGTGCGACGCTGGCCGATAAGGCCTCGTCATCGATTGGCGAAGCGGTAAACGTGGCGCAGAACCTGACTCCAGGGCTGGCGGAGTCGTTAATTGCGGCGGCAAAAACGGCCTTTATCACGTCACACAGCGTGGCGTTAGGCAGTGCTGGCGCAATGTTACTGGTGCTGGCGGTCGGGATTTGGTTTAGCCTGGCAAACGTACCGAAACAGTAAAAAACAGGCCCGGTGGCGCGATGCTTACCGGGCAACCCTCAGTGTGCGTCATGGGGAGTCAGCAGGCAGCGCTTGTCGTGTGCTTCAATTTCGGTGCCGCTAAAGCGCGCGTATTGCCCGGTCAGGCCGAAGAATGCGGGTTGCGTTTCTGTATAGATTTCAGCGGCAAGTATCAGACGGCGACGTTCGTCTTCGCTCATCTCAAGCTGCGTCCAGGGAATGAAATAGCGCGTCGTTGAGCGTGCGGTCAATGTGAACCACAGCGGGCAACCACATCCGGGACAAAACCAGCGTTCGCCGCGCGCAGATGACGTGAAATGAGAAGGGGCTATCGACTCTTCTTCCACAAGCGGTTGACCCTGCGCTTCCAGATACATGGCCATTCCCCCCGACCATTTCTGGCACTGGGTACAGTGGCAGGCATAGACGTCGAAATTGTTGAGGGAAACGCTGAATTGGCTCATCCCACACAGGCAGCGTCCTTTGAAAATATGCATGGCGTGCTCCTTTATTACGCCAGTCAAACCGAATAAAAAAAGCCAGCCACGAAGGCTGGCTTTTTTATACTAACAAATCTTAGAACTGGTAGGTCAGACCAACAGCAACGATGTTGTCGGTAGCAACGCCAGCTGCTTTAGTGAAGCTGCTGTCGTCAACCAGGTTGATTTTGTAATCAACGTAGGTAGACATGTTTTTGTTGAAGTAGTAGCTCGCGCCAACGTCAACGTATTCAACCAGATCCTGGTCGCCGTAAGTACCAATGTCTTTACCTTTGGATTTCAGGTAAGCAATGGATGGACGCAGACCGAAGTCGAACTGGTACTGAGCAACCACTTCGAAGTTCTGCGCTTTGTTAGCGATGAAACCGCTACCGAAGTTGGTCATGTTACGGGTTTCAGAGTAGGTGGTTGCCAGGTAGATGTTGTTGGCATCGTACTTCAGACCCGCAGCCCATACTTCCGCGTTTTCGCCGCCTGCATTCAGATTGCTTGCAGCAGCAACCTGACGGTCAGTACGGTCAGATTTCGCGTAGGTAGCACCTACACCGAAGCCTTCGAATTCATAAGTAGAAGACAGACCCCAGCCGTCACCGTTCGCTTCGGTGATGTCGTTACGGTCGTTTTTACCCTGGTACTGAGCAGCTACGTTCAGGCCATCAACCAGACCGAAGAAGTCGGTGTTACGGTAAGTTGCAACGCCAGTCGTACGGCCAGTCATAAAGCCATCAGTCTGAGTCCAGGTATCACCACCGAATTCTGGCAGAACGTCAGTCCATGCGCCGATGTCGTAAGCAACACCGTAGTTACGACCGTAGTCGAAAGAACCGAATTCGTTGAATTTCAGGCCCGCGAATGCCAGACGGGTTTTGTTGCCGTCAGAACCCTGAGATTCAGAGCGGTTGCCTTTGAACTCGTATTCCCACTGGCCGTAACCGGTCATCTGGTCGTTGATCTGAGTTTCACCTTTGAAGCCCAGACGAACATAGGTTTTGTCGCCGTCGTTGCCAGCGTCATCAGAGAAATAGTGCAGACCTGTTACTTTGCCGTACAGATCCAGTTTGTTACCGTCTTTGTTAAAAACTTCAGCCGCGTTTACAACGCCTGCTGCCAACATGGAAGTCACTGCCACTGCAACTAATTTAAGTTTCATCTTAAATATTCCTTATAATTTTCTTCAGTATTTCCTGGGCCACTTTGAACGATTTCTAAACGAGGCTAATCATCAATGGCATGCTATTTTTAAGAATCTTGTAGCAGGGTTTCAATAATAAGTTTCAAAATATTAGTAATAATTTCAATTAGTGTGATCCGGATCGGATAAATTGCGGCTGTAACGAATGAGATGGTGGGGATTTGTGCATTTTTTGATGAATTATTCAACAAAACCATTGGCCGAAATATAGTTTTCAGCCGTTTTAGTTTCTTTTGTTAATTGTCGGTATTTTCTGTCTTTCTGCGCATTTGATATAAATGTCATTTGTTTAAAATCAGTGGGTTAACTATTTCATTATACGGGATAATCGTTGTTGGACATGAAACACACAGAAACACACTATTGCACTTTGTGCTATATACATTGTTAATATTCGCAAGGGATTAATAACGTAACGGTGTCAAGTTATGTCAATAAAAGACGACGGGGATTTACGAAAGGGCGGTAATATAAACAAAATCTAAACGGCTTTTCTAACGCGCCGATCATTATTTTGACGCGCGATCACATATTAAATTTATGTTAATTCCCGCCGGGCGATTATGGACCCGGCAGAGAAGAGCGATATTATTTTCGCGTGGCGTACCAGCACAACAATGACCCGGCACAAACCATTAATGCGCCTTGCCAGAAAGAAAACGAGAGGGGGGAATTCAGCAATACGGCAGCAAGTGCTGCTGAGAGTACAGGCGTGAAATAGGATACCGCTGCGAGTACCGTGACGTTGCCATGAAGAATACCGATATTCCATGCCGCATAGCCAAACCCCAGTGCGACGCTGCACATGATGAGCTTCACGACCACCGGGAGAGTAAACACCATTTGCGGCTGTTCGCTGAACGCATATTTCACCCACAGACTGAGCGCGGTGAGCAGCACGAAAAGCGTTATCCCGTTTTGCCCGTTGGCAAACTTACTGGTGACGGTGCAGTAAGCCGCCCAGATAAAAGCCCCGGCGAACGCCAGCGCGTAGCTGAGCGGGCTTGAGATGACATTACGCATGATGTCATCAAGATGTAGCCCTTGTTCTCCGCCTAATACCCAACAGACGCCCAGCAATGAGACGGCTAAGCCCGGGATCACCCACAGGGTGGACCGTTGGCCGTTAAATAAAATGGCAAACACAATCGTCAGGCTTGGCCAGAGATAATTGACCATTCCCACTTCGATAGCCTGGGAGCGCGTTGCGGCATAGCCTAACGACAGGGCGAGGCAAATTTCATAGCTGACAAACAGCACGCTGCCGGCAATAAGATACCGGGGTGAAAACCGTCTGATATCAGGAAATCCTACCGTCACCAGGCATAGTAATCCGCTGAGGGTGTATATCATTGCTGCGCCTCCCACCGGTCCCAGCCCCTCACTGACGCTACGAATGAGGCCAACCATGGTGCTCCACAGCAGTATCGCCGCCAGTCCCGTGAGCGTTGCTCTCTTTCTGTCCATAACCCTGCCATCGCTATAAAAATCAAAGGAAAAATTTATAGCATTAATCCTCCTGCCATCGCGAATTATTCTCTTAAGTCTTTAATCAAAAAGAGGTATTTAAACTCCGTGGGGGTGACTATTAAGGGGGTGAAGACAAGTGACCTTGATTTGACGCAAAAAAAACAGGGGCTTTACTGCTAGTTTGCGGCGCGAAGTCTTAAATGAAAACGAGGACAACAATGGACGTCAGCCGCAGACAATTTTTTAAAATCTGCGCGGGCGGTATGGCCGGAACAACAGCCGCAATGCTGGGATTTGCACCCAAAATGGCGCTGGCTCAGGCACGCAACTATAAACTGCTGCGCGCTAAAGAGATCCGTAACACCTGCACATACTGTTCCGTAGGTTGTGGGCTTTTAATGTATAGCCTGGGCGATGGCGCGAAGAACGCCAAAGAAGCGATTTATCATATTGAAGGGGACCCGGATCATCCGGTGAGCCGTGGCGCACTTTGTCCGAAAGGGGCGGGTCTGCTGGATTATGTCCACAGCGAAAACCGTCTGCGCTATCCGGAATACCGTGCGCCAGGATCTGACAAATGGCAGCGTATCTCCTGGGGTGAGGCGTTTTCCCGAATCGCAAAACTGATGAAAGCTGACCGCGACGCCAACTTTATCGAAAAGAACGCGCAGGGCGTTACGGTGAACCGCTGGCTGTCGACCGGCATGCTGTGCGCGTCCGCGGCAAGTAATGAAACCGGCATGCTGACGCAAAAATTTGTGCGTTCCCTCGGCATGCTGGCGGTAGATAACCAGGCGCGCGTCTGACACGGACCAACGGTAGCAAGTCTTGCTCCAACATTTGGTCGCGGTGCGATGACCAACCACTGGGTTGATATTAAAAACGCCAACGTCGTGATGGTGATGGGCGGTAATGCCGCTGAAGCCCATCCGGTGGGTTTCCGCTGGGCGATGGAAGCGAAAAACAATAACGATGCGACGCTGATCGTTGTCGATCCGCGCTTTACGCGTACGGCATCGGTGGCGGATATCTATGCGCCTATTCGCTCCGGTACGGACATTACGTTCCTCTCGGGCGTTCTGCTGTACCTGATTGAAAACAATAAAATTAACGCTGAATACGTTAAGCATTACACCAATGCCAGCCTCCTGGTACGGGATGATTTTGCCTTTGAAGAGGGGTTGTTCAGCGGTTATGACGCGGAAAAACGGCAGTACGATAAATCGTCCTGGAACTACCAGTTCGATGAAAACGGCTACGCCAGACGCGATGAGACCCTGAGCCATCCGCGCTGCGTATGGAATTTGCTGAAACAGCATGTTTCCCGCTATACGCCGGACGTCGTGGAGAATATCTGCGGTACGCCAAAAGCAGATTTCCTCAAGGTGTGTGATGTACTGGCCTCTACCAGCGCCGCCGACAGAACCACGACGTTCCTGTATGCGCTCGGCTGGACGCAGCATACCGTCGGTGCGCAAAACATCCGCACCATGGCAATGATCCAGCTGTTGCTCGGAAACATGGGGATGGCCGGCGGTGGCGTGAACGCCCTGCGCGGACACTCCAACATTCAGGGCTTGACCGATCTGGGCCTGCTGTCGACCAGCCTGTCAGGCTATCTGACGCTGCCGTCTGAAAAGCAGACTGATTTGCACAGCTATCTGGCGGCCAACACGCCAAAAGCGACGCGTGCCGATCAGGTGAACTACTGGAGTAACTATCCGAAGTTCTTCGTCAGCCTGATGAAGTCGTTCTATGGCGATGCCGCGCAGAAGGAAAACGACTGGGGCTTCGAGTGGTTGCCGAAATGGGACCAGGCCTACGACGTCATTAAGTATTTCAACATGATGGATAAGGGCAACGTTACGGGCTACATCTGCCAGGGCTTTAACCCGGTGGCGTCATTCCCGGACAAAAACAAGGTCGTTCGCAGCCTGAGCAAACTGAAATACATGGTGGTTATCGATCCGCTGGTGACCGAGACCTCCAACTTCTGGCAGAACCACGGCGAGATGAACGACGTCGATCCTGCATCGATTCAGACCGAAGTGTTCCGCCTGCCGTCCACCTGTTTTGCAGAAGAAGACGGGTCGATTGCCAACTCCGGCCGCTGGCTGCAGTGGCACTGGAAAGGCCAGGATGCACCGGGTGAAGCGCGTAACGATGGCGAAATCCTGGCCGGGATTTACCATCGTCTGCGTGAAATGTATCGCACCGAAGGCGGAAAAGGCGCTGAACCGCTGCTGAGGATGAGCTGGAATTACAAACAGCCGGACCATCCTGAATCCGAAGAGGTCGCCAAAGAGAATAACGGCATTGCGCTGGCGGATCTGTATGACGCGAACGGCACGCTGCTGGCGAAGAAAGGTCAGTTGCTCAACAGCTTCGCGCTGCTGCGGGATGACGGCACGACCGCGTCGTCATGCTGGATCTACACCGGTTGCTGGACGGAACAGGGTAACCAGATGGCGAACCGCGATAACGCTGACCCGTCAGGGCTGGGCAATACGCTGGGCTGGGCGTGGGCATGGCCACTGAACCGTCGCGTGCTGTACAACCGTGCTTCTGCGGATATCAACGGCAAACCGTGGGATCCGAAACGGATGCTGATCGAATGGAACGGCAGCAAATGGACGGGTAACGATATTCCGGACTTCAGCACCGCCGCACCGGGCAGTGAGACCGGGCCGTTTATCATGCAGCCGGAAGGGCTGGGACGCCTGTTTGCCCTCGATAAGCTGGCGGAGGGGCCATTCCCGGAACACTACGAGCCAATGGAAACGCCGCTCGGAACCAACCCGCTGCACCCGAACGTCATATCCAGTCCGGTGGTGCGTATCTATGAAGAGGACGTCCTGCGTTTAGGCAAGAAGGACAGGTTCCCGTATGTCGGGACAACCTACCGCCTGACCGAGCATTTCCATACCTGGACCAAGCATGCACGGCTTAACGCCATTGCCCAGCCGGAACAGTTTGTGGAGATCAGCGAAACGCTGGCGAAAGCGAAGGGTATTGCCAACGGTGACCGCGTGAAGGTGAGCAGCAAGCGCGGCTTTATTCGCGCGGTTGCGGTGGTTACGCGTCGTCTGCAGGCGCTGAACGTGCATGGTCAGCAGGTGGAAACCGTCGGTATTCCGCTGCACTGGGGCTTTGAAGGGGTGGCGCAAAAAGGCTACCTCGCCAATACCCTGACGCCAAACGTCGGCGATTCCAACTCGCAAACGCCAGAGTACAAAGCGTTTCTGGTCAACATCGAGAAAGCGTAAGGAGCGAATACATGGCAATGGAAACACAGGACATTATTAAACGCTCCGCGACCAACTCCATCACCCCCGCGCCTCGTGCGCGGGATGATAAGGCAGAAGTCGCCAAGCTTATCGATGTCACTTCCTGCGTGGGTTGTAAAGCCTGCCAGGTGGCCTGCTCGGAGTGGAACGATATCCGCGATGAAGTGGGACACTGCGTCGGCGTTTACGATAATCCGGCGGATCTGAGTGCCAAATCCTGGACGGTAATGCGTTTTAGCGAAACCGATCAGAACGGCAAGCTGGAGTGGCTGATCCGTAAAGACGGCTGTATGCACTGCGAAGATCCGGGGTGCCTGAAGGCCTGTCCGTCAGCCGGGGCCATCGTCCAGTACGCCAACGGAATTGTCGATTTCCAGCAGGATAACTGCATCGGCTGCGGCTACTGCATTGCGGGCTGTCCGTTTAATATTCCGCGCCTCAGTAAAGAGGATAACCGGGTCTACAAATGCACCCTGTGTGTCGATCGCGTGAGCGTCGGGCAGGAGCCTGCCTGCGTGAAAACCTGCCCGACCGGGGCTATCCACTTCGGGACAAAAAGAGAGATGCTGGAGGTAGCCCAGCAGCGCGTGGACAAACTGAAAGCGCGCGGTTACGACAGTGCGGGCATTTATAACCCGCAGGGTGTGGGGGGAACGCACGTGATGTATGTTCTGCACCATAACGACCAGCCGGAGCTGTACCACAATCTGCCGAAAGATCCTGCGATCGATACCTCGATCAATCTGTGGAAAGGGGCGCTCAAACCGCTCTCTGCGGCGGGCTTTATCGCTACTTTCGCCGGGTTGATTTATCACTACATCGGTATCGGACCCAACAAAGAGGTGGATGACGACGAGGAGGAACCTCATGAGTAAGTCATGGATTGTGCGCACGAAGTTTGTCGACCGTGCCTGTCACTGGACGGTAGTGATCTGCTTCTTCCTGGTGGCGGTCTCGGGGATCTCCTTCTTCTTCCCGACGCTGCAGTGGCTGACGGAAACCTTCGGGACGCCACAGATGGGGCGTATTTTGCATCCGTTCTTCGGCGTGCTGATTTTCGTGGTGCTGATGTTTATGTTTGCGCGCTTCGTACATCACAATATTCCGGACAAGCATGACATTCCATGGCTGAAGGGGATTATTGAGGTTCTGAAGGGCAATGAGCATAAGGTTGCGAAGGTCGGGAAATACAACGCCGGGCAGAAGATGATGTTCTGGACCATCATGAGCATGATTTTTGTTCTGCTGGTCACCGGCGTCATTATCTGGCGGCCGTACTTTGCGCACTACTTCCCCATTCAGGTGATTCGCTACGCGCTGCTCATTCACGCGACGTCAGCCATCATTCTGATCCACGCCATCCTGATCCACATGTATATGGCCTTCTGGGTCAAAGGGTCGATTAAAGGCATGATTGAAGGGAAGGTGAGTCGCCGCTGGGCGCAGAAACACCACCCGCGCTGGTACCGTGACGTTGAGCGGCTGGAAGCGAAACAGGAAAGTACGAAAGGGATGCCGTAAGTCCCGCGCTCGCGGGTCATTCTCTGACCCGCGAACGCTTCAGTCAAAAACGCTCTTCAACATACCGGAACGGGTATTGGGTCGGCTTCACTTTACCAATCTTACGCTTTGGCAAACTCACCGCTTCGATGTGAATGGCTTTGTACGGGATTTGCGCCAGCAGGTGCGAAATAATGTTCAGGCGCACGCGTTTTTTATCTTCCGAACGGGCGACAAACCACGGTGCCCAGGCGGTGTCGGTGGCTGCAAACATCGCATCTCGTGCCACGGTATATTCATCCCACAAATTGAAAGACTTAATGTCCATTGGCGATAATTTCCAGGTCTTTCGCCCGTCGTTAATACGATCGCGCAGACGACGCTCCTGTTCTTTTGGCGTGACCTCCAGCCAGTATTTGAGCAGGATGATCCCGGCATCCACCATTGCTTTTTCCATCACCGGCGTGCCATCAAGAAACTTCTCGACCTGCTCCGGTGTGCAGAATCCCATCACCCGTTCAACGCCCGCGCGGTTGTACCAGCTGCGGTCAAAAATGACAATTTCGCCGGCGGCTGGCAGGTGGGGGACATAACGCTGGAAATAGAGCTGGGTCTTCTCTTTTTCCGTCGGGGCGGGGAGCGCAACAACCCGGAAGACGCGTGGGCTAACGCGTTCAGTGATGGCTTTAATGGTTCCGCCTTTACCGGCACCGTCGCGCCCTTCAAAGACAATGCAGACCTTTAACCCCTTTGCGACGACCCACTGCTGGAGCTTAACCAATTCAACGTGGAGGCGACGAAGCTCTTTTTCATACTCTTTCGTTTTTAACGGCTCATGCTTTATGACATCAACTGCGACACTGGTTTTCTTCTTGCTTCCCATGATTGTCATCCTCAGGTTGTCCGGCGCGGGAAAAAGCGGGGCCGCACTATGAAGTGTAATCCACCTGAATTAATGGATTAACGTGTCAGCCAGCTGATTTGAACTGGCTCACCATACAAGATTGTTCAATAATGCCCGTCGCGCGTTGTTAACCAGTGGTTGTGGTATGAAAAAGACAATTTTTTCGTTGGCACTTGGCACGTTTGGCCTGGGAATGGCTGAATTTGGCATTATGGGCGTATTAACTGAACTGGCCCACGACACCGGAATTTCAATTCCCGCCGCCGGGAATATGATTTCGTTTTACGCCTTTGGTGTGGTGATTGGTGCCCCGATTGTGGCGCTGTTCTCAGGCAAGTTCTCGTTAAAATCCACGCTGTTGTTTCTGTTGGTGCTGTGTGCCGTCGGTAATGCAATTTTTACCTTTTCTACGTCGTATGCCTGGTTGGCGATAGGGCGGCTGATTTCCGGTTTTCCGCACGGCGCCATTTTTGGCGTCGGGGCGATTATTCTCTCGAGAATTGCGCCTCCGGGGAAGGTGACGGTCGCCGTGGCGGGCATGATAGCCGGCATGACGGTTGCCAATCTGGTGGGCGTACCGCTGGGCACCTGGCTGGGTCATGAATTCAGCTGGCGCTATACCTTCTTCCTGATTGCCCTGTTTGATGCTCTGGTGATCATCTCGGTACTGGTCTGGGTGCCGCACATCCATGATCGCTCCGAAATCAAATTGACCGCGCAATTTTCCTTTCTGAAAAAACCGGAGCCGTGGCTGATTTTTGCCGCCACCATGTTTGGCAATGCTGGCGTGTTTGCGTGGTTCAGCTTCGTCAAACCGTTTATGGTCAACGTCTCTGGCTTCTCCGAAGGCGTCATGACGGTCATCATGATGCTGATGGGGCTGGGTATGGTGTTAGGTAATCTCCTGAGCGGGAAATTATCGGGCCGCTTCAGTCCGCTGCGTATTGCCGCCACTACCGACATGGTCATTGTCGCGTCACTGCTGTTGCTATTCGCCTTTGGGGAACATAAAACGGCGTCGCTGGTGATGGGCTTTATCTGCTGTGCCGGGCTGTTTGCACTCTCTGCGCCGCTGCAAATTCTGCTCCTGCAAAATGCCAGGGGCGGTGAGATGCTGGGTGCCGCTGGCGGGCAGATGGCATTTAACCTCGGCAGTGCGATAGGGGCGTATTTTGGCGGGATGATGATCACGCTTGGCTTTAGCTGGAGCTATGTCACGCTGCCAGCGGCTGTGCTCTCATTCTCAGCCATGAGTTCACTGCTGATCTACGCGCACCTTCGGGCCAGAAAGGCAGACGCCGGTTCGCTCGCTTCCGCACGTTGAACCGCGCCGGTGAGGCGCGGTAGAAGGGCGCTAGACAAATTTCGCCAACGGATCGGCAGCGGCAAACGCCACGGCTTTGTCCGCTGCTGGCGGGTAGATAAGTTCATTGGTGATGGCGATTTTGATTTTCTTTGCGTCATCACGCACCGATTTGACGGCCTGGTCCCACCCTTCAGTGTAAACGGCACCCCAGGCACCCAGGTCCAGACAGGTCACGTAGTTAACCTGGCGGTAAGGATAAGGCGTGCGATTCAACAGGCTGGCTGCCGCGTTGTGGCCGGCAAATTTACCCAACTGGATCGCGTGCTGGCAGGTCATTAGCGCCGTGTTCCCCATCTCGTCCGTTCTGGCGTAGGCCATATCTCCCGTCGCGTACACGTCCGGATGAGCCGGAACCTGCAGCGTTTCTGTCACTTTCAGACGCCCCTGGTTATCGCGTTCGCCGTTAATCTGTTGTCCAAGCGGGTTTGCTTCAACGCCTGCCGTCCAGACTACGGTTGCAGCGGGGATACGTTCGCCGTTTTTCAGCGTTACGCCGTTCGCATCGATGGCCTCAATTTCACTGTTCAGACGCCACTCAATCCCCAGTTCCTGGCTCGCGTCTTCAATGGTGTTACGCAATGCTTCACTGTATCGTCCGCCAATGACATGACCCCTTTCAACTACGATAACTCTTGTCGCTGTATCATCACCGAAGCGAGCGCGCAGTCGGGCAGGAAGCTCGGTTGCCAGTTCAATGCCGGTAAAACCGCCGCCACAGACAACCACGGTATTGCGCGCAGCGGTGGAAGGGCGCGAGACCAGGGAGTCAAGATGCTGCTCAAAGGTCTGTGCGGATTCAAGCTGATCGATATCAAAGGCGTACTCAGCCAGCCCGGCAATCGGTGGACGCTTGCTCTGACTGCCGGTGGCCAGCACTAACCGCTCGTAACTCACTGCGGCAGTTACGCCATTCGCATCACGATAGGAAACACTTTTCCCTTTTATATCAATAAATTCTGCTTTTCCGGCGATAAAATCAATACCCAGTTCAGCGAATAGTCCGGTCAGCGGAGAGACCAGCGACGTCACGTTCTCTTCATAGAAGCGCGGGCGAACACGCAACTCGGGGGCGGGTGCCAGTACGGCGATCTTCAGGCTGTTATTGCCCTCCAGCGCATTCAGACGCGCGGCGCTGACGGCAGCCCACATGCCGGAAAAACCGGTGCCCACAATTAAAATCTGCTTCTTCATCTTCGATCCTTTTGATCATCACGCTGTATACCTGACATAACTGCAACTATACTTGTCGCAGTTAACTGAGACAACTTCTTTCTGAGTTAAATTTTAATGCTGCATAAAATCAGCATGTTAATGAAAAAGGGGAGGGTAGTTGTGATTGTGGGCAATAACGCCGTTATAATGACCCAGATAAATAACTTCGGAGTTAACCATGGCGTTTTACAGTTCCGGTGTGGAATACGGCATTCACAGCCTGATGTGCATGGTGGATGCAAAAGGCAATGAGCGTGAGATGAGCGTCCGGGAAATGGCCGCCCTGCAGGGTGTGCCGTATGATTACCTGGGAAAAATCTTCACCCGTTTGTCACGTGCCGGGCTGGTGAGCAGCACGGAAGGTAAGGGCGGCGGGTTTAAACTGGCGCGCCCGGCGGAGTTGATCACCGTACTGGATGTGGCGCACGCCATTGACGGTGAGAAGAACATGTTTGAGTGTCGAGAGGTGCGTCAGCGGCTGGCGGTGTTTAATGAAACGCCTCCTGCCTGGGTGTGCAATGGCCCGTGTGGCGTACGTTCGGTCATGGACAGCGCACAGCAACGCATGGAAGAGGAGTTAGCGCGACATACCATTCTCGATCTGGCGCGCAAGATGTACCGCAAAGCGCCGGATACCTTTCAGATTGAGGTTCAGGAGTGGATTTCTGACCGGCGATCGTCGTAGTGAAATGCCGGGTAAGGCAAAACTGCCCCCCGGCAACCGGCGATTAAGAGCGTAAATCAATCACCATACGACCACGGATTTGACCCTGCTCCATCTCTTTAAAGATGGCATTGATATCTTCCAGCGGACGCATTGTCACTTTTGGCACCACTTTGCCCTCTGCCGCAAACTGGAATGCCTCCATCAGGTCCTGACGGGTTCCCACCAGCGAACCGACGACCTGAATGCCGTCCAGAACCAGGCGTGGAATATCCAGGCTCATCGCTTCCGGCGGCAGGCCCACGGCGACCACGCGGCCACCCGCACGCACGGCATCCACCGCTGAGTTGAAGGCTGCTTTTGCCACGGCAGTTACCACCGCGGCATGTGCGCCTCCGGTTTTCTCCTGAACAATTTTCGCTGCATCTTCGCTGCGAGAGTTAATGGTTAAATCTGCCCCCATGCTGGCGGCCAGTTTCAGCTGTTCATCGTTCACATCAATGGCGATGACCTTGGCGTTGAATACGTTTTTAGCGTACTGCAGCGCAAGGTTACCCAGACCACCAAGACCGTAAATCGCAATCCACTGGCCCGGCTTAATGTGGGACACTTTTACCGCTTTGTAGGTGGTGACCCCCGCGCAGGTGATGCTGCTCGCCGCTGCGGACTCCAGACCGTCCGGCACTTTTACCGCATAATCGGCGGTCACGATGCACTCTTCAGCCATCCCACCGTCCACGGAATAACCCGCGTTTTTCACATCGCGGCACAGGGTTTCGTTGCCGGTATTACAGTATTCGCAGTGTCCACAGCCTTCAAAAAACCATGCCACGCTCGCACGGTCGCCAATTTTCAGCGAGTTGACGCCTGGGCCAATCTCTTTAACGATCCCTATTCCTTCGTGACCCAGGATCACCCCGGTCTTATCGCCGAAATCACCGTTCTTCACGTGAAGATCGGTATGACATACGCCGCAGCATTCCATCTTCAGCAGGGCTTCTCCATGCTTAAGCGGACGTAATGATTTTTCGGTGACATTGACCTGATGATCCTGAGTGACAACAGCAGCCTTCATATGTTTCTCCTTGTTCATGATGAGATTCTGCATAGCAGGTGTACTACTTCTTAAGGATTAATACTTAGGCGCGTTAATGCAAGGTGGCAGCAACATAATGTCATCATTTGATTCGATTTCGGATTAAGAATACAGCGATCCTCTAATAATCAGGGGGGGCGTTCAGAGGCAGAGCGACCCGGCGAGACGCTCGCCGGGCGCGGACTTACAGTTTTGCTTCTATCGCCTCAATCTCCTGGCGCCATTGCGCCTGCAACTGCGGCTTCTGGTGCTTCGGTTTGCGGGCCAGGTCTTCCTCCAGCAATATCTCCAGCGCGATCAGCCGTTCAAGCAGGTCGTCAAACTGCGAAGGGCGATCGTGCTGTTGTTTCGGTGAACACGGCGATGTTATCAGGCCTGCACTTTCACGCAGCCGTTCAAAGACCGCTTCGGCGTCATGCCATTCACTCAGCCTGCCGTCCTCAATCAGCCAGAAACGGTTGCAGCTTTGGCTGATTAATTGACGATCATGGCTGACCAGCAGCACGCCACCTTCAAATTGCTGCAGGGTTTCTGTCAGCGCCTCTTTGCCTTCCATGTCCAGATGGTTGGTCGGTTCATCCAGCATCAGCAGGCTATAGCGCGCTAACGTCAGGCCAACAAACAGCAGGCGAGAGCGTTCTCCACCGCTGAGCGTACTGACTTTCTGACCGTGACGTGGCCACGCAAAGCCGGCACCGATCAGGGCCATCTTGCGATTCTGCGGATCGGGTGCAAACGGCTCCAGTGCGTCGAACAGCGATGCAGCGTCCGGGAGCTGGTTCAGCGTCTGGTCATAATAGCCAGGCGATACGCGGGGATGGAGTTTCAGCCCATCGTCAGCCTGCTCGCCGCGAAAATGCCGCCAGATCAGCTTCATCAGGGATGATTTACCACAGCCGTTACGTCCAACGATGGCCACGCGATCGCCGCTTTTGAGACGCGCGATGTCAATATTAAACAGCGCAGGCAGCCCGGGCGCCGGCGGCACCGCGAGGTTTTCCAGCTCCAGCAGACGGTCGGCCCGTAGCGCGTCGCCGCGCAGGGTTAATGTCCACTGACTTCCCGCCGTGACCTCCGTCTGGCTCTCTTTCAGCCGTTCAACCTGCTTTTCCATCTGTTTCGCTTTGCGGGCCAGGTCTTCGTTGTCGTAGACTTTGCCCCAGGTCGCCAGTCTTTTTGCGCTGGCCGCGACGCGGTCGATCTCCTTTTGTTCTGCCTTGTGGCGCTGCGCATCACTTTCGTCTTTCGCATCCAGCGCTTTGCGTGCGGCGGTGCAGGGAAGGGCAAAGTAATGCAGCATCTTATCGCGCAGGATCCAGCTGCCGTTGGTCACGGCATCCAGCAGTTGCCTGTCATGTGAAACCAGCACAAAGCTGCCTGACCAGGCCTGTAAAAACTGCTCCAGCCAGAGCATGGTGGGTAAATCGAGGTGGTTACTCGGTTCATCCAGCAGCAGCAGGTCCGGCGCATTAATCAAAGCCCGCGCCAGCAGCAGACGCGTATGTTGCCCGCCGCTCAACGTTGCCGAGGTTAATGTCCAGTCCTGCGGCGTAAAGCCCATACTCGCCAGCAGCGTTTCCGCTTTCCAGCGCAGGCTCTCGCGTTCAGCCGCAGGCAGTTGTGCCAGCACGGCATCCAGCATGCTCAGGGGATAAATCCCGTCCGGCAGATGTTGTTCTACGCGCGCCATGATGCAGTGCCCGGCCAGCGCGACCGTTCCGGCGGCAGGCGTGTCCGTACCGTCCAGCACCTTCAGCAGCGTGCTTTTACCGCAGCCGTTGTCGCCCAGCAGACCGATGCGATCGCCTTTTTTCAGCGTAAAGGAGAGAGAGTCGAAGAGCGTACCAAACGCCGTATCAACACGTAGAGATTGTGCAGTGAGTAAAGTGCTCATTGTTGCTTACCCAAGAGTTACAGGCATGTTTATGCCTCGTCAAACATCGCTGACGATAACTCAGTAAGCCCGAGAGAAGGGATTTCAGGGGTTGGTGTCTTCGCTCAAGCAGAAGTTATCGCAGCACGATACCGATAACGCTTGAGCTGGTGCGATCACCAAATGTATGTGAAACATTGAAAATTTCACAGTACAGCATAATTGGCCTCCTTATATATTCAGTAGGTTAATGGATGAAGGCAGTGTAGCGGGGATTTTACGGCCCGGCAAGCGCGGGCAGAATGGCAGGCCGGGAGGCATGATTGCCTGACCCGGCCTGTTCTTTAGATAGACGTTCTGCGATAGCTGCGGTATTCCGGCATCCAGAAGTTGTCGTCAATGGCCTGCTGCAGCGCATCGGCGGAGGTTTTCACCGCCACGCCTTGCTGCTGTGCCATTTTTCCTACTGCGAAAGCGATCGCGCGGGACACCTTATGAATGTCTTTCAGCTCTGGCAACACCAGGCCTTCACCGTTATTCACCAGCGGTGAGTGTTTCGCCAGGGTTTCGCTGGCGGACATCAGCATTTCATCGGTAATGCGTGACGCACCGGACGCGATAACCCCCAGACCAATCCCCGGGAAGATGTAGGAGTTGTTGCACTGCGCGATCGGATAGGTTTTATCCTTCCACACCACCGGGTCGAATGGACTGCCGGTTGCCACCAGTGCGTTACCTTCGGTCCAGGCGATGATGTCCTGCGGTGTTGCTTCTACACGGGAAGTCGGGTTAGAGAGCGGCATCACGATAGGGCGTTCGCAGTGCTTGTGCATTTCGCGAATAATCTCTTCGGTGAAGAGACCGGTTTGCCCGGAAACGCCGATAAGAATGTCCGGCTTCACGTTGCGCACCACGTCCAGCAGGGAGAGCACCTCGTTGTCGGTATCCCAGTTTTTCAGGTTCTCGCGTTTCTGAACCAGTCGGGTCTGGAACGGCAGTAGGTTAGGCATACCGTCGGTCAGCAGGCCGAAACGGTCAACCATATAGACGCGGGAACGGGCCAGTTCTTCACTCAAGCCCTCGCGCTGCGTCTGAGCAATAATCTGCTCGGCAATACCGCAGCCCGCAGAGCCTGCGCCCAGGAAGACGATTTTCTGGTAGCTCAACTGGCTGCCTGCCGCACGGCTGGCGGCGATCAGCGTCCCAACGGTCACGGCGGCGGTGCCCTGAATGTCGTCGTTGAATGAGCAGATGTCATCGCGGTAGCGATTCAGCAGCGGCATGGCGTTCTTCTGAGCAAAGTCTTCAAACTGCAGCAGCACGTTCGGCCAGCGTGCCTTAACGGCCTGGATAAAATCATCAACAAACTGATAATACTCATCGTCGGTAATGCGCGGATGACGCCAGCCCATGTACAGCGGATCGTTGAGCAGCTGCTGGTTGTTGGTACCCACATCCAGCACTACCGGCAGGGTGTACGCCGGGCTGATACCCCCACAGGCGGTGTACAGGGAGAGCTTACCGATTGGGATCCCCATTCCGCCAATGCCCTGATCCCCGAGGCCGAGAATACGTTCCCCGTCGGTCACAACAATGACCTTGATGTTGTGGTTCGGCACGTTCTGCAGAATATCGTCCATATTGTGACGGTTCTGATAAGAGATGAATACGCCGCGGGAGCGACGGTAGATCTCAGAGAAACGTTCACACGCCGCACCCACCGTTGGGGTGTAGATCACCGGCATCATCTCTTCGAGGTGGTTCTGAACCAGGCGATAGAAGAGGGTTTCATTGGTGTCCTGAATGTTACGCAGGTAGATGTGCTTGTCGATTTCAGTCTTGAAACCCTGATACTGGATCCACGCACGTTCAGCCTGTTCTTCAATGGTTTCCACCACTTCGGGCAGCAGACCAAGCAGGTTGAAGCTGCTGCGCTCTTCCATGCTGAAGGCGCTGCCTTTGTTGAGCAGGGGGAATTCCAGTAAAACCGGACCGGCATAAGGGATATATAAGGAACGATGTTTTTTCAGTTTGTTGTCCATGTCACTCACTCTTTTTTTGAAGATCCGTCCCTGACACTGCTGTTTGTCATCTTTCTGGCCTGTGCGGTGGGGTGCGGTCAGGCGGTATTATAAAGGAGCTAAATGTTAATTACCGCAACACATAAACAAAAACACCATCGGTTTTACCGATGGTGTTCAGGATCTCTTACTGGAACTTACTTGCCAGCGTGGCGTTTTCTGCCGGTGGCATGGGTGACTTGCGTTTCACTGTCGCCCTCAATCACCACTTTACGTTGGTTAGAAAGCTTGTAGTTCAGTCCCAGAATATGGCGTGCCTGACGGTTCGATTTCATCTTTACTCCTCAATCCTGTTGATAGTTTTAAGGACAAGTTTGCTTACGCAAACGAAATGTAACCCCTTAGGTTGCAGATCCAGCTTAGCAGGTTTTTACAAAGAGGCATTCTGTCCACTGACCACGTAGTTAATGGTCTGTTGGTAGATGTCACTGAGGATGTCATTGTCTGTGGATTCCACCCATTTGGTCAGTTCCATCAAAATGTCATCTTCAGTCACAGCACCGTGTTCGGCGTGAAGACCCTGTGCGATCGCGTTAACGAGTTCAGGTTGTGCTGCTGCAGTATTTGCCGGGTAATAAGTAAACATGCTGCCTCCGTGTCGTTGTCTGTGTAATGGTACGGCTCGCAAAAAATGTAATTCACAAACAGAATGGCAAATATTTTCCTTGCTGTGTCTAAGATTCATCTTAGAAATAAAAATGACATAAGTGCATGCTTTTAGACACTTTTAGAAATGGAGGAATAATGACAGGGGGCGAGGGGGAATATTTTGATGCTGCTCCTGCTATCCGAGAAAATAGCAGGAACAGAGATTAATTTACCATTTCATTTCCCCGGTATTCACTTTCGCACTTAATTCCAGCGAGCTCTCTTCGGCCAGGCCCGGATACGCTTTTTTCATGGCGCTAATGACGCCAGCAGAATCTTTTTGATTAGCCAGCGTCTGCTCGAACCGCTGCAGATATTCACGGGTAAAATCGATAGCGCCGGTACCTGACGGTGGCGTCCCCAGATAGTGACCCGGGATCACGCGCTCCGGTTTGTGCGCTGCCATGTTTTCCAGCGTGTCCTGCCACTGCTGGCGACGCGCCCGGGTCTGGGTATCGGCCGTCCACAGATGGATGCCCCATGAAACGCCCGTGCCGCCAAGAATCGTCTTCGCCGACGGGATCCAGACATAGGCCGCGTAGCTGTCTGGCTGTTCAATATCGATTTTCTCACCATCAACCATAAACGTGGTGGAGGTCAGCACCTGGGGAACGATCAGCGTTGTTGGCGCGCCGTCTTTCATCTGTGGGCCCCAGAAGGCCAGCTTGGCATCTTTGGTGGCCTTGATATGGTCAACCACCTGCTGAGTCGCCACGACTTTCGCATTCGGGAATGCTTTAACCAGCGGTTGCAGACCAAAGTAGAAGTCCGGATCGCCGGAGGTGATCACAATCTTGTTCAGGGTTTTACCGCTGCGGCGAATTTTCTCCACCAGTGCTTCACCGTCTTTCACGCTAAACTGCGCGTCAAACAGGACGGCCTCTTTCGGGCCAGACACCAGCGTCGACGAGACCGCAAAGATGCCTTTCTCCTGCGGGTTCCAGGTATCAATGGTCAACGGTGCGGCGAAGACCGCCGGCGTGAAGAGGGTGCATAGCAGTGCAAGGCGAGTGAGCTTCATCATCATGTCTCTTTTTATCAGGAAAGACCCTATTGTACCGAACTCTCCATTTGCCAGAATTCCTGAAACAAGACATGCTTAGTTTCATAAATCGAGCAAATGGAGCGTTATATGGATCGCGTTATTGCCGCACAGGTCTATAACCGGATTTGCGAGCTGGGAAGTTTGAGTGCCGCAGCCCGTGCGCTGGGCATTTCCCGGCCCATGGTAAGCCGTTATCTTGAGCAGATGGAGAAGTGGGCGGGGACCCGGCTGGTGAATCGCTCAACGCGCAAGCTGACGCTGACCGCAGCAGGGGAAAAGGTACTGCAGAAAACGCGTACCCTTTCGCAACTGTCGCAGGAGATTGAAGGCCAGTCGGAAAAAGATTTACCTTCCGGCACCTTACGGGTAGCCTGCGCGCACTTTACCGCCATGCACATGATTGCGCCGGTACTGCCCGGGCTGCTGGCGCGTTATCCGCAGCTCAGAATTGAACTGGATGTGAATAACCATCCCGTGAGTCTGGTGGGCGAGCGTATTGACGTAGCCGTGCGTATTACCGATAACCCGGAGCCGGGGATGATTGCCCGCAGGCTGGGTGAGTGCCGTTCGGTGCTTTGCGCCTCGCCGGACTATCTTGCCCAGCACGGCACGCCCGTGACGCCTGAGGATTTGGCGCAGCACAATTGCCTGCATTACAGCTTCTTTGCGGGTCAGTCGTGGCATTTTGTGACGCTGGAAGGCGAAAGCGTGAGCGTCGCGGTGAGCGGCAATCTTAGCGCCAGCATCTCGTCGTTGTTGATGGACGCGGCGGTTAAACATTGCGGTATTGCAATGCTGCCCGAGCACGAAGCGCAAGGGGCGCTCGAGCAAGGGCTGCTGGTACCTGTGCTCACAGACTTAGTGCCTAAGCCGCTCGCCATTCACGGGATTTACCAGTCGCGGGAATATCAGCCTGCGGCCCTGCGCGTCTTTCTTGATGAAATTGCAGGGCATCTGAACTGATGCCCGCGCAGTGAACCTGTGGCTTATTTCGTCGTCAGCCAGGGCGACGTCGTGCTCCAGAAAATAATATCTGCGCCGAGATACGCTTCTGCGAACTGAACAAATTCATCTTTGGTGAAGGGCTTGCCGGTAGCCGGGTTTCGGTAGGTGAGCGTGGGCTCCTGAACGGCCATGGCGACCAGCGGCAGTTTGTTTTTATACTGGTTAAAGAACGGATAGGCGTTTTTCATTTGCGCCTTGCGGTTGGGAACAATATCCGGTCCGCCAAGCCCGATATTATGGGCACTGGCGTATTCGAACAGCCGCCCCATGTAATTATGGTCATTGTTCCATTCACACGGCCAGAAGTTCACATATTGTACGACATGGGATTGCGTGAAAACCTTTCGCGCAAAGGCGAGGTTTTCCATTTCTCCGGCAAAATAGTTGTCGCACGAAAATCCTGTCGGCGGCTTTTTCTCATCAAGGTCAATGGCGGTTTCAGGTAAGTTCACACCGTAAACCTGGCCATCAAAACGCTTCGCCAGGGCTGCCAGTAAGACCTGATACCGTTCACGCACGGCAGGATCCCACTGACGGGCTACCCAGCCTGAACCTGTAGGTTTCCCTTCACCAGGGTTGTCAAACTGCGGAGAAATACCGCCGCTGTACTTTGTGTCTGCCATCAGATAATCAGGGACATACCGGGCATCTTTTTCGAAGAAGCGATCCTGAATTTGAATAAACAGCTTTTTATTGCTGGCCTTCAGGCGCGCCAGGTCTCGCTCTATGGATGAGAAGTCATATCTGTTTTTCTCAGGCTCCAGTGCACGCCAGTTATAAACGATCTGCGCGCCACCGATATCACGACGGGCGATAAGCGCGGCGGCGGCATCAAGGTCGCCCGAGCTGGTATAGATAAAATTCTCCGGCGTGCTGGCAAAGAGGGGGAACGTCACGGCGAGCGTGGTCAGCGCCACGACAATCCTGGTGTTTAGCATCATAGGCCTTTCCCTTTTGATGGTTCGAAGTGATGTATCGCATCAACGCCAACCAGAATACTCTGTGTTCCAGGACGCGTCAGATCTCTGGTCTATACTTAACCCTTTGTAAGCCAAAAGGAGAGCAAGAATGACAATTCATAAGCACGGTTCAGCACACTGGTCTGGCGATATTAAACGCGGAAAAGGAACTGTTTCTACCGAGAGCGGCGTTCTCAATCAACAGCCTTACGGCTTCAATACCCGTTTTGAAGGCGAAAAAGGGACCAACCCGGAAGAACTGATTGGTGCCGCACACGCAGCCTGTTTTTCGATGGCACTGTCGCTGATGCTGGGCGAAGCAGGCTACACCGCCGATTCCATTGATACCACCGCAGACGTGTCACTGGATAAAAAAGAGGGCGGTTTCGCCATTACGAAGGTCGCACTGCAGAGCAAGGTTACTGTACCCGGCATTGACCCTCAGCAGTTCGATGGCGTTATTCAGAAAGCGAAAGCCGGCTGCCCGGTTTCCCAGCTGTTGAATGCGGAAATCACGCTGGATTACACGCTCAATTAAACCTTAGCCGGGTTAACACCCGGCTATCCCTTCAGCGCGGCAGGAAACACTTCTGCCAGCCAGGCGATAAACACTCTCAGTCGATGTGTCAGATGCCGGTTCTGCGGATAAACCACATGAAACGGATAAGCGTCAGGTCGCCAGTCGCTAAGAATTTCAGTTAACGTCCCCGCCTGTAAATGCCTTTTTGCCGAATATTGAAACGTCTGAATAATGCCTAAACCTGCCACCGCCGCCGCCAGATGAGCGTTGCTTTCATTGACCCCAAGGAAGTGCGGAATACTTATCTCCAGCTTTTCTCCCTTTTCCCTGAAGCGAAACGGAAAGGCCCGACCGGTGACGGGAGAAAGGTAGCTAATCAGCTTATGGCCATTGCACAGTTCCCGCGGATAGGCCGGTACGCCATGATGTTTTAAATAATCGGACGTCGCGCAGGTGACCATTTCAGCGTCGCCCAGATGGCGGGCAATAAGGGAGGAGTCGTCCAGAGGGCCGCCGCGGATCACGCAGTCAACATTACCGCTGATCAAATCCACGGGCCGGTCGGCCACGCCAAGGTCGATGCGTATTTCCGGGTAACGCTGCATAAAATCCGGCAGCAGGGGGATCAGCACGTCGCGCGCGGTTGAACCGCCGACATCCACCCGCAGATGGCCTTTCGGCGTCGCGCGAGAAACGCGAAACGACGTATCGATATCTTCAATATCAATCAGCACCCTGAGCGCTTTTTCATAGTACCCGGCAACTTCCGGTGTGGTGACTACCCGTCGTGTCGTGCGATGTAAAAGCCGGATCTCCAGGTGCGCTTCGAGCGATTTCACCAGCTTGCTCAGGGTGGCGATAGGCATGTTCAGAGAATCAGCCGCACGCGTAAAACTTCCGGTTTCCACCACTCGCGTAAATGCGCGCATTGCCATGAGCTGGTCCATTCGTACTCCGGATTATTTCCACCTGTGAATAGTGATTTTCATTTTTGCCCGTTTTTCATTAATCCTGCAACCGATAGAGTTTATTCAACGCAAGCGAAAACCTCTTCAACCGTTTTTGCGGGCATCCTGAAAACATGATTAAAGGTGAATAACATGAATACGTCTCTCGCAGGTAAAATTGCCCTGGTTACGGGCGGTAGCACAGGTATCGGTCTCGCCACCGCGCAGGAACTGGCGGCCCAGGGCGCGAAGGTCTACATCACCGGACGTCGTCAGGCGGAGCTGGACGCTGCCGTTGCACAAATTGCCACCGCGGCGGTCGGCATTCGTGCGGACGTCTCTCAACTTTCCGACCTCGATAAAGTCTATGCACAGATTGCAAAAGACGAAGGGCGTCTGGATATTCTGTTCGCCAATGCGGGGGGTGGCGACATGCTGCCGTTAGGCGCTATCACTGAAGAGCAGTTTGACCGCATCTTTGCGACCAACGTTCGCGGTGTACTGTTCACCGTGCAAAAAGCGTTACCGCTGTTATCTGCCGGTTCGTCGATCATTCTGACCGGATCCACGGTGTCCATTAAAGGAACCGCAAACTTTAGCGTATACAGCGCCAGTAAAGCCGCCGTGCGCAACTTTGCCCGTTCGTGGGCGCTGGATTTGCAGGGGCGCGGTATTCGCGTCAACGTGGTGAGCCCGGGGCCCATCAAAACCCCAGGACTGGGTGACCTGGTGCCGGAAGAACATCGTCAGGGGCTGTATGACGCGCTGGCCGCCCAGGTGCCGCTGGGACGCTTAGGCGCGCCGGGAGAAGTGGGAAAAGCGGTGGCGTTTCTGGCCTCAGATGCAGCAAGCTTTATCAACGCCACCGAACTGTTTGTCGACGGTGGAATGGCGCAAATTTAAACGTGAAACAGCGCCACCCTGCGTGGCTACTCGCTCAGGTTGCGCCAGCAGCGCACGCTACAGCCCTCAACTGAAGGCTGTAGCGACTGCGGATGTTCGCATCCTTGCGCTGCCTGCGGACAGCGGTCCCGGAAATAACAGCCGGTGGGAAGGTGACGATTGCCAGGAAGCTCTGTTTTACGCAGCGCCAGGTTTTCATCCAGCGGTTCACCGGTTCTGGGAACGGAATCAAGCAGCAGCCGGGTGTAGGGATGGCGCGGCCTGACAAGAACCTGATCGGTAGTTCCCAGTTCCACGATCTGGCCCAGATACATCACCGCCACACGATCGCTCATATGCCTGACCACCGAGACGTTATGTGAGATCAACACATAGGTGAGGTTCCGTTCCTGCTGCAGTTTTACCAGCAGGTTGAGGATTTGCGCCTGCACGGAAATATCCAGCGCGCTGGTGGGTTCGTCGAGCACGATGATGTCCGGATTGGACGACAGCGCCCGGGCGATAGCAATGCGCTGGCGCTGCCCGCCTGAAAAGGCATGCGGTAACCGGTCAAGATATTCCGCACGAATACCCACCTGCATCGCCAGCGTCTCTGCCAGCTGGCGCCGTTCGCGTTCACTGCTGCGTTTTTGCACCCACACCGGCTCGGTGATGATGCGCCACACCGGCAGACGCGGGTCGAGGGAGGAGAGCGGGTCCTGAAAAACCATCTGCATGCCGCCCGCGTGATGCGTCCGCTGATAGTCGCCGGTGCTGGGCCTGAGCATGCCCATCAATAGCTGTGCCAGCGTGCTTTTCCCGCAGCCGGATTCCCCAACAATGCCCAGCGTTTCGCCGCGACGGATCTGCAGGTCCAGCCCATTGAGGGCATGCACCTGTTCCGTAACGCGGCCCAGCCAGTTTTTGCGCGCGGGAAAGTTGACATGCACGCTATCCAGTTCAAGCAAAATGTCAGACATGGTGTTTCTCCCGTTGCGGGTACCAGCAGGCAGCCATCTGGCCCTCTGCACCATTAGGAAGCAAGCGCGGTGCCTCACCGCATTTCGTCCCGGCGGCAAAGCAGCGCTCGCGGAACGCGCAGCCTTGTGGAAGCTGGCTGAGATTAGGCACCGTGCCGGGAATGGCCGGAAGCAACTCGCGCGGCGCACCGTTTTCAGGTGCACATTGCAACAGGCCGATGGAGTAGGGATGAACGGGATGGTGGATCAGCGTTTGTGTGGCACCGCTCTCAATTACGCTTCCCGCGTACATCACATACATCCGGTCACAGAGCTGGGAAACCACGGCCATATCGTGGCTGATAAACAGCACCGAGGTTCCGCTGGCCCGCGCCTTGTGCTTCAGCAGACGCAGGACCTGCAGCTGCACGGTCACATCCAGCGCCGTGGTCGGCTCGTCGGCGATGATAAGTTCAGGCTCGCAGGAGAAGGCAAGGGCGATCATCACCCGCTGACGCATGCCGCCGGAGAGTTCAAACGGATAACGCGCCATCACCGCTTTCGCGTCCGGGATTTGCATCTCCTCCAGCAGGGCAATCGCTTTTTGCTGCGCCGCGCGACGGTCGAGCGGCTGATGCTGGCGGATCACCTCCACCATTTGCTTACCAATCCGCCGCGTTGGGTTCAGGGCGGTCATGGGCTCCTGAAAAATCATCGCCACTTTTGCCCCGCGCCACTGGCGAAGCTGTTTTTCCGATGCGGTCAGAACATCTTCTCCCAGCAATGTCACCTGACCGTGATGAATTCGGTAGCTGCCTTCCGGCAACAGGCGCATAGCGAGCATGGCGGTAACCGACTTCCCCGACCCCGACTCGCCCACTACGCCGACAATTTCGCCCCGTTTAATCTCCAGCGAGACGTGGTTCAGCGCATGAACCTCACCGCAGTATATCGGGAAACTCAGATGTAAATCCTCGATGGTTAAAACCGAGTCGGTCATGACTGTTTCCCTCCTGATTTCGGATCCAGCAGGTCGCGGATGCCGTCACCAAAAAGATTAAAGCCCACGGCGGTAATCAAAATGGCCGCGCCAGGAAAAGCGCAATACCACCACTGGTCGAGTACATAGTTGCGCCCTACGGCAACCATCGCGCCCCATTCGGCGGTGGGTTGCTGTGCGCCCAGACCGATAAAGCCCAGCGTGGCGGCCATCAGAATGGCGCTGCCAATATCCAGCGAAGCCTGCACAATCAGCGGCGGGAGGGCGTTGCGCAGAATATGCCAGCTGATTAAATGCCAGCGTGATGCGCCGAAGGTGCGGGCCGCCTGAACATAGGTAAACTGGCGCACGACAAGGGTTTGCCCGCGTGCCAGACGCACGTAAAACGGAATACGTACAATCGCGATGGCGAGCATTGCGTTAAACAGGCTCGGCCCCAGCGCCGCTGCCAGTGCCATGGTCAGCACCAGCGAGGGAATGGAGAGCATCACGTCCATAATGCGCATAATAATGGCGTCGCCGCGCCCGCCCATTACGCCAGACAAACAGCCCAGAAGCGAGCCAATACCGCCCGCAATCACCACGACGGCCAGCCCCGCGCTGATCGACTGCTGGCTGCCGGCGAGCACCCGGCTGAACAGATCGCGGCCGACCTCATCGGTGCCAAACCAGTGTTCGGCAGACGGAGCCTGCAGACGCGCGGTCAAATCCAGCGCATTGGGGTCATGCGGTACAATCCACGGTGATGTCACCATCAGCAGGAGCATCAGGATCATGATCGCGGCGCCAATCAGCGTGAGGGGACTTTTACGCAGCATCCAGAACAGTTTTGCCCAGTTGATGCCTGCTTTCGCTGTTTTAACCGGGACGGGCGTTTCCTGAGTCAACATCATTCGGCACCTCCGCGCCCGATTCGCGGGTCAACCCACAGATAGAGCAGATCGACCACCAGATTAACCAGCACATAGGCCAGTGAGACTACTACCGCGAAGCCCATGACGGCAGGGAAATCGAGCGCCTGAATAGAGGTGACGACCCAGGCGCCCATTCCCGGCCAGGCAAAGACGGTTTCGGTGAGGACTGCGCCATACAGCAGATCGCCCAGCGCCAGTCCAAGCACGGTAATCGACGGGATCATCGCATTGGGCAGGGCATAGCGCAGCACGATGTACCAGCCGGGCAATCCGCTGGCGCGTGCGGTTCGTATGTAATCTTCACTGAGCTGCTCCAGCATGGCCGAGCGGACCTGACGCGCCACAATGCCGAGATGAACAAATGCCAGCGTCATCGAAGGTAAAATCAGATGCTGCAGGGCATTGAAAAAGACCTCCCCGTTGCCTTCCAGCAGCGCATCCACCAGATAAAAGCCGGTAACGCGCGTCGGCGGATCGAGCCAGTCGTCAAGCCTTCCGCCGCCCGGCAGAAGTTGCAGATGCCCGTAGAAGAGGACAATCACTCCCAACCCAAGCCAGAATGCGGGCGTTGAAATGCCCGTCATCGCCATTAAGCGCACCAGATGATCCAGCCAGCGGTCACGGTAGACCGCCGATAAAATCCCCAGCGGCACGCCGATAACCAGCGCCAGCAGCAGGGAACAAAAAGCCAGCTCCAGGGTGGCCGGGAAAAAGGCCTTCAAATCTTCCGCGACCGGACGTCCGGTGCGGATAGAGGTGCCTAAATCGCCATGGGCCAGCGCATCCACATAGCGACCAAACTGGATATACAGCGATTGATCCAGCCCCAGCTGCTGGCGGATGCCTTGCACAATGTCGTCGCTGGCGCGGTCTCCGGCCAACAGGCGGGCCGGATCGCCGGGGATCAGGTGTGAAATAATAAAGGTGATGATACAGACACCGGCCACCACAAGGATTAACCCCCAGCAGCGCTGGCGCACAATGCTCCAGAACGTCATACACTTTCCCCCGGCGAGAACCGTTATTTACTCATGGTGGCGATGTTAAAGACCTGCTCCAGCATTGGATTAAAGGTGAAGCCTTTCACCTCTTTGTTCATCGCCAGCTGGTAGTTCTTCTGGAACAGATACACGTAGGCCGCCTCGTCGATCACCACCTTCTGCGCCTGCTGGTAATCGTGGGTACGCTCCGCTTGATCGGTGGTTTTCAGGGCCGCCTTCAGCAGGGCGTCAACCTCTTTGTTCTCGTAAAACGAGCGGTTACCCGGCAACCCTTTTTTGTCCGACTCAAACCAGTAGTTCATGAACATGTACGGGTCGGCAAAGTCCGGGCTCCAGTTGCCAATGGCGATGTCATAGTCACCTTTCCCGACACGATCGCGCATGGTGGCGTTAGCCAGTTTTTCCAGCTTCACGTTGATGCCGATCTTGCCGAGGCTCGCCTGCGTGGACAGGGCGATCGGCTCCCAGTTGGGGTCGTTGTCTGAATAGAGGAATGTCAGGCTTGTCGGCTTGTCTTTGACTTTCTCCAGCGCGGCTTTGGCTTTGGCCTCGTCAAAGCTGTACTGCATTGCCGTGGCGTCAAACCCCCACATGCCGTCCGGTATCGGGCCGCGCATCTGTTTACCATTGCCGCTCAGGATGCCTTTCACCATCCCCTGATAATCTGTTGCCCAGGAGACGGCCCGACGTAAATCCACCTGATTGAGCGGGGCTTTGCTGTTATTCAGATAAAGATAGGTCACGCGCAGGGACGGATATTCCGCCACCGCCACTTTGCCTTCTTGCTTAAGGGCTGAAAGCTGATCGACGGGCAGTGAGTCGGCGATATCCAGATCGCCACGGGAAAGCTGCAGCCGGCGTGAAGCGCTTTCACCAATAATTTTCACCGAAACGCGCTTGAAGTGCGGCTTCTCACCCGCCCAGTGTGGGTTCGGAACGAGCACCAGCTGCTGACCTTTCTGCCAGCTTTTCAGCATGAAAGGCCCGGAGCCGGCGGTGTTTTGCGCTAAATAGCCGCGTGCATCATCAGCAGCGTTCGCCTTTAACACCGCCGGGTTAACGATCGACGCACCGTCGTTGGCCAGGGTGTAGAGGAACGGGGCAAACGGCTGGCTGAGGGTGAATTTCACCGTGTGCGGATCGACCGCATCAATTTTGAGATCTTTCGGGAACGCTTCAGACGGCCCCTGGCTAAGCTTCAGCAGACGTTCAAAGGAGAGTTTTACCGCCTCGGCAGTAACCGGCGTGCCATCGGCGAATTTTGCGTTATCGGTAAGGGTAAAGGTCCACTCTTTCTGATCCTCTGACGCTTTCCAGCCCGTTGACAGGTCGCCCTCCACCTCGGTGGAGCCTGGCTTGTACTTCACCAGACGCTGATAGGCGGGGTAAGTCACCGTCCAGTCGTTGTTATCAATGGTCACCGCCGGGTCGAGCGTTTGCGGGTCGGCCGCTTTCCCGATCACCAGCATATCTTTCGGGACGGCAGCCAGCGCAACCGGGGCGCTGAGTGCCAGCGAGGCGGCGATCAGGGTAGTAAGAAGCGTTGTTTTCATGGCAGTGCTCCAGTTTTAAAGAGGGGTGTGCGTCAACGGGAAACAGGCAAAACGATCGTCAAGCAGGGGATAGCTGGCCGCGTTCGGCAGCTCGAAGTGCCACCATTCGCTGCTGATCCCCACAAAGCCGCCACCGGACATGATGGCGTTAAGCAGCAGGCGATTGCGCTGCGCGTGCGGCGGCACGGACGGGTGCCAGGCGTGCGAGCGATCGTGCATTTCGTCAAAACCGGCCCCCATATCCAGCACGGTGTTCTGTTCGTCCATCAGCGTAACGTCGATGGCCGTCCCGCGGCTGTGATTGGAACCAATCGCCACATCAACCACGTATTCCGGGTTCGGGCAGGCATCCCACAACTGAGCCTGCGCTTCCTGCGGGCGATAAGCGTCGTAGACCACCAGCTTCAGCCCGGCCAGTGCGGCGATGCTGATGGCTTTCGCCAGCGCGGTGGCCGCATCGGTATGCAGCAGGCACAGCGCCTCCTGATAAATCGGACGACCCGTGATGTTGTCGGCTGTGGCGTATTTCAGATCGATATGCAGCGCAGGGAAGGTCTTCGCCACATCAATCAGTTCACTCTCTGGGGGCATAGCTCCGCTCCTTTAGCGTTCGAATTGACCAAACTCTTGTTGTAATTGCCGGTTTACCGCCAGCCGCTGTGGAAGGGCATCACCCAGCGCTTCCACGACACCTGACAGCAGCAGGTTGAACAGACAGCTCACAGGTGCCAGCGAATCCCAGAAATGGCCGGTTTCGGTTTTCACCTGCAGTAAATCAAGCGGGTAATCCCGCGCCCACGGGCACCAGATATCGGTGATCAGGGCCAGCGAAATACCTTTTTCGCTGGCGACCCGACAGTACTGCCGCGCAATGGTGGAATAGGTGCGGGTATCGGTCAGTACCACGTAGGGGTGGGCGAAACCGGAGTTCAGGGATTCAACCCAACTGCCGGACGCGCCTTCGGCGTAGCTGACGCGCGGGCGGAGGTACTCAAGATGACTGAAGAAGGCGTTGGCTATCCCACGTGTCGACTGGATCCCCAGCACAAAAACCGCATCCGCGTGGGCAAGCTGATGAACCACCTGGCGGAATGCGTCGGTGTGCGCCAGCTGATAAACCTGAGTGATGGCATCCACCTCCAGCGACAGAGAGTGCTGAAGGCGGTTGGGCAGAGGGGACTGCTGCTGCCAGGAGTCCAGCCGCTCGTTCATACCCCAGGGCTGATGCGGGTCGCGCAGGCTCTTTTTGGCATCTTCCAGATTGCGATAGCCGAGTTTTCGCAGAAAGCGTCCCACGGTAATGCCGCTGGTGCCGGTCGCCAGACCCACGCTTTCAGCCGTTTCAAACGGGATCTGTGCGGCATGCGCCAGCAGCCAGCTTGCCACCCGCTTCTCGCTGGGGGTCAGTTGGCTGAACGTGGCTTCAATACGGCTCAACACCTCGGGTTTCGTCGTCATACCGCCTCGCTGTTAACAGGCTGTCAGTCATCAGGTTTGTGTTATTTGATTAACAATGCATGACGCGTGCCATGTCCACAGCGCGACGGGACGCCGCTGTGCTGCAAACTTCATGCAATATTTAGTTAACCAATGATCAACATTTGTGCAGCGTAGTTCACTTTTGGTGCACTGGCTGAGCGGGGAGGTATGAATTTCGTGAATACGTCAGCGTCTTCACATTTTTGATAAGATAGAGACAACGTAAATATGAAAGGGATCCCGGCATGGCGAACTTGCCCTGGCGTATCAGCGTGCGCCTGATGGCGCTCGCAAAGAAAATGGCGACGATCGCAGGAGTGGTACTGATCGTCCTGCTCGCGGTTCGGGTTTATCTCTCGCAGCAGGGGCCGGAACTGCATCTCTGGCATACCTGGCGGGCAGATGAGATGTCCGTACGCGAGATCGATAAGGCGAATTTTGCTCAGTATGTCGCCCGGGAAAACGCCATTTTCGCCGATCTGGATAACGCGGTAACGCGCAAAACCCAGGGTGAGGAGCGCACGCCGTTAAACCGCTACTACCGTCAGAGCCTGGTTTGGCCCGGTAAATTTTCACCCGATGCCAACCGCTCCTTTGTGCTGATGCCTGCCGAAACGCCACGCGGCGCGGTGGTGTTGCTGCACGGGCTAACAGATTCGCCTTACAGTGTCCGGCATCTTGCCCGTGATTATCAGCAGCACGGTTTTGTGGCGGTGGTTCCACGCCTGCCCGGTCACGGCACCGCGCCCGGCGCGCTGACCGACGTTGACTGGGAGAGGTGGCTGGCGGCGACGCGCCTTGCCGTGCGCGAAGCCACGCGGCTGGCGGGAGACAATGTTCCCCTGCATCTGGTGGGTTACTCCAACGGTGGGGCGCTGGCGATGAAATATGCCCTTGATGCGCTGGACACGCCTGCGCTTCGCAAACCGCAACAGCTCATCCTGCTCTCGCCTATGATTGGCGTCACGGTGTTCGCCCGGTTTGCAGGATTGGCCGGATTGCCGGCGATGTTACCGCCGTTTGCCAAAGCGGCATGGTTAAACATCTCGCCGGAATATAACCCGTATAAATACAATTCCTTCCCGGTCAATGCGGCGCGCCAGTCATGGCTCTTGACCCAGGCCCTGCAGGAGCAAATGGGGCGGGATGCCCGGGAGCACAGACTGGACCAGCTGCCGCCGGTACTCGCATTTCAGTCGGTGATGGATTCAACGGTCAGCACCCGCGCCGTGGTCACCGGCTTATTTGACCAGCTTCCGGCGAACGGCAGCGAGCTGGTTGTATTTGATATCAATCAGGCCGCCAGCTTCCGTCCTCTCTTTAAACCGTCGTCGTGGGCGGCGACCTCTGAGTTACTGCCTGTGGCGAAAAGACGTTACGGTGTCACGATTATTACCAATGCCAGCGCGGACAGTTTCGCCGCGGTGGCGAAAATAACCCCGGCGGGACGCACCGATGAGACCGCGGTACCGCTGGCGATGTCCTGGCCGCAGGAGGTCTATTCACTGTCGCATGTCGCCGTGCCGTTCCCACCTGATGACGATCTCTATGGCCGACATCCTGCGGAGAAAAACCGGTATGGCATTAGCCTCGGCACGATTGCGCTGTGGGGGGAAACCTCCGTGCTGAGTGTAGGCAAAGACGCGTTAATGCGGGTGACCTCGAACCCGTTTTATGCCTACATGCAGGAGAGGATTGACAAACGCATCGGGGATGAGAAAAAGTAGCCTCTCCCGCAAGGGGTTAATCTGTTAGGTCGCGAAGATGAAGTATGTTAAACAGTAATGTCCAACGCATACCTCTTATCGGAACACGTTTTTGTGCTGACTACTCTTATCTACCGCAGCCAGTTGAATTTATCCTGCCGATCCGCCGAACTCCAGGCGCTGGTTGAACAGGCCAGGACGCGCAATGCCGGGTTGAATATTACCGGCGTTCTTCTTTCAAAAGGGGATGATGTCCTGCAACTCCTCGAAGGCTCGGAAGAGAGTGTGGTTAGGTTGTTTCAGAAGATCCGTGAGGATAAGCGGCATAGCGGCGTGGTTGAGCTTATGCGGGATTACGGCCCCCGCAGACGTTTTGAGAATGTCGGTATGCTGCTGTTTGACCTGCAGAACCAGTCGCCGAAAGACGTTCTGCAATCGGTGCTGCATTACAGCAAACTGGACAGTTATCTGACATCTGATGATCGGGTGTTCAAATTTATTCAGACGTTTATTACCGGCAAACGACCGGCCCCGTCGGGGGCGCGTTTTGCCCCGGAGAAATGGACGCTCTCGCGTGAGAAATCGCCGTTTGGCGAGAGTCTGGGTCTGCTGGACAAACAAACCTGCCAGTTCGCCCTCCAGCCCATCGTCGAACCGCTGGAAGGGAAAATCAGTTCGCTTGAGGCCCTTATCCGCGGTAATGACGGGGGAAGCCCGGAGCATTTTTTCAGCCGCCTCGATCAGGACAAAATCTATGAAGTCGATCTCCAGACCAAAGCCTGGGCTTTTGCGCTGGCCGATAAACTGGGGATCGGGAGCCATAAAATCGCGGTAAATCTTCTCCCTATGTCGCTGGTGAAAGTGCCTGGCGCCGTGGAGTTTCTGGTTGAACAGATTAAACAACATGGGCTTCAGCCGGAGCAGGTGGTCATTGAAGTAACCGAAAACGAGATGATTTCCGGGTTCAACAAGTTTAATAGCGCCATTAAACACCTGCGCGCTGAAGGTATTGGCCTGGCGATCGATGATTTCGGTTCCGGTTACGCCGGGCTTTCACTGCTGACCCGATTCCAGCCGGATAAAATTAAAATCGATCGCGAAATTGTCAGCAATATTCATCTCAGTGGGCCAAAACAGGCGATTGTGCGCTCGATAGTCAGCTGCTGCACCGACCTAGAAATTACCCTGGTGGCGGAAGGCATCGAGAAGCTGGAAGAGTGGTGCTGGCTTGAATCTGCCGGGATCCGACGCTTTCAGGGCTTTCTGTTTGCCCGTCCAGCGCTGAATGGCGTAGGCGATATTAGCTGGCCACACCTGGTGCGTTAAGCCAATTTTCCTTCCGTATTATTTCCCCTTCGTCCTGCCTGTGCTTAAATAGCTAAAACGGTTTAACATTGTTTAGCTGAGAGGATCACATGCAAAAAATCTGGGTACTTGGCGATGCGGTAGTGGATTTATTACCGGAGGGAGAAGGCCGGTTGCTGCAATGCCCTGGTGGCGCGCCGGCGAACGTGGCGGTCGGTATTGCCCGTCTGGGCGGGAAAAGCGCCTTTATCGGCAGGGTCGGCGACGATCCTTTCGGTCGCTTTATGCATAAAACGCTGGCTGACGAGCAGGTTGACGTAAAGTGGATGCACCTCGACCCGGCACACCGCACGTCAACCGTGGTCGTGGACCTGGACGAACAGGGCGAACGTTCGTTCACCTTTATGGTTCGCCCGAGCGCCGATCTGTTTCTGGCATCAGCCGACCTGCCGCCCTTTAGCGCAGGAGAGTGGCTGCATGTTTGTTCCATTGCCCTGAGCGCTGAACCGAGCCGTTCTGCAACGTTTCAGGCCATGAACGCGGTCAGGGAAGCGGGGGGTTATGTCAGTTTCGACCCCAATATCCGCCCGGATCTCTGGCCGGATGAGGACGACCTGCGCCGCTGCCTCGAACAGGCGCTGCAATGCGCTGACGTCGTCAAACTCTCCGTCGAAGAACTGGCTTTTTTAACCGCTGACCTTGGGGTCACGAAAGGGCTGACCGCGCTGATGCGCCGCTGTCCGGCCCGGCTGGTGCTGGTCACTCAGGGCAAAGACGGGGTCATCGCCTGGCATGACGGAACGGTAAAGCATTATCCGGCAACCCCCGTTGAATGCGTGGACACCACCGGCGCAGGTGATGCCTTCGTGGCGGGACTGCTTTATGGACTGGCTTCCGCTGGGAGTATCGACAGCCACGATCTTCCACGCGTGATCGCATTAGCCCAGCGCTGCGGCGCGTTAGCCACCACGGCTAAAGGGGCGATGACCGCGCTGCCTTATCACCCGCAACTGTAATTCCTCCCGCAACGGGCCGTCTGTCGACGGCCTGAATTGTCGCCTCGATCACACTTACTAAATCGGTTTAGCAAAAAAGATTGCCGATCCAAAATTGGCAGGTTTAGTATCATCAACCTAAACCGGTTTAGCAATTTAGCACTTTCAATGACTTCTTTTAGGGATGCGACAAAATGTATAAAAAACGCAGACTTGCCGTGATGATAGGCATGCTGGCCGGGAGTACCTCTGTTTTTGCCCAAACGGATATGACGAGTATCGAAGCGCGTCTTGCTGCTCTGGAGCAGCGTCTTCAGGCTGCGGAAACCCGCGCGCAGGTTGCGGAGAAACGCGCCACCGACGCAGAACAAAAAACGCAGCAGTTGGTGACTGCCCAGCAGCAGGCGCAAACAACAACCCAGCAAGTGGCGCAGCGTACCGCCGCACTGGAGAAGAAAGCCGATCAGAGCAGTGGGTTTGAGTTTCATGGCTATGCCCGTTCTGGCCTGCTGATGAACGATGCGGCGTCGAGCAGTAAAAGCGGCCCTTATCTGACGCCAGCCGGGGAAACCGGTGGTGCGGTCGGGCGTCTGGGGAATGAAGCCGATACCTACGTTGAGCTGAACGTGGAACACAAACAGACCCTGGATAACGGGGCAACCACGCGCTTCAAGGCCATGCTGGCGGATGGTCAGAAAACCTATAACGACTGGTCCGCTGACACCAGCGATCTCAATATTCGTCAGGCGTTTGCTGAACTGGGCAATCTGCCTGATTTTACCGGCGCGCTGAAGGGTAGTACCTTCTGGGCCGGTAAACGCTTCGACCGCGATAACTTTGATATTCACTGGCTGGACTCCGATGTGGTGTTCCTGGCCGGTACCGGTGGTGGCGTGTATGACGTGAAATGGAATGAATCGCTGCGCAGCAACTTCTCTCTTTACGGGCGTAACTTCGGCAGCGAAGAGCAAATCGACAATAACGTTCAAAACTACATCCTCAGCATGAACCACTTCGCCGGGCCGTTCCAGCTGATGGTGAGCGGCCTGCGGGCAAAAGACAACGACGACCGCAAAGACAGCAATGGCGATCTGATAAAAACCGACGCCGCCAACAATGGCGTTCATGCCCTGGTCGGATTGCACAATGAAAGTTTCTACGGCCTGCGCGAAGGTTCAGCCAAAACGGCGCTGCTGTACGGCCACGGGCTGGGGGCAGAGGTGAAGAGCATCGGTTCCGATGGCGCATTGCTCTCTGAAGCCGATACCTGGCGCTTTGCAAGTTACGGTGTCACGCCTCTTGGTGGCGGCTGGCATATCGCGCCTGCCGTACTGGCCCAGAGCAGTAAAGACCGCTATGTCAAAGGCGACAGCTATGAGTGGGTCACGCTCAATACCCGCCTGATTAAAGAAGTCACGCAGAATTTCGCCCTGGCGTTTGAGGGCAGCTATCAGTACATGGATTTAAACCCGGAAGGGTATAAAGACCGAAATGCCGTCAACGGAAGTTTCTACAAGCTGACCTTTGCCCCAACGTTAAAAGCGGGCAAGATCGGCGATTTCTTCAGCCGTCCTGAGTTGCGTCTGTTCGCCACCTGGATGGACTGGAGCAGCAAACTGGATAATTACGCCAGCGATGATGCCTTTGGCAGCAGCGGTTTCAACGCCGGCGGGGAATGGAACTTTGGGGTACAGATGGAAACCTGGTTTTAACCTTTTACGCTCCCGCAGTGCGGGAGCGTTTTTCACATCATAAAAATACAGTCAGGCAGAGGTATCTATGGATTTTGATAATATCGCCCGCGCGCTCATTCCGCTGCTCGGTGGCAAAGAGAACATCGCCAGTGCGGCGCACTGCGCAACGCGTCTTCGACTGGTGCTGGTCGACGACACGCTTGCCGATCAACAAGCCATCGGCAAGGTTGACGGCGTTAAAGGCTGTTTTCGCAACGCCGGGCAGATGCAGGTGATTTTTGGTACGGGGGTGGTTAACAAGGTCTACGCCGCGTTTATCCAGGCGGCAGGGATTAGCGAATCCAGCAAGTCCGAAGCGGCCGACATGGCGGCACGTAAGCTGAACCCGTTCCAGCGCATTGCCCGACTGCTCTCAAACATCTTTGTGCCGATCATTCCTGCGATTGTGGCCTCCGGTTTACTGATGGGCCTGCTCGGGATGGTGAAAACCTACGGCTGGGTCAATGCCGATAACGCGCTCTATATCATGCTGGATATGTGCAGCTCAGCGGCATTTATCATTCTGCCGATCCTGATTGGCTTCACGGCCGCGCGTGAATTTGGCGGTAACCCTTATCTGGGGGCGACCCTCGGCGGCATTCTGACGCACCCGGCGCTGACTAACGCCTGGGGCGTGGCGTCTGGCTTCCACACCATGAACTTCTTCGGCCTTGAGATTGCCATGATTGGCTATCAGGGAACGGTGTTCCCGGTGCTGCTGGCCGTCTGGTTTATGAGTATCGTGGAGAAAAACCTGCGCCGTATTATTCCGGATGCGTTAGATCTGATCCTGACGCCGTTCCTCACCGTTATTCTCTCCGGCTTTATTGCCTTGCTGATCATTGGCCCGGCCGGGCGTGCGTTAGGGGATGGTATCTCCTTTGTTCTGAGCACCCTGATCGCCCATGCGGGCTGGCTGGCCGGGCTGTTATTTGGCGGGCTTTACTCGGTTATCGTTATCACCGGTATTCACCACAGTTTCCATGCCATTGAAGCCGGGTTACTGGGGAATCCTTCGATTGGCGTTAACTTCCTGCTGCCTATCTGGGCGATGGCCAACGTGGCGCAGGGGGGAGCCTGTCTGGCGGTCTGGTTTAAAACCAAAGACGCGAAAATTAAAGCCATTACGTTACCGTCTGCGTTTTCGGCCATGCTGGGCATTACCGAAGCGGCAATATTTGGTATCAACCTGCGTTTCGTGAAACCGTTTATCGCTGCGCTGATTGGCGGTGCGGCAGGCGGGGCGTGGGTGGTCTCAGTGCATGTTTATATGACCGCCGTCGGGCTGACTGCCATCCCGGGCATGGCGATCGTGCAGGCAAGCTCGCTGCTCAACTATATTATCGGCATGGTGATTGCCTTCGGCGTGGCGTTTACCGTCTCGCTGCTGCTGAAATATAAAACGGATTCTGAATAATGACGTTACCTTCCCGCTGGCCTGCCATCCTGCAGGCCGTCATGAAAGGCCAGCCGCGTGCTTACGCCGACAGCCATTATCCGCAATGGCATCCGGCACCGGCGACGGGGCTGATGAACGATCCTAACGGGTTTATCTGGTTTGCCGGGCGCTACCACCTGTTCTATCAGTGGAATCCACTGGATTGCGACCATCGCTATAAGTGCTGGGGACACTGGAGCTCCGCAGACCTGGTCCACTGGCAGCATGAACCGATGGCGCTGATGCCCGATGAGGAGTATGACCGCAACGGCTGCTATTCCGGCAGCGCCGTCGATAACAACGGTGTCCTGACGCTGTGTTATACCGGCAACGTGAAATTTGATGATGGCAGCCGCACCGCCTGGCAGTGCCTTGCCACGCAACAGGCTGACGGTACGTTCAAAAAACTCGGTCCGGTTCTTGCGCTGCCGGAAGGCTACACCGGGCACGTGCGTGACCCGAAAGTGTGGCAGCACGACGGGGTGTGGTACATGGTACTGGGGGCGCAGGATCTGCAAAAACGCGGCAAGGTGCTGCTGTTCACATCTGCCGATTTGCACCACTGGGCGTCTTGCGGAGAGATTGCCGGTCATGGCGTGAACGGCCTGACCGAGGCGGGATACATGTGGGAGTGCCCGGACCTGTTTGACCTCGACGGGACACACGTACTGATCTGCTGCCCACAGGGGCTGGCGCGCGAACCGCATCGCTATCTCAATACTTATCCGGCCACGTGGACGAGCGGGGCGTTCGACCATACCCGCGCTACGTTTGAACATGGCGAGTTGCACGAGCTGGACGCCGGTTTCGAGTTCTACGCTCCCCAAACCACGGTGGCGGAAGACGGACGGCGGATACTGATCGGCTGGATGGGTGTGCCGGACGGAGAAGAGATGCTTCAGCCCACACGGGCGCAAGGATGGATCCATCAGATGACCTGTCCGCGAGAATTACACTTCCGTGACGGCAAACTGTGGCAGACGCCGGTGCGCGAACTGCACGCACTGCGCGAAGAGGAATGTCGCTGGCAGGGTAACGCCAGCGATGCCCCGGCTCTTGATGCGACGCGCCTTGAGTTCGAACTCACCTCATCTTCAGTAACCGTGGATTTCGCCGGTGCGTTGCGCCTTATCGTCGAGGACAGCGGATTGCGTCTGGAACGCGCCAGCCTGAAAACCGGGGAGACATTGACCCGTTACTGGCGGGGCGACGTTCATCATTTACGCGTTCTGTGTGACAGCTCCAGCGTTGAAATTTTCATCAATCATGGCGAAGGGGTGATGAGCAGCCGCTATTTTCCTGACCATCCGGCACGGGTGCGATTCGAAGGTGCGTCCGACATCACATTACGCTACTGGTCGCTGCGCGGCTGCATGGTAGAATAAGGGTTTTGGCAGCCGGATCTAAGTCGTTGTGAGAAAAACAAAACGCGTCACAATTAAAGACATCGCGGAACTGGCGGGGGTTTCAAAAGCCACCGCCAGCCTGGTACTGAACGGGCGCAGCAAAGAGCTTCGCGTGGCGGAAGAGACGCGTGAGCGCGTGCTGGCGATTGCGAAAGAGCATCATTACCAGCCCAGCATTCACGCGCGCTCGCTGCGTGATAACCGTAGCCACACCATCGGTCTGGTGGTGCCGGAGATCACTAACTACGGCTTTGCGGTGTTTTCTCACGAACTGGAGACGCTGTGCCGTGAGGCGGGCGTTCAACTGCTCATCTCCTGCAGTGATGAAAACCCGGGGCAGGAGACGGTGGTGGTTAATAACATGGTGGCGCGTCAGGTGGACGGGCTGATTGTGGCCTCCAGTATGCTCAATGATGCCGACTACCAGAAGCTGAGCGAACAACTGCCGGTCGTCCTTTTTGACCGCCATATGAACGACAGCACATTGCCGCTGGTGATCACCGATTCTATTACCCCGACGGCGGAACTGGTGGCCGACATTGCGCGCCAGCATCCTGATGAAATTTACTTCCTTGGCGGGCAGCCGCGGCTTTCCCCGACGCGCGATCGTCTGGAAGGATTCAAGCAAGGGCTGCAAGAGGCCAATGTGGCGCTGCGCCCGGAGTGGATCATTCACGGCAACTATCACCCGAGCTCCGGCTACGAGATGTTCGCCGAGCTGTGCGCCCGCCTGGGACGCCCGCCAAAAGCCTTGTTCACTGCCGCCTGCGGTCTGCTGGAAGGGGTATTGCGCTATATGGGGCAGCACAACCTGATGCAAAGTGATATCCGGTTAGCCAGCTTTGACGATCACTACCTTTACGACTCTCTCACCATTCCGGTTGATACCATTCGCCAGGATAACCGCCAACTGGCGTGGCACTGCTTTGATCTGATTGGCAAACTGATCGACGGCGAAACGCCACAACCGTTACAGCGAAAACTGGATGCCACCCTGCAGCGGCGCTATAAAGCGAAAGCATAGCTCTGGCTGCTGAAGGGAAACGTTAATAACTTTAATTAATTTAAGTTTTGGATCGGCCGATAACGATAGGGAATGTTTATTCTTGAGGTATCGGTCCATGTCGTTAAAAAAATCATCCCTGATTGTCCTTTTTGCTCTGCTTTTCTTCTTTGTCGTCAGCACCATTACCAGCGTTGGCCTCATTATTAAAAGTAATAATTCCCTGGATAATGTGAACAAAGAAATCCAGGTTGTGCTGTCGATCATTGATCCCATCAACCACAGCCGTACCTTGCGTGTCAGGGTGATGGAGTACGTGAAGATGGTGGAAGCGGGGAACTCGGCTGATGAGTCAGCGAAACTTTCCGCGGTTAAAGAGGCCCTCACAAAAGCGGATCACGCCTTTGCGGCGTTTATGGCGTCTCCGCGCCTGTCGGATGAAGCGCCGCTGGTGAGCGCGTATCAGGATGCCTGGCAAAACTACCGTAACCAGGGGCTGGCACCGCTGATTGATGCCGCCGCTGCGCACGATGTCGCGAAGTTTAATGCGCTTATCCCGGAGGTGTCCCGCCTCGACCGTCAGTATGAAATCGTTCTCGACCAGGTCCTTGCCGTTCACCAGAAATATGCCAAAACCCTGAATGAGGATGCGAGCAGTAATTTCATCTCCGGTCTGACGATCATTGCGGCGATTGCTTTGTTGTTTGTAATCGTGATTGTTGCCGTCAGCCTGCTGATGAAGCGCTTTGTTTTCGCACCGGTCAACCTGGCACGCGAGCACTGCAGCCAAATTGCCGCCGGTAAACTGGACATTCCAGTGCCGGTAAAAGGCACCTCCGGCAATGAAATCGATCACCTGATGGGCTCAATGGAGCAGATGCGCCAGGCGCTTCTGTCGACTATCGCCCAGGTGCGTGACGCGAGCCATACCGTCACCCACGCCGCGCAGGAAATTGCTTCCGGGAATATCGATCTGGCTTCACGCACCGAGCAGCAGGCCTCCGCGTTAACCCAGACGGCGGCCAGCATGGAAGAGCTGAGCGCGACCGTGGCGAATAACACCGATAACGTTCACCAGGCAGGAAAACTGGTGCAGGACGCGGTGAACAATGCGCACACCGGTGAGGCCGTGACCCGCGAAGTGATCGAAACGATGAATACCATCGCGGCGAACTCTAAGCGCATCGAGGACATCACCAGCGTCATCAACAGCATTGCTTTCCAGACCAACATTCTGGCACTCAACGCCGCGGTTGAAGCAGCACGCGCTGGCACACAAGGACGCGGCTTCGCCGTGGTGGCCAGTGAAGTGCGCACCCTTGCGCAGAAAAGCGCGGTTGCCGCGAAAGACATTGAAAGCCTGATTGCCCAGTCGGTTTCCAGTGTCAAAAACGGCGCAGAGCTGGTGAACCGTTCAGGCGAGGTCATTGATTCTATTATCAGCTCCGTGAATAAAGTGAATACGTTGATGGAGCAGATCTCCGTGGCCTCTGAAGAGCAAAGCCGCGGGATCAGCCAGGTCGGACAGGCGGTGACAGAGATGGATGGCGTGACCCAGCAGAACGCCGCGCTGGTTCAGCAGTCCGCCGCAGCCGCCGCTTCCCTGGAAGAGCAGGCGCAACAGCTCTCAAGGAGTATTTCGAGCTTTAGTTTGCCGGTGCAGGCTTGATTGATAATGAGAGGCTCCTGAGGGAGCCTTTTTAATGTCTGGTGTAACTGGAAATCTGCAGAAGCACTCCTAGGAGGGAAAGCGTGGGGGCATTTACGGCCAGCATTTGGACTCCGAGCTGGTACAAATTACCTGAGTAGTCGAATGACGCATCGTTCCAAAGCTTTTGGTCGTTAAGCCTTTGACTTTAAAAAGCGGTATGGCCGCGCCTCGGAGTCCTGTCAATAACTGTGGAAAGCTCACCGGCGGTGGCGATCCAGTTATGACCCCTACACCGTCTGAGCAAGCCGCTGCGGTGTTAAATCTGATTGAGCGCGGGGTTATCGGCTGGAATGAGCCGGACGTCGTGAAGGTGCTTAATGGGGCGTTAAAAGCTGGCGCACCGCGTAAACACCAGCAGCAAAAAAGCAATGCGCCGCTCAAAACCAGCGAGCTAGCGCCATCAGCCAGGATGACAAAAGCCGAAAGCGATCGTGTCGCAAAAATTCGTTTCGATTTGGCTCAGGAAGGGATTAACCCGGAACGGTGGGAAATTAACGCGCTGGCGCGTGGTGCAACAGTAGTTTATGGCAATAAGTCTTTTAGCTACTCGTTTGCTCAGGAGTGGGATGAAATCAAGTTAAATTTTGACTTCTGAAAGAAATTTAATAGAATGTTCGTGCTACCGCTTGGGATATCTACATCGCATTACTCTTCGTATTAGCTTTATACAGAGGGTATAAAGGCTGCTATTGGCAACAATGGTGCTTGCATGGAGATAAACTCATGTTAAAGCTAGTGAATGTACGCCAGTACAACCGCTACCGCTTCGGGCGTTGGGAGACGGTGCGCAAGCACCGTCGTTCATACCCGAATCGATAATATGCGGCCTAAGCGGTAGCGATTTCCTCATCGATTTCATCCATCATTTTAGCATAATGTTTTTCATCTCCTGTTGCTGAGAATATACTTTTTAGCTGTTTGAGGTACTTGTCTGGGTCAATGTCACCCATATCAGTGATATTCACAGAGTCAGAATGAGAACCTCGGTTTATGTATCGATAAAACGCTCTAAAATCGCTATTGTTCTCATCTTTTGCGAGTTTAGTTAGTTCATCTTGTAAGGAGTCTGTTCTATGAACAAAGCCAAAATAGTATTCTAAAATGTTTCTCATTATGTTTGGTATTATGATTTTATTGACCTTTTCTTCTTTGGCATCTTTTAATATCTGCCAAAGTGATTGATATTCATTTTGTATGCTATTTTTTTGTATTTCGGTGATGGTGCTAAACTCATTCTTTGTGATTCTAAAAAGACGGTAATCACGCTTGAACTTTTTGTCGTCTTTACTTTTAGGAGATAATTTTATCAACTCATGGAAAAAATATAGATTGTGTGTGAGTATTAGTATTTTTTTTGTGGTTTCATTTTTGATTAGTTCATGATGAATGATTGATGCTATATCATAAACATAATTTTGTGAAAGGCTAGATATTGGGTCATCAATGATTATTAAATTATCTCTGTTATCTTCGTCGTCTTTATCCGTTTTCCCTTTGCAACATTCCAAGAAATAGAGAAAAGTGATTAACGTTTTCTCTCCTTCACTAAGGGATTTGTATACATCATGATTTTCGTCTTTGTCTGAACGGGAAATGATGTACATTTCCTTATTTTCTTCATGTTTTTTTACACTAAAGCCATATATGCCTAAACTTTTCAGTCTCAAGTTGATAGACTCGATTGTTTCATCGATGTTAGAAATCTGTTCTCTCAGTTCTTTAATATTTTTAGCGTTGTCCTTTCCTTGGTTTTCAATTTCTTTCATTTCATCAAGTATCTTTTTATGGTTATCTTGAAAGTTTTTTTCGTGAGCAGCTAAAGTATTTAATTCTGGATTGCAGAAGTTTCTTAGAGCTGGCCATACTTTACTTTTAACTGCGTTTTCGGTTTCCTTGAACTTTGCAACTTTAAGATTGATATCTTTAATTTTTGCATTGTAATCATTAATGCATTTAATTATCTTTTGTTCGATTGACTCATCACTCTCAAGTATGATTATAGATGAAGGGTTATGAAGTTTGCTGGTTATTAGCTCTATATTCCTGCTTGCAATTTCATCTAAAATTTTGATGTGAGAAGTGGTGATTTCTCTATCCTCTTCAGTTATCAGTGCACAAGTAGATATTTCTTGAGTTAGTTTTTGATAAATTGGTTTTGTAGCTAACTCATAAGCTGATTTAATTTCGCTTATTTGATTTGTTTTATTAGAGTAACTTTCATCAAAGATAGACTCAATTGCCTCTATGAATTTAGCATTGATTGTGTTTTCTTGGCAGAATGGGCATAAATTATCTTTAAGATAAAGTTCTTTCCCCTTTTTTACCCAGTCAAGATTTTGAAGTCGTTTTATTGTTTCTGATAAATAACTGTTACTTGAGTCTATAATAGGTGTGGCTAATAGTTTCTTATCTTCTTCTGAAAGTGCAAATGATAACAAAACCGTTATAAGAGGTATTTCTTTATTTTTGTGCTTTATCAGTTCGTTGTAGTCTTTAGATAGTTGCTCCAGGTTTGCGATTGGTAATGCAAGTGTTTTTTGTAACTGAGCAAAAAAAGCCTTTTTGCTTCCTAGTTGACCTCGCATGACGTTTTTTAGATCAGACGATCTTATCGATTCTGTTTTTGCCCAAATGGCCTCGATGCAGTCATTTTCTTTGGAGTTTTGTTCTTCTTTTAATTTTGTTGCTGCATCTCTTTTATTCCGGTATTGATCTTTTAAATCTTGTCTTAAGCCTTCTTTTACTGCTAGGTCTTTTTCTATATCTGCATTTTTCTTACTAAGTGTGAATACACCTTTTTGTTCTTTTGCATGATAGAAGTTATCTTCAATAAATTTTGAATTATAAACGATTGGGCGATAGTCGTTTAGTAATGGACATTCGCATTCTGCAAAATCTTTGTGGGTCGTATTGTAAAAGAAATTTGAGATTGTAGATTTTCCACAACCATTTTGACCATATAGAATATTTATTTTCTTTGAGAAGTCTACATTTGTGAAAATGTTTTTATTATAACTTGTGACGTTTTTTAGCCTAAGTTCCATGTTTACGCCTCATTTGTCATATATGATTTGTGTGTAGTGTTAGGTTGCTCATTAGCCCCCTAAATCATAAAGTTCTATCTTAAGTCTGTGGGTGTTTCAAGCACAAAGATAGTAGGGCTCATGACAACTTATATTTTTAGTGATATAACTCAACCTTGAGTAGAAAATCATTCAAATTCAGCAGGTTTAGCGGCGCAAGACATAGGTGCATGAAGTTATTTGTGCATGCATCAGGTGCACGAGTTTGCAGATACTTTAACGCCGTTTTTGCTGATCCCGCTAGTTTCACTCAGGCGGCCAGGTAAGCGTAGTGTCACCTAGCAAAAACCGCGTTTCCACAAGCCTCAAAAAAATTTCCATTTCTCCAGCAATATTTCCCTGCCTCATCCGTCTACCTCATCACAAGCCATAATCAATCACTGTAAATGAGGTAAACACCATGAGAGATTTCGATATGCACGGAAGAGGGCACGGACGCGGGTTTGGCCGCCACCGTATGGGTAAAGGGCTGGTGATAGGCGCGGTAATTGTCCTTGTATTGGGACTGGTGGTCATGACCCTGTGGAATGCTTTACTCCCGGCTATTCTTGGCGTGAAAGCCATCGGTTTCTGGCAGGCGCTGGGAATTCTGGTATTAAGCCGGATCCTGTTCGGCGGACTGGGTTTCCGCCCGGGGATGTTCGGCGCGCACCGTCGTATGCACGAACGCTGGATGAACATGACCCCCGAACAGCGTGAGGCGTTTATTCAGCAGCGTCGCGAAGGCTTTGGTCGCCATGGTCGCGGGCATTGCGGCTGGCACGGTCATCGCGAAGATAAACGCGACGACAGCGCGCCAAAAACGCCGGAAGCAGAGTGAGCGAGATGAAAACCGGGCTGGCGGGAGAGTCATTGCTGATGTCGGCGCTTAATGCCTGCCGCGCCCGGCTGAAAGCCTTTATCCGCGGACGAACGTCCGTGCGCGATGATGCCGACGATATTTTGCAGGAAGTCACCTATCAGCTGATGAAAGTGGAGCAGCCGGTCGAAAACGTCGCCGCCTGGCTGTTTCGCGCGGCACGTAATGAGATGACCGACCGGGCGCGGAAAAAGCGTGAGGTCTCTCTTTCAGGATATTTTAACGGGGATGAAGATGAGGACTTCCCCGAAGATGAACTGGCGGAAACCCTGTTCGGTGTCCCGCATACGCCGGAGGAGGAGTACCTCAAAACGCTGCTGTGGGAAGAACTGGGCCAGGCGCTGTCTGAACTTCCGCTGCTTCAGCGCGAGGTTTTTGAAAAAACGGAGCTCCAGGGCTACAGCATTAAAATGCTGGCAGAGGAAACCGGGGCCAGCGAGCAGGCGCTGTTATCGCGTAAGCACAAGGCGGTGCTTTTCCTGCGCACGCGACTGCGGGACGTCTATGATGCGTTGACCGGTGACTAACGCCGACAGACAAAACCTTACATTGTCAGGACTTGTAGATTCATCACTATCGTTTATGATCGGGGCGTCTGGTAAATTTGGAACGTTATGCGCAACCGTCAGCTTCTGGGAAAATGGCTTTTGATAATCACGTGTCTGGCGATGGCTATTTGCCTGGTGCAGCGTGCGGTTTATCTCAACCATTTTTTGCAGGGACTGGATCCGCAAACGACCCTGATTGCTGATGCCCCGGCTCAAACCAACGACGCTGAGCCGTCCGGGCCATCGCCGTGTCAGTTAGGCGCACACTCGCTGCTTTGTGCTCAGCCTCTGTTCTTTGATGGTGCGCTACCGGCGATTATCATCTTCTTCGCGCTACTTCAGTTGTTTACGCAAGGGCGGGCATGCGTTCCGAGAGAACAGCCCGTTCAGGCACCGCCTCCCCGAATACACCTCAAAAACTGCGTTTTCCGTGAATGAAAATCATCGTCACCACACGATAATTTTCACTATTCACGGAGTAAAACATGTTTAACCTCTTCAGGGGATTCGTCTTCCTGTGGCTGTCCTGCATCGGCATTGTCCATGCGGCGGATACAGGCTGGCTGGTTTCCCCGCAAAACGATCATGCCCGGATCCGCGTTCAGGCGGAAAGGGAGCAAAACCGCATCCTCGCGCTGCTCACCGTTGAGCTGCAGCCCGGCTGGAAAACCTACTGGCGTTCACCCGGCGAGGGCGGCGTAGCCCCGAAAATCACCTGGCCTGCTGGCGTAACGGATGACTGGCACTGGCCGGTGCCTTCGCGCTTTGATATCTCCGGGATGACCACCCAGGGCTATCACGATAAGGTCATCATCCCCATCACCCTCGACGGTGCAGCGGGGGATGCGCTCGACGGGACGCTTACCCTTTCCACGTGCAGTAATGTCTGTCTGCTGACGGACTATAAGCTGCACCTTGATTTTAACCAGCCGGTGGATGAGGGATTCAGCCACGCGTTTAAACGCGCGATGCAGGCCATTCCCGCGACATCTGGCGTGTCCGCAGACCTGTCAGCCTGGTTATCAGACGACAAGCTGATCATTACGGGAACCACACAAGGGCAATGGGACAAGCCAGGGATCTATTTTGACCCGCTGGAAGGCGACATTCTTCCCGGTGAACCGACCCTCAAAGCCGATGGCAATCAGCTTCGGGTAACGGTGCCCGTGACCGATGAGTGGGGAGATAAACCCACTTCGCTGCAGGGAAAAGCGCTGTCGTTTGTGCTCACCAATGGCGATAAAGCGCAGCAAACCGTGATGACCGTCGGGGCAACGCCCGCGGAACCGTCAGCGGCGGGCGTGTCTGAGGGAACCGGCAAAATGGTGCTCTTTGCGCTACTGGGCGGGTTGATCCTGAACCTGATGCCTTGCGTGCTGCCGGTGATGGGCATGAAGCTCAACAGCGTGCTCCATGCGGGCTCAGACAGACGGATGATCAGGCTCCGTTTTCTGGCAACCAGTGCCGGGATCCTGGTCTCCTTTATGCTGCTGGCCACAATGGTAACCGCACTGAAGCTGACCGGTGCCTCGCTGGGCTGGGGTATTCAGTTCCAGAATCCGTGGTTTATTGGCCTGATGGTCGCGGTGACCTTCCTCTTCGCACTCAATCTGTTCGGGGCGTTTGAGATGCTGCTGCCTTCTGCCGCCGCAGGACGGCTGGCAACGGCAGGGGGAACGGGGCTTGCCGGCAGTTTCTGCGAAGGGATGTTTGCCACGCTGCTGGCCACACCATGTTCTGCGCCGTTCCTCGGCACGGCGGTGGCCTTTGCTCTTGGCGCACCGCTGCATTCCCTGTGGCTTATCTTCCTGATGCTCGGCGTGGGGATGAGTTTGCCGTGGTTGTTCGTTGCGCTGGTTCCAAAAACCGCCATGCTGCTGCCAAAACCTGGTCGCTGGATGAACGGCCTGAAGATTATTCTTGGCCTGATGATGCTGGCTTCCAGCCTGTGGCTGGTGACGTTGCTTAGCCCGCATCTGGGTGAGGCGGTGAGCCAGAGCGTGATGTTAGTGCTTATCGTCGTCGCTATCGCACTGCTTGCGATGACCGGGCAGAAAACCTCGCCGCTGTTCTGGTGCGTGGTGATCGCGCTGTCAGCCTTTGGCGGGTACCAGCTGCGCGGGTTGCTTACCTCACCGCCTGTAACAAACACCGCAAGCGTCGCTCAGGCAATCCCGTGGCAACCGCTAAGTGAAGACGCTATTCAGGGTGCCCTTGCGCAGGGCAAACGGGTCTTCGTGGATATCTCCGCGGACTGGTGTGTTACCTGCAAGGTAAATGAGCATCGGGTGTTGAATCAGCCTGACGTTATTGCCGCACTTAGCCAGCCGGACGTGGTGGCGCTACGTGGCGACTGGAGCAAGCCTTCAGCGTTTATCGCCGAATTCCTTGAAAAGCGAAACCGTTACGCCATCCCGTTTAATGAGGTGTACGGCCCGGGCTTCCCTGAGGGGGAGATGCTTTCGCCGTTGCTGGATAAAGACACGCTTATTGCCACCCTGAACAACGCTAAAGGCTAAATGTATTATGAAAAGAATCCTTATTACGCTTCTGCTACTGTTGACCTCAGCGCAGGTGATGGCGGCGCAGACCATGACGCCGGAACAGGAGCAACGTGCACAGAAGATGGTTTATGACTTTCTGTTTAACGACCCGGACTCGCCGCGCATTGGCGCTAAGGATCCGAAGCTCACCCTGGTGGTCTTTACGGATTACAACTGCCCTTACTGCAAGAAATTCGATCCTTACCTGGAAAAGATCGTCGAAAAACACCCGGATGTGGCGGTGGTATTTAAGTTTTTGCCTTTCCGGTCGGAAAGTTCACTGACCTCAGCACGCGATGCCTTAACCGTCTGGCGCGCGCATCCTGAGCAGTTTATGAAATTTAACCATACCCTGATGGCCAAAAAGGGATATCACGATGACGCCAGCATTCAGGAGGCGCAAAAACGGGCCGGGGTGAACGTCACAACGCCTGATGATGAGAGCCTGGTGACGATCAAACGCAGCCTGATCATCGCCGAAAAGATGGGTATCCAGGGAACACCGGCCACGCTGATTGGCGAAGGGTTACTCCCGGGCTGGGTTCCTTTTGAACAGTTCGATGAAATGGTCAGTGACGCACTGAAAAATCGTTAACGTGAAGGGGGCGGTTCGCCCCCCAATAATCCCGGAGCGGAAAATGAAAAAATTACTGTTACTGTCGGTGCTGGCAACGTCAGGGCTGGCGCAGGCCGCTGAAGCGATACCGGATGAGGTGAAGCTCTTCAGCGAGCAGCAGAATATCAAAATCATTAAGAAAATTGATGCGCCAGGGGGCGCGCCGGCCTGGCTGGGGCAGTATCAGGATATGGGCGTTACGCTGTTTTTAACCCCTGACGGCAAGCACGTAATTTCTGGCTATCTGTACGATGAAAAAGGAAAAAACCTGAGCGAAGGCTATTTCCAGAAAGAGATCTACGCCCCGATGGGACGCGAAATGTGGAAGCAACTGAACGCGGCGCATCCCCTGAAAGAGGGGGCGGATAACGCTCCGCGCAAAGTCTTCGTCTTCGCCGATCCGTTCTGCCCGTACTGTAAGCAATTCTGGTCCGAGGCGCAGCCGTGGGTGAAGGCGGGCAAGGTGCAGCTCAATACGCTGCTGGTGGCGTTTCTCAACCCCAACAGTGGGCGTAATGCCTCCGCTATCCTGAATGCGAAAGATCCCGTTTCGGCCTGGCGTGATTACGAGCTTTCTGGCGGGAAAAAATTGCCAAAACCGCAGGGCACTGCATCCCGTGAAACCGTCGACATACTGCAAAAACACCAGACATTAATGGACAACCTGGGCGCAAACGCTACGCCCGCCATTTATTATCTGAATGCCGAAAATGAGCTTCAGCAGGTGGTCGGCATGCCGGATGAGAAACAGCTTGAGGCGATGTTTGGGCCGAAGCCGTAGTAAAAAAACAGGCAGAAACAGGGTGTTTCTGCCTGATGTTGACCGGTCAGCTACCCCAGCGTCCGCGCAGGTAGCTGACGGCTTCCTGCGTCTGCGGCTGGTTAAGATAATCTTCGCGGAACAGGATCGTGCCATTCACGTTGGGCAGAGAATCGTTGAGATCGAGCTGTTTTTTCAGCTCCGGCACGCCGCCCTGAACCGTCCAGTCCGGTTCATTTTTCGACGGTTCACCTACCTTGTAGAACGCAATGCCGATATACAGGCGGGTATGCGTCGGTTTCACCACCTCTGCCCACCATTTCGTCAGCACGTCATAGCGCGCCGCATCCCGGGAGAAAGGCCAGTAAATTTGTGGCGCGATATAGTCCAGCAGACCCTGCTGCACCCACTGACGCGTGTCGGCGTAGGATTCATCATAGGCTGCGGCACCGCGCGTGTCTGAACCGGCCGGGTCGAATGAGCGGTTACGCCATACGCCAGCCGGGCTGACACCAAACTCCACGCCAGGTTTCGTCTGCTTAATGGCACGGGAAACCTGCACAATCAGCTGCTGCGTATTGTGGCGGCGCCAGTCTGCTTTAGAGGCAAAGCCCTGACCGTATTGTCTGAAAGTCTGCGCGTCATTGAGCGCGGATCCCGGTGATTCGGTATAGAAATAGTCGTCAAACTGCACGCCATCAATGGGATAGTGCGCAACCACTTCGGTGACCACCTGCGTTATCCAGTCGCGCACTTGCGGAATGCCGGGGTCGAGTACAAAACGATCGCCGGCAATACGAATCCATTCCGGATGCTGGACATAAACGCTGGAAGGGTGCAATGACGACGTGCGGTTCAGCGCGGCAATGGTCGACGGTTTGGTATTGGTTGAAACGCGGTAAGGGTTGAACCAGGCATGGACTTTCATGCCGCGTTTGTGCGCTTCATCGAGCATAAACTGCAGCGGATCGTAGCCCGGGTACTCGCCGATATTGCCGGTGAGCATATCTGACCACGGCAGAATTTTAGACGACCAGAGCGCCGTGCTGTCCGGTTTGACCTGGAAAAACACGGTATTGATACCGAGGTGCTTAAGCTTGTCGAGCTTGTTCGTCAGGGCCTGTTTTTGCATCGCGATGCGGTCTTGCGCATCGCGGCCATTCACTGAGGCCACCGGGGGCCAGTCCAGGCGTGAGACGGTTGCCAGCCAGATCCCACGCATCGGCTCGTTAGCCTGCTGGGTCGGTTTACTCGCGGTCGGGAGAGGCGTTACCAGTGATTTTGGTGGTTTTGAGGAGCAACTAACAAGTAAAAGTGCGCAGGCAGTCAGCGCACCAATCCGTTTTACATGTCGCGTCATTTGCGTTTTAGCTCTTGGTTATCCGACTGTTAGCCCAGGGGTTAAAGGCGGGTTCGTCCGGTTCTGCGATCCCCTCATCATTCAGGGAATCAAGATACAGGGCTTCAACTTCTGCGCGAGCCCAGGGGGTGCGGCGCAGAAATTTCAGGCTCGATTTAACGCTTGGGTCTTTTCTGAAACAGTTAATTTTGATTCGATCGCCCAACTCACTCCAGCCATATCGTGCAACCAGGGCATTGACCTGCATCTCCAGCGTTACGCCATGTAAAGGGTCTTTAGAAAGGTGTGCAGTCATAAGCGTCCGGATGTCTCAGTTCTTGTGGGGTTGGGGTTAACGACGAAAGGGTACAAGAAAGCAGGGGAAGCGGCAATTTCCCTTTTTGCCTGCGATGAAAAACAGAAGAGCGTATGACCCGAAAGCCATACGCTCTTTTGTATCGCGAACGCGCTAGTCGTGTTTTGTGTCAAACAAATCTGGCGCCCACGGACGTGGGTCAACCTCCATAAACGGCGCGCGTTCGAAGCGGTCCTTCAGCGCCCACGGTACCGTGCAGTCGAAGATGGTCTTACAGGAAATGCCATTTCCGCGAATCGACGTGCTGTAATCCGGCGACTGCGACGGATCCAGCTGGTGGCCGCGGATCCCTGGAATAGTGGTGATGCTGACATCTCCCTGCATGCGGGTGGTCATCGCCCACAGGATGTCGTCACTGTCGAAAATATCCACGTCTTCGTCGACAAGAATGATGTTTTTCAGCTCGGAATAGGTCGCGAGTGCGATAAGCGCCGCCTGTCCCTGACGTCCTTCATCGGATGGCTGGCGTTTTTTCACCTGCAGAATGCCGAGGAACTTACCGCCGCCCGCGGTATGCGCATAGACATTTTGCAGGAAGCCCGGAATGGCCTCTTCAACGGCATTGCGGATGCTGGCCTCCGTTGGCAGGCCAGCGAGCGTGGTGTGCTCTTCACCTGGCCCCACCAGCGTTTGCAGAATTGCCTGGTGACGAAGGGTGACGGCTTTCACTTTGATGACGGGCAAAGAAGGATTTGCCTCGCCGCAGTAGCCCGGAAATTCCGGCATCGCATGGCCACTGTTGGTGTGCTGGTCTTCTCTAACGCGCACGCCTGGCAGCAGTTCGCCTTCGATAATGATTTCAGCCCGCGCGATCGCTTTCTCTTTTACCGCCACGCCCTGCACCAGTTCGACCGGTTTCTGACGCAGCGCCCCGGCAACGCCCAGTTCGTTATAACCAAACGGCGTCGTGGGCGCTTCAAAGCAGGCGCCGATATAAATCGCCGGGTCGAGCCCCATGTTGATCGTCACCGGCAGCGGTTTTCCGGCTGCTTCAGCCTTTTTACGAAAGACCTCAATGTGGCGCCCCGCGGCCAGGAACATGGAAAGCTCATCGCGCTCCTGAACGCAGAGACGGTGAATCGTGACGTCAGTCAGCGAACTGTCTTCCGGATCGCTTGCCAGTACCAGCCCCAGACAGAAGAACGGGCCAGCATCAATCGGCGTGTTGGTCGGGGCCGGAAGCAGTTTACGCAGATCAAAATCAGGATCGTCAGCGTAGAATACCTGCTCCTGGCAAGGGGCCTGCGATGCCGGAACAACAACCGGCGCGATCGGGTTTTTCACGGCCTGACCGACGTGCTGCGCGAGCGTCGAGGGTTCACATCCCAGAAGGAGTGCCGCTCTTTCCCGGCTGGCGTGCATGCCCACCAGGATACGCGAATCCGGATAGCCTTTAACGTTATTGAACATCATGGCCGGGCCCGTTCGGGTAGGGCGTTTCACCGTGCCGCCCGCACCAATATGTCGATAAACACCCGCCAGCTCCGCGTTGGGATCGACCGGATGATCCGTTTCAATATACTGTCCTTCATGGCGTTGCAGTAACGCGATGGCACTTCTGAGATCGTTGACTGGGCTTTCCATTTTTTCCTCCCGTGTTTGCATGCCTCCATTTTTATGGCAACAGCCCATAGCATCAATTGCATCATTACTGATATTTTGATAAGAAATTTATTATCAAAAAATCCGGGGAAGCGTTATGCAATTTCGTCAGATGCGTAATTTCATTGTCGTTGCGGAAGAGCTTCACATGCACCGGGCTGCGGAGCGCCTGAACATGGCACAACCCGCGCTGAGTCAGCAGATTAAAACGTTAGAGGAACGGTTAGGCGTTACGCTCTTTAGCCGGGCGAACCGCCGTTTAACCCTGACGCCGGCCGGTGAAGCTTTCCTGGAGAAAGCCAGGCTGGCGATCGCCCTGACGGAACAGGCGGTACTGGACGCCAGGCAAACGGCGAGGGGGGAGCAAGGGGTGTTGAATCTCGGGTGCGTATCGAGCGCCATGTTTGACACCAGGCTGCCTGCCGCGCTGCGCCAGATGCACAGTCGGTGGCCTGCCATCACCATGTCGCTAATGACGGGGAATGTGCAGACGCTCTATACCGCCGTGCAAAGCAACCAGCTGGATGTGGCCATCATCCGGGCACCGCTGCCGTCTCTGCCTGACGACCTGCAAAGCCGCCCGTTTACATCCGAGAAAACGGTGCTGGCGCTCTCTTCACAGCACCCTCTGGCAAAATCGTCCGCGCTTACGCTCGCCTCGGTGAAAGACGAAAAATGGATCTCCCTGCGCGACCCGGAGGGAATGGGCCTCGAACAGTACTTCTATGACGTTTGTTACGGCGCAGGTTTCCAGCCTGAGGTGGTACAAAACGCCACCGACGTACCTACCGTCATCAGCCTGGTCTCTGCGGGGTTTGGCATGGCGCTACTGCCGGCCTCCGCCAGGGCAGTCAGCGTGGAGAATGTCGTGTACGTCGACATCATTGACAGGCTCAGGGAAAGCGAGCTGAAGCTGGTGTGCCACCGGATCATTCGCTCAGAGGTGTTAAAAAAATTCCTGCACACCCTCGATCACATCTGACGTCCCGCGGCCAGCAGCAGTTGCTCGCGCAGCCATAGGCTTGCCGGATCCTGACTGTTTTTCGGGTGCCAGTACATGCTGATGGTAATCGGCTGCAGCGGCAGCGGCGGGAGAAAGATATCCAGCGTCGAGGCAAAGCGTTGCAGCATACGTTCCGGTAAGGTGCAGAGCAGGTCCGTGCTGGCGACAAGCGGAGGTGCCATGGCGTAGCTCTGCGTGGACATCACCACGTTGCGCTGATACCCCAGTCCGCCCAGGGTTTGATCCACAAAGCCGGTAAACGGGTCACCCTCTGAAGAGACCACCAGATGAGAGAGCGCGCAATAGTGCTCCAGATCCAGTGGCCCGACACCGCGGGGGTGGCCTTTTCGCTGGGCTGTTGCAAACTGGTCATCGAAAAGTTTGCGTCTGACCCAGCCGTCGTGCGCGCCGGCGCTCACACCGATATAGGCATCCACATCACCCTTTTCCAGCTGCTGTGGCAGGGTTGCCATTTCTGGCAGCGCGAATCGCAAGCGGATCCCCGGGGCATGGGCCCGGAACTGATTAAGCAGTTCGGCACCCAGCATCAGGGCCGGATTTTCATGCAGGGCAATCACAAATGTCCGCTGGCTGGTTTGCGCATCAAAGGTGGTGGGAGCAAACATCGCGTTAATGCCCCGCAATACGGTCATGACCTGCGGTCGCAGCGCTTCCGCTCTGGGCGTGGGCAACACCCCACGTCCATGTGGGGAAGGGATAAACAACGGTTCGCCAAAGAGCGAACGCAGGCGCGCCAGACGGGCGGACATCGCGGGCTGGCTGATGCCGAGCCGCGCTGCCGCATGGGTGATGTTCTGATCCTGGAGCAATGCATCCAGCGTCAGGATCAGGTCGATATCCATCTCAGCAACGGGCGTCATCGTGTTATCCGTTTTACTTTGCGCTGTGGCTGTCGCGATTGGTGTAGGTGACGGGCACCCAGGCGTAACCGCCGTGCTCGCCTTTCGTGACGTAACCGATACCCGGGAACGGCAGGTGGGGTGCTGCGACAAGGTCTCTGTTTTTCACAAAATCAGCAAAAGCATCCTGGCGGACACGTGCTGCACCGTCCTGATCCTGGTCGTAGGCGATGGTCACGGCGGGCTGCGGGAACTGTACCGCCGCGACGTGGATAATATCGCCGACAAAGGTGATTTTCTCGCCTTTACTTTCCAGCGTATAGAAGGCCGAGCCAGGCGTATGGCCCGGGTGAACCGTGCCGGTTATCCCGGGCAGAAGCTGCGAGGTTCCGGAAAAAGGAACCACCTTGCCGGCATCACGATACGGTTTTAAGGTTTTCTGCGCGACATCGAAGTAGTTCTGGTCGTAGCCGGTTTTTTTCTGATTATCGTTGTTAAAGAAAAAGTCGATGTCAGGTTTGCCGACAAAAACGCGCGCATTGGTAAACACCGCCTTGCCATCTTTGACCAGGCCACCGGCATGGTCGGAGTGTGCATGGGTCAGTAAAATCTCGGTGATGTCCTGCGGCGCGATCCCCTGCGTTGCCAGACTCTCAATCAGTCGCCCGCCGTTACCGGGGCCAAAAAGCTGGCCTGAGCCGGTATCCACCAGAATCTTGTGGCCGGGCAGAGCAATCAGAAAAGCATTAATGGACGCCTCTACCGGGTTGGTCTGGAAATTTTGTGTGAGCAACGCATCGGTTTTCTGCGGGGTCGTCCGACGAAGTAATTTGTGCAGGTCTTGCGCCACGGTACCGTCGGTAAACGAGGTCACCATAATATCGCCAACCTGCACGCTGTAGCCCCCGGCAGGCTGTTTAACCACGTGCTGGGGCGTTTCTGCCGAAGCCTGAAGCGCAGGGTAGAACAATAACGAACTGGAAATCAGCGTTGTCAGGGCAAGTTTTTTTACGGTCAGCATAAGGGTCTCCTTCAGAAAGAGCTCATCTTACTTCTCCGTAAAATTATATGAACCCGCCTGATAATGATAGGACCTATAAACGGGATGGATAGGTCGGGTCAAATGTCGGGTGGCAGCAATGTGCCACCCGGCAAGCCAGACGTTATTGCTTCAGCGGGGCTTTCCAGCCTTCAAGCGTGGCTTTTGACCACGAGCCATACGCGGCATTGGGCAGCACAATCCAGTCACTGCCAAAGCGATCGGCACTGGCCTCAACGAGTTCACGCTGCGCTTCGCTCGGCTTTTTGTTTTTAAATTGCGCGGCGAAATCAGGCAGGCTGTCACCGAAGAGCATGATTATCTGCTGTTTCTTCAGGATGCTCTGGCGGCGGGCTTCTTTACTGACCGTATCGAGCAGAACGCTATCCTCTGAAACCTGCGGTAAGCCGAGGGATTTTAACGTATTGAGCGTATCTGCTTTGTTTTCCTGCATCCGGTCAGATACATAATAAATACGGACCTTACTTTGATTCACGCGATCAAGAAACGCCTTCGCGCCAGGAATTAATCCCGGTTTTCCCTGCTTTTCCCAGTCACTCCAGGTGTCCCATTTCGTGTAGTCGTGGCACTGTTCGGCATCACGCGCCAGTAACGGAGTGTTATCCAGCACCGTTTCATCAAGATCCATCACAACGGCATAGTTCTCAGGCGCAGTCAGCCCTTTTATTTTTTCGTTAAAACGCTCGGTGGCGAAACGATAGGTCTGCAGCTGTAGTGCCATAATTTCTGCCGATTTCTGTTGGTAGCGCAGCGCCATCTCATACGCTTTCGGCTCACAGATTTCGTGGTCGGCTGCCGTGGCGGTCGCGCTCATAACAGGTAATGCCAGCAGTAATGCCTTAGCCATTGAATTCACTCTTCTTTCCTTAACGTCATTTTCAAAATCATGTAAGCGTATTGAAATTAAGTGACAGAAAAATGAAGGGAGGCAGGTGAGTCATATTCTGACGCACATTCCCTTGCGCGCCGGGTGGATAATTTTCAGACAAATCGCTTTCGTCCGCCAATATCCGTTAGAGCCAGAGTCAGATCAGCATGTAATACCAGAACAGGGCGATTTCGTCTTTTTCCGGTAATGCGTTGTAGAGGAAACGATCGTATCCGCCTAACGTAAAGCCATAATGACGGTAGAACAGGCAGGCAGAAACATTCACATTCTGGGTTTCGAGCCTTAATCCAGCCGCGTTGACGCTTCGCGCCCACACGTGTGCGGCCGCCATCAATTTTTGCGCCGCGCCAGCTCTGCGTTTCGTGCGCTCAACGGCAATATAGTCAACGGCGATAAATTTATTCCAGCTCATTGACGCGGTGATAAAACCGGCAATTTCTCCCTCATCTGTTTCGGCCACAAGAAATATGGCATCCGGATTAACGCAATGATTTTCAAGGGTCTGCATATCGAGCTCATACGTTTTATGATAAGGCACGGCGACAGCGTCGATATGCAAATCACAATGTATAAAAGGCTCCCGCGCAACGTGACTGACGGTGAATGAAAAGTCACAGCATTCAAGACGTGCGAGGTCGGTATTTAATCCTTTTCGAATCTGCATGGTATTCCTTGTGGCGAATATTTTTATAAATAATAGATGAAGCCATTAAAACCGCTGGCGTAACACTCTTTTGATCCTGAACTAAGCTTGTACTTCATTCCGCGTAAAATGTGGGTCATTCGAGGACAATGAATGGAATTCAGGACATTTCAAAAACACTGGGGTGCTGAGTTTATTTCCAATGACGTTGTACGTTTTCGCGTCTGGGCAGAAGGACAGAAAGAACTTACGCTACGTCTGGCAGAAAACGACTTGCCAATGACGGCGGTCGGCAGCGGCTGGTTCCAGATTGACGTCCCCGGCGTCACGCACGGCACAGAATATCAGTATGTTTTGCAGGACGGCATGGCCGTACCCGATCCGGCGTCGCGCGCCCAGGCTGGGGATGTTAACGGTCCCTCGGTTGTTATCGATGCCAGACGGTATCCGCCCGGCAACCGGGAGTGGGCAGGGCGTCCGTGGGAAGACACGGTGATTTACGAGCTGCACATCGGCACCTTTACCCCGGAGGGCACCTTCCGGGCCGCCATTGAAAAACTGCCTTACCTGGCTGAACTTGGCATTACCCAGATTGAAGTCATGCCCGTCTCACAGTTTGGCGGATCGCGCGGCTGGGGATATGACGGGGTGTTGCTGTATGCACCGCACTCTGCCTATGGCACGCCAGAAGACTTCCACGCCTTTATCGATGCTGCGCATGGGCTTGGGCTTTCTGTCGTGCTGGATATTGTGCTTAACCACTTCGGCCCGGAAGGCAATTATCTGCCTGTGTTGTCACCCGCGTTTTTCGACGCGGAACGAATGACGCCCTGGGGCAACGGGATTGCTTACGAGACTGAGCCGGTCAGGCAATACATTACCGAAGCCCCGCTGTTCTGGCTGACGGAATACCATCTTGATGGATTACGGTTTGATGCCATCGACCAGATTAAAGACGCATCGGATAAACATATCCTGCAGGAGATTGCCGAACGCATTCGCGAGGCTATCCCCGGGCGGCAGATCCATCTCACCACCGAAGACAGCCGTAACGTTATCTTCCTGCATCCGCGTGACGCACACGGTGCGACACCGCTTTTTACCGCGGAGTGGAACGATGACTTTCACAATGCCGCGCATGTCTTTGCCACCGGCGAAACGCATGCGTACTACCAGGATTTTGCCTTTGAACCGGAGAAAAAACTCGCCCGTGCGCTGACAGAAGGTTTTGTCTATCAGGGCGAGGTTTCTCTCCAGACCGGCAAGTCACGCGGCGTGGAATGTCACACGCAGCCGCCACAGTTTTTTGTCGATTTTATTCAAAACCACGATCAAACCGGCAACCGCGCTCAGGGAGAGAGACTGATCGCCCTCGCGGGGGCCGATAAAACACGGGTGTTGCTTGCTGCACTGCTGCTTTCGCCCCATATTCCGCTGCTGTTTATGGGGGAAGAGTTTGGTGAAACCAATCCGTTTTTGTTCTTTACCGATTTTCACGGTGAGCTTGCCAAAGCAGTGCGAGAAGGGCGCGCAAAAGAGTTTACCGGCCATGCCGGGCACGATGCGTCCGTCCCCGACCCCAATGACGTGAAGACCTTTGTTCGCTCTAAAATTGACTGGAATAAGGTCGCCACCGATGACGGCAAAACGTGGCTGCGCTTCACGCGAACGCTGCTGACGTTGCGACATCGTCATATCGTTCCGTTACTGCGTAAGGGCGTCACGGTGGAGAGCAAAGTCATCAGGACGGCACCCGGCATGATTGCAGTGAGCTGGCGATTCCCGACCGGAACGTTGTCTCTGGCGTTCAATACCGGCAATAAGGCTGTTGATGTGCCTGCACTGACAGGAGAAACGCTCTTTAGCTGGCCGGAGGTGAACGAAGTGTTACCGCCGAACAGTATTGTTGTTCGCTTTGCTGATGGAGAAGCATCGTTATGATCCCTTCCGCGACCTACCGTATTCAGTTCCGTAACGGCATGACGTTTGACCGTGTCGTGGAACTGGTGCCGTATATGAAAGATCTCGGCATCAGCCATCTTTACGCCTCACCTGTGTTCACCGCCACGACCGGCTCTACACACGGCTATGACGTGACCGACCCGAATGAAATTGACCCCGCCATTGGCGGACGAGAAGGATTCGACCGTATGGCGGCCGCGCTCAAGCAGGCGGGAATGGGCTTGATACTGGATATTGTGCCTAACCACATGTCGACCTCGCTGGAGAATCACTGGTGGCGAGACGTGATTGAGCACGGCAAACAGAGCCGCTACGCACGCTATTTCGATATTGACTGGTCACGGCCGCTTACGCTGCCGTTTCTGGGCGACACCTTTGAGGCGGAGCTTGAGAAGGGCGCCATCACTGTAAAACGTGACCCTGTCACGGACAAAGCCGCGCTGGTCTACTACGACACCGCCTATCCTCTTAACCCGGGGACCTTTGTGGAGGGTAAAAGCCTTGCGGCGCTGCACGAGGCCCAGAGCTGGAGGCTGATGTCCTGGCGTGAAGCCCCGAAACAGCTCTCGTGGCGGCGTTTCTTTGAAATCACCGGCCTGGTGGGCGTGCGGGTTGAAGACGCGTCGGTATTTATGGATACACACCGATTGATCCTTGAACTGGTTCATTCTGGCGTTGTTGACGGTCTGCGAATTGACCATATCGACGGTCTGGCCGATCCGCTGGGCTATCTGCAGCGTCTGCGACAGGCAACCGGACCGGCGTGTTACATCACGGTTGAAAAAATTCTCGCCAAAGGGGAACAGCTGCCCGTCGAATGGCCAGTCTCTGGCACCACGGGGTACGAGTTTATTGCCTCGCTGGCGGAAGTTCTGGTGGACGACAGCCGCCTTGACCGCCTGGAGAAAATCCATGACGACACGCTCGGGGAAACCGTTGATCGGTTTGCAGCGTTACGGGATGCCAAAGGGCTAATGACCGATCGCAATTTTGAGGGCGAATTCACTACCCTGTTAACTATCGCCACCGATCTTGCCCGACGCAATGCAGTTGAACTGCAACCCGACGAGATCCACCATGCGTTGCGCGAACTGCTGATCGCGTTTCCGGTGTATCGGACCTACGGCACCCGTGAAGGATTAACCGCCTCTGACGTGGCGCTGCTCAATCGCGTTGTCGCAAGCGTTAACACCTCTGAAGCGGCCCTGAGCCTGATCGTATGCATTCTTACCGGCGATCTTCCTGAAAATTGCCACGACGACGCGGCACGTTTCAGAACCCGCTTCCAGCAACTCACCGGGCCACTGATGGCGAAATCCGTGGAAGATACGCTGTTCTTTCGCCATAACCTGGAGCTGGCGCTTAACGAAGTGGGGGCAGACCCGACGCCGCGCGCCTTTTCGCTATCGCGTTTTCATCAGGAAATGCGCATCCGTCTTGCCCGCCAGCCTGACGCCTTACTCGGGACATCCACCCATGACACGAAGCGCGGTGAAGATGCCCGGGCACGCCTCTATACCCTGACGGAAGCGCCGGAACAGTGGGGCGAAAATCTGGCCCGCTGGCGGCAGATGAATCAAACCCACGTGCGTTTTCTGAGCGACGGTACCGCGCCGAACGCAGCCGATACCTGGATGATTTATCAGGCTCTGGCCGGCGTCTGGCCCGCCACGCTGTCACCTGACGATGTCGACGGGCTGAAATCACTCGAAGAGCGCTTCCTCGGCTTCCTGGAGAAAGCGCTGCGCGAAGCCAAACAACGCACAGACTGGATAGACAGCAACGAAAGCTATGAGAGCGTGGTGCTGAGCTATGCCCGGCATCTGCTTTCACCGGACAACACGCTGTTCCTGAAGGATTTCAGTGAGGCGATGCAGCCCTTTATCCGTGCCGGGCTGATGAACAGCCTCAGCCAGACGGTGATCAAACTTACCGCACCCGGGGTACCGGACATCTATCAGGGCTGCGAAGCGCTTAACTTTAGCCTTGTCGACCCGGATAACCGACGGGAACCGGATTTCCCCGCGCTGGTGCACCACCTCAGCACGGCGGATGCCGGGGTATTTGCCCGCCCGGAATGCTGGCGAGACGGAAGCGTTAAGCAATATGTCACCGCCACGTTGTTACGGCTTCGTCCGCATTATGCCGCGCTATTCCATTACGGTGACTGGCTGCCGCTGAAGGTGAGCGGCGAGCGGGCGGAGAACCTGATTGTTTACGCACGCGTGAAAGACGAGGAGGCGCTGATTGTTGCCGTGCCGCGTCTGGTCTTCGACGTGGCAACCCATGAAGCACTGTGGGCCAATACCACTATTGCTATACCCGATGCGCTGGCAGGAAAACGCTACCGGGATCTGTTCACCGGTGAAAGCCGGGTTCTGCAAGAGACGCTGGATGTAACGTCTGAAACGGGATGCTTAATGGTTCTGCTTACCTGCGAATGATCGTGGAGAACAAAAAATGCCAAAGGATAATACGTTTGAAATTCGGGCCGGTCATGGCCAGCAGCAAGGCGCAAATTATGACGGGAAGGGGGTCAACTTTGCGCTGTTTTCAGCACATGCGGAGCGGGTTGAGCTCTGTCTGTTTGACCCTTCAGGAAAAACCGAAATCGCCCGGCTGGAGCTGCCGGAATATACCCATGAAGTGTGGCACGGCTATGTGCCGGATCTGAAGCCTGGCGCGCTGTACGGCTATCGTGTTTACGGCCCCTATGACCCGGAAAACGGGCATCGCTTCAACCCCAATAAACTGCTTATCGATCCGTATGCCCGTGAACTGGTGGGCGATATCGACTGGAACGACGCCCATTTCGGCTATGAGCTGGGTCATGACGATCTCGACCTCAGTTTTGATACCCGCGACAGCGCGCCGTTCACGCCAAAATGCAAGGTCATCGACCCCAATGCTTTTGACTGGCAGGATGATAACCGGCCAACCATTCCGTGGCCGAATACCGTTGTGTATGAGAGCCACGTGAAGGGCTTTACCCAGCTTAACCCGGCGATCCCGCCTGAACTGCGCGGTACGTTTGAAGGGATGGGACACAAAGCCTCGGTCGATTACATCAAAAGCCTTGGCATCACCTCGGTTGAACTGCTGCCGGTTCACTGGTTCCCGGACGATCAACACCTGCTCGACAGGGGGCTGAAAAACTTCTGGGGCTACAACACGCTCGGCTTCTTTGCACCGGCGTCACGCTATTACGGTCCGGCGGGGATCCAGGGTTTTCGCGATATGGTGCGCGCCTATCATGACGCAGGCATCGAGGTGATCCTTGATGTTGTCTATAACCACACGGCAGAAGGCAATGAGCTCGGCCCAACGCTGTCGTTTAAGGGGATCGACAACTTCAGCTATTACCGCACCTTACCCGATCAACACCGGTATTACATTAACGACACCGGCACGGGGAATACGGTGAATACCTCCCACCCGAGAGTGCTGCAGATGGTGATGGATTCACTGCGCTACTGGGCCGAATCGATGCATATTGACGGTTTCCGTTTCGACCTCGGGACAATTCTGGGCCGTGAGCCCGAAGGCTTTGATCCGCGCGGTGGCTTTTTCGATGCCGTCACGCAGGATCCGGTGTTATCCCGTCTGAAGCTGATTGGTGAGCCCTGGGATATCGGCCCCGGCGGTTATCAGGTCGGCGGCTTCCCGCCAGGCTGGGGGGAGTGGAACGACAAATACCGCGATACCGTACGTGAGTACTGGAAGGGCGATAACGTGTCTAACGACTTCGCCGCGCGCCTGCTCGGTTCCGGTGACTTGTACGACCTGCGCGGACGCCGTCCGTGGGCCAGCATCAACTTTATTACCGCCCACGACGGCTTTACGTTGAACGACCTGGTGTCTTACAACGAAAAGCATAATGCCGACAATGGTGAAGACAATAACGATGGGCATAACGATAACCGGTCGTATAACTACGGAGAGGAAGGGCCGACAGAGAATCCGGATATTATCGCTACCCGGGAGCGGCAGAAGCGTAATTTCCTCACCACGCTGTTGTTCTCTCACGGCACGCCAATGCTGCTGGCCGGGGACGAGTTTGGCCGTACGCAAAAGGGGAACAATAACGGGTATTGCCAGGACAGCGAGATCTCCTGGATCGACTGGAAGGGGTTATCGGAAAACGACACCGCCCTGCGCGACTTTACCCGCCATCTGATTGCCCTTCGCGCGAAACAGCCATTGCTGCGGCGAGAAAGCTGGCGCGACGGGCTTGAGATCCGCTGGTTTAACGCCGGCGGCGGCCCGCAGCAGGATGAGCAGTGGGATGAAGGTTCAACCCTCGGCGTATCCATCAGCAGACCGGACCTCAGACAGGAGCCGGGCCTCTGGCACGATGTGCTGATGCTGTTTAACCCGTTTGAAGGCACCGTGCCGTTCCAGATCCCCCAGTTTGGCGAAGGAGGCTGGGTACTGGAACTCTCCACGGCGGATGACGTTGTCCCCGGGACGGTCATCACCAAAGCCGTGGAATACCATCTGGCCGGACGAAGTATTTCGCTTTTCAGACGCCCTTAACTACAGTGATGCCGCCGCCCGCGCGGCGGTGTCATACAGGGAAGATATGGTCCGGAGCAACTGCGCAGTGTCACCTATAGACTCTCCGGAAATCCCGCTCTCCGCATGGATATTGATCAGGCACGCTTCCCGCACGTCGCGGTATTTCATGCATAGCGCTTTCCCTTCCTCCGTCGTTGAGAAATAGAGCTCTTTTCCGGCTTTTTCACTCGTCACGTAGCCCGCCTTGACCAGCTTCTTCAGTGCATACGTCACCACATGGGTATCTTCCACGTTCAGGACAAAACAGATGTCGGCCAGCTTTTTCTTGCGGTCGCGGTGGTTCACGTGATGCAGAAGCGAGACATCAAAAGCGCCCATATCTGGCTCACCGGCTGCAGTCATGCAGCGCACCATCCATTTGTTAAACGCGTTGCTGGTCATGATCAACGCGTACTCCAGCTCTGATAATTCCGCGCAACGTTCCGATACCAAATGGCGAGAGGACACGATACGGCCATCGGTTATATCGTCGTGATTTGATGATCCAGTACTCTTCTTTGCAGTCATAACGTTCCTTACGGGGGGTGACGTTGGCCCGGAAATGTAAACTCATCGATAAAATAAGAACATTTTATTGATAAATTGTTTACATGTTTTTGTGGTTCAGATATAGCTTTTTAGTGCAGGTTCTGCGGAGCCTGACGCAAAACACAACATCGCGCGCCGCACTGCATCCCGCTTCGCCATGATGCGAAGTATTAAAAAAATAGCCGCCGGCGCGCAACGCTCACTTTGGATAGGGTAAACGTTTATGGACGGTTCGACACTGTTGCCGCTCATCGGTATACCGGTGGTGGTTATTGGTTTTGCTCTGCGTTTCAACCCGCTACTGGTGGTTGTGGTGGCGGGGCTGGCTACCGGACTGCTGGTTGGCATGGATTTTGGGATGTTGCTGGAGACCTTTGGCGAGAAGTTCGTCAACAGTCGTTCCCTGGCAACCTTTATTCTGATCCTGCCGGTTATTGGCCTGCTGGAATATTACGGGTTGAAAGAGCGGGCGCAGGCGTGGGTGGCAAAGATTGCCAGCGCCACCTCGGCACGTATTCTGATGCTCTATTTTGTGGCGCGTGAAGGGACGGCCGCGCTGGGATTGATGTCGCTGGGTGGGCATGCTCAGACCGTTCGTCCGCTGCTGGCACCGATGGCCGAAGGCGCAGCGCTCAATGAGTATGGCGAACTGCCGCAACATATCCGGGACAAGATCAAAGCGCATGCCGCGGCGTGCGACAACATCGCGGTTTTCTTTGGCGAAGATATTTTTATCGCGTTTGGCGCGGTGCTGCTGATCGACGCTTTCCTGAAAGAGAATGGGATACAGGGCATTGAACCGTTGCATATCGGTCTGTGGGCCATTCCGACCGCCATCGCGGCATTGATTATTCATATGACGCGCCTGTTGCGTCTGGATGCCAGCATCCGTCGTGACGTTATGTCCTGGCGCGCTGAGCAGGGTACACAGGAGATCGCGCCATGATGACCCTGATCACCATTAACCGCGTGTATTACCTGATCGGCTTTGTCGTGATGCTGCTGGTCGTGATGACCCTGCGCGATCGCGCGAATCCTAAACGTTTTACCACCGCGCTGTTCTGGTTCCTGTTCGGCGGGATCTTCCTGTTTGGCGACCTGATGGTGCAGGAGCTGGGCAAATCCCTTGCTTATCGAATTATCGGCGGCTGCGTCATTGTGATTGCTCTGCTGGCGGGCTTTGGTCTGGTCGGGAAGGGGCATTATAAAATGGCTACCGATGCCGAGCGCGAAGCCTCGTCAACGCGGCTGAAAAACTGGCTGTTCCTGCCTGCGCTGATGATCCCGGTGGTTACGGTGATCGGGACATTATTCCTGAAAGGGGTGTCGATAGGGGGCGTATTCCTTCTTGACCAGAAACAGCTCACGCTGGCGGCACTGTGCGTCGCCTGTGTGGCGGCGATCCTGACCGGCTGGTGGCTGACAAAAGGCACACCCTTGCAGGCTATTCGCCAGTCCCGGCGCCTGGTCGACACCATTGGCTGGGCGGTGATTTTGCCACAGATGCTGGCCATGCTGGGTGGGGTGTTTGTGGTGGCGAACACCGGCGAATCAGTCCAGAAGGTCGTAAGCCTGTTTGTGAACCCCGATAGCCGGTTCATGCTGGTGGTGATTTACTGCGTGGGCATGGCGCTTTTCACCATGATCATGGGCAACGCCTTCGCGGCATTCCCGGTGCTCAGCGCCGGTATCGCCTTGCCGTTCCTGATTAACGTTCACCATGGTAACCCGGCACCGCTGCTGGCGATTGGCATGTACGCGGGCTATTGCGGCACGCTGATGACGCCGATGGCGGCCAACTTTAATATCGTTCCGGCCGCGCTGCTGGAGCTTAAAGATAAGTACCAGGTGATCAAGATCCAGATCCCAACGGCGTTAACCCTGCTGGTGGTCAACGTGTTCTTAATGTATTTCCTCGTTTTTCGCTAAGCGCGGCAACGATCTAAGGAGCTGATATGGAATTAACGCAACACCAGGCCGACGCGTTTGCCCGCATGCCTTTGACCTATTTACGCCAGGAATATCCGAACCACATTATGCACCTGCTTAATGATGACGGTGATGTCCTGCCACCCCGCGAACTGCACCCCATTTTTTATGGCTGCTTCGACTGGCACTCGGCGGTGCACGGCTACTGGCTGCTGCTGCGCTGCGTGCGGCTTTACCCTGAACTGTCGTGCCGGGATGAAATTGTCGCCCTGTTTGATGAACACATCACGCAGGAGAAGGTGGCGAAAGAGCTGGCCTATTTCAATGCACCGTTTCGCGCCTCGTTCGAGCGCCCTTATGGCTACGGCTGGCTTCTGGCGCTGGCGCAGGAGCTGAAGCAATCCGCGTTACCTCAGGCCGCCAGCTGGTATCAGACACTGCAGCCGTTAACGCAGGACATTCGCGACAGGCTGGTGGATTACCTCAGCAAGCTTACCTATCCGATCCGTGTCGGTACGCATTACAACACCGCTTTTGCGCTGGCGCTGGGGATTGATTACGCCCGTGCAGTGCAGGATAACACCCTTGAACAGGCTATTCTGACGGCGGCGACGCGCTTTTATCTGGCTGACACGCATTACCCGGCTCACTATGAACCGGGTGGTGATGAGTACATTTCCGGCGCGCTGACGGAAGCGCTGTTGATGAGTAAGGTGGCGGAGCATTTCCCGGCGTGGTTTGACGCCTTTCTTCCTGATGTGGGGTCTGTTTTGGCCCTGATGCACCCGGCAGAAGTGAGCGATCGTACCGACCCGAAAATTGCCCATCTGGATGGGTTAAACCTCAGCCGCGCCTGGTGCATGAAGCATATTGCCCGCGCGCTGCCGGATAACCATCCGGGACAACAGGCGCTGCGCGAGGCAGTCAACCGACATCTGACGGCAAGCGTCGAGCATGTGGTGGGAAGCCACTACAGCGGTGGACACTGGCTGGCGAGTTTTGCGCTGCTGGCGCTGGAGTAAATCACAGGTGCAGCGCGTTATGCGCTGCACCGTGTTTATGCCGTAGCCTGACGCGTGGCGCGCAGCCGGCTCACGCTAAACACGACAGAAACCGCCGAAGCAATGACCGCAATCCACAGTGAATAATGAACGGCCCGATCGTCAAAAGCCGGCTGATTCTGCGTTGTGGCCAGCAGAACGCCGACCACGGCAGCCCCCAGGCATTGTCCAAACGTCCGCACGATAGCCAGTACACCGGATGCGTAGCTGGCATACTCCCGTACCACGTTAGAGAGCATTTCCCGGTTATTAGGACTCTGGAAACAGCCAAAACCGATCCCGCACACCAGGCTTCTCAGGCAGATATTCCATGCGGAAGGGCTGGTGGGCAGTGTCGCGAGCAGGATCAACCCCACCACAAACACGATCAGCCCAAGGGTAGATATCAGCGGGGCTGAAATTGTGTCTGCCCAGCGGCCCGCATGCGGCGCAATCAGTACGATGCCTATCGGCCAGGGCGTGAACAGCAGCGCGGAGACCACCGGACTGTAGCCGTACACGCTCTGAAACAGGAACGGCAGGGCGATAAAGGTGATGCCCTGGCTCACAAACGAGGCCAGCGACGTGAGCGCGGCGAGCGTAAAGCGTCCGTTGTGAAAAATAACGGGAGGCAGTATGGGGCTTCGGGCGCGGCGAATATGCCAGACAAAGGTGATGGCGCTAATCGTGGCGAGCAGCGCCCAGCTGATAGCCTCGTGGCTGATGTGGTGCGAAGCACGCTGGAAACTGTTGGCCGTCATGATCATCGCCCCCAACAGGACCGCGGAGAGCAGTGCCCCCGGGGCATCGAACGGAGAAGGATCTGAAGCCGGTTGTCGTGGTAATGCCTTCCAGGCCAACAGCAGGGCAATCGTTCCGGGAACAAGGTTAATGGCGAATAACCACTGCCAGCGCAGTACGTCCAGGATCGTCCCGCCCAGTACGGGTGCAATGGCCGTGCTGGAGGCGATCAGCAGGGCGTGCAGTCCCAGAATGCGGCCAAGCAGTCGACCGGGGAAGACGGCGCGCAGTATCGCTGGGGCAATACTCAGTGTGGCCGCCCCGCCAATCCCCTGCAAAATCCGCATCCCGATCAGCATGTCCGGGGTGCGGGCCAGCGCGCAGCCGAGCGAGGTGAGTGTACAGACGGCAAGTCCGGTCAGAAACACCGGGCGGTAGCCAACCCGGGCCGCCAGGGCAGCGAAGATGGCCAGAGTCATGGCCGCGGACAACAGATACCCATTGGCGAACCAGACGGCCACATTCGCGGGCACCTGCATTGCGCTTGCCATCGAAGGCAAGGCGATGTTGATCATGGTGCCATCAAAAACGCCCATCAGCGTGGTGGTCATTACCGCGGCCATCACCCGGGCGCGTTCATGGCCGGGCAATCCTTCGTCGCCGGGCTGGTTTGAAAATAGCGTCATCGTCGTAACTCCGGAAAGAATGTTGATGACGAAACTATAATCATGGGATATACAAGGCGGAAGACGCAGCAGTTGCACTGTTCAGTTGCATACAACGCCTTATCTGAGGATGCATCATGTCCGATCCGGATTTTAATTTGCTTGTCGCCCTCGACGTCCTGCTGGCCGAAGCCAGCGTGGCGGGCGCGGCGCGGCGTTTAAACCTGAGTACGTCAGCCATGAGCCGTACCCTGAGCCGGTTGCGAGAGGTGACCGGCGACCCGATCCTGGTGCGGGCAGGGCGTAATATGGTGCTGACGCCCTGGGCCGAGGCCACCCGGGAGCGAGCCCGAGGCGCCGTGTATGAGGCTAGAGCCGTACTGCAGCCCTCCACTGAAACGCTGAAGGTGGAAAACCTCGAGCGGCTGTTCACCATCAGAGCCAATGATGGTTTTGTGGTTGCATTTGGCCCATTGCTGATTGCCGCCGTGGCCGAAGCTGCGCCCGATGTGTGTATTCGGTTCTCGCCGAAGCCCGAGAAAACGTCACGCTATCTGCGGGAAGGGCTGGTTGACCTGGAAATTGGCGTGCAGAGCAACATGGGACCTGAAATACGCCTGCAGCGATTATTTCAGGATCGGTTCATTGCCGCGGTGCGTAAGGGACATCCGCTGGCGGCACACCCCACGGTCAGCCTTCACGATTATGTTTCCTGGGGCCACGTGGTTGCCGCGCCCGACGGGTCGCTACACGGCTTTGTCGACGATGCGCTGGCAGAAGTGGGGATGAAGCGCAAAATTGCCAGCGTCGTGCCCGGTTTCCCGACGGCGCTATCCGTGGCGCTGGCGTCCGATCTGATCGCCATGGTTCCGGCATTGTATCTGCTGAACCAGCCGATGGCGCAGAGTGTGCATGTTTTTGAACTGCCGTTTAAAACCCGAACCATTACGGTATCGCAGATGTGGCACCCGCGAATGGAAAGGGATCCGGGGCACCGCTGGCTGAGAGAGAAAGTGCTGGACGTGTGTCGGACTGTGCAGCAACCACTCAGTGCTGAGTAACCCGCTTAGGCACGGACAAGATAAAGCGTGTCGACTGAGCATCCGATTCGACGCGGACTTTGCCATGATGCGCGGTGACAATTGACTTCACAATGGCAAGACCAATCCCGCTGCCTTCGCCTTTTCGCTGCCTGGAAGGATCCACCCGGTAAAAACGGTCAAACAGCCTGGGTAAATGTTCTTGCGGGACAGGTTTCCCGGGGTTGGCAATCATCAGCTCAAAATCGCTTTCCCGTTCGGCGATCGAGACGGTCACCGTCTTGCCTTCCGGCGTATAGCGCAGGGCATTGGATAACAGGTTGTTGATTGCGCGTCTGAACATCTGCGGATCGCCTTCGATCAGGCAGGGCATCCCGTGAAACGTCAGCGTGATATGACGTTCTTCCGCCCAGGCCTCGAAGAAATCAAAGACTTTAACGACCTCCGCGCTTAAATCAAACATCACCCTGTCCGGGATCAGCTGATTATTATCCGCCTGCGCCAGGAACAGCATATCGCTGACCATCCGGGTCATCCGATTATACTCTTCAAGGCTGGAGTAGAGGATATCCTCCAGCTCTTTCGGCGTCCGGTTCTGGCTGAGTGCGATTTCAGTCTGGGTCACCAGATTGGTGATGGGGGTTCTGATTTCGTGGGCGATATCGGCAGAAAAATTCGCCTGGCGGGTGAACACATCTTCAATCTTTTCAATCATATGGTTGAACGAAATCACCAGTTGCTCCAGTTCAACCGGAACGCGCGACGGTTCCAGCCTCGCATCGAGATTTTCAGAGGTGATATTTTTAATGGCATTGCTGACGTTACGCAGCGGCAGGTGTCCCTGACGGACCGCGATTCGAATGATAAGAATAATCAGCAGGCTGATCACCACGGCAATCGCAATCAGGTTCTTTTTCAGCGCATCGAGATAATGGAGATGGAAATTAATAGAAAGCCCGATCAGCATAACGTAATTCTGCGCTTTTCCCTGCAGCGTTGCCGTGCCTGACGAGGCGATAATCCGGTACGTGTCACTTTTCATCTCAGCGCCGGAATGACTTTGCCGGGTGGAGTCATCCACTGTCCAGAGAAACACATCCCGTGCCCGGCTGTGCGTGCTGAACGCCGCCGTGTTCACGGCAGGGCGTAACGCTGCCCCCTGCGCCATACTGAACAACACCTCCCCACGCGCGTCGAGAAGCAGAACCGCAACGTTACGATAGCTGGCAATTGACTCTTTGATTTTACTGATTTTCTTCTCGTCCGGATCTGCCGGGGACTGCAGGATACGGTGCATCGCGGTACTGATTTGCTGCAGATCGTTGATATCCTGCTCGGCAAAATGCTTTTCGACGGAGTGCAGCATAAACCAGGTGAAGGCGAAAAATGCCAGTATCGTGGAGAGGCTGATAAAAAACGTTAGCCTCAGGGCTAATGAAAAAGGGCGTCTGGGTAATTTAACGCGCATCCGGTGCCTCCAGCATATACCCCACGCCGCGGACCGTCTGGATCAGCTTCGGCTCATAGTCATTGTCTATTTTCGCGCGAAGCCGTTTGACGGCGACATCAATCGCGTTGGTGTCGCTGTCAAAATTCATGTCCCAGACCTGGGATGCAATCAGGGAGCGGGGCAGCACTTCCCCCTGGTGTCGCATAAAAAACTCCAGCAGGCTGAACTCTTTACTGGTCAGCAGGATGCGGTTCCCCGCGCGGCTCACCTTTCTGGACACAAGATCAATCATCAGATCAGCCACCTGAAACTGGCTTTCCGTGATCACCGTATTGCCCCGTCGCAGAAGCGTCCTGACGCGGGCGAGAAGCTCCGCAAAGGCAAAGGGTTTGATCAGGTAATCATCCGCGCCCAGTTCAAGACCCTTCACCCGGTGTTCAATAGTGCCAAGGGCTGAGAGTAACAGAACCGGCATTCCCTTCCCGGCGGAACGTAGCATGCGGATGATATCCCAGCCGTTAACGTCGGGAAGCATGATATCCAGAATCAGGAGGTCATACTCGGCGGTCATGGCGAGATGATATCCGGTCAGGCCATTGTCAGCGTGGTCCACCACAAACCCCGCCTCAGTCAGCCCCTTGCTGAGGTACTCCCCGGTTTTTATCTCGTCTTCAACGATCAGTATTTTCATCTTGTTCCCCTGACTGGCTGCTCTGGACATTCTAGAGAGCCTTAAGCCGTTATCAATGACTTACGTTAAGAATGACAACATTGTCATTATCCTGTCACCAGGCAAACAGGAAGCACGCTGTAGAGTAACCCTGGTAATACTCTGGACTTCATTTGAAACATTTACCAGGTCTGCCTGGACGAGAAGCGTGATGTGCACATTAAAACGACTTAGCATTAGCACAATATTTTTCCTGGCAGGCTGCGTCTCGCTGGCACCAGAATATGCGCGCCCGCCAGCACCGGTTCCGCAGCAGTTCTCGTTATCCCGAAATAGCCTCACGCCGGTGGTGGCGGGGTATCACGACAGCGGATGGCGTAGCTTTTTTACCGATCCTCAGGTCGCAGCACTGATCGCCGAAGCCCTGAATAATAACCGTGATTTAAAAATGGCCGCCCTTAAGGTTGAAGAGGCGCGCGCGCAGTTCAACGTGACGGATGCCGACCGGTATCCGCAGGTGAATGCCTCGTCAGGTGTGACCTACAGCGGTGGGCTGAAAACGGACAAGCCGACCACACAGCAGTACGACGCAGGGTTGAACCTCAGTTACGAACTCGATTTCTTCGGCAAACTCAGGAATATGAGTGATGCTGACAGACAGAACTATTTTGCCAGCGAGGAGGCCCGCCGTGCCGTGCATATCCTGCTCGTCTCCAGCGTGTCGCAGAGCTATTTCAGCCAGCAGCTGGCCTACAAACAACGTCGTATTGCCCGCGATACGCTAAAAAACTATCAACAATCCTGGGCTTTTGTTGAACAACAGCTGGTAACGGGCAGCACCAACGTTCTGGCACTTGAACAGGCCCGGGGGCAGATTGAAAGTACCCGTGCAGAAATAGCGAAAAGAGAAGGCGAGCTGGCTCAGGCCAACAATGCCCTGCAGCAGGTTCTGGGAACCTATCGCGCGCTGCCGGCAGAGAAAGGAGGCAGCGTCGATGAGATTACCCCCGTCAAACTGCCGCCTCGTCTGCCGTCAGAAATATTGCTTCAGCGCCCGGACATTATGGAAGCGGAGTATCAGTTGAAAGCGGCTGATGCCAATATTGGCGCGGCGCGTGCCGCCTTTTTCCCGTCCATTACGCTAACCAGCGGGCTTTCAGCAAGCAGTACGGAATTATCCAGCCTCTTCACCGCAGGAAGCGGGATGTGGAATTTTATTCCGAAAATTGACATTCCTGTTTTTAATGCCGGAAGGAATAAAGCCAATCTCAAACTGGCTGAAATTCGCCAGCAGCAGTCAATCGTCAATTACGAACAAAAAATTCAGGCGGCTTTTAAACAGGTCGCCGACGCGCTCGCATTGCGGGACAGCATCAGTCAGCAACTCGACGCCCAGCAACGTTATCTTGATTCGCTACACATCACCCTGCAGCGAGCCAGAGGTTTATATTCCAGTGGCGCGGTCAGTTACATTGAAGTGCTTGATGCCGAACGTTCTCTTTTTGCAACACAACAAACCATTCTCGACCTTATCTATTCCCGACAGGTGAATGAAATTAACTTATTCACCGCGCTGGGCGGTGGTTGGGTTGAGTAATTCCTTTTAATTACTCCATCAGGAAATCAAAAAATGAACAGTTTATTTAACGCGGTCGTACTGGGTGCACTCTCCGTTATATTTTCTGCAGGCCTGCATGCTGAAACACATCAGCACGGGGAGATGAGCACAGCAGCACAAGCCACGCCAGAGCAGGTCATCGCGGGAACCGGCGTGGTGAAAGCGGTTGATCTAAGCACTAAAAAAATCACTATCGCGCATGATGATATTCCAGCGATTGGTTGGCCCGCCATGACCATGCGTTTCACCTTTGTCCAGGCAGACGAAACTATTCTCGCCTTAAAAGCCGGCAGCCACGTTAATTTTACGTTTGTTCAGCAGGGCAATATCTCTTTACTCAAGAGCATTAAATAGCGAGAAAAAGCATGGCCTCTTTAAGAATAAAGTTTGCTGCCGTCATCCTCGGCAGCCTTATTGCAGGAGGGCTGATTTCAGTTATCGCCTGGCAGTCGGTGCATCCCGCAGAAAAAACAGAACAGACCACGACGGAGAGAAAAGTTCTTTTCTGGTATGACCCGATGAAGCCGGATACCCGGTTTGATAAACCCGGCAAGTCTCCGTTTATGGATATGGATCTGGTGCCGAAATATGCCGATGAAAATGACGAAAAAAGCAGTGAGGGTATTCGTATTGACCCGACGCAGGTTCAGAACCTGGGACTCAAAACGCAGAAAGTGACGCGGGGATCGCTGAATTACGCCCAGACCATACCGGCCAACGTCAGTTATAACGAATATCAGTTTGTCATTGTGCAGGCGCGTTCTGAGGGTTTCGTCGAGAAAGTGTACCCACTGACCGTGGGCGATCATGTTAAAAAAGGGACGCCGCTTATCGATATCACCATTCCGGAATGGGTAGAAGCGCAAAGCGAGTTCCTGTTGTTATCGGGTACCGGCGGAACCCCTACCCAGATAAAAGGTGTTCTGGAGCGACTACGTCTTGCCGGCATGCCGGAAGAGGATGTTCAACGACTGCGTGCGACCCGGAGTATCCAGACCCGTTTTACTATCAAGGCCCCCATAGATGGCGTGATTACGGCGTTTAACCTGCGCGCGGGCATGAACATTACCAAAGATAATGTGGTGGCACAAATTCAGGGGATGGATCCGGTCTGGATCAGTGCGGCCGTGCCGGAATCCATTGCGTATCTTCTCAAAGACAGCTCGCAATTTGAAATTTCAGTGCCCGCGTACCCGGATAAATCGTTTGCCGTTGAAAAATGGAACATTCTCCCCAGCGTGGATCAAACTACCCGCACGCTGCAGGTCCGTCTGCAGGTCTCCAACCAAGACGAAAGTCTGAAACCCGGCATGAACGCCTACCTGAAACTGAACGCCAGGAGCCAGGAGATGCTGCTGATCCCATCCCAGGCCGTGATTGATACGGGCAAAGAACAGCGGGTGATTGTGGTCGATGCGGAAGGGCGTTTTGTGCCGAAAAGCATTCATGTTCTGCATGAATCTCAGCAACAGTCCGCGATTGGCAGCGGACTGAGCGAAGGCGATGCTGTCGTGGTCAGCGGTCTGTTCCTGATTGACTCCGAAGCCAATATTAGCGGTGCATTGGAGCGCATGCGTCATCCTGAAAAAACTGACGACGCGCATTCGGGCCATTAAGGAGACGATGATGATTGAATGGATTATCCGGCGCTCCGTCGCCAACCGTTTCCTGGTGATGATGGGCGCTTTGTTTCTCAGCGTCTGGGGAACATGGACTATCATCAATACCCCTGTGGATGCATTGCCCGATCTGTCTGATGTGCAGGTGATCATTAAAACCAGCTATCCCGGTCAGGCTCCGCAGATTGTTGAAAATCAGGTCACGTATCCGCTCACGACAACCATGCTGTCGGTACCCGGCGCAAAGACCGTGCGTGGTTTTTCCCAGTTTGGCGACTCCTATGTGTACGTCATTTTTGAAGACGGTACTGACCTGTACTGGGCCCGCTCGCGCGTTCTGGAATACCTGAACCAGGTTCAGGGCAAATTGCCTGCCGGTGTAAGCTCAGAAATAGGACCAGATGCCACCGGTGTCGGCTGGATATTTGAATATGCCCTGGTGGATCACAGCGGAAAACACGATCTTGCAGAACTGCGTTCCCTTCAGGACTGGTTCCTGAAATTCGAACTGAAAACCATCCCTAACGTCGCGGAGGTTGCGTCAGTAGGCGGCGTGGTTAAGCAGTATCAGATTCAGGTTAACCCGTTGAAGCTAGCGCAGTACGGTGTCACGCTGCCCGACGTTAAACAGGCTCTCGAATCATCTAACCAGGAAGCAGGGGGATCATCCATTGAAATGGCGGAAGCGGAGTACATGGTCCGCGCCAGTGGTTACCTTCAGTCCATTGATGATTTCAATAATATCGTCCTGAAAACGGGCGAGAACGGCGTGCCGGTTTATCTGCGCGATGTGGCCCGCGTGCAAACGGGCCCGGAGATGCGGCGCGGTATTGCAGAACTTAACGGCCAGGGTGAAGTTGCTGGCGGCGTCGTGATCCTGCGCTCGGGGAAAAACGCACGTGAAGTCATAACCGCAGTGAAAGACAAGCTGGAGACGCTGAGAGCCAGCCTGCCAGAGGGTGTCGAGGTGGTGACCACCTACGATCGCAGCCAGTTAATTGACCGCGCCATTGATAACCTGAGTAACAAACTCCTTGAAGAGTTTATCGTGGTAGCCATCGTCTGTGCGCTGTTCCTCTGGCATATCCGCTCTGCGCTGGTGGCGATCGTTTCTCTGCCGCTTGGCCTGTGCATTGCCTTTATCGTCATGCATTTCCAGGGGCTAAACGCCAATATTATGTCTCTGGGCGGGATTGCCATTGCCGTGGGGGCGATGGTGGATGCCGCCATTGTGATGATTGAAAATGCGCATAAACGGCTGGAAGAGTGGGATCATCAACACCCTGGGGAGCAAATAGACAACGCAACCCGCTGGAAGGTCATTACCGATGCGTCCGTTGAAGTGGGCCCGGCGCTCTTTATCAGCCTGCTGATCATCACCTTGTCGTTCATCCCCATTTTCACGCTTGAGGGACAGGAAGGGCGCCTGTTTGGGCCGCTGGCCTTCACGAAGACGTATGCCATGGCGGGCGCGGCCGCGCTGGCAATCATCGTCATTCCTATACTGATGGGGTTCTGGATCAGAGGGAAAATCCCCGCGGAGACCAGCAACCCGCTGAACCGACTGCTGATTAATGCCTATCACCCGTTATTGCTTCGCGTGCTCCACTGGCCGAAAACGACCTTGCTGGTTGCGGCGTTAACAATTTTTACGGTCATATGGCCGCTGAGTCAGGTCGGGGGGGAGTTTCTGCCAAAGATCAATGAGGGCGACCTGCTGTACATGCCTTCAACGTTACCTGGCGTATCGCCGGCGGAGGCTGCCGCGCTCTTGCAGACGACAGACAAATTAATCAAAACCGTCCCTGAAGTGGCGTCCGTATTTGGTAAGACCGGTAAGGCCGAAACGGCGACCGACTCCGCGCCACTGGAAATGGTCGAAACCACCCTTCAGCTCAAACCTGAAGATCAGTGGCGACCAGGAATGACGATTGACAAGATCGTTGATGAGCTGGATAAGACCGTGCGTTTGCCCGGCCTGGCTAACCTCTGGGTACCGCCGATCCGTAACCGTATAGATATGCTCTCCACCGGCATTAAAAGCCCAATCGGTATCAAGGTGTCTGGCACCGTTTTGTCTGATATTGATGTCACGGCACAACGTATCGAAGCGGTGGCCAAAACCGTGCCGGGCGTGGTTTCAGCACTGGCAGAACGTCTGGAAGGCGGACGCTACATCGACGTGGATATCAACCGCGAGAAAGCATCCCGATACGGAATGACGGTGGGTGATGTGCAGCTGTTTGTCTCATCAGCCATCGGTGGCGCAACAACCGGCGAGACGGTTGAGGGCGTAGCCCGTTACCCGATCAATATCCGCTACCCTCAGGATTACCGAAACAGCCCACAGGCACTGAAACAGATGCCCATTCTGACGTCCATGAAACAACAAATTACCCTGGGCGATGTCGCTGATATTCGTGTCGTTTCCGGACCTACCATGCTGAAAACGGAAAATGCCCGTCCTGCCAGCTGGATTTATATTGATGCCCGTGGCAGGGATATGGTGTCGGTTGTAAACGACATTAAAACCGCTATCAGCCAGCACGTAAAATTAAGACCGGGCACCAGTGTCTCTTTCTCCGGACAGTTTGAATTGCTGGAACACGCCAATAAAAAACTGAAACTGATGGTGCCAATGACGGTAATGATCATATTCATTTTGTTATATCTGGCATTCCGTCGTGTTGATGAGGCACTGCTTATTCTGATGAGTCTGCCATTCGCACTTGTCGGCGGAATTTGGTTCCTGTACTGGCAGGGCTTCCATATGTCCGTGGCGACCGGAACCGGCTTTATTGCCCTGGCCGGGGTGGCAGCAGAGTTTGGCGTGGTGATGCTGATGTATTTGCGTCATGCCATTGAAGCCCATCCGGCGCTTGCCCAGCGGGAAACCTTTACCGCGGAAGGGCTCGATGAAGCCCTTTATCAGGGGGCGGTACTCCGCGTGAGACCGAAAGCGATGACCGTGGCGGTTATCATTGCCGGTCTGTTGCCCATCCTCTGGGGAACCGGTGCGGGCTCAGAAGTCATGAGCCGGATAGCCGCGCCGATGATTGGAGGAATGATTACGGCTCCGCTGTTATCCCTGTTCATTATTCCGGCCGCCTACAAATTAATCTGGCTGCGAAGACATAAATAAACGCGCGACGATATTAAAAGGACACGCTGGAGTGTCCTTTTTTATGCGTATGGGGCAGGGGGTTATTCCCCGTATGGCCCAGTGACAGAAATGTCATCAGCCCGTCACGGGATAAACAGAGGTCGGTTTTTATAATCAATGATAATTCAGACGCCGATGCATTTATCTCTGACTTTTCATTCAGCGATATTGCAGAGCATGTAAACTTAGGAGATTCGACCATGAAAAAGATCCTGTTATCCATTGTCACCATTATGGCTGTCACATCATCTGGCTGGGCAGCAGAAACGATCAACATGCACGACCAGGTTAATAACGCTCAGGCAACTGTGCATCAAACCATGGCTGAGATGCACAAGAAAATGCTCAAAGCTGGCCCCTGTAATACTCCCGAATCGGCAAAGTCTTTCTCTGCGATGAATGAGCATGAGAAGGCCGCCGTTGTGCATGAAACGGTGAACAATGGGCAGTCTTCTGTTATTCATCAGCAACAGGCAGAGAAACATCGCCGTATGAATCAGGCGAATTAACTGGCGCGTGGTGGATGTCACGGCTATACGCCCCTCGAGTGAGGGGCGTTTTCAGCATCTTTTAGAAGGTCGCAGTAAGGATGCAGCCACCGCTGAGCAGTATCATGCTAATACGGAGAAGCGCTGCAGTTGGTTTGCAGACATGACCAGGCGAGGTTACAGCGCGCGAGAATGTTCTTCTCTCTGGCTATCGTTTTTCGCCATATCCATTAATAGTGCGATACCAATATAGTTACTCCAGTTAAATGCATTTTGAAGCACGACTACCGCATTGCCTTTTTGTTTATCGAAACCGATAAAGCTTGAGTAGCCGCCAATATAGCCTACCTGATAAGTAATTTTTTCCAGACCGATAAAGTCGGTGGTCCAGGCAATACCCTGTACACCGTCGGGGCGTTGAATATCGGTATTACTGACTTCAGCAAAGACGCTATCCAATAAGCGATTGTCGGTTGTCGCCACATGATAGCGGGCATACGCGGCCAGATCTTCGGCGTTACTGTATAAACTCGCTGCCGCTACCATGTTGTTGGAAAAATACCAGTCGGGCGTCAGCTGCCCGCGCGGGATGAATTTGGGCTGATCGCCAGCATGGCCAAGCGCACGCTGCGGGTATCCCTTTAACGTCTGGGGAGTAAAACTACTGTTAGCCATTTGCAGCGGTTGAAAAATATAGCGCGAGGCTAAACTCTGAATATCTTCGCCGGTTTTGTGTTTCAGGATATAGCCAATCAGGGCATAGCCGGTATTAGAATATTGCGGCATTTTATGCTGCGGTGCATGCCAGTTGGCTAAATAGCGCAATACGTTATCGCTATCCAGTTCGCCATAAAAGTTATCGCCACTGCTTAAATAGCTGATGAATTTTCCCAGCATCGGAACATCCATATTCTGACGGGGCAGGCCAGAGGTGTGGGTCACCAGTTCCAGTAGAGTAATTTTTTGTGCATCTGCGCTTAAGGGCGTACCCGGTGGCAGCAATGTCGCCAGGTTATCGTCCCAACTCAGCCTTCCTTCGTTCACCAGACAAGCCACCACTTCCGCCGTAATCCCTTTGCTGAGCGAACCGAGGGCAAACAAGGTATTGGACCCGATCGGGTAGCGATTGGCCGCATCAGTTACGCCCCAACTGTAAAACTGCGGAGAACCGTAATTATGGATCACCGCAACCGTCATCCCGGGAACGGATTTTTGCGCCATATAGTGACGGACCACGCTATCAACGTCGCCGTCCAGCGATTTATGGGTGAGGAGTTCCTGTGTTCCTGCCGGGGAGGACATTTGCGAGAGGGTGCCACAACCGCTCAGTGACGGGATAACAAGCAGAAGCCAGCGAAAATGTTGAGTTATGTTCTGCATACCTGTCATGTGTGGTAGTCATTAGAGCGCCCGGAATGTATCACACCTGGCCTGCGTAAACGCCATTTTTCTACGCTTTAGCCGCCAGGGGCGATTTCTGCGGTTATCCCGCCTTTATTACGCAGAAATAGTGGTTTGACAGGAATAGACGTTTTACGGGTACTCATGTGCGCCGTTTGCTTTAGATAATCCCTAAAGTGCGGCGTCTGTCTGTGGAGTTGATAATCTTCCTCACTGGCGTAAATCTCATAGAAATACCAGCGGTGGGGATCATCTACGTCTGTCGCGGCATACATGGCAAGCACACCTTTTTCTATGTTGAGCGACTGAGCCATTTCAGGAAGGACAATGTTTTTGAATTCGGTCTGATATTCCGGCTTCACCTCGACTACCACCAGATTATTGATGGTCCGCCCATCGGATATGATGTGTTTGTCCCCTGTAAATTGCGGCACCAGTGTGATTTTCAGCTTCCGATCAATCATATCAGGTGCTTGAGTAACAAACGCTTTGTATGGAGAGGCATCCAGATGTTTGCGGTAGGCCAACTCGCTTGCATAAAGCTCAACCATATATGCCTGACGCGCATTGTCACTGCGTTTCAGCGCGTACATCGCCAGCGTGCCCACTTCATGATCAACCGAAGCGGTGATTGTTTGCCTGGCAACCTCATCAAAATGCCTGTCCCGATCGGGTGTGATGCTTATCTCAACGATATTCATCACGGGCGTATCCTGTATGCCCTGACTTTTTGCAAAGGCAGGGCTACTTATTAGCAGGTAAGCTAAAAACATGAGACTCTTTTTCATGATGATCCTTTTTCTAAACCAGAAACAGGCTACCGCGTCCAGACCTGCTTAACGTCTTTGGTATGCGGCGTATTTTGCGCCATAACCCCCGTCAGAAAGTGGGGCTGATAGCATTCTTCCAGATAGCGGATCGCCTCCGGACTCAGCTGCAGGCTCACGGCGTTTACTGCACCTTCGACATGACGTTTTTGCGTGGCACCGACAATAGGTGAGGTGACCCTGGTCAGTAGCCAGGCGAGAGATATTTCCGTCATGGATACCTGATACTGTTCGGCAAGCTCGGCAACGCGTTCGATAATGATCCGATCTTGTTCTGCCGTCCGGTCATACTTCCCGCGGGCGTAGTCATCCTCGACGGCTCGCCGCGTGTGGCCTTCTTTACGGGAGAGGCGGCCACTTGCCAGCGCGCTATAGGGCGTCAACGCAATCCCATCCTCAGCGCATAAACCGAAGAGCTCACGTTCATCTTCACGCATAATCAGGTTGTAGTGACTCTGCATGGAAACAAAGGGCGTCAGTCCTTCGCGTTCTGCAAGCGCGTTCGCCTTAGCCAGCTGCCAGGCGTAGCAGTTTGAGATCCCTATAGCGCGCACCTTGCCGGCAGTAACGGCGGCATGCAGCGCTTCAAGCACCTCAAGAACGGGCGTGTTGTAATCCCAGATGTGGTAAACGTAGAGGTCTATGTAGTCCATACCCAGATTTTGCAGACTCAGATCCAGCGAGCGGGCTATTGCCTGTTTTCCGCTGATCCCCTCGGCAATTTGCGCGGGCGTCCGCGGCAGAAACTTTGTAGCCAGCACCACATCATCGCGCTTCGCCATATCACGCAACGCCCGGCCAACAAACCGTTCACTCGAACCGTTCTGGTAGGCGATGGCGGTATCGTAAAAATTGATGCCCTGTTCAAGGCCGTAGCGAATGATGTGCCGGCTTTCCGTTTCGTCCAGCGTCCAGCGATGCTGGCCTGTTAACGGATCGCCAAACCCCATGCATCCCATGCAGATGCGAGAGACAAGTAAGTCACTTTTACCGAGCCGGGTATACTGCATCGTTATTCTCCTTCCGAATTATTCACCAATAGCGTTAAGCAGGTCGACAAGCCTTGACGCGTGCTCCCGGGCAAGCGTTTTTTGCTGGGCGATTTTCTCGGCATCCCTGTCGGCGTAGCTGATACCGCAGGTATAAACCGGTGCCAGCATCTCAAGATTGCACAGCCTTGCCGTCGTCTCGAACGCAATGAGATACTCCTCAATGGTATGGCCAAAGAAACCGTCAGCGGTGTAAAGCGCTTGCGGTGCCCCCGTTGTGAAGGAGAGAACCAGCTTTTTACCACCCAGTTTCGCCGTTGAACCATGCGCGAAACCGTGAACAAAAACTTCATCCAGCCACTGTTTCATGAGTCCCGGGAGTCCGTACCAGGAAAAAGGGAACTGCCAGACAATCACATCGGCCCTGAGCAGGCTTTCCTGCTCCGCACCGATATTGAATTTGCCGTCCGGATAGAGCCAGTCCAGACGACGAATTTCAGCGTCGGGCAGGGCTGTCGCCACCTCGTCAAGGATGGTGGCGTTGGCGACAGAATGGTTAAGCTCTGGATGTCCGGAAACGATAAGGATATTTTTCATTTCAATCAGTTATGCAGAATTGATGGATGTTTAACTCAGGCATGTTTTCAGATGCAGCGTCTTAAAAAGACGGGATGTCAGTCACGCCGTGTTTTTAGTTTTTAAATTCTTCTGAGAAGAGATTTTCCCAGTTAATAAAGGAGCCAAGAGGAATGCACTCGAAGCTTAATAAGCCTGCTTTCGCCAGAGGGAATTCGGCCATTACGTTCATCGCTTCATCGACAGCGTCACATTCAAGGAAAATAGCGACGCCGGGTCTGTCCTGACGAAAGTAGATGTCGCGGATGACGCCGGATTTATACAGTCCCCAGGCGTGCAGCGCTTCAGCAGTAAGGTGCGGTGCATATTTTTCCGGCGATGCACCCGCGGCGGGAATATCCAGACATAAAATTCGCATCAGTCGCTCCAGTAATCAGTTTTCAGTGAGAAGAGCAGAAAGTATAAGAGCCTCAATGTATGAAGATAAGGCGAGCATTGACTTAAGCATCTTTAGTCTGTACTTAATAATCAGGCAGTAATTGCTTAAGGAAAATGCTATGAATAACGCTCTTTATAATCAGATCCGCATCTTTCAGAGCATTGCGCGTGAAGGAAATATCTCGGCAGCCGCGAGGAAACTTGAAATTACGCCGCCATCCGTCAGCAATGCGCTTAAGTTGCTGGAAGAGCATATTGGACATCCGCTTTTTGTGCGCACGACCCGGCGTATTGAGCTGACCGAAACCGGGCAACAGTTGCTGGAACAAACGGCCGCCGCGGTGGATTCGCTGGAAAAATCGCTGGAAAGCATTCGCGATCGGAGTCAGGAACCCTCTGGTGTGGTAAGAATTACGCTCTCGCGTTTCGCCTATCTGTTAATTCTCAAGCCTGCAATGGCCGCGTTCTGTCAGCAATACCCAAGGATTCAACTGGAAATTTCGGTCTTCGACGGTACCGTGAATATTATCGAGGAGCGTTTTGATCTGGGGATTCGTTTTGGCGATATTCTGGAGGGTGGGGTGGTAGCACGGCCGTTAATGAAACCGTTTCGTGAAGGGTTATACGCATCCTCTGCCTATCTCGCTGAACAGGGTATACCTGAGGTGCCGGCAGATCTTAGTCATCACCGATTGATTGGTTACCGTTTTATCACTAACAACCGCATCCTTCCGTTGATCCTGAACGATCGCGGAGAACAGTTAACCGTTGAGATGCCCGGACAGTTAATCAGCAACGATATTGACGTTATGGCAGACGGAATTCGTAACGGACTGGGAATTGGGCGCTTGTTCGAACCCATCTGGCGGTTACAGCCAGATCGGGAACAATTTGTACCTGTGATGGAGAGCTTCTGGAAAACCTATCCGCCAGTGTATCTCTATTACCCGAAAAACGCGGGGAAAACGAAAAGGGTGAAAACCCTGATTGATTTTCTGATCTCCGCGACCGAGCGATAAGGTTGCGCAGGCACAGGGCGAAGTCCCGCCAGTAGTGGCGGGAATGTGTTTAACGCTGCATGTTATTGCGTGTCTGGCGAATTTGCTGGCGCCATGCGCGATTATGAAGGGTAAATAGCAGCATCTTATAGAAGGCAGGAGATCGTATACAGAAACCGCTGAGTATTAACATGACAACACTCACCAGTGCGGCTGTTAAATTGACGCCTGGCCAGATGGTGCCGCTCAGAGCCGCAATCAGATAAACGACCGTCAGCAGAAGGCTTATGAATGCCAGAGAAAGATGTACCCGCACGGCGCGAATGCTGCCTTTACCCATCATAAACATCGTCAGACCGTTGATGCCGGCGAAAAGAAGGGCAATCAACACTACCCACACAAATACCTTTTCTGCCGGCTGATTGAGTGCGGCGAATACGCCGTAGCCCAACCATAGCTGCGGAATAGCAAAACTGACAATCGCCCCGAGGGTGCTGATTGCCGCAGGGATGCCCATAGTATGTAGCCCCGCGGGCTTACCCATCTGCTGGGCCAACTGCGTTTTCAGTTCTTGCAGCTGCGAATCGTTGGCATTGTTTATACGTACTGCTATGTCGTTACAGTGTTGTAGACGACGGGATAGCTCTTTAAGCATTTGAATACTCTAGGCTCAACGCTTAATTTATGATTTCGATGATAACAGTGTTAAAACGTTGAGCCAATATCCTGTGGTCAGCAAGAATGGCCTGGAATTAGAAAAGGGTAGGATTGCGTAATGAGTGTTGCCCATGGATGGATCATAATAGTCAATTTAACATAATATACATTATGCGCACTTACATAGATTAAGGCAGAATCTGGCTTTTTATGGTCATCCTTGTTCTGGTGTTTGACAGCCTCTAATGCACCTTATCTGCTCCGAATCCTCTAAACCTGCATAGCCATCTTCACTCACGCTGTTTATTCTCTGGCTTCTCTGCCGGCGCTGCATACCAGTTATCTTCCGTCACGACGACCGCGCCTTCTGGTTGCATCACAAAGTTTGGCGACATGATTTGTACATTAAACTCGTTAAAGACATCCTGAATATTGCTGTGCAGTTCATTGCGGGCCTCCGCCAGTGATTGCCCGGCACGCAGCTTCACCTGAAGTTCATAAGCAATATACCAGTCCATCAAACTCAATTGTCTTACCAGCGGCTGTTGTGACTGATCGATACATTTCGCCCGTCTGGCGGCAATCTCCAGCATGGCATGAACTTGCCGCCATGGCGTGTCGTATCCGATAGTGACACCTGTCGTCAGGTTCACGCCACCATCTGGATTTTGCGCGCTCAGATTAGTGATTTTGCCGCTAACTACGACAGCATTCGGTACGGTTACAACATAATTCTCCCGCGTAATGATTTTCGTCGCGAGCATACCTATCTCTGTGACCAACCCTTCGTTATCCGCGACCCGAATGATGTCGCCTTTTCTCAATGCTCGCGAGTAAATCAGTACCAGGCCACTCATGGCATGGTTCATCACCCCGGCAGATCCCAGGGTCAACATCAGCCCAAAGAATACACTGATACCTTTAAAGGCCAGTGAATTGGCCCCGGGTAAAAACGGGTATGCCGTGGACAGAGCAAATAACCACACCACTACAGAAATTAACTTCCGCGTCGCGCCGACGGTTTCAGGATGGATCCCGGGAAGGTGTAAACGCCCTGCTTCTACCTGATTTAACAAGACTTTAAGGAGTTTTAGAATGAAGGCTGTGATAAGAAAAATAATCAGGACGATCAAAATGCCCGGCATAGCTGAGACTATGGACAGTGCGATATCCCGCAGAACACGCATGGTCCAGTCACCCAGCGATGCCCCCCAAACGCGCGTCCAGGGAAACAGACTGAATGACCAACTTAGCCAGATATAAAGCCCGAGAATACCCAGAATAATCATCAGCAAAGCATACAAACGAGTCTCAATCGCGCCGACAAACCTGTGCCAGCTTTGTGGAATGATACTGCGGTTCTCAAGAATGCGGCCTCGGTAAAAACGCCTTACTCCACGCCATGACCGCCAGGCACCGTACCAGAAAACAAACAGTGCCAGCAGCCCTGCGGCCGTTTTGCCTGCCGATAATGCCAGCCACCCGGCGTCATATTGATCGCGAAGCGCCGTACGTTGTGCCTCCATTCGGGTCAGCACACGTTGAGCTGCCTCATCAAGCGTCAGGTCGTCGCCCTCATCGAGATCGGCTTGTGCCAGTAACATCACCGGCTTGCCGTTCATCACAATCAGTCTTCCCGGTTGGTTGTAACGGGTAACCGGAATAATTTTCAGGGGCTCCCGAACATCCTGTTGAGAGAAATTGCGCAGCGTATTACGAATGCGCAAAACTCGCTCTTCAGGCGTGGTCAGACCGAATTTTGCCTGCAGCATAACAATCGGCTGATGGAAAATATAAACCGTTCTGGCGCGCTCCCGATCTGTCGGCTCCTGGCGCGGCTCTGCGGCTACGCTGAGAAAGGAGATTACCGAGAGCAAGCATGACAATGTAACGAGCAGGATCCTCTTCATTTCCCCCCCCTGAAACGCAAGATTATTGTTATTTTTCAATACGCCCAGAGAATGGTTGATCTCTGCTTTTTGAGCATAGACCAGCTCTACTCTTCTGCAACTGTCTTAAAAAACCATAATGCACAATATTGCTTGAAATTGCACGAAACTGGCGATTAATATGAAGTCAGAAACAAAAGACGCACAAACGTGCAAACTCATGCATTTTTACTTACTGAGGTTGATATGACACAACAGTTGATTTTAATCGCCGGCCCCTATCGTAGCGGCACCGATGGCGTGCAGGCGCGCATTGATGAAAACCTAGCTCGTCTTGAAAATGCGGCGTTAGCCGTCTATCAACGTGGCCACGTTCCGGTTATTGGCGAATGGCTGGCCTTACCGTTGGCAAAAGCGGCTGGCTCGAAATCGATGGGTGATGAAATCAGTGAAGCAATGCTGTATCCCGTCGCGCACCGACTCATTGCGAAATGTGATGCTATCTACCGGATTGCCGGCGCGTCCAAAGGGGCCGATATGGACATAGAGGTGGCGCAAACGCTGGGGCTTAAGATTTACACTGCGCTTGAGGATATCCCTCAGGTTTGATGTGGCCTGCCGGCCTGTCGGCTTACCGACAGGCCGGATCATAAAGGCTTTTCGCGTGGGTTATGCCTTTTCCGGTTCAGAGGTCATCACCACGGAAACCCCCTTTTCTTTTACCGCGTTAATCCAGGCGCTATCGGTATCGTCTTCAACGACAATCGTGTTCACCAGCGACAGATCGCCAATCACAAAAGATGACGCGGTATTGATTTTTTCGGGGGAAGCCAGCACAACCGTTTCGGCGGCTCTGCCGGAAAATGCACGTTTGATACTCGCCTCTTCAAAATCACCGGTCGTCAGGCCCGCATCAGGATGGATGCCAGTTACTCCCATAAAGAACAGGTCCGCATGGATTTTTTCGATGCCTTCGATAGCAGCCGCGCCGACCGCAACAATAGAGTGTTTATACAGACGGCCACCGATCAGGATAACCTCAATGGAGGGATGTTCGACAAGTCCCAGCGCAATGCCTGGGCTGTGCGTGACCACGGTTATCTTCAAATCAGGAGGCAGAAACGTAATCAGCTCTGACGTAGTCGTGCCGCCGTCAATGATCACCACCTGGCCGTCAGAAATCAGCTGCGCACCTTTACGGGCGACATTTTTCTTGGCATTCATCTTTACCGATTTACGCTCAGCAAACGGGGCAATGGCCGAGGATGACGGCAGCGCCCCGCCGTGAACACGCTGTAAACGCCCTTCTGCCGCCAGCTCGCGTAAATCACGCCGAATGGTATCTTCAGACACCGCGAAAAGCGTGCTGAGCGCTTTCGACTGGACCTGACCTTCAGCCTCGAGCTTTTCAAGGATCAATTGTTTTCGCTGCGTTGTGAGCATAAGGAATTCCTGATATTGCACGTTTAATCTTGAAACTGCACGACAATGCTGTTTATGATAATTACTCTACGTAAGGAGGAACAAACGTGCAATCAAAACGTGCAGATGTACGCATCATAGAAAGTGAAACACTGTCTGATAACTGGTACATCCTGAAAAAATATACCTTTGATCTGCAGCGACGCGATGGCGAATGGCAGCGGCAAAATCGCGAAGTTTACGACCGGGGAAACGGAGCCACCATCCTGCTTTATAACCGGGATAAAAAGACGGTGATCCTGACCCGCCAGTTCCGCTTCCCTGTCTTTATTAACGGGCACGAAGATGACCTTATTGAAGCTGCTGCGGGCTTGCTCGATAACATGGATCCGGAAAGCCGGATTAAAGCAGAAGCGGAAGAAGAGACCGGCTATAGCGTTTCCCGCGTTGAGAAAATTTTTGAAGCTTACATGAGCCCGGGCTCCGTCACTGAAAAACTCTATTTTTATCTCGCCGAATACCAGCCGAAAGACAGAACCAGTGAAGGCGGTGGACTCAAAGCGGAGGGTGAGGATATCGACGTACTGGAAATGACGCTGGAAGAGGCACTGCGCGGCATTGAAACGGGCAGGATTGTCGACGGGAAAACCATCATGCTGCTTTATCATGTTGCCCTGAAAGGCATTCTGTAATTGCCGCAGGACAGACACCTGCCGCAGTGCAGGTGTCTGCGTGTGCTATTCTTGCTGAAGCATGCACAACGGAGATGCAAAGATGGCTGACTGGAACCCTTCCCTGTACCTGCGATACGGAGCCGAACGTACGCGGCCCGCCGCTGAATTGCTCGCCAGAATTCCCCTGGATGACGTGTCATCCATCGTCGATCTGGGCTGCGGGCCTGGAAACAGTACGGCGCTGTTAAAATATCGCTGGCCTTCAGCGCACGTCACAGGGGTCGATAACTCACCTGCAATGCTCGACGAAGCCCGCAGCGCCTTACCGGATTGCCACTTTGTTGAGGCCGATATCCGCCAGTTTAAGCCTGGCCAGCCGCTGAGCCTGATTTACGCCAATGCCTCGTTGCAGTGGGTGCCCGACCACTACGATCTTCTGCCGCACCTGGTCTCTCTGCTCACGTTAAATGGCGTACTGGCCATTCAGATGCCTGACAACTGGCTTGAGCCCACTCATGTGGCGATGCGTGAAGTTGCCTGGGAGCAAGGCTATCCTGACCGGGGTCGTGAAGCCTTGCCCGGCGTGCATGCCTATTACGACATTCTGACAGACGCCGGTTGTGATGTGGATATCTGGCGGACGACCTATTTCCATAAAATGAGCTCACACCAGGCCATTATTGACTGGGTAAGCGCAACCGGTTTACGTCCGTGGCTGCAGGAGCTTAATGAGAGCGAGCAGAAACGTTTTCTCAAGCGCTACCATGAAATGCTGGAAGAGCAGTATCCGCTCCAGGAAAACGGGCAGATACTGCTGGCTTTTCCACGGTTGTTTATCATTGCTCAACGTCAGCCCTGAGCAACGTTATGAGCGGGCCTCTTTAAGCAGCTGCTGGATAACTTTTTCCTGTTCTTCATAGTTACCTTCGCCAAAAGAGGTATAACGTAACTGCCCTTTGGCATCGAAATAATAATGTGCCGGCCAGTACTGGTTACCGAAGGCGTTCCAGATCTGGTAGTTATTATCCGTCACGACCCGATACGGCAGTTGCCATTTGTTTACCGCGTTTTTCACCGACGAGAGCGGTTTTTCCCACGGATATTCAGGCGTATGCACGCCGATGACCACCAGACCCTGGGACTGATATCGCGTGGCCCAGTCGCGGACATGCGGGAGCGTATGCTGGCAGTTGATGCAGTCCCAGGTCCAGAAATCAATCAGGACGACTTTACCCCGCAATGATTCAGACGTGACAGGGTCACCATTAATCCACCCGGTCCCTCCACTTAACGAAGGCAACTGACTGCTGGGTTCGGTCATTACGACCGGCTGCAGTTTTACTGGCGCAGTGGCGGGCTTCGCCAGGGTCAATAGCGTGGTTTCAAGACGGTCTGCCACCCCATTTGCACCTTTCAGCACCGAGTTCATCCCCGTGGCGTTGAACGCCACAGCCGCTAACATCACCACGCCCGCCCCCTTGCGCAACCTTTCCATCAGCGCTGATTTGGCCCGCAGCGGTGTCATCAGTTTCCGACCGCCGGCCATAAGCAGGCCCAACATAAGCGCACATCCGCTGCCATACGCCGCCAACAGCGCGCCGGTGGTGATGGCCGAATGACCCGCAATATTGATACTGAAAATAGCCCCAAGGATCGGTCCGGCACAAGGAGACCAGAGCAGACCGACGGCCAGTCCGGCCAGGAAAGCGGAAAACATTCCGCGCGTTTGTCCGCTGCGGGTATTGAGGATATTGCCCACGCTGACCGCAGGTCCGGCTATACGCTGGGCGAAGGACGGGAAAATTAAGGCCAGCGCGGCTGTAGCCAGAATAATGAGTGCCAGCCAGCGCCCTATTATCGTGGCATCCGTGATCCATTCGCTGGCAACCGTGACAACCATCGCCACCACGGTAAACATCACGATCATCCCTGCCAGCAGAGCCAGGATATGTCTTCGCTGCCCCTGGAAACCGGCAAACAGAAGAGGTATCACCGGGAGCGTACATGGACTGAGCAGGCTTATCATCCCGCCCAGAAACGCGATTATCAAAAACATAAAAACCTCACATTACAGATGGCCTGCGACGCTGCAGTGAGGGTATTTCATCGTACGGATGTGTTTGGGATGTGTGCAAAACGGGACAATTTGTCTGCTCTCGTATCGGTCACGCAACCGGATACAAAACCGTACAATCAGCGACGCGGCAGCGTTACCGTGACCTTCAGCCCGCCTTCAGGAAGGTTTGCCAGCCGCAGTTTCCCGTCAAGCTGCGCGGTCAGCTGTGCAGCAATCGCCAGCCCCAGGCCGGTACCGCCGGTATCACGGTTACGCGATGTTTCTACCCGATAAAAAGGCTGTAATACCGCGTCGAGTTCAGCCTCGGGTATCCCCGGCCCGCCGTCCAGAATATGGATAGCAATGTGTCCGGCAGAAGAATCATCAATCTCAATAACGGCATAGCCACCAAACTTAAGCGCGTTATCCAGGAGGTTGGTCATCACCCGGCGAAGCGCCTGCGGCCGAGTCACTATCGGCAGGCGGGCGTCGTTTGCCTGAAACTGCACGTTTTTACCAATGTCCTGATAATCACAGGCAATGCTGTTTACCCAGGCATTGAGCTCCAGCTTTAGCGAGGTCTCTTCCAGAGATTCTGATGACCGGGCATAGGCAATCCCTTCCCGCACCAGACGGGTCATGTTATCGAGGTCGTTCAATAATTTGTCGCGTAACTCGGGTTGTTCGGCCATCTCGACGCGCAATTTCATGCGCGTGATGGGCGTCTGCAGGTCGTGAGAAATGGATGCCAGGATCTGCGCCCGTTCGCGAAGATAGGATTGAATGCGCGCCTGCATCGCGTTAAAGGCATGCGCGGCTCTTTGCACTTCTACCGGCCCCTTCTCCGTCATTGGTGTGTTTGCCGCCGGGTCAAGCGCGTCAACCGCACGGGTAAACTGAGAAAAAGGCCGAATCACCTGACGCACGGCGATCCAGGCACAGGCCGCAAGCAGCAGCAGCTGCAATACCAGCACGACAGGTAACCAGCTGGCGACCGGCGGCATGCGTGGCGTCAGATCGATGGTCAACGGTGCGCCATCACGTAAGGTGAGATGCGCCTGAATATGGGAAATGGGACCGGGAACGGCGGTAAACGTGAGTGGGTAGTCAGCCGTAAGGGTCTCTTTTAGCGTTCGAATGGCATCGCGTGAACGCTTATCCTCAGGCGGTGCGCCCGGTTCTCCAGGCCCGAGAATATAGCGATAGTTACCGCGCTCAAGCCGCGGCAGCCAGGCCGCCCGCTCCTGGGCGGGAAGCCGGTCAAGAATGGCCACGCTAGTGGCTACATCGTTTTCCAGATTACCCAGCATTACGGTGCGGGCGCTGTGCATGCGTTCAACCATCACCAGCGTCAGGCTGAGAGTATTCGCCAGTAAGAGTCCAGCCAGCACGATGACCAACAGCCGGGACAGCAACGAGCGTGGCCAAAGCGTCATTCATTGGCCTCTTTTATGGTCACCGGCATTGTAAAGACATAACCTTCACTGCGCACGGTCTTGATATAGGCCGGTGTGCGGGCGTCTTCATTCAGACGCTGACGCACCCGGCTCACCAGCAGATCAATCGATCGTTCAAAAAGCTCGGCATCGCGCCCCTGGGTCAAATTTAGCAGTTGATCCCGGGTCAGGACACGCTGAGGGTGATCGAGGAACACGCGCAGCAGACGATATTCCGCCCCGCTGAGCGCCACCACCATCCCTTCACTGTCGATTAAATGACGGGCCACGGTGTCCAGTTGCCATTCTCCGAACGTGACCAGTCGTCCGGCTTCCGTCACCTGTAAATTGGGGGGCATTGTGCGGAAACGACGTAAAATGGCTTTGATCCGCGCGAGTAACTCGCGTGCAACAAAAGGCTTCACGACATAATCGTCTGCCCCCATCTCCAGCCCCAGGATCCGGTCTGTTTCCTCGTTACGGGCCGTGAGCATCAGAATGGGCAAGTCTTTATGTTTACCGCTTCGGAGCTGACGACACAGCGTTAATCCGTCATCGCCGGGCATCATGACATCCAGCACCACAAGATCGATATGCTGTTTATCAAGCACAACTCGCATCTCTTTGCCATTTGCCGCGCCAGAGGCGCGATATCCGGACTTAACGAGGTAATCGACAATCAGCTCACGAATATCCCTGTCGTCATCGACGACAAGGATATGATCAATATGCTCCACAGAAATCTCCAGACTGAAGGGTAACGTATTGAAAATAGCACATTTCAGAGTTTATCTGCGTCCACAACTGCGTTGACGAAATCCTGCGGATCTTCCTGTGGTGGGTTGTGACCTACGGTTTTGCCAAAGGTACGGTGTTCATACTTGCCGGTGAACTTCCCGGCGTAGGCCTGTGGAGCAGGATGCGGCGCCCCGTTGTTTCCGCCTTCGATGGTGATCGTCGGGACGGTAATATTCGGAAGCGTTGCCAGTTTTTGCTCATAACTGTCGTATTTGCGCTCCCCTTTTTCCAGCCCTAAACGCCAGCGATAGTTACTGAGCGTCACCGCGACATGGTCCGGGTTATCAAGGGATTTGGCACTGGCGTTAAACGTTGCATCGCTAAATTTCCAGTCAGGTGATGCCTGCGACCAGATCAAACGGGCGAAGTCATGGGTGTTTTTGGCGTAGCCTTCAGCACCACGTTCGGTGGCGAAATAGAACTGATACCACCACTGAACTTCTGCTTTCGGCGGTAAGGGTTGTTTGCCAATCTGCTGGCTGCTGATCAGGTATCCACTGACGGAGACCAGCGATTTAACGCGTTCTGGCCACAGCGCCGCGACGATGTCCGCCGTACGGGCCCCCCAGTCGTATCCTGCAAAAACGGCCTGCTTGATGTTCAGGGCATCCATCAGGTTCACAACGTCTTTCGCCATGGCCGAAGGCTGGCCGTTACGCGGCGTTTTATCTGAGAGGAAACGGGTAGTTCCGTAACCACGCAGAGAAGGCACAATCACCCGATATCCTTTGGCAGCCAGCGCGGGAGCAACTTGCGCATAACTATGAATATCGTAGGGCCAGCCGTGTAATAAAATGATCGGTTGACCATTTTTCGGGCCGATGTCGACATAACCGACGTTAAGATCGCCGGCGTTAATCTGCTGAGGATGATCAAACGCCGTCGCGAAATCAGTACCGGTTGCTTCGGCCTGACAGGACATGACGGTACCAAGAGAAACGGTTAATGCGAGAGTTGAGTATGCGAGTTTGCTGAACATGTTGTTATCTCCGATTGAGTACGATTCACGGGGATATAACAACATCGGTTTGTATAGCGGATATGTGCGAATAGGCCTTTATTGCAAGCCTGTGTATGTATCAGCGGCGTTGATACAATGTGATACAAACACAGGTCATTGCGTCTTAAAGCGAGACGCGATAACGAACGTAATCGTCGGCTTCGCCATATTGGTCGTAGAGTTTACGTGCCGGGTTGTTCTGCCGCGTGACCCAGTAAAGTTTTGACCACCCTTCGCGCTTGCCTTCGTCCATCAGGGCGTCAATGAGCGCTTTTCCAGTCCCTGCTCCCCGTTGGCTGGCAGCAACAAACAGGTCTTCCAGATAACAAACGGGCGCTGTCGACCAGGTTCCTTCGTGCAAAATACACATGGCGAAGCCGATGACGTTGCCGTCGCTTTCCGCAACCCGGCAAAACATCGATGATCGCTCGTCAAGCGCCCTTTGCCATGTCGCGGCGGTCACGGACTCATCGAGGACACAGTCATAAAAATGAGTGTAGCCGTCCCACAGCGGACGCCACTGGGAATAATCTTCTGCGCGTAAAGCTCTTACCGTAACAGCCATATATTCCTCATATTACAAATCGAAAGCCTTTTAAAAGCAGTTATTGGTAGTAAAGAAGTCCAGCACACCGAAAAAGAATGTGATAGAGATGAAAATACCAGAAGGTGAACAAAAACATAACGCTTAAACAGGGAGAACCACGGATGACAATACCGACGCTAACGACAGACCGCCTGTTACTCATTCCCCTGGTCGCGGAAGATGCCGTCCAGATACAGCGGCTTTATCCACGCTGGGAAATCGTTCGCTATATGGTCTCCTCAGTGCCCTGGCCCTACCCGGATAACGGCGCGGAGTATTATGTTTATAACGTTGCGCTGCCGGATATGGAAAAAGGCATTGCCTGGTTCTGGAGTATTCGACGTCGCGAGGCGCCGGATGAGCTGATGGGGATTATCTGCCTGTACGATGTCGAAGATAACAACCGTGGGTTCTGGCTGGCGCCGGAGTTTCAGGGTAAGGGATACATGCGTGAGGCCAGTATTGCGGCGACGGATTATTGGTTTAACACCCTGAACAAGCCGGTGTTACGTGCGCCAAAAGCGGCTGCTAACAGCCGCTCCCGCCGTATTTCAGACAGTAGCGGCATGCGGCTTATCAGGACAGAAAAGAAAGCGTACGTCAGCGGCATACTGGATTCCGAACTGTGGGAAATCACCCGTGACGAATGGAATGCCCGTCAGGTCAGTTGATAATACTTATCCGGTAACAGTCTTTCGGGGATCTCTTCTTCATCGTTCATCTGCAACAGGTCACGTTCCATCATGTTGCAGATGGCGTCCAGCGGCAGGTCGTTATCTTCGGTACCAAACGGGTCTTCCAGCTCTTCCGCCAGCGTATCCAGCGAGATAAAGGTGTAAGAAATCAGCGCCGACACAAAAGGCGTCATGTAGTGCAGATCGACGACCAGCGCGAACGGCAGCATGATGCAGAACAGATACACCGTACGATGAAGGATCAGCGTGTAAGCAAACGGTACGGGTGTCGTCAAAATACGCTCGCAACCCGACAGGACGATGGACATGTCGTTCAGCCGGTTGTTGAGACTGTGGAACAGGATATCTGAGAGCTCGCCATTGCGACGCCTGACGGCAAGCCACTCCCCCATGATCAGTAAAATACGGTTCGCCGGCGAGTTGGCGTTCATCACCTTGCGTAAATCATCTTCCGGAAGATAACGGGAAAGTTGTTCGGCGTTCGTTTCCCGGCGCAGGGTCATGCGCAAACAGTTGGCAAAGGCAATCTGCAGGCGGACAAACTCGCCGAGATGTTTATCGTCCGGCAAGGTGTTTTTTACCTCGCGAAACAGAGAGCGTGCCGCTATCATCAGTTGCCCCCAAAGCTGGCGCGCCTCAACGTAGCGTGAATAGCAGGCGTTGTTTCGGAAACCAAGAAAGATAGCGATCGCCACACCGAGAATGCTAAATGGCGCAACGGTAAATTTGATGCCAAGGGACGTGTACCACGGCAGCATCAGGATCACGGCGATAGAAAGCAGAAAGTTAAGTAGCAAGCGGGTATAGATTTTTGGCAGTACCGAGCCATGCCAGACAAAGATGAGTTGTAACCAGTGCTGTTTAGGACGAACAATCATAGTGAGTTTCAGGAAAGAAAAAGAGCGTGGCTATTAAACGTGATCCCCCTCACGGTTGCAAGCATGTTAATAAAACATTGAATTTTCTGACCTGGCTAGCCTAAACCGCACGGTGCCAGAGGTGTTTTTTAAAAACAGAGCAAATAGTATGTTGTAACTAATAAGATCCCCATTAAAACCCGGCCGAAGCCGGGCAACGGTGTTAGCAGAGCGGTTTAACCGCCGCACGCATTCCTTGAAGCAGAATAGCATCCAGATCCCGCGTAACCTGCTCGACCAGGCCGTTAACCTGCGTAAGATCTTGCTCCCAGTGTTCGCTCACGCTCAGTACCGATTTTACCAGTTGGCGGGTAGTGATCTGGCGATCGTGATGCTGTGTCCACAGCTGCTGGAAACGCGCCAGCCAGTTCGCGTCGTCCTGAACCGGGTAACTTTCCCCGTTACGCTCCCCGCGATAAAACGCAATCAGTGCCGCTAAAGCAAACGTCAGTCGCGCAGGCAATGACCCGGTTGCTTTCTGCCCTGCCAGCAGCTGCGGCAGAATGCGGGTGCGGAACTTGGTCATCCCGTTGAGGGCAATCGACAGCAGCTGATGCCGGATGTAAGGGTTACGGAAACGACCCGTTACCGCACTGGCGAACGATTCAAGCTCATCACGCGGCAAATCCAGTACCGGAATAATTTCCTCATAGATAGCTTTTTCGACAAAAGCGCACACGTCAGCATCGTTCATCGCCTCGCCTACCGTGTCCAGCCCGGCCTGGAAGGCTACCGGTACCAGCGCCGTGTGCGCACCGTTCAGAATGGCGACTTTACGCTCTTTGTAAGGCCGGATGTCATCCACGATCAATACGTTGAGCGGGAACTTATCAAGACGCAGTTCGCTGGCAAGGGAGTCAGGGCCCTGAATCACAAACAGATAGAAGTGTTCGGCGGTATCCAGGAACCCGTCCTGATAACCCAGTTCAGCCTGCAGGGCGGCCACTTCGTCACGCGGGTAACCCGTTACAATGCGGTCAACCAGGGTCGAGCAGAAACAGTTGGCATCGTTCAACCATTCAGTAAAGGCCGTCGGCAGCGCCCACTCCTGCGCGTAGCGCAGCACCAGTTCCCGCAGCGCATCCCCGTTGTAGTCAATCAGTTCACACGGAATGATGACCCAGCCTTTGTCTGGCGCACCGTTAAAATGACTGAAACGCTCGAAGAGCAATCGCGTCAGTTTCGCCGGGTAGCTGACGGCAGGCGCATCTTCAAAGGTGTCGCCCGCGTGATAACCGATCCCCGCTTCCGTGGTATTCGAGAACACAAAGCGCATCTCCGGGTTATGAGCCAGCCTGAGGAACGCATCGTATTCGTTATAAACGTTGATTTCGCGGTTAACGGAACGGATAAGACGTGCATCGCTCACCGCATCGCCCTTCTCGTTCAGGCCGCGAATGATTGTGGTATACAGTCCATCCTGCGTATTCAGCGACGGCGGAAAATCACTTTGAATGGGACGAACGACCACCACACCGGCGTTAAGATCGGTATGTTCGTTTAACAGGTCGATTTGCCAGTCGATAAACGCCCGCAGGAAATTGCCTTCACCAAACTGAATGATACGTTCCGGATAGTGTGGACCGGGAAAATCATGACGGTTAAGTGTGTTCACAATGGGTTCCTTTTATAATTAGTCATACAGCCTGATAAGATTGGTACGATAACTTATCAAAACTTTACGACCGGGAACCCTGTTTTGATCAATTCATGATGGAGTTGTGAAAAATAATTATAAGAACTTATAGAACACGGAGGTGGCGGTCATCGCACCGTCCGGCATCAATGCATAGCGCGGGATCTCCCCCACTTTTTGCCAGCCAGCACGCTGGTAGAACGTCTCGGCACCGCTGCCGGTGGACGTATCCAGTACCAGGACCGAAATGCCTCTGGCTCTGGCCTGTACTTCAAGTTCTTCCATCAGGGCCATTGCCGCCCCTTTACGGCGCGCTTTTTCATGGACCAGCAGTTTTGCCACATCCGCGCGATGCGGCTGATTCTCCGGCTGATCGGTGATCAACTGTACCGTGCCGATAACACCGTCCTGCGGATCGATACTGGCCAGCACAAGACGTTCATTGCGTCCCACGCTCTCAGCAATACCGCGCCAGAAAGCACGCGCTTTTTCCGGGCTAAAGGGCAACATAAAACTGACGGATGCGCCGCCGTTAACGCAGTTTTCGAGGATCGCGGACAACGCATCAAGATGGGTGAGGATCTCTTCCCGGGTGAGGTTTTTGATGTGCAGTGAGGTATTCATTGTTTTTCCTTACGTTGAATACCGTCACTGTGCAATTAACATCTTATTAACGCAAACGGATCGATCATAGGCTTTTGTTATGTCATCTTTCGCGGTGGCGTTGCTGCTTCATGGCATACATCTTTTCATCGGCCTCTTTTAGCCACTGTTGCAGGTCATGGTCATTGTGGTCGAATTCACTGAGTCCCCACGAGAACAGAAGCGACCACGGATGCAGTTTGCGGGCATTATAATTTTCGACCTGCTCGGCCAGATACTGCATCGCAATCCAGGCCCCCTGCTCATCCGTATCGGCGAACAGCACGGCAAACTCATCCCCGCCAAAGCGAACCAGCAGATCCGCCTCACGGAAGGAGGAACGCATCAGTTGCGCCATCACGTTCAGCGCCTTATCCCCTTCCTCGTGGCCGTACCGATCGTTTATCTCCTTAAAGCGATCCAGATCCAGCCAGCCGAGGGTTAACGGCTCTGCACGGCGTCGGGCGACGGACAGGGTAAACCGGACGAGCTGATTAAAGCCCCGACGGTTGAATAAGCCCGTCAGTTCATCGGTAGTCGCCGCACTGACGGCGGCAAATTCATCTTCTGCCAGCGCGCCCAGGTCTCCCAGTACGGCAAGATCGGCCGCCGTAAACTCGCGCGGAGAATAATCAATCAGGCAAAGCGATCCGACGCTCGCGCCGTCGCGCAGACGCAGCGGGAAACCAGCGTAGAAACGAACGCCGGGCTCACCGGCCACCAGCGGATTATCGGCAAAGCGGTCATCCTGACGCATGTCCCCCACCACCAGCGGCGCTTCGCTGAGGATCGTATGGCCACAAAATGAGATATTGCGCGGGACCGAGTCCGGTGCCTGGCCATCCGCTGACTTCACGATCAGCGAATGCTCATCGATAAGATTGACCATCGCCAGCGGCACCTGGAAAAAGCGTTTTGCCAGACGCGTCAGGCGGTCAAAGGCCGGCGAACTGTCGATTTCAAGCAGGCCTGATTCGCGCAGCGAGTTCAGACGTTCCGTTTCATTTTCAGGGGTTGCAGGTGTTTTCATAACGTCTCCTGACGCAAGCTTTACTAAAAGCGTAGCTTAAACAGAGACATTGTCAGTGTACGAATATCCTGTTCAGACGCTATTTGTTAACGTCACTGGCTCATGACGACTAATGCAGTGATGTTTCGCTGCCGGAGGTTGCAGTAATCTGCTCATCCGACAGCCGGGCGCTGGTCCGATTTCGCCCCGCTTTCTTTGAACGATAGAGATGATCGTCCGCTTCAGCCATCAGCTTATTAAAGACCTCCGTCAACTGCCATGATTCAGATTTACCGCTGCCCAGGCCAATGCTGACGGTCAGATACAGCGTCTGCTGGCGCCAGGTAAACGGATGATGTGCGACGGTGGTTCGGATGCGTTCAGCCAGTTCAAAACCGTGCTGCGCATCCCCGGAGTTCACGACCACCGCGAACTCTTCTCCGCCCATTCGCGCCACCATACCGTCCTCACCGACAACCTGCTGAACCTGCCGGGCAAAGGCCGCCAGTATGCGATCACCGCACTCGTGACCGTAGTTATCATTGATGCTTTTGAAGTAATCGATATCCAGCAGCATGACGGTTAAAAAACGCGAATGCCGGTGCGCCTCTTCTTGCTTTAACGCTTCATAAAGCCCGGAGCGGGAATAGACATGCGTCAGAAAATCATAATCTGCCCGCAGTGACACCTGACGAATCAGTGAATTAATGGCCGCCACGCTGACGGAGACCATCACCGGACAAATAGCCATGGTGGCAATGCCCAGCCGGGCTGAGAACATCATCGGGGTCGAAAGCGGTGTCGCAACGGCAATATTGATAATGGAGTTGGCAACCAGAATGATCTCAACGGCACCCGTGAGAAACGTCAGTAAACAGGTGACGGGCAGCGGGTAGCGTACCGCACACCAGATAAGCGCCGGCAGCGGGAAACAGAGGCTCCCCGCGCCGCCAATCACCACCGACGCGACCACCGAGACAATCAACGCCATAACCGGGAACAGCTGCTCCAGACGTAACTGAATATCACGCACGGGCAGGCTAATCGTCAGCATACACGGCACAATCAGCACCCCCGTTGAAAACTGCTCGCTAAACCAGTCGGCAAACAGCGGCCAGAAGGTATGACTGTCGATACCGACCGACCCCACCGCGCCAAGCAAGGCACACAGCAGTGCGGCAATCAGGCAGTAGTTAAACAGACGCAGCGCATTAAGCGGATCGGGGGTTTTCATCAGCCGTTTATCACGCAGAACCAGTATGGCGACCACGACGATAAAAATCATATTCGACAGGTTAATCACCAGCGAGGCCATTCCCCAGCTGGTGGTGACCGCGTCGTACATCAGCATGGCAACATACGCGACCGCGTAGTTATGCAGACGATTAAGATAAGCATAACGGGCGAATACTCCCGCCATAACGCCATTCAGTGGCCAGAACAGCGACAACGCTTCAACCAGACGCAATTCAGCACCCACAAAATAGAATAAGGTGGTGAGAATAAAGATCCACGACGCATTACGCAGCGGAGTATCGGGTTGAAAAAACCTGAAGGCAGAGAGAGCAGAACGCATTAAATATCATTCCGTATAATAACTTATGGCGATTATGTCGATCGTCAGCAGGATCTAAACTAACTTAACCTGCATCTATAACACAAATACAACAGGATCATAACTCGTCAAATTTAGGCGTTCATCTGCAGCACCAGCCAGTGGTGGATCACGCTGACGATATAATGCTGTTGCTGCGCGCTGAGCTGAACACCCTGCGGAATGTTATGCCACTTTGCCAGACAGCCACGACAACAGGTGGCGGTGGCATGCTGAGCGATAAACACCGGATGACCGCGCATGGGCGTCTGTTTCCCGTCATTGGTGGGATGGGCCGGTGCAAGACGCCGGGCAATAAAATCGGCGGCGTGCTGGTCAATGGTTTCGGCACCTTTGTCCCAGCAGTACTGCCGTTCCTTCGTGCCTAAGCGAAAGCGCGAACGAAAAGGCGATCGCGCCAGGCGGACAAAAAGCGGATCCAGGGTCGACATCAGTATACGGAACGTCCCAGACGTTGGGTCAGTTTCTCCAGAACTGCCACACCGGCAAGTGAATTTCCCGTTTCATCCAGCTCCGGGCTCCAGACGGCAATCGCCATTTCGTGAGGCACGATTGCCACCACCCCGCCGCCGACACCGGATTTAGCCGGAAGACCGACGCGCCAGGCAAACTCTCCGGCGTTCTGATACATCCCGCTGGTCGCCATCAGGGCATTCACCTGACGCGCCTGCATGGGCGAGACAACATCTTGCGCGAGGTGCGGCGCATGCCCCTGATGGGCGAGGAACAAGAATGTCTGTGCCAGTTCAACACAGCTCATTTCCAGCGCGCAGTAATGAAAATAGTTTTGCAGCACGGTGGCGACATCGTTATGGAAGTTACCAAACGATTTCATGAGCCAGGCGATAGCCGCGTTACGGGCGGAGTGTTCAAACTCCGAGCGCGCCACCACCGCATTGTAGGCAATATCCGCGACGCCCGAGAGCTGACGGACAATTTCAAGCATACGCTGGCGAGGGGCGCTGAGACGGCTTTGCAGCATATCGCAAACCACCAGCGCACCGGCATTGATAAACGGGTTACGCGGCTTACCCTGTTCAATTTCGAGCTGAAGCAGTGAGTTGAAAGGCTGCCCGGACGGATCTTTCCCCACGCGATGCCAGATTTCGTCTTCCTCATACTGGCGCATGGCCGCAACCAGACTGAGTACTTTTGAAATGGACTGAATTGAAAAACGCTCGGTGGCGTCACCGGCCTGGTAACGCTGCCCGTCTACCGTACAAATGGCAATACCCAGCTTATTCCCGCTGACCGAGGCAAGGGCCGGAATATAGTCGGCAACCTTCCCTTTTCCAATTAACGGACGAACCTGCGACAAAATCTCGTCCAACATCTCATTATGGATGACCGCAGCCACACTTTGCTCCTTGCCCTCAGGCTAAAACGGGCTGCGAGTATAACAGAGGCTTATATGTTGCGTCAGGCGCTAAGACGAAAACGCGAAACTGCCTGCAATAAAAGATCGGATTGCTTATGCAGCCGTTCAGAGGCATCCGACGCGTCAGACACCAGCATGTCGGTCTGACGTGAAACCTGATTCAGCGCCTGAAGCTGCCGCGTCATTTGATGAATGCTCTCCCCCTGGCTCAGGGTCGCGACCGAGATTTCATTCAGCAGACTGCTTAAATTAGCCACCAGCCCGATCACCTGCTGCAGATTATCTTCCAGCAGGTTAACGGCCCGGGAACCGTCTTCGATGCCCTGCAAAGAGTGATTGATCAGTGCCTGAATAGTCTGCGTCGAGTGGCTGCTCTTTCTGGCCAGCAGCCCCACTTCCCGGGCGACAACGGCGAACCCGCGCCCGTGGTTCCCCGCATGGGCGGCCTCGATGGCCGCATTCAGTGCCAGAATGTTGGTCTGAAACGCCACGCTGTCGATCATCGCCACGATCCCGCGCATCTCTGACGATCGGTCAACGATCGCCTGCATGGAGGCATTGACGGTCGTCATCATCCGATCGCCACCCGCGGCTACCTGGCGCGCCTCGTCCGCCCTGGAGCTGGCGAGTTTTGCATAACCTGTATTCCCTTCTACGTGGTTTTCCAGCGCGGCAATGTGTGTCGTCACATCCTCAAGCTCTTTCGCCTGACGAGCCGACTGCAGATACAGCTTCTGGTTGCCCTGTGCCAGAGAGCCTATATTTTCAACCATTTCGTGGGTGGCATTGCTGACCTGGGTCACCAGTTCCTGCAGTCCGTGCTGCAGGGTGGAAACACTGTCGCTTAACTGTCCGATCTCCTTGTTAAAGCGCAGCACGCCCGGCGGTGTACCGGACAGGTCTCCTGCCGCCAGCTGGTTAATGTGAGCAATCAACCGACGCAGCGGCGTAATGACCCAGCGGGACATGCCTAACCACACCAGAATGGCGATGGCAAGTAGCAGAACCGGTGCAGCCAGGAAGAGCGTTTGCAGGCCAGAGAGTTGCGCCATCAGGCTCTGGCGGCCCTGCATCGCCTGCTTCTCGCTGGCCTGCTGATAGCGGGCATAGTTTTCGTTGAAGTCAGTCTGAAAAGCCTGGGCAGGTACGGCAAAAAAGGCATCGATCGTGTTGGTCTTGATGAGCCCTTCCGCCTGCTCCTTGATGGCACCGTAGAAAAGCTGGTAGCTGGTGATCAGGGCGTCATCTTTTGGCGGATTGAGCGCCAGCCAGGCGTTCCAGGCCTGCTGAGAAACCGTCAGCGACGCCTGAGCTTCGTCCATCAGGCTGTGCCAGCTTCCTTCAGAGCCGGTCTCTTTATCCTGCATAAACCAGACGCCGGAGCGGTTAAGCAGATCGCTTGCTGCCAGCAGAGACACGCGGGCCAGATCCAGTTTGCTCTGTTGCTGGTACGCCAGCAGATTTTGCTGCTCGTTGCGCTGAGCGTCCTTCAGGGAAGCATTGAGCAAAAATGAAGAGGAGAGTTGCAGTGCGGAGAAAAGACCAATAATACAGAAAATACCGGTCAGCAGGCCAAACTGACGAGGGATGAGGCGCTGCGCAATACGGCGAAAAATTTGCGTTAGGTTCATAATTTTCTTCAGTAACAAGACGTTAGACGCGTGCGAGTCTACGAAACGAAAATGACAGAACCATTGCAGGAAAATGACAACGGCCTTCGTGCTGAAGGCCGTTATCGGAGAGCGAACTAGACTCTATTCTTCCATACCGTCTGCACGTTACAGAACTCGTGCAGACCGAAGTGGGAAAGCTCACGACCAAAACCGCTCTTCTTCACGCCGCCAAAGGCCACGCGCGCATCGCTGGCGCTGAAACCATTGATGAACACCCCACCGCACTCCAGCTCACGGGAGAATTTCTCCGCCAGCGTATCGTTCGCGGTAAAGACGGTTGCGGACAGACCAAAGTCGCTGTCGTTAGCCAGCTGCAGGGCGTGCTCCGCGTCTTTCGCAACGCTAACCGCCGCAACCGGACCAAACAGCTCCTGACGAAATGCCGTCATGCTGGCAGTGACATTCCCCAGCACGGTCGGTGCATAGTAGTTACCTTCACCGGCGACTTTCTCCCCGCCAAGCAGCAGCGTGGCGCCTTCGGCCAGCGTGGCCTGCACCTGCTGATGCAGTTCATCACGCAGGTCAAATCGCGCCATCGGGCCAATAAAGTTTTCTTCGCTATCCGGCGTCCCCATCTTCAGGGCTGCCGTCGCCTCGACAAAACGCTGGGTGAAAGCATCAGCGATGCCCTCTTCCACAATAAAGCGCTTAGCGGCGGCGCAAACCTGTCCGGTATTCTGATAACGACCGGCCACGGCTGCTTTCACCGCCAGATCCAAATCAGCATCATTGAGCACAATAAACGGATCTGAACCGCCCAGCTCCAGGACGCATTTCTTGAGTGCTGCCCCCGCCTGCGCACCAATCGCCGCACCCGCGCGCACGCTGCCGGTTACGGTTACGGCGGCAATACGACGGTCGTTGATCGCCTGGCTCACCCCCTCATTCGTGGCATTCACCCAGCCAAAGACACCCTGCGGAAAACCGGCGTCAGCAAATACCTGCGCAATGAGGTCAGCCGAGCCGAGTACGTTTGGCGCATGCTTGAGCAGATAGCTGTTCCCGGCCAGCAGGATGGGTACCGCGCCACGCAGTACCTGCCAGAGCGGGAAGTTCCACGGCATGACGGCAAGAACAGGTCCCAGCGGCCGGTATTCAATCACCGCGTTTTGGTTTTCTACCAGGGTCGGTTCAGGCTGCAGCATGGCCGGGCCGTGTTCCGCATACCAGTCGCAGAGGCTGGCGGATTTTGCCACTTCAGCACGCGCCTGCAAAATGGGTTTGCCCATCTCACGGGAGATCATTCGGGCCATCTCGTCTGCACGGTTGCGCAGCGCGCTGGCGAGATCGCGCAGCTTTTGCGCCCGGTCTGAAACGCTTACGCGTCTCCACTGACGAAAACCGGCATCAGCCTGCGCAATTGCGCGTTCAACGTCGTCGGTGCTCGCCCACGGATACGCCGCGAGCGTCTCGCCGGTGGCTGGGTTAACAGAGAGGGCATGTGTAGCAGAGGAATAAGTCATGATGGTCTCCACGTAATAACGATTGATTCATTGTGGCGCACTCTGCTATTTCTTAAAAATGAATAATACTAACCACCTTGTTCACGAATCGAGAATGGTATGGACTTAACTCAGCTTGAAATGTTTAACGCCGTGGTGCTCACCGGCAGCATCACCCAGGCGGCGCAAAAGGTGCATCGCGTTCCATCGAACCTGACCACCCGCATCCGCCAGCTGGAGGCCGATCTTGGCGTGGAGCTGTTTATTCGTGAGAACCAGCGTTTACGTTTATCTCCCGCCGGGCATAACTTCCTGCGCTACAGCAAGCAGATCCTGGCGCTGGTCGATGAGGCACGAATGGTCGTCGCCGGTGATGAACCGCAGGGATTATTTGCGCTTGGCGCGCTGGAGAGTACCGCCGCCGTGCGTATTCCGGAAAGCCTGGCGCAGTTTAACCAGCGCTATCCACGTATCCAGTTTGCCCTCTCTACCGGGCCGTCCGGCACAATGATTGACGGCGTACTGGAGGGAACCTTAAGCGCCGCGTTTGTCGATGGCCCCCTTTCGCATCCGGAACTGGAAGGCATGCCGGTTTACCGGGAAGAGATGATGCTGGTCACGCCCGCCGGGCATGCAGAAGTGGCACGCGCCACGCAGGTAAGCGGCAGTGACGTCTACGCCTTTCGCGCAAACTGTTCGTATCGCCGACATCTGGAAAGCTGGTTTCACGCCGACAGAGCCACGCCCGGGCGTATTCATGAGATGGAGTCTTATCACGGCATGCTCGCCTGCGTCATCGCGGGCGCCGGTATCGCGCTGATGCCTCGTTCGATGCTGGAAAGTATGCCAGGCCACCATCAGGTGGAAGCCTGGCCGCTGGCAGAAAACTGGCGCTGGCTCACCACCTGGCTGGTCTGGCGCCGCGGGGCTATGACCCGCCCACTGGAGGCTTTTATAGCGCTGCTAAACGAACGTCAACCACCAGTGCCTTCTCCATAAACAGGCTCAGCGGGTCATCAACATACGGCGGAAACGCCGGACGTTGCTCATAGCCGCACTGCTCATACAGACGGACGGCGGCATGTTGCCGGATGCCCGTTTCCAGGCGAAGCGTGTGGCAGTGACGGCTCAGGGCTTCATCTTCCAGCGCCGCCAGCAGCATCTCGCCGAGATGTTGCCCGCGATGAGCCGGATCGATATACACCCGTTTCATTTCACCGGTCCCGTCGCCGTTGAGCACCACGGCACCACACCCGACGGCATGAAGCTGCCGGTCCCGAATAATCATCAGGATCAGCTCGGCTGTCGGCAGTTCGGTCAGATCGAGCAGGTGGTTACTTTCAGCGGGATAGAGTTCGCTCTGATAGCGGTCAAGCGCGGCAATCAGATTCAAAATATCAGGGTGATGTGCAGATTCAGCGGTAATGGAATACATGGCGGGCTCCTTGTTGTTTTTATTTCAACATAGCGCAGCCCTGCACACGTGCTTCATACCGTTAACTTATATCAGCATTGCGGTTCAGGCTGACGAGGGTATCTCTTAGCCAGCGGTGTCCTGCGTGGTTATGGCTGCGTTCATGCCAGATAAGACTGACGTCAAACGTCTCTTTCAGCCAGGGGAGTTCCACCACGGTGAGCGGGTTAATGGTTCCCATAATTAATCGTCGGGGCACCAGTGCTACCAGATGGCTCATCTGCACCATGCCGGGAACAAACAGAAATGATGCCGCAGATACCGCAACCTTACGTTGCAACCCTGACTCCGCCAGCATGACATCCAGCGGCGTGGTAAAACCGCCCCCCGAGGGGGACACGATAATATGCTCAAGTTTTGCGAACGCCTCCATTGTCAGTTGGTCGTTCAGTTCAGGATGCTGAGGGCGCCCGATAAGCACGTACGATTCGTCATAAAGATGTTGCGCTCTGAGCTGCGCCTGCGCAGGGTCTGGCGTAGCAATGGCAGCATCAACATCGCCTGAGCTCAGTTGATGGGCTAGCTGATGCGGATCGTAATTCCTGACAGCAATACGCACGCCGGGGGCAATCTCTTGCAGGGTCACAATCAGCGGCGTAATGACCGCGGCCTGCACGTAATCAGTACAGGCCAGAGAGACCGTTAGCGAATCGTGCAGCGGATCAAAGTCCTCATGTGATTGCAGCGTATCCCGTATTTTTGCCAGCGCCCCGCCAAGCGTCGCCATCAGCTCAAGAGCTTTGGGGGTTGGCGTCATCCCCCTGCGCCCCGGGATCAATAACGGATCGTTAAACATCCCCCTCAGCCGGTTAAGCTGCGCGCTGACGGCAGGCTGGCTAAGACAAAGCCGGCTGGCGGCCCTGGTGACATTTTGCTCCGCGACCAGCGCTTCCAGAGTCAGCAGCAGGTTTACGTCAGGCTTTTTGGTATTCATAGGATGGATATCATGTAAGAAATAAATCGATTTCACGCTCGCCGCCCGCATTCCGATAATGCACTACCGCAACAACACAGAGCGAGAATGAAATGTCGTATGATAAAAAACCACTCATAACAGTTTTTGGTGCCACCAGTAAACAAGGACGTAGCGTAACCACAACCTTGCTGCAAAGTGGGCGCTATCGGGTGCGCGCCTTAACGCAAAACACGGACTCTCCTGCGGCGAAACAGCTGGCGGAACGGGGTGCTGAACTGAGACAAATCACCCTTAAGACGGGCAATGATGCGCATCTGATCGGGACGTTTGCCGAGTCAGACGGAGCGTTTCTGATGACACCGGGTTTCATCCCCGTATCGACGCAGATGCCAACGGGTGAAACGGCGCTGGGCTACAGGCTTGCAGATGCCGCCGTCAACGCCGGCGTAAAACACCTTGTCTTCAGCAGTCTGGAAAACGTCGAGAGAATAACGGCCGGAACTCTATGGGCTCCTCATTTCAGCGATAAGGGCCGAATTGAGGAGTACATCCGCACACTCCCCGTCAGCGCGTCGTTTATTCAACTGGCGTTCTTTTACACCAATCTGGCCGAATATTATCCGCCGCGTAAAGAAGGTGACGAGCTGATCTTTCCCCTCTATCTCCCGGAAGACGTTCGGGCGCCCTTTGTCGACCCGCTCACGGCAACCGGCCCTGCGGTGCTTGAGATGTTCGATAACCCCGAACACTACAACGGCATGACGTTACCCGTTGTCGGTGAGTGTCTTTCGCCGCGTGAGATGGTGGAAACCTTCACGGAGGTCACCGGCATAAAAGCCCGGTATCGCTCAGCCTACACGCGAGAAGAACTCCTTCACCACTTCCCCGATTTCGCAGACAACGCGGCACTGGTCAGTGAAATTACCGGCATGACGGAATATGCCGTGAACTACGGCTATTACGGAAAAGACCGGGATCTTACCTGGAGCAGAACCATAAACCCTGCCACCTTAACGTGGCGTGAATTTCTGATTGCGTCTGGCTGGCAGGGGGAAAAACGAACGTTTGATTAACGCAAGCCACCGTCATTCCCGATGATGAAATGACGGTGGCCCATTCCTGGCTTACATCGCCTGGCGTAAATAGATATGCCCTTTCAGATACAGGGTGGCCTGACCGCCGATTAACACCCGGTCCCCCGCCAGCTCACAGCGTAAATCCCCGCCCCGTCGCGAGACCTGGCGCGCGTTCAGCACGGTTTTGCCCAGCTTTTCGCTCCAGTAGGGAATCAACATGCTGTGAGTGGACCCCGTGACCGGATCTTCCGGCACCCCTTCTCCCGGACAGAAGAAGCGGCTGACGAAGTCATATTCATCGCCCGGTGCCGTGACGCAGACCATCTTATCCAGCGGAATCATTGCTGAGATATCCGGCGTAAGGGCCTCTACCTGCTGCTGGTTCTCCAGCACCACCATGTAGTCGCGCCCGACACGCACCTCTTTTGCCCGCTCAATGCCCAGCGCGCTCAACAGCAGCGCTGGCGGATTATCGACGACCGCCGTCGGCCAGGCCGGAAAGTTGAGCGTCAACCAGTCACCGCTGCGTTTTACCGTCAGCTCGCCGACGAAACGGGTGGTGAAGGTGATTTCCGTGTGTGGATAATCAAGGTATTCGAAAATGACATGCGATGCCGCCAGTGTGGCATGTCCACACAGGTTAATTTCGTCAAGGGTAGTGAACCAGCGCAGCTCGAATCCACCGTCAGTGCGTACGAAAAAGGCCGTTTCAGACTGATTGTGCTGTTGCGCCATGTTGAGCAGCGTCTCGTCCGGCAGCCACTCTTCCAGGGGGCAAACCGCCGCTGCGTTGCCGCCAAACGCCCTGTCGCTGAAGGCATCGACCAGATAGAAATCAATTTCCTGCATTGTCTCTTCCTCTTTTGTTATGGTTATTTAGCGCAGAAAGACGGTGCCTTTCAGATACAGCGAGGCCTGCCCGCTCATCAGCACGCGTGAACCTTTCAGTTCGCAGCGCAGATCACCGCCACGAGCCGACACCTGGCGGGCAAACATCGCTGTTTTACCCAGTTTTTCACTCCAGTAGGGAATAAGCATTGTATGCGCGGATCCGGTGACCGGATCTTCCCAGACGGCAACTCCCGGTGAGAAAAAGCGGCTCACAAAATCATAATCCCCCTCTCCCCGCGCCGTCACGCTGACCTTATGTTCGCCTGGCGTCATTGCCGAGATATTCGGCGCAAGCGCCTCAACCTGCTGGCGGTTTTCCAGAACCACCACCCAGGCTCGCCCCTTACGGGCTTCTACGTAATGGCCGATCCCCAGCGCTGCAAGCATCGCCGGCGGGGGCGTCTCTTCCTGCGTCGGGCATGCCGGGAAGTCCAGCGTCATCCAGTCCCCTTCCCGGCTAACCGTCAGCTGGCCAGAGGCGGTATCAAAGTGGATACGCGGGTCAGGATAGTTGAGTTCATTAAACAGGACGTACGCGGCTGCCAGTGTGGCATGTCCGCAAAGGTTGACTTCGGTAAGGGTGGTAAACCAGCGTAACTCAATTCCCGCTTTACTGCAGACGAAAAACGCCGTTTCCGACTGATTATGCTGCTGTGCCATTCTGAGCAGTGTCTCATCAGGCAACCATGCGTCTAACGGGCACACGGCCGCCGGGTTTCCACCAAAAGAAGCATTGCTGAACGCATCTACCAGATAAAAATCAATCTCCTGCATTGTCTTACCGCCTGTTTTTGTTGTGATGTTCTTTTATATTCAATGAAAACCATGCCCCCGGCTACCGCTTTTACCAGGTGAATTTTGAGATCTGCATCACATAATGGTTGAGTTTTCGCCGGTTGACGTTTTAAGATCGTCTCCTCTTCTTTTCAGCAACGAATCTCCGACATCGCTATGACAACGAACACAGTTACCCGCAGAGTCGCGTGGCTACGCGTGGTCACGCTGGCAATTGCCGCGTTTATTTTTAATACCACAGAATTTGTTCCGGTTGGGCTGTTGTCTGACATCGCTGAAAGTTTCCAGATGGAAACCGCGCAGGTGGGCATTATGTTGACCATCTATGCCTGGGTGGTGGCACTGATGTCACTGCCGTTTATGCTGCTGACCAGCCAGATGGAACGGCGAAAGCTGCTGATCGGGCTGTTTGCTCTGTTTATCGTCAGCCACGTCCTGTCGTTTCTGGCGTGGAACTTTACGGTGCTGGTCATCAGCCGCGTCGGTATTGCCTTTGCCCATGCCGTATTCTGGTCGATCACCGCGTCACTGGCCATCCGCCTGGCACCTGCGGGAAAACGCGCGCAGGCGCTGAGCCTGATAGCCACCGGCACGGCACTGGCTATGGTCCTGGGCCTGCCGATTGGCCGTATCGTTGGGCAATACTTTGGCTGGCGAACCACGTTCTTCGCTATCGGCATGGGGGCAATGATCACCCTGGTCTGCCTGATTAAACTGCTGCCGAAGCTGCCAAGCGAACACTCCGGCTCGCTGAAAAGCCTGCCGCTGTTAATGCGTCGTCCGGCATTGCTGAGTATCTATCTGCTGACGGTCATTGTGGTCACGGCACATTACACCGCCTACAGCTATATCGAGCCGTTCGTTCAGGTCGTGGCCGGCTTTAGCGCCAACTTTGCCACCGTTCTGCTGTTGATCCTGGGGGGCGCGGGCATTATTGGCAGTATTCTGTTTGGTAAGCTCGGCAATCAGCACGCGTCGGCGCTGGTCAGCAGCGCCATTGGTTTACTGCTGGCGTGCCTGGTGTTACTCATGCCAGCAGCGGGCAGCGAGGGTCATCTGGCCGTCCTGAGCCTGTTCTGGGGAGTGGCGATCATGATTATCGGTCTGGGTATGCAGGTGAAGGTGCTGGCCCTCGCGCCGGACGCAACGGATGTGGCGATGTCACTGTTCTCGGGGATTTTCAATCTCGGTATTGGCGCGGGCGCGCTTCTGGGAAATCAGATTAGCCTTCACGTGTCGATGTCGGCGATTGGCTATCTGGGTGCCATTCCGGCACTGGTGGCGCTCATCTGGTCCCTGCTCATCTTCCGTAAATGGCCGGTCGCACTGGAAGAACAGGCCCATCACGGGTAGACCGCAGTCAACGCAAAACGGCAACCGAGGTTGCCGTTTTGCATTACCGGGCGGGTGATTAATGGTACGTCTTAATAATCTCCAGCACGCCGTTGATAATAAACTGCACGCCCATACACACCAGTAAGAAGCCCATCAGGCGGGAAATCGCCTCAATACCGCCCTTGCCGACCCAGCGCATGATCGCGCCTGAACTGCGCAAGGATGCCCATACGATGATACCAATCAGTGCAAAAATCAGCGGGGGCGCAACCGTGATGACCCAGTCCGGAAAGGTCGAGCCATCCCGCACCGTTGACGCGGAGCTGATGATCATCGCAATCGTTCCTGGCCCCGCCGTACTTGGCATCGCCAGCGGGACAAAAGCAATATTCGCGCTGGGCTCGGTTTCCAGCTCTTCGGATTTGCTTTTGGCCTCAGGTGACTCATGCGCTTTCTGCGCAGGGAACAGCATACGGAACCCGATGAAGGCGACAATCAGTCCGCCGGCAATACGCAGACCCGGGATGGAGATTCCGAAGGTGTTCATCACCAGCTGTCCGGCGTAGTAAGCCACCATCATGATGGCAAACACATAGACCGAGGCCATCATCGACTGATGGTTACGCTCGGCGCTGTTCATGTTCCCTGCCAGCCCCAGGAAGAGCGCAACCGTCGTTAGCGGGTTAGCCAACGGCAGCAGTACCACCAGCCCCAGACCAATTGCTTTAATCAAATCCAACATAGTGCGTCGTTGTCCTTATCCATGTTTATCACCGCAATTATAGGGTGAAAGTGTGACGTTCAGCCATTCGCTCAACGTAACGATTATTTACGGTCATTAACGATAACCCTTCGTTATCTATTTGAATTGAAAGCATGCAAAAAAAGTTCATGAAACGTTTTAGCAATTCGTGGCATCCGCTGATCCATTCAGTTGACTTATACTTGCCTGAGCAATAATATCTGCCGTGACTAAACTACTTGCCAGGGCAACCATTGTGAAAAGCACCAGTGATCTCTTTAACGACATTATTCCGCTGGGTCGTCTTATTCATATGGTTAACCAGAAAAAAGATCGCCTGCTCAATGACTATCTGTCACCGCTGGATATCACCGCCACGCAGTTCAAAGTGCTGTGCTCCATTCGCTGCGAAGTGTGTATCACGCCGGTTGAGCTGAAAAAGGTGCTCTCTGTCGATCTGGGTGCGCTAACCCGCATGCTCGATCGTCTCGTTTGCAAAGGATGGATAGAACGAAGCCCTAACCCGAATGACAAACGCGGCGTCCTGGTGAAACTCACCAGCGATGGCGCGGCTATGTGCGAGCAATGTCATCAACTAGTAGGACAAACACTGCATCAGGAACTAACAAAAAACTTAACGGCAGATGAAGTGGCAACGCTTGAGCTTTTGCTTAAGAAAATACTGCCGTAAACAGAAAAAGAGGTATGACGATGTCCAGACGCAATACTGACGCTATTACTATTCATAGCATTTTGGACTGGATCGAAGATAACCTGGAATCGCCGCTCTCCCTTGAAAAAGTGTCAGAGCGTTCAGGTTACTCCAAATGGCACCTGCAACGGATGTTCAAAAAAGAGACCGGCCATTCATTAGGTCAATATATTCGCAGCCGCAAGCTGACGGAAATTGCCCAGAAGCTGAAAGAAAGCAATGAGCCGATCCTCTATCTGGCGGAACGTTACGGTTTTGAATCACAGCAAACCCTGACGCGTACGTTTAAGAACTACTTCGACGTGCCGCCTCACAAATACCGTATTACCAGCGTGCCGGGTGAATCCCGATACCTGTATCCACTAAAACATTGTAGTTAATCATCGCCTGTAAAGACGTAACCGAGGAAATCATGAAAGTTACAGCCTCCGCCGCCCTCGCCTTGCTGGTGCTGTTTTCCAGCCAGACCTTCGCGGAGCAAACCCCTCGTGCAACGCAGCAAAATAATCGTGACACGATGATTTTGCCGTCAGCACATGACCAGTCACCTTATGACTTCAACCACATGGGTGCTGGTAGTGACAAATCCGACGAGTTAGGCGTGCCTTATTATAATCAGCACAGCTTCTGATTCGTTTTTGCCCCGCGGATGCGGGGCTTTTTTTATGCCTATCCTCTTGCCCGCGTTACCCGACGCACGCGCAAACCAAACACGTTGATGTACAGCCCGGCCATGATCAGCACGGTCCCCAGCAGCTGCAGCGCACTCAGCTTTTCATCGAGCAACAGCGCGGCGCTGGCCAACCCTACCACCGGAACCAGCAGGGATAACGGCGCAACGCGCCAGGTTTCGTAGCGACCCAGCAGCGATCCCCAGATCCCGTAACCAATAATGGTGGCCACAAACGCCAGGTAGATCAGCGATAAAATGGTGGTGAGATCGATTTCCACCAGGCTTTTCAGCATCACGTCCGGCCCATCAAAAATGAGCGCCGCAACCATAAACGGAACAATGGGGATCAAGGCGCTCCAGACCACCAGCGACATCACCTTCGGGCGCGCCTCATGCTGCATAATCAGCTTGTTGAAGATATTCCCGCAGGCCCAGCTCAGCCCCGCTGCCAGCGTTAACATAAAGCCCAGTAACGCCACGTGCTGCCCGTTCAGGCTGGCTTCTATCAGCACCAGCACGCCGAACACCGCAAGAGTGATCCCCGCCAGCTGTTTACCCTGCAGACGCTCGCCAAAGACAAACGCCCCGAGAATGATGGTAAAGAACGCCTGAGCCTGTAACACCAGAGAAGCCAGACCGGCGGGCATCCCGAACTTAATGGCGCAGAACAGAAACGCGAACTGGCCAAAGCTGATGGTCAGGCCGTATCCCAGTAAGAGTCTGAACGGAATTTTCGGGCGCGCGACAAAGAAGAGCGCCGGGAAGGCCACCAGCAGAAAACGCAAACCGGCCAGCATGAGTGGGGGCATGTTATGCAACCCAAGCTTGATGACCACAAAATTCAGACCCCATACGATGACCACCAGCAACGCCAGCAGCCCGTCTTTTCGCGTCATACTCTGCCCCTGAATGATTAAATTTTTGTAAACACTTCAAGGTAACGAAAAAAACATGCCACGAGAAGATCATTATTTCTGGCAGTCAACTGAAGCACTTACGGATAAATTAGGCGCTATACAAGCCCCTTATGTCGTGATACTCCTGATATATACCTAAAATAATACACGTTGCAGGATGGCGGCGAGCAAGCGCGGCCAGAATCTCTGCGGCTCAAAAAAACAAACGCAATTGTCAGGCAGGAATATGAAACCATCACTCAGGCGCTCAACCGCAGCGCTGCTGGCGTCGTCGTTATTATTAACCATTGGTCGTGGGGCAACGCTGCCGTTTATGACCATCTATCTCACGCGCGTATTTAATATGAGCGTTGAGAATATTGGTTATGCCCTGACCATTGCGCTTACCGTCGGTGTGGTATTCAGTATGGGGTTTGGCATCCTCGCCGATAAGTTTGATAAAAAGCGCTACATGCTGATTTCTATCGTCGCCTTTATTGCCGGGTTTGTTGCTATCCCGCTGGTGGATAACGTCACGCTGGTGGTGCTCTTCTTTTCCCTGATTAACTGCGCCTATTCGGTGTTTTCAACGGTGCTGAAGGCCTGGTTTGCCGATGTGCTGACCTCGAGTCAAAAAGCGCGCGTTTTCTCGCTAAACTATAGCTTCCTGAACATTGGCTGGACGATCGGGCCGCCGGTGGGCACCTTACTGGTGATGTACAGCCTGCAGCTGCCGTTCTGGCTGGCCGCTTTTTGTGCCGCACTGCCGCTCGGTTTTATCCATTTCTTTGTGCAAAAAAGCGTTGCGCTCGATGCCACCGAAGAGAAAATGCCGTGGCAACCGTCAGTACTGCTTAAAGACCGTGCCCTCTTCTGGTACACCCTTTCCGGCCTGCTGGCGTCGTATGTGGGCGGGTCATTCGCCAGCTGTATTTCGCAGTACGTGCTGGCTGCGAATGCCGACAGCAACTTTGCGCAAAACGTGGTCGCCGTGGTGCTGCCGGTGAATGCTGCGGTGGTCGTCACCCTGCAATATGTTATCGGTCGCAAGATCTCCGCCACCAATATACGTCCGCTGATGACGGTGGGAACACTCTTCTTCGTCCTGGGTCTGGGCGGTTTTATGCTCTCCGGGGAAAACCTGGTCTACTGGGGCATTGCGGCAGCGGTGTTTACGCTGGGTGAGATTATCTATGCACCGGGCGAATATATGCTGATCGACAATATTGCCCCGCCGGGTATGAAAGCGAGTTACTTCTCTGCCCAGGCGCTGGGCTGGCTTGGGGCGGCGGCAAACCCGATGATCACCGGTATTATCCTTACCAACCTGCCGCACTGGTCACTGTTTGCGATCATGATGGTTGCCATCGTGATTGCCTGGCTGATGATTTTGCGCGGGATGAGCGTGAAGGCGTGGTGCGAAATGCCGAAAGTGGCTTAAGTCCTCAACGCCGGGCGGCATGACGCCCACCCGGCATCGGGCAGGCCATTAATGGTGCAGCATCTCGTCGACCACCTGCTGTTTGTACATTTCGTTCGGGTAGTACGTCGGCCAGTTATCCATCTCTTTTAGCAGCGCCTCGTGGGAGGTGTTGCCCATAAAGATATGGAAATGGGAAGAGGCTTTTGGGGCGATGGTATGGTCGCTGAACTGGACAAACTTCGGCGCCTTGCTGTCCGGATCTTTACACTCGAACAGATAGCGAACCCCTTTCTTACCTGATGCATAAGTCAGGATCTTATAGCCGCTGTAATCATACTGGCAGCGACTGATAGCCTTACCTTTGTGGAATTCCATCACGTTGTTTTCGATGCCGATAGCCTCAACGTCCGTCGCATACCCTGTGCGGTAGTAAGCTTTCACCTCGTCGAAGGATTTTTTATCCTTCTGCGCTTTCTGTTTAAAAACCGGATCCAGCGCGCCATCGAGCAAAAACGGATAGACGGATTGCCATGTCCCATCCCAGTCAGACAGCTTTCTGTCTTTGACGTCTTTATCCTCAAAGACGCCGTTCGCCGCCTTCTGTTCCGCTTCCGTCATCTGATGACCATGCGAATGGGCAAACAGCTGACCGCTTACCAGCAGCGCCCCCAGAGTCATTGCAAATTTGCCAATATGTGCAGCCAAAACAAACTCCTCACTCCGTTTTATGAGAATGAGAATGTTATAATATAACATATCAAATCGCAACCAGTCCGCGAACGCCCTCTTGTTCCATTGTATCGCCCCGTCCACGCTGAATGATGGTCCCGCGCGACATCAGCAGATAGCTGTCGGCAAGTTCAGCGGCGAAATCGTAAAACTGCTCTACGAGCAGGATTGCCATATCCCCTCTGTCCGCCAGCTTGCGGATCACCAGGCCTATCTCTTTGATTACCGACGGCTGAATACCTTCCGTGGGTTCATCGAGGATTAACAGCTGTGGCCGGCTCGCCAGGGCGCGACCAATCGCCAGTTGTTGCTGCTGACCGCCGGAGAGATCGCCTCCACGACGATGCTTCATCTCTTTAAGCACCGGGAACAACTGCCAGATATCCTCCGGGACGCGCTTTGCGTCGCGGGCGGGGAAGCGTGACAGCCCGAGCAACAGATTCTCCTCGACCGTTAAGCGTGGAAAAATCTCACGCCCCTGCGGAACATAGGCCACACCGGACTGCACGCGCTGGTGCGGTTTGCTATGGGTGATTTTTTTCCCCTGCCAGATAATGTCGCCTGTTTTTACCGGGATCAGGCCCATCAGACACTTCAGCAGCGTGGTTTTCCCTACCCCGTTGCGCCCCAGCAGGCAGGTCACTTCGCCGGTCGCCGCCTCAAAGCTGACCCCGCGCAGAATATGACTGCCGCCGTAATACTGATTCAGTTCGTTCACCTGTAACATGACGGCTCCTTAGCGTCCCAGATAGACTTCTATGACCTGCTCATTGGCCTGTACCTGGCGAAGTGACCCCTCCGCCAGCACGCGTCCCTGGTGCAGCACCGTCACGTGGTCGGCAATGGTTTCGACAAAGCCCATATCGTGCTCGACCACCATCAGGGAGTGTTTGCCCGCAAGGGTTCTGAACAGCTCAGCCGTATAGTCGGTCTCCGCGTCGGTCATTCCGGCCGCCGGTTCATCCAGCAACAGCAGATGCGGGTCCTGCACCAGCAGCATGCCAATCTCCAGAAACTGCTTTTGCCCGTGCGAAAGCAGCCCGGCGCGGCGATTGCGCTCGCCGCCAAGCCGCAGCAAGAGCAGCATCTCGTCAATACGGTCCCGCTGCTCGCCGTTGAGTCTGGCCCGCAGGCTCGCCCAGACGGATTTGTCGGTTTTCATCGCAATCTCAAGGTTTTCCCACACCGTGAGCGCTTCAAAGACCGTGGGCTTCTGGAACTTACGTCCGATGCCCTGGCGGGCAATCTCGGCGGGTTCGAGCGCCGTCAGGTCGATGGACTGATCGTACAGCGCTCTGCCGCTTTTAGGCCGCGTTTTGCCGGTAATCACGTCCATTAACGTCGTTTTTCCCGCACCGTTGGGGCCAATCACGCAGCGCAATTCACCCACGCCAATGTTCAGTGAGAGGTCCGTCAGCGCCTGAAAACCATCGAAATTCACGTTGATGGCTTCAAGCTGCAGTACCGGATCGGTCTGGTCGCGATAGCGATCCCCGGGTAACTGGCGGGTAAATAATTCTTCGGCTGGCTGCATTAGTGTTCTCCCTTACGAAACAGACCGTAGACACCGCGCGGTAAAAACAGCGTCACGGCGATGAAAATCAGCCCCAGAAACAGCTGCCAGTATTCCGGCAGGGCGACGGTAAAGACGCTCTTCGCACCGTTCACCAGCGCCGCGCCTATCACCGGGCCGACCAGCGTGCCGCGCCCCCCCAGCGCGACCCAGATGGCCGCTTCAATTGAGTTGGTTGGCGACATTTCACCCGGGTTGATAATGCCCACCTGCGGCACATACAGTCCACCGGCCAGACCGCAAAGTACGGCTGATAGTGTCCACACCAGCAACTTGAAACCGCGGGGATCGTACCCGCAAAACGTCAGGCGGTTTTCGGCGTCACGCACTGCGGTCAGAATGCGACCGAACTTACTTTTCGCCAGCGCGAAGCCTGTGCCCAGCGCTATCAGCAACAGCATCACGGTAGCCAGAAACAGCGCAATACGGGTGGTGGTCGCGGTAACGGAAAACCCGAGCAGCGTGGTAAAACCGGTAAATCCGTTATTCCCGCCAAAGCCGGTTTCATTGCGAAAGAACAGCAACATCCCCGCGTACGTCAGCGCCTGGGTCATGATCGAAAAATAGACCCCTTTGATTTTTGAGCGAAAGGCAAACCAGCCAAACACCAGCGCCAGCAGCCCCGGCACCATCACAATTAATACCAGTGCCCAGACAAAGTGCTGCGTCCCCCACCAGAACCACGGCAGTTCACTCCAGGAGAGAAACGACATAAACGCGGGCAGCCCGTCACCCGCCGCCTGGCGCATCAGGTACATGCCCATCGCATAGCCGCCCAGCGCGAAGAAGATACCGTGACCCAGGGAGAGCATTCCGGCATAGCCCCACACCAGATCGAGCGCCACGGCGACAATGGCATAGCAGAGGATCTTACCCGTGAGCGTGAGCATCCAGGTCGAAATCGCCAGCGGATGCGTCGCGGGCAGTAAGGCGAAAAACGGTAAAATCAGCAGGCAGGCCACGATCAGGCTACCGGCTATCTGCGTCGTGCGTGGCGCTTTGCGCGCCAGCGTTAAGGTAAGCGGCTGGCTCATCAGTCAGTAACCCTCCCTTTCAGTGCGAATAACCCCTGCGGACGTTTCTGAATAAACAGAATAATCGCCACCAGGATCAGGATCTTGCCCAATACCGCCCCCATTTGCGGTTCGAGAATTTTATTAAAGATCCCCAGCCCAAACGCCGCGGCCACGCTACCCGCCAGTTGACCCACCCCGCCAAGCACCACCACGAGGAACGAGTCGATGATGTAACCCTGGCCCAGTTCTGGCCCAACGTTGCCTAACTGCGATAACGCCACGCCCCCCAGACCCGCAATCCCCGAGCCAAGCCCAAAGGCCAGCATATCGACGCGACCTGTCGGTACCCCGCAGCAGGCCGCCATGCTGCGATTTTGCGTCACTGCGCGCACGTTCAGACCAAGACGGGTTTTGTTCAGAATGAGCCACGTGAAGAACAGCACCAGCAGCACAAAACCCAGTACCACAATGCGGTTCCACGGCAGCGTCAGATTGGCAAACACCTGCACGCCACCGGACAGCCATGCCGGGTTTGCCACCTCCAGGTTCTGGGCACCAAACGTCATGCGTACCAGCTGAATAATCATCAGGCTAATACCCCATGTCGCCAGCAGCGTTTCCAGCGGTCGGCCATACAAATGACGAATAACGGTACGTTCGAGCACCATCCCGATGCTGGCGGTCACAAGAAACGCCACCGGCAGCGCAACGATCGGGTAGAGCGCCAGCCACTGTGGGGCGAAGCCGGCCATCACCTGCTGAACCATCCAGGTGGCGTACGCGCCCAGCATCAGCATCTCCCCGTGGGCCATGTTAATCACCCCCAGCAGGCCGTAGGTAATTGCCAGCCCCAGCGCGGCGAGCAACAGTACCGACCCCAGCGAGAGCCCCATAAACGCCTGACCAAGCAGATCGCCCCACATCAGGCGATGCTCAATCTGTTTCAGACTTTCGGCAGCGGCAGCACGCACGCCGGCATCCGGCTCCGATGCGGCCTGCGTATACGGCATCAGCCGGGGCTGAACGTCCGGATCGTCTGATTGCCCTAACAGCGCCACAGCGTTCAGGCGCACCGCAGCCTGCGGACTTGCCAGCTGGAGGTTCGCCAGCGCCAGCTTCAGCGACTGACGGGCCACATCATCCGTTTCGCTGCTCACCCGTTTTTGCAGGAACTCGAGCATTTCAGGCTGCGCATCCCGCTGGAGTTGACGGGCTGCCGCACGTCTTTCCGTGACACTGTCACTCACGAGCTGATGGGTTGCCATTGCCGTCGCCACCAGATTGCGCAGCCTGTTGGTCAGACGCACGGCTTTGGTTTGGCCTGCTGCGGCTTTTGTTTCACCCAGGGGAACCATTGCCCCCTGGCGTTGTGCAAACGCATGTTTCTGGCTGTCGGTGTAGAGACTTTCACTCTGCAGCGCCTGGAGCAGCGGCAACCGTGCCGCCTCCGGCGCGGTTGCCCACTGCGTCAACAGTTCTGCCTGCTGGCTGCGACTGGCGGCCACGAATTGGTCGGCATCCGATGCCTGCACCATCCCTGGCAGCAGTCCGGTAAGCCACACAATAGCGATGATCGTGCGTATGGCGTTCATGACTTTTCTCCCTGCGGTGATAACTTAGTTGCTGGCGGTTTTCATCGGCTGATCGGGCTTTTTGTCATTACCGGCAATGAAGGGACTCCACGGCTGGGCGCGCACCGGCTGTTCCGTCTGCCAGACCACATTAAACTGGCCGTTACCTTCAATTTCGCCAATCATGACCGGCTTATGCAGATGGTGGTTGGTGGCATCCATGGTGAGCGTAAAGCCCGAAGGTGCCTTGAAGGACTGACCGGCCATTGCCGCCCGAACTTTATCGACGTCGGTGGTACCTGCTTTTTCAACCGCCTGCGCCCACATGTGGATCCCGACGTAGGTGGCTTCCATCGGGTCGTTGGTGACCACGGTGTCGGCGTTCGGCAATTTGTGTGCCCTGGCATACGCTTTGTAATCCGCCACAAACGCCTGGTTGGTCGGGTTATCAACGGACTCAAAGTAGTTCCACGCCGCCAGGTTGCCCACCAGCGGTTTGGTGTCGATCCCGCGCAGCTCCTCTTCTCCCACGGAGAAGGCTACAACCGGAACATCGGTAGCTTTCAGGCCCTGGTTAGCCAGCTCTTTATAGAACGGAACGTTGGAGTCGCCGTTGATGGTGGAAACCACCGCGGTTTTCCCTCCGGCAGAGAATTTTTTGATACTGGAAACGATTGTCTGGTAATCGCTGTGACCAAACGGGGTGTATACCTCTTCAATGTCTTTGTCTTCCACCCCTTTCGAATGCAGGAAAGCACGCAAGATTTTGTTCGTGGTGCGGGGATAAACGTAGTCGGTGCCTAACAGGAAGAAGCGTTTCGCGCTGCCTCCGTCTTCACTCATCAGGTACTCCACCGCCGGGATAGCCTGCTGGTTTGGCGCGGCACCGGTATAGAAGACGTTAGGTGACATCTCTTCACCCTCATACTGCACCGGGTAGAACAGCAGTCCGTTCAGCTCCTCAAACACCGGCAGCACCGATTTACGCGACACCGACGTCCAGCAACCAAACACCACCGCTACTTTGTTCTGGCTCAACAGCTGGCGCGCTTTTTCGGCAAACAGCGGCCAGTTCGAGGCCGGGTCAACCACTACCGGTTCCAGCTTCTTACCCAGCACGCCCCCTTTGGCGTTGATCTCATCGATGGTCATCAGCGCAACGTCTTTAAGCGGCGTTTCAGAAATCGCCATCGTGCCGGAAAGGGAATGCATGATCCCCACCTTGATGGTATCGGCCGCCTGAGCGCCAAAACTCATCCCCATAGCTACGACAGACGCGGACAATGCGAAGGCTTTTAATAAGGTACGACGGTGCATATTTTCACTCCTGAAAAAGAAAGCTGTGCAAAGGCGTCCGTTACGGCGTGGACGCAGAAAATAAAAACGTCAGCTTAGAGAGAGCAAAAAGGATGCCAGGATGGATAAAGCGCTATGACAGGAGAAGTAACGAAGGATGTAAAAAGAACGACTCAGAATGGTACAGCGCTGCACTTTTATAATGCAGCGCTGTGGCGGAAGGTTTACCAGACTTCGCTGGCGATCTGCGTCACCAGGCGGACTTTGTCCCACTGCTGGGTTTCGCTCAGGCTGTTGCCCTCTTCGGTAGAGGCAAATCCGCACTGCGGGCTCAGGCAAATCTGCTCTTTAGCCACATATTTCGCCGCCTCTTCCAGACGCGCCTTCACCCCTTCCGGGTTCTCCAGCTCGCCATTTTTGGTGGTGATAAGGCCGAGCACCACCTGCTGCTTGCCCGGGCGAACAAAACGCAGTGGCGCAAAATCACCGCTCCGGTCATTGTCGTACTCAAGGAAAAAGGCATCCACGTTGACCGTCCCGAACAGCACTTCAGCCACCGGCTCATAGCCCCCTTCGGAAATCCAGGTTGAACGGAAGTTTCCGCGACAGACATGCAGCCCGATGGTGAGATCGTCCGGCTTGCCCTCCAGTGCCTTATTCAGAACGCGGGCATATATACGCGCCAGCTCGTCGGCATCGTCACCACGCTCGCGGATCTGACGACGTTGATCGTCCGAACAGAGATAGGCCCAGACGGTGTCATCCAGCTGCAGATAACGGCAGCCCGCGTCGTAAAACGCCCGGATCGCGTCCCGCCAGGTGGTCGCCAGATCGTCAAAATAGTCCTTCAGATCCGGGTAGACCGTCGCATCAATGTCTTTGCGTCCACCGCGGAAATGCAGCACGCTCGGGCTGGGAATGGTCATCTTCGGCTGAGCATTCCCGCTAATGCTTTTCAGGTAGCGGAAATCCTCCAGCATCGGGTGATCGCCAAAGCCCAGTTTGCCGGTCACGCGCACGCCGTGGGCTTTGGTCTGTACACCGTTGAACTGAATACCCTGCTGAGAATCGTAACGCTCAACACCCTGCAGACCGTCGAAGAAATCAAAGTGCCACCAGGCACGACGAAATTCACCGTCGGTCACCACATGCAAGCCACAGGCGCACTGCTGCTCGACAACATGGCGGATCGCCTCATCCTCAACCGCACGAAGCTGCCCGGCATCAATTTCGCCGCTGGCGAATTTCAGGCGAGCCTGTTTGATGGCATCCGGACGTAAAAAGCTGCCAACTACATCGGCGCGGTATGGGGCATGGTGTCGTTGCATGGAAATCTCCTCTATCTGCCGACAATAATTGCCTGCAGTGATAATTCATTATTTGAATCTTTAGACTTCTGGATGTCTAAATGTCCAAAAAAGATGTCATACCTGCCGCCAGCCGGCAAACGAGAAAATTTCACGGGTGTTGAAAAAAATTCATCTTCACAGTGCGGAGAGCGATTCCTGGCTCGCAAACTCAAACTTTTCATCTTCCCAGCCGGTGATCCCACCAAGCATAATTTTCACCGGCAGCCCCAGACGCGCCAGCTTCAGCGCGGCTCTGTCCGCACCGTTGCAGTGAGGCCCGGCGCAATAGACCACAAACAGCGTGCCGTCAGGCCACTGGGCCATGCGTTCGGCGGTGATCTGACTCCACGGCATATGTAGCGCACCGGGAACGTGACGGCGGGCGAACTGCTGCGGGCTCCCGACGACGTGCAGCAGGACGAAATCCTGTTCGTGATTCGTGATGGCATGATGCACATCGGCGCAATCGGTCTCGACGCTCAGGCGGCGCAGAAAATGGGTAACGGCTTCCTGGGGTTCAGCAGCCGGAAATTCAGTAACATAACTCATGATCCTTCCTCATCTTTGGCGTTTGTGTTAACACTACTCTATCCACAAATTCAGCCCGTGAATGCGCTCGCTTATGCCAGAAAACAGCAAAAAGATGACAAACTTAAGACAGATTTCCCGCCCTCAGGTCATTGTGCTGGCGTATGACGGTTTGTGTACCTTTGAGTTTGGCGTGGCAGTGGAAATCTTTGGTCTGCCGCGTCCGGAGCTGGGAGACGAATGGTATCGTTTTGCCGTCGCGGGCGTAGACAGCGGTGAACTTCGGGCGACCGGCGGGATTCGCCTCATCACCGACGGCGATTTAACCCTGCTTGAGACGGCCGACCTGATCGTTGTGCCCGGCTGGCGAGGACTGGATTCACCGGTTCCGCCCGCGCTCTGCGCGGCATTACGTAAGGCCAATGCGCGGGGATGCCAGCTTTTGTCGATCTGTTCCGGCGTGTTTGTTCTTGCCGCTGCCGGGCTGCTGGATGGGCGTAAAGCCACAACGCACTGGCGCTATATTGAGGCGCTTAAGGCCCGTTACCCGGCCATCGAGGTGGTTGAAGATGTACTATATCAGGACGACGGCGACATTCTCACCTCGGCGGGCAGCGCGGCAGGCATCGATTTATGCCTGCACGTAGTCCGGCGGGATTATGGGATGGAAATCGCCAACACCGTAGCGCGTCGTCTGGTCATTCCGCCGCACCGGGATGGCTCACAGCCGCAGCAGCTAAGCCGCCCGGTGGCGCAACTGCGCGAAAGTCAGCGTCTCGGTCAGCTGTTTGATTTTCTGCACACCCATCTTGCCGTATCGCACAGCGTTGATTCACTGGCGCGTCGGGTCGGCATGAGTCAACGCACCTTTCTGCGCCGCTTTCAGGATGCGACCGGCACCACGCCCGCGCGCTGGCTGCTCAATGAGCGCCTGCTGAGGGCAAAAGATTATCTGGAAAGCAGTCGCTTAAGTATCGACAGCATCGCGGAGCAGACCGGATTCGGTCAGGCATCGACCTTGCGTCACCATTTTCGGCAGCAGTTCGCCCTTTCCCCGGCCCAGTATCGCAAACACTATTCGCGTCCTGACCGCTAGTGGCCGGATTGCAGACAAAAAAAACCGCCATAATATGGCGGTAAATGCTTGCATGGATAGATTTGTATTTTGGTCTCTACGTCCCGACACTCCATGGCCGGGCAGCGGATCTCTTACAAACTAACATCCATAGTCTCAATGAAAGGTAAACAGCCTGATTAACCCGCTTTGGTATTGATTTGCAAATAACGCATCAGACCCTGCTCCGCGCTCTGTTTTGCATCATCATTGATGGCTTCCAGATAAAACGAACGCGACACACCATACGGTGCTTTTTCAGACGGATAAACCGCAAACTCGAATGTTTTACCTCTTGCCTGATTGGTGCAGCCTAATTGCCAGCGCTGGTCATCAATTTTGGTGCTATTACAGGCCACGCGTCCGTAATCGCTGGTTAAATATGACCCAACACGCGCTTTCGCGGACTGAATATATTCTGGTTCGTCATTACTAATAGAGTAAATACCTGCACCCGCCCCAACAGCAACCACCAGCAGCGCAAGCGCTATCATTTTTTTCATTTAACAAGACCCATTCCTTAGCCAGAGTTTAACCATTATATAGGATTTATCCTTAAAGCTAGTGGCTAATTACGTACCAGAATTGGCGGTTAACAAACTTGATGCTAATTTTAGGAAAAGTCTCATCACAGCTGTCGCCGCACAGAATTTGACACTCTCTTTGCGCTAATTTGAATATTTGAATAATTTCCCGACGAAATTATTGGCATGATAGTCCCGCGATGGCATTCAACGGTGAAATAATGATGAGAAAAGGGTTAACGCTGATATTGCTGGTGTGTGGGTTATTTTCAGGGCAGCTGATGGCAGGACATAAAGGCCATGAATATGTGTGGGTAAAGAATGTGGAGCATCAGCTCCGCCATGAAGCGGATAGCGATGAATTACGCAGCGTTGCAGAAGAGTCAGCGGAAGGTTTGCGCGAACACCACCTGTGGCAGAAATCGCGCAAACCTGACACGCACTTTCGGTAATTAATTACCCTTACGCTTCGGCAGGGTTTTCATTAAATCGTCCGGGCTCACGGAGGCCACAACGCTACCCGGCGACGGCATTTTGAAAATATGATTTTTCATCTTGCCAATCACATGCATTTCGCACGGACGGCAGTCAAATTTCAGGGTCAGCACTTCGTCGCCATTCACCAGCTGCATCGGTGTGGCCTTCCAGCTTTTAATATTCCCTTTCGCCTGTTTCGGGCAGAGGTTGAAGGCGAAGCGGAGACAGTGCTTGGTGATCATCACCGGCACGTCGCCCTTCTCTTCATGCGCTTCATAGGCTGCGTCAATCAGCTGTACGCCGTGACGGTGATAGAATTCACGCGCTTTGTGGTTATAGACGTTCGCCAGGAAGGACAAGTGCGTGTCAGGGTAAACCGGCGCAGGAACGGTTTCGGCCTTGCGGCTGCCGCGTGGATAGTTAGCCAGGCGGGCGGCATCCAGCATTTCTGCCGTCTCGCGGCGGAACTGATTCAGCTGGCTGTTCGGAACAAACAGGGCATCCGGCAGGTTAACGTCGATATGACGCGCGTAGTAAAGGGTCTGCCCCAGCTTCGCCACGCCATCCTTCAGGTTGTTAAGGGCTTTTTCCGCGTTGTTTGCCACCTCGAACAGGCCATCAAGCGTGTGCGTCACGCTGATACCGTCTTCACAGGTCATGGTCAGGATCAGCTGCTCTTCCCAGCCGCCCAGTTCAATGTCCACCGCGATACGACGTTCGCTCGAGGTTTTCAGTAGCGCCTGCTGCCAGTTGTGGTCAAGGTTACGGTTCAGTGCCGCGTTAGGGCGCGCTTTGTAGAGATCCGCAGGCATCTCGTTTGGCCATACGCGATAGCGATTTTCACCGGTTTTTTCCACCGTATTCGCACGGAAGCCCACCACTTCACGCTTGATCATCACGTTCAGGCCATCGCCGTTGGCCAGCGGCTCGGTCACTTCCACGTCGAGGTGATCTTTTGCCACTTTCAGCACTTCACCCACCGGTAAACCGATAAACTTCGGTGAATCAAACGCGCCGATATCCCCTTTACGGGCATTCACAAAGTAGTCAGTGCTGCCGCGATGGAAAGTTTTGTCCGTTGACGGAATAAAGAAATGCTCGGTACGACCGGCCGACGCACGCGCCAGGTCACCGCGATCTTCAATGATGGCATCCAGCATCTGACGATAGTGAGCGGTGATGTTCTTCACGTAGCTCATGTCTTTATAACGCCCTTCAATCTTGAAGGAGCGCACGCCAGCGTCAATCAGCGCACCCAGGTTGGCGGTCTGATCGTTATCTTTCATCGAGAGCAGGTGTTTTTCGAACGCCACAACGCGGCCCTGATCGTCTTTCAGGGTATACGGCAGACGACATGCCTGAGAGCAGTCGCCGCGGTTGGCGCTGCGCCCCGTCTGGGCGTGGGAAATATTGCACTGACCAGAATAGGCGACGCACAGCGCGCCGTGGATAAAGAATTCAATGGTTGCGTCGGTCGCCTGGTGAATATCGCGGATCTGGTTCAGGTTCAGCTCACGCGCCAGCACGATCTGGGAAAAACCCACATCAGAAAGAAACTTCGCCTTCTCTACCGTGCGGATATCGCACTGGGTACTGGCATGCAGTTCAATGGGAGGAATATCCAGCTCCAGCACGCCCATATCCTGCACAATCAGGGCATCGACGCCGGTCTGGTAGAGATCGGTAATTAAACGTTGCGCAGGCTCCAGCTCATCATCATGCAGAATGGTGTTCAGGGTCACGAACACTTTCGCCCCAAAGCGATGGGCGAACGGCACCAGTTCAGCAATATCGCTCAGGCTGTTGCTGGCGTTATGGCGGGCACCAAAGCCAGGTCCACCAATGTAGACGGCATCAGCACCATGAAGGATCGCTTCACGGGCGATGGAGGCGTCGCGGGCCGGGCTTAAGAGTTCGAGATGATGGGATTGCAGGCGCATACTTCGTCGTTATCCGTTATGGTCAAAATGGCGGCTATTGTAGTCAGAAGTATGCGGCAGCGAAACAGTTTTGCGTCGCTTCAGCGGGGATAATGGATCAGGGAGTGAAAATGCACCGGCCGGTCGCTGCTGTTGCGATAGGCGTGCGGTTTATCCCCGGCAAAACGCACCCCCGAATCGGCAGTAATGGTCTGCCACTCGCCATCAATGTTCATCTCCAGTTCGCCGCTGATCACCACCACGTGTTCAATCACGCCAGCCTCGTGGGGCGTGGATTCGCTCAGGGCACCGGCAGCGAGGGTTATCGAAAAGTGGTCAAACTTTAGCGTCTCATCCCACGGGAATAACGGTTTCACCACCATCGCCTGCTGTTCCGGGTCGAATACCGCCTGCCTGTCAGCTGCCGGCGTGATGAAGGCAGAAAAAGGGATGTTCAGCCCCGTGGCGATTTTCCACAACGTGGATACCGTCGGGCTGGATTCATTGCGCTCGATTTGCCCGAGCATGGCCTTTGAAACGCCGGTCTCTTCCGCCAGTCTGGCGAGGCTCCAGCCACGCGCCTGACGCTCGGTTTTCAGTGTGTAAGCAAGATGTTGTGTGATGTCCATGTTCCCTCCTGATGCGACCGATCATACCACTTGTACGCTATAACGCACAGTGTTACCTTAGGGCGGACGTTATAACGCACAACGGAGTTTTCATGCGCCCTTTATCCTCACTCTTTCCTGCCGTTCTCGCCGGTTTTGTCGCCGTTCTGGTGGGATATGCCAGTTCCGCCGCCATTATCTGGCAAGCCGCCGCTGCCGCAGGCGCAAACGCGCAGCAGATCGCCGGCTGGATGACGGCCCTGGGGATAGGTATGGGGGTCAGCACGCTGGCGCTTTCCTGGTGGTATAAAGCCCCGGTGCTCACCGCCTGGTCTACACCAGGCGCGGCGCTGTTAGCCACCAGCCTGCACGGGGTAACGCTTGCCGAGACCATCGGGATTTTTATCTTTGCCAACGCGCTCATTCTGCTGTGCGGCGTAACCGGGTTGTTTGCTCGCCTGATGAAGCTTATCCCGCATTCCCTTGCCGCCGCTATGCTCGCCGGGGTGCTGCTCAGGTTTGGACTGCAGGCGTTCAGCAATCTTGAGGGGCATTTTTTACTGTGCGGCAGCATGCTGGCGGCATGGCTGTTCGCCAAAGCGCTGGCACCCCGCTACGCCATTGTCGCCACGTTGCTGGTGGGCAGTATGGTGGCCTGGGCGGGAGGTGACGTTGTCACAAAAGAGTTAACCCTTTCCGTGGTGATGCCCACGTTTATCGTGCCAACCTTTACGTTAACCAGTCTGATAAGCATTGGCGTGCCCTTCTTCCTGGTCACCATGGCGTCCCAGAATGCGCCGGGCTTCGCCACGATGCAGGCTTCCGGCTATCCGCTGGCCGTATCACCGCTGATGATCGTCACCGGAGGGCTGGCACTGGTGTTATCCCCGCTCGGCGTCTTTTCCATCTGTATCGCCGCGATCACCGCTGCGATTTGCCAGAGCCCGGATGCGCACCCGGATGCCAGCAAACGCTGGCTTGCCGCCATGGCCGCAGGCGGGTTTTATCTGCTGGCGGGCATTTTTGGCGGATCCATTTCTGGGCTGATGGCCTCCCTTCCCCTGAGCTGGATCCAGATGCTCGCCGGCCTGGCGCTACTGGGCACCATCAGCGGGAGCTTGTATCAGGCACTGAACAACGAAACGGAGCGCGACGCGGCAATTGTCACCTTTCTGATGACCGCCAGCGGCGTCACGATCCTGGGTATTGGCTCTGCGTTTTGGGGGCTGGTGTTGGGCGGCGTATGTTATACGGTCTTTTCACACCTTCGCCGCGCGTAGCTGCGAGGGCGTTATGCCCATCATGCTGCGAAAGCGGTTACTGAAATGGCTGGCGGAGTTAAACCCGCAGGCCAGCGCGATATCGGTGAGCGGTGTGCTTGTGTGCTGCACCAGCGCTTTGGCTTTCTCCATTCGACGCTGCATCACGTACTGATGCGGTGCCAGCCCCATGGACTGACGGAACATCCTGGCGAAATGATACTCGCTCAGCGCGGCCTGTTCGGCCAGTTCCGCCAGCGTCAGCGGCTGGGAAAGGTTCTCTTCGATAAACGCCAGCACGTTACGCAGCACAAACGGCGACAACCCGCCGGTCACCACCGGCAGCTTCCACTGCACGCTGGAGTAATTCTGTAACAGGTGGGTCATCAACAGCGTAGACGCGGTACTCAGGGTGAGCTGGTTAGCTTTTTGCTGCCAGTCGCAGCCGAGCAAAAACTGACGGTAAAGCGCGGTAATTTTCGGGTCGCTGCCGAAGATCTTTTCATCCAGCGTCAGGGACAGCGGGCGCTTGTCCCAGATTTTTTCCCCGACATCACGCAGATGCTCATCGGTGCAGTAGAGATGGACAAACGACAGATCATCGCGAATATCCCACGTCGATTCACTCTCTTTTGGCATCAGACAGAAACGGTCCGGGCCGCCGCCGTTTTTCCAGCCGCCCGGCGTTTTTTGATAGCTCTCATAACCGTCCGCCACGTACAGGCTGAGGGTATGGTGATTACTTTTCACGGTTATCGTGTCGTGCTTGTTGTACCAGGCTGCCAGTTGAATACCGGAATTCAGCGCAACGGTTTCCCGCAGCACGGCGTTCTGCTGGCGTAGCGTTTCAAAGGTATCGTAAGCGCGAGACATAGCTATTAACGGGTGAGTAATCAGACTCTCAGTCTATGAAGTGTTGCGCCACGATGCCAGATCTGCAGCCACAAAAAAGCGCAAGAATATGCAAGTCCACCGCAAATCGGTGAAAGCAATGTCATGCCACTCGCGCCAGACTGCTCTTTTCGCTGTGTGAGAAGAGAGCAACAATGAACGCATTACTCTATGGACTGGTGGTGGTGATATGGGGAACAACCTGGATTGCCATTTTCCTGCAACAGGGGCCAGTCGCAGCCCCGGTGTCAATTTTCTGGCGCTTTGCCGTGGCCTGCGCCACGATCATGATCGTCTTAATTGCCCTGCGCCGGCTTCGTAAACTGGCCTTGCGGGATCATCTCTTTTGCATGCTGCAGGGATGCTGCATTTTTTGCTTCAACTTCTGGTGTTTTTATACCGCCGCCGCGCACATTAATACCGGGCTGGAGTCGGTGATTTTCTCGATGGCCGTACTGTATAACGCCATCAACAGCTTTATTTTCTTCGGTCAGCGCCCACCCGCACGCTTCTGGACGGCGGCGGCCCTGGGGCTTATCGGGATCATCACCCTCTTCTGGGACGACCTGCTGGCGAGTGGCTGGAGTGCCTCCCTGCTGACGGGGATTGGTCTTTCAGCACTGGGGACCTACGGGTTCTCGCTGGGCAATATGATCAGCATGCGCCACCAGCGAAAAGGGCTGGAGACCATGACCACCAACGCCTGGGCGATGTTTTACGGTACGGTCATTATGGGCTGCATTGCCCTGTTCCGGGGTGACAGTTTTATCCCCGAGTGGACGGTGAGTTACATTGGCGCGCTGCTTTATCTCGCCATTTTTGGTTCGGTCATCGCTTTTGGTGCCTACTTCACGTTGGTGGGACGCATTGGCCCGGGCAAAGCGGCATACAGTACGCTGCTCTTCCCGCTGGTGGCGCTGTCCATCTCCACGGTATATGAAGGTTACGTGTGGCATCTCAACGGCATCATTGGATTACTGCTGATTCTGGGCGGGAATATGGTGATGTTTACGAAACCGGAAACCTGGTTCAGACGTTTGCGTATGGCATAAAAAAAGGCCTGCATTGCTGCAGGCCGTTTTGATTATTTCGCGGTTTTCTTAACATCAAACATGGTGGCATCCGTCGCCATGTCATCCACAACCTGTTTTAACGTTGCGAAGCCCATTGGCGTGTTTTCGTTCGCCAGCTCTTTACCTTCGCCTTTACGCACGACCTTCATGACCGGCTTATTCGTCGCCGAATCAATCAGCTCGCCTTCGAAGAAGAGATGGGTATCCATGGTGCGGTGCCCCGTTGCCATCTGCGTACCTGCAACCACTAACGCGACGGGCACTACTTCATAGAACTGCAGACCTTCTTTCTGTGAACTCACACCGGTAATCGCACCGCGGAAGATCAGGCTGTGTTTACCTGGCGTTGTAACAACAGGTTTACGCTGGCTGATTGCCGCTTTCATTTTGGTGTTGGTATAAGCCAGAAGCTCATCAAGCGTTTTTTGACCAATTTGGGTCGTTGGTTTTGGCGCTGGATAATAGGTGATTGGCGTCCATAAAATACTGTCGTAATTTGCCTCGTTATACGACGGGTCGACCCAACGCAGCGTCGGTTTACCCGTTGCGGACGTTGTTTGCTGCAATCCAGAATAATCTTTTAAAAAGCCTGAATATTGTTCGGGGGCGGCGACTTTAGACGAACAGCCCGCTAACGCCAACAGACCAGAAAGCACTGCAACTTTAAAAAAAGTGTGAGTACGCATGATGGTATTCCATGTTATCTGCAAGTATGCATTTGAAGTTATAGCAAAAGTCTGGCGGGTTTGTTGTGACAAAAAATGATGTAAGCAGCACAAATTGCGAAAAGATTGCCCGACTGAACGCCGGGCAGAGAAAAACTACTGATTAATATCAACCTGCCAGAACAAATGCTTGCCAAACGGATCGATTTCATAGCCCGTGACTTCCTTGCGCACCGGTTCAAAAATCGTCGAATGGGCAATCATTACTGCCGGCATCTGGTCATGCATCATCTGCTGGGCCTCTTTATACAGCGCCACGCGTTTATCATGATCGGTTATCGATTTCGCTTCAGCGATAATTTTATCAAATGGTTTGTAGCACCATTTGGCGGAATTAGATCCACCGTTAGCCGAAGTACAGGTAAATAACGGACCAAAGAAGTTGTCCGGGTCGCCGGTTGCGGTCGTCCAGCCCATCAGCGCGGCCTGGTGTTCACCGCCCTTCACCCGCTTAAGATACTCGCCCCATTCATAGGTGACGATTTTGGTCTGGACGCCAACCTTCGCCCAGTCGGCCTGAATCATCTCCGCCATCCGTTTTGCGTTCGGATTGTAGGGACGCTGAACCGGCATCGCCCATAAATCGATGCTGATGCCGTTTGCAAAACCAGCCTCCTTTAACAACGCTTTCGCTTTTTCCGGATCGTAGTCGTAATCCTTCAGTTCGCTGTCGGCGCTCCAGACGCCGGGTGGCAGTAGGTTTTTCGCCGCCGTGCCGGTGCCGTGGAATACCGCGTCAATAATGGCCGGCTTATTGATGGCCATTGCCAGCGCCTGGCGAACCTTCACGTTATCCAGCGGAGGTTTTTGCGTATTGAAGGCCAGAAAACCGGTATTCAGCCCGGCTTTACTCATCAGATTAATGTCTTTGTTAGCCTTCATGCGCGGCAGATCCGCCGGGTTTGGAAACGGCATCACCTGACATTCGTTCTTCTCGATTTTGGCAAAACGCACCGAGGCATCGGGCGTGATGCTAAACACCAGCCGATCCAGCTTCGATTTGCCCTGCCAGTACTCCGGAAACGCAGTGAACAGGATGCGCGAATCTTTCTGGTACTGCGCCAGCTTAAACGGCCCGGTGCCAATCGGGTCCATATCCACCTTCTCCGGCGTACCGGCTTTCAGCATCGCGTCGGCATACTCCGCCGACAGGATCGAGGCGAAATACCACGCCAGATCGGCGACAAACGGCGCTTCCGGATGGGCGAGCGTAAAGCGCACGGTGTGCTCATCGACTTTATCAATGGCCGTGATCAGGCTACCGAACTCAAGGCTCTCGAAATTGGAATAGCTGCCGTTAGAGACGTTGTGATAGGGATGGTTTACATCCTTCTGGCGCATAAATGAGAAAATCACGTCGTCGGCGTTAAAGTCGCGCGTCGGCCTGAACGATTTATTACTCTGGAATTTCACCCCTTTACGCAGATGGAAGGTATAAACCTTGCCGTCCTCGCTCACCTCCCAGCGTTCCGCCAGGCTCGGGACCAGTTCCGTTGTACCCGCCCTGAAATCGACCAGCCGGTTATAGACCGGCACGGCACTGGCATCCACGCTGGTTCCCGACGTGTATAACTGAGGATTAAAGTTTTCCGGCGATCCTTCAGAGCAATACACCAGCGTTTTTGCCGCGACGGTGGAACTGACCGTGAGCGCAGCAAGTGCCAGCGTTAACATTGTGAGTTTGCTTTTCATCATTTATTCCTGTCTTTTTAATTCGACGGCTAATTAATTCTTTTGCCATTTCATAAATATCATTAAAGTGATGTAGCAAACACCTGAAAAATAAATACAGAAGGAATCACTATGGGCTCGGCACTCTCCAGACAATTAACGCACCGCTTCTTCCGCTATCTCGCCATCACCAGCCAGAGCGATCCCAGAGTGAACACCCTTCCCTCTACGCCGGGCCAGCACGACATGGCGCGTGAGCTGGCCCAGGAGCTGGCGCAGCTGGGTTTAGACGATATTGTGATTGATGAATACGCGACGGTTACTGCGGTTAAAAAAGGTAATGTAGCCGGGGCGCCACGCATCGGTTTTATTACCCATATTGATACCGTCGATGTCGGTTTATCACCGGATATTCATCCACAAATATTAAAATTTACGGGTGAAGACCTCTGTTTGAATAAAGAGAAATCAATCTGGTTACGCGTAAAAGAGCATCCGGAAATTCTGGCTTACCCGGGTGAAGAGATTATTTTCAGCGACGGGACCAGCGTATTAGGCGCAGATAATAAAGCCGCCGTCACCGTGGTCATGACGCTGCTGGAAAACCTGACGCCAGAACATCAGCATGGCGACATTGTGGTCGCGTTTGTGCCGGATGAGGAGATCGGCCTGTGTGGCGCGAAGGCGCTGGATCTAAACCGTTTTGACGTTGATTTTGCCTGGACCATCGACTGCTGTGAGCTGGGTGAGATTGTTTACGAGAACTTCAACGCCGCGGCGGCAGAAATTCGCTTTACCGGCGTAACGGCTCACCCCATGTCCGCCAAAGGCGTGCTGGTTAACCCACTGCTGATGGCGACAGACTTCATCAGCCATTTTGACCGCCAGCAAACCCCGGAATGCACCGAGGGGCGTGAAGGCTATATCTGGTTTAACGGCATTCAGGCGGGGCAAAACGAGGCCGTCTTAAAAGCGAATATCCGTGATTTCGATAAAGCACAGTTTGCCGCCCGCAAGCAGCAGATTGCCGATGTCGCGGCGTTGATTGCCGGACAGCATCCTACGGCAAAGGTGGAGTATCGCATTGAAGATACCTACAGCAATATCAGCAATGCGATTGGTGAGGATCGTCGCGCTATCGACCTGATGTTTGAAGCCATGGAATCCCTTGGGATCACGCCCAAACCGACGCCAATGCGCGGCGGTACTGACGGCGCAGCGCTCTCGGCAAAAGGCCTGCTCACGCCAAACTTCTTCACCGGCGCGCATAACTTCCACTCGAAGTTTGAGTTTTTGCCGCTGTCGTCGTTCGAGGCCTCATACAACACAGCCCTGCAGCTCTGCCTGCTGGCCGCCCGTTAAGCGGGCTTGCGCGCCAGCAGCGTGGCAAAACGCAGTTTGATGCGGTTACCGTTCTCGTCGGTGCGGTGCAGTTCGCCCACCTCTTCGTTGTACTTGAGCAACGCCCAGCCCTCGTAGTAGTTGCTCAGTTCACCGCTTTTGAACGCAAACGGGAAGCCGACGGTGCACGGGTAATCCGCCGTGTCCATCGCGGCAACAATCAGGTTATAACCGCCGGGTCTGGTGCAGCGCTGCATATTGCCGATCAGGCCCGGAATGGTTTTCGCGTCCAGGAACATCAGCACCACGGTAGAGAGAATAAAATCGTATTCGCCCTCAAAGCTCAGGTTGTTCAGATCTTTGATTGCCGTCTGCAGGTTTACGATGCCTTCTTCCGCTTTGATACGCTCAATATTATCGATACTCAGGGGATTTTTATCCCACGCGGTCACGTCGTAACCGTTGGCTGCCAGATAGAGGCTGTTACGCCCGTTACCACAGCCCAGATCCAGCGTTTTACCCGGTTTCACAATGCCCGCGCTGTACAGCACTTCTGAGTGCGTACGGGTTAAGCCATATTTCTCTGTGAAGTAATTTTCATCAACAGCCATTATTTTTCCTCAGATTGCATAAGCAGCGCTTTATCAGTGCGCACCAGAAGTTTGCCCTGTATCAGCAAGATAAACGTTCTTACCAGCAGCATCCCGATGATGACATTGGTAAAGATAAACAGTGGGACGGCAATGGCGTGGAAAAAGCCCGACGGACTGCTCTGCCCAAGATGAAGCCCCGTGGTGGCCAGGGCCGACACGCCAAACGAGAAGCTCCAGAACGAGGCGTTAAACGGCTGGGACAAATACCATGGCATCAGCCGTAACATAAACAGCAGTTGCAACAGGCCGTAGCCGAACAGCATTTTGGCAAATGTATCTGCCTCACCACCATTGACGCTAAACCAGGCGCTGCAGGCCACCAGCGCGGGGGCCAGCTGAATACCCAGCGAGGTTCGCAGCGCGGAAGGTAACTCCCCGGCGCTACGAAGTCGTTGCAAAATCACCGGCTCAAGGCTGAGCCAGGAAAAAACGCCCGCCCCGAGAAACACCAGCCCGGCATCGTTAAACCCCAGCGCGCCGCACGCCATGGCGCTGATAAAGTTGTTTGCCACCGTGGGCAGATATAACCCCGGCGTGGTGGCCTCTTGCGGATGGTTACCGCGCCATAATCCGGCGCTTTGCCAGGCAGCATAAGCCAGCTGTATCACCACCCCGACGCTAAATAACACCAGTGACACCGGACGCAGCCAGGGCACAAAACCGATGGCGACCAGCATCGTTGTGGCGGGAAAAAGGCTGACAAAACTGCTCATCACCGGGTGGCGCATCTCGGCCAGCACACTTCGCGGGAAACGGATCGCCCGGGCGATAAACGCCACCGTCAGCAAAAACCAAATCACAATCGCAAGGGCCACCAGGCTCTCACCCGGCCAGCGCGTTACGGGCCAGAGCGTGCTGGCGTATCGCCAGGCGAATCCCATCCCAATGATGCCAAGCACCATACCGAAGTAACCCGCGGGCAGGTTAAGCACTTGTTGAGCGTTGTTATTTTTATTCATTAATTTGAATTTTTAAAATGTATTTTAAATGCCATTTTAAGGGGTTTCCGCGACGGATGCCAGCACTACGAAACACCGAAAGTTTGCTACGTTTAGTGGAGACGCTTACCCGAGACTCCATGATGAAAAAATACAGGCTCAGCGAGGACACCCGCCTCTGGCAATGGAAAAACGGCGAGACAACGCACTCGACGTCGTTACGACAGATTATTGCCACGGCGAATTTTAACGACATCGTGAGCGGCACGAAAGGCGGTTGGGTTGAAGATGAGAGCGCCCTCGCGCACGAAGGCGACTGCTGGATCTACGATGAAAACAGCGTCGTCTTTGCCGGTGCGACGGTGTCCGGCAACGCGCGCCTTACCCTGCCTTGCATCGTCAGTCATGACGCGCAGATTGGCGACAACTGCTGGCTGGACGGCGCGGAGGTCAGTCACGGCGCGCGCATAAGTGACAACGTCACGATACAGCAATCCTGTGTGCGCGGCGAATGCCATATTTTCGGCGAGGCGCGGGTGCTTCATAACAGCGTGGTGATTGCTGCCAAAGGGCTTACGCCGGACCATGAGCAGATCCTGAAAATTTATGACAAGGCGACGGTAAGCCAGTCACGCATTGTGCATCAGGCGCAAATCTACGGCGAGGCAATGGTTAATTATGCCTTCGTTGAACACCGGGCGGAAGTTTTCGACAGCGCCATCCTCGAAGGCAACGATCTCAATAACGTCTGGGTATGTGACTGCGCAAAAGTGTACGGTAACGCCCGCGTCATTGCCGGTTTTGACGACGATGCCATCCCTACCGTCCGCTACAGCTCTCAGGTGGCTGAAAACGCGGTGGTGGAAGGAAATTGTGTCATTAAACACCACGTCCTGATTGGCGGTCAGGCCTGGCTGCGCGGCGGCCCTATCCTGCTTGACGATAAGGTCGTGATCCAGGGACGGGCGCGTATCAGCGGCGATGTGCTTATTGAGCATCGGGTTGAAATCACCGACGATGCGGTGATTGAGGCTTTTGCCGGTGAGAACATCCACCTGCGCGGAGAAAAGGTGATTAACGGCGACCAGCGCATCACCCGTACGCCTCTGTTGGGGGCGTTATAGCGGGTAAATTTTGCCGTAGAGATTCACATCGTCAAAACGGCCATTCAGGAACTCCGCTTCCCGCAGGCACCCCTCCAGCGTAAAACCGTTGCGCAGGGCAACGTTGTTGCTGGGTTTATTCGCCACCCGACACTTAATGACAAAACGGCGGATCTCGCCTCGCTCGACGTAATAGCGCATAAACGCCTGCAGCGCCTGCGACAGAATGCCCTCTCCCTGATGCGCCTCATCCAGCCAGTAACCGATGTATCCGACTTTGTTGGCGGGTTCAATCGCATTAAACGACAGCACGCCGACCAGGTCCTCATCCTTGAAAATCAGAAACATTTTGGCGTAGCCGCGCTGGTGCAGCATCTGATTACTCAGCACATTACGACGGGTGTCATCTTCGGTGCCCACATGCTGCGCCCAGTCAAAGGCGGTTTGCAGCCAGGCTTTGTTTCTGATGACCATGTTGTGCAGATCGGCGGTATAGCGCTCTTCGACGGCGCGAAGCTCAAGATGGTCAGTCACCGGGATAATTTCAGATTCAGTATCGATCATGGTCCCTTCCCGTCACCCTCTCCCCGCCGGGGAGAGGGAATAAATGGTCAACGCATGATGCGATCGTCAACGTAGTTACGTTTGTCCGGCGCAGGCGGGAAATACTGATACAGCCAGGTCTCACTGATCGCATCTCCCTGACAGCGCAGGAACATGCGCATGTCCACCGGTTCGGTCGAATCCGAGGTAGGATACCAGTCGAACAGAATGCGATAGCCGTCAAACGGCTCAACGTAGAGGATCTCAACCTGCTTCGCCTCACCGCTGGAGAGGGTAATGACCGGCTCAATGCCTTTTGGCGCGGCAGCTTTCAGATCGCCCCCGACGAAGTCGATAGCAAAGCGACGGGCCCACACTTTCGGGTAGTTTTCGCCCGGCGCCCAGCCTTCCGGGAACCCACCCATACCGGTACGGGTCGCGAAGACATTCGCCAGTGGGGAACGGACCGGCGGCATGGCGCTCCAGTAAAGACGGTATTTAAAGTCCAGCTCATCGCCCGCTTTCACCGGTTTTTCTGGCTGCCAGAAGCAGACCACGTTATCCAGTGTTTCACCCGTTGTCGGGATCTCCATCAGGCCAACCGCACCTTTACCCCAGTCGTTACGCGGCTCCACCCAGAGGCCTGGGCGTTTGTTATACCAGCCCATGACGTCCTGATAATGCGAGAAATCGCGATCGAGCTGGAGCAAGCCGAACCCTTTCGGGTTTTTGTCCACAAACGCATTAAACTGCAGCTTCTGCGGGTTGTTCAGCGGACGGCAAATCCACTCCCCGTTACCGCGCCACATGGCGAGACGGTCAGAGTCATGAATTTGCGGGTGGATGGTATCGCACATGCGGCGTTCGTTTGTACCGCAGCTGAACATACTGGTCATCGGCGCAATGCCGAGCTGTTTAATGTCTTTACGCGCATAGAGATGGTTTTCCACCTCCATGATCACCTGGCTCTTCTCGCAGTGGATCACGAACTTATACGCACCGGTGATGCTTGGGCTGTCCAGCAGCGTATAGACGGTGAAGGTAGTGTCGCCCGGTTTGACGGTTTCGAACCAGAACGCGGTGAAGTCAGGGAACTCTTCCGGCGTGTCGGTAAAGGTATCCACCGCCAGACCCCGCGCGGAAAGACCATACTGATAGGTATCATCAACCGCACGGAAATAGCTCGCCCCCAGGAATGAGACGATATCGCGACGCGCCAGTTCCGGTGCCTTGAAGGCGCGGAAACCGGCAAACCCAAGATCGCTTTGCCCTTCCAGCTGCTTCGTATCAACACCGGTTTCACCGTAGCTGAACAGCTCAGGACGGAAGTGGATTTCGCGCGCCTGTGACGTTGACTGATCCAGCGAGAACATGCGCACGCGGCGACGGAAACCCATGCCCATATGGAAGAACTGCACGTCCAGCTGACGGCCTTCAATGTTATTCCACAGTGACTGTTTTTCATCGTAACGGATGGCGTTATAGGCCTGCGGCGTCATGGTCGCCAGCGTGTCCGGTAACGGTCGCGGTGCTCCGCCCCATGGGGTTTTCGCCAGGTCATGGGCCATGGATTGCAGTACGGAGAAGTCAAAACGACGGCTCTGACCGTCAGCAATGTCAGAGTCAGCAGCGTAAGCCGCTTTGGAAAACAGGGAAGCAAGGCCAGTTGTGCCGCTCAGGGCTGCCATTGCCAGCGAGCCTTTTAGAAAACGTCTGCGATTCATGCCTGGAAAAACGTCCTTATGGTCGTGTGAATGTGTTTCGCACTCGGCGAAATGACGGCAAGAAAGAACGCACAGCCTAAACAAAAATGGTTAAGAATCCAATTGTTGGGCGGCGATTATCTGTACAAAGTGCGAAATATTTTCTGTCGACCAGAACGACCCGAAAAAGGTGTAAAGAAAGGTATAAAGACGTGTATAAAAATGCCCCGGCTGGACATCGTCAGTCGGGGCAAATGAGGCGGTTATTTTACGCTGACATCGATACCTGGGAAGTACTTATCAGCGAGTTTAGCGATCGTGCCATCGGCACGCACTTTATCAATTGCGGCATCAAGTTGCTTTTTGGTGGCCTCGTCCCCTTTACGCAACCCAAAGCCGATCCCACTGCCGAGGATAGTGTCGTCCGACACCGGTTTGCCGATAAAGCCAAACCCTTTCCCCTGCGGCTTGCTGAGGAAACCTGCCTGCCCGGCCGCGGACATGACCAGCGAGGCGTCGATACGGCCATTCAGCAGATCGCCCCAGGCCATATTCTGATCTTTATAAGACACCACGGTGACACCCTGCTTTTCCCAGTGCTCTTTCGCGTAGGTTTCCTGAATGGAGCCCTGCAGGACACCGATGGTTTTGCCCTTAAGCCCCGCGGGCGTTGCCTCTACCGCGGTACCGGCCTTGCCAACGAGCTGCGACGGGATGCGGTAAATCGGCTGGGTAAAATCAATACTTTTACGTCGCTGTTCGGTGATGTTCATCGCCGAGTTAATGGCATCAAATTTCTTCGCCACCAGGCCCGGTATTAACGCATCAAAAGAGGTTTCAACCCAGGTGCATTTCAGCGCTGCGGCTTTGCAGATGGCATTGCCCAGCTCAACGTCAAACCCTTCCAGTTCGCCGGCAGCATTTCGGCTTTCAAACGGCGGATATTCCGCCTCCAGCCCGTACCGCAGTTCGGTAGCCGCGAATGACGAAAACGTACACAGCAATCCCATGCCGACAACTAACGCGCGTAATTTCATCTCCAACTCCTTAGCGTGGTTTTACCCGACACAGGGCCTGGGCACCTGCCCGTAACGTCGCCTCATCTTTCGCAAAAGAGAGACGAATCAATTTATTATCCGTACCATCCGCATAAAACGCCGACAGCGGAATGGTGGCCACTCCATACTCAACGATCAGCCGTTTCACCAGTTCACTGTCGCGCTCATCGCTAAACTGGCTGTAGTCGGCCAGCAGGAAAAACGAACCGGCGCTCGGCAAGAGTCTGAACGGTGATGCCTCCAGCAAACTTTGCAGCAGATCACGTTTGCGCTGATAAAACGCCGCCAGCGACAGCCAGGTTTGCGGGTCAATCATGTGCTCTGCAAACGCATGCTGCATTGGCGTATCGGCAGAAAACATCAGAAATTGATGGACTTTACAAATCTCATCCATCAGTACCGCCGGAGCAACACAGTAACCCACGCGCCAGCCGGTCACGTGATAGGTTTTTCCGAAGGAAGAGATAATGACGCTCCGCTCCGCCAGCTGCGGATGTGTCGCCATACCGTGGTGCGGTTCACCATCAAAGACGACGTGTTCATACACTTCGTCAGACAAAATAATGATATCGGTATTGCGGGTCACCGCCACCAGCTGCTGCAGGTCCTCTGCTGAGAAGACCTGCCCGCTCGGGTTGTGCGGGGTATTGATGATAAGCATGCGCGTGCGCGGGGTGATCGCCGCACGGACTTCATCCCAGTTGACGGCAAAATCCGGCACCGTCAGTTTAATGGCAACCGGCGTGGCCCCCTGCAGGCGAACAATCGGGGCATAACTGTCAAACGACGGTTCAAAGTAGATCACTTCGTCGCCCGGGTGCACCAGCCCGCTGATCGCCGAATAGAGTCCTTCACTGGCACTGGCGGTGACCAGCACTTCGCTGGCCGGGTCATAGCGCGTGCCGTAGAGGGTGGCAATTTTATCCGCAATACGCTCTTTAAGCGGCTGCAGGCCGGTCATTGCTGCGTACTGGTTGTGCCCTGCCTCCATCGCCCGGGTCACCCCGGCGACCAGTTTGGGATCGCAGGAAAAATTGGGTGCACCCTGAGAAAGATTGATGGCGTTATGCCGGGCGGAGAGCTGGCCGATAACGGTAAAAATCGTGGTTCCCACATCGGGTAATTTGGAACGGGTGTGCACCGGAGTGTGTAACGTCATCCTCTTTCCTTTCTCATGATGAATGCATAACTATTCAAACAACAAGTCAGTTGTCGGGACAATCGAATTGTTGTCATAATAGCCATGAGAAAAACGCATACCTGAGGTGTTTAATGTCGCGCCGTTCGCTCCCGCTTAATGCCATCGATGCCTTTTTAGTCACCGCGCGTCATCTGAATCTGACCCATGCCGCAACAGAACTCTGTCTGACGCAGGGAGCCGTAAGTCGCAAAATCGCCACCCTTGAAGCGTGGTTCGGCTTTCCGCTGTTCGAGCGCCATGCGCGAGGCCTGCGCCTCTCCCCACAGGGCAGCGCCCTGCTTCCGGAATTGCAATCCACTTTTGAAACGCTGCTGACCCTGGCCGATCGGGCCCGTACCCAGCAAACCGTGATCCGACTCAAAGCCCCCACCTGCGCCATGCGCTGGCTGGTGCCTCGTCTGCTGGAGGTGGAGCGCGAGCAGCCGGATCTGCAGATCGCATTGACCACCACTACCGACCATAACGTCAATTTCAAAACGGAATCTTACGACGCGGCCATTGTATTTGGCACCCATATGAGCGCGGGCGATCTGCTGTTTGAAGAGGCGTTAACCCCGGTAATGAGCCCCCTGCGAGCAGGTTGCGAACTGGGTGCGTTAACCTTCCTTCACCCGACACGGGATAAGACAGACTGGTCATTGTGGCTGGCGAAGCAGGAAGGCCCTGGGGTTGTTATGCACAAAAATCAACACTTCGACACGATGGACCTTGCCATCACGGCCGCCATTCAGGGGCTGGGGGTGGCCATTGCCGACGAAACGCTGGTGGAAGAAGATGTCCGCGCCGGAAGGCTGGCGCGGCCTTTTGAGAGCAGCATTAAAACGGGTGCGAGCTACAGACTGGTTCTGCGCGAATCGCCTGGCCAGGAAAATGGGCTGTCGGCGTTTCGCGCCTGCCTGCTCAGTCGAGGCTCACATGGTGTTTCATGACGCGCTTAAAGAGACTCATGCGCGCGCGCATAAAGCGGTTTTCAAGCCTGAAACCTGCATGTTTATTCACGCCGATACGTAGCAGCACGTCCCTTCCTTTTCGACAGGCCGGCCAGTGCGTCGGGCCAGGAAGACTTTCCCGGTGACCGGCGTCACGCGCAAAACTCACCCAATAATCTGCAACCTGCGCTGCGAATTGCCGGTCTCGCGCATTAACGTAGTGGCAGGAAGGCTCAATCTCACCAAGGGTGTCAAACACGTACGGCACCTCATTACCGTGCCAGGCACCGTTGATATAGGTTGCGTGCTCTGCTTCCGCCACATAGTCGAACCAGTAACGCCAGCACAAGCCGCCCACGCGCTGTTGGGCCTGCATCACCACATATCCCATGGTGGTAAAAGCCATATCCCGGCACACCTGCCTGCCAAGCTCCACATCCCCTTTCACACCTGGATAGAGCAGTTTGATCAGCCCCAGTCCAAAACGACGTTCACGGCGAAGCTTCTGGATCTGACCGGCGAGATCGATACCAAATACCGCCATCACGCTGGCTTCGTCACTGTTCGACCCAATCATCACCGGAACAGGATGCTGACGCGCGGCAAAGAACACATCGAGCATTGATTCCGGCAGAACACAGTCTCCGACGATGGGTGCCGGGGCGATGTTCAGCGGCGCGGCCAGCGGCCAGAACGCTTCGGGGGGAATGGCACGTAACTGTTCTGCTGACGCCTCCTCAAGGCCGAAATGCGCCGCCAGCGCTTCCCCTTTTTGCAGGGCCTGTTCCCGCGGCGTATCCGGCAGGGTGTATCCGCTTTGCACAATCGCCTTGTGGAAGAGTCCCTTCGCCAGCGGAGACGCCAGCAGCGACAGCACGCTGCGCGCGCCGGCGGATTCACCAAACAGGGTGACGTTGTCAGGATCGCCACCGAAAGCGGCAATATTCTCCCGAACCCATTCAAGGGCGGCAATCTGATCCAGCAGCGCAAAGTTATGCACCACCCGGTCTTCTTCTCCCTCCAGCGCGGGATGGGCAAAAAAGCCAAGGTGACCAAGACGGTAATTGATCGTCACAACCACCACGCCGCGCGTTGCCAGCGCCTTACCGTTATAGGGCGGCAGGCCACCCGCGCCAATGGTAAACCCCCCGCCGTGTAGCCAGACCATGACGGGAAGCGGTACCGGGCGCTCGACGGGTGACCAGACGTTAAGATACAGACAATCTTCTGAGAACCGGCCGGGATCGCCACCGCCTAACGCCTGGCAATACTCACTGTTCTGCCAGCTTGAGGGCGAAAAAGCGGTGGCCAGACGCAGCCCCTCCCAGCGTTCAGGCGGCCGTGGCGAACGCCAGCGCCAGTTGCCAACGGGAGGCGCCGCATAGGGAATACCACACCAGAGATGAACGTTTTCATCCGTTAAACCAGACAGTGCGCCCTGGCGCGTTTCAATCACAGGGGCGGAGGGATTTTGCATAACAACCTTCTGTTTCCATCACACCCCAGAAGAGTAACGATTTCAGAGCAAACCGCAACGCTGTTTGCTGCGGATTTCAGCCTCCTGATAGAGCATGAACTCATCGTACACCGGGCAACCCAGCGCCGCTTCGAACGCGTCGCGACTGGCGTTACCGTGGCTACGCGCCTGGGTTTCATTGCCCAGATTCGACTGGAAAATCCCTGCGGCACTGACCGGGAGGAAATCTTCATAGGTGATCGGCTGAGCGACAACCCACCCGCGCTCAATTAACGGCTGTGGATCGTCTCCCGGACGAAACGCATGACGATGCGCTTCCCCGGATGGCGTCAGGCGATAGCGGAAATAGGCGAGTTCCTGACGGCGCATCAACAATTCGCTGTCCGGGAAGGCGCTGAAGATTTCGCGCAAATGGAGCTGGTGCGTCATGTTGTCTTTACCGGTACCGGCCTCTGCAAGCAGGCTGTCATAAAGCGCACGACCTTTTGGCGTCAGCGCCACGCCACGCTGTTCAATTTCGCCAAAGCGCGCGGTATGCGTTCCTGTATGCTCCCCGGCAAACAGCACCGGCTCTTCCAGCGCTTTAAAGCTGGTCTGGCGCAGTAATACGGGAACCTCGCGGCGCGGTGGTCCTTCAATCAGAATTTTGGGTTCAATCCCGTACTTCGGCATCAGCTCCTGCACCCGGTCAATATCCAACGTACGTGGCGTGAGGTGGTTGATATGGCACCCCGGAAAACAGACCACATCCGCAATCAGTCGGTGCTCGTTATGCAATGCCAGATAGGTCTCCTGGTCGACCGTCGCATGACGATGCCAGCGGAAGGTTTCTAACGCCTCCTGTACAAACGCCTGCGCCTGCGCATCCGTAAAGTGCCCTTCTGCCTCATGCAGCGCGATAAGCTCCAGACAACGCGGGGTAAAGATATTGCGGTGAGACAGGATCTCCGCGGCACGCTCACGCAGGACGACGTTGTCAATCAGTTCGAGGCGCAGCAGCGAGGTAAAGATACGAAACGGATTTCGGCACAGCGCCGCATCATCGACCGGGCGGAACGCCGTGGAGTGGACGGGCACGCCCGCCTGAGAGAGGTCATAATAGCTGACCGGGTACATCCCCATAATGGCAAACATACGACGCAAGGTCGAAAGCTCTTGCGCGGTACCCACGCGGATCGCCCCGTGACGCTCCACATTCAGGCGCGCCAGTTCATCCGCGTTCGCCAGTTGTTCATGTAATAGTGGGTTATTTTCCAGAACCGCCAGGTTTACGTCCGCAACCAGGTCGAGCAAGGTGCCGTACTGCGGAACTTCCTGCTGGTACATCGCCGACATAGCCTGCGAAAAGTGTTCCCGAATATCATCAGCCGTGATGGTGTTCGCCATGATGTCATGCCTCCAGTGAATATTACCTGGAGTGTAGAGAAACCCGTTCCCTCTGGGGGGAAGAATTTCCGATTTGTGATCTTAAGACAGGAGTGGTTAAAGCGTGTGCTGGCCTGCCCCTGACACCCATATGACCTGGCAGATTCACCTTCTCTAAATGTAGATTCACCTTCTCTAAATAAAGCGCTTTCTGATTAAACTGTATTATTAATAACCTCATCGCTTAACCATTAAGAGGTAATAAATAGCATTATCTTAAGAGGTAATATCTCATTAAAAACAAATATCAGTGGCATATATCTTGTTTCGTTAACGCAACAAGCGGATTTTCAATATTTCTCCTTAAGATTAATCTGTAATTTTTAGACTGCCGCACGCGCTTCAGGCATAAACAATGCAAGAAAAACAGTTATCCCCTGCGGCTCGCGGATTAACTCTATGAAGACAGGCAGTTAACCGCAAGCCATCAAGGATATATTCATATTAACCGAAGCGTTAACCATCAGAAATATCTCAGCAACGAAGCGATGGTTTACAAAACATATTTGACGAATATGAAACACCGACTAAAGTTATTATTCGAACGACGAGTGATACGGAATATTTTCGTATCTTAACTGACATAACCAATATATGAGGTTTAATATGGCAGAGCATCGTGGTGGTTCCGGTAATTTCGCACAAGACCGTGAAAAAGCATCAGAAGCTGGACGTAAAGGTGGCCAGCACAGCGGCGGTAATTTTAAAAACGATCCGCAACGCGCATCTGAAGCAGGTAAGAAAGGAGGAGAAAACAGCCACGGTGGTGGCCGTAAAAACTCCTGATCTGATGTAAATCTCTTTTATTTAAAACAGAGAGCATGCTGCGGGCCTCCAGGCTCGCAGTACCCCTTCTTTATTTTACCGGAGCGTAATGATGAATATGAAAAGTGTCGAAGATGTGTTTATTCACCTCCTGTCCGATACCTACAGCGCTGAGAAGCAGCTGACCCGCGCGCTCGGCAAACTGGCTCGTGCTGCCTCCAGTGAAAAACTGAGCGCAGCCTTTAGTGCACACCTTGAAGAGACGCAGGGTCAGATTGAGCGTATCGACCAGATTATCGAGCAAGAATCTGGCCTTAAGCTCAAACGTATGAAGTGAGTAGCAATGGAAGGCCTGATTGAAGAGGCCAATGAGGTCATCGAGAGCACCGAGAAAAATGAGGTGCGTGACGCCGCATTAATCGCCGCAGCACAAAAAGTGGAGCATTACGAAATTGCCAGTTACGGTACCCTCGCCACATTAGCAGAACAACTGGGCTATAAAAAAGCCGTTAAACTTCTGGCCGAAACGCTGGAAGAAGAGAAAGAAACCGATCTTAAACTTACCGACCTGGCCGTAGGCAATATTAACCAAAAAGCGCAAAAATGACGTTATAGCAAAGGTTAAATAAAATGAGCATCAGTCCCAGGACTATTAAACGGTGCCATTTAACGGCAGCAATAATATGGTTCATACTCGCTATCCCTTCCGTTTTATGGTGGAAGAGCAGCGTGCTATGGGTCATTATCATCAGTATCTACGCCAATATTGTCGGCCATTTATCTGGCTACAGTGCTGCGCGTGCCGATCAGGCTGCTGAGAGTGAGACCAAATAAGCGACACCATAATGAGGACATTATAATGAATCACGTAGAACACTACCATGACTGGCTACGCGATGCCCATGCGATGGAAAAGCAAGCCGAATCTATGCTGGAATCCATGGCCAGCCGTATCGATAATTATCCCGATGTTCGCGCCAGAATTGAGCAGCATATTAGTGAAACAAAGCGACAAATTACCTTACTGGAAGAGATCCTCGACCGTAATGATATTTCTCGTTCGGTTTTAAAAGATTCGATGAGTAAAATGGCGGCGCTCGGACAATCCATTGGCGGGATGTTCCCCTCTGATGAGATCGTCAAAGGGTCTATCAGCGGCTATGTTTTCGAACAGTTTGAAATAGCCTGCTACACCTCCCTGCTGGCCGCGGCCAAAAAAGCGGGCGACATGGCTTCCGTGCCCGCCATCGAAAGTATCCTGGCGGAAGAGCGCGAGATGGCCGACTGGCTGATTCGCCACATTCCACAGACCACCGAACAGTTCCTGCTGCGTTCAGACGCATCCGGTGTCGAAGCAAAAAAATAACCTCAGGAGAGAAGACATGTTTCGACACGTCAAACAATTACAATATACGGTTCGGGTTGCCGAACCGAATCCCGGCCTTGCCAATTTATTACTGGAACAATTCGGCGGTCCTCAGGGCGAGCTGGCCGCCGCCTGCCGTTACTTCACTCAGGGGTTGAGTGATGACGACCCGGGTCGTAAAGATATGCTAATGGATATCGCGACCGAAGAGTTAAGCCACCTTGAAATTATCGGTACCCTGGTGGGTATGCTTAATAAAGGGGCTAAAGGCGCACTGGCGGAGGGCGTGGAAAATGAAGCCGAGCTGTATCGGTCCATGACCGAAAACGGTAACGACAGCCATATCACCTCCCTGCTTTACGGTGGCGGTACTCCGTTGACCAACTCCGCCGGGGTGCCGTGGACGGCGGCTTATGTCGACACCATTGGCGAGCCGACCGCCGATCTGCGCTCAAATGTGGCAGCCGAGGCCCGAGCGAAGATCATCTATGAACGGCTGATTAACGTCACGGACGATCCAGGCGTGAAGGATGCGCTGGCGTTTCTGATGACGCGTGAGGCAGCGCATCAGCTCTCCTTTGAGAAGGCGCTTCAGTCCATTCGTAATAATTTCCCTCCGGGAAAACTGCCGCCAATCGAGGAATACACCAACAAGTACTACAATATGTCTGAAGGTGGAGAGGTTCGCGGAAGCTGGAACAGCGATAAACATTTCGACTACGTTGAATCCCCCCAACCTGCCGTTGACGGCGGAGACGGGAGTGCAAGCGTGACGCTGACGACCGAACAGGCCACGCTGGTCAAAGCGATGTCGGCCCGCACGAAGTCCGATCCACATTCCGACCCGCTGACCGGCGCCGAACTGGGTGCCGGGAAGAAAAAACCGTAACCGATTTTGCCAGGCAGCCCCGGACTGCCTGGCAATCCTCGTGCGCAACAGTTCCAGAGGTACGGACCATGTTCGAACTCGACGCATTTCACCTCGCCAGAATCCAGTTCGCTTTTACCGTCTCGTTTCATATTCTCTTCCCGGCGATCACCATCGGTCTTGCCAGCTATCTGGTGGTGCTCGAAGGGATGTGGCTTCGCACCAAAAATGAGGTGTGGCGCTCGCTGTACCATTTCTGGCTAAAGATATTTGCCGTTAACTTCGGTATGGGGGTCGTTTCCGGTCTGGTCATGGCCTATCAGTTCGGCACTAACTGGAGCGGGTTCTCACAGTTTGCCGGCAGTATCACCGGCCCTCTCCTGACCTATGAAGTCTTAACCGCCTTCTTCCTCGAAGCCGGTTTTCTTGGCGTGATGCTGTTCGGCTGGAACAAGGTCGGCCCGGGCCTGCACTTCTTCTCGACCTGTATGGTCGCGCTGGGTACGCTGATGTCCACCTTCTGGATCCTCGCCTCCAACAGCTGGATGCACACGCCCCAGGGGTTCAGTATTCAGAATGGTCAGGTCATTCCGGAGGACTGGCTGGCCATCATTTTTAACCCCTCCTTCCCTTACCGGCTCATTCACATGGCTATCGCCGCGTTCCTGAGCAGCGCACTGTTTGTGGGGGCGTCGGGCGCATGGCATCTGCTGCGCGGCAACGACACGCCCGCGATACGCACCATGTTTTCCATGGCAATGTGGATGGCCCTGCTGGTCGCGCCCATTCAGGCCATCGTCGGTGATATGCATGGCCTGAATACCCTCGAACATCAGCCAGCCAAAATTGCCGCCATCGAAGGTCACTGGGAGAACCCGCCAGGCGAAGCGACACCGCTGCTGCTGTTTGGCCTGCCGGATATGGAGCAGGAGCGCACCCGCTACGCGCTGGAAGTTCCTGCCCTTGGCAGTCTGATTCTGACCCACAGCCTGGATAAACAGGTCCCGGCACTGAAAGACTTCCCGAAAGAAGATCGCCCGAACTCACCGATTGTTTTCTGGTCATTCCGCATTATGGTCGGCATGGGTCTACTGATGATCACGCTGGGTCTGGTCAGCGTCTGGCTACGCTATCGCCATCGACTCTACCAGTCGCGGCCCTTCCACTGGTTCGCGCTGTGCATGGGACCGGCGGGCCTACTGGCGCTGCTGGCTGGCTGGGTCACCACCGAAGTGGGTCGTCAGCCGTGGGTGGTGTATGGCTATCTGCGCACAATCGACGCGGTCTCGCTGCACAGCACGCTGCAGATGAGCATCAGCCTGCTGGCCTTCTTTGTGGTCTATTCGTCGGTGTTTGGCGTGGGCTACGTCTACCTGATTCGGCTTATCAAGAAAGGTCCGCAGCCCGTTGATACCTTGACGTCAAATACCTCGGGCACCCCTGCCCGTCCGCTGTCTGCCGCTGAGTCTGTTCCGGAACAGGAGAGAAACTGATGGGCGTCGATATCTCAGTTATCTGGTTTGCCATCATCGTGTTCGCCACGCTGATGTATATCATCATGGATGGCTTTGATTTGGGCATCGGGCTGCTTTTTAACTTCGTGGGCGATGCCAGAGAGCGTGACGTAATGGTCAACAGCGTAGCGCCGGTGTGGGACGGCAACGAGACCTGGCTGGTGCTCGGCGGTGCGGGGTTGTTCGGCGCGTTTCCGCTGGCCTATGCGGTGATTATCGATGCGCTGACCATCCCTCTTACGGCCATGTTAATTGGCCTTATCTTCCGCGGCGTAGCCTTTGAGTTCCGCTTTAAGGCAACGCCTTCGCACCGCAAATTCTGGGACTACGCCTTCGCCGGCGGCTCTTTGCTTGCCACCTTCAGCCAGGGGGTGGTGGTGGGAGCAGTGATTAACGGCTTTGACGTTGAGGGCCGGCGTTTTGTCGGCTCCGCCCTTGACTGGTTAACGCCCTTCAATCTTTTCTGCGGCATCGGGCTGGTTGTGGCCTACACCCTGCTCGGTACTACGTGGCTTATCATGAAAAGTGAAGGCGCGTTGCAAAACCGCATGCGTGAACTGACCCGGCACGTGCTGCTGGCGCTGGTGGTGGTGATCGCAGTGGTGAGTATCTGGACGCCGCTTGGCTGGCAGTATGTTGCCGACCGCTGGTTTACCTTCCCCAACTTCATCTGGTTCCTGCCGGTCCCCTTGCTGGTAGGCGTGTTTAGCCTGTGGATCTGGCGACTGACGCGCAACCCGGCCAGCCACTCGCGTCCCTTCCTGCTGACCCTTGGGCTGATCTTCCTCGGATTTAGCGGTCTGGGAATTAGCCTGTGGCCTAACATTATTCCGCCGCGCATTACCCTGTGGGAGGCTGCGGCACCACCGGCCAGCCAGCTGTTTATGCTGGTCGGAACGTTACTGATTATTCCGGTGATTCTGGTGTACACCGCCTGGAGCTACTACGTTTTCCGGGGCAAAGTTTCCGACACGGAAGGTTATCACTGAGGTGAACTATGGCAGACTGGCATACCCGAGCCATTATTTATCAGATTGATACTGCACTCTTTTATGATTTAAACGGCGATGGCTGCGGGGACATCGCCGGGATTGGCGCAAAGTTGCGCTACATTCGCCGCATGGGGGCGACGGTTATCTGGATCACCCCTTTCTACCTCACCCCGTTTCTGGATGAAGGCTACGACGTCAGCGACCATCTGCAGGTTGATCCTCGCTTCGGAAAGCTGGCCGACATTATCGCCTTTATTGAACAGGCCCGGGAGCTGGGTATGCAGGTCATTATTGAGCTGTTGATTCAGCACACCTCGGACGCCCATCCCTGGTTTCAGCAGGCTCGCCGCAACCCAACTTCACCTTTTCGTGACTACTACATCTGGTCGGATAATAACGAGGACGATACCTCTCCGATGTTTCCCGGCGTGGAAGAGAGCGTCTGGACATGGGATGACGAGGCCGGGCAATACTACCGACATATGTTCTATCACCACGAGCCCGACCTGAATCTGACCTGCCCCGCGCTGCTCAACGAGATCGAAAATATTATCCTCTTCTGGCTCAAGCTCGGGGTGTCGGGATTTCGCCTTGATGCCGCAACGCATCTGACCGCGCAGGCAGGCGGCGGTGACGAGAAAAAGGGGTTATGGATCCTGGAGCATATGCGCCGCCTTATTGAAGCACGTAATCCGGAAGCGATCCTGCTCGGTGAGGTGGACGTCGACGTGGAGGCGTATAAAGACTATTTCGGCGAAAATAACCGTCTGAATCTGGTGCTAAATTTCTGGCTCAATAAGTATTTCTACGTCAGCCTTGCCAGGAAAAGCGCCCGACCGCTGCGCAATGCCATAAAGAAGATGATTGTCCCGCCTGACTCGTGCTGCTTTGCCAACTGGCTGCGCAACCACGATGAGTTGGATCTGGAAGGGATCGGTAAAAAAGAGAAACAGATTGTGGTCGACACCTTCGCCCCTGACGAAGAGATGAACGTCTACCAGCGCGGGATACGACGCCGTCTGGCACCGATGTTAAAGGGCGATCAAAAACGGCTGGCGTTCTGCCACGCGGTGCTCTTCTCACTCCCGGGCGTGCCGGTCATGCGCTACGGCGATGAGATTGGCATGGGTGACGATCTGACGCTGGAAGAGCGCTATGCCGTACGTACGCCAATGCAGTGGGCGGGGTCAGAAGGCGGTGGCTTTTCAGCAGCGGATCCTGAGCGGTTTATCGCCCCGATCATCGATCGCGGTCCCTGGCGTTATCAGAAAATCAACGTGGCCGATTCCCTGCTGCACCGCAATTCCCTGCTGCACCGGATCATCGACATGGCCAATACGCGCTCTGAATTTCCGGAGATTGCTGTCGCACCGTTTCGTCTCATCAATATTGATGATGACGCGGTACTGGGCATTTATTACGAGGCCGAAGCGCGCAGTATCCTGACTTTCGTTAACTTTAGCGACAAGCCGGTCCAGTTTACCGCCCGCGGGATCCGTCACGCCACCTGGACCGCCTGCCTGGCGGATAAACGCTATGACGACGCGCTGATCTGTGGCAAAACCGTCCAGCTAACCCTCAGCGGCTACGGCTATCGCTGGTTCTGGACTAACCGTAGCGCGCTGCGCTGATTACCTTTTACGCCGGGTCATCAGCCGCGTCAGCACAACGCCCGCCACCGCGAGGGAGCCTAACAGGACTTTCCCGGGCACACCTGAGGTGATCGCCGTGGCGCGGTTTTTCGCTTCCGGGGTAAAACGCCCATGGATTTTGTGCAGGTCGTTGACCGGCTGGTCGAGATAATCCTGGCGATCCCGGTCATTCAGATCGTCAGTCATCTGACCTTCCCAGGCCTTCTTCACCATCAGCCGGTCCAGGAAACCCGGGAAGAGGAATTGTCCGACGATCGACTGAATGGTACTGCTGCCCACCCACAGTTCGCGCACCGGTTTTTGCGCGACCTTAAAAATCGCGCTCGCGGCAACTTCAGGCTCAAACACCGGCGGAACCGGACGCATAGCCCAGGCGAATTTGTTTCTTGCCCAGTCAAACTGCGGTGTATTCAGCCCCGGCATCTGCACCATTGAAAGCTGCACCCGGCTGTTCTCATGCATCAGTTCCGTGCGTACCGCATCGGTGAATCCCCGAATCGCCGCTTTGGCGCCGCAGTAGGCCGATTGTAACGGGATCGAGCGGTAGGCCAGCGCGGACCCGACCTGAATAATCACGCCGCGATCGCGTGGCACCATCAATTCCAGCGCGGCGCGGGTTCCGTTTACGAAGCCAAGATAGGTCACGTCAGTGACGCGGCGAAATTCATCCGGCGTCAGGGTACGAAACGGTGCCAGCACCGCACCCATCGCATTGTTAACCCACACATCAATCGCGCCGAGGCGATATTCAATCTCGTTTGCCGCGTCCACCACCGCCTGGCTGTCGGCGACATCCGCCTGTACCGCACAGGCTTTGACGCCAAATCGCGTTAACTCCTCCTGGGTCGAGTGCAGGCTTGTCTCATCGCGGGCAATAATGCCCACATCGTAGCCTGCCTTTGCGAAGTGCAGCGCCGTTGCCTTCCCCACACCCGCCGTACCGCCGGTAATGACAATCACAGCCATAGAACCTCCGCGCTAATTTACTCGTTATCCCAGCCTGATAATCTGGTCACTAATTCAGACAATGAATACTGCACCGCCTTCTCAACCACATCCTGGCAGTCGCCGGAAAACAGGACGGTACGGGTTTCCGTGTGTCCACGAAGGTTCCAGGCGAAGCAAACGGTCCCTGCCGCCGTGCCATCGTCGCCCCCTTCTGGCCCGGCATAACCGCTGATGGCAATACTGACATCCGCCTGGGCAATCTCCAGGATCCGGGCGGCCATTTCGGTTACCGTCTGTTCACTCACGGCCGTATACCGTTCAAGGGTATCAGGACGCACGCCCAGAATGCGCTCTTTTGCGCCGTCACTGAACACGACCAGGCCGACATCATAAAATTCGGCCGTGTTCTCTTCAGCACAAAGGGCGACGGAGAGTTTTCCGCCGGTGCAGGATTCTGCCGTGGTTAAGCGAAGCCCTAAGTCTGTTAATTTGCTCGCCACTTTTTTGGTCAGTTCGGCGACGGTATAATTGTTATCATGGTGAAGGTTGCTCATTTCGTGGCCTCTTACTTCTCAAAAGGAATGATTGAAATATGACCATTGCGCTCAAGAATGGCATATTTAATTTCACTCAGCTGCGTAACACCATTATTCTGGCGTGCCGATACCAGAATATCATCACAGGAAACGTCGACTTTTTTGAGTTTATCTGCTAGCGGCACGCCGTTCTCAACCAATATCACCGGAGTGCCATCAAGAATATTTTCTACCGGTGAGAAATATTTTTTCATTATCCCAAAGATAATATCCACTACCACCAGCGTGGTAATGGTAATCATTGCGCCGGTGACCGAAAAATCTTCCCCGAGCAGCGCCTGTTGCGTCGCCTCACTGATAATTAACAGGAGAATCAGATCAAAGCTGGTCATCTGCAGCAAAGCGCGCCGTCCGGCAACTTTAAATACCACGACGAGGAACAGGTAAATAGCCAGCGCACGAAAGACCATATCCATATCAGCCTCCTACGGGTAAATAAATTGCCAGAAAGGGATTTCCGGCTCGTTGTTTATGCGAACGACATTGTTCCATTTACCTGCGCGTGCAGGGGTCGTGAAAAGTAAGACAGAGAAGTTGTCGGACATTTTCAGGTTGTTATAAACAAAAAAGAGCGTATTCCCGCGACTGAACATGCTGTCCGGTTGCGGCCAAACGCTTCCTGGCTCGTAAACATCGTTGCTCTCGCTGGTCACACTCAGGGTGTATTTCCCTTCTGTTCTGACCGGGAATGAAAGGTGGATCTTCGACTCCGTCTGGCGTCGGCCAAAGCGCTCGTAGTTGATGGTCAGCGACTTTGCCGAGTTTGTTCTTTGCGAATCACTCACCACTCCGCTTGAAAAGAAGCCCGCTATCGCCGCAACGATAATGGCCAGCAGGACAATAAAACCCACCTGACGAAATCCATATTCAAACGTCAGCAATCGGTAATTCTCATCTATCCCAGGTAACTTATCACTTTGATGCTTCATGGCGGCTATCACCGTTTCGCTTATTAACCGATATTTTTGATTTCAAAAGCGAATGTTTTTAAGACTTATCACATTTGCCACATAAAGGAATAGCAACAATACTTAATAAGTCAAGACACACAAAATGAAGGATATCAGATGAAATTATCGCTTATTTCCGCTTTTTTGATATTTCTGGTACCGGCCGCATGGGCAGATAATAACGGCGGGTTACAAAAAGGTGAAGCACCGCCACCGCCGCACGCACTGGATAGCGGTTATCGTGGAACCGATGACGCACGAATTATGACCATTGATCATGCAAAAGAAATGCATGATGGTGCGACTATTTCATTACGCGGAAACCTTATTGACGGTAGCGGCGATAAGTTTGTATTCCAGGATAAAACCGGAAAAATAGACGTTATTATTCCCCAGGCAGTATTCGACGGCAGAACAGTAAAACCCGATCAGATGATCAGTATCAACGGATCGCTTGATAAGAAATCTTCGCCGCCTGTCGTGCGCGTCGATCATTTGCAGAAATAATTCAGCGAAGCGTTAACGCTGCAACTATCCATCAAATCTCACCCCTTGGCTTAAGGAGTCAGCTATGAGTGATACTACACAACGTCAGAACGCTTACCCGCAACCCCCTTTCCCGGAGCAACCGCAAACGCCGCCGGGACTGGCATCAGAAATGCAACCCGTACCCGACCACGGGGAAACGAGCTATAAAGGGCATGGCCGCCTTGCCGGCAAGAAAGCATTGATCACCGGAGGCGACTCCGGTATTGGTCGCGCAGTCGCGATCGCTTACGCCCGTGAAGGGGCTGACGTCGCAATCAACTATCTGCCTGAAGAAGAGAAAGACGCGGTTGACGTCATTGAGCTTATCAAAGCGGAAGGACGCATTGCCGTCGCGCTGCCGGGTGACATCCGTGATGAGACGTTCTGCCAGAATCTGGTAGAAGAGGCGGTGGCCAAACTGGGGGGACTGGACATTCTGGTGAATAACGCCGGTCGTCAGCAATACCGGGAATCCCTTGAAGAGCTTACCACGGAAGATTTTGACGCGACCTTCAAAACCAATGTCTATGCGCCTTTCTGGATAACCAAAGCGGCGCTGCGCCATCTGAAACCGTCGGCCTCTATCATTAATACTTCCTCGGTCCAGGCGGTTAAGCCCAGCCCTGTGCTGCTGGATTATGCCCAGACAAAAGCCTGTCTGGCGGTATTCACCAAATCCTTAGCGAAACAGCTTGGTCCAAAAGGAATACGCGTCAACGCGGTTGCCCCGGGTCCTTACTGGACGGTGCTGCAATCCAGCGGCGGCCAGCCGATGGAAAAAGTGAAAGAGTTTGGTGGTGATACCCCGCTGGGGCGTCCGGGTCAACCTGTTGAAATCGCACCGCTCTATGTCACGCTGGCCTCGGATGAATGCTCATTTACCTCCGGTCAGGTATGGTGCTCTGACGGCGGTGATGGCGTGATTTAACCCGGCTATACACTGACGTAACGCTCTCAATGTGCTCGAAAAGAACAAGGACGTTCTTCCTCTCCCCCCTGCCAGAAAACATGTTGTAACTCAAACAGATCAAATGTTAAAAATATTTTGCTATCAAGTTATCAAAATTAAACAACTTAGCTTGTCACCCGCATCGCTCTGTTTTTAACATCGCCTATGGAAAAAAATGGTCTGTTCAGTCAGCGCATACGCTTGCGCCATTTGCATACATTTGTGGCCGTCGCTCAACAGGGAACGCTGGGGCGAGCGGCTGAAACTCTCAACCTAAGCCAGCCTGCGCTCTCCAAAACGCTGAACGAGCTGGAACAACTCACCGGAACCCGTCTCTTCGACCGCGGTCGGCTGGGGGCACAACTCACCCTCGTGGGTGAACAATTTCTTACGCACGCCGTCAAGGTTCTCGATGCGCTGAATACTGCCGGACAGTCGCTCAACCGCAAAGAGGAGCACGCCACGGAGATTGTGCGCGTGGGTGCCCTGCCAACGGCGGCGCTCGGCATTCTGCCTCCGGTCATTGGACAGTTCCACAAACATCAGCGGCATACCACTATTCAGGTTGCCACCATGAATAACACTATGCTGCTCGCTGGGCTAAAATCCGGCGAACTGGATCTCGGTATCGGGCGCATGTCCGACCCCGAGCTTATGGGCGGGCTTAACTACGAGCTGTTGTTCCTGGAATCCCTGAAGCTGGTCGTGCGTCCCGGTCACCCCCTGCTGCAGGATACGGTGACGTTAAGCCGCGTAATGGAGTGGCCGGTGGTGGTATCCCCAAAAGGCACCGTTCCGCGTCAGAACGCCGAGACACTGCTGCAGATGCAGGGCTGCTCACTGCCTTCAGGTTGCATTGAAACGCTGTCGGCCTCGCTTTCGCGCCAGCTTACGGTGGATTATGACTACGTCTGGTTCGTTCCCTCCGGCGCGGTGAAAGATGATCTCCGCCAGGGCACGCTTACCGCACTGCCGGTGACGTCGCCAGGTGCGGGCGAACCTATCGGTATATTAACCCGCGTGGATACCCCGCTCTCCCCGGGTGCGCAGACGCTGCTCAGCGCCATCCGCAAATCCATGCCTGCCTGAGACGCCTTTACAACCTCAACCACTAACCCGTCCTGTCGACGGGTTTTTTGTTTCTGTGGTCAAAAAATGCGAAATCATCCATTAACAATTGCGTAAAACAATTTAACAGTTTTATCATAGCCGCGAATTCACCAAATGGTTCGCATGCTATTTGTTAAACAGGAATTCAACCGCACATGATGCGGATAAACCGTATAAAACCTCATCCCCCTCCGCGATTATTACCCAATTGGTACATATTCGGCACCGTTCCGCAACGCGGGGGATTTAAAGGAGACAGAAATGGCATTTGGCAGCGCGCCACGTGGGATACCCCGTATCCTGCAGTGGCTCCTTGCCGGACTGATGACGCTCATCGGTCTGGCTGTTGGCGGCTTAGGTTTAAAGCTTGTTACCGTAGGCGGAAGTGGGTACTTCCTGATCATGGGCGTGGCGATGGTGATTGCCGCCGTCCTGATTTTCATCAACCGCGCCAGCGGGATCGTCCTCTATGGCATCGCGTTTATCGCCTCGCTGTTCTGGGCCGTCAGCGATGCCGGATGGGATTTCTGGCCGCTCTTCTCGCGCCTCTTTACGTTTGCCGTGCTGGCCTTCCTCTGTGCCATCGTCTGGCCGTTTATGCGCGCAGCAAACCACAACGCCCCGAACAAAGCACCGGCATTTGGCGTCGCGGCCGTTCTGGCGGTCGTGATGCTGGTGAGCCTCGGCTGGATGTTCAAGCCGCAAACGCTGGTGGCGGCGAATGAGCCGGTACCGGTAAAACCGGTCGCACCGGGTCAGGAGCAGAAAAACTGGGCGCACTGGGGCAATACCACCCACGGTGACCGCTTCGCCGCCCTCGATCAAATTAACAAACAAAACGTGAATGATCTGAAGGTGGCCTGGGTTGCCCACACGGGGGATATTCCTCAGAGCAACGGCTCCGGTGCGGAAGATCAGAACACCCCATTGCAAATTGGCGACACGCTGTATGTCTGTACGCCGTACAGTAAAGTCCTGGCGCTGGACGTCGACTCCGGTAAAGAAAAATGGCGTTACGACGCGAAAGCCTCGGCACCGAACTGGCAGCGTTGCCGCGGTCTGGGCTATTTTGAAGATCACAGCAGCGTGACAACGTCACAGGCAGATGCACAGCCTGCGGCATGCCCTCGTCGTCTGTTCCTGCCGACCACCGATGCGCGACTGATAGCCATCAATGCAGATAACGGCAAGGTCTGTGAAGACTTTGGCAATCGTGGCACCGTTGACCTGAGCATCGGGATGGGGGAAATCAAGCCGGGTTACTATCAGCAGACCTCCACGCCGCTGGTCGCGGGGAATGTGGTGGTGGTTGGCGGTCGTATCGCGGATAACTTCTCCACCGGCGAACCGCCGGGCGTCGTGCGTGCGTATGACGTTCATACCGGCAAGCTGGCATGGGCATGGGATCCGGGTAATCCGCAGCTGACCGGCCTTCCACCGGAAGGACAGACCTATACACGCGGCACGCCGAACGTCTGGTCTGCCATGTCTTACGATGCAAAACTGAACCTGATCTATCTGCCAACCGGCAACGCCACGCCAGATTTCTGGGCGGGTGAGCGTACGGCGCTGGATGACAAGTACAGCTCCTCCATCGTGGCGGTGGACGCCGCCACCGGTCAGGTGCGCTGGCATTTCCAGACCACCCACCACGACCTGTGGGACTTTGATCTCCCTTCCCAGCCGCTGCTGTACGATTTACCCGACGGTAAAGGTGGCACCACGCCGGTGCTGGTGCAGACCAGCAAACAGGGCATGATCTTTATGCTCAACCGCGAAACCGGCAAGCCCGTGGCGAAAGTGGAAGAGCGCCCGGTACCGGCCGGTAACGTTGAAGGTGAACGTTACTCCCCGACCCAACCGTACTCTGTTGGCATGCCGATGATTGGCAACCAGACGCTGACCGAATCGGATATGTGGGGGGCGACGCCAGTCGACCTGCTGCTGTGCCGCATTCAGTTTAAAGAGATGCGTCACCAGGGCGTCTTCACCCCACCGGGTCTCGACCGTTCCCTGCAGTTCCCGGGCTCCCTTGGCGGGATGAACTGGGGCAGCGTCTCAATCGACCCGAACAACAGCCTGATGTTCGTTAACGATATGCGCCTGGGCCTGGCAAACTACATGGTACCGCGTGCCAACGTGGCGAAAAACGCCAGCGGCATCGAGATGGGTATTGTGCCTATGGACGGTACACCGTTCGGAGCTATGCGTGAACGCTTCCTGTCGCCGTTGGGCATTCCGTGTCAGAAGCCACCGTTTGGCACCATGTCAGCCGTTGACCTGAAATCAGGCAAGCTGGTGTGGCAGGTTCCGGTCGGTACGGTGGAAGATACGGGCCCGCTTGGCATTCGCATGCATATGCCGATCCCAATCGGTATGCCGACCCTGGGCGCGTCCCTCGCTACCCAGTCCGGTCTGCTGTTCTTTGCCGGCACCCAGGATTTCTACCTGCGCGCGTTTGATACCGCCACCGGGAAAGAGATCTGGAAAGACCGTCTGCCGGTCGGTAGCCAGTCCGGACCGATGACCTATGTTTCACCAAAAACCGGTAAACAGTACATCATCATTAACGCGGGTGGTGCCCGTCAGTCGCCGGATCGCGGTGATTACGTGATTGCCTACGCGCTGCCGGATAAGCAGTAACGCAATAAAAAAGGGACCTGACGGTCCCTTTTTTTCACCCGTTTACCCCGGACGACTCAGAACGTTTCCCAGTTATCACCCGACACCGCAGGCGCAGGACGTAAAGGTGCGTTTTTCGCCGCTGGCGCAGACGAGACTGAACGGCCAGGCTTTGCGCCACTCAGACGAAATGCCCCGACTGCCTCGGTCAGACGCGCGCCCTGTTCTTCCAGGGAGGCCGCCGCCGCAGAGGCTTCTTCCACCAGCGAGGCGTTCTGCTGCGTCACTTTGTCCATCTCCGAAATCGCCTGGCTGACCTGCTCGATACCGCGGCTCTGTTCGTCGGAGGCGGCGGCAATTTCCAGCATAATATCGGTGACGCGTTTCACCGCATCGACGATGTCGTTCATGGTGTTGCCCGCGGCGACCACTTCACCGGAACCCTGATCGATCAGGGAAACCGACTCGTTGATCAAGCTTTCAATCTCTTTCGCGGCATTTGCACTTCGGCTCGCCAGGGTACGCACTTCGCTCGCCACCACCGCAAAGCCGCGTCCTTGTTCACCCGCACGCGCTGCTTCTACTGCCGCATTGAGCGCCAGGATATTGGTCTGGAACGCAATGCTGTTAATTACCGCAGTAATCTCAGAGATCTTCTTCGAGCTGGTGGAGATATTGCTCATCGTTTTCACCACGCCGGAGACCATCTGGCCGCCACGGCTGGCTTTACCGGAGGCATCTTCCGCCAGCTTGCTGGCATGGTGCGCGTTATCGGCATTCTGTTTCACCGTCGCGGTCAGCTGTTCCATACTTGCGGCAGTCTGCTCAATGGCGGCCGCCTGCTGTTCGGTACGGGATGAGAGATCGGTGTTGCCAGCCGAGATTTCACTGGTTCCGCGATAGATCTCTTCCGCCCCCTGGCGTACGGTGCCAACCGTGGTCTCCAGCGAGTGCTGCATGGTTTGCAGGTCGCGCGTCAGCCGGCCAATTTCGCTGCGCCCGGCGACATCATCCGGCATCGTCAGGTCGCCTTTCGCAATGTTCTCGATTCGCGTGGCAGCACGCTGAAGCGGATTGATGACCGTGCGGCGCAGCACGATAAAGGTCAGCGCGGTCAACACCAGCGCCAGGGCAAACGCCCCGACCATAAACATCAGGCCCAGCTGCGTGCGGCTGTGCGCCTGCGCCGTCAGGGCATTGGCCCGGTCGGTACGGATCTTAATCGCCTTCAGCAGGACGGCGTTATAGGCGTCATCCAGCGGGCGCGCGGATTCGTTTTCATGGTTAATGATCGCTTCAAACATGCCGTTTTTGGCAAATTTCACCATCGGCTGAAGGCCCGCGATATAGGCGTCAAAGCGTGTTTTCAGTTCGGCATCCAGCGCTTCATCCTCCGCCGTACGAACGGGGCGGTTCATGTACGCATTAAAGCCATCCTGAGACTGCTTAATACGTTTTTCCGCCTCGCTGATGTTCTGCTTCATTGCATCCATCTCGGCGATACGGCTGGCCGCGCCAGCGTGGATCATATTGATACGCGCGGTGCGAAGATGGTTAGAACTGTTCGACAGCCCCATACGCACCTGAATTTCTGATGTGACATCCTGCTGATCGGCGTCTGCCTGCAGCAGGAAATAGCCCGCCAGACCTGAGCTCAAGGCGAACAGCAAAATAATGCCACCGAGAATGGAGGAAAACAGCGGAACCAGCCTGATATGATGCAAAAAGCTCAGCGTGCGCTGCGCCTGCATCGTTGTTGTGTTGTCCATGACCGTCGACTCTCTTGTAGGTAAGATGCGTAAAAACACGCCTGTAAAATAGTCATCGGCACGGCTGGAGATTAGCTTACGGCTAAAAGCGCAAGGCAGGTCACACTTTAGAGAAGATTATGCAGGAAACGCCAGCGGCAAAAAAACCGCTGGCAGAAGAGTTACTTGTCGCCGAAGTGAATCACGGTACGGATGGACTTACCTTCGTGCATCAAATCGAACGCGTCGTTGATTTGCTCCAGCGGCAGGCGATGGGTAATGAACGGGTCGAGCTGAATTTTCCCGACCATTGCATCTTCCACCATGCCCGGAAGCTGGGTGCGCCCTTTCACGCCGCCAAACGCTGAACCACGCCACACACGGCCGGTCACCAGCTGGAATGGACGGGTTTTGATCTCCTGGCCCGCACCGGCAACGCCAATGATGATGCTCTCACCCCAGCCTTTGTGGCAGCATTCAAGCGCGGAGCGCATCACGTTAACGTTACCGATACATTCGAAGCTGAAGTCAACGCCGCCATCGGTCATCTCAACGATCACATCCTGAACCGGCTTATCGTAGTCTTTCGGGTTCACGAAATCAGTGGCACCCATTTCGCCTGCCAGTGTGAATTTCTCCGGGTTAGTATCGACAGCGATAATACGACCCGCCTTCGCCTGCACCGCCCCCTGGATTACCGCCAGACCGATACCGCCCAGACCGAACACCGCAACGGTGTCGCCCTCTTTCACTTTTGCGGTGTTATGCACCGCGCCAATCCCGGTGGTTACGCCGCAGCCCAGCAGGCAAACCTTATCCAGCGGCGCCTGTGGGTTCACTTTCGCCAGCGAAATTTCCGCGCACACGGTGTATTCGCTGAAGGTACTGGTGCCCATGTAGTGATAGATCGGCTCACCGTTATAGGAGAAGCGAGTGGTACCGTCTGGCATCAGACCTTTACCCTGAGTAGCGCGAACCGCCTGGCAGAGGTTAGTTTTGCCGGATTTACAGAACTTACACTCACCACATTCTGCCGTGTACAGCGGAATCACATGGTCACCCGGTTTCAGGCTGGTCACGCCCTCGCCGACTTCCACCACAATCCCGCCGCCTTCGTGGCCGAGTACCGCCGGGAAAACGCCTTCAGGATCGTCACCCGAAAGGGTAAACGCATCGGTATGGCACACGCCGGTATGGGTAATTTTGATCAGGACTTCGCCTTTCTTCGGCGGAGCCACGTCGATTTCAACGATTTTGAGCGGCTGGCCGGGGCCAAATGCGACAGCAGCGCGAGATTTCATAATGTCTCTTCCCTTATTGTGAGGTCTGTGGGTTTATTTTAGATAAGAGCGCAGCAAATGGCCGACTTCTGCCATGCGAACGGCCCGCTGGTCCGGCGTTGTTTCCCCGGTCACCAGCTCATCTTTGAGGTGAATTTCAACCATTTCGCCCATCAGCCCATTCGCAGCACCGCGCACGGCGGCAATTTGCTGCAGGATGGCCAGACAGGGGTCGCCCGATTCCAGTGCACGCTCAAGAGCATCAACCTGCCCTCGAATGCGGCGGACGCGCGTCAGAATACGTTTTTTATCTGCGGGTGAATGCGGCATACGCCCTCCTGATACTATAGGGGGGTATTGTATCTTTTAAAACAGCTTTATGTAAACATTAGGTTTGACGTGGTTATCGTATAGTTAGCTGAGGGGGTAAAAGGCTCTTTCGGACATAAAGTAACTTTATACTCATTCCATTACCTATTTTTCTAAAATATTCAGTGTGTTACATGTCTACACCCACTTATTCTTAGCCAATTGATAGGTACAACGTCGCACCAGGCACGAGAGCCCTGTGGCTGAGCAAACAAGGGACTGTAGCCATCACATCCCGCTCATTCATCACAATAAAAAAGGCCACCGAATGGCAGCCCTGGTCGCTAGGTATTTATCAATATCGTTTCATGGTGCCGACTGGCGTCCTTTCTGACCAATCAGGCCTCTCGCCAGCCATGATCGCACGCTGTTGGGATGGCGTCACAGACTGGGTTATCTCTGGCATTGCCTTGTATTCAGGTTTTTGAGGTGGGCTGAGAACCAGATCGGAACTACAACCTGTCAGCAAAAAAATCGCAAGAAGAGAGGAATTAAACTTGTGCACTCTATACCCTTCCAATGGGATAAAAAATTAAAGAAAGAATCGTGGTGGCGGGTGCATCCCAGTGACTCTTCCCAGATAAGCAAAGATGCGTGCATACCTGCGGACAGCAGTAGTCTGGAACGCCCTCTCTTCAGAGAAGATTCACCACAGAAATAAATTATGTCGAATTTATTCCTTCGGTCAATGCATGATTGCTGCGAGTCGTCGCAGGATCAGGGGAATACGAGGTGACTTGATGGGAGCCTTAGAATACCCCCCAAGGCAGTGTATCTATAATCAATCGGTGTGTTGAAGAGACTACGCTTTGCACACTAGAACACTTTTTGCGTAACGCACTAATTTTTCTTATTATCGAGGAATATCTTCATCGGAGTATGGGTATGAGTGAAGGATTACAGGTAGTTATGTCACCGGTTCAGATGGCTGCAGTGTTGTCTGATAAAACAGTAACTGAAGCAGAGACACTGCAGAATCGGTTGTTGGGCGGACTCGGTGTGGCAATGAGTACTGTTGAACTGGCCGGCGCGACAATTTTGTGCGCAGCACCAGACCCAACTACGCTGACTAAAGCAGCCTGCATTGTTGTTGGCGCGCATGGGCTCGATAGCCTCAATGCAGCTATTGACCAGACTATTTCTGGTCGAGATACCCGAACAGCAGCATACCAGTTAGCTGTTGATACAGCTCGCCGTCTTGGTGCTGATGAAAAGACCGCAATTAATATAGGTCTGACCGTCGATATTGCCGTGCCCGTAGCTTTTGGCCTTGCTCTCGGAGCTGTCCGTGTCGCATCAGTGCGCGTCGGAAGAATTAGGCTTATTGAGCATGAATCTGCATCTGGATATAAACCCGGTGGGCATACACTCTCTCGCCATGTAGGTTTAAGTGAAGCAGATCTCAGAACACGTATGGCTAACAGACCCACGCTATCTGGAAGCAGCACTTTTTATAACAGACGCATAGCTGAAGATGCCATTTCCCAGGCACTGAAATTCAATTCCTCTTATATAAATAACTGGGCCAAAACTGCGAGAACTGGCTCAAAATTGAACCTCGATTTTTTTGCAGGCAAAGAAGTTGGCTTCGGCATAGAGTCTGCGACTGGCCCCATAATCAAGTCATATAAAATGCGTGTCGTTCTTGAGTGCCAGTTGTATAACAACAAGCCGTACTACGTACTGACTGCATTCCCGGTACTGAGATAAATCATGATTAATAAATTTTTAGATCATCTAATGGGTGCTTACTTTAACCAGGATTACGACCTGTTCGGCGAGACGATCGAAGAGGTGATGGAAGAGTATTTGAAATCCGAAGGACCTGAATATGCAAAGGGACTGATTGAGGATTGCCATAATTTCATCAACAAAAATGATGATGTGGAACTGGAATTTCTTAACTTGTATAGGTTCGATTTTGACCCATCTTTATGGGGTATTACCGCAAAGCAGTTTCTCACAATGATATCGACGCAGGCTTCCCATTATCTTGATGTTAAAAAGTAGGGCCCTTTTCAGGCCCTTTCAGAGTTAATTATCCATCTCAAGTTAAATCCAGCATCGCCAAACACCCTGCGATAAAACCTTCTGCCATCTAATACTCAGTTCGAACCATTCCTTCAGGCAACCAGAGCCTGCGTGCTTATGCGCGTTTGGGTATGTCTCTGACATAGGGGTCAAAAAGAAGATGCTATCCGCCGACGTACACCTCACCAGTCATGACACACTTAGACATGTTGGGCACTGACCGCTCTTTCATCACAAGCCAGGTCGGGGTATACCAGGTATCTATACGGCATAAAAATGTTTGATGAGGAACATGCAGAGTTGCTGAACCAAAGGTTGGGGTTTGCCCTGAACGTTCACTTTCTTCGATTACGGGACTACAATTCAATAAATTTCATTCACATAGAGTTGATACGATGAGTACAACCCCCTTTATCCGCCCTCAACTTACCCTGCCAGACGGTGCCGACAAACTGCTGCTGCACTCCTGTTGCGCCCCCTGCTCGGGAGAAGTGATGGAGGCCATCCAGGCGTCGGGAATTGATTACACCATATTTTTCTATAACCCCAATATTCATCCACAAAAGGAATACCTCATCCGTAAGGAGGAGAATATTCGCTTTGCGGAAAAACACGGCGTGCCGTTTGTCGATGCCGATTACGACACCGATAACTGGTTTGAACGCGCTAAGGGCATGGAATGGGAACCCGAGCGCGGCATCCGCTGCACCATGTGCTTCGATATGCGTTTCGAACGCACAGCGTTGTATGCGGCAGAAAATGGTTTTCGCGTCATCAGTAGTTCATTAGGGATCTCCCGCTGGAAGAATATGCAGCAGATAAATGACTGCGGCCAGCGTGCGGCAGCGCGCTATCCGGGGATGGTCTACTGGGACTACAACTGGCGCAAACAGGGCGGTTCCTCGCGCATGATTGAGATAAGCAAGCGAGAACAGTTTTACCAGCAGGAATATTGCGGGTGCGTGTATTCGCTCAGGGACAGTAACCTGCACCGCAAGTCTCAGGGCCGCCCGCTTATCCGGATTGGAAAACTGTATTACGGTCAGGATAAGAATGAGAAATAAAGGGTGTGTAGCATAGAGATATATCCGAAAACAGGAGGATTTTGTGCCAAATTACGCCCTGCTTCCCTTAAAACGCAAAAGAGAGGCTATCCTTATACTATCAACACAAGGAGGCAAAAATGACTGATTTCAATACTGATAAAAATACACAGTTTGCAGAAGACAAAGCGAAAAATAAACTCGATGAACTGGCAGGCTCAGCCCAGCAGCAGTTTGGCGATTTCGTTGACTCCCCTAAGCATCAGGTTAAAGGTGCAGCCAAAAAATATGCCGCACAGGCCAGCGACGCCGTTTCCGATGTCACTGAAGCGGTGAGAAACAATCCCCTGACGGGTTTAATTGCTGCGGGGGCGGTAGGTATTGTTCTCGGCCTGTTACTGGGTCGAAAATAAATAAAGGCCCTTCGGGGCTTTATTTTTTTCGCTTTAGCTAAACTGTCTGACCATGCGATCTAATTCGTCTTCTTTCACCGCCCGCGACAGATAATAGCCCTGAAAACTTTTAACCCCAAGGGCGACTAACTTCTCAAACTTCTCTTCGCTATCCACCCCTTCAGCAATACAATCCGTGCCGGTCATATCGCTGTATATCTGTATCGCTTTAATAAGATTATAATCGTTGTCATTCGCCACAAAATGCTCGACGATATCCCGGTCAAGCTTTAATCCATCAAAATGCACCTGCCTTACCGGGAACATGGTTTGATGGTTGGAAAAGCAGTCATCGAGAAACAACCGGCACCCGGTATTGCGTAAACGCCGCATGGTTTCTGGGATCGTCCTATCCTTGGTCACATCAATATCTTCCGCAAATTCAAAGACCAGTTTGTCGGCCCACTGCGGATTGAGCAGCATCGCCACAGCCTTTTTGGCCATGTCGGGAAGTGCATTACCCGAGGCAAGTCGCGGGGGGATATTGACGGAAAAATAATATTTACCGTTATATTTATTAATCCCCGACACCGCAGCATGAATCACTAGCGCAGTAATTTTTAGCCATATTTCCTGGCTTGAAATATCAGTAAGAAAATTAACTGGCTTGATAATTTTACCATTATTATTCCAGCGAATAAGTATCTCAAACCCCACCCCTTTCTTATAACGATCGGTTATGATCTGATATGCAGGGAATATCTCTCTTTTTAGCAATGCATTATAAACCGCCGTCTCTTTGGCAGAGAGACTTTCTTTTTGCGTTAACCGTTCCGTGCTTCCTTCCATTCTTAAGGCATGCGGATCTTTCAGCCAACGTCGGATCTGGTGTAATTTTTTCACCCCTTCCTTACGATGGGTATAAACCGTTTTATTAGACAGCCCCATTTTTTCACACTGCTCTTTTACTGACATTCCGCGATAAAAATTTAATAAAACGCTTACCTCTCTTTCGGTTAAACCTTTTACGTTTTCCTGATAAGACACCCCCCAGTATTGGTCACGCAATGAACGTGAGTTATCCTTAAATACGTCATTATGCATACGAAAACAGGTCATAACATCAGACACGCTGGCTATACGAATCAATGAAAGCTGGAAAGTATTATTTAAAAGATTCCCCAGCGTTCGATACAACCAGCCATCCGGCATTTCCCCGTACAGGGTTACCTTTCGAATAACAGGAAGTTTATTTAGCACGCAAGCGAGTCGCTTCAGGCTCTCCAGCAGAGAGACCACACCTTTGCCGAGAAACACCGAGATTTGAGCGTTTTGACTGCTAAGGATATTTTCCAGATCCTGCCGGGAAGGTTCATCCCCCTCAAAACGAACGTGCGAAGCGTCTATACCGTACTGTTTGAGTAACAGACTGTACCCCTGAAATGTGAAATGGCAGGTTGAGATGACAAATTTTTGCTCATAAAAAGCAGCATTTCTGAAAGAAATATTTTGGGTCATAACCTGCTCCTGGGCACAAAAACACATATCCCATTTGTGAATGTAACAAAATATAAAAAACCCTGTTGTTGATAATAATTTTACAGTACACCATCAGGTTAAGAAACCGTTATCAACGTGACTAACGAGAACATCTTTGTGTTAATCACCGCCTGTATCCATATGCAGTATAAATATAAAATTCGCATCAAATAATAACGGTAAATATGTCAATCTCAAGGTATAATGAAAAATCCGAAAGAAGACTGGATACTTCATCTATCGGCTCATTCATATAAGAGACAAACGCTATGGATAATCATATCTCATCCAGGGCCTTGCTACATCGAAGGGATGTCATTAAAAACAATCCGCGATTCAGTGAGGCAATAACAGAGCACTACACCATTAATGACGCCATCTACAAAAAACAACCTTTGTTCTACAAAACGATGCTTCAGGAATCACGGTTCAACATTATTCTTTCCATGTGTTGTTTTATCTTTGGAAATCAGGCTGAGTCAGTATCAGAAATTAAAGAATTATGTTCCCGTTATAAAATAGCCAGCCCCAACAGTGTGATTGCGATCATCACCTTGCTCAGAACCACCGGGCGCATCAAGACCTGGCGCTGCAGTGAAGACAGACGCAAAACGAGAATCGCACCGACTGAAAAGGGACTTAATGAACTTAAACGCTACATGTCCGGCGCATTTTTGCCGGTAAGTATTCTTTTCCCAAAGTTTAATATCAACGTTAATCTGCTGGATAACGACATCCTGCGAAATAACTTTTTCCGTCGCGCAGCGGAATACCTTTTCAGGGGATTAACGTTCAGGAAGGTTTTGCCTGAAGTGGGATTGTTTATTGATAAAGACGGAGGGCGGATGATAATGTTATATCTTTACCTGCAGGCCATAAAAAATAAAACCGCACATGGCGCAGTCATACCTTATTCAGCCAACTTACTGGCTAAAGAATTTTTTGTTTCACGGATCCACGTCAACCGTATTATCAAATCGGCACAAGAGGCGGGTTATCTTAAAGATCAGGGTGATGGCCAGATGTCGATTTACCCGGCGTTTATAGAACTGGTCGAAAACTATGCCGGATTATACTTCGCCTATGTGACTCACTATATCAACGTCGTTCCTAAAGAACGACGCCACGTTGTTAACGTAACGTCGACGGTATAATGTTTCTGGCGTTCGGTTTCCCGAACGCCCTTTGTTTACCGTTCCCGCAGTGCCTCTTTCGCCTTATTAAGCGGTTTCAACAGATAATCCAGAATCGTTTTGCTGCCTGTTTTAATATCAACGGTCGCAATCATCCCAGGAAACACCGGGAAGGCTTTGCCTTGTTTATTGGTCAGATGGTTACTGTCAGTGCGTATATAGACCCGATAGTAATACACATCCCTTTTCACCTCATCCTGAAGCGTATCCGGCGAAATCATGGTCACCTCGCCCTCCAGCCCACCGTAAATGGAGTAGTCATAGGCGGTCACTTTCACCAGCGCTTTTTGTCCCGGATGAATAAAGGCGACATCGCGCGGCGAGATTTTCGCTTCAATCACCATCTGGTCATCAAGCGGAACCAGGCTCATCAGCTTGCCGTTTGGCGGAATCACCCCTCCCACGGTTGTCACGTCGATATCCTTAACGATCCCGCGCACCGGCGCATTGAAGGTCAGTCTGGTCAACGAATCTTCACGCCCTTTCATCACCGAACGTTGCGCTTCAATCTCCGCGTTCGCTTTCGCCAGCTCTTCACGGGCGCGAACGTAATACTGGTTTTTCATCTCGGTGATTTTGTTCTCAAGCTCATTTTTTTGACGCTCAAGACGTAACACCTCCACCTTACTGGCTGCCCCCTGCGTCACCAGCGGACGGGTCAGCGACAGCTCTCGCTGCACCAGCTCGGCCCCCTGCCGTAAACCCGCCAGCCCTTTCTCAAGACTTTCGCGACGAGACTGATACAGCGCCGTTTCCTGTTTGACCAGCTCAACGTCATCATCCAGCTCTGCCGGAAAAGCCAGTGCCGTGTCGTTCACTTCGGCCTTCAGACGCGAGGCGGTTGCCAGCGCGGCATTCAGGCGCGATTCACTCTCCAGCACGCTTGATTCGGTTTTCGTCCGGTCAAGCTGTGCCAGCTGCTGACCACGCTCAACGATGTCGCCTTCACGCACCAGCAAACTGTGAATAATGCCCCCTTCAAGGGACTGGATCACCTGCTCGTGCGAAGAGGGGATCACCTTGCCGCTACCGGTGGTGACCTCATCAAGGCTGAACAGGCTTGCCCAGGTGATAAATACCGCCAGCAGGGCGAACAGCGACCAGGCGACCCAGGTTGACCGCGGCAAGCGTGGCTCCTTCAGGCGGCTGTTGACGCGAGAGAAATCAGTCATGCTACGCCCTCCTCTGCTACTGGTGTCGGTTTCATGGTCACGGTACGCTGTGAGGCTTTTTGCGGCGCCATACCGTGCTGACGAAGGATGGCGTCGCGCGGGCCATCCATGATCACCTTGCCGTTTTCCAGCACGATGATACGGTCAACCAGTTCCAGAATAGGCAGACGATGGGTCGCGACCACCAGCGTCCGGCGCTTGCCCAACCACGGTTTAAGGTGCTGGATAAATTGCTTCTCACTCATCTCGTCAAGCCAGGCGGTAGGTTCATCCAGTAACAAAATGTTCGGAGAGGTGATCAGGGCGCGAGCCAGTAATAACGCCTGACGCTGCCCGCCGGACAGGCCCGCACCGCCTTCGTTGATAATGTAGTTGAGCCCCATTTTCTGTTTGCGGACAAACTCCAGCGCACCACTGTTCACCAGCGCCTGATGGATCTCATCGTCGGTGGCCAGCGGGTTGCCCATCAGAATGTTGTCCCGCACGGAGCCAAAGAATAGCCGCGCCTGCTGGCTCAGCAGCTGCATGTCGCGGCGCACGTCAGCCGGGTCCAGATGGTTCAACGCGATATTATCCAGCAGAATGCTGCCCTGCTGAGGCTCCTGCATCCCTGCCAGCAGCTGCAGCAGCGTGCTTTTGCCGGAGCCATTGCGTCCGAGCACCGCCACCCGCTCACCGGCGCGAATCTGCAGTTTGCTGATGTTCAGAACGGTGAGTTTTTCTTCATCGTCGTACCAGAACCCCACCTCTTCCAGTGCATAATCCCCCCGCAGATGGGCTTTATGCACCTTCTTGCCCTGCTGAGGATCGTCAATCGGGCGCTGCATCAGATCGTCGAGTCCTTTACGCGCCACTTTCGCCGACTGCCAGCGGGAGAGCACGCCTGAAATTTGCGACAGCGGCGCGATGGTCCGCGACGCGAGAATAGAGGTCCCCACCAGCGCACCGGTGGTCATGTCCCCGCTGATAACCAGGTAGCACCCCACCAGCAGCACCACGGCATACACAATCGACTGCACCTCCTGCGTCCAGGTCAGCAACAGCCCGGTCAGCCAGCGCTGCTTCATGCCGACGTTAGCGGCAACATCATTGGTGTTATTCCACTGATTCTGGAAGCGCTGTTCAGCGCGCATCAGCTTGATGTCTTCAATGCCCTGAACCGCTTCCACCAGCGTGGCGTTACGAATGGCAGACTCGCGCATCCCTTCGCTGGACAGTTTGCCCAGCGGGCGCTGGACCAGCAGGCCCGGGATAAGCAGCAGCGGCACGGCAAGCAGGACAACCAGTACCAGCGGTCCGCCAATCATCCACAAAATGAACACAAACAGCAGGAAGAACGGCAGATCGGAGATGGCCGCAATGGTGGTGGACGTGATCAGTTCACGTACCGACTCCAGCTCGCGGATCTGGGCAATGAACGACCCGGTTGACTTAGAGCGGGCCCCGTTTTTAATTCGCAGCGCGTGTGCAAAAACGCGTTCAGAAATACGCAAGTCGGCGCGCTTACCCACCACATCCGAAATGTGCACGCGCAGCATGCGCATGATGAATTCGAAAACAATGGCGATCATCACGCCGCCAAACAGGACCCACAGCGTGGCTTCCGATTGCGAGGGCACCACCCTGTCATACACCTGCATGGAAAAGACCATGCCGGAAAGGGCCAGGACGTTAGCGACCAGCGCCACCAGCATAATATCGCTGTAGCGTCGCCAGTCCTTCAGGGCCAGCTGCCAGAACCAGTTTTTCTCATACGGTTTGATGTAATCATCTACCCGGGCATCCGGCGTGGACTCGAGCGGGCGCAGCACCAGCAGTCCTGTCAACCGTGAGCACAGCGCCTCACGCGTCAGCGTCGTCTCCAGGCCGCCGTCACCGCTGAACTGCAGGCTCACGTTGCCCTCGCTGTCCATGCGGTTAATGACCGCGATTTGCCCGCCGGTAAATTCCGCAAGCAGAGGTAAACGCCACGGGTCGAGGGAGACCGCGTCGGCCGCCACCATACGCATCCCTAACCCAAGCTGGCGTGCCATCTCTTCCAGCACCAGCTGGCGTGGAGACTGGCTTTCATGGTTAATCGTGACCCGAACATGCTCTGCCGAGAAGTCCAGCCGATAGTGCTTCGCGATGATGAGCATGCCCTGCAACCAGGGTTCGTACTGTGGATGTGTCTTCATAATGTTGTGAAATCTTTTATCGCTCTTCGTTGTAGCCACGCAAAAGGCCGCGAGGATCGCTCCTCGCGGCATAGTTTTACGCAATTAACAGTTGATGATTTGCCAGCAGCGTAGCCAGATCGGTCTGCACGCCGTTCAGCGTGACCAGCGTTGTGGGTGAGAACTGGCCGCCGCTACCGTCCAGGTCAACCTGGATTTCGGTATTGCTGCCGTTTTGCACCACGCGGATGTAATCGGTGATATTCCCCGCACTGCCGTCCAGCGTGGCGACCCCGTTCACGTAGCTCGCTGAGCCCGTACCGGTGTAGCCGCTGCCTGAAAGCAGGTCGCGCAGGTCAATACGGTCCGTATCCGCCGTGCCTTCCCAGGTGCCTACCGTAAAGCCGTTCACCACATCACTGCCGTTACCGCCTGTGGCATTGGAGGCGTTGATCAACGTGTAGAGCAGCGTATCGTGACCGCCGCTGCCAATATTGAACGTGTCGTTACCGCCACGGCCTTCGAACTGGTTGTTACCGCTGTTGCCGGTAATGACATCGTCAAAGTCCGAGCCGTTAATGCCCTCAATGTTCAGCAGGCGTGAGGTACCAAACCCGGTGTCCTGCGCGGTAGAAAGACGCAGGTCGACGGTCACGCCGGACGTCGCATTGCGGTAGTCCACCACGTCCATCCCCCCGGTGTTACTCCAGGTGTCGTGATCCGAGTGGGTCGTCCAGCCGCCGGAACCGTTATAGGTATACGTGCCGTCCTCGGCGATAAAGGTGTCGTTATACCCGGTACCGGTAAGCGTCCCGCTGTGCCCCCCGGTTGCTGCTTCGGCAGTGAGGACGTAGCCCTCTTTACCGTTGCCGGCTTCCAGACCGCTCCAGGTGACGTTATCCGACACGCCATTGGTGATTTTCAGGATCTCGGCCGAGTAAGTTTCATTCGGATCCAGACCGTAGAAACTCACCAGTGCAGAGGTATCGTTCGAACCGATACCGGACTGGGCGTTGATGATCTGCGAGGCCACCAGTACGCCCGCCGCGTTATACAGATTGACCGTATTACCGTAGTAGGCGTTGATACCCTCACTGTCGACAATGTGCAGATGCATCGCCGTGCCGTCGGCAACGGTTTTGCTGTTTTGCACCAGCACCACCTTGCCGTTCTGCTGCGACACCAGCAGATCCTGCGCGCCGTCCCAGTTGTAATCCACGGCGGCCACACCGGTGACGTTCGCCAGTCCGGAAGCCAGCTGACTTGCTGTCCAGCTTGAACCGTAACCGTTGTTGGTAAACAGGGTTGCGGTCTGCGATCCGCTGTAGGTACTGAGCTTGATGACGTCCATCTGGCCGTCTGCGTTCCAGTCCACCGCCACCGACAGATACCCTGCAGACGCGTTAGAGGCCTCAACCGCGCTCTTGGTGGTGGAGAGTTTCCCGGTACCGTCGTTGTAGTAGATCACCCCGCCGTTGTTGTTGTAGCTGCTGCCCAGGTACAGATCCATGTAGCCATCGCCGTTGAAATCCGCCCACGTCATCGACGCCGCTGTGGTGGTATTCGCCACGTTTGCAACAAACACGTTAGTCAGGTTCTGACCGAGGGATAACGTCCCGTTACCGTTGTTGTTAATCACGGTAAGCGAGTACGCGCCGCTGCGGTTGGTGTGCTGAACCACATCCACGGTGCCGTCGTTATTCAGGTCGACGCCGGAGATTTCACGCATGGTGGTGAATTGTCCCCAGAACCCGGCGCCGCCATAGTTCCCATCCGGCGTGAGCACCCCTTTGTTGTTAATAAGGTAGGTAATGGAGTCCGCACCGGCATCGCCATACGCAAGGTCCAGATACCCGTCACCGGTTTTATCGTAGGCAATGACACCGCCGTACCAGATAGTGGTTCCCATACCCAGTTGGCTGGCGTTGTAAGTGCTGCCATCGTAGGTCCACATCACCTGTGTAGACCCGCCGTAGGTGGTTTCAGTCGCAAAGATGTCCTGCGTGCCGTTACGGTCAAAATCGGCGGCGGTCTGGCTTACGGCAGGGAAGCCACGCGTATTGGTCAGCGCGTTCGCCGCGTAGGTTGAATCATCACTGCTGGAATAGGACTGTCCGTTAGCAATGATATTCCACAGGCCGCTGCTGTTCATGCCGACGGTCATGGTCGAGTTTTCGCTGTTACCCGCCGTGGTGGCCCAACTGGTATTCACCGTGGTGGTGTCAATCACCAGGCTGCCGCTCGCCGTCCCGGTGGTATTGCCGTTACCCGCGCTGCTCTTCACCTGTGCCGTTACGTTATAGCTGGCAACGCTCAGTGCATCGCTGTCCGGGATCTGCAGATACCAGGTGTTGTGATCCGGGTCGACCACCACCGCGCCGCCCGTCTGCGAGGTGTAGGTTTTACCGTTCACATTCACCACCAGGTACTCGCCGTTCACCAGATCCGCGGAGACCGTTCCGCTGACAATCGGCGTGGTATCCGATGTTGTCTGCGCGGTAATTGCCGCCGTGGTGGTCGGGATACTGGTATCGACGTTCAGTACAAACCCGTCCGATTCCGTATAGTTACCGGCTTTATCGGTTACCCGCAGGATATACGTATGATTGCCATCGCTCAGGCCGTTATCCTGGAAGGACCAGCTTGCGCTACCGTTCATCGTGACCTGGCCCAGCAGGATCCCGTCACGATAAAGCTGCACAATCTCACCGTCATCCGGTGCGCGGTTCAGCGTTCCGTTGATCAGCGGCGAGCTGTCATCCGTCGCCATCGCGCTGCCAAAGGAGCCCAGACGCTCACCTTCGTCATCGGTATAGCTCATCACGGTTCCCACGGTGGTTGGCGGCGTGGTATCCACCGTCACCACCTGCGATGAGGTTGAGCCCACGTTGCCCGCCTGGTCGATAATCCGCACCTGATAGGTGTAATCACCGTCAGCCAGATCGCGGGTATCGGTGTAGCTCCAGCGCTGGTTGGTTACCGTTGCATCTGTCCAGGTATTCCCGCCGTCCAGGCTAATCTGCACGCGTTCATCATTGGCCAGCGCGCTGCCAAGCGAGCCGTTGAGCGTAAGCGTGGTGTCCATGGTGATGAAATCAGTGCCGGACTGCCCGGTATCTTCACTGATGCTGTCAATGGTGATGCCGTACTGAGGCGCGTGGGTATCAACCGTGACCGTCTGCGACGTGGTTGCCCCGACGTTACCGGCCAGATCGACCACCCGCACCTGATAGTTGTAGCTACCGTCGGCCAGGGTACGCGTGTCGTTATAGCTCCACTGTGTGCCATTCACCGTCGCGTTAACCCAGGTGGTGCCGCCATCCATACTGACCTGAACATACTCGCCCGCACCGGGTTGCGCCCCCAGCGTCCCGTTCAGGGTGTATGACGTTGAACTGGTCAGGAAGTCGTTGTGGTCGAAGCCGGTATCCACGGTGATGTTATCCACGGTCACCGTAATCGCCGCATCCGGGGCGACCGTATCGACAGTCACCTGCTGATGGGCACTGGATCCCACGTTACCTGCGGCATCCACCACGCGCACATAATAGTCATAGGTGGCATTACCCAGCGTGCGGCCGTCCACGTAGTACCAGCTGTTACCGGTGACAATCACGTTCTGCCAGGTCACGCCACCGTCGATGCTGATTTGCGCATATTCGCCGTCAGCCAGCGTCGCGCCGAGCGAGCCATGCAGCGTTAGCGAGGTATCATGGGTGATAAAGTCGCTGCTGCTCAGGCCAGTGTCATCGCTGATGCTGTCAATGGCGATGGTTTTACTGGCATCGGGTGCCACGGTATCAATGGTGACCACCTGGCTGGTGGTGGCGCTGATATTGCCCGCATCGTCAATCACGCGAAGCTGATAGTTATAATCGCCGTCCGCCAGCGTGCGGGTATCAACCCAGGTCCAGCTCAGTCCGCTGACGCTGACATCCGTCCAGGTTACACCGCCATCGAGGCTGATCTGCGCGTGATCGCCACTCCCCAGCGCCGCACCGAGCGTCCCTTTCAGGCTGATCTGGTTATCGCTGGTGATAAAGTCGCTGCCAGACAAACCGGTATCCTGACTGACGGAATCGACCGTAATGGTCGTCGCCGCAGGCGCGGTGAGATCCACCACCACGTTCTGGCTGTCCGTTGCCCCTACGTTACCCGCGTTATCAATCACGCGGACCTGGTACTGATACGTACCGTCCGTCAGGGTGCGGCCATCGGTGTAGCGCCAGGTGGTGCCCGTGACGGCCAGGTCAATCCAGCTCGCCCCGCCGTCCACGCTGATCTGCGCTTTCTCGTTATTGCCGAGCTGCGCGGTCAATGAACCGTTAACAATAATCTGGCTGTCGTTGGTGATGAAATCACTCGCGCTCAGCCCGGTATCGTTTTGCAGGGCGTCGATACTGATCCCCATTGACGGCGCGGTCAGATCCACGGTCACGGTGTGATCGTCGCTGGCAGTGTTACCGATGGTGTTACTCACCTGGGCATGGATCACATACGATCCTCCATCTGCCAGCGCGGTCACGTCTGCACTGCCTACGGTGTAGTTCCAGCTACCGTCAGCCTGCACGGTTGTGGTGTAGGTTTTGCCGTTCAGGGTGATGGTCACCGTCTGGCCCGCAGGCGCGTCGGTGGTACCACCGACCACCAGAGGGATACCATGTTCAGCGGCGCTGACGATATCGTCCTGCGCAAAGGAGTGGATAGTTATGGTCGGGACATCACCGTTCAGCGTCACGTCGTGCGTCGCGCTGCCCGGGTTACCGGCCTTATCGTTCACCGTCGCCGTTAGGGTGTAATTTCCGTCGCTCAGGCCGAGGAAATCATGCCCCGGCACAAAGACCGACCACGAGCCGTCCGCCCCCACGGTCGCCTGATAGTTGTGATCGTTGAAGGAAACCGTCACCGTCTGGCCCTGCTCCGCCGTGGTGGTGCCGCTGATGGTCTGGCCTGCCAGCTGCTCAGCGTTATTGATAATATCGTCATCCGCCACAGTGCCGATGGTTACGGTTGGCGCCACGGTATCCACCGTCAGGGTGTGAGTGGTCTGTCCGCTGTTACCCGCTTTATCGTTGACTGAAGCGGTCAGCGTCAGCGCCCCTTCATTCAGGGCCGCCAGGTCGGCGGCTGGCACATCCAGCGTCCACGTACCATCGTTCGCCACCGTTGCGCTGTAGGTTTTACCCCCCAGCGTTACGGTAACGGTCTGCCCGGCTTCCGCGCTGGTAGAACCATGCACGGTCAGCGGCTGCTGTGCTTCTGCTGCATTTAACACGTCGTCGCCAGAGAGCGTATTCACACCGATCACCGGCGCGGTGGTATCCACGCTGATGCTGTGCGTTGCCGACGCGCTGTTGCCCGCGCTGTCCTGGGCAGCAACGGAGACAGGATAATGTCCGCCATCGGTCAGTGCGCCCACATCAGCAGCCGGCACGGTAGTCGTCCAGGAGCCGTCGCTCTGAATGGTGGCGGTGTAGCTTTTACCGTTCAGGGTTACCGTGACCTGCGTCCCGCTGGCAAACTGCGCGCTCGAGCCGTTAATCACCAGCGAGGTGCCTGCTTCTGCCGCGTTGATCACGTCGTCGCCGGCAATGGTATTCACGGTCAGCGCCACCGAGGCCGTGTTGACCACCACATCATGGGTCTTCGTGCTGCTGTTGCCCGCACTGTCGGTAATGGTTGCGCTGAGGGTCGCGGTGCCGTCAGCCAGCGAGGAAATGACGCTGGCCGGTACGCCCACACTCCAGTTGCCGCTCGCATCTACCGTTGTCGTGTACTGATGAGACCCGACGGTAATCACCAGCCTGTCGCCGACGTTTGCACCGGTTGCACTACCGCTGACGATCTGCGCCTGCGCATGCTCCACGCTGTTGATCACATCATCAACGGCGACCGCGTTAAAGCTGATAACCGGTGGCGTGGTGTCAAGGGTAATGGCTTTATCCGCGCTGCCTGGGTTACCGGCCGCATCGCTCACGCTAACCTGTACGGTGTAGCCGTTGTCGGCCATCGCGGTCAGGTCGGCCCCGGGCACATTCACACTCCACGTGCCGCCTGCCTGAACCTGCGCAGTGTACTGCTTATTGCCGAGCGTTACGGTGACCGTCTGACCCGCTTCTGCCGTGGTGGTGCCGGTGATGGCCACACCTGCAGACGCTTCGCTGGCGTTGATCACGTTGTCGCCGGCAACCGTATCAATCGTCATGGCAGGCGCGGTCGCATCGACGCTGTATTCGCGCCCTGCTGAGGCGCTGTTGCCGTTCACGTTGGTGACGCTCACCTGTACGCTGGCATCGCCGTCTTTCAGACCGGCCAGGTCAGCAGACGGTACCGTCGCCGTCCAGTTACCGCTGGCATCAACGGTGGCCGTGTAGTGCTTGCCGCCAAAGGTGATGCTGACGGTCTGGTTGGCTTCCACGTTGCTGGTGGTGCCGGAAAGCAGCAGATCTGCCCCTTTCTCCGCCGCGTTAATCACATCGTCAACGGCAATGGTATCAATGCTGATGGCGACGGTCGCCAGATCAACAGTGACGTCATGGCTGATGGTCACCGGATTGCCCGTGGTGCTTTGGCCTGCAACGGTAACGGTTACCGTTCCTGCCGGCAGCGCGCTTACATCCGCCGCCGGAATAGCCGCGTTCCAGGTCCCGTCCGCCAGTACGGACGCCGCATAGGTTTTGCCGTTCACCGTTACCGTAAGCATGGTCCCCGCTGCCAGCCCATCGCTGGAGCCGCTGACAATCAGGTTCTGACCCTGCTCAATGCTGTTGATCACATCGTCGCCTGCCACGGTATCGACACGCAGGCCCGGCAGGCTGGCATCGATGGAGATATCACGCTCGCCGGAACCGGTATTGCCGTGTCCGTTGGTAACCGTTGCGGTGACGGTCAGGTCGCCATTACCCAGCGCGGTCAGCACGGACTGCGGGACGTCTACAGACCAGCTCAGATCGCTCTGTACCGTTGTGGTGTAGGTATTGCCACCGACAGAGACCGTCACGGTATTACCCGCTTCGGCGTTCACCACTTTCCCGCCGATCGTCTGGCCTGCCGCCACTTCCGCTGCATTGATGACGTTGTCACCGGCCACGGTGTTGATGATGACGGTCGGCAGCGCGGTGTCGACCTGCAGGTTCGCCGTATTGCTGACGCTGTTACCCACGGTGTTCGTCGCGGTTGCGCTCAGGGTGTAGTTCGCCTCACCCAGCGCGGCCAGATCCGCTGCCGGTACCGTCAGGCTCCAGCCGCCGTCCGCCGCGGTTGTTGCGGTGTATTGTTTGCCGTTCAGGGTCACGGTGACCAGGGTACCTTCCGCAAGGTTGGCGCTGGTACCGCTGACGCTCAGATCCTGACCTTTCTCCACCGCGTTCAGCACATTGTCGCCGCTCAGGGTACTGAAGCCCACGGAAGGCAGCCCGGTATCGACGGCCACGTTATGGGTGCCGGATCCGGTATTGCCCGCGGCATCGGTGACGCTGACGCTGACCGTCACGGTGCCATCCTGCAGCGCGGAAATCACGTTCGCCGGAACGCCCACGCTCCAGTTGCCCGCGGCGTCCAGCACGGTGGTGTAGGTCTGGCTGCCAAGGGTCACGGTGACTTTATCGCCCGCCGCCGCGCCGGTGGCAGAGCCGCTGACGATCTGCGCCTGCGCATGCTCAGCCACGTTAATCACGTCGTCGCCCGCCACGGTGTTGATGGTCACGACCGGCACCGTCACGTCAACAGCCAGGTTATGATCCACCGAGACCGGGTTACCCGCCTTGTCACTGACGGCGGCCGTCACGGTCACGCTGCCGTCCGTGAGCGCCGCCAGGTCGGCTGCCGGAACGTCCAGCGTCCAGTTGCCGTCTGCCCCCACGGTGGTGGTGTAGTTCTTCCCGTTCAGGCTCACGGTGACCGTCTGGCCCGCTTCGGCGGTGCTGGTACCGGACACCGTCAGGTCAGCTTTCGCTTCGGTCGCATTCAGGATGTCGTCAGCCGCCAGGGTGTTAATCGTTACGGACGGCGCGGTGGTGTCCACGCTGTACTCGCGGCCCGCAGACGCGCTGTTGCCGTTGACGTTGGTAACGCTCACCTGCACGCTGGCATCGCCCTCTTTCAGACCGGCCAGGTCAGCAGACGGTACGGTATAAGTCCAGTTACCGCTGGCATCGACAGTGGTGGTATAGATTTTACCGCCCATGGCGAGGGTGACGGTCTGTCCGGCTTCCACGTTGGTGGTCGCACCTGACAGCACCAGATCGGTCCCTTTTTCCGCCGCGTTAATCACGTCATCGGTAGCGATGGCGTTAATGCTGATCGCCACGGTCGCCAGATCCACCGTCACGTCGTGGCTGATGGTCATCGGGTTGCCCGTCGGGCTATCGCCGGTAACGGTAATTTTCACGGTGCCTTCCGGCCACGCGCTGACGTCTGCGGCCGGCACGGCTGCGTTCCAGGTCCCGTCCGCCAGTACGGACGCCGCATAGGTTTTGCCGTTCACGGTGACGGTCAGTGCCGTGCCCGCTGCCAGCCCATCGCTGGAGCCGCTGACAATCAGGTTCTGACCACGCTCGATGCTGTTAATCACATCGTCGCCTGCCACGGTATCGACACGCAGGCCCGGCAGGCTGGCGTCAATGGTGATATCGCGTTCGCCGGAACCGGTATTGCCGTGCCCGTTGGTGACGGTGGCCGTCACGCTCAGTCCGCCGTTACCCAGCGCCGTCAGCACCTCTGAAGGCACGTTGACGGACCAGGTCAGGTCATCCTGCACCGTCGCCGTCCAGCTGTTACCGCCCATCGTAACGGTGACGGTATTGCCCGCTTCGGCGTGGGCAACGGTACCGCTCAGGGTTTGCCCGGCAGCCACTTCCGCCGCATTGATGACGTTGTCACCGGCCACGGTGTTGATGATGACGGTCGGCAGCGCGGTGTCGACCTGCAGGTTCGCCGTATTGCTGACGCTGTTCCCCACGGTGTTCGTCGCGGTTGCGCTCAGGGTGTAGTTCGCCTCACCCAGCGCGGCCAGATCCGCTGCCGGTACCGTCAGGCTCCAGCCGCCGTCCGCCGCGGTTGTTGCGGTGTATTGTTTGCCGTTCAGGGTCACGGTGACCAGGGTACCTTCCGCAAGGTTGGCACTGGTACCGCTGACGCTCAGATCCTGACCTTTCTCAACCGCGTTCAGTACGTTGTCGCCACTCAGGGTACTGAAGCCCACAGAAGGCAGCCCGGTATCGACGGTCACGTTATGGGTGCCGGATCCGGTATTGCCCGCGGCATCGGTGACGCTGACGCTGACCGTCACGGTGCCATCCTGCAGCGCGGAAATCACGTTCGCCGGAACACCCACGCTCCAGTTGCCCGCGGCGTCCAGCACGGTGGTGTAGGTCTGGCTGCCAACGGTCACGGTGACTTTATCGCCCGCCGCCGCGCCGGTGGCAGAGCCGCTGACGATCTGCGCCTGTGCATGCTCAGCCACATTAATCACGTCGTCGCCCGCCACGGTGTTGATGGTCACGACCGGCACCGTCACGTCAACAGCCAGGTTGTGAGCCACCGAGGCCGGGTTACCCGCCTTGTCACTGACGGCGGCCGTCACGGTCACGCTGCCGTCCGTAAGCGCCGCCAGGTCGGCTGCCGGAACGTCCAGCGTCCAGTTGCCGTCTGCGCCCACGGTAGTGGTGTAGTTCTTCCCGTTCAGGCTTACGGTGACCGTCTGGCCCGCTTCGGCGGTGCTGGTACCGGACACCGTCAGGTCAGCTTTCACTTCGGTCGCATTCAGGATGTCGTCAGCCGCCAGGGTGTTAATCGTTACGGACGGCGCAGTGGTATCCACGCTGTACTCGCGGCCCGCAGACGCGCTGTTGCCGTTGACGTTGGTGACGCTCACCTGCACGCTGGCATCGCCCTCTTTCAGACCGGCCAGGTCAGCAGACGGCACCGTCGCCGTCCATTTGCCGTCAGCATCCACCGACGCCGTATAGGTTTTACCGCCGAAGAGGATGCTGACGGTCTGATTCTCCTCCACGTTGGAGGTGGTGCCAGAGAGCACCAGGTCCGCGCCCTTCTCAGCAGCGTTAATCACATCATCCGTGGCAATGGCGTCAATCCCGATGGCGACCGCCGCAAGGTCCACCGTCACATTGTGGGTAATGGACACCGGCGTACCGGCGCTGTTCTGCCCCTCAACGGTGACCGCTACCGTGCCTGCCGCCAGCGCGCCAACATCGGCCGCCGGAATAGCCGCACTCCAGGTGCCGTCAGCCAGCACGGTGGCCGGATAGGTTTTATTATTTACCGTTACGGTCAGAGCGGTCCCTGCCGCCAGTCCTTCGCTGGTGCCGGTCACGATCAGGTTCTGACCATGCTCGATGCTGTTGATCACATCGTCACCCGCCACGGTATCCACGCGCAGGCCCGGCAGGCTGGCGTCGATGGTGATATCGCGCTCGCCGGTGCCGCTGTTGCCCACGCCGTTAGTCACGCTGGCGGTGACGGTCAGTTCGCCGTTACCCAGTGCGGTTAACATGGACTGCGGTACGTTGACGGACCAGGTCAGGTCATCCTGCACCGTGGCGGTCAGGGTGTTACCGCCGAGGGTCACGGTGACGGTGTTGCCCGCTTCGGCATTCACCACGGTACCGCTGAGAGTCTGGCCGGTCGCCAGCTCCGCGGTATTGATAATATCGTCGCCAGCCACGGTGTTGATGGTGACACCTGGCAGGACAGACTCCACGTTCACGGTGTGAGTCACGCTGGTACTGTTGCCAACAGCATCGGTAGCAGACGCGGTGAGGGTGTAGATCGCTTCACCCAGTGCGCCAACCTGATCCGCCGGAACGGTAGCCGTCCACAGCCCGTTATCATCCACCGTTGCGCTGTAGGCTTTGCCGTTCAGCATCACGGTGACGATCGCGCCCGCCGCCAGACCTGACGCGGTGCCGGTGAGGGTGAGATCCTGCGTTTTCTCGGTGCTATTGATGACATCGTCGTCTGAAACGGTGTCAATGGTCAGCACCGGAGCGGTAAGGTTGACGGCCACGTCGTGAGTCGCACTGTTGCTGTTGCCCGCTTTATCGGTCAGGGTCGCGGTGATGGTGTGATCCCCGGCGGCCAGAGCATTGACGTCGACCGCAGGCACTCCCACGCTCCAGTTGCCCGCGGCATCCAGCGTGGCGGTGTAAGATTTATTATTGATGGTGACGGTGACCACATCACCCGCTGCCGCGCCGGTGACAGACCCGGTGACAATCAACGCCTGCGCGTGCTCAACGCTGTTGATGACGTCGTCATCCGAAACGGTGTGAATGGTCAACTGCGGCACCGTGGTATCCACCAGCACGTCACGATCCACCGAGGCCGGGTTGCCCGCTTTGTCGGATACCGCCGCGGTGATGGTGTAGTTTCCGTCGATAATGCCGCTCAGGTCGGTTGACGGTACGCTCAGGCTCCAGCTGCCATCCGCCTGCACGGTGGTGGTGTAATCCTTGCCGTTCAGCGTCACGGTCACGGTCTGACCCGCTTCCGCATTCGTGATGCCGTTAACCACCAAATCCTGCTGCGCTTCAGACGCATTAATGACGTTGTTGTCGCTGACAATGTCGATAGTGACCGTCGGCGCGGTCGTATCCACGCTGTATTCACGGCCCGCTGACGCGCTGTTGCCGTTCACGTTGGTGACGCTAACCTGCACGCTGGCATCGCCCTCCTTCAGGCTGCCTAAATCAGCAGAAGGCACGGTAGCGGTCCAGTTACCGCTGGCATCCACGGTCGCGGTGTAAGACTTGCCGCCAAAGGTGATATACACGGTCTGGTTGGCTTCGACTTGGGTGGTGGTACCCGACAGGACCAGGTCCGTGCCTTTTTCCGCCGCGTTGATCACATCGTCGGTGGCAATCGCGTTGACGCTGATCGCCACCGCGGCCAGATCGACCGTGACGTCATGCGCGATCGTCACCGGGTTTCCTGCGGTGCTCTGACCCTCAACGGTTACCGTCACCTTGCCTGCGTTCAGCGCGCTGACATCGGTGGCCGGGATCGCTGCCGCCCAGGTCCCGTCGGCCAGAATCGTCGCCGCATAGGTTTTACCATTGACGGTCACCGTCAACGCAGTACCTGTTTTCAGCCCATCACTGGAGCCGCTAATAATCAGGTTTTGGCCATGCTCGATGCTGTTAATCACATCGTCGCCCGCCACGGTATCGACCCGCAGACCCGGCAGGTTGGCATCAATGGTGATGTCGCGGCTGCCGGAGCCGGTATTGCCGTGACCATTAGTGACGCTTGCCGTCACGGTCAAATCGCCGTTGCCAATGGCCTTTAAGACTTCAGGCGGCACATTGACCGACCAGCTCAGATCATCCTGAACGGTGGCGGTCCAGGTGTTGCCCCCCATTGAAATCGTGACAGTGTCACCACTTGCGGCACCGCTGACTTTTCCGCTCAGGGTCTGTCCCGCAGTCACTTCCGCCGCATTGATGACATCATCAATGGCGACAGCGTTAATGGTCACCACCGGTAGCGCACTGTCGACAAGTGCCTGATGGCTGGTGCTCGCGCTGTTGCCTGCGGTATCGGTCACGCTCGCGGTGACGGTGTAGTTCGCTTCGCCCAGCGCCGAGACGTTTGCTGCCGGTACCGTCACGCTCCAGTTGCCGCTGGTGTCAGTCGTGGCCGTGTAGTTAATGCCATTCAGGGTCACGACGATCGTGGTGCCGTCCGGCTGGTTGCTGGTGCCGGAGAGTTGCAGATCTTCGCCTTTCTCGATGGCATTGATCACATCATCGCCCGCAACGGTATTGATAGCGATAACCGGAGCGGTCAGGGAAACCGCAATCTCATGCGTCTGCGTGGTGCTGTTGCCCGCTTTGTCGGTGAGGGTCGCAGACATCGTATGGTCGCCATTGCCCAGCGCGCCCGCGTCAGCCGCCGGAATACCCATACTCCAGTTGCCGGACGCGTCCAGCATTGCGCTGTAATTTTTACCGTTCAGCGTCACGGTGATCACGTCGCCTGCCTGTGCCCCGGTGACTGTGCCAGAAACGTTCAGCGCCTGACCGTGTTCAGCAATATTCAGAATGTCATCACCGGCAACGGTGTTGAAGGTGATCTGCGGCACGGTAGTGTCCACCAGCACAGACGCATCCGTGCTGGCCGGGTTACCGGCTTTATCCGACACGGTCGCCGTAACGACGGCAGTGCCGTCGGTGATACCGGCCAGATCGGCTGCCGGCACGTCAAGCGTCCAGCTGCCGTCAGCCTGTACCTGTGCGGTGTATTGATTGCCATTAAAGGTCACCGTGACCGTCTGCCCCGCTTCGGCAGTCGAGGTGCCGCTCAGGGTGAGATCCTGTGCCGCCTCTGCCGCATTGAGCATGTTGTCGTGACTGACCGTATTGATGGTGACCGTCGGCGCAGTGGTATCGACGCTGAATTCGTGTGACGAAGACGCCGGGTTGCCATTCACGTTGCTCACGCTCACCTGAACGCGGGCATCGCCCTCTTTCAGGCCGCTTACATCCGCAGCCGGAACGGTGTAAGCCCAGTTGCCATTCGCATCCACGGTGGTGGTGTAGCTTTTGCCACCAAAGGTGACCGTCACCGTCTGACCGGCTTCGACCCCAGACGTGGTGCCGGAGAGCGCCAGATCGTGTCCCTTCTCCGCCGCGTTCAGCACGTTATCAGGGGTCACGCTGTTAACGCTTATCGCGACCGGGGCGAGATCGACATCCACCACGGTCCCGATATTCACCGGGTTGGCGGAAGCATCCTGTGCGCGGGCTGTAATGTTGAGAGGACCGTCCGCCCACTGGCTGACATCCGCCGCAGGCACAGCCGCTTTCCAGGTTCCGTCGGCCAGGACCGTGGCGACGTACTCAATGTTGTTAATGGTCACGGTAACGGTGCTGCCCGCGGCCAGATCGGTGCTGGTACCGGAAACAATCAGATTCTGACCGTGCTCGATGATATTGATAACATCGTCGCCCGCCACGGTATCAATACGCAGACCAGGCAACTGGGCGTCGATGGTGAAGTCCAGCGCGGCAGAACCGGTGTTTCCGTGCGCATTCGTCACGCTGGCCGTAACCGTCAGCTCACCGTTACCGAGCGCGGTTAACTGGCTCTGGGTTAACGGCAGGCTCCAGGTAAGATCGTCCTGCACCGCAACGGTATACGTCTTGCCGCCCAGGGTAAGGGTGACAATGTCGCCTGCCGCCGCGTTGGCGACTTTCCCCGTCAGGGTCTGGCCTGCCGCCAGTTCCGCCGCGTTGATGATGTTATCGCCCGCCAGCGTGTTGAGCGTGACCACCGGCAGCGAGCTGTCTACCAGCACATCGTGCGTGGCCGACGCGCTGTTACCCACACTGTCCGTGACGCTCGCCGTCACCGTGTAGTGCGCCTCGCCCAGCGCGCTTACTGCGGAGGCCGGTACGGTAACACGCCAGTTACCGCTGGCATCCGTAATGGCGGTGTAGTGAATGCCATTCAGGGCCACGGTGATCGGGGTGCCTTCTGGCTGGTTGCTGGTCCCGGAAAGCAGCAGATTTTCGCCTTTTTCGGTGGCGTTAATCACGTCGTCCGCCGCCAGGGTGTGAATACCTATCTGCGGCGTCACGGTATTAACCACCACCTCCAGCGTGCTGCTGCCGGTGTTGCCAGATTGATCGGTCACAGAGACCGTTATCGTCCAGGTTCCGTCCGCCAGGCCCTGTACCACAGACGCAGGCAGGCCGAGGCTCCAGTTGCCCGCCGCATCCACCACGGTGGTGTAATCCACGTTATTGATGGTCACCGTGACCCAATCACCCGCTGCCGCTCCGGTCACGGAGCCGCTGAGAACCTGCGCCTGGGTATGGGCAAGCTGGTTTATGGTATTGGTATCGGTGACAAAATCGTTAATGGTCACCTGCGGTACGGTGGCATCCACCAGCCCGACGCGATCCGTGCTGCTGCTGTTACCTGCCACATCGCTCACGGTTGCCGTTACCGTGACGGTGCCATCGACCAGTGCGCCGACGTCCGCAGCAGGTACTGTCAGTTGCCAGCTACCGTCATGTTGAACGGTGGTCTGGTAGGTTTTACCGTTCAGCGCGACGGTGACCGTCTGGCCCGCTTCCGCCGTGCTGCTACCGCTTAACACGATATCCTGCTGCGCTTCGGCGGCACTGATGATGTTGTCATCGGTCAGATTATTGATCGTGATGTCCGGAGGCAGCGTATCGACCGTCACCACGCGCGACGCATCGGCGCTGTTGCCGTTAACGTTCGTCACGCTGACGCTCACCTGCGCGCGGCCGTCAATCAACGTTTCCATGGCGCTAGCCGGTACGGTCAGGCTCCAGGTGCCATCCTGCTGCACCTGCGCGGTATAGGTCCGATCGGCGAATTTCACCACCACAGTCTGCCCAGCTTCCACGCCCTGCGTCTGGCCAGAGAGCGTGAGATCGCTGCCTTTTTCCGCCGCGTTCAGTCGGTCATCACCGGAGATGACATCAACAGTCACCGCCACGGCGTTCAGGTCGAGTTCGATCGGATGTTCAGCGGCAACGGCATTGCCCCACGCATCTTCTGCACTGACGTGCACTGCGATATGGCCCGGCGTCCAGGACTGGAGGTCGCTCGCCGGAACACCAATCTGCCAGCCACCGGTGGCGTTGACCACGGTGACATAGTCGACGTTATTGATGGTGACGGTGATCTGCGTGCCTGCGGCCAGATGGCTGCTGGAGCCGGTCACAGTAAGATCCTGATGCTGCTCAATGGCATTGATCACGTCATCACCGGAAAGGGTGTTAACGCGCAGACCCGGCAGCGCCGCGTTGATATTGATATCGCGCTCGCCGCTGCCCGTATTGCCGTGGCTGTTGGTGACTGACGCGGTAATGGTCAGGTCGCCGTCGCCGAATGCCCTGAGATCCGCAGACGGGATAGTGAGGTTCCAGGTCAGATCGCTACCCACGGTGGCGCTGTAATGCTTGCCGCCAACGGAAACAGACACCGTATCCCCTGCCGCTGCACCCGTGACACGACCGCTGATCGTTTGATCGGCGGCCACTTCGGCGTTATTCACCCGGTTGTCGCCGGCAAAGGTATTGATGACCACCTGTGGCAACACGGTATCAACCAGCAGTGTGGCCTCTGCTGAGCCGCTGTTGCCCACGCTGTCGGTACCGCTGACGCTGACGGTGTACAGCGTGTTCGCCAGTTGCAGGACGTCGGAAACCGGTACCTGAACTGACCAGCTCCCGTTCTCGACAACGGTTTGATAATTGACGTTGTTCAGCGTCACGGTGATGGCGCTGCCGTCTGGCAGCGTGCTGGTGCCGGTCAGGCTCAGCGGCTGCATAGCCTCCTGAGCATTGAGAACGTTATCCTGGCTGATGGCATGAACGGTAAATTCCGGTGGGTTACCGCTCAGCGTAATGCCGTGTGTGGCGCTGCCGGTATTGCCCGCGGCATCGGTAACGGAAACCGTAATGTTGTGGTTGCCTTCTCCCAGCAAGCCCACCACGGACGCAGGCACCCCCACGCTCCAGCTGCCGTCCGCCTGCACCACACCGGTGAAGGTCTGACCGCCAACGGTTACGCTCACGACATCCCCTGCTGCTGCGCCGCTCGCCGTACCGGAAATAATCTGCGCCTGGCCCTGCTCGCTGGTATTGAGGATATTGTCGTCAGCAACGGTGTTAATCGTCACGACCGGGGCGGCGGTATCCACGGTGAAATCGACGGTCGTGGAAGATCCGTTCCCCGCTTTATCGCTGACGTTCACCGTTAGCGTATGGTCGCCATTCGCCAGCGATTGCACCTCGCTGGCGGGCAGCGTAACGGACCACGTGCCGTTGCTCCCCACCGTGGCGGTATGATTTTTCCCGTTGAGCGTTACCGTCACAATCTGGCCGGCTTCCGCATCGGTTTTACCGGTGAGCGTCAGCGCCTGGTTGTGCTCAGCCGCGTTGATGACGTTGTCCTGCGCAATCGTATCAACAGAAAGCGCTGGCGCGTTGGTATCCACACCTATCGTCTGGCTGCCGCTCACGGTATTGCCCGCGGCGTCTTTACCGCTGACGTTCACCGTCCAGGTGCCGTCACCCAGCGCCTGTGCATCCGCGGCAGGCACGTTTACGCTCCATGCGCCGCCGGCCCCCACTTCCGCCGTGTAGGTTTTGCCGTTCAGCGTGACGGTAAGCCCGGTTCCCTGCGCCAGATTTTTGCTGGTGCCGGACAGCGTAAAGCCAGCGGAGTGTTCGCTGGCATTGATCACGTTGTCACCGGCCGTTGTCCCCAGCGTGATGCTGGCGTCAGCGGTAGAAATTGTGACGGTAATGCTGCCCGCCGGCGTCGTTTTGCTCCCGTCGATTTGCACGACAGACCAGGTATGTTCGCCGTCAGCCTGAGTCGGGAGTTTTACGGTCCAGGTACCCTCTTTCCCGACCATGGTGCTGGCAATGGTGCTTCCGCTGCTGTCTTTGATCTGAATGGTCGCGCCCGGCTGCCCGGTACCGCTAAAGGTTGGGGTGTTGTCGTCCGTGATCTCTTTTCCACTCAGCACACCCTGCTTATCACCCGCGTTGTCCGTCAGCAAAAAGGTCGGCGTCGCGCTTTCAACATCTTTGGTGTTGTCGATGACTTTGGTTTTGGTTTCGCCGTCACCCCCGTGCGCCAGCAGTGCGCCAATGGCACCGCCGCCCAACGCAGCGCCTGCAATCCATCCCCATGGCGCGTCATTGAGAACGCTTCCCTGCTCGAGAAAAGGCTCAATGCTGGCAACCGGCGTAGCCTGCGCGGTTAACTCGGTAACAGCAACGCCAGACGCTTCCCCGGCATCGGCAAAAGAAATATGCGTCAGTTCCTGCTGATCGTTGAAGACCAGTTCTGATTGATTATGGGTCTGTGGATCTTCAACAAAATAGTTATTGCAGCGAATAACGCTGCCGTCTTTCATATAAATAAGCAGGTCTTTACCCTGGCGAACATAACGCACAACATCCTGAGCAGAACCCTGAATTTCAATCACACTTGGCGAAGAAATAGAAACCGACAAATTACCCTCTCCGGTTAATTTCGTTTTCTCGGCCGTTTTGCGAATGATGACATCAACAATTTTTACGTTACTCATTTTCCTCTCCTTGCAGGTGTCCGGATTCCTGTGGATATGTCCACCAAATGGATGTAGCTATCCCTGGGAAAAAGCACCCATTATTTTCTTACTTATTTCGCACAAAAAGACGCGTGTTTTTTAACTCAAATCAGGTAATTTTGCGGCAGCGTTTTTCTCTATGCCGATCAGCGGCATCAAATTATCAACGGCAGATGCGTAATTAATCGCCGAACTCCAGCCATCATATTCAGCCATTATTTTGGCTGAGGTGGCTTGCCAGACATCCTGTTCAACGCTGAGCAAATCGTTAATGCTCCGCTTGCTCAGGGTATATTCATTTCTGTAAACATCCCGGGCGCGTAACGCGCTTTCCAGCTGCAGCTTCCCCGCCTGCATTCTTCCCTGCGCGCCGGTCCAGTCAGCCTGCGCGACAGAGGCTTTTTGCAGGACATCGAACCGCGCCTGGTCAACCTGAGACGATGCCATGGCCCTTGCCCCTTCGGCCTGGCGAACGCGGGCTGAAACGGCGCCCCCCTGGTATAGCGGTGCGTCAATATTGAGCTGAATCTGGTCATCCCAGTAAGAACGGTTGTCGGACTCGTAGCGGGTGCGGCCTCCTTTCAGGCTTAACGTCGGCCAGTGCTGAGACTTTGCCGTTGCCACGCCATACTGAGCTGAACGCTCCATATTCTGCGCGGCCATGACCGCCGGTATGGCCGAGTAATCAATGCGATTAAGCGAATCTTGCTCAACGGCAAGCTTCGCCGGTACAGGTGAATAGCGCTCGGCCTCCATGCCAGTCAACACCGCAAGCCGTGCGCGGGCGCTGTTTAACGCCGCGTTATACTGCTCGACCGTGGCCTGCATACCGGCAATGCGCGTGCGCGTCTGAAGCTCGTCAGAGGTTGAGCTGACGCCTGCGTCGGCGCGGAGTTTGGCCAGTTGTTCAACGTTTTTAAGCGCCTGAACGTTCTCTTTGGCGGCCTGTAACAGATCGGAATAGCGTTTGACTTCTACGTAGCTGAGCGCCGTTTTTTCCGCCACCGCAGACAAGGTGCTCATCAACTGGTAACGATAGCTATCGCGCTGCGCCGTGGACTGGTCGATGCTGTTGTTGGTCTTGCCAAAATCGTATACCAGCTGCGTCAGACTCAATCCCCAGGCCGCAGAATTGCGCAGCGAGCCGCTGGAATCGGTGGTCTGGCTATGGCCGGTGCTACCGTTTAACGATATTTGTGGCATCCAGCCGCTGCGTGCTTCATCTATTTGTGCCTGACCTATTCCCAGTTGCGCGGCCTGCTGGCTAATCGACGGATCGCGATCGATGGCAAAAAGAATACTCTCTTTTAATGTCGTCGCGGCAATCGGAGCAATCCCCACCTGGCGGCTATTCGCAGAGGCCGTATTAAAGGCCAACGAAATTAATGCCAGGGCGACTGGAAATCTCAGCAACATATTATTTCGCATGATAGTCATTTTTATCTCCCTGACTCTGAATGACGCTTAAATATTTACCCCTAAAGGGGTATAAATAATTCGACAAATATCTTACCCGGGTCCGAATAAATATTGGACAAACGCTCCCCAACCCCATTTCCATTGGAGATGAGAGCCGACCATATTCTTATGACAATAAGAATTTACTTATTTCTTTAACTGGTTTGCAGCATAACAAAATGCGCTATAGGCAACTACACCCACAATGTTAATGTGGTGTTACAGATAAGAAAAAAGATGGGGTTTCTGGACAAAACCTTAAAAAGGGGCTTTCAAATGAAACAAATAAAGTCTTTGTTATTTAAGTAAAATTTTAGAATCGCCGGATGCACATTTTTGCGTTAATTTCAGCATGCGTCAGACACAAAGATTTTCAAAGAAATGTCAATTTAAGTAACCATAATGCCATATACAACATTAATATCTATTAATATAAAAATACACAGAATTTATTGCTATTTATTAATTTCATTAAAGCATTAATGGTTGCATATTGGTATCACAATGGTTATATCCGCCAGTGTGTTTAATAAAACACAACAGTAACATTGCTGTTAACATTTGGAATGAATCACTCACACCGTATTAATAACATTTTAATAATAACCAATGTGAACAATACCGGACATTGATACTTACTGGCGATCAACACCCTTCCCTCTGCGGTAAAATGCTGTAATATGCAACTTATTGCGACATTTTGCGGGATTCACCCATGCACAAAACGGCCAGACAAAAATATGTGCTTGATATCATTAGTGAGCACGGGCAGGCCAGCATTACGGAACTGGCGGACAAACTGCAGGTCTCAGCGGACACCATCCGCCGGGATCTGACCGATCTCGAGAAACAGGGGCTGGCGCAAAAGAACCACGGCGGTGCAATTGCCCTGAATCTGTCGGCTATGAATCGTCAGGGGCGCAATACACTGCTGCCGGAAACCAAACAACGTCTTGGTAAACAGGTGGCGCAGGCTGTTCCGCCAGGTTCGACGCTGTTTCTGGATGCGGGGAGCACGGTAATGGCTGTCGCCTCGTTCCTGAAGGGACCGCTGACAATCATCACCACCTCGCTGGATATCGCGTGGCACTTCAGCGACCGTGACGATATCGAACTGATCCTGCTCGGCGGAAAATGGGATCACAAGCAGCGACTGTTTGCCGGCAGCGCCACCCTCTCCCTGCTGTCACGCTACCGCGCGGATATCGCCATTCTGGGAGCCTGTGCTATCCATGCTGAACTCGGTCTGAGCGCCGGAAAAGAGGCCGATGCCGAGGTCAAACGGGCGATGCTCGCGGCCAGCCATGAGCGCTGGATTGTCGCCGACCATCTGAAACTAAACCGCTGTGAACCGTATCTGGTCAGCGGATTATCCAACATCCAGCACCTCTTTTTAGATCGTCCCTGGCCTGAGCTTGGGGACCCTGGCGCAATGCACATTACGGTTTGCGCGAAATAACGTGGAGAAGGTCATGAGTAAAAAGAAGACAATCAACATTGCGCTGATCGGGTATGGATTTGTAGGCAAGACCTTCCATGCCCCGCTGATCCAGTCCGTGGACGGCCTTAAGCTGGCGGTGGTTTCGTCTCGTGATGAAGAGAAGGTTAAACGCGATCTTCCTGATGTTCAGGTGGTGGCAACCCCGCAAGAAGCAATTCAGCATCCCGATGTCGATCTGGTGGTAATTGCCTCCCCTAATGCCACCCACGCGCCGCTGGCAACGCTTGCCCTGAATTCAGGCAAACATGTGGTCGTGGATAAACCGTTCACGCTCGACATGCAGGAAGCCCGCGACCTGATTGCCCTGGCGCAAGAGAAGCAACGGCTGCTCTCCGTCTTCCATAACCGCCGCTGGGACAGCGACTTCCTCGGCATTAAGCAGGTTATTGAGCAAGGAACCCTTGGCAAGGTCAAACACCTTGAGTCGCACATTGACCGTTTCCGCCCGGAAGTGCGCGTGCGCTGGAGAGAGCAAAACGTGCCCGGTAGTGGTCTGTGGTTTGATCTGGGGCCGCACCTGATTGACCAGACGCTGCAGCTCTTTGGACTGCCACAGTCGGTACAGGGCAATATCGCCACGCTGCGTGACGGCGCGGAAATTAACGACTGGGCACACGTAGTCTTACATTATCCGCAACATAAAGTGATTCTGCACTGCAGCATGCTGGTGGCTGGCGGAACGGCACGTTTTACCGTGCACGGCGATAAAGGCAGCGTGGTGAAAGCCCGAATCGACCAACAGGAAGCGCAGCTGCTGGCGGGCGTGATCCCCGGCAGTGAGGCCTGGGGCGAGGACAGTGACAGCATGGTGTTCTTTGGTGCAAACGGTGAGCCGCAGACCGTTACCACGCCGAAAGGCGATCAGCGTCAGTACTACATCAACGTGCGTGATGCGCTACTCGGAAAAATCACCAATCCGGTTCATCCGGTCGAGGCGCTGGCGGTGATGGCGGTACTGGAAGCGGCCGTGAAATCCTCAGAGACGGGCACCACTCAGGCGCTGGAGTTAACCCCGGAAGAGCGCGCTCAACTGCAATAAAACGCTAAAAAAAAGCCCTGCAGACTGCTGCAGGGCTCGCGGTTATGGGTTACTGGCGTTTTTTTGGCATCATGCGCAGGAGGGTGTTGTCTTTCCAGAAATAGTGATGCATCAGCGCCGCCATCGCGTGCAGACCAATCACAACGTACCCCACGTTGGCCAGCGTCTCGTGCCACTCTTTCAGAACGTCGACCAGATCAAAATTCGATTCTGCCGCGTGCGGCATCACCAGACCAAAGGCTAACCAGTCAGTACCGCGGTTATACATCATGACAATACCAATCAGCGGCAACGCGATGAACAGCAGATACACCACCAGATGACCAAGATGGGACAGTCCGGTCACCATCGGTTTTGGCTTCGGTTCAATCGGCGGTGCGCGGAATTTAAGGCGAACCACTAAACGCGTCACCATCAACACCAGCACAGAGATGCCGCACGAAACGTGGATCATGTTGATTACCGGCCGGGCGGTGCGTGGGAAGAAGCCTTTGAACTCCATCGCGCAGTAGGCGACGATGATTAACAAAAACACCAGCCAGTGGATAGCAATTTGCAGGCTTGTATATTTAGTACGCATGAGATTTCCTGATAAATAACCGATATCGCGCCAACATAATCCCCTTTCCTTAAAAATTCATTAATTTTTCTGTATGGTTTTTCAAATACTTCCCCTCGCATGAAGCTTCTTCAATTGCCGCCCTGTCCGTGATGGTCTAAGCCTGGATGAGTTCAAACTGTCGTAAAGACGCGTTCACAGGAGTACACCATGAGTAAAATTGGCATTAACGGATTTGGACGCATAGGACGCCTTGTCCTGCGTCGCCTTCTTGAAACCCAGGACAGCAACACCGTCGTCGCCATTAACGATCTCACCTCTCCCAAAGTGCTGGCCTACCTGCTCAGGCATGATTCCAACTACGGTGGCTTCCCGTGGAGCGTAGATTTCACCGAAGACGCCCTGATTGTTGACGGAAAAACTATCGCCGTATACGCCGAAAAAGAGGCAAAACATATCCCGTGGAAAGCCGCGGGCGTCGATATCGTCGTGGAATGCACCGGCTTCTACACGTCGGCAGAAAAATCACAGGCACACCTTGAGGCCGGTGCCAAAAAAGTGCTGATCTCTGCCCCTGCCGGTGAGATGAAAACCATCGTGTATAACGTGAATGACGATACCATTGACGCCAGTGATACGATTATTTCCGTTGCTTCCTGTACCACCAACTGCCTCGCCCCACTGGCAAAAGCCCTGCACGATGCGTTTGAAATAAAAGTGGGCACCATGACAACCATTCACGCCTATACCGGAACGCAGGCGCTGGTGGATGGCCCGCGCGGGAAAGACCTTCGCGCCTCACGCGCCGCGGCGGAGAATATCATTCCGCACACCACCGGGGCGGCCAAAGCCATCGGTCTGGTGATTCCGGCCCTCAGCGGCAAGCTGAAAGGCCACGCCCAGCGCGTACCGGTGAAAACCGGTTCAGTGACCGAGCTGGTCTCGATTCTGGGTAAAAAGGTCACCGTTGAGGAGATCAACGCCGCGCTGAAAAAAGCGACACAGGGGAATAAATCTTTTGGTTATACCGATGAAGAGATTGTTTCGTCTGATGTGATCGGCTCCCACTTTGGATCTGTCTTTGACGCCACACAGACCGAAGTTTCAGAGGCTGGCGATCTGCAACTGGTGAAAACCGTCGCCTGGTATGACAACGAATACGGTTTCGTCACCCAGCTGGTGCGCACGCTGGACAAATTCGCCTCGCTGTAATGCCTGTCCCCTCTCCGCGGAGAGGGGAAAACCGCAAACGGCCTCTGCTCAGAGAAGCGACCGGTGATTCAGGGCATCCGTAAGCACAGGATCCTGCTTTAACCGTGCCCACGCTGCAGTCACCTCGTCGGGGAATTCAACGTGTGCAATAAAATCACGCCCGGCCGGGCCATAGCCGTTCATGTCATCACAGAGTCGCGGAAGCTCGCCTAAAATGAGCGAGAGATAACGCTCTACCGGCCAGAGGCCAGCGCTCTCCCCGCTGAACACCAGCCCGTTTTCGCCATTTTTCAGCACCGGTGTATAGCCCGGGTGGCTGACCCACTGCGGCGAAGCAGACTCGTCACGGCACACGCGGGCAAAGGTTGCCATCGTGCGGCGTTGCATGGTCGGATCCTGCACGACCAGCACGCGCCCGGACGTCTGATGATGCTGTTTGAGCATGTTCCAGCTAAAACGCGCGTTTTCTCCGCAGTTGGTTGATTGATCGTCAACCCACACGTGCGCATCAGGGATCTGCCAGAACTGGCGGGCAATATCGGCCAGAATGCTTGCTTCCGCTCGCCCCGTTACCGGGACAGTGTGATAACGCGGATGCTGAGCGATGGCCGCATACAAAAACGCGGTCGAATGGCCAATCCCTCCGCTAATCAGTAACGGAACGTCGTGTTCAGCGGCAATACGGCAGGCAGCGTCGATGGTCGGCATCACCGCGTTTCCGGCCAGAATAACCCTGTCAACCGCCGCCACGTCGCGGGTATCGCCCAAATCATCCTGTGCCAGCCACTGGCCGACCGTGTTGATTGCCGCCAGGGTTGACTCCGGCAGAAGGGGAAAATGCGTCTGAACCATGGTGATGTCCTCAGTTGCTCAGGTTCAGATTAACGACTTCAGATCGACAAAACAACGGCCTTCCGGGCCGCTCTTTTTCCTTAACCTGTTCTTCAACATTTGATTAACCTGCGAAAATCATATTCACTTGAATTATCATTTGCGGCAAACGTAGAATCGTTAGCCCACTCATTATTCAATTTTTTCTAAGGTAAAAGACGTTATGCGCCTGCCCGAACGCGACCCTTATGCTCCTCGCGAGTGGCAGCCTCATGAGAAACCCGCCCTGTTGGGTTCGCCCTCCACGCCAGAACACAGCACGCCAAAACGGATTGCCTACGGGGTTGTCGGTCTGCTGGTGTGCCTGACGGGGGCGCTGGGTAATGCGGTGGTCACCGCCAATCTGCAAAATCTGCAGGGAACCTTCGGGGCCTGGTCGACAGAAATCGCCTGGCTCCCGGCGGTGTATGTGATGACCAACATCTCCATCAACCTGCTGCTAGTGAAATTCCGCCAGCAGTATGGTTTGCGCGCCTTCACGGAAGGTTTTCTGGTGCTGTATGTGCTGGTCACCTTTTTCCACCTGTTTGTAAACGATCTCAGCTCCGCGCTGATGGTGCGTGCCGCACACGGGATGGTGGCCGCCGCGCTCAGCTCCCTCGGTATTTACTACCAGATACAGGCCTGGCCCGCGAAACACCGTCTGAAGGCACTGACCATCGGGATTACCGGGTCATCGCTCGCCATCCCCCTCGCCCGCCTCTTTTCGACCGAGCTGCTGCAGCTTGACGAGTGGCGCGGGCTTTACTTCTTTGAGCTCGGGCTGGCGCTCATTTCATTGGCCTGCGTGATAGCGTTGAAATTGCCTCCTGGCGACCGGCGCAAGGTCTTCGAGAAAAAAGACTTCATCACCTTCTTTTTACTGGCCCCGGGGATGGCGCTGCTCTGCGCGGTACTTTCCTTAGGCCGTCTTTACTGGTGGTTTGAAGCGCCGTGGATCGGCTGGTCGCTGGCATTAGCGCTGGTATTAATCGTGTCTGCGATCGTGTTTGAACATAACCGTTCTAACCCGTTACTGAATACCCGCTGGCTGTCGAGCGGCAGCATCGTGCGTCTCGGGCTCATTATGCTGCTGATCCGCATCGTGCTGGCGGAGCAAAACACCGGCGTTATCGGCTGGCTGCAGTATGTCGGCTTGCAGAATGAGCAGATGACCCACCTGGCGTGGTCTATTTTTGCCGGTATTGTCTGCGGGATTGTGACCAGCTGTTTGACCATCAAGCCCACAAAACTGGCGTGGCCGATCATTACCTCGCTGGCGCTTATGATTGTTGCCTCCCTGCTGGACAGCCAGTCGAACAACCTGACCCGCCCGGACCAGCTGATGCTCAGCCAGTTCCTGCTGGGCTTCGGCAGCGCCTTCTTCCTCGCGCCCGCCATGCTGGCCGCCATTGGCGGGGTAATCGCCGATCCGCGCAACCTGGTGAGCTTCTCGGTGATGTTTGGCATGAGCCAGAACCTCGGCGGCCTGCTCGGCTCTGCCATCCTGGGGACCTTCCAGACCTGGCGCGAGAAATACCACTCCAGCATGCTGGCCGATCAGCTCACAACCCTGAACCCGCTGGTGAATGACCGTATTCAGGCTTACACCGGGCTGTACCGGAGCCTGATTGGCGACAGCTCGCTGCTGGGCACCCAGGCCATCACCCAGCTGCAAACGGTTTCAACGCTTGAGGCAAATATTCTGGCTTATAACGATACTTATTTACTGACGGCGAGCATTGCCGCCGCCACCCTGGTCTGGATTTTATGGCGCTTGCTGCGCCTGCGCCTGACTGCCCGTATGGCCCTGAAGAAGGCAACAGGCAACAAGTAATGAATATGAAGATGATTTCTCTGGAGATGTTATGAGTCAGCAGGATGCCGCTAAAGAGCAGGCCAACACCCGTAAAAATGTCCGTATCGTTTCGGTTTTCACCGCGGCGGCAATCGGTATTGTCGGCGTACTGGTGATCCTCTACGCCTGGCAGCTACCCCCGTTCACCCGCCACTCGCAGTTTACTGATAATGCCTACGTGCGCGGACAGACGACCTTTATCAGCCCGCAGGTTAACGGCTATATCACTGAGGTGAAGGTGCAGGATTTCGACCGGGTTAAAAAGGGCGAGCTGCTGCTGCAGATTGATGACCGTATCTACCGCCAGCGGGTGCATCAGGCCGAAGCGCAGCTGGCGATGAAGATTGCCGCCCTGAACAACAACCTGCAACAGCGCAAAAGCGCCGAAGCGGTGATCGCCAAAAACGAAGCGGCTCTGAAAAATGCCCGCGCCCAGAGTCTGAAATCCCAGGCAGATTTGAAGCGCGTAAAGGACCTGACGGCGGATGGTTCACTGTCTATCCGTGAGCGCGACGCCGCGCTGGCAAGCGCAGCCCAGGGCAGCGCCGACATTGATCAGGCGAAAGCCACGCTGGAAATGTCGCGCCAGGATCTGCAAACGGTGATCGTCAATCGCGGCGCGCTGGAGGCGGATGTGGAAAACGCCAAAGCGGCGCTGGAGCTGGCGCAAATTGACCTGCAAAACACGCGCATTGTGGCGCCACGCGACGGCCAGCTTGGTCAGATCGCCGTTCGTCTGGGGGCTTACGTTACCGCCGGAACCCACCTCACCACCCTCGTGCCGCCTCAGCACTGGGTGATCGCCAATATTAAAGAGACGCAGCTGGCGGAGCTTCGGGTGGGTCAGCCGGTGAAATTCACCGTCGATGCGTTAAATGATAAGGCCTATCAGGGCCGCGTGGAGAGCATCTCTCCGGCAACCGGCGTTGAGTTCAGCGCCATCACGCCGGATAACGCCACGGGTAACTTTGTCAAAATTGCCCAGCGTATTCCGGTGCGAATTGAAGTATTGGGTGACCAGGAAGCCTATCAGCTTCTGCGTCCGGGCATGTCGGTGCAGGTGACCATTGATACGCGGGAGGCGAAGCAATGACCCTTCGCCCGATAGCCGTTCTGATGATCATGACCGTGCTGGCCGGTTGCCAGTCGGTCGACGTGAAACCGGCGCAGCCGTCGCTGCACATCCCCACACAATGGCGAGCAACAGCAGGCCCGGCAAGCCCAGCAGAACAGCTCTGGTGGCGTAATTTCCACGACAATAATCTGAACCGCTATGTGGACCTGGCGCTTAAGAACAACAGCGACGTGCTGATTGCCCGCGAACGGATTAACGAGTATCAGGCGCGGGTCTACGCGGCCGACGGCAGCCTGTTTCCGTCGCTGGATGCTGGCGTCACGGGCACCCGCGCGCGGACACAATCTGCGGCCACCGGTCTGCCGATCTACAGCAGCCTGTATAAAGGCAGCCTCACCGCCAGCTATGATGTCGATATCTGGGGCGTAAACCGCAGCACCGCGAATGCGGCTGAAGCCTCGCTGGACGCGCAGAAAGCCGCGGCGGCGGCAGCAGATCTTACCGTGGCATCCTCGGTCGCCTCCGGCTATATCACCCTGCTGTCCCTCGATGAACAGCTTCGCGTTACCCGCTCCACGCTGAAGTCCCGGGAAGAGGCATTCACTCTCGCTAAACGCCAGTTTGAAACGGGCTACAGTTCACGCCTGGAGCTGATGCAGTCCGACTCCGAACTGCGCTCCACGCGGGCGCAGGTTCCCCTGCTGCAGCATCAGATTGCACAGCAGGAGAACGCCCTGAGCCTGCTGCTGGGGAGCAACCCGGGCGAGGTCGCGCGCAGTGAAAACTTCGCAGCCCTGACGCCCCTGACATTGCCCTCGCAACTGCCCTCCTCGCTGCTTAATCGCCGTCCGGATATTGTGCAGGCTGAAAAGCAACTGGTTGCGGCTGATGCCTCGCTGGCTGCCTCACGCGCCAGCCTGCTGCCGTCGATCAACCTGACCGCAACCGGATCGATACAGGATCGCACGCTCTCCGGCTTACTCGACAACCCGCTGCAGCTCTGGAGCGTCGGCGGCAGCATTCTTGCTCCGCTGCTCAACCGCCAGGCGCTGAACGCACAGGTGGATATTTCGCAGTCCCAGCGCAACCAGGCGCTTTACAGTTATGAAAAAACCGTCCGTAACGCCTTTGCCGAGGTCAATAACAGTCTTGATGCCATCACGCGCTATCAGGAACAACTGACGGAGCTGCTTGCCCAACAAGATGTGGCGCAAGAGACGCTGCGCATAGCGCAAAACCGCTATCGCAACGGCTATTCGTCGTACCTGGATGTGCTGGATGCCCAGCGCACGCTGTTCTCGGTACAAACCAGCGTCGTGCAAGTCAAAAATAACCTGCTGCTGGCGCAGGTTGATTTGTACAGAGCACTGGGCGGAGGCTGGAGCAACGCGTGACCTGATACCCCACAGGCCCTCTCCGGCATGGAGGGGGCGAAAACCGGATCGCAGCGCAACCCGGTGTTTGCCACTCAGGAGTCAATCTATGCAACAACAGTGGTCTGCAGTCGATAATTACATGATCTCTTCACTCATTCCCGAGGATGATATCCTCCAGCGGGTGCTGGAAAACAACCAGCGAGCTGGTTTACCCGAACACGATGTCGCGGCCAATCAGGGGCAGCTACTGGCGCTTTTTGTCCGCATGACGCAGGCACGGCGGATCCTTGAAATCGGCACGCTGGGCGCCTACAGCACTATCTGGATGGCGCGTGCGCTGCCACCTGACGGGAAGTTGATCACCCTCGAAGCGGACCCCATCCATGCCCGCGTTGCACGGCAGAATATCCAGCTGGCGGGGCTCAGCGATCGGATTGAGCTCATTGAAGGCCCGGCGCTGTACTCTCTTGAACACATCGGTGATATTCCGCCGTTCGACCTGATCTTTATCGATGCCGATAAGCCAAACAATCCGGGGTATCTGGAGTGGGCACTGTACTACTCGCGTCCGGGAACGCTGATCGTCGGGGATAATGTGGTTCGGGACGGCGAAGTGATTAACGCGCAAAGCGACGATGCCCGCGTACAGGGCGTCAGACGATTTATTGAGATGATCGGGGATAACCCGCGCCTGACGGCGACCGCGCTACAAACGGTGGGCAGTAAAGGATGGGATGGCTTTACCCTGGCCGTGGTGAATCGCTAAACGCAGATGCCCTCTCTCACAGAGAGAGGGCGAACACCCGACGTTACGCCGAAATCTGCTCCATTGCCTGCAAAATACGCTTATCCGAAATGGGATACGGCGTACCGAGCTGCTGGGCAAAGAAGCTGACGCGCAGCTCTTCGATCATCCAGCGGATCGCCTGCACGTCTTCATCGTCACGGCGCGCTGGCGGCAATTTGTTGAGCCACTGCTGCCATGCCTTCTGCACGCTTTCCACTTTCAGCATCTGCGCGCGGTCACGATGCGGATCGATAGCCATTTTCTCCAGACGTTTTTCGATCGCCTGCAGATAACGCAACGTATCGCCAAGGCGTTTGAAGCCGTTGCCGGTAACGAATCCACGGTACACTAACCCGGCCATCTGCGCTTTCACGTCCGACAGCCCCAGCGCCATGGTCATATCCACGCGCCCTTTCAGGCGTTTGTTGATATTGAACACGCTGGTGAGGATCTGCTCGACCTGTTTCGCAATGTCGACCACGGTGTCGTTCAGTTCTGCCCTGACTTTCTCATGCAGTACCGCAAACTCCGCTTCTGACCAGACAGGACCGCCCGCCTCGTGGATAAGCTTGTCCACACCACAGGAGATGCAGTCGTCAATCAGATCCAGCACTTTACCGTACGGGTTAAAGTAGAGGCCAAGCTTGGCTTTGTTCGGTAACTTCTCGTGCAGATATTTAATCGGTGACGGAATATTAAGCAGCAGCAAACGACGCAGACCACGCCACATCATCTGCTGTTGTTCCTGTGGATTATCAAAGAGTTTGATGGCCACGCTGTCACGCTCATCTACCAGTGCAGGCCAGGCCTTCACCCTGTAGTTGCCGCGTTTTTGCTCGTAGCTTTCCGGAAGCGCGCCAAAGCTCCAGATGTGCAATCCGCTCTGCTCGATACCGTCATCAGCCACCGCAGAAAGCGTCTCCTGGACTTTACCTTTCAGCGCCTCTTTCATTTCGGTCAGCGATCGGCCTTCCTGCAGCTTTTTGTTTTTGTCGTCCACCACGCGGAAGCTGATTTTCAGGTGATCGGGCACCTGATCCCAGTGCCAGTCGTCGCGGTCGACGGTTACGCCCGTCATGCGCCTGAGCTCACGCTCCAGCGAATCCAGCAGCGGCAACTCCAGCGGCGTTACGCGGCCTAAAAACGCTTCGGCATAGTTTGGCGCAGGCACAAAGTTACGACGCACCGGTTTTGGCAGCGATTTGATCAGCGCAATCACCAGCTCGCGACGCAGCCCTGGAATTTGCCACTCGAATCCGCTCTCTTCGACCTGGTTTAACAGCGGCAGCGGAATGTGTACGGTGACGCCATCCGCATCCGCGCCCGGCTCAAACTGATAGGTCAGGCGCAGCTTGAGAGAGCCCTGATGCCAGAAGTTCGGGTAATCGAGTTTGCTGACCGACTCCGCTCCCTCTTTGATCAACATGCTCTTTTCAAAGTTGAGCAGGTCCGGGGTCTCTTTGCTGGCCTTCTTCCACCAGCTGTCGAAGTGGCGGGCAGAAATCACATCGTGGCTGATACGCTGGTCGTAAAACTCAAACAGCGCCTCGTCGTCGACCAGAATGTCGCGGCGACGGGATTTATGCTCAAGCTCTTCCACTTCGGCACGCAGTTTGAGGTTTTCACGGAAGAACGCATGACGCGTCTGCCAGTCGCCCTCCACCAGCGCGTGACGAAGAAACAACTCGCGGCACAACGCGGGATCTATCTGGCTGTAGTTAACCTTGCGCGCGCCAACCACCGGCAAACCGTAAACGGTCACTTTTTCGGTCGCCATCACCGCGCCCTGCGCGCGCTCCCAGTGCGGTTCACTGTATGAGCGTTTCAGCAAATGCTGGGCAACAGGTTCAACCCATTCGGGATCAATGCGCGCCGCAATGCGGCCCCACAGGCGGCTGGTTTCCACCAGTTCGGCCACCATGGTCCATTTAGGCGGTTTCTTGAATAAACCGGACCCCGGGAAGATGGAGAAACGGGCGTTACGCGCCCCGGTATACTCCTGCTTGTCGGCATCCTTCATCCCGATATGGGAGAGCAGACCGGTCAGCAACGCAATGTGAATTTCGCGGTACTCCGCCGGTTCACTGTTAACCGGAATGCCCAGCTCTTTCACCACCTGACGCAGCTGCGTGTAGATATCCTGCCACTCGCGCACGCGCAGATAATTGAGGAAATCGACGCGGCACTGGCGGCGGAACTGGTTCGACGACAGCGCTTTCTGCTGCTCGCCGAGGTAGTTCCACAGGTTCACAAAGGCGAGGAAGTCGGACTCTTTATCGTGGAACCGACGGTGTTTTTCATCAGACGCCTGCTGCTTGTCCATCGGACGCTCGCGCGGATCCTGAATCGAGAGCGCGGAGGTAATGATCATTGCTTCACGCACACAGCCGTGTTTCTGTGCTTCCAGCACCATGCGCGCCAGACGCGGGTCAACCGGCAGCTGGCTGAGCTGACGACCCAGCGGCGTCAGTTTGTAGGCGCTAGCCTGCTCGTCGGTGGTGATGGCACCCAGCTCTTCCAGCAGGCGCACGCCGTCCTGAATGTTGCGCTTGTCCGGCGCTTCGACAAACGGGAACGCGGCGATGTCGCCAAGCCCTAGCGCGGTCATCTGCAGGATGACCGACGCCAGGTTGGTGCGCAGAATTTCCGGGTCAGTAAACTCCGGTCGCGACAGGAAATCGTCCTCGGAATAGAGGCGAATACAGATCCCTTCCGACACACGGCCGCAGCGCCCTTTACGCTGATTAGCGGAAGCCTGAGAAACCGGCTCAATTGGCAGGCGCTGCACTTTGGTGCGGTAGCTGTAGCGGCTGATACGCGCCGTACCCGGGTCAATCACATATTTGATGCCCGGCACGGTAAGCGAGGTTTCCGCCACGTTGGTGGCCAGCACAATACGACGTCCGCTGTGCGACTGGAACACGCGGTTTTGTTCGCTGTTTGACAGGCGCGCATACAGCGGCAGAATTTCGGTATGGCGAAGATCGCGCTTGCTGAGGGCGTCAGCGGTATCGCGAATTTCCCGTTCGCCGCTCAGGAAAATCAGAATGTCGCCCGCGCTTTCATTTCCCAGCTCGTCGACGGCATCAAAGATGGCCTGCAGCTGGTCGCGCTCGGTATCGTCCGCGTCTTCCACTATCGGGCGATAGCGCACCTCCACCGGATACGTTCGGCCAGAGACCTCGATAATCGGCGCATTGTTGAAATGCTTTGAGAAACGCTCCGGATCGATGGTGGCGGAGGTGATGATAATTTTCAGGTCCGGGCGACGCGGTAACAGTTCTTTCAGATACCCGAGCAGGAAGTCGATATTCAGGCTGCGTTCGTGCGCTTCATCGATAATGATCGTGTCGTACTGCATCAGCAGACGATCCTGCTGGATTTCCGCCAGCAGAATACCGTCAGTCATCAGTTTGACCATGGTGTTATCGCTAACGTGGTCGCTGAATCGCACCTTATACCCAATGCAGCCACCGGGCTGCGTTTGCAGCTCTTCGGCAATACGGTTCGCCACGGTACGCGCCGCCAGACGACGCGGCTGGGTGTGACCAATCAGCCCTTTCACTCCACGCCCCAGCTCCATACAAATTTTCGGCAGCTGAGTGGTTTTCCCTGAACCGGTTTCCCCTGCAACAATCACCACCTGGTGGTCGCGCACGGCGTCAAGAATGTCCTGTTTTTTCTGACTGACCGGCAGGTTTTCCGGGTAGGTAATCTCCGGACGTGCGGCTTCGCGCAGCACGACTTTCCCTGCCGCCTGTTCAATCTCTTTCGCCATCTCCTGATAAATGGCCTGTTGTGCATCAGGATTTTTAACCTTCTTCACCCCGTGCAGACGGCGGGCAAACCGCTGTTTATCACGCAGCATCAGTGAATCAAGCTGTTGCAGGAGCATCGGGAAGGTTAATTTTTGTTGTTCTGTCATAGCGTTAACGGGCAGTGCACTGCCGGGTAAAATCTCTTTTTAATGATTGCTATAGAGTATCACATTGGCGCTTTGAGTGCCTTATTCAAAAAATTCGAACATAGACTTCGATATATTGCGCTATCCCTGCGACAGGATTGTGAATAGAGTGTCAACAAGCAACGGGGCAACCCCCTTCAATCAAATGCAAAAACAGGAATCACCCATGAGCAAAGTATTAGTATTGAAATCCAGTATTCTGGCAGGGTACTCACAGTCTGGTCAGCTCTCTGACTACTTCGTTGAACAGTGGCGTGAACAGCATTCTGCTGATGAAATCACCGTGCGTGACCTGGCTGCAAACCCGATTCCTGTGCTGGATGGCGAACTGGTTGGCGCGCTGCGTCCAGGCGACGCTCCCCTGACGCCACGTCAGCAGGAAGCCCTGGCCCTCTCTGACGAGCTGATTGCTGAACTGCAGGCGCACGACGTTATCGTGATCAACGCGCCAATGTACAACTTCAACATCCCTACTCAGCTGAAGAACTACTTCGACCTGGTTGCCCGTGCCGGCGTAACCTTCCGTTACACTGAAAACGGCCCTGAAGGTCTGGTGAAAGGTAAGCGTGCGATTGTACTGACCAGCCGTGGTGGTATTCACAAAGACACCCCAACTGACCTGGTTGCACCGTACCTGACTCTGTTCCTGGGCTTCATCGGTATTACCGACGTGAATTTCGTGTTTGCTGAAGGTATTGCCTATGGCCCGGAAGTTGCGACCAAAGCGCAGACCGACGCGAAAGCCGCTATCGACAGCCTCGTAGCCGCTTAATCATCCCCCTCTCACCGCCTGGTGGGAGGGTTTCTTTCTGTCCCCACCGCTAAAAATTCGCTATCATCCGCACCCACTCTTCTGTCGGGCCGTCTGATGTCTGCGATTATAGATTCTTTTATTGCCCCACCGTGTCACGACGAGATCGAGATCCTCTGGCAGGACGAACATCTGGTCCTGATTAATAAGCCTTCCGGTCTGCTCAGCCTTTCAGGCAAAAATCCGCGAAACCGCGATTCAGTGCATTATCGACTGGTACAGACGTTTCCCGGCTGCACGCTGGTGCATCGTCTGGATTTCGGTACATCCGGGCTGATGGTGATTGCGCGCAATAAAGCGATTAACGCCGCCCTCTGTCACCAGTTCAGCCAGCGCGCCGTGCGAAAGGTATACAGCGCCCTGCTTTGCGGGCATGTGGAACACGACGAGGGAGTGATTGATGCCCCGATTGCTAAAGATCCGGCGCTGTTCCCGCTGATGTCGATTTGTGCAATTACCGGCAAACCCGCACGTTCACGCTATCAGGTGATGGACCGGTTTTATGATGCGGCACTGCCGTTGACGCGGGTCAGACTGACCCCGGAGACCGGGCGAACCCACCAGCTGCGTATTCACTGCCAGCAGTTGGGCTACCCTATTTTAGGCTGCGATCTGTATGGTGGTCTTGCACTGCCGGGCACCGAACAGATACCGCGACTGATGCTGCACGCCAGCGAGCTGGATTTTGTGCATCCGGTGAGCGCAGAGGCAATTAACGCCCGTCACGCCGCACCGTTTTAAGCGTTGCTTACCACATCAAATCGTCAGGAATTTTGAAATCTGCGTACGGATCGTCTTCATCCTGCTCTTCCTGACTCAGGGCACTGTTTAACACGATACTCTCGGCATCGCGCTGGGCGATTTTATCGGCCACCACTGCCGGGATAATCGCATAGTCGCAGTCGCCATTGGCATTAATCACCAGACGCGCAATCGCCAGGCGGCCATTGATCAGCTGGGCCTGCGTCTGCTTGTCGACCTCGATTTTTTTGATGAGATTGCCGTCGGTAAAGTTAAAGGCGATGGTGCCTCTGGTCACGGTGATGCGGTTCATTTCGATCAGCTGCTTGACCTGCGCTTTAAACTCTTTCGCCAACGTCGCCTGCTTCTGCTGCTCGCTCAGCTGCTTGTCACGCTCGAGCTGCGCTTTTTTATTCTCTTCTACTGCTTCCCTTGCTTCACGGGCCTGAACGCGCGATTTCTTGGCCGTGCGCTGAACTTTAGCCATCTTCTTACTGCTGACTAAGCCTGCTTTCAGCATCTGCTCTTGTAGGGTGAGTTTTGTCATGATCGTTTCTAAACCGTATTGAAATTTTGGGGATTATACCTGGAAAGGCGCTGTTCATGAAGATAGCTCATGTTGCAGTGAAATTAAGTCACTTCCCCTCCGTCACGGGCTCAGGCATAAATTATGCATTGGTAACTTCTTAGCAACAAGAACTTAGGATGTATAACGACGATGAGTAATGCTTTTACATTTAGCCTTAAGCGTAGTTGCTTTGATGAAAATTATAACCCTTCAGAAAACACGCGTACCACCACCAACTTCGCCAACCTGGCCCGTGGCGAAAAACGCCAGCAAAACCTGCGTAATACGCTGGTGATGATGAATAACCGTTTTAACGCGTTAGCGCGCTGGGATAACCCAAAAGCCGATCGCTATGCGCTCGAACTGGACATTATTTCTGTGGATTTGCATATCGGCGCTGAGAAGCCCTTCCCGGCTATCGAAATATTGCAGACAACGATCGTTGATAAAAAGACCCATGAGCGCATCGACGGTATCGTTGGAAATAATTTCTCGTCCTATGTCCGCGATTATGATTTCAGCGTCTTGCTGCCGGAGCACAATAAAAATCAGTCCCGCTTCGCGATCCCGGATAATTTTGGTGAGCTGCACGGCACTATTTTCCGGCATTTCGTTAACTCACCTGAATACAAAGAGAACTTCAAAAAGGCACCGGTGATCTGCCTGAGCGTCTCCAGCAAAGACACCTACCGCCGCACGGGCAACCAGCACCCGGTGCTGGGCATCGAGTATCGTCCGGACGGTACATCCTTAACCGAGCAGTACTTCGGGAAAATGGGTCTGCAGGTTCGTTACTTTATGCCTGAGAATAGCGCAGCGCCGTTTGCGTTTTATTTCACCGGCGATTTATTACGGGATTACACCAACCTGGAGTTGATTAGCACCATCAGCACCATGGAGACTTTCCAGAAAATTTATCGCCCTGAAATTTACAATGCGAACTCGACCGCCGGAGAATGCTACCAGCCCGATCTGAATCATGAGGATCATTCATTAACAAAAATTGTTTATGACCGTGAAGAACGCAGCCGGCTGGCAATTGAACAGGGCAAATTTACGGAAGCGTATTTCATCAAGCCCTATAAACCTCTTCTTGAGCAGTGGTCAGGTCGCAACACGCTTTAATTAATCGATAATAAAGGTCTTCTACTATGAAAACATTGCTCCCGACTTCAACGGCTGGCAGTTTGCCTAAGCCAACCTGGCTTGCGCAACCCGAAACGCTCTGGTCGCCATGGAAATTGCAGGATCAGGAATTACTTGCCGGTAAACAGGATGCGCTGCGTTTATCTCTGGATGAGCAGATCCGTGCGGGCATTGATATTGTCAGCGACGGCGAACAGACTCGTCAGCACTTCGTCACCACCTTTATTGAACACCTCAGCGGCGTTGATTTTGAGAACCGCCAGACCGTGCGAATTCGTAACCGCTATGACGCGAGCGTGCCGACCGTGGTGGATGCCGTCGCGCGTCAAAAACCGGTGTTCGTTGATGACGCAAAGTATTTACGTCAGCTCACGGATAAACCGATCAAGTGGGCTCTGCCCGGCCCGATGACCATGATCGACACCCTCTATGACGCTCACTATAAAAGCCGCGAAAAGTTGGCCTGGGAATTTGCCAAAATTCTCAACCAGGAAGCGAGGGAGTTAGAAGCGGCAGGCGTTGATATCATCCAGTTTGATGAACCGGCCTTTAACGTGTTTTTTGATGAGGTGAACGACTGGGGTATTGCCGCGCTGGAACGCGCCATCGAAGGTTTGCGCTGCCAGACCGCGGTCCATATCTGCTACGGGTATGGCATCAAAGCCAATACCGACTGGAAAAAAACGCTCGGTTCAGAATGGCGGCAGTATGAAGAAGCCTTCCCTAAACTGCAGACGTCCAATATCGACATCGTCTCGCTGGAGTGCCACAACTCCCGCGTACCGATGGACCTGCTGGAACTGATCCGCGGCAAAAAGGTGATGGTGGGTGCCATTGACGTGGCGACCAATACCATTGAGACGCCAGAGGAAGTGGCCGATACGCTGCGTAAAGCACTGCAGTTTGTCGATGCCGACAAGCTGTGGCCATCAACAAACTGCGGGATGGCCCCGCTCTCACGTCAGGTAGCCAACGGAAAGCTCAACGCCCTGAGCGCCGGCGCCGACATTATCCGTAAAGAACTCGGCGCATAATCGCTACGTCTGCCAGTAAGGCGGGGTGCCGAAACGCGCCACGTAATGATCAATCACCGCCCTGACGTTCAGGGGCGGATGACGGGCGTGAGGATAGATCGCCGCAATGTTCAGCGGCTCGGTATTTATGGCGCACTCCCGTTCCGCGAGGAGTGCGACCAGTTCCCCCTTCTGCAGTCTGTCGCCAATCAACCAGTCCGGAAACAGCACGATCCCCATCCCGCCCAGCGCGGCAATGAGCAGCGACTCCGCATTATTGGAGGTCATCAGCGGCACCACGGGGTAATGCACCCAGGCTTCCCCCTGACCTCGCACCAGCCAGCGATTGGGACCTGACGACCCGCGGTAGACCAGGCACCGGTGACGACTGAGGTCATCCGGCCCGTCTGGCACACCGTGTTTTCGCAAATAGTCCGGCGACGCGGCCAGATGGTAACGCTGCTGGCCAAAAACCCGCGCGTGAAAGGTTGAATCCGTCAGCATGCCGATGCGAAAGATAACGTCGGCGGCATCTTTGTGCGGGTCGATAAAGTCATCGGTCAGCGTCAGCTCTATATTCAGCCGGGGATACCGCGCCGCCAGTGCAGGCAGGCCAGGGGCAACGTGTCGCTGCCCAAAGTACACTGGGCCATTAATGCGCAGCGTGCCGGAAGGCTCCGTCGAACGCTCATCCAGCTCCCGACGCGCCTCCTCCAGGCTTTCCACCATCGCTCTGGCGTAGCGGATAAAAAGGTGGCCGCTTTCCGTTGGGATCACCGCCCGGGTATTACGATAGAAAAGCTGCTGGCCGAGCGCATCCTCAAGCTGATGGATAACGCGTGAAACCTGCGAAGCAGACATCCCCTCCCGCCGGGCAACCACAGAAAAGTTTTGCGCTTCGTAAACCGCAATAAAAACCCGCAGCGAGCGGATATTCATATTTCCGGCATCAACCATTAGTGCATTTCCTGCAAAGGTGTTTCCTGCATTATGGCATTTTTCTCATCGATGTTCAGGGCTAGTCTGTTTCGCCTTCAGAACGTAGAGATAATGAATATGCAATGGTTATTAATTTTACTGGTTATTCTCGGCGGCATGGGCCTCTCCGTAGAGGCTGGCTTGCTGGGGCCACTGGGTGGGGAAGTCGGCGATTTATGGGCCACGTTCAGTATTTTCGGTACAGGTGCCGCGCTGACGTTTCTGCTGATGCTGTTTTTCAGCCCGCGTAACAGCCCGTCGTTTTTCGCACAGCCCGCATGGCAACTGCTCGGCGGCGTACTCGGGCCCGTTTACGTCGTCATTTTGACCCTCGCCACGCCGGCCATCGGCATTGCTCTGACGATGATTGGCATTCTGGCAGGTCAGGTCTTTAAGAGTCTTATCATTGACCACTTTGGGTTGCTGGGCACCACGCCCAGAAAGATTAACGGTAAACGCATCATCGCGCTGCTTTTCATCATTGCCGCGCTGATTCTGGTTGCACAGGGGTAACAAAATGACACTGATTATGATTATGTTGGCAGTGTGTGGCGGTGCGACGCTGAGCATCCAGGCCGCTATCAACGGACAGCTGGGAAGCCGCGTGGGCGTCTTTAAAAGCGCGTTTCTGACGTTTTCCGTTGGTGCGCTGGTCACCGCCCTGCTGATCTTCTTCTTTGAACCCAAACAGGCCGTTACCCTGATGGACGTGCCCAAATGGCAGCTGCTCGGTGCCCTGTTCGGCGTGCCCTACATTGTGATAATGGTACTGGCGGTACAACGTATCGGTACCGCCGTTGCCACGGTCGCGGTGATCTTCGGCCAGCTCACCATGAGTATGTTGATTGACAGCTTTGGCTGGCTGGGTAACGCCGTCATTCCGTTTTCGCTGAGCCGTCTCGGGGCCATCGTCTGCCTGGCCATTGCGCTGATCTTCATCTACCTCAGCAGCAAAACCCCCGCCGAACCGGCGCCCGGGAGCGAGTAACGTCACGCCTTGCGGGTAAAGAACAGCGTCACCGTGGCGACGGTGACGCCCAGTTTCTTCAGCTCTGTTTTATTGAACAGATGGGTTTCATCCTGCAGGTACATCCAGTCGTCAAAGTGCAGCAGCCAGGTGCTGCCATTGGCTTTCACCTGCATACTGTAATGCCAGTTGAAGGCGTTTCCCGCCGCCTGCCCGGTTGCCACCCCTTCGATATCCCCTGCCGTGCCTTCGTAGCGATCGCCACCCATCCGTCGGATATGCCATACCCGCTGCTGCTTTTCGCCGTCGTCATAGACGAAATGTTCATTGAGCGTCAGCGTATCGCCGATAACGTCCCCGGCAATCTCAACGTGAAACCGGCGCAACTGTTTACCGCTGCGATCCTGCACCATGCCCCACGCTTCGGTTTTCCCCTGAAAATAGCGGAAGATATCCAGCTTCGGCTGCTGCTGACGGTATTCCGTCACCTCTGTACTGCAGCCGGCCAGCAGCATCGTTACCGCCAGCGCGATGACCAGAATACGTTTCATTGTTGCCCTCCTGTCAGCTGCTGACGCAGCGCGGGATATTGCGTGCGGGGACTGAGCCAGATTGCCAGAAAGCGCGTGCTGAACGCGGCGGACTGACGTGGTCCCAGTGGAATAAAGTTTTTCTGCGCCGCCGAAGCGCGGTACCAGAACTGCCCCTGCCTGTCGGTGACCACAAACGCCAGCTGGCTGCCCGGCCCAACATCGGGCCAGAGCGACTGGAGCATACGCAGCCAGGCTTCGCTTTGGGGCTCCTGCTCGAGGATCCCCTGCGCCTGCCACTGATCGCGCGTTGCCTCAACCAGGTCGTCACGGTCGATTTCACGCACGTAAGTGATGATCAGCGCCCGATCCCCGTTCTCCCCGCTGTAACGCCCCTCCGGCGTGCGAAGCTGTGAGGTATAGACGGTGAACGGCCCCCAGGTCAGCGTGGCGTCACCGACCTTGCGCCAGGTCAGCCAGTCGGCAGCCTGAGCCACGGGGGACAGGATTATCAGTAAGAGAAGCAGTGCCGCAGCTCTCATTTTTGTCTCCCCACCAGCAGATGGAAAAACAGCATCAATACCAGCCAGCCCGGTGCCATCCAGCTGATGACAATAAAGGTCGGCTCCAGAAAAGTAATGGCGCCAAGCCGTTCGCCAATCAGATAGGCGACAGGCCCGCCCACGGTTGCCAGCAGGGTCAGCAGCCAGCCGGGTAATGTTGTTGTGCGCGTCAGCTGAGTCCAGACGGTGGCGAACATCAGCCACAGTGCCACCATCCACAGCGGCAGCAGTGACTCACCCGTAAACGCAATCAGGCCCGTCAACGCCCAGAGCGCATCCAGCAGGCTCCCTGCCGCGGCCAGCGCAATGGCGTAAAGTCGGTACGCGGACGGCAACAGCAGGCAGGCCACGACCGCCAGCACGATCCAGATAATCAGGCCCTGCTCGCGAAAGAGCACCACCAGCGCCCAGTAAAAATCGAACGCGATAGCCAGCAGAAAGACCTGCAAATAATGTTTCATACGCGCTCGGCGGTCAGTTGCACCACGCTGATGGTGCGGGCGTTAAACCCGGCTTCGCAGTAGCCGAGGTAGTACAGCCACATCCGACGAAACCGCTCATCGAACCCGAGCTTTTCAATCTCCTGCCATGCATGCACGAAGCGCTGGCGCCAGAGAGCCAGCGTGCGGGCATAGTCGGGCCCCATATCAAAGAGATTGCGCATCACGAAATCGGTGTGGCGCGTCATAAGCTCATTCATGGCGGTGATGCTTGGTAAAAAACCGCCGGGAAAAATGTAGCGCTGGATAAAGTCGACGCTTTTGCTGTAGTCGCGATAGCGCTGGTCCTGAATGGTGATGGCCTGTATTGCCATACGACCTCCCGGTCGCAGCCTGGCCTGACAGGTGCGGAAGAAGGTTGGCAGATAGCGCTGCCCCACGGCCTCAATCATCTCTATCGAGACCAGCTTGTCGTACTCTCCGGTGAGGTCGCGGTAATCGCACAGCAGTACCTCAACGCGATCCTGCAACCCGGCGCGGACAATCCGTTCTTTCGCCCAGAGATACTGCTCCTGCGACAGCGTCGTGGTGGTCACCCGACAGCCATAATGACGGGCGGCATATTCCGCCATCGCACCCCAGCCGGTGCCAATTTCCAGCAGGTGATCATTGGCGTTCAGCGCCAGCTGATCGCACAGGCGAGCCATTTTGGCCTGTTGAGCCGCCGTGAGATCCTGCTCATCTGCGGTGAACAGCGCACTGGAGTAAAGCAACTCGTTATCCAGAAAATGGGCATAAAAGGTATTGCCCAGATCGTAATGCGCGGCAATATTTTCGCGGGCCTGGGCGCGTGAGTTTCGCCGCGTCCAGTGACGAAACCGTTCAAGCGGCCTGCTGAACAGGCGAAATCCCTTTTCCAGCCGGCCAAGCACCGGCCCGTTAAGCGCCAGGATCTCAAGCAATGGCGTGAGCTGTGTGGTTTCCCATTCGCCATCCATCCAGGCCTCAGCGGCGGCGAGGCTACCCCCCGTTAAGACACGCCAGTACACGCCCGGGCTCAGGATCTGAACGTCAGCATGCAGCGCAGCGGATGTCTCGCCGAAATGGAACGTCTGCGCACCCTCACGCAGGGTCAGCGAGCCGCCGCGGATACCGCTTAACAGACGAAACAGCAGCCAGCGCGCGATGCGGACGTTGCGCGGGATATCGGGTTCAAGCGCAAAGACGGGATCGGTCATGAGCGTTCACTCCTGCTGACGGGATGGTTATACAGCGGCACGCGCTTGAGCCACAGCCGCAGCGCCTGCCAGTAAATAGCGAAAACGGTTTTGAGGGTCATCAGTGGAATGCGCAGCAGCAGCGACCGCAGTGCCGCCCGGGTAAGCGGCTCCCGGCGTAGCGCCAGCGTGGCGTCAAACACCTTCGCTTCCTGATGGTTTTCAATGTGCATATGCAACGAGTCGTCAGGCGGGTTAAAGCGCCAGTGGTAAACCATGTCCATCGGGTTAAAAGGGGAAACATGAAACGCTTTTTCTGTGGGACGCGCATCCTGCCCATTCACCGCGTAGTAATGACGCTCATTCCAAGGGGTATTGCGAACTTCCGCCAGCACCCAGCGCAGCGTCTCCGCCCGGTCATAGCAGTAGTAAAAGTTGACCGGATTAAAATGGAATCCGAAGTAGCGCAGCTGCGTCAGGAGCATAACCCGCCCCTGCGGCCGTTCTCCGGTCAGGCTTTCAAGCCTGGTGAGGACATTATCTTTAAGCGGCGTGCCCAGCGGATAATCCGCATCATGGAACGAGGCGGCGGCAACACGATTGCGACGGACCCCGACCGCGGGCAACGTCTCCAGCTCATCGAGATCGAGCCAGGCCATAAAGACGCTGTAGCGGAACTGGTGCGCTTTCGGCCGGAAGCGACGATGGCGTAAGACACCGTGATAGAGGCAGCTGTTCATTTCAGTTCCCCTCCCCGGCGGCTATTGCATTCACCACGTCCAGCGCACTGCGCACGCCATCTTCATGAAAGCCGTTGTACCAGTAAGCGCCGCAGAACCAGCTACGCTGGTGGCCGTTAATCTCACCGCGACGCGCCTGTGCACGCCAGCTTTTGGGGTTAAACAGCGGGTGTTCATAGACAAAGCGTTTCAGAACGAAGCGTTCATCCACGGGGATGTCCGGATTAAGGGTGACGCAGAACAACGGGCTACCCGCAGGCAACCCCTGCAAAATATTCATGTTGTAGGTGACGCAGGCGCTGGCCTGATCCTGCTGGCTCAGACGGTAGTTCCAGCTCGCCCAGGCACGCTGACGTACCGGTAGCCAGCGCGGATCGCTGTGAAGTACCACCTCATTACGCTGCCAGCCGATATCGCCCAGCACGTCCTGCTCAGCCGCGCTCGGCGCGTCAAGCATCGCCAGCGCCTGCCCGGAGTGACAGGCAAAAATCACCTGATCAACGCTGTGGCTCGCGTTGTCGAGCTGGATCGTTACCCCATTCTGCTGACGAATCACGCGCTGCACCGGGGCGTTGAGGTGCAGCGTCAGGCGATCACCGAGTTTATCCAGCATGGCGCGGATGTATTCCCGCGAACCTCCGGGCACGACGTACCACTGCGGACGATGCGTCACATCCAGCAGGCCGTGATTGTCAAAGAAACGCAAAAAGAGCGGCAACGGGAAACGTTTCATCTCCTGCAACGACGATGACCAGATGGCCGCCCCCATCGGCAGAATGTAGTGACGCGCGAAAAACGGCGTAAAGCGGTGCCTGTCCAGAAACGTCTGCAGCGTCGCGTGTGGGTCTGGCTCGCTCTCCAGCGCCTGTTTCGCCAGGCGATTAAAGCGGACAATCTCCCCGAGCAGCCGCCAGAACGATGGGTTCACCAGGTTTCGACGCTGAGCAAATAACGAGGTCAGGGTGTGTCCGTTGTACTCCAGCCCGGTTTGCGGGTTATGCACCGAAAAGCTCATCTGCGTCTTTTGCCCGCTGATACCCAGCTCGCTCAGCAGGCCCATAAATCGTGGGTAGGTACGGTCGTTGTAGACGATAAAACCGGTATCGATGGCGAAAGTGCCCTGTGGCGTCGGCACGTCAACCGTCGCGGTATGACCGCCGGGAGTGGCCCCCGCTTCGAAGAGCGTCACCTCGTGATGACCGGCAAGACGCCAGGCACAGGTCAACCCGGCGATGCCGCTGCCGATAATGGCAATCTTCATGAACGCACCATCCTGCGCAGCAGTGTGCGCTGAAGAAATGCGGGAAGCCCTGAGAGCAACCGCAAGATAAGGCCAAACCCCACCGGAAACGCAATTTGCATTTTCCCTTTGGCCAGCCCGGTCCGAATGGCCTGCACGGCCTCCTCAACGCTCACCCTGCCCGGCATGTCAAAGTCATTTTTTCGGGTCAGCGGCGTATCAACGAAGCCCGGGAATACCACCGTCACGGCGATCCCTTTCGGCTCCCAGTCGAGCCGCAGACTGTCGGCAAACCAGCTCAACGCCGCTTTGGACGCGCCGTAAGCCTCTGCGCGCGGGAACGTCAGCCAGTGCGCCATGGAGCTGACCAGCACCACGCGGTTGCCTGAAACCAGCTGCGGCTGTAACGCGGCCAGACAGTTCACCGGCCCGAGGAAATTGGTGGTCATCACCCGCTCTACCAGCGCTGCATCCACCACGCCCTGCTCAAGGTATTCGCAGGTACCGGCGCAGAGAATAACCAGGTCGGCATAGCAGCCCGTCAGCGCCTGGCGACAGGCGTCCCTGTCTGTCATATCGAACAGGCGAACCGTGATAGTGGGGCTGTGCTGATGCAGGGCGTCCAGACGCGCCGGATCGCGCCCGCAGGCGATAACCGTGTGGCCGTCAGCGGCGAAGGATTTCGCCAGCCCGGCGCCGATGCCCGAGCTTGCTCCGGTAATCAGAACCGTGCTCATGCGTTCACCCTCCGCTTCACGCCGCGCACTGCCCAACCGAGGAGCGGAAGGTGTTCGTAGATCATCTCTCCGGCGTCGTAATAGTCACGCTGGCGAGTAATCAACCCATGCTCGGTCTCCACCACCGAACATCCCGGCAGGTCGAGCGGCTCGCCTCCGGCAATGCGCGGATGTGACCAGTGCATAATCCACGTGACAACGAAACGGCGGTCACCAAACAGCGGAGGATCAATGGTAAAACGGCAATTTTCAACATTGGCCAGCAGATGGGTGAAATAGCGCTGGAGCGCGAAAATCCCGTCATGCTCGCCGAACGGATCGATAAGCGTGGCATCCGAATGATAAAGCCCGACCAGCGCTGAGGGCGGCTGGCTATCCAGTGCGGTGTAGTACTCAACAAACCGACTCACGACAGAGGGCAAAGTGCTCATGGGTCACATCCTGGCGGTAAACAACGTGGCGTAATCGCATAATTAAAACTTACACAATTAACGTTATTTGTCCAAGTTTGTGTAAAACTATTTTTTATTTATATTGTTTTTCAAATAGTTACACCTTGCTCGTCGATACTTTTTTCAGCACCTTTTCTGACACACCTGTTTCCCGTTTTGCTTTTCAGTTTTACCTTAAGGCGAATTTCCCCTTCTTCTTCCAGACTTATCCTTTTTAATCATAAGGATGAGGAAACCCCGCGATGAAACGTTTCTTTCTGTCACTTTTCTCCAGTCCGGAATCATTGCTCCAGGTGATGAGCCAGCAGGAAATTATCGAAGCCGTGGAGGATGGCGATCGCATCATCATCGACCAGGACGGGAACGCCTCGGTGAACTACAAGAGCAACGAGGTGCGACAGGATTTCCTGCGTCATGTTAACGCGCTGAAGAGGGCCTGATATGGGAACGGCTATCTTTATGGTGCTGATGGTCTGTGGGTACTGGTACACCAGCCGTGACCTGTCGACCCGTTTTAAAATCAAGCGATCTTTCGGCTGGGATGTCTATTTTCTCGTTGCCCTGTATGGCTGTATCTTCGTTCTGCAAGGGGTGATCGCCACGGGGCTGCTCTGGCTGTTGCTCTATGCACTTTCTGCCGCCGACAACACCTTCCACTTCACCGCGCAAACCTATGCCGACTGGCAAATAGATTTTATGAACTGGAGCTTTTTAGGTATTCAGGCACCGGTTGTCGTCATGCTGGCCTTCGCCATCCTGTTTTGTCTTTATCGTTCTAACTGGGCAGGCAGCGCCAGGCTGGACGGAGAAGGCAGGAAGAAGCTCTACAAACGTCTCGCGCAGTCGAGCGGTATCGAACAACTGCTGTATCAGTGTATGGAGCAAGGGGAGCTGGCGCAGGTGACGCTGCGTTCGAGACGGATTTATGTCGGCATGATCCACACCGCAACGCTCGAGTATGAAAAAACCGCCAATATCGTGCTGATCCCCATGCTAAGCGGCTATCGCGATGAGAAGACAATGCGGATCTGCATCGAAAATAATTACAGCAAATGGTATGCCCGCCACGACATTACTCTGGATTCAGAACCCGGAAGCGCGATGGACTTCAGAAAGGTGATCATGCTAAATCAGATCGAGAGTATTTCCCTGTTTGATCCGGCCAGTGCCAGCTCGCTGGCGCTGGCGGAACGGGCAGAAGATGATGACTAAAGGCAGGAGCCTGGCATTCACTGCCAGGCTCAGCGCCAGCCCCTCCATGCTAAGCGTATTTCGTCGGCGGCCGATCGTGCCCCGGGTCAGGCGGCGTTTTCTGTTAGCCGTTCTACTCCCTTTTTCAATGAGCTTATGACCTCATCCGCTGCGATCCCCATTTGCGCATGAATAATCGCACCGTCGAACAGCATCATAATTTCATTAACGGTTTTCTCATCGGTTATGCCGGTCAGGGACGCTATTTTTGCCTTTGTTTCGGTTTTATGATTGCGGCAAATATCTTTTATTTCGCGTTCATTTTCTTCAGATTTTGCTTCTGCGCTGGCATTAATAAAGGCGCACCCATGGAATAACGGCGAAATAAACCATTCATACAGCGTGTCAGATAATGCACTGGCCAGGGTTTTACCCGCAGCAAGATGTCGACGCAGCGTGCTTTCAAACCAGTCAATCCATATTTCGTGTCGATAGTGGAGATAGGCAACAATCAGTAAACTTTTTCCCGGAAAATGGCGATAAAACGTCACTTTAGTGACTTTAGCCTGCTTGATAATGGTATCCACGCCCGTTGCTTTAAATCCGCTGGAATAAAACAGATCGTGCGCGGTCAGCAAGATTTTTTCCCTCACACTGATTGTTTTATCGTTATTCAAGTTGACTCTGTTCACAGATCGACGGCCTCAATTGACAGGTTGACAGCGTTATTTTTCAGGCCTAGATTAACACCAGTAGACAGACCTGTCTACCTAATACCAACCAGAGGTAGCCGAAATGAACACACGCCCCCCTTTACCGCCTTTTACGCGTGAAAGTGCCATCGAAAAAGTCAGACTGGCAGAAGATGGCTGGAACAGTCGCGACCCGGCCAAAATCGCACTTGCCTATTCGCTCGATACCCAGTGGCGAAATCGCGCGGAGTTTGCCACTAACCGTCAGGAAGCACAGGCATTCCTGGAGCGCAAATGGAAAAAAGAGCTGGATTATCGTCTGATCAAAGAGCTGTGGGCATTTACGGAAAACCGTATCGCCGTGCGCTATGCCTATGAATGGCATGATGATTCGGGCAACTGGTATCGGTCTTACGGTAATGAAAACTGGGAATTCGAGCCGGATGGTCTGATGAAGCGCCGCTTCGCCTGCATCAACGATATGCCGATAAAAGCGTCTGAGCGCCTGTTTCACTGGCCGCTGGGCAGACGTCCTGATGACCACCCTTCACTGAGCGACCTGGGGCTGTAGGTTTCGTCAGGATCATGCTTCGCCATTACGAGGGGTTATACGCTCCGGGTAACCTTTCGGTTACCCGGGCGGGCTTATCTTTTACACCATGAAAAAGAGGCAGACTATTATTTAAATCACACCCAACTGTTTCATCAGCGTCAGGTTATCTTCAATATGCCAGTTGGACACTATTTTACCGTTGCCGATCTCATAGATATCCGTCGCGATAAAATCCACGTTCTGACCCTGCCCTTTTATTTTGCCAAATGTCCCGCTGAAATGACCGTGGAAATGCAAATGGGACACGACACGATTACCCGTAACGATCATTTGTTCCACCTCGCAGCGTAAATCCGGCACCGCGGTGCGAAATGCCCTCGAGGCCATAATGGCGCCCTCTGGCCCCTGTTTTCGGCCTTCCGGTGGGGTTTTATCCACAAAATTAACCGCCAGCGCTTCCCGCGCCAGAGACTCTTTGCCGGTATCCCAGAACGTGGCATACGTAACGGCCGCATGTTCGCTCGCCGTTAATTGCGTTTGCGACAGCGTGTTATCCACAATAAGAAGATTCAGTTTCACCCAGTCGCTCTGGGCCGAATAAGCCACGCCGGATACGCCAGCCAGAATTAACGCCAGCACAGCTGGACGTGCATATGTTGAATATTGCATAAACGCTTACAACCTGTGATTAAGTTTCCGCCAGCATGTTCACTGCCGGAATCAATTCGGATCAACACGGGGTCAGTTAAGTAATGCCCCGCCCTCAATATCAATCACCGAGCCCGTAACAAAGGCATTATCGATGGCAAAGAGATAGCCCTGAGCAACGTCTTCCGCTCGTCCCCACGCTTTAGCGGGCAACGTCTGTGCTGCAACAGTCAGCATTTTTTCCCGCGCAGCCGCATCCATCCCGGCGTGGGCTTCGGTATCGGTCAGACCCGGGCTGATGACGTTTACGCGACGCGGTGAAAGCTCTTTTGCCAGCACTTTTGTTGCCGCCTCGATGGCGGCGTTCATGGTGGTTTTGACTATGGCACCGGCTACCACGCGGCGTGCAACAAATCCGCTGGTCAGCGTCAGCGTACCGCGGGGCGAAATATTCCCGCTCAGATACCTGGCGACATGCATGCTGCCCCAAAATTTGGTATCAAAAGCCAGTCTCGCCGCGCCAGGGTCGAGGGTGGAAAGCGGCCCTCCCGGTGCCTGAGAGCCGGCCGTGACAATAATATTGTCGACCTCACCCAGCGTTTCGCTTAACGCGATCACCTCTGCTTCATTGCTAATATCGAGGACGAGGGTCTCAACAGAGGCGGGAGATGGACTGAGCCGCGCGCGGGCAGCGTTCAGTTTCTCTTTATTGCGTCCCGCGAGAATAATGGCGTCGCCGCGTGCTGCCAGGGCACGGGCTACAGCAAAACCAATACCGGACGCGCCGCCAATAATTAACGTTTTACGGGTCATCATTTTTCCTCACTCAGGTTGTAGGTGGGATAATCGGTATACCCCACCGCTGTACCACCAAAGAGCGTGGCGGGATCGCTGACGTCATTCAGCGGCCAGTGGTGCGCCAGCCGCTGTGGTAAATCGGGGTTGGCAATAAACGGGCGTCCAAACGCAATCAAATCGGCATACCCTGCTGCGAGGATTTTTTCCGCCTTTTCGGGGGTATAATTTCCTGCCACGATCAGGGTGCCACGGAATGTTTCGCGCAGTTTTTTGCGGAAACTTTCCGGAACCTGTGGCGCATCATCCCAGTCGGCTTCCGCCAGGTGAATAAACGCAATGCCTCGTTGCTGGCACCAGGCCCCGAGGGCGAGAATGGCTTCGATGACCTGCGGATCGTTCATTCCCCGTTGTGTAATAAACGGCGAAAGCCGGATACCGGTGCGCTCAGCGCCAATGGCCTGCGCAATGGCATCGAGCACCTCCTGTGCGAAGCGGATCCGGTTCACGAGACTGCCGCCATACTCATCCGTACGGATGTTTGACGTGGATCTCAGGAACTGATCAATCAGATAGCCGTTTCCGCCGTGCACCTCCACGCCATCAAACCCGGCCTGAACGGCATTGAGCGCCGCCTGTCGGTACTGTTCGACGACGCGCGCGATCTCTTTTCGCGACAGCACGCGTGGCGTCGGGCAGTCAACCATTTGACCTTCGCCATGTTCATTCACCACCCATACTTTCGCATCGGGTGCCAGCGCGGAGGGCGCGACGGGCAGTCCGTCTTCGTGAAAACGGGCATGAGACATCCGCCCCACGTGCCAGAGCTGGGAAAAAATTACCCCTCCCGCCTGATGGACCGCGCCGGTAGTGAGTTGCCACCCCGCAACCTGCTCTGGCGTATGGATCCCCGGAGTCCATGAATAGCCCTGGCCCTGAGGCGAAATCTGCGTGGCTTCGGTGATGATTAAGCCCGCGCTGGCCCGCTGTCGGTAATATTCAGCCATCAGCGTCGAGGGAATATTTCCCGGCTGAAGAGCGCGGGCACGGGTCATTGGTGCCATGACGATGCGATTTTTCAGGTTGAGATCCCCTAACCTGTAGCGTTCAAAAAGTGAGGTCTGGTTCATCTGGACGTCCCTTGTGGTTACGATGAAATCACTTTACAGGCAGCATCTTATTTTGATAATTACACTAAAATCAGATGCACTTTTCGGAAAATATGAATAATGGGTAAACTCGAAGATATGGCGCTGCTGGTTGAAGTGGCCGAGGCTGGCGGGCTTTCCGCCGCTGGCCGCCGCCTGTCACTTTCCCCGGCCACCATGACCGCCCGCCTCAAAGCGATTGAAGAACGCTACCAGACGCGCCTGTTTCACCGTTCCACGCGGGCTATCTCCCTCACCCGGGCGGGCGAAGAGTTTTACCATGCGGCACTGCGCGTGCTGGAAGAGATGCATCATGCCGAGTCGTTACTGGCACAAAAAGAGGGCGTGCTCAGCGGCAACATTCGTCTTTCCGCCCCCTCTGACTTTGGCAGGCAGTATCTCAGCCCCGCCGTCATGGCATTTTCCCGCCTGCATCCGGAAATCAAATTTTTCGTTTACTTAAGAGAACACGTAGAGGATCTGGTCGCTAACCGGCTGGATATGAGCATTCGCTTCGGCAACCTGCCGGACAGCAGCCTGGTGGTCAGAAATATCCGTCCCAATCACCGGGTGCTGGTCGCGTCAGCAGCGTATCTTAGCGACCAGGGTATCCCTGCCTCCTGTGACGCGCTGACGGACCACCGCTGTCTGGCGCTGGAGTCGCAAGGAGTGGTGATGAATGAATGGCGGTTTGAGGTTGAGGGGAAAGAGCGCGTCGTTCGCGTAGAGCCTGCCATGGTCTGTGATGACGGAGCGCTGCTTCGTCAGTGGGCCCTCGACGGGGCTGGCATTGTGGGCAAATCGTGGTGGGACGTGAAGGACGATGTCGAGAAAGGAAGGCTGAAAGTGTTGCTTGCCGGGAGCTTCACCGGCTTTAGCCGGTTTGATCGCAAAGATGTCGGGCTACAGTTTGTCTACCCGCAACGGAAACTCCAGCCGCTTCAGGTCACCGCATTTAGCCAGTTTTTTATCGACTGGCTTAAAAAGACTGAACGCGGTGAGCTGATGACGTCGTGAAGCCGCCGGTTGCGTTAAACGGCCCGCGTCGGCCGGTTAAAATACATCAACACACGGCTGACCGACTTTATGAAGGGCATCGGTCAAACGGGTCCGAAGTTCATTCAGCGCCGCTTCTTTCTCCGCCAGTTGCGCCAGTTTGCGCCGCAAAGCGGCCTGTTTTTCCTCCGCGGTAAAGCGGTCATCAACCCAGACCGCCAGAACATCGGCGATTTCAGCCAGGGTAAACCCCAGCATTTTGGCATGCCCGATCAGCTTCAGCCGTTGTAAATCCACAGCCGAGTAGACTTTGTAGTTATTACTGCCGTTTGGCTGCGGAATTTTTTCCAGCAAGCCCGCCCTTTCATAATAACGCACCGTCTCTTTCGATAACCCAGTTCTGGCACACAGCTCGCCGATCCTCATCGCGTCGTTCTCACTTTGTAAAAATCACGCTTGACCGTGTACCTGAGTACACGGTTTATCCTGTGCCGCACAGACAGGGAAAACGGGATTTATGTTATGAATTCTTTTGATTATACAGGAAAAACAGCACTGGTTACCGGTGCATCCTCGGGCATAGGACGGGAGTTCGCCCGCCAGCTCGCGGCCCGTGGCGTGGGGTTGATCCTGGTTGCCCGCTCCGAGGCAACGCTGCAGGCGCTTGCGGCTGAGCTACACAAAACGCACGGCGTATCACTCACCGTTATCGTGCAGGACTTAACGCTGCCTGAGGCCATTACCCACATTGTGGAACGGCTGGAAGCGTTACGGTTTTATCCCGATATTTTGATTAATAGCGCGGGGTTTGCCACCTACGGGCGATTTGAAAAGCTATCTCTGGCGCGCCAGCGTGAAGAGATCAACGTCAACTGCGTTGCCCCCGTGGCGCTCGCACACGCCCTGCTGCCCGCCATGCTGCGTAAAGGTTCAGGCGTGATGATTAACGTGGCCTCGACCGCGGCCATGCAACCGGATCCGTATATGGCAATTTATGGGGCAACAAAGGCATTTTTACTCTCCTTTTCGAACGCGCTGTGGGGAGAATACCGCGCTCACGGCATCCGCGTGCTGGCGCTTTGCCCCGGCGCAACGGATACCGCCTTTTTTGAGGTGGTGAACGCCGAGGAAGCGTCAGTGGGCAAAAGAATGCCAGCGCAGAACGTGGTCGCGCAGGCGTTACGGGCCGTGGATACGCAACGCAATACGCTGATCCCCGGCTGCGGCAACTGGCTGCTGGGCCAGTTACACCGGTTTGTCACCCGCCGACGTCTGGCGATCATTGCTGAAAAAGTATTACGACCTAAGCCCGCCGGTCAGGGGACGCGCTCAGACGCATAATCCCGTTCGGGCCAAAGCGTGACGTTTCAGTGCCGAGCAATTGCACTGAAACGCGCGCAACCTCTCGCAAAGACTGACAATATCCCGCGAAAAACAGTGATACACTTAGCCGACCTGGTTGATGATGCAGTCTTAACGGCTCAGGGCTAACGAGTATTATCCCTCGGGTTCCACAGACGACTGTGCATGTGCCATCTGCCCACTCAACCATGTGACCCAATTACCAAATGGTCACACGTTGTCAATCGGAGCCTGTCACGCTAAGCTGAAATAATGACTAAAGACATGAACACCCCATCCACACGTGGTCCACTCGATCACACGGTCCGAGAGCAAATCGTCGAAGCTGCGTATGAGCACTTCGGCCATTACGGCTATGAAAAAACCACCGTCGCTGAACTTGCCAAAGCCATCGGTTTTTCAAAAGCCTATATCTATAAGTTTTTTGATTCCAAGCAGGCAATCGGCGAGGTCATCTGCGCGAACCGTCTTGATATGATCATGGCGGCGGTCAATGCAGCCATCGCTGATGCGCCATCCGCAAGCGAAAAGCTGCGTCGTCTGTTCAGGGCGCTCACCGAGGCGGGAAGTGAACTGTTTTTCCATGAGCGTAAACTCTACGACATCGCCGCCGTTGCCGCGCGGGACAAGTGGCCTTCAACCGAAAGGTATTCCGAACGTCTGCTGAAATTGATTGAGAGCATTGTTGTCGAGGGCAGAAAAGCCGGTGAGTTCGAGAGAAAAACCCCTCTGGACGAAGCTACACTGGCGATCTATATGGTGATGTGCCCTTTCATTAACCCTGTTCAGCTGCAGTACAACCTCGAAGCCGCCCCGACCGCGGCGGTTGTCCTCTCCTCTCTGATTTTGCGAAGCCTCGCCCCCTGATTAGTGACCATTGACTTTATTGGTCACTAGAATGAGAATGCGGATACCGTCCTGTTAATGTAATAAGGGTTCCCATGCTCAGGCTTCATTCAGCCCGCCTTGCCGTATGCCTCCTGCCGTTTGCCCTGGTGGCATGCGGCGATAACCACGCCAGTGACGATCCGCGCACGCAGCCACCGCTTGTCAGGTCTGCGTCCGTGATCCCTGCGAACGAGACGTCACGCGCCTTTACCGGCGTGGTGGTGGCAAGAACGCAAAGTGATTTAGGCTTCAGGGTGCAGGGCAAAATTCTCGAACGTCTTGTCGATACGGGTCAAACCGTTAAGCAGGGCCAGCCTTTAATGCGTCTGGATCCTGTTGATCTGAAATTACAGGCGCAGGCCCAGCAGCGAGCGGTGGATGCTGCCCAGGCGCGCGCACGTAAAGCGTCCAGCGATGAGGCGCGTTATCGCGGCCTTGTGGCATCCGGTGCAGTGTCGGCGTCGGAATACGACCAGATTAAAGCCGCAGCCGACAGCGCCAGAGCGGAGCTCAGCGCTGCCCGGGCACAGGCAGGCGTGGCGCAAAACGCCACCGGTTATGCCGTGCTACTTGCCGATTCAGACGGCGTGGTGATGGAGACACTTGCCGAGCCTGGACAGGTGGTCAGCGCCGGGCAGGCGGTGATCCGTCTGGCCCGCGCGGGGCAGCGCGAGGCGCTGGTCCAGTTGCCGGAAACCCTGCGCCCTGCCGTGGGAAGTACAGCCCTGGCAACGCTCTACGGTAACGAAAAGCAGCCCGTTAGCGCGAAGCTGCGCCTGCTGTCTGATTCAGCCGATGCGACCACCCGTACCTTTGAGGCCCGATACGTGCTGGATGGCGCGCTGGCGAACGCGCCGCTGGGGGCGACCGTGACGCTGAGCATCGAACACGGCAAAGGCGACAGCCGGGTAATGCAGGTTCCTCTGGCGTCTCTCTACGATGCGGGGAAAGGGCCTGGCGTCTGGCGTATTTCCGCTCAGCCGACAAAAGTCGTCTGGCAGCCTGTCAGGGTGCTTAGCGTAGGGGATGATATCGCCAGAGTGACCGGCGGCGTGCAGCCCGGAGAGAAGATTGTTGCGTTAGGCGTCCATCTTCTGCACGAAGGCGAAGCGGTCCGGCTGGCGGAACAGCGCGATGCCACTCAGGCGGGGATGACACCATGAGTGGAGGTCGTTTCAACCTGTCAGCGCTTGCGGTACGCGAGCGCTCGGTCACGCTGTTCTTGATTATTCTGGTTACCCTTGCCGGTATTTTCTCGTTTTTTGGCCTTGGCCGCGCGGAAGATCCCCCCTTCACGGTTAAGCAAATGACGGTTATCACCGTCTGGCCCGGCGCAACCGCGCAGGAAATCCAGGATCAGGTCGCCGAGCCGCTGGAAAAACGTCTGCAGGAACTCAAATGGTATGACCGCACGGAAACGTATACCCGCCCCGGTATGGCGTTTATCACGTTGTCATTGCAGGACAAAACCCCGCCTTCTCAGGTTCAGGAGGAATTTTACCAGGCGCGAAAGAAACTGGGGGATGAAACCAAAAACCTTCCGGCAGGCGTCATGGGGCCGATGATCAATGACGAGTTTTCCGATGTCACCTTTGCCCTTTTTGCACTGAAAGCGAAAGGCGAACCACAGCGTCTGTTAGTGCGTGACGCCGAAGCCCTGCGCCAGCAGCTTTTGCACGTTCCGGGCGTAAAGAAAGTGAACATCATCGGGGAACAGGCCGAGCGGATTTACATCTCCTTCTCGCATGACCGTCTGGCAACACTGGGACTCTCGCCGCAGGATATTTTCACCACGCTCAACAGCCAGAACGCATTAACCGCGGCGGGCTCGATTGAAACGCGCGGGGCGCAAATCTTTATCCGCCTCGACGGCGCTTTCGATAAATTGCAGAAGATCCGCGATACGCCCCTGATCGCGCAGGGCAAAACGCTCCGGCTGTCCGACGTGGCAACGGTTGAACGGGGCTATGAGGACCCACCGACCCTGCAGATCCGTAACCAGCAAGAACCCACCCTCCTGCTCGGTATTGTCATGCGTGAAGGCTGGAACGGCCTGGCGCTGGGTAAAGCGCTGGATGCTGAAACGGCAAACATCAATGCCAATATGCCTCTGGGGATGACCCTGACGAAAGTCACCGATCAGTCGGTGAATATCCGCTCGTCGGTCGATGAGTTCATGATCAAGTTCTTCGTCGCCCTGCTGGTGGTGATGGTGGTGTGTTTTGTCAGTATGGGGTGGCGCGTGGGCATCGTTGTCGCGGCGGCAGTGCCGCTGACGCTGGCGGTCGTTTTTGTCGTGATGGAAGCCTCCGGTATAAACTTCGACCGCGTTACCCTGGGCTCCCTTATTTTAGCCCTCGGCTTACTGGTTGATGATGCCATTATCGCCATCGAAATGATGGTGGTAAAAATGGAGGAAGGCTACGACAGAATCAAAGCCTCCGCCTACGCCTGGAGCCATACCGCCGCGCCAATGCTGGCCGGAACCCTGGTGACAGCCATCGGGTTTATGCCGAATGGTTTTGCGCAGTCAACCGCCGGGGAGTACACCAGCAATATGTTCTGGGTAGTCGGCCTCGCCCTGATAGCTTCGTGGTTTGTGGCGGTGGTGTTCACCCCTTATCTGGGCGTCAAAATCCTGCCGGACATCGCAAAAGTCGAAGGTGGTCATGCCGCCATCTATGACACCCCGCGCTATAACCGTTTTCGTCATACCCTGAGCCGCGTGATCGCCCGAAAATGGATCGTCGCCGCGTCCGTCGTGGCCATCTTCACCCTCGCAGTACTGGGGATGGGGCTGGTTAAGAAACAGTTTTTCCCGACGTCCGACCGCCCCGAGGTGCTGGTGGAAGTGCAGATGCCGTATGGCACATCGATTGAGCAAACCAGCGCCGCCACCGCGAAAATCGAAGCGTGGCTGCGCAAACAGCCTGAAGCCAGCATCGTCACCGCCTACATTGGCCAGGGTTCGCCGCGCTTTTATCTGGCGATGGCCCCTGAGTTGCCCGATCCCTCTTTCGCGAAGGTTGTCGTCATGACGGACAGCGAGAAGTCACGCGAGGCGCTTAAGTTCCGCCTTCGCGAAGCGGTAGCCCGCGGGCTGGCTCCGGAGGCACGCGTGCGGGTCACGCAGCTGGTGTTCGGGCCTTATTCTCCCTTCCCGGTCGCCTGGCGAGTAATGGGACCGGATGTCAATAAACTGCGTGACATTGCAGATAACGTCAAAGGTGTGCTGCAGGCCAGTCCGATGATGAGAACCGTCAATACCGACTGGGGTTCACGCGTACCGACCCTGCATTTCACCCTCGATCAGAACCGCCTGCAGGCGACCGGTTTAACGTCGAACGCCGTTGCCCAGCAGCTTCAGTTCCTGCTGTCGGGCGTTCCCATCACCTCCGTGCGGGAAGATATTCGCTCGGTACAGGTTACGGGCCGCGCCGCGGGTGATATCCGCCTCGATCCAGCGAAGATAGAGGGCTTTACCCTGGTGGGTAACGCCGGGCAACGCGTTCCGCTGTCACAAATCGGGGAGATTGAGATCCGAATGGAGGATCCGCTGTTGCGCCGTCGCGATCGTACGCCCACGATTACCGTGCGGGGAGACATTGCCGAAAACCTTCAGCCCCCGGATGTGTCAACCGCCATCATGAAACAGCTGCAACCCATTGTTGATTCACTTCCACCTGGCTATCGCATCGAAATGGCGGGATCGATTGAGGAATCCGGCAAAGCCACCCAGGCCATGGCCCCGCTGTTCCCCATCATGATTGCCCTGACGCTGCTGATAATCATTCTGCAGGTGCGTTCACTCTCGGCCATGGTCATGGTATTCCTGACCGCACCGCTGGGGCTTATTGGTGTGGTTCCTACGCTGCTGCTTTTCAATCAGCCGTTTGGCATCAATGCCCTCGTCGGCCTGATCGCGCTGTCGGGGATCCTGATGCGAAACACGCTGATACTCATTGGTCAAATCGATCACAACCAGAAGGACGGTCTCGATCCGTTCCACGCCGTGGTTGAGGCGACCGTACAGCGCGCGAGGCCGGTCTTACTGACGGCCATGGCCGCCGTGCTGGCGTTCATTCCCCTGACGCACTCCGTGTTCTGGGGAACGCTGGCCTACACGCTGATTGGCGGAACGCTAGGGGGAACCATTATTACCCTCGTCTTCCTGCCTGCGATGTATGCGATCTGGTTTCGGATCAAGCCCGCCGCCTGACGGTGCCGGGCTGGCGTTCGGGATAAGCCCGGCAATCCAGTCTGCAAAGGCACGCACTGCGGGAGAGAGAAAACGCTGATGGGGATAAAGCAACGTAACGGGCACCGAAGGCGGTTGCCAGTCAGCCAGAACCTCAACCAGCCTTCCCTCCCGCAGATGCGCTGAGACAATACTCTCAGCCAGCTGCGCCAGCCCGAAACCTTCAAGGCACATGTTGATATAAAGCCCGGTGGCATTTACGGCCGCTTCGCCGCGGACAGGGATGGAGACGGTCTCTGTCCCGCGGACAAAGCGTAACGCATCCGCCCGTCGGGTCTGATCGGAAAAATAGTGTATCGCCCGATGCTGTGACAAGTCGTCTGGCGAGCGGGGAGTACCGAACTTCCTGAGATAGTCCGGTGAGGCACAGGTCACCCAGCGAAACCGGCCCAGAGGACGGGCAACAAGAGTCGAGTTATTCAGATCCCCCGTTCGGATCACACAGTCAACTCCCTCCTGCACCAGATCAACCTGCCGATCGTTGACGCCCAGCATCAGGTAGATATCCGGATAAAGCCGGTAAAAATCTTTCAGGTGAGGCATCACGATGAAATCTGCGATCCCGCCCGGCATATCCACCCGCAAGCGTCCCTGCGGGCGCCGGACTGACGCCGTCAGGCTTGTTTCGGCATGCTCGATTAACGCCAGTATTTCCTGGCATTGCGCCAGATACTGCACACCTTCAGCGGTGAGGCTCACCCGCCTTGTCGTTCTGTTAAGCAGGCGCACCTGGAGGTAATTCTCCAGATTTTTTATGCTGCTGGTGACCGTTGACGAAGGCAGAGAAAGCGTTTCGGCTGCGCGGACAAAGCTTCCGGCCTGCGCTACCCGCATGAAGATCTGCATTGCCTGAATACGATCCATTTTTTCTCCCCCGACCGTCGCTCACATTATTCTTCGTAGATTATGAATAATGAAAACACGTTAAGCATCTTTTTCGCCGTAATCGGGTGGCGTAATTTCTCACCCATGAAGAGATAAAGGACAAGAAGATGAGCGATTACCTGAGAAATATGATTAACAATCAGAGCATAACCCCACCCGCCACGTTGATTAAGGGCGCAACCTTGCTCAGCATGGATGACAGGGTGGGTAATCTTGAGCGCGGCGATATCCTTATCGAAGGCGCAAAGATCGTCGCCATTGGTGAAAATCTGGCAGCAGAAGGCGCCAGCATAATAGATGCCACACATATGATTGCCATGCCGGGCCTGGTAGATACCCATCGCCATGCCTGGGAGGGACAACTGCGCCGCATTAACCCCGACGCCAAAACGCTTGAAGATTACTGCAACGCCACGCACTTCTCATTCGCCAGGTATTATCGCCCTGCCGATATTTATATCGGCAACCTGCTCACCGCCCTGGGGTGTATTGATGCCGGTATCACTACGGTGATTGATAATTCCCATAACAGCCGCACCGCTGCGCATTCGGACGCGGCCGTTGAGGCCCTGCTGGATGCAGGGATCCGCGCCGTACACGCTTCCGGTGCACCGGTGTCCGGAGAATGGGACCGCGCGCACTGGCCCGGTAACTGGCAGCGCCTGCAAGAAAAGTATTTCCAGAATAACCCTGAAAGTCTTGTTTCGCTGGCGGTCATGGCCCAGCTGGAGCCGGAGAGATGGCTGGAGGCCCGCAGGCTGGGGTTGCCAATCGTGACCGAATTCTTTGGGGGTGAAATGGCGTCGCAGCTTGAGGCGCTGCATCAGCAGGGGCTTCTGGGACCGGACAATATTTTTAATCACTGCACCGCACTGCCGGACGACGGATGGAAAATCCTGCGGGACGCGGGTGTACGCGTGAACGTCTGCCCCCGTTCCGATGCGCACTATGGGATTGAAGACGGCATGTTTGCCCTTCAGTCCGCGCTGCGCCACGGCATCAGCCCCGGCCTCAGCGTTGACAATGAAACGTCGTACAGCGGCGACATGTTTATGGAAATGCGCGTGGCTTTTTACCTCCAGCGCGTCATGGGCATGCATCAGCAGCGCTGCTGTGGTTCAGCGCACACCGTAAATACGCTTCATACCCAACAGCTCCTGAAAGCAGCCACCGTCGATGGTGCGGCCTGTGCAGGGTTACAGGAGAGCATCGGCAGCCTGACGCCGGGTAAACAGGCCGACCTGGTGCTTATTAACGCCGGCGATCTCAACCTCTATCCGTCCGGCAATGCATTTGGCACGGTGGTCCATGCGGCAGAGCGCAGCAACATCCATACCGTCATGATTGCCGGACGAATCGTGAAGCAAGACGGCAACGTGCTGGGGGTAGACATCACCCGCCTTCGCGAGGCCATTGATGAATCACGTCATCATCTCTTTACCTCAGCCGGGTATGAGCCGGACATATTTGCTGACGCCTTCCTGCCGCTGGCGCAGGATTAAGCCCCTTCAACCACAACAAATGTCCCGGTTGCCGCCCCCGCGCGCAGCTTTCTGGCGGCAACGTACCCGGGACTGTTATAAAAACGTTTGGCCTCAGCATACGAATCAAACTCTAAAACGACATGGCGTTCATGCGCCTCCCCTTCGAGATTTTCATATTCCCCTGACCAGACGATGACCCGGGGGTTGAACCCCTGCAGCGCTTCCCCGGCAGCGTTCGCATATTCTGCATAGGCAGCAGGATCTGTGACGGTCACGTGGGCGATTAAATAACCTTTATTCATCTTCTTTATCCTTCCTGAGGACTGTTGCCGGTGGTGTAAAACGCATCAACCTGTTTGACAGCGTTACGCGGTACGAAGACACTCTATTAGTCATCAATAAGGGAATAAATCACCCAAAAAATAACGCACTGTTACCCGGAAGGTGAACAATGAAAAACCTGCATGCACTGACTATTTTTGCGCGCGTCGCAGAAATGCAGAGCTTTACTCAGGCGGCGGAGAGCCTGGGCATTAAGAAAGGCCGCGTTTCAACGGTCGTACGTGAGCTTGAGCATGACCTCGGGACGACGCTGTTGCACCGGACTACCCGCGCGGTACAGCTGACCGAAGACGGTCGGGCTTTTTATTCCCGCGCCCGGGATTTGTTAGCAGATGCTGAAGATCTGCAGTCCATGTTTGCGCCTGGCGGCATGTCACTGCGGGGACGTTTACGCGTCGATATGCCAGCAGTGTTAGCCCAAAGCGTAGTGATTCCCGCCCTGCCACAACTGCTGGACGCGCATCCTGAACTTGAAATAGAACTTTCAAGCACAGACCGGCGAGTCGATCTGGTTCAGGAAGGCTTTGACTGCGTGATTCGTTTTGGGCCCATTGTTGATGAGACCCTCATTGCCCGACCGCTGGGTCAGTTACGGATGATTAACGCCGCCAGCCCACGCTATCTGGAGCGCGTCGGAGTGCCCGAGACGATTGACGACCTGCTTCGTCAGGGACACCGAATGGTGCATTACATGCGAAATTTTGGTGCCCGACCTGATGGCTGGCAGTACCCGGACGGTGATGGCTACCGGTCCGTCATGTTACCCGGCGCCGCGCGGGTCAACAGCGTACCGGCCTATCATGAGGCCGGGCTGGCGGGTCTGGGCTTAATTCAGGGCGGGTATTCCGCGCTGGCGCCCCATATCCAGCGCGGCGCGCTGGTTGAAGTGCTTCCCCATTTGCCTCCTGAACCGCTTAATGCCGCTTTTGTGGTCGCCCATCGGCGCAATTTATCGCAGCGTGTCAGAGCTTTTATGCACTGGACGGAAGTCATTTTAAAACCGTACTTTGATTAATATCCTGCTAAAGATATTCACGCTAATTGTCGGAGGCCGGACGGCAATATTATCTCGCCCAGGGGCGTTTCTTGTGAAAGGAATATACAGCGCAAATGCGAATAATGACTAAAACTGGCAGTTGATTGTTATTTGCGTGGCTTTTAAAATTTAATTGCAAGGTATTTATTAAATTTTAATTAGGGACATAAAAATGACAAGAAATACGCTTTTACTGACAATGATGGCCGCCTTTTCAGGCGCAGTATACGCAGGGGAAACGCAATTTACGCCGAATTTCTCACCTGACAGCGTCACCGTTTCAGCCTCGGGCGGGATGCTCAGTGGGAAATCCCATGAAATGGTGTATGACGACGTCACAGGCAGAAAAATCAGCCAGCTGGACTGGAAAATTAAAAACGTCGCCATCCTGAAAGGCGACATTTCCTGGGATGCGTACCCTTTCCTGACCCTGAACGCACGCGGCTGGACCTCGCTGGCATCCGGCTCGGGTCATATGGATGACTATGACTGGATGAACGAAAGACAATCCAGCTGGACAGATCATTCGACGCATCCGGCAACTAACGTCAATTATGCCAATGAATACGATCTCAATGTAAAAGGCTGGATATTGCAGGGCGAAAGCTATAAAGCGGGCGTGACTGCCGGTTATCAGGAAACCCGTTTTAGCTGGACGGCCACCGGTGGCTCTTATAATTATGATAACGGTACCAACACGGGGAATTTCCCGGCGGGCAAACGCGGCATTGGTTATAGCCAGCGCTTCTCAATGCCTTATATTGGGCTTGTGGGGCAGTATCGTATTAATAATTTCGAATTTAATGGCCTGTTTAAATTCAGTGACTGGGTGCGCGCTCATGATAACGACGAGCACTATATGCGCGACCTGACCTTCCGCGAGAAAACCTCAGACTCTCGCTATTATGGTGCGTCAGTGGATGCAGGATATTACGTCACGCCACACGCCAAAGTCTTTGCCGAGTTCGCGTATAGCCGTTACAAAGAGGGCAAAGGCGGCACGCAGATTATTGATACTAACACGGGCGAATCCGGGTCAATTGGCGGTGATGCGGCGGGCATTTCCAACAAAAACTATACCGTTACCGCCGGTCTGCAATACCGGTTCTGATTTCGCGCAACGCATCAGGCCAGCGTAAACATGCACAGGCCCCTGACGGGGCCTTTTTCGATGCGCTGCTTTGACATCAGCAGGTGCGCCCCTTCATGACGCCGATTTTGGTCGCAGATCCTCGTCAAACTCCAGACGTTTTCGACCGGGCTCCACTTCGCGCAGGGGTTCGACCTGATGCAGGGTCAGCTTGCAGCGATCCACCAGCACCTGATACTCACGCGTGCCCTGCTTCTTCCAGGCAATTTCCTGCTCGCTCAGCACACGTATCGCTTTTGCCGGACTGCCAATGATCAAATGGTTGGCGGGCATCTCCGCTTTCGCTTTCACAAAGGCCGCCGCGCCGACAATGCTGTTTTCGCCAATCACCGCGCCGTCCATGACCACCGCGTTCATCCCTACCAGGGCGTTACGGCGGATAATACAGCCGTGCAGAATCGCGCTGTGGCCGATATGGCCGTCCTCTTCCACCACCGTGTCCTGCTCCGGGAAACCGTGCATGACGCAGTTATCCTGAATGTTCGCGCCGTCTTTCACCACAATCCGGCCAAAATCGCCGCGCAGGCTGGCATTCGGGCCAACATACACGCCTTTGCCCAGGATCACGTCGCCGATGAGCACCGCCGTCGGGTGAACGTAGCTCTCATCAGGCACCACCGGCGTCAGACCGTCAATTTGATAAACGGGCATCTCCACTCCTTATACGATAGTAAGACCACCAAAGCGTTGATAGTAGAGCGTGCCGGGCACAGGCAGTTCGCCGACGGAGGTTTCACCTTTCTCGCTGACAAACGCCAGCGCCCCTGGTGCCACACGCTGATAAATATTAATGCACAGCTGTCGCGCACTTTGTCCGGCCCAGTGTGCAGGCAATAACTCCTCCGGCAACAGCGGGTCTTTCAGCACCACGCGACGGTAAAAATGGATCAGCAACAGCTGGATCTGGAAGCAGCGTTCCGGCGTTAATTCGTCCGGCGCGGCCTCTTTCAGCAGCGGCAGAAGAGGACGGAACGAGTGGATAAACGTCTCGTACATCGCGTTCTGTTCGGTCAACTGCCAGCACTCCTCGACCCGGGCACGCAGCGCCGCGCGGGACAGCGCCAGCGGCGAATGGGCCTCGAAGAAGATGACGTTTTCCGCCACGCCTGCGTCGTGTAAAAGCGACTGCACATCCGCCAGATGCTGCGACGGGGAGGCCATCAGGCTGGGAGCCAGGGTGCCAAAACCCTGCCAGATCAGCTGCTTCTTGACGTCAGCAAGGGTGGTTTTATCCAGACCTTCCGAGAGCAGCAACAGCCACTTGCCGTCCCATGCCGGGAGTTCTGCACGGTAGATTTTACTCTCCGCGCGGCGGGTCAAACGCAGCCCTTTGTCGCTCAGCCGGTAAAAGCTGCGTCGTCCGATGCGCGACACATCCAGCCAGCCCTCTTTGTTAAGACGAAACAGCGCAGTGCGCACAAAGCGCTCGCCAAACCCCATGCCTTCCAGTAAGGCGGCGAGGCTGCCAAGCCAAATCTCGCCACCGCGATGTGAAAGCGCGTCACCGTATAATGAGGAGATAAGCGACGTTCCGCTAACGGGAACCGAGCTAACCGCGTGCTGGATAAAGGCATCGAGTTTATTCATGTGATTCATTCTGTTGTTATTTTTGGTCTGGATGAATCATAGCATATTCCCCTCACCCCGGCCCTCTCCCAAAGTGAGAGGGGGACAACGTCCCTTCTCCCCTCCGGGGAGAAGGTTAGGATGAGGGGGTGAGGGAAACTCAACCGTTAGCCGCAACTTTACGCAAATCAAACACCCGACAGGCTTTGCCCTCTGAGCGCGGGATACTGCCGCAGTTGACAATCATCACGTCGGTGGAGATCCCGACCATCGATTTAATCCGATGGCGCAGCTGATGGCATACCTGGCAGCGCTGCTCGTGGGTCAGGGTCAGACTGCTCTCTTTGAGCTCCACCTTCACGGAAAGTGAATCAAGATGGCCGCGGCGATTGACCTCCAGCTGGTAGTGCGGGGAGAGGTGTTCGAACTTCACGATCTCCTCTTCCAGCTGGGACGGGAAGACGTTGACGCCGCGGATGATGAGCATATCGTCACTGCGACCGCTGATCCGGTCCATACGACGCATGGTGCGGGCGGTCCCTGGAAGCAGGCGCGTCAGGTCGCGGGTGCGATAACGAATAACCGGCAGCGCCTCCTTGGTCAGCGTGGTGAACAGCAGTTCGCCCTGCTCGCCATCATTAAGCGGCGTGCCGTCGTTCGGGTTGACGATCTCCGGATAGAAATGATCTTCCCAGATGGTCGGACCGTCAGCGGTTTCGATACACTCCATCGCCACGCCTGGCCCCATGACCTCGGAAAGCCCATAGATATCCAGCGCGGTGATCCCCAGACGTTTCTCGATTTCGCGGCGCATGGCCTGCGTCCACGGCTCTGCGCCAAACACCCCCACACGCAGGGAGCAGGCGCTGGCATCGCCTCCCATCTGGCGCTCCAGCTCTTCGATCAGATTGAGGCAGTAGGATGGCGTCACCATGATCATATCCGGCTGGAAATCGCGGATCAGCTGCGCCTGTTTCTCCGTCTGACCGCCGGACATCGGGATAACGGTCGCCCCTAAACGCTCTGCGCCATAGTGCGCGCCCAGCCCACCGGTAAACAGGCCATACCCATAGGCCACGTGAATTTTGTCTTTCGCACTGCCGCCCGCGGCGCGCAGAGAACGGGCCACCAGATTAGCCCAGTTGTCGATGTCATGCTGGGTATAACCGACGACGGTCGGCTTTCCGGTGGTGCCGGAAGAGGCGTGAATACGCACCACCTGCTCCATCGGTACGGCAAAGGTATCGAACGGATAGTTATCACGCAGGTCCTGCTTGGTGGTGCACGGGAACTTACGGATGTCTTCCAGCGTTTTAAAATCGTCAGGGTGAACGCCCGCAGCGTCAAACTTGCGTTTGTACATCGGAACGTTGTTATAGGCGTGATGCAGCGTCCATTTCAGACGCTCGGTTTGCAGCGCCTGTAATTCGTCAATGGAGGCCGTTTCGATCGGATCAAGCTTTGTTGTATTTGTCATTGTAGGGTACTCACACTGTTATTCGCTCAAACACGCTCAAGGATCATGGCAATGCCCTGACCCACACCGATGCACATCGTACACAGCGCATAGCGCCCGTTGCGTCGATGCAATTCATTGCTCGCGGCCAGCGCCAGCCTGGCACCGCTCATGCCCAGCGGGTGGCCCAACGCAATGGCCCCTCCGTTCGGATTAACGTGTTCAGCGTCATCCGGCAATCCCAGCTGACGTAACACGCCCAGCGCCTGAGAAGCGAAAGCTTCGTTAAGCTCAATCACGTCCATATCGTTGATGCTGAGCCCGGCACGCTCCAGCACTTTGCGGGTGGCTGGCACCGGTCCTAAGCCCATCAGACGTGGCTCCACGCCAGCGGTAGCCATCGCCACGATCCGCGTGCGCGGGACAAGCCCTTGCGCGAGCGCCATCGACTCGCTGGCGATAATCAGCGCCGCAGCGCCATCGTTTACTCCGGAGGCGTTACCCGCCGTCACGACACCGTTCCTGCGAAACGGTGTTTTCAGCGCGGCAAGTTGTTCAAGCGTGGTATCAGCACGGGGATGCTCATCTACCGAAACTTCCGTAACCGTTCCTTTTTTGCCGGGCACCTGCACCGGCACAATCTCCTGCGCCAGAATGCCGTTCTGCTGTGCCTGAGCAGTACGCTGCTGGCTGCGCAGCGCGAAAGCATCCTGATCGGTCCGGCTGATATTTAACAATTCAGCTACATTCTCTGCCGTTTCCGGCATGCTGTCAGTTCCGAATTGCTGATGCATGAGCGGATTCACAAATCGCCAGCCGAGGGTGGTGTCGAAAATCTCCGCCTGACGCTGGAACGCCGCCGTGGCTTTACCCATTACAAACGGCGCCCGGGACATTGACTCGACGCCGCCTGCAAGCAGCATGTCGCCATCACCCGCCCTGATCGCCCGCGCGGCAAAGCCAATCGCGTCCAGACCCGAACCGCACAGGCGGTTCAGCGTGGTGCCGGAGACCGTCTGAGGCAGTCCGGCCAGCAGCAGCGACATACGCGCCACGTTGCGGTTATCTTCCCCCGCCTGGTTGGCGCAGCCGAAGATCACATCATCAATCCGCTCGAGGTCGAGCTGCGGATAACGGGCCAGCAGCGCACGCAGCGGCACCGCGCCGAGATCGTCGGCGCGAACGCTGGCCAGCGCCCCGCCATAGCGTCCCACCGGGGTTCGAACGCCATCACAAATAAAAGCGTCACGCATCAGGCTTCTCCTGTCACACTGCCGCCGATGCGGTGAGATTTTCCGCGAAACAGGGCAACGGTTTTCTGTTGTTGGTTCTGAATTTCAATGTCATACACGCCGGTCAGTTTGCCCTGATGCTTAACCCGCGCGGTGGCGGTCAGCGTGTCGCCGGCAAACCCCGGGCGCAGAAAATCGATTGAACAGCCTGACGCCACTGCCGCCAGCCCCTGGCTGTTGCAGGCATAGGCAAAGGCGGTATCGGCCAGTGAAAACAGCTGTCCTCCGTGGCAGGTTTTGTGGCCGTTGAGCATCTGCGGGGAGATGGTCATCGTCACTACCGCGTAGCCATCGTCCATGTCGATGATGTCGATCCCCAGCGCCTGGGCGCAGGCGTCCTGTTCATACATGGTGCGGGCGTTATGCCAGGCGTTATGACTCATAGCTACTCTCCAGAAGCGCACGCTGGCGCAGCAGTGAACAAGGGCGATAGCGTTCTTCGCCGTAATGGCGTTGCAAATTTTCAAGCAGCGTTAACAGCCGTTGCCAGCCCAGACGCTCACCCCAGGCAATGGGCCCGTTCGGGTAATTCACGCCGAGGCGCATGGCAGTGTCGATATCCTTCTCGCTGGCCACCCCTTTTTGCAGCGCATCCAGCGCTTCGTTGGCGATCATCGCCACCGTCCGCCAGACCAGCAGGCCAGGGTAATCGGCAATGCGCAGTACCCGGTGTCCCTGCTGTTGCAGGTACCAGACGGCTTTTTGCGTGGCGGTATGCGGGTTATCCGATGCGGCTGCGATCACCGCCACGTCGCGTTCGATGCGGTCAATCACCACGACCGGACAGTTAAAACGCCGGGCCAGCGCCTGAGCGGTCTCCCCCTGGGTTTCAATCAACAGGAGCTCATCAATTTCCGTGACACCGTCACCTCTTCGCTGCACGCGCATGGGGGTAAAGCTGTCGTTTACTGCGTCAAGCCACGGCACAGACGGTTTCTCGCCGTGCCAGTCGTAAACGCCCTTCCCGCTTTTTTTGCCCAGCCGCCCCGCCAGCACCAGTTCCTGCTGCACCAGCGACGGCAGGAAACGACGTTCCTGCCAGAAGGCATTGAATACGGAACAGGTCACCGCAAAGTTGACGTCCTGACCAATCATGTCGGTCAGCTCCAGCGGTCCCATCGGGAAACCGCCGCCGTCGCGCAGGGCGGCATCAATCACTTCTGGCGCGGCGACCTGCTCTTCCAGGGCGCGCCAGGCTTCAGAATAGAACGGACGCGCAACGCGGTTGACGATGAACCCTGGCGTTGACTGGCAGCGGACGGGCTGTTTCCCCCAGTTCAGCGCCAGCTCGCACAGCGCATCGGCCACTTCGGGCGATGTCGCCAGCCCGCTCACCACCTCGACCAGCTTCATGACCGGTGCAGGATTAAAGAAATGCAGCCCCGCGACGCGCTCCGGATGGTGAACATCCGCCGCAATCGCCGTAACAGAAATGGAGGAGGTATTGCTGGTCAGCAAGGTCTGCGGCGGGCAAATCTGAGCCAGTTGCGCAAACAGCGCTTTTTTGACGTCGATACGCTCAGAAGCTGCTTCAATCACCAGATCTGCCGCGGCGAGCGCTTCGATATCCGTTACCGGCAACAGCCTGGCAAGAATCTGGCTGCCAGCATCGGCGGAAAGTTTTCCGCGAGTCACCCGGGAGGCGAGACGCTGGCGGATCCCGTCAATCGCGCGTGAAATCGCGTCTGAAGCAATGTCATACATCAGAACCTGATGACCATGACTCGCCGCGACTTCCGCAATTCCCGCGCCCATCGTGCCGCTTCCAATGACGGCAACAGTACGAACCGTGATCGCCATCTTATTTCCCCGTGAATGTCGGTGCGCGTTTGGCAAGGAAGGCGCTGACCCCTTCCCGGTAGTCGTCGCTGCGACCGGCCAGACGTTGATAATCGCGCTCCAGGTCAAGCTGGGCGTCGAGGGTGTTGGTCTCTGCCGCGTTAATCGCCTGCTTAATCAGCCCCAGACCAAAGGTGGGCTGAGAAGCAAAGTGCAGCGCCATCTGCTGGGCCGTGGCGGAGAGGTGTTCGTCATCCACCACCTGCCAGATCATCCCCCAGGCGTGTGCCTGTTCGGCGCTGAGTTTGTCTCCGAGTAACGCCAGCCCCATTGCGCGGGCGCGCCCGGCGACGCGCGGCAGGAACCATGTTCCCCCGCAGTCCGGCACTAATCCGAGCTTGCTGAAGGCCATCACAAAGGTGGCAGAACGGGCGGCAATGACCATGTCACACCCCAGTGCCAGCGTGGCCCCGGCCCCGGCGGCCACGCCGTTGACCGCGCAAATCACCGGTTTCGGCAACGTCGCAAGACGGCGAACCAGCGGGTTGTAGAACGTCTCCACGGACATTCCCAGATCCGGCGCCGGACCGTTAGGGTCGACGTTGCGGTCATTAAGATCCTGACCCGCGCAGAAGCCGCGCCCCGCCCCGGTAATAAGCAGACAGCGGATGGTGTCATCGCGCTCGGCCTGCTTCAGGCACTCAGCGAGTTGCTGATGCATCACGTCGTTAAAGCTGTTCAGACGCTCCGGACGGTTCAGCGTCAGGGTCATCACGCCTTGTTCTACATGACTGAGAATAAATTCCACGATTAGCGTCCTTTAAAGTCGGGGGTACGTTTCTGTAAGAATGCGTCGATGCCTTCTCGCCGGTCTTCGGTCGCTGAAAGCAGCGTAAACAGCTGTCGCTCCTGGACCAGTCCGGCCTGCAGGGAAACCTCCTGAGACTGGCGCAGCGCCTGCTTTGCCGCCTGGAGCGCCAGCGGTGAGTGTCGAGCCATCAGCGCCGCCTGTTTCAGGGCATATTCCAGCGTCAATGAAGCCGGGAACACATCGCTGACCAGCCCGGCGCGCTGCGCCTGCTGCGCGGTAATGCTCTCCCCGGTCAGCACCATTTTGCTGGCCAGCGATTTGCCCACGCTACGAATCAGGCGCTGCGTACCGCCCGCCCCGGGCATGATGCCGAGCGTAATTTCCGGCAGACCAAAACGGGCGTTATCCCCGGCAATCACCACGTCGCACAGCAGCGCAAGCTCGCAGCCCGCGCCCAGCGCGAAGCCGTTGACGGCGGCAATCAGGGGTTTGTTGAAGGCGTTGATCCGGGCCCACAGCTGGGGACGGATATCGTTCAGAGTGGCAGGCAGGTCTTTCTCCGCCATTTCGTTGAGATCTGCGCCGGCAGCAAAACAGCGTGCGTTGCCGTAAATCACGCAAACGGAGAGATCGCGATCGGCCGCAGCGGCGTCGAGCGCGTCAGCAATCTGCTCTAACAGGGCGTTATTCAGCGCGTTACGTGCCGCCGGACGGTTAAGCGTCAGCTGCAGGACACGACCATGACGGGTGACCATCAGTTCGCTCATGCCATCCCCCTGGAGTCAAAATCGACGATCACGTCAGCGGTTAATGGCAGCGACTGACAGCTCAGCACATACCCGGCCGCCAGTTCGTCCGGCTCAAGGCTGTAGTTCGTCGCCATATCAACTTTGCCACGCAGCACTTTGCATTTGCAGGTCGCGCATACGCCGCCCTTGCAGGCATACGGCAGGTCGGCGCCCTGACGCAGGGCGGCATCAAGAATGCTTTCATCGTTTGCCGTGAGGGTAATTTCCCGGTCGCGACCGTCCTGACGCACGGTGACTTTCTGCCCTTCAGCCTGCACGCTGACCGTGCGTTTGACGGTCGAGCCTGGCGTATTAAAACGCTCAAGGTGAATCGATTTCTCTGGCATCCCCAGCGCTTTCAGCGCCGCTTCCGCGTCGTCCATCATGGCGGACGGGCCACAAATAAACGCTTCATCATACTGGCGGAAGTTGATCAGGGTTTTCGCCAGCGCCTGCAGCTTCTCACCGTCGATACGTCCATGCAGCAGATCGCTGTCGAGCACCTCCTGGCTGAAGATGGCGACCAGCTGCAGACGCTGCGGGTATTTGTCTTTCAGATCGGCCAGCGCCTCGCGAAACATCATGCTCTGGCTGCTGCGGTTGCCGTAGATCAAGGTGAAATGACTGTTCGGCTCGGTGGCGAGCGTGGCGGATAAGATGGCCAGCATTGGGGTAATGCCTGAACCCGCGGCAATGGCCAGATAATGCCCTTCCCGGTCAGCGCGCGGCTGGTAACCAAACTGGCCCTGCGGCACCATGACCTCCAGCGCCATGCCCTGTTTGATCTCATCCCGGGCATAGCGGGAAAAACGTCCGCCCTCGATGGCTTTCACCGCTACGCTGATCTCACCCGGCGCGGTACTGCGGCAGATGGAGTAGCAGCGACGCAGCTCATCCTCACCCAGCTTCGCTTTCAGGGTCAGGTGTTGTCCGGGACGAAAGCGATAGGCGTCCTGCAACTCCTGCGGTACCGCGAAAGTGATGGTCACCGCGTCGCGGGTTTCGGGTTCCACTTTTGCCACTGTTAATGAATGAAACGTTGTCATGGCAACCTCAAATACATTTGAAATAGTCGAAAGGCTCACGGCAGTCGTTGCAGCGATAAAGCGCTTTGCAGGCCGTCGAACCAAATTCACTGATAAGCGAGGTATGTGTGCTGGCACAGCGTGGGCAACTCACCTCGACCGGGGCATGCGCGTGGCAGCTGTGGCCCTCCGGTGGGCTGATGCCATATGCGCGCAGGCGTTCACGCGCATCCGCCGTCATCCAGTCGGTGGTCCAGGCTGGTTCGAGCTGAAGCACAATATGCACTGGCGTAAAGCCGTGTGCGGTCATCGCCTCGCGAATCGCGCCAAGCAAATGTTCCGTCGCCGGGCAGCCTGAATAGGTTGGCGTAAAGCCAATGACCCAGCCTTCGCCCTGCGCCGATACGCTACGCACCATGCCTAAATCGGTGATGGTTAACACCGGCACTTCCGGGTCCGGGATCTGGCTTAACAACGACCAGATTTGAGGGATCTCCGCGGGTGCAATCCCGGCAAAACGCTGCATCTTAACCTCCGTACTTACCACTGCTGACCCGGATGGGCACGCTGGAGATACTGCATTTCTGCCAGCATTGGGCCGAGATGTTCGGTATGCAGCCCGCGCTTGCCCCCCGTGCGATACGCCACTTCCGACGGCACGCTCAGGGTGGCCTCCTGCAAACCGGAAAACACTTCCTGCTCCCACGGCTGACGAAGCTCGCGCGGATCAACCGCGACGCCGGAGGCAATCAACGCCAGCTCGACGTCATCGGCTTCAAACAGCTCGGCCGTAAACCGCCACAGGGTGTCGACCGCCTGCTGCATACGCTGTGAAGATGTTTCCGTTCCGTCACCCAGACGCACCAGCCAGCCACGACTGAAGCGCAGGTGGTAGCGCGCCTCTTTAATGGCTTTCGCTGCGATGGCGGCAAGCTGGCTGTCGCTGCTGTGGGTCAGGCGTTCATACAGCGCTACGTTCCAGGCATCCATAAAGTACTGGCGCGCGAGCGTGTCGGCGAAACTGCCGTTAGGCTGTTCCACCAGCAACACGTTGTGAAACTGGCGCTCATCACGCCCAAACGCCAGGGTGTTTTCATCGCCCTGACCTTCCAGCTCTGCGGCATAGGTCAGGAAATTGCGCGCCTGCCCCAGCAAGTCGAGACCGATGTTGGCGAGCGCGAGATCGATTTCCAGCTCCGGCGCGTGACCACACCAGGCGCCCAGACGCTGGGAGAGCACCAGACCGTTGTCGCCCAGACGCAGGGCATATGCGGATAATGTTTTCATCCCTGACCTCACATGTGCTCGATGCCATCAGGGATGGTGTAAAACGTAGGATGGCGGTAAACCTTACTTTCCGCCGGGTCGAAGAACTCGCCGCTCTCTTCCGGCTGAGAGGCGACAATCTCGCTCGCCTTCACCACCCAGATAGAGCAGCCTTCACTGCGACGGGTATAGGCATCACGCGCATTTTCCAGCGCCATGCGATCGTCGGCGGCATGAAGACTTCCCACATGACGGTGGGACAACCCTTGTTTGCTGCGTACGAACACTTCGTACAGCGGCCAGTAGACATTGCTCATCGTGTTTCCTCTTAAGCCACTTTGCGGGCGTGTTGTTTTTCCGCGTGCGCCAGTGCGGCTTCACGCACCCACGCCCCGTCTTCCCAGGCTTTACGTTTGGCAGCCAGACGTTCGTGGTTACAGATACCGCGCCCGTTAATGACCTCATCAAACTCGTGCCAGTCGATCTCGCCAAAGCGGTAGTGACCGCTCTCTTCGTCAAAACGCAGGTCAGGATCCGGAACCGTCATGCCCAGCATTTCTACCTGCGGAACCGTGTTGTCGACAAAGCGCTGGCGAAGTTCGTCATTGCCGAAGCGTTTGATTTTCCAGGCGAGGCTGCGGGCGCTGTTCGGCGAGTTATCATCGTTTGGGCCGAACATCATCAGAGCGGGCCACCAGAAGCGGTTAATGGCGTCCTGCAGCATCTGGCGTTGGGCGTCACTCCCCTGCGCAAGCGCCATACAGGCTTCAAAGCCCTGACGCTGGTGGAAACTCTCTTCTTTACAGATTTTCACCATCGCGCGGGCATAGGGGCCATATGAGGTACGGCAGAGCGCCACCTGGTTGACGATCGCCGCACCGTCCACCAGCCAGCCGATCACCCCGATATCCGCCCAGCTCAGGGTCGGGTAGTTGAAGATGGAGGAGTATTTCATCTTGCCGTCGAGCATCTTCTGGTAGATGTCTTCCCGCGCGCAGCCCAGCGTCTCGGCCGCGCTGTAGAGGTACAAACCGTGCCCGGCTTCGTCCTGCACTTTTGCCAGCAGGATCGCTTTGCGGCGCAGCGTCGGCGCGCGGGTGATCCAGTTTCCTTCCGGCAACATGCCGACAATTTCGGAGTGCGCGTGCTGACCAATCTGGCGGATCAACGTCTTACGATAGGCATCAGGCATCCAGTCCTGAGGCTCAATCGCCGTCTCCTGCGCTATGCGCTGCTCAAAGCGTTGTTCTTGCGTCACGTCATCACCTTTATGATTCGATTATTTACCACTTAAAGTGAAATACTGAATCACTTCATTTCTTAAAAGTTACACAAAGGTTAAATATAACCCCAAGAAATGTTTCCCCATTTTGTGATGGTGCTCGCAAGGCTTTTTGCACAAGGCCTACACGACGGGGCTTACGGCCCTCTGCTTCATTATGCTGGATCACAATGTTAACAATTCATTAAAACTCAGCTTGCTTTTTATGATTCATGATTAAACTATTGATAGTGAAATCACGTAACACTTGGAGATAAGCGATGCAGCAGTTAGCCAGCTTCTTGTCCGGTGCCTGGCAGTCTGGCCGGGGCCGCGAACGTACTATCCATCACGCCATCAGTGGCGAAGCGCTGTGGTCCGTGACCAGCGAAGGGCTGGACATGGCGGATGCACGTCGCTATGCGATCGCGCGTGGCGGCGAAGCCCTGCGCGCCATGACCTTTATCGACCGTGCCGCCATGCTGAAGGCGGTGGCGAAACATCTGCTTAGTGAGAAAGAGACGTTCTATGCCCTGTCTGCCCAGACCGGGGCGACCCGAGCGGACAGCTGGGTGGATATTGAGGGTGGGATCGGGACGCTGTTCACCTATGCCAGCCTGGGGAGTCGCGAGCTGCCTGATGACACACTCTGGCCGGAAGATGAGTTGATCCCGTTGTCGAAGGAAGGCGGCTTTGCTGCGCGTCACGTACTGACGTCAAAATCGGGCGTGGCGGTCCATATCAACGCCTTTAATTTCCCGTGCTGGGGAATGCTGGAAAAACTGGCGCCCACCTGGCTTGCGGGGATGCCTGCCATTATCAAACCCGCCACCGCTACCGCGCAGGTCGCGCAGGCGATGGTGAAAGCGATTGTGGAGAGCGGTCTGGTGCCGGACGGTGCTATCAGCCTTGTCTGCGGCGGCGCGGGCGATCTGCTGAATCATCTCGACAGCCAGGATGTGGTGACCTTTACCGGCTCCGCCAGCACCGGCCAGAGCCTGCGCATTCACCCGAATATCGTGGCGAATTCCATTCCCTTTACCATGGAAGCCGACTCCCTCAACTGCTGCGTTCTGGGTGAGGATGTAACGCCGGAACAGCCAGAATTCGCGCTGTTTATTCGCGAAGTGGTACGCGAAATGACCGCCAAGGCAGGGCAAAAATGTACCGCCATCCGCCGCATAATTGTGCCTCAGAGTCAGATAGATGCCGTCAGCCAGGCGCTGATCGCACGGCTGCAAAACGTGGTCGTCGGCGACCCGGCAGAGGACGGGGTGAAGATGGGTGCGCTGGTGAACGGCGAGCAACGCGCGGACGTACAGGAGAAAGTCGATCTGTTGATTGCGGCGGGTTGCCAGGTCAGACTCGGCGGAAAAGCCGATCTGCAGGCTGCGGGGGCATTCTTCCCGCCGACGCTGCTTTTCTGCCCACAGCCAGATGAAACCCCCGCCGTGCATTGCACCGAAGCCTTCGGGCCGGTCGCCACGCTGATGCCCTCCCGCAATTCAGACCACGCGATGCAGCTGGCACGGGCGGGTGGCGGGAGTCTGGCCGGTACGCTGGTCACCGCCGACCCGGCTATCGCCCGCCAGTTTATTGCCGGCGCGGCGCGGGCGCACGGACGAATTCAGATCCTTAACGCCGAATCCGCCAGGGAGTCCACCGGACACGGCTCTCCGCTGCCGCAGCTGGTGCACGGCGGTCCTGGCCGCGCAGGTGGCGGTGAAGAGCTGGGAGGACTGCGTGCGGTGAAGCACTATCTGCAGCGCACCGCCATTCAGGGCAGCCCGACCATGCTTGCCACCATCGGCAAACAGTGGGTACGGGGTGCTGCGGTTCATGAAGATCGCGTTCATCCGTTCCGGAAATACTTTGAAGAACTGCAGCCGGGCGACAGCCTGCTGACCCCGCGCCGCACCCTGACGGAAGCCGATATCGTTAACTTTGCCTGCCTGAGCGGCGATCACTTCTACGCCCATATGGACAAAATCGGCGCGGCAGAATCCATCTTTGGCGAACGGGTGGTACACGGTTACTTCCTGATCTCTGCCGCGGCGGGTCTGTTTGTTGATGCCGGCGTTGGGCCGGTGATTGCCAACTACGGCATGGAAAACCTGCGCTTTATCGAACCGGTTAAGCCGGGCGATACCATTCAGGTGCGCCTCACCTGTAAACGTAAAACGCTCAAGAAACAACGGACCGCCGATGAGAAGCCAACCGGCGTGGTCGAATGGGCCGTTGAGATCTTTAACCAGCACCAGCAGGCGGTCGCGCTCTACTCCATCCTGACGCTGGTGGCGCGCCAGCACGGCGACTTCTGACACGTTCCTCTCTCGCACGTTGACCGGGGTGTGATATCGCCCCGGTCTTTTTTTAACCTGGCAAGACTAACAAATAACCTGGCAGATGCAGGCAAACGCTTTTCTCGGGCGCCTGTCAGGATAAGGCTGTCACAACACAATAAACACAACAAGATGAGGTCTACGATGGGAAGCAATTCTTCTTTTTCTGCCCGTAGAACGGCACTGGCTATGGCCGTTGCGCTGTGTTGCGCCTGGCAATCACCTGTTTTCGCACACGGCAGTGAGGCGCATATGGTCCCGATGGACAAAACGCTGCAGGCGTTTGGCGCCGATGTGCAGTGGGATGATTACGCACAGATGTTCACTATTGCAAAGGACGGGGCATATGTGAAGGTCAAGCCCGGCGCGAAAACCGCTATTGTGAACGGCAAAACCCTCACGCTGCAGGTGCCGGTAGTCATGAAAGGCAAAAAAGCGTTCATCTCCGAGACCTTCATCAACGACGTTTTCCAGTCTGGTCTCGACCAGACCTTCCAGGTTGAAAAACGCCCTCACCCGTTAAACGCGCTAACGGCTGACGAAATTAAGCAAGCCGTGGAGATTGTGAAAGGCTCTGCGGATTTTAAACCGAACACCCGCTTCACCCAGATAGCCCTGGCCGAACCCGAGAAAGCCAAAGTGTGGGACTTTGTGCTCAACGGCACGGCGGTGGACTCTCCCCGCCAGGCGAACATCACCATGCTGGACGGGAAACACGTTATTGAAAGTCTGGTGGACCTGAAGGATAAAAAGATCCTGCGCTGGGACGCCGTTAAAGATGCCCACGGCATGGTGCTACTGGATGATTTTGCGACCGTTCAGCAGATCATCAACGAGAGTGCAGAGTTTGCCGAGGTTCTGAAAAAGCGCGGCATTACCGATACGAAGAAAGTGATCACCACGCCACTGACCGTCGGCTATTTCGACGGCAAAGATGGCCTGAAACAGGAAGACCGGTTGCTGAAAGTGGTGAGCTATCTGGACGTGGGCGACGGCAACTACTGGGCGCACCCGATTGAGAACCTGGTGGCAGTGGTCGACCTTGAGCAGAAGAAGATTCAGAAGATTGAAGAAGGTGCCGTTGTGCCGGTGCCGATGACGCCGCGTCCGTATGATGGACGTGACCGCATCAACACGCCGAAAAAGCCGCTCGACATCATTGAGCCGGAAGGCAAAAACTACACCATCACCGGCGATATGATTCACTGGCAGAACTGGGATTTCCATCTGAGTCTGGATTCCCGCGTGGGCCCAATGATTTCTACCGTCACCTACAATGACAACGGCAAAAAACGCCAGATTATGTATCAGGGCTCCCTGGGCGGGATGATCGTTCCTTACGGTGACCCTGACGTGGGCTGGTACTTTAAAGCCTATCTGGATTCCGGCGACTACGGTATGGGCACCCTGACCTCTCCGCTGGTGCGCGGCAAAGACGTGCCGTCCAACGCCGTGATGCTCAATGAAACCATTGCCGATTACACCGGTGCGCCGATGGAGATCCCCCGCGCCATCGCCATTTTTGAACGCTACGCAGGACCGGAATATAAACACCAGGAGATGGGTCAGCCTAACGTCAGTACCGAGCGGCGCGAGCTGGTGGTTCGCTGGGTGAGCACCGTTGGCAACTACGACTATATTTTCGACTGGGTATTCCACGAAAATGGCACCATCGGGATTGATGCCGGTGCAACGGGGATTGAGGCGGTGAAAGGCGTACAGGCGAAAACGATGCATGACCCTACTGCCAAAGACGATACCCGATACGGCACATTAATTGATCACAACATCGTCGGGACCACCCACCAGCACATCTATAACTTCCGTCTCGATATGGATGTGGATGGCATCAACAACACGCTGGTGGCAATGGATCCACAGGTGAAACCGAACACCGCCGGCGGCCCGCGAACCAGCACCATGCAGATCAATCAGTACGCTATTGATACCGAGCAGCAGGCGGCGCAGAAATTTGACCCGGGCACCATTCGTCTGCTGAGCAACACCAGCAAAGAGAACCGCATGGGGAACCCAATTTCGTATCAGATAATCCCTTACGCCGGGGGGACGCACCCGGTGGCGACCGGCGCGAAGTTTGCCCCGGACGAGTGGATCTATCACCGCCTGAGCTTTATGGATAAACAGCTGTGGGTCACGCGTTACCATCCGGATGAGATGTACCCGGAGGGCAAATTCCCAAATCGCTCAACCCACGATACGGGGCTTGGCAAATACAGCAAAGATAACGAGTCGCTAAACGATCAGGATGACGTGGTCTGGATGACCACCGGCACAACCCACGTCGCGCGCGCCGAAGAGTGGCCAATCATGCCAACGGAATGGGTGCATACCCTGCTCAAACCGTGGAACTTCTTCGACGAAACGCCGACACTCGGCAGGAAAAAAGACGCGCAGAAATAAAAACAGACCGGGCGTAATGCCCGGTTTTTTATTCGTTTATTTGCTGAATATCTCATCCTGATTATAGTTATTTTACTCCACACATTCCGATTGCATCTTTTGAAACATTTTCAGCCAGGACGCGAAGTTTTCACAAACGACGTAGTACTTTCTCTGAGAGGTTTTAAATGAAATTGAATCTGATTGTCAGAAGTTTCGTGCTGGCTGGAATGATCATGTCCAACAGTCCCTCTTATGCGGCGGAAGCACCAAAGGACGCGTCTGCCGCAACACAACAAGCCAACAATGCCCTTTTTAACCAGCTTCCTTTCTCCGATAACACTGATTTTACCAATGCCCATAAAGGATTTATCGCTCCACTTCCTCAGGACGTTATCAAAGGCGAACAAGGCAATGTCATCTGGGATCCCCAACAGTATTCATTTATTAAAGAAGGTGATAAATCGCCGGATTCGGTAAACCCCAGTTTATGGCGTCAATCCCAGCTGATTAATATCAGCGGTCTGTTTGAAGTTACCGAAGGGGTATATCAGATCCGCAATCTCGATCTGTCAAATATGACCATCATCGAAGGCAAAGAAGGGATTACCGTCGTCGATCCGCTGGTCTCAGCAGAAACCGCCAAAGTCGGCATGGATCTTTATTACAAAAATCGCGGCCAAAAACCGGTCGTGGCGGTGATTTATACCCACAGTCATGTTGACCACTATGGCGGTGTGCGGGGTGTGGTTGATGAAGCCGACGTGAAGGCTGGCAAGGTAAAAGTTTATGCCCCTTCCGGATTTATGGAGGCGGCGGTTGCGGAAAATATCATGGCGGGCAACGTTATGAGTCGTCGCGCCAGTTATATGTATGGCAACCTGCTGAAGCCTGATGCAAAAGGACAAGTGGGTGCGGGTCTGGGGACGACCACGTCCGCCGGTACCGTCACCCTTATCGCACCGACTAACATCATTGAAAAAGACGGACAAAAAGAGGTCATTGACGGGCTGACCTACGATTTTATGCTGGCCCCCGGCTCTGAAGCACCTTCAGAGATGCTCTGGTTTATCGAAGAGAAAAAAATCATTGAATCCGCAGAGGATGTGACCCATACGCTGCATAACACCTACTCGCTGCGCGGCGCAAAAATTCGTGAACCGCTGCCCTGGTCAAAATATATTAACCAGGCGATTGTGCGCTGGGGCGATAAAGCCGACATCATCATGGCACAGCATCACTGGCCAACCTGGGGCAATGATAATGTCGTCACACTGCTGAAGAGCCAGCGCGACCTCTACCGTTACATCAACGACCAGACGTTACGCATGGCGAATGAAGGCCTGACGCGTGATGAAATCGCCGCTAATTTCAAACTCCCGGATTCCCTTGCCCATATCTGGGCTAACCGCGGTTACTACGGTTCTGTCAGCCATGACGTTAAAGCCACCTATGTGCTCTATCTGGGCTGGTTCGACGGTAATCCCGCCACGCTGGATGAACTGCCACCTGAAGAGGCTGCGAAGAAATTTGTTGAGTATATGGGCGGCGCGGAGGCCATTCTGAACAAAGCGAAAACTGACTTCGATCAGGGCAACTATCGCTGGGTGGCGCAGGTCGTGAGTAAAGTGGTGTTTGCCGACCCGAACAACCAGGCCGCGCGTAATCTCGAAGCAGATGCGCTGGAACAGCTGGGTTATCAGGCGGAATCCGGCCCGTGGCGCAACTTCTACCTGACCGGCGCGCAAGAGCTGCGTAACGGCGTGGTGAAAGGCCCGACCCCGAACACCGCCAGCCCGGATACCGTGCGGGCGATGACGCCAGAGATGTTCTTCGACTACCTTGCCGTTCATATCAATGGCCAAAAAGCCGGCGATGCCAAATCGGTGTTTAACATCGATCTGGGCAGCGATGGCGGCAAATACAAACTTGAACTGGAAAACGGCGTGCTGAACCACACGGCAAATGCCGAAGCGAAAGACGCTGACGCTACGCTTACCCTGAACCGTGATACCCTGAATAAAATTATCCTGAAAGAAGTCACGCTGAAACAGGCGCAGGACAGTGGCGATATCAAGATCAGCGGCGACAGTGCCAAACTGGACGCTATGCTTGGCTATATGGATAAGTTCGATTTCTGGTTTAATATTGTGACACCGTAACGGTGCAAAACAGACGGGCGGTCCTTCCGCCCGTTCCTGCTTCACTTGCTCCCAGGAAAGGGTAAAGAGCATTTATGGAAAAAAGAAAAAAAACGACGCCAGAGCGGGCTGCCTGGCCGACGCGTCAGGCGATGGTCATGCACGGGCTGGCGATGAACCTGCCGTGGCTGGCATTCGTCAACATCAGCTTCGCCGTGATGATCCTGCTGCGCCACGTCTCGCTTAAGCCCGACGACCCCCTCTACCTCCGGTCGCTGCCTCTGCTGAAGTTTATCGATGCCTCGATGTTCGGCATTATTATTCTGTCAGCTGCGTTAATCATCATGGCCTGGCGACGTATTGCCGGCATCAGCGTGGTGCTCTTTTTCTGTAGCGTCATCTGGTCGATATCCTGTTTCTGGTTTATCACCGATCTGTTGCTGCCTCACGTCTGGCCCCTGTGCGCGATTCTGTTACTCGCCGGGTTGACGGCACTCTACTTTTACCCTCGTGGGTTACTCGCCTTCGTGATCCCGCTCTGGGTCACGCTACCGGTCGCAAGCTGGGTACTCAATGATGGTGTCAACCTTCACTTTGCCGCCGTCTGGACCGTCTTTACGCTGATTTTGCTCTGCGGGCGTTTCATCCTGATAAGCTGGTTTGATGAGGCCTGGCGACGTAACCAGCAAAACCAGCTGTTGATTTCGCGGCTGGAAGCGCTGGCGCATCAGGATCCGTTAACCCAGACCGCCAACCGTCGCAAGATGGAAGTGGTGCTGGAGAATGCCGTTGAGCAGAAAAAAGCCTTCTCGCTGATTATGCTGGATATAGATTATTTCAAACTTTACAACGACACCTATGGTCATCAGGCCGGTGACGAATGTTTGACCCGCGTGGCGCAGGTGCTCCGGCAGTCGGTGCGAACACCTGATGATGTCGTGTCTCGCTACGGCGGTGAAGAGTTTGTGGTGATCCTCTTTGATTGCCCGGAAAACACAGCCGAAAAAGTTGCCATGCGTATTCAGGACGGCCTGCGCGCGGAAGCGATAGCGCACGACGCCTCAAAAGTCAGCGATCACGTCACCGTAAGCATGGGCATTGCAGGAATGGCAGAGGGTCTGGCGGGGACGGAGATTATTGCCCGCGCCGATGAGGCGCTGTACCGGGCGAAAGCGGCCGGACGGGACCGCTGGTCACGATAGCCGTGTCGGGTGGACGTTGCGCCAGCCCGACACGCTTTGTTTTAATACCGTACACATACCGATTTGGTTTCACACCAGCCATCCAGCCAGTCCGGGCCGAAATCGCGCCCGGTGCCGGACTGCTTCATGCCACCAAACGGCAGGTTGGCGTCGATCAGCGTATGGCTGTTCACCCAGACGGTCCCCGCCTGCAGCCGGTCGGTGTATTCCAGCGCCTTGCTGATATTTTGCGTCCAGACGCTGGCCGTCAGCCCGTATTCGGTGTCGTTGGCCAGCGCCAGCGCTTCTTCGCCATCCGCGACGCGCACCAGGTTGACCACCGGGCCGAACACTTCTTCGCGGGTGAGTCGCAGCGCGGCATCCGGGTTCACCACCAGCGTCGGCGACACGTAATAACCTTTGCCATCCGGGCCCCGATTACCGGTGATCAACTCCGCATTGCGCGATTTTGCCTCGTCGAGGAAGGTCTGCACTTTATCGCAGTGCGCGCGCGAGACCAGCGGGTTGATGAACGCCTCCGGCGACATGCCCGGCCCGACGCTCAGGGATTTCACCGCCTGCTCAAACCCGCTGACCAGCGTGTCAAACAGCGGCGCTTCAATATAGATACGGGAGCTCGCCGCACAAACCTGCCCCTGATTCAGGAAGCTGCCGGTCATCAGGCCTTCAATTACCCAGGCCGGGTCAGCATCTTTCAGTACGATAGCCGGGTTTTTACCCCCCAGCTCCAGCGTCACCCCCGTGAGCGTATCCGCCGCCGCGCGGGCAATTTGCTTGCCTGTCGCCGTTGAGCCAGTAAAGCTCACTTTGGCAATATGCGGATGTGAGGTCAGCGCGACACCGCACACCGCACCGCTTCCCGTGACCACATTAAACACCCCGTCGGGGATGCCCGCTTCACTTGCCAGTTCCGCCACGCGCAGCATGGTGAGCGGCGTGGTTTCTGAAGGCTTAATGACAATGGAACACCCCGCCGCCAGCGCAGGCATGACTTTCCACATCCCGATCATCAGCGGGAAGTTCCACGGCACAATCCCGGCCACCACGCCAACCGGCTCTTTGCGCGTCCACGCCTGATAGCGGGCCCCCTGCGGTAAGGGGATGGAGAGGTCGAGGGTTTTACCGGCAATTTTCGTGGTAAGCCCTGCGGTATAGCGCATCCAGTTCAGGGTGCAGCCCACTTCAAAGGCGCGGGAGATATGAATGGATTTCCCCTGCTCCAGCGTCTCAAGCTGGGCCAGCTCTTCGCTGTGCTGCTCAACCAGATCGGCGAAATGCAGCAGGATACGCTCACGCTCTGCCGGTAATTTTCCGGCCCAGCTACGGGCAACAAACGCACGCCAGCCGGACATCACGGCGCGGTCGACATCATCAACGCTGGCATCGGCGGTGGAGGCGATGACGTCGCCCGTTGCCGGATTATAGACATTGAGCCGCTTTTCACTGTCCGACGCGGCCTGACGCCCTTCAATCCACAGGCCATGATGTCGGTCTAAAAACTGCTGTACGGCAGGCTGAACGGCTACCTGAGATTCAGACATAGGGTACTCCTTCGTTTTTATTCGCAGGGTGTTAATGCAGTCTAAGAGGGGTTTTGGATTCTCGCTTTTGTCTCTGTGACATTCGCTTTGCCACCTGTGACAGGCTCCGCAAATCGTGATAATTCCGTCTTATAACGCTGTTACCGGTGAGTGTTCTTTCCTATAGTCAGCCTCATAGCTCTGACAAAATGCAACACAAATGCAACAATGCAAAAACATTGACGGTGCAGCGAGATAAGCGATGGCGTGTGCAAGCGAAGAGGAACAGTATCAACAGTGGCTGGCACAAATTAACCAGGTCTGCGGGCGTTTTAATGCGCGTCCGCTGGAGGGGGAATTCGTCGGCGAGCTGGAAACCAGCTATGCCCGTAGCCTGAAGTTAAGCACCGTAACCGCAGGTGGCGTTAACCTGTTCCGATCCCGCCATGAGATTAACGACAGTAACGATGCCTGGTTCTACACCGTATTTCAGCTGGAAGGCAGCGCGGAGATTGAACAGGACGACCGCCGCGCGGTGCTGAAGACCGGCGATATCACGCTGCTTGATGCTTCCCGCCCGTGCTCCATTGCCTGGCATGAAAAATCCCGCCAGATTTCGCTGCTGGTTCCGCGCCAGATTATTGAGCAACAGTGTCGTTTTCAGGAGGTAAGCTGCGCGCTCACCCTTTCGCGCACGCTGCCCACCGTTCAGTTAAGCCACCACCTGCTGATGGAAAGTATGGGGAATGCCGATCTGAGTGACCGGGAGAGTGAAGCGGCGCTGGAAGCGATGATCTGTCTGCTTCGCCCCGCGTTCCAGCAGCGCGACGTGGCTCAGCCACGTAAAGAACGCCTGTTCCGCAATGTGCTGTCATTGATTGACGATCATATTCAGTCTGAATCACTACGACCGGAATGGATTGCTGCACAGAGCGGGATGTCGGTGCGAAGCCTCTACCGCATGTTTGCTGATAAGGGGCTGGTGGTCGCCCAGTACATTAAAAACCGCCGTCTCGACCTGTGCGCACAAGTGTTGCGCTCCGCCAGCGATGATGAAAAGCTGGCGGGCATTGGCTACAGCTGGGGCTTTTCCGACCACAGCCATTTTTCAACCGCCTTTAAGCAGCGTTTTGGCGTCTCGCCTGGCGAATATCGTAAGCGCTTTCGCTAACTACTTCTTCAGCCATTTCCCGTTAATGCCTTTCACGTACTCGCCCGGCTGGGCGCGGGCAACCAGCTTTTGCCCTGCCATTTTCGCTACTTCATCCACCGGCAGATTGTTGCTGTCAGCCAGCTTCTGATAGCTTTCCGTGCGCGCGGCGTTAATGCGATTGACCAGCGCCAGGGTTTCCGCATCCTGTTTGATTGGCGCAAGATAACCGCTCAGGGTTTCCCCCACGCGCCCCTGCGTCCGGGCGTCATTTAAGGTCAGTGTTGCCGCCTGCACGTTCATGCCGAGCGCCAGTAACATCAGAGCTAATCGTTTCATGGCATCCTCAGAACAGATCGCTGCGTGATTTCAGCAGGGTTTCAACGTCTTTATCGACCTTAATGTGGATCTCATGTTCGATTTTGACATTCATATTGATGGTAATCGGCTCCTTCGGCGCGGCGACTTCAATGCGCGGCGTACAGCCGGTCAGTAGCGCGGCAACGGCAACGGTGAGCACACCAGCCATCTTTTTCATTGTTGTTCCTCACTTTCCTTGCCAGTCGAACTGCGGATACCAGGTATTGCCGCGTGTTGCTCAAACCAGGTTTGCAGGTTGTCTCCAAAACGCAGGCTGCGCCAGAGGGTAAAGACATTCTCTTCATGGGTATAGTTCAGATTAACGTAGCTGCTTTTACCCTCTACCCGGCTGGTTCCCTTAAGGGTCGCCTGCATGGTTAATTCACCCAGATTATCTAAATTGATTCTTGTCCACGAGCGAGAAATTTCCATATAGCGCAGCCAGTTAATTGCGGCGCCCGCCACCATATTATCTTTTACGATGGCGTCAGCCGTGTCTTTATCGATACGCAGCGTCATCGGGCCGGGGTTGGTCAGCCAGCCATCTTTGATGATCCATTTTTCATTGTCCAGCCAGAACGGCAGCGCCCCGCTCACCGGGCCAGACATCGTAAACTGCTTCGGATTAACGGCACTGATCAGCTCGCTGGAGGAGATATTGTCTACCCGCAACAGCGCCGGATCGTGTTGCGGCATCCTCAACTGCTGCATGGTGATTTTTCCGCCGAGGGTTTCCACCTTCACATTGGTGAGCAGAAGCGGGTTCGCCTCACTCCAGGGGTAGTCACCCTGCAGGTCCGCCGTGATATTCCGCGCGGTCACCAGGTTTACCACCTCGCCAATCCGCAAGGTTACCGGGCCGCGCGTTCCCAGCGACCAGGTGCCCTCACTAAACCGGAACGGCAGGACAAAGTCGACGCCGTTGATCTGGTTGTCTGGCATCCAGGCGCTACCGGCTTTCAGTACGCCGTGACCGCCCGCCTCAAAGCCCTGACCCGCGGCGGCCGAGAAGGCCACCTGCGCATACAGTTCGCCGTCACGCAGCGTCATTTTCCACTCTGGCGGGATCAACGGCTGGAACACGGTGAGCGATTGTTTCGGCCACCAGGCCTGCCCGCGAAGGCGCTCCCCGTCCCAGCGTCCGTTCACCTGTACCGGTCCGATATCATCAGCATGCAGATCGCCCTTGAACTGGAACAGTGTCGGGTCTGTTCCGTCTACGCTGAAGGTCAGCACCGACGGCGGCAATACGCTGCCGCCGCTGAAACGGGTTTGCCCGGCATTCAGCGACAGCGCTCCGCTGAATGTCGGCTTGTCAGGATCGCGATACCAGCGCACCGGGTTATCCAGCACCAGACGGGGTTTACTGACCTCCATGGCACCGTACTTGAGCTGGTCAAAACCGGTTGAAAGCGCAGTCAGCTCAATAAGTTTGTCGCGCCATTCGCCTTTTCCGGCAACATCCCAGCGCGCATTCATTGGGGTGAAGCCCCCTTTGCCCCAGTAGCGCCACTGCCACAGGCCGTTGTCGGGTAAAAAGTCACTGGCCTGGCCATCCAGATGCAGTTCAAAATCACCCATCTCGTTCTCGTGCGCCCGCAAAATGGCCTGCAGGCGTCCATCGACACCCTTTTGGGTCAGCCTGACGCCCGCCAGCGGCCAGCGAATTTCATCAATATCCAGTGAATCGATAATGCGACCACGTGAGCGCAGCAGCGCGCCCGGCTCAAAGGAGAGCTGCGGTTCATACAGGCTTCCGGTCAATTTTGCCGGCAGTCTGGCATAGAGCACCAGGTCGTTATGTTTCGCCTCGCCGCTCAGATGAAGCGGCATGTCGCTTTGTTCCATACTGAGCCTGCCCGGTCCGATATTCAGCACCGCGTTGCCCTTCCCCGCATCCCCTTGAGTGAGCACATTCAGACGCCCGGTCAGGGTCGCTTTCTCAAGCCCCGCCTGCCAGTTATCGACACGAAGGCCAACGCGCCCGCTCAGCGGCATGCCGGAAAGGTTCCAGTTCCAGCGTCCGTCACTGATATTCAGCTGTTCCGCGGTTATTTGCCACGGCAGATCGAGCAGCGGATCGGGGTTATCCCGCGCCATGACCACCAGTTGCCCCTGATTGGCTTCCCAGTCGAGATCGGCATCGACCAGCGAGGTTAACTGTGGCACGTTAAAGGTCGCAACCGCATGGCCTTTAACCGGCACGCCGTCCGGCACCAGCGGCAGGGTGAATTGTCCCACCAGTTTTATCGGCTGTGGCTGGTCGGGAAGTTGTACATCGAACTGGGTGACAGAGAGGGTCTGACCGCGGAGCATCCCTTTAATACTGACCTGCTCACCTTTGTAGGCAATCTCCTGACGGGCGGGCGTCAGCGACGCCTGAAGTTCTCCCTGCCACTGCTGCCAGGGCGAGAGCGTCAGACGATGGACAGTAAGCCAGGTATTCGGTAACACCGCCTGCCACTGCGCCAGCGTTTTGGGCGCGACCGTGGACGGTGCGGACTGGGGAATTTTATTGAGGCAAACGGAGTTCAGTTCGAGCGCGCCGACATCCAGTTTCCAGCGGCTGGGGTGCGACAGGGTCGCGTTATCGACTCGGGCAATTTCGCAGTCATCCACAAGATAGCGAAGATCGGGGATGATCAGGGCATGACGCGTGAGTCTGGGACTTTGTTCAAAGGCGATGCGTGTCCCGACAGGAAGCCAGATCCCGGCAAGGGTTGGTACCCACTGGGCAAGGGTCATCAGCAGCGTCAGCGGCACCAGAATGAACAGCAGTAAGAGCGCGATTGCGGCTTTGTATGTACCCCTCATGGGCAGTTAATATCCTGATTTAGCGAAAGAATTAAGCCGACAGTGCCGATCATTGTCGCATGTTTAGCCAGTCAGTTGAAGAGAATGCCAAATTTAAGGATAGATGCTCTGACCGTATGCGCTAAAAATTTTATTATACTTAACGTCAATAAGTCATCTTAAATTCAATGGGTTAGGCTGTATTTCAAGACGACCTTCAGCGTTGTAGCGTCAAAAGTTAGAATTTGTTGCGCGGCATTGCCAGCAGGTAAACCATCGCAAAAACCAGGGAACCCCAGTACACGGAGTCATACCGATGAGGATCAAAATCTATGTGCAAAAATCCATTCACAAACTCATGACCATTCGCAAAAATGTTTATCTGTACGGCAGCGACTGCAATCACGAGCAATGTATAAGCAATGAAGAGAGGGTATTTGCGGAGTCGGTTGATTTTTATCTTCCCCAGATACAGGAGGACAAAAATTGCAATAGATACAATAAAATAGCAAAAAGCGGGCCACATAGGTGGGTTTAGGGATAACTCAAGTTGTGGTGACATAATCAATTCTCTTTAGCAATCTGGTACATCTGCCATCCTGTAACGCTTCCACTTCGCCCACCTTCTGACACCTCCGCCCCAGGGTGCATCAAATCTATACTTAAGCAGGGGTGTAGATTGAATATCATAGAGTTAACGGGTAAAGATGCTCTAAAATAATTGATAGAACTTATTGAATTCAATAATATTTCAGAAATTGTAAGATAATTTTAATCATGCTAACGTGAATGCAAAATCACTGGAGAAAGTCTTATGAAACTCGCGGTATATAGCACAAAGCAGTACGACAAAAAGTATCTGCAACATGTTAACGAGGCTTACGGGTTTGAGCTTGAATTTTTCGACTTTCTGCTGTCCGAAAAAACCGCCAAAACGGCGCACGGCTGTGAAGGCGTTTGCATTTTTGTGAATGATGATGGCAGCCGTCCGGTGCTGGAAGAGTTGAAAAAACAGGGCGTGAAATATATCGCCCTGCGCTGCGCTGGTTTCAACAACGTAGATCTTGATGCCGCAAAAGAGCTGGGGCTGAAGGTGGTCCGCGTCCCGGCATATTCTCCGGAAGCGGTCGCGGAACATGCCATCGGTATGATGATGTCACTGAACCGTCGTATTCACCGTGCTTATCAACGTACCCGTGACGCCAACTTCTCTCTGGAAGGGCTGACCGGCTTTACCATGTACGGTAAAACCGCGGGCGTTATCGGTACCGGTAAGATTGGCGTTGCCGCCCTGCGCATTCTGAAAGGGTTTGGTATGCGTCTGCTGGCGTTTGATCCATACCCAAGCGCTGCCGCGCTGGATCTGGGCGTGGAATATGTCGACCTGCCGACGCTGTTTTCACAGTCTGACGTTATCTCCCTGCACTGCCCGCTGACGCCGGAAAACTACCACCTGCTCAACCAGGCGGCGTTTGACCAGATGAAAGATGGCGTGATGATCATCAACACCAGCCGCGGCGGGTTGATTGATTCCCAGGCCGCTATTGAAGCGCTGAAAACCCAGAAGATTGGCGCGCTGGGGATGGACGTGTATGAGAATGAGCGCGATCTGTTCTTTGAAGACAAATCTAATGACGTGATCCAGGACGACGTATTCCGCCGTCTGTCTGCCTGCCATAACGTCCTGTTCACCGGACACCAGGCGTTTCTGACTGCCGAAGCGCTGATCAGCATTTCAGAAACCACGCTGGGGAACTTGCAGCAGCTGGAAAAAGGGGAAGAGTGCCCTAACGCTATCGTGTAAACCTATGTGCCGGGTGCGGCTCTGCCCTGCCCGGCCAGCTACGCCCGGTCTGGTGCCCAGCTCCGGTGAGCAAAGCGCCACCAGAGCAGGACAGCCAGCAGCGCAATGGCGCTGAGCACACTAAAGGCCGTCGCAAAAGAGTAATGACCGGCAATGGTGCCGGTTAACGCCGGGCTCATTGCTGCCCCGCCCCCCTGCATCAGCATTACCACACTCTGCCCGGCATTCACGTGCCCACTCCCGCGCAACAGCACCACGATAAACGACGGCACGACAACGCCCAGGATCCCCGCGGCCAGACCATCAAGAATTTGTACCGGGATCATCATCAACGGGGCGTCTGTGGAGGCTGCCAGTGCCGCCCGAACGGGCATGATCAACAGGGGCAGCATGATGAGACGCCAGTAACCGTAGCGCTCAATTCGGCCTGCCACCCCAATGGCGACGGGGATCATCACCGCCTGAGAAATGATGACGGTGGCCGCCGCAAATAATCCGGGATTGATGGTTGCCGGTGCCGCAGCAACCCTCATGCTCAGCATCGGCAGCAGTGCGGCATTGGCCAGATGGAACAGCAGCAGCGTCAGCCCGGTTATCAACAGCGCCCGGTTTTTAATCAGCACCGCGACGCCGGGGACCGGTTGACGGTCTGAAGAGGTCAGCCCCCGCGCCGCATCGTTGTCGATATCTGTATGACGAATGGCAAGCAGCGCGCACAACGTCAGAAGCGTCGTACAGGTCATCAGCAGGAAAATGCCCCCGACGCCCCAGAACCAGGCAATGCCGCCTGCAATCACCGCCGTCAGGAAATTGCCGGCGTGGTTGAACGCCTCGTTCTTCCCCATCTGCGCGCTAAACCCGCTCGGGCCCGTCAGACCCAGCGTAATACCCGCAATCAGTGGCCCCACAAACGCCGCGCAGATACCGGTGATAATTTGCGAGACGGCGACGACGCCGCTCTGCTGACTAAACCAGAGCAGCAGCGTACTCAGCGTAATGGCGATACAAAGCAGTGCCAGAACCGAACGCTTATTACGGGAGGTATCCGTAATAAATCCCGCCGGCAGCGTTGCCAGTAATCCCGCCAGCCCCCCGGCGGTCATCAGGATGCCGATATCATCCGGGGTCCAGTGACGTTCCGTCAGGAAGATGCCGAGAAAGGGCCCGAGGCCATCGCGAACATCAGCAATGAAAAAACTTGTCAGGCACAACGCCCGCAGTGAACGAAGAGACATACTTCCTGCCTTTTGCATATTGGCTGGCTCTGTTAGCGACGGCCTGTACGTTCGACGCCCTGTTAAAATCACGATGCAGTATACCGGAGCGTGTTGAAGCTAAAATGACCTCTCCACTCTTCTGCCGCGGCAAACTCTTTTTATAGAACTTCACGCTTTCCAGATACGCCCATTTATGGGAGTATTTAGGAATCGATTGTTTCCTAAATGATGAGCACAATGTCTGAGAAGCTACAGAACGCACGCGAGCGCGGACGTCCGCGGCAATTTGATCTCGATGCGGCCCTGGATCTGGCGATGCCGGTATTCAGAGAAAAGGGTTACCACAGCGCGTCGATAAGTGACCTGAGCGACGCGATGCAGCTCACTGCGGGCAGTATTTATAAAGCCTTTCACGATAAACGTGGCCTGTTCCTGCAGGTATTCGCGCGTTATACCTCCCTGCGCAATCAATCGTTGCGCGAGCGTCTGGCGCGACAACCTGATGGCCGGGCCAAAATAGCCGAGCTGCTGAACTTTTATCTTGAATCGGCCAGCGCTGTCGAAGGACGCCGCGGCTGCCTGGTGGTCGGCAGCACCCTTGAACTCAGCCAGTTTGACCGCGAAATTGCCGGGCTGGTGCAGAGCGCGCTTGCGCGAAATCAGCACGCGATCCTCCAGCTGATCGAACAGGGTATGCAGGACGGTTCAGTTAATTCGCGACACGACGCGCAGGCGTTGAGCGGCGTTTTGCTGTGCCTGGTCCTGGGCATGCGTGTGGCGGGTAAAGCCGGAGAATTACCGGCACGCGAACGGCTGGCAGAGACGGTGATGGCGCTACTCGCCTAAAAAATTTACCCATAAAGGAAATGATAATTTCCTAAATAGCTGGAGGTAGTCATGTCTGAGAATTCAATCCCCCTTCCGTGGTCGCAGCCTGTCGCGGGCTTGCCCGGTTTTGCGCACTATTACTCAACGGTCGATGGGGTTCGCCTGCACTATGTCAGAGGCGGACAGACGCAAGGTGAAACAATCGTGCTGCTTGCAGGCTTCCCGCAAAGCGGGTTTGCCTGGCATAAGGTGATGGCTCTTTTAGCCGATCGTTACGATATCATCGCACTCGACCTCCCGGGCCAGGGCGACTCCGATAAGCCACAGTCTGGCTACGATACCCTCACGCTGGCCAGTTCGGTTTTTGGGCTGGTGCAGGCACTTGGGATCACAAGACATTACCTGGCCGCCCACGATGTAGGTGCATGGGTTGCCTGGCCGTATGCCCTGCGTTATGAACAGCAGGTAATCAAGCTGGCTCTGCTTGATGCCGGTATCCCGGGTATTACTTTGCCGGACGCCCTGCCCGCGACGCCAGAAAAAGCCTGGAAAACCTGGCACTTCGCGTTTCATCTTCTCCCCGACCTGCCGGAAGCCTTAATTAGCGGGCGTGAAGAGATTTACCTCGAATGGTTCCTGCGGCGAAAAACCGCCAGTCCGATGGCCTTTAGCGATGCGGATATCGCCCGGTATGTCCGCCTGATGCAGCAAAACGGCGCGCTGCGTGCCGGGCTGGCCCCTTACAGAGAAGCGGCAGTCTCCGCTGTTCAGAACCGGACGCTGGCTGAAACGCAAAAACTTCGAGTGCCGTTGCTGGCCGTCAGTGCCGATCAGGGTTCGATTGCCGATATGGCTGCCCCGCTTCGCCAGTTTGCAGAGACAGTGAGTGGCATTACGCTTGCTCATTGCGGTCATTTCATTCCGGATGAACAACCTCAGGCCCTGAGTGAGGCCCTGGCAGACTTCTTCCGTTAACAGGAAGCGCACGGTGTTGATCACTGCTGGCACCGTGCCCTGCTTCATCAACAAAGACAATTGCTGTCGCCATAAAATAAACCTCGCTCAAAATTTATTAAGGAGTTAATCTCGCAAAGAAAATAAGGGGGCATTATGAAAAACTTGATACTCAGTGTTATCGCAAAAATTTCCAAAATGGACGCTGAAGCTAAAGAGCTGGCGGCCAAAGTAGAAGCACAGTCTTTGTTGATAGGCGCGTTGTTACTGACCATTGGTAAAAATGGCGGTATGAACGAAATGCTCGAGAATGTCAGAAAAGCGATCAACGCGGCGCTTGAAGCAGCAGATACGCCGCTCAAATCCGACGCTGAAATGTTACTGAACGAATTCAATAACCTGATTTTATTAACCCAGCTACTCGAAACTAATGACTCAGAGATAAGTATCGAGTCGTTAAAGGAAGCCCCAGGCGAAACGGCCTCAGATTGAAACCCATTCCTAGAGGCTGGAGTTCAGTCTCCAGCTTCTCGTTAAACCCACGCCTTACGCGCAGCGCGCCATGACCGTGTGAGCGTGATTAGACTTTACCAAGCAGAATATTCAACATCCGTCGCAAGGGTTCCGCAGCGCCCCACAACAGCTGATCGCCGACCGTCAGAACCGAGTATATGGGGTCATTGTTAAGCGACATTTTCTTATAACGGCCAATACCCACCTGCAGCGAACCGCTAATGTTAGCGGGAGTCAATTTACTGACACTGTCATCCTTATTATTGGGCACATAGTTAACCCATGGATGGGAATGCGTCACAAGCTCTGCAAATTCTTCTTCGCTGACTTCACGCTTGAGCTTCAGGGTTATTGCAGCACTATGGCAACGGATCACACCGACCCGAATACACAAGCCATTTACTGCAATCGTACCCGGAGAGAGACCAAGAATTTTGTTCGTTTCTGCCTCACCCTTCCATTCTTCTCTGCTATTACCATCCCCTAAATCGCTGTCAATCCATGGAATAATACTGCCCATTAAAGGCGCGCCGAAATTCTGGATGGGCATGTTAGCACTGTTAATTAATTCACTCACTTTATTGACTAAAGGAAGCACTGAACCTGAGGATTCCAGCTCATCAGCAGATAAATATTTACTGATATAAGCGCTTTGAGCAATTAATTCCCGGACATATTTAGCACCCGCTCCGGATGCAGACTGATAGGTCATCACACTCATCCACTCGATCAGGTCAGCTTTAATTAACCCTGACAGTCCCATAAGACTCAGCGTAATGGAACAGTTGCCCCCAACAAAAAGTTTAATTCCCTCTTTGATGGCACGATCGATATTTGTGCGGTTAACCGGGTCGAGAATAATGCAGGCTTTTTCATCCATCCGGAGCGCTGAGGCCGCGTCAATCCAGTAGCCTTGCCAGCCATGGCTAATCAACGCAGGATAAATTGCTTTGGTATAATCCCCGCCCTGACAGGTTATGATGATATCCATTTCGGCCAGGGCGCTAATAGAATTAGCATCTTTGAGTGTGTGGTTGACGCCACCAATGACTGGACCAGCGGCCCCTGCACTGGAAGTACTGTAAAAATGCGCGGAAATATTGTCGAAGTCGTTCTCTTCGACCATTCTTTGTAACAAAACAGAACCCACCATTCCTCGCCAACCAACAATACCAACCTGCTTCATTTGCTTAACCTTAATGACGTTATGAGAATGTTAATTTTTCAAAACATGTTATATCTCATCCCACATTAATGGTCATTACGAATTGCATCACATTCGGCCATTATTAAAATGTTTCATACGGCATCAGCAATTTTTATACCTTTTACACGGCATAATTAATAAAAATTGTGGGGAAGACATAATCAAACAAAAACCGGGCCTCACGCCCGGTTTTGTGGCTGACCTGAATCAGCGCTACGCACTCAACCCGCGATTCTCCAGCATCGGTTCAATCCTCGGATCGTGGCCGCGCCAGTTCCGGTAAAGTTCAGCTCAATCACTACTGCTCCCGCGCGACAGAATCACCTCGCGGAATGTCTGTCCGTTTTCGCGGGTCAAACCACCCTGCTCGACAAGCCACTGATAGCCATCGTCTGCCAGCATTTGCGTCTATAGGTAATCCAGATTCAGTGTTTGATAATACAGGTCAACCTTTTTTATCTGTGGTAAACGTTGCTATTACTTTTTTTTCATCTGCAATTTTACCAAGATTTTCTGGCGCTATTATTCTGCCAACGGGTGTGTATCCGTAGTTTGTCTGAAAGGTCTCATAAAAAAGTACCAGGGTACGATGGCCGTATAACATGAGATCGCCCTGATTAATGGTTCCAGGTTTGACCTGGCGGGTCGGTAAGGGACGGGGCAGATCAGCAAATTTCTCGTTCCCGTTAAGTTCCTCCATCGTTAGAGTCAGGGGAAGCTGTTCAATAAATGCCTTAGCGGCTGGATTATTCTTAAGTTCAACGTAAAAAGTTTGCTGATTGATAGTCATTTTAACGGTCACGGCTTCTTCCTTGTCTGGCTGCAAAGAATTACTGGCACGAACCGGGAATAAAAAGTTCGTGATGATAATAAATAACAGGAATAATATTTTTTTCATCCAGATTCTCTCCTGCAAATGTGCTGCACCTTTCAGGTGCAGCATCAATGATTATTTTAGATAAGCTTTTAAAAAGAAGTCAATTTATCAAATGGGTTCAGATCCGTATGCTTATCTCCGGACTCCTCTCTTACTGGAAATTCTACACGAAAGATGTATGCTGACTAGCTAATGAATGCTTAATGGGCTTATAAGCTATAGTTATGTTTTGTGAGTATTTCACCGATGAAACGTAATCTGAATGACCTGTTTTATTTCATTACCGTCACCCGCGAAGGGAGTTTAACCCGTCGGGAGGCTCAACCAAGGGGGCGCAACCGGCTCTCAGCCAGGCAATATCGGCGTGGGAATATCGGCTGCAGATCAGCCTGCTCATACGAACTACCCGTAACGTATCTCCAATTAATGAGCTGTACTCATAATCAATATAAGTTTATACGCATTATCGAATTAATGCTCTGCTGCTAAGATTATCCCTGTTCAGGAATGTGTCACTGAAGTCTGAAGAGATTGAACCTGTTCTCAGTCTGATAGTGGTGACAACAGCCCATCTCCTATTCAGGAAGAGTAAAAATGACAGATAACATCATAGGCAAAGTAATTGTAATCACGGGCGCATCAAGCGGTATGGGTGAAGCGGCTGCACGTTATCTTGCTGAAAAAGGAGCAAAGGTTGTGATGGCTGCGCGGAGAATAGACCGCATAGAGGCCATTGCGAGTGAGCTCCAAAAGCAGAATAAAGAAGCCATCGCCGTCGCAACCGATGTGACGAAACTTGATGACGTAAACAACCTCATTGAGACTGCGGTCAACAAATTCGGTCGTGTAGATGTTCTTATCAATAATGCCGGCCTGATGCCTCTTTCCCGCCTTGAACAGGGAAATGTCGATGAATGGAATCAGATGATTGATGTCAATCTGCGCGGGGTTCTACACGGGATTGCTGCGGTGTTGCCTTATATGAAATCACAAAAAACAGGTCATATCATTAACACCGCATCTGTTGCTGCACACCTTGTCTTCCAGAGTTCTGCTGTCTATTCGGCGACAAAATTTGCTGTTCGAGCATTAACCGACGGTTTGCGCCAGGAAATGGCGGCACATAACATTCGCGTCACGTTAGTCTCCCCCGGTGCTGTTAAAACAGAACTACTGGAGCATATAACGGATAAAGATGTTAAGGCTGCAAACCAGGATTACGTTGAAAATGTTGGCGTACCAGCAGAAACCTTTGCACGCATGGTAGCCTTCGCAATTAATGAACCAGAAGATGTTGGTGTGAGTGAAATTATTTTCAGACCAACGGCTCAGGAATTGTAATTAGTTTAGTGGCGGCAACTGGAGAAAAACTATCAGGATTTAGGCTTTTAGATTCGGCATACTCCTATGCCTTTTCCTAAGCCTAAAAACACGATTTTTCCTGCACCTAACAGCGAGAAATGTCCGCTTCTGGCACGAAGCGGACAAGATGGCTAGGCTGAAGGTCTGTTGTGAGCGAAAAGCGGAAGTTCGCATTTGTCGTAACAACCGGGTGCTGGGACTATCATTGGCATCTGATAATCAACAGGGAGAAGAGCAGGTCACGGTTTCTCAAAAAATATCTTCAGGCAGCGAGAATTGCAGAATGCTGACGAAGATGATTTTGGAAAAGTTCTGCATAATCTGGTGATACAGCGGCATTTACGCTTTCCCTTTTCGCAAGTGCAGTTTTCCATGCGGAAATCCGCGGAAGTCCCTCAAAAATCGCCTCAGATACTGATGCATCAATGATGGAGAAGTAACGGAAAACAGGAGCGTAGATCGCATCAACCATACTGAATTTGGAACCCGAGAAATAAGGCCCTGAATTCAATTCAGATTCAATATATTCAAGTTGCTCACGGAGCACAGCGCGTTTGCTGTCTGCCATGGCCTGATCAGTCGCATTTAAAAATTGCCAGGCATTTCCAAGCATTAATGTAGAGAACTCGATCCATGCTCGCTGTCTAGCCCTTTCTAATGCATCGTCAGCATACAGCGAATCACCATCTTGCGTTTCATTAAGATACTCGCAGATCACCATGCTCTCAAAAATAATGGCATCTTCGCCCTCTGCATGATGCACTTTAAGTAGCGGTACCTTGCCGGTGGGTGACAGAGCAAGAAACCAGTCAGGCTTCGCCGACAGATCTACATTTACACGGTCAAATGGCACATTTTTTTCGAGAAGAACGATCGCTGAACGCTGCACAAAGGGACACAATGGGTGGCTAATCAGTGTCAGGTCATGGGTAGACATCTCAACCCCCAGATAAAATAATAGCCCGCCGCCATAAAAGGTGGCGGGCTTGATGAATTGTAAATCTTATTTTGGTGGCTTAGATTGAAACGCCGCCGTCGATGATGATTTCTGAACCCACGGTCCAGGCAGACGCATCGGAGGCAAAGTAAAGCACCGCTTGCGCGACTTCCTGAGGCTTACCAAAACGACCGGCAGGGATGGTTGCAACGATATCTTTCATCACTTGATCATGATATTCCACGGGGATCCCCGCCTTATCGTAAAGCGGCGTGTCAACCGGGCCTGGGCTCACCGCGTTGATACGGATCCCGCGAGAAAGTAACTCGTTAGACAGTGTTTTCGACATGTTGAGTAATGCGGCTTTGGTGGAGCCATAAACTGAAGAGTTCACCGGGCCCGTGTGCGCATTTATAGATGTATTAAAGACCACTGATGCAGAGCTTGCGAACACTGGCAACAGCGCCTGCATCAGGAAATAAGGACCTTTAACGTTGATATCATAAATGCGGTCGAACATTTCTTCTGTCCATGCCTCAATTGGCATATACATTGATATACCCGCATTCAGGAAAGCAATATCCAGCTCACCAAAATGTTCCTGAACCGTCTGAGCCAGCGCTTTCTGTGCATTCACATCTGCAGAATCCGCGCTCACGACGACCACATCTTTACCCAGCTCGAGTTTCGCCTTTGCGACAGAATCAGGGTTAATACCAGTAACCATTACGCGTGCACCTTCTGCGACAAACAGCTTCGCGGTTGCAAGACCAATACCACTTGTTCCACCCGTGATGAGTGCGCGTTTACCTTGTAATCTGGACATGAACATATCTCCCGTGAGTTTTAACAGCTGATCGGCAAATGACCGATTTGATCGCCACTCTATACTCATGCTTTAAGGGTGATAAGATTGTATTTATGAATATGTTCCATGCGTTAAAAGCATAAATAGGTTTAGGATGGACAGATTACTTTTGATGACATGCTTTGTCCGCACTGCGGAGACAGGCAGCTTTTCTGCAGCAGGCAGGGATTTAGGCTTAGGGCAACCGAACGTGAGTCGTCATGTTGCAACCCTCGAAGAGCATTTGCAGACCAGATTACTCCACCGATCAACCCGCAAGCTTTCCCTGACTCCTGAAGGAGAACGTTATTATCTGGAAGCAAGGCGTATTCTGGAAGCGGTCGAAGAGTCAGAGTCTTCTTTCAGAGAAAATGTGACACCCACAGGGTTACTGCGCGTTGCTTGTCCCACTGCACTGGCTCACACATTTTTGATTCCGCGCATACCCGATTTTTTAGAACGCTACCCTGAGCTAACACTCGATCTACAGATTAATGACCGCTATATCAATCTCGTTGATGAAGGCGCTGAGCTGGCAATCCGCATTGGTCACCTTGAGGACAGTGCAATGCGTGCCCGCAGATTTGGCATGTATGAGCGAGTCTGTGTTGCCAGTCACAAGTACCTGGCTGAACATGGGATTCCTGACACCCCGGAGGATTTAAAAAAACATGATTGTTTGATCTATACCCTGTTATCAACGGGCGCTACCTGGAGATTTCGGGATATGGATGTGCCTGTTTCTGGCCGGCTCAGGGTCAATTCACCTGAAGCAGTGCAGAAATTTGTCAATGCTGGGGTTGGGATCGCACAGGGCCCAGAATGGTTGTTCGAGGAGGGACTGGCAAATGGCAACTTACAATTATTACTGGCGGATTACACTGCATCTCCCGTTCCCATTCAGGCTGTTTATGTTGCAAATCGACTTTTACCAAAACGCGCGATTGTGTTCATGGATTTTGTTGCTGAGATTTTTGAAAAAAATCCCGGCTTCAAAGTTTACAACCCATTGAAATGAAGCTGAGATGACGAACTGACCGGCTGGCCGTAAATTGCATAGCAAGGTGTAAATAACTTCCGCTCTTGGCACGAAGCGGCCAAACTCACTGGAGTGGACATTCAATTTATAAGGGAAAAAATTGCTGATTTTGCATTCAGGCCCTGTTAACTTGAATGACAATGAAAACACACTCTGTCCTATTCCATTCAATGATTATTATCACCTGTCTGACTCAGGTGGGATAACGTTCGCCATTTTCCCGCCGGTAAGGCGGGCCTTACCGGTAACAATCCCGTGAGGTAAATAATGGATATCACTTCAGTAACAACGTCAGAAAAACCCACTTTGCACTTGTTATGTGGGAAAATCGCATCAGGCAAATCCACATTGTCAGCAAAGTTAGGTGCATTACCCGGCACCATAATTGTCAGTGAAGATTATTGGCTGGCTGCCCTCTTTGCCAATGAAATGCAATCCATAGCTGATTATGTGCAGTATTCCTCAAGACTCAGAAACGCTATGAAGCCTCATCTGGTGTCGCTACTCAAAGCGGGTTTATCCGTAGTTCTGGATTTTCCGGCAAACACACAAACCAATCGTGAATGGATGATGAGCATCATTAAGGAGTCAGGTGCCAGTAACAGGCTGCATTACCTGAAAGTTACTGATGAAGTATGTAAATCCCGCTTGCGCGCCCGTAATGCAGAAGGAATGCATGAATTTACAGCCTCAGATCAACAATTTGAAACCATAACGCGCTTTTTCGCAGAGCCAACGGCTGATGAAGGGTTTGATATTATTGAATACAGCTGAATTTATCTTTCTGCACAAAGCGGACCGGCATAAGAGCCGCAAGGTCCGCTGTGAGCGATAAGAGGACGTTGAGTTTCTAGTAAAACTGACATGAAAACGTCCAAAGTCCCTCTGGGGATTTGTGAAAGTAGCCGATACCATTGTCCGCCCACATCCAGTTTACTTTTTCTTCTGACCCCACTTGAAAGACAAAATCTTGAATCCCCACACCATGTTGTATCTCCATTGGATATCCTCCAACCTTGGTTCCCCTGTACCGGTTAAAACCATCATAGAATCTATTACTTGCATCCTCATCATCGTTTACGTCAGACAAGTCAATAATATCCCAAGCATCCTCCCATCCCGGAGCATCATCATTGACACTCACCCACCGAACCGGAAATGCTCGATATGGAGTGTTAATTGCAGGCAATAACTCAAGCCCATCAAGGGTTGCGTATTCTCGTATTAGCCACCCCTCGCCATGAGGTTTATCAAATGGATGGCTTTCCATATTATGATAAAGCACTAAGAGCGCGATCCCCTTCAGTTGTTCAGGAATCACGGGAAGCTCATCTACGCGAATCTGGAGAAGCGGAAACATCGGCTGCCCCTTCCAAACTGGCAACCCTTCACCTGGAAGAGCGACTCCTTTTAAAAACTAGGATGTAATTGGGTCTGCTGTAGGGCGGAAACCACCGACTTGTGCCACAGATGCAGTACGTAATTTGGATCTGAGTTCTTCTAAAACTAACGCACTCTTGGATTTCATAATTGCATCCTTGCGTATGCCCATACTCTTGGATTCTGAAATGGAGGAGTTTTTATTATATATCGTAATTATTACCCAACAGACCTAAATATTTCTGTGCTTCCTCTTCAGGATAGTTACGGAGGTCCGCTTCTGGCACATAACGGCCCTGGAAATTGGGAAAATCACCGGACCCTTAGCAGATCTGAATATCTGGTCGTATATCTCGGCGACAGCATTTCACGGTTCATCTGCCAATACTGCTGTATGCCCTGTCCTGCAAAGTAAAGCGTGCCTTTCCCGTCTTTCGCATTCAGGTGATCGAGCACCTTAATCAACTTTTCGCTGCCAGCATACGGTGCGTTCTCATCGAAAAGGTTGAGCTGGGCCCCCCCTGGCTGAAGAAGTCACCCGACATTATTCCGGCTTTCTGGTAACGATGGCCATCCTTCCAGATTTTATCCAGGCACTTTATGTGGCGTTAATGATTTTGGGGAAGAAAAATCGGTCAAAAAACCGGGCATCGCGCCCGGTTCTGTTCCCATACTAAAAAAGCCCTTAAGCACTCAATCCACGATTCTCCAGCATCGGTTCAATCCTCGGATCGTGCCCGCGCCAGTTCCGGTAAAGTTCAGCTAAATCAGTACTATTCCCGCGCGACAAAATGGCCTCGCGGAATTTCTGCCCGTTTTCGCGGGTTAAGCCGCCCTGCTCGACAAACCACTGATAGCCATCGTCTGCCAGCATTTGCGTCCACAGGTAGGCGTAATACCCCGCTGCGTAGCCGCCGCCGAAGATATGGGCGAAGTAGCTGCTGCGATAGCGCGGTGGAACGGCGGGCAGATCCAGCCCCTCTTTGTGCAGTGCTGCCGCTTCAAAAGCGTCAACATCGTCCACGGGTTCGCTGATGCCGTGCCAGTTCATATCCAGCAGCGCAGCGCTAAGCAACTCGGTCATGTCATAACCTTTATTAAACTGCGTCGCGTTAAGCATTTTATCGCGCAGCGCCTCCGGCATCGGCTCTCCGGTCTGATAGTGGCGGGCATAGTGGGCAAACACCTGCGGATGGCTCGCCCAGTGCTCGTTGATTTGCGATGGGAACTCGACAAAATCACGCGGCGTATTGGTGCCGGACAGGGAGGCGTAGCGCTGGCTGGCAAACAGACCGTGTAGCGTATGACCAAACTCGTGGAACAGGGTAACCACATCGTCCCAGGAGATCAGCGCCGTCTGACCGTTAGCCGGTTTTTGATAGTTGCAGACATTGTAGATAACCGGGCGCGAGGCAAACTCATACGATTGCTCGACGAAATTCCCCATCCACGCCCCACCGGCTTTCGATTCGCGGGCAAAGAAATCACCGTAGAACAGCGCCATCCCTTCGCCGGTGTGGTCGAAAATTTCCCACACGCGGACATCAGGATGGTAAACCGGAATATCGAAACGCTCGACAAAGCGGAGGCCAAACAGCTGGCTTGCAGCCCAGAATACGCCCTCCTGCAACACGGTGTTGAGCGCAAAGTACGGCTTAATTTGCGACTCGTCGAGGGCATATTTCGCCTGGCGCACACGCTCGGCATAAAAGGCCCAGTCCCACGCCTGCACGGTGAACCCACCCTGCTCGTCATCAATCACTTTTTGGATATCGGCCTGCTCAAGCGTCGCTCGGGTGCGTGCGGCGGGTACAATTCCGCGCATAAAAGCCAACGCGGCGGCAGGTGTTTTCGCCATTTGATCGGCGATACTCCAGCTTGCGTAGTCCTCAAACCCCAACAATTTTGCCTGACGCGCACGCAACGCGGTGAGACGCAGGATCAGTGTCCGGGTATCGTTTTCATCCCCTTTCTGGGTACGCGTCCAGCCCGCGTTAAACAAATTTTCGCGCGTCTGACGGTCACGCAGCGCAGAAAGTGCGGGTTGTTGAGTGGTATTCAGCAGCGGAATCAACCAGCGTTCGTTCAGCCCTTTCTCCGCGGCGGCATGGGCGGCCGTCGCAATCTCGTCAGGACTGAGTCCATCAAGCTGATGAGCATAATCCACGACCAGCCCACCGGCTTTGGTGGCGGCCAGCAGACGCTGATTAAACTGGCTGGTGAGGGTCGCCGCCTCAGTATTCAGCGCTTTCAGCTCCGCTTTTTCTGCATCATTCAGCCGCGCACCGGCCAGCACAAAGTGCTGGTACGTCTCTTCTGCCAGCCGACGGGATTCGGCGTCCAGCGCAGCACAATCCTGCCAGACGCTCTCCACGCGAGAGAACAGCGTGTCGTTAAGCCAGATATCGTTCGCCAGCGCAGCAAGCTCGGTAGAGATCTGCTCCTCAAGCGCCTGTAAGTCATCATTGGTGTGCGCAGAGGTCATGGCGAAGAAAACGCTGCTGACACGCGAGAGCATGGCACCGCTTTTTTCGAGTGCCAGCACGGTATTGTTGAAATCGGGGGCGGCCGTTTGCGCGACAATCGCGTCAATTTCGGCTCGCTTCTGGCGTATCGCTTCATCGAATGCCGGGCGGTAGTGGCCGTCGTTGATTTCGTCGAATCGGGGTGCCTGATAAGGCAACAGGCTGCTTTCAAAAAAGGGATTAGTGGCCGACATCTTTCACTCCTGAGTACGGTTATCTTCCCAGAGTAGGCCAGGCCGCCACTGCCTGCAATGCCGTCATACAAATGTTGCCTTAACGCATCCTTCGCGGCCGTGCTATGTTAGTACAACACAAAAAGCGTTGAGGAACAGTGAGATGATTATTTTAGTTACCGGGGCAACGGCAGGTTTTGGTGAAAGCATCACGCGTCGCTTCGTCGCCAACGGGCATAAGGTGATTGCGACGGGTCGTCGTCAGGAGCGTCTGCAGGAGCTGAAAGATGAGCTGGGTGACAGCATCCTGACCGCGCAGCTTGATGTCCGTAACCGTGCCGCCATCGAAGAGATGATTGCTAACCTGCCGGCCGAATGGCGTGCCATTGACCTGCTGGTCAACAATGCCGGTCTGGCGCTCGGTATGGAGCCTGCCCATAAAGCCAGCGTTGAAGACTGGGAAAACATGATCGACACGAACAACAAAGGGCTGGTGTACATGACCCGCGCCGTGCTGCCAGGCATGGTTGAGCGCAATCGCGGCCACATTATTAACATCGGTTCGACCGCAGGAAGCTGGCCTTATGCGGGCGGTAATGTTTATGGCGCGACCAAAGCCTTCGTGCGTCAGTTCAGCCTTAACCTGCGTACCGATCTGCACGGCACCGCCATTCGCGTGACCGATATTGAGCCGGGCCTGGTAGGCGGAACCGAATTTTCCAACGTTCGGTTTAAAGGTGATGACGCGAAAGCAGGCAAAACCTACGAGAATGCGAACGCCCTGACGCCGGAAGATGTCACCGAAGCGGTCTGGTGGGTGGCAACGCTGCCAAAACACGTCAACATTAATACGGTAGAAATGATGCCAGTCAGCCAGAGTTTTGGCGGACTTAGCGTCCATCGTGGCTAACATTGCCCTTCCCGGCCTGCGGGCCGGGTCTGTTTCAGGCCATAAAAGAATGGTAGTATGTTCAGGCTAACTCTCTGAGAAATGACAACTCATGGCCGCTGAATCGCAACTCAATCCTACCCAGCCCGTAAACCAGCAAATCTATCGCATTTTGCGACGTGATATTGTCCATTGCCTGATCCCACCCGGAACGCCGCTCTCTGAAAAAGAGGTGTCCGTACGGTTTGACGTGTCCCGCCAGCCCGTGCGTGAGGCGTTTATCAAGCTTGCAGAAAACGGTCTGATTCAGATCCGCCCGCAGCGCGGCAGCTATGTGAACAAAATCTCGCTCTCCCAGGTGCGTAACGGCTGTTTTGTCCGTCAGGCCATTGAGTGCGCGGTGGCGCGCCGTGCCGCATCCTTGATTGATGACAACCAGTGCTACCTGCTGGAGCAAAACCTGCATCAGCAGCGTATTGCGATTGACCGCAAACAGCTCAACGACTTCTTCCAGCTTGATGACGAGTTTCACCAGAAGCTGGCGCAAATTGCAGACTGTCAGCTGGCCTGGGACACGATTGAAAACATCAAAGCCACCATCGACCGCGTGCGCTATATGAGCCTCGACCACGTCTCACCACCGGAAATGTTGCTCCGACAGCATCATGATATTTTCAGTGCGCTGGAAAAACGCGATCAGGACGGTGTAGAAAAAGCGATGACGCTGCACCTGCAGGAAATCAGCGAATCCGTACAGTTAATTCGTCAGGAAAACAGCGACTGGTTTAGCGAAGAGTAAAATACGCCGCCCCCGTTTCGGTTGCGGCGAAGAGATTAGCGAACCACCAGCACCGGAATACTCGCATAGCGCAGGATAGATTCCGCATTTGAACCGAGCAGATGGGTGCTGATGCTCGGGTTTTTCGACCCGATGACGATCACGTCATATTTCCCTTCTTTGCTCAGTTTGATAATTTCGTCACGCACGTTGCCAAAGCAGACCAGGCTGTGGATATTCTCCCCGGGGAGATCAAACAGCCTTTTTAGCTCGTTCATTTTCTTCCCGGATTCTGCGGTCATAAACGCTTCAAACTTTTTGATATCGGCGTTGAATCCGCGCAGCAACGAGCGGCTGCTGTTGGGGAGAATGTTCACCAGCGTAATCGACGCACCTTCCGCCTTTGCAAGGTTGGCCGCGTGGCGAACCGCTTTGTCGCTCAATTCCATTTCAAATACATCAACAGGCATTAAAATCTTCTTATACATAAGCCTGACTCCTTATTCCTGTGAAAGGGGTATTCCCTGCTCCAAGAATGACAGCCGGAATATAAACAAACCCTAAACGCTTGCCTGCAGAAACTATCAACAAAGGAAAATAAATGTGGGCTTTGTAAATTGCTGTCGTGAACCGTCAGCACGCACCAATATTGAGAAAAAAGTGTGAGTTTGATCAAAAACAAAAAAATGAGATGCAGACAGGCGTATTTATAGTGCCCCGTGAACGGTGAAACCTGAAATAGCGCCGTAACGGATAAGTGAGAGAGGAGAAAATACCATGATGACATACGACCGTAACCGTAACGCAATTACCACCGGCAGCCGTGTAATGATCAATGGCACAGGACACACCGGCGTGATTAAAGCGATCCACAGCGAAGGGCTGGATGCCGCGCAGGTGCGTCGCAGCAAAACGGTAGAAGTGGAAGGTTGCGAAGGTAAGTTCGAACCGATTGAACTGATTCGCCTGGGTATGCACTGATTCATGCGACATCATGCCGCCGCACGCGGCGGCATGTGATGACTTAGCCGTTCGCCGCGTACTCTGCGACCGTGGCTTTTGCACCTTTTTGCACTAACGTCTGGTAAGCACGCAGTACCGCATCCACAAAGACGGTTTCATACGGGAGTTCTTTGCCAAAAATGGCCTCAATGCCCAGCAGCGCCTTCACCCGGTCTTCGCCCTCAGCACTTCCCTTCACCGCCGCCTGAATGACCGCCAGCTGCGGGTCGCTCACGTCGATAGCGTTGCCCTGCTCATCGACACCACCGACATACCGCATCCAGCCTGCAATGCCTAATGCCAGCAGCGGGAAGCTTTTTTGATGCACCAGATGCCAGCGCACGGAATCGAGCATACGCTGCGGGAGCTTCTGGCTGCCGTCCATCGCGATTTGCCAGGTACGGTGACGTAACGCCGGGTTGCTGTAGCGGGCAATCAACAGGTCAGCATAGTGGCCTAAATTAACGCCTTTCACTTTTAAGGTCGGCGCCTGCTCGTTCAGCATCAGCGCATGGGCGGCAGTACGGTAGTACGCGTCTTCCATGCAATCGTTGATATGCGGGTACCCCGCCAGATAGCCAAGATACGCGAGGAAAGAGTGACTGCCGTTAAGCATGCGCAGCTTCATCTCTTCAAACGGAATGACGTCTGAAACCAGCTCCGCCCCGGCCTTTTCCCACTGCGGACGGCCTGCAACAAAGTTGTCCTCAATCACCCACTGACGGAACGGTTCGCACGCCACGCCTGCCGGGTCACGAACGCCGGTCAGCTGTTCAATTTTATCCAGCGTCTCCGGTGTAACCGCGGGAACAATACGATCCACCATGGTGGACGGGAAAGTGACGCTGGATTCAATCCAGTCTGCCAGCTCGCCGTCAACCGCGCGGGCATAAGCGCAGGTCACATTACGCATGACGTGACCGTTCTCCGGCATATTGTCACAGGACATGACGCTAAACGCGGGCAGCCCGGCAGCTTTGCGTCGCGCGAGTGCTTCCACCACCACACCCGGCGCAGATTTCGGCTGATGCGGATTTTGCAGGTCGGCGGCAATTAACGGGTGATCGAGCATCAGTTTCCCGGTCGCCGGCGAGTGGCAATATCCCTTTTCAGTAATGGTGAGCGAGACAATCGCCACCTGTGGCTCACACAGTGCGGCCAGCACGCGTTCCAGCCCGTCAACCTGTGCATGCAGTGCGTTCCTGACCACGCCCACCACCCGCGATGTCCACGCATCGGCAGACATTTCCGCCACGGTGTAGAGATGATCCTGTGCGTTCAAATCGGCAATCTGCTGTTCACCGCCAATCAGGTTTACCTCACAGTAACCCCAGTCGCTGTTGTGTTCCGCGGCGAGAATGTCGGCGTACACCGCCTGGTGCGCACGGTGAAATGCGCCAAACCCTAAATGAACAATGCGTGCCTTGAGGCGTTCGCGATCGTACTGAGGAAGCGTCGCTTTCGCCTGTAATAACCGGTTTTCCATGATTAAGACTCGTTAAGTTATGTACGCTGGGATTCGCTGCCGCTCTAAACGAGCAGCAGCGCCTGCTGACTACACCAACTAGAATGGCAGTCGGGGTAAAAAAGAACTGCCATTAACCATACTGATCCTGCAGTTTGAGATTTTGATTTATATTAACTTTTACGCATGTGGTGTGACATGAACATAAAGTTGTGTGACAGGTCACTAAAGATATAAACCATTACCGCCGCGATGAAACCGCCCCATAGCCGACGGAATCACGTGCCGGCCCCTCCGCGGCATCTTCCGCCACGCTCAAATCACGATCGCAGACCTCTGGCATGCAGATGGCGGCGATCAGCCCAATCACGGAGTAGGCGATCATCATGGCGACAATTGGCCACCAGGAACCGGTCATATTGCAGAAGATCCCGGCGAGCACTGGCCCAAAGCCTACCGCCACCAGCCCGCCCGCCTCTTTTGAGATAGCCATCCGGGTAAAGCGGTTACGCGAGCCAAACATCTCCGCCATCGTGATGTTTTCCAGGGCAAACAGTCCCAGTACGGCGAAATTATGGATAACGATGATGGAAAGCATGATCACGCCCGGCGCATAGCTCTTATCAACGATAATCGACAGCATCGGGTACGCCAGAATAATGGCGGAGATATTGAGCAGAATGTACGGCAGACGACGCCCCACTTTATCGGAGAGCCAGCCCAACAGCGGGATAGAGATAAACCCGAGAATTGAGCTTATCATCAGCGCATCGGTGGGAATCGCTTTATCGAACAGCAGCGTCTGAACCAGATACCCGGCAAGAAACGTCTGGATCAGACCTGAATTCCCCGCCTGACCAAAACGCAGCCCGGTTGCCAGCCAGAAGGACTTACTCTTCACCATCGCTGCAAATGATAAATCGTGTTTTGTCACCGGTGCGGTTGTCTCAGCCTCGTTCACTTTTTCAAATACCGGGCTCTCCTTGAGGTTCATTCGCAGCCAGATGGCGAAGATCATTACCACCACGCTTGCAAGAAACGGTACACGCCAGCCCCAGGCAACCAACTGTTCGCGGTCGAGGGCGAAGAACATAACTGCCCAGATAGCCGTTGCACTTAGCGTCCCGCAGTTGGTGCCCATCGCCACCAGCGAGGAAATAATGCCCCGTTTCCCTTTAGGGGCGTACTCCGCCAGCATGGTCCCGGCGCCGGAGATTTCAGCCCCTGCCCCCAGCCCCTGGATAATACGCAGCGTCACTAACAGGACGGGCGCGAAAATCCCAATCTGCGCGTAGGTCGGCAAGACCCCGATCAGGGTCGTGCAGATCCCCATCATAGTAATGGTGATAAACAGCACCTTTTTTCGGCCAATGCTGTCGCCCATTCGCCCGAAGATAAAGGCGCCGACAATGCGCGCGATATAGCCTGCGCCGTACGTCCCCATCGCCAGAATCAGCGCCATTGCGGCCGATTGTTCCGGGAAGAAGATCTCATGGAACACCAGTGCGGCCCCCAGCGAATAGAGCTGGAAATCCATAAACTCCAGTGCGGTGCCCAGCCAGCCGGAAACGGCGGCTTTCACCAGATCTGAAGTCGTTCTTTGTGGTTGTGTTTGCGTCATAATGGCTATCTCTGCAAGGTAAGATGCGTACCACTCAGAGCCTGTCTGCGCAGGCTCTTAACCGCGTGAATTATTATTGCCCGAACGTGAGTAAGACTTTGCAGCACTGCCGCTGATCTTTTTCAAACCGTTCGATGGCGTCTGTTACGTGGTGATAGTCAAAAGTGTGGGTGATCAGTTTGTCCGGGTCGATCAGCCCCTTTTCCAGCCAGTCGATGACGACGGGGAATTTGTTGGCATTCAGCCGTGATGAGAATATCGCCAGCTCTTTTCCGGTGATCCCCTGCTGAACAATCTGGCTTGGGTCGCTGGAAAACCCCATCAGCACGATGCGTGCCGCCGGAGAGGCAATGGTGATGGCTTCCTGTAAAATTGTCGGATGACAGGCTGCGTCAATAATAAGCGTTGGTTTGATCCCTTTTTCTTCCAGCGCCGCCTGTAACGACAGCTCCGCGTTGTTGAACACCCAGTCCGCGCCGCTGCGTTGCGCCATCGCCAGCCGTTCATTGATCCGATCGACAACGATAACCTGCTTCACCTTATAGACACCTTTCAGCGCCTGGAGGGTGACAAGCCCCATGGGGCCTGCGCCGTAGATCAGGGCGATATCCTGCCCGGTGGGTTGTGCGTGGCCCGTCACGTTAGCGGCAATCGTGAACGGCTCGATCATTACCGCGTGTTTATCTGGAATAGCGTCCGGAACAACCCAGGCATTTTTTGCCGGTACGACGGCATACTCACTAAAGCCTCCGTCGCGATGAACGCCCAGCACCACCAGAGAAGTACAGACATTGGGTTTGCCCACGGAGCACGGATAGCAGTGTCCGCAGCTGATCACCGGGTCAACCGAGACGCGCTCGCCCACGCGGGCCGGGTCAACCCCCTCACCAACGGCATCAATCTCACCAAAAAATTCATGGCCAATCACGCGCGGATATCGGGCAAACGGATTATGCCCGCGGTAAATATGGCTGTCTGAACCGCAAATACCGGCCAGTTTGACGTTGACGCGCACTTCACCTGCCGCGGGTTCCGGGAGTGGACGATCTTCAATCACCAGTGCGTTGGGTTGTTGAATCACTACGCTTTTCATCGTTCGCTCCTCGTTTACCAGTTCCACAACGTGCCATCTTCGAGACGGGCAACCGGAAGATAGGCAGGATCGTACGGGTATTTCGCCGCCAGTTTTTCGTCAAATTCAATACCCAGCCCGGGTTTGTCGCCCGGATGCATATAGCCATTATCAAAGCGCCAGCTGTGCGGGAAGACCTCCAGCATTTGTTCGGAGTAACCCATATATTCCTGTACACCAAAGTTTGGCACCCACAGGTCAAAATGCAGCGCGGCGGCGTGGCAAACAGGCGACAGATCCGACGGTCCATGTGAGCCGGTACGCACCTGATAAAGCGAGGCGAAGTCCGCGATGCGCCGCATGCCGGTGATGCCGCCCGCGTGGGTAATGGTGGTGCGGATATAGTCGATAAGCTGCTCTTCAATAAGCTGCTTGCAGTCCCAGATGCTGTTAAATACTTCCCCAACCGCAATCGGCGTGACCGTGTGCTGACGGATCAGACGGAAGCAGGCCTGGTTTTCCGCTGGCGTAGGATCTTCCATCCAGAACATACGGAATGCTTCAATGCTCTTACCGAATCGCGCCGCCTCAATCGGCGTCAAACGGTGGTGCATGTCGTGCAAAAGATGCTCATTAAAGCCAAACTTACTGCGCACCGCATCGAACAGCTTCGGTGTGAAATCGAGGTATTTTTCGGTGGACCAGAGCTGCTCTTCCGGCCAGTCACCTTTAGTGGCGGGCTCGTAGGCCAGCCCTTTTCCTTTCGACATGCCATAGGTGGTTTTCATACCCGGCACGCCGCACTGAACGCGGATCGCCTTAAAGCCCATCTCTTTATGCCGTGCGTAATCTTCCAGCACGTCATCAATGGAGTGTCCGGTGGTATGACAATAGACCATCACCCCTTCCCGGGATGCGCCGCCCAGCAGCTGGTAGAGCGGCATATTGGCCGCTTTGGCTTTGATATCCCACAGTGCCATATCCACGGCGGAAATGGCCGACATGGTGACCGGACCACGACGCCAGTAGGCGCCTTTATAGAAGAACTGCCAGATATCCTCAATGCGGTGCGCATCACGGCCGATCAACTGCGGGCAAAGGTGATCTTTCAGATAAGAGGCCACCGAAAGTTCACGTCCGTTGAGGGTGGCATCACCCAGGCCGACGATGCCCTCGTCGGTGGTAATTTTAAGGGTGACAAAGTTACGCCCCGGGCAGGTAACAAAGACTTCAGCCCCGACAATCTTCATAATCCATTTCCTTACATCGCTCATTGTGATGCTGGAAACTTACTCTTCTGCACTACTACCATACAAGTATAATGATCATAAAATCAGCGAACGGTCACAAAAAAATCGGGCGCTCAGGCGCGCCCCCATCCGGCAACAATAATCAACATGCCGCACAGCGCAACCAGCGCCCCGGCCCAGTCATAGGCGCTGAGCTTCACACCATCCACCATGCGTAACCACAGCAGCGCGGTACAGACATAAACGCCACCATAAGCGGCGTAGACGCGCCCGCTGGCCGCCGGGTGCAGCGTCAACAGCCAGACAAACAGGGCCAGCGCAATGCCCGCCGGGATCAGCAGGAAGACGGTTGCCCCCTTCTTCAGCCATAGCCACGGAAGGAAGCAGCCGATGATTTCACACAGCGCGGTGGCAAAAAAAAGCAGAGTGGTTTTGAGCATATTTACGGTCATGTGATGATTTATTTAGACATCATACCTGATGATATCGTTTACTTTTCCATACCCGTGCCGCGGGTATGCCGTTATTTCTCTTTGGTGTAGAATCTGAACGGGATAACTTAATTATCTGCGCCCATTTAAAAGGAAACGCTATGACTACATTAAGCAAACGCCTTTGTCTGACAGCCCTGCTGGCGCTGTCATCGTTCGCCTTTGCCGCCTCTGCCACCGCCGAAACCAGCAAACTCATTATTGAGTCTGGCGACAGCGCGCAAAGCCGTCAGAACGCCGCGATGGACAAAGAACAATGGAATGACACCCGTAGCCTTCGCCAGAAGGTGAACAAACGTGTTGAAAAAGAGTGGGACAAAGAAGATGTCGCTTTCGACGCGCGCGATAAGTGTCAGCAAAGTGCCAACGTTAACGCCTACTGGGAGCCAAATACCCTGCGCTGCCTGGATCGTCGTACTGGCCGCACGGTCGCGCCATAATGTCAGTGCAGTGTGACGTTAAGCTCCGCCCGCTGGAGCGTGAAGACCTGCGCTTCGTCCACCAGCTCGACAATAACGCCAGCGTGATGCGCTACTGGTTCGAAGAGCCTTACGAGGCGTTTGTTGAGCTGTCGGATCTCTACGATAAGCACATTCACGATCAGAGCGAACGCCGTTTTGTCGTGGAGTGTGAAGGTGAAAAAGCCGGTCTGGTGGAACTGGTTGAGATCAACCACGTTCATCGTCGGGCAGAATTCCAGATTATCATTTCACCTGAGCATCAGGGGAAAGGTCTTGCCACGCGGGCGGCGAAGCTGGCGATGGATTACGGATTCAACGTCCTGAATCTCTACAAGCTTTATCTCATCGTGGATAAAGAGAACGAGAAAGCAATCCATATCTACCGCAAGCTGGGCTTTATGGTGGAAGGCGAACTGGTTCACGAGTTCTTTATCAACGGTGAATACCGCAACACCATTCGCATGTGCATCTTCCAGCATCAGCACCTGGCCGGACACAAACCGTCAGGCGCCAGCCTGCTGAAACCCACCGCGCAGTAACCTGCGCGGCTTTTTCTCAGTAGTATTCAATACTGTTCTTAATGGTGTACTTGCGCTCAACAGCGGGCTTCACGCTGTTGTCGGTGATTGTCAGATCGCAACTCACCGGATTATTGTGTCGATCGTAATCGCAGCTCTGATTGACGTTGCCCAGCGGCTTGTCATTCAGCATGCTCACGGCGGAGTAATCCATTCTTTTGCGAAGATCTTTAGACGGCGTCGACTGGACGGATAAATGCTGGTCCCCGGAGACGGTGGTTTTCCCCAGCGGATAGCCATCCGCATCATAGCGGTACTTCACTTCCATCTCTTTGCCGTGCGCCGCCACCACAAACCCGTTATCGTCGGTATCCCACGTTACGCCCGCCGACGGTAATTCGGCCAGCTGGCATTTCCCCTGCAGTTTCACTTTTCGCTGCTGGGTTTCCGCATCAAGGTAGTAATTAGCATCCAGTACCAGCGCCACGCCGGTATTGGCCTCGAGGTCGTGCAGTTCGAGGGTATCGAAACACCCTTCCGTCGACATCGTACCGGTTACCCGTTTGGAGACTTCACCTTTGTCGTTGAACAGTGTCTGGGTGAAGTCTTTTACCGGGCCGCGCAGAGGGTCAAAATCAAATTCATTGGAGAAGCTCGCCATCTCGGGCGTAAACGACAGCGGCGCGGAAGAGTTGTCGCACCCCACCAGTGTTGCTGCCAGTAGCGTTATCGCTGCGTAGTTCTTCACATCATTTACCGAATCAGGGAGAGTATTCCCGATCATATTAGCAAATACCGCTGTTCACACGATAGCAAAATGTCAGGCGAAAAGAGACGTACAATCAATACATTAATCTCTCTTACCCTCTGCAAAACCTCGCCAGAACGAGAAGGCGCTGTGCCCGCTGTTGAACAGGAAACACACCTGCTTTGAGCGCATGACGGATATTCTGTGACATATTAACAACATGAAAGCGCCGGCAGATTGCGCCATCTAACTTTATTCTTTGATATATTAAATGTTTACCATCCCCTTTCTTCCTCTATAAGGATGCGCTACCCTCACAAATGCGTTCGCGTCCAAAACCGCCTGGAATCTCTATGCTTTCTTTATTCATGAAAAAACGTAGGCAAAACGCTGATTTTTGATTGCTCATCAAAGGTTAAAAAATGAAAAAAACAATCCCAGAATATACGCCTGTTGACTTATCACGTTGGGCCAGAAAAGAACATTTCGAGGTATTTCAGTCATTTGCTCAATCTACATTTAATCAAACTGTTCAAATAGACATCACCGCATTGCTCAAGGATATAAAAGGACTGGGCTGGAAATTTTATCCGACGATGATTTCCCTCCTTTCTAAAATCGTCAACAACCATTCGGAATTCCGTATGGCCATGAAGAACAATGAACTTGTCATATGGAATGAAATTCATCCAAACTATACCATTTTCCATAATGAAACGGAGACCTTTTCTTCATTATGGAGTCACTTCGATGGCAATATTGATCATTTCCAGAACGTTTATTCGGAAGATGTTGCTCGCTATGGTAATACCCTTTCTTATTGGCCGAAGGAAGAGTCGCGGGAAAATGTATTTTTCGTGTCGGCGATCCCCTGGTCAAGTTTTACCAGTTTTAATATCAACGTAGCCAATATGCAGAACTTTTTTGCCCCCATGTTCACTATGGGGAAATACGACAACCAGGGTGGAAAAGTATTGTTGCCCCTCGCCGTGCAGGTCCATCATTCCGTGTGCGATGGTTTCCATGTGGCAAGATTGTTCAATGAGTTACAGGCGATGTGTGATGACTTACGGCATCACTCCGGCGAACGCCAGGTGCAGAGCAAAACGCAACGCGCTTAACGTCGCGATGCCGGGCGGGTATCACCGCCCGCAGGACGTGTTGATGGAAATTGGGGAAAATGAGCGCAGGAAGCCTGTATAAGATTGTTCAGAAAGTTATCCCCAATAACAAAAGCTTACACGAACCCTGCTAAGCTTAACCGACACACAGAGAAAAGGAGCTACAGATGAAACGGTTACCCTGGATTACCGCCCTGCTGTTAATGAGCGCTTCTACAGCGGCTCTGGCTGCCCCGGATTCCTGCGAGCGCGTAAAAAGCGACATTCAGCAGAAAATCATCAATAACGGCGTGCCCGAGTCCGGCTTTACGTTAAATATTGTGCCAAACGATCAGGCTGACCAGCCGGATGCACAGGTAGTCGGTCATTGTGCGAACGATACTTTTAAAATTCTCTATACCCGCACCGGTAGCGGTGCCGCATCAGGGGTGCAGGATAATGGTCAGGGCGAACCTCAGTGATTTTAATCACTTTCTCGCGGCCAATTCCCTTTGACTTGATGAGGATTAATATTTAATACCTCCAAATAAGTAACATTCACCCCATCATTAGCCCAGTTGTAATCACGGGCGAAAATAATACGCAATTAAAATGATGGGGTGAGTTATGTCCGATGTCGATAATCACGGCGGGATCAGCCGTCGAACGTTGGTTAAATCCACTGCAATAGGCTCTCTGGCACTTGCCGCCGGGGGGATTTCACTGCCTTTTGGCCTCAAACGCGCCGCTGCCGCGGTACAAAACGCCGTAAAGCCCGCTGAAGACAAAGTGGTCTGGGGTGCCTGCTCGGTCAACTGCGGGAGCCGTTGTGCGCTGCGCCTTCACGTCCGTGATGAAGAAGTTTACTGGGTCGAAACGGATAACACCGGTGAGGATATTTATGGCAATCATCAGGTTCGCGCCTGCCTGCGCGGGCGTTCTATTCGCCGTCGGATCAACCACCCCGATCGTCTGAACTACCCCATGAAGCGCGTAGGGAAACGCGGTGAAGGAAAATTTGAGCGTATCTCATGGGATGAAGCCCTGGACACCCTTACCCGCAGCCTGAAAGATGTCGTCGAAAAATACGGCAACGAAGCGGTCTACATTAACTACTCCTCCGGCATTGTGGGCGGTAATATCACCCGCTCCTCCCCTTATGCTTCGCTGGTCGCGCGTCTGATGAACTGCTACGGCGGCTTTTTAAGCCACTATGGCACCTACAGCACCGCGCAAATAGCCTGTGCAATGCCCTACACCTACGGCAGCAACGACGGCAACAGCACCTCGGATATTGAAAACACGAAGCTGGTGGTGATGTTCGGCAATAACCCGGCAGAGACGCGAATGAGCGGCGGGGGGATAACCTATTATCTCAAGCAGGCCCGCGAGCGGTCTCACGCGCGCATGATCGTCATCGATCCGCGGTATACCGACACCGCCGCCGGGCGTGAAGACGAGTGGATCCCGATTCGCCCGGGGACGGATGCCGCGCTGGTCGCGGGTATCGCCTGGGTACTGATCGACGAAAACCTTGTCGATCAGCCGTTCCTCGACACGTACTGCGTCGGCTATGACGAAAAAACGCTGCCGGAAGGTGCGCCTGCTAACGGACATTACAAAGCGTATATTCTCGGTCAGGGTGATGATGCCACCGCCAAAACGCCGGAATGGGCCTCCCGCATCACAGGCATACCGGCCGATCGCATCATCAAGCTTGCACGAGAAATTGGCAGTACCAAACCGGCTTACATCTGTCAGGGCTGGGGCCCCCAGCGCCAGGCCAACGGCGAGCTGACCTCCCGCGCCATTGCCATGTTGCCGATTTTGACCGGAAACGTCGGTATCAACGGCGGGAACAGCGGCGCACGTGAATCGACCTACACGATCACCATTGAGCGTATGCCACTGCCGGATAACCCGGTGAAAACGCAAATCTCATGCTTTAGCTGGACCGACGCCATCGCGCGCGGCCCCGAAATGACCGCCCTGCGCGACGGCGTGCGGGGAAAAGAGAAGCTGGATGTGCCGATCAAATTCATCTGGAACTACGCCGGCAACACCATCATCAACCAGCATTCCGACATCAACAAAACCCACGATATTCTGCAGGACGAGAGTAAATGCGAAACCATCGTGGTGATCGACAACTTTATGACCTCGTCGGCGAAATATGCTGACATCCTGCTACCCGATTTAATGACCGTTGAGCAGGAAGACATTATTCCTAACGATTATGCAGGCAACATGGGCTATCTGATTTTCCTTCAGCCCGTGACCGCACCGAAGTTTGAGCGCAAACCGATCTACTGGATCATGAGTGAAGTGGCGAAACGCCTCGGCCCGGATATTCATCAGCAATTTACCGAAGGACGTACCCAGGCGCAGTGGCTGCAGTATCTGTATGCCAAAATGCTCGAAAAAGATCCGCAGTTGCCGTCCTATGACGAACTGAAAGAGAGGGGTATTTATAAGCGTAAAGATCCGGCCGGGCACTTCGTGGCCTATAAAAAATTCCGCGATGATCCGCAGGCTCATCCGCTCAACACCCCCTCGGGCAAGATTGAAATTTACTCCAGCAAGCTGGCAGAGATTGCGGCTACCTGGGAGCTCGCCGACGACGAAACCATCAGCCCGCTGCCGGTCTACGCCTCGACCTTCGACGGCTGGGACGCCCCGGAACGCCATAAATTCCCGCTGCAGCTCTTCGGCTTCCACTTCAAAGCCCGCACCCACTCCAGCTACGGCAATGTCGACGTGCTGAAAGCCGCCTGCCGTCAGGAGGTCTGGCTTAACCCCGTGGACGCGGCGCAACGCGGCATCAAAAATGGCGATACGGTGCGCGTGTTTAACGATCGCGGCGAGGTACGCATCGAAGCGAAAGTCACACCACGCATCATGCCCGGCGTAAGCGCGATGGGCCAGGGAGCCTGGCATGACGCCAATATGAACGGCGATCGTGTCGACCACGGTTCATGCATCAACACCCTGACAACGCACCGCCCGTCACCGCTGGCCAAAGGTAACCCGCAGCACACCAATCTGGTGCAGATCGAGAAGGCGTAAGGAGTAAGTGATGACCACTCAGTATGGATTTTTTATTGATTCCAGCCGCTGCACCGGGTGCAAAACCTGCGAGCTCGCCTGCAAGGATTACAAAGATTTAACCCCGGACGTCAGCTTCCGTCGTATTTACGAATACGCGGGCGGTGACTGGCAGGAAGACAACGGTGTCTGGCACCAGAACGTGTTTGCCTACTACCTGTCGATTGCCTGCAACCACTGCGAAGACCCGGCCTGCACCAAGGTCTGCCCGAGCGGGGCGATGCACAAGCGTGACGACGGGTTCGTGGTAGTGGATGAAGATGTCTGCATCGGCTGTCGCTACTGCCACATGGCTTGTCCGTACGGTGCCCCGCAGTACAATGCCGCCAAAGGGCATATGACCAAGTGCGACGGCTGCCACACCCGCGTGGCAGACGGCAAAAAGCCGATCTGCGTGGAGTCCTGCCCGCTGCGTGCGCTGGACTTCGGTCCCATCGACGAACTGCGTAAAAAACATGGTCAGCTGGCGGCCGTCGCGCCGCTGCCGTCCGCGCACTTCACGAAGCCAAGCATCGTGATTAAACCTAACGCCAACAGCCGCCCGACAGGGGATACCACCGGCTACCTGGCAAACCCGAAAGAGGTGTGAGATGGGAAGTGGATGGCATGAATGGCCGCTGGTGATCTTCACCGTCTTCGGACAGTGCGTCGCCGGGGCATTGATCGTTATGGGGCTCGTCTGGCTTACTGAAAAAGACGACGCGGTGAAAACACGCCTTGTCCGCAGTATGTTCTTTCTGTGGCTGGTGATGGGCATCGGATTTTTGGCGTCCGTGCTGCACCTTGGCTCCCCGCTCCGGGCCTTTAACTCGCTCAACCGCGTGGGTGCTTCGGCGCTCAGTAATGAAATTGCCGCGGGATCCATTTTCTTTGCCGTTGGCGGTTTCTGGTGGCTGGTATCCGTTATCGGTAAAATGCCCCCGGCACTGGGTAAAATCTGGCTGGTCGTTAGCCAGATCCTGGGCGTTGTCTTTGTCTGGGCGATGACCCGGGTTTATCAAATTGATACCGTACCGACCTGGTACACGGGTTACACCACGCTGGCCTTTTTCCTGACGCTGGTATTGGGAGGGCCGCTGTTTGCAGCCCTGTTGCTGCGCGTGGCAAACACGACATATAAAAGCACATTCGCGGCCTCTGTCAGCGTGCTGGCACTCCTGGCCTGTGTGGCGGTCATCGTGCTGCAGAGCAATGACCTGGCGACAATCCACAGTTCCGTTCAACAGGCGAGTGCCCTGCTGCCTGACTATGGCGCACTGCAAATCTGGCGTATCGTACTGCTTGCCGCCGGACTCGGCTGCTGGTTGTGCCCGCTGATGCGTCGGCAGGAGCCTAAAGCCCTCGCTCTTTTTGCAGGCGTGATACTGGTCGTCGTGGGTGAACTGATTGGCCGTGGTCTTTTCTATGGTCTGCACATGACCGCAGGTATGGCGATTGCGGGTTAACACAGTCGCGCGGGCTACTCCGCGCGAGCAAGGAAGGTAGTCATGAAAGAAGTCTCACAGCGTGATTCGTTCGCGTTCAGCGCCCGGGTACTGGGCGCGCTGTTTTATTTTGCTCCAGATAGCGAGCAGACTGCGCCGCTGGTGCAGGCGCTCACCGCAGGCGACTGGATTCAGGACTGGCCGCTGGCGCCGGAAACGCTGCAGCCCGTTGCAGATGCGTTCAAAACGCCAGCAGATGAAGCATTGAAAGATGCCTGGCAACGTCTGTTTATTGGCCCTTACGCCCTGCCGTCACCGCCGTGGGGTTCCGTCTGGCTGGATCGGGAATCCGTGCTCTTCGGCGACTCCACCCTCGCGCTGCGCCAGTGGATGCGTGAAAACAACATTGCCTTCGAGATGAAGCAGAACGAACCGGAAGATCACATCGGTACCCTGCTGTTACTGGCCGCGTGGCTGGCAGAAAATGGCCGCGACGCTGAACGCGACCAGCTTCTGGCGTGGCACCTGCTGCCGTGGAGTACCCGCTTCCTGTCCGTGTTTGTTGAAAACGCCGGGCATCCGTTCTACACCGCACTGGGCAAACTCGCACAGCTGACGCTCGCGGACTGGCAGGACACGTTAATTATTCCGGTCGCGGAAAAAACGCTGTACCGCTAACGCCAGCACCTGGCTTGCTCACCGCTTCCGGGCAAGCCAGGCTCTCCAGCCACCAAATTCGGTGATATCCCGTGCCCCCTCCAGGCCATACGCCTCGCAGATAAACCCGGTCAACCACCGTCCGTCCTGCAGCTCGATTTTTCCCAGCCCCAGAGGTGCGGGGATCCCGGCGAGAAACGACCCCACTTCGCTGTGCGGTAGCTCCCAGACTTCGACCGCAATCCCGGCCCCCTGGTCTGCCACCCGAACCATTCCGGGACGTTTACCGTCCGCCAGCGCATACAGACGGTAATAAGGTGCGCTGGTGGTCGCGTCTACAAGACGTGCTCCGCGCTCTCGTAACTGAACATTGAGCGCCAGACCGTCCATATGCGCACCGCAGACCACTATCCGCAGGCGGTCATGGGTTGCGGTGCAGGTCGGCGCGTCGTCCAGCATGGCACGATTGCCCGGTAACGTTAATTTTGTGTGACGTTGTAACGTATCGGCCAGACTGAGCAGATACTGATCGGTAAACGCGCGGCCAAACAGCGTGACGCCGGATGGCAGCCCATTGTTCATTTCTCCGACCGGGACCGCTACGGCGGCATAGTCGAGCAGGTTCATAAAGTTGGTATAGATGCCCAGCGCCGAGTTGCTTTTAACCGGTTCATCGGCCAGCTCAGCCAGACTCACCGGGCGGGGATACGTCGGGATTAATACGCAATCCAGGTCGGCCATCATGGCATCGCACTCGGCTTTATACCGCTGGAGTTTGTACTGCGCGTCAAACGCCGCCACCGCAGTGGCTGCAGGCGCGTTTTGCAGAACATCACGGATAACCGGCAATACCGCGTCGGGCTGGCGTTCAATCAGCGCACCCGCGAGGTGATAACGCTCGGCGACCCACGGGCCGTCATAGAGCAGTTTCGCGGCCGACAGAAACGGTGCAAAGTCGAGAGTCACGGGCACGCCACCCAGCGCGATAAGCCCCGTCTTCGCGCGGTGATACAGCGCCTCGCTTTCTGCACAGCCGAGAAACTCCAGCGTCTCCGGCACGCCAAAGCGAAAGCCCGCAGCAGGGACACCAAAAGCCTGCGGGCCGTTCCACGCCGGGTTGGACCGACTGTATTCGTCACGCGGATCCTGTCGCGCCGTGAGTGCCAGCAGCTGGCTGGCCTCTGCTGCTGTCGCGGTGAAAAACGTGACGCAGTCCAGCGTGCGGCAGGCTGGCACAACCCCAGCCGTGGAGATGAGTCCTTTGGTTGCCTTGAGGCCGACCAGATTATTCAGCGAGGCCGGTACGCGCCCGCTGCCGGCCGTGTCCGTTCCCAGCGCGAAGCTCGCCAGACCCAGGGCGACCGCCAGCGACGACCCCGCGCTGGAGCCACCGGACGGGTAATCCGGATGAACGCTGTTACGACATGGGCCATACGGCGAGCGCGTACCGTTTAAGCCGGTTGCGAACTGATCGAGGTTAGTTTTCCCCAGCGGAATCGCCCCCAGCGCAATCAGCTGCGAAACTATCGTTGCATCCTGCTCTGCCCGATACGCAAATGCCGGACAGGCGGCGGTGGTGTAGATACCTGCCAGATCGATATTGTCTTTGATGGCAAAGGGCACGCCGAACAGCGGCAGCGTGTCCGGCGCTACGCCCTCCAGCGCGGCGAGGTACGGCTCCAGCTCTTCAGGGGTGAGCAGATAAATAAAAGCGTTAAATGACGGGTTCAGCGCCAGCGCGCGCTCGCGTAATGCCGTTATCACCTCACGCGGGGCGATCTGGCCTTCACGGTATGCCTCTGCCAGCACAGAGAGACGTAAATCATAAAGAGGCTTCATGCTGTTTTCTCCAGAACGACCACGCACTGGCCCGCCCGCACCGACGACCCCGGCTGGACACGGACCTGACTGACCACACCGTCCTGAGTGGCAACTAACGGGATCTCCATTTTCATCGACTCCAGCACCACCAGCACATCGCCTTCGCGCACGGTGTTGCCGACCTCAACGTTCACCTGCCACAGGTTGCCGGCAACCGGGCTTTCAACACCGGATTCTCCCGACCGTAACGGCGCGTCGTCACCGTCATCCGTCAGTTCATCGCTACTGTCAAAATGCGCCTGCCCGCCCGCTATCCAGCGCTCACGCTCGGCGTTAAACGCCGCCTGCTGATGCGTACGGAATGCCTCAATCTCAGGTGCTTCGTCAGCCAGAAACTGCTGATACTCCGCCAGTTTCAGCGTGGTGTGTTCAATACGCAGCGGATAACGCCCCAGCGGGAAATCCCGGCGGATATTTTGTAACTCCCCGGCAGAAACCGGATAAAAGCGAATTTGATCGAAGAAACGCAGCAGCCAGGGCTTGCCGCCGAAATCCTCTACCGTGCGATAGCGATTCCACATCTGCAGGGTTCGCCCTACAAACTGATACCCGCCCGGCCCTTCCATACCGTAGATGCAGAGGTATGCCCCACCAATGCCCACCGAGTTCTCCGCCGTCCAGGTACGCGCCGGATTGTATTTGGTGGTCACCAGACGGTGTCGCGGGTCGAGCGGCGTGGCCACCGGCGCGCCGAGGTAGACATCCCCCAGCCCCATCACCAGATAACGGGCGTCGAACACCGTTTTATACACTTCATCAATGTTAGCCAGATCGTTTATGCGACGGATAAACTCCAGGTTGCTCGGGCACCACGGCGCATCGCGGCGCACGGTGGTCATGTATTTGTCGATGGCTTTCTGACACGCCGGATCGTCCCAGGAGAGCGGCAGCCAGACGATGCGCGACGGCACGTCCAGCGAGTCCTGGTCACAAACGCCCTGCCACAGCCCGGCGATCACCTCCAGCAGGCTATCCAGGCGCAGCGTTTCCGGCTGATAATGAATTTGCAGGGAGCGGATCCCCGGCGTGAGATCGATAACGCCTTTCAGCGCCCGGTCCTCCAGCGCCTGCATCAGCGCGTGGCCGCGAAAACGCAGTACCAGATCCAGCTCAGGCTCGCCAATCTCCAGCAGCAGATGGGTATCACCCGACACTCTCGCCACCAGACGTTTATCGTCCGTCCCCTGCGTCAGCACAATCGGTGAGTCCAGACCGGCAGGTTGCCACGTGACAGGTTGCGGGGTCAGGCTGGCGATTTGGCGCTCCTGCGCCTGCGCCAGCCGTCGCGCGGTGGCAATATCCACCGGCACAAAGCGAACGTAATCTCCCGCCTTCAGTTGCCCTACCGCGTGCAGATCGGCCTCGATGATGGTGACCGGACAGACAAACCCGCCCAGGCTTGGGCCATCCGGGCCGAGGATCACCGGCATATCGCCGGTAAAATCCACCGCGCCGATGGCATACGGATTGTCATGAATGTTCGACGGATGCAGGCCCGCCTCGCCGCCGCTGTCGCGAAGCCATTCCGGTTTCGGGCCAATCAGGCGTACCCCCGTCCGGCTGGAGTTGAAATGCACTTCCCATTCGGTGGCGAAAAACGTCGCGATGTAATCCGGCGTGAAATACTCCGGCGCACCGTGCGGGCCGTAAATCACCCGCAGTTCGCGCACCGCGTCCAGCCTCGTGTGCAGCGCCTGCGGCAGCGGCGCGTCCGCAACCGGCTCGATTAACGGAGCCAGGTGCAAAATGTCACCTGTGCGGAGCGCCCGTCCGGCGTGCCCCCCGAACTGCCCCAGCGTGAAGGTGCTTTTACTGCCCAGATATTCCGGCACGTTAAACCCGCCGCGCAGGCAAAGATAGCTGCGCACGCCCTCACCGCGGATCTCTCCCATACGCAGCGTCATGCCCGCACGGACGCGAAAAACGTGATTATTGGCCAGCGGTTCACCGTCCAGCGTGAGCGCAATTTCAGCGCCCGTCACCACCAGCTGCGCATCGCAGTTGAATTTCAGCGTCGGGCCGCTGAGGGTGATCTCAAGCGCGGCGGCATCGTCTTTATTGCCCAGCAGACGGTTACCGAGACGCAGCGCCAGGCTGTCCATTGGCCCGGATGGCGGAACGCCAACCGCCCAGTAGCCTGTGCGTCCCGGGTAATCCTGTACCGTGGTCTGCGTACCGGCGCTGAGCACCTCCAGCGTGGACGCCTGGTACATCAGGTGCTCAAGACAGCGGGTCCAGGGCTCACCTGCGGCAAACGGCGCGAAGGTCAGGATCTGCTGCAGATAGCTGCGGTTGGTTTCAACGCCATAAAGACGGGTCTCCCCCAGCGCGGAATGCAGCACGCGGATGGCGGCTTCTCGTGTCGGTTGCCAGGCGATCATTTTGGCTAACATGGGGTCAAAAAACGGCGGGACTTCACATCCGGCCTCAACCCAGCTGTCGATGCGCAGCGTAACGCGGTCATCGCGCGGGAAAGCCACGTCGGTGAGCAGTCCCGGTGAAGGCTGGAACTGGCGGCCCGGGTTCTCGGCATAGATCCTGGCCTGAATGGCATGCCCCTTCGGTTTCAGGGTGTCACGCAGTGTCGCCAGTGGCGGCAATGTTCCGGCGGCAAGTTCGATCATCCAGCGCACCAGATCCACGCCCCACACCTGTTCGGTCACGCCGTGCTCCACCTGCAAACGGGTATTCACCTCAAGGAAGTAAAAGCGGGCGGCGTCGCTGTCATAAACGAATTCAACGGTGCCCGCGCTGCGGTAGTTGACCGCTTTACCCAGCGTTATCGCCGCCTCGCACAGTGCCTGCGCCATGCCCGCCGGCAGGTTTGGCGCGGGCGTCTCCTCCAGCACTTTCTGGTTACGCCGCTGCACAGAGCAGTCGCGCACGCCGAGGGCAATCACCTCGCCCTTGCCGTCGCCAAACAGCTGTACTTCCAGATGACGCGCCCGCTCGATGTACTTTTCGATAAATACACCCGCGTCGCTGAAGTTATTTTTCCCCAGACGCACTACCGCATCGAACGCGTCGCGCAGCGCTTCTGCGTCATAGCAGACGCGCATACCGATGCCGCCGCCTCCCGCCGTGCTTTTCAGCATCACCGGATATCCCACTTCGGCGGCAGCGTTGACGGCCTGGTTAACATCGGCCAGCAGGTCGGTGCCCTCCAGCATCGGAACCCCGTGCGTTTTCGCCAGCGCGCGAGCGGTATGCTTTAGCCCAAACAGACGCAGCTGTTCCGGCGTGGGGCCCACAAAGGCAATCCCCGCGGCGTCACACGCTTCGGCGAACGCGGCGTTTTCCGAGAGAAAACCGTAGCCCGGATGAATGGCCTGTGCGCCGCTGGCTTTCGCGGCGGCGATGATCTTCGTGCTATCCAGATAGGTGTTCGCCGCCGGGCCATCGCCCAGACTCAGCGCTTCATCGGCCTCGCGAATATGCAGGCTGCTGATATCCGCCTCGGAATAGACTGCCACACCACGGATTTTCATGGTGCGCAGGGTGCGTAAAATGCGGCAGGCTATCGCCCCGCGGTTCGCAATCAGGAGTGTCGTCAACATAGGTCAGACTCAATCGTGGCGGGTCGTCCCGCCGAAAATCGGCTCACCCATGGTCGTCCATGGGGGAAAAAGCGGTTACGGCAGAATGCGTCCGGCACGGACTTCAAACAGGCGGTACAGCGCCTGGCGCAGTCGCTGCCAGCGGGTGGGCGTCAGTTCCATACCAGCACCTCAGCGGGCGTTGGGTTCCAGCCGTTGCAGGGGTTATTCAGCTGTGGACAGTTGGAAATCAGTACAATGACGTTGCACTCGGCGCGCAGGTCGACGTATTTCCCCGGCGCGGAGATGCCATCTTCAAACGTCAGCCCGCCCTCTGGCGTCACCGGCACGTTCATAAAGAAATTGATGTTGGCCGTGATGTCACGTTTTTGCAGACGTCCATCGTGCAGACAGGCGCAGAGGAAGTTATCGCGGCAGCTGTGCATATGGCGTTTATCGAGGGCGTATCGCACGGTGTTGCTCTCCTGGGCGCAGGCCCCGCCGAGGGTATCGTGACGCCCGCAGGTATCGTCGATAATGGTCAGCAGGGGGTTACCGAGGCTGGAGTACAGGACGCTGCCACGCGTGAGATAGGCGTTGTTCTGACGGCGCAATGTGCGCTGTGCATCGTAACGTTCACGCGGGTTATCGGCATTGTAGAACAGCGTGTCGACCGCCTGGTTACCTTCCAGGTCGAGCAGGCGCAACGTCTGCCCTTGTTTCACCTCGAACAGGTACGGTTCACCTGCCGGGATCACGTGGCGAAATACCGCGTCTTGCACATGCTTTTCAGAGATCATGGTCATTTTACTGCTCCTTACAGGGCGAAAAGCCGGGTATTGGTCATGGCGCGTTCGTTTTCCGGGCGCGTCAGAAGCGCGTTAACGGCCCCCTCTTCATCCTCAGCCTGTCGCCAGCTCAGCGCGACCGGTCGTGGGGCATATTCCCGGGACGGATCCATCGGATGCTGCAGCGCGGTCATCACCACAAGCGTGTCCATGGGGGCGTACAGCTCCACGTAACTGCCCGGCTGCGAATAACCGCCGTGGAAGGTGAACTGACCGCGGTCATCGACGGTGACTTTGCTGAAGAAGTTGACCACCATCAGCAGATCTTCGAGATTGAGATCCCACTTCCCCATCTCCACCAGCAGGTTGTCCGTTCCGTTTCGGTAAAACCCGTTGCGCAGTTCCTGATAGCGTCCCTGGCCATACTTTTCAGTCACCTCGGCGGCGTTCAGTACGCCGCCAAACGGGTCATGCCAGCCGCAGGTATCTGCGGTGATGCCTGCCAGCACGCGTCCCATGTCGGAGTAAAAGCAATGTCCGGCGGTCAGACGTGCGGTGTGCTGGCCTTTCAGGGTGTCGGGCAGGTTCAGACGTTCACTTTTCTCGTGCGGATTCAGCATCAGCAGGCTGACGTTTGCTCCACCTTCAATGTCGGTCATACGCAGGATCTGCCCGCGCTTAAGCACAAATGAGAGGTGACCGCCGCCGGGCAGGATCTCTTCACGTAACATGGTCATGGTATTCACGGTGTTAACCCCTTAATGCATAAACGTTATCGGGAGCCGTTCCACTCAGCGCGGAGAGCCGCGTCTCGTTGAGCGGAATGTCGTAGGTAATACGGGCGCCAAAGGCGTTGGGCGCCTGCGGGTCGAGGCGCACTTTGTCGAACACCAGTAAGCGAGTGCCGAGGTTAAAGCCTTCCGAAAGATCGTGGGTGACCATAAAGACGGTCATGCGGGTCTCCCCCCACAGTTGAAGCAACAAGGCGTGCATATCTTTACGGATACCCGGGTCCAGGGCGCCAAACGGCTCATCCAGCAGCAACACGCGCGGCTGCATGATGAAGGCCTGCGCAATGGCTAAACGTTGCTGCATACCGCCTGAAAGCTGGGCCGGGTATTTGTGCATCGCATGCCCGAGACCGACTTTTTCCAGCATCCCGGTGGCCCGCTCACGCGCCGCGCGTTTCTTTGCCCCAAACAGGCGCCCGAACAGCGGCGCTTGCGGCAGTTCGAGCCCTATGGTGACGTTATCCAGCACGCTGAGATGCGGGAAAACGGAGTAGCGCTGAAACACCACGCCCCGGCTGCTGTCCGGCTCGGCGCGCAGCGGTTTACCGTCGAGCGTAATGGACCCTCGGCTGGGCGCTTCCTGACCGAGCAGCAGGCGCAAAAACGTGGATTTTCCGCAGCCAGAGGCCCCCACCATTGAGCAGAACTCGCCCTCTTTCACCTGCAGATTGAGGCGCTCCAGCACCACGTGGTCGCCGTACTCCTGCCAGATATTGTTGATGGTGATAAAGCTCATGCCTTCCCTCCTTCCGCCCAGGGAAACCAGGTTTTATGTAACTGGCGCAGGGCCAGATCCATCAGCCAGGCCAGCAGCGTGATCCACAGGACGTACGGAATGATCACATCCATCGCCATATAGCGGCGCACGAGGAAAATGCGATAGCCCAGCCCGGCGGTTGAGGAGATGGCCTCTGCCGAAATGAGAAACAACCATGCCGACCCCAGCAGCAGACGCAGCGAGGTCAGCAGCCGCGATAACAGCTGCGGAAGTACCACGCGCAACACCAGCGTCCAGCTGTTGGCACCCAGCGTCTGGGCTTTGATCAGAATCTCCGGTGGGATTTCGCACGCGCGATGCTCCAGATCGCGCGCCAGCATCGGCGTGATGCCGATGACAATCAGCATCACTTTCGACAATTCATCCAGCCCGAAAACGATAAATAGCACCGGCAGGATCGCCAGCGGCGGGATCATCGACAGCACCGTCATCAGCGGCGAGAGCGACGCGCGCCACAGCGGGAAAACACCGGCGGTGACGCCAACACAGAGGCCGATGATCGAGGCGATGACCAGCCCCGTCAGAAGACGGGCAAGGCTCACCAGCGTATCCACCCAGAACAGATAGTCACCGCTGCGTTTATCCGGGGTAAACGCCATGCGTGATAGCGCGTCCAGCATCTGCTGCAGGCCAGGCAGCAGCTTGTCCTGCGGGTTAGCCTCCAGCCTGACCGCGGAACCGAAAAAGTATGCGGCCAGCAGCAGGACGAAAGGCAGCATCACGAGCATCAGCCGCATGCCGGGCGTGGGATGGCGATTAATTTGTCGCATGGATGTTCCGTCCGTTATCACAGCGTGCCGGCAGCGGCCATTTTCACGAAGCTGTCGTCAAAGCGCAGCTTCACGTTGCTGGCATCGCCCTGGGTGACATTGCCCGGGAAGCGCATGCCGATGAAATCCGCGCTTTGCGCCCCATCGCCCAGCAGCCCTTTATCGAACGAAAACGTGGCTACGCGCTGCATGGTTTTCGCCAGCTCCGGCGACGTTAAAAAGGCAATATTGTCCTGCGGGGTATAGAACAGGTGGGTTGTTTTCAGCTGCGCCTGATAACCGGCCAGATCGGTACCGGAGGCGGCGGCCATTGCGTTGAGCACGGTGGCATCCTGCGCTTTCATCAGCCCCATCATCTCGTACCATGCGCCGGTTAATGCTTTGCCAAGCGCCGGGTTGTCTTTCAGGGTTTCGCTGTTGACCACCATCATGTCGATAAGCTCACCCGGTACCTGAGAGGAGCTGAACACTTCTGTTGTTTTTGGCGTGCCTTTGATGACCGACAGCTGCGGGTTCCAGGCTACCGCCGCCTGCACATTTGCCGTGCCAAAGGCGGAGACGATATCCGCGTCAGACGTGTTTACCACAGTGACGTCTTTTTCGGCCAGGCCGGCTTTTTCCAGGCCGCGCACCAGCAGATAGTGGGAAACAGAGAGCTCAGGCAGGTAGACTTTCATCCCTTTCAGGTCGTTGAGCGTTTTGCCCTCGCCCTTCATCACCACGCCGTCGTTGCCTTCTGAATAGCTGCCAAGGATCAGCGCCGTGGTATCAACGCCGCCAGCGGCCGGTATGGTCAGCGCATCCATATTGGTCATGGTGCAGCCGTCAAACTGGCCCGCAGTGTACTGGTTGATGGATTCGATATAGTCGTTGAGCTGAACAACGTTGATTTTGATGCCGTATTTATCGGCCCATTTATCGATGATTTTGCTACTGCTAAGGGTGCCCCAGGGCATCCAGCCGGCGTAGATGGTCCAGCAGACGTTGAACTCTTTCTTCACCGCAGCAAAGGTGGGGAGACTGACCAGCATCGCCAGGGAGAGTACCAGGGTGCGGAATAATGGCGTTTTCTTCATGCTTGACCTCTGAGTGGCACAAAATTAGGGGGCAGCGCGACACCTTCAGGTGCTGCTGTCTCCCGGGCTTTTGTCCCGCCGTGTAACCTCTCAGAGGTCGCCAGCTCTTGGACCAGCCATTCACCGCAGTGAACCGGAACCCTAGCCAGCTATTTTTCAAATTGTGGTGTGCTGCCCTTCAGTGTTAAGCGTTGCAAGGGATATGCCAGAATTTTTTATGTTAATTATTAAACTGTTAAGTCTGCCTGTGCAGGCTCTTTCACCGTTTTGGTGAGACAAGGCGAGTTGAGTGCACCGTGCTGGTGCTCTTTGGGATGACGCGTGGTGCTGACGGCGTTGCCCACAGAACGTGTCTGCGACAGCAGGAAAGGCTCAAAATGATGTGCTGGTTTTTGCCAGGTCTTTCATCATCGTCGTCGTCAGGCTGAGCTGCTCGCTTCCCATTTTACGTGACAATTCCTCTCTTGCGGACTGCCATACGGGGATCACGGATGTCAGAAGCGCCCACCCCTGCGAGGTCAGGCTAAGTTGTTTTCCACGGCGCCCGCGCCCCCCCGTTGATTCAATAACCCCACGGGACTCCATAATCCGTATGTTTCGGCTCAGTGTGGTTGCATCCACCCCGGCCTTTGATGCAAGCCCTGCCACCGTTTCATTTACGCCACCGCCGATCCCCACCAGCAGGCTGAACTGTTCTGCCGTCAATTCATAAGGTCTGAAGCAGGCGTTGTAATAACGCGTAATAGCCCGTGCTGTTGCACGTGCCTGATACGCCGGACAGGTCTCGGGGATGGTTTTTAGTAACGCCAGATCAACAGTGTTCATACTTTACGCTCGACAGATACGGTGAGATAAAATAGTGTATATACACTATTAATGCTATTCAAGGTTTCATGATGCCCGCATTTATCCATATCAATTTACGTGTTATAGACCCTGCACGGCAGGCCAATCTTGCCCCTCACTTCAGACTGGCACTTGAAGAGGCCGGCGGCAAAATTCTGCATTTTGGTCCTGTTGTCGAACGCCTTGAAGGCGATGAAGAACCGCTACCCTTTGCTGGCATTTTTGAGTTCCCTTCACTGCAGCAGGCGCTGGCGTTTTACCATTCGGAAAAATATGCCCCGATCAAAGCTGAACGCCAGCTGGCACAGCAGGCAAAAATGTTCGTTGTCACCACTGACTAAGCGTTTCGTTTCCTTGCCTGCGGTATCGTTTCCAGATTTCTCCACCCGTTCGCCAGAACCGGTGTAGAGTTTTTAAACACTGCATCTCTAAAAGGACACCGGCATCATGTTAAGCATCCTGGGCAAGACAACCTCGATCAACGTACGTAAAGTGCTCTGGACCTGCGAAGAAGCGGGTATCGAGTATCACCAGGAAGACTACGGCAGCGGTTTTGCCTCCACGCAAACCGCTGCGTTCCGCGCCCTGAATCCCAACGCCATGGTTCCCGTGCTGCTCGATGACGAGTTCGTCCTCTGGGAATCTAACGCAATCTGCCGTTATCTGGCCCGTAAAGCCGGCCGTGAGGATCTCCTGCCAACGGAACCGCAGGCCTGCGCCAACGTCGAACGCTGGATGGACTGGCAGGCAAGCGAATTCAACAATGCCTGGCGGTATGTCTTTCCGGCACTGGGACGCAATAACCCGGACTATAACGACCCGGAGCGTATTGCCGCCGGAATTAAAGCGTGGAACCACTGCATCGCTATTCTGGAGGAGCAGTTGCAACGCACTGCAGCCTATACGGCGGGCGAGGTGTTTACCCTTGCAGACGTGGTACTTGGTCTTTCGGTGAACCGCTGGAAAATGACGCCATTTGATAAGCCTGATGTGCCGTCAATTAACGCCTGGTTCGAACGGCTTAATCAGCGACCGGCATTTTTACGTCACGGGAATAACGGTATGGTGTAAGTTTTTCAGCCCACACACATTCAGCAAGGATATTTTATTTAATTACAAAACCCTGAATGCCGTTATCAGGAATAATAATTAAGCAATATTCTGGACAGCCCCTTGCACCGCTTTGCTAGCCTGAATAGTCAGGCAAAGCTCAACCCGGAGGTATTCTTGCTGATTAAACTCAAAAAAGAACGAACGCATCAGGAGGATCGCCTGCTCGCACTCTGGCTGGCGACCTCAGCAGGCTTGCTCAACGCCATCGCCCTCGGGGCATTTGGCTTTTTTCCCTCCCATATGACCGGCAATACCTCCCAATTATCCAGCGAAGTTTCCTCTACCGATCTGAATGATATTTTGTTCTTTGGCGCCATTATTCTGTCTTTTGTTGCCGGCGCAATCATGGCCCGTATCATCGTGTTATGGGGGGTTATCCATAATATCAGGCTGGTTTTTTGCCAGATACTGTTGGTCGAGGGATTATTACTGACCGGCGTTTCCTGTTACGAGATGTATTTCCATGCCCTCACGACTAACCGTGAAATTATTATCTTTCTTTGTGGTCTGATGGGGATTCATAATTCAACGTCGACCCAGCTTTCCGGCGGCCGGGTAAGATCAACCCATATTACCGGCACGCTGACGGACGCGGGAATATCCCTGGCCTCGGTCCTGGTGGCGATGCTCCGCCGGGATTATTCCAAAGATACGGCAGCGCAAAAAAGTCAGCTCAAAACCCACTTAACCACCATTTTCTCGTTTATTACCGGCGGTATCGCCGGGCTGATCCTGTTCAGGTGGATTGGGTTTAACGCCATGCTGGCGCTTGGGGTGATGCTCGTCGTTGTCGCCGCCTTTTCCATCATCAGCACCTCAGTGCGCGTTCGCCGGGTGCGCGCCGCCTTCAGCCGATAATGAGGGTCGCAGGCGTGAGGAGACGCTCACGCCATGTGACACTGTCACATTTTAAATTACGCTTTAGGACAATTCTGTCTGCCCCACAGCCAGCCCTTGCTCCATAAGGCTTAACCTAAGGTTGTCACTAATTTCATAGGGTTACTGATTTTCCCCCTTCGCTGGAACCCATCCCAAACGCTTGCTATAGGTCATCTACCCCTGCCGAAACATGGCATAACAACAGGCAACCCGTGGTTGCTATAACGCATGCGCACAGGGAGACACATCGCAATGCACCCATTACTCACACGTTCGCTGCTTTTTGTCGGCGCCATTATTGTGGTCGTTGCCCTCCTCACCTGGGGAATTGGGCTGGATACAATTAAGGCGCGTCAGGTTGACCTGATTTACCTCGGGCAACAGCATTTAATCCTGGTATTCTCCTCCATGTTCTTTGCCCTGCTGATGGGCATTCCCAGCGGCATTTTGTTGAGCCGCCCGTCAGCACGCGGTATCGCTGAATACGTGATGCAGATCTTTAACGTTGGTAATACCCTGCCGCCGCTGGCCGTTCTGGCGCTGGCAATGGTGGTGATTGGTATCGGTGATACGCCTGCGATTATCGCCCTGTTCCTCGCCTCGCTGCTGCCGATAGTGCGAAACACCTATGCCGGACTGTGCTCGGTTCCGGCGTCGTTACTGGAAGCGGCTAATGGCATTGGGATGACGAAATGGCAGCGTCTGCGCCAGGTCGAACTTCCCAACGCCTGGCCGGTAATGCTCTCCGGGATCCGCATTGCCACCGCCATCAACGTGGGTACCGCCCCGCTGGCCTTCCTGATTGGTGCCAGCAGCTACGGCGAACTGATTTTTCCCGGTATCTACCTCAACGACTTCCCGACGCTGATCCTCGGCGCGGCGGCCACCGCCCTGTTTGCTCTGATCCTCGACACCCTGCTGGCTGCGCTGGGTCGCGTGATGAGTCCACATCTCGCTCGATAACAATAACAAGGAGCTTTTATGAGACTGATATCCAGCCTGACGGCGCTGTGTGCCGCGGCACTGTTCACCAGCCAGGCGATAGCGGCCCCGCTGATCCTGGCGACCAAGAGCTTTACCGAGCAGCACATTCTCTCGGCCATGACCGTCCAGTATCTGCAAAAAAAGGGGTTTCAGGTCCAGCCACAGACCAATATTGCCACGGTCATTTCCCGCAACGCGATGATCAACAAACAAATTGATATGACCTGGGAGTACACCGGCACGTCGTTAATCATTTTTAACCACATCAACAAGCGCATGTCACCACAGGAGTCTTACGAGACGGTGAAACGCCTGGACGCGAAGCACGGTCTGGTATGGCTCAACCCCGCCGATATGAACAATACCTACGCCTTCGCCATGCAGCGTAAACGCGCCGAAGCGGAACACATCAATACCATGTCTGAAATGGTCGCAAAGATTGAGCAGATCCGTAAAACCGATCCGGATAAAAACTGGCTGCTCGGTCTGGACCTCGAATTTGCCGGACGCAGCGACGGGATGAAACCGCTGCAGGCGGCATACAACATGGAACTGGATCGCCCGCAGATCCGCCAGATGGACCCCGGCCTGGTCTATAACGCAGTGCGGGACGGTTTCGTCGATGCCGGGCTTATCTATACCACCGACGGGCGGGTAAAAGGCTTCGACCTGAAGGTGCTGGAAGATGATAAAGGCTTCTTCCCGTGGTGCGTAAAGACACCCTTGACGCCAATCCGGGTCTGAAAGAGGCGCTGAATACTCTCTCCGCCCAGCTCAATAACGACGTTATCACCGAACTGAATAAGAAGGTGGATATCGACCATCAGTCACCGCAGCAGGTCGCCCGTGATTTCCTGCGTAGCAAACAGTTGCTGTAGGAGGCGCTATGGAGACGATTCATTACATTCTGGATAACTGGGACTATCTGTTAACCCTGACGCTGCAACACCTGTGGCTGGTGGCGCTGGCGGTTGGGCTAGCCATACTCATCGGCGTCCCTCTGGGGATTTTGATTGTCCGCCACAAATGGCTGGCGACGCCGGTGCTGGGGATTGCCACCATCGTGCTGACGATACCGTCCATTGCGCTGTTTGGCCTGATGATCCCGCTCTTTTCGCTGATCGGTCAGGGCATTGGTGCCCTGCCCGCTATCACGGCGGTGTTTCTTTACTCGTTGCTGCCAATTGTGCGTAACACCCATACCGCGCTGGACAGCCTGCCGCCGGGCCTGCGTGAAGCCGGACGCGGTATCGGGATGACCTTCTGGCAGCGTTTGCGCTGGGTTGAAATCCCGATGGCACTGCCGGTGATTTTTGGCGGTATCCGCACCGCCGTCGTGATGAACATCGGCGTGATGGCCATTGCTGCAGTGATTGGCGCTGGTGGCCTTGGCCTGCTGCTGCTTAACGGCATCGGCGGTAGTGATATTCGTATGTTAATTGCGGGTGCGCTGATGATCTGTCTTTTAGCGATTGTGCTCGACTGGCTGCTGCATCGTCTGCAGGTCGTTCTGACTCCAAAGGGGATACGATAATGATAAAACTGGAAAACCTCACCAAACAATTTTCGCAGAAACACGGCCAGAGCGTTAAGGCCGTCGACAACGTCAACCTCAACGTGCCTGAAGGGGAAATGTGCGTCCTGCTCGGCCCGTCAGGCTGTGGGAAAACCACCACCCTGAAGATGATTAACCGTCTGATCGCACCAAGCAGCGGCACGATCCTGATTAACGGCGAAGACACCAGCGGGATGGATACCGTGACCCTGCGCCGCAATATTGGCTACGTTATTCAGCAGATTGGTCTGTTCCCGAACATGACCATTGAGGAAAACATCACCGTGGTGCCGCGCATGCTGGGCTGGGATAAAGCCCGATGTAAAACCCGCGCTGAAGAGCTGATGGATATGGTGGCCATGGACCCGCATAAATTTCTCAACCGCTATCCGCGTGAAATGTCCGGCGGTCAGCAGCAGCGTATCGGCGTGATCCGCGCCCTGGCCGCGGATCCTCCGGTACTGCTGATGGATGAACCGTTCGGTGCGGTGGACCCGATAAACCGCGAGGTGATCCAGAACCAGTTCCTGGAGATGCAGCGTAAACTGAAAAAGACCGTGATGCTGGTCAGCCATGACATCGACGAGGCCCTGAAGCTTGGGGATCGTATCGCCGTCTTCCGCCAGGGGCGTATTGTCCAGTGCGCCAGCCCGGACGAACTGCTGGCAAAACCGGCGAACGAGTTCGTCGGCTCGTTTGTCGGCCAGGACCGTACGCTCAAGCGTCTGCTGCTGGTATCGGCAGGCGATGTCACCGACCAGCAACCGACCCTCACCGTACGGGGCTCTACCCTGCTTTCTGAGGCCTTTGCAACCATGGATGACAACGATATTCGCGCCATTACCGTCGTGGACGATCGGGGTAAACCGCTGGGCTTTGTGAAGCGTCGGGAAGCGCGTAATGCCAGCGGCACCTGTGCCGATATCCTGCATCCGTTCCGTATGACCGGCAAAGCGGAGGATAACCTGCGCGTGGTGCTTTCACGGTTGTATGAGAGCAACACCAGCTGGATGCCGATTGTCGACGAAGAGGGCCGCTATAACGGCGAGATCTCACAGGATTATATTGCCGAGTATCTCAGCTCCGGCCGTACGCGCCGGGCGCTGAATATTCACAGCGAGAGTTAAGCGAAAACTCTATGCCGGGCGGGCCAGACGTATGGCGCTGACCTGCCCGGCGGCACGCTCCCCTACAGCGCATTTGCTCAGGCCGACACGGTTCATCGCACGCATACCTTTTGCTAAGCCCGCGATTTCCCCTCACAATATTGTATCTCCCACATTTAATTGCGGCCCATGCAACGTCTTCACGCTTATCCCGACATCCGCGCGATGTTTCGCAGACTTCTGATTGCCACCCTTACCGGCATACTGGCCGCGCTGGCCGTCGCGGTGTTCCGCCACAGCATGTATCTGCTGGAGTGGCTGTTTCTCAGTAACAACAGCGGCAGTCTGGTGAATGCCGCGGCCGCGTTATCCCCGTGGCGTCGCGCGCTGACGCCCGCACTGGGAGGGCTGGCGGCGGGGTTATTGTTGTGGGGATGGCAGCGGCTTACGGCGCAACGTCCTCATGCGCCGACAGATTATATGGAAGCACTGGAGACGGGCGACGGCCAGTTTGATTATGGCTCGAGCCTCGTAAAATCCCTTGCGTCACTGCTGGTTGTCTCCAGCGGGAGCGCCATCGGCCGCGAAGGTGCCATGATCCTGCTTGCGGCGCTGGCCGCCTCCTTTTTTGCCCAACGCTTTACGCCGAAATCCGAATGGAAATTATGGATTGCCTGCGGAGCCGCGGCCGGGATGGCCAGCGCCTATCACGCGCCCCTGGCCGGCAGCCTGTTTATTGCCGAAATTCTGTTTGGCACGCTGATGGTGGCCTCGCTCGGGCCGGTGGTGATTGCGGCGGTGGTAGCCCTGCTTACCACGCGACTCTTAGCGCCCGGTGCCGGTACGCTCTATGACGTCCATCTGAGTGGCCTACTCAGTGCGGCAGATTATGGCCTGCTTGTCGCGACAGGCCTGCTGGCGGGCCTGTGCGGACCGCTGCTGATGTGGCTAATGGCGTTCAGCCATTCGTTATTTCTGCGTCTCAGGCTTTCGCCGCCCTGGCAACTGGCGCTCGGCGGAGCGATCGTCGGGCTGCTGTCGCTCCTGACGCCTGACGTGTGGGGGAATGGCTACAGCGTGGTTCAGGCTTTTCTGCTCGCCCCACCGCTGCTGTCCGTGATAGCAGGTGTATTTCTCTGTAAATTACTGGCGGTACTGGCAAGCAGTGGTTCTGGCGCGCCGGGCGGGGTTTTCACACCGACGTTGTTTGTCGGCTTGGCCACAGGAATGCTGTTTGCACAACTCTTCGGGCTGTGGTTTCCGGGGTCTGAAACGGTGATTTTGCTGGGGCTGGCAGGCATGGCGACGTTACTCGCCGCGACGACCCATGCGCCCATTATGTCTGCGTTGATGGTCTGTGAAATGACCGGGCAGTATTTTTTGCTGCCCGGTTTGCTGATTGCCTGCGTGATCGCGTCCGTCTTGTCGCGGACGTTACGCCACGACTCGATCTACGGACAACATCCGACCGAGGGAAGAGAGATCGATGTACTGCGCTAATTCACGCTGTTCGGCACGCGGCAGATAAGGCAGCTCGCCCACCAACGGTCCCGGCAGTTTTTTGCTCAGCACGTCGATGATTTCCGCGTAGTGCGCCAGGCCCGGGTTGATACGGTTTGCGACCCAGCCAATCAACGGCAATCCGTCATTGGCAATCGCCTGCGCCGTCAGAAGCGCATGGTTGATGCACCCTTCCTGAATACCGACCACCATGATCACCGGCAGTTGCTCCTGCACCACCCACTCAGAAAGCGGGCGCAGATCGTTCATCAGGCTGCGCCATCCGCCGGTACCTTCCACCACGACATGGTCGGCCATCTCGCTCAGGTTCGCCAGACCGTCGGACAACAGGGTGTAATTAATCAGACCGCTGTGCGCCACGCTGCTTTCATCTTCGCTTAAGGCAATGGGATTGATCGCGTGATATGGCAGTTCCAGTGACGAGACGCTTTGTAACACCAGGGCGTCTTTATTCCGCAATCCTTCGGGCGTCTCTTTACTGCCTTTTGCGACCGGTTTGTACCCTGCAACACGTTTACCGCTTGCTGCCAGAGCCTGTAGCAACGCGCGGGATACAACGGTCTTGCCGACAGAGGTATCTGTACCCGTAACAAAGAAACGCTTAAGCATGACTCATTCCACCTCTTGGGTATGCTTCGAAAATATAAACCAGAGAAATAATTCAGTGGGGGAAGTCTACGGGATGCGTGCGCTACCCAGCTTGAGATAGCGCAATTTTTCGTACATCTGCGGAAAAGAGTTAACCCTGTAGCAGGCGGATCAGCAGCGAGCCGTTGTACATGGCGTCCTTGACCAGGGCTGCACCAGCCATGGTGCCCTGATTGGAAAACTGGGTGCTTTCCACGGCAATATTTTTGCTGTAGGCCGGGAGCGCCTGTTGATGAATACAGGCCGAGATAGCCGGGAAGAGGATTTCCGCCGCCTGACTCAGCGGTGAGCCAATCAGGATTTTTTGCGGGTTGAAGAGATTCACCATAATGGCCAGAATGCGGCCAACGTTATTCCCCACTCCGGTAATAATATCCTTTGCCAGCAGATCCCCCTGACGCGCTGCGGCGCAGAGTGAATCGACGGTCAACGGTTGTCCGTGCAGCGAAGAGCTCATGGACTGGCTGAGCCTGACCTGCGCCAGCTCCAGCACGCTTTCCACGCTGGCGATGGTTTCCAGACAGCCATGGTTGCCGCAGTAACAGCGCTTGCCGTAGGGATCGACCTGCGTGTGGCCGATTTCGACCAGGCTACTGCTTCCGGCATGCAGAAGGCGTCCGTCGGTGATGACGCCCGCCCCGACGTTATGGTCAATCACCACCTGAATCACGTCCCTTGCGCCGCGGGATGCGCCAAACAGCGCCTCCGCCATCGTCCAGGCGCTGATGTCATGCTGAATATAGACCGGCACGCCGGTGTGATTTTTCAGCACCTCGCCCAGCGGCATCTCTTTAACATCGTCGTAGAACGGCATGCGGTGCACGATTCCATTTTCGGTATCAATAATACCCGGCATGGTGATCGCAATGGCCGTTAAGCGTTCAAGGCGTTGCTGATGGCGAATAAAGAAGTGATCGATATGGGTGACAATGGCATCGAGGAGCGATTGTTCAGCCTTGAGCGGCAGTTCCAGCCGGTCTTCTACCACCAGCTTGCTGCTTAAATCGCGCAGGGCAAGGAAGATCTCTCCCCGGCTAATGCGCAGTGACAGGTAGTGCCACGCTTCGGTCTCCACCACCAGACCGACCGCCGGACGGCCGCGGCTGCCCGGCTCCTGAATTTCCGTCTCCTGGACCAGGTGGGCTTCCAGCATTTCACGAACAATCTTGGTAATACTGGCAGGTGCCAGTTGTGCCAGGCGCGAAAGATCGATACGCGAAACCGGGCCAAGCTGATCAATCAGGCGATAAACCGCGCCAGCGTTGGTCTGCTTAATCTGATCAATGTGCCCTGGCTGACTATCAGCAACCACCTCGTACTCCCTTATTTTCGAGCATCGAAATAAACTGTGGGCTATGGTGAAGCACTTCAATGGCCGTCGTCAAATATTTACTTAGCCATGTGATTTACTGCACATTTTTACCCACTTTTCCCTCTAAATATTGTCCTGCAGAGGCGCTTAACAGTTGTGCTTTAAACCGCTGCGCTGCATGGCTCTGCTCATGATGTTTCGACCATACCAGCCACATTTCCGAAACAGCATCGCCTTCGGCGATAGCAACCCAGCGCATTTCACGCAATTGTACCCGTTTAAACGAGGCCGGAAGAATAGAGACACCCAGCCCCGCCGCGACAAGCCCAATGATGGTCATCGCTTCCCCGACTTCCTGCGTAATGATCGGGGCAAGATCGTAGCGTCGTAACAGGCCCAGAATATCGTCGTACAGACCGGTACCTACCTGCGGGTCGAAAAAAACAAACGGCTCTTTTGCCAGCTCTGCCAGCGTGACCGCCGAACGCGAGGCGAGCGGATGATCGTGCGGGATCATTGCCATCAACGGTTCGCGCAGAATAACCTGCCACGCCAGCGTATCCGGGAGTTGGGTGTTACGCATCAGACCTAAATCAAGAGAACCTTCATTCAGCGGAGCGATTTGCTCGCGGGTATTAATTTCGCGCGTCTGAATATGCACATCCGGAAAATGCCGGCGAAACGACGACAGGGTCTGCGAAACAGCGCTGATAAACGGTGCAGACGAGGTAAACCCAATCCGCAACTCTCCGGTTTCTCCGAGATAAAGCCGCTCTGCCCGGGCTGCCGCCTCATCCACCATACTGAGAATTTGTCGGCTGTCGGCCAGAAATTGCTTCCCGGCCGCCGTCAGGCTCACGCTGCGGTTGGTCCGTGCCAGAAGGCGCGCCCCGACCTGTTGCTCAAGGATCTGGATCTGCTGGCTTAGCGGGGGTTGTGAGATATTCAGTCTTGCCGCCGCGCGGCCAAAATGAAGCTCTTCAGCGACGGCGACAAAGTAGCGCAGATGACGCAGTTCGATATTCATATTTTTAAAGTATCATTTGAGATTATTAATATATTAGACAGAATATTTACATTTTCCTACTCTGATCGTGTGGTCATACCCGTCACCCGAAACCACGGGGATGTTTAAGCAAGGACATTGTGTGAGTCGTACATCTACCATTGATATCGATCCGGCCAGAGATATTGATGATTTACCCGCAGCATCGCAGCCGGTTCAGTTCATTAAACGTGGTACCCCCCAGTTCATGCGCGTCACGCTGGCGCTTTTCTCAGCGGGTCTGGCAACCTTCGCCCTGCTCTATTGCGTTCAGCCGATCCTGCCCGTTCTTTCCCATGAATTTGGCGTATCGCCTGCCAGCAGCAGTATTTCGCTCTCCATCTCTACCGGCATGCTGGCGATTGGTCTGCTTTTCACCGGGCCACTATCCGACGCCATTGGCCGTAAACAGGTGATGGTTACCGCCCTGATGCTGGCTTCGATTTGTACGTTACTCTCCACGATGATGACCAGCTGGCACGGTATCCTGGTGATGCGCGCGTTAATTGGGTTATCCCTGAGCGGCGTGGCGGCGGTCGGGATGACCTATCTCAGCGAAGAGATCCACCCGAGCTTTGTCGCCTTCTCTATGGGGCTGTACATCAGCGGGAACTCGATTGGCGGAATGAGTGGACGTCTGCTGAGCGGGGTGTTTACGGACTTCTTTAACTGGCGTATTGCGCTGGCGGTCATCGGCTGCTTTGCCCTTGCGTCTGCGCTGATGTTCTGGAGAATCCTTCCGGAATCACGTCATTTTCGTTCCACCTCCCTGCGCCCGAAAACGCTGTTTATCAACTTCCGTCTGCACTGGCGTGACAAAGGGTTGCCGCTGCTGTTCCTGACCGGCTTTCTGCTGATGGGCTCATTCGTTACGTTGTTTAACTATATCGGCTATCGCCTGATGCTCTCCCCGTGGCACCTGAGCCAGGCGGTGGTGGGTCTGCTCTCTGTAGCGTATCTCACCGGTACGTGGAGTTCACCTAAAGCCGGAGCGATGACGGCCCGCTTTGGACGCGGTCCGGTTATGCTGGTCTCTACCGCCGTCATGCTGCTCGGCCTGTTGATGACCCTTTTCGCCTCCCTGTGGCTTATCTTCGCCGGGATGCTGCTTTTCTCTGCCGGTTTCTTCGCCGCTCACTCGGTGGCCAGCAGCTGGATTGGGCCACGCGCTCGCCGGGCCAAAGGCCAGGCGTCGTCTTTGTATCTGTTCAGCTATTACCTCGGTTCCAGCTTTGCGGGGACGCTGGGTGGGGTGTTCTGGCATAACTATGGCTGGAACGGCGTGGGCGGTTTTATTGCGCTGATGCTCTGCGGGGCGCTGTTGGTAGGGACCCGTTTACACCAGCGTCTGCACTGATTCAGGGTTTGAAATCGAGCGTGTAGTTTTCCCCGATACGCTCATCAGGTACCACTGGGAGCACATGATCGTCACTGGCAGACTGTAAGGCCGCAATGGCGGCCTTACACAGCTCAGGATCGCTGCCTTTTACCACCTGAATGTCGGTCACATAGGCCGCGCCTTTGGGCTGGTGAATCTTTAACGAGCAGAGCTTCCCTTCATACTGCTCTGCGGTCATCATCCTTTGTTTCACTGTTTCCACATACGCAAACGCCCATGTGTGCGCGGAGTCTTCTTCGGTGTTGAACGGGATCACGTCATGATGATGTGTCTGGCACCCCGTCAGCAACACTGCAATCCCTACACTCACAACCTTGTTCATTTTCCATCCGGCAGTCGTTTTTTTTAGGGTTATAACACAGCGTTACTGAACGAAATAGCACCAAACTCTAAGGGGTAATGGCTTGGATTCTGGCGGGAATTTTGATACTACTCACTCTTCATGCCTGAAACATCGCCTTGCAAAGAGAAAACGAAATGAGCGAAAACAGCCACTACCAACAACTCACCCGCACCTTCCAGCGCCTCTCCCGTTTCTCCCACCTCTCCTCCATCGCCAGCTGGGATATGTTTACCATGATGCCGCCGGGTGGCAGTGCTGCGCGCGGTGAAGCGCTGGCCGAAATGAGCGTTCTGCAACACCAGATCCTGACCGATAAAAAGGTGGGTGAATGGCTCACCGCCGCGGCCGGTGAGGACCTGAATGATATTGAACAAGCCAACCTGCGTGAAATGACGCGTCATTACCAGCAGGCGTCGCTGTTGCCGGAAGCGCTGGTGGAAGCCAAATCGCTGGCAGGCAGCAAATGTGAGCACGCCTGGCGTACTCAGCGCCCGGCCAATGACTGGCAGGGGTTTGCCGCCAACATGAAAGAGGTCGTCAAACTGAGCCGCGAGGAGGCTCGTCTGCGTGCTGAAGCCAAAGGCTGCAGCCCTTACGACGCGCTGCTGGATATTTTCGAGCCGGACATGACCAGCGCGCGTCTGGACGTACTGTTCGCGGATATGAAATCCTGGCTGCCGGACCTGCTGGCAAACGTTGTGGAAAAACAGGCTCAGCAGTCGTTCGTTCCGCCGCAGGGCCCCTTCCCGACGGCAACGCAGCGTGAACTCGGGCTTGAAGCCATGAAGATGCTCGGCTTTGACTTTAACGGCGGTCGCCTGGACGTCAGTGCACACCCGTTCTGCGGTGGCGTGCCGGAAGATGTGCGCATCACCACGCGTTATGATGAGGACGAGCTGCTCAGCGCGCTGTTTGGCGTGATCCACGAAACCGGACACGCGCGCTACGAGCAAAACCTGCCGCGAACGTGGGCCGGTCAACCTGTCGCGCTGGCCCGTTCAACGGCGATCCACGAATCCCAGAGCCTGTTCTTTGAGATGCAGCTGGGGCGCAGCGACGCTTTCCTTAAACATCTCCTCCCTGCGGTTCACGCCCGTTTTGGCAGTCAGGCGGCGTTCAGTGAAGAGAACTTTATTGCCTGGAACCAGCGCGTGAAACCGGGCTATATCCGCGTCGATGCCGACGAAGTCAGCTACCCGGCACATGTGGTGCTGCGCTATGAAATTGAACGTGCGCTGATCAATGGCGATATCGAGGTGGATGACATTCCGGCGCTGTGGGATGAGAAAATGCAGGCCTGGCTCGGGTTATCAACCAAAGATAACTACCGCAACGGCTGTATGCAGGACATTCACTGGACCGACGGCGGTTTTGGCTACTTCCCGTCCTACACGCTCGGCGCGATGTACGCCGCGCAATTGTTCCATGCGGCCAAAACGGCGCTGCCGGGTCTGCAGTCCTCCATCGCTGAGGGCGATTTCTCCGCCCTGTTTGACTGGCTGCGTCAGAACATCTGGCAGCACGGTAGCCGCTTCACCACTTCGCAACTGATTACCCAGGCGACGGGTGAAGACCTGAATATCCGTTACTTCCGCGAGCATTTGACGTCCCGTTATCTGTAATCCAGCGGCCGGAGTACGCTCCGGCCGTTTTCCTTTTGCGCACCCTGTACCGCCCTTTGTACATTCCGTTACACGCCGATACCAATCACTCACGGAAACCCCGAATTTACAGGGATATAGTTCTTTCAACGGCCCCGCAGTGGGGTTAAATGAAAAACCAAATTCGAGGGTATGAACATGAAAAAAGTATTAGCTCTGGTTGTTGCCGCTGCTATGGGTCTGTCTTCTGCTGCGTTTGCTGCTGAAACCACTGCTGCACCGGCTGCTGCTGCGCCAGCTGCAACAACGACTGCTGCTCCGGCAAAAACCGTGCACCACAAGAAACACCATAAAGCCGCTAAACCTGCTGCAGAGCAAAAAGCCCAGGCTGCTAAAAAACACCACAAAAAAGCCGTTAAACAAGATGCCGCTAAACCGGCTGTAGAGCAGAAAGCGCAGGCCGCTAAAAAGCACCACAAAAAAGCGACCAAACCTGCTGTAGAACAGAAAGCCCAGGCGGCTAAAAAGCATCACAAAAAAGCAGTAAAACACGAAGCTGCTAAACCAGCTGCACAGCCAGCTGCGTAAGAGTACAAGCTTAACCGTGCCTTTCGGGGCACGTTGGTAAACCGGCGCTGAACCGGAAAGGTCCAGCGCCGTTTTTTTTATCCGGAGGGCGTATGCTGCGGCGCTATCGGTTTGAGCTGATTCTTATCCTGCTTATTTTATGCGCGCTCATCGCAAGCCATTTTTATCTTTCCTGATCGTAGCACGCTGATTTTACTCCCACTTTAGCGCTGTCCCGTCTATAGTATTTTCATAGGGTTCACTTTTAATAATCATAATTGCCCCCACCAGAGTGTGATATGCGTAAATCTGTTGTGTTGTTACTGGGAACGTTTGGTCTTTTTTCTGGATTCTCACATGCGGATGATGGCGGTGATGAAACCATTAGCGCGAAAGAGCTTAAAACGCTGTTTTTCGGTCATGACGATCGTACGCGCGTCGCCGATCCTACCCAGGCACCCTGGGACGCTATCGGGCAACTGGAAACCGCCAGCGGTAATTTATGTACCGCTACGCTGATTACCCCGCAACTTGCCCTGACGGCAGGCCACTGCCTGCTGACACCGCCAGACGGCAAGCCAGACAAAGCCGTTGCCCTGCGATTTGTGTCGCAAAAAGGGATGTGGCGTTATGAAATTCACGGTATTGAGGGACGGGTTGATGCTTCTCTCGGCAAACGTCTGAAGCCCGACGGTGACGGCTGGATAGTGCCTCCGTCAGCGGCATCCTGGGATTTTGGCCTGATCATTTTGCGCTACCCGCCTTCTGGCATTACCCCGCTTCCGTTATTTGACGGAGACAAAGCCGCGCTCACTGCCGCACTGAAAGCCGCCGACCGTAAGGTGACGCAATCAGGCTACCCTGTCGATCATCTGGACGCGCTTTACACCCACACGGACTGTATTGTCACAGGATGGGCGCAAAACAGCGTGCTCTCACATCAGTGCGATACGTTACCCGGTGACAGCGGCTCGCCGCTGATGTTAAAAACGGATAACGGCTGGCAGCTGATTGGTGTTCAAAGCTCTGCGCCAGCGGCAAAAGACAGATGGCGTGCAGATAACCGGGCCTTAGCCGTGACCGGTTTTCGTGACAAGCTGGAAGCACTGGCGCAGCAGTAGCTCAGCACTGTCTGACCTGACGTAACGCCCTGATTGATTCAATCGGCATCGGCTGGCTGAACCAGAATCCCTGCAGCTGATCGCAGCCAGCCAGCCGTAACAATTTCATCTGCTTTTCGTTTTCCACCCCTTCAGCGACCACCGCCATGCCCAGGGCATTGGCGATCCTCACCGTGCCGCTCACCAGCGCCGCCGCCTGCTCATCGTTGTCCACCAGCCCGGCCAGTGATTTATCAATCTTAATGGTGTCGAAATTAAAACGCCGCAAATAGCCAATACTCGAATAGCCCGTGCCAAAATCATCCAGCGCCACCGCGGTGCCCAGCGCTTTAAGGTTGGCAATCGCCGTGCGGGCACGCTCGGGGTTTTCCAGTACATAGGTCTCCGTGACTTCGAGCTGGAGTCGCCTGGCCGGGAAACGGGTGCTTTCCAGAACCCAGGCCACTTTTTCTTCGAATTCAGGGTCGCGAAACTGCGCCGGGGAGATATTAACGGAGAGCTTCAATTCGCTGTACGGCTCCAGATCCTGGCAGGCACGCTGCAAAACAAACTGGCCCAGTTTGTAAATCAGCCCACTCGTTTCCGCAATGGAAATGAAGGTATCCGGACCGAGTTCACCTTCCGGACGACGCGGCCAGCGAACCAGCGCTTCCACACTGCTCATTTTCTGACTGCGGGCGTCAATAATCGGCTGGTACCAGACCTCAAACTCGTCTCGCTCCAGTCCGTTACGGATCTGGTTTTCAATCGCAAGCTTGCGTTCCCGGGCGTTATTCAGCGCCGCGTCATAGTGGGTGACACGCCCTTTCCCGCTAATTTTGGAATGGTACATGGCGATATCGGCGCGGCGAAACAGCTCGGAACTGGTGCATTCAATCAGGGTTCCGCTGGCAATCCCGATGCTGGCACCGATATGAATGGTGCGCTCCCCCAGACGAATGGGGGTATTGAGAAAATCCAGTACCGATTCGGCAAAGGTGGTCGCCAGCGCTTCTGCCCCTTCACCGCCGATGGTCATGGCAAACTCATCGCCTCCCATGCGCGCCAGCATCCCGCCCGGTGGAACGCATTCATTCAGCGTTTTGGCGATGGTCACAATGAGATCGTCACCGACGCTGTGGCCGTAGATATCGTTGACGTCCTTGAAGCCATCCAGATCGATAAACACCACGCTTTTGACGTCAATATCGCCACGCAAACTCACGCGGTCCAGCGCTTCAATGAGTGCGCGGCGGTTCGGCAGATGACTTAGCCAGTCCGTTCTGGCGACCAGACGCGCCTGGCTTTCTCCGCGGGCCAGTTTGTACAGGCCCACACAGCTCACCATAATAAACAGCAGGATCAGCACCGATGCCAGCACCACTATCTGCGTAATATCGGATGATGCGGCCCGGGCCGCCTGCGCGCCAGGAAGGCGTGCCTGCCAGTTGAGGTACCCCAGTAACTCCCCTGCAGAACTGCGCAGCGGCATACTCAGACTGTTGATTTTATCCGGGGTAAAGTTGAGGTTATCAATCTGAAAGGTCTGCCCCAGATCGGATAATATGCCGCCATTCAAATGGCGGGTAATCACCAGATAGCGGCGTGTACCGTCGTTAACCTGCAATCGCCCGATCATCGGTCGGATCAGCCCTATTCCGACAAACGCGACGCCGTGACGCGTTCGGGTGATCCCGGCATAAATATTCTTCTGGCTGGGTAATTCACGTCCGTGCTGCTGAATAAGCGCTTGCAGGCCTTTGCCAAAAAAGTTGAGATTCGACTCCGCAAAAGGCTGGCTTTGAAACGATCCCCAGATAACGTTGAAATGCTCATCCAGCACGAAAGTGCCGTCATAGAGGTTATTGACTTTAAAGCCCGCTCCCCAGGTGTTGTATAACCATTCGGTATCGAGCTTTGGGCGGTAGACCTCGCGTACCGCATCGTCCCAGACGGCATTATCAATCACCAGGGTCGAGACACGGTTAACCGACGTTTGTATCGCACCCTGCACGGAAAGCGTGGTGCGGTGCTCGTCAATTTCATTGGTTTTGGTGCTGATCAGGTGCAGAGATAAATAGAGCAGCGCGACAATGGAGATGATTAAGCCGATCCCCGCCATGAAGATCATGGCGAACAATGTTCTCGCGGTGGGAATATTGCGCCAGCTTAATGTGCGATACATTAGCCATCCTCTTCAATGTTTTGCTTTTTTTAAGAGTAATACAGGCAGCGAATTTCGCTGCCTGTAAATAATGGCTTAACGTGTATCAGGCGAGTTTTATCATGATCATGCCAGCAAGCAGCAATATCAGTCCAATCCAACCTTTGTTATTTAAACGCTGACCGAACAGCACCCAGCCGGCTGCCAGGGTGGCGGCAATACCAAACCCGCCCCACAGCGCATAGGCCACGGACAGATCGATACCCTTCACCGCCTGTGACAGGGCGCTGAACGCCCCCAGTACGGCGGCAATCGACAACAGTCCGTAAATTTTACGACGAAAACCGTCAGAGAATTTTAGCAGGACGTTCGCTAAAATCTCCAGCACGATGGCAAACCCCAACCAGGCCGCGTGGATCCATTCAAACTGCTGCATGGGTCTGCTCCTTCGGCTGCTTAGTCGGTTTGCGTGTACCCGATTTAATCAGCACGATACCTGCTACCAGCGTCGTTAACCCGGCAATCTTCATTGTTGATAATGTTTCGTCAAATAATAAGACGCTGAACAGGGTGATCAACAAAATACCGATCCCTTCCCACAGCGCATAGGCCACACCCAGCGCAATTTTCTTCACTGCAAACGACAGGAAAATATAGGAAAGTGAAATCATCACCAGCATTAAAATAAAGCCGGTATTGCCATCGCTGACGCTTGCCCATTTCATCGACAGCGTGCCGGTAATTTCAGCGATAATAGCAAGGGCTAATAAAATCCAGTAAAACATGTTTTTCTCCTGCTTGAGAATATAATCCATCGTGGCCTGCTACGTGCAGCAAACCCAAAAATATGAAATTAAATCAGACAGCTAAGCGCGTAGCGCCAGCTCAGGCAGAAGATGTGACTATAGCGCGTTGCGCCAGTGTTGCTCACCAGAAAGAAGGCAGAAGGAAGTGAAAAATACAGCGGTGTTGTTTGAAGAATACGTCCTGAACAAATTGTCCATAAAATTACAATTATCCGCGTTGTTGCTTCTCGTCTTTGCGGATGAAAATTGTCCTCGGTAGTTGAACACGCCAAATTTGTACCATAAGTAAGGCTTTTACTCAAAGTCTTTTCAATTCTTTACCCATCCCGTTTGATTTTGGTTAGTTTATTGAAACGGGTTTCGCCTTTATTATAAATAAAAATATTATTCAGGAACCCCCATGGCTAAACCCATCATTACCCTGAACGGGCTAAAAATTGTCATCATGCTGGGCATGCTGGTGATCATACTGACGGGCGTCCGTTTTGCCGCCGACATCATCGTGCCGTTTATTCTGGCCCTGTTTATTGCGGTGATCCTTAACCCGCTCATACAGCGCATGACGCGGTTCCGCATCCCGCGCGTGCTGGCAATCACGATGCTTATCAGCATCATTATTATTGCCATGGTGCTGCTGGTCGCTTATCTCGGCACCTCCCTGAATGAACTGACGCGAACGTTACCGAAATACCGCTCGTCGCTGGCGATACCGCTGTTGCAGCTTGAACCCTGGCTGCAGCGTGCGGGAATCGAAGTGTCCGTTGAGGAGTTGCTGAAGTACATTGATCCGAATGCCGCCATGACCCTCGTCACCGGCCTGCTGGCGCAGCTCTCTAACGCCATGACCTCGATTTTCCTGCTGTTTTTAACGGTGGTGTTCATGCTGCTGGAAGTGCCGCAACTGCCCGCAAAACTGCAGCAAATAATGGTCCGTCCGGTTGAAGGCATGGGAGCGATTCAACGCGCGCTGGATAGCGTCTCCCGCTATCTGGTCCTGAAAACCGCCATTAGCCTGGTCACCGGGGCCGTGGTCTGGGGAATGCTGATGGCGCTGGATGTCCGGTTTGCGTTCGTCTGGGGATTACTGGCCTTTGCGCTCAACTATATCCCCAACATCGGTTCGGTGCTGGCCGCTATTCCCCCTATTCTGCAGGTGCTGGTGTTCAGTGGATTCTATGATGCGCTGATTCTGCTGGCCGGGTATCTGGTGATTAACCTGGTGTTCGGGAACATTCTTGAGCCACGCATGATGGGGCGCGGTCTGGGATTGTCCACGCTGGTGGTATTTCTGTCCCTTATATTTTGGGGATGGCTGCTCGGCCCGGTCGGCATGTTGCTCTCCGTTCCGCTGACCATCATTGTGAAGATTGGCCTCGAACAGACGGCGGGCGGGCAAAGTATCGCCGTGCTGCTGAGCGATATGAGCCATAAGCCAGTCGAATAACCTCCGCAGATGCCTGCCTCGTCCCCCTTACCGGGGGTGACGAGACAGGCAGGCGTTACGGCCTTCGCGCTCGGCGCACAACAAAATGACTACTCGCGCCATCCCATTGCCGGTGCAACATGCTTCAGAATGGATTCGATAACATGCGCGTTGTAATCAACTCCGAGCTGGTTCGGCACGGTGAGCAATAAGGTGTCCGCTTCGGCAATCGCTTCGTCCTGTTTCAACTGCTCAATCAGCTTTTCAGGCTCAGCGGCATAACTACGTCCGAAAATGGCGCGCGTTTTCTCATCAAGGTAACCCACGCTATCGCTGTCGTTCCGGCTTGCGCCGAAGTACATGCGGTCACGATCGTCCATCAGCGCAAAAATACTGCGGCTGACCGAGACGCGCGGCTGACGAGTATGCCCTGCTTCCGCCCAGGCCTGTCGGTAGGCGCGGATCTGTTTTGCCTGCTGAATATGGAATGGCTCACCGGTTTCATCATCTTTCAGGGTTGAGCTTTGCAGGTTCATCCCCAGTTTTGCAGCCCATACCGCTGTCGCGTTCGACCCTGCGCCCCACCAGATGCGCTCACGTAAACCTTCGGAATGTGGCTCCAGGCGCAGCAGTCCCGGTGGATTTGGGAACATGGGTTGTGGGTTCGGTTTTGCAAACCCTTCTCCGCGCAGCACCTCAAGCAGTACCTCGGTGTGTCGGCGTGCCATATCTGATTCATTTTCCCCTTCCTGCGGGACATAACCAAAATGACGCCAGCCATCAATGACCTGCTCCGGAGAGCCCCGGCTGATCCCCAGCTGCAAACGTCCGCCGGAGATTAAATCCGCCGCGCCCGCATCTTCCGCCATGTACATCGGATTTTCATAGCGCATATCGATCACACCAGTACCGATTTCGATGCTTTTCGTTTTGGCACCGATCGCCGCCAGTAAGGGGAATGGAGAGCTGAGTTGACGGGCAAAATGATGCACACGGAAATAGGCACCATCTGCGCCCAGCTCTTCAGCGGCGACGGCCAGGTCGATGGATTGCAACAGGGTGTCCGCCGCGGAACGCGTGCCGGACTGAGGTGACGGTGTCCAGTGACCAAATGACAAAAAGCCGATCTTTTTCATAACGAGATATCCTGATGATGCTTTGCGTTATCTCTACTTTACGCATTACCCGGGGAGAATAAATGCCCTTTATTTAACGGAATAATTCAAATAAATTGACAGAATTGAGCGGATCGCAATGACGCCCCATAATGAGATATAGTGCGTCTTTCTTTTTCCCTGGCAGGTAAAACCGGCAATGGCTCTGATCCCTAAAAACTACGCGCGACTGGAAAGTGGCTACCGTGAAAAGGCATTAAAAATCTATCCCTGGGTCTGTGGACGCTGCTCACGCGAGTTCGTCTATTCAAACCTGCGGGAGCTCACGGTTCACCATATCGATCACGATCATACTAATAACCCGGAAGATGGCAGCAACTGGGAGCTGTTGTGCCTGTTTTGCCACGACCATGAACACTCGAAATACACCGAAGCAGATCAGTACGGTACTACCGTTGTGGCGGGTGAAGACGCGCAAAAAGACATGGGCGTGGCCACTTTCAACCCGTTTGCCGATCTAAAGGCGATGATGAATAAGAAAAAATAATTCCCTAATATTGCCCCTCTTCGTCATATGGGCCGCACAGTTACAGGTAAAAGGATATGGATACACTCCGTTGCTACTGGGACGTTTTTTTCAATGCTTATGGCTCACTGCTCACGAAAACCGTGCTGGTATTACTGCTGGTGTGGTGGTGTCATCAAACCCTGCAGCGCTTCAGAAAAGAAGCCCCTGACGCTACCGGCCCCATTGCCGAGGCCAATGCCAGAGAACGCTACCAGTGGCGCTACTTGCGGTGGGCTTTAAGTAGCATCCAGGGCATCCTTTCCCTGTATATTATAGGGTTGATTATTACGACGCTTTTTACGTAGCGGATACGGTTTCTGCCCTGAAGACGTCTCAGGTAGCCTCTGTATTTAACAGTCCGCATTGTCGATGATAAGCCGGGGACGCATGCGCAGACTCGATACAGTCCAGCGTCCCCCTGCGGCTCACTCAACCGTCAGCGCAAAACAATTTTTCAGTACAGAGGCAATGTCATCTTCTGCCAGCTGCTGCGTTTCCACGCCCTGCGCGGTGATCGTTTTCAGCACGTTACCCAGCAAAATCTGGCGTCCTTCCGGGCGATGCTGTACGACGAGCAGCTTCTGCACAAAAATGGCGTCCGGGTGCGTGGAGTTAAGGTAGTTTGCAGGCACAAAATCAATCCACTCCTGAGGAGAGAGGTCAAAGCCGTACTGACTGGCCCATTTACCCTCCACCCGTGCCTGAAGCAGATACTCACCCTCCGCGTTACGGGTCAGCCGGAACGTGTCGAAATCCTGCCGGATATCCGTATCAAGCATGTCTAACGCCATCGGCGCACGGATGCCGTAGCTACCGAACCCGAGGTCACAAAGCCACTGACGACCGTCAATCTCAGCAATGAGTGCCATATGGGTTTTAGGCCGACGCACCGGGTAGAACATCGGGCGCGCCGCGACAAAACGCCAGCGAATGCCCAATGCCTCCAGCGCCATCGCAAATAGCCCATTCACCTCATAGCAGTAGCCGCCGCGCTTCTGCCTCAACAGCTTATCGGCAATGTCTTCGGGGACCAGCGAGACGACTTTACCCGCCTGTACATCCCCATTTTCAAAGGGTATCGAAAAGAGCTGATGGCGCATAAGCGCATGCAGGGTAGCAGTATCGGCAGCCGCCGGGCCGGTATAGTTTATGCGCCTGAAATAGGCAGAAATATCGAAATTGTCGCTGTGCATAGTGCCTCCTTGTCTGGAACATGCCGGACACTATAGATGGGGCACTTCATTGGCTGTATAGTCAGTTTTATCGAAAATTTGACTGCACAGATCCCCATGGCCGCCCCGTCCCCCCATTACCGTCGGATTGCTGAGATGCTGCGTCTTACGCTGGCTTCTGGCGCGTTGCAAATCGGCGACCGGATGATCTCTGCACGTAAACTGGCCGAGCGCGAACAGGTCAGTCTCCCGACGGCACTGGAAGCACTCCGCTGCCTTGAGGCCGAAGGCCTGATCGTTGCGCGTCCGCGTTCGGGCTACTACGTCCGTCAGACCCGCCAGTCCCGATGCGTGCAGCCCACGCGTTCCCTGCCCGGCCCCGTGCCTGTGACAATGTCAGCCGTCGCGCGCTCGTTATTCAGTAGTGCAGAAGCCCGACTGGTACCGCTGGGGGCTGCCTTGCCCGACCCCGCGTGGCTGCCAGGCGATACCCTGCAACGTGCGCTGCAGTCTGCAGGTCGACGTCTGGAAGCGCGTGGGCAAAGCTATAGCCTGCCTCCGGGACGGGTTGATTTGCGCAGTAAGATTGCCGCCCGGGCAGCGCAATGGGGCGGCCGTTTTGGTGCAGAGGATCTCATCATTACCGCTGGCGCGACACAGGCGCTGCGTCTGGCGTTGCGGGCTGTGTGCCAGCCTGGCGACGTGGTAGCGATAGAACAACCCGCCTATTTCGGTACGCTGTTGTTGCTGGAAGATTTGGGCCTGAAGGCGCTGGAGATCCCAACCGATCCTCAAGAAGGGTTGCTGCTGGCGCCGCTCGCCGATGCTATTCGGTGCCATCATCCAGCAGCCGTTCTGGCCTCGCCCACCGTGCAAAATCCGCTGGGCGCCAGTATGTCCGTCACCCGCAAGCAGGAACTTGTTGCCCTGCTGGAAGATGCAGGCATCGCGTTAATTGAGGACGATGTTTATGGCGATCTGGTCGGCGAAGGGCAACGTCCTCCGGCCTGTAAAGCGTTCGACCAGAGCGGGAATGTCATTTACTGCAGTTCATTTTCTAAAACGCTTGCGCCCGGATGGCGCATCGGCTGGATTGCGGCCGGACGTTACCACGCCCAGGTCCTGCAGGCGCGTATGGCCGGAGACTGGGCAGGTGCGCCGCTGTTTGAGGCCGCAACGAGCGAAATCCTGGCCAGTGGCGACTACGATCGTCATCTGCGGCGGCTAAAGCGGCGCATCGCAGAAGGGATTGGTGCCGTCATTGCGCGCGTCAAGGCAAGCTTCCCTCCCGGCACACGCGTTAACGTGCCGGCTGCCGGTTTCCTGTTGTGGGTTGAACTTCCACACCAGGTGAATGCACTGGAGGTGCACCGCCGCGCGCTGACACTGAACATTGGCGTTAGCCCCGGGCCGCTGTTCTCCCCCCGCGCACACTTAACGAATTACCTGCGATTAAATTGTGCCAACGAACCCACGCCTCTCCTGCTGAATGCGGTGGATCGGATTGGCGCGCTTTGTCATGAACTGGCCGGCTCCTCTGGCCCTATTCCAGAAAGTGAACATTGAGCGTTCTTTACTCCCTGCATCCGGGTTCGCGTTTTTTACTGCCGTCAGAAACGCACTCCCCTTTTTTTACGGAATAATACGTGCCGCTCTTAGCTGCGAGAACAGGCTGAAAAACATCTCATCGGTTGCCTGCATTCGCGTGAACCCTGACCGGCGGAGCTTACTGCCGTCGCCAAACATGTCGTAATTCCAGCTAAAGACAAAATCGGCAAAATGCCCGTCGTTCAGCTGCAAAATATCCGCCTCCACCAACCGCTCCCCGGCAATGTCGCGCCATAACGCACGATAGTCCTTAAACAGCTGATGGAATGACAATCTGACCGGCGGCGCAGAGTCCAGTTCAAACCAGCGTGCGATACGCGGCCACAGCTCGCTCCAGCGCCAGATGTCCCCATTATTCACGTTGAAAGCCTGGTTGTTAGCCCTACGTGATGTGGCTGCCCACAGCGTTGCCTCCGCCAGCAATCCGGCGTCAGTATGATCAACAATGCTGTGCCAGGTCTGTTCCGAACCGGGAAAACGCAGAGGTAAACCCAGAGCCTTACACAGGGACGCATACAGTGCGATGCTCAGCGCAAGGTTCATGGTATTGCCTGGCACCGAACTGCCCACCACGCCTGGCCTGATGGCATTCCAGTGCCAGCGTTTTCCCCGCTGAAAATCACGGAGCCACGCGAGCTGAGCGGCGTTAAATTCTGCCCCGGGTACGCCCGGATCGCTTTCGCGTGCCGGGGTTTTGAACGGTCCCAGGTGCGCGCCATACACTTTGTATCCCTGCATCAGGCTTACCGTCTGCAAAGGTGCCGTTTTTTCAATATTGCTGACCAGGTTGCGCAACATCGTGACGTTCGGTTCAACCATTTCCGTCCAGCTCCCGGCATTCATCCAGGCGCTGTAAAAAATATGGGTGATCTCGCCAGCGGCTTGCAAAGCCCTGGCGCTATCCTCCGCATCCAGTAAATCAACGTTGATCAGCGAAATAGCATCAGGATGGGATAAGGCATGGCGGCTCAGGCCAATCACCTGCCATTTGTTGTCCAGGAGCGTTTTGACGAGCTGTCTGCCTACGATCCCGCTGGCGCCAGCGACCAGCGCGACGTTTTGTGGCTGCATCTTATTCACGGTGTTTCTCCAGTTAGGGTGACAGACACAGTGTGATATATTATTTTTTCCCTACATATCCCCTGAATTCGATGGCACTTATAAGAAAAAAAATTAAATGAACAATAAGCTCAACGCCATTTCCACCTTTCTGCGCGTCGCAGAAGCGGGTTCCTTTTCGGCAGCCGCTCGTCAGAGCGGAATGAAGCAGTCTGCCGTCAGCCAGCAGATTGCCGCCCTGGAACAGGAGCTCGGGGTGGTATTACTGCATCGGACAACGCGAATGATGAAGCTCACCGAGCAGGGTGAACGTTATCGCCGTGATATGCAGCTTTTGCTGGATGCCATGCAGGAAGCGGAGAGACGGTTGAACCCTGCCGATCATCAGTTTCAGGGCAGCGTCCATGTTCAGTTGCCAAGCGGTCTGGGGCAGATCGTTTTGCCCCCTCTGCTGGCGCTTCAGCGCCTGCATCCGGCGTTGCACCTGACGCTGTCCCTGGATGACCGCATCGCCGACCTGGTGAGCGAAGGGGTGGATGTCGCGCTACGCCTTAGCGCTGAGCCTCCGCAGTCGCATGCGGCACGTCTGCTGATGCGGATTGAAACCGCGCTGTTCGCTGCTTCCGGCTTTCAGGCGGTACACTCCGTCAGCGAACTGGCGGCACATCCCCATGTGCGATTTAGCGGCATCCCGCGGGATGCGCCTCTACGGTTGATCGCCGGTGAGGAAACAATTGACGTGAAAGTGCATACCGTTTTTCGTGCCAACACCAGTGATGCCCTGTTACAGGCGCTGGAGTCAGGCATCGGGATTGGCGGCATGCAGTTGCCGCTTGCGGCAAAGGCGTTGCAAGCCGGCACGCTGGTGCCGGTATTACCGGCCTGGCGGTTACCTGACCGGTATCTCTATGCCGTCTACCCCGACGCCCGCTTTATCCCACAACGCGTCAGAAGCGTGATACAGGTGATCGAACAAATCCTGCCGACGCTTGCCAAATAACCGGCGTCTACTTCGCTACCGGCAAATCCGCGTACCGCGTCGTATAAGCCGGTGACAACATCTCGCGCTTCATCGCCCAGGATTTCTCAATCCCCTGCCCGGCAAACCATATCTTCCCTTTCCCGGAATGATTCACGCTGTCGATCAGCGCCATCAGCGCCGCGCTGTTGGCGCGCAAACGGTTATCGTCAAATAAATTCAGCTGGGCGACGCCGCTACTGAAAAAGTCCGCCAGCATCACCCCCGCTTTCATGTAGCGATAGCCGTCAAGCCATATGCGCCCCAGCGCATCGGTGGCGGCACGGATGATATCGCGCGAGTCATTGGTGGGCGTCATCAGGGTGACAGACGCCTGATTGCCGTAATAAACCTCGTTGTCCGCATGCGGGCTGGTACGCAAAAACACGCTGATAAAGCGACAATATTGATGCTCGCTGCGCAGCTTTTCCGCAGCCCGTTCAGCGTAGGCGCAAATGGCCTGGTGCATCTCCTCGTATTGCGTAATACGGTGTCCAAACGAGCGGCTACAGATAATCTGCTGCTTCGTGGGCGTAAACTCTTCCAGATCAAGACAGGGCTCGCCGCGCAGCTCGCGCGCCGTGCGCTCCAGGACAACGTTAAAATGTTTGCGAATGACCCACGAGGAAGCTTGTGCCAGATCCAGCGCCGTGGTGACGCCCATCGCATTAAGTTTTTTGGTAATGCGCCGCCCGACGCCCCACACCTCCTCTACCGGTACGCGCGCCAGCAGTTTACGCTGCCGCTCGCGATCCGATAAATCCACTACGCCTCCCGTGCTGCTCCACCGCTTTGCCGCATAGTTGGCCAGCTTCGCCAGCGTTTTCGTGGGGGCAATGCCTACGCCAACGGTTAATCCCGTATTTTTAAACACCTGCGTGCGCATATGATGACCAAACGCCTCCAGCGCCATGCAGTTGCTGACGCCAGCAACGTTCACAAACGCCTCATCAATGGAGTAAATCTCTATGGCCGGGGCGAAATCGGTCAGCGTCTGCATCACCCGGCTGCTGAGATCGGCGTAAAGCGCATAGTTCGAGCTAAAGACGTAAACCCGCGCGGGAAAGCGCTTCTCTTTGAATTTGAAATACGGCTCGCCCATTTTTATATCGAACTGCTTTGCCTCCCGCGACAGCGAAATAATGCAGCCGTCGTTATTGGAGACCACCACCACGGGTTTACCCCGCAGATCGGGCCGAAACACCGTCTCGCAGGAGGCATAAAAGCTGTTCACATCAACCAGCGCGAACATGTTTATGCGTTTTGAGTGTGTGGGTGACAACACCGAAGATCTGCAGTTCCTCTTCGGACTGAAACGTGATCGGCTGATAGCGAACGTTATGCGGCACTAACCTCAGGATCGGACGGGTCTGCAACTCTTTGACCGTAAACTCACCCGCGACGGATGCCACCACAATATCCCCGTGCACGGCGTTTAACGAACGATCGACGACCAGCAGATCGCCATCGCCGATCCCAACGCCGATCATCGAGTCTCCGCTTACCTTCACAAAGTAGGTCGCGCTGGGATGCCTGACGGCCAGGCGGTTAAGATCGAGACGATCCTCCACATAATCCTGTGCCGGGCTTGGAAAACCACACGCTACGCGTTCTACAAATAACGGTAATTCAAGAGGTTGCTTTGGATAATAAGAAAAGAGAGTGTCCATAAATGCCTTTCTCGCCAGATACTGTATATAAATACAGTATTACGGATTATGGACAAGGATCAAGGTCCTTTACGGGGGTCACCCCAAACGCATTGAAGTGTGTGCGGATTTAATTCAGCCGTATCCTGCGCATCGGCGAAAGAATAGCCAGATAACGCCTGCGGCAGCGACATCCAGGTTTCAAGAGGGACAAAAAAGCCCAAAGCACTGCTTTGGGCTTATGCCTGTCTGGCTTAATCCGCCAGCGAATCGAGCGTTTCCAGCGCGTCAGCCGGGAGTACCAGCTCCGCCGCCGCAAGATTTTGTCGCAGATGCGCCACGGAGGAGGTGCCGGGGATCAGCAGGATGTTCGGCGAACGTTGCAGCAACCACGCCAGCGCGACCTGCATTGCCGTTACGCCCAGCGAATCAGCGACCGCCTGCAGCCCGGATGATTGCAGGGGTGTAAAACCACCCAGCGGGAAGAACGGCACATACGCAATCCCCTGCTGCGCCAGCGAATCCACCAGCGCATCATCGCCACGGTTCACGATGTTGTACATGTTCTGCACACACACCACCTGCACCATCTTCTGCGCTTCCGCAACCTGGGTGGCCGTGACGTTGCTCAGGCCAATATGGCGCACCAAACCTTGCTGTTGTAACTCGGCCAGCGTGGCGAGAGGTTCAGCAATTGAGCCTTCTGCTGGCCCGTGTGCGCTGAACATGATGCGCAGATTAACCACGTCCAGCACATCCAGCTGCAGATTACGCAGATTGTCATGTACCGCCTGCGTCAGTTCCTGCGCGGAGAAGGCCGGCAGCCAGGAGGCATCACTGCCGCGACGGGCACCGATCTTGGTGACGAGCGTCAGATCGTCGCGGTACGGATGAAGCGCCTCGCGGATCAGCTGGTTGGTGATATGCGGCCCGTAAAAATCGCTGGTATCAATGTGATTCACCCCAGCAGCCACCGCTTCGCGGAGCACATCCAGCGCGGCATTTTTGTCCTTTGGAGGACCAAACACGCCCGGCCCGGCAAGCTGCATCGCGCCATAGCCAAGCCGTTTAACCGTCCGCGACCCCAGTGCGTACGTCCCGCTTTTATCAATGCTGCTCATGTCGACCTTCCTCATAAAAATGATCCGGATTTACAACGAGTTCCTTAACAGACCCCGTAGTTAAGCGCGAGTTAAATTAAAGTTTAATTTCTCTACGACGATAGTATTTGTGTAACCCTGCATCTTCTCTAACGGACGACCGCTATGCTGAAAAATCTGCACGTGATTACCGGTATTATCTTTGCTCTCACCATATTCTGTCTGTTGCAAGTTGTCACGGGAGGGTTGTTCTACTCTGCCGTCAGCAACGACCGCCATAACTTCCAGAACTCCGGGGTGCTCAATGCCCAGCAGGAGAGCCTGAGCGACAGCGTAAACACGCTGATCAAAACGCGCGTCACCGTCACCCGCGTGGCGATCCGCTACCTGAAAAACCAGCGCGACCCGGCGTCCCTTGCGGCGATCAACAAACTGCTTGGCACCGCGGCTGATTCTCTGGCTAAAGCGGAAGCCTATAACAAAGAGTGGCAGAAAATGCCGCAGGTTAACGGCCAGAACGCGGCATTAACCGACGAAATGCAGAAATCATGGAGCCAGATGCATGAAGTGATGCGTCTCTCCATTGCGTATCTGCGTGCCGACAACTACCAGGCCTATGGCGATCTGGATGCCCAACAGGCCCAGGACGATATGGAAGGGGTTTATAACCGCTGGCGCGCCGAAAACAACACCCTGCTGAAAGCCGCAACCGAAGAGAACCAGAGCAGCTTTACCCAGATGCAATGGACGCTGGCAGCGATCTTCCTGGCCGTGATCGCGGTACTGGTGGTGATCTGGCAGGGTTTACAACACCTGCTGTTAAAACCGCTCCACATGATTATGAACCATATTCGCGCCATTGCGGGCGGCGATCTGACGCAGGATATCGCCCTGTCTGGCCGCAATGAGATGGGTCAGCTGGCGGCGGGTCTGCATGAGATGCAGCAGTCGCTGGTGATCACCGTCAGCGCCGTGCGTGGTAGCACCGACTCCATTTACACAGGCGCAGGTGAAATTGCCGCCGGAAGCAACGATCTGTCTGCCCGCACCGAGCAACAGGCGGCTTCGCTGGAGGAGACGGCTGCCAGCATGGAAGAGCTGACCGCAACGGTTAAACAGAACTCCGACAACGCCCGCCAGGCTACGCTACTGGCGAAAAACGCTTCAGAAACGGCGGCCCGTGGCGGTCACGTGGTGGATAACGTTGTCCGTACCATGACCGAAATCGCCGACAGCTCGCAGCAAATTGCGCACATTACCGGCGTGATTGACAGCATTGCCTTCCAGACAAACATTCTGGCGCTTAACGCGGCGGTGGAAGCCGCGCGTGCCGGGGAGCAAGGTCGTGGCTTTGCGGTCGTCGCAGGTGAAGTCCGCACGCTGGCCAGCCGCAGTGCGCAGGCGGCGAAAGAGATCAAAGGGCTGATTGAGAACTCCGTCAGCCGGGTGAATACCGGTTCAGAGCAGGTCAGCGAAGCGGGCGCAACCATGAAGGAGATTGTCGCTGCCGTGACCCGCGTGACCGATATCATGGGCGAGATTTCGTCGGCGTCCGATGAACAGAGCCGCGGCATTGAACAGGTGAGCCTGGCCGTTTCGCAGATGGACAGCGTCACACAGCAAAACGCCGCGCTGGTACAGCAATCCGCCACGGCGGCGGCGGCCCTGGAAGATCAGTCGGAACAACTGCGCCAGGCTGTGGCAGCGTTTCGCCTGAACGGAAAGGAAAAAGCCACCGCACCCCGCCCGGCCACGGTGAAAACCCCACAGCTGTTACGCCCGGCAACGGCCAACACCGCCACCGACAGCAACTGGGAAACCTTCTGAGTGACAGGCGGGCGAACGTCTCGCCCGCCAGAAGCGCTTAACGGCTGCGCTTAGCGTGCCGTTCCCAGTTCTCCTGTTTCGCTTCGTCAGACTTTCGTAGCGAAACATAGCATGCTCCGCTGCCACCGTGATGCGGCAGCGCCACGCAAAAGGCCTGCACTTCCTCGAACTCGGTTAACCAGCGCGCCAGATAGCTGCGTACCACGTTGGGATGGGCGTTCTGCTCCCGCCCTTTTCCATGAATGATCACCAGGTTACGTAATCCATCGCGTCCAGCCTGGCGGATAAAGGAAAACAGCATCTGCCGGCAACGCTCGGCGGGCTGGCGTAACAGATTTAAGCTGGCCTGGCGGGAATATTTACCCGAGCGGAGCTTATCAATAACGCCCTGTTGCACCCCTTCCCGTCTGAACGCCAGCGGCTCATCCAGGGGCAGAAGTTCCAGGAAGCCCAGGGTCAGGAAGTTATCCAGTTGCTCGGTATCAATCTCCTGACGCGTTCGCGTGTTGCGGCTCGGCTGCCAGTGAATATCCGTGCAGCGCTTCAGGGGCTGGATACCCTCCATGGCGTCAAGAAAAAGTGATTTGTCGTCAGGGTTCATGGACATCCTCCCGCTACATCTGAGCCTGTACTATACCTGCGCCAGGCATGGGCCTCAATAACCGCTACCCCAGGATGAGGGCATAAATATTAACCTGATGAATATAAAAATTATTTCTTCGCAAAAGTTAAACGCGACTTAACTTAAATTTCAGCACACATAAAACAGAAAGTTTAGGTTAAAAAAATGTGGAATCAATGATGCTAAAACATATCTTTTTGAGGGTGGGCTGTTATAATTAAATAAACCTGCTTCACGGATATAACATTCAGGATCTGCGAAGGGAAGCACTGCTGTGTGTTGTAGGGTCTGTCTGATGTCGGACAGGCTCTGTTTTTTTATTTTACTCCCCGCTTCACTCCGATACTATTTTCCGCGCCTCTCTTCTGAATTGCGTAATTAACGATTCGGTCAGGGGTGTCTGACGAGAATCACGGCGCTGAATTAAATAATAGGCCGCTTTAGGTAGCGATTCGACAACGGGCAGCATAACCAGACGGTGCGCCAGCAGCGGGTCACAGCCCAGTTCCTTTGGCAGGATACTTAAAAAATCACTTTGTGCAACAAGGCTAATGCAGGAAGAAAACGTTTCGCAGACAACGTCAATGCGCGGTATTTGCGAGCGATGAGTAAAAACATCTTCCAATTGCTTATAATAACTCCCGCGTGGCGTCGGCATTGTCCAGTTATAATTCAGCAATTCGGTAATGGATGTCGCGCCCGTCGCCGGATGCCCTTCCCGACAAAATACGGCGAAAGGCTTTTCAAACAATTTTTCAAACGTAAACTCATGATCGTACGGCCCCTGATAATAGGTGTTAATGGTGAAATCCAGCTCGCCCTGGCGTAATTCATTGATCATCGACACCAGTTGCCCTTCCATAATCCGGACTTTTACCTGCGGATGTTGTGCATGAAAGCGGGTGATCACCGCGGGCATAAGGCTTCGCGAAATACTGGCTCCCATTCCAATATTAATCTGCCCGGCCAGTTCCCCCTGGCGCTGGCGGATATCATCCTGCGCCGCGCGTAACTCTTCCAGAATCAGCCTGGCGCGCGAGTAAAACCCTTCCCCACATTCGGTCAATGCGACGCCTTTACTCCTGCGCACAAAAAGCTGCGCCGCCATCCCCTCTTCCAGCTCTTTGATCGATTTGGTCAGCGCCGGTTGCGAAAGATTAAGCGTCCTGCTGGCGCCGCGGATACTGCCCTGACGCGCGACTTCAACAAACGCCCGGATTTGATGAAATTTAATCTGAAATGACATAGCCCGACCGATAACCGTTGTTTATCAGAGTAAAGAAACTGTCATCTACTTTAATGGAAATGAATGTGCGAGGGTAATTCCTGAACGGTTAAAACTGTGAAAAAACGGTTAGTGATAAGTAAAAACTATCACAGCGTGAAGCAGTTCACATATTTTAATGATGACAGGAACAGATATGGAATCACTGGCGCAGTACATCCAGACATTAGCCCCACAACTGAGCGCATGGCGTCGCGATTTTCACCATTTCGCGGAGTCCGGATGGCTCGAATTTCGCACGGCGGCGAAAGTCGCGGAAATCTTAGACCAGCTGGGTTATTCGCTGGCGGTGGGCCGCGACGTGGTGGACGCCGAAAGCCGTATGGGATTACCCGATGACGCCACGCTGGCGCGAGAGTTTGCCCGCGCCCGGGCGCAAGGCGCACCAGAGAAATGGTTGACCCCGTTTGAAGGGGGATTTACCGGCATTGTGGCGACCCTGAATACCGGCCGGTCAGGTCCGACGCTGGCGTTTCGCGTGGATATGGACGCGCTGGATTTAAGCGAAGCACTCGATGACAGCCATCGCCCGTTCCGCGACGGGTTTGCCTCCTGCAACCCGGGGATGATGCACGCCTGCGGCCACGATGGCCACACCACCATTGGTCTGGGGCTGGCGCACGTGCTTAAGCAGAATGAATCGCAACTCAATGGCACCATCAAACTGATCTTCCAGCCTGCCGAGGAAGGCACCCGAGGCGCTCGCGCCATGGTGGCCGCCGGGGCGCTCGACGACGTGGACTACTTCACCGCGATTCACATTGGCACCGGTGTGCCCGCCGGTGTGGTAATTTGCGGCAGCGATAACTTTATGGCCACCACCAAGTTCGATGTGCATTTTACCGGGGTTGCCGCACACGCCGGCGGTAAACCGGAGGACGGCCGTAATGCCCTGCTCGCCGCGGCTCAGGCCGCTATCGCGCTTCACAGCATTGCCCCACACAGCGAAGGTGCATCGCGGGTGAATGTCGGCGTGATGCAGGCCGGCAGCGGACGCAACGTCGTGCCGGCTAACGCCCTGCTCAAGGTTGAAACCCGCGGCGTAAGCGAAGCCATTAACCAGTACGTCTTTGAACGCGCGCAGGCCGTGATTACCGGTGCGGCGGCACTCTACGGCGTGAGCGTCGAGATGCGTCTGATGGGCGCCGCCACCGCCAGTGCCCCTACACCGGCCTGGGTAGATTATCTGCGCCAGCAGGCAAGCCAGGTGACCGGCGTGGTGCAGGCCATTGACAGAGTCAACGCCCCCGCAGGTTCCGAAGACGCGACGCTGATGATGGCCCGCGTGCAGCAGAACGGCGGAATGGCGTCGTATATGGTGTTCGGTACCGAGTTAAGCGCAGGTCATCACAATGAAAAATTTGATTTCGATGAGCAGGTCATGAACCTCGCTATCGAAACGCTGGCGCGCACTGCGCTTAATTTCCCGTGGACGCGAGGTGTGTAATGCAGGAGAACTACGCTTTTATTGCCGATGCCATCGACACGCGATGTCAGCTGTTAACCGATATTGCCGACGACATCTGGGATCACCCTGAAACGCGTTTTGAAGAGTTCTGGTCCGCGGAACGGATTGCCGGCGCGCTGGAAGCGGAAGGTTTCACCCTGACCCGTGAAGCCGGCGGGATTCCGAATGCCTTTATCGCCTGCTTCGGCAGCGGTAAACCCGTTATCGCCCTGCTGGGGGAATATGATGCTCTGGCCGGATTGAGCCAGCAGGCACATTGCGCGACGGCACAGTCCGCCACGCCGGGTGCCAACGGCCACGGCTGTGGCCACAATTTGCTGGGAACGGCAGCGCTGGCGGGTGCCATTGCGGTGAAAAGCTGGCTGGAGCAGCACGGGGGGAGCGGCACCGTGCGTTTCTACGGCTGTCCTGGTGAAGAAGGCGGTTCAGGGAAAACCTTTATGGTGCGCGAAGGTTTGTTTGATGACGTTGATGCCGCCGTCACCTGGCACCCTGAAGCATTTGCCGGCATGTTTAACGTCAGCACGCTGGCCAATATTCAGGCCGCCTGGCGGTTTCACGGCGTGGCGGCACATGCTGCTAACTCGCCGCATCTGGGGCGTAGCGCGCTGGATGCCGTAACGCTGATGACCACCGGCACCAATTTCCTCAACGAACACATCATTGAGAAAGCGCGCGTTCATTACGCTATCACCGATACCGGTGGAATCTCACCCAACGTGGTGCAGGCGCAGGCTGAAGTGCTGTACCTGATCCGCGCGCCGGAAATGGCCGATGCGCAGCAGATCTACGAACGTATCGAGAAAATCGCTCAGGGCGCGGCAATGATGACCGAAACCACCGTTGCGTGTCGCTTTGATAAAGCCTGCTCCAGCTACCTGCCCAACCGCACGCTCGAAGCGGCGATGTATCGCGCCCTGCAGCATTACGGCACACCGGAGTGGACGGAAGAGGAGCGCCAGTTTGCGCAGGATATTCGTGCCACGCTAACGCCAAATGACCTGCAAAACAGCCTGAAGAACATTGCCGCGACGGGGGGAGAAGCCGGTAACGCTTTTGCGCGCCGTCAGCAGGAGATGTTACTGACAGATGAGGTCGCACCTTACGCCATTACCGATAACGTACTGGCCGGGTCAACCGATGTGGGCGATGTCAGCTGGAAAATGCCGGTGGCACAGTGTTTCAGCCCCTGCTTTACCATCGGAACGCCTTTGCATACCTGGCAACTCGTGGCTCAGGGGCGAACCTCCATTGCTCATAAAGGCATGCTGCTGGCCGGAAAAGTGATGGGCGCAACCGCGCTAAATCTGCTCCAGGATGCAACGCTGCTGCAACAATGCCGGGAAGAGTTCGAACAACAAATCACCGAAAAGCCGTACGTGTGTCCGATTCCGGCAGGCGTGACACCGTCACCTTTAAAATAATAAAACACAACACAACAACACAACAACAGTCCCGAGGAACGCCCATGAGTATGTCTTCCATACCTTCGCATTCCCCATCCGGTAAGCTCTATGGCTGGGTTGAAAGGATCGGCAATAAAGTGCCGCACCCTTTCCTGCTTTTTATCTGGTTGATCGTGGTTTTGATGGTGGCGACAGCGGTGCTGTCCGCCTTTGATGTCAGCGTGCGCAGTCCGGCCGATGGCAGTATGGTGGCGGTCAAGAACCTGTTGAGTGTCGAAGGGTTGCACTGGTTCTTACCGAATGTGGTTAAAAACTTCAGCGGCTTCGCCCCGCTGGGAGCCATTCTGGCGCTGGTACTGGGCGCCGGGCTTGCCGAGCGTGTCGGACTGTTACCGGCGCTGATGGTGAAAATGGCCTCCCACGTCAGCGCACGTTACGCCAGCTACATGGTGCTGTTTATCGCCTTCTTTAGCCACATCTCCTCTGATGCCGCGCTGGTGATCATGCCGCCCATGGGCGCTCTGATTTTCCTCGCCGTCGGACGCCATCCCGTGGCGGGTCTGCTGTCGGCGATTGCGGGCGTAGGCTGCGGCTTTACCGCCAACCTGCTGATCGTGACCACCGATGTTCTGCTCTCAGGCATCAGCACGGAGGCGGCCAAAACCATCGACACCGCGATGCACGTCAGCGTCATCGACAACTGGTACTTTATGGCCAGCTCGGTGGTCCTGCTGACCCTGGTGGGCGGACTGATTACCGATAAGCTCATTGAGCCGCGTTTAGGGAAATGGGAAGGCCGAAGTGATGAGAAGCTGGAGACGCTGAGTAAAGAGCAACGCGTTGGCCTGCGCGTGGCAGGCGTGGTCTCGCTGGCGTTTATTGCCGCGGTCGCGCTGATGGTGGTACCGGAAAACGGCATCCTGCGCGATCCGGTTAAACATACCGTTCTCCCCTCGCCGTTTATTCAGGGCATTGTGCCGCTGATTATTCTGTTTTTCTTTGTCGTTTCGCTCGCCTATGGGATCGCCACCGGCAAAATTCGCCGTCAGGGCGATCTGCCGCAGCTGATGATCGAACCCATGAAAGAGATGGCGGGCTTTATTGTGATGGTGTTCCCGCTGGCGCAGTTCGTGGCGATGTTTAACTGGAGCAACATGGGCAAATTTATGGCCGTGGGGCTGACCGATGCGCTGGAAGCGGCGGGGTTAAGCGGCGTCCCGGCATTTGTCGGCCTTGCGCTGCTGTCGTCACTGCTGTGCATGTTTATCGCCAGCGGCTCGGCAATCTGGTCGATTCTGGCCCCCATCTTTGTGCCGATGTTTATGATGCTGGGGTTCCACCCGGCGTTTGCCCAGATCCTGTTCCGTATCGCAGACTCCTCCGTCATCCCCCTGGCACCGGTCTCGCCGTTTGTTCCGCTGTTTTTGGGCTTCCTGCAGCGCTATAAACCAGAGGCAAAACTGGGTACCTACTATTCGCTGTTTTTACCCTATCCGCTTATCTTTTTAGGGGTATGGCTGGTGATGCTGGTGGCATGGTATCTTGTCGGTCTGCCGATTGGGCCGGGGATTTACCCAAGGCTGCACTAAAGGATTATCGATGCTGAGATTACTCGAAGATAAAATTGCCACGCCGCTTGGTCCACTGTGGGTGATTGCAGACGAGCAGTTCTGTCTGCGCGCCGTTGAGTGGGAAGAACACAGCGACAGGATGGACACGTTGCTCAACGTGCACTATCGCGCGCAGGGTTATGAACGTATCAGCGCCACCAACCCCGGCGGCCTGAGCGACAAACTGACGGCGTACTTCGAGGGCGATCTCAGCATCATTGACACCCTGCCGACCGCCACGGCAGGCACACCTTTCCAGCGCGAAGTCTGGCAGGCGCTGCGCAGTATTCCGTGCGGACAGGTCATGCATTACGGCCAGCTCGCCGGGCAACTCGGCCGTGCCGGCGCGGCCCGCGCGGTCGGCGCGGCAAATGGCGCTAACCCCGTCAGTATTGTGGTCCCCTGCCACCGCGTGATTGGCCGCAACGGCACCCTGACCGGCTATGCCGGTGGCGTGCAGCGCAAGGAGTGGTTACTGCGTCACGAGGGGTATCTCCTGCTCTAGTTTCCAGGCTTTTAGTGCTTAATTTTCTTCCGGTTAGGCTAAAAATCCATAATCAAGCTGTGGAATTTCAAGAAGATGGCAACAGGTTGCCGTCTCTTGTCCTTATTGATGGTTTGGCAGGCTTACGTACTTACCAAAAAGATGTTAAAATTGACCAATATCAATTAAGGCTTGAGCAAACCTATGATCCCGGAAAAGCGAATTATACGACGCATTCAGTCTGGCGGTTGTGCTATCCATTGCCAGGATTGCAGCATCAGCCAGCTCTGTATCCCGTTTACCCTGAATGAGCATGAACTCGATCAGCTTGATAATATCATCGAGCGCAAAAAGCCTATTCAGAAAGGGCAGACGCTGTTTAAAGCGGGAGACGAACTGAAATCGCTCTATGCTATCCGTTCTGGCACCATCAAAAGCTACACCATCACTGAACAGGGTGATGAGCAGATCACCGGCTTCCATCTGGCGGGTGACCTGGTTGGCTTTGATGCCATCGGTACTGGCCATCACCCGAGCTTTGCTCAGGCGCTGGAAACCTCAATGGTTTGCGAAATCCCGTTTGAAACGCTGGACGATCTCTCAGGCAAAATGCCCAATCTGCGTCAGCAGATGATGCGTCTGATGAGCGGTGAGATCAAAGGCGATCAGGACATGATTCTGCTGCTTTCCAAAAAGAATGCAGAAGAACGCCTGGCCGCGTTTATCTATAACCTCTCACGCCGCTTCGCGGAGCGCGGTTTCTCCCCCCGTGAATTCCGTCTGACCATGACACGTGGCGATATCGGTAACTACCTGGGCCTGACCGTGGAAACCATCAGCCGCCTGCTGGGTCGTTTCCAGAAAAGCGGAATGCTGGCCGTTAAGGGTAAATACATTACCATCGAAAACGGTGAAGCTCTGGCCGTTCTTGCCGGTCACTCCCGCAACGTGGCATAACGCCCCCGCATGATTGATGCCAGACCGATAAATTTTTATGATTTATTGGTCTGGTACGTCACCACTTCCGTTTCACCACGTTTCCCTGGCACCGCCCCACTCAGTCCCTGAAAGGTTCTTGTTGAGGTTATGAATTGAGAGAAAGTTTATTTTTCGTTTCAGTCGTTATCGCCTCAGTGACCTTCATATTCATCTGGATCATGCTTGTCGGGCCAATGAAGGGTGAAGAAAAAACCTACGTACAGGATTCAACGACGTTTGCGATTGCGGTGATGGTACTGCTGCTGATTGCCTTTATCGCGGTAACGACAACGGTTCTGTTTCTGTGACAGATTTTCATGATTTATTGATCTGACAAAAACTTCCCCCCTGTTTCATTCAAGATATATAGGTTACTCTTTTAATTACAGACTGTGGTGACAGTAGTAAGGAGACCTGTATGGCAAAGTATCAAAACATGCTGGTGGCTATCGATCCTAACCAGGACGATCAGCCGGCATTACGACGTGCTGTGTATCTACATCAACGGATTGGTGGCAAAATCAAAGCGTTTTTGCCGATCTATGACTTCTCATATGAGATGACCACCCTTCTGTCGCCTGACGAACGCACCGCAATGCGTCAGGGAGTGATCAGCCAGCGTACCGCGTGGATCCGTGAACAGGCCAAATATTACCTGGAAGCGGGTGTTCCTATCGATATTAAAGTGGTCTGGCATAACCGACCTTTCGAAGCCATTATCCAGGAAGTGGTCGCCGGTGGGCACGACCTGTTGCTGAAAATGGCGCACCAGCACGACAAGCTGGAATCCGTGATCTTTACCCCTACCGACTGGCACCTGCTGCGTAAATGCCCTTGCCCGGTGTGGATGGTAAAAGACCAGCCGTGGCCAGAAGGCGGCAAGGCCGTCGTGGCGGTCAACCTGGCGAGCGAGGAGGATTACCACAATTCGCTCAATGAAAAGCTGGTCAAGGAGACGATCCAGCTTGCCGAACAGGTTAACCACACTGAAGTCCATCTGGTGGGCGCTTACCCGGTAACACCGATTAATATTGCTATCGAGCTGCCTGAATTTGACCCGAGCGTGTATAACGATGCGATCCGGGGGCAGCACCTGCTGGCCATGAAGGCGTTACGCCAGAAATTCAGCATTGATGAGAAAATGACACATGTGGAAAAAGGGTTACCTGAAGAGGTGATCCCGGATTTAGCAGAACATCTGCAGGCGGGGATTGTGGTACTGGGTACCATTGGCCGGACCGGTATTTCTGCCGCGTTCCTGGGCAATACCGCCGAACAGGTGATCGACCATCTGCGCTGTGACCTGCTGGTCATCAAGCCGGATGAGTATCAGACACCGGTTGAACTGGACGACCCGGAAGACGACTAAGTTCAGACATAAAAAAACCGCCGGAAACGGCGGTTTTTTTGTCGCTGATTTACAGCGATTTCAGAATAGCATCGACACTGGCTTTTGCATCGCCAAACAGCATGTGCGTGTTCTCTTTAAAGAACAGCGGGTTCTGAACCCCTGCATAACCGGTGTTCATGGAACGTTTGAAGACAATCACGTTCTGCGCCTTCCACACTTCCAGAACCGGCATACCGGCGATTGGGCTACGCGGATCGTCCTGCGCCGCCGGGTTAACGGTGTCGTTGGCACCAATAACCAGGACGGTGTCGGTATCGGTGAAATCATCGTTGATCTCATCCATCTCCAGCACGATGTCGTAAGGCACTTTCGCTTCCGCCAGCAGCACGTTCATGTGGCCTGGCAGACGCCCCGCTACCGGGTGAATGCCAAAGCGAACCTTGATACCGCGCGCACGCAGCTTCTCGGTGATCTCCGCAACCGGATACTGAGCCTGTGCCACCGCCATGCCGTAGCCTGGGGTAATGATGACCGAGTGTGAGTTTTTCAGCATCTCTGCGGTATCTTCCGCGGTGATCTCACGGTGCTCACCCACTTCTTCGTCAGAACCGGTTGAGGAGCCATCAGAACCAAAGCCACCCGCGATAACGCTGATAAACGAACGGTTCATCGCCTTACACATGATGTAAGACAGGATCGCACCAGAAGAACCGACCAGCGCACCGGTGACGATCAACAGATCGTTGCTCAGCATGAAGCCTGCTGCCGCCGCGGCCCAACCGGAGTAGGAGTTCAGCATGGAGACAACCACTGGCATATCGGCACCCCCAATGGAGGCCACCAGGTGCCAGCCAAAGGCCAGAGCAATCAGGGTCATCACCAGTAACGCCAGCACCTGCAGGCCCACGCTTTCAGTGCGCACGAAGACCACCAGCAGCACAAAGGACACGACCAGCGCCGCCAGGTTCAGCTTGTGACGGTTTGGCAGCATCAGCGGTTTAGAAGAGATCTTACCGCGCAGTTTGCCGAACGCGACAATTGAGCCGGTGAAGGTCACCGCACCAATGAAAATGCCGAGGAACACTTCCGTCAGATGGATGTTGACCAGAATCGGTTCCAGACCGGGTGTGTGGTACAGATAGCTGTTGAAGCCCACCAGCACCGCCGCCAGCCCCACGAAGCTGTGCAGAATGGCCACCAGCTCCGGCATCTCGGTCATTTCAACGCGTTTCGCCAGGCGAATACCAATCGCGCCACCGATGATCATCGCCACCAGGATCCATGCAACGTTGCCGGTGTCCGGCCCGAAGATGGTGGCAATCAGCGCAATCGCCATACCGGCGATACCAAAGTTATTTCCCTGCTGAGACGTTTCGTGTTTGGAAAGTCCCGCCAGACTGAAAATAAACAGGATTGCAGCAACAATGTATGCGGCTGTGACTAATCCTCCAGACATATGCTACCCCTTAGCCTTTACGAAACATTTTCAGCATGCGCTGAGTCACGGTGAACCCACCGAAAATATTGATACTGGCGATCAGCACCGCGATAAAGCTCAGGAAGCTTACCCAGCCGCCGTGGCCAATCTGCAGCAGCGCCCCGACCACGATAATCCCGGAGATGGCGTTAGTGACCGACATCAGTGGCGTATGCAGCGCATGGGAGACATTCCACACGACGTAGTACCCCACCACACACGAGAGCGCGAAGACGGTAAAGTGGCCGAGGAATTCTTTCGGCGCGACGTCTGCCAGCCAGCCAAACAGAATAATGACCAGCGCCATGATCGCGTACTTGCGCCACGGAGAAGCCGGTTTAGCTGGCTCTTTAGGCTCAGGCGCCGCTTTCGGTGCCGCCTGAGGCTGCGCGGACACCTGAATCGGTGGCGCAGGCCAGGTGATTTCGCCTTCACGCACCACCGTTACGCCACGCACAACAACATCGTCAAAATCAACGGTGATGTTGCCGTCTTTCTCTTTGCAGAGCAGTTTCAGCAGGTTAACAAGGTTGGTACCGTACAGCTGAGAAGACTGCGTTGGCAGACGGCCCGGCAAATCGGTATACCCGATCACCTTCACGCCGTTAGCAGTGGTGGTCACCTGATTTGGCACGGTGTATTCACAGTTGCCACCGTTTTGCGACGCCAGGTCGACGATCACGCTGCCCGACTTCATTGAGTCAACCATCTCACGGGTAATCAGCTTCGGCGCGGGTTTACCGGGGATAAGCGCGGTAGTGACAATGATGTCGACATCTTTGGCCTGCGCGGCGAAGAGTTCCATTTCCGCTTTGATAAAAGCTTCGGACATGACCTTCGCGTAACCGTCACCGCTACCCGCTTCTTCCTTGAAGTCCAGCTCAAGGAATTCGGCACCCATACTTTGTACTTGTTCTTTTACTTCAGGACGGGTGTCAAAAGCGCGTACGATAGCGCCCAGGCTGTTTGCTGCGCCGATAGCCGCAAGACCCGCCACGCCCGCGCCAATCACCATCACTTTCGCCGGAGGCACTTTCCCTGCCGCAGTGATCTGACCGGTAAAGAAGCGACCAAACTCATGCGCCGCCTCAACAATCGCGCGGTAACCGGCGATATTCGCCATGGAACTTAAGGCATCCAGCGACTGCGCGCGCGAAATACGCGGCACGGAGTCCATGGCCATCACGGTCACGCCACGTGCTGCCAGCTTCTCCATCAACTCAGGATTCTGTGCAGGCCAGATGAAGCTCACCAGCGTCGTGCCAGGATTCAACAGTTCAATCTCGCTCTCTTCCGGCGCATTAACCTTGAGAATAACGGGCGACTGCCAGACTTCAGCACCGTCCACCACTTCCGCGCCAGCCTGAATAAAGGCCTCGTCATCGAAACTCGCCAGTTTGCCCGCGCCGCGTTCAACTGCGACGGTAAAACCCAGTTTAAGCAGTTGCTCCACCGTTTTCGGTGTTGCCGCTACGCGGGTTTCATTGGCTAACCGTTCTTTTGGTACCCCAATACGCATAGTTTTCCCTTCCATCGGTTTTTGATGATGGTTTGTCGATAAATGCCCGCGGTTTGTATCAACTTTCGCCAGCAGGACAGCGACGACATATGATTAACCCCAGAAAATAAAACAGTAACAAACTTTCTATAACCTACTGAAAATAACGCCCGTGATCTACCGCCAGAAAACACTATTTCTTACTTTATCTGTGAAAAATAAGTGATCTGCGTCGCTGACAGTGATATTTACCTTAAATTCATCGCTGAGACCGATAAATAGCGCAAGCGAAGCGGTAAAAACATGATATAGCGCCATTAGAGAACAACTTATTAACATTAAATTAACTTGTAAAAGTCATAAGCTTTATCAGTTTTGCTTGTCAGACGCCTGTTTTTTCAACATATCACTAAATGTTATCAAATCAGATGATTCAGTGAGCACAGGCTGTGAAAAATGGCGCAGACAGCGACGGGTTTTAAATGCCATAATCGGGACCGTCTCAAATTAACAACAATACCAGTACATGGTTTGCGCAAGGCGAAGGATTATTTTTATGAAGCTTAAGAACACACTCCTGGCGTCCGCACTTCTCTCCGCGACCGCCCTGTCTGCGAATGCCGCGACAGAGTTAACGCCGGAGCAAGCGGCAGCGTTAAAACCTTTTGACCATACGGTCATTGTGGGTCGTTATAATTCTATTGGCGATGCCGTCGCCGCCGCATCAAAAGCCGCCGATAAAAACGGTGCGGCCTCGTTTTACGTTGTTGATCAGTCTGACTCCGGCAACAGCGGTAACCAGCGCGTGACCATTGCGCTGTATAAAGACAATGCGCCGAAAGCTGACGCACCGAAAAACCGCGTGATTAACGGCGTCGTTGAATTACCAAAAGATCAGGCGATTGAGCTGGAACCTTATGACACCGTCACCGTGCAGGGCTTCTATCGCAGCCAGCCTGAAGTGAACGATGCCATCACCAAAGCCGCAAAAGAAAAAGGCGCGTACTCTTTCTTTATCGTGCGTCAGGTCGATGCTAACCAGGGTGGCAACCAGCGCATTACTGCGTTCATCTATAAAGAAGATGCGAAGAAACGCGTTCTGCAAAGCCCGGACGCCATCCCTGCAGATTCCGAAGCGGGTCGTGCGGCGATAGCAAAAGGCGGCGAAGAAGCGAAGAAAGTGGAAATTCCAGGCGTAGCCACCTCTGCCGCACCAAGCGCTGAAGTGGGCCGTTTCTTCGAAACGCAATCCACCAAAGGTGGCCGTTACTCCGTTACCCTGCCAGACGGAACCAAAATTGAAGAGCTGAACAAAGCCACTGCAGCGCAGATGGTGCCGTTCGACAGCATTAAATTTACCGGCAACTACGGCAACATGACGGAAGTCTCTTATCAGGTCGCGAAACGTGCGGCGAAGAAAGGGGCGAAGTATTACCATATCACCCGCCAGTGGCAGGAACGTGGTAACAACGTGACCATCAGCGCCGACCTGTACAAGTAACAGAACGGTTGACCCGAGGCGGCGCAATGCCGCCTTTTTTGTTACTTTTTTTTGAAATTCGGCCCCACGTCATTGCATGCTCTCGTGACACTCCGTAAAATCCCGCGCCTTAGTGTGATCCACCATTTTTATGCGCCTGTGCGAAATAATTATTCTGGATTTGGACCTTTCATAACAGGAAGCCAATGGAAAAGAAACTAGGCCTGAGTGCTTTGACTGCACTCGTTTTGAGCTCAATGCTGGGTGCGGGCGTGTTCAGCTTACCGCAGAATATGGCGGCGGTCGCCAGCCCTGCCGCACTGCTTATAGGGTGGGGCATCACGGGGGCCGGGATTTTGCTGCTGGCGTTCGCAATGCTGCTGCTGACCCGCATCCGCCCGGATCTGGATGGGGGGATTTTCACTTACGCCCGTGAAGGTTTCGGCGAACTGATTGGCTTCTGTTCCGCATGGGGCTACTGGCTGTGTGCGGTCATCGCAAACGTCTCCTACCTGGTGATCGTCTTTTCGGCGCTCAGTTTCTTTACCGATACTCCTGAACTGCGGTTCTTTGGCGACGGCAATACCTGGCAGTCCATTGTGGGCGCTTCGGTACTGCTGTGGGTTGTTCACTGGCTGATTCTACGTGGCGTACAGACGGCGGCCAGCATTAACCTGGTGGCAACCCTGGCCAAACTGGTTCCGCTCGGCCTGTTTATCGTGCTGGCCTTTATGGCGTTCCGTCTCGATGTGTTCAGTCTCGATTTCAGCGGTGTCGCGCTGGGCGTACCGGTCTGGGAGCAGGTCAAGAACACCATGCTGATCACCCTGTGGGTCTTCATCGGTGTTGAAGGGGCCGTCGTGGTCTCTGCCCGGGCGCGGAATAAGCGCGATGTGGGTCGCGCCACGCTGCTGGCGGTACTGGCGGCGCTGGGCGTGTATCTGATGGTGACGCTGCTGTCGCTGGGGGTGGTCGCGCGTCCTGAACTGGCCGAAATGCGTAACCCGTCGATGGCGGGCCTGATGGTGAAAATGTTCGGACCGTGGGGTGACGTGGTGATTGCCGCGGGGCTGATTATCTCCGTGTGCGGCGCGTACCTGAGCTGGACCATTATGGCGGCAGAAGTGCCGTTCCTGGCCGCAACGCACAAAGCATTTCCACGCCTGTTTGCTCGTCAAAACAAAAACAGCGCGCCGTCGGCCTCACTCTGGCTGACCAACATCAGCGTTCAGGTCTGTCTGGTGCTGATCTGGCTCACAGGTTCAGACTATAACACTCTGCTGACCATCGCCTCGGAGATGATTCTGGTACCCTATTTCTTAGTGGGTGCATATCTGTTAAAAATCGCCACACGTCCGGCGCACTATGTGGTGGGTGTCGGAGCCTGTATTTACGGCCTGTGGTTGTTGTATGCTTCCGGGCCTATGCATCTGCTGCTGTCGGTGGTGTTGTATGCACCGGGCCTGCTGGTGTTTATCTACGCCCGCCGCACGCATCAGTTAGAGAACGCGCTTAGACGCCGTGAGATGGCCTTAATCGGGCTGTTACTGGTTGCTGCCGTACCGGCAACCTGGATGTTAATGGGATAGAATCGCCTTTCCCATTGTTGAACTGAAAAGGAGAACACGATGGGAAACGCGCAGCAACGCCCAATACTGATTACTGGTGGAGGCCGTCGTATCGGCCTCGCCCTTGCCCATCACTTTCTCAATCTTCGCCATCCGGTCATCATCAGTTACCGCAGCGAATATCCCTCGATTGAGGGGCTACGCAAAGCCGGTGCGATCTGCATTCAGGCCGATTTCTCAACCGATGACGGTATTCTGGCCTTCGCTGATAAAGTGAAATCTACCACCCCCGGGCTGCGCGCCATTATCCATAATGCCAGCGCCTGGCTTCCCGAAAAATCCGGTACGCCACTCAGCGAAACGCTCTCCTGCATGCTGCAGATCCACGTCAATGCGCCCTATCTGCTGAACCATGCCCTGCTCGACCTGTTGCGCGGTCACGGACATGCGGCGGGTGATATTATTCATTTCACCGATTACGTCGTGGAGCGCGGCAGCGACAAGCACATCGCCTATGCGGCCAGTAAAGCCGCACTCGATAACATGACGCGTTCGTTCGCCCGTAAACTTGCCCCTGAAGTTAAGGTCAACGCCATCGCCCCGGCGATGATTTTGTTCAACGAAGACGATGATGCGGAGTATCGCCAGCAGGCGCTGAATAAATCGCTGATGAAAATTGCGCCAGGTGAAAAAGAGGTTATCGATCTTATCGATTATCTGCTCACCAGTTGCTACGTCACTGGCAGAACCTTTGCCGTGGACGGCGGTCGACCGCTGCGCTAGTGAAAGCGGCTCCAGAAGAAGATAAGCACCCAGGCGCTGAGCCCCCAGCAGACAACGGCCCCGCTCAGCGCCAGGGGAAGTCGCATAAAACCGGTGAAGTACCAGAGCGAAAGCAGATAGAGAAAATAAGGGATAATCGACCACATCCCGAACACGATGGTTGTACGCAATGCTTCCGTGCCTCGTTCTGAGGCGACAATATAGTGCGCTATTAACGCAAAGGTCGGGAAGAGTGGGATCAGCCCGGCAATATAATAATTCCTGGTTTTAGCCAGAACACCTATCAGTAACACCACCAGCGCACCCAACGCGGCTTTTATCACCAGCCCCATCTTTTTCCCTATAACAATCAAATAACACTATGAGCCAGAATAACGGAACTGGCGTTAATTATGAAAGATTAATGGAACGTTAAGGTTGTGCGGTGTATGTTGGCTTTTTTCACGATAACAGACGTTGTATGAATAAGATTGTTTATGTTGAAGACGAGCCCGAAGTGGGGCAATTGATCGCCGCCTATCTGGGTAAGCATGATATGGACGTCATTGTTGAGCCTCGTGGCGATCGTGCCGAAGAGGTGGTCTTACGTGAAAACCCGGACCTGGTGCTGCTGGACATTATGCTGCCCGGCAAAGATGGCATGACGGTCTGCCGCGATCTGCGCGCCCGGTGGGAGGGCCCTATCGTGCTGCTGACCTCGCTGGACAGCGACATGAACCATATTTTGTCACTCGAAATGGGTGCCAATGACTACATTCTGAAAACCACGCCCCCTGCCGTCCTCCTTGCTCGTCTGCGCCTTCATTTACGCCAGCGTGCCAGCGTTGAACGAGAAGCGCCTGCTCAGTCGCTGACCCCGCACAAAGCGATGCGTTTTGGTACCTTGTCTATTGATCCGATTAACCGTCAGGTTCTGCTTTCTGGCGAGCTTATCGCCCTTTCCACCGCAGATTTTGACCTGCTCTGGGAACTGGCAACCCACGCCGGGCAGATCATGGATCGCGATGCATTACTGAAAAACCTGCGCGGCGTCAGCTACGACGGAATGGATCGCAGCGTTGACGTGGCTATTTCGCGCCTGCGTAAAAAACTGCAGGATAATGCCACTGAGCCGTACCGCATTAAAACCGTGCGTAACAAGGGCTATCTGTTCGCGCCTCACGCCTGGGAAACCTGATGCCGGTTACCCGAACGACACTGTTTAAAACATTGTGCAGACGAGGTCTGACAGTTGCATAAAATAAGAATACTCAGCCTGATCTGCTGTTTTGGGTTAACCGGGTGCGTTGTCGCAGATATGGATTCAAGTAATTATGACTATGTTCCGTATATTCAGACTATCCAGAATCCCAGGACCCCGGGCCATACCAATGTGCAACAACGCCGTGAGGATTTGTACGCCTGCGGCGTTGATCGAAAGTATTCGCTCAATTCATGGGACGAAAACTTCAGTCGTAACCGCCTGCTGCCGGGCGAAACGATAGAACAGCAAGATTCCAGGATCAAAAAAATAGAAGACTGTATGAAATCAAAAGGGTACGTTCTGTGGGATTACTCACAATGCGGGCCCCGTAAAAAACCGAGCGGTATGTGTAACTAGTTTGGGTTTGCGTGTTTGTCTTCGACGCAGGTTGTTAACGTATTGATTTTCGGTGAGATTGAATGAAAAAGCTGTTTGTACAGTTTTATCTCCTGCTGTTTGTCTGCTTCCTGGTGATGACCATGCTGGTTGGGCTGGTCTATAAATTCACCGCTGAACGTGCAGGCAGGCAGTCACTGGATGATTTAATGAAAAGCTCGCTCTACCTGATGCGCAGCGAGCTGCGAGAGATCCCGCCACACGACTGGGCCAAGACCTTAAAAGAGCTGGATCTGAACCTGTCGTTTGATCTGCGCATCGAGCCGATGAAGGATTTCGATTTAGAGCCACCCGCCATGCAGCGACTGCGTGACGGGGACATTGTGGCGCTGGATGAGAAATATACCTTTATCCAGCGCATTCCACGGAGCCATTACGTTCTGGCCGTGGGGCCGGTACCTTATCTCTATTATCTGCACCAGATGCGCCTGCTGGACCTTGCCCTGCTGGCTTTCATTGCCATTTCGCTCGCGTTCCCGGTCTTTATCTGGATGAGGCCACACTGGCAGGACATGCTGAAACTGGAATCAGCTGCGCAACGTTTTGGTGACGGGCATTTTACCGAGCGCATTCACTTCGACAGCGGTTCCAGCTTCGAGCGTCTTGGCGTGGCGTTTAACCAGATGGCCGATAACATCAATGCGCTGATTATCAGTAAAAAACAGCTCATTGACGGAATTGCTCACGAGCTGCGTACGCCACTGGTACGCCTGCGCTATCGGCTGGAGATGAGCGAAAACCTGACGGAGGCCGAGTCGCAGGCGCTGAACCGCGACATTGGTCAGCTTGAGGGCCTCATTGAGGAACTCCTGACCTACGCGCGCCTCGATCGCCCGCAAAACGAACTGAACCTCAGTACGCCGGACCTGCCCGGCTGGTTACAAACCCATATCGATGATGTCCAGAGCGTAAACCCGCAACGTACCCTGCTGACACACGTCACGCCCGGCGATTATGGCGCACTGGATATGCGTCTGATGGAACGCGTGCTGGATAATCTGATGAACAACGCCATGCGCTATAGCGAGAGCACGCTGCAGATTGGCTTAGATTTACAGGGTAGTCAGGCCTGTCTGACGGTTGAGGATGACGGACCGGGCATCGCCCCGGAAGCGCGTGAAACGGTGTTTGAGCCGTTTGTACGCCTCGACCCCAGCCGCGATCGTGCCACGGGGGGATGTGGCCTCGGGCTGGCAATTGTTTACTCCATTGCGCAGGCGATGGGCGGCACGGTGCATTGTGAAGAGAGCGCGCTCGGCGGCGCGCGCTTCTGCTTTAGCTGGCCGGTATATCACAACATCACCCTTCCCGTCCCTGCCTGACCTTTATCGCTCGCTGGCCTGACCCGGCGTGCTGTGCTATATGATAAGTATGTTGTAACTAATGAAGAGTTATCATGGCGACGTACGATCTCATCGAAAGGCTGAACAGCACGTTCCGCGACATTGAACACGAGTTACTGACCCTGACCGAACGTTTGCAGACCTGCCGTCTGTTAGCCGCGCGGGTCTTCACCTTGCCGGATGTGGTGAAAGGCGCTGAACACGACCCGCTGGAAACCATAGAAGTACAGCAGCATATCGGCAAAGCGGCGCTGGAACTGACGCTGCGGCACTACCGTCGCCTGTTTATCCAGCAGCAGTCAGAAAACCGCAGCAGTAAGGCGGCCGTTCGTCTGCCGGGCGTAATCTGCCTGCAAACCGATGCATCAACGCGAGAAGCGCTGGAAAACCAGATTGCGCATATCAACACGCTTAAGGCGACGTTTGAAAAGATCATCACTGAAGAGTCGGGTCTGGCTCCTGCCGCCCGTTTTGAATGGGTACACCGACAGCTACCGGGATTAATCACCCTGAATGCCTATCGTACGCTGACGGTACTGCGTCATCCCGCCACGCTTCGCTTCGGCTGGGCCAACAAGCACATCATTAAAAACTTCACCCGTGATGACATTCTGGCGCAGCTGGAAAAGAGTCTGAAGGCACCGCGGACTGTCGCACCGTGGTCACGCGAGCAGTGGATTGAACGGCTTGAGCAGGAGTACCACAGCATCGCCTCACTGCCGGCGGATACACGGCTTAAGATTAAGCGCCCGGTGAAGGTACAGCCTATCGCACGCGTCTGGTATTCCGGCCAGCAAAAGCAGGTACAGTATGCCTGCCCGACGCCGCTGATCGCACTTTATGATGCCGATCAGGGGGCCATTGTGCCGGATATTGGCGAACTGCTGAATTACGATGCTGAAAATGTCCAGCATCGTTACAGACCTCAGGCGCAACCGCTGCAGCTGATTATTCCGCGGCTGCACCTGTATGTGGCGCAGTGATTATTTCAGGCTGCCGACCATCGATTCCGGGCGTACCCATGCATCAAACTCAGCCTCCGTCAGGTAACCCAATGCCAGAGCGGAGGCTTTCAGCGTCAGCCCCTCTTTATGCGCTTTTTTCGCAATCTCGGCGGCTTTGTCGTAGCCGATATGGGTATTCAGCGCGGTCACCAGCATCAACGACTCATTGAGCAACTGGCTGATGCGCTCGCGGTTTGGCTCAAGGCCTGACGCACAGTGCTCGTTGAAACTCTCCATACCGTCCGCCAGCAGGCGTATGGACTGAAGCACGTTATGAATCACCATCGGGCGATAGACGTTCAGCTCAAAGTTACCGGATGCGCCGCCCATGTTAACGGCAACGTCGTTACCCATTACCTGACAGCAGAGCATGGTCATGGCTTCACACTGGGTCGGGTTTACTTTGCCCGGCATGATAGAGCTACCCGGCTCGTTTTCCGGAATGCTAATTTCACCGATACCGCAACGGGGACCCGAGGCCAGCCAGCGCACATCATTGGCGATTTTCATCAACGACGCTGCCAGACCCTTGAGGGCACCGTGGGTATGAACCAGCGCATCACAGGTGGCCAGCGCTTCAAACTTATTCGGCGCCGTGATAAACGGCTGCCCGGTGATGGCCGCCAGCTCGTCGGCAACGCGCACCGCATATTCCGGATGGGTATTTAACCCCGTACCGACCGCCGTTCCGCCCAGCGCCAGCTCTGCAAGATGCGGCAGGCTGTACTCGATGTGCTTGAGGTTATGTTCTAGCATTGCCACCCAGCCGGAAATCTCCTGGCCGAGCGTCAGCGGCGTGGCATCCTGCAGGTGAGTACGTCCTATTTTGACGATATCGCTGAAAGCCTGCGCCTTCTCGCCAAGGGTGGTTTTAAGCACGTTGAGCTGCGGGATCAGCTGTTCACGAAGCGCAATCACCGCCGCCACGTGCATCGCCGTCGGGAAGACGTCGTTCGAACTTTGGCTTTTGTTTACGTCATCGTTCGGGTGAACCTTACGCTCCATACCGCGCACGCCGCCCAGCAGTTCGCTTGCCCGGTTCGCCAGCACCTCGTTCATATTCATGTTGCTCTGGGTGCCAGAACCGGTCTGCCAGATGGCGAGGGGGAATTCATCGGGATGCTTGCCGGCCAGAACTTCATCGGCAGCAGTGATAATCGCGGTGGCCTTATCTGCCGCCAGCAGGCCTAAATCCTGATTCACTTTGGCGGCCGCACGTTTAGTGAGCGCCAGCGCCTGAATCAGCGAGACGGGCATTTTCTCGGTCGAAATACGGAAATGTTCCAGCGAACGCTGGGTTTGCGCGCCCCATAGCTTGTCAGCCGGGACATCGATCGCGCCCATAGAGTCTTTCTCACGGCGTACCGTAGTCATTACTTTCTCCTTGATAACACTGTCGGGATTGCTCACATGCTTCAGAGATAAGTATTGATTGCTTTACAGAAAAGATATGGCGCTTTGTGCGCTCTTTGATGTGCCGGGTGACGTGAACGCCACCCGGCTATAGTAGATTACTTCACACACGCCGAACATTGAGAGGACTGGATCTGCCTGAAGAAGTCGTTACCTTTGTCATCCACAAGGATAAACGCCGGGAAATCTTCCACTTCAATTTTCCAGATAGCTTCCATACCCAGTTCCGGGTATTCAATGCACTCAAGGCTCTTAATGCTGCCCTGCGCGAGTACGGCAGCCGGACCGCCGATGCTGCCCAGGTAGAAGCCACCATGTTTATGGCAGGCATCCGTCACCTGCTGGCTACGGTTTCCTTTTGCCAGCATGATCATGCTGCCGCCGTTGGCCTGCAGCTGGTCAACATACGAGTCCATACGGCCTGCGGTGGTCGGGCCTAACGAGCCAGAGGCGTAGCCTTCTGGCGTTTTGGCCGGGCCTGCGTAGTAAATCGGGTGATCTTTGATGTACTGCGGCAGCCCTTCACTATTGTCCAGACGCTCTTTCAGTTTCGCGTGAGCGATGTCACGACCAACGATGATGGTTCCGTTAAGAGAGAGACGGGTCGACACCGGATACTGAGACAGCTGCGCCAGAATCTCTTTCATCGGACGGTTCAGGTCAACGTGAACGGCTTCACCCTCGCCCGCTTTGCGCAACGCTTCAGGAATGTACTTCCCTGGGTTGTTCTCCAGTTTTTCGATCCAGACGCCTTCGCGGTTGATCTTCGCCTTGATGTTACGATCCGCAGAACAGGAGACCCCCATCCCGACCGGGCAGGAGGCACCGTGGCGCGGCAGACGGATCACTCGCACATCATGGGCAAAATATTTGCCGCCGAACTGCGCGCCCAGGCCGAGGTTACGCGCTTCTTCCAGCAGTTCCTGTTCGAGCTGAACATCGCGGAACGCCTGGCCGTGCTCGTTCCCTTCGGTAGGCAGGCCGTCATAATATTTGGTCGACGCCAGCTTCACCGTTTTCAGGGTGCTCTCTGCTGACGTACCGCCAATCACAAAGGCAATATGGTACGGTGGGCAGGCAGCGGTGCCGAGCGTGCGCATTTTCTCAACCAGGTAATTCTTCAGCTTGCCCGGTGTGAGCAGCGCTTTGGTTTCCTGGTAGAGATAGGTTTTGTTCGCTGAACCGCCACCTTTGGCGATGCAGAGGAATTTGTATTCATCACCGTCCACGCTATACAGGTCAATCTGCGCAGGCAGGTTTGTGCCCGTGTTGACCTCTTTGTACATATCCAGCGCCGCGTTTTGCGAGTAGCGCAGGTTGTCTTCGGTGTAGGTGTTGTACACGCCATGCGCCAGCGCCGCTTCGTCGCCGCCGCCGGTCCAGACACGCTGGCCTTTTTTACCCACAATGATGGCCGTGCCGGTGTCCTGGCAGGTAGGTAAAATACCTTTCGCCGCGATATCCGAGTTACGCAGGAACTGCAGGGCGACGTATTTGTCGTTTTCGCTGGCCTGCGGATCGCTCAGGATATCGGCAACCTGCTGCTGGTGCGCAGGGCGGAGCATAAACGAGGCGTCGTGGAAAGCCTGCTGCGCCAGTAACGTCAGCGCCTGCGGATCGACCTTGAGGATCTCCTGCCCTTCGAATTCAGAGACGGAGACGTGATCGCGGGTTAACAGGTAATATTCGGTTTGATCCTTACTGAGGGGGAAAGGATCCTGATAATGAAAGGGTTTGTTCGACATTGTTCTCTCACTTACTGCTTCAGTCTGATTATTTGGGCAGATGTTCCGCTGCCCGCTTAAAAGCGAGTCAGCTTATCCTACACAATTTTTTAACAAAAACTGAGACTAGTACGACTTTTTACATCCACAGGTTACTTCCATGTGGTTTATTGCTTTAATACCCGGAGTTAATTCCACCATTGAATCAGGGCTTGATAATGCAAAAACTCATTAACTCAGTGCAAAACTACGCCTGGGGAAGTAAAACTGCGTTAACGGATCTCTACGGTATCGCGAACCCAAACAACCTGCCAATGGCAGAACTGTGGATGGGTGCGCACCCGAAGAGCAGCTCAAAAATTGAAGACGCAAGCGGCCAGGTTCGCTCTCTGCGCGACGTGATTGATGCCGACAAAGCCACCCTGCTGGGTGACAAGGTTGCCAGCCGTTTTGGTGAGCTGCCGTTCCTGTTTAAAGTGCTGTGCGCCGACCAGCCGCTCTCGATCCAGGTGCACCCGAATAAAAAAGCCTCTGAGATGGGCTTTGCGAAAGAGAACGCGGCCGGTATTCCGTTAGATGCCGCCGAGCGTAACTACAAAGATCCTAACCACAAGCCGGAGCTGGTCTTTGCGCTGACCCCCTTCCTGGCGATGAACGCGTTTCGCGAGTTCTCAGAAATTATCTCCCTGCTGCAGCCGGTGGCGGGTGCTAACAACGCTATTGCCCACTTCCTGGAAAACCCGAATGCAGAAGGCCTGAGCCAGCTTTTCGCCAGCCTGCTGAACATGCAGGGAGAAGAGAAATCTCACGCCCTGGCGGTGCTGAAAGCGGCGCTGGACAGCCAGCACGGTGAGCCGTGGGATACTATCCGCCTGATTTCTGAATTCTACCCGGACGACAGCGGCCTGTTCTCCCCTCTGCTGCTGAACGTGGTGAAGCTGAACCCGGGCGAGGCGATGTTCCTGTTTGCTGAAACCCCGCACGCCTACCTGCAGGGCGTGGCGCTGGAGGTGATGGCCAACTCAGACAACGTACTGCGTGCAGGCCTGACGCCGAAATACATTGATATCCCTGAGCTGGTTGCCAACGTGAAGTTTGAGGCGAAGCCTGCGGATCACCTGTTGACTCAGCCTGTTAAACAGGGTGCGGAGCTGGACTTCCCGATCCCGGTGGATGATTTTGCCTTCTCACTGCATGACCTGAGCCCGGCAGAAACCGCCATCGCGCAGGAGAGCGCGGCAATCCTGTTCTGCGTTGAGGGTGAAGCAACGCTGCATAAAGGTGGCGAGCGTCTGGTGCTCAAGCCAGGCGAATCGGCATTTGTAGCGGCAAACGAGTCGCCGGTGAGCGTGAGCGGTACCGGTCGTCTGGCGCGTGTTTTTAATAAGCTATAAGCACTTACTGAATTTTTTAACAACTCTTGCTAAGCTAGTTGAAGACTTTACATCACCGGGCGGTTTCTACCGCCTGGTTTCATTTTAGGGATAGTCGCAATGAAAAAATCGGTCGTAGCGGTAGGAGTGATTGTAGCGTTAGGCGTGGTCTGGACAGGTGCCTCCTGGTTTACCGGGAAACAGCTGGAAAGCCGTCTGGCTGAGATGGTGGCACAGGCTAACGGAGAGCTCAAGCGTGGTGCGCCGGAAGCAGGCGTGGAGCTTGCCTACCAGAATTATCAGCGTGGTATCTTTACCAGCCATATGCAGGTGGTTGTCAAGCCTGTTGCCGGTAATGAAAATGGCTGGCTGAAACCGGGCCAAAGCGTGGTGCTGGATGAAGTGGTCAGCCACGGTCCGTTCCCGCTGGCACAGTTAACGTCTTTTAACCTGATCCCGTCGATGGCATCCGTTCATACTGTACTGGTGAATAACGACTTAACCAAACCTCTGTTTGATCTGGCAAAGAATGAGTCACCTTTTGAGGTTAACACCCGCATCAGCTACGCCGGTGACACACGTTCCAGTATCGATCTGAAAGCACTGAACTACGAGAAAGATAACGAGAAAGTGACCTTTAGCGGGGGGAATTTCAAGGTTGATGCTGACCGCGATGGAAATGTCTTCTCCCTGACCGGTGAAGCAGAGAGCGGCCTGATCAATGCCGTCAATGAATACGGTCAAAAGGTTCAGCTGACGTTCAATAACCTGAAAGCCGACGGCGACAGTAAGATGACCGATTTTAAAGAGCGTATCGGTAATCAGAAACTCTCTTTCGACAAGATTGCTATCGCGGTTGAAGGGAAAGAGATGGCCGTGCTGGAAGGCATGGAGGTGGACGGCAAATCCGACGTGTCTAAAGACGGTAAGAGCATCAATACCCAACTGGATTACGCCCTGAAGAGCCTGAAAGTGCAGAACCAGGATCTCGGGACCGGCAAACTGTCGCTGAAGATTGGCAATATCGACGGTCAGGCGTGGCATGAATTTAGCCAGAAATACAGCAAAGAGAGCCAGGCACTGCTGAGCAATGCCGCGCTGCAGCAGAATCCGGAAGTTTACCAGCAGCAGGCCATGGCGGTGCTGATGAACAACCTGCCAATCCTGCTGAAAGGCGAGCCGGTTATCACCGTGGCCCCGCTGAGCTGGAAAAACAGCAAAGGCGAAACCAACTTTAACCTGTCCCTGTTCCTGAAAGACCCGGCAACCGCAACGGGTGAACCTCAGACCCTGGCGCAGGAAGTGGATCGCAGCGTGAAGTCACTCGACAGCAAGCTGACCATCCCTGTGGATATGGCGACCGAGTTTATGACCCAGATTGCGAAGCTTGAAGGGTATGGCGATGAAGATGCCGGCAAGCTGGCGAGCCAGCAGGTGAAAGGCCTGGCGGCAATGGGCCAGATGTTCCGCATCACGAAGATGGAAGACAACACCATTTCCACCAGCCTGCAGTATGCCAACGGTCAGGTCACGCTAAACGGCGATAAAATGCCGCTGGAAGATTTTGTCGGGATGTTTGGTATGCCTGCTCTGGGGATGCCGGAACCGGCTGAACCTGCAGCGCCGGCCGTGCCTGAAGCACCTGCTGCACCTGCTGCACCTGCTGCACCACAGCAGTAATCATCAAAACCCCTCTCTGATGAGGGGTTTTTTATTACCGGTTGCAGGTACTCAGCCTGGTGCCACGAATACTATTTCACCGTCACTAACCGTGCCGACACAATCTGGTGCCCGGCCTGCACGTCTGCTTTTTCGATGCGCTGCATAATCCTGTCCGCCAGCGTGTAACCCATCTCCCGGGCAGGTGTGGTGGCCCAGACAATGGGCAGATCGTCCAGCGCGTTTTCACCAACGTCGGCAAATGCCCCTAACGCCACCTGGTGGCCGAAGAAGGTTTCAACTCCACCCTCGCCGCTCTGACGCCCGGCGCGGATCAGGCCAAACCAGGCCCCCATCGCAATCACCTCGTTATAGCAAATCACGGCGCTTATCGTCGGGCTACTCCGTAATAACGCGTTTATCGCTTCCGCGGCTTTCTTCTGGCTGGATTCGCATTCCACCACCCATTCGCTGTGGAACGGGAGGCCGTATTTAATCAGCGTCGCGCAGTAACCGCCTACCCGCTCGGCTCGCGTCAGGGACGAGCTTTTTCCGCCAAGCCAGGCAATGCGCTGATGCCCCCGATGAATAAGATGCTCCGTCAACATTTGTGCGGCCTGCATGTTGTCCGGTCGCAGGGTATCGGCTTCGTCCAGATAACTGGCGCGCGAGGCAAACACCAGCGGCACGCCTTTTTCGGCGGCGCGCTCGCACAAGTCATTACTCACACCCGACGCGCCGGCGACGATCACCCCGTCGACGCCCTGCGTAAGCAGCATATCCAGACGGGAAAGGAGCTGATCGGCCTCGCGACCGCCGTGAAGCAAAAAGACCATCCGTCCCTGCGCTTCAAGCGCTTCGGTCAGGCCCGCGGTCAGTTCGGCATAAAAGGGAGAGGTCAGGTCACGCACAATCAAACCGATCACACCGCTTTGGCCGCCGCGCAGCGCTGATGCCTGGCGGTTACGTACAAAGCCCAGTTGCTCAACCGCCTCGTTAACCCGTTGCCCGGTCGCGGGAGAAATGCGTCCTTTCCCACTGAGCACCAGTGAAACGGTGCTGACGGAAACCCCCGCCGCCAGCGCGACATCGTTGATGGTGATTTTTTTCGCTACAGCCATGTGTCGGCGTGACTCCCTGAAATGAGATCGGTAAAACGTTTTATCAATATGCAATCTTTATACTACCAGTCAAAGCCTGAGAATGTGATTCAGAGCGCACTAAACTTTGATAAAACGTTTTATCTTCTCGCAGCATTGAAGCAGATAAACTGATTTTAACAATAAAGGAGTCGTTTTATGACGGCGAAAACAGCACAAAAAATATCGCTGTGGGAATTTTTCCAGCAACTGGGTAAAACCTTTATGCTGCCCGTGGCACTCCTCTCGTTCTGCGGGATCATGCTCGGGATCGGCAGTTCGTTGAGCAGTAAGGACGTCATCACGCTGATCCCGTTCCTCGGGACACCTGTGCTGCAGGCGATCTTTATCTGGATGAGTAAAGTTGGCTCCTTCGCCTTTAGCTTCCTGCCGGTGATGTTCTGTATTGCTATCCCGCTGGGTCTGGCACGCGAGAACAAAGGCGTGGCCGCCTTTGCCGGGTTTGTCGGTTATGCGGTAATGAACCTTGCGGTGAACTTCTGGCTGACGGCAAAAGGCATTCTGCCCACCACCGATGCCGCCGTGCTTAAAGCGAACAACATTCAGAGCGTTATCGGGATTCAGTCCATTGATACCGGGATCCTCGGTGCGGTGATCGCCGGGGTGATTATCTGGATGCTGCATGAGCGCTTCCACAATATCCGCCTGCCTGATGCGCTGGCGTTCTTCGGGGGCACCCGCTTTGTACCCATTGTAACCCTTGTGGTCATGGGTCTGTTTGGCCTTATTATTCCGCTGATCTGGCCAGTCTTTGCGCTGGGGATTAACGGGATTGGCCGCATCATCAACGGTGCGGGCGATTTTGGTCCGATGATCTTCGGAACCGGCGAACGTCTACTGCTGCCGTTTGGTCTGCAACATATTCTGGTGGCGCTGATCCGCTTTACCGAAGCGGGCGGCACAATGGAGGTGTGCGGACACGATGTGAGCGGTGCGCTGACCATCTTCCAGGCACAGCTGAGCTGCCCGACCACGCACGGCTTCTCTGAAAGTGCGACCCGCTTCCTGTCACAGGGTAAAATGCCGGCCTTCCTCGGCGGCTTGCCGGGTGCGGCGCTGGCCATGTATCACTGTGCTCGTCCGGAAAACCGCCATAAAATTAAAGGGCTGCTGATTTCCGGGGTCATCGCCTGCGTCGTGGGCGGTACAACGGAGCCAATCGAATTCCTGTTCCTGTTTGTCGCGCCAGTGCTGTATCTCATCCACGCGGTACTGACCGGTCTGGGCTTCACCGTGATGGCGGTGCTGGGCGTCACCATCGGGAATACCGACGGCAACGTCATCGACTTTGTGGTGTTCGGGATCCTGCACGGGTTGTCGACTAAGTGGTACCTGGTACCGGTGGTCGCCGCTATCTGGTTCGCGGTGTACTACGGCATTTTCCGCTTCGCCATCACCCGCTTTAACCTCAAAACGCCTGGGCGGGATACCGATACCGCCAGCAGCGTTGAGCAGGCTGTTGCAGGTACCGTGGGTAAGTCCGGCTATAACACCCCTGCTATTCTGGCAGCGCTGGGCGGTGCGGATAACATTACCTCTCTGGATAACTGCATCACCCGACTGCGCCTGTCGGTGGCGGATATGTCGAAAGTGGACACCAACGCCCTGAAAGCCAACCGGGCCATCGGCGTGGTACAGTTAAATCAACACAATTTGCAGGTGGTTATCGGCCCGCAGGTTCAGTCAGTGAAAGATGAGCTGGCAACCCTGATGCGTACAGTGGAAGCCTGATGCCTCACCCCCTCGCGCTGAGGGGGTTTTTCTTTAAGGACTTGAGTCATGTTCGATTTTTCAACCGTCGTGGATCGACACGGCACCTGGTGCACGCAGTGGGACTATGTCGCCGACCGCTTTGGCGCGGCCGATCTGCTGCCCTTCACCATCTCCGATATGGATTTCGCGACCGCGCCCTGCATCACCGAAGCGCTGCATCAGCGTATTCATCACGGGGTGTTTGGCTACAGCCGATGGAAAAATGAAGAGTTTCTCGCCGCTGTGGCGCACTGGTTCCGGCAGCGCTTTAACAGCCACATTGATACCGAATCGCTCGTGTACGGGCCTTCCGTTATTTATATGGTGTCCGAACTGATTCGCCTCTGGTCAACTCCCGGCGACGGCGTGGTGGTCCATATCCCCGCTTACGATGCGTTCTATAAGGCCATCGAGGGGAATGCCCGCCAGGTGGTCGGCGTGGCGATGGAAAAACATGCCACGGGCTGGCAGGGAGATATGGCCGCGCTTGAGGCGGCGCTGGCAAAACCGGAAAACAAAATTTTGCTGCTGTGCAGCCCGCAAAACCCCACGGGTAAAGTCTGGACGCGTGAAGAGCTGAGTCACATGGCTGAACTGTGCGCCCGTTATGACGTGGCGGTGATCAGCGATGAAATTCATATGGACATGGTGTGGGGAGGCCGTCGCCATACGCCGTGGAATGAAGTGGCACGCGGCAAATGGGCACTTCTGAGCTCTGGTTCAAAAAGTTTTAACATACCGGCGCTCACCGGTGCCTGGGGGCTTATTGGCGATGAACAGAGCCGTAACGGTTACCTCAGCGCATTAAAAGGTCGTGACGGGCTCTCTTCCCCTTCCGTACTGGCGCTGACGGCCCACATTGCTGCCTATCAGCAGGGAGAGCCATGGCTGGATGCATTGCGGGCGTATCTGGAGGAAAACCTGGCGTACATTGCACGCGAATTACACCGCGCGTTTCCGACGCTCAACTGGCAGCCACCCGAAGCCACGTATCTGGCCTGGATCGATTTACGTCCACTCAACCTTGACGACAAAATGCTACAAAAAGTCCTGATTGAGCAGCAAAAGGTCGCCATCATGCCGGGATACACCTACGGCGAAGAGGGTAACGGTTTTGTCCGTCTGAACGCGGGATGCCCGCGTAGCAAGCTTGAGCAAGGGGTTCAGCGGCTGATCGCTGGCATAACGACGCTCCTGTAATCAGATTGCGCAACGGAATATTCCCTTGCGCAAATAGCTTTTTACCTCGTTTTGTTTTTATAATATGACGCACTTTAACCAGAAAAGAGTGCGACCATGATTGATACACGCCTGCCACTAACTGATATTCACCGCCATCTTGACGGTAACATTCGTGCCCAAACCATCCTCGATCTTGGCCGCCAGTACAATCTCACGCTCCCTGCTCAAACGATTGAGACCCTAATCCCCCACGTTCAGGTCACCTCAAATGAACCGGATCTGGTCAGTTTCCTGAGCAAACTCGACTGGGGCGTGAAGATGCTGGCCTCGCTGGATGCCTGCCGCCGTGTTGCTTTCGAAAATATTGAAGATGCCGCCCGTAATGGCCTGCACTACGTTGAACTGCGCTTTTCGCCAGGCTATATGGCGATGACCCACAACCTGCCCGTTGCAGGCGTGGTTGAAGCGGTAATTGACGGCGTGCGCGAAGGGTGTAAAACCTTCGACGTTCAGGCTCGCCTGATTGGCATTATGAGCCGCACCTTCGGTGAAGCGGCCTGTCTGCAGGAGCTGGAAGGGTTACTGGCGCATCGTGATGCGATCGCTGCCGTTGACCTGGCGGGTGATGAACTCGGCTTCCCGGGCAGTCTGTTCCTTTCTCATTTCAACCGCGCGCGTGACGCCGGCTGGCACATTACCGTGCATGCCGGTGAAGCGGCAGGCCCTGAAAGCATCTGGCAGGCCATCCGAGAGCTGGGTGCAGAGCGTATCGGTCATGGTGTCAAAGCCGTTGAAGATCGCGCCCTGATGGATTTCCTTGCCGAGCAGCGTATTGGTATTGAATCGTGTCTGACGTCCAATATTCAGACCAGCACAGTGGCATCACTGGCGCATCACCCGCTGAAAACCTTCCTGGAGCACGGTGTTCTGGCCTCACTGAATACGGACGATCCGGCGGTACAGGGCGTGGATATTATTCATGAGTACACCGTCGCCGCACCGCAGGCTGGCCTGAGTCAGGATCAGATCCGCCAGGCGCAGATTAACGGCCTGGACATCGCCTTCCTGACGCCAGCAGAGAAACAGGCGCTGAGGGATAAGGTCGCCCGCGGCTAAGCCCGTTGCCGGGTGGGCGCTTAGCCTTACCCGGCTTTGCCAGAATCACGCCAGACAGAGCGTTGCGCGGTGTTTGGCTGATTCAATCCCCAGTTCAATCAATTCCATAATCTGAATCGCCTGGCTGGCCGGAACCGGGTTATCCCCCGTCCCGTTTAGCGCATCACGGATAGCGGCATAATACGCCGGATAGTTACCCGGGATCGTCAGTAACGTTTCTTCAACCCTCTCCTCGCCTTCCACCCGCGTCACAACCCCGTCCCGCATGTCATAGCCCCAGTCTTCCTGCGGCAAACGCTCGCCGTTTTTCAGGCGTTCTTCCTGAGGATCGAGACCAAACTTCACATAGCTCCCGCGGGTACCGTGAAGGATATAACGCGCTGATTCGGCGGCTGCCACCATTGTCCCGTGCAGTACAATACGCCGCTGCGGGTAACTCAAGACGGCATGAAAGTAGTCAGTGGTTTGCGCTCCGGGTCTGAGCTGGGCCAGATCAACCGTCATGCTGACCGGCAGGCCAAACAAATTTACGGCCTGATCGAGAAGATGCGGCGCTAAATCGTACCAGATGCCGCTGCCCGGCCCGGCTTGCTCACGCCAGCGGTTTCGGACCTGAGGGCGGAACCGGTCAAAGTGCGATTCAAAAAAGAGGATTTCGCCCAGCGTACCTTCATTAAGGAGCGCTTTTACCGTCAGGAAATCACTGTCCCAGCGGCGGTTATGAAATACCGAAAGCACTCTGCCAAAACTTTTTGCCAGCGCATCCAGTTCGCGCGCCTGTGACAACGTCACCGTGAAAGGTTTATCGACAATAACGTGCTTACCGGCTTCCAGTGCGGCCTTTGCCAGCGGAAAATGCGTGTCATTGGGGGTGGGAATGACGATCAGATCAATATTAGGGTCGTTAAAAAGATGCTTAGGTTCAGAAACAACCGGCACGGAGGGCCAGTCGGCATGCACTTTCGTGGCATCGCTACTGGAAACTGCCGCCAGCGCCATGCCCGGCGTCCCGGCAATCAGAGGCGCATGAAAAGTCTTGCTCGCGTAACCGTAACCAATAAGCCCGACGCGGATGCTATCACTCATAATGTTGCCCTCTTTTATGACTATCTTATTTCACACTGGCTACTCTGACGTTCTTACAGATTAATCATGTGCCATATGACGTAAAATAGCAGGCTATGCCGGTTGTTTTTGTTACATAGATTTAACGTTCTGATTTCGTTTAGGGGAACCGTTCCCAAAGCACTTGCCGCGGGGGAAACGGCGCTGTAACATTTGCAACCTGTATTTATGGATAAATTACACGTACCAGTCATGACGTCAATTATTAATCGAATCATTGAATTAGCGGGATGGATTGTCCTTGGGGTATCGGTCATTTTGCTTGGCGTTGCCAGCCATATCGATAACTACCAGCCGCCGGAGCCTGTCACCGTCGCCCAACCTAAGTAACCGGTTACCGCAATAAAGAGTGACATAATATGTCAGTTACTTATTGCCAGCCCTGGTGAACACGGTTAACCTTCTCTTCCAGGCATCGTCTGATGCCTGTACTTTCAGCAAAGAAAACTCCTAATTTAGTCGCGTTATCTGAGTGGGCTGTTTACGTCTTTATTAATCCGTTTATTATTCGGACGAATTACCTTAACTGGTATTACTCACTTTTATATGGAAACTTATTAATATGACAGTTCAGGACTATTTATTAAAATTTCGCAAGATCAATTCGCTTGAGAGCCTGGAAAAACTGTTTGACCATCTGAACTACACGCTGTCGGATAATCAGGAAATCATCAATATGTATCGCGCCGCTGACCACCGCCGTGCGGAGCTGGTCTCCGGTGGCCGTTTGTTCAACGTCGGTGAAGTGCCTAAGTCTGTATGGCGCTACGTTTTATAAGAAAGTAGCCATCCGCGCGAAATGTTATATACTCTCCGCCCTGCAAACTGGCTGTACAACATTTCGCGCAGATTATGGGAGAGTTCATGACCGCAACGCCTGGAGAACGAATTGGAGGCTGGTTAATCGCCCCACTGGCATGGCTGCTGGTTGCCTTATTAAGCGCATCACTTGCGCTGCTGCTTTATACCACCGCTCTGATTACACCTCATGCAATCCAGACCCTGATGTCGCAAAGTGTGCTTAATATTACGATGTGGTTTGTGTCGTTCGTTTTTGCAATCGGGATGTGGTACTACACGCTATGGCTGACCATTGCCTTCTTTAAGCGCCGTAAGGGTGTCCCTAAACACTACATTATCTGGCTGCTGATTTCGGTCCTGCTGGCGGTGAAAGCCTTTGCTTTTTCGCCAGTTTCTGATGCCCTGGCCGTTCGCCAGCTGCTTTTCCCGTTACTGGCCGCGGCGCTGCTGGTGCCCTATTTCAAGCGTTCGACGCGGGTGAAGAACACCTTTGTGAACCCGTAATAACCTTACAGATAACCTGTTGTCGCCTGCGGTGGTTTGTCCGATAATAGGCGGCTTTTTTATTTCAGGCTAAATAATGACCGATTACTTACTGCTCTTTGTCGGCACTGTGCTGGTTAACAACTTCGTCCTGGTGAAGTTCCTTGGCCTGTGTCCATTTATGGGGGTTTCCAAAAAGCTGGAAACTGCGATGGGCATGGGGCTGGCCACCACCTTCGTGATGACGATGGCGTCTATCTGCGCGTGGTTGATTGATAACTGGATCCTCATCCCGCTGGATTTAATCTATCTGCGTACGCTGTCCTTTATTCTGGTCATCGCGGTGGTAGTGCAATTCACAGAAATGGTGGTGCGTAAAACCAGCCCGGCTCTCTATCGCCTGCTGGGTATCTTCCTGCCGCTGATTACCACCAACTGTGCAGTACTTGGCGTGGCGCTGCTGAACATCAACCTTGGGCATAACTTCATGCAATCGGCGCTGTACGGTTTTTCTGCCGCCGTCGGTTTCTCTCTGGTGATGGTGCTGTTCGCCTCGATTCGCGAACGCCTGGCAGCAGCGGATATCCCTGCGCCATTCCGCGGTAACGCGATCGCCCTGGTGACAGCAGGTTTAATGTCTCTGGCCTTTATGGGCTTTAGTGGTCTGGTGAAGTTGTAATGAGTACTGTCTGGATAGCCATCGCCTCTATCAGCGTGCTGGGGTTGGTGTTTGGCCTTATTCTGGGTTATGCCTCCCGCCGTTTCGCGGTAGAGGACGACCCTGTTGTAGAAAAAATCGATGAGCTTCTGCCGCAAAGCCAGTGCGGGCAGTGTGGCTATCCTGGCTGCCGCCCCTATGCCGAAGCGGTAGGCGTGCAGGGTGAAAAAATTAACCGCTGCGCACCCGGCGGTGAAGCGGTAATGCTGAAAATAGCCGCCCTGCTTAACGTTGATCCGCAACCTGTTGACGGCGATGAAGATGTGCAGGAGCCGGTTCGCGCCCTCGCCGTGATTGACGAAGCGAACTGCATCGGCTGCACAAAATGCATTCAGGCATGCCCTGTCGACGCCATCGTTGGCGCAACCCGTGCCATGCACACCGTCGTGGCGGATCTGTGCACCGGCTGTAACCTCTGCGTGGCACCCTGCCCGACGCAATGTATCGCGTTGCGCCCGGTTGAACCGACTACCGAAAGCTGGAAGTGGGATCTTCAAACCATTCCGGTTCGCATCATTCCTGTGGAACAACATGCTTAAGTTATTTTCTGCTTTCAGAAAAGAGAAGATTTGGGACTTTGACGGTGGTATCCATCCACCTGAAATGAAAACCCAGTCCAACGGCACGCCGCTGCGCCAAATTCCGCTGGCGTCCCGTTACGTCATGCCACTGAAACAGCATATCGGTGCTGAGGGTGAACTGTGCGTGAAAGAAGGGGATACCGTCCTTCGCGGCCAGCCGTTAACATTCGGTCGCGGACGTATGCTGCCGGTCCACGCTCCGACGTCCGGTACAGTGGTGGCGATCGCCCCCCATACCGTTGCACACCCCTCTGCGCTCTCCGAGCTGAGCGTCATTATTGAAGCCGACGGAGAAGACCGCTGGATAGACCGTGACGGCTGGAGCGACTACCGCAACCGGAGCCGCGAAGCGCTTATCGAGCGTATTCATCAATTCGGCGTTGCCGGCCTGGGCGGCGCGGGGTTCCCTACTGGCGTCAAACTGCACGGCGGCGGCGATAAAATTCAGACTCTGATCATCAATGCAGCAGAATGTGAACCCTACATCACCGCCGACGATCGTCTGATGCAGGACTGCGCCGCGCAGGTCGTGGAAGGGATCCGCATTCTTGCCCATATTCTGCAGCCACGCGAAGTGCTGATTGGCATTGAAGATAACAAGCCACAGGCTATTTCGATGCTGCGTGCCGTCCTCAACGGCAGCCACGATATCGGCCTGCGCGTTATCCCAACCAAGTACCCCTCTGGCGGTGCCAAACAGCTGACGCAAATTCTGACCGGCAAGCAGGTTCCGCATGGCGGACGCTCTTCGGACATCGGGGTGCTGATGCAAAACGTCGGGACAGCCTACGCCGTGAAACGTGCGGTGGTGGACGGTGAACCGCTGACCGAGCGCGTGGTTACGCTGACCGGTGAATCTGTCGCACGTCCGGGCAACGTCTGGGCGCGTCTGGGTACGCCGGTTCGTCATCTGCTGGAACAGGCTGATTTTTGCCCGGGCAGCGACCAGATGGTGATCATGGGTGGCCCGCTGATGGGCTTTACCCTGCCGTGGCTCGATGTCCCGGTAGTAAAAATCACAAACTGCCTGCTTGCCCCCTCCCCGACCGAAATGGGTGAAGAGCAGGAGGAGAAAGGCTGTATCCGCTGCAGCGCCTGTGCCGATGCCTGTCCGGCGGATTTACTTCCGCAACAATTGTACTGGTACAGCAAAGGTCAGCTGCACGATAAAGCGCAGGCCCATAACCTGGCCGACTGCATCGAATGCGGTGCCTGCGCCTGGGTCTGCCCAAGTAACATTCCTCTGGTGCAGTACTTCCGCCAGGAGAAGGCCGAGATTTATGCCATCTCCATGGAAGAGAAACGCGCAGCCGAAGCGAAAGCGCGTTTTGAAGCGCGTCAGGCGCGTCTGGAACGTGAAAAACTGGCCCGTCAGGCGCGTCACAAACAGGCAGCAGTTCAGCCCGGCGAAAAAGACCAGGATGCGATTAATGCCGCACTGGCACGCGTGCGGGAGAAAAAAGCGACGGCAGCCCAGACCGTGGTGATCCCGGCCGGTGAAAAACCGGATAACAGCGAAGCGATTGCCGCCCGCGAAGCGCGTAAAGCGGCTGCGCGCGCCCGTCAGGCAGAAAAAGCACAGTCAGCCTCCTCTGACGCTGAGATCGATCCGCGTAAAGCCGCCGTTGAAGCCGCCATTGCCCGCGCCAAAGCCCGTAAGGCCGGCGAGCAAAACGTGGTAGTTGAACAAGAAGCGGAGGCCGTAGATCCCCGTAAAGCGGCTGTTGAAGCGGCGATCGCGCGCGCTAAAGCGCGCAAAGCAGCGGCGCAGACTGAAACCGCTACGCCTGAAGCCCCCGTCGACCCGCGTAAAGCGGCTGTCGAAGCCGCCATTGCCCGTGCCAAAGCGCGTAAAGCGGCGGCGCAGCCTGAAGCCGCTGCGCCTGAAGCACCTGTCGACCCGCGTAAGGCGGCTGTTGAAGCCGCCATTGCCCGCACCAAGGCCCGCAAAGCAGCACAGCAGGAAGAACAGCAGCCGGCCGCAAACGACGACCCACGTAAAGCCGCAGTCGCCGCCGCCATTGCGCGCGTTCAGGCGAAGAAAGCCGCACAGCAAGCAGTTAACGAGGATTAAATGGTTTTCAGAATCGCAAGTTCCCCTTACACCCATAATCAGCGCCAGACATCACGCATCATGATGCTGGTGTGCCTGGCGGCGCTGCCGGGCATTGCCGTACAGTGCTGGTTTTTCGGCTGGGGAACGCTGTTCCAGATAGTGCTGGGCTGTGCAAGCGCCTTAGGGGCAGAAGCCCTGGTGCTTAAACTGCGTAAGCTGGCGGTTTCCCGCATCCTTGCCGATAACTCAGCGCTGCTGACTGGCCTGTTGCTGGCAATCAGTATTCCGCCGTTTGCCCCGTGGTGGATGGTGGTGCTCGGTACGGTGTTTGCAGTCATTATTGCCAAACAGCTTTATGGTGGGCTGGGCCATAACCCGTTCAACCCGGCGATGATTGGCTACGTCGTACTGCTGATCTCCTTCCCGGTTCAGATGACCAGCTGGTTGCCGCCGCATGACATTGCCGCGACGGTACCCGGCTTTATGGATGCCCTGCACGTTATCTTTACCGGCCATACCGCGCTCGGTGCGGATATGAACGCGCTGCGTATGGGCGTGGATGGCATCAGCCAGGCCACACCACTCGATACGTTTAAAACCTCCCTGCATGCCGGGCACTCCGTCGATCAGATTATGAAATCTGCCATCTTCAGCGGCATGTTGGCGGGCGCGGGCTGGCAGTGGGTGAACCTTGCTTATTTGCTGGGCGGGCTGTTCCTGCTGCAGCAGAAAGCGATCCGCTGGCATATTCCGGTCAGCTTCCTCGTGACGCTGGCGGTCTGCGCCACACTGGGATGGGTGTTCTCGCCAGAATCGCTCGCCAGCCCACAGATGCATCTGCTCTCGGGGGCAACCATGCTGGGTGCGTTCTTTATCCTGACCGATCCGGTAACGGCATCTACCACGAACCGTGGCCGCCTGATCTTCGGTGCACTGGCCGGCTTGCTGGTGTGGCTCATCCGCAGCTTTGGCGGTTACCCGGACGGTGTGGCATTCGCGGTTCTGCTTGCAAACATCACCGTTCCGCTCATCGACTACTACACGCGTCCGCGCGTGTACGGCCACCGTTAAGGGTTTCGCGATGCTGAAAACAATGCAAAAACACGGTGTCACGCTGGCCATTTTCGCCGCGGTCCTCACCGGACTGACGGCCCTGGTGAACAACCTGACCAAATCGACCATCGACGAACAGGCGGTGAAGCAGCAAAAAGCCCTGTTCGATCAGGTGATCCCCCCTGATTTCTACGATAATGACCTGCATAAAAGTTGCTTCGTGGTCCAGGCACCTCAGTTAGGCAAAGGCCCGCACCGCGTCTTTATTGCCCGTAAGGGGGATAACGCGGTAGGCGCGGTAATGGAAGCGACGGCGCCCGATGGCTACTCCGGGGCGATTCAACTGCTGGTCGGCAGCGATTTCTCCGGTACCGTGTTGGGTACGCGCGTGACGGAACATCATGAGACGCCAGGCCTGGGGGATAAAATTGAAACCCGTCTGAGCGACTGGATTTTGCATTTTGCCGGAAAAGTGATCCACGGCGAAGCGGATCCTGCATTTGCTGTGAAAAAGGATGGCGGCGAGTTTGACCAGTTCACGGGGGCAACCATTACCCCACGGGCCGTGGTCAATGCCGTAAAACGAGCCGGGCTGTATGCGGAAACGCTGCCCGCGCAGATGAACAATCTTCCGGCCTGTGAGGAGTAATCATGAGCCAGGTTAAAGAGGTTATCGTCCAGGGATTGTGGAAAAACAACTCCGCGCTGGTACAGCTGCTGGGGATGTGTCCGCTGCTGGCAGTGACATCCACCGCCACCAACGCGCTGGGTCTGGGGCTGGCAACCACGCTGGTTCTCACCCTGACCAATCTGTCCATCTCTGCCCTGCGCCGCTGGACGCCATCGGAAATCCGTATTCCGATTTACGTCATGATCATCGCGTCGGTGGTGAGTATCGTCCAGATGCTGATTAACGCTTATGCGTTCGGTCTGTATCAGTCGCTCGGGATCTTTATTCCCCTCATCGTAACCAACTGTATTGTGGTCGGGCGTGCGGAAGCTTTTGCCGTGAAAAACAGCCCGGCGATGTCGGCTCTGGATGGTTTCTCTATTGGTATGGGGGCAACCGGTGCCATGTTCGTGCTCGGCTCAATGCGTGAGATCCTGGGTAACGGAACGCTGTTTGATGGCGCAGATGCGCTGCTCGGCGGCTGGGCTAAAGCGCTGCGCATCGAAGTCTTCCACACCGATACGCCGTTCCTGCTGGCCATGCTGCCGCCAGGCGCGTTTATTGGCCTCGGCATGATGCTGGCGATAAAATACCTGATTGATGAAAAACGTAAGCGCCGCGTGGCTGAGCGCAGCGTACAGGAAGGGATACCCGAGAAGGCCTCATGAATAAAGAAAAGCGCATTGCGATCCTGACCCGTCTGCGGGATGAGAACCCACATCCGACGACGGAGCTGAATTTTAACTCCCCGTTCGAGCTGTTGATCGCCGTGCTGCTCTCTGCGCAGGCTACCGACGTGAGCGTTAATAAGGCGACCGCCCTGCTTTATCCGGTCGCCAACACGCCAAAGGCGATGCTGGAACTGGGCGTGGACGGGGTGAAGTCCTATATCAAAACCATCGGTCTGTTTAACAGCAAGGCTGAGAACGTGATCAAAACCTGCCGGATCCTGCTGGAACAGCACGGGGGTGAAGTGCCGGAAGATCGCGCCGCGCTGGAAGCATTACCCGGCGTGGGACGCAAGACTGCGAATGTGGTACTTAACACCGCGTTTGGCTGGCCGACTATCGCCGTTGATACCCATATTTTCCGCGTCTCTAACCGCACGAACTTCGCACCGGGCAAGAATGTCGAGCAGGTTGAAGAGAAACTGCTAAAAGTGGTTCCCGCCGAATTTAAGGTGGATTGCCATCACTGGCTCATTCTCCATGGCCGTTATACCTGTATTGCCCGTAAGCCTCGCTGTGGCTCCTGTATTATCGAAGATCTCTGCGAGTACAAAGAGAAAGTGTATCCCTGATATCTTCCGCTTTTCGTTTTCTGACGCAACGGCAATTCCTTACCAAGAGAGGGTCTACCAGAAGACCTTCTTTTGACCATAATTTATCCGCCTTCATTACCGCTTCCCTTATCACTTGTTCGAGCCTTTAACGCTCAAACAGGTTAATACTTTTTTCATAGCCAAAAATTTCTATACATATGTGATCAAGATCACCCTGATAACTTCGTGTTGAATTTTTGTTGTTAAAAGCGGCGTAAACCCTTTGCCAGACAAGATCAAACTCATCACGAGCAACACATAAGACCAGCTATTTTTCAGAATATGGGCTATATCACTGCAATAAACCTCAAATAGCAGAACATATCGCCATTGAGGGCAAAATACGGGTGGATGCCAGTCAAAAAAACTCCCTTTACAGATCGTATGAAATTTAACGCTGAATAACATTTGTATGAACCGCCGATTATAGCGGCCCAGTTATATGTAACAGATTATTACAAACGTATTGCCAGACGGTGCAGGATAGTGAACATTACCCGCCGTTTCTCCTCCCAATATAACTATAAGGCGGATGGACTACGGCCATCACGCGATGAACACCCCCGTTAATATGGGATGTAAAAAAAGAGGTATATGTGTCGACTGCAAACAATAAACCAACAGATGAAAGCGTAAGTCTTAACGCTTTTAAACAACCTAAAGCGTTCTATCTCATCTTCTCTATCGAGTTATGGGAGCGTTTTGGTTATTACGGCCTGCAAGGGATCATGGCGGTTTACCTGGTAAAACAGCTGGGTATGTCCGAAGCAGATTCCATTACGCTGTTCTCCTCTTTCAGTGCCCTGGTGTACGGTCTGGTTGCTATCGGCGGCTGGCTGGGTGATAAAGTCCTCGGGACTAAACGTGTCATTATGCTGGGTGCGATTGTCCTGGCCGTTGGCTATGCGCTGGTTGCATGGTCTGGTCACGATGCCGCTGTGGTGTATATGGGTATGGCGACTATCGCCGTCGGTAACGGTCTGTTCAAAGCGAACCCGTCTTCCCTGCTCTCTACCTGTTACAACAAAGATGACCCGCGTCTGGACGGTGCATTCACCATGTACTACATGTCCGTGAACATCGGTTCCTTCTTCTCCATGCTGGCAACCCCGTGGCTGGCCGCTAAATTCGGCTGGAGCGTTGCGTTCTCCCTGTCCGTTGTCGGTATGCTGATCACCGTGGTTAACTTTGCCTTCTGCAAACGCTGGGTGAAAGACTACGGCTCCAAACCAGACTTCGAACCGGTTCACATTGGCAAACTGCTGGCGACCATTGTCGGCGTGGTGATCCTCGCGGCAATCGCAACCTGGCTGCTGCATAACCAGGGCATCGCGCGTGCGGTTCTGGGTGTGGTTGCGCTGGGTATCGTGATCATCTTCGCGAAAGAAGCCTTCGCCATGCAGGGTGCCGCTCGTCGTAAGATGATTGTGGCCTTCATTCTGATGCTGGAAGCGATTATCTTCTTCGTTCTGTACAGCCAGATGCCAACGTCTCTGAACTTCTTCGCTATCCGTAACGTTGAACACTCAATCCTGGGTATCGCGTTCGAGCCGGAGCAGTATCAGGCCCTGAACCCGTTCTGGATCATGATTGGTAGCCCGATTCTGGCTGCTATCTATAACAAGATGGGCGACCGTCTGCCGATGCCGCACAAATTTGCTATCGGTATGCTGCTGTGTTCTGGCGCATTCCTGGTACTGCCGCTGGGTACGAAATTTGCGACTGACGCCGGTATCGTCTCCGTTAACTGGCTGATCCTGAGCTATGCGCTGCAGTCTATCGGTGAACTGATGATCTCCGGTCTGGGCCTGGCGATGGTTGCACAACTGGTTCCTCAGCGTCTGATGGGCTTCATCATGGGTAGCTGGTTCCTGACCACTGCGGGTGCCGCCATCATCGCAGGTAAAATTGCAAACCTGATGGCCGTGCCGGATAACGTGACTGACCCACTGGTCTCTCTGAACGTCTACGGTACCGTGTTCATGCAGATTGGTATTGCTACTGCGGTTATCGCGGTTCTGATGATGCTGACTGCGCCGAAGCTGAATCGCATGACTCAGGACGACGACAAGACGGCGAAAGCGACCGAAACCGCTACCGCATAATGTCACTGAGAAACGACTGAACAGAAGCCGCTAATGTATTAGCGGCTTTTTTTTTACCCGTTCGCGCACTAACATAGCTGAAACCTCAGCAAAAAGGAGTTACCGATGAAACTGTTCTACAAACCGGGCGCGTGCTCTCTTGCTTCCCACATTACCCTGCGCGAGAGCGGCAAAGATTTCACGCTGGATGGCGTTGACCTGATGAAAAAACGCCTGGAAAACGGCGATGATTTTTTTGCTATTAACCCGAAGGGACAAGTTCCGGCTCTGCTGCTGGATGACGGTACCCTGCTGACCGAAGGCGTGGCGATTATGCAATTCCTCGCCGATAGCGTGCCCGACAGGCAATTGCTGGCACCGGTAAGTACGGTTTCTCGCTACAAAACGCTTGAGTGGATGAACTACATTGCGACCGAGCTGCACAAAGGCTTTACGCCGCTGTTCCGTCCGGAGACGCCGGAAGAGTACAAACCGACCGTACGTGCTCAGCTGGAGAAAAAACTGCAGTACGTTAACGCATCGCTGAAAGACGATCAGTGGATTGGGGGCGCGCGTTTTACGATTGCCGATGCCTATCTGTTCACCGTGCTGCGCTGGGCGCGGGCCATTAAGCTCAACATGGACGGGCTGGACCACATTGCATCGTACATGGATCGCGTAGCCGCGCGTCCTGCGGTGGCTGCAGCGCTTAAAGCAGAAGGGTTGAACTGACCGGCGCACTGTATTGCCGGGTGGCGCTGTCGCTACCCGGCTGACAGGAACGTGAACCGTTATAACCGGGTCGCGCTGAAGTAATGCTCCGGTTTCGCGATACGATCCTGTGCCGCGACCACCTGCAGTTCATACTCCTGCATCTCTTTCGTCGCCTTCATGATTTCGTACACCGCAGCAGTCACATGCTCAAGCGCATCCCGTAGCGTGGCCCCCTGAAGTAATTTCACCAGCAGCAAACCGCTTGTCACATCACCGACACCCACCGGCTGACGCATGCCGAAGTCCACCAGCGGACGGCTGATATGCCAGGCTTCGTCTTTCGTCACCAGCAGCATCTCAAAACGGTCCCTGCTCAGCCCTGCGCGCGCGAGATGTTTCACCAGGACAATCTCCGGCCCCTGGGCTATTAACTCGCGAGAAGCGCTTACCGCCTCTTCTACGCTATTCACCGGATGCTCGCAGAGAATTTCCAGCTCAATCAGGTTCGGCGCAATAATATCGCTGGCTGGCAGCGCATGACGCACATGGAATTCAGCCACGCCGGGGGCCACGATACAGCCTTTCTCCGGATGCCCCATAACAGGATCACAAAAGTATTTCGCCGCCGGGTTTGCCGCTTTCACCTGGCGGACAATGCCCAGGATATGCTCTCCCTGCTCTGCCGAACCGAGATATCCGCTCAGTATCGCATCACAGCGTTTTAGCTGATCGATATTGGCAATGCCCTGCACGATGTCGGTGAGGTGCGAAGGCGGCATCACGCAGCCGGTCCATTGACCGTATTGTGTATGGTTAGAGAACTGCACGGTATTGAGGGGCCAGACGTTGGCACCGAGGCGGCGCATCGGAAATTCCGCGGCGCTGTTGCCAGCATGCCCAAAGACAACGTGGGACTGAATGGCGAGGATGTTCTTCATTTTTACTTACCAAACCCTGAAAAAACAAAAGGGGCGTGGTTTCCCACGCCCCTGGATACTTTTAATTATTTCCAGCAGACCAGACAGTAGTTTTTCTTACCGCGACGCAGAAGCGTGTAGCGGCCATACAAACGATCGCTATCAGCGAAGGTGTATTCCGGGTCGGCCTGTTTTTCACCGTTAATGGTGATAGCGTTCGAGGCGATGGTTTTACGCGCCTGACCTCGGGATGGCTGCAGCTCGGAGTCCACCAGCGCCTGCATCAGGTCGGCACCTTTTTCCATCTCAACCATCGGCACGCCATCCTGCGCCAGCTGTTCGAAGTCCGCTTCGCTCAGATCGCTCAGCGTCCCGTTGAACAGGCTTGCAGTAATGCGTTTTGCCGCGGCCAGACCTTCTTCACCGTGAACCAGTTTGGTCACTTCATCAGCCAGTACGTACTGAGCACGTGGCGCTTTACCGCTGTTTTTGTCTTCTTCTTCCAGAGCATTGATCGCCTCAATGTCCATAAAGGTGAAGAACTTCAGGAAGCGATAAACATCGGCATCCGCCGTGTTAATCCAGAACTGGTAGAATTTGTACGGGCTGGTTTTCTTCGGATCAAGCCATACCGCGCCGCCTTCGGTTTTACCAAATTTGGTGCCGTCGGCTTTGGTGATCAGTGGAACGGTCAGACCGAAGACCTGGTTCTGGTGCAGACGACGCGTCAGATCGATACCCGACGTGATGTTGCCCCACTGGTCAGAGCCGCCAATCTGCAGGCAGACGCCGTGCAGTTTATTCAGGCAGGCGAAGTCATAACCCTGCAGCAGGTTGTAGGAGAACTCGGTAAAGGAGATGCCCTGGTCGTCACGGTTCAGACGCTGCTTCACCGCTTCTTTGTTAATCATCTGGTTAACAGAGAAGTGTTTGCCAATGTCGCGCAGGAAGGTCAGCACGTTCATGCCGCCAAACCAGTCATAGTTGTTGGCCGCAATCGCAGAGTTGTCACCGCAGTTAAAGTCGAGGAAAGGCGCAACCTGTTTGCGGATCTTATCCACCCACTCCTGCACGGTGTCTTCGGTGTTCAGTTTACGCTCAGCAGCTTTAAAGCTTGGGTCACCAATCAGACCGGTCGCGCCGCCTACCAGTGCGACAGGCTTGTGGCCCGCCATCTGGAAGCGTTTCAGGCATAACAATGGAACAAGATGCCCCAAATGCAAGCTGTCAGCGGTAGGATCGAAGCCGCAATAGAGCGCGATCGGGCCTTGCGCCAGTCGCTCTGCTAACGCTTCCTCGTCCGTCACCTGAGCCACAAGGCCCCGCTCTTGCAATTGTTTAATCAAGTTACTGCTTGCCATCAAATTCTCCATGTATAAACGACTGCACCTTTGCCGGTACACGACTTTTCGCCTGATGCGAAAGGTACATAGAATAAAGCGCAAGCGCGGCCTGCGCTAGCGCTTAAATCAACAAATTTCGGCGATTACGGTGCCAGCCTGTCGATTTTCCAGCCGCCATTTTCACGCTGGTATAAAAAGCGGTCATGCAGACGGTGTTCGCCGCCCTGCCAGAATTCCATCTGCTCGATCGGAATGCGGAAGCCCCCCCAGAAACTGGGCAACGGAACTTCGCCCTGCTGGAATTTCTGCTTCAGTTCGAGAAATTTGCTTTCAAGCACGCCACGCGCCGAAATACGGCTGGACTGTTTTGAGACCCAGGCGCCAATCTGGCTGTCACGCGGACGGCTGTGGAAATACTTCACCACTTCCAGCGTGGAGAGACGCTCTGCTTTGCCGGTGACCATCACCTGACGCTCCAGCATATGCCACGGGAACAGCAGGCTGATACGAGGATTGTTTTCTAAATGGTGTGCCTTACGACTGCCCAGGTTGGTGTAAAACACCAGGCCTTTCTCGTCATAATGTTTGAGCAGGACGATACGCTGATACGGTTGACCGTTTTCATCTACCGTTGCGACAACCATTGCCGTTGGGTCGGCGAGTTTGGCTTCACAGGCCTGTTTCAGCCAGCGTTCAAAAAGCACGAGGGGTTCGGCGGGAAGATCCTGGCGACGCAGGCCGCCTTTGGTGTATTCACGGCGCAGATGCGCAATTTGCTGCAGTTCGTCGTTATCTGACATGGCGTTAGCTGACATTGACATTGGGTGGCGCTATTGTGCGCCGCCCCTGTAAAAATCTCAACGCTTCGGATTTTCGAGCTGGCAATTGTTCAGCACAATACGGTCGCGTTTGTAGACGGTGGCGCTGTCGCCTTTCGACCAGAAGACATAAATTCCGTCCGTGTAGCGTGCGCCGGAGGCAGAAATGCCCTGCTTGAGGGTGAGCAATTTGTTGTCGTAGACAAAACTGGCTTCCTGACGCGGATTGTTCAGCTTAACGGTCAGCGGTTTTTCATCACAGCGATACTCCAGGGTATCGGTCTGCATGCGATCAAGGAACTGGTTGTAGACGCTGCATCCTGACAGCAATAAAGGCGCGGCAATAAGAAGAAGTTTTTTCATGGGCGTATTCCGAAGACTTTCCTGGTCCTGGAGGGCATGGCTGCCCTCCTGTTTCATTCCATTCTAACGACCACACGCAGCGCTGAATTTCAGTTAACTCTGATTATGACGTGGATTCGCCGGGAAAATAGCCCCGAGGACGCTGGCCTCACGTGCGCCAGTCACCGACGGCAAATTGCCCGGAAGCCCGGCAATGGTGCGCCAGGCAAGCCAGGCAAAGGCCAGCGCTTCCATATCATCGCCGCTGATGCCGGCTTCATCGGTGGTCGTCACCTCGGTACCCGGCAATAACCCGGCAAGACGTGCCATCACCAACGGGTTACGGCTGCCACCGCCGCACACCAGCAGGCGTTCACATCCACCGCTGAGAAGAACCTGTTCCGATATCGAAACCGCCGTTAACTCGGCGAGCGTCGCCTGGACATCCTGCGGTGCAAGTGCCGGGAACTGCGCCAGCTGACGTTCGAGCCAGCCATAATTGAAATATTCGCGCCCCGTGCTTTTGGGCGCCGGTAAAGCGAAGTACGGATCGCTTAGCATGGACTGCAACAGCGGGATGATCACTTTGCCTTCGCTGGCCCATTGCGCGTCTTTATCATACGCCTGACCACGCTGACGCCAGATCCAGGCATCCATCAGCATGTTACCCGGGCCGGTGTCATAGCCGCGTACGGGTTGATCCGGGATAAGCAGAGACAGGTTGGCGATACCGCCAATGTTCAGCACCATTCGGCGCTCTGTCGGATGGGTCAACAATGCCTGATGAAAAGCGGGCACCAGCGGCGCGCCCTGCCCGCCAAGCGCAATATCGCGACGCCGAAAATCACCGACTACGGTCACGCCCGTCTTCGCCACAATCTGGTTGTTGTCGCCAATTTGCAGGGTATGCGGTGCATCGCCGACCGGCTCATGCCAGACCGTTTGTCCGTGACAGCCGATAGCGACGACATCCTGCGGGCGAAGCTTTTCTTTATGCATCAGGGCCAGTACCGCATCGGCAAACAGCGCCCCCAGCCGCACATCAAGCTGACCAAGCTGAGAAAGCGTCAGTTGCTGCCCCTGACAGACACTGAGAATGTCCTCTTTCAGCGCCAGGGGGATAGGCCAGGTCAGGCTCGCCTGCTGTGCCACCATGTTTTCATCAATAGCGGCCAGAACGACGTCTACGCCATCCAGACTGGTACCCGACATCACACCAATGTAGCGACCCGATTTCATGCGCTTTCCTTACGTTGCGTGGGCTAATGCTCTCCACTCAACCATAAACAGCGCCGCTTTGCTATCCGGCGATAATATTTTTTAACAATCTCAGACAGGTAACCTGCCGGGTGCCCGTTTATGTCTCGTTAAGTTAAATTCAAGTACAATTTTCTTATTGTTAGTGCAAAGATATGAACTATGACCCCTTATGCCATATAATTTAGCCATAACGGATGCCCGCCATCGGGCGTTTTTGGTGAACAGGAGATTCAAATGATTTTACGTGTACTGGGCGTTTCGCTGATCGGTTTAACCCTTGCAGGCTGTGTGAATGACAGTTCACTTTCTGGCGACGTGTACAGCGCTTCTGAAGCCAAACAGGTTCAGAGCGTCACTTACGGTACCGTTGTTAACGCACGCCCTGTACAAATTCAGGGTGGCGATGACAGCAACGTGATGGGTGCCATCGGCGGTGCTGTGCTGGGTGGCTTCCTCGGTAATACCGTAGGCGGTGGCACGGGTCGTTCGCTGGCCACGGCAGCAGGTGCCGTTGCGGGTGGTGTTGCAGGCCAGGGCGTTCAGGGTGCAATGAACAAAAGCCAGGGCGTAGAACTGGAAATCCGTAAAGATGACGGCAGCACCATCATGGTAGTACAGAAACAAGGTAATACCCGTTTCTCTGCCGGCCAGCGCGTTGTTCTGGCGAGCAACGGAAGCCAGGTCACCGTTTCTCCACGCTAATTCAAAATGGATGTGGTCATCAGACCACATCCATTTAACAAATCCATTTAGCAAAGCCATTTAACAAAGCCCGTAAACAAATCTATTTACATAAAATATAATTATCAGCAATATATTTACAAAAAACATTCCCGCCATGAATCATTAAGCGCGGTATATCTTGTTCCTGCGCAAAGTATTTACTCTCCACGCCTGTTACTCTCTTTCTTACTTTACATTTTTTAATTTTATTATTCCGTCAAATCCCTATGCTTGCACTACAACGATATTTTAAGAACCCTTATATTACATTCTGTTTTGGATGCATCGTCGTCGTTGGAATATTACAAGGTCTCTTTGTAAAACTGGTTGAATTAGTCCCTTCATTCTCACCGCTGCTATTCCCGACACTTACCATATTTTTGCTGGTATTCCACCTGTTTATTGCCTGCTTCATGGTCATGAAATACTGGTGCGACAGACGGCGGTTGTACCTTATCGCCCTCGCCTCGGCCTTCGCCGGGTCGACGATGCTGATGGCCGGTACCCTGTCCAGCTTCCCGTCATGGCTGGATCTCTATCAGTTCAATGTTGTCGACTATAACGACGCCATGATCTTCTTTATGTTCCGTCATATTCTTATGGCGGTGCTGATAATAGTCTCAGCCTTGCTCTATTCTATTCGGGATTATCCCCTTTCACGCCCCGCGCATATTGCCGTGGTTATCGGTACAATGCTGTTTACGGTTTCTATGGTCGCCCTGGCCTGGTTCTGCTCCAGCCACTCGGCACTGATAACGCTGGATCTGGTGGATAATGAAACCCGGCAATTTATGGTTCTCTGGAGCCAGGTCATAAATATCTTTTTGATTCTTCTCTGGGTTGTGGCATTAGCAACGTTAATGACGATTACCCGGGTGCGGAATCTTTTTTGGGTTGGCGGTAATTTCTTATGTGTTTGTTATGTCCTGACGCTCTCATTACTGTTAGCCGGCGGGCATGCTGAGGACACGTCCTGGTATCACGCTCGCTTATTCGAAACCGTGGCGACGCTGATGATTATTTTTGTCCTGCTGTACGACGTCTTTAACCTGTATCGCGACTCGCACATAAAGTATCAGCAGTCTTATCAGAACTCGATCCGCGACCCGCTGACGCGCCTCTACAACCGCAGTTATTTTTACGACGCCTTAAATCAGGCACTCAGCATCAGCAAAGCCAACCACCCTGTGTCGGTTATCGTCAGCGATCTCGACCGTTTTAAGCGCATCAACGACTGCTACGGCCATCTGCAGGGAGACAAAGTATTGCAGTTTGTTGCCAACCTGCTGATGGATTCCGTCCGCCCACAGGACATCGCGGCACGTATTGGCGGGGAAGAATTTGTCCTGATGCTGACCAATACTTCATCGGAGTCGGCGTACCAGGTGGCTGAACGCATACGGCTAAAGCTGAGCAGTTTTGATAAGGTCAGCAGCGGGGGTCAGTTACCTGAATCCATCACGATTAGCATGGGGGTGTTTACCGCCACCTCTCCGACGACGACCGCTGAAGCGTGCGTGGAGAATGCTGACAAGGCGATGTATGAAGCGAAAGAGACCGGGCGTAACCGCGTCGTTGTGTCGAGGTAAAAAAGGCCTTGCTGCTGCAAGGCCTTGTGATGGTGTCAGTCGCGTGACTGCAGCTCATGGATGTTCTGCTCAAGGCGCCCAATGAGGCTGATGAGCAGTTCAAGCTCTGCGGGTGAAACCCCGGAAAGGATTTCGCCGCGCGTTTTGGTGATAACGGCTTCCATTTCAGTAATGATAGGGGCCGCTTTCTCAGTGAGCTTAATCCGCTTAGCGCGACGATCGCTGGCGCAGGTTTGCCGGGAGATGAGTCCTTTCTCTTCCAGTTGGTCAAGCGTACGTACCAGTGACGGTTGCTCAATGCCGATCGCTTTTGCCAGTTGAATTTGTGACTGGTCGGGTGGCAGCTGATGAATGTTATGCAGCGTGACCCAGTGCGTCTGTGTCAATTCCAGAGGTTTCAGGCGATGGTCAATCAGAGCACGCCAGACGCGTACCAACCTTGCCAGATCAGAACCTAATGGCGATTCCAATTTCATCTCCTTATAATTAGCTTGCTAAGTTATTATACTGATTTTAGAATAGTGTGCAGCATTTGTATTGGCAAAACAAATGCAATACTGCATTCATCGAACTTAAAAGGATGACTTACACTGAATTGTGATGTTCCATCAGATTAAGACTCGCCCTCGCGGCATTTTGTTCACTGCAAAGGATCTCTGCCCGTGACGTTTTTTCAAAGCTCCGTGGGACTCCCCCTTCAGGACCTGATTTTCGGTGCGTCAGTCTACTTTCCGCCCTTGTTTAAGGCCGTCCTGGTCGGCTTTATGATTTGGCTCATAGCCCATCGCCTGCTTCGCGACTGGATGTACTCCGGCGAGATTTGGCACCCCATGTTAATGGATCTCTCCCTGTTTGCCCTTTCCGTATGCCTGGGCCTAGCTGTCTTGATTATGTGGTGAATATGCCCCTGAAAACGCTGAAGTACTTTTCCACGCTGATTGTTCTTGCCCTGGCCCTGGTTGCCGGGTGGTGGCTCTGGAATTTTTATATGCAGTCACCCTGGACACGTGACGGCAAAGTGCGGGCTGAGCAGGTCAGCATTACCCCACAGGTTTCGGGCAGCATTACGACGCTTGTTGTGAAAGATAACCAGTACGTTAAAAAGGGTGACGTGTTATTCCGTATCGACGACACCCCCTATCATATTGCGATCCTTAACGCCCAGGCACAGCTGGCGAAGGCCCAGTCTGATTTAGCAAAAGCCAATAACGAAGCCAATCGCCGCCGGCATTTGTCGCGCAACTACATTTCCGCAGAAGATTTAGATACCGCCAATATCAACGTTAAGGCCATGCAGGCGAGCGTGAACGTCGCGGAGGCTACGCTCAAACAGGCGCAGTGGGAGCTGACACAAACCGTTATTACCGCGCCTGTCGATGGATGGATCACTAACCTGTCAGCCCGCGTGGGGAATTATGCCACCGCCGGGCAACCCGTTTTCGCCCTTGTCGACAGCCACTCGTTCTATGTGGTGGGTTATTTTGAAGAGACCAAGCTTCGCCATATTCGCGAAGGGTCTCCCGCTACCATTACGCTTTACAGCGGCTCGCAGCGGTTACAGGGTCACGTCTCCAGCATTGGCCGCGCCATTTACGATCAGAGTGTTGAAATGGATTCAGGCCTGGTACCGGACATTAAACCGAACGTGCCGTGGGTGCGTCTGGCCCAGCGCGTACCGGTTCGTGTGGAGTTTGACCATTTACCGCAGGCCATAACGCTGGTCTCCGGCACAACCTGCACCGTCGCCATCGGGACCCGTTGATGAACCTGCAGGCCTTCTCCTGGCGAAATACGCCGTGGATGAAAGCGACACGTCCGCAGTGGCGCTATGCGCTGCGTAATGGCATTGCGATGTGTCTGGCGCTGACTGTCGCCTATTACCTCAACCTTGATCAGCCCTACTGGGCAATGACCTCTGCCGCGGTGGTGAGTTTCCCCACCGTCGGCGGGGTGATCAGCAAAAGTCTTGGACGTATTGCCGGCAGCCTGTTGGGTGCCACCGCAGCGTTAATCATTGCAGGTCATACGCTGAACGATCCGTGGCTTTTTTTGTTGAGCATGGCGATATGGCTGGGCTTTTGTACCTGGGCCTGCGCGCACTTTACGAATAACGTTGCCTATGCCTTCCAGCTGGCCGGCTATACCGCCGCCATTATCGCCTTTCCGGTGGTGAATGTGCTCGATACCACCGAGCTGTGGGACATCGCTCAGGCGCGCGTCTGCGAAGTGATTGTCGGTATTCTGAGCGGCGGTTTCATGATGATGATACTGCCGAGCACCTCCGATGGCACCGCGCTTATTACCGCCCTGAAGACCATGCATACCCGTTTACTGGAGCACGCAAGCCTGCTCTGGCAACCGGATACCAACGACGACATCCGTCTCGCGCACGAAAAGGTGATCGGCCAGATCCTGACCATGAATCTGTTACGCATTCAGGCCTTCTGGAGCCACTATCGCTTTCGTCGTCAGAACACCCTGCTTAACTATCTGTTGCATCAGCAGTTGCGTATGACCAGTTCAATCTCCAGCCTGCGCCGGATGCTGCTCAACTGGCCCACGCCCCCTGCACATACGCGCGCCGTGATTGAAACGCTGCTCGCGGCGCTTGCACGCCCGGATGCCGACATCTACACCGTCGCGAAGATTATCGCCCCGCTCGCGCCAGTTGATGAGTACGATTACCGTCACCGCGCCTTCTGGCAGCGTCTCAACTATTTTTGCCGGTTGTATCTGCGCAGCAGCCGCTGGATTAACGCCGTGGAAAATGCCACCCCGGTCACCGAGTTCGCTGTCCCCGGTAGCCCGGCGCTGGCACGACACACAGACTCGATGGAGGCACTGTGGAGTGGTTTTCGTACCTTTTGCGCGCTCACGCTGGTTGGCGCGTGGAGTATCACCACCCAGTGGGAGTCAGGCCCTGCGGCCCTGACGCTTGCTGCTATCAGCTGCGTGCTGTACTCCGTCGCCGCGTCACCGTTCAACTCCCTCACGCTGCTACTGCGCACCCTGGTGCTGCTCTCGCTGTTTAGTTTTGCCGTGAAGTTTGGGTTGATGGTGCAGATAAGCGACCTGTGGCAGTTCCTTCTGTTCCTGTTCCCGCTGTTAACCACCATGCAGCTGCTAAAGCTGCAAATGCCCAAACTCGCGGGGCTGTGGGGACAGCTGATTGTGTTTATGGGCTCGTTTATCTCCGTCACTAACCCGCCGGTTTATGACTACGCCGATTTTCTCAATGACAATCTGGCGAAGATCCTTGGCGTTGGGCTGGCGTGGCTGGCATTTGCGGTGTTACGTCCGGGTTCAGATGCGCGCAAGAGTCGCCGGCATATCCGCGAGTTACGCAGAGGTTTTGTCGACCAGTTGAGTCGGAAACCGCATTTACGTGAAAGTGAGTATGAATCGCTGGTCTATCACTATGTCAGCCAGCTCAATAACAGCCAGGACTCCCTTTCGCGCCGCTGGCTGTTGCGCTGGGGCGTGGTGCTGTTGAACTGCTCTCACGTGGTCTGGCAACTTAGGGCATGGGAAACACGTTCCGACCCGCTGTCGCAGGTTCGTGATGTCTGCATCACCCTGCTACGCGATGTCATGAGCGAACGCGGTGTCCAGCAGCGTCCACTGGAAACCACGCTTGCTGAACTTCAGCGAATTTGCGATACCCTTGCGTACCACCACTCGCCTGCAGCACGAGATTTAGCCTCGATAATCTGGCGCCTGCACTGCTCGCTGTCGCAGCTGGAACAGGCACCGGCTCCGGGTACAATTGGGGATCACATCACCCCGCAGGCATAGCGAGCCCCGCCACCGCCAAGCGGTTTTGGCTGATCGGACATATTGTCGCCGCCGACATGGATCATCAGCGCCTTGCCTTTCACTTCATCCAGCTTTTTCAGCCGCGGCGCGACGACGGGATCCGTGGCTTTTCCGTCGTTATTCACCACCAGCACCGGCAAATCGCCCAGATGTCCCATACCGTCAGGACCTTCATGCTTACCGGTATGTTGTGGGTCGAGGTGGCCGCCTGCCGCCTCCGCAGCCGAGGCTTTACCCTCTTTTAATGCGGGCTGACAGCTACCGTTAGCATGGACATGGAAACCATGTTCGCCAGGAGGAAGGGCTTTGAGATTGGGCGCGAATTCCAGTCCCTTGTCGGTTTCAGTGATTTTCACCGTGCCGATGGACTGACCTACACCCTGAGAGGTGACGAGATTCATTTCCACTTCATCACTGGCCGCCTGCGCACCTGCACAGACCACCAGCGTGACGAGAGCCAGAGTAAAACGCTTCATATGACCTCCACGGGTTGTTTTTTGCCCCTTAAGTTTATACCAGGGGCAAAGATTTCACCGGAAAGTCACGTTTTACCGGTTACGGGACGTCGTAACCCAGCGCCGCTTTGCGGATGCGGAACCACTGCTGACGGGTCATCTGCAACTCTTCCGCGGCAATGGCGGCGCGTACGCGTTCAATTTTGCCCGAGCCAATGATTGGCAGTGGTTTTGACGGCAGACGCAGGATCCACGCGTACACCACCTGTTCGATGCTCCCGGCATTCAGTTCGCGGGCAATGGTCTCAAGCTCAGTGCGCAGCGGCTGGAATTCATCATCATTAAACAGACGTCCGCCGCCCAGACACGACCACGCCATCGGACGGATACGCAACTGCTGGAGCTGATCGAGCGTGCCATCCAGCAGCAGCGGCTGATGAACCGGAGAAATTTCAACCTGGTTGGTGGCCAGGGTAAACGGCAGACGAGACTGCAGCAGCGCAAACTGTGCAGGGGTAAAGTTTGATACGCCGAAATGACGCACTTTGCCGCTTTGATGCAGATTCAGAAACGCTTCGGCCACCTCATCGGCATCCATCAACGGATCGGGGCGGTGGATCAGTAGCAGATCGATATGATCGGTCGCCAGGTTAACCAGCGACTGTTCGGCGCTCTTAATGATGTGCGCGCTGTCGGTAATGTAATGGCCGAGAGCATGTTCCGGTTTTGCCGTCGTGGCAATCCCGCATTTGGTGACGATCTCCATGCGTTCGCGTAACGCAGGAACCAACTTGAGTGCCTCGCCGAACGCGGCTTCACACTGATAGCCACCGTAAATATCAGCGTGATCGACCGTGGTGATCCCTAAGTCGAGATGCTCTTCAATAAAGCTTGCCAGCTGGAGGGGGGACATATTCCAGTCCATAAGGCGCCAGTAGCCCATCACAAAGCGGGAGAATTCTGGCCCCTGGGGGGCAAGGGTAATTCGCTGAACCATAACATTTTCCTCAAGGACGTGATGTCATGAGTATACGCAATTACCGTGTTAAAACAGTGAAGGTTGCTGGGGTTCTTCGGTGTCACCGGCTTTGTTTGCGCGTATTTTGCGCAGAAGTCGCTGTCGACAGAGACGGAGCACCTCCTGTTTCTGCGTGTCGCTGAAGTGTTGCCAGTTAAAACGCTCATCGCGCGTGCGCATGCAGCCACGGCAATATCCGCGTTCATCCACCTGACAAATACCCCGGCACGGGCTCTGGATGGGGAAAAACTCCAGTTGCTCTGCCACACTCACCTCCCGATAACGACTATCACCTACAGTGAAGACGCTAAACGTCCCGCGTGCAAGGGCTTTACCACAGTTTTGTGGCATTAAGGTTTCACTAATCTTCGTTCTCTATACTCGCCCCATCATTAAAATTGCAGGTTTTCTGATCGATGTGGCCAATCAAAAAGTTACAATGTAACGATATAAAATTTACTCTGGGCTGTGCACTTTTCTTTACCGTATTAAACGCGCTGTTTATTCAGCGTAGCTGGGCAATTATCGCGCCCGCGCATATCCATGACGTCCTCTTTGCCGCGTCCGTTCCACTGGTGCTGTTTTGCGGCTGGGTCATTGTTTTTAGTCTGCTTAATATCCCGTTTATCCGTAAGCCGCTGCTGATTGTCTTGACCGTCGGATGCGCCGCCGCGACCTACTTTATGTATACCTACGGCGCGGTTATCGATCAGAACATGATTGTTAACGTGTTCGAAACCAACTCTCAGGAAGCCACTGCCCTGGTGACGCCGCAGATGATCCTGTGGATTGTCGTTGCCGGTCTTGTTCCGTCCGTGGTGCTGGCCATGACCCGCATTCGCACCGGGAAATGGTGGTACGCCCTGCTGACCCGTTTTGCCGCAATGCTCGGCGCCCTGCTGGTTATCATCCTCATCGCCGCCCTGTTTTATAAAGACTACGCGTCGCTGTTTCGCAATAACAAAAGCATCGTCAAAATGGTGACCCCCGCAAACTATGTCAGCGCGATGGTCAAATACAGCAAAATGCGCTGGTTTGCAGGCGATCAAACGCTGGTCCGCATCGGTGAAGATGCCCATAAAGGGCCGCTGATTGCAGGCCAACAAAAGAAAACCGTGCTGGTGCTGGTCATCGGCGAAGCGTCACGCGCCGCGAACTACTCGTTGAATGGCTACGGGCGTGAAACAAACCCCGAGCTGAAAAAGCAGGATGTGATTAACTTCCCGCAGGCCTCCTCCTGCGGCACCGAAACGGCCGTCTCCGTGCCCTGCATGTTCTCCGGTATGACGCGCAGTAAATACGATGCCGATCTGGCCCATCACCAGGAAGGGTTGCTGGACGTGCTCGCCCATGCGGGGATCAATATGCTGTGGCGTGACAATGATGGCGGTTGTAAAGGTGCCTGCGATCGTGTTCCCCATACCGACATGACCCAGTGGAAACTCGATCAGTTCTGCAAAGACAACTCCTGCATTGACGATGTGAACTTCACCCGTCTGGATAATGTCCTGGATGGCCTGAAGCAGGACTCCGTACTGGTCATCCACCTGATGGGCAGCCACGGCCCGGCATACTATCGCCGTTATCCGGATAATTTCCGCAAATTTACGCCAACCTGCGATACCAATGAAATTCAGGATTGCGATCACCAGGCGCTGATGAATACCTATGACAACACCATCCTGTATACCGACAGCATGGTCAGTAAAACCATCGATGCCCTAAAAGCGCGTCAGGCGAGCATGAATACCGCCCTGATTTACCTTTCGGATCACGGGGAGTCGCTGGGCGAAAGCGGGATTTATCTGCACGGCACGCCGTATCTGCTGGCCCCAGAGCAACAAACGCACATTCCGTTTATGTTCTGGTTATCACCAGACTATGCGAAAAATTTCGGCGTCAACGCGCAGTGTTTACGTGACCATGCAGCAAAAAATGCGGTTTCGCAGGACAATTTGTTCTCTACCGTATTGGGTATGATGGACATTAAATCAAAGGTTTATCAACAACAGCTGGATATTCTGAACGCATGTCGCCACTGAACACGCTTGCAATAGACCGAACGGTCTATTAGAGTGCGGCCATGAGCAGAAATACAGAACACGATACCCGAGAACATTTACTGGCGACCGGCGAGCGACTTTGCATGCATCGCGGGTTTACCGGTATGGGGTTGAGCGAGTTATTAAAAACCGCTGAGGTACCGAAGGGGTCGTTTTATCACTACTTCCGGTCCAAAGAGGCGTTTGGCGTGGCAATGCTGGAGCGGCACTATGCCAGCTACCATCAGCGCCTGGCAGCGCACTTCGCCACGGGCGAAGGTAATTATCGCGATCGTGTTCTGCACTTCTATCAGGAAACGCTGAACCAGTTCTGTCAGCAGGGCATCATCAGCGGTTGCCTGACGGTAAAACTTTCTGCCGAAGTGTGCGATCTTTCAGAAGATATGCGCACAGCAATGGATAAAGGGGCCCGCGGGGTTATCGCCCTCATGGCACAGGCGCTGGAGAAAGGCCGCGATGAAAAAACGCTGACTTTTCCCGGCGAACCTTTAACCCAGGCGCAGGTTTTATACGCCCTCTGGTTAGGCGCGAACCTGCAGGCCAAGATTTCACGCAGTGCGGTGCCGCTTGAAAGCGCACTGGCACATGTAAAAAGCAGCATTACTACGCCTCGCGTATAGCAGGCGTTTTTATTTACGTAATCACTAGACGACTGGTCTACTCAGGAGCCTTTATGTCCGCTGAAAAATTATTTACCCCCTTGAAAGTGGGTGCCGTTACCGCGCCAAACCGTGTGTTCATGGCCCCGCTTACCCGTCTGCGCAGCATTGAGCCGGGTGATATCCCTACCCCGTTGATGGGTGAATATTACCGTCAGCGCGCAAGCTCTGGCCTGATCATCACCGAGGCCACTCAGATTTCTGCTCAGGCTAAGGGTTACGCTGGCGCACCAGGTCTGCACAGCCCGGAACAGATTGCCGCGTGGAAAAAAATCACGGCTGGCGTTCACGCTGAAGAGGGTCGTATTGCGGTCCAGCTGTGGCATACCGGTCGTATCTCTCACAGCAGCATCCAGCCTGGCGGTCAGGCACCGGTTTCCGCCTCTGCCCTGAGCGCGAACACCCGCACCTCGCTGCGTGATGAAAACGGCAATGCGATCCGCGTTGATACGTCTATGCCGCGCGCTCTTGAACTGGACGAGATCCCGGGGATTGTTAACGATTTCCGCCAGGCCGTGGCGAATGCGCGTGAAGCCGGTTTCGACCTGGTTGAACTGCACTCCGCGCATGGTTATCTGCTGCACCAGTTCCTGTCACCGTCCTCTAACCATCGTACCGACCAGTACGGCGGCAGCGTTGAAAACCGTGCGCGCCTGGTGCTGGAAGTGGTGGATGCCGTATGTCAGGAGTGGAGCCCGGATCGTATTGGTATCCGCGTTTCCCCGATTGGTTCTTTCCAGAACGTTGATAACGGCCCGGACGAAGAAGCGGATGCCCTTTACCTGATTGAAGAGCTGGCAAAACGGGGTATCGCGTATCTGCATATGTCCGAGCCAGACTGGGCCGGTGGTCAGCCTTACACTGAAGCCTTCCGTCAGAAAGTACGCGAACGCTTCCACGGTGTGATCATCGGTGCAGGGGCATATACCCCTGAGAAAGCTGAAGATCTGATTAGCAAAGGTTTGATCGACGCCGTTGCATTCGGTCGCGATTTTATCGCTAACCCTGATCTGGTCGCCCGTCTGCAGCAGAAAGCCGCGCTGAACCCTCAGCGTCCGGAAAGCTTCTACGGCGGCGGCGCTGAAGGTTATACCGACTACCCTACCCTGTAATCTCTTCATTGCTCATTGATAGCGGCGACCTTTCGCCGCTATACTAAAACATCGTTTCTGTTCAAATAGATATTCTATTCCATTGGTTAATGAGGAAATTATGCGCCTACTTCACACCATGCTGCGCGTTGGCGATCTGCAACGTTCTGTCGATTTCTACACTAACGTACTGGGTATGAAACTGCTGCGCACCAGCGAAAACCCGGAATATAAATACTCGCTGGCGTTTGTGGGTTACGGCCCGGAAACGGACGAAGCGGTCATCGAATTGACCTACAACTGGGGCGTGGACAGCTATGAGCTGGGCACCGCTTATGGTCATATCGCGCTGGAAGTGGACAACGCAGCCGAAGCCTGTGAACGTATTCGCAGCAACGGCGGTAACGTGACGCGCGAAGCTGGCCCGGTCAAAGGCGGCACCACCGTGATCGCGTTTGTTGAAGATCCGGACGGCTACAAAATCGAACTGATTGAAGCCAAAGACGCTGGTCGCGGTCTGGGCAACTGATCCCGCAGGGCGCAACATGCGCCCGTACTTTTACTGCATCCCCATCCAAAATTTGCCATAATGCGCACTGCTTTTTTCCCCATGTAAGAGACCCTGATGTCCGATAACGCTCAATTTAGCGGTCTGTGCGACCGTTTTCGTGGTTTTTATCCTGTTGTGATCGATGTTGAAACAGCCGGATTTAACGCTAAAACCGATGCGCTGCTTGAAATTGCCGCCATCACGCTGAAGATGGATGAACAGGGATGGCTTACACCGGACACCACGCTGCATTTCCACGTTGAACCCTTTGAAGGGGCCAACTTACAGCCCGAAGCGCTGGCCTTTAACGGCATCGATCCGCATAACCCGCTGCGTGGTGCGGTAAGTGAATACGACGCGCTGCACGCCATTTTTAAAATGGTGCGTAAAGGCATGAAAGAGAGCAACTGCAGCCGCGCCATTATGGTGGCGCATAACGCCACGTTCGATCACACCTTTACCATGGCCGCCGCCGAGCGCGCGTCGCTCAAGCGTAACCCTTTCCACCCGTTTGTGACCTTCGATACCGCGGCACTGAGCGGTCTGGCGTTGGGACAAACGGTATTATCAAAGGCCTGTATTACGGCAGGCATTGAGTTTGACGGTACGCAGGCGCATTCCGCACTTTATGACACCGAGCGGACGGCGGAGCTGTTTTGCGAAATTGTGAACCGCTGGAAGCGTCTGGGCGGCTGGCCACTGCCGATGGGTGACAGTGAAGAATAAAAAAAAGCGACCTCATGAGGTCGCTTTTTTGTCTTCGCAGATAACTTACTCCGCGTCTGGCTCTTCCGTTTTGTACTTCGCAGCCGTTTCTTTGATCAGCTGCTGCAGTTCGCCGCGCTGATACATTTCGATCAGGATATCGCAACCGCCGACCAGCTCACCGTCTACCCACAGCTGTGGGAACGTCGGCCAGTTAGCGTATTTAGGCAGCTCAGCGCGGATGTCCGGGTTCTGCAGGATATCAACGTAAGCAAAACGCTCACCACAGGCAGACAGCGCCTGAACCGCTTGCGCGGAGAAGCCACAGCTTGGCAGCTTCGGAGAACCTTTCATATACAGCAGAATCGGGTTTTCAGCGATCTGGCGCTGGATTTTTTCAATAGTGGTGCTCATGTCTTGCTTCCTTTAACTTCTGTTACGGCATTCGTCTGTCATTGTAGCGGTTCAGACTGCCATCGGAAAATAACATTTTTGTCACGTCTTTCTTATTTTACCGCGAGTGATGAAAAGTTGCATTGCAAATGGTGTTTAACCCTGCGGCACTCAGGGTTTTGTTTAGGGAGTGAACAATAGTGCGACAGATTGATGAATTTTTTTGCACTTGCTAACGAAACAGGATTGTAGATTGAAAAATGCTATTAACTTATCGGGTTTTTATAGATTAGAATCGACGGGCTTTGTAAATCATTCGCGGGTATTATTGATGACCTGCATTTATCAGGGGACTGCCCAGTGGCGCGGATAAATAAAATCTCGATCACGCTCTGTGCTTTACTGTTTACAACACTCACTTTCACGCCAGTGGCGAACGCCTCTCAACAGGCGCGGCACTCTGCTGTACAAAAAACGCATCTGGCCAAAACCACAGACCGTAAGAAAAAAACCACCAGCAAGAACGACAAGAAAAAGACCACCACCCAGACTAAAAAGACCGCCTCCAGCAAGACGAAAACAAAACCTTCCCGCACTGCCCACGCAACCAAAAGCAAAGCCTCGCAAACTGCAGCTAATCTCGTGACGGAAAAATGCATCCCCCGCAAAGGTCATAAAGCGAAATGCACGAAGGTCACGAAAATAGCGGAAGTGCATAAGGTTCGCGTGCAGAAAGCGCAAAAAACGGCGTTGAATAAACTGATGGGGCAGATCGGCAAACCCTATCGCTGGGGCGGCAGCTCACCGCGTACCGGTTTCGACTGCAGCGGCCTCGTCTATTACGCCTACAAAGATCTGGTGAAGTTCCGAATTCCACGTACCGCCAATGAGATGTATCACCTGCGCGACGCGTCACCGGTCAACCGCGGTGAACTGGAGAATGGCGATCTCGTCTTCTTCCGCACTCAGGGGCGCGGCACGGCTGACCACGTTGGCGTATATGTAGGCAACGGGAAATTTATCCAGTCCCCACGTAGCGGCCAGGACATCCAGATAACCTCTCTCAGTGAAGACTACTGGGTACGTCACTATGTCGGCGCACGCCGCGTGATGACGCCAAAAACCATTCGCTAACCCCTGCCCTGCCACAGCCGTGGCAGGGTAAGTTCCTCTTTTGCATACCCTTTCAATTTGCTATTCTGTCCCTGTTGTCTGCGTGGTTATTGGCAACATAAAAAACAATAAGGAGAGAAGCAATGTCGTTCGAATTACCTGCACTACCATATGCAAAAGACGCCCTGGCCCCGCACATTTCTGCGGAAACCCTGGAGTATCACTACGGCAAACATCACCAGACGTACGTCACCAATCTGAACAACCTGATCAAGGGCACCGATTTTGAAGGCAAAACGCTGGAAGAGATCGTCCGCAGTTCAGAGGGCGGTGTCTTTAACAATGCCGCTCAGGTGTGGAACCACACCTTCTACTGGCACTGCCTGGCACCGAATGCAGGCGGCGAACCTACGGGTGAACTGGCTGGCGCGATTAACGCGGCATTTGGCAGCTTTGCTGATTTTAAAGCGAAGTTTACGGATGCTGCAGTCAAGAACTTCGGTTCTGGCTGGACGTGGCTGGTGAAAGACGCGGATGGCAAACTGGCTATCGTTTCCACCTCAAACGCGGGTACGCCACTGACCACCAGCGCGACGCCGCTGATGACCGTGGACGTCTGGGAACACGCTTATTACATTGATTACCGTAACGCGCGTCCGAACTACCTGGAGCACTTCTGGGCACTGATTAACTGGGCGTTTGTGGCGAAGAACTTCGCCGCGTAAGAGACACGCAGAAGGGGTTGCCCTTCTGCGTTTTTTCATTATTCAGCAGCGCACGCTGCTTCCGGCTGTTTACGGCCAGACATCATTACTAACAGCAGGCCGAGCGCGGCAATTATCGCCCCCATCACCGGCACAAAGCTGTATCCCAGGCCACCAGAAATGACGGCACCACCGGCAGCGGCACCGAGCGCATTGCCAAGGTTAAACGCGCCAATATTGACCGACGACGAGAGACCCGGTGCCTCATGGGCAACGCGCATCACGCGCATCTGCAGCGGCGGAACCACGGCAAAGGTCGCAGCCCCCCAGACAACCATCGCCATCGCCGCCCCGACTTCATTACGCGCCAGCCACGGAATGGCGATCATGATGACAATCAGCAGCGTTAAAAAGCCTTTCAGCGTCCCGCTCACGGAACGATCGGCGAATTTCCCGCCGAGATAGTTGCCTATAGAGAACCCGACACCAATCAGCACCAGCATCGCGGTCACAAAGAGAGGCGTCGCGTGGGTGATATCGTGCAACACCGGTGAAATATAGGTGTACAGGGTAAACATGGCGCCCGCCCCCAGTACGGTGGTCAACAGTGCGGAGAGCACCTGCGGGCGCATCAGTACCGACAGCTCTTTGCGGACGTCAGGACGTTCACCAGCGCTGCCTTTCGGCAAGGAGAAGTACAACGCCACCATGGCGATAACACCCAGCACGGCCGTCGCCAGGAACGACATGCGCCAGCCGATCGCCTCACCCAGCCAGGTTGCGGCAGGTACACCGCCAATGTTGGCAATCGTCAGACCCATAAACATGGTTGCCACGGCACTCGCCTGCTTGTGTTTTGGCACCACGCTTGCAGCCACAACCGATCCCAGCCCAAAGAACGCGCCGTGGTTAAGACTGGTCAGAATGCGGGACAACATCAGGGTGGTGTAATCCGGAGCAATGGCGGAGAGCACGTTGCCCAGCGTAAATATCGCCATCAGGAAAATCAGCGCATTGCGGCGCGCGCGGTGTGAAAGCAGAAGCGTCATGAGCGGTGCCCCCACCATCACGCCAATGGCGTAGGCGCTGATGAGCATCCCGGCCGCCGGGATAGAAACATCCACGCCCCGGGCGATAACAGGCAGTAACCCCATCGGGGAGAATTCAGTGGTGCCAATCCCAAAAGCGCCAATCGCCAGGGCAAGCAGGGGAAAATTGATTTTCATGCGTCAACTCCGGATGCCGTGTCATGTCGTGACACAGAACAAAGAAGCCGAAAGCATGACATCAATCACAAAAAATGAGAAGTTAACAAATTGGCAAAAGATTTTTGCCGCAGGCGTAACAATCAGGAAAACTGAGAGGGAGAGAGCTCTCCCTCCGTGTAAATCAGTGCAATGCAGCCGTCAGACCCGCCGCAACAATCAGAGCCAGTACAATAACGGTGGTCACCAGCGAAAACTTCAGATCGTAGCTCATCAATTTTTCTCCTTTTAATCTCCCCACGAAAAGTGAGCCTGCTCATTTTTACACAGTTTAGTTCAAAAATCTTCCTGGATTTAAACTGATAACCACTTTAGCTCTTCCCCTTTTCATCAAGATAGGACAAAATTCCACGCTAAATTTATTAGCGTACCGGCCATTGACCCCCTCCTGACGTCCTGTGTCGTTTTCCCGGCGTGCCGCAATTCAAGATTGCGTGATAAGGGTGAGAGAAGGCAAACGTTTACCTTCAAGTTTTTCAGGAGTTTAGGATATGGTCTGGAGTGACATTTAATGGCAACAATTAAAGACGTAGCAAAACGCGCAAACGTTTCCACTACAACCGTATCACATGTAATTAACAAAACCCGCTTTGTGGCGGAAGAGACGCGCAACGCCGTCTGGGCGGCAATCAAAGAATTACACTATTCACCGAGTGCGGTGGCGCGCAGCCTCAAAGTTAATCACACCAAATCCATTGGTTTGCTGGCAACCAGCAGTGAAGCGGCCTATTTTGCCGAGATCATTGAAGCAGTCGAGAAAAACTGCTTCCAGAAAGGCTATACCCTGATTCTGGGCAACGCGTGGAACAGCATTGAAAAACAGCGCGCTTATCTCTCCATGATGGCGCAAAAGCGTGTGGATGGCCTGCTGGTAATGTGTTCAGAGTATCCGGAGTCCGTGCTTTCCATGCTGGAAGAGTACCGCCATATTCCTATGGTGGTCATGGACTGGGGCGAAGCGCGTGCAGACTTCACCGACTCCGTCATCGATAACGCGTTTGAAGGCGGCTATATGGCAGGCCGTTATCTGATTGAACGCGGTCACCGCGAGATTGGTGTGATCCCGGGTCCACTGGAGCGCAACACCGGTGCCGGACGTCTGGCCGGGTTTATGAAAGCCATGGAAGAGGCGCTGATTACCGTGCCGGAAAACTGGATCGTGCAGGGTGACTTTGAACCGGAATCCGGTTACCGCGCGATGCAGCAGATTGTCTCCCAGTCGCATCGCCCGACAGCCGTTTTCTGTGGCGGTGACATTATGGCGATGGGTGCTCTCTGTGCCGCCGATGAACTGGGTCTGCGCGTGCCGCAGGACATTTCCGTGATCGGGTATGACAACGTGCGCAATGCGCGCTTCTTTACCCCGGCGCTGACCACCATCCACCAGCCAAAAGACTCGCTGGGTGAAACGGCCTTCAATATGCTGATGGACAGGATCGTCAACAAGCGTGAAGAGTCTCAGTCCATTGAAGTTCACCCGCGTCTTATCGAACGCCGTTCCGTTGCGGATGGTCCGTTCCGCGACTATCGTCGTTAATCTTTTACGGGGCCAGTTATACTGGCTCCCGTAGCCATTCCCGGTTAAGCGTCTCACTGTCTCCCAGGTAATCCAGAAGCCAGGCCATTGCGGGCGACACATCATTTTGTTGCCAGGTGAGGCAACAGGCCGCATCCGGAAAAGGATTTTCCAGCGTCAGTTCAACCCATTCACCGGTGTCGATTCGGGGCCGTGCAAAATGGCCAGGGACCATGGCAACGCACAGCCCGGCGCTGAGGCATGTTGCTGAGGATTCCCAGTCCGGCGCAACCACCCGTCGCTGGTTATCCAGCAGCCAGGTAATGCGTTTGGGCAACGAACGCGAGGTATCTTCCAGCACCAGCGAGGGCCAGTTACGGAGCGTTTCGTCGCTGAGCGGCCCGTCCAGGTCAGCCAGCGGATGATCGCTTGCCACCACACATTTCCAGTTGAGCATGCCCATGTCGCGAAAGGCAAAGCGTCCCCCAACCGGGATCGCCTGCGTGGCACCGATCGCCATCTCTGCCCTGCCATCTGCCAGCGCATCCCAGACGCCGTTAAACACTTCCTGGGATACCCGCAATTCGACATCCGAGAAATGGCGATAGAAATCGACAATCATCTGCCGGGTACGTTCTGGTTTTACGATGTTATCCACGGCAATCGAAAGATGTCCTCGCCAGCCGTTAGCGATCTGCTGACACTGTTCGCGGGTGATCTGCATTTTTTTGATAACAGAACGCCCTTCTTTCAAAAACCATGCCCCGGCGGGCGTTAATTCCACATCACGGTGACGCCGTTCAAACAGCGGAACGGCCAGCCATTCCTCAAGCTGACGCACCGTATAGCTGATTGCCGAGGGGACGCGGTGCAACTCCTGCGCTGCACCGCTAAAGCTGCCGTTGCGCGCAACAGCATCGACCACTTCAAGAGAATAATCTGACCACATTTTCTGCCTGCAAAAATTTTGAATGCACTCGCCAAATATTAGCGTTTCACAAGCTGCTTTGCACTCCCTACACTCTGCGCAAACATAGACCTGCCTCCCTCAGGAGAAAAAAACAATGCAACCCAGGAAAGGATTTTTAGTCTGGCTCGGTGGTTTAAGCGTGCTGGGCTTTTTAGCCACTGATATGTACCTGCCCGCCTTCGCCGCAATGCAGGAAGATTTACAGACCCCGGCGGCAGCCATCAGCGCCAGCCTGAGCTTATTCCTCGCGGGCTTTGCCTTCGCGCAGCTGCTCTGGGGGCCTCTCTCTGACCGCTTTGGCCGTAAACCGGTGCTGTTGCTGGGGCTGGCTATCTTTGCCGTCGGCTGTCTGGGAATGTTATGGGTACGCGATGCAACCTGGCTGCTGGTACTGCGCTTCGTGCAGGCCGTTGGCGTCTGTGCTGCCGCGGTGACCTGGCAGGCGCTGGTCACCGACTACTATCCGGCCAACCGGACAAACCGCATTTTCGCCACCATTATGCCGCTGGTAGGGCTTTCGCCTGCCCTCGCCCCGCTGCTCGGGAGCTGGATCCTGGCGCATTTCGACTGGCAGGCCATTTTCGCTACGCTGTTTGCCATCACGCTGGTCCTGATGATCCCGGCATTCACACTCAAAGCGGCACATAAGAAAGAGACGCCTGCTGACACGACACCGGTGACCTTCACCTCTCTGCTGAGCACCAAAGCGTACCGCGGTAATGTCCTGATTTATGCCGCCTGCTCGGCGAGTTTCTTCGCGTGGCTGACCGGTTCGCCGTTCATTCTTCACGATATGGGTTACAGCCCGGCCGCCATCGGTCTGAGCTATGTCCCGCAGACCATCGCGTTTCTGGTCGGGGGCTATGGCTGCCGCGCGGCGCTGCAAAAATGGGAAGGTCAGCAGATGCTGCCCTGGCTGCTGGTACTCTACGCGCTGAGCGTGATCGCCACCTGGGCTGTGGGCTTTATCCCGGGCGCAGGTCTGGCAGAAATTCTGATTCCATTCTGCGTGATGGCCGTGGCGAACGGTGCGATTTACCCTATCGTCGTAGCCCAGGCGTTACGTCCGTTCCCACAGGCAACAGGCCGTGCGGCCGCGCTTCAGAATACCCTGCAGCTGGGTCTGTGCTTCCTGGCAAGCCTGGTGGTCTCTGCGCTGATTGCCACGCCGCTCCTGACCACCACCAGCGTCATGCTGGTTACGGTTGCGCTGGCCCTTCTGGGATACCATATGCAGTCTGCGGCACAACGTGAGCAGGATGACCGCGCAGAGGTGAAAACCTCGCATGCATAATCGCGCCAGAAATTATGTTAAATATCAGTGATTAGGTTGCTAAGAATTTTCTATTGAATCACCAAATTTTGAGGCCTATACTAAATTTGGTTCGATTAAATACGATAAATATTAAGTGTTAACGGGAGCCGGAGCGCTCCCGTTTTACCATGGAAGGCATTTCGGCAAGGGTTATCTCCCTTCCTCTGTTCTACGTCGGATACTAGCCTCACGGGGAAATACCGTGAGATTTCTCACAAACCATAAAAAGCGTCTACGCTGTTTGAAGGTTCTGATCACAGTAAGGTGATGGAGAAGCTATGAGTTCATCGTGTATAGAAGAAGTCAGCGTTCCGGACGATAACTGGTCCCGGATCGTCAGTGAACTGTTAGGTCGCGCAGGCATCACTATTAATGGATCTTCGCCATCCGATCCACAGGTTAAGCATCCCGACTTTTTTAAACGCGTATTGCGGGAGGGATCGTTAGGCCTGGGGGAAAGTTATATGGACGGCTGGTGGGAGTGTGAACGGCTGGATATGTTTTTCTCCAGCGTTTTACGCGCCGGTCTGGAAAACCAGCTCCCCCGCAATCTGAAAGATACATTACGTGTCGCCTCCGCCCGGCTGTTTAATCTGCAAAGCAAAAAACGGGCGTGGATCGTCGGCAAGGAGCATTACGACCTCGGTAATGACCTGTTCAGCCGCATGCTCGATCCTTTCATGCAATATTCCTGCGCCTACTGGAAAGAGGCCTCAACCCTTGAAGAAGCACAGCAGGCTAAGCTGCGTCTGATTTGTGAAAAACTGCAGCTACAGCCGGGCATGCGTGTGCTGGATATCGGTTGTGGATGGGGTGGTCTGGCCTATTTTATGGCGAAGCATTATGGTGCCAGCGTGGTCGGTGTGACCATTTCAGCTGAACAGCAAAAAATGGCACGGGAGCGCTGCCAGGGCCTTGATGTGGATATTCGCCTTCAGGATTATCGCGACCTGAACGAGCAGTTTGATCGCATAGTCTCCGTAGGCATGTTCGAACACGTGGGGCCGAAAAACTATGACACCTACTTCAGCGTGGTGGACCGTAACTTGAAACCTGACGGCATCTTCCTGCTGCACACCATTGGTTCTAAGCGCACCGACAATAACGTCGATCCGTGGATCAACAAATACATCTTTCCGAATGGCTGTTTGCCGTCCGTTCGCCAGATTGCTAACGCCAGTGAACCTCATTTCATTATGGAAGACTGGCATAACTTTGGCGCGGATTATGACACCACGTTGATGGCATGGCACTCACGTTTCCAGGAAGCCTGGCCAGAAATTGCGGACAACTATTCTGAACGGTTTAAACGGATGTTCAGCTATTATCTCAATGCCTGCGCAGGCGCCTTTCGCGCGCGTGATATTCAACTTTGGCAGGTTGTTTTCAGCCGAGGGATAGAACACGGTTTGCGGGTCGCACGCTAAAAAAAAACCCCGGATTTCCGGGGTTCATTTTATTCTTCTTCTGCGGTCTTTATTATTGCGGCTTCTTTTGCCGCCAACAGCCGCTCAACGGTATCCACAACCGCCTGAGTCTGCGGATCGATTTCGATATTAACCCGATGCCCCAGTTTTTTCGCCCCCAGGGTTGTACGCTGGAGAGTTTCAGGAATTAAATGCACGCAGAAACGGGTCGGCGTCACTTCCCCAACCGTCAGGCTAATCCCATCAATACCAATAAATCCTTTATACAGGATGTATTTCATTAATGAAGGATCCTGCACTTTAAACCAGATTTGACGGTTATTTTCCGAGGTGACAATCTTCGCCACTTCCGCGGTGGTCATAATATGGCCTGACATCAGATGGCCGCCAATCTCATCGCTGAACCTGGCCGCACGCTCTACGTTTACGGTATCCCCTACCACCAGCTCGCCCAGGTTGGTGATGCGCAGCGTCTCTTTCATTAAATCAAAGCTAATCTGGTTCCCGTTAATTTCGGTTACCGTCAGGCAACAGCCGTTATGTGCAATCGAGGCGCCAGTTTCAATGCCATCAAGCATATATTCCGGAAGCTCAACCACATGAGTTCGGAAATTAGGTTTTTCATCAATGGACACCACTTTGGCGGTGCCCTGCACAATACCAGTAAACATGCTTACAACTCCTGTTTTTTCCGGACGGTGGTGACACCGTTTAATCCCACCACAATAACAGTTGGAAAAACAGGTTGCCAGCGGAGCGCATTTTGTGGCGATTTTTTCACTAGATAAATAGCTAAACCCCGCTACAATAGCTGGCACCCCCCTGCATTTTCTTCTTGCTGCCAGTTACGGCGGCCTTTTTAGTCTCTCAAATAACTAGAATATAAAGGTGTTCACGTGCAGAAGTACATGAATGAAGCGCGCCAGTTATTGGCACTGGCTATACCAGTGATCATCGCGCAAGTGGCCCAGACCGCAATGGGATTTGTGGATACGGTAATGGCGGGTGGCTACAGCGCCACCGATATGGCCGCCGTGGCAATAGGCACCTCGATCTGGCTTCCGGCCATCCTGTTTGGCCACGGCCTGCTGCTCGCCCTCACCCCGGTTATCGCTCAGCTTAATGGCTCAGGGCGACGTGAACGTATTGCCCATCAGGTTCGACAGGGGTTCTGGCTGGCAGGGTTTGTCTCCGTGCTGATAATGGTTGTGCTGTGGAATGCCGGTCATATCATCCGCGCCATGCATAATATTGACCCGGCTCTGGCTGACAAAGCCGTCGGCTACCTGCGGGCCCTGCTGTGGGGTGCGCCTGGCTATCTGTTCTTCCAGGTCGCGCGTAACCAGTGTGAAGGTCTGGCGAAAACCAAGCCCGGAATGGTAATGGGCTTTATCGGCTTGCTGGTGAATATTCCGGTGAACTATATCTTCATCTATGGTCACTTCGGTATGCCGGAGCTCGGCGGCGTCGGCTGCGGCGTGGCGACGGCTGCCGTCTATTGGGTGATGTTCTTCAGTATGATCTCCTATGTGAAACGTGCCCGTTCAATGCGCGATATCCGCAATGAACGTTCGTTCAGCACGCCGGACTGGAACATCATGACGCGTCTGGTGCAGTTAGGCCTGCCGATTGCACTGGCGCTGTTCTTTGAAGTGACGCTGTTTGCCGTGGTCGCCCTGCTGGTTTCTCCGCTCGGCATTGTGAACGTAGCCGGTCACCAGATTGCGCTGAACTTCAGTTCCCTGATGTTCGTATTGCCGATGTCGCTGGCCGCAGCGGTGACCATTCGCGTGGGCTTTCGTCTGGGGCAAGGTTCGACGCTGGATGCGCAAACGGCGGCCCGCACGGGGCTTGGCGTCGGTGTCTGTATGGCCATCTGTACGGCACTGTTTACCATCACGCTGCGTGAGCAAATTGCCCTGCTTTACAACGACAACCCGGAAGTGGTGGCGCTGGCATCCCATCTGATGCTGCTTGCCGCGGTGTACCAGATCTCCGACTCCATACAGGTGATTGGCAGCGGCGTACTGCGTGGGTATAAAGATACGCGTTCGATCTTCTTTATCACCTTCATCGCTTACTGGGTGCTGGGTCTGCCGTGTGGTTATATCCTGGCGCTTACCGACCTGGTGGTTGACCGCATGGGGCCGGCAGGATTCTGGATGGGCTTTATCATCGGCTTAACCTCTGCGGCAATTATGATGATGCTGCGCATGCGCTTCCTGCAACGCCAGTCATCCTCGGTAATATTGCAACGCGCTGCACGTTAAATACGCAGTAGCCGCCAGCTGGCGGCTACTTTCTCTTCACTTTGCGCGGTAATAAAGCAATCGCGTGAAATCAGAGAGAAAAATGCATTTTCCCTCTTGCCTCAACGATGCTGTGCCGCTAATATTCGTCCCCGTTGTCACCGACAACACGTTGCGTTCATAGCTCAGTTGGTTAGAGCACCACCTTGACATGGTGGGGGTCGTTGGTTCGAGTCCAATTGAACGCACCATTCTGCGTCCGTAGCTCAGTTGGTTAGAGCACCACCTTGACATGGTGGGGGTCGGTGGTTCGAGTCCACTCGGACGCACCATTTCAGTCCTGAAATGGTGCAAATCCTCTTCTTAAGCCCTGATTTTTCTTAATACCCCAATTTCATCATTATTCTCCTGCTACGCTTTTCTTATGGAAAAAAAACAGGAAGACTGTCGATGAAGAAAATCGCCATTATCGGCTCCGGCCCTACAGGGATTTACACCTTTTATTCTCTTCTTAATAACGCGGCGCCGCTCTCTGTCTCCGTTTTTGAACAGGCAGACGAAGCTGGCGTGGGAATGCCCTACAACGACGACGATAACTCTCGCCTGATGCTGGCGAACATTGCCAGCATTGAGATCCCGCCCCTTTTTATGACCTACCTCGACTGGCTTAAGCGCCAGAGTGAAGCCCATCTGGCGCGCTTTAAGGTTGATAAAGCCGCCTTGCATGACAGACAGTTTTTGCCCCGTATTCTGCTGGGCGAGTATTTTCGCGACAGTTTCCAGACGATAGTCCAGGAAGCTAAGAGGCGGGGATTTCAGGTTGAGATCCACACGTCTGCCACCGTCACCGATGTTGCCCCGTCCTCCTCCGGCGTGACGCTTTCGGTCAATGACACGCCGTTTCCGGAACGATTCGATCTCGCCGTGATCGCCACCGGGCATGTCTGGCCAGAAGAAGAGGAAGCCACGCGCGCGTATTTCCCAAGCCCGTGGTCAGGGTTGATGGATGCCCGCATCCGCCCCTGCCGCGTCGGTATTATGGGAACATCCTTAAGCGGGCTGGACGCGGCGATGGCCGTGGTCATGCAGCACGGTGAGTTTCGCGACGGCACGTTCCTCCTCGATAAAGGAAGTGAAGCGTTAAAAATTGTACTCATGTCCAGGACCGGGATTCTGCCAGAGGCCGATTTTTACTGCCCTATTCCGTACGAACCGCTGTCGGTATTAACCGAATCGGTACTCGAAGCCGAAATCGCCAAAGGATCAGACGGTCTGCTTGACCGCATTTTCGCCCTGATGGTGAAAGAGCTTGAACTCGCCGACCCGGCCTGGTGTGAGAAAATATCGCTGCGCATGCAGACGGCGGACAGCCTTCGCGAAGCGTGGTTTGAGGATCGAAAACAGCACGGTCCGTTTACCTGGGCTGAAGAGAACCTGAATGAGGTCGAGCGGAACAAACGTGACCGGCGCACGGTGGCCTGGCGCTACACCGTGCTTCGGCTGCATGAAGTGGTCCAGGAGATGGTTCCTCATCTTACCGAAAAGGACGCTGAACGCTTTAAAAACGGGCTGGCACGCGTCTTTATCGACAACTATGCCGCCATTCCCCCGCAGTCGATTCGCAGGCTTCTCGCGCTTCGTGAGGCCGGCATCATTAGTGTTGTGGCGCTGGGTGATGATTACACGCTGGATATTGGCAGCGCGCAGACGGTGATCGCCACTAAAGAGACGACCTACCGTTTCGACGTCTTTATTGATGCCCGCGGGCAAAAGCCGCTTAAAACAAAAGATCTGCCCTTCCCTACGCTGCGCAAGCAGCTACAGGCGACGGGCGATGAGATCCCGGATATTGGCGAGGATTACACGTTAAAAGCGCCGGAAATGCTTCGCGGACGCATTGCATTTGGCGCAATCCCGTGGCTGATGCACGATCACCCTTTTGTTCAGGGACTGGCGGAATGTGCAGAGATAGCAGAGGCGATGGCAAAAGCCGCAGAGAAAACCGCATCGGGTTCAAGAAGGAAATTACCGTACAGTGATGACTGACAGGGCATCCGTGCCCTGCAACGCGGGATTACTCGAAGTAAACCTGCGGGTTATCGGATAAAGAGACAAAGGTTTTCGTCTCTTTATCCAGTGCAAGAATTTTGCCGCTTTCAATGTCATACACCCAGCCGTGAAGACGGATGGCGTTGTTGCGCAGGCCCACCGCCACTGACGGGTGAGTCTTAATGTTGCTCAGCTGCGCAAACACGTTTTCCTGCACCATCGCATTCACTTTATCGATTGGCTTATCCCAGGTTTTCTTCTCAACCACCGCTTTTGCCGCATCGGAATAGCGTAACCAGTGAGAAACCGCCGGCATAGGTTCGAGGTCCGCATTGTCGGCAATGGCTTTCATCGCCCCACAGTTGGAGTGGCCGCAGATAACAATATCGGTCACGCCCAGCGCGACAACCGCGTATTCAATCGTTGCGGAGACACCGCCTGGCTCAGGGCCGAACGGTGGCACGATGTTGCCAGCATTACGAATGACAAAGAGTTGTCCTGGCTCTTGCTGAGTGACCAGTTCTGGGACCAGACGGCTGTCGGAGCATGAGATGAACAGCGCTTTGGGATTCTGGCTGGACGCTAAACTGCGGAAGAGCTCTTTACGTTGCGGGAAAATCTCTTTTTGAAAGCTGAGAAAACCTTCAATGATATGTTGCATAGCAATTTCTCTGTTATCTGTTTTAGTTTAGGTATGATCGGGATCACACAAGTAAAGTTTACCCACCGGACTTTACTTCAGACAAGCAATATATTTCTGGCCCGACCGCTGCACAATCTCATCCGCATTCGCCAGGATATTTTGCCCTTCAAAAGCGCCGTACAGGCGAGCGAATTTTTTCCCCACCAGCCGCCCGGTCACGTCTTCGACGCTGCGGGCGGGCAACGGTAGCATATTCGGATAGCTCCACATAAACGAGACAGCATCTTTGCCCGGCGTGACCTGTAGAATATCGCCTGCCAGCAAGACACCATCACCCTCCTGCCAGTGCAGCACCGTTCCGCCAGCGAAATGTCCTCCGAGGCGTAATAACGTTACCGCGGGGAAAATGTCCAGCGTATCGCCCTGCCAGAAGTGGAGCATCGGACTGTCGCGCATAACCCACTCGCGATCGTTCGCGTGCAGGTAAACCGGCGCATCGAAAGCCCCGGCCCACTCCTGCATCGTGGTGTAGTAGTGAGGATGTGAAATCGCGATCGCGCTGATGCCGCCGAGCGCCGTGATGACGGTTCTGGTTGCCGGGTCGAGATTCGCAATGCAATCCCAAAGGATATTGCCGTGGGGGGTACGCAGAAGCAGCGCGCGCTGGTTGATGGCAAAAGCGGGCACCGTTTTGATGCTGAGCAACTGCGGCTCAAGCTGCTGCCATTTATTGCTGTGTGTGGTCGTCACCGTCGCAAAATCACTCCACGCCTGGCCGCTGGCCGGAACATACTGGCGTTCATCCTCGCATACAGGGCATCGCGCCGGCGTTGCGTCATAAGAGGTACCGCAGGTTTTACACAGTGTAATCATGATCTCTCCTCAGCGATAAAGCACTGAGTATGGCAGGGATTATCGTTATGTGCTGCGCGGTACATTGCCGGCTCTTTTTGCCCTATACTGTGCCAGTATCAAAAACCGAACAAAGCAGGTGCCATATGGAAATTGATCTCGAAAACTTGGTCTTTAACGGGCTGGATGAAGCTGAAGAGCGTAACGCGGAACGTCTCGACGACGCTGATAAAAAAGCGCAGTCGATTATCGCCGATGACGACTGCGGTGATGCCTGCAAGATCTGATGATAAAGCACCGGAAAACCCGGTGCTTTTTTATATTATTTCTTCAGCCCGTCAATCGCCGCCTGCGCGCACGCTTCATCCAGATGACCACCCGGCGCACCGCCGATCCCTATTGCCCCGATCACCTCATCCCCCTCTTTCACCGGCAGACCACCGGCCAGCAGCAGGAAGCCCGGAATATCACGCATGTTTTGTGCGCCGGCATTGCTCTGCGCGGCGTCCATAACCTTGCCTGACGCATTTTTTGCACTCAGCGCGGTATAGGCTTTCATTTCGCTGGCTTTTACCGTGTGTGGCCCGGCATTATCTGTACGCTGCACCGCTTTGACCACACCGGCGCGGTCCACCACGGTGACCGTCACCTGGTAGTTTTTCGCTACGCAGGCCTGAATGGCGGAGGTCGCCAGCGCGTTGGCCTGCGCCAGGGAGAGGTTTTTCTGGTTCAACGCGTCGGCCTGTGCCGTCAGGCTTACGCTACCGGCGACAAGCGCGGCTACCATCATTACTTTTTTCATCGCACGTCCTCGAATGATTGAATACCGTTCAATCGTACTCAGACGCGCGATGAAGCGTAATTCGGTTGATTACGCAATTATCCTGGTAGTTATACGGATTGTAATTTGTCGTAATCGCGGATTGCCTGCACCAGGCTGGTCACGCCAAGCTTGGCGAACGCCGCGGCCCGGTGCGCTTCAACCGTTCTGGGCGAGAGGTTCAACTGCAGGGCCACCTCTTTATTGCTGCGTCCTTCCATCAGCACCGCCAGCACCTCGTGCTCACGTGCCGTCAGTTGTTCGAAACGCGCTTTAATCCGCGACGTTTCCTGCCAGCGGGTCAGTCGTCTCTGGCTCTCTTCGAAGGCGAGCCCCACCGTTTCAATGAGCTTATCGGCATCCAGCGGCTTGGTGAAAAACTCAAAGACGCCATTGCGAAAGGCGCGGCGGCAGGCATCAACGGTGCCGTGTCCGGTCATGACGATAACCGGCAACAGCGGCCAGGGCCATTTGCCCTCCTCCAGCCAGGTCAGCCCGCCTTTTCCCGGCATGCGCATATCCAGCAGCAGACAGCCGACGAGCGCCGCGCGCCCACCGTGCGCTGACGTAAACGCGTCCACGCTTTCAAACCCATTGACCTGCCAGCCCATTCCCGAGAGTAAGAAGGCCAGCGACTCACGGATGGATTCATCGTCATCAATCAGCCAGACTGTGTTATCCACGCGTATTTACCTCTCCACTCGCCAGTTGTAACCGGACCTGCGCCCCGCCCTGGGGCACATTGCCCAGCGTAATTGATCCGTTCATGCGCGTCATCAATGACTCCGTTAACGTCATTCCCAGCCCTATTCCCTCCGTCCGCCCGCTGTAAAACGGCATAAAGGCGTTCTGCAAGGCCTCCGGGCTAAAGCCAGGTCCGCCATCGGTGAGGGTGATATAAATCCAGTTTTCCCGTTTCTCGCTGGTTATTTTCACCCACCCTTGCGCGCACTCTTGCTGGGCCTGAATGGCATTACTGAGCAGATTATGCAGCACCTGTTCAAGCCAGAGTCGGTCTGCCAGAACCCGCGTGGCACCTGCCGCGAACGCATGGCTCACCGCGATATGCTCAGAGCGGCGTTCATGTTCCAGGAGATCGACCACCTGCTGCCAGCACGGTTTCAGGTCGATGTCGCGCAAGGTGACTTTTTCCTGAACCACATGTTCGCGAAAGCGGGTTAAGAGCGCGCTGATACGCTGGGTTTGTACCAGCGCGGCAGCCAGCGCCTGCGATACGGCCTGCGGATTCGCCTGCTGTTGCTGGCGCTGAGCACCCTGGATCCAGGTCTGAACGGCAGTCAGCGGCTGGTTAATCTCATGCACGATCCCAGCGGTGATCTCTCCCAGGGTGTTGAGCCTTGCATGCTGGTAATAGTGTGCGCGCTGTTCGGCGTGCTGGCGCTGCCGCCGTTGCCAGAGCAGCAGGCTGGCCGCGGCGATAAGCACCGCCCAGCCGAAGAACAGGAACGGATATACCCACCAGGAGACGGCCAGCCAGTGCGGCTTTGCCGTGGCCATAAGGGTAAAAGGTTGTGTGGGTTGCGTGAAGGTCCGCTGCCAGTGCCAGAAAGCCCCGGCAGGGGGCGCGTTATCTGCGTCATTGAAGCGAATGGCAAGTGCGTCAAAGGTATGTTGGGTGCGGAGCAGCGGCGCAAGATCGATAAGTACGCGGATCTGACGCCAGGAGTTATACAGCCAGTACTGACAATCGCGGGTCGATTCCACACGGGCGGCGTTCAGCGCACGGCCTGAGGTTTTCTCAAGGGCGAGGATGTGCGGGAATTTTTTGCGCAGGGCCGCGAGGTCTTCCTCGCCGTTGAGTAACGGCAAAACAGATTCATTTTGCGTCAGTACGGCGCTAAGGGTGGAATAGCGTGTCGAAAACTCACGATCGCGTTCCCAGAACTGGCGGCGGATCTGTTCGGCATAAAGCAAAACGCCGCTGATGAGGCACGCCAGCAGCCAGACAATAACCGTGCGCCTGAAAAGAGTGTTATTCATTCCGTTAACGGGTCAGGAGATTCATCCTGCCGACATTAGCAGTTAACCGTTGTCAGAACAAAATTTCGCACAGCTCATTCCAGTACATTTCGCGCGTGCGGCGCAGTTCAGCGTGACGTTTTATCATGGAACCACTCCGGATCAATGTTGGCAACGTCTACGCCATACAGGCTGGCGACAGGCAGTACGGACTCAAGAACACGTTGCGCGCTGTTCTCCGCATTCGCTGGTCGGGTCGCAAAAAACCGCCGTAACGTGTTTATCCACTTTTTCATCGTCTTTCCCCCTTTCGCTTCACTTGCCCTAAGTTAAACACCCAACACCCGCGCAGGGGAAATACCAAAATCCACTGTCGATGTGCAGGATTTGCAAATAGCCTTCCATTCTTTTACTCACCATTAACACCTTGTTCACTAATGCTTTTTTGCTAATAGCAAAGAACGATTTCTTATTTGGCGAGAGCTTTCGCTTATGGGAGCGTAACGGGGTAAAACAAAAACAACGGGATGAACAATCACTATGGCAGCAAACACGAAAGGGTTTAAAAAAAGGACACTGGTGCTGGGCTTACTGGCGGCAGGCGGTCTGTTCTCGATGCAGGTGCAGGCCGATAAACTGGCGGATATTAAAGCCGCAGGCGTGGTCAAAGTTGCCACCTTTGATGCCAATCCACCGTTTGGCTCCATCGATGCAAAGACCCATGAGATTGTCGGCTACGACGTCGATTTCGCCAGAGCGCTTGCCAGTGCACTTGGCGTGAAGCTTGAACTGGTCGCCACCAACCCGGCTAACCGCATTCCCCTCCTGCAGTCCGGTAAGGCGGATTTGATTGTGGCAGATATCACCATTACCCCGGAACGGGCGCAGGTAGTTGATTTCTCCCTTCCCTATTTCGTGACCGGCCAGCAGTTCCTGGTACCGGTAAAAGCTGCCGATACGCTTGAGGCCTATAGCCGGGCGCGCATTGGCGCGGTAAAAGGCACAACGGGTGAGCAGGCGCTGCACCAGCGTTTCCCGCACGCCCGCGTGCTCTCTTATGACGATATTCCGCTGGCGCTGACGGCCCTGCGCAACGGTAACGTGCAGGCTATCACTCAGGACAGTACGATTCTGGCCGGTCTGCTGGCGCAGGCGCCGGACAAGGCGAACTTCAAAATCCTGCCCGATCTGCTCAGCAAAGAAGAGATTGGCGTGGGGGTAAAAAAAGGCGAAACCGCACTGCTGAAAGCCGTCAACGACGAGCTTGTTAACCTTGAGAAGAACGGTCAGGCGGCAAAAATCTATGACGTCTGGTTCGGTCCGGATACCCCCTCCCCACAGCCTCGTGCCTTTAAAATAGAAGCTCAGTAATATGCTCTCAGCGCTTTTTTCACACTCCGCGGCCGGTGCCGCGGATTTTTCACATCTGGAACACGCCAGCGTCGAGTTTCGCGATGTGCAGAAACATTACGGTAATCATCAGGTCTTAAAGGGCATTAACCTCACCATCACGCCGGGTGAAGTGGTGGCCATTCTCGGGCCTTCGGGTTCCGGTAAATCTACCCTGATCCGGCTTATCAATCAGCTTGAAACCCTGAGCGGTGGCGAGATCCTGATCGATAACAAACCCACCGGACGGCTCTCCGGCACCGCGCTGCGTCAGTTGCGTAGCCGCGTCGGGTTTGTGTTTCAGCAGTTCAATCTTTACGCCCACCTCACCGCCAGTCAAAACATCACGCTGGCGCTGGAGCATGTTCACGGCTGGAAGGCCCAGCCAGCTCAGGCGCGGGCGCTGGCACTGCTGGAAAAAGTGGGGATGCTGGAAAAAGCACACCATTTCCCTGCCGAACTTTCCGGCGGTCAGCAACAGCGCGTGGCGATTGCCCGCGCGCTGGCCTCTTCACCGCAAATCATTTTGTTCGATGAGCCGACCTCCGCGCTTGACCCGGAGATGATTGGCGAAGTGCTGTTCGTGATGAAGGCGCTTGCGCACAGCGGGATCACCATGATTGTGGTGACGCATGAGATGCAATTTGCCCGGGAAATTGCCGACCGGATTGTGTTTATCGACGCCGGGCACGTTCTTGAAACCGCGCCACCGGAGCAATTTTTCAGGCAACCGTCGCATCCACGCGCTCAGCGATTCCTGCAAAAAGTCCTGAACCCGCTGCATCAGGAGCATCTCTAATGCCCGCACTTGACTGGCAGGGCGTGCTGACCGGACAGCCCCTGCAGTGGATCGCATCCGGATTTCTCACCACCCTGTGGGTGACGCTCGCGGGGATGCTGCTGGCAACCCTGCTCGCGCTGCTTTTTCTGCTTCTTCGCCTGACGGGTGGACGTGTCGGGAACGCGGTCGTCAGTAGCTGGGTGTCGCTGTTTCGCAATACGCCGCTGCTGGTGCAACTGCTGTTCTGGTATTTTGCCGCCTGGAACGGGTTACCACAGGCGTTCCGGGATGCCGTGAATGCGGATCACCGCTGGTCCGTTTTGCCCGGTGACGTCTGGTGGTTTACCCCTGAGTTTTTATGTTCTGCATGGGGGTTAGGCGTATTCACCTCGGCTTTCTTGATTGAGGAAGTGGCATCGGGACTACGTTCAGTCCCTGCCGGGCAACGGGAAGCGGCGCTCACACAGGGATTTTCCGCGTGGCGCTTGTTTCGTTACATCCTTCTGCCGCAGGGGCTGGCCAACGCCTGGCAACCCGTTGTCGGGCAGTATCTCAATCTGATGAAACTCTCATCGCTCGCCAGCGGCATTGGCTTTGCCGAATTGACCTATCAGGTGAGACAGATTGAAAGCTACAACGCCCATGCGCTGGAGGCGTTTACCGTCGGCACCGTCCTGTACCTGCTTACCGGTATGCTGATGGGGGCGGTGCTGGTGCGCCTCGGCCCAATCTCAGGAAGGGGAAACCATGCTTGCCGGACTTAATGTCATTACCGATAACCTGGATTACCTGCTCTGGGGACGTGCGGCAGTCGGTGAGCCTGGCGGGGTCTTGCTCTCGTTGCTGATGGCGCTGGGCGCGGCGGCTCTCGCCCTGCCCGGTGGAATTGCTCTCGCGTGCCTGGCCTGGCGTTTTACGGGGCTTGTGCGCAAGGCGCTCTTTGTATGGGCGGAATTAATTCGCGGGATCCCGTTAATCTTTGTGATTTTCTGGATGTGGTATCTGCTGCCGCTCATCACCGGCGGCGATCTCCCGGGGGCGCTCACCGTCACGCTGGCCCTGGCCTGGTTTACCGCGGCCTCGGTTATGCATTCAGTACTGGCCGGACTCAGTGCCTTACCGTCAGGGCAATACGAGGCCGCCCTGTCTCAGGGTTTCAGTACCCGGCAAACGCTGTCGCGCGTGCTGCTGCCGCAGGCGATGCGCAATATTCTGCCGTCACTGGTGGGGATTTTTATCAGCCTGCTGAAGGATACGTCGCTGGCGTTTATTGTGAATGTCCCTGAGCTCACCACGGTGGCCGGCCAGGTGAACAACCGGGTGCAAATTTACCCGGCGGCCATTTTTATCTTTACGGGTGTGGTCTACTACCTGCTCTGCTGCTCCCTTGAGCAGCTTGCGAAACGCTGGCGCTTCAACCGGCCAGCGCTTTGACCACGGTTTCCATCGCCTGGGTGGTTAACTCGCTACGTTTTACGCGCTGGTTCGCCAGCGCCGTACGCAGCACCCCCGCAATGACAATATGCTTCGGCTCCTGCCCCAAATCACGCATCTCCAGAACGACCTTCCCGACCACCCGACACATCTCCTGATACAGCGCTTCGTCTTTGGTCACATTACCCATCGTCAACACTCCATTGCCCTAAACTCTCAGCTTAAATGATTCATCGCCCGGATACAAAAAAGAAGCCCGGCGAGAGTCCCGCCGGGCTTCATTCGTAAAATCAATAAATTAGTTGTTTACCGGGATCACTGCGCCTTTGTATTTGGTGCGGATCCAGTCCTGAATCGCTTTGGAGTGCAGAACGTTCACCAGCGCGACGATATCTTTCTTCTTCTCGTCACCACGATGCACGGTAATGATGTTGGCATACGGGTTATTTTCACCACTCTCTACCGCAATCGGGTCATGTACAGGATCAAGGCCCGCATCAATCGCGTAGTTGGCGTTAATCACGACCGCGTCACCTTCGTCGTTGTTGTACATCTGTGGCAGCAGAGAGGCTTCCACGTTAGGTGTAAACTGCAGTTTTTTTGGGTTTTCCACGATATCGCTGATACGCGCGGTCACTTTGTCGATGCCCGGTTTCAGTTTGATCACACCCTCTTTTTCGAAGATAGAGAGAATGCGGCCCTCTTCAGATACAGCATCACGCATGATGATTTTGCCGCCCTGCGGCAGATCTTTCAGGGATTTGTATTTTTTGGAATAGATCCCGATTGGCTCGATGTGGATCGCGCCCGCGCTGACAAAATCATAATCCTTATCACCGGCGTGATCTTTCAGCACGCTGTTCAGATAAGGAATATGCTGGAAATAGTTAGCGTCAATATCATGACCCGCCAGCGCGGTGTTGGGCAGAATGTAGTCCTGGAAAGGTTTGATCTCCAGATCGATACCCTGCTTCGCCAGGATAGGCTTCGCCTGCTCCAGAATTTCGGCGTGCGGCGTGTTGGATGCCCCCACGGTCAGGGTATCAGCCCAGGTGGCAAAGCTCAGGGCGCTCAGGGTTGCTGCGGCGATCAGTGTCAGTGTTTTTTTCATGATGATGGTTCCTGTGTGTTATTAGAGATTATCGTTTATCTAACAGTGAGGTCAGGACGTCGCCGCAGAACTGGATAATGAAAACGATGATCAGAATGGTCACCGTCGCCACCAGCGTGACGTCGCCATGGTTGCGCTGGAATCCTTCCAGATAAGCCAGATTTCCCAAACCGCCTGCGCCAATCACCCCCGCCATGGCGCTGTAACTCACCAGCGCAATCAGCGTTACCGTAATACCTGATACCAGTGCAGGTGATGACTCCGGCAGTAAAACCCGAAACACCAGGGTGCTCAGCCGTGCGCCCATTGAGCGCGTGGCTTCAATAACCCCCTTGTCCACTTCACGCAGGGCAATTTCGACCAGGCGTGCGTAGAACGGTGCCGCACCGACAATCAGAGCCGGCAGCGCCGCGTTTGCGCCAAGAATGGTGCCGACAAGGGTTTTCGTGAACGGGATCAACAGCACAATCAGAATGATGAACGGGATAGAACGAAACACGTTCACCACAATTGAAATCACGCTGTAGACCGCGCGGTTGTGGAACAACCCGCCGCGCGCGGTTAAAAACAGCGCCAGGCCAAGGACGATCCCAAGAACAAAGGTTGCCACGCCGGAAAGCGCAGTCATGTACAGCGTTTCCAGCGTCGCCGCCCAGAGTTGCTCCCACTTCAGATGAGGAAAAAGCGTCTCAGCCATGTTTAATTACCTCGCCTTCAATATCGCTGTGCTTCAGGTCGGCGAGGATATTGCTCAGTTGTTCATCCGATGCCACGACGTGTACCCAGAGTTGCCCAAATACGCCGTGGGCCGTTTGGGTCATTTTTCCGTGCAGAATGTTAAACGGCAGGCCGTAGCGCAGAGTCAGCTCGCCCACGATCGGCTTATGGGTGCTGTGGCCCGTAAAGGTCAACCTGATGACGCTACCTTCAAGATCAGCTGCCAGCTCCGTATTAAACGTCTCTTCCTCGGCATACTGGCTCACCTGGCGGACGAACTGCTGAGTGATAGGCTGCTGCGGACGGGTAAAGACGCTCAGCACCTCCCCCTCTTCCACCACTTTGCCGTTCTCCATCACCGCCACGCGGTCGCAAATTTTGCGCACCACGTGCATCTCGTGCGTGATCAGCACAATGGTCAGCCTGAAGCGGCGGTTAATGTCCAGCAGCAGATCGAGGATCTGATCGGTGGTCTGCGGGTCGAGGGCTGACGTGGCTTCATCGCAAAGCAATACGTCGGGGTTATTGGCCAATGCACGCGCAATCCCCACACGCTGTTTTTGCCCGCCACTCAGCTGCGAGGGATAGGCGTTCTCGCGTCCCTTCAGCCCAACGAGATCGACCAGTTCGGCCACGCGGGCCTTAATGTTGGCTTTTGGCACACCGGCGATTTGCATTGAGAACGCAATATTCTCACTCACCGTGCGCGACCAAAGCAGATTAAAGTGCTGGAAGACCATGCTGATCTTCAGACGCGCCTGGCGCAGTGCTTCGCCCTTTGCGGCAGAAATGTCCTGTCCGTTGATGGTCACGCTGCCGCGAGTGGGTTTTTCCAGTCCATTCAGCAAACGAATAAGAGTACTTTTACCCGCGCCGCTGTAACCGATAATGCCGTATATCTGCCCCTGCTCTATCGTCAAATTGACGTTATCAACGGCTGTGAGTGCAACCTTCCCGTTGTCAAAAACCTTCGAAATATTGCTGAGTACAATCATTCTTATGTGTAATCCGTCCCGCGCATGGCGGTTTAGCAGTATGGATGTCCAAATGATAGTAAACAGGCGTTATCACCTTTTAAATGAACAAAAAGGAATTTGTTATAACTTGCAGGAATAAATAGCGGTTTTCGCGCCGGCAGGCATTTAGACCAATTTCAGAAATGATTATCTGGCATGTGCATATCAGCGGTTCATCACCTGATGAAAACGGTTAATTTTGCAGCATTTTTGACTGATATAGCCATCCTCACATCCAGAGCACTTTACGTCTTGCTATCCCTCCATCCAAAAACGGCATTTATATTCTTTTCTGTTCTAAAACGGAGTGAAGGATTCTTTAAGGGGTTAATTTTCCCGCCCTATCATCCTGTCATGACCTCCTGAAAGGAAAACACCATGACGATTTACCACTCCGTCACCGAACTGATTGGCCACACCCCGCTTATCCAGTTGCATAAGCTTGATACCGGTCTCTGCTCGTTGTTTCTGAAGCTGGAAAACCAGAACCCGGGCGGCTCGATTAAAGACCGCGTTGCACTGTCGATGATTAACGAAGCGGAGCGCAACGGCCAGCTCCAGCCAGGCGGTACCATCATTGAGGCGACGGCGGGAAATACCGGTCTTGGCCTGGCCTTGATCGCCGCGCAGAAGGGCTATTCACTGATCCTGGTGGTGCCAGACAAAATGAGCCGCGAGAAAATTTTCCACCTGCGGGCACTGGGCGCTCAGGTGGTACTGACCCGCTCCGATGTCAATAAGGGCCACCCTGCCTACTATCAGGATTACGCGCAACGTCTGGCGAATGAACTGCCGGGGGCGTATTACATCGATCAGTTTAATAACGAAGCCAACCCGCTGGCGCACCGCACTACCACCGCGCCTGAACTGTATGAACAGCTTGACGGTAAGATTGACGCCATCGTCGTCGGCGTGGGGTCTGGCGGCACGCTGGGTGGGCTACAGGCGTGGTTCGCTGAGCACTCACCGCAGACTGAATTTGTGCTGGCCGACCCGGCCGGTTCGGTCCTGGCCGATCAGGTAGAAACGGGACGCTATCAGGATGCGGGCTCGTGGCTGGTTGAGGGGATTGGTGAAGACTTTATTCCTCCGCTGGCACACATCGAAGGGGTGAATCGAGCCTGGCGCATCACCGATCGCGAGGCTTTCACCACCGCCCGCGAGCTGCTGAAAACGGAAGGCATCCTGGCAGGCTCCTCCAGCGGCACCCTGCTGGCGGCTGCGCTGAAATATTGCCAGGCACAGACCACCCCGAAACGGGTTGTGACCTTCGCCTGCGACAGTGGCAACAAATATCTCTCAAAGATGTTCAACGATGACTGGATGCGCCAGCAGGGTTTGATCTCCCGGCCGCAGGCTGGCGATCTCTCCGACTACATTGCCCTGCGCCACGATGAAGGCGCAACCGTCACCGCCGCGCCGGATGACACCCTCTCCACCGTACTGGCGCGGATGCGTTTGTATGACATCTCCCAGCTGCCGGTCCTGGAGAACGGTCAGGTCGTGGGCATCATCGACGAGTGGGATCTTCTGCGCCATATCGGTGGCGATGGCGACCGCTTCTCGCTTCCCGTGACCGCGGCAATGACCCGTCAGGTGGAGTTCCTCGATAAAAACGCCCCGGAAAGCGCCCTGAACGCCATTTTCGATCGCGGTCTGGTGGCGGTCATTAATGACAATGACCGCTTCCTGGGCCTGATTACGCGCAGCGATGTTCTTACCGCCTGGCGCAACCGTCTTCAGCAATAAAGGAATACATGATGAAAAATCTGGCAACCCTGAGCGTACACAGCGGTGAGTTTAACGATCGGCATGGCGCGGTCATGCCCCCGATTTACGCCACCTCCACGTTTGCGCAACCGTCACCCGGCGAGCACACCGGCTATGAATATTCGCGCAGCGGCAACCCGACCCGCCATGCGCTGGAAACCGCCATCGCCGAACTGGAAGGCGGGACCCGCGGCTATGCCTTCGCTTCCGGCCTCGCCGCCATCTCTACCGTGCTTGAACTGCTGGATAAAGACAGCCATATCGTCGCCATTGACGATGTCTACGGCGGGACCTGGCGCCTGATTGAAAACGTGCGCAAACGTAGCACCGGCCTGCAGGTGAGCTGGGTCAAACCGGACGATTTGGCCGGTCTTGAAGCCGCCATCCGGCCGGATACGCGAATGGTATGGGTTGAAACGCCAACCAATCCGTTGCTTAAACTGGCGGATCTGGCGGCTATCGCCGACATCGCCCGTCGTCATCACGTCATCAGCGTGGCCGATAATACCTTCGCGTCGCCCGTCATCCATCGTCCGCTGGAAACGGGTTTCGACATCGTCGTGCACTCTGCCACCAAATACCTGAATGGTCACTCGGACGTGGTCGCCGGACTGGCAGTTGTGGGGGATAACGCCGCGCTGGCGGACAAGCTTGCCTACCTGCAGAACGCGGTCGGCGGTGTACTGGATCCGTTTAGCAGCTTCCTGACACTGCGCGGTATTCGTACGCTGTCGCTGCGGGTAGAAAAACACAGCACCAACGCGCTGGCCATTGCGCAATGGCTGGAGCAACAGCCGCAGGTCGAAAAGGTATTTTATCCGGGGCTGGAATCACACCCGCAATATTCGCTTGCCCGCACGCAGATGGCGCTGCCGGGCGGCATGATTTCTCTGGTGGTGAAAGGCGATGCGCAACGGGCCACAGAGGTGATCCGCTCACTGAAATTATTCACCCTCGCCGAAAGCCTGGGTGGCGTGGAAAGTCTGGTCAGCCAGCCTTACAGCATGACTCACGCTTCGATTCCGCTTGAACAGCGGCTGGCCAACGGCATCGTACCGCAGCTGATTCGTCTGTCCGTGGGCATTGAAGATGCCAAAGACCTGATTGCCGACCTCAGCCAGGCGCTGAAAAACTAAGCAAAACGCGGCAGGTCACGCACCTGCCGCGATAAGATGTCATCTAACCTTAACGCCTTGATAACAATCTCATGTGGATCTGCACAGATTATTTTTGAAACGCTGTTTTCATTTTCCTTTTATCTTAAAATCAGCGTATAATGCGCGCCTAATCCCTGGTGAATGGTTTCAGCGCTTGGAATACAAAAAACAACGTACAACTACTCCTCTCCTTCGTTGGGCTGTCACTCAGGCACACTTTCTTCTGCACGCTCATTTGATGTCTCCTATCCTTAGTGCGTGTCATATACTCTTTTGCAACACAGGTTTGACTCCGCGGCGGTGCGCCCCCGGAGCGAGATTTCCATATCCTTCCCAACTTAAAGACTAAGACTGTCATGAAAAAGACGAAAATTGTTTGTACTATCGGCCCGAAAACCGAATCTGAAGAGATGCTGAGCAAAATGCTGGACGCCGGCATGAACGTTATGCGTCTGAACTTCTCCCACGGTGACTATGCTGAACACGGTCAGCGTATTCAGAACTTGCGCAACGTGATGAGCAAGACCGGTAAAAAAGCAGCCATCCTGCTGGATACCAAAGGTCCAGAAATCCGCACCATCAAACTGGAAGGCGGTAACGACGTCTCTCTGAAAGCGGGCCAGACCTTCACCTTCACCACTGACAAGACTGTTGTCGGTAACAACGAAATCGTTGCGGTCACCTATGAAGGTTTCACCAGCGACCTGTCCGTTGGCAACACCGTGCTGGTAGACGATGGTCTGATCGGCATGGAAGTGACCGCCATCGAAGGTAACAAGGTTATCTGTAAAGTGCTGAACAACGGCGACCTGGGTGAAAACAAAGGCGTTAACCTGCCAGGCGTTTCCATCGCGCTGCCAGCCCTGGCTGAAAAAGACAAACAAGACCTGATCTTCGGTTGCGAGCAAGGCGTCGACTTCGTTGCGGCATCCTTCATCCGTAAACGTTCCGACGTGGTTGAAATCCGTGAGCACCTGAAAGCGCACGGCGGCGAGAAGATCCAGATCATCTCCAAAATCGAAAACCAGGAAGGCCTGAACAACTTCGACGAAATCCTCGAAGCGTCAGACGGCATCATGGTTGCACGTGGTGACCTGGGTGTTGAAATCCCGGTTGAAGAAGTTATCTTCGCGCAGAAGATGATGATCGAGAAGTGTGTTCGCGCGCGTAAAGTGGTTATCACCGCAACGCAGATGCTGGATTCCATGATCAAAAACCCACGCCCAACCCGCGCAGAAGCTGGTGACGTGGCTAACGCCATCCTCGACGGTACCGATGCAGTCATGCTGTCCGGCGAATCCGCGAAAGGTAAATACCCGCTGGAAGCCGTTGGCATCATGGCGACCATTTGCGAACGTACTGACCGCGTGATGACCAGCCGTCTGGACTTCAACAACGACAGCCGCAAACTGCGTATTACCGAAGCAGTCTGCCGCGGTGCGGTAGAAACCGCTGAGAAACTGGAAGCGCCTCTGATTGTGGTTGCCACCCAGGGCGGTAAATCTGCTCGCGCAGTCCGTAAATACTTCCCGGACGCGACGATCCTGGCGCTGACCACTAACGAAACCACTGCCCGTCAGCTGGTGCTGAGCAAAGGCGTGGTTGCGCATCTGGTGAAAGAAATCGCGTCTACTGACGATTTCTACATTCAGGGTAAAGCGCTGGCGCTGGAAAGCGGCCTGGCACAGAAAGGCGACGTTGTGGTCATGGTTTCTGGTGCGCTGGTACCAAGCGGAACCACCAACACAGCATCTGTTCACGTGCTGTAATAATTCCCGAACGAATTAATTTTCATAAAAAGCGTCCTCCGGGACGCTTTTTTTATTTCATGCATTAGCCAAAGTCATTCAAAAAGCAAATCGGGTTTCTCTATTTAATTGCGAATTATCTAAGATGAATCCGATGAAAAATGCCTTTTTTTACAGAGCTTTTTGCCAAAAAAGGGCCGATTCGATGCTTCTTTGAGCGAACGATCAAAAATAGGCGTATTCCCATCAAAAAAATATTCTCAACCTAAAAAACTTTGTGTAATACTTGTAACGCTACATGGAGATTAACTCAATCTAGAGGGTATTAATAATGAATCGTACTAAACTGGTACTGGGCGCGGTAATCCTGGGTTCTACTCTGCTGGCTGGTTGCTCCAGCAACGCTAAAATCGATCAGCTGTCTTCTGACGTTCAGACTCTGAACGCTAAAGTTGACCAGCTGAGCAACGACGTGAACGCAATGCGTTCCGACGTTCAGGCTGCTAAAGACGACGCAGCTCGCGCTAACCAGCGTCTGGACAACCAGGCTACTAAATACCGTAAGTAATAGTACCTGTTAATAAAATGGCGCACATTGTGCGCCATTTTTTTTGTCTGCGTCAAACCCCTACTGCGTCACCTTCTCACCGTCATTTTCCGCGACCACAGCGGATGTCCGACTGTTCTGTACTGACAACACGTTCTGACGCGCTGACGCGCCGTTATCGGCCGACACGGCTACCGGGATCCCCGCGCGGCGTGACAAGGCTTTATCGATAAGCGCTTTATCACTTCCTGACTGCGAGACAAACGTCGCAAAGTCTGCGGAATGCGAAATGGGTGTCATCTGGGGGTTTTCACCCTCAACCTGCGCCAGCGGACGATGCACTTCAATATAGCGTTTACCGTCAGGCTCAACGGAGAACTTCACCGGCTCATTAATGATTTGCACCCGCGTGCCGACCCGCACCTGCTCAAACAGCGCTTTAATATCCGGCGCGTTCATGCGCATACAGCCAGAGCTGACCCGCAGGCCAACGCTGTCCGGTGCACTGGTGCCGTGGATCAGGTATTCCCCGTGACCCACGCCTAAACGCAATGCAAAGCGTCCTAGCGGGTTATTTGGCCCGGCCGGGACCACGGGCGGCAATTTGATGCCCTGCTCCAGAGAGCGCGCTCTGATGCCCGGTGTTGGGGTCCAGGTAGGATTAGGGATCTTCTGGCTGACCCGGGTGGTGGTGACCGGCGTTTCCAGCCCCAGTTGCCCAATGCCGAGCGGGAAAACCTGAACGATGTTTTCGCCCGGCGGGAAGTAGTAAAGCCGCAGCTCCGCCAGGTTCACGACAATCCCCTCACGGGGCGTGTCGGGCAACAGCATCTGCGAAGGGATCGTGATCACTGTCCCCGGCGCAGGGTTTACCGGCGCAATAGTATTATTGGCTTCAAGGATAAGCTGTGCTGCAGTATTAAACCGGCGAGCGATGGTCTGAAGTTTATTATCCCCTTCCTGTATCGTGTAGGTTTGATTTTGCCCAATCAGACGGCTGCCTGCGGGCGGCAACGGGTAATCCATCGCGCGGGCCGAATTAAGAGCACCGAGCGAACCCAGGAGTAATAGAGTTATTAGAGACGCGCGCTTCATGCTGAGATTCCTTATTCACTGACCGGATGCCAGAAAGCTGAAAAACCAGCGAGGCGGGAACCACCTCGCGAAACAGAATGAATGCTGTTCTGTAAGTCTAGCTAAGGATTGCAGCTTTGGCGCGGATGGCGCGAATCATCGCTTCCAGCCCCTGGGAACGGGACGGGGTGAGGTGTTGGGTCAGGGCCATTTTTTCAAACCACGGGCGGACATCAAAAGCGACAATATCCTGCGCTGACATCTGGTGATAGAGAATAAATACCACCGCAATAAGCCCTTTCACAATAGCGGCATCGCTGTCGCCCTGTAATTCGATCACGCCGTCGCGCGTCTGCTCCATCACAATCCAGACCTGGCTCTGACAGCCCTGAATAATATTTCCCGGGTTGTGTGCCTCTTCGCTGAGCGGCGGTAAACGCTGACCCAGCTCAATAATATAGAGGTACTTCTCTTCCCAGTTTGCGCAACGCCCGAAGTTACGCAGTAATTTTTCTTTATCCGGCAAATCTGCCATCTTTCGCCTCTCCGTTAGCCCAGCAACTGGTGAATGCGCTTAAGCCCCGCCACCAGCCTGTCGACCTCTTCCGTTGTGTTGTACATCACCAGCGATGCGCGGCACATCGCCGGCACCTGGTAAAACGCCATCAACGGCATAGCACAGTGGTGCCCGGTACGCACGGCCACGCCGTAATTATCGAGGAAACTGCCCACATCGTATGCATGGTGTTTACCCAGATTGAACGCAATCACCCCCTGGCGGTCCGCCGGGCCATACAGGGTCAGCGCCGGTACGCTGGCAAGCTCCTGCAGCGCGTAGTGCATCAGCAGGTGTTCGTACTCCTGAATCGCGTCAAGGCCAACAGACGTAACATAGGAGATGGCTGCCCCCAGCCCGATAATCCCGCCGGTATTCGGCGTGCCAGCTTCAAAGCGCCACGGCGCGCGTGCGTAGGTGGTCCCTTCCGACAGACTGACGGTCGCGATCATCGAGCCGCCCCCTTCCCACGGTGGCATCGCCTGCAGAATATCTTCTTTCACGTACAGCACGCCAATCCCGGTCGGCCCATAGAGTTTGTGCCCGGAGAAGACGTAGAAATCGCAGTCCAGCGCCTGGACGTCGACCGCGTGGTGCATGACCGCCTGCGCACCATCAATCAGCACCTTCGCGCCAGCCTGGTGGGCTTTCTCAATAATCGCTGCCACCGGGTTCTCGGTTCCCAGCACGTTAGAAACCTGGGTCACGGCCACCAGCCGCGTACGCGCATCCAGCAACACGTCAAGTTGCTCAAGCTGCAGGGTGCCATCAACGTTCAATGGGATCACCCTCAGTTGCGCACCGACACGCTCACAGAGCATCTGCCACGGCACGATATTGGCATGGTGCTCCATCTGGGTGATGATGATGTTATCCCCCGCGTGGACCTGCGCGTTGCCCCAGCTGTTGGCAACAAGGTTGATCCCCTCGGTGGTACCGCGCACAAACACCAGTTCCTCTGGCGAGCGTGCATTGAGGAAAGTGGCGATTTGGGTACGCACATTTTCCATACGCTGGGTCGCCTCCGCACTCAGGGTGTGGATCCCCCGGTGCACGGCGGCATAACCGTGGCGGTAGAATTCCGCTTCCGCTTCGATCACCTGATTCGGTTTCTGCGCGCTGGCCGCACTGTCCAGATACGCCAGGGGCAGACCGTTCACTTCACGGGTCAGAACCGGAAAATCTGCCCGTACTTTCTCTACGGGAAAACTCATGCTTCGCCTCCAGGCAGACGCTGCCCGATACGGGCCAGCACCTGCTGTTTTAACAGGCCATCGTGCAGCGCTTCCGTCAGTTCAGCGGCAAACGCATAGATAATCATTTGCTGCGCCGCCTGCTGGTCGATACCGCGGGAGCGTAAATAGAACATCTGTTCGTCATCAATTCGCCCGACCGTCGCGCCATGGCTGCACTTCACGTCATCAGCATAGATTTCAAGCTGTGGTTTGGTGTCCACTTCCGCCAGGCGTCCCAACAGCAGGTTGTTGTTGGTCATCTGCCCGTCGGTTTTAATCGCGTGCTGCGCCACGTTAATCAGGCCGTTAAACACCGCCCGTCCTTTGTCGCTGACAATGGTTTTGTGCAGCTGGCGACTGTTACAGTAGCCTTTGTTATGCTCAAGCCAGGTGCGTGTATCGCACACTTGCGTTTTAACCGGCATCGCCAGGCTGTTGATGCGAAGCGTTGTATTCTCGCCGTTAAGCTGCGTGCTGGTGTTGTGGCGCAGTACTGCGCCGCCCAGCAAAAAGCTGTGGCTGTATGCCGCGGCATCTTGTCCAAGCAGCATGTCGTTATGCGCAAAGTGGTGGCTTTGCGGGTTTTCAAACGCCAGTTTGATATGGTGAAGTTGGGCATTGGCGGCAACATGCATTGTCAAACGCGCCCCGGTAAAGTGCCGGGCCTCGTTGAGGCTGACGTAATGCTCAATCACCGTGGCCTCCGCCCCTTCCGCCAGCTCAAGGTGGTGGCGATAGTGAGCAGTGTTGATCTCGTCGCCGTCTGCTCCCTGAGTGATGTGCATCAGCAGCAGCGGTTTTACCGGACGCTGGTTACGCTTAACGCGAATATGCGTCACGCTCCGCGCCAGGCTCTCGGTGAGATGCAGGAAGACCTCGGGCTGTACCGGGGCGCTCAGGCTCTGACGGTCATCGTTAATGGCAATCTCAAACCCGCTGTCCTGGATGCTGTCACTCAGCTCAGGGCGGAACTGACCATCGACGAAGACCAGACGCACGGCATCCACGGTCAATGCCAGGGCATCGCGCTGCGCCGGGCTGATGTCTGCCAGGCGGGTGACAAACTCGCCGTTCAGCAGGCCATCAAGCGGCGTGTACTTCCAGTTCTCCTGCTTGCGTGACGGCAAACCGAGACGCAGCATCTGCTGCAGGTGCTGTTGCGCCTGTTCCGAGCGCGTATTGCCCTGCGCTTCAAACAGACGGTGCCACTGCTGGAGCGCATTACTGCTGTTCGGTAAGCCAGCCATAACCCTGCTCCTCCAGTTGTTTAACCAGCGTGAAATCACCGGATTTCACAATACGCCCCTGGTAAAGCACATGGACGTAATCCGGCTTGATGTAATCCAGAATACGCTGGTAGTGAGTGACGATGATGAACGCGCGTTTGCCGTCGCGCAGGGAGTTCACCCCGTCGGCGACAATCTTCAGGGCATCGATATCCAGACCGGAGTCGGTCTCATCCAGAATGCACAGTTCAGGCTCAAGGACCGCCATCTGCAGAATGTCGTTACGCTTTTTCTCACCGCCTGAAAAACCGACGTTGACCGAGCGGGTCAGCAGGTCTTCCGGCATTTTCAGCAACTTAATCTTCTCTTCCATCAGGTCCTGGAAATCAAAGCGGTCCAGCGCCTCCAGTCCGCGATATTTACGTACCGCGTTCAGCGCCGTTTGCAGAAAGAACTGGTTACTCACCCCCGGGATCTCCACCGGATACTGGAAGGCCATAAAGATACCTTCACCGGCCCGCTCTTCCACCGACATCTCCAGCAAATCTTTGCCGTTAAACTCGACCGACCCGTGGGTCACTTCGTAATCTTCGCGTCCTGCCAGCGTCGCGGAGAGCGTACTTTTCCCGGAGCCATTGGGCCCCATAATGGCGTGGACTTCACCCGGTTTGACGTCAAAATTGAGACCACGCAGGATCTCTTTGTCTTCCACGCTAACCTGTAAATCTTTAATACTTAACATGTGCTTTCCTTAACCGACGCTGTGTTCAAGACTAATAGCGAGGAGTTTCTGGGCTTCAACGGCAAATTCCAGCGGCAGTTCAGAGAACACATCCTTACAGAAGCCGTTCACTATCATTGAGATGGCATCCTCCTCACTGATCCCGCGCTGCAGGCAGTAGAAGAGCTGATCTTCCCCAATACGTGACGTCGTCGCCTCGTGCTCAAGCTGGGCGGTATTGTTACGGCATTCAACGTACGGGAAGGTGTGTGCCCCGCAGTCTGCGCCAATTAACATTGAGTCACACTGGGTAAAGTTTCGGGCATTGGTGGCCGTCGGCATGATTTTGACCAGCCCACGATAGCTGTTCTGACTGTGCCCGGCGGAGATGCCTTTGGAAATAATGGTCGACCGGGTGTTTTTACCGATGTGGATCATCTTGGTACCCGTATCTGCCTGCTGATGGCCGCTGGTCAGGGCCACGGAGTAGAACTCACCGATCGAGTTATCCCCACGCAGAATACAGCTCGGGTATTTCCAGGTGATCGCAGAGCCGGTTTCCGACTGGGTCCAGGACATTTTGCTGTTTTCGCCTTCGCACAGCGCACGCTTGGTCACGAAGTTCAGAATACCCCCGGTGTTGCCATCGCCCGGGAACCAGTTCTGCACCGTGGAGTATTTCACCTCGGCATCTTTATGAATGATGACCTCAACCACCGCAGCGTGAAGCTGGTAGCTGTCACGGACCGGTGCGGAGCACCCTTCAATGTAACTGACGTAGCTGCCTTCATCGGCCACCAGAATGGTGCGTTCGAACTGACCGGTTTTTTCCGCGTTGATGCGGAAATAGGTCGACAACTCCATCGGGCAGCGAACGCCTTTTGGCACGTAGATAAAGGTGCCATCAGATGCTACCGCCGCATTAAGCGCGGCAAAAAAGTTATCGTTACTCGGCACCACGGTGCCGATGTACTTTTTCACCAGCTCAGGGTGCTCGTGAATCGCTTCGCCGAAGGAGCAGAAAATAATCCCCTGCTCTGCCAGTTTTTCACGGTAGGTTGTCGCCACTGAGACGGAGTCAAAAATGGCGTCCACCGCCACCTCTTTCCCTTCGCGAACGGGCACACCCAGCTGGTTAAACGCCTCTTCCACTTCTTTGCTCAGGAAGCTGTTGTCCGCACCGGTTTGCTGCACAGCGCCAGGCTGTGAGGCGCAGGTGTCGTCGCAACTCCCGCAGGATGGCGCAGAGTAGTAGCTGTAATCCTGATAGTTCAGCTTGTCATAATGCGCTTTCAGCCAGTGAGGTTCTTCCATTTCCAGCCAGGCCCGGAAGGCGCTCAGACGAAACTCCAGCATCCACTCAGGTTCATTACGCTTGGCCGAGATCGCCCTGACGACATCTTCATTGATGCCTTTCGCCAGTTCATCGGTCTGCAGCTGGGTAAAGAACCCCTCTTTATAATTGAGGTGGCCGCCACTCCAGGTGTTAACATCACTCGTTGCTTCAGTATTACGAGACATAGTACCGCCTATACCCCAAAGCTTTCGCCGCACCCACATTCGTTCTGGGCTTTCGGGTTATGAAATTTGAATAACTGGTTTAAACCTTCACGTACGTAGTCCACTTCCGTGCCGTCAATAAACGGCATGGCCTGCAGGGCGACATACAATTTTGCGCCGTCAGTTTCGAATACCAGATCATCTTTCTCGGGTTCTGTGACGGTATCGAGCACGTAACCGAATCCTGCGCAGCCGGTCTGTTTCACCCCCAGGCGCACGCCGAGGATATCTGGCTTTTTCGCCACCAGTTCGTGAATATGTGCCGCCGCCGCTGGCGTGAGCGTTAAGCCACGCCAGGCGAAGTCGGCAGGATTGAAGGTTTCTGAATGCAGTTCCATAGGTCCACCTCATCTAATAAGCCCCAGGGCATAACACCATGTTAGTGATAACGATTATCACTTCAACCCTCTGTCAGCAGGGGCATTGGGCTAAATCGCCCTTTTTGCATACTTTTATTAAGCATAGACCCTGTCAGCGGATGCGGGCGGGATGGATTTAATTGTTCAATACTTTGAAAAATAATGGGTTATCGAATCAGAAAAGCAGAGTAAAGGGGAAAAGTAAAATATGTATCGGAAATACCTATTTTTAAGATAGATTTTATCCAGGGGAACGACGAGCAAAAAAAAAGGCCTTCAAGGCCTGCGGAAATTAATGATGAAAGGAGACAACAAAACCCTGTTCACGCCAGTGGTCAAGCAGTTCCTGCTGACGCGGCGTCGGCGCTTTACCGGTCCAGACGAAAATTCTTTGCCCAGGAAAAAGCTCCGGACGAGGGGAATCAATCGGGTCGGCCAGCACGTCAATATGCCACCCCTTTTGTGCCAGACGCGCAGCCTCAAGCCACAGGTGGGTCCGGTCATCGCACTCCCAGCCAATAAGCAGAGCTTCTTTACCGGCTTTCTTACGTGACTCCGCCAGGCTTGCGACAGCAAACTCTATCAGCACACCGTCAAGCAGGCTCGCCATATGACGCACCGTATTTTGATCCTGATTCATTCGCTGACGAACGGGAGAAATAATATTATCGATAAGCGCATCCATCGCGTGATCGCGGCGGAACTCGCCTATTTTGGCGCGCAGCTTTGCCGGGCTGGCATAACGCAAAACCGTCATCATCTCTTCCTGGATTGATGCCCAGTTACCCTGAGTCATCACTTCTTTGTTTTCCAGCAAGCCTTTGACTTTGCCGACCGAAACGCCGCTTTTCATCAGGCGTTTGATCTCTTCAATACGCAGGATATCTTCATCGTCAAACTGACGATGGCCCCCTTCGCTTCGCTGCGGCTTCAACAATCCATAACGGCGCTGCCAGGCACGCAGCGTAACGGGGTTGATACCGCATCGTTCGGCCACTTCGCCGATACTGTAATAGGCCATTAACTCCCTCACGCTTAGAACTTCCATACCCAACCAGACCAACCTTATCAGATTGTACAAACCATTTGTATAACTAAGGCCTCTTTTTGAGCGGGTGAAGGGTATACAAGTTCCTTCACCCGTTAATGTATTGTTGTACAAATTTTGCCGCGCGTACAGTCAAGCTTGCAGGTTTATGTACAGCTTTCTCAAAATTCAAACTTCTTCTCTGGCCACGCGATCGCCGGAATTCCCCCGTGACGCGGGCTGGCAAACAGATGCCCCTGGAACTGGGAAATGCCTGCAGACTCCAGCCACATCCACTCTTCAGGCTTCTCAACGCCAACGGCACAGAACTGGATCTCCAGCGAGGAACAGCAGGTGATAATCGCCTGAATGATGGCCTGCCGCGGGCCGCTTTTGTGCACATTCGCGACCAGATCGCGGTTAATCTTAATTCTGTCAGGCTGGAATTGCGCCAGTAACTGCAGACCGGCAAAACCGGCACCAAAGTGATCGATGGTTACGCTGATACCGGCACTTTTTAGCTGCCTGACCGAATGGGTAAACTCTTCAAAACGGGAAATCGCTTCGCTCTCGGTGAATTCCACCACAACCTGCTCCGGCACAAAGCCATTCGCGTCAATGGCCGTCAGCAGGAAATCCACGGCGCCAGGCACGTTGACCAGCGTCATGGGCAGCAGGTTAATGGATAATGTCTGATCCTGTAATCCCAGTGCGCTCGCCATGGAGAGCGCGACCTGCTTGCTTTTCAAATCAGAGGCGTACACCTCTTCACGAGGAATTTGGGCAAAATAGGCCCCAGGCGATTCACCGGTGGGCGTGCGGATCAAGGCCTCCCAGGAGACGACCTGCTGCATAAACGGATCCACGATAGGCTGGAACGCAAAGCTGCAATCCGCACCTTTAGCCACCACCTCCGGTTGCGCCGATAAAGGCGTCTCTTCCGGGATAAAATCCCAGGCATCTGCAGGCGGCAGTTCAAAATAGTTGGCTTTCTCCGTGGCCTCCACGAAGGTGCGGAAAAACTGCAGGGCGCGATCGCTATATGTCAGCTGATACCTGCTGGTGCCTTTGTCGAGAACCTGCTGAAGCACCTCTTCCCTGTCGAACTGACGCAAGTCAAAAAGCTCCATGCCAACCTTGCCGAAGCGTCGGGAGGGGCCGTGATCGCGCATCAGCTCCACCACGTTATGGTGGCGCGTGTCCTGGCAAATCTGCTCGTAAATGGATGAAACGTTTTCCGCTGGGCCTTCGAGCAACTGAAAAAAATGCGTGCCGTTAAACAGCAAGATCCCCGTGACATTGGATTGCCGGTTTTTACTATTTGCAGCAGCTACCATGTTTTCCAGCGCTTTCACTGGAACGTCCTCGCAGATATGACTGCGGTATATGATGGTTGTAAGCATGCTTATCCTGAAGGGGGTTAGGGGTTGGCCACAAAAACACGTTGGTAAACATCTGTTATAGCATATTAATTACGTGACAAATAATTTACATCTCAACCATTTACGGCACCTAATGCATCCGTTTCCCGCATTGTACAACTTATCCATCACCGTGCGTATTGTACAATATATTCTGTAACGGAAATGCTTCATTTTTATGACTCAACCGACTGATAAACATAGAATTTATAAAATATATCACAATTATTTTAAAAAATTGTACATTTCCTATGTACAGATTTGGAAATTGTGTATACCTTAAATGTAACGTTAGTGATTACATTTTTTTACAGGAGCGAAACATGCAGCAGAAGGACTATGTCGCAGATTCAGCAGCAGCGATCGCGCACTACTTCGAGAAGGCCGCGCTTCCTACCCAACAGGAGACGCTCGGTCAGGTCGTGGTTGAGATTCTTAGCGACGGGCGAAATCTGAATCGCAAATCGCTCTGTACCAAACTCTTAAGCCGCCTCGAAAAGGCCGATGGGCCTGAAGAGGAACAGCATTACCACATGCTGCTTGGTCTGCTTTTCGAACGGTAATGTTATGAACAGCAGTGATGCAGACCGACTGACTGACCAGCTTATCGGTGAAGCCGTTCTTTCTCTTTTGAAAGAGCGAGGCCCCGTCACAACCGAAGCTCTGGTTCAGCGTCTGCGGGATATGAAAGCACATGAAAAGGATCCCCAGCGGCGGGAGACACTTGCGATGGTGATTGCCGACATCGGTTCAAACAACATCGCCCTGAAACGTCGCAGAACCGCGCAAGGACGAACGGATAGAGAGGGATCTCTCAACGTTAAAAGAGACAATGTAGTGCCGTTATTTGGAAATGGAAAACCGTCCGATCCCAGGAAAATACATTGACTGCAATTTTACAGCTACGGTGAGAACAAATGAGACAAAATATTCAGCTTCAACCCGAATACCATTCCGCTTTTTTAGAAAGCGCGCTGTCGGAATATTTCCGTCACGCAGGCGATCGTTTTGCTGAAGAGTCCGCTGTTTTTTCTACTGCAGTACGCTGTGTTCTGGCTTCTGAAGGACACCTGTCCAACAAAGCGATCATTTTGTGGCTGATCCAGACGCTGGAATCCACAAACGACGTTGTGCAGGCAGATGTTATTCGTAAGACCCTGGAAATCGTTGTGGGTCACACCATGGACGATCTCTAAAAACCCTCCCCTCTGTGAATACTAACGTGTCATCGTCAAAACTGACGATCGGGCTGACGATGACACGTTCCCTCCTCGTATAACACCCTGTAAAACCTACAAAGTAAATGTGGCATGGTTCCTGCTTACTCCCGTTTACGGGACTGGGCTACCCAGTCAACTTTGCTTCATTTCTTAACAGGTCTGTTATTGATGAAAAAAATCGCCAGCGTCTGCCCCTACTGTGGTGCAGGCTGCAAATTAAACCTTGTCGTCGAAAATAACCGTATCCTCCGTGCCGAAGCGGCCGAAGGCGTAACAAACCAGGGCACCCTGTGCCTGAAAGGCTTTTATGGCTGGGACTTCCTGAACGATACGCGTCTGCTTACCCCCCGTCTGACTCAGCCCATGATCCGCTACCACAAGGGAGAGGCTTTTACCCCCGTCACCTGGGAAGAGGCGATCCGCTATACCGCCCATAAACTCAGGAGCATAAAAGAGCAGTATGGCCCGCGGTCCATCATGACCACCGGTTCCTCCCGGGGAACAGGGAATGAAACGAACTATGTGATGCAAAAATTTGCCCGTGCGGTGCTGAATACCAACAACGTGGACTGCTGCGCGCGCGTCTGTCACGGCCCTTCTGTTGCCGGGTTACAGGAAACCCTCGGCAACGGTGCAATGAGCAATTCCATTAACGATATTGAAAACTCAAAATGCCTGCTGGTGTTTGGCTATAACTGCGCCGATTCACACCCCATCGTCGCCCGTCGGGTCTTAAAAGCCCGCGAAAATGGCGCGAAAATCATCGTCTGCGATCCCCGTCGCATTGAAACCGCACGCATTGCCGACCAGCACCTGCAGCTGAAAAACGGCAGTAACATGGCGCTGGTCAATGCGTTTGGCTATGTCCTTCTGGAAGAGGAGCTGTACGACAAAAACTACGTCGCGCGCTTTACCGAAGGGCTTGACGCTTATCGGGAAACGGTTAAAGACTACGCGCCCGAAAACGTCGAACATCTCACCGGCATTCCAGCCCGGGATGTGCGTCAGGCGATGCGGACGTTCGCGGCTGCGCCTTCCGCCACCGTCATGTGGGGCATGGGCGTAACGCAGTTTGGTCAGGCTGTAGACGTGGTCAAAGGTCTCTCCAGCCTGGCGCTGCTGACCGGAAACCTTGGTCGACCTGCCGTCGGCGTTGGGCCAGTACGTGGTCAAAACAACGTTCAGGGCGCGTGTGATATGGGCGTTCTGCCCAATATGTTCCCGGGGTATCAGGACGTTACGGACCCGGCGGTCCGGCAGAAATTCGCCACTGCCTGGGGAATCGATGTCGGGATTATGGACAAAGAGGTTGGAACGCGTATCACCGAAGTCCCTCACCTTGCGCTGGAAGGTAAGGTAAAAGCCTATTACATCATGGGCGAGGATCCGCTGCAGACTGAAGCCGATCTGGGGCTGGTGCGCCGCGGTTTTGAAGCACTCGATTTCGTGGTGGTTCAGGACATCTTTATGACGAAAACGGCGGAAGTGGCGGATGTTCTGTTACCTGCCACATCGTGGGGAGAACACGGTGGCGTCTTTACCTGTGCCGACCGCGGTTTCCAGCGTTTCGGTAAAGCCATTGAGGCCAGCGGCAACGTGAAACGTGACTGGGAGATCATCAGCCTGCTTGCTACCGAAATGGGCTACCCGATGCATTACGCATCCAACCAGCAGATCTGGGACGAGATGCGCGAGCTCTGTCCGCTGTTCTATGGCGTGACATACGAAAAAATGGGTGAAATGGGCCATGTGCAATGGCCGTGTCCAACGCTCGATCACCCGGGGACGCCGTATCTCTATAAAGATAACCAGTTCGATACGCCGAGCGGCAAAGGCCAGCTTTTTGCGGCAGCCTGGCGCGCGCCAGCCGAGATACCGGACGAAACGTATCCGCTGGTGCTCTGCACCGTGCGTGAGGTCGGCCACTACTCCTGCCGTTCAATGACCGGCAATTGCGCCGCGCTGCAAAGCCTTGCCGACGAACCAGGCCGTGTACAAATGAACCCCCTTGATGCGGACAACCTGGGCATTAAAGACGGACAGCTGGTGTGGGTGCATTCCCGTCGGGGCAAAGTCATTACCCGTGCCAGCATCAGCGAGCGCATCAACGCCGGTGCGGTTTATATGACTTACCAGTGGTGGATTGGTGCCTGTAACGAACTGACGCAGGATAACCTTGACCCGGTCTCCAAAACGCCAGAAACCAAGTATTGTGCGGTTAAGCTTGAGGCAATTGAAGATCAACGCTGGGCGGAAGACTTTGCGGCGTCGTCTTATCAGACCATGAAGACGCGGTTAATCACGGCGGTGAACGTCTGAGGAAAAAGAGGCTCGCCACGGCGAGCCTCTTTATACGTTTGCTTATAATCATATGTAACATCGCTAAATATCAGTAGTCATAGATTTTTTGTTCTTTATATAAACGCCTCAAAACAGGGGCGGTCCTGTAAACCCTGTCTCACAGAATCACGAAAAATATTGGGGGTGCCGTTTTTCTTCACCATCCTGTTGAGCAGCGCGATAAGCTCATAATCACTTCGCAGGTTAAATTTTTGCATGATCATGTATTTGTGCGCAAAAACGGTCTTATAGCTGATCTGTAACGCGTCTGCCGTCTGCATAACGGATAAGCCTTTATACAGGTTCATGACGATGCGTATTTGCTGCGGTGATAATATTTTATGCTCGCAATCGAAACAGGACGTTTTCTGCATCACATGCCCCTTCAACTGCGTTTTACGCCACGCGCACCCTACCGTCTCGCCAATCATGTCAAGAGAGGCCCTGCGGGAGATGAAAATAATATCCTGATAACAGGATTGCGACGCCGTAGACCGTTGCTCATCGTCAACCCAGCCGATCACAATGCCTTTTTGCCGTGACTGTAATTCCGGAAAACAGGTCAGGGTTTCTCCCTGGCATAAAGAGAGGACAATAATATCCGCCGTGCTGACGTTATGCGGCGTCATTTCATAATCAAAGTGAATACAGTCATTAAAATTACGCCAAAAGAAATCCATAAAAAAATACTGCAGGCCAGACTGAAATAACGAATCCGTCTCGCTAATTAAAATATTCAACATAGACCACACCGACGGGAAGCAAAAATGCGCGTGAAATCCCGCGCGACTTAATTGTATTGCAGCGTAATGACCACCACTGCGCTGAGGGTGCCGGGCGTCGCCCTGCCTCCGGTGGATATAACCGCAGCCTGCATCGCCATCTTCGCCGTCCGGTCTGAGGCGACATATTCCGTCATGCTGGAGCCGTTCCCTTTCAGTATGCCACTTCCGGCCTCGCGCATTGCTATCGCCACGTGGGTGGCCGTACCGCGATTAATGTAATAGTCGGCGCCGGCAACAGGGTCAGGTGTACCCGTAAAGGTAGCGGTGACGCTACGCGTCCCCACCGGACATTGGGTAAATAACAGATCAAACGTAACCGGGTCTGAGGATGATCCTGGCGTCACCATATTACTCGCCTGGATATTGCCCAGATTAATATCGAGATTCGTATTGCCGTTATTAAACAGGCAGGGTGAGGCCACGATATTTCCGGTGACCCCGATATTTACGCTGTCTGCACATAGCGCTTTGCCGCACAGTAAACCCGACACAAGCAACGCCGCGGGAATTATTTTCATCATCTCACCGGTTATTGATAGGTTATCGTGAGCGTGGCTGACGCATTTGCCGAGCCTGATTCCACGGTGGTTAACGTCTGGTAATAGCGCGCGGTTAACGGGAGCGTCTCCTGTCCTCCCGCAGACTGTTTTAATAACAGGCGACCGTTCATTACCAAAGGAGAACCGTTATAAAGTAGCTGAACCCCTACCCCTTTTGCCGTACCGGCATTCCCCTGACCGGTTAATGCCATGACGCTGGTATTGGCGCTGTCCGGATTTTGCATACCGCTGAGTGACACACTGATATTGGTGCCGGCACTGCAGGTTAACCCCAGATTTTGCGTATTTTGGGCGCCGGATGGCGTGGTTCCAATAACGGAGCCAAACGATGAGGCCGGAATATCGCCTATCGGGAACGTCAACTGCGCCGTCGTTATCGTGCATGCCAGCGCATTAATTGTGCCGTCAGTTAACTGGACCGTCAGACCGTCACGATAAACACCGTCACTTCCCTGAAGCGCCACGGTTCCGATAACCCCCGGCGTTAAAGCGCCCGACGTTACCGGGCCGGTCACCACCAGCTCAACTTTTCCACCAAACCAATCCACATACGACGTCACCGCGTTATACGAAAACGTATAAGCCGGGTTTTCAAAATAATTCCCCGAGGAAAAGCGAATACCAATACCGCTGACATTGGTGGCATAAACATGGTTACCGTAGCTGCTCAGGTTCCCATTGTTATATCGCATACTGAATCCCAGCATCAGCGGGTTAGAACATCCCGTTAAATAGGTTCCCGTTGATGAGGCGGCGCGAGAAAAAATAATGGTGCCCACGGGGGCATCGCGCTGCACGTTAATCGCGCCCACAGATATCGTCGATATTTGCGGCGTGATGGTTGTACAGGTGCCGGCACGGGCGCTATTCCACCCGCTCAGTAAACAGAGCAGGATCAGAGATAAAGCAAATTTCATTTTTAACCTTCCTGGCGGCAAAGCGCGTTAATGTCGGTTATTCCGCCGTAGGTGGGTTGTGCAGGCAGGCTAAACTGCGCGCGGCACTGCTGACCGGCTTGATTTCCCCAGGTTGCCACGATTTCGCCCTGTCCGGGCAGTCCCGTTAAATAGACCTGACCACGGTCGCCCACAATAAAGCTGCTGTTGCTGTCGCCTTTGAGCGTGACGACCGCACCAAACGGAACGGCATACTGCCCGTCGGACAGGGTCATTAGCACCCGGCGCCCGATTTTAGACACATAATCGGCTTCCACTATCGCCCCGCGGGTCGGTGTTACGGTGCGTGTATTAATCTCAAGTTCCACGTCATCCGGCATAGTTTCCGGCTCAAGAGTGATGTCGTTTTTTCGGTATACCGACAGATTATTAACCACCGTATACCCGCGGTAATCCGTACGAACCCCGGGTTGATTGCGAATATCGACACCGTGTGCACCCGGCGCTTTCACCAGGATATTGGTTTCACCGAGCGGCTGCGAAAGCGTGATGCCGTCACGGTGAGCAATGACGCCCCCCTGCAACCCGTAATTCAGGCGCTCGCTGTGTTTGTCGTAGCTGTAGCCCGCGACAATTTCGCCATAGGTGCCTTTATAGTCGCCGTTCAGGTTGCCGGTATTTCCCGTGCCCTGTGTGCCATAACCTTGCTGCACGTTCCAGTTCAGGGCACTGTTTTCCAGAGACACGCCGTTCAGCCCGACCACGTGCGTCGTGCCGTTGTGCTTACTGGCGTTCATGCCATAGTTAGCCCAGGTACGCGGCAAGAATTTGTCCAACGGTACGCTGACGTTAAAGGCCAGCAACCGATCGTGGTCCGCGTTTTGTGCGCTCCCGCGTCCATTCTTGCTGTAGGTCCAGGTCAAACCGTAACTGACGTTGTTCCAGTCATTGTTGTAGCCCACGCTCCAGGAGGCCATCGCCTGACCAGAATTCCAGTAATCTTCGCGTGCGGCGCTGAGTGTCAGTGAACCCAGCGCGCCGCCCAGCGCCTGGCTCATGGTCAGTTCAGCACGGTTACGCCGCCGGTCCTGCAGGGCACTGCTGTCGCCGTAGGAATCCAGCACGTCCTGCATCCCGTAATAGCCACGGGTTGAATATCGGTATCCCGCAATTGAAAAGTTTGTCCCGGTCTTCGCCATATTTTTGCTGTAACGCGCGCGCAAGGACTGACCGGATGTTTTGTCGGTGTTATTCGGCGTTGACCAGGCCTGGGTCACGTCGGCAGAGATCGCGCCGATATCCCCCATGTTTTTACCGATGCCAAACGCCACTGAACGGTATTTATCAGACCCCTGCATCCCACCGTAAAGGGTGATGCCGTGCTGAATCCCATAAATACCGGTGATTTGACCAAAAGACGTTTTCTCCACGCGGCTGTTGTAGGCGCGATACTGCCCGGCCGTCACCGCATACTTCAGTCGTCCTTCCCGCTGCAGGACCGGCAGCGAGGCATAAGGCAGCGTGAAATGCTGCTCACTCCCGTCAGCCTCTTTGATGGTCACATCCAGATCGCCTGCGCCGCCGGTGGGATACATGTCCGAGATTTCAAACGCGCCTGGCGCCACGTAGCTCTGATAAATTTGATAACCATTCTGGCGGACCACCACCTGCGCATTGGTTCGCGCGATGCCGCGGACCACGGGCGCATAGCCTTTAAGAGAGTCCGGCAGCATGTCATCATCCGAGGCCAGCTGACCGCCGCGAAATGGCATACTGTCGAAAACATCCGCCGGTGCGGTACTGTCCCCGATAATCAGCTGTGCTTTCAGCGGAATGACGGCGCGCTGCGCATAGGTATACACGTTGTCCCACCGATCCTCACCGGTGGAATCCCGTGACCAGGTGGTGTAATTACGTAAGCGCCACGGCCCGATATTGACCCCGGGGCGCAGGTTGGCGTACTGGCTATCATTCTGGCTGCCGCGAGTGTTCTTCGCCCACGCGTTTGCGCCGCTCAGACTGTAATTAAGCATGGCGGCATTAATCCCCTCATCCCACATCTCTGGCGGGACCGCGTCCCTGGCTGGCAGGTCGATGGCGGCCTGAGGAATGCTGATCACCAGCCGCTGTGCGCCAAACTGAAAATCGCTACTGGCCTGCGGGATCGCCTGAAGGTTTGCGCATTCACCGTTGTTCGCCGCCAGCTGCGGGAAAAGCGTGGTTCTCACGCCCCACTGTTTTAACTGGTCAAGACTCAGGCACGGCCGGAGGACGTCATTGCCTTTTTCGTCTTTTACTGCAGTAAAGGTGATATCGCGGGTCGCCATTAGCTGGTCATCAAGAACAATATCGACGTGATAGGTGCCGGGTGCCTGCGATCCGGATTCAAATGCCGATAAATCCGTTCTCCCTCTTCCTGGATTATCAAGTTCAACCAGTTCGGCATTAAATGTCTCACCGGCAAAAAGCGCCTGCGATGAACCTGCAAGTATTAATCCGATCACTGTCGCCAGGGGTGCAGGTCGAGCCCGAAAATAGTGTATTGCCATCGCTTTTAACTCATTTATGACAGGCAATGCCCGCGTTTCACCGGTTATAAGGTTGCCTGATGCGGGCCCCCAGGGCTGCCGAAGTCATTAATCACTTTAAACGTCAGTACACTGCCGCTGGCCCCCTGCGGTAACGTGAAACGGACTGAGCCACCGGGTAAGACATACGACACGTCATCGATTTTTTTCCCCCCAAAGGTGATTTCATTAAAATTGATGACATACGCGGTCGGGTTATTAACCTGAAGTTCATTCCCGGTTCTGCGCCAGCGTAATTGACTGGCCTGTTCGTCAGGCGTGGACGCGTGCAGCTCAGCGGGCCGATAAATCAGTTTGATACGCGTTTTAACCGCAATTTGTAATGCGTTCATCTGCGTTGAGGCAGACGGAATCGCTTTAATATTCAGCCAGAATAACCTTTCCCGATCCTGAGGCAGTGCCCCCGTCATCACGATGCGCTCAACGTTTTTTTGCCCGCCATCCAGACGATACAAAGGCGGCGTAATAATAAAAGGCACCTTGCCTGACGCCCCTTCCTGCACGTCGATCCATGACTGAATTAAATACGGCGTACCATCAGGGTTATTCACACTGAGTGACGTTTCCTTTTTAGCGCCATCAAAAATAATGCGCGTACCACCAATAATGACGCCGGCATGAGCCGTTGACAGCATCAGAGATAACAACGCTGTTGTCAGTAAAGGGGTTCTGAAAAAATACATTCTGTTCCTCATAAAATTGGGGGCCGGGGCGGCCCCGACGTTCAGGCAAAGAGCTAGTTATAAACCACCGAGAAGTTGGCGACAGAATTCGCCGGGCCCGCCGTGACGCTGGCCGTGGTCGAAATATACTGGGCATAGAAATTGAGCGTATTGTCTGCGGAGCTGCTGAGCATGTAGGTGTAACCATTGCTGCCATGCAAAGGCAGGTCGGCTTTATCCGCGGTCATCAGGTTGATCGCCACGCCCGTTGCGGCACCCGCCACGGAGGTGTCAATCGCCAGAAGATTACTATTAGACGCATCCGGAGTACCGTCAAAGCGCACTTTGGCGTTCGTGACCGAGACCGGACAATTTTTCAAAATAATATCGAATTTCGTTGCCGCGGTTCTCGCCCCCGTCGCGGTAAACTCTGTTTTATAATAATCCCCAAGTACAACCACCTGGTTCTGCGATGCCACATCAACATCACAGGCAGAATCCAGAATATTTCCGTTAAAATTAACGGTACCTGCAGCGGCAAACGCATTGGCCATTGTCAGTACGGAACCTGCTGCGATCGTTGCCAGAAGAAGTGTTTTTTTCATCATGCTATATCCTGTATCACTTTATTTATTATTAACATTCAGACAAAAAGACGCGTCGGTTTTTTCACCCGCTTAATGTTTTGCCTTTTACAGACAGCAGCGAAAAAAAATGAAATAACCTTATTTCATTAAACGTCTGAAGACGCATATAACTTGCTGTCGATGAAATAAAATTTATACAACTCCTTTGACGTCGACAATCATTTTCGGAGTCTTTCCGTAGACCCGTAATTAACAAAAATAAAACATTGTAAATAAGGAATGCCTTATGCATATAACAGGCAGTCTATTAATAGACCGGAGTGTTAAGATCATTAAATTCAAAATGTTAGTCAGGATAATATTGAAAGTCTACTTTTAGACCTGTGCTGCATATTCCCGTAGTCGCTGTTTTTTAAGATAATTCTCTACGCCGGTCACCCATGATCGCAATGAAAGCAGTGGAGCACCTTATGAACACGCGAATGACAGCGGTCCTCACCGATGTAAAATCTACCGTACTGGATTTAAAGCCGTATGCCCATATTGATAAGTTAATCAGTACTGTGCTGCCTTTTACGGAAAGGCATATTCTCGCGAAAGGCGAAATTATTCAGTATCACAATAATGATGTTCGCCTCTGTTTTTTGCTGTTACACGGCAGCGTTGCGCTGCATCGTCGTGGCGATGGTATTGTTTTAAACTCAGAGTCCTCACCTTTTATTCTGGGTGTCAGCAGCCAGTTCTCCTCTGAACATCTGTACGTCAGAGCGCTTGAAACCTCAGAAATAGCGCATGTCTCTCTGGATAATTTTAATAAGATCGTGGCGGAAAAAAACTTATGGGAACATTTTTCAAAGCTACTCATCTATACCGCCTCCCGGGTATACGAGCACTGCGCGCAAATATCGCAGATGTCAGCCTATGACATTATCCGGTTCCAGCTGGTCGAACTGATGCAGGAGCCAGATGCCGTACGGAAAAACATCACGGCGGCAGCGTATATCAAGAGTCGAACCTACCTTTCGCGCAGTGGGATTATGCGTATTCTCGCGGAACTGCGTACCGGAAAGTACATCACGATGGAGCGTGGCGTGCTGCTGGAAATCCGTCATTTACCACGTAAATACTGATTGGCCTCGTGTTTACGATAAGGAGTAACGCTATAATCAGGGGGGTTATCGCTACGGGTTATAGGTTATGTCCTCTACTGAAAAAATGCATCGTGGTTCTCCTTACGCGCGAGAACTGATTTCATTCCTGCAACCCTACTGTACCACGCGCAATGTCGCTCCCGGCGAACAGCTGGATCTCCAGGTGAATGGCCAGAGCGTGTGCTATTTGATCCTCGAAGGCACCGTTGCTATCTACCGCAGAAGCGACAACATGATGCTCACCACCGCACGTAGCCCGGCGCTTTTTGGCCTCGCCAATCTGACAGACATCTACTTCAATGATTATCTTAAAACCGTGACCCCCTGCCTGACGGGTATGCTTACCACCGCTCAGGTGGAAGCCGTTATCAAAGAGAATGGGTTATGGGGGTTGTTGTCTAAGCACCTGATGTTTGTTTATAACCGGCTATACAATAATGTGATGCCTCAGGGCGCGCCCACGGCCTATGAGATGATTCGCCAGCAATTGATAAAGCTGATGGATGAAGATGAGAGTTATCGCAACGCCATCACCGCAGAGCGGTATATTCGCGAAAAAACCCAGCTGTCGCGCAGCGGGGTGATGCGTATTCTGGCGGATTTAAAAACAGGCGGGTTCATTGAGATAGAAGATGGCAGGCTCGTTAAAATCAATAAACTGCCTGCCCGGTACTGAATGTCAGATACAAAAAAGACCGCTGACGCGGCCTTTTTTACTGTCACGATCAATGATCAATGGACGTGAACGCCCAACCGCCAGGCAAAGTAGATCTCTTCTTTAAGCTCATTTGAAGAGAGCGCCAGCAAATCTGTGAACTCCAGTTCAAGCTGTTTCAGCTTTTTCAGGTACTGCGCCGGAGACAGGTTGCTTTTATCACGACGTAAATATTCAATTGCCAGCTGTGTTGGGGTTATTTCAGTATCCATGATGTCCTCGCTTATGTACAAAACCTGACCAGTATATCATAAGAGGCTGGCTAGTTTTTGACCAAAGGCAAAACATCTGAAAACTTTACACGACCGCCGTCGTCAGTCGCGACGAGCAGCAGAGCCGATCCTGCTCGTCAAGAATATCAATCTGCCACACCTGATGGCGGCTACCGGCGTGTAGCCCGCGACAAACGCCACGCACCCGTCCACTTCGCACCGAGCGAATATGGTTCGCGTTCACCTCCAGCCCGACGACCTTTTGCTCCCCTTCGGTGCAAAGATAACCCGCCACGGACCCCAGGGTTTCGGCCAGCACGACGGATGCGCCGCCGTGCAATAAACCAAACGGCTGATGCGTGCGATGATCGACAGGCATCGTGGCCTCCAGTTCATCCTCGCCAATACGCGTGAACTGAATGTCCAGCAGCCCTACCATATTCCCCTCGCCCATGGCATTCAGCGCCTGCAGCGTCACGGCTCGTTTCCAGATCATCCAATTATCTCCAGTAAGGCCTGTAATGGGTGACGCACCCCGTTCCCTTCAACCCGTTTCACCTGGCTTCGGCAGGAGTAGCCCGTGGCCAGACAGCGGTTCCTCGGCAAACGCTGCATCGCCTGATGCCACGACAACTCATAGATACCGAGCGAGTTCGCGTGGTTTTTCACTTCGTGCCCGTAGGTACCTGCCATGCCGCAGCAGCCCACGTTGACGCTCTCAAGCTTCGCCCCGAAGCGGGCAAAGATAGAAGCCCACTGCGCCGGGGCGCCCGGCAGTGCCGTCACTTCCGTGCAGTGGCCGAACAGATACCACGATTCACCGCTCACATCCTTCACGGTCGCCTGTTGCAGCGCCGCCGGCAGCCACTCGTGCACCAGCATGACGTGGAAATCACCGCGTTGCTCCCCCAGCGTCTGCTTATACTCATCGCGGTAGCAGAGCACCAGCGCCGGATCGACACCGACCATCGGCATCCCTAGCTGCGCCACCCGGTTGAGGAAGTCAGCGGTTTTCCGCGCCGTTTTCGCAAAACGGGTAAGGAAACCTTTAATGTGCTGCGCTTTGCCGTTTGGTGAGAACGGCAGTACCACCGGCTGATAGCCCAGTTTTTCTACCAGACGGATAAAATCGGCTACCACCTGGGCATCGTAGTAACTGGTAAACGGATCCTGCACCACCAGCACCACATTGGCTTTCTGCTCAGGGGTCAGCGCCTCAAGCTGCTCCAGCGTCATATTCGCCGAGCGGTGCCCCACGAGCTGACGCTGTAGCGAAGGGACTGACAGCAGCGGCAGATCCACCATCCCGATATGTTTTTCGGAAAGCTTTCGCACCAGCGGCTGATTGATGAAGAAGTTAAAGGTCTTCGGCGCACGCGCCATCAGCGGGGCATAGCTCTCCACCGTCGCCACCAGATGGTCACGCATTGGACGCAGATAGCGGGTATGGTAAAGCTGCAGGAAGCGTGAGCGAAACTCCGGCACATCAATCTTGATCGGACACTGGGTTGAGCAGGCTTTACAGGCCAGGCAGCCGGACATGGCCTCCTTCACCTCGTGGGAGAAATCATACTCGCCTTTGTTCGCATGCCAGCTGTTGCGGGTACGTTCAATCAGCGAGCGCAGACTGGCGCGTTTTTCCGGTAATTCCTGTTCCAGCTTCAGCGGATCAACCCCGCGGTCGGCCAGCAGACGCAGCCATTCGCGGACCAGCGTTGCGCGGCCTTTGGGCGAGTGAATGCGGTTACTGGTAATTTTCATCGACGGGCACATTGGGCTTTTCACGTCGAAGTTGAAACACAGACCGTTACCGTTACACTCCATTGCACCGCGCCAGGAGGCGCGCACCGCAATCGGGATTTGTCTGTCATAGGTGCCGCGCTTAACGGCGTCCACCTGCAGCATTGGGGCATCGACGCCCTCTGGCGGGCAAATTTTACCCGGGTTGAGACGGTTATCCGGATCGAATGCCGCTTTGACCTTACGCAGCTCAGCGTAGAGCGTTTCACCGAAGAACGCCGGGCTGTACTCCGCGCGGAACCCTTTCCCGTGTTCTCCCCAGAGCAGGCCGCCATATTTCGCGGTCAACGCCACCACATCGTCGGAGATCTGTTTCATCAGGATCTCCTGCTGCGGATCGCACATGTCCAGCGCCGGACGCACGTGCAGCACCCCGGCATCCACGTGGCCGAACATGCCGTAGCTCAGACCGTGGCTGTCCAGCAGGGCGCGGAACTCAACGATGTAATCCGCCAGATGCTCAGGCGGGACGCAGGTGTCTTCAGCAAAGGGAATCGGTTTGGCAGCCCCCTTCGCGTTGCCCAGCAGCCCCACTGCTTTTTTACGCATCGCGTAAATACGCTCAATGCCGGAGAGTTCGCTGCAAAGCTGCCAGCCAATGACCCCACCTTCGCCTGCTGCAATCAGTTCGTCCAGCCGCTGACAGAGCGTGGTGACCTGGCTTTCAATCAGCGCTTCGTCATCACCGGCAAATTCAACGATGTTAAGACCCAACATCTCTTTATCAGGTACATCGGTGATAAGCTCACTCACCGAGTGCCAGACGATGTCTTCTCGAGCCAGATTAAGCACTTTGGAGTCGACGGTTTCCACCGACAGCGCCCGCGCGTCAACCATAAAGGGCGCATTTCGCAGGGCAGAATCGAAGGAGTTGTATTTGACGTTCACCAGCCGACGCACTTTCGGCAGCGGCGTAATGTCCAGCCGTGCCTCGGTAATAAATGCCAGCGTCCCTTCGGAGCCGGTCAGCACGCGGGTTAAATCAAACTGCGTCAGGTCATCGTTAAAGACATGACGCAGATCGTAGCCGGTTAAGAAGCGGTTCAGTTTAGGGAATTTGTCGAGGATCAGCTGGCGGTTATCGCGACAGCGCTCAAGCACGGTGCGGTAAATCCGCCCGTTGGCCGTGTTGTCTTTACCCAGCGTTTCCGCCAGTTCGACCGGCATCGGCTGGGTATCCAGGATATCGCCGCCCAGCAGCACCGCACGCACGCCAAGAACGTGATCGGAGGTTTTACCGTAGACCAGCGACCCCTGCCCGGAGGCATCGGTGTTAATCATCCCACCGATTGTCGCACGGTTGCTGGTTGAGAGCTCGGGGGCAAAGAAGTAACCATAAGGCTTGAGGTACTGGTTAAGCTGATCTTTGATGACGCCCGCTTCGACACGCACCCATCCTTCTTCGGGATTGATCTCAATGATGCGGTTCATATAGCGCGACATATCAATGATGATGCCCTGGTTCAGCGCCTGACCATTGGTGCCGGTGCCGCCGCCGCGTGGCGTGAACACCAGCGAGGTAAATCGCTCCTGCGTTGCCAGTCGCGCAATAAGCGCCACATCGGCCGTTGAACGGGGAAACACGACTGCATCGGGAAGAAGCTGGTAGATACTGTTGTCGGTCGCCATTGTCAGCCTGTCGGCATAATGTGTGGCGGTATCCCCTGTAAAACCCTGTTGCTCCAGTGCCTGCAAAAAATTAAGCACCAGCTGAACGACGCCAGGTGCCTGAGAAATCTGTGGGATCATTACTGTCGACCCTAATTAGAGGTGTGAAATCGTTTGCGTGTATCGTAAAAGTTTTATCACATTTTTTTCTTATACGCTCTGCAGAATTACAGGCAGAATTCGCCTGTCAAAAATCGCTGAAATCATTAATGATTAGAGAATCGCGGTTTTCCGTTCCCGCCAGCCACGCTGGTGTTCAATTAAGGAAAGTTTCATTTATGGTCAATCTTCGCCAGCCCAGGGATGTTGCGCAAATTTTGCTGTCGGTGCTGTTCCTGGCCCTCATGATTATTGCGTGTTTGTGGATCGTTCAACCCTTCATTCTCGGCTTCGCCTGGGCTGCAACCGTTGTGGTTGCCACCTGGCCTTTACTGTTACGGTTACAGAAACTGCTCTTCGGACGTCGTGGGCTGGCGGTCCTGGTGATGACGTTGCTGTTGTTCCTGCTGTTCATTATTCCCGTTGCGCTGCTGGTCAACAGCCTTGTCGACTCCAGCGGCCCGGTGATTCGCGCCGTGACCAGTGGCGATCTGACGCCGCCGGATCTCGCCTGGCTTAACAGCATTCCGGTTGTTGGCGCAAAACTTTACAGCGGCTGGCATGGCCTGCTGGAGATGGGTGGCAGCGCGCTGATGGCGAAAGTGCGCCCGTATATTGGCACCACCACCACCTGGTTTGTGGGTCAGGCGGCGCACATTGGCCGCTTTATGATGCACTGTACGCTGATGCTGGTCTTTAGCGCCCTGCTGTACTGGCGCGGTGAGCAGGTAGCTTTAGGCGTGCGTCATTTTGCCACTCGCCTGGCGGGCAAACGGGGTGATGCCGCGGTTCTGCTGGCGGCGCAGGCCGTGCGCGCGGTTGCGCTTGGCGTCGTGGTAACGGCGCTGGTTCAGGCGGTGCTGGGCGGTATTGGTCTTGCGATTTCTGGCGTGCCGTACGCCACCGTCTTCACCGTGGTCATGCTGATGACCTGCCTTGCGCAACTGGGTCCGTTGCTGGTGCTGGTACCCAGCATTATCTGGCTGTACTGGACCGGCGATACCACGTGGGGCACCGTTCTGCTGGTATGGAGCTGCGTGGTCGGCACCATGGATAACGTTATTCGTCCCATCCTTATTCGCATGGGCGCAGACCTGCCGCTGATCCTTATTCTCTCAGGCGTCATTGGTGGATTGATTGCCTTTGGGATGATTGGTCTGTTTATTGGTCCGGTGCTTCTGGCCGTGACCTGGCGTCTGTTCTCCGCCTGGGTGCACGAAATCCCGCCTCCGGGAACGGACCCGGACGTGATTTTGAGCGAACTGGAAGAGCTGGAAGATAAGAACAAGCAGTAATGGACAGGCCGGGTAACGCAGTCGCGTACCCGGCCTACATATTCCCCTATAATACTTAAACGTTGCTAAAGTATTTATTCGTTGCGCACTGGTCAGACCCGCTATTACGGCTCTAAGTCCCCTATTAACCTCAAGAAATCTTTACGTCTCTTTAACTATTGAGACGAATCTGATCGACGCTAAAAGCTGACATGCCTACTATTAGGACACGGTTATAAATCAACACCTTGATTTATAAGCATGGAAATCCCCTGAGTGAAACAACGAATTGCTGTGTGTAGTCTTTGCCCATCTCCCACGATGGGCTTTTTTTATCCTGATTACGTGCGGCTGACGTCACAGGTGCTGAGCATCCGCCATTCCGTTGACAATACACGGGTTTCCCCGGTCACATTGACCGTCACCACCTCGCGAATATCCGCCGACGATGCACCAATCTGCAGCTCAAATTCACCCGGCTCGACGATCCGTTTGCCGTCACGACGGGTAAAGTTGAACATCTCAACGGGCAACGTAAAGGTGAGCGTGGCGGTTTCACCCGGTGAGAGCGTGACGCGCTGGAACGCCTTCAACTCCTGCAGGGGCCGCACCTGCGTGGCGACGTTATCCCGGACATAGACCTGTACCACCTCGCTGCCGCTGCGCTCACCGGTATTGGTGATATCCAGGCTTACGACCACCTCGCCGTCGATCGGAACGCGGGGTTCAGCCACGCGCGCCGTTCCCCAGCTAAACTGCGTCCAGCCGAGACCGAAGCCAAAGGGATAGCGGGAGCCAAAATGGAAAGCGAACGGTGTGCCGCCACTTTTGAGCTTGTGGTTGTAGTAATAGGGCATTGCTCCCGCGCTTTTCGGCACGCTGACCACCAGACGTCCCTGCGGTTCAGCGCGGCCCGTTAATACATCCGCAATCGCCCAGCCGCCCTCCTGCCCTGGTGCCCAGGCCATCATCAGCGCGGCGACGTTATCTTCCAGCCCCTGAAGGTTGTAAGGCCTCCCGCCGGTCATGACCACGATAACCGGCTTGCCGGTGGCCACCAGCGCAGCCAGCAATTGTTGCTGTACGCCCGGCAGATTCAGAGAGTCGGTATCAGAGCCCTCCCCGACGGTTCCGCTCTGGAACAGCCCGGCGAGATCGCCAACGCAGGCCACCACCACGTCACTCTCCTGTGCGGCTTTCACGGCTTCAGGGATCAGGTCGGTACGCTGCGAAACCGGAGATTGCTGCATGGGTTTACCGCCGCTGTCACCCGGAAACACCGGCGCACCCGCCATCCGTTTTTCGATAATGTGACAGCCTTTGGCATAACGTACCCGCGAGGCCCCCAGATACTGCTCGAGCGCCGCGCGCGGTGTCGTGACCTGCGAGGTCTCTTCCACCATGTCGCTAATAATTAAGTGCACCGGAAAACTGTAACCGCTGAGGAGCGCCAGCGGATCGTCTGCCGTTGGCCCGACGACCGCCACGCGAGGGTTGCCGCCGAGGGGCAAAATGCCGTTATTCTCAAGCAGCGTCAGCGAACGGGTCGCCACTTCCCTTGCAACCTGACGCGTTGCCTCATTTTGCAAATCGATGCCCTGTTCATCGGCATACGGTTTTTCAAACAAGCCAAGACGGAATTTTTCGGTCAGGACGCGTGCCACTATTTCATCGACTTTCGCCATGGAAATCAGTCCGCGTTCAACGGCGTGTGCCAGATGACGCGCGCAGTCATCTTTTGGCAATTCGACATCCAGCCCGGCATTGAAGGCCAGCGCTGCAGATTCGGCGGCATCGTGCGAGATGCCATGATGCTGGTGCAGCAGGCTCACGCCGCCGTAGTCCGCAACGATGATCCCATCGAACCCCCACTGTTCACGCAGCACGGTTGTCATCAGGAAGTGGTCGCTGTGTCCGGGCTGGTTATCGATATCGTGATAGGCAGGCATCACCGAACCGGCATTGGCCAGCTTCACTGCCATCTCAAACGGCAGCAGGAAGATGTCGTTCAGTTCGCTAAAGCCCAGATGCACCGGCGCGTGGTTGCGTGCCCCTTCGCTGAAGGAGTGGCCCACATAATGTTTGAGCGTTGCCAGAAGATCGCGCTTATCGCCCTGCAAACCCTTCACGTATGCCGTGGCCATCACCCCCACCAGCCACGGGTCTTCTCCGAAGGTCTCTTCGGTGCGTCCCCAGCGAACGTCGCGAGAGACATCCAGCACCGGGGCCAGCCCCTGCTGGCAGCCAACAGAGCGTGCTTCTTTGCCAATCTGTTCTGCCGCACGCTGCACCAGCTGCGGATCCCAGGTCGAACCGTAGTTCAGCGACGACGGGAACAGCGTGGCATCTTTGCACAACAGCCCCACCAGGCACTCTTCATGGAACAGCGCCGGAATACCGAGGCGCGTCTCTTCCATCATCATGCGCTGCAGACGGTTAGCGGCACGCACGCCTGTTTTCGCATCAACAATATGGGTGCCCAGTGGACGCGTGATCTGTCCCACCCCCAGTTTCAGCCGTTCGCTAAGCGCAGCCTGTTCGCTCACGCCCGCGAATTCATCGCTCAGATCGCTGCGTTCGCGGTGGTTACCGTTTTCATCGAGGATCAACCAGTAGGCATGCATCTGGGCGAACTTCTCTTCCGGGGTCATGCGTGCCAGTAGGTCGGCGACGCGTTCATGCACGGGACGTCCCGCGTCCTTATAAATCGCAGTCATGTGTTACTCCTGTATTGCGGAATGGGTGGCCGGGGTGAGTTGTCCTGTCTCGTCTCGCACCTCGCGTTTGCTGGCCAGCTCGCGGGCGATGGAATTGACGAGCTTGCTGTTGAGTTTGTAAATGGTCAGCAGCGCGACCATACAGAGGAACAGCACGCAGGGGATGAGGGTGAAGAGCGCATTAATGGTAGAGAGCACGTGCGGTGCCTGGGTTGCCTGACCGGGCGCATAATCCACCATCCCGAGAACCCAACCGACCACCGCCCCGCCCAGCGCCAGACCAAATTTGATGGCAAACAGCGCGGTAGAAAAGACCAGACCATCCAGACGACGGCCGCTGCGATGCTCCTCATAATCGACCACATCAGAGAACATGGTCCACTGCAGCGGCGTGGTCAGATTCTGAATAAAGCTAAAGATAATGTTGAGGCCAAAAATCAGCCAGATCTGCGAAGGCGGCAGGAAGAAAATCAGCGCGCCGAAAATCACGAAGGAAATAATGGTCCACTGATAGGCGCGGACGCGGTCAAATTTCCCCAACAGACGTTCAGATAATAATGCCCCCGTTAAGGACGCCACCATCCCGGAAACAATAAAGGCAAATACCAGCTCCGGGCGCAGAAGCACATATTTCACGTAATACATGGTGGCAGAACCACGCGTCACCACTGCGGTTAACAGCAAAATATTAAACAGGAAAACAATTCGCCACTGGCTATTTCCGGCCAGCAGTTTTAAATCACCGATCATCGAACCCGAGGTGTCATTGCGCGGGGAATAACGCTCGCGGGTCATCAGGAAACAGCAGAAGAAGAGAATAATACCCAGCAGGCCCATCATGCTCATGGCATAGAAATAGCCTTTCTGAACGTTGCCCTGGCCTAACAGCGAGACCAGCGGTAAGGCGATCACCGTCACAATCAACCCGCCGATGAACGACAGGCCGAAGCGCCAGGACTGCAGCGAGTGACGCTCACGCGGATCCAGCGTCAGCGCCCCGGGCATGGCGCAATACGGGACGTTAATCGCGGAATAAATAAGGCTTAAGATGGCGTAAGTAACGCAGGCATAGACGATTTTCGCCGTCGGCCCGACGTCCGGTACATAGAAGGTGATAAGGCAGCTTACGCCAAATGGGATGGCAAACCACAGCAGCCAGGGACGAAAGCGACCGTGCCGCGTCTGGGTGCGGTCGACCAGCGCGCCAATGCAGGGGTCGACAAAAGCATCCACCACGCGCACCACTAAAAACATGGTTCCCATGATGGCCGCTGGCAAACCGAAAACATCCGTATAAAAATAGGCGAGAAATAAGGTTGCCGTTTGCCAGACCAGCGCACTGGCCATATCACCTAAGCCATAACCTATTTTATCTTTGGTACGCAATACAGAGGAGATTGTCATTGTTATTTGCCTTTTTATCAGGTTAAAACGTATTTCAACCAGTTGCGCATCAGCGAGGGAAATGCGCGGTAAGGCTCAAGTATTAGCAACGCTTTGCGCGCTAACAATTGTCTAAATTAACAGACAAATTATGATATTTGGTTTTTTACTTTATTTGTGATGGGGAGCAAATAAGGCATGAAATAAAAAAGGCGAGGAATATATCCTCGCCTTTTTCTGGTGCTGATGGCGTTACTTGTTGAGTTCGGCCAGGCTCAGCCAGGTTTGCACCACGGTGTCCGGGTTCAGGGACAGACTGTCAATCCCCTCTTCCATCAGCCATGCTGCAAAGTCTTCATGGTCAGACGGACCCTGACCGCAAATCCCGACATATTTACCCTGTTTCTTCGCCGCGCGGATGGACATCGACAGCAGCGCTTTCACCGCCTCGTTACGCTCATCAAACAGTTCAGAGACCACGCCGGAGTCACGGTCAAGACCGAGCGTCAGCTGCGTCATGTCGTTCGAGCCGATAGAGAAGCCGTCGAAGTACTCCAGGAACTGCTCAGCCAGCAGGGCGTTGGACGGAATTTCACACATCATGATAATCTTCAGCCCGTTTTCGCCGCGCTTCAGACCCTGACGTGCCAGCTCCTCCACCACCGCTTTTGCCTGATCCACGGTACGCACGAACGGGATCATGATCTCAACGTTGGTCAGTCCCATGTCGTTGCGCACGCGCTTCACGGCGTCACATTCCAGCGCGAAGCAGGCACGGAAGCTGTCAGAAACATAACGTCCGGCGCCACGGAAGCCGAGCATTGGGTTCTCTTCTTCTGGCTCGTAACGCTCACCCCCCACCAGATTCGCGTATTCGTTTGACTTAAAGTCGGACAGACGCACGATCACGCGCTTCGGATAAAACGCCGCGCCCAGCGTGGCAATCCCCTCGGTCAGACGACCGACGTAGAACTCTTTTGGCGAGTCGTAACCTTTCATCATCTCGCGGATTTCGTTCTGCAGCTTCGCGTCCTGGTCGTCGAATTCCAGCAGCGCGCGCGGGTGAACGCCAATCATACGGTTGATGATAAATTCCAGACGCGCCAGGCCAACGCCTTCGTTCGGCAGGCAGGCAAAGTCAAACGCACGATCCGGGTTACCAACGTTCATCATGATCTTCAGCGGCAGATCCGGCATGGTATCGACGCTTGAACTCTTCACGCTGAAGTCGAGAATATCGGCATACACGTAACCGGTATCGCCTTCCGCACAGGAGACGGTCACTTTCTGATCGTCCTTCATGCGTTCGGTCGCATCACCGCAACCGACAACGGCAGGGATCCCCAGCTCACGGGCGATGATTGCCGCGTGGCAGGTACGGCCGCCGCGGTTGGTGACGATGGCCGCCGCTTTCTTCATGATCGGTTCCCAGTCCGGGTCGGTCATGTCGGTCACCAGCACATCGCCTGGCTGAATGCGGTTCATCTCGCTGATGTCATGGATCACTTTGACAGGACCGGCACCGATGCGATGGCCAATCGCGCGGCCTTCCGCCACGATTTTGCCCTGTGCGTGCAGGGTATAACGCTCCATCACCTGACCGCGGGAGCGGACAGTTTCCGGACGCGCCTGCACGATAAACAGCTTGCCGGTGTTGCCATCTTTGGCCCATTCGATATCCATCGGACGGCCGTAGTGTTTTTCGATCTGTACCGCCTGTTTCGCCAGCTCCTGCACTTCTGCATCGGTCAGGGAGAAACGGTCACGCATTTCCTGCGGTACGTCTTCAATCTTAACCTGCTTGCCATGCTCCTGCGTCGGGGCATAGATCATGCGGATTTTTTTCGAGCCCATCGTGCGGCGAACGACCGCCGGACGGTTTGCGGCCAGTGTCGGCTTATGAACGTAGAATTCGTCAGGGTTCACCGCGCCCTGTACTACCATCTCACCCAGACCCCACGCCGAGGTGATGAACACCACCTGGTCGAAGCCGGATTCGGTGTCGATGGAGAACATCACGCCGGAAGAGCCCACGTCGGAGCGCACCATGCGCTGTACGCCAGCAGAAAGCGCCACGCCGCGATGGTCATAGCCCTGGTGCACGCGGTAAGAGATGGCGCGGTCATTGAACAGGGACGCGAAGACGTGCTTCACCGCCACCAGGACGGCGTCATAACCCTGGACGTTAAGGAAGGTTTCCTGCTGTCCGGCGAATGACGCATCGGGCATATCTTCCGCGGTGGCAGAAGAACGCACGGCAAACGACGCCTGGGCATCATCCGCTGAGAGCTGGTTGTAGGCTTCGTGAATGGCTTTTTCCAGTTCCGGCTGGAAAGGTGTGTCGATAATCCACTGGCGGATTTGGGCACCGGCTTTCGCAAGCTCGGTCACATCATCAATATCCGTTTTATCCAGCAGGTCATAAATGCGCTGGTTTACACCGCTCTGGTCTAAAAACAGGTTAAAGGCATCGGCGGTTGTGGCAAACCCGTTCGGTACGGAGACACCCATACCCGACAGATTTGTAATCATTTCACCCAGGGAGGCATTTTTGCCCCCAACTCTGTCTACATCATTCATGCCGAGTTGGTTATACCAAAGCACCAGCGGTGACGAGCCATTGTTGGACATCGAAACAATCCTTTTGTGATATTTGATCGGAGTAAGAAACACCTGACTACGTATTTATACTGGCATAATTATTTCCGCTAAAAAAACGGTGAATCGTGTAAGCAATTTAAATTTTCAACTTTTCGGATACTTTCCCACCATCCGCTAACCCGATGATTCCTATATATTCAGCCAAAAACCCTAAAAATAAAGTCGCTAATTGAAAAATGAAATCCACTTTTCAGGAAAATCAAAAACGCCGTTTCATTTATAATTAGGATAAGTTCTTTGCTGTGTAATTTACTTTTTTAATTTATGCTTTCAGACAATTACGTACGATATTCAGGGTGGGTAAAATGGATAATGCTGTCGATCGCCACGTTTTTTATATTTCTGATGGTACGGCGATTACCGCCGAAGTGCTGGGACATGCGGTGATGTCGCAGTTCCCCGTTTCGATTAACAGCATCACGCTGCCGTTTGTGGAAAATGAGAGCCGTGCAAAGGCGGTGAAGGACCAGATTGACGCCATCTTCCAGCAGACGGGGGTCCGCCCGCTGGTCTTCTACTCCATCGTGATCCCTGAAATTCGTGCGATTATTTTGCAAAGTGAAGGGTTCTGTCAGGATATCGTCCAGGCGCTGGTGGCCCCGCTGCAGAGCGAACTGAAACTCGACCCGACGCCTATCGCCCACCGAACGCACGGGCTGAACCCCGGCAACCTGACCAAATACGATGCGCGTATCGCCGCCATTGATTACACCCTGGCGCACGACGACGGTATTTCGCTGCGTAACCTCGACCAGGCGCAGGTGATACTGCTGGGCGTCTCGCGTTGCGGGAAAACCCCGACCAGCCTTTACCTGGCGATGCAGTTCGGTATCCGCGCCGCCAACTACCCCTTTATTGCTGATGACATGGACAATCTGGTGCTGCCAGCCGCCCTTAAGCCGCTCCAGCACAAGCTGTTTGGCCTGACCATCAACCCGGAACGGCTGGCGGCAATACGTGAAGAACGCCGTGAGAACAGCCGCTACGCCTCAATGCGCCAGTGTCGAATGGAGGTTTCCGAGGTGGAAGCGCTGTACCGCAAAAACCAGATCCCGTGGCTAAACAGCACTAACTATTCGGTAGAAGAGATCGCCACCAAAATCCTCGATATCATGGGACTCAACCGCCGCATGTACTAACATGCTAGTACAATAACTCAGAATCGGGTATCATCACCACATCCTCGGCGCGCAGGCGCGCCGAACTTGAATTCAGCAGGGATTGGTTTAAGGTGATGCCCATCACTTCCCGGTAGTCTGCCGATGAAGCAAAAATTTTTCTGAGACATTTCATGAATAAAACCGATGAACTCCGCACTGCGCGCATTGACAGCCTGGTCACGCCGGCTGAACTGGCACAGCGGCATCCTGTTTCCGCGGGTGTAGCGGAACATGTCACGGCATCCCGCCGTCGCATTGAAAAAATCCTTAATGGCGAAGACAAACGTCTTCTGGTGGTGATTGGCCCTTGCTCCATCCACGATCTGGATGCCGCAATGGATTACGCAAAACGGCTTCAGGGACTGCGGGACAAGTACCAGCATCGCCTTGAAATTGTCATGCGCACCTACTTTGAAAAACCGCGCACCGTCGTGGGCTGGAAAGGGCTGATTTCCGACCCGGACCTGAACGGCAGCTACCGTGTTAATTATGGTATTGAGCTGGCGCGTAAACTGCTTTTGCAGGTCAATGAGCTGGGCGTACCGACGGCCACCGAGTTTCTCGATATGGTGACCGGACAGTTTATCGCCGATCTCATCAGCTGGGGCGCTATCGGTGCGCGCACCACGGAAAGCCAGATCCACCGTGAGATGGCCTCTGCCCTCTCCTGCCCGGTTGGTTTTAAAAACGGTACCGATGGCAACACGCGAATTGCCGTTGACGCGATCCGTGCATCGCGTGCCAGCCATATGTTCCTGTCGCCGGATAAGCGCGGTCAGATGACCATTTATCAGACCAGCGGCAACCCATACGGGCATATCATCATGCGTGGCGGGAAAAAGCCTAATTACCACGCGCAAGATATTGCTGCGGCGTGTGAAACGCTGGCCGAGTTCGACCTGCCGGAACACCTGGTGGTGGATTTCAGCCACGGCAATTGCCAGAAACAGCATCGCCGCCAGCTGGATGTGTGTGATGAGATCTGCCAGCAGATCGTCAGCGGTTCAACCGCCATCGCGGGCATTATGGCCGAAAGTTTTATCCGGGAAGGCACGCAAAAAATCGTAGCCGGACAGCCAATGGTTTATGGCCAGTCGATCACCGACCCGTGCCTGAGCTGGGAAGACAGCGAACAGCTGCTGGAGAAACTGGCGGCAGCGGTCGATTCACGTTTTTAGTCCTCGCCTTTTACCCTCTCCTGCGGGAGAGGGTCTACGTTCGCGCAAGGCCACATCCTCTTCTGTTTTGATCCCATCACAGTTTTTTCACAAAAACGCTTGCCGTGAATTTTCACTTTGTTGATAATGATTATCATTGTTACATTGATTGTTATTTATAAACATTATGTCACGTACGGATAACAACGCGGCAACGCCCGAAAACACACACACAGTACCTGCCCCAGCGCGCACCGATCGTCGGATCGACAGTAAAAGCCTGCTGGGGGACGAGGGACGCGTGATCATCGAGCATGACGGCCAGCTTTATCTGTTGCGCCAGACCCATGCCGGGAAGCTGATCCTCACCAAATAAATACCACAATACCTTCGCCAGCCACCCAGGTGATCCCCAGGCAGCCAGCGCTTTCGATTCTTTATGGAGAGTTGCTATGCCACACCTGCATTCCGCATTTTTGCGCCCGTCCTGCCTTGCGCTATCCGTTGTCAGCGCCCTGCCGGGCGTCGCGTTTGCGGCCACAGATGACATGACCGTTATCGCCACCGGCAACGCCCGCAGCGCCTTCGAAGCCCCGATGATGGTCAGCGTGATTGACACCGCGGCCCCGGAAAACCAGACCGCCAGCTCGGCCGCCGACCTGCTGCGCTACGTCCCAGGCCTGATGCTTGACGGCACCGGGCGCACCAATGGTCAGGACGTCAACCTGCGCGGTTACGACCGTCGCGGCGTACTGGTGCTGGTGGATGGCGTGCGCCAGGGGACCGACACTGGCCACCTGAACAGCACGTTCCTCGACCCGGCTCTGATTAAACGTATCGAAGTGGTTCGCGGCCCGTCAGCCTTACTGTACGGCAGCGGCGCACTGGGGGGCGTGATCGCGTATGACACCGCCGATGCAAATGACCTGCTGGAACCGGGAAAAAACAGCGGCTACCGCGTGTTTGGTACGGGCGCGACGGGCGATCACAGTCTGGGCATGGGGGCCAGCGCTTACGGGCGTACCGAAACCCTGGACGGACTGGTTGCCTGGTCGAGCCGCGATCGCGGCGATCTGCGCCAGAGCGACAGTGGAACAGCGCCGAATGACGAATCCATCAACAACATGCTGGCAAAAGGCCGCTGGGCCATCGACCCGGCCCAGACGCTGAGCGGATCCCTGCGCTATTACAATAACGCGGCGCAGGAGCCAAAAAACCCGCAAACCCCCGCCGCAGACGCCAGCAGCAATCCCATGACCGATCGCTCCACCATTCAGCGAGACGCTCAGCTGGGCTATCACCTGGCTCCCCAGGGCAACGACTGGCTGAATGCCGATGCGAAACTCTACTGGTCTGAAGCGCGCATTAACGCCCAGAACATTGACGGCACCGGCGAGTTTCGCAAGCAGACCACCCAAGGTGGCAAAGTGGAAAACCGCACCCGTCTGTTCAGCGACACGTTTGCCTCACATCTTCTGACCTATGGCGGCGAATACTACCGTCAGGAGCAACATCCGGGGGGCACCACCACCGGCTTCCCGGAGGCTAAAATCGATTTCAGCTCCGGCTGGCTGCAGGACGAGATCACCCTGCGCGACCTGCCGGTCACGCTTCTCGGCGGTACCCGTTACGATAATTACCGCGGGAGCAGCGAAGGATACGACGATGTGAACGCGGACAGATGGTCCTCCCGTGCCGGACTGACCGTCAGCCCGACCGACTGGCTGATGCTGTTCGGCTCTTACGCACAGGCCTTCCGTGCGCCGACCATGGGTGAAATGTATAATGATGCTAAACACTTCTCCATCGGCCGCTTTTACACTAACTACTGGGTACCGAACCCGAACCTGCGTCCGGAAACCAATGAAACGCAGGAGTTTGGCTTCGGACTGCGCTTTGACGACGTCATGCTTGCTAACGATGCGCTGGAATTCAAGGCCAGCTACTTCGACACCAAAGCCAAAGACTACATCTCCACCAGCGTCGATTTTGCGGCTGCGACCACCATGTCCATGAACGTTCCCCACGCCAAAATCTGGGGCTGGGACGTGATGGCGAAATACACGGCCGACCTGTTCAACCTCGACGTCGCCTACAACCGCACCCGGGGAAAAGATACCGATACGGGCGAGTATATCTCCAGCATCAACCCGGATACCGTCACCAGCAAGCTGGATATCCCGGTGGCGCAAAGCGGTTTCTCCGTCGGCTGGATCGGCACCTTCGTCGATCGCTCAACCCATATCAGCAGTAGCTACAGCGAACAGCCGGGCTATGCGGTTAACGATTTCTACGTAAGTTATAAAGGCCAGGAGCAGCTCAAAGGGGTAACTACGACGCTGGTGCTGGGTAACGCGTTCGACAAGGCGTACTGGTCTCCTCAGGGCATTCCTCAGGACGGACGCAACGGTAAGATTTTTGTGAGTTACCAGTGGTAATCCCCACGCCCCGGCCTGCCGGGGCCCTTATTCGAAAGGAAGAGACAATGAATCACTACACACGCTGGCTTGCGCTGAAAGAAGAAAACCCGGGTCAATACGCACGTGACATCGCAGGCTTAATGAACATCAGCGAAGCAGAGCTGACCTTCGCCCGCGTGGGCCACGACGCCTGGCGCCTGCACGGCGACATCCGCGAAATCATCGGCGCGCTGGAAGCCGTGGGCGAGACCAAATGCATCTGTCGTAACGACTATGCAGTTCACGAGCAGGTGGGCGCGTTTACGCATCAACACCTTAGCGGCCACGCCGGGCTGGTACTGAATCCGCGGGCGCTGGATCTGCGCCTGTTTCTCAACCAGTGGGCGAGCGCGTTCCACATCAGTGAAACCACCGCCCGCGGTGAGCGTCAGAGCATTCAGTTCTTCGACCTTCAGGGCGATGCCCTGCTGAAAGTTTACACGACCGATAACACCGATATTTCTGCCTGGGGCGACCTGCTTACGCGCTTTATCTTTGCCGATAATCCCCCACTGGCGCTGAAGCATGCCGATGTCCCTGCCCACAACGAAAAGGCTGATGCCGCCCTCGTTGATCAGGAGTGGCGCGCCATGACCGACGTGCATCAGTTCTTCGGCCTGCTGAAGCGCCACAATCTGAGCCGCCAGCAGGCGTTTCGTCTGGTGGGTGACGATCTGGCCTGCAGGGTAGACAACACCGCTCTGGCACAGCTGCTGGAAACGGTCCGCCTGGAGGGGAATGAAATGATGATCTTCGTCGGCAACCGCGGCTGCGTGCAGATCTTTACCGGCGTGGTGGAAAACGTCGTCTCGATGAAAGGCTGGCTCAACATCTTCAACCCAACCTTTACCCTGCATCTGCGGGATACGTCCATCGCCGAAACATGGGTGACGCGTAAACCCACCGCTGACGGGCACGTCACCAGCCTGGAGCTCTTCGCCGCCGACGGGACGCAAATCGCTCAACTGTACGGTCAACGCAGCGAAGGTGAACCAGAGCAGCGTCAGTGGCGCAGCCAGGTCGACGCCCTGACCCGAAAAGGGCTGGCCGCATGAAAAAATGGCTCGCCCTGCTCTGCGCCCTGCCGCTGGTGACGTTCGCGGCCACACCGCAGAAAATTGTCGCCCTGGGGGGTGACGTGACTGAGATTGTTTATGCCCTTGGCGCGGGATCGTCACTGGTTGCCCGCGACAGCACCAGCCAGTGGCCGCAGGCGGCGAACGCCCTGCCCGACGTCGGCTATTTGCGCCAGCTTAACGCGGAGGGGATCTTATCCATGCGCCCGACGCTGGTGCTGGCCAGTGCTCAGGCGCAGCCCTCGCTGGCGTTAAAACAGGTCGAGGAAAGTCACGTCAGTGTCGTCACCGTTCCCGGCAGTCATGACCTGAGCGTGATTGACGAAAAGGTGCGAGTCATTGCCGAAGCGACGCATCGCGAAGCACAGGGTGACGCATTGCGCGCCAGGCTGCGCCAGGCGCTGGCAGCCCTGCCCACCTCGCCACTCGACAAACGGGTGCTGTTTATCCTCAACCACGGCGGGATGACCGCGATGGCTGCCGGACAACAGACCGCCGCGGATGCAGCCATTCGCGCAGCGGGTTTGCAAAACGCGATGCAGGGCTTTACCCGTTATCAGCCGCTGTCCCAGGAAGGCGTGATTGCCAGCCAGCCTGACCTTGTCGTGATTTCGCAGGACGGCGTAAAGGCATTGGGTGGCGAAGCGAATGTGTGGACACTTCCCGGCCTGGCGCAAACGCCGGCGGGACGGAACAGGCAGGTGCTGGCCATCGACGATATGGCGCTGCTGGGCTTTAGCGTGCGCACGCCGCAGGCCATACAGCAATTGCGCACCCGGGCGGAGCAACTGCCCTGATGTCCCGACGGATCGCGTTGTCGCTGTGGATGCTGGCCGCCATCCTGACGGTCATGACGCTGGCGGCCTCCGGGGCTGGCGCACTGCATCTGCCGGTCAGTCTGCTGTGGCGCGGCAGTGATGAAACCCTGCGTCAGATCTGGCTGACCATTCGTCTCCCCCGGGTTCTGCTGGCGCTGGTCACCGGCGGCTCGCTGGCGCTGGCAGGCTGCGTTATGCAGGGGCTTTTTCGTAATCCGCTGGCGGATCCGGGGCTGCTTGGGATCAGCAGCGGCGCTGCGCTGGCCGTAGCGCTGTGGGTGGTCATTCCCCTCTCGCTCCCCGCGCTGATGATGCTTTACGCTCCCATGATCGCGGCATTTGGGGGTGCGCTGGCGGCCACCTTCGTCATTTTTGTCCTTAGCCAGCAGCGTAACAGCACACTTTCACGGCTGTTACTGGTAGGCATTGCCCTCAATGCCCTGTGCGGTGCGGCAGTCGGCGTACTGTCATGGCTCAGCAATGATGCCCAGCTTCGCCAGCTCTCCCTCTGGGGCATGGGCAGCCTGGGTCAGGCGCAGTGGTCTACGCTGCTGGCCGTCACCTCGCTGATGGTGCCAGGCGTTCTGATTATCTGGCGTCTTGCCTGCACGCTCAATTTACTGCAGCTGGGTGAAGAAGAAGCGCACTACCTTGGCGTGGCGGTGGCGACGGTACAGCGGATCCTGTTGCTGTGCAGCGCCTTACTGGTTGCCGCCGCGGTTGCCGTCAGCGGGGTGATTGGTTTTGTCGGTCTGGTGGTGCCGCACCTGATACGGATGTGGCTGGGCGCCGATCACCGGGCCGTGATCCCCGGCTCCGTACTGGCCGGGGCGTCGCTGCTGCTGGTTGCCGATACGGTGGCGCGCACGCTGGTCGCACCGGCTGAAATGCCGGTCGGTTTACTGACCAGTCTCTTCGGCGCGCCGTGGTTCCTGTGGCTCATTTTTCGTCGTGGAGGCGCACATGGCTGAACGCTACTGCGCGGAACGTCTTGTTTATCAGGTCGGGCAACGGACGCTTATCAACGACGTGTCGCTGGCGTTATCTCCGGGGGAAATGGTGGCGTTGATTGGGCCTAACGGTGCCGGAAAATCGACGTTACTGCGCCTGCTCACGGGCTATCTCACGCCTTCTGGCGGGCAATGCAGCCTGGCGGGTACGCCGCTTGAGGCGTGGCACCCGCAAAAGCTTTCACGCCGCCGGGCAGTGATGCGCCAGAATACGCAGCTCGGTTTCGACTGGCCGGTCGACGCGGTGGTGGGTATGGGCCGCGCGCCCTGGACGCGCTACCCGGAAGCCCCGGTTGTCGAAGCCGTAATGGCGATAACGGGCTGCCTGCCCCTCGCAGACCGACACTTTTCGGCCCTCTCCGGTGGCGAGCAACAACGGATCCAGCTCGCCCGCGCCCTGGCGCAGCTCTGGCATGACGGCGGGCCACGCGGCTGGCTGTTTCTCGATGAACCCACTTCCGCGCTGGATCTTTACCACCAGCAGCATCTGCTGCGGCTGTTGAAATCCCTGACCCGTCAGGGCGATTTTCACGTGTGCGTGGTGCTGCACGACCTCAATCTGGCAGCGCTGTGGGCGGACCGGATCCTGCTGCTGCATAACGGCACGCTGGTTTCTCAGGGCACGCCGGAAATGGTTTTACAGGCCGACGCGCTGGCCCGGTGGTATGGCGCTCAGGTATACGTTGGCCCACATCCGGTTCACGCCTCACCGCAGGTGTTTCTCGCCCCCTGACCGGGCTGATAAAAATCTTTCAGCGTCTCAAGCAGGGCATGCGCCGCTTTTGAAAGCTGCGTATGCCCGGGGTGGATCACGCCGATGCATTTTTCAATCGGCGGGTTATCGAGTGGAATACAGACCGCGCCTAACGAGGTCATCTGCGCCTCACACAGTGCCGGGACCGCACTGCCGCCCAGACCGCTGGCGACCATTCTGCCCACCGTCACCAGCTGATGGCTCTCCAGCGCCACATCCAGTTTACGACCGCTGCGGGCCAGCTCCTCTTCCATCATCAGACGAACGGCCGAAGGGCGCTGCAGGGTAATGAAATCCAGCGTCAGTAGCGCCTCCCATGAAAGGCGTTTTTTGGCTGCCAGAGCGGATGATTTCGGCACAATGGCGACAAATCGATCGAGACCCAACGGCGTAAAAAGCAGGTTATGGGTCGGCGCCGGTTCAAACGCGATCCCCATCTCGACCCGCCCTTCCCGCACCATTTCAATTACCTGCTCGTTGATAACATCGTGCACGGTGACGTTGATCCCGGCGTGGCGATCGCGAAATGCCTTGAGCACCTCCGGCAGGACATTCGCCGCAAATGACGGCATCGCCGCGACTGAGATTTTGCCGCGCTGCAGCGTAAAGCACTGATGCATGGCCTCTTCGGCGTTATCCCAGTCCGCCAGCAGCTGCCGCGCCATCGGTAAAAAGGTTTCCCCCTCCTGCGTCAGCGCCACCTTGCGGGTGCTGCGCTGCAACAGCGGTCCCCCCAGCGCCTCCTCCAGACCCTTGATCGTCAGGCTGAGCGCCGGCTGGGAAAGATTCAGCCGTTCACTGGCATGCGCGAAATTCAGAGTGTGAGCTACCGCTAAAAACGCGCGTAACTGTTTGACACTCATTCTCATTTTTCACCTTGTTAACTAATTGAAAAAATTTAGTTAACAGGAAATTAATAAAAAAACCAAATGAGTGGGTCACAAATTCAAAATTAACAAATGAGTCGCCGCCCCTAATGATACCGGCACGGATAACGGGAGGGATGATTATGGCGGGACTGGATAAGCGCGTCGGCAGCTATGCGCAGGCGCTGGACGGGCTGACGGACGGAATGACATTGCTGGCGGGCGGCTTCGGCCTGTGCGGCATTCCTGAGAACCTGATTGCCGAAGTCAGACGCCGTCAGGTACAGGGGCTGACGGTGGTTTCAAACAACTGCGGCGTCGATGGTTTTGGTCTCGGGATACTCCTTGAGACGCGCCAGGTACGAAAAGTGGTGGCGTCGTACGTGGGCGAAAACGCGCTGTTCGAGCAACAGGTGTTGAGCGGCGAGCTGGAAGTGGAACTCACCCCACAGGGAACCCTGGCAGAAAAGGTTCGCGCTGGCGGAGCGGGTATTCCGGCGTTTTACACGGCCACCGGCTATGGCACCCCCGTGGCTGCTGGCAAGGAAGTTCGCCAGTTTGCCGGCAAGCATTATGTCCTCGAAGAGGCCATCACCGGCGATTTTGCGCTGATCAAGGGCTGGAAAGCGGACTGGTACGGCAACGTTATCTATCGCCATACCGCGCAAAACTTTAACCCGCTGATGGCCACCGCGGGCCGGATAACGGTAGTGGAAGTGGAAGAGATCGTCGCCCCGGGCGAACTGCCCCCGTCGGCCATTCATACCCCGGGGATCTACGTCGACAGGCTGATTGTCGGCCAGTTCGAGAAACGCATTGAACAGCGCACGCTGCGCGCAGAGGGAGTCTGAAGATGTTAACCCGTGAACAGATGGCCATGCGCATCGCCCGAGAACTGCGCGACGGTTACTACGTCAACCTGGGGATAGGGATCCCGACCCTTGTGGCGAACTATATTCCGGCGGGAATGGACGTAATGCTCCAGTCTGAAAACGGCCTGCTGGGGATGGGAGCCTTTCCGGATGAGCAGAGCCTTGACGCCGACATGATCAACGCCGGTAAGCAGACCGTCACCGCGAGGATCGGTGCCGCCATCTTCGACTCGGCTCAGTCGTTCGCCATGATCCGAGGTGGCCATGTTGACCTGACCGTACTCGGGGCGTTCGAAGTGGATGTCGAAGGCAACATCGCCTCGTGGATGATCCCGGGCAAGATGGTGAAAGGGATGGGAGGCGCGATGGATCTGGTCGCCGGGGCGCAGAACATCATTGTGGTGATGACCCATGCCGCAAAAAACGGAGAGTCAAAACTGCTGCCGCGCTGCACGCTGCCGTTGACCGGCGCTGGCTGCATCCGTCGGGTGTTAACCGACCTTGCGTTGTTGGAGATTGAAGACGGCGCGTTCATTCTGCGGGAATACGCCCCCGGCGTCAGTATTGACGACATCGTCAGTAAAACAGCCGGGAAAATCATCGTGGCGGACGACGTGCGCGAGATGCGCTTCAACTGAGGAGTGAACATGAATGAGGTCATGATTGTCGGGGCCACGCGAACCCCTGTAGGCAGTTTTCGCGGATCGCTCTCTTCCTTTTCCGCGGTTGAACTGGGTGCCGTAGCGGTTCGTCGCCTGCTTGAGAACAGCCGGCTGTGCGCAGATCAGGTAGACGAACTGATTTTCGGTCAGGTGCTGACGGCAGGGTGCGGACAAAACCCCGCCCGTCAGACCGCTCTCACGGCCGGATTGCCCGTCAGTACGCCCGCGACAACCGTCAATCTGGTGTGTGGTGCCGGCTTAAAAGCGGTGCAGCTCGCCGCGCAGGCTATCCGCTGCGGCGATGCCGACGTGGTTATCGCTGGCGGCCAGGAGAGCATGAGCAATGCCCCTTACCTGCTGGACGGTGCGCGGTCAGGGTTGCGTTTTGGTCATACAGGATTGCAGGACAGCATGATAACGGACGGCCTGTGGGACGCATTTAACGATTATCACATGGGCATCACCGCGGAAAACGTTGCCCGCCAGTATGGTATCTCCCGCGAGCAGCAGGACGCTTTTGCCGCCCGGTCGCAGCAAAAAGCGGCGTCGGCCATTGCGCGCGGTCTGTTTGACGCGGAGATGGCTCCGGTCACGGTAAGCGAGGGTAAAAAGCCGCCGAGCCTGGTCAGCAGTGATGAACAACCCCGGCCGGGAACCACCGCTGAGCAACTCGCGCACCTGCGCCCTGCCTTTCGTCGTGAAGATGGAACGGTGACGGCGGGTAATGCCTCAACCCTGAACGATGGTGCCGCTGCGGTGCTGTTGATGAGCGGTGAAAAAGCGCGGGAAAGCGGATTACCGATCCTGGGACGGGTCGTGAGTTATGCCGTGACCGGCGTTGATCCATCGGTGATGGGCATCGGGCCGGTCAGCGCCTGCCAGACGGCTCTGGCCCGGGCAGGCTGGGCGCTGGATGAGGTGGACGTCATTGAAGCGAATGAAGCCTTTGCCGCGCAGGCGCTGGCCGTTGGCAAACTGCTCGGCTGGGATGAACGCAAGGTGAACGTTAACGGTGGTGCGATTGCGCTTGGCCACCCCATCGGCGCCTCTGGCTGTCGGATCCTCGTCACGCTGCTGCATGAGATGCAACGCCGCGACGCGAAAAAAGGGCTCGTCACCCTGTGTGTGGGAGGTGGGCAAGGCATTGCATTAACCCTTGCGCGCTAACCGCGCCCGGACATCTCGTTGGTACCCGAATATAACAATGATAGTGAGGAGTCATAATGAGTGTGTTGATTGCCCTGGCGGCGCTGGCATTGCTGATGCTTGCGGCCTATCGCGGATACAGCGTTATTCTGTTTGCCCCCATCGCGGCGCTGGGTGCCGTGCTGCTGACCGACCCGGGGGCCGTCGGCCCGACGTTTACCGGTCTGTTTATGGAAAAGATGGTCGGCTTCGTCAAGCTCTACTTCCCGGTGTTCCTGCTGGGTGCCGTGTTTGGCAAGCTGATTGAGCTTTCCGGTTTCTCACGCGCTATCGTCGCTGCAGCGATCCAGATCCTCGGGCGCCGCCATGCGATTCCGGTCATTGTGCTGGTGTGTGCATTGTTAACGTACGGCGGCGTTTCGCTCTTCGTGGTGGCGTTTGCCGTCTATCCTTTTGCCGCCGAACTGTTCCGCCAGAGCGGCATCCCCAAACGTCTTATCCCGGCGACCGTCGCTCTGGGTGCGTTCTCGTTTACCATGGACGCCCTGCCCGGTACGCCGCAGATCCAGAACATTATCCCCACCAGCTTCTTTGGCACTAACGCCTGGGCCGCGCCGTGGCTTGGGCTGATTGGCTCGCTGTTTATCCTCTGTTTTGGCCTGCTCTGGCTGGAGCGTCAGCGGCGAAAGGCGCTCAACAACAATGAGGGTTACGGTTCCGATCTGAAAAATGAACCTGAAACGCCGGACAACATTAATCTGCCCCATCCGCTGATCGCCATTTCCCCTCTGCTGCTGGTCGGGATCCTCAACCTGCTGTTTACCCGCTGGATCCCCGGCTGGTATGGGACGCGCCATGAGCTTACCCTGCCCGGGCTGGCGAAGCCGATTGTCACCGAGGTCAGCAAAATCACCGCCATCTGGGCCGTGGAAGCGGCGCTGATCGCGGGTATTGTCATGGTACTGCTTTTTGGATTTCGCAATATCCGGGGACGGCTGGCAGAAGGCAGCCGGACGGCGGTCAGCGGCGCCATTCTGGCGGCAATGAATACCGCATCTGAATACGGTTTCGGGGCGGTGATCGCTGCGCTGCCCGGTTTTCTGGTCTTATCCAAAGCGCTCGCCGCTATCCCGAACCCGTTGCTCAACGAAGCCATCAGTGTGACCGTGCTTGCCGGGATCACCGGTTCGGCGTCGGGCGGGATGAGCATCGCCCTTGCGGCCATGGCCGATACGTTTGTCGCGGCCGCCCACGCAGCCAATATCCCTCTGGAGGTTCTCCACCGCGTGGCCTCGATGGCCAGCGGCGGCATGGATACGCTTCCCCATAACGGGGCCGTGATTACGTTGCTTGCCATTACGGGTCTGAGCCATCGTCAGGCGTATGGCGGCATTTTCGCTATCACTCTCATCAAAAGTCTGGCGGTGCTTTTTGTCATTGCCGTGTTCTATCTCACCGGCATTGTGTAAGGAGAATAAAATGAATCTGAACGGTAAAACCGCACTGGTGACCGGCTCGACCAGCGGTATTGGACTTGGGATCGCTGGCGTGCTGGCGAAGGCCGGCGCGCAGTTGATTCTTAACGGTTTCGGCGACAGTGAATCGGCAAGAGACGAAATCGCGAAACGGGGTAAAACGCCGGGCTATCACGATGCGGACCTGCGTGACGTCCAGCAGATTGAAGCCATGATGCACTACGCCGAAACCCGGTATGGCGGAGTCGATATTCTGATCAACAACGCCGGTATACAGCACGTCGCACCTGTTGATGCGTTCCCGGTGGAGAAATGGAACGACATTATCGCCATCAACCTCTCTTCCGTCTTTCACACCAGCCGACTGGCGCTGCCTGCGATGCAGGCAAAAAACTGGGGGCGCATCATTAATATCGCCTCCGTGCATGGGCTGGTTGCGTCGAAAGAGAAATCCGCCTATGTTGCCGCCAAGCATGGCGTGGTGGGCTTTACCAAATCCCTGGCGCTGGAGACCGCCCGCACCGGTATTACCGCCAATGCCATCTGCCCGGGCTGGGTGCTGACCCCGCTGGTGCAGCAGCAAATCGACAGACGTATTGCCGATGGCGTCGCACCGGATGTCGCTCGTGAGCAACTGCTGGCAGAGAAACAGCCCGCCGGTGAGTTTGTTACGCCGGAACAGCTAGGCGAGCTGGCGTTGTTTTTGTGCAGTGACAGCGCCGTACAGGTCCGCGGCGCCGCCTGGAATATGGATGGCGGATGGGTCGCACAGTGACCGCGGTATCGGCATAAAAAACCTGGCACCGCAAGGTGTCAGGTTTTGTCGGCCCGGGCTAGCTCGAACAGCTCACTTCCAGGCGTTTTCCCCAGTCCGGCGGACGGCTGACATAGTCGTCATCACGGTCAGCAAACGGCGTACGCAGAGCCACATGCAGGCGATGTAGTTCGTCATACTCCCCCTGCTCTGCCTGTTCAATGGCCCGCTGCGCCAGCCAGTTGCGCAACACCATCGCCGGGTTCGCCGCATTCATTTGCGCCTGACGGGTTGCGTCGTCGACCTGCTCTTGCTGCAACCGCGCACGGTAAAGCGCAAACCAGTCGTCAAAGCCCTGCCTGTCAATGAACTCGTCGCGCAGCGGTGAGGCACTACTGTGTTGCTCAGTCTGGCTCAGCATCCGGAAGGTGCGGGTGTAATCGCTGCCTTCACGTTCCATGAGGGCAAACAGAGCGTTCAGGATGTCGTTATCGCCCCTCTCCTGCGTCACCAGCCCCAGCTTGTTGCGCATCAACGCGCCATATTCGCGCAGTAAAATGTCCTGGTAGCTGTCGAGCGCATCATTCAGGGCATCAACGTCGATAAACGGCGACAGAGTTTGCGCAAGGCGCTGCAGGTTCCACAGGCCAACAGCCGGCTGATTGTCGAAACTGTAACGTCCCTGATAGTCAGAATGGTTGCAGATATAACCCGGCTGATAGTCATCAAGGAAGCCAAACGGACCGTAATCAAAGGTCAACCCGAGAAGCGACATGTTGTCCGTGTTCATCACCCCATGGGCAAACCCGACCGTCTGCCAGCGGGCAATCATGGTTGCGGTACGGGCTACCACATCGCGGAACCAGAGAATGTACTTATCGGCCTCGTCCTGGAAATGAGACCAGTGATGACGAATGGCATAATCCGCAAGCTGGCGGACTTTTTCCGGCTCACGACGATAATAAAAGTGTTCAAAGTGGCCAAAACGCAGATGGCTTTGCGCAACGCGCATAAGCATCGCCCCTTTTTCCATCGTTTCACGCGCCACCGGGGTGTCACTGGTTACAATCGACAGTGCGCGGGTGGTGGGGATCCCCAGCGCATGCATCGCTTCGGATGCCAGACATTCGCGAATAGTCGAACGCAATACCGCGCGCCCGTCGCCCATTCGCGAGTAAGGGGTCAGGCCGGCACCCTTCAGGTGCCAGTCCATCGTCTCTCCGTTGGGCAGCCGTTGTTCGCCCAGCAGGATCCCCCGGCCATCGCCCAGTTGTCCTGCCCAGACGCCAAACTGATGTCCGCTATAGACCTGAGCCAGAGGCTGCATACCGGCAAGCAGCGTTTCGCCTCCCCAGACGCCAGCGCCGTCGGAGGGATGAAACATCTCAGGTGGAACAGCCAGCTCATCTGCCAGCCGATCGTTATGCCAGATAAGACGGGGATTTTGTAACGGTGTGGGTTTGAGTGCGGTATAAAAACCCGGCAACTCGTCATGCCAGTGAGCAGTAAAAGACAGGGTCATAGGTCCTCCTGCTTTTAGTGTAGAGGGTTTACCCGGACTTAAACACGGGCGAAAGAGAGGGTTATCACTGAACGAGCGTGGTGACGTGCTCTGCAGAGACGGCCGGCCAGAGCGCCCCCTGCATTGCGCCAAAGTTAAAGGACAAGACGCGCTGCAATAAGCCGTGGTCATCAATGCCGCCGACGAGCACGGACTGACAGTGAGGCGTTATTTGCCAGAGGATTGCGCGCATAAAAGGCTCAAAAGAGAGTTCAGAAGCACGCTGCTGGATAAATCCCTTGTCGAGAATGACCCGTTTAAACAATCCATCATAAACGGCTTTCAACGACGCTGCGCCTGCGCCAAAGTTTGCCAGCACCAGCGGAAAATGGATTGCCATTCTCGCCAGCTGCAGATCGTCCTTCCCGTTATTTAAACCTGGATAATTCTCATTAACAGTAAACTCAAGAAACGGATAACGCTCAAGTATTGAAACAGCGTTCCCATTACTTAATAAAAATTCAACAATTACAGGTGTAATATTGATCCATGCAATTAACTGATGCTGAATAAAAAACAGTTTACAGGTATCAAGCAATTGCAATTTCTCGTTAAACAACGCTAACTCTTCTTCAGCAGAAAGCCGAGGGATAACGAGTTCGGTGGGGATCCGAACGTGGGTACCGACGCCAGTAAAGTTAACCAGAACCTCTAAACCTTTAAGCTCGCCGGCGCTATTTCGGGCAGGCAGAAGCATCAGTTCAGACTGGTAAGCATTATCTAGCGTAATAATCATTGCACTCGCCCCGCATTAAAGATGAGAGAGGACATCCTGGAGCAATTGCCGACACAATTCCACTGTCTTGATTTTAATAAGATTAATTTCATTAGTTCCGTATTATTTTTCAGATTTATCCCTGAATCTAAAATAATCTTATCCTGGTTGCTCAGTAATAGCCAGTTTTAGATAAAACAGACACCTGAGGAGATAAGTCATTTTTCGTAAATTTAACTTTAAACCTCTTATTTGAGAAAAAATGGCATGATTTATTAGTTATCATGCCATCATAAGAGACTGCTCTTTGACAGACTAAATACGTCGTGCCTGCCAGAAGTTTTTACGCCAGTAAACATTATCGAGCGACGAGCGCATCACCCCACGACTGGTCGAGGCGTGAATAAACTGATTATCGGTATCATAAATACCGACGTGAAGCCCACTGTCACCCGAGCCGGTTTTGAAAAAAACCAGGTCGCCGGGCAGCAAATCATCTTTATCGATTTCCGTGCCAATTTCCGCCTGTTTGCGCGTTTCGCGCGGAAGCTGTAAATCAAACTTATCGCGAAACGTCATCAGAACAAAGCCAGAACAATCTACGCCCCCACGGCTCATGCCGCCATAACGATAGGGCGTGCCGCGCCAGTTGCTCAGCTGATCGTTAAGGCTGGCAATGACGGTAATAGAATCTGAAAGCCGCGGGTTAGGCGGCGGCGCACGATGGCTACTGCATCCCGCAAGAAATAACGCGGCCATCAGGAGAAACCAGAATCGCATTTTCAGACGAATCCTCTGCTTTTTTTGTTCTTTTCGTAATTTAGCGTGCAACGGCGTTAACAGGCAAGAAACGGTTACGCCTGCGCGGTAGAAATCAGCATCTTATGCCCTTCTATATCCAGCCTGCGGAAAGACATATTGTACGCGCGGGCAAGATTTGGCGGCGTCAATACCGCATCGCGCGTGCCGCTGGCAATCATCTTTCCTCGCGCCAACAGCCACACCCGGTGGGCGTGACGCAGCGTATGGTTCAGGTCATGACTGCTCATGACCACGCCGATCCCTTTTCTGCTCAGGGAGCTTAACAGGGTGTCCAGCGCGGCCTGTTGTGCCACATCCAGACCGCTCATCGGTTCATCCAGAAGCAGCAGTCTGCCGTGCGGATTGCCGGCCGGGTGAATCTGCAAAATGACGGCCGCGAGACGCACGCGCTGCCACTCGCCCCCGGAAAGCTGGCTGGCATGCCGGGACAGTTTATCTTCTAGCCCTAATCCCGCCGCTACCTCAGTGAGCAGCGACGTATGCTGTTTATCGTGCAGATGCAGCATCAGGTAGTGCCAGACGGGCATCGCAAAGGGCGGGACCTGCTGCTGCACCAGATAACTGCGCCTGTGCGCCAGCGAGACTGGCGACCAGTCAGCAAGGTTATGCTCCAGCAGGGTTATCTCCCCCGCGCCGGCGGTCATCCCCGCCATGCGCGCCAGTAAGGTGCTTTTTCCTGCGCCGTTCGGCCCGACAAGATGCAGGATTTCGCCTGCATTGATGGCACCGGTTATCGGCTCCAGACGCCCCGTATCGGCGACGTCCGTGAGCTGCATCAGCAACGTCATTATTTCGCCAGCGCCAGCTTGATAGACTCCATCACAATCGGATCTTCAGGCGTCATGTCCGGTGAAAAACGCTGTACCACCTGTCCGTCACGACCAATAAGGAATTTTTCAAAATTCCACAGGATATCGTCCGGATAGAGCGGCGCGCGTCCTTTACTGGCCATGCGCTCATAAAAACCGCTGCCTTCCGGCGCAACGGCGGTCGGCGCGGCCGCCACCAGCTTGGCATACAGGGGATGGCGATGTTCACCGTTAACATCGATTTTGCTGAACATCGGGAACGTCACACCGTAGGTGGTGCTGCAAAACGTTTTGATTTCGTCTTCGCTGCCCGGCTCCTGGCCCAGGAACTGGTTGCACGGGAAGCCCAGCACGGTGAAACCGTCTTTCTCCCAGGCTTTTTGAATGTTTTCCAGCTGCTCATACTGCGGCGTCAGGCCACATTTGGAGGCCACATTCACGATGAGCAGCACGTTGCCTTTATAGCTTTCCAGCGTGGTTTTCTCACCCTCAATGGTGGTCACTTCGGTATTCAAAATATCAGACTGCATAGCATTCCCTCAGGTTATCTTACGGGTAGTGATTTAACGTCCGGATTTTAATAGTAGCCAGATAAATACCGGCGCGCCCAGCGTGGCGGTCACCACGCCTATTGGCAGCTCAGCGGCTGTCAGGGCGAGCCGGGCGATGATATCCGCCACCAGCAGCGTTACCGCCCCGGCAACCGCCGAGGCCGGCAGTAAGGTTCGATGGTCGGTGATCCCGCACAGACGCAGCATGTGGGGGATAACCAGCCCAATAAAGCCAATCGCCCCGGCCAGTGCCACGCTCACCCCAACCAGCCAGCCAATGGCAATGACCAGCACGTTACGCCAGAAGCCTATCGGCATGCCAAGCTGGCGGGCCGAGGTTTCCCCCAGCGCGAGAATATTCAGCGGCTGTGCCTGCAGGCCTGCCCACAGCAAGACCGGTATCAGCAGTGCCATCAGCCAGCCCTGGCGCCAGTCTACGCCCCCGAAGCCGCCCATCATCCAGTACATCAACTGACGCAAGTCAAAGGACGTGGAGAAATACACCGCCCAGGTCATCAGCGCGCTACAGATGATCCCCAGAGCCACCCCGGCAAGCAGCAGCCGACTGGTTGATAAGTGCCGTCTGGCAAAGCGCAAAAGGATTACTGTTATCAGCAACGCGCCGATAATGGCGCTGAGGCTAATTCCCCATGAGGAGAGTTCCCCCCCGCCCAACATCACCGCCGCCACCAGCCCTACGCCCGCGCCATTCGACACACCGAGCAGCCCGGGCTCCGCCAGCGGGTTATCAAATAATGCCTGCATAATGGTGCCGCACAGTGCCAGCGCGGCGCCCACCAGGATCACTGCCAGCGTGCGCGGCAGACGGATTTGCCAGACGAAAAGCTGCCCCTCAGGCTCAAACCAGTGTTCAGGTCCTATCCACTGTTCCCCTGCGCACAGGCTAACGCCTGCGGTAACAATGAGCAGCAGCACGAGCAAAAGCAGGTGTCGTTGATCTAAACGGTGCTGGCGATGGGCATAATCAAGCATGGACATGGTTTTAGTAGCGTGTGATGTAATTGATTTTACGGCGGGTTTGCCAGAGAGCGCAAAGAAAAAAGGCCGCGTGAGCGGCCTTTTTAGTTAGTTCATATTACTCTGCTTTGGGCGTTGCGTTTTCGACACGGCTTTTTAACTTCTGGCCGGGTCTGAAGGTCACCACGCGGCGGGCTGTAATCGGAATATCTTCCCCCGTCTTTGGGTTACGGCCCGGACGTTGGTTTTTGTCACGCAAATCAAAATTGCCAAAACCGGAGAGTTTTACCTGCTCACCATTTTCCAGAGCACGACGGATCTCTTCGAAAAACAGCTCTACCAGCTCTTTGGCATCTCGTTTGCTAAGCCCAAGCTTATCAAACAGATATTCTGACATTTCAGCTTTTGTAAGCGCCATAGGTTCAATCCCTCAATGATGCCTGGAATCGCTCTTTTAATGCCTCTACACATTTGGCGACGGTAGCGGCAATCTCCTCTTCTTCGAGTGTACGGCTGGTATCCTGAAGGATAAGGCTAATAGCGAGGCTCTTGAAACCTTCTGCTACGCCCTTGCCGCGGTACACGTCAAATAAGTTTACGCCAACTACCTGATTTACGCCAACTTTCTTACATTCGGCCAAAATATCTGCTGCGGGCACATTTTCCGCGACCACAACCGCGATATCACGGCGGTTTGCCGGGAAGCGTGAGACGTCGCGGGCCTGAGGAATAACGCGGTCTGCAACCGGGCTCCATTCCAGCTCGAACACGATGGTACGGCCGTTCAGGTCCAGCTTGCGCTCCAGCTCAGGATGAACAACGCCAATGAAACCAATGCGTTTGCCGTCTAAATAGATAGCCGCGCTCTGGCCTGGATGCAGCGCAGGGATCGCTTCTGCACGGAATTCAATTTCAGATAATTTACCGGTCAGATCGAGAATTGCTTCCAGATCTCCCTTCATATCGTAGAAATCAACCGTGCCTTTTGCCAGGTCCCAGTGCTCTTCGTAACGGTTACCGCTGATGGCACCAGCCAGCATGAGATCCTGACGGATGCCTAAATTTGCCTGATTATCCGGTACAAAGCGTAAACCACTTTCGAAAATTCGCACGCGGTTTTGCTGACGATTCTGGTTGTAAACGATAGTCCCCAGCAGACCGGTCCACAGGGACAGGCGCATCGCGGACATTTCGCTGGAGATTGGGCTTGGCAGGATCAGCGCCTCCTGGCCCGGATGGATCATCTGCTGCAGTTTTGGATCAACAAAGCTGTAGGTGATCACTTCCTGATAACCTTTGTCGTTCAGCATGGTTTTCACACGCTTAAGAGACAAATCTGCTTCACGGTGGCTTCCCATCACCAGACCCGCCTGAACAGGCTCATCCGGGATGTTGTTGTAGCCGTATACGCGAGCCACTTCTTCCACCAGATCTTCTTCGATCTCCATGTCGAAACGCCAGGATGGCGCAACGGCTTTCCACTCGTCCTGCCCTTCGGTCACATCACAACCCAGGCGGCGAAGGATATCGCTGACCTGTGCGTCAGAAACATGGTGACCAATCAGACGATCCAGCTTGCTACGACGCAGGGTAATGGTCGCACGCTTCGGTAACGTCGCTTCGTGGGTGACGTCGATAACCGGGCCCGCTTCACCGCCGCAGATGTCGATCAGCAGACGCGTCGCACGCTCCATCGCTTTGTGCTGCAGTGCCGGATCGACGCCACGCTCATAACGGTGAGAGGCATCGGTATGCAGGCCGTGACGACGTGCGCGACCGGTGATAGAGAGCGGGCTGAAAAACGCACATTCCAGCAAAACGTTTTGCGTTTCATCGTTTACACCGGAGTGTTCGCCACCGAAGATACCGCCCATCGCCAGCGCTTTAACGTGGTCCGCTATCACCAGCGTATCAGCATTCAGTTTTGCTTCGCTGCCGTCGAGCAGAACCAGGGTTTCGCCCTCTTTCGCCATACGCACCACAATACCGCCTTCGATACGATCTTTATCGAACGCGTGCATCGGCTGACCCAGCTCCAGCAGAACATAGTTGGTCACGTCAACGACGGCGTCGATAGAACGAATACCACAGCGACGCAGCTTCTCTTTCATCCACAGCGGGGTTGGCGCTTTTACGTTAATGCCTTTCACCACGCGACCAAGGTAGCGTGGGCACGCATCAGCGGCTTCAACCTGAATCGGCAGTGTGTCACTGATGGTAGCGTCAACCGGTACGATTTCCGGTACGTTCAGTTCAGTCTGGTTCAGCACGGCCACATCGCGGGCCACGCCGATAATGCCTAAGCAGTCCGCACGGTTTGGCGTCACGCTGATTTCAATGGTGTTGTCATCAAGTTTCAGGTATTCGCGGATGTCGGTACCAATAGGCGCATCAAGCGGCAGCTCAATGATGCCATTGTGATCGTCGGAAATACCCAGCTCAGAGAACGAACACAGCATGCCTTCAGACGGCTCACCGCGCAGTTTCGCTGCTTTAATTTTAAAATCGCCCGGCAGTACTGCCCCCACGGTCGCCACGGCCACTTTCAGGCCCTGACGGCAGTTTGGCGCGCCGCAGACGATATCCAGCAGGCGATCGCCGCCTACGTTAACTTTTGTCACACGCAGCTTGTCAGCGTTAGGGTGCTGACCGCACTCAACCACTTCGCCCACAACGACGCCATTGAAAGCGCCAGAAACCGGCTCAACACCGTCAACTTCCAGACCCGCCATGGTGATCTGGTTGGAAAGCGCTTCGCTATCAAGCGTGGTGTTCACCCATTCGCGTAACCACAGTTCACTGAATTTCATTGTTCTGTCCTGCCCTTATTTAAACTGTTTGAGGAAACGCAGATCGTTTTCGAAGAATGCACGCAAATCGGTCACGCCATAGCGCAGCATTGTCAGACGCTCCATGCCCATACCGAACGCAAAGCCGGAGTAGACTTCTGGATCGATACCCACGTTGCGCAGAACGTTTGGATGCACCATGCCGCAGCCCAGCACTTCCAGCCATTTGCCGTTTTTACCCATCACGTCAACTTCCGCAGACGGTTCAGTGAATGGGAAGTAGGACGGACGGAAACGAACCTGCAGGTCTTCCTCAAAGAAGTTGTTCAGGAAATCGTGCAGCGTACCTTTCAGGTTGGTAAAGCTGATGTTCTTATCAACAATCAGGCCTTCCATCTGATGGAACATCGGGGTATGGGTCTGATCGTAGTCGTTACGGTACACGCGGCCCGGTGCGATGATGCGGATCGGGGGCTCCTGCTCCTTCATGGTACGGATCTGAACGCCCGAGGTCTGAGTACGCAGCAGACGGGTGGCGTCGAACCAGAAAGTGTCGTGGTCAGCACGTGCCGGATGATGGCCTGGAATATTGAGGGCGTCGAAGTTGTGGTAATCATCTTCGATTTCCGGGCCAGTCGCCACGGTAAAGCCGAGCTCACCGAAGAAACTTTCAATGCGATCAATGGTGCGGGTAACCGGATGCAGGCCACCATTTTCAATACGGCGACCCGGCAGGGAGACATCGATAGTCTCTGCCGCCAGACGCGCATTCAGCACCGCGCTTTCCAGCTCAGCTTTGCGCGCGTTCAGTGCCTGTTGCACCTGCTCTTTGGCTTCGTTAATGACCGCACCCGCTGCCGGGCGTTCCTCTGGCGGCAGTTCACGCAGGGTTGTCATTTGAAGGGTCAAATGCCCTTTCTTACCGAGATATTCGACGCGGACATTGTCTAACGCGGCAACATCTGAGGCCTGATTAATGGCGGCTGTTGCACTGGCAACCAGCTCTGCGAGATGTGACATGATTTTCCTCATTATGTCGGTGCAGACACCGATTTGGTGGAGTTATTCTCTCGAATTTAGACACAAAAAAAGCCTCCATCAGGAGGCTTATCTGGCGCTGTTTTTCGTTTCATCTTTCACGCGCTAGCCTCCTGAATTCAGGTGCTAAAGTAAAAGAAGAAGCGGAAAATAGCAGCATTCATGCTTGCGTTACCTTGTGTGGTAAAAAACCGTTAAGACCTTATTGAAAAGGTTGCACGGGTAAAAGTCAATGTTCTGATGGTGTTAAATGAAAAGAGGGAGCGAAGCCCCCTCTTTCAACTGGCTTATGCCAGTGCTGCTTTCGCTTTTTCGACCAGAGCGGTGAACGCTACTTTGTCGAATACTGCGATGTCAGCCAGGATCTTACGGTCGATTTCAACAGAGGCTTTTTTCAGGCCGTTGATGAATTTGCTGTAAGAAATACCGTTCTGACGTGCTGCTGCGTTGATACGCGCAATCCACAGTTGACGGAACTGACGCTTACGTTGACGACGGTCACGGTAAGCGTACTGACCTGCTTTGATAACAGCCTGGAAGGCAACGCGGTATACGCGTGAACGCGCACCGTAGTAGCCTTTAGCTTGTTTCAAAATTTTCTTGTGACGTGCACGTGCAATTACACCACGTTTTACGCGAGCCATATGTGCTCTCCTGTATCTATATTCTTAGTAAAAAATTAAACGTTAACGGCTTATGCGTACGGCAGGCACGCGATAACCAGACCCAGATCGCCTTTAGAAACAAGGCCTTTTGGACGCAGGTGACGTTTACGCTTAGTAGATTTTTTGGTCAGAATATGACGCAGGTTTGCGTGCTTACGCTTAAATCCACCACCACCGGTTTTTTTGAAGCGCTTAGCAGCACCGCGTACGGTCTTAATTTTTGGCATCTTAATTACTTCCACTTCGCATTGTTAAATAAACGAAACATAGGCGAACAAAACCTATGAGACCCGAAGGCTCCACAGGTTTTGCTGCTTGAAGGCCTTACTGTTTCTTCTTAGGAGCGAGCACCATGATCATCTGGCGGCCTTCGATCTTCGTAGGGAAGGATTCGACTACTGCCAGTTCACTCAGATCGTCACGGACGCGGTTAAGCACTTCCATACCAATCTGTTGGTGGGCCATCTCACGACCGCGGAAACGCAGTGTGATCTTGGCCTTATCGCCATCTTCCAGAAAGCGAATCAGGCTGCGGAGTTTTACCTGATAATCGCCATCGTCGGTACCAGGACGGAATTTAATTTCCTTAACCTGGATAACTTTTTGCTTTTTCTTCTGTTCCTTAGAAGACTTACTCTTTTCATAAAGGAACTTGCCGTAGTCCATGATACGACAAACTGGCGGTTCGGCGTTAGGGCTGATTTCAACTAAATCTACTCCAGCTTCTTCAGCCTTTTCGATCGCTTCTCTCAGACTCACAATCCCCAGCTGCTCGCCTTCCAGACCTGTTAAGCGAACTTCCTGGGCGCGAATCTCGCCATTGATACGATTCGGACGTGCCGTTTGAACTCGTTTTCCGCCTTTAATACCTTATTCCTCCAGTTGTTGAAGACTGCGGCTGCGAATCTCTTGTTGCAGCTTCTCAATCACTTCACTTACGTCCAGGCTCCCCAGGTCTTTACCACGGCGGGTGCGAACGGCAACTTTGCCTGCTTCCACCTCTTTATCACCACAGACCAACATATACGGGACACGACGTAAAGTGTGCTCGCGGATTTTAAAGCCAATCTTCTCATTTCTCAAGTCTGCTTTTACGCGAATGCCCGCATTTTGTAGTTTCTGCGTCAATTCTTTAACGTATTCAGCCTGAGAATCGGTAATGTTCATCACCACGACCTGCACTGGCGCAAGCCAGGTTGGGAAGAAGCCGGCAAACTCTTCCGTCAGGATGCCGATGAAGCGTTCCAGAGAACCGAGGATTGCACGGTGAATCATAACCGGTACCTGACGTTCGTTATCTTCGCCAACATAAGAGGCGCTTAAACGCTGCGGCAGGGAGAAGTCCAGCTGTACAGTACCGCACTGCCATGCGCGATCGAGGCAGTCATACAGGGTAAATTCAATTTTCGGACCGTAGAATGCGCCCTCGCCCAGCTGGTATTCGAACGGAATGCCGTTCTCTTCCAGCGCCACGGCGAGATCCGCTTCTGCGCGATCCCAGGTCTCATCGCTACCGATACGTTTTTCCGGACGCGTTGAGAGTTTGACGACGATCTTCTCGAAGCCAAAGGTGCTGTACATATCGTAGACCATACGAATACAGGCGTTAACTTCATCACGAACCTGATCTTCAGTACAGAAGATATGCGCATCATCCTGAGTAAAGCCACGAACACGCATCAGACCGTGCAATGCACCTGATGGCTCGTTACGGTGGCAGCTACCGAACTCTGCCATACGCAGCGGCAGATCGCGGTAGGATTTCAGACCCTGGTTGAAGATCTGAACGTGGCCAGGGCAGTTCATTGGCTTAATGCAGTATTCACGGTTCTCAGAAGAGGTGGTGAACATCGCATCTTTGTAGTTGTCCCAGTGGCCGGTTTTTTCCCACAGCACACGGTCCATCATGAACGGGCCTTTCACTTCCTGATACTGGTACTCTTTCAGCTTGGAGCGTACGAACGTTTCCAGTTCACGGAAGATAGTCCAGCCGTCATTGTGCCAGAACACCATACCCGGCGCTTCTTCCTGCATGTGGTACAGGTCAAGCTGCTTACCGATTTTACGGTGGTCACGTTTAGCCGCCTCTTCCAGGCGCTGCAGGTAGGCGTTAAGGGCTTTTTTATCGGCCCACGCGGTACCATAGATACGCTGCAACATCTTGTTGTTGCTATCGCCACGCCAGTAGGCGCCCGCGATTTTCATCAGCTTAAAGTGATGACAGAAGCGCATGTTCGGCACGTGCGGACCACGGCACATGTCGACGTATTCTTCGTGATGGTACAAGCCAGGCTTGTCATCATGAGAGATGTTTTCATCAAGAATAGAGACTTTATAGCTCTCGCCACGCTTCACGAAGGTTTCACGCGCTTCGTGCCAGCTGACTTTCTTCTTAATGACGTCATAGTTAGTTTCGGCGAGCTCGTGCATACGTTTTTCGAGCGCGTCGATATCTTCCTGAGTCAGGGTATGGTCAAGATCAACGTCATAGTAGAAACCGTTGTCGATAACCGGACCGATCGCCATTTTGGTGTTCGGCCACAGCTGTTTGATCGCATGACCTAACAGGTGCGCGCAGGAGTGACGAATGATCTCCAGACCTTCTTCGTCTTTCGCTGTGATGATAGACAGCTGCGCATCGCTTTCAATCAGGTCAGATGCATCAACCAGCTCACCATTAACACGGCCAGCGATGGTTGCTTTCGCGAGTCCAGGACCAATGTCCAGGGCAACATCCATTGGGCTTACAGCGTGGTCGTAATGGCGTTGGCTGCCATCAGGAAGAGTAATTACAGGCATTTTATATCCTTATTTGCAGTGATGCCCCACACATAAGAGCATATACAAAGAAAATAATCGTGATTTGACAATAGATTACGACACCATCTGACCAACAATCGTCAAATTGGCTCGCGATCATTCACCCGCCGAAAATCAGATAAATGCGGATTTACGGCAAGCCCTGCAATGGTAACACTAACAAAAGAGAGATTGCACCCTTTGCGGGCAGATTGCTGCGCTGGCACTTTCGCATGAATTTGCAGGGCGCATATCTCCGGTGCTCGCATTCCAGAGATGCTGGGCTACTCTTGAACAAGTCTTTAAACCCAAAGGTGCATACCATGAACGTATCAAGTAGAACGGTTGTGATATTGAACATCCTTTCAGCCACCGGTTTATTGTTGATTCTTGCAGAACGATTCCACTGGTTCTAACCGAACCGGAAGCAGGCATAACCTGATTCACCACTGGAGAAGGGGCATTTCCCCGCCCTGTTTGGTAAACTGTTCGCATCAACTTACAAGGATCAGGTTATGCCAACAAAACGATTTGCCGTAAAACACTGGAAAATGGTACTGGTGCTGATTGCCATCTGCGGCGCGATGCTGCTTCTGCGTTGGGCGGCAATGATTTGGGGCTGAACGTGAATATAAATAACTGCGCAGGGAATAACGTCGTTATCCGTAATACCCTTTTGCGGGTATTCATCTTGCGGGTATTCACCGCCAGGACGAAATACGGACGATAGGTTTACGTCAAATAGGTTTACCGCGAAAAAACCGGTACCACAAAATCCGGTTTTTTGGCGCGTTGAATTAGCGTTTAAACGTCAATAACAACTCGGCAAAACCCATCAGGACCATTCACCTGCAACCAGTTTATGGACGTCAAAAGCATCATTCATAGACTGACCGGTGGACTGAGAGGCTGGCGCGATGTTAGATCCGGCTTCAACGTCAGCGGCTTTCGCAATGCCGATTTGGCTGTGGGTGTCACTGGCTGTCGGGGTGGTTTCATCAGCAGCAAATACGCCAAAAGACAGTGCGGAAAGCACCATCGCTGCTGCGGCAGTTTTGATTTTTTTCATAATGTTTTTCTCTTTCTACATTTAATGCTAAATACCTTAAGGCCGAATTCTGCCCGTGCTAAGAGTGTAGATCCAGATCACACTTTTGCCTAGCCTGTTACGTTATCAATTCGTGTCAAATAAGCCGCAAATTAATGAAAGCGCATTATGAAGAAATGATGGAGATATCAGCAGACCAGATATTTCAAAACAGTGTTTAATATAAAACAGCACAGTTTCAAAAAATAAAAAACGGGCCGATAGCGTAATCGGCCCGAGAATATTACATTTTATAACCCAGTGAAACCGTGGTTCTGCGGTCGGTATGATCCGGAGCAGAATCAGGAGGAGAAGAGTTCCAGGTGACGTTGTAGGCCACTTTCAGGCCAAAGTGTTCGTTGATGGCCACGTTCAGCGCTGTTTCTGAGTTCAGCGTCGTATCGTCGGCACCAAACACAGACACTCCCTGGGTAAATTTGGTGTTGTCAGTCATCTGCCAGGCATAGGTGCCGGAAGCGTAACCGAGCGGTTGAGTTTTGGTTTCGCCGTCGGTGTACTCGTCGTAGCGCACACCTGGACCGAATTCAAAACGTAAACTGTGTACCGGACCGTTCAGGAACTGACGACCGTAACCGGCAGTGAACACATCACGCTGGCGATAGCCGTTGTAACGGTCAGTTAACCAGCTGGCCTGACCAAACAGGTAGTCAAAGTCGGTCATGTTGTAACGGCTACGTCCGCCAACCGCATATTTCTCGGAAGAGCGTTCGTCATTCGCGGAGGTGTTACTGGCATTTCCCCACAGAGACCAGGCGGTGGTATTACCGTACCAGGTCAGCGTACTGTCCGCCGTGAGAGAGGAGCTTTTCGTGTTACCGGATTGTGCAAGATAGCCAGCGTTCAGGTTACCTTCAAACGGTTTTTGCGCGGTGGCTGGATCGTCCATGACAGTAAAAACGGAATCATCTGCGGTCGCGTTCATTGCAGCAAACACGCCACCCGCCAGCATCAGTGCAGCGGGTACTGTCTTCAAAAGCTTCATTTTATTAAGGAGTCCGTACAACAAAAAAAGAGACCACACGGTCCCGGAAACTTTCTTGAGGATCAATGACAAGGCGTCCAGAGAAAGGTAACAAATTATAAAAAGCCGCAAATAACATAGCAATGATTTCTTATTTCATTTTTTGAATAAGAACGATCTCAAAAAGCGTTTTATTTTATATAAGCCGCCGCAGACTTTATGTCAGTATTCATATTTAAAATCATACTGTTATTTACATTGCCTTCCTGACAAATGGTGCCAGACTAAAAGGAACCCACGCTAAAAGGAGGTAATGATGGTTTCTATCTACACCCTGACGCTCTCCCCTTCCCTCGACTCCGCCACCCTGACGCCCCAGATTTACCCGGAAGGTAAATTGCGCTGCAGCGCCCCGGTGTTTGAGCCCGGCGGCGGCGGTATCAATGTGGCGCGAGCCATAACGCACCTCGGTGGAAAGGCGACAGCAATTTTCCCCGCAGGCGGCGCGACCGGTGAGCACCTGGTCTCTCTGCTGGCCGATGAACAGGTGGCCTCGCAGACCGTCGAGGCCAAAGACTGGACGCGGCAAAACCTGCATGTGCACGTGGAGTCCAGCGGCGAGCAATACCGTTTCGTCATGCCGGGTGCAAAACTCAGTGAAGATGAGTTTCGTCAGCTTGAAGAGAAGGTGCTGGCCATTGAGAACGGTGCTCTGCTGGTGATAAGCGGCAGCCTGCCGCCCGGTGTCAGCACGGAAAAACTGACGGCGCTGATTCGGGCCGCGCAGCAACGCGGTATCCGCTGCATTGTCGACAGTAGCGGCGAGGCGCTGCAGGCAGCCCTGACGCCGGGAAATCTTGAGCTGGTTAAACCCAATCAGAAAGAGTTAAGCGCGCTGGTGAACCGCGAACTGAACCAGCCGGACGATGTCCTCACCGCCGCGCAGGAATTGGTTCACAGCGGCAAAGCGCGACGGGTCGTGGTCTCCCTTGGCCCGCAGGGTGCCCTGGCCGTGGACGAAACGGGGTCCGTTCAGGTTGTCCCGCCGCCGATGAAAAGCAAGAGTACCGTGGGCGCGGGTGATAGCATGGTTGGAGCGATGACCCTGAAACTGGCCCAGGGTGCTTCATTACTGGAGATGACACGCTACGGCGTCGCAGCGGGTAGCGCTGCCACCATCAACCAGGGCACACGTCTCTGTTCGCTTAGCGACACGCAAAAAATCGTCGATTACCTGTCCCGAAATTAATCCCCCTTTTCCCCTTCTCTGTGAAGGGGAAATACGCGGCATAGTCGCCAAACGCAGCCTATCGACTATGCTAAGAAAACTTCCAAGATAACAATGAGGTGAATTATGAGCAGTGGTGACATCACCCGCTACGTCGTTACCATCAACATTCATCAAGCGTCGCTGACCGAGCTTAATGAGCTCAACAACGCCTTTACCCGGGCCAATTTCCTGCTCACACTCACGGATGACGAGGGCAATATCCATGATTTAGGCACCCTGACGTTTGGCCTGATCAGCGCTCTGAGTAAAGAAGAGGTTCACGCTCTGGCGGCCAGTCTGGTCGAAAGCGTGACCGACAAAGCGGCAGAAATTGATCTTGACACCTGGGAAAACTGGCAGAAAAAAGAACAATAAGTGCCCTGCATGAATTTAAACCGCTCAGGTGTGCGTTAGTTCGTATTTTTTTACCGCAATTATGCGCTAACTTTATGATCTGGCAGACAACATGGGAGAGATAACATGTGGCAGGCTATCAGTCATCTTTTAAGTGAGCAACTGGGTGAAGGTGAAATTGAACTGCGGAACGAACTGCCAGGCGGAGAAATCCACGCCGCATGGCACTTACGCTACGCCGGGCGCGATCTCTTTGTTAAATGCGATGAGCGAGAGCTGCTTCCGATTTTCACCGCCGAAGCCGACCAGCTGGAACTGTTGTCGCGCAGTAAAACGGTGACGGTCCCACAGGTCTGGGCCGTGGGCAGCGACCGCGACTACAGTTTTCTGGTCATGGAATTTCTTCCTGCCCGCCCGTTAGACGCCCATAACGCCTTCATTCTCGGCCAACAGTTAGCGCGACTGCATCAATGGAGCGACCAGCCGCAGTTTGGTCTCGATTTTGACAACGACCTCTCCACCACCCCACAACCCAATGCCTGGCAACGACGCTGGTCGACATTCTTTGCTGAGCAACGCATTGGCTGGCAGCTGGAACTGGCTGCGGAGAAAGGTCTGGAGTTTGGCAATATCGATGCCATCGTCGAACACATTCAGCAGCGTCTGGCATCCCACCAGCCTCAGCCGTCTCTGCTGCATGGCGATTTGTGGTCAGATAACTGCGCGCTGGGTCCTGACGGCCCCTATATCTTCGACCCGGCCTGTTACTGGGGCGACAGGGAGTGTGACCTGGCGATGCTGCCACTGCACCCTGAGCAACCGCCGCAAATATACGACGGTTATCAGTCCGTGCTGCCTCTGCCGCAGGGTTTTCTTGAGCGCCAGCCGGTGTATCAGCTCTACACACTGATGAACCGCGCCATTCTGTTTGGCGGAGAGCATCTGGTCAATGCCCAGAGGGCACTTGAACGTGTGCTTGCCGCGTAATGGCGGGACGGGTGGCTATGTCGCCACCCTTATCTGTTACAGGAATCCCAACAGCGAAAAGAAGAAGTAACCCGCCACGATGATAATGACTGGCAGGATATACAGCGGGAAAATTTGCAGGAAAATGGTGTGACGCGGCACAACAATGCGGGACTCAATCTGCTCGCGGCTCATCCCTTCCGGGCCTTTCGCCTGTTCGAGAATCATCTGGTCTTCCACACCTTCGCGTAAAAAGCGCGTCTGACGGCTCATGCGTGCGCCAGAGGCCTGCAACGCCATACCAATAAAGATCAGCGCGTAGATCACCCAAAACCCGAGATTCAACTGCTGATGAAAATTCGGCGTCGGCGAATTGAACCAAAAGACATTCAGAAACGGCGTGTTAAAACGCATCATTTCAATCATGACATGAGCAAAATCAAGCATTACCGCATTAATACCTGGCTGTTTTTCACTGTGATCGTACATAAATTTGAGCACAGAGATCAGCGTCGAAATGACGGCTGGAATAAAAATTACCCAGCCAGCAATACGTTTTAAGACAGCAATGCGTCCAGCTTGTTGATACGTCATCAGTTCCCCTTCATAAAGACGCGTTATTTCTGCCTAAGTCTACCTGCTGACCATCATTTTCGCCCGCTCTTTAAAGGCAATATGCTAAATTGCAGAGTGCACTTAGCATTTATCGTCTGTCGTACACCCTGGATAAGGAGACGTTGTGATGTCGACACCGCGCCAGATTCTTGCCGCAATTTTTGACATGGATGGATTACTGATCGATTCCGAACCGTTGTGGGATCGCGCCGAACTGGACGTTATCGCCAGCCTGGGCGTTGATATCAGCCGCCGTAATGAACTTCCGGATACGCTTGGTCTGCGCATCGATATGGTGGTGGACCTGTGGTATGCCCAGCAGCCGTGGGTGGGACCCGATCGCGACGAAGTGACCGCGCGCATTATCAGCCGCGCCATCTCACTGGTGGAAGAGAGCAAGCCCCTGCTGCCCGGCGTGCGTGAAGCCGTCGCGCTGTGTAAAGCGCAGGGGTTGAAAGTTGGCCTGGCGTCAGCTTCACCGCTGCATATGCTGGAAAAAGTGCTGACCATGTTTGAGCTGCGCGACAGCTTCGACGAGCTGGCCTCAGCGGAAACGTTGCCATACAGCAAGCCGCACCCGCAGGTCTATCTCGACTGTGCCGCTAAGCTCGTTCTTGATCCCCTCTGCTGTGTCGCGCTGGAAGATTCCGTTAACGGAATGGTGGCCTCAAAGGCCGCGCGCATGCGCTCGATTGTTGTTCCCGCGGAGGAAGGCCGACACGATCCCCGTTTTGCCCTTGCCGACGTAAAGCTGAACTCACTGGTTGAGCTGACGGCGCAGCACCTGCGCGGCGAGTAACCCGCCCCTTTCAGGCAGCGTCAGGCTGCCTGCTTTAAAAACAAAACATCGTTTCATTTTGTTTGCTTTTCTTATCCCCCGCTTCTATCCTTAGCGTCAGAATGACAATAACCTTACTTCTGAGGCGCGTATGATACTGGATAACTTCACTCTGTCAGGAAAAGTGGCCATCGTCACCGGATGCGATACCGGTCTGGGACAAGCCATGGCCATTGCGCTGGCGCAGGCGGGATGCGACATCGTGGGTGTTAACCGCAAAGCGCCGGAGGAAACGGCTGCCTGCATTAGCGCACTCGGAAGGCGGTTCAGGGCGATTCGGGCCGACCTCAGTCAGCAGAAGAGTCTTCAGAACGTTGTTGACAGCGCGGTGGCTGAGATGGGGCGAGTCGATATTCTGGTGAACAATGCCGGGACCATACGCCGTGAAGATGCTCTCGCGTTCAGCGAAAAGGACTGGGACGACGTCATCAACCTGAATCTGAAATCGCTTTTTTTCCTCTCCCAGGCCGTGGCTAAACAGTTTATTGCGCAGGGACAGGGCGGGAAAATCATTAATATCGCCTCGATGCTCTCATTCCAGGGTGGCATCCGCGTGCCCTCTTACACCGCGTCCAAAAGCGGCGTGTTAGGGATCACGCGTCTGCTGGCGAATGAATGGGCGACACACGGCATCAATGTTAACGCCATCGCGCCAGGCTACATGGCGACCAACAACACTCAGCAACTGCGGGATGATCAGCAGCGCAGCCAGGAGATCCTCGACCGGATACCTGCCGGGCGCTGGGGAGTACCAGAAGACCTGCAGGGACCGGTGGTCTTTTTAGCCTCCGCCGCCTCGGATTACGTGAACGGTTATACGTTAGCCGTCGACGGGGGCTGGCTGGCGCGCTAGGCGCGTTTGTGACATACAGTTACACCGTCACCTCTTTCGTCTACTGTATAAAAACCCTATACTGTATGAATTGACAGTTTTGTGGGTTTTATCATGACGGCGGAAGGCCATCTGCTTTTTTCCATTGCGTGCGCAGTTTTTGCCAAAAACGCTGAACTTACCCCTGTGCTCGCACAGGGGGACTGGTGGCATATTGTCCCGTCCGCCGTGTTGACCTGTCTGCTGCCCGATATCGACCATCCAAAATCGTTCCTGGGACAGCGGCTAAAATGGATATCAAAACCCATCGCCCGCGCGTTTGGTCACCGTGGGTTTACCCACAGCCTGCTGGCCGTATTCGGCCTGCTCACCCTTTTCTATTTGAAAGTCCCTGAGAGCTGGATAGTGCCCGCCGATGCTATCCAGGGAATGGTGCTGGGTTATTTAAGCCATATCCTTGCCGATATGCTGACGCCTGCGGGCGTGCCGCTGCTCTGGCCATGCCGCTGGCGTTTCCGTTTGCCCATTCTTGCGCCGCAGAAAGGTAATCAGCTTGAGCGTGTGTTGTGTATGGCGCTCTTTGCCTACGCCGTCTGGATGCCGCAAACCTTGCCCGAAAACAGTGCAGTGCGCTGGTCATCTCAGATGATCAATTCGCTGCAATTTCAGTTCAATCGTTTCATTAATCACCAGATTGAACGCTAAGCACACAAATTATTTCCATTTGTCATAACCCATTCCATTTGGATATAAGTGCCACATCACACTTCTGATAACCTTGAGCCAACAGGATCGGTAAAAACCGACCGTATAATAAATCAGGAGAACGGGGATGAATTTTCCACTCATCGCGAACATTGTGGTGTTCGTTGTATTGCTATTGCTTCTCGCGCAGGCGCGCCACAAACAGTGGAGCCTCGCGAAGAAAGTGCTGGTTGGTCTGGCCATGGGTGTCGTGTTTGGTCTGGCGTTGCAGGCTATTTACGGCTCCGATAATCCAGTTCTGAAAGATTCTATTCAGTGGTTCAACATCGTCGGTAACGGCTATGTCCAGCTGCTGCAGATGATCGTTATGCCGCTGGTGTTTGCCTCTATTCTGAGCGCCGTTGCCCGTCTGCATAACGCCACCCAGTTGGGTAAAATCAGCTTCCTGACCATCGGTACGCTGCTGTTTACCACACTGATTGCTGCTCTGGTCGGTGTGCTGGTCACCAACCTGTTCGGGCTGACCGCAGAAGGTCTGGTGCAGGGTACGGCTGAAACGGCGCGTCTTACCGCGATTCAGACCAACTACGTGGGTAAAGTCGCTGACCTGACGGTGCCACAGATGGTGCTCTCTTTCGTGCCGAAGAACCCGTTTGCTGACCTGACCGGTGCCAGCCCAACCTCCATTATCAGCGTGGTGATCTTTGCGGCCTTCCTCGGTGTGGCGGCGCTGAAGCTGCTGAAAGACGATGCGCCGAAAGGCGAGCGCGTGCTGGTGGCTATCGATACCCTGCAAAGCTGGGTAATGAAGCTGGTCCGTCTGGTGATGCAGTTGACCCCTTACGGTGTTCTGGCGCTGATGACCAAAGTGGTCGCCGGCTCTAACCTGCAGGACATCATTAAGCTGGGTAGCTTCGTCGTCGCCTCTTATCTGGGTCTGGGCATTATGTTCGTGGTGCACGGTATCCTGCTGGGCGTCAATGGCGTTAGCCCGCTGAAATACTTCCGTAAAGTGTGGCCGGTACTGACCTTTGCGTTCACCAGCCGTTCCAGCGCCGCGTCTATTCCGCTGAACGTTGAAGCGCAGACCCGTCGTCTGGGCGTACCGGAATCTATTGCCAGCTTCTCTGCCTCATTTGGTGCCACCATTGGTCAGAACGGTTGCGCAGGTCTCTACCCTGCAATGCTGGCGGTAATGGTGGCTCCGACCGTGGGTATTAACCCACTGGATCCCGTCTGGATTGCCACGCTGGTCGGGATTGTTACCATCAGCTCCGCAGGCGTTGCGGGTGTTGGCGGTGGCGCAACCTTCGCCGCGCTGATTGTCCTGCCGGCCCTGGGTCTGCCGGTGACGCTGGTTGCCCTGCTGATCTCCGTTGAGCCGCTGATCGACATGGGTCGTACTGCGCTGAACGTGAGCGGTTCCATGACCGCCGGTACGTTGACCAGCCAGTGGCTGAAGCAGACCGATAAAACCATTCTGGAAAGTGAAGACGACGCTGAACTGGCGCACCGTTAATCACGGATGAATAAAAAAAACCGCCTGATGGCGGTTTTTTTTGGCTGTTATTCTTCAATCTCTTCATCCTGGCGGACCTGGTTCGCCCATCGCTGGGCCGACTCCGGCCCCGAAAACGCGGGCGAACGACGGAAGTGTTCTCCCATCAGAACAAACGCCACGTATTTACCGCGCAGTTGCCAGACATCACGAAAACCATCCACCTTCAGGGCGTGTTCGGGCGGCGCGGGTTCGACGCGGGGCACGTAGCTAATGACAGGGCGGTTTTGTTGACGAAAAGGTTTCATAAGCGACGGGTTCACTAAAGCACATTCTGAAAGCAGGAAAATTCTATGATAGCCGATCCTCCCCCCACGCGTCGCGCCCTGCATCGCTCTGATAGCGCATTCCTTAACCAGGTCATCTGAAAACTCTTAGTTCGCCCGCCCTTTCGCCACATTGTTCTATAGTTAACAAGGTTTTTAGCAATGGATAAAGGAGAAGCGTGCAATGTCGAACAAAGATAAAACACATCAATCACCCATTCATGGCACTGAAGAATCTCAACCAGGCATGGACTCTCTGGCCCCAGCGGATGGCTCTCATCGCCCGTCCCCCGGCCCTTCCGCACCTGGCGAACAGCCTACCGCGCCGGGAAGTATGAAATCCCCGGATACCGGAAACGAGAAGCTGAAATCCCTTGAGTCCCACCGTAAAGGCGGCGAAGGTTTTGCACTTACCACCAACCAGGGCGTGCGCATTGCTGACGATCAGAACTCGCTGCGTGCGGGAACGCGCGGACCGACCCTGCTGGAAGACTTTATTCTGCGGGAAAAAATCACCCATTTTGACCATGAACGTATACCTGAGCGCATCGTTCACGCGCGTGGCTCCGCGGCACACGGCTACTTCCAGCCCTACAAAAGCCTCAAAGAGATAACCAAAGCGGATTTCCTTTCCGATTCGGACAAAATCACACCGGTCTTTGTCCGCTTTTCAACCGTACAGGGCGGCGCGGGTTCGGCAGATACCGTGCGTGATATCCGCGGCTTCGCCACCAAATTTTATACCGAAGAGGGTATTTTCGATCTCGTCGGCAATAACACCCCGGTGTTCTTCATTCAGGATGCGCATAAATTTCCTGACTTTGTCCATGCGGTAAAACCGGAGCCCCACTGGGCCATACCGCAGGGACAAAGTGCGCATGACACCTTCTGGGATTATGTCTCACTGCAACCAGAAACGTTACACAACGTGATGTGGGCGATGTCAGACCGGGGCATTCCGCGCAGCTACCGCACGATGGAAGGGTTTGGTATTCATACCTTCAGGATGATCAACGCGGACGGGAAAGCCACATTCGTACGCTTCCACTGGAAGCCTGTGGCGGGCAAAGCCTCGCTGGTGTGGGATGAAGCCCAGAAGCTGACCGGGCGCGATCCGGACTTCCACCGTCGCGAACTGTGGGAGTCGATTGAAGCCGGTGACTTCCCGGAATATGAACTGGGGTTACAGCTGATCCCGGAAGAGGATGAGTTTAACTTCGATTTCGACCTTCTCGACCCGACAAAGCTGATCCCAGAGGAGCTGGTGCCGGTTCAGCTGGTGGGTAAAATGGTGCTCAACCGTAACCCGGACAATTTCTTTGCCGAAAATGAGCAGGTCGCGTTCCACCCGGGGCATATCGTTCCGGGGCTGGATTTCACGAACGATCCCCTCCTGCAGGGGCGATTGTTCTCCTATACCGATACGCAGATCAGTCGCCTTGGCGGGCCAAACTTCCACGAAATTCCGATTAACCGTCCAACCTGCCCGTACCACAATTTCCAGCGCGACGGGATGCATCGCCAGGATATCGATACCAATCCGGCTAACTATGAGCCGAACTCCATCAACGATAACTGGCCGCGCGAAACGCCGCCGGGACCGAAACGCGGTGGTTTTGAGTCGTACCAAGAGCGCATCGATGGCAATAAAATCCGCGAGCGCAGCCCGTCATTCGGCGAGTATTATGCCCAACCTCGCCTGTTCTGGAACAGCCAGACGCCGATCGAGCAACAGCACATTATCGGCGGCTTTAGCTTTGAACTGAGCAAAGTGGTGCGGACTTACATCCGCGAGCGCGTGGTCGATCAGCTCGCCCATATCGATATTCAGCTTGCCCAGAGCGTGGCGGATAATCTTGGCATTACGCTGACGGACGAGCAACGCAATGCGGCCCCACCGAAAGACGTTAACGGCCTGAAGAAAGATCCGTCCCTGAGTCTGTATGCGGTGCCGGGTGGCTCGATAAAAGGCCGGGTAGTGGCCATTCTGCTGAATGACAACACCCGTGCCAGCGACGTGCTGGGGATTATGCAGGCGCTGAAAACCAAAGGCGTTCACGCCAAACTGCTCTATTCCCGCATGGGGGAAGTGACCGCCGACGACGGTTCAGTGCTGCCGGTTGCGGCCACCTTTGCCGGAGCACCATCGCTCACCGTTGATGCGGTGATTGTGCCGTGCGGCGACATCGACAGTCTGCTGAACAATGGCGATGCGATTTATTATCTGCTGGAAGCCTATAAGCACCTGAAGCCGATCGCCCTTTCCGGCGATGCGCGACAGTTTAAAGCGCACCTGAAGGTGGCTGAGCAAGGTGAAGATGGTATTGTCGAAGGCGATAACGTCGATGATGCGTTTATGACGAAGCTGTTCGATCTGCTCGCAGCGCACCGTGTGTGGTCACGCAGCAGTAAGATTGATCGTATACCGGCATAAAAGAAAAGCCGGGTCTGGCTTTGCCCGACCCGGCGCTGATTGACATCGTTTACTCAGCCCGGCAGGCACCGCGCCTCCGGGCTATTTTCATACATCCTCAAAGGTGCCCAGACGGTACCCACGCTCGGCAATGGCGTATTTCAGCGATGCCGACGTCAGCACATCCAGTTCCGCCAGTCGCGGCCAGCAGTAGGCACTTTTACGCACAATGTTATCGACAAATGCAGGGTGTGCCATCACTTCCAGCGACCGTTCCCCGCGCGCGGCGGACTCATCCAGCACCTGCAGGAACAGCGCTTCGCTAATCTCGTCGCCGTAGAACGCGCTACTGAACCCGTCCGTTGTGGGCACAGAAGACAATGACAGCCCGTGCAGCGCCTGCCCCTCACGATCAACGCGCATTGCCACGCCTTTGCGCTGTGCAAATTCCGCCACTGACGGGAAAAGTGCCGGGATCATATGCACGTGATGATGGCTGTCAATATGCGTGGGTTCACGGCCAAAGAGATCGACGAAACGGTTGAACTGACAGTCCAGCTCGTGGCTAATCTCCTCGAGCGGCAGCGTGCCCTGCTCTGCCTGCTCCCAAATCCATTTGCCCAGCTGTCCGTCCCGCGTCAGTCCTGGCATCGGTGAAAGCGGCATCCCGAGCGTCAATACAAAGTGCATGCCGACGCCCAGCGCTGGCACCTCGCGGCTGAGCTGCGCCGCGTGTTCAACCGCGTCACCATTCACCAGTGCCGTTGTTGAGGTCACCACACCCCGGCGGCAGGCTTCAATAATGCCGTAGTTTTGACCTTTTGAGAGGCCAAAATCATCAGCATTGACGATCAGCAGGTTTTCCATCACACATCCTCTCAGTGCTGTTTGAATTTCAGCTTCTCAATCGTGGCGGCAAAATTAGGCAACCATTTTTCATGCGCCAGAATCATTTCGCTGGCCAGTTGCTCGGCATCGCGATCGGAATGGACCAGCGGGCTGAGATTGAGCGCCAGAAGAACGTCATTGAGTTCACCGCTCAGCGCCGCGTTGCTGGCTGCCACTTCAAACCCTTTGATGGTGTGGATCAACCCCATCACTTTGTCGTCAAAGTGGGTAATCCGTGGATGCGGCCTGGCGCCATCACGTCCCAGAATGCAGGTCATCTCAACGGCCCAGTCAGCCGGGATGTTGTCGATATGACCGTGATGCGGCACATTGACGTAGTGCTCGGCCTGCTTGTCGTTGTAAATGGCGTTGATCACTTCACACGCCGCATCGGAATAATACGCTCCGCCGCGCAGCTCAAGCTCTTTCGGTTTCACGTTCAGGTTCGGATCTTTATACAAATCAAACAGCTGCTTTTCAACTTTCTGCACCACCTGAGCGCGTGCGCCACCCTTATAGTACTCACCCATCTCGATGGCCAGCATCTCTTTCTGTTTGAAGTAGTAAAGCAGGTATGAGCAAGGCAGCAGATTAAGCGAGCGGATCAGCCCTTCGCTGAACGGCAGGTCAAAGATGTTTTTCACTGACGCAGCGGTCAGGCGCCCGGAGGCTACGCCGTCAAGCAGTTCGCTAAAGCGAGACTGACCATTCACGATGACATCTTTGATAAACACCATGTGGTTCAGGCCAAAGAGATCGATAGAAAGATCGTCGGTATCGGTCAACTCCAGCACATCGCTGATGAACATCTTCATGCCAATCGGAATATTACAGACGCCGATAAAGCGTTTGAAACCGGTGTGGCGATAGACCGCCTCGGTCACCATCCCGGCCGGGTTGGTGAAGTTAATCACCCACGCGTTGGGGCAGATCGCTTCCACATCGTTGATGATGTCAAAAATGACCGGAATGGTACGCAGCCCTTTGAACAGGCCGCCCGCGCCGTTGGTCTCCTGTCCCAGATAGCCGTGGCTCAGTGGAATACGTTCATCCATTTCACGCGCTTTGAGCTGACCGACGCGCAGCTGAGTCGTCACGAAGTCGGCATCCTGCAGCGCCAGGCGACGGTCGAGGGTTTTATGCACGGTCAATGGCACACCGGCTTTCGCGACCATCCGCTTGCAGAGCTCAAAAATGATATTCAGTTTCTCCTGACCTTCCTCAACGTCCACCAGCCATAATTCGCTGACCGGTAATTCATGATAACGTTTCAGGAAACCTTCGAGTAATTCCGGGGTATAACTGCTGCCGCCGCCAATGGTTACGACTTTTAATTTCTTCTGCATAATATCTCCCTTAGCATATCAGGTTAATCGCCTGCAAGGTGTAGCGTACTCTTCCCGCTCTGTGGGCAAGCAATCAAGGCAATATTTGTGGCGGGTAAATCCGCCGAAATTTAATTAATTACCGTCAGGTTCTTCCGGTAACTGTTCGGTGTGAACGAGGTCAATTTCTTAAAGGTCTTAATAAACAAGCTGGGACTACTGTAGCCTGACTCATAAGCAATATCGGTAACCGAGTAGTTGGTTATTTCCAGCTGTTTTTTTGCAAAATTAATGCGGATTTCATTAATAATTTGCACTGGCGTTTTACGATAATAACGCTGAGTTGCTCGGGTCAGATATTCCTGTGATTTACCGGACAAAGCGACCATATTTTCCAGCGCATTTTCGCTGAACTGCCCTTTATCGTGCATCAGTTCAACCGTACTGCGCAGCCACTGCGGAATATCATCGCTCACCTGCTGCTCTTCACGATGATGGCGCAGACGGTTCATCACATAAAACGTCACCGTTTCAATAAACTCATCAAATTCATTCTCGCGAAAGTTAAGCGAGGCGATAACCGTTTCAATCCAGGTCATGAATTCGTTTTTGATGCGATAAACCTGCGAGGCCACAAAGCAGAACGGCACCAGCGGCAGATAGTGTTTCTCAAAGAAGCGTCTGCTGACACCTACGTTAAGAATGCGGGTTGCACCAAATTCATAAAAGCTCTGGTGATGGGACCCCATCGGCAGGAAGACGAAATCTCCCCGCTCAAGCAGGACGCGCTTGCCGTTGATTTCCTGGTAGTAGCGACCGGTCAGAACAATCGTGAACTCATAGTAGTCATGCTGATGCAGACCGCTCGCGCTCTCCGTCTTGTTGTAAATAATCACGTGAAAATTTTTGCCATTAAACAGTTGCTGTTCAAGTGCGGTTTTTATTTCCATCGCGCTGACCTCCTGCTGCAAAATCTGCCTTACTGCATCTTCTCGTGAAGCTCAATTAACTCGGCCACCAGTTCACGTGCCAGCATCGACGTCATCAGATGATCCTGCGCATGCACCAGCACCAGACTGACCTTCATCTTGCCTTCACCCTGGTCACTTTCGATAAGCTTTGTCTGCACCAGGTGCGCTTCGTTCAGCGCCGTACGGGACTGTGCCATCATGGTTTTCGCGGCTGCGAAATCACCCTGCTTGGCCTGCTTGAGCGCGGCATACGCCAGGCTACGCGCCTGCCCGGAATTGATGATAAGCCCCATCACCACCTCTTCCAGATCGTTCTCTGCGGTTTCTTCTGCGACAATACTGTCCAAATCTAACATTTTTAAGCTCCTTTTGGCTGGCGCGGGTTGCCCCGCGCCGTGCAATTTTAGAATTTCAGTGCGAGGGCGATATCCTCTTCGCTCTCTTCTTCATCGATAACGGTTGCAGCTTTGTTTGCTATCGCCACGAATGGCATATAGAGCAGTGTTGCAATCCCGAGGTTGAATATCGCCAGCAGGAAGGCAGCCACGCTACCGTTGGTGTTGAAGAACGCCCCCAGACCCGCCGGCATGGTCCACGGCGCAATGTTGGTGACGGGCGGGATAATGCCCAGGTAATAGGCCGTCAGGGTAATGGCCGCCAGCAGTGGCTGAACCAGAATGAACGGAATGAACATCACCGGGTTCATGATGATTGGCAGACCAAACAGAATCGGCTCGTTAATCTGGAAGATGCCTGACGGCAGTGCCAGCTTCGCAACCTGACGATGGTCAGCGCGACGAGAAACAATAAAGACCGCGATGATCAGACCCAGCGTCGCCCCGGTACCCCCCAGGAAGATATAAGAGTCGAGCATCGGCTTCGCCCACACATGGAAGGTTTTACCGGCTGCCAGCGCCGCGTCAACAGAGCCGTACTGCTGGTAAAGTGCAACGTTTTCCAGTGCCCATGGGGTCATGATACCGCTGTCCAGCGCCGCCAGTGCCAGTGAACCATGCACGCCAAAGAACCACAGCAGGGAGGTGAAAATCACATACGCCCAACCGACCACGCTACCCATTGACGCCAGCGGCGTTGAGATAGAGTCCATAATGATCTGGTGGAAGTTAGTGCCCCAATGAGAGAGCGCCCAGGCGATAATCCCCATGATGGAGAGAATAATGAAGCCTGGAATCAACGCGGAAAATGAACGAGAAACGGACGCCGGCACGCTATCCGGTAAACGGATAACCCAGTTGCGACGAATAATAAAGGTGAACATCTCCGCAACCACCAGGCCGATAACGATACCGGAGATGATATTAGCGCCCCCCAGCCAGTTGGCCCCTACGGCATAGGCCTCACCGACGCTGTATGGCGTCACGGTCATAAAGGCGGCAATGGATAATAAACCTGCGGCCAGCGGATCCACTTTCCGCTCTTCCGCCAGTGCCATGCCAATAAAGAAAGGTGCCATCAGCGACATAATACCTAACGTACCGTTATATACGTTGCCGCCGATGGCTTTTAAACCATTAAGGGTTTCAATTGTGGAAGCGTCTAATCGAATTCCTAATGAATAAAAAAAGGAACCTTCACCAAAGCTCAGAAAAACGTTGTTAATTAAAACGAACATTGCCCCAGCCAGCGTCAACGGCATTAATCTAATAAAACCGTTTTTGATGGCATTAACGTGAGGCTGCTTTCCTATTTTAACAGCAAAAGGAAGGAGTACCTTTTCAAGTGAAGCGATGACTTTACTCATAGGAAAATACCCTTAAATGCCGCAACGCAGGTTACGGCGTATTGTGTGTGAAATAACTCTTTGACGGGAAAAATAAAAATTAATTAGCAGCTTTTTTAATTGCTGCAACAGCAGCTTTCAATACACCTAAACCATCAATCTTGCCGTACAATCCCGAATCGATTACTTCGACCGGTTTATTGGGTAACAGACGTTGAATTTCGGGCAACATATAGGCAATTTGCGGCCCCAGTAAAACGACGTCGGCTGTTTGGCCCTTTTCGCCCGCCAGCGTCTCCGGAAACGCTTCGATCACCACCGGGACTTCATACTTCTCAGCCTGAGCACGCATCTTTGACACCAGAAGCGAGGTTGACATGCCTGCTGAGCAGAACAGATAGATATGTTTCTTTTCCATAGTAACTTCCCTCTCGTATGACTACCTGCCATCGCGCTATCACTCGACTCGCTATCCTGGCAGACAGGTAGTTTGCTTACTGTTGTTTGTCGTTGGAGTGAGTATACGCAATGGTACAGACAGGAGATAATTCTGCACAGGGGCAAATTGTCTCTCATTGACCTGGCGTGTTGACTACCTTCACATTTCAGGCAAATAATTCGCGAGAAGAAATAAGATTTACGTATGTATAAAAAAACCGGCCCAACGGCCGGTTTTTTAACATACTCAGGCAAGAAGGGTTACTGCGCCTTAGGTGCCTGCGGATCGGTATCGTATTCAGTACAGGTCTGGTAACCGGAGTTGATCACATGACCGGTCTCATCCAACGCAACGAAGTAGGTCTCTGCCTTACCATCACGTTGACCCAGGATATAGGTCTGGCAGGTACCGCGTGCATGAATCATTGTCACTTCAGAAGAAGGCTTGCCGGCAATCGCAGCCACCTGCGAACGGGTCATGCCTTTTTTGACATCTTTCACTACGGGCTGTGTAAACTGATCTTTGGTGCGGTCGTAGGCCGTACACCCTGCCAGCATAGTCAGTACCGCCGCTGCGCTAAGAATTCCTGCTACGTTCTTGTTCATATTCCGTCCTCTTGTTTATCAGCGTGTTATCTAAGCATGGAATAAAAAGTACTATTGTTCAACTTTGTGAATTCCGCCAGACGAATTTCGGAAAATTCTAATAAAACAACGATAACCTGCTAAATCGCCGCAATTTAGCGCACTCGAAACTGTGATCCTTGTCGTTTCTCGTTCAAAGGGTTAGTTTTAACAGTTAACACAATCTGTTTATGTTCTGCATATGGAGGGCGTGATGGCTCTGCAACAAGAGATTATTCAGGCGCTGGGCGCAAAGCCCGCGGTAGACGCACAAGAAGAGATCCGCCGCAGCGTGGATTTTTTAAAGTCTTATTTAAAAACTCACTCGTTCCTGAAATCCCTGGTGCTGGGCATCAGCGGCGGTCAGGACTCAACCCTGGCCGGTAAACTCTGCCAGATGGCAATTTCAGAGCTCCGCGAAGAGACGGGTGATGACGCGCTGCAGTTTATTGCCGTGCGTCTTCCCTATGGCGTGCAGGCCGATGAACAGGATTGCCAGGATGCCATCGCCTTCATCCAGCCCGATCGCGTGCTCACCGTCAATATCAAAGGATCGGTGCTGGCCAGCGAGCAGGCGCTTCGCGAAGCAGGCATTGAGTTGAGCGATTTTGTCCGCGGCAATGAAAAAGCCCGTGAACGTATGAAAGCGCAATACAGCATTGCCGGGATGACCAAAGGCGTTGTGGTCGGTACCGATCATGCGGCAGAAGCCATCACGGGTTTCTTCACCAAGTATGGCGACGGCGGTACCGATATTAACCCGCTCTTCCGTCTGAACAAACGTCAGGGTAAGCAGCTGCTTGCCGCGCTGGGTTGCCCGGAGCACCTTTACAAGAAAGCGCCAACGGCAGATCTGGAAGACGATCGCCCCTCCCTGCCGGATGAAGCGGCCCTGGGTGTCACCTATGACAATATTGATGATTATCTGGAAGGCAAAAAACTGGATGAAGGTACCGCGAAGATCATTGAAAGCTGGTATCTGAAAACCGAGCACAAGCGTCGCCCGCCGATCACCGTGTTCGATGATTTCTGGAAAAAGTAACACTCTGGCCCCCTCTCTCTGGGGAGGGGGTGTTCGCCCGCACCGTCCGTTGCGCCATCCGGCTCTTTTTTAACCAAACCGGCTCTGCTACACTGTATGCCTGAACAGTATATGGAGTAGTATGTGAGCAGGCGTCAATCCGCCCCGCGTCTTGAGTTTGAAGCGGCGGCTATCTACGAATATCCCGAACATCTTCGCCCCTGGCTTGAGGAACTGCCTAAACAGCCGGGCGTGTATATCTTTCACGGTGAGAGTGACACCCTTCCGCTCTACATTGGCAAAAGCGTAAATATTCGCAGCCGGGTCATGTCTCATCTGCGTACGCCAGACGAGGCGGCAATGCTGCGCCAGTCGCGACGCATCACCTGGTTTCGTACCGCCGGAGAGATGGGCGCGCTCTTACTGGAAGCCCGGCTGATCAAAGAGCAACAGCCGCTGTTCAATAAGCGCCTGCGCCGCAACCGGCAGCTCTGCTCCCTGCAGATAAACGCCGGTAAGCCGCAGGTTGTCTACGCACGGGAAGTCGATTTTTCTCACGCCCCCAATCTCTACGGGCTGTTCGCAAATAAACGGGCGGCTCTGCAGGCTCTGCAAACGCTGGCCGATGAGTTACAGCTGTGCTACAGCCTGCTAGGCCTCGAAGCAACCACCCGCGGGCGTGCCTGTTTCCGCTCAGCGTTGAAGCGCTGCGCAGGTGCCTGCTGCGGGAAAGAAAGCATTGAGGAACACCACGCCCGGCTCCTCGCAGGGCTGGCGGCGCTTAGCGTTAACTGCTGGCCGTGGGAGGGTGCCGTTGCGCTAAAAGAAGTCGGTGACGCGATGACCCAGTACCACATCATCAATAACTGGCTCTGGCTGGGAGCTGTTGACGATGTAAACGATGCGGCAACCTTGCTGCGCACACCCGCCGGTTTCGACCACGATGGCTACAAAATTCTCTGCAAGCCCGTGTTAACCGGCAAGTATGAGGTCATTGAGCTTAGCGCCCCGGCAGCCAGTTAATTTCGCTGAATAATAAGGTGCCCTGAGCCTCCAGCAGGCGGAGAGTATGGACGCCCTCCTCCCAGCTGGCGCCCTGATCGGCCGTCAGCAACTTATCGCCAAGCTGCCACGCCCCGCTTAACACGAACGCGACGCCCCCGCGGGAGCCGAACGTGGTAAAGGTGCGGTCAGCGACACGCACTTTCGCCTGACAACGGTCACGCCGGGTCATGATGTTGAAATCCATCGACATCCGTCCTTCGGAAAGCAGTGCTTTCACCGGCTGATCGCCGGAAAAATGGTATGGCTGATGATGTTTCAGGGTATGGCAGAACGCCTGACCGGCATCCAGCGTTACCTCACCCCCTTCAAGCAAGGTAATCACCCGATCGACACCGGGAAAAGAAGAGAATTCGCCATTGCTGGCGATGGTCGCGATACTGGCACGCCAGTAAAAATCGCGCGTTGCGGGCGGAAAACAACAAATTTCCCGCGTCTCGCCTGCGCCATTGCGCCAGAGGCTGACCGGCATCTTACGGATATCAAAGAACTCCATCACCACTCCTGAAAGGCACAACCTGTGCCAGGGCAAGGATATCGCTATCGTTGCTGTCTTGTTTGTTATCGTTGGGTTTTCACAGACACAGTATCGGCAGCAGAGCGGGCAGGCCTTAGCGGAACGTTAATAAAAATTATAACGCCATGACTCTGCAAACATTCTCTGAAGCGACTACAGGAGAATACCGCTCTGGCGGCGGCAGACAAGAGGGCAGGAAAGAAAAACCGCCGGTCCTGTCCACAGCGTTAGCGCTTTTGTGGACAGGATCCCGGCGGTCTTAAGATGTTGAACCGATTATTCGGTTGGTGCTGGCATTTTACCTTCCATTGCTGGACGTTCTGTCAGACGCTTCTCAAAATTGGCATTAAATTGTTTTTTCTGTTCCGGCGTCAGAATGTTGTAGATCTTGTTCTGGGTTTCCATATGCGCCAGCATGCGGGCTTTATGCTGCTCAGCCATTTTGTCGATCTGCGCTTCGGCTTTTGCTTTATCGAAGCTGTCGCTGGCGATGATGTCATGCATCGCGCGGCGTTCGTCCAGTGACGGACGTTTCATCTGGTCGCGCTGGCTTTTCATGATGTCGCGGACCTGCTGTTTCTGTGCATCCGTCAGGTTCAGATCTTTAAACATCATCATCTCGTGGTGCATACCCGGCTTGCCTTTATGATGCATCATCATTTTGCCTTCGACAGGCGCGGCAGTGGTGGTGGTCGCGGTATCTGCAGCGAACGCCATGCTGGTAGCGCCCAGAGCCAGGGTAGAAGCAACAAACAGTGCAGTAAACTTACGCATAATTTATTTCCTTACTTTCAGTTATTCTTCGGCGCTATGCCGTGTTGACGAGATTAACTTTACGGGGTTTATCGTCAATTAATCAGAGCAACAGTAAAACAATGAAAGTGTAAAAAACAAATTACCGCCAAATGTGGAGGAATTAAGGATAAAGGATGGAGAGTTGCAACGAAAATATTCAAGATGATGATTTTCAAAGCAATTTAAAAAAGTATAGCGAAGTGAAGACCAATAATAAAGCAATTCACCAGGAATATTCTGCAATAGTTGTCATTGCGCTTTAATCGCTAAGAAAAATATTTTGACGCTCCCCTCTCAGGCAATGAGAGGGGAGATGTTCAGGACACTTTTTCCAGCATCAGCCCGGCGCGCAGGCCAAACGCTACTGATGGATTAGGGAACAGAACATATTCAGTGGTTTTCTGCACCTCGTAACGCTCGTCGCCATCTTCCGCCAGCAGAACGCCTTTGCGAAAAGGGGTGAAGTTCAGCGTGTGGGCGGCCATATGCAGCCGGAAGGCTTCGCTGCGGCGAGTGATCTGCTGTACGACCCGATAACGCACGACAGTCTGTTGCGTTGGCTCGGGTGCCAATCCCCCGAGCAGCGCGCGAAGCGCAAGATGTGTTGGCGCGAAGCGCGTGAGATCGTTCTGGCCAAACGGTAGCGCTTTTCCCAGTTCCAGCGTGCAGGCCAGCGCGCCGAAATGCTCACAGGTGAAATGGGTAAATGTGCCCCCCGGCGACTGATGAAACACCAGAGCCTCCAGCCCGGCGTCGCCCAGCCAGCTCAGAAACGCCTCATCCCACGGCTGGTTACGCTGGGGCAGAACACCAAAGCGCACATGATAAGAGGCGCGAATTGCCGTATGCAGGTCGAGATGCCAGCGCACGGGACCGGCCGCGGCGAAAAATGTGGCAACCACGTGCTCAAGCCACTGCGCCCGCGACGTTTCATCGCCTGGCACAAACTGTGACCAGCGGCCGCCAAACATGCGGTTAAGGTCGCTCTCAAGATAACGTTTGTTTTGCGCCAGCGCTGGCGGGTTGCCAAGCACCACCAGCAGACGGCACTGCAGGGTGATATCTCCCCGATACAACGCGCGAAGCAGCAGGTCGACAATTTCAACCGGCGCGGTTTCATTGCCATGGATGCCGGTTGAAAGCAGCAGCGATAACTCACTCTTCGCGGCCGGTGTCAGTTCAAGGACGCCGCGACCCAGCCACCGCCAGTGAAATGAGGGGCCCTCCCCCTCACGCTGTTCGGGGGTTTCATCGGCCAGTGTCAACGCCAGTAAATTTTCCATAGCCACTCCTTTAGCGCTGGAACGGATAAACCGATCCCAACTGCAGGATTGTTGTTAACGCGTCCAGTGCCTCACGCCCTTCACGCAGTAGCTGAGGGTCGACCAGATCGGCCTGCGTTAATCTGTCGCGATAGTAACGATCCACCCAGTCATTCAGGGAGTTAAACAGCGTCTCATTCATCATCACGGCCGGATTAACAGCCTGCATTTCGTTCTGCGTCAGCACTACGCGCAGGCGTAAACAGGCCGGACCGCCGCCGTTGGCCATGCTTTCGCGCAGGTCAAAGACGCGCAATTCATCGATCGGGTTATCGGCTTTCACCAGTTCAGACAGATAACGCCACACCCCTTTATGGTCCTGCGACTCTTGCGGCAGCACCAGCATCATGCTGCCGTCCTCACGGCTCAACAGCTGGCTATTAAAGAGGTAAGTTTCAACCGCATCCTGCACGCTGACCGCCTGGGTCGGCACCTGAATCGGCATAAATCCCGGCACCCGCTCATGCAGCGTAGCGAGCAGCTTCTCCTGATGGGCAAACGCCTGCTCATGGCAGAACAGCACCTGGCGGTTAGAGACGGCAATGACGTCATTGTGGAAACCCCCCTGGTCAATCACCTGCGGGTTCTGCTGAGCAAAAATCACCTGTGAGGGATTCACCTGATTCAGCCGCGCGACGGCCTGGCTTGCCGCCAGCGTCTGGCGGGCGGGATAACGGACAGGTGCCGAATGGCCGCCCTCTTCTCGCCCGTAAATGAACAGCTGCACGCCGGGATCGCCATAATCCCCCCCGAGACGGTTATGGTTTGCCGCTCCTTCATCCCCGAAAATGGCCACCTGTGGCAATGCCTGATGGACCTCAAAGTGGGCCTCATCACGGAAAATCGCACGCAGAACGCGCTCGGTCGTCTCCGCTTCGGTAGCACGGTGGAATTTGTTATTCAGGTTCGCCACCGTTAAATGTACTTTGCCATCCAGCGTATCGGCCGACGGTGCAACGGTAGCAGCGTTTGCCACCCACATCGACGAGGCAGAGCTCGCCGCTGAAAGCAGGTGCGGCGTCTGCGTACCCGCTTTTTCGATAACCTGCTCATCGCTGCCGCTAAAGCCGAGCTGACGTAACACCGCCACGTTCGGACGCTCCTGCGGCGGGATCACCGCCTGCGGGAAACCGGCATCCGACAGGGCTTTCATTTTCAGTAGCCCCTGCTTCGCCGCCAGTTTCGGGTTGGAGACCTGAAAACGGTGCTTCGTCGAGGCTTCATTACCAAACGAGAGGCCGGCATAGTGGTGCGTCAGCCCCACCAGCCCGTCAAAGTTAACTTCACGCGCTTTCATGACGATCCCCCTGAGTAAAATCCAGCCCCGGACTCAGCGTTTCCGGCAGCGTCAGCGCAGGCGTTTCCAGGCTCGCCATCGGCCACGCGCAGTAATCTGCGGCATACCATGCGCTGGCGCGGTGGTTACCCGAAGCGCCTACCCCGCCAAACGGTGCCGTACTCGCCGCACCGGTAAGCGGTTTATTCCAGTTCACAATCCCGGCGCGTGCTTCGAGCAGCAGCTGATCAAATTTCTCACGATGCGGGGAAATCAGACCGCTCGACAGGCCATAGCGGGTGTGATTGGCCATCTCAATGGCGCTGTCAAAATCGTCATAACGCCAGACGCAGAGCAGCGGGCCAAAGACCTCTTCATCCGGCACGTTGCGTGCGCCACTCATCTCAACAATGCCCGGCGTCAGGAGCGATGTTCCGGGCTTGATTTGCTTTGGTTCAAGCAGGGTTTTCGCCCCGCGCGCCACGTGATCCTGCCAGGCTTTCAGCACGTTCAGCGCGGCCTGCTCGGAAATCAGCCCCCCAATAAACGGCTGTGGGTCGGCATCCCACTGCGCAGGTACCAGACGCGCGCTGATTTCCACCAGCCGCGCGAGGAAGGCATCGCCCTGTGCACCCCGTTTCACCAGCAGACGACGCGCGCAGGTGCAGCGCTGTCCGGCGGTAATAAACGCTGACTGGAGGGTCAAATGCACCGCCGCGTCGATATCATCAGGATCTTCAACGATCAGCGGGTTGTTACCGCCCATCTCCAGCGCGAGAATTTTTTCCGGCTGCCCCGCCAGCTGGCGATGCAGTTGGTAGCCTGTTCCGGCGCTGCCGGTAAACAGCAGGCCGTCGATATCACTCAACGCACTCAGCACCTGGCCGGTTTCACGTCCCCCCTGCACCAGGTTGAGCACCCCGTGCGGCAGACCAGCCTGTTCCCAGAGCTTCACCACCACCTCACCGGTCAGCGGCGTTAACTCACTCGGCTTGAAAATCACGCTATTGCCCGCCAGCAGCGCGGGCACGATATGCCCGTTCGGCAGATGCCCCGGGAAGTTATAGGGGCCAAATACCGCCAGCACGCCGTGCGGACGGTGGCGCAGCGTGGCCGCGCCGTCAGGCATATCGGTATGTTGCTCACCGGTACGGGTATGGTACGCCTTCACCGAAATGGCGATTTTATTGATCATCGCCGTCACTTCCGTGGCCGCCTCCCAGCGCGGCTTGCTGGTTTCCTGAGCGATAACGCGCGTCAATTCGGCTTTATTGGCCTCCAGCAGTGATGCAAATTTCTCGACAATTCCCTGACGTACGGAGAACGGTTGTTTCGCCCATCCCGGGAAAGCGCGACGGGCGGCGTGACAGGCCTGTTCGACCTGTCCGGCGCTGGCGTCATTTCCCTTCCAGAGCACTTCTTGTCCGACCGGATTGGTCTTTATGCGCGGCTCGCCTTCGCCCGTGACCCAGTCACCGTTGATCCATAAAGTCATGCTGTTTTCTCCTCAGGGCAGAGACGCACCAGGCGAACCGTGTCGCCGGCGTTACATTTCAGGGCATCCAGTTGCGCGGCCGTCAGCACCAGACGTTCACATTTCGGGTTGGTTCGCACCAGCATGGCGCGGAAATTGTTGTACTGCTCGTTAGCCACCAGACATGCTGGCCACTCACCCGGTGCAGGCTGGCCTTCGGAAACCTCAACCAGCCGGCTTTTACGGATCGCACGCACGCGGTCGATATCGCACTCCAGGGTGGGTCCGCCATCAAAGATGTCCACATAGTTACGGTAGCGGAAACCCTCTTTTTCCAGCACCGCCCGGGCCGGCGCGGTTTGCGGGTGCACTTCGCCAATCACCGCCTGCGCCTGTGGGCTTAAGAAATGGGTATAGATGGGGTGTTTCGGCATCAGTTCGGCGATAAACGCTTTCTGCCCGGTGCCGCACAGATAGTCCGCCCGGCTGAACTCCATCGAGAAGAAGCGCTCGCCGAGGCTCTCCCAGAAAGGTGAATAGCCGGTGTCGTCGATCACGCCGCGCATCTCGGCGACGACCTTTTCGTTAAAACGATCGCGGAACGCGGCCATAAACATGAAGCGCGACTTGGAGAGCAGATAACCGTTGCCCTCTTTTCGCCACGCAGGATCGAGGAACAGCGTGCAAAGCTCGCTGGCTCCCGTGTGGTCATTACAGAGAAAAAGCGTGGGCAGCGCGTTATAGACGTTCAGCTCTTTTGAGGCGTGAACCATCGTACCGACACGGTAGTTGTACCACGGGTCGTTAAGCCCGACGGCCACTTCGATTGCGCAAATGCCGGCCACGGTACCGGTGTCGGTATCTTCGAGAACGAACACGTAACCCTGTTCGCTTTTTGGCAACGTCCCCTGCCAGGTTTGCAGGGCGCGCTCAATGCGCGCCGACAGCGTTTTTTCATCGGCAGGAAGCGAGGTCAGCCCGCCTCCCGTCTTACCGGCAAGCTGCATGAGCCCGGCGATATCGCCGCGCTCAACGGGACGGATGACCATCATGATGACACCCCGGACTTCACATGTTCACAGGCCAGTGCAAAACGGTCTAAACCGGTTCTCACCTCCTCCTCGCTGACAATCAGCGCAGGGGCAAAACGCACCACGTTGGCACCGGCAATCAGTACCATCACGCCCATTTTTGCCGCTTCCTGTGAAATAAGTTTAGCTTTTCCGGCAAACTCAGGTGTGAGTTCGCAGCCAATTAACAGACCCAGACCGCGGATCTCTTTAAACAGTCCCGTCTTGCTGTTGATGGCGTTCAGGCGCTCAACAAACCAGTCATGACGTTGTTTAACCCCCTTGAGCACTTCCGGCGTGTTAATGATGTCGAGTACCTGTCCGGCCACGGCGGTAGCCAGCGGGTTACCACCGTATGTTGTACCATGCGTACCCACGGTCATTACGCTGGCGAATTTATCGGTGGTCAGCATGGCGCCAATCGGGAAGCCGCCGCCCAGCGCTTTCGCCGTAGAGAGCACGTCCGGCGTTACGCCGTAGTGCATATAGGCATACAGCTCACCGGTACGCCCCACACCCGTCTGGACTTCATCGAAAATCAGCACCGCGTGATGACGATCGCACAGCTCACGCAGCCCCTGCAGGAACGCTTTTTGCGCCGGAAGGACCCCGCCCTCACCCTGCATAGGTTCGACGATCACCGCACAGGTGGTGTCGTTGATAAGCTCACTGGCGGACTGCAGATCGTTATACACGCCGTGACGAATATCCGGCGGCAGTGGCGCAAAATCCTGCGAGTATGACGGCTGACCGCCAGCGCTGACGGTAAAGAGCGTACGGCCGTGGAACGCGTTTTTAAACGCCACAATGCCGCTCTTATGAACGCCGAATTTATCGTGTGCATATTTGCGTGCCAGCTTCAGGGCAGCTTCGTTTGCTTCCGCACCTGAGTTACAGAAAAAGACTTTTTCGGCAAACGTTGCGTCGATCAGCTTTTTCGCCAGTCGCAGAGCGGGCTCGTTGGTAAAACCGTTACCGGTATGCCAGAACTTCGCCGCCTGGTCGTTTAACGCCTGACGCAGCGCAGGGTGCGCGTGACCCAGCGCGTTTACCGCAATCCCGCCTGCAAAGTCGATATACTCTTTGCCCTGTTGATCCCACAGGCGTGAGCCTTCCCCCCGTACCGGAATAAAAGCCGCCGGAGCGTAAACCGGCATCATCCATTCATCGAAATTTTCACGCGTAATTGACAGAGACATAGCGACCTCATCCGGTAAATAAAAGGTTATTTAGATGTTAAATAATTGAGTGTTTGCACTGTGAATGTAGATTGCAGCCTTCGTGCCAGCCAGCGATAAAAATGCATAAACGGGTTAGGGTTACAGAATATCAATAAGTTACGATATGGAGTTATTCACTGTTATTGCATAAAAAGTGAATATTTTTACGACAAGCGGCGCTTTGCCGCACGAAAATAAGAAAGAGTATGCAGAAGCCAAATATAATTCTGGAATTGTGATCGCTCGCGAAATTTATCGGTTCTTTACGCCCTGTTGGGGGGCAATGCGCGTCAGAATGGTGCAAATATTGCACCGTTGGCATGATCTGTCGCAGTTATTGGTCGAACCCCGTAACAGTTGACGCAAATTCTGCTACCATCCATGCACTATTCACCTTGCATTGGCAGCGACTATGAAATTTGTCTCTTTTAATATCAACGGCCTGCGTGCCCGCCCTCACCAGCTTGAAGCAATTGTTGAGCAACATCAGCCAGATGTGATCGGCCTGCAGGAGACAAAAGTTCACGACGATATGTTCCCCCTCGAAGAGGTGGCGAAGCTCGGTTACAACGTCTTCTATCACGGACAGAAAGGTCACTATGGCGTGGCGCTGCTGACCAAAGAGACGCCGGTTTCCGTACGTCGTGGCTTCCCGGGCGATGATGGCGAAGCGCAGCGTCGCATCATCATGGCGGAAATTCCTTCACCACTTGGCAATATCACGGTGATTAACGGGTATTTCCCGCAGGGTGAGAGCCGCGACCATGAGACAAAATTCCCGGCCAAAGCAAAGTTTTATCAGGATCTGCAGGATTACCTGACCACCGAACTGAAAAAAGAGAATCCGGTGCTGATCATGGGCGACATGAATATCAGCCCGACCGATCTCGATATCGGCATTGGAGAAGAGAACCGCAAACGCTGGTTGCGTACCGGTAAATGTTCTTTCCTGCCGGAAGAACGCGAGTGGATGGAACGCCTGCTCGGCTGGGGTCTGGTTGATACTTTCCGCACCGCCAACCCGGAAACGCAGGATCGCTTCTCGTGGTTTGACTACCGCTCAAAAGGCTTTGATGACAACCGCGGTCTGCGTATAGACCTGCTGCTGGCCAGCCCGCCGCTGGCGGAACGCTGCATCGAAACCGGCATCGACTACGATATCCGCAGCATGGAAAAACCGTCTGACCATGCGCCGGTCTGGGCGAAATTCAAACTGTAACCTCGTGTGAACACGCAAAAAATACTCCTGATGTGCGCCCTTCTGGGCGCATTTGTTCTGACCTTCGTCTTTCTTCCGCCGGGGACGCTCTCCCTGGAAACCATCAAAACGCACCAGCAGTCGCTCCTCTCGCACGTGGAACAGGCACCGTGGCAAAGCGCGTTTTTCTTTTTCGCCCTCTACGTGTTGGTCTCCGCCCTGTCGATACCCGGTGCGGCGATACTGACGCTGCTGGCGGGAGCGCTGTTTACGCTGTGGGAAGGCACCCTGCTGGTCTCGTTTGCTTCTACCCTCGGCGCCACGCTGGCGATGCTTGCCAGCCGTTATCTGCTGCGCGACTGGGTACAGCGGCGATTCACATCACAGATGAATACGGTGAACGCCGGTATGGCGCGGGACGGTGCAGGGTATCTTTTTGCCCTGCGTCTGATGCCCTTGTTCCCGTTTTTTCTGGTGAATCTGCTCATGGGGCTGACCCGTATTGCGGTCAGTCGCTACTGGTGGGTGAGCCAGGTCGCCATGCTGCCTGCAACCATTATCTTTCTGAATGCCGGACGCGCGCTGGGGAAAGTGAATTCGCTTCGCGATATTTTATCGCCGGGACTGATATTCGCCTTTACACTACTGGGGTTATTGCCGCTGGCGACGCGCTGGCTGTTTTCCCGTTTTACCCCTTCATCAAAAAAGTGAGGCATTATGCGCCGTGTGCGTTTTTGCACGTTTCTGAGCGGTCTGCTGCTGGCAGCCCCGCTGTTTGCAGCGGACAACTGGCAGGCTATCCAACAACAAGCCAAAGGCCAGACCGTCTGGTTTAACGCCTGGGGCGGCGATCGGGCGGTAAACCGCTACCTCGAGTGGGTAAGCGGTGAGATGAAAACGCATTACGACATAACCCTTAAAATCGTCCCACTGGCGGATGCCGCCGATGCGGTCAAACGTATTCAAACAGAAGCCGCCGCAGGCCGGAAAACGAACGGGTCAGTCGACCTCTTATGGGTCAACGGTGAGAACTTCCGTACCCTGAAAGCCGCTAACCTGCTGCAAACCGGATGGGCGCAGACCTTGCCCAACTGGCGCTATGTCGATACCCGTAAACCGGTTATGGAGGATTTTGCTGTCCCCACCGATGGCGCGGAATCCCCGTGGGGCGGTGCACAACTCACCTTTATTGCCCGCCACGCAAGCCTGCCTGCGCCCCCAAACGATCCTCAGGCGTTGCTGGCGTATGCGCAGCAGCATCCGGGCAAAGTCAGCTACCCACGCCCGCCCGATTTTACCGGTACGGCATTTCTGGAACAGTTGCTCCTGACCCTCACCGCTCACCCGGAGGCGTTGCAAAAAGCCCCTAATAACACCTTTGCCCAGGTGACGGCTCCGCTGTGGCACTACCTGGACAAATTACACCCGCTGCTGTGGCGAAAGGGAGAGGACTTTCCTCCCTCGCCCGCCAGAATGGATACCTTGCTTGCCAGCGGTAGTCTTAATCTCTCCCTGACCTTTAACCCGGCACATGCGCAGCAAAAAGTGGCCAGCGGTGAACTGCCTGCCGACAGCTACAGCGTTGGTTTTGACAACGGAATGATAGGCAACGTCCATTTTGTGGCCATTCCGTCGAATGCCAGCGCAAGCGCAGGCGCGAAGGTGGTCGCCAATTTCCTCCTTTCACCGCAGGCGCAAATTCGCAAGGCCGACCCGGCCATCTGGGGAGACCCGAGCGTACTGGATGCGAAAACACTGCCCAAAAAAGAAGCGAAGCAGCTCGCTGCCCATACGCCGGCAGGGCTGCCGAAAATACTTCCCGAGCCGCACGCTGCCTGGGTTAACGCGCTGGAGCAGGAATGGCTGCGTCGTTACGGCACCCGCTGAGCTGGCTCGTCTGGCTGGCAATGGCGGTCATCTATATGCCGCTGCTCCCCGCCGCCGCCATACTGTTTGCCCCGGCATTCTCGCTGAACAACTGGCAGTTGCTGCTTAACGACCCGCAACTGCCACAGGCTACGGTCGCCACGCTGGTCTCAACGCTTATCGCGTCGCTGGGGTCGATGTTTATCGCTCTGGTGATCGTGGCCCTCCTGTGGCCGGGCGAGCGCTGGCGACGGCTCAGCAGCCGACTGCCGTGGCTGCTCGCCGTTCCTCATGTGGCCTTTGCCACCAGCGCTTTACTGCTGTTTGCCGAAGGGGGCCTGTTGTATCAGGTGTGTAGCGTCTGTACGCCGCCGCTTGACCGATACGGTGCAGGGCTGGGGCTGACGCTTGCGGTAAAAGAGAGCGCGTTTGTGCTGTGGGCCCTTTACGCCGTCCTGCCGGAAAAACGCCTTGCGCAGCAAAAGGTCGTGCTGCATACCTTCGGCTACGGGCGTTTTCAGGCGCTGAACTGGCTCATCCTTCCAACGATCGCGCCGGCTCTTGGCGCGGTGATGCTGGCGGTGCTGGCCTGGTCCCTGTCGGTTGTGGACGTGGCGATGGTGCTCGGGCCTGGCAATCCCCCGACGCTTGCCGTACTGGCGTGGCAGTGGCTCAGTCAGGGCGATGCGCAGCAGCAGACAAAGGGAACGCTGCTGTGCCTGCTTCTCCTTCAGCTGCTGGCCGCGCTTTCTGCACTGGGTTACGGCGCATGGAGATTCTGGCGTCGCACGCTGCCGGATCTGAGCGGACGCCGTCGAATGTCGCTTATCGCGCCACCAGCGCGTCTGCTCAGCGGATTTCTGCCCGCCTGCGGGGTGCTTTGCGCGGTCGTGCTGCTCATGCTGGCGCAGCGGGACGACATCGGTGCGGTTGGCGCCAGTCTCACCTTTGGCCTGCTCGCCAGCCTGATTTCGCTGGGGGTAATTGTTCTCTGGCTTGAGTGGGGACCGCAGCGAGGCACACAGTGGGTGTGGTTGCCGCTGGCGCTGCCGGCGCTGCCCCTCGTTACCGGACAATACGTTATCGCGTTGCGACTGGGTATCGACGGGCACTATGCCGCCGTGCTGTGGAGCCATCTGCTGTGGGTTTTACCGTGGATGTTGCTGGTCCTCCAGCCGGCCTGGCAGAGGATCGATCCCCGTCTGATCCTTACCGCCAGAACGCTCGGCTGGCGGCGGGGAAAAATCTTCTGCTGTCTGAAATGCCCCTTGCTGGTACGCCCGGCGCTGCTGGCTTTCGCGACCGGGTTTTCCGTCAGCATGGCGCAATATATGCCAACCCTCTGGCTGGGCGCAGGCCGTTTTGCGACGCTGACCACTGAAACCGTGGCGCTCAGCAGTGGAGGCAGCATTCCGCTTCTGGCTAACCGGGCGCTGGGGTTGCTGTTGGTCACGGGGAGTGTGTTTGGCCTTGCCGCCCTGCTATCCCGGCTCGCAAGCCGTTACCGACGAGGATTACGTTAATGCTGCAGGTCAGCAATCTCACCATTGAACCGCTTTTCCGCGAGGTCAATTTTTGTGTACCACGCGGCGAAATAGTCACGCTGATGGGGCCTTCCGGCAGCGGAAAATCAACCCTTTTTGCCTGGATGGTGGGCGCACTGCCAGACGACTTTCAGGCTCAGGGCGAACTGTGGCTTGATGAACGTCGCTGCGACGGACTGCCCGTGGAGGCCCGCGGGTTGGGGATCCTCTTTCAGGATGCCCTGCTGTTTGACCATTTCAGCGTCGGACAAAATTTGCTGCTGGCATTACCTGAACGGATTGTCGGACGAGCACGGCGGGAAGCGGTCGAGCAGGCGCTCGGTTCTGCCGGGCTTGTCGGGCATTACGCCAGCGATCCGGCGACCCTTTCCGGCGGCGAACGTGCCCGGGTCAGTCTGCTGCGTGCCCTGCTTGCAGAGCCGCAGGCGTTACTGCTGGATGAACCGTTCAGCCGTCTCGATAATGCGTTACGCGCCTCGTTTCGGGCATGGGTATTTGACACTACCCGCGCACGCAATATTCCGGTGGTTCTGGTCACGCATGACGACGAAGACGTGCCCCCGGGCGGCGAAGTGATTGAGATTTCTCGCTGGCAATAATGTGCTAACGCAATGTTTTACCTTTCAGGAGAGACGACAATGCCCCCCTCTTTTACTGACGTCAGGTTATTCGATGAAACGTGTTTCTCAACTGACCGCGCTGGCCATGCTGTGCGGCCTCGCTTCATTTTCCTCTCTGGCTGCTGATATGCCGCACGCCATGACGCTGTCTCAACTTCAGGCACAACACGGCGCGGTGATCGACACCCGCGCCAGCGCGTTTTACAACGGCTGGCCGCAAACGCTGAGCGCGCCCTCCGGGCATGAGCCCGCCGCACTTAACCTTTCCGCCTCCTGGCTTGGCGCGATGAGCGATGACCAGATTGCCGTCTGGGCCAGACAGCACCAGCTTACGCCGGCCATGACGATCGCGCTCTACGGTCGCGACGCCGATAATCAGGCGGTCAAAGCGCGGCTGGAAAAAGCCGGCTACCACCAGATTTCCGTGCTCAACGATGCCCTGCAGGTACCTGAGCGTCTGCAGCGTTTGCCGCACTTTGAACAACTCGTCTACCCGGAGTGGATCCACCAGCTTCAGCAGGATAAACCCGTCGCTGCCGCGCCGACGGGCGACTGGAAAGTCATTGAAGCCGCATGGGGCGCGCCGAAGTTTTATCTGCTGAACCATATTCCCGGTGCCGGCTACATTGATACCAACGAAGTGGAAAGCGAACCGCTGTGGAATAAAGTTTCTGACGACACGCTAAAAGCGATGCTGGCGAAGCACGGGATCCGTCACGATACGACCGTCATTCTGTATGGCCGTGACGTATATGCCGCCGCCCGCGTGGCGCAGATCATGCTGTATGCGGGCGTGAAGGACGTCCGCATTCTTGATGGCGGCTGGAAAGCCTGGTCTGACGCGGGTCTGCCGGTTGAACGGGGAATGCCCAAAGACGTGAAGCCCGCCCCCGATTTTGGTGCACCGATCCCTGGCCAGCCGCAGTTGATGGTGGATATGGCGCAAGCACGCGGGATGCTGCATCGCCAGGACGCGTCGCTGGTCAGCATTCGTTCCTGGCCGGAGTTCATCGGCGAAACCAGCGGCTACAGCTACATCAAGCCAAAAGGTGAAATTGCCGGTGCCCGCTGGGGTCATGCCGGTAGCGACGCCACCCATATGGAAGATTTCCATAATCCGGATGGCACCATGCGCAGCGCTGACGACATCGCCGCCATGTGGAAAACCTGGAACATCCTGCCGGAACAGCACGTCGCGTTTTACTGCGGCACCGGCTGGCGTGCGTCCGAGACGTTTATGTACGCACGGGCGATGGGCTGGAAAAATGTCGCCGTCTATGACGGCGGCTGGTACGAGTGGAGCAGTCATCCACAGAACCCCGTCTCCAGCGGAAAACGCGGGCCAGAAAGTTCACGCTAACGGGTAAGTGACTTCAGCGTCACATACCCGCTCCAGATGCGCGTTGTGGTGGTCAGCCAGCACAACGCGCCAAATATCCACGCCAGCACGCTGAAGTGCGCCGGATACAGGCAGCACAGCACGAACAGCGCGATCGTCTCCGTCCCCTCCGTTAACCCCCCGAGATAGTAAAACGACTTATGCGCGTAGCCGGGGTTGTCGATGTTGTGTTTCGCTGCCAGCGCGGCAAATGCCAGAAAACTGCTCCCGGTACCGATAAAGGCAAACAACAGCCAGCCAGCGGCAAGCGCATTCTCTGCGGGGGCCGCCAGCGCGAATCCGAAGGGAACCAGCGCGTAAAACAGAAAATCGAGGGCGATATCAAGAAAGCCTCCCGCATCCGTCAGCCCGCGCCGGCGCGCCAGCGCACCGTCCAGACCATCCAGCAGGCGATTCAGCACGATGGCGACGAGCGCCGCCGGATACCAGCCGAGGGCCAGAAACGGTAAGGCCAGCACGCCTATGGCAAACCCGGTCAGGGTTAATCCGTCAGGCGTGATCCCCGGCTTATCCAGTACTGACACCAGCCGGTTGAGCGTGGGTTTAATCCGCGGGTGCAGATGACGATCAAGCATGGGGATCCTCTTTAAACGTGGCACATAACCCCTGCGCCGGGATGTCCAGCGCGGCATTAAAGCGTGCAGAGAGATTCTGAAACGCAATCAGCGCCGTCATTTCGGCGATCGCGTCCTCGCTGAAATGGCGTTTGATCTCACTTTTGATTTCGTCATCCACACGGGGCGGCGTCGCGGTGACAGCCTCGGCATAGGCCAGAGCCGCACGCTCCTCTTCGCTAAAAAGAGCGGAATCACGCCACGCGTTGACGGCCTGAACCTTATCCAATGCGCCCGAGCGCTCCGCCAGGCGCAAACTGTTGGCATCGATACAAAAAGCGCAGTGACAAAGCTGCGATACCCGGGTCATTAACAGCGAACGGAGCACCGGCGACAGGCGCGCGTGACGACGTTCGAGAAAACCGACGAACAATGCCACCAGCCAGAAAAGACGTGGCATCCTTCCCCACCAGCGCGTGGGGTTAAGCACGGCACCAAAGTGTTTTTTCTGCATGGCGGCAATCGGTTTTATGCTGACCGGAAGGGTGGCGATGGGATCTACCCAGGTGGACGTCTCTTTCACCTGATTCTCCTGATGGCTGGACTCTTAGAAAGGGCACGATAATATGGTGTTTTTCGCTAACAAGTATTGACGACCATGCTAAAAACAGTCGATGTCGTTGCGGCAATCATCGAAAAAGACAACAAAATTTTACTGGCCCAGCGCCCGGCTCATGCCGACCAGCCGGGCATGTGGGAATTCGCAGGCGGAAAAGTAGAAGCCGGTGAGACACAGCCCGAGGCGCTTGTCCGCGAGTTGCACGAAGAGCTCGGCATCCACGCGCAGCCAGGTGAGTATGTGGCAAGCCATCAGCGTGAGGTGTCACAGCGGTTAATCAACCTTCACGCCTGGCACGTTCCGGCATTCAGCGGCGCGCTGACGGCGCATTACCACAGTGCGCTGGTGTGGTGTACGCCCGAAGACGCATTTGGTTTCAACTTAGCGCCTGCGGACATCCCGCTGCTGGAGGCGTTTATTGTTTTACGCGACGCCAGACCAGCGGATTCGTGCTAATGGTGCGTTCATCACGCTGGCACTGCAACAGAATACCGTCCGCTTTTACCACTGCCCCTTCCGAATAGTTCTGATCCTGATAGATGCAGCACTGGTTACACGGCTGCGCTCGCTGGCCACTGGAGCTGAACACCTCCGGCGGCACATTCACGTCCACATCCGGGCGAATGCGGTCTGCCTGCGCGCCTGCGGTAAACATCAAACATAACGCGGTTATCACGTAACGGTTCATAGACTTATCTTCCTGTTGTGCCCTGATAAAGACTATAACGGTAAACCGGCGCAGAACCTTTAATTTATCTCGTCATCGCTTTTGGTTATGACGCAGCCCCGCTGATTAATTTCCCTTTCGGCATACATTTCTGCTTGCTTCACAAAGCGGTACGGATGGTATAGTCAAAAAAACAACACAATTCGTATAAGCAATATACATAAAATAATATAAGGGGTTCTTATATCTATGGATCAGACACGCTCTCTGGAAACTTTCCTCTCTTATGTTCAACAGCGCGACCCGCATCAAAGTGAGTTTGCGCAGGCCGTACGTGAAGTCATGACCACGTTGTGGCCGTTCCTTGAAGAAAACCCGCGTTATCGCCAGATGTCACTGCTTGAGCGCCTCGTGGAGCCGGAGCGCGTGATCCAGTTTCGCGTGACCTGGGTAGATGACCGTAATCAGGTCCAGGTTAACCGCGCGTGGCGCGTGCAGTTTAATTCCGCCATCGGCCCGTTTAAGGGCGGGATGCGTTTCCATCCTTCCGTGAATCTGTCGATTTTAAAATTCCTCGGCTTTGAGCAGACGTTTAAAAACGCCCTTACGACCCTGCCCATGGGCGGCGGGAAAGGCGGCAGTGATTTCGATCCGAAAGGCAAAAGCGAAGGCGAAGTGATGCGTTTCTGTCAGGCGCTGATGACCGAACTCTATCGTCATCTTGGTCCCGATACTGACGTTCCGGCGGGCGATATCGGCGTCGGTGCGCGTGAAGTGGGCTTTATGGCCGGCATGATGAAAAAGCTCTCGAATAATAGCGCCTGTGTCTTTACGGGCAAAGGGCTCTCCTTTGGCGGCAGCCTGATCCGTCCGGAAGCCACCGGCTACGGGCTGGTCTATTTTACCGAGGCGATGCTGAAGCGCCACGGCTTAGGGTTTGAAGGTATGCGCGTGGCGGTGTCCGGCTCCGGTAACGTGGCTCAGTACGCTATTGAGAAGGCGATGCAGTTTGGTGCCCGCGTGGTTACCGCGTCAGATTCACGCGGTACCGTGGTGGATGAAGCCGGTTTTACGGCCGAGAAGCTGGCACGCCTGTGCGACATTAAAGCCAGCCGCGACGGCCGTCTGGCGGATTATGCCCGTGAATTTGGTCTGACCTGGCTCGAAGGCAAACAGCCGTGGGGCGTGCCGGTCGATATCGCCCTGCCATGTGCGACCCAGAACGAACTGGATACCGAGGCCGCACGCACCCTGATTACCAACGGCGTGAAGGCCGTGGCCGAAGGGGCGAATATGCCAACCACCATCGAAGCGACCGATCTGTTCCTTGAGGCTGGCGTGCTGTTTGCGCCGGGCAAAGCCGCGAACGCCGGCGGCGTGGCGACCTCTGGCCTGGAGATGGCGCAAAACGCCGCGCGCCTCGGCTGGAAGGCAGAGAAAGTGGATGCGCGTCTGCACCACATTATGCTGGATATTCACCACGCCTGCGTCGAGTACGGCGGTGAGGCATCGCAAACCAACTACGTGCGTGGCGCAAATATCGCCGGGTTCGTGAAGGTCGCGGATGCGATGATGGGGCAAGGGGTTATCTAAGCACGCTGTCGCCCTTTCCCGTTGGGAGAGGGCGACAACCGAAAGCACATCAGGCTGCGCTTTTTTTCTTTTTGAACGGTTTCTTCGGCGCACCACCCGGTGCAACCATCCCCCGGAACTGCTTCACCGGCGTATTACGCGCCTGGTTAATCAGCTCGTACAAGGTCCCCACCAGCGGTTGCATAAAGTCCTGATAGCGACACTGCTTTTCACTGATTTGCGTTAGCACAGATTCCCAGTGTGCCGTCATGTCCGGCCTTGCGGCCAGCTCAGGCAGTGAGTGGATCAATGCGCGCCCCGGTTCAGTCGAGTGGATATAGCGCCCTTTTTTCTCCAGAAAACCGCGCTTAAACAGCAACTCGATAATGCCCGCACGGGTCGCTTCCGTGCCCAGTCCGTCGGTGGCACGCAAGATCTTCTTCAGATCCTTATCCTGAACAAAACGGGCGATCCCGGTCATTGCCGAGAGCAGTGTCGCATCGGTGAAGTGGCGCGGCGGTTGGGTCTGGCGTTCAACCACTTCGCCTTTCTCACACAGCAGCTCGTCATCTTTGGCAACCACCGGCAGCGGCGTGCCGTCATTCTCTTCGTCACGCTCTTTGTTGCCAAGCAGCGTGCGCCAGCCAGCCTCCGCCAGGAAACGCGCCTTGGCGATAAATTTCCCCTTGGCAATTTCCAGCTCAATCACGCATTTGCGGAACACTGCGTCCGGGCAGAACTGCATCAGGTACTGACGAGCCACCAGGTTATACACCTTCGCTTCGTTTTCCGTGAGGTTAACGTTACTGGTGCGCGCCGTCGGGATAATCGCATGGTGGGCATCCACCTTTTTATCATCCCAGCAGCGGTTATGAATGTCCGGATTCACAACCGGTTGTGGCAGCAGATCCGGCGCGTGAACGGCAATGGCGTTCATCACCGAGTGACGACCGGCAAAGTGCTCTTCCGGCAGATACCGGCTGTCCGAACGCGGATAGGTAATGAGTTTGTGGGTTTCGTAGAGCTTCTGGCAGATATCAAGGACGTTCTGCGCGCTCAGACCGAAGCGTTTCGCCGCTTCAATCTGCAGCGCGGAAAGCGAGAACGGCAGCGGCGCGGGTTCTGATTCCCGTTTATCGTTATAGCTGGAGACAATAGCAGGCTGACCGGTAATCCGGTTGACCACGTGCTCCGCCAGCGGACGGTGCAGCAACCGTCCCTCTTCATCCTGATACGATTCGCAGGCATCGCTTGGCTGCCAGACGGCGGTAAAGCGCTCGTCTTTCGGCGTGACGATATGCGCTTTAACCTCAAAGAAATCTTTGGCGACGAAATTCTCAATCTCTTCGTCACGACGCACCACCAGCCCCAGCACCGGCGTTTGCACACGCCCGACGGAGAGGACGCCCTGATAACCGGCATTACGCCCCAGAATGGTGTAGGCGCGGGTCATATTGATCCCGTAAAGCCAGTCCGCTCGAGCGCGGGCCAGCGCGGAAACGCACAGCGGAATAAACTCGCTGTTCGCGCGCAGACGTGAAATGGCCCGCTCCACGGCCTGCGGATTGAGGTCGTTAATCAGGCAGCGCTGGACCTGCTGGCGTTTTTCCGGCGCCAGCTCCAGATAGTCCAGCACCTCATCCACCAGCAGTTGCCCTTCCCTGTCCGGGTCACCCGCGTGGATGACTTCCGTCGCGTCATGCAAAAAACGTTTAATCACGTTGAGCTGTTTGGTGACGGAAGGCCGTGGCTGCAGGCGCCATTTTTCAGGGACGATGGGCAGGTCATTGAGGTTCCAGCGGGCATAGCGGCTGTCGTAGACATCTGGCTGCGCCTGCTCAAGCAGGTGACCGATACACCAGGTGACCACCTGCCCGTTACCGCATTCGATAAAGCCGTCTCCCTTGCGATGCGGCTTCGGCAGCACATCGGCAATGGCACGGGCCAGGCTCGGCTTTTCGGCAATAAACAACCGCATTGAATTAACGGATCTCAATCATCGGTCGGCCACCGCGCGCGGTCACCAGTTCACCGATCGCCGTCAGGGTAATACCAAACTCTGCGGCCGTCGCCTGGACGTCGGCTTCAGCGTCTGGCGTGACCGCCAGCAGCAAACCACCGGACGTTTGTGGATCGCACAGCAGATTGCGCCACGCTTCAGGCATTTCGCCCATCAGATGACCATAGCTGGCAAAGTTACGCTGGGTACCGCCCGGAACGGCGCCCGCTGCAATGTACTCCTCCACACCCGGCAGCTTCGGCACGTCCTGATACCAGACCTGCGCCTGTACGCCCGCGCCCTGACACACTTCGGAGAGGTGTCCGAGAAGGCCAAAACCGGTCACGTCGGTCATGGCTTTCACGCCGTCGATATTCGCAAAGGCCGCACCCGCGAGGTTCATCTGGCACATGACCTCGGTTGCCAGCCCCTGGTGTTCCGGCTTCAGCAGCGATTTTTTCTCCGCAGTAGTGAGGACACCAATGCCCAGCGGTTTGGTGAGGAACAGCTTGCAGCCCGCCTGCGCGGTGCTGTTGCGTTTCACGCGCTCGGTGGGCACCACGCCCGTGACCGCGAGACCGAAGATTGGCTCCGGCGCATCGATAGAATGACCCCCGGCCAGCGCGATCCCCGCCTGCTGGCAGGCAAAACGTCCCCCTTCAATCACCTCACGGGCAATTTCAGGGGCAAGGGTGTTAATCGGCCAGCCCAGAATGGCAATCGCCATAATCGGTTTGCCCCCCATGGCGAAAATATCGCTGATGGCGTTGGTGGCCGCAATACGCCCGAAATCGAACGGGTTGTCGACAATCGGCATAAAGAAGTCGGTGGTACTGATAATGCTGGTGCCGTTACCCAGGTCATAAACTGCCGCATCGTCACGCGTTTCGTTACCGACAAGCAGGTTCGGGTCGACAAACTTCGCCTGTTCACTGTGGAGAATGGTCTCCAGCACTTTCGGGGAAATTTTACAACCGCAACCGGCTCCGTGGCTGTATTGCGTTAAACGAATGGTTTGCTCGCTCATGGACGTCTCCTGTCATCTCAATCGCGCTATGGTAGCGCTCATTCCATAAAGAGGTAAGTATGACTGTCTGAATTCTGCGGCAGATGCTCAGAATCCAGACAGTTTAGCGCGCGTTATCAGAAACGGCTGACGAAAGGCGTGGTGTCCGGCACATTAATGGTGGCGGAGGCTTTAAGCTGAGGCGTGCCGAGATAGAGGAAGCCGACAATTTTATCATGTTCACCACAGGCGAATCCGTCGCGAACCGGCTGGCTGTTGGTCAGCGGCCCTGTGCGCCAGATACCGTTAAACCCTTGCGCCACGGCGGCCATTTGCATTGCCATGACGGCACAGCCGGCAGACATTTCCTGCTCCCAGACCGGCACTTTGTGGTCGGCCTGACATTTCGCCACGACAGCGATGATCATCGGCGCACGGAATGGCGCACTGCGGGCTTTCTCAATACCCTTCTCATCCTGACCTGCGGCAACTGCCCCCTGCTCCAGTATCTGACTGAAACGATCGCGGCCTTCACCTTCAATCACAAAGAAGTGCCATGGCTGCAGCGTACCATGATCCGGTGCACGCAGGCCGGCACGCAGAATATTCTCCAGTTGCTCCCCTGCCGGCGCCGGCTCGGTGAGACGTGAAGCGCTACGGCGGTTAACAAGCAGTTCAAGTGCGTCCATTGGTTAACTCCTTTCTTGAAATTTACTCACAAAATTAACACGGCGGCAGATTTTGTTACAGCGTAGCAGGCGATTCCTGCTGACAAGTGACGGTTGGGTCATTACGATAACCGCACATTGCCGTCCCGTGGCGACGGAAACAGTCATTTTCTGGTTAGGGAGAATACATGCGAACCCTTTGGCGAATCATTGCCGGTTTCTTTAAATGGACGTGGCGACTGCTCAACTTCGTCCGCAACCTGGTGATGAATATCTTCTTCATCCTCCTGGTTCTGGTTTGCGCAGGCGTCTGGATGCATATCAGCAACGCAAATCAGGCGCAGCATTCGACTCGCGGGGCGCTGTTACTTGATATCACGGGCGTCATCGTCGATAAGCCGTCCACCAGCAATCGTCTGGGCGTTATTGGCCGTCAGCTGTTTGGCGCGACATCAGACCGTCTTCAGGAAAACTCCCTGTTCGATATCGTCGACACCATTCGTCAGGCAAAAGACGACCGCAACATTACCGGCATCGTGCTGGATCTGAAAGATTTTGCCGGCGGCGACCAGCCTTCGATGCAATACATTGGTAAAGCGCTGCGCGAATTCCGTGACAGCGGCAAGCCGGTGATTGCGGTCGGGGACAGCTACAGCCAGGGGCAGTATTATCTGGCCAGCTTCGCCAATAAAATCTGGCTCTCCCCGCAGGGTACGGTCGATCTGCATGGCTTCGCCACTAACGGTCTGTATTACAAATCGCTGCTCGACAAACTGAAAGTCACCACCCACGTCTTCCGCGTCGGAACCTATAAATCCGCCGTGGAGCCGTTTATTCGTGATGATATGTCCCCTGCGGCCCGTGAAGCGGACAGCCGCTGGATTGGTGAGCTGTGGCAGAACTATCTGAGCACCGTGGCCGCTAACCGCCAGATAACCGCTGAACAGGTGTTCCCTGGCGCGCAGGGCGTGCTGGAGGGCCTGCGCAAGGTTGATGGTGATACCGCAAAATATGCGTTGGATAACAAACTGGTCGATGCGCTGGGCACCAGCGCGGATATCGAAAAATCACTGAGCAAACAGTTTGGCTGGAGCAAAGAGGATAAAAACTTCAGCGCTATCAGCATGTACGATTATGCGACCAAAAAGCCGGATGACAGCGGTGACAGCGTCGCGGTGGTCTTTGCTAATGGTGCCATCATGGACGGCGAGGAAACGCCGGGTAACGTGGGCGGCGATACCACCGCATCGCAAATCCGCGATGCTCGCCTTGATCCGAAAGTGAAGGCGATTGTACTGCGCGTAAACAGCCCTGGCGGCAGCGTCAGCGCTTCTGAAGTGATCCGCGCTGAACTTGCCGCGGCACGTGCAGCCGGCAAGCCGGTAGTGGTATCGATGGGTGGAATGGCGGCCTCGGGCGGTTACTGGATTTCAACCCCGGCTAACTACATCGTCGCCAACCCGAGCACGCTGACCGGCTCGATTGGCATCTTTGGGGTGATTAACACCGTGGAAAACAGCCTGGATTATCTGGGCGTCCATACCGATGGCGTTGCCACTTCACCGCTGGCGGATGTGTCGGTCACCAAATCGCTGCCGCCTGAAGTCTCTGAGATGATGCAGCTCAGTATCGAGAGCGGCTACAAGCGCTTTATTACGCTGGTGGCAGAGTCCCGTAAAAAGACACCGCAACAGATCGACGACATTGCGCAGGGCCATGTCTGGACCGGCCAGGATGCGAAGAATAATGGTCTGGTAGACAGCCTGGGCGACTTTGATGACGCGGTGAAGAAAGCCGCCGAACTGGCGAAGCTCAAGCAGTGGCACGTTGAGTATTACCAGGACGAGCCGTCGTTCTTTGACCTGGTGATGAACAGCATGTCCGGCTCCGTGCGTGCCATGCTGCCTGAGGCGCTGCAGGCGTATCTGCCTGCGCCAGTCGCGACGGCGGCTAAAGCGATGAAAGCGGAAAGCGACAAACTGGCGGCCTTTAACGATCCACAAAGCCGTTACGCGTTTTGTCTGACCTGTGCAAACGTCCGTTAAACACCGTCCCCTCTTCCCGTGAAGAGGGGATTTTTTTCTTTTGAAGAACAAGAACTCACTACCATGCAGAAGAAATCGATTTATGTAGCCTACACTGGCGGTACCATCGGTATGCAGCGCTCTGAAAACGGCTATATCCCGGTCTCCGGCCACCTTCAGCGCCAGCTCGCACTGATGCCTGAATTCCACCGTCCTGAAATGCCTGACTTCACCATTCACGAATACGAGCCGCTGATGGACTCCTCCGATATGACGCCGGAAGACTGGCAGCATATCGCGGACGACATTAAAGCCCATTACGACCAGTACGACGGCTTTGTGATCCTGCATGGTACCGACACGATGGCGTTTACCGCCTCGGCACTCTCCTTCATGCTGGAGAATCTGGGCAAACCCGTCATCGTCACCGGCTCGCAAATTCCGCTGGCGGAGCTGCGTTCTGACGGGCAGATCAACCTGCTCAACTCCCTGTATGTGGCAGCGAATTACCCGATTAACGAAGTGTCGCTGTTCTTCAACAACCGACTGTATCGCGGCAACCGGACCACGAAGGCGCACGCCGATGGCTTTGACGCTTTCGCCTCACCGAACCTGCAGCCGCTGCTGGAGGCGGGCATCCATATTCGTCGTCTGGGCACCCCGCCTGCGCCGAGCACGGCGGGCGAACTGATTGTTCATCCGATCACGCCGCAACCGATTGGCGTGGTAACGATTTACCCGGGTATCTCTGCAGATGTGGTGCGTAACTTCCTGCGCCAGCCGGTGAAAGCGCTGATCCTGCGCTCTTACGGCGTGGGCAATGCCCCGCAGAACGGCGAGTTCCTGAAAGAGCTGCAGGAAGCGAGCGAGCGTGGGATCGTGGTGGTTAACCTGACGCAATGCATGTCCGGTAAAGTCAACATGGGCGGTTACGCCACCGGTAACGCCCTCGCGCATGCAGGCGTTATCAGCGGATTCGATATGACCGTTGAAGCCACGCTGACTAAACTTCACTATTTACTGAGTCAGGATCTGGACATTCAGTCCATCCGCAGCGCGATGATGCAAAACCTGCGCGGCGAACTGACGCCGGACGAATAAGGAGGCACCATGACGCAACGCGCCCTGTTACTGGTCGATTTGCAAAATGATTTCTGTGCGGGCGGCGCACTGGCCGTCGCTGAAGGTGACAGCACCGTAGACGTGGCGAATACGCTGATTGAGTGGTGCAAAACGCGGGGTGAGGCAGTAGTCGCAAGCCAGGACTGGCACCCGGCTGATCACGGCAGTTTTGCCAGCCAGCACGGCGTTGAGCCCTTCACTCAGGGTGAACTTGACGGCCTGGCACAAACCTTCTGGCCGGATCACTGCGTGCAACAGACGGAAGGTGCGCAGCTGCATCCGCTGCTGAATCAGAAGGCCATCGACGCGGTGTTTCATAAAGGGGAAAACCCGTCTATCGACAGCTACAGCGCCTTCTTTGATAACGGACATCGCCAGAAAACGGCGCTGGACGGGTGGTTACGCCATCACGAAATCACCGAACTGATTGTGCTGGGTCTGGCGACGGATTACTGCGTGAAGTTCACCGTGCTGGACGCTCTCCAGCTAGGCTATACCGTCAGCGTCATCACCGATGGCTGTCGCGGGGTGAATATTCAACCGCAGGACAGCGCACAGGCGTTTATGGATATGGCCGCGGAAGGCGCCACCCTGTATACCCTGGAAGACTGGCTGGAAACGCACGCCTGACCTTCTCGCCGGGCAAGCCACAGTGCTGCCCGGCACGCCCCGTCTCGTTCCCCATAAAGTGAACTCCCTCGCATCACCAGCGAAGCGGCAATGCTATTCTCTTCAGGCTGTTTTTTCGCCACGCCTTTTCCGTGGCGTGGTTATTTTTGTTAAGTCAAAGAGGAACTTGTATGAAACGTTTGCCTTTGCTGGCAGCATTACCCTTGCTTTGCGCGTCAGTTGCTTCCGCCACTCCCCTGATGTCTGTGGGATATTTTAACGGCGGTGGCGATGTCACCGCCGGTCCCGGTGGCGATATCAATACGCTCGACGTTCGTCAGATTACCCACCTGAACTACTCATTTGGTCTGGTCTATAACGATGAGAAAGACGAAACCCATGCTGCGCTGAAAGATCCGGCGAAACTTCATCAGATCTGGCTGTCGCCAAAAGTCGCCGCCGATCTGGCGCTAATCCCGACGCTGCGTAAGCAAAATCCAAACCTGAAAGTGTTGCTCTCCGTTGGCGGATGGGGTGCGCGTGGCTTCTCCGGCGCAGCCGCGACCCAAGAGAGCCGTGCGGTGTTTATCCGCTCGGCTCAGGAGATTGTCGAAAAATATGCGCTCGACGGCATCGATCTTGACTGGGAATACCCGGTAAATGGCGCATGGGGACTGGTGGCCAGCACGCCAGCCGATCGCGATAACTTCACCGCACTGCTGAAAGAATTGCGCGCCGCCTTCGGGCATAAAAAGCTGGTCACCATCGCGGTGGGGGCAAATGCAGAAAGTCCGAAAAGCTGGGTGGATGTGAAGGCCATTGCCCCGCTGCTCGACTACATCAACCTGATGACCTACGACATGGCGTATGGCACACAGTATTTCAACGCCAATCTGTATGACTCCAGCGACTGGCCAACGGTGGCCGCCGCAGACAAATACAGCGTGGATTTTGTGGTGAACAACTATCTGGCGGCCGGGCTGAAGCCGCAGCAGATGAACCTCGGGATTGGTTTTTACGGCCGCGTGCCGAAACGCGCCGTGGAGCCCGGTATTGACTGGACAAAACCCGATGCGCAAAACCATCCGGTGACCCAGCCCTACTTTGGGCCTCAGGAAACCGGCTTGTTCGCTTCACTGGGTTACGACCTGACCAAAGATACGTATGTGAAGTACAACGATATTGTGAAAAAGCTCTTAAACGATCCGCAGAAGCGTTTTACCGAACACTGGGACGAACGGGCGCAAGTGCCGTGGCTTTCAGTGAATGCGGCGGACGGCAAGGCGCTGTTTGCCCTTTCCTATGAGAACCCGCGTTCCGTCGCCATCAAAGCGGATTACATCAAGGAGAAAGGTCTCGCCGGGGCGATGTTCTGGGAGTACGGCGCGGATGACAATAACCAGTTAGCGAAACAGCTGGCGGAGTCGCTGGGAATTAAACCCAAAGAGTAAGGTAAGCACGCCCTCTCTCCAGAGAGAGGGCGCTGGCAGGACTGCCGCCCACCGTTACTGCATTTTTATCGTCGCGATCGGCTTTGGCGTGATACCAAAGTCCTCTTTCAGCTCGCGCTTGCTCTTCATCACCATCTGGCCTTGAGTGTCGATAGTCATGTGTTGCGCGTCGGTATTGTTACGCGCCTGCCAGAGCATCACCAGTTGCAGACTGTTCTCTTTTTGCGCCGGCGTGAGCGCGACACCGTCCGGCCATTTTCCCAGTTCAACAGCAGTCACCAGGCGCTGATACACCTCCGGCGTCATACCGCTAATCATGTCATCAATATTCACGATCTCTCCCTTTCAAAGGAATAATTTGCTGAATCGTTTTTTCAACCTTTTATCTGGTCACCGTTTTCATCATCGGTGAAGCTCATCGACGCTGAATTCACACAGAAACGCTCACCCGTCGGTTGAGGGCCATCCGGGAAGACGTGTCCAAGGTGGGCGTCACAGGTTCCGCAACGAATTTCAGTACGCACCATGCCGTGCGACGTGTCGCTCAGGTAGCGGATCGCATCGTCGCTGACCGGCTCATAAAAGCTTGGCCAGCCACAGCCAGAATCGAACTTCGTTTGGGAATTGAACAACGGGGCGTCACATACCAGACAGTGGTAGACACCGTCGCGCTTGTTGTGCAGTAAACGGCCGGTAAAAGGCGGTTCGGTTCCGTGATTTTGCGTCACGTAAAACTGCATTTCGGTGAGGTTTTTTTTCAAATCGTCAGGGTTACGTTGGTTCGACATATGCTTACATCTCGCTGTAGAAACAGACACCTTTTAACCCGGATTCTAACAAAACATTAACACCCTTGCGTGCACTTTTGTTCTAAACTTATGTGTCGCGAAAAGGCGGTCAGGCAATTGTGATCATGTTCACATTTTTATCCTGCGAGGACTTTAAAATGCCGCGCGCAGCCCCCATGTGGTTGCTAGCTCAAAGGGAAAGTGAGGCGAGTCAGTCGCACAAACGTTAGTCACAGGATTGATTTGTCGCAATGATTGACACGATTCCGCTTGACGCTGCGTAAGGTTTTTGTAATTTTACAGGCAACCTTTTATTCACTAACAAATAGCTGGTGGAATATATGACTATCAAAGTAGGTATCAACGGTTTTGGCCGTATCGGCCGTATTGTTTTCCGTGCTGCTCAGAAACGTTCTGACATCGAAATCGTTGGTATCAACGATCTCCTGGACGCTGAATACATGGCGTACATGCTGAAGTACGACTCAACTCACGGTCGTTTCGACGGCACCGTTGAAGTGAAAGACGGCCACCTGGTTGTTAATGGCAAAACCATCCGCGTTACTGCTGAGAAAGACCCAGCTAACCTGAAATGGAACGAAATCGGTGTTGATGTTGTAGCTGAAGCTACCGGTATCTTCCTGACCGACGAAACTGCGCGTAAACACATCACCGCGGGTGCGAAAAAAGTTGTTCTGACCGGTCCTTCTAAAGACAACACCCCAATGTTCGTTCGTGGTGCAAACTTCGAAACTTACGCTGGCCAGGACATCGTTTCTAACGCATCCTGCACCACCAACTGCCTGGCACCGCTGGCTAAAGTAATCAACGACAACTTCGGCATCGTCGAAGGTCTGATGACTACCGTTCACGCGACCACCGCGACTCAGAAAACTGTTGACGGCCCGTCTCACAAAGACTGGCGTGGCGGCCGTGGCGCGGCTCAGAACATCATCCCATCCTCTACCGGTGCAGCTAAAGCTGTAGGTAAAGTACTGCCAGAACTGAATGGCAAACTGACTGGTATGGCGTTCCGCGTTCCAACTCCTAACGTATCCGTTGTTGACCTGACCGTTCGTCTGGAAAAAGCTGCTTCTTATGAAGAAATTAAGAAAGCAATCAAAGCTGCTTCCGAAGGCGCAATGAAAGGCGTTCTGGGCTACACCGAAGACGACGTTGTATCTACCGATTTCAACGGCGAAGTGTGCACTTCCGTGTTCGATGCTAAAGCAGGTATCGCACTGAACGACAACTTCGTGAAACTGGTTTCCTGGTACGACAACGAAACCGGCTACTCTAACAAAGTACTGGACCTGATCGCTCACATCTCCAAATAAGTTGAGATGAGTTCTTGATCCAAAAAGGCGACTTCGGTCGCCTTTTTTATTGTTTTTAGACAGAGGATTGCTTAATGATTAATAAAATTTTTGCACTTCCGGTAGTCGAACAACTTACCCCTGTGCTCTCCCGCCGACAGATTGATGGTGCGGATATCATCGTCGTTGACCACCCGCGCGTAAAAGCCTCCGTGGCGCTGAACGGCGCACACCTGCTCTCCTGGAAACCTGAAGGCGAAACGGAAGCACTGTGGCTGAGCGACGCGACCTCCTTTAAAAAAGGGGATGCGATTCGCGGCGGCGTGCCTATTTGCTGGCCATGGTTTGGTCCTTCCGCTGAGAAAGGCCTACCCTCTCACGGTTTTGCCCGTAACCAGCAGTGGACGCTGAAAGCGCACAATGAAGACGATAACGGTGCGGTACTGACCTTTGAGCTGCAGGCGAATGAGGAAACCCGCGCCCTGTGGCCGCACGATTTCACCCTGTACGCACGCTTCAAGCTGGGCAAAACCTGCGAAATCGAACTGGAAGCGCACGGTGAATTTGAAACCACCTCCGCCCTGCACACCTATTTCAACGTTGGTGACATCAGCGCCGTGAAGGTGAGCGGCCTTGGCGATACCTTTATCGACAAGGTGGATAACGCGAAAGAAGGAAAACTGAGCGACGGCATTCAGACGTTCCCGGACCGTACTGACCGCGTTTACCTGCATCCGGAAGCGTGCAACGTGATCCACGACAGCGCCCTGAACCGTGGTATCGAAGTGGTACACCACCATCACAGCAACGTGGTGGGCTGGAACCCAGGCCCGGCACTTTCTGTCAGTATGGCCGACGTGCCTGATGACGGTTACAAAACCTTCGTCTGTGTGGAAACGGCGTGCGTCACTGCGCCACAAAAAACCAGCGAAGAAAAACCGTCTCGCTTAGGGCAGACAATCAGTATTGTGAAGCGCTAATACGCTACCGCCCCTCTTCCTGTAAAGGAGAGGGGCATGCGTCAGGATTAAACGACATCCAGCGGGAGTTTATGGGTGGGTGGCGGGAAAGCATTATCCAGTTTGTGACGTTCTTCCGCGGTGAGGGTTATCTCCAGCGCTCCAGCGTTGGCGTTAACATGCTCAATCGAGGCCGCTTTCGGTATGGCAATAACACCCTGATGGCGGATAACCCACGCCAGCAGAATTTGGGCGGCAGTGGCGCGGTGGTTATGCGCGATGGCATTCACGACCGGATGGTTCATCAGCCCCGAACGCAGGCGCCCGGCCTGAGCCAGCGGGCAGTAAGCCATCACCGGCATCGCCTGTTGCTGACACCAGGGAAGCAGATCAAATTCAATTCCCCGTGACGCCAGATGATAAAGCACCTGATTAGTGGCACAGGCGGAACCGCCCTCTTCACGCCACAGCGCCTGCATATCTTCATAATCCAGGTTTGAGACGCCCCAGCGGCCAATTTTTCCCTGCTGCTGGAGTGTGTCCATCAGCGTAATGGTTTCATCCAGGCCATAGTTACCGCGCCAGTGCAGAAGGTAGAGATCGATATGGTCTGTCCCGAGACGTCGCAGACTGGCATCACACGCCGCCAGGCCTTTCTGACCGCCAGCGTTCCACGGGTAGACTTTTGATACCAGAAAAACGTTGTCGCGCTGGCCCTTAATCGCCTCCCCGACCACCTCTTCCGCTCCACCTTCGGCATACATTTCAGCGGTATCAATTAACGTTAACCCCAGATCAATGCCCGCCCGCAGTGCATTCACTTCGGATTTACGCTGGCTGGCTTTTTCTCCCATATACCAGGTACCCTGTCCGATAGCCGGAAGTGGACGCCCTGCGGAAAAGGTCACGGTTTTTACGTTCATATCATCCCCTCTTTTTCGTTGCACCACACCAATGCAAACGGGGCGCAAGCGCCCCGTTTTGATGCAATGATTGCACTTTTTTAATGCACAATCAGAACTTGTAGGACACACCGACTGAGAATATGCCCGCCCAGGACTTATCAACCATCGGGCTGTCTTTCACTTCATCGCTCAGACGCTCATAGCGCCCGGTACCGTAGACGTTCCAGTCACCGAGGAAGTTATAGCTTGCCGTCAGCTCAAGGTACGGATCCCAGCCGTCGTCCGCACTGTAGCTCTTCAGACCGCTACGACGGGATTCGTTCTTAGAAACACCATAGTAGTAGTCGTTGTAGTTCTCACTGTTATATTGCACACCGATACCCGGGGTTAGCGTTAACGCACCGTTGGTGTAGCGATAGAGCCAGGCCAGATCCCAGATAAAACCGTTGCTGTTATCCAGCGTATCCCCCGCAAGTGCGGTACGCAGGAAGCCATATTCGGTGTTATGCACATAAGAGAGTCCCGCCATCATGGTGCTCTTACGCTTGTCGAGCTGGCGAAGCGCATGGCTGTCGCTGTCACCCGGCTTGAAGTGCGTCGGATCGTAGTAAGCCATGATGGAGAGCTTGTCGGCCGTATCATTCCAGAGATAGTAGCCACCGCCCAGACCGCGGAACCAGAAGTTATCGCCTTCATAGGTGACAACCGGAACTGGATAAACATCACGATCATACTGTTTGTATGGGCTGTTAATCACACCAACGCCCGCGCCAACAGTCCACTGACTTTCCGCCGCCTGTGCGGTGCTAACAGCGGTTGTGGCAAGTACGCCCAATGCCAGAAGTTTGAGTTTGGTCACAATCCATTCTTTCCTGTAGTCAAATAATCAGCGAGAGAAGTTTAACCGCCATTGTCGTACATCCCAAAATTTTTTGCCTGCTAATCAGTCTGATTAACCCGTTATTTTCAACTTTTCAGGTGACAGCCTGCTTTCATTTATATGACTACTGAATGAAAAACGTGCTTTTACCCTAAAACAGCAGGGGAAATTTTTGGATGAGTTATTGATATGTCATTGAAATTAGATTTTATCGGCATGCAAGTTTTGCAAATGCCATCTACGCTTTAAATTAAGAAGAGTTTTTTCTTAACACCCTGCGGTTCTTAGCGTCTGACCTGGCACACAGGTTGCTGCTCTGGCAGTGAGGTGCGAGAGATTCTCTTCCGGGAGCCTCCACTACTCATACGAACGGCTCTTATCCTGTGCTAAAAAACGAAAGGACGGCATGCCATGAATATATTCGATCACTATCGCCAGCGTTATGAAGCTGCCAAGGACGAAGAGTTCACACTGCAGGAGTTTCTTACCATTTGTCGGCAAGATCGCAGTGCCTATGCCAATGCGGCAGAACGGCTATTAATGGCTATTGGTGAGCCAAACATGGTTGATACTGCCCTGGAACCTCGGCTTTCCCGTCTCTTTTCGAATCGGGTGGTCGCCCGCTACCCGGCGTTTGAAGAGTTCTATGGTATGGAAGATGCCATCGAACAGATTGTCTCCTACCTGAAGCATGCCGCCCAGGGTCTGGAAGAGAAGAAACAGATCCTTTATTTACTCGGCCCTGTGGGTGGGGGTAAATCATCACTGGCTGAACGTCTGAAATCACTGATGCAGCGCGTCCCTATCTATGTGCTGAGCGCTAACGGTGAACGCAGCCCGGTGAATGACCATCCGCTGTGCCTGTTTAATCCGCAGGAAGATGCGCAAATTCTGGATAAAGAGTTTGGTATTCCGCGGCGCTATCTTGGCACCATCATGTCGCCTTGGGCGGCAAAACGCCTGCACGAGTTTGGTGGGGATATCACCAAATTCCGCGTCGTCAAGGTGTGGCCATCCATTCTGGAACAGATTGCTATCGCCAAAACTGAACCGGGGGATGAGAACAACCAGGATATCTCCGCTCTGGTGGGTAAAGTCGATATTCGTAAGCTGGAAAACTACGCGCAAAACGACCCGGATGCCTACGGTTACTCGGGTGCGCTGTGCCGCGCCAACCAGGGGATTATGGAGTTCGTCGAGATGTTTAAAGCACCAATTAAAGTGCTGCATCCGCTGCTGACGGCCACCCAGGAAGGCAACTACAACGGTACGGAAGGTATTTCCGCCCTGCCGTTTAACGGCATTATCCTCGCGCACTCGAACGAATCTGAGTGGGTCTCCTTCCGTAATAACAAAAACAATGAGGCGTTCCTTGACCGTGTCTACATCGTCAAAGTGCCTTATTGCCTGCGGATCTCCGAAGAGATCAAAATTTACGAGAAACTGCTTAACCACAGTGAGCTGGTACACGCACCTTGCGCACCAGGCACCCTGGAAACGCTGTCGCGCTTCTCCATTCTCTCGCGCCTGAAAGAGCCGGAAAACTCCAGCATCTACTCGAAAATGCGCGTGTATGACGGGGAAAGCCTGAAAGATACCGACCCGAAAGCGAAGTCTTATCAGGAGTACCGCGACTACGCCGGTGTGGACGAAGGGATGAACGGTCTGTCCACGCGTTTCGCCTTTAAGATCCTCTCCCGCGTGTTTAACTTCGACCATGCGGAAGTGGCGGCCAACCCGGTTCATCTGTTCTACGTGCTGGAGCAGCAAATTGAACGCGAGCAGTTCCCGCAGGAACAGGCTGAACGCTACCTTGAGTTCCTGAAAGGCTACCTGATCCCGAAATATGCGGAGTTCATCGGCAAAGAGATCCAGACCGCCTACCTGGAGTCTTATTCAGAGTACGGGCAGAACATTTTTGACCGTTATGTCACCTATGCTGACTTCTGGATCCAGGATCAGGAGTACCGCGACCCGGATACCGGCCAGCTGTTCGACCGGGAATCCCTGAACGCAGAGCTGGAAAAAATCGAGAAGCCAGCCGGGATCAGTAACCCAAAAGACTTCCGTAACGAGATTGTGAACTTCGTCCTGCGCGCCAGAGCGCATAACAACGGACGTAATCCGAACTGGACCAGCTACGAGAAACTGCGCACGGTAATCGAGAAGAAAATGTTCTCCAATACCGAAGAGCTGTTGCCGGTGATTTCGTTTAACACTAAAACGTCAACCGATGAGCAGAAAAAACACGACGATTTTGTCGACCGTATGATGGAGAAAGGCTACACCCGCAAACAGGTTCGCCTGCTCTGCGAATGGTATCTGCGCGTACGTAAATCGTCTTAATACAAGTACAAGTGCCCGGTAGCGCATACGCCTGCCGGGCTACAAAAATGTCCGGCACGTCCGGACACTGCAAGTTGGCAAATGCAGTACGGGGGATATATGACCTGGTTTATTGACCGTCGTCTTAACGGCAAAAACAAGAGCACGGTAAATCGCCAGCGCTTCTTGCGCCGTTATAAAGCGCAAATTAAACAGTCGATCTCCGAGGCCATCAACAAACGCTCGGTGACCGACGTCGACAGCGGCGAATCTGTCTCCATCCCCACCGATGACATCAGCGAACCGATGTTTCATCAGGGACGTGGCGGCCTTCGCCATCGCGTACACCCAGGTAATGACCACTTCGTGCAGAACGACAGAATCGAGCGCCCGCAAGGCGGCGGGGGCGGTTCAGGAAGCGGTCAGGGACAGGCCAGCCAGGACGGTGAAGGACAGGATGAGTTTGTCTTCCAGATTTCAAAAGATGAGTATCTCGACCTGCTGTTTGAGGATCTGGCGCTGCCGAATCTGAAAAAGAACCAGCATCGTCAGCTTAACGAGTACAAAACCCATCGCGCGGGATATACCGCAAACGGCGTGCCCGCCAACATCAGCGTGGTCCGTTCGCTGCAGAACTCTCTGGCGCGACGCACGGCTATGACGGCAGGTAAACGGCGCGAACTCCGCGAGCTGGAGAGCAGCCTGAAGGTGGTGGAAAATACTGAACCGGCGCAACTGCTGGAAGAGGAACGCCTGCGCAAAGAGATAGCCGAACTCCGGGCTAAAATAGACCGGGTACCGTTTATCGACACCTTCGACCTGCGCTACAAAAATTACGAAAAACGCCCCGAACCGTCGAGCCAGGCGGTCATGTTCTGTCTGATGGATGTCTCCGGTTCGATGGACCAGGCCACCAAGGATATGGCGAAGCGTTTTTATATCCTGCTCTATCTGTTCCTGAGCAGAACCTATAAGAACGTGGAAGTGGTCTATATTCGCCACCACACTCAGGCGAAAGAGGTGGATGAACATGAGTTCTTCTACTCGCAGGAGACCGGTGGCACCATCGTGTCGAGCGCTCTGAAACTGATGGATGAAGTGGTGAAAGAGCGTTACGACCCGGCGCAGTGGAACATCTATGCCGCGCAGGCATCAGATGGCGATAACTGGGCAGATGACTCCCCGCTGTGTCACGATATTCTGGCGAAGAAAATTCTGCCGGTGGTGCGTTACTACAGCTATATCGAAATTACCCGCCGTGCTCACCAGACGCTGTGGCGTGAGTATGAACATCTGCAATCGATGTTTGATAACTTTGCCATGCAGCATATCCGCGATCAGGATGATATCTATCCGGTGTTCAGGGAACTGTTCCATAAACAAAGTTCAACAACAAGTTAATCATCATTAATCAGCCAGTTATTTATACTAACTGGCTGATCTTTTGGCTTTCAGGGTAATTAGCCTGTAAAGGGCAAGCGGATTATTTAATACCTCAACAATCCCATGTTTGACTAAAATTCTTTCTTCCGATATTGGCACACCCCTACCAGGGTTATATGTTTGTTGGATAAGCTATACGATAAACTAAGGATAAGCATATCCGGAGAAGGAAGAACAACAGGCGCATAAAAATTGCCCAAAGCAGGAACGTATTGCTGACCTACCAAAACCGAACATTGAATCCACCTTACCTCCAGTGTTAGAGTCATCAACTCGCGGCCATTTACACATAATTTTAAGCGTTAAGCCCCGTAGGGCCTTTTCACAGATGCGTTATGCAGCCATTGAAATTATTTCTCCACCGACGGCAGAACAACTTACCCAACTCCAGGGCGCGCCAGAGCTTACTGACGCACAGGTGGCCTACCTCGCAGTAATGACTGGTAGCAATCACTACAGGTAATATACGGGTGGAGAGCCTCCTCGTGGATGGGAATGCATATACTATTTTTATGGATGTCGAGCTGACTTTTAGCCAAAATGAAAAGAAATTGGTACCACGCTAACTAACACCAGATAAGTATTCAAGGAGTCTTTAATGTTTCGATGGATAAAAAAAGCAAACAGATCTAAAAACTATTTTTTGAAAAGGATCAAACTTAAGTTAAAACTTAACTTATTGAGTATGATTGCCGCTCAGGGGCGTACTTCTCGAACGAGACATGGGTCGGGCACAAACCATCTGATTATCCCCTTCATTGGTAAAGGGATTGGTGATGCTATTGTCATTGGTGGTGTGATTGAGACTCTGGTAAGAAACAATTTTCAGGTCTCTGTTATTGCAGATAAAAGGACGCACTTTCTCTTCAAAGAATGGCACAATTTAGAAGCTCTTTACTTTTATGAACCTAACAACAAAAAGATGCTAATCAAGGTGTTAAGGGAACTTCCACCTTTTGTATTTGTTGACTCGCATGAAATAACTCATTCAAATGTCGAAACATTTAATTTAATCAGACTAATAAAACCACACAAAACAATCGGTTTTACCAGGAAGTATCGTATCTATGACGAAGTAATTAACATTAGCTGCCCTTTGTCACATATAAGCACAAGATACATTGATTTCCTGAAGCATCTGGGGATATCGGCACAGAACTATGATTACACTGTGATCATACCTGACGACGATGTACAAAAAGCAAAGGATTTTCTTAAGAAAACCACTGATAAAAAAACGGTTGCGTTCATTCCTTACGGCAGTGTGAGTGAACGTTTCTTCTCAACAGCGCAGATTGAGGCCATTACCAGTCACATGGCTAAATATAAAGATACTTTTCACTTAATCATTCTTGGCGAACAACATAAAATAAAGCCTATTCCCGATGCAGATCATGTCACTAAGAGTTCATTGCCCTCATTCTTTTCGGCTGCACAAATCATAAAAGAGAGTGCACTCGTGATTTCTCCAGATACATCATTCGTGCATGTATCCAGAGCATTTAAGAAAAAACTAATTTGCCTCTATCCATTTAAAATGCTTGTCGCTCAGGCAGATAATGCTGATGTCTGGGGGCCAAACTATGAATCAGCTATCCAGGTTAGACTGAAAGAGCGCCGCGTGATGGATACTGATGTTCGGCCTATACTGAATATTATTGACGAACAATTGAAGAGTATCGCCGATAATAGTTCGAGATAAAGAAATCACATCTGTAATTTTTCTCGCTTCTCAGGACTTTCACTTTATGAAACCTGAGAAGCTTCATGCCTGTTAAGCGTTTTTAAATCTTTCTCCGATCTCACCTGCACATTGCAGCTGGATATAATCTCTTCTGATGCCGACACATAATCAGCGGGTAAAGCAATCGCCCAACAGCAACGTCTATACCAACGGCGAAATATTCTGTGCTAAGGTTAAACGCTGCGTATTGGTATTTAACAGGTAAATCGCTATGTCTGATGACGTTAAGGGAACAACAACCCACCAGCAACTCATTACGTTGTTAACCCAGCAGGGCGCGCGATTTCGCGTCATGGAGCATGACGCCGTGGGGAAATGTGAAGCGGTGAGTGAGATCCGCGGAACCGATCTGGGACAAGGGGCAAAAGCACTGGTCTGTAAGGTGAAGGGAAACGGCGTAAAAAAACACGTTCTGGCGATCCTCGCCGCCGATCTGCAGGCCGATTTAAGCCAGCTTGCCAGCCATTTTGGGGGGATAAAAGCGTCTCTCGCAAGCCCTGCCGAAGTCGATACCCTGACCGCCTGCGTTTTTGGCGCCATTCCGCCTTTTAGCTTCCATCCCGATCTGGCACTGGTGGCCGACCCGCTCCTGTTTGAGCGTTTTGATGAAATCGCGTTTAACGCCGGTCTGCTGGAAAAATCCGTGATTATGGATACGCAGGATTATTTGCGTATCGCCCGTCCTGAGCTGGTGACGTTCCATAAAGCGTAATCGTGTAGCTGGCATCGTGTCAGCCTTTTTTTTCCAGAAAAATAACTGACGCGACCAGGATAATGGCAACAGCGAAAAACGATGAAGAGATGATCAGCGTTTCGACAAACATGTGATCGTACATTTTTGCGACCCTTTTTCGATGCCTGCCCCTGTTTTATCCCCCGTAAATGACAGGGTTATGACAGCAGTAAAATCTTTTTAAAAACTGTCTTCAGCCGTGTTTCCGCGTAAAGTAAGCAGGCTTACTCTTTTGGCAAGGATTCCTTATGTTTGACCCGACTCTGCTCATTCTTCTGGCCCTCGCTGCGCTTGGCTTTGTCAGCCATAACACCACCGTCGCTATCTCAATTCTGGTGCTGATCATTGTGCGCGTGACCCCGTTAAACACCTTTTTCCCGTGGATAGAAAAACAAGGTCTCACCATCGGGATCATCATTCTGACCATTGGGGTGATGGCACCTATCGCCAGCGGTACGCTGCCTGCCTCGACGCTGCTGCACTCGTTTGTGAACTGGAAATCGCTGATAGCGATAGCGGTAGGCGTTTTTGTCTCGTGGCTGGGCGGGCGTGGCGTTACGCTGATGAGCAGCCAGCCCTCGCTGGTGGCCGGTCTGCTGGTGGGAACCGTGCTCGGTGTGGCGCTCTTTCGTGGCGTTCCGGTGGGCCCGCTGATTGCAGCCGGGCTGGTCTCACTTTTTATCGGGAAGTCGTAGTCAGGCTGGCTATATAGCGCGCTGGCGTCTGCCCCAGCCCCTTCTTAAACATCGTGATAAACGCGGTGGTGGAGTCGTACCCCAGCGACTGTGCCACCTGCTGTACCGACTTTCCCCCAATCAACAGCTGTAACGCCACAATAAGCTGCAGCTGATGCCGCCAGCGGCGAAAGCTCAGGCCCGTTTCTTTCACCACCAGGCGCGCCAGATTGCGCTCACTCATGGCAAAGTGGCTCGCCCATTGCGCCAGCGTCTGCCAGGCGGCAGGCTCTTCCGCCATCTTCTCGCTCATCAGCCGGATTTTTGGATGAGGCGAAACGGGCAGTTGCAAATGTTCCTGACGCTGCAGCGGTAGCTCGTCAAAAAGAACATCCACCAGACGCAATGTGGCAGCAAGCGAAAGCGCTTCACGTGATTTTTCCGCCAGCGATAAGATCAGTTCCCGCACCAGAGGGGAGATCTTCAGGGTGCAGCAGCGATCGGGCAAACTTACCGCTCCGGGTTCAATAAATAAAAAGCAAAGCTGGGCACCCGGCGTGGCCTTATTGCTGTGCGGCATCTGGCCAGGGATCCACACGGCATACTGGGGCGGTACCATCAGCATGGCGTTTTCCACTTCACAGGTGATGGCGCCCCCCAGCGCCAGAATCAGCTGTCCCTTACGGTGTTGGTGTCGCGGAATGTATTGTTCCTGCGCCACCACGCGGATGCGAAACGCGACAGCCGCATCATGCTGGCTATCGGGATCGTAGCCGTCCAGTCCGAGACCAATCATCAGGTTGTCCGATATTAGCGATAAACTGTCATTTTAGCCTGATTTCAACCGTGGAGAAAATCGGTATTGTGTGCGCTCGCTTGAACGTATGAGAACACAATGACTACTGCAATTCGGGTTTCAGGAAAACAAGGCGCGCTGCTGATCGCAGGTATCCTGATGATTGCCACTACGCTTCGCGTCACCTTTACCGGAGCAGCACCACTGCTCGATACCATTCGTCTCGATTATGGCTTGAGTACGGCGCAAACCGGTCTGCTGACCACCCTGCCTCTGCTGGCTTTCGCCCTTATCTCCCCGCTCGCCGCAGGTGTTGCCCGGCGTATCGGCATGGAACGCAGCCTGTTTATCGCCCTGCTGCTGATTTGCGTCGGCATTGCTGTGCGCTCCCTGCCTTCCGCCCCCCTGCTTTTCATCGGTACGGCGGTGATTGGTTGCGGTATCGCACTGGGTAATGTGCTTTTGCCTGGGTTAATTAAACGTGACTTCCCGGGACAGGTTGCCAGACTCACCGGTGCGTATTCCCTGACGATGGGGATCTCCGCGGCGTTAGGTTCCGCACTGATTGTTCCGCTGGCGCAAGGGGAAGCCGGCTGGCATGGCGCCCTGCTAATGCTGATGGCCTTTCCGCTGGCTGCACTACTGCTCTGGCTGCCACAGTGGCGTCAGAAACACGTTGCGACGGTGACCGGTGCAGGCGCGTTACATAACCGCGCCATCTGGCGCTCTGCCCTCGCCTGGCAGGTCACCCTTTTTCTGGGGATTAACTCGCTGATTTACTATGTCATCATCGGCTGGCTACCGGCGATCCTGCTCAGCCACGGGTATAGCGAAGCCCAGGCGGGTTCTGTGCACGGACTCTTACAGCTGGCCACCGCCGTTCCGGGTCTCGCTGTCCCGCTGATCCTCCATCGTCTGAAGGATCAGCGAGCAATCGCCGGCGTCGTGGCGCTGTTGTGCGCGATAAGCGCAGCAGGATTGTGGTTTGCGCCGGGAATGGCGGTCATGTGGACGCTGGTGTTTGGTTTTGGTACCGGGGCAACGATGATCCTTGGCCTGACTTTCATCGGGCTGCGCGCCAGCTCTGCGCATCAGGCCGCGGCCTTGTCCGGCATGGCACAGTCGGTGGGCTATCTGCTGGCCGCCTGTGGCCCGCCGTTGATGGGCAAAATTCACGATGCTGCCGGTGACTGGCGGTATCCGCTTCTGGCCTGTGCACTGGCCGCCGTGATCATGGCCGTTTGCGGTATGCTTGCCGGGCGTGACCGGGAGGTCACGCCCCGTTAGTAGAATGGCAGACCACCAGGTCTGCCTTTTTATCCGCGCGCCGCGCGCAGCATTGCCTGTACCAGCACCACCGGTCGACCTTCCAGCGCGGCACGTTCATGCTGGAATAAAGTGATCACGAAGAACGGATGGGTCAGTAGCTCCGCGGCGCGAATTTCACCCTGCTCGTCCCAGCCGGTGACGCGCATTTCACCGCTCTCCAGCTCCCGTGCAAATTCCGGCGACACACCGTAATTGCAGTGATATCCCTCCACGATTTCCGGTTTGCCATAGGCTTTGGCGATGAGCGTATTGTTGCGCAGCTCAATTGCATCGGTTTTTTCCACCAGCGAGCAGGTTAATGGCGCAATCACCATTGTGCCTTCGGTATCCGTTTCGGCATGAGCCGCATCGTGCCAGCCCAGCACATTACGGGCGTACTCAATCAGCGCATGCTGGAACCCGCCGCAGGTGCCGAGGAAGGGAATGCTGTTTTCGCGTGCGTAGCGTGCAGCGATAAAGGCCGCCGCCGTGTTTTTGTACGGGCTTGCGGGAACCAGCCAGATAGCGTCATAACCCACCAGATCTTCCGGGCTGGTCAGTTCCGTGGTCGCGAGCCAGTCATAATCAGCGGTGAGGTCAAGAACGGCAGCGGCGTCGTCAATTGCCAGCGGGATCGCCTGGTGCGCAATAACATCGGGATTGTAATCGCCAACCAGCGCAATGCGCAGTGTGGTTTTAGCCGGGAGGTGTTCCATGAAAGGTTCCTTATGCCTGAGTATTAGCAGATAACATAAGGAACCTCAGACTACCGATCTTCTGCAATTATCACAATACCTTAAATTGGGTGGGTAAAGACAAAGTGCTAGAGTAATACGCAGAACGTTTTGCCGCAGCTGAGGAGAAAAGATGATCCAGTGTAAACGCGTATACGAACAGGCAAGCCCGGACGATGGTTATCGGGTGCTGGTAGACAGACTCTGGCCACGTGGCGTGAAAAAAACCGATCTCGCGTATGATGAATGGTGTAAAACGCTCACCCCGTCCAACGATTTACGCAAGGCGTTTCATAGCGAAACCCTTGATTTCAACGCCTTCAGCAAGGCGTACCGGGAAGAGCTGGCGCAGCACAAGGACGAGGGGTTGCGTCTTGTGGCGCTGGCCAGCAAGCAGACCTTAACCCTTCTCTATGGCGCGAAAGATAAGGAACACAATCACGCCCTGGTGTTAGCCGACTGGCTGCGTAATGTCTAGTCAGTCGATCATCAGTTCATCAAGGATTTGCGGCGCCGTATCCGGGGTAAGCGGCATCAGATGTTCGGCGCGAATAAACGCAAAGCCGTGCTGATTGTCAAACGCGAAGACATCACCGGTCACCAGCCAAAGCGCGCGATCCGAGGTGGTGGGTAACTGCGTCATGACGCCATTGACCGGATTAACGAAACGCTGGCCGGGCTGACACAGGCCAAACAGTTCAACAGATTTACCAATATTACGACGGCCGGACGCCGTGCGGGCACCGATGATCATCGCCATGCTGCCCGGTTTAAGCTGAAACATACTTCTCTCACGATAACGGTAGCCATCGAAAGGCTAAGAATAATCCTAAAGAGAAGTGTACCGCAGCCACTATCCCGCTGTCACCTGGCAGGTTGCGGATGATCGCGACGATAAAGCGCCCATTCATCGATCACTTCGCCGCCGGGCAACTTGCACTCCGTGCGAACCCCTTGCGGGCTCTGAACCGGGACCTGTTCCCCGCCTTTATTCAGGCAGTAGACGGAGGCGGGATTAGCCATCCCGATAACATGGGGCGGTTTCGGGGCATCAGGCGGGGATGTTTTGGAGGTACAGGCGGCCAGCGGTAACGCCAGTGCCAGAAGCAGTAATCTCATCTCATTGATCCTTTTAACTTCATCAGACTTTAAGGGTAACGGGTCATCGCCGCTTTCTCCACGATTTCTCCATCTTAACTGCACTTTTCCACACTACAGTGGCACGTGTTCTCAATGACCAGAGAACATCATTCCGTAATCAAGATGTCTTTGCCCCGGTCTCAACATCGGGGCTTTTTTTCTCCCCCGCTCCCCTGTGATGAATATTAAAATTTTTATATTCATGTTTTACTATGCCCGAAGTCGAAAAATTCAGCATAACATGCAGATGCAGACGTCTTCTGCATGGGAGTGAGCCTACGTCATGTCGGATATTATCCTTGCCCGTGTTTCAGAAACGCTCTCCACTGAGCAGTCCCTTGAAAGTCTCGTCCGCCAGCTGCTGGAGATGCTGGAGATTGTGACTGAAATGGAGTCCACCTACCTGACGAAGGTCGATATCAATGCGCGGCTGCAGCATATCCTCTACGCCCGCAACAGCAAGCAGATGCAGATCCCTGAGGGGCTTAACGTTCCATGGGGCGACACGTTGTGTAAGCGCGCCATCGAGAGTGGTACGTTGTTCAGTAACGAGGTGGCAGAGCGCTGGCCGGATTGCGATGCCGCGAAAGCCCTTGGCATTACAACCTACATGAGTATCCCTATTCACCTTGCGGATGGTTCACTCTATGGCACGCTCTGCGCCACCAGCACGGAAAAGAAACATCCCAGCGATCGCGGTGAACAAGTTCTGAAATTATTCGCCGGGTTGATTGCCCAGTATATTCAGAAAGAGTCGCTGGTGATCCAGCTTCGGGAAGCCAATGCGGCACTCATTGCGCACTCTTATACCGATGCCCTTACCGGATTACCAAACCGCCGCGCCATCTTCGAAGAGCTGACGACCCTGTTTTCACTGGCAAAGCACCTTAAACGCAACGCCATCATCGCGTTTATCGACCTTGATGATTTCAAGCTGATTAACGACCGTTACGGGCATGAATCAGGCGATCGGTTCCTGATTGAAGTGGGTAAACGTCTGACTGAAGAAAAACAGGCGGACGAGATAATCGGCCGGCTGGGCGGTGATGAGTTTCTGGTGGCCTCGCTTAGCCAGACCAATAGTACGGGTGAGAGCACACAGATTAACCTGCTTAAAACGCGCCTCGACGCCCGTATTGCAGGAGAATACTGGCTGGGGAGCGTAAACATTATTTATCCTGGTGCCAGCTTCGGTGTGATTGAAGTTGACCCCACCGTGACCGATCCGGACAGTGCGTTACGCGCGGCTGATGTCGCGATGTATCAGCATAAGAAAGGAAAAAGCAAAACGCGCTTTCTCGCGATGGATTAACCCCGTACACTCTACGGCGTTATAAAAACCGAAACAGGTGATGGTATGAGAATAGGGATCCTCTTCCCGGTCGTTATTTTTATAACGGCGGTAGTGTTTTTGGCCTGGTTTTTTGTCGGTGGTTACGCTGCTCCGGGGGCATAAATGAGAAAAACAACCCTCATTATGCTGATCGTGGCAATCGTGGCTGTTGCAGGCTCGCAGCTAGGCTGGTGGTAAATCCACCACGTAAAAAGGCCGCCATATGGCAGCCTTTTTCAACATTTATCAGGCTTAGCTTTTGATTTTTCTGTAGATAAACAGAACAACCAACGCACCGATCACCGCGACAGCGAAGCTGCCGAAGTTAAAGCCATCGACCTTACCAAAGCCGAACAGCGTACTGATCCAACCGCCCACCACTGCACCGATAATCCCCAGTATTACGGTGACGATAAACCCACCGCCATCTTTGCCCGGCATAATCCACTTCGCCAGAATACCTGCAATAAGCCCAAAGATAATCCAGGATAAAATTCCCATAAGTTTCCTCTCCGTATGGTTTTTGTCATTAAATCAACGACACAAGAAAGGATAGCACAGGATTTCAGAAAGGAAATTTGTGATAAGCATCACGGTGAGAGAGTGCGCGTTTATTCATCAACAGCACCACAAGAAATGTGGGGTTGCATCTTTTGTTGAGAAAGATTATCTTTCTCAACACTGAATAGTTGAGCGAAACACTCAGGTATTCAGTACGACATTGCTCACATTGCTTCCAGTATTTCTTGCCCACTCTAGAGTGGGCTTTTTTTTGCCTACACCGCTACAAAAGCGTGCCGGTTTCGCCCTGCACGTTTTGCCTGATAGAGCGCCTGGTCGGCGGCTATAATGATGTTCTGCTGGCTGCCCGCGATATCCACGGCACGCGCAGTGGAGATCCCGACGCTAACCGTGACCCGCCCGAAGGGACTGAAAGCATGTTCAATATGCAGCGAAAAGACATTGCGAATGATCGTCTGACCGAGGCGGAGCGCTTCCTGGATATCCGTGTCTGGCAGGATCAGTGCAAACTCTTCCCCACCATAGCGCGCCACAACCTGGTTGTCCCGGTTGAGGCTCTCCCTGAGGCTATTTCCCAGCAGGGTTAAACAGCGGTCCCCTTCGGGATGACCATAGTTATCGTTGTATTTTTTGAAGTAGTCCACATCGACAATCAACACCGAAATCGGGGCGTCGCTGGCCGCACAGGCCGCAATTTCTGACAGAATTTTTTCATCAAAAATGCGTCGGTTGAAAAGCCCTGTTAGCGCATCTTCAGACGCAATAATCTTCAGCGCCCTGTTATCCCGTGTTTTTCTGGATAAATCGGAATAGAGGAAACAGGACGCCGCAATGAGTATCGCGGTAAAAACCAAAATGAGTACAGAAAGCTGGAGAGCCTGCTTGCGCCAGGGGGCGAGCGCTTCTTGCGTACTGACCGCCACGGTGGTGACGAGCCCGTAGCGCTTGTTCTTCTCGAAAGCATAAATGCGTTCGATTTTATCAAACCGTGAGACAGAGCTGGCGATACCCGCGTTTTGTACCTTGAGGTATGTCCTGAAGAGAGGCGAATCCGAAACAATCGCGCCGATGTAATTATTTTTAAACGGATGACGTACCAGCAACACGCCTGACTGGGTTGTTAAGCCGATCACGCCTGAGTGACCAATATTGATCTGCCCGTATAACGCCAGAAAATTTTCGATACCCAGCGTAACCACAACGACACCGTTAAACGCGCCGGTAGGGGTTTCCAGCCGACGACTAATGGTTATGACCCATTTACCATTCGTTCTGCTGACCACCGGCTGGCCAATAAAAATCTGCTGGCTCTTATTTTCTTTGTGGTAGATAAAAAACGACCTGTCCACCCCTTTCCGGGGTCCGGAAAAACTTTCATGCAGTGCCGTAAAAATATTCCCTTGCGCATCGTAAACAACCACATTATTTATCTGGATAAGAAGATTATCCTGATTGCTTATCATCCGCTGGATATTTTTGGCCTGTTGTGGGGTCATGCCATAAATTTTGATTATGTCTGAAACCGAAGTAATCAACATTTCACTTTGGCGCATGATCCCTTCGCTGTACACGTCTAAGGTATGGCTCAGGTTGGCAACACTGGTATTTATTTGCTGGATTGACTGCTGCCTGGACGTGGTAATTTGGACGGCAAGCGACAGCGAAATGATCAATGAGACAATGATGACGGTAATAGTTGTTGTGTAAAAAGTATTTTTCACATGCACGAGCTCTTCCACCTTATCAGGCCTGACATCCCTGGCTGACAACTAGAGTCACTGTAACAAAGCTCAGGATAAGAGGAAAATGAATTGCACTTAAGCATACAACAGAAATCTGATGATATTTCGCTTTTCGCAAACGGGCATCAGATATTATTACTGGGCCCCTTTCACAGAAAAAAATCTCTTACAGACTGACCTTCTCCAGCGGCTTAGATAAGATGACTTTAATAAATTCTTTATACGAGACCGGTTTACCAAAATAGTATCCCTGCAACAGGGTAATCTGATTACGGTTGAGATAGTCCAGTTGCTCCTTCGTTTCTACCCCTTCAGCCACGATATGCAGTGAGAGTTTTTTCGCCAGGTCAATCACACAGTCCAGCAGGATCGTAGAGTCTTTCGCCTCTGATACCCGGTTCACGAAACTTTTATCGATTTTAATATAATCAATCGCCAGCGCGTGCAGACAGGAGAGTCCGGAATACCCGGTCCCAAAGTCATCAAGCGCAATGACGAAACCGGCGTTATGTAACGCATTGAGATTTTCCACCAGATGAGGATTATCGATCAGCGGTTCACGCTCGGTCACTTCGAGAACCAGTTTGACCTCTTTACCATAAAAGCCTTTTCCAAAGACCCGGCAGTCAGCGATAAAAGAAGGCGCATTGATGTGTCTGGCGCTAATGTTCACCCCGATGTGAAATCCGTCCGGCAACTTAGGCAAAAGCGGCTTAAGCTCGGTCACCACTTTCGCCATTAACCCTTTGGTCAGCGGAATTATCAGACCGCTGCGCTCGGCAATCGGAATAAAAACATCCGGTGGGATAAAGCCTGATTTTGGGTGCTTCCACCTTGCCAGTACTTCCACGCCATACAAACCGCCGGTATCGCCATTCACGATCGGCTGATAGTACGGAACGATCTCGCCGTGGATGATGGCTTTACGCAGATCGTCTTCAAACGAGTTGCTTTTCCCCCTGTAGCGACGGATAAGAATGCCAACAGCCGCAGATAACGCAAGGATAAGCAGTATCAGGCTCCATCCCTGGTGCAGTAAACGCGTCAGGCTGAAAAAGGCGGGAGGCTGCCAGGCCATGCTAAACGGAAAATGTGCCGATGCAGTTAAGGAGCCCACCCACTTCACGGGGGGCCAGCCGCTCACATCGCCCGCGCCGGCTATCGCTTTTTCGCCAACAACCAGCCTCAGTCCCGTGCTGTTTGCTGCACTCGCAATAACATCCCGCAAATGCGCATCGCTAACGCTTACGATAACGCGCCCTTTCGCGACGGGCATCTGGAAAAGTAACACCGGAATGCCGTTCACCAGGCGATTACCGGGGAGCAGCATCAATTCTTTGTTGGGCAGCGTCTGCGGGCGAACAATCAATACGCCGTTTCCGGGAAGGGAGGTACAGACGATCCTGCCCTGCTGCTCAATCATAATGGCGCGAAGATGCGGTTTCAGCGCAGCTTCCGAACCCAGTTCACGCTGTCCGGTGTCGGTACACCCTGCAGCGGCGACCCGTTTTGCGGTATCTGCAGCACTGACAGCCTCAGCAAGAATGGCCTCAATTTTACGCGTGCTTGCGGCGGCGATTTCGGCATAATTTGACCGGGCCATATGCCACAACTGCCAGTTAATGATCAGCATGCCACTCAGAAACACAAATAAGGCACACAGAATGGGGAGCATAACGTTGCGCACGATTTTTTCCTTAAGAGAAAAATGCTCATTTATGACCTGTATAAGGCGATCGCCTGGCAAACTCTGCGCTGCTTAAAGCAATGTGAAAAGTTTAGTTAAGATTTATCTTAAAAAACTGGTACTTCCGCATGAGTTACTCTGACTGAATAAGATAAACCTCCGTTATTATCAGGCTTGTGCCTTGCCCTGGCTGTGTTAAGATTTGTGAAATCAGGGAGCGGACGGGACCACTGGAAAATGAAAAAGATCATTGCCGTTGCTATCATTTCAACGTTGCTGGTCGCCCTCTCTCTCTACGCGGTTAATGCGGTTATCGTAGCCCAGCAAAAGAGCAAACAGCTCGAGGTTTCCCATTCCCTTTTGCAATATTCAGAAGGCCTCTCTCAAAGTGTGGCGCAGGCGCTCAAAAGCATTACTACACAGGGTTGTGATAAAACCAGTCTCGATAGTTACAGGCAGATAAAGTTAGATAGCCTCTATTTCGGGGATATCGGCTTTATTGAAAAGGGGAAAATAGCCTGTACTGCTTTTTGGGGTAAACTCGCCACTCCCGTTGCCCTTCCTGCAGAGCTGCATAAAACGCCACGGGGTTTTCTTCTGGCACAGTTTTCCAGAAAAGATTTTTTTACAGGCAATGCGGCAATTTATAATAACGTGATTATATTCACCTCCCGCTATGCTTACGATAAGTTCACGCCGATTACGGCGAACTATTCACTGAGTACAACGACCAAAGATTTCGGCAGAACATTTTTCTCAGCCTCCCCGGTGATAAAAGAACAGAGCTGGCTGCATTCGAATCTTTTTACCTTAACCCTGACGCAGTGCAGCGCCGTATGGGATTTGTGTGTGATCGTGAAGCATCACAACGCAGGGCTGGCTTCGTTGTCGCTGGTGGTGTTTACCCTTCTCACGGCAATTCTGGCTTTCATCTGGATAGCGATCACGCTGTTTTTCTTCCGCATCTATGAAGATCGGTTCTCACTGGAGCGCACGCTGGTTAACGCGGTAAAAGCCAATACCATCAGCGTTAACTACCAGCCCATTATTCGAATCCAGGATAAAAAAATGGTGGGCGTTGAAGTTCTGTCGAGATGGCGCGATAACAATCATGGAGAGGTATCGCCTGAGCTCTTTATTCCCTTAATTAAGAAAATTGGCCTGTATCAAAAGTATTATATCAATATCATCGAAAAATCCCTGGCAGAAATCGCCTCGCTGGCGATTAAACATCAGCTGGTGATTTCATTAAACATTGGTCGAACCGAGATTGAAGACGGGCAATTCATTAAGATTCTGTGTCGTGAGTGTTTAGTGAATAGCATTCCACTCTCCTTGATAAAAGTTGAACTCTCTGAAAAGGCGGTCTCCACTGCGGATGTTCTCGAAGGGTTTTGTCAGGCGTTAAAATCACTGGGTGTGAGAATATCAATTGACGATTTTGGAGTGCAAAACTCTAACCTCGCCCGCATATCGCTTCTGGAATACGATGAGATCAAAATAGATAAATCGCTGGTAGATGGTATTAATGAGCATTATAAACAGAATATATTCGTCATCTTTAGTGACGCCCTCGCCAGACTGAATAAAACGCTCGTCTTTGAAGGTGTGGAAAGCGAAACGCAGTATCGCTTTATCGCAGATCGGTATCCTGATGCCCTGATTCAGGGATGGTATTTCTCTAAATCACTGACCATTGATGAACTGACGCAGCAACTTAACAACGATAAGCAAAAACCAGCGCGTTAGCATGTCAACATTGACGACGTGACGGCTCTGCATAACGTCCAGTTATAATTCACGACGTTGAGTTTTAGCTCTCCGCAAACCTCACCGTAACGCTGCATGCGGCGCTCACGGAAAAACGCCCTCAGCGATTCAGGCAGACAGTCTGCCTGGTAGCGTAACAGCGTAGTGTGCCAGAACGGCGCTGGCAAAGGGGTATTGCCATGGCGTAAGCGCAACGCCTCTTGCCAGTCCGTGGTTAACAGACATTCACAAAACGCCTGCCGCTGCCTCAAGGCAAGTGTATCGGGTATGCCTGCAAGCAAGAGCTGGTTGGGCAATGCCACCAGCCTGAGTTCCCGAACCGTGATACCCAGACCGGCGAAAGGGGTCCATGCGTCGATAAGCTGATGCGTCTTCGCCGGTAACGGTGCATTCTCGTCGTAGAGAGGGAGCGTTATGGGTACGAAGGTGAAATGGAAGCCGGATGGCGGCTGGAGGTCTACTAACGAGTCGTGGCGGGTCAACGCCCGCAGTTCCCGAAACAACATGTCGACAGACGCGGCCATTTCCGGCTGGAAACCTGTCGCCAGTGCGAGCTTTTGCGTAGCATAAAACGGCTCCCTTACCGCTCCGATACCGTCCCGCTTTTCCCAGAGCGCCAGCGTCTTCGCGTTGGTGTCGTGGTAATGTTTTTCCAGATCAGACGTTTCCATTTCTTTCCTAAAAACATATAGTCGTCACATTCAGACCGTAGATTACCCTGAAGCACACTCTCATTTGGTTAAAACGTGAAAAATTCCCTGTTGTTTCCGCTGGTACTCTTTTTCCTGATCGTTATTTTCGCCCTGCTCATCGGTAAACCCTCAACGCACATCCCGGATAAAAAATGCATGTGGTCCGATAGCGTGATGCTGAGCTGTTTAGCAAAGCATCAGCACAACGGTTTTTGAGGCGGACTATTCATTTCCCCACTGATTGAGGAAGTTCGCAATATCATCAATGCGCGCGCTACGGATGCCGGCTTCACTGGCCATCTCTTGCTGGGCTTCCTCGCTGATCTCTTCATTGTTCGATAAACGGGTGAGCAGCAACTGGAAATAACAGGCAAGAGGATCGCGCTCTGCCTCACTTACCGGCTCCGCGGCTTCCGACGCGTATTCATCGACGATGTCATAATATTTAAGTGGAATTTCATTGTGCATAAACAGTTTCTTCTCTGACCTTTAAGGGTAATGCCTGAGTATATCGGACGGCACTCTTAGACCAAAGCCTTGTTAATCAACGCAACCACAATGCAATCAATGCAGCCAGCGCCGGTAAAGCCTGAACATAGAGTATTTTTCGGCTGGCGGTCATGGCACCGTAAATGCCCGCAATCAACACGCAGGTCAAAAAGAAGAAGACCACAGGAACACCGCTTTCACCAAGCCACAGTCCCCAGAGCAGTCCCGCTGCCAGAAAACCGTTATACAACCCCTGATTTGCCGCCAGCACACGGGTATCGCGTGCAAAATCAGGGCTGAGATTAAATGCCTTGTGGCCTGTTTTTGTGTTCCACAGGAACATTTCCAGCACAAGTATGTAGAGATGAATTAATGCAACAATAGCGACAAGGATCGTAGCTAACATCTTACAGTCTCCCGCAGGCAGAGGAAAAAACGGGGACCTTCTGGCCCCCGTTCACGTTTAACCCAGAATCTGGATGACATATTCGCGATGATCGCGTCGCCAGACTCTGAACATTTTAGCATCTTCTATAGCGTTAACGATCGGGCCAGCGACTTCAACCATTTTATATGGTGCATCAACGTGACACCGGAACGAACGTTAACTCAGAACGCTGCCGTTCCATACATCTCCGAGATTTATTACCCGGTCATTATTGTATGCACCAGAGGCATTCAGGTTTTTCAGCGGGCTCCAGTCATTGTTCCAGGGGATAAACATGGTTGCTTTAGGGTATTTCTGAAGAATAATACTCACTAAATTTGCATAATCAAACTGGCCGTTAATTGTTGATGGCCCCACTTCTGCAAAGGCAAACGGCTTATTCAATGCCACCATTTCATCGTAACCGTTTACAGTGGCAGGATTGTCTGTATACAAGTCCAGGCCAGTAATATCAACATACTCTGCGCCAGGGTAATAAGATGTCTTATAATCCCGGTTTGCATCAGGAGAGAAGACCCAGAGTAAATTGTTTAACCCTTTCGTTTTAACGAAATAGTTAAAGATATCCTGATACAGGCGTCGATACAGATCCATACGTACAGTATCGTTTGTATTCTCACCGGTTGCCCCCCACCAGAACCACTCGCCATTCATCTCATGCAAGGGTCGATAAAAGACGGTGACACCTTTCTCATTCAGTTGCTGTAGGCCCTGAGCGACTTTATCAAGCATTGCCAGCCAGCGCCCACGCGACGGCGTTCCAGACTGTAAGATTGCAGAAAATTCATCATTACTCACAGGATGCTTGAGAGCCCCCTTTCCATCACCAGGATTATTCCCCGCAAAACAAGGGTTTGGTAAATGGTGGCTGATCGCGACCAGTCCGCCTTTTTTCCAGTGGTCGATCAGATCGGTATTACAACCAAAATCGATCAAACTGGCTTCCTCTCCAGGGGTACAGGCATCCCAGCCACGGGCATAGTCAGCGCTATAAATAGCGGGGAATTTCCCGGTCAGGGCCTGCAGGTCTTTTCCTTGTTGCAGGGAAAAAGCATCGACGCCGCCGATATTGCTATAGCCACCAAAAATACCCGAAATGAGCTTTTTACCCTGTCGTTCGGACAGACCACTCAACCACTGATAAATCATTTTCGCATTATTATCTGCAGACTGATTTGCGGGTACTACAGTAAAAGTACTCATTTGTAGAATATCCTTACGTCTCGATTGGAAAATACATGGCAATCAATGACCATGCGTGTTTGCTATGTACACAATAAAACCGACATTACCCGGCTTTATTTTTTCGTACAGTTTGTCTGGCTTTTCCCACTACCGCGGACAGTGCCAGCGCAGCAATACCGTTTGATTAAACAACTTGCTGCGACAGGGATATTTATATCAGCCGCCTGCTTAAAATGATGCTAATTCACGTTGTGCTATCTCCCGTAATACGAGTGATATTCCGCACACCAGAAAGTTATGCTGACAAGAGAATTAATGAGAGTTTCACCGTAATCGCGTCGTACCCGATAAGTCAGATCAGGCATTCATGAGCGCGGTACCGGGTGAGGCCGGACACCATAACAATGAATTTAGTGAGACGTGGAATTAAGATATTCAAGAAATTTTGGGGTATACATCGCCGAATCAGACGGCGAAAGCGCATGATGGCCCGGTAAAGCGTGGACGGTAAATGCTATTTAAGTGAGGGTTTTGATAACCTTACGAAATAGGATAATAAAAAACGGGACCCCATCGGCTCCCGTTCTTGTTTAACCCAGACTCTGGATTACATGTTCGCGATAATCGCGTCGCCAAACTCTGAACATTTCAGCAGCTTAGCGCCTTCCATCAGACGTTCGAAATCGTACGTTACGGTTTTGGCGTTAATCGCGCCTTCCATACCTTTAACGATCAGGTCTGCGGCTTCGAACCATTCCATATGACGCAGCATCATTTCTGCAGACAGGATGATAGAACCTGGGTTCACTTTATCCTGGCCGGCATATTTTGGTGCCGTACCGTGGGTCGCTTCGAACAGTGCGCACTCGTCACCGATGTTCGCACCAGGGGCGATACCAATACCGCCAACCTGCGCCGCCAGGGCGTCGGAGATGTAGTCACCGTTCAGGTTCATACAGGCGATAACGTCATATTCAGCAGGACGCAGCAGGATCTGCTGCAGGAACGCATCGGCGATCACATCTTTAATGATGATCTCTTTGCCGGTGTTCGGGTTCTTGATCTTCTGCCATGGACCACCGTCAATCAGCTCACCACCGAACTCTTCCATCGCCAGCTGGTAGCCCCAGTCTTTGAATGCGCCTTCGGTGAACTTCATGATGTTGCCTTTGTGAACCAGCGTCACAGAGTCACGGTCGTTGGTGATCGCGTATTCAATAGCCGCACGCACCAGACGTTTAGTCCCTTCTTCGGAGCAAGGCTTGATACCGATACCGCAATGTTCAGGGAAGCGAATTTTCTTCACGCCCATCTCTTCGCGCAGGAATTTAATCACTTTCTCTGCGTCAGCAGAGTCTGCTTTCCACTCGATGCCCGCGTAGATGTCTTCTGAGTTTTCGCGGAAGATAACCATGTCGGTCAGTTCAGGGTGCTTAACCGGGCTTGGGGTGCCCTGATAGTAACGAACCGGACGCAGACACACGTACAGATCCAGCTCCTGACGCAGCGCAACGTTCAGGGAACGAATACCGCCACCGACTGGAGTTGTCAGAGGGCCTTTAATAGCAACGCGGTAGTCGCGGATCAGGTCCAGCGTTTCAGCTGGCAGCCAAACGTCCTGGCCATAAACTTGAGTAGATTTTTCACCGGTGTAAATTTCCATCCAGGAAATTTTACGCTCGCCTTTGTAGGCTTTCTCAACAGCGGCATCAACCACTTTCAGCATTGCCGGGGTAACGTCTACACCGATACCGTCACCTTCGATGAACGGGATAATCGGATTGTGAGGAACGTTAATCTTGCCGTTTTGCAGGGTGATCTTTTTACCTTCCGCCGGAACAACTACTTTGCTTTCCATTAACCTCTCCTTCGAGCGCTTCTGGTTGTTACTGATCTTATGTTAATAAATTGTAATGAGCCCTTCGATAGTACCTGATTGTCCGACGCCATGAAAGGTCTTCGTTAATAGGCTATAATGCGGCAATTGATAACGTCTGAAAATACCATGAAGAAAACTTCTTTTACAAAACACCGGGTTGAGCGATTCAGCTCACGACAAGCCGCCAGAAGACCACAAGAATCCCAGCCAAAGCGGGTGATTTTGTTCAATAAACCCTACGATGTTTTGCCGCAGTTTACTGACGAAGCCGGACGCAGCACGCTGAAGGATTACATTCCTGTTCAGGGCGTCTACGCCGCTGGCCGTCTGGACCGGGATAGCGAAGGACTTCTGGTCTTAACCAACGATGGTGCCTTACAGGCCAGGCTCACTCAGCCGGGCAAACGCACGGGAAAGATTTACTTCGTCCAGGTTGAAGGTGAACCGGATGATGAGACGCTGGCGACATTACGCCGCGGCGTGACGTTAAACGATGGTCCTACCTTGCCTGCAGGTATTGAGCTCGTCAGCGAGCCGGAATGGCTGTGGCCACGCACGCCGCCTATCCGCGAGCGCAAATCCATCCCGACGAGCTGGCTCAAGATCACCCTTTATGAAGGCCGTAATCGCCAGGTTCGCCGGATGACCGCACACGTGGGCTTCCCTACCCTGCGACTTATTCGCTACGCCATGGGCAACTTCACCCTGGATTCACTGGCAAACGGTGAATGGCGGGACGTTACCCCTTAAGGAGTCACTATGTTTAAACCGCATGTCACGGTCGCCTGCGTGGTTCACGCGCAGGGTAAGTTTCTGGTCGTAGAAGAGAGTATTAACGGCAAGGCGCTGTGGAACCAGCCTGCCGGGCACCTAGAAGCCAATGAAACCTTACTGCAGGCCGCTAAACGCGAACTGTGGGAAGAGACCGGTATCCACGCGGAGCCGCAGCACTTCATCCGTATGCACCAGTGGATTGCCCCTGATCACACCCCGTTCCTGCGCTTTTTATTTGCCGTCGAGCTTAGCGAAACGTGCGCCACAGAGCCGCAGGACGATGATATCGATCGCTGCCTGTGGGTCACTGCCGAAGAGATCCTGAACGCGCCAAACCTGCGCTCGCCGCTGGTTGCCGAGAGTATCCGCTGCTGGCAGTCTGCTGGTCGCCTGCCGCTTGAGGTGATTGGAGAATTTAACTGGCCGTTTACAGAGGGTGCCAATGGTGGGGGGGCGTGATAGAATACGCCGCCTTGAAGTTCAATGTCGTGAGTATTCCATGTCAGATAACAGCCAGAAAAAAGTGATCGTCGGCATGTCCGGCGGTGTCGATTCCTCCGTTTCCGCCTACCTGTTGCAACAACAGGGCTATAAGGTGGAGGGCCTGTTCATGAAGAACTGGGAGGAAGATGATGGCGAGGAATATTGCACTGCTGCTGCGGATCTCGCCGATGCGCAGGCGGTGTGCGATAAGCTGGGCATTGAACTGCACACCGTTAACTTTGCCGCAGAATACTGGGACAACGTCTTCGAGCTTTTCCTGGAAGAGTACAAAGCCGGTCGTACCCCGAACCCGGACATTCTGTGCAACAAAGAGATCAAATTTAAAGCCTTCCTGGAATTCGCCGCAGAAGATCTGGGCGCAGACTATATTGCGACCGGGCACTACGTGCGTCGTGCCGATGTGAATGGCAAAAGCCAGCTGCTGCGCGGTCTGGATGGCAACAAAGATCAAAGCTACTTCCTTTATACACTCAGCCACGAACAGATTGCGCAAAGCCTGTTCCCGGTAGGCGAGCTTGAAAAGCCGCAGGTGCGTAAAATCGCCGAAGAGCTGGATCTGATCACTGCTAAGAAAAAAGACTCTACCGGTATCTGTTTTATCGGCGAGCGTAAATTCCGCGACTTCCTTGGTCGTTACCTGCCGGCACAGCCGGGCAAAATCGTTACCGTCGACGGTGATGAGATTGGTCAACATCAGGGGCTGATGTACCACACGCTGGGCCAGCGTAAAGGGCTGGGTATTGGCGGCACCAAAGAAGGCAGCGAAGATCCGTGGTATGTCGTAGATAAAGATGTCGAAAACAATATTCTGGTTGTTGCTCAGGGCCACGACCATCCGCGTCTGATGTCCGTCGGCCTCATCGCACAACAGCTGCACTGGGTCGATCGTGAGCCGCTGAAGGGTACGCTGCGCTGTACGGTAAAAACACGCTATCGCCAGACCGATATCCCTTGTACCGTCACCGCGCTGGATGATGAACGCATTGATGTGCGTTTCGACGAGCCGGTTGCGGCGGTCACCCCAGGCCAGTCCGCCGTATTCTACAGCGGCGAAATCTGTCTGGGCGGCGGGATCATTGAACAGCGCCTGCCGCTGCCGGCCGTTTAACACGATTGCACACATAAAGGAGAACGTGTGGCGAAGAACTATTATGACATCACCCTGGCACTGGCTGGAATTTGCCAGTCTGCCCGTCTGGTGCAACAGCTGGCGCATCAGGGTCATTGCGATGCTGACGCGCTGCACGTTTCACTCAACAGCGTTATCGACCTCAACCCCGGTTCGACTCTGGGTGTCTTCGGTGGGAGTGAAACCAATCTTCGTCTCGGTCTTGAAACTTTGCTTGGCGTGCTTAACGCCAGTAGCCGTCAGGGGTTGAACGCGGAGCTGACCCGCTACACGTTAAGCCTGATGGTACTGGAGCGTAAGCTCAGTGCGGCCAAAGGTGCGCTTGATACGCTCGGTGACCGCATTGCCGGGCTGCAGCGCCAGCTCGACCATTTTGATCTGCAGTCCGAAACGCTGCTCAGTGCCATGGCCGGCATTTATGTTGACGTCATCAGCCCGCTGGGCCCACGTATTCAGGTCACCGGCTCTCCTGCCGTGCTGCAAAGCCCGCAGGTTCAGGCAAAAGTCCGCGCCTCCCTGCTGGCGGGTATTCGTGCCGCCGTGCTGTGGCATCAGGTTGGCGGTGGCCGCCTGCAGTTAATGTTTTCTCGTAATCGCCTGACGACTCAGGCAAAACAAATTCTTGCTCATTGTTAACCTCCCGGAGTTGCGAATTATGGAATTATCCTCACTGACCGCCGTATCCCCTGTAGATGGACGCTACGGCGATAAAGTCAGCGCGCTGCGCGGGATCTTCAGCGAATATGGTTTGCTGAAGTTCCGTGTTCAGGTTGAAGTACGCTGGCTGCAAAAGCTGGCCGCCCAGGCAGCAATCAAGGAAGTTCCTGCTTTTGACGCCCAGGCAAACGATTACCTCGATAAAATCGTTGCTGACTTCAACGAAGACGATGCTGCGCGCATTAAAACTATTGAGCGCACCACCAACCATGACGTAAAAGCGGTTGAGTATTTCCTGAAAGAGAAAGTGGCAAGCGTGCCTGCTCTGCATGCCGTGTCTGAATTCATTCACTTCGCCTGTACCTCAGAAGACATTAATAATCTGTCTCATGCGCTGATGCTCTCCACCGCGCGTAAAGAAGTGGTGCTGCCTTACTGGCGTAAAATCATCGACGCGGTAAAAGCACTGTCTGTCGAATATCGTGATATTCCGCTGCTGTCCCGAACCCACGGTCAGCCGGCCACTCCCTCCACGATGGGTAAAGAGATGGCAAACGTGGCGTACCGTATGGAACGTCAGTATCGTCAGCTGGAGCAGGTCGAGATTCTGGGTAAAATCAACGGTGCGGTAGGTAACTACAACGCCCACATCGCCGCCTACCCGGAAGTGGACTGGCATCAGTTCAGCGAAGCGTTCGTGACCTCTCTGGGCATTCAGTGGAACCCGTACACCACCCAGATTGAGCCGCACGACTATATCGCGGAACTGTTTGACTGTATCGCTCGCTTCAACACCATTCTGATCGATTTCGATCGTGACGTGTGGGGTTACATCGCGCTGAACCACTTCAAACAGAAGACCATCGCCGGTGAAATTGGCTCCTCAACCATGCCGCACAAAGTCAACCCAATCGACTTCGAAAACTCCGAAGGCAACCTGGGTCTGGCGAATGCGGTGCTGCAGCACATGGCGAGCAAACTGCCGGTTTCCCGCTGGCAGCGCGACCTGACTGACTCCACCGTGCTGCGTAACCTGGGCGTGGGTATTGGCTACGCGCTGATCGCGTATCAGTCCACCCTGAAAGGTGTAAGCAAACTGGAAGTGAACCGCGACCGTCTGCTGGACGAGCTGGATCACAACTGGGAAGTGCTGGCAGAACCCATTCAGACCGTCATGCGTCGTTATGGCATTGAAAAACCGTACGAGAAACTGAAAGAGCTGACGCGCGGCAAACGCGTAGACGCCGAAGGCATGAAACAGTTTATCGACAGTCTGGAACTGCCGGAAGACGAGAAAACCCGCCTGAAAGCGATGACCCCGGCAAACTATATCGGCCGTGCCATCACCATGGTTGACGAGCTGAAGTAACCTCCCTTCCCCCTTTCCGCCTGGAAAGGGGGCTGCTTTTCCCCGGTTTACTTAATGTTTATCCCCACAACAACATAATCAGCGTTAGACTGCATGGCAAAAAACACAACTATCGCCAAAACAATTACTTAGTTAATAATCAGTAACTTACATCAATTACATCGCGGACATTATCGGACATTAATGGTCATTTCATCGCCCCAAATCATGCCCCCAGCACGATTTTGCCCCCAAATTTGCCCCCAAAATTCACGCTTTTGCGTAGCTCCTTCCAGTTTCAAAACGTAACGCTTCACGCGCCTCTTCCCGATCACCATAATCGACACGAATCCGTTTGTAAGACTTAAACAGCGCGCTGCTTTTTCTCCCTGCCCTATACTTTCAGTCTGACATCCGACTGGAGGTTTCTATGTGTGGACGTTTTGCACAAGCCCAAACCCGTGAAGAATATCTGGCCTACCTGGCCGATGAAGCCGATCGCGACATTGCATACGACCCTGAGCCAATTGGACGTTACAATGTGGCGCCCGGAACCAAAGTCCTTCTGCTGAGCGAACGCGATGAGCAACTACATCTCGATCCTGTTTTCTGGGGTTACGCGCCTGGGTGGTGGGATAAACCGCCACTGATTAACGCTCGAGTCGAAACGGCGGCCACAAGCAGAATGTTCAAACCACTCTGGCAGCATGGCCGGGCGATCTGTTTTGCGGATGGATGGTTTGAGTGGAAAAAAGAAGATGATAAGAAACAGCCCTACTTCATTCATAGGGCTGATGGCCAGCCTATATTCATGGCAGCGATAGGCAGCACGCCATTTGAAAGAGGTGATGAAGCGGAAGGCTTTCTGATAGTGACCTCAGCAGCTGATAAAGGCCTGGTCGATATTCACGACCGCAGGCCATTGGTTTTGTCGCCGGAAGCAGCACGCGAATGGATGCGCCAGGATATAGGCGGGAAAGAAGCTGAAGAGATTACTGCGGATGGAGCTGTTCCCACTGACAAGTTTATTTGGCATGCTGTGTCACGAGCCGTTGGGAATGTTAAGAATCAAGGAATAAAATTGATCCAGGATGTTTCTGCAGACAACTAGTTTCTGTGACAACAGGCTTTTGCCGTACAATAGATGAACAGACATTAAGGTAAAATTCTTTTGAGCTGTCTAAAACGGAAAGTTAGAGGGAGAATGAGATTTGTGTGAGAGAAATGTTTTTATGTTGATGTTTTTCTGGTAAATTAATATTCATGTTCACTCACTCTCACTTGGAAAAATGAAATTTTTAGACGATATATTTACATCAATAGCAGGAAATGCTAAGACTAAAGTAAATGATCCATTTATTGGTACTTTTTTTTGCTCATGGATAATTTGTAATTGGAAAGAACTATCTCTACTCTTTTGGGGGGATGGTAAAGTTTCAGAGCGAATCGATGTTTTTTATAGTTATTTATCTGACACACCAATTTTAGGATGGAATAAACTTTTCCTAATTCCATTCACAATTGCTGCATTTTACTTGTTCCTTTTCCCATGGTTTTCATTCATTATTAACTTCCTACAACACTGGGCAAATGAAAGTCTTCATAAGCAAGCAGTCGATATCGAGTTAATTAAAATAAACCATCAAAAAAACCTAAACAAAGAGAAATTAAAGTCCAATCCTAACAAACAATTCTTAGAACAATTAGTTCAGCAAGATATAAATAAAAAAGATATTATACTTAGTCATTTGAAGGAGCGTTCCTCTCGATTAGAACAAAAAGCCTTGGAGGCAAAATCCAAACTAAAAGAACAGGAAGCATTAACACAAGAAGCACAAAATAAAGAGAACATATCAAAACTTGATTTGGAGAAAAAAAGAAAGCAAACAGATTTAGAAAGATTGAGATTTGAAAACGACAGTGCCAAAGCAAGGGCTACACATGCATCGAACAGATTCCCATCTGCGTATTACCTTATACGAGAAATTGATAAAAGCTTAAGGCAGGATAATATATGCATTTCCCTTAATGCTTTAAGCTTAATTGTCGCATCTCTATTTGGTTATGAAGATTTCGAATCCTTATTGAATGACAAGAATTTCAACAATGAAACTTTAGGAAAAGTAAAGTATGTTTATATTGATGATGAATTGGCAAAGAGGCTCGAACTAATAGTTGAAGAAGAGAATTCTGACAATGAAGATTTCACGGCTGATTATGTTTTTGAACATCTCGAGAGTTTATTCGACGGAATACCATTTAAACTTATTTCTGGTGACCTGCTTGCTGAAGAGTGTAAGGATGAGTTTGAAAGGCAGCCATTTAATATTTTCGATGGAGAGGGTGTTTCAGGTGCCATTGCGATGTCGAATACAATTTTTGAGACTGTCGAAGATGTAAACTTGGAGAGTTATAATTTCAATGAAGGTTTCCAAGCAGAATTATCAGCTGTTGCAAGTGGCGAATATCGTAACGAAGCTGGAGTTCCAGGGCGGACTATGAGTGTTTCAATAACTATGCAATGTGATGTCTTAGTTGGAAAATTCGGTCTTGGTGATATCGAAGAAGGCATAATAAACGGTACATTGGATGATTTTGAATAGTTTATTTACCCCCTGCTAAGACTGAGATCAGTCGAAGGGTTCAATGAAGGTCATCGAACCCTAATGAGATCTGAAAACCTTGTAGTGTACCGCGGAGAAAGCATCTCACGCTTCATCTGCCACTGCTGCTGAATGCCCTGCCCGGCAAAGTAGAGCGTTCCTTTTCCGTCTTTCGCGTTCAGGTGATCGAGCACTTCCATCAACCTTTCGCTACCGGCCCGCGCCGCATTCTCATCGAATAAGTTGAGCTGGGCCACTCCCTGGCTGAAGAAGTCACCCAGCATAATTCCGGCTTTCTGGTACCTGTGACCATCCTTCCAGATTTTGTCCAGGCACTTTACCGCGGCGTTGATAATGTCGCGGGAATCCTGAGTAGGAGTAAGAAGCTTAATTGATGCACTGTTACCGTAGTATGGCTCGTTAAGTGCAAAGGGAGAGGTTTTCACGAATGCAGAAATAAAGCGGCAATACTGGTGCTCGCCGCGAAGTTTTTCGGCGCCACGCGCTGCATAACTGCAGATAGCCTGGCGCATCTGTTCGTACTCGGTGACGCGTTCGCCAAATGACCGACTGCAGACGATTTCCTGCTTTGCCGGCGCAAACTCTTCCAGCTCAAGACAAGGCTCGCCGCGCAACTCACGAACGGTTCGCTCCAGCACAACATTGAAATGTTTGCGAATAATCCATGTGCTTTGTTCTGAGAGATCCAAAGCCGTTTTAATGCCCATAGCGTTAAGCTTCTTGCTGATGCGCCTGCCGACGCCCCATACGTCCTCAACGGGTACTAGGGCAAGGAGTCGGCGCTGGCGATCGATATTGGACAAATCAACCACCCCGCCAGTCTGGCGCTGCCATTTCTTAGCGGCGTGGTTTGCCAGCTTTGCCAGTGTTTTGGTCTGAGCAATGCCAACCCCGACGGTGAGATGCGTCCGCTTCAGAACCGTAGCGCGGATCTCCTTGCCGAACTCGGTCAGGTCCCGGCAGTTTCTCACTCCAGTAAGATCACAAAAAGCTTCATCGATACTGTAAATTTCGACGCGGGGGCTCATTTCTTCCAGTGTCGTCATTACCCGGTTCGACATGTCAGCGTAAAACTCGTAATTGCTGCTGAAGCAAACAACGCCAGCGCGCCGGAAGAGCTCCTTTTGCTTGAAGAATGGCTCCCCCATTGTGATTCCGACCGCTTTCGCTTCTGCGCTGCGTGCGATTACACAGCCATCGTTATTTGAGAGAACGACAACCGGCCTCCCTCTCAGGTCCGGCCTGAATACAGTCTCGCATGATGCGTAGAACGAATTCACATCACAGAGGGCAAACATATTCAGCTCGCAGATTTAACGATGAAAGTAACAACGCCAAACACGTCCAGCGTGTCTTCACTGCCAACAACAATTGGACTGTAGGCGCTGTTCATAGGATTGAGTTGTACGGTCGGGCGCAGTTGCAGACGTTTAACAGTGAACTCCCCTTCCACAGCGGCGATGACAATGTCACCATGCTCAGCAGTCCTGGAGCTGTCCACCACCAGCAGATCGCCGTCGCTAATCCCGGCTTCGATCATTGAGTCGCCGGCCGCCTTAACGAAATATGTCGAGCTAGGGTGGGAAACCAGTAACTCATTGAGATCGATACGCTGTTCAACGTAATCAGCCGCTGGGCTTGGGAAACCACACTGTACTAAGTCACTGAAAAGCGGGAGAGCAATAATTTCTCGCAGTTCTGTAGGCCTGATGAACTCCATAATGCACACCTCAAACACTGTTTTTATATACAGTAGTTTTATTTGAGTATGCACGCAAGACACAGGGTCTGTCATGGCTGATTAAAGCTTCGCCGTTTCGTTTCTAAGTTTCTATGTCGCTTCGGATTATGAGTTTTGTAAATTTTAAGGCCGCAATTCTATGTGAGCAGATTTAAGCCGACTTTGAAGCGGGAAATTTTTTATAAAGCGTGCATACGGCAACGTCATAAATTATCGCTACCTGCTTCCTGTCCATGCCGTTTGCAATCAGTCGGCCCGCCTGGTCCCATTGTTCTTGCGCAAGCTTCGGACGCCTGCCGCCGATTCGCCCTTTCTCACGTGCTGCAGCCAGACCTGCCCGGGTGCGCTCAACAATCAACTCCCTCTCCATTTCCGCCAGGGCTGACATGATATGAAAGATGAAGCGCCCCATCGGGCTGGATGTATCGATACTGTCCGTGAGGCTCTTAAAGTGGATACCGCGCTGCCGAAGCTCGTCCACCAGCAGAACCAGATTACGCATGCTGCGCCCAAGGCGATCCAGCTTCCAAACAACCAGCGTGTCGCCCTCACCCAGCGTTCGCAGAAGCTTTTTCAGTTCTGGCCGGTTCGCCACTGTTCCGCTCATTTTTTCTTCGAAAATCTGTTCACATCCTGCACGTTCGAGAGCTTGTCGCTGGAGATCCGTATTTTGGTCATTTGTTGACACCCTTACATAGCCGATTTGCATATTTTTCACCCACTCATTCCTGCAAAAAAATCAGGTGAAGTTATCGGCCAGGCCGCTCAAGAGCAATCTATAAAACGTCGGTTTAGGAAGTAGCGCCACGCTGGATGCAGGAACAGCAGCCGGGAATGTCATGCAGGTGGGGGCATTCGGGTTGCCAACTGGTGATGCCAGGGCCTTTAAAACAGATATGGCAGTTGCTCCTGAGGGGACAAACTTCAATAGCTTAACTGAGCCCGGTACTTATCGTTTGTTGTTAGATATGGCGAAATCAACTTCAGGGCCAATCACCAATTGGTATGGGTATGTTCAAAATTATGTTCGTATTTCTGATGCAGCCTTGACGCAGTTCTGCTTGCCGTATGCCAGCAAAACTGATGCGGGAAGGTTTTTTTTCAGGGGTTACAACACTGATGCATGGAGCCCATGGAAGGAGATAATGACGTCTGCAGTTTCTGACAAATTTATGAAAAATATTGGTTACGACCTCGATCCAGAAGAGGCGCTGGGCAACATTTCACGGATGGAGTTCAAACACTTCACCTTCAAAGATGATGAAACGCAAACCCCGCGTCGCGGAGTGATATCACAGCAAATTGAGACAATCGATCCTGAATATGTCAAAGAAATTGGCGGCATATTACACCTTGACCAGACGCCCCTGTTGCTCGATGCGCTGGCCGCTATAAAAGCCCTGATAATCCGCGTAAGGGCTTTAGAAGATAAGACAGAAAATTAAGCATTTGAGCGGTCCCGTAGCGCAGCAAGTTCGCTCTCAACATTTTTTAACCGGTTAGTTAATTCTTTGATTGCCTCAACGTATAGGGCGCTCATTGCGCTGTAGTCTACGGTTTTGAGGTCATTAATCTCTTTGCCTTCCGGAGTTGTGCCGGTGCCGCCAGAACTCACCGCAACCGGCAGAACCTGCTCCAGTTCCTGGGCGATGATGCCTGCGCTACGTACCGACTCTGATTCAGTGAGCTGAATGCCGAATGTGTAGCCCGTCAGGGAACAAATCTTCTCCAGAGCCTCACTGACGGACTCTTTATCGAATTTCACTCGCTCATCTGAGGTCTGGTTCATCGTGACACAGGTAAATCTGCCATCAGCTCCAAATGCGAAGCTATAGCCATTCACCCCGCCATTATCATTATTGTCCGGCCTGATTCGCATAGAGCCATCCCTGCCAGCATAGATTACCCCGCGCGATGCATTCCCACTGGCTCCATAAAACCACACATGGGCGTTTTGAGTATCGCTGGAAGCCCAAATGTTTGATGCTGTGGTTGCTCTGATTGAGCCATCAGCGGAGATGCCGTTCTGGCAGTTGATGGGGTTACGAAACTCGAAACTATCACCGATAAACACGTATTTCCCGGCGTAAAATGTAAAGTCTCCCTTGCCAATAGCACCAGTAGAATTACCACCACACAGAATGCGAGCGTCATAGTCATTCGTGCCCAAAAAATGGAAATCAATAAAGCTTGCTGAAGAGGCTTTTTTCGCTCCAATTTCGAGGCTTCCGAAGTTGGCTGTGACGCTATCTCCCAAACCGAGGTTTGTGCGAGCGTCTTCCGCCTTCGTTGCTCCGGTGCCGCCATCAGCAATAGCAAGCGCACCGTTGCTCCCTTTCTGCGCCAGTTTACCGATGCCGGGGATCGTTACGGCGGTACCGTTGATGGTTACGGTGATGTTCTGATTTGCCGATGTGGTGGCGAACGTCTCCCACGCACCGATGTTCTCGTCATAGTCGTTGATGAGCTGTGACATCGCCTGCGCCAGGCCATCGACAGAGATATTGTCTGATACCAGAATGCCGTACTTCTGGCCGCTCAATGCCGGGGAAGCAGCTGGCGTAACTGTCATTGACGTGGCGCTGTTCACTGATGAAATCTGGAACAGCTGGACCGGGTTAGACATGACGATAATCGTCTGGCCAGCGCGAACCTGGCTGGCCGGTGCCGTCCAGTTTGTGCCAGTGCCGGTTGCGGTATTTCCGTTAATAGCGATAGTGCCAGTATTATAAAGCATAGGTACCTCTTAATTAATTGATCGCTATAAACGATCAATAACTAAATATTGATTCGCACAAACGATCTGAATAATTAATGTTTATTTGTGAATATGTGCATTCTACTAATTAATGGAATGTAAAAATGAAAAAGAACTATTTATCGATGCTTATAGGCGTGACGTTAATGTCAATATCATCACTGTCTGTAGCTTCAGATGCGGGACACACATCCAATCCTGGTTATGGCGATGGTGGAACAGCACAGAAACGCCAGATTGACGCCTGTGTTAACGCGAATACATCCACTGTCACGTCTTACGATAATGTCTCACACGTAAAGCCATGTACTAGTGGCGTCTCTTACAAAGACAGAGAACTCCCGGCCCAAAAAATTAAAGCACCATTCAAGTAAAATAAATAAAGCCCCATCAGGGGCTTTATTTTTATGACGAGGAAAATGAACCTGAACCACGTGCAATCTGCAACACCGGCGATAGAATCTCTTTCTTCGATGCGTTAGTTCCTCCCGACATATCATTTACGCTTATTGATGCAGTCACTACCTGTTTCGTAATACCGCTTTTCGCAAAAATCACCGGGACCGCGACAGCGTTGGTTGTATTTCGGGTTGAACAGGTTACCCACTGATAATCCTTTGTGGTTCCGTCGATGGTCACTGATATCCGCGCAGTGGCATCGTCGCCAGATACGCCATATATCAATACAACCGCTGATACAATTACTGTCTTGGGCTTGCTGGTTCCGGTTGTATCCGTATAAGTCAGATTGGTCGTTACACCTCCTGAGCCGGATTTGGATTTATCCAGACCGACACCTGCGTTAACCACATCACCGACAAAATTCTCAGCCTCCACTGTCCCCCTGAATGAACCACTGGTTGCCGTCACTTTCCCGGTAAACTCCCCGTTCGTGGCGTAAACCGTTCCACGCACGGTGACATTATTGAACACGGCATAACCGGATTTGTTTATGTGCCAGCCAACGTTTCCGGTTCCATCCCAGGTTGTCGACTGGATGTAGTTGCCGAGTTTGAGGTTGCCGATTGTCCCGTCACCAATGAGCGTTTCCCGGATGATGGTCTGCCCGTTCTGAATAACAAACGGAAGCGTAACCGTGGCTCCGGCGTACTGGGTCACAGCAAAACGGTCAGCCAGAAAAACAACCTGCGACTGCATGCCACCAGGGGTATTCTCAACCCCAATCCCCATCCCTGCTACGTAATACTGACCGTTACTGGATAACCCGACTTTGATGCTGTACATAGCTTTCAGGTCGCCGTTAACGTTCGCAATGGCCTCAGCGTTGGTGGTGATCGCAGAAGTGTGTCCATTGACGGTCGCCGTGATGCTGTTTACCTGCGTGGCCATAGCCTGCTGGTAATCCGAAAACGTCTGATTCAGGCTATTAATGGATGCTTTGTTGCCGTTGACGTCCGTCTGCAGACTAAGCAGAGCACGCGCCGTTGCCTCCTTCTCGTTAACGATCACCTCATCAATGCGGTCCAGCTGCGCGCTGTTACCGGCGACCGTTGCGGATAGCCTTTTGCGTGTGGCGACCTGCGCCAGCCCGTTCTGGATAATAGCGATTGCCGAGTTTTTCACCCCGCCCGTCATGCCGTCCATGGATACACTGATGTTATCTATGCGCTGGCCCAGCGCGGTATCAGCCGTCGCCACGGTCTGCTCAAGCTCCGAGAGAGAAGACGATACATCTCCGACCGTGCTGGAGAGCTCATTAACGCTGCTCTGAACCTTCCCGACGTCCTGGGCGTTTTTGGCGATATCCTTCGCATGCTGCTCAAGTTCATCATTGGCCTGTTTGATGTCGTCAGCCATGCCAGCAATTTTTTCATTGCTGTCCACCGCGTTCTCGATTAGGTCCTTGAACGTTTCCGACTCTTTCATATCCTCCAGAATGTCATTGGTTATTTCGCTGACATCTATCGAGGACGTGCCCATGACCCAGTCGGTCCAGTCCCCGGCGTTGCCGATACGGTCAATCAGGCGCGCGCGGTACCACTGGCGAACGCCGGCCGGCATGGGGCCATGCTGATAATCTGCAGCCGGGTACGGCACCAGGACCAGCAGTTCAGGATTGGCGTAGTCGGCAGTTGTGGCGCGCTGAATCTCTGTATAGGCCGTGTCGCCTGAGCCATCCGGAAATTTCCAGGTCAGGTCGATATGCCAGACCACATCTTCGGTCGCCAGGAAGTTGAGCGGAGTACCCGGTTTTCCCGTTTTACCGGAGAGATAAGTTGTTTCACCGTATCCCCATGGTGACGACGTATCCTGCGCATTCAGCGCCCGTACGCGCACGTCATAGCTGCCCGAATAAATGCCCTGAACCGAGAAACCCTGCGCGCTGGTAACCGGAACGTTTATCCAGTCCCCGTTGTCCTTACGCCACTGGGCAACATACCGGATTGCGCCCTCTACCTTATCCCATGACACGTCCAGGCTTGCTACAGTCAGCCCCTGAGACACATGATCGCTCTCAGTCACCACGATATTCTTCGGAGCAGACAGGACGCTTATCGGCGTGACGGTGATCGGGGGAGACTCGACCCGAACGCCGTCATCGATGTAACGATATTTGTTTGGATCGTGCTGAACGGCCGTAATAGTGAAACCGCCTGTGCTGTCGTCGTTAGCCGCGATTGAGGTGACCCTGAAGTACTGTATTGCGAGGTTGTCACTGTCTATCGCCCAGACAGCGCCCGCCACAGGAACCTGACTGAATGCCGTAGCCACCGTCACCGTTTTTTTATCGGCGCTCACCGCGCTGATTGTCCGCGTCTGGGCTTTTCCGTCGGGAAGGTTAACCACCAGCCGGTCTTTCGCCGCGTAGTCTATTTCTCGATCGAGGGTAATCTGGCGGCCGTTGGCCGCGCTTATGCGGCCCCCGTTCTCCTTACCAGAGCGGAAAGGATCGGCGACACCGATAATTTCAGCGGGCAAAGGGATATAACCGTCCAGCCCCACGCCAAACGATACGGTCCCGTCTTTGGCATTGGAGAGCAATACCCAGCGACCGCGTCGGTGCGCTTCACTTTGCGAGGTGCAGCCGATTGCGGTCAGGGACGTCTGCCGGACGTCGTAACGTTCTACAAGTGCCGAATCGTAAACCCCCTCAACGGTATCGCTGTAATGGTTCTGCGGATCGGACCAGGACACCAGGCAGGAGCTGTAGCGATTCTTGTATGAGCCGCCCGCATAAGTAAACAGCCCATCGATAACGTTTGAGACGTTATAAACCCAGTCAACATCGTCCTGCGGGACGTCTGCCTGGACATAAATCTGATCGTTGCCCCAGAACGTTATTCCACGAAATACCGCGGCGAGATCGTTAAGTACCTGCCAGGCGTCCTCCTGGCTCTGAATGAAAACGTTGCAGGTGAAACGCGGTTCGGTGCCACCGGCCCCGTCGGAAACCATTTCGTCACAGTACTGGGCGATTGAATACAGCGCCCACTTATCCACCATGGACGCATCCACGCGCGTGCCCATGCCGTAAATTTCATCCAGAACCAGATCGTAAAAGATCCAGGCAGGGTTATTGGACCATGCCATTTTGAACCCGCCGGACCATGAACCAGAATAGGTTCGGGTTTTCGGATCGTAATTATCCGGAACCTTAATCAGCTTGCCTTTTATCTTACAGGTCACTTTCGGCGCGCTGCCGTTAAATTGGCTGCTGTCCACTTCGACATACAGGAGCGCTGTTAAAGGATAACGAAGCTTGCTGTCGATGACTTCCGCATACGAAAACACCTTGAAGGCGTTAACCAGTTTCGAATTTGATCCGCTGGCATCAGCCGTAATACGCCTGACCCTGACAGACCAGCCGGACGTGGATTTTGGCAGATCGATACGGTGGTCACGCTGATATTCCGTCGTGGTCTTTCCGTCAAACTTGCCGTTTACAACCGTTTTCCAGGCGCCGCCGTCCGTTGATAAATCGATCGCATACTCGGTGACCGTGCCCACCATATCGCCGTTATCTTTATAGAGATACTGGACCGGAAGGCTGAGCTTGATGCGGATGGCATCCAGGGAAAGGTTGGTAAACTGGCGTGTCCAGGGCGCGGTGGTGGTGACAGTTGTGCCAACCGCCAGCTCGTTATCGACCTGGGGCATCCCGGCAATATAGGTCTGGTCCTGTGTGCCCTTGCGGAACTCCCATTTCACGCCGCTGAAGTTGTATTCCCCGCTGTCGTTTGCCAGCGGCGTATCGTTGAGAAAAATGTTCTGAGCGGTCAGGTCGCCCTGTATTTCCCCCTCAGAAACGGCAATGAGCATTTTTAATTTTGCGACCGACAGCAGATCGTCAGGCTGCTCAACCGGAGTATGTGAACTGCCACCTCCCCCTTTGGCACCCCGCAGGATGGTTTCTTGTTTAAGAAGCTGCATTTTTTCACCCATAAAAAAAGGTGCCGAAGCACCTTTAAGTTAGTGGCCACTGGCCTACTGCTGATCGCTCGAGTACATACCGGCGCTGACTATCGCTCCCCCTGCCTCAGTCAGACCGTAGGCCAGGGGGACAGGATGCCCCATAGCGACGGTATTAACCGGCGCCCCGAAGGCGTAGTTAGGCGTGTTGTCCGTGCTGGAGGATTTACCCGCGCCGAAGGATGGCTGGGGCGTGAGCATCTGGACAACGCCGCCCAGCATCATGGACACCCCGACCCCGGTCAAAATTGACGTGGCGCTGATGGCTGTTGCACTCATCGCCGCCCCCCAGGCTGCCATACTCGCACCGGCGGTAAAGAATGCAGCGACCAGCGCAACGGCACCGACAACTATCTGGAGGACGCCCGAACTTTTGGCCCCCTCATAAACGGGCACGATCCGGTACAAGCTTCCACCGCGGGTCATATCAAACTCTTCCAGCCCGATATTGTTGTCACCGTTAAAAAAGGCGAAACGGATCCCCTTCATATGAGCTTCAGACATATATTTTTTGAATCCGGGAACCTGTGAACACATGGCCCTGAGCATCTCGCGCAGGTCGGCAACATCAAACTGAACGCGTTTACCGAATTTTTTAGCCATTTTCCCTTCAAGAATAAGCGTCTTAACCATGCATTCTGTCCTTATGCCTGACCACCCGGACCGTTCTGTCGCGATAATATTTTCCATAAGGCGTTCGCGAAGAAAGGTGCCCGAACAGATGATGGAGAATGTTGTTGTCACCCACATATACCGCGGCGTGATTGGTCACGGATGCCTGCACACTCATCATGATGATGTCCCCTGGCTGCATTGCACCAGCGGCAACCTCAACAAATCCCTCACGCTCCCAGTTGTCGTCGTAGAGCCGCTCCTCGCCGCTTTCCCACCATTCGTAAGGTACTGAATAATTGCCGAGAACAATGCCGTATTCGCGCAGATAAAATTCACGGATAAGCGACCAGCAGTCGGCGTAACCCAGCACCCACTGCCGCCCGGCATAATCCCGGTCTTCACGCGGGGAAATCGTACAAAAATCCCCGTCCGGCCAGGACATGATCCCCCACTCAATCCCCGACCAGTCGCACTGGATCCGGTCCAGCTCTGAGGGCACCAGACGGACCACATCCGGATGGGAATGAATGAGCATGATGATCTCACCGCGCGCGCGGGCAGCGAGCTGGTCTTCCGGGGAGAGCGTGAATGTCTCCTCGGGTTTATCGGCAATGTTGCGGCAGGGAATAAAGATTTGTTGCTGGCCTGACTGAACAATCAGGCCGCAGGCTTCTTTGGGGTATTCAGCAGCGACGTGCTGACGGATAGCATCCAGCAATTTTTCACGCATTTTTATTTCCCCTGCAGGTTTGCAGCCGGAAAACCGCCGAACGGCAGCGGCGCGTCCGGGCCGTGACGATCCTGACAATCCTGCCGGCGGCCGCCACAAACATCTTTCGACGGGTCATCGGTCGGTGTACCGTCTTTGGTAAAGTATTTCGTGCCGTTGTAATCGCATCCGGTCCCGCTTCGGTACCAGCCCCGCATACACCAGGTGCAGACAGGCGTAATCTGCCGTGTCGGCAGCTGCAGGCTCTGAATATCGAAAGGAGAACACAGCTCGAAATCAACCTGTACCCGCGTCTCTGCGGTTTTAGCATTGACGTAAAAGAGCTGTACGCGCTCATCGGCCGGGCTGGCACCCGGATTACCGTTTTTCCAGTTGGCGGCATCGAGATACTTCGAAAGCGTGGTATGGATTTTGACCTTAGCCCTGACCATATCGTCATATTCAAGACACAGCGCGGTGACATAGTTTCCGACGTTCCCGACGGACAGCGTGGGCGTTGGCTGGGAACCTGTACTCGATAACTCCATCCCCTTAAGTTCGTAGGGATGGGGATCGTACTGGTTTCCCTGCCAGATAATGGCGGGCAGATTTTCTGCGGCGAAGGCTGCCCACCCCTCTTCCTGAATATTGTGCGCATGAAAACGCAGCACCTGATCCATACCGAATTCAGTGCCGTCGATCTCAATCAGCTGAATAACGCTGCCGGGCTCAAGCTGTTGTATGTCTGCCGTAAAACTCATACTCCCCCCATAAAAAAAAGCCGCCCAGAGGCAGCTTTCAGTGTTTTTCGAGAAAATCAGGGCGCGAACGCCTGTTCAAAAGTGAAGGCCACCGTGGCTTTTTTCCCGGTAGGGAATGAAACGCTGAACGAATCGGCCTTCATTCTGAACAGCTTTTTTTCACCCCATGGCGTGGTCCACCAGAACGATTTAGTAACGTGAGACATCAGAAAAGCGCGCAGCGCAGCCGCCTCCTGTCTGGTTCCAGTCCAGTCCAGATTCCACGTTTCCTGTTTGTCGTTGATCCCCATCCCTGCTATCTGTTTGTAGCCATCCCCGAACTGGGCCTGCAGCGTTCGGGCTGTTTCAGTGCCCTGCGCGGTTTTGCGCGTGCGCCAGGTAAATGTGTCCGTCACAGTGTCCTCCTCGAATAAAGCACGCCGCCTGCGGACATTTCTTTTTTCAGTCGCTCGGTGATTGTCTGCTGAACAATCGCCTGCAGCTGTTTCGCCGTCCCCGTGGCGTTCGCCTGATTTATGCTCCCGTCACTCCCCTGCTGGCTGATGCTCACTGGGGCATAAACACTGATACCGCCCATGCCAGGCCCGGCTATGCTCCCGCCACCGACCAGTCCCCCCGTGGCGTACCCGCGCATCAGGCGATAAAGGTTGCTCACGCCAAGACGGCTGGTTGACTCTTTGTTGAAGACGAACTCTCCCCTGTGCACAAGACCGGCAGGCTCATACTTGCCGCCATCTCCTGTGTAACCACCCACGTCGTAGAGCTTGGGCCGGAAAGACGGGACCGCGAATGACTGACCTGCAGAGGAGGTTTTTGCCCCGCCGCTAACCCAGCCCATTGCACTCTGGATGGTGTAAGCCACCAGCAGCTGGTTGATAACGGACACAATCATTTTAAGGATCGAGCTGGTGAAGTCCCGGAAACTCGCCTTCCCGGTTGTCGTCAGGCTGGTAAGCTGGCCCGCCAGCCCGCTGAACGTTGCCTGCGAAATCTGCTGAACGGAGCTGAAAACGTTTGTCGCTGAATCCTGATATTCGGCCCAGCCCTGTTTCGCACCGGCCAGCCAGTTTGCGCGCAGGGCATCTTCAGCCTCGAACGTCGCCCTTTGCTCTTCGAGAACCTTTTGCTGCGCCTGAGGGTTGTACGAATAGCTTTCGCTGAGGCGCTGCAGCGTAGTTTGTCGCCCTGCTTCCCGGGTGGATACCCCCTCAGACTGAGCCTGCAGGCCCGCCCTGGCGGCTTTTTGCTGCTGCTCAAACTTCACGGCCTGATCGGCCAGCTGGTTGAGCTTTTGCTGCCTGGCAACCTTATCGCCCAGGTCGGCCAGCTGCCGCTTGTACTCGAGCGTTTCTTCCTTGTGCGCCAGCAGGGATTTTTCCCGCACCGTAAACTGACGACGCCCCGCGGCTTCCTGCAGAACGGTGAACTGATTTTCAGTCTGCCAGAGATCCTGACGCTGTTTGCTTATGACGTCGTTTACGCTGGTATGCTGCTCGAGCGTTTTAAGCTGGGCCTGAAGGGTGAGAAGTTCAGCCTGCGCTTTTTCTTCAGCTTTGTCCCCGGCTGGCGTTGAATAGCTTTTGCCTTTCGGCGTTTTGGGATCCTTCCACTGCTTTTCAATACCGGCGCGTGCTGCCGCTATGTCCTTTTCAGTCCACAACGTGGCGATGCCGTCTTTCGCATCCTGGCGGTTTTTAGCAATAAGCTGATTGAGTTTTTTCTCCGCAAGGGCACGTTTTTCTGCCGCCGTCGCCCCGAATTCAACCATCTGATTAAATTGCTGCTGGGTCCGGACGGCCTGTGTCTGCTGTTCCGTCCGCATTTTTTCCCTGGCAGCTGCCAGCCCTTCCTGGGCATATTGCTTATCGGCAAGATCGTAAGCCTGCTTCTTAAGCTCTACCTGCTGGCGCGCGTTTCTCAGCCTTTCCGCATCTGCCTTTTGCAGAACGTTGTTACCGGCATAGTCCGGATCAACCTTGAGATTGCCGGACAGTGCACGGTACTCTTTCTCTGCTGCCTGCCATTCAGCAAAAGAGTCCTGGCGCTTCATCGCGGTGTCAGGATTACGCCCTATGCCCAGCATCGCATCCCACGCGCCTGAGGCCGCATTCTTCACCCAGTTCCAGGCTTTTTCGAGGGAGCCAAGATTTTCCTCAATCGCCCCGGCCCGCTGAATGACCGCATCAGAATACGCACGCATGGCAAGCTCTGATGCTTTCTGCGTATCTCCCATCGCCTGAGCAGAGGCAATCTGTTCATACTGCGTGGCCGTCAGAAAATGCAGCGAATCGTTGAGCGTTGTGACTGCATTAACCGGATCATCCTTCAGGCGTTTAAACTGGTTGATGGTTTCGTCGACGGCCTGCCCGGTGGCCTGCTGCAGCCTGGCAGCAACATTGCTCACCATGCTGACATCATTACCGCTAAACGCACCACTTCCGACAACCTGCGCCAGCACACCTGCAGCAGCATGCTGTGTAATGCCATTACCTGCCAGCGAGCGCGCCAGTGCCTGTAGCTGTCCGGACGTTTTCCCGGCGTAATTCCCGGTCAGGATCAGCTGCCTGTTAAATTCCTCGGACTCTTTGCTGCCGTCATACCAGGCCTTACCCAGCCCGTAAACCGCCGCGGCAATACCACCAACCATGCCGGCGATCCCAAGCCCGCGCAGCGACAGCAGCTGGTCAATCCACCCCGCCCGGTTAGCCAGCGTAATCCCGGAGCCGCGAAGCGCGCCGAAGTTACCGCGCATAACTTCGCCGATCAGTATCCCCAGTTCCTGCCGCGCTGCGGCACTTTGCAGGCCCAGACCGTGCGTGGCCACTTTGGCAGCCTCGAGCTTGCGGATATAGACCTCAGCCGCATCGCTTGCACCAACCTGCGCCGCCTTCATGCGCAGCAACTCGGTACCGGAGAGTTTTTGCTCTGCGACCTGTTGCTTCAGCTGACTGAGGAATCGGGTACGCGCGGCGGCCGATTTTTCCTCCACGATCTGCAGCTCTTTTTGCCTGGCCGTGGTGCGGGAAATCAGGGCGAGATAATCCTGCTGAGTGATATTGCCCTGTGCCCTTGCCGCACGAAAGCGCGCCTGCACGTTCGCAAGCGACTGCGTTTCACCATTGAGCTGGCGAACGCCGTCAATCTGGCGGAAAAAGGATGCCGCCAGTTCATCCTGCCGGCGGGCAAGCGCTGCGGCCTGTCCGTCATTTTCCCGCATACGCTGATTAAGCTCGGTCACGCGGCGGTGAGTTTCATCAACGGACTTAGAAACGTTCTGCCAGTCTTTGGTCAGCCCTTCCGTTGCAGCAGACTGTCGGGCTTTCATATCTGCGGCAGCCGCCGCACCAGCGTCGCCCACGCTCTTTAATGCCGCGCTCTGACGGTCCGCTGCACGCTGCATTCGCGTCTGGGCTTTTTCAGAGTCCTCAGCCATCCCGGTTAGCTGCCCCTTTATGCGGGCAACCTGCTCACTAAACGTGGCGCTGTCGACGTCAAGGTTGATGACCAGATCGCTAATCTGCTGGGCCATATCGGATACCTCCTGTTATCCCCTCAGCTGCGGCCATCAGCGCATCATCATCCGGTTCGTCATCGCTGATGACGACACCGGAAGGAGAAAGCAGGCTGAAATGTGCGGGGGTAAGTTCCGGGTCGCGGAAGAAAAGAGTGGAGATGGAATAAAGCAGCTCTGAGAAATGCGCATCGAGCTGCGCGTCCTGAAAATAATGCTCCCGGTAGAACTGGTGCCAGTCGCCCAGCTCACTGGAAGTCATTCCAGCCAGCATGGCGCGCCAGTCGGGTCGCCCGAACTCGCGCGCCAGATTCAGGACAAACTTCAGCTCGCTGGCAAGGGCTTTTCCGCCGTAACGGGTTCAGCGCTTTCGGCCTCCGCTGAGGCATCCGGATCGGCAACGTTGTCATCCTCAACCGGAACGAGCATGCCGGAGAGCAGCTTTATTTCCATTTCTGCTTTACCGATCGCCTCTGGCGGCCAGCCGCTAAGCACCTGCTGATAAAGCGTTTCCACATCCGTGCCAGCCGGATCGTTATGCCACAAAGACATCGCGATCAAACGCGCACCGCAGCGAATATTTGAGCCTATCAGCCTGGCCGTCATTTCCTGATCGCTGATGCCGTCGCTGTCAGCGCTGACGGCCTTTTCCTCTGCGGCCATAAACGTGATGTACTCAATACGCTGCAGCGCCGACAGCTCGAAGATGGTCAGGGATTCTGTTTGCCAGGTGAACTTCTCTTTTTTCAGAAACATGCGTCCTTCCTTACGCTGCAGTTACGGTGACTTTGCAGACCGCAACGAAATTACCGTCGCTGGTCATAACAATAACGTCAGCGGTGCCTGCCGCCACGCCGGTGACGGTGATCGCGTTGCCGCTAACGGTGACCGTTGCTTTTGCCCCGTCGGAGGTTGCCACGCGGAACGAGGTATCTGAGGCGCTGGCAGGGTTAACCGTCACATTGAGCGTTGTGGTTGCGCCGACGGCCACGCTTGCCGTGGCTTTATCGAGCGTAACGCCGGTCACGGCGATATTCGGGGTCCCGCTTTCTTCTGCCAGTTCCGGCTTGCCGGTATTGGTGATTTTCGCTGTACGGGTAATGACTTCTTTTGCCGGAATGGCTTTACCCAGGCTGCTGCACCAGCCGCGGAAAACGTCGACGGTACCGTTCGGGTATTTGATTTTGTAATAGCGTACTGAGCCATCAATAAACCATGCGACAAGGTCTTTTTGCCCTTCTTCGCCCGGCTTCCAGGCGAGGGTGAACGAGGTATCGCCAGCAGATTTTGCCCCCTGGGCCGTCGCGTTCCAGTCGGCATCCTCGTCGTCGAGGTAAGTGTCGTCATACGATTCGGCGGTCATTTCGCCCGGCGTCAGCTCTTTAATTTTCGCCAGGCGGTTCCAGTCGATATCCGAGAGTGGGTTAGCGAAAGCGTTGCCCGTTCCGGTGTAAAGCCAGAGGGTGGTACCGGCACCTTTCACGGGGGCCAGCGGGTTTGGAGTAGGCATAAGTACCTCTTAAATTGAATAGGTGATTAAGTACGTGAAATCGACTGAACCCCAGGTGGCCATTTCATCATCCCGCTGATAGTCATAACCCTGCGGGGTGAACGTCTCGACCAGTTCGGTCAGGCCCGGGATGAAGGCCATTGCCGGATACACTTTCTCTTCCATCCAGGAATCAAGCGCGCTGTCGGGGCTGGAGGCTTTAAGAAATACCTCGATGTGAACAACCGCCTGCCACGAATCTTCGTCAAGCGAATCGCCGGTGTACTCCGCGTCAGAAAGGTATACAGCCACGGCAGGGAGATCCTGCTCTTCAAGAAAAACAGGGCGCCCGTCAAACCAGGTGACCGTGTCGGTGATCTCGGCTTTCAGTTTTGCCAGAATGGCTGCACGAATTGCGCTGTGTCTGTTCATCGCTTCAGGTGGATCCTCAGTTGGTTTTTCAGGGCTGCGGAAAGTTCTTTGGGCATATCGCTTTCAATAAGGCGCTTTGAAATAGCGGTGAAGGCCACGGTGAGCGGTGTCTCAAGAGGAACTTTGACCACATCAATCGGATAACGGGCCTGACCTACGCGCCGCATGACCTGCCAGCGCCCGTTCGAGAGCTGTTGGATAAAAGCGTTACGAAAGGTATAGGGCCCGATTTTAAGGACGCTGCCCGCTCCGTTTCTGGCCCCTTTTTTACGCGAGAGCCGGACGCGCGCCGTGCCGAGCTTTATCGCAGGAAGATTACCGCGGTTGATTTTTATCGACGCGACCGGGCGATCGTGACGGGCCTTGCGCAAACGGGAACGCTGGCGGACCAGACGAACCGGAAGCCCCTTTTTCCGGTTATCATCAACTGTTGCTTCTTTCGCTACAGCTTTGCTCCCCTGGCTTATCGTTCTGCTGGCCACCCGGTTTAGTGCTTTTGCGGTTGCCTCAGGAACGATTAACCGGCTGAGGCTGTTCAGGTTCTGAATAGCCCTTTCCAGTCCTTTCACAGACATAGCGCCTCCTCATTCGAGATGGATGCGGGGTTTTCCGTTGAACATGTCATAGCGGGTAACGGTCAGGTTCTTACCGTCGTAGTCGACGCTGTCGTTTCGGCGTGGCTGGTAAAGCTCAGAGAAAACCACCAGCGAAGTACCAGTTCCAGACAATGGCCCCATTTCCTCGAGTTGCTCGGCTGGAACAACGTCATAGCTGCTGCCATTGATGATCGCTGTCTTTCCCATCTTTTTTATGGTGGCCGCGTCCATGCGCGCCGCCATCCGGTCAAAGGGGTTAGGCATTGATCTTAACTTCAACAACGGTGGTGTTTGCCCCTGCATCTTCCCAGGCGATGCCCGCGGCAACGGCGTCCGTTTCTTCGATCGTGATTTTGCCGTCCTTCAGATACACCTGCGCCCCGGCAGTAACCGCATCTGCGGATACTTTTGGCAGGAGGAAAACACCCTCAGAAAAACCGTCCCCGGTATCGCCAGCCGGGATATCGGTAATTGCCACCGCGATAAGTTTTCCAACAACAACCGGTTCGCCGCTGTGAACATCGGTTGCACCACTGTTTACCAGAGGGATCGTTTTCCCGTCCTGCGCATAGTTCTTAGCCATAACTTCTCCATTCAGCCCCTTGCGGGGCTTGTTTCAGGTATAAAAAAAGCCCTTACGGGCGTCTGTTTGTCAGGACTGTTTTTTACTGACCAGAGGATTTGGTCATGCCGCGATAGTCCAGCGGCGCCACACCTGCATCAATACGCACTTTCGTGGCGATACCATCAGTGGTGAAGCCTTCCTGCTGATCGATGTATGGCGTGTCGACGCCGTTGAGATAAGCGACCTCGATGGTGTCGGTGCCCTTCGCGGCAGCCAGATACCAAGCTTTCGCATCAGCTTCATCCAGGCGTGGTTCGGCAATGACTTCTGCAAAGTTCTGGATAGGGTTAACGATCCCGGCATTGATGTCTGCACCTTTAACACTGGCCGACTTGATGGTCTGATTTGCCAGAGTTTCCAGGGCGACGGGCACCAGCATGTAGGCCGGACGGATATTCAGGGTTCGCTCCCCCTCCTTCTGCAGACGCATCAGCTTGCGCGATTCGTCCAGGCTGGCCACGGAAATTGCGCCCGAGCTCAGGTTCTTGTGATCGGCATGGAACAGCGCCTTTCCGTCTGAGAGTTTAGGGTTTTTGGTCAGAATGGCGTAAACCAGATCGCCAATCGTTGCTTTCGCCGCGCGCCCCATCTTCATCGGTACGTCGGTAAGCTGGTTCAGATCGTCGTTAATGATCGCCTGGCGGGTTACTGAGAAGATTTCACCATACGTGGCAAGCGCGATGGTTTCGCCTTTGTCACTGGTAGTGATGTACTTGTACTCCGCCCCTTCGCGAACCTGTCGCAGAGAAGGGAAACCACCCATACCGACACGATGCGCCGTTTTGAAGTCCGACAGCTGGCCTTTTTTGGTCCACTGCTCGAAGGTTTCCTGCGCCTCGTCCCAGCCCTGAATCAGCGCTTTGTTCGCAACATCAAGCAGAATGTTGCCAAAGTCAGAGGTGCTGTGGGTCAGCGCCAGGCCAACCATCTGCATCGGGTTGTAGCTGGCCACGCCGATACCTTTTTCTGTCAGGGCCATACGCGCATACTCGCGCAGCGTCATACCGTTATAAACGTTATCCCGCTCCTGACCTTCGAACCCGGCACGCGCCATCAGTGCCTGGCGAATACCATCCGCGACGAAGTTACCGTTGCCCGCATGAATATGCGGCTGGGTGGTTTTATTGGACGGCGTGGCCGTTTTACCGAGTTCTGCCAGCAGCAAATCTTTCGCCTTATCGACGGAACAATCAGGGTCGGCCACACACTGATTCTGCAGTTCCATGTGCTTATTGCCGAACATGGCAAAGAGACCGCCGATAGCATTAACACGGGCTTTCTGCTCAGCCAACACCTGCGCGCGGATCGCATTTTCATCCGGTGCCGGGTCTGTTTTTGCCTGCGGTGCCTGAGGCTGGGTAATAACCGGGTCACGCTGGGTAGTGTTGCGCGGCGGGGTGATCATGTTGCGAATGCTTTTTGGCATTTTTTCAAATTCCTCAATACGTTTTGAATGAATACAGGCCATAGCCTGAAGGGATGGTGTCACCTGGTCGGCAAAACCCAGTTCAAGGCACTCGCTGCCGTTCATCCAGGTTTCGTCCTCCAGCATTGCCGCAATTTCTTCGGTGGATTTTCCGGTTTTCTGCGCATAAGCCGGGATAAGAACGGATTCAACCTTGTCGAGAAGATCCGCATAGTCGCGCATATCGCTCGCGTCACCACCAGCAAACCCCCAGGGCTTATGGATCATCATCATCGTGTTTTCAGGCATGATGACCGGATTGCCTACCATCGCAATCACCGAGGCCATGGAGGCCGCCAGACCGTCGATATGCACGGTAATCGCCGCGCCGTGGTGCTTCAGCGCGTTATAAATAGCAATACCGTCGAAGACATCACCACCGGGCGAATTGATATAAAGGTTGATGTGGGTGACGTCCCCAAGTGCCCGGAGATCATTGACGAACTGTTTCGCCGTTACGCCCCAGTACCCGATTTCGTCATAAATAAAAATGTCGGCCTCGCTGTTATTGCTGGCCTGCATGCGGAACCACGAATTACTTTTTGCGCTGGCTTTCGGACGGTGGCGCGCCCGGTTCTTTGGCTTCGGCACTGGTGCCTCCTCTATCATTGGCGGGGTCGGTGTCAAACACCAGGCCCTGTTCACGGTTCTCGTCAACCTCCGCTTTACGGCGTGACTTAACATCATCCGGGTTGCGACCGCTGGCACGTATCCAGTCGGATTCAGTAGCAGCACCGCCGCGGATCTGCGTTTTCCAGGCATTCGCTTCTTTAACGGGATCAATCCACGGCATAACGGGCCCCGAATAAACCGCGTTATAAAGCGAGTCCATATCGATGCCTCTCGGCAGCATGATTTCTCCGGCAGCAATAGCCATCTTCAGCCAGGCCCGGTACATGGGCCGGGTCACTGAACCGATGAACCAGTCCTGAAGAATCAGATAGCCGTCGGTTGACTCGACAAGCTCCTGCCGCTGGGCACTGTACGTTCCGTTGTAGTTTCTGGATGTGCTGGAAAAGCTGAGGCGACTGCCGGCGGACACGGCACGCAGCTGTCCGTTACGAAACGACTCGAGGTTAGGGTTCGGGCGATCGGATTTAATCATCCCGATTTCTTCCCCGGCCTGCAGCTCGTCATAGAGCATACCGGGCTGAATCATCAGCTCGCGGTCATCGCTGCTGGAATCAGACTCGAAGCTCTGTCCATCGCCTTTTTTGATATACATGCCGAGTGCGGCAGCAATTCTGGCAGCGGTAAGCTCCGAGTCCTCGTACTCTTTCAGCGCGCTCAGACGCATCAGAACACCTGATAAAAGAGACGTTCCGCGGGTCTGGTGCAGGCGTCGTGTGAATTTGAGATGAAGCATGTTTTCTGCATCTATCTCTTTGGTATCGAACTGACGCCCGGATACTGGCAGGCTTTTATAGACCTGGTATTTTTTCGGGCGCCCCCAGTTATCGACAAAAACGCCCTGATTGAGCTGGGTGGCGGCATCACTGTTCATCGGCACGAAGTCCGGCTCCAGCGCTTCCAGCCAGAACGGCACGCCAGCAATCGGCTGAAGACCATTTCCGGTACCGCGAACCAGCTGAGCAAATACCTCACCGTCCCGGAGCCACGTTCGCAGCATCAGCCGCTCCAGCATGGGGCGGGTAAACTGGGTTGTAACATCGGGTCTTACGGACCATTCGCCCCACTTTCTGCGGATATCAGTGGCCAGCTTTTTAGCTATCTTCCCGTTAGTCAGCATCGGATGCGGTTCAACTATGATGCCCTTCGCACCCACCACCCTTTCTTCCAGCTTGTCGAAAACGCCAATCACCAGATCGTGGTTGTTGTCCAGCCAGCGCGCCTGCTGCCTCAGTGAAACCGCCCCCATCTGGCTGAGCTGATCGGCTGAACGATTTTCCTTCTGGGCTTTGTGGGTACGCGTTTGCTTTACCGCCTCATACGCCTTAATAACTGCGCGGGCACGCAGGCGTGAGGCTTTCCAGCCTGGTGAAAACAGGCCAATCGCATCATCTAAAAAACTCATCCAAACCTCGCCAGCCTGTAGCCGGGTCGCCCGCGGCGTTTGTTATTGAGCGTAGCCAGTCGTCGCTCCCATTCCTGACGGCCTTTTCTGATTTCCGACAGGTTTTCGAGCGTCATCTGCTGCCCGTTGAAAGTGATTGATTTCCCCTCCAGAACAGACAGCTCGGCTGCAGCGTAGCGGTCGATCATGTTTTGAATATCTGCTGGATTCACACCCAACCTCCTGACGAAGACCACGGATTAGCCTGCTCGGTTACGGGCTTCTCACGTTTTGGTTTTGATTTTGATTTCGGCGCAGGCGGCGGGGATGGCATTTCGCCAGTTTCCGTCTGCGTGTCCTCGATCCACGTTTCCCGCCGTGCCCACTCAGGAGCAAACGGCCATTTGATTTTTTCGTAACCACTAAGGATGGCGAGCGCGTCGGCATAAACGAGCAGGTCAAATGCTTCGTTTGCGCCCCGGCCGGGCTTACTCCATTTCCCTTCATTCGAGCGTTCCTCATACGTCAGTTCGTCATAGAACCAGCTGCCCAGCCAGGCGGGGAAATGCACATAGCCAGGGCCAGGTGAATCACGCCACAGCGCATTATTCACCCGGTCTTTAAGGGCATCGGTCTGGAGAAGATAAAGAGGCACATCACCCGTCGCCTGTGCGCGGCGCGTTGATCTGCCCGTGTTGTCGGGAAACGTTCGCTGGATAAGTTTGCTGCGCCTGACGCTGTCCCCCTTGAAGAGATAGATACGTTTACCCAGCCCCTCACGGCGACATCTGCGCCAGAACTTGTAGGCATTATCCGTCACGCCATCTTCACCCCCTGAGTCCACGGCCATCGACATCAGACGCATGCCCTTTGACGGGTCAGCTGCGAGTGGCCACGTTTTATCAAAGACGTCGGTGAGTAAAAGATCCCAGTCCTCCGGGTAGCTCGCCGGATCCACCTGTAAGCTTTCCCCGTTGCCGTCGCAGCGCAGCGAATGCCGGATGTTGTAACGGTCAACTATCCAGCGCTCACCCATACTTCCATAACCCGTAATCTGCACAACAAAGCGCCGGTTGCGCCCGGCCTGCACGTCCACGGTCGCAGTGAGAAACTGCACGCCGTCCGGTACCGAGCGTTTTGGGACTTCTTCGGCACGATGCTCAAGCAATTCACTTTTACGCTGCTCCATGCTGGCCCGCGGCAAATAGGGCCTGCCGAAATCGGTGTTGATCACCGTCTTCAGGGTTTCTTCGCTGCGCGTGGATTCATATTCCTGCTCGGCGGTCAGGAACTTATAAATAAGCTGCGCCCAGGTCTGGTAAGCAGCTGCCGGACCTTCCATCCAGAAGGAGGCAATACGGGAACGACGGCCATCACCGCTAACCTGGCCTTTACTGTCGATGGTTTGCCCGTCCCGGAGCCAGACACATTTCATGTTCAGCGCACGCTTCATGTCCGGTGTGATCCTGCCTTTACAGGCAGGGCACTGAAGAAACGCCGCTTCGCTGGCAAGCACAGGATCGCTGCTGTCGCGATACCCGGTCATATTGTCAATTTCCGGCTGGAAATATTCGCCGCAATGTGGGCATGGCCAGTAAAGACGACGGCGGTCACCACGGTTATAGAGCGATAAAATTCCGGTGGTCGGAGGGGCTTCATGGGGCGTGGAGCGCCGCCATTTTGTGTCTCTGATATCCCTCCCGGGCGAGCTCTCAACCAGCGTCATCCCGGAGGACATGAATGTCGTGGTACGCTTCGATGCCAGTGAAAAAGCATCCCCCTCCCCGTCGATATCTTCCGGAAAGCGGTCATAATCCGTCAGCGCCACACTCTTATAGTCCGAGGACGACATGATATTGACGGATGGCCAGCCAAGCTTCAGATAGTTACCGGCGCGGAATGTACGGTCGTAGACGTTGTTATCGTTACGTCTTGGGCTTAGCCGGGTTTTAACTTCAGGGCTACAGCGAAAAGTACGGTCCAGGCGTTTTTTGGAATGCTCACGCGCTTTTTCCTCAGATACCTGAATCACAAGCATATCTGCCGGATCGCAGACAATGTTATAAACAATCCAGCCGTCAATCAGCCCGATGGTTTTACCCGTTCGCGCCGGGCCCACAAACACCACCGCATCGTATTCACGCGATGCCAGGCAGTTCATCGGCTCAATCACATAGGGTGCCAGTTCCGGATCCCATGGAACTGAGTTTCCCGCCCCCATTGGCACGCGCATATAAGTACTGACCGCATCGGCCACCGGCATACGACGCGGGGCTCGTAAAATACCGGAGACATCGCGGCGAATGTCCCTGGCGGATGCCCGCTTTGCCATCAGTCCTCCTCAGGCTCTTCCTCCTCATTTTCAGCGTCCTGCACCCTCTCCGCCATCTGGTCGCGCAGATCATCAATAACGCTTTGCACACGAACTACCGCAGCAGGCGTTAAAGCACAGTCGCGCTCGAGCACATCCGGGAGGGTTTCAAGTACCATGACGACGGCTTTCGCCATCAATGAGAATTCTCGCGCCACTTCATCTGCGGGTATTAACTGCCCCATATCCTGTTCGAACTTCAGCCTCTCATTCTCTGCTTTCCAGTGGGACAGCCTGTCAGAGGGGGGCATATCATCGATGTTGGCCGAAACGGTAGGGATCATCAGTTCGGTCAGAATGTCGGTCACCAGATAGAGCTTTAACTTGCTGTTGCTGCCTGGAGCAGGTTCAACATTTTTCAGTCTCGCGGCAACCGTCTGACGGTGTACGCCGGTTATCCCTGCCAGCTGGTTGATATTGAGTTTTAAAGTGGCAATTTCCTGGTCCATGATGGTGAACACTTTTTGAACGATTCGACATCTTGCGAAAATGGCCTCTAATTAAATCAAAGACCTGCGCACATGATGATGATGACCCTGGATCCGAAAAACTAGCCGTTTCCCGCGAGCGCGCCGCCCCGTGGCTGATCAGTTTCGCGGAGGACCCATTGAAAAAATTTAGAAAGCAAAATCAAAAGAAACAACATAACCGAATGATTTTTATTCAAAAAACACCAGCCATCTATTTAAAGCACGACCACTTTATAATAAATGACAACGAGATTTTAGGAAATGATATTGCCCAGCAAGACATTGTGTTGTATAAATACAATCACAATGTCTTGCTGGGACGCACAACTTCCCGAAGGGACATGTCTTGTGATTTAACTTAACATATATCGGGAGCTGTCATGAATGAATCCTCAAGAAGATTAACAAATTTCACGAGTGTACTATTACTGATTATCAAAGAGATCCGACTTGAAAAGAGTATGCATCAAGCACAACTCGCCGAAAGAATCAATAAAACTCCTAGTGCTTTAGCAAAAATTGAAACGGGTAAGAGCCCCTTGTCAATGGAAGTATTTTTAGCCTATTGCGCTAATTTGTCCGTCTCTCCATCTGCTGTTATGGCCACTGCTGAACGTTATGCTAGCTTGTTGAACAACAACGGCTGGACTTTGCTTAACAGCGCCTTAGAAGAGAATGACGATGAGCTTCTTAAAGAGGCTCAAGAGTACTATGCCTCATCCGCTTATAAAAACCGGATTAGCCTTTTCCAATCAGCTTTAAACGGACCGACCTATTACCCTAACGGTAATGTCGATGGCTTAGCTGTATTCCTTTTTGCTATATCACCACAATACAAAGCTCAGCAACTAGCCCAACCAGTGCTTAGCGGAAGGTGATTCATTTTTAATGAGCCCCAGCCTAATCGGGGCTCATTATCTCAAAATGAACAATCATTCCAGCGCGCCGACTGACAGGTGCCTCAGGTGCTTTCCAGCGCTCGTTTCAGAACGTCGGCGAGTTGGTGTGTCGTTGTTGCAATGCCGATCCGCGATGAAATTGCGCAGGCGGGTGCATATGGGACACTATTAATAGCTACCTGCATTTGATTGTCCTTTTAGGCGTGAGCTTGTCGTACGGCAAAGCCATCAAAGTTTAACGGTATGCCCAAGCTTGCAGCTGAAACCTTTCTTTGAAGTGCGCGTCCGATGGGCTGGTGTATTGCAGCGTAGCTATTAGTTTCTTAGGCGGGCCCAGAGCATGCTGCCGTTGAGAGCCATCGACACCCACGCCAAATTCATAGATACGTTGGCAATTATTAAAAACTCTAAGAGATCTTAAACATTGCTTTATCATCTGTTGGGTATAATTGTTACTTCACCAGATTGTAGGTATAACTCTCTTCATGGCCTCCAAGGAGGCCATTTGATAGAGGGCTTGATAAAACTACAATTAATTTGCAATGAACCGCTTATTTGCAAAAATACTAAAAAATAGAAAAATTATTTTTTTACAAACCTATTACTTTCTGATTTGGATTCATATCCTTTATTGCTTTCGCTGTCCCATTAGTAGTCATAATAGTAACTTGAACAAAAGTACATTCAAGAAAAGTACAATCTAAAAATTTTATTACACCAGGTAAGTAAAGATACCCTTCCTCAGGCAAGGCTATTATTTCTTCGCAGAAATTAAGATTGGAGTTGGAAAGATTTCCACTAATTAATGCAACAGTCATTGGACCTACCAAGTGACAACGTTTGAAACGTTTATTTTTATGAACCTCGCTCATCGGTAAGCGCAGATCCTCTAAGTTAATCATTAAGTCATTGAAGGTCTCACTTAATGGATTTACATTACTGTTAGTAATTGCTAATGAGTTAAAATATTTTTTCTTGGCAGAACTTGCTGCGGAGGAGTTGATAAAATAAAATATGACGGATATCAAAAAAACAAAAAGAATAATTAATAAAAAATACCTAAAAAAAGTCATATTTTTAAAAAAAGGATCAAAACTAGCCAGCAACCCTGCTAAAGAACCGCCTGAAAACACTAGCATAAATACTGCAAATTTATACAGCTTTTCTCCAACTGCATATGCTGTGTTAAGTTCTTTTGCCTTGCCCCAAAGGTTCATGTTATCTCCGAGATTACTTTGAAAAGAATCTTGGCAATCATACCTCACTGGCTTAGTTTTGAAATAATCTTTCTTTCTTCCCTTTTATCACCGTTCACAATTTATTTTCCACGCTTTGTTATGCGCCAAGATGTCTTTCTTCGTCTGCTTATCCAGCACATCCCAATCTTGAGCCATGCCGTAGATGGGTTTAACCCAGTCGCAAGCCGTGTCCACTACCTCAACCTTTACGGGTCCAGTTATCCCGCAACTCGCGATCAACATCGTCGCCAGACATATGGTTAACAGTCTGCTGTACATTGCTGGCTCCTTTAGTTGTCCCTACCCGGCGTTCTACTGCTGCGACCGTTGCCGCTGCATTATCTTCGGTGCGCTGCTGATCTGCTTTTGCTTCTGCTTTGCTGGTGCCGCGGATATGGCCCAAGCCGAAAGCACCAGCTATGGCAGCTATGACTGCTGCAGCAATGCCTATTAAAGTTTCAAATCCCATAGTGACCTCACACCAGCACTGATTTCGCCAGGCTAAATAGCTCGCGGCGTTTATCCAGGCCTTTACTGCCGCCGTTAATAAGCAGCGTAACGCGCTCAACATCGCCGGAGTGAAGCAGGCAACCGCGGGACACATAAAACCACGCAGCGGAACGGGCGGCGTACTCATCAACCTCAAGCAATTCTGGGTGCGCCACCAGGTCAAGCTTTAGCGCCTGGCCGCAGCTGCGATAGTTGCTCAGACCGGTAATTTGCTTAAGTCCCCGGCCGCGATATTTCCAGCCATCACCAGCAACCTGATTACCCAGTTTCTTTTTGCCCCACTCACCGCCGTATACCAGATTAGCTATCGCTTTCTGGTTGGCCGGTTGTGTTGCCGTTCTGCCAAGTGCGGCAGCCTGCCGGGAAGTGATTCGGTGCCTGCCGAATGTGGGCACTAAGTTTTCAGCCGCATAATTCAGACTCTCCACCAGCCGGGTAAATCCTCCAGACTCATGGCCCATCTGAGCGATAAACATGGCCTGATCGAGCGGTGCGGTAATGCCGTATTCCTTCATTACCTTGTCTATTTGTGGAAACCAGCGTGCAGCCAGTCCGGCGCTTATACCAGCCGCCTTTTGAAATTGTGCTTGGTTCACGTTGTGCTCTCTCCAGTTATACGAGCGATATTGCCGCCCGCACGCCAGATAGCGACACAGACAACAACGTTGATGAGTATTTCTCCGTAATCGACCTGGACATAATCACCGTGCCAGATACGAAAGGCGGTGTATGCCGGGGCCAGAATTAGCCCATACGCCAGCAGCTCCATAATTCGGCGTCTACGCATACTGCGCTTACGGAAGAACATCAGGCGGAACGAAATCATGATGCAGGCCAGTGCATTAAGGTGAAGCAATAGCCACGGATAGTTCTGCAGCAGCCACGTCATTCTTCCCCCTTCACGCCGGGCAGATTGCCTGTTTTTGAGCGGGCAAGAATGCGCAGCAGAATAGTCACGGAAACAGTAGATGCCGCCAGTGCGCCAATCGCGGGCGATACTTTGATTGTTACTGGCGGACTAAGCTGATTTAGTCCGGCGTTGATAAGGGCGGCGATAATTTCTGAAGCAGTACCGGCACAGTAAATGCCACCGATAAAGGAGATGAGAGCAAAAAGAATCTGCTTCCAGATTTTGTGATCCTCAGAGCTGAGGATATAAAGCGCCGCCCCTGCGAGGGAGCAGACCATAACAGCAGGCGTAGCCTCTGGAAAAAGCGTGGCGAATGTAATTCCGGTTGTGCCAGCAGCCACGCCCGCCGTTACCGTTGCAGTTATTGGTTCTGCGGACATTGAGCCCCCTCTTATTGCTGTGAATCCTCTCAGAAAATTTGAGGGGAATGAAAAAAGGCCACCAGATGGCAGCCTTCAAAGATGATGTTTTGGATCGATTAAATCAGGTGGGATCGACGATATGACAGGGGTACTGGTGCAGTGCACCTTCGCGAATACCCCTGTCGTATCGCCGGATAACAAAAAACCCCGACTGGCGGGGTTTAGAGTTTTTTCAAATTGTCGCTTTACATCGCTGCCATCGTGGCGCAGCTCTGCCAAGCATGAATGGATTATCTGATTTTCTGGTCCGTTTTCAACATGCAATCTTTATAACAGCACTTTTTGCTAAAAACAGCTTGATCATGAATCACCTCTCAGGCTATTCCGCGCTGCCAGAAAAACCTTCGCCCTGAATATCTCCAGGCACCAGCGCACCCGCTTTCTGGCCTCGTTATCAGTCAGCCATGGCGCCAGGGTCTGAAGTTCTCTGGTGATGTCCGCGATTTTTTTGCGCGTGGTGTAATACTGGCGTCCAACGATATAAACCGGATCCTTCAAATCGAACGCCTGCAGCACTACGTCCTCCATAAATTCAGCGTCATCGCTATTCATAGCCTCGTCGATTACCCTGACCGTTGGCTCAGGCCAGAGTATCAAGCGCGCGCGTCTCAGTGCAGCCTCACCACGGAAACCTTCTTCTCTCGCCTTGTTCAACGCCACGGTAAAACGCTCAAGCGCTTTGTCGGACCAGTTCTTACCCCTGAGGACATTCCAGCATGAATGGCCACACGGTTTCGCCGGGGCAGTGCCACCGCGTACACATTCTCCCCATACGGTCAGTAGCGATTTAACCCACCCGGACTGCACATCGGTAAGGAGAATGCTTTTTCCCAGCCAGCTCTTGCGTGGAGCCATTGCGGTTTTTCCCAGCCCCTCTAAATACTGGCGTTTCTGGCGTGGTGTCATTTTATGTCCTCGATAATTATCATTCCGATTTCGCCCCATACTTTTGATGTCCGGGCGTCCCAAATGTGGGAATCATCCTCAAACAAGGCATCCAGTAGCGATTTAGTGAGATTGTCCAGGTCTGGCTTTACCATATGTGGCTGGCCGTCCATCGCAGCGCGTTTTTTCTTACTCCAGCTCTGTGGCATCGGCAAAACGAACGTAATATGAGCGCCGTTCTCCGGCACCCGGATGCCATGCAGACGTGCTTCATCGCAAAACATGCGATAGCGCATCACAGGTGGCCGCTGCTTCCATTTATCACGTCGTGTCATGCGGGGTTTTCCGACAGGGGTGATGATGTATTTAGGCATGCAGCGCCTCCTGTATGCGGGAACCAATCCAGCGCATAACCGGTACCGCCATTGAATTGCCGATCGCTTTATAGCGAGGACCATCGGCGGCCAGGCGGAAAGCCTGTTCTGCAGTCAGTTCCGGCCGGTGGTGGCGAAGGTAGGCGTATTCTTCAGCGGTGAGCTGCTTACGTTTTTGTGTCGGGATCAGCGTGTGATTATCAGTGAATCCCTGCAGGCGCTCGCATTCGACAGGGGTTAGGCGGCGAACTGCCATATTTTGCATTATTGCAGGAGCCAGATTGCTTCCGCTATTTGCGCTGGTAAGCGTAGGTGCCTGTTCGCATGCATAACCTATTCCATGGGCTTTTGCGCCCTGCCCAGCTTTGAAGGCGTAAGCGACTGCGGGAGGAGATCCAGCATTTTGGTTTCCATGTACGCTGTTGCCGGCACGGAGTGTTGGTGAAATTTCGCTGGAGGCATCGTGTCCACTATCCTTAGAGCTGAATGCGATAACCGCATTTTCCTGACCATGATTGCGCCCCAGCGTATGGGCTATGTTTTTCAGTATGTCGGGGTCCTGAGTTCCGTGCACCGACATAACGGCCAAATCGGTTGCGTCTTTATGGTCCCGGGCTTTACATGTTGAACCTGTTCCATCATTCACGTATTCGCCAAACGCCCTCATGCGAAAAGCTCCTACGGCGATGTAATGTCCAGCCGCGGCCCCTTCCGGTCTACCACCCGCTCCGCCAGTAAATGAATGAGCGGCAATTGTGCCAACTACTGCCTGAAGATGGCCGGCTTGTGCCTGGTTGTCGTCTGCGCCACATGTTCCAACGCCTCGCGCAGTAAGGGCGGCAACGATTTCCGTCGTTTCTCTGCGCGGCGGAGAATTCCGGCGCAGGCCTTTGGACTCAAAAAGAATTTTTGCGGGATCGATATCCCCTCGAGCTGTTGCGACAACAAACACACGTCTGCGTCGTTGGGCCACTCCGAAAAATTGAGCGTCGAGCACTCGCCAGGCAATAGCTCTTTCTGGTCCAAGCACATAACCAGCGTTTGCCCATCGCTTCCCTGGTGATTCCAGCGCGCAGCTTTCGCCGGCAAGCCCTGCAAGAAAACATCCGAAAGCGTTATCTTTGCTGCTGAATACTCCGGGTACGTTTTCCCAGACGACGATGACAGGTGATTTTCCCTGTTCGCTTCGTTTTTCATCGATAGCATTTACCAGATCCACAAAAGCCAAAGTTAACTGGCCGCGTTCGTCAGCCAGTCCATTACGTAACCCCGCAACGCTGAACGCCTGGCAAGGGGTTCCCCCCACCAGCACATCGGGCGCGTCAATTTTTCCGGCACGGATTGCCGCGGCGATTTGGGTCATGTCGCCCAGATTGGTAACATCCGGCCATCGGTACGCCAGAACAGCGGAGGGGAATTTTTCTATCTCAGCGAACCATGCAGGGCGCCAGCCCAGACAATGCCATGCCACGCTGGCGGCCTCGATGCCGCTGCATACTGAGCCGTAACTGACTGGCTTATTCATCTGCAGGCTCTCCCAGCAAATAGAGAACCTGCACCAGCAGCTCTGCTTCGGTGCCGTGCTTCATTTCCCAGGCACGACGGCCAGCATGAATAGCCACACCATAACCGCCGTTGCGATGGTGCATATGGCAAAGGGGAATTGATTTACGATGTTCAGCGCGCTGGCTTGTGCCCTGCCCGGTTCGGATGTGGTGGATTTCCGCAGGCGTTTCGCCCAGGTTCTGATTTCTGCACACGATGCAGCCCATTGCGGCCACACGCGAAAGATGGAGGCTATCTGCTTTCTTCATGCTGGACCACCAGCACGAGCAGAAACACCGCGCGTAATCGTGCGGTGAAGGTGATTTGGGGTAATGCTCTGCGCCATTTTGATTCCTCAGGTTGGCGCAGTAATCAGTGGGTGTTCAGCCCGTTTGATTATTATAAATCAACCCTTACGGCTTGAGAACCTTGAGTACTTCCTGGAGGGAGTTTATGTTGATTATCCTCTCATCCGCAGTAAGAGCCCGGGCCGATAGTGTGTTGCCTTCCCGGCGTATCAGTGTGTGCAAAGTAGTACTGGTTACCAAATAGTCGGTTATTTCGCCATCAGACAGACATAAAACAAGCAAACCATCTTCAGTTAATCCGGCGACAAATTCATTTAGTTTCATGGGTATATCCCTAAGTTGGTCTTCCCCTTACGGGAGCGGTCCTTTATTCCCTGCACACTGATTCATCAAAGGCTCCGCTAACCAGACGTTTTATAGGTTAGACAGAGCAATTTGCAGAAATTGTTCTGTCTAACCGATCGGCTATCAAGGCGCAGGAATCAGTTACAATCTCTCAGATAACCGGCCACCAATCAGTGTATGGTATGCAGCCATGGAAATGCGCCATGTGTCCCTTAGCAGAACGTTATCTTCACCTCCTGAACCATCAACAAATGTAATCTTCACTTCAAATACAAAATGGTTGAACGCGTAATTACTAAGCGTTATTACCCTTTAGATTCCGTCAAAAAAATACTACTTTCCTGTTAGAGAGGTTATTTTTTTAGCAGTTATCCTTTGTCATGTGTATACGTAGTAAAGCTCATCCATTCAGCCAGGAATTTCCACATGTAATTTCGGAGGTATGCTATGTCTATTTTTGAAACCAGTGACTCTGCATGGTCCGCACTGACAAAGCAATTTGAACAAATGTCAGGCTCCCCTGGTACGCCACTTATTGTTCAGTCTCCCACTATCTTCCGGCCACTTACAATAACTGGTATCAATCCCGCACTCGCCTTAACCCGAAAATTGCTTTTGGGTGATAACCAACCTGCGTATCATAATTTAAACCAGACCGCATATACGCAGAGTAACAAATCAGTCCAGAAGGGATATATTCAATACCTTCAAACACTGCTTGTCGAAATGACAAAACGAATGAGTGCCCCTGTTGATTATGATGAGATTGAAAGGCTTCAAAAAATATATACAAAAGCACAAAGCGCCTTAAATATTTTCGTCAGAGATGCGAATGCTGACTGGGCATTGGAAAAAAGAAACAACCCCGGGCTTTCGAGGCAAACATGGGATGCCAATTATTGTCCTGAAGGTTTCACACCAAAAAAAACATTGCTTCAAAAAGACACGATGGCTAAGTATGGAGCGCTACAATCAAAACAATCCGCTTACCCGGCTTTGACCAGAGTTACAACCGCGCTATTCAATTGTGAAATGAATGCCAGAGAAATTATAAACCTCCCTTTGTCTGAAGATGACTTAGCCTTACCTGATACATGGACACCTTTTTTAAGAACCAATCTTGAACCCGGAATGAAATGGGAAGATTTCTTCAATAAGGATGCCCCACAAACTATAGAAATCACATCAAGTTCATTCCATTCTGAGCATTATGACTCCTCCTGGTCCGCTGGTGGTTCTTTCTCATATGGTTTTTTCAGTTGTGGCGGAAGTGCAAGCGGTGGGCATGTAGAAGATCATTTAAGAAAGGGAACGCAAAAATTAAGATTCATTTTCAAACGCATGATTCCGGTTCAAATACAGCGTGGGGCATGGTATGACGAAGGCCTGTTAACGTATACGGATTATGTCGATAAGGAAGAGTTCTGGGGTCCCAGGGGTACGTTGAATCTTATACCAGTCAGCGCTGTTATCGGTAGAGGCTTAACTATTGAAATTGAAACGACAAGCGAAGCGTATGATTCATTTCAAGACTGGCGTAAAGCTTCTGGTAACGCAGGATTTAGTTTTGGGCCCTGGTCAGTAGGTGCAGGGGCAAACAGTTCAACCAATTCATCTTCCGTTTCCGATGAATCAACAGGAACAACGCTGCGTTTTACCGACAACTCAGATCAGATTTATATTCTGAGTGTAATCTCAATGAAAATGGATGAATATCTTAAACCTCAGTTTTTTGAAGAAATAGCGATGCAGGAACTTAATAAACTTGAATTGCAGTCCGACGTGGCATCCGAAACCATGAAGTCACTCCAGGAGTTTCTGGAAAAATGATGAACGCTTATTCCAGCATCACTCTCATGATAACCACATTTCTCGTGGGATGTAGCAGCGTTGCTACTTATCCGGTATGTGTCATGCAGGATGAAGTATCCGTTCAACAATGGAATACGATCAAGGAAAATCTTGAAACAAGCATCAGGGTTATCGACCCAAATGCTAAAGTCAATATTGTCCCGAGTGTCGCTATTATCGAAGCAACCTCCGTAACCCATTCACGTCTCCGGGATGTATGGCCAAGCCAGGCATGTATTAGCACTGTTCGCACTGATGGAGATGATATCCTCTGGAGGGAATGTCAGCGTGTCGTAGCCGAATATGTTCATAAACCCTGGACATCCTGGCCTGGCGAAATCAAGAAAGGTCAGGTTTACTGTAAAACGCCATAAAATATTTTTATTAATTATGCATATGTCATGTTCAGGTTTACGCTCATGGTGTATGAGACCATTATATCAGGTAAGAAAGGCAGGCTTACCTGCCTTCTTGCCACTAAAATTTTAATCATAATTTGATTATCTCAAATAAAATATTCTCCTGATTCATTTTATTCAGGTCTGACCCTAAAACCCGCGCTGGCTGCGACCTCATTATCGTTTTTGTAGTATTCATCGTCAAAGGAACTGCGCATTACTCCGCTATGAGCGACAGGTGCCAGTTTCAGTACCAGGTCATCCCATTTTTCACGCAACTTCGCTGGGCTTAGCACGTTTCGGCACCAGAACGGGTCGCTCTGGACTCGCCTGAACATGTCGCAAATCTGGCGGTGTGTGCGCCCGTCGATAGTGCGCATCAGCCGGATCTCGTTTGCCCATGCGTTCCAGTTTGGTTCTCTGGGGCGAGCAACTTCACCATCGGTTTCGGCTGCTTGTTCATACAGAGTTCGGATCCTGGAAAATATCCAGCTTGCGCATTGATGATCTTCTGGTGTGCCCCATTTTTTCGCGGCCGGTATTTTTTTGGCTGAATCTTCGCCGTCTGGAGATTCGTCAGAATTTCCGGACGAAGAGATCTGTTTTAATGATGGATCTGTAGTTACTGACGGATCGTGTCCAGATTCTGAACCCTGAGAACCCTGTTTATTCGCGTTTTCTGAACGTTCGGGATTTGAACGTTCAGAACCTGAATGTTCAGAATCTGAATCATCAGGGTTGGCTAACCCCTTGTTTAATTGGTGTCCAGATTTTGAACGTTCAGAATCTGAACTCTGAAAATATGCTGCCGCCGTGCGTAATTTTTCAGCATTCAGCGTGTATAAATTAGTGCCGCTGCGCTGGCCGTTTCGACGTTCGGTACGGGTTAACCATCCGTCTGCCTCAAGCTGGGTTATCGCAGTTATCACAGTACTTCGCCCGGCCCCAAGCTGGCGGGAAATGGTGGCAACAGACGGCCAGCACACACCCTCATCCGAGCTAAAATCGGCCAGGCGAGCCATAACCAGCAGTTTTATGCCCTTGACACCTTGTGCGGCACAACCGTCCCACACCCAGGAAGATAATTTCACGCTCACGACTTCACCTCAGTGAACTTAATTTCAAACTCTCGGCGCCCTGTTTCACTAACGCCGGCGTGCCCCTCCCGGCGATATGACACGCGAAGCTGGGATGCACGTAAAACAGTCACCATGCGCCCGCGTTCGTCGCGGTATCGCTTCCCTGGAATGATTTCACCGCGGCGATCCACTGGCTCCTGAGCGGGTCGGTTATTCATTGCGTTTTTCATGCGCTCTGCCAGTGCGCTCGCTAATTCCTGAGAAGTACGCATAGTTGCCTCCAGAACGTTATGCAGCCCGATGGCTGTTCATGATTTGAACCTTTACGCCCACCAGCTGCGCCAGCGCGTCTATCGCTTCCAGGGTTTCTCGCCTGATTACCGGTTGCGGTTTGCCGGTGAAGACCGCGTTGGTGGCTTCGATACACTCTTTGTTAACCCTGGCAGCCCGGTAGAGCATGCAGTCTTTCTGCTTCAGTTCGTTATCAATGGCGGTGCGGATGGCATAGCTCAGCGCTTGCGCCTGTTTAAGGTAGTTCGGGGTATCTTTCCGAAATGCCCGCTGAATGATCTGCTTGTTGTTGTGCAGTCGGCGCGCATACTCGTCAGGGTCCGTCACGTTATCCAATGGCTGAAGCAGATCGCCAAAATGATGCGGAGTTATCAGCTGGGTGACTGTCTTCCATCCCTTTTCCTGAGCCCACGACTCCAGTTCATATGCCAGTTTTTTGATTTCCATCAGTCAGTATCCTCCTGAGCTGTTGTGCTATTTTTTGGCTTGTAATCAGGCCAAATTTCAGCCCAATCGCTTGGCCGCATATCAGATCGAGATACCTTTCCATCGGTGAAGGTTTCGATAACGATGCATCGACTTGGCGAAATAGCAGCCCGCCCCGTTGCAAGTTGGGAGAGGTAAGATTTCGATATCCCTAGGTGTTGCTCCAGGGCCTTGCGGGTCCTTGGCCCACCGGCTTTCAAAAAGTCATTGAGTTGCATAATTGCTCCTGTGTGTTGAGTTGTAAGTTTATAAACCGCTAAACATTAATGTCAAGTTTTTGCTTGTTTAGAAATTACTAATCAAAATGACTGCATGGACACAAAAGAAATCAGGCGTAAGCGCCTAGCGGCATGGTTTTCTAGCAGAACATTGCCGGAGAAAGAGAAGAGCTACCTTTCACAGCTGATCAACGGCAAAGCGTCGTTCGGCGAGAGAGCTGCGCGCCGTATTGAACGAGATTACGGCATGGCTCCTGGTTATCTTGATGAAGAACCAATGGGTGAAGAGATAAAATCCCCTCGCCCGTTTGATGCGCGCCATGAAGAATTGCTTGACCTTTTCGACAGCCTTGCTGAATGGGAAAAAGAGCAGCACATGGTAAACCTCAGAGCCCAAGTAAACTCTATAGACAATGAGCTCAAGGCAAGGCTGAAAGGTAAGTCCAAACAAGAAATCCTTCAGATGCTGAAAGACCTAGAGATAGACTAACTCCTCCAAAGACCGCCTGTTGCGGTCTTTTTTTTCCTCACAATACAACCACATCCAAATTTTCACGCCTTGCTGTTTACTATTAACTTTACATGTATGTTTATTTGCATATAAACTTAAGCCAACAAAACACGCAGTAATCAGTAAACGTTCCGCCTACCCGGCGATAAGGGTAAAAAAAAGCGAACAGGCAAGATGCCCACGAAGTAGCTGCCCGGGGAATATGAAGACTGGGATGATTCGCCAGTGCGAAATGGAGAAAGCCAATGGATAAGAAGTTAGAAGCTCTATTCGAAAAGATTGCGCGTCTGGAGTTGGCAGCCAAACGAGGGTTGCAGATCAACGAAGAGATTAAGCCTCATTTAACACAAGGCCAAGTTATCTCCGTCGAATACTGCAACGGAACGCTGAAAAGTTGCGCTCTATTTCGCAAATGGATCAACGAGTATTTCGGATCATCTGAATCGACTGCTGCTCAGACATGCCGTGATTCTGAACAATGACATCGAGCTCTTCATTCTCCGTTTCATTGTAAAAAGTTTCACCGCCAAGACTGTGGAGATTACCGGATATTACGTGTCCCTTCTCGACGTCATAACCACCGAGCAGTTCGGCGACCGTGAATTCTCCGATTGGGTCACGGATAACGATGTAACCAATGCGGTGCTCATGATGTACGACGACTCCGCGCATGAAAGCTTCCTTCTGGCTGTGTGAGAGCGACCAGAGTACCACCGAGCCTGAAGTGGTGAAAAGACAGGCGACAAAAAAGCGCCCCTTAGGACGCTTTGCTCTTTAACAATCTGGATATCTCTAACAGACATAAACCATATCTACCGGTTTGTAATCAGACCTGTTCATTGAGTAAAGGGAGCTGCAGCAATGACAACGACTTTGGTAAAAATATTTACCTGTGTGAGCGTCGTACGCTGTGTCGCCAGTAGGTTGAAGCATCGATATTACACGCTTGGAATGACAGTTTGGGCAAAGATGCACTGCTACCTCTGTATCTCCCACGGTTTGGTTCTTGGTGTAAACAAGCGTACCCGATTCAAGCTTGTTGAGAACATAACCTTCAGTCTGGGCTTTAAAATCTTCGAACTCTGCAATTTTTGCTTTGAGATGCATTAACTCTTCGTCGCGCGAGCGAACAGCATCGCCAAGAGTAAAGCAGTCGGATTGAAGTGTGATTAATTTGCTTTGAAGTTCAAAGGTTGCCGCTTTTATCTCTGCATCAGTCTTTGCAGAGCTAATTACTTTCACAAGCCCAGCGGTTTCTTTAAGCGCGGCCATTGCCGCTGATAATTCAGCGATCACTTTCAATACTCTTTTTGTTTTTGGGGATATCCAGATTACCTGAATCCTTGTTGTTGGGGAATAGCAGGATCCACCGAGCCTGATGTGGTGAAAAGACAGGCGCACAACATGGAAGCTCATTCCACCCTTTCACTAATGGGGATTGGTTTGTTAGCTGGCGGAGTGTGCTTCCAGTTGTGGGCAATCGAAAATTGTAGATGGCTGTTAATAATCTTAATAAGGGATTCATTATGACAGACTTTAATCGTCAACCTTCACGGCAACAGGCAGTCCGCCTTAACTGGTTTGAAATAAAACTTCGGCAACTTTGTTATTTGCTGGCTCAAAAAGGCAACCCTGAACTCTGAAGGTTGATAGAGTCGATAAAAGCGCAATAACCTGACTGTCATTTAATTATATACGATTAAAAACCATGCCTTAAACGGCAGGAATTTTCACACCTTAAATTAAGGATCATAAAATGAAAGCAACTATTACTACCGTAGAATTGAGACTGGCAATCGTAAATAAAGAAATTGCGACATTTAATATTAATGGTGCAATTTCGGGCGTGGTTCATTTGCCAGCTTCTGGCCCTGTAACCGTTGTGCTTGATGGCGGCTATGTGCTCGGCGAATTTCATTGCCCCGGTTGCGCTGTTAAGAACATTAGCTTGCTGTCTATGGATTTCACTCCAGCGCAGAACGCCTGCGGCATGTCCTATTACGACCACAAGCGCCAGTATCTGAACTGATATGGATGACATCATTTGTCATTGCGCTGTTTGTTGTCATGAATACAAAAAATCGGAAATGCATGAAAGGGAAACGGAGATATATCCGTATAAGCGCACGATTTATTCGTGCGAGCAATGCAATGAAAAAAGAGAAAGGCGAGACGTTTTAAAAATGATAAAGCGCGGCCAACGCAAACCGTTTCATTCAAAATCATCTTTCAAATATTAATAGAGGTTCTTATGTCTGTTGAGTTAAAAGTATTTGGCGGAGCTTATTTCCCGAAAGATAAAGCATTAAAAAAACATCCGAGTTTAAAACCCCTCGCCACTGCTGTTAATGCTTCTACAAAAGCTATCGCAGAAGCCGTTATTTTCGGTAAGCTGGCGGCCGAACAGCCTGAACATATCGATGATTACTTTAAGGTCAAAATCTGGGAGCACCGCGAAGATCTTCCCTGCCCTGACCTTGATGTTTTCTCACCTGAGTTTTTCGACAGCGTGGCTGTATGGAATGTGAATGCCGGTGAACCAGCTGCGGCACCACAGCCAGAAAGTGATGAAAAATCAGACTGGGAGGAAAACAAGGCACAGGAAGAAATTAAAACTGTTGCGCGGCTCGACCAGGCATCCCGAGCAGCTTGCCTGGCACTGTTCGGCCCGGTCCCTGGCATCACTACGGCCCAATACGGCCAGATCGTCGATCTGCTGAATGATGATGAATCAAGTTATGCCCGCGAACTGGCAGAAGCTCTGGGGAAAGAAACCCGCGCGCTGGCATTAGCACCAGGACGGCAGGAGCAGTTACTCGCGTGGCTACGTGAGAACACAAAAGAGTCTGCTCAATGGCCGGACATTAAAAAGCAGATCGCCAAATGGATTGACATTCCTGATGATAAGCGTCCTCAGGCCTCCAGCACTGTAAGTGAAAAAGTGGAAATTATTCGCACTGATTCTGGCGCGCGTCTTTGCACGGGCGCGCCTACAGACCGTAATTTCAAGCACAGCAAAGATAGTCTGGGTAACGAGATTGCCTTGGGTATTAAAGCGCGCAAGCAAGAATTCAACATTTACTCCGTGCCCCCCTCCCTTTACCAACAGGCCGAAACTATTCGCCTGTCAGGTACTAATGAGGAGTACGAGGCCTGGTATCGCATGGTTATCTCTACGCCCGGTGGAATGGACATTTCGCGAGCGATGATTATTGCAATGGTTAAGACAGCACCTGAAGGCATTTGGAAAGACCGTGTCAAGCATCGCGAATACTTCAATCGCGTCATGACAGAATCAGATCATGCTAACCCTGATCCGCTTATCGTCGATATTGCCTGTGGCAGGTCCTCTTCTCCAATGCCACAAATCATTAAAAAGAACGCTTCCCATGATGAAACCAAACCGACTGTACCGGGCGAAACAGAGTTACCAGTAGTTTGCCCTGGCAAAGCCGCGAAACTCGACAAAGAACTCAACGATGCATTCGCCCCTAACTCAGCACCAGAAGAGCAAGCCAGTGATCAGCCGCGGGTGGAGAACCTGGGCGGCGGAGTCTTCTCTGTCGATGCGTTGTTAAATACCCCTCCCTCAAATGAGGGTGAAAAACAGGAAGTGCCACCAGCATTAAATGATCGCGAGATTGAAATCGCCCATGCACTAAACGAGCTAGTGTCAGGGCGCACAAATATCGTTGATAAAGACGAAATCGAATATCTCATCACCACCACGGGTAAAGACATTGTGCATCTTTTCCCGCTACTGATTGTAGACATCACAACGACTGAATTTTGTCTGTCACCCGATTTCAGTGATGAAGAAGTGCAGGACGTTGCCACTACGATTCTCGAAAAGTGGTCTGACGATATCAGCGTTCGTCAGAAAGTAGCGCTTGATGCGATCGTAGAGTACCGCCGTCCTGAACCACCAAAATCTGTCGTGCTCGATCCGCCCGCAGTTACTGCAAAGTCGAAAAACGAGCCCGAACCAGCACCTGAAAAAAACGCTCCGATTTCGTCTGTCACCTACCTACAACAGCTGACCATTGCTGCGCTGCAGGGCTTATGTTCCAACCCGGCATATTGCAATCAGTATGAGGAATTACCGGCTATGGCCGCCGGGCTTGCCCGCAGCGTTATCAACCATCAGGAAGGCTCCTGTGCGTCTGATTAACCGCAGCAAGGGAGACAGTATCGGCGGGCCAGCATGCGCCGCCGCGCTCAAATGCCATTTTGAGAGATATGGCGAGCATGGTCGCAGCGACAAAAAGACTTTTTACACCATTAAGTTCCAGGGGAGAAAAATTACGGTTGAGGTTGTTAACCGCCCCCGTAGTTACGTGGCAACGGCAATGACCCGCGCCAGGCATCTCTAGTGCCTCCCTGGCCTTGGACGGTGATTTTTGACAATCAATAAACTATCTGCCGCTACGGTATCGTGGCGGCGTCATGGAGTTAAGCATGGCGCAAATCATTTTTGATGAAGAGTGGATGGTGGCGGGAAAGCTAACTGAGAAAACGGGGCTGGATGACAGGCAAATAAAAGCTTATCGCCTTGGATGCTGGATTGAAGGGGTTCATTTTAAGCGAGTACCCGCAGTACCCGGTGGAGAAAGCAAACGCGCTTTGGTCTGGTACAACTTTCCGCTGATTAATAGATTTATTCAGGAAGCATGATGAACTTTCCAACCGGCGTCGAACTCCATAACGGGAAAATCAGGATTGCGTTTACCTATCGCGGCATTCGCTGCCGCGAAGTTCTCCGTGGCTGGATGGTTAACAGCAGCAATATCAAGAAGGCGGGAAACCTTCGCGCGGTCATCGTGAGTGAAATCCAGTTAGGCCAGTTCAACTACGCGGCACGCTTCCCTGAATCAAAGGCTCTAAAAAAATTTTCATCAACAAAGCGGATCACCACATTTAGAGAACTGAGCGACTTCTACTTAGATACAAAGGCACTGGAGGTGTCAGCGGCTACGCTACATTCACTCACATCTGCAATTAACACCCTGAAGCGTGTCGTGGGGGAAAATACTCCTTTGGCTGATATTCAGTATGCCGATGTTCTGAATTACCGCAAAGAGCTGCTGACCGGCTGCATATTAAACCCTTCAATGCCAAACCTGGTTAAAAAGGGGCGCGCGCCCTCAACAGTAAATAAACAGATGGCGGTTTTATCAGAAATGCTGAAGCTTGCGAATCGAAGTCAGTTTATATTACACGCTCCTTATGAGGGCGTATCCAGGCTAAAGCTATCTAAGGCAGACCCCGATCCGCTTCTACTTCATGAGTACCAGGCACTGATTGCCGCCCTTCCCCGAAAACTGGCTTTGATCATCATTGTAGCCGTCCATACGGGAATGAGGCCCGGCGAGATTTGTGCTCTGGCGTGGGAGGACATCGATCTGAGAAAAGGTGAGATTCATGTATCAAGAAGCCTGACGAACAAAAGGGTATTTGTGCCGCCGAAAACAGATGCTGGCATCAGAACGATCACACTCCTTAAGCCTGCACATGATGCGCTGCTGGAGCAGTTCGAAAACACCGGCAAGAACCCGAGGCAGCAAATCATTTTTCATCACCGGGAGATCGGCAAAACCGAGCAACAAAATCTGCGTTTTGTATTTTCTCCTGAAAAGAAATCGTCAGTGAATGAGAGCTTTTTTTCCAAAAATTCGATTTCGTATGGATGGAAACGGGGCACTAAACTTTCTGGTATACGTGAGAGAAATCCTTATCAGTCTCGGCACACGTATGCATGCTGGACACTTATGGCCGGTGCTAACCCTTCCTTTATCGCCAGCCAGATGGGACATGAGGATGCGCGTATGGTGTATGAGGTTTATTCAAAGTGGATCGGCGATATGAACCAGGACCAGGTCAACATGCTGAACACTCAGATGCCGACAGCTTTGCCCCCAGGACGCCCCCAAGGGATTGGGAACATTAAAAAAGTCATTTAATTTCATGACGCTGGTTTCAAACTACATAATCAGCGTTAAACTATTCATACCATTCATATAGGGAGAAAAGATGATGCGCGTACTGGTTGTTGAGGATAACGCATTGCTACGCCATCACCTGAAGGTTCAGCTTCAGGAGATGGGACATCAGGTGGACGATGCCGAAGATGCAAAAGAAGCCGATTATTATCTCAATGAGCACCTGCCGGACATCGCCATCGTCGATCTCGGATTGCCTGATGAAGACGGTTTGTCGTTGATTCGTCGCTGGCGCAGCCATGATGTCTCCCTTCCGGTTCTGGTGTTGACCGCACGTGAAGGCTGGCAGGACAAGGTTGAAGTGCTCAGCGCGGGCGCGGATGATTACGTCACCAAGCCGTTTCACATCGAAGAAGTGGCGGCACGCATGCAGGCACTGCTACGCCGCAACAGCGGCCTGGCCTCCCAGGTGATTTCGATTCCCCCTTTCCAGGTTGATCTCTCCCGTCGTGAATTCTCGATCAATAATGAAGTCATTAAGCTGACCGCGTTCGAATACACCATCATGGAAACGTTAATCCGCAACAGCGGCAAAGTGGTGAGCAAAGACTCCTTAATGCTTCAGCTTTATCCGGATGCCGAGCTGCGTGAGAGCCACACGATTGATGTGTTGATGGGACGTCTGCGCAAGAAAATTCAGGCGGAGTACCCGCAGGACGTGATCACGACCGTCCGTGGTCAGGGTTATCTGTTCGAAATACGCTAAATGAAAGGGATCTTGCGTCATATTCTGCCCCTCTCGCTGCGGGTTCGCTTTTTACTGGCAACAGCCGCCGTCGTGCTGGTGTTATCCCTCTCCTACGGCATGGTGGCTCTGGTGGGCTACAGCGTCAGTTTTGATAAAACAACTTTTCGGCTGTTGCGTGGTGAAAGCAACCTGTTTTATACCCTGGCGAAATGGGAAAACAACACGATCACCGTCGAAATGCCGGAAAACCTTAACCAGCAAAGCCCGACGCTGGCCCTGATTTATAACGAAAAGGGAAAACTACTTTGGGCACAACGCGATATCCCATGGCTGGTTAAAAGTATTCGTCCGGAATGGCTTAAGACCAATGGTTTCCACGAACTTGAAGCCGATCTGAACACCACCAGCTCGCTGCTGCGCGAGGACCGGTCCCTGCAGCAAAAGCTGAATGAGATCCGCGCAGACGATGCCGAAACAGAAATGACGCACTCCGTGGCGATTAACCTCTACCCGGCCACGATGAACATGCCGCAGTTAACCATCGTGGTGGTCGATACCATCCCGGTCGAGCTTAAACGTTCTTATATGGTATGGAACTGGTTCGTCTATGTTCTGGCCGCGAATCTGCTGCTGGTAATCCCGCTGCTGTGGCTCGCCGCGTGGTGGAGTTTACGCCCCATCGAATCGCTGGCGAGAGAGGTGCGCGAGCTGGAAGAACATCATCGTGAGAAGCTCAACCCGGAGACTACCCGCGAGCTGACAAGCCTGGTGCGTAACCTCAACCGTCTGCTGAAAAGCGAACGTGAGCGCTATGATAAATACCGCACCACCCTCACCGACCTCACGCATAGCCTGAAAACGCCGCTGGCGGTGATGCAAAGTACCCTGCGTTCGATGCGCAGCTCAAAGCTGAGCGTTGATGACGCCGAGCCGGTGATGCTGGAACAGATCAGCCGTATTTCTCAGCAAATTGGTTACTATCTGCACCGTGCCAGCATGCGTTCCGGCAGCGCGTTATTGAGCCGCGAACTGCATCCTGTGGCACCGCTTCTGGATAACCTCACCTCCGCGCTCAACAAGGTTTACCAGCGCAAAGGGGTCAATATCAGCCTCGATATCTCTCCCGAAATCAGCTTTGTTGGTGAACAAAATGATTTCATGGAAGTGATGGGCAATTTGCTGGATAACGCCTGTAAATATTGCCTGGAATTCGTGGAAGTTTCCGCGCGTCAGACGGATAACGAATTGCATATTATCGTTGAGGATGATGGCCCGGGGATCCCACGCAATAAACGTGATGTGGTATTCGACCGCGGTCAGCGTGCGGATACGTTACGCCCCGGCCAGGGGGTTGGGTTAGCGGTGGCACGCGAAATCGTCGACCAGTACGACGGAAAAATTGAAACCGAAGACAGTTTACTCGGAGGCGCCAGAATGGAGGTCATTTTCGGTCGCCAGCAGCCCACATCGAACGATAGTTAACCCGTTATGTGAAAAATGCGAGGATCTCGCACCCAGGCTCCTGTGCTTCCGTTATAATCCGAGTCAGTAAGAGCCTGCGGAATAAAAAAATATGGATTATCACTTAACACTTAACTGGCCCGAATTTATTGAACGTTACTGGCAGAAGCGCCCGGTCGTTCTTAAACGCGGGTTCAGCAATTTTGTCGATCCCCTCTCCCCTGACGAACTGGCCGGCCTGGCCATGGAGAGCGAAGTCGACAGCCGCCTGGTAAGCCACCAGGACGGGAAATGGCAGGTCAGCCACGGTCCTTTCGAAAGCTACGATCACCTCGGTGAAAACAACTGGTCATTGCTGGTTCAGGCGGTTAACCACTGGCATGAACCGACTGCGGCGTTAATGCGTCCGTTCCGCGCCCTGCCCGACTGGCGAATGGACGATCTGATGATCTCCTTCTCCGTGCCAGGAGGGGGCGTTGGTCCGCATCTGGACCAGTACGACGTGTTCATCATTCAGGGTACAGGCCGCCGCCGCTGGCGCGTGGGCGACAAAGTGCCGATGAAACAGCACTGCCCGCATCCGGACCTGCTTCAGGTCGATCCGTTTGAAGGGATTATCGATGAAGAGCTGGAGCCGGGTGATATTCTCTATATCCCACCAGGGTTCCCGCACGAAGGGTATTCGCTGGAAAACTCGCTGAACTACTCCGTCGGATTCCGCGCACCAAGCGGTCGCGAAATGATCAGCGGCTTTGCTGACTACGTGCTGCAGCGTGAACTGGGCAGCCATCGTTACAGCGATCCGGATGTGCCTGCACGCGAGCACCCGGCTGATATTGTGCCAGCCGAACTGGACAAGCTTCGCGGCATGATGCTGGATTTGATCAATGAACCGGCGCATTTCAGCCAGTGGTTTGGTGAGTTTATCAGCCAGTCACGCCATGAGCTGGATGTGGCACCGCCAGAGCCGCCATACCAGGCCGACGAGATTTATGACGCACTGCAGCAGGGCGACAAACTGGTTCGTCTGGGCGGGTTGCGCGTACTGCGCATCGGTGAAGATGTTTTCGTTAACGGCGAGAAGCTGGACTCCCCTCACCGTCCGGCGCTGGAGGCTATTGCCAGCCACCTGACCTTAACGGCTGATACCTTTGGCGATGCGCTGGAAGATCCCTCTTTCCTCGCGATGCTTGCCGCGCTGGTGAACAGCGGGTACTGGTTCTTTGAGGACTAAACCGTAAGTAAAAGACCACCTTCTTAGAAGGTGGCTTTTGAGAATGCCCCCTGTAAGGGGGGCTACTATCACTTTCCACTAACTACTCTAACAATTCCATCTGCTGTTCATGTGTCTGTTCCGTTTTCTCCTGATGCCGCACATATCGTCTGATTATTTCTTCATTTACCCCCACCGTATCTACAAAGTATCCGCGGGACCAAAAATGATTGCCCCATAGCTTCTTTCTTATGTGCGGAAAACGATTGTAGAGCCTGATAGCGCTGCGGCCTTTCAGATGCCCCATCAGAGTGGATATAGAAATTTTCGGTGGGACAATGACAACGAGATGTACATGATCTGGCTGAACATTTAGCTCCAGAACCTCACAATCTTTGATTCCGCAGAGAATGTAGATTGTCCTGTAAAGTTCTTTACCCAGCTTATCTTTCAGGATCCTGAAACGGTACTTCGGCGTCCAGACTATGTGGTATTTGCAACGCCAATATACATGTGATGAACTCCTGTAAAGCCCCATGTCGGTTTGTCTCCTTTTACTTGTGGTGAGTAAGCAAAGATATTCCGACATGGGCATTCTTCAGGCTAGAGCCTTACAGGAACAATCACCACCTCCCCAGGAGGTGGTTTAGGGATGACAAGAAAAGCGTGCCGGGGGGCGGCTTCGCCTGACCCGGCCTTTTTTTTGTCATTACCGCGCCGCGGTCAGCTCCGCAATTCGCACAATCACCTTCACCGCTTTTTCCATACCTTCCAGCGTCACGAACTCGTGCTTGCCGTGATAGTTGTAGCCACCGGTAAACAGATTCGGGCAAGGCAGCCCCATGAACGACAGCTGCGAACCGTCTGTGCCGCCACGAATCGGTTTTAACAGCGGTTCAATATCACAGTCACGCATTGCCTGCTGCGCGATATCGAGGATATGCGGATGCGCCATCACTTTCTCGCGCATATTGTAGTAGCTGTCTTCGATAATCAGCTCGATATAGCAATCCGGATGCAGGCCCTTACCAACCTTTTTGGCTATCTCCATCATCTTACGTTTACGCGCTTCGAATGCTTTACGGTCAAAGTCGCGAATGATGTAGTGCATCTGCGCACTGTCTACGGTGCCCTTAATGCTGGTCAGGTGATAAAAACCTTCATAACCGTCGGTCTGTTCCGGGCTCTCTTCTGGCGGAACTTCCGCATGAATACGCGCCGCCAGCGACAACGCGTTCACCATGACCCCTTTGGCGGAGCCAGGATGAACGTTGTTTCCGACGATTTTGATTGTCACGGACGCCGCGTTGAAATTCTCGAACTCCAGTTCCCCTACGCCGCCACCGTCGACGGTGTAGGCCCACTTCGCGTTAAAGGCCTCTACGTCGAAGTGTTTTGCCCCCTTGCCGACCTCTTCATCCGGCGTAAAGGCGACACGGATATCCCCGTGCGGGATATTTTTCTCTTTCAGCACCGCCAGCGCCGTCATGATCTCGGCAATCCCCGCTTTGTCATCGGCGCCCAGCAGCGTTTTGCCGTCGGTGGTGATGAGCGTCTGACCGAGCAGCTGGTGCAGCACCGGGAACATCACCGGCGACAGTACTTCGTCACCAATCCCCAGCGCAATGTCGCCGCCGCGGTAGCTTTCAACAATCTGCGGGTTCACATGTTTACCGCTAAAATCCGGAGAGGTGTCGACATGGGAGATAAAGCCAATCGCCGGGATATCACCGGAGACATTCGCCGGCAGCGTTCCCATCACAGTGCCTTTCTCGCTTAACGTGACGTTAACCAGCCCCATGGCGTCGAGCTGCTCTTTGAGCAGGTTTAATAACTTCCACTGGCCTTCGGTGCTTGGCACCTGGCGGACACCCGGTTTAGATTGGGTATCCAGCGAAACGTACTGTAAAAAACGCTCAAGTAATTTATCCATGCAGTCACCCTCACTTTTTGTGACAACATTATCAATAAGCATCAAAAGGCAAATATTGCGTCAGGTCACTTTTATCCCGCAAACGAGAATATTTTCCGTTTATATCGTATCCGTTAGTAAATGTAGCTTATGAATCAGTGACAAGGATTGGCGATTACAGTGGTTTGCCGTAGAATGTCCGCCCTCATTACGAGTCACCAAGGTGGTTACACACAAACCCCGCTTCGGTCTGCATCCCGGAGCGTCTATATGGGACAGCGCAAAAATTGAATACACAATCCCGTTCATGTTCACCGCTGGTGCAACTGGAACGAATTCGTAAAAGTTTTGATGGTAAAGATGTTATTTCCGGGCTCAACCTGACCATCAATGACGGTGAGTTCCTCACGCTGCTTGGCCCCTCTGGCTGCGGCAAGACAACCGTACTGCGCCTTATCGCCGGACTGGAAAACGTCGATAGCGGTCACATCCACCTTGAAAACCAGGATATCACCCAGGTCCCCGCCGAAGAGCGGCACGTGAATACCGTCTTTCAGAGCTATGCCCTGTTTCCGCACATGACCGTGTTCGAGAACGTCGCATTTGGCCTGCGGATGCAAAAAACACCGGCCAGCGAGATCCCTGCTCGCGTTACCGACGCGCTGCGCATGGTGCAACTGGAAGAATTTGCCCAGCGTAAGCCACACCAGCTTTCCGGCGGCCAGCAGCAGCGCGTTGCTATCGCCCGCGCTGTGGTCAATAAACCGCGTCTGCTCCTGCTGGATGAGTCACTTTCCGCGCTGGACTACAAACTGCGCAAGCAGATGCAGAATGAGCTTAAAGCCCTGCAGCGCAAGCTCGGCATTACCTTTGTCTTCGTTACCCACGATCAGGAAGAGGCACTCACCATGTCGGACCGTATCGTGGTGATGCGTGACGGCAAAATCGAGCAGGACGGCACGCCACGTGAAATCTATGAAGAGCCGAAAAACCTGTTCGTGGCCAGCTTCATTGGGGAGATCAACATTTTCAACGCCACGGTGATTGATCGCCTGGACGAACAGCGCGTGCGGGCCAACGTAGAAGGCCGCGAGTGCAATATCACCGTGAATTTCGCCGTCGAAAAAGGGCAAAAGCTCAACGTCCTGCTGCGCCCGGAGGATCTGCGCGTTGAAGAGATCCACGGCAATACTGATGCCGAGGGCCTGATTGGCTATATCCGGGAGCGCAACTATAAAGGGATGACGCTGGAGTCTGTCGTCGAACTGGAAAACGGTAAGATGGTGATGGTCAGCGAGTTCTTTAATGAGGACGACCCTGATTTCGACCACTCCCTCGACCAGAAAATGGTTATCAACTGGGTAGAAAGCTGGGAGGTTGTACTGGCTGATGAAGAACACAAGTAAATTCCAGAATGTGGTGATTGCTACTATCGTCGGTTGGCTTGTGTTGTTTGTCTTCTTACCCAACCTGATGATCATCGCCACCAGCTTCCTGACCCGCGACGATACTGACTTCGTAAAGCTGGTCTTTACGCTGGACAACTACTCGCGTCTGCTCGATCCGCTCTATTTTGACGTGCTGTTGCACTCGCTTAATATGGCGCTGATCGCCACCGTTGCCTGCCTGGTGCTGGGTTATCCCTTTGCATGGTTTCTGGCGCGTCTGCCGCAAAAAGTGCGTCCACTGCTGCTCTTTTTGCTGATCGTGCCTTTCTGGACCAACTCCCTGATCCGCATCTACGGGCTGAAAATTTTCCTCAGCACCAAAGGCTATCTGAACGAGTTCCTGTTGTGGCTGGGCGTGATTGATACGCCAGTGCGCATCATGTTTACGCCGGGTGCGGTCATTGTGGGTCTGGTCTACATCCTGCTGCCCTTTATGGTGATGCCGCTCTACTCCAGCATTGAGAAGCTGGATAAACCGCTGCTGGAAGCTGCGAGAGACCTGGGCGCCAGCAAACTGCAGACCTTTATCCGGATTATCATTCCGTTGACCATGCCTGGCATCATTGCAGGTTGTCTGCTGGTAATGCTGCCGGCAATGGGCTTGTTCTACGTGTCCGACCTGATGGGCGGCGCGAAAAACCTGCTTATCGGCAACGTGATTAAGAGCCAGTTCCTGAACATTCGCGACTGGCCGTTCGGTTCCGCTACCAGCATTACGCTCACGGTGGTGATGGGCCTGATGCTGTTGATCTACTGGCGTGCTTCACGATTACTGAATAAAAAGGTGGAACTCGAATGATCGGTCGACTGCTTCGCGGCGGTTTTATGACCGCCATCTATGCGTATCTTTATATTCCGATCATTATTTTGATCGTGAACTCGTTTAACAGCTCGCGTTTCGGCATCAACTGGCAAGGTTTCACTACCAACTGGTACAGCCTGCTGATGAACAACGACAGCCTGCTGCAGGCTGCTCAGCACTCCCTGACGATGGCGATTTTCTCCGCCACCTTCGCCACGCTGATTGGTTCGCTTACCGCCGTGGCGCTCTACCGCTATCGCTTCCGGGGTAAACCGTTCGTCAGCGGGATGCTGTTTGTGGTGATGATGTCGCCGGATATCGTCATGGCGATTTCGCTGCTGGTGCTGTTTATGCTGCTGGGCGTCCAGTTGGGCTTCTGGTCACTGCTGTTCTCCCACATCACTTTCTGCCTGCCGTTTGTGGTGGTCACCGTCTTCGCACGCCTGAAAGGGTTTGACGTGCGCATGCTGGAAGCCGCAAAAGATCTGGGTGCCAGTGAGATGACCATTCTGCGCAAAATCATCCTGCCGCTGGCGATGCCCGCTGTTGCTGCCGGATGGCTGCTGAGTTTTACCCTGTCGATGGACGATGTGGTGGTCTCCTCCTTCGTCACCGGCCCGAGTTATGAAATTCTGCCATTGAAGATCTATTCAATGGTGAAAGTCGGCGTCTCGCCCGAGGTGAACGCGCTGGCGACCATACTGTTAGTGTTCTCGCTGGTGCTGGTGATTGCCAGCCAGGTTATTGCTCGTGATAAAACAAAATCTCAGGGGACAATGAAATGAAAAAAATGCTTGCCGCTGCGGCACTGGTGCTCGGAATGGGTGCCGCGCACGCTGATGACAGCAAAACGCTCTATTTCTATAACTGGACCGAGTATGTGCCACCTGGCCTGCTGGAGCAGTTCACGAAAGAGACGGGCATCAAGGTTATCTATTCTACCTATGAGTCGAATGAAACCATGTACGCCAAGCTCAAAACTTACAAAGAAGGCGCGTACGATCTGGTCGTCCCGTCGACCTATTTCGTCGATAAAATGCGCAAAGAGGGCATGATTCAGAAGATCGATAAAACGAAGCTCACACACTTCAACAATCTCGATCCGGAGATGCTCAATAAGCCGTTTGACCCGAATAACGACTACTCCATTCCTTACATCTGGGGCGCAACCGCCATTGGGGTCAACAGCGAGGCTATCGATCCGAAAACCGTTACAAGCTGGGCCGATCTGTGGAAACCGGAATACAAAGGCAGCCTGCTGTTAACCGACGACGCGCGCGAAGTGTTCCAGGTAGCGCTGCGTAAGCTCGGCTACTCAGGCAATACGACGGACCCGAAAGAGATTGAAGCGGCCTATAACGAGCTGAAAAAGCTGATGCCTAACGTGGCGGCATTCAACTCTGATAACCCGGCAAACCCGTATATGGAAGGCGAAGTGAATCTGGGCATGGTGTGGAACGGCTCCGCGTATGTTGCCCGTCAGGCCGGTACGCCGCTGGAGGTAGTGTGGCCGAAAGAAGGCGGGATCTTCTGGATGGATAGCCTCTCTATTCCTGCAAACGCGAAGAACGTTGACGGTGCCCTGAAGCTGATTAACTTCCTGCTGCGCCCGGACGTCGCGAAACAGGTTGCGGAGACCATTGGTTATCCCACCCCGAACCTCGCCGCGCGTAAGCTGCTCAGCCCGGCCGTCGCGAACGACACATCGCTCTATCCGGATGCGCAAACCATCAGTAAAGGCGAGTGGCAAAACGATGTCGGTGACGCAAGCCGCATCTATGAAGAGTATTACCAGAAATTAAAAGCGGGCCGGTAAGCGGCCAGGCTTTCTTCCTCACTCCGTCTTAGCGGAGTGAGGAACGATTAACTGACGGCGTTCTCCCCGGCCCAGATCGTGGCCTTCCTCATCGCCTCTACGATGTCTTCCTCTGCCAGCCCCAGCGCGTGACTTATTCTGCTTGCCTCATCCCACTGCTGTTGCTCGTAATAATGGCAGAGGCGAACCATGTCCGCTAACTGCCCTTCCTGATGGCACAACGCATTACTCACGCTCTGCGGGACAGCAATTTGCGTCATCAGCTCTGCCATCGGCAGCTCAAGCAGGGTATCAAGCAGTGAGAACAGACCGCACATGAACGCATTCTCAGCCAGCATCGGCTCATTCAGTTTCTCGGCAATCAGTTCACAGAATTTCCCGCGCATCATACTCATCGGGTAAAGCTCGGTGACGGTGTCGTTGGCTGCACTTGCCAGCACTACAACGGCCACAAACCTTCTGAGCTGATTTTCCCCGAGATACCTCAGCACTTCACTCAGCGTTAACTTGCTGAAATTACAGGCCCCCATGTGTTTAAAAGCGGTGTGCTTCATATAGCGCATGATTTTATAGGACAGCGTGAGGTCGCTTTTGATTAACGACTCGATGATCCGAAAGTCAGGTTTATTGCGCCCTACTTCCATTTGCAGACGGAAAATTGCAAGCTGATTTTGCGATAGCCGTTTATATTTAATCACCTCCGGACGACAGAAAAAATATCCCTGAAAAAGAGAAAATCCGGCATCGCTGTATTGTTTGAATTCCTCTTTAGTCTCAATTTTTTCAGCCAGATATTTAATATGCCCGGTCAGGCTTTTACGCTCACTCAGGTAATTTTTAATTTGCGCTAAGGTGTAATTCTGGACATCGAATTTGATGATGGAAATATAGGGCAAAAAAACATCCCATTCCGGTGCGAGAGTGAAATCATCGAGCGCAAAGCAGTACCCGTGCTCATACATTTCTCTCACGGCCTGCAAAAGCGCCTCACCCGGGTCAGCATCCTCAAGGATCTCAATGACCACGTTGTTTTTGTCCAGCGCCTCAGCGCTGCGGTCAATGATCATCCGGGAAGGAAAATTGATAAACGACGTATGTTCTCCGGCGATGCGCTGGGACGGCACGGATAAGAACTGGTCTGATATCATTCTGGACGTGGCATATTCCGCCGACACATCGGGGAAACGGTTGGTCATTCCGTCTCTGAAAAGCAGCTCATAGGCCACGGTATTCATATCGAGGTTAAAAATGGGTTGTCTCGCGATAAATCCATACATATCCCATCCTCCTGAACGTCTTTATATTTATTAGCATCCCCTATCTGCACAACGATAACGAGCATTATCGAACACTAATTTGATTGAATGCACAAAATAAAAGCATCCACACTAATTAACGGGAATTAGCGATCAAAAATTTAAATTAAATATACCCGGTGCTCTACAGAAACATGGCGAAATATCCGATAAGTGATCTGTGCCTGCCCGACATGCACGTCATTACGGGAGTTGAGAATGAAAGACGCCATGGTCCGAAAACAAAAAATAAGAGTCAAGACGTTGATGCTATTGTCCATTTTCCTCACCGTGACGGTGGGCTTTACGGCAACGATCGGTTTTATGATGTGGCAGTGGATGGATCAGCAAGAAGTGCTGGCTAAAAAACACATCCGCCAGATTGCTGAAGTGCAGTCTTTGCAGGTCAGTAAACAGATGGATTCCGCCCTGGCGGCCGCGCGTGACATGGGAAATAGCGCTCAGGCACTGCGCGACGCGGGCATCGCTGATCGACAGGGGCTCAACCAGCTGCTAATCCATTATCTCTCAGCGCACCCTCAGTTTCTTTCAATGTCGATGGCCTTTGAACCTGATGCCTTCGATGGCAACGATGCCACCTTTGCCGGTCAGAGCGGTGAAGATCCCGCCGGACGTTACGCCCGCTACGTTGACCGCGACGCCACAGGCAAACCGGCATTACATCTGCTGACGGACATCGAAACGCCCGGCAGCGGCGATTATTATCTGCTGCCGAAGCAACGGCAAAAAGATGTCATCATCGAACCCTATATTTATCCCTACAATGGGGTGGACGTAATGCTCACCTCGATTGCCGCCCCCATCATGCGTGAGGGTCAGTTCCTGGGGTCCGTCACGTCGGATTTCTCACTCGCTACCCTGCAATCGATGATCGGGGCGATTAAACCGTGGAACGGTACAGGCTACGCCCTGCTTCTGTCGGCGGGCAACAGCGTGGTTTCCAGCCCGGATAAACGTGCCGTAGGCAAGCCTTACACCGGAACTGTCACAGGGGATGAGGTGATACGCACAAACGATCCTCAACTGAAGGAAGAGGCATTTATCACCTGGCAGGCGATTACCATCGGCAACAGTCAGACGCCCTGGAAGCTGGCTATCGTCACCCCGGTCAGCGAAGTGATGGCCGAGGCAAGACAATTTTTACTGAAAGCCATCCTCCTGATGGTGTTAAGCATTGTGGTTGTCAGCCTGGTCATGGCGCAAATCTTTACCCGTAAAGTGGACCGTCCGGTGGGGGGCGAACCGTCAGATGCCGCCGGGATCGCGCTGGCCGTGGCCGGAGGCGACCTGAACAACGCTATCCCGGTGCGTCCCGGGGATACCAGCAGTATTTTTTACGCCCTGCACACCATGCAGATGCAGCTCAAGCGCATCGTGGGTAACATCAGCGAAGCCAGCCACTCCGTTCACGGTGGCACCAGTGAAATTTCGGCAGGCAATCTCGATCTGGCCTCACGCACCGAAGAACAGGCAGCGGCGATTGTCGAAACCGCGGCCAGCATGGAAGAGATTTCGGTCACGGTGAAAAATAACGCCGACAATGCGCACAAAGCTACCACCCTTACCGATCGCGCCGCGACCCTTGCCGGACATGGCGAGACGCTGGTCAACGATGTCGTGGTGGTGATTGGGGAAATTGACGAAAGCGCCCGTAAGATTGGAGAGATCAACAGCATTGTGGACGGTATCGCCTTCCAGACCAATATTCTGGCGCTGAATGCCGCCGTAGAAGCGGCGCGCGCGGGCGAACAGGGGCGCGGTTTTGCAGTGGTGGCGGGTGAAGTGCGCAACCTTGCCCAGCGAAGCGCCAACGCGGCAAAAGAGATCTCCCAGCTGATAGCCGAGTCTTCAGGCCGTGTCAGCAAAGGCGTTGAGCTGGTCAATGAAACCGGCGTCATGATGAAGCAGGTCATTGAGGCCGTGTCGCATGTGCATCTGGTGATAAACGATATTGTTCAGGCTCTGGATGAGCAGAATCGGGGAATTAGCCAGGTCAGCATTGCCGTCAATCAGATGGACAGCACGACCCAGCAAAACGCGTCCCTGGTACAACAGATCTCGGCAGCGGCCCTGTCACTGGACGAACAGGCAAAATCGCTGGAGAAAACGCTGGCCTACTTTACGCCATAAACAAAAAAGGCACCCGCAGGACGGGTGCCTTTTCAGGCTATCGCGATTACAGCCCTTTCAGGAGCTTATCGACAAACTCCGGTACGACGGTACTGGCCAGGCCATAGTGCTTCTCTTCGAACTCGCTGCCCACCTGGCTCGGCTCCAGATTCAGCTCAACCGTATGCGCGCCGTGCAGCCGCGCTTCGTGAACAAAGCCGGCCGCCGGATAGACATGGCCAGACGTGCCAATAGCGATAAAGACATCCGCCATGGCCAGCGCGCTGTAGATGTCATCCATACCAAGCGGCATTTCACCAAACCAGACCACATGCGGGCGCAGGCGCGACGGAAACTGGCAGCAGTGGCACTTATCTTCAGGCAGCACGTCCTCTTTCCAGTCCAGCACCTGACCGCTCCAGGCGCAGCGAACTTTCAGCAGTTCACCGTGCATATGGATGATGTTTTTGTTACCGGCCCGTTCATGCAGATTGTCGATATTCTGCGTAACCAGCAAAAAACGATCGCCAAGCGCCTCTTCCAGCTTCGCCAGCGCCAGATGCGCCGGATTAGGCACAACCTCTGGCTGCTGCAGCTGACGACGGCGGGCGTTATAAAACGCCTGCACAAGATCCGGATCGCGGGCAAAGCCTTCCGGCGTCGCCACATCCTCAACACGGTGCTCTTCCCATAACCCGTCCGCAGCGCGGAAAGTACGAATACCTGACTCTGCGGAGATCCCCGCCCCGGTCAGCACCACCACTCTGGGTTTATCCATCGCTTCTGGCATCATTCTGTCTCTGAAAAAGATCCGCTGGCGCAAGCGCTCACGTAAGCGGCGTTTATTTTTGCGAAAACGGCTGAGTCGACCTAAGCGACGCGACAGCATAAAAACCTCGTAAACTAATCGGTGAGATGAAGGAATGCGGCTCCGCGCATCCCTCCTGCGTCCCCGTGTCGCGCACGTTCAATACGCGGCACGCGGGCAACCGGCAATAAATGTCGGGGCAAACGCCCGGACAGCTGTTCCGTTAACGCGCTAAAGTTTGAAAGCCCTCCACCAATCACCAGCAGATCCGGGTCGACGATGGTGAGAATATTTCCCAGACACACCGCCAGCAAATCCAGATAGCGCTCAACGTGCTCTCGCGCCTGCGCATCCCCCTGCTCCCACAAGGTAATGATTTGAGGGGCTTCAAGTTTCTGATGATAGAAGTGTTCGTAAAGCCATGCAAACCCACGTCCGGAGAGGTAGTTCTCAATACAGCCGTGCTGACCGCAACCGCAGCGGGTCAGCGGGAAGTCGCGCCCGACGACCGCCAGGGCATCAACCGGCAGGCGGATATGGCCGAACTCTCCCGTAATGTAACTGCGCCCGGTAATCGGCTTACCGTTGATGACGATCCCTCCCCCTACGCCCGTGCCGAGGATCAGCCCCATCACCAGCGGATAGCGCTGAAACTCATCGTCCCAGGCTTCGGAGAGTGCAAAACAGTTGGCATCATTATCTAAACGCACGTCGCGTTCAAGCAGAGCGGAGAGATCGGCGCGCAGCGGTTTACCGCTGGCAGCAGGAACGTTGGCCGCATACAGCGTACCATCGTCAGTTTCGGGCATTCCCGGAATACCAATGCCGACGCTGCCTTTCACGGCAAAACGTGAATCAGCTTGCGCCACCAGCGCGGCAATGGCGGTTAAAAATTCATCATAGCTTTCGCGTGGTGTGGGAACGCGGGTTTCCCACTGCAGTTTGAGGTTTTTATCAAACACGCCCAGCGCAATTTTGGTGCCGCCAATATCAAATCCATAATACATCATGCATTCCTCTTTTTGATTTGGCGGCCTGACGACCGCTAAATCATGACGTAATTACTGGCCACTTAGTACCCTCGCCGGATCAATTCGGCTTGCGCGACGCGCCGGATACCAGCTTGCCAGCAGACTCAGTAAAAGTGCCGTTACCAGCACATAAAAAACGTCCAGCCAGTGCAATTCAGACGGCAGGAAGTCAATAAAATAGATATCACCTGACAGGAACTGGTGGCCAATAAGCGCCTCGATGCCATTGATAATTGGCGTCAACTGCAGAGAAACCACCACGCCAATCACCACGCCACAGAGGCTCCCGAACAGTCCAGCCAGCAGACCGTACCAGACAAAGATGGCGCGAATAAGACCGTCTTTTGCCCCCAGGGTACGCAGGACGGCGATGTCGCCGCTCTTGTCTTTGACCGCCATCACCAGCGTCGAAACGATATTAAAGCACGCGACCCCAATCACCAGCACCATCGCCAGATACATAATGGCGCGGATCATCTGGATATCACGGTACATATAACCGTAAGTGCCAATCCAGCTTTTGATGTAGACATAGTTATTGGTCACGCTGCCGGCATCACGCACCAGTTTATTGGCGTTGAAGACGTCGTTGACCTTAATGGCAATCCCCGTCACGCTGTCGGCCATGTCGAGATACTGGCGCGCATCTTCCATCGGCACCATCGCAAAGCTGTGATCGAGCTGGCCGCTTAACTGAAGAATACCGGTGACGTGCAGACGTACGCGTTTAGGCTGCTGCAGCTTGTGGTCGGCACTGGCGTTCGGGATCATGATAGAGACCCAATCGCCCTGCTTAACCTTCAGGGCCTCGGCAACGCCTTTGCCCATAATAATTTGCTGTTCACCGGCCTTAAAGTTTGCCCACGCGCCGTTTTGAACATATTTCGGCAACGCGCTGAGGCGCTCTTCCTGCACCGGGTTCACCCCTTTTACCTGAATGGCGCGCAGGTTAACGCCGCTCTCGACCAGCCCGGTAAAGTTAATGTAAGGCGCGGCCGCCACGATGCCTGGCACTTTTTCGATTTTGCTCAGGGCATCGCTCCAGTGCGTCCACGGCTGATTCACCGGTTCGATTTCACCGTGCGGGACCACCGCCAGGATGCGGTTATTCAGTTCACGCTCAAAGCCGTTCATGGCGCTAAGGCCCACGATCAGCACCGCCACTCCCAGCGCAATACCGATGGTGGAGATCACCGAGATCAGTGACACCATGCCGCCGCGACGACGTCCGCGGCTAAAACGCAACCCTATGAGTAACGATAACGGTGAAGCCATTACTCCGCCCCCATCAGGGTCAGTTCTGGGTTCAGATGACCGTCGCGCATCTCAAGCTGACGTCCCATCCGTTTTGCCAGCTGGAGATCGTGGGTTACCACCAGAAACGCGGTTCCCTGCGAGGCATTCAACTCACCCAGCAGCTGGAAAATACTGTCCGCGTTGCGGGCGTCCAGGTTACCCGTTGGCTCATCCGCCAGTACCAGGCGCGGATTGTTGACCAGCGCACGCGCAATGGCCACACGCTGGCGTTCACCGCCGGAAAGTTCAGAAGGACGATGGTTACCGCGATGCCCAAGCCCAACCGCTTTCAGCATATCGCTGGCGCGGGTGTTAATTTCTGCGGGTTTCTTTTTACCAATCAGCAGCGGCATCGCCACGTTTTCCAGCGCCGTGAAATCCGGCAGCAGGTGGTGGAACTGGTAGATAAAGCCCAGCTCGCGGTTACGCAGCTCCGCTTTTGCCGCAGATGACATTTTGCTCATCGGCTGGCCGGAGAAAATCACGTCACCGCTGGTGGGTGTATCCAGCCCACCGAGCAGGTGTAATAACGTACTTTTGCCGGAGCCGGAACTGCCCACAATCGCCATCATCTCACCTTCGCCCACGCTGAAGCTCACATTGTGCAGCACGTCAGTCTGCACAGTGCCTTCCTGATAGCGTTTGGACAGGTTGTCGCATTGCAACAGGATCTTATTCATAACGTAAAGCCTCAGCGGGTTGAGTGGCGGCAGCGCGCCAGGAAGGATAAAGCGTAGAAAGCAGCGCAATGGCCATCGCAGCCAGCGCAATTCCAATCACCTGTAACGGTTCGATAGCCACGGGCAGCGCCGCACCATCAAGCAGAGCGCCGATGATCGGCATTAAATTGTTAAGCTGGCTGGCGAGCAGCGCCCCCAGGGCCGCACCGAGTAGCGCACCGATAATCCCGGCACTGGCACCCTGCACCATAAATACCGCCATGATCTGGCGCGGCGTTAACCCCTGAGTCTGCAGAATGGCGACCTCACCCTGCTTTTCCATCACCATCAACCCCAGTGAGGTGATGATGTTGAAGGCTGCGACCGCCACGATCAGGCTCAGCAGCAGCCCCATCATATTTTTTTCCATCCGCACGGCCTGGAACAGCTCGCCCTTGCGTTCACGCCAGTCCTGCCATTTGGTCCCTTCCGGCAACGTTTGCTGGCTGAGGGTATCCACTTTTAGCGGGGCGTCGAGCCACAGGCGCCAGCCAGTGATATTCCCCGCCGGATAGCGCATCAGACGTGACGCGTCCTGAATATTCACCAGCATCTGATAACCATCGACTTCGCTGTTGGCGGCAAACGTGCCAACCACCGTGAACAAGCGCTGGCTTGGCAAACGTCCCATCGGCGTAAACTGACTGGCCGACGGTACCATTACGCGCAGCTGGTCACCACGGTTGACGCCAAGCTGCCCGGCCAGTTGCTCGCCGAGGATCACGTTATATTTGCCAGCTTCCAGGTCGGTCTGCTTCACGTTCACGAGGAACGGCGTCAGCGGGTCGTTTTGCGCCGGGTCAATACCCAGCATCACGCCAACCGCCACGCTACGGGCGCTTTGCAGCACCACATCGCCCGTGGTTAACGGCGCAACGCGCGTGACACCCTGTAACTTCGCCGCGCTTTCCGGGAGCTGTTGTGGGTTAACGGAACCGTTGGTTGAGGAGAGGATAGCCTGCGGCATCAGCCCCAGGATGTTGTTTTGCAGCTCGCGCTCAAAGCCGTTCATGACGGAAAGAACCGTCACCAGAGCCATTACGCCAAGCGTAATGCCAATAGTCGAAAGCCAGGAGACAAAACGACCGAAGCGGTCCGCGGCGCGCCCACGCATGTAACGTAAGCCTATGAAGAGTGCGACAGGTTGGTACATGAAATCCGTCTGTTTGCTGATAGCAGACCCACGAGTATATAAGCGAATCCCTTAAGCGTAAATGACTGAAACCGTAAGCTTTGGTAATCATTTTTCTGAAAAATTCAGATAAATCAGGGTACTACTCTCTGAAACCTCACTGTACAGCCTCCACCTTTTCCGAAAAACCTCCTGATACAGACTGTTACCCGTTACATCACGGTTTTGTTTAACAACAATTGTTCGTTCGTTTATGGCAAAAAGGTAGTCGCGAACAATGAAGCAAAAAGCATTATGGATTAACCACATAAAAGGGCTGTGTATCTGCCTGGTGGTTATCTACCATTCAGTCATCACCTTTTATCCCCATCTCAATGGGTTACAACATCCGTTATCCGGTCTTCTCGCCAAATGTTGGGTCTATTTTAATCTCTATCTTGCTCCCTTCCGCATGCCGGTGTTTTTCTTCATTTCCGGCTATCTGATTCGACGTTACATCGATGAGGTGGACTGGCGTACCAGTCTCGATAAACGGATCTGGAGCATTGTCTGGGTACTGGCGCTGTGGGGCGTTCTGCAATGGCAGGCGCTGAGCCACCTCAACGCCTGGCTTGCTCCCGAGCGTGAACTGGCCACTTCCTCCAATGCGGCCTATGCCGATTCCCTTTCCGGGTTTGTGAAGGGAATGCTCACCGCCAGCACCAGTCTCTGGTATCTGTATGCCCTGGTGGTCTATTTCACGCTGTGTAAACTGCTGAGCCGCTGGAAGCTGCCGGTACTGGGGCTGCTGGCACTGGCGAGCGTCGCGATAAACTTCCTGCCGCTGCCGTGGTGGGGAATGAACAGCGTGGTGCGCAACATGATCTACTACAGCCTCGGCGCGTGGTATGGCGCTGAGCTGATGGCGTGGATGAAAGGGTTCAATCTGCGTCGCGCCTGGCTGGCGTTAGCCGCGTTCGCTGCCGTCTCTGTGGTGCTGTGGTTTGCTAACGTCCCGCTGCTGCTCTCCCTGCTGTCGATTGTGTTGATCATGAAGCTTTTCTACAGCATTGAGCAACGTTATGCCGTCCATCCTAATAATCTGCTTAACGTGATCGGTTCTAATACCATCGCGATTTATACCACCCATCGCATCCTGATTGAGGCCTTTAGCCTGTTCCTGATTGGTGAGATGAATGCCGCATACTGGCCGGTCTGGGCGGAGCTGACGTTGATTCTGGTCTACCCGTTTGCCAGCCTGTTGCTCTGCACCCTTGCCGGGCTTGGGGTGCGTAAGGTCTCCACCGCACTGTTTGGTGATGTGTTCTTCTCCCCGCCTTCCACGCTTTCTCCGTCATCGGCCAGCCGCTGATGCGCTTTTCGCCCCCTTTTGGGGGCGAATTTCCTCCCTGTGCGGTTCCGGTTTGATTATGTAAAACGATCGAGGATAATAAAGACATTGCGTATCAGTGATATGCCCCAATACTGTTGGTATATCCCCAAGAGACTCTGACATAGCCATGCCTGAACACTATCGATATTCCTTGCCTGTCAAAGCGGGCGATCAGCGCCAGCTGGGCGAACTTACTGGCGCGGCGTGCGCCACGCTGGTGGCAGAAATCGCTGAGCGACACCCGGGTCCGGTGGTACTGGTTGCCCCGGATATGCAAAATGCCCTGCGCCTGCATGATGAAATCCGCCAGTTCACTGACAATCTGGTGTTCAGTCTGGCCGACTGGGAAACGCTGCCCTATGACAGTTTCTCGCCGCACCAGGAGATCATCTCCTCTCGTCTGTCGACCCTGTATCAGTTACCGACGATGCAGCGCGGCGTGCTGATCGTCCCCGTAAACACCCTGATGCAGCGGGTCTGTCCGCACAGCTATCTTCATGGCCATGCGCTGGTGATGAAAAAAGGCCAGCGCCTGTCCCGGGACGCCCTGCGCGCGCAGCTCGACAGCGCCGGTTATCGCCATGTCGATCAGGTGATGGAGCACGGGGAATATGCCACGCGTGGTGCACTGCTCGATCTTTACCCGATGGGCAGCGACCAGCCGTATCGTCTGGATTTCTTCGATGATGAAATCGATAGCCTGCGCGTGTTCGACGCCGACACGCAGCGCACGCTGGAAGAAGTGGACTCCATCAATTTACTGCCCGCACATGAGTTCCCGACCGACAAAACCGCAATCGAGCTGTTCCGCAGCCAGTGGCGCGACAGATTCGACGTTAAACGCGATGCCGAACATATCTATCAGCAGGTCAGCAAAGGGACGCTGCCGGCGGGGATTGAATACTGGCAGCCGCTGTTCTTTAACGAGCCTCTGCCCGCGCTGTTCAGCTATTTCCCGGCCAATACGCTGATTGTTAACACCGGTGATATCGACGCCAGCGCCAGCCGTTTTGAGAGCGAAACTCGCGCCCGCTTTGAAAACCGGGGCGTGGACCCGATGCGTCCGCTGTTGCCACCGGAAGTGCTGTGGCTGCGCACTGATGAGCTGAACGCCGAGCTGAAACGCTGGCCGCGTATGCAGCTCAAAACCGATTCGCTCGCCGACAAGGCCGCCAATACCAACCTCGCCTTCCGCACGCTACCGGATTTATCCGTTCAGGCGCAGCAGAAGTCGCCGCTGGATAATCTGCGCAAGTTCCTCGAATCCTTTACCGGGCCGGTCGTGTTCTCCGTTGAAAGCGAAGGCCGCCGGGAAGCGCTGGGTGAACTGCTGGGGCGGATCAAAATTGCCCCGAAACGTATTTTGCGCCTGAGTGAAGCCACCGGTAATGGCCGTTATCTGATGATTGGCTCCGCCGAGCACGGGTTTGTGGATACTCTCAACAATCTGGCGCTGATTTGCGAAAGCGACCTGCTGGGGGAACGCGTGGCGCGCCGCCGTCAGGACAGCCGTCGCACCATTAATCCGGACACGCTGATCCGTAACCTCGCCGAACTGCACCCCGGCCAGCCGATTGTTCACCTCGAGCACGGAGTTGGCCGTTATCAGGGCATGACGACGCTGGAAGCCGGTGGCATCAAGGGCGAATACCTGATGCTGACCTACGCCAATGACGCCAAACTCTATGTGCCGGTCTCTTCCCTGCATCTCATCAGCCGCTATGCCGGCGGTGCAGAAGACCATGCGCCATTACATAAACTGGGCGGCGACGCCTGGGCGCGCGCGCGGCAGAAAGCCGCGGAAAAAGTGCGTGATGTGGCGGCAGAGCTGCTGGATATCTACGCCCAACGCGCGGCCAAAGAAGGCTTTGCCTTCAGGCATGATAAACAACAGTACCAGATGTTCTGCGATAGCTTCCCGTTTGAAACCACGCCGGATCAGGCCCAGGCCATTAATGCTGTGCTGAGCGACATGTGCCAGCCGCTGGCGATGGACAGGCTGGTTTGCGGCGATGTCGGCTTCGGCAAAACCGAAGTGGCGATGCGCGCCGCCTTCCTCGCGGTAGAAAACAACAAACAGGTCGCGGTACTGGTGCCTACCACCCTGCTCGCCCAGCAGCATTTTGACAACTTCCGTGACCGTTTCGCCAACTGGCCGGTTCGTATCGAGATGCTGTCACGTTTTCGCAGTACCAAAGAGCAGTCGCAGATTCTGGAACAGGCCAGCGAGGGTAAGATCGATATTCTGATCGGCACCCACAAGCTGCTGCAGAGTGATGTGAAGTGGAAAGATCTGGGGCTGTTGATCGTCGATGAAGAACACCGCTTCGGGGTCCGTCATAAAGAGCGTATTAAAGCGATGCGTGCCGACGTCGATATCCTCACCCTGACCGCCACACCGATTCCGCGAACGCTGAATATGGCGATGAGCGGCATGCGCGACCTGTCGATTATCGCCACGCCGCCGGCACGTCGTCTGGCGGTAAAAACCTTTGTTCGTGAGTACGACAACCTGGTCGTCCGCGAGGCTATTCTGCGTGAAGTACTGCGCGGGGGTCAGGTCTATTATCTCTATAACGACGTGGAAAATATCCAGAAAGCGGCGGACAGGCTGGCAGAACTGGTGCCGGAAGCGCGCATCGCTATCGGTCACGGTCAAATGCGCGAGCGCGAGCTGGAGCGGGTGATGAACGATTTCCACCACCAGCGCTTTAACGTCCTGGTGTGTACCACCATCATTGAGACCGGGATCGATATTCCGACGGCCAATACCATCATTATTGAGCGCGCGGATCACTTTGGACTGGCGCAGCTTCACCAGCTGCGTGGCCGCGTTGGCCGCTCGCACCATCAGGCCTACGCCTGGCTGCTGACCCCGCATCCGAAAGCGATGACCACCGATGCACAAAAACGTCTGGAGGCTATCGCATCGCTGGAAGATCTGGGCGCGGGCTTCGCGCTGGCGACACACGACCTTGAGATCCGCGGTGCAGGTGAACTTCTGGGCGAAGACCAGAGCGGGTCGATGGAAACCATCGGCTTCTCGCTCTATATGGAGCTGCTGGAAAATGCGGTCGATGCCCTGAAGGCCGGACGTGAGCCATCGCTGGAAGATCTGACCAGCCAGCAGACTGAGGTGGAACTGCGCATGCCTTCCCTGCTACCGGATGATTTTATTCCGGATGTGAACACGCGTCTGTCGTTCTACAAACGTATCGCCAGTGCGAAAAATGAGAACGAACTGGATGAAATTAAGGTAGAGCTGATCGATCGCTTTGGCCTGTTGCCGGATGCCGCGAGAAACCTGCTGGATATTGCGAGGCTGCGCCAGCAGGCACAGAAGCTGGGCATTCGTAAGCTCGAAGGCAATGAAAAAGGTGGCGTGATTGAATTTGCCGAGAAGAATCACGTTAATCCGATGTGGCTAATCGGTCTGCTCCAGAAACAGCCGCAGCATTTCCGTCTGGATGGTCCAACGCGTCTGAAATTTACGCAGGAGCTGACGGATCGTAAAAACCGGATGGAGTGGGTTCGTCACTTTATGCGTCAGCTGGAAGAGAACGCTGTCGCATAATTCCCCTTCCCCCCGTTGGTGCAATGCTTACGGGGGGACAATTTACAAACTCTTTGCACTTCACCTGGATTTCCCGACATACCCATTCGCCATAATTATCGTTAACGCCTTATAAAACAATAACCTTATTATTTATATGGATTATGGTGATGATGACCTCTTCGCGTTTTACCCGCTGGATAACCGTGTTTGCGCTGGCAGCAACGGTCGCTGTTGCGCTTCCTGCACGCGCAAATACCTGGCCTCTTCCCCCTGCTGGCAGCAAGGTCGTGGGCGAAAACCGTTTTCATGTGGTTGAAAATAATGGGGGATCGCTCGAAGCGATTGCCAAAAAATATAACGTAGGCTTTCTGGCTCTGCTGCAGGCTAACCCTGGCGTCGACCCCTATGTGCCACGCGCTGGCAGCGTCCTGACCATCCCGTTGCAGACCATTCTCCCGGATGTAGCGCGCGAAGGGATCGTGATAAACCTTGCCGAGCTGCGTCTTTACTATTACCCGCCGGGTAAAAATGAAGTCACCGTTTATCCAATCGGTATTGGCCAGCTGGGCGGCGACACGCTGACCCCAACAATGGTCACCACCGTATCGGATAAACGTGCCAACCCAACCTGGACGCCAACGGCTAATATTCGTGCTCGCTATAAAGCACAGGGAATTGATTTGCCGGCTGTGGTGCCAGCGGGTCCGGAGAATCCGATGGGTCACCACGCGATCCGTCTTGCGGCCTATGGTGGCGTTTACCTTCTGCATGGAACAAATGCGGATTTCGGTATCGGGATGCGCGTCAGTTCCGGCTGTATTCGTCTGCGCGATGATGATATCAAGACGCTCTATAGCGTGATCACGCCTGGTACCCGAGTGAATATTATTAATACGCCCATTAAGGTTTCTGAGGAGCCGGGTGGCGTAAGACTGGTTGAAATTCACCAGCCGTTATCGAAAAACATTGGCGACGATCCGCAGACACTGCCAATTAATCTGAATGCCGCGATGGTGAGCTTTAAAACGAATGCCCGCACGGATGGCATCGTGATGGAGCGTGCGATGGAGGCGCGTTCCGGGATGCCCACCGATGTCACCCGGCATCAGGATGTCACCCAGCAGTCGATGTGATCCCCAATAAAAAAAGCCCTGCTGAGCAGGGCTTTTTTACAGTGGCATCGCAGTGGCATAAATGAGGGTTTAGCCAGGCTTATTTGTAGATAACAGCGGTGCCGTGCAGGGTGTTAGGACCGGTCACTGAGGTGATGCGGAAAGATTTTGCACCCATCTCGTCAGCTTTCTGCGCCAGCTGATCTTCCAGTGAGCCCAGGTTAGTCCCGGCAGAAGCAGAGATAGTCCCGACTTTATGCTGGTCAGCAGGGGTTGATTGCACTTCAACAGCAGCGAAGCTTGCGAAAGAAAGTGAACTCAGAACAGCAGCAGCGATGAGGGTTTTTACGTTTTTCATGTTTTTTACCTTTGGGCAGATGATTTGGAGGTCGTTAGCTATTTAGTTAACGATCGATAGGTAAATCATAAATGTGATCCAGCTCACGCGTCAACATCTTTTTATAACGAACATTAATTAAATTTTAAATTCGTTATTTTTCATACCCATATGATTAATTTATTTTTCTCTCATCAGTGCTGGTGGTCACCCGCGATTATTTTTATAATGATTATTCAACAAACCAACAGAGGACCAACGGCAAATGACAACCGACGTGACGAGTTGCGTGAAGAAAAGCCGTGGCCGACCAAAAGTGTTCGACAGGGATGCAGCGCTTGATAAGGCCATGACTCTCTTCTGGCAACATGGATATGAAGCGACCTCGCTTTCCGATCTGGTGGAAGCTACCGGTGCCAAAGCACCCACGCTGTATGCTGAATTCACCAATAAAGAGGGGCTGTTCAGGGCGGTGCTGGACAGATACATTTCGCGCTTTGCGGCGAAACACGAAGCCCAGCTGTTTTGTGAAGAGAAAAGCGTCGAACAGGCGCTACGGGACTATTTCACCACCGTCGCGACTTGCTTCACCAGTAAAGATACCCCTGCGGGTTGCTTTATGATTAACACCTCTGCCACCCTTGCGGCCTCCTCAAAAGAGATTGCCAACACGGTGAAATCGCGCCATGCCATGCAGGAAGAGACGCTAAGCGCGTTCCTGTCTCAGCGCCAACAACGAGGTGAAATTCCTGCGCATTGCAATCCACAGATGCTGGCGCAATACCTGAACTGTATTTTGCAGGGTATGTCGATAAGCGCCCGTGAAGGGGCTACGCTGGAAAAACTGCAAACCATTACCGCGACCACGCTGAAACTGTGGCCTGAACTGCTCAAAATCTGACGCAAAAAAAAGCTCCTCAGCCTGAGCGCTTGAGGAGCTAAGTTCAGAGAACATCTTTTTTACACTTTGTTATTCAGTACCAGCTGGCCGTTTCCATCCAGCGGAATTTGAGTACCCGGGTCTTTATCCATGCGGATCTTGCCCTGCTGATCGCCAATTTTGTACGTCACGTCGTAACCCAGCATTTTCTCCGACTTGTCATAGACGGTTTTGCAGCGCTGCTGAGTCGTCGTGTACGTGTCGTTATCCTGCATAGCGCCCTGCACCTGGTTACCGGCATAGCCGCCGCCCAGCGCGCCGACCACGGTCGCCACATCTTTACCACGACCACCACCAAACTGATGGCCAATCACACCACCGGCAACCGCACCCAGTACTGAACCGGCGATACGGTTTTCATCCTGTACCGGACGGCGATGGGTCACGGAGACGTTACGGCACTCCTGACGAGGCGTTTTCACGGTTTCTTTAATCGGGGTAGCAGACACGACCTGTGCGTATTGTGGGCCGCGATCCAGTACGTTGAGACTGGCAACGGCAGCCACACCTAACGCAGCAGCGACGCCAATCCCTATACCCGCCAACATTGATTTATTCACGGGACTTCCTCCTTTGTTGCTATTGGTAACAATTTTGCAATGCAGGTCGCGCTTCGCCAATAAGACAAAGGATCAAAAAGTGGACGTGGAGGAGAGATATATCGTGTTTAGGAGAACTCTTAAGCACTCAATGTACGATGAGCAGCATGATATGCTAAAAATTCCCTCCGGAGGCCCCGGAGGGAGAGAATATTAGTGCAGCTTCAGGCGTGGTCGAATAACGCGGTTGATTCGTCCCACCAGCATCATCAGCCCGGTTTTGAAGTAACCGTGCAGGGCAATCTGGTGCATACGATAGAGCGAGATATAGACAAAGCGTGCAATACGCCCTTCCACCATCATAGAGCCGCGCATCAGGTTACCCATCAGGCTGCCGACGGTAGAGAAGTTCGAGAGCGATACCAGAGAACCATGGTCTTTATAGACATAAGCTTTCATCGGCTTACCTTTGTACTGCGCCAGAATATTGTGCAGTACCAGGCTTGCCATCTGGTGCGCTGCCTGAGCACGCGGAGGCACAAAACCGCCCTCCGGACGCGCGCAGGAAGCACAGTCGCCGATGGCGAAAATGTCCGGATCGCGTGTGGTTTGCAGGGTTGGCTCGGTCACCAGCTGGTTAATACGGTTCGTTTCCAGCCCGCCAATCTCTTTCATAAAATCAGGCGCTTTGATGCCAGCAGCCCAGACCATCAGGTCTGCTTTGATGTACTCGCCATCTTTGGTGTGCAGGCCGCCGTCGTCCGCGCTGGTCACCATGGTTTGGGTCAGAACCCGCACGCCCAGCTTGGTCAGTTCATTATGCGCCGCACCGGAAATGCGCGGAGGCAGCGCCGGCAGGATACGTTCACCCGCTTCAACCAGCGTCACGTTCAGCGCGTCATTGGTTAAGCCTTTATAACCGTAGCTGTGCAGCTGTTTCACCGCGTTGTGCAGTTCAGCAGAAAGCTCGACGCCCGTCGCCCCCCCACCAACAATCGCGATATTAACTTTCCCGTTCGCACCCATATTGCTGGTGTACTTCAGGAACAGGTTCAGCATTTCCTGGTGGAAACGACGTGCCTGATGTGGGTTATCGAGGAAGATACAGTGCTCTTTTACACCTGGTGTGTTGAAGTCATTGGAGGTACTGCCCAGCGCCATGACCAGCGTGTCATACGGCAGTTTGCGCTCAGGAACCAGCAGTTCCCCTTTTTCATCGCGCAGCTCTGCCAGGGTAATGGTTTTGCTCTCACGATTGATATCCACCACGGAGCCCAGCTGGAACTGGAAATGGTGATTGCGCGCATGTGCCAGATAGCTCAGCGCGTCCACGCCCTCATCCAGTGAACCGGTCGCCACTTCGTGCAACAGCGGTTTCCACAGATGGCTATGGTTGCGATCCACCAGCGTAATTTTGGCTTTTTTGCCGCGACCGAGCTTCTTGCCTAACTGTGTAGCCAGCTCCAGCCCGCCAGCACCACCGCCGACAATCACTATCTTTTTCAATGGCGTAGTCAACGTGACCCCCTCAAATTATTAACCAATTGTTAATTAAAAGTTATAAAAATAACCCTTAATTAACAACAGGTTACAGCACTGAAACCATTCAGGTGCATTGAGAATACCACGTCAGGCGCATTGGTCATACCAAAATTGATATGCATCAAGTTTTGATGGCTTAAAAGTAGACAATTCTGGACAAAAAGAAAGCCCGGCGCTTTCGCGGCCGGGCCTGGCAGGTCGTACGCAGTGGCTTAGCCCAGGGTTTTGAAGGCTTTGATCCGCTGCAAATGCGGGGAGATGTTCTTGAATTTGTGGGTCTGTTCTTCATCCCAGACAATTTCATAGTAATGATGCAGCAGCTCAGCCGCACGGTGGCTGTTAAGGGCTTCATCATTACGCGACAAGATCACCAGACAACGGTCGCGGTTTTTCTCCCGAAAATTACTGACGCACTTGGTGGCAATATCGACATACTCTTCAGGGCGGTCAATTTTACCTTCCATGTTCTCATTCGGGAAAAGATTAGGATTGAACACCACCTGGCGGATATCGCACAGGAATCCAATCCGCTCTGCCCAGTAGCCACCTAATCCCACGCCACAAATCAGCGGACGGTCATCGATGTTGAGCTGCAACATCTTGTCCACCTCTTTGAGCAGGTGCTGCATATCATGCTTTGGATGGCGTGTGCTGTAACTGATTAGCCGGACATCCGGATCGATAAACTGCAGCTGCAGGACCTTCTCATGATTACCAGGACTGTTTGAGTCAAAACCGTGTAAATAGATGATCATTGTCTTCTCACCACGCTACGCCTTCCGGGAGGATTTACAGGCTGGCTTTATGTGCCTGCCAGCGTTCATTCAGGGCTTCAAGCTGCGCGTTGACCGTCTTCCAGCGCGCCGAGTCCATCAGCTCCTGACGGCTAAATGAACCTTTATGATACAATTGTGTAACACGCTGTGCATTGATCGGCGACAGGTTATCCAGCACGCTGACGGCACCTTTACGATTATTGCAGACGAGGATCATATCGCAACCTGCGTCCAGCGACGCCTGACCGCGCTCGGCGTAGCTGCCCATAATCGCCGCCCCTTCCATCGACAAATCGTCTGAGAAAATCACGCCATTAAACCCCAGTTCCTGACGCAAAACGGTTTTCAGCCAGTGCGCGGACCCGCTTGCAGGACGCGGGTCGACGTCGCTGTAAATCACGTGCGCTGGCATGATAGCGTCCAGCTTGTTATCGGTGATCAGGGAGCGGAACACCGACATATCTTTGGCACGAATGTCAGCTTCCGGACGCGGATCGCGCGGCGTCTCTTTGTGCGAGTCGGCGGTCACCGCACCGTGTCCCGGGAAATGTTTCCCGGTGGTTTTCATTCCCGCGTCGTGCATACCGTCAATGAAACAGCTCGCTATCGCCAGCGCAATACGCGGATCTTCATGGTATGAGCGTTCGCCAATGGCGGCGCTGATATGCCCCACGTCCAGAACCGGCGCAAAACTGATGTCGATATCCATGGCAATCATCTCGCTGGCCATCAGCCAGCCGGCCTCTTGCGCCAGTTTGCCACCCTCTTCCGTGCCCAGTAATGCCGCAAAAGATTGGGCGGCAGGCAGGCGAGTAAAGCCTTCGCGGAAACGCTGTACGCGTCCGCCTTCCTGATCGACGGCCACCACCAGATGATTGCGCGATGCAGCACGGATCTGGCGCACCAGTTCTCGCAGCTGCGCCGGATCGTGATAGTTGCGGGTGAACAGGATCAAGCCTCCCACCAGCGGGTGCGCCAGTATTTCACGCTCCTCCGCATCCAGTTCAAACCCTTCTACATCCAACATGACTGGACCCACACCAACCTCTCTTATCCTTTAGTTTGTAACTGACGCCAGGCATCATCTGCCAGCGCAATAAATTGTTTGTCTCGGGATTGCTGAAAGCGCATTTCAAACCAGCCAGCCATCAGCATGACGACCCACGGTCGCCAGCGCCTCACCTGACGCCTCAGGGCGTCGGCATTCATGTGCGCTATCCGGGCGTAGTCGGTGATGAGCCGCTGCCGCGCAGTATCATCTTCCGACCAGACGGCCGCCAGCTCCAGCGCCACGTCTCCGTCACCGGCATATTCCCAGTCGATAAGCCTCGCACCGAGGGACGTATGAACAATATTTCCGGCATGAACATCCATATGCAGCGGCGAGAGCCGAAGCGGCTGCGGTTCGCCCGTTTTACGCAGCCGTTTTAGCTGTGCCAGCCAGAATGGGGTTCGCCTGTCGGCTGAAGCCTGCTGCCAGTATTGTTCAAGCAACGGCAGCAGCGTCACCCGCCACCCCAGACGCGGTTGCTGGTGCAGATGACAGAGCATAGCCGCAAGCACTGCCGTTTCCGGTAGCGTGTTGCCGATCTCCCCTGCCAGATACTCCACGGCCATCCAGCCCTCGCGATAAAAACGGGGCTTTGGCACCAGATCCGCCGGAAGGCGTTTCAGTGCCCGAAACTGACGGCGGAAATGGGATGCAGACGCTAAGGGATCGTGATTCTGCCGCAATACCAGACGTTGCTCGCCCTGCTCTATAATGCAACTCGCGCCGCCAAGCCCGGAAGGGGCCTGCGGCGCGATAAGGCGATACTGTGGAAAATAACGCGTCAGGATCTCTTCACGCGTCCTGTCAGAGTTGCGTAACGGCACCTTTACCTGACCAGATAATCTCGCCTGTCTGAACCAGCATCAGCTGCATCTGCAGGGCTGGCGTGTTCACGTTACCGGTGGCACTGGAGTAAAGCACATACTGCGCACCGACGTTACGGGCAATCCCAATCGCCTTGCTGCGTGAACCGAGGCTGTCCTGCGGTGACAGGCCCAACTGCTGCTTGGCTACCGCGAGCTGCTGTGCCGAGACCAGCGTAAACTTACCGTTATTGGCCAGGGCATTGCGCAGGGTTTCTGTCGCTTCGCCCGCGTTCAGCGAACCGTTGGTACGGTTATTCACGCTATCAACCAGCAATACGCTGCCCGCGGTCACACCCTGAGCCTGCAGCATTTTGCCGACCATCGGTTGCATCGCACCGTTCCAGTCGTAATGACGCACGCGCGGCGCAGGCTGCGATGTCTGATCCGGATGTTCAATTGGACCAGGCTGCGACGGAATAGACGGCACAGTCGGTACGGTTGGCGGCGGCTGCGTTGGCTGTGTCGGCTGCTCGGTACCCGGTTTGGCCTCTTCCACAGGCGCAGGTTCTTCAGTTCGGGTCACACACCCTGCGAGGAACAGAGCGAAAGCAGTCACGAGCGCATAACGGCTCAAATTTTTAATCAAGGTTCACCCCTTACAAATAAAGATAAAGTCTCACCTTATGTGCACCCAGATAGTTGGCGCTGCCATAGAGCGTTACCGACGATCTTGCCGGAATAGTGACGCTGCGCGGCGCTTCCAGCGGATGCATTTCAAGACCTCGTACGTCATACCAGAAAAAACGGTAGTGCACCGTCACTGGTTCTTGTCTTTCATTAAAGAGCGTAGAGGAAGCAGAAGAGTTGATTTCACTGATCGACAACGCAGGTTGTTGCGCCGTGATGCCCGCAGCAAGTACGGAGGATTCCATCACCAGCGTCTGTTCATCGCTGACGGGGATCGCCGGACGCGTGCTGCACCCTACGATCAACATCGTCATTACCAGCGCTGCAATACGCCCTTTAAGCATGTCAAAGACCTTTATGTGCCAGCATCGGCCCCAGAGGACGTCCACCCAGCAGATGCATGTGAATATGATAAACTTCCTGACCACCGTGGCGATTACAGTTCATGATGAGACGGTAACCGTCATCAGCAATCCCTTCCTGCTCAGCAATTTTTGCGGCCACTGTCAGCATACGACCTAACGCTACTTCATGCTCGGTTTTTACGTCGTTTACGGTCGGAATCAGAATATTAGGAATAATAAGGATATGTGTCGGAGCCTGAGGAGAAATGTCCCGGAAAGCCGTCACCAGCTCATCCTGATAAACGATATCCGAAGGGATTTCGCGGCGGATAATTTTACTAAAAATCGTTTCTTCAGCCATGACCTTTTCCTTTTTTGTTTAATCTGGCGTAGTGCGCCGCCATTAACACATTCTCAGTATTACTGTGTGACACAACACAAGAGTATGAGCGAGATTCTCCTGTCCTTTCAACCTTCTCCACCGATTTCTTTCCTGAATGTCCTCCAGCTGCCTGGAGAGTGAGCGCTGACGCGTCGCGATCGCCTGAAACATTATTTCAGTTCCTTTTGACACATCTGTTTACACCGTTAATCTCAATGCGTATATTTCGCATTTGCATTTTCATGCGCATTTTCAGCATAGAAAACGACATCAGCCCGTACATGCGGGACTGATGCAGACCACCTTCACCATTCATTAAGGGTTTGATGATGTCTTTCATTACTCATACCAGGGATGGGCAACGCCAGCCTGTCACAACACCTTCGTTGCTGACAGCCTGTATTGCTATGGCATTGATGCCAACCGTCAGTTTTGCCTCCACAACTACCGAAGATACGGTAGTTGTGGAGGGTGGCGTTGATAACGCACAGGATCCCTCCAGTGGACAGGATCAGGACTACAGCGTAAAAACCACCACCACCGGGACCAAACTGTTACTTGTTCCCCGCGATATCCCCCAGTCCGTCAGCGTGATTAGCCAGCAGCGCATGGCAGATCAGAACCTGCAGTCAGTCGGCCAGGTGTTAACCAACACCACCGGCGTAACGGCCCAGGTGCAGGACAGCGACCGCACCGTATTTTACTCGCGCGGATTCTTCGTCAGTAACTATGCGTTCGATGACCTGCCGACCTCCATCAGCGAAGTATGGAACTTTGGCGACACCGCCGCCGACACCGCCATTTATGACCGTATAGAGGTGGTTCGCGGCGCTACCGGGCTGATGTCCGGCACCGGTAACCCATCCGCCTACGTCAATATGGTGCGCAAGCACGCAGACAGTAACGTATTCAAAGGGAACGTCTCCGCCAGCTACGGCAGCTGGGACAAGCAGCGCTATGTGCTGGATTTACAGGCCCCGCTGGTAGAGTCTGGCAATGTGCGCGGTCGTCTGATCACCGGTTACCAGGACAACGACAGCGCTGTGGATAACTACCACTACCGTAAAAAATTCCTCTATGGCGTGGTGGATGCCGACGTCACCGACAGCACAACCCTCTCCGTAGGCTATGAATACCAGGAAAGTCACACCGCCGATCCCACCTGGGGCGGGCTGCCAACCTGGTATAGCGACGGAAGCAAAACCCATTACAACCGCAGCCAGACCGTTGCGCCTGACTGGGCTTACTCGGATAAAGACAACACCCGTATCTTTGCCAACCTGACCCAACGTTTTGACAACGGCTGGGAAGCGCACATCAACGGCATGCATGCGGAAACCCATTTCGACAGCAAACTGATGTATATGTCAGGCTATCCGGATAAAGAGACCGGGGCGGGCATGGTCGGCTACGGCGGCTGGAACCGCGGTGAACGGAAGCAGGATGCCATCGACGCCTTCCTGCGTGGCGATTTCAGCCTTTTTGGTCGTCAGCATGAGATGATGTTTGGCGGGAGCTTCAGCCGCCAGCGTAACCATTACGATAACAGCATGCCGGATGCGTTATACGGTATGGTGGATGTGGGTAATTTTAAAAACTGGAATGGCAAAATCGCCGACCCGCAGTGGACACCGTGGAAGCTCTATAGCCAGGACGACATTCGCCAGTCATCGGCGTATACCTCGGCCCGATTCTCGCTGGCCGACCCGCTGCACCTGATCCTTGGCGCGCGTTACACCAACTATAACATTCGCTACAACCCGGCAGGCTCCCCGGATACCCGTCTGGAAAGTTCCAAAGATGACGTAACGCCTTATGCAGGACTGGTTTATGACATCAATGAAGACTGGTCGACCTATGTCAGCTACACCTCTATTTTCCAGCCACAGGACAAGCGTGACGCGAGCGGTCGTTACCTCGACCCTACGACCGGTAAGAGCTACGAAGCGGGGGTGAAAGCGGACTGGTTCAACACCCGCCTGACCACCTCACTGGCCGTTTTCCGTATTGAACAGGATAACGTGGCGAGCAATACCTACACCTATATGCCGAGCGGTGAATCTATTTATGAATCACTGGATGGCGTGGTCAGCAAAGGGATTGAATTTGAGCTAAACGGTGCACTGACCGACAACTGGCAGTTAACCTTCGGGGCGACACGGTTTATTGCAGAAGATAAGCGCGGGAATGCCATCAGTTCCGATCAGCCACGCACGACCATGAAGCTGTTTACCCGTTATCAATTGCCTATGCTGCCGGAACTGGCGGTGGGCGGCGGGGTGAACTGGCAGAATAAAGTGTGGACGGATGTGGAGGGTGGCCCGGCAGGCCAGTCCCGTGCAGAACAGGGCAGCTATGCGCTGGTGAATCTCTTCAGCCGTTATCAGGTCACCAGGGATCTGGCCTTGCAGGCCAACGTTAACAACCTGTTTGATAAAAAATACTACGACTACGTCGGGTCATACGTTGTCTATGGCGCGCCGCTGAACGTCTCCGTCAGCGCGAATTACTCTTTTTAAGTTTCTACCCATAAAAAAGGCAGCCATTCGGCTGCCTTAGTCTCCCCAGGTCACAGCTTAGCTGTTGCGGATGTACTCATCCATTTCGGTTTTCAGGTTATCGGATTTAGTCCCGAAGATTGCCTGAACGCCCGAACCAGCAACAACAACCCCTGCTGCACCCAGTTTTTTCAGACCCGGCTGGTCTACTTTCGCGACGTCGGCAACGCTAACACGCAGACGAGTGATGCACGCGTCCAGGTTAGTGATGTTCTCTTTCCCGCCGAATGCGGCAACCAGAGCCGGAGCCATTTCGCTTGTCGCGGTGGCTTTGCTGTCTTCTGACGCATCTTCACGACCTGGTGTTTTCAGGTCCAGTGCTTTGATCAGCACGCGGAAGATGGTGTAGTAAACAACGGCATAGCACGCACCAACGATTGGGAACAGCCACAGTTTGCTGCTGTTACCGGACAGAACGATGAAGTCGATCAGGCCGTGAGAGAAGGACGTACCGTCACGCATACCCAGCAGGATACAGATTGGGAACGCCAGACCCGCCAGAACCGCGTGAATGATGTACAGGATCGGCGCAACAAACATGAAGGAGAACTCGATCGGCTCGGTGATACCGGTCAGGAACGAGGTCAACGCTGCGGAGATCATGATACCGCCCACTTTTGCACGGTTCTCTGGTTTAGCAGAGTGCCAGATAGCAATTGCCGCTGCCGGCAGACCGTACATTTTGAACAGGAAGCCACCAGACAGTTTACCTGCAGTTGGGTCACCCGCCATGTAACGTGGGATATCACCGTGGAATACCTGACCTGCTGCGTTGGTGAATTCACCAATCTGCATCTGGAATGGAACGTTCCAGATGTGGTGCAGACCAAATGGTACCAGGCAACGCTCGATGAAGCCGTAGATACCAAACGCCACAACCGGGTTCTGATAAGCAGCCCACTGAGAGAAGGTCTGGATAGCGGAACCGATTGGTGGCCAGATGAAGGACAGGATCACGCCAGTGAAAATCGCTGCCAGGCCAGAAATAATCGGAACAAAACGCTTGCCCGCGAAGAAGCCCAGATACTCAGGCAGCTTGATGCGATAGAAGCGGTTGAACATGTACGCTGCAATCGCACCGGAGATGATACCGCCCAGAACACCGGTGTCTGCCAGGTGTTTCGCAGCGATCTCTTCTGCCGGTAAATGCAGAACCAGTGGCGCAACCACTGCCATGGTTTTCACCATGATGCCGTAGGCAACAACTGCAGCCAGCGCAGAAACGCCGTCGTTATTGGTGAAGCCCAGCGCCACACCGATAGCGAAGATCAGAGGCATGTTAGCAAAGACGGAACCGCCTGCTTCGGCCATCACGTGGGAAACTACGGCTGGCAGCCAGCTGAAGTTAGCAGAACCGACACCCAGCAGGATACCTGCGATAGGCAGTACGGATACTGGCAGCATCAGCGATTTACCGACCTTTTGCAGGTTAGCAAATGCATTCTTAAACATAATTGAGAGTGCTCCTGAGTATTTGTGCTTTTTTTACGCTTTCACGCATTGGCCCGGGGGGAGTACCGTGCCGTGGACAGGACATCTAAGCGCCCTTTATTTATTACACAGAGTAAAATAATTCCCTCTGAGTTTGTTTGACGGCTATCACGTTTCAGCTTAAGACGGTCGAAAAACTTTCAGTTATTTACAAAAAGCGTTTCTGGATGTGTCTAAATACACCTTCACCGCCCCAAATGAGGCGGTGAACTTTACTCGTTTTATGTATTAATTACGAGCCTAAAAAAAACAGGCGTATCAAACAGATTGCAGGCGGGCGGGGTCGATATGGAACAGCGTAGAGAAGTTGTCCGTCGTGACGCGGGCCAGCTCTTCAATGCTGACGCCTTTAAGCACGGCCATGTACTCGGCTACGTCTCTCGTCATGGCTGGCTGATTTTCTTTACCGCGATGCGGCACCGGTGCCAGATACGGAGAGTCTGTTTCCACGAGGATGCGATCGAGCGGAACATAGCGCGCAGCTTCGCGGAGTTGCTCAGCGTTACGGAACGTCACGATCCCCGAAAACGAGATATAAAACCCTAAATCAAGCAGTTTACCCGCTGTTTCTCTGTCTTCTGTGAAACAGTGTAGTACGCCACCGCAATCCGTCACCTTTTCTTCCTTCAGGATCGCCAGCGTATCGGCGCGCGCATCACGGGTATGGACAATCACCGGCTTGTTGAGCTCGCGACCAATGCGAATATGATGGCGGAAGGACGCTTGCTGGCGCGGTTTCGTTTCCGGCGTGTAGTAGTAATCCAGCCCGGTCTCCCCCATCGCCACGACGCCCTCTTCTGCGGCCAGCCGGCGCAGTTCCTCAACGTCGTACTCTTCATCCTGATTGAGCGGATGCACGCCACAGGAGAAAACAACGTTCTCGCGCTCGCCCACCAGCTCACGCATGGCGCGATACCCCGGTAGCGTTGTTGCCACGGCAAGGCAAAACTTCACATCACGGGCAGCGGCTTTGGCCAGCACGTCGTCCACGTTTTTATGCAGGGATTGATAATCCAGGCCATCAAGATGGCAGTGTGAGTCGACTAAAAACATAATGTCTCTCTCAGAGATGGGAAACAGGCGGTGTCACGCCGGGTTGCAGGTAATGTTCGATACGCAGCAACTGGTCGGTCAGTAAAAGCTCGCGATTAAGACCGGTCACTGTTAAAAGTTGTTCACGACTCTGACAGATATCGTGAAGGATAGCGTGTAATGATGCGCCTGACAGGCTGTTCGCCAGCGTGTTAACCAGCGGCCAGACGTCCGGGTTGGTCAGTAGCGTTGCCTCTTGCTGGAGTTTGAGCGCATCCAGAAGTAAGGAAGCCAGCCAGTGCAGACGTTCCGCGGCCTGCTCGCCGTTAAGCGCAGGCAATAAACTTAGCCAGTCGCGGCTGGTGATGGAAGACTCAACGGCCCGGCAGAGCGCGTCTCGCTGTGACCAGACCTCTGGCTGCAGTAATGCCAGCGCCGCCGCGGGCGCACCGCTGCTCAGGCGCAACGCAGAGAGCGCCCCTTCCTGTGACGTTGTCACCTCTCGCTCAAGCCAGCTCAGCGCCCATGATTCCTGAGGCACCGCGAGGTGATGAAGACGACAACGGCTACGCAGCGTTGCCAGCAAACGCCCCGGGTCACGACAGGAGAGAAGGAACCACGTTTTCTCCGGCGGTTCTTCCAGCGTTTTAAGCAGCGCATTCGCCGCCGCCTCGGTAAGCTGTGCTGCGTCTTTGAGCCAGACGACTTTAGCGCCGCTGAGCCGCGCATGTTCGTACAATTTTTCACTGACTTCACGCACGGCATCAATACCGAGCGCGCTTTTGCCCTTCTCAGGCTCGAGCGTGTAATAGTCAGGGTGCGTGCCCGCCTGCATTAACTGGCAACCACGACATTTACCACAGCTTTTATGGCCTTCCGGCTGCTGACACATCAGGAAGCGGGTGATGGCGTAAATCAATGCATCATCCCCCATTCCCGGCAGTGCCTGAATCAGTAACGCATGATGCCCCCGACCAGCCTGATAGCTTTCGATCAGCTTTTCAAAATGCGGGCGCAACCATGGGTACCATTTCATGCCTGTTGCTCCTGTAGCCACTGCGTAACCGTCTTCTGAATTGCGCGGGTGACCTCTTCCAGGGATTGCGTCGCATCAATGGTCCGAATACTGCCATCCTGATCCGCCAGTTCCAGATAGCGCGCGCGGGTACGGTTAAAGAAATCAAGGGACTCCTGCTCAATGCGGTCCAGCTCACCGCGAGCACGGGCGCGCTTGAGACCCACTTCCGGCGTCACATCCAGATAGAGCGTCAGGTCAGGGCGAAAATCACCCAGCACCGCATCGCGCAGCGTGGCCAGCATCGTCTGGTCAATACCACGCCCACCGCCCTGATAAGCCTGGGTCGACAGGTCATGACGATCGCCAATTACCCACTTGCCATTAGCCAGGGCCGGTTTAATGACCGTCTCCACCAGCTGCACGCGCGCCGCGTAGAACATCAATACTTCGGCTTTATCTGTGATGACCTCGTCACCAACGGATTTGATATCCAGCACCAGGCTCCGCAGCTTTTCAGCCAGTTGCGTACCGCCGGGCTCGCGGGTAAATACCATGTCCGCAACGCCAAGCGATTTGAGCGTATCCACCACCACGTTGCGGGCCGTGGTTTTACCCGCCCCTTCGAGTCCCTCAATGACAATGTATTTACTGCGCATTTTTTTCCTTAAGTGCCTTCAGATAGTCCTGAACGGAGCGATTATGGCTGGCAAGGTTGGTGTTAAAGGTATGCCCCCCTTTTCCATCAGCCACAAAATAGAGATACGGTGTTTTAGCAGGATGCGCAGCCGCACGCAGGGAAGCCTCGCTCGGCGTGGCAATCGGGCCCGGCGGCAGACCGCTAATCACGTAGGTATTATACGCCGTTGGCGTCTCCAGATCTTTTCTTGAAATCTTACCGGTATAACTCTCGCCCATTCCGTAGATGACGGTGGGGTCCGTTTGCAGACGCATGCCGATACGCAGACGGTTAATGAAGACCGATGCCACCTGATCGCGTTCGGCGGCGACGGCCGTCTCTTTCTCAATAATTGAGGCCATCGTGACAAACTGGTTTTGATCTTTGTATGGCAGACCGTCCATGCGCCCTTCCCAGGCGGAATCGACGGCTGCCACCATCTTTTTATGCGCCCGTTTGAGGATAGCCACATCGGTCGTGCCTGCGGTGTACATCCAGGTGTCTGGCCAGAACCAGCCTTCCACCCACTCAGGATGTTCAAATTTCAGTACCTCGGCCACCGTCTGATAGCGGTCATCTTTCAGAGTATGCTTAATGTACGGAGCATCGCGCAGCTGTTCGAGATAATCGCTCAGGCGCATCCCCTCAACAAAACGCAGCGGGAACTGCGCTTCTTTACCGCTTTCCAGCAGCTGCAGCATCTCTTTGACGGTCATCCCCGGCGTAAAGCGATAGGTACCGGCTTTGAAATGAGACAGTTCAGGCTCGATACGTAACAGCCACTGAAACACGCGCGGACGGTTAATGATCTTGTCGCCATAAAGCTGTTCGCCAAGCGCCAGGCGGCCCGTCCCCGCTTTCAGGGTAAAAATCGTCTCGTCTTTAATCAGGATCTTACTGTTCGCCAGCTGACGAACTTTCCACACTCCCGCTCCGCCGGCAAGACCCAGCGCAACGATAAGGAGGAGGACAAAGCGCAACATTTTCTTCATGACTATCGGGTTTGCTCACATATCGGGGCTAAAAACTGAAACAGCTCGCGCGAGGACAAGCTGTATTGACCATACGCGCGGACGGGTACAACCGGCATCAGCGCATTACAAATGATAATTTCATCAGCCTGGTGCAGCGCCTCTTCTCTCGCGCTCACTTCGACAACGCGAAAGCCAGAGTGTGCCAGCTGCTGCAAACAAAACTGACGCATAATCCCGTTGACGCCGGCCTGCTCGAGCGACGGCGTATAAACATCGTTCCCCTGCCGCCAGAGTAAATTAGCCGCACAGCATTCCGTAATAAACCCTTCGCTGTCAAGAACCAGCGCCTCATCAGCGTCCGTCTGTTCAAGATGAGTGCGAATCAGTACCTGTTCAAGGCGGTTGAGGTGTTTTATACCGGCAAGCATAGGGTTTCGCCCCAGACGTACCGGGCTGAGCGTTAGCGTAACGCCCTCTTCACGCCAGCGCAGATAATGAGCAGGACAGGCAGACACCGAAAGGATCCGCGTTGGGTGCTGGCAAGCTGTACCGCTGTATCCCCGGCCACCGCTGCCGCGGCTGATAATCACCTTCAGAACACCGCTTTGCTTCCCGGCAGCCAGATGGCACATCTCCTGACGCAATGTGTCCCAGTGCGTGAAGGGGATCATCAAGGCTTCACAACCCTGCTGAAGACGACGAAGGTGCGCCTCGAGCAGGCAGACATTGCCGTCGAGAATGCGCGCTGTCGTAAAGCAGCCATCACCAAACTGAGTTGCCCTGTCACCAGCAGGCAGCGTGTTTTGCTCAAGGCCATTGATTAAAAACATGGTGGCTCCTTATGCGTGGGCATTTAGTCTGGCAGGATGCCATGCAGCCGACAAGAAGATTAGGCTTAATAAAAAAGGCCCGACAAGCGGACCTTTTTTAATCGCCATGATGCAGTCAGGCTCAGATCTTTTTGAAGATCAGTGAACCGTTAGTACCACCAAAGCCGAAGGAGTTACACAAAGTGTACTCCATACCACTTACCTGACGCGCTTCGTGAGGAACGAAGTCCAGGTCACAACCTTCATCCGGATTATCCAGGTTGATGGTTGGCGGAACAGCCTGATCGCGCAGCGCAAGGATAGAGTAGATAGACTCTACTGCACCCGCCGCCCCCAACAGGTGACCGGTCATGGATTTCGTGGAGCTCACCAGCACGCGGCTGGCGTATTCGCCGAAGATAGACTTAACAGCCTGAGCTTCTGCTTTATCGCCTGCAGGCGTAGAAGTACCGTGCGCGTTAACGTAACCGATGTGCTCCGGGGTAAGACCCGCGTCGCGAATCGCGTTGGCCATTGCCTGCGCGGCGCCCGCACCATTTTCTGGTGGTGACGTCATGTGGTATGCATCGCTGCTCATCCCGAAGCCGACAACTTCAGCATAAATCTTCGCGCCACGTTTTTTAGCATGTTCGTACTCTTCAAGTACGATCATACCCGCACCGTCACCCAGCACGAAACCGTCACGGTCTTTGTCCCACGGACGGCTTGCCGCCTGCGGGTTATCGTTGCGGGTAGACAGCGCACGCGCTGCACCAAAGCCACCCACTCCCAGCGGAGTACTGGCTTTTTCCGCACCGCCCGCAACCATAGCATCTGCATCGCCGTACGCAATCATGCGCGCGGCCTGGCCGATGTTATGCACGCCAGAGGTACATGCGGTAGCGATAGAAATGCTTGGCCCACGCAGGCCGAACATGATGGTCAGATGACCTGCCACCATATTAACAATCGTGGACGGAACGAAGAACGGGCTGATTTTTCGCGGACCGCCATTCATCAGAGATGTATGGTTTTCCTCGATCAGACCCAGACCGCCAATCCCGGAACCGATAGCGGCACCGATACGGGTTGCGTTCTCTTCCGTAATTTCAAGGCCAGAATCCTGCATGGCCTGAACGCCAGCGACAATTCCATATTGAATGAAGGCATCCATCTTGCGCTGTTCTTTGCGCGAGATGATCTCTTCACAGTTAAAATCCTTTACTAAGCCAGCAAATTTCGTTGCATAGGCGCTAGTATCGAAATGGTCGATTAGGCTGATGCCGCTCTGACCGGCAAGGAGAGCTTTCCAGGTGGACTCTACGGTATTGCCGACAGGAGACAACATGCCAAGTCCGGTCACAACTACACGACGCTTAGACACGTTTGTCCTCCAGGGAGGGATAAAAAAGGGATTCGTGGGACAAAAAAGATAAAACTCAGGCGGTCGAATGACCGCCTGGAGATGTTCACTTACGCCTGGTGACCGTTGATGTAATCAATGGCAGCCTGAACGGTGGTGATCTTCTCAGCTTCTTCGTCCGGAATCTCAGTATCAAACTCTTCTTCCAGAGCCATTACCAGCTCAACGGTGTCAAGAGAATCTGCGCCCAGGTCTTCAACGAAGGAAGCGGAGTTCACAACTTCTTCCTGCTTAACGCCCAGCTGTTCGCCGATAATTTTCTTAACGCGTTCTTCGATAGTGCTCATACTCTTAAATTTCCTATCAAAACTCGCTTTCGCGATGGTTTTCGTAGTGTATAAAATGTTGAAAAATTTGCAACTAAATCCCGGCAGTTCTTACCACGATTTTACGTTATTTTGAGGCCATTCGCCCTAATAACGCAAATATTTTTCATCGTGATTAAACCATGTACATCCCGCCGTTGACGTGGAGGGTCTCACCAGTGATGTAACCCGCTTCGTCAGAGGCTAAAAATGCAACCGCGCTGGCAATTTCTTTAGGGTCGCCTAAGCGGCCCGCTGGAACAGCTGCCAGCGTACCCGCACGCTGCTCATCAGTTAGCGCACGCGTCATGTCCGTTTCAATAAAGCCCGGAGCAACAACGTTTACAGTAATACCGCGGGACGCAACTTCACGTGCCAGCGACTTACTGAAACCGATCAGACCTGCTTTCGCCGCAGCGTAGTTAGCCTGACCAGCATTTCCCATGGTACCAACCACAGAACCGACAGTGATAATACGACCATGACGCTTTTTCATCATAGCGCGCATTACCGCTTTTGACAGACGGAATACAGATGACAGGTTGGTTTCGATGATATCGTTCCACTCGTCGTCTTTCATTCGCATTAACAGGTTATCACGAGTGATCCCGGCATTATTTACCAGAATATCCACTTCGCCAAATTCTGCGCGAATATTTTCCAGAACAGATTCGATAGATGCAGGTTCGGTCACATTCAGAACCAGACCTTTACCGTTCGCACCCAGATACTCGCTGATGGCCTTAGCGCCATTCTCGCTGGTTGCTGTACCAATCACTTTCGCGCCGCGCGCAACCAGTGTTTCAGCAATTGCACGCCCGATACCGCGGCTTGCGCCAGTGACCAGGGCAATTTTTCCTTCAAAACTCATGGTATTCCTCTTTTATTGCGAGAGTGCCGCTGACATCGCGTCCGGCTCGTTAATTGCCGAAGCAGTCAGGGTGTCAACAATACGTTTTGTCAGACCGGTGAGGACTTTACCTGGGCCGACTTCATACAGATGCTCAACGCCCTGAGAGGCCATAAACTCAACGGTTTTGGTCCACTGTACCGGGCTGTAGAGCTGGCGAACCAGCGCATCACGGATAGCGTCCGGCGAGGTTTCGCATTTCACATCGACGTTGTTCACAACGGAGATTGTCGGTGTGTTAAAAGTAATTTTTTCAAGCTCAACGGCCAGTTTATCGGCAGCAGGTTTCATCAGTGCGCAGTGGGACGGTACGCTGACGGGCAGCGGCAGAGCGCGTTTCGCCCCTGCAGCTTTACAGGCTGCACCAGCACGTTCAACCGCGTCTTTATGACCGGCGATAACCACCTGGCCTGGCGAGTTGAAGTTAACGGGAGACACCACCTGACCTTCAGCGGATTCTTCACACGCTTTTGCAATCGCAGCATCATCGAGGCCGATGATAGCAGACATGCCACCGGTGCCTTCAGGTACTGCTTCCTGCATGAACTTACCGCGCAGTTCAACCAGACGCACCGCGTCAGCAAACGCGATAACACCGGCACACACCAGCGCAGAGTATTCACCCAGGCTATGGCCCGCGAGCAGCGCTGGCGCTTTACCGCCCTGCTGCTGCCAGACACGCCACAGCGCAACGGACGCCGTCAACAGCGCTGGCTGAGTCTGCCAGGTTTTGTTCAGCTCTTCAGCTGGTCCCTGTTGGGTCAGCGCCCACAAATCATAACCCAGCGCAGCGGAAGCTTCACGGAAAGTCTCTTCGATAACCGGATACTTTGCTGCCATTTCAGACAACATCCCAACGGCCTGAGAACCCTGGCCCGGGAACACAAAAGCAAATTGCGTCATTATTTAATCCTTATACTAGAAACGAACCAGCGCGGAACCCCAGGTGAACCCGCCACCAAAGGCTTCAAGCAAGACCAACTGGCCCCGTTTGATTCGTCCGTCACGTACCGCTTCATCAAATGCGCACGGTACTGACGCCGCAGAGGTGTTGCCGTGACGATCCAGCGTCACCACAACGTTATCCATCGACATGCCCAGCTTTTTAGCGGTCGCGCTGATGATGCGCAGGTTCGCCTGATGCGGCACCAGCCAGTCGAGTGCGGAGCGGTCAAGGTTATTCGCTTCCAGCGTTTCATCGACAATGTGCGCAAGCTCAGTCACCGCCACCTTGAACACCTCATTACCGGCCATCGTCAGGTAAATAGCGTTATCCGGATTAACGCGATCGGCGTTAGGCAGGGTCAGTAATTCGCCGTAGCTGCCATCGGCATGCAGATGCGTAGAGATGATGCCCGGCTCTTCGGACTGACCGAGCAGTACCGCGCCCGCACCATCACCAAAAATAATGATCGTCCCACGATCGGTTGGATCGCAGGTACGTGCCAGCACGTCAGCACCGATGACCAGCGCATATTTCACGGCACCGGATTTAACATACTGATCGGCAACGCTCAGCGCATAGGTGAACCCTGCGCACGCTGCGGCAACGTCAAATGCCGGGCAGCCTTTAATGCCGAGCATGTTTTGCACCTGGCACGCTGCGCTTGGGAAGGCATGCGTGGCAGAGGTCGTGGCAACCACGATCAAGCCAATCTGATCTTTATCGATGCCCGCCATTTCGATAGCACGCTGCGCGGCTTCGTAACCCATGGTCGAAACGGTTTCGTCTGGCGCGGCAATACGACGTTCACGGATACCTGTGCGCGTGACAATCCACTCGTCAGACGTATCTACCATTTTTTCAAGATCGGCGTTGGTACGCACGTGTTTTGGCAGGTAGCTGCCGGTACCTAAAATCTTCGTATACATGTACGCTCAGTCACTTTTAGCTAATACAGATTCCAGGCGAGCGGCAATCCGCTGAGGGACTTGTCGCTGCACCGCCTGCACTGCCTGTTCAATGGCGACAGTAAATGCTCGCTGATTGGCGGCACCATGACTCTTAATCACGATGCCGCGCAATCCTAACAGACAGGCGCCATTATACTGGTCGGGGTTGAGGTGACTGAATCGCCGCGTCAGGCTTTTTTGTAACCAACGCTTTAATAAAATCAACCACCAGGCGCTTTTTTTGCCTTCTCCCTGCGATTTAAGCAGTGAGAGAAACATTCGCACGACCCCTTCCATGGTCTTCAACGTTACGTTCCCGGTGAAGCCATCACACACCAGAACATCCGTTTTCCCCGTCAGCAACTCATTGGCTTCGAGATAACCAATATAGTTGATGGAGGGAACCTGTTTGAGCAATTCGGCAGCTTCGCGAATGCTGTCCAGGCCTTTGGTCTCTTCTTCACCGATGTTCAATAACGCAACACGGGGATTGTTTATCCCGACCACTTCTTCTGCCAGCACCGACCCCATCACGGCAAACTGAGCCAGCATTGTACTATCACAATCGACGTTAGCACCCAAATCGAGCACCACGGTCTTGCCCTTCTGCTGATGCGGTAATACCGTCACCAGCGCCGGACGCTCAATACCTTCAATAGGTTTGAGCAACAATTTCGACAGCCCCATCAGCGCGCCGGTATTTCCCGCACTGACGCAAGCCTCCGCGCGTCCTTCCTTCACCAGCTCCAGCGCCATTCGCATAGAACTGCCCCGGCTATTGCGAATCGCCTGCGATGGACGTGCATCACTGGCAATAACTGACTGCGCAGGAATAATCTGCAGACGCGAACGTTGTTCGAAGTCAGCTTTTGCAAGTAATGGCGTGATTGTGTCGGGATTGCCGACTAAAAGAAGTGTGAGTTGCGAATTAGAATTCAGTGCCTGCAAAGCTGCAGGCACTGTCACGGAAGGGCCAAAATCCCCTCCCATGACATCTAACGCCAGGGTTAGACGTGTCAAGGTATCGTCACAGCCTGGTTCGGTAAATTCCCCGTTTGCACGGGGAAATCCTCACTAAGCCTAATCACGCTGACGCGTGATTACTTAGTGATAACCTTGCGGCCGCGGTAGAAACCGTCAGCGGTGATGTGGTGACGCAGGTGTTTCTCACCAGAAGTCTTGTCTACAGACAGGCTGGTAACTGCAGTCAGCGCGTCATGGGAACGACGCATGCCACGTTTGGAACGGGTTGGTTTATTCTGTTGTACGGCCATGGACCTTACTCCTCAATTACTTACGCTTTAAGCTGGCTAATACGGCAAATGGGTTTGGTTTTTGCGCTTCATCAGGCAGTTCCCCAAAGACCATGTCCGCCTCGGACACTTCACAGTGTTCAGATTCATGCACCGGAACGACTGGCAAGGAGAGGATGATTTCATCTTCAACCAGAGCCAGAAGATCGATTTCACCGAATTCATTAACTTCAATCGGTTCATACGCTTCCGGGAGTGCTTCAGCCTGTTCGTCAGAACGGACCGGACTGAAACAATACGTTGTGTGAACATGCTGTACAAACGGTTTCCCGCAACGCTGACATTCGAGGGTTACCGTCACCTTTGCATCACCGGTTAAAACGGCGAGACGCTGGTTATCGATAGCGAACGACATGGAGCATTCTACATCACTGTCCACACTGACTACGGATTCGGCGACACGCTCAGCCTGATCGGAAGTATAAATACCTTCGTAATCGAGGCGTTTTTGAGCCGTGCGAACCGGATCAAGAGTCAGGGGTAATTTTACCTTTTGCATAGGGCGCGCATATTAACTTTGTAACGTCATATAGTCAAAGAAAAAGGCAACCACAGCTGCCTTTTGCCAATTATTCGCACACATTGCGGCCTGTAGTTTAAAATGGCTGGCATCGATACGCTATATCTGGTGATAAAAATATGCCAAATCTCGTTCTTGCCTCCACCTCACCCTACCGTCGAATGTTGCTGGAAAAGCTCGGGATCCCGTTTGAATGCGCGGCGCCGGAAGTTGACGAGACGCCGCAGCCGGGCGAATCACCACGTCACCTGGTCACCCGTCTTGCGAAGGAGAAAGCGCAATCACTTGCCGCACACTACCCTTCGCATTTGATTATAGGCTCCGATCAGGTTTGTGTGCTGGACGGTGTTATCACCGGAAAGCCGCACACTGAAGCGAATGCCTGCCAGCAGCTTATGCAAGCGCGAGGCAATATCGTCACCTTTTATACGGGTCTGGCACTCTACAACTCCGCCTCGGGTCACCTGCAAACCGAATGCGAACCTTTCGACGTCCATTTTCGCCATCTTAGCGAGCAGGAAATCGCCGACTATGTGCGTCGGGAGCGACCGCTCAATTGCGCCGGAAGCTTCAAAAGTGAAGGTCTGGGGATTGCCCTGTTCGACAAGCTGGACGGACGTGACCCGAACACGCTGGTCGGGTTGCCGCTGATAGCATTGTGCCAGATGCTCAGACGCGAGGAGTGTAATCCGCTGAAGATGTGAGTATTACGGGTGATGCATCACTTACCGGCCTGAGAGACCTCAGGCCGGTAAGTGCCGGCCAAATCAGCCGCGCAGCACCTTCAGGCAGCGTTTTAACTGCTCATCAAGGGGGGCTTCAATGCGAATTGTTTCGCCGGTATTCGGGTGAGTGAACGTCAGTGCCGCCGCATGCAGGAACAGGCGTGACAACCCGGTGCCCGCCAGCTGCTTATCAAACTCCCTGTCACCATAGCGGTCATCAAATGCGATCGGATGACCGGCATACTGCGTATGTACGCGGATCTGGTGGGTACGGCCGGTTACCGGGCTGCAGCGCACCAGCGTGGCGAACGCATAGCGCTCTTCCACTTTGAAACGCGTCTCAGACGGCTTCCCTTCCTGATTCACACGTACAATGCGCTCACCGCTTTGCAAAATATTCTTCAGCAAAGGTGCCTGCACCGCCTTAACGTGGGACTGCCAGTGGCCACGAACCAGCGCCAGATAATCCTTCTGCATCCCTTTTTCACGCAGCTGCTCATGCAGGGAACGCAGGGCAGAACGTTTTTTTGCGACCAGCAGCACGCCGGAGGTATCGCGATCGAGACGGTGAACCAGTTCAAGGAAACGGGCTTCAGGGCGCAGCGCACGCAGGCCTTCAATCACGCCAAAGCTGAGACCACTCCCCCCATGGACAGCGGTACCTGACGGTTTATTCAGCACCAGGATATGATCATCCTCATAAAGGATAACGTCACTCAGGGCGGCCACTTTCTGCAACCTGGGTGAAACGACCTCTTCTTCGCGTTCCGCAACACGGACCGGCGGGATACGCACTTCATCACCGGCTTCGAGTTTGTACTCAGGCTTCACGCGTTTTTTGTTAACCCGCACTTCACCCTTGCGCAGGATGCGGTAAATCATGCTCTTTGGCACGCCTTTGAGTTGGGTGCGCAAAAAGTTATCGATACGTTGCCCCGCGTCGTCTTCCGCGATGGCAACCATTTTTACGGCTGGAGTCTCTGTTTTCATGGTTGGCGATTCTAAATATCGTCAGCCATTAGCGCCACTCATTTTTCTATGCTTATATTTACTTTTATCCGGCCTGTCCCCTGTTTCACGCAATCGATTTGGTGGTTATTAAACCAATCACCACCTTGAAGTGAAGAAACTGTGAGTAACCGGGTGATAATTGGTAAAAGTCATCTTGCTATAACCCGGCGAGCAGTGGAATAATGAACTCGTTTTCCGTGTTAAATCCTGGTTAAGTAAGGATCTCGACGGAATGACCAATTTTGTCTGACCGATCATCCACGCAGCAATGGCGTAAGACGTATTGATCTTTCAGGCAGTTAGCGGGCTGCGGGTTGCAGTACTTCCCGGTATAAGGATTGTTCTCTGGAGAGTTCTACCCAGGCAATTCCCCTGATAATTGCGCTGTGTTTCCGTATGAAATACAGGCAACCGACACTCTGCGCCTCTTAAGCGAGCGACAACCGTGAGGTTGGCGACGTGAATAGACACGAGGCCATCGGTTCATACCCCGGAAAGCGTCACCTTGCCCGCAGCTTTGTCGTCAATGTAAGAATAACGAGTAAGTTACGATGAAAAGAATGTTAATCAACGCAACTCAGCAAGAAGAGTTGCGTGTCGCCCTTGTGGATGGGCAGCGCCTGTACGATCTGGATATCGAAAGTCCTGGACACGAACAGAAAAAAGCGAACATTTACAAAGGTAAAATCACCCGCATTGAACCAAGCCTTGAAGCTGCATTTGTCGATTACGGTGCTGAGCGTCACGGTTTCCTCCCTCTGAAAGAAATCGCCCGCGAATATTTCCCTGCAAACTATAACTCCCATGGCCGCCCAAACATCAAAGATGTGCTGCGTGAAGGTCAGGAAGTCATTGTTCAGATTGATAAAGAAGAGCGTGGCAACAAAGGTGCCGCACTGACCACCTTTATCAGTCTTGCGGGAAGTTACCTGGTTCTGATGCCAAACAACCCGCGTGCCGGTGGTATCTCTCGCCGTATCGAAGGTGATGACCGTACCGAACTGAAAGAAGCGCTGGCAAGTCTTGAGCTGCCTGACGGCATGGGGCTTATCGTACGTACCGCAGGCGTCGGCAAATCTGCCGAAGCGCTGCAGTGGGACTTAAGCTTCCGTCTGAAGCACTGGGAAGCAATCCAGAAAGCGGCAGAAAGCCGCGCAGCGCCGTTCCTGATTCACCAGGAAAGCAACGTGATTGTGCGTGCCTTCCGTGACTACCTGCGTCAGGACATCGGTGAGATTCTGATCGATAACCCGAAAGTGCTTGAGCTGGCGCGCCAGCACATTGCTGCGCTGGGTCGTCCGGATTTCACCAGCAAAATCAAACTGTACACCGGTGAAATCCCGCTGTTCAGCCATTATCAGATCGAATCGCAGATTGAATCCGCTTTCCAGCGTGAAGTGCGTCTGCCATCCGGTGGTTCTATCGTTATTGATACGACCGAAGCGCTGACCGCCATCGACATCAACTCCGCACGTGCTACGCGCGGCGGTGATATCGAAGAGACCGCCTTCAACACCAACCTTGAAGCCGCTGATGAAATCGCCCGCCAGCTCCGCCTGCGTGACCTGGGTGGTCTGATTGTTATCGACTTTATCGACATGACCCCTGTTCGCCACCAGCGTGCGGTTGAAAACCGTCTGCGCGAAGCGGTACGTCAGGATCGTGCTCGTATCCAGATTAGCCATATCTCACGCTTTGGCTTGCTGGAGATGTCCCGTCAGCGTCTGAGCCCTTCACTCGGTGAATCCAGCCATCACGTCTGTCCGCGCTGCTCCGGTACCGGTACCGTTCGTGATAACGAATCTCTGTCCCTCTCTATTCTGCGTCTGATTGAAGAAGAAGCGCTGAAAGAGAACACCAAAGAGGTTCATGCCATTGTTCCCGTGCCAATTGCGTCCTACCTGCTGAACGAAAAACGTGCGGCCGTCAGCGCAATTGAATCACGCCAGGGCGATGTTCGCTGCATCATCGTACCTAACGATCAGATGGAAACCCCGCACTACCACGTGCTGCGTGTCCGTAAAGGTGAAGAGACCAGCACGCTCAGCTATCTGCTGCCTAAGCTGCATGAAGAAGAGATGGCGCTGCCTTCCGATGAAGAACCTGCCGAGCGCAAACTGCCAGAGCAGCCAGCCTTAGCAACCTTCATCATGCCTGAAGCTCCGCCAGAAACGGCACTGGAAAAACCCGTGACCAAATCGGTTGCGCAAAAACCAGAAGCCGTTGCGGTCAAAGCCCAGCCAGAACAACCGGGTCTGCTGAGCCGCCTCTTCGGTGCGCTGAAGAAGATGTTTGCAGGCGAAGAAGTCCAGCAGCCTGAGCAACCGAAAGAAGCACCGAAAGAAGCGAAACCTGAACGTCAGCAGGACCGTCGTAAACGTCAGAACAACCGCCGTGACCGTAACGATCGTAATGACCGTAACGAACGCCGTGACAACCGTTCGGACAATAATGAGGGTCGTGAGCAACGCGAAGACAACCGTCGCAACCGTCGCGAGAAGCAACCGCAGAATGTTGAAGATCGTGAAATTCGCCAGCAGGCGGGCGATGAGTCAGAGAAGAGCAAACAGCGCGACGAGCAGCAGCCACGCCGTGAGCGTAGCCGTCGCCGTAACGACGAGAAGCGCCAGGCGCAGCAGGAAGTCAAAAACCTGAACCGTGAAGAGCCTGTTGAACAGCAGGATAGCGAGCAGGAAGAACGTACTCAGGTTATGCCGCGTCGTAAGCAGCGTCAGCTGTCACAGAAAGTGCGTGTAGGTGCCCTGCCGGTAGAAGAGACCGTCATCGTCCCTGCAGAAGCAAGTGACACTGCACCAGGCACTCAACTGGCGAAAGTGGATCTGCCAGCCGTCGTCGAAAACAACGCTGAGCAAGACGATAACGGTGAAGGCCGTGATAACGCGGGTATGCCACGTCGTTCACGCCGTTCTCCGCGTCACCTGCGCGTCAGCGGTCAACGTCGTCGTCGTTATCGCGATGAGCGTTACCCGACACAGTCGCCAATGCCATTAACCGTAGCGTGCGCGTCTCCTGAAATGGCATCCGGTAAAGTCTGGATCCGCTACCCGGTTGCTCGTCAGGAGCAGGTTGTGGAAGAACAGGCTGTCACCGAAGAGGTGATTGCCCCGGTAACCGCAACTGAAGAAGCGGTAAGTGAAGCCGCTATCGTGGTTGAACCACAGGCCGTTGAGTCAGAAGCGCCTCATGCAGTAGACGTTGAAACCACACACCCTGAAGTGATTGCCGCGCCGGTTGACGCCGCACCGCAGCTTATTGCTGAAGAAGATACCGTGGTCGCTGAAGACGTTGTTGCTGAGGTTCAGCCAGCAGCAGCTATAGAAGAGACACCGGACGTGGTTGTTGAAACCGTGACTGAAGACGTGGTTCAGGACGTTGAAATTGACGTCGAACCGGTGCGTGAAGCCGCGAAAGCAGAAGAGCCAGAAGTGAAAGCCGAGCCGGTAATCACAGCGCCGGCCCCTGCTCACGTTGCGACAGCCCCGATGACTCGCGCACCTGCGCCGGAATATGTGCCGGAAGCACCGCGTCACAGTGACTGGGTCCGCCCTGCGTTCAACTTTGACGGTAAAGGCTCTGCCGGTGGCCACAGTGCAACGCATCAGGCGACGGCACCGGCTACCCGTCCGCAGTCTGTTGAGTAACGACACATAGCGTAAAAAGCCGACCTTCGGGTCGGCTTTTTTATTGCTCGCGTGCCGGCTTTCTCATACCCGCAATGTCCGGCATCACCCTCTTCATCATCTCCAGAAAACGGCGTAAACGCGCCGGATAATAACGCGACCACGGATAAACCAGATGAACCGGGAGCGCGGCGGGCTGCCACTGTGGAAGCAAATGCACTAAGCGCCCTTCCTGGATATCCTGCTTGACCGTCCAGCTTGAAACCATCGCCACCCCTAACCCTGTCAGGGCGGTATTGCGCGCAACATGCAGGCTATCCGTGCTTAGTCGTGGCGCAATGGAGATACGTTTTACCTGCGCAAGATCATCCCACAACTCCACATGTCGCTGATAGAACGTGCTGATGGCAATCCAGGGCAGCGCCTGCAGATCCTCCGGTGTGTGAACCGGCGCAAACTGGTCCAGCAGCGCAGGCGAAGCTACCACACAGCGTGGCACTTCCGCCAGCAGCACGGAGACGGTTGCCGGATCCACCTCTGCGCCAACTCGAATAGCACAATCCAGATTGTCGCTCAGAAAATCCACCGACTTATCGTTGAGCATCCACTCCACCGACAGCTGAGGATAACGCTGCAAAAACTCCGTTAACGGTCTCAGGAGCTGATCCTGCCCAAAGGCGTGCGGTGCACGTACCCGTAACACGCCGACCGGCTCGTCCTCTGTCTGACCGATTTCATCTTCCAGTGCCAGCCAGCTATCAATAACTCGCCGGGCATGTTGATAGCAGCGCTCGCCGTCATCGGTAAGTTTTGTTGCATGGGTGGTTCGCAATAAAAGCCGTACCCCCAGCAGCGTTTCCAGAGACTGAAGGCGGCGGCTCACCGTGGCCTGGCTCGTCGCAAGCAGTCTTGCCGCCCCGGATAGCGATCCGCTTTCCACAATACGAACAAATGTGCGCATGAGTTCAACCCTGTCTATACGCTCAACTCGCTTCATCATTTTCCCTGCTATACGCCAAACGTATAAGCGTTTTACCACCAGGCCCTCTACCGTCGCAAGGCGTAGTGATAAAAAATAGCGGCACATTATGAGTGAGGAACGTCTTATGAACACAACAACTGCTCCCCATGCCGCCAGTCGCTGGGTGATTTTTATGCTGGCTCTGGGGGCTGGCTTTAGCGTCGCATCCATTTACTACGCGCAACCGCTGCTGCCGCTGATAGGCGCCGACCTTCATCTTAGTATTGAAGGGATGGGGCTGGTCCCGACGCTGACCCAGGCAGGCTACGCGCTCGGTATTCTTTTTCTGTTGCCACTTGGCGATCGTCACGACCGCAGGACGTTAATCCTGATAAAAAGCGCCGCCCTGGCACTGTTTCTGCTGGGCTGCAGCCTGACCGGGCAGCAGCACTCATTGCTGCTGGCAAGCCTGCTGATTGGTATGGCCGCGACCATGGCACAGGATATCGTTCCCGCAGCGGCTATCCTCGCCCCCGAAGGGAAGCAGGGAAAAACCGTGGGAACCGTGATGACAGGGTTGCTGATGGGCATCTTGCTGTCGCGAACCGTCAGCGGTGTGGTGGGTGAAGCTTTTGGCTGGCGCGTCATGTATCAGCTGGCCGCTGTAAGCATCGCATTTATTGGGGCGGTGATGTGGCGGGTACTCCCGCGTTTTGCCATTCACTCCACGCTGAGCTATCCCGCCCTGATGCGCTCAATGGAACATCTGTGGCGTCGTTATCCGGCTCTGCGTCGTGCAGCACTGGCACAGGGTTTTCTGTCGATTGCCTTTAGCGCCTTCTGGTCAACGCTGGCGGTCATGCTGCTGGAGCGCTATCACCTGGGGAGCGCCATCGCGGGCGGTTATGGTATTGCCGGGGCCGCGGGGGCCTTAGCCGCCCCGCTGGCGGGAGGTCTGGCGGACAAGCTGGGCGCCGGAAAAGTCACGCAGCTTGGCGCAGCACTGGTTACCGTCTCGTTTGCCCTGATGTTCCTGATGCCCGCGCTCGGTCCTCATGGACAACTGATTCTGATTGCTGTCTCAGCCATCGGGTTTGATCTGGGCCTGCAGTCCAGTCTGGTGGCGCACCAGAATCTGGTCTATAGCCTTGAGCCTCAGGCCAGGGGGCGTCTTAACGCCCTGCTCTTTACGGTGGTCTTTATCGGCATGGCGTTGGGTTCGGCTGCGGGGAGTAAAATCTACACGCTGGCTGGCTGGACGGGCGTGGTTGCCCTGGCAACGGTATGCGGTGTCATTGCGCTGGCAATACGTCTGATTGAAAGTGCACGCGTCGCCTCCGCACCGGCAGAAATCGCGTAAAAAAAATGCCCAATCCACACGGATTGGGCAGTAAAACATGCCCAGTTTCAAGACATGTTCCAAGAGGTCAAGATCTTATCTGTTCAGCTGGAACAGGGACATGCCCTGCATATCGCTAAACGCTTTATAAGATGCCTGCAGCGCGGCCTGCTGCATGGTGTAAGAAGAGATCGCTGCGTTCCAGTCCACATCAACCAGGTCGCTCATCTGCTTAGTCTGGCCCAGTGCACGATCGTCACCAAGGTTATCCAGCTTTTCAAGCTCGTTCATCTTGGTACCTACATCAGCAGCGACAGTAAGAATGTTGTTCTGGGTGTTTGTGATGCCGGTTTGAGCATCAGAAATGATTTTCCCCTGCGCTTCAGCTGCAGCAGAGTCGGTATCGACGGGAACCTTAAGCGCGGTAATCGCCGTATCGAGGATCTTGAACATGTTCGTCTCGCCATATCCGCCACCAGGCAGTTCTTTGGCGTTACTGGTGATGCTTTCGAAGATCTGCTGACCCGTGTGGCTAATGACCATATTACGCGCGGTATCAACCTGCTGCGAAATAGCCTCAGTACCGCCTTTGTAATCACCGGTAACGGAATCAAACGGTGGCACTTCAGTCTTAAAGCCGGCAAAAATAAACCGACCATTACCATCCGCGGTGTTTGCAAGGTTCATCAATTGGTCGCGAATACCTTGCAAATCGCTCGCCAGCGACAGGCGATCGTCATCACTTAAGGTTGCGTTTCCGGCATAGACTAATTTCTCTTTAGCACTGGTGATAGCGGCAGTGACCTGGTTAAGCACATTATCTTCGAGAGAAACTTTTTGTGATGCGAACGATCTTGCCAACGCAAACTGGCTATTTTGTGACTGTGATTGTGACAGAACAATAGCCTGCGACGCCGCGATGGGATCGTCCGACGGGCGATTGACACGCTTGCCGGTGGACATTTGTTCACCATAACTCAACCACTTGCTCTGGGAATCGGTGATCCCGCGCATGTTTTGGTCGTACATCATCTGGGTGCTAATACGCATGTTTCACCTCAGCCTTAGCGAATATTAATGATTGCATCAAAGAGCGAGCTGGCAGTTTGTAAAACCTGCGCATTAGCGAGGTAATACTGCTGATAGCGCTGCAAATTGCCATACTCTTCGTCAAGGTTTACCCCTGAGATCGACTGCTGCTGTTTGGTTAACTGCGTCGCCACATTCGCTTTCGTTTCGCTGCTGGTTTTCAGTGCCGCTGTTGAGCTACCAACGGTACTGACGAGGGAAGCATAAGCATCATTGAAAGACTTATTCCCGCCGACAAGCTTGCTATTTTGCAGATCCAGCAATTTTTGACCGTTGCGGTTGTCACTTTCGCCACCGGCGCTTGTCGATGCCATCGCCAGTTTGGACTCATCATTAAACTTGAGTTCCATGTTTACGATGACATCAGAAACGGGCTTCACAACAAAACTGTCTTTGTTATTCGCGGTACCGCTCACGTTGACATTCAGGCCGTCGAAAGACAGATTGCCGCTCGCATCCGGACTCATCGTGAAACTGGTCTTATCCGACGTACGCGTAATGGTCCAGTCGGTTCCGTTGAACTGCAGCTTATAATCCGTTGCCTGGACTTTAGTACTGTCAGCCACGGAGGCTGTCAGCGCGGCGGTACCTGAATTCTTGCTGTTGGACACAACCGCAGGCGAACCAAAGTCAAAGAGCTTGCCGCCAGCATCGCCGTTAGCATCAAAACCCGCTTCATGCTGCTTGTTCATCGCGTCAGCAAAGGCCAGCGCCATCTGGTTAAGGCTATTACGCGCTTTATCCAGATCTTCAGAGCGGAAGGTGAGTAAACCGCCAAGGGTGCCGGTGGTAATCAGCTTCTCAGGAATTTCGATATTGCCGGAAACATCATCGGTATAGGCCAGCGTTGTACGGGTTGGGTCTGCGCTGGAATTCACCGCAGCCAGCTGGTTCGCTTTGCTCCCCTGTACCAGGCTGTAACCGGTGCCAAATGAGACGTTATACGTGCCGCCATCCTGCACAGAAACTTCAACACCGACAATTTTATTCAGTTCGCTCACCAGCTGATCGCGTTGATCGAGCAGGTCATTTGGTGATGAGCCAGCACCCACGCCGGTCAGACGGGAAATCTGATCGTTCAGATTCGCAATCTGTTTGGCGTAGTTATTAATTTGATCGACGCTGGCAGAAATCGCGGTATTCACCTGAGAATCCTGATCGCGAAGATACTGATCGTTAGTTTTAAACTGATTGACCAGGCCATCCGCTTTGCCCAGCACCGTCTGGCGCGCAGCCGGATCTTCCGCGTTGCTCACCAGCGTCTGCAGACTTTTGAAGAAGTCCTGCAGCGTGATAGAGAGCGAGTTGGTGGTATCCGAGAGCACATCGTCGATTTTTGACATCTGCTGATAGCGCGTAGTCAGGCCGCTGCTCTGGGTCTGCGCGGCGCGCAGCTGGTTGGTAATGAATGCATCATACTCACGCTGGACACCGGAGACATAAACCCCGTTACCTACCCAGCCACCGCCGGTCAGCGTGCTGTTCGACGCGCCCAGCACGGTTGTCTGGCGGGTATAACCTGCCACGTTATAGCTTGAAATATTATTACTGACGGTATTGAGTGCCGACTGCGCAGCACTGAGGCCACTCATGGCACTGTTAATCAAACTGGACATGGGGGTTCCTTTTATACGTTCAGACACGAGTCCTGATGAAGGTTATCGGCAGCCTCCACCGGGACTTGAGAACTTTCAGAACAGATTTTCGATATCTGTGCTATAGGCTTTACTGACCTTCTCGCCCATCGATTTCAGCTGCTGAATCATACTGGTGAGCTTACGCGCATAGTTCGGATCGGTGGCGTAGCCCGCATTCTGCAGTGCCTGAGCGCCCTGCTCCGCGGTTGCCGCCTGTGTAACGGCGGTGTAACGCGGATTTCGGCTCAACAGGCCCACATAGTCGGATAAGGCTTCCAGATAGGAGCTATAGACGCGGAATTTGGCTTTAACCTTCACCGCCGCACCGTTTTCATATTCAGTGGTGGTGATCTCGGTGGTCGGCCCCTTCCAGCTCGACGTGGCCTTCACGCCGAAGATGTTAAAGCTCGGATCGCCGTTTTCTTTACGGATCTGCCGCTGACCCCAGCCGGACTCCAGCGCCGCCTGCGCGAGGATCAGGTGGTGAGGCACGCCGCTCTGTTCACTGGCAAGACGTGCCGGCAGCGAGAGCTGCGCCAGGAAGTCTTTGCTGTCGCCAGAAAGTGGCTCATCGCTGGTACTCGTGGCCTTCGGTATGGCTTTGCGCACCATCTGCGTCAGGGCCTGATTTTGATAACTGGTCACCGTTTGCAGGTCGAACTTCATCGGCACCTGCTGTGGCTTATCATCAGGCTGGATGCCCTGCGCGGCTTCGGTCTGTTTGACAATCATATCAGCCAGACCGAGGCCTTTCCCGGCGGTCATCTGCTGCGCAATCTGCTGGTCATACATGCTGGTGTAAAGACGGGTTGAATCACTGCTGAACATCCCGTCTTTCGGCAGGGTTTCACGCATGCTTTTCAGCATCATCTGTACAAACATCCCTTCCACCTGGCGGGCGACCGGGCGGATATTCGCCGCCGGGTCCTTACCTGCTTTGGTTTTCAGTTCGTTGAGCGACTGGGCATCCCAGGCAGCACCGGTCAACAGCTTGCTATCGGTCAGCATCAGATGATTTCCAGTTTGGCGCGCAGACATCCCGCACTTTGCATGGATTGCAGAATCGACATCAGATCCATCGGCGTCGCCCCCAGGGCATTCAGGGCCCGAACCACGCTATTGAGGTTCGCGCTGGAGCGTACGCTCTGCAGCGACCCACCGCTCTGGCGCAAATCAATCTGCGTTTGTGGCGTCACCACGGTCTGGCCACCCCCGAACGGGGTATCAGGCTGACTGACGTTGGCGGAGCGGTTAACCGTCACGGAGAGGTTACCCTGCGCCACGGCACAGCTGTCGAGCGACACTTCGCGGTTCATCACGACCGAACCGGTGCGCGAGTTGATAATCACTTTGGCATCCTGAACCGGAACATTCACTTCCATATTCTGGATATCAGCCAGCATACGGACCTGGTTGCTGCTGCCGGTAGAGGTGCGGATCTGCACGGTACGGGCATCCAGTGCCGTGGCGCTGCCGTAGCCGCGGCTACGGTTGATGGTGTCGGCAATCTGCTGCGCCATCGTGAAGTCTTCATTATTCAGCTGCAGGTTAATGGTGTTGCCTGCGCCAAACTGGGTCGGCAGTTCACGCTCAATGATCGCACCATTGGTGATACGCCCGCCGTTCAGCTGGTTCACCTGCACACTGCTGCCGCCCGCAGACGCGCCGGCACCGCCGACCAGAATGTTCCCCTGCGCCAGCGCATAAACCTGGCTGTCGACCCCTTTCAGCGGAGTCATCAGCAGCGTGCCGCCACGCAGGCTTTTGGCGTTACCCATTGACGAGACCACGACATCAATTGTCTGCCCCTGGCGCGCGAACGCCGGGTAGGAGGCGGTGACCATGACCGCGGCCACGTTTTTCAGCTGCATGTTGGTTCCCGCCGGGACGGTAATACCGAGCTGGGAAAGCATGTTGTTCAAACTTTGAGTCGTGAATGGCGTCTGGGTGGTCTGGTCGCCCGTTCCGTCCAGACCCACCACCAGGCCATAGCCAATCAGCGAGTTTTCGCGTACGCCCTGAACGCTGGTGAGATCGCGAATACGGTCAGCCTGGGCAAACGTTGCCACCAGCGCCAGCGCCACGGCGAAGATCGATTTAAACATGGGTCACCTCGCTTACATCGGCGATAAGTTAAGGAAGAAACGCTGCAGCCAACCCATATTTTGCGCTTCATTGATGTAGCCGTTACCGACGTACTCGATGCGCGCATCCGCCACCTGGGTGGACGGAACGGTGTTGGTGCCGCTGATGGTGCGAGGATTAACCACGCCCGAGAAACGAATGAACTCAGTGCCCTGATTGATGGCGATCTGTTTTTCACCCACAACGTGTAAATTGCCGTTAACCAGCACCTGGTCAACCGTCACCGTCAGCGTGCCGCTAAAGGTATTGCTGGCATTCGCGCCACCTTTACCGTTAAAGGTATTGCCGCCAGAGGCCTCGACATCAGCACGCGCATTGCCGAACAGGCCCTGCAGATAGCGTGGAACGGTATCGAAACCGAAATTGGTTTTGCCATCGCGGCTGGCATTCGCCGACGAGCTCTTGCTCGCGCTGACGTTTTCCTGCAGCACAATGGTCAACGTATCGCCGACATTACGCGGGCGGCGATCTTCAAACAGCGGTTGATAGCCATAATTGATTGGCTGCGCGGTCTGGAAAATGGAGCCGTTCACCACTGGCGCCGGGCCAGGAACGGGTTGGGCGGTAGTCGCACCCTGCACTAAAGGTTTAGACGGGATCAAGGCACACCCGCTGAGGGTGACAGCCAGAACAGTCAGTATCGGATAACGAAACGCCGCGTTTTTTTGCATTGCCTTCATCTTCGAAAACAGGGAGCCGGCGCGGCGTTGACCGCACCGGGCTACACCTTAGAGTTGCGTCAGTTTCTGCAGCATCTGGTCGGTCGTCGACACTGCTTTACTGTTAATTTCATACGCGCGCTGGACCTGGATCATATTCACCAGCTCTTCCGCAACGTTCACGTTCGAGGTTTCCACATAACCCTGATACAACAGACCCGCACCGTTGAGGCCCGGGGTGCTTTCATTTGGCGTACCGGAGGATTGCGTTTCGGTGTAGAGGTTCTCACCAATGCTTTCCAGACCGGTGTCGTTCATGAAGGTGGTCAGGTTTAGTTGTCCAACCTGAACAGGTGCGGCCTGCCCCTGCTGCGTCACACTCACCACGCCGTCACGCCCGATAGTAATACTCAGGGCATTCGCCGGGATGGTAATCGCAGGCTGAACCTGGAAACCACCCGCCGTCACCAGCTGACCATTCTGATCGACCTGGAACGATCCGTCGCGGGTATAGGCAGAAGTACCGTCAGGCAACTGCACCTGGAAGAACCCCTGGCCTTTGATTGCCACGTCTTTGCTGTTGTTGGTCTGAGACAGGTTGCCCTGGCTATGCAGACGCTCGGTGGCTACCGGACGAACACCGGTACCAATCTGCAGACCGGATGGCAGTGTCGTTTGTTCAGAAGACTGCGCTCCAGGCTGGCGGATGGTTTGATAAAGCAAATCTTCGAAAACGGCACGCTGACGCTTGAAACCATTGGTGCTGACGTTTGCCAGGTTGTTGGCAATCACATCCATGTTGGTTTGCTGCGCGTCCAGGCCAGTTTTCGCGATCCATAAAGAACTGATCATAAGGAGTCCTGTTAACTCATAGCCAGAAGTTGGTTAGCCTTGCCCGCGTTTTCATCAACGCTGCTGATAATCTTCATCTGCATTTCAAAACGGCGGGCACTGGCGATCATGTCGGTCATCGCTTCGACCGGCTTGACGTTACTGCCTTCCAGAACGCCGGACATCACGCGGATGCTCGGATCGGCCTGTAACGTGGCACCCCGAGTGGCCTGGGTCGCCTGGCTCAGACGGAACATCCCGTCATCGCCACGCTGCACCTCTTTGCCTTCCGCCTTCACCAGCTTCAGACGCCCGACGGGCGCAACGGTATTGGCCGGATCGCCCGGGTTCAATGCCGAAATGGTCCCGTCGGCCGCGATAGTCAGCTCAGACCCTTCCGGCACCGTCAGCGGACCCGCTTCACCCATTACCGGATGCCCCTGAATCGTCAGCTGGCCCGTGGCACTCACCTGGATGTTACCGTTACGGGTATATCCTTCACCGCCGTCAGCGGTCTGCACCGCCAGCCAGCCGTCCTGTTGCAGGGCAACGTCCAGCGGGCGTGAGGTATAATCCATCTGCCCTGGCGTCATATCCGCACCCGGCGTAGAGGCCGTGACCAGCGTACGCGTCGGCAGGGAGAGCCCTTCCACCGGGACCGCACGCAGCGCATTAAGCTGCGCACGAAAGCCCGGTGTAGAGGCGTTTGCCAGGTTGCTGGCAGTAACAGCCTGCTGATTGAGCGTCTGGCTTGCCGCGCCCATCGCGGTATATATTGCGTGATCCATTGCGCTTTCCTGTCAGCCGCTTAACGCAGGTTAACCAGCGTGTTGAGGATCTGATCCTGGGTTTTGATGGTCTGCGCGTTCGACTGATAGTTACGTTGCGCGACGATCATGTTCACCAGTTCTTTACTCAGATCCACGTTAGACGCTTCCAGCGCACCGTTGGTCAGCGTACCGAAGTTACCGGAGCCCGCGGTACCCAGCAGCGCCACGCCGGAAGACTGGGTGGCAGACCAGACGTTATCGCCTTCAGACTTCAGACCTTCGTTGTTGGCGAAGTTAGCCAGCACGATCTGGCCCAGGGCCTGGGTCTGTTCGTTGGAGTAGTTACCCACCACGGTGCCGTCGTCGTTGATCTGGTAGCTCACCAGATCACCCGGTTTGTAACCGTTCTGGTTGGTTGCCACGATGTTATTCGCGCCGGTGTTCTGCTGCATGGAATTGGCGAAGCTCATCGCAAACGTGGCTGGCGTTGCACCTGGAACTGTGCCGGTGGTGATATTGATGCTGCCGCCGCCAGTCAGTACGCCGCTGGTGTTGAAGGTCAGCGTGGTCGCCAGGGATGGCGTGCTTCCTGCAACGCTGCCGTCCTGGGCATAGACTTTCCAGGAGTTTGCCGGAGTCGCGTCTTTAACGTAAAACAGGTTCATGTTGTGCGCATTACCCTGGCTGTCAAAGACCGTCACCGTCCCTTTTTTGTTGTAGCTGTCAGGGTTGGTCGGATCAAAGGCCGTGGTTGGCGCGGTGTCAGTGGAGTTCAGGTTGATCTGCTGGGACGCGGTGGTGGTGGATTTCGCCGCCATCAAGGTCGTTGGGATATTGATCGCCTGCGGGTTAGCGCCGGTCTGAACCGTTGGCGGGGTACCCGCAACAGGATAACCGGTTAATTGCAGACCCTGCATGTTCACCAGGTTACGGTTTTCGTCCAGTTTGAACTGACCGTTACGGCTGTAGAACACAGAGCCGTTGGAATCGACCATACGGAAGAAACCGTTCTGGCTGATGGCGACGTCCAGACCACGACCGGTGTTGGTCGTCGTACCGTCGGTAAAGTCCTGAGTGATGCCCGCAACTTTCACGCCCAGACCCACTTTGGAACCGGCAAACATATCTGCAAATGAGGCAGAACCGGATTTAAAACCATAGGTCGCGGAGTTGGCGATGTTGTTGCCAATGACATCCAGGTTGGTGGCCGCAGCATTCAGGCCGCTGACCGCTTGAGAAAAGGCCATGACTTACTCCTGATAAGTGTTAAGGCTTAGATAATCTGCCGAACTTCGTCGAGCGTGGTGGTACCCGAGGTACCCAAATCCAGTTTGTTACCGCCGGCGCCTTTAATCACGCCCTGAACCAGCGCGAACTGCAGCGGCTGCGCCACCAGTTGGGTGGTTCCGTTGCTGGCGCTGATCGCCACTTTGTAAGAACCGTTTGGTGCTTTCGTGCCGTCGGTCAGGCTGCCGTCCCAGGTAAAGGTGTGTACGCCTGCCTTCAGCTCACCAATCTCAATGGTGCGTACCACTGCCCCGCTCGCATCGCTGATCGTCGCAGTCACTTTGTCAGCCGGCTGCTGCAGCTCAACGCCAAACGGCGTGGTGGTCGTGGTTGACGTCCCCTCGGTAGTGCTGGTGCCGGCAAGGATCGTGGTCCCCGGGATCATCACCCCATGACCAATCAGATTCGCAGCCTGCAGAGACTGGCTGTTGTCAATCTGACCGGAAACGGAGCCAAGGGTGGTGTTGAGTTTTTCAATGCCGCTGACGGTACTGATCTGCGCCAGTTGCGTGGTCAGCTCGTTGTTCTGCATCGGATTGGTGGGATCCTGGTTCTTCAGCTGCGCCACCAGCAGCGTCAGAAAGCTGCTCTGCAGATCGGACGCGTTACTGCCCGTCAGGGCGTTGGAACCCGTCGAACTTTTGGCGCCATTAACACCTGAGTTCGTGGGATCATTCACATTTACGGCGATGGACATGCATGTCTCCTTTACTGGCCGAGAGTGAGTGTTTTGAGCATCATGCTCTTCACGGTATTAAGCACTTCGACGTTTGCCTGGTAACTGCGTGACGCCGACATGGAGTTCACCATCTCACCCACCACATCCACGTTAGGCATTTTTACGTAACCGTTCGCATCCGCCAGCGGGTTGCCAGGCTCATACACCAGCTTGTCCGGTGCCTGGCTCTCAACCACATCAGAGACTTTCACACCGCCGGTGGCCGCGCCTGGTGCCGCATCGACCTGAAAGACGACCTGTTTCGCACGATAAGGCTGACCGTCTGGTCCGGTCACGCTGTCGGCGTTCGCCAGGTTACTGGCGGCTACGTTTAGACGTTTGGACTGCGCGGTAAGCGCCGAGCCGGCGATATCAAAAATATTCAGCAAGGCCATTTATCAGTTGCCCCCCTGCAGGACGTTCATCATGCCTTTGATTTGTCCGCCGAGAACGGTCAGGCCTGTCTGGTACTTCAGGCTGTTATCGGCAAACTGTGTACGTTCCCGGTCCATGTCCACGGTGTTACCGTCGAGTGAAGGCTGGTCGGGAATGCGATAAAGCAAATCGGTCGTTGGTGCGGTCATCGTCTGAGCGGGAATATGGCGTGAGGAGGTCAGCGCGAGCGCGACACCGCTCCCTTCTGCGCGTCCACGCTCCATCACTTTTTTAAGCTCACTGGAAAAATCAATATCGCGCGCCTGATACCCTGGCGTATCGGCGTTAGCGATATTGGCGGCTAAAATTTCCTGCCGCTGGGCACGTAAATTGAGCGCTTCCTGCTGAAAACGTAACGCGGCGTCGAGTTTATCGAGCATGTCTCCTCCGCTGATGGCAAAATTTCAGTTCACAGCTTAAATCTCAACCCATCCGCCTTATCGACGGAATAAGCGCAAAATGCGTCGCTATTTATTGCGTTGATGAAAAACCACTGCAGGTAGAATTCACTCAATTCTGGAAACGGTGGAACTTGCGATGCAAACGTTAAAACGTGGCCTGATGGCAACTTTCTTGCTTTTTAGCCCCCTGGTGCAGGCGGATGGTTTACAGGATCAGCTAAACACCTTTTTTGCCCAGAAGCTGGCGGGCTTTAGCGATGAAGTTGTCGTCACGGTACGCACGCCACCGAATCTTTATCCATCCTGTGAGCAGCCGTCATTTACCGTGACCGGCACCACCAGACTGTGGGGGAACGTGAACGTGCTGGCACGCTGCGCCAACGAAAAACGGTATTTACAGGTTGCAGTCCAGGCGACAGGCAATTATGTTGTCGCCGCTGTCCCCATTGCCCGGGGTACCGCACTGCAGGCCAACAGCGTGACGTTGAAGCGCGGCCGTCTGGATCAGCTGCCGCCACGGACAATGCTTGAAATTAACCAGGCGCAGGACGCCGTCAGCCTGCGTGATGTCGCACCGGGCCAGCCGATACAGCTGTCGATGCTGCGCCAGGCGTGGCGCGTCAAGGCGGGTCAACAGGTGATGGTGGTGGCCAATGGAGATGGCTTCAGTATCAACAGTGAAGGGAAAGCGTTAAACAATGCCGCGGTGGCGCAAAATGCCCGCGTCAGAATGTCTTCAGGGCAGGTGGTTAGCGGAACCGTCGATTCTGATGGGAATATTCTGATTAACCTATAATCTTTTTAAAGATTTCGCTGCAGCTGCCGATAAATATTCAACTATTGATGATGTCAGGCGCCAACGCCGCGAACCCTCGATGAGGACAACACTATGAGCATTGATCGTACATCAGCCCTGAAGCCGGTAAGCGCTGTACAACCTCGCGAAACGAATGACGCTACGCCGCAGAAAACGCGTCTGGAAAAACCGTCAACGTCTAACAGCACCAGCGTAACCCTGAGCGATGCCCAGGCAAAACTGATGCAGCCAGGCGGCAACGATATCAACATGGAACGCGTTGAAGCGCTGAAAACGGCTATTCGTAACGGCGAGCTGAAAATGGACACCAGCAAAATTGCTGACGCCCTGATTCAGGAAGCGCAGAGTTTCTTACAGAGTAACTAACCGTATGAGTCGACTGTCAGAAATACTGGATCAAATGACGGTTGTCCTGAACGACCTGAAAACGGTAATGGACGCTGAGCAACAGCACCTCTCTTCCGGTCACATCAACGGCAGCGCGTTGCAGCGTATTACTGAAGACAAAAGCTCGCTTCTGGCGACGCTGGATTACCTTGAGCAGCAACGTCGCGCTGAGCAGGATCCTAAGCGCAGTGCTAACGACGATATCGTTGAGCGCTGGCAGACTATTACAGAAAAAACCCAGCACCTTCGCGATCTCAACCAGCATAACGGCTGGCTGCTTGAAGGTCAGATAGAGCGTAATCAGCAAGCGCTTGAGGTGTTAAAACCGCATAAAGAAACCGGGCTGTACGGTGCGGATGGGCAGACAGCGACGGCACGTATTACGGGCGGGAAAAAGATTTCGATTTGAAGCATAAGCGACAAATCAAGCAGTGGGGAGCACCATAAGGTGAACTCCCCTTTTGGTGTTTATGCCGTACGGCGGGCAAACTCTTTCACTTTGAAGCCCAACACGGCGAGGGTGGCAAAGTAAGCCACAACCCCAACACCCACCACGGCCATCAGTCGCAGCAGACGATAAGGCATGGTGCCGAGCGACCACTCCGGCATCACGTGCATCATGCCGAGCAACGCCGCTGCCATCACCAGCACCGCGATAACCAGTCGCACAAGGAAACTCGCCCAGCCCGGCTGCGGCGTGAAGATATCCTGCTTACGCAGCTGCCAGTACAACAGCCCGGCATTCAGACAGGCCGCCAGACCAATAGACAGAGCCAGCCCCGCGTGCTTCAGCGGGCCAATAAACGCCAGGTTCATCAACTGGGTCATCACCAGCGTCACCAGGGCAATCTTCACCGGCGTTTTAATGTTCTGACGGGAGTAGAACCCTGGTGCCAGCACTTTAACAACAATCAGCCCCATCAATCCCACCGAGTACGCCACCAGCGCCTGCTGAGTCATGGACGCATCATGGGCTGAAAATTTACCGTACTGGAACAGCGAGACGGTCAGCGGTTTCGCGAGGATCCCCAGCGCCACCGCGCTTGGCAGTGCCAGCAGGAAACAGAGGCGTAAGCCCCAGTCCATCAGGCGGCAATACTCATCATGGTTGCCGCTGGCAAAGCTTTTAGAGAGCGACGGCAGCAGAATCGTCCCCAGCGCGACGCCCAGTACGCCAGAAGGAAACTCCATCAGACGGTCAGCATAGTACATCCAGGAGACCGAACCGGACACCAGGAAAGAGGCAAAGATGGTATTGATGATAAGTGAGATCTGGCTGACAGAAACCCCGAGGATTGCAGGTCCCATCTGCTTCATGACGCGCATTGCGCCAGCATCACGGAAATTAATGCGCGGCAGAACCAGCATGCCAATTTTCTTCAGATGCGGCAGCTGATATGCCAGCTGCAGGACGCCGCCCACGGTCACCGCCCAGGCCAGCGCCAGTACCGGCGGGTTGAAATGCGGTGCGGCAAACAGGGCAAAGCCAATCATGCTGACATTCAAAAACGTCGGCGCAAACGCCGGAACGGAGAAGCGGTTCCAGGTATTGAGGATTGCCCCCACCAGCGAGGCCAGTGAGATCAGCAGAATATAAGGAAAGGTAATGCGCAGCAGCTGGGTGGTAAGCGCAAATTTATCAGCGGTGTCGGCAAACCCCGGCGCGGTCACCATAATCACCCAGGGCGCAGCCAGCATCCCCAGGACTGTCACAATAGCCAGCGCCAGCGTCAGCAGCCCGGAGACGTAGGCGACAAACACCCGCGTAGCATCTTCGCCCTGCTTGCTTTTATATTCCGCCAGAATTGGAACGAAGGCCTGCGAGAAAGCCCCCTCAGCAAAAATACGGCGCAATAAATTCGGCAGTTTGAACGCGACGAAAAAGGCGTCCGTTGCCATCCCAGCACCAAAAACCCTTGCCACAATGGCATCGCGCGCAAAACCCAGTACGCGAGAAAACATGGTCATCGAGCTGACGGCTGCCAGCGATTTTAATAAGTTCATTAATGTGAATTTCCACAACCATACGGCAAAACGCCTGCAGAGCAGGCGTAATGAATGCCCGACGGCGTTGCGCTTGCGCAGGCCTTCGGATTTGCAGGCCGGGTAGGCGAAAAGCCTCCCGGCGAAACCAACAATCGGCGCTTAGTCTACCCGGATTTAAGGGAATTACTATCGGCAGATGTTACAGAGGGTTATTCACTCATGGCCTCTCGCCAGAGCCGTTCCACGATGCGTTGCGCCATGATGGCCTGTTCACCGGCGGTTTCCGGAACCGTCTGATTTTGCACGCAGCTAATGAAGTGACGGGCGCATCCCGCGAAGCCGCGTTGCTCCAGAGTGCTCTGCCAGCCAGGCGCCGGAAGCGTGACCACACCGTTGCCCTTCTCTTCACGCCACTCCCGCATGTCGGTGATGTCATACAGCGCACCGTCAGTGACGGCCTGGACAAACTCCCGCTGACTGCCCGCACGACGATGCATGCTGGTGGTCACCTGCAGATGTTCCAGCGCAAAGTGGTGCTCGGCGTAGACCATCTCGCCCAGATCGTTGGTCATCAGGGTCCCGCTTTTCAGCTGAGCCTGGCCGTTTGTCAGCCAGAGCGCCGTGTCCACCACGTGCAGATAATCATCGAGAAGCGTAAAGCGCAGATCGCTTGGCCCGACGCTGTCGGTACGGTGTTTATCCATCCTCAGGGAGGCCAGCGCGCCCGGCTGTGACTTCAGCTGCTGATAAAGCGGAGCGAAGCGGCGGTTAAAGCCCACCATCAGCGTCAGGTTCTTGCGTGCCGCCAGCTCTATCAGTCGCTCGGCATCCTGAACGTTCTCCGCCAGGGGCTTATCCACACAGACGTGAACACCGGCATTCAGCAGTTCGCTGACCACCTGATAGTGTGTTGCCGTTGAGGTATGCACAAATACCGCATCGCACTCGCGGGCAAGATCCGACAGCGAAGCGGCATAAGGTATCCGCCAGGTTGCGCAGATGCGTTCAGCCTTCTCGCGGGTAGGTGACCACGCGCCCTGAAGCGTCCAGTCCGTTGCCGCGCCTAATACCGGTAACCAGGCTTTTTGTGCAATACCGCCAAGCCCCACCACGCCTACACGTAATTTTTTCACTGTTAATCTCCCAAATGTGCCAGCAGTGCGTCCAGGCGCTGTTTCAGCCCAGCGACCTCCTCTTCCAGCGCGTCCACGCGCGCCGTCAGGCTGCCGCTGACAACAGTGGACTCTTGTTCCGTTGCCAGCGTCGCGGTATCCACCTCGCCACTGAAGAGATGCATATAGCGGCTCTCACGCTTGCCCGGTTCGCGTGCCAGACGCACCACGTAAGGGCCATCCTCACGGGTTGCAAGCCCTTCCAGGGTTTGTTCCACTTCCTGCATATCCGCAAACTCATGCATACGGGAAGCCCGCGTGCGCAGCTCGCCGGGAGTTTGTGCCCCGCGCAGTAAAAGGGTCGTGATCACCGCCACTTCCGCGGCGCTCAACTTCAGGTCGCCGAATTCGGAATTACAAAAACGTTGTTCGTACTTGGTGACGCGGTTTCCGAAGCCGCTGACGGTGCGCAGATAATGGCGTTTCACCAGTTCATCCAGCACATCCTGAACGTCATGCTCACTGAGGTTCATTACCGGCTCGCGGTTGGTCTTTTGGTTGCAGGCCATCATGACGGCGTTGACAGAGAGCGGATATTGCTCCGGCGTCGTGACCTGTTTTTCCAGCAGGCATCCGACGACGCGCGCTTCTGCACCGCTTAACTGATATTTCATCTCTTCTCCTTAGCGACCCGCTGTCCAGTCCCGGGTGGTTAATGCCGTGAGGACATGGTCGCGCCATTCTCCATCTATCAGCAGATAGTCTTTGGCGTAACCCTCTTTCTCAAACCCTAAACGCGCCAGCAAATTACCGCTACGCTGATTATGCGGCATATAGTTCGCCATAATACGATGGATATGTTGCGTGCGTTGCATATAACGGATCGCCACCGTTAATGCTTCATACATCAGCCCCTGCCCCTGCCATTTCTGACCGATGGAGTAGCCGAGGTAGCAGGCGTGAAACGATCCGCGCACGACGTTTGAAAAGTTGGCGATGCCGATAATCTCTTTTTCTTCGGGATCCAGCAGCGCAAAATAAAACGCACTTCCCTGCTTATGAAATTCCGCAATCATACTGAGGCGCGCCTGCCAGCCAGATGGGTAACAATGGCTCTCATCCCGAACGGGTTCCCAGGGTTTTAAAAACTGGCGATTCTCGGCGTAATAATCCGCCAGACGCCAGGCATCACGCTCATGCACCAGACGAACGACCAGCCTGTCCGTTGTCAGACGCACTTTTGGCACATTACTGCGATAGCCAAACATCGATACCACTCCTTCCCGTCACTTCTGCTGACCCATTAGCTTTACTATACCTGTGCCTGCGCCGTCTGTGAAAACAGTGACATACCATTTTGACCTCTTTTCACATTTTTCGATGAGAACTCTCTATCAAAGCGCTCTTTTGATAAAAAAATATTGTCACGCCCAGGGGTGGGAAAACGCGCAGTAACCCCGCAGAATGTTAGCGTGCTCACCATCCTGTTTTCCCTGGAGGGAAAATGTCCCGCGTATCACAGGCGAGGAGCCTGGGTAAATATTTCCTGCTAGTCGATAACATGCTGGTCGTGCTCGGCTTTTTTGTCGTGTTTCCTCTTATCTCGATCCGCTTTGTCGATCAGATGGGCTGGGCGGCGCTGATGGTTGGCATCGCGCTGGGTTTACGCCAGTTTGTCCAGCAAGGCCTTGGGGTGTTTGGCGGCGCCATTGCTGACCGCTTCGGCGCGAAACCGATGATTGTGACCGGTATGCTGCTTCGTGCGGCAGGCTTTGCCACGATGGCGGTTGCCCATGAGCCCTGGCTTCTGTGGTTCTCCTGCTTTCTCTCCGGGATCGGCGGAACCCTGTTTGACCCGCCGCGCACCGCGCTGGTGGTGAAGTTAATTCGCCCGCAGCACCGCGGACGTTTCTTCTCGATTTTGATGATGCAGGACAGCGCGGGCGCGGTAATTGGCGCGCTTCTGGGGAGCTGGTTGCTGCAGTACGATTTCCGTCTGGTCTGCGCGGCTGGCGCGGTGCTCTTTATTCTGTGCGCCCTCTTTAATGGCCTGTATCTGCCAGCATGGAAATTGTCGACGGTAAAAGCGCCGGTACGCGAAGGGCTGGGCCGCGTCCTGCACGACAAACGTTTTGTCACCTACGTATTGACCCTGACGGGTTACTACATGCTTGCCGTGCAGGTGATGCTGATGCTGCCTATCATGGTGAATGATATTGCGGGAACCCCGGCCGCCGTGAAATGGATGTACGCCATCGAAGCCGCGCTTTCGCTGACGCTGCTCTATCCGATTGCCCGCTGGAGCGAACGGCGTTTTCGCCTGGAGCATCGTCTGATGGCCGGGCTGTTTTTAATGACGCTGAGCATGATGCCCATCGGTCTGGTGAATTCTCTCCAGCAGCTGTTTACGCTGATTTGCACCTTCTATATCGGCTCTATCATCGCCGAGCCGGCTCGTGAGACGCTGAGCGCCTCGCTTGCAGATGCGCGTGCCCGCGGCAGCTATATGGGGTTCAGCCGACTCGGTCTGGCCTTTGGTGGGGCTTTGGGTTACGCCGGCGGCGGCTGGCTGTTTGATGCAGGCAAAGCGCTGAATCAACCGGAACTGCCGTGGATGATGCTCGGCGCGGTGGGCTTTATGACGCTGCTGGCCCTCTGGTGGCAGTTCAGCCAGAAGCGCAGCGCAAGCGGCATGCTCGAACCGGGCGCGTAGCCCTTCCCTCTGGCGGGAGGTCGCTCCCGCCTCACTTCTCAGTTTTTTCTGCTGGTTTCTGCCATTTCACACTGACATACTGACGTAACAGGACAGAAGCGCCGATTTTTCGTTGAGGAACACTATGAAGAAAATTGTCATTGCCGCTGCATTCATTGTCAGCGGTCTGCTGGTGGGCTGTAACCAGCTTACGCAATACACCGTCAGTGAACAGGAAATTAATCAGGCGCTGGAAAAACATAACAACTTTTCAAAAGACATCGGCGTGCCCGGGCTTGCCGATGCGCATATCGTCCTCAGCAACCTGACCAGCCAGATAGGACGTGAAGAGCCAAACAAAGTGACGCTGAACGGGGATGCGAACCTCGATATGACCTCCCTCTTCGGCAACCAGAAAGCCAACATCAAGCTGAAGCTAAAAGCGCTGCCGGTCTTTAACAAAGAGAAAGGGGCTATTTACCTGCAGGAGATGGAAGTCGTCGATGCGGAAGTCACGCCGGACAAGATGAAATCTGTGCTGCAAACCCTGATGCCTTATCTGAATCAGTCGCTGCGTAACTATTTTAATCAGCAGCCAGCCTATGTCTTAAGTGAAGACAAGAGCAAGGGTGAAGCGCTTGCGAAAAAGTATGCTAAAGGGATAGAGGTGAAACCGGGAGAAATCATTATTCCCTTTACTGATTAATCCGTAGGGCGCCGAGGCGCCCTTTTTTTTACGGAAAAGTGTGCAAACGAAAACGTTTCCGCTTATGATTTGTGTCCGGCAAAAACAGCCATCCGAATGACTGATTCCTGACAAGCCGGAGCTTCCATGACTGCACAACCCCAGGTTCTTAAAATCCGCCGCCCTGACGACTGGCATATCCATCTGCGCGATGGCGATATGCTCAAAACCGTCGTGCCTTATACCAGCGAAATTTATGGCCGCGCGATTGTCATGCCTAACCTGGTGCCACCAGTCACCACCGTCGATGCCGCAATGGCGTATCGCCAGCGCATTCTGGATGCCGTCCCGGCGGGCCATGATTTCACCCCGCTGATGACCTGCTACCTGACCGATTCCCTGGATCCAAACGAAGTGGAGCGCGGGTTTAACGAAGGCGTATTCACCGCTGCGAAACTTTACCCGGCCAATGCCACCACCAACTCCAGCCACGGCGTTACCAGCATTGATGCCATCATGCCGGTACTGGAGCGCATGCAGAAACTGGGTATGCCGCTGCTGGTTCACGGTGAAGTCACGCATGCCGAGATCGACATCTTTGACCGTGAAGCCCGTTTTATCGACACCGTGATGGAGCCCCTGCGTCAGCGCCTTCCCGCGCTCAAAGTGGTCTTCGAGCACATCACCACCAAAGATGCCGCGGAGTATGTCCGCGACGGTAACGAGCTTATCGCCGCCACCATCACGCCACAGCATTTGATGTTTAACCGTAACCACATGCTGGTTGGCGGTGTACGTCCGCATCTGTACTGCCTGCCGATCCTCAAGCGTAACATTCACCAGCAGGCGCTGCGCGAACTGGTTGCCAGCGGTTTCTCCCGCGCGTTTCTGGGCACGGATTCCGCACCTCATGCGCGTCATCGCAAAGAAGCAAGCTGCGGCTGTGCGGGCTGCTTTAATGCCCCAACCGCTCTCGCCAGCTATGCAACCGTGTTTGAAGAGATGAATGCCCTGCCGCATTTCGAGGCGTTCTGCTCACTCAATGGCCCCCGTTTTTATGGGTTGCCGGTCAATGAGACCTTCATTGAGCTGGAACGTAAAGAGAGCCAGGTTGAGGAAGCCATTCCACTGACCGATGACACGCTGATCCCATTCCTGGCAGGTGAAACCGTTCGCTGGACGGTAAAACGCTAAAAAATCAGTGCCCCTTGTTGTCAAACCGATAATATACCTGTATAAATAAACAGTATATTACACAGGGGGCATTTATGCGTATTGAAGTCACCATAGCCAAAACTACTGTTCTGCCTGCCGGCGCGCTTGATGCGCTTGCAGGCGAATTATCCCGTCGTATTAATAACACCTTTCCCGAAAACGATGGTGCCGTAACGGTGCGTTACGCGGCCGCAAACAACCTCTCCGTCATTGGCGGCGCGAAAGAAGATAAAGCGCGTATCACCGAAATCCTGCAGGAAACGTGGGAAAGCGCCGACGACTGGTTCATCACAGATTAACACTGCTCCCTCATTGTGTTTTTTTGCCGGGTCGCCCCGGCTTTTTTTTCGCCTGAAAATCCAGAAAGTTCAAATTAATTCGGCAACTTCTTTAAAAATCGTGAACAACATGGTGTTTTATTGTTCGAACAATCCTAAAAAGCAGAAAAATGTGTTGCTAGCTGTTTATTTTTCCCTTAGGAACCCTTATTACTTGTATACTGAAGTTGCTTCAGAAAAACATGCATTGAACCTCGAAGTCGTTGTCTTCTAACACGCATTATGGGGGTTATAATGGAAAAGAATAGCGAAGTCATCCAGACCCACCCACTCGTTGGCTGGGATATCAGTACCGTAGACAGCTACGATGCACTGATGCTGCGTTTGCACTACCAGACCCCAAATCAGCTGAACCGTGAAGAAGCGGAAGTTGGACAGACGCTGTGGCTTACGACAGACGTCGCCCGTCAGTTTATTTCTATTTTGGAAGCAGGCATCGCAAAAATAGAATCTGGCGACTACCAGGAAAATGAGTATAAACGGCATTAGCGTTTAGCCCACTTTTCACTCTACAGGCACCCTCGGGGTGCCTTATTTATTTCTCCCTTGTATAAGCCCCCGATGTTAATTACTCTGCTAACAAAGCGTTAGTTTAAGAGATGCCCATGAAATATGATCTGATTATTATTGGTAGCGGCTCCGTTGGTTCTGCCGCCGGATATTATGCCACCCAGGCTGGCCTCAAGGTTCTGATGATAGATGCCCATCTTCCCCCTCATTCAGAGGGAAGTCATCATGGCGATACTCGCCTCATTCGTCACGCCTATGGTGAAGGCGAGCGCTATGTCCCGCTGGTACTTCGCGCGCAAGCGCTCTGGGACGAACTGGCTAAACAGACTGAGGAACGCATTTTCGAACGCACGGGTATCATTAACCTTGGTCCTGCCCACTCTGATTTTCTCGCCAGCGTCGAACGCAGCGCGAAGACATTCAACCTGGACGTTGAGAAGCTCGACGCGGCGGGGATCATGTCACGCTGGCCGGAAATCACCGTCCCGGACGATTATGTTGGTCTCTTTGAAGCCCATTCTGGGGTGTTGCATTGCGAAACAGCAATAAAAACCTGGATAGCGCTGGCCGCGAAAGCAGGCTGCGCCCAGCTTTTCAATTGCCCGGTCGAGGCCATTAAACATGACGCTGACGGCGTCACGGTGACAACCCTGGACGGAGAGTACACGGCCTCCCGATTGCTCATCAGTGCAGGTACCTGGGTAACCCGTCTGCTGCCAGACCTGCCCGTACAGCCGGTGCGCAAGGTCTTCTCCTGGTTCCAGTCTGATGGCCGTTACAGTACGCAGAATAAATTCCCGGCGTTCACCGGCGAGTTACCCAACGGCGATCAGTTCTACGGCTTCCCTTCGGATAAAGACGCGCTCAAAATCGGGAAACACAATGGGGGACAAATTATCTCCTCTCCTGAAGAACGTAAACCGTTTGGCGCCTACCCACAGGATGGCTCTGAAGCCTTCTCGTTCCTGCGAAATATTTTGCCGGGCGTCGGTGGCTTACTCTATGGCGCGGCATGCACCTACGACAACACGCCGGACGAAGACTTTATTATCGATACGCTGCCCGGGCATGAGAACACATTGCTCATCACCGGTCTGAGCGGTCACGGCTTTAAGTTCGCGTCGGTGCTGGGTGAAATTGCCGCGCAGTTTGCCCAGGGTATTACACCGCAGTTTGATCTGAAGCCCTTCTCTCTTTCACGTTTTAACGGATAATCCACCACGGGCTTCGGACGTTCCGGAGCCCCTCTTCTTGTAACGGTTTGCGGGGCGCTATGCGCAAAGTTGTGGGTTTTCTCATCAATAATATTCGTGAGCATTTGATGCTCTATATCTTATTGTGGGCGCTGCTGGCCATCATTGATTTTATTTACATTGTATTTTACTGAAAGCCTGCCTGACATTTATTGACATTACTTTATATTTACTTAAGTTAGAACAATTCCTCAATTAGCCCTTTGTTAAGTCTTGCACGAAGACATTGAATTACCTTTGCGGATCATTTTCAAAACGGCTGAAATAAATAAAATAAAAATCAATATCGACTTATTTCAGTTGCAATATCATTCCTTCCCGTTCATTTTTACTGCTCTGTTTATTTGATAATGGTAATCCTGATGCAATTGCGTAACACCTCCCGGCGCTATGGAATAATATCCATAAGTTTGCACTGGATATTTGCTATTGCGGTCTATGCCATGTTCGGACTTGGCCTCTGGATGGTGACGCTCAGCTATTACGATGGCTGGTATCACCAGGCCCCGGAGCTGCATAAGAGCATCGGCGTGCTGCTGATGATGGGGTTGGTTATTCGCGTGATCTGGCGACACATTTCACCGCCGCCTGCCGCGCCAAAGACCCACAGTAAATTTACCCGTATCAGCGCTGTTGCCGCGCATATTACGCTTTATGCGCTGCTCTTCGCTCTTCTGATCAGCGGCTATCTCATCTCGACAGCAGAGGGTAAGCCAATAAGCGTTTTTGGCATTTTTGATGTCCCGGCAACGCTTGCCGATGCGGGATCACAGGCCGATATTGCCGGGGTGATTCACCTCTGGCTGGCATGGAGCGTGGTTATCCTGTCCGTGCTGCACGGGCTTGCCGCCCTTAAACATCATTTCATCGATAAAGACGATACGCTAAAGCGCATGCTTGGCCGCTCGTCAGTTGACTCTGGAGCTTAAAATGAAAAAACACCTGCTGGGTATCGCACTGGGTTCTCTGTTATTTACCACTGGCTCAGCCGTTGCTGCTGACTATAAAATTGATAAAGAGGGCCAACATGCTTTCGTCAATTTCCGTATTCAGCATCTCGGGTATAGCTGGCTGTATGGCACCTTTAATGATTTTGACGGCACATTCAGCTTTGACGAAAAAAATCCTGCCGCCGATAAAGTCAACGTGACCATTAATACCAACAGCGTCGACACCAATCATGCAGAACGCGATAAACATTTGCGCAGTGCGGAATTCCTGAACGTGTCTAAATTCCCACAGGCCACCTTCACCTCCACGGAAGTGAAAAAAGATGGCGATAAGCTGGATATTACCGGCAATCTGACGCTCAACGGCGTGACAAAACCGGTTACGCTGAATGCAAAATTAATGGGCCAGGGTGACGATCCGTGGGGGGGTAAACGTGCCGGATTTGAAGCCGCAGGTAAAATTCACCTGAAAGACTTTAATATTACTACCGATTTGGGCCCGGCATCTCAGGATGTCGAACTGATTATTTCCGTTGAAGGCGTTCAGCAGAAGTCTTAATAACGACGCCCGGCAGGCTTTCACACTGCCGGGCATCAGCCTTATTCAGGGTCGGGAATACCCAGTTTGGTGTTCAGACGGCCACGGGATTTATTAAAAATCTTGTTACCGTTTTCCCGTCCTGCACGACGACGGCGCTGCTCCTCTTCCGGCAGCATACTCTCTTCACTGCACAGTTCGCTGCAGCATCCGTTAAATTTCTCGGCACAGGCCGGACACTGAATAAACAGCAAATGACATCCGTCATTTTTGCAGTTGGTATGGGTATCACACGGCGTACCGCACTGGTGACAGTGGGCAATCACATCCTCTGAAATACGCTCGCCCATTCGTTCGTCAAAGACAAAGTTCTTACCGATAAAACGCACCGGTAAACCCTGCTCACGGGCACGACGGGCGTACTCAATAATGCCGCCTTCAATGTGCCAGACCTTATTAAACCCGTTGTGCTTCATCCAGGCGCTGGCCTTCTCACAGCGGATCCCACCGGTGCAGTACATCACGATCTTTTTATCTTTATGTTCCTGCATCATCTCAACCGCTTTTGGCAGTTGCTCGCGGAAGGTATCAGCCGGAATTTCCATCGCGTTTTCGAAATGCCCCACTTCATACTCATAGTGGTTACGCATATCGATGAACACCGCATCCGGATCGTCCAGCATCGCATTCACTTCCGCCGCTTTCAGGTATTCCCCGACATCAGCGGCGTTAAACGCCGGATCGTCAATACCGTCCGCGACAATGCGTTCACGCACTTTCATGCGCAGCACCCAGAATGATTTACCGTCATCATCCAGGGCAATGTTCAGGCGTACACCGTTGAGAGCCGGATCGAACCCGTAAAGCAGGTCGCGGAAGGCGTTTACTTTGCTTTCCGGTACGCTGATCTGGGCATTGATGCCTTCACGGGCAAGATAGACGCGACCGAAAACATTCAGCGTCGTGAAGGCCTGATAAAGCGCATCGCGGGTCGCTTGTGGATCGTTGATGGTGAAGTATTTGTAGAATGAGATTGTCGTGCGCGGTTCGGTTTCAGCCAACATACGCGCCTTTAACATCTCATTCGAAACGCGGTTGTGTAACACTGGCATGGTGTACAAGTCCTGCAATCGTTAGAGAGAATGAAAAATCGGTCGGCATCATATAGCAAACAATGACAATTTACATCCACACAATTTACGCTACATTTCACACACCCTAGTTAGTCAGACTTAACAATTGCTGCATTCGTACACGTTTCGAAGACAGACATTTTGGCTACGCCTCAAAAAATGAGACAATAGCTAAACAGGACGTTAGAACACAGGAAAGACATGACCCAGTTACCGAAATTTACTGTCGCCCTTTTGCATCCCCGCTATTGGTTGACCTGGCTTGGCATTGGTTTTTTATGGCTAATGGTCCAACTCCCTTACCCTGTGATTTTCCGTGTGGGCAAATGTGTGGGTCGTATTGGTCAAAAATTCATGAAACGCCGCGCCAGGATTGCCTACCGCAACCTTGAGCTGTGCTTCCCGCAGATGAGCGAGGCGGAACGTCATGAGATGGTTACCAGGAATTTCGAATCCGTTGGCATGGGGCTGATGGAAACCGGTATGGCGTGGTTCTGGCCAGACAAACGGATGGCCCGCTGGAGTGAAGTCACCGGGACAGGTATGGAGCCTGTGCATACGCTTCAGGCCAATAAGACAGGCGTACTGCTGATTGGCGTGCATTTTCTGACGCTGGAGATCGGTGCGCGTATGTTTGGCATGCAGGCACCCGGTATTGGTGTTTATCGCCCTAACGATAACCCGGTGATCGATTTAATCCAGACCAACGGCCGTATGCGCTCCAACAAAAGTATGATCGACCGGAAAGACCTGAAGGGGATGATCCGCGCGCTGAAATCAGGTGAAGTGATCTGGTATGCCCCTGACCACGATTATGGCCCGCAATCCAGCGTATTTGTCCCGTTCTTCGCCGTTGAAGAGGCGGCCACAACCACCGGTACCTGGATGCTGGCGAAAATGTCCAAAGCCGCGATCGTCCCGTTTGTCCCGCGTCGCAAGCCGGATGGCTCAGGCTACGAGTTAATGATGCTCGAGCCGGAACTCGCGCCGCCGCTGGACGATGCGGAAACGACCGCTCGCTGGATGAACAGAGTGGTTGAGAAATGCATCATGCTCGCGCCGGAGCAGTATATGTGGCTCCATCGTCGCTTCAAAACGCGGCCAGAGGGTATGCCGTCGCGCTATTAATTTTCCGTGCGGCCATCAGGGCCGCACGCTCATTTAGCTTTAAAAGCGCCTCCGCATTGCAGCGATCATAACCCAGGCGCATACTTAGCAGGCTTATTACTTCAGGCCTATGGTGCTCTGCACCTCATTATGCGGATTGTTATGTCACCCTCAGATGCCCCCATAAACTGGAAGCGTAACCTCACGGTTGCGTGGCTTGGTTGTTTTCTCACCGGTGCGGCGTTTAGCCTGGTGATGCCCTTCCTGCCGCTTTACGTTGAACAACTTGGCGTCACCGGTCACAGTGCGCTCAATATGTGGTCTGGCCTGGTCTTCAGTATCACCTTTCTCTTTTCCGCGATTGCTTCGCCCTTCTGGGGTGGCCTTGCCGATCGCAAAGGACGAAAGATCATGCTGCTGCGTTCGGCACTGGGGATGGCCATCATCATGGCGCTGATGGGCCTTGCGCAGAACGTCTGGCAATTTCTGATTTTGCGCGCGTTACTGGGCCTGCTGGGGGGCTTTATTCCTAACGCAAATGCGCTCATCGCCACCCAAATTCCGCGACACAAAAGCGGCTGGGCGCTCGGCACGCTCTCCACCGGTGGCGTGAGCGGCGCATTGCTGGGACCGCTGGCAGGCGGACTGCTGGCGGATAACTACGGCCTGCGTCCGGTCTTTTTCATTACTGCCAGCGTCCTATTTCTCTGCTTTATCGTCACGCTGCTCTGTATCCGTGAACGTTTCACCCCGGTCACTCGAAAAGAGATGCTCCACGCACGGGATGTGCTGACCTCGCTTAAAAATCCCAGGCTGGTGCTAAGCCTGTTCGTAACGACCCTGATTATTCAGGTAGCAACCGGGTCGATTGCCCCTATTCTGACGCTCTACGTTCGCGATCTGGCCGGTGACGTCAGTAATATTGCGTTTATCAGCGGGCTTATCGCGTCGGTGCCCGGCGTGGCAGCGTTGCTCAGCGCCCCGAGGCTGGGAAAACTGGGGGACCGCGTGGGCCCGGAAAAAATCCTGATATGCGCCCTGGTGATTTCCGTTCTGCTCCTCATTCCGATGTCGATGGTACAAGCACCGTGGCAGCTTGGCCTGCTGCGTTTCTTACTGGGAGCGGCAGACGGCGCGTTACTGCCTGCGGTTCAGACTCTGCTGGTGTACAACTCAACGAACCAGATAGCCGGCCGCATTTTTAGCTATAACCAGTCATTTCGCGATATCGGCAACGTCACCGGACCGCTTGTCGGAGCTGGGATTTCCGCCAGTTTTGGTTTCCGCGCCGTGTTTATCGTCACCGCGGGCGTGGTGTTGTTTAATGCGGTTTATTCGTGGTTCAGTTTATCGAGGGCTTTACGACCGGTCGTTAATAAGACGAACGCGTGACAGCTTATTTTTGCATTCATACTTGCAGAACCCGATATTCAGCTATTCTTTCCCTGAAACCTTCAGGAAAACAGGGAGACACCAATGACCATGTACGCCACACTGGAAGAAGCTATTGATGCCGCTCGTGAAGAGTTCCTCGCCGATAATCCCGGCGTTGAGGAAGAAAATGCTGACGTGCAACAACTTAATATCCAGAAATACGTTCTGCAGGACGGGGATATTATGTGGCAGGCCGAATTCTTTGCTGATGATGGCGAGGAAGGAGAATGTTTGCCGGTCCTGAGCGGAGAAGGTGCGCAGGCCGTCTTTGATGGCGACTATGACGAAATCGAACTACGGCAGGAATGGCTTGAAGAAAACACCCTGCACGAGTGGGATGAGGGCGAATTTCAGCTCGAGCCGCCGCTGGATACGGAAGAAGGACAGACCGCAGCCGATGAGTGGGATGAGCGTTAATTTCCCCTATTCATAAGGGCCGTGCTGAGCGTCGATCGGCAACAATAGCGTATCGAATACCAGTGAAAACGGTAAATCGAGCACGGTGAGATAGCGCCACGCTGAGTCACGTACATCCCATTTTACCCCGGGGTAGTACTGATTACCGTGGCCTTGCCCTGGAATGGTGCGGCTGATGATGCTGCCACAGCCGCTGAGTAAACACGCCATCATCACGGCGAGGATTATTTTCATCAATGACCTCTAAAAAAATACCGGCTTTTCAGCCGGTATTTTTATTTGCCGGGTAGCGTAACGCCGCCGGGCACAGAAGGCTTACTTCGCCTTCAGCGCGAGTGGATTAATTTTAATCTCTTTATAGTGGCTGACCCACGAAGAGTATTTTTCCGGCGCAGACCACACACGGTAGTGAAGGCGTGCCATCGTAACCGGATCGCTCAATAGCACCAGACGACGGTCGCGGTTGAGTTTTTCCGGCGTATCGTTCAGCGCCTGCTCAACGTGACGATCGCGGGCAATCTCCAGTACCTGGCTTGCACGGTGACGCGCTGTCGCCATGGCCGTCGCCAGAGCGTTAAATGACGGGTTAAACACCGCGTGCATAAAACCATCTTCCAGCGAACGTTTGCGGTTCTGCTCAAGATACGTGTCGGTATCCACCAGCACCTGTGGCGGCGAATACTCTTCCGGGATCAGGAACAGTTTCCAGCGTTTGGTACGCAGCCCCACCGTTGAACGGCTCGAAATCACTGACACAAACGGTGACAGGATCAGCGAGAAGACAATCGGTGCCAGCCAGAACAGGAAGCGCAGATCCAGCCAGGCCATACCTGCCGCCCATACCAGACCCAGCAGCAGCTGCGAGCCATGACGCATGAAGGCTTCCCCCCACGGCGTGGAGTCATCATCACGCTGCGGTGAATTCCAGACCACTTCCCAGCCGAGGAACGCGCTGACCACAAACACGGTATGGAACAGCATACGCACCGGTGCCAGCAGCACGGAGAACAGCACTTCCAGCAGAAGCGAGAGCGTCACGCGGCAGAAACCACCGTACTCTTTCGAGCCTTTGCACCAGATCAGAATGATACTGAGCAGCTTAGGCAGGAACAGCAGTACCATGGTGGAGGCAAACAGCGCAATCGCCAGCTCCGGACGCCACTGCGGCCACACCGGGAACAGCTGGCGCGGTTGCAGGAAGTATTGCGGTTCCGTCAGAGCATGCACCACCTGTAACGCAGTAGAGAGCGCAAGGAACATAAACCACAGCGGTGCGGAGAGATAAGACATTACGCCAGTCAGGAACACAGCACGGTGAACCGGGTGCATCCCTTTTACGAGGAACAGGCGGAAGTTCATCAGGTTACCGTGACACCAGCGGCGGTCACGCTTGAGCTCATCCAGCAGGTTCGGCGGCAGCTCTTCGTAAGATCCCGGCAGGTCGTAGGCGATCCAGACGCCCCAGCCAGCACGACGCATCAACGCCGCTTCCACGAAGTCGTGCGACAGTATAGACCCCGCAAACGAACCTTCACCCGGCAGCGGAGCCAGCGCACAGTGCTCAATGAACGGCTTCACGCGGATAATGGCGTTGTGACCCCAGTAGTGAGACTCACCCAGTTGCCAGAAGTGCAGACCAGCGGTAAAGAGCGGCCCGTAGACGCGGGTTGCAAACTGCTGGCAGCGCGCATAAAGCGTGTCCATACCGGACGCTTTTGGCGAAGACTGGATAATCCCCGCGTTCGGGTTGGCTTCCATCAGACGCACCAGACCGCTCAGGCAGTCGCCGCTCATTACGGAGTCAGCATCGAGCACGACCATGTAGCTGTACTGATTCCCCCAGCGACGGCAGAAGTCATCGATGTTCCCGCTTTTACGTTTCACGCGACGACGACGACGGCGGTAGAAGATCTGGCCTTCACCCTGTACTTCCGCGATCAGTTCCATCCAGGCTTTTTGCTCGGCAACGCAGATGTCCGGGTTGTAGCTGTCACTCAGGATATAGACGTCAAAATGCGCCGCGTTACCGGTTGCCTTTACGGACTCCCAGGTCGCACGCAGACCCGCAAATACTCGGTCAACGTCTTCGTTACAGATAGGCATGATCAGCGCCGTACGGTGCTCAGGATTAAGGGGTTCATCCCCGACCGTTGAGGCTGAAATGCTGTATTTGTCCCGCCCCATCAGCAGCTGCAGGAAGCCCATCAGCGCGGTCCAGAAACCGGCTGACACCCAGCAGAAAAGAACGGCAAACAGCAGAAGAATGCCGCTCTGCAGGATATACGGCAGCAGCTGCATGAAGGAGACCCAGATATCCTGGCCCATCATGTCTGCAGGGTTGATAAGCGCCCAGCCCTGGTAAGGCAGAATGGTTTTCATGTACCAGGTAGCGACCACGGTCTGCGCCAGCGTCAGTAACAGCAGAATGTAACGACGAATGGTCCCCACGGTCCGCCATTTCTGTTCGGAGGCCTGCTCTTCTTTCGTCAGGCGCGACAGATAGCGCGGCGTAACATCACGCCCACGCAGGCGATCCCAGAAGCGGCCAACCGGGTTGGTGCGCCACGGGTCAGGGAACATCGAGGAACGCGTGGCTTTCGGCATTGCCTGAAGCTGATCGCGTCCTTCGTCGTCTTTAATCAACTGCCCTTCTGCCAGCGAGTCTGGCCATGCCTGCTCCAGACGCGCCTTTACTGACCCCAGCGGCGTATCATCGTCACGAGAAAACGGACGGTGTTCGCCATCCAGCGCGGTATGCACCGCGCGGATGTCGCTTTTAGGCAGCGCCGCTTTTTCAATGTCCGTCAGCGGCATGGCATCAATATATTCAGATGTATTATTCATTGGCAGGTAGCTGATAGCTCCAGGTTTCACTCAGCGGCTGATCGTTACTGACCAGCGCAGCACGCATTTCAGTGGTCTGTTTCGGATCTTTCACTTTCACGCGCAGCGTCAGACGCCAGCCTTTCGTTACCGGGTTATAGCGTACGGTGTTCTCAACGATTTCACCGTTATCACCGATGCTGGCCTGAGCCGCAACGGCAGTATCCGGGGACAGTTTTTTCATATCCTGGCCCGCGAAGTCCACAACAAAGGCCACGGTGCCATCAGGCTGACGGATCAGGTTAGACTGCTTCACATCACCCGTAGAACGGCGAGTCTGCATGACGTACGCGTTATCCGGCGCATGCAGTTTGTCTTCGTCGCGGCTAAAGGTAATGGTGTATTTGAAGTTCATCTCTTTACCGGCTTCCGGCAGCTGATCCGGCGTCCAGTAAGCAACGATGTTATCGTTGGTTTCGTCATTGGTTGGAATTTCAACCAGCTCAACCTTACCTTTACCCCAGTCACCTTTCGGCGTGACCCAGGCGCTTGGGCGCAGGTCATAGCGGTCATCCAGATCTTCAAATCGGGAGAACTGACGGCCACGCTGCAGGAGGCCGAAACCTTGCGGGTTTTCCATCGCAAAACTGCTAACAGCCAGATGTTTCGGGTTATTCAGCGGACGCCAGATCCACTCACCATTACCTGCATGAATAGAAAGACCGTTGGAATCGTGCAGTTCCGGGCGGAAGTTCGTCGCCGGTGACGGCTGATTCGGCCCAAACAGGAACATACTGGTCAGCGGTGCAACGCCCAGTTTGCCGACTTTATCGCGCAGGTAAACTTTGGACTGCACGTCAACGACCGTGTCACGGCCAGGCATAATCACAAAGCGATAAGCACCGGTCGCACGCGGGGAATCCAGCAGTGCATAAATAGTCAGGCGTTTGTCGGTTGGTTTTGGACGTTCAATCCAGAACTCGCGGAAACGCGGGAACTCTTCACCTGATGGCAGCGCGGTATCAATGGCGAGGCCACGCGCAGAAAGCCCGTACACCTGCCCTGCCCCGATCACGCGGAAGTAGCTGGCACCGAGCATGCTGACGATTTCGTCGTTTTTATCTTTGCTGTTGATCGGGTAAAGCACCTTGAAGCCAGCGAAGCCCAGGTCTTTAACCGTATCTTTATCGTGCTGAACATTGCCAAAATTGAAGTAATCCGGGCTGTACTTGATTTTACGTACCGCGGTCGCCGTCACTTCATTAATGGCAACAGGCGTGTCGAAGTACATTCCCTGATGATAAAACTCAAGCTTGAACGGGGTTTTAATGTTGTTCCAGTACGCTTTGTCATGGTTGAACTGGATCTGCTGATAGTCCGCATACTTCATGTCGCGGAAAACGGAGGGCAAGTTACTTTTTGGCGCTTCGTAGCTCTTGCCTGCCATCGATTTTGCCTGTTTTGCGACATCGTCGATGTTAAAGGCCAGTGCCGATGAGGTATACAGAGATAACACCACTGCAGCACCCAACCAACGCATTTTCATCATCTGTGGTTTATGTTTCATAATAAGTAAGCACTTCCCCCTTTGTGTGCTTATATCGATCCGATCCATTTTAATGGAAACTCAGGCAATCCGACAACATTATCACTGCTTTGTTCAGCTCGCTGGCTCATGGATTAAGCAAATGAAAGAACCCGCTTTTCACTTTGCGTGCTTATCCTGGAGACAGGGTGTCGGTCTTGGTGTAGGGTTGGCTTCGAATGTAACCATTATGAGTCTTAGGGATAAGGCGAAAAGTCTGAGAATGCACAAAGTTATATGAGCTCAACACCTGTAGAACGTGAATATTTCCTCGACTCGATCCGGGCATGGCTGATGCTGTTGGGGATCCCCTTTCACATTTCACTGATTTACTCCAGCCACACCTGGCATGTGAATAGCCAGATGCCTTCCTGGTGGCTCACGCTGTTTAATGACTTTATCCATGCCTTTCGTATGCAGGTGTTTTTTGTCATATCCGGCTATTTCTCCTACATGCTGTTCTTACGCTACCCGGTAAAACGCTGGTGGAAAGTGCGCGTGGAGCGTGTGGGCATTCCGATGTTGACCGCCATTCCCCTGCTGACGTTGCCGCAGTTTATTATGTTGCAGTACGTCAAAGGCAAAGCGGAGAACTGGCCAAATCTGACGCTGTATGAAAAGTACAATACCCTGGTCTGGGAACTGGTGTCTCACCTGTGGTTCCTGCTGGTCCTGGTGGTGCTCACCACGGTCAGTCTGGTGATTTTCAGCCGCCTGCGCCATCGCCTGAGTACCCAGGCCGATACCTTCTTCGCCAATATTACGCTGGGTAAACTGTCTCTGCTCTTTTTGCTGCTGGGTATCGCCTATGCGGCCGTGAGACGCACGCTGTTTATCGTGTATCCGCCGATACTGAGTGACGGGCTGTTCAATTTCGTCGTGATGCAGTCGCTGTTTTACATCCCCTTCTTTTTAGCCGGTGCGCTGGCATTTATTCATCCCAAACTTAAATCGCTGTTTACCACCCCGTCGCCATGGTGCGCCCTGGGTGCCGCTATCGCGTTTGCGGCCTATCTGTTAAATCAGCGCTATGGCAGCGGCGATGGCTGGATGTATGAAACAGAAAGCGTGATCACCATGCTGCTGGGCCTGTGGATGGTGAATGTGGTCTTCGCGCTGGGACACCGCTTGCTGAACTTTAAGTCCAGCCGCGTGACCTACTTCGTCAATGCTTCACTGTTTATTTACCTGGTGCACCACCCGCTGACGCTGTTCTTCGGCGCTTATATCACGCCACATATTGCGTCCAACACGCTGGGTTTCTTTACCGGACTGGTCTTTGTGATTGGGATTGCCATCGTGCTCTATGAAATCCATCTGCGGATCCCGCTCCTGCGTTTCCTCTTTTCAGGGAAACCGCAGGCTAAAGCCTCATAAACAAACGCGGCGCAGTGAGTGCGCCGCGTTTGTTTTAGCCCTCTAAATCCTGTCCACGTTGCGTGAGAAGCCGCTGATAAAGGTGCGTGGTTTCTTCGTCGAAACAGACAAAAATCACCTTCTCAGGCATCGGCTTGAGGGAGAGGTATCGGTAAACGGTCTCTACCGCGATCGTGGCAGCGGCAGGTTTTGGATATCCGTATACCCCAGTGCTGATAGCCGGAAAAGCCATCGTCTTATAGCCGTTATCCGCTGCCAGGCGCAGGCAGTTGCGGTACGCCTCCTCCAGAATACTCGCCTCATGCCGATCGCCGCCATGCCATACAGGCCCCACAGCGTGAATCACCGCTTTGGCAGGAAGATCTCCCGCGAGGGTAATCACCGCATGACCCGGAGGACATTCACCCTGCTGCTGACGCACAGCTTTACAGGCCTCAAGGAGCTGCGGTCCTGCAGCCCGGTGGATTGCGCCGTCAACACCGCCCCCGCCCATCAGTGATGGATTGGCCGCATTAACGATCACGTCGACGTGCATCGTCGTAATATCGCCATGAATGACTTCAATTTGCGGTTTCATACGTACCCTCTGCTACCCGCCTTTTTCTTAAGTGTATCGCAGAGGAGGTATGGATAAAAAACTATCGGGGAAAAACCTCTTCCGCCGGGGAGCGGAAGAGCGAGAATTAACGATACTGAATTTGAACAACCGCGAGCGTTTTTTCGGGATTAAGGTACTTCATGCTGAGAGTTGCGAGGCTGGAATCGTTGACCTGACCGTTAAGTACATCTTCATAGCTGACCCTGCGCGTTTGCATCCGATTATTATCCGGGCATGTCATTGCAAACGCGTCATGATGCGGTGTGACCACGCAGGGGTCTGCGACAATAGCGCCGCGAAAATGAATCACACCACCGTCGACAATCGTGGCTGAAAAAGCGGGAGTAATAAATGCAGAGAGGATCAAACCTAAACCATAAACCCGTCGGGCTAAATATTTGGTCACTATATGTACTCCTCAATGAAAGTCGTCCTTGAGGGGTAAACGCGCTCCGTTAGGGCAAACAAAGCATCACGTTATGGAACAGCACTGCACAGCTCCTGATAACAGCATAGCTCAACCGCGCACGCCCGCCATATCCACAACGTCTTGATTTCATAATCATTAGAGCGCACTTCCCGCCGGGGACCATTGCTGTGATAAATGAAGCGATTTCCCGTCAGAGACGGTGACAGTAATGTTCACCTTGTCTCCGGAATCTATATTTAAACTCAGCCTCATTAAATCAATCGTCTGATTAGCGGGAATAAAAAGTGTGTTTTGTTGCCGTGAAGAACTTTGCCCCCCCTGCCCCTGTCGCAAAGAGACAATCTGCACCTGACATTCACACGGTTCCGTCAGAATAACCTGCGGAATAATGGTGGTCATATTTCCCTGTTGCGATGTTTTAAACGTGATCTGACTGGAAAGCGCCGCGAGGAGAATTAAGGTATTCATGATGAACTCCCGAAAAAAAACAGGGCAAATGCCCTGTTTTTTGTAGCACAGACTGGAAATTAATACTGATGTGCAGTCGCGTGGTTGCCAAAACCAACCTGCTGAACAGTCACAGTGGATCCGGATGCGGTTTGATCAACAGCAGCACCGTTGCCACCACCGTACTGGCTAACGTTCATCACCGAGTGGTTACCATTCCACTGGTCAAGCGTTGCGCTGTTACCGAAACCATTCTGAGTCAGACTAATTGAGCTGTCATCAGAGCCCTGACCAACGTCAGCACCGTTACCGCCGCCACTCTGATTAATGGTCAGTGTGGAATTTCTCGCACTGGTTTGCAAAGCGAGAGCCGAGTTACCGCCACCGTACTGGTAAATGCTCAGCGTTGAATTTGGACCACTGTCATGACCACCATGGCCATGCCCGTTACCCCAACCGCCTTGATTAATACTACCGGCCATAGCACTACCAGAAACTACGATTGCTGCAATTGCTGCCACTTTGATAAATTTCATGGTAAACCCCCATCGGATTGATTAAAGTCGCCGCTAAATAACTAACGCTGAATAACGCGAATCGCCATTTGCGACTGTCTCTGCACTACAACTGCGGTTTTCTGCGTACCGTACTGCGTAATATTTGCTCTATTACCCGACCCTTTTTGGATAATTTTCGCACTATTACCATATCCATCTTGCGTAATACCTGCATCATTCGCGCTACCGCTCTGATCGATCCACGCAATATTATAAGTCCCTGATTGATCAACTCTCGCTCTGTTGCCTGCTCCATCCTGAGAAACAATGGACAATAATTTTGACCCGTCCTGGCGAACCTGAGCATCATTTAACATGCCCTGCTGACCAATAATGGCTGCCTGATTTAATGATGAACGACTTAATTCATTAACCGTGAAGTTATATTCAGCGTTAGCCAAATCTGAATCAGCCGCGATTACAAATCCAGGCGCACCCAGTAATGTAAACATCATAAATAACGATGTATTTTTCATGTTGTCACCCTGGACCTGGCTATTTGATAACGCCATAACCTTGTTACTGTGACTTCGTGTTAGAACGACTCGTAATTTGTTAACGCGTCGTTACGGTGATGAGTATGTCTGCCGAAACATTTTAAATATCTCACCCGCGTGGCTTATTTTTATTTATCACGTCACCTCAAAGTAGTAATTCCATGCAAAAAAACGTTATAGACCGGGGTTCTTATTTTTCTATTAAGCTTTTCTTAATAATCGATTACGCAGCGGGACGAGAGGGGTAAAGCCCCCATGCAACGGACGCTAAACGAAACGCCAGGAGGACATTTTACACAACACGTGACACGAGACCTGTTTTCTTAAGACGCAGCACCGTTCATTACAGGACTTAGAAAATCTCTGTGACTCATACCTCTTTACGGGAAGAAATAAATAATTAATATTCATAAAAATCAAATGATTATAAATATTTGTATGATTTTTAAAATCTGTGCAGGGTTATTTATATGTACAACTTTCTTATCATTCCACAACATTTAAAAGAGTCCAATTTCACAAATTAATATTGATTTTTACATCCTGTTACACGTTTAACACTTGCTTTAAAGTTAGTAATAGCTAGATTGAAATCAGATGTACGAAATTTGTTTTATATTTACCTCCTGCTGGAGGTTATGGTTTTTTTCTTCACACAGCAGTGCAACATCTGTCAGTACTTCTGGGGTCCTCTTTTTTATCTGGAGGACCGCTGTCAGGTGTCATAAAAAAGTGGGGTTTCATCATGTATAATGAAGTCCAAAGTTTACATGGTCATACGTTACTGTTGATCACAAAACCTTCGTTGCAAGCGACCGCTTTATTACAACATTTAAAGCAATCGCTGTCTCTGCACGGGAAATTACATAATATTCAACGTTCTTTTGATGATATTGCACCTGGCAGTATCATTCTGATTGATATGATGGAAGCGGATAAAAAGCTTATCCATTACTGGCAAGATAATTTAAGCAGGAAAAACAATAATATCCGCGTGTTATTATTGAATACCCCTGATGAGTATCCCTTCAGAGATATTGAAAGCTGGCCGCATATCAATGGTGTGTTCTATATCACGGAAGAAGAAGATCGGCTGGTCGAAGGTCTGCAGGGTATATTGCGCGGCGAGTGTTATTTTTCGCAAAAACTTGCCAGCTACCTCATCACGCACTCCGGAAATTACCGCTATAACAGTTCAGAGTCAGCGCTGCTAACGCACCGTGAGAAAGAGATCCTGAACAAATTGCGCATTGGTGCTTCAAATATTGAAATCGCCCGTTCGTTATTTATCAGCGAAAATACGGTAAAGACGCACCTTTATAATCTTTTCAAGAAGATAGCTGTTAAGAACCGAACTCAGGCTGTTTCATGGGCAAACGATAACCTCAGGCGTTAATCAAATGAAACGCACGTTGAGTTGGATCGCCGCAGCGAGTTTCATGCTCGCTGCCGGGAACGTACGGGCCGTCGAGGTCGAAGTTCCCGGATTGTTAACAGACCACACTGTCTCCTCGGTCGGGCACAATTTTTATCGTGCATTCAGTGACAAATGGGACAGTACATTTACTGGAAATATAACAATCAACGAGCGGCCCAGTGCACGATGGGGAAGTTGGATAACAATAACGGCTAATCAGGACGTTATTTATCAAACATTTTTATTCCCCACGAAAATAGACTTCGATAAAAACGTAGCCTTAGCACTGGCTCAATCAGAAGATGCTATTAATCGCCTGCAAATTGATAAAGCGCTATTAAGCACCAGCGATTTAGCAAAAGACGAATTCTAGCGAACCTATATCCGGAGGCTGTCATGCGTATTGCATATGCAGTTGTTTCGATAATGCTAATAACCCCTATAAGCTGGGCCGGAAATATGACGTTCCAGTTCCGTAACCCTAACTTTGGCGGTAATCCCAATAATGGGGCGTTTCTGTTGAACGAAGCCCAGGCGCAAAACTCCTATAAGGATCCCAGCTTTAAGGATTTTAGCGTCGATACCCCATCGGCACTGGACAACTTCACGCAGGCTATCCAGTCGCAGATTTTGGGAGGGTTGCTGACCAACATTAATACCGGCAAACCCGGCCGAATGGTGACCAACGACTTCATTGTCGACATCGCCAACAAGGACGGACAACTCCAGTTGAACGTTACCGATCGAAAAACCGGGAAAACCTCCACCATTCAGGTTTCCGGTCTACAAAGTGATTCAACGAACTTTTAAACAACAACGAAATAAGGACAACGATCATGCAGCGCTTCCTGATATTTGTTGCAGTGTGCTTATTGAGCGGTTGTTTAACTGCTCCACCTAAAGAAGCTGCAAAACCAACATTAATGCCTCGGGCTCAAAGCTATCGTGATTTAACACATTTACCTGCGCCGACCGGTAAAATATTTGTCTCGGTTTACAACATTCAGGATGAAACGGGACAATTTAAACCTTATCCGGCAAGTAACTTCTCTACGGCAGTGCCACAGAGCGCCACCGCCATGCTGGTGACCGCCCTGAAGGATTCGCACTGGTTTATTCCTCTGGAACGTCAGGGTCTGCAGAACCTGTTAAATGAACGGAAAATTATTCGCGCTGCGCAGGAAAATGGCACCGTTGCAAATAATAACCGCATGCCGCTGGAATCACTGGCCGCGGCGAACGTCATGATCGAGGGATCGATTATCGGTTATGAAAGCAACGTTAAATCGGGTGGGGTGGGCGCGCGTTACTTTGGTATCGGTGCTGATACGCAATATCAGCTCGACCAAATCGCCGTTAACCTGCGTGTCGTCAACGTCAGCACGGGTGAAGTGCTGTCTTCGGTAACGACCAGCAAAACCATTCTTTCTTATGAAGTGCAGGCCGGGGTTTTCCGCTTCATCGATTACCAGCGTTTGCTGGAGGGTGAAATCGGGTATACCTCTAACGAACCGGTCATGATGTGTCTGATGTCAGCCATAGAAACCGGAGTAATATTCCTGATTAATGATGGTATCGATCGTGGATTGTGGGACCTGCAGAACAAAGCAGAGGCGCAAAACCCGATACTGGTTAAATACCGCGATATGTCAGTGCCTCCGGAATCCTGACAGGAAGCGCATAAAAAAGGCGAGATCATCATCTCGCCTTTTTTTATTCACTTACCGCACTGATGTTTTGCGCTTTATCCCGTCTGGCGGCCAGCCAGAGGCCGCTGTTCTTCATGGCATAGCCAAACACCAACCCCAGCATTAGCGAAGGAAGCACCAGCGCCCAGTCCCCCTGCCCTGCAAACGTCGCGCATGCGCCCATAAAGGTACCGGGTACAAACGACAGCAGCATATGCTTTGCCTGGATACACATCAAAAACGCGACTACGCCGGTCATGATATAGCCCAGGATCTCCAGATGCGGGGCCAGCGCGCTGCCCTTCATAATCACGAGTGCCCAGATAACACCGCTCATCAGGGTACAGCCAGAGATAAAAAGCCCTTTTACGCCGCCCTGCGGGCAGGCAAAGTAGGCCGTACAGCCCAGAAACCCGGCCCAGCTGAGCAATCCGAGAGAGACCGCCACCCATCCCCATAGTCCGGAGAGAATGCCTGTCGTTAATGCGATACAAAGTAATATGTTCATGGCGCGCATCTTAGCAGAAGCGCGCCATGGAAATGAGATCAGATGCACATTACGTGCAAGATGAAATGTATGGTTGCAGAATTTATGTGACCTAAATCACTCTTCATCCTCTTCTTCCAGCTCATCCCACATTGCCGCAATGGCGTCGCGGGTCAGCGGAGCCAGCGTTCTCCAGAACGGCGAGGTCGCATGTGCTTCAACTTTGCCGAGGAAAGTACCGCACCACGGCAGCAGATACGCTTCGAAGAGCGTTTCGATAGCCTCGTTCTCATCATCAGCGGCGTGATCTTCAATCCAGGATGCAGCCAGCAGCAACGTTCCGATATGGTCCGCAGGGGTATCCGTCAGCGGCATTCCGCGTTCAGAGAGAAACGCGCGCACTTCCGCTTCCGTCGCCCCTTCCTGCCAGGCTGAACGGTACGGCGAAACGCGGCATTCGTCGCCAATAAACAGTGCGTTGTAATCCGTTGAAATCTGCTGCATATCGCAACTTTTTTGCAGACGCTCCAGCAACTCATCCTGTTCCAGCGGCCAGTTTTGCGCCAGTTTCCCTTCACGAATCAGGGTAAAGAGTGGAACCAGCAGCGGGTCTTGCGGCTGACGATAGAACAGCGTACCCAGCACGCGGCAAAGGATGGAAAACTCATTCATTTTTTTATTCCATTACACAATTAAAGATCGGCAAATTCATCAATCGGATCCATTCCACGTGACTCGAGGAAATCAAGCATGCGGCGTGGGGTAACGTTAAGGATCCTGTCTTCCGGGAAATCCACGTCATTCAGTATTTTCAGGCATTCACTAAAATCACCCAGCGTAAACGCGGTATGGGAATCGGAACCCAGCGCCACCATGCCACCGGCATCCCGCACTGCTGCTGCAACGGCGCGACAGTTTGCTTCACTGCCCTTACGCGAGTGAACAAAAGAAGAGTTATTGATCTCCAGCGCCACGCGGTGTTTCGCTGCCGCCTGGGCAACAGCCTCGATATCAATCGGGTATTTAGGATTACCCGGATGAGAAATAATGTGCACGTTGCCGCTGGCTATAGCAGCAATCATCGCTCGGGTGTTCGTCTCTTTATCCTGCGGCGCGAAAACCGGCTCGTGGAAACCGGCAAGGATCAGATCCAGAGAGGTCAGCATCGGTCCGGTACAGTCGATTTCACCGTCTGTATTTTTAATGTTTGCCTCGATGCCGCGCAGTATCCCAATACCGTCCACCAGACGTGGCCAGATCCGCATATTCACAAAATGCCAGTAGTGCGGCGCATCTGCCATGTCCGGGCCGTGATCGGTAATCGCAAAAAGCGTAATGCCCTTGCGTTTCGCTTGCGCGATATAATCATGGAGGTTGCTATACGCGTGGGTACTGGCGACGGTGTGCATATGCAGGTCAACGGGATACATCTTTCTCTCCTCTGCGGTTTTTCCAAAGGATAGCAGTTATCTGCAGCGAATATTAGCAAAAACCCGGCTAACGCCGGGTTTCACTCAGTAGCCGCGCTGTCTGTCGACCTGTCCGGTTACCGGATGGCCCTGCTCCATCTCACTGATGGTGTGGGTAATATAGGCCACAGCTTCCGCCGGACGCGTGACCGCTGCAATGTGCGGCGTCATCGCCACACGCGGATGTGCCCACAGCGGGCTTTCGGCCGGTAACGGCTCGCGGCTGTACACATCCAGCATCGCCCCTTTCAGTTTTCCGCTGTTCAGCGCCTGCAGCAGATCGGACTCAACAAGGTGTACCCCGCGCGCCAGGTTCATTACGTAACTCTGGTCAGCCAGTTGATTAAGCAGTGCACCATTGATAATCCCCACCGTTTCGGCCGTATTTGGCAGCAGGTTGATGAGCACGCGCGTACCGTTCAGGAACGCAGGAAGCTCATCAGCGCCGGCAAAACTTTCTACGCCCGGATAATCCTTGCGGCTACGGCTCCAGCAGCGCAGTGGGAAGCCCCACGGGGCAAGTGCTTCAGCGACTTTTGAGCCGAGCACGCCAGCCCCGAGGATACCAATGGTAAAATCTTCGCGCTGATAATCCGGCAGCGGCTCCCAGTGGGATTGCTGTTTTAGTGCCTGATAGTCGTCGAAGCGGCGGAACCAGTGCAGCACCTGGCTGACGGCATACTCCTGCATTTGCTGGCCCATGCCGGTATCTTCCAGACGGAAAAGAGGGATCTCTTCCGGCAGCATTTCAGGGTGTGCTTTCAGTTTGCTCAGAATCGAATCCACGCCGGCGCCCAGTGCAAAAACGGCCTTCAGTTTACGGCCCTGGAGCATTTCTACCGGCGGATGCCAGACCAGCGCGTAGTCAGCATGTTCGTTATCACCACGTTTCCACTCCCGCACGCGCGCCCCGGGCAACGCCGCCGAAAGTGCCTTAATCCAGTAAGCAGTATCAAAAGTGGGGTGATAGAAGATTATATCCATAGTCATTCCTGCCTTTTATTGCGCTGTTTTGTGTTCATTTTCAACTGGATTGCCAGCATAACAAATTTTTCCCGCCACCGCGTTGTTGATAAAAAAGGCGCTTTCAGCACATTTAAAAGCCATGTTGACTGAAGTTTGTCTAAATGCGCTGATTTACTGAAAAAGTGAGTTGACGCCAGTTCGGCTTTTCCTTACATTAGCGCCCGTCCCGGCAACAACGGGATGACAATATGGTGAGGTGTCCGAGTGGCTGAAGGAGCACGCCTGGAAAGTGTGTATACGGCAACGTATCGGGGGTTCGAATCCCCCCCTCACCGCCATCTTTAAGATAAGAGCTCGTACGAAAGTACGGGCTTTTTTCTTTTATATTCCCCGGACAGGGGGGATGAGAATCCCCGACCGGGGTTCGACAACTGGCGACAGCCAGTTGGACAGACTGAGCGCGCAGCGAACAGGCTGCCCGCAGGGCGAGCGACGCGAGTCAATCCCCCCCTCACCGCCATATTCAAGATGAGAGCGCGTACGAAAGTACGGGCTTTTTTCTTTTATATTCTCCGCCAGTGCAGCATGAGACCTTGTGTGGTGTAAGATCCTCACCCTCGCTCCAGGGGAGAGGGAAAGATTAATCTTCCACCATCCGGGCATACTCTTCGGTAAGAAAATCCACCAATGCCCTGACAGACGGGAGTAACCCGCGTCTTGAAGGATACACAGCATGAATCACCTCACGTCGTGGCTCCCAGGCATCAAGTACGCGAATGAGGTCCCCTGACGCAAGCTGATCTTTCACCATCAATATCGGCAACTGCACCACGCCGATACCCGCTATAGCCGCTTCACGCAGCGCCAGCATATCGGTAGTGATCAGGCGAGGATGGTAATGGATTTCCGCCTTCGCCCCTTCGGGACCGCTCAGTTCCCATTTATGGATGTGTTTACCCTCGTTCGTGCTTAATCCAGGCCAGGCACTGAGTTCAGAGGGCACCAACGGTTTACCCATCCTTTGAATCAACGCCGGTCCAGCGACCAGGCAATGTCCCCGGTCAGCCAGTACCCTTAACACCAGATCGCTGTCATCGAACGGACGCGGGCGCACACGGATCGCGACATCAATCCCCTCCCCCACCAGGTCTACCCGCCGGTTGGTTGCCTCAAGCTGCAGCGCGATCCCTGGATAGCGCGCCATAAATCTCGCCAGCATCGGGCCAACATGGACATGCAACAATGTTATCGGGCAGGTGATCCTGACAATACCGCGCGGCTCAGCCTGTAACGCGGCCACCGCCTCCTCAGCAGCTTCTGCTTCCACCATCATCGCTTTACAGTGCTGATAGAAGGTCTGGCCAACTTCTGTCACCGTAAACTGCCGCGTTGTGCGATGTATTAACCGTACGCCAAGCCGCTCTTCCAGCTGAGCTATCCGGCGGCTTAGCCGGGACTTCGGCAAATCGAGCGCACGCCCCGCGGCAGCAAAACCACCGTAGTCGACCACCTTCACAAACCAGACGAAGTCATTGAGATCCTGCATAAATCCTCATCGTTCTATTTTTAGAACAGTGAATGCCATTTTCACTATCTACCGGGATATTAACGCTGAATATAAGCTAATTACATCAACAACGCTTCAGGAGTTCATCATGAAAAACGTAACAGGCGTGTATACCGCTCCCCGTCAACACTGGGTTGGTGATGGTTTCCCGGTACGTTCAATGTTTTCTTACCAGACACACGGCGAGCCGCTCAGCCCGTTCTTGCTGCTGGACTACGCCGGGCCATACACCTTCCCGGCGGATGGGGTAAAGCGCGGCGTCGGCGAGCATCCGCACCGGGGTTTCGAAACGGTCACCCTCGTCTATTCCGGCGAAGTTGAACATCGCGATTCCACCGGCAGAGGCGGCGTAATAGGCCCCGGGGACGTGCAATGGATGACGGCGGGCGCTGGCATTTTGCACGAGGAGTTCCACTCCAGCGCGTTCGCGCAGAAAGGCGGTGAACTGAAAATGATGCAGCTGTGGGTCAACCTGCCTGCCAAAGACAAAATGGCGGCGCCGGGCTACCAGAGCATCACTAAGGCGGAAATCCCTGTGGTCACACTGCCGGATAACAGCGGCTCGCTGCGGGTTATCGCAGGTCGCTACGAGGATGTTGATGGCCCCGCGCACACCTTTTCACCGCTAAACGTCTGGGACATTGCGCTCAATCAGGGTAGCCATCTCACGCTCAGTCAGCCGGAGGGCTGGAGCACGGCGCTGGTTGTGATGGAAGGCACCATTACGGTGAACGGAACAGCCCAGGCAGGTGAGGCGCAGCTGGTTGTATTAAGCCAGCAAGGCGACACGCTCCATCTGGAAGCGAGCCTCGATGCCAAAGTCCTGCTGATGGCCGGCGAGCCGCTGAATGAACCCATCGTGGGCTATGGGCCATTTGTGATGAACAGTAAAACCGAAATCGCGGAAGCCATTCGTGATTTCAACTCCGGCCGCTTCGGCCAGATCTGATGGTAATAAAGGAGAAGAAGATGTCTGCACCTGCAAATTTTAACGGCTCACGCCCGGTTATTGATGTAAACGATGCGGTGATGTTGCTTATCGATCACCAGAGCGGACTTTTCCAGACCGTGGGGGATATGCCAATGCCAGAGTTGCGCGCACGTGCTGCGGCGCTGGCAAAAATCGCTACCCTGGCGAAGATCCCGGTGATCACCACCGCTTCTGTTCCACAGGGACCGAATGGCCCCCTTATTCCGGAGATCCACGCTAATGCACCACATGCGCAATACGTTCCACGTAAAGGTGAGATCAACGCCTGGGATAACCCGGAGTTTGTGGCTGCGGTGAAAGCCACCGGGCGCAAAACGTTGATCATCGCCGGCACCATCACCAGCGTCTGCATGGCGTTTCCCTCTATTAGCGCAGTCGCGGAGGGTTATAAAGTGTTTGCGGTTATTGATGCCTCCGGCACCTACAGCAAAATGGCTCAGGAGATCACTCTGGCGCGCGTGGTCCAGGCCGGGGTGGTACCAATGGATACCGCGGCGGTTGCCTCTGAGATCCAGCGGACATGGAACCGGGAAGATGCAGCCGAGTGGGCTGAAGTGTATACCCATATCTTCCCTGCCTATCAGTTGCTGATCGAAAGCTATACCAGAGCACAAGAGGTGGTCAAAAACAGCGAAGTGCTCGATTCACAGCGTTAATCACCGGCTCCACGGTCAAAAAGACGTGGAGCTGATTATTGCTTAACCGAACAAGCACTAAAGCAGAAAATCTGCTTGACCGTTTTAGCGCAACTCCCTATAGTAGCGCCCCGTTGCCCCCCAAGCGGTCAGGCAGCAAAACAATATGGTGAGGTGTCCGAGTGGCTGAAGGAGCACGCCTGGAAAGTGTGTATACGGCAACGTATCGGGGGTTCGAATCCCCCCCTCACCGCCATCTTCAAGATAAGAGCTCGTACGAAAGTACGGGCTTTTTTCTTTTATATTCCCCGGACAGGGGGGGATGAGAATCCCCGACCGGGGTTCGACAACTGGCGACAGCCAGTTGGACAGACTGAAAGCGCAGCGAACAGGCTGCCCGCAGGGCGAGCGAAGCGAGTCAATCCCCCCCTCACCGCCATCTTCAAGATAAGAGCTCGTACGAAAGTACGGGCTTTTTTCTTTTATATCCCCCGGACAGGGGGGGATGAGAATCCCCAACCGGGGTTCGACAACGGGCGACAGCCAGTTGGACAGACTGAGCGCGCAGCGAACAGGCTGCCCGCAGGGCGAGCGACGCGAGTCAATCCCCCCCTCACCGCCATATTCAAGATAAGAGCTCGTACGAAAGTACGGGCTTTTTTCTTTTATATCCTCCGGACAGGGGGGATGAGAATCCCCGACCGGGGTTCGACAACTGGCGACAGCCTGTTGGACAGACTGAGCGCGCAGCGAACAGGCTGCCCGCAGGGCGAGCGAAGCGAGTCAATCCCCCCTCACCGCCATATTTAAGATGAGAGCGCGTACGAAAGTACGGGCTTTTTTCTTTTATTTTCCCCGGACAGGACGCCTGCACAAAAAACAAAGCCCGGTTTCCCGGGCCTTGAACACAACGGCTAACTCAATAGTACGCTTGCAGCGTGCGCTGGCAGAGCGCTGAACGCACGCAGTCTTCTTTCGTGAAGCGTACCACCCCAATCATCTCATCTTCCTCAAAACGTGACATGGCGTCGCTCAGTCCGGACTTCACGCCCGACGGCAGATCGCACTGGGTAATATCACCATTGACGATGACCGTCACGTTTTCCCCGAGGCGCGTTAAAAACATCTTCATTTGCGCTGCGGTCACGTTCTGAGCCTCGTCAAGAATGACGACCGCATTTTCAAATGTACGTCCGCGCATATAAGCGAACGGCGCGATTTCCACCTTGCCAATCTCTGGTCGCAGACAGTACTGCATAAAGGATGCTCCCAGACGTTTCACCAGCACGTCATAGACGGGCCTGAAGTAAGGGGCAAACTTCTCTGAAATATCTCCGGGCAAGAAGCCAAGATCTTCATCAGCCTGCAGTACCGGACGGGTGACAATAATTCTCTCCACGTCTTTATGGATCAGCGCCTCTGCCGCTTTGGCTGCACTGATCCACGTTTTCCCGCATCCGGCTTCGCCGGTTGCAAAGATGAGCTGTTTACTCTCGATAGCATTCAGGTAGTGCGCCTGAGCCTCATTGCGCGCCACAATTGGAGAATTATCACGGCTGTCTCGGGCCATGCCAATTGCTTCTACGCCACTCATCTGCACAAGCGAGGTGACCGATTCTTCTTCACGCTGTTTATGACTACGTGAATCCCGTCTCAGCACACGTTTTGCTTCGCGACGAGCTTTGATCACTGCTTTTTGTCTTCCCATGGATAGCACCTTGAGTTGTTGGTATTCATCACACGTGCCAGTTTCAGCACGATTATGCGCACGAACATCAGAGGGTTGGCTTCCTTGTAAGCCATTGCTTGCTTTACCGGATGACGCAACAGAACGGCTACGCGCACCATTCTGCACGTCGGTCGAAAGAGATTCTTGAGTCGAGGGGGATAATTTTGTGGTGAGGAAATCGCTGCCGGAGTCTGAGCCTCCGCGCCGGGTGCTGCGGGTGTTGTGTTTACCATGTCCAGTACAGGACGCAACCATTCGCGATCTCCATAGTGATTCAGCATCACTGCCGGGAACTACCGCTGTCTTATCTTAAGTACATCAGGAGTTATCATAAATGCAACATTTATTTTACCTGAACGTAACTTTAAGACTGTCCCTACAGTGGAAATCAGTCTCATACAGGAATATTACAGAAATATAACAGCAGGACAGGCATATGAAAAAATAATGTCCCCGCGAATTATCGCAGGGACAATTATCAGGCTTCAATCAACCCTTGAGCGAGATAGGCGTTGCGATCGCGTGCGCCAGGCAGGGCAAAGAAATAACCGCCGCCGATGGGTTTAATGTACTCTTCCAGCGCTTCCCCGTTTAAGCGTTTCTGTACGGTCAGGAAGCCCTTCTCCAGGTCGTGCTGATAGCAGACAAACAGCAGCCCCATATCGAGTTGGCCGGCGTTGGTTACGCCAAGTGAGTAGCTATATCCCCGACGCATCATCAGGCTGGATTGTGTCTCTTTGGTACGCGGATTAGCCAGGCGGATATGGCTGTCCAGTGCGATGACATCGCCATTCGGATCGCTGGCGTAGTCAGGCACATCATGCTCGTTCTTCATCCCGAGCGGAGCGCCACTCTGTTTATCGCGGCCAAAAATCGTCTGCTGCTCTTTGAGCGGCGTACGGTCCCAGAACTCCACGTGGAACTGAATAATCCGCACCGCCTGATAACTTCCCCCCACAGCCCATGCCGGCTCGCCCTGATCGGCCGTCACCCAGACCACCTCTTTCATGAGCGGATCATTACGGCTGTCCGGGTTGGCCGTGCCGTCTTTAAAGCCCAGCAGGTTAACCGGCGTCTCTTTCCCTTTGCTGCGGGCGGCATGGTCAGAGATAAACCCTTCCCGCTTCCAGCGAACGCTCAGCAGGTCCGGCGTGTGCTTAATGATGTCGCGCAGCGCGTGGATCACCGTATCCTGGGTGTTGGCGCAAATTTGCAGGAGCAGATCGCCATGGCAGAGAGCAGCATCCAGAGAGTCATTCGGGAAACGCGTCATTTTCTGCAGCGCTTTTGGCTTCTGTTTTGCCAGCCCGTAGCGCGCATCAAACAGCGACTCACCGAGCGAAACGGTTATCGTCAGGTTATCCGGAGCGATAAATGCCCCGAGGATACCGGAATCCATCGGCGGCAGACGCGGGTTAGGCGTGTCCGGCGCCGGACCACCGGCGGTGAGAAACGCGATGCGCGTCGTCAGCAGGCGGAACAAACGCTCAAGATCGGCTTTATCGCTTGCCAGCGAATCAAAAGCCACCAGCATCATGGAGGCCTGCTGTGGCGTCAGAATGCCCGACTGATGCTCGCCATAAAAAGGCTGCGTCTCCATGCGTGCATTGGGTGACAGCGTGCCTGGAGCACTTTGCGGTTTCGCCGCATGCACCACCGGGCACCCTCCGGCCAGAGCAAGGGCGCCCCCCAGCGCCCCTACTCCTTTTAACAATCGACGACGTGAAGGTTCTACCACGTCGTGTTCATTCTGCTTGTTCATCGTGCTTAATCCAGACCCAGTACGCCACGCAGCAGGGAGAGATCTTCCGCCAGTGTGGTAATCGGGCCTTTCAGCACGTTACGGTCGGCATCGGTCAGTTTATCGTAGGTTTCAAACCCGTCTTTGGTACGGTACTTCGCCAGAATGGTGTCGACTTTTTTGAAGTTGGCATCCACTTTCGCCAGCAGTTCGCTGTTATCTTTCTGCAACTGAGGACGCAGCAGATCGACAATTTTCTGCGCGCCATCGACGTTGGCCTGGAAGTCCCACAGGTCGGTGTGGCTGTAACGGTCTTCTTCACCGCTGATTTTACTTGCCGCCACTTCTTCAATCAGACCCGCGGCACCGCCCACCACTTTTGATGGCGGGAAGGCCAGCTCACTGATGCGTTTTTGCAGCTCAAGCACGTCACTGTTCAGCTGATTGGCATATTTATCCATCCCTTTGAGAGAGTTATCGCCAAACAGGGCTTTCTCCAGACGGTGGAACCCGGTAAATTTCGGGTCGGCTGCTTTTTGCTCAAAATCATCTTCACGGGCATCAATGCTGCCATCCAGGTCAGAGAACAACTCGGCAATCGGCTCAATCCGCTCATAATGCTGACGGGTTGGCGCATACAGGGATTTCGCTTTCGCGATATCGCCCGCTTTTACTGCATCGGTGAAGGCTTTGGTACCGGTAGCCAGGTCCGCCGTCTCTTTGATGACATACGCTTTATAAGCAGTAATCGCATCACCCAGGCTCAACAGGGCCGTGCCTTTTCCGGCGTCGGCCGTGGCGTCACCCTTCACGATAAGCTTGCCTTTAGGGTTCGTCAGCAGCCCACAGGTCATCTCATATTCACCCGGCTGCAGGTTGGCGGTCATCTTCTGACTAAAGCCCGGCGCGATATTTTCACGCTCTTCCACCACCATGACGCCTTTCAGGATTTCCCACTCCAGCGCCTTCTGGCTGTGGTTCTGAATAATAAACTGGGTTTTGCCGCTGTTGACCGTAATGGTCATCGGCTCGCACTGCTTATCATTGACCGAAACCTTGACCTGCGGAACATCCGCGCCCCAGGCGGAAAATGCTGAAGCGAACAGCGCGGCAATGCCTGCGCATAACGCACTACGACGGAACTGAATTGCCATGACTCTTCCCTTTAAAAGTATGTTGTAACTAATGCAGTCAGATTACGGCGCAACGCGCGACGTCTGAGTGCCCGTGCGCGGCGGCATGGCAAACAGCACCAGCGCCGGAACCAAATAGATAAAGTACATCGCCACTTCGCTGACGCTCGGCGTTTCCTGGTAACCAAAAATACCTTCGAGCAAGGTACCGGTCAGGGAGTGCGTTGAGAGCACATTACTGAGGTCGAACGCCACTTCCTGGAAGTGATTCCACAGGCCCGCTTCGTGGAAAGCGCGGATCGCCCCCGCCGCCAGCCCAGCAGCCACCAGCAGAATAAACAGGCTGGTCCATTTAAAGAACGCACCCAGGTTAAGTCGAATGCCGCCCCAGTAGAGCAGGAAGCCCAGCACCACCGCAGTGGCCAGACCCAGCATCGCACCCAGCGGTGGCCAGATCCCCACATCCTGCTGAAATGCCGCCAGCAGGAAGAAAACCGACTCCAGCCCTTCCCGCGCCACGGCGAAAAAGACCATCATGATCAGCGCCCAGCCGTGGTTATTGCCCTTTTGCAGGGCGTTATCCACCGCCAGCTCCAGCTGCACCTTCACGTTGCGGGACACTTTACGCATCCAGAACACCATCCAGGTGAGGATTACCACGGCAATAACGGCCACGATCCCTTCAAACAACTCTTGCTCTTTCTGGGGAAACTCACCGGTGGTTTCATTGATAAGAATGCCAAGGCCCAGACAGAGTGCTGCGGCGAGGAATACCCCTATCCACATGACACCGATCCAGCGTCCACGCTGGGTTCGCTTCAGATAACTGGCGATGAGGCTGACGATGAGGGCCGCTTCGAGACCTTCACGTAACATAATGAGAAATGGAACAAACATGCCGACACCTTAAATGTTTATCGCGGTCAACTGATGCAAAGAAAGGTAAATTCTTGTGATAGTGATTATCATTACGCCAGCAAGAAAAACAAGCGAAATGTGTGTTGTTTTGATGACGAGTTGTAAACACCCAGCCTGGTAATAATTGCTGGCGTTATCGTTAAGTTTATAAGTTATAGCGAAAATGCCCATTTACGGTTAATCAGGGCTGTGGCTAAATATCTGCCTCAAAAACCAACTGAAAATTAACCATGTTTAACATTATCCATTTCCTGCTGGCGCTGGTGATTATTCTTGCGCTTGCCTGGCTGGTGAGTTTCGACCGCCGAAAAATTCGCATTCGTTTTGTCTTACAGCTGATTGTCATTGAAATAGCCCTGGCGTTCTTTTTCCTTCATGCCGAAAGCGGGCTGTTCATTATTAAATATGTCTCGGGATTCTTTGAGTCACTGCTGAAATTCGCGGCTGAAGGCACCAATTTCGTCTTTGGCGGGATGGGTGAAAAAGGACTGGCGTTCATTTTCCTCGGCGTACTCTGCCCGATTATTTTTATCTCCGCACTGATTGGTATTCTTCAGCACTGGCGAATTCTGCCGATTTTTATTCGGGTAATCGGGACACTGCTGTCAAAACTGAATGGCATGGGTAAGCTGGAATCGTTCAACGCGGTGAGCTCGCTGATCCTCGGACAGTCTGAAAACTTTATTGCCTACAAGGGTGTACTGGGCGACCTCTCCTCTCGTCGTCTCTTCACCATGGCGGCCACGGCCATGTCGACGGTATCTCTGTCGATTGTCGGTGCCTATATGACCATGCTCGACGCCAAATTTGTCGTTGCCGCGCTCATCCTGAACATGTTCAGCACCTTTATTATTCTCTCCATTATCAACCCGGCGCGCCCGGAAGCAGAGCCGGACATCAAGCTTGAAAAGCTGCACGAGTCCCAGAGCTTCTTCGAAATGCTTGGCGAGTATATTCTGGCCGGTTTTAAAGTGGCGATGATTATTCTGGCGATGCTGATTGGCTTTATTGCCCTTATTAGCGCCGTTAACGCCCTCTTCTCCAGCGTATTTGGTATGAGCTTCCAGCAGATCCTGGGCTATGTATTTTACCCGCTGGCATGGCTGGTTGGTATTCCGCTGAGCGACGCGTTGAATGCCGGCAGTATTATGGCAACCAAGCTGGTCGCAAATGAATTTGTGGCAATGATTGAGCTGCAAAAAATTGCGCATCAGATGTCACCACGCGGACTGGGCATTTTGTCCGTTTTCCTGGTGTCGTTCGCTAACTTTGCCTCTATCGGCATTGTGGCCGGGGCGATCAAAGGCCTGAACGAGCAACAGGGGAACGTGGTATCGCGTTTTGGCTTACGTCTGGTGTATGGCGCGACGCTGGTCAGTTTACTGTCCGCCAGCTTTGCAGGACTGGTGCTGTAAGCGATAACGGCGGGTTCTCCCGCCGTTTTTCATTAAAACTGCACGCACACCGGCTGATCGACCCGCATCACCGACTCCTGCGCGAAGCGTGATTTATAAATACCGCGCAACACTTCAATATTCTTCTCGCTCTGCGCATCTTTACCGTGGATCAGCATAAGCGCCTTGCTCGGTTCACGCGCCACTTTCCCATCGTTACCCAGCCACTGCCCGCGCGCATCAAAGACCGTCAGGCCATCGCGAAAACGCGGCGTCACGTCCTGGTCAACGAACTGCTGCCACTCGCCGGTGGTGATTTGCGCCCCTGCGGGACGGTTTAGCCCGAAATAGAGCGTGGTTTGCTGCATCTGGTTATCTGCTTTGCAGGTCTCCATCGCCGCGTGTTGCGACGGCACACTGCAGCCCGCCAGCATCAATAATGCCGCTGCCATTACCCCTGTTTTGATTGTCATGCTTCGCTATCCTCATTGTTATAAGCACAGCGATATCATCGTAAATTGCGGATTTTGGCAAGAAAAAAGCCGGGTAGCGCGCGCGCTTACCCGGCCTATCTATCAGCGAAAAAGATTACTCAGCCTGCAGCTTAGACGGCGGTGCAGTGTGATAGTGTGCGTCTGCTTCAGCAAAACGTTTCTGCATTGAGGCAGAAGGCGCTTTACCCAGCAGGCTGAACACCACAATGCCGATACTGCCGAAGATGAAGCCCGGGATAATTTCGTACAGACCGAGCCAGGCGAACTGCTTCCAGACGATAACGGTAAGCGCACCGATAATCATCCCCGCCAGCGCGCCGTTGCGGGTCATGCGCGACCACAGCACCGAGAAGAGCACCACCGGACCAAACGCCGCACCAAAGCCCGCCCACGCGTAGCTCACCAGGCCCAGCACGCGGTTCTCAGGGTTTGCCGCCAGTGCAATGGCAATTAAGGCCACCACCAGCACCATGAAACGCCCCACCCATACCAGCTCTTTCTGGCTCGCATCTTTACGCAGGAACGCTTTGTAGAGGTCTTCGGTGATTGCACTCGAGCAGACCAGCAGCTGGCAGCTCAGGGTGGACATCACGGCCGCCAGGATCGCGGAGAGCAGAATACCGGCAATCCACGGGTTGAACAGAATGCCCGCCAGTTCGATGAACACACGCTCGGCATTCTGGTTTACTGCCCCTGCCTGCGCCGGGTTATTGTTGAAGTAAGCGATGCCGAAGAAGCCAACCGCACAGGCACCCGCCAGGCAGAGGATCATCCACGTCATACTGATACGACGGGCATGAACAATCGTGTGGTGAGAGTCAGCGGCCATGAAGCGCGCCAGAATGTGCGGCTGACCGAAGTAGCCCAGACCCCAGCCCATCAGAGAAACGATGGCGACAAAGTTCAGCCCTTTCAGCATGTCGACGTTTTCAATGCTCTTCTGCTTAATCACTTCCAGCGAATCAGCAAAGCCGCCGACGGTGAAGATGACAATGACTGGCGTCAGGATCAGAGCGAAGATCATCAGGCTCGCCTGCACGGTGTCAGTCCAGCTTACGGCCAGGAAACCGCCCACGAAGGTATAGAGAATGGTTGCCGCAGCACCGGCCCACAACGCCGTTTCATAGCTCATGCCGAAGGTGCTTTCGAACAGGCGCGCACCGGCCACAATGCCAGAGGCACAATAGATGGTGAAGAACACGAGGATAACCAGCGCAGAGATAATGCGCAGCACGCGGCTGTTATCTTCAAAGCGTCCGGTGAAGTAATCCGGCAGGGTCAACGCATTGTTGTTGGCTTCGGTATGCACGCGCAGACGGCCTGCAACCAGCTTCCAGTTGATCCATGCCCCGACGGTCAGGCCAATGGCGATCCAGCTTTCAGATATACCGGAGATGAAAATCGCCCCCGGCAGCCCCATCAGCAGCCAGCCGCTCATGTCGGACGCGCCCGCAGAGAGTGCGGTGACCATCGGCCCTAAGCTACGCCCGCCCAGAATGTAGTCGTCAAAGTTCTTTGTTGAACGCCATGCCAAAAACCCTATCAGGATCATGCCAAATATATAAACGAGAAATGTCACCAGCATCGGTGTGCTAATTGCCATTCAAATTCTCCAAAATGTCGAGCGACAACCGTCCGGGTTGCCTTGTTATGTCATCACCGGAACGTAGTGATGTGTGTATGTGTTTCTGTTGGCCGCGCGTATCCTGCCGTAAGCAGTGCTCGCACACAAACGATTTAACACTGCATTTACATCAAATTCATCCCTGGTTTTATACGTCTTTCGTATAGGTTGCACTCGCTCACGCTTTTACGGGTTGCACCTTTTAAAAGTGTTAAGTCCCGCATAAAAACAGGCCTCTCATCCAGAAGCCAGCACTTTTTTCCAGCTAACCATCTCTTAACAATCCATTCATTTTCTGGGTTGCAAACCAGGTCACATTTAACACGGTTGCACAAAGTTGCAACATGGTGGATATTTCACGCTATCAATAGCACACGACGACAGAACAACAGGAGCTTTGGCATGGGTATGACCACCATGGGGGTTAAGCTGGATGACGCAACCCGCGAACGGATTAAGACCGCAGCAACCCGCATTGACCGCACGCCGCACTGGCTAATCAAGCAGGCGATTTTTAACTACCTCGAAAGACTCGAAAGCGATGAGGGGCTGCCAGAGCTGCCCGCGCTGCTGGCGGGTGCAGCCAATGAAAGTGATGAGGTTTCCGCCGCTGCTGACGAAAACCATCAGCCGTTCCTTGAATTCGCCGAGCAGATCCTGCCTCAGTCGGTCAGTCGCGCCGCCATTACCGGTGCTTACCGTCGTGCCGAAACCGACGCCGTACCGATGCTGCTGGAGCAGGCCCGTCTGCCAGAAGCCATTGCCTCTCAGGCGCACAGCCTGGCGTATCAGCTTGCCGACAAACTGCGTAACCAGAAAAATGCCACCGGCCGCGCCGGAATGGTACAGGGTCTGCTGCAGGAGTTTTCCCTCTCCTCTCAGGAGGGCGTAGCGCTGATGTGTCTGGCGGAAGCGTTGTTGCGTATTCCTGACAAAGCCACCCGTGACGCACTGATCCGCGACAAAATCAGCAACGGTAACTGGCAGTCACACATTGGCCGCAGCCCGTCGCTGTTCGTCAACGCGGCGACCTGGGGCCTGCTGTTTACCGGCCGACTGGTCTCGACTCATAACGAAGCCAACCTCTCTCGCTCCCTGAACCGCATCATCGGCAAGAGCGGTGAACCGCTGATCCGCAAAGGCGTGGATATGGCGATGCGCCTGATGGGCGAGCAGTTTGTTACCGGCGAAACCATCGCGGAAGCGCTGGCCAACGCCCGTAAGCTCGAAGATAAAGGTTTCCGCTACTCTTACGACATGCTGGGTGAAGCGGCGCTGACCGCCGCCGACGCGCAGGCTTATATGGTCTCTTACCAGCAGGCGATTCACGCCATTGGTAAAGCGTCAAACGGTCGCGGTATTTATGAAGGCCCGGGGATCTCCATCAAGCTCTCGGCCCTGCATCCGCGCTACAGCCGTGCGCAGTACGACCGGGTGATGGAAGAGCTCTATCCGCGCCTGAAATCCCTGACCCTGCTGGCGCGCCAGTACGACATCGGTATCAACATCGATGCCGAAGAGGCCGACCGCCTGGAGATCTCCCTCGATCTGCTGGAAAAACTGTGCTTCGAGCCGGAACTGGCAGGCTGGAACGGAATTGGTTTCGTTATCCAGGCGTATCAGAAACGTTGTCCGTTCGTGATTGATTACCTGATTGACCTGGCAAGCCGCAGCCGCCGTCGCCTGATGATCCGCCTGGTAAAAGGCGCCTACTGGGACAGCGAAATTAAACGCGCCCAGATGGAAGGTCTGGAAGGCTATCCGGTCTATACCCGCAAGGTTTACACCGATGTCTCGTACCTTGCCTGCGCGAAAAAACTGCTCGGCGTGCCGAACCTGATTTACCCGCAGTTTGCCACCCATAACGCCCACACCCTGGCGGCCATCTACAGCCTGGCCGGACAGAACTACTATCCGGGTCAGTATGAGTTCCAGTGCCTGCACGGCATGGGTGAACCGCTGTACGAGCAGGTCACCGGTAAAGTGGCGGATGGCAAACTGAACCGTCCGTGCCGTATTTATGCCCCGGTGGGCACCCATGAAACCCTGCTGGCGTACCTGGTGCGTCGTCTGCTGGAGAACGGGGCGAACACCTCCTTCGTTAACCGTATCGCCGATACCACCCTGCCGCTTGACGAGCTGGTTGCCGATCCGGTGCAGGCGGTTGAGAAGATGGCGGCCCAGGAAGGTCAGATTGGCCTGCCGCATCCGAAGATCCCGCTGCCGCGCGAACTGTACGGCAAAGGTCGTGTGAACTCCGCGGGCCTGGACCTGGCGAACGAACACCGTCTGGCCTCCCTCTCCTCCGCCCTGCTCAACAGCGCGCTGCAGAAATGGCAGGCCAAACCGATTCTGGAGCAGCCCGTCGCTGATGGCGAAATGCAGCCCGTGATTAACCCGGCGGAGCCAAAAGATATCGTCGGCTACGTGCGTGAAGCAACCGAAGCAGAAGTGGATCAGGCGCTGGACAGCGCGGTGAATAACGCGCCAATCTGGTTCGCGACGCCGCCGCAAGAGCGTGGCGCCATTCTGGAACGTGCTGCGGTGCTGATGGAAGACCAGATGCAGTCGCTCATCGGGATCCTGGTGCGCGAAGCAGGTAAAACCTTCAGCAACGCCATTGCCGAAGTTCGTGAAGCGGTCGACTTCCTGCACTACTACGCAGGCCAGGTTCGTGATGATTTCGATAACGAAACCCACCGTCCTCTCGGTCCGGTGGTGTGTATCAGTCCGTGGAACTTCCCGCTGGCGATCTTCACCGGCCAGATTGCCGCCGCACTTGCCGCAGGCAACAGCGTGCTGGCAAAACCGGCGGAGCAGACCCCGCTGATTGCCGCTCAGGGTATTAACATTCTGCTGGAAGCGGGCGTGCCTGCGGGTGTCGTACAGCTGTTGCCGGGCCGCGGTGAAACGGTCGGGGCGAAACTGACCGCCGATAACCGAGTGCGCGGCGTGATGTTTACCGGCTCGACTGAAGTGGCCTCCCTGCTGCAGCGCAATATCGCCACCCGTCTTGATGCACAGGGGCGTCCAACGCCGCTCATCGCTGAAACCGGCGGCATGAACGCCATGATCGTCGACTCCTCCGCGCTCACCGAGCAGGTGGTGGTCGATGTTCTCGCCTCCGCCTTCGACAGCGCGGGCCAGCGCTGTTCCGCCCTGCGCGTGCTGTGTCTGCAGGATGACGTGGCAGACCACACGCTGAAGATGCTGCGCGGCGCGATGGCCGAATGCCGCATGGGTAACCCGGGCCGTCTCACGACCGATATCGGGCCGGTTATCGACGCGGAAGCCAAAGCAAATATCGAAAACCACATTCAGACCATGCGCGCCAAAGGCCGTCCGGTCTTCCAGGCCGTGCGTGAAAACAGCGAGGATGCCCGCGAGTGGCAGACCGGCACCTTTGTGCCGCCAACGCTGATTGAACTGGCCAGCTTCGACGAGCTGAAAAAAGAGGTCTTTGGCCCGGTATTGCACGTGGTGCGCTACAACCGTAACAACCTCAACGAGCTGATTGAACAGATTAACGCCTCCGGCTATGGCCTGACCCTCGGCGTGCATACCCGCATCGATGAGACCATCGCTCAGGTGACCGGCAGCGCTAAAGTAGGCAACCTGTACGTCAACCGTAACATGGTCGGCGCGGTAGTGGGCGTACAGCCGTTCGGCGGTGAAGGTCTGTCAGGTACCGGTCCAAAAGCCGGTGGTCCACTCTACCTGTACCGTCTGCTGGCAAACCGTCCGGACAATGCGCTCGGCGTGACGCTGGCACGTCAGGATGCCGAACGTCCGGTGGACGCGCAGCTGAAGGCCGTGCTGACACAGCCGCTTGAAGCGCTCATCACGTGGGCAGAAAAACGCCCGGAACTGCGCGCTGTCGCACAGCAGTATGGCGAACTGGCGCAGGCGGGTACGCAGCGCCTGCTGCCGGGGCCAACCGGTGAGCGCAACACCTGGACGCTGATGCCGCGCGAGCGTGTGCTGTGCGTGGCGGACAACGAGCAGGATGCGCTGGTTCAGCTGGCCGCTGCTGCTGCAACCGGTTGTGAAGTGCTGTGGCCGGAAGATGCACTGCATCGTGACCTCGCGAAACAGCTGCCGAAAGCGGTCTCTGCCCGCATTCATTTTGCGAAGCCCGATGCTCTGCTGACTCAGCCGTTTGATGCCGTTATCTATCACGGTGATTCCGACCAGCTGCGCGAACTGTGCGAGCAGGTGGCGGCCCGCAGCGGTGCGATTGTTTCGGTGCAGGGCTTTGCCCGCGGCGAAACCAATCTGCTGCTGGAACGTCTGTACGTGGAGCGCTCGCTCAGCGTGAACACCGCGGCGGCGGGCGGTAACGCGAGCCTGATGACAATCGGTTAATCGTGTAAAATATCCCCGGTGGCACTACGCTTACCGGGGTGACAAAAAAACCCAGGGCCGGATAAGCACAGCGCATCCGGCTTTTTTACATGGAGGGGATGATGAAAAGATATCTGATCGCGGGGGCTGCATTGCTGCTGAGCGCGAACGCGCTGGCAGAAGAATGCGCAAATGCGACCACCCAGCTTGAAATGAACACCTGTACGGCGCAGCAGTACCAGGCAGCCGATAAAAAACTGAATCAGACGTATCAGGCTGCCATCAAACGCGCAGAAGCCCCACAGCGTGAGCTTCTGAAAAAGGCACAGCAGGCGTGGATTGCCCTGCGCGATGCCGACTGCAACTTTATCGGGTCGGGTACTGAGGGAGGCAGCGTCCAGCCGATGATCATCAGCCAGTGCCTGAACGAAAAAACCGTTGAGCGTGAAGCGTTTCTTGCCTCACTGATGCAGTGTGAAGAGGGCGATTTAAGCTGCCCTCTTCCACCGGGAAACTAACGCACGCGGATCCCTTCAATGATCATCTGCTGAACGTTTTCCAGCGTGCTGTGGAAAAACGCCTCATCCTGGAGCGTTTTACCGGTCACCGCTTCAACCTGGGCCGCAAAGTCAGCGTAATGCTGAGTGGAGGCCCAAATCATAAAGATCAGATGATGCGGGTCAACTGGAGCCAGCTTCCCGCCCGCCACCCATCCGGCAATAATGGCCGATTTCTCGTCAACCAGCTGTTTTAAATCCCCGGTCAGTTCCGCCTGCAACAGCGGTGCGCCCTGCAGCATCTCCAGGCAGAACAGCCGTGACGCCTGCGGATAATCACGCGACACCTCCAGCTTCAGGCGAATGTACTCCCTGATCGCCACCAGCGGGGCAAGCTCTTCGCGAAACGCCTTGAGCGGCGCCAGCCAGATATCGAGGATCTGTTGCATCACCGCAATATAAAGCGCCTCTTTCGACGGATAGTAGTAGAGCAGATTCGTTTTCGACACCCCGGCCTGTTCTGCCACCTGCTCAAGACGCGTGCCATGAATACCAAACTGCGAAAAGGTCTCCAGCGCCGCACTCAGGATGGCCTGCTTCTTCGCACTGACCGCCTGCGAACGTTTACCGGGTGTTTTCACTGCACCTTGTGTCATTCCCGCTCTCCATATTTTGCGTTGCCATCAGCATAGCAAAACCCCTCACCGACCACGACACTCTGCACTCCGATCGCGCATGAATGCCTGTTTTCTGTGCAATGTTTTTGACCATTTAGTCCACATTTGCATATCTCAATTAACCAACCATTGATTAACACATTAATAACAAAGCCATTTTCAAAACTGGCATTGCCTTTGCAAAACCCTTTTTACCTGCAACGTCGTAAAGAGAGGTTCGTGATGAAAATTGGCGTATTTGTACCTATCGGCAACAACGGCTGGCTAATCTCGACCACCGCCCCGCAATACATGCCTACTTTTGAGCTGAATAAAGCTATCGTGCAGAAGGCGGAGCACTACCATTTCGATTTTGCGCTTTCGATGATCAAACTGCGGGGTTTCGGCGGCAAAACCGAATTCTGGGATCACAACCTGGAGTCCTTCACCCTGATGGCCGGGCTGGCAGCCGTCACCTCGCGCATTCAGATCTACGCGACGGCCGCGACCCTCACCCTGCCGCCAGCGATCGTTGCCAGAATGGCCTCCACCATCGACTCCATTTCCGGTGGTCGCTTTGGCGTTAACCTGGTTACGGGCTGGCAAAAACCTGAGTATGAGCAGATGGGGATCTGGCCGGGCGACGAGTATTTCTCCCGCCGCTATGACTACCTGACCGAGTATGTGCAGGTGCTGCGCGATCTCTGGGGCACCGGCAAAAGCGACTTCAAAGGTGATTACTTCACCATGAACGACTGCCGCGTCAGCCCGCAGCCTTCCGCCCCGATGAAAGTGATCTGCGCCGGGCAGAGCGACGCAGGAATGGAATTCTCCGCTAAATACGCCGACTTCAACTTCTGCTTTGGCAAAGGCGTGAATACCCCAGCCGCCTTCGCCCCGACCGCGGCACGCATGAAAGAGGCCGCGGACAAAACCGGTCGCGATGTGGGTTCCTATGTCCTGTTTATGGTCATTGCCGACGAAACCGACGACGCCGCCCGCGCGAAATGGGAACGGTATAAGGCGGGCGCGGACGACGAAGCGCTGAGCTGGCTCACCGAACAGAGCCAGAAAGATACCCGTTCCGGCTCGGACACCAACGTCCGTCAGATGGCCGACCCGACCTCAGCGGTCAACATCAACATGGGCACGCTGGTCGGTTCCTATGCCAGCGTCGCCAGAATGCTCGATGAAGTGGCCGCCGTGCCCGGAGCGGAAGGCGTGCTGCTGACCTTCGATGAGTTCCTGACCGGTGTGGAAACATTCGGCGAGCGCATTCAGCCGCTGATGCAGTGCCGCGCCCACATTCCTGCCATCACAAAGGAGGTCGCGTAATGACCACGCTTGCAGCACGTCCGGAAGCCATCACCTTTGCGCCGCACCAAAGCGCCCTGATTGTGGTGGATATGCAAAACGCCTATGCCAGCCAGGGCGGCTATCTGGATCTGGCGGGATTTGACGTCTCCGCCACCCGACCGGTAATTGAGAACATTAAAACCGCAGTCAACGCAGCCCGCGCGGCAGGCATGCTGATCGTCTGGTTCCAGAACGGCTGGGACGATCAATATGTGGAGGCCGGTGGCCCGGGCTCTCCCAATTTCCATAAATCGAACGCCCTGAAAACCATGCGCAAACGGCCCGAACTGCAGGGCACACTGCTGGCGAAAGGCAGCTGGGATTACCAGCTGGTGGATGAGCTGGTGCCAGAGGCAGGCGATATCGTGCTGCCCAAACCACGCTACAGCGGCTTTTTCAACACCCCGCTCGACAGCCTGCTGCGCAGCCGGGGGATCCGTCATCTGGTCTTTACCGGCATCGCTACCAACGTCTGCGTGGAATCCACCCTGCGCGACGGCTTCTTCCTGGAATATTTTGGCGTGGTGCTGGAAGACGCCACCCATCAGGCCGGGCCGGCGTTTGCGCAGCAAGCGGCCCTGTTCAACATCGAAACCTTTTTTGGCTGGGTCAGCAACGTCGCGGATTTTTGCGACGCCCTGAATCCACCATTAGCCCGTATTGCCTGAGGAACAAGACCATGCCGAAATCCGTGATTATTCCGCCAGGAACCAGTACCCCGATTGCCCCGTTCGTGCCCGGCACGCTGGCCGATGGTGTGGTGTATGTATCCGGCACGCTGCCGTTTGATCAGCACAATAACGTGGTCTACCCCAACGACCCAAAGGCGCAAACCCGCCACGTGCTGGAGACGATCAAAAAAGTGATCGAAACAGCGGGTGGCACAATGGAGGATGTGACGTTCAACAGTATCTTTATCACCGACTGGAAAAACTACGCCGCGATTAACGACATTTACGCCGAATTCTTTCCCGGTGATAAACCGGCCCGGTTCTGCATTCAGTGTGGGCTGGTGAAGCCAGATGCGCTGGTTGAAATCGCGACCGTTGCACACATCGCAAAGTGAGGCGGCCATGAAGCTCTCTGTCTCACCTCCCCCTTACGACGGCGCGCCCACGGTTGTCCTGATTGCCGGGCTTGGCGGGGGCGGCAGCTACTGGCTACCGCAGCTTGCCGTCCTGGAGCAAGAGTACCAGGTGGTGTGCTACGACCAGCGCGGGACGGGCAATAATCCCGACGTGCTGCCGGAAGCATATAGTCTGGCGATGATGGCCGACGAGCTGGCCCGGGCGCTGAATGCCGCCGGGATCGTTCGTTACTGCGTCGTGGGTCATGCGCTGGGGGCGCTGATCGGCCTGCAGCTGGCGCTCGACCACCCCGATGCCCTCAGCGCGCTGGTGTGCGTGAACGGCTGGCTCACTCTGAATGCTCATACCCGACGCTGTTTCCAGATCCGCGAACGCCTGCTTCATGCAGGCGGCGCACAGGCGTGGGTAGAGGCACAGCCGCTGTTTCTTTACCCGGCCGACTGGATGGCCGCCCGCGCGCCGCGCCTGGAGGCCGAGGAGGCCCTGGCACTGGCCCACTTCCAGGGCAAAAACAACCTGCTGCACAGGCTGAATGCCCTGAAGAAAGCGGACTTCAGTCGCCATGCGTCACGCATTCACTGCCCGGTACACCTCATCTGCTCCGCCGACGATCTGCTCATCCCTGCGGTCTGTTCCACTGAGCTGCAGGCGGCCATCCCCGGCAGCCACAAGGTGGTAATGCGCCAGGGCGGGCACGCCTGCAACGTCACCGAGCCAGAAACTTTTAATACGCTGCTGCTGAACGGGCTTGCCAGCCTGCTGCACAGCCCTGAACCCGCTTTATAAGGAGCCCTGATGAGCGAAGCGATTACCCCTGGCGCGCTGGCATCACTGTTTACCGGCGCACGCACCCATAACGGCTGGCAGGCGATCCCCGTCAGCGACGAGACGCTGCGCGAGATCTACGACCTGATGAAATGGGGTCCCACGTCCGCCAACTGCTCGCCAGCGCGGATTGTGTTTGTACGAAGCGCAGAGGGAAAAGAAAAACTGCGCCCGGCGCTTTCCAGCGGCAACCTGGAGAAAACCCTCACCGCCCCGGTCACGGCGATTGTCGCCTGGGATAGTGAATTTTATGAACGCCTGCCCGTCCTGTTCCCCCACGGGGATGCGCGGAGCTGGTTTACCTCAAGCCCGGCGCTTGCCGAAGAGACCGCCTTTCGCAACAGCGCGATGCAGGCGGCTTACCTGATTTTCGCCTGTCGGGCGCTGGGGCTCGATACGGGCCCGATGTCAGGCTTTGATCGCCAAAAAGTCGACGACGCGTTTTTCACCGGCACGTCGCTAAAAAGTAATCTGCTTATCAATATTGGCTATGGCGATACCAGCAAACTCTACGGCCGTTTGCCGCGTCTGGCCTTTGAAGACGCATGCGCACTGGCATAAGGAGCCATCATGATGACACCCGATAAACAAACCTTCCGTGATGCCATGGCCTGCGTCGGTGCGGCGGTCAATATCATCACCACCGACGGTCCTGCCGGGATGGCGGGCTTCACCGCCAGCGCGGTGTGCAGCGTAACGGATTCACCACCCACGCTGCTGGTATGCCTGAACCGTGGCGCATCCGTCTGGCCGACCTTCAGTGAAAACCGCACCCTGTGCGTCAATACCCTGAGCGCCGGACAAGAGCCGCTATCAAACCTGTTTGGGGGGAAAACCCCGATGGACGAGCGCTTCGCCGCCGCGCGCTGGGAGACCGGCGAAACGGGTTGCCCGCGTCTGGAGGAGGCGCTGGCCTCGTTTGACTGCCGTATCAGCCAGGTGGTGAGCGTGGGCACGCACGACATCCTGTTTTGCGACATCGTTTCGATTATTCGCCACCCCGCGCCGCAAGGGCTGGTGTGGTTTGACCGCGGCTATCACGCGCTTATGCGACCCGCCTGTTAACCCTCCTTAAGGAGTCAGCTCATGGCAATGTTCGGTTTTCCCCACTGGCAGTTGAAATCGACCTCTACGGAACCTGGCGTGGTCGCGCCGGATGAAAGGCTCCCGCTCGGGCCAACCTTAGTGATGGGGGTTCAGCACGCGGTTGCGATGTTCGGCGCAACGGTGCTGATGCCCATGCTGATGGGGCTTGATCCCAATCTGTCCATTCTGATGTCGGGTATCGGTACCCTGCTGTTCTTTTTCATCACCGGCGGGCGCGTGCCCAGCTATCTTGGTTCCAGCGCTGCGTTTGTCGGCGTGGTCATCGCCACCACCGGCTTTAACGGTCAGGGCATCAACCCGAATCTGAGCGTCGCGCTGGGCGGCATTATCGCCTGCGGGCTGGTCTACACGCTGATTGGCCTGGTGGTCATGAAGGTCGGGACGCGCTGGATAGAGCGGATGATGCCTCCCGTCGTCACCGGGGCAGTGGTAATGGCAATTGGTCTGAACCTTGCGCCAATAGCCGTCAGAAGTGTTTCCGGTTCGCCCTTTGAAAGCTGGATGGCGGTGATCACGGTACTCTGCATTGGCCTGGTGGCGGTGTTTACGCGGGGGATGATCCAGCGACTGTTGATCCTGGTGGGGTTAATCGTTGCCTGTCTGGTGTACGCCCTGCTGGCAAACGTCTTCGGTCTGGGCAAGCCGGTTGATTTTACGCTGCTGCATAACGCCGCCTGGTTCGGCCTGCCGCAGGTGACGTCTCCGGTCTTTAACACGCAGGCGATGATGTTAATTGCGCCGGTTGCGGTGATCCTGGTGGCAGAAAACTTAGGCCATCTGAAAGCCGTTGCGGGTATGACCGGGCGCAGCATGGACCCTTACATGGGCCGCGCCTTTGTCGGCGACGGTCTGGCTACCATGCTCTCCGGCTCGGTCGGCGGCAGCGGCGTAACGACCTACGCTGAAAATATTGGTGTGATGGCAGTGACCAAAGTTTACTCCACCCTGGTCTTCGTGGCGGCAGCGGTGATGGCGATGCTCCTCGGCTTCTCACCGAAATTCGGCGCGCTGATCCACACCATTCCCGCGCCGGTGATTGGTGGGGCATCGATTGTGGTATTTGGTCTGATTGCCGTTGCCGGGGCACGCATCTGGGTGCAGCACCGTGTCGATCTGAGCCAGAACAGCAACCTGATTATGGTGGCGGTCACGCTGGTGCTGGGGGCGGGAGATTTTGCCCTGACGCTGGGCGGCTTCACCCTTGGTGGGATTGGCACCGCAACCTTTGGCGCAATCCTGCTTAACGCCCTGCTGAGCCGCCGGGAAGCGGCCGCACCGCAGGGCGACGTGGTACATCAGGACTCTTGATTTATCGCAGCGCTGTCACGCTCTGGCAGCGCTTTTTTCTTCCGTTTCAGCTTCAGCTCACTCACCAGCACGCCGGCGACAATAAACGCCGCACCCACCAGCGCCAGCAGCGGTAAACGCTCTCCGGCGATACGCCCGAAAATGCCCGCCCATACCGGTTCACCAGTATAGATAACCGTCGCACGCGTCGGGGAAACGCTGCGCTGCGCCCAGTTCATGGTGACCTGGATAATGGCGCTAAAGATACCCAGCCCCAGCGCCACCACAACCAGCCCGGTGGACATCGGCGGAACAGACTCCCCTGCCGGCACCATGGTGGCAAAAGCCACCAGCGACGCGGTCGCCAGCTGAACCACGGTGACGCGCTTGACGTCCACTTTGCCAGCCCAGGCGCTGATCAGAATAATTTCCGCGGCAATCGCGAATAGCGCCCACCAGCGTAATGATTTCGCCCGGCCCCAGCGCCAGCAGGTTGTTTTCCGGCCCGGCAAGCAAGATAAGGCCAACAAACGCCAGCACGATCCCCGTGCAGGACATCAGACCCGGTATTCTCCCCAGACAGAGCCATTGCAGTAACGGCACCAGCGGCACATACATGGCGGTGATAAACGCCGATTTGCTGCTGGTGATGGTCTGTAATCCCCACGTCTGCAGACTGTAGCCCATGGCAATCGCAACCCCTATGGCCACCCCGGCCTTCAGTTCTTTAAGCGTCAGCCCGCGCAAGGTTTTAAGCGAGAGTAATCCCACGGCAATCGCCGCCGTCGCAAAGCGCAGGCCGACAAAAAAGAACGGACCGCTCAGCGTAACCGCATACTGGACGGCGAGAAAGGTTCCGCCCCAGAACATGGTGATCAGAATGAGAAGGGCTTCCTGAGGTTTGACGGAGAATGTGAAACGGGAGAGAGACATGCGGCACCAGCAAATAAGCATCAATCCTCTAGTGTGCGATGCCTTTGGTGACAGTTCAATGTTGCAGAAATAAAAAACCGCCGGGAGATCCCGGCGGCAGGGTATCAGCCCGGCGTATTACTTATTGCTGCCATGACTGTTTTTGCCCCCTTTTTTGCCAGCTTCTGATGCGCGCTGAGGGTCATTTTTGAAATTCCCCCCGCTAGACTGGCCACCTTTACGACCTGCTTCTGATGCTCTTTCACGGTCTTCAGCGAAATTACCTGAACCACCACGATGGTTTGCCATCTCTAACCTCCAGAGTGTGAAACATTAGACATCATATTGCATTCAGTAAAAGAGGATTCTTTCACCGCGCGGCTGAAGGACAGTGCCTTTATCTGTGCCACGTGAAATTAAGCTTAGTGGAATGCGGCTATCCGGCAAGTCAGAGGTAATATTCTGCAACATGATCTCAGCCATTCGGGTGAGATTACGCGACGGCCATTTATAAGCCTTTCTTATCATTTTAAAAATCCGCAGCGGGAAAGTTGTTTCATTTTGCTACAAAGCGCTTTTGTATCCATATTGTTATAAATCAAAGAAATGCCGTTCATTTTTGCAGTCTGGCTGTGATGACTTATCTTTAAATGAACGCAGCGATCCGCTGTCAGAAAACACAAACGAGGAGTGATGCAAAATGGCAAAAGTTCTGGTGCTCTATTATTCCATGTATGGACACATTGAAACCATGGCTCACGCGGTAGCAGAAGGTGCAAACAGAGTGGACGGCGTAGAAGTTGTGGTGAAACGCGTACCGGAAACGATGCAGGCTGAGGCGTTCGCCAAAGCCGGGGGGAAAACACAAAATGCCCCGGTTGCCACCCCGCAGGAACTGGCTGATTACGATGCCATTATTTTCGGCACCCCTACCCGATTTGGCAATATGTCAGGCCAGATGCGGACCTTCCTCGATCAAACCGGAGGACTTTGGGCATCCGGAGCGTTATACGGCAAACTCGCCAGCGTCTTCAGCTCCACCGGGACCGGCGGCGGTCAGGAGCAGACGATTACGTCAACCTGGACTACCCTTGCTCATCATGGGATGGTGATTGTGCCGATTGGCTACGGCGCGCAGGAACTGTTTGATATTTCCCAGGTTCGTGGCGGGACACCGTACGGCGCCACCACCATTGCCGGTGGCGATGGCTCCCGACAGCCGAGCAACGAAGAGCTCACTATCGCCCGCTATCAGGGTGAGTATGTCGCAGGCCTCGCCAAAAAACTGAACGGCTAACTCAACAGGAGGACAAGCATGCCAACTCAAGAATCCAAAGCCCATCGCGTGGGTGAATGGGCAAGTTTACGCAACACCTCTCCGGAGATCGCCGAAGCCATTTTTGAAGTCGCGAACTATGACGAAAAGCTGGCAGAGCAGATTTGGGAAGAAGGCAGCGATGAAGTGCTGGAACGTGCCTTCGGGAAAACGGACAAAGACGCGCTCTTCTGGGGTGAGCAAACCATCGAACGTAAAAACGTCTGAACGTTTCCCCCCGCCTGAGCGGGGGGTTTTACCTATTTCGCCGCGTTATTCATCACCGCATTGAATTTATCGATTGGGCAAAAACCGTTCGCATCAACCGGACACCCCTTCAGCTCCAGCGTCACACGCTGTGCCGGCGCATCCAGTGACAGTACGCTGGCGTTACGCAGTTGGTCGGCGCTCTGATAGACATACTCAATCTTCATGAGCTCCTGGTTGGCGCTTTTATCATGCCAGCGCTGGAAAACAATTTTCCCGCCAATTGGCGTCCGCTCGTGCTGGTCATGCAGCTGGTACGGTTTGAAATCCAGCGCCGTAAGCAGCGACGCGATATTGGAATCATGCCCCACCAGCAGGGTGATTTTCGGCGCTTTCGCCTGCCCGGTGACGAGGGCCTGGTCGATATACTTCACCAGCGGTTTGGCCACGTTTTGCGCCACCTCGGTGGAGGTAAACAGCGAGTCCTGATAGCCATTTTTAAGCTGCGACAACACGCGCCACTGTTGATCGGTTTTAATTTCACCCCAGGCAACCTGGTCTGCCGGGAAGCCTTCGTAAGACTGCAGCGTGAAGGCATCCACCAGCGAGTTACCGACTTTTAACGGCCCCGATACGCCAGGTTCTTTTTCATAGTCAGCGCTGAAGGTATCTTTCGCCTCCGCCAGCGAGCACACGTTCTTCTCTTTACAGGACGGTGAATCGGCGTAATTCGTCATCTGCTCCAGCAGCTTGTAGCTCTCGCCAAGCTGCATTTTCTGCCGCTCAGTCTCCATCGCCTTCAGCGCTTTTTCACGGAATTCAGGTGAGTTATCCGTAATCACCGGGTTAAAGGTTGGATCCATGGTGCCCATTTTTTCCTGATGATGCACAGGCACATCGCACCCCGGGAAGGCGCCGGTGATAAAGAACTGCGCGGTGGCGACAGTGCGCTGCAGGCTGTTGGCATAGGCATATACGCTATCCGCGGCCGGGCACTCGCCGGTTTTCACCATCCCCTGCTGTGCCAGCCACTCGCGCATATAGTGGCCCATATAGACTTCAAGCACGCCACCTTTGGTGGTGAGCTGGCCGCCTGGCACCTCCCATTCTGGCCACTGCTTCAGTGTGGATTGCTCGAGCACGCTGCCATTGTTGGCGAGCGGCGCGCGCAAATTATGGCGACTCATGATTAAAACTTGTTCCAGCTGATACCCTTCCGGCGTCTCTTGCGCCTGCACGCCAGATGTCACTGCAATGGAACCGGCGATTGCCAGCGCGAGTAGTGCTTTTCTCATCCCTAATTCCTCACTCGTTTTAAAATGTCGCAGTGAGTGTGACAGATTCGTGACAATTTTCCGGGAAGCGTTTCGCAAACTGAGGATTACTTTTCAAGGCGATCGCCGTATTCGCTCATCCAGTCGGCCAGAGAGGAGAGCGCGCTCTGCAGGGTTAATCCCAGCGCGGTTATCTGATACTCCACCCGCGGTGGGATCTCCGGGTAGATAGTGCGCGACACCAGCCCGCGCTGCTCAAACAGGCGCAACTGCTTCGTGAGCTCTTTTTGCGTGATGGGGGCAGCGGCGCGCAGCAGATCGCCAAACCGGACCGGTGCATTGAGCATAATCAGGCGATAGAGCACCGGGATGGCCCACTTACCGGAAATCAGGTTTACAAACTGCGTCATCGGGCAGAGATAAACCTCAGATTTTTTTTCACAGGGTATATTGAGCGATTCCGCCATAGCACACCTCTTGCCTCATTAGTATCCAAATGGTACCTGGTTTCCTTTCGATACTAACGTTTCTATAGTGCTTTCTCCAGAGTCATTTCAGGAGAAACACATGGGTCGTTTAGCAGGTAAATATACGCTGATTACCGGCGGCACTTCCGGTATTGGTCTCGCTACCGCGCAGGAATTTATTGCCGAAGGGGCGCACGTTGCTGTCACCGGACGTAACCCGGATACCCTTGCCGAAGCACAACGCATTCTGGGCGATAATGCCTGGGTTATTCCGACCGATGCGGGTGACATCGCCGCGCAAAAAGCGCTGGCGGACACGCTCGCCTCTCGCTGGTCGCGTCTTGATGCCGTGTTTATTAACGCCGGCGATGTGACGCACGGGCTGCTTGAAGAGTGGCAGGAAGACGCCTGGGATCGCCTGATGGGCATCAACCTTAAAGGACCGTTCTTTTTGATTCAGGCCCTGCTGCCGCTGCTCAATAATCCCTCCTCTGTGATCCTGTGCGGGTCCGTGAGCGCCCGCATCGGGCTGCCTGCCAGCAGCGTTTATGCCGCCAGCAAGGCGGGATTACTGTCGCTGGCACGCACGCTGTCAGGGGAGCTGTTGCCGCGCGGTATTCGCGTCAACGGCCTGAGCCCGGGTCCGGTAGAAACACCGGCATTTAATAAAACGGGGTTAAGCGAGGAAGCGCTCAAGGCGATGCTGGGGGATATCACCAAACTTGTGCCGCTGGGCAGAATGGGCACGCCGACGGAGCTGGCGAAAGCCGCGCTCTATCTTGCCTCTGACGAATCGCGCTATATGGTGGGAACGGAACTGCTGGTCGACGGCGGAATGGGAAACCTGTAGGTCAAAAGGCGCTGATGCCGGTGACGATGCCGACATACAGCGCCGCCCATACGACGGCTGAAATCAGGCTTACCGCGTACACCTTCGCCGCGTTCAGTCTGAGCATGCCCGCTGCCAGCGGGACGATATAGCGCAGCACCGCCAGGAAACGCGCGGTAAAGAGCACCAGCACGCCGTTTTTCTGCAGCTGATGTTGTACCCGCAAAAATTTCTCGGCGTGCCGGGAGGTGAAGCGCGTGACCAGCCGCGTGTGGCCCATCAACTGGCCGATATGATAATTCAATACCGACCCTGTTGTGGCACCCGCCGCGACAGCCAGCCACGTCAGTCCCGGATGCAGGCTGGTCTGGCTGACGGTGATCCCTGCCAGCAGCATCACCGAGGCCGGCGGAAGCACGGAGGAAACCAGTACCGTAGACTTGCTCAGCGCGATGACGAAAAGCAGCGCGAACAGATGCGTCGGATAGAGCGCAAAATGATTCAGCAGATTGTCAAACCACGTCATATTCCACCCCGCAGCGTTCGTGATGCTGACCATTAGAAACGAACAACCTTAAATGGGGTATCAACCGCTCAGACCTCCAGCAGGAAGACATTAACGACACGCGAAAATGTCAGCGCCATTTAGAAACACAGAGGTGTGGAATTATACTCTCTTGAGCAATAACCACCGTCATTGATGAATAATCGATGTCATTAATACGCGGGATTAAATTATTGTTCTAAACGTTTCTTAAACGTCTTTTAAATTCCACAGCGCGATTTTTAAAGTGGCGTATTATCCCTCTCGTTTTACAACGATCTCGTTATGGCGAGGCTCCTGTACAAATACACGTTATCGCTCTGGTGGGTTCGAGAGAACCGGCACAGGGTAAAACAGGCACTGTCGAATCAAGGCTTTGTCAGTATAACTTCCCTTACGGGATACGGTGTACAGTGCTGAACCCAGGACGTGGGGATCTCCTCTTCGACATGCCCTGTCTTGCTCGCCCCTGAGAGATTTTATTATTCAAAGGGAATTCACTATGTCTTACGCTATTCACAATCAAAACCTGGCATTCAATGACAGCGCAATCGCGCAATATATGAATACCGATTTTATCGTCCTCGATATTTCATTATGCGTGGCGCTGGCACGCGAGCAATTTTTCGAAAAATTAAAAGACGATGATATTCCATCGCATATTTTCCTCGAAGATAACGGTCGGCTGGCAGGCATGGTTGCGGTGCGCAAACTGCTGCAGACCGCCGATACGGTACAGCCGGTGAAAACGCTGATGATTTCTCAATTTCTGCAGGTCAAACCGGAAGACGAGCGTGCCGATGTCGCCGGGCTGCTGGCCCACGGCGAGGCGGATGTCGTGCCGGTGGTCACGCACGGTAAAGTGGTAGGCTGCCTGACCGAACGCGAAATCGCCCATCTGCTGGAAGATGATGTCACCGAAGATGCCCAGCTCCAGGGAGCAACGCTGCCGCTGGAAAAGCCGTATCTGGAAACCAGCCCCTTCAGCCTGTGGAAAAAACGCTCCGTCTGGCTGCTGCTGCTGTTTGTCGCTGAAGCCTATACCAGCTCGGTTATTCAGCACTTCGAAGAGGCGCTGGAATCCGCCATTGCCCTGGCCTTTTTTATTCCGCTGCTGATAGGGACCGGTGGGAACAGCGGGACGCAGATCACCTCCACGCTGGTACGTGCAATGGCGCTGGGTGAAGTGCGCCTGCGCGACGTTGGCCGCGTGTTACGAAAGGAGATGACCACCTCGCTGATGATTGCCGCCACGCTTGGTCTTGCCGGGTGTGTTCGCGCCTGGATGATGGGTATCGGGCTGGAAATTACCCTTATCGTCAGCCTGACGCTGGTCTGTATTACGCTGTGGAGTGCGATTGTCTCGTCAGTTATTCCGATGGTACTGAAGCGCTGCGGCATTGACCCGGCCGTCGTTTCCGCGCCCTTTATCGCGACGCTTATCGACGGAACCGGTCTGATTATCTACTTCAAGATTGCGCAGTACACGCTGGGGCTGGAATAAGAGTGCAGCACCTCACCCACCGGGATGAGGTGCTCACCGTTTTACATATCGCCAAGCTGATGTGCGATATCACGAAGCTGTTGCGCCAGCGCCTGCAGGTTTTTGCCCTTCTCACCTTTCGGCCCGGTCGACTGCCGCACCACCAGCCGGGCAGGCAAAATGGATGACATGCGCACGGCATTGTCTTCGCCACTGTCAAGAATTCGGCGCACCGCCTCCTTCCCCTGCAGATCCAGGTCCAGCGATACCGTGGTCAATGCCGGATAGAAGAATGAGCTTTCGTAGGTGTCATCGTAGCCAATCACCGATTTTTCACCCGGAATGGAAATCTGATGCTGATGGAAAGCACTTAATACCCCCAGCGCCATCTGGTCGTTGGCCACCAGCACGGCAGAAAATTGCGGCGTCTCGCGCAGCATCTGCAACGCACCCGCGTAACCGCTCTGCGCATCCCAGTTCCCGCGGATCACCGAGGCCGGCTCCAGACCGTAACCTTTCAGGGTTTCAATCCAGCTTTTCAGCCTGAGCTGCGCCGAGACAGAAGAGGCTGGCCCCGCCAGCAACGCGATTTCCCGGTGCCCCAGTTCGTAGAGATATTTGACGCTGGCACGGGTGCCATCTGCCGGGTTAAACGAAACGTTAAACACGGAACTGTAAGGGTCAACGTCGAGGAACAGACAGACGATATCGTCGTTGTCCGTCGCGATTTTCTGCGCCTGCTCTGCTTCCAGCGGGACATTGATGATCACCTTACTGACGAGCTGAGATTTCAGTTCATTGATCGAATCCTGGATGCTGTGATTGACGTTCTCATCAATCATGGAGATCAACACCTGATACCCTTCCACATTTGCATAGCGTTTTACCGCCGCGGCGACCTGTGACGGCGCATGCAAAGCCAGCGAAATCGTCACCAGTCCGACGGTCTGGGTCTGCTTTCCGACCAGCTGCTGCGCCAGGCGGTTCGGGACATACCGCAATAACTCTATGGATTTCTCCACCTTGTGACGCGTGGCTTCGGATACATTGGCAGATTTATTCAGTACCCTGGACACGGTCTGATAGGAGACGCCCGCATGGCGTGCGACGTCCTCTAACGTTGCGCTTTTCGACTTCATGGTCCGGTTCCTTATGTTGTTATGCGCTGATTGTATCAGGGGCGATATAAAAAAACGCCCACTGGGCACTTCTGGCTGCCATAACACCATCAAAAAGTATTACGTTCACAATACTACATTTCTGCTCACACCTCATCAATCGTAACAAAATTGGCTATTTTATTTGCACTTAATCACAGATTAACGATCACGCAATTGCCAGAAAAAAGGTTTAGGCATTTCATGACAGCGGATTTGTGAACGTATTACAAAACAATAAGAGGGTAACAATGAACACGACGATCCGCTCTGTATCTGTTGCGTTGGCTGCCGCGTTAGCGTCTCCTTCGCTGTTTGCAGCGTCTTCAGTACCAATTGATTTTCATGGGTATCTTCGCTCCGGTGTGGGCGTCTCACGGGATGGTGGGATGGAGGAGTGGCAAAAAAATAAAATTGGCCGTCTGGGTAACGAGGCCGATACCTACGGCGAGCTGGAGCTGGGCTCAGAGGTGTACAAAAAGAACGATGTCAGCTTCTACCTCGACAGCATGGTGAGCATGGTCTCTGACGGCTCTAACGACAATGAAACCACCTTCGGCGACGATGCGCAGTTCGGGTTGCGTCAGTTGAATCTGCAGATCAAGGGGCTGATCCCCGGCGATCCGAACGCGGTGATCTGGGGCGGTAAGCGCTACTACCAGCGCCATGACCTGCACATCATTGACACCAAATACTGGAACATCTCAGGCGCGGGTGCCGGTATCGAAAACTACACGCTCGGACCGGGTGCAGTGTCCGTGGCCTGGATCCGTGGCGATGCCAACGACGTGGACTACCGCGTGGACGGCGATAGCGACGTTAATATCAACTACATCGACCTTCGCTATGCGGGCTGGAAGCCGTGGGCGGGTGCATGGACTGAAGTGGGCATTGATTACGCCATGCCAAACCCCACCAATAAGCAGAAAGAGTACGGTGGGCTGTATGAGGCCGACAACGGCGTCATGGTCACCGGTGAGATCAGCCAGGACATGTTAGGCGGCTACAACAAGCTGGTGCTGCAGTATGCGAACAAAGGCCTGGCGCAGAACATGGTGTCCCAGGGCGGCGGCTGGTATGACATGTGGAACTACGTGAACGACGCCAGCGGCTACCGTGTGATTAACACCGGCTTAATTCCGATTACGGACAAGCTCTCCTTCAACCACGTGCTGACCTGGGGCTCGGCGGATGACACCACGCAATTCACCGATAAATCGCGCCTTGTCTCGCTGGTGGGTCGCGCGCAGTACCAGTTCACCGAATACGTGCGTCTGATTGGTGAAGTGGGCGGTTTCTACCAGAAAGATACCTACACCGACGGCTCCAGCTACAAGCAGAGCGGAGAGAAGTACACCCTCGCACTCGGACTGGCGGATGGGCCTGATTTTATGTCGCGTCCTGAACTGCGCGTCTTCGCCTCTTACCTGAATGACTCCGAGAAAGGACAATCCTTCGAAGACGGCACCGCAAATAATACCTGGAATTTTGGCGTGCAGGTGGAAGCCTGGTGGTAATGTTTATTTCCTGATATGCGTTAATCGTTATTGTATCTCCAACAACTGGCAGTCTATTCTCCTCGTTTGGGATAGCCATTATTTTGGCTATCCCTTTTTTAATGTTAATGATTAAAATGCGCATCTAATAATTGCCGCAAGGTATCAGACTGGCGGCCAAATATCGCATGCACCTGCTGGCCGATAATAATCACGCCCAGCGCCCCCTCCTGTTGTAACGCCTGCGTATCCACCTTATTTAAATCTTTTACCGTGACGCGCAGACGGGTAATACAGGCTTCAACATGTTCGATATTATCGTCGCCGCCGAATGCAGGAATTAAACGCTGAGTTATTTCACTGTCCATAATACGCCTCTCTGTTATGCAGATAAAAAAATGCCTGCTCATAGAGCAGGCGCCTTCAGATTGATTAGCCAGGGTTGTACGACGCGACGCCCTCAGCGACTACGCTTTACGCCTGAGTACCCGACAATCCCACGGCAGCAGAGCGGTATCACCCGCGGCGGCGGCATCGGTCATGCAGTCGGTATACCCCTGCGGCAGCGTAATGAGCTGCTGCTGGGCGGTGTAGTTCTGCACAAACACCCACGTGGTTTCGCCGTCCGTGCGGGCCGTTGCCACCACACCCGGTGGGAAATCGCATTCCATGGCCCGCGGCAGCCCCAGTTCGTCAATAATCCCGGCGAAGAAATCACACTGGAACGGCAGATCGTTGCGCGACGCCACATGCCACGCTTTCCCCTTACCGAAACGGTTCACCGTCACGGCAGGCCGACCGGCGTAGAAATCATCCCGGTAGGTCGCCAGCGGCTGAGCGTTTTCGACATGGATCAGTTCGCACAGATGACGAACCTGATACGGCCCCTGCAGGCCAGCCGCATTACCCGCCAGCCCCTGTACCAGATTACGTTCTCCCTCACCGAGACAGTCGATCTCTTCTGCCCAGATGCCGAGCAGTTTACGCAGCGGCCCCGGGAACCCGCCGAGATGACAAAGATCGCTTTCATCCACGATGCCGCTCCAGTAGGTGGTCACCAGATGGCCGCCCCCGGCGACAAACGCTTCTGCGCGTTCGGCGAAGCCTTCCCGCACCATATAAAGCATCGGCGCAATCACCAGCGCGTACTGGCTGAGATCGCCATCGGCATCAATCACATCCACCGCGATGCCTTTTTCCCAGAACGGACGGTAGTGTTCGTTAACGGTTTTTTCGTACTCCATCCCCATGTTGCGCGGCCCTTCGGCATCGTCCAGCGCCCAGCGATTTTGCTGGTCGAAGATAATCGCCACCCGTGCCTGCGTGCGACACCCGACCACCCCCGGCAGACGCTGAAGCATTTCGCCCAGACGCGTCACTTCGCGCCCGACACGCGTATCAAGATGCCCCACGTGGTCGATAACCGCCCCGTGGAATTTCTCCACCGAACCGCGGCTTTTACGCCACTGGAAGTACTGCACCGCATCGGCCCCGTGTGCCACCGCCTGCATTGACGAGAGAATATGCATCCCCGGCTTTTTCAGCTTGCTGGTCGGCTGCCAGTTGGTGGTGCTCGGCGTGGACTCCATCAGCACAAAAGGTTTGCCGCCTTTCAGGCTGCGCATCATGTCGTGGTACATGGCGGTATAGCAGGCGAGCTGGGTTTCGTCTTTCTCCTTGTGCCACATCGGGTAGCTGTCCCAGGAGATAAAGTCGATCGCTTTCGCAAGCTGCCAGTAGTCGTAATCGTAGAAATACTCCATGAAATTGGTCGTCACCGGCAACGCTGCGTTGACGGCTTTTAGCGGCGCAACCTCATGGCGGCAGAAATCTGTTACCTGCGCCGTATTAAAGCGGCGCCAATCGAGGTTCAGACCGTGAATGGACACCTCGCCCTGCGGCGCAGGGGACTCAATCTGCGACCAGTCGCTATAGGTGTGGCTCCAGAAGGTGCTCCACCATGCGTGGTTCAGCGCATCCAGGGTTTTGTAGCGCGCTTTCAGCCAGTCACGAAAGCGCTCCTGGCACAGATCGCAGTGGCACTCACCGCCGTACTCATTGGAGATATGCCAGCCCAGCACCGCCGGGTGCTGTGAATAACGCTCAGCCAGTAAGGTATTCATTTTGAATGTCTTCTCACGGTACACCGGGGAAGACATACAATGGTTATGACGCCCACCGTGCAGCGCAGGCACGCGGTTACGCCCTACGCGCAGCACCTGCGGGTATTTTTGCGACATCCATGCCGGGCGCGCACCGCTCGGCGTGGCGAGGAAAATATGGATCCCCGCTGAATATAATTTATCAATGACGTTATCCAGCCAGACAAAATCATATTCCCCTTCACGCGGTTCGAGCTTCGCCCAGCTAAATATGCCCACCGACATGACATTACATTTCGCCTGCTGCATCATGGCAATATCTTTTTCAATAATACCAGGGTAATTCGCCCATTGCTCCGGGTTATAGTCGGCGCCATGCAATAACGCAGCGACCTTCGAACTTAAAGGCGCAAATTTATTCATATTAAAAACGTCCTGAAGTGAAACAGAATACTATTTAAATACCGTTATCGACGGCAGCACTTTGCCATGACAATCAAATAACGCCTGGTTTTCGCGGGCATTTCCCTCTTTCCAGTCATCATGGATATATTTCATGCCAGTTTTGGTGGCCCATGTGGTGCCCGGTACGGCAATCCAGGTCGGCTCCCAGTAAAACAGGCCCTTACCGCGACGATCGGGAACGTCAATCACGGCCTGCATTAAATCGTGGATATAATCGTACTGACCCTGCACGGTGCCGGGATAGCCACCGTCCTTCTCTTCTTTGGCCTGGAAACTGTTTTCTGCGTTATCGCAGTTCTCCAGCGTATAGCCATAGGCCGCTTCCACCACAATGACGTCTTTGTTATAGCGTTTGCTGATGTCATCCATATTGGCTTTCAGCGCGCCGATCGGGCCATTCCAGTAGGTGTACATCGACAGGCCGATAATATCGAACGGCACTTCGCGCTTCGTGATCTCATCAAACCACCAGCGGAAGGTGTCATTTTTAGTGCCTTCGGCCAGGTGCAGCATAATTTTCACCTGCTCGCCGTCGGTCAGGTTCTCTTTCATCCCGCTGATTGCGGCGTTGAGTAACCCGGCTACGCGGTCAAACTCGCCGCCACCCTGCCCCCAGCTTTTGCCTTCCGGCCAGAGCAGCCCGCCATTGATTTCATTACCAATCTGGACCATGTCCGGCAGCACGCCCTCTTTTTTAAAGCGGGCAATGGTGTCGCGCGTATAGTCATGGATTGCCGTTTTAAGCTGCGGGTAATCCATCTTCTCCCAGGCTTTTGGTTTGAACTGTTTGCCCGGGTCGGTCCAGAAATCGCTGTAGTGGAAATCGAGCAGGAGTTTTATGCCCTGGGCCTTCACGCGCTTCGCCAGCGCCAGCGTGTTTTCCAGATTGTTACTGCCGCCCCCGTAGGTATTTCCGTTGGCATCCTGCGGATCCACCCACAAACGCAGGCGCACATAGTTCACGCCGTTGGCTTTCAGAATGGCAATCGCGTCCTGCTGCTGGCCGTTCTGGTTATAAAATGTTGCGCCATGCTGTTCCGCCTCGAGCAGCGTCGAGATGTCCGCCCCCTTAATAAAGTCTGCCGGCATGGCGTTAAAAGGACGCGTTTTTACCCCGTCCGCGGCGAACGCACTCGCGGCAAGACCGCAAGAAAGACAAACAGCAAGCAAAGCGGGTTTGAGTCTTTTCATGGTTATCCCTTAGTACTCCCGGAGGTCAGACCGGAGACGAAGTATTTTTGTAAGGCCAGATAGAGGATCGCGACCGGCACCGCAATCAGCACCGCGCCTGCCGCGTAGGTGGTGTAACTGGCACCCATTTTTTGCGCCACCAGGTTATAAAGCCCGATGGGTAAGGTGTATTTTTCCGGGGTGCGCAAAATGGTGCTGGAGAGAATGAAATCCCCCAGCGGCCCGGTGAAGGAGAACAGCGCCACCACCGCCACAATGGGTTTGGAAAGCGGCATGATGATCTCGATGAAGATGCGGAAGTTACTGGCTCCGTCCATGCGCGCGGACTCGTCCAGATCCTTAGGAATGGCGTCCAGGTAGCCCTTCATCAGATAGGTGTTCATTGGGATCATGCCGCCAACGTAAATCAGCACCAGCGCCAGATGGCTGTTGATTAAGCCCAACAGCTGCGAGAGCACGAAGATGGCAATCAGCGCCGAGAACTGCGGGATCATCTGCAGCAGCAGGAAGAGCATCAGTCCGTTCTGCCGCCCCTTAAAGCGAAAACGCGAGAAGGCATAGGCGGTAAAGCTAACGCTGATTAAGGTCAACACCATGGTCAGGAAGCTGATTTTCATCGAGTTCCAGTACCACGTCATGTAATTCACCTGACCATTAAACAGGTCGGCGTAATGCTGGAACGACAGGTTCTGCGGAATAACAGAGGAGCTTAACAGGCTGTTGCCCGCGTTGAGTGAGGCGCCCACCGTCCACACCAGCGGGTAAATGATGATGACCGACACCAGCACAATAACCAGCCAGGAGAGTGAAAGGCGGACCCACTTCTCACGTTTAATACTTTGTGATTTAGCCATTGTTACGTCCCTTACGCCATGTCGTCATTTTTGAAAGATTTGGTGGCGCGGAACTGCCATAGCGCCAGGCCGACGACAAAAACAGACAGCAGGATGGTGATGGTCGCCGCAATGGCATATTGCGAAGATGACATCGTCAGTTTGTAGATCCACGACACCAGAATGTCGGTGCCGCCCGCATTCGACCCCACCACCGCCGGCCCGCCGTTATTGAACAGATAGATGATGTTGAAATTATTGAAGTTAAAGGTGTATTGCGTAATCAGGATCGGCGCAATGGCGTAGAGCACCAGCGGCAGCGTAATGGTCCGCAACCGGGTCCAGTTGCTGGCGCCGTCCATGGTGGCCGCTTCATACAGGTCATCAGGAATGGCCTGCAGCACGCCGGTGGTCATGGCGAAAACAAACGGGAAACCAAGCCAGGTTTGCATCATGATCAGCGCCGTTTTGGTCCAGAACGGATCGGTCATCCAGGCTTTAGGCGCAATCCCAAAGAAGGCCAGAATGGCGTTGTTAATCACCCCGAACGAGTCATTAAACATCCCGGCGAAAACCAGGATGGTGACAAAGCCCGGCACCGCCCACGGCAAAATAAAGATGGTACGGATCAGCGGCTTAAAGCGTAAATCTTTCTGGTTCACCAGAATCGCCAGCAGTACGCCCACCGTACACTGCAGCGTAGTGGCGAGCAGCGTCCAGACCACCGTCCACTGCAGCACGTCGAAGAAGGTGGAACGCCAGATAGAGAGCGTAAAGATATTGATGAAGTTCTTAAACCCGACCCAGTCAACCAGCTTAGCCGGCGGCGTGTGGTAGAGGTTGTAGTTGGTAAAGGCGATGGCAAACCCGAACAAAATGGGAAACACCACCACAAACACCAGCAGGATAAAGCCCGGGGTGATCATCAGATACGGGAAGCCGTCGCTCAATAGCATCTGATACTGTTTACGCACGCTGTTAAGCTGCAATCCTTCGTCACGTTTCAGGCCATTGACCCACGCGTCACGCATCGACAGGTAATACACCATCACGCCGAACGCAGCGATTAACACGCTGATGATCCCCTCCGCCAGCAGGAAGATGGAGTTGTCGCGCGGCACCTCCTCACCCAGCGTCACCAGTCCCCACAGCCCTTCGCGCAGAAAATCAGCAAATACGCCGATAAAACTGGCAAGCAGCACCAGGAAGATGACCCCTTTCAGCCACTGACGGTGGTAAAACTGACCGAAGCCGGGAATGACCGCCAGCAGCAGGCTGGTCCAGGCGTGACGCCCGGCCACGCGCGGTTTGGCAAAATGTTCCGGGATGATACTCACAAACAACTCCTTTCAAAAAACGGGAGAGACGCCCTCCCGTTCTGCGACGTCAGAAAACTACTGGTTGCTGGCCTGCATGGCTTCGATTTGCATCTGAACCTGTTTTTCTGCGCTGTCGAGCGCGGCTTTCGGATCCTGTTTACCGGTCAGGCTCAGCTCGAGGGCCGCGTTCGCCGGAGCCCAGACTTCACCCATTTCCGGAATGCCCGGCATCGCTGTCGCCCGTGCGGCCTGCACGGCAACCGCGCTGGCTTTCTCGTCGTTCTTAATGAGCGGATCGTCAATCATTGCGGTCAGCGGCGGAATTTCACGCGTCGCGATATAGCGCGTTTTGACGTACTGCGGCTGGTTGATAAATTCGATAAATTTCTGCGCCATGGCTTTGTCTTTGCTCCAGGTAGAGACGACATAGCCCTTCACGCCCAGGAATGAACTCATTGGCTTACCGTCCGGCAGCGTCGGCAGCGGCGCAACGCCGTAGTTAATGCCCGCCGCTTCGTACGGCTGGAACGCCCACGGACCGTTGATGACGGCTGCCGCTTTTTTCTCGGTAAACAGAGAATCGATCGCGTTCAGACCGTTATCGCCGATGATCCCCGCCGGGAACACGTCATCGGTATAGAATTTTTTCAGGTAGGTGACCGCGTCTACCGCGCCCGGCTTGTTCAGGCCCACGTCGCTGGCGTTATAACCGCCTTTATCGTTTTTACCGAAGATGTACCCGCCCATCGGGGAGATAGCCCCCCAGCTGTAGTAAATCTGGTCGAACTTGGCGAGCAGGCCGTACTGGTTTTTGGCGCGCTGCTGTTTAGAAAAGTCATACCAGTCCTGAAGTGAGTTGAGCGGCTTCGCGATCAGGTCTTTGTTGTAAATCAGCACCAGCGTCTCAACCGCTTTCGGCACACCGTAAAGGGTGCTATCCATTTTGAAGGCATTGATGGACGCTGGCGTGTACTGTTCGGTCTGCTTCGCCTCCAGATTCAGGGGGGTCAGCAGCCCTTGCACAACCGCCCCGCCCAGTTGATCATTGGGAATGACCAGCACGTCCGGGCCAATTCCTGCCGGGCCGTCGAGGCGCAGTTTTTCCAGCTGCTGCGCGTAAGGCATCTCCTGCAGGTTAACCTTAACGTCGTACTGCTTTTCGAAATCGGCGACCGCGTCTTTAATGCCGGACGACTTTTTGATGTCTTCCCAGACGTTAAGCTGCGTGGTGGCGTGAGCCTGCACCGCGAGCGTAGAGAGGATCAGAGCAGCGAGTATGTTCTTTTTCATTATCAACCTCATGTGAAGGTATAACAATTTTATGGTTGTTATTGCATTCCACCGCCATACACCTTCGCCAGAAAACCGACTAACACTGGCGTACAACGTATAACATCAAATGCCTTTGGTTTGGTATACGCTACCCTTCACATCATGATAACTCTACAAAAAACTGTAAGTTGTGTGATCGTCATAACATTAATGGAATATCAGTATAGGGTGCGTGAATACTGGAAGTTATAGTCAGAGCAGACAAATTGCACCGTCCAGCCATGTAGCAAATAATTGTTATACGTAATACATACGCGGCGGTTTACTCGGGGAATACAGATGTCGAACATACAATTGAGGAATGTCACCAAACGCTTTGGCGACACCGTAACCTTGCACAACGTGAATCTTGAGATTGAAGACGGTGAGTTTGCCGTCTTTGTCGGTCCTTCCGGCTGCGGTAAATCGACAATGCTGCGCATGATTGCCGGACTGGAGGACATTAGCGAAGGGGAAGTGTTGATTGGTGACGAGGTGATGAACGACGTTGCCCCCTCCCACCGCGGCGTGGCGATGGTGTTTCAGTCCTATGCGCTCTACCCACATATGACGGTGGCCGAAAACATGGGCTACGGCCTGAAGGTCAATAAGGTGCCGAAAGATCAGATCCGCCATCAGGTCGAGATGGTGGCCAAAACGCTGCAGCTTTCCCATCTTCTGGATCGCAAACCTAAGCAGCTTTCCGGCGGCCAGCGCCAGCGTGTGGCCATTGGCCGCGCCATCGTACGTAATCCGCGGGTCTTTATGTTCGACGAACCGCTCTCCAACCTGGATGCCGAGCTGCGCGTTGAGATGCGTCTGCACCTTGCCCGTCTGCACCAGGAACTGAAAACCACCATGGTGTATGTCACCCACGACCAGATAGAAGCGATGACCCTGGCTGATAAAATTGTGGTGATGAACTACGGAAAGGTTGAGCAGATGGGCGCGCCGATGGAACTCTACTACAAACCGGCGAACAAGTTCGTGGCTGGGTTTATCGGCTCGCCGAAGATGAATTTCCTGCCGGCAACGGTAGAGTCCTGGCAACCGGGTGAGCTGACGGTGAGATTATCCCAGCAGAAGACACTCACACTGGCCCTGACCACCACACCGTTGAACGCAGGCAGCCCGGTGACGCTGGGCATTCGTCCGGAACATTTAACCACCGATCTCCGCCACGGCACGCGGCTGACGTTTAACTGTGAAGTGGTTGAGCGTCTGGGCAACAACACCTACCTCTTTGGTCAGTGCTACGGCCACGACAATGTGAAGATTTTGCTGCCGGGCGATGTGAAATTCGCACCGTGGCAGCAAATTGATGTGGCTTTTGACGATCGCCACTGCATGGTGTTTGACGAGCAGGATGTGCGGGTGAGTGCCGACATCGATGAAGCGGTACGCTCGGTCGCTTAACCCGCCAGACGCGTTACCGCACGCGTAAAGGCATCAATCGCCAGCGCGACATCCTCAGCCATCACCGATTCCGCCGGATGGTGGCTGACGCCTCCCCTACACCGCACAAACAACATCCCTACCGGCCAGCGCTCCGCCAGGGCGATGGTGTCATGACCGGCACCGCTCGGCAGCGATAATGTCTTCCCCTGCACCGATTCTACAGCCTCCGCCAGCAGCGCCTGCAGACGTGTATCGCATGGCGTGGCGGCGATTCGGTAAAATTCGTCGGCTGCAAAATGTATTCCGCGACGGGCCGCTATCGCCTGCGCCTGCGTCAGCAGTGCAGTAAGCAGAAGGTCAAGCGGCGCATCCTGCGGGCCGCGAATATCTAACGAGAGCGCGACCTCGCCGGGGATGACGTTTACCGCACCAGGCAGGCAGCGCAACTCACCCACCGTGGCCACCAGGTTGCCGCCGTGCTGACGGGTGGTGTTTTCAATCAGCACCATCCATTCGGCGGCGGCGGCCAGCGCGTCCTTACGATGCGCCATCGGCACGGTCCCGGCGTGGCCGGCCTCACCGGTGAAGCGGCAGTTCAGACGACGCGCGCCGTTAATGGCTTCAACCACGCCCAGCGCCAGACCGGCCTGTTCCAGACACGGTCCTTGTTCAATATGCAGCTCCAGACAGGCGCTGAAATCATCCGGGCGTCTTGCGGCCATCGCGACACGGCTGGGATCTAACCCTGCCTGTACCATCGCCTGCGCCACGCTGATACCTCTGGCATCGCACGTGTCGAGCCAGCCCACAGGCCAGGTGCCCGTCAGGGCGCGGCTGCCCAACAGCGTGATACCAAAGCGGGTTCCCTCTTCATCGCAAAAGCCGACAATCTCAACGGCCTGCGCCAGCCGTTTTCCCTGCTGATGCAGGCTGTCAACGACTTCAATGGCCGTCAGCACCCCCAGCATCCCGTCGTAGCGCCCGGCATTGCGCACGGTATCCAGATGCGAGCCAAGCAACACCGCCGGTGCGCCCTCCTGCTCGCCTTCATAACGTCCGCAGATATTCCCCACGCTGTCCTGCCAGACGGTCATGCCTGCCTGGTTCATCCACTGCCCGACCAGCTGGTTAGCCTGCAGATGCTGGGCAGAGAGATACACGCGGGTAAGGGAATCCTGGGTTTCGCTGATGGCGGCCAGCGCATCGGCGCGGGCCATCACACGTTCTGCCGCCTGCTGGCGTGTCGCGTGATTCATAGCGCCGTCTCAGTGTGGTAATGATCCCACGCGGCCTGCATCGCAGCACCCTGCGTAGTGGAAAACTTCAGGTAGTTCAGTACCGACTCCAGCGCACTCAGGGTGGTCATCACGCAGTCTTTACGCGCGTTATAGCCCATGGTGCCAATACGCCACACTTTGCCGTGCAGCGGACCAAACGAAGTACCGATTTCAATGCCGAAATCCTCCAGCATCAGTTTACGCACCTGGTCACCGTTTACGCCCTGAGGGATAAGCACGCCCAGCACGTTGTTCATCTTGTGCCTGAGGTCGCCGAAGGTCTCGAGTCCCATCGCCTGAATACCTTTCAGCAGCGCATCCCCGTGCAGCTTGTGGCGGGCGATACCGTTATCCAGCCCTTCCTGCAGAATGAGGCGGGCACATTCGCGGGCGCCAAACAGCGCGGTGGTCGCTTCAGTGTGGTGGTTCAGACGCTCGGGTCCCCAGTAATCCATCACCATGCCGAGGTCGAAATAGTTGGAGTAAATCATCTCTTCGTCGCCGTCGCGATGGGCATCGGTACGGATCCCCTCTTCGATGCATTTGCGGCGACGGATTGCCTCTTCCATCCGCGGGCTCAGGGTAACAGGCGAGGTGCCGGACGGACCGCCAAGACATTTCTGCATCCCCGCCGAGACCGCATCCAGCCCCCAGGCATCGGTCTCCAGGGCGTTGCCGCCGAGCGACGCGGTAGCATCGGTATAAAACAGGACATCGTAACGACGGCAGATTGCCCCGAGTTCCGCAAGCGGCTGCAGCATGGTGGTGGACGTATCCCCCTGCACGGTTAACAGCAGGCGCGGACGCACGCGTTTAATGGCATCTTCCACCCGATCCGGTGTGAACACCTCGCCCCACGGTACCTCGATGGTGTGGACCTCTGCGCGGCAGCGGCGGGCAATTTCGCACAGCAGATGGCCGAAGCGACCAAAAACGGGCACCAGCACTTTGTCCCCCGGACGAATGGCCGATACCAGAATCGCTTCAATCCCCGCGCGGGAGGTGCCGTCCACCAGCATCGTCCAGCGGTTTTCCGTGCGGAACACGCCGCGGTAGAGTGCCATGACGTCGTTCATGTAGTGGGTCATCGCCGGATCGTACTGGCCGATAAGCTGGCTCGACATGGCACGCAGCACGCGCGGATCGGCGTTGATCGGCCCCGGCCCCATCAGCAGACGTTGTGGCGGATTGATTTGCGGAAATTGAGCGATATCCATTTTTTAGTCCTTAGTTAATTGAGGCCGCGCACGGAGGAGATAAACTGTTTAAGCTCAGTGGTCTGTGGGTTAGCGAACAGCGTTTTGCTGTCGCCCTGCTCCCAGACGCGCCCCTGATGCATAAACACCACGCGGTCGCCCACTTCGCGGGCAAAATTCATTTCATGGGTCACCAGGATCAGCGTCATCCCCTCAGCGGCCAGTTGTTCCAGCACCTTGAGCACTTCGCCTACCAGTTCCGGGTCGAGCGCGGAAGTTATCTCGTCACAGAGTAAAACTTTAGGCGACATCGCCAGAGCACGGGCAATCGCCACGCGCTGCTGCTGGCCGCCGGAGAGGCTTGACGGGTAGTAATCCAGACGGTCACCCAGCCCGACTTTCTCCAGCATGCGCTGCGCCAGCACCTGACATTCTGCTGCGCTTTTCTTCAGCACCCGACGTGGCGCGAGCATCACGTTTTCCATCGCCGTCATGTGCGGGAAAAGGTTGAAGTTCTGAAATACCATGCCGACCGAGCGGCTGATTTCACGCGCCTGGGAATCCCGGTCGGTAATGGTCATGCCGCCGAGCTTGATGCTGCCGTCCTGATACCCTTCGAGGCCGTTAATGCAGCGCAACAGCGTGCTTTTACCCGAACCGCTGCGCCCGATAATTGAAATAACCTGGCCCATGTCGATGTCCAGATCCACACCCTTGAGCACGTGGTTATCGCCGTAGTACTTCTGCACCTGATTAATGGTGATGAGAGGCATTGAATTTAGTCTCCAGATAACGGCTGTAGCGCGACAGCGGATAACACAGAATGAAGTAGCCGAGCGCCACCAGCGCAAAGACTTTAAACGGCTGATAGGTCACGTTGGTCAGCATCGTCCCGGCCTTGGTCAGCTCGATAAAACCGATAATGGATGCCAGCGCGGTCCCCTTAATCACCTGCACGGCGAAACCCACCGTTGGGGCGATGGCGATGCGTAACGCCTGGGGAGCCACCACGCGAAACAGCGTCTGGCCGAAGGTCAGCCCCAGACAGCGCGACGCCTCCCACTGCCCTTTCGGCAGCGCACGAATACTGCCAAACCAGATATCAAGCAAAAAAGCGCTGGTGTAGAACGTCAGGGCCAGCGACGCGGCGGTCCACGGCGAAACATCGATACCCAACAGCGCCACGCCGAAGAAGGCCAGGAACAGTTGCATCAGCAGCGGCGTGCCCTGAAACAGTTCGATATAGCCGCGGATAAGACGTTTTACCGTACGCCCGCCCGTGAGGCGCAACAGCAACAGCGGCAGCGTTACCGCCGCCCCGCCGACAAACGCCACCAGCGACAGCAGCACCGTCCAGCGTCCGGCGAGCAGCAGATTGCGAATAATGTCCCAGTCGGTAAAGGTGGTCATCATGCCTGTACCCCCAGCCACTTCCGTCCTGCCGCCATCATTAGCTGGCGCAGGGTAATTGACAGCACCAGGTAAATTCCGGTGGTCACCAGATAGACCTCAAAGCTCAGGAACGTTCTTGACTGAATCAGGTTGGCGGCAAAAGTCAGCTCTTCATAGGAGACCTGCGACACCACCGACGAACCGAGCATAACGATAATGCACTGGCTGACCAGCGCCGGATAAATACGCTGCAGTGCCGGTGGCAGCACCACGCGTATAAACGTTTGCAGGCGGGTAAGCCCCAGCACGCGGCCGGCCTCCCACTGTCCTTTGGGCGTAACCTGAATACCGGCACGGACAATCTCCGTGCTGTACGCGCCCAGGTTGACGACCATTGCCAGCAGCGCCGCTTCGCCCGCCGTCATCTTCAGCCCCAGATTCGGCAGACCGAACACAATGAAAAACAGCTGCACGACAAAGGGCGTGTTGCGGATAATCTCCACGTAGCCGCCCCAGATCCGGCTGAACCACGTCGTCCGGCCGCTGCGAATCGCCGCCCCGAAAATACCGATCGCCAGCCCGCCGAGGGTTGCCATCACCGTCAGTTGAATGGTGACCCACAGCCCTGCCAGCAGCGCCGGCCAGTACGGCCAGAGCGCAGAGAAATGGAGTTGCTCTGTCATCGCCTTACACGCCCAGGCTTGCCGGCAACGGCGCTTTCAGCCACTGCTCAGAGAGGCTATTCAGGGTGCCGTCTTTAATTCCCTGTTCAATCACCGCATCAACTTTCGCTTTCAGCGCCGGTTCGTTTTTCTTCAGCCCGATAAAGCACGGCGAGTCCTTCAGCATAAAGCTCGGAACCGGGGCTTTGGCGGCGTTCTGGCGGGAAATCGCCGCCACGACCAGATTGCCTGTCGCCACGTACTGGACCTGACCGGACAGGTAAGCCGACAGCGTGGTGTTATTGTCTTCGTAGCGTTTGACGTCTGCATCTTTCGGCGCAAGGCTGGTCAGCACCATGTCCTCCACCGCGCCGCGCGTCACGCCAATGGTTTTTCCACTCAGTTGAGCAGCATCTTTCAGCTCAGCCCCTTTCGGGCCGAACACGCCGAGGAAGAACGGCGCATAGGCACGGCTAAAATCGATCACCTTTTCACGCTCGGCGTTTTTACCGAGGCTTGAGATCACCAGATCCACCTTATCGGTTTGCAGATACGGCACGCGGTTGGCACTGGTCACCGGCACCAGCTGCAGCTTGAGCTTCATCTGTTTTGCCAGATAGCGCGCCATGTCAATGTCGTAGCCCTGCGGCTGGAGATCGGTCCCGACCGAACCAAACGGAGGAAAATCCTGCGGGACGGCGATACGAAGAGTGCCGCGTTTCTCAATATCCTGAAGCTGGTCAGCTTTTGCTGGCAGGTTTGCAAACAGACAGACGACCCCGGTCAGTGCAATCAATAACTTTTTCATGGTGCTTCCCCGTAACGTTAACATGAAACAAAAGATTCTTTGAATTGGATTTTGCAACTAATGTGCCAGATGAAGCGAAACGGGAAATTTTCTCTGAAGGCCTGATAAAACGAGAGCGGGGCGGAAAAGGCCTCCCTTTTCCGCCCCGCTTTTCTGCACTATTTTAATGCAAAGCACCAGCCTGATGCCCCATTATCGCTGTTCCAGTTCGTCCAGCTGCTGATACAGGGAGGCGATATCGTGGATCCGGGGACGGCCTTTATCGAGGATTTCATGCAGGAAGGCGTTAGCCAGCAGGTTGATCAGACTGTTGACCGACGAGTAGCTGTCGTACGCCGAGACGCTGTCCAGCGGGGCGCAGAGCTGCCAGCTGGTCAGCGGAAACAGGCTGTGCGCCTGCGGCTCACACATCAGCAGAACCGGAATACCGCTGTGCTGAAGCTGCTGCAACAGCGGCCGTACGATCCGCGGGCGACGGCGAAATGCCATCATAATCACCAGATCGTCGGGCGTTAAATCGACCAGTTCCTCGCTCAGGCTCTGCCCCGGCTGCGGCAGCAGCAGCACCTGTCCGCGCGCCTGCAACAGCTGCTGGCGCAGGTGCAGCGCCGCCGGATAGGCGTTGCGCATCCCGATAATCACAATCCGCCGTGCCTTCACCATTGAGGCCATGGCCTCGGCAAACTGCTGAGCATCCAGAGCGTTGACCCACTGGGTGAGGTTTGCCATCTCCTGCTTATAATGCCGCGCCAGCAGAGTGTTGCCCTGCACCGCATCGCGGTTATCGGTCAGCGGCATGCCGCTCTGGCGCAGCGTGCGCAGTTCGTCGCGCATCTCTTTATACTTCTCATAGCCCAGACGCTTAAACAGACGGCTCACCGTGGCTTTCGACACCCCGCTCAGCTGCGCCAGCTCGGCGCTGTTATAACTAATGAGGTCGTCGAAATGATCAAAAATAAAATCAGCCACCCGTTGCTCCTGCGGTGACAACGACGCGTATTGCGCTTTCAGACGTTCATCAAGCTGTTCCATAAAGCCTCTGTAACTTTTGTTTCACCTCACTATACCTTTCATTAAGCATGCCAGCTTCTTAAAACGTTATGTTACGACTGACGTGAAACTTTTCATTCATAACTGGAACAGCTTTTGCAGCACCTTGTGACTTTTGGGTTATGAGGACTCTCCATGCAAAGTAATGTCTCCGTACACGGAATGGCCGTGGCGCCCCACCATCTTGCCAGCCAGAGCGCCCTGGCCATTCTGCGCGAAGGCGGTAGCGCGATTGAGGCAATGGTCGCCGCCGCCGCAACCATTGCCGTGGTTTACCCGCACATGAACGGTCTCGGTGGGGACGGTTTCTGGCTTATCGTGCCGCCTGACGGCGAACCGGTTGCCATTGACGCCAGCGGCGCAGCAGGCTCACTGGCGACGCTTGCCGCCTATGACGATGTCTCTCAGATCCCCCATCGCGGGCCTCGCGCGGCGCTGACCGTGGCGGGAACGGTGAGCGGCTGGGACGAAGCGCTGAAGGTTTCGCGCACGCTGACGGGCACCGCTCTTCCCCTGAATCGCCTGCTGGCAGACGCCATTGACTATGCCCGAAACGGCACGCCGGTGACCGCGTCTCAGGCCGCTGCCACGGCCAGTAAGCTGGATGAACTGAAGGACCTGCCCGGCTTCGCGGAGACCTGGCTGACGGAGGGCAAACCGCCACAGGTCGGCAGCCGGTTTTATCAACCGGCGCTGGCCTCCACGCTCTCGCACCTCGCAGAAGACGGTCTGGACAGTTTTTATCGCGGCCCGCTGGCGGAGCGTCTGGCCCGGGGCATGGCAACGCTGGGGCTGCCCATCACCCTGGCTGACCTAAACGCGCATGTCGCCCGGCGCACCACGCCGCTGAAATTACAGCATCAGCAGGGCGAAGTGTGGAACCTTGCGCCGCCAACGCAGGGGCTGGTGTCGCTGGCGATCCTCGGGATAACCGACCGCCTGTCCATGGCCGATGCTGACGAAGCGACCACCGTTCACCGCATTGTAGAGGCCACCAAACTGGCGTTTGGTCTGCGCGATGCCCATATCACCGACCCGCGCGAGCTGAAAACCGATATCCAGGGTCTGCTGGATCCTGCCGCACTGGCCGCCCTCGCCGACCAGGTCGATGATAACCAGGCCGCACCGTGGGGCTGCGGCAAAGGCCCTGGTGATACGGTCTGGATGGGGGTGATGGATAACAGCGGTCTTGCCGTGTCATTTATCCAGAGCATTTATCACGAGTTCGGCAGCGGCGTGGTCCTGCCTGATACCGGCATCGTCTGGCAAAACCGGGGAGCCTCATTCAGCCTCAATCCCCGTCACCTGCTGGCGCTTGCGCCAGGAAAACAACCGTTCCACACCCTGAACCCGGCAGCCGCGCGTCTGCATGACGGACGCGTCATGGTCTACGGCTCGATGGGCGGTGACGGCCAGCCGCAAACCCAGGCCACCCTGTTTACCCGCTATGTGGTGCAGGGGGTACCACTGCAGGAGAGCATCGCCCGCCCGCGCTGGTTACTGGGACGCACCTGGGGTCAGACGTCCGACACCCTGAAGGTGGAAGGCCGCTTTACGCCGCAGACCGTCGCGCGCCTGCAGGCGCTGGGGCACGACGTGGAGTGCTTCCCGGCATTCAGCGAAGCCATGGGCCACGCGGGTGCGATTGTTCGTCATCCCAACGGGCTGTTTGAAGGGGCATTTGACCCGCGCAGCAACGGCGCCGCCGCCGGATTTTAAGGAGAGACTGATGAATACCACACAACCTGACTGGCATGCCTATCTGGCGCAAATGGAGTCCGTGCTGGGCGTTGAGCTGGATGACGCCCGCCGGGCAGAACTCCATGTACAGTTCTGCCGTATCGCGGCGATGGCCGCCCCGCTGATGGCGCTGCCGCTTGATGACCGTCTGGAGATCGCAGGAGTATACAAAGCATGACGCTACACGAGATGAGTATCAGTGAGATCCAGCAGGCGTTGAGTGCAGGCGACCTGAGCGCCCATGACATCGCCCGCCAGACCCTGGAAGCCATTACGCGCATCAATCCCCATATCAACGCCTGGACCACCGTCACGGAAGAACGCATGCTGGCCGAAGCCGAGAATATCGACACCCTGCGTCGGGAGAAACGCCCTCTGCCGCCGCTGGCAGGTATTCCCTACGCGGTGAAAAACCTGTTCGACGTCGCCGGGCATACGACCCTTGCCGGTGCAGAGCTGTTCAGCCAGCGCGCCCCCGCCACCGCTGACAGCTTTGCGGTACGCCAGCTGCGCAGTGCCGGTGGCTTATTGTCGGGGATGGTCAACATGGATGCCTACGCCTACGGCTTTACGACGGAAAACACTTACTACGGCGCAACGCGTAACCCGCACGATGTGACGCGCATTGCCGGAGGATCGTCCGGCGGCTCTGCCGCCGCGGTCGCTGCCGGACTGGTCCATTTTTCGCTCGGTACCGACACCAACGGGTCGATTCGCGTACCGGCCTCCCTGTGCGGAATATACGGTCTTAAGCCCACTTTTGGTCGTCTGTCACGCGCCGGCAGCCATCCGTTTGTCGCCAGTCTGGATCACATCGGGCCGTTTGCCCGTCGCGTGAGCGATCTGGCGTCGGTGTACGATGCACTGCAGGGTCGGGATACCAGCGACGGATTTCAGGCGGAGAGCTCCCGGGAGCAGACCCGGCCCCTGCTCGACCGCGGTCTGGATGGTTTGCGCTGCGCGGTGCTCGGCGGCTATTTCAGTACCTGGTGCGACAGCGACATGCGGGACGCCGTGGCGCGGGTGGCAAAAGCCCTCGACGTGCAGGAAACGCTGCAGTTCCCCGATGCCGAGCTGGCCCGCTCCGCGGCGTTTATCATCAGCGCCTCGGAAGGCGGAAATCAGTACCTGCCCGCGCTTCGCCGCGAGCCCGGGCGTTTTGAACCCCATTCGCGCGAACGACTGCTGGCCGGCGCGATGATCCCTTCTGCCTGGTATATTCAGGCCCAGCGTTTTCGCACGCAGGCCCGACAGGCGTTTAAAGCGTTGTTTGCGCAGGCCGACGTGCTGATCGCCCCGGCCACGCCGCGCAGTGCAACGCGGATTGGCGAAGAGATTATGGAGATCAACGGCCAGCCGTTACCGGTTCGCGCCAGCATGGGCATGCTGACGCAGCCGATTTCGTTTTTAGGTTTACCCGTTACCACCGTCCCGCTGCGCACCGCTCAGGGCAGACCTGTTGGCCTGCAGTTGATCGCCGCGCCGTTTAACGAGCAAGCCTGCCTGCGCGTGGCGCGGGTGCTGGAAGCAAGCGGAATAACCGATGCCCGGCCGGCGGAGATGGCACCATGATAAATCACGATGACATTAACCTTCCGTGGGTCGTTGCAGAAGTGACCGCAGCCTTTTACCGCTATGAAGATGCGCTGGTAAGCAACAACATTCCGGTGCTGGATGAGCTGTTCTGGCACGACAAAAACACGGTGCGTCTCGGTGCGGGCGAAAACCTGTACGGCATTGAGGAAATCCGCGCCTTTCGGGCGGCGCGCCCGTCCGCGGGCCTGCAAAGGACGTTGCGCCATACGGTAATCACCACCTTCGGAGAGGATTACGCCGTGTGTAGCACCGAATTCACCCGCGAAGGAACGGAGCGGATTGGCCGCCAGCAGCAGACATGGGTACGCTTCCCGTACGGCTGGCGGATTGTGGCGGCGCAGGTGAGCGTGATGACGTAATGTTAATAACCCTGCCCAGCCTGCTTCTTTTCCCATCAGATAAGCAGCAGGCCGGGACAGGCGTCACCGCCCCCCGGCGCACTGCTGGATCGTTATTGTTGAAACGGGTGCACCTCACGCCAGTGATCGGCTATCTGCTGGCGGGTACAGACCCATACCCGATCGTGCTGCGCAAGGTAATCGAGGAACCGCTGGAGTGCACGAAAACGCCCCGGACGCCCCAGCAGACGGCAATGCATGCCGATGGACATCATCTTCGGCGCACGTTCCCCTTCTTCGTACAACACGTCAAAGCTGTCTTTCAGGTAGGTATAAAACTGCTCGGCGGTGTTGAACCCTTGGGCGGTCGCAAAGCGCATGTCGTTGGCATCCAGCGTATACGGCACAATCAGGTGGGGTTTGCGCGTGCCGTCGCTGCACGCCACTTGCGTCCAGAACGGTAAATCATCGCCATAGTAGTCGCTGTCATAGTCAAAGCCGCCATGCTCCACTACCAGCTGGCGGGTGTTTGGGCTGTCACGCCCGGTGTACCAGCCGGCAGGCGGTTTGCCAAACAGGTCAGTCAGGACATGCACCGCCTTGTGCAGGTGCTCGCGCTCCTGGTTGATATCCATACTTTGATAGTGGATCCAGCGCCAGCCGTGGCTAACCACGTCGTAATCAGCTGCTTTGATGGCGTCGACGATATCGGGATGTCGCGCCAGCGCCATTGCCACGCCAAAGACCGTCAGCGGCAGGCCACGCTTGCAGAATTCGTTATGGATCCGCCAGAACCCGGCGCGGCTGCCGTATTCATAGAGAGAGTCCATCGACATGTGTCTGTCCGGATAACTGGCCGCACCGATGATGTCCGAGAGGAATTGTTCTGAGCCGGCATCACCGTGCAGCACGTGGTTTTCCGCCCCTTCTTCATAATTGAGTACAAACTGCACGGCGATGCGCGCCTGGTTCGGCCACTGCGCGTGCGGCGGCTTGCCTGCATAGCCGCGTAAGTCCCGCGGATAATCTTCGTTAAAAAGCGCCATTATCACCCCCTCAATTAAAATGGATTCAGTGCCTGAAAGTGTCCGCTCAACGCTTTTTTCTCCGGGAAAGCCAGGTCCCCGTGCTTGCTGGTTGACAGCCCCAGCGCCACCAGCGACTCGACCATTTTCACCGCCGCACTGACGCCGTCGATCACCGGCACGTGCAGCTCACGCGTCAGCTCCTGCGCCAGCGTCGCCATTCCACCGCAGCCGAGCACAATCGCGCCGCAGCCATCTTCTTTCAGCGCCTGGATGCAGCGCGCGCGCACCTTCTCCTGAGCCAGGCCGCTACCGTCTTCCAGTGCCAGCACCGGCAGATCGATGGCATGCAGGGCTGCACAGTGGTCCTGGAAACCATACTGGTGCAAAAGATGGCGGGCGATAATCCGCGTGCGAGGCAGCGTGGTCACAACGGAAAAGCGTGTTGCCACCAGCGTGGCCATATGCATCGCAGCTTCTGCGATACCGATGACCGGCCCCTGCGCCAGCTCGCGCGCCGCCAGCAAGCCGGGGTCACCAAAGCAGGCAATCACGTGTCCATCCACGCCCTGTTGCCGTCCGCGTTTTATCTGTTCGAGAACGCCCACGGCGGCGATGGCCTCATCAAAATGACCTTCTATCGAGGGCACACCTGCGCTCGGGCAGACGGCGAGGATCTCCGTTCCCGGAGCTGCCACCGCGCGGGCTGCGGCGCCGATGGTTTCCGTCATCGCGAGGCTGGTGTTGGGGTTAATCACTTGTATACAAACAGACGACATTACGACTCCTTGTGGCTGGCGAACAGCCGGGCAAAATCAGGCAGGCACTCACCGGCCCGTTCGAAACAGAGGCTGGCGACAATATGTTCAAAATGGTGCATTAAGGCCTCACTCAGGGGCTGGAGCGCCTTCTGGCGCAAGAGTTCCACCAGTTGCTCGTGGTCATTGCAGCGGCAGCCCTGACGCCACGGCGCGCCCCAGGCTGCGATCACCAGCGACGACCGCTGGCTCAGTCCGGTCACCATCTCTGTCAGCACCTGATTGCCTGAAATGGCCTGAAGCTGAATATGGAAATTGGCGGAGTGGCGGATTGCGGCGGGACCGTCATACGCTTCTTGCGCCTGCTGCTCCTGGCGAATAATCCCTTCCAGTGCAGCCAGATGCGGCGGCTGACAGTGGGCCAGCACGTCCGGCAGGTTAGCCACCTCAAGCAGAGCGCGCGTGCGGAAGATCTGCTGCGCTTCTTCTACCGTCGGGCTGGCCACGTGTGCACCACGTTTGGGCGTTAAGGTGATCATTTGCACAGCGGCGAGTCGTTGCAGCACCTTGCGAATACCGGTGCGGCTCACGCCGAAGACCTCAGCCAGCGCCTCTTCAGGCAATTTACTTCCCGGGAGCAACTGATGTTCGACTATCGCAGTCATCAGCGCCTGAAAGATGGATTCATCTTTGTCATGCAGGTCTGGCGCGGTCTGCAGGCTGTTTATGTTGTTCATTAACCACTCCGATTTTTACTTTTCGCTATCGAATCGTATACATAAAAATAAAATATTGCATACAAGATTTATTATTTTGGCCTGGATCCTGCAACACCGTCTGCACTCCCACTTAACGGGTTTTCATTCACAGGAGCAGGTTTCATGCCAAACAGACAAAACGCGCAGCACGGTACGGCCGCTGATTCCGGTGCGGTTTACAGCCCACGGCTTTGCAATGAGGATCTGGCACCGACGCGTGACCAGAACTGGAGCTGGTACAACATCTTTTCTTTCTGGATGTCGGACGTCCACAGCATGGGGGGTTATGTTGTTGCCGCGAGCTTCTTTACGCTCGGGCTGGCAAGCTGGCAGGTCTTGCTCTGCCTGCTGATAGGGATTTGCATTGTGCAGTTGTGCGCCAACCTGGTGGCGAAACCGAGTCAGATGGCAGGCGTACCCTACGCGGTGATTTGCCGTCAGGCATTTGGCGTTTTCGGGGCCAATATTCCGGCGGTGATCCGCGGGCTGATTGCTTTCGCATGGTACGGCATTCAGACTTACCTGGCCGCCAACGCGCTGATGCTGGTGGCGCTTAAGTTCTGGCCTTCACTCGCGACGCTCACCACCGGTTCGTTCCTGGGCCTGTCGCATCTTGGCTGGATCTGTTTCGCTATCATGTGGGTGCTGCAGGCGATGGTCTTCTGGCACGGCATGAGCGCCATTAAGCGCTTTATTGATATCGCCGGTCCGGCGGTCTACGTGGTGATGCTGGCGCTGGCGGGATGGATTGTATACAAGACCGGTTTTGACGGCATCTCCTTTACCCTCGCCAGCAAATCCCTGAGCGCCGGTGAGCAGACCTGGCAGATGATCACCGCCACGGCGCTGGTGGTCTCTTACTTCTCCGGCCCGCTGCTCAATTTTGGTGACTTCTCCCGCTACGGTAAAAGCATGGGGGAGATCCGCCGCGGTAACCGCTGGGGCCTGCCGTTTAACTTCCTGCTGTTCTCCATCGTTACCGTGGTGATTGTGTCGGGTACGCAATCGCTGTTTGGCCGCATGATCACTGACCCGATTGAAACCGTCAGCCGTGTGGGCAACGATCTGGCGGTGGCCATTGGCTTGCTGACCATGATCACCGCCACCATCGGGATCAACATCGTGGCGAACTTCGTCTCCCCGGCGTTTGATTTCTCTAACTGTTCACCGCAAAAAATCAGCTTCCGCACCGGGGGGATGATCGCCGCCGTCGGCTCTATCCTGTTAACCCCGTGGAACCTGTTTAACTCGCCGGAGCTTATCCACTACACTCTGGACGTGCTCGGGGCGTTTATTGGCCCGCTGTTCGGGATTCTGATTGCCGATTTTTACCTGATTAAGCGCGGCAAGGTCTCCGTAGACGATCTGTTTGATGACACGCCAAAAGGCAAATACTGGTATCGCAACGGTTTCAACCCGAAAGCCATCGGCGCGCTGGTGCCATCCGTTGCCGTTGGACTGGTGATAAGCTTTATTCCCTCCCTGCATGAAGTGGCAAACTTTAGCTGGTTTATCGGTGTCTTCCTGGGCGGGGTCACCTACCGCTGGCTGGCGCGGGAAGAGCGTGAAGCGGCAGACGCCTCGTCGTTCAGCCCCCGCGTGGCGACGCAAAAAGAGTAACCCTTCCTTCGGGCCGCAGTTCCTCTGCGGCCTTTTTCATTCTGGCACCGTTTTTGCTCAGTCTCATCACCCCGCTACGCAAACACTAAGGCAGGAATCATGATGGACTACCAGACTGCGATCCGCGGTGCATTTTTTGATATTGCCCGGGTCTGCGACAGTGCAGACGTTATCGCCCAACAGGCGCGCTACCTTGAAGACGGGCTGCTGTTCATCCATGACGGCAAAATTCTGGCGCAGATGGCCTGGCAGGAGGGCGAGCAGTATCTTGATCCCTATAAAGGGTACACCGACCTGCGCGGCAAACTGCTGCTCCCGGGTTTTGTCGATACCCACGTCCATTACCCGCAGACGGAGATGATTGGCGCTTTTGGTGAGCAACTGCTGGAGTGGCTGACCACCTACACGTTCCCGGTAGAAAGCCAGTTTGCCGATGAGGCCTATGCGAAAGAGATTGCGGCGTTTTTCATCAACCAACTGGCCAGCCACGGCACCACCACCGCGCTGGTGTTTTGTACGCTGCATCCTGAATCGGTCGAGGCGCTGTTCACCGAGGCCCTGCGCCTTAACATGCGCCTTATCGCCGGGAAGGTGATGATGGACCGCCACACGCCTGACTACCTGAGTGAAACCGCGAAAGAGAGCTACCGGCAGACGCGCGAGTTGATCCAGCGCTGGCACCACCGTGGACGGTTGGGCTACGCCATTACGCCACGCTTTGCCCCGACCTCCTCACCGGAACTGCTGGCCGCGGTCAGCCTGCTCAGAGAGGAGTTTCCCGACACGTGGATGCAGACCCATCTGAGCGAAAACCCAAATGAAGTGGCCTGGGTGAGCGATCTGTGGCCGGAACATGAACGTTATCTGGATGTGTATCATCATTACGGGCTGACCGGCGAACGCAGCGTGTTTGCCCATGGGATCCACCTCCATGAGAGCGAGTGGCGCTGTCTGCACGATACCGGCTCGGCGGTGGCGTTTTGCCCCACCTCGAACCTGTTTCTTGGCAGCGGACTGTTCCGCTTACCCGCCTGCTGGCAACACCAGGTGCGTATGGGCATTGGCACCGATGTGGGTGCCGGAACCACCTTCAGCATGCTGCGCACCCTCGGGGAGGCGTACAAGGTGGGTCAGCTGCAGAGCTACCGCCTGCGCGCCAGCGAAGCGTTTTATCACGCCACGCTGGGCGGCGCTCACGCCCTGAGGCTGGACGATAAGATTGGCAATTTCGCCCCCGGCAAAGAGGCCGATTTTATCGTCATCGACCCGGCCGTTACGCCGCTACAGCGCCTGCGTAACCGGCGCTGTCAGGACATTTATGAGCAGCTGTTTGTGCTGATGACCCTGGGCGACGAGCGCAATATTAGCGAGACCTGGGTCAACGGTGTGCAGGTGTGGTCAACTGCCGCGGTAGGTTGACCACCCGCCCGGCGCAATCACAAACGGCAGGTGGAAGTGCTCGTCTGCCGTTTCTCCCGTCACAAAATCGATCTGCGCGCAGGGGTAAAGCGTGTCGCGGCCGGTTTCGGTGAACCAAGCCCCAATCTCGGCCACCAGCCGGTAACGTCCTGCTGACAGGAAAGGGATAAACGCGGTGATACGCCCCTGGGCGTTAGTGAAAGCAGTGGCCAATACGACGCCGTCCTGCTCAAGACAAACCCTTACGCCCTGCGCCGGTTTTCCCGTCGAAATATCAAGAATATGTGTGCTTAACGTACTCATTCGTCAATGACTCCTTCCAGCCGAAGCAGCGTAATTTCCCACAGCTGTTCCAGTGCGGCCTGTACCTCCTGCGCATCGCTGTTTTCCAGCCGGGCGTTCAGGGCGCGTAAAATCTCCTCACCGCTACGGCCTTTCGCGCGGATTAAAAACACGCGTCCAAAACGGGCCTCGTAGCGAGCGTTCCCTTCCTGCAGTGCCTGTGCCAGCTGCCTGTCGCGGTTGTCGACGGCACCCTGCTCCTGGCGCGAAAGCATCGCCTCCGCCTGGGCTCCCGTCGGTTTCTCACCAATTCGCGGGTGCGCATTCAGGGCCTGCGTAAGCGCCGTTTCATCCCAGGTTTGTGCCAGCGCCCGGGCGGCGTCGAACAGTGCTTTGCGGTGTAAATAGGGCCGCCCCTGCACCAGCGCATCGGCCCAGTCGGGCAACGCCACGCAGGGCTGCAACCGCGCGAGCGCCTCTTCGTGGCTCAGTTGATTAAAAGTTTGCAATGCAATCATACTCGCTCCCGTCATATCGTCGTTTTCTCGCTTTGCACAAACTACGCCACTCTTGCCATCCCCCATGAAACAGTCGATTCCGGATCGCACAACAGGAAATTAATGATTCATAAAAAGGCATTCTCACCGCGTTTGCGCACCTTAGCAGTGCAAAACCACCCCATACAACGCGCTTTTCGCCACTCTGCAGCCTGGTACGCAAATTGCTCTTCCCTTTTTACACCCTGCAAAAGGAGAGAAGCATGAGAGCAATCGTTATTGGCGCGGGCATTGGCGGCCTGAGCGCCGCTGTAGCGCTGAAGAAGGCGGGAATCGACTGTACCGTGTTTGAGGCCGTGAAAGAGATGAAGCCCGTCGGTGCGGCCATCTCCATCTGGCCCAATGGGGTGAAATGCATGCAGCACCTCGGGATGGGCGACATCATCGAGACCTACGGCGGCCCTATGCGCTTTATGGCCTATAAGGATCACCGGCGCGGCGATACCCTCACCCGCTTTAGCCTTGCCCCGCTGGTCGAGCGCACGGGCGGTCGCCCCTGCCCCGTGTCGCGTACGGAACTGCAGCGCGAAATGCTGAACTTCTGGGGGCACGAGAACGTTCAGTTCGGCAAACGCGTTGAAAGCGTCCGTGAGGACGCGGCTGGCGTCACCGTCACCTTCACCGACGGTACTACCGCGACGGGGGATTTCCTGATTGCCGCCGATGGCAGTCACTCCGCGGTTCGCCCGTACGTGCTGGGCTATACGCCCGAGCGCCGCTACGCCGGTTACGTCAACTGGAACGGGCTGGTGAAGATTGATGAAGAGATTGCCCCTGCGCACCAGTGGACCACCTTCGTCGGCGAGGGCAAGCGCGTTTCGCTGATGCCCGTCGCCGGCGGACGCTTCTATTTCTTTTTTGATGTTCCGCTCCCCCTCGGGCTGGCGGAAGATCGCACTACCCTTCGCGCCGATCTCACGGGCTACTTCCGCGGCTGGGCGCCACCGGTGCAGAAGCTCATCGCCGCGCTGGATCCCGAGACCACCAACCGTATCGAAATCCACGACATTGAACCGTTCGACACCCTGGTGCGCGGCAACGTGGCGCTTCTTGGCGATGCCGCGCACAGCACCACGCCGGATATCGGCCAGGGCGGATGCGCGGCGATGGAGGATGCCGTGGTGCTGGGTGACTGCCTGCGCGAGAACCACAACATCGCACTGGCGTTGCGGCAGTACGAAGCGCTGCGCTGTGACCGGGTCCGCGACCTGGTGCTTAAGGCCCGTAAACGCTGTGATATCACGCATGGCAAAGACATGGCATTGACCCGGGCCTGGTACCAGGAGCTCAAAGAGGAGACCGGAGAGCGCATCATTAACGGTCTGTGCGACACCATTCAGGCCGGGCCTTTAGGCTGAACGCGAGAGGGACAACCATGAAAATACAACCGACTCCACCCGCCCATTGTACGTTTGAGCCAGAGGACTGGCTGCGTCTGGCAAAATGCTGGCATCCGGTTGCTCGCGCCTGCGACATCGGCGCGGCACCGGTCAAAGCCACCCTGCTCGACGAACAACTGGTTATCTACCGCGTCAAAGACCAGGTTGTGGTCGCCCGGGACGTTTGCCCGCACCGCGGCGTACCGCTGACGCTGGGCTTTCACGATGAACACGGGATAATCTGCCCTTATCATGGCTTACGCTTTGGTGAAGATGGACGCTGCAACCGCATTCCGTCCAGCCCTGACCAGCCGGTTCCCGCGAAGCTTAACCTGATTAACTATGCCGTGGAGGAGCGCTTTGGGTTGATCTGGACCTGCCTGGCGTTTGATCCCGATAACCCAATGCCGCTGCCCACCATGCCGCACTGGGATAACGACGGATTTCAGCAGATCAACTGCCCGGCGTTTGAAGTGAATGGCTTCGCCGGCCGTCAGGTGGAAGGCTTTCTGGACGTGGCGCATTTTGCCTGGATCCACACTGACACCTTTGCTGACCCCAATAATCCGCTGGTTCCCCATTATCAGCCCCAGGAGACGCCGTTTGGCTTTGTTGCCGATTACTGGAGCTCGGTGAGCAACTACCCCGCCAGCTCCGATGTCCAGGCCCCGGAAGGCTTCCAGTGGTTGCGTCATTTTGAAATGCATCTGCCGTTTACCGCCACGCTGACAATCCATTTTCCGGGGGAAGCCAGGCTGGTGATCATGAACGCCGCCTCGCCCGTCTCTTCACGGGTAACCCGCATGTTCGCCCCTATCGCGCGCAACTTTGACCTGCATATTCCGGTAGAGGAAGTGCACGCCTTCAATTTGCGTATTTTTGAAGAAGACCGCCTGATGGTTGAGACGCAGCGCCCGGAAAGCCTGCCGCTGGATCTGACTCTGGAAGCCCACATCCCTGCAGATAAAAGCTCGATTGCCTACCGCCGGGGGCTGAAAAAGATGGGCTTCGGCGAGTTTTTCCTGGTGTGACGGAGGAACGTGATGAGCGAAATGTTGAGCGTTATTGTCGACGGTCTCTGGCGTGAGGGGGATAAGAGTCTCGCCGTCAGGCTGGTGTCAGAATGCGGTGAAGCCCTGCCGGGCTGGCAGCCCGGGGCGCACATTGACGTGCATCTGCCCTGCGGGCTGGTTCGCCAGTATTCGCTGACCGGGGCAAGCGACAGCGAGAGCTATCTTATTTGCGTAGGACGTGAAGCCGCCTCGCGCGGCGGGTCACGCTATGTTCACGAGACGCTACGTCCGGGGCAGAAACTGCTTATCTCCTCACCGCGCAATCTGTTTGCGCTGCACAAGGCTGAACGCTTCTTGCTGCTGGCGGCAGGGATAGGCATAACGCCCTTGTATGCGATGGCCCGGCAGCTGGAGGCTTCCGGCACCCCGTTTACGCTGCACTATTACGTTAAAGAGCATGGCAACGCGGCGTTTGCACGTGAACTCAGGCAATTTAAACACGGCGAGTGTGTCATCCATACCATCAGCCCGCGCACTGCGCTGGCAGAGCACATGCCCACGCCAGCGCCCGGTTTCCACGCCTGGGTCTGCGGGCCGGCAGGCTTTATGGAGAAAGTGTATCAGGTCGCCCTCACGAGAGGCTGGGCTGAGAGCAATCTTCACAGCGAAGCATTCCAGCCCGTTATGCCCGCCGACTGTAATGAAACGGGCGAGATTTTTACAGTCAAGCTGGCATCAACCGGCGAGCGATGGCCAGTGCCGGCGGACAAAACTATCGCGCAGGTGCTGCTGGAAAACGGCGTGGCGGTACCGCTCTCCTGTGAAATGGGGATTTGCGGCGCCTGTCTGACGCCGGTTATCGACGGCGTAGTGGATCACCGGGATAGCGTGCAGTCGGAGTCAGAGAAAAGCGCGGCAGACCAGCAGGTGGCGCTGTGCTGCTCGCGAAGCCATTCAGGGGAACTGGTGATTGGGTTGTAGAACGAAAAAACCCTGCGATATTGCTATCGCAGGGTTTTGGGATTTGGCGGGATCCACGGATAGTCAAAACAAACGGCATACCGGGTTTCGGAGAAAAAGCATGTCCATAATCACCGATATCACCCCCAAAAACAGCGGAACGGACGATAAAACGATCCCTCATGACAGCATAACTGGCCTGACGCTTCATCATCCTGGCAAGCAGTGGCGCCTGCTCTGCCTGACAGGTACTGAGCACTTGAAATTACAGTACAACCGCACTGACATTTACAGCCATCGACGACAACAGCGCGACCGTTAAGTGTCCGGTGCGGTGATCCTTCCACGATAGGATTAGTTCCATGCCCATCTACCGGACAACTCACCATATCACCCACTAATGCGGCTTTTTTTCCGTCGACAGTAATGTTGGAAGAGGCGGAGATCACTTTTCCGCCGTGAGAAGTTTTGTCACCAAGCAAAACCAAGCCTTTTGTCATGTTGAATCCTCGAACAATAAATAAGAATCAATTAACGTTCATTTCATCAAGTTTTTTAAAGTCAGGTTTTATTTCTCGCGATGACACCCTTTCACCATTGGGATATACAAAAGTGAATGCCACTCCTTTTTTCTTTTCATAAGGGAACATCATCTCAACTTTCTTATCCTCATCGATTGTTGGATGGTAATTCACCCAAGCATCATTATCTTTTATAATCATACGAACATCAAAAAAGGAACTTTTCTCCCCAAACAAGTTCAGTTTATCTGATTTTGTAGAGTTCTTTTGAGTACTCCACCTTTCAAATACGGGGTAATATTTAGGAGTGTAATTGAATTTATTTCCACTTATAATTTCAAATTGCCCATTTCTAGAAGCATCAGCATCAAATGCAACCGTTACGCCCACAGCGGAGCCTGGGATGAGATCCTTTCCAAGATGAGTCGCATCTATATATTCAATACCTACATTTACTGCACTTAAAGTCCATTTGCATGAACCGCCACCAGTCATAGCAACTTTTGCTTCCCAAACATCTCCACTTCTTTGCATCATAGGGATCCCGATAACGTTATAGCTGGGTTCTGTGACAACTGAGCCATCAAATCCACTGATTCTCTTTTTCATGCATTCATACGAGATATATCTGACTTCCAGCGGGAAGGGTTTTGTATACTGAGACGGGTTTTTTACTTCAATATTGACCCACTTCGTGTCAGAAGGCGGCGAGAGTGTTTTATCCAATGCATGTGCACAGCTATTCAAAATCAATGCAGACAGACAAACAGCGATAATTTTTATCAACTTATGCATTCCTATACCCCCGGATATAACAGATACAACCATACAAGCATAAAAGAATTATTTACTTTTCATTCCTTCTACTTTATCAAAGTCAGGAAAAGTTGAACCGTCAGATACAACTGTTCCATCCGGGTATATTATAGTGGGATGAGAGTCATCCGTTTTTTTTCTTGGCTCTATATACCTAACAACTTTACTTTCATCAATCATTGGCATATATGATATCGCTGTCGCCCCCTCCGCCCTATAAGAAAAAAATCTTTCCTTTGCAAGAAAGGTTAGCTCATTTTTTTGCCTTACCAAATGCCACTCTCTTATATATGGATAATATTTCGGAGTTAACCTAACATCCCCCTTCACAAAGGTGAACTGACCATTTCTTGATGCATCGTTATCAAATGCAATCGTTGCACCTACTGCAGCTCCAGGAGCAAGGTCTTCTCCAAGATGCGTTGCATCTATATACTCAATTCCTAAATTGAACTCGCTTAATGTCCAGTCACATGACCCACCGCCTCTCATCGCAACCTTAGCAATCCAGACATCGCTTTTACCCTGCTGCTGGAGCGGGATTTTCGTTCCGTTATAGCTCGGTTCAGTGACCGACGAACCATCAAAACCACTGGTCCTGTTTTTAAGACATTTATGCGAAATGTAAGTCACCTCAAGTGGAAAAGGTTTGGTATAACGCGATGGGTTTTTAACTTCAACATTCACCCACTTCGTGTCTGAAGGCGGAGAAAGTGTTTTATCCATTGCCTGTGCGCAGCTATTCAAAATAAATGCAGACAGACAAACAGCGATAATTTTTATCAACTTATGCATTTTCCATATCCTCTTCTCCATACAAAGCAAAACGTTCCAGAGCGTTACCACCATCTTTCATTAAGAGTGTTGTGTTTAATGCCACATCAAGCCTATCTTCCAACAAGAGAAACAATTCATTTCGCTTAAGCTCAGTGTCGGGAATATATGTTTGATCTTCCGAAATTTGATCTTTAAATTTCACAATATTTTCAGCATGCTCAGTAAAGTGTTTCTTCTTACTCAGACCTTTTTTATCAATCAAACCAAGAATTTTGCTATTAATGTAAGGCATATAAGATGTCATGAAGTGCTCCCCAAAAGTTAAATCCGCTAATCTGGATGGGTTTTGCTCTTCAGGAAAATATTTACTTAAATCATGTGCCGTTAATGATTTTTTATATTCATGCTGTTTTTTCCCAGCTTCTTCAGATTCCACCTCTGCAAATGACGGTACCAGATAAAGCTTTGCTGTAATTGGTAGCGGGCCACTCAAAGTTATACATCCAACTGGTTCAGGAAAACTAATTTTACACTCTTTCCATTCTCTAAATTGCGTTGCCGTGAATAATGCAACGATTTTCCCATGATGCCAAAAACAATCCCCCCAAGATTTCAATTGATATGCCATCAATTCACCTAGGGACCAAGTCATACCTAATAATGCACCAACTGGTCCCCACAAATTGTATAACTCATTGTCAACATTAGCTTCAGGTGGAACAGCAGGAACCGGGTCATTGTCATTAACATGGCGGTAGTGAGTTATGCCGGATAACTGCTGGACAGCATTTTTTGTAAATGTCCGAGGCATTCCATATGTATAAATCTTTGGATCTAAACTTCTTAGCCTCACTGAGTGGATCAAAGCTAATGCACCGCCTAAACTATGACCGCATATAAACAATTTCAAACCACCAGCTAATTGCTCTAACTCTAGCATTTGGTCATCAAATTTACGTTCAACTCGGCAATAGCCACTCCAAAAACCATCATGAACTTTTCCAGCCGAAAGCAATTCGGCACACTCAGTTTTATCCGCATTGCATGTTTGAGTATTTACCGGAGCAAATGAAAGATCAGTTCCAACGTCATATAAACTTGCTGTGCCGCGCCATGATACTATCACTTTATCTGAGTTATAAACGTAATATAACTGAGTATCGCCATCGGCTTTGCCTGTAGTACTATTATTTTTCGGAGTGCTCCCGCCATCAGATGAAGATCCACCGGTATTTTTTGATGTATCCATAAATACCGGTGGATTATAGCGATCGCTATAGGGAACATCACATACAAGGGCATTGTAAGTATTGCTACCTTTATGAAACTTTGGTAATTGCTTTAAGTCCTGACATTGACTTATGAAAAAGCGGGTTATTGATTTTTCATCAAACACATTATCATCTACATATGCTAAGCAAGCCCCTCCGCCTAAATTTATAGCATTCGCCAGCGAATAATCTTTCTGATGATGTAAGACAAGTTCCCAAGCCCGGAACGGACATATTTCTATTACATGACGTTTTTCAAGCTGATTTGACCTTATCGTCAACCCTTTCATAACCTTGTCTGCCGGAAAATGAAATGGCGGCCACACTTCTCCTTTTCGTAGTTTAACGGAGGGAAGGGTACGGCAAAGTTCACCGATAACTGCATAGTGCCAGATATACCCTTTCTCTTCAGCTTCAGGACGCACAATAGAATCATTTTCCGCATCGCGACTAACGCGTAAGGCACGTTTTTCCATTTCCGTAGCCAGCTGATTGCCATCTAACGTCAACCTCAGTTCCAGCCCATGCGGCATATCGACTCTGATTATCCCGTCAGTATCGCTCTGATCAGAATAAGTGAATCCCTCCACCGGCCCGGTAACTGGATGAGAACTTTCCACAGTCCATGGCATATTCGCCACAGGTTCGCCCTGCTCATCAACCAGTTGAAATTCTACCCAGTAGGGTTTTTGCTTTCCAGCCGTAGCTTTTGCCTCTGTATGTGTCACGGATGTCACTAATGAACTGCCTGCCATAAATATCCCTCTTTATTCAGATGTAACAAAAATTTATGAGCCTTGTTCTCTTGTAAGATAAAATGTCCCAATCTTAATTATCTCTGACAAGAATACAGCGGCAATAAATATCACTCCAACTTTGATTGACATAGTTTTGAAGAACCATGGCAATATTGATATAGAAGGGATCATGAAGAACAGTCTGAATGGTGTTTGAAAATAAACTATCCAATTCACATACTTCCACTTTTTTAAAAGCATTACAGCAGAAAAAACAATCGACATATTAAACAGCAACGAAGATAAAAAAAGGACTAGCGAATAAAACTCTTGCTGTGGATAAATATTGCTAAAAGACAATATATCAGAAATTAAAGGAATTCGTCCCTGAGAGATATTCAGCCAGATAAATCTGACAATATAAAAGAGATCAAACACTCCCCAAAAATATAATATATAGTTCTGATTTAATCTTAACTTCATTTATTTCCCTCATAGATATCATCAGCGGTCGTTGGTTGCCAGTGCCAAGACTGACCTGTAACAGCCCAGGAATCGTCACCTTCCAAAAAAGTTTGCGTTATCTTTCGCTGTTCGCCGTAACGATGTACTACAGATTGCTGCTCCATCTCGTCTGTAGCATCAGATGGCAAAGGCTGCCATTCCTGAATCTTATCTCTTTTCGTATTCATATAGTCCTTCCCTTCAGAACCAAAAACACGCCCCTCATCTCCCATAGAGGTTAAGCGGTTGATTGCCATAATTGCAGTATTCTTCAACCCGTGATAATCATGATCAACAGTAACCCAATGCCCAGGTCCTTCATCCTTTTGCTCACGTGGAAACTCGATTTTTACATTACCCGGTGTCGAGGAGTAAAACGGTGCAGTCTTTCCTGACGAGTCAGATATTCCTTCAAGCACCTCGCCATCTGGAGAGGTTACTTTATAACTAGTGAATGGTTTGATATCCCCTGATTCAGGATCGGTAACAGTAAACGTTCCGCCATACCCCTTAAGGAAAGTAAGAGGTGGAGTATCAAGTGTTGCAGGTCCCGTTTGGTTAACATTGGCCGCTTTCAGTAAAATATTTCCCGAACATCCCAGTTCAATATTCCCGCCGCTAAGCTTTATATAAGCGCCACCACAACTTAAAACCAGCTCCTGGCTGGCATTCACCTTTACACTTCCCTGACCACTGGTGATGGTGATGTCCTGTAGCGCCGAGACATTCATGGCATCCGCCTGCGCCTGAATATCAACCTTCCCTGCCCCGGCATACATTTTGATTCCTGCAGCCTGTGCAAACAAACTTACAGCTTCGCTTGCCGCAACAGTGAATGATTGCCCGGCGCTGATATCTGTGTTTTTACCTGACATGAGGCTAATACTTGCCCCGCCTGAAGCAAGCCGGACAGCCTCAGGACTGAGAATGCCTATTCCAGCGGGAGCACTGGCCAGCAATCCCGGCATTTTTAGATATTTCAGTGAGCTGTTTAGCGTCTTTTGACTGTCGATGTCAGATACTGTCGCCTGTGCCCCTTTCGCAGCAGCCTGGAGGCTTCTTGCCAGCGTGAGTGCCTGCTCCAGTTGTTCTACAGCCCTGTCCATTTCAAGCATTTTACTGCCGACGTCAGGCTGAGCATCTGCAGTAAGCAGAATGCCCTTACCACCACGAACGCTGACCCAGTCGTTAGTGCGCAACTCTGCCCCTTCACCACGAAGAACCCTGGAAGCATTGACGTTGTGCCCTAAATTAAGTTGGGTCTTACCTCCGTATTCTGTACTGAGCTTGACGTGCTCTTCGCCGCGCTTGTCCTCCATCCGCAGTTTGTTCAGGCCAGCTGTGCGGATAACGTTGCGCGTGCTGTTGGCTTCAGTGACGTGGTCAACGTGGCGGGAGTCATGCATTGCGTGCGCTATATAAGGACGGTCCGGATCGCCTTCGTGGAATGCAATGGCGACTTCAGTACCCTGTATCAGCGGGAAGTGGAAGCCGTATTTGTCACCGCCGTAAGGTTTGGCAAAACGTACCGGCATACTTTCCATGCCCTGACGCTTGTCGTCACGGTCAGCATCAAATTTCACCCGGTACATGCCCGATGCATCCTGCCAGGCGTAGATGTCGTTATCTTTGGCGCTGGTCACTCGGGCCATCAGGGTACCGCTGACCACCGGGCGCTTTTTGGCAGCAGGCCGCCAGCAGCGGTTCTCGTAGTAAGGCATCGCTACCCATGCCACCTTCAGGGCATTCTTACGGCTGGCAGAGTAGCCAGTGCGGATAATAACAATACCGTTCTGCGTTTCGCGGGGCAGTGTTGGTGGGATAGCCATTTCGGTGATGGTCAGCACCTGCGCCGGCCCCAGGGTGTGGTCGGTGCTGCTGCCGGTTACCGTGGTCTGGGTGGACAGAAAGCGCTCATGCTCCAGGCGCGCCCAGAAGTTACCGGTTTCTGCCGCCGGCGTGATTTTATCGCCACGTTCAAGGTGACGTGGCCGGTAGTGATACACATCACCGTAAGTATTCCCCTCCCCGTCGCCGCGGGTCATGTCAGCCGGTACTGAAGTCAGGATATTCTGGGCTTCACGGTGGTTATAGTCACTGGCCGTGACAGAACGCTCCACCACGTTCTGCTGAACGTTAACGCCCCACACCGATTCGGCAGCATTATCATTCATCCCTGACGGGCTGCTGAGAGGTAGCGATTTGCCAAACGTCCAGGCGCTCTGCTTGTCAGCAAAGTGCACCACTTCAGTTTGCGTGTCCGGCTGCAGAGTGAAGAAATAGAAAATTCCCACCTCGGCCAGCAGGCGTTCGATAAACTCCAGGTCACTTTCCTGGTACTGGTTTATCTGTTCCCGTTTTGGGTAAGTTTGTTTAAGCTTGAACTCATACTCCCATCCCTTCAAACCATGCTCGCCAAGAATTTGCTCTACCACTTCCGGCACTGATTTGTTGACGAAGAAACGGTGAGTACGAAACTGATTGCCCAACAGCGCCAGAAACGGCTCCAGCACGATGCAGTACTGCGCTTCATCCACTGAACCGCCCGTACGCTCGAAATGCGTCACTACTCCGTGAACCACCTTGCGCGCCGTCAGGGAAAGCAGATTACCCGCCCCCATGGTCAGCGTCGCTGGCTTGCTCAGCATCTGCCGGGCATCAATGTTCTTGTCGGCACTGGTGAAGTTGATGGTGTACTTGTACAGTGAACTCATCGCTTCTGAGCCGCTGAAACCTTCCACGTCAATATTTGCCGCACACGACGGAATATCCAGTTGGTAACGGTTTAGCGGGGTATAGATTAAACTGCTCAGTGTATCTATCAGACTCACGCTCTTGACTCCGTGTAATATTTCTACATCCTTAATGACCAGTGACGGAAAGAAAGACAACGATATAAGGTTTAAATTATTTTATTTAGCTACTCCACCGTATAGCCACGTTGTCTCTATGCCTGTTGGTGGGATGTTGTAAATATCTTCCTGATTGATTTTCAGGGGATGACAAAACCGTAAGGTTATTCATCATAAACATATGTATAAGCAAACCGATATATAAGATAGCCTGCAAAAAATTCTGCTATCGAAAACATACCCCAGATGTATCTGGATTCGCTTGAAGATAAGAAAAAAAACCAAATAGTAAATGCAATACCAGAAACACCCAGCCCCATCCCTGCCCCGCGAATTAATCGGGAAAGGATTACCAGAAGAATCACCTTGATTTTCATAAACCTCCAAAAAAGTATTCGCATACTTTATCAAACTCGGCAGGATTTCTGTCTCCTATTTCACAAGCTGTATCAAAAGGCTTAACGATATCTTCAACAATAAAATAAAGAAGATCCAGGTCACCCAGCCGTTGGAGTTTATTGTGCAAAACAGGATTTCTGTCTTCGAGGTCTCTTGATGTATAAATTGCTCTGGATGTTTCAGCACCAACAGATAACAATAAGCCCGCCAAACTTCCTGCAAAAAAGGCTGATACACCTCTGGATACTATTGCTTCGCCCAGCTTTACCCCCGTTAGTTCAGTAAACGCCATTTTCCCCATGAACGAACCGGAAACATTTTTCACGATAGAAGATATCTTTTCGGCGTGAATGCGTGAAATAAAATCTTCGAGAGAGGTCATAATGATTTGCTCAATAACCTGATGATTAAATACACCCTTTTTAACTAATCGCGCCAGCCTGAACTTATCATCCAGATTATCTCTGCGATGCTCAGTATCAATGAAATCATACCCCAGATAGGCAAGACTGACTGGAAATGAAATAAACCCTTTTCCTATTGCCCCCCAAAAACCGGACCCATCGATATTAATGGCCTCAAGCATATCTCTGGCAATCTCTTTTGCGCTGTCCATATCACTCCCCCTCTATTACAGAGCCAGAGCGCACATCAAACTCCAGCCCGATGCCCTCTTCCTCACTCCATCTCAGAGTCAGGGAAGCGGATTTCTGCTTCGCAGCCATGTGTCTCAGCAACTGCTGACTCAGCACCGGCAGAATTTGTTGATTGAGCAGGCTGTCGACGTTACGCACGCCGGTATCCGGCAGCAGGCAGGCAGCAGTCAGAGCGTCATACAGGCTCTCTTCAATATTCGTGGACAAGCCGTCATGACGATGCAGGCGCTTGCTCACCTGAGCGAGCTTCATTTCCACAATGGTGCGCATGGCAGGCTCATGTAGCGGGCGGTAAATCACCGTCTGGAAACGGGCCAGCAGCGCCAGCTGGAAGTGGTCACATAAAATCGCAGCAGCTCCTGCAGATTGCCTTCGGTGGCGTCCGGCTGTTCATCCAGCAGTTGCATCAGGTGGTCGCTGCCGGTTTACATCATTCGATGGAAATTAACCCCCGGAATTAATAGCGGACGCATTCCATTCACCAGCATGTCGACACAATATTTATTTTTGAGTATTTGTCTGAAATGAAAAAATTTCGGATAAGACCCAATAGCCGGAGTGTAGGAACGTTCCCCACCCGATCGGAAATCAAAAAATGTAACAAAATGTTTCCCATAAAAATCCTGATAGCCAAAGATCATCTTTCTGATTTATAAGAATTTTCTTGCATACCCCTTTAACCCTTATGAAATAAGGGTGTACAGTAAGTGATCAATTTAATTTAGGGACAACTTTGTATAAAATCTCATCAATCACATGAAATATCTGATTTTGTACTTTTATCAAAAAATGAAAGGCAGAACGTGCCTGCCTGTGTGAAAAATTGGCGACATTTACTGGCCTTCACCATTTTTATTATTTATTTAAATGGGTCTTATTATTTTCATCAGAAAAACAAATATCACAGGGGATTTTTGCATGCCTCGCCCCAGTACTCGTGATATGTGCATCTCAGGTATCGTTCGAGGAGTGGGTACGACCTTGAACAACAACCTGTTCTGTGTAGTTTGAAAAATTCGGAAGGGTGTCCATCGTTCCGTAAGTTATATGCATAAGGGCGTACCTGTGAAGCTGATTCCCTTAGATCGTGTGGCTACATCCGATAACCATGAAAATGTAACCAGACGACTGAATGCTCTCACTGATGAAAACAGGCATTGCAATCGTTATGAAGATGAGATGTTTGCTATTTTCAGAAGGGAACGACTCACGTCATTAAACGACCAGAACGGGTGGATAACCCCAATGACATCATCGCTGGCATTATCCTGGAACACCAGGAGCAAGATGTAACAGATGCCGGTTACTAATCCGTCCAATGGATTCTTAGCCCCACCGACACAAGCCAGACGGCAATGGCATACTGAAAACCGACAAAAACAAAAAACCCAGGTCGCATAACGACCTGGGTTTCAAATTTGGCGGAAGCGTAGAGATTCGAACTCTAGAACCCTTTCGGGTCGCCGGTTTTCAAGACCGGTGCCTTCAACCGCTCGGCCACGCTTCCAAAGTGAGGCGCACTATAAACATCTATTAGCGCCTTGTAAAGCAGGAATTTTTCTATTTTTTTCTGCGGGTGCTATCCATGCCCCTTAAAAGCAAAAAGCCCCGCGATATGACTATCGCAGGGCTTTTATGTCTGGCGGAAGCGCAGAGATTCGAACTCTGGAACCCTTTCGGGTCGCCGGTTTTCAAGACCGGTGCCTTCAACCGCTCGGCCACACTTCCTAAGTGAGGCGAACTATAAACACCTCTCCGCATGCTGTAAAGAGTGACCGCATTCGTTCGCTTTAAAAATAGCCAAAACGCGTTTAATCGGTTGAATAGACAACGTATCGGCCATTTTATCAGCACAAAATTCAGCGTTCATGCTCAGTGTTTTTTGATATACATGTCCCTGGTGAAATAGTACCCCAGCTTGTCCGGCGTGAATCCTCCCACCCACGGTTTGACCAGGTGCGTGCGGACATAGTGATAAACCGGAATGGCAGGCACATCGCGCGCCAGCAAATCTTCCGCCTGCTGATAGAACTTACCGCGCTCTGCCGGCGTTTTGGCTTTCGCGGCGTTCACCAGCGCCTGGTCATACTCCGGATTGCTGTACTGGCTGGTGTTTTCGCTGTCACCGGTACGGAAGTTGTTCAGGAAAGTGGCAGCATCGTCGTAATCGGCAATCCAGGCGTAGCGCACTGCGTCAAAATCGTGGGTATGCATCGTATCGAGCATCGTTTTCCACTCCTGATTTTGCAGCTTCGCCTCCACCCCAAGGTTTTTCTTCCACATCGAACTGGCGGCAATCGCGATGCGCTGGTGCGATTCAGAGGTGTTATAGAGCAGGTTAAAACGCAGCGGATGGCTGGCGTTAAAGCCTGCTTCGGCCAGCAGCTTTTTCGCTTCTTCGATACGTTTATCCATCGGCCAGCTGGCATAGTCCGGATTCTGGAGCGTCACACCGCCAATATCTGGCTGGCTGATAAGCCACGCCGGACGCTGCCCCTGCCCTAATACCTTCCCGGCAATGATCTCTTTATCCAGCGCCATGTTCAGCGCCTTACGTACACGCGCGTCGTTGAACGGCGGCCGGGTGGTGTTGAATTCATAGTAATAGGTGGCAAGCTGCGGGGAGACATCCAGTTGGCTACCCAGGGTTTTCTTGAGCTGGGCAAACTGGTTGATCGGCACCGTATAAACAATATCGATTTCACCTGCTTTAAAACGGTTTACATCCGAGGCCTCGGAGGTGATCGGCAGATAGGTCACTTTATTGATAACGGTATGTGCGTTATCCCAGTAGCGAGGGTTACGCTCCGCCACGATGCGCTCGTTAACCACCCACTGCGACAGTTTATACGCTCCGCTGGTGACGATATGCTCCGGTTTGGTCCACTTATCACCAAACCGACCAATCAGCACCTTATCCACCGGCACCAGCGACGGATGGGCCAGCATGGCAAGGAATGCGGCATTAGGTTGAGTTAGCGTGACCTCAAGCGTGGTATCGTTAATGGCTTTTACACCCAGCGTATCCGGTACTTTTTTCCCCTGAGCGATATCAGCGGCGTTGACAATATGCATGTTGCCCGGATAGCTGGCATACGGTGAGGCGGTTTTGGGGTCTGTCAGACGCTGCCAGCTCCAGACCACATCCTGCGCGGTAATCGCGGTGCCGTCACTCCATGTGATGCCTGGACGCAGATGAAAAGTCCAGACGGTGTTGTCTTTGTTCTCCCATTTTTCTGCCAGCCGTGGCTGTATTTCGCCAGTCGGAGAAACGCTAACCAGCCCTTCGAAGATATCGCTGATAATATTGAATTCGACATCGCTTTCGACTTTATGCGGGTCAAGTGAGGCCGGTTCATTACCGTTGTTTCTGACCAGTTCCTGTTTATCGGCCAGCTGTGTTCCTGCTGGCACGTTAGCCGCCCAGGTCGCCGTGCTGGCGCACAGGATCCCTGCCGTTAACAAAGAGAGTGTAAAGCGCGTGCGTGCTTGTGGTTTCATTTCCTTCGCCTTATTGTCTGTTTTTTGACGATCCGGAAATAACACTTAGCGCTCAAAGTGTAATAACGCAATATTTTTCAGTAACCTATAAGAGCTTGATCTGAATAAATGAAGCAAACCGTTGTTCATTCTGCTGAAAAGGTTTTCTGAAGAATAAACAACCAGCAGTAACGCTAACGTCCTGAGTAAAGATGGGTAAAACCACTTTGAGACTGGCGCGCCGTTTCCTATTCTTTCCGCTAATTACATCTGTCATAAGAGAGTGACTCATGGATCGTATAATTACTTCTTCACGCGACCGCACATCGCTACTCAGTACCCACAAGGTGCTGCGCAATACCTATTTCATGCTCAGCCTGACGCTGGCATTCTCGGCGATGACCGCAACGGCCAGCACCGTGCTGATGCTGCCGTCACCGGGTCTGATCCTGACGCTGGTGGGGATGTATGGTCTGATGTTCCTGACCTACAAAACTGCTGATAAACCGGTGGGTATTCTGTCCGCGTTCGCCTTTACGGGTTTCCTGGGCTATATCCTGGGGCCCATCCTCAACGCCTATCTGTCCGCCGGTATGGGCGACGTGATTGGCATGGCGCTGGGCGGTACCGCGCTGGTGTTCTTCTGCTGTTCGGCCTATGTGCTGACCACCCGTAAGGACATGTCCTTCCTCGGCGGTATGCTGATGGCAGGCATCGTGGTGGTGCTGGTAGGTATGGTGGCAAACATCTTCCTGCAGCTGCCTGCCCTGCACCTGGCGATCAGCGCCGTGTTTATTCTGATTTCTTCTGGCGCAATCCTGTATGAAACCAGCAATATCATTCACGGCGGTGAGACGAACTATATCCGCGCCACCGTGAGCCTGTATGTATCGCTGTACAACATCTTTGTCAGCCTGTTGAGCATCCTGGGCTTCGCCAGCCGCGATTAATCAACAATGCTGTGAACCAGAGCCCCGCTTATGCGGGGCTTTGTTTTTTGGTACACTGCTGCGGTTTTTGACTGACGCGTGAATGACTATGTTGAGTTTTGAAGGTAAAGAGATTGAAACTGATAACGACGGTTATCTGAAAGAGAGCAGCCAGTGGAGCGAGCCGCTGGCGGAAAAAATCGCCGAAAACGAAGGTATCGCCCTCTCCCCGGAACACTGGGAAGTGGTGCGTTTTGTGCGCGAATTCTATCTCGAATTCAACACCTCACCGGCGATCCGCATGCTGGTCAAGGCGATGGCCAATAAATTCGGTGAAGAGAAAGGCAACAGCCGTTACCTGTATCGCCTGTTCCCGAAAGGCCCGGCAAAACAGGCCACCAAAATCGCCGGCCTGCCAAAACCGGTGAAATGCATTTAGTAGCGAATACCGAAGTTAACGTATTCCCGGCCGGGTTGATGGGGTTCGGTTAAAACCTTATCAACCTGCGCGCTGCGCGGCCCACCTGCTTTCAGCCACGCCACCAGCTTTTCAACCTGCTCCGCATCACCACAGGCAACCACCTCAACGCTGCCATCATCCCTGTTTCGCGCGTATCCCGTGAGCCCCAGTTGCATAGCTTCGCGCTGCGTGCTGTAACGGAATCCGACGCCCTGAACCATGCCGTGTACCCAGGCAATTGTGCAGATTTTTGACATTTTTCTACTCCTTAACGTAGCGTTTTTGGCAAACAGCCATAATGTTGCCGGAAACGGGCAGTAAAACGAGAGCTGGAAAGATAACCACATTGTAATGCGATTTCGCCAATAGGTAACCGGGTTGACTGTAAGTGTGACAGCGCAACGGCCATCCTCACCTCCTCAACAAGCTGGCGAAAACTCTGCGACTCTTCGCGTAACCGTCTGCGTAGCGTCGGCACGCTCAATGCCAGGCGGCTGGCAACATCCTGTGCAGTCCAGGCCCTGGCGGGCGACAGCATGATGAACTGCCGCACCTGCTCGGACAGGTGGCTATTACGCTCTATAAGCAACGGCCCTGCGACGCCGTCATGAAGCAATGCCAGCAAAAGGCCGAAAGCCTGATGCTTTTGTAACGCCTCCGGTAAATCCTGACGCACGGCATGCAGCAGGTTACTCCACATAAATGCCAGCCCCTCACTCAGGGGAGCACAGAGGGAATGTAATTCTGTGCGCGGCCAGGATTTCAGGTAATGCGTTTTAAACTCCGCCAGAAGCTCCGGTGACAACATCAATAAGTCAGAGCGAAAGAGACCATTCGCGGGTTGATTTATGATCTCCAGCGGCGTATTGGCGGGAATAATGATCAGCGACGCTTTCGTCGCCACCAGGCGGTTATCGTCCTGAACAATCACTTTACTGCCGTGAGTGATATGGCAAATGGCAGGAAGAAAGAGTTTAACCTGGTGCAGGTGATGCATTTTACTGGCGCTCACTTCACCGGCCGTCAAATGTTTATGTTGAAACTGGACTCCCTGCACCATGCCATCCTTATCTGCTGTAGGTAACGGTTAAGCTGGCCTTCGCCAGGACGTGACTGTTAAGCATAAAACCCACCAGCGCGCCGCTGGCATTCCTGTCGACAGGCAATTTATCCACATCCAGCGCCCAGACGGTAAACTGATAACGGTGCGGCTTATCCCCTTTGGGCGGACATGCGCCGCCGAAACCAGAATAACCGAAATCATTACGCCCCTGCACAACCCCGGCCGGTAATGTCTCCCCCTTCGGGTTTCCGGCATCGGCGGGAAGCGTCAGCGTCTGGAGGGGAATATTGACCACCGTCCAGTGCCACCATCCACTTCCGGTAGGGGCATCAGGGTCAAATACCGTGACTGCGAAACTTTTCGTCCCGACAGGCGGATTTTTCCACGCCAGTTGTGGAGAGTGATTCCCACCGTGACACCCAAACCCGTTAAACACCTGCTGTTGCGACAACGGGCGTTCACTGGCCAGATCCTGACTGCTGATGGTGAACGACGATGCCGCTAAAACATGAACACTGACCACCGCCAGGGTGGTTACTGCTATCGCACGGCGCTTTTTCATTTGTGTTTCCCTTTGCTATACCGGAAACCCTACTGTAAAGCCCACTGCAGTGCAGCACTGTGCCTAAGCGATTTGATTTTGTGCCGAAACGCTCAAAGGCATCCGCAGATGATTGCGACTTGCTGAATGTGCTACTCTACGCGCCATTTCCCTGGAATCGACAGAATAGCAAATTATGAGTGTACGTTTAGTGTTAGCCAAAGGGCGCGAGAAGTCATTATTGCGCCGCCATCCCTGGGTCTTTTCCGGTGCAGTAGCCCGTATGGAAGGCAAAGCCAGCCTCGGAGAGACCATCGATATCGTTGACCATCAGGGGAAATGGTTAGCGCGAGGCGCATATTCGCCAGCGTCCCAAATCCGCGCTCGCGTCTGGACCTTTGATAAAGATGAAACGATCGATATTGATTTCTTCGTTCGTCGTTTACAGCAGGCGCAGCAGTGGCGTGAGTGGCTGGCAACGCGTGACGGTCTGGACAGCTACCGTGTGATTGCCGGTGAGTCCGACGGTCTGCCTGGCGTGACGATCGACCGCTTCGGTAACTTCCTGGTACTGCAACTGTTAAGCGCAGGGGCTGAATATCAACGTGCTGCGCTGATCAGCGCGTTGCAATCGGTTTTCCCGGAATGCGCCATTTATGACCGCAGCGATGTGGCAGTGCGCAAAAAAGAGGGCATGGAGCTGACGCAAGGTCCGGTCACCGGAGAACTGCCGCCTGCCCTGTTGCCAATCGAAGAGCACGGTATGAAGCTGCTGGTGGATATCCAGGGCGGCCATAAAACGGGTTACTACCTGGACCAGCGTGACAGCCGCCTGGCCACTCGCCAGTATGTTGCCGACAAACGCGTGCTGAACTGCTTCTCCTATACCGGCGGTTTCGCCGTCTCGGCGCTGATGGGCGGCTGTGCCCAGGTTGTCAGCGTTGATACCTCTCAGGAAGCGCTGGACGTGGCGAAACAAAACGTCGAGCTGAACAAGCTGGATCTGAGCAAAGCCGAGTTTGTTCGCGATGACGTCTTCAAGCTGCTGCGTAAGTATCGCGATCAGGGCGAGAAATTCGACGTCATCGTGATGGATCCACCGAAGTTTGTGGAGAACAAAAGTCAGCTGATGGGTGCCTGCCGCGGCTATAAGGATATCAACATGCTGGCCATCCAGCTGCTGAGCCCGGGTGGAGTGCTTCTCACCTTCTCCTGCTCCGGCCTGATGACCACAGATTTATTTCAGAAAATCATCGCTGATGCCGCAATAGATGCTGGTCGTGATGTACAATTTATAGAACAGTTCCGTCAGGCAGCCGATCACCCGGTGATCGCTACCTACCCGGAAGGGCTGTATCTGAAAGGGTTTGCCTGTCGCGTCATGTAACTTGAAAAGAGAAATATTGCCCGCACATAACGTGTAAGTAGTGTTTCCCGGGAGGTGACTATGATTGCCAGCAAATTCGGTATCGGCCAGCAGGTCCGCCACACTTTGCTAGGGTATTTGGGTGTGGTCGTGGATATCGACCCGGAGTATTCCCTTGATGAACCGTCAGCGGATGAGCTGGCGGTTAACGCAGAGCTTCGCGCCGCGCCCTGGTATCATGTGGTGATGGAGGGAGATGATGGACAACCCGTTCACACCTACCTTGCTGAAGCGCAGCTGAGTAGCGAACTGCAGGATGAGCATCCAGAGCAACCCACGATGGATGAACTTGCTCAGACTATCCGCAAACAGTTACAGGCCCCGCGCCTGCGGAACTAAGCGTGTAAAAAAAGCCCGATAAACGGGCTTTTTTTTATGACTTCGCCAGCCCCAGACGGGGAATCTCAATCGCCGGACATCGGTCCATTACCACCGTCAGACCGGCTTCTCGCGCCAGCACCGCCGCCTGCTCGTTAATGACACCCAACTGCATCCACAGCGTTTTCGCGCCGATGGCGATGGCCTCTTGTGCCACTCCCCACGCCGCCTCGGAATTGCGGAAAACATCCACCATGTCGACTTTTTCAGGTACCTCGTTCAGCGTGGCGTATCCCTGCTGACCGAGTAAGGTTTTACCGGCCACTTTCGGCGACACAGGGATGACGTGATAGCCCTGATCGAGAAGGTATTTCATCACCCGGTAGCTTGGGCGATCCGGTTTATCGCTTGCCCCTACCAGTGCAATCGTGCGCGTCGATGTCAGAATCTCGGCAATTTCGTTCTCTTTCATGGTTTTCCTCCAGGCTTTTTTATGAGTGTACGTCAAAGCGCACATCTCAACCATGCATCCCATGCAGATGCATGAGGGCAAAACGGCAGAATATGTCTATATGTTAGTAAACGTGATTATCGAAATATTTGGATACATTACCGCGGCCGAGTCATTTCAACAGGAGCCCTCTATGAAAACCGGCATTGCCACTGCTGTGATTGCGTTAGTGATGCCAGTTTGCGTCTTTGCGACCACGCTACGGCTTACAACGGATATTGATCTGCTGGTGCTGGACGGAAAAAAAGTGTCCAGTTCCTTGTTGCGCGGTGCGGACAGCATCGAACTTGATAATGGGCCACACCAGCTGGTATTGCGGGTAGAAAAAACCATCGGCCTCGCTAATCATGAACAACGCATGTATATCTCTGCGCCGCTGATTGTCAGCTTTAATACCCAGCGGGTCAGTCAGGTGAACATTACCCTCCCGCGTCTTGAAACCGAAAAAGAGTCGGCGGCCTTTGACGCCTCTCCGCGCCTTGAACTGCTGGACGGGGATTCAATGCCGATTCCGGTAAAACTCGATATTCTGGCGTTAACCTCGTCCCCGAAAGGCACCGATTACGAGGCCGCGACCGAAATCTATAACAAGGCAGGCAAACGCGCTTCCCTTCCACAGTTTGCCACCAGGATGGCAGACGACAGTACGCTGCTGTCCGGTGTCTCAGAGCTGGATGTTATTCCGCCACAGTCCCAGACGTTAACGGAACAGCGTCTTAAATTCTGGTTCCAGCAGGCCGATCCTGAGACCCGGGCCCGTTTTTTACAGTGGGTGAAGCAACAACCTTCATCATAAGCCACATTTTTTTCGCCTTTCTCTTGCAGCGTCAGGCGGTTCCCGTCATCGTGTAGTCAGTTAACCTGATGGATAAGATTATGGAACTGACAACACGCACGCTACCGGAACGCAAACACATTGCTCTGGTTGCGCACGATCACTGTAAACAAATGCTGCTTAACTGGGTTCGCCGCCATCAGCCATTGCTGGAAAAGCATGCTCTCTCAGCGACCGGGACAACCGGTAACCTGATCCACCGCGAAACGGGTCTGGAGGTCAATGCCATGCTGAGTGGCCCGATGGGCGGCGACCAGCAGGTCGGCGCTCAGATCTCTGAAGGGAAAATTGATGTACTGATTTTCTTCTGGGATCCGCTGAATGCGGTTCCGCACGACCCGGATGTCAAAGCCCTGCTGCGTCTGGCAACGGTATGGAATATTCCGGTGGCGACAAACCTGTCGACGGCAGATTTCATCATTGAATCCCCGCACTTCAACTCACCGGTTGAGATCCTGATCCCGGATTATCAGCGCTATCTTTCCGAAAGACTGAAGTAGTTTTTTGCCCGGTGGCGACACGCTTACCGGGCCTGCAATATTACCGCTCCGCTATCCCGTTAAGGTTTCCTCGCCACTGGGACATCAATACTCTTCAGAATATCGACAAACACCGACGGCTCCTCTTTGTTGAACAGCAGCCACACGCGATGACGCGCGCGGGTCATCGCCACGTACAGCAAACGCCGCTCTTCGGCATCCGGAAAATCCTCCGGGACCGGCAGTAACGCCTGTTCCATTACCGACTCTCGTGCCGGAGCCGGGAAACCATCGCTCCCCTCTTTGAGCCCCATCACTATCACATAGTCGGCCTGCTGTCCTTTGCTGGCGTGGATGGTCATAAAATCGAGCTGCAGCTTCGGCCAGCGGGTCGCGGCTTTTTCCAGCGCCGCAGGCTTAAGATGGTGATAGCGTGCCAGCACCAGAATACGTTCATCCGGCTTCGCATAGCCGCTCAGTTTGTCCAGCAGCGGCTCCAGCTGATCGTCCGCCAGCAGGGTAACGGCTTTTTTGTCCCCGGCCCGGAGGCTATTTAGCGGTTTTGCCAGCTGATGCGGGTTCTGCTGGATAAAGCGGTTAGCAACTTCACCAATCCGGGAATTGAAGCGGTAGGTGGTATCCAGATCGCTGCGATCGCCTTCGCCAAAATAGTGATGGAATGCAGTCGTCAGGGAGAGCTGTGCCCCGCTGAAGCGATAGATAGCCTGCCAGTCATCGCCCACCGCAAACAGCGAGGTATGTTTATTTTGCGCCCTTAACGCCGAGAGCAGCGCGGCACGTTGCGGCGAGATATCCTGGAATTCATCCACCAGGATATGCTTCCACGGGCTGACAAAACGGCCCTTCTCAAGAATGATAATGGCCTGATGGATCAAACCGGAGAAATCGACGGCATTTTCCTCTTTCAGCGCGGTTTTCCAGGCTTTCAGCATCGGGGCCATCAGCTTGACCCGCTTCGAAAACAGGGCGCGGATCGTCTCCGGCGCGCTTTCAATCATCTCGGCCTGCGATCCGCCGTGCATCCGCATCAGGCTAACCCAGCGGTCGAGGCGAGAGCCCAGGCGACGAGCCAGTTTTTCATCCTGCCAGAAATTGCCTTCCGGTACGTCCCAGTTGAGTTCTTCTTCCAGCCACTGACGCCACCCTTTAGCCTGCGCCTTTTTCTCACTGCACTGCTGACGCCACGTTTTAATGAACAACGCCTGACGCGCCTGCGTGTCGTTTTCCAGCTTGCTGATGGCAGGCACTTTTTTACTGCCCTGCTGAATGATATGCAGCGCCAGGGCATGGAAGGTTCTGGCGGTAATATCCCGGGTATGCAGGCGTTCCTGTATGCGTTCGTCCATCTCCTCGGCCGCCTTACGGCCAAACGCCAGCAACAGTATCTGGTCGGCAACAGCCTCACCCGTTGTCAGTAGCCAACCCGCACGGGCCACCAGCACCGACGTTTTGCCGCTTCCGGCACCCGCCAGCACCAGCAGGGAGTGCTCGCCGTTAACCACGGCGCGCGCCTGCGCCGGGTTAAGCGGTGAAGATTCAACCGTGCTGAAAAAGTCGGCATAACGGGTCAGCATGGCATCTGTCCACGCCTGGTTGTGCGCCAGCCGGCTCTTGTCTGTATCGCCAAGCCAGGCCTGACACTGACGCCAGGCGTCACGGCAATTGTCGAACTCGTCAAGACGCGTCACGGATAACGGCAGTGCCGCCAGCGCCTGCCTAATCTTTTGCTGCAACCCGGCCGTCTGCTGGCGGGTGAGCCACGTTTGTTGCTCGTTACTTTGTGCAATATCATCCAGTACCTGCTGCAGTACCTGAGCGGCAATCACGCTCATATCCTGGCTCCACTGCTGCCAGAGCATATTCAGGTGATGATGGAAGCGCTGGGTCTCAGCCCACTCGGTGCCGTGAAGGCGCACGACTTTATCGTCAGGCAGGACAAACTCCAGTTCGCCCCAGACCAACCCGCGTTTACAGTGGATAGCCAGCAGTTGATTAAACGGAATGAGGTATTCGTGGCGTTCTCCGGAGACTTTCACTCCGGCATTAAGGAGGACAACCCTGTCGTAGGGGTGTTGCGCCAGGCGTTTGCCTAATGATGTTGCTTTCAGTTCCATGTCCAGCCGAATCCACGAAGAGATAATTTACCTGACAGTTTAACTGCCAGTTTTAAGGTGCTCCAGCCTAAAAAAACGTTACAATCACTGGGCGTTAATCATATCGAAAGGAACTGAGGGTTTATGCGTACTGTTCTGAATGTTTTGAATTTTGTGTTAGGCGGTTTTGCCACCACTCTTGCCTGGCTTTTTGCCACGCTGGTGAGCATCGTCCTTATTTTTACGCTCCCCCTGACCCGCTCCTGCTGGGAAATCACCAAACTCTCTTTCATCCCGTACGGGAATGAAGCCGTCCACGTTGACGAACTGAACCCGGAAAGCAAAAACGCACTGCTGAACACGGGAGGCACGGTTCTCAATATTCTGTGGCTGGTTTTCTTCGGCTGGTGGCTGTGTGTGATGCATATCTTTGCCGGTATTGCCCAGTGCATATCCATTATTGGTATTCCGGTGGGGATCGCGAACTTTAAGATTGCCGCCATCGCGCTTTGGCCAGTCGGGCGCAGGGTCGTTCCGGTAGAAGTGGCACAGGCGGCACGTGAAGCAAACGCGCGTCGTCGTTTTCAGTAAATAAGGACTGGCCGTGCTTATGCTAAGCCCACTGCTTCGCCGTTATACCTGGAACAGCATCTGGCTTTATAACGTCAGAATATTTATCGCACTGTGCGGCACGGTTGCCCTGCCGTGGTGGCTGAATGACGTAAAACTCACCATCCCGCTCACGCTGGGAGTGGTTGCGGGGGCGCTGGCGGATCTGGACGATCGCCTTGCCGGGCGCCTGCGTAATCTTGTGATTACGCTGGTCTGTTTTTTTATCGCGTCAGCCTCCGTGGAGCTGCTCTTCCCCTGGCCCTGGCTGTTTGCCATTGGCCTTACGCTCTCTACCAGCGGGTTTATTTTGCTTGGCGGCCTTGGGCAGCGCTATGCCACTATCGCCTTTGGTGCCCTGCTGATCGCCATTTACACCATGCTGGGTGTTTCCCTTTACGATCAATGGTACCAGCAACCCATACTGCTGTTGCTGGGGGCCATCTGGTATAACCTGCTGACGTTAACCGGGCATCTTATTTTTCCGGTTCGCCCTCTTCAGGACAACCTTGCCCGCAGCTTCGATCAACTGGCCCACTACCTTGAGCTAAAATCCCGGCTCTTCGATCCGGATATCGAGGAGGAGAGCCAGTCTCCGCTCTACGATTTGGCTCTGGCCAACGGTCAACTGGTCGCCACGCTTAACCAGACGAAAGCCTCACTGCTTACCCGTCTGCGGGGCGATCGCGGTCAGCGCGGAACGCGAAGAACCTTGCACTACTATTTCGCGGCGCAGGATATTCATGAGCGTGCCAGCTCCTCGCACGTTCAGTATGCTGCCCTGCGCGAGAAGTTCCGCTACAGCGACGTGATGTTCCGCTTCCAGCGCCTGCTGTCGATGCAGTCTCAGGCGTGCCAGCAGCTGGCACGCTCCATTTTGCTGCGTACGCCCTATCAACATGACCCGCGCTTCGAACGCGTATTTAGCCATCTTGATGCGGCGCTCGATCGCGTTCAGGCCAGTGGAACATCGCCGGAACATATTAAAGCATTGGGATTTTTGCTGAATAACCTGCGGGCGATAGATGCTCAACTGGCTACCATTGAATCCGAGCAGGCGATGGCGCTCCCCGATAAAGATGTGGAGAATCAGCTTGCTGATGACAGCGTGCATAGCTTCAGCGATATGTGGCTGCGACTGAGCCGCAACTTTACGCCAGAATCTGCACTGTTTCGCCATGCGGTGAGGATGTCACTGGTGCTGTGCGTGGGTTATGCCATCATTCAGATAACCGGGTTACATCACGGTTACTGGATCCTGCTGACCAGCCTGTTTGTTTGCCAGCCAAACTATAACGCCACCCGCCACCGCCTTGCGCTACGTATTATTGGTACGCTGGTGGGCGTCACTATTGGGCTGCCGGTGCTCTATTTCGTGCCCTCTGTCGAAGGCCAGCTGATCCTGATCGTGATCACCGGTGTATTGTTCTTCGCCTTTCGTAATGTGCAGTATGCGCATGCCACAATGTTCATCACGCTGCTGGTGCTACTCTGCTTTAACCTGCTGGGTGAAGGATTTGAAGTGGCCCTGCCCCGCGTGATAGATACGCTGATTGGCTGCGCTATCGCCTGGGCGGCGGTCAGTTTTATCTGGCCGGACTGGCGGTTCCGTAATTTACCGCGTGTGGTAGACAGGGCGATGAATGCGAACTGTCGATACCTTGATGCCATCCTTGAGCAGTATCATCAGGGTCGCGATAACCGTCTGGCTTATCGTATCGCGCGTCGCGATGCGCATAACTGTGATGCTGAACTGGCTTCGGTGGTCTCTAACATGTCCACGGAGCCTCGCGCCACGGCAGAAATTCGGGAAACGGCTTTCCGCCTGCTCTGCCTGAACCATACCTTCACCAGCTATATTTCGACGCTGGGTGCCCACCGTGAGAAATTGACTCACCCGGCCATCCTCGCCCTGCTGGATGATGCCGTATGCTATGTCGATGACGCGCTTCATCACCGACCAGCCGATGAGCCTCGCGTTCAACACGCGCTGGATGAACTGGCTCAGCGCATAACGCATATTGACCCGGGAAGCGACAGCAAAGCACCGCTGGTTCTTCAGCAGATTGGCCTCCTTATCGCTCTGCTGCCAGAAATTTGCCGACTGCAACTGCAGATCGCTACCTGGAGGAGTGATTCTCCTGTGGCTCAGGCAGCGCATTAAACCACTCCGTTAACTCCCGGCGAATTCCCGCCGGGAGTGCCGCCTCATGAAGTCCGGCGATGGCCCCTTCCAGTGCGAAGAGCACTTTAATGCTGAGCGCTTTATTCTTCGCCCGCATCTTTAGCCAGCTCGCACGGGCACCCAGCTCCCGCAGCGTCTCTTCATCAGTGATTCCGGCTTCAAAGAGCAGCACTTCAAGCTGAAAGGTGAGATTGGGCAAGTCCTTGAGGCGGTTTCGCCGATCACGCTGCGAACGCTCTTTTCGTGCCGCATTGAGCGCGAACGAGGAGAGCTGAAGCAGCCGTTCTCTGTCCTGCCACAGTCCGTCATCGACACGATAATAATTGAGCAGCACCGGACGACCCCGTTTCATGAGGGTTAAGAATGACGAGGCATTTTTTACACAGTATTTTGCACTTTCCTCACAGGCCCGGAGATACAGTTCCCCGTCGGAGACCATAGCGAAGACGGCATCATCCACGGCCAGGGTATACCCCCCGAACAGCGCACGATGGTGGATTTCACCTAAGGGTGAAAGGTATTCCTGGGATTTATAAATCCGTTCATAAGATATCTTTTTCATGATATTTCCCTTCAAAATCATAAAGTAACAACGAAATTTCTTACTAGCGGATCCGTTAGCAGGAAAATAGGCAACTTATCGTCGTTGAGCAAGATGATTTTTCCAGGCGCATCAATAATGAATGAATTTTGCGAGTCGCTTTCCGAAAATGAGGTTGATCTTTATGCATACAGGGGTTACTGTATATCCATACAGTAACTACAGGGCTGGAATGAATATGTACACTTCAGGCTATGCAAATCGCTCAACCTCTCTCTCTTCTTCCGCTGGCAATGTCACGCAGAATTCCACCGGGCGTGTTTCGACAGGGCTTATCAGTGAAGTGGTTTATCGTGAAGACCAGCCCCTGCTCACTCAACTTCTGCTGTTGCCGTTATTACAACAGCTTGGTCAGCAGTCGCGCTGGCAGCTTTGGCTGACGCCTCAACAAAAACTGAGCCGTGAATGGGTGCAGTCCGCGGGCCTGCCGCTGACAAAGGTCATGCAAATTAACCAGCTCTCTCCCTGCGATACCGTGGAATCGATGATCCGGGCGTTACGTACGGGGAATTACAGCGTGGTGATTGGATGGTTATCCGACGAATTGACCGATGAGGATCATTTTCGGCTGACGGAAGCGGCTGAAGAAGGTAGTGCGATCGGGTTGATCATGCGCCCGGTTCGACCAGATTCTTATCGCAGAGGACAACTTTCTGGCCTAAAAATTCACTCAAATTTGTATCATTGAGGAAAATTAAGATTATTCCTGGAATTTTTTTTGACCACAAGATGCGATTTTAGTTCCAGGCGCCAAAACTGCGGCAAGGCTTGTCTGGTGCGGTTCTCCTTAATTTTATTGCACAAAACTCGTTCGAAAAATGTTAAATAATCGGTATACGGAACTTTTTTTTTCATATGCCTGACGGACTTCACACTTGTAAGTTTTCAGCTACGTTGTAGACTTTACATCGCCAGGGGTGCTCGGCCTAAGCCGAAGATATCGGTAGATTTATATTTGACCACGCCCCCCGGTGAAGGATTTAACCGTGAATCTCTATTGAGACCTTCATGGCGAATTTTGGATGATAACGAGGCGCAAAAAATGAAAAAGACAGCTATCGCGATTGCAGTGGCACTGGCTGGCTTCGCTACCGTAGCGCAGGCCGCTCCGAAAGATAATACCTGGTATGCAGGTGGTAAACTGGGCTGGTCTCAGTTCCATGACACCGGCTGGTACAACAGCAGCCTGAACAACGATGGCCCTACTCACGAGAGCCAGCTTGGTGCAGGTGCGTTCGGTGGCTATCAGGTTAACCCGTATGTTGGTTTTGAAATGGGTTACGACTGGTTAGGTCGTATGCCATACAAAGGCGACAACGTAAACGGCGCTTTTAAAGCTCAGGGCGTACAGCTGACCGCTAAACTGGGTTACCCAGTAACTGACGATCTGGACGTGTACACTCGTCTGGGCGGCATGGTATGGCGCGCTGACTCCAGCAACAGCATCGCTGGCGACGACCATGACACCGGTGTTTCCCCAGTATTCGCTGGTGGCGTTGAGTGGGCTATGACCCGTGATATCGCTACCCGTCTGGAATACCAGTGGGTTAACAACATCGGCGACGGCAACACCGTTGGTGTTCGTCCGGACAACGGCATGCTGAGCGTAGGTGTGTCCTACCGTTTCGGCCAGCAGGAAGATGCAGCGCCAATCGTTGCTCCAGCGCCGGCTCCAGCTCCAGAAGTACAGACCAAACACTTCACTCTGAAGTCTGACGTTCTGTTCAACTTCAACAAAGCTACCCTGAAACCAGAAGGTCAGCAGGCACTGGATCAGCTGTACACCCAGCTGAGCAACCTGGATCCTAAAGACGGTTCTGTAGTGGTTCTGGGCTTCACCGACCGTATCGGTTCTGACGCTTACAACCAGAAACTGTCTGAGAAACGTGCTCAGTCTGTTGTTGATTACCTGATCTCTAAAGGTATCCCAGCTAACAAGATCTCCCCACGTGGTATGGGCGAAGCTAACCCAGTTACTGGCAACACCTGTGACAACGTTAAAGCTCGCGCTGCACTGATCGACTGCCTGGCTCCAGATCGTCGCGTAGAGATCGAAGTTAAAGGCATCAAAGACGTTGTAACTCAGCCAGCGGCATAAGTTATCGTCTTATAAAAAAACCCCGCATTGCGGGGTTTTTTATTATCTGAATCTGAAGAAAACAAAAATCTATTTCTTACCCAAGAGAGCCTGAAGATCATTCTTCAGCGTCGACATCTGGTTGGCGTACTTCTCTTTATGCTCGGCATCTTCAATCAACTGCACTATCGTTTCTGACAGCGTTTTCCCACGCCGTTGCGCAAGCCCTGCCAGACGTTGCCAGACCATAAACTCCAGGTCGATGGATTTTTTGCGAGTGTGCTGATGCTCCGCATTAAAATGCCGCTTGCGACGCGCACGAATAGTTTGCTTCATCCGGTTTAACAACGCAGGATTAATGTGTTTCTCAATCCAGCCGTTAACCTGTACCGGTTCATTTTCGAGGGTCAGCAAAATATCCACGGCTTCTTGCGCTGCGCTGGCTTCGATGTAGCAGGTGATCAGCTCCCCTTCACGGTGCTTTTTGACCAGGTACTTCCATTTCCAGCCGCTTTCGAGATTTTCCAGTTGTTGATATTTCATTGCGATCTCAGTGTTACCACGTAACTCTGTTCAGAATATCAGTTTTTTGGCAATCTGCTGAAAAGAAATCATATCCTGTGAGTGAATGCAGCCAATCACCCTGCCGAAATACCCAATCCTGCTTGGGTAGAGCCCCCCGCTTACGGTATACTCCACGCTTTTACATCTAACTAAAAAACATCAACTTTGACCATTACGAAACTTGCATGGCGTGACCTCGTTCCGGATACCGAGAGCTATCAGGAACTGTTTGCACGACCCGATCTCGCAAAAGAACACGAATTCATCCTTAGCGATACGCAACCCCGTTTGCATTATGCGCTGGAGCAGGTGTTAAGCCCCTGGGCAACATCACCCTTCATGATGCTCAAGGCCCCGGAAGAAGCGGAATATCTGACGCTTCTGGGTGATGCCATGCGCCAGTTGCGACCGCAAGCGAACGCCGTCTTTGGCGGCCAATATCATATCGCGGGACATGATGTCACATTCGAACCGGCAGAGCAGCCCGACGACCGCTTTGCTGCCAGGGGTGAAGTAATTACCGCTAACTGGGTCGAGGCTGAACAACTCTTTGGTTGTCTGCGCCAGTTTAACGGTGAGCTCTCGCTGCAACCTGGGCTGGTGCACCGCGCGAATGGCGGCGTACTGATCATCTCGTTGCGCACCCTCCTCTCACAACCTCTGCTGTGGATGCGCCTGAAAACGGTGGTTAGTCAGCAGCGTTTTGACTGGGTTGGCTACGACGAGTCTCGTCCCCTGCCCGTCTCAGTTCCTTCAATGCCGCTGTCGCTGACCGTGGTACTGACGGGTGATCGTGAATCGCTGGCTGACTTCCAGGAGATGGAGCCCGAACTGGCTGAGCAGGCGGTCTACAGCGAATACGAAGATAACATCCAGATTACCGATGCCGATGATATGGCACAGTGGTGCCAGTGGGTGTTGAGCGTTGCGGAACGTTTCGCACTGCCAACGCCGGCCGCCGACGCCTGGCCTGGTTTGATCCGCGAAGCGGTTCGCTACACCGGTGACCAGGAGACGCTGCCGCTCTGCCCGCTCTGGATCGGCAAGCAGTTACGTGAAGTGGGTGTCGTCAGCGGTAACGGCGCATTCACCGGTGAGCAGCTTACCCAGATGCTGGCGCAGCGTGAGTGGCGTGAAGGCTATCTTGCTGACCGTATGCAGGATGAAATTCTGCTGGAACAAATTCTGGTTGAGACCGAAGGCGAACGTATCGGGCAGATCAATGCCCTGTCGGTGATTGAATTCCCCGGCCACCCGCGCGCTTTCGGGGAGCCTTCCCGTATCAGCTGCGTTGTGCATGTCGGTGACGGCGAGTTCACTGATATCGAACGCAAAGCCGAGTTGGGCGGCAACATTCACGCTAAAGGCATGATGATCATGCAGGCGTTCCTGATGTCAGAGCTGCAGCTTGAGCAGCAAATCCCCTTCTCCGCCTCGCTGACGTTTGAGCAATCATACAGTGAAGTCGACGGTGATAGCGCCTCTATGGCGGAGCTGTGCGCCTTAATCAGCGCCCTGGCAGAAGTGCCAGTTAATCAGAACATCGCGATCACCGGCTCGGTCGATCAGTTTGGTCGTGCGCAGCCAGTGGGTGGTCTGAACGAAAAGATTGAAGGCTTCTTCTCGATTTGTCAGCAGCGTGGGTTAAACGGCAAACAGGGGGTGATTATTCCTGCCCCTAACGCCCGCCATTTGAGCCTCAGCCAGGACATTCTGGATGCCGTGGAACAGGAACAATTCACCATCTGGGCCATCGAAGGCATTGATGATGCACTACCCTTACTGACAAACCTGGTATGGGACGGCGAAGGGCAAACAACCCTGATGCAGACTATCCAGGAGCGCATTGCTCAGGCGACGCAGCAGGATGCTCGTCATCGTTATCCCTGGCCGTTACGCTGGTTAGGCTGGTTTAGTTCAAACTGATCGGACTTGTTCAGCGTACACGTGTTAGCTATCCTGCGTCCTTCACTAAAATAAGGCTTACTGAGAACATGGTAGATAAACGCGAATCCTATACAAAAGAAGACCTTCTTGCCTCTGGTCGCGGTGAACTGTTTGGCGCTAACGGCCCACAGTTACCGGCCCCGAACATGCTGATGATGGACCGTGTCGTGAAAATGACCGAAACCGGCGGCAACTTCGATAAGGGTTACGTAGAAGCAGAACTCGATATCAATCCGGACCTGTGGTTCTTCGGTTGCCACTTTATTGGCGATCCGGTAATGCCTGGGTGTCTGGGTCTGGATGCAATGTGGCAGCTGGTTGGCTTCTATCTGGGCTGGCTGGGTGGTGAAGGTAAAGGCCGTGCGCTGGGTGTGGGCGAAGTGAAATTCACCGGACAGGTTCTGCCTACTGCGAAGAAAGTGACCTATCGTATTCACTTCAAACGCATCGTTAACCGCCGCCTGATTATGGGCCTGGCAGATGGCGAAGTGCTGGTAGACGGTCGTCAGATTTATACCGCAAACGACCTGAAAGTGGGTCTGTTCCAGGACACTTCCGCGTTCTGATTTCGCGTTGAGCGACCCCATAAAGGCGAAACCTCCGCAGTGCGGAGGTTTCTTTTTTTGAAAGAGACGTTATCAGGCTATGAGTGCCCTGTCGCCGATGGCTTCTCGCCAGCCTCCAAGCCATTGTGACCTTTGATTTATCGTCTGATAAGGACACATTTCTTTAGATCGTCCAGCGATGCCGGCCTGATAACCACGTTGATGAGCCCGTTCCAGGCGATCTCGTTTCTGTCTCTTCATGCCTCGTTTCCCTCATTCTTTTGTCTGGTGGAAAGAAAACAGTGTCTGCACAAACTTGCGCAGGCACAGATAACGAATACCCCGAATTAGTCGCAGCGTCAATGTTCAAAATTCATACGGGTGTCATATTTGTGAGCTACCTGGAAGATCATTTGTACAAAAATTGTGACCCGGCACAAGTAACGGTCTGAAGTGAAACTGAAAAAAAAACCGCAATCAGCAACAGGCCGACTGCGGTTTTTACCGATGAATTTTACTTATGGCAGCCGGGAAATCTCCCTGGCGATGCTGGCCGACTCTTGCGCCCAGCCCTGAGCCAGCACTTTCACCATTTCATCGTAGCCATCTTTCTGCTGTTTCAGCTCAAGATGGAAAGGACGCTTAATCATCTGGCCCTGATGGTTCAGTAACCACTCTCCGCTAATCACCACCGCACCGTCATAACGGCCATGGAAACCCGTAACCGTGACGTTCAGCGTATCCTGGTCGTTACCCAGCGGCTGCGAAGCGACAACCCAACCCGGAAGCTGGCTGCCCAGATTGGCCACCAGCGTGTTGCGCAGCTGCTGATCCAGCGGGCTGGCCCACAGGTTGTTTGTCGCAATCACGTATTTTACGTCGCTGGTCTGGTAGACCACGCCGTTGCCTGCCAGATAATCCGGCACGGCAACCTGCTCAACCCACAGCAGACGGTTTCCCTGACTGGCGATACTTTGTACCCCGTTTTGCGCTGCAAGAGGCAACTGATAGTAGCTCTTGTTCTCCACGCCTGAACTGCACGCCGTTAACAGCAGAGCGCCAACTATTAATAGCCATTTATTCATTCTTTTGCCCTCTTAGGCTCAGGATCCTTTTTATCTTTCGCTTCGAACACCAGCGCGTTGCTCTTCTCATTGAGCGTTTTCAGAACCGGCTGCAGTTCACGCAAAACCTGATCAAGACGTTGCATATCTGCCACCATCTTGTTGTACGCCGCCGAGCCAGGCTGGAAGCCCTGCATACTGCGGTTAAGCTCACGCAGCGTTTTCTGCATATCCTGCGGCAGCTGCTGCATACTCTGGCTTGCGGTGATCTTGTTGATGTTATCCAGCGTGGTTTGCAGGCGACGCATTGTTGCCTGACTTTCGCTGAGCGAACTGGTCGCGGCTTCAATCATCGGATTCAGTGGCAGATTGTTAATCTTATCCAGTGTCTCCATCAGACGCTGCTGGATCTGTGCCAGGCCGCTGCTCACCGTCGGGATGATCTTATAACCACCGAACTCCCGGATACCGGTAATCGGCGGGGCTTTTGGATAGAAGTCCATATCCACATACAGCGCACCGGTCACCAGGTTGCCCGTCTTCAGCGACCCACGCAGACCCCGGTTCATCAGTTCGGTAATATGCGTACCAATATCCTGATTCTCGCCAATCTGATTGAGCAGACGTTCCGGCTCAATGCGAATCAGCACCGGAATGCGGTAATCGTCATCCAGAACCTGCTGCAGACCCGGTACAAAGAACGGAACTTGCCCCACCGTACCCAGGCGAATGCCGCGGAATTCAACAGGCGCGCCCGGCTGAAGGCCACGGACGGAATCTTTAAAGAACATCAGGAAGTCGATGTGATCGGTATAGAGTGCGTCCTGAATGCTGCGTTGATCGTCAAAGAGCCTGAACGCCGTTTTCTCTGCAACCGGCTGTCCCAAATCTTGCCCTTCCGGCACATCAAAGCTTACACCGCCACCAAACAGCGTGGTCAGGGAGCCCATCTCCACGCGCATTCCCGCTGACGTCAGATCAACCGCGATCCCGCTGTCCTTCCAGAAACGGACGTTGCTGGTGACCAGCCGATCGTTTGGCGCGTTGATGAACAGCTGATAGCTGATGGTGCGCTTTTGCGGATCAAAGGTACTTGTTTCAACCGATCCCACGCGATAACCGCGGAACAGCACGGGATCGCCCGCCGTTAACTGGCCCGCTTTTTTACTGTCCAGGATCACGCGGATGCCTTTCGCATCTGGCGGCGCAAGCGGTGGCGAGTCAAGCAGCTGGTATTGCGCCGGCTGGCTTCCTTTTTTACCCGGCTGCAGTTCAATGTAGGCACCGGAGAGCAGCGTACCTAAGCCGCTGATCCCTTCACGTCCTACCTGCGGCTTGACCACCCAGAAAGCAGAATCACCGTGCAGCAGTTTTTCCATGCCCGCGTTCAGGCGTGCCTTGATTTCCACATGGGTTAAATCGTCGGTCAGGGTTGCGCTTTCAACCACGCCCACATCGACGCTACGGCTTTTGATGGTCGTTTTACCGCCCTCAATCCCCTCGGCATTGGTGGTGATGAGCGTCACTTCCGGTCCCTGATGGCTGTAATGATAAAACAGGATCCATGCACCGATCAGCGCGGTCACGATGGGGAAAATCCACACCGGCGACCAGTTTTTGACCTTCTGCACTTTCGCCTCTCCACTCTTATTTTCCATGCTCTTACTGTTCCTCATGGCTTGATTCAGGCTCACGATCCCACGATAAACGAGGGTCGAAGGTCATGGCCGCGAACATGGTCATAATAACGACCAGCGCAAACATTAATGCCCCCATCGCGGGATAAATACTCATCAATCCGCCCATCCGCACCAGTGCAGAGAGAACGGCAATAACAAACACATCAATCATTGACCAGCGTCCAACAAACTCGACGACTTCATAAATCAGGTGCATGCGTTCGCTGTCGCGTTTGCCATGGCCTTTCGCATCCCAGCAGAGCCAGGCAATAGCGATCATTTTTAACGTGGGTACCATAATACTGGCAATAAAGATCACCCCCGCAACGGGATAGGAGCCTTCACCCCACAGTAGTATTACCCCGGCAAGGATTGTCGAGGGCATTTTGTCACCGAGCAAATCGGTGATCATAATCGGCAGGATATTGGCCGGCAGGTACAACATGATGGAAGTCACCAGCAGCGCCATTGTCCACTGCAGGCTATTTTTACGTCGCACATATCCTTTTGTTTCGCAACGCGGGCACACATCCAGATCGGCTGGCAGCACAGCGGTGCAGCATGGGCAAGAACGAAGCCCCTGGCGGATGCCTGGCACCCCCACCTTTACCGTCTGCACCAGCCTCGGTGCCGGCGCGATATCGTCCCACGCCCAACGTCTGTCCACACACTGGAAGGCGCGCAGTTGCAGCACGCAATACAGACACCAGGGTACAAAACTGCTGCCGATACCCACATCGCCATACGCCATCAGTTTGACGAAACTGACCAGGATACCTGCCAGAAAGATTTCGGCCATACCCCAGCTTTTTAACTGGAACAGGATACGCGCGAGCCAGATTTTAAGCGCGAGGGGCATCGCGACGCGGTTCACCAGCAACAGAATGACGACCAGACAAAAAGCCGGGACGATCTGTACGAACAGGAGGAAAAAGGTGCCGAGGCTGGCATAGTCTTCCGAGAACATAACCCCCGGAATTTCAAGCAAATCGACCTGGCTGGTCATCCCTCCCACCTTCATATAAATGAAGGGGAAGAGATTGGAAAGCAGCAGCATGAACAACGCTGCCAGCGCATAAGCAGTGGGACGCTGCCTTGGTGCGTCCCACTCGGTTGTCAACGTCGTACCGCAACGGGGACACAGGGCTTTATGTCCGTGACCAAGCTCTGGCAACGCCACGAGCATATCGCATTGAGAGCATAATATATGCCTGTCGGCATGGTGCTGGTCACACATATTGTATCCCTGTTTATGCGCCGTTCTTCAGAGACTCAAGGTACTCCCAGCGCTCAAATGCTTCTTCCAGGGCTTTTTCAGCCGCGGACAGTTCTGCCAGTACTTTTTGAGTATAGTCATGCGATTGGGTAAAGAATGACGCATCAGCGACCTGCGCCTGCAGATCTTCAAGTGCGGCTTCCAGCTCTTCAAGACGCTGAGGGAGTCCTTCCAGTTCGCGCTGCAGGTTATAGCTTAGTTTAACCGAGGTTTTCTTGACAGTTTCTGCTTTTGTTACAGCAGGTTCGGAACTGGTTCTGGATTTAGCCTGTTTTAGCGCCTGAGACTGCGACTGCTGTCCTTTTGCATCGTGATAGCCGCCCACATACTGACCGATTCGCCCTTCACCTTCGAAGATCCAGCACTCAGTCACGGTGTTATCGACGAACTGACGGTCGTGGCTTACCAGCATCACGGTTCCCTGATAGCCGTCGATCAGCTCTTCCAGCAGTTCGAGCGTTTCCACGTCCAGGTCGTTTGTTGGTTCATCGAGGATCAGCAGGTTACTTGGCTTCAGGAACAGACGTGCCAGCAGCAGACGATTTCGCTCACCGCCTGACAACGCGCGTACCGGCGTCAGCGCGCGTTTCGGATGGAACAGGAAGTCCTGCAGGTAGCCCAGCACATGGCGCGGCTTACCGTTAACCATCACCTCTTGTTTACCTTCCGCCAGGTTATCCATCACCGTTCTGTCCGGATCCAGCTCCGCACGGTGCTGGTCGAAGTAAGCCACTTCGAGCTTAGTCCCGCAGTGAATGCGGCCGCTGTCAGGCTTCAGCTGATCCAGCATCAGCTTCAACAGCGTGGTTTTACCGCAGCCATTCGGCCCGATCAGCGCGATTTTATCCCCACGCTGAACCTGTGCGGAGAAGTCTTTCACCAGCACTTTGCCATCAACCTGATAGTTGACGTTTTCCATTTCGAAGACAATTTTGCCGGAACGGGAGGCCTCTTCAACCTGCATTCTGGCGCTGCCCATCACTTCGCGGCGCTCGCTGCGTTCACGACGCATCGCTTTCAGCGCGCGAACGCGGCCTTCGTTACGGGTACGACGGGCTTTGATGCCCTGACGGATCCAGACCTCTTCCTGCGCCAGCTTGCGGTCGAATTCAGCGTTCTGCAACTCTTCCACACGCAGGTTTTCTTCTTTCTCCAGCAGATAGGTATCGTAATCGCCAGGGTAGGTCACCAGCTTGCCGCGATCGAGATCGACAATACGCGTGGCCATATTGCGGATAAACGAACGGTCGTGGGAGATAAAGATAATGGTCCCGTTGAAGGTTTTGAGGAACCCTTCCAGCCAGTCTATCGCTTCGATATCCAGGTGGTTCGTCGGTTCATCCAGCAGCAGTACTTTCGGCCCGCTGACCAGCGCGCGGCCAAGCGCAGCCTTACGCAGCCAGCCGCCAGAAAGCGCCGACAGCTCCATGTCCGGTTCCAGTCCGAGCTGTGCCAGCACTTCATTGATGCGGTTTTCGAGCTGCCACAGGCCGTGGTGATCGAGCATCTCCTGCACTTTCGCCAGTTCGTTAAGATTCTTGTCGCTCGGGTCGGTCATCACCAGGTGAGAAATCTCGTGATAACGCTTCAGGTATTCGGCCTGCTCAGAGATACCTTCGGCAACAAAATCGTAAACGCTGCCGGTCACGTGACGCGGCGGATCCTGCTGCAGGCGAGAGACGATAAGATCCTGCTCGTAAACAATACGCCCGTCGTCCAGGCCCTGTTCGCGGTTGAGGATTTTCATCAGCGTGGATTTACCCGCGCCGTTACGGCCGACCAGACAGACGCGCTCGTTGTCCTCGATGTGCAGTTCTGCATTGTCGAGAAGCGGCGAGTCGCTGAAAGAGAGCCACGCGCCGTGCATACTAATTAAAGACATGTATTATTCCTTTCAGACCGCGGAGATCAACCAGCAGTTATGGATCTGACGATTACGGGCAAAGTCCTGGGACAGCGTTTTTTGGCTAATTTCTTGTGCTTTCAGTCCCAGAGCAGCCAGCCCCTCATGATCCATGCGGAAGCCGCGTTTGTTATTCGAGAACATAATGGTACCGCCCTTACGCAGCAGGCGTTTCAGGTCGGTCATCAGGCGCAGGTGATCGCGTTGAACGTCAAAGCTATCTTCCATACGCTTGGAGTTAGAGAACGTTGGGGGATCGATGAAGATCAGATCAAATTGTTCGTCCGTTTCGCGTAGCCAGCCCAGCACGTCAGCCTGCATCAGACGATGCTGACGCCCGGTGAGACCGTTCAGGCGCAGGTTACGTTCTGCCCATTCCAGGTAAGTACGGGACATATCCACCGTGGTGGTACTGCGCGCGCCGCCAAGGCCAGCATGCACACTGGCGCTGCCGGTATAGGAGAACAGGTTCAGGAAGTCTTTACCCTTGCTCATCTGGCCCAGCATGCGGCGGGCGATACGGTGGTCAAGGAACAGACCGGTATCCAGATAATCGGTCAGGTTAACCCACAGGCGCGCGTTGTATTCGCCCACCTCGATAAAGTCACCCTTCTCACCCATTTTCTGATACTGATTTTTCCCTTTCTGACGCTCACGGGTTTTCAGCACCAGTTTGTTAGGCGCAATGCCCAGCACCGAAATTGTTGCCGCAATCACGTCCAGCATACGCTGACGCGCTTTTTGTGCATCAATCGTTTTTGGAGGCGCATATTCCTGCACCACAACCCAGTCAGCGTAACGGTCAACCGCCACGTTGTATTCCGGCAGATCGGCATCATACAGGCGATAACATTCGATACCTTCCTGTTTCGCCCATTTTTCGAATTTCTTCAGATTCTTACGCAGGCGGTTAGCGTAATCTTCCGCCACACCCGATGGTTTACTGTCCGCCGCTTTCTCGGCCAGATGGTAGTTTTTCTGCACGCAGTCCAGCGGGCCGTTTTTCGCCTTAAACTGGCGTTCGGCACGCAGTTGCAGACAGCTCAGCAGTTCTGGCGAGGCGCTAAACAGCGACAGGTTCCAGCCGCCAAAGTCATTTTTCATATTACGGCCCAGCAGGCTGTGCAGGGCAATCAGCGCCGGTTCGCTATCAAGACGCTCGCCGTAAGGCGGGTTGCTGATAACGGTACCGTATGGGCCTTTTGGCAGCGGATTGGTCAGGTTCGCGACGTCTTTCACCTCGAAGGTGACCAGCTCGCCGATACCGGCACGGCGGGCGTTGCTGCGCGCACGCTCAATGACGCGTGAGTCGCTGTCAGAGCCGTAGAAATGGGAGGTGTACTCCGCCAGACCTTTACGTGCACGGGTCTGCGCTTCGTCTTTGACCTCTTTCCACAGCGCCTCATCGTGCTGCGCCCAGCCACTGAAGCCCCAATGGCCGCGGTGCAGGCCCGGTGCGCGGTCGGTGGCCAGCATAGCGGCCTCAATCAGCAGCGTACCGGAGCCACACATCGGGTCGAGCAGCGGTGTGCCTGGCTGCCAGCCGGAACGCATCACGATGGCGGCGGCGAGAGTCTCTTTGATGGGCGCCATACCGGTACGATCGCGATAACCACGCAGGTGCAGACCCGCGCCGCTCAGATCCAGAGAGATACTGGCGGTGTCGCCGTTGAGCCAGACGTTGATCCGCAGATCGGGATTTTCACGATCGACGTTTGGGCGTTCCTTATTTTTACGCGTGAAGCAGTCCACAATGGCGTCTTTGACGCGCAGGGCACCGTACTGGCTGTTGCGGATCTCATCGTTCACGCCATTAAAGTGCACGGCAAAGGTGGCATTCGGGGAGAAGATCTCTGTCCAGTCGATCATCTGTACGCCGGTGTAGAGGTCAAGGTCGCTGTAAACCTTGCACTCTTTCATCGGCAGCATGATGCGTGATGCCAGACGGCTCCACATCAGGCTCTGGTAAATAAGCCGTGTGTCGCCCTCAAAATGGACACCACCCTGAACCACCTGGCACTCTTGCGCGCCCAGGGTTTCCAGTTCAGTTTTTAACAGCTCTTCCAGCCCACGGGCCGTACTGGCAAACAGAGAATTCATATCGTCACTTTTACTCTTAGAAAATTGTCGCGCATTATAGCTAATATGGCGTGTATGTCATAAAGTTGAAGGCTTATTTTCATTCGAGGGGCTGTGCAGTGGCGACGTTATCCAGGCTTTTTATTCATCCGGTGAAATCCATGCGCGGGATCGGCGTTTCACACGCGCTGGCCGACATGAGCGGATTTGCCTTCGATCGTATCTTTATGGTCACCGAACCTGACGGTACGTTCATTACCGCACGCCAGTTCCCACAAATGGTTCGCTTTACCCCTTCCCCGCTTTATGACGGTTTGCATCTCACCGCGCCGGATGGCTCCAGCGTGGTGATCCGCTTTGCTGATTTTGCGCCTGTCGAAGCGCCAACGGAAGTGTGGGGCAATCATTTTACCGCGCGCATCGCCCCGGATGACATTAACCGCTGGCTGAGCGGCTTCTTCTCCCGGGATGTGCAGCTGCGCTGGGTCGGCCCGGCGCTGACGCGGCGCGTTAAGCGCCACGAGGCGGTCCCGCTCTCATTCGCGGACGGCTTCCCCTTCCTGCTGACTAACGACGCCTCCCTGCGCGACCTGCAGCGTCGCTGTAAAGCCAGCGTCCAGATGGAGCAGTTTCGTCCCAACCTGGTTGTTACAGGCGCTGACGCCTGGGAAGAGGATACCTGGAAGGTGATCCGTATCGGCAGCGTGGTATTTGATGTCGTGAAGCCTTGCAGCCGCTGTATCTTTACCACCGTCAGTCCCGAAAAAGGCCAGAAACACCCTTCCGGCGAGCCGTTAAAAACCCTGCAGTCATTCCGCACAGCGCAGGACAATGGCGATGTTGATTTCGGCCAGAACCTCATTCCGCGCTCAAGCGGCGTCATCCGCGTGGGCGACGAAGTCGAAATTCTCGCCCGTGGACCCGCAAGAGTGTATGGCGCAGGTCAGGAAGAAGAGTTCGTCGACGTTGAGACGCCAGCCAGCTCGCCCGTAGACATTCACTGGCAGGGCACCGTTATCCGCGGCAACAATCAGCAGGTTTTACTTGAACAGCTGGAACAAGCGGGGATCCGCGTACCTTACTCCTGCCGGGCAGGCATCTGTGGGTGCTGTCGAATCAAGCTGGTCGAAGGGGAAGTCAGCGCGCTGAAAAAATCCGCGATTGGCGATGATGGTACAATTCTGTGCTGCAGCTGTATTCCGAAAACGTCGGTACAGCTGGAAGCTTAAACGGCCTGCTCGAGGCTGAAAGCGTCTACGCGTTGCTGCGGTTTCAGCCTGTCATTCATTACCTTAATGGCATCCCCCAGTTGCATCGTCCGCCCGGCAATGGTCACTCCGGGCTGGGCCAGCAGACAGAGTGCGGCATTTTCGCCAGGCTCAACCACCAGCAGGCTCACCTCTTCAGCGGTATCGCTCAGGTTTACGCTCGCCGCATCGCCGGTGGCGGGGGTCCAGTTCATGCTGTGCGGTAAAAAATGCCAGCTTTTCGGCATTTGCGGTTTCAGGAATCGAATAGCCACTAACGCGTTTAATACCAGTTCGGCACGCTGCTCTTTAGAAAGCACCAGGTCGCGGCATTTTTCTTCAAAGGAGAAATAAAGCGCAGCGTCGTCAACACAAAAGCCTGACGGGGAGAAGGCGTCCGGGGTTAACATTCGGCGAGCAAAACGGGAACGAAACAACATACCATTGGCTAAATCGAGCATCATGCGATCATGCTCGTCACAAAAATACCAGCGCCAGTTATCGTCAGGTTTAATTCGCATGTTTCTCTCCCGTCCCCAAACTTCCTGTACTAAAAATGTCCTGTTCGCCGCTTCGTTTATAACACCATTAATAAAAGACTATAATGACTAAATAAGCAACAATGACGGAATATAAAACAACCAGGGCTGGAAATAAAGCCCTGGTTGTCTGATAAAGAGAAAAGATTAGATATGAGTAACGATTTCTTTAATCAGCTGCGGTCCTTTAAAAATAAAACCGGAATAGATTTGCACCAGTGAGGCACCCGCCGCCATCTTCTCGCGAGCCGCGATCACGGAGTCGATACCACCGACGCCAATAATCGGCAGTCGTCCTTTTAATTCTGCTGACAGGGCACGAATAATTTCTGTGCTTTTTAATTGTACCGGACGTCCACTTAACCCACCCGCTTCGTCACAGTTTTTCATTCCCTGAACGAGCGAGCGATCGAGTGTGGTATTGGTCGCAATCACCCCGTCAATATTATGGCGAACTAAACTGTCGGCAACCTGGATCAATTCTTCAGCAGAAAGATCCGGTGCGATCTTAACCGCGACCGGAACATATTTATGGTGGATCGCCTGGAGCTCATTTTGTTTATTTTTAATGGCACTCAGAAGATCGTCCAGTGCTTCGCCATATTGTAAAGAGCGCAGACCCGGGGTATTTGGTGAGGAAATATTCACCGCAATATACCCCGCGTAGGCATAGACTTTTTCCATACAAATCAGATAGTCATCTTTACCCTGCTCTACCGGCGTGTCTTTATTTTTGCCAATATTGATGCCTAATACACCATCAAAATGGGCTTTTTTTACGTTCTCAACAAGGTGATCAACGCCGAGGTTATTAAAGCCCATGCGGTTGATCAGCCCTTCGGCTTCGACCAGGCGGAACAGACGCGGCTTATCATTACCTGGCTGCGGACGCGGCGTGACGGTACCGATTTCGATGGAGCCAAAGCCCATCGCGCCCAGGGCATCAATGCACTCACCATTTTTATCCAGACCTGCCGCGAGACCCAGCGGATTTTTAAAGGTCAGGCCCATGCATTGCACAGGTTTTTCCGGCACGTTTTGACGCACCAGTGCGGCCAGCGGCGTTCCGGTAATACGACGTAACTGCTGGAATGTAAATTCATGAGCGCGCTCAGGGTCGAGCTGGAAAAGGGCTTTACGAACGAAGGGGTAGTACATGAACTCTCCTGGATTCCCGGTGTGCAAACCGGGAGGGGATTATGTGCGATCCGGCCCGGAAAGGGAATTGACCTGTGGCAAAAAAAACACCGTTAGACGCAATCGTTTACCTCGCAGCCCCGTTCTTATGCGCTTTTTCGCATTTAAATTGCAGATAAATCATTTAGTGGAATAACCGGGCAGTGTCACACTCCTGAAAATTGTTATGAATGTTAGATAAAAGCAAACAATTAGTTATAAGGAGCATGCATGCGCGTCATAACCCTGGCCGGAAGTCCACGATTCCCCTCTCGCTCCAGCGCACTGCTGGAATATGCCCGTGAAAAGCTCAATGCTCTGGATGTGGAAGTATGCCACTGGAATCTGCATAACTTCGACCCCGAGGATCTGCTCTACGCCCGTTTTGACAGTCCGGCGCTGCAAACGCTGACTGAACAGCTTAAAGGGGCTGATGGCTTAATCGTGGCGACGCCGATCTATAAAGCTTCGTTTTCCGGGGCCCTGAAAACCCTGCTCGATCTGCTGCCTGAACGTGCGCTGGACGGCAAAGTGGTTCTCCCACTGGCAACGGGCGGCACGGTGGCCCATTTACTGGCGGTAGATTATGCCCTTAAGCCGGTACTCAATGCGCTAAAAGCGCAGGAGATCCTCCACGGCGTCTTTGCCGACGACTCGCAGGTTATCGATTATCAACACAAGCCTCACTTCACGCCGAATCTGCAAACCCGCCTCGACAGCGCCCTGGAAACCTTCTGGCATGCCCTGCACCGCAGAGATATCCACGCCCCGGCGTTTAACCCGTCACAGGGAGTCGCCCATGTTTAAAAGATTAACCCGTCTCGGACTGGCCGGGCTGTTAGCGCTCACCTCGCTGGCCCACGCGGCAGAGACGGCGCCTGAACATTTACGCATCGGCTATCAGAAAGGCAGCGTCAGTATGGTGCTGGCTAAAAGCCATCAGCTTCTGGAAAAACGCTTCCCGAAGACCACATTCTCCTGGATTGAGTTCCCTGCTGGCCCGCAAATGCTGGAAGCCCTGAATGTCGGAAGCATCGACCTCGGCAGCACCGGGGATATTCCGCCAATATTCGCGCAGGCGGCGGGGGCCGACCTGGTTTATGTCGGCGTTGAGCCGGCCAAGCCGAAGGCTGAGGTCATTCTGGTCCCTGAAAATAGCACTATTAAGACGGTCGCCGATCTCAAAGGCCACAAGGTTGCATTCCAGAAAGGCTCAAGCTCACATAACCTGCTGCTGCGGGCCCTGCAGGAGGCGGGGCTTAAATTCACCGACATTCAACCCGTCTATTTGACGCCGGCTGATGCTCGCGCCGCTTTCCAGCAGGGCAATGTCGACGCATGGGCTATCTGGGATCCCTACTACTCCGCAGCTTTACTGCAGGGTGGCGTGCGGGTATTAAAAGATGGCACCACGCTGAAACAAACCGGCTCGTTCTATCTCGCCGCGCGCCCGTATGCGGAAAAGAATGGCGCTTTTATTCAGGATGTTCTCAACACCTTTACTCAGGCGGATGCGCTAACGCAAAGCCAACGTCAGGAAAGCATTACCCTGCTGGCGAAAACCATGGGCTTACCTGAGCCGGTGATCGCGAGCTATCTCGATCACCGTCCACAGACCACCATTACCCCGGTGGACGCACACGTCGCTGCGCTGCAGCAGCAAACCGCAGATCTCTTCTATCAAAATCGCCTTGTTCCAAAACAGGTGAATATTCGCGAACGCATCTGGCAACCCGCAGGCAAAGAAGGAACCAAATCATGAGTCTGAATCTTTTCTGGTTTTTACCCACCCACGGTGATGGACACTATCTTGGCACAGAAGAGGGTTCACGCCCGGTTGACCACGGCTATCTGCAGCAGATTGCGCAGGCAGCTGACCGAATCGGTTTTACCGGCGTACTGATCCCCACCGGACGCTCGTGCGAGGATGCGTGGCTGGTAGCCGCATCGATGATCCCCGTGACCCAACGTCTGAAGTTCCTCGTGGCACTGCGCCCGAGCGTGGTCTCCCCGACCGTCGCGGCGCGCCAGGCGGCAACGCTCGACAGGCTCTCTAACGGCCGGGCCCTGTTTAACCTGGTCACCGGAAGCGATCCGCAGGAGCTGGCGGGTGACGGCGTGTTCCTCGATCACACCGAACGCTATGAAGCGTCCGCCGAGTTCACCCGCGTCTGGCGACGTCTGCTGGAGGGGGAAACCGTCACCTTCGAAGGTAAACATATTCACGTTCGCGACGCCAGGCTCTACTTCCCGCCGGTGCAGCAGCCGCGCCCTCCTCTTTACTTCGGCGGCTCATCAGATGTGGCGCAGGATCTGGCGGCAGAACAGGTTGATCTCTACCTCACCTGGGGTGAGCCGCCCGAGCTGGTCAAAGAGAAAATTGCCCAGGTGCGCGCCAAAGCGGCAGCGCATGGTCGCAAGGTGCGCTTTGGTATTCGCCTGCATGTGATTGTGCGTGAAACCAATGAAGAAGCCTGGCAGGCGGCCGACCGGCTGATCGCGCATCTCGATGATGAGACTATCGCTAAAGCTCAGGCGGCGTTTGCGAAAACCGACTCCGTCGGCCAGCACAGAATGGCGTCATTGCACAACGGTAAGCGCGAGAATCTGGAGATCAGCCCGAACCTGTGGGCGGGCGTCGGCCTGGTGCGCGGCGGTGCGGGTACCGCGCTGGTCGGCGACGGTCCAACGGTGGCTGCGCGGATCAATGAATACGCGGACCTGGGTATCGACAGTTTTATCCTCTCCGGTTATCCGCACCTGGAAGAGGCCTACAAAGTGGGCGAGCTGTTATTCCCGCATCTTGATGTCGCCATCCCGGACGTACCGCAGCCCCGCCAGCTCCAGCTTCAGGGCGAAGCCGTGGCTAACGAGTTTATCCCGCGAAGAGCCGCACAAAGCTAAGGAGTTGCCATGAATGCCCCCTCACAAAAATGGTTGCTACGTGCCGCCCCATGGTTTTTACCCGTTGGCATTGTGCTTGTCTGGCAACTCGCGTCTTCTGCCGGCTGGCTGTCGAGCCGTATTCTGCCCTCTCCGGAGGGCGTAATAGAGGCATTCTGGTCGCTGAGCGTCAGCGGCGAACTCTGGCAGCATCTGGCCATCAGCTCATGGCGCGCGGTAATTGGTTTTTCGATTGGTGGAAGCATCGGCCTGGTACTGGGTCTGATCAGCGGGCTTTCTCGCTGGGGCGAGCGGCTGCTCGATACCTCCATTCAGATGCTGCGTAACGTGCCGCATCTGGCGCTGATCCCGCTGGTCATTTTGTGGTTTGGTATTGATGAGAGCGCCAAAATTTTTCTCGTCGCGCTGGGCACGCTGTTCCCGATTTACATTAATACCTGGCACGGGATCCGCAACATCGATCGCGGACTGGTCGAAATGGCACGCAGTTACGGCCTGTCCGGTTTTGCCCTCTTTATGCATGTGATCCTGCCGGGCGCCCTGCCCTCCATAATGGTCGGCGTGCGCTTTGCGCTCGGCCTGATGTGGCTGACGCTGATTGTGGCAGAGACCATCTCTGCAAACTCAGGGATTGGCTATCTGGCGATGAACGCCCGCGAATTCCTGCAAACGGACGTGGTGGTGGTGGCCATTATCCTCTATGCCCTGCTCGGCAAACTTGCCGACGTCAGCGCCCAGTGGCTGGAACGCAGCTGGCTGCGCTGGAATCCAGCCTATATTTCACAGGAGGCTAAAGCATGAATACTGCCCGACTGACTCAGGGTACACCGCTGCTCCTTAACGGTGTCACGAAGCGCTATGGCGAAAACACGATTCTCAACGCGCTGGATCTGCATATTCCTGCCGGACAATTTGTCGCCATTGTGGGCCGCAGCGGCGGCGGCAAGAGTACGCTGTTACGCCTTTTAGCCGGGCTGGAATCCCCCAACGGCGGCGAAATTCTGGCAGGCGCGACACCGTTGGCCACTATTCAGGATGATACCCGCATGATGTTTCAGGACGCGCGCCTGCTGCCCTGGAAAACGGTGATTGATAATGTCGGACTGGGCCTCAACGGCAACTGGCGGGATGAAGCCCGCCAGGCGCTGGCCGCCGTAGGGCTGGAAAACCGTGCGGATGAATGGCCTACTGCGCTCTCCGGCGGGCAGAAGCAACGCGTGGCGCTGGCGCGAGCGCTGATACATCGTCCGGGCTTGCTGCTGTTGGATGAGCCACTCGGCGCGCTCGACGCCCTGACGCGAATCGAAATGCAGGACCTGATTGCCGCGCTCTGGCAAAAGCATGGCTTTACGGTACTTCTGGTGACGCACGACGTGAGCGAAGCCGTCGCGATGGCAGACCGCGTGCTGCTAATAGAAGAAGGGAAAATCGGTCTTGATGTCACGGTCGATATTGCGCGTCCGCGCCGCGTAGGGTCGGCAAGACTGGCAGAGCTGGAGGCGGAAGTGCTGAATCGGGTGATGAAGCGCGGGGTCAGCGAGCGAGCGTTAATGACGGCTCACGGCTGACATCCTCCCTTTCCCACCGGGAGAGGGAGGATGGGTCTTTCGATCAGGCCAGTGCCTTAGCGATCTTCTCGTACAGATCGCCAGACAGGTTTTCCAGCCCTTTCAGCTGCTCAAGCGCAGCACGCATTTTCGCCTGGCGCTGTGCATCATAGCGTTTCAGACGGATCAGCGGCTCAATCAGGCGTGACGCCACCTGTGGGTTACGGCTGTTCAGCTCGGTCAACATTTCCACCATAAACTGATAACCGCTGCCATCTTCCGCATGGAACGCCGCCGGGTTGCTGCTGGCAAACGCGCCAATCAGGGAACGCACGCGGTTTGGGTTGCTCATGGTGAAGGAGCGATGCTTCAGCAGACTGCGTACATTGCTGAGGGCATCGGCCGCCGGGCTGGTGGCCTGCAGGATGAACCACTTGTCCATGACCAGACCATCCTGATGCCACTTGTCATCGTACTCCTGCATCAGCGCATCACGGCATGGCAGTTCGGCGGCAACACTTGCAGCCAGGGCTGCCAGCGCGTCGGTCATGTTGTCTGCTTCGTGATACTGCTTGCTCACCAGCGTGTTTGCCAGCTCGCGCTCACCGAAGGCCAGATAACGCAGGCAGGTGTTACGCAGGGAACGTTTACCGATGTCAGCATGTTCCACACGATAAGCGTCAAGCTTATTAGCGTTGTAGATTGCGAGGAATTCGTCTGCAAGCTCGTTCGCCAGCGTACGGGTCAGCGCTTCACGCACCGCCACAATGGCAATCGGATCGATGATGTCGAACAGTTCGGCGATTTCGCCTGCGGATGGCAACGTCAGAATTTCAGCCGCCAGCGCCGGGTCAATCTTCTCATCCAGCAGGACTGCACGGAATGCGTCCGCAACGTGAACCGGCAGCGACAGCGGCTGGCCCTGCTGATGACGATTAACGTTCAGCTTGATGTAGGTCGCCAGCAGGCTTTGCGCCGCATCCCAGCGTGAGAAGTCATTGCGTGCATGGCGCATCAGGAACGTCAGTTGCTGGTCGCTCCACTTATATTCCAGTTTCACGGGCGCAGAGAATTCACACAGCAGCGCGGGAACCGGCTGGAAATAGACGTTATCAAAGATAAAGGTCTGTTCCGCCTGGGTCACGTTCAGGACGTGGTGGACCGGATGGCCGCCCTTCTGCAGCGGGATCACGTTACCCTCGTTGTCATACAGTTCAATACTGAACGGAATGTGCAGCGGGTGTTTTTCTTCCTGCTCTGCCGTTGGCGGTGTGCGCTGGCTGATGGTCAGGGTGTACTGCTCGGTTTCCGGGTTGTAGTCGTCTTTGACGGTGACAATCGGCGTCCCGGCCTGGCTGTACCAGCGGCGGAAATGGGAAAGATCGACATTAGACGCATCCTCCATCGCCTGCACAAAATCGTCGCAGGTGGCTGCGCTGCCGTCATGACGCTCGAAGTAGAGCTGCATCCCTTTCTGGAAGTTCTCTTCACCCAGCAGGGTATGGATCATGCGGATAATTTCCGCCCCTTTTTCGTACACCGTCAGGGTGTAGAAGTTATTCATCTCGATGACTTTATCGGGACGGATAGGGTGTGCCATTGGGCTGGCATCTTCCGCAAACTGCAGGCCACGCATGGTGCGCACGTTGTTAATGCGGTTCACCGCACGGGAACCCAGATCGGAACTGAACTCCTGGTCACGGAAGACGGTCAGGCCCTCTTTCAGGCTCAGCTGGAACCAGTCACGGCAGGTGACGCGGTTTCCGGTCCAGTTATGGAAATACTCGTGTCCGATGACGCGTTCAATATCCAGGTAATCTTTATCGGTCGCGGTATCGGTTCGCGCCAGCACGTATTTGGAGTTAAAGACGTTAAGACCTTTATTCTCCATCGCGCCCATGTTGAAGAAGTCGACAGCAACGATCATATAGATGTCGAGGTCATACTCGAGGCCAAAGCGCTCTTCATCCCACTTCATGGAGTTGATAAGCGAGGTCATCGCCCATGGCGCGCGGTCCAGATTGCCGCGGTCGACGAACAACTCCAGCGCGACGTCGCGGCCTGAACGGGTTTTGAACGTATCACGCAGCACGTCGAAATCACCCGCCACCAGCGCAAACAGGTAGCACGGTTTCGGGAACGGATCCTGCCACTGTACCCAGTGGCGACCGTTTTCCAGCTCGCCTTCACCTACGCGGTTGCCGTTGGAAAGCAGGAACGGATAGAGGGTTTTATCGGCGATGATTTTCGTTGTAAAGCGTGCCAGCACGTCCGGGCGGTCAAGATACCAGGTAATGTGGCGGAAACCTTCGGCCTCACACTGGGTGCACAGGGCCACGCCAGACTGGTAAAGCCCTTCCAGCGCCGTGTTGGCAGCTGGGCTGATTTCATTCACGATGCGCAGCGTAAAGCGTTCCGGCAGGTTGTCGATAACCAGCTGGTTGCCTTCTATTTTATAGTCAGACCATGCTTGATCATTGATCTGCACGGAGACCAGCGTCAGGTCTTCACCATCCAGACGCAGCGGCACAGCCGTCGCGCTCTGGCGCGTGAGCTGGCTTACCGCCGTGACAACGGTTTTAGTGGCATCCAGGTCAAAAGTCAGATCGATATCGCTAATCAGGTAATCCGGCGCACGGTAGTCGTGGCGGTATTTGGCTTGTGGCTGTTGTGTCATAGAAAACCTTATGCATCGTTTGTCGAATAACGAATCCAGTCTATTCCTGTTGTGTAAAACGCGCTATGCAGAATGTTCATCTTTTCAGGTACAAACACCTTTTTCGCTACATTTGTATAACACGGGGCACAAAATGCCCTCGACCATAAAGAGCGCTTATGTTGTGATCGGGGTTCAATAAATCACTAAACAAGGTATACTCCGGAGTTGTTTATTGTACTAAACGCTCCTGTGAGAGGATGCTACTGCGCACCTATGACTCAATTCGCTTCTCCTGTTCTGCATACATTGCTGGATACCGACGCGTATAAACTGCATATGCAGCAAGCCGTTTTCCACCATTACTATGACGTCCATGTCGCGGCGGAATTCCGCTGCCGTGGTGACGACTTGCTCGGTATCTACGCAGACTCCATTCGTGAACAGGTCGATGCTATGCAGCATCTGACGCTGCAGGACGACGAATATCAGTGGCTCTCTGGCCTGCCCTTCTTTAAAGCTGACTACCTGAACTGGCTGCGCGATTTCCGCTATAAGCCGGAGCAGGTGACCGTGGTCAATGATAACGGCAAGCTGGATATTCGTCTTGAAGGCCCGTGGCGTGAAGTGATCATGTGGGAAGTTCCGCTTCTCGCGGTGATCAGTGAACTGGCCCACCGCTACCGTTCGCCGGAAACCGGTGTTGAGCAGGCGGTCGCGTCGCTGGAAAATAAACTGGCCGCATTCTCAACGCTGACCGAAGGGCTGGATATGTCCTGCTTCCGCCTGATGGATTTTGGCACGCGTCGCCGTTTCTCTCGCGAAGTGCAGCAGGCTATTGTGAAGCGTCTGCAGCAGGAGCCGTGGTTCGTGGGCACCAGCAACTACGATCTGGCACGTCGTCTGGATCTGACCCCAATGGGTACCCAGGCGCATGAGTGGTTCCAGGCGCATCAGCAGATAAGCCCGGACCTGGCAAACAGCCAGCGTGCCGCACTGGCCGCGTGGCTGGAAGAGTATCCCAATCAACTGGGCATCGCGCTTACCGACTGTATTACGATGGACGCGTTCCTGCGTGATTTTGGCCCTGAATTTGCCGAACGTTATCAGGGATTACGCCATGATTCCGGGGATCCGGTTGAATGGGGTGAAAAGGCCATTGCCCATTACGAAAAACTGGGCATTGACCCAATGAGCAAGGTGCTGGTCTTCTCTGATAACCTCGATCTGGCGAAAGCGGTCGATCTCTATCGTCATTTCACCTCCAGAATTAACCTGAGCTTTGGGATTGGCACCCGCCTGACCTGCGACATCCCTCAGGTAAAACCTCTGAACATCGTGATAAAACTGGTGGAATGTAACGGTAAGCCGGTAGCGAAGCTCTCCGATAGCCCCGGTAAAACCATCTGCCATGACAAAGCCTTTGTGCGCGCATTACGCAAAGCATTCGATCTGCCGCAGATCAAAAAAGCCAGTTAACCGCTTTCGGGAGCCTTTCAGGCTCCCCTCTCCTCAATTTATTTCTTAATTCTTCTCTTTTGACTGCGAAATCTGCTTGTCTGATGGCGGATGCCAGGTAACATAGATATCCCCCCCAGTAAGGGTGGACAAGTGTTTATTTTTTCCGACTATTAACAGAGAGAATATTATGAGCGTTGTGCCTGTAGCCGACGTACTCCAGGGCCGTGTCGCCGTTGACCAAGAAGTCACCGTGCGCGGATGGGTGCGTACTCGCCGAGATTCTAAAGCTGGCATCTCCTTCCTTGCCGTCTATGACGGTTCCTGCTTTGATCCTGTACAGGCCGTCATTAATAATTCTCTGCCCAATTACAATGATGACGTTCTGCGCCTGACAACGGGTTGTTCCGTTATCGTAACCGGTGTTGTTGTGGCATCACCTGGTCAGGGTCAGAGTTTCGAAATTCAGGCCTCAGCCATTGAAGTCACTGGCTGGGTTGAAGATCCCGACACCTACCCAATGGCGGCAAAACGTCACAGCATCGAATACCTGCGTGAAGTGGCGCACCTGCGTCCACGCACCAACCTGATTGGTGCGGTTGCCCGCGTGCGTCATACGCTGGCGCAGGCGCTGCATCGTTTCTTCGATGAGCAGGGTTATTTCTGGGTGTCTACCCCACTGATCACCGCGTCCGATACGGAAGGCGCGGGTGAAATGTTCCGCGTCTCTACGCTGGACATGGAAAACCTGCCGCGTACCCCAGAAGGTAAAGTGGACTATGACAAAGACTTCTTCGGTAAAGAGGCCTTCCTGACGGTTTCTGGTCAGCTCAACGGTGAAACTTACGCCTGCGCGCTGTCCAAAATCTACACCTTTGGTCCTACCTTCCGTGCAGAAAACTCCAACACCAGCCGTCACCTGGCGGAATTCTGGATGCTGGAGCCTGAAGTGGCGTTCGCAGATCTGGATGATGTCGCGGGTCTGGCAGAAGCGATGCTCAAATATGTCTTCAAAGCGGTGCTGGAAGAGCGTCCTGACGACATGAAATTCTTCGCAGAACGTGTCGACAGCGATGCAGTCGCACGTCTGGAGCGTTTCGTCTCGGCAGATTTCGCGCAGGTGGACTACACCGACGCGGTGGCCATCCTCGAGAAATGCGGTGAGAAGTTTGAGAACCCGGTTTACTGGGGCGTCGACCTGGCGTCTGAGCACGAGCGTTACCTGGCTGAGAAGCACTTCAAAGCACCGGTTGTGGTGAAAAACTACCCGAAAGACATTAAGGCCTTCTATATGCGCCTTAACGAAGACGGTAAAACCGTTGCGGCGATGGACGTTCTGGCACCGGGCATTGGTGAAATCATCGGTGGTTCTCAGCGTGAAGAGCGTCTTGACGTACTGGACGCACGCATGGAAGAGATGGGCCTTAATCCTGCGGATTACAGCTGGTATCGCGATTTACGCCGTTACGGTACCGTCCCGCATGCCGGTTTTGGTCTGGGCTTTGAGCGCCTGATCGCCTATGTCACCGGTGTTCAGAACGTCCGTGACGTTATTCCATTCCCACGCACACCGCGTAACGCCAGTTTCTAATCGACTGAATAACAAATGGCCAGCAATTGCTGGCCATTATTTTATTCTGCATTGTCAGTTTTCGTCAGCGCAAAGTCAGCATTTTTAAACCACAAACCCGTTACAGCCACTACCTGTTACGTTTTGTTTCCACGAAACATCTGCGCACAAAAAATAAACCCTATTCTTATTGCGCTTATTGCAATCTGAAGCAATAGCACAAAATTCAACCAGCTTTACAGCCATCCAGAAGTCTCTTTCGGGTCATAAGAAAAAATGAGCCGTTTGGCTTCTGTTTATACGAATTGCCTTTATCTAAATTAATTATAAGCTTTTCATATAGATATCAAAGCATCTGCCGTTTAATTCGCCAGTGGACGCTGAAATTTGAGGTGGTTCACAAAGTTCCGGAAAATACACATTTGGTTACACATGATTTCTTTTTGTAACTTAATCTTGAGAATTGTAGCACTTTCAGGCTAGCGAAACGGTTCTATGAATGGAAAGATGCCTGTCAGATACATAAAGACACCTAACTCTCATCAATAGTTCCGGAAATATTTATTGACAGAATTTATTGACGGCAGTGGCGAGTGTCATAAAAAAACCAATGAGGGTAATAAATAATGATGAAGCGCAATATTCTGGCAGTGGTAATCCCTGCCCTGCTGGTAGCCGGTGCAGCTAACGCTGCAGAAATCTATAACAAGAACGGCAACAAACTGGACTTCTACGGGAAAGTTAACGCCGAGCACGATTTCGTGACCTCTGGCGATAACACGAATAACAACGACGCTACCTACGCGCAGATCGGTTTCAAAGGTGAAACTCAGATCAACGACCAACTGACCGGTTATGGCCAGTGGGAATACCGTTTCATGGCTAACCAGGCTGAGAACACTGCTCAGGCGAACAAAAACCGTCTGGCTTTCGCGGGCCTGAAAGCGGGTGACGCTGGCAGCATCGACTATGGTCGTAACTACGGTATCGTGTATGACGTTGAGTCATACACCGATATGGCGCCGTCCTTCTCAGGTATGACCTGGGGCGGTAACTACGTTGATAACTTTATGACCAGCCGTGGCACTGGCCTGCTGACCTACCGTAACAGCGATTTCTTCGGTCTGGTTGACGGTCTGAGCATGGGCGTACAGTACCAGGGTAAAAACGACCGTGCTGACGTTAAAACCTCTAACGGTGACGGCGTAGGTTACTCCCTGGGTTACGACTTCGGCGAAGGCTTCGGTGCGATCGCATCTTACAGCAACGCTAACCGTACTCTGAACCAGAAGGCTGATGGTCAGGGTGACAAAGCTGAAGCATGGGGTGTTGGTCTGAAATACGACGCTAACAACCTGTACCTGGCAACCACCTATGCAGAAACCCGTAACACCACCCGTACCGGTTCTAGCGGTGATGCTGGTTTTGCTAACAAAACTCAGAACTTCGAAGTGGTTGCTCAGTACCAGTTCGACTTCGGCCTGCGTCCAGCCATCTCCTACGTGCAGACCAAAGGTAAAGACCTGGCTGCCGTCGGCGGCTTCAGCGGTGGCGATGCAGACCTGGCTAAATTCATCCAGGTGGGTACCACTTACTACTTCAACAAAAACTTCAACGTGTGGGCTGACTACTACATCAACCTGCTGGACAAAGACACCGACTACGCGAAAGCGGTTGGCGGTCTGAACGGCAACGACGATATGGCAGCTGTGGGTGTGACCTACCAGTTCTAATCAGTACACCACTTTGTTATATGCTTAATGAACAGGGCTTCGGCCCTGTTTTTTTTATGTCTGATAGCAAAAAATGGCGACTTTTGAAAAGCCGCACGCTTTTTGTCGCAAACGGTTGGCATTTTGTAAATCTACCGTTAACCTGATAGCGGATTTCACTTCTGTAATCACAATGGAACTTCGTCATGTTTGAGAACATTACCGCCGCTCCTGCCGACCCTATTCTGGGCCTGGCCGATCTGTTTCGTGCCGACGACCGCCCAGGTAAAATCAACCTGGGTATTGGTGTATATAAAGATGAAACCGGCAAAACCCCGGTGCTGACCAGCGTTAAAAAAGCTGAGCAGTATCTGCTGGAAAATGAAACCACCAAAAATTACCTCGGTATTGATGGTATCCCTGAATTTGGTCGTTGCACTCAGGAACTGCTGTTCGGCAAAGGCAGTGCAATTGTGAGCGACAAGCGTGCGCGTACAGCACAGACCCCTGGCGGTACCGGCGCGCTGCGCGTCGCGGCGGATTTCCTTGCGAAAAACACCTCTGTTAAGCGTGTCTGGGTGAGCAACCCAAGCTGGCCAAACCACAAGAGCGTATTCAACTCTGCAGGCCTGGAAGTACGCGAATATGCTTACTACGACGCAGCTAACCACTCTCTGGACTTCGACGGTCTGCTGGCCAGCCTGAACGAGGCTCAGGCGGGTGATGTGGTGCTGTTCCACGGCTGCTGCCACAACCCAACCGGTATTGATCCAACGCTTGAACAGTGGGAACAGCTGGCGAAGCTCTCCGTAGAAAAAGGCTGGCTGCCGCTGTTTGACTTTGCATACCAGGGCTTCGCCCGTGGTCTGGAAGAAGATGCGGAAGGCCTGCGCGCTTTTGCTGCCGTGCATCAGGAACTGATCGTGGCAAGCTCTTACTCCAAGAACTTCGGTCTGTACAATGAGCGTGTCGGTGCCTGTACGCTGGTTGCGGCGAACACTGAAACCGTTGATCGTGCATTCAGCCAGATGAAATCCGTGATCCGCGCTAACTACTCTAACCCGCCTGCACACGGTGCCTCTGTCGTTGCGACTATCCTGAGCAACGATGCACTGCGCGCTATCTGGGAACAAGAGCTGAACGATATGCGTCAGCGTATTCAGCGCATGCGTCTGCTGTTTGTGAACACCCTTGCGGAGAAAGGCGCTGACCGTGACTTCAGCTTTATTATTAAGCAGAACGGTATGTTCTCTTTCAGCGGCCTGACCAAAGAACAGGTTCTGCGTCTGCGTGAAGAGTTTGGCGTCTACGCCGTGGCGTCTGGCCGCGTCAACGTTGCAGGCATGACCCCAGACAATATGGCGCCGCTGTGCGAAGCCATCGTCGCCGTGCTGTAAATTGCCCCCATAAAAAAAGCCTGCATAATGCAGGCTTTTTTTTATTCTGGTTACCAGACAGGCATTTCGTCCTGAAGGAACGGGTTATGGAGTCGTTCATAACCCAGCGTCGACATCGGACCGTGTCCAGGGATAAACGTCACATCATCGCCCAGCGGCAACAACTTCTGTTTAATCGACTGAATCAGCTGTCCGTGGTCGCCACGTGGAAAATCGCTGCGTCCTACGCCACCTTTGAAAATCACATCGCCGGAAATCAGCAGACGGGACTGGTCATCAAAGAAGACAATATGGCCTGGCGTATGCCCAGGACAATGCAACACCTGTAAAGTCACATTCCCTACGTTAACGCGCTCTCCTTCATTTAGCCAGCGATCGGGCGTCAGGGGCAGACACTCATCAAGGCCAAACATGCGGCTCTGGGCTGGTAAACCCTGCAGCCAGAACTCATCTTCTTTTTCCGGACCGATCACAGGCACACCGAAGTGCTGTGCGAGCTCCGCCGCCGCACCAACATGATCAAGATGACCATGCGTCAGTAAAATCTGCATCAGCGTGACACCGCTATCAGCGACTTCCTGCTTGATTTTCTCAGCGTCACCGCCGGGATCGACAAGCGCGGCCAGTTTGGTTTGCTCACACCAGATTAATGAACAATTCTGGGAGAATGCAGTAACCGGAATAATGCGATAGTTCATACTGCTCCTGTGTTTCGTTATTACCAGTGCCGGACCGGACCGGTATCAATATGCACAAAGTTGCTACTTGGGTAATATCCTACACCACCTGCGCGCATAGATAACGCAGCTTTGCGAATATTGGCTAACGAAACGCCTTCAATATGGAAATCCATTGCCTGTCCCTTCGTGTGATAGCTTTTTTTCGCTACCCCACGACTGTGGGCGCGCAGTTCATTATTGGTATCAACAGAGCGATAACCAGAAATAAGCTGCACTGGCTTGCTGGTACCCAGCAGGCCCTGAAGGCGGAATAACTGATCAAACAATCCTGGGTCGATGGCTTTTATTTTATTCGCGCGGAAATCACGGAAAAAATGGTTAAGTCTTGCTAATTCATCCTGAATATAGCCTCTGCCATCGAAGAACTCCGCTTTTAACGACTCACCGGTGTGGAGATTGTTGAGCGTTAAAACTCGCGGACGAGGTGTCGAGAGGGTGGCAAATGCTGGCGTCGGCAAGATGGCCGCTGCGCCGAGCGCAACACCACCTAACGCCAGCAGTTTGCGGCGATTAGCGTCAAATTTGTCCATGATAATCAGGTCTACAGGTCAATGTTTATCGTAAATATGCTTAGCGCACGAAGGGCACCTTAACTGGCAAAGCCGACTACGTCAAGGCACCCAATCCCAGTAAATACGCGGCCTCCAGCCATATAGCCCCGTATTCACCATTACTTACGACAACCTATTTTCCCGAACTGCTTCATTTACCTGATTAATTGTTCAGCTTTTGGCAAAATTTGTGCGCCGGATCGCGCCGTGAGATCATAATTGTAAATATCTGTACGATACTGCGTCCGCCCGTCCTCACCCACAAACGCCGTCAGATAATAAAGATTGACCGGAATATTATGGCGAATATTAACGTAACGCGTATCTCCCTGCTTCAGGGCGTCAGAGATGCGCGTATCGTTCCAGCCTGCATCCTGCAACAGCATATTAGCCAGCTCCGAGGCTTTATTGACACGCACACAGCCTGAACTCAGCGCGCGGGTATCTTTCTGGAACAGATTGTGGTTCGGCGTATCGTGCAGATAGATAGCATCTGAACTCGGCATATTGAACTTGTAGCGTCCGAGCGAGTTATGTGCACCGGGTGCCTGCTGGAACCGGAATGGCAGATTAGACGCGGTAATGGTTGACCAGTCGACCATATAGGGGTCTATCGCCTCTTTGCTGTTCCAGCCGCGCATCACCGTATAGCCATGGCGTTCCAGGTAACCCGGATCGTTCCAGACCTTGGGCAGAATGTCTTTACGTGCCAGCGTCGGCGGTACGTTCCACGGCGGGTTAACCACCACGTTGTTCAGCGCACTGCTCATCATCGGCGTTTTGCGATCGGGACGTCCCACAATCACGCGTGACGCCAGCACTTCACTGCCGTTCTGGTAATAGACCAGCGAATACGCCGGAATATTCACCATGATGCCGGTAGAGAGAGTCCCTGGCAGCAAGCGTAAACGCTGGATATTGAGCGCCAGCACCCCTGCCCGCTGCGCAGGTGAGACGTTCAGCCAGTCGCGCGTTGACTGGCCAATCACGCCATCAGCACCCAGCCCCTGAGCAGCCTGAAACTGCTTAACCGCTGCAACCAGCTCCCGATCGTAGGCCGCGGGCTTATCACTCAGAACGGCGGCTTTTTTCTCTTTCACCGGGGCTGACGGGCTGACAACGACGCTTTGCGCATCGTCACCCGGCAGGGCAATTTTAGGCCCGCTATCCAGAATACCGGAGCGTTTGAGGATCTCACGCAGGGCAGGCACATCGCTGCTCCACTGTCCAGGACGCAGCGTCGCGGTACCACGCATCTGCGGCCATGGACGTGAATCCCCGACCAGTTCCAGAAGCGACTGATGCATGGTCGCGTATTGCGGATGTGCCGGCGCGAGGCTCGCAATAAAGCGCGGCAGATCGCCACTATCCAGTGCCAGTTGCCACTGGTTAATTACCGACAGGGCCGGAGTCGCCAGCTTGTAAGGCTTATCGCTGTACAACCAACGGTTACCATTGACCGGAATACCGGCCACAAACTGGAGATACCCCATCATGGCATCGGAAAGCACCACGTCCCGCGCCTGCCCGGTGACAGCAGGATCGGTTAAGAGCTCAACCCATTTTGTGAACTGCGGCTGGAACCCTGCAATGGCGACTTCTGCCAGCTGTTGCTGGAAGGCGCGCACCGCATCACGGTTTTCCCACATGGGTTTCATGTCACGCGCCGCATAGAGCAGCGTGAGCTGACTGGTATAGACAGGCGTGTAGCCTGCTGGCAGCCCAGACAGCAACTGCTGGCGAAGCGATACCGCGTCGATGCCTTCTGGCAACGGTTTAATACCGGCCATGATGGCCGTCGCAGGAGACTGCTCCAGCGGTTGAGACAGCGACGTTGGCTGTGTGCCAGTCGTTGCTGTGCTGTCAGTCGGCACAATTTCAGGCTCGTCGGCCTGAGCGGTTAACAGTGGAGCAAACGTCACTGCCAGGCATAAACTTAGCGCAGACAGCTGACGACCACATTTTTTCTTTAGCAACATCCCTTGCCCCCTGTTTTCACGACATGCCCATCACGTTGGGGCTTTCTTTTATTATAGGGTGACGGCAAACCTGTTGCCTTACCTTATGTAAAGAAGTTTAAAGATAACGCAGCCTTAAACACAAGTTAAGCGAAAAAAAAGCGGCGCTAGTGCGCCGCTCACGGTTGGAAAACGCCTCAGGACGCGTCTGCCGTTGTTTCCGGTAAGGATTCTGGCGGCTGTGGGGCAAAACCGCGTAACCCGACCACGTGAACGTGTTCGGTATTCTGGAATACCTTACGCACCAGTTTATACGTGGTGCCTTTCTCAGGACTGATGTTCTCCGGCGCTGCGATAATGAGCTGCATATCAAGACGCTCACAGAGTTCAAACAGCGTGGCAATTGAGCGGGCGTCAAGACGCGCCGCTTCATCCAGGAACAGCAGTCGACATGGGGAGATATCTTTGCCGCGCAGACGACGTGCTTCATCTTCCCAGCTCTGGACCACCATCACCAGAATCGACATCCCGGTACCGATAGCTTCACCGGTAGAGAGTGCACCGGACTCCGCACGGAGCCAGCCGTCTGAACCACGGTTAACCTCCACTTCCATTTCCAGGTAGTTACGGTAATCCAGGAGCTCTTCACCAATGGTTTGCGGCGTGCGTTGCCCCATGTCAATCTGCGGATTAAGGCGTTGATACAGTTTCGCCAGCGCTTCGGAGAAGGTCAGACGGTTGCTGTTAAACAGATCCTGATGCTGTTCGTGCTGTTCAGACAACACTTCCAGCAGCGTCGAGTGCGCTTCACGCACGTTCACGTTCAGACGCACGCTGTTTACCTGACCAAACGATACGCTCTGCAAGCCCTGGTTCAGCTGGCGTATTCGGTTCTGCTCGCGCTGGATGGTTTTACGGATGATATTCGCCACGCTGCGGGAACTGATAGCCAGTTTCTGCTCGCGGGAGGTCAGCTCTTCCGTCAGGCGGCCCAGTTCGATTTCCATCTGCTCAATGGCTTCGACCGGATCGTCGGTACGAATGATGTCCTGACGAATACGCTCACGCAGGTGCTGATAAACGGCTACGAAGAACTGGATCTTACGCTCAGGGCGTTTCGGATCTTCGGACATACGCAGCACATCGCGCAAGTGTTCGTTATCCGCCACCGCCAGACGCAAGGCACCCAGCGCCTTATCCGACATAGAGCGCAGTTCATCCGCAGAGAGATAGGCCAGCTCGCGACGATGCAGACGGCGTTCAACGTTATTGTCTTTCACCATCCGCATGACGGCGCACCAGCCCGCCTTCGCGGTCACGACCTGCTCACGCATTTCGTGATAATCACGCTCCAGCTTGCGCAGGCGACGAGTCAGGTTATCCATTTCCGCTTCACAGAAGGTCAGCGCTTTTTCCAGCTGATTACGACGTGCGCGGTTATTACTGAGCTGCGCATGCAGTTCATCACGGCGGATACGCGCCCGCTCTTCTGCTCCGCTGTCAGCACGGACGCCAATGTCCTGCAACTCTTTCTGAAGATCGTTTAACAGCTCTTTCTTGGTGTCGAAGGAGCTTTTCAGCGAGGCCAGGACCTGATTGTACTGGTTCAGCTGTGCCGAGTGGCTACGCATCGCGTCACGGGCGCGAGTACGTTCCGCTTCAGCCTGTTCAAGGCGCTGACGCAGCTTCTCATTGAGATCGCTGTTACCGCTCAGCATCTCCGCGGAATCGGAGTAGCCGAAGTGAGCCCGGCGCTGCACCACTTCCGTCAGGGCAAACGCCTGCTGGCGCGCTTCGCGCTGCACCTGCTGCGACCAGGCGTAATCTTCTTTTAACTGCTCGAACTGCTCCGGATCGCTCTGCAACACGGAGACCATTGGTTCGAGCTTCGCCAGCTGATTACCGTACTGCTGAACAAAACGTGCCGCTTCCTGAGCTTCATCCAGACGTTCCTGAATCTCATCCACGCGGTCAGCCAGCGTGTCATCTGCCAGCAGATTCAGGCGAGGCAGGATGCGGTTAAGGGCCGCAACGCCCTCTTTCGCCTGTTCGAACTGAACGCGGCTTTGCTGGTTGTCATTTTCATGGTTTGAGATCGCACGCTCAAGCTCGCCGCGACGAGTGTTGAGCTTGCGAATTTCGGCTTCCGGGTCAGCTTCAAACGCCACGCCCAGATGGCTGCCGATAAAGCGGCTGAACGCCTGATGAAGACGCTGGGTTTTCTGCACGTCAAACGACAGGGTCGCAAAACGTTCAGACAGCGTCTCACGCTCGGCGTGCAGACTTTCAATCCGGTTTTCACGCGCTGCGCGACCAAACAGCGGAAGCTCAGGGAAGCGAGAATAACGCCACTGACGATCGGCGATTTTGACGACAACCGCTTTTTCCAGCTCATCGACGCTGAATACGCTGTCATCGAACGACTGCGGGTCCCCTTCGATTAAATAGAGGTCTTCCGGGCAATCTTCCAGCCCTGCCAGCTGGTCAGCAATCAGCGACAGATCCGGGACCACAATCGCGTTACGTGATGGGCCATACAGGGCTGAGAAGTACGGCGCATCGTCCAGACCGACATCGTCATAGATTTCGGACAACAGCACGCCGCCAAAACGTTCAGCCAGGGCGTTCAGACGTGAATCTTCCGAACCACCAGGCTGGCTTAAGCGCTCAATCTCTTCATCGATCTCACGTTTACGGGCGCCGACTTCATCGCGCTCAACAATCGCCTCGCGCTCGCGCTCCAGCAATTGTTGCAGATATTCGGTCACGTCCTGGCTGGACTCAAACTGTTCGCCGCACTGTTCACTGAGCTGGTTCAGGCTGCTTTGGGCAGCCAGCCAGACTGGTGCACGCTGCAGCAGCACCTTAGAACGGGACTGCAGCTGTTCCATCTCCTGGCGCAGCGTCATGCGCTGTTCACTGGCGTTGGATACAGAATCGGAAAGCGCAGCAATACGCGCTTCGAGCTCCTGATGCAGAGCTTCAAGATCGTCGAAATCGTAATTTTTGCCCTGGCGCTTACAGAACTCCGCCAGCATACGCTCGGCTTCCTGCTGTTCGCGAAGACGCTGTTCCAGCTCGTTCAGGCGCATACGCAGCGGCTGAACCTGCTCGGCCAGATGGCGCTGGTTCACACCGTCGCGCAGCAGTTCACGGGCAACTTCCCACGCTTCGTTACGCGCAAGCGGGCCGTTAATTGCCACAACCAGCTGGTACGCTTGCTCAAACTGACTGTGCGCCGTTTGCGCGACGCTCATCTTCTGTTCAAGCGAGAGCAGTTTCTCGGTCGCTTCCTGCTCTTTGGCCTGGAAGGTATCCAGCCACTGGTCAGCGCTTTCCGGGGTGAGGTCAGGCAGATGACACAGCTCTTTTGCACGCTGTAACGCCTGAAGTGCCTGGGTATACTGAATTGCACGCGTCTGCTGCACGTCCAGCGCCTGCTGGTAATCGGCCAGCTGATTTTTCAGCTCATCCACTTCCAGCTCGGCGGCCTCAGCACGTGCTTCGTTCTCTTCCTGCATGTCGGCAGCTTCCGCCACCACTTCATTTTGCTCTTCGAGACGAATTTGCAGCTCATCGAGATCCGCTTCGTAGCGCTCGATCTTCTCCTGCTGACGCAGGGCGGTCTGCACCAGGTTCAGGTGATCGCTGGCAGCCTGGTAATCGGCTTCCAGATCGCCTTCGGCACCGTTGTGCTCGCCCAGTTCACGCGCCATTTCGACGTGCTTATACTGCTCAGCCACCAGCTGTTTACGGGAGGTAAACAGCTCGCGGCGGTACTCTAACGCCTGATCGAGATGGACACGACGTTCATTGGCGTGACGCATATAGTCCGCCGCCACGTAGTTGGTGGCCTCGCTAATCAGGTGCTTAAACAGGTCACGGTCAGACTGCGTCACGCGAATGGCTTCGAGCGTCATGCGGTTTTCACGCAGCGCGGCTTCCATATCCTGGAAGGCCTTACGCACGCCGCTGTTTTCCGGCAACAGGTAGTCGCGCAGGGAGCGGGTAATGGCGCTGGAGATACCACCGTACAGCGATGCTTCGATCAAACGGTAGTATTTGCTACGGTCAGACGCGCTGCGCAGACGACGCGCCACAACGCCCAGATCGAACATCAGGGAGTGGTAATCCGTAATGGAGTTGAACTGCTTGAACTGCACGCCTTCGATGGTTTCGAGCTTATCTTTCAGCTCCTGCAGCGTCAGCACGCGCGCCTGGCGCTCATTCAGGGTTTCCGTCAGCAGCGCTGTGGGCTGCATGGAGGTTGGCAGACCCTGGATGGCAAACGGTTTAATGTCCACTTTACGGTCACGGCCTGCGACCTGCTGCAGACGTACCCCCACCACCACACGCTGATGTCGGGAGTTAATCACGTCCAGAACCGAATAACAGACGCCTGCTTTGAGCTTACCGTGCAGGCCTTTATCGCGAGAGCCGCTGGTCGCCCCCGCTTCGGTGGTGTTACGGAAATGGAGCAGCGTCAGATCGGGGATCAGTGCCGTAACAAACGCCGCCATGGTGGTGGATTTACCCGCACCGTTACCACCGGAGAGCGTCGTAACCAGCTCATCCAGATCGAACGTCCGGGCAAAGAAGCCGTTCCAGTTAATCAGCGTTAGTGAGCGAAATTTACCGCGTTCAATCATTACTCTTCCTCCCCGCTATCCGGCAGATTCTCTTCATGCTCATCGTCGAGCTGCAAATGGTTTTCCACCGGCATCGCTTCACCGTCGCGGATCATGCGAAGCTGCGCTTCACGCGCATCGTCGCCCGCACGCACATCGGCGCCGAAGCGGAAGACAGATTCCGTGATGCGGAATTTGCTGCTGTCATGGCCCATAAACCAGACCATGCCCAGACGACGCAGACGGTTAAGGGAAGAGCGAACTTTTTCCTGCAATTTCTGGCGGTCAAGATCCGAGCCGGTGGAGCGGTTGTTCACCAGCTTAAGCAGCTTGCTCTCATCCGCCAGCGCCAGCAGCTCGTCGTAAAGCTCCTGCTGGGTGAAGATGCCTTCATTTGCCAGACGCTCCGGGCTGAGATAGAGGTAGCAAAGAATTTTGCCGACCATCATATCCAGCTCAGAGAGCACGGAACGCGGAATCAGGGTTGTGGAACGTGGACGCAGGTAGAAAAACCCTTCCGGTGCGCGGATAAGCTCCACGTTATAGCGGGCGTAAAACTCCTCCAGGTACTCCTGGAAGTCCATCAAAAAGGCGTGATTGTCCAGCTCGTCTAAGCCAATGTGACGACCGGCACGCAGTTGGCTGTCCAGCGCCGGAAACAACGGATTCGCCAGCGCCTGTGCCAGCTTAACTGGCATCACTTGTTCAATATTTGTCAATGACATGCGCCTGTACCTTGGCTCCGTAATCGTTAATCGGCTGCCACTTCGGCGGCAGCCCGGTGAAATCTGCTTGCGCGACGCCCAGACGCACGGCCTGGTCTACCACGATGCGGGCGATGTCGAAGTGGCGTGCGCGAGGATATTGCGCCAGATAGTCGCGCACCACGAGCCCAAGATCCAGCGGCACTTGTCTGGTTTTGTAGACAGCGAGCTGTTCTTCGATCATCGCCGCAAGTTGCTCACGAATTTCGTTGAACTCTTCATATTCCAGATCCGGTGGCAGTTCACCGGTCACTTCTTCATCGCGCAGGGCCATCTCTTCGTCGCGCATATCCAGCAGACGATCGGCACTGGCGTAAGTCAGCGCCCATGGCGCATCGAAATAGGTCTGTACCGACTGGCGCAGACGCTGAGCAAAGACGCGGTTTTTATCCATATCGATCGCGGTACGGATAAATTTATGCACGTGACGGTCATAACCGATCCACAGGTCAATCGACTGCTGACCCCAGCTGATAATACGATCGAGTTTGCTCTGCAGATCGAACACCAGACGGTCAATAAAATGCAGATCGTCATGGGCCATGGTCGCATCCTGGATGCGCAGGAGGTTCGCCTGAAGCTTATCCCCTGCCGCTTCCAGCGTATCCTGCAGTTCACGCAGCGTACCCGAGGTTTCCGACAGCAACATTTCACAGCTGGAGATGGCCGCACGCCAGTCTTTATTCAGCAACTGCGCGATATCGTCTTTTACCTGTTGCTGCTGTTCATCCATCAGACGCTGGGTCAGATCGATGCTGTCGAAAATCTCTGCCACCGAATATTTCAGCGGCGCATAGACGTTACGGTGCCAGTGGAATTCGTCACCGTTTTCATCCGCTGCATCGGCGGCGCGCTTAAGTTCACCCGCCACAATCGAGAGCTGCATGGAAAGACGCAGCGTGGAAAATTCACGCTGGCGGATGTAGTAATCGGTGATGCCGATACCCAGTGGCGTCAGACGATAGATGGCGTTTCCTTCCGCCTGCTCGCTGGTAAAGCGGTTCAGCAGACGTTGACGCACCATATCGTTGATTGCGTTGTTGGCACGCACGCTAATGGTTTCGCTGGTTTGCTCAAACGCATCACTGACATGGCGGAACGCATCCACCAGTTCACCCTCGCTCATTTCACCATCCAGCCGTTCGCCGTTCAGCGTGGCAACCGCCAGCAGGAAGGAGAGTCTGTCTACCGGCAGCGAGATGGAGAAATCGTTTTTCCTGGCCCAGGCAACCAGTTCGGGGACTGTCTGGGAAAATTCACTCATAGGTTATCCTTGCATCTGCGGCTTGTGCGCGGTGACGTGAATATAGCGGCCAAGACTGACAAAAGGTTCCTGACGGCAATACCGCGTTTCTAATTCTGTTAAGGTGTCAAAACAGTCACGCTGTTTGTGTTTTTCACGCAGATAATCATGAAACACCCTGACGCCCGTTTTCCCGGTTATCTGCCAGCCAATCTCTTCCAGCCAGCCATACACCTGCTGTGGATCGCGCGGATAATCCGGGGAAAGCGTGCGTTTTTTCTTTTTTGGCATCCCGACCTGAACATAGTCGAAGTTACCCGCAACCATGTTGTGCATCAGGAAGCCGTTAGCATTGTAGAACATCAGTGACAGCGTACCGCCCGGGCGCAACATCGACCACAGGGTGCGTAACACGCTTTGCGGATCGGCAACCCACTCCAGCACTGCATGAAACAATATCAGATCAACCTGGGTTTCCAAATGCTGTGCGATGTCCTGAGCGGCGCATTGTATAAAATGCATGTTGTCGCTCACACCTTTCTCTTCTGCGGCACGCGTCGCACGCGCGATCATCTCAGCAGAAAGATCGCAAAGCGTTACGTGATGACCGCGCTGGGCCATTTTGATAGCCGTCTGCCCTTCACCGCCGCCAGCGTCCAGCACGCGCAACGTTTGCCCCTCAAACGAGGCCAGGATGTTGTCCAGATCCTGCCAGAGGATCGTCTGACGCAACTGCCCTTTCGTGGTGCCATAAATGTTGCGCGAAAACTTTTCCGCGATGTCATCAAAATTGCGATCCCGCATTGGGAGAGTTCCACTCGCTAACTGCAAAACCGCTATTTTGTCACACCCGCGCGGAGAATGAACCTCTCTGGTGTAATATCACGAGTAATCACCTGCTATATGGTTAAAAAAGGAACCAAAAAGGATGCTTTTTACCCTGAAGAAATACATTGGGGGGATGATGCTTCCCCTTCCACTGCTGCTTATCATCATTGCGCTGGGGCTGGCGCTGGTGTGGTTTAGTCGCTTTCAGAAAAGTGGCAAAACCCTTATTACCGTCGGCTGGCTGGTTCTGCTGTTGCTGAGTCTGCAGCCGGTCGCGGATAGCCTGTTACGTCCTGTCGAAAACAAGTACCCGACATGGCAGGGTCATCAGGAGGTGAAGTATATCGTGGTGCTGGGTGGGGGTTACACCTGGGATCCGAGCTGGGCGCCCAGTTCAAACCTGATTAACAACAGCCTGCCTCGACTGAACGAAGGCATTCGCCTGTGGCTGGCGAATCCGGGATCGAAAATGATCTTTACCGGTGCGGCGGCAAAAACAAACCCGGTCAGCACGGCCGAAGCCGGAGCCAGAGTGGCTGAATCGCTGGGTGTACCGCGTTCCGCTATCATCACGCTGGACAGCCCAAAAGACACCGAAGAAGAAGCTGCTGCCGTGAAGCAGGCGATTGGCGATGCCCCGCTCCTGCTGGTTACGTCCGCCTCGCACCTGCCGCGGGCGATGATTTTCTTCGAAAGAGTTGGCCTGCATCCCCTCCCCGCGCCGGCTAACCAGATGGCCATCGACGCGCCGCTTAACCCGTGGGAACGGGCGATCCCGTCCCCGGTGTGGCTGATGCACAGCGATCGTGTCGGTTACGAAACGCTTGGACGTCTCTGGCAATGGCTAAAAGGCGCGTCAGGCGAGCCAGGGCAGGAGTGATTTCGTGGCGAGATCGAAGTTGGCGCGATTAAAACGGCCAGTATTGACCAGTTGCGCCACTTCATCCCAGAGCAGATAGAGCCAGCGGCGCCAGAGAAACGCTTCTGCAACCGGCGCGCGCTGGAGATAATGCCAGAGTAACCCCTCTGCGGCCCCGCTGTCGCTGAGCCTGAACAACTCGTACTCGCGCGGTGCCCAGAGCATGATCCCTGGCCCTACCATTGCCAGGAGCTGGTCGCTACGAGGGTCTTTCAGCATGCTGCGCAGGGTAAAATTGCCGTGAACCAGCACGCAGTTGTCGTTAAAGCCGTCAAACAGCGCGGGCAAACACTCCCGGGTGCGGAACAAAATACGTTTGTCCTGCATGGTCAAACCGGTGTTATTAAACTGATTAAGGGTGCCCCACAACACTTCGACCCGCTGGCGGTACCACAGTGGCCACAGGTTTTCCTGGGTGCTGTCTACCGGCCCGACGAGCCCACCGCTGTCTTGTCTGTGCCAGCCCAGCAGCGCCTCGACAATCTGATCTTTCAGCTGTTCCCAGCGTTCCGGTGAACGAGCAGGCGCTTCCACAGGCACGCCACGTAACCGCTCAATCAGCAGGACATCGGGGCCGGGGTGTTCTTCATGCGTCATCACGCCATACACCGTCGGCATGCGGACGGTCCCTTGTCGCGCAAGCATCGACATTTTCCAGGCCAGCTGCCTGGCAACGCCCGGCGAGGTAAAACTTCGGGCCATCAGCGGCATTGGGTTTCCCTGGCTGTCATATAACGACCAGAGTGCGGTATCTGCTTTTTCGTTCACACACTCAACCCTGCTTAACTTCTCACCCAGCAGATGGCTCAGTTCAGCACGCAGCTGTTCCATATGAGATTACCCCCATTAAGACTACTGCTTTTATAATGAGCGCGCGGACAGAAGATGTCACCCGACAGAGATCAATTATGGAAAAGAAAGGGAAAATAACCTGGAGAGAACATCCCCCCGTAAGGAGGGATGTGGGCGCTATTAACGCAATTCGGCGCGGACGCGCTCAAGATCTTCCGGGGTGTCAACACCCGTACCTGGCACTTCCTGCGCAACGGCAACGTGGATTTTTTCCCCGTACCAGAGCACGCGGAGCTGCTCCAGCATTTCGATATGCTCCAGCGGGCTGGGTGCCCAGGTGACATAACGACGAATAAAGCCAGCGCGGTAGCCGTAGATCCCCAGATGACGCAGGAATGAATCACCAATGGTCTCTTTTGAAACCGCAAAACGATCACGATCCCAGGGAATAGTGGCGCGAGAGAAGTAGAGCGCATAGCCCTCGGCATCCATCACCACTTTCACCGCGTTCGGATTAAACGCCTCTTCAGCGTGGAGCACAGGTACCGCGAGCGTAGCCATACCGACCTGGCGCTGCGCCAGGTTTTCCGCCACCTGGCGAATAATGACCGCCGGGATCATCGGCTCGTCGCCCTGTACGTTAACGATGACAGTATCATCACTGAAACCGCATTTCTCAACCACTTCTGCCAGCCGCTCTGTGCCGGACTGGTGATCGGCGCGGGTCATGCACACTTCTCCGCCAGCCGCCTCAACCGCACGGGCAACGTCCGGATGATCGGTTGCCACGATAACGCGCTCAGCACCGGACTCACGCGCACGTTCAAGGACATGCACAATCATCGGTTTGCCGTTGATATCCACCAGCGGTTTACCCGGCAGACGGGTTGATGCATAACGCGCAGGAATAATGACAACAAAACTCATGGTTTGCTCTCTTCTGCCACCAGGGAGCGGGCTTCGTTTTCCAGCAATACCGGAATACCGTCGCGCAGCGGGAATGCCAGACTGTCCAGCTTGCAAATCAGCTCTTGTTTGTCCTGGCTGTAATAAAGTTTGCCGTTGCACACCGGGCAGGCAATAATTTCAAGTAAACGGTGATCCATAGTTCCTCCGTATGGGTAATCGCTAAAGCTTAACACATTCCTTTTTCAGGGAGTGTCTGTTTCCCAGCCACGTCGACAGGTGCTAAACAACCCGTCAGGCACCCTACCCAGCGCCACGTCGTGGCCCCCCTGCCAGCGTGCGAATTCGCTAATGGCGGAGGTTAATCCTTTTTCCAGCGCCGCTGTGGTCTTGACCCCCTCTTCAAGATAGAGCGCGATAATCTCCAGCGTGCCGGTTTTGCGGTGCATTTTAGCGTCCATTCGACCGACCAGTTGCCCTTTGTGCAGCAGAGGCAACACAAAGTAGCCGTACTGACGCTTTGGCGCGGGGGTGTAACACTCAAGCCGATAGCTGAAATTAAACAGCTGTTCGGCCCGTTTTCTGTCCCACACGACCGGATCGAAAGGCGATAACACCGCGCTGTGGGTTGCCTGAAGCTTACTGTCCAGAGCCTGGGGTAAAAGCGGGAGGAGATCCGAATGCAGCCACATGTCCCCGAGGGTTTCTACCGTGACGGGGATAACACGATGTTCACGCTGCCACATTTCCAGCAGCGGTTTCAGGGCCGGCTGGCGAAGGCGATAGTAATCCGCCAGCCACTGCGGCCGGAAAATGCCCAGACTGCGGGCGCTGTTCTCCAGCATGATGGCTTCCGCTGCCTCCTGGGTGAGTAAGTCACGCTCATCGTCCCAGTGGGGCATCACGCGGTGCGTCAGGTCATACACGCGCTGAAAATTACGCCGTTCAATCACCATGACTTTGCCGGACGTAAACAGTCCTTCAAGGTGGCGTTTGTGCGGCTTCCACTCCCACCAGCCGCTGGTCCCTTTTCTCGGATGTTCAAAATCGGCGGAACGTACAGGACCGTTTTGCTGAATATGCTCGATAAGCTGTACAATTTCAGTCGCGTGCTCCTGCATCCATTCCTGGCGGTATTTCCAGCCCATCTTTTCGGGGGCCAGCATGCGATGGCGAACCAGGGCAAAATCGCTGCGCGGCAGGAAACAGGCCTCGTGCGCCCAGTACTCCATTAAGTCCCCCTTACTGAGCGCGTCATCCAGCCACTGAGGCGGATAATTCCCCAGCCGACTAAACAGCACAAGGTAAGGGCTACGGGCCACGATATTAATGGTGTCAATTTGAAGGAGCGACATGCGCTGAACGGTAGAGAGAATATCGGCGGGCTGCGCGCGGCGGCGGGGCTTTTTGAGCAGCCCCTGTGCGGCAAGGTGCAAATGACGTGCGGCTGAAAGCGAGAGTTGCGGTAAAGACATGCGTTTTCCTGTCAGTCAAAGCGCCACCAGAACCGCGTAAGCCATTACTGCACTAACGCAATCAGTTCCTTGAGCAATTGTTCCGGTTGCTCACCGCTGAGTTCAGCGTCAACCGGCAGATACCACCAGTTATCCTTCGCAAAGGCACGGCATTTCACCGCATCTTTTTCAGTCATGATTAGCGTCTGCCCCGGAGCAGTCAGAGCCGCGACCTGATCTGGCACCAGCGCCTGATGATCGGCCAGCGGAACGCGTTTTTCAAGCCGGGCACCACACTGTTCCAGCGTCGCGAAGAAACGCGGAGGATGACCGATACCCGCCATGGCCACCAGCGCGGGTAACAACGAGACAGCACGGCGCTCTCCGGTCAACAGATTCACCGCCATTCCCGGCCTGAGATGCATAGGGATCTCACCCGGTTTGGCCTCTCCACCGTTAACAATCACCGCATCAACGGACCTGAGACGCGAAGCACGTTCGCGCATTGGTCCGGCGGGTAGCCACCAGCCGTTACCGAACCGGCGAACCCCGTCAATGACCACAATCTCTTTATCACGCGCCAGCGCGTAATGCTGCAGACCATCGTCAGTAATAATAATGTCTACCGTGTGTTCGGCAAGAAGTGCCTGAACGGCATCACTGCGTACCGGGGAAACCGCAACAGGTGCACCTGTACGCTGGTATATCAATACTGGCTCATCACCCGCTTCAGCGGTCGTAGTTTCCGCGGTCAACAACAGGGGATACTGCGCCGCTTTTCCGCCATATCCACGCGATACCACGCCTGGGCGTATACCGCGTTTTTGCAGTTGCTCCACCAGCCAGATCACCACCGGTGTTTTACCGTTGCCGCCAGCCGTCAGGTTACCCACCACGACAACCGGCACCGGCGCGCGCCATGCTTGCTTCAACCCCAGACGGTAAAGCAGACGAATGACGCCGCTCACCAGGCCATAAAGCCAGGAAAGCGGCAGAAGCAGCAGCCACAGCGGTGATTCACCGGACCAGATGCGTGCAATCATTCGCCGAATTGCATCTTATGCAGTTGGGCGTAAACGCCGCGGTGCGCCAGCAAATCAGAGTGGCTTCCGCGTTCGACAATCACGCCATCTTCAACAACAACGATTTCGTCAGCCTGCTCGATAGTCGACAGACGGTGCGCAATCACCAGCGACGTACGGTTCTTTTGCAGCTCATCCAGCGCAGACTGAATGGCACGTTCAGATTCCGTATCCAGCGCAGAGGTTGCTTCATCCAGAATCAGAATCGGGCTATCACGCAACAGCGCACGAGCAATGGCGATACGCTGGCGCTGGCCACCGGAGAGCAGTACACCGTTCTCACCGATAATGGTATCCAGACCGTTATCCATCTTGTTGATAAAGTCCATCGCATAGGCCATACGAGCGGCCTTTTCAATCTCCGCACGGCTGTACTCTTCTGTACGCGCATAGGCAATGTTATTTGCCACAGTATCGTTGAAGAGATGCACATTCTGGGAGACCAGCGCCACCTGGTTACGCAGCGACTGCAGGGTATACTCCCGCAGGTCATGGCCATCCAACAGGATTTCACCCTCGTCGATATCATAGAAACGGGTGATCAGGCTGGCGATGGTGGATTTACCTGAGCCGGAGCGGCCTACCAGCGCAACGGTTTTACCCGCGGGAATGGACAGGTTGATATTACGCAAAGCCGGCGTTTCGCGGCCAGGATAGGTGAAAGTCACATTGCGGAATTCAACATCGCCGTGGGCGCGTTCAATCTCGCGTTTACCTTCATCTTTCTCCTGTTCGGTATCCAGAATGCTGAACAGGGTCTGGCAGGCAGCCATCCCGCGCTGGAACTGAGCGTTGACGTTCGTCAGTGATTTCAGCGGACGCATCAGGGCAATCATCGATGAGAAGACCACGGTGATGGTACCCGCCGTCAGCGTCTCCATCACGCTCGGGAAGCTGGCCGCATACAGAACAAAGGCCAGCGCCAGAGAAGCGATCAGCTGGATGATAGGGTCAGAAATTGAAGAGGCCGAAACCATTTTCATCCCCTGCAGACGCATTTTGTTGCTGACTTTATCAAAGCGTTTGGTTTCGACTTCCTGCCCGCCGAAAATCAACACCTCTTTATGCCCTTTCAGCATCTGCTCAGCGCTGGTCGTAACCTGGCCCATCGTGTTCTGCATATTCTTACTGATGTTGCGAAAACGCTTTGAAACGACGCGAATAGCAATAGAGACAACCGGTGCCAGCACGATAAGGATCAGTGACAGCTGCCAGCTGTAATAGAACATCATGATGAACAGACCGATAATCGATGCACCTTCACGCACCACGGTAATCAGCGCGTTGGACGACGATGATGCTACCTGCTCGGAGTCGTAGGTAATACGTGACAGCAAGGTACCGGTAGACTGCTTATCAAAGAACGCTACTGGCATGCCCATCATGTGGCCAAACAGCCGACGGCGCATGGTCATAACGACTTTCCCGGAAACCCAGGAGATACAGTAGCTCGAAATGTAGCTGGTGATACCGCGTAAGATCATCAGTCCAATAACCACCAGTGGCATCCATATCAGCACTGAGCGATCTGTTTTACCAAAACCGTCATCCAGTAACGGTTTGAGAAGCGATAACATAAACGTATCGCTGGCTGCGTTGAGGACTAACGCTACACCCGCCACGATCAAGCCTGCTTTAAAAGGTGCAATCATCGGCCAGAGTCGGCGGAAGGTTTGCCACGTGGAGAGATCTTTGTCGTTATGCATTCAAAAAACCAGCATCTGTTGAAATAGCCGCATATTCTACCCGTTATCTCCGGGCGCGCCAAACCACTGATGATACCAACGCGGTAAATATTCATCACGTACGCGCTGTATTTGCCATCGATGTTGCGAGAATGTCACCGATATTTGTCCAGAATGGGGGGTATCGTGCCAGATATAGCCTTCTTTTCGATAACGTCTGATAACTTTTGCCGACGGAAAATGCCATGCGTTATAGCGGGCCGCAGAATCGAGCGCGATCCTCCCATCCACCCGCTGCACCAGTGGCAATGATGAAGACGTATTGCTGCCATGATGGGGTACCTGTATTACAGTGGACGTCAGATGACGCCAGTAATGGCTAAGCATAGTCTGTTCCGCTTGCGCTTCAATATCCCCCGTAAGCAACGCACTCTGCTCACCATCGTCGATTTTTACCACGCAGGAGCGATTGTTCCCCCTTTCGGAATAGCCCTCAGGTGGCCAGTGGACGGTGAAGGTTAACCCCTCCCACATCCATCTCTGCCCGCGAAAACAAGGCCGATGTTCCGCCCGGCCTAACGGGCTTCTTATCCATAACGTGGGCCATGTTTTTTGCAGCGTCGCCAGGCCGCCCGCATGGTCGAGATGCTCATGACTGAGGATGACGCCTTCTGGTTGCAAATGGTGCCAGCGTAGCCACGGAATGATTAACTGCCGGGCGCTATCACCACCCGGCCAGGCGAGCCCGGTATCATAAAGAAGGGCTTTACCATGGCGTTCAATGACCATTGCCAGCCCCTGCCCCACATCCAGCATATGCAGTGTCCAGCCCTCACTCCTCACCGTTCGCCAAAGCGGAAATGCCAGTAAGATACTCCCTGCCAGACAAACTGCAGGAACGGATTTCCAGGCATGAAAGCGCCAGCCGATAATGGCAAGCCAGGGCAATAACGTCAGGTATTGCCATCGTTCATCTACATTCTGCCAGCCATCCGGCAGGCGCATCAGCATCCAGAACAACCCCCCCAGGGATTTATCGGCTGCAAACCAGAGGGCACTTTCCAGCGCCGTCAGCGGCAACAGATGAAGCAACATTCCGGCCAGGATCAGCGGTACGCAGACAAAAGTGACCAGGGGGACGGCAAAGAGATTAGCCACCAGGGAAGAGAGGCTAAACCCATGAAAAATCAGCACCTGTAATGGCATGAGCAGAAGCAACATGCCGGTTTGCAGATAAAGAAGATTCACCAGAGGCTGTAACCAGCGAACCCGGTGCCCGCGAGGAAGAGGCAGCCACTGAAACCAGAAAATCAGCGCGGCGACGGCAAAAGCTGAAAGGGCCAGACTTTGAGAAAGCACGGCTAAGGGATCGCTTATCAGGATTGCCGCGATACAGCAACACCACACCTGCCAGGGAGACCACTGACGGGCGCCAATGCGCAATGCCGCCAGCACGGCAAGTGCGATAACCGTTCGCAATGCGGGCGGTTGCAGCCCGGTAAGCCAGGCGTAGAAAGCGGCAAAGAACAACCCGGCCAGGAGAGGAATCTGCCAGTGGATCCAGTGGCCCGGCATCAAGAACTGAAGCCCACGCGCAAGTAACCAGACGATGGATGCGGCCAGCGCAATATGCAGACCCGAAATTGCCATCAGGTGCAACGTGCCGGTGTCGCGCATCAGATCTTTAATTTCCCGGGGCACCTCCAGACGTTCTCCCATCCCCAGCCCAAGCATAACCGCGCCCCAGTGAAAAGCAGAAAGTCGCTGTTGCAGTGAGATCAGGTACTGAGCACGCAAGCTGCAGTTTTCATCGACGATTTTCGCCTGCGTGAAACGTCCGCTGAGCGTCTGGTGTCGGGCAAAGGCGCTTCGCTGGGGATCATATCCCCCGTCGTTTAGCTCGCCATGCACAGGCCGGAGCCTGAGCGTCATGGCCCAGCGCTGACCGGCACACACCTTTTGCGGCAGGTAATTGCCATACAGCGTCACGCCCGTGGATGCCCACCAGCGTTGACCATCGACACGCAGAATGTTGCCCTGATGCATTGTTGCACCATCGGTGGCCGTGATTTCTATCTCTGCCTGCACTGCTCCCGTCGTTAAATGTTGCATCGGCCAGACGCTTTCCTGCGCAGCAAGAAGACCCCAGACACAAAATAACACCATGATCCCCATATACTTCAGGACGTTGTGTCGCTTGGCGGCCAGCGCTATCCCACCGGCTATCATTACCCACACGGTATGACGTTCAGGCAGGACGGGTAACCAGAGTAATGGCATGATCGCCAGAATGGCGCAAAGACTTATCGCGGGAATGCCCATTACTACCTCCCTGTTTGAGGGTGACAGTATGGAAGCAGGCAGGGTGAGTCGTCAGCCAGAAGAAACGCGGTTTACAGCGGGCGCTGAAACATTTTTATCCGTTTGCAGAAAACAAAAGGAAAATTGCGCGGCATCTTCAGAATAAAACGACAGGCACAAAAAAAGCACCCGCAGGTGCTTTCTTTCGAACCCAGTTTAGCGCTGATGGCTAAACTCAGTTGCCGTAAATGTTGGCGCGATCGCGCAGTTCTTTACCCGGCTTAAAGTGTGGAACGTACTTACCTTCCAGTTCGACTTTATCGCCAGTTTTCGGGTTACGCCCGGTACGTGGAGCACGATAGTGCAGAGAAAAACTACCGAAACCGCGGATTTCAATGCGCTCGCCCTGGGCAAGAGTGGAGGCCATATGCTCCAGCATCTCTTTTACGGCATCCTCCACTGCTTTCGCAGGGATATGCGGTTGCTGACTGGCAAGTCTTTCAATCAATTCTGACTTGGTCATGATTCCTCCGGTTCCTTTCAAACCAATTAGCTGAACAGCTCATTAAACAAGGGCGGCCGTAGCCGCCCTTTGTTATTGATTACAGGACGAATCCTCTAATCTGTCAAGTTTGCTCCTCATCCTTCTCGCTGTAAATGCGTTACAGCTCAAAATGATGCGGACAACTTGATATTACTCGCCTTTAGCTGCTTTGAAAGCTTCAGCCATTGCGTTGTTAGAGAAGTTTGCATCTTCCTGTTTGTTAACAGTGGCGATTGCATCTTTCTCATCAGCTTCGTCTTTAGCACGAACAGACAGGCTGATTGCACGGTTCTTACGGTCAACACCGGTGAACTTAGCTTCAACGTCGTCACCAACGTTCAGAACCAGAGTGGCATCTTCAACGCGGTCACGTGAAGCTTCAGAAGCGCGCAGGTAACCTTCAACGCCGTCAGCCAGTTCTACGGTTGCGCCTTTAGCGTCAACTGCAGTGACTTTACCGTTTACGATTGCGCCTTTCTTGTTCAGTGCAACCCAGTTGTTGAACGGATCTTCTGCGAGCTGTTTAACGCCCAGGGAGATACGTTCACGCTCTGCGTCAACCTGCAGAACAACTGCAGCGATTTCGTCGCCTTTTTTGTATTCACGCACTGCTTCTTCGCCTGCAACGTTCCAGGAGATGTCAGACAGGTGAACCAGGCCATCGATGCCGCCGTCCAGGCCGATGAAGATACCGAAGTCAGTGATAGACTTGATTTTACCTTCAACACGGTCACCCTTGTTGTGGGTTTCCGCGAACTGCTGCCATGGGTTGTTTTTGCACTGTTTCAGGCCCAGGGAGATACGACGACGTTCTTCGTCGATATCCAGAACCATAACTTCCACTACATCACCAACGTTAACAACTTTGGATGGGTGGATGTTTTTGTTGGTCCAGTCCATTTCGGAAACGTGCACCAGGCCTTCAACGCCTTCTTCGATTTCAACGAAGCAGCCGTAGTCAGTCAGGTTGGTAACGCGACCAGTCAGTTTAGTACCTTCTGGGTAACGCTTAGCGATAGCTACCCATGGATCTTCGCCCAGCTGTTTCAGGCCGAGGGATACACGAGTACGCTCGCGGTCGAACTTCAGCACTTTAACAGTGATTTCGTCGCCCACGTTCACGATTTCGCTTGGGTGCTTAACGCGTTTCCACGCCATGTCGGTGATGTGCAGCAGGCCATCAACGCCGCCCAGGTCAACGAATGCGCCGTAGTCAGTGAGGTTCTTAACGATACCTTTGACTTCCATGCCTTCCTGCAGGTTTTCCAGCAGCTGATCGCGTTCTGCGCTGTTTTCGGATTCGATAACGGCACGACGGGATACAACAACGTTGTTACGCTTCTGGTCCAGCTTGATTACTTTGAACTCAAGCTCTTTGCCTTCGAGGTGCAGGGTGTCACGGACTGGACGAACGTCTACCAGAGAACCTGGCAGGAACGCACGAATACCATTCAGCTCAACAGTGAAGCCACCTTTAACTTTGCCGTTGATAACACCGACCACAGTTTCAGCTTCTTCGTAAGCTTTTTCCAGCGTGATCCAAGCTTCGTGACGTTTAGCTTTTTCACGGGAAAGCAGGGTTTCGCCGAAGCCGTCTTCTACTGCATCCAGAGCAACGTCAACTTCGTCACCAACCTGGATTTCCAGCTCGCCCTGGGCGTTTTTGAACTGCTCTGCCGGAATGGCGGACTCAGATTTCAGACCGGCGTCAACCAGTACTACGTCTTTGTCGATAGCAACAACAACACCACGAACGATGGAACCCGGACGGGTTTCGATTGTTTTTAAGGATTCTTCAAATAGTTGAGCAAAAGATTCAGTCATGTTTAATCTTCAGGTTAATATAACGTCCACCTGGCTCCGTGCCGGATGGGGTTGTTTCACATACCCGCCGTCAATCCATTGCAGCGGGGGTACTGCTAAATCGGTCGCAATTACGCGAGTGCCAGTTTTTGGCGCGCATATTGTAGCGCTTTTTCAATCACTTGCTCAATAGTTAAACTGGTTGAATCCAGAACTAATGCATCTTCTGCAGGAACAAGTGGGGCGACGGCGCGGTTACGATCGCGGTCATCGCGCTCTTTTATCTCGGACAAAAGGCGATCAAAGTTAACACTAAACCCCTTTTCCTGCAACTGAAGCATGCGGCGTTGAGCCCGTTCTTCCGAGGAGGCGTCGAGGAAAATTTTCACTGGCGCATCAGGGAAGACAACGGTTCCCATGTCACGCCCGTCAGCGATCAGGCCAGGCAGTTCACGGAAGGCGCGTTGACGGCGCAGCAGTGCTTCACGCACGCGCGGGAAAGCGGCAACCTGTGACGCGGCATTCGCCACGTCCTGAGTACGAATTTCACCGCTGACATCTTCACCTTCGAGAATCACTTCCAGATTTCCGTTGGTTGAGATAAAGCGAACATCAAGATGGGTAGCCAGCGGAACCAGCGCGTCTTCGGAGGCCACATCAACATGGTGATGCAGCGCCGCAAGCGCTAACACGCGATAAATAGCACCAGAGTCCAGCAGATGCCATTGCAATGCTTCCGCCATTGCCTTGCACAAGGTGCCCTTTCCTGCACCGCTTGGGCCATCAATGGTTATGACCGGGGCAATTGCCGTCATCTTTATCTCCTTAAACAGGCATACCGTTAACGTAAACGCCGCGCATTATACGCGCCAATGCCCACAATCGTTAACGTTGTGTGCAAAAACGCGAATTACAGGTATTTAGATGAAGAATTATTGCGCAATGATACTTCTACATCGTTCGCGTTGCTTGCAGGCGGCAGGCGCACATCTTCAGAAGTGTAGATCATCACGTCAATGAGTGGGAACGGTGTAAGCGCGCCAGCACAGAGGCTGGCGCGAAGGCAAATCAGGCAGGGGTACTGATACGCGCCAATTGCTCGAAGTAGTCCGGGAAGGTTTTCGCCGTACATTTCGGGTCGAGAATGGTCACCGGCGTATCGGAGAGCGCCACCAGCGAGAAGCACATTGCCATGCGGTGATCGTTATAGGTGCCGATTTCCGCAAACTGCAGTTTTGCCGGAGGCGTGACGCGGATGTAGTCTTCGCCCTCCTCCACTTCGGCGCCCACTTTACGCAGTTCGGTCGCCATCGCGAACAGACGGTCAGTCTCTTTTACGCGCCAGTTGTAAATGTTCCGCAGCGTCGTGGTGCCCTTTGCGAAGAGCGCCGCCGTGGCAATGGTCATCGCCGCATCCGGAATATGGTTCATGTCCATATCGATAGCGTTCAGCTCGCCATGGGTACAGGAGATGAAATCATCGCCCCAGGTAATCGTGGCGCCCATTTTTTCCAGCACGTCAGCAAAACGGATATCGCCCTGAACGCTGTTACGGCCAATGCCGGTCACTTTCACCGTACCGCCCTTAATCGCCCCTGCCGCCAGGAAATAGGAGGCGGAGGAAGCATCACCTTCCACAAGGTAATGACCCGGAGACTGGTACTGCTGCGCACCGCGAACCACGAATTGCTGATAAGCGCGGTTTTCCACCTCAACCCCGAAGGTTTTCATCAGGTGCAGCGTAATATCAATGTACGGTTTAGAGACCAGGTCGCCTTTAATGGTGATGACCGTATCCTGTGGTGCCAGCGGCGCAGTCATCAGCAGAGCCGTCAGGAACTGGCTGGAGACGCTGCCATCCACCTCGACGTTACCGCCATTGAAACCACCGCGCAGACGCAGAGGCGGGTAATTTTCCTGCTCCAGATACTCAATCTGCGCGCCGCCCTGGCGAAGGGCATCCACCAGATGGCCAATGGGACGCTCTTTCATGCGTGGCTCACCGGTCAGCACAATATTGTTGCTGCCCAGGCACAGGGCCGCCGCCAGCGGGCGCATCGCCGTCCCCGCATTACCCAGAAACAGTTCACGCTCTTCAGCCGAGCGTAACGCGCCGCCGTTGCCGGTCACTTCACAGCGGGTGCGGTCGTCAGACAGCGTGTAATGAACTCCCAACGCTTTCAGCGCATTGAGCATATGGCGCACGTCATCGCTGTCCAGCAGGTTTGTGAGGACGGTGGTGCCGTTTGCCAGAGCTGCCAGCAGCAGAGCGCGGTTCGAGACACTTTTTGAACCAGGCAGATTAATGGTGCCATCTACCCGCGCGATAGGTTGTAACGTCAGGGATTCCATGAAACTTAACTCTCAACTCAACATAATAAAAACCCCGCAGCAGAGCTACGGGGGTGAAAACAGCGTAATTAACCGTGGCGACGTTCGAAGTCGATCATGAAATCGGTCAGGGTTTTAACCCCTTCCAGCGGCATCGCGTTATAGATAGAGGCACGCATACCGCCTACAACACGGTGGCCTTTCAGCGCATGCAGGCCTGCAGCGAAGGACTCTTCAAGGAAGACTTTATCCAGGTTGCTGTCCGCCAGCTGGAACGGCACATTCATACGAGAACGGTTAGCTTTCGCGACATCGTTACGGTAGAAATCGCTCTTATCGATCACGCTATACAGCAGGTCGGCTTTCTGCTGATTGATTTTGTCCATCTGCGCCACGCCGCCGTTTTGCTTGAGCCATTTAAAGACCAGTCCAGAGAGGTACCAGGCAAACGTAGGGGGAGTGTTGAACATGGAGTCGTTATCGTTGAGGACCGTATAATCCAGAATAGACGGGCAAGACTGATGGGCTTTACCCAGCAAATCTTCGCGCACGATGACGATCGTCAAACCCGCCGGGCCGATATTTTTCTGCGCACCCGCATAGATAACACCGTAGCGGCTGACGTCAATTGGCGCGGACAAAATGGTAGAGGAGAAATCGGCTGCAACCACCACGTCTTTACCGAAGTTCGGGGTCTCGTCGATGGCAATCCCGTCGATGGTTTCATTTGGGCAATAGTGCAGATACGCAGCGTTATCAGAGAGCTGCCACTCGCTCATCGGCTTCACGGCACGCAGGCCATCAACGGTAATTTTGGCGTCGATAACATTTGGCGAGCAGTACTTTTTGGCTTCTTTAACCGCACTTGCCGCCCAGTAACCCGCATCAACGTAGTCTGCCGTGGTTTTGTCGCCGAGGATATTCAGCGGGACGCCAGCAAACTGACCGCGGCCACCGCCGTGGCAGAACAAAACTTTGTAGTTTGAGGGAATGTTCAGCAGATCGCGAAAATCCTTTTCTGCCTCTTCCGCCACCTGAATAAACTCTTTACCACGGTGGCTGATTTCCATCACCGACGTACCCAGACCGTTCCAGTCACAAAGTTCCTGTTGAGCCTGTTTAAGCACGTCTGCCGGCAACATCGCCGGACCTGAACTGAAATTAAAGACTTGAGCCATTTCCCCTCACCACGCTAAAAGCAATAAGTTATAACTGTGGATATCGGTTTTATCATTCAGTGACACGCGCCGCAATGTCTAAAACTTATGACCGGTGAAATGTGTCCCGCGTCACACAATACAATCTGCCACCTCTCTGCGGCAAAACCGACAATATGGCTGTCAGGTAAGGCGTTTGGCCCGGCTAACCTTCGTCCATTCCGGATTTGTACAGCGGGGACATAATTGATGATCGCCCGGCTGCATCGCCACAACATGGCTACATCTTATACAGGCATATTCGCCTGACTCAGGCACGGTCGTGAAACGCTCAATAAGCATATCCGGCAGAATACAGAGCCCCGGCTTCACCTCGTCGTCAGCATAGTAATAGACGCTGATTTGTCCGTTCGTTTCCATGATTGCCAGCCGCACCTGCCCGAGTTGTTCAACGCTATTCAGACGCAGTTCCATAAAAAACTCGAACTCGGTCATGTTGGCACTCTGTACATTTTCCCATGCCAGCCGCCCGTTCTCGACAATAACCACCGGCTTCCCTTCGAGAAGATCTTCCAGCTTTTCACTTTTCGACATCAGCCACATGACAAGCCGGTAAAGTAGCGCCAGTGAGACAAAAACGATAAAAACCGGCACCATCGGCACATCGTCGTAAAAGGCGACATCCCCCGCCGCTGAACCCAGCGTCAGAATAATCAGCACCTCAAAGAGGGACATCTGCCGGACGCCACGCCGCCCGGTGATTTTGAGAAACAGGAAGACCAATACAAAGGTATACAGGCTGCGCAGGGCCACTTCGCCCAAAAATTCGGGAGGAACTTTATCAAACGCCATCCGCTGGAGATCAAATGCTTTCATTTTTCTATGCCTTAACAGTAAGTTACTGTCTGTAAGCATAGTCGAGTCTTTTATTTTCGCCGAAGATAGCACCTGTCACGCAAAACCCGTATCATTGCGCGCTTTACGTACGATAAAAGTGAACGCCATGACTCAAACGTTTATCCCCGGCAAAGACGCCGCTCTGGAAGATTCCATCGCTCGCTTCCAGCAGAAACTGACCGACCTGGGCTTTAATATCGAAGAAGCCTCCTGGCTCAACCCGGTGCCTCATGTCTGGTCCGTGCATATTCGCGATAAAGAGTGTGCCCTGTGCTTTACCAATGGTAAAGGCGCGACAAAAAAAGCGGCACTGGCCTCTGCGCTGGGTGAGTATTTTGAACGTCTGTCGACCAACTATTTCTTCGCCGATTTCTGGCTGGGTGAAACCATCGCCAACGGCCCGTTCGTGCACTATCCGAACGAAAAATGGTTCCCGCTGCCTGAAGACGACGCGCTGCCGGAAGGCATTCTCGACGCGCGTCTGCGTGCGTTCTACGATCCGGAAAACGAACTGACCGCCAGCATGCTGATCGATCTGCAGTCCGGCAATGAGGATCGTGGTATCTGCGCCCTGCCGTTCACGCGTCAGTCTGATGAGCAGACCGTCTATATCCCGATGAACATCGTTGGCAACCTGTACGTGTCCAACGGTATGTCTGCCGGTAATACCCGTAATGAAGCGCGCGTACAGGGGCTGTCTGAAGTCTTCGAACGCCACATTAAAAACCGCATCATTGCCGAATCCATCAGCCTGCCTGAAATTCCGGCTGACGTGCTGGCGCGCTACCCGGGCGTGGTGGAATCCATCGCCAGGCTGGAAGCGGAAGGTTTCCCAATCTTTGCCTATGACGGCTCACTGGGCGGTAAATACCCGGTTATCTGTGTGGTGCTGTTTAACCCTGAAAACGGAACCTGCTTCGCCTCTTTCGGCGCGCACCCTGACTTTGGCGTGGCGCTGGAGCGTACCGTCACCGAATTACTGCAGGGCCGTGGCCTGAAAGATCTGGACGTGTTTACGCCACCGACCTTTGACGATGAAGAAGTGGCCGAGCATACCAACCTTGAAACCCACTTCATCGACTCCAGCGGTTTGATCTCCTGGGATCTGTTTAAGCAGGACGCGGACTATCCGTTCGTCGACTGGAGCTTTGCAGGTACCACCGAAGAAGAGTTCGCCACGCTGATGGCTATCTTTAAGGCGGAAGATAAAGAAGTCTACATCGCTGACTACGAACACCTTGGCGTGTACGCCTGCCGCATTCTGGTGCCGGGCATGTCCGACATCTATCCGGCAGAAGATCTGTGGCTGGCGAACAACAGCATGGGCGCGCACCTGCGTGAAACCCTGCTGGCGTTGCCGGGCAGCGAATGGGAAAAAGAAGATTACCTGAACCTGATCGCGCAACTGGACGAAGAAGGCCATGATGACTTCACCCGCGTACGCGAGCTGCTGGGTCTGGCGACCGGTAAAGATAACGGCTGGTATACCCTGCGTATTGGTGAGCTGAAAGCAATGCTGGCACTGGCTGGTGGCGATCTGGATCAGGCTCTGGCCTGGACCGAGTGGACTATGGAGTTTAACCAGTCTGTCTTCTCTGCCGAGCGCACTAACTACTATCGCTGCCTGCAAACCCTGCTGCTTCTCGCGCAGGAAGAAGATCGTCAGCCGCTGCAATACCTGAATGCGTTTGTTCGCATGTACGGTGCTGACGCCGTTGAAGCCGCCAGCGCAGCACTGAGCGGTGAAGCGCCGTTCTACGGTCTTCAGGCTGTGGATAGCGACCTGAAAGCCTTCCCGGCACATCAGTCTCTGCTGAAAGCGTATGAAAAATTGCAGAAGGCGAAATCCGCTTACTGGTCAAAATAAGCGCATATAACATTATCAGCTGTAGGCGTATTCAATCGTCTGGGCTATATTACGGGGCAATTTCATTGCCCCGTTTTTTATTTTTTTCGGCAATGACTGTTGATTGTAATAATAAAGTTAAATATGGGTAAATATAATAATATTTACTTGGGCTTTACTGTTACTTTTTATGGTAATTACTCCATATTAATTAACTGTTGCAGAGGTGGCCGAAAGAAATAATTCAACTCTTTTCATAACTTTTAAAATTTATTTTTATACGGATAATCAAATACTTACTCCGCTTTTGCTGTAAATCCATACACATTGCGGGCCTATAAGCCAGGCGAGATATGATCTATATCAATTTCTCTTCTATAATGCTTTGTTAGTATCTCGTCGCCGACTTAATAAAGAGAGAGTTAGTGTGAAAGCTGACAACCCTTTTGATCTTTTACTCCCAGCTGCTATGGCCAAAGTTGCCGAAGAAGCGGGTGTCTATAAAGCAACGAAACACCCGATGAAGACGTTCTATCTGGCGATCACGGCTGGTGTGTTCATCTCTATCGCGTTTGTCTTCTACATCACAGCCACCACCGGTACTGCCGCGATGCCTTTCGGCATGGCGAAACTGATTGGCGGTATTTGCTTCTCACTGGGACTGATTCTTTGCGTCATCTGCGGCGCCGACCTCTTCACTTCTACAGTGTTGATTGTCGTGGCAAAAGCCAGCGGAAGAATTACCTGGGGTCAACTGGCGCGCAACTGGCTTAATGTCTATGTTGGCAACCTGATTGGCTGTCTGCTCTTTGTTCTGTTGATGTGGCTCTCTGGCGAGTATATGACCGCCAACGGTGGCTGGGGACTCAACGTCCTGCAGACCGCAGACCACAAAATGCACCACACATTTATCGAAGCCGTTGCTCTCGGCATCCTCGCTAACCTGATGGTCTGCCTGGCTGTCTGGATGAGCTACTCGGGTCGTAGCCTGATGGATAAAGCCATGATTATGGTTCTGCCGGTTGCGATGTTTGTTGCCAGCGGCTTCGAGCACAGTATTGCGAACATGTTTATGATCCCCATGGGAATTGTAATCCGCAACTTTGCAAGCCCGGAGTTCTGGACTGCTGTTGGTTCAACCCCGGAAAGTTTCTCTCACCTGACTATTATGAATTTCATTACTGATAACCTGATCCCTGTCACTATCGGGAACATTATCGGTGGGGGTCTGTTAGTTGGGTTGACATACTGGGTCATTTACCTGCGTGGCGACGACCATCATTGATGGTTATCTCAGGCAGTAAATAAAAAATCCACTTAAGAAGGTAGGTGTTACATGTCCGAGCTTAATGAAAAGTTAGCCACAGCCTGGGAAGGTTTTGCGAAAGGTGACTGGCAGAATGAAGTAAACGTACGTGACTTCATTCAGAAAAACTATACCCCGTATGAAGGTGACGAATCCTTCCTGGCTGGTGCAACTGACGCGACCACCAAGCTGTGGGACAGCGTAATGGAAGGCGTAAAACTGGAAAACCGCACTCACGCGCCAGTTGATTTTGACACCTCCGTTGCTTCTACCATCACTTCTCACGATGCTGGCTACATTAACAAAGCCCTTGAGAAAATCGTTGGTCTGCAGACTGAAGCACCACTGAAACGTGCGATCATCCCGTTCGGTGGTATCAAAATGGTTGAAGGTTCCTGCAAAGCGTATAACCGCGAGCTGGACCCAATGCTGAAAAAAATCTTCACCGAATACCGCAAAACCCACAACCAGGGTGTATTCGATGTTTACACCAAAGACATTCTGAACTGCCGTAAATCTGGCGTTCTGACTGGTCTGCCAGATGCCTATGGCCGTGGCCGTATCATCGGTGACTACCGTCGCGTTGCGCTGTACGGTATCGACTTCCTGATGAAAGACAAATACGCGCAGTTTGTTTCCCTGCAGTCTGATCTGGAAAACGGTGTAAACCTGGAAGCGACTATTCGTCTGCGTGAAGAAATCGCTGAACAGCATCGCGCGCTGGGTCAGATCAAAGAAATGGCGGCTAAATATGGCTGCGATATCTCTGGTCCTGCAACCAACGCTCAGGAAGCTATCCAGTGGACCTACTTCGGCTACCTGGCTGCAGTTAAGTCTCAGAACGGTGCAGCAATGTCCTTCGGTCGTGTATCCACCTTCCTGGATGCTTACATCGAACGTGATATGAAAGCGGGCAAAATCACCGAGCAAGACGCTCAGGAAATGATTGACCACCTGGTCATGAAACTGCGTATGGTTCGCTTCCTGCGTACCCCTGAATACGATGAGCTGTTCTCTGGTGACCCAATCTGGGCAACGGAATCTATCGGTGGTATGGGTGTTGATGGCCGTACTCTGGTTACCAAAAACAGCTTCCGCTTCCTGAACACCCTGTACACCATGGGTCCTTCTCCGGAGCCGAACATCACCGTTCTGTGGTCTGAAAAACTGCCTCTGAACTTTAAGAAATTCGCCGCTAAAGTGTCCATCGACACCTCTTCTCTGCAGTACGAGAACGATGACCTGATGCGTCCGGACTTCAACAACGATGACTACGCTATCGCATGCTGCGTAAGCCCAATGGTTGTTGGTAAACAAATGCAGTTCTTCGGTGCGCGTGCAAACCTGGCGAAAACCATGCTGTACGCAATCAACGGCGGCGTTGATGAAAAACTGAAAATGCAGGTTGGTCCTAAGTCTGAACCAATCAAAGGCGACGTTCTGAACTTCGATGAAGTCATGGAGCGTATGGATCACTTCATGGACTGGCTGGCTAAACAGTACGTCACTGCCCTGAACGTTATCCACTACATGCACGACAAGTACAGCTACGAAGCCTCTCTGATGGCGCTGCACGACCGTGACGTTATCCGCACCATGGCGTGTGGTATCGCAGGTCTGTCCGTTGCGGCTGACTCCCTGTCTGCAATCAAATATGCGAAAGTTAAACCAATTCGTGACGAAGACGGTCTGGCTGTTGATTTCGAAATCGAAGGCGAATATCCGCAGTTTGGTAACAACGACTCTCGCGTTGATGACATGGCGGTTGACCTGGTTGAACGTTTCATGAAGAAAATTCAGAAACTGACCACTTACCGTAACGCTATCCCGACTCAGTCTGTTCTGACCATCACGTCTAACGTTGTGTATGGTAAGAAAACCGGTAACACCCCAGACGGTCGTCGCGCAGGTGCGCCATTCGGCCCAGGTGCTAACCCAATGCACGGTCGTGACCAGAAAGGTGCTGTTGCCTCTCTGACCTCCGTCGCTAAACTGCCGTTTGCTTACGCGAAAGATGGTATCTCTTACACCTTCTCTATCGTGCCAAATGCGCTGGGTAAAGACGACGAAGTACGTAAAACTAACCTCGCGGGTCTGATGGATGGTTACTTCCACCACGAAGCGTCCATTGAAGGTGGTCAGCACCTGAACGTGAACGTAATGAACCGTGAAATGCTGCTTGATGCGATGGAACACCCTGAGAAATATCCTCAGCTGACCATCCGTGTATCCGGCTACGCAGTACGTTTTAACTCCCTGACGAAAGAACAGCAGCAGGACGTTATCACCCGTACTTTCACTCAGTCCATGTAAGTGGAATTGACTGAAATCACGCGTTAAAAGGCGTACAATAAAGGCTCCACATACGTGGGGCCTTTTTAACACTCTCTCCATCACAGTCTCTTTTGTCCGCTATCTATACTCTATGGATAACAGCCAAAACAGACTTAAACACAGCCGGTTTTGAGCTGTGCATACACAGGCCCCGGACGGGCCGATGCTGGAGATATCACCGCAATGTCAATTATTGGTCGCATTCACTCCTTTGAATCCTGTGGCACTGTCGATGGCCCGGGTATCCGCTTTATCACCTTTTTCCAGGGCTGCCTGATGCGCTGCCTGTACTGCCATAACCGTGACACCTGGGATACACACGGCGGCAAAGAAGTGACCGTCGAAGAACTGATGAAAGAGGTGGTGACCTATCGTCACTTTATGAACGCATCGGGCGGCGGCGTAACCGCTTCCGGCGGTGAAGCCATTCTGCAGGCCGAATTCGTGCGCGACTGGTTCCGCGCCTGCCGCAAAGAAGGCATTCATACCTGTCTCGATACAAACGGTTTTGTCCGCCGCTACGATCCGGTCATTGATGAACTGCTCGACGTCACCGACCTGGTGATGCTCGATCTCAAACAGATGAACGATGAGATCCACCAGAATCTGGTGGGTGTTTCCAACCACCGTACGCTAGAGTTCGCCAAATACATCTCCGGGAAAGGCATCAAAACCTGGATCCGCTATGTTGTTGTACCTGGCTGGTCAGATGATGACGATTCCGCGCATCGGCTGGGAGAATTTACCCGCGATATGGGCAACGTTGAGAAAATTGAGCTTCTGCCCTACCACGAACTGGGTAAACACAAGTGGGTCGCCATGGGCGAAGAATATAAACTCGATGGCGTTAAGCCGCCGAAGAAAGAGACGATGGAACGCGTGAAAGGTATTCTTGAACAGTACGGCCACAAGGTAATGTATTAAGAAAAGGCCCGGTGAGAACCGGGCCTTTTTTATATTATCTGAAGACGCCATTAATAATGGTGGTCACAACCGCAGTACTCAGCGCAATTAAGACCAGATCGTCACCGACGACACGCCATTCATAACCAGGATAGGAAGGAAGCTGGCCCAGCATAGAAGCCGGCACGGTTTTCTTCGCAATGCCCGGAGGGAGCGGTTTACCGCGTGCGAGGTTTTTCGCAATACCCGGAGGCAGTGACTCATAACCTGTTAAGCCGTAATTGAGTGCCAGGTGACGGGCATGATCGAAGCTCACACGGGCGTCGACATCGTCACTGACGCTTTTATTCGATTTACCTGGATTTTCCTGACCGTTATTTTGTTTATTACCGTGGGTACCGGAATTTCCGTTGCCATGACTACCGGAATTGCCGTGACTGCCGCCATTACCTTGTCCGCCACTGTTCCCGTGACCACTGCCATTCCCGTTACCCGGGTTAGCCATGACCGGAGCTGCAGCAAACGTTAAAGACAACACTACTGCCAGAGCGGTAGTGGTAAAACGACGAGTAGACATGATTGTTGCCTTTTAGTGATATAACTCACCTGAATTATCGCCTGGTGCAATAAACAAACAATACGTAAAAGTCTTATATGTGATGGGGACAAAAAAGCCAGTCATCGACTGGCTTTTTATTAATCAGGCATGCGCCACAGGCGTCGGGTGTTCTCCCACTTTGCGCAGCAGCATTAAGAGGTAAATAAACGATACGCTGGCAATCATAATAAACAGCAAATTGTCGGAGTAATTCTGCATCAGCATCGCGGTAAAGGTCGGTCCCAGCAGGCTGCCGATGGTATAGCTCAGTAACAACGCCTGATTCATTGCCACTAACTGGTGATGTTCAACTTTCTCACAGGCCCAGGCCATCGCGACCGGATAGAGCGTAAAACCTGCGGCACCCAGAATAAACAGCGCAGGCGCCATCGCCGCATTGCTGAGCATGGCGAGACAACCCATGATCACCACGAAAACCTGAACACGCAGCACCAACAGGCGACCAAAGCGATCGGCCAGGCGTCCAATCGGCCACTGACCGACAATCCCCGCACTCACCATCACCGCCATCCAGAAACCGATCCCGGAATCGCTGACGCCCTGATGGTTCAGATAAAGCGGCATCAGGCCATACAGTGAACCAAGCACAATTCCGGAGATAATACAGCCGTTAACGCCAAGACGCGCCTGACGCAGTCTCAGCATTGGCCAGACGTGGGTTGCTTCCTGGTGTTCGCTGTTCTGGTTCACAATGCGCGTAAAGAGCAGCGGCAGGATTGCTGCCAGCACCATTCCCGTCACCCACGGCAGAACGCTCATCAGGTCGGTTGGCAGTTTGCTCACCATCAGTTGACCAAGCACGGTACCGATGTAATAAACCATCATATAGGCTGCCAGCAGGCGTCCGCGGTTACGTGACGTGCCGCTGCACATCAGCGCGCTTTCAACCACCACCCAAATCATCGCGCAACCCACTCCGGCGATAAAGCGCCATACCATCCAGCTCCAGAAGCCCACCATCAGGCCCAGCCCGGCACATCCGACAGCGAAGAGCAGCGAGGCCAGATAATAGCTGCGGTTAAAACCAAAGCGTTTAATCAGGCTTCCTGTAACCAGCGTACCCAGCAGGTTACCGGTAAAAAAGGACGAGCTGACCATACCCACCTGCCAGGTCGGTAAGTTTTCATGGGCGAGCCACAGCGGGACGAGCGTATTTAACACTGCGATCGCCAGGGTCAGCAGAAGCAGGCCACAGAGCAATAAAAGCACTGGCCGGGTATAGATGGTCATGGATTAAAAACCGTGAGGAAGTTCAGATTTCGTGCGCATCATGCCACTGGCAAAAACAAAGTCAATCCACTGGTTTCACCGCCACGCACGATATGTTCCCTGTCGATTTAAAAAACTTATCCTGCTAATGCAACGCCTGCTATAGATATTAATTATGTATCTGTTTTTATTTATTAATGCCTGAAGTGAAAACAAAACGTCAGTCGAAAAATTTCATGATTAAAATAAAAAAAGCCGGGCGCTCCGTCCCGGCTTTATCTCACCCACTGCAACGTTAACTAGCGACGGCCATACCTACGGTCATATGCAAACCGTAGAACACACCGCGGCCGATCAGTTCACCTGCGAGGACCAGCACAAAAGCCAGTGACAGGAGCGGCAGCGCGGGTTGATACCCCTTAAGCTGAGGCACAATCCAGCACACCAGTGCCGCCACCAGCAGTACCACGCGCCAGGCCATCAGCGAGCCGTATGCCGGTACCAGGGCAGACGCCTGCTGAACAGAGCTGTGAATGGTTGCCAGCTCCGCGCCCTGCATCAGGGTGACGACTGCGCTCACTACCAGCGCCAGCAGTGAAACGACAGGCAGCAAACGCATCGCCCAACCGTCAACACCCGCGACGCGCAGCAGCATGAAGCCAAGAAGCGGCCCACCAATAAACAGCGTCAGGAAGAAGCTCATCGGCGTCCAGATGCTGTACCAGGTCGGCACGGTGTCGATGGTGTTATAAACCCGCACCATCATCCACACAAACACCACGCCCAGCACCATCGTGACAATCAACCACACGCTGCGCAGCCCTGCCGGCAATTTCTTCAGTGCTGCCAGCAGCCAACCCAGCCCACCCACAGCAAAGAAGATCGCCCCGCTGGCGATTTCATTACTGAGTGACGACGCCCCCACCCGGTTCAGGGAGTTGAACGCGCGCATTGGCGAGCCGAGGTGCAGCGTAGAGGCAATAAAGCCAATTCCCATCAGCACCCACAGGCCAAACATACTCAACACTAAACGTTGTTGTTGCTCAGCAGTGAGATTCCCTTTCAGCAGCGCCAGCGCGAGGACAATAAAACCGCCCGCCACACACTGCCCAAAGACCGTGAAGATCATCAGCGGCCATTCATGCCATCCACTTCCCATCTCACACCTCCTTCGGGTTTGCCAGGTAGCCGGTGGTATCCCCTGTCGGGCGGCTGTTGGCGTTAGGTTTAATCACGATGCTCGGCTTCGTGAAGTGCGCGGACGGCAGCGGCGCGACGGCCGCCAGCTGACCATGTTTTTTACGCAGTTCGTCGATGGGACCGAAGTCCAGCGCACGCAGCGGGCAGGACTCCACGCAGATCGGCTTTTTGCCGTCTGCCACGCGGGTGTGGCAGCCGTCGCACTTGGTCATATGCCCTTTGGCGGCGTTGTACTGCGGGGCACCGTACGGACAGGCCATGTGGCAGTAGCGACAGCCGATGCAGACATCTTCATCCACCACCACGAACCCGTCGTCACGCTTGTGCATCGCCCCGCTCGGGCAGACCTTGGTGCAGGCCGGGTCTTCGCAGTGGTTGCAGGCAATCGACAGGTAGTAGGCAAACACGTTCTGGTGCCAGACACCGTTGTCTTCCTGCCAGTCACCGCCCGCGTATTCATAAATACGGCGGAAGCTGACGTCCGGGGTTAAATCTTTGTAATCCTTGCAGGCGAGCTCGCAGGTTTTGCACCCGGTGCAGCGGCTGGAATCAATAAAAAATCCATACTGGGTTGTCATCGGTTACTCCTTACACCTTTTCAACCTGAACAAGGTTCGTGTGGGACGGGTTGCCCTTCGCCAGTGGCGACGGACGCTGCGTGGTCAGTACGTTAATACTGCCTGCCTGGTCGATGCGATTCGCATCCGGGCTATACCAGGCCCCTTCCCCCAGCGCGACAACGCCAGGCATCATGCGCGGAGTCACCTTGGCTTCAATGTGTACCTCACCGCGACCGTTAAAGATGCGCACGCGGTCGCCATTGCTGATCCCACGGGCTTTGGCATCCATCGGGTTAATCCACATCTCCTGACGGCAGGCAGCTTTTAGTACGTCGACGTTGCCATAGGTGGAGTGAACACGCGCTTTGTAGTGGAAGCCGGTCAACTGCAGCGGGAATTTCGCGGTCAGCGGATCGTTGTAGTTTTCAAAGCCCGGCGTGTAGATCGGCAGCGGATCGATAACATCCCCTTCCGGCAACTCCCAGGTAGAGGCAATTTTTGCCAGCTCTTCTGAATAAATTTCAATTTTGCCCGATGGCGTGGTCAGCGGATTGGCCTGCGGATCGTCACGGAAAGCTTTGTACGCCACGTGGTGGCCTTCCGGATCACGCTGTTTGTACATCCCCTGCTCACGGAAGGTATCGAAATCCGGGAGGTCAGGGATCGCTTTACGGGAGAGTTCATGCAGATGGCGCATCCAGCCTTCCTGCGTGCGCCCCTCGGTAAATTGCTGCTCAACGCCAAGACGTTTCGCCAGCTCAGAGGTCATCTCATAGATGGTTTTGCACTCAAAGCGAGGTTTAATGGCCTGATCGGTAAAGATGACGTAGGACATGTTGCCGCAGGAGGCATCCAGCGCGAAATCCATCTGCTCAGAGGCCGTGCAGTCCGGGAGAATAATATCGGCATATTTTGCCGAAGATGTCATGTGGCAGTCGATCACCACAATCATCTCGCACTTCTTGTCATCCTGCAGGATTTCATGGGTGCGGTTAATTTCAGAGTGCTGGTTGATGAGACAGTTTCCGGCGTAGTTCCAGATCATCTTGATCGGGACATCCAGTTTGTCCTTACCCCGCACGCCGTCACGCAGCGCAGTCATTTCCGGGCCGCGTTCAATGGCATCAGTCCACATAAACATGGAGATACTGGTCTGAACCGGGTTTTCCAGCGTCGGCATACGTTCAAACGGCACTTCATAGGAGCCTTCACGCGCACCGGTGTTACCGCCATGAATGCCTACGTTACCCGTCAGAATGGCGAGCATCGAAATGGCACGGGTGGCAATTTCACCGTTCGCATGACGCTGTGGACCCCAGCCCTGACTAATATAGGCCGGTTTAGCCGAGCCAATCTCGCGTGCCAGTTGAACAATACGGTCTACCGGAATTCCCGTGATGGTGGACGCCCATTCCGGCGTTTTGGCAATACCGTCGCTGCCCTGACCGAGAATATAGGCCTTATAGTGGCCATTAGCCGGCGCGCTGGCTGGCAATGTTTTCTCGTCATAACCGACGCAGTATTTATCGAGGAACGGCTGATCGACCAGATTTTCAGTGATCATCACCCACGCCAGCGCGGAGACCAGCGCAGCATCGGTGCCAGGACGAATCGGGATCCACTCATCTTCACGCCCTACTCCGGTGTCGGTATAGCGCGGGTCGATAATAATCATGCGGGCATTCGATTTGGCGCGCGCCTGTTCGAGGTAGTACGTTACCCCGCCACCGCTCATGCGCGTTTCACCCGGGTTGTTGCCGAACAGCACCACCAGCTTACTGTTTTCGATATCAGACGGGCTGTTACCGTCTGCCCAGCCACCGTAGGTGTAGTTCAGACCGGCGGCAATCTGCGCCGAAGAGTAGTCGCCATAATGGTTCAGATAACCGCCGCAGCAGTTCATCAGACGGGCCACCAGCGTTTTCCCCGGTGGCCAGGAGCGGGTCAGCGTGCCGCCGAGCGTCCCGGTGCCATAGTTCAGATAGATGGATTCGTTGCCGTAGTCTTTGATCAGACGCTGCATGTTCGTCGCGATGATGTCGTAGGCTTCATCCCAGCTAATGCGCTCGAACTTCCCTTCTCCACGCTTGCCAACGCGTTTCATCGGGTACTTCAGGCGGTCCGGGTTATAAACGCGACGACGCATTGAACGGCCGCGCAGGCAGGCGCGGACCTGATGTAACCCCTCGTAGTTATCGTCCCCGGTATTATCGGTTTCGACATATTTAATCTCACCATCCACCACATGCATACGCAGTGGACAACGGCTACCGCAGTTTACGGTACAGGCACTCCACACCACTTTTTCCGGGGTGGTCGGGGACAGTGCATCCGCCGCCGACGCCAGACGAGAAAAAGGGAGCGTAAAGGCGCTGCTGGCAACGGCCAGACCACCAATTGCCGTGGTTTTCATCAACCCACGGCGAGTGACCTCGGCAGCCATTAACGCTTCAGGCGCTTTGATTTTCATAGAGACTCACTTTGGTTGCTCACAAAGAAAAGAGAGGCGGCATATGCCGCTATATAGTTTTATATATAACGAATAACTTCGTTATTGGTTTTTTATGCTGACTTTCATTCGGAGGAGTATTACTACTTTGGAGGGAGGGGTTATTGCGTCGTATCAATTCTAAGGTATAAAAAAAGCGCCCTGAGGCGCTTTTTTGTTTCACGTCAAATCATTAACCGATGTACTGCTGGCCTTTCATGTACGGACGCAGCACTTCAGGGATCTCAATACGACCGTCCGCCTGCTGATAGTTTTCCAGCACGGCAACCAGTGTACGACCGACAGCCAGACCAGAACCGTTCAGGGTATGCACCAGACGAGTTTTCTTGTCAGACTTGCTGCGGCAACGTGCCTGCATACGACGCGCCTGGAAATCCCAGACGTTAGAGCAGGAGGAGATTTCACGGTAGGTATTCTGCGCAGGAACCCAGACTTCCAGGTCGAAGGTTTTGCAGGCACCAAAGCCCATATCACCGGTGCACAGCGCCATACGACGGTACGGCAGACCCAGCAGCTCCAGCACTTTCTCAGCGTGGCCGGTCATCTCTTCCAGCGCGTCCATCGACTCTTCCGGGCGGACAATCTGCACCATCTCTACTTTGTCGAACTGGTGCATACGGATCAGACCACGGGTGTCGCGACCGTAAGAACCCGCTTCAGAACGGAAGCACGGTGAGTGTGCTGTCAGTTTGATTGGCAGGTCGTCTTCGTCGATGATCTCATCACGCACGAGGTTAGTCAGCGGCACTTCCGCAGTTGGGATCAGCGCGTAGTTGCTGCTGTCAGCTTCCTCATCCAGCGGACGGGTGTGGAACAGATCGCCGGCAAATTTTGGCAGCTGGCCAGTACCGTACAGCGTATCGTGGTTAACCAGATACGGGACGTAGGTTTCGCTGTAACCGTGCTGCTCGGTGTGCAGATCCAACATAAACTGCGCCAGAGCGCGATGCAGATGAGCAATCTGGCCTTTCATCACAACGAAGCGAGAACCGGTCAGCTTAACTGCGGCCGCAAAGTCCAGGCCGGCATGCATTTCGCCCAGGGTCACATGATCGCGAACCTCGAAATCGAACTCGCGAGGCGTGCCCCAGCGTTTCACTTCAACGTTGTCGTTTTCATCTTTACCGACAGGTACGCTATCGTCAGGAATGTTCGGGATCGCCAGCGCGATATCACGGATCTCGGCCTGAAGCACGTCCAGCTCCGCTTTCGCCTGATCCAGCTCTTCACCCAGTTTGTTCACTTCCAGGCGTAATGGCTCAATGTCTTCCCCGCGCGCTTTCGCCTGGCCGATGGATTTCGATCGAGAATTACGCTCTGCCTGCAGATTTTCAGTTTGTACCTGCAGAACTTTACGACGCTCTTCAAGAGCGCGCAGCTTATCTACATCCAGCTTAAAGCCCCGGCGTGCCAGTTTTTCAGCGACTGCGTCTGGCTCATTACGCAGCAGATTGGGATCGAGCATGCTTATCCTGTGCTTATCGAATTAAAATAGGAAAATGTGACCACAGCCTGCGGCCACAGGGATACATTGCCAACATTACCGCAACGATCGCACTAACGGTAGCGTTTTATAGGGCTATTTTGATCCTGTCCGGCGAGCCAGGCGAGCTTTTCGCCAATCTTGCCTTCAAGACCTCTGTTTGTGGGGTGATAATAGCGGGTTTGTGCCATCTCCTGCGGGAAATATTCCTCCCCGGCGGCGTAGGCATTGGGTTCGTCGTGGGCGTAGCGATACTCCTGCCCATACCCCATCTCTTTCATCAGTTTGGTCGGCGCATTGCGCAGATGAACCGGCACGTCATAATCCGGACGTTCACGAGCGTCGGACATGGCCGCTTTAAAGGCGGTATAGACAGCGTTACTTTTCGGTGCGCAGGCCAGATAAACAATCGCCTGAGCGATAGCACGCTCGCCTTCAGCAGGCCCGACGCGGGTAAAGCAGTCCCAGGCCGAAATAGCCACCTGCATGGCGCGCGGGTCGGCATTCCCGACATCTTCAGAGGCAATCGCCAGGCAGCGACGGGCCACATACAGCGGATCGCCACCGGCGGTGATAATGCGGGCATACCAGTAAAGCGCCGCATCGGGCGCGCTGCCGCGCACCGACTTATGCAGTGCCGAAATCAGATCGTAAAACCGATCGCCTTTATTGTCGAAACGCGCGCTGCGCTCCCCGGCGATCTCGGTGAGCAACGCCGGTTTCAGTACCCGCTTGCCGGACGCATCCACTTCGGCCATATCGGCCATCATTTCCAGCGTATTGAGTGCCCGCCGGGCGTCGCCGTTAACCAGCTCAGCGATCGCCCGGCGCGTGTCGTCAGGCAGAACGATATCCTGCCCGCCGTAGCCGCGCGCATTATCGTCCATCGCCTGCGTGAGAACCTGTTCAATATCCTCCACGGTCAGGGATTTGAGCAGGTAAACACGTGCGCGGGAAAGCAGCGCGGAATTGAGTTCAAACGACGGGTTTTCGGTGGTGGCACCGATGAAGAAAATGGTGCCGTCTTCAATGTGCGGCAGGAAAGCATCCTGCTGGCTTTTATTGAAACGGTGAACTTCGTCGACAAAGAGAATGGTACGTCGCCCGGCATTGCGGTTTTGCCGCGCACGTTCAATCGCCTCGCGGATCTCCTTCACGCCGGACGTGACCGCCGAGATGCGCTCGACATCCGCGTTAGCATAGCGGGCGATAACTTCTGCGAGCGTGGTTTTGCCTGTACCGGGTGGCCCCCAGAGGATCATGGAGTGCAGATGCCCGGCCTCAATGGCACGCGGCAAGGGTTTCCCCGCAGCCAGCAGGTGTTGCTGGCCGATGTACTGCGCTAAATTTTCTGGCCGCATACGAGCGGCCAGAGGTTGAAACGCATTCTCAGAAAAATCGAGCGACAGATTGCTCACTCATGCCTCTTACTTGTTGCGCTGATCGTCCACCGTTACGCCCTGCGGCGGGGTAAAGGTGAATTTAGACGCGTCAACCGCGCCGTTTTGCTGGGTCTTGAGCTGGTAGCTGCTACGCTGGTCGTCCTGCTCAACCGCACCAAACTGATTAATGGTTCCGTTGGTGCTCACGTTGATGGTGAACTGTTTCAGGTTGCCATTGCTGCCTTTCGGCGTCAGAACAAACTCATCACCATTCTGTTTGATATTGTACTGCTGCCAGTCGCTGGACTGGTTACGCGCAATCAGCATGAAAGGCGTATTGCTGGTCGCGTCTTTCAGCCAGGTCGCAGTAGCCTGCTCGACAAACGGGTTGTAGAACCACAAGGTCTTACCGTCAGAAACCAGGATGCTCTCATCCGGCTGAGTCATATGCCAGTTAAACAGATTCGGGCGTTTTACCCACAAATCCCCCTGACCTTCCTGCACCGCATTGCCACTGCCGTCAGTCACTTTTTGCGTGAAGCTGGCGTGGAAACTGCTCACTTTATCCAGTCGGCTTTTAAGGTCGCTGGCTGCATCAGCCCAGACGCTACTGGCGACAAAACTGGTGAGTAATGCACAGGCGATTGCGATTTTTTTCATTGTTATTCCTTAAAATACGTCATCCCGATATGGGGTTCTGCCCTCTATTGTGTACCTGCCCGAAGGCAGGCGACAGAAGAAAATGCTTAATTTTGGCTCATTTACCCTTCTTTGCAATCACTGAAGGTTAATCAAACGGCGGCGGTGCCAGCACCTCACGGTTACCGTTGTGCCCCTGCTCGCTCACAATGCCCTGCGCTTCCATCTGCTCGATGATGCGCGCTGCGCGGTTGTAGCCGATGCGGAACTGACGCTGCACACCCGAGATAGAGGCTTTACGTTTTTCGGTGACGAAGTTAACCGCCTGGTCGAATAACGGATCCAGCTCCTCGCCGCCGTCCAGGCCACCACCGCCGCCTTCGCTTTCGCTGTCGGAGGTAATGCCATCAACATATTGCGGACGACCGCGCGCTTTCCAGTCCTGCACCACGGCGTGAACTTCCTGGTCGCGAACAAATGCGCCGTGAACACGCACCGGAGAAGTAGAGTTCGGGCCAGAGTAAAGCATGTCCCCCATACCCAGCAGCGACTCCGCGCCCCCCTGGTCGAGAATAGTACGCGAGTCAATTTTGCTCGATACGGTAAACGCGATACGGGTTGGAATGTTCGCTTTGATCAGACCCGTAATGACGTCCACAGACGGACGCTGCGTCGCCAGAACCAGGTGGATACCGGCCGCACGCGCTTTTTGCGCCAGACGTGCAATCAGCTCTTCCACTTTTTTACCGACGGTCATCATCAGGTCAGCGAATTCATCCACCAGCACGACGATGTAAGGCAGTTTTTCCAGCACTGGATGTTGGGCATCCATGCTGTCGCCCGGTTTCCAGTAAGGGTCCGGAATCGGACGGCCCATCCGTGCCGCCTCGGCGATTTTCTCGTTATAACCGGCAAGGTTACGCACGCCCAGCGCAGACATTAGCTTGTAGCGACGCTCCATCTCATTCACGCTCCAGCGCAGGGCATTGGCCGCGTCTTTCATGTCGGTAACCACTTCTGTCAGCAGATGCGGGATACCTTCATAGACCGACAGTTCCAGCATTTTCGGGTCGATCATGATGAAACGGACATCTTCCGGCTGCGCTTTATAGAGCATGCTGAGGATCATGGCGTTCACACCGACGGATTTACCGGAGCCGGTGGTACCTGCCACCAGCAGGTGAGGCATTTTTGCCAGATCGGCCACCACCGGCTCGCCCGCAATATCTTTACCCAGAACCACGCTCAGCGGTGACGGGTTATCGCGGAACTTCGCGTTATCCAGGACTTCGCGCAGGTAAACGGTCTGACGTTTCTTATTCGGCAGTTCAAGACCGACGTAAGGTTTACCCGGAATAACCTCTACAACACGCACCGCCACGGTCGACAGAGAACGCGCCAGGTCACGGGAAAGGTTAGAAATACGCGCGGCTTTTACGCCTGGTGCCAGATTAAGTTCGAAGCGAGTGATCACCGGCCCTGGGGAGTAGTTGACCACATCAGCCTTGATACGGAAGTCCGCCAGACGCGCTTCCACCAGACGAGCCATCTGCTCAAGAGCAAAGGTATCGACCGGCTCGACTTCAGCCGGCGGTGGAGTTAACAGATCCAGCGACGGCAGAGGCGTGCTTGGACGCTGCAGCGGACGGCTGTCGCCGTTACGCATCAGCAGCGGGTGAATGAGACTCTCCTGCGGCTGTGCCTGAGGCTGCTGGAACTGCGGCGGCTGTGGTGGCTGCTGCGGTTGCACGTAAGCCTGCGGCGCCGGTTGCTGCGGTTGTGCATACGCCTGCGGTGCCGGTTGTTGCGGCTGTGCATGCGCCTGCGGTGCCGGTTGTTGCGGCTGTGCATACGCTTGCGGCGCTGGCGCAGTCTGCGGACGCGTCGGTTCAGCGTCCGGCATCGCGCTCGGCGTGAACAGCGGCTCGCTCGGGCCATCATCAACCAGATCTTTCATTGGCGAGAATTCAAAATCCGACAGCGAGAACGGATTCGCTCCGGCGGGCTGCTCACCGGCATAACGCTGCTGCTGCGTGGCCGCGAACTGGCGCGCTAATTCCGCCTCAGCCGCGTCATCTTCGTCTTGCGGATGATGCACTTCATGCTGGTATTCTTCGCCATAGCGCTGATGCTGCTGCGCGGCGAACTGGCGCGCCAGTTCATCCTGATGCATTTCATCAACGTCATCTTCATACTCATTCTCGCGCGCTTTCTCCTCAGCCATACGCTGAGAAGGGAGCTTGATACCGTAGGAGGCCAGCTCACGCCGCGTTGGCACGCGAACACGGTTTGGGCGAGGTAACTGCGGGCCAATGCCCTCTTTCACCTGTGGACGTGGCGCACCGCCTGTGGCGAGGCTAAAGACCGGGGCTGCCGCTGTAGCCTGCTTCACGCTTTCAGCAACAGGTGCAACGGCAGGCGTTGGATCAACCGGAGGAACCGAAACAGAAGGTGCTTTGGTTACAGGCTCCTGCACCGGTTCAGGCACAGGCTGATACCAGGCCGCCAGCTGTTCACGCTCGCGGGCACGACGCTCTTCGACCTCTTCAAAATAGTACAATGGCGGACGAGACGGTTTCGCCTCTTCCACCACGTCAGGCTCAGGCTGAGGCGCTACGTATGGCTGTTCAGGTTCAACCGGCTCCGGCACGTACTCCTGATGAGGCTGTGCGGCAGGCTGCGCATACTGCGGATATCCCTGAGGCTCATATGCCGGCTCCGGCTGATAAGGCTGCTGCCAGGCTTCCTGCTGGACAGGAACATAGCTCTCTGGCTCTGGCGCAATAACCGGCTCAGGCGTATGAACGCCAGGGGCGGTTTGCCACTCCACCTGAGGTTGCTGAATGGCGGATTCGGGTGGTGGAACCGGTGCTGAAGGCATCACCGCATCGGCTGGAGCGGCATACGCCTGTGAAGCCGTTGTGGCGGCGGCCGCTGCAGCGACCGGCTCGGTCACGGAGTGACCATTTAACAGCGGGTCGTATTCATCAAACGCTCCCGGCGTGGCACGGTTGCCGGAGAAGAGCACATCGTTTGGATCGACAGCCGCACCGGCGGCACGATATTCAACCTGATCGTCTTCATCCATGCGTTTGCCGGAGAAGAGCGCCGCATCGGTTTTACGGCCTAGCGGGTTGGCAAATTTCTCGGCAACACGCTGACGACGCGCCAGCGCGCCTCGCATAATGCGGGCACGACGAGATTCGCGACGCTGAACGGGAGCATCGTCTTCCTCTTCGTACTCATCTTCATATTCATCTTCGTCAACCCACGTATCGTCGCGACGGGTACGGTTGCTGGCGAAGGTCAGGAGGGTAAGGATAAAGCTGCCAATCTTCTCGGCGATGCTCACCCACGACCAGCCGGTGAACAGCGTCAGTCCTGCCGCCCAGATACAGAGCAACGCAAGCGTGCCACCACTGCTGTGAAGCATGGGCTGTAGCGCAGAGCTCAACAGGCTGCCGATCACCCCGCCAGAGGCGAAATACCAGATATCATCGGCGTTGATAGCCGCCAGCCCACACGAGGTGAGGATCAGCGCCAGTGCGCCAATCAGGCGCAGCGACACCGCGAAATAGTCGATATAGTCATCGTTTTGACGATGGCGCCAGGCAAACCAGCATCCGCCAATGATAATGACGGGAAGGGTGTAGGCCATCACCCCGAAAATGAAGAAGAGCGTATCTGCAAGCCAGGCGCCGGGAACACCGCCTAAGTTATGGATAGGCTCATGCCAGGCGGTTTGTGACCAGCTGGGATCTGAGGGGTTGAAACTGAGTAGGGCTGCCATCAGCCAGACGGCAAAAAGGGCAATAACAATCAGCAAAGCCTCGAGGAGACGACGTCCGCTGCTTAGCTTCGATAATGTGACTTCTTTGTCTTCAGTGTATTCCTGGCTCAAGAAAGGCTCTCCAGGTATCAGGCATATCCTGCCTGTTTGCTAAAACGGACAACAGCGCCGGGTATCCCCGGCACTGTTGCTGTATGGATTAACAGGAGTGTAATCAAACTACACTGATTTTGCACCTGTTCCGTGTTAGCGCGTCTTAATAACCAGACGATTGCTCTGTTTGACTTCTTCCATCACCACATAGGTACGGGTGTCATTCACGCCCGGCAGACGCAGCAGGGTTTCACCCAGCAGCTTACGGTAGGCGGACATATCAGGCACACGGGTTTTCAACAGGTAGTCGAAATCACCGGATACCAGATGACACTCTTGAATTTCTTCAAGTTTTTGTACAGCGGCGTTAAATTGCTCAAACACATCCGGCGCACCACGATTCAGAGTAATCTCAACAAATACCAGAAGTGAGGCATCCAGATAATGCGGGTTCAACAGAGCCGTATAGCCCTGAATGAAACCCTGTCTTTCCAGTCGGCGCACACGCTCAAGGCACGGCGTCGGGGAAAGTCCCACACGTTTTGAAAGCTCGACGTTGGAAATACGCCCATCCTTTTGCAATTCATTAAGAATGTTACGATCGATACGGTCGAGATCTTTGCCAGGGCGCTTCTTGCTATCTACCATTATTATTGTCTCTCTGTATTCCTTCCCTACTCCTGCCTGGACCCTGTGCACATCACTGTTCAGAGCCTGTACCCGTTAGTCATCACATCGCCTGGTTATGTATTAGACGCGATGCGGATTCGGGTTCTGTTGGTAAGAAGACCGTTGCCCGAAGGCAGTCACCGATATCACGTATGGCGTCTGTCCACGCCATGCGTAGATTTCACTGACCCGGTAAAAATGGCATTTACGTGCATGCCTATGCGGCATGCGGTTAACGCGGTTTTTTTTCTTCCTTGAATGTTTTCGCAAAAGCGCAGGGGATTGTCAAAGCAAAACATCGATTTTTAGTACAACATGCCGGATATTCATTACGGCAGGGTATTAATCCTCATTTTATTGCCGTACAAACGAGCGAATTTCGGCGCAAAGCGTGATGTTATAGCGCTTAATTCATCGTCGCTGGCTATTGCACATATCGATATCAAAATTGCTGCGCTCTTTTTTTACGGCAACAAATTCCCTACAATCCAGCCAAATGTCTGCCAACAACAATGGGGATCTCATGGGCACGGCCAAACACAGTAAGCTGCTAATTCTTGGTTCTGGACCTGCGGGATATACCGCGGCGGTCTATGCTGCACGCGCTAACCTGCAACCGGTTCTGATTACCGGCATGGAAAAAGGCGGTCAGCTGACCACCACCACGGAAGTGGAAAACTGGCCAGGCGACCCGAACGACCTGACCGGGCCGCTGCTGATGGAGCGTATGCACGAGCATGCGACGAAATTCGAAACCGAAATTCTGTTCGATCATATCAACAAGGTTGACCTGCAGAACCGTCCGTTCCGTCTGACGGGCGACAGTGGCGAGTACACCTGTGATGCGCTGATCATCGCGACCGGCGCTTCTGCCCGTTACCTCGGTCTGCCGTCTGAAGAAGCATTCAAAGGCCGTGGCGTCTCCGCCTGCGCAACCTGCGATGGTTTCTTCTATCGCAACCAGAAAGTGGCGGTTATCGGTGGCGGCAACACTGCCGTGGAAGAAGCCCTTTATCTGGCGAACATCGCCTCTGAAGTGCACCTGATCCACCGTCGTGACACCTTCCGCGCAGAGAAGATCCTGATCAAACGTCTGATGGATAAAGTGGCGAGTGGCAATATCGTGCTGCACACCAACCGTACCCTGGAAGAAGTCACGGGCGATCAGATGGGCGTTGCCGGTCTGCGTATTCGTGATACCCAGAACACCGATAACGTCGAAACGCTGGAAGTGGCGGGTCTGTTTGTGGCGATCGGTCACAGCCCGAACACCGCGATTTTCGAGGGGCAACTGGAGCTGGAAAACGGCTACATCAAAGTGCAGTCCGGTATTCACGGCAACGCGACCCAGACCAGCATTCCTGGCGTATTCGCTGCTGGCGATGTGATGGACCATATCTACCGTCAGGCGATCACCTCTGCTGGCACCGGCTGTATGGCCGCGCTGGACGCGGAACGCTACCTCGACGGGCTGGCGGAACAAGGTAAATAATCTTTACAAGTCAGTAACAAACGTAAATAAAGGCGGCGATAAGTCGCCTTTATTGTCTCTCCGTTGTAACATTGCGCTGCCCAACTTCTAATAACGTCACCTGCTAAGTACGCAATGGAAAAAACCCGTCAACAAGAGTTAACACGCTGGCTGAAACAGCAAAGCGTTCTTTCCCGCCGCTGGCTAACAATCTCCCGTTTTCTGGGGTTTGTCAGTGGTCTGTTGATTGTTGCCCAGGCATGGCTGCTGGCCCGCATTCTTAATCACATGATCATGGAGAACATTCCGCGCGAAGCGCTCCTGTTGCCCTTTATCGTCCTGATCCTGATTTTTGTTCTTCGTGCCTGGGTGGTCTGGCTGCGTGAGCGCGTGGGTTTTCACGCCGGACAGCATATCCGCTATGAGATCCGCCGCCAGGTGCTTGACCGCCTTCAGGAGGCCGGTCCGGCGTGGATCCAGGGTAAACCCGCGGGAAGCTGGGCGACGCTGATCCTAGAGCAGATTGACGATATGCATGACTACTATGCGCGCTATCTGCCACAGATGGCGCTAGCCGTCTTCGTTCCGTTGCTGATTGTCATCGCCATCTTCCCGGTCAACTGGATGGCAGCGCTGATCCTGCTGGGCACAGCCCCGCTGATCCCGCTGTTTATGGCGCTGGTGGGCATGGGCGCCGCGGACGCTAACCGACGTAACTTTCTGGCTCTGGGTCGCTTAAGCGGCCATTTCCTTGACCGTCTGCGCGGCATGGAAACGTTGCGCATTTTTGGCCGCGGTGAAGCGGAAACTGAAAATATCCGCCTCGCATCGCAGGATTTCCGTCAGCGCACCATGGAAGTGTTACGTCTGGCGTTCCTCTCCTCCGGCGTACTCGAATTCTTTACCTCGCTGTCGATTGCACTTGTGGCGGTCTACTTTGGCTTCTCGTATCTCGGCGCGCTGGATTTTGGCCACTACGGCACGGCTGTGACCCTTTCAGCCGGTTTCCTTGCGCTGATACTGGCCCCCGAATTTTTCCAGCCGCTTCGCGATCTGGGTACCTTCTATCATGCAAAAGCGCAGGCCGTGGGCGCGGCTGACAGCCTGAAGACGTTTATGGAAACGCCACTGGCGCATCCGGAACGCGGTGACGTGACGCTGAACGCCAAAGAGCCGGTTACCCTTGAAGCACGGGATTTCTCCATTCTGTCGCCTGAAGGCAACGTGCTGGCAGGCCCGCTTAACTTTACCCTTCCGGCCGGAAAACGTGTGGTGCTCGTAGGCATCAGCGGTTCAGGGAAAAGCTCTCTGCTCAATGCGCTATCGGGTTTTATGGCCTACACCGGATCGCTGCGGATCAACCAAACTGAACTGCGCGATCTCGATCCGCTTGCCTGGCGTAAACAGCTTAGCTGGGTGGGACAAAACCCTCAGCTTCCTGCCGCCACGCTGCGAGACAATGTGCTGCTGGCTCGCCCGGATGCGCGTGACGATGAACTGCAATCCGTGCTCGACCGCGCCTGGGTCAGCGAGTTTCTGCCGCAGCTTCCGCAGGGTGTCGATACCGTTGTCGGTGACCAGGCTGCCGGCCTGTCAGTCGGTCAGGCCCAGCGTGTGGCGGTTGCCCGCGCGCTGCTTAACCCATGCCAGCTCATGCTGCTCGACGAGCCAGCAGCGAGCCTTGACGCACACAGTGAGCAACGCGTCATGGATGCCCTGAATGCGGCCTCGCGGCAGCAGACCACCCTGATGGTCACCCATCAGCTGGAAGGTATTGCTGACTGGGATCAGATCTGGGTTATGGAAAATGGTCATATTGTTGAGCAAGGCGATTACGCCTCTCTCGTTGCCGCGCAGGGCCCGTTTGCCACCCTGCTGGCAAACCGTCAGGAGGATATCTGATGCGTGCTCTGCTTCCCTATCTTGCGCTCTATAAACGCCATAAATGGATGCTGCTGCTGGGCATTGTGCTGGCGATTGTTACCCTGCTTGCCAGCATCGGTCTGCTTACGCTCTCCGGCTGGTTCTTGTCCGCTTCGGCCGTCGCGGGGTTCGCGGGTTTATACAGCTTTAACTATATGCTTCCGGCGGCAGGCGTTCGCGGCACCGCAATCACGCGTACTGCCGGACGTTATTTTGAGCGTCTGGTCAGCCACGACGCCACTTTCCGCGTGCTACAGCACCTGCGCATTTACACCTTCAGCAAACTGCTACCCCTCTCCCCTGCCGGGCTGGCACGTTTTCGTCAGGGTGAGTTACTCAACCGTGTCGTAGCCGATGTCGACACGCTGGATCACCTTTACCTGCGCGTCATCTCACCCATCGTGGGGGCGTTTGTGGTGATTGTGGTGGTCACGCTGGGGTTGTCGGTTCTGGACGTTCCCGTTGCGCTCACGCTGGGTGGGATCATGCTGCTGACGCTGATTATCCTGCCACCGCTGTTTTATCGTGCAGGTAAATCCACTGGCGAGAACCTGACGCGACTGCGCGGCGACTACCGACAACAGCTGACATCCTGGCTGCAGGGACAGGCGGAACTGACCATTTTTGGTGCCAGCACGCGTTATCGCAGTCAAATGGAAAGCACTGAGCTGAACTGGCATGAAGCTCAGCGCCGCCAGTCGGAGCTGACGGCATTCTCCCAGGCGCTGATGATGTTAATCGGCGGCGTGGCGGTCATCGCCATGCTGTGGATGGCTTCAGGTGGCGTAGGCGGGAATACCCAGCCCGGCCCTCTGATTGCCCTCTTCGTTTTCTGCGCCCTGGCCGCATTTGAAGCGCTGGCCCCGGTGACGGGCGCCTTCCAGCATCTTGGACAGGTCATCGCTTCTGCCCTGCGCATCACCCAGATTGCCGAGCAGGAGCCGGAGGTTACATTCAGCGGCGCTCAGACCGCCGTGCCGGCGCAGGTTGCGCTGACCCTGGATAACGTCACCTTTGCCTATGAAAAACAGGCGCAGAACGCGCTGGAAGGGATCACGCTGTCTGTTAAAGCAGGCCAGCGGATTGCGCTCCTCGGTCGTACCGGTTGCGGTAAATCCACCCTTCTTCAGCTGCTGACCCGCGCCTGGGATCCGCAGCACGGTCAGATTCGGTTTAACGATACGCCGCTGACCGACTTCAGCGAACAGACGCTGCGCAAGACCGTGAGCGTGGTTCCGCAGCGCGTGCACCTCTTCAGCGCGACGCTGCGTGATAACCTGCTGCTCGCGGCACCTCAGGCCTCCGACGATGATCTGCGCGCCATGCTGGAGCAGGTTGGGCTGCAAAAACTGCTTGAGAACGACGGGCTGAACGGCTGGCTCGGGGAAGGCGGTCGTCAGCTCTCCGGCGGCGAGTTGCGCCGTCTGGCGATTGCACGCGCGTTGCTGCACGATGCGCCGCTGATGCTGCTTGATGAACCCACCGAAGGGCTGGACGCAACAACCGAGAGCCAAATCCTTGATTTACTGGCCCATGTTATGATCGGAAAAACCGTGCTGATGGTCACCCACCGCCTGCGCGGGCTGGCGAGTTTTGATCAGATAATTGTGATGGACAACGGACATATTATTGAGCAAGGTAGTCACACAGAACTGTTGGCGAAACAGGGTCGCTACTACCAGTTTAAACAGCGTCTGTAGACTATATTTGTACCGATCCTAACTCGCGTATTGGAGTTCTGCTGTCATGCGCCTGGTCCAGCTTTCTCGTCATAACATCGCGTTCCCTTCGCCGGAGGGAGCGCTGCGTGAACCTAATGGGCTGCTGGCCCTTGGCGGCGACCTTAGTCCTGCGCGGCTTTTGATGGCTTACCAGCGCGGCATTTTTCCGTGGTTTTCACCCGGCGACCCGATTTTATGGTGGTCGCCCGATCCCCGTGCCGTGCTGTGGCCGGCGCAGTTTCACCTGAGCCGCAGCATGAAGCGTTTCCATGCGAAATCACCCTACCGCGTCACCCTGAATCATGCCTTCGGTCAGGTCATTGAAGGCTGTGCCGAAGACCGTCATGAAGGAACCTGGATCACCCGCGATATCATTACCGCCTATCACCAGCTGCATGAGCTGGGTTTCGCGCACTCCATTGAAGTCTGGCAAGAAGGTGAACTCGTCGGCGGGATGTATGGCGTTGCGCAGGGGACGCTGTTTTGCGGCGAATCGATGTTCTCCCGTGCCGTGAATGCCTCGAAAACCGCGCTGCTGATCTTCTGCCAGGAGTTTGCCCAGCGCGGTGGAAAACTGATGGATTGCCAGGTCCTCAATGAGCATACTGCCTCGCTCGGCGCGGTTGACATCCCCCGCCGTCACTACATAGAACATCTGGACGTTTGCCGTCAGGAGAAGCTGCCGCGAGACTTCTGGGTACCAAGAACGCTCTTTATGCCCAATGCCTAAATGTTTTCCGCATATTTTTTGTGAGGGTGTTATAATTATGCCGCAGAGTAGGTTCTGCCTGTTGCCTCGCCGCCGTTTGGGTCCTCCGCTTCAGATAACGTCCTGACGTTTATCCTGTTGTATCCCCTTTACGAATGCGCTTTCCGTTCGGTTGTACCGTGACGCTTGGGCAATGCGCCGAAACTATTTTGCTGCGTTTTAAACGCGCAATTCTTTACTTAATTGATGAATTTCGGCATTATCTTGCCGGTTCAAAACTTGGTAGTGATACCCCAGAGGATTAGATGGCCAAAGAAGACAATATTGAAATGCAGGGTACCGTACTTGATACGTTGCCTAACACCATGTTTCGCGTAGAGCTGGAAAACGGTCACGTGGTAACTGCGCACATCTCCGGTAAAATGCGCAAAAACTATATCCGCATTTTAACGGGCGACAAAGTGACTGTTGAACTGACCCCGTACGACCTGAGCAAAGGCCGCATTGTCTTCCGTAGTCGCTAATTGTTTTCGCCTGTAATGGCAGATGAATATATAAAGGTCGGGTTAACCCCGGCCTTTTTTATTTAACGGCTTAATGCCGGGCAGGAAGATGTATTGTCATGCGGGGCTGCGCCGGCGTGATTAAATCCCCGGCCATGGAATGCGCCATCTCATGCAGCAATCCCGTCAGGTACGGCAGCATATCCCGATCAAAATGGGACACCAGCAGCACGTGGTTTACTGCCCGGCAGTAGTCGCACTTTGTTTCGGTATCTTCCAGTAGCCACGCTTTTTGTCGCGGTGGTTCAGCGTCCTCCTCAAATTCCACTATCTGAAAATCACGCATTGATTCTGTGAGCCCGGTTTTGACTTCTTCCAGATACGCGCCTAAACAGCGGCACACGGGCTGCGTTTGCGGGAGTGATTTGCAATCGAGGAGGATTTCGGTGAGCAGTTTGCAGCGCTCGGCAAGGGTTGGGAGATCGGGGTTGAGGGAGAGTTCGGTGTAGAGCTGGGAGAAAGAGTTTTCTGTATTCATTGGGTAATACCTTCACACACGTTGAGTTACCACCGCAGGAAACGCCAGATTCGCTGGCGGCGGACGAAAAGGAATTGGCGTACCAGTGTGTGTGCTACTGGCGCTTCAAAAGAAGCTTCCGATTCGCCCGCCAGATGCAGAATTATACCCTTTTCCTTAGGGCGAACGAAGCCTGCAGCAATGGTGCTGCTCACACACTTTCAGGACGCCAATCCTGGCACCTGATTTTGCAGATGCGTCGCCATTCTAGGACTGTGAATTTATACAGCAATGAGTGAGATGAAAATATGGAAAGCGCCTCGCAAAGTTTCGGTGCGGGCAGGCATAAAAAAAACCGGGCAGTTGCCCGGTTTTTAAGACTAATGCTGGAAATTAGTGAGCCGCTTCCGGCTTGTGCTTCTGCGCACTCTGGAAATCGTACGTCAGCTCATTCTTCTCCTGGTCCAGCGCGACCGTCACCTGACCGCCGTCTACCAGCAAGCCAAACAGCAGCTCGTTCGCCAGCGGTTTCTTCAGGTTGTCCTGAATCACACGCGCCATTGGACGGGCACCCATCGCACGGTCGTAGCCTTTCTCAGCCAGCCAGTTGCGGGCCTCCTGGCTCACTTCCAGCGACACGCCTTTCTGATCCAGCTGAACCTGCAGTTCGACGATGAACTTATCCACTACCTGATGGATAACCTCGGTAGAGAGGTGATCGAACCAGATAATGTTGTCCAGACGGTTACGGAACTCCGGCGTAAAGATCTTCTTGATCTCTTCCATCGCATCGGTGCTGTTATCCTGATGGATAAGGCCGATAGATTTGCGCTCCGTTTCACGTACACCGGCGTTGGTGGTCATTACCAGCACGACATTGCGGAAGTCCGCCTTGCGCCCGTTGTTATCGGTCAGCGTCCCGTTGTCCATCACCTGCAGCAGGATGTTGAACACGTCCGGGTGCGCTTTCTCGATTTCATCGAGCAGCAGTACCGCGTGCGGATGCTTGATCACCGCGTCGGTTAACAGACCGCCCTGGTCAAAGCCCACATAGCCCGGAGGCGCACCAATCAAACGGCTGACGGTGTGACGCTCCATGTACTCGGACATATCAAAACGCAGCAGCTCAATGCCCAGCGCTTTGGAAAGCTGAACCGTGACCTCGGTTTTCCCCACACCGGTCGGACCGGCGAACAGGAAGGAACCGACAGGCTTATGTTCATGCCCCAGTCCGGCACGGGCCATCTTGATGGCTTCGGTTAACGCCTCAATGGCTTTATCCTGCCCAAAGACCAGCATTTTCAGGCGATTGCCAAGGGTGCGCAGCGTGTCGCGGTCGCTCTGAGAAACGCTCTTCTCAGGGATACGCGCGATACGGGCCACCACGGTCTCGATATCCGCCACGTTAACGGTTTTCTTACGCTTGCTGGCTGGCATCAGACGCGCACGCGCCCCTGCCTCATCAATCACGTCAATGGCCTTATCCGGTAGATGACGATCGTTGATGTATTTCACCGCCAGCTCCACCGCCGCACGCACCGCTTTAGCGGTATAACGCACATCGTGGTGCGCTTCGTACTTCGGTTTCAGACCGTTGATGATCTGCACGGTTTCTTCAACAGAGGGTTCAGTCACATCGATTTTCTGGAAACGACGCGCCAGGGCACGATCTTTCTCAAAGATGTTGCTGAACTCCTGATACGTTGTGGAACCAATCACGCGGATCTTACCGCTGGAGAGCAGCGGTTTGATCAGGTTAGCGGCATCCACCTGGCCACCCGAGGCCGCACCGGCACCGATGATGGTGTGGATCTCATCGATAAACAGAATGCTGTTGGTGTCCTGCTCGAGCTGTTTCAAAAGCGCCTTAAAGCGTTTTTCAAAATCGCCGCGGTATTTAGTGCCCGCCAGCAGAGAGCCAATATCCAGCGAGTAGATGGTGCAATCGGCAATCACTTCCGGTACGTCGCCCTGCACAATACGCCAGGCGAGCCCCTCGGCAATCGCGGTTTTACCGACGCCGGATTCACCCACCAGCAGCGGGTTGTTCTTGCGGCGACGGCACAATACCTGGATCGCGCGCTCCAGCTCTTTATCGCGACCAATCAGCGGATCGATACCGCCAACGCGAGCAAGCTGATTGAGATTGGTGGTGAAGTTTTCCATACGATCCTCCCCGCCTGCTTGCTCTTCATTGTTATTGACCTGATTGCTGGAATCCGATGCCTGGTTCGGCTCGTCTTTACGCGTTCCGTGAGAGATAAAGTTAACCACGTCGAGTCGGCTGACTTCGTGTTTGCGCAGCAGGTAGGCAGCCTGTGACTCCTGCTCGCTGAAGATGGCGACCAGCACATTTGCGCCCGTCACTTCGCTACGTCCGGAAGACTGGACGTGGAATACCGCACGCTGCAACACGCGCTGGAAGCTGAGCGTCGGCTGCGTGTCGCGCTCTTCTTCACTGGCTGGCAGCACCGGTGTGGTTTGTTCGATGAAGGCTTCGAGTTCCTGACGTAGCGCCACCAGATCCACGGAGCAGGCTTCCAGCGCTTCGCGGGCAGATGGGTTGCTAAGCAGTGCGAGCAGTAAATGCTCGACGGTCATAAACTCATGTCGGTGCTCACGCGCTCTGGCGAAAGCCATATTTAAACTGAGTTCCAGTTCTTGATTGAGCATAGGCACCTCCCCCAAATTTTATGCCTTATCAGGCCTTTTCCAGCGTACACAGCAACGGATGCTCGTTCTCCCTCGCATAATCGTTCACCATCGCGACTTTGGTCTCCGCCACTTCGGCGGTAAAGATGCCGCAGATAGCTTTGCCACGATAATGAACGGTAAGCATCAGTTGCGTTGCACGTTCTACATCATAAGAAAAGAACTTTTGTAGCACGTCAATAACAAATTCCATCGGCGTGTAATCATCGTTCATTAACATAACTTTATACATAGATGGCGGTTTTAGCGCGTCACGCACTTTATCTTCCGCCAGCTGGTCAAAATCCAGCCAGTCGTTGGTCTTACCCATTTTGCATAACCACTTTGAATCTACCTCAGATGTTAGATAACAATCATCTATTACTGTCATCCGCGATGTCTGTCACAAACTGTTGCAATAGCGTTAACTGCTTCAAACTTTGGTTGATTATTGTCCCATCTCAAGCGCCAAACGCTTGACGACTTCTTTCGTTTCTCTAAATTGTACAAGCGTGAGATGGCGAGGTTTTGAACAGCCCCCACTCCACCACCGGTTCATTCCATCTTAACTTATAAGATTTACGAAGGATGTCGAAGCATGGAAATGGGTACTGTTAAGTGGTTCAACAACGCCAAAGGGTTTGGCTTCATCTGCCCCGAAGGCGGCGGCGAGGATATCTTCGCTCACTATTCCACCATTCAGATGGATGGTTACAGAACGCTCAAAGCCGGGCAGTCCGTCCGGTTCGATGTACACCAGGGACCAAAAGGCAATCATGCAAGCCTGATCGTACCCATTGAAGCAGAAACGGTCGCATAGCTCTCTGTTTTATTGTGTACATCCCGCCGTCAAAATGCCAGCCCGATCGGCTGGCATTTTTATTTTCAGCCTATTCGCGAGCCAACGCATCCACAGGATCCAGACGCGCCGCATTGCGGGCAGGCAGCCAGCCAAACAAAATGCCGGTAAAAGTCGAACACAAAAATGCGGTAAGAATGGCCACTGGCGAGAAACCAATCTCCCAGCCGGGTAAAAAAAGCTGCAGAGCAAACGCGATCATCATCGACAGCGCAATGCCCATCGCGCCGCCCACCAGACACACCAGCACCGCTTCAATCAAAAATTGCTGCAGCACATCGCTGGCTCTGGCACCGACTGCCATGCGGATGCCAATCTCCCGGGTACGTTCCGTGACCGATACCAGCATGATATTCATCACCCCGATACCGCCAACCACCAGCGAGATCACCGCCACCAGCGTCAGGAACAGCTGAAGAGTACGTGTGGTCTTTTCCGCCGTTTTCAAGAGACCGTCCATATTCCAGGTGAAGAAATCTTTCTTCCCGTGACGCAACGTCAGCAGCCGTTCCAGCTGTTGCTCGGCCTGCGCGCTGTCGTAGCCCTCCTTCACGCGAACGGTGATGGAGTTCAGCCAGGACTGCCCCATAATCCGCCCGGAGATGGTGGTATAGGGTAGCCAGACGCGCAGGATCTTGCTGCTGCCAAACATCGACTGTTTCTCTTCCGCCACGCCAATCACCGTCGCAGGCATGTTTCCGACCAGGATAACCTCGCCCACCACGTTGGTTTTATTGGGAAAGAGCTGCCGGCGCGAGTTGGCATCAAGCACCACCACCTGCGCCCGGCCCGCTAACTGCTCGGCATTGAAGGTGGCACCTTCGCTGAAGGTCATGCCATAGACGTTAAAGTAATCGCCGCTGACACCGTTGGCGCTGGCAGCAACGTCAACATTGCCTACCCGCAGACGGAGGTTTTGTGAGACCGCCGGCGTGGCCGAATTCACCCACGGCTGCTTCTGGATAGCCGCCAGATCGTCATACTTCAGCGCCTGCTGATACTGCGGCTCGTCATCGCCAAAATCTTTGCCGGGATAGACATCAATGGTGTTGGTCCCGATGGCCCGAATATCCGCCAGCACCAGCTGTTTGGCCGCGTCGCCCACGACCACAATCGACACCACCGAGGCGATACCAATGATGATGCCCAGCATGGTCAACAGGGTGCGCATTTTATTGGCAGCCATCGCCAGCCAAGCCATGGTCAGCGCCTCACGAAACCCGCTGGAAAATTGTCCCCAGCCGGTTGACGCCGGCAGGACTTCTTTCGGTGCCGCCGCCCGGGCGTGTCGCGCCGGCGGGTTGCTGACCAGCTCTCCGTCGCGGATCTCAATGATGCGCTCGGCCTGTGCAGCCACCTGCGGATCGTGGGTAACGATGATGACCGTATGCCCCTGATCGCGAAGCTGGTGAAGGATCGCCATCACCTCTTCACCCGAATGGCTGTCGAGCGCCCCGGTCGGTTCATCTGCGAGGATCACCTGACCGCCGTTCATCAGCGCGCGTGCGATACTGACGCGCTGCTGCTGGCCGCCGGAGAGCTGCGAGGGCTGGTACTCCACCCGTTCCGCCAGCCCCAGACGCGTCAGCAGCATCTGGGCGCGCTCAAGGCGTTTTTTCCGCTCGACGCCGGCATAGACCGCCGGCACTTCGACGTTCTGCGCCGCCGTCAGGTGAGAGAGCAGATGGTAACGCTGGAAGATAAAACCGAAATGTTCCCGCCGCAGTTTTGCCAGCGCGTCACCGTCCAGCGTGGAAACATCCATACCGGCCACCCGATAGGTGCCGCTGGTGGGTCTGTCCAGACAGCCGAGAATATTCATCAGCGTCGATTTACCGGAGCCGGACGCACCGACAATCGCCACCATCTCGCCCGCTTCGACGCGGAGGGTGATCCCCTTCAGCACCTCAACCGGGCCATCGCCCGACGGATAGCTGCGACGAATGTCATTCAGCTCAAGCAACGCCGTCATTTAGCGGCTCCGGGCAGGCTTTCGCTGGTGACAACTTCCTCACCCTCTTCCAGCCCTTTGACCACCACCACGTCGGTGTCATTACGCGCACCAATGACCACTTCTCGCTCACGCGTTTCGCCGTTGCGCAGCACTTTCACTTTATAGCGGCTCTCGCCGGTGGATTCACCCAGCGCAGAGAGAGGAATGGTGAGCACATTTTTCACGCCGGTAAGCTGAATGTGTACCTGTGCGGTCATATCCAGACGCAACACGCCCTGCGGGTTAGGTACCTCGAAGCGCGCATAGTAGAAGATGGCATCGTTCACTTTTTCCGGCGTCGGCAGAATGTCTTTTAGCGCGCCTTCATAGCGCGTCTGAGGATCGCCGAGGACGGTAAACCAGGCTTTCTGCCCCGGTTTCAGATGAATAACATCCGCCTCTGAGACCTGGGCTTTCACCAGCATGGTGCTCATGTCCGCCAGGGTCAGAATGTTGGGCGCCTGCTGCGCCGCAATCACCGTTTGCCCCTGCAGCGTGGTAATTTGAGTCACTTCCCCGGCCATGGGCGCCACAATCTGCGTATAGTCGAGGTTGGTTTTGGCCGTATCCAGCGAGGCCTGGTTGCGCTTGATCTGCGCATCGATAGTCCCGATCTGCGCCTGCTTAACCGCCAGCTCGGTGGCAGCCGTGTCTAAATCTTGTTTCGAGATGGCCTGCGTTTTGGCCAGCGCCTGCTGACGCGTTAACGTCACCTGGGCCAGGTTACGCTCAGCCTGCGCCTGTGCACGCTGGGCACGCAGTTCCATGAGCGTGGCTTCCACCTCACGGATCTGGTTTTGCGCCTGCTCAGGATCGATAACGCCCAGCAGCTGGCCTTTTTTCACCTTGTCGCCAATCTCAACCGACAGCGTTTTCAACTGACCGCTTACCTGTGCACCCACGTCAACCTTGCGCAGGGCATCCAGTTTTCCCGTCGCCAGCACGTTTTGCTGCAGCTCGCCCGGACGGACAATCAGTGTTTGATACTGTGGTACAGGGGCATTCAGGATCTGCCATAGCCAGAACCCTCCCCCGATAACCATTACCGCCAGCAGCAGAAACCACGTTCTGCGTTTTCCCTTGAGGTTCATAAATATTCCAAATAAATGTTCTGGCAATTATAAACGTTGATTCTATCTAAACGACTCCTCAACGAAACCCCCGCGCACCGAAATCGCCTCAATTTGTTGATGAGTTATTGAAATTTCGCCTGCTGAAATAGAGCCCTTCCTTCAGAAGCAGGATCTAACATGTCTTCCATCGTCGATACACTTATTTCTCATCAGCACCAGCCTAAATCCGGCTGGCAGCTCTTCAATAATCTGGCCTTCGGGAAGATCACGCCGGGGCTGGCATGGCAAAACCCCGCTTATCGACGTAAGTTCATGCTCCGTTCGCTGATGACACCGTTCAGCACCACGCGTCTGCTGTCAGCGCTGGCAAAGCAGCCGCGCCTGATGCAAATGTTGCAGGTGCAACCGGGGCTGCCGTGCCGCCTGCACCGCCCGTGGTTAACGGTGGACATGGATCGCCGACAGGCGCTGGAATCGCTGACCTGGCACTACCAGACCATGACGCGCCAGCTTCCGGCAACGCTGGTCAAGGGTTACCTTTCGCCGCAGGGGGCAACCCTGCTGACCCTGACCGGAAAAGACGAACAGCAGTTTACTGTGCGCCTGTGCGCCGACGCCTTCATGGATAAAGAGGGTGAAGCCACCCTCGTCTTTTGTAACCATCAGAATACCGTGCTGGCGGAAATGACCTTCACGCTGTGCCCGTTTGAAGGAAAAACAACGCTGTTCATCGGCGGCCTGCAGGGGGCAAAGGCACACGTTCCACATGAACTGATCCAGGGGGCGACCAAAGCGTGTCACGGCCTGTTCCCGAAACGCCTGCTGGTTGAAACGGCAATGACGCTTGGCGCAGCTTTCCCGGTTGAGCATATTGTCGCGGTGAGTAACGCCACGCATATCTACCGCAGCTGGCGTTACCGCAAGAAAAAAGAGGGAAAACTGCTGGCCGATTATGACAGCTTCTGGCTCTCCCTCGGCGGGCAAAAACAGGATAACGGCCACTTCATGCTGCCGCTCGCCATGCCCCGTAAGCCAATGGAAGAGATTGCGAGCAAAAAGCGCGCTGAGTACCGCCGCCGCTATGCGTTACTGGACAGCCTGACGCAACACGTCACGCAGGCGACCCGCGCTTAATCCGCTTTCCCGCGTGCCAGCCACAGCACGCGGGAGAACATCTTGCGCAGCAGCGTCGGCACGGACTCCACGCCCCGTCTCCCCGCTTCCGTCGCCACCTCAATCGCTAAATCAGGTTTTGAAGAGCGGTGGATGGCTTTGGCAATCACGCGCCGCATGTTCATTGGCACATCCACCGGCACCATCGCAATCCGGTGGAACACGTCGTCGAACCCCTGACGGTACATAAAGTGCTCCATGTCCATGGCTGGCAGCATGGTTAAGTGGTCGCGCTCTTCTTCGCGTTCATTATTTAGCAGGCCACGCACGGTCGCGGCATATTTTTTCCCCGCCTCGTCACCATCCACCAGCACATGCCATTCAATGCCCATCCGCCGGGCGAATTTGATCAGCGGCTTGATCCCCGACTGGGCAAATTCGATGACCTTGATACCTTCGGCATCAAAATGGTGGCCGCACTGACGCGCCAGTTCGTTGATAACCCAGGTTTCCGTTTCTCCCTCAACCAGCAGCCAGCAGCGGGCGAACAGCGACGACGCACGATTAAAGCGGATGTGGAACGAGATACGGCGCCCCTCTTCCGCGTTCATCCCGCCGGGCCCGAGGCGATAGGCGGTGACGCGGGAAGACTCACGTACCAGACGGCAGACGTGCTCAACCGGGGTCAGGGACAATAACTCGCCGGAATTGGTGGTGGTCACGCGCTGCAGCGGCAGCAGATTCAACAGGTGCCACGCCACCGAGAGCATGATCGGGTGCAGGCGCGTTTCCGGGTCTTCCACCAGCAGCAGCGGGCGGGCGTCACGGTCGAGACGAACGGTGCCCTTGGCCTGCAGTAGCGTAGAAAACAGCCCCAGCAAAATCACCCGATGGGTACGGCCACCGGGCCTGTCGATCATCCGGTTAATGATATCGAGGTAACGCCAGCTGCGTTGTTCATCGTGAGAGCGGCGGCGCATCAGACGATGGCGCGACTCCGACGTCCCCTGCTCGGAAAAATAGTGTTCCAGCAGTTGTACCATTGCCGACAACCCCTGGCGGATTTGACCATCGGTCAGATTTTGCGGACGCGCCACCAGCTCTCGCGCCAGGAAATCCAGTTCGCGGGCGGTCACTTCCACTTCCGGCATATTCGGTACGGTGCCGTTGCGGATCCGCCGCATAAAACGCGCATCACGCAGGCGCAACACCGGCATCAGGCGAATCAGGTGGCGAGCCAGGTCGTCGATGTCATCCAGCGGAATAGGGTTGGCTTTCTCATCGAGGAAATCACGCAGGGTTAATACGCCCTCGTTTTCTGCCATCTCACCTTCCAGCCGGTAGAAAATCCGGTGGAAACCGTCGTCGCACGGGACCCAGCAGGGTGATAACGGACGGAAGCGTCGCACACGATGACGCCCCGGCTCGGATTCGCGGAACGTCAAAATAATGTGCAGGTGTTTTTCGCGGCCATTCACATCGCCGGGAGGAAACCAGAAATCATCATGGGCAAAGTGATACAGATCGTCTTCGGGCGAAAGCAGCAGCGTCAGCGCATCCAGCAGGCTGGACTTACCCCACGCGTTCTCACCGATCAGGACGTTGTTCTGCTCAAGCTGCAGCGACAGGCGGTTAATACCGCGGAACCCAACAATTTCCACACGTTCGAGAAGCATAAATCCCCCGCGAGATGATCACTTTTTCCTTTAAGTTATCAGCAGTATAGCGGCAGGAACTTTGACACGACAGCACAACCTTCGTGCTGCAGAGAATTGGTCTATGCTCTATTTACCGTCGATTTGAACAAGGAATGACATCACGTTGCCATAAATCAAATTAACCGAATTAATTTTAGTGGCGAAGGGATGTTTTTGTTTTTAAAATAATGGCTCTTTGAGTCGTCATCCCTTTTTTGACGATATCCCGCACGCAGGAACGCGTGTGAAGTTTATTATTGAGGTGGTTATGTTTAGAAAATTAGCAGCAGAATGCTTTGGTACATTCTGGCTGGTGTTTGGTGGCTGCGGTAGCGCCGTTCTGGCAGCAGCATTTCCGGAATTAGGTATTGGTTTTGTCGGCGTTGCGCTGGCATTCGGTTTAACCGTATTAACCATGGCGTTTGCCGTGGGTCATATTTCCGGTGGTCATTTTAACCCGGCGGTGACATTAGGTTTATGGGCGGGCGGTCGTTTCCCTGCTAAAGAAGTCATTGGTTATATTGTGGCCCAGGTTGTTGGCGGGATTATTGCTGCAGCGGTTCTGTACGTTATTGCCAGCGGTAAAGCCGGCTTTGACGCCGCCGCAAGCGGCTTCGCCTCAAACGGTTTCGGCGAACACTCCCCTGGCGGTTACTCCATGCTCTCTGCCATCGTGATTGAAATTGTGCTGACCGCAGGCTTCCTGCTGGTGATCCACGGCGCAACCGACAAACACGCCCCGGCGGGCTTTGCACCTATTGCCATTGGTCTGGCGCTGACGCTTATCCACCTGATCTCTATTCCGGTCACCAACACCTCCGTAAACCCGGCGCGCAGTACTGCCGTCGCTATTTTCCAGGGCGGTTGGGCGCTTGAGCAGCTGTGGCTGTTCTGGGTAATGCCAATCATCGGCGGTATTCTGGGCGGCGTGCTGTATCGCACCCTGCTGGAAAAACGCGATTAATTGCGTGTGCAGTCGGGTAGCACTTACGCTTACCCGAGCTGCATGACAACACTCAGGCCGGGTCAGGCGTTGCTGCCACCCGGCTTTTTTGTTGCTCCTTTACCTGACAACGTTTATTGGGTAGTGTCTCTGGCGCTTAACAGATACTCACAAGGACCCGTTGTTCATGTTTTCAGGACTCCTCATCATTCTGCTGCCTCTGATTGTGGGCTACCTTATCCCGCTGCATCGCGAATCCGCGTTACGGCTTATCAACCGTTTTCTGAGCTGGATTGTCTACGTCATTCTTTTCTTTATGGGGATAAGCCTGGCGTTTCTGGATAATCTGGCCACCAATCTGCTGGCGATCCTGCATTATTCTGTCGTCACCTGCGCCGTTATTTTGCTGTGCAATATTGCCGCACTTTTCTGGCTTGAACGCACTATTCCGTGGAAAAATCACCACCATCAGGAAAAACTGCCGTCACGAATTGCAATGGCGCTAGAATCTTTAAAATTATGCGGCGTCGTGGTGCTGGGTTTTGTTCTTGGGCTTAGCGGATGGAATTTTTTACAGCACGCGACGGAAGCCAGTGAATATACCCTCATTTTCCTGCTGTTCCTTATCGGTATTCAGCTGCGAAATAATGGCATGACGTTGAAACAGATTGTCCTTAATCGCCGTGGAATGATCGTCGCGGTTATCGTCGTCATTAGCTCACTGGTGGCGGGCGTGATTAACGCTTTTATTCTCGGCCTGCCGTTAAAAACCGGTCTGGCAATGGCCTCCGGATTTGGCTGGTATTCCCTTTCCGGTATTCTGCTGACCGAATCGTTCGGTCCGGTCATCGGGAGCGCCGCCTTCTTTAACGACCTGGCGCGAGAATTAATTGCCATTATGCTGATCCCGGGCCTGGTGCGCCGCAGTCGCTCGACCGCACTGGGTCTGTGTGGCGCCACGTCGATGGACTTTACCCTGCCGGTTCTGCAGCGTTCAGGTGGGCTGGAGATGGTGCCTGCCGCCATCGTACACGGCTTTATTTTGAGCCTGCTGGTTCCCGTTCTGATGGCGTTTTTCTCCGCCTGATACTCCTCTGGCGGTAGACTTTCTGCCGCCAAAATTGCGCTAAATCAATCTCCCTCTATTTTGTAGAAGAAAGCCCTTTTCACCGTTCAGTCACAGGCATAACCTAAAACATGTATATCAAATATAACTTTAACAGGTGTGATTATGTTTTGTGTGCAATGTGAACAAACCATCCGTACCCCGGCAGGCAATGGCTGCTCTTATGCGCAAGGTATGTGCGGCAAAACCGCAGAAACATCAGACCTGCAGGATCTGCTGATTGCCGCCCTGCAAGGCCTTTCCGCATGGGCATTCAAGGCCCGCGAATATGGCATTATTGACCACTATGTAGACAGTTTCGCCCCCCGCGCCTTTTTCTCCACGCTGACTAACGTTAACTTTGATTCCCCGCGCATCGTCGGCTATGCCCGCGAAGCGATTGCGTTGCGTGAAGCGCTCAAAGCGCAGTGCCTGAGCGCCGATGCCAACGCACGGGTAGAAAACCCAATGGCAGACCTGCAGCTGGTGAGCGACGACCTGGGCGAGCTGCAGCGTCAGGCAGCAGAATTCACCCCCAACAAAGATAAAGCGGCGATTGGCGAGAACATTCTCGGCCTGCGTCTGCTCTGCCTGTACGGCCTGAAAGGGGCCGCAGCCTATATGGAACACGCGCACGTTCTGGGCCAGTACGATAACGCTATCTATGCTCAGTACCACAAAATCATGGCGTGGCTGGGTACCTGGCCTGCTGAGATGAATCCGCTGCTCGAATGTTCAATGGAAATCGGCCAGATGAACTTCAACGTGATGCGTATTCTGGATGCCGGTGAAACCCGCACCTACGGCCACCCGACGTCGACGCAGGTTAACGTTAAAGCGACCGAAGGCAAGTGCATCCTGATCTCCGGCCATGACCTGAAAGACCTCCATAACCTGCTGAAGCAGACCGAAGGCACGGGCGTTAACGTCTATACCCACGGCGAAATGCTGCCCGCACACGGCTACCCGGAACTGCATAAATTTAAACACCTGGTCGGGAACTACGGCAGCGGCTGGCAGAACCAGCAGGTTGAGTTCGCCCGTTTCCCGGGCCCCATCGTGATGACCTCTAACTGCATCATCGACCCCACCGTTGGCGCGTATGACGACCGCATCTGGACCCGCAGCATCGTTGGCTGGCCGGGTGTGAGCCACCTGGAAGGGGATGATTTCGGCCCGGTCATCGCCCAGGCGCAGCAGATGGGTGGCTTCCCGTACAGCGAAATCGAACATCTGATCACCGTCGGCTTTGGTCGTGAAACCCTGCTCGGTGCCGCGGATTCACTGATTGACCTCGTGAGCCGTGAAAAACTGCGCCATATCTTCCTGATTGGCGGCTGTGACGGCGCGCGCGGTGAGCGTAACTACTTCACCGATTTCGCCACCAGCGTACCGGAAGATTGCCTGATCCTGACGCTGGCGTGCGGTAAATACCGTTTCAACAAGCTGGACTTCGGCAACATTGAAGGTTTGCCACGTCTGGTCGATGCGGGTCAGTGTAACGATGCCTACTCTGCCATCATTCTGGCCGTCACGCTGGCGGAAAAACTGGGCTGCGGCGTCAACGATCTGCCGCTGTCGCTGGTGCTCTCCTGGTTTGAACAGAAAGCGATTGTCATCCTGCTGACCCTGCTCTCTCTCGGTGTGACCAACATTGTGACCGGCCCCACCGCACCCGGCTTCCTGACACCGGATCTGCTGGCCGTGCTGAACGAGAAGTTTGGTCTGCGTTCCGTGACCACCGTAGAAGAAGATATGCAGCAGCTGCTGAGCGCGTAAGGAGTTATTCATGACCATGCCAACCTCACAATGTCCGTGGCGGATGCAGGTTCATCACATCCATCAGGAGACGCCGGATGTGTGGACGCTGTCCCTGCTGTGCCATGACTACTATCCGTACCGTGCAGGTCAGTATGCGCTGGTCAGTGTCCGCAACTCAGCGGACACGCTGCGCGCCTACACGATCTCCTCAACGCCGGGCGTGAGCGAGTACATCACGCTCACTATCCGCCGTATCGATGATGGCGCAGGCTCGCAGTGGCTGACCCGGGACGTGAAGCGCGGGGATTACCTCTGGCTGTCGGACGCACACGGGAATTTCACCTGTGACGATAAAGCGGAAGATAAATTCCTGCTGCTGGCCGCCGGGTGTGGCGTCACGCCGATCATGTCAATGCGTCGCTGGCTGGCGAAAAACCGTCCGCAGGCTGATGTTCAGGTGATCTTCAGCGTGCGCTCGCCGGAAGATGTGATCTTCGCCGAAGAGTGGCGAAACTATCCGGTGACGCTGGTGGCGGAACATAACGCAACCCACGGTTTTGTCGCCGGTCGTCTGAGCCGCGAACTACTGCAAAGCGTCCCGGATCTCGCGGATCGTACCGTGATGACCTGTGGGCCGGCGCCATATATGGATATCGTTGAGCAGGACGTGAAAGCGCTGGGCGTGACCCGCTTCTTCAAAGAGCAGTTCTTCACCCCGGTCGCGGAAGCGACAACCAGCGGAATTACGTTCACCAGACTGCAGCCTGCTCAGACCTTCTTTGGCCGGGTCGGCACCACGCTACTGGATGCGCTGGAAAGCAACAACGTGCCGGTGGTGGCAGCATGCCGTGCTGGCGTGTGTGGCTGCTGCAAGACCAAAGTGGTCTCCGGTGAGTACACCGTGACGAGCACCATGACGCTGACCGAGGCAGAAATCGCCGACGGATACGTGCTGGCGTGCTCGTGTCATCCACAGGGCGATCTTGTGCTGGCATAATCAGCCAACGCGCGAATGACGGGGGTAAGCGCTCGCGTTTACCCCCGGTTAGTACGCCTACCGCCAGACCGGCGCTTTCCCCAACGCAAAACGCCCAGCGCCTAAGCATGCTACCGCCAGCGCACCGATAAAGAAGTACACCAGGCTCTCAATCGCCCAGGCACCTACCGCGTCCAGCGCAAAGGTTTCCCCCGTCCCGACCATCAGCCACGCCACAATCATGGTAAACGCCAGCACCAGCGCCGCCGGGCGCGTAAAAAGCCCCACGATAATCAGGACAGGCGCCACCACTTCGCCAATGAGCACGCCGTAGGCGATAAACCCCGGTAATCCTTTTTCCACCAGCATGCCGCTGATGAACCCCACACCACCCAATAACTTGTGTAAACCGTGAAAAAGCATCAGCCCACCGACGGCAAGTCGTAACAAGAGTTTGCCGGCATCGTCGCACGATAGCTTTTCATTAACAGCAATTAACAATGATTTAACCATTTGAAATGATTCCTGTTTTCATCTGTGTGATGACCAGATTATGCCGAATCATTGCGGGTGAAAAGCACCTTTTAATAAGGGGGAAAGCGCGGCAATACAGTGACTTTCTTCTAAGCTTGTAAGCGATATCACTTAAAGGAGATGGACACCCATGAAACAAACCGTGGCTGCATACATAGCAAAAACCCTCGAGCAGGCAGGCGTAAAGCGCATCTGGGGCGTAACCGGCGACTCCCTGAACGGGCTGAGCGATAGCCTCAATAAGATGAAGACCATTGAATGGATGCCAACCCGTCATGAAGAGGTTGCCGCCTTCGCGGCTGGTGCGGAAGCGCAGGTGACGGGTGAACTGGCCGTCTGCGCCGGATCGTGCGGTCCGGGCAACCTTCACTTGATCAACGGTCTGTTTGACTGCCACCGCAATCACGTACCGGTCCTGGCGATTGCCGCCCACATCCCTTCTTCCGAAATCGGCAGCGGCTATTTTCAGGAGACGCATCCTCAGGAGCTGTTCCGTGAATGCAGCCACTATTGCGAATTAGTTTCCTCACCAGAACAAATCCCTCAGGTTCTGGCCATTGCAATGCGCAAAGCCGTACTTAACCGCGGTGTTTCGGTGGTCGTTATTCCCGGTGACGTGGCGCTGAAGGCCGCGCCTGAGGGTGCCAGTTCGCACTGGTATCACGCCCCACAGCCTGTCATCACGCCGGCTGAAGAAGAGCTCAAAAAGCTCGCGCAGCTGCTGCGTTACTCCAGCAATATCGCCCTGATGTGCGGCAGTGGCTGTGCAGGCGCGCACAAAGAGCTGGTGGAATTTGCCGGCAAGTTAAAATCCCCGATTGTTCACGCCCTGCGCGGCAAAGAGCACGTCGAATATGACAATCCGTATGACGTGGGCATGACCGGACTGATCGGTTTTTCCAGCGGTTTCCACACCATGATGAATGCCGACACGCTGATCCTGCTCGGCACCCAGTTCCCGTACCGCGCGTTTTACCCGACGGATGCCAAAATCATTCAGATTGATATTAACCCAGGCAGTATTGGTGCCCACAGCAAAGTCGATATGGCGCTGGTAGGGGACATCAAATCCACCCTCGCCGCCCTGCTGCCGCTGGTGGAAGAAAAAACCGACCGGAAGTTCCTCGACAAAGCCCTCAGTGATTACCGCGATGCACGCAAAGGACTGGACGATCTTGCCAAACCGAGCGACAAAGCCATTCATCCCCAGTATCTGGCGCAGCAAATTAGCCATTTCGCGGACGACGACGCCATCTTTACCTGCGACGTAGGCACCCCGACCGTCTGGGCGGCACGCTATCTGAAGATGAACGGCAAACGCCGTCTGCTGGGGTCGTTCAACCACGGTTCGATGGCCAACGCCATGCCGCAGGCGCTGGGGGCCAAGGCCACCGCACCAGAGCGTCAGGTGGTGGCGATGTGCGGCGACGGCGGGTTCAGCATGCTAATGGGCGATTTCCTGTCGGTTGTGCAGATGAAGCTCCCGCTGAAAATCGTGGTCTTTAACAACAGCGTGCTGGGCTTTGTGGCGATGGAGATGAAGGCAGGTGGCTATCTGACGGACGGCACCGAGCTGCACGACACCAACTTCGCGCGCATCGCTGAAGCCTGCGGCATCACGGGTATTCGCGTAGAGAAAGCCTCAGAAGTCGATGAAGCCCTGCAGCGCGCCTTCTCCATCGACGGTCCGGTACTGGTAGATGTGGTGGTGGCGAAAGAAGAGCTGGCGATCCCACCGCAGATTAAACTCGAGCAGGCCAAAGGATTCAGCCTCTATATGCTGCGCGCCATCATCAGCGGACGCGGTGATGAGGTAATCGAACTGGCAAAAACCAACTGGCTCAGGTAAAACATTTCACATAACCTCTTAAATTAAAGGGATGTGAAATGATTGATTTACGCAGTGATACCGTTACCCGTCCGGGTCGCGCCATGCTCGAAGAGATGATGGCCGCCCCGGTCGGGGACGACGTCTACGGTGACGATCCAACGGTGAATGCGCTGCAGCGTTATGCCGCCGAGCTAAGCGGTAAAGAGGCCGCCCTGTTTCTGCCATCCGGCACCCAGGCCAACCTGGTGGCGTTGCTCAGCCACTGCGAACGCGGTGAAGAGTATATTGCCGGTCAGGGCGCGCACAATTACCTGTACGAAGCAGGCGGTGCGGCGGTACTGGGCAGCATTCAGCCTCAGCCGATAGATGCCGCCCCGGACGGCACCCTGCCCCTCGACAAGGTCGCGGCGAAAATCAAAGTCGATGATGTGCATTTCGCCCGCACCAGGCTGCTCAGTCTGGAAAACACCCACAACGGCAAAGTGCTGCCGCGCGAGTACCTGAAAGCAGCGTGGGAATTCACCCGCGAGCGCAAACTCGGGCTGCACGTGGACGGCGCGCGCATCTTTAACGCCGTGGTGGAGTATGGCTGCGAGCTGAAAGACATCGCGCAGTATTGCGATTCGTTCACTATTTGCCTGTCTAAAGGGCTGGGGACGCCCGTTGGCTCGCTGCTGGTGGGCAATGCGGACTACATTAAACGCGCGGTCCGCTGGCGTAAGATGACCGGCGGCGGGATGCGCCAGGCCGGTATTCTGGCAGCAGCCGGACTGTACGCCCTGAAAAACAACGTGGCCCGCCTGAAAGACGATCATGAAAACGCCGCGTGGATGGCCGCACAGCTACGCGAGATTGGTGCAGACGTCATGCGCCACGATACCAACATGCTGTTCATTCGCGTGGGCGAAGAGCACGCTGCCGCGCTGGGTGAGTTTATGAAAGCCCGTGGCGTGTTGATCAACGCCTCGCCGGTGGTACGCCTGGTTATGCACTTAGACGTTAATCGTCAGCAGCTGGCAGACGTGGTGAAACACTGGCAGGCGTTTTTACAGCGCTAAGGAGCAGAGCGTGCCGCAACGTATTCTGGTACTCGGTGCCAGTGGGTATATCGGTCAGCATCTCACCACTGCGTTAAGTCAGCAGGGGCACCAGGTGCTGGCCGTGGCACGCAACACGGAGCGTCTGCAAAAACTGCACCTGCCCGGGGTGACCTGTCACAACGTCGATCTCAACTGGCCCACGACGCTGCCGGCGTTACTGGAAGGGGTCGACACGCTTTACTACCTTGTTCACAGCATGGGCGAAGGGGGCGATTTTATCGCCCACGAGCGTCAGGTGGCGATGAACGTTCGCGACGCGCTGTTGCGCACACCGGTGAAGCAGGTGATTTTTTTAAGCTCGCTGCAGGCGCCTGCTAACGAGCAGTCCGATCATCTTCGCGCCCGTCAGCTCACGGCTGAAACCCTGCGCGGCGCAAATATTCCCGTCACCGAACTGCGGGCGGGGATCATCGTCGGGGCCGGCTCCGCCGCGTTCGAAGTGATGCGCGACATGGTGTACAACCTGCCGGTGCTTACCCCGCCGCGCTGGGTGCGATCGCGCACCACGCCGATTGCGCTGGAAAATTTACGCCATTATCTGGTGGCCCTGCTGGACCATCCGGCTGAGCAACACCGTGTGCTTGAGGCTGCCGGCCCGGAAGTGCTGAGCTACCAGCAACAGTTCGAACATTTTATGCGTGTCAGCGGCCGCCGACGCTGGCTGATCCCCATTCCCTTCCCTACCCGCTGGATCTCGGTGTGGTTTTTAAACGTCATTACGTCCGTGCCGCCGACGACCGCAAAAGCGCTGATCCAGGGGCTCAAACACGATCTGCTGGCCGACGATCGCGCGTTGCGTGCGCTGATCCCCCAGACGCTGATCCGTTTCGATGATGCGGTACGCAATACGCTCAAGGAAGAGGAACAGCTGATGAACTCCAGCGACTGGGGCTACGACGCCCAGGCGTTTGCCCGCTGGCGGCCTGAGTACGGTTACTTTCCTAAACAGGCTGGCTGCACGGTGAACACCCCGGCAACTCTGGCGGACCTGTGGGAGGTGGTGAATCAGATTGGCGGCAAAGAACGCTATTTCTTCGGCAATATCCTCTGGCAAACCCGTGGCGCACTGGATCTGCTGGTAGGACACAGGCTGGCGAAAGGCCGTCCTGCGCACCCGTATCTTGCGGTAGGCGATACGGTTGACAGCTGGAAGGTGATCATCGTCGAGCCCGAAAAACAGCTGGCACTGCTGTTTGGCATGAAAGCGCCCGGTCTGGGACGGTTGTGCTTTACGCTAAAAGACAAAGGCGACCATCGAGAACTGGACGTTCGTGCCTGGTGGCACCCGCACGGGATGCCGGGGCTTTTCTACTGGTTGTTAATGATCCCCGCTCACCTGTTTATCTTTCGCGGAATGGCGAAACGTATCGCGCAGCTGGCAGAACAAAAGACGAAAATAACTCAATAAAACTCTTATTCTTTCACCTTTCCCATTGCAACCCGCCGTAATTCACGAAAGAATGCGCACGAAATTCTTTTTCAACACAGTGGATTGATATGAAGGTACTGGTTACCGGGGCGACCAGCGGCTTAGGCCGAAATGCGGTCGAGTTTCTGCGCAACAAAGGCATCAGCGTCAGGGCCACCGGTCGCAACGAAGCGATGGGTAAACTGCTGCAAAAAATGGGCGCAGAGTTTGTCCATGCCGACCTGACGGAGCTGGTCTCCTCTCAGGCCAAGGTGATGCTGGCCGGTATCGATACGCTGTGGCACTGCTCCAGTTTTACCTCCCCGTGGGGTACCCAGGAAGCTTTTGACCTCGCCAACGTGCGTGCCACCCGTCGTCTGGGTGAATGGGCCGTGGCCTGGGGCGTGCGTAACTTTATTCATATCTCCTCCCCGTCTCTCTATTTCGACTATCACCATCACCGCGACGTGCAGGAAGATTTTCGCCCGGCGCGCTTTGCCTGTGAGTTTGCCCGCAGTAAAGCGGCCAGCGAAGAGGTGATCGATCTGCTGGCGCAGTCGAACCCGCACACCCGTTTTACCGTATTGCGTCCTCAGAGCCTGTTCGGCCCGCATGACAAAGTGTTTATCCCGCGTCTGGCGCAGATGATGCACCACTACGGCAGCGTGCTGCTGCCCCGCGGTGGCGATGCGATGGTGGATATGACGTACTACGAAAATGCGGTCCACGCCATGTGGCTGGCAAGCCAGCCTGACTGCGATACCCTGATTTCCGGTCGCGCGTACAATATCACCAACGGTGAGCCCTGCACGCTGCGCAGCATCGTGCAAAGGTTGATTGACGAGTTGCAAATCGACTGCCGTATTCGTTCCGTGCCCTACCCGATGCTGGATATGATTGCCCGCAGTATGGAGCGTCTTGGGAGTAAATCGGCGAAAGAGCCTGCGTTGACGCACTACGGTGTGTCAAAGCTCAACTTTGATTTTACGCTGGATATCACCCGCGCAGAAAACGAACTGGGGTATAAGCCGATTGTCTCCCTCGATGAGGGGATTGTGCGTACTGCCGCCTGGCTGCGTGACCACGGCAAATTGCATCGCTAGTTGAGCGCGCTCATCTCAGAGAACAGAGACGAAAACGGCAACCCGAAGGTTGCCGTTTTGTTTTACAGCGCCGTCCAGGCGTCTGACCACGCCAGACCCGCGCCTGGCTCGTAGTACGCCGGGGCATTGTTACACCAGCCGCTGTACGGGAACGGTTTGCACTGGAACAGTTTACCGTGGTTATTCACGATATCGCCTGCCTTGTACTTGCTGTTCGCGCTCCACGCGGCATAAGCACCAGAGGTACCGTCGTTTTCAGACGGCGTCGTGGCTTTCGCTTTAACGTTCAGCAGATAGGAAGTGGTGCTGCTCAGCTCGCCATCGCTCACGGTCAGGCTGACTTCATACTGTTGAGCCGTCGCAGACTCTGGCGCGGTAAAGGTCACCACCGCCTTGTCTTCACCGGTGACCGTCTGGCCATCCTGTGAACGCCAGGTGTAGGTCAGCGTGTTGCCGTCCTGGTCAGTGGATCCTTCTGCGCTCAAGGATACCTGCGCGCCCGCTTCCACCGCACCGATTGGGCCCGCAATCTGCGCGACCGGGGCGTGGTTCACCACGGTCGGTTCTGCCGGCGTTTCGTCCGGAACCGGTGCCGGGGTTTCATCTTCCGATGGCGTCGGTGCCGGAGTGACCGGATGCTCGTCCGGCGTCACGGCGGAACCGTCATCGTTGATGATGTTGACGTTATAGAATTTCTTCACGCAGTTCGTGTAGTCACCCTCTTTAAAGGCGCTGAACGGCGTCTGATAACCGACCAGCTGGCAGGAATACGTTTTACCGTCTGGCGTATCGGCACTCCATCCCCAGTCCTGCTCCCAGTAAATCTTCAGCGCACCGGAGCCGCCTTCATCGAACTGCTTCATGTTGGCACAGCCGAGCACTTCATTTGCCGGGACAGGCACTTTCAGGTACTTCGCAAACTCTTTGTAGTACTTGATACGGTTTTCAGACTGGGCAATCTCAGTCGGGCCGCCACACTCTACGCCACCGTTAATGATCTGGGTGGTCACGCCGAAGCCCGGAACCAGGCCGTTGGCTTTGTCATGATCGTTTGGCTGCCAGGTGCCGTCGATAACCTGCAGCATGCTCGGTTTCGGCGGCTGCGGGTAGGCGAAGAAGAAGATGGCGCTTGCCAGGTTCAGCCAGGTGTCAGCCACCAGCTCCGGCTTGTCGAGCAGCGTGCGGACAGTGCCGAACATCGCTTCAGAGAACGGACCGTAGTTGTAGTTATAAGACAGCTGTTTAGCCCCACGGCCAAAGTAACTCACGAAATCGCCGTCTTTGTCTTTGCCGCACGGCCAGGTTTGTCCCTGCCAGATATCAGGATTACATTCGCCGTTGTAACCGCCTTTCTGCCCTTCGGTCCAGCCCATTTCGCGAACGTGAACCAGCGCCTGACGCCATTCGGCTTCCGGACGCCAGCTTTCGTGGCCGCCGGTTTCCTGTGCGAAGTGGGCAAACATGGTGGCCAGCTCTTTACGGCAGATGGCGTCGCTGTCACGGCCGTCGTTGTAGGTCTTACACAGCGCCGGGAATTTGCCCACCGCTTTCAGGAAGTTACTGTAGGTGTAGGACTGCGCTCGCATCGGGAAAAGGTATTCCCAGTCGCTGGCCTTCACAATGCCTTCAACGCGTTTGACGTTATCCGGGTTCGCTGCACGGCCTGGCTCAATCAGCTCAACCTGGGCATTATCCAGCGTACGAATGGTGTCTTTAACCGACGCCATCAGTGGAAAGTTAGTCAGTTCCTGTTCTTTCTTCGCCAGATCGCTGGCTTTCAGGGTGAACGGCTCGCTGGTGGTTGCCTGCAGCGTCGCAGCCTGTGCCATGAAAGGCGCAATGCATGCACCCGCAACGAGCACGCTCAGTAAGGTCCTTTTGGTCATTTCAACTCATCCTATATATAGCAACAAGGGTTAATGCAATCACGGTTTATGTATTATTCCCTTAATAAATAAACCAAAGAGTGCGGTAATTTTTCATTTTCTGAAGCGCACCTCTTGGTACGCTTCAAAAAACAAAAAGCAGAATTAATAAGAGGAACGAGGTTTTATCTCCTGATATTTCGCCCAGACCTTGCGGGCATAATTCATACGCTTTGAATAATTCTCTTTTTTCACTCCCGCGTTATAAGCCCCGACGGCTTCCCAGTTATAGCCATATACGTTGATCATCGTCGACAGTATTGACGCGCCCACCATAATGGAGGTGCAGGGCTCGGTCACAAGCCGGTTCTCGTCAATGCCCTGGCGCTGCAGTTCGCTGAAATGCGTGCTGTTAATCTGCATTAATCCCACATCCCGCGAGCCATCCTGATTCCACCCCACGGCATTCGGATTCATACCGGATTCCACCTGCGCAATGGCATATAATAAATACGGATCGACATGATAATAATGCGCCGCTTTATCCCAGCAATTTGCTGTCGCACTCTGACTTAAAATAAGCAATAACAATAAAAAGCGTTTCATCTCATTACCTGTTTATTTACTGACGATCCTTCTCCTTGCGCACGCTGTCTTATTCCGGAAGGGGTTGACCACACCCGAAACGGGGTGTGGTCAACGATTGCAGGCGATATCAAACCCGCAACCTCAGGCTAAGAAGGTTATTTGCAGTCTGCTGACGCGCCTTCTTTTACCCATACATCGCTGTTACCTGGTTTATCACCACGGGTCCACCATTTCGCACGGTAGACATACCCCTGGTAGGTGGTCGTATCGCCACCGTTGTAAACCACATCTGAACGCCAGTTCATTTTCACCTGGCTGACCAGCTCCCACGCATCCGCGTCAAAGCCAGGTTTATTGCCCTGTGTCCAGTACTTCGCTTTCCACACCAGGTTGTCGGCGCTCACGGTGTCACCACTGTTGTAGATTTTGCTCGCACTCCAGGCCGGGTACTGGCTGGCACTGGCATCAACAGGTGCATCACAGCTGCCGGTGGCAGAGCCTTCATCAGAAGGTGGCGTGACCTCATCGGCAGGTGGTGTCACCTCGTCAGATGGCGGCGTGACCTCATCGGCTGGTGGTGTCACCTCGTCAGATGGCGGCGTGACCTCATCGGCTGGTGGTGTCACCTCGTCAGATGGCGGCGTGACCTCATCGGCTGCTTTTGGCGTGACAATAACCTGCACGTTCGATTGAACGCTGGTTTTACCGTCGCTGACCACCACGCTCAGGGTGTAGGTGGAATCGGAAGCAACAGCCGGTGCGGTGATATTCACGTTCGCGGTGTCAGTTCCGGTTGCGTTCATGTCCGCTGGCACGCTCCAGGCATAGGTCAGCGCGTCACCATCCGGATCGGCTGCCTGCGCATGCAGGGCATAGGTTTCACCCGCCTGCAGCGTGATGCTTTCCATCGGGTTGACCACCGGTGCCTGGTTCGCTTTAGGTGCTTTGTTCACGACCTGAACATCAATGGCGTTCGTCAGGCCTTTCGCATCTTTCACCGTCAGGCGGAAGGAGAGCGTCTGGTTCTGAGTCACTGCCGCCGCGCCGAAGGAGGCTTTGGCTTTCGTGCTGTTGGTAAGGGTCACGGCTGGACCGGAAATCTGGGTCCACTTATAGGTAATGGCGTCGCCGTCCGGATCGCCAGACGCAGAGCCATCGAGGGTGACGGTAACAGGCCCGGTCACGGTCTGATCGGCAGCCGCAGCGATCGGCGCATGGTTGGTGACAACGGGATCAACCGGCGTTGAACCGCCGCCCAACAGGCTTTCGTTCATCGCATTAAGGATGTCGCCATTGTCCGAGTCGATGGACCAGGAGAACAGACCGCCCAGGTTTTTCGCCAGCACATACTTACCTTTTGCCGTGGTAGAACGCGCGTCTTCATAGGTAATCAGATCGCCGGTGGCTTTATTGAACAGATACGGCGCTTCTGCCGCGGCATCGTATTTGTATTCCCAGCCTGGCTTGCCTTTGTACTCGTTCGCAATCTGACGGTAGTCAACCACGCCCGGTTCCCAGGTGCCTTTGACCGCGCCCGTTGCCGTACCGGTGAACGGATTGTCGCCGGTGTAGCCGTGAACGCCGGTCCAGCCGCGACCGTACATGCCCGCCCCTACAACAATCTTGCCCGGCTGCACGCCCTGTTCCAGCAGCGCGTTCACGCCGTTTTCAGTGGTGTAGTTGGTGTCCGGTTTCCACTCCGCGCCGTGCAGCGCCGCCTGGTGGCCGAGATCAGTGTTACTCCAGCCGCCGTAGAAGTCGTAGCTCATCAGGAAGATGTGGTCGAGGTACTGCTGCGCCGTGGTGTAATCCACGTCTTCAATTTTGTCTTTACCGGAACCAATGGCGGTGGTCAGTTCGTACGTACGGCCCGTTTCTGCTGACAGCTCGTTCAGCATCGCGCGCAGATCGTGCATCACCGCAGTATAGGTGGCTTTGTCCTGAGCAGGGTTGCCAAGATTTTCCGACACACCACCACCACCCGGGAATTCCCAGTCAATATCGACCCCGTCGAAGAATTTCCAGGTTTTCAGGAACTCTTTCACGGAAGAGACGAAGCGCGCGCGGATCGCTGAATCATGCATCTGGAAGAACGGATCGGACATCGTCCAGCCGCCAATGGAAGGCAGCACTTTCAGATCCGGATGGGCTTTTTTCAGCGCCATCAACTGACCAAAGTTACCTTTGTAGGGGTCGTCCCAGTTGGTCACGCCGGCCTGCGGTTTTTGCAATGCCGCCCACGGATCGTGAATGGCCACGGTGTAATCCTGACGGCCCGCACAGGCGCGCTGCAGCGCGGCGAAGCTGTTGCCGTTCTCAACCGTTTTTAACCCGTCGTTGATGCCATCACCGCCACAGATCGGAATGAAACCGTACAAAATGTGGTTCAGGTTCGCCGCAGGGATTTTATCCACCGGGAACTCACGCCCATAGACGCCCCACTCAGGGAAATAGGCACCCACCACTTTGTCCGTATGTTGAGAGAAGGTTTTGTTATTTTCCTTCAGGGTGGTGTTCAGCGGCAGCAGATGGCTCCCGTCCGTGTCCGCCACGATGATCAGTTTGCTGGCACTTTTAGAACACCCGCTGGCGTTACAGAGTTCAACCTGCTCCTGATAGCGTCCGCCCTTTTTCACTTTGAAGGTGGCTGACCCGGAGGCGCTTGCGGCGCCACTCCACACGGCCTGACCATCCAGAAGCACTTTCGCCGAGGTTGGCGCATCACCGCTCCAGACGTTCCACTCAACTTTCACATCCGCGCCATCATGGACTTTCACAAGGCTGTTATAGTCTTGCGCTGCCTGGTCAACTTCAACAATCGCAAACTTATCATTGCCACTGCTGAGGGTTGGCGTACCTGGCGCTGCCGCGAAGGCAGAGCTGGACGCCGCTGCAACGAAAAGCGCCAGATATTTAGGCTTCATAAATTTCATTTTTATTTCCTGATAAATTTATTTGTAAACGTTAATGACCCATGTCTTCCTTTAAAACATGGAATAGTTTTTTACAGACTTTGAATTTCAACTTAAGCAATAATCGTTAACCGCTATTTCTGTGGCGCGCTGTATTCCTCCATTAAAAGATACAAGCTCGAATTCTGTGAAGCTTATGTCTTTAACGATACGCTGAATAAATATTGTATTCCTTTCATTCCCCAATCGAAAAAATCACTAAAAAAACTTGACCGGTGTATTCAGAATGTGGAACAGGCAACCTGATAAACAAAAACCGTCATGCCGGCAAAAGCTAAATAAGGCCCGAAAGAAATAATGCGGTTATTTTTATTCGCATGTGTTGTCGCGAAATATCCGACAATACCGCTTAACGCGGCAATCAATTCCAGGATGGGCAGTGCCTGCCAGCCGCACCAGGCGCCTAACGCCGCCAGAAGTTTAAAATCGCCATAGCCTAATCCTTCTCGTCCGGTAAGCAGACGAAATACCCAGTAAAGAGACCAGAGCGAAAGGTAGCCAGCCACCGCCCCCACCAGCGCATCCTTAAGCGGCAGCGTGTGGTCAACGAGGTGTAACAACAGTCCTGCCCACAGCAACGGCTGGGTCAGACAGTCAGGGAGCAACTGATGCTGCCAGTCAATCATCGTCAGCGGCAGCAGAAACGCGGCCAGCAACCACAGTGAGAACAACGCCGGTTCGCCCGGAATGCACAAGGCGGTGAGGCCAAAAAAGAGCGCGGTGACGAGTTCGATCATCAATAAGCGCAGCGGGATGGCCGTGCCACACTGCCTGCAGCGCCCGCGCAATACTAGCCAACTGACCAGCGGGATATTCTCCCAGGCCGCAAGATCATGCTGGCACACCGGGCAGTGAGAGGCCGGAAACAGCAAGTTGCCTGTTCCTTCCTCCTCCATCACCATGCCCGGCACGCGCTCGGCGACAACGCCCAGAAAACTGCCCACCATGCTGCCCAGGATCGCACTCATCACCGGGAACCCCACCGGGTAGATTTCCCGCATCAGCGCAACGGTGTTCATGCGGTTTTGCGCCAGGTGAGCTGCACTTCGGCTTTCACATCACTGAGGTGATCGACCGGCGTAAGGTTCATTTTTTGCAGCCTGACGCCGGAGGTCTGGTTGATTTCCCGCAGCCAGTTTTTTAATTCATACACATTTACGCGGTTCACCACGAACGATAAGGTTTGCCCGTCCTGACGCACCTCCGTCAGGGAAAGGTTAATTTCATGAGCGCTGTTCTCCACCACCGTGCGCGGGTTATCCGTTTTAATGATCATCACCGGAAGGTGGTGTTTATCTATTTCTCTGCGCATCCAGTTCAGCGTCTCTTTTTGTCGGGTCAGCGTTGATTTGCTATTTTGAATCATATTATCCAGTGGCATCATGCCCGCGTAATAAACAGCCGCGGCCAGGAGGGCAACGGCACCGGTTTTTAAAATATATTTCTCCCGGATGCTGTATTGTTGATAACGCGACGTTAGCTTCGTGATTCGCTCTTTCATTTATATTTCCCTGCGATCATGGCGGTATAAGGTGCAGTGGTAGAAACAGGCTGTAGGGTGAAATCAAAATGCTCCCCTGTTTTCTCCACAAACGACTGCAGCGCGGCCTGGCTTTGCGCACTGACGCTCAGGGTCAGCGCATTTTGTTGCGCATCGTACTCAAGCAGGGAGATCTCAAGTGCGGGTACGGCCTGCCTGGCTTGCTCAAGATCATCCAGCTGCAGGAATACCCATTTGTGCTGCTTTTTCATGTTTTGACCAAAGTGGTATTTGATATTGGTCTGCTGGCGCATGCTGGGAAAATGGTGCTGATAAACCTGAACGATCTCCTGCTGAACCCGATTTTCCTGCTGTACCAGCATCCAGGCCATCGCGATCCGCGGGCCCAGCTACAGCCCGAGAGACAGCAGGCCCGCCGCCGCCATCGCGATTTTTATTCCTTTAGACGCGCTGCCTTTCCCTGCCTTCGGGCTGAATTCACCGTGCAGGAGGGTGACCCGACAGGATTGCCACTGGGGCTGGATCAACACCAGCGGATGCTGCCACGGGTGCAGAAGATCCACCCCGACACCGGCTGGCGGTTCGCCGTAACAGCACACGTCACCGTCTGGGGTTTTTTGCATCAGCAGCGGCAGCAGGCTGGCCTCCATTTCGCTGGCGACATGGGGCGACAGGCGCAGCCAGTAGCGGTCATCCAGGGCAACCAGCGTGCTTCCTCCTGCCGTCACCGGCAGCAGCCAGGCATCCGGCAGCACCTGAATCACCTTCAAACCGGCCTCCTGGCAACGGGCTAACCACCCGCGCAGAACATCGGTATCAATCGCCACCGCGTCAACGTCGGCCCCCTTTTTGTGAAGCACCGTCCAGTGAAGGTTGTCCACCTCGCCAATGAGCGTCTCTTCCGCCAGCCACGAGAACGCCGCCGTCTGAGAGGCAACTTTTTTCGGCAACGTAAAATGGCGGAAGATCATGTTGCCCGCGGGCAACAGTAAACAGACCCGGGCCGCGAGAGGATGGTCTGCCAGCGCGTCAAGGCGCTCCACAACGTCAACCTGCTGGCTGCCGGAAGCACACCACATTATTTTCCCGCCCTCACGGCTGTCGGGACGAACAAAAAGTACCTGTTTCATAGCCATCTGCTTTTCTTATTCAATCATTCGGTAACGACGTTGCCACGTCACGATCTCACCGGCTTCGTTATTGACCTGAAGCTGGCTTACCACGCGAAGCGTTAGCGCATCGGTGTTGCCGGTATAGTTAACGCGGAAGTACCGGCTTTGGGTGGAGAGTTGTCCGGCCACCTGCGGAAGGTCGTCTTTCACCTGCGGGAAGGCCTGCTCCAGCGCGTTGCTGAAGGTTTCCATATTTTCCCAGCCGGTTTCAGGTCGCGATTCAATCAGGCGAACGGCATCGTCTTGCGTTATTTTTCCGGGGAACATGGCGGCCAGTAAGGCGGCCTGTTCCGGTTTCAGGGTGTTCACATCCACCTTGCTGGCGGTATCCGGTAAGGCACACAGCAGCGTACTCACCTTCCGGTATGCCGTTGCCGGAAATGCCGGCAGCAGCGTGATCTCAGCGATCGTGCGCATCATCTGGTTTGCGGGCTGCCGGGGGGGCACCACGCCCGCCCAGGCATCGCTCTCCGCCCCCTCGCTGGCCGTGGTGGTATCGCCATCCAGATAGTCCACCAGCTGCGAGTAAACCTCGTGCGCCGTGGACTGGCTGAGGCCACTCCCGGTCAGGAGTTGCTCAACAATCTGCTCTTTCCGCGGTTTTTCCGGCACCGCGGGCGCATTTTGCCCCTGCGCGATGTCATCGGCCGCCAGCAGGTCATTCACGTTGAAGCAGTCCTGGGCGTCTTCTACCTGGCTGACCACCGTGTAATCGTCACCCCGGGTCTCCAGCGGCTGGTGCCAGTCACCCTGCAGGGTAAGGGCTTTACTCTCACCGCTGGCGTCGCTCTGCAGACGATCTTTGACCACCTTCTCCTGAGCCTGCATGGCCCAGCGCAGCTGCTGCTGACTCACCTGGTAATGGGTTTTCTGCAGATTGCGGCAGAACTGCTGGCTGATTCTGGCAGCCAGCGCCGACATCATGACCAGCAGGATCAGTACCACCAGCAGCGCGACGCCTTTCTGTTTACGTAAAGCCTTCATGATGTCGCTTCCGCTGCAGGTGGCGCGGCAGGTGCGTCTGCAGGCGCTGGCGCGGCGGCCTCGGGAATATCGCCCGGCGTTGTAAACACCCAGCGCCAGGTTTCCCCGTTTTCCATCGTCAGCGTCAGCTCGACGCCGTCCGGCAGATGTGCCGGGTCGTTCCAGCTTTTTTGCCAGCCCTGACGGTAAAAACGCCACTGCAGGGATTTCACCTCGTCGACAATCGGCACCGCATCGGGTCTGGCATCCGCCGGGCTGTCAATCACCGGCCAGACATCCCGGTACAGTCGCCCCTCTTCCAGCCGCCAGCGCACACGCTCCAGCTGTACGGTTCCGCTCACGCCGTTCAGCGTGGTCAGCTCAAGGCCGTCATCCCCCTGACGAAATGTATCCGGCTCATTGCGCGGCGCACGCGCCTGAAGCTGATAGAAATCGCGTTCCATCAGGCTCCAGGCACGCTGAAGCTGATTGAGCTTTGCCGCGCTGGCCTCCGTCGCCGAACTGGTGCGCATCGCTCCGTCGAGGATTTGCCAGGCCAGGGTGCTGATCACCGCAAAAATGGTCAGCGCAATCATGATCTCCAGCAGGGTAAATCCCCGCTGGCGTCGGATTTTCTTCACGGTTCCTCTCCCGGCGCGATGACCTGCAGTGAAATAACCGGTTGGCTTTCATCGCCTTCTGCATAGACGCGGATGGCATTCGCCCAGCCGTTAGCCGCGGTTTTTACGCGCTGCTTTCGCCAGGCCCAGCTGCGCCCGCCCATGACCTCTGCCCCCTGCGCTTCAGCGTCAGGAAAATCACGTCTGTTGAGCTGCGCCTCCGCCAGTTGATTTTCGGCGACCCAGCTGGCCTGCAATGTATCGGCCAGCCCGTGGGTGAAACGCACGTTCAGGGAGACCGAGTTCATCAGCGCCAGTGCGGCGGTGGAGAAGATGACCAGCGCGACCATCACCTCCAGCAGCGTCATCCCCTTTTGCTTTCTCTTGCCGTTAGCCATCGTTTTCTACCGTTACAGGGGCCGCGCCTTGCGACACCACGCGGAAATGGTGCGCGTTGTCGCGGCTTTGCAGCGCCAGCGTAAAGCGGCTGATTTCACCGTCTGGCAGAAATAACACCTGCGGTTCGGACGCCACCGTGGCGGCGAGACGCTGCGGCGAGAGCGAGACGTGCATCTCCGGCGGGAAATCACCCCGGGTCGTTATCCGCCCCGCGGATAACGACACCCAGTGACGTTCACCGTTTTTATCCTCGAGCGTCACCAGCCGGTATTTATCCGCGGTCATAACCAACCCCACGATATTTCCGTCCATCACTGCCCGGTCTGAGCCATAATCAACGAGGGCTTTTAATTGCTGACAAAATATATCCGCACCGCTGCGTGAGGGTATTGTTGAAACCACCATCATGGCGCAACTGGCAAATATCACCAGCGCCAGAATAATTTCCAGCAACGTAAAGCCGCGTTGACGTTTCATTATTTCTCTTTCTTATCCAGAGACCAGTTTGTAATATCATCAGCGGTATTGGCTTCGCCATCCGGACCGGCGGAGAAAACGTCTACGGCACCGTGTTCACCCGGGCTGACCAGAATATAATCCCCGCCCCACGGGTCCTGCGGCAGGCGGCGGATATAACCGTCCGCACGGTAGCCGTTGGGAATGGGCGCAATCTCTGGCTTCGTGACCAGCGCCTGCAAGCCCTGTTCGGTGGTGGGATAGCGGTGATTATCCAGCTTATACATATCCAGCGAGCCTTCGAGCGCGACGATATCGCTGGTCGCTTTTTGGGTATCCGCTTTTTCTTTATTGCCCATTAAATTGGGTACCACCATACTCGCGAGTACGCCGAGAATAACAATAACCACCATTAATTCGAGCAAGGTGAAGCCCGCCTGGCGAGCCAGGTGTTTGCGTTTTATAGCCATGATTTAACCTACCATATTATTAAGTTGCAGAAGCGGTTGTAATATTGACAGGACGATGAATAAAACAATCGTCGCCATAGATACCACCAGTGCCGGTTCAAATACCGACAGCGTTAACGTAATACGATGCTGTAATGCCGATTCCTGGTTTTCCGCCGCGCGGTCCATTAAATGGCCTAATTCCCCACTCTCTTCCCCGGAGGCAATCATATACAGCATGGTCGGCGGGAATAATTTCGCCTGCTCCAGAGCCGCATAAAGCGATGCCCCCTGGCGCACGGTATCCGCCGCCTGCTCCAGCACCTGCCGGGCATACCGGTTTTCGATCCCGTCCATCGCGATATACATCCCCTCCAGCAACGGCACGCTACTGGCCTGCAGAATGCTCAGGGTACGGATATAGCGGGCGCTGTTGATGGCGCAGACCAGCTTTTTGACGGGTGAACCGTTCACCAGCCAGCCGTGCCAGCGAAAACGATTTTTAGCGTTTCGAAGCCAGGCCTTAAAACCCATCATCCCGCCTGCCAGGCTGCCGACGATATAGAGGCCGTAAACCTGCAGGAAATCACTCACCGCGATCAGCGTGCGGGTGGTGATCGGCAGTTGCTGTTTCATATGGGTGAACTGCTCAATCACCTGGGGCACAACCGCCACCAGCAGAATGCCGATCACCGCGATGGCCACCACGGTCAGGGTGATCGGGTAGACCATCGCCTGCGTCAGTTTGCTTTTCATCTTCTGACGCTGCTCGTTGTACTCGGCCAGCTTTTCCAGCACGTCGCCCAGATGGCCGGTCTTTTCACCGGCCATTACCAGCGTGCAGTAGAGCTTGTCGAAGCTGCGCGGAAACTGGCTGAAGGCGTCAAACAGCGTATGCCCTTCCACCACCTTCTCGCGGATGTCCACCACCATCGCCGCGAGCTTTTTGTCCTCCGTCTGTTTCGCGATTGCCTTCAGCGCGCTCTCCAGCGGCAGCGCAGCGTTGACGAGCGTCGACAGCTGACGGGTAAACATCGACAGCACCGGCGTGGAGAGTTTTGCCCCGGCGTTCGCATTACCGGCAGCCGCAACCTCACGGGTTTCGTTGATGCTGACGGGCATCAGCTTTTGCTCGCGCAACATCTGGCGAACCTGCTTTTGCCCCTCAGCCTGCAACGTGCCACGCCGGGTTTTGCCCGCGGTATCCCTCGCCGTCCAGGCGTAGAAGGCCATTACGCATCTCCTCCGCGCTCGGCGGTGACGCGCATCACCTCTTCCAGCGAAGTGACGCCACCGATCACCTTCAGCAGCCCGTTCTCACGCAGGCTATAGGCCTGCTTAAAGAGTTCGGTTTCGATGGCCATTTCGTCTTTATCTTCATGAATGGCGCGGCGCAGGGTGCTGTCGACCACCAGAAACTCATGAATACCGGCGCGCCCCTGATAGCCGCTCTGGCGACAGTGTTCGCACCCCACCGCGCGATAAATCGCGTGTGGCGGCTGGTCCATAAAGCTGAACAGCGCCTTTTCATTGTCATCCAGCGGACTGGTGGTACGGCAGTGCGGACACAGCCGACGCACCAGACGCTGGGCAATGACCCCCAGTAACGATGAACCGATTAAAAACGACTCCAGCCCCATATCCCGCAGGCGGGTTATCGCCCCGGCGGCGCTGTTGGTGTGCAGCGTAGACATGACCAGGTGACCGGTGAGCGACGCCTGCACCGCAATTTGTGCCGTCTCGGCGTCACGGATTTCGCCGATCATCACCACGTCCGGGTCCTGGCGCAGAATCGCGCGCAGCCCGCGGGCAAAGGTCATGTCCACGCGCGGGTTAACCTGCGTCTGCCCCACCCCTTCCAGCTCGTATTCAATAGGATCTTCTACGGTCAGGATGTTGCGCTCATGGCCGTTCAGCGCCGAGAGAATCGCGTACAGGGTGGTACTTTTACCGGAACCCGTTGGCCCGGTGACCAGGATAATGCCGTGCGGGCGGTCAATCAGCCCTTGTAACTTCTCCCGTTCTTCATCAATCAGCCCAAGCTTGTTGATATCAGGCTTGAGATTGCTTTTATCGAGCAGACGCATGACCACGCGTTCACCATACTGGGACGGAATGGTCGATACGCGCACGTCGACCGCCTTACGGCCAATGCGCAGGGAAATACGGCCATCCTGCGGCAGACGTTTCTCCGCGATATCCAGCCGGGACATCACCTTGATACGCGAAACCAGCAGCGGCGCGAGCTTACGCGCGGGCTGCAACACCGGACGCAGCACGCCGTCGACGCGAAAGCGAATGCTCAGCGTACGCTCGAAGGTTTCAATATGAATATCCGACGCGCCCTCTTTTACCGCCTCGCCGAGAATGGCGTTGATCAGGCGGATCACCGGCGAGTTTTCATCGTTATCGAGCAGATCTTCGTTGTCCGGGATCTCCTCGGTTAACGCCATCAGATCGATATCGGCGTCCATATCGTCCACCAGTTGCTGGGACACCCCGCTGCTCTGCTGCCAGATCCTGGCCAGCATTTCATCGAAGGCTTCCGGCGTCAGGGTGACCGGGACAAACGCGCGTCCCAGCACCCGACGCACTTCCAGCAGCGCGAGTGCCGGGGTGTCATCACGGATATAGACCGCATCGTGATAAAATAAAACGCCGTTATCTTTTGCGTAGCCGCTGCTACACAGGGTTTTGCTCAGTTCGTCCACGTGATACCTCCGCCTTACTCTTTAAACGGATTGCGGGACGCGCTGGTTTTCACCGTTGCAGCACTCGCAGCAGGGAACGCGGGTAACACGGCGTTATCCGCCGGTTCAATGATCCCGAGCTTTTTCTCCTCAACGCGCTGCTGCTGGCGGGCGCGGATCTGGTCATATTTCTCTTTCGACGCCGCGCTGTAGTTGTCGTCGTCACGCAGCACGGTGGTATGAATAAAGACCATCAGGTTGCGTTTGGACGCGTCCTGCGAGGTGTAGCGGAAAAGCTGCCCGACCAGCGGAATATCCCCCAGCAGCGGCACTTTGGAGACCGACTGCTTAGTGACATTCTCCATCAGGCCGCCGAGCACCACCGTTTGCCCGCTGTGCACCATCACTTCGTTATTGATGGTTCGGGTATTAAAGGTTGGGCCAAGGCTGGCGTCTTCCGTTGCGCTGTTGTCGACGCTTGAGACTTCCTGCTCAATCTTCAGGTGGATCATGTCGCCGTCGTTGATTTGCGGCACAATTTTCAGTTTGGTCCCCACCGTCTTGCGCTCTACGGAGTTAAAGACATTATCACCACTGGTGGTCTGCGAACCGGAAAGCACCGGCACGTCCTGACCGACATTAAATGACGCCTCTTTGTTATCCAGCGTGACCACGCTTGGCGTGGAAAGAATGTCGTTTTTGCCGTCAGTTGAGAGCGCGGTCATCAGCGCACCGAAATCACCGTTAAAGAAGCCGGTCGCCAGGCCAGTAAAGCTGGCGCCCTTGATGGTGCCATTTTTTATCTGACTAATGGGCAGGCCGGTGGAGCCGAACTGGACGCCACCGTGCTTGCCGGTCCACTGCACGCCGAGATCCAGACCGTTGCCGTCCTGCACTTCAGCAATGATGGCTTCCACCAGCACCTGCGGACGGCGGATGTCGAGCTTGTCGATCACCTTCTCAAGGGAGTTCATCACGTTAGGCTGCGCGGTGATCACCAGCGAGTTGGTTGACTCGTCGGCGGTAATATTCAGATCGGTTGCCGCGGTGGCCGTTTTCGCCTTCGCGGTGCCGGCTTTGTCTTTCAGCTGTTCGCCAATACCGGTGAGCACCGGAACCACTTTGGTGGCGCTGGCGTACTTGAGATAGAAGACGCGGGTATTCCCCTCGTTGTTCTGCTCGCGATCTAACTCATGGATCAGGCTGCGGGTACGCGTGCGCGCATCTTCCGAACCGCTGATCACCAGGCTGTTGGTTTCGTCATCCGCCACCACTTTGGTGGCCAACTGCGGTGCGTTCTGCCCTTTCTGCTCTTCGTTGTTGAGATTATTCAACATGTCGGAGAGCGCTTTGGCGGAAGCAAAGCGCAGGGGGACGATTTCGCGACGCTGTACACCGTCTTTATCCACGCGCTGGACCAGATCCACCAGCCGGTTCACCACGGACGCTTTACCGGTTAACAGCAGCACGTTGGAAGGCTCGAAGTGCACCACGTTGCCGATGCCGGTAGCATCGTTCAGTTGACGCAACAGCGGCGCGAGTTCACGCACCGGCACGTTTTCCATGCGCACGACACGGGTAATAATCTCATCGCCTTTGCCCGGGTTTGTGCTGTCTGCCAGCGGCGCACCGGCGGTGCGGGCCACGCTTGAGCGCACCACTTTAACCATGCCGTTATCCATCGGGATCACCGAGAGACCGTAGAGATCCAGCACGCTCAGGAAGAACTGGTAATACTCATCCTCCGTCAGCACGTTGTAGGTTCTGACAGATACGGAGCCCTGAACCGACGGGTCGACGAGAATGGTTTTGTTAAGGTTGCGGCCTACCGTATCGATAAACTCGCGGATATCGGTATTTTTAAAACTCGCGCTAAAGTTGGCTGCGAGCAGCGAACCCGAATATAACGACAATGCGGTCAGCGCCACGCACGCCCATGGAAATTTCTTCATGTCTGTACACTTATTAATTGTTAAGAACATTGACCCGAATATTTTCAAGGTGAGCGTGACGTCTGACGACAACCTCCGCTTCTTTCATTTTTGACCATTCAGCAATAATATTTTTTGCCTTTACTTCATCGGTCATATCGACAGCATTCACTTCGACTGCCACGTCCCCTTTTTTCAGTCCTGAATGGCTATAAAAGGAAGAGGCATTCCGGGGATTAATGGCATAGCCTTCCAGTTGGCCTTTTCCGACAACCGGTTTTAATACCAGATAATCATTCAGATGCAGCGTGTCTGCGCCTGCATCTTTTGTCGATTTGGTTACCGGGCCGCTATCAACGCCGCCCTTGAAATAATCCGGTTTCTTTAAGGCCAGCGTCTGCGTGATGCCTTCATAATTCACGACGACACTGTCTTTGTTAATTTCCTGAATAAAGGCATCGTTAAAACCGGTCAGCGGCTCCCCTTCGCGGTAGCTCTTCTGGCCCGCGGGCGTTTTAATAACGGCGAAGGAAAGCCAGGGGTCATCACTGCGCACAATGCCTTCTATTTCCGCCGCCAGCGGGGCTTTTAGCGCAGCCGGCCCAGTGTCCTGACGTGTTGCCGCCGTGAAAAGCGTGAATATTTTCTCTTCGCGGCGGTTTTTCAGCGGCTGCGCATCAGAGTTAGCCAACCTATTCGTAACCTTTTTATAATCTTTAAACGTGAAATACCCTTGCTGGCCGCTAAAAATTAACAGCACCAACATCATGCAAGGGGTTATCCACCGTGACAGAAATGAGAACCTCATTTTTCATCTGGCCTTTAACAAAGCGAAAATAAGCAGCATCACGCTGCGACAAAACGTGTGAAGAGAGTAATGAGACGCGGTGAATACGACCATCGACTTCGCCATCAACTTTAATAAAGAAAATTATTGACCGTCTAAAACCGAGGTGTTAGGACATTTCTGCCGGATATTTTTACCCAGTTGAAAAATTGATCGCCCCGTCTCCTTACCGTAATTTCACGACCTGTTGCTATTCCTAATCAGAGACGGTAAGTCGTTATGTATCAGAGCCACTTTACTTTTAAAACCCCGCCCTTCAGGAAGGTCACCCGCTTATCCGGGGATTTTCTGGTGCCTTATCATCAGGACGTCTTTAACCTGCTGAAAGAGAAAACCCAACAGGCGGGAATATGCGGGCTCTTTAGCGACGATACCTCGCTGTTGGGCCAGTTCAGCGATGCGCTGAAAAACAGCGACAACCGCGTTCTTGCCATCAACGCGTTTCCAAAACTGAGCGCCAGTAGCCTGCTGTACAAGCTCAACCCGGACACGAAAGCAATCACCAGCCGTATTCAGGCAGTCGATACCGTGCTGCAGCAGTGGCAGGCCGGGAAAACGCAGGCCACCGTGCTGGTCATTTCCCATACTGAAGCCATGAAAGAGACCTGCCGGACGGTGCTGGGGATGTTGCTCACCCGTGCGCAGGAGCTGGGGTTTCATTTATCGGTGGTGCTGACGGGCGCGGAAAATCAGGCGGCGCTGCTACAGCAATCTGATCTGCGTGAATATGTGCATACCCACCACACCTTGCGCCCCCTGACCTGCCGTGAATATCTCAGCTACGTGCAGGCGCAGTGCGAAGAGCACGGAGGCGAAAGCTCGCCGTTATCCCCGGCGCGCGTGCGTAAGATGCACGCAATGACAAAAGGGAAAATCAGTGAACTGAATGCGCTGGCGCACCTGTCGATGCTCGCGGCCTGGACCGAACGCGCAAGCCAGGTCAGTCCGCGACATTTACGCCTGGCGGCCGCAGAGGTGCTGCCCGCGAAAAAACAGGGTAAGCGTCTGGCAACGGTTTCACTGTTTGCCTCTGTGCTGTTCGCGGCTTGCGGCTGGTATTTCACCGCCTCAATGACTGCTCGCCTCCCGGTTTCTCTGCCGGTCCCGATAAGCTGGAAACACACGGCCGCCCCCGTTCAGGCCCCCGTCGTGCCGGTTATCGACAAGGAAATAGTCAATCAGCCGGACGCGATGCATCAGCTTTATCTGATGTGGGGGTATGACGCCTCGGCGGACGATGCGCTGTGTCAAAACGCGGTGAAGGTAAACCTGATGTGTAAGCAGGGAAATGCCTCTCCGGATGCGCTGGCAGGCGAAGGTTATCCGTGGGTGAGCGAGCTCAAAACCGGCAATCATCTTAACTATGCGGTGGTCGCCCGCGTCGGAGAAACCTCGATGGACCTGCTGATGAATAACCGGACCTGGCAGGTCAGTCGCAGCTGGTTTAACCGGCATGCAACCGGAAACTATACGCAACTGCACCGCCTGACGCCGGAAGGTAAAGACGCCATCAGCGCAACCAGTGACGGCAAAGAGATGACCTGGCTTGATCAGCAGCTGAGCCAGGCCCTTTCTCAGCCTGAAACCCACGCTCAGCGCTGGACTGCGGAGATGATGAAACGCACCCGCGCGTTCCAGCAAAAAATGCATCTGCATGTGGACGGTATTCCCGGCGAAGAGACATTGATGCAGTTAATGCGGGAAACCAACACCACGCCGAGCGTATTGATCCAGGCTTCGCATGCAATACCGGATGCGAAAATGCAGGAGAAGCATTCCTGATGTCTACTATCAGCCTTGCGGCTCAGCGCAGTTACACCACTGGGGAAGCGGTCTGGTTTTCATATCGCCTTCCCGGACTGAGACACGTTTTTGCCCACACCGTTTTAGGACTCCTGGGTCTGTGCGCCATGCTGATGGCCGGGTTGTACGCGCATGTGTATTGGGATCTGCGCCACCCTGCACCCGCCCCCATCAACGCGAGCAGCGCCAGACCGGAAACACAGCTTTCAGATATGCATTATGTGTATGTGAGCAAACCCTTCCCGCATCCGCACCCTAAACCTGCGCCGGTGCATGAGGATATGCCTGCCCTGCAGGATCTGCCGATTAACGGCGATGATACCGACTGGCAGCAGGCGCCTGAAGGAGCGGCTCAGCACGATATCGCGCGGGATACGTTACCCGGTACCGGGGCTCACACCGACGCTTCTGCACGGGCTGGCAGCGACAGTTCCTCATTAACAGAATTGTTTAAGCAGGCGTTAAAAGAACAAGAGCAGGATTATTCGCAAGGCAAAATTCCCGCGCCGCCGGTTGACGAAACGCAGGATATTTCCCGGTCCCCTTTACGTCATAAAGGAGACCGGCTGGAGTAATTAATATTTTTCAGGCAAGGATGTCAGGTTAAGGAGTCGCCCCTTTTCCACCACAATATACTGACCCTTTTTCAGGTCAGAGAGAATTTTAATAATGGTACTGCGTGCCAGGTTGGTGTATTCCTGAATATAGTCATATATGTTGATATCACGCTGATGCTGAACAATCAGTTCATTAATCTCGTATAAAAATTCGCGCACTACCGAATAGGCACTGCGGGCAACCAGCACATCGTCACGCTTGCTCAGCATACAAATATACCAGGAGAGCACTTTCGTCAGTTCCGGCCACAGATTGTTTTCAGTCATTAGCTGGGCGAAGGCCTCTTTTTTTATCGAGCGCACGACGGTATTTGACCGAATGAGGCCATACATGTGCGTGGCGCTGTAAAACATAGAACAAAGCCCAAATATACACGGCCCCTGAACGGTGAACATGCACAGTTCATCAGATTCGCGGCGGAACTCAACGTCGCCACTGACGATAATATGAATATACTGTGAATCACTGGTAGATATTTTCTGCCACTTTTTTAACGTCTTCTCTTCAAATCCTGACGTTGCAGAAATAATTGCGTTGACTTCGTTTTGCGGACGTAATTTTTTACCGTAGATGCTTAACATTATTATACCCAATTTAAGATGTGAAATATAAAACTCAGGATTAAGACGTAAGGCCTCAACCCAGGAATATTTTCCTGATGAAACACTCAAGGAGAAAATAAAAGTAGAAATTGTTTACGTTAATTTGCTGCTTTACTTAGCAAGCTATGTGTCCATCTTAAATCCGGATAATTTTAAGTCAATTAACTAAAAATGAATTGAGTTTGTACTTAAGATTAATCTTACTTAAATTACGCGGAAAATACTCACGAGGGGGTATCCCGCAGGATCACCCCTGTCCGTACTTTTCCAGAAGCGCTTCAGCGATGGCCAGCGTTTCGCGGTCAGCCACACCATTCCACAGCTGTGGACGGAAGTGCATTTGAAACGCGGTAATCACTCTTTTCTGCTGCTGGGCTGTGGCAGCCTCAGGCACTTCATAGCCATACCGCGCTAACAGATCGAGCAGCAGTGCGCTGTCCACTTCCTGATAGCGTGGCTGCCCATTGAGATAAAAGTTGACGCGGTCCGGATCGGGCCAGGCACCAATTCCCTGCTGCGCCAGTTCGCGCCAGGGGAACAGCGGGCCGGGATCGTCTTTACGCTGGGGGGCAATATCAGAGTGCGCGACGACGTTCTGCGGCTTAATGTCGTAGCGGGCGATAATGTCTTTGGCGAGCGGGATCAGAGCCGCAATTTGCGCCGGCTCGAACGGGGTGAAGTGTTTTACTCCCGCCGTTTTTTGCCAGCCCCGGTTTTCCAGCTCAATCCCCACGGAGGTGTCATTAATACGGTTGGTGCCGCGCCAGAAGCTGATGCCGGCATGCCATGCCAGTTCGCTCTCCGGTACCAGCTGCCAGATACGCGGTTTGCCCTCAGGGGCAGGCGGTTTGGCGGGGATCAGGTAGTGAGAGCTGACATTCTTGTCGGTTAACGTCGCCAGCGAGCTGTCAAAGTCATCGGCGGTGTAGTGGATCACCAGCACCTTTATACGCGGGTAAGCCGCCTGGGCCTGATGGCGGGTATCCAGCTCATAGGCACCTTTATCAATAATGCCTTTTTCCGTGGCGCACCCTGCCAGCAACAGCGCCAGCAGGAGTGTGGCAAGCGAGCGCTTCATCGACGGGTTTTCACCGCCGTACCGCTTACGCTCACCATCAGCATGCTGGCATCTTTACCGACCGTTTCGTAGTCAATATCGATACCTACCACGGCATCTGCACCCAGCGCCTTGGCCTGTTCGCCAAGCTCTTTAAACGCAATTTCGCGGGCTTTGCGCAGCTCTTTCTCATACGCGCCAGAACGTCCCCCCACGATATCGCGAATGCCGGCAAAGAAGTCCCGGAAAATGTTCGCGCCCAGTATGGCTTCGCCGGTGACCACGCCGCAGTACTCGGTAATAGGTTGCCCTTCCAGGGTAGGCGTTGTTGAAAACTGCATACTTTCTCTCCTTCTTTAGCGTTCAATGCCTTAGGTACAGCATTATCGGTTCGTTACGCTATGATTGAAAGGATAGTTAATAAATAAGGAAATCAACATGCGCTATTCAGCTTTAACACTTTTCGTGCCCTGCGCGCTGGTGCTCAGCGCCTGCACCACCACGGTCACGCCAGCCTTTAAGGATATTGGTACCCGCAGCGGCCCATGCATTGAGGGCGGCCCGGATACCGTGGCGCAACAGTTCTATGATTACCGCATACAGCACCGCAGCAATGATATTACCGCCCTGCGACCGTATCTGAGTGACGGCCTGGCGAAACTGCTGAGCGACGCCACCCGCGATCCGCAGCATAACGCGCTGCTTAAATCCGATCCGTTCTCCAGCCGCGCCACGCTGCCTGACAGCGCCGAGGTCACCAGTGCTTCAACGATCCCAAACACCGATGCGCGAAACATTCCCCTGCGCGTCAAACTGACCCAGGGAACCCAAACCTGGCAGGATGAAGTGCTGATGATCCGTGAAGGTCAGTGCTGGGCGGTGGACGACGTAAGGTACGTCGGTGGCAGCGTTCACGCCCCGGCAGGCACGCTCCGCCAGTCGATTGAAAACCGCTAAGCCACCCGTTTAAAAAGCGTTAACCCCGTAAAATGTGCGGCATTTCATGCGGAATGCCGACATTTATACTCGCCGACATTGCCGTTCGCTATTTTGTGCTATGTTTAGAGGGTATTGCGGGTTATATTTAACTTTTAACGCAGAAATATTGCATAACTATTCTGTCAACGGTACTATCTGCGGCCTCAATTGCTATAGATTGCCTGGATGAGTAAAGACTGCCCCGATGAGTATTAAACTAAACGGCATTAACTGCTTCTACGGCGCACACCAGGCGCTGTTTGACATCACGCTGGACTGCCCGGAAGGCGAAACGCTGGTTTTGCTTGGCCCAAGCGGTGCAGGTAAAAGCTCCCTTCTGCGTGTCCTTAATCTGCTTGAAATGCCCCGTTCGGGTACGCTGGCTATCGCCGGTAACCATTTTGATTTCGCGAAAACACCGTCTGATAAAGCGATTCGTGAACTGCGTCAAAACGTTGGCATGGTCTTCCAGCAATACAATCTCTGGCCGCATCTGACCGTACTGCAAAACCTGATCGAAGCCCCGTGCCGCGTGCTGGGCTTAAGTAAAGATCAGGCGATCGCGCGTGCGGATAAGCTGCTGGAGCGTCTGCGCCTTAAGCCTTACAGCGACCGCTATCCGCTGCACCTCTCCGGTGGTCAGCAGCAACGTGTGGCGATTGCCCGTGCGCTGATGATGGAGCCTGCGGTACTGCTGTTTGATGAACCGACCGCGGCGCTGGATCCCGAAATTACCGCCCAGATCGTGAGCATCATTCGCGAGCTGGCGGAAACCCATATTACTCAGGTCATCGTAACCCATGAAGTGGAAGTGGCGCGCAAAACGGCCAGCCGCGTGGTCTACATGGAAAACGGGTATATCGTTGAGCAAGGTGATGCGAGCTGCTTCTCAAACCCGCAAACCGATGCGTTCAAAAACTATTTATCTCATTGATTGTGTCAGGGGAAATGATAATGAAAAAAGTATTACTTGCCGCGCTGCTCGCCAGCGTCACCCTTTCCGCTACCGCAGCCCAGACGATTCGTTTCGCGACTGAAGCGTCTTATCCTCCGTTTGAATCCATTGATGCGAACAATAAAATTGTCGGCTTTGACGTGGATCTGGCAAACGCCCTGTGTAAAGAGATCGACGCAACCTGTACCTTCAGCAACCAGGCGTTCGACAGCCTGATCCCAAGCCTGAAGTTCCGCCGTATCGACGCCGTTATGGCCGGAATGGATATCACCCCTGAGCGCGAAAAACAGGTTCTGTTCACCACCCCTTACTACGACAACTCTGCCCTGTTTATTGGTCAGAAAGGCAAATTCACGTCGGTTGATCAGCTGAAAGGCAAGAAAGTGGGCGTGCAGAACGGCACCACGCACCAGAAATTCATCATGGATAAACACCCGGAAATCACCACCGTTCCGTATGACAGCTACCAGAATGCGAAGCTGGATCTGCAGAACGGCCGTATTGATGGCGTGTTCGGCGACACCGCCGTGGTGACCGAGTGGCTGAAAGCCAACGATAAACTGGCGCCAGTGGGCGATAAAGTGACCGACAAGGATTACTTCGGCACGGGTCTGGGTATTGCCGTTCGTCAGGGCAACACTGAGCTGCAGCAGAAATTCAACGCTGCGCTGGAAAAAGTGAAGAAAGACGGCACCTACGAAACCATCTACAAAAAATGGTTCCAGAAGTAATTCCTGATGAATGAAATTTTTCCTTTAGCAAGCGCCGCCGGGATGACCGTCGGCCTTGCCGTTTGCGCACTGATTATCGGCCTTGTGCTGGCGATGATCTTTGCGGTATGGGAATCAGCAAAATGGTTCCCTGTCGCATGGGCCGGCTCAGCGCTGGTAACCGTGCTGCGTGGGCTGCCTGAAATTCTGGTGGTCCTGTTTATCTATTTTGGCTCCTCGCAGCTGCTGTTAACGCTGTCGGATGGCTTCACCCTCAATCTGGGTGTGGTGCAGATCCCGGTGCAGATGCAGATTGAGAACTTTGACGTCAGCCCGTTCCTGTGCGGCGTGATTGCCCTCTCTCTGCTCTATTCCGCGTATGCTTCGCAAACCCTGCGCGGTGCGCTGAAAGCGGTTCCGCAGGGACAGTGGGAGTCTGGCCAGGCGTTAGGCTTGTCGAAATCGGCGATCTTCTTCCGTCTGGTGATGCCACAGATGTGGCGTCATGCGCTGCCCGGGCTGGGTAACCAGTGGCTGGTGCTGCTGAAAGATACCGCGCTGGTAAGCCTGATCAGCGTGAACGATTTAATGCTGCAAACCAAAAGTATCGCGACCCGTACCCAGGAGCCGTTTACCTGGTACATCGTGGCGGCGGCTATCTATCTGGTGATCACGCTGGTGAGTCAGTACATCCTCAAGCGCATTGATCTGCGTGCGACGCGCTTTGAACGGAGACCAGGCTGATGCTTGACTATTTTCCGGAGCTGATGAAAGGGCTGCACACCAGCCTGACGCTGACCGTCGCATCGATCATCGTGGCGCTCATCCTGGCGTTGATCTTTACCATCGTCCTGACGCTAAAAACGCCGGTGCTGGTATGGATTGTGCGAGCCTACATTACCTTGTTCACCGGTACACCGCTGCTGGTGCAGATCTTCCTGATTTACTACGGCCCGGGTCAGTTCCCGTCGCTGCAGGAGTATCCGGTTATCTGGCACCTGCTTTCTGAGCCATGGCTGTGCGCCCTGATTGCCCTTTCGCTGAACAGTGCGGCCTATACCACGCAGCTGTTCTACGGGGCTATTCGTGCCATCCCGGAAGGGCAATGGCAGTCCTGTGGTGCGCTGGGCATGAGCAAGAAAGACACGCTGGCTATCTTGCTGCCGTACGCGTTTAAACGTGCGCTCTCCTCCTACTCCAACGAAGTGGTGCTGGTTTTCAAGAGTACGTCTCTGGCCTACACCATCACGCTGATGGAAGTCATGGGCCACGGGCAGCTGCTCTACGGACGCACCTATGACGTCATGGTGTTTGGTGCCGCGGGCGTGGTCTATCTGGTGGTGAACGGTTTGCTGACGCTGATGATGCGCCTTATCGAGCGTAAAGCGCTGGCGTTTGAGCGCCGTAATTAATCACAGATTTGCATAAATTTTATTGACGAAGACGGGCAAGTCTAACGACTGCCCGTCTTTTTTTATGGGTTAAATAATATTTAATCATTTTTATTGAATATAAATTCATTAAATGGCATTGTATTTCCATGCCGCAGACACGGCGCATAAGACAGACTGACAGACGGGAGCATTACAATGAAAAAGTTAGTTCTGGCCGCTTTACTGGCCACTTTCGCCGCTGGCGCATCAGCTGCAGATAAAATCAACTTCGGCGTTTCGGCCACCTATCCGCCGTTTGAGTCGCTGGATGCCAGCAACCAGATTGTCGGTTTTGATATCGACCTCGCCAAAGCCCTGTGCAAACAGATGCAGGCCGACTGCACGTTCACTAACCATGCGTTTGACAGCCTGATCCCGTCGCTGAAATTCAAAAAATACGACGCGGTGATCTCCGGGATGGACATCACCCCAGAGCGTAGCAAGCAGGTTACCTTCACCGACCCGTATTACGCCAACTCGGCGGTGGTCATTGCGAAGAAAGGGGCTTACACATCCTTTGACCAGCTGAAAGGCAAACGCATTGGGATGGAAAACGGCACCACGCACCAGAAATACCTGCAGGACAAACATCCTGAAGTGAAAACCGTGGCCTATGACAGCTACCAGAATGCCATTATCGACCTGAAAAATGGCCGTATTGATGGGGTCTTCGGTGACACTGCGGTGGTGAACGAGTGGCTGAAAACCAACCCACAGCTCGGCACCGCGACCGAAAAAGTGACCGATCCACAGTACTTCGGTACGGGCCTGGGCATTGCGGTGCGTCCGGATAACAAAGCCCTGCTGGAAAAACTGAATGGCGCGCTGAAAGCAATTAAAGCTGACGGCACGTACAAGAAAATCAGCGATCAGTGGTTCCCGCAATAACAGCTTTTGTCGGGTAGCCTGGCCTACGGGGGTGGTCTGTAGGCCGGGCAAACCCGGCAATTTCACAGCGGAACAAAGAAGCGAAAACGAGCCCCGTTCGTGGACTCCATCAGCCTGATCCCCCCGCCGTGCAGTTCCAGCATGCGTTTCACAATCAACAGCCCCAACCCGCCACGGTTTTCCCGTGATGCCTGCGGATTTAACGCCGAAGGACGCTCAAACAGATCGTTGCGAAGAGAAGCATCAACGCCGGTTCCATTATCAGCCACCTCAACCTGTAGATGCGCGTTCTCCTGCCAGACCGCCAGACGAACCTCTCCGCCGGTCGGCGTATGCCGCATCGCGTTATCCAGCAGGTTAGTCACCACCCGCTCAATCATCGAGACATCGGCATTCACCAGCGGCAACGGGCCCGGTACATCAATGCGCAGGTTCACCTCCCGCGTGCGGGCCGTGAGTTCAAATTTCTGCGCCACGTCTGAAATCAGCTCACCCATGGCAAAACGCTCGCGCTGCGGTTTGATGCCGCCGTGCTCAAGGCGCGCCAGTTCAAACAGCTGCTGCGAAAGATGACGCACTTTCTGCCCCTGGCGCAGCGCCGTGGCGAGATACTGCTGGTGTTCCTGCGGCGTCAGCGTCGCGGATTTCAGCGACAGCGTTTCGAGATAGCCCAGCAAGGAGGTGAGCGGCGTGCGTAAATCGTGCGAGATATTGGCGATAAACTCCCGGCGCTGGCGATCGCTGTCGGCCAGTTGATCCCACTGCAGGGTGATTTTACGGGCCAGCTCGATAAACGTATTGCGCAGCGTGGCCACTTCATCCTTTACCGTGATTTCTGTAGGCTGCGCCGCCAGCTGTTTAATGGCGCTAATGCTGTCCTGCTCCAGCCCGGCCACTTCCTGAGTAAGACGTTTGACCGGACGCGTTACCCAGTACCAGACCAGTAACCCCGCCAGCAAACCAAACAGCGCGACCCACATCAATGACCACAGGACGGTGCTCCAGAGCGCCTGATGCCAGGCCATCTCCGCCAGCGCGTTTGACTCTTCGCCCTGCAGAATAATGTACAGATAGCCTTTCAGTTCTCCGTCCTGACGCAACGGCGTTGCGCTGAAAACCTTTTTGTTCTGGCTTCGCGGGTCATCGCCCAGTACCGGCCGCGCGGCATCACTGAGGAAAGTCTGCACCGGCCCGAGGTCGATTTTTTGCCGCTGGATATGCCCCGGCGGCGCGGCGTCAGCCAGCAATTCGCCATCAGGCGAGACAACGTACAGTTCGACGCTTGGGTTGAAGGTCATCAGCCGGTCAAAGAGCGGTTTCAGCGCGTGGCGGTCAACCCTGCCCTGCGCATCCAGAATCGGTTCCCGCTGGACAATCTGCTGCGCCAGGCCACCGGACAGCCGCTGCACCATCGCATTACCGTACTGCGTGGTGCTGTAAAGTTGCACCGCGCAGGCGATGGTCGCACAAAGCGTCAGCAGCAGAATAAACAGCAGCGTCAGGCGCTGGCTCAGGCTAAAGCGGCGCATCGTTTGGCTCCGCAAATTTGTAGCCTTTGCCCCAGACGGTGCGAATGATCTCCGGCTCGGCGGCGTCCTTCTCAATCTTGATGCGCAGGCGGTTAATGTGGGTGTTGACGGTGTGTTCGTAACCTTCGTGCTGATAGCCCCAGACCTGTTCCAGCAGCGCCAGACGCGAGAAAACTTCACCGGGATGACGGGCAAAGAAGTACAGCAGTTCAAACTCGCGCGGGGTGAGATCCACCACCTGGCCGTGCAAAAGCACGCTGCGCGCCAGCGGGTCGAGCGTCAGGCCGTGAGCCTGAATATTCCCGGCACTTTGCGCCTGCCCCATCGCCTGCTGGCGTCGGAACAGCGCCTTGATACGCGCGATCAGCTCCTGTACCGAAAACGGCTTGGCCAGATAATCGTCCGCCCCGGTTTCCAGCCCGGTAATGCGGTCGGTTTCGCTGCTGCGGGCGCTGATGATGATCACCGGCAGGTAGCGGGTCATCTGGCGGATGCGACGGCAAATCTCCAGACCGTCGACATTGGGGAGCATTAAATCGAGGATCACCGCATCCCACGGCTGCTTCTCGAGGCGCTGTAAGGCATTGCCCCCGTCGGGCTCGTGGGTGATGGCGTAGCCTTCATCTTCTAAGTTGAGGCGCAGAAGCGCCGCGATATCGTGGTCATCTTCCACCAGCAGGATCTGCTTCATGGGTAAGCCTTCTTCAATTCTGATGAGATAAGCTTACCTGATTTCACAGGCGGACAGAGTTCACATTTTGTTTAAGATTTAACGAGTAGCGTCAGGACTTCATAATGCGCGGTATGCGGGAACATATCGAACAGCTGGACGCGTTCAATGCGGTAGCCCGGCAGCGTCGCGATATCTTTAGCCATCGTCTGCGCGTTGCAGCTGGAGTAGACGATGTAGTCCGGTGCCATCTGGCTCAGATAGTCGCACAGCGCTTTCCCGATGCCCCGGCGCGGCGGGTTCACCAGCACCAGTTCAGGCACATTATCCTGCCCTGTCGCGAACTGCGTGGAGTCCAGCGCCTGGAAGTGCAGCCGGGTCAACCCAAGCTCTGCGGCAGACTGTCTGGCACAGGCAATCGCTTCGGCGGAGATCTCAATCCCGGTAAGCTGCATGTCTGGCGTGGCGCAGTGCAGACCGAAGCCACCCACCCCGCAGAACAGATCCCACATATGATGGATATTTAACGCCCGCACCCAGTCACGGGCGGTGGCATAAAGCGCACTCGCGACGGTCGGGTTGGTCTGGAAGAAGCTTTGCGGACGGATCCACAGCGGTACATCGTTGAACGTTTCTGCCAGCGCATGCTGTTCGGTGAAGAAGATCTCCCGCTCCCCTTCCATGATAGCCATATGCACCGGCTGAATATTCGCGGTGATAACGGTTAACTGCGGAAGCTGTTGCTGAAGCCATGGCAACGCCGCGCGAAGCTGCTCCACCTTGGCTTCTGAGCGCAGAACAAAGCGCAGCATCATGCTGCCGTCTACCTGGCTTTCGGTAAGAAGAAGGTATTTGAGCTCGCCGCGCTTGCGGGCAACGTTATAGGGCGTTAACCCGGCACGGGCAATAAACGGTTTGAGCGCAGCAAAGACCGGCGCAAACGAGGCGGGATAAAGCGGACAGTCGGTTAAATCTTCAGGCGTACCCTCGCGATGCAACATGCCCAGCAGCGGTTTTTCAACACTGCCGCTCACCACCATTTTGGCTTTATTACGAAAGCCCTGCTCCGGCCCGCTGACGGGTGCGCACCATTCGCCCACGGCATGGTCTGCCAGCAGGTGTTGCAGGTCGGCCATTTTGGCGGTGAGTTGCTGAGAAACCGGCTGTTCTATCCACTGACAGGAGCGGCAGCGACCGGCGTCATAGAGTGCGCACTGCATATCAAAACCTTAAGAATCACGAGGGCTGCGATTATACACATTATTGCAGCTGGAAGAACCGCCGACTGGAAGCAGGCACGAACAGGAAGAACAGCACCAGCATATCCGGGAGTTTTTGCAAAAACAGCGCGTGCAAAATCTCGCGTTTTGATCCACCCGCAATGCTGAACAGTTCCGGATAGCCATACCCCAGCGAGGCGGCCCACAGATAGCTCGCCGCCGTAATTTGCGTCAGCAAATAGACCCAGCGTGCCCAGTTGCGTCCTCTGACCAGCGAAAATGCGCAGTAAATCTCGATAAACACCAGTACCAGGCTGCTCAAAAAGACCAGCGTCAGGTTCCACGTCTGTACGCTGCGGTGAATGAATTCAGCCATACCGCGCACACCCAGGGTGTTAAGGATCATCAGCACATCAAGACAGCGGATCATAATAATAGCGAGCGCCGCCACCTGCACCAGTGCAGGAACGTTTGGACGAGCGTGCGTAAGACGTGATTTTTTTAATAATCCCAATGTTTTACTTCCCTGAAAAACAGTGCCGCGTCATGCGCGGCACATCACTGGAAATTTTAAATCCTTCAGCCGCGTCTTGCACGCTGGATATCACGCACACGTTGTTTTTCCGCGCGCGCCATCAAATACCAGGCGATAAATCCGACAATTCCGACCACCCCGAGGATGATCGAGGCCAGGGCGTTAATCTCCGGATTGACCCCCATGCGTACGCTGGAGAAGACCAGCATAGGCAGCGTCGTCGCGCCCGGTCCTGAGACAAAGCTGGCGATAACCAGGTCGTCGAGCGACAGCGTAAACGCCAGCAGCCAGCCGGAGATCACCGCCGGCATAATCATCGGCAACGTGATGATGAAGAAGACCTTCAGCGGCGTCGCACCGAGATCCATCGCCGCCTCTTCAATGGAGCGGTCCAGCTCGCGCAAACGCGAAGAGATAACCACCGCCACGTACGCGGTACAGAAGGTGACGTGCGCCAGCCAGATGGTGAGCATCCCGCGATCTGCCGGCCAGCCAATGGCATGCGCCAGGGCCACGAACAGCAGCAACAGCGCCAGACCGGTGATAACGTCTGGCATAACCAGTGGCGCGGTAATCATAAAGGCAAAGCCGTTCGACCCCCGAAAACGCCCGAAGCGCACCATCACCAGCGCGGCAATGGTCCCCAACACGGAGGCCATCGTGGCTGCCAGCGCGGCGATGGTCAGGCTCAGCCCCACCGCGCTCATCATCGCGTCATCATGGAACAATTCGCCGTACCAGCGCGTCGACCAGCCGGCCCATACCGTTACCAGTTTGGAGCTGTTGAACGAGTAGATCACCAACATCAACATGGGTGCATACAGGAAAGTAAAGCCAATCACCAGGATGGCAATTCGCCACGGGGAGCGCACTACCGGTAAGTTGTTCATCCGTGGTCTCCCATCTGTTTCTGCTGATGTTTGTGGAACCACATGATCGGTACGATCAGCAGGAGCAACATCACGATCGCCACCGCAGACGCCACAGGCCAGTCGCGGTTATTAAAGAACTCCTGCCACAGCACACGCCCAATCATGATGCTGTCCGGGCCACCGAGCAGTTCCGGGATAACAAACTCCCCTACCGCCGGGATAAAGACCAGCATCGACCCGGCAATAATGCCGCCCCGGGTCAACGGAACGATAACGCTGAAGAAGGTTTTAAGCGGACGGGCACCAAGGTCAAGCGATGCTTCCACCAGCGAATAATCGATACGCGTCAGCGCCGTATAAATTGGCAGCACCATAAACGGCAGATAGGCGTAAACAATCCCGATATAGACCGCGAGATTGGTATGCAGGATTGTCAGGGGCTGATCGATAACCCCAAGCCACATCAGGACGTTATTCAGCACGCCGTTGTTTTTCAGGATCCCCATCCACGCGTAGACGCGGATCAGGAACGAGGTCCATGACGGCAGGATCACCAGCAACAGCAGAATGTTGCGCGTCGACGATTTACTGTGCGCCACGGCCCATGCCAGCGGGTAACCCAGCAGCAAACAGCAGATCGTCGAGATCGCCGCCACCTGCAACGACTGCAGATATGCTTCGAAATAGAGCGGATCTTCCGTCAACTGCAGGAAATTGCCGAGGTTAAGGGTCAGCGTCAGCTGTCCGTCAGCCCAGTCCAGCAGGTTGGTATAGGGCGGGATCGCCCGCGCCATTTCCGCCAGGCTTATCTTAAAAACAATCAGGAACGGCAGCAGGAACAGCAGGATCAGCCACACGTAAGGCATGGCAATCACCAGCTTGCGTCCGTGATTCATCTGCATGCGCGCCAGCCAGTGCGCGAAGCCACCCGGTTTTTCAACGCGGGCTGGAGGTTCTAAGGTACTCATTGTCCGCTCCTTATACCGTCAGCACTACACAACTGTCCGCATCCCAGCACAGGCGAACTTCATCGCCCCAGGTCGGCTGTCCCTTGCGATAACGATGTTCGTTCTGCAGCTGGGCGCTGAGCATCTGCCCGCTTTTCAGACGCACATGGTAGATGGAGAGGTCGCCCAGGTAAGCAATGTGCACCACTTCCCCGACGGCGAAGTTAAAGCCATCGGCAGGCGGATCTTCGCACAGCATGATCTTCTCCGGGCGGAGCGCGACATACACCGGCACGTTATCCACCACCGAGCTATCCGGATCGACCTTAAGCGGATGCTGCAGCCCCGGCGACTCGATCACCAGACCGTCATCCTCGCGCGATTTCAGCAGCCCTTCGAAGACGTTGACCGACCCGATGAACTCCGCGCTGTAGCGGGTGGTCGGATGCTCATAAATCTCTTCCGGCTCGCCAATCTGTACGAACTTACCGCGGTTCATGATCGCAATACGCCCGGCCATGGTCATCGCCTCTTCCTGGTCGTGGGTAACCATCACGCAGGTCACCCCCACGCGCTCAAGGATATCCACCACTTCCAGCTGCATACGGTCACGCAATTTTTTATCCAGGGCGCCCATCGGTTCATCGAGCAGCAGCAGCTTTGGCCGTTTCGCCAGGCTTCTGGCCAGCGCCACGCGCTGACGCTGGCCACCCGAGAGCTGATGCGGTTTACGCTTCGCGAACTCCTGCATATGCACCAGGCTGAGCATCTCTGCCACGCGGGCGGTGATTTCGGCTTTCGGCAGTTTGTCCTGCTTAAGACCAAAGGCGATATTCTGCTCCACCGTCATATGCGGGAAGAGCGCGTAAGACTGGAACATCATGTTTATCGGGCGCTGATACGGCGGCACGCGGGAAAGATCGACACCATCCAGCATGATTTGCCCGGCGGTAGGCTGTTCAAAACCGGCCAGCATACGCAGCAGGGTCGATTTACCGCAGCCAGATGCGCCCAGAAGGGCAAAAATTTCACCTTTGTAGATAGTCAGGCTGACATCGTCCACGGCATGCTGACCATCGAAAGATTTGGTGAGGTTACGAATTTCAAGAAGCGGGGTCAGCGCTTTACGGACTTTCGCCTGCGGGCGGGGGATCGCGTCATTCACGGGGTGCTCTCCGGCAGAAATCAAAACTGGTGCAAACGCACCATCAGGGTGCGCATCGTCGGGCGGCGCTCACGCCAGCCCGACCGACGGGTTTAGCAGGCCCGGTGAGCGTTTTCGCCACCGGGCAACCGTACCGGACGCCGTTATTTACCGCTTTTCACTTTGGTCCACGCACGGGTACGTACGCGGTCAATTTTTGGATCCTGAACTTTCAGGGTGAACAGCTTGGCAAACACATCCGCCGGCGGATAGATAGCCGGATTATTGCGGATCTCTTCGCTGACCAGCGGTACAGAGGCCTTATTGCCGTTAGCGTAATAGACGTGATCGCTGATATGCGCGATGACTTCCGGACGCATCAGGTAGTTAAGGAACTGGTAAGCTTCGTCTTTGTTTTTCGCGTCAGCCGGCATGGCGAAGACGTCGAAGAACGCCAGCGCGCCCTCTTTTGGAATGAAGTAGGAAACATTCACGCCGTTTTTGGCTTCTTTGGCGCGGTTAGCCGCCTGCCATACGTCCCCTGCCCAGCCAATCGCCACGCAGATGTCGCCGTTTGCCAGGTCGTTGATGTACTGCGAGGAGTGGAAGTAACGAATGTTCGGACGCAGCTTCAGCAGCAGATCGGTTGCCGGGCCGGTGTAATCATCGGCCTTGCTGCTGTTAGGATCTTTGCCCAGGTAGTTCAGCACGGTGGCGAAAATCTCTTCTGGCGCATCCAGGAAAGAGACGCCGCAGCTTTTCAGCTTCTCAAGGTTTTCCGGCTTCAGCACCACGTCCCAGCTGTCGAGTTTGACATCTTTACCCAGCACCGCTTTGACTTTATCGACGTTATAGCCAATACCGGTGGTCGCCCACAGATACGGCATCGCGTATTTGTTGTCCGGGTCATGCTTGGCGACCAGTTTAAGCACTTCCGGATCGAGGTTTTTCCAGTTCGGTAATTTGCTCTTATCGAGCGGCTGGAAGACACCTGCCGTCAGCTGACGCTCAAGGAAACTTGCGGAGGGTACCACCAGGTCAAAACCGGTACTGCCCGCCATCAGTTTCCCTTCCAGCACTTCGTTGGAATCGAAAACGTCATAGACCACTTTAATGCCGGTCTCTTTTTCGAAATTAGCGACGGTATCCGGCGCGATATAGTCAGACCAGTTATAAACGTGCAGCGTTTTTTGTTCCGCAGCGAGCGTGCCGGCAGAGACGGCCATCAGAGCACCCGCAACCAGACCCGATAACCATTTTTTATTCAAGGCGATCATATCGTTATTCCTTCTGAAAGCTCGTTAACAAACGAACTAAAACTGTGCAATCTGAAGATATGCAATAATCATGCATAGTTTGTCGCTCTGCACGAAATAAAAAGAAACCTCTTTACCCGGCAGGATCCGCTCGCTTTTTTAAGCATCGCAAGAATAACTGTAGCCCGTGTCTCCGGCTATAGCCCAGACGAAAAAACGCCTTTTATCAATTTTTTATGCAGGTTATGTCTACGTGATAAGCCGAAATGGCGTTTGGGGAGGTGAAAAATTCTTTAAAGAAAGGTTAAAAGCAGCAGAAAAAATGGCGTTATGCAGCCGCTATGGCAGCGACTGCGCAAAAGTCAGACAGGCTTAGTGAAGAAAATTGGGAGATGCATCATTATTCTCTGCATCATCTTCCGCGCTATACAGCAAATGGTGCGCATTGGCTTCCATCATTACCATCGAAATTTGCTCTTCACTCAAGCGCATAAACCAGGAGAACTGCTTGAAAGAGAGGCCGGCACCGGAGAATAAAGACTGGCAAACGACCAGTTTTGGCAGATTATCATCCTGTATATCGAGAAATGCTTTCACCGTCAAAGAACTGGCGTTGATGGCCGACAGGTCAGAGGCCAGGGCCAGCAGCGCAGACGGTTTCACTTCGGCCAGCGCAGAGAAGAGGATCACGTCGTTAATGAGATCGATTTTGGCATCGAAAATACCATCGAAATTTTGCATATGAGGCAAATGCAGCGCCTGGCAGGAATCACATTCAAAGAAAGTGATTCCGGCATCATCGAGCCATTGACGTAACGTATCCAGTGTTGGAACGACCTGTAAATCCATCGCTGTGCAGCCTCTTTAATAAAAACTTCGCATAGAGTACGCAAAAAGTGCGCTGTAATCCATTTAACCGCCCGTTTTCAGACAGTAGCCCGGCGTTGCGTGGCGCTCGACCCATGAGATCATTTTACCCGCAATATCGACCCCGGTGGTTTTTTCCACCCCTTCCAGTCCCGGTGAGGCATTCACCTCCATCACCAACGGCCCGCGCGTCGCCCGCAGTAAATCAACACCCGCCACATCCAGCCCCAGCGTTTGCGCCGCCTTCACGGCAATCTCACGCTCGCGATCGCTGATATCCGCGACTCTCGCCACGCCGCCACGGTGCAGATTAGAGCGGAAGTCGCCCTCTTTTGCCTGGCGTTCGATGGCCGCAACCACCTCGTTACCGACAACAAAACAGCGAATGTCGCGTCCTTTGGCTTCTTCAATGTACTCCTGCACCAGAATATGGGCATTCAGCCCACGAAAGGCGTCAATCACGCTTTCCGCCGCCTGCCGCGTTTCGGCCAGCACCACACCAATGCCCTGAGTGCCTTCCACCAGCTTGATCACTAGCGGCGCGCCACCCACCATATCGATTAAATCGCTGGTGTCGTCCGGTGAATGCGCAATGCCGGTAACCGGAAGATCGATTCCCTGCCGGGCAAGCAGTTGCAGCGAACGGAGCTTATCGCGGGCGCGAGATATCGCAACGGATTCATTGAGCGGATAGCTGCCCAGCATCTCAAACTGGCGCAACGCGGCCGTGCCGTAATAGGTTATCTGGGAGCCGATGCGGGGGATAACCGCATCAAAATGCGGGAGCTTGCGGCCTTTGTAATGAATCGATGAGGCAGCAGGATCAATGTTCATATAGCAGGACATCGGATCGAGGATCTCAACCTGATGCCCCCGTTTTGCCGCCGCTTCTCGCAGGCGTTTACATGAATAGAGCGTTCCATCCCGGGACAAAATGGCAATTTTCACCCTGCACCTCTCTAAAGACATGGAAAAAGCCTGCGTATCATACACGCAGGCAGGCGCAGGATGAATGGGCTATCGTGTCGCCCAGCCCTGTTTGTGCAGATAGTCGAGAATAAACGGGCGATTCTCTTTAATGATGGTGCGACGAATGTGGTCACTCCAGGTATCGCGACGGTTATTGCTGTCGCGCGTCATGTAGTAGTGCGCCAGCTCTTCATCGTATTGCGCCAGCACATCATGATCGACAGGCTGGTAGTGGTTTTCATGCACCAGCATCGCCGCAGGCAGGCGCGGCTTGAGGTCCGGGTTATCCGCAGGCCAGCCAAGGCACAGACCAAACAGGGGAAGAACATGTTTTGGCAGCTTCAGCAGTTCGGTAACGCTTTCGATATTGTTACGCAGCCCGCCGATGTACACGCCGCCCAGCCCCAGCGATTCCGCCGCCGTGAACGCGTTTTGCGCCATCAGCGCGGTGTCCACGACGCCCAGCAGCAGCTGTTCGGCAAGGCCAAGCTCGGCTTGCGGGCAGATCTGCAGATGGCGGTTAAAATCGGCGCAGAACACCCAGAACTCGGCTGCCTGTGCCACATGCTTTTGTCCACCAGTGAGGGTCACCAGTTGTTCACGCATTGCCGGGTCGGTAATGCGAATAATGGAGCTGCACTGCAGGAAGCTGGAGCTGGATGTCGCCCTTGCACTGTCAATAATGGCTTCACGCTGCGCCGGCGTTATCGGCTCGTCGGTGAAGTGGCGAATTGAACGATGGGAACGTAGCAGGTCTATGGTTGGCGTCATCTTGTCTCTCTTTGTCTTGCGTGAATCATATCGCAGCCAGTATAGGCAATGATGCGCGCGATGTAATTGGCGAAACATAGCTGAGAGGTATTATAACGACAGGCGAAACCTTCTTTAATGACGGCAGGTTATCGGGCACTATAGACCCATTCGCCGTCAGGCTTGTTTTCGAGGAGAGAGAAATGTTTGCAGTAATTTTTGGTCGTCCAGGGTGCCCTTACTGTGTGCGCGCGAAAGAGCTGGCTGAGAAACTGACCGAAGAGCGTGATGATTTTAACTTCCGTTATGTTGATATCCACGCGGAAGGGATCAGCAAAGCCGATCTGGAAAAAACCGTGGGTAAACCGGTTGAAACCGTACCGCAGATTTTCCTCGATCAGAAACACATCGGCGGTTGCACAGACTTTGAAGCATACGCTAAAGAGCATCTGGGCCTGTTTGCCGCTCAGTAATGCTAAGACGCCCTCACCCTGAGGGCGTTTTTATTTGTGCTGTCTGCGCCGGGCCAACATGCTGTGGACAAACAAAAAACATAGCGCCCCCAGTGCGCACCAGAAGACGCCACTCAGCAACCACGCCAGCTCCTGCCAGAAACTTCGCGTAGAAATATACAGTGACCGCATCAGCAGCAGACACAGCGGCGCTGCAAGTATTGCGCCCAGTAACGGTTTCACCACTTCCCCCCGGCGGGAGAGAAAACTGGCAGCAGCCCCTGGCAGGGTGAAAAAGAGCAGCCCCAGCTCCGGATGACCCGACGCCCTGAATGCTCCCTTCACATTAAAAGCGAGGGACATGCAAACGACAATGAACAGCAAAAAGCAGCTGATCACCCCCGCCCAGTTTCGTTTAATGTTCAAACTATCCTCCTGACTTATCTCTATCAAATACACTTTCGTCGGGTAGACGCCCAGTCAGATAAAGCAATGCGGCAATCCTTGCCAAAGTACACACAGGGTGAAGCGATAATAGGTGGCTGTCAGTAGCTAATACGATTAAACTAACCGCCAGCTAATGTTTTAGGGAATAAAGCTGGAAACAGGGAGCGTTAAAGCCTTTCCCTGACCCAGAAAACAGTAGCCCAAAAAGTCCTTTCATTCAACAACTTACTGGTAAACAAGAAGTTAGCCTCCGTGAATATAAACGTCGCAGACTTGTTAAATGGGAATTACATCCTGTTATTATTTGTGGTACTGGCGCTGGGCCTTTGCCTGGGTAAATTGCGCCTTGGTTCGGTTCAACTTGGTAATTCCATTGGCGTTTTAGTCGTCTCACTATTATTAGGCCAGCAGCATTTCAGCATTAACACGGACGCGCTCAACTTAGGTTTTATGCTGTTTATTTTTTGTGTTGGTGTGGAAGCCGGGCCCAACTTTTTTTCAATTTTCTTCCGCGACGGCAAAAATTATCTGATGCTGGCGCTGGTCATGGTCGGCAGCGCGCTGCTGATCGCCTTAGGGCTGGGTAAACTGTTTGGCTGGGATATCGGGCTGACGGCCGGTATGCTCGCCGGCTCGATGACCTCCACGCCGGTGCTGGTGGGTGCAGGCGATACCCTGCGCCACTCCGGCATGGCCGGTGCGCAACTCTCTACCGCGCTCGACCACCTGAGCCTGGGCTATGCCCTGACCTATCTGATTGGTCTGGTGAGCCTGATTGTGGGCGCCCGCTACCTGCCAAAACTGCAGCACCAGGATTTGCAGACCAGCGCTCAGCAAATTGCCCGCGAACGCGGTCTGGACACCGACAGCAAGCGTAAAGTCTATCTGCCCGTGATTCGCGCCTACCGCGTTGGGCCCGAGCTGGTTGCATGGGCGGACGGGAAAAACCTCCGCGAGCTGGGGATTTACCGCCAGACAGGCTGCTATATCGAACGTATTCGCCGTAACGGCATTCTGGCAAACCCGGACGGCGACGCCGTGCTGCAGATGGGCGATGACATTGCCCTGGTCGGTTACCCGGATGCCCACGCCCGCCTCGACCCGAGCTTCCGCAACGGTAAAGAGGTGTTTGACCGCGATCTGCTCGACATGCGTATCGTCACCGAAGAGATTGTGGTGAAAAACCATAACGCCGTCGGCCGTCGTCTGGCGCAGCTGAAGCTGACCGATCATGGTTGCTTCCTCAACCGCGTGATCCGCAGCCAGATTGAGATGCCAATTGACGACAACGTCGTGCTGAACAAAGGCGACGTTCTGCAGGTCAGCGGCGATGCGCGACGCGTGAAAACCGTTGCGGACCGCATCGGCTTTATCTCTATTCACAGCCAGGTCACCGACCTGCTGGCCTTCTGCGCCTTCTTTATCGTTGGCCTGATGATCGGGATGATCACCTTCCAGTTCAGCAACTTTAGCTTTGGCATCGGTAACGCTGCCGGACTGCTGTTCGCCGGCATCATGCTGGGCTTCCTGCGAGCGAACCACCCGACCTTCGGCTACATTCCGCAGGGTGCGCTCAATATGGTGAAAGAGTTTGGTCTGATGGTCTTTATGGCGGGTGTCGGCTTAAGCGCCGGTAGCGGCATTGGCCACAGCCTGGGTGCTGTTGGCTGGCAGATGTTGGTTTCCGGACTTATCGTCAGCCTGGTACCGGTAGTGATTTGCTTCCTGTTCGGTGCCTATGTGCTGCGCATGAACCGCGCCCTGCTCTTCGGGGCAATGATGGGGGCCCGTACCTGCGCCCCGGCAATGGAAATTATCAGTGATACCGCACGCAGCAATATTCCTGCGCTGGGCTATGCGGGCACCTACGCTATCGCTAACGTACTGCTTACGCTGGCAGGTACGCTGATCATCATCATCTGGCCTGGACTCGGATAACTCTTAAGTTCTGCGCACGACGAAAAAATTTTCGTTACGCGCAGAACTTTTTTATCAGGGGGCAGTCATAACTATTGCCACTGCTTTTCTTTGATGTCCCCAATTTGTGGAGCCCATCAACCCCGCCGTTTTGGTTCAAGGTTGATGGGTTTTTTGTTGCCTGAAATTCCCCTCTTCAACATTCCGCCTTCCCTCTTTCCACCCAAACATATATGCTTAACCATATATATCACCAACCGCAGGAAAGCCGATGCTACATCCGGTCCAACTTTTCAAAGCCCTCTCCGACGAGACCCGCCTGTCCATCGTCATGCTTCTGCGCGAAGCCGGGGAACTGTGCGTCTGCGATCTCTGTTCCGCCACGGCTGAATCACAGCCCAAGGTATCGCGCCATATGGCGCTGCTGCGTGAATCCGGGCTGGTGAGCGATCGCCGGGAGGGGAAATGGGTTTATTACCGTTTGTCCCCCACTATGCCGGCATGGGCTGCCACCGTGATTGAGAACAGCTGGAACTGTTTGCGGGAAGAGACCCGCACAAAGCTGAAAAACCGTCTTCCGGGCGCGTGTTAAAACATATTCATAAAAACAGATATAACGGAGTTCACGATGTTTCTGGCTGGGGCAATTTTTCTGTTTACACTGGTGCTGGTCATCTGGCAGCCCAGAGGGTTAAGTATCGGCTGGAGCGCCACGATAGGTGCTGTACTGGCGCTGGTCAGCGGCGTGATCCACATTAACGATATTCCGGTGGTGTGGAATATTGTCTGGAACGCGACGGCCACGTTTATCGCCGTTATCATCATCAGCCTGCTGCTTGATGAGTCCGGATTTTTCGAGTGGGCGGCGCTGCACGTGGCCCGCTGGGGTAATGGCAAGGGCCGGTTGCTGTTTACGTATATCGTTCTGCTGGGTGCGGCCGTTGCGGCGCTTTTTGCCAACGACGGCGCGGCGCTTATCCTCACGCCCATCGTTATCGCCATGCTGCTCGCCCTCGGGTTCAGCAAGCAGGCCACGCTGGCGTTTGTCATGGCGGCTGGATTTATCGCCGACACTGCCAGCCTGCCGTTGATCGTGTCGAACCTGGTGAATATCGTATCGGCAGACTTCTTCTCGCTGGGGTTCAGCGAATACGCCTCGGTGATGATCCCCGTGGATCTGGCCGCGATTGCGGCCACGCTGGTGATGCTGCACCTGTTCTTTCGAAAGGACATTCCGCCGGTATACGACCTGTCAAAACTCCGCGAGCCTTCCCGCGCGATTAACGATCTTCCAACCTTCAGAACGGGCTGGATTGTTCTGTTACTGCTCCTTGTCGGGTTCTTTGTACTTGAACCGCTCGGCATTCCGGTCAGTGCGATCGCGACAGCAGGCGCGTTGATTTTATTTGCCGTTGCAAAGCGCGGGCATGCCATTAATACGGGAAAAGTGCTTCGTGGCGCGCCGTGGCAGATCGTTATCTTCTCGCTGGGGATGTATCTGGTGGTGTATGGCCTGCGCAATGCCGGGCTGACGGAGTATCTGTCAGGGGTACTCAATCTCCTTGCCGGGCATGGCCTGTGGGCCACCACGCTCGGTACCGGGTTCATCACGGCGTTCCTGTCATCCATAATGAACAATATGCCGACCGTCCTGATTGGGGCACTCTCTGTCGATGGCAGCACGGCATCGGGTGTGATTAAGGACGCGATGATTTATGCCAACGTGATTGGCTGCGACCTGGGTCCGAAGATCACGCCTATCGGCAGCCTGGCCACCCTGCTCTGGCTCCATGTCCTGGCGCAGAAAAACATGACGATCACCTGGGGCTATTATTTCCGGACAGGCATCATCATGACGTTGCCGGTTCTGTTTGTAACGCTCGCCGCGCTGGCGTTACGTCTCTCCTTCACACTGTAATGAGTAACGGATATGAGCCATATCACCATTTACCACAATCCAGCCTGCGGCACCTCGCGCAACACGCTGGAGATGATCCGCAACAGCGGCACTGAACCCGAAATTATTCTGTACCTTGAGAACCCACCGTCACGTGATGAACTGACCAGACTGATTGCTGAGATGGGGATTTCCGTGCGGGATTTGCTGCGCAAAAATGTCGAACCTTATGAACAGCTGGGCCTCGCCGGGGACCGGTTTACCGACGACCAGCTTATCGATTCTATGCTGCAGCATCCGATCCTGATTAACCGTCCGATCGTGGTGACGCCGCTGGGCACTCGCCTGTGCCGCCCTTCCGAAGTCGTACTCGATATCCTGCCTGATGCACAGAAAGGGGCGTTTACGAAAGAAGATGGCGAAGCGGTGGTGGACGCCAGCGGAAAAAAAATCTCCGGCAGCTAATCTGCTGATAGTGATGCCGTAAGTCTTGTCAGCCACATACCCTGCCCCGTGGCGGAGTTGCATCCGCCGTCACCCGACCCATAATTTGATGGACCGGTCTGGTGGGGGGATGCAGGTATGAGTCTCAAAAATAAAACCGCCGTTATCTTTGGTGGCAGCGGCGCTATTGGCAGCGCCGCCGCGTATGCGCTCGCCCGTGAAGGGGCTACGGTCTACCTCGCGGCACGCGATCAGGCCAGGCTGGAGCACGTCGCTAACCGCATTCACGCCGCTGGCGGGTCAGCCCGGCTGTTTGTTTTCAATGCCCTCAATGCCGACGCGACGCTCCCGGACGTTACCGGCATTGATATCGTCGTGAATGCCACGGGCTTTATGCACGACCAGGGTAAACGCCTCGACGCATTAACGCTCAGTGAATTCAGACAGGGGTTCGACCCTTTTCTGACCGCCTATTTCAACATCGCCAAAGCTGTCGCACCCCGTATGGGCGGTGAGCGTGCCGGAACGCTTATCACCGTCGTTGCGCCGGCTGCAAATATGGCGATGCCGGGACATCTCGGGCATATCGTCGGCTGTGCGGGGACGGAAGCGTTAACCCGTGCGCTCGCGGCGGAGCTGGGGGCAAAGAATATTCGCGTCCTGTGCGTGCGTTCGCATGCGATAGCCGACGCGGTTCAGGCCGGTTCCTGTGTGGGTGACCTGTTCGCCATCAAGGCGCTGGCGATGGGCATAACCGTGGAGCAGTTTCTGGAGGGCGCGGCACAGAGCACGATGCTGAATCGCCTGCCGACGCTGGAGCAGGTGGCAGACACCATCGCGTTTCTGGCGTCAGATGCAGCCGGTGCCATCACGGGCACAACGGTAAACATGACGGCCGGCGCGACCACAATCTAACGTCCGCTCTCGCCCGCTATCCTGCCGACCATCGCCCGGATCTCCTCCCGGGTGAGCGGGGCTCTGTCGGTCACAAAGTGCAGCGTCATCCCTTCGATAAAGGCATCCAGCGCGCGGGTGGTCACCGGGTCGAACCACTGCTCAAGCGTGGTCTGGCTCATCTTCATCCAGTCCTGCATTACCGTTTTGAGCGCCGCACTGCGGTGCATAAAGGCATAGAGCTGGTACATCAGCGCCATATTCTGCGGCGTCGTGACCTGCGAACTGTGGATCAGCGTGGTGATGGATTCGCACGCCATTTCTGGCCCGGTCACGCCGGCGAAGAAATCCCGATACTGCTGCGACATCTGCCGGGTAAACCACGTAAAGGCCTCTTCCAGCAGCGACTCCATACCGTCAAAATAGTAGGTCATCGACCCCAGCGGCACGCCCGCGCAGGTGGCGATTTTCCGGTGCGTCACGGCATGGATACCGTGCTCTGCAATGGTGTCCAGGGTCGCCTGCAGGATCTTCTCCCGGCGTTGAGGATCGTTCGGTGCTCTGCTCATAAATTCCCCACGTGGTTTGTGTACAAATGTACACAAACTTGCTAGTGTTGTCGCTATTGTTGTACTTCCGGTGCTGACTTCAATGACTCTGACCTCCCCCCGTAGAACCCTGCAGCTGCGCATGTGGGCGCTGTTTATGTTCTTCTTTATTCCCGGTCTGCTGATGGCCTCATGGGCCACGCGTACCCCGGCCATTCGCGATATTTTATCCGTCTCAACGGCCGAGATGGGCATCGTGCTGTTTGGCCTGTCGATAGGCTCCATGAGCGGTATTCTGTGCTCCGCGTGGCTTGTCAAACGCTTCGGTACACGGGCGGTCATCCGCACCACCATGTGCTGTGCCGTGTTCGGGATGCTGGTGCTGAGCATGGCGCTGTGGCTTGCCTCGCCGGTGCTGTTTGCCCTTGGGCTGACGGTGTTTGGCGGCAGCTTCGGTGCCGCTGAAGTGGCCATTAACGTTGAAGGGGCATCGGTTGAACGTGAGATGAATAAAACCGTACTGCCGATGATGCATGGCTTTTACAGCCTTGGCACGCTGGCCGGTGCGGGTGTAGGGATGGCGCTGACGGCCTCGGGCGTCGCCGCGAACCTGCATATTCTGCTGGCCGCACTGGTATGTATTATCCCCATTCTGACCGGTATCCGGGCGATCCCTGACGGCACCGGCAAGAACACCTCTGACGAACACGCCACCGCGGAAAAAGGGCTGCCGTTTTACCGCGACATTCAGCTGATGCTGATCGGCGTGGTGGTGCTGGCGATGGCCTTTGCGGAAGGGTCCGCTAACGACTGGCTGCCGCTGCTGATGGTCGACGGCCACGGTTTTAGTCCAACCTCCGGTTCCCTGATCTACGCCGGTTTCACCCTCGGGATGACCGTCGGGCGCTTTACCGGCGGCTGGTTTATTGACCGCTACAGCCGCGTGGCGGTGGTGCGTGCCAGCGCCCTGCTGGGCGGGCTGGGGATTGCGATGATCATCTTTGTGGACGTGGACTGGATTGCCGGCGTGTCGGTGATCCTCTGGGGTCTGGGGGCTTCGCTTGGCTTCCCGCTCACCATTTCAGCCGCCAGCGACACTGGTCCGGATGCACCGACCCGCGTCAGCGTGGTGGCCACCACGGGCTACCTCGCCTTCCTGGTGGGGCCACCGCTGCTCGGCTTCCTCGGTGAGCACTACGGGCTGCGCAGCGCCATGCTGGTGGTGTTAGGGTTAGTGATCATCGCAGCGCTGGTAGCGCGTGCGGTCGCGAAGCCGGAAACGGAACAAACGACACTGGAGAAGGGATATGAGCGTTAAACTGATCGCCGTCGACATGGATGGCACGTTTCTGAGCGATGCCAAGACCTATAACCGCCCGCGTTTTCTGGCGCAATATGCACGAATGAAAGCGCAAGGCATTCGCTTTGCGGTTGCCAGCGGCAACCAGTACTACCAGCTGATTTCCTTTTTCCCGGAGATTGCCCATGAAATTGCGTTTGTCGCGGAAAATGGCGGCTGGGTGGTCAGCGCCGGGGAAGATGTCTTCAACGGTGAACTGTCGAAGACGCACTTCGACACCGTTGCCGCCGTGTTAAACGATGTGCCGGGCATTGAGATTATCGCCTGCGGAAAAAGCAGCGCCTATACGCTGAAGCATTATGACGACGGCTTTAAGGATATCGCGGCAAAGTACTACCACCGTCTCGAAATGGTGAGTGATTTCGGCAACCTGAACGATATTTTCTTCAAATTCGGGCTTAACGTCTCTGACGACGACATCCCGCGTATTCAGGCGATGTTGCACGAAAAGCTGAACGACATTATGGTGCCCGTCACGACCGGCCACGGCAGTATCGACCTCATCATCCCCGGGGTGCATAAAGCCAACGGTCTGCGAATACTGCAAAAGCGCTGGGGCATCGACGACAGCGAAGTGGTGGCTTTTGGCGATAGCGGGAACGACGTAGAAATGTTGCGCCAGTCAGGGTTCAGCTTTGCGATGGCAAACGCCAGGCCGCATATTAAGGCGGTGGCGCGCTTTGAAGCCCCGCACAATAACGACGAAGGCGTGCTGGATGTAATTGATAAGGTGTTGAATGGCGAAGCGCCGTTTTATTGACGCCACCATGGCCCTCTCCCGCCGGGAGAGGGAAAACAGCTTACGGCTGTAAAGCATTCCCGACGCGTTTATCCTTCAGGAACACCACGATAAGCCCAACCCACAGCACGCCGTTAGCCAGATTAAACAGGCTGAACAGACCGTTGCCGCCAAATGCGTAGGCGTGTTTGCTCACCTCGATACCGACGGTGAAAATCAGCATTTGCAACATGCCCATCGCCGCTGACACCGTGCCTTTGCTCATCTCGCTGGCAAACAGGGTCAGGCGCACCAGTCCGGCATTCGCCACACCGATACCGAACGCGTAAACGCTTAATCCTGCGGTCATCCACAGATACGCATGGGACGACACCACTGTCGCGACCGCCGCCAGAACCAACCCGGCAGCAATGGGCCAGCCGCCCATAATGATCAAGGCACGCACCGTACGACGGGATGTGAGACGCGCCAGCACCAGGTTACCGATAATCAGCGCGCCAAAAATCGGCACCTGCAGCAGACCATACTCATAGCTGCTGAGCTGCTCGCCGCTGATGATAATGACCGGCGACTGGGCAATCCACGCCAGCAGAGGCAGGCTAACAAACCCCGTCGCCAGCGCGCCCGCCACAAAGCGGCCGTTCTTCAGCACTTCTTTGTAATCCCGGCCCAGCTCTTTTAGCGACAGTTTCTCACCCAGACGGGTAGCGGTTTCCGGCATCGCGCGCTGCAGGCCAAAGAAAGCGACGGCGGCCAGCACGGCAAACAGCACGAACATCCCTTCCCACGGCGCAACGTGTACCCAGGCAGCGCCCACCAGCGGCCCCAGCAGGGGCGCGATCAGCGCCACGTTCGCCATTAGCGCGGTAATCTTGATACACACCGCTTCCTCAAACGATTCCTGGATGGCGGCATACCCGACAGCACCGATAAAGCAGAGGCTCACCCCCTGCAGGAAGCGCAGCAGGGTAAATTGCTCAATATTTTGCGCCAGCAGCGTGGCGAGGCAGGTCACGATAAACCACACCACGCCCGTCAGCATCACCGGACGACGGCCAATACGATCCGACAGCGGCCCTAACAGCCACTGCAAAAACATGCCGCCAGCCAGATAGGCAGTCATGGAGGTCGGTACCCATTCGATCCCTGCGTTGTACTGTTCGACAACGGCCAGCATGCCGGGCTGGATCATATCGTTGCCGATGTAAGTAGAGAATTCGTAGAGCACCAGACATAAGGGGAAAAGCAACGCCTGACGACCCAGACGTGAACCAGAAGAAGAACGGTTTAACATGCAATCTCTTTATCGTGACAAAATCGCGACGAGTGTAATGAAATGCCCTGGCCCGAGATAGTGATTTATCCAGAAGAAACAGAAATAAAGCACATATCGTCTTTGTTTAAGGTTTCCTTAAGTTGACAGATTTATGATAGCCCCATTTCTCGTCAACGACTCCGGATTATGGCACCCACTTCCAGCCGTTCAGAATTGTCTAACTTACAGACAAATAAGACAAAACGACTTTACCGTCTACCACCCCGCTTTTATGGTTATCAGCTTTTAATACTGATAGCCCTTGCCGTGCTGTTTACCTGGCTATCCCGCGATGAAACGCTCGACAGAGGGATCACCGGTTTATGGTATGACGCGGCTGCTCACCGTTTTCCACTGCAGCAAGACCACCTGCTGGACCTGCTGAACCATCGACTGGCGAAGTACATCGCCATCGCCGCAGGTGCTGTTGCGCTCATTTATGGCGCGTTCAGGCGCAATGCGAGACTGGTCACGGCCGCGCTGCTGATGGGGCTTGGCGCGCTGGTGGTTGGCGTACTGAAAAGCATAAGCCATCACAGCTGCCCGTGGGATCTGGTGGAGTATGGCGGTAAGGCCGTTTCTTATCCGCTGTTCAGTGCCGCTCCCGCTGACAGCGGTCCGGGGCGCTGTTTCCCTGGCGGTCATGCCTCCAGCGGCTTTATGGTGATGGGACTTTTCTTTGCCTTCTGGCGCGAGCGTCCGCGTCTTGCCTGGTGCTTCGTCGTGCTGGGCGTCGTTTTAGGTCTGGCGATGGGTTACGGCCAGGTCATGCGCGGGGCGCATTTTTTCTCTCACAACCTGTGGGCTGGGTGGTGGGTCTGGTTTTCCCAGTTGGTGGTCTACGGTCTGGTCTCCACCTGGTTTGCTAAAGAGTGACAACGCTATGTTAGAGAATTTGAATTACCAGCTGTTTTATCTCATCAACGCCACTCCGGCCTCGCCAGAGTGGATGATTGATTTCGCCACCTTCCTGGCAAAAGATCTGATCAGTATCGTGCCAGTACTGGCGGCGATCCTCTGGCTGTGGGGGCCGAGAAGCCAGGTGAAGGCGCAGCGCCAACTGGTAATTAAGATGGCGATGGCCCTCGGGATCAGCGTGCTGGTCAGCTACATTCTGGGCCTGACGTTCCCGCACGACCGCCCCTTCGTCGACCACGCGGGGTATACCTTCCTGCACCATGCTCCGGATGACTCCTTCCCAAGCGATCACGGGACGGTTATCTTTACTTTCGCGCTGGCCTTCCTGTTCTGGCATCGTCTGTGGTCGGGTGCGGTGCTGATGGTGGTGGCCGGGGCTATCGCCTGGTCTCGCGTTTATCTCGGCGTCCACTGGCCGCTGGATATGGTGGGGGGGTTGCTGGTCGGTCTCATCGGCTGCGTCAGCGCAGCGATCCTGTGGAATCTCTTCGGTGAAGCGCTCTACCGCGGCCTGTCTTATCTGTATCGCACCCTTTTTGCTATCCCGATCCGCAAAGGCTGGATACGTGACTAACCCCAGCCTGACAGGTTACACTTGAACCCCCGCCCTGCGGGGGTTCACTTTTTTATCCCGAGGAACTATGGAAACACGTCGCGATGACCGCATTGCTCAGCTGATACAGGCGCTGAAGCGCAGTGATAAGCTTCATCTTAAAGAAGCCGCCAGTCTCCTCGGGGTCTCTGAGATGACCATTCGCCGGGATCTGAACAGCGAGAGCGCGCCTGTCGTGCTGCTGGGCGGGTACATTGTGCTTGAGCCGCGTAGCGCCAGCCATTATCTGATCAGCGACCAAAAGACGCGCCTGGTGGAAGAGAAACGCAAAGCCGCCCGGCTTGCGGCCTCGCTGGTGCAACCGCATCAGACGCTGTTTTTTGACTGCGGCACCACCACGCCGTGGATAATCGAAGCGATCGACAGCAGCATCCCGTTTACGGCGGTGTGTTACTCGCTGAATACCTTTCTGGCACTGCAGGAGAAACCCGAGTGCCGGGTGATCCTCTGTGGCGGTGAGTTTCACGCCAGCAACGCCATCTTTAAGCCGCTGAATCTGCAGGATACGCTCAGCAACGTATGTCCGGATATCGCGTTTTATTCCGCAGCAGGAGTCACTGTCCGTCAGGGAGCAACCTGCTTTAACCTGGAAGAGTTGCCGGTCAAGCACTGGGCATTAAGCGCCGCGCAGTACCATGTGCTGGTGGTCGATCACAGCAAGTTTGGCAAGGTTCGTCCGGCAAGAATGGGTGAGCTGTCGCGCTTTGACGCCATCGTCAGCGATTGCCGTCCGGATGAAGAGACCGTGGCCTACGCGAAAGCGCAGCAGGTGAAGTTGATGTACTGAGTCAGGTGCAGAGGTCATGCCGGGTGGCGCGATGCCACCCGGCAATGGAGGCTTAACTGAACCAGCTGCCAAACCATCCGTGGAATTTCATCATGACGAAGTCCCACATCCGGCTAAAGAAACCGCCCTCTTCTACCGCTTCCATCACAATCAGCGGACGCTGTTCAATCGATTTGCCATTAAGCTGGAAATCAATCGTCCCGACCACCTGGCCTTTTTTCAGCGGCGCGGTGAGCTGGCTGTCGGTGAGGGTGTAGCTGGCTTTCAGGTTTTTCAGCTGACCACGGGGAATGGTCACCGACCCGCCTTCACCCGCCCCCAGGTTCACTTCACTCTTGTCACCAAACCAGACGCGCTGGCTGATGAACGTGGCATCCGGTTTAATGGGCGTGACGGTTTCATAGAAGCGGAAACCCCAGGTCAGCAATTTTTCTGATTCATTAAAACGAATGCGGTCGGTTTTGGTGCCCAGCACGACCGAGATCAGGCGCATATCACCCTGAGTTGCGGAAGCGACCAGGTTATAACCCGCGCCGGCCGTGGTGCCGGTCTTCATACCGTCGACGTTGACGTTGCTGCTCCACAGCAGACGGTTACGGTTCGGCTGGCGGATTTTGTTGAAGGTAAACTCTTTCTCTTTGTGGATGGCATATTCATCCGGCACGTCGTGGATCAACGCTTTGCCTAACAGCGCCATGTCGCGCGCGGTACTGAACTGACCCGGCGCATCAAGGCCGTGCACGGTTTTAAAGGTGGTATTGGTCAGGCCCAGTTTTTGCGCGTAGCCGTTCATCAGGCCAATAAAGGAGTCCTGGCTGCCCGCAACGTAATCGGCCAGCGCAATACAGGCATCGTTACCGGACTGGATAATGACCCCTTTATTCAAATCAGACACTGACACCTGATCGCCGGGTTTGAGGAACATCACCGATGACCCACGCAGCGCCGGGTTGCCGGTCGCCCAGGCGTCCTTCCCGATGGTGACCATATCGTCAAGCTTGATTTTACCCGCTTTCAGCGCCTGACCCACCACATAGCTGGTCATGATTTTCGTCAGGCTTGCCGGGTCAAGTTTCTCATCCGCATTGCCTTCCGCCAACACTTTACCACTGGAATAATCCATCAGGATCCAGGCGCGCGCATCCACAGGCGGCGCTTCGGGCGCAGCCTGTTCCGCTGCGTAGAGAGTTGGTACAAACAGGAAAAGGAGCGCAGAGCCTGCCGCCAGGCTGCGCAGAGAAGTCATTTTTCGCGTCATAAATGCCACCCGAGTGTCCATTCAAAAATTACGTCACATCACCGTGTCGCAAGAAGCGATGAGTAATAGCGCACTAAAACGGTTAAAGAAACCTAACCAAGGTAAAGTTATTAAAGTTTATGCAATAACATTCAGATACGCTTTGATTCAGGCGATTTTTTTGTCTTCTGTTGCGTAATTGTTAGGTTTATCTCACCATGGCAAATCGCTGGCGTTGATTCACATCTCAGGTTGTTTGACTATTTCGGGAGTTTCTATGATTACGCTGTGGGGCAGGAACAATTCAACCAACGTTAAGAAAGTCCTCTGGACGCTGGAGGAGCTGGATTTACCGTTTAAGCAGGTGATGGCAGGGTTGCAGTTTGGGGTAAATAAAGATGCCGACTATCTGGCCATGAACCCAAACGGTCTGGTGCCCTTGCTGCGCGACGAAGAGACCGACGTGACGCTGTGGGAGTCCAACACCATCGTGCGTTACCTCGCGGCACAGTATGGTCAGAGCCGCCTGTGGGTGGACAGTCCGGCCCAACGCGCTCAGGGTGAAAAGTGGATGGACTGGGCAAACCAGACGCTCTCCCCCGCACACCGTGTGATCCTGATGGGGCTTGTCAGAACCCCCGAAGCTGACCGCGACTATCCTGCCATTCATGCAGCCCAGGACACCTGTGAAAACCTGTTTGCGATGATGGACGACGAACTGGCGAAGCATCCGTGGTTCTCAGGCGAACGCTTCGGCGTAGGCGATATTGCCGTTGCGCCCTTCATCTGGAACCTGACCAACATTGACGTTACCTGGACGCCGCGCCCGCACCTTGAGCGCTGGCTGAAGCAACTGAGCGAGCGCCCGGCATACCGTCACGTGGTGATGATCCCGGTGACCTGATTACGATCCGGACGGGCTGACTTTCAACAGTTGCCCGTCCGTCTCATCGGTCAGGACATACAGATACCCATCCGGCCCCACCCGCACATCGCGAATGCGCTGGTCTCTGTCACCTAAAATTCGCCCCTTCTCGGTAACCGTGTTGCCCTCCACGCTCAGCACGATAACGTCTTTCTCCTTAAGCGCCCCGACAAACAGCGTGTTTTTCCACTGCGGGAATACGTCACTGTTGTAAAACGCCATCCCGCTCACGGCGGGGGACACTTTCCAGACAAACAGCGGCTTTTCCGTTCCCTCGACGTGCTCGCCCTGGGCTTCCGGGATCTTCAGGCCGCTGTAGTTGATACCGTGCGTCGCCAGCGGCCAGCCGTAGTTTTTGCCTTTCTCCGGGATATTGATTTCATCCCCTCCGCGCGGACCGTGCTCGTTAAGCCATAGCGTGTCGCTCCAGGGGTTCATCGCCATCCCCTGCGGATTACGAATGCCGTAAGACCAGATTTCGGGCCGTGCGCCGGGAGTGTTCACAAACGGATTATCGGCAGGCACTTTGCCGTCCTCCGTCAGGCGCACAACTTTGCCCTGCAGTTTATCCAGATCCTGCGCCGTCGGACGCTGGTTGTTCTCACCCAGACCAATAAACAGATGGCCTTTACCATCGAAGACCAGTCGGCCACCGAAATGGTTACCGGTGGACAGTTTCGGCATCTGACGGAAGACCACCTGGAAACCTTCAATTCGGGAGAGATCATCGCTTAAGCGGCCATAGCCAACCGCCGTTCCCGCTTTGCCGTCATTCCCCGCCTCGGCATAGCTCAGCCAGACGCGGCGCGATTTTTCAAAATCCGGGGCGAGTGCCACGTCCAGCAACCCGCCCTGGCCGTTTGCCCAGACCTTGGGTACGCCGACGATCGGGTCGGAAAGCCCTTTTCCGGCCTGCCAGTGCTTTAACTGGCCTCCCTTAAGGGTCACCAGCAGCCCTTTATTGTCCGGCAGGAACGCCATCGACCAGGGATGATCGAGCCGGTTTTGCACAACGTCGACTTTTACCGCGTCGGGGGCGGCGAGGAGAGAAAACGGGAATAACAACGCAGGCAGGAAAATCAGCGAGGATCGATGCATAACGCGCTCCTTTATCGGTTTATGGCATAAAGGTTAGCCACTGGGTCCGGGCACGTTATCACTTTTACAAAAGCTTAATCAGAAGGGGGAGTTGCCTCCCCCGGTGTCAGTGTTGTTCAAGCGTCTCGTGCTTGTTCAGACACATGATGCATAGAGAGAGCGTGGTCAGGCAGTTTTCAAGCTTCTCCGCGTTAACAGCGATAAAATTCGGGCAGTCGTGGCGTCCGTTCATCAAACATACCCCTGCAATGGAGAGCACCTCGGCGGCGCGGCGCAGCGCAACGAGTTCGCTTTCGGCGTATTCCGCTTTCAGGACGGGTGCTTTTTCACGCATGAAGTTGCAAAGTTCAAAGAGATTATCACGCAGATGTTCGCTTTCGCTGACTGACATATACCCTTTTGCCTTCCTCAACTGCAGGTACGCGGCAAGGTCGATTCGGGCATTGATCAGCTTGTTAAGCAGATCGCGTTTCAGTCTGTCAACGGACATGCTCTTTCCTCCTCTGTCAGCCATTGTGCACATTCAGAATAAGGTTATTTTTTGTACAGTTTAATGCCTGAGATCAATAATTCTTAACTGATTAACATTATTTACAATGTTACAACCTTCTCGCCGGTCATCCGCCTCGCAAAGAGTGTATAAATCCCCCGCGGAACGCTGTAAAATCCCGCCCTGATAACTCCATAATTGATGAATTTTTAACCTATGAGCAATGTTACGCACCAGCCTAAAATCGGCTTCGTCTCCCTGGGCTGCCCAAAAAACCTGGTGGATTCTGAACGCATCCTGACCGAACTGCGCACCGAGGGCTATGACGTGGTGCCAAGCTACGACAACGCCGACATGGTGATCGTTAACACCTGCGGGTTTATCGACAGCGCGGTTCAGGAGTCACTGGAAGCCATCGGTGAAGCCCTGACGGAAAACGGCAAAGTGATTGTGACCGGCTGTCTGGGCGCGAAAGTGGACCAGATCCGCGAAGTGCACCCGAAAGTGCTGGAGATCACCGGTCCGCACAGCTACGAGCAGGTACTGGAGCATGTTCATCACTATGTCCCTAAACCTAAGCACAATCCGTTCCTGAGCCTGGTGCCAGAACAGGGCGTGAAGCTGACCCCGCGTCACTATGCGTACCTGAAAATTTCCGAAGGCTGCAACCATCGCTGCACCTTCTGCATTATCCCGTCCATGCGTGGCGATTTGGTCAGCCGTCCGATTGGTGAAGTGCTGGCAGAAGCCAAACGTCTGGCAGACGCAGGCGTTAAAGAGCTGCTGGTCATTTCTCAGGATACCTCGGCCTATGGCGTCGACGTGAAGCATCGCTCTGGTTTCCACAACGGCGAGCCGGTGAAAACCAGCATGGTCGGCCTGTGTGAACAGCTTGCCAAACTGGGTATCTGGACACGTCTGCATTACGTCTATCCGTATCCGCACGTTGACGATGTCATCCCGCTGATGGCAGAAGGGAAAATTCTTCCGTATCTGGATATCCCGCTGCAGCATGCCAGCCCGCGTATTCTGAAGCTGATGAAGCGTCCTGGCTCCGTCGATCGCCAGCTGGCACGCATCAAACAGTGGCGTGAAATCTGTCCGGACCTGACCCTGCGTTCCACCTTCATTGTGGGCTTCCCGGGCGAAACCGAAGAAGATTTCCAGATGCTGCTCGACTTCCTGAAAGAAGCACGTCTGGACCGCGTAGGCTGCTTCAAATACAGCCCGGTAGAAGGCGCGACCGCCAACGAACTGGCGGATCAGGTTCCGGAAGAGGTGAAAGAAGAGCGCTGGAACCGCTTCATGCAGCTGCAACAGCAGATCTCTGCTGAACGTCTGCAGGAAAAAGTGGGCCGCGAAATTCTGGTCATCATCGATGAAGTGGACGAAGAAGGCGCAATTGGCCGCAGCATGGCGGACGCCCCTGAAATCGACGGCGCGGTCTACCTGAACGGCGAAACCAGCGTCAAGCCGGGCGATATTGTCCGCGTGAAAGTTGAAAACGCCGACGAGTATGATTTGTGGGGAAGCCGGGTTTAACGGCGTTTTACCCTTCCCTTCACCCTCTCCCGCCGGGAGAGGGTTTCCATCCTACCCCTTAATCCTCGGATCCAGCGCGTCGCGTAACCCATCGCCCAACAGGTTAAACGCCAGCACGGTCAGGAAAATGGCCAGGCTCGGGAAGATGGCCACGTGCGGAGCAATGACCATGTCCGCTCTTGCTTCATTCAGCATCGCGCCCCACTCCGGTGTAGGCGGTTGCGCACCCAGCCCCAGAAACGACAGGCTGGCCGCCGAGATAATCGACACGCCGATACGCATGGTAAAATAGACCACGATAGACGATACCGTTCCCGGCAGAATATGGCTGAACAGGATAGTGGCATCGCTGGCCCCCATGCTGCGCGCAGACTCAATAAAGGTTTGCTGTTTGAGCACCAGCGTGTTGCCTCGTACCAGACGCGCAAACGCCGGTATTGAGAAGACCGCAACCGCAATAATGACGTTAGCCATACCGCTGCCCATTATCGCCACCACCGCAATCGCCAGCAGAATGCCCGGGAAGGCAAACAACACGTCGCAGATACGCATGATGATGCGGTCCCACCAGCCTTCGTAATATCCGGCGACCAGACCCAGCACGGTGCCGATTGCCGCGCCAATCAGTACCGCAAAAACCCCGGCGGCGAGAGAGATCTGCGCCCCCACCAGCACGCGGCTGAAGATGTCGCGCCCAAGCGAGTCCACGCCGAACCAGTGCAGCATCGACGGTCCATCATTGAGACGGTCGTAATCAAAATAGTTTTCCGCATCAAACGGTGCTACCCACGGCGCAATGACCGCCACCACAATCAGCAGCAGGACAAACAGCCCCGCCGTCATGGCGACCGGCTGACGGCGAAAACGCCGCCAGAATTCAGACCACGGCGTGCGGATATGGTCCGGCTTTAGCCCCGGCATAGCGTTTAACATGGCCTGACGACGCCAGTTCAACAATCGCATTTTACTTATACCTGATGGCCGGGTTAATGGCGGCGTAGAGCACATCCACCACTAAGTTGATAAGAATAAATTCCAGTGAGAAAAGCAGGACTTCGGCCTGAATAACCGGGTAATCACGCATTTCGACTGAATCCACCAAAAGACGTCCCAGCCCCGGCCAGTTAAAGACCTTCTCCACCACAATCGAGCCGCCCAGCAGGAAACCAAACTGGAGCCCCATCATCGTCACCACCGGGATCATCGCGTTACGAAAGCCGTGTTTGAGGATGACCCATTTCTCGCTGACCCCTTTCGCCCGGGCGGTGCGAATATAATCTTCGCTCAGCACGTCAACGAACGAGGCGCGGGTAAAGCGGGCCATCACGGCAGCAACAGCCGCGCCCAGCGTCATTGAGGGCAGAATGTAGTGTTTCCAGGTATCGGCCCCGACCGTCGGCAGCCAGCCCAGCTCCACGGAGAATATCTGCATCAGCAGCATCCCCAGTGCAAATGCCGGGAAGGAAATGCCCGTGACGGCCAGAGCCATACCCAGCTTATCCGGCCAGCGGTTGCGCCAGACGGCAGCGACAATTCCTGCGCCAAGACCAAACAGCACCGCCCAGCTCATGCTGGCAATGGTTAACCAGAACGTGGGCATAAAGCGGCTGGCAATCTCTTCCGACACCGGACGACGTGACACCATAGAAGTGCCAAAGTCACCCTGCAGAACGTTGCCAATATAATGGAGAAACTGCATATACAAAGGCTGGTCGAGGCCCAGTTGTTTTCGCACCAGCGCGATAACCGTTGCATCCGCATCTGACCCTGCAACCAGACGTGCCGGATCGCCCGGCAGCATATGAACAAACAAAAACACCAGCACCGCCACAATCAGCAGCGTCGGGATAAGCCCCAACAGGCGTTTACAAACATAATTCAGCATGCCTTTCCCTCTCATCCCACAGGCGGTGGCCTGCGGGCATGAGTATTATTTTAAATCTGCTTCATCAAAGCTAAAGCCCGTATCCGGCATGATGTAGAACCCGGTCAGCGCTTTGTTATGCGCGGAAACCAGTTTTTCCACCACCAGCGGTACCCACGGTGACTCTTTCCAGATGATATCCTGCGCCTCTTTATACAGGCGCGCTTTCTCTTCCGGTTTGGTCGTTTTCAGGGCATCCGCCAGGTCTTTATCCACCTTCGGGTTGCTGTAGAAGGCCGTATTGAACAGGGTCGGCGGCCAGTTCTGTGAGGCGAACAGCGGCGACAGCGCCCAGTCCGCTTCACCGGTAGAGGCCGACCAGCCGGTGTAGAACATCCGTACGCCGCTCTCTTTCTGCCCTTTCCCTTCCACTTCAGCCGCACGCTGACCGGCATCCATCGCGGTGACCTGCGCCTTGATACCTACCTGCGCCAGCTGCTGCTGGGTAAATTGCAGCACCTTCTGAGCGGTACTGTGATTATGCGACGACCAGAGCGTGGTGCTAAAGCCGTTCGGGAAGCCCGCCTCTTTTAACAGCTCACGCGCTTTGGCCGGATCGTAAGGCCACGGTTGATAGTTTTGCGAATAGGCGATCGCCGGAGGCAGCACGCCGGTAGCCGGCGTGGCATAGCCAGCAAAGGCGACTTTTACCAGCGCCTGGCGGTTAATGGCGTAGTTGATGGCCTCTCGCACCTTTGGATTATCAAACGGCTTTTGCGTCACGTTCATGCTGATATAGCGCTGCATAATGGACGGGCTGGCGACCAGCTCCAGCTTGCTGTTTTTCTGCAGAATGGCGGCTTGCTCATAGGGGATCGGGAACGCGAACTGCGCCTCGCCGGTCTGCAGCATCGCCGCGCGGGTGTTGTTGTCCACCACCGGACGCCAGGTAATGGTGTCCAGCTTCGGCAGACCCGGCTGCCAGTAACCCGCAAACTTCTTAACCTTCACAAAGTCGGTCTGGTTCCAGGTGAGCAGCTCGTAGGGGCCGGTCCCCACCGGATGGAACCCGATCTCTTTGCCGTATTTTTTCAGCGCGGCAGGCGAAATCATCGCCGTGGCAGGGTGCGCCAGAATATTGATAAACGCCGAGAACGGCTCTTTCAGGGTGATCTTCACCGTCGTCGGGTCGACCACCTCGGTGCTGGCGATGTTTTTATACAGGTTGTAGCGCTTGAGGCTATTTTCCGGGTTGCTGGCGCGATCGAGGTTTATCTTCACCGCCTCCGCGTTGAAATCTGTACCGTCCTGGAACTTCACGCCGGTTCTGAGCTTAAGGGTATACACCAGCCCGTCGCTGGAGACGGTATACCCTTCCGCCAGCACATTTTTAAGTTTCATCTCGCTATCCAGGCCAAACAGCCCCTGATAGAACGATTTCGCCACCGCCTGGGAGAGCGTGTCGTTGGCATCATACGGATCCAGCGTGGTGAAATTGGAACCGACGGCGACCACCACATCTTTGGCAGCGAACGCCGGCGCGGCGGCCAGGGCTGCCGTCACGCTCGCGGCGAGTAACCATCTGCGCGCTACAAATTTAACCATTGTGTTCTCCTGCCTGTTTTAAGTTATAACCGCGAGAATGCATTGTCCTGACGCGGGGGGGCCACAAAATGCCCCGGGCCAACCTCGCGCAGCGCCACGCGCTCCACCGCCTCGCCCCGTTTACGAATATTGCTCGGCATTTCGTCCTGCAGCAGCACACGCTGGCCGTGGCGATGCTCAGGGTCGGCAACCGGCACTGCGGCGATAAGCTTGCGTGTGTAAGGGTGCTGTGGATTTTCAAATACCGCCCTGCGCGGTCCTATCTCCACAATTTGTCCCATAAACATCACCGCGACACGGTGGCTGATACGCTCAACCACCGCCATGTCGTGTGAGATAAAGAGGAAGGCAATCCCCATATCCCGCTGCAGGTCGAGCAGTAAATTAATGATTTGCGCCCGGATAGAGACATCCAGCGCCGAGACGGATTCATCTGCAATCACCACTTTCGGGTTAAGCGCCAGCGCGCGGGCAATGCAAATACGCTGCCGCTGACCGCCCGAAAACTCGTGCGGATAACGCCAGGCATGTTCCGGCTTCAGCCCCACGCGCTCGAGCAGCCAGGCCACCCGACGCTGCGCGGCTTCACCGTCGAGCAGGTTATGCACCCGCAGCGGCTCCATAAGTGAATACCCCACCGTGTGGCGCGGGTCGAGGGAGGCATACGGATCCTGGAAAATAAACTGGATATCTCGTCTCACCGCCTGCAGTTTGGTGTCCGGAAGGGTATCAATGCGTTCCCCGTTAAAGGTTATGCTGCCCTCCTGGGACTCCACCAGCCTGAGCAGCGCCCGCCCGGTGGTGGATTTCCCGCAGCCCGACTCTCCCACCAGCGCCAGCGTTTCGCCTGGCCATAAATCAAAACTGACGTTTTCAACCGCATGCACCTCGCGCTTCACGCGGTTAAACATTCCGCTGCGCAGGGGAAAACGGGTCACCAGATCGCGCACTTCCAGAATCGGCTTTCCGGGTACCACGGTATCCTGCTCGATTTCATCTTCCTGCTGGCCTGCCGCTTCGAGAGAAATCAACGGGAACCGGCGCGGTAAATCGCTGCCGTTCATCGCCCCCAACCGCGGAACCGCCGCCAGCAGCGCTTTGGTGTAAGGATGAACCGGCGCATGGAAAATTTGCTCAACCGTGCCGGTTTCCACGGCGTTGCCCTTATGCATGACCAGCACGCGATCGGCAATATCGGCGACCACGCCCATATCGTGGGTGATGAAAATCACCCCCATCTCCATCTCCTGCTGCAGCACTTTGATAAGCTGCAGAATTTGCGCCTGAATAGTCACATCCAGTGCCGTCGTGGGTTCGTCGGCAATCAGCACCGCGGGACGGCAGGAGAGCGCCATCGCAATCATGACGCGCTGACGCATACCGCCGGAAAGCTGATGCGGGTAGCGTCCCAGAATGGCCTGCGCTTCCGGTATGCGTACCAGGTCGAGCATGCGTTTCGCTTCACGAAGCGCCTCATCACCGCTCAACCCCTGATGCAGGCGGATGGACTCGGCAATCTGTTCCCCGACCGGAAAGACCGGGTTCAGCGAGGTCATCGGCTCCTGGAAGATCATCGCAATATCGGCCCCGCGCACGCTCTGCATCTGCGAGGCGCTCAGCTCATTTAAATCAATGACCTGGTGGTTACGCCGGCGCAGCAGCATTTTTTCGCAGCTGACCTGTCCGCCGGTCTGTTCCAGCAGACGCATCAGCGCCAGTGCGGTGACCGATTTCCCTGAACCGGACTCGCCCACAATCGCCAGCGTTTCGCCGCGGTTGAGCGAGAACGATAAATTCTGTACTGCGGGGATGAACTGCCGCTCTTCCTGAAACGCAATATTCAGTTGATGGACAGCCAGCACTTCACGGTTGTCCAGCTCTTCACTGTGCGGCACGCTTTGCCCCCTTATTCACGATAGATCCCCGTACTGGGTTCATCACCGGCATAACCCCACGCGCGGTACATACCTTCGCTGTTAAACGGCAATGCCACGTTGCCCTCACGATCCACCGCAATTAACCCACCGATACCCCCCAGCGCGGGCAGTTTCTCCATCACCACGCGTTCACAGGCTTCGGCCAGGCTTAACCCGCCGTAATCCATCAGCGCGGTGATGTCGTACGCCGCGAGGGCGCGAATAAACACTTCACCGGTTCCGGTGCACGACACTGCCGCCGTGGCGTTATTGGCATAGCACCCTGCCCCCGGTAATGGACTGTCACCTACCCGGCCCGGCAGTTTGTTGGTCATACCGCCGGTCGACGTGGCCGCAGCCAGATTCCCGTCTTTATCAAGAGCCACCGCCCCTACCGTGCCCATTTTGCTGCGCTCATCGAGCGGCGCGGTATGGTCAAGCTGCGTCACGTTTGCCGAGCGCGCCTCAAGCAGCTGTTGATAACGCTCCGGCGTTGAAAACAGATCGGGAGAAACTGGCGTCATGCCATGTTCCGCGGCAAACGTCTCCGCCCCGGCCCCGGTCAGAAGAACATGCGGGCTCGCCTCCATCACCAGACGCGCGGCCAGCACCGGATTACGCAGATGACTCACCCCCGCGACGGCGCCCGCTTTAAGGGTGACACCGTCCATGACGCAGGCATCCAGCTCGTGCGTTTCATCGCGGGTAAAGACCGAACCAATGCCCGCGTTAAACAACGGGCACTCTTCCAGCAGACGTACCGCCTCGGTAACCACATCCAGCGCGCTCTCGCCCGCCTCCAGCATCCGCTGGCCCGTTTCCACAATGGCATACAGCGCATCAATATAACGTTTTTCCTGCTCGGGACTGAGCAGGGCACGGGTGATTGCCCCGGCGCCACCATGAATTGCGATTACCGCATTAACCATTCCCATCACCCGTTAGCCTGATTTGCGGCTTTTTCTATAAATATCATTATCGTCGCTGAAACTTCAGATGATTTTTGAATATAGAAAGACGCAACTGTGATGTAAAGCGTACACCCATCGGGTCATACAGTTAGTGGCACTTTTCTGCCATAATGGACGCTTTCGTCGTTACTCCGCAGGAGCCCACCATGGATTTTACCGCCGGACTGATGCCGCTTGAGGCGGCACTCACGCAGATGCTTGACCGAATTTCCCCCCTGCACGACCACGAGACGCTGCCATTAGTGCGCTGTTTTGGTCGTATTGCCGCGCGCGATATCGTCTCTCCGCTTAACGTGCCTGGGTTCGATAACTCCGCAATGGACGGCTACGCGGTGCGCCTGGCGGATATCCGGACGGATACGGCGCTGCCCGTGGCGGGTAAAGCATTTGCCGGTCAGCCGTTTAACGGTGAGTGGCCTGCGGGTAGCTGCATACGCATCATGACCGGTGCCCCCGTACCGCCAGGCTGCGAAGCGGTGGTGATGCAGGAAGAGACCGAACAAACGGAAGCGGGCGTCCGCTTCACCGCGAGTGTTAAAGCGGGACAGAATATCCGTCGTACCGGTGAAGACATCACGCGTGGCGCAACGGTATTTGCCGCCGGGCAGAAACTGACGGTGGGCGAACTGCCGGTGCTGGCCTCGCTCGGCATCGCAGAAATTGACGTTATCCGTAAGGTACGCGTGGCGGTCTTTTCCACCGGCGATGAACTCCAGCTTCCGGGCCAGCCACTGCAGGACGGCCAGATTTACGACACTAACCGCCTCGCGGTACACCTGATGCTTGAACAGCTGGGGTGTGAGGTCATTAACCTTGGCATCATTGCGGATGATCCGGAGAAACTGCGCGCCGCGTTTATTGAAGCGGACCAGTCTGCGGACGTGGTAATTAGCTCCGGCGGCGTTTCCGTAGGTGAAGCGGATTACACCAAAACCATTCTTGAAGAGCTGGGGGAGATCGGCTTCTGGAAACTGGCCATCAAGCCGGGCAAACCGTTCGCGTTTGGTCAGCTGAAACACAGCTGGTTCTGCGGCCTGCCGGGTAACCCGGTTTCCGCCGCCCTGACCTTCTACCAGCTGGTCATTCCGCTGCTGGCAAAACTGTCTGGTAACCAGGCCCACCCGCTGCCGGTTCGCCAGCGCGTACGTGCGGCGACGCGCCTGAAGAAATCACCGGGCCGTCTTGATTTCCAGCGCGGTATTCTGACGCGCAACGCTGAAGGCGAGCTGGAAGTGAGCACCACCGGACACCAGGGCTCGCACATCTTCAGCTCGTTCAGCCAGGGCAACTGTTTTATCGTTCTCGAGCGTGAACGCGGCAGCGTGGAGCCGGGTGAATGGGTTGAGGTGGAAAGCTTTAACCACCTCTTCGGAGGCTAACATGACGGCTGAACTCAGCGACCAGGAGATGATGCGCTATAACCGCCAGATTGTTCTGCGCGGTTTTGATTTCGACGGCCAGGAAGCGCTTAAGGCAGCACGGGTGCTGGTCGTGGGGCTGGGGGGGCTGGGCTGCGCTGCGGCCCAGTATCTGGCCGCGGCGGGGGTGGGCAATATGACGCTGCTGGATTTTGATACCGTGTCGGTGTCGAACCTTCAGCGCCAGACGCTGCACAGCGACGCGACCCTCGGCCAGCCCAAAGTGGAATCGGCCCGCGCGGCGCTGGCGCGCATCAATCCTCACGTGAAGTTCACCCTGATTGACGCCCTGCTGGATGATGAGGCGCTGTCGGCACAGATAGCACGACACGATCTGGTGCTGGACTGCACCGATAACGTCACCATTCGCAATCAGCTGAATGCAGGATGTTTTGCCCACAAAACGCCGCTGGTCTCCGGTGCCGCCATTCGCATGGAAGGCCAAATCAGCGTCTTTACCTACGCCGGAGGCGAACCCTGCTATCGCTGCCTGAGCCGTCTGTTTGGCGAGAACGCCCTCACCTGCGTGGAGGCGGGCGTCATGGCTCCGTTAGTCGGCGTTATAGGTTCGTTGCAGGCCATGGAAGCGATCAAAGTGCTGGCGCATTACGGGACGCCTGCCGCGGGGAAAATCGTGATGTATGACGCGATGACCTGCCAGTTCCGCGAGATGAAACTGATGCGCAACCCCGGCTGTGAGGTCTGCGGACGCTAAACGGTTGCCGGGCAAGCGTTAGCATAACCCGGCAACCGTATCAGAGCGTCGTTCTGCCAAACGCCCCTTGCCAGTCCTGCTCAAACTTCACTATTGCCGCATCCACCGCAGGCGAAGTAATAAACTGCTGAGCAACATCCAGCGGCAGGGTGATGGATTCACAACCTGCCAGCAGGCAGTCCAGTGCCTGACGCGGCGTTTTGAAGCTCGCGGCCAGCACTTTTGACTGCGGGGCATGCAGCGTCAGAAGCTGCTGCAGTTCAACCACCGTCTGGATCCCGTCCCCGCCCTGCGCGTCCACGCGGTTAACGTAAGGGGCAACATACTCAGCGCCCGCCAGCGCGGACAGCATCCCTTGTGCTGCACCGTACACCGCCGTACCCAGCGTCGGGATCTCTTCCGCTTTCAGCATTTTGATCGCCGCCAGACCTTCCGCCGTTACCGGCACTTTAACCACCAGGTCGTTGATAATGGTGCGCAGTTTACGCGCCTCTTCCACCATCCCTTCAGCGGTGGTCGCCATGACCTGCGCGAACAGGCGACCTTTCCCACCGAGCGCATCCTGCAGCGCCGGTAGCAGCGCCTCGAGCGGCGTTTTCCCTGCCGCCACGATACTGGGGTTCGTGGTCACGCCCGCCAGCGGGAAGATACGCGCCAGCCGTTTCACTGCCGCGACGTCGGAAGTATCGAGATAAAGTTCCATGATGTAACCCTCAAATTTAGCCTGCACTTACCCTATCACGACAAAACCTGCTCAGGAGTTGACCTGTATCAAGATAACTTTCATTCGAAAGTAATTTAATCTTCATATGCAATATGAGAGGCGAAAACATGATCTTCAATATTCAGCGTTACTCTACCCACGATGGCCCCGGTATTCGTACCGTGGTGTTCCTGAAAGGCTGCTCGCTGGGCTGTCGCTGGTGCCAGAATCCGGAAAGCCGCTCCCGCCACCGGGATGTGCTCTTTGACGCGCGGCTGTGCCTGGAAGGCTGCGACCTGTGCCAGAAAGCGGCGCCGGGCATTATCGATCGTGCGCTGAATGGGCTGGTTATCCACCGTGAAAAGCTTAACGAAAAGACTCTCGACGCCCTCACCGACTGCTGTCCGACGCAGGCGCTCACCGTCTGTGGTGAAGAAAAGCAGGTTGAAGAGATTATGTCCACCGTACTGCGCGACAAGCCCTTCTATGACCGCAGCGGCGGCGGGATAACCCTGTCCGGCGGTGAACCGTTTATGAATCCCGATCTGGCTCATGCCCTGTTTAAAGCCAGCCATGAGCAAGGCATACATACCGCCGTGGAAACCTGTCTCCACGTGCCATGGCATTATATTGCACCGTCATTACCGTATGTCGATCTGTTCCTGGCGGACCTGAAACACGTTGATGGCAGGACGTTCAAACAGTGGACCGACGGTTCCGCCAAACGGATCCTTGATAACCTGAAACGCCTGGCCGCCGCCGGTAAACAGGTCACCATCCGCGTACCGCTGATTCAGGGCTTCAACGCCGATGAAGCGTCGATTACCGCCATCACTAACTTTGCCGCAGACGAACTCAACGTCCGCGAGATCCATTTTCTGCCGTACCACACGCTGGGCATGAACAAATATACCCTGCTCGGCCAACCCTACTCTGCCCCTGATAAACCGCTGGATGATCCTGCGCTTCTGGACTTCGCACAGCAGTACGCCTGCCAGAAAGGGTTAACCGCGACCTTACGAGGATAAACTTATGACGACCCTGAATCTCAGCACCCTTAGCGAGCGCATAAAAGCACACAAAACGGCCCTCGTGCATATCGTGAAGCCGCCGGTCTGTACCGAGCGCGCCCTGCATTACACCGAGATGTACCAGCAGCATATGGACAAGCCGATCCCGGTGCGTCGCGCGCTGGCGCTGGCGCATCACCTCGCGCAGCGCACCATCTGGATAAAACACGATGAGCTCATCATCGGTAACCAGGCCAGTGAAGTCCGCGCCGCGCCAATTTTCCCGGAATACACCGTCTCGTGGATTGAAAAAGAGATTGACGATCTGGCGGACCGTCCGGGCGCAGGCTTTGCGGTGAGCGAAGAAAACAAGCGCGTATTGCATGAGATCTGCCCATGGTGGCGCGGCCAGACGGTGCAGGATCGCTGCTACGGCATGTTCACCGACGAGCAAAAAGGGTTGCTGGAAACCGGCATTATCAAAGCGGAAGGCAACATGACCTCCGGCGACGCACACCTGGCGGTTAACTTCCCGCTGCTGCTGGAGAAAGGCCTCGATGGTCTGCGCGACAAAGTGGCCGAGCGTCGTTCGCGTATCAACCTGACGGTGCTCGACGACCTTCACGGGGAACAGTTCCTGAAAGCGATCGATATTGTGCTGGAAGCGGTCAGCCTGCACATCGAACGTTTCGCCGCGCTGGCGCGTGAAATGGCGGCAACCGAATCCCGTGAAAGCCGTCGCGACGAGCTGCTGGCGATGGCAGAAAACTGTGATGTAATCGCCCATCAGCCGCCAACAACCTTCTGGCAGGCGCTGCAGCTGTGCTACTTCATCCAGCTTATTCTGCAGATTGAGTCCAATGGCCACTCCGTCTCGTTTGCCCGCATGGACCAGTACCTCTATCCGTACTACCGCCGCGACGTGGAGCTGAACCAGAGCCTCGACCGCGAACATGCCATCGAGCTGCTGCACAGCTGCTGGCTGAAGCTGCTGGAAGTGAACAAAATCCGCTCCGGTTCGCACTCCAAAGCTTCAGCGGGTAGCCCGCTGTATCAGAACGTCACCATCGGTGGACAGACGCTGATCAACGGTGAGCCTATGGACGCAGTCAATCCGCTCAGCTACGCGATTCTGGAATCCTGCGGTCGCCTGCGCTCCACGCAGCCAAACCTGAGCGTGCGTTATCATGCGGGCATGAGCAATGACTTCCTCGACGCCTGCGTGCAGGTGATCCGCTGCGGCTTTGGTATGCCCGCGTTCAACAACGATGAGATTGTTATTCCGGAATTCATCAAGCTCGGCGTCGAAAAAGAGGATGCCTATGACTATGCCGCGATTGGCTGCATCGAAACCGCAGTGGGTGGCAAATGGGGTTATCGCTGCACCGGCATGAGCTTTATCAACTTCGCCCGCGTGATGCTGGCAGCGCTGGAAGGCGGCCGCGATGCCACCAGCGGTAAGGTATTCCTGCCACAGGAGAAAGCACTCTCTGCCGGTAACTTCGATAACTTCGAAGAGGTGATGGCGGCGTGGGATACCCAGATCCGCTACTACACCCGCAAATCTATCGAGATTGAGTATGTGGTAGACACGATGCTGGAAGAGAACGTCCCCGATATTCTCTGCTCAGCGCTGGTGGATGACTGTATAGAACGCGCGAAAAGCATCAAACAAGGCGGCGCGAAGTATGACTGGGTGTCAGGCCTGCAGGTGGGTATTGCTAACCTGGGCAACAGCCTGGCCGCAGTGAAAAAACTGGTCTTCGAACAGGGTACGATAGGTCAGCAACAGCTGGCCGCCGCTCTGGCCGATGATTTCGACGGGCTGACCCACGAGCAGCTGCGTCAGCGGCTGATCAACGGCGCGCCAAAATACGGTAACGATGACGACAGCGTGGATATGCTGCTGACCCGTGCCTACGAAACCTATATCGCCGAGCTGAAGCAGTACCATAACCCGCGCTATGGCCGTGGTCCGATTGGCGGTAACTACTATGCCGGCACGTCATCTATCTCCGCGAACGTGCCGTTTGGCGCGGCAACGATGGCAACCCCGGATGGACGTAAGGCGCATACTCCGCTGGCAGAAGGAGCCAGCCCGGCCTCCGGTACTGACCACCTCGGCCCTACGGCGGTGATTGGCTCTGTCGGCAAACTGCCAACCGAAGCGATCCTCGGCGGGGTACTGTTAAACCAGAAGCTCAATCCGTCGACGCTGGAAAATGACAGTGACCGTCAGAAACTGATGGTGCTTCTGCGTACCTTCTTTGAAGTGCACAAGGGCTGGCATATTCAGTACAACATCGTTTCGCGTGAAACGCTGCTGGAAGCGAAGAAACACCCGGACCAGTATCGTGACCTGGTGGTGCGCGTCGCAGGGTACTCCGCGTTCTTTACCGCCCTGTCGCCGGATGCGCAGGACGATATTATTGCGCGTACCGAGCACACGCTTTAACTCTCTTCAGACTTATGCCCTCTCCCATCAAGGAGAGGGAACCTGTCTTTAAGCGGCAATTTCGGTTGCCGCTTTGCTTTGACTTTCGAATGAAATTAAATTTGTGCTCTCCGTCACCTTGTTATTAGAATGTTTCAAACGCAGTGACTCAGGAGCACAGTATGACCGTAAAAGTTATCGTCACCGATATGGACGGAACTTTCCTTGATGATGCCAAGCAGTACGACCGCGACCGCTTTCAGGCACAGTTTGAGCAGCTTAAAGCCCGTGATATTGAATTTGTTGTCGCCAGCGGCAACCAGTATTACCAGCTCATCTCCTTCTTCCCGGAACTGAAAGATCAGATCTCCTTCGTGGCGGAAAATGGCGCGCTGGTGTTCGATCACGGTGAGCAGATTTTTCACGGTGAACTGACCCGCCATGAGTCGCAAATTGTCATTGGCGAGTTGCTGAAAGACAACGCGCTCAACTTTGTGGCCTGTGGGCTGGAGAGCGCCTACGTCAGCGATCGGGCGCCGGACGCGTTTGTGGCGCTCATGTCAAAGCACTACCACCGCTTAAAACGCATCCGTGATTACCGCGAAATTGACGACGTGCTGTTCAAATTCTCCCTGAATTTGCCGGACAGCGATATCCCGAATCTTGTCGACAAACTGCACGTCTCCCTCGACGGGATTATGAAACCCGTCACCAGCGGTTTTGGGTTTGTCGATTTGATTATCCCGGGCCTGCACAAAGCCAACGGCATTAGCCGTCTGCTGAAGCGCTGGAAAATCTCGCCGCAGGCGTGCATGGCAATCGGGGATAGCGGCAACGATGCGGAAATGCTGAAGCTGGTGAAATACAATTTTGCCATGGGCAACGCGGCGCAGAGCATCAAAACGATCTGCCGCTACAGCACGGATGACAACAACCACCAGGGCGCACTGAATGTGATTCAGGCCGTGCTTGACGACCACTCCCCGTTCGACGCGTAATCTCTCTCTTGCCGGAGCACTGCTCCGGCACCTCACTCTTTTTCCATCCTGTGGCACACGTCAAATATTTAAACTTGCATTAACTAATTTTTAACTTAAAGTATCACTTGTAGATATTTTTACTTTCGAATGAAAGATGCGAGGCAGTTATGACGTTTACCAGTGAAAGTTTGCCTGCGGACCATAAAGCAGCGATTCGTCAGTTGAAGCGTGAATTACGTGCGCAGATCGGAGACGTTCAGGCAGTATTCGACACGCTCAGCGATAAAATCGCGACCCGCGTGGCGGAAATTAATGCCCTGAAGAACAAAGGTGAAACCGTCTGGCCGGTTATCCCGTTTGCGGATGTGAAAAACGGGACGATCACCCAGGCACAGCGTGACGCGGTCAAACGCCGTGGCTGCGCGGTGATTAAAGGTCACTTCCCCCGCGAGCAGGCGCTGGCGTGGGATCAATCGATGCTCGACTACCTCGATCTCAACCGGTTTGATGAGGTCTATAAAGGTCCGGGCGATAACTTCTTTGGTACCTTAACCGCCTCACGTCCGGAAATTTACCCTATCTACTGGTCGCAGGCGCAAATGCAGGCCCGCCAGAGTGAAGAGATGGCGCAGGTACAGTCGTTCCTGAACCGTTTATGGACATTCGAGAGTAATGGCAAACAGTGGTTCGATCCGGACGTCAGCGTCATTTATCCGGACCGTATTCGTCGTCGCCCACCGGGTACCACCTCTAAAGGGCTGGGCGCGCATACCGATTCCGGCGCGCTGGAGCGCTGGCTGCTGCCGGCCTATCAGCAGGTCTTTGCCCGCGTTTTTGACGGCAACGTGGATAAATACGATCCGTGGAACGCCGCACACCGTACCGAAGTGGAAGAGTACACCGTGGATAACACCACAAAATGTTCTGTATTCCGCACCTTCCAGGGCTGGACGGCGCTGTCAGATATGATCCCGGGTCAGGGGTTGCTGCATGTGGTGCCTATTCCGGAAGCGATGGCCTACATTCTGCTGCGTCCGCTGCTGGATGATGTCCCGGAAGATGAACTCTGCGGCGTCGCGCCGGGACGTGTCCTGCCGGTCTCCGAGAAATGGCATCCGCTGTTAATCGAGGCGCTAAGCAGCATTCCTGCACTGGAAGCAGGCGATTCCGTGTGGTGGCACTGTGACGTCATCCACTCCGTTGCACCGGTGGAAAATCAGCAAGGCTGGGGCAACGTGATGTATATCCCTGCCGCCCCGATGTGCGAGAAAAATCTCGCCTATGCGAAAAAAGTGAAAACAGCGCTGGAAACCGGTGCATCGCCGGGCGATTTCCCGCGCGAAGATTATGAAAAAAACTGGCAGGACCGCTTTACCGTGAACGATCTGAATATTCACGGCAAGCGTGCACTGGGCATGGCTTAACTGTCGTATAACCCTTCCCGCTCCACGGCGGTGCGTCGTTTCCCCTGACGTATCCGCCGGACAGATCCCCGCACGGCCAGCGTACCGTTAAGCAATAATGTTCCCACCGGCGCATCCGGGCGCATCAGCCGTTGCTGAAGCATATGCACCGCTTCGGTTCCCAGTTCATCGCGCGGTACGTGCACCGCCGTGAGCGGAACATCCTGAATGGCCGCCAGATTAAACCCGTCAATGCTCATCACCGAGATATCCTGCGGCACGCGCAAGCCCTGTTTTTGCAGCGCACTGATGGTGCCCGCCGCCATAAAATCGCCGCCGACCAAAAATGCGGTGGGCAGATCCTTACCCTGCATTTGACGGAGCCAGGAGGTGACCAGCTCTTCCGTTTCACGCGCGCTGAAGCTCGGAGCCACCAGCAGATCGCGTTTATCGTTGAATTTCAGGTTGTGAGATTGCCACGCATCGCGGATCCCGGCCAGACGCAGTTCCATGGTGTAACGCCGCAGGCAGAGGACATTCATCACCTCACGGTGTCCCATTTCAAACAGATAGTCCGCGGCCCGCTCACCTATCGAGCGGTGGTCCGGTGCCACTGCAGGCAGGCGCATATGCCGGTCACGGCAGTTAATCAGCATGCAGGGTTTACCCACATCCACCGCCAGATCGTGGATATGCGGATCGTCAATACCGAGAAGAATAGCGGCCTGTGTCTCCGGCTCGTTCATCCGTGCCAGAAAAAGCTGTGCGTCGCTGTCATTCTCTTCCAGCGCGCAATAACGCAGACGGACATCGTGGGAAGCAAGGCCTTTACTCACGCTCTGGATCACCCGGTAGTAAAAGATGTCGGACCGCTCGTCAAAGGCGCGCTGTGGCGCAAAAACCACCAGGCTGTTGAGCAGCAGACGCCCCGCCGCCAGACCGTCCATCACCCCCAGCTCCCGCGCGCAGGCCAGCACCCTGGCGCGCGCTTTTTCACTGGTGTTCGCTTTTCCTGCCAGCACCCGCGACACGGTGCTGATGGAGAGCTGCGTGCGGGCGGCAATTTCGGTGATTTTTAGCCTTTTGTCCATTTTGTGATCTGGCTCCATTTGCGAAATGAAAAAATTTTCATAGCGTACTCATCAGGCAGTAACGGGTATAAAAAGCATCATGCCAGATGATTTATGTCATTGATGAGAAATTTTGCACAAAATCCACTATTGCCCGCTCATTTTCTCCCTTAAGGTGAATTTGTCACACCACTTCCATACTAGTTGTATAGCAACTTCTAAATTAAAACGTATATAAATCAAAGCCATAAAAATCTGTGTGACACCTGAACCTCCGTCCCCTTACCGTCCGTCTTGTGGAGAGTAAAATGAGTCAGGACATCAATAACACCGTTGCGACAAGCAAAACCCGTCGCGTCATTAAGAACCTGCGCTGGTATGTGCTGGTGCTGTTCTTACTGGGCGTCACCGTTAACTACATCACCCGAAACTCGCTGGGTATTCTCGCCCCTGAGTTGAAAGAGAGCCTTGGGATCACCACCGAGCAATACTCCTGGATCGTCGGGGCATTTCAGATTGCCTACACCATTTTCCAGCCTCTGTGCGGCTGGTTGATCGACGTGATTGGTCTGAAGATTGGCTTTATGGTTTGCGCCGGGATCTGGGCGCTGATGTGTATTTTCCACGCCGGGGCGGGCAGCTGGCTGCACCTGGCTATCTTGCGCTTCTTTATGGGTGCTTCTGAAGCGGCCGCCACGCCGGCGAATGCGAAAACCATTGGCGAATGGTTTCCGAAATCGGAACGTCCTGTCGCGGCCGGTTGGGCGGGCGTAGGGTTCTCCATTGGCGCGATGCTGGCACCGCCCATCATCTATTTCGCGCACGCCTCGTTTGGCTGGCAGGGCGCGTTTATGTTTACCGGCGTGCTGGCGCTGCTGTGGGTGATCCTCTGGTGGGCTTTTTACCACAACCCGGAACAGCATCCGAACCTGAGCAAGGACGAACTGGCATTTATCAAGCAGGATAACGAACCGCCTGCGGTAAAACTGCCCTTCCTCACCGCGCTGAAAAATGTCTCCAAAAATAAGCGCTTCTACGGTATCGCCCTTCCGGCGTTTATGGCCGAACCGGCCTGGGCCGTGCTGAGCTTCTGGGTTCCGCTGTATCTCGCCAAAGAGCACGGCATGGATTTGAAGCAGATTGCGATGTTTGCCTGGCTGCCGTTCCTTGCCGCGGACCTCGGCAGCGTGGCAAGCGGCTACCTCACCCGTCTGTATGCCCGACTGTTCGGCTGCAGCCGTGTGAACTCGGTGGTGGCCAGCTCCGTCACCGGCGCATTCCTGATGATCTCCCTGGCCGTCGTGGCCATTACCCGCGACCCGTATATCACCATCGTGCTGATTTCCATCGGCGGTTTCGGGCATCAGATCATCTCCTGCATGCTCAGCGCCCTGGTCGTGGAGTCATTTGATAAAGGTCAGATGGCGACCGTTAACGGCATGCGCGGCTCGGCGGCCTGGATCGCCAGCTTCCTGTTCTCCCTGTTAATTGGGGTGACCGCCGACAAAATCGGCTTTAACCCGCTCTTTATTGCCATGGGGTTCTTTGACCTGATTGGCGCTGTTTTCCTGGTGGCATTTATTGCTGAACGTCGCGCCAAGCGCGCCTGATAGTGGATGTATTGCGTATGAAAACCCTGAAAAACTGGACCGTTGATAAGCAGTCGGCAAATCATCTGGAACTGCTGGTCGATAACCAGCATCGTCTGTGCCTGTATGTGCTGGAAGAAAATCTGTTCCGCGTGCTGATTAAACGCAAAGGTGAGCTGACGCTGGATCGCACCTGGAGCATCGCCCCGCAGCAAGATGTGCCGTGGGAAGGTCGCCGCCGCGACGACCTGAGTGGTTTCACCTGCCCCGCCTGGACGCTGACGCAGCAGGACAACGTGCTGACGGTTGCCACCGAACAGCTGCGTGTGACCGTGCATCAGCCGCTGTGGCTGGAGTGGCACTACCGCAATGAGGCGGGTGAGTGGCAGCCGCTGGTCAACGACCGTCCAACCAGTGCCTATCTGCTGAATGCCCATGGCGACGGTGCGGCGCACTACCTGAGCCGCCGCAAGGATGAACGCTTCTACGGTCTGGGTGAGAAAGCCGGCGATCTGCAGCGTAACGGTAAACGCTACGAGATGCGCAACCTTGATGCAATGGGCTACAACGCGGCCAGCACCGATCCTCTGTACAAACATATTCCGTTCACCCTCACCCGTCGCGATGACGTGAGTTACGGTCTCTTCTACGACAACCTGAGCAGCTGCTGGCTGGATCTGGGCAACGAGATTGACAACTATCACACCGCCTATCGTCGCTGGCAGGCGGAAGCGGGCGACATCGATTACTACCTGTTCACGGGCAAACGGGCGCTGGACGTGACCAAAGCTTTCGTGCGTCTGACCGGGAAAACGCTCTTCGGGCCGAAATGGAGCCTGGGTTACAGCGGTTCGACCATGCATTACACCGACGCGCCGGATGCGCAGAACCAGCTGATGAACTTTATTCGTCTGTGCGAAGAACATGCTATTCCCTGCGACTCGTTCCAGCTCTCTTCGGGCTATACCTCGATCAACGGCAAGCGCTACGTCTTTAACTGGAACCACGACAAGGTGCCGCAACCGAAGGTGATGACCCAGGCTTTCCACGACGCGGGGTTAAAGCTGGCGGCCAACATCAAGCCATGCCTGCTGCAGGATCACCCGCGCTATAACGAAGTTGCGGAAAACGGGTTGTTCATCCGCGATTCGGAAACCGACGCGCCAGAACGCTCCAGCTTCTGGGATGACGAAGGTTCTCACCTCGATTTTACCAACCCACAGACGGTGAAATGGTGGCAGGAAGGGGTAACCACGCAGCTGCTTGAGATGGGGATTGACTCCACCTGGAACGACAACAACGAATATGAAGTGTGGGATGGCGAAGCCCGCTGCCACGGCTTTGGCAAGGAAATCGCGATCAAGCACATTCGCCCGGTGATGCCGCTGCTGATGATGCGTGCCTCGCTGGAAGCGCAGCAGCGTTTTGCCCCGGAAAAACGTCCGTATCTCATTTCCCGCTCCGGCTGCGCGGGCATGCAACGTTACGTCCAGACCTGGAGCGGCGATAACCGTACCAGCTGGGACACCCTGCGCTATAACACCCGCATGGGTCTGGGAATGAGCCTGTCCGGGCTGTTTAATGTGGGGCATGATGTCGGTGGTTTTTCCGGCGACAAACCCGACGCTGAACTGTTCGTACGCTGGGTGCAAAACGGCGTGATGCATCCGCGCTTTACTATTCACTCATGGAATGATGACCACACCGTTAACGAGCCGTGGATGTATCCGGGCGTGACGCCGGCTATTCGTGGTGCCATTGAATTACGCTATCGTCTGCTGCCGTACCTTTATACCCTGCTCTGGCAGGCGCATGCCGACGACGAACCGATGCTACGCCCGACCTTCCTCGACCACGAACACGATGCGCAGACGTTTGAGGAGAACGATGATTTCCTGCTGGGTCGCGACCTGCTGGTGGCCAGCGTGGTGGAGGCCGGGCAGCGCGAGCGACGCGTCTGGCTGCCGGATAACGAAACGGGCTGGTACGATTTTTACACCCACGAGTGGTTCGCTGGCGGGCAGTGGATCGTACGTGATGCGCCGCTGGAGAAATTGCCGCTGCTGGTACGTGCCGGTGCGGGTCTGCCGCTCAGCGAACGCATAACGCATGTCAGCGCGGAAAAAGACACTACCCGTGAGCTGAAACTGTTCCCGGTGAAAGGCGTCGGTTCAACCGCGGGCCTGCTGTTTGAAGACGATGGTGAAAGCTGGGGCTATCAGAACGGCAATGCGCTGTGGGTGGAATGGGACATGGCATGCGACGGTGCCACCATCAACCTGAAGGTCAGTGCGCGGGGAGATTATCGTCCGGCGTGGAAAGCGCTGAAGATATCGTTACCGGCCGGGGAAAAACGCACGCTGCTGGTGAATGGTATTGAAGGGAGTGAATGGGTGGTCTAGTACGGCCTGATGCCCGCTCCCACAGGGAGAGGGCATCAAACACAGGCCCGGTAGGCGTAGCGCTACCGGGCTTTTTTTAACTCTCGATACCTTTACTGCGCAGGTAATCTTCGTAGTTACCGGTAAAGTCCACCACGCGCTCAGGCGTAATTTCGATCACGCGGGTCGCCAGCGAGCTGACGAATTCACGGTCGTGAGAGACGAAGATCAGGGTCCCCTGATACATCTCCAGCGCCATGTTCAGCGATTCGATAGATTCCATATCCAGGTGGTTAGTCGGTTCATCCATCACCAGGATATTGGGTTTTTCCATCATCAGCTTGCCGAACAGCATGCGCCCTTTTTCACCACCGGACAGCACTTTAGCAGGCTTCTTGATGTCGTCCTGACTGAACAGCAGACGACCCAGAATGCTGCGCACCGCCTGCTCGTCATCGCCTTCCTGCTTCCACTGGCTCATCCAGTCGAAGACGGTCAGGTCGTTTTCGAACTCGTATTCATGGTCCTGTGCGTAGTAACCAATCTGCGCGTTTTCAGACCACTTCACGGTACCGTTATCCGGCTGCAGTTCGCCGACCAGGGTTTTCAGCAGAGTGGATTTACCCACGCCGTTGGCACCCAGAATGGCAATCTTCTCGCCCACTTCCAACAGCAGGTTAAAGTTTTTAAACAGCGGACCGTTTTCAAAACCTTTAGCCAGGGCTTCCACTTCCAGCGCATTACGGAACAGTTTCTTGTCCTGCTCGAAGCGGATGAATGGGTTCTGACGGCTGGACGCTTTCACTTCATCAAGCTTGATCTTGTCAATCTGGCGCGCACGAGAGGTCGCCTGGCGAGATTTAGAGGCGTTCGCGCTGAAGCGGCTGACGAAAGACTGCAGATCAGCAATCTGGGCTTTCTTCTTGGCGTTATCCGCCAGCAGACGTTCACGCGCCTGCGTGGCTGCCGTCATGTACTCGTCGTAGTTGCCCGGATAAACGCGCAGCTCGCCGTAGTCCAGGTCCGCCATGTGTGTACACACCATGTTCAGGAAGTGACGGTCGTGCGAGATGATGATCATGGTGCTGTCGCGATCGTTCAGCGTCTGCTCCAGCCAGCGGATGGTGTCGATGTCCAGGTTGTTCGTTGGTTCGTCGAGCAGCAGGATATCCGGATTAGAGAACAGCGCCTGCGCCAGCAGAACACGCAGTTTCCAGCCTGGCGCGACTTCGCTCATCGGGCCGTAATGTTGTTCTACCGGAATACCCACACCCAGCAGCAGCTCGCCCGCACGCGCTTCCGCAGAGTAGCCATCCATTTCGCCGTACAGCACTTCGAGATCGGCCACTTTGTAGCCATCTTCTTCGCTCATCTCCGCCAGCGCGTAGATGCGATCGCGCTCCTGCTTCACTTCCCACAGCTCCGCGTGTCCCATGATAACGGTGTCAAGGACGGTGAACTCTTCAAAGGCGAACTGATCCTGACGCAGCTTACCGATGCGCTCGTTTGGATCGAGCGAAACGTTGCCCAGCGTCGGCTCTAAATCACCGCCGAGGATTTTCATAAAAGTAGATTTACCGCTACCGTTGGCGCCAATCAGGCCGTAACGGTTGCCGCCGCCAAATTTGACGGAAATGTTTTCGAACAGCGGCTTACTGCCAAACTGCATAGTGACGTTGCTGGTAACTAACACGGGGAGATTCCTGCGAAAAGTGTGATAAACACGGCATTATGCCACAATTCCGAATTGAGATCCCGCGTTGCGGCAATCCGCTAAACTTTAACAAAATCGAAAAAAATGTGATTTCGTACACATCTGAATTCCCTGTTAGCGGGAATGCACATATAATGCGCTCCCATCAAGATTCAGACTTATCAACTCATCGCCGGAATGGCTTAGATACCTCGCACAACATGAACATGAAATTAACAACGCTTTTTGCGGCGGCGTTAGCCGTAGTAGGTTTTTGCAAAACCGCTTCTGCGGTGACTTATCCGCTGCCGACAGACGGTAGCCGTCTGGTTGGTCAAAACCAGGTGGTCACGGTGCCTGAAGGTAACGCTCAGCCACTGGAATATTTCGCGGCGCAGTACCAGTTGGGCCTGTCTAACATGCTGGAAGCGAATCCGGGTGTTGACCCGTATCTGCCTAAAGCCGGTACCGTGCTGAACATTCCTCAGCAGCTCATCCTGCCGGATACCGTCCATGAAGGTATCGTCATCAACAGCGCGGAAATGCGTCTGTATTACTACCCGAAAGGCACCAACACGGTTATCGTGCTGCCAATCGGTATCGGCCAGCTGGGTAAAGACACCCCAATGAACTGGACGACCAAAGTTGAGCGTAAGAAAGCAGGCCCAACCTGGACGCCAACCGCCAAAATGCACGCGGAGTACATCGCTGCGGGTGAACCCCTGCCAGCTGTTGTACCGGCAGGCCCGGATAACCCAATGGGTCTGTACGCGCTGTACATTGGCCGTCTGTACGCGATTCACGGGACCAACGCCAACTTCGGTATCGGCCTGCGCGTAAGCCACGGCTGCGTACGTCTGCGTAACGAAGACATCAAATTCCTGTTCGAAAACGTGCCGGTCGGTACCCGCGTCCAGTTCATCAACGAACCGGTTAAAGCGACGTCTGAGCCGGATGGCAGCCGTTACATTGAAGTACACAACCCGCTGTCCACCAGCGAAGACCAGATTAACAACAACGAAATCGTTCCGGTTACGCTGAACAGCGCGGTGCAGTCCGTGACCTCTCAGCCGGATGTAGAGACAGCGATTGTTGACCAGGCCGTTCAGAACCGTTCTGGTATGCCAGTGCGTCTGAACTGACCCTCTGCCCGGTGGCGCTTTGCTGACCGGGTCTGAGAATAAGAAAGCGGGCTCTGATGCCCGCTTTTTTTTATCCGTTATTGACGATAACTATCCCGCCGTGGTCGTAACGGTAGTGACAGTGGGCATACTCAAGCGGTGTGCCATCCTCCAGATAGATAACCTGCTCCACCTCCAGCACCGGATCGGTCTGCTCGCAGATAAGGTGTTGCATATCCAGCGCGTTCGGTTTTAGCGCCCGCACCACCCGGTACGACCCCATGATTTTCAGCCCCAGCGTCTCCTGCACGTAGCGGAACACGGAGCCTTCAAGATGGCTTTTATTCAGACCGGGCACCAGATTAAGCGGCATTACGGTGGAGTCCAGCGACATCGGCTCACCGTTGAGCAGACGCAAACGAACAAAGTCATAGACAGGCGCATCGGCGTTAATCATCAGCGAGGCCTGCTCCTTCTCGTTCGGAAAGCGCAGCTCGAAATGGACCACGACGCTGGAAACGGTGCCCAGATGCTCCCAGGTTTTTGTTGCGCCGAAGTAGTCGCTGCCGGAAAGATCCCACTGCGAGAGTTGCAGGAAATTTTTGCGGATAAACGTCCCCTGCCCCTGACGGGTATAGATCAGCCCTTCCACAATTAACTGGCGTATGGCCTGCTGTATGGTCATCCGGCTGGTGCTGAACTCCGCCGCCAGGGCAAACTGGTCCGGGAGCGGTTCGTTGGCGGCGTATTGCGAGCTAATAATGCGTTTCTTAATTTCCCGCGCTATGGTGATGTACTTCGCCGCCATCGTCCTTCCTTTCTGTTAGTTTTCTGTCCCGCTGTTTTTTAATGCCACTCTCTCGGCAATTTTGAGGAAAGGCAGGTAGAAGAATACACCAAATACAATGATTGCCAACTGCACGACCACGGCGCGCCAGTCCCCTGCCGTTGCCAGCCAGGCGCTCAGAATGGGCGGAGTTGTCCACGGGATCATAACCACACAGCGCGACATTAACCCCAGGGTAGTACAGAACCACGCAAACCAGATACCTATGGCAGGTAGCAGCACAAAGGGGATCATCAGCGGCAGGTTGAACACAATCGGCAGGCCAAAAATGACCGGCTCGTTGATGTTAAACAGGCCCGGCGCCAGCGACAAACGGGCCACCTGTTTCGCCGATTTTTGCCGTGAGAAGATGAAAATGGCAATCAACAGGGAAATCGTGCTGCCGGTCCCCCCCACCATACCAAAGGTCGGTACAAAGATATTGTTGATGATATGTGGGACAGGCTGACCGTTGGCAAAGGCCAGCATATTCTCGTTGGTGTTGATCAGCAGAAACGGCTCCAGCACCACGCTGTTAACCACTGACTGATGGATCCCAAGCGTGAACAGGAAGTTACCAAAGCTATAGATAAAAATCGTGCCCGGCAGGCTGGTATTGATCAGGCGCAGCGGCTGCTGAATAAAAGTGGTGATCAGATGGATGAGATCCGTGTGCAACACGTTCGCCAGAAGCGCGGCCAGTATGGCAAACAGGGAAAGCGTCAGGATCGTCGGGATCAGCGCGGTAAACGATTTGCTGACCGCCGGCGGTACATTTTCACCTAAAGAAATGTGCAGCGCTTTCAGACGAGAAATGGCGATAAACAGTTCCGTTGAGAGCAGACCAATCAGCACCCCGGCAAAAATGCCGGTTGAGCCAATATTGGAGAACGTCAGCACCTGCGTGACGTTCACCGTGGCGTCGCTGCCGACGGGCGTAAGCTGTAAGCGCATCGGCATCATAATGATAAAACTGCTGATGGCGATAACCACTGCCGAGACCGGGTTGTCGAAGTCTTTGTTGCGTGCCAGCGACCAGGCAATCATCGGCGCCAGCAACAGCGCGGCGATATTCAGCGTACCGTTAATAATCGCCTCGCCCCACACCTTAAAATGCGCCAGCGTGTCGCCTTCAAAAATCCATGGGAATACCACGTTATTCACCAGCACCGCCAGACCGGCAAGGATGAAAATGGGCATGACCGTGGCGAAGGCATCGCGCAGGGAACGCAGGTGCACCTGGTTTGCCAGGCGCGCCGAGAACTCAACAAATCTGTCGACAAAAGACTGCATATGCGGTGTTATTTTTGTATCAGACATAGCGGATATTTCCCTTCAATCAGTCACAAAAACGGCCCGGCAGCGTACGGCTTACATCTCGCGTCCGTTGGTATGGATAACCTGTTTCAACCATGCGTAGCTCTTCTTCGGTACGCGCTTTAAGTCTTTCAGGTCGTGATTTTCACGGTTCACATAGACCACACCGTAACGCTTACGCATGTCTCCCTGTGAACTCAGAATGTCGATTAAGCCCCAGCCGAGGTAACCGATCACCTCTGCGCCATCCTCAAACATGGCTTGTTTCATCGCCTCGATATGCGCCCGGTGGTAGTCAATACGGTAGGTATCTTCAATCGGATTCACACCGTCCCAGGACTCGATCACCCCAATACCGTTTTCAATCGGGAATACCGGCATACGCCAGTCGTTGTAATAGCGGGTGATGATGGTGCGAAAGCCCAGCGGATCAATCTGCCAGTTCCATTCGGTCGCTTTCAGGTACGGGTTATTTTTATCACCGTGCAGAAGGTAATCGTTGACCGGCGTTCCTTCGGGGATCGCATCACTGTCGAGGGTTTTACTGGCGTAGTAGCTGAAAGCCATATAGTCGTTTTTGGTACGCGCCAGCAGCGCAAGATCCTCAGCGCGGTAGATATCCGCAAAACCTTGCTGTTCCACGACCGCCATCACCGCCGGGCTGTAACCCTGGCCGGCAAAGACGCGCAGCAGGTTCTGGTTGAGGAATTCGTCATACTGCTGGGCGCAGAAGATATCACGCGGTTTACAGGTCGCCGGATAGACCAGCTGGTGCGCCAGCATGCCGCCCATCAGCTGCCCCGGACGGGTCTGGTGCAGGTATTCGGTCAGGGTCATATGCGCGACCATGGTGTGGTGCTGCAGTTCATACAGCTCGCGCAGGGTTTTCTCGCCTTTCATATAGCCCGAGATCCGGAAGGCTTCCGGCATGTGGAAGATGTTCTGCTCGTTAAACGTCAGCCAGTACTTCACCCGGTCGCCGTAACAGTCGATCATCTTTTTGCCGTAGCGGATAAACGCGTCCATCACACGGCGATCGTTAAAGCCGTTGTACTCCTGCGCCAGCGCCAGCGGCATATCGAAGTGGTAGAGGCAGATCATCGGCTCAATGCCGCGGGCAATTAAATCGTTAATAAAGCGGTCATAAAAGGCGATGCCTTCGTCGTTGAAGTCACCGTCGCCCTGTGGACATACGCGGCTCCAGGCGATCTGAAAGCGGTAGCAGTTCATGCCCAGATCCTGCATCAGGTCGAAATCTTCCCGATAGCGGTGGTAGGAATCGGTCGCGACTTTCCAGTCAGAAACGTTCTCCCCGGCTTCGCGAATGTCATATACCGACATTCCCTTTCCTCCCTCATTCCAGGCCCCTTCCGTCTGCATACTGGATACGGAATTGCCCCATAAAAAATTGGCTGGCAGAAATTGATTCATGATCGCTCCCTATATGACTAGTCATTTAATATCTCATGACTAGTCATATAGGCGAAGACGAAAAATCAATCAAAGAGGAGGATCGTTTTTTGTGAGCAAGGCGGGAAAAAAACCCGGTCAGCGAAGCGAGACCGGGGGGAAGGACGGTTATTGTTGTGCGAGCTGATGACGGCGATATTCACCCTGCCGCTCCAGCATCCAGCCCGGGTATTCGCGCGGCAGCGCGCTGACGGCATCAAGCTGTTTAAGCTCGTCTTCGCTTAAACGGATCCCGGTGGCGGCAATGTTGTCGTCCAGCTGGTCGACACGTTTGGCACCAATAATGACGCTGGTTACGGCCTTCTGATGCAGCAACCACGCCAGCGCAATTTGCGCCACAGAGACACCCTTGCGCTCGGCCAGGGTGCGCATCACATCCACGCAATCGAAAGCACGCTCTTTATTCACCGGCGGGAAGTCAAATTCCAGGCGGCGACCGCCGGATTCACTCTGCCCGTCACGGCCATATTTTCCGCTAAGCAGACCGCCTGCCAGTGGGCTCCAGACCATCAACCCGACGCCTTCACTCTGCATCATCGGTATCAGTTCACGCTCAAGATCGCGCCCGGCGATGGTGTAATACGCCTGCAGTGAAGCAAAACGCGCCAGTCCAAGGCGTTCGGAAATGCCCAGCGCTTTGGCAATCTGCCACGCCGCCCAGTTAGAGACGCCGATATAACGCACGTGCCCATGCTGTACCAGGTTATCCAGCGCGTAGAGCATCTCTTCGACAGGGGTTGCCGGGTCAAAACCGTGGAGCTGATACAGATCGATATGATCGAGCTGCAGACGGCGCAGGCTCTCTTTGACGCTACTGATGATGTGATAGCGCGAACTGCCGCGGGAGTTCACCCCGGCCGTGCCCGTTTCGCCAAACACTTTGGTGGCAACCACCACATTTTCGCGCGGAATTTTCAGGTTCTTCAGCGCCTGGCCGGTGATCTCCTCCGAGCGCCCTTCCGAATACACATCCGCGGTATCGATGAAATTAATTCCGGCATCCAGTGCACGGCCCACCAGCTGCTCGGCTTCACTTTGCTGCAGCTGACCAATCTTGCCCCACATGCCGCCTTCTCCGCCGAAGGTCATGGTGCCAAGGCACAGTTCAGACACAAACAGACCGGTATTGCCCAGTTTTTGATAACGCATAAGATAATCCTCGCATGTCGTTCGATGGGTACCCGATAGTTATACCCGCCCCATAGCCATCGCGAATGTGGTGTTCCTGTCCGTTTCTTGCCCAATCCTCTGAATCTTATCCGCGCGGAGCCTCACCAAAGACCTTGTAATCCGGTAATTGCACCTGCTGATACGGCTCCCAGCCGCCGCCCAGCGCTTTGTAGAGCGCCACCAGATCGAGAGCGCTCTGCACCTGCGCCTGCGCGCGTTGCTGCTGCGCCTGCGCCAGCTGCCGCTGGGCATCCAGCACGTCAATAAAGCTGGCGATCCCCTGCCGGTAGCTGTCGCTTGCCAAATCAAACGCGTTTTGCAACGCATCGATGGTTTTGGCAAGGCCGGCTTCACGCTGCTGATCGGTGCGGTAACTCACCAGCGCATTCTCCACGTCCCCGAGCGCGGTGAGCACCGTCTGGCGGTAGTCGAGCACTGCCGCGCCCTGCTGCGCACGCGCCACCTTCACGCTCGAGACCAGTCTTCCGCCTTGGAAAATCGGTATCGAGACCTGCGGGCCGAAGCTGTAGAAGTGGCTGCTCCAGTCCGTCAGCCAGTTGGTTTCGCTGTTTCGCAGGCCGAACTGCCCGGAGAGGGTAAAGCTCGGGAACAGCTGCGCCACGGAAACGCCAATCTGCGCCGTGGCGGCGTGGAGGTTGGCTTCCGCCTCGCGTACGTCAGGACGACGACGGGCCAGCGTAGAGGGGATACCCGTTTGTACGATATCCGGCAGGGCGGGCATCGGCTGCGCCGACTGCAGCTCCGCATCCAGCGCCCCCGGCGGCTTGCCGAGTAAAATCGCGAGGCCATTCATTGCCTGCCGTGCTTGGGCCTGATACTGAGGACGCTGCGCTTCGAGGTTCCCCAACTGGGCACGCGCGTTTTCAACGTCCATCTGCGGTGACAGCCCGCCCCGCTGGCGGCTTTCGGTGAGTTCCAGGGTTTGTTGCGCGCTCTTAATCTGGGTGTTCAGCGTGGCAATGATGCTCTGCGCCCCCCGCAGCTGCAGCCATGCGCGCGCCACTTCCGCCTCCAGCGACACCAGCGCGTCGTTACGCTGCTCTATCGCCGCTTTCTGCTGCGCTTCGGCAGCCTCTACCTGTCGGCGCACCTTGCCCCACAGGTCGATTTCCCACTGCGCATCGAAGCTCCCCTGGTAAAGATTGATCGGCTGCGTCAGCGGTCCTAGCGCGCCCCTGAGTTCAGGATCCACGTTATCAAGCTGGTCGTACACGCCGTGGGATTTCAGCTCTCCCTCCAGCCCAAGCTGCTGGCGCGTGGCCTGCAGATTACCGTTTACGGAAGGGTAAAACGCCCCACCCGCCTGGTTAATCTGTTCGCGCGCCCCGGCAATACGCAACACCGTCTGCTGCAGGGATAAATTTCCCGCGATCGCGCGCTCTATCAGGCTGTCCAGCTGCGGTGAACCGAAGGTTTTCCACCAGCGTGGGTTGGTTGCCGTCGAGGCCGTTTTTGACTTCACGCCGCTGTCACCCGGGTCGTTCCAGTGTGTCGGGGTCTGCGACGCCGGCGGCTGGTAATCCGGCCCCACGGCACAGCCTGCCAGCAGCATGATCATCAGGGGGGTTAAACGTCTGTGTATCATCAATGTGCTCCTGCACTCCCCTCGCTCTTAACCGGCGAGAGCAACAAACAAAATGGAATCAGTAACATGGCTACCACGCTCAGAATGGTGAACACGTCGATATACGCCAGGAAGCGCGACTGCTCGATCATGGTCTGGTACATGCGCCCGGTGGCGATACCGGTAGGGTCCCCGACCTGAGTGGTGAAGTTCTGGATTGCCTGCGCACTTTCGCGTATCGCCAGCTGGAACTGTTCATTAAACGGTGACGCGTGATAGGCCAGATGCGCGCTGTGCGCCTGGGAACGTTCGGTAATGGCCGCCGTAGAAAGCGAGATGCCAATTGAGCCCGCCACGTTGCGGAACATGGTAAACAGCGCCGCCGCATCGGCGTTCAGCCGCCTCGGTATCGAAATAAAAGCAATGGTGGTGAGAGGCACAAACAGGAACCCAAGCCCTATCGACTGGGCGCTGCGGAACAGCACCAGCGTTTCGAAATCGATATCCGGGGTCAGCGTACGTGACCAGAAGAACGACACCGCCAGGCAGGTAAAACCAAAAGCGATAATCCAGCGCGTCTGCACCACCGGCATCAGCTTCAGCACCAGCGGGATAGTCAATACGATTAACACGGCGCCCGGCGAAAGGACCAGCCCGGACCAGGTGGCGGTGTAGCCCAGATCCTGCTGTGCAAGCTGCGGAATCACCACCGAACTGCCGTACAGAATCATCGCCATGCCCGCCATCAACAGGCTGGAGATGGCGAAGTTGCGATCTTTCATGCAGTGCAGATCTACCACCGGTTTTTTGGCATACACCAGCCAGTAAATCGCTCCAATAATGCCGATGAGCGTCAGCACGGCGAAGGTGCGAATAAAGTTCGAATAAAACCAGTCCTCATCTTCTCCCCGGTCGAGCATCACCTGCAGGCAGCCCAGCCCCAGCGCGATCAGGCCAATCCCCGTCCAGTCGATAGACAGCTTCTCTTTCGATTTGCTTTCCCATGGCGGGTCTTCCAGCAGCTGGTAGATCGCCAGCACCGTTACAATCCCCACCGGAATGTTGATGAAGAAAACCCAGCGCCAGGAGTAGTTATCGGTGATCCAGCCGCCCAGCGTCGGGCCAAGTACCGGCGCAACGATGATGGCGATTGACGACAGGCCAAACGCTTTACCCCGGTCCTCGGGTTTAAAGTAGTCGAGCAGCACCGACTGCTGCGTGGGCTGCAGCCCGCCGCCGAAAAAGCCCTGCATTACGCGAAAAAGAATGATTTGCCACAGCTCGGTGGCGATCCCGCACAGGAACGAACAGACGGTGAACATCACGATGCAGATGAGGAAGAACTGTTTGCGGCCAAAAACCCGGCTCAGGAAAGCCGATATCGGCAGCACTATGCCGTTTGCCACCAGGTAGCTGGTCAATACCCAGGTGGATTCGTCGTAGCTGGACGAGAGCGACCCGGCCACATGCGGGAGCGCCACGTTAACGATAGTGGTGTCGAGGATCTCCATAAACACCGCCAGCGTGACCACAATCGCCACCGCCCACGGATTACTGGCGGGTCGCCAGTTGTCGTGGCTGTGATCCGTCATTCCACTGTCACCTTCGGTGCCACCGACAGCCCAAGCGGCAGCGGTTTGTTGGGATCCAGCCCTTTATCAATCACGATCTTCACCGGCACGCGCTGAACGATTTTGACAAAGTTACCGGTAGCGTTTTCCGACGGGAAGGCGGAGAAACGCGAGCCGCTGCCCTGTTGAATACTGTCAACATGGCCTTCGAGCGCCATATCCGGCCAGGCATCTACGGACACCTCGACCTTATCGCCCGGCTTCATGCGTTCGAGCTGCGACTCTTTAAAGTTCGCCACCACCCACACATTCGGCGAGACCAGTGAAAACAGCGCGGTACCCGCCTGCACCAGGGTGCCGGGCTGGACGTTGCGTTTAGTGACAAAACCGTCAAACGGGGCGCGGACTTCGGTGTAAGAGAGGTTCAGCGTCGCGGTTTCCAGCTGCGCTTTGGCCTGATCGACCTGGCGCTGACGCGCTTCCACATTGGTTTCCTGCTGGCGGATCTGCAGCTGTACCTGCTCCGCCACTTCAAGCTGCGCCTGCGCACTTGCCAGGCCCGCCTGGGCACTGCGCAGCTGGGCATTGGCGGTATCAATACTTTGCTGGGTGGTCGCTCGCGGATCAACGCCTCGCTGGCGGCGATACTCCGCCTGCGCATTGGCCAGATCGGCCTGCGCTTTAATCACCTGCGCTTTGGCTTCATCACGCTGAGCGGGATACTGGACTTTTGACAGCGCCAGCTGCGCCTGAGCCTGATGCAGCTGGGCTATCGCCAGCCCAAGCTGGGCCTGCGCCTGATCGCGCTGGGCAGTGGTATCACGCGGATCGATAACCACCAGCAGGTCACCCTTTTTCACCCGCTGGTTATCGCGCACACGCAGCTCGGTGACATAGCCTGCCGTTTTCGGGGCAATCGTCACCACATCACCGTCGGTAAAGGCGTCGTCAGTGGTCTCTTCGTTACGGGTTAAAAACCACCAGACCAGCGCCACGATAACCATCACCACCACGACAATGCCAAGGATGATTAACGGTTTTTTGCCCGGGCGCTTACGCTGTTTAGTGTTGTTTTCCTGCTCGTCAGCAGGCAGGTTTTGATCTTCAGCCATAGGTCAGCAACAGTCCTGTCAGTGAGCGGCATCACACTATGCCGTTCACTAAAGCTAGGACGTTGCTATACGTTTGCCAGGAAAAACTGACAAATTGCGCACTATATGAGAAGGAAAATTCCGAAACCGATCGCCGCGGCCCAAATCAGCATCGGGATCGACCAGACATGGAAACGCCACCAGATACGACGATCGTTAGCCATACGCAGGGCAATCAGGTTAGCAAGCGAACCGGGCAGCAGCCCAAACCCGCCGATATTCACCGCCCACGCCAGCAGCGTGTCAGGGGGAACGTAGTTGAGGAGTAAAATGGTGGAAGGCACGTTGCTGATGAACTGTGACAGACCAATCGCCGTGAGCCACAATCCCGGCTGCGACAGGCCGCTGACGCTGTGCAGAACGTGTTGCAGTACCGGAAGCTGGATAAGCAGATGTACATCAATAAACATCACCATAAAGACCAGCAATAACGTCCAGTCCACGCTGATCAGCACGCGCCGCGCCAGGAATAAAAAACCGGCGGCGACGAGCAGTACGCCCGCCAGTTCATACTTCAGTTCCAGCGCGAACAGGAAAACGATGTACAGCGCCAGACAACTCCACACCAGACGCGGCTGCCACTGCGGACCCGTGGTACCGCTGTGGTACTGCAGTTTTTTAACCGGGAACGCGAACCAGCAGACCGCCAGCAGCGACACCATCATCACCAGCGCCAGCGGGGCCATCTGCCAGGTAAAAGCGGCAAACGACAGCCCGGAGCGTCCCCACAGGAGAATATTTTGTGGGTTGCCGATAGGGGTCAGAAGCGAACCGGCGTTAACGGCCAGCGCCTCGAAGATGATCAGCCGGCTAACCGGTATCTCGCAGAGCTTACGCAACGTGAGCGTGAGTGGCACGATGATAAACAGCGCCACGTCGTTGGTCAGAAACGTCGACAGCACCGCAGCAGAGAACACCATAAACAGCGCCAGACGGCGTTCAGTGGCAAAGCGGCGCACCATTTTACGTCCCAGGACGTCAAAATAGCCGCTCAACTCTACCCCTTTGGTAAGCATCATCAGGCCACTGAGGGTAATGATGGTGCGCCAGTCAATCACCGCAGGCCAGGTGTGTGGCGCAAACGGCACAAAGATGCTTAATACTGCGCCAATGATGAATAAGAGATGGAAGAAACGATCGCGTGCCAGGGCCTGCAGTCCGGGGATGTTCATTCAGCGGAGGGACCATATTTAAGGGTAAACTCGCGGAACTTAACCAGCGTCTCTTCGCTGACGTGGTGTTCCATTCCTTCCGCGTCCCGGCGGGCAATTTCCGGGCTTACGCCCAGCACCAGTAAGAAGTTTTCGACGAGCTGGTGGCGCTCGCGACTCTCCTGGGCGAGTTTCTCCCCTTCCGGCGTCAGAAAGACGCCGCGCCAGGGGATCATTTCAATCAGGCCCACGGAGGCCAGACGTTTTAACATTTTTGCCACTGTCGGTTGGGAAACGCCCAGCCGTGCAGCCATATCCACCTGGCGCGCCTCCCCGACCTCGCGAATCAAATCGGAAATCAGTTCAACATAGTCATCAATCAGCTCACGACGGTGCGCTTCACGTACCTGGCGAAAACCTTCGACATGTTCTTCAACATTCACCAGTTGCGTCGTTTTTCTGATTGTTGGCTTACCTGCGCGACGGTTCATTGTACTTCCTCAGTGGGGTGACGCTTCCAGCGCCCGGTATCGAGAGCGCACATTGTAAACCATCCCTCTACAAGCACAAAAAATTAACGAAATAGCCATAGCTATACAATATAGCCTGTGCTATATCTGTATGTAATGCAGTCACCCTTCACGGATCGAAGGGATCAAAAATCAGGAGGTCTCATGAACGAATTCAAGAGGTGTATGAACGTGTTTACCCACTCTCCCTTTAAAGTACGCCTGATGCTGTTGAACATGCTGTGCGATATGTTTAACAACAAACCCCCGCATCAGGACGACAAACCTTCCCACTAAGCGGCGTTGCGGTACGCCGCTTCATTTTTCCGTCACAAACCCACTGTACACTGGCTTTCAGCCGCCCTATTCCCGATCTTTTTTACGGATTTGCAATCCCCTTCGCAAAACATCTGCTTAGCAACTGTTGCTATTATTTAGCGCTCGCACTATCTTCTTGCAGCCCTGCACAATTTGCGGCTCGCTGAAGCGGACCCTCATTCCCTCTCCACGCACTGTCAGGCAGGTTATGACCCTTGACGCCAGGGTGAGCACATGGCGTTTTTATCCATGATAGTGACCTATGAATTTAACCCTGATAGACACCGTTGTTACCCGTAGCCGGGCCTTAAGCCCGTGGACGGGATTTTACTTTTTGCAGTCATTACTGATTAACTTTGCGCTTGGCTATCCCTTTAGCCTGCTCTATGCCGTGGCCTTTACCTGCATATTGCATGTGCTGTGGCGAACGGCTCCGCGCGCGCAAAAAACGTTAGTCGGAATCTGTTCTCTGGTCGCTGCACTCTATTTCCCGTTTGGTCAGGCTTACGGCTCGCCGAACTTTAATACCCTGCTGGCGCTGCACTCGACCAATATGGAAGAGTCGACAGAGATCCTGACGATCTTCCCCTGGTACAGCTATGTGGTCGGCCTCTTTATCTTTGCCCTTGGCGTGATAGCCGTTCGCCGTAAAGCGGAAGAGAAAAAAACGTGGGGAAAAATTGAGCACCTGTGCCTGGCGTTCAGCGTGGTGGCGTTCTTTGTCGCACCAGTACAAAACCTGGCCTGGGGTGGGGTTTTCAAGCTAAAGGATACCGGCTATCCGGTGTTCCGTTTTGTGAAAGACGTCGTCGTTAACAATAAAGAGGTGCTCGACGAACAGGCACGTATGGCTGAGCTTTCAAATATGAAAGACACCTGGAACGTGCTGGCCGTGAAGCCCAAATATCACACCTATGTGGTGGTGATTGGTGAAAGTGCACGTCGCGACGCCATGGGAGCCTTTGGCGGACACTGGGACAACACGCCGTTCGCCAGTTCGGTCAAAGGCACCCTGTTTACCGATTATGTTGCGGCCAGCGGCTCAACGCAGAAATCTCTCGGCCTGACGCTGAACCGGGTGGTCGATGACAAACCCCAGTTTCAGGATAACTTTGTTACCCTGGCGAACCGCGCAGGTTTCCAGACCTGGTGGTTCTCCAATCAGGGACAAATTGGCGAATACGATACGGCCATTGCCAGTATCGCCAGACGCGCCGACGAAGTGCAGTTCCTGAAGAACGGTGATTTTGAAGCGGACAAGAACACGAAAGATGAAGCGTTGCTGAAAATGACGGCGCAGGTCTTTGCCTCTCCGCGTACCCAGCCGCAGCTGATTGTTCTGCACCTGATGGGGTCTCACCCGCAGGCCTGCGATCGGACCGGCGGTAAATACGCAGAGTTTGTGCAGTCCAAAGAGACCTCATGCTATCTCTACACCATGACGCAAACCGACGACCTGCTGAGCAAACTGTACGATCAGTTACGCAATACGGGTGACAGTTTCTCGATGGTCTACTTCTCGGATCACGGGCTGGCGTTTAAAGAGCGCGGTAAAGAGGTGCAGTATCTGGCGCACGACGATAAGTTCCAGCAGAACTTCCAGGTACCGTTTATGGTTGTGTCGAGTGATGATAAAACGCATCGCATTATTAAAGCGCGGCGTTCGGCCAATGATTTCCTGACCTTCTTCTCGCAGTGGACGGGGATTTCGGCACAGCAGATAAAAAATGCGTACCCGTTTGTCTCTAACAAGAAGGCTCCCCCAGTTTACATTACCAACTTCAAGTTACAGAAAGTTGACTATAACCATCTGGGAACCGATATCTTCGATATTAAGAGTAAATAATCCGGGCAATCTGCTACTCTCTCCTGCAAGGCGAGGGATTAACGTAAAAAAAAAATCCGCCACATTGGGCGGATTTTTTACTGGCTCACCGAAGTGATTAGAAGCGGTAACCTACGCCCGCGATCCAGGTGCCAACGTCAACGTTGCGGATACGGCTCTGCTCATAAGAGAAGTCCAGAGCGACGTCCTGGATTGGGTTGAACTGCAGACCCGCGCCATAGGAGAAGCCGTAGTCGCTGTTGCTTGCAGTGCGGTTCAGACCCTGGTTTTCGGTCTGCTGGAATTTACCGTAGCCAACACCTACAACACCGTAGATGCTTGCCCAGTCGTTCAGACGGTAAGCTGGACCAGCGGTGATGCCGTAGTACTGGCCTTTGTTGTATGCGCCGTTTTCAGAACGATCTTTCTCGGTGTAGGTGAAAGAACCGATCACGCCCAGTGGGTTGTTATCCTGCTCGTAACGATACTTCAGGTTGAAACCGTTAGCTTTGTTCATCACGCCCTGCATATCGCTCTGAGCGTAACCACCAGTTACAGTAGAAGTAGCAGCTACAGCGGTACCTGCGGAAACAGCCAGTACAGCGGCCAGTGCTGAAAGACATGCAATTTTTTTCATAACCACCTCAAATGTGCTTCAAGTAAGTCCGTAAGTTTTAAATATATCAAAAAAATTTGCGAAACTCTTTGTGATTCGTGATGTCTAACTGAACCTTTCCTGTAACAGAACGTTTCCAGCGTCAGCTATCTCATTCAAATCACATACAATTTTCGCTATAAAACGCTCATACTGCGCGTCTGCGCCGTTACATTCATCCAGATTATTCCTAATCTGACAGGCGATAAATCCACCAGCGCTTAACCATTTTACGGAATTTACACGTTTTTTTTTCAACGGTCTCTCAACCGTTGCAGCTTATTTCCTTTACACTGCAACCTTTACTTCATTTGACATAAGTTGACAGGAGAAAGGATGCCTGGGTTATCCCGCTCGTCGTCGGTCTGGTTGCCGGTTGTCGTCATACTCATCGCCATGTTGTCCATTCAAAGCGGTGCCTCGCTGGCTAAATCCCTCTTTCCGCTGGTCGGTGCGCCTGGGGTCACGGCCCTGCGTATTGCCCTCGGAACCGCGATCCTGGTGGTGATTTTCAAACCCTGGCGTTTACGCTTTAAAAAAGAACAACGCTTACCGCTGCTTTTTTACGGGCTGTCCCTGGGAGCGATGAACTACATGTTCTATCTCTCCATCCAGACAATTCCGTTGGGGATTGCCGTGGCACTGGAGTTTACTGGCCCGCTGGCGGTAGCGCTTTTCTCGTCCCGTCGTCCCGTTGACTTTATCTGGGTAATTTTAGCCGTTCTTGGCCTGTGGTTCCTGCTGCCGCTGGGCCAGAGCGTCTCAGAGATTGATCTCACGGGCGCGGCGCTGGCTTTGGGGGCGGGTGCCTGCTGGGCTATCTATATAGTGACCGGACAGCGCGCCGGGGAAGAGCATGGCCCGGCGACGGTGGCAATCGGTTCATTAATTGCCGCTATCATCTTTGTGCCGATGGGTATGGCTCAGGCCACCGAGTCCATCTGGCAATGGTCAGTCATGCCCATCGGGCTGGCGGTCGCCATTCTTTCCACAGCACTCCCCTACTCTTTAGAGATGATAGCCCTGACGCGCCTGCCAACGCGCATTTTCGGCACGCTGATGAGCATGGAGCCCGCGCTCGCCGCCCTGTCAGGGATGGTCTTCCTCGGTGAAACCCTGACCTTCACCCAGACGCTGGCCCTGTGTTCGATTATCGCCGCCTCAATGGGCTCAACGCTAACGATGCGCCCGGAACCTAAAGTTGAGAAAATTGACCTCAATTAGCGCTCTATATTCTGCGTGGCTTTATAGCCATGCAGAATAAAGGCCAGTTTCCCGTTTAAAATATTTTTTTACAAACTTTGCACTCTTCGTGAAATATTTCCCCCGCTGTCGATAACGTTTTCCTGAATTAGGATTGATCTGCATCAATTTTAAACAATCCCTTTAATTTCATACCATTGTAAACACAACGTCCTTCTCACTATTAAACTGATAGGCAGAGCCTCCCCGCAGGGAAAAAATCCGGTGCTATACTTAATCCCGCAATTACCTGGGAAACAAACATCAAGAGGATATGAGATTATGAGTACCGCTAAACTGGTGAAAACGAAAGCGTCTAATCTGCTTTATACCCGTAACGATGTATCGGATAGCGACAAAAAAGCGACCATTGAGTTGCTGAATCGCCAGGTGATCCAGTTCATCGATCTTTCGCTGATCACCAAACAGGCCCACTGGAATATGCGCGGTGCAAACTTTATTGCCGTTCATGAAATGCTGGATGGCTTCCGCACAGCACTGGTTACCCACCTCGATACCATGGCCGAACGTGCCGTACAGTTAGGCGGTGTGGCACTGGGTACCACGCAGGTGATTAACAGTAAGACGCCACTGAAAAGTTATCCGCTGGATATCCATACCGTTCAGGATCACCTGAAAGAGCTGGCAGACCGCTACGCGATAGTGGCTAATGATGTGCGTAAAGCTATCGGCGAAGCGAAAGACGAAGATACAGCCGATATCTTCACCGCCGCTTCCCGCGACCTGGACCAGTTCCTGTGGTTCATTGAGTCCAACATCGAATAATTCATAAGAATTTCCTATACAACCCTCGCCCTCCGGTGAGGGTTTTGCACATCTATGGTGCACGTTTTTGGCCTGAGACGCTGCAAAAGTGAAAAAATTGTAATAATCACCTCACACAACCGTTAACGGAAGATTGTTTTTTCGTCAGAATTTACGCTAAATAACGCTTCGTCTGTTGAGCCAAATGACGCGCACCAAAACGGTGCTCCACTTTGGTGCAATAAAAGTTCATTGCCCCGTTTTCTGTGCAATGCATGACATCATCCCCTTTGTAAAACAACAGCTTGTAAAGTTGGCACGATTTTTTCATTGTGCCACTCGTTCTCGCAGGGGATCGCCCCGTGGATATAAAAGGAAATGCTATGAAGTCTGTATTAAAAGTTTCACTGGCTGCACTTACCCTGGCTTTTGCGGTCTCTTCCCAGGCTGCCGACAAACTGGTTGTGGCGACCGACACGGCGTTCGTTCCGTTTGAATTCAAACAGGGTGATAAGTACGTTGGCTTTGATGTTGATCTGTGGGCTGCTATCGCAAAAGAACTCAAACTGGATTACACCCTGAAGCCAATGGACTTCAGCGGCATCATCCCGGCACTGCAAACGAAAAACGTTGATCTGGCCCTGGCCGGTATCACCATTACTGAAGAACGTAAAAAAGCGATCGACTTCTCTGACGGCTACTACAAAAGCGGCCTGCTGGTGATGGTGAAAGCCGATAATAACGACGTAAAAAGCGTGAAAGACCTCGACGGTAAAGTCGTCGCGGTGAAAGGCGGTACCGGTTCTGTTGATTACGCGAAAGCAAACATCAAAACCAAAGATCTGCGTCAGTTCCCGAACATCGATAACGCCTACATGGAGCTGGGTACCAACCGTGCTGACGCGGTGCTGCACGATACCCCTAACATCCTGTACTTCATCAAAACGGCGGGCAACGGCAAGTTCAAAGCCGTCGGTGATTCTCTGGAAGCCCAGCAGTACGGTATTGCGTTCCCGAAAGGCAGCGACGACCTGCGTACGAAAGTTAACGGCGCGCTGAAAACCCTGAAAGAGAACGGCACCTACAACGAAATCTATAAAAAATGGTTCGGTACCGAGCCTAAATAATAATTCTTAAAAATGACGTTCACTCGGGGGCGACCTTTCGCCCCTGCTATTTTAGAAACACGGTAACAGTAACAGGAAACTATCATGCAGTTTGACTGGAGCGCCATCTGGCCTGCCATTCCTATCTTGCTTGAAGGCGCTAAAATGACCCTGTGGATTTCGGTCCTCGGTCTGGTTGGTGGGTTGATTATCGGTCTTGTCGCCGGTTTCGCCCGCACCTACGGCGGCTGGATTGCAAACCACATCGCACTGGTTTTCATCGAAGTGATCCGCGGCACCCCAATTGTCGTTCAGGTCATGTTCATCTACTTCGCCCTGCCAATGGCTTTCACCGACCTGCGCATTGACCCGTTCAGCGCCGCTGTCGTGACCATTATGATCAACTCAGGTGCCTATATCGCGGAAATTACCCGTGGTGCGGTCCTGTCGATTCATAAAGGTTTCAGTGAAGCGGGTCTGGCGTTAGGCCTTTCTCGTCGCGAAACGATCCGCCACGTCATTCTGCCGTTGGCCCTGCGCCGCATGCTGCCACCGCTGGGGAACCAGTGGATCATCAGTATTAAGGATACGTCGCTGTTCATCGTTATCGGCGTTGCTGAGCTGACCCGTCAGGGCCAGGAGATCATTGCGGGCAACTTCCGTGCGCTGGAAATCTGGAGTGCGGTAGCTGTTGTCTACCTGATCATCACTCTGGTTCTGAGTTTCGTTCTGCGTCGTCTTGAAAGAAGGATGAAAATCCTGTGATTGAATTTAAAAACGTTTCCAAGCACTTTGGCCCAACCCAGGTGCTGCACAATATCGATCTGAATATCAAACAGGGTGAAGTGGTGGTCATTATCGGGCCATCCGGCTCCGGTAAATCGACCCTGCTGCGCTGCATCAACAAGCTGGAAGAGATCACCAGCGGCGATCTGATTGTCGATGGCCTGAAGGTGAATGACCCGAAAGTCGACGACCGTCTGATTCGTCAGGAAGCTGGCATGGTGTTCCAGCAGTTCTACCTGTTCCCGCACCTGACGGCGCTGGAAAACGTAATGTTTGGTCCACTGCGCGTACGTGGCGCCAGCAAAGCGGCGGCGGAAACGCTGGCTAAAGATCTGCTGGCTAAAGTCGGCCTCGCGGAACGTGCTCATCACTACCCTTCTGAGTTGTCCGGCGGACAGCAGCAGCGTGTGGCTATCGCCCGCGCACTGGCGGTAAAACCGAAGATGATGCTGTTTGATGAGCCAACCTCGGCGCTTGACCCGGAACTGCGTCACGAAGTGCTGAAAGTCATGCAGGACCTGGCTGAAGAAGGGATGACGATGGTTATCGTGACCCACGAAATCGGCTTTGCTGAGAAAGTGGCTTCCCGCCTGATCTTTATTGATAAGGGCCGTATCGCTGAAGACGGTAACCCACAAGCGCTGATCGCCAATCCACCGAGCCAGCGCCTGCAGGAGTTCCTGCAGCACGTCTCCTGATAGCGCTTCAGTTACGCCATTCTGAGCCGGGCATGCCCGGCTTTTTTACGCCAGATTGTTCCCAAAAATCCTCCCGCGCGCCTCGCCCTCTATACTTATCTTTTTGTTCATTATTTTCACCGGAGGATGCCGTGCCGTGGATCTTGCTGTTGCTTAGCCTGTTTTGTGCGCCATCGTTCGCCGTTTCCATCCCCGGCGTCACCACCGGCACGACCGCCACACAGCAAACGACACCGCCCCCAGAGCCGGATGTTGAACAGAAAAAAGCCGCCTACAGTGCCCTTGCCGATGTGCTTGAAAACGATACCTCCCGGCAGGAGTTAATCGGACAGTTGCGAAAAGTCGCCGCCACGCCGCCGCAGGAGCCGGTGCCGACAATTACCCCTCCGCAAGTGGAAGAACAAAAAACGGTGCTGGAAAATGTCACCGACGTGAGCCGTCACTATGGAAGCGAGCTCTCCTCGCGCTTTGCCCAGCTCTATCGCAACCTGATTGGTTCGCCCCATAAACCGTTTAATCCCCATACGTTTACGACAGCCGCCACGCAGTTTTTGATGCTGGCGGGCGCTGTATTTCTGTTTTACTGGCTGGTACGCCTGTGCGCATGGCCGCTCTACCGTAAGATGGGGCAATGGGGGCGCAAGAAGAACCAGCAGAAAAGCAGCTGGTTACACCTGCCGCTGATGATAGCGTCGGCGTTTATCATCGATTTACTGCTGCTGGCGCTGACGCTGTTTATGGGCCAGGTCCTGGCCGACAGGCTTAACGCCGGCAATAAAACCATCGCTTTCCAGCAGGCGCTCTTCCTCAACGCCTTTGCGCTGATCGAGTTCTTTAAGGCGCTGCTGCGTTTGATATTTTGCCCGCACGTACCGGATCTTCGTCCCTTCTCGATTCGGGATGAGAGCGCCAGATACTGGGCGCTGCGCCTCAGCGTGCTCAGTGGATTGATTGGTTACGGTCTGCTGGTTGCCGTGCCGATCATCTCCAACCAGGTCAACGTGCAGTTTGGCGCCCTGGCGAATGTGCTGATTATGATCTGCATTACCGTCTGGGCGTTGTACCTTATCTTCCATAACAAAAAGACCATTACCCAAAGCTTGCTGCATCTGGCCGATCGTTCCCTGTCGTTTTTCAGTCTCTTTATCCGCGCCTTCGCGCTGGTGTGGCACTGGCTGGCGAGCGCCTACTTTATCGTGTTGTGCTTCTTCTCGCTGTTCGACCCGGGCAACAGCCTGAAATTTATGATGGGGGCGACGTTCAAGAGCCTGGCCATCATTGGCATTGCGGCATTTGTCTCTGGCCTGCTGTCGCGCTGGCTATCGAAAACCTTCACCCTCTCGCCACAGGTGCAGCGCAGTTATCCGGAACTGCAAAAAAGGGTCAACGGCTGGATCTCGGTATCACTGAAAGTGGCGCGCATTCTCACCGTCTGCGTGGCGATTATGCTGTTGCTTAACGCATGGGGATTGTTTGACTTCTGGAACTGGCTGCACAACGGCGCGGGCGAAAAGACCGTCGATATTTTAATTCGCATCGCGCTGATCCTCTTCTTCTCTGCGGTTGGCTGGACGTTGCTGGCGAGCCTTATCGAGAACCGTCTGGTGTCCGACATTCATGGGCGTCCCCTGCCCAGCGCCCGTGCCCGCACCCTGCTGACGCTGTTTCGCAATGCGCTGGCGGTTATTATCAGCACCATTACCATCATGATTGTGCTCTCGGAAATCGGCGTGAACATCGCGCCGCTGCTGGCAGGTGCTGGCGCGCTGGGGCTGGCTATCTCCTTTGGTTCACAAACCCTGGTGAAGGATATAATCACCGGCGTCTTTATCCAGTTTGAGAACGGGATGAACACCGGGGATCTGGTCACGATTGGGCCGTTAACCGGCACGGTAGAGCGCATGTCCATTCGTTCCGTCGGCGTGCGCCAGGACACCGGGGCGTACCACATAATTCCATGGTCATCGATAACCACCTTCGCTAACTTTGTCCGAGGCATTGGCTCGGTTGTGGCCAACTACGACGTTGACCGTCATGAAGATGCAGATAAAGCGAAACAGGCGCTACGGGACGCCGTGGAAGAGATGATGGCGATGGAGGATATTCGCGGGCTGGTGATTGGAGAGCCGTCGTTTGCCGGTATTGTCGGCCTGACGAACACGGCATTTACCCTGCGCGTGTCGTTCACCACGCAGCCACTGAAGCAGTGGACGGTGCGCTTTGCGCTCGACAGTATGGTGAAAAAACACTTTGACCTGGCCGCGGTGCGGATGCCGGTGCAGACCTATCAGGTATTACCCTCACCGGCGTCCCCCACACCGCCACAGGAGCCCACCTTATAGCGTGGGGACCGGGTAACGGCGTCGCCTTACCCGGCCTGCCTGTGGGTTATTTACTGCGCTTGTTAGCGTCCATAAATGACCAGGCGATAAAGCGGCTCTGCTTCTGGCCTTGCGCCATCTCTTTTTTCACCACGTTAACGGCACCCACATCGGTCAGTGCACGGTAGAGGGGTGGCAGGTTATCCCCACGGGATACCAGCGTCGTGAACCATTTAACCTGACGGCCAAATACTTTACTTTCCTCAATCATTCGCAGGATGAATGCCACTTCTCCCCCCTCGCACCACAGTTCCTGTTGCTGCCCCCCAAAGTTCAGCGCGGCATCTTCCGCCTGACCGAGATTGCGGCGTTTGCGCTCGCTGCCCGCACGGGCGGTGGCCGCGGAGTCATGGAACGGTGGGTTACACAGGGTGGCATCGTAGCTTTCGTTCTTGTGGATAATCCCGTTGAAGATCGATGCGGCATCTTTCTGCCGACGCAAGCGGACAGACCGGCTTAACCCAGGGTTGGCGTTGATAATCGCCTGTGCGCTGGAAAACGCCTCATTACCGATTTCACTGCCGGTAAAGCGCCAGTGATATTCATGAACGCCAATCAACGGATAAATCAGGTTCGCCCCGGTACCGATATCAAGCACGGATGCTTGCTCAGGGATGACACCGTTGCGATCGTCAGCGAGAAGATCGGCAAGATGGTGGAGATAATCGGCCCGCCCCGGCACGGGTGGGCAGAGAAAGCCTTCCGGAATATCCCAGTGCGCCACACCGTAATAGTGTGCCAGCAGGGCTTTATTGAGCATTTTAACCGCCTGCGGATCGGCAAAGTTGACCGAAGGTTCACCGGCAGGTGTCTGCACAATGTAGTCCTGCAGCGAAGGACAGCTCTGACACAACGCATTCATGTCATAGCGGTTACGATGGCGATTTCGTGGGTGCAATCCCGGCTTTTGGGAAGTCATGGCTTTCTCCTTTAAACAGCGGCGTAAGATACCCTTTGCAGGCTCAACGGTAAATATTTCTCTGCGACGCTCAAAAACCCGTCATAAATCAAACACCTTTATGTCTATGATCTGTCAGTAAAACGTCAGTTTTTATCGTTCAAAAAATAAGCAGATCATCATCAAATTTTTGCGCTAAATCACACTCGCCAGGCTTCTAAACTTAAAGGGAATCACCTGTTGTTTCCTCATGAGGATGTGATTATGAAAAAATACCTGACCCTTGTTGTTCTCGCGGGTGCACTGGCTACCGCGTCATTCTCTGCCATGGCGGTACAGTCATTGACCGACAATACAGATACCAGCCAGCTCAAGCCTGCGGGCACCGTCTCGGTAAGCCGCGCAAGTAACCTTGACGATCTCCAGAATAAACTCGCCGAAAAAGCCCGCCAGGAAGGGGCTAAAGGTTTCGTGGTTAACGCCGCGGGCGGGGATAACCATATGTATGGCACGGCGACCATTTATAAATAACGTCTCTTTCTATAAACAAACTGCATCTGCCTGACAGATGCAGTTCCTTCTGCCTTGACTGCACGTTTTTTCACCCCATAGTAAAAACAGGGCTTAACAGATCCCAGGAGTAAACCATGGCTTCCGGTTGGGCGAATGATGACGCCGTTAACGAACAAATCAACAGTACAATTGAAGATGCGGTTGCGCGCGCTCGCGGTGAAATTCCGCGCGGTGAAAGTCTCTATGAATGTGAAGAGTGTGGAGAAGTGATCCCGGAAGCGCGGCGCAAAGCCATACCGGGCGTGCGGTTATGCATCGCCTGCCAGCAGGAGAAAGATTCGAAAAATAGCGCGCACTCAGGATATAATCGCAGAGGATCGAAAGACAGCCAGCTACGTTGACTTTCCTTTACCGAAGTTAACGGCGCAAGCGGTTACCTTTACGCTCACGGTTTTTTGTGAACCGCGTGGCAAAATGTGCCCTTCTCGTCGCTTCTGTAAAGCGCAGCTACAAGAAGTGTAAAGTCGTCCTCTGAATTTATTAATATTCAATAAGTTATTTGTCATTCAATTTTTTTGAGCAACCACGTCAATTCTCTTCGATTTTCTCTCGCATAAAAAAACGTGATACTTATCACATCGACGGAACATCGTCCCCTTAACAGAATCACCTGCGAGAGATTAATTATGAAAACCATCAAATATGCTGTTGCTGCTGTTGCCCTGTCCGCTCTGTCTTTCGGCGCTTTTGCTGCAGAACCTGTGTCTCCATCTCAGGCGCAGAGCATGAACAAACTCGGTGTGGTAAGTGCTGAAGGCGCGACCACTCTGGACGGTCTGGAAGCGAAACTGGCTGAGAAAGCTGCTGCTGCCGGTGCAAGCGGATACACCATCACCTCCGCGAACACCAATAACAAACTGAGCGGTACTGCGGTTATCTATAAGTAATTGACTGAATGCTCCACCCTCGCCATACCCTCTGGTGAGCTGCTCCAACCCTCATTGACCCTGTTGTTGTTACCCTTGCTTGCCCGTCCGCCACTGGACGGGCTTTTTTTTGGGCTTAAAACATCTCCCCGACGCGTTCCATCCCTGCCTCTACGGATTCAACTTCACCGGTCGCCAGCAGGCAACAGGCCATCTGCAACTTGATCGCGTGCGGTACCGGAACCTTTCCGGCCAGGCACTGCTCAATCCAGTGGGCGGTGGTATGCGGATCTTTTGCGTCAGGCAGGATCGCGTCGGAACGCTCTTCCCCTCGCTCGAGAATGGCGCGCGTGCCAGCGGAATCAATCAGCATCATCTGTGGGCAGCGCTGCGGGTTAGCATACACCTCGCCTTCCGTGCCGTGCATCAACAAGGCCCTGCCGCCTATGTCTTCAAAGAATTTCCCCACGCGCGTCACGTACTCCGGGTGAGAGACGCTGGAAAGACGCAGAGCCGCGTCTTCGCCAAACGGCGTAGCCAGTTTCGCCAGCGTATGCGCGCTGTTACGCACGCCCATGCGCCAGCGCATATCCAGCTGCTTCTCCAGCGGGGGGCAAAGGGCTCCGACAGGGATATAAACCGGCTGATGGCCATCAAGCTTCGCCTGTGCCTGGCCGGCATGCCGTGTGGGTTCGATACCCAGCATGCCGAAAATCGTTTCGGTCAGCACGCGGGTTGGATCTTCGCTTACACCATGCACCACCACCGGGAAGCCCAGCTTGTGCAATAAAATAGCGAGCAGCGGCGTCAGGTTGGCCTGCTTGCGTGCCCCGTTATAGCTCGGGATCACAATCGGCATCGGTTTTGCCACTGGCGCGTTTAAGCGCAGGGTCTGCGCCTGCATTGCTTCGTAGAAGCCACGCATCTCCGCTTCGCCTTCTCCTTTGATACGCAGCGCTATCAGGATACCGCCCATTTCAAGGTCGGGTACGTCACCGTTGAGCATATGCGTATAGAGCGCACGAGCGGTTTCATGGTCCAGATCGCGGGCATGATTTTTCCCTCGTCCTACCTCTTTGATAATTTTGCGATAATCCACGACATCTCTCCTGACAGCTTCATCTTGTTAACAATATAGCCCTGAAGAACGTCTGGCCGTTAGTGTTTTTGAACCGGATCATCCTTCTGTTTTTATGACGAAAAAAGAAACTCAAGCACTATTTCAATTATTTGTGATTGCCGTTGAAGATTCTTACCCCACCCGTTTCTGATTAAATAACCAACGGAAAATCATTTAAGGTCAACGGTGAAAACGTCCAGGCAACGTTCTCACCAGAAACATACCAGGATTTGTTATGAACAAGGTTGCTATAGGTTTATTTATCGCCGCAACGGCAGGATGTTCTGCATCCGCATTTGCGGCAACAAACGGTGAAGGTCAGATTAACTTCACCGGTGAAATTATTGATTCTGCTTGTCAGGTAGTGAACGGGTTAAGTAATCCATTAAATGTTCAGTTAGGCAAAGTGTCTAAAACGGTATTTACCGGGGCTGGATCTACCAGCACATTAACGAAGTTTGATATTCAATTAAAGAATTGTCCGGAGACCGTGACTTCCGCCGCCATTAACTTCGGCGGCACGCCGGATCCGGATAACAACACTACGCTTGCATTAACGCCGGATGTAGACGCTGCAACAGGTGTCGCTATTCAGCTGGTGGACGCGTCTGAGCAACCGGTGAGTCTGTATACGCCCTCTCAGCAATATCCGTTAGCCTCCGGTACGGCGGTCAATAACCTGGAGTTTGGAGCCCGTTATATTCAGACCCAGGCCGCAATCACCGCAGGCCTGGCAAACGCCGTGTCGACCTTCACCGTTATTTATAACTGATATTATCCATCCTGAGATATTAGCTTTGCTCTGAGAGTTAATATCTCTTCTTTTATTGAGATACCTTTATGCGCCACGGTTATTTACTGAGTGCTCTTTTACTGGTAGCCGCCACTTCCCATGCCGGTGTCGTTATTAATGGCACACGCCTGGTCTATCAGGGCGATAAAAAGGAGTCGTCTCTGGGTCTTTCAAACCCAGATGCCACGGATTATCTGGTACAGTCTTGGGTTGATTCTGGCGGTAAAAACCCGGCTAAAGCCCCCTTCCTGATCACCCCACCGCTGTTTCGTCTCGATGCAAAAGAGGATAACGTCCTGCGTGTCGTGCGCACCGGCGGGAATTTGCCCGAGGATCGTGAATCTCTCTACTGGCTTAATATCAAAGCTATTCCCTCGTCAAAGCACGTCGAAGGGGTAAATACCCTGCAGATTGCCATTAATACACGCATTAAATTGTTGTATCGCCCGTCAGCAATAACTGGCAAACCCGAGGCTGTGGCGGACAAGCTTCAGTGGCATCGTGAAGGTCACGACCTGGTTGTGAATAACCCGACGCCTTTCTATATGAATTTCCAGACGGTGATGCTTAACGGCCATAAAGTGGATAAAGCCACCTGGGCAGTCCCCAAAACGGAAACGCACTTTGCCTTACCCGATAATGCCAGCGGGTCGACCGTCACCTACTCCATTATTACTGATTACGGCAGCATCAGTCAGACCTGGTCGGCATCCGTTCATTAACACCCACTCAGGCTATTAATATCATCATGTACAGCCATAAAAAGCCGTTCATCCATCGCCTTTCTTCAATGCTGGTCATTTTATGTGGCCTGGCACTGGCGATCTTTGCGCAGCAGGTTATGGCTGATGATTATTTCAACCCGGCATTACTGGATATTGATAATCCTCAACAGGGGAAAACCGACCTGTCTGTTTATGAAAAAGGACCGGGACAAGCCCCCGGGAAATATCAGGTCAACATTTTCATCAACAATAATAAAATTGATACCCGTGATGTCACGTTCAAATTAATAAAAGACGCTCAGGGCAATCATTCTCTTCAACCCTGCTTTAGCCTGGATGAGCTAAAAAACCTTGGGATCAAAACCCGGCAGTATCCCGCGCTGATGGCTAAAGGCCAGTGCGCCGATATAAACGCCATTCCCGCGGCATCCGCAACGTTTCAGGTTCGTCATCAGCAACTGTTGCTCAGTATTCCACAAACGGCACTGGGCCAGGTCCCACGCGGGTATATCGACCCGAAAACGTTCGACGAAGGGATCACCGCAGGTCTGCTGAACTACAGCGCCACCGCCAGCCAGAGCCATGCCCGTGTGCAGGGAGAGCAGGATAACAGCAGCCAGTACGTTAACCTGCGCCCGGGCCTCAATGTGGGGGCCTGGCGCATACGCAATTATTCCACGTGGACTCGCAGCACAACGGGCAGCGAGGAAGAGCACAGGTTCTCCTCCGTCTACACCTATGCTCAACGCGATATCGTGGCGATGAAAAGCGATATGACCGTCGGGCAAAGCACCTCCCCGTCGGACGTTTTCGACAGCGTGCCCTATACCGGGGTTGAGCTGAAATCCGATACCGACATGCTCCCGGACAGTGAAAAAGGCTATGCGCCGATTATTCGCGGCACTGCCCACAGCAATGCGCTGGTGATGGTTCGTCAGAACGGTTACGTCATTTATCAGAACACGGTTGCACCCGGTGCGTTTGAAATTAACGATCTCTATCCCACCGGCAGCAGCGGCGATCTGCAGGTCACCGTGAAAGAGACCGACGGCAGCGAAAGTCACTTTGTCGTGCCCTACGCCTCGGTCCCGGTACTGCAGCGTGAAAAGAATCTCCGCTACAGCGTGACCGCCGGGCGTTACCGGTCTTACGACAAGGACGTCGAACAAACCCCGTTTGCCGAGGGCAGCGCCATCTACGGCATGCCATTGGGTTTCACCGCCTACGGTGGTGCGCAGCAGAGTCGCCATTATCAGTCCCGGGCGCTGGGCGTCGGGAAAAACCTGGGCGATTTGGGTGCTTTCTCCCTTGATGTCACCCGCGCCAAAGCGCTGCTGAAAAAACAGCAGACCAGCAAAGGCCGATCCTGGCGCGTTCGCTACAGCAAAGATTTTGTCGCCTCGGGCACTCACTTCTCCCTGGCGGGCTATCGCTACAACAGCAAAGGGTTTTACACCCTGGAAGACACGATGGAGTCTTACACCCGTTCAGATGACGGGTCTGCGCCGCAGCAGCGACGTGCCCGAACGGAAGCCACCGTCGACCAGACGCTGCCCGCGGGCTGGGGCTCTGTCACCCTGAGCCTGGTCAAAGAGACCTACTGGAGCCAGAGCCAGGATATGACCTCCATGAGCGTCAGCTACAACAACAGCTGGCACGGCGTCAGCTACAGCCTGAGCTACAGCATGAACAAAAACACCCAGGACAGCGATGCGAACGGTGAGGATGTGATGAACGACAACCAGTTCTCGTTAAACGTCTCCGTTCCACTGGATCGCTGGATGCATAACACCTGGGCCACCTACAACCTCAACAACACCAAAGACGGCACGACACAGAACATCGGCCTTAACGGTACCGCGCTGAAGGGAGACAACCTGAACTGGAATATTCAGGAGGGGCTGAGCAGCACCGGTAGCGGAAACTCCACCAGCATGAACGCCGATTATAAAGCGACCTATGGCGAAGTGAGCGGCGGGGTAAGCCAGGATAAATACCAGCAAACCGTAAACGTCGGGCTGCAGGGTGGCGCGATCGTGCACGCCAACGGGATAACCCTGAGCCAGCCGCTCGGAGAGACCATTGCGCTGGTGAAAGCACCGGGAACACACGGTACGCATATCGCCAATCAGACGGGCGTTGAGACCGACTTCCGCGGCTATACCGTCGTGCCGTTTGTTACCCCTTATCGCCACAATACCATTGCGCTGGATACCGAAACCCTGCCCGACGAGGCCGACGTGACGCACGCAGCGTACGTTGTGACCCCGACACGCGGGGCCGTGGTGCGCGCCAGCTTTAATACCCGCGTGGGCAGCCGGGTCCTGATGACGCTGACGCACAACGGTAAACCGCTGCCCTTCGGTGCGACGGTAACAACGGAGGATAAGGACAGCGAATTTATTGTCGGCAATGACGGCCAGACCTATCTCTCCGGCCTGCCAAAGCAAGGGCATCTCACCGTCACCTGGGGACAGGATGCGAGCGAGCACTGCGAGGCCGACTACGTCCTTACGGATGAGACAGAGAAAACCAACATCCTTAACGCTGCTGCGCAGTGCCACTGATTCACCGTTCAGGCAAACCATTATGCAAATGATTAAACAGTGCTTTTTCTTCCTGGTTCTGGGAACCGCCGCGTTATTTATGCCACATGCTAACGCGCTCTGTACCTCCTCCGATCTGCCAAAACAGATTAATGTGGCCTCCGTATCCGTCTCAAGCACGTTGCCGGTAGGTGCCACCATTCCGGGCACCGAGCAGACCGTTCACGTGGCGGGCAACTGCTATAACCCTTCTGACTTCGGGCTTCCGATTGTTGCGTGCTATTACGGCGCAGGTCTGGAGATCCCCGGTCTTTCTGGGGTGTATGAATCAGGGCTGGAAGGAATTGGCGTAGCGCTGATGAATGACAAAGGCCAGCGAATTACCGGTGCCGGGGGAATTTACTGTAATTCAAGCGGCACGCCGCTGGGCTATGTCTCCAACGACATTTCTGAGTCCTTTAACTTTAATGTCACGCTGGAACTGGTGAAAACGAGCAATACGGTCAAATCAGGTTCGCTTTCTCAGGCGGAGTCTAAATTTGGCGTCGGGGTTTATCAGCATGAAGGCATCAGCGATCCCAATACGATTTCCTATGCGGGCAATGTGAACCTCGAAACGGTTACCTGCTCTGTCCTGCCCAAAAATCTCACCGTGAACCTGGGCGATTTTCCCGTCAGTGATTTTATCAGTATCGGGTTGCTATCCAGCCCTGCACAAAACTTTGACGTCACGATTAATTGCGACAGCACCGTCCAGCCTGAGCTAAAGGTGACCAGCGCAAACGGCTACGAAACGGCATTCGAAGGGGTGATCAAATTGACTCAGCAGAACGGCATGGCAACCGGCGTGGGCGTGAGAATGCTCTTTGATGACCATCTCGCCACCTTTGACACCTATGTCAGTACCCGAAGCCAGGCCATCGCCAACGAAACCCTGCGAATACCGTTCGAGGTTCGCTACGAACAGGTCAGCAACGTGGTGACACCGGGGCCGGCCAATACCGTGGCGACGATCACTCTGGCTTATAAGTGACCAACATGAAAAAGACACTTGCGATCCTGATTCTCGGCTTGATTGCCCGGGCACAGGCGGACGATATTCAGATCCAGATGACAGGCAATATTTACGCCAACACCTGCATTATTGACAGCGCCAGCCGCAACCTGACGGTGGATTTAGGCCAGGCGGTATCAGGGGATTTTAAAAATGTGGGCGATACCGGCGCGTGGAAAGACTTTACGCTCTCGGTCTCGCATTGCCCTCCCACACTTGCGCTGGCGACCGCCTTTTTCTATGGTCAGGCCGACAGTACGCACCCGACAAAATTCGCCAATATCGGCAGTGCGAAAGGGTTAGCACTGGAACTGGCAGACCGCCAGGACAATATACTCATTGCCCCGCAGGCAGCCTTTAACGTTCCGGTTAACTCAGCGGACCACACGGCAACGTTTCCTCTGGCTGCCCGCTATTATGCCAGCGCATTGCCCGTCACCGCCGGAACGTTTAACAGCGTGGTCCAGGTGACCTTTACTTACCAGTAGGCCCGCGCCCCTTCGTACGGATGCTTTTACGCCGTCCGGCGGCAGGTTTTGCCGGACGTTTTTTAACATCGGGCACGTCCGGCTGTTCAATCGGAAAAACAGGCAGAGCGTTGAGTAACCGCTGGCCGTAATTTTTGGTGAGCAGACGTTTGTCATAAATCACCACCTCTCCCCAGCAGCTGTGGCTACGGATGAGACGCCCCACCTGCTGAATCAGATTAAACGATGCCGCGGGTAAGCTTTGGACCTCGAACGGATAGCGATTGAGGCTTTTGAGCCATTCACCTTCGGTGATGACGACCGGGCTGTCGATGGGCGGGAAGGCGATTTTATGGATATGCACCTGCGTCAGGTAATCCCCCTTCAGATCCAGCCCCTCCGCGAATGACTGCAGCCCGATCAGCACGCTACGTTCCCCGTTATCAATGCGTTTGCGGTGCAGCTCTACCAGCCGGTAGCGGGGCTGATCGCCCTGCACCAGCAACAGCAATCGCAGGTCGGTAACGTGCTCCAGAAAACGCTGCATCGCCCTTCCACTGGCAAACAGGACCAGCATGCCGGGATATTTTTCACTCTCCAGCTGCTCGCGGAAATACGCTGCCATTTCGGCAATGTGCTGTTCTTCGTTGTCGATAAGCGGCTCATACTTCATGCGCGGAATGACCAGCTTGCCCTGTTCACAGTGGTTAAACGGCGAATCCAGCGCCACAAAACGATCGCCAGCTTTCTCTTTCAGCCCGCTCATCTCCTGTAAACGGGAGAAACTGTTCAGGGAACGCAACGTCGCGGAAGTCACTACCACGTGCGGCACGCTGCGCCAGATAAGCTTTTCCAGCTGATCGGCAACACGAATCCCCACGCAGTGGAAAAACAGGTGCGACTGTCCGTCTTTCACGTCACGGGTTGCCCATTTGGTGACCGGCGCACCGGACGCCTGCGCCATCGAGGCCAGACGCCAGAGCTTGCTCTGGGCTTCGAACATGCCCAACGCACGGTTCATCTGCAGCAGAATGCGGTGCAAACGTACCACGTCGTGGCTACCGGTTTTCTCACTGAGATCGTTTAAGAACATCTCCGCCAGCCCGCGCAGCTTTTCAAGGTACTTCGCCAGCTGCTGGCAGATCTCCATCACCTCGTCGGGTAGCTCTCCCATCGCAAAGCGGTGCTCTGCTTCCTGGGTCGCAGGGAGATAAAGATTGAGAATGTTATTCAGGGAAGCAATAAGGCTGTAGACCGCTTCGCAATGTTCGCTCAGCCGCTCGGGCACCGCCAGCGGCGGCGTGGTTTTCGGGCGGAACTGCTCCATACAGGTCGCCACCAGCTTGCAGAACAGATCCAGCTGCAGGCGGAACCACGGCGCGGTGATTTCGGCGCTCATCTCCAGCGCATCCCGCGCCACATCCGGCAAATGGTGGCCTTCATCGAGCACCAGCAGCAGGTTTTTGGGCTCCGGCAGGACGGCCTCACTCTCCAGCGCGGCCATGACCAGCGCGTGGTTAGCGACAACCACCTCCGCTTCCTGAATCTCCCGCCGTGCGACAAAGAACGGGCACTCGCGGTAGTAGTGGCAGTTGCGGTTAAGGCAACTGGCTTTATCGGTGCTGAGCCTGCGCCACAAATCATCGCTGATGGCATGGCTGGTGTGATCGCGAAGGCCGTCCCACTTGTAGCTGTCGAGCTCGGTTTTTAGCTTCGCGCACTGCTCCTGTTCCGCTTTGTTGTTCGGCGTCAGCTCATCATCCAGGAAGGCCAGCAGATCCTGCTGAGAGGGCTCACTGCTGGCGAGAGCCGCGAGATTGCGCGGACACACATAACGCCCGCGGCCAAAGGCGGCTGTAAATCGCAGTTCAGGGATGATTTTGCGCAGCAGCGGCAGGTCTTTGCTGAAGATTTGATCCTGCAGGGCCACGTTAGCGGTGCTGACCACCAGCGTTTTTTGCTCTTCCCGCGCGATGGCAATGCCCGGGATTAAATACGAAAGGGTTTTCCCGACACCCGTCGGGGCTTCAATCGCCAGATGTCGTCCGTCGTCCCCGGAGAGCGTTTTTGCCACATCAGCAATCATCTGCCGCTGAGGCGCTCGGGGGATAAAATCGGGGATCTGCTGTTGTAGCGCCTTATACCAGGCGCCAATTTGCGCTTTGAGCGCCGCGGTTAAAGCCATCGGAGGACCTGAAATACTGTATAAACAGCCACTATTGTGGCACTTTCTTTCCGCTGCCGCAAAAGAAAAGCCCGGCTTTACGACCGGGCTTCCAGATTACTGCGGGTTAGCAGGTTTACGCGGGCGGCGTCGGCGCTGCCCTTCCCCTGCCGGTTTCCCCTCGCCGCTACGCCATGGGCTTTCACCGCCTGGCTTAGCCTCTGTATTACGACGCGGAGGTTTGCCCGCGGCTTTCGGTGCACCGCCTTCAGAACGACGCGGCTGCTGACTGCGCCCCCCGCCACCCTGACCACGACCACCGCCGCCGCCCTGACGGCCATTCTGAATAGGCTCCGCCTTGATGGACGGGTCCACGTCATAGCCCGGGGTTTCGATACGCGGGATCTCTTTTCTCAGCAGACGTTCGATATCACGCAGCAGTTTGTGTTCATCCACACACACCAGCGAAAGCGCTTCACCGGTTGCCGCCGCACGACCGGTACGACCGATACGGTGAACATAGTCTTCCGGTACGTTTGGCAGCTCGTAGTTGACGACGTGCGGCAGCTCTTCAATATCCAGACCACGGGCAGCAATGTCGGTGGCAACCAGGACGCGAATGTCACCGGATTTAAATTCAGCCAGCGCGCGGGTACGTGCCCCCTGGCTTTTGTTACCGTGGATCGCCGCGCTGCGGATACCGTCTTTATTCAGTTGTTCCGCCAGATGGTTAGCGCCGTGCTTGGTACGGGTAAAGACCAGCACCTGCTGCCAGTTGCCCTGACCAATCATATGGGAGAGCAGTTCCCGCTTACGCTTTTTATCAACGAAGTGCACGTGCTGGGTAATTTGCTCAGAGGCGGTGTTGCGGCGCGCCACTTCCACTTCCAGCGGGTTATGCAGCAGTTTTTCCGCCAGCGCCTTGATCTCATCAGAGAAGGTGGCAGAGAACAGCAGGTTCTGACGACGCGGTGGCAGCTTAGCCAGCACGCGACGAATGTCGTGGATAAAGCCCATATCCAGCATGCGGTCAGCTTCGTCCAGCACCAGGATTTCGATGCTATCAAGCTTCAGGGCATTCTGGTGCTCAAGATCCAACAGACGACCCGGCGTTGCCACCAGCACGTCCACGCCACCACGCAGCTTCATCATCTGCGGGTTAATGCTTACTCCACCGAAAACCACCAGCGAGCGAATGTTGAGATAGCGGCTGTACTCACGCACGTTCTCACCAATCTGGGCCGCCAGCTCACGCGTTGGGGTGAGGATCAGGGCACGCACCGGACGACGTCCTTTGGCGTGCGGCTGATTTTTTACCAGCAGCTCTAACAGCGGCAGGGTAAAACCCGCAGTCTTACCGGTACCGGTCTGGGCGCTGGCCATCAGGTCGCGGCCCTGCAGAACGGCCGGAATAGCCTGCTGCTGGATTGGGGTTGGCTCGACGTAGCCCTGCTCTGCGATAGCGCGCAAAATTTCAGGGTTCAGGCCAAGGGAATCAAAAGACATAAAAACTCCGAACCGCCCCGACCATCACAGGTGTAGTTTTCAGGGAGATATAACGAATAGGGAAGGACAAAAACCACAATGTCGTGAAGCAGCGGAGTGTAGCAGGTTTTGTGACGTGGCGCATAAAATATCCCGCGGCGCTGCGTTGACGAAAGATTTCCCGCCGTGTGGTCACTGGACAAAAAGGGCAACCGGGCATAATGTTAATCAATCGATTGATTAATTTTTAAAACCGCCATGAATACGACCCCAACGACATCGAAAGGTGAACAGGCCAAAAACCAGCTTATTGCCGCCGCGCTGGCGCAGTTTGGCGAATATGGTCTGCATGCCACCACGCGGGACATCGCGGCGCAGGCCGGGCAAAACATTGCGGCCATTACCTACTATTTTGGCTCAAAAGAGGATTTGTACCTCGCCTGTGCCCAGTGGATCGCCGACTTTATCGGTAACCATTTTCGGCCACACGTTGAAGAGGCCAGCGGGCTATTGAGCCAGCCGTCGCCGGATCGCGCCGCCATCAGGCAGCTGATTATCAGCGCCTGCGACAATATGATTCGCCTGCTGACCCACGACGAGACGCTGAGCCTGAGTAAGTTCATCTCCCGTGAGCAGCTCTCCCCTACGGCGGCTTACCAGCGAGTGCACGATCAGGTGATTGCCCCGATGCATACGCACCTGACCCGGCTGATCGCGGCCTATACCGGACGAGACGCCGACGATACCGAGACTATTTTGCATACCCACGCCCTGCTGGGTGAAATTCTCGCCTTCCGTCTTGGGCGCGAAACGATCCTGTTACGCACCGGCTGGACACAATTTGATGAGGATAAAGCCGCGCAGATTAGCCAGGTCATCACCTGTCATCTCGATCTGATCCTGCAAGGCTTAACGCAAAGGAGCCTGAAGTCATGAAAAAACCTGTCGCCATCATTCTGGTGGTCGTTGTTCTGCTTGCCGCAGGTATCGGCGGCTGGCTGTGGTATCAAAGTCACCAGGACAGAGGCCTGACGCTGTACGGTAACGTCGATATTCGCACCGTGAATATGAGTTTCCGCGTCGGGGGGCGCCTGGCCTCCCTCACCGTTGATGAAGGCGATACCATCAAAACCGGTCAGATGCTGGGGATGCTCGACAAGGCCCCGTACGAGAACGCGCTGATGCAGGCGAAAGCAGGCGTTTCCGTGGCGCAGGCGCAATATGACCTGATGCTGGCCGGCTACCGTGACGAAGAGATTGCTCAGGCCGCCGCCGCGGTCAAACAGGCGCAGGCCGCCTATGACTACGCGCAAAACTTCTATGCTCGTCAGCAGGGCCTGTGGAAAAGCCGCACCATTTCTGCCAACGACCTGGAAAACGCCCGCTCCTCCCGCGACCAGGCCCAGGCGACGCTGAAATCCGCCCAGGATAAATTAAACCAGTACCACACCGGTAATCGCCCGCAGGACATCGCGCAGGCAAAAGCCAGCCTGGAACAGGCGCAGGCGCAGCTGGCGCAGGCGGAACTGGATCTGCACGACACCACGCTCATTGCCCCGTCTGACGGCACGCTGATGACCCGCGCCGTGGAGCCGGGCAGTATGTTAAGCGCGGGAAGCACCGTCCTGACGCTTTCGCTGACGCGTCCGGTATGGGTGCGCGCCTACATTGATGAGCCTAATCTCGGCCAGATGCAGCCGGGCCGCGAGCTGCTGCTCTACACCGACGGTCGGCCGGATAAACCGTATCATGGCAAAGTTGGCTTTGTGTCACCGACGGCTGAATTCACACCCAAAACGGTTGAAACGCCGGATCTACGTACCGACCTGGTTTATCGCCTGCGCATCATCGTGACCGATGCCGATGACGCGCTGCGTCAGGGCATGCCTGTCACCGTAAAAGTCAGCGACGGGGAACGACATGAATGACGCGGTTATTCAGCTCAACAATCTGGTCAAACGCTTCGCGGGGATGGAAAAACCTGCCGTCGCCCCGCTGAACTGTACCATTCAGAAAGGCTATGTGACCGGGCTGGTTGGCCCGGACGGCGCAGGCAAAACGACGCTGATGCGGATGCTGGCGGGTTTGTTAAAGCCCGATGAAGGAACCGCCAGCGTGCTCGGACTCGACCCGATTAAAGACGATGGCGCGCTCCATGCCATGCTGGGCTATATGCCGCAGAAGTTTGGTCTGTATGAAGACCTGACGGTGATGGAAAACCTCAATCTGTATGCTGACCTGCGCAGCGTCACTGGCGAAGCCCGTCAGAAGACCTTTGCCCGTTTGCTGGAATTTACCTCGCTTGGCCCCTTCACCGACCGGCTGGCGGGCAAGCTCTCCGGCGGGATGAAACAAAAGCTGGGGCTGGCCTGTACGCTGGTGGGCGAGCCGAAGGTTCTCTTGCTCGATGAACCCGGCGTGGGCGTCGACCCGATTTCGCGCCGCGAGCTGTGGCAGATGGTGCATGAGTTAGCCAGCGATGGGATGCTGATCCTCTGGAGCACCTCGTACCTTGATGAAGCGGAACAGTGCCGTGACGTTCTGCTGATGAACGAAGGTGAGCTGCTTTATCAGGGAGAGCCGACCACGCTGACGCAGAGCATGGCTGGTCGCAGCTTCCTGTTGCACAGCGCCCAGGCCTCCAACCGTCAGCTGCTGCAGCGGGTGCTAAAGCTACCTCAGGTCAGCGATGGAATGATTCAGGGCCGTTCGGTGCGCGTGATCCTCACGAAAGAGGCGACCGCGGACGATATACGTCGTGCACCGGGTATGCCTGAAATTGAGATGGAGGAGACCGCGCCACGCTTTGAAGATGCGTTTATCGATCTGCTCGGCGGCGCAGGGACATCAGAATCCCCCCTCGCCGCGATCCTGCATACGGTTGAAGGTACGCCGGGTGAAACGGTGATTGAAGCCAAATCCCTCACCAAAAAGTTTGGGGATTTCGCCGCCACCGATAACGTCAATTTCGCGGTGAAACGCGGTGAGATTTTTGGCCTGCTCGGGCCAAACGGCGCCGGGAAATCGACCACTTTTAAGATGATGTGCGGTCTGCTGGTACCTACCTCGGGGAAAGCGCTGGTGCTCGACATGGACCTGAAGGTCAGCTCCGGCAAGGCGCGTCAGCATCTGGGCTATATGGCGCAAAAATTCTCGCTGTATGGCAACCTGACGGTCGAGCAGAACCTGCGCTTTTTCTCCGGCGTGTACGGCCTGCGGGGGCGCGCGCAGAACGAGAAAATCCACCGCATGAGCGAGGCCTTTGGCCTGACGGGCATTGCTTCCCATGCCACCGACGAACTGCCGCTCGGCTTCAAGCAGCGGCTGGCGCTGGCCTGCTCATTAATGCATGAGCCCGATATCCTGTTTCTCGATGAGCCGACGTCCGGCGTTGACCCCCTCACCCGCCGCGAGTTCTGGCTGCATATTAACAGCATGGTGGAGAAAGGGGTCACGGTCATGGTAACCACCCACTTTATGGATGAGGCGGAATACTGCGACCGCATCGGGCTGGTGTATCGCGGCAAGCTGATTGCCCACGGTACGCCGGACGACCTGAAAGAACAGGCCGCCGATGATGAGGTGCCGGACCCGACCATGGAACAGGCGTTTATTACCCTCATCCACGACTGGGATAAGGAGAATGCCCATGCGCAATAACGCCATTTCGTGGCGCAGGGTGCGTGCGTTGTGTATCAAAGAGACGCGCCAGATCGTGCGTGACCCCAGCAGCTGGCTGATCGCTGTGGTGATCCCCCTGCTGCTGCTCTTTATCTTTGGCTACGGGATCAACCTCGACTCCAGCAAACTGCGGGTCGGGATTTTGCTGGAGCAGCAGAGCGAAGAGGCGCTTGATTTCACCCACACCATGACCGGCTCCCCTTACATCGACGCCACCATCAGCGACAACCGGCAGGCGCTAATCCAGATGATGCAGGCCGGGAAGATACGCGGGCTGGTGGTGATCCCGGTGGATTTTGCCGCCAACATGGCGCGCACCGATGCCAGTGCGCCGGTGCAGGTGATCACCGACGGCAGCGAGCCAAACACCGCGAACTTTGTACAAGGCTATGTGGAGGGCATCTGGCAGCTGTGGCAAATGCAGCGCGCCGAAGATCGCGGGGAAACCTTCGAACCGCTGATCGACGTGCAGACGCGCTACTGGTTTAACCCTGCGGCCATTAGCCAGCATTTTATTATCCCGGGTGCGGTGACCATCATCATGACGGTTATTGGCGCCATTTTGACCTCGCTGGTGATTGCCCGCGAGTGGGAACGCGGCACCATGGAGGCGCTGCTGTCTACCGAGGTCACACGGGTTGAACTGCTGCTCTGTAAGCTTATCCCCTACTACTTCCTCGGCATGCTGGCGATGCTGCTCTGCATGCTGGTCTCGGTGTTTATCCTCGGCGTGCCGTACCGCGGATCGCTGGTGGTGCTCTTCTTTATCACCAGTCTGTTTTTACTGAGCACCCTCGGGATGGGGCTGCTTATCTCCACCATCACCCGTAACCAGTTCAACGCCGCGCAGGTGGCCCTGAACGCCGCCTTTTTACCGTCGATTATGCTGTCCGGGTTTATTTTCCAGATAGACAGCATGCCCGCCGTGATCCGTGCCGTGACCTACATTATTCCGGCGCGCTACTTCGTGAGTACGCTGCAAAGCCTGTTCCTGGCGGGGAATATTCCGGTGGTGTTGATCATCAACACGCTGTTTTTGCTGGCATCGGCGACGATGTTTATTGGGCTGACGTGGATAAAGACCAAACGGCGTCTGGATTAAGGAGCGAACATGTTTCACCGTTTATGGACATTGATACGCAAAGAGCTGCAGTCGCTGCTGCGCGAGCCGCAGACGCGCGCCATTCTGGTATTACCGGTGTTGCTTCAGGTGTTGCTCTTCCCGTTTGCCGCCACGCTGGAGGTAACTAACGCCACCATTGCTATCTACAACGAAGATAACGGCAAACATTCCGTCGAATTGACGCAGCGTTTCGCCCGGGCGAAGGCTTTTACCCACATCCTGCTGCTGAAAAGCCCGCAGGAGATCCAGCCCACCATCGATACGCAAAAAGCGTTATTGCTGGTGCGTTTTCCGGCCGATTTTTCCCGCAACCTGGATACCTTCCAGACGGCACCAATGCAGTTAATCCTCGACGGGCGCAACTCCAACAGCGCCCAGATTGCAGCCAACTATCTTCAGCAGGTGGTGAAAGATTACCAACAGGAGTTGATGGACGGGAAACCTAAACCCAACAACAGCGAGCTGGTGGTGCGCAACTGGTATAACCCGAATCTGGATTACAAATGGTTCGTGGTGCCATCGCTGATCGCCATGATCACCACCATCGGAGTGATGATCGTAACGTCACTCTCCGTCGCCCGTGAGCGCGAACAGGGGACGCTCGATCAACTGCTGGTTTCCCCGCTCGCAACATGGCAAATTTTCGTCGGCAAAGCGGTTCCGGCGCTGATTGTCGCGACCTTCCAGGCCACCATCGTGCTGGGCGTGGGAATATGGGCCTACCAGATCCCGTTCGCCGGTTCGCTGGCGCTGTTCTACTTCACGATGGTGATTTACGGGCTGTCGCTGGTCGGGTTTGGACTGCTGATTTCCGCGCTCTGCTCTACCCAGCAGCAGGCATTTATTGGCGTGTTCGTCTTTATGATGCCGGCGATTTTGCTTTCGGGCTACGTCTCACCCGTCGAGAACATGCCGGTATGGTTACAGGATTTGACGTGGATAAACCCGATTCGGCACTTCACGGATATCACCAAGCAAATCTATCTGAAGGATGCGAGTCTGGACATTGTCTGGGGAAGTTTGTGGCCGCTACTGATTATAGCGGCCACGACGGGCTCAGTGGCGTACGTGATGTTTAGACGAAACATCGCGTAGCTTTTTCTCTTTGGTCAGTAACGAGACCACGGCAGGCCCTGCGAGGATTGCCAGACCGGCCAGGGCCAGCAGCAGGTTGTTTTGCAGCACACGCGACAGCAACCAAAGCACAATCATCGCCGCACCAAAGTACCAGGTGGTGGTGAGCTCTTCGAGCACATCACCCACCTCACGCCAGCGTGCTTCGTGGTGGCGCTGTAAAAACAGCATCGACAGTACGGTGACGCCATAGAGGACGCATAGCCCTAAGCCGACCCGCACCAGCGTGCCGCTCATCCAGCCCATCACCAGTACGGCCACGACCAGTAAATGCAACATTATCTGCCAGCAACTCAGGCCAGTTGCGACACGAACGCGTTGTTGCCACTTCATGGCTTCTCTCCTGAAGGATTTTTCTCTGCTTAATCAGACTACCGCACTTTACGGAAAATTCCGTAACACCGCATCTTTTTGTGACGCCTACTACACTTTATTTTCATCAGGATAGTCACCCTGGAAGGAACGTATGACCAAAAAAATGCAGCATTTCTCGCTTAAAGTGCTGACGATAAACATTCATAAAGGCTTCACAGCATTTAACCGCCGCTTCATTTTACCGGAGCTGCGCGACGCGGTACGCACCGTCAGCGCGGACATTGTCTGCCTTCAGGAAGTCATGGGCGCGCACGAAGTGCATCCGCTTCACTTTGAAAACTGGCCGGACACCCCGCACTACGAATTCCTGGCCGACACCATGTGGAGTGATTACGCCTACGGGCGCAACGCGGTGTACCCGGAAGGGCATCACGGTAATGCGGTGCTGTCACGTTTTCCCATTGAACATTACGAGAACCGCGACGTCTCTGTGGGTGAAAGTGAAAAACGCGGGCTGCTTTACTGCCGTATCGCCCCGCCGGACCTGGCGTTCCCGGTGCACGTGGGCTGTGTTCATCTGGGCCTGCGCGAAGCCCATCGCCAGGCACAGCTAAAAATGCTGGCTGAATGGACCAATGCCCTGCCCGAAGGTGAACCCGTGGTCGTGGCCGGTGATTTCAACGACTGGCGGCAGCGGGCTAACCATCCGTTGAAGGTTGATGCGGGACTTGAGGAGATTTTCACCCGTGCAAACGGCAGGCCTGCACGCACCTTTCCGGTACGGTTCCCGTTTTTGCGACTCGACAGAATCTACGTAAAAAACGCCCATGCCAGCAGCCCGACCGCACTGGCGTTACTTAACTGGCGACATCTTTCCGACCATGCGCCGCTCAGCGCGGAGATCCACTTATGAAATGTTCATGGCAGGAAGGCAACCGGATCACGCTGCTGGTCAACGGGGATGAATATTACCCCGCGGTGTTTGACGCGATTGACCACGCAAAGCAGAAAGTGATCCTTGAGACGTTTATCTGGTTCGAAGACGACGTCGGTAAGCAGTTGCACAGCGTGCTGCTGCGTGCTGCCCTGCGTGGCGTCAAAATCGAAGTGCTGCTGGATGGCTATGGCTCACCGGACCTCAGTGATGCGTTCGTCAATGAGCTCACCTCAGCAGGCGTCGTGTTCCGTTATTACGATCCTGGCCCTCGCCTTTTCGGCATGCGTACCAATCTTTTCCGCCGGATGCACCGCAAAATTGTGGTGGTGGATGAGACGGTAGCGTTTGTTGGCGGCATTAACTACTCCGCTGAACATATGTCCGATTACGGCCCGGAAGCCAAGCAGGATTACGCGATTCGCATTGAAGGACCGGTGGTGCAGGATATCCTGCTCTTTGAGCTGGAAAACCTGCCCGGTAAAGAGGCTGCCCGGCGCTGGTGGCAGCGCCGCCATCATCGTCCGGAAGAGAACCGTCACCCCGGTGAAGCGCAGGCGCTGTTTGTCTGGCGGGATAACGGTGAGCACCGGGACGACATTGAGCGGCATTACCTGAAGATGCTGGCGAATGCGAAGCGCGAAGTGATTATCGCCAACGCCTACTTTTTCCCGGGCTATCGCCTGCTGCATGCCATGCGCAATGCGGCCCGACGCGGCGTGCGCGTGAAGCTCATTGTTCAGGGCGAGCCGGACATGCAGATTGTCAAAATCGGTGCCCGGTTGCTGTACAACTATCTGGTGAAAGGTGGCGTACAAATTTACGAATATCGCCGCCGGCCGCTGCACGGCAAAGTAGCCCTGATGGACGATCACTGGGCCACCGTGGGCTCCAGCAATCTCGACCCGCTGAGTTTGTCACTCAATCTTGAAGCTAACCTGATCATCCACGATCGCCAGTTCAACCAGACTCTGAGGGATAACCTGCAGGCGTTGATCGTGAACGACTGCGTGCGCGTGGACGAATCCATGGTGCCCAAACGCACCTGGTGGAATCTGGGCATTAGCGTGGTGGTGTTCCACTTCCTGCGTCATTTCCCGGCGATGGTGGGCTGGCTGCCGGCGCACACGCCAAAACTTGCGCTGGTGGATCCGCCTGTCCAGCCCGAAATGGAAACCCAGGACCGCGTTGAAGCGGAAGATGGAGGGAAAACCTGATGTCGAAATCACATCCACGCTGGCGGCTGGCTAAAAAGATCCTCACCTGGCTGTTTTTCATCGCCGTCGCGGTTCTGCTGGTGGTTTACGCCCAGAAAGTTGACTGGGAAGAGGTGTGGAAAGTTATCCGCAACTACAACCGGCTGGTGCTGCTGGGCGCGGTGGGGCTGGTGATTGTAAGCTACCTCATATACGGCTGCTATGACCTGCTGGGCCGCGCCTACTGCGGCCATAAGCTTGCGAAGCGCCAGGTCATGCTGGTGTCGTTTATCTGTTACGCCTTTAACCTGACATTGAGTACCTGGGTGGGCGGGATCGGCATGCGCTATCGCCTTTACTCGCGCCTCGGCCTGCCGGGTGGGACCATTACGCGCATTTTTTCCCTCAGCATCACCACCAACTGGCTGGGTTACATTCTGCTCGGCGGGGTGATTTTCACCATCGGCGTAGTGCAATTGCCTGCGCACTGGTACATCGATGAAACCACGCTGCGGATTTTAGGCTTTGCATTACTGCTCATCATTGCGCTCTATCTTTGGGCCTGCGCCTTTGCCAAACGCCGACACATGACCATCAAGGGGCAAAAACTGGTGCTGCCTTCGTGGAAATTCGCGGTCCTGCAGATGGCCGTGTCCAGCGCCAACTGGATGGCGATGGGGGCGATTATCTGGATGCTCATTGGTGAAGATGTGAATTACTTCTTTGTGCTGGGCGTGCTGCTGGTCAGCAGCATTGCCGGCGTGATCGTGCATATTCCGGCGGGGATTGGGGTGCTGGAGGCGGTATTTATCGCCCTGCTCGCCGGAGAGCATGTTTCACAGGGTACGATTATTGCCGCCCTGCTGGCCTACCGTATGCTCTATTACTTCCTGCCGCTGGCGCTGGCAACGGTATGTTATCTGGTGCTGGAGAGTCGGGCGAAGAAACTGCGGGCGAAGAATGAGAAAGCGTTAGCGAAGTGAGGTCTGGCGGGGGAACTTACCCGGCCTGCGCAACGCAGGTCGGGTAAGGGAAATACCCTTAACGACGGTTGCCTAAAATACGCAGCAACATCAGGAACAGGTTGATAAAGTCCAGATACAGCGTCAGGGCGCCCAGAATCGCGTATTTGCGCAGGTTTGAGCTGTCGCGTACGTCAATCTGTTCGCCAATATTTTTCAGCTTCTGAGTGTCGTAGGCCGTCAAACCGACGAAGATCACCACCCCGATATAGGTCACCGCCCACATCAGCGCTTCACTCTTCAGCCACAGGTTCACCAGCGACGCCAGCACAATCCCAATCAGCCCCATAAACAGCATGCTGCCGAAACCGCTCAGGTCACGCTTCGTGGTGTAGCCGTAGAGGCTCATCGCACCAAACATCCCGCCAGCGACCACAAACGTGCTGGCGATGGAGGAATAGGTATACACGATGAAGATGCTGGAGAGCGTTAGCCCCGTCAGTGCCGAATAGAGCATAAACAGCGTGGTCGCCATTCCGGCGCTCAGCTTCTGCACCAGGCCGGAGAGAACAAAGACCAGCGCCAGTTGCGCGATGATCAGCCCAAAGAAGGTGATTTTGCTTGAGAAGATAAACATCATCAGCTCAGGCGTGTTGGCTGCATACCATGCGATAAAGGCGGTCAGCAGTAAACCGACCGTCATCCAGCCATAAACCTGAGCCATATACGTCTGCAGCCCGGTACGGGTCTGCTGTACTATTGAATCGGAACGCGGAAATCGGTCCATGATTCACTCCTGATTAAGTAGACACACACGTTAAGACTAACACATCCACGCAAACCGACTACCAACGACTGGCGGCTTCTTTGTCGCTGTCACGCGACTCAACCCACCTGTCGCCTTCCGGCGTCGCTTCACGTTTCCAGAATGGCGCTTTGGTTTTGAGGTAATCCATAATGAACTCCCCAGCTGCAAACGCGCTACTACGGTGGGCACTGGTCACGCCGACAAAAACGATTTCCTCGCCAGGCCACATTTCACCAATACGGTGGATAACCGTCACTCGCCCGAGCGGCCAGCGGCCACGCGCCTGTTCAACGATCTCCGCGAGGGATTTCTCCGTCATGCCCGGATAGTGCTCCAGCGTCAGCGCCTTTACGCTGTCGCCGAGATTATGGTTACGCACTTTGCCGGTGAAGGTGACAACCGCACCGTCTTCGTCACGCTCTGCCAGCCAGTCATATTCTGTACCAACGCTGAAACGATCATGACCTACCAGAATTCGGGTTTCAGCCATCTTAGCCCCCTGTCACCGGCGGGAAGAAGGCCACTTCATCCCCGGCCGTCAGCGGATGGGTCAGCTCCACCAGCGTCTGGTTAACCGCGGCCAGCAGCTTGCCTTCATCCAGCGCCAGCGCCCAGCGGTCGCTTTGCGCGGCAAGATGCGCACGCAGGTCGGCAACGGTGTCAAACGGGGCATCAAGCGTCAGGCTGTCGGTGCCCACCAGCTCGCGGACCTGAGCAAAAAAGAGCACCTTAATCATGGCTGTCCACCTTAAAATCACCGGATTTACCACCGCTTTTCGCCAGCAAACGAACCGGGCCAATCACCATATCTTTCTGCACCGCTTTGCACATGTCATAGATAGTCAACGCGGCGACAGAGGCCGCCGTCAGGGCTTCCATCTCAACCCCGGTTTTCCCGGTTAAGCGGCAGAGCGACTCGATGCGCACGCGGTTGTGCTCCGGCTGCGCCTGCAGGTTGACTTCCACCTTGCTCAGCATCAGCGGGTGGCAGAGCGGAATTAAGTCCCAGGTGCGTTTCGCAGCCTGGATCCCGGCGATGCGGGCGGTGGCAAAGACGTCGCCTTTGTGATGGCTGCCGTCAATAATCATCGCCAGGGTCTCTGGCAACATGGTCACGAAGGCTTCAGCACGCGCTTCACGCACCGTTTCGGCTTTGGCGGAGACATCCACCATATGTGCTTCGCCAGCGGCGTTAATGTGGGTCAGTTGCGACATAACTTATTTCTTTAAATGGGGATGGAAATTACACGGACGAGTACGGGCATCCAGCTGCGGCGCAATAATATTTTCCCACGCGGTGCGACACGCTTTTGTCGAGCCGGGCATGGCAAAAATCAACGTGCCGTTCGCCACACCGGCCACCGCACGCGACTGCAGCGTAGAGGTGCCAATCTCTTCAAACGAGAGCATGCGGAACACTTCACCAAAGCCTTCCACTTCCCGGTCAAACAGCGGGACGAGCGCCTCGGGAGCCTGGTCGCCTGTGGTAAAACCGGTGCCACCGGTGATCAGCACCACCTGCACCTCATCGCTGGCAATCCACTGAGAGACCCGGGCACGAATGGCATAACGGTTCTCTTTCACGATCGCCTTATCAACAATACTGTGCCCGGCATCATGTGCCGCATCGCGCAGCCAGTGGCCGGAGGTGTCATCCTCTTCACCGCGGCGGTCGGAAACGGTAAGAATAGCAATGCGTGTCGGGATAAATTCCGCGCTAACCTGACTCATCTTCTGGTTCCTTCTTAAGCCTGATTACCCGCCAATGTAGGACAGGTTCTGAGTAATGCCGGTGTTGCCCTGATGCAGGAAGTGGGTCTGTTTTTTGTGCGTCAGAGCTTCAGAAATCCGCGCTTCAAGCGCGGCCTGTTGGGCGTCTTCCGCCAGCAGATCGCGAAGGTCGACACCGCCATCCCCGAACAGGCACAGATGCAGCTTACCAACGGAGGAGACGCGAAGACGGTTACAGCTGGCACAGAAGTCTTTCTCATACGGCATGATAAGCCCGATTTCCCCTTCGTAATCCGGGTGACAAAAAACCTGCGCCGGGCCGTCGCTGCGCTGACGGATCTGGTGGATCCAGCCGCGTTTCAGCAGCTCATCACGCAACACCATGCCGGAGATGTGATGCCGACGGAACAGCTCACTGCCCTCGCCGGTTTCCATCAGCTCGATAAAACGCAACTGGATGGGGCGGGATTTGATCCACGCCAGGAAGGTATCAAGCTGGTGATGGTTGACGTCACGCATCAGCACCGTATTGACTTTGACCTTCTGGAACCCGGCACTGAACGCCGCGTCAATTCCATCCATCACCTGGCGGAATTTATCCTGGCCGGTAATGGCATGAAACTGGCGGGCATCGAGGCTGTCCACGCTGACGTTGATGGCGGTTAAGCCCGCGTCGCGCCAGGCCGCAACGTCGCGAGCCATGCGGTACCCGTTGGTGGTGACCGCAATCTGACGGATACGATCGTTCTCACGCACCGCAGCAATGATATCGGGGAAATCACGACGCAGAGAGGGTTCCCCTCCGGTCAGGCGGACCTTTTCCGTGCCGAGTTCAGAGAATGCGCGCGTGACGCGGCGCACTTCGTCCACGGAGAGAAAGCCGTTATTGGTGACGCTACCCGGTTTGTAGCCATCGGGCAGGCAGTAGGTGCAACGGAAGTTGCACACATCGGTAATCGACAGACGTAAGTAAAAAAACTTACGCGCGAATGCATCAGTAAGTTGTGAAGCCATGTACACCTTTCCAGAGACGGGAGGCACAGTCATTTCTTTCTGTACCCTGGTGGCATATTCGCCACGGCCAGGACGCCATATCTTTCGACACAGGCGCCAGGGCTCGAGTGTATGTTTTCAAATTTGAAAACGTGGTTATGGCGATAGTAGCGCGGAAATCTTCCCTTCGCCATTATCACTTAACGCTATATAACCATATACATAACGACATAATCGTGTATTTTCGCTACAGAATACCTAAAAACAGCATATTCACATTGATATACGTCATTTTGCGCCGGGTGAGGCATCGTCTTTTAGGGGTAGTTAGGGTAGTGTTACGCAGATCGAACGTGATAAGGAATGTGTATGCGCAATCGCACTTTTGCGGATCTTGACCGTGTTGTCGCTCTTGGCGGAGGCCATGGTCTGGGGCGAGTGATGTCTTCTCTGTCCTCACTTGGCTCAAGGCTGACAGGGATAGTGACAACCACGGATAATGGCGGCTCCACCGGGCGTATTCGACGCGCGGAAGGGGGTATCGCCTGGGGCGATATGCGTAATTGTCTGAACCAGTTAATTACCGAGCCGAGCGTCGCTTCGGCGATGTTTGAGTACCGTTTTGGCGGTAACGGCGAACTTTCCGGGCATAACCTTGGAAATTTGATGCTTAAAGCGCTGGATCACCTGTCAGTGCGCCCGCTGGAAGCCATCAATTTGATCCGAAACCTGCTCAAGGTTGACGCGTTCCTGATCCCAATGTCCGAACAACCGGTCGATTTAATGGCGATCGATGCGGAAGGGCACGAGGTTTATGGCGAAGTAAACATCGACCAGCTTACCGTGCCGCCAAAAGAGCTGATGACCTACCCAAGCGTGCCCGCCACGCGTGAAGCCATTGAGGCCATCGGCGAAGCGGATTTGATTTTGATTGGGCCGGGCAGTTTTTACACCAGTCTGATGCCCATTTTACTGGTCAAAGAGCTGGCACAGGCCCTGCGCAGAACGCCCGCCCCCATGGTTTACATCGGCAATTTAGGCCGTGAGCTGAGCCCGGCGGCGGCCAGCCTGTCGCTGGCGGACAAACTGAATCTGATGGAGCAGTACGTCGGGAAGAAAATCATCGATGGCGTGGTGGTCGGCCCGAAAGTTGATGTATCAGGGATTGGCGATCGCGTGGTGGTGCAGGAGCCGCTGGAAGCGAGCGATATCAAATATCGCCACGACCGTCACCTGCTGCGTGAAGCGCTGGAGAAGGCGATTCAGGACCTGGGATAGAGATTATGCCTTCACCCGACCACTCTCCCACAGGAGAGTGCAAACACTAAAAAAATGACAGCCTGCGGCTGTCATTTTGCTTTTACCTAGGAGGCGGCGATAAACAGATCGCGCAGCTGATGCAGCTGGTCGCGGATTTGCGCGGCCTCTTCGAATTCGAGGTTCTGCGCATGCTGCATCATCTGCCCTTCCAGTTCGTGGATTTTCTGCTGCAGCGCTTTTGGCGTCAGCTCGACGGTATCCGGCTCAACCACTGAACGCGCCTTCCCGCGCCCTTTCGCTTTGGTCTTCGCAATGTTCTGACCCAGCGCCAGAATATCCACCACTTTCTTGTTCAGGCCCTGCGGCGTAATGCCGTGCTCTTCGTTGTAACGCTGCTGTTTCTCACGACGACGCTCCGTTTCGCCAATTGCTTTCGCCATTGACGGGGTAATTTTGTCACCGTAAAGGATCGCTTTACCGTTAACGTTACGCGCGGCACGGCCAATGGTCTGGATCAGGGAGCGTTCAGAACGCAGGAAGCCTTCTTTGTCGGCATCCAGAATCGCCACCAGCGAGACTTCTGGCATATCCAGGCCTTCTCGCAGCAGGTTGATACCCACCAGCACGTCAAACTCGCCCAGACGCAGGTCGCGGATGATCTCCATACGCTCGACGGTATCGATATCCGAGTGCAGATAACGCACCCGCTCACCGTGCTCCTCAAGATACTCGGTGAGATCTTCCGCCATGCGCTTGGTCAACGTCGTTACCAGCACGCGCTCGTTGATGGCCGCGCGGATACGGATTTCTGACAGCAGATCGTCAACCTGAGTGGCGACCGGACGCACCTCGATAATCGGATCCAGCAGCCCGGTCGGACGCACCACCTGGTCAACCACCTCATCGCCCGATTTTTCAAGCTCGTAGTTGCCCGGCGTAGCCGAGACGTAGATGGTTTGCGGTGCCAGCGCCTCAAATTCTTCAAACTTCATGGGACGGTTATCCAGCGCCGATGGCAGACGGAAACCATACTCCACCAGCGTCTCTTTACGCGCCCGGTCACCGCGATACATCCCGCCAATTTGCGGGATAGTCACGTGAGATTCGTCGATCACCAGCAGACCGTCTGCCGGCAGATAATCAAACAGCGTCGGGGGTGGCTCGCCCGGACCACGCCCGGAGAGGAAACGTGAGTAGTTTTCGATACCGGAGCAGTAGCCCAGCTCGTTCATCATCTCCAGGTCAAACTGGGTGCGCTGGCTCAGGCGTTGCTCTTCCAGCAGCTTATTATTCGCCAGAAGCACCTTACGGCGGTCTGCCAGCTCAACTTTGATCTCTTCCATCGCCTGCACGATACGCTCGCGTGGCGTCACGTAGTGCGTTTTCGGGTAGATGGTATAGCGCTGAACGACCGACTCGACGTGGCCGGTCAGCGGGTCAAACAGCGACAGGCGTTCAACCTCTTCGTCAAACAGCTCAACGCGCAGGGCGATATCGTCCGACTCTGCCGGGAAGATATCAATCACCTCGCCGCGCACGCGGAAGGTACCGCGCTGGAACGCCTGATCGTTACGGGTGTACTGCAGCTCTGTCAGACGGCGTAAAATAGCGCGCTGATCGATGATCATCCCCTGGGTCAGGTGCAGCATCATCTTGAGATAGAGATCCGGATCGCCCAGACCGTAGATAGCCGACACTGACGCCACCACCACCACATCGCGACGCTCAAGGAGCGCCTTCGTCGCCGACAGACGCATCTGCTCAATGTGTTCGTTCACCGAGGCATCTTTCTCAATGAAGGTGTCAGAGCTCGGGACATACGCTTCAGGCTGGTAGTAATCGTAGTAGGAGACAAAATATTCCACGGCGTTATCCGGGAAGAACTCTTTCATCTCACCGTAAAGCTGAGCGGCCAGGGTTTTGTTTGGGGCCAGCACCATCGTGGGGCGCTGCAGATCGGCGATAACGTTGGCAATGGTAAACGTTTTGCCCGAACCGGTTACCCCCAGCAGCGTCTGGTGCGCCAGCCCATCTTCCAGCCCCTCTTCGAGACGTCGGATCGCCTCAGGCTGATCGCCGGAAGGACGGAATGCAGAATTCAATTTGAACGGTTTACTCATGGGCGACAACCTGATGACGTTATAAGCGGCAGGTGAGTAATTTTACTCGTTGCTGTCAGGAATGCCAGTAAAAAACACTGGATGAAAAACCAGTAGCATGTCAGGATATTTAGAGTACCGGCAGGGTGATTAGCGCGATAGCAGTCAAAATTTGGACCGTGACAACATAAAACACCAGTCAGGACGGGTTATCCCCAGAACTTTTTCTTTTTTAACATTTGTCAAGCCAGGTAATGATAGTTTTATGGCAACAGGTGACACTTTCATTACGGCAATTGCTTTTATCTAACCAATTAAATATTAAGCGATATTTTCTAAAGCCGCGTTTCGCGCCAATTTGGTCGTAACCCGCGTCTTCTCTCGCTTATCGCGTGTTTTCTAACTCTAATGCACATGGTTATCCACAGGAATAGTGGATAACTGCTTCCAGCCCGTGCAGACCGCCGCTCAGCAAATTCCCGACTTTTCCCACGAAACGGCAGCAAAAATTTTTTATAGCTATTTTTTGCTGATAAACAGTTGTGTCATTCATAACCAACCGATGCGATCTTGCTCACATTTCCACCATTTTAACCCTGCACCACAACTCATCACGTCCGGCACTGCAGATGTGCAAAGGGGGTAATCACACATCGCTTATCCAGGACAAATTCCTAAAAAAGTCTCTTTTTTAATCAATTTAGGGTTTCTGGCAGGAGTTTTGCACATCCCACAATGAGCCTCATCCACACAGATTTTTAAGGAGAGAAAGATGTTGAGTCTGCGTGCAGTTAACCAGTTTTACGGAAGCCAACATACGCTATGGAACGTGGATTTAGATTTTCCCAAAGGCATGTGTACAGGCGTTGTTGGCCTGCCGGGGATGGGCAAAACGACCCTGATGAATTGCATCGCCGGGAAAGTGCCTGTCGACAGCGGCACCATCATCTGGCACGAAGCCGGTGCACCGCCGCGAGATTTGCTTAGCCAGACGCCAGAACCCTTCGCTGGCCCGGGAATAGGCTATGTCCCGCAGGACAGGCGGATTTTCTCCCAGCTAACCATTGATGAAAATCTGCATATCGCCATGCGGGCGACAGGGAAACCTGACCCTGAAGCGAAAAGTGACGTTTACGACCTCTTTCCGGAACTCTATGCGCTGCGACAAACCCGGGCCAACACGCTTTCGCCAGACGACCAGTATCAGCTGGCGCTGGCCAATGCACTGGTCATCCGTCCGCGGATGCTGATTCTGGATGAACCGATGCATGGCGCGGGCCACAGCTTCGCCCAGAAGCTGAGCCAGCTGCTGGTGCGGTTAAACCGGGAACTGGGAATGACGGTGTTGTTAGCTGAGCAGCAGCTGTCGTTTATCCGCCGGGTCGCGGAGCGCTTTTGCATGCTGTATCGCGGGCGTAACGTGGCCCAGGGCCACGTTAACGAGCTGGACGACGAGCTTATCGCCCACTGGATGTCGCTGGAGGTAAGACGCTGAGATCGAGGTAATGCCCGGTTTCAGCGCACCCGGCAGTGTCAGCCAGCCACGGGATCTCCCCAAGAAACGGCGCAGGAAGCACCCGCTTCAGCGTTGCCAGATACTCCTGATGTCGCCTGCCCGGCGCAACCACGTCGTTGGCTATCCAGCCGGCCAGGCGCAGCCCGGCCTGCTGAACGGCCTGGGCAGTCAGCATCGCATGGTTGATACAGCCGAGTTTGACCCCTACCACCAGGATTACCGGCAGCTGCTCGATTTGCACCCAGTCAGCAAAGGTCTGGTCCGCCGAAAGTGGCGTAAACCAGCCACCGGCGCCCTCCACCAGCACCCAGTCAGCCTGGCGTTCAAGGGCGCGTAACCCGGCAGAAAGCACGGCAAAATCAATCGGGCGACCTTCATCGGCGCTGATAATATGCGGCGAGGTGGGCTCGGCAAAGGTGTACGGATTCACCGCTGAATAGGCAAGTTCAAGCGTGCTGTTGCGCTGGAGCGCCAGCGCGTCGGTATTGCGTAACCCGTGCGCCGTCATCTCGCTGCCGGAGGCGACAGGTTTATATCCGGCGGTGGTTTTTCCCTGCATGCGCGCCGCCTGCAGCAGCGCTGAGCTGGCAACCGTCTTGCCCACTTCGGTATCTGTTCCGGTGACAAAATAACGTTCAGTCACGTTCAATAATCCCATGAAAAAGTTGATATGAGAGCGGGAACTGCCCCCGCTGCTGCGGCCACGCCAGCTCCAGACGCTGTAACTGGCCGCGGGTAAGAGGTTTCTTTTCACGCCCCGCATGCAGATGGGTCGCGCCAATGCCCTTCAGGGAGCGCATGGCGCTGAAGGCATCGTCGAAATTCAGCGTAATGGTCTGCTCAGCACAGCGATAGCGCCATCCCGCCAGCGCGTGGATGACCTGCTCGTGCGGCAAAAAACGGTTAGCGTGAGGTTGTTCATCCACCGCTTTCCACGCCTGATTGAGCTCCGGTAAAGAGCTTTCCAGCAGCGTGGTGAAGGCCACGCATCCGCCCGGGCGTGCCACGCGATAAAGCTCGTTTAATGCCTGCGGGAGACTACTGCACCACTGTACCGCCAGATGGCTCCAGACCAGATCAAACCGCGCATCCGGCAGCGGAATGGACTCAATATCGGCAACCAGATAGTGGTGCGCGGCCTGCTGCTGACGGGCCTCCTCGAGCATATCGGGCGACAGATCGATAGCCGTCACCTCGCTGCCGGCCGCACGCCAGTGTCGGCTATTGGCACCCGGCCCACACCCGGCGTCCAGCACCTGAGGGAACCGGGTCTCGTTGAGTAAAGCAAGCAGACCCTGCGCGCTCTGACGCTGGAGTTCATCGTGCTGCGAATAGCTGCGCGCGGCCCGGCCAAATGCCGCCGCGATCGCCTGTTTATTCACGGGTGTCATGCAGCGCCTCCAGAAGTGCCTCGATATCCTCTGCTTCGTGCGCCGCCGTGAGCGTCAGACGCAGTCGGGCAGTGCCGGGCGGTACGGTTGGTGGACGAATAGCCGTCACCCATATCCCCCGCTCGCGAAGCGTCTGCGCCAGCGTGAGAGCCAGACCGTTTTCCCCCACCATCACCGGCTGGATTGCGCTCTGCGAATCGGTGCTCTGGAACGGGAGATGGCGTAACCCCTGGCGAAAACGCCGGATATGTTCCGCCAGACGCGCCCGTCGTTCCGCGCCTTCAGCGCTGCGGATCACCGCCAGTGATGCAGACAGCGCCACGGCCTGTGCGGGCGGCATACTGGTGCTGTAAATGAGATGACGGGCGAACTGCAGCAGATAGTCGGCGACAGACTCGCTGCACAACACGGCCGCCCCGCTCACGCCAAAACCTTTCCCGAAAGTCACCACCAGCAGTTCCGGCTTCACGTTTTGCTGATGGATGCTACCGCGCCCTTCCTCACCCATCACGCCAATACCATGCGCATCATCAACCAGCAGCCAGGCGTTTTGTCGCTGCGCCGTCTCATGCAGCGGACGCAGCGGTGCACTGTCGCCGTCCATGCTGAACACCCCTTCTGTGACCACCAGCTGCTGTCCGGTGCAGGGCTTATCGAGCAGGCCAGCAAGCTGAGCCGCATCGTTATGGGCAAAGCGGCGGAGCTGCGCAGGGCTTAAACTTGCCGCTTCCAACAGCGAGGCGTGACTTAAGCGGTCGGCAACAATGCGGTCGTCCTTGCCCATTAGCGCGGTGATGACCGCCTGGTTGGCGGCAAAACCTGAAATGAACAGCAACGCACGCGGATACCCCAGCCAGTCGGCAAGGGCCTCCTCCAGCGCCTGATGCGCCGTGGTGTAGCCGCTGACATGCCCCGAGCCGCCGCTGCCGACGCCAAACCGCTCCGCCCCCTGCTGCCAGGCGCGGACGATTGCCGGGTGCTGGCTCAGCCCGAGATAATCATTGCTGGAGAAATTGCAAAACTGCCGGCCCTCGCGGGTGAGAAAACGGCCTGCGCCGTTTTCTACCACGTTGCGAACGCGAAAGGCATCTGCCGCCCGCCGTTCTTCGAGCGCAGAATGGATACGTGCCTGCCAGGTCATACGGTTGCCGCGTTGTAGAACTGGTCAGTATCGGCGTTGAAAATCTGCTGCTCCAGCTGCTGCTGTTGCTCGTTATCCCCCGTCAGGACGTCTGTCTGATGCGGGTTCAGCCCCAGCTTGCGGAACAACTGGACGTCTTTGTCCTCTTCCGGGTTCGGGGTGGTCAGCAGTTTGCAGCCGTAGAAGATGGAATTGGCCCCGGCCATAAAGCACATCGCCTGCGTCTGTTCGCTCATCTGTTCACGACCCGCCGAGAGGCGCACGTAGGAGGTCGGCATCATGATACGCGCCACCGCAATGGTGCGGATAAAATCAAATGCATCCACGTCTTCGTTATCCGCCAGTGGCGTACCTTTAACTTTCACCAGCATGTTGATCGGCACGCTTTCCGGCGGCGTGGGCAGGTTCGCCAGCTGCAGCAGAAGACCCGCACGGTCTTTCACCGTTTCGCCCAGTCCCACAATCCCGCCTGAACAGACTTTGATGCCGGCGTCACGCACTTTATCCAGCGTATCGAGACGCTCCTGATAGGTCCGCGTGGTGATGATATTGCCGTAAAATTCAGGGGAGGTGTCGAGGTTGTGGTTGTAGTAATCCAGCCCTGCCGCGGAAAGGCGTTGTGCCTGCTCTTCGTTCAGCGTGCCAAGGGTCATGCAGGCTTCCAGCCCCATCTCTTTCACCCCTTTCACCATCTGCTCCAGATACGGCATGTCGCGATCGTGCGGGTTTTTCCATGCCGCGCCCATACAGAATCGGGTTGAGCCTGCATTTTTCGCCTTACGGGCAGAGTCAAGCACCTGCTCCACTTCCATCAGACGTTCAGATTCAAGCCCGGTTTTATAGCGCGCACTCTGCGGGCAGTATTTGCAATCTTCTGGGCATGCGCCAGTCTTGATCGACAGCAGCGTACTGACCTGCACATGGCGTGGATCGAAGTGCTGACGATGCACCTGTTGGGCTTCAAACATCAGCTCAAGGAAAGGTTTGTTGAATAATTCAGTAACTTGCGACATCGTCCAGCGTGCGTGGTGAGCCATGGGGCTTCTCCAAAGGGTTTTGTTAATTTTCAGATCGGTTTATACTCGTAAACCTAAAACTTTTCAAAATGGTTTACAAGTCGATTATGACCCAGGACGATCTCGCCTTCGACAAGCAGCATATCTGGCACCCATACACTTCCACTACCCGCCCCCTCCCCGTTTACCCGGTCGCCTCGGCTCACGGGTGCGAACTGACCCTGAGCAGCGGTGAGTCGCTTGTGGACGGCATGTCATCCTGGTGGGCGGCTATTCACGGGTATAACCACCCGCGTCTGAATGCGGCGATGAAAGCGCAGATTGACCAGATGTCGCACGTGATGTTTGGCGGTATCACCCATCAGCCTGCGGTTGACCTGTGCCGGCGTCTGGTCGCGATGACCCCGACCCCGCTGGAGTGCGTTTTCCTTGCAGATTCCGGCTCTGTTGCTGTGGAAGTGGCGATGAAAATGGCGCTACAGTACTGGCACGCCAGAGGTGAGACCCGCCAGCGGTTCCTCACCTTCCGCAACGGCTATCACGGCGACACGTTCGGCGCGATGTCGGTGTGCGATCCGGATAACTCCATGCACAGCCTGTGGAAGGGCTATCTGCCAGAGAACCTCTTTGCCCCGGCACCGCAAAGCCGTTTTGACGGGGAGTGGGATGAAATGGACATGGTCGGTTTTGCGCGGCTGATGGCTGCCCACCGCCATGAGATTGCCGCCGTTATTCTTGAGCCGGTTGTGCAGGGTGCAGGCGGGATGCGGATGTACCACCCGGCATGGCTGACGCGCATTCGTAAGATGTGCGATCGCGAGGGCATTCTGCTGATTGCCGATGAGATCGCCACCGGCTTTGGCCGCACCGGCAAGCTGTTCGCCTGCGAGCATGCGGGGATCGCACCGGATATTCTGTGTCTGGGTAAAGCGCTGACCGGCGGCACCATGACGTTGTCCGCCACGCTGACAACGCGCCACGTTGCCGACACCATCAGCGACGGCGACGCGGGCTGCTTTATGCACGGCCCAACGTTTATGGGCAACCCACTGGCCTGCGCGGTGGCGAGCGAAAGCCTGGCCATTCTCGAGAGCGGCGAGTGGCAAACGCAGGTCGCGACGATTGAAGCGCAGCTTCGCCAGGAGCTGAGCGCAGCGTCAGCGGCTGAATTCGTGGCGGATGTGCGCGTGCTGGGTGCCATCGGCGTGATTGAGACCACCCATCCGGTTAACATGGCGGCGCTGCAGCGTTTCTTCGTGGAACGGGGAGTGTGGGTGCGTCCTTTCGGCAAGCTTATCTATCTGATGCCGCCTTATGTTATCTCGCCGGCTCAGCTCCGTCAGTTAACGGCTGCGGTAGTTGACGCCGTTAACATTCCCGCACATTTTGCGATTTAACCCTGAGCGTTAACGTCGGTACTCTGTTTATGCATTACACTTTTTGCATAATCGGGTACCGAGGTAAATCGTATGAAAATCATCAGTAAAGATCTGCGCGACGGGGAAAAACTGCCTGAACGCCACGTTTTTAACGGCATGGGTTATCAGGGGGATAATATCTCTCCGCATCTGGCGTGGGACGATGTTCCGGCGGGAACCAAAAGCTTTGTTGTCACCTGCTATGACCCGGATGCCCCTACAGGCTCAGGGTGGTGGCACTGGATAGTGGCGAACCTGCCTGCGGATACGCGCGTTCTGCCGCAAGGTTCCGGCTCTGACCTGGTGGCGCTGCCTGAAGGCGCTATCCAGACCCGAACCGATTTTGGCAAAGCGGGTTACGGTGGCGCCGCGCCGCCAAAAGGGGAAACGCACCGCTATATCTTCACGGTTCACGCGCTGGATGTGGACAAGATTGAGGTGGATGAGGGCGCGAGTGGCGCAATGGTCGGCTTTAACGTCCATTTTCATTCGCTGGGCAGCGCATCGATCACGGCGATGTATTCGTAAAAAAACCGGTGGCCTGTACGTGTCCGGGCCACCGGGCAAATCTTAGAGCACCGAAGGCAGTAAGCCCACCAGGCTTCCCTTCTCCAGCAGCGCGATCGCTTTATCAATATCCGGCGCAAAGAAACGGTCATCATCGTAATGCGCGACCTGTTCACGCAGCAGATGACGCGCCTGTTCCAGCAGCGGGCTGGACTTCAGACCTTCACGCAGATCAACGCCCTGACATGCGGCCAGCCATTCCACCGCCAGCACGCCACGGGTGTTGGCGGCCATCTCCCACAGACGACGTCCAGCGGCCGGGGCCATCGAGACATGATCCTCCTGGTTCGCTGACGTTGGCAGACTGTCCACGCTGTGCGGATGCGACAGGGCCTTGTTCTCGCTCGCCAGCGCCGCGGCCGTCACCTGGGCAATCATAAATCCGGAGTTGACCCCGCCGTTGCGGACCAGAAACGGCGGCAGCTGGGACATATGTTTATCCATCATCAGCGCGATGCGACGTTCGGATAAGGCCCCCACTTCCGCAATCGCCAGCGCGATATTATCCGCCACCATCGCCACAGGCTCGGCGTGGAAATTTCCCCCGGAGACCACTTCGTTTTCCTGAGCGAACACCAGCGGGTTATCAGACACCGCATTCGCCTCCACCAGCAGCACTTCTGCCGCGTGGCGCAACTGCGTCAGACAGGCTCCCATCACCTGGGGCTGACAACGAAGCGAATAGGGATCCTGTACCTTGTCACAGTTATGGTGAGAGTCTGCAATATCGCTGGTCTCGGTCAGCAGGTGACGGTACATCGCCGCGGCGTCAATCTGCCCGCGCTGGCCGCGCACCTCGTGGATACGGGCGTCAAACGGACGACGTGAGCCAAGCACCGCCTCGGTGGTCAGCGCACCGCACACGACCGCGGAGGCGAAAAGATCCTCGGCTTCAAACAGACCACGCAACGCAAACGCCGTCGAGGCCTGGGTCCCGTTAAGCAGCGCCAGCCCTTCTTTCGCCGCCAGCGTTATCGGGGTTAACCCGGCTTTTTTCAGCGCCTCTTTCGCCGGGAGCCACTCGCCCTTCCAGCGAGCCTGACCTTCACCGAGCAGCAGCAGCGACATATGAGCCAGCGGCGCAAGATCGCCGGATGCACCGACGGAACCTTTTGCCGGGATCCACGGATAGACTTCCGCATTCACCAGCGCCATCAGCGCATCGATCACGCTGAGGCGAATTCCGGAGAACCCACGCGCCAGACTGTTGATTTTGAGCACCATCATCAGGCGGACAATGTCATCATCCAGCGGTTGACCGACACCCGCCGCATGCGAAAGCACCAGCGAGCGCTGTAAATTTTCCAGATCGTGCGTGGCGATACGCGTCTGCGCCAGCAGACCAAATCCGGTGTTGATGCCGTAGGCGGTACGTCCTTCGGCAATAATGGCTTCAACGCAGGCAACGCTGTCGTTAATCGCGGCGTGGGCGCTTTCATCAAGTGAGAGCGTAACCGGTTGACGCCAGACGTTACGCAGCTGTTTGAGCGTCAGTGAGCCGGGAGTGAGGGTTAAGGCGTTCATTAATGCTTTCCTTGTGTGGCAGGGATCATCGGCAGGTTCAGGCCCTGCTCTTTGGCACATTCAATCGCAATCTCGTAACCGGCATCCGCGTGGCGCATTACGCCGGTTGCCGGGTCGTTATGCAGCACGCGAGCGATACGCGCTGCCGCTTCATCCGTACCATCACACACGATGACCATTCCCGAGTGCTGGGAGAAGCCCATTCCTACGCCACCGCCGTGATGCAGCGATACCCAGGTCGCCCCGCTGGCGGTATTCAGTAAGGCATTCAACAGTGGCCAGTCGGAGACGGCATCGGAGCCGTCGCGCATGGCTTCGGTTTCACGGTTCGGGCTGGCAACAGAGCCCGAGTCGAGATGGTCGCGTCCGATAACAATCGGCGCGGAGACTTCACCGCTGCGCACCATTTCGTTAAAGGCCAGACCCAGTTTTTGTCGCCACTCCAGCCCGACCCAGCAGATCCGCGCCGGCAAGCCCTGGAAGTTAATGCGCTCGCGAGCCATATCCAGCCAGTGGTGCAGATGTTCGTCGTCGGCGACGATCTCCTTCACTTTGGCGTCGGTTTTGTAGATATCTTCCGGGTCGCCGGACAGGGCCACCCAGCGGAACGGACCAATACCGCGACAGAACAGCGGGCGAATATAGGCAGGCACAAACCCCGGGAAGTCGAAGGCGTTACTCACGCCCATCTCTTTCGCCATCTGGCGAATATTGTTGCCGTAATCAAATGTCGGAATACCCATCTGGCTAAAGGCCAGCATGGCGTTCACGTGCTCCGCCATGGAACGTTTAGCGGCGAGCACCGTGCCTTCCGGGTCACTTTCGGCGTTTTGCTGGTACGCTTCCCACGTCCAGCCCGATGGCAGATAGCCGTGAAGGGGGTCGTGTGCGCTGGTCTGGTCGGTGACGAGATCCGGGCGTACGCCACGGGCCACCAGTTCAGGGAGAATGTCAGCCGCGTTGCCGCAGAGCGCAATCGACATCGCTTTGCCTTCTGACGTGTATTTTTTGATGCGTGCCAGCGCGTCATCCAGGTTTTCAGCCTGTTCATCGACGTAACGGGTACGCAGTCGGAAATCAATGCGGCTCTGCTGACATTCGATGTTCAGGGAGCAGGCACCGGCAAGGGTCGCGGCCAGCGGCTGTGCGCCCCCCATTCCCCCCAGACCGGCGGTCAGTACCCAGCGACCTTTCAGCGAACCGTTATAGTGCTGACGACCGGCTTCCACGAAAGTTTCGTAGGTGCCCTGCACAATCCCCTGACTGCCGATGTAGATCCAGCTTCCCGCCGTCATCTGGCCATACATCGCCAGCCCTTTGGCGTCCAGCTCGTTAAAGTGTTCCCAGGTCGCCCAGTGCGGGACAAGGTTAGAGTTGGCGATCAGCACGCGCGGTGCATTCTTGTGGGTTTTGAACACGCCGACCGGTTTGCCGGATTGCACCAGCAGGGTTTCGTCATGTTCCAGATGAGTCAGGGATTCAACAATCGCGTCATAGCACTCCCAGTTGCGCGCGGCGCGGCCTATGCCGCCATACACCACCAGCTCGTGGGGGTTTTCCGCGACCTCAGGATCGAGGTTATTCATCAACATGCGCAGCGGGGCTTCGGTGAGCCAGCTTTTGGCGGTAAGTGTGGTGCCGCGCGCGGCGCGGACATCCTGCTGGCGGTATTTACCTGACGACATTGTGTGCTCCTCATACGGGACAGATGATGTATTCAGATATACTTGTATAGACAAGCACACACAAGGTCAGATTTAACAAAAAAGATACAATTTTGTTATATTGCGTTAGCTATCACGCTTTTAAAACGTATGACCCTTACGACATGAAATGGCCCTGCAACCGGTATCGATTTCCCGGGAACAGCAGTCTGGCATGCGACACAATATGCGACGAAGACCAGGTACGGCGACGAATGAGCAGGCAAGGATCGTGCTCTTTGATCCGCAACAGTTCGCACTCCTGCGGCGTAGCGCGAACCGCTTCCACGATGTGCTCCCCTTCCGTCAGCGGCGCGATGAGCGAAAGATAGGCATGCGGCGTGGTCTGGGTGTAATCCTGATCCAGGTACTCGGGCACCCGACCGGCGTTCACACAGCGATCTTCAATCTGCACCGGGATGTCGTTTTCATAATGCACCATCACGGAATGAAAGATGCGGCTTCCCTCTTTGACATTCAGCTCCACGGCCTGCTCGGCGCTGGCCTGTGTCTCTTCGAGCACCAGCACTTCACAGTGATGCTGATGGTTTCGCGAGGCTATCTCATCGGCAATACTTCTGATCTCAAACAGTGCCGATTGCCCTTTCGGCTCCGCAACGAAGGTTCCGACCCCCTGCAGACGCACCAGAAGGCCCTCATCGGTCAGCTCGCGCAGCGCCCGGTTAATGGTCATTCGGCTAAAACCAAACTGTGCGACCAGTTCGGCCTCGGACGGAATGCGATCGTGCGGCCGCCAGACGCCGGTTGCGATTTTTTCGCTGATGGCCTGCTTCACCTTTTCGTAGAAAGGCGCGGGAGGGCTGGACTGCGACAGGGGTGAGCGTGAAAACATTCTGACTCCTTAAACGTTGTTATGCCCACCAGTGAGCAATTTGCCAGGCCAGACGGGCGGCAAGCTTTGCCCCCTGTCCGTCCCGATCGTACTGCGGGTTAAATTCTACCAGATCGGCAGCCTGCAGTTTTCCACTGCGGCAGATGTGTTCAATCACCGGCAGAAGATCCAGCGCGGGTACCCCTAACGCCGCGGGCGCTGAGACGGCTGGCATTTCGCCAGCAGGCAAAACATCGAGGTCAATGGTGAGGTAAACGCGGTCGGCCTGGGCCAGGACCTTGTCCAGAGCCGATAACGCATCTCGCCTGAAATGAAGGTCTTCCACCAGCGTGACGTTTAGTCGCTCAGCTTCATCCCACAGCGCCTGCGTGTTCGCCGCCCGGCTGACGCCCAGGCAGGCATACTGAAAATCGCGCGCCTGTTCCGCACAGTAGTGTGCCAGCTGACGAAACGGCGTGCCGGAGGTCGCGCGGTCCGCCTTGCGCAGGTCAAGGTGTGCATCCAGATTTATCACCACCACGCGCGCGTTCGGGAAAGCATCCAGAACCCCGCGGCCATGCGCCCAGGCGGTCTCGTGTCCCCCGCCAAAAACCAGCGTACGCATGCCGGACTGCTGGCAGGCCTGCACGGCATCGCTTAACGCCCGCTGAGCCGCTTCCAGGTTATCGCCCTCGACATACACCGACCCCATATCCACCAGCCGGTCATGTCCATGATGACTTGCCATGTTCGCCAGCGCTTTGCGAAGCACCTCCGGGGCCTGTACGGCGCCGGGCCTGCCCTGATTGCGTTTTACCCCTTCATCACATTCAAACCCTATCAAAGCGATGCCGGACGACTGAGGGGTAAATACCGGCATCTGTCGTAGGGTCTGAAAAATACGTTTTGCATTACTGGCCTCGGCGCTGTCGTCACGCCCCTGCCAGACGGTCTCGGCAACCGGCCGCCAGAGTCTCATACGCTCTCCCCACGGAAAATACGTTGATACAACGGATTGCGTCCCGGCTCGTAGACCATTTCGACCGGGTGATGTGCATCCCAGACGACAAAGTCAGCCACGAATCCAGCCTGCAGCTGCCCGTGCGTGGCCCCGCGTCCCAGCGCCTGGGCAGCATGTCGCGTCACGCCAGCCCAGGCCTCTTCAGGCGTCAGGCCAAACTGCACGCAGGCCATATTCATCGCGAGATGAATACTCGCGAACGGGCTGGTGCCGGGGTTATAGTCGGTGGCGACAGCCATGGGAACGCCCTCTTTTCTGAGCTGTTCAACCGGCGGACGCTGGCGCTCCTGAAGAAAATAGAATGCCCCCGGCAGTAATACCGCAACCGTGCCGTTGTGCGCCATCGCCTGAACACCGGCGTCGTCGAGATATTCAATATGATCGGCGGAAAGCCCCTTAAAGCGGCTGACCAGCGCCGCGCCGCCAAGATTTGAAAGCTGTTCCACGTGTCCTTTGACCGGAATCCCCAGGGCCGTGGCAGCGCGGAAAAGCCGCTCGGTTTGCGCTGGCGTGAAGCCGACATTTTCGCAAAACACATCCACGGCTTCGAATAAGCCTTTTTGCCACAGCGTGGGCATCATCTGCTCGCACACCCTGGTGAGATACGCGTCCGCGTCATGGCGGTATTCCGCCGGAACCGCATGCGCAGCCAGAAGCGTTGGGCTGATCTCTACCGGATTGTTCTGGCCCAGCTGGCGGGCGACCTGCAGCATCTTCTCTTCCGCTTCGGCGTTGAGACCATATCCCGACTTGATTTCAACCGTGGTCACCCCTTCATCGATCAGCCGCTGCAGACGCTGTTGCGCCAGCCTGAGCAGGGTCTCGGGCGAACTGCTCCGCGTCGCCGTCACGGTCGCGTTAATCCCGCCGCCCTGCGCGCTGATGGTTTGATAAGAGACGCCGTTCAGACGCTGCTCCCACTCTGCCGCACGATCGCCACCGAACACCAGGTGGGTATGGCAGTCAATCAGCCCGGGCGTGACCAGACGACCGTGCAGATCGACACAGTGACGGTGGCCGGAAGGGATGTCAGATTCGGGAATGACGGCCAGAATCGTCTGTCCGCGCACCACCAGGGCGTGCTGCGCTTTCAGGCCATAAGGCGTGCTGTCGTCCGGGATCATTGTCGCCAGTCGCGCATTGCGCCATATTACATCGTCGGGATGAAGCTGCTGCATGGGCATTCCACTTGTCATGGGTTGTATAGACATTTATTTTCATCTGCCCCCTGCTGTCAACCGCTCTGGCGGAAAATGTTATTTATTTGTGATGACTTTCCCGCCTCCCGCGGGTAAAAAATGCATCTTTTACCCTTTTTATCTTCCCGTTTCGCTCAACTTAGTATAAAAAAGCAGGCTATTTCGTCTATCCCGTTAAGACTTGCATACCCAGGAGCTTTACCTTGAACATTTCCAGGATTTCCCGTCTGGCGTTAGCGCTCGCCTTTGGCGTGACATTATCCGCATGCAGTTCTACCCCACCGGACCAGCAGCCTTCTGAGCAGGTTGCACCGGGTACCGCCTCTCGCCCGATTTTGTCCGCTGATGAAGCGAAGAACTTTGACCGTGCACACTACTTCTCGGCGATGGACCCTAACGCTGCGCCGTGGACACCGTCTTCTATTAACCTGCCGAAACAACCTGACTTCGTTGTCGGTCCGGCAGGCACGCAGGGCGTGACCCACACGACGATTCAGGCTGCGGTTGACGCGGCTATCACCAAACACAGCGCCTCTCGCCAGTACATCGCGATCCTGCCTGGGGAATATGAAGGCACCGTTTACGTTCCGGCAGCACCGGGCAGCATTACCCTTTACGGGACAGGCGAGAAAGCGGTCGACGTGAAAATTGGTCTGGCGATTGATTCTGAAATCGACAGCAACACCTGGCGTCGCCTGGTCAACCCGGCGGGTAAATACATGCCAGGCAAACCGGCGTGGTACATGTTTGACAACTGCCAGAGCAAGCGTGCAGCTACCATCGGCGTGATGTGTTCTGCGGTCGTCTGGTCGCAGAATAATGGCCTGCAGCTGCAGAACCTGACCATTCAGAATACCCTGGGCGATAGCGTTGATGCCGGTAACCACCAGGCCGTTGCACTGCGTAGCGATGGCGATAAAGTGCAGATCAACAACGTGAATATTCTCGGCCGTCAGAACACCTTCTTCGTGACGAACAGCGGTGTTCAGAACACGCTGCAGAATAACCGTCTGACCCGTACGCTGGTCACTAACAGCTACGTTGAAGGTGACGTGGATCTGGTCTCCGGTCGCGGCGCGGTGGTGTTTGAGAACACCGATTTCCGCGTGGTGAATTCACGCACTCAGCAGGAAGGTTATGTGTTTGCCCCGGCCACGCAATCCAACCTGTTCTACGGCTTCCTGGCCGTTAACAGCCGCTTTAACGCGTCCGGTGACGGCGTCGCGCAGCTGGGCCGCTCGCTGGATGTGGACTCTGCCACCAACGGTCAGGTTGTTATTCGTGACAGCGTGATCAACGAAGGTTTCAACTTGGCTAAGCCATGGGCCGATGCCGCTATCTCCAAACGTCCTTTCTCCGGCAATACCGGTAGCGTGGATGATAAAGGTAACGTGCAGCGCAACCTGAATGACGCTAACTTCAACCGCATGTGGGAATACAACAACCGCGGTCTGGGTAGCAAAGTGGTTGCTGAGCCTAAGCAATAAAAGAATGCGTTGATGTCTTTTGCTGTACTCGCCCGGCGCCCACCGGGCATAAAAAAACCTCGCATTTGCGAGGTTTTTTGTTTTAAGCCTTTTAGTGTGCGTTTACCACCACCCACATTGGCCCCTGGCCGACGGCGTAACGCCCTTTCTCTTCCAGCAGCCCCTGCGCACCTTTGATTTCGTACAGCGCGATGTGGTGGGATTTTTGCCCCGCCGCAATCAGGTATTTACCGCTGTGATCGATATTAAACCCGCGTGGCTGGGTTTCGGTAGGCTGGAAACCTTCAATCGCCAGCACGCTACCGTCTTCAGAAACGCTGAATACCGTAATCAGGCTGGAGGTACGGTCGCAGGCATACAGATGACGCCCATCCGGTGTGATGTGAATATCAGCCGCCCAGCGGGTGTCAGAGAAGTCAGACGGCATCATATCCAGCGTCTGCACGCACTCAATCTTGCCGTTAGGATCTTTCAGTTCCCATACGTCCACAGAACTGTTCAGCTCGTTCACCACATAGGCGTACTGCTGGTTCGGGTGGAACACCAGATGGCGCGGGCCCGCGCCCTCAACGGTGGTCACTTCTGCAGGATTCTGCGCCACCAGGTGACCGTCGTCGCTCAGGGTAAACAGGCAGATACGATCCTGTTTCAGCGCAGGGACCCACAGCGTACGGTTATCCGGAGAAATATTCGCCGAGTGGCAACCTTCCAGCCCGTCAACCACCTCCACGGTTTCAACCGGTAGGCCCGCTTCCAGGCGCGTTACGCTGACACAGCCGGCATTGTAAGAGCCGCTGAAGATGAAGTTGCCTTTGCGATCGGTGGAGATATGCGTTGGGCTGCCCGGTAAAGGTGCTTCCGCAGTGTAAGTCAGTGCGCCGTCGTCCGGCGAGATGCGGTAGGCCAGCACGCGAAACTCCGGGCGCACACCCACGTACAAGAAACGTTTATCCGGGCTGATAACCATCGGCTGCACCTGACCTGGCACATCAACAACCTGAACCAGCGTGAGGGTACCCTCGGTATTTAAACGCCAGACGTGGATCTGCTGGCTTTCAGGACTGGCGGTATAAACGGTTTGTTTCATGAATATTCACTCCTCACTGCGCATGAAAGTAGTTAACTTTTGACGGTGAATGCTGAATTGTCATCGGGAATTTTGAAGCCTTTGCCTCTCGGTGTACCATCCCTTCAGAACGTAAATTCAATATTAACCCGGAAAAACAAATGACCTCGCGTGTAATAGCTCTGGATTTAGACGGTACCTTACTTACTCCGCAGAAAACCCTTCTCCCCTCTTCCCTTGAAGCACTCAAACGCGCGCAGGAAGTGGGATATCAACTCCTTATCGTAACGGGTCGACATCACGTTGCCATTCATCCTTTTTATCAGGCACTGGCGTTAGATACACCTGCAATTTGTTGTAATGGCACTTATTTGTATGATTATCAGGCAAAAAAGGTTTTAGAATCCGATCCGCTGCCCGTGCCTCAGGCGCTGCAATTGATTGATCTGCTTGATGAGCATGCCATTCACGGCCTGATGTATGTGGATAACGCAATGGTGTATGAACGTCCGACAGGCCACGTGATCCGCACCAGCAACTGGGCATTGTCTCTGCCTGAAGCGCAGCGTCCGGTCTTTACCCAGGTTTCCTCCCTGCGCCAGGCGGCTCAGGATGTCGATGCTATCTGGAAATTTGCGCTGACGGATGAAGATACCACCAAACTGAATGCCTTCGCGACGCACGTTGAACAAACGCTGGGTCTGGAGTGCGAGTGGTCCTGGCACGACCAGGTCGATATCGCCCGCAAAGGTAACAGCAAAGGCAAACGTCTGACACAGTTCGTGGAGTCTCAGGGCGGGTCAATGCAGGATGTGATTGCCTTTGGCGATAACTACAACGACATCAGCATGCTGGAGGCCGCCGGTACAGGCGTGGCAATGGGCAACGCCGACGATGCGGTAAAAGCGCGTGCTAACGTCGTGATTGGTGATAACACCACCGACAGCATCGCGCAGTATATTTATACCCACCTGCTGTAATCAGGTGGTGATGGAGACGCTCTTGATTTGCGCGTAAAGCCACAGGCCAGACTTGATCCCTAACTCATCTCTGGCCCACGGACTGATGCGCGCCCAGAGCGTCTTGCTGCCCACCTCGAGCTTTACCTCAACCTGTCCGTTATCATCAAAACACTCCGCCACTTTCGCGCGCAGGATATTGCGAATACTGGTCTGCAGCGGTGCTTGCAGCACCAGAGAGACATCTGAAGCCTGAATGCGTATACGCAACGCAGACTGCAGCGGTTTGTCGATTTTGTTGACCCACAAATGCTGGTCGCCCAGCGCCAGTGCGGTCATCGCATAATGCGGGTGATGTTCCAGCACGCTCACCTTAAGGATGCTGCTCTGCTGCTCCTTCGGTAACCACGGGTGCATCACGCTGCTGCCCCACACCTCTTCCAGATTACCGAATGCCTTAACGCTGCCCTCTTCCAGTACCAGCACTTTATCGGCCAGATGCAGGATCTCATCCAGCGAATGGCTGACGTAGAGCATCGGGATATTGATTTCACGCGCCAGTCGCTGAAGATAGGGCAGCAGTTCACGTTTTCGCGGAATATCCAGCGAGGCCAGCGGTTCGTCGAGCAACAGCAGTTCTGGCGCGGTGAGCAACGCGCGGCCTATCGCCACGCGCTGTTTTTCACCACCAGAAAGCGATGAAGGGAGCCGGTCCAGCAGTGACTCAATGCCCAGCAGCGCCACCAGCTTATCAAATTGCGCGGCCATGCTTTTGGCCATGCCGTAGCGAAGATTACCGCGCACGCTGTAATGCGGAAATAATCGCGCATCCTGAAAAACATAACCAATTCGCCGCTTATCCGGTGCCAGATAAATTTTGTTCTCAACGTCATTTAAGACGCGATCGTTGAGCACAATCCGTCCGGACTGCGGTCGCGTCAGCCCGCTGATGGCATTGATCAATGAGGTTTTCCCTGCACCTGATACGCCAAAGATGGCGGTAATGCCGCTCGCAGGCAGCGTCTCGTTAAGGGTCAGGGTATGATTTCCCAGCGTCTGGGTGAACTGAAGTTCGAGCATGACTATTTCCCCATCCGCTCGCGACTGAGTCGCGCCAGCCATTCCGAAACCAGCAGCGAGACCAGCGCCAGCACAATTGAGATGATGCACAGCCGCGCCGCGGCACCTTCTCCACCCGGCGTCTGGATCAGGGTGTACATTGCTGACGGGATCGTTCGCGTCTCACCGGGGATATTCGACACAAAGGTAATCGTGGCACCAAACTCACCCAGCGAGCGGGCGAACGCCAGTACCGTGCCGACAATAATGCCCGGCAGCGTAAGCGGGAGCGTGATGGTGAAAAAGACGCGCCAGCGCCCGGCACCCAGCGTGCGGGCAGCCTGTTCCAGTTTGATATCAACCCCTTCCAGCGCCAGGCGAATGGCCCTGACCATCAGCGGGAATGACATCACCGCCGCCGCCAGTACCGCCCCTCGCCAGCTAAACGCAAACGTCAGCCCAAACCAGTCATATAACCATTCGCCAATGAAACCGCGCCGCCCCATCGACACCAGCAGCAGGTAGCCAACCACCACCGGTGGCAACACGAGGGGAAGATGAAGAACGCTATCCAGCAGGGCTTTGCCGGGAAACTTACAGCGAACCAGTAACCAGGCAAAGAAGATCCCAAAGGGCAAACTCAGCGCAACCGCCAGGGAAGAGACTTTCAGGCTCAGCAGGACAGCCTGCCATTCAGGATCGGTCAATATCATTAGTGAGTCGTAAATCCGTAACGTTTAAAGATTGCGGACGCTTCGGGTCCTTTCAGGTATTCACTGAAGGCCGTCACGGTCGCATTTTTATGTCCATCAACAATCGCAACAGGATATTCCACTTTCTTGTGGGAGTCTTCCGGGAACGTACCAACCACTTTCACCCCTTTACTGGCGACGGCATCCGACCCGTAGACTATCCCCAGCGGCGCTTCATTACGTTCAACCAGCGCCAGAGCACCGCGCACATCTTCAGCCGGAGCCAGTGTGGGCGATAACGTCTCCCAGGCACCCAGTTTTTGCAATGCTTCTTTGGCGTAGATCCCCGCCGGTACATGCTCCGGATCGCCAACGGCCAGGCGTCCTCCGTTCAGCAACCGGGTCCAGGGGGTCTCGTTGTTGATAGTGATTTCGCCTTGCTGACTGGCTTTCGGCGCCACCACGACGAGGCTATTCCCCAGCAATGTTTCGCGGGTTGTCGCATCAATCGATTTCTTTTCAGCCGCGTAATCCATCCACTTCTGGTCTGCAGAGATGAACAGATCGGCCGGCGCTCCCGCTTCAATCTGACGTGCCAGCGTCGATGAAGAAGCAAAAGAGGAGACCACCTCGACGTTCTTCTCTTCTTTATACGCTGTCGCAATATCCTGCATCGCGTTGGTCAACGACGCCGCCGCAAAGACGGTAATTTTACCCTCGTTAGCCAGCGCGTGTCCGCTCAGCGAAAGTGTCAGCGTTGCCCCTGCGAAAAGGCGTACCCATGTACGTGCCATTTGTAGCTCCTGTGAGTATCGTTATATACACACTAATATAACGGTAACTCCGGGGAGATCCCAGCGTTAAATCGTACCGCTCAAGGGGTACAGCAAGCTGATGCTTTAAATAATATCGGCGAGAAAGGGAAATACTTGAGAGCAAAACGCCCGGGCAAGCCGGGCGTTTCGGGGGGAAATTAATGCTGCTTTTTAGCCTGGTCTCTGTGACCAATGTTCGAAAATACGTTGAACACTTCACCCAGGCCGTAGATGGCACCGAGGATAACGGCCATCACTACTGGTACCATGATCACGGCGAATACCAGACTTTTCAACAATTCCAACATGGTTTTCTCCAGATATTGTGAATGGCTTATTCTACCCTGAAAAGTGAGAAAAACATCCCCTTTTGTGCGGTGCCCTTTGCGACCTTCGCCATTTGGGTCACAATGCACTTTTTGCCAGGACAGTGTTATGCAGGCCGAAATTCTCCTCACTCTACGACTACAGCAGAAGCTTTTCGCCGATCCGCGACGTATCGCCCTGCTTAAACAAATAGAACAAACCGGTTCAATAAGCCAGGGGGCTAAGAACGCTGGCATTAGCTATAAAAGCGCCTGGGATGCCATCAACGACATGAACACCCTGAGCGAGCAAACGCTGGTTGACCGGGCCACGGGCGGCAAAGGCGGTGGAGGTGCGATCCTGACACGTTACGGCCAGCGCCTGGTTCAGCTGTATGATCTGCTGGCGCAGATCCAGCAAAAAGCATTTGATGTGTTAAGTGACGACGATAATCTCCCGCTGGACAGCCTGCTGGCTGCCATTTCCCGCTTTTCGCTGCAAACCAGCGCCCGTAACCAGTGGTTTGGTACGGTGATGGCGGGCGATAACGCCCAGGTGCAGCGTCATATTGAGATCCTGCTTGCCGATGGAACAACCCGTCTGAAAGCCGCGATTACCGCACAAAGCGCAGACCGACTGGCGCTGAATGAAGGTAAAGAGGTGCTGGTGTTACTGAAAGCGCCGTGGGTGAATATCACTGCCGATGCCGAAAAAGCAAAAGCCGCTGATAACCAGCTACGCGGTGCCATCCGCCACGTTGAACGCGGTGAAGAGCAGTGTGAAGTACTGATGACCCTGCCGGACGGGCAAGAACTCTGCGCAACCCTTCCCCTCAGCGACGCCGCAGAATTAGAAGAAGGTGCTGTGGTGACCGCATATTTCAACGCCGACCGGGTGATTATCGCCACATTGTGCTGAGCACATTGACAAGCGTGTCGACAGTGAGTATCCCTGACAACTGTTGCTGCAAATAATGGGATAAGTCATGTCATCATTGCATATTTCGCAAGGCACGTTTCGTCTTAGCGACACCCGAACGCTGACGATTTCTGATTTAACAATACGCGCCGGTGAAAGCTGGGCGTTTGTCGGTACAAACGGAAGCGGGAAATCAGCGCTGGCCCGTGCGCTGAGCGGAGAGCTCGCGCACCTTAAAGGTGAATACCAGTGTAACTTTACGCGCCTGACGCGCCTGTCATTCGAGCAGCTGCAAAAGCTGGTGAGCGATGAATGGCAGCGCAATAACACCGATTTACTCAGCCCGGGCGAAGAGGATACGGGCCGCACGACGGCAGACATCATTCAGGATGAGGTCAACAATCCTGCCCGTTGTGCGTATCTGGCAGAACAGTTTGGCATCACCTCCCTGCTGAACCGGCGCTTTAAATACCTTTCGACCGGTGAGACCCGGAAAACGCTGCTGTGTCAGGCGCTGATGAGCGAGCCGGAACTGTTGATTCTGGATGAACCGTTCGACGGTCTCGACGTGCAGTCCCGCGCACAGCTGGCCACCCTGCTCGGCTCGCTTAACCAGCAGGGCTATACGCTGGTACTGGTGCTTAACCGTTTTGATGAAATTCCTGAGTTTATTCAGAACGCCGGCGTGCTCGCTGACTGCAACCTGACCGAAACCGGTGAAAAATCGGCGTTACTTAAGCAGGCGTTAATTGCCCAACTGGCGCACAGTGAAAACCTGGACGGCATCACGCTGCCGGAACCAGACGCACCTTCTGCCCGCCACGCGTTAGATCCCCACCAGCCGCGCATCGTGCTGCGTGATGGCGTGGTAGCGTATGACGATCGACCGATCCTTAATCATCTCAGCTGGACGGTCAACCCGGGTGAACACTGGCAAATTGTGGGCCCCAACGGCGCGGGAAAATCAACGCTGCTGAGCCTGATCACCGGCGATCACCCTCAGGGCTACAGTAACGATCTCACCCTGTTTGGCCGCCGCCGCGGAAGCGGTGAAACGATCTGGGATATCAAAAAGCATATCGGCTATGTCAGCAGCAGCCTGCATCTGGATTACCGGGTCAGCACCACGGTGCGCAATGTGATCCTGTCCGGGTATTTTGATTCCATCGGCATTTATCAAGCGGTCTCGGACAAACAGCATAAGCTGGCCCAGCAGTGGCTGGATATTCTGGGGATGGATAACCGGGTCGCTGACGCGCCGTTTCATAGCCTTTCGTGGGGACAGCAGCGTCTGGCGCTGATCGTTCGCGCGCTGGTGAAACACCCGACCCTTCTGATCCTCGACGAACCGCTACAGGGGCTGGATCCATTAAACCGCCAGCTGATCCGCCGTTTTGTGGATGTCCTGATTAGCGAAGGCGAAACGCAGCTGCTGTTCGTTTCCCATCATGCCGAAGATGCCCCGTCCTGCATTACGCACCGCCTCGAGTTTGTGCCCGACGGTGAACGCTATCAGTACCTGCTGAGCAAAATCGATTAACCCGGAGGGCTCTGCCCCTCCGTTTTTTCGGATAACCTGCACAAAGACTTCCCTATCCCTTTGATCTACAATGTCGCATTGCCGCCAAAAAACGGATTTTAAAAGCAGTGTAAACGATTCCACTATTTTATCCCATGTCACACTTTTCGCGTCTCTGTTATGCTATGGTTATTACATACCATAAGCCCAATGGAGCGAAATATGCGAGTTCTGGTAACAGGTGGTAGCGGTTACATTGGTAGTCATACCTGCGTGCAGCTGCTGCAAAACGGTCATGATGTCATCATCCTCGACAACCTGTGCAATAGTAAGCGCAGCGTGCTGCCTGTGATTGAACGTCTTGGCGGTAAACAACCAACCTTCGTGGAAGGCGACATCCGCAATGAAGCGTTGATGACCGAGATCCTTCACGACCATGCCATTGAGACGGTGATCCATTTCGCCGGCCTGAAAGCGGTGGGTGAATCCGTCGCGAAACCGCTGGAGTATTACGACAACAACGTCAACGGTACCCTGCGTTTGATCTCCGCCATGCGCGCAGCGAACGTCAAAAACTTTATCTTCAGCTCTTCCGCAACCGTCTACGGCGATCAGCCAAAAATCCCTTACGTTGAAAGCTTCCCGACCGGTACGCCGCAAAGCCCGTATGGCAAAAGCAAACTGATGGTGGAGCAGATCCTCACCGATCTGCAAAAAGCACAGCCTGAATGGAGCATCGCCTTGCTGCGCTACTTCAACCCGGTTGGCGCCCATCCGTCAGGCGATATGGGTGAAGATCCACAGGGCATCCCGAATAACCTGATGCCGTACATCGCCCAGGTGGCCGTTGGCCGCCGTGAGTCTCTGGCTATTTTCGGTAATGATTATCCAACCGAAGACGGTACCGGTGTGCGTGATTATATCCACGTCATGGATCTGGCCGACGGCCACGTGGCGGCAATGCAGCAGCTGGCCAATAAGCCAGGCGTGCATATTTACAACCTCGGCGCCGGGATCGGCAGCAGCGTGCTGGACGTCGTGAATGCCTTCAGTAAGGCCTGCGGTAAGCCTGTGAATTATCACTTCGCACCGCGCCGTGAAGGCGACCTCCCGGCTTACTGGGCCGATGCCTCCAAAGCCGATAAAGAGCTTAACTGGCGTGTCACCCGCACGCTTGATGAAATGGCACAGGATACCTGGCACTGGCAGTCTCGCCATCCACAAGGTTATCCGGACTAAGGATCCGTCATGACTTCGTTCAATCCCGTCGATCATCCGCATCGTCGTTTTAACCCGCTAAGCGGGCAATGGATTTTGGTTTCTCCGCATCGCGCCAAGCGCCCCTGGCAGGGGGCGCAAGAGACGCCTGCAAAACAGACGCTTCCCCAGCACGACCCGGACTGCTTCCTGTGTCCGGGCAACACGCGTGTGACGGGCGATAAAAACCCGGACTACAAAGGCACCTTCGTTTTCACCAACGATTTTGCCGCCCTGATGACCGACACGCCCGACGCGCCGGATAGCCAGGACCCGCTGATGCGCTGTCAAAGCGCGCGCGGCACCAGCCGTGTTATCTGTTTCTCGCCCGACCACAGCAAAACGCTGCCGGAGCTGAGTGTTGACGCGCTGAAAGAGGTCGTCAGCACCTGGCAGACGCAAACTGCTGAGCTGGGTCAGACCTACCCGTGGGTACAAGTGTTCGAAAACAAGGGCGCGGCAATGGGCTGCTCTAACCCGCACCCGCACGGTCAGATCTGGGCCAACAGTTTTCTGCCAAACGAAGCCGAGCGTGAAGACCGTCTGCAAAAAGCCTATTTCGCGGAAAACGGATCGCCGATGCTGGTGGATTACACCCGTCGTGAACTGGCCGATGGCAGCCGAACGGTGGTGGAAACCGAGCATTGGCTGGCCGTCGTACCTTACTGGGCAGCATGGCCATTTGAGACGCTGCTTCTGCCAAAAGCACAGGTTATGCGCATCACCGATCTGAGCGACGCACAGCGCGATGACCTCGCCCTGGCACTGAAGAAACTGACCAGCCGTTATGACAACCTGTTCCAGTGCTCCTTCCCCTACTCAATGGGCTGGCATGGCGCTCCATTTAACGGTGAAGAGAATCAACACTGGCAGTTACATGCCCATTTCTATCCGCCGCTGCTGCGCTCTGCGACGGTACGTAAATTCATGGTGGGCTATGAAATGCTGGCAGAAACCCAGCGTGACCTGACGGCAGAACAGGCTGCAGAACGCCTGCGTGCTGTGAGTGACGTCCATTATCGCGAATCAGGAGTCTAAAAAATGAGTCTGAAAGATAAAACACAATCCCTGTTTGCTGAGAAATTTGGCTACCCTGCCACCCATGTCATTCAGGCGCCTGGCCGCGTGAACCTGATTGGTGAACATACCGACTATAACGATGGTTTCGTTCTGCCGTGTGCCATTGATTACCAGACGGTCATTAGCTGCGCTAAGCGCGATGATCGCAAAGTCCGCGTTATTGCAGCGGATTACAACAATGAGACGGATGAGTTTTCCCTCGATGCCCCCATCGTTACCCACGACAGCCAGCAATGGTCTAACTACGTGCGCGGCGTGGTAAAACACCTGCAGAAACGTAATAAAAACGTGGGCGGCGCTGATCTGGTCATCAGCGGAAACGTGCCTCAGGGCGCCGGGTTAAGCTCGTCCGCGTCGCTGGAAGTCGCCGTGGGTACCGTCTTCCAGCAGCTTTATCATCTGCCGCTGGACGGGGCACAAATCGCCCTGAATGGTCAGGAAGCGGAAAACCAGTTTGTGGGCTGTAACTGCGGCATCATGGACCAGCTGATCTCTGCGCTGGGTAAAAAAGAGCATGCCTTGCTTATCGACTGCCGCTCTCTGGGCACCAAAGCCGTTCCCTTGCCAAAAGGCGCAGCTGTGGTAATTATTAACAGCAACTTTAAACGCACGCTGGTGGGCAGCGAGTACAACACCCGCCGCGAGCAGTGTGAAACAGGCGCACGTTTCTTCCAGCAACCTGCGCTGCGTGACGTTTCGCTCAACGAGTTCAATAAAGTGGCGCACGAACTGGATCCGGTAGTGGCGAAACGCGTTCGTCATGTGCTGACGGAAAATGCCCGTACCGTTGAAGCGGCGTCCGCGCTGGCGAAAGGTGACCTGAAACGTATGGGTGAACTGATGGCAGAATCTCACGCCTCCATGCGCGACGATTTTGAAATCACCGTTCCGCAAATCGATACCCTGGTGGACATCGTCAAAGCCACGATTGGCGATAAAGGCGGCGTGCGCATGACCGGCGGCGGCTTCGGTGGCTGCATTGTTGCCCTGATGCCGGAAGAGCTCGTCCCTGCCGTCCAGCAGGCGGTGGAAAAACAGTACGAAGCGAAAACAGGTATTAAAGAAACTTTCTACGTGTGTAAAGCATCACAAGGAGCAGGACAGTGCTAAACGAAACGCCAACCCTTGCCCCGGATGGCCTGCCGTATCGCCTGTTAACCCTGCGCAACAGCGCAGGAATGGTGGTTACGTTAATGGACTGGGGTGCCACTTTGCTATCCGCTCGCGTACCAATGCCTGATGGCAGCGTACGTGAAACCCTGCTTGGCTGCGCGTCGCCTGAGCAGTATGTCAATCAGTCCGCCTATCTTGGCGCGTCTGTCGGCCGTTATGCTAACCGCATCGCGAAAAGCGCTTTCGAACTTGATGGCGAGCGTTACTCGCTGCTTTCCAGTCAGGGCGAAAACCAGTTACACGGTGGACCTGAAGGGTTCGATAAGCGCCGCTGGAAAATCGTTCAGCAAAACGACCGCGAAGTGCTGTTCTCACTAGACTCGCGTGACGGTGACCAGGGATTCCCCGGTAACCTCACCGCGTTCGCGCATTTCACGCTGACTGACGATAACCGTATCGCCATTGAATATCGCGCGAAAGTTGATAAGCCGTGCCCGGTCAATCTGACCAACCACGCTTATTTCAACCTGGACGGCAACCAATGCGACGTGCGTAATCACACGCTCCAGATCCTGGCCGATGCCTATCTGCCGGTGGATGAAATGGGGATCCCGTATCAGGGACTCAAGGCCGTCAGCGGTACCAGCTTTGATTTCCGCAGCGGAAAAACCATCGCACAGGATTTCCTGAGCGATGACGATCAGCGCAAGGTGAAAGGCTATGACCACGCGTTCCTGCTGCAGGCGAAAGGTGATGTGACTCAGCCTGCCGCGCAGGTCTGGTCTGCGGATGAGAAACTGCAGATGACGGTCTACACCACGGCCCCTGCCCTGCAATTCTATTCAGGCAACTACCTTGGCGGTACCACGGCACGCGAACATGAAGAGTACAGCGACTGGCAAGGTCTGGCGCTGGAAAGCGAGTTCCTGCCGGACAGCCCGAACCATCCAGAATGGCCACAGCCGGACTGTGTGCTGCGCCCGGGTGAAGAGTACGTTAGCGTGACAGAATATCATTTCATCCCGCATTCATAATTCCCAGCCCTCCTTCCGGAGGGCTTTTTCTCTCCGTCTTGCTGAAAATAGCGCCGATCGCAGACAAAATCATAACCCTGGATTCACAAGCATCTTACACTCAGAGACTATTTTCGCTATGGTTAGGGTTAAGCGTTGCTGCTGGCACTGTCACGGCAATATAATGAGAATTGTTATCATTCAATAAAGCTTATGAGGAGTACGATATGGCTGTAACTAAGCTGGTCCTGGTGCGTCATGGCGAAAGCCAGTGGAACAACGAAAACCGCTTTACCGGTTGGTACGACGTTGATCTGTCAGAAAAAGGCGTAAGCGAAGCAAAAGCAGCAGGTAAACTGCTGAAGGCTGAAGGCTTCAGCTTTGATTTTGCTTACACCTCTGTGCTGAAACGTGCCATCCATACTCTGTGGAACGTTCTGGACGAACTGGATCAGGCCTGGCTGCCGGTTGAGAAATCCTGGAAACTGAACGAGCGTCACTACGGTGCGCTGCAGGGTCTGAACAAAGCGGAAACCGCTGAAAAATACGGTGACGAGCAGGTTAAACAGTGGCGTCGCGGCTTCGCGGTAACCCCACCAGAGCTGACCAAAGATGACGAGCGCTACCCGGGCCACGACCCGCGTTACGCGAAACTGACGGATGCTGAGCTGCCAACGACCGAGAGCCTGGCGCTGACCATCGACCGCGTTGTGCCTTACTGGAACGAAACCATTCTGCCACGCCTGAAAAGCGGCGAGCGCGTGATCATCGCAGCTCACGGTAACTCCCTGCGTGCGCTGGTGAAATACCTGGACAACATGGGTGAAGACGAGATCCTCGAACTGAACATCCCAACTGGCGTTCCGCTGGTGTATGAGTTCGACGAAAACTTCAAACCAATCAAACATTACTATCTGGGCAACGCTGATGAGATCGCTGCAAAAGCCGCGGCTGTAGCGAACCAGGGTAAAGCGAAATAATTTTCGCTGGACATAAAAAAAGCGTGGAGCAATCCACGCTTTTTTATTTGGCTCCGGAAACTCAGCCGCGACGCGCTTTTACCGCATTCGCCAGCTGGCGCAGAAGGGCATCCGTATCGTCCCAGCCGATGCAGGCGTCCGTGACGCTCTTACCGTAGACCAGCGGCTCGCTGCCTTCCAGATTCTGGTTACCTTCCACCAGATGGCTTTCGATCATCACGCCAATGATCGCGTTCTCACCGCCGGCAATCTGCTGACAAACATCGGCGCCGACTTCCATCTGCTTTTTAAACTGCTTGCTGGAGTTGGCATGGCTGAAGTCGATCATCACCTGTTGTGGCAGACCCGCTTTTTCCAGCCCGACCTTCACGTCTGCGACATGTTTTGCGCTGTAGTTCGGCTCTTTACCGCCACGCAGAATAATATGACAGTCACCGTTACCGCTGGTATTCACAATGGCGGAGTGACCCCATTTGGTGACGGACAGGAAGCAGTGCGGTGCCCCGGCGGCATTGATGGCGTCAATTGCCACCTTAATGGTGCCATCGGTACCGTTTTTAAAACCAACCGGACACGAGAGACCTGACGCCAGTTCGCGGTGAACCTGAGATTCTGTAGTACGCGCACCGATTGCACCCCAGCTCATCAGGTCCGCCAGATATTGCGGCGTAATCATGTCGAGGAACTCACCGGCAGCCGGCAAACCGCTGTCGTTGATCTCCAGCAGCAGTTTGCGCGCAATACGCAGACCGTCGTTGATCTGGAAACTGTTATCCATATGCGGGTCGTTAATCAGCCCTTTCCAGCCAACGGTCGTGCGCGGCTTTTCAAAGTAAACACGCATGACAATTTCCAGCTCGCCTTGCAGTTCTTCGCGAAGCTGGAGCAATCTTGCTGCGTACTCTTTGGCCGCAGCAGGATCGTGAATTGAGCAAGGGCCAATCACCACCAGAAGACGATCGTCATTACCTTTCAGGATCTTATGGATCGCTTTACGAGCATGAGACACCGTGTTTGCGGCATTTTCAGTGGCGGGGAATTTCTCAAGGAGTGCTACAGGAGGTAATAACTCATTGATCTCTTTAATACGTAAATCGTCGTTCTGATAATTCATTTTCTTTCCAGCTCTGCCATATCTTTAGTAATGAAAGCAATCCTTTCAATCTAACTTGCCGACCAGAAAGTGTAAACACGGTTTTACACTTCACGCAGATAATTCCTGGAATTCACCTAAAAATCGCCACAAAATAGCGAAAAACGAGATCTAACCTAAGCTTTTTAACTGTAACAACCACTTTTGTTTGATTAAACGCGATTCCATACTGACGTAAGTCCGTATGACGGAATCTTTCGCCTCTGAAAAAGATGCACTGTTGGAAAATGTTATCCAGCGTAACGACAAGAACAGGAGCACCAAGATGAAAATGACGAAACTGGCAACCCTCTTCCTCACAGCCTCCCTCACCCTGGCAAGCGGCAGCGTCCTTGCTGCTGAGACGGGCTCAACAGATAACAACGGTGACGCGAATGCCGCGGCGGCGGCGGGACAAGTCGCCCCTGATGCAAAACAGAATATCGCCCCGAATAATGTCGATAACAGCCAGATCAATACCGGGAACACCAATACCGGAGGCACGATGTTGCATCCGGACAGTAGCGGCTCTGGCACCATGAATCATGACACGATGAGTACCGATGAGATGCATAAGAACACCATGTGCAAAGACGGTAAGTGTCCGAATTCGAATGACAAAGTGGGCGACGATGCCAATACCAAAACGGATGGCACAACCCAATAATCCGTGACGGATGTAAACGTAAAAGGAGAGCTCTGGCTCTCCTTTCTTTTTGGAGTAAGCCATTAAAAACGCTACACTAAAAACAATAACAAAAAGGAAAGCTGATATGGCGCACACGCATTCACACACCCCGTCTCCTGGAGATGACAACGCTAAACGCCTTATGCTGGCCTTCGGCGTCACGGCAACGTTTATGGTTATCGAGGTCATTGGTGGCCTGGTTTCCGGCTCTCTGGCGCTTCTGGCGGATGCCGGACATATGCTTACCGATGCCGCCGCCCTGCTCTTTGCCCTGTTGGCCGTGCAGTTTGCCCGTCGTCCGCCTAACGCGCGTCATACCTTTGGCTGGCTGCGACTGACCACTCTGGCGGCGTTTGTTAACGCTATTGCTCTGGTGGTTATCACCCTTCTTATCGTCTGGGAAGCCATACAGCGCTTTCGTCACCCACAGCCAGTCGCCGGAGCGACAATGATGGTTATCGCCGTAGCAGGTCTGCTGGCGAATCTTCTGGCGTTCTGGATTTTGCATCGCGGCAGCGGGGAAAAGAACCTCAACGTGCGCGCTGCGGCTCTGCATGTTATGGGCGATTTACTGGGTTCCGTCGGTGCTATTGTGGCCGCGCTGGTGATCCTTTATACCGGCTGGACGCCCGTCGACCCGATTCTTTCCGTGCTGGTATCGTGTCTGGTATTGCGCAGTGCCTGGCGGCTGCTGAAGGAGAGCGTGAATGAACTGCTTGAAGGGGCACCGGCATCCGTGGACATTGCCGAGCTTAAACGCAACCTGCGTCGTTCCGTACCCGAGGTGCGCAATGTGCATCATGTTCACGTCTGGCTGGTGGGTGAGAAACCGGTCATGACATTGCACGTCCAGGTGATCCCTACCCATGACCATGATGGCCTGCTTGAGCGCATCCAGCACTTTCTCGAACATCACTATGAGATTGGCCACGCCACCATCCAGATGGAGTACCAGCCCTGTAACGGCCCGGACTGCCACCTGAACGAGGCGCAGTCCGGCCATTCACATCATCACCATCATTAGTTCGAAAGCGCGCGAGAGCCTCGCTCACGCGCGCTGTTAATCCACATCCGGCTCCCGTTCAGGGCAATGAAGGTCAGCAGCAGATACTCCAGCGACATCGCATAGACGCCCTGAAGTGCAAAAATAACCACGCTAATGACGTTAATGACGACCCAGAGCAGCCAGTTCTCAACGTATTTACGGGTCATCAGGATCATCGCCGCAATCGATAGCACCATCATGCAGGAGTCCCAGAACGGGAAAGCATCCGGCTGGAGTGATGGCATAGCGACATTCAGCCCGAGGCCAGACATGACCGACACCGCGACACGGGTCAGGAATGCAAACACCGGGTTGATATAGACGGTCATTAAACCAATGGCGACAACGCAGGCGACAAACCAGGCGATAGCTTTCGGTAAGGGCAGCCAGCGGATTTGCAGCTCTGCCTCCTGCTGGCTGTTCTGCCGCGACCACGCGTACCAACCGTAAATGTTCGCCGCAAAGAAGAACAACTGCAAAAGCAGGCTGGCGTACAGCTGGATCTGGAAGAAGATAATCGCAAAGAGCGTAACGTTAATTAACCCGAACGCGTAGTTGCTGATCTTCTCCAGGCTTGCCAGCCAGATACACAATAACCCAGCCAGCGTACCCACGGCCTCAATCCATGACAGGTCATAGCCACCTGCACCAATCGGTATATGAACCAGAATGTTCTGTGTGCTAAAAAAATCCATCTTTTCCCCAGGGCGTATTGAATTAAGTACGTAGTGTAGCCGCAAAATCCAGCATGCGGTTAAGCGGAATTAACGCACCTTCACGCAGAGCAGCATCCACATGGATTTCATGCGTTGCTCCGCCTTTCTCCAGCCCCTCAGCGATAGCTTTCAGGCCGTTCATCGCCATCCACGGGCAGTGCGCGCAGCTACGACACGTCGCCCCCTCGCCCGCCGTTGGTGCTTCAAGCAGCTCTTTCTCAGGCACGGCCTGCTGCATCTTATAGAAGATACCGCGGTCGGTTGCCACGATGAGCTGCTTGTGCGGTAGCGTCCTGGCAGCATTGATAAGCTGGCTTGTGGATCCCACTGCATCCGCCATGTCGACAATGGACTGCGGTGATTCCGGGTGAACAAGGATCGCAGCGTGCGGGTAAAGCGCCTTCATGCGCGAGAGCGCCTGCGTCTTAAATTCGTCATGAACAATACAGGCACCCTGCCAGCAAAGCACGTCAGCGCCGGTCTGCTTCTGCACGTAATGACCGAGATGGCGGTCAGGCGCCCAGATGATTTTCTCGCCCAGGCTGTCCAGATGCTCAATCAGTTCAACGGCGATGCTTGATGTCACGACCCAGTCTGCCCGCGCTTTCACTGCGGCAGAGGTATTGGCATAGACCACCACGGTACGGTCCGGATGGGCATCGCAGAAGGCCGAGAACGCATCAATCGGACAGCCGAGGTCGAGTGAACACTCCGCATGGAGCGTTGGCATCAGAATGGTTTTTTCAGGGCTGAGAATCTTTGCGGTTTCCCCCATAAAGCGAACGCCTGCGACCAGTAACGTGGAAGCAGGATGTCTGGCACCAAAGCGTGCCATCTCCAGAGAGTCAGAGATGCAGCCCCCGGTCTCTTCCGCCAGTTGCTGGATTTCCGGGTCGGTGTAGTAATGTGCAACCATCACTGCATCTCGCTCTTTAAGAAGATGTTTGATCTTCTCACGGTAAAACTGCTTCTCATCCTGACTCAGCGGGACAGGCTTTGGCGGGAAGGGATAGATTGCGGCTTCTGGATCAAACATCACGCTCATTATGGCTTCTCGTTTTACTGGCTTAACATTATTGCCTTTCTTTTGCATGACATAGCAAAACGGACGGCAAATGTGTTTTGTATACTAAACAAGATAGCGAATTTGCGAGAAAAAGTCACTGGAAATAGGTGTGCGTAGCACGCATCGGATGGCGACTTCGCCGGAGCCGACCTGCAAGGTCAAAATATGCGGAATACAGATAGCAAAAAAGCGCCTTTAGGGCGCTTTTTTACATTGGTGGGTCGTGCAGGATTCGAACCTGCGACCAATTGATTAAAAGTCAACTGCTCTACCAACTGAGCTAACGACCCCTTGCGGGATGTACTGCAAATCTATTCAGGCTGGTGGGTCGTGCAGGATTCGAACCTGCGACCAATTGATTAAAAGTCAACTGCTCTACCAACTGAGCTAACGACCCGCTTGGGTGTTGCCTGAATTTTTACTCATACCAATAACCTGGTGGGTCGTGCAGGATGACTCGGCTTTGCCTCGCCCTACGGGCCGTTGCTGTTGCAACGTTATCCTTCACGTTTAACATCTGAGTAAGACATTAAAATTGGTGGGTCGTGCAGGATTCGAACCTGCGACCAATTGATTAAAAGTCAACTGCTCTACCAACTGAGCTAACGACCCGGAGTGGTGGGTGATGACGGGCTCGAACCGCCGACCCCCTCCGTGTAAAGGAGATGCTCTACCAACTGAGCTAATCACCCACTCTGTACTACCGGAACTGCTTTAAGTGGTGGGTCGTGCAGGATTCGAACCTGCGACCAATTGATTAAAAGTCAACTGCTCTACCAACTGAGCTAACGACCCACTTTTACGCTGTTTTCACGTTGTTTGATATCCCGTGGCAACGGCGGCATATATTACTGATTTAAGAATTCAGCGCAACAAAAATTTCGATGAAGATCACTTAACTGCTTACGAATCATGCTGCACGACCAGAAATAACGCGATTTCTGGTCATGCGATAATCATCCCATCGAATTCAGACGTTTTTGCGCCTGCTTCGCACCTTCGGTGCCAGGGAATTTAGCAACCACCTGCTGATAAACCGCTTTCGCTTTCGCAGTGTCACCTTTGTCCTGCATGATGACGCCGACTTTAAACATCGCATCAGGCGCTTTTGGCGATTTCGGGTAATTTTTCACCACTGAGGCAAAATAAAACGCCGCATCGTCCTTTTTACCCTTGTTGTAATTCAGCTGACCCAGCCAATAATTTGCATTTGGCAGATAAGTGGAATCAGGGTATTTCTTCACAAAGTTCTGAAACGCAGCGATAGCGTCATCCTGACGAGATTGATCCTGTACCAGGGCAATGGCCGCGTTGTAGTCCGTATTCGCGTCACCGCTCTGAACAGGCGCTCCCGTCGAGGCCGAAGCATCTGCCGCAGGAGCAGGGGTTGACGTCGCCGCACCGCTCTGATCGCCTGCTGCTGGCTGCGCAGCTGCGCCACCGCTGCTGAGGCTATCCATCTGCAGCAAGATTTGCTTCTGACGTTCCACAACCTGGTTAAGCTGATACTGGCTTTCCTGAATCTGACCACGGAGAGAGTCAATATCGTTTTGGTTGTCGGAAAGTTGTTGCTGGAGTTGGGTTAAAAGCTGACTGTGAGCGTTAGAAATACGCTCGAGTTGAGTGACCCGGTCTTCTACCGAGCCTGAGCCGACACTACTGATTGGTGCCTGAGCAAAAGCGGCCCAGGGGGCCGCTATTCCAACCAGTAACGACAGACTCAACAGATGATGTCTGAAGTTACTGCTCATGCAATTCTCTTAGTAAACCAGTACGGCACGACGGTTTTTGGAGTAAGCCGCTTCGTCGTGACCCAGTACTGCAGGTTTTTCTTTACCGTAAGAAACGATGGAGATCTGGTCAGCAGAAACGCCTTTACCCTGCAGGTACATTTTAACGGCGTTAGCACGACGTTCACCCAGGGAGATGTTGTACTCTGGCGTACCACGTTCGTCCGCGTGACCTTCTACGGTGACTTTGTAAGACGGGTTGCTACGCAGGAAGTTAGCGTGAGCATCCAGCATCGCAGCGAAGTCAGAACGGATGTCGTATTTATCCAGATCGAAGTAAACGATGTTGTTCTGCTGCAGCTGCTGCATCTGAAGACGCGCTTGCTCTTCAGAAGACATGTTGCCATTGCCATTCGCGTCCATACCGGTACCGGCACCCATCATGCCTTCGCCGCTCTGGTCATTGCTTGCATTCTTGTTAGAAGAACACGCTGCGATTGCCATTACAGGCAGAGCGATCATCAGCCCCTTCAGCACTTTGTTCAGTTGCATTTCTATGATTCCTTTAGTAATCAATTAATTATTATTTACAGATACGGCGACCAGGCAGGTGATTTTACCTGTCCATCAGTTGCCGGAATACGCGCTTTGAAACGCCCATCTGTAGAAACCAGATTCAGCACAGATCCCATCCCCTGAGAAGAGCTGTAGATTACCATAGTGCCGTTAGGTGCCAGACTTGGCGTTTCATCCAGGAACGTTGACGACAGAACTTGAACGCCACCCGCTACCAGATCTTGTTTGGCAATGTGCTGCTGCCCACCGTTGGAGCTGACCATTACCATAAATTTACCGTCGCTGCTCACGTCCGCGTTTTGGTTCTGCGAACCTTCCCAGGTAATACGCTGTGGAGCACCGCCGTTGACGTTCACTTTATAGATTTGTGGACGACCTGCCTGGTCAGACGTAAATGCCAGGTTCTGGCTGTCCGGGAACCAGGACGGTTCGGTGTTGTTGCTGCGACCATCGGTCACCTGGCGAATTTGACCAGAGCCAATGTCCATCACGTACAGGTTCAGGCTACCGGTTTTAGAGAGCGCAAACGCCAGTTTGGTACCGTCCGGAGAGAACGAAGGCGCACCGTTGTGACGAGGGAACGACGCAACCTGGCGAACAGCACCGTTAGCCAGCGTCTGGATAACCAGCGCTGAACGACCGCTTTCGAAGGTAACATAAGCCAGTTTAGAACCGTCCGGAGACCAGGCTGGAGACATCAGCGGCTGAGAAGAACGTTTCACCAGGAACTGATTGTAACCATCGTAGTCAGATACGCGCAGCTCATACGGGAACTGACCGCCATTGGTCTGTACCACATAAGCAATACGGGTACGGAACGCACCTTTAATGCCGGTCAGTTTTTCAAATACCGCATCGCTGGCAGCGTGTGCCGCGTAGCGCAGGTACTGTTTAGTGACCTTGTAAGAGTTCTGTGCCAGAACGGTACCCGGTGCACCGCCGGTATCAACCAGCTGCCATGCAACGTTGTAAGAGCCGTCCGGGTTAGGTGTAACCTGACCAACAACGACAGCATCGATACCGAGCGCAGACCATGCGGCAGGCTGTACTTCCTGCGCGCTGCCCGGCTGCTGAGGCAGACGAGAACGATCTAATGGGTTGAATTTACCGCTGTTACGCAGGTCAGCCGCAACGATGCCACCGGCATCTTCAGGCGCAGCGCCAGGACCGGCCCACTGGAACGGAACAACACCGATTGGGCGTGCCGAATCCACCCCCTGGGTGATCTCGATACGTACTTCTGCGTGCAGTACTGCTGCCCACAGCATTAAAAAACCAAATGCTACACGTAATGCCTGCTTCATCATATCTCCCTTATCCGGGTAACCTTACCCACGATAATTTAGCAGAATGTTAACAAACCCAAATAGACAAAACTACTAAACACTCGTTAGGACAATAGACTGTTTTTCATACTTCCGTAAGGACAGTCGATTACAGTTTAAAGTCCAGTTTGGCATCTTTTATCCGTTCATAAACAGCCTCACTAGGCGGTTTAGGAATGTTCGCCGACCTTGCAGCGGCCAATGCTGCCTGACAAAGCGCAGGATCGCCCCCTTCAGAGGTCACGCTTTTCAACCTACCGTCTGGCGCAAGGTTGATATGCAGTACACATTGTTTGCCCTGATAGATGCTTGCATCAAACAGGCGGTTCTGAATCGCAACCTGAATTTGCTTAGCATAAGCGCTGATATCAGCACCCGTCGCCCCACCATTGGCTCCAGAAGTACCACTGTCTTTAGAGGGCTGACCACTGCCTTTCGCACCACCGCCCGCTTTCGGCGCATTCTTACCAGAACTCAGGTCGCCCAGGAGATCGTCAACGCCAGCGGCATCCGCGGCTTTCTCAGCGGCGGCCGCTTTTTTGGCGGCGGCTTTCTCTGCAGCAGCTTTCTTATCGGCAGCGGCTTTTTCTGCTGCAGCTTTTTTGTCAGCAGCCGCTTTCTCGGCGGCGGCTTTCTTCTCTGCTGCGGCTTTTTCAGCAGCGGCCGCTTTTTCTGCTGCAGCCTTCTCGGCAGCAGCCGCTTTCTTCGCAGCATCGGCAGCAGCTTTCTTCTCTGCTTCCTGAGCAGCTTTCTTCGCGGCTTCCGCTTCAGCTTTTTTCTGAGCATCAGCAGCAGCTTTTTTTGCCGCTTCCGCTTCAGCTTTCTTCTGAGCATCAGCAGCGGCTTTCTTCGCCGCTTCGGCTTCAGCTTTCTTCTGAGCATCGGCTGCGGCTTTCTTCGCCGCTTCCGCCGCTAATTTTGCCTGAGCATCAGCTTGTGCTTTCGCGTCCGCCGCGGCTTTGGCTGCCGCCTCTTCCGCCTGCTTCTGCTGTTCCTGAGCTTTCTTCGCGGCCTCTTCAGCTTGCTTCTGCTGTTCCGCCTGCTCTTTCGCCGCTTCCTGCGCCTGCAAACGTTCTTTCTCAAGCTGCTTCAGTCGCTCCTGCTCAGCGGCCTGCTTTTCACGCAGTTCTTCCGCTTGCTGTTGCGCCTGTTTTTCACGCTGCTCTTCAGCCCGTTTTGCACTCGCCTTCTGCTGTTGCTCGCGGTTATAGTTCTGCACTACCGCACCGGGATCCACCATGACGGCGTCAATGGAAGAGCCTCCACCGCCGCCCGATGATGCATCAATGTGCTCGTCGAACGAACTCCAGATCAGCACTGCAAAAAGAATAACGTGCAGCACTGCGGAGACGATTATCGCTCGCTTAAGCTTGTCGTTCTGTTCGGTTGCCTTTGACACTATCGGTTCCCAAAAACTACGCAGATGATCAAATAGGCTGAGTCATTAAGCCAACTGACTTAACGCCCGCGCTATGTAGCAAGTTCAGCGCTTTAATAATTTCATCGTATGGTACGTCTTTCGCGCCACCGATTAAGAAGACCGTTTTCGGATTTGACTCCAGGCGTCGCTGCGCTTCAGCAATAACCTGCTCAGGTGGCAGTTGATCCATACGATCTTTTTCTACCACTACGCTGTATTGCCCTACACCGGAAACCTCAATGATGACCGGAGGATCGTCATTGGTGCTTACCGCCTGTGATTCTGTCGCATCCGGCAAATCAACCTCCACGCTCTGGGTAATGATGGGTGCTGTCGCCATGAAGATCAGCAGCAGTACCAACAGAACGTCCAGCAGTGGAACGATATTGATTTCGGACTTGAGCTCGCGACGATTTCGTCCACGCGATCTGGCCATGGTTTACCCCTTGTTACTCTCGGTACTGGTAAACGCCTGACGGTGCAGAATCGCGGTGAACTCTTCCATAAAGTTGTCGTAGTTCAGTTCCAGTTTATTCACGCGCTGGTTCAGACGGTTGTAAGCCATAACCGCCGGGATCGCCGCAAACAGACCGATAGCGGTCGCAATCAGTGCTTCTGCAATACCCGGGGCAACCATCTGCAACGTCGCCTGCTTCACCGCCCCCAGGGCGATAAAGGCGTGCATAATCCCCCAGACCGTACCAAACAGACCGATATACGGGCTGATGGAACCAACGGTTCCCAGGAAAGGAATATGCGTTTCAAGGTTTTCCAGCTCGCGATTCATGGAGATACGCATCGCACGCGAGGCACCTTCCACAACCGCTTCAGGCGCGTGGCTGTTTGCGCGATGCAAACGAGCAAACTCTTTGAATCCGCTATAGAAAATCTGTTCGGAGCCTACGAGGTTATCACGGCGTCCCTGGCTTTCCTGATACAGACGAGAAAGCTCAATACCCGACCAGAACTTATCTTCAAACGCTTCTGCTTCACGGCCAGCCGCATTGAGGATACGCGTTCTCTGGATGATGATGGCCCAGGATGCGATTGAAAAACCAATCAAAATCAACATGATAAGTTTAACCAGAAGGCTTGCCTTCAGGAACAAATCAAGGATATTCATGTCAGTCACTGCTTAAACTCCGCGACAATAGACTTAGGAAGCGCACGAGGCTTCATTATGGTTGGATCAACACAGACGATCAGGACTTCAGCTGAGTTCAGTACCGTATTTTCTGCATTGACTATCCGCTGCGTGAAAACCATTGAGGTTCCGCGCATTGATGTAATTTCAGTTTGGACTTCGAGCATATCGTCGAGTCTGGCAGGCGCAAAATACTCAAGCGTCATCTTGCGAACCACGAAGGCAACTCGCTCAGCCAACAGCTCCTGTTGACTAAAGTGATGATGGCGCAGCATCTCTGTGCGTGCCCGTTCATAAAAAGCAACGTAGCTGGCGTGGTAAACCACACCCCCGGCATCGGTATCTTCGTAATAGACACGAACCGGCCATCGAAACAGCGTTGTATTCACTTTACATCCCAGTAATGCAACAAAAGTTAGAGCTTTTAAACTTCGCTACTATACGCGCGGGAAAGATGGTTTGGAATGGGAGAAAGTAAACGGAGAGTAAATTTTTATGGGCCAGGGTAAGCCCATATCATTAACGGACATTTCTTATTCAGAAGAAGAAGAAAATCAAGCCAGCGAGAAGCACCAGATCGGCGATAAGTGGGCAGAAAATCCCCTGCCAGTGCAGCGCTTTCGGACGAAAGCCTACGCCGTGGATCACACCTGCGCACACCGCCCACATAATGAGGAAGCCGTGCCAGATCTCAAGCTCGCTGGTCTTCGCTGCAAAGCGCGAAGGGTCCCAGAAGATACAACCTGCCAGCAGTAATGCCATCACTAAAGAAAGCGCCCTTAACGGGCGCTTATCCATTACCGCGTAAAGCGTCGCGATAATGTTCATTAGTGTTTGTCTTCACCTGCTTTAGACGCTTCGACGTGCTCAAGCGCCAGGGCAGTAATGACACCAAATGCACAGGCAAGAAGCGTCCCTAAAATCCATGCGAAATACCACATATTCAGCTCCTTACTTAGTACAGAGAATGAGTGTTGCTTTCAATATCTTCTTTCGTGATACGACCGAACATTTTCCAGTAACACCAGGCGGTGTACAGCAGGATAATCGGTACGAACACGCAAGCAACATACGTCATCAGGTTAAGCGTCAGCTGGCTGGACGTTGCATCCCACATGGTCAGGCTTGCATTCATCATCGTGCTGGACGGCATGACGAATGGGAACATCGCGATACCCGCAGTCAGAATAATGCACGCCAGCGTCAGTGAGGAAAATACAAATGCCAGGGCACCTTTTTCCAGACGTGACGTCAGTATCGTCAGCAGCGGCAGCAACACACCCAGAGCCGGAATAGCCCACAGAACAGGCATATTGTTGAAGTTCACCAGCCACGCGCCAGCCTGACGTGCCACTTCTTTCGTCAGCGGGTTAGACGGTGCCGTGTGGTTAATTGCAGACGTAATGACATAACCGTCGATACCGTACATCACCCATACGCCGGCCAGTGCGAAGCACACCAGGGTAATAAGCGCAGCAACCTGCGCCGTTGCACGAGAGCGAAGATGCAGTTCACCTACGGTACGCATCTGCAGATAGGTCGCACCCTGAGTAATGATCATTGCCACACTCACCACGCCTGCCAGCAGACCAAACGGATTCAGCAGCTGGAAGAAGTTACCGGTGTAGTAAAGACGCATGTATTCATCGATGTGGAACGGTACACCCTGCAGCAGGTTACCGAACGCCACGCCAATCACCAGCGGTGGAACGAAGCTACCAATGAAGATGCCCCAGTCCCACATGTTGCGCCAGCGGGTGTCTTCAATCTTGGAACGGTAGTCGAAACCAACCGGACGGAAGAATAAAGAAGCCAGCACCAGAATCATCGCCACATAGAAACCGGAGAACGCAGCCGCGTAGACCATCGGCCAGGCAGCGAACAGCGCGCCGCCTGCGGTGATCAGCCACACCTGGTTACCGTCCCAGTGCGGGGCGATGGAGTTAATCATGATTCGACGCTCGGTGTCATTACGACCGAGGAAACGGGTGAGCATCCCCACCCCCATGTCGAAACCGTCAGTGACTGCGAAACCGATCAGCAGAATACCGACCAGCAGCCACCAGATAAAACGCAATACTTCATAATCGATCATTTGATGACTCCTGTCTTAGCGTGCCGGCTGAGTAGTCGCACCGGACTGCTCGTAGTGATAGCGACCGGTTTTCAGGCTGCTTGGGCCAAGGCGCGCGAACTTGAACATCAGGAACAGTTCAGCCACCAGGAACAGGGTGTACAGACCACAAATCAGCAGCATGGAGAAGATCAGATCGCCTGCAGTCAGAGAGGAGTTCGCTACCGCCGTTGGCAGCACCTCACCGATCGCCCATGGCTGACGGCCATATTCCGCAACAAACCAGCCGGATTCGATAGCAATCCACGGCAGTGGGATACCATACAGCGCGGTACGCAGCAGCCATTTTTTCTCACCGATGCGGTTACGAATCACGGACCAGAAGGACGCCGCAATGATCAGCAGCATGATGATGCCGCAGCCAACCATGATACGGAATGCGAAGTACAGTGGCGCCACGCGTGGAATGGAGTCTTTGGTCGCCATCTGGATTTGCGCTTCCGTCGCGTCGGAGACGTTCGGGGTATAGCGTTTCAGCAGCAGACCGTAACCCAGATCTTTCTTCACATCGTTGAACTGGTCACGCACGGCCTGGTCGGTAGAACCCGCACGCAGCTGCTCCAGCAGCGCGTAAGCTTTCATACCGTTACGGATACGGCCTTCATGCTGCACCATCAGCTCTTTCAGACCCGTCACCTGCTTGTCGACGGAGCGGGTGGCAATGATGCCGAGCGCGTAAGGAATTTGAATGGCGAAGCGGTTTTCCTGTGCATCCTGGTCGGGAACACCGAACAGAGTAAAGGCAGCAGGCGCGGGTTGGGTTTCCCATTCGGCTTCGATAGCGGCCAGTTTGGTTTTCTGCACGTCACCCATTTCGTAACCGGATTCATCACCCAGCACGATAACAGAGAGGATTGCAGCCATACCGAAGCTTGCAGCGATAGCAAAGGAGCGCTTAGCAAACGCGAAGTCACGACCACGCAGCATGTAGTAAGAGCTGATGCCCAGTACAAACATCGCGCCGCACACATAGCCAGACGCCACGGTGTGAACGAATTTAACCTGTGCGACCGGGTTCAGCACCAGTTCGGCAAAGCTGACCATCTCCATACGCATGGTTTCGAAGTTGAAATCAGACGCGATAGGGTTCTGCATCCAGCCGTTCGCGACCAGGATCCACAGTGCGGACAGGTTCGAACCGAGTGCCACCAGCCAGGTCACCGCCATATGCTGGACTTTGCCCAGACGGTCCCAACCGAAGAAGAACAGACCTACAAAGGTGGATTCGAGGAAGAAGGCCATCAGACCTTCAATGGCCAGCGGCGCACCGAAGATATCCCCAACGTAGTGAGAATAGTAAGACCAGTTAGTCCCGAACTGGAACTCCATGGTCAAACCGGTAGCCACGCCCAGTGCAAAGTTGATACCAAACAACTTGCCCCAGAACTTGGTCATATCTTTATAAATCTGTTTGCCGGAGAGGACGTAGACCGTTTCCATGATGGCCAGCAGGAACGCCATACCGAGCGTTAGTGGCACAAACAGGAAGTGGTACATCGCGGTCAAGGCAAACTGTAAGCGCGACAGTTCGACTATATCTAACATCATGACTCCTTGCTCATCGCATGAAGACTCCGAGAGTGAACCCCGTTAGAAAAGGATTCACACACATGCCCCAATACAAATTATTCGCATCCATGTCGTCGCGCTTAGCCTGAGAAAGGATAAAAGCAATGACGATAGGTTACAAATACGTTAATAAAAAACTCAAATTGATCCCGCAAATATAATACGCTGCAAAACCCTTACAATAAACAGGTTTTTATTGAATCACATTTACGTTTTTCGACGGCGATCAATTTATAGCAAAATTACCACTTTTCAGCCATTTTGATCGGGGACAATTTACCGCCTTTCGACACCTTTTTCCAAGGATTAAACTTTGATTTAAATCAAAAAGCACCGTTTCTGTTAACCATGTTTAAATGTGGTGTAAATGGTAAAAACCTTGTTAATGCTATGTGTACGACGAGATATTTGGAGTTATCAAAAGCAAGAAAGAATATAAACAGACGTGATTTATTTTAACGCTGAAGAACAACGCATCTTTACATTCGCGTTAACGTATAAAGGTAGTCGTCAGCGCGTTTTTTTTCCATTGTGCGACGACAGCCGCAGATAATTACATTTATTTTACCTGCAACACGCTTAAAATTAACACCTCAATGTGACTATTCAATAAAAAAGGCTGCCCTGCGCGCAGCCTTTTGTTCACTTCAGACGCTACCTTTCCGTTTTCAGGCTAAAAGTCCGCGATTGCCCAGGCCTGAACAGGCCCGTAATGCCCTTTTCTTCTCCCCTGCCTGCCAGCACCTGTTCATTTAAATCCGTCTCGCAACAGCCTTTAAGCGCCTGATTCCACGATAAAAAGGCATCACAGGACACAGATTCCGACGGATTGAACAGGCGAAGGATAAGCGCGTCCCGATCCTCCGCCTTTTTTATCGCGCTCATAACACAGCCTGCCGGCGAAAGGGTCAGCAGGCTGTATCTGTCCGGCGTGCTGAACGGCGCACGGTTAAGCTTCATGGCATCCCAGGGGATTTTGTTATAACACTGGACGGGGGTAAGCCACGCTTTCGCCTGCTGAGCAACGCCGGAGTTCTCGGGAGAGCCGCTAAAACTCAGAAGGCTAAAACGGCAATCGAGCCGGCCCCGAAGCTGCGAGTCCGGAACGGCCATTTTTATGCCGGACGGTCGGCCCGGGCGCAACAGCAAATCTTCCTTTCCCAGCACGCCCACACCGCGTAGAAGGGTCAGAGCAAACGCTTTTTCCGCCTCCCCCACCACTTCAAATTCGCGTAACCCTTCTGTGAACAGGGCGAGCCCGTTTCGTTCTTGCTGCAGCACGGCGTAGTTAAGTAAATTCCAGACGGGAACCGGTGCCTCTTTCCAGCCCTCTTCTTGCCAGTTAGCCATCGCGTCATCGCGAACCGGGCGCGTTATGGAGCCAAACTGCGTATCTGACAGTACCTGCTCCGTCATAAACGGCGTCGGGATAAGCACGCGGACCCGGTGATCGTCAGCCTGATTATCCAGACGCGCCACAACATCTACACGTCTGCTGTTATGGCTGAGAGTGACCTCAAATTCCACCGCAAGAGCGCCATTGCGCAGGCGGGCCGACCGCTCGGCCAGGTTTGCCGGAACGGCGATGCGATGCTGGATCACCGCCCTGCTCTGCCAGGCTTCCTGTATCACCTCAACATGATGCTGCCCGTGCGCTGAAGTGAGCCGCCACTCTTCCCGGGAAGGCGAGTAGTCGTACTCATCGCCATCATCCGACCCCTCTTCAATTTCCAGTACGCGGTCATAAATAAGTCCGGATTCTTTATCACGCAGGCGCAGCGTGCCATCGTCATTTATATCAATTTGCCAGAAGGCATTTTCCAGCAAAGCATCCGTTTTTGCCCTCGCGGGAAGCCTCTTTTCAGGAGCCTGGGGCTCGATGTAAAGCGTGCGGTATCCCATCGCGGGCAGGATCTGACAGATTTGGATATCAAACTCCATAAACGGATCGTAATTACCATAGTGCACGATTTGCCGGTCAATCAGCCCCGGGTCTATTTCCCGGGCGCGGCGAATAAAACAGGGGATCTCATTGCCTTTATCATCCCGCAACCGGAACTGGCTCGCGCGCAGACGAAGGGTGGTGTTAATCACCTCTTCACGGGGCCAGGGCATCAGATTGAACATCACCAGCTTATCGGCCTCGCTTTGCGGCATATTGTCGACAATCTTGCGCATCGAGAAGCGCGTGAGGTTATCGGCCATGTCTTCAGCGAGCGCAAACCGGGCCATAATCTCACGATGCACTTTGTCGCTGCAGCAGCAGCCAATACTGTCGTGAGCATGATTCTTGAGGATCTCTTTCCACATTTTCTCCAGCAAACCGTGGTGATACTCGAAGCCCAGCATCCAGGCGAGCGCCGCCAGCGGTTCGAGGATATTCACGATTTTGTTTTCAATGCGGGCATGAGCAATTTTGATGTCCATCCGTGTGGAGCCGATTGTCCGGTGTACACGCATGTATTTGCCGTCGATAAACTCCCCTTTCAGCGTCGCCAGTTCGTCACGGTGCGCTTCAGTATGTTCAAAGACCTCCTCAAATCGGCTCATCACAAATTTCCGCTGCGGGTACATCTTTCGAAGGGTATCCATCACCGCGAAAATGTTCTGCTGGAGGGGCATCTGGTCGTGACCGTTAGGCAGCAGAATCTCTTTCGTCACGGAAGCGTTCTCCAGCAATGTAAGCCAGGTATCGAGCCGTTTACGCAGCCCCGCTTCATCCTCCGGTAAGTACTTACCAATCGCGTAGCCCAGCGGTAGTACCTGCGCCGTAACTTCGCTGCCGTCTGCGCTCTGCCATAAAAATTCTGTTTTATCGGTGCCGTGACGCTCAGAACATCCGCGCCAGAACAGCGTGCGGGTGATACCAAAGCCGTTATAGATATGCGGAAGTTGCCCGGACATGCCAAACGAATCCGGCAGATACCCTATTTTCATCGGCTCACCGAATTCCATGCAGTCGCGCATCCCATACATCAGATTGCGAACGATCGATTCGCCGCTGACTATCGTGGTGTCGGTCTGGGTATACCACGGCCCGATAATCAGCTTTCCGCGCTCAACCAGCGCTTTTACCCGGGGCCGGTTGTCCGGCACAACGGCGAAGTAATCCTCCAGTACCGCGGTCTGTCCATCAAGAACGTAGTATTTATACTCTTCGTCCTGCTCCAGACGGTTCAGGATCTCCTCCATGTTATTGACCAAAAGGATCCGCGACGCTTCGGTGGTGAAATACCACTCACGGTCCCAGTGCATATGTGGCGTGATATGAACGCGAGATACAGCTTTCATCTTCGTTTCCTGTAAATGAATTTATGGCGTGACGTCTTCCGTCAGGTATTTGCCTTTTTTTACGCCCTGACGTCGCCAGAACAGTAAGATGAGCGTAGAGAGCGTCGTTCCCGCCAGCGCAGCGCCAAACCAGCCTGCCGCCGCGATCGCGCCACCCATCCCCGCGTCATGCAGTAAAAAGAGAGAGAAGATGCCCGCCCCCGGCGTAGACAATCCGATACCCATTGCACCGATAATCGCCCCTGTTGCCATCGAGCCAACAACAAACGAGCCAATCACCCGCAGCGGATCTTCAATGGCCATCGGAATTGCCCCTTCGGTGATGCCCGCAAGGCCCAGCAGCCACGTCGACTTGCCGGTTTCGATTTCAAACGGTTTAAAGAGATGCGGTGCCAGCATGGTTGAAGCCGTGACGGTAAAAGCCGAGACCATTTTGACGGAAGCAAAAATGGCATACGGCCCGTAAACGCCGTTGGCCATCGCCCCCAGACAGAACGCATAGGCCGCTTTGTTGACCGGTCCCCCTAAATCGAACGAGCACATAAAACCGAGCAGAGTGCCCAGTAGCAGCGCATTGGCACCGGAGAGCCCGTTAAGCCATGCCGTGAGGGAGGTGTTGATCCACGCGACCGGCTCGCCGATCACGAACAGCATCAGGCTGCCCGCGCCCAGCACGCCAATCACCGGGTAGAGGTAATAGGTTAAAAAACCGTTATAGCGCTGACTCAGACGGATATGGTTTTTCACCCAGCGCATCAGATAGCCGGCAATCAGGCCACCTGCAATCGCCCCTAAAAAACCTGAACCGATCATATTGGCGGCAAGACCGGCCGCAAAACCCGGCGCCAGAGCAGGTTTATCTGCCAGCGAGTAGGCGGTATACGCGGCCAGCACCGGCACCATTAACGTGCCTAACATCCCCCCGCCGAGTTTGCGATACATCCACAGCCATGAGTTCTCTTGCTCAAACAGATGCTGTAATCCCAACATCTGTGCCAGCAATACCGCGACGGCCAGCACCGTGCCTCCCGCCACAATCAGCGGCACGGCAAAGGAAATACCGCTGAGCAGGGCCTGCTTAAGCTCCGTTTTAAGGCTTTTGCTCACATCATTGCCGGTTTGCACATGGCGATGCGTTCCCTCGGGGGGTAAGGCCAACGCACGCTTAATAAGCGCTTCGGCATGGCGAAGCGGTTCCGCGACCGGCACGGACAGCGTCGGGATACCCTGAAAACGCTCGCTCTCTTTGAGGGCCACTTCTGCGGCAATGATACAGGCCTGCGCAGTACGTAACTGCTGCGCGGTCAACCGCCCTTCGATACCGTTCGCCCCCTGCTTTTCCACCACCACGTTTACGCCAAGCTTACGCCCCGCTTTTTCCAGATACTCAGCTGCCATATAGGTATGCGCAATGCCGGCGGGGCATGCAGTTACACAAACGATGGTTGGCGCATCCACGAACGCGACAACGCCATCTTCCTGTGGCACGTCGTCCAGCGCGGCGAGTAGCGCTGCTGCCGTGGTAGCCGCCATGACGCGCGCCCGAAGAGTTTCATCCGCCAGACGAGAAGTAAGTTCCGTCAGCACCTGGATATGGGTTGAGCCAGCTTCAGCCGGCGGAATGGCAAGCAGGAAAATCAGCTCGACATTTTCCGGGCCATCCACACCTTCCCAGCTCAGCGGTTCACATAGGGTGGCTACGGCAAAAGCCGCCTCTTTCACCACCGCTGATTTACCATGCGGGACTGCCAGCCCTTCGCCGAGCGCGGTAGGGCCTAGCGATTCCCGATGAAAGACTTCGGTTAAAAACGCATTGCCGTCGGTAATTTTGCCGAGCGTCACCAGCCGCATCGTGAGCTGGCGTATTGCTTCATCACGACTGGTGTACTGCGCCTGCACGCAGACAGCGTCGGGATGGGTCAGGGTCGTCAGGTTCATCAGGATCCTCACACTCAAGGGTAATTGTTCAGAATCGATTGTGACAGACGGACTGATACCTTTATGTGATCATTTTCACTAACACCAACAATTTGTATTTAATTTGTATTATTTACAAATTCTGTGCTGGAGGCATAATTCCGTGAAAAGGTATTAGAAGGCAGACGACATGGGCAATAAACCGATGTACCGGCAGATAGCGGATGCGCTTCGCGAGAAAATTACCGCCGGTGAGTTAAAACCCGGTGATGCGTTACCGACGGAATCCAGCCTGCAGGAGACATTTAGCGTCAGTCGCGTCACGGTGAGGCAGGCACTGAAACTCCTCACTGAAGAGCAGATTATCGAGAGCATTCAGGGCAGCGGCTCCTATGTGAGAGAGGAGCGCGTCAATTACGACATTTATCAGCTTACCGGCTTTTATGAAAAACTGGCGGACCGAAACGTCGATACCCACAGCGACGTAAAAACATTCGAAGTGATCAAAGCGGATGTGAAACTGGCTGAGACGCTTAACATTCGCCCGGATGACAAAGTGTGGCATGTCAAACGGGTCCGCTTTATTAAGCAAAAACCGGTGAATCTGGAAGAGACGTGGATGCCGCTGGCGATGTTCGCCGACCTCACCTGGGAGGTGATGGAAAATTCCAAATATCACTACATCGAACAGATCAAGAAGATGGTTATCGATCGCAGTGAACAGGAACTGGTTCCGATCATGCCCTCACAGGAGGCGATCGACGCGCTGGCGCTGGATCCGGCAAAACCGATACTGGAAAAGGTGTCACGCGGCTTTCTGAAGGATGGGCGGGTGTTTGAATACAGCCGTAACGTGTTTAACAGCGACGATTACAAATTCACGCTGGTCGCGAAACGCAGGCATTAAAAAAGGCCGCTTTACAGCGGCCAACCATGTCGAAACGGACACTTATTACTTCAACGCTCCCTTTTACAGGGAGCAGAGAGGATTTACTTAATGATGGATTTCAGTGCTTCGCCGATATCCGCCAGGCTGCGAACGGTTTTCACGCCTGCGGCTTCCAGCGCGGCGAATTTCTCATCAGCCGTACCTTTACCGCCTGCGATAATCGCGCCTGCGTGACCCATACGCTTACCTTTCGGCGCTGTCACACCTGCGATATAACCGACGACCGGCTTGGTCACATGTTCTTTGATATACGCAGCCGCTTCTTCTTCTGCGCTACCGCCGATCTCACCGATCATCACGATCGCTTCGGTCTGCGGATCTTCCTGGAACATTTTCAGGATATCAATGAAGTTAGAACCTGGGATGGGGTCACCACCGATGCCCACACAGGTGGACTGGCCAAAACCGTAGTCGGTAGTCTGCTTAACTGCTTCATAGGTCAGCGTACCGGAACGGGAGACGATACCCACTTTACCCGGTTTGTGAATGTGACCCGGCATGATGCCGATTTTACATTCGCCTGGGGTGATAACGCCCGGGCAGTTCGGGCCGATCATGCGCACGCCAGCTTCATCCAGCTTCACTTTCACGGTCAGCATATCCAGCGTCGGGATACCTTCGGTGATGGTGATGATGAGCTTGATGCCCGCGTCAATCGCTTCCAGAATCGAGTCTTTGCAGAACGGAGCCGGAACGTAGATAACGGTCGCGGTCGCGCCCGTCGCTTCAACTGCTTCGCGCACGGTGTTGAATACCGGCAGGCCCAGGTGCGTGGTGCCGCCTTTACCTGGCGTTACACCGCCAACCATCTGCGTGCCGTAGGCAATCGCCTGTTCGGAGTGGAAAGTCCCCTGGCTACCGGTGAAGCCCTGGCAGATAACCTTGGTATCTTTATTAATTAAAACTGACATTATTTCCCCTCCACTGCGGCAACAACCTGCTGAGCTGCATCCGTCAGACTTTTCGCTGCAATAATATTCAGGCCGCTGTCAGCCAGTTTTTTCGCGCCGAGTTCAGCGTTGTTACCTTCCAGACGCACCACAACCGGGACGTTAACACCCACTTCTTCTACCGCACCGATGATACCGTCTGCGATCAGGTCGCAACGCACGATACCGCCGAAGATGTTAACCAGCACGGCTTTGACGTTGTCGTCAGAGAGGATGATTTTGAACGCTTCGGTTACACGCTCTTTGGTTGCGCCACCGCCCACGTCGAGGAAGTTTGCAGGCTCACCGCCGTGCAGCTTAACGATGTCCATGGTGCCCATCGCCAGGCCTGCGCCGTTAACCATGCAGCCGATGTTGCCATCCAGCGCCACGTAGTTCAGTTCCCACTGTGCAGCCTGCGCTTCACGCGGGTCTTCCTGAGACTGGTCGCGCATTTCACGCAGATCCGGCTGGCGGAACAGTGCGTTGCCGTCAGCGCCCAGTTTGCCGTCGAGGCAGATCAGGTCGCCCTGAGTGGTGATGACCAGCGGGTTGATCTCGATCAGCGCCAGATCGCGCTCCAGGAAGATGGTGGCCAGACCCATGAAGATCTTGGTGAACTGCTGAACCAGCTTGCCTTCCAGACCCAATTTGAACGCCAGCTCACGGCCCTGGTAAGGCATTGGGCCTGCCAGCGGATCGATCGCCACTTTGTGGATCAGGTGTGGCGTCTCTTCTGCCACTTTCTCGATTTCCACGCCGCCTTCGGTAGACGCCATGAACACCACACGACGGGAGCTACGGTCAACAACCGCGCCCAGGTACAGTTCTTTCGCGATGTCAGTTGCAGCTTCAACCAGGATCTGGTTGACAGGCTGACCGTTCGCATCTGTCTGGTACGTTACCAGACGCTTGCCGAGCCAATGTTCAGCAAACGCACGAATCTCTTCTTTACTCTTAACAACCTTCACACCGCCCGCTTTACCACGGCCACCAGCGTGAACCTGACACTTAACTACCCAAGGGCCGGAACCGATTTTAGATGCGGCTTCTTCTGCTTCACGCGGGGTAGTACAGGCATAACCCACCGGAGCCGGTAAGCCATACCGGGCAAACAGCTGTTTGGCCTGATATTCATGTAAGTTCATGTGTTCTATCCATCCTTCAGGTAATCGTTAGGTAGTGCTTTTGTAGGCCCGGCAGACAACGCGCCGCCGGGCAAGACTGCTAAAACTAGACGTCCAGCAGCAGACGCGTTGGATCTTCCAGCAGCTCTTTAATGGCAACCAGGAAGCCCACGGACTCGCGGCCGTCGATCAGACGGTGATCGTAAGAGAGTGCCAGATACATCATTGGCAGGATCTCCACTTTGCCGTCTACCGCCATTGGACGATCTTTAATGGCATGCATACCCAGGATCGCGCTCTGCGGCGGGTTGATGATCGGGGTAGACATCAGTGAACCGAAAACGCCGCCGTTGGTAATGGTGAAGTTACCGCCGGTCAGATCGTCTACGGTCAGCTTGCCGTCGCGACCTTTTACAGCCAGCTCTTTAATCTTTTTCTCGATGTCAGCCATACCCAGAGTATCGACATCACGCAGAACCGGGGTAACCAGACCGCGTGGCGTAGAGACTGCCATGCTGACGTCGAAGTAGTTGTGGTAAACCACGTCATCGCCATCGATAGAGGCGTTAACTTCCGGGTAGCGTTTCAGCGCTTCAACAACTGCTTTCACGTAGAAGGACATAAAGCCCAGACGGATACCGTGACGTTTTTCAAACGCGTCACCGTACTGCTTACGCAGGTCCATGATTGGCTTCATGTTCACTTCGTTGAAGGTGGTCAGCATCGCGGTGGAGTTTTTCGCTTCCAGCAGACGCTCAGCCACACGCTTACGCAGGCGAGTCATCGGCACGCGTTTTTCGCTACGGGCACCCAGCGCAGGCTGTGCTGCCGGCGCCGCTGCCGCTGCTGGCGCTTTAGCTTCTGCCTGAGCAGGGGCTTTCGCCAGGTGTTTCTCGATATCTTCACGGGTCAGACGACCACCGACACCGGTGCCTTTAATGGCAGCCGCATCCAGGTTGTGCTCGGCCAGCAGGCGACGGATCGCCGGGCTGAGCGCGTCGTTAGTCTGCTCTTCCAGAGAGGCCTGCTGACGCTGGGCTGGGGTAGACGCTTTTTCGTCAGACTTCGCGCTGGACTCTTTGCCCGCGCTGTTGCCTTCACGCAGGCGACCCAGGATCTGACGGGAGGTTACGGTTGTCCCTTCGTCTTCCAGGACTGCATCCAGAATGCCATCCGCTGAAGCCGGTACTTCCAGTACCACTTTGTCAGTTTCGATTTCTACCAGCACTTCATCGCGCTTAACGCTATCGCCCGGTTTTTTGTGCCAGGTGGCGACGGTCGCATCTGCTACGGACTCAGGCAGGTCGGGAACAAGAATATCTACGCTACTCATTATGTATCCTTTAATTAATCGACGTTCAGCGCGTCATTGACCAGATCTTGTTGCTGCTTCTGGTGAACGGACATATACCCTACCGCCGGAGAGGCGGAGGCCGGGCGACCTGCATAACGCAGGGCAGACCCAAATGGAATGACTTCACGGAAATGATGCTGACTGCAGTACCAGGCGCCCTGGTTGAGCGGCTCTTCCTGGCACCAGACAAAATCATGCACGTGAGCATACGGTTTCAACGCTTCCTGCACCGCCTGGTGCGGGAATGGATAAAGCTGTTCGATACGCACGATGGCGACATCTTTCTGGTCGTTCTTACGGCGCTGTTCCAGCAGGTCGTAATAAACCTTACCAGAACACATCACAACACGCTTAACGGCCTGCGGATCCAGTTCATCAACCTCACCGATGGCAGGCAGGAAGGTGCCGTTCGCCAGTTCGTCCAGGCTGGACACCGCCAGCGGGTGGCGCAGCAGGGATTTTGGCGACATGACCACCAGCGGACGGCGCATACCGCGCAGCGCCTGACGACGCAGCATGTGGTAGACCTGAGCCGGAGTGGACGGCACGCAGACCTGCATGTTCTGCTCAGCGCAGAGCTGCAGATAACGTTCCAGACGGGCGGAGGAGTGCTCCGGACCCTGACCTTCGTAACCGTGTGGCAGCAGCATCACCAGGCCACACATACGGCCCCATTTCTGCTCGCCGGACGAGATGAACTGGTCGATAACGACCTGGGCACCGTTGGCGAAGTCACCGAACTGCGCTTCCCAGATAGTCAGGGTGCGCGGTTCCGCGGTGGCGTAGCCGTATTCGAATGCCAGTACCGCTTCTTCAGACAGGACGGAGTCCCATACCTTGAACTGACCCTGACCGTTATGGACATGCTGCAGCGGAGTATAGGTTGAACCGTTAGTCTGGTTGTGAACTACCGCGTGACGGTGGAAGAAGGTGCCACGGCCCGCATCTTCACCGGACAGACGAACAGGAATGCCTTCATCAACCAGCGTTGCGTAAGCCAGTGTTTCCGCCCCGCCCCAGTCGAACAGCTTCTCGCCCGCTGCCATTGATTGACGGTCAGCATAAATTTTCGCTACGCGAGACTGCATCTCGATAGCGTCTGGTACGGTGCTGATACGTTTAGCCAGCTCCTGCAGGCGCTTCATCTCTACCTTGTTCGGGTAGCTCTCATCCCACTCGTGGTTGAGGTACGGCGACCAGGTAAAGGAGTGCATGTTCATCGGGCGCAGCTCTTTCACTACGCATTCACCCGCATCCAGCGCGTCGCGGTAGAGGTTGACCATTTCGGTCGCATCTTCCAGCGTCGTCACGTTGTCGCCTTCCAGCTTGTCAGCATAGATTTTGCGTGGCGTCGGGTGTTTTTTGATTTTCTGATACATCAGCGGCTGCGTTGCACTTGGCTCGTCAGCTTCGTTGTGGCCATGACGGCGGTAGCAGAACAGGTCGATGAACACATCGCGTTTGAAGGTGTTACGGTAGTCCAGCGCCAGACGGGTGACGAACGCCACGGCTTCCGGGTCATCCGCGTTAACGTGGAAGATCGGCGCCTGAACCATCTTACCGATGTCGGTGCAGTACGGGGTAGAACGCGCATCCAGTGGGTTAGAAGTCGTGAAGCCCACCTGGTTGTTGATAACAATGCGAACGGTACCGCCCACTTCGTAACCACGCGCCTTGGACATGTTCAGCGTTTCCTGAACCACGCCCTGCCCTGTGACCGCCGCGTCACCGTGAATGGTGATTGGCAGGACTTTGTTGCTGCTCGGCTCGTCCAGACGATCCAGACGCGCACGTACAGAACCGATAACCACCGGGCTCACGATTTCCAGGTGTGACGGGTTAAACGCCAGCGCCAGGTGAACCAGACCGCCTTCGGTTTCGATATCAGACGAGAAGCCCATGTGGTACTTCACGTCACCGGTGCCGAGGTGTTCTTTATGTTTGCCCGCGAATTCGTCGAACAGGTCCTGCGGTTTTTTACCCAGCACGTTGACCAGTACGTTCAGACGACCGCGGTGCGCCATACCCAGCACCACTTCACGGGTACCGCTTTTGCCCGCGTGACGAATCAGCTCTTTCAGCATAGGTACCAGCGCGTCGCCGCCTTCCAGCGAGAAGCGTTTCGCACCCGGGAATTTCGCGCCCAGATAGCGCTCAAGGCCTTCTGCTGCGGTCAGTTCGCTGAGGAAGCGTTTTTTCTCTTCAGCAGAGAAATTCGCGTGGCCCGCCACAGATTCGATGCGCTGCTGGATCCAGCGTTTCTCTTCTGTAGAGGTGATGTGCATATATTCCGCGCCGATGGAGCCGCAGTAGGTTTGCTTGAGCGCGTCAATCAGCTCGCCCAACTTCATCGTGTCTTTGCCGATGGCAAAGGAACCTACGTTAAAGCTTTCCTGGAAATCGGCCTCGGTCAGATCGTGATACGCCGGATCGAGATCCGCCACACGATCTTGTTTCCACAGTCCCAGCGGATCGAGATTCGCATGCTGGTGACCACGGAAGCGATAAGCGTTGATAAGCTGCAGGACTTTAACCTGCTTCGCATTGGTGTCAGGGTCGGAAATCGCAGAAGAGTAACGTGAGGCATCCTTCGCCAGACGACGGAAATAATCACGTGTTTTGGAATGGAATTGATCCGGTTTGACTCCAGTGCCAGGTAACTGCTGGAACATGGAACGCCAGTTTGCGTCCACTGAGTCAGGATCGGTTAAGAAGTCTTCATAGAGCTGTTCTATCCAGCTCTGGTTTGAACCAGAGAGGTAAGAAGAGTCCAGCCAGGCTTTCATTGCGCCGTTCTGCATCGTGATCCCTTAAGCATTTTTATGCTTACTTTCGCCGTAGAAACTACCACGTACAACACGTACGTGCCGGGGTTCACCTGCGAGCTCTTATGTTGTCTTGGGCTCGCGAAGGAACCTTTAAAAACTGTCTGCACCTCGGGGCAGTTTTTAGAGGTTTCCTACATTTTATCCCCTCTCCTGTCAGGAGAGGGTCAGGGTGAGGGGAACAACGCTCCCCTCCTGTTACTTATGCACTGCGCTGCAGCAGCATCGACTTAATATGGCCGATGGCGCGCGTCGGGTTCAGTCCCTTAGGACATACACTGACGCAGTTCATGATGCTATGGCAGCGGAATACGCTGAAAGCATCACTCAGTCCTTCCAGACGACTGTCGGTTTCGGTGTCGCGGCTATCGATCAGGAAGCGATAGGCAGCCAGCAGACCGGCCGGGCCGATAAACTTGTCCGGGTTCCACCAGAACGACGGGCAAGAGGTCGAGCAACATGCACAGAGAATACACTCGTACAAACCGTCGAGTTTTTCACGCTGCTCAGGAGACTGTAAGTGCTCACGAGCCGGTGGATTTTGCCCATTATTCAATAAGTAAGGCTTAATCTTCTCATATTGTGCATAGAATTGCCCCATGTCTACCACCAAATCACGAACGACTGGCAGACCAGGCAAAGGACGGATAACAATTTTCTGACCCGCGCGCTGCAACGCTGAAATTGGCGTGATGCAGGCCAGACCATTTTTACCGTTCATGTTCACACCGTCAGAGCCACAAACGCCTTCACGGCATGAGCGACGGAACGACAGTGTCGGATCTTTTTCTTTCAGCTGGATTAAGGCATCCAGCAGCATCATGTCACGGCCTTCTTCCGCTTCCAGGGTGTAATCCTGCATACGCGGAGCATCATCTACATCCGGGTTATAACGATAAACTGAGAATTCGAGTTTCATTATCCTGTCTCCGCATTAGTAAGTACGAATCTTCGGCGGGAACGCCGGACGCAGTTTCGGTTCCATATTGACGCTACGACGCGTCATGGATTCCGACTCTGGCAGATACAGGGAATGGCACAGCCAGTTTTCATCGTCACGATCCGGGAAGTCGAAGCGGCTATGCGCGCCACGGCTCTCGGTACGGAAGTTTGCCGACATCGCGGTAGCGAACGCCGTTTCCATCAGGTTATCCAGCTCCAGACACTCAACGCGCTGGGTATTGAACTCGCTGGACGTGTCGTCCAGACGGGCATTTTTCAGACGCTCGCGGATCGCTTTCAGCTGCTCAAGACCTTTGGCCATCGCATCCCCTTCACGGAATACCGAGAAGTTGTGCTGCATACATTCCTGCAGCGCTTTGCGGATTTCCACCGGATCTTCACCATTACGGTTGCCGTTCCAGCGGTTCAGACGCTCAAGCGACGCATCAATTTCATCGTCGGTGGCATCACGCAGCGCACCCTGCTCGGCAATAGACTCTTGCAGATGCAGACCTACCGCACGACCAAATACCACCAGGTCAAGCAGGGAGTTCCCGCCCAGACGGTTTGCACCGTGTACGGATACGCAGGCAATTTCACCGACGGCAAACAGGCCCGGGATAACAACGTCTTCACCCTGCTCGTTCACGGTCAGCGCCTGGCCGGTCACTTTGGTCGGAATACCGCCCATCATGTAGTGACAGGTTGGGATTACCGGGATGGGCTCTTTCACTGGATCGACGTGCGCGAAGGTACGAGACAGCTCCAGAATGCCTGGCAGACGTGATTCCAGAACCTCTTTACCCAGATGGTCGAGTTTCAGCTTCGCGTGTGGACCCCATGGGCCGTCACAGCCGCGGCCTTCACGGATTTCGATCATGATGGAACGCGCCACCACGTCACGACCCGCCAGGTCTTTCGCATTCGGGGCATAACGCTCCATGAAGCGCTCGCCGTGTTTGTTCAGCAGGTAACCCCCTTCACCACGGCAGCCTTCTGTTACCAGCACGCCAGCACCGGCGATGCCGGTTGGGTGGAACTGCCACATTTCCATATCCTGCACCGGTACGCCGGCGCGGATAGCCATACCTACGCCGTCACCGGTGTTGATGTGGGCGTTGGTGGTAGATTGATAAATACGGCCTGCACCGCCGGTCGCCAGCACGGTAGCACGCGCTTTGAAGTAGACCACTTCACCGGTTTCAATACACAGCGCGGTACACCCCACAACGGCGCCATCGGCGTTTTTCACCAGATCCAGCGCATACCACTCGGAGAAAATAGTCGTGTGGTTTTTCAGGTTCTGTTGATACAGCGTGTGCAGCAGTGCGTGACCGGTACGGTCAGCCGCAGCTGCAGTACGTGCCGCCTGCTCGCCGCCGAAGTTTTTCGACTGGCCGCCAAACGGACGCTGATAAATGGTGCCATTTTCCAGACGGGAGAACGGCAGCCCCATGTGGTCCAGCTCCAGAATCGCTTCCGGGCCAGTCTTACACATATATTCGATAGCATCCTGGTCGCCGATGTAGTCGGAACCTTTGACCGTGTCATACATGTGCCATTCCCAGTTATCTTCATGGGAATTGCCCAGCGCAACGGTAATACCGCCCTGCGCGGAGACAGTGTGGGAACGGGTCGGGAAGACTTTAGAGAGCAGCGCACAGGTCTGGCCGCTCTGGGAAATTTGCAGTGCTGCACGCATACCTGCGCCACCAGCACCAATCACAACAGCATCAAATTCTCTGACTGGCAGTTTCATTACACACCCCACACCACAACGAATCCATAAATAACGTAAACCACCAGTGCAACGACAATGACCAGCTGCAGAGGAAGGCGAATCGCCAGCGGTTTAACGTAATCGGTCAACACCTGCCACATACCAATCCAGGCATGAATAAGGATGGAGAACAGAGCCAGCAGGGTGAACACTTTGGTGAAGGCAGATCCGAAGAACCCACTCCAGATTTCCCACGTCAGCGTGCCGCTGGTCGCGAAGAAACCAATCATATAGATGATATAAAGGGTGAGAACGATGGCGGTAGCACGGACCAGAATGAAGTCATGTACGCCGTTGCGTCCTAATGCGGAGGCGTTGCTTACCATACGAGAACTCCTGCGAGAAGTGAAAGCACGACAGTCAATACAAATGAAATATTAGCGGAGCGTTTACCGGCTTCGAAAGTCTCTTCCAGGTAGCCAAAGTCCATCAGCATATGACGAATGCCCACGACAACGTGGTACGCCAGCGCAGTCAGAATGCCCCACATGATAAATTTCACGAAGAAGCTGTTCATGATGGCAGAGGCCTGGAGGAATCCTTCAGGAGAAGAGAGGCTGGTACCCAGTAACCACAGCAGAATGCCGACCGCCACAAACGTAATCACACCAGAAACGCGGTGCAGAATGGACGCTATTGCTGTTACAGGGAACCGGATCGTTTTGAGATCCAGATTGACAGGTCTTTGTTTTTTCACATTTCTTATCATGAATAACGCCCACATGCTGTTCTTATTGTTTCCTTCCTCCGGACTGCGATGCGGGTCAGACAGCGTTCCTTTTCTATAACTGCGCGTCATGCAAAACATTGCTTCCAAATGCTAAAACGACACGTTACAACGCTGGGTGGCTCGGGATTGCAGGGTGTTCCGGAGACCTGGCGGCAGTATAGGCCGTTCACAAAATCATTACAATTAACCTACATACAGTTTGTCGGGTTTTCTCTGGAACAGTGATCAGGGTCACGATAACAACATCTTTTTAATTTTTAATCATCTGATTTGACAAATGTTAAACAATATTGTTACAAACGTCATCAGAAAAGGCATATAATGCGCAAAAGTTATGAGGTCTCACTTTCACCTGACAAATAGTTATGTAACAGTGTGATGGTATTGACCGAAGTTATCAGGACAGTTATTAGTGATATACAGGTTTGAATAATTCGGACTGCGAAGACACTGATTTGCTGTTGTTTCACTGATTTTTCATGTTTTTACCTGCAAGGCGCCATAGCTCTGTACCCTGGTTTCTCCTCGTGAGCTGAGCGGTAAGCCAAATAACAAACTGGTAACGGTGAGAAATCAGCAGAATGCAAATCCGGTAATTGGCAGTCTTAAGCAATAAGGCGCTAAGGAGACCGTAAATGGCTGATACAAAGGCAACGCTCACCCTAAATGGTGACACTGCTGTTGAACTGGATGTGCTAAAAGGCACGCTCGGTCAGGATGTTATTGATATCCGTACGCTGGGTTCTAAAGGTGTATTCACCTTCGACCCTGGATTTACCTCTACCGCATCTTGCGAATCCAAAATCACCTTCATTGATGGTGACGAAGGTATCCTGCTCCATCGCGGCTTCCCCATCGATCAGTTAGCCACCGAATCCAACTATCTGGAAGTGTGCTACATCCTGCTGAACGGCGAAAAACCGACGCAGGCACAATACGATGAATTCAAAACCACCGTCACCCGTCACACCATGATTCATGAGCAGATCACCCGTCTGTTCCATGCTTTCCGTCGTGATTCTCACCCAATGGCGGTGATGTGCGGTATTACCGGTGCGCTGGCAGCGTTCTACCACGACTCGCTGGACGTGAATAATCCACGTCACCGCGATATCGCGGCGTTCCGCCTGCTGTCCAAAATGCCGACAATGGCAGCGATGTGTTACAAATACTCCATCGGCCAGCCGTTTGTTTATCCACGTAACGACCTCTCCTACGCCGGTAACTTCCTGCGCATGATGTTCTCCACGCCATGTGAAGAATACGAAGTGAACCCGGTACTGGAACGTGCGATGGACCGTATTCTGATCCTGCACGCCGACCACGAACAGAACGCCTCCACTTCCACCGTCCGTACCGCAGGCTCTTCAGGCGCGAACCCGTTCGCCTGTATCGCTGCGGGTATCGCCTCCCTGTGGGGACCGGCGCACGGCGGCGCGAACGAAGCGGCACTGAAGATGCTGGAAGAGATCAGCTCCGTTGAGCACATTCCTGAATTCGTGCGTCGCGCGAAAGACAAGAATGACTCCTTCCGTCTGATGGGCTTCGGTCACCGTGTGTACAAAAACTACGACCCACGCGCTACCGTTATGCGTGAAACATGCCACGAAGTGCTGAAAGAGCTGGGTACAAAAGACGACCTGCTGGAAGTGGCGATGGAGCTTGAGCACATCGCGCTGAACGACCCGTACTTCATCGAGAAGAAACTCTACCCGAACGTCGATTTCTACTCTGGCATTATTCTGAAAGCGATGGGCATTCCGTCTTCCATGTTCACCGTGATCTTCGCCATGGCACGTACCGTTGGCTGGATTGCGCACTGGAACGAAATGCACAGCGAAGGCATGAAAATCGCCCGTCCTCGTCAGCTGTATACTGGCTACGAGCAGCGTGATTTTAAGTCAGATCTGGCTAAACATTGATTTATTCAGCTCATTAAAAAACGCGCCCTTGGGCGCGTTTTTTATTAGTTCAAATTATATTTAAAACCTATGCGGATCTGGTATTCGCTCTTCGTGTCATCCCCGTCTTTATATTCATCAAGATAACCCAGTTCAAAGAAAGGGTAGAATCGCGGTGATGTATGAAAATTAAACACAACGTTATGCTGAAGGGTATGGTTTTTACCATTTGCATACACAAATTCATCTGAATGGGTTTTGCTATAATATGTAGGGTTATATTGCACCCAGAAATTTGGTGTAAAATATTTCGTCAGATAAATATCCACGCGATGTTCAGAAGAGTCATCCCAGTCGCCATGGAGCGTCTTGCTATCATGATTCTGGTGATTATAACGATAGCGAAGCACTGCCCCCAGGGTCGGGTCAAAATGATATCCAATGCCAATATAAGGATCGATGCGCGACCCTGCGTCTTCCCAGTGGAATACGGTTCCAGGTTCCAGCCAGAATGCGGTTGAACCTAACGGGAAAGGTTTATTGAACTCCGCTTCCTGGTAGCTACTCTTCCATTGATCCATGTGCTTACCAAGATCGGCATCCGTCTCAAAGCTCCAGTACAGATTTTTCAGTATGCTCTCTGGATCCTGTACAACTCCCGTTAACATAAGACGCTGTAAAAATGTCTCACTGGCAGTACGGTATTGAGTACGTGGCGCAAAAAAGACAGTGGTAAAGGGCATCGATTTTAGCGGAACTGCAGTCACTAAATCATTATTTTTCGCACATATACCCAATGAGGAAAACATTATTGCAGCTATTAATATGACACAATTTATATTCACAATATTATCCTTTTCCATGACAGAGATAAGCGCTCCCCTGCCTAATAAAAAGCATTATTTATCGACAGTAAGAGCGGGATATTACCAGTAACTATTCCATAAAGACGTAGCCCGGGTGATCGCCTCCATCAGGAAATAATCACCCCAGGCGCAGCATTCATTTACGCCAACGTTACCTTTAAAATAATAAACAGAGTGTTTGAGTAATCCTTCTCCAGGCTGATGGGTCTGATTGAGATAATACTCAATAAGATTGTCAATTATCTTTAGCCCCAGAGCCTCGTAACTCTCACGGTCCGGATGGGTCACCGGAAGCTGTTTTACCAGTTCCAGCAGAGCGCAGGCGAGAATAGCACTGGCGGAGCTGTCCCGCTCGGTGGTCGGGTCGGTCAGAGCCAAATCCCAGTAGCAAATGAAGTCGTCCGGCAGTCGATTGATAAAGTAATTTGCCAGAGTCAGGCTCAACTCAAGCAACTTTTTATCACCGGTATAGAGATAATTCAGCAGGAAGCCATACACTCCCCAGGCCTGCCCCCGAGACCAACACGAATCATCCGAGAACCCCTGGTGAGTATTACCAAAGCGCGGTTGGCCTGTTTTGACATCCATATAATAGGTATGAAAAGTCGAGCCATCTTGACGCACAATATAACGCCGCGCCTGTTCAATATGACTTTTAGCCGCGTCGGCATACCGTGCATCACCCGTTGCAAGACTTGCCTGATATAACAACGGCAAATTCATATTGCAATCAATGATCATCCTTCCCTGCTGATCGGGATTATCCAGTTCTCCCCACGCCTGAATGATGCCACAAATGTGATTATACCGTTCCATCAGAGCATCTGCGGCCTGTAGAGCGATGTATTTCGCCTGCCTGTCCCCGGTTAACTTGCTGGCCGCAATACATGAGAGGCTATACAGAAAACCCAAATCGTGATGATTCGTATGATCGCGTTTTGCAATGCGCTCGCCGAAGGAGCGGACATGCTGCCCGGCGAGCTCACGAAAGACCTCATTACCGCTCCATTCCCATGCTAACCATAACTGCCCGGTCCAGAAACTGGTGGTCCATTCCTGATTATCAATCACCGGATAGATTCCGTTACAACAGGCCGCATCGGGAAAGCGCCCGCCAAAAAAGGGCATATTTCGCTCAACTGCGCTGACAATACATAGTCTGGCATCCTGGAGCTTCCTGGCAATCGCCGCACGCTCACCGTTGCGTAGTACAATGGGAATAATTGGTTCTTTGTGGATATTTTCAGACATGATTTTCTCGTTCTCGTGGTATCAATGAAGGGCTTCTTGACCCGAGGCTGGACGTTCCCGGTTCTTTTTGTGCTGATAACAGGTAGAAAGGGTGAACGCAGAGATGCTCGTAAACACCAGTGCAATTATTCCCATAATCAGATAAGTACGTTCGAATCCTATCGTTTGATAGGCATATCCAGCTGGCGGCGCAACGACAATAGACCCTACATAGATCATCGCCTGATAGCCTAACAGATACATCGTGGCGTTGACCCTCTTATCAAAATGCTCGGCGATGTACTTAAACACCGAGACCAGAATCAAAGCGATTTCGATGCCGTACAGGGGTTTGATAAGACAGATAATGAGCGGGTCGCTAGTCATCCCGGAGACGATCAATCGGAGGCTTATGACTAACCCGGTCAGTAGCATCCCCTGCTTAGCACCAATCCGGTTAATAATGGTGGGTACCAGCATCATGCCGAAAAACTCTGCAGCAGACTGGGTAGTACTCATATAGCCAAACATGGCATTCCCCTCTTCTTTGGTGTTGAAGAAGGTGACGAAGTAACGGGAAAACTGCTGTTCAGCGATAAACATCATCCATGCTACGCCGCTGATATAGAGCGCAAAAGTCCAGAATTTCCGGTTACGTAACAGTTGGAAAACATCGCCAATGACAATTTTCTCTTTCGACAGTACGTTGTTTTCTTCCTGACCGAAATGATCGACTTTGAGTGTCAGCAACACCGCAAACATACAAACCGCGGAGCCGCTGCTGATAACAAAGTTTATCTTTGGGGATATGTTATAGAGATACCCTGAAAATGAGGAGGCAGTGGCCCAACCGAGTGCCGCCCACATACGGATACGACCAAACTCCATGTCATATAACCGGCTGAAGCGGTCAACATAAGACTCTTCCGCTGCCACACCCGCATACCAGCCGAGGCTGAAGAACAGAGCACCCACAATCATTCCGCTGATGAAATGCGTCTGCAAAAGCGGCAAATAGCACCAGATAAAAAACGGTGCCATCAGAGCGGAAACCGCGCAGACAAAATAGAGCAAATGTTTCTTCATGCCCATTTTGTCCATGATATAGCCATACACAGGCTTAAAAATTACGGCAAAGACACCGTTTACAGCGAACACGGTACCAATTTCAATACCGTCTAACCCCGCTTTATCCCCCAGCCAGATTGCATAGAGACCGAAGCTGGCAGCCCAGGTAAAGGTAAAGAGAAATACAAAGAGGCTTAGCTTTATATAAGCCGAACGTGTTGATTGAACAGGATTCATGTTTTTTCTCCGCACGCGTATCGGGTGCGCCAGTTATTTTATGTGTAGGGTTTTGTGGTTCAGCGTGAGCATCTGGTTTTGCCTATCGAAGACCGGCGTCACCGGTGACGGCAGGAAAGAGGCTAACGTTGCCGCGACAGCGCATACGAGCCAATGTGTACCCGGCTCCAGCGAGGAAACCAGGCAAGGGATCTCCCCCGGGGAGGCGTGTAAAATATGGCAGTTCGGTGGCGTCGTGACGGTCATCGCTCGTCGCTCACAGAGAAGATCTGCAATCTGGCTAGCCCCTGACGAAGTAATGAGCGTGACCTCATTAGCTGAGAGATGCGTTTCGGTAAGCAAATGGCCGTTGACGGCAAATCCCCCCTCCACGCAGTCAAGCGAGCGTCGGGTCTCCACCCGATGAAGCCGGACGTGACCTTGCTCATGCGCAATGAGCCAGGTGGTGACATGCACATCTGACCAGGGCTGCCAGGTACTGCGGATCCCGTTATCGAACATTTCAACAGAGGTACATTCTTGACGTCCGCGCCAGCGGTTATCCTTCTCGCTAAACATCAGCATCGAATCACATGCCACATGATTCAGGCGATCTCCACGCGCAAGCGTGAAGCCAAAATGGCTTGAATAGGCAAATTTCGCGTATTTAGAGTCGAAGTTGACGAAGTTATTGCGATCGTACTGCCCCGACATCAGCATCCATGCGTGCCGGTTCTCATCAGCATGGACGATGATTTGCCCGGCCTCTTTAATCGGGTGGATAGTTTCAAGCGCAGGGAGAGGAGCAGGTTTGGCTTGCCAGAATGGGCTCTCTTCCGGCAGCGCCAAAACCAGCAGCGCTTTACATGCCCAGTAAGGTGAGCACGGACTGTTATAGTCCTCGGTCATGACCAGATTCGGGTAGGTATAACCAAGGGTAAATAATCCGTCATGATCGATGAAGGGCTGAACGATCCACCAATTGAGGTGCCGAACGATCAACCCTTTTACGATCCCAGGCGTAAAGACATCAAGTCCGGTATAGGCTACCGCACTCCAGAAGGCACCCTGTACGAAGCGATAGGTCAGGCTGCGCCCAAACGGAATGGCATTCCCGTCGCATGTAAAATAGTGCACATAATCGTTCGCAAACTGACGTGCCCGCTGGCGGTAAAGCTGGCAGCGCGTGGGATCAACATCCTCCATAAAGTGGCTATACAGCAGACTATAAAAATGGAAGCCGCTGGAAATATAGTAATCTCGCGGTTTTCCGACACCGTCAGAATACCAGCCATTACCCAGCCAGAAATTGTCGACTGCATCCAGATGTTTGTTGATCACCATCATGTCGTAATGACGTCCTGCCCGCTTCAGACCAACCTGTACCAGCACCGGGAAGAAATGCCAGTTATTGTCCGGGATCCGTATCTCAGCGCTCTGGCGCAGCCATCGTTCAAGATTGTCCTGTTCTATTGCCGACAATGCTTGCCATAGCCCCGTATCCGGTAAAGCCAGAGCAAGTCCAAATGCCGCCATTTCGACGCAGCGCTGATCGTTGTCAGTAAGATCCCCCCAATAGTCCGGATGTTCAGGATCGCAACCGCATCGTATGCCATGCAGAAAAGTGTCCCGGTACGTCTGCGCCTCGCCCCCACTCAACAAGGGAGCAAAGGCCCACAGGAGTCGAGCAAATCCTTCAACACCCGCAATATCAGCTGAGTACTGCGCTGCTGTCTCCCCAATATGCAACCGCGTGTTTTCCCGAATCAGACGAGATACGGCAGCGGCGATCCACTCCCGTGCTACATCACAATATTTGTCTCTTCCTTGCATAATGAAACCCCGTTTCATTTGATGATTTTGGGGCATCATAAGGAGTAAGATGAACAGACAAATGTGATAATTGTCTTATTTTTAAACAGGACGAGTGATAAAGAACAACATTGACTGCAATTCCGGCGGGAAAATTTGGTTAAGATGATAAAAGTTTAAGTTTATTCACCTCTCTCCTCCGACGTCGTCAAGGGCCTGGCATGCAGCGTTCAGAAGACAGTAGCTATCTCGAACATATCAACCTTACAGAAAGATCGGTTTACTTTAATCGCATGAAAGATATGCCAGCAAACTACTACCACTGGCATCAATGTGTTGAGATTTTATCGGTCTCTCAGGGAGTGGGGATCGCTTTGATGGAGCATCAGCAATATACGGTCAAACCCGGACGTATTTTTATTTTCCCTCCGGGTAAGTTGCATAAGATCTATGTCGAGCAGGATGAACGGAACGTTTACCACCGCACAACATTGCATTTTAACGGTTCGGCGATTGAGCACTACTTACGCGATTTTCCTCGACAGCAAAAATTGCTTCGCCAGCTCTGCGGCCGCGGGGAAAAAGCGCGGGTATTTGACGTTCTGGAGGTGCAGCCCGTCATCGAAAACGTGCTGGGACGCTTTGAAGCGCTAATGAAAAGCGACACCTTCAGCATCAGCGACACCGCCTTTCTGGTGATGCAACTGATCAGCCTATTGCCATATCAGGAACAAGCCACCGGTCAGAATACTTTTTCGGCTAATATCATTCGCTGGATTGAAACCCGCTTTCATCAGCGTTGCTCGCTGGAAGAGATCGCCCGGACTATGGGATGTTCCCGCGGGCATGCTTCTCGCCGGTTTCACGATGAAACCGGCGGGACGATCCAGGAATATCTGATGATGAGACGTATACGCCAGGCCTGTGAGTTGTTGTTGCATACCAGCGCGTCGGTGCGTGAGATTGCAAGTCAGGTTGGCTTCTCAGAGTACGCCTGGTTTATTACCTGCTTTCGCAAAAATATGGGGAAAACACCTTTGCAATATCGCAAGACCTACTCCTCAACCTGAGATCATTTCTGGCAGTGCGGACACCAGTAAAACGGTCTCGACGACAGCGTGGTTTTCGCAATTAACCCGCCGCACCGCTCACACGCCTTCCCTTCACGATGAAACACCTTAAAGCGGAACAATGCCCCATGGTGCTTGTTGTCATCCACCACGCCACGCGTGTTGTACGACAGGCGCGGGATATCCAGCAGCGCGTGGGATAACGCCTCCAGCTGTTCATCACTGAGTTGCGATGCCTTATGCTGCGCCGCCATGCCCACTTCCCAGAGGATTTCCACCCGCAGGTAATTTCCTAATCCAGCCAGAAACGCCTGATCGAGCAACAGTCCGGAAAACTGTCGGTTACGAAACCGAGGTGACACCAGACGGGCTTTCACCTCGCCCGGGGTCAGGCTCATATCCAGCACATCCGGCCCGACGCGCTGCAGGAACGGATGAGTGAGCAGCTGCTCTGGCGTTAACATTTCGATATCGGACGCGCTGTAGAGCAGAATCGCGTTGTCTGCCGTCTGTAGCCTGACGCGCAGCACGCGGGTTGTTTGCGGCTGCTCGTTTGCCTTCACCACGCGCCAAACGCCGTACAGCTGATTATGGCTATATAACGTCAGGTTATGGGAGAAATGCGTGAGCAGCGCTTTGCCGCGCGTTTCAATGTGCGTCACCGTCTGCCCCACCAGCTGGGCTTCAAACGGTTTCAGTTGAGGAAAAGCAAACCAGACATCCGTCAGCGGTTTGCCCTTTATCGCCGCCTCGAGGCTATCCGCTGCACGGCGGATCTCCGGGCCTTCAGGCATTTTTCTGTCCTTATCGTTATGTCATGCACTCACGAGAATACCCTGCTCCGCAAAGGCCGCCCGTAAGCGGCGTGCAAACTGCAGCGCATGCTCACCATCGCCGTGTAAACACACCGTATCCGCCTGGACTCTGGCCGTTGAACCATCAATTGCCTTTACCGACCCCTCACATACCATCGCCAGCGTTTGCGCCAGCGCCTGTGATTCATCGGTAATAAGCGCACCGGGCAGTGAACGGGGAACCAGGCTGCCGTCCGGCTGGTACCCTCTGTCAGCAAAAACTTCCTGACGGGTGGTTAACCCCAGCCGCTGTCCCGCACGAATAAGCTCGCTCCCCGCCAGCCCCACCAGGATGAGCTGCGGGTTGCAGTCCCGCACCGCGCGGGCAATGGCATCTGCGAGAGCCGGATCTTTGGCCGCCTGATTGTAGAGCATGCCGTGGGGTTTCACATGGCGCAGCACGCCCTGCTGGGAACGCACAATCGCCTCCAGCGCGCCCGTTTGATAGAGCGTCTGGGCATACACCGTCTCAGGAGGGAGATCCATTGCCGTGCGGCCAAAATTATCCCTGTCAGGAAAACTGGGATGTGCCCCTATCGCCACGCCGTGCTTAATCGCATTACGCACGCTGACCAGCATGGTTTGCGCGTCACCCGCGTGAAACCCGCAGGCAATATTGACCGAAGAGACCAGCGTCATCAGTTCAGCATCGGCACTTCCGCCCTCACCCAGATCGGCGTTTAAATCAATCTTTGCCATCGAGCCTCCATGCCAGTTGTTCCAGATAACGCTGCTGATCCTGGCGTGCCTTCAGCGCTTCCTCCAGCGAACATTGCACAAAATGAATCGGCTGTCCGAGAGGAATTTGCGCCAGATGGTAGCGATCCGCTTCAATAATGCAGGCAATACGCGGGTATCCCCCCGTGGTTTGCGCATCGTTCATCAGCACGATCGGCTGACCGTTACCCGGCACCTGAATGACGCCAGGCAATAAACCGTGTGAGAGCAATTCCCGATCTGTCGTACGGGTCAATGGCTGCCCCTGCAGGCGGTATCCCATACGGTTACTTTGCGGGCTGATCTTCCACGGCGAACGCCAGAACGTCTCCTGAGCGACTTCATTGAACTCCTGATATTCCGGCCCCGGTAAGGCACGGATCTGGTTGGTCCATAACAGCTGTTTTACCCCCTGGGCCGTCGAGAAGTGGCGCGTTGAGGGTTTAACCGCCAGACGATCGCCGTCACGCAGCAGGCGCCCTTCATGACCGCCAATACCGGCTTTCTGATCGGTGCTGGATGAACCCAGCACCTCTGGCACATCAATCCCTCCTGCGACCGCAAGATAGCTTCGCACGCCGTGCACAGGACGTTTAAGGGTCAGACGCTGCCCGGCTTTCGCCCGCAGCCGCCAGCCTGTCCAGACCGCTTTGCCATCCAGCTCGGCGTCACAAGCGGCCCCGGTTAAGGCAAACCAGGTCTCCTCGCCGAATTCAATCACACACTGGCCAAGCGTAATTTCGAGTGCCGCCGTGCTGCCAGGGTTGCCCACCAGCACGTTAGCAATCTCCAGCGCAGGCCTGTCCAGCGCACCACAGTAGCTCACGCCCGACTGACGCATGCCAAAGCGGCCGGCATCCTGTACGGACGTGTAAAGCCCGGCGCGAATCAGCGTTAACATACCCCCTCCTTCTGCGGGATAAAGCGCAGAGTATCGCCGGGACGAAGGAGTATGGGAACCTCCTGCCCTGGTTCAAATAACGGCCTGGACGTATGCCCGATAAGCTGCCAGCCCCCCGGTGACGTCAGAGGATAAATGCCGGTCTGTTCACCACCGATAGCCACCGTGCCCGCCGGCACGCTCAGGCGGGGTTCGGCGCGACGCGGCGTATGCAATTGCGGTGAGAGCCCCCCCAGATAGGGGAAGCCCGGCTGGAAACCTAAGAACCAGACCACGTAATCAACGCAGGCGTGCAATTCAACCACCTGCTTTTCCGTTAATCCGCAGTGTTCCGCCACTACGCCAAGATCGGGTCCATGCTCGCCGCCATACACCACCGGGATCTCAATTGTCCGGGAATCCGGCTCCAGCGCCTCGCTCTCTTCCCACCAGCTCTGCAAACGTTCAATAGCATCCAGCGCCAGCGTATGCGGATTACGCAGCACCACGGTGATGTTATTCATACCCGGAATCGCTTCAACCACTTCCGGCACATCGGCCAGGCGCTGCGTTAGCCGCCAGATACGCTTTTGCGTGGCAAAGGTCACTGGCGGTTCCAGCTCCAGAACCACTGCCGTTTCGCCCAGAAGATAACAACGCGCTCGCTGCACTCAGATACCTCTCATCAGGCCGGGTTAGGGATATCAATAAACGTGACATCCAGATCGGTATTTTCGGTCAGCCATTCACTGAGGGCGCGAATTCCGCCACGCTCGGTGGCATGGTGACCTGCCGCGTAAAAATGCAGACCTTGTTCACGCGCCGAATGGACGGTCTGCTCGGACACTTCTCCAGTGATGAAGGCGTCGACACCAAAGCGTGCCGCGCTGTCAATAAAGCCCTGACCACCACCAGTACACCAGGCAACCCGCTTCACCGTATCCGGACCGGTGTCACCGCACCAGAGCGGACGGCGTCCCAGACGCGCTTCAATCCAGGAAGCCAGCTCCAGGCCGGGCACCGGCATGGCCAGCTCTCCCCAGGGCACCAGCGGCTCAATTTCACCCATGACGGTAATCCCCAACAGCTGCGCGAGCTGTACGTTATTGCCCAGCTCCGGGTGCGCATCCAGCGGCAGATGGTAACCGTACAGGTTGATATCATTTGCCAGCAGCGTTTTCAGGCGGTTTCGCTTCATACCGCGAATGATCGGTGCTTCGTTTTTCCAGAAATAACCGTGATGGACAATAACGGCATCCGCTTCCTGACGGACGGCTTCGTCCAGCAGCGCCTGGCTTGCCGTCACGCCAGTGACAATTTTCTGCACCGTTTCGCGTCCTTCAACCTGGAGGCCGTTCGGGCCGTAATCGCTGAAGGAGGCGCTGTTCAGTTTTTCGTTAATCAGGCTTTCCAGTTCGCTGTTTTTCATCATCACTCTCTTAAGCTTTGCGGGCGGCCTCGTACGCCGCCAGCGTGGCGACACGCGCCTGTTTATGGTCAACAATCGGACGGGGATAATCGAGCTTCACACCCTGTTTATCCGCCCATGCCCACGGGTCGTGGATCGCTTTTGCAGGGACATTGCTCAGCGCGGGCAACCAGCGGCGGATAAACTCGCCGTCTGCATCAAATTTTTGTCCCTGCGTGGCAGGATTAAAAATACGGAAATAGGGCGCGGCGTCGGTTCCAGTGGACGCCGCCCACTGCCAGCCGCCGTTATTCGCCGCCAGATCGCCATCGATCAGCTGAGAAATAAAATACCGCTCCCCGACACGCCAGTCGATAAGCAGATCCTTCACCAGGAAGCTGGCGGTAATCATTCGCAGCCGATTGTGCATCCATCCGGTTTCATTGAGCTGGCGCATCGCGGCATCAACAATCGGGAAGCCCGTTTCGCCTTTCTGCCAGGCCTGTAAGTGGCTCTCGTTGTGTTGCCATTTTACGTTATCAGTCCAAGGTATAAACGGACGATGCTTACATAAATCAGGGTGATACGTCATCAAATGGCGATAAAATTCGCGCCAGATAAGTTCGTTAAGCCAGACGGAGCCGGGCCCCCCGTCCAATGCCTGCGGTTGTTCCGCCAGAAGACGATGCAGGCACTGGCGCGGAGAGAGCACACCCAGTGCCAGACAGGCCGATAAACGGCTGGTGCCCTCTGTCGCGGGAAAATCCCTGCGCGCGTCGTAATCGCCAGCCCCCGCTTTACAAAACTGGCGCAGCTTCGCGATAGCGTTTTTTTCGGTAGCCGGGAACAGAGTCTCATCAAACGCCTGTTGCGGATAGTCAAACTCCCGCTGGGGTATCTCCGTTATGGCCTCTCCCCTCACGGTGGGTGCAGCCACGCATTCCGGCAGTGCCTCCTTCAGTCTTTTAATGAAGGCATTTTTAAACGGCGTAAAGACTTTATACATCTCGTGGTTGCCGGTCATGACACTGCCCGGCGGCAGCATGACGCTGTCATCAAAACCCTGACACTCTACATCCTGCAGGATTTTCTCCAGCTGACGATCCCGCTGACGTTCATTGAATTCGTACTGATAGTTGTAAAAAAGGTGGGTGACAGCGTACTGCTCACAGATCGCCTGCACGGCCTGGCATTGTGCGGAGAAGTCACTGACCTCTTTATAAATGAGCGGGATCCCTTTTTCGGCAAGCGAACACTGCAAGCCATTCAGATGTGAGCTGAGGTAAGCCGCCTGGCGTGGTGCCATAGCATGCTGCTGCCACTGCCCGGGGGTGGCGATAAACACCGCCAGCACGCGGGCTTCCGGGGAGCGGCAGGCAGCCGCAAGGGCGAGATTGTCATGTACGCGCAGGTCCGCGCGAAACCAAACCAGATGGGTGGGCATAAAACTCCTGGCAATTATCCATTATGTCCGTAAGGCCATGCCACTAAAGAGAAAATGCGGCTGGCTTTTATCTACTTTGCCATGAAGTGTAGACGCGATGAAATAAAAAAGGCCGCCCGGGGCGGCCTTAACGCTACGTGTCCTGCGCCATCATGGTAAAAGCAATAAACAGTGTCGGTTCATCACGTCTTACCACGAGTACGCTGGCGACAATGAACGCAATGCAAAAAGAGCGTTTCATCATGCGGCCCCTGCTGCTAACCGCTCCACCGTTCACCACCGGTGATAAGTCGGTGGACACACGCTCTGACGAGAGCCCAAAAACGGCCCAACGGACCGCGGACCCTGAGGAATAAAAAAAACCGCCACATTGCTGTAGGCGGTTTTTTTTATTGCTGTGTGTCGTCTTCGTATCAGTAAAAATCGCAGGTCGCTTTCTCGGCCTGATCCATCCACACCGGCTTCTCGCTGGTTTTGGCCCAGACGCGGTGCAAATAGCTATAAAAACGTGCGCGGTCTTTCCAGAAGAGCATCACCGGCAGGGCCAGCACGCCAGCCACTACGGCGAAAGTGCGACGCATGAAAACGATATGAGCCGGATACGCTTTATAAAGATCCATATTTTCTCCCCTATAGTTGGCCGGAAACATGCTCCGGAAAATTTGAAATCTGTGATCTGGCTAAAATAATACCGCTTTGTTTGTAATTTTACTACTCATCAGACCAGTTATTTTCATCCATTTAGTGAATATTTACATTTCCGCCGTAAGTAAGTTACAAAAAAGTTAACGATTTACTTACCAATAGTTAAATTGTGCCTTTTCCATTTTTATACTTTTTTTACACCCACCCTGCCGATTTTTGCGAAATCTTTGCGCAATAAATCCTACCGTTAACACAAATACAAATGTCACTCGGAGGTGGATTGTGAGTGCAGGTCTGATTACCGGCATCGTGCTGGTGTTGCTGTTATTGGGTTATCTGGTCTACGCCCTGATTAATGCGGAGGCCTTCTGATGGCTGCTCAGGCGTTTTTACTTATAGCCAGCTTTTTACTGGTCTTATTGGTGCTTGCAAGACCGCTGGGAACGGGGCTCGCGCGGCTGATCAACAACGTGTCCTTACCGGGTACGGGAAGTATCGAAAAAGGGATCTGGCGCGTACTGGGAATACGCGATCAGGAGATGAACTGGCGTCAGTATCTGGTCGCTATTCTGCTGCTGAATATCGTTGGGCTGGTCGCGCTCTTTGTCATGCTGATGTTGCAGGGTAGCCTGCCGCTGAACCCGCAACAGTTACCGGGCCTGTCCTGGCATCTTGCGTTTAATACGGCCGTCAGCTTTGTCACCAATACCAACTGGCAATCCTACGCCGGCGAAACCACGCTGAGCTACTTCAGCCAGATGGTGGGATTAACCGTACAAAATTTCCTCTCAGCAGCCAGCGGCATCGCGGTTGTCTTCGCGCTGACGCGTGCGTTTGCACGTCAGAATATGGGTACGCTGGGCAATGCCTGGGTTGATCTCACGCGCATTACTCTGTGGGTCTTACTTCCGATTGCTCTGCTCATCGCGCTGTTCTTTATTCAGCAAGGTACGCTGCAAAACCTGCTGCCTTACGCCCCTTATACCTCGCTTGAAGGGGCAAAACAGCTTCTGCCGATGGGGCCTGTGGCCTCACAGGAAGCCATTAAGATGCTCGGTACGAATGGTGGCGGTTTCTTCAATGCCAACTCATCGCATCCGTTTGAAAACCCAACGGCACTGACCAACGCAGTGCAAATGCTGGCGATCTTCCTGATCCCCGCAGCGCTGTGCTTTGCTTTTGGCGATGTGGTGAACGATCGTCGTCAGGGTCGCACCCTGCTCTGGACCATGTCGCTCATCTTTGTCGTCTGTGTTGCGCTGGTGATGTGGGCCGAATGGCAAGGTAACCCGCATTTCCTGACGCTGGGCGCTGACGGCACCATGAATATGGAAGGGAAAGAGAGCCGCTTTGGCATTCTCGCCAGTAGCCTTTATGCCGTGGTCACGACGGCGGCATCCTGCGGGGCGGTCAATGCTATGCACGACTCCTTCACGGCACTGGGCGGCATGATCCCGATGTGGCTGATGCAGATCGGTGAAGTGGTATTCGGCGGCGTAGGCTCGGGTCTTTACGGCATGCTGCTGTTTGTTCTGCTGGCGGTGTTCATTGCGGGCCTGATGATTGGTCGCACCCCGGAATATCTGGGCAAAAAAATCGATGTCCGTGAGATGAAGTTAACCGCGCTGGCGATTCTGGTCACCCCCGCCCTCGTGCTGGCGGGTACCGCACTGGCACTGATGACGGAGGCCGGACGCAGCGGCATCTTCAACCCTGGCATCCACGGCTTTAGCGAAGTGCTTTATGCCGTCTCTTCTGCTTCTAACAATAACGGTAGTGCCTTCGCAGGCTTAAGCGCTAACTCACCGTTCTGGAACTGTCTGCTGGCGTTCTGCATGTTCGTGGGCCGTTTCGGGGTCATTGTGCCGGTGCTGGCGATTGCCGGGTCGCTGGTGAGCAAAAAAATTCAACCGACCACCAGCGGGACGTTGCCGACCCACGGCGCGCTGTTTATCGGACTGCTGGCCGGTACCGTGCTGCTGGTCGGCGCCCTGACCTTTATCCCCGCCCTCGCGTTAGGCCCGGTCGCGGAATACCTCTCTTTACGCTGATTTTGCGGAGAATTTGTCATGAGTCGTAAACAAATGGCCCTGTTTGAACCGTCGTTAGTTCGACAGGCCCTCATGGATGCGGTGAAAAAGTTGAGCCCGCGCGTGCAGTGGCACAACCCGGTGATGTTTATCGTCTGGATAGGGAGTTTACTCACCACCGCGCTGGCGATTGCCATGGGAACGGGTCATCTGCAGGGGAATGCAATGTTCACCGGCGCTATCAGCCTGTGGCTGTGGTTCACCGTACTGTTTGCCAACTTTGCGGAAGCGCTGGCGGAAGGCCGCAGCAAAGCGCAGGCCAATAGCCTCAAAGGGGTGAAAAAGACCGCTTTTGCGCGCAAATTACGCGAACCGAAATACGGTGCCCAGATGGACCATGTCCCGGCAGATGAACTGCGTAAAGGTGACGTGGTGCTGGTCGAAGCCGGGGACATTATCCCCTGCGACGGTGAAGTCATCGAAGGCGGCGCGTCGGTAGATGAAAGTGCCATCACCGGGGAATCCGCTCCCGTCATACGTGAATCCGGGGGTGATTTCGCCTCCGTGACGGGCGGGACACGCATTCTCTCCGACTGGCTGGTGATCCAGTGTAGCGTCAACCCGGGTGAAACCTTCCTTGACCGTATGATTGCCATGGTGGAAGGCGCGCAGCGTCGTAAAACACCAAACGAAATTGCCCTGACCATCCTGCTGGTGGCGCTGACGATTGTCTTTTTGCTGGCAACCGCCACGTTGTGGCCATTCTCCGCTTACGGCGGTACCGCGGTCACCACCACCGTTCTGGTGGCGCTGCTGGTCTGCCTGATCCCGACTACCATCGGGGGGCTGCTGTCGGCCATCGGTGTGGCCGGTATGAGCCGTATGCTGGGCGCGAACGTCATCGCGACCAGCGGACGTGCGGTCGAAGCCGCAGGGGATGTGGACGTTCTGCTGCTGGATAAAACCGGGACAATTACCCTCGGTAACCGCCAGGCGTCAGAGTTCTTACCTGCCCCCGGCGTGGATGAAAAAACGCTGGCGGATGCGGCGCAACTCTCTTCCCTCGCCGATGAAACGCCGGAAGGCCGCAGTATCGTGATCCTCGCTAAGCAGCGCTTTAACCTGCGCCAGCGCGACGTTCAGAGTCTCCATGCGACTTTCGTTCCCTTCACGGCACAAACCCGAATGAGCGGCATCAACATTCAGGACCGCATGATCCGTAAAGGCTCCGTCGACGCAATTCGTCGCCACATTGAAGCCAACAATGGTCATTTCCCACCAGAAGTGGACAACCTGGTCGAGAGCGTGGCACGTCAGGGCGCGACGCCGCTGGTGGTGGCTGAAGGGGCACATGTGCTGGGGGTGATTTCGCTGAAGGATATCGTAAAAGGCGGGATCAAAGAGCGCTTTGCCCAGCTGCGGAAAATGGGGATCAAAACGGTGATGATCACCGGGGACAACCGTCTGACCGCCGCCGCGATTGCTGCCGAAGCGGGCGTGGATGATTTTCTCTCGGAGGCAACGCCTGAAGCCAAGCTGGCGTTAATTCGTCAGTATCAGGCGGAAGGCCGCCTGGTGGCGATGACGGGTGATGGCACCAACGATGCCCCAGCCCTTGCGCAGGCCGACGTGGCGGTGGCCATGAACTCCGGTACCCAGGCGGCGAAAGAGGCGGGCAACATGGTCGACCTCGACTCGAACCCGACCAAGCTGATTGAAGTTGTGCACATCGGTAAGCAGATGCTGATGACGCGTGGTTCACTGACAACGTTCAGTATCGCCAACGACGTCGCAAAATACTTTGCCATCATTCCCGCAGCGTTTGCGGCCACCTATCCGCAGCTTAATGCGCTGAACGTGATGCATCTGCACTCGCCAGCATCAGCCATTCTCAGTGCGGTTATTTTTAACGCCCTGATTATTGTCTTCCTGATCCCGCTGGCGCTCAAAGGGGTGAGCTATAAACCGCTGACCGCGGCCGCCATGCTGCGCCGCAACCTGTGGATTTACGGGCTGGGTGGGCTGATTGTCCCCTTCATCGGTATCAAGGTTATCGACCTGTTGTTGACGCTGTTTGGGCTGGTTTAAAAGGTGAATCAAATGACGATGTTACGTCCCGCTATACTTCTGTTTATTCTGTTGTCGCTTATTACCGGCGGGCTTTACCCGCTGGTGACCACCGCGCTGGGCCAGTGGTGGTTTAAGGATCAGGCCAACGGCTCGCTGATCATGCAAAACGGTGAAAACCGCGGTTCGCGTCTGATTGGACAGAATTTTACCGACGCCCGTTACTTCCAGGGACGCCCTTCCGCCACTGCCGAAAGCCCGTATAATCCGATGGCATCCGGTGGCAGTAACCTGGCCGGCAGCAACCCGGAGCTGGATAAAGCCATTGCCGAACGTGTAGCCGCCCTGCGCGCCGCAAATCCACAGGCCAGCCGGGAGGTGCCTGTGGAACTGGTGACGGCCTCTGCGAGCGGGCTGGACTACAGCCTGACGCCGAAGGCGGTGGCATGGCAGATCCCCCGCGTCGCGGCGGCCCGTCAGTTGACGGTGGAACAGGTGAGCAAGCTGGTCGCAGAGCATACGCAAAAACCGCTGGTCAGCTTCATCGGCATGCCCGTGGTGAATATTGTTGAGCTGAATCTGGCGCTGGACGCGCTAAGGAAAAACTAAATGACCGACGAGCCCATGCGCCCGGATCCGGACAGGCTGCTCGAACAGACGGCTGAAGCCCATCGCGGCAAACTGAAAATCTTCTTCGGCGCCTGTGCTGGCGTCGGGAAAACCTTCGCCATGCTGACAGAAGCCCAGCGGCTTCGGGCGCAGGGGCTCGATATTCTTATCGGCGTGGTGGAAACCCACGGCCGGAAAGAGACGGCAGCACTGTTGAAGGGGCTGGCGACACAGCCGCCTCGCCGTATCAGCCATCGTGGGCGTCTGGTCACGGAGTTCGATCTCGACGCCGCCCTCGCCCGCAGGCCCGCGCTTATCCTGATGGACGAACTGGCACACAGTAATGCTTCAGGCTCGCGCCACCCCAAACGCTGGCAGGACGTTGAAGAGCTGCTTGAAGCAGGCATTGATGTTTTCACCACGGTAAATGTTCAGCATCTCGAAAGCCTGAACGACGTGGTCAGCGGCGTGACCGGGATTCAGGTTCGCGAAACCGTACCCGATCCCTTTTTCGACTCTGCGGACGAAGTGGTGCTGGTCGATCTGCCTCCAGACGATCTGCGCCAGCGACTGCATGAAGGAAAAGTCTATATTGCAGGTCAGGCCGAACGCGCCATCGAACATTTCTTTCGCAAAGGCAACCTGATAGCCCTGCGCGAGCTGGCCCTGCGTCGCACGGCGGATCGCGTGGACGATCAGATGCGCGCCTGGCGTGACCTGCAAGGGCAGGAGCGCGTCTGGCATACGCGGGATGCCATTCTGCTGTGTGTGGGTCACGGTAGCGGCAATGAAAAGCTCGTCCGCACCGCAGCGCGCCTGGCGGCCAAGTTTGGCAGCGTCTGGCATGCGGTCTATGTCGAGACGCCGCAGCTTCACGCGCTGCCTGAAAACCAGCGCCGCGCGATCTTAAGTTCGCTTCGTCTGGCACAGGAGCTGGGCGCAGAAACCGCCACCCTCTCCGATCCCCAGGAAGATAAAGCCATTCTGCGCTACGCGCGTGAGCACAACCTCGGGAAAATTGTCATTGGCCGTCGTCAGCATCGTCGCTGGTTTAGCCGCGAATCCTTTGCTGACAAACTGGCCCGGCGTGCTCCCGACCTCGATCTGGTGATTGTCGCACTGGATGACAAACCCACCCCTTTACCCAACCGCGCACCGGACAGCCGCACTTTTAATGATAAATGGCGAATTCAGATCCGCGGCTGTCTTGTCGCCGTCGTGCTCTGCGCGCTGATCACCGTGATTGCCAGCCACTGGCTGATTGCCTTCGACGCGGCCAATCTGGTGATGATCTACCTGCTCGGCGTGGTCGTGGTGGCGCTCTTTTACGGGCGCTGGCCCTCGGTACTGGCAACGTTCATCAACGTCATCAGCTTCGATCTGTTCTTTATCGCGCCCCGCGGAACGCTCGCCGTTTCGGATGTGCAGTACATTCTTACCTTTGCCGTGATGCTCACCGTTGGGCTGGTGATCGGTAATCTGACGGCGGGTGTGCGCTATCAGGCCCGTATCGCCCGCTACCGCGAACAGCGCACACGGCATCTTTATGAGATGTCTAAATCGCTGGCGGTTGGCCGTACGCCGCTGGATATTGTGCAGACCAGTGAGCAGTTTATCCGCTCGACCTTTCACGCCAGCAACCTGATTTTACTTCCGGACGAACATGGGAAACTGCGCCCGCTGACCTCGGCCTCAGGTATGACGCCCTGGGATGAAGCCATTGCGCGCTGGAGCTTTGATAAAGGACTCCCTGCGGGTGCAGGGACGGACACCCTGCCCGGCGTACCGTATCAAATTCTGCCGCTGCGCAGTGCCGATAAAAATCAGGGGCTGGTGATCGTCGAACCTTCGAATCTGCGCCAGCTGATGATCCCCGAACAGCAGCGATTGCTGGAGACATTTACCCTGCTGGTGGCAAGCGCGCTGGAACGGCTGGCGCTTACCGCCAGCGAAGAACAGGCCCGTCTGGCAAGCGAGCGCGAGAGCATTCGTAACTCATTGCTGGCCGCCCTCTCCCACGACCTTCGCACCCCACTCACCGTGCTGTTTGGCCAGTCAGAAATTTTGACGCTGGATTTGGCAGCGGAAGGCTCGAAACATGCGTTGCAGGCCAGCGAGATCCGCCAGCATGTGCTGAACACCACACGCCTGGTAAATAATCTGCTTGATATGGCGCGTATTCAGTCGGGCGGATTTAACCTCAAAAAAGAGTGGCTCACGCTCGAAGAGGTGGTGGGTAGCGCCCTGAAAATGCTGGAGCCAGGCCTCGGTGGACGCCATATTGCGCTGAACATGCCCGAACCGCTGACGTTAATTCACGTTGATGGCCCGCTGTTTGAACGCGTGCTGATCAATCTGCTGGAAAATGCCGGCAAATACGCAGGAGCAAACGCCCGGATTGGGGTGGATGCCACGGTGGAAGATCACACGCTACGGCTTGACGTCTGGGATACCGGGCCGGGTATCCCTGCCGGACAGGAGTTCGCTATTTTCGAGAAATTTGCCCGCGGTAATAAAGAGTCGGCCATTCCCGGCGTGGGTCTGGGTCTGGCGATTTGCCAGGCGATTATTGACGTTCATGGCGGTACCATTTCGGCGGAGAATCGCCCGGAAGGCGGCGCACGTTTTTGTGTTAAACTTCCTCTGGAAGCCCCGCCAGAACTTAATGAATTACCAGAGGATTTGTGATCAACGTTCTGATTGTTGAAGATGAGATCGCCATTAGCCGGTTTCTGCGTGCTGCGCTGGAAGGCGATGGCCTGCGCGTTCATGACGCCGGCACGCTCCAGCGGGGTTTGATTGAAGCGGCCACGCGCAAACCTGATCTGGTGATCCTCGATCTCGGCCTGCCGGATGGCGACGGCATCGATTTTATTCGTGAGGTTCGACAGTGGAGTCAGATGCCCATTCTGGTGCTGTCAGCCCGTACCGAAGAGTCGGATAAAATCGCGGCGCTGGATGCCGGAGCGGATGACTATCTGATTAAGCCTTTTGGTATTGGCGAACTGCAGGCTCGCCTTCGTGTCGCGCTGCGTCGTCACAGCGCCACCACCCCTGCCGACCCAACATACACGTTTGGTGATATTCGGGTTGATCTGGCAGCACGGCGCATCGCTCGCGGTGAAGAGGAAATCCATCTCACCCCCATCGAGTTTCGGCTACTCGCCGTTTTGCTCAATAATCACGGTAAGGTACTCACCCAGCGCCAGCTGTTGAGTCAGGTGTGGGGGCCAAACGCCGTGGAACATAGTCACTATTTACGCATATATATGGGACACCTTCGACAAAAACTGGAAGTTGACCCCGCGCGTCCTCGTCATTTATTAACTGAAACCGGTATCGGTTATCGGTTCATGCTTTGAATAACTATTCAGTTTATTTTTAAATAAACGCCTACCCTCCCATAAAATACGCGCAAAAATAATCTCCGGGTTATTTTTTGGTGTATTTATGTCCATTCAGCACATTCATAACACAATCCGTTAACGCAACATCAACATATCAGCATTTTGATCTGCGATATTCATCAAAAGCGAATATTTATTTCTGATTTGATCGGTTAACGGTGATCTGTTTCACAGTTAATCGCTTTTTCCAGGATAAAATGTCCATGCTTTCAATTACTGAAAGGAAATGAAACATGGAAAACAATAATCGTTTAATGCCCCATATAAGGCGGACAACTCATATCATGATGTTTGCCCACCGAAACTGTTTTGACTTTCATATCTTTAATGCCCGGTAGTCCTTCGACTTCTGGCGCACCCGCTTACAGGTTATCCTGAAACACCCTATTTTACAGGCCTTTGCCTGTGAACCCGTGCGCTCATTCATCTTAATTCAGGCTCATCCGCGACCGGGCGGACTGAATTCTATTCAGCAAAAAACGCATTACTGATTTTTTAATCAGCGGCCTCCTTTTGCTGTTTTCCGGCATATTATCGATTTCTTTTCTGCAAGAAATCGAGGGAATGTTATTACCTAAAATAAAGAGAGAAAGATGAAAAGTTTAAAAATTGCAGCCAGCCGCGCCTGCCCTGATTGCTTTACCACTCACCGTGAACTGGTGGATATCAACGCCACGGATTATATTGATGTTGCCGCCATTGTTCTGGCCGTCAGCGATATTTTCACTGGTCGTATAGAAGAAATAGAAGCAACCGGATTTGGCATTCCTGTTTTTGTCGCGACGCATAAAGAAGAAATTATTCCGGCAGAGTATTTATCGCGGATCCACGGCGTATTCGAAGCATCAGACACCAGCAACGACTTCCACGGACGCCAACTGGAAGCGGCCGCGCAGAAGTATGAAACCCAACTGCGGCCGCCGTTTTTCCGGGCTCTGGTCGACTATGTCAAACAGGGTAACAGTGCCTTCGACTGTCCGGGTCACCAGGGCGGGCAATTCTTCCGCCGTCACCCTGCCGGCAATCAGTTTGTCGATTTCTTTGGCGAAACCCTTTTCCGCTCAGACCTGTGCAACGCCGACGTGGCGATGGGCGATCTGCTGATCCACGAAGGGGCACCCTGCATTGCGCAGCAGCATGCGGCGAAAGTCTTTAATGCCGATAAAACCTACTTCGTGCTGAACGGAACCTCATCGTCCAACAAAGTGGTGCTCAACGCCCTTCTCACTCCGGGCGACCTGGTCCTGTTCGATCGCAACAACCATAAATCCAACCATCACGGGGCACTTCTTCAGGCGGGCGCAACGCCGGTCTATCTGGAAACCGCACGTAACCCGTACGGCTTTATTGGCGGCATCGACGCCCACTGCTTCGAGGAGAATTATCTGCGTGAGCTGGTGTCCGAAGTGGCGCCGGGCCGTGCCCGCGACGCGCGTCCGTTCCGCCTGGCGGTGATCCAGCTGGGTACCTACGATGGCACCATCTATAACGCTCGCCAGGTCGTGGATAACATCGGCCATCTGTGCGACTACATCCTGTTTGACTCTGCCTGGGTGGGTTACGAGCAGTTTATACCGATGATGGCCGATTGCTCTCCGCTGCTGCTGGAGCTGAATGAAAACGATCCGGGGATCCTGGTCACCCAGTCAGTCCATAAACAGCAGGCCGGTTTCTCGCAGACCTCGCAAATCCACAAGAAGGACAGCCACATCAAAGGCCAGCAGCGCTATGTTCCGCATAAGCGGCTGAATAACGCCTTCATGATGCACGCGTCCACCAGCCCGTTCTATCCGCTGTTTGCTGCACTGGATATCAACGCCCGCATGCATGAGGGACAGAGCGGCCGCAACATGTGGATGGACTGCGTGGTGACAGGTATCGAAGCCCGTAAGCTGATCCTGCAGAACTGCCAGTATCTTCGCCCATTCGTGCCGGAACTGGTTGATGGCCGTCCGTGGGAAAGCTGGGACACCGCTGAGATTGCCACGGACCTGCGCTTCTTCCACTTCGTGCCCGGTGAACACTGGCACGCCTTCGAAGGCTATGCCGAACATCAGTATTTTATCGACCCGTGCAAACTGCTGCTGACCACGCCGGGTATTAACGCCCGGACCGGTGAGTACGAGGATTTCGGCGTCCCCGCCACTATTCTCGCCAACTTCCTGCGTGAAAACGGCATCGTGCCGGAAAAATGCGATCTCAACTCCATCCTGTTCCTGCTCACGCCTGCCGAGGATATGGGCAAACTGCAGCAACTGGTCGCGCAACTGGTGCGCTTCGAAAAACTGCTCGAGACGGATGCCCCTCTAAAAGAGGTGCTGCCTTCTGTCTGTAAACAGTATCCGGAGCGCTATGCAGATTACACCCTGCGCCAGATTTGCCAGGAAATGCATGAGCTGTACGCCCGCCACAACGTGAAGCAGCTGCAAAAAGAGATGTTCCGCAAGTCTCACTTCCCGCGCGTCATGATGAACCCGCAAGAGGCGAACTATGCCTACCTGCGGGGTGAGGTCGAGCTGGTCTCACTGCGCGATGCGGAAGGTCGCATTGCCGCCGAAGGCGCCCTTCCTTATCCACCGGGGGTATTGTGCGTTGTGCCGGGTGAAGTCTGGGGCGGTTCCGTGCTGCGCTACTTTGCTGCGCTGGAAGAGGGTATCAACCTTTTACCGGGCTTCGCGCCGGAACTGCAGGGCGTTTACGTTGAGGAGTGTGACGGTCGTAAGCAGGTTCGTTGTAACGTCATCAAACACGCTGCCGCTCAGCCATCGCTGCTGAAAGGAGAAAAATTATGAGCAAGTCCAATAAAATGGGCGTGGTGCAGCTGACCATTCTCACCATGGTAAACATGATGGGGTCCGGGATCATCATGCTGCCCACCAAGCTTGCGGAAGTAGGAACCATTTCGATTATCTCCTGGATGGTGACCGCAGTGGGGTCAATGGCACTGGCCTGGGCATTCGCCAAGTGCGGTATGTTCAGCCGCAAGCCCGGCGGGATGGGCGGCTACGCCGAATATGCCTTTGGCAAATCCGGTAACTTCATGGCCAACTACACCTACGGCGTCTCTTTGCTGATCGCTAACGTGGCGATTGCCATTTCCGCCGTGGGTTACGGTACGGAGCTATTCGGTGTGGCGCTGACCCCGGTGCAAATCGGGCTGGCCACCATCGGCGTGCTGTGGATCTGCACCGTGGCAAACTTTGGCGGCGCGCGCATTACCGGACAGATCAGCAGTATTACCGTCTGGGGGGTTATTATCCCGGTGGTTGGGCTGTGCATCATCGGCTGGTTCTGGTTTAGCCCCACGCTGTACGTCAACTCCTGGAACCCACACCATGTTCCGTTCTTCACCGCAGTGGGCTCTTCCATCGCCATGACGCTGTGGGCCTTCCTGGGGCTGGAATCTGCGTGTGCTAACGCCGAAGTGGTGGAAAACCCGGAGAAGAACGTACCGATTGCCGTGCTTGGCGGTACGCTGGGCGCTGCGGCCATTTACATTGTCTCAACCAACGTGATTGCAGGGATTGTACCGAACATGGATCTTGCCAGTTCCACGGCACCGTTCGGTCTGGCCTTTGCGCAGATGTTTACGCCGGGTGTCGGGAAAGTGATCATGGGGCTGATGGTGATGTCCTGCTGCGGCTCGCTCCTCGGCTGGCAGTTCACCATTGCTCAGGTCTTTAAATCATCCGCTGACGAAGGGTATTTCCCGAAAATCTTCTCCCGGGTCAGCAAAGCAGAGGCACCGGTTCAGGGCATGCTGGCGATTGTTATCTTCCAGAGTGGGTTATCTTTGATGACCATCAGCCCGTCGCTGAACAGCCAGTTCAACGTGCTGGTCAACCTGGCAGTAGTGACCAATATCATTCCATATATTCTGTCGATGGCGGCGCTGGTCATCATTCAGAAGGTGGCGAAGGTGGACGCAGGCAAAGCGAGGGTGGCGAATATTGTGGCGCTGATTGGGGCAATTTACAGCTTCTATGCGCTCTACTCTTCCGGCCAGGAAGCCATGCTGTATGGTGCGATGGTGACCTTTATGGGCTGGACGCTGTACGGTCTGGTATCACCGCGGTTTGAATTGAAAAATAAACACAGTTAATGCAAAAGCAAAACGGCAACCCTGGGGTTGCCGTTTTGACTGCATCGTGAGGGCATCAGCCCACCGCGATTTACGCGTTTTTCAGCACTTCGCTGACAATCTCTACCGCTTCTTTCTCAATCAGCTTACGGTGTTCGTCGCCGAGGAAGCTCTCACAATAGATTTTATATGCATCTTCCGTACCGGATGGACGCGCGGCAAACCAGCCGTTTTCGGTCATCACTTTCAGACCACCGATTGAGGCACCGTTACCCGGGGCCGCCGTCAGACGGGCCGTGATAGGATCACCGGCCAGCGTGCTGGCACTGACCATCTCCGGAGAGAGTTTAGACAGCGCCGCTTTCTGCGCGGAGGTCGCGCCAGCCTGAATACGGTTATAGCTTGGCGCGCCAAAGCGTGCCGCCAGCTCGTTATAGTGTTCCTGCGGATTTTTACCGGTGACAGCGGTGATTTCCGCTGCCAGCAGGCACATGATGATCCCGTCTTTATCGGTAGACCATGGCGTGCCGTCAAAACGCAGGAAGGATGCGCCCGCGCTCTCTTCACCGCCAAAACCGAAGCTGCCGTCGTGCAGACCGTCAACAAACCATTTGAAGCCTACCGGTACTTCCACCAGCTTACGGCCCAACGCCTCAACCACGCGGTCAATCATCGCCGAGGAGACCAGCGTTTTACCTACAGCCACCTCTTTGCCCCACTGCGGACGATGCTGGAACAGGTAGTTGATGGCAACCGCAAGATAATGGTTCGGGTTCATCAGCCCTGCCGGGGTGACAATACCGTGGCGGTCATAATCCGGGTCGTTGGCAAACGCCAGGTCGAATTTATCACGCAGCGCCAGCAGGCCCGCCATCGCGCACTCGGAAGAGCAGTCCATACGGATGGCGCCGTCTTTATCCAGGTGCATAAAGCGGAAGGTCTGATCAACGTGATCGTTAACGATGGTCAGGTTCAGCTTGTAATGCTCTGCGATGCGTTTCCAGTATTCGATACCGGAGCCGCCGAGAGGGTCAACGCCCAGCTTCAGACCGGCTTTCTGGATGGCCGCCATATCGACGATATCCGCCAGACCTTCCACAAATGGCTGTACCAGATCCTGCTCTTTCACATGGCCGGACGCCATGGCCGCATCCAGAGAGAGGCGTTTCACCCCTTTCAGGCCATCCGCCAGCAGCGCATTGGCACGATCTTCAACCACTTTCGTGACGTTCGTGTCTGCCGGTCCACCGTTAGGCGGGTTGTATTTGATCCCACCGTCTTCCGGCGGGTTGTGTGATGGGGTGATCACAATCCCGTCAGCCAGCGCGCCGCCTTTTTTGTTGTGGACAAGGATCGCGTTAGAGACCGCAGGGGTCGGCGTGAAGCCGTTATTTTCCTGAACAATGACGTCAACGCCATTCGCCGTCAGCACTTCCAGCACGGAAATGAACGCCGGTTCAGACAGAGCATGGGTATCTTTTCCCACATAGCACGGACCGGTAACGCCGTTTTTAGCGCGCTCTTCCGCGATGGCCTGAGCAATAGCCAGAATGTGCGGTTCGTTAAAGCTATGGCGCGCCGCGCTACCACGGTGGCCAGATGTACCAAACTTCACTGCGTGTTCTGCGTTGCCCACGACCGGTTTCAGCACGTAATACTGCGCGGTCAGCTGAGCGACGTTAATCAAATCGCTTTGTTGTGCAGGTTGGCCTGCACGGCTGTGATTTGCCATTACCGGGTCCTTCTGATGCAAGGGTTAAATTGTACCGCAAACCTTTTCAATCAATTCCGCCGGGAACTGCATGGACTGCATGATGTGTTCAACCATGCTGCACTTGCGGCCCGTATTGGTATTGGTGATGACCCAGTACGGTGTGCCCGGGACATGTTTAGGTTTGGTTTGGTTGCCATTTTGCAGCAGCGTTTGCTCGTCGCCTGCGAAATAGACGCGGGTACGACCGTGCAGCGACTCGGTCGCTTCAGCAAACGCTTTGTTATCCAGTGAATAGAGTGTAGACAGCACCAGCATGAAGCGGTTAACCGCTTTTTTCTGCTCGGCGTACTCATCAGAGAGCAGCAACTCGCGCATCGCACGTACTTTGTCTTTCACTTGCGCGACGGCAGGTTTTGCTTGTGCAACAACGTTTTGTTGAGACACGACATCTTTAGTGACTGGGGTAGCAGGCTGTGAGGCGGCGGAAATTTTAAGCATGCGCCGTAAAATGTCGGACGCACTCTCCCCGATATGCCGCGTCTGGCTGGCAATATACTGATAGAGTTCGTCATCAACTTCGATTGTTTTCATCTTAATCCAGTGCGATATCTTATCTGAATACAAGTCGTTGGGATTATAAAGTTAAATTCCAACAGCGGATAGCGTCAAACCAGGTTGGCGGCAAAAGTCAGATTAAACTGGAACCTTGCAGCCGGGCGGCAGAATGGTCAACATGATACCCTAACCTGACATACGTAAAAAAAGAACTTTGCCATGAAATTGAATACCCGAGCGCAAACTGCACAATCGCCGAACAATAATTCTCCCATCGTACTGGTTCACGGGCTTTTTGGCAGCCTGGATAACCTGGGGGTGCTGGCGCGCGATCTGGTTACCGATCACGATATTCTGCAGGTCGATATGCGAAATCACGGTCTTTCCGGGCGTTCAGAGGAGATGACCTACGCGGCAATGGCCCAGGATCTGCTCGATACGCTTGATGCCAACCATCTTCAGAAGGTGACGCTCATCGGGCATTCTATGGGCGGCAAGGCGGTAATGGCCCTGACGGCGCTGGCACCGGACAGAATCAACGGTCTGGTCGTGATCGACGTTGCCCCGGTGGATTACGACGTGCGCCGTCATGACGACATTTTTGCTGCCATCACTGCGGTGACAGAGGCTGGGGTTTCAACCCGCCAACAGGCCACAGCCGTCATGCGCGAACATCTTAATGAAGAAGGCGTTATTCAGTTTCTGCTGAAGTCGTTTGTCGACGGCCAGTGGCGTTTCAACGTGCCGGTACTCTGGGCGCAGTACAACAACATCGTCGGCTGGGATACGGTGCCCGCCTGGCAACACCCTACCCTCTTTATTCGCGGCGGTAACTCCCCTTATGTCACCGACGCCTACCGCGACACCTTGCTGGCGCAATTCCCGCAGGCGCGCGCCCATGTCATCGCCGGTGCCGGACACTGGGTTCACGCGGAAAAACCTGACGCCGTGTTACGCGCCATCCGCCGCTATCTCTCTGATACTGCGAATTGATTAAAAAGAGAGCGACTGGAAGGTTGCGGGCTTCCAGTCGTTGGCGTGCCGTTTTTGGTGATGTATGATGGCGCGCTCATCGCCCGGGCAATAGCAGGGCGGCTTGTTTCCCCCGAAGTCTCAGAATCATGGCCAAAGAACAAACGGACCGTACGACACTAGATCTGTTCGCGAATGAGCGTCGACCGGGACGACCGAAAACGAATCCGCTTTCGCGCGATGAACAGCTGCGTATTAATAAACGCAACCAGCTTAAACGCGATAAAAATCGTGGGCTTAAGCGTGTCGAACTGAAGCTCAATGCCGACGCCGTCGATGCGCTTAACGAACTGGCTGAAGCGCGTAATATCAGCCGTAGCGAGCTCATTGAAGAGATGTTGATCGCCCAGCTTGAGACGTTGCGCCGCCAGGCATAAGTCTGAAAATCCCCTTTCTTACCCTTTTCATGTAGCACAGAGTGCAGTCCTGCGCGATAGCTGTTTCCGCGGGGTTGCCAGTTCTGCTATTATTGCCCTTATCCGTGGACAAATTGCGCCACCATACCATTAAGTTTCAAGAGGTTATTTTACTCATGGCAATCATCGGCATTTTCTTCGGCAGTGATACCGGCAATACCGAAAATATCGCAAAAAACATTCAAAAACAGCTCGGTAAAGACGTTGCCGATGTGCATGACATCGCCAAGAGCAGCAAAGAAGATCTCGAAGGCTATGACATCCTGTTGCTGGGTATCCCAACCTGGTACTACGGTGAAGCCCAGTGTGACTGGGATGATTTCTTCCCGACGCTGGAAGAAGTGGACTTCAACGGCAAGCTGGTCGCCCTGTTTGGCTGCGGCGATCAGGAAGACTACGCTGAGTACTTCTGTGACGCGCTGGGCACTATCCGCGATATCATTGAACCGAATGGTGCAGTTATCGTAGGCCACTGGCCGACTGCAGGTTATCACTTCGAAGCGTCTAAAGGCCTGGCCGATGACGACCACTTCGTGGGTCTGGCGATCGACGAAGACCGTCAGCCAGAACTGACCGCAGAGCGCGTTGAGAAGTGGGTGAAGCAGATCCGCGAAGAACTGCACCTGGACGATATTCTTAACGCCTGATTGTTAGTGTGGCGCAACCCCGGTTGCGCCCAGGAACCGGGTCAAACGATTAAATTAATCGCTACAATCTTTTAACTTTTTCGCCCAGACCTGTACAATGTCTCCCAGGTAAAATGGGGTGCCATTGAGTAAGTTTGTCGGTGATACCACGTTTTTATAAGCATACTTTGCCTGAGACTTGCAGTTTTCATTTAGCCATGGCAGTTCTATAATGAGACGCATTATTCCAGGTGCATTTTCTGTCACTTCCTCCAGAAGTGAATCGTTTAGCAACAGGACAGATTCCGCATGACTGACAACAATACCGCATTAAAGAAGGCTGGCCTGAAAGTTACGCTTCCTCGGTTAAAAATCCTTGAAGTGCTTCAGGGTCCAGACAATCACCATGTCAGTGCGGAAGACCTTTACAAGCGTCTTATCGACATGGGTGAAGAGATTGGGCTGGCAACCGTCTATCGCGTGCTGAACCAGTTTGATGACGCGGGCATTGTTACCCGTCATAATTTCGAAGGCGGTAAATCTGTATTCGAACTGACCCAGCAGCAGCACCACGATCACCTGATCTGCCTGGATTGTGGCAAGGTCATTGAATTTAGCGATGATTCCATCGAAGCACGTCAGCGTGAAATCGCTGCTCGTCATGGTATCCGCCTGACCAACCATAGCCTGTATCTGTATGGTCACTGTGCTGAAGGTGATTGCCGCGAAGACGATCACGCACACGACGCCAAATAAGTCGAACTTTCATACTCTGAGCCAGCCGCAAGGTTGGCTTTTTTTTGCCTGTCACCCGGCGAAAAAAAAGCCCGGTAAGCACAGCGCCACCGGGCCTTAACACGCTTAATTAATTTCCGTTGTTACTGCGTATTTCCTTCCAGATCTGGTCGCAACGCTTCGCCACTTCCTGATCGTTACCGGTTTTACGCGCCTGAATACAGGCCTGATAGTCCATTACGCGAACATTTTCCTGCGTCGCAAACTGCTCATGCGCCTTCTCTTTCTTCAGCACATTCAGCACGCTCTGGCAGGCTTCAATTTTCTCCGGTGAGCCTTCAGCGGTGTTAATGCAGGCGCTGTAAGCCTCCTTCAGGCGAGAATCTTCTTTCGGTGCCGGGTCCTGGGCGCAAGCCACCAGCCCCGAGGCCAGCAACGCGACGATTACCATTTTTTTCATCATGTGCAGTCTCCTTTCCGGCGGGACGGAACCCGCCGGAGCGATCATCAGAAGATAGTGAATGGTGCGATAACCATGAATTTCACGTCACGTTCATCCTGGAAGATGTTGCCGTAACCGCCCGCGTAGCTTGGAATATCAGAGTGGTTGTCATACTGCGTGAAGTGCAGCTTGAACATCGTGCCTTTCGCACGTCCGTCCTGCACGGTATAGATGGCATCCAGGCTGTAAGAGGACTCTTTCAGACGGTAGTTCGGATCGTAGTACGCATCCGGTGTGGCCATGTCGCCCGGTTTGGCGTCCCAGGCATACGCGTAGGAGGCGCCCACCGCCCAGCCCGGCAGGTTCCAGTTTTTCAGGTCATACATTGCGCCGAAGAAGACCGCTTTTTCGCCATCGGCGTTGAAGTCAGAGCGGTTATCCCACCAGATATCCAGACGACCGTTGGAAGATGCGTAAGTCGGGGTCATACGCTGCAGGAAGTAGCCCTGCTGCCCTTCCGCCTTCACCCATGTCCCTTCCAGACGCAAATCCACCTGCCCCACTTTGTAGCCAAAGGTCAGCGCCTGCAGCCAGGCCGTGCCGTCATAAATATCGTTGACGCCACCATCGCTGACTTTGTCTCGCGTTCCATAGAACTGGTAACTGGTACTCAACGGACTCCCTGCGATATCAAACTTGTAGCTGGCTTTGGCAAAATACTGATCGATATAGCCTTCAGCCTGACCAAAGGCGGCTTCTAACACGAGGTCGTTTTTAAAATCGTACTTCGCACCCAGCGAGTGGAGGTAATCCACTTTGGTCTTTTTATCGTTCTGGTAAAACTTATCCATTTCGATATGCCACGGGGCTTTGTATTCGTTGGTCCACATATAGGAGAAACTCAACGCACCCGCATCACCGTAGTCAAAGTTAGCGCCAGCTTCAGCGCCCTGGTAAGTACCAGGCATAAAACTCCAGTGTGGCGCTAACAGGGTTTGGCCAGTTGGCTGAATATATCCGCCGCGCGCCCAGACTGGACCATATTTGAATTTTGCAGCGGCTTTATACAGACTGATACCGCTTTTATCGCCGGACCAGTCTTCTTTATAGGCCTTATTGCTGGACGAGAAGGCAATTTCGTTCGGGTGTCCGCTGTCGCCATTTTCCGCCATTTCAATTGCCGTGAATGCGGCAATATCCAGGCCGAACATATCGGCGGCATAGCCTGACTGGAAGTCGAGGTTGGCGTTCCAGGTAGAGTGAGAAAGGTTGGTTTTGTATTTGTCTTCGGTAACGTCTTTACGGTCACGTTCACGCTGCCAGTAATAAATACCGCCCGTGAGGGTAGAATCTTCGATGAAACCTGCTGCCTTAGCCTCTGGCGCAATCACCAGGCCTGACATTGCTGTCACACCGGCGATAGCCAGCGCCAGCGCACTACGTTTGCCACTGAACGTACGCATAGATTATTCCTCTTTGACGAATTAAAACGCCTGAACGGCGAAAAAGATAAAAGACCAAAAGGTCAGGGGTAGTCAGAAATACCCTCGAATTAACTACCGCCTTTAGGTTATTTTTCGCGACGCGAATTATCAATGCTTTTCCGTGGGCAAAAGTCAGGATTATGACGAAGTGCACATAATTAGTAGTGCTTTGTAACATTTAGCGGGAGACGAGATTTGGCGGGGCAAGTCATTAAATTTAAGTCAGTAATTGTGTAAATTACTGGTTATTTTCAGGCCTTCACTATTTTCAGAAATATACAAACTTTTTTTAGAAAAATAAGTAGCACCACATTGACCTGAATATTGCGCAGACATTATTTTTGCTCGCGCTTAACGATATGATCATTCAATAAAAAAACGCCGCATTACGCGGCGTTTGTCTCTCATTGACCAGAGCAGCGTTATTATTCGCCGACTTTAGTCCAGGTATCACGCAGACCAACGGTACGGTTAAACACCGGTTTTTCCGAGGTACTGTGACGGCTGTCGAGGCAGAAGTAGCCTTCACGTTCGAACTGGAACGCTTTGCCCGCTTCAGCGGCTTTCAGAGACGGCTCAGCATACCCCTGCTTGATGACCAGAGATTCCGGGTTGATTGTCGCCAGGAAGTCTTCTGCTGCACCTGGGTTAGGCACGCTGAACAGACGATCGTACAGGCGAATTTCAACCGGCAGCGCATGTGTTGCACTTACCCAGTGGATCACGCCTTTCACTTTGCGGCCATCTGCCGGATCTTTGCTCAGGGTTTCAGCGTCGTAAGAGCAGAAGATGGTGGTGATATTCCCTTCCGCATCTTTCTCAACACGCTCAGCTTTGATCACGTATGCGTTACGCAGACGCACCTCTTTACCCAGCACCAGACGCTTGTACTGCTTGTTCGCTTCTTCGCGGAAGTCAGCACGATCGATCCAGATTTCACCGCTGAACGGCACGTCACGGGTGCCCATTTCCGGTTTGTTCGGATGGTTAGGCATGGAGACCATTTCGCTCGCGCCCTGCGGGTAGTTTTCGATAACCAGTTTAACCGGATCGATGACGGCCATTGCGCGAGGCGCGTTGTCGTTCAGATCTTCACGGATGCAGGATTCCAGAGAGGCGATCTCAATGGTGTTATCCTGCTTGGTCACGCCGATGCGCTTACAGAACTCGCGAATAGACGCTGCAGTATAACCACGGCGACGCAGACCCGAGATGGTTGGCATACGCGGATCGTCCCAGCCCTCAACGTGCTTGTCGGTCACCAGCAGGTTCAGCTTACGCTTGGACATCACCGTGTATTCCAGATTCAGACGAGAGAATTCGTACTGACGCGGATGCACCGGGATGGTGATGTTATCCAGAACCCAGTCGTACAGACGGCGGTTGTCCTGGAACTCCAGCGTACACAGGGAGTGCGTAATGCCTTCCAGCGCATCGCTGATGCAGTGGGTAAAGTCGTACATCGGGTAGATGCACCACTTGTTACCGGTCTGATGGTGTTCAGCGAACTTGATACGGTACAGAACCGGATCGCGCATCACGATGAACGGTGATGCCATGTCGATTTTGGCACGCAGGCACGCTTTACCTTCCTCGAAGCCACCCGCACGCATTTTTTCAAACAGCGCCAGGTTCTCTTCAACACTGCGATCGCGGAACGGGCTGTTTTTACCCGGCGCGGTCAGCGTGCCGCGGTATTCGCGGATCTCGTCAGCAGACAGCTCGTCGACATACGCCAGACCTTTATTGATAAGCTCGACCGCATAGGCATACAGCTGATCAAAATAGTCAGAGGAGTAGCAGATATCGCCAGACCAGTTGAAGCCCAGCCATTGCACGTCATTCTTAATAGACTCAACGTATTCGATGTCTTCTTTTACTGGGTTGGTGTCATCGAAACGCAGGTTGCACTGTCCCTGGTAGTCTTGCGCGATGCCAAAGTTCAGGCAGATCGATTTTGCATGACCAATATGCAGGTAGCCGTTTGGCTCCGGCGGAAAACGGGTATGAACTGTGGTGTGCTTACCACTGGCCAGATCTTCATCGATGATCTGACGAATAAAGTTACTCGGGCGGGCTTCAGCCTCACTCATCGTGGATTCCTCAAAGCGTAAACAACGTATAACGGCATATGATCTTATAAGCCGGACGTAGTGACAACCCTTAAAACGTCTCTGAAGAAAATAATGGGGGCAATTGCTGCAAAAAAAAGCGGCGGAGGAAAACCCCCGCCGCTTAAGGCATGACTCTACTCAGGAGCGATTACTTGCCTTTAATCTCATACAGTGGCGTCTGGCCCGCAACAACCTGACCTTTCGCCTGAATCACCAGGCCGCTGAAGTCGTCGATATTGCTGCAAACTACCGGGCTAATCATGGAGCGCGCGTTAGCGTTCAGGTAATCCAGATCCATTTCCAGAATCGGCTGACCTGCCACCACGTCGGCCCCCTCTTCCACCAGGCGAGTAAAGCCCTGACCGTTCAGCGCGACGGTATCGATACCCATATGGACAACGATCTCCGCGCCCTTTTCAGTTTCGAGGCAGAACGCATGGTTGGTGTTGAAGATTTTAACGATGGTCCCGGCAGCAGGAGACACCACGGTTTTGTCCGTTGGTTTCACCGCCACACCGTCACCGACAGCTTTGCTGGCAAACGCTTCGTCAGGCACCTGCTCAATCGCAACCACTTCACCAGTAATCGGTGAAACCAGCGCGGCAATGGTCGTTGCGTTAGGGACGGCCTGCGGTTTTGCCACCGGGGCTTCCGTCACTGGCGCGCTGTTCGCTGCAGAAGCCGCGATCGGTCCACGGGCAACCACTTTCTTCATTTCATCGCCAATCGATTCCGCTTTCGCACCCACGATAACCTGGATGGTCTGCTTGTTCAGTTTCACCACACCGGATGCGCCAAGGCGTTTACACATGGCATCGTTAACGCGCGCAGAATCACCTACCGTCAGGCGCAGACGGGTAATACATGCATCGATAGCTTTCAGGTTATCCGTACCGCCTACTGCGGCAATATAATTGGTTGCCAGCTGGGTCAGCCCTTCTTCGGTATTGCTGTTAGCTTCGCCAGTAACGATGTCGTCTTTCGTATCTTCGCGGCCTGGTGTTTTCAGGTTAAACATACGAATGACTGCGCTGAACAGAACGAAGTAGATAACGAAGAACACCAGACCCATTGCGACCAGCATCCAGACGTTCTTGCTCGCCGCGGGCAGGTTGTACATCAACACGTAGTCGATCGCGCCGGCGGAGAAGGAGAAGCCCGCATGGATACCCAGCAGCGTTGCAACAAACAGGCTAATACCCGTCAGCACAGCGTGCATGAGGTACAGCAGCGGAGCCAGGAACATGAACAGGAATTCCAGCGGCTCAGTAACACCGGTCAGGAACGCGGTGATGGCAACTGACAGCAGCATCCCGCCAACCATTGGACGACGCGCTTTCGGTGCGGCCAGGTACATAGCCAGCGCCGCGCCCGGCAGACCAAACATCATGATAGGGAAGAAGCCCGACATGAACATGCCCGCGGTGCCGTCACCTGCGTAGAAGCGGTTGATATCCCCGTGGAATACCGCGCCCGCGGCGTTGGTAAACTCACCAATCTGGAACCAGGCAATGGTGTTCAGCACCTGATGCAGGCCGGTTGGGATCAACAGACGATTGATGAAACCGAAGATACCCGCACCCACTGCGCCAGCGGAAACAATCCACTCACCGCCCGCATGGATAGCGTGCTGCACCGGTGGCCAGATGTAGCCAAAGATCGCGGCCAGAATCAGACAGAAGAAGCCTGTCGCAATCGGCACAAAACGTTTTCCACCGAAGAAGCTCAGGAAGTCTGGCAGTTTGATCCCCGCCCAACGGTTATAAACAGCCCCGCCGACCAGACCGGTAATGATACCTGCCAGAACGCCCATGTTAATTTCTGGGTTTATCGTCACCATCGCTTTCGTCAGGATGAAGTAACCGACAGCCCCGGCCAGCGCCGCTGCACCCGCGCTGTCTTTTGACCAGCTGGATGCCACACCGATGGCGAAAATCAGCGCCAGATTGTCAAAAATCGCGCCACCCGCTTGCGCGATAAATGGCACATTAAGCAGATCGGGTTGCCCGAATCGCAGCAGCAGTGCTGCAACCGGTAGCACGGCGATAGGGAGCTGCAAAGCCCTACCGAGGCGCTGGAAAAAACCTAAAATATTCATCCTATTCCCCCTACGAGACCCTTATTAAGGCTCGTGCATAAACTATGTTTTTATTGTGTCGACAACGATAAATACAGTTGATGATTCACTGGCATTGTGAGTGTGTGAAAAATTAATTCGTATCGCAAATTAAACACGTATTTTTTGTGATTTTTGTCACCAAATATCGTTAACAACCCTCCCTTTCTCTGGCTAACAGTGAAAACTTATTTTATCATTCAAAAAATCAAGACGGATTGATCCGGCCTGAAAGGTTCCAGGTTACGCTTAGTTCAGGTTCCGATAGCCATCCGCCCACTCTTCTACTTTAACTCTTGAGGTGAACAATGAGACTGATTCCCCTGGCAACTGCTGAACAAGTCGGTAAATGGGCCGCCCGTCATATCGTTAACCGTATTAACGCGTTCAAACCCACCGCCGATCGTCCTTTCGTTCTCGGCCTTCCTACCGGCGGCACGCCGCTGACCGCGTATAAAGCCCTGGTTGAGATGCATAAAGCAGGCCAGGTTAGCTTCAAACATGTTGTGACCTTCAACATGGATGAGTATGTCGGCTTACCCAAGGATCATCCGGAAAGCTACCATAGCTTTATGCACCGTAATTTCTTTGACCACGTTGATATTCCGGCTGAAAACATTAACCTGCTGAATGGAAACGCGCCTGATATTGACGCAGAATGCCGTCAGTATGAAGAAAAAATCCGTTCCTACGGTAAAATCCACCTGTTCATGGGTGGCGTGGGCAACGATGGTCATATCGCGTTCAACGAACCGGCCTCTTCTCTGGCTTCCCGTACGCGTATTAAAACCCTGACCCATGACACGCGCGTGGCAAACTCCCGCTTCTTTGACGGTGATGTTAACCAGGTTCCAAAATACGCCCTGACCGTAGGCGTAGGCACCCTGCTGGATGCCGAAGAAGTGATGATTCTGGTTCTGGGCGGCGTGAAAGCGCAGGCGCTCCAGGCTGCCGTTGAAGGCAACGTTAACCACATGTGGACCATCAGCTGCCTGCAGCTGCATCCAAAATCAGTCATCGTGTGCGACGAACCGTCCACGATGGAGCTGAAAGTGAAAACGCTTAAATACTTCAACGAGTTAGAAGCTGAGAACATCAAAGGTCTGTAATTGAATAACCGCCTCTTCATCAAGAGGCGGCCGTTTTTTTTAACCGGGGGTCGTTATGTACGCTTTAACCCACGGTCGGATTTATACCGGCCATGATATTCTGGATGACCATGCGATTGTTATCGCCGATGGCCTGATTGAACGTGTTTGCCCGCTGGCAGAGCTGCCGCCGGGGATTGAACAGCGCTCACTCAATGGAGCAGTAATCTCCCCCGGTTTCATCGACGTACAGCTGAACGGCTGCGGCGGTGTGCAATTTAATGACACGGCGGAGGCGGTGACGGTCGACACGCTGGAAATCATGCAGAAAGCCAACGAGAAATCGGGCTGCACCAGCTATCTGCCAACCCTCATCACCAGCAGTGATGATCTCATGAAACAGGGTATCCGCGTGATGCGCGACTACCTGGCAAAACACCCTAATCAGGCGCTGGGTCTGCATCTTGAAGGACCGTGGCTGAACATCGTGAAAAAAGGAACGCATAACCCGGATTACGTGCGTAAACCTGACGCTGAGCTGGTCGACTACCTGTGTGCCAACGCCGATGTGATCACCAAAGTGACGCTGGCTCCTGAAATCGCGGGACCTGACGTTATCAGCAAACTGGCCGCCGCCGGGATTGTCGTTTCTGCGGGCCATTCAAACGCAACGCAAAAAGAAGCGAAAGCAGGTTTCCGCGCCGGCATTACCTTTGCGACGCACCTGTACAACGCGATGCCGTATATCACCGGTCGTGAACCTGGGCTGGTCGGGGCAATTCTCGATGAGCAGGACGTTTACTGCGGCATTATTGCTGACGGCTTGCACGTCGATTACACCAACATTCGCAACGCCAAGCGCCTGAAAGGTGACAAACTCTGTCTGGTAACCGATGCCACCGCACCGGCAGGAGCAAATATTGAGCAGTTCATTTTTGCCGGTAAAACAATATACTACCGCAATGGACTGTGTGTTGATGAAAACGGTACGCTGAGTGGTTCCTCCCTGACGATGATTGAAGGGGTGCGTAACCTGGTTGAACATTGCGGGATTGCGCTTGATGAAGTCCTGCGTATGGCGACCCTTTATCCTGCGCGCGCGATGGGCGTAGATAAACAGCTTGGCGGAATTGCACCAGGTATGGTTGCAAACCTGACGGCATTCACACACGATTATAAAATTATCAAGACCATCGTTAATGGTAACGAGGTCGTCACTGAGTAAGTAAAAGTATGACACCAGGCGGACAAGCTCAAATCGGTAATGTCGATCTCGTTAAACAACTTAACAGCGCGGCGGTTTATCGTCTGATTGACCAACACGGGCCAATCTCGCGCATTCAGATAGCCGAACAAAGCCAGCTTGCTCCCGCCAGCGTGACAAAAATTACCCGTCAGCTCATTGAGCGCGGACTGATCAAAGAAGTCGATCAGCAGGCCTCCACCGGAGGCCGCCGCGCCATCTCCATTATTACCGAAACCCGCAATTTTCAGGCGATCGGCGTCCGTCTTGGTCGTCATGACACCACCCTTACGCTCTATGATCTGAGCAGCAAAGCCATCGCGGAAGAACACTACCCGCTTCCGGAGCGCACTCAGGAGACGCTGGAACACGCGCTGCTGAATACCATTGAACACTTTATCGAGAGCTGTCAGCGCAAAATCCGTGAACTGATTGCGATCTCGGTGATCCTGCCAGGCCTGGTAGACCCCGAAAGCGGCGTGATCCGTTATATGCCCCATATAAAGGTTGAGAACTGGGGGCTGGTAGATGCGCTGGAAAAACGCTTTAAAGTGACCTGTTTCGTGGGGCACGACATCCGCTCTCTGGCCCTGGCAGAGCACTACTTTGGTGCGAGCCAGGATTGTGAAGATTCGATTCTGGTGCGCGTACACCGCGGGACAGGGGCAGGCATCATCTCTAACGGGCGCATTTTTATTGGCCGCAACGGTAACGTCGGTGAGATTGGTCATATTCAGGTAGAGCCGCTTGGCGAACGCTGCCACTGCGGAAACTTTGGCTGTCTGGAGACGATTGCCGCCAACACGGCGATTGAACAGCGGGTGCGCCATCTGCTTGAACAGGGTTACCAGAGCCGCGTCACGCTGGACGATTGCAAGATAGGGACTATCTGCAAAGCCGCCAACAAAGGCGACGCGCTGGCCTGTGAAGTTATTGAGCAGGTGGGTCGCCATCTGGGTAAAACCATCGCCATCGCCATCAACCTGTTTAACCCGCAAAAAGTGGTGATCGCCGGTGAGATTGTGGAGGCCGAGAAGGTCCTGCTGCCCGCCATTGAAGGCTGCATTAACACTCAGGCGCTGAAAGCCTTCCGCCAGAACCTTCCCGTCGTTCGTTCTAAGCTTGACCATCGCTCAGCGATAGGCGCATTTGCGCTGGTTAAACGCGCCATGCTCAACGGTATTCTGTTGCAACATTTGCTGGAAAGTTGATCGGGTCTTATAGTAACGCCTTCTTTTTTTGATGTCGGAATGTCCATGACCATTAAGAATGTAATTTGTGATATCGACGGCGTGCTGATGCACGACAACGTTGCTGTACCAGGTGCTGCGGAATTTCTTCACCGCATCATCGACAAAGGAATGCCTCTGGTTCTTCTCACGAACTACCCTTCTCAGACCGGTCAGGACCTGGCAAACCGCTTTGCCACAGCAGGCGTCAACGTGCCGGACAGCGTGTTTTATACCTCTGCCATGGCCACCGCTGATTTCCTCAAGCGCCAGGAAGGAAAAAAGGCCTACGTGGTGGGTGAAGGGGCGCTGATCCACGAGTTATATAAGGCAGGGTTTACCATCACTGATGTGAACCCGGACTTTGTGATCGTTGGCGAAACGCGCTCCTATAACTGGGAGATGATGCACAAAGCCTCCTACTTTGTTGCCAACGGTGCGCGTTTTATTGCCACCAACCCGGATACCCACGGCCGTGGTTTTTACCCTGCCTGCGGCGCGCTGTGTGCCGGTATCGAAAAGATCTCTGGCCGGAAACCATTCTACGTGGGCAAGCCCAGCCCGTGGATCATCCGTGCCGCGCTGAACAAGATGCAGGCCCACTCTGAAGAAACGGTGATTGTCGGCGACAACCTGCGCACCGATATCCTGGCCGGATTCCAGGCGGGACTAGAAACCATTCTGGTGCTTTCCGGTGTCTCCACGCTCGACGATATTGACGCCATGCCCTTCCGGCCGAGCTGGATTTATCCCTCCGTCGAAGAAATTGATATTATCTGATCCCAAACCACGCCTCAGCGCGTGGTTTTTTATTTTCACGCCCGATAAACAAACCCACATCTAACAAAACAGCCGATTTATTGCATAATCATCAATAAAAGCGTTCATGACGTACTCGTTTTTCACTATTCGGCAATCAGCATTGCACTATTTCCGTTTTATCCCGTAAAACCCTTGCGCGTCCTCCCCCTTTGCGGCATTTTCATAAGCAAGCAACATTACAAAGCAACAGGGTTAACGGAGAAGGTTATGTGTTCAATTTTTGGCGTACTGGATATTAAAACTGACGCAGGCGAACTGCGTAAAAAGGCACTCGAATTGTCCCGCCTGATGCGCCATCGCGGCCCGGACTGGTCCGGCGTTTACGCCAGCGATAAAGCCATCCTGGCACACGAACGTCTGTCCATTGTTGACGTCAACGCCGGTGCGCAGCCGCTGTATAACGAGAAAAAAACACACGCGCTGGCTGTCAACGGTGAAATCTATAACCATCAGGCGCTACGCGCCGAGTACGGCGACCGTTACGCCTTCCAGACCGGTTCTGACTGTGAAGTGATCCTGGCGCTGTATCAGGAGAAAGGCCCGGAATTCCTCGATGATCTGCAGGGTATGTTTGCCTTCGCCCTGTACGACAGCGAAAAAGATGCCTATCTGATTGGCCGCGACCATATTGGTATTATCCCGCTGTATATGGGTCACGATGAACACGGCAACTTTTATGTCGCCTCAGAAATGAAAGCCCTGGTGCCGGTTTGCCGCACCATTAAAGAGTTCCCGGCAGGAAGTTACCTGTGGAGTAAAGACGGCGAGATCCGTCAGTACTATCAGCGCGACTGGTTCGACTATGATGCGGTTAAAGACAACGTGACTGATAAAGCCGAACTGCGTCAGGCGCTGGAAGATTCTGTTAAAAGCCACCTGATGTCAGATGTGCCTTACGGTGTACTGCTCTCCGGCGGGCTGGACTCGTCCGTGATCTCCGCGATCACCAAGAAATTCGCCGCGCGTCGTGTTGAAGATCAGGAACGTTCAGAAGCCTGGTGGCCGCAACTGCACTCCTTTGCTGTGGGTCTGGAAGGCGCACCGGATCTGAAAGCCGCGCAGGAAGTGGCAAACCATCTCGGTACCGTGCACCATGAGATCCACTTCACCGTGCAGGAAGGGCTGGATGCGATCCGCGATGTTATCTATCACATCGAAACCTACGATGTGACCACCATTCGCGCTTCCACACCGATGTACCTGATGTCGCGTAAGATCAAAGCGATGGGCATTAAGATGGTGCTCTCCGGTGAAGGATCTGACGAAGTGTTTGGCGGCTACCTCTATTTCCACAAAGCGCCGAACGCAAAAGAGCTGCACGAAGAGACAGTACGTAAACTGCAGGCGCTGCATATGTTTGACTGCGCACGCGCCAACAAAGCGATGTCTGCCTGGGGTGTGGAAGCCCGTGTTCCCTTCCTGGATAAGAAATTCCTCGACGTGGCAATGCGCATCAACCCGCAGGACAAAATGTGCGGCAACGGCAAAATGGAGAAACATATCCTGCGTGAATGTTTCGAATCCTACCTGCCGGCGAGCGTGGCATGGCGTCAGAAAGAGCAGTTCTCTGACGGTGTCGGGTATAGCTGGATCGACACCCTGAAAGAGGTGGCGGCAAAACAGGTTTCCGATCAGCAACTGGAAACCGCGAGCTTCCGCTTCCCGTACAACACGCCAGGCTCCAAAGAAGCGTATCTGTACCGTGAAATTTTTGAAGAGTTGTTCCCGGTGCCGAGTGCGGCGGAGTGTGTTCCGGGCGGCCCGTCCGTTGCCTGTTCTTCGGCTAAAGCCATTGAATGGGATGAATCTTTCAAGTCAATGAACGATCCATCAGGACGTGCGGTAGGCGTACACCAGTCTGCCTATAAGTAATCGAAAAGCATCCAATCAGGCCCTGCGGGGCCTGATTTTTTTTGCCCCCTATTTCACTCCCCAAAAACGATAAATAACCAATAATTGCCGAATATTCGGTCACGCTGTTCGCAACCTAACCAAACAGTCACATTCCGGCTATTTTCGTTGAAAAAGGTGTTGACGCTGCAAGGGTCTATACGCATAATGCGCCCCGCAACGCCGATAAGGTAACGCGAAAAAAAGATGGCTACGTAGCTCAGTTGGTTAGAGCACATCACTCATAATGATGGGGTCACAGGTTCGAATCCCGTCGTAGCCACCATCTTTTTTGCGGGAGTGGCGAAATTGGTAGACGCACCAGATTTAGGTTCTGGCGCCGCAAGGTGTGCGAGTTCAAGTCTCGCCTCCCGCACCATTCCCAGATAAGCGTTGCACGGATGGGGTATCGCCAAGCGGTAAGGCACCGGTTTTTGATACCGGCATTCCCTGGTTCGAATCCAGGTACCCCAGCCATATTTCTTCGATTTTGCGGTTCTCCGCGGTATTGGGGTATCGCCAAGCGGTAAGGCACCGGTTTTTGATACCGGCATTCCCTGGTTCGAATCCAGGTACCCCAGCCATCGAAGATTGCAGTACTGGCTACGTAGCTCAGTTGGTTAGAGCACATCACTCATAATGATGGGGTCACAGGTTCGAATCCCGTCGTAGCCACCAAATTAATCATCTGTCGAATGATTCGGTAGACGAGAAAAAATTGTTGGGGTATCGCCAAGCGGTAAGGCACCGGATTCTGATTCCGGCATTCCGAGGTTCGAATCCTCGTACCCCAGCCAATTTAAAAAAGTCGTTAAGCGCATTGTTTAACGCAATTGGGGTGTCGCCAAGCGGTAAGGCTCTGGTTTCTGATACCAGCATTCCGGGGTTCGAATCCCTGCACCCCAGCCACTTAGTAACAAAAAAGCCCGCTCTGCGGGCTTTTTTGTTTTTGTTGGATTATGTACCGCATCCGAAAGCCCTCTCCCGCAGGAGAAGGCACTCAGATTAAAGGCCTAACGCGTACTTCAGCGCCTGACGCTTCAGCCCACCGGCACGCTCCGCCGCCATCAACCCAATGTTACGCAGAATGCGCACCGGACCAAGATCGTTACTGAACCCGGCGTAAAACAGATCCATCCCGGACTGCATGATAAAGTTATCCGCCATACGCCGCGTCTGGTAACGTTTCAGTACCGGATGGCTGGCCCAGGCCTCCGCGTGAGCGCGCGCATTGCCCAGCACATCCAGTAAAGCCTCAACGTCACGGTATCCCAGGTTCACGCCCTGCCCCGCCAGCGGGTGAATGGTGTGTGCCGCATCCCCCACCAGCGCCAGCCCTGCACGGGCATACTGCAATGCATGGCGACGGGTAAGCGGAAACGCCCCGGCGGCAACCGGCATGACGTTGCCCAGACGGCGTGGGAAGTGCTGATGGATCTCTCGCTGCAACTGCTCCATTGAAAGCCCCTGCAACTGACGAATGCGCGCCGGTTTGTCATACCACACCAGCGACGCCCAGCGATCAAACAACGGTAAAAAGGCATGCGGGCCATTCGGGGTAAAGTGCTGCCAGGTGCTCTCACCCGGGTCATTCTCACACTGCACGGTGATCAGCATGCACGCCTGCTGGTACTGCCAGGCATGAAAACCAATTCCCGCCATTTGCCTGACCTGTGAGTTGGCACCATCCGCTCCGACAACCAGCTTCGTGGCCAGCTCATCACCCTTATCCAGCTCAAGCAAATACCCGCCTTCGTGGGGATGCAGTGCTTTAAGTGACGCCGGGACGCGCAGCGCCACTTTCGGATGCGCCTCCAGGGCCTGCCAGAGCGCCAGCTGGAGGACCGTGTTTTCCACCATATAGCCCAGGCGGGGCAGCTTCAGTTCAGCGGCATCAAACGCGACATGCGCATTCTCCCACTCCCAGGTTTCGAGACGGCTGTAAGGGTGCGCGCGCATCCCGAGCACGGCATCCCAGACGCCCAGCCCGCGCAGCAGATCGACAGAGGCGGCGCTGATAGCTGAAATTCGCACATCCGGCTTTGCCGTCGGGTCAAACGCAACAGGGGCAGCCTGCTCGATAACCGTCACCTCAAATCCCTGCTGCGCCAGCCCCAGCGCGAGTGCGCCGCCGACCATACCGCCGCCGACAACGGCAATTTCGGTTTGTTGGTGAGTCATGGTCAATTATCCTTAATGGTATATACCTTAAGTTTACCGGATTTTTTCGGTCTTGAGGTTGACAACCTTCATACTGGTCACAACCGCAGCAAAGCATTACAATACGCGCCCTGCATTCCTGAGCATGAGCAAGTCGATGACAAAAAAACTCCATATAAAAACCTGGGGCTGTCAGATGAACGAATACGATTCATCCAAGATGGCCGATCTGCTGGATGCCACGCACGGGTATCAACTGACTGACAACGCGAACGAAGCGGACGTGTTGCTGCTCAATACCTGTTCGATCCGTGAGAAGGCGCAGGAGAAGGTGTTCCATCAACTGGGCCGCTGGAAGCTTATCAAACGCAAAAGACCCGATGTGATCATTGGCGTGGGTGGCTGTGTGGCCTCTCAGGAAGGCAAACTGATCCGCCAGCGTGCTCACTATGTTGATATTATTTTTGGCCCGCAGACGCTGCACCGCCTGCCGGAGATGATCAACGCCGTTCGCGAGAATCGCCGCCCGGTGGTTGACGTAAGCTTCCCGGAAATAGAAAAATTTGACCGTCTGCCAGAACCACGCGCGGATGGTCCAACAGCCTACGTCTCCATTATGGAAGGCTGTAACAAATACTGCACCTATTGTGTCGTACCGTATACCCGCGGCGAAGAAGTGAGCCGTCCGACCGACGACATTCTGTTTGAAGTGGCGCAACTGGCGGCACAGGGTGTGCGTGAAATTCATCTGCTGGGCCAGAACGTCAACGCCTGGCGCGGCGAGAACTACGACGGTACCACCGGCAGCTTTGCAGAACTGCTGCGCCTGGTGGCCGCGATCGACGGCATCGACCGCCTTCGCTTCACCACCAGCCACCCGATGGAATTTACCGATGACATCATTGATGTGTATCGCGACACGCCAGAGCTGGTGAGCTTCCTGCATCTGCCGATTCAGTGCGGTTCCGACCGCGTGCTGAACCTGATGGGACGTCCACATACGGTACTGGAGTACAAATCCATCATCCGCAAGCTGCGTGAAGCCCGTCCTGACATCCAGATTAGCTCCGACTTTATCGTTGGCTTCCCGGGCGAAACCACGGATGACTTTGAGCGCACGATGAAGCTCATTGGCGAAGTGAATTTTGACGTCAGCTACAGCTTTATCTTCTCAGCGCGTCCAGGTACTCCTGCGGCCGATATGGTCGACGATGTGCCGGAAGAAGAGAAAAAGCAGCGTCTGTATATTCTGCAGGAGCGTATCAACCAGCAGGCCAACGCCTGGAGCCGTCGCATGGTCGGCACCGTCCAGCGTATTCTGGTGGAAGGCACCTCCCGTAAGAGCATTATGGAACTGTCAGGACGCACCGAAAATAACCGCGTCGTGAACTTTGAAGGCACGCCAGACATGGTCGGTAAATTTGTGGACGTAGAGATTGTCGACGTGCTGACCAACTCCCTGCGCGCGAAAGTGGTCCGTACCGAAGACGAAATGGGTCTGCGCATCGCACAGTCGCCGGAATCCGTCATGTCCCGCACCCGCAAAGAAAGCGACGCTGGCGTCGGTATTTACCAGCCATAACGCCATCCGGCCTGCCGTTTCGGCAGGCCTTGTATTTCCTCTCATCGCCCCCAATATCTTCCGCAACGCTTGCGCCTTTATTCTATGGCGTGAATAATTTCGGTAATGACCGTTTTATTACGCCAGGTGGCACCGGGTCAGTTAAACAATCAAAGAGGAACAGCTTGAACATAGATACGCGTGAAATTAGCCTTGAGCCAGCAGACAACGCTCGCCTGCTGAGCCTGTGCGGGCCGTTTGATGACAACATCAAACAACTGGAGCGACGTCTGGGTATCGAAATCAATCGTCGCGATAATCATTTCAAACTCACCGGACGCCCTCTCTGCGTCAACGCCGCTGCGGATATTCTGCGTAGCCTGTATGTGGATACCGCCCCAATGCGCGGTGAAATACAGGATATTGAGCCAGAACAGATCCACCTCGCGATCAAAGAGGCGCGCGTGCTTGAGCAAAGCGCAGAAAGTGTGCCGGACTATGGCAAGGCCATCAATATTAAGACCAAACGTGGCGTCATTAAGCCGCGTACGCCAAACCAGGCGCAGTACATCGCCAACATTCTCGACCATGACATCACCTTCGGTGTGGGCCCGGCGGGTACGGGTAAAACCTATCTGGCCGTTGCCGCGGCGGTTGATGCGCTCGAACGCCAGGAGATTCGTCGCATCCTGCTGACCCGTCCGGCGGTGGAAGCGGGTGAAAAACTGGGCTTCCTGCCAGGCGATCTGAGCCAGAAGGTTGACCCTTACCTTCGTCCGTTATACGACGCGCTGTTCGAGATGCTCGGCTTTGAGAAAGTTGAGAAGCTGATTGAGCGTAACGTTATTGAAGTTGCCCCGCTCGCCTATATGCGCGGCCGTACGCTGAATGATGCATTCATTATTCTCGATGAAAGCCAGAACACCACCATCGAACAGATGAAAATGTTCCTGACACGTATCGGCTTTAACTCAAAAGCGGTTATTACCGGTGACGTCACGCAGATTGACCTGCCGCGCAGCACCAAATCGGGTCTGCGCCATGCCATTGAAGTGCTGGCCGACGTCGACGAAATCAGCTTTAACTTCTTCCACAGCGAAGACGTGGTCCGTCACCCGGTTGTGGCGCGCATCGTTAACGCTTATGAAGCATGGGAAGAAGCAGATCAGAAGCGTAAGGCCGAACTGGCCGCAGAACGTAAGCGCGAAGCGCAGGAGCAAGAACAAAAATGAGTCAGGTGATCCTCGATTTACAACTGGCATGTGACGATAATTCCGGCTTGCCAGAAGAGGCACAGTTTCAGACATGGCTGGATGCGGTTATCCCCCAGTTTCAGGAAGAATCAGAAGTCACGATTCGTCTGGTGGATGAAGCCGAAAGCCATGAGCTTAACCTGACCTACCGCGGGAAAGATAAGCCGACCAACGTGCTCTCTTTCCCCTTCGAAGCCCCACCGGGAATTGAGATACCGCTGCTGGGCGATCTGATCATCTGCCGCCAGGTCGTGGAACAGGAAGCTAAAGAGCAGCAAAAACCGCTGGAAGCCCACTGGGCGCATATGGTGGTACACGGTAGCCTGCATCTTCTCGGCTACGACCATATTGAAGATGACGAAGCGGAAGAGATGGAGTCCCTCGAGACAGAGATAATGCTTGCTCTGGGCTATGAGGATCCGTACATTGCCGAGAAAGAATAGTCAGTCGACCGACTGACTAACATGCCGCCGCGTAGGGAAATAGCGCGGCGGTAAACGTTGAACTAACAAGAGAACCCTTAACAAACGCCATGAGCGACGACAATTCACACAGTAGCGACACGACAAACACCAAAAAGGGATTTTTCTCCCTCATTCTGAACCAGCTTTTCCACGGCGAACCTAAAAACCGTGACGAACTGCTGGAGCTGATTCGTGATTCCGGGCAAAACGACCTTATCGATGAAGATACGCGCGAAATGCTCGAAGGGGTAATGGACATCGCCGACCAGCGCGTTCGCGACATCATGATCCCCCGCTCGCAGATGATCACCCTGAAACGTAACCAGACTCTGGACGAGTGCCTCGATGTGATCATCGAATCCGCACACTCGCGTTTCCCGGTCATCAGCGAAGATAAAGATCACATTGAAGGGATTTTGATGGCGAAAGATCTGCTGCCGTTTATGCGCAGCGATGCCGAAGCCTTCAGCATGGAAAAAGTGTTACGCCAGGCCGTGGTTGTGCCGGAAAGTAAACGTGTGGATCGGATGCTGAAAGAGTTTCGCTCTCAGCGCTACCACATGGCGATTGTTATTGATGAATTTGGTGGCGTTTCCGGTCTCGTCACGATCGAAGATATCCTTGAGCTGATCGTGGGCGAAATCGAAGATGAGTATGACGAAGAAGAAGATATCGACTTCCGTCAGCTTAGCCGTCACACCTGGACCGTTCGCGCGCTGGCCTCGATTGAAGACTTTAACGACGCTTTTAGTACCCATTTCAGCGATGAAGAGGTCGATACTATTGGCGGGCTGGTGATGCAGGCCTTTGGCCACCTTCCGGCACGCGGCGAGACCGTTGACATCGACGGTTACCAGTTCAAAGTGGCAATGGCCGACAGCCGACGTATTATACAGGTTCATGTCAGAACGCCGGACGACTCACCGGTGCCAAAACTGGAAGATTAATGTAAATGGCATTTGCCCCATTACTTGAACGCCAGCGCGTACGTTTGCTGCTGGCGCTGTTACTCGGAGCCAGCGGAACGCTGGCTTTTTCTCCTTACGATATCTGGCCTGCAGCCATTCTCTCCCTGATGGGACTTCAGGGTTTAACCCTGAATCGTCGTCCCGTCCAGGCGGCAGCGATTGGCTACTTCTGGGGACTGGGGCTGTTTGGCTCCGGCATCAACTGGGTCTATGTCAGCATCGCTCAGTTTGGCGGTATGCCAGGACCCGTTAACGTCTTCCTCGTGGTACTGCTGGCCGCTTATCTCTCGCTCTATACCGGTCTGTTCGCGGGTATCCTTTCTCGCCTGTGGCCAAAAACCACCTGGCTGCGCGTTGCCATTGCTGCGCCGGTTGTCTGGCAAATTACCGAGTTCCTTCGCGGCTGGGTACTGACTGGCTTCCCGTGGCTGCAGTTCGGTTACAGTCAGATTGATGGCCCGCTAAAGGGGCTTGCTCCGGTAATGGGCGTTGAAGCGATTAACTTCCTGTTGATGGTGGTGAGCGGACTGCTGGTCCTGGCGCTTGTCACACATAACTGGAAGACGCTGGTCGTGGCGCTGGTGTTGGTTGCCCTGCCTTTCCCACTGCGTTATATCCAGTGGTACAGCCTGGTGCCAGAGCGCACTACACAGATTTCAATGGTGCAGGGGAATATCCCTCAGTCAATGAAATGGGACGAGAAAGAGCTGCTGAACACGCTGAAGATCTACGCTAACGCCACCGAGGCGGTCATGGGTAAATCGCAGCTGATCATCTGGCCAGAGTCGGCGATTCCGGATCTGGAAATTAACCAGCAGCCGTTCCTGAACATGATGAACGATCTACTGCTGGCTCGCGGCAGTACGCTGGTTACCGGGATTGTCGATGCGCGTCTGAATCAGCAGAACCGCTATGACACCTACAACACCATCATTACGCTGGGTAAAGACAGCGAATACAGCTACAACTCCACTGACCGGTATAACAAGAATCACCTGGTACCGTTTGGCGAATTTGTACCGCTGGAGTCCATTCTGCGCCCGTTAGCACCGTTCTTTGACCTGCCGATGTCCTCATTCAGCCGTGGCCCGTACGTTCAGCCCCAGCTGCATGCGCACGGTTTTGCCCTGACGGCGGCCATCTGCTACGAAATTATCCTCGGCGAGCAGGTGCGCGATAACTTCCGTCCGGACACTGACTTCCTGCTGACTATCTCCAACGATGCCTGGTTTGGTAAGTCGATTGGCCCGTGGCAGCATTTCCAGATGGCGCGGATGCGCTCCCTGGAGCTGGCGCGCCCGCTGCTGCGTAGCACCAACAACGGCATTACCGCCGTGATTGGCCCGCAGGGCGAAATCCAGGCCATGATCCCGCAGTTCACCCGTGAAGTGCTGACGACCAACGTCACGCCTGCGACGGGCCTGACGCCTTATGCCCGCACCGGCAACTGGCCGCTGTGGATCCTGACCGCGCTGTTCGGATTTGGCGCGGTGCTGATGAGCTTGCGTCAGCGTCGTCGATAATTTCCCCTCCCTTCCCCTCTCCCGTTGGGAGAGGGCATTTCTGGCACGTCTCTTGCTTTATTTCCCCACGTAAACGCAGTTTGGCTTAACGTGCAACTTCGTCGCACCAGCGTAGATCACCGGTAGCACCGAAACGGTGCAACGAGAGATATTTGCCTCTGATTGGTGCGGCGCGCTTCGCAAAAATAAACAATAACGCAGCAAAATCTTTACATTAAGCCAGACTAAATGTTAACAAGCTTGCATAACACTGCACTCGCATAGCGCGAGATATAACAACATCACAATGGGTATCAATGCGTCACTGGCGCTGATAAGAAAGGAGTTGGGTATGCAATTACGTAAACTGGCCACAGCAATGCTGGTTATGGGGATGTCGGCAAGCGTCGTTCACGCTGAAGATGCTCCGGCTGCCGGGAGCACTCTCGACAAGATTGCCAAAAACGGCGTGATCGTGGTCGGCCACCGTGAATCTTCTGTCCCGTTCTCTTACTACGACAACACGCAAAAAGTCGTGGGCTATTCACAGGATTACTCCAACGCTATCGTTGAAGCTGTGAAGAAAAAGCTGAACAAACCTGACCTGCAGGTGAAGCTGATTCCAATCACTTCACAAAACCGTATTCCACTGCTGCAAAACGGCACGTTCGATTTTGAGTGCGGTTCCACCACCAACAACCTTGAGCGTCAGAAACAGGCTGCCTTCTCTGACACCATCTTCGTCGTGGGCACCCGCCTGCTGACCAAGAAAGGCGGCGAGATCAAAGACTTTGCGGACCTGAAAGGCAAAGCCGTCGTTGTTACCTCCGGTACCACTTCCGAAGTGCTGCTGCACAAGCTGAACGACGAGAAGAAAATGGATATGCGCATCATCAGCGCGAAAGATCATGGCGACTCTTTCCGTACCCTGGAAAGTGGCCGTGCTGTGGCGTTTATGATGGATGATGCCCTGCTGGCAGGCGAACGTGCAAAAGCGAAGAAACCAGACAACTGGGATATCGTCGGCACGGCGCAATCTAAAGAAGCGTACGGCTGTATGCTGCGTAAAGACGATCCGCAGTTCAAGAAGCTGATCGATGACACCATCGCTCAGGTTCAGACCTCCGGTGAAGCGGAAAAATGGTTCGATAAATGGTTCAAGAACCCGATTCCACCCAAAAATCTTAACATGAACTTCGAACTGTCTGACGACATGAAAGCGCTGTTCAAATCACCAAACGACAAGGCTCTTAACTAATTAGAACAACAGGGGCGGGATCTCCTGCCCTCTCGATTGTCGGGAAGCATGGACAGACTATACGTTGAGTGGTCGTTCCCCACTCAGCGCGAAAAATGAGCTTCTCACCAATCTTCGAGGGTAGCGCTGCTACCCTTTTTTTTCTGGAGTTTATTATGTCAATAGACTGGAACTGGGGCATATTCCTGCAACAAGCCCCGTTCGGCAACACCACCTATCTTGGCTGGCTGTGGAGCGGTTTTCAGGTTACCGTCGCCTTATCGATCACGGCGTGGATTATCGCGTTTCTTGTCGGTTCACTGTTCGGTATTTTGCGCACCGTGCCTAACCGTTTTCTCTCATCTCTCGGCACCCTGTATGTGGAACTGTTCCGTAACGTTCCGCTGATTGTGCAATTTTTCACCTGGTATCTGGTCGTCCCGGAACTGCTGCCGGAAAATATTGGCATGTGGTTTAAGTCGGAACTGGATCCGAACGTGCAGTTCTTTGTCTCCTCCATGCTCTGCCTGGGGCTCTTCACCGCCGCGCGCGTTTGCGAGCAGGTGCGTGCCGCCATTCAGTCACTGCCGCGCGGACAAAAAAATGCTGGCCTGGCGATGGGCCTGACGCTGCCACAAACTTACCGCTATGTACTGCTGCCTAACGCTTACCGCGTCATTGTTCCACCGATGACGTCTGAGATGATGAACCTGGTGAAAAACTCGGCCATCGCCTCGACCATCGGTCTGGTGGATATGGCCGCACAGGCGGGCAAGCTGCTGGATTATTCCGCCCACGCGTGGGAATCCTTCACGGCGATCACACTCGCCTATGTTCTGATTAACACTTTCATCATGCTGGTGATGAACCTGGTTGAACGCAAAATCCGCCTGCCGGGCAATCTGGGGGGCAAATAATGTACGAATTTGACTGGAGTTCTATCGTTCCATCCATGCCTTACCTGCTGGATGGCCTGCTGATCACCTTAAAAATCACCGTGATTGCTATTGTGGTGGGTATCGTCTGGGGCACCCTGCTGGCGGTCATGCGCCTGTCGGCCTTTAAACCGTTCGCCTGGTTTGCCACCGCTTACGTTAACGTTTTCCGCTCCATCCCACTGGTGATGGTACTGCTGTGGTTTTACCTGATTGTTCCCGGCTTTCTGCAAAACGTGCTGGGGCTGTCGCCGAAAACCGATATCCGCCTGATCTCCGCGATGGTCGCGTTCTCAATGTTTGAGGCTGCTTACTATTCAGAGATTATCCGCGCGGGTATTCAGAGTATTTCCCGTGGGCAGTCCAGCGCCGCGCTGGCGCTGGGGATGACGCACTGGCAATCCATGCAGCTCATTATTCTGCCGCAGGCGTTTCGCGCCATGGTTCCCCTCCTGCTGACCCAGGGCATCGTACTGTTCCAGGATACCTCTCTGGTCTACGTACTGAGCCTGGCAGACTTCTTCCGTACCGCGTCTACCATCGGTGAACGTGATGGTACGCAGGTCGAAATGGTGCTCTTCGCGGGTGGCGTCTATTTTGTGATTAGTTTAAGCGCGTCGCTGTTGGTCAGCTGGCTGAAGAAAAGGACTGTATAATGATTTCCCTGAAAAATGTTTCTAAATGGTATGGGCACTTTCAGGTGCTGACCGACTGCTCAACCGAAGTGAAAAAAGGTGACGTGGTGGTGGTATGTGGGCCATCCGGCTCCGGTAAATCCACGCTGATCAAAACCGTTAACGGCCTGGAGCCGGTGCAGCAAGGAGAGATCCTCGTCAACGGCACCAAAGTCAATGACAGGAAAACCAACCTTGCTCAGCTGCGTTCCCACGTCGGCATGGTGTTCCAGCACTTTGAGCTGTTTCCGCACCTCTCCATTATCGAGAACCTGACGCTGGCGCAGGTAAAAGTGCTGAAACGCGATAAAAAGCTCGCGCGCGATAAAGGTCTGAAGCTGCTGGAACGCGTGGGGCTCTCTGCGCATGCTGATAAATTCCCGGCGCAGCTCTCTGGCGGTCAGCAGCAGCGTGTGGCTATTGCCCGGGCCCTGTGTATGGATCCGGTCGCCATGCTGTTTGATGAACCGACTTCTGCTCTCGATCCCGAGATGATCAACGAAGTGCTGGACGTAATGGTTGAGCTGGCGCACGAAGGGATGACGATGATGGTGGTGACCCACGAAATGGGCTTTGCCCGCAAAGTGGCGAACCGCGTGATCTTCATGGACGAAGGGAAGATTGTTGAAGACTCGCCGAAAGAAGAGTTCTTCGCCAATCCAAAATCCGAGCGAGCAAAAGACTTCCTCGCCAAAATCCTGCACTAATCTCCCCGGTGCGCAATCTGCGGATTGCGCACTGCTTCACGCTTTAGCTCTCTTCTTCTCGTCGGCGTCACATTGCAGCGTTAACCTTGTCACAAAATAATGCTACGTATGGAGCACGCTATGGCACAACCTATCCTTCTCGATTGCGACCCGGGTCATGATGACGCGATCGCCCTCGTCCTTGCACTTGCCTCCCCTGAACTGGACGTCAAAGCCGTTACGTCCTCTGCCGGAAACCAGACCCCGGAGAAAACGCTGCGTAACGTCCTGCGTATGCTGACGTTGCTCAAACGCACCGATATACCGGTCGCCGGTGGTGCCGTCAAACCGCTCATGCGCGATCTGATCATTGCCGACAACGTGCACGGTGAGAGTGGGCTGGATGGCCCGGCACTGCCCGAACCGGGGTTTGAAGCGCAACCCTGCACCGCCGTAGAACTGATGGCGAAAGTGCTGCGTGAAAGCGCGGAACCGGTCACGCTGGTGGCCACCGGCCCGCAAACCAACGTTGCGCTGCTGCTGAACAGCCATCCGGAATTGCACAGTAAAATCGCCCGAATCGTGATCATGGGCGGCGCAATGGGACTCGGGAACTGGACGCCAGCGGCGGAGTTCAACATTTTTGTCGATCCGGAAGCCGCAGAGATTGTCTTCCAGTCTGGCCTGCCGATTGTCATGGCCGGCCTGGATGTCACCCATCGCGCACAAATAATGGCGCACGACATTGCGCGCTTTCGTGCCATTGGCAACCCGGTGGCGACAACCGTCGCGGAGTTGCTGGACTTCTTTATGGCGTATCACAAAGCCGAGAAATGGGGTTTTCACGGCGCGCCGCTGCACGATCCGTGCACCATTGCCTGGCTGCTCAAACCGGAGATGTTTACCACGGTAGAACGGTGGGTGGGCGTGGAAACCCAGGGGAAATACACTCAGGGTATGACGGTGGTGGACTACTATTCGCTGACGGGCAATCAACCCAATACCACGCTGATGGTGGATATTGACCGGGAAGCGTTCGTGGATTTGCTGGCGGAAAGACTCAACTATTACAGCCAGGCCCGGTAAGCGAAGGCCACCGGGCATGATAGACTGCTCTGCGGCCTGATGCCCTCCCCCTGGCCTGCAGGGAGAGGGAGGCTTTTACTTAGGGCTCAAACGGCCGACGCTGGAACTGATCGTGTCCACACTTTGGACACAGCGGCAACACATCCGGCGTATAGACCGCAATGTGGTGATGGCATTTCTCGCACACCAGATTCCCCAGTCCGACCACTTCTCCGCTGTGATAGACCCCGTGGTGGTTGAGATCCTGAAAGACTTCACGCCACTCCAGCTGCGTTTTATCGGTGATATCCGCCAGCTCCTGCCACAGGCTTTCTTTAATTACCCGCATAAAAACGCTGTCGGTAACCTCGTTCTGACTCTCTTCGTAGCTTCGCGCAAACTCTTCCAGGTCGCGGCGTACGGCGCGCGTCACCTCTTCCACTTCGGTTCGCGTTAACTCACCCGTTTGCGTCACGCGGGCCCGCGCCTGTTCCACCAGCGCATCGATATCACGCTCGCCGTTACGCAGCCGTTCCGTCAGTGTTGACACCAGTTCTCGGTAAAATTGAGCAACCTTGTTCATCATTTTGCCTCCCGGGTAAGTAACTGACTCTAATAATAGACCTTATTTAGCCACCGCTTTGCCAGATGAACCACAGACCCGACAAATTCCTCACGCGCGCATTTGTGCGAAAGGCTGTTTTGGCGCGGGCGTTTGGGCTATGCTATGCGGATCTGAATTACCACATCCATTGGCTACATTTGTAGCTGTATTGAAAACAGGACCACTGGCTGCCATGCAAGAGCAATACCGCCCGGAAGAGATAGAATCAAAAGTCCAGCAACACTGGGACGAGAAGCGCACCTTTGAAGTAACCGAAGACGAGAGCAAAGAGAAGTATTACTGCCTGTCGATGCTTCCCTATCCTTCTGGTCGACTACACATGGGCCACGTGCGTAACTACACCATTGGTGATGTGATTGCCCGCTATCAGCGTATGCTCGGCAAAAACGTCCTGCAGCCAATCGGCTGGGATGCGTTTGGTCTGCCTGCAGAAGGCGCGGCGGTCAAAAACAACACGGCACCTGCCCCGTGGACGTACGACAACATCGCGTACATGAAAAACCAGCTCAAAATGCTGGGCTTTGGCTATGACTGGAGCCGCGAGCTGGCGACCTGCACCCCGGAATACTACCGCTGGGAGCAGAAATTCTTCACCGAGCTGTACAAAAAAGGCCTGGTGTACAAGAAGACCTCTGCCGTTAACTGGTGCCCGAACGACCAGACCGTACTGGCGAACGAGCAGGTTATCGACGGCTGCTGCTGGCGTTGTGATACCAAAGTTGAGCGTAAAGAGATCCCGCAGTGGTTTATCAAAATCACCGCCTACGCTGACGAGCTGCTGAACGATCTGGATAATCTGGATCACTGGCCTGATACCGTCAAGACTATGCAGCGTAACTGGATCGGCCGTTCAGAAGGCGTGGAGATCACCTTCAACGTTGAGAACGACGATCGGACCCTGACCGTCTACACTACCCGTCCGGACACCTTCATGGGTGCGACCTATCTGGCCGTGGCCGCTGGTCACCCGCTGGCGCAGAAAGCCGCGGAAAACAACCCGGAACTGGCGGCCTTCATCGACGAGTGCCGCAACACCAAAGTGGCCGAAGCCGACATGGCGACGATGGAGAAGAAAGGCGTTGATACCGGCTTTAAGGCCATCCATCCCCTGACGGGCGAAGCAATCCCTGTCTGGGCAGCCAACTTCGTGCTGATGGAGTACGGTACGGGCGCCGTCATGGCCGTTCCAGGCCACGATCAGCGTGACTACGAATTTGCCACCAAATATGGCCTGACCATTAAACCTGTCATCCTCGCGGCTGACGGTTCTGAGCCAGACCTCTCCGCACAAGCCCTGACCGAAAAAGGCACCCTGTTCAACTCGGGTGAATTCAGCGGTCTGAGCTTTGAAGATGGCTTCAACGCGATTGCCGACAAGTTAGCGTCGCTGGGCGTCGGTGAGCGTAAAGTCAACTACCGCCTGCGCGACTGGGGTGTCTCTCGCCAGCGCTACTGGGGAGCACCTATCCCAATGGTGACGCTGGAAGATGGTACCGTGATGCCAACGCCAGAAGATCAACTCCCGGTGATCCTGCCGGAAGATGTGATCATGGACGGTATCACCAGCCCGATCAAAGCCGATCCTGAGTGGGCAAAAACGACCGTTAACGGCCAGCCAGCGCTGCGTGAAACTGACACCTTTGATACCTTTATGGAATCGTCATGGTACTACGCGCGTTACACCTGCCCGCAGTATCAGGAAGGCATGCTGGATTCCAATGCAGCAAACTACTGGCTTCCTGTGGACATCTACATCGGTGGTATTGAACACGCCATCATGCACCTGCTCTACTTCCGCTTCTTCCACAAGCTGATGCGCGACGCAGGCATGGTCAATTCTGATGAACCAGCAAAACAGCTGCTGTGTCAGGGAATGGTGCTGGCAGATGCCTTCTACTACGTCGGGGCGAACGGCGAGCGTAACTGGGTGTCTCCGGTTGACGCGATCGTTGAGCGCGACGAGAAAGGCCGTATCGTGAAGGCGAAAGACGCCGAAGGTCATGAACTGGTTTATACCGGCATGAGCAAGATGTCGAAGTCTAAAAACAACGGCATCGACCCTCAGGTGATGGTTGAGCGTTACGGCGCAGATACCGTGCGTCTGTTTATGATGTTTGCCTCTCCGGCTGACATGACCCTGGAATGGCAGGAATCGGGCGTTGAAGGGGCTAACCGCTTCCTGAAGCGTGTCTGGAAACTGGTTTACGAGCACACCTCTCAGGGTGATGCTCCGGCAGTGAACGTCGCGGCACTGACTGAAGATCAGCAGGCGCTGCGTCGTGATGTTCATAAAACGATTGCAAAAGTGACCGATGATATTGGTCGTCGTCAGACCTTCAATACCGCAATTGCGGCTATTATGGAACTGATGAACAAGCTGGCAAAAGCCCCGCAGGACGGCGAGCAGGATCGTGCCTTAATGCGTGAAGCGCTGCTGGCCGTCGTTCGCATGTTGAACCCGTTCACCCCGCACGTCAGCTTCACCCTCTGGCAGGAGCTGAAAGGCGAAGGCGATATCGACAACGCACCGTGGCCAGTGGCTGACGAATCCGCGATGGTGGAAAACACCACGCTGGTTGTGGTCCAGGTTAACGGCAAAGTTCGCGGTAAAATTACCGTGGCGGTCGATGCTACCGAAGAACAGGTTCGCGAACGCGCAGGCCAGGAACATCTGGTTGCGAAATATCTTGAGGGCGTTACCGTACGTAAAGTGATCTACGTACCGGGTAAATTGCTGAATCTGGTCGTTGGCTAAGCGCGGGAGGAAACGTGCGACAACTGGCAACAATACTCTTATCTCTGGCGGTGCTTGTCACCGCTGGTTGTGGCTGGCATCTGCGCAATACCACGGCAGTGCCTGCTGAAATGAAAACGATGATTTTCGACTCATCGGATCCGAATGGTCCACTCAGCCGGGCAATTCGAAACCAGCTGCGGCTTAACGATGTTGAGTTGATTGAGAAAGGGACGTTACGTCAGGATATTCCATCCCTGCGCGTTCTGAGCTCAGCCTTAGCTCAAGACACGGCGTCCATTTTCCAGGACGGCCGTACCGCGGAGTATCAGATGGTTCTGTCGGTTAATGCCGCCGTCCTGATCCCGGGTAAAGACATCTACCCAATCAGCACGAAAGTGTACCGTTCGTTCTTCGATAACCCGCAGACGGCTCTGGCAAAAGACGCCGAGCAGCAGATTATCATCAAAGAAATGTACGACAAGGCCGCAGAGCAGTTGATCCGTAAGCTGCCGGGCGTTGCCGCGTCAACGAAACAGGGTTCTGACATCATCGAAAAACCGGATGCCACCACGCCTCCTGTTTCTGCCTCCATGGGTAACTGATGATCAGGCTGTATCCTGAACAACTCCGCGCGCAGCTCAATGAAGGGCTGCGCGCGGCGTATCTGCTTCTCGGAAACGATCCGTTATTACTTCAGGAAAGCCTGGATGCCGTCCGACAGGCGGCGGCCGCGCAGGGCTTTGATGAACACCACACCGTCCAGTTGGATAACAACACCGACTGGAATGCCCTCTTCTCGCTTTGCCAGGCGATGAGCCTCTTCGCATCGCGCCAGACCATCCAGATCCTGCTGCCGGAGAATGGCCCTAACGCGGCCATCAATGAACAGCTGGCAACGCTGGTCAGTCTGCTGCACAGCGATCTGCTGTTTATTGTGCGCGGCAACAAGCTCACCAAAGCGCAGGAAAACGCGGCCTGGTTTACCCGGCTCGCGGCCAATGCGGTTATGGTGACCTGTCAGACGCCTGAGCAAGCCCATCTGCCAAAATGGGTCGCGACAAGAGCGAAGCAAAACAATCTTCAGCTGGACGACGCCGCAAACCAGCTCCTCTGCTACTGCTATGAAGGCAACCTGCTGGCACTGGCTCAGGCGCTGGACAGGCTCTCCCTGCTCTGGCCAGACGGTAAGCTGACACTGCCACGCGTGGAGCAGGCCGTTAACGATGCCGCGCACTTTACGCCCTTCCACTGGGTGGATGCGCTGCTGGCAGCGAAAAGCAAACGCGCCCTGCATATACTGCAACAGCTGCGCCTGGAAGGTAGCGAACCGGTTATTTTGCTGCGCACCCTTCAGCGTGAATTATTACTGCTGATTACGCTCAAGCGTCAGTCTGCACATACGCCATTACGTTCGCTGTTTGATAAACATCGGGTGTGGCAAAACCGTCGGGCGATGACCACCGAGGCCATCAACCGCCTGAGTCATGAACAGCTGCGTCAGGCCGTGCAGCTTCTGATGCGCGCTGAGCTTACGTTGAAACAAGATTATGGTCAGTCGGTCTGGGCGGAGCTGGAAAGTCTCTCTTTGCTGCTCTGCCATAAGGCGCTGGCAGACGTATTTATCGATGGATAGTATGCATTCTTTACAGGCCCTGTACGGTGGTACCTTCGACCCGGTCCATTACGGACATCTGAAGCCGGTTGAAATTCTGGCGAATCTGATCGGCCTTCAGCGCGTAATCATCATGCCCAATAATGTGCCGCCACACCGTCCGCAACCTGAGGCGAGCAGCGAGCAGAGAAAAGAGATGCTCGCTCTGGCCATCGCGGATAAACCGCTTTTTAGCCTTGATGAGCGAGAACTGCGCCGCGACACACCGTCCTGGACGTCGCAAACGCTGCAGGAGTGGCGAGCGGAGCAAGGGCCGGACACGCCGCTGGCCTTTATTATTGGTCAGGACTCCCTGCTCAATTTTCCCACCTGGCACCAGTATGAAACGATCCTGGAAAACAGCCACCTGCTTGTCTGTCGCCGTCCGGGCTATCCGCTGACCATGCGAGAAGAGCAGTATCAGCAGTGGCTTGAGGCGCATCTCACAGACAATATTGAAGACTTGCACAACCAGCCTGCCGGGAAGATTTATCTGGCAGAGACGCCGTGGTTCGATATTTCTGCGACCCTCATTCGCGAGCGTCTGCAGCAGGGATTAGCCTGTGACGATCTGCTGCCATCAGCTGTGCTGGACTACATTCACGCGCATGGGTTGTATCAGAAAAGCGCAGACGCATAGCGGGGGCGCATGAAAAAGCGGCGTAATGATTATCCTGCCTTGACAGGTTAAGCCATACTGTTATCCTCCGCTGCCAGACTTTCCCGCCGATCATTGCTTTACAGAAATTGTTTTACAAAAATGGCGATGCAATCTCAGGCGGAGGGTGGGATGATACCCGCCTTCAAAAGCCCGGCCGGAGACATTTGTCCCGACACTGGCGTCAGTTCAGGTATACTGTCTGGCCACGAATTCATAGTTATACAATCTCATTCACCCCAGGGGGAAAACTTGCAGGGTAAAGCACTCCAGGATTTTGTTATCGACAAAATTGATGACCTGAAAGGTCAGGACATCATCGCTATCGACGTTAAGGGTAAATCCAGCATCACCGACTGCATGATTATCTGCACCGGTACTTCAACGCGTCATGTTGTTTCGATTGCCGACCACGTTGTTCAGGAATCGCGTGCAGCAGGCCTGTTACCGCTTGGCGTTGAAGGTGAAGCGACCGCTGACTGGGTGGTTGTCGATCTCGGCGATGTGATTGTCCATGTCATGCAGGAAGAGAGCCGTCGCCTGTATGAGCTGGAAAAACTCTGGGGTTAATGCGTGAAGTTGCAACTGGTCGCCGTCGGCACCAAAATGCCGGACTGGGTACAAACCGGTTTTACTGAATATCTGCGTCGTTTTCCAAAAGACATGCCGTTCGAACTGGTGGAAATTCCCGCCGGGAAACGCGGCAAGAACGCCGATATCAAACGTATTCTCGATAAAGAGGGAGAGCTGATGCTGGCTGCCGCAGGCAAAAACCGCATCGTCACCCTCGATATTCCAGGTAAACCCTGGGATACGCCGCAGCTGGCGCACGAACTGGAGCGCTGGAAGCAGGATGGTCGTGACGTCAGTCTGTTGATTGGCGGGCCTGAAGGGTTATCTCCTGCCTGCAAAGCGGCGGCAGAACAAAGTTGGTCTCTCTCCGCGCTGACGCTTCCCCACCCGCTCGTTCGGGTACTGGTGGCAGAAAGCCTGTATCGCGCGTGGAGCATTACTACCAACCACCCATATCACCGCGAGTAGTGACTGACCAGGGTAGATTAAGCAGCGGATGAAACTACAGAATTCTTTTCGCGACTATACGGCTGAGTCCGCGCTGTTTGTGCGCCGGGCGCTGGTCGCCTTTACGGGGATTTTGCTGCTTACCGGCGTGCTGATCGCCAACCTCTATAATCTGCAAATTGTCCGCTTTACCGATTATCAGACGCGTTCAAACGAAAACCGTATCAAGCTGGTGCCCATCGCGCCCAGCCGCGGCATTATCTACGACCGTAACGGCACTCCGCTGGCGTTAAACCGCACCATTTATCAAATCGAAATGATGCCGGAAAAAGTCGATAATGTGCAGGATACGCTTGAAGCGCTAAAAGGCGTTGTCGATCTGACCGACGATGATATCGCCGCGTTCAAAAAAGAGCGTGCCCGCTCCCACCGTTTCACCTCAATCCCGGTTAAAACGAACCTGACGGAAGTCCAGGTGGCCCGCTTTGCCGTGAACCAGTATCGTTTTCCCGGCGTGGAAGTGAAAGGTTACAAGCGTCGCTACTACCCTTATGGTTCCGCGCTGACGCATGTCATTGGTTACGTTTCCAAGATCAACGATAAAGACGTTGAACGCCTCGATAAAGACGGCAAACTGGCGAACTACGCAGCGACGCACGATATCGGTAAGCTGGGGATCGAACGCTACTACGAAGATGTCCTGCACGGGCAGACCGGCTATGAAGAGGTTGAAGTTAACAACCGTGGCCGCGTCATTCGCCAGCTCAAAGAAGTGCCACCGCAGGCGGGGCATGACGTCTACCTGACGCTCGACCTCAAGCTGCAGCAGTATATTGAAACCTTACTGGCGGGCAGCCGTGCTGCCGTTGTCGTCACCGATCCGCGTTCCGGCGGCATTCTGGCGATGGTGTCCATGCCAAGCTACGACCCGAACCTCTTTGTCGATGGTATCTCCAGCAAAGACTATTCCGGTCTGCTCAATGACCCGAATACGCCGCTGGTGAACCGCGCCACACAAGGGGTTTACCCGCCAGCGTCAACGGTAAAACCGTACGTGGCGGTCTCTGCGCTGAGCGCGGGCGTCATCAACCGCAATACCAGTCTGTTTGACCCGGGCTGGTGGCAATTACCAGGCTCTGAAAAACGCTATCGCGACTGGAAAAAATGGGGCCATGGTCACCTCAACGTTACCAAATCGCTGGAAGAGTCTGCGGATACCTTCTTCTACCAGGTTGCGTATGACATGGGCATTGACCGCCTGTCAGAGTGGATGAGCAAATTCGGCTATGGACATTACACCGGCGTTGACCTTTCAGAAGAACGTTCCGGTAACATGCCAACCCGTGAGTGGAAGCTGAAGCGCTTTAAGAAGCCGTGGTATCAGGGTGATACCATTCCGGTGGGTATCGGTCAGGGCTACTGGACGGCGACCCCGATTCAGATGAACAAAGCGATGATGATCCTCATCAACGATGGCGTAGTGAAAGTTCCGCACCTGCTGCAAAGTACGGTTGAAGACGGCAAAAAAGTGCCGTGGATCCAGCCGCATGAAGCCCCGGTGGGTGACATTCATTCCGGTTACTGGGAAATTGCCAAAGACGGTATGTACGGCGTGGCGAACCGCCCGAACGGGACCGCACATAAGTATTTCGCCGGCACACCGTATAAAGTGGCCGCCAAATCCGGTACTGCGCAGGTCTTCGGTCTGAAAGCCAATGAAACCTATAACGCGCACCGCATTGCTGAACGTCTGCGTGACCATAAGCTGATGACGGCCTTTGCCCCTTATGATAACCCGCAGGTTGCGGTGGCGATGATTCTGGAAAACGGCGGCGCAGGTCCGGCCGTGGGGACCATCATGCGCCAGATCCTCGACCACATTATGCTGGGTGATAACAACACCGAACTGCCGGCTGAAAACCCGGCCGCCGCTGCGGCGGAGGACCAATAATCATGACGGATAATCCAAATAAAAAATCGCTGTGGGATAAAATCCATATCGACCCAGCCATGCTGCTGATCCTGCTGGCTTTGCTGGTTTACAGCGCCCTGGTTATCTGGAGCGCCAGCGGCCAGGACATCGGCATGATGGAGCGCAAAATCGGCCAGATCGCGATGGGCCTGGTCATTATGGTGGTCATGGCGCAGATCCCGCCGCGGGTCTATGAAGGCTGGGCACCGTATCTGTACATATTCTGTATTGTGCTGCTGGTTGCGGTAGATGCTTTTGGGGCCATCTCTAAAGGCGCGCAGCGCTGGCTGGATCTGGGCGTTGTCCGCTTCCAGCCCTCTGAAATAGCCAAAATAGCGGTTCCCTTGATGGTGGCGCGTTTTATTAACCGTGACGTCTGCCCGCCTTCGCTGAAAAATACCGCCATTGCGCTGGTGCTGATTTTCCTGCCGACGCTGCTGGTTGCGGCGCAGCCTGACCTCGGTACCTCGATTCTTATCGCCCTCTCCGGCCTGTTTGTCCTGTTCCTGTCGGGTTTAAGCTGGCGTCTGATTGGCATTGCAGTCGTGCTGGTGGCAGCGTTCATCCCGATTCTCTGGTTCTTCCTGATGCATGATTACCAGCGACAACGCGTCATGATGCTGCTCGATCCGGAAACCGATCCGCTGGGTGCGGGCTATCATATTATTCAGTCCAAGATTGCGATCGGTTCCGGCGGCCTGCGCGGTAAAGGCTGGCTGCACGGCACCCAGTCCCAGCTGGAGTTCTTACCGGAACGTCACACCGACTTTATCTTTGCGGTTCTGGCGGAAGAGCTGGGCCTGGTTGGCATCCTGATTCTGCTGGCGCTGTATGTGCTGTTGATCATGCGAGGGCTGTGGATCGCCGCGCGTGCGCAAACCACCTTTGGCCGCGTGATGGCAGGCGGGTTGATGCTGATTTTATTCGTTTATGTCTTCGTAAATATTGGTATGGTGAGTGGTATTCTGCCGGTTGTTGGCGTCCCGCTCCCGCTGGTGAGCTACGGAGGCTCGGCACTGATCGTGTTGATGGCCGGGTTTGGTATCGTGATGTCGATCCATACCCACAGAAAAATGTTGTCAAAAAGCGTATAAAAATAAGGGGATCGGAATGCGTAAGCAGTGGCTGGGGATCTGCATTGCGGCAAGTTTACTTGCGGCCTGCACAAGTGATGATGGTCAGCAACAGGCAACCGTCGCGCCGCCGCAGCCTGCGGTTTGTAATGGCCCGATCGTTGAAATCAGCGGTGCCGATCCCGTTTATGAACCGCTCAATGCCAGCGCGAATCAGGATTACGAGCGCGATGGCAAAAGCTACAAAATTGTTCAGGATCCCTCCCGCTTTAGCCAGGCTGGCTTTGCCGCCATTTATGATGCCGAGCCAGGCAGCAACCTGACGGCGACCGGCGAAGCGTTCGATCCGATGCAACTGACGGCGGCTCACCCGACCCTGCCTGTCCCGAGCTACGCCCGTATCACCAACCTGGCGAATGGTCGTATGATCGTGGTACGCATTAACGATCGTGGCCCCTACGGTAACGACCGGGTGATCTCCCTGTCACGCGCGGCTGCAGACCGCCTGAACACCTCGAACAATACCAAAGTCCGTATTGACCCGATTATCGTGGCGCAGGATGGCACCCTCTCCGGGCCAGGTACCGCGTGTACGACGGTGGCGAAACAGACTTACGCCCTTCCTGACCGCCCGAACCTGGACGGCGGCATGGGAAGCGTCTCTTCTCCGGCAGAGCCTTCTCAGCCAGCAGGAGAAGTGCGCCCAATCAGCAATGATACGTTGCAGAGCGAAGACACGACGGGTGCGCCAGTAAAGAGTAGCGGCTTCCTTGGCGCGCCGACAACGTTAGCCACCGGCGTGCTGGAAGGCAGCGAACCTACGCCAGCACCGGCTCCTGTTGCCGCTCCTGCCACAGAGCCTGCGCCCGTAACGGCTCCGGCGACGACGCAAAGCACACCGGTTGCGGCTCCAGCGGCGGCCAGCGGCGGCTTTGTGGTTCAGGTTGGGGCGGTAAGCGATCAGGCCCGTGCGCAGCAGTATCAACAGCGTCTGAGCCAGACGTTTGGTGTTCCGGGACGCGTTGCGCAAAACGGCGCAGTATGGCGTATTCAGATGGGGCCGTTTGCCAGCAAATCGCAGGCAGCGTCTCTGCAGCAGCGCCTGCAAAATGAAGCCCAACTACAATCATTTATCGCTGTTGCGAAATAATGAACTGGCGGCATCCAAAGTGTCAATTTGTGTAAAACACATTCACAAACTCATGCTTAAAGTCGGATGCCTGCCTGAATAGCATTTGCTATAGTAAGGCACTTTTTTTAATTCCATCACGGATGTCGTTGTTCTGACCATGAAGACCACTTTTTCTGCTCGTTTTGTGCAGCGCATGGCGCTGACCACGGCCCTTTGCGCAACTGCTCTCTCTGCAGCTCACGCCGATGACCTGAATATCAAGACCATGATCCCTGGCGTTCCGCAAATCGACGCGGAATCGTATATCCTGATCGACTACAACTCTGGCAAAGTGCTGGCTGAACAGAATGCCGACGCCCGCCGCGATCCGGCCAGCCTGACCAAAATGATGACCAGCTACGTTATCGGCCAGGCCATGAAAGCAGGGAAGTTCAAAGAAACGGATCTGGTCACCATCGGTAACGATGCGTGGGCAACCGGCAACCCGGTATTTAAAGGTTCATCATTGATGTTCCTGAAACCGGGCATGCAGGTTCCTGTTTCTCAGCTGATCCGTGGTATTAACCTGCAATCCGGTAACGATGCGTGCGTGGCAATGGCCGATTTCGCCGCAGGAAGCCAGGATGCCTTCGTCGGTCTGATGAACAGCTACGTCACCGCGTTGGGTCTGAAGAACAGCCATTTCCAGACCGTACATGGTCTGGACGCAGATGGTCAGTACAGCTCCGCACGTGATATGGCGTTGATTGGTCAGGCGCTGATCCGTGACGTGCCGAACGAATACTCCATCTATAAAGAGAAAGAGTTCACCTTTAACGGTATTCGTCAGACCAACCGTAACGGCCTGCTGTGGGATAACAGCCTGAACGTTGACGGCATCAAAACTGGCCATACCGATAAAGCTGGCTACAACCTGGTTGCTTCTGCCACCGAAGGTCAGATGCGTCTGATCTCTGCCGTGATGGGCGGTCGTACCTTCAAAGGTCGTGAGACGGAAAGCAAGAAACTGCTGACCTGGGGCTTCCGTTTCTTCGAAACCGTGAACCCGTTGAAAGCCGGTAAAGAGTTTGCTTCTGAGCCAGTCTGGTTCGGTGATAACGACCGTGCTTCCCTTGGCGTGGATAAAGATCTGTACCTGACCATTCCTCGTGGTCGCATGAAAGATCTGAAAGCCAGCTACGTGCTGAACACCACTGAGCTGCACGCGCCACTGCAGAAAAACCAAGTGGTGGGCACCATCAACTTCCAGCTGGATGGTAAAACCATCGATCAGCGACCGCTGGTTGTTCTGCAAGAAATCCCGGAAGGCAATTTCTTCGGCAAAATCATTGATTACATTAAATTGATGTTCCATCACTGGTTTGGCTAAAAATTGAACACTTGAAAGTGTGATTTTGATCCCCATATACTAGATATCCTGATAACTCCCACCTGTCGTGGGAGTTATTCTTTTTGACGTTACGCCGGAGCTGACATGAAAACCAAACTTAACGAACTGCTTGAATTCCCTACCCCGTTTACCTACAAAGTAATGGGTCTGGCGAAACCTGAGCTGGTTGATCAGGTGGTTGAAGTGGTACAGCGCCATGCGCCGGGTGACTACTCTCCGTCAGTAAAACCAAGCAGCAAGGGCAACTACCACTCGGTATCCATTACCATTACCGCAACCCACATTGAGCAGGTTGAGACGCTGTACGAAGAGCTCGGCAATATCGAAATTGTTCGTATGGTGCTGTAGTCCCTCTGCGGTTACCCGGTTTGCCGGGTAACCCGCCTCCCCGCTTGTGATATACTCTCCCTCACCTTTTGTCCCTCGTCTTCGGAGACGTCCTTTTGTATCAGGATAAAATTCTTGTCCGTCATCTCGGGCTGCAACCTTACGAGCCTGTCTCCCAGGCCATGCATGATTTCACCGATTCACGCGATGACACCACCCCTGATGAGATCTGGCTGGTTGAACACCTGCCGGTATTTACGCAGGGACAGGCGGGAAAAGCGGAACATTTATTGATGACGGGTGATATCCCGGTAATTCAAAGCGATCGCGGTGGGCAGGTCACGTACCACGGGCCTGGGCAGCAGGTGATGTACGTTCTGCTGAACCTGAAGCGCAGAAAGCTCGGCGTTCGCGAACTGGTTACCCTGCTGGAACAAACCGTGGTTAACACGCTGGCGGAATACGGTATTGAAGCCCATCCGCGTGCCGATGCGCCGGGCGTCTATGTGGGAGAAAGTAAGATTTGCTCACTGGGGCTGCGTATCCGCAAAGGCTGCTCCTTCCACGGGCTGGCACTGAATATTAATATGGATCTTACCCCTTTCCAGCGCATAAACCCCTGCGGCTACGCCGGAATGGAGATGACGCAAATGTGCCAGTGGGTTGAAAGCGCAACGCCCGAGAATATTCGTCCTGTGCTTTTGAAGAACGTTTTAGCCCTACTTAACAATCCATCTTACGAATATATCACTGCTTAATATATCATGCATCATGGCTCGATTATTTGACGGGCCACTGTTTATTTACCGCTTTTACGCTTTACAATAATCCGCTTATTCTATATTTTCGAAGCGCCCGAATATTACCGCTACATATTATTTAGCCTCCAGCCAGAACTGCATACAGGGCGTAAGTAACTTGCGTGATAATCACACAACTGTTTGTTTTTGATAAACAAGTGAAACAAAACCAACACTTTACGAATCTCTACAAGCATAATAAATAAATTCAACTATCATTCATAATGTGAATGTATACGGAGTGAAAGCGTGGAGTATAATAATTTACCAGCCAAACGACTGAATGACCCAGGTGGTGAGGACAAGCCACAAATTTTTCGGACTTTACGTAATATTGATCTCAATTTGTTGACTATTTTTGAGGCAGTATATGTCCATAAGGGTATCGTTAATGCTGCGAAAATTCTTAATCTCACGCCTTCAGCAATAAGCCAGTCAATTCAAAAACTGCGCGCTATATTTCCCGACCCGTTATTTATTCGTAAGGGCCAGGGGGTTACGCCCACGGCCTACGCCACCCATCTGCATGAGTACATCAGCCAGGGGCTGGAGTCGATTCTGGGTGCGCTGGATTTAACCGGCAGCTATGACAAACAGAGAACCATCACTATCGGCTGCACCCCGTCTGTCGGCGTGCTGGTGATGCCCGCTATTTTTCAGGCGATAAAAGAGCATGTTCCCCAACTCCTGCTGCGAAATGTACCGCTCAACGAGCCTGATATTCAGCTTGCTCAGTTTCAGACCGACCTGATTATAGAAAGCGGCAGCTTTAGCGCCCGAGCGCTCGGACAACATGTCCTGTATGCGGATAACCTGGTGCTGGTGTGCCGCCAGCAGCATCCCGCCCTGAGCGGGCCGTTGACCATTGAAAATCTGCGTAACTATGATCATTCGTCTTTCATGACCGAAGGACAGTCCAATCATGCGCTGCGTCAGCGAATCGATGAGATATTCCCGGAACGCCAGATCAGCTTCAGTAGTTACAATATGTTCACCACTGCCTCCCTGATTGGCAGCAGCGACATGCTCTGCATCATGCCTTCGCGTCTGTATACCTTGTTGCGTAAATGTTGGCCGCTGGAGAGCATTCCTCTCAACCAGCTCAATGCGGAATCTATCGAGATTTCACTGCATTACAACAAACTCAGCTTGCGCGATCCGGTGCTGGAAAACGTTATCCGCGTCATCCGCCAGGCCTTCTGACTGGTTGATACAGCACAAGCCCCTGCCCCCTGCCGGGCAAAACGCACAAAACAACAACTATTTTACAAATTGGCGACCTGGCAGGCTGCTTTACTGACCGTTTCAATGATATACTGCCTGTCGTTCGTTCAAAAATAGTTGATAAATACAACATTCCCTTGAATAGAAACGCTTTCCTTCGATATTCGCAACTGGAACACGCACGCTATGAGTAAACCCATTGTGATGGAACGCGGTGTTAAATACCGCGATGCCGATAAAATGGCCCTTATCCCGGTTAAAAACGTGGCTACAGAGCGCGAAGCGCTGTTAAGAAAACCGGAATGGATGAAAATCAAACTTCCGGCTGACTCTTCGCGTATCCAGGGGATCAAAGCGGCGATGCGCAAGAACGGCCTTCACTCCGTCTGTGAAGAAGCCTCTTGCCCGAACCTTGCTGAATGTTTCAATCACGGTACCGCGACGTTTATGATTCTGGGTGCCATCTGTACCCGCCGCTGCCCGTTCTGCGATGTGGCTCATGGCCGCCCGGTAGCGCCCGACGCTAACGAACCTCAGAAACTGGCACAGACCATCGCCGATATGGCGCTGCGTTATGTCGTTATTACCTCCGTTGACCGTGACGATCTGCGTGATGGCGGTGCTCAGCACTTCGCTGACTGCATTACCGCTATTCGCGAGAAAAGCCCGAACATCAAAATTGAGACGCTGGTTCCAGACTTCCGCGGCCGTATGGATCGCGCGCTGGACATCCTGACCGCGACGCCACCAGACGTGTTTAACCACAACCTGGAGAACGTGCCACGTCTCTACCGTCAGGTACGTCCTGGTGCGGACTATAACTGGTCTCTGAAGCTGCTGGAGCGTTTTAAAGAAGCGCATCCCCATATTCCAACCAAGTCAGGCCTGATGGTTGGTCTCGGTGAAACGAATGCTGAGATCATCGAAGTGATGCGCGATCTGCGCCGCCACGGTGTGACCATGCTGACGCTGGGACAATATCTGCAGCCAAGTCGCCACCACCTGCCCGTGCAGCGCTACGTGAGCCCGGATGAGTTTGATGAGATGAAAGCCGAAGCGCTGGCGATGGGCTTTACCCACGCAGCCTGCGGCCCATTTGTTCGCTCCTCTTACCATGCCGATATGCAGGCAAAAGGCGAAGAAGTGAAATAAGACTGTAATATTCACTTACAGTAATACAAAAAAACCGGCCTCTTGAGCCGGTTTTTTTTCGCAAGCCCTCAGGCATTGCCGTTACTCTTTGTGAGAAAGCTTCTCTGCCGGGATGTCACCCTCGGCGCTTTTCTTCGCAGCCGCATCATCGTCGTTCATCGCTTTCTTAAAGCCTTTGATGGCGGCACCCAGGTCACCACCCAGCGTGCGTAACTTCTTGGTACCAAACAGCAGGACGACCAGTGCGGCAACCACCAGCAGTTTGGTAATACTAATCTCACCCATAGATACCTTCTTTACATAAACCAGGCTGCATTCAGCGCCAAAAACCTGATTGTATTAACGGTCATTTGACGCGTGCACACAATAGCAATCTGTAACAAGGTGAATCAAGCATTGTTGAAAAAAACATCACAATAATTGCGGTGGCGCAAACCGACGGTTGCGAAGAACCGGTAATTGCTGCCGTGCAAGCGTAATCCTCTCCCGCTGTAACTCTGTCATCAGCAAAACCGGGGCCTCCGCCGCAGCGGCTATCGTAACTCCCAGCGGATCCACCACCCTGCTCTGCCCAATGTTCTTATTGCCGCACTCCCCCGAGGCCACAACATAACAGGTTGTATCCAGCGCACGCGCTGCAAGGAGCGTTGCCCAGTGCTGCTCTTTAAGCGGCCCCTTGACCCACGCGGCAGGCACTACCAGCACGTCAGCCCCCTTTAACGCGAGCGTAAGTGCCAGCTCAGGAAAACGCAGGTCGTAGCAGGTCATCAACCCAATCTTAAAGCCATCGACATCAAGCAGCGGTGGGATGCTGTCTCCCGGATCCACCCGCCGCGATTCCTGAATGCTGAAGGCATCATAAAGATGGAGTTTGGCATAGCGCGCAACGATCGCGCCGTCACGGATGGCCACGAGCGTATTTACCGCCCGTCCCGTCGTCGAGGGGACATGCACCGTAAAGAGGGTGGTCAAACCATTGCCCACGCTTTCCGCCAGCAGGTGCTGCAAAAATCCGCCGTCCAGAGGCTGGGCAGACTTCACCGACAGGTCCGGGTCGTGGTCATCTCTTGCCAGCAGCGCCTCCGGCAGCACCAGCAAGGATGCTTCTTTCAGGCGGGCCTGCCTCATCAGAGAGACACATCTATCTGCATTCTCTTGCCAGTCAGGCGTAACCGCAAACTGTCCTACCGCAACATACATATTTGTCCCCTCAGCAAAAACCGCGTTAAACTCGCCACTCTTACACATCAAATAGCAGGTATTTACAGTGTTACAACTACTTTTAGCCGTTTTTATTGGTGGGGGTACGGGTAGCGTTGCGCGGTGGTTTTTGAGTATGCGTTTTAATCCCCTGCATCAGGCTATTCCAATGGGTACGCTGGCGGCTAACCTGATAGGTGCTTTCATTATTGGCGTGGGGCTGGCCTGGTTTAACCGTATGACGCATATCGATCCCGTGTGGAAGCTATTGATTACCACCGGCTTTTGCGGCGGTTTAACCACCTTCTCCACGTTCTCGGCGGAAGTGGTTTTCCTGTTTCAGGAAGGGCGTGTCGGCTGGGCGCTGATGAACATTGCGATTAATATGCTCGGCTCCTTTGCGATGACGGGGATCGCATTCTGGCTATTTTCTTCCGCCACGACGCACTAACAGACGCTGCGTTAATGTTGGCTTAATTTTTCTCTGTCACTCTGAACGCAATACTGAACGAGGGTGACAGAATGAAACAGAACCTGATGAGCGCAGGTGTGGTGTTGTTGAGCGTGCTGATCGTTGCCAGCTTCCTCAAAATGTATCTGCTTAGCTGATTCAACGCGAAAAAAAACCCGCTCAGTGAGCGGGTTTTGAAATTCTTGCTGACGCGTCTGAATTACAGAGCGATTACGTTAGCAGCAGAAGGGCCTTTGGCACCGTTAGTGATTTCGAACTCTACACGCTGACCTTCAGCCAGAGTTTTGAAACCATTAGACTGGATTGCAGAGAAGTGTACGAACACGTCTTTGCTGCCATCTTCAGGAGTAATGAAACCGAATCCTTTGGACTCATTAAACCACTTAACGTTACCTTTAATCTTAGACATCAAAATTACCTTTACATTAAAAAACGACACAAATGCTGTGTCGGGTACCAGTACATCAATTGTGGGACCTTTTGTCCAGCGGTTCTTTGATAAAAAGTGACTAAAGTCGCGTTAATTTCTGCTGACGGTTTTTTATCTCAACGGAATCAACGGCTGCGCATTTTTTCACCACCACGTGACGTTTTTTCAGTTAAAACTGAAAACGCATCCAGGCGAAGTAAACGTTACCGTTGTTGTATGTCCCCGGGATATAGGTCATCTGGAACGTTGCCGGACCATAGCCGATAGAGGCCAGAGGCAGCAGCACCGGAATCGGAATGTAGTTCCAGTTGTCGCGTGCGGTCACACCGGCGGTGTAGCCCAGCCCCACATGGAAGTTTTCATCGGCTAACGGACGCCAGGTTTTCTCCCAGCCATAACCCCCGATTGGTTCCCACTTGTTAAAGGAATCTTTAAAGGCCATCAGATAGATGCCATGCCAGTTCCCTTTTTCGTCCCAACGCGACTGACCAAAACCAGCCCCCCACGGGCGCTCGTTATATTTGTCAGTCTTTTCTTTGTCATAGGCAAAACGCGCATGCCACGTTATTGCCGGAACATACAGGTCATAATGCTCTGGCGCAGTCCAGGTCTGCGACACATTATCAGTGAAGGTGGAGAACCAGCCTTTATCGGTTGCATTGCTCTCGGCGTGTGCAACAGACGACAATGCTAACTGCCCAAAAATAAACAACAAAATGAGGAAAAATTTATTACGTACAATCACAATGCAATTACCATTCTTAGTATTCGAGGCAAAGTTTACCATAAAATAGTTTAATCAAAGCTTAACAGCATCAGCGTTATTCCTAATTAATCAGCGTCTTCCTGGGAATATTCTGAGAGGAACATACCTTCACCCCATAATAAGCACAATAAAAGTAAGCCTTTATTAGGCTTTTATACGCTGGACAATCCAACCAACGCCAGCAATGACGGTCTCCAGGGCCCGTCCTGGAGGGCTGCCGGCAGCCATTAAAAACCCAGTTCCCAAAGGGTTTTTGCTTTTTCTTTCTGCGGCGAATTTAAACCCACAAAATATTTAACAACCCATTATCATTTAATTGACATATAGTGATATCTATACCGGTCAATATGCGCATGAGATAAATGCCGGGGCGATGGCAAAAATACCGTTAATATCTTCTTTAGTAGTCTGTTTATTGATTTTAATCAGCAAGGACAGAACATTAATTCGGCACATTTCATCCTTCTTTTTTATTGATTATTTGTGCTCTCGGGCAGCAAGGATACAGGGGAAACCATGCTTACGTTTATCGAGCTCCTTATCGGAGTCGTCGTCATTGTCGGTGTAGCGCGCTACATCATTAAAGGTTACTCGGCCACAGGGGTGTTATTTGTCGGCGGGCTAACCCTGCTCATTATCAGCGCCATCATGGGCCATCAGGTGTTACCGGCCAGCGCAGACAGTACGGGCTACACCGCCACTGACATTGTTGAATACATTAAAATCCTGCTCATGAGCCGCGGTGGCGACCTGGGTATGATGATCATGATGCTGTGCGGTTTTGCGGCGTACATGACCCATATCGGCGCGAATGATATGGTGGTTAAACTGGCGTCCAAACCGCTGCAGTACATTAACTCCCCGTATCTGCTGATGGTCGCGGCCTATTTCCTTGCCTGCCTGATGTCCCTCGCCGTGTCGTCCGCCACCGGTCTGGGCGTACTGTTAATGGCCACCCTGTTCCCGATTATGGTTAACGTCGGTATCAGCCGCGGCGCGGCCGCCGCGATTTGCGCCTCGCCGGCCGCCATTATTCTTTCCCCCACCTCCGGTGATGTCGTGCTCGCAGCCAAAGCCGCTGAGATGTCGCTTATCGACTTTGCGTTCAAAACCACGCTGCCCATTTCTATCGTCGCCATTGTCGGCATGGGCATCGCGCACTTCTTCTGGCAGCGCTATCTCGATAAAAAAGAGAACATCAGCCACGAGATGCTGGACGTGAGTGAAATCACCACCACCGCGCCAGCGTTTTATGCCATTCTGCCGTTCACACCTATTATTGGCGTGCTTATTTTTGACGGTAAATGGGGCCCGCAGCTGCACATCATCACCATTCTGGTGATCTGCATGCTGCTGGCCGCCCTGCTGGAGTTTGTGCGTGGGTTTAACACGCAGAAAGTCTTCTCGGGTCTGGAAGTGGCCTATCGCGGTATGGCGGATGCGTTTGCAGGGGTCGTTATGCTGCTGGTTGCAGCAGGCGTCTTCGCCCAGGGCCTGAGCACCATCGGCTTTATTCAGAGCCTGATTTCCATCGCCACCTCGTTCGGCTCGGCCAGTATTATCCTGATGCTGGTTCTGGTGGTGCTGACCATGCTGGCCGCCATGACCACCGGTTCAGGTAACGCGCCGTTCTACGCCTTTGTTGAGATGATCCCGAAACTGGCTCACTCCTCAGGCATTAACCCGGCCTATCTCTCCATCCCCATGCTGCAGGCGTCTAACCTCGGTCGCACCATTTCGCCGGTATCGGGTGTGGTTGTAGCCGTTGCCGGGATGGCAAAAATCTCGCCTTTCGAAGTGATCAAACGCACCTCCGTCCCCGTGATTGTAGGGCTGATTATCGTGATTATTGCCACGCAGGTGCTGGTACCCGGCGCAGCTTAAGCTAAATTCCTGATATCCAGAAAGCGCCTGCGGGCGCTTTTTGTGCTTTAATAATTTCCAGAAATTATTCATGCTCATTCGATCAGGAAATCACATGTTCAGGAAGGATATCGTTATTCCGTCTGGCGCAATCGCGCTGGCACTCTGTGTATTCTCCGCACAGGCCGACCCACTCAAGGCAACGCAGTATGGCGATTTTGATCGCTACGTTCTGGCTCTTTCCTGGCAAACCGGGTTCTGCCAGAGCATGGCCGACCGTAACCGCAACGAGCCCGAAGAGTGCCGTTTACAAAAAGAGAGTGATAACAAAACCGATTTTCTGACCGTGCACGGATTATGGCCGGGGCTGCCAAAATCTGTTGCCGCACGGGGGGTGGATGAACGTCGCTGGATGCGTTTTGGCTGCGCAACCCGTCCAATCCCGAACATGCCGGAGGTGAAGGCCAGCCGCAAATGCGCTGCCGCCGAAACCGGACTGTCGCTTTCAGGTGCTGCGAAGCTGAACAGCGTTATGCCGGGTGCTGGCGGTAACTCCTGCCTGGAACGCTACGAATATGCCAAACACGGCGTGTGCTTTGGTTTTGATCCTGACGCGTATTTCGGCACGATGGTGCGCATGAATCAGGAGATAAAAAACAGCGCGGTCGGCAAGTTCCTCGCCGATAACTATGGAAAAACCGTAAGCCGCAGCGACTTTGACAGCGCCGTGGCCAAAGGCTGGGGCAAGGAGAATGTCAAAGCGTTCAAGCTTACCTGTAATGGCAACCCGTCCTACCTGACTGAAATGCAGATCTCACTGAAGGCAGACACCATTAATAACCCGCTTTCTGCGACCTCATTTGCTCCGCAGCCACACCCGGGTAACTGCGGAAAACAATTCGTCATTGATAAAGCCGGTCACTGATTGACGATCGGTCGGGTCATGTCAAACCGGTGCTCGTCACTGATGCCATAGTAAGCCGTCGGCCCACCCGCACGCAGGATGGGCTGCGCTTTCGCCGTCTGATAAATCCCCTCTTCCAGCAACGTTTCGGCGATGTGAATACCCACCACTTCGCCGAGCACCAGCCAGGTATCAACCGGTGTGCCGTCGGCCCCGGTAAGCTGAATACACTGCGACAGGCGACACTCAAAGTTAACCGGGCTTTCTGCCACCCGCGGGGCGTTCACCAGCTGGCTGGCCGCTGGCGTTAATCCCGCAAAGGTAAATTCATTTTCATCGTGGGGAAGCATAGCCGAGGTCGCATTCATCGCTTCAGCCAGATCGCGCGTCGCCAGGTTCCAGACAAACTCGCCGGTTTCGGTAATATTACGCACGCTGTCTTTCCAGCCGTTGCTGGAAAAACCGATGATGGGCGGACGATAGTTAAAGCAGTTAAAGAAGCTATACGGCGCGAGATTCAGCTGACCGGCGTTGTCGCACGAGGAGATCCAGCCAATCGGGCGTGGGCCAATAATCGCGTTCAGTGGGTCATGCGGCAGGCCGTGTCCCAGAGAAGGTTGATAGAAATACATAGTGCTCTCTTAATGGTGGGGCAGAATGGTGGGGCAGACACGAATTGCGTTTCGCTCAGTACCCTGGATCAGGACACTCAGCGTAACGCAATCCGCCAGGAATTAAGACTGAATAAATTTCAGCAAATCGTCATTGATCTGGTGCTTATGCGTGGTGCATATGCCGTGAGAACCCCCGGCATAGACCTTCAGTTCAGCGTTCGGCAGGATCTCTGCAGCCACCCGACCACAGGTCTCGATCGGGACTATCTGGTCGTCGTCGCCGTGGATCACCAGCGTTGGGATAGTCATCTTTTTCAGATCTTCACGCAGATCGGTTTCAGAGAACGCTTTTACGCAGTCATACAGCGCCTTGATCGACCCCTGAAGCCCCTGCTCAACGAAGCTCTCCCGCACCGCTTTGGACTCTTTCGCCCCCGGGCGGTTATAGCCATAAAACGCCTCGGTCAGCGCATAGAAGAAAGCTGCGCGATCGTTAATCACGCCTTCCCGAATACCATCAAACACCTCTTTCGGCACACCGTTCGGGTTGAAATCGGTTTTGATCATAATCGGTGTCACGGCACCAATAAGTACCGCTTTCGCCACGCGATCCGTACCGTGGCGACCAATATAGCGCGCCACTTCGCCACCGCCGGTTGAATGCCCCACGTGAACAGCGTCTTTCAGATTCAGACGCGCCGTCAGCTCAGCCAGGTCGTCGGCATACTGATCCATATTGTGCCCATCCCACGGCTGCGCTGAGCGGCCATGTCCGCGGCGGTCATGTGCAATTACGCGAAATCCTTTTGATCCCAGGTATAACATTTGGTCTTCAAAGGCATCCGCCGTCAGCGGCCAGCCGTGGCTAAACACCACGGGTTGCCCGCTTCCCCAGTCTTTAAAATATAAATAACTGCCGTCTTTCAACGTAATTTTGTCGTAATCGCTCATGAGATCTCCTGAGAAGAAACACTGAATGCGGATAGTCGCCCACAGGGGGCGCTTAAAAAGAATAATGCAAATTGGCAAGGGAGCACGTTTTTCACCGAAAATTCATATGACCCATGAATGTGACCTGTATCACTTCAAAGTTGTGCGCTCAGCCAGTATCATCAGAAGAGTTAAACCCTCGCTGCCAGACGGCGAGGGTTTTCTTTTGGATTGGTTTCTGCGTTACACGCAGCATTAACGACATGGAGTAAAAAATGTCCAGACCCACCATCATCATCAATGAGCTTGACGCAGAACGTATTGACAGACTGCTGGAAAAAGCAGAATTCGCTTCGCTTCCGGTGGCTGACGCCCTGAATGAAGAGCTTGACCGGGCGCAGATGTGCACGCCTGAATCCATGCCTCACGACGTGGTCACCATGAACAGCCGGGTTAAATTCCGTAACCTGGCCACCGGTGAAGAGCTGACCCGAACGCTGGTCTACCCGGCGCAGATGACCGACAGCAGTGCACAGCTTTCGGTCCTTGCTCCTGTGGGTGCCGCGCTTCTTGGTCTGCGTACGGGAGACACCATCAACTGGGCGTTGCCAGGCGGTGCCGCGGCGCATCTGGAAGTGCTGGAGCTGCTCTACCAGCCAGAAGCCGCGGGCGACTACCTGCGTTAACCCCATCTGAACAAACGCTCCCGCGTTGCACAGAGGATGCACCCGCATCCTCTTTCCGCAAATTCACCCGATTATCCTATATCGCCCGAAAACCCCTTAACCCACGCTTAATCTGTTTGGGTGCCGCGGGGACGGTCATGAGTGAGATAGTGGTTATCACACTTATTTTTCTCATTATTCTGGCGATCATCGTCATGGCGGTGCTTTATCTTGAGCGTCATCGGTAAGCGATAATCTCACACCACCCCACCCGGGAAAGCATTGACCAGGCCTTTCACCTGCTGTGCTGCCGCGTCAGGCGTTTCCGCCCCCGGCACCAGAATGACCTTGCGGCACTCCTCCTCCCGTTTTTCGAAAATCTTGTAGGCGCGTTCCGCATCCGCCAGCGGCAGATAGTGGGTCACAATCTCCTCCGGCGTAAGCAGCCCTTTTTCGATAAGCGGCAGCAACTCGCCCAGCCAGGCGTGGACGTGTGTCTGCCCCATCCTGAAACTCAGCCCTTTATCGAAGGCATCGCCAAACAGGAAGCCGTGAATAAACCCGGCGTAAACGCCAGGGACGCTGACAACGCCGCCGCGCCGGACAGCCGCGATACACTGACGCAGCGCTTTGCCGCTGCTGCCTTCAATTTTAAGGTTGCTGAGGATTGTTTCCGTGGTGCTGCCTTTGGCTTCGAACCCGACGGCATCAATCACCGCATCGACACCACGCTGGCCGGCAGTTTGCTCAATGATTTTTTCGGCGGCATCGTTATCATCATCAAAGTTGACCGGGATTGCGCCGTAGCGCGCCTGAGCGAATCGCAGGCGATACGGGTGATGGTCGATGACGAAGATCTGTTCCGCCCCGAGCAACCGCGCGCAGGCAATGGTCAGCAACCCCACCGGCCCGGCGCCGAACACGGCCACGCTCGATCCTTTTTCGATCTGCGCATTTTTTGCCGCCTGCCAGGCGGTGGGTAAAATATCTGACAGGAACAGCGCTTTGTCATCGGACAACAGCGGCGGCACCTTGAACGGACCAACGTTCCCCTTCGGTACGCGAACATATTCCGCCTGGCCTCCCGGCACGCCGCCGTAGAGATGGCTATAGCCAAACAGCGCGGCTGGCGCGGGAATCTGCTTTTTGTTCAGCGCGGCGCCCTGCCCGGCGTTGGTCGTCTCGCAGGCCGCGTATTGCTGCAGACGGCAGAAGAAACAGTCACCGCAGGCAATCACAAACGGGATAACCACGCGATCGCCCTTCTGTAAATTCTTCACCTCCCTGCCACACTCAACGATTTCCCCCATAAATTCATGACCAAAAATATCGCCGTGTTGCACCTTCGGGATTTTGCCGCGATAGAGATGCAGATCGGACCCGCAAATCGCCGTAGCCGTGACCCGCAGAATAATATCGTCTGGCTGTTCAATGATGGGATCGGGGACATTCTCGACGCGAACATGATGCGGGCCGTGATACGTGAGTGCTTTCATGCAACCTCCGAAAGGATCCAGGACAGTGTATAAAGGGTAGCTACCCCAGAAGACTTGCCTGTGATGACGGATCTTTTGAGATTTTTCCTGGCGAGATCAAAAAGTGGCGCCGCGCTTACAGAAACCATTCATATTTTGTGGTTGAATGAATTCAGCGTTTATAAACAAGGAGAAACGGGTATGTATCAGACAATCATTATGCCGGTTGATGTTTTCGAGATGGAGCTGAGCGACAAGGCCGTACGCCACGCGGAGTTCCTGGCGCAGCAGGACGGGATCATCCATCTTTTACACGTGTTACCGGGTTCCGCCAGCCTGAGTCTGCACCGCTTTGCCGCCGATGTACGTCGCTTCGAAGAGCATCTTCAGCACGAAGCTGAAAATCGTCTACAAACCATGGTCGGGCATTTCAGCATCGACCCTTCACGTATCAAAACTCACGTCAGGTTCGGTAGCGTGCGGGATGCCGTTAATGAACTGGCCAATGAACTGAAAGCAGACGTCGTGGTGATCGGTTCCCGTAATCCTTCCATTACCACCCACCTGCTGGGCTCTAACGCGTCGAGCGTGATCCGCCACACCCACATTCCGGTGATGGTCGTCAGGTAAAAAAAAGAGGCCACCTTTCGGTGGCCTCTTGCTGTTGCAGGTGTAGTCTTGCTTTCTTTTTATGCCGTTTTGGTGCGAATCAGATAATCGAACGAGCTCAGAGACGCTTTCGCCCCTTCACCGGTGGCAATGATGATCTGTTTGTACGGAACCGTGGTGCAGTCCCCTGCCGCGAACACCCCTTTCACGCTGGTTTCGCATTTCGCATCGATAATAATTTCGCCCATGCGGTTGCGCTCAATCGCGCCGTCCAGCCAGGTGGTGTTTGGCAACAGACCAATCTGTACGAAGATCCCCGCCAGCGCCACGCTATGCACGTCACCGCTCACGCGGTCGCGGTATTCCAGACCGGTCACTTTGCTGCCGTCACCTTTCACTTCCGTGGTCTGCGCATTCAGCACGATATCGACGTTTTTCAGGCTACGCACTTTGTCCTGCAGCACCTGGTCCGCTTTCATCTCTGGGGCGAACTCCAGCAGGGTGACGTGTTCAACGATACCCGCCAGGTCAATCGCCGCTTCCACACCGGAGTTACCGCCGCCGATCACCGCCACGCGTTTACCTTTAAACAGCGGGCCGTCGCAGTGCGGGCAGTAGGTGACGCCTTTGGTGCGATACTGATCTTCACCCGGGACGTTCATGTTGCGCCATTTGGCGCCGGTGGCAATGATAATGCTGCGCGCTTTCAGCACCGCGCCGGAGGCGGTTTCAATCTGGTGTAACCCCCCTTCAACCGCGGCCGGAACCAGCTTGCTGGCGCTCTGGCTGTCGATCACATCCACTTCATAATCGCTGACGTGCGCCTTCAGTGCGCCAGCCAGTTTCTGGCCTTCGGTCTTCGGCACAGAGATGTAGTTTTCGATATCCACGGTGTCGAGCACCTGGCCACCGAAGCGTTCGCCCATCAGTCCGGTACGAATGCCTTTACGGGCGGAGTAAACCGCCGCCGCCGCGCCCGCCGGGCCGGAGCCGACAATCAGAACATCATACGCGTCACGTTTGTTCAGCGCTTCTGCCGCACGTTTTTCGGCACCCGTGTCCACTTTGGCAACGATTTCGGTCAGCGTCATACGGCCCTGGCCAAACTCCTGACCGTTCATAAAGACCGCCGGAACGCCCATGACGTTACGGTCGGTGATTTCGTTCTGGAACGTACCGCCGTCAATCGCCGTGTGCTTAATGCGCGAGTTCAGCACCGACATCAGGTTCAGCGCCTGCACCACGTCCGGGCAGTTATGGCAGGAGAGTGAGTAATAGGTTTCAAACTCAAAATCGCCGTCAATGTCGCGGATCTGCTCGAGCAGCGCCTGCGCCTCTTTTGACGGATGACCACCGGTCCACAGCAGTGCCAGCACCAGCGAGGTAAATTCGTGGCCCAGTGGAGAACCGGCAAAACGCGGCCCCTGGTCAGAACCCGGATTGGTGATCAGGAAGGAGGGCTTGCGCACCGCCAGATCGTTATCTTCTTTGAAGGTCACGTTCGGTGACAGTTCGGCGATCTCTGCCAGCAGTTCCTTGATCTCTGCCGATTTAGCGCTGTCGTCCAGCGTGGCAATCAGCTCAACAGGTTTGGTCAGTTTCTCAAGGTAGGCCTTGAGCTGGGTTTTCATATTGGTGTCGAGCATTGTTCTTCCCTCTCTAAAAACGTCATCATGCAAGCTGCCTTATTCGGGCGGCCTGAATGCAACTTGCATCATGGTGCTGGAATAAAATGGGCGCGGGCGCGCCCATTACGACTGTCATTTCCGGAGCCTGTCGCGTCAGAGCAGGCGATGCTCTGCGCGAAAGACGGCGGGAAACTTAGATTTTGCCAACCAGGTCTAAAGACGGTGCCAGAGTCGCTTCGCCTTCTTTCCATTTCGCCGGGCAAACTTCACCTGGGTGAGAAGCAACGTACTGCGCCGCTTTCACTTTACGCAGCAGGTCAGAAGCATCACGGCCGATACCTTCAGCGGTAACTTCGATTGCCTGGATAATGCCCTGCGGGTCAACAACGAAGGTAGCACGGTCAGCCAGGCCTTCATCTTCACGCATGTTGTCGAAGTTACGGGTCAGGGCGCCAGTCGGGTCGCCGATCATCGCGTATTTGATTTTCGCGATGGTTTCAGAGCTGCTGTGCCATGCTTTGTGGGTGAAGTGGGTGTCGGTAGAAACAGAGTAAACGTCTACGCCCAGCTTCTGCAGTTCGTCGTAATGGTCTGCAACGTCACCCAGTTCGGTAGGGCAAACGAAGGTGAAGTCAGCCGGATAGAAGAAGAAGACGCTCCAGCGGCCTTCGGTATCTTTCTCGGTCACTTCGATGAATTCACCGTTTTTGAACGCCTGGTTTTTGAAAGGTTTAATTTTGGTATTAATCAAAGACATCTGTACTTCCTCCGTGTTTTCGTTGAGATGTAAGGTAACCAACTTTCGCCGGGTGGGCTAATGCGTTTGCTTTATCAAATCAATCAGCCATACCTAACAACCCGAACAAGACAACGTGATGAACTGAATTAACGAAAAGCCAAAAGTAAAAAGGCCGCCCTGGTGGGCGGCCCTGATACCTGAACTTTCCACAGGAACTTTCAGTGCCAGCAATTGCTGGCGTTGCGTTGCGCTCTACATACCTCATATCAAGGCCGTAACAGCGCCTTGATTACAACACCCGCACAGCGCGAGGGCAATGCACATGAGCGCCAATCGTATCTATGGCTGTGATAGGTTTCATCGAACACGGTTTATCGCGCAGAACGTAAGACGCGCCGGCGAGGATTAATAAAAATGAATGATAATTATTTGTCTATATATAATTGAGACTATTTTAATGCAAACACCCTCGCAGTTTTAGAGATAAAAATATCTTAATATTCATTGAAGCTCTATTTTATAAATCTGCCATCGTGATATATTAAGTCAACATACAACTCTAATTAAGTAAGTTAATTGCATGGATGGTAAATGATTAACTTCCTTCTATAGTTATCAGTGATGTGTTAACGCAACGCAGTCCACTCAGGATGAAACATGGCTAATCTCTACGATCTAAAAAAATTTGATCTTAATCTGCTGGTAATTTTCGAGTGTATTTATCAGCACTTAAGCATCAGCAAGGCAGCAGAAACGCTCTATATTACGCCCTCGGCGGTCAGCCAGTCGCTGCAAAGGTTGCGTAATCAGCTCAACGATCCCCTGTTCATTCGTTCCGGGAAAGGGATTACGCCCACCACGGTAGGCGTGAATCTGCACCATCATCTTGAGCAAAACCTCAACCAGCTTGAGCAGACGATTAACATCATGCATGGCTCAACGCTAAAAAAGAATTTTGTGGTGTACAGCCCGCAAATCCTGACCACAGAAAACCTGCTGGGCCCGCTTAAATTATTGATGCGAGAGCACAATTACGAGATTGAACTGCATGACATGCTGCTCTCTGCTGACTCCGCAGAGGATCTGCTGGCATACCGTAAAGCAGACTTAATTTTCTCAATGGCCCCGGTTAGTAACCGTTCAATGATTTGTGTGCCATATGCATCCTATTCCGTCCTGCTGGTCTGCAGCCAGGATCATCCGCGGATGAAAGAGGTGGCCACCATGGAAGAGCTTCAGGAAGAGAAGTTTACGATATTCCTCAGTGATGAGCCGGGCGTTAAAACCTATCAATCGATGGCAGAAAAAGTGCATGCGGAAAAGACAATCGGTTTTCGCTGTGACTCTGTATTTACTATTATTTCGATGATAAGTGCCTCTCATTTAATTGGTTACGTACCCGAAATTTTATTTGATAAATACAGTGAAGTGCTAAGACTCAAAAAAATCACTGCACCGTTCACCCTTCCCTCGCTTGACATTTTTATGATTTATAACCGCTCGGCATTAAACAGTACGGCATTCGCGAAATTCATTAACGAAGTAACAGAAAAATAACAGCGACGGGCTGTGTCGCTCACAGCCCGTTTTCTCTGTTAATACATAATTCTGACTTATATTTTATAACGCGCTTTCGCGTTATTTTGACTGATATTACTCTCACTTATTATGCGCAGACCGCCGTTATTCTAACGTGAGAGGGATGACACGCTCAGAGTGTATTCAGCCGCTCCGCCGCCGCGAGAAGCGTCGATTCCTGTTTCGCAAAACAGAGCCGGATCAGCTTATGCGGGAACGGGTCGTCGCAAAATACGGACAGCGGAATGGCAGCAACGCCCACTTCTTTTGTCAGCCACTGGCAAAAACTCACGTCATCCCGATCCGAAATCGCGCTGTAGTCCGCCAGCAGGAAGTAGGTCCCTTCGCAGGGTAAAATCTCCAGACGGCTCTGGCTTAGCGCATTCACAAACAGATCCCGACGCTGACGGTAGAATGCCGGCAGGTCGCGGTAGTGCTCCGGTTCGGCACGCAGCATATCAGCCAGGGCCAGCTGGGCCGGCGTATTTACGGCAAACGTCAGGTACTGATGTACTTTACGCAGCTCAGCGCTGATGGCCGCGGGAGCCACGCAGTACCCCACCTTCCAGCCGGTCATGTGATAGGTTTTACCAAATGACGATACCGCCACGGCACGCTCGCGAAGCTGCGGATGGGCCAGCACGCTGGCATGCCCTTCCTGCGCAAAACAGATGTGCTCATACACTTCATCGCTCAGCACGTAAATTTCACGCCCGGCAATCGCCTGCCAAAGTTTTGCGAAATCGGCTTTCTGCCATGCGGTCGCCGACGGGTTGTGCGGAGTATTGATAATAACCAGACGGGTTTTGTCGCTCAGCAAGGCAGCAAACGCCTGCCAGTCCGGACGGAAATGCGGTGGCTGTAGCGCGATACGTTTCACCACGCCGCCGGAGAGTTCAACCGCCGGCGCGTAGCTGTCATAACTCGGGTCAAAGCAGATCACCTCATCACCCGTGCGCACCAGCGCGGTAATTGCGGCATACAACGCTTCGGTCGCCCCTGCCGTCACCGTGATGTCGCTGGTAGCGTCTGGCTTATAGCCATACAGCTCAGCCGTTTTGTCTGCTATGGCGTCCCGCAGTGCCTGCACACCCGTCATCGGTGCATACTGGTTCGCCCCCTGCGCAACGTGGTACGCCAGACGTTCCTGCAAATAACGCGGGCCATCAAAATCAGGGAACCCTTGCGAGAGATTAATGGCGTTGTGCTGCTGGGCCAGTGCGCTCATTTGCGTAAAGATGGTGGTACCAAGACTGGGAAGTTTACTCTGAGGAATCAATGCGTTATTGCTCATTGTGTTGTGCCTGCATGTAATACTTATGTTGCTGACACTATAACACGATGTTAGTCTTTGGCAATCAAGACGCTTAGACGTCTAAACAATATGAATATTCCTGACCGAGAGGGAAAAAGGAAGATGACCGACAACCTGCAACTCACACACCTGGTCGACGCCTGCCGCTGGATCGGCGCCAAAGGCTGGGCTCCCGCGACCGGAGGTAACATGTCCGTGCGTCAGGATGCACATCTGTGCTGGCTCAGTGAATCCGGTAAAGATAAAGGCAGCCTGACCACCGACGATTTTCTGCAGGTGGAGATTGCGACCAACCGTGCACCGTCTGGCCGCACGCCGTCGGCTGAAACCGGGCTTCACACGCTCATCTATCGTCTGTTTCCCGAAGCCAACGCGGTTCTGCACGTCCATACCGTCAATGCCACGGTCTTGTCGCGGCTGGTCAAAGAGCCTGAGCTGAAGATCACCGGCTTTGAGATGCAAAAATCCCTCTCCGGGCAGAGCACGCATCTGGATACGGTCGCCATCCCGGTGTTTGATAACGACCAGGATATCGACGCACTCGCCGTGCGCATTGCCGAATACGCTCAGGCGCACCCGTTTAATTATGGTTTTCTTCTGCGCGGTCATGGCTTAACCTGCTGGGGACGCGATGTGGCCGAGGCCCGCCGTCATCTGGAAGGACTGGAATTCTTATTTGAATGCGAAATGCGTTTACGACACTGGGAGAGAGTATGATTCGCGCGATTGTGACGGATATTGAAGGGACCACCAGCGATATCCGTTTTGTCCATGATGTTTTGTTCCCCTACGCGCGTGAGCGTCTGGCGGCCTTTGTGTCCGCGCAGCAGTACGCCGAGCCGGTCAAATCGATTCTGGACAACCTGCGTGATGAAATTAACCACCCGCACGCCAGCGTAAGCGACCTTATCGACACACTTTTTACGTTTATGGATGAAGACCGCAAGTCAACCGCGTTGAAGGCGCTACAGGGGATCATCTGGCACGACGGCTACGTTAACGGCGATTTTACCGGCCACCTCTACCCGGACGTACTGCCTGCGCTGGAAAAATGGAAAGCGCAGGGTATTGATCTCTATGTTTATTCCTCAGGCTCCGTCGCGGCGCAGAAACTGTTATTTGGCTACAGCGACGAAGGTGATATTACTCATCTGTTCAGCGGCTATTTTGATACCCACATCGGTGCCAAGCGCGACGTCCAGTCTTACCAGAACATTGCGGCACAAACGGGTATCCCCCCGTCGCAGATCCTGTTCCTGTCGGATATACATCAGGAGCTGGACGCCGCTGAGCAGGCAGGTTTTCGCACCCTGCAGCTGATTCGCGGCGATGATGACGGTGCAAGCCATCACCATCAGGTACACCAGTTCGACGAGATTAACCCGGAGCAGATCCCTTCATGAGCGCATTGACCGTTTATTCCGATAAAGACCCCAGTCAACCTCGCTGGCACAGCACCGACGCTGCCGACATCGCCCAACAGCTCAACGCCAGAGGGGTTCGTTTTGAACGCTGGGCCGCAGACCGCGACTTAGGCCGCGATCCTGCCCCCGATGCGGTTATCGCGGCTTATCAGCATGCGATCGACACGTTAGTGGCAGAGAAAGGTTATCAGAGCTGGGATGTCATCAGCCTGCGTGCCGACAACCCTCAAAAAGAGGCGCTGCGCGCAAAGTTCCTGAACGAGCATACCCACGGGGAAGATGAAGTGCGTTTCTTTGTTGAGGGTGCGGGGCTGTTTTGCCTGCACATTGGCGACGAGGTGTGTCAGGTATTGTGTGAGAAAAACGACCTGATTTCCGTGCCCGCCGGAACGCCGCACTGGTTTGATATGGGCTCAGAGCCGAACTTTACCGCCATTCGTATTTTTGATAACCCCGAGGGGTGGATTGCGCAGTTCACTGGCGATGCGATTGCGGATGCGTATCCGCGTCTGGCATGATTTTTCCCCTCTCCCTCCAGGGAGAGGGGGCGAAAAAACGTCAGTGTTTCAATCCCTTCGTATACGCCACCAGCTGGTCCAGCACAATGCCCCACCCTTCGTGGAAGCCCATCTGTTCATGCTGCTCGCGGATTTCCGCCGTTGGGTGGCGAGCAATGGCGGTATAACGCGTTTTGCCCTCCCCCACATCATCCAGCAATAGAATGGCCGTCATAAACGGCTTTTCGGCGGGCTTCCAGCCTTCCGTATAACCGTCGGTAAAGACCAGCTTCCTGCCGGGATCGATTTCGAGAAACACCCCCCGGTTATCCATCCGTTGCCCGTCTACCTCAAACACCGTGTTAAATCGCCCGCCAACGCGCAGGTCAAGATCACACTCGGTCACTTTGTGCGGAACCGGAATGAAGAAGTTTTTGATGTGCTCGGGTGTCGTCCAGCAGAGCCACAGCAGATCGCGCGGGGCATCCACCACGCGTTCCAGTTTTAAGTCTGTATCAGGATCAAGCGTCACGTGACTGTCCTCCTAAAGGGAACCCCTTAAAGGATAGTCGTCCTCAGGCGAATTTCCCTTTTGCCACCTCTTCCGGCGTGACGATGCCCGTATCCAGCACCCAACCGCTTATCAATGCCGCTGGCGTGACGTCAAAGGCCGGGTTGTAGACCTGCGCGTTTTCAGGAGCCCACTGCACCGCGCCAAAGCTCCCGGCCACGCCCGTCACTTCACTGGCCGCACGTTGTTCAATGGGGATTGCCTCACCGTTCGGGCACGCCGGGTCAAGCGTGGTATGCGGGGCGGCGACATAGAACGGAATACCGTGGAACGTTGCCAGAACCGCCAGAGAATAGGTGCCAATTTTATTCGCCACGTCGCCGTTGGCCGCAATACGGTCTGCGCCCACCCACACCGCGTCAACCAGCCCTTTTGCCATCAGGCTGGCGGCCATGGAATCGGCGATCAGCTGGTACGGCACGCCCAGTTCGCCGAGTTCCCATGCGGTCAGTCTTCCACCCTGCAACAGGGGGCGGGTTTCATCCACCCAGACAGAGCTGACGCGTCCTTCCTGATGCGCGCGGGCAATCACGCCGAGCGCGGTGCCAACCCCTGCCGTCGCCAGCCCGCCGGTATTGCAGTGGGTCAGCAGACGACTGCCGGGTTTCACCAGCGTACTGCCGGCGTTCGCGATGGCCTCGCACAGCTGCTTGTCTTCATCAATCAGACGCAGCGCTTCCGCCACCAGCGCAGGCACAAAATCCTCCTGCCAGAGAGCCAGCTTCATGCGGTCGAGGTTGTTCATCAGGTTCACCGCCGTCGGGCGGGATGCCCGCAGGGTCTCCAGCGCCACAGCCAGTTCATCACGGCTTTTGCCATTTTCCGCCAGAAGGGCCAGCAGCAGGCTTGCAGAGAGACCAATCAGCGGTGCCCCGCGTACGCGCAGGGCGTGAATATGGCCGACCAACGCCTCTACCGTCGAGGCGTCAAGCCAGCGTTTCTCCTGAGGAAGCGCCTGCTGATCGAGAATAAATAACTGATTCTCCGCCACTCGCAGGCTGGTCGTCTGTAATGTCTGCATGTCGTTAATTCCCTGTTGCGTTGTTGTAGCACATTGTGTCAGGATGAAATCCAGATGTATAGACGTCTAAATGTCTTTATTAGCTAAACCAGTGAGGAACAGGCAATGTCGCAATACCGTACCTTTACCGCACAGGATGCCGTGGAGTATGCAAAGCAGTTCGGCGGCCTTGATGACCCCTCATCGCTGGTGGAGGCGCAGGAAGTGGGCGACGGTAACCTCAATCTGGTGTTCAAAATTTTCGATACCGAGGGCGTGAGCCGCATCGTTGTTAAGCAGGCGCTGCCGTATGTGCGCTGCGTCGGCGAATCCTGGCCACTGACCCTGGATCGCGCCCGCCTGGAGGCGCAAACGCTGGTCGAACACTACCAGCACAGCCCGCAGCACACGGTGAAAATCCACCACTTCGACCCTGAACTGGCGGTGATGGTGATGGAAGATCTCTCCAGCCATGCCATCTGGCGCGGGGAGCTGATCAAAAATACCTACTACCCGCAGGCGGCGCGTCAGCTGGGTGAATACCTCGCGCACACGCTGTTCCATACCAGCGACTTTTACCTGCACCCGCATGACAAGAAAGCGCAGGTCGCTAAATTCCTTAATCCGGAGATGTGCGAGATCACCGAAGATCTGTTCTTCAACGATCCGTACCAGGTCCACGAACGTAACAACTACCCTGCTGAACTGGAAAAAGACGTTGCCGCCCTGCGCGATGACGCTCAGTTAAAAATTGCCGTGGCCTCGCTGAAGCACCGCTTCTTCTCACACGCTGAAGCCCTGCTGCATGGCGATATTCACAGCGGCTCGATTTTCGTGGCAGACGGCAGTCTGAAAGCCATCGACGCAGAGTTCGGCTACTTCGGCCCCATCGGTTTTGACGTCGGCACCGCCATCGGCAACCTGCTGCTCAATTTCTGCGGCCTGCCGGGGCATCTCGGTATTCGCGATGCCGCCGCGGCCCGTGAACAGCGTCTGACCGACATTCAGACGCTGTGGAACACCTTCGCGGAGCGCTTCCAGATCCTGGCCAGTGAGAAAACGCGCGATGCGGCACTTGTTGCTCCGGGCTACGCCTCTGAATTCCTGAAAAAGGTATGGAAAGACGCGATCGGATTCTGCGGCACGGAGCTGATTCGCCGCAGTGTCGGTCTGTCGCACGTGGCGGATATCGAGACCATTCAGGATGAAGCAATGCGCCACGAATGCCTGCGCCACGCGATTACGCTTGGCAAGGCGCTGATTGTGATTGCCGACCGTATCGACACCGCCGAAGATCTGGTGGCGCGGGTGCGTCAGTACAGTTAAACGCCTCGGCCCTCTCCCGATGAAGAGGGCCGTCAGAAAAACACCAGCGCGCCGTTACCCCAGATACTCAATCACCGACAATCCACCGTTATAATCCGTGCTGTAGATAATGCCCTGCGCATCGACAAACACATCGCATGACTGGATCACCTGCGGTCGATTCGGCCGCGTATCCATCATCCTCTCAGGCGCCGCCGGCACCAGCGCACCGGTTTCAACCGGACGGTAAGGATTGGAAATATCAAACGCGCGCACGCCCGCATTCTGCCAGGTCGCAAAAATCAGCGTAGAGCTGACAAAGCTCCCCGGCCGGTTCTCGTGCAGGTTGTGTGGACCAAAATGCGCCCCTTTCGCCACATAATCCCGCTCCTGCGGCTGCGGGAATGTGGAAATACTTACCGGGTTCGACGGCTCGCGAATATCAAACAGCCAGATGAACTTCTCACCGTCCTCCTGGTTATCCAGTACCGCTTCATCCAGCACCACCAGCAGGTCACGATCCGGCAATGGCAGCGCGGTGTGCGTGCCACCTCCAAACGGCGGGCTCCAGTTGCGATGGCTAATCAGCTTCGGCTGCGTGCGATCCTTCACGTCCAGCAGCGTCAGTCCCCCGTCGCGCCAGCTCCCGTAAGCGGTATCCCCGGCGATAATCGCGTGGTGCAACGCGTAGCGTTTGCCTTCCGGCCAATTGGGTTGCTCATCGTCGGCCTGGTTCATCCCCGGCAGCCACCAGCGCCCGGCCACCTCAGGCTTTTTCGGGTCGGCCAGATCGATCGTCAGGAAAATATAGTCGGTAAAGCCATCGATCAGCGCCGAAACATACGCCCAGCGCCCACCGACGTACCAGATACGGTGAATGCCGATGCCGCTCAGGGATAAAAAACCGATCTCACGCGGTTTGTCAGGGGTGGAGATATCAAACACCCGCAACCCGGCGCTCCAGCCCTTGTCCTGCACGTCGCGTACGGTTTCCCCTACCTGACGGGTGTAGTAGACCTTTTCGTCAGCGAAACGGGCATCCGCGAACAAGTCTCGCGCGTTAATGACCAGCAGGAGATCGTCGTGCGCCTGAAGATGAACGTTCCAGGTGCCGGGTGGCGCGGGCATATAGCCTGCCGGTTTGGGATGTTTCGGGTCGCGCACGTCCACAATGGAAAAGCCCTGCGAGACCATATGCCCGATGTACGCGAAACCGCGATGCACCATCAGCTGCACGCCGTCCGGGCGACCGCCCTGGTCGCTATGGCCAATCAGCCGCATATTGCGGCTGTATTCAGGCGTGGGAAGCACACTCATTGATGTTTCGCTTCAAGCGTCGCAAACCACGGGGCGATAAAATCTTCGGTCTGACCCCAGCCTGGAATGATTTTCCCCAGCGACGCCACGTTCACCGCGCCTGGCTGGGCGGTCAGCAGCGCCTGCGGGATCGCCGCCGCTTTGAAATCATACGTGGCGGGTGTGGTTTCACCGGCAATCTTGTTGGCAATCAGACGTACGTTGGTTGCACCAATCAGCTTCGGATCCACCGCCACGCTCACTTTCCATGGGCTGCCTGGCTCGCGCATCAGCTGAAGATCCTGGTTTGAGATATCGATGCTGTAGAGTTTGATTTCGGTGCGGCCATTCTCTTTCAGGGCTTTGTAGGCCCCCTGGCTGAAGGCATCCCAGGTTCCCCAGATGGCGTCAATTTTGCCTTTCGGGTATTTCGCCAGAATAGCGCCCACTTTATTCGCGGTATCTCCCTGCACGTCAGACGAAACGGCACCGATAGACTCCAGCTCTTTAATGTCCGGATACTGCTTCTGCAGCGCTTTATAGGCTGCCTGACGACGTTCCATCGGCGGGAAACCGGCAACCCACAGCTTCACGATGTTGGCTTTGCCGTTGAAATCTTTCGCCAGCTGGCCGAAGGAGAGATGGGTCAGAGAAGCATCATCCTGCTGGGTCACGGTCACCCCGGGAATGTCGCCCTGAACGGCGGTATCAAACACCGACACTTTAATGCCGGCATCGACGGCTTTTTTCACGAGCGCGGTCGCATAGGGGTCGCGCCCCTGAGAGAGGATAATCCCGTCATATTTCTGACTGATCGCCTGATTGACGAAGTCCTGGAATTTGGCGTCGTCGCCATTGCTCAAAAAGGTGCTGACCTTAAAGCCGAGCTTTTTGCCTTCCTGAATGGCACCGGCGACAAACTGCGTGGTGTTGTCGTCAGAGCCGAGGTTACGGATCACCGCAATGCGGATGGGGCCGTCATGATTTGCAATGGCGGGCGGAAGCGGTGCGGGGGTTGCCGCAAGGCCTGGCAGCGACGTCAGTAACCCTAATGCCACCAGAGAGAGGGTGATTTTTTTCATTCTGTTTTCCCGTTGTGTTGTGATCAATCGTTAGCGTTTTTGTATGTAGGTAATCGCCAGCGCCACGGCGAGCACCAGCCCTTTTATAATGTCCATCGCATAATAGGGTACGGAAAGCATCACCAGACCGTTCGACAGCACGCCAAGAATGACTGCCCCGACGAGCGTACCCAGCGCGTTCGGTTTTCCGGACCCGGCGAGCGAGAAGCCAATCCACGCCGCCGCAACCGCATCCATCAGATAGCCGCCGCCCGCATTCACCTGTGACGAGCCAATCCGCGAGGCCAGTAAAATGCCGCCTAGTCCGGCGAGCAGAGAGGCAATCACGTAGGCCGCCACCTTGTAGCGCGTGGTGCGAATACCGGAGAGACGTGCCGCCTCCGGATTACCGCCGATGGCATACATGCGTCGTCCATGGGTGGTCAGTGACAGCCCCAGCTGTGCGAGGATCGTCACCACCAGCATGATGATCACGATAGTCGGCACCTGTCCCAGCAGGCTGAACGCCGCCGGAATGGTCCCCTCAGCCATGTCGCCGCTCGGCAGCACCATGTTTTCGGTAATTGACCCGCCGTAGCTGTAGGTCATCGCCACGCCCTGGATAACAAACAGGCTGGCAAGCGTGGCAAGCATGTCCGGGATCCGCAGGATGACAATCAGAAACGCGTTAAACAGGCCAACCAGGGTACAGAGCGCCAGGGTAATCAGTATCGATTCGGTGGTGCCGAAGCCGTACCAGACGAACAGTGACACCACCAGCGCGTTAGCCAGCGATGCCGTTGAACCAACCGACAGGTCAAACCCGCCGATGGTCAGCGAAATTGACACCCCGATAGCAATCACCGTCACGATGGCAATGGAGCGCAGGATATTGATAATGTTGTTCGGATCGAGGAAGTTGTCCGACGCCAGGCCAAAGATGGCTACCAGCGCCACCACGGTCAGCAACATGCCCCACTTGTAGAGAAAATCAAAAATTTGCTGACGGCCAGACGCCGCCGCCGTCACTGAAAGGGCCTTGCTCACGACGCCGTTCCTCCGGTTGAATAATAAAGTAGTGTCTCTTCGTGGGCCTCAGCCCCGGCGATTTCCGCCACGATACGTCCGTCCCACAGCACGCAAATGCGATCGCACAGCCCCACCAGTTCAGCGAACTCACCGGAGGCGTAAATCACCCCTTTGCCCTCGCGCGCCAGGCCGTCAATTAACTGGAACAGATCGGTTTTCGCTTTGACATCGACGCCTTTGGTCGGCTCATCGAAAATCAACACGCTGGCGTCGTTGCGCAGCCACTTGCCGATGGCAATCTTCTGCTGGTTGCCCCCCGACAGACGACGCAGCACCTGCCCCGGCCCACGCGCACGCACGCCGACGCGGGCAATCACCTCTTCCGCCCAGCGCCACGCCTGACGGTGGCCGAACAGGCTCCAGCGCGAGAAGCTGTTATCCGCGGTGACCGCCAGGTTCATGCTCACCGGTTCATCAATAAAAATGCCCTCTTTGCGCCGTTCCTCCGGTACCAGCGCCAGACCGCGCAATACCGAATCCGCCGGATCGCGCGGCTGCCAGGGCTGATGATTTAGCTCACCGCGCGCTACACGGCTTTTGCTGGCCCCAAACAGCGCCTTGCAGAGTTCCGTTTTGCCCGCTCCCGCCAGCCCGGCAATGCCCAGAATTTCGCCTTTTCGCAGGTGCAGGGAGATATCTTTCAACAGCGCGTCATCGTGCAGCCCTTCCACGCGCAGTAATGTCTCGTCACTGTGCGCAGGACGGGCCGGCGGATAGATATCGTTAAGCTCATGGCCAAGCATCTTCTCAACGATTGCGTCACCGCGGAGGTTCGCCATCGGGCCGGATTCAATCAGCTTGCCGTCGCGCAGCACGGTTAAGGTGTCGCAAATAGCGTTCAGTTCGTGAATACGGTGAGAGATAAACACTACGCCAATCCCCTGCTTTTGCAGACGTCTCACTACGGCGAAAAGCCGTTCGCTTTCATGGCTATCCAGCGGCGCGGTCGGTTCATCCAGAATCAGAAAACGGCAGTGGTGTGAGAGCGCCCGCGCCAGCAAAATCTGCTGCTTTTCTGCCAGCGTGCAGGTGTCGACGATGCGTCGCACATCCAGAGCGATACCCAGCTGCGCCAGCGCCTGTTTCGCCTGCTGGCGGATTGCGCGCCAGCGATAGCGATGCCCCGGCTGTGCGAGCTGATCGAGCATGATGTTTTCGGCAATGCTCAGCCCTGGTATCAGCGCGACGTCCACTTCCTGCTGCACCAGGTGGATACCCAGCCGTTTGGCATCAAGCGGCTCGCGGATCGTCACCGGCTGGTTATTAATGCAGATCTCACCTTCGTAGCGATCGTAAGTGCCGCACAGCACCGCCATCAGCGTCGATTTCCCCGCGCCGTTTGCGCCGGTCAGCGCATGCACGGAGCCGCCCATTAACGTCAAATCCACGCGCGACAACGCCTGAAAGCCGGAAAAGGCCAGGCTGATACCGCGCATCTCAAGGCGACTGGAAACCATCCGCGTTAAATCCTTCTTTCATATTGTGATTTATCGAATTTTTCACAGCTCCGGTTGACTGACAACGACGGAAAAGGCATAAGATAAAGCGAAATATTATTAGCCATCCGGATGTCCAGACATAACATCGGGTTAGCGCTTGCTAAAAAAAGGACAACACATGAGCAACACCGATATCCGCGTCGTGCCAGGCCCGGCGAACTATTTCTCGCATCCGGGAAGCCTTGCGCACCTGAATGAATTCTTTACGCCGGAACAGCTCTCCCGCGCGGTGTGGATTTATGGCGAACGCGCCATTGAAGGCGCGCGCCCTTTCCTGCCGGAAAGCTTTCACGCGCCGGGGGCAAAACATCTGCGCTTTAAAGGGCACTGCAGCGAACGTGACGTCACCGATCTGGTGACGGCGTCTGGCAATAACGCCAGCGTGGTGATTGGTGTCGGCGGTGGCGCACTGCTTGATACCGCCAAAGCGGTGGCGCGCCGTCTCGGCGTGCCGGTGGTGGCTATTCCCACCATCGCCGCCACCTGCGCCGCCTGGACGCCGCTCTCCGTCTGGTATAACGATGCCGGTCAGGCGCTGCAGTTTGAGGTGTTCGACGATGCTAACTTCCTGGTGCTGGTGGAACCGCACATTATCCTCAAAGCTCCAGCGGAGTACCTGCTGGCAGGCATCGGCGATACGCTGGCGAAGTGGTATGAAGCGGTGGTCCTGGCCCCTCAACCTGAAAACCTGCCCCTGACCGTACGTCTGGGGATCAACGGCGCGCTGGCGATCCGCGACGTGCTGCTTTCCCGTAGCGAAGAGGCGCTGGCCGACCAGCAGCGTGGCGAAGCGACGCAGGCGTTCAGGGACGTTGTGGATGCCATTATTGCCGGGGGCGGAATGGTGGGCGGTCTGGGCGAGCGCTATACCCGCGTGGCGGCCGCGCATGCGGTGCACAACGGTTTAACCGTTTTGCCGCAAACGGAAAAATACCTGCACGGTACCAAAGTGGCCTACGGCATCCTGGTGCAAAGTGCGCTGCTCGGCCAGGATGACGTGCTGGCCGAGCTGGTGGCGGCCTATCAGCGCTTTACCCTGCCCACCACGCTTCGCGAACTGGAGGTGGATATCAACAACCGCGACGAGCTGGACAAGGTCATTGCCCATACGCTGCGCCCGGTGGAATCTATCCACTATTTGCCGGTCGCGCTCACCCCTGAGGTTCTGCGCGCCGCGTTTGAGAAAGTGGAATCCTTCAGCCGTTAATCGTTCCGACCGACTATACCTAATGATGATTCTCATCACTCTCGCAACGAGGTCATCATGCAGATCGATTTAACAGGTAAGAAGGCGCTGGTTACTGGCGCCAGCCGTGGGTTGGGTCGTGCCATCGCACTTTCACTGGCACGCGCCGGTGCCGATGTGGTTATTACGTATGAAAAATCCGCCGACAAAGCCCAGGCGGTCACCGAAGAGATAAAGGCGCTTGGGCGCCACAGCGAGGCGATCCAGGCCGACAGCGCCAGCGCACAGGCCATTCAGGATGCGGTTACCCATGCGGCGCGCTCCCTGGGCGGGCTGGATATTCTGGTCAACAACGCCGGGATCGCACGCGGCGGTCCGCTGGAGTCCATGACGCTGGCGGATATTGACGCCCTGATTAACGTCAATATCCGGGGCGTGGTGATCGCCATTCAGGAAGCGCTGGTGCATATGTCTGACGGCGGGCGCATTATCAACATCGGCAGTTGTCTGGCAAACCGTGTGGCGATGCCCGGTATTGCCGTCTATTCGATGACCAAATCTGCGCTCAACTCCCTTACCCGGGGTCTGGCTCGCGATCTCGGCCCGCGCGGCATTACCGTGAACCTTGTGCATCCTGGCCCGACAAACAGCGATATGAACCCGGAGGATGGAGAACAGGCTGAATCTCAGCGCCAGATGATTGCGGTGGGACATTACGGCCAGCCGGAAGACATCGCCGCCGCGGTCACCTTCCTGGCGAGTCCTGCCGCCGGACAAATATCCGGCACGGGACTGGATGTCGATGGCGGGTTAAACGCCTGATCGCATGTTGAATGTAAACAAAAGCAGATCAGCCTTTGTTTACCGAAAGAGGGTTAACAGCACTTCGCGCCGCCCTTGCCGCCGTAGCGGGCGTCCTGGCGGTCGCGGAAGAAAGCTTCATAGGTCATTGGCGTCTGGTCAGGGTGGTTGACGCGCATATGCTCGACGTAGTTGTCATAATCCGGAACGCCGATCATCATTTTGGCGGCCTGGCCCAGGTATTTTCCTGCTTTGGAGAGGGTGTCGAACATAGTGGATATCTCGTCTTTTATCCCCTCTCCCCGGCGGGGAGAGGGTGAGGTTGAGCGATTAATGCGCCCCTTTCGCCTGGGTCACAATCTCTTCCAGGTTCTCAGGCATTGGCTCATACGGTGTCTCTTTTGCCGTCGGCTTGTCTTCTTTCAGCGCCGCCAGTGCAGTCTTCAGAGAATACAACGCCAGCACCACAACCACCACCATAAAGAAGATGGTCAGTCCGGCGTCCAGACGGTTGTTAAACACCAGCTGCGACAGTTGTGATTCCGTATATTGCGCCGGGATCTTACCGCTGTCGATCATCGCCTGGAACTTGTTGGCGATAGCCAGGAAGCCCACCTTGTTGTCCGGGCTGAAGGCTTTCTGCCAGCCTGCCGTCAGGGTACAAATCAGCAGCCATGCGGTTGGCAGTAACGCCACCCACGCATAACGCTGACGCTTCATTTTGAACAGCACTACCGCACAGAGCATCAGCGCCATGCCCGCCAGCATCTGGTTGGCAATACCAAACAGCGGCCACAGGGTGTTAATCCCTCCCAGCGGATCGACGACGCCCTGATGGAGGAAATATCCCCACGCCAGTACGCACAGCGCCGTTGCCAGCAGGTTCGCCGGTAATGAATCGGTACGTTTCAGATTCGGTGAAATCACCCCCAGCAGATCCTGCAGCATAAAGCGTGCCGCACGCGTTCCTGCATCCACCGCCGTCAGAATAAACAGCGCTTCAAACAGAATGGCGAAGTGATACCAGAACGACACGTCCATCAGCCCGCCCAGCGCGCCGTGCAGAATATACGCCATGCCCACCGCCAGCGTTGGTGCGCCCCCCGCACGGGAAATAATTGACTGCTCGCCCACTTCACTGGCGATATGGGTCAACGTGTCAGGGGTAATGGCAAAGCCCCAGCCGCTTACCACCTGCGCGGCAGAGGCCACCACGTCAACGGTGCCGGCCGGTGCCAGCAACGCCATTGGGCTGTTCATCGCGAAGTAAACGCCCGGGTCGATAATACAGGCCGAGACCAGCGCCATTATCGCCACGAACGATTCCATCAGCATGCCGCCGTAGCCAATCAGGCAGGCCTGATTCTCATTGGCGAGCATTTTCGGCGTGGTACCGGAGGCAATCAGCGCGTGGAAACCAGACACCGCGCCACAGGCGATGGTGATAAACAGGAACGGGAACAGGTTGCCGGTCCAGACCGGGCCGGTGCCATCAATAAATTTGGTCAGCGCAGGCATGGTCAGCGTCGGGCGCATAATCAAAATGCCGATTGCCAGCCCCACAATCGTGCCGATTTTCAGGAAGGTGGAGAGGTAATCGCGCGGGGCCAGCAGCAGCCACACCGGCAGCACCGCCGCCACAAATCCGTACCCTACCAGCATCCACGTCAGCTGTATGCCGGTGAAATCGAAGAACGGCGCCCACGTCGGGCTCTCGGCCACCCAGCCGCCGGAGATAATGGCAAACACCAGAAAGACCAGGCCGATGACCGACACTTCACCAATGCGTCCCGGACGCAGGTAGCGAATGTAGATCCCCATAAACAGCGCCAGCGGAATGGTAAAGGCCACGGTATAGGTTCCCCACGGACTGTGGGTCAGCGCTTTCACCACGATCATCGCCAGCACCGCGAGGATGATCACCATGATCATAAAGGTCGCGATCAGGGCGATCACCCCGGCCGTGGCTCCCATCTCCTCTTTCACCAGCTCACCGAGCGAACGTCCGTCGCGGCGGGTGGAGACGAACAGCACCATAAAGTCCTGCACCGCACCGGCCAGTACGACGCCCGCGAGGATCCAGATCATCCCCGGCAGGTAACCCATCTGCGCCGCCAGGACTGGCCCCACCAGCGGGCCCGCGCCGGCAATCGCCGCAAAATGGTGACCGAACAGCACTTTCTTGTCGGTAGGCACATAGTCCAGACCGTCGTTATGACGAACCGCAGGCGTCATGCGCGTGCCGTCGACCCCTAACACCGTCTTCGCGATATAGCGGCCATAAAAACGGTACGCGATCAGATAAATACAAACCGAGGCGACAACGATCCACAGCGCGTTGATCTGTTCCCCCCGGTTGAGGGCGATATAGCCCAGGGCAAATGCTCCCACAACGGAGAGCCCTGCCCACGTAAGGTATTTCCCTGAGTTGTTCATAGTTGTTGTCCGTTGTTGTGAAACAGTGAGATGTTACATTTTGTTTCTAGAACAACGCTCAAAATTTAACAACTTTGAAACGCAATAATGCGTGGTCAAACCAGACATTTACACCACATTGTTAAGCCGATCACCTTCCGCTGAAACACCCCTGCCGCCACGGGTCACACTTTTGCCTTTTTCGTCCCGACACCGCCTTACGAAATGATTTGTATCATTTTTTTTGCTCAAAACCTCGCCAGAATGACCCTGCGCAATCGCGTGCATACAAGGAAAAGGATATGAACAGTTCAGTACCTCAGGATCTCAAGGTCGGGCCCGGCGCGTACGTTGCGCTGGCATTCGCAGCCGTTTTCTTCTCTGGCCTGCTGGGCGGAAAAGAGTGGTACGGCGTGTTTGATTTCACCACCCTCAACGGTGCGTTTGGCAAGGTGGTCAGCAAGGCCAGTCTTGAAGACGGCACCCTGACTACCGCCACCAGCGCCTTCCGCGGTACCGGCGGCAGTGGCGCAATGGACGGGTTTCTCTTTGCGCTCGGTTTAATTCCGGCCGTGATGTTTGCCCTCGGGATGATCAACGTGCTGGAGCACTATGGTGCGCTGCGTGCAGCCCGTAAGCTGTTAACGCCGCTGCTGCGCCCGCTGCTGGGTATTCCGGGCACCACCGGGCTGGCGCTGATTGGCAGCCTGCAGAGCACCGATGTGGGTGCATCCCTCACCCGCAACCTGTCCGATGAAGGGCAGATTAGCGAAAAAGAGAAAGACGTTTTCGCCATGTTCCAGTTCTCCGCCGGGGCGATGATCACCAACTTTTTCTCCTCTGGTGCCATCCTCTTTACCCTGGTCGCCGTTGACGGGACGGCCGCGGTGCCGACCTCCATTGGTGCCTGCATCGGCGTGATGTTCATCATGAAGATTGTCGGCGCGAATCTGCTGCGCCTGATCCTGACCGTCATCGGCAAAGATGCCCCCGAGCAACAACCGACACAAGGAGAGACCGTATGAGTGCCCCACAATCTCATCCCGTGATTACCGATGTGTTTGTCGAAGGCGCACGCAAGGGCTGGAGTATTGCCACCGGCAGCACCCTGCCCAACGTGGTCATGGCTTTTATCATCATCAAGGCGCTGGAAATTACCGGGGCACTGAAAGGGCTGGGGATGATCTTCTCCCCGCTGATGGGCCTGTTTGGCCTGCCGGGTGAAGCGGCTGCCGTGCTGATTGGCGGCTGGATGTCGATGGGCGGTGGGATCGGCGTGGCGATCGGCCTGTTTGATAAAGGCATTATTACCGGCGAGCACCTGGCGATTCTGGCACCTGCTATCTATCTGATGGGCTCACAGGTGCAGTATCTCGGCCGCATTCTGGGTGTGATCGGCACCCGCGCCAAACGTATTCCGCTGATGATTGCCATTTCGGTCATCAACGCCTTCTTAGCCATGCTGCTGATGCGCATTATTCTCTGAACAGGACGTTATTATGAACCTTGACCATTATATTGAAGAGCTGAAAACCCTGGTGAACGTGGACTGCGGCACCCGCACTGTCGAAGGCGTCGAAACCGTGGCTGGCATTATTGAAACGCTCTGGCAACGCGAAGGCTGGCACACCGAACGGGTCAATCTGGGCGACAAGGTTGGCCCGGGCGTATTCGTCAGTAATAAGCCACAGGCGGCACAGTTCGACGTTCTGCTGGTCGGCCATCTTGATACGGTATTTGCCCCCGGCACCGTCGCCGAGCGTCCGCTGAGCGAGGACGCCACCCGTCTTTATGGCCCTGGCGTATCGGATATGAAGAGCGGCCTGCTGAATATCTTGTGGGCGATGCGTGAGCTGGACGCAGCCGACCACGATCGTCTGGCCATTGCGATCGCCATGAATCCCGACGAGGAGACCGGCTCCGTCTATTCACACGAATGGATTGGCGAACTGGCAAAACGCGCCCGCTGCGTGCTGGTATGCGAAGCCGCGCGCGCCGACGGTTCGCTGGTGAAGGCTCGCAAAGGGATGGCGGGCTATCACCTGACGTTCAGCGGCGTGGCGGCACACGCGGGTAACGAACCGGAGAAAGGCCGCTCGGCGATAACCGCCCTGGCAAACAGCATTATTGCCATTAATGCCCTGACCGACCAGGAACGTGGCACCACGCTCAACGTCGGCGTGATCCACGGCGGCAGCGCGGCAAACGTGGTGGCCGATAAAGCCGTTGCCGAGCTGGACGTGCGTTTCTGGGAAAACGATGAGTACAGCCGGGTGAACCAGGCGCTGGAGGCATTGTGTGAAAAAGGCTTTTTAGAGGGCGTCACGACCTCGCTGACGCGCGTGAACCACAAACCGGCGATGGCAGCAAGTAAAGCCACGCAGGCGCTGATGCAGCAGGTTGAAGCGGCAGGTCAGGCGGAAGGAATAGCCATTACCTGGCAGGCGGTCGGTGGTGGCAGTGATGCCAACCACACCGCCGCGCTGGGCATTCCGACCCTGGACGGGCTGGGGCCGATCGGTGCCGGGTTCCACAGCCCGGCGGAGTGGCTGGATAAAGCGTCGATTGCGCCGAGAATACGCTTGTTGAAGCGGGTGATTTCGATGCTGTAAGCCTTATCCCTCTCCCCAACGGGGAGAGGGATATTGACCGTGCAACGCTAGCCCAAAATTTGGGTACTCAACCGGCAGGTACAGCACCGCCGTCCCTGCTCGTCGAACACCACAATCTCCCAGCTCTGGCTGGTTCGCCCAAGATGCAAGGGCTGACACACTCCGCGCACCTTCCCATGCGATACCGCGCGATGGTGCGTTGCGTTCAGCTCCGTTCCCACCACGCTTTGTCCGTCGCGGGTCATCAGAAACCCGGCCATCGACCCCAGCGTTTCCGCCAGCGCCGCCGATGCCCCGCCGTGCAGCAGACCGAACGGCTGATGGGTACGCGCATCCACGGGCATTTCGGCCTCAAGCGTATCGTCACCGATGCGGGTATAGACGATGCCCAGATGCGCCACCATGGAGTTCAGACTGGTGGCGTTCATTTCTTCACGCGATAAGTGACGTTTCCAGATCATCTACGCCCCCAGCGTGGAGCCGCCGTCCACCACGATATCCTGCAACGTGATATGGCTGGCAGCATCGGAGGCGAGGAACAGCACCGTGCTGGCAATCTCCTGCGGACGGGCGATTTTGCCCAGCGGAATACCGAGCTTGAACTGCTCGCCAAAGCCGCGAATACGCTGCTGCTCAGCATCGTCGCTTTTCCACAGGGTGCGCTGCATATCGGTATCCGTTGACCCGGGCGACACCAGATTACAGCGCACGCCACTGCCCGCCAGTTCAAGCCCGACGGTCAGCGCCAGGCTTTTTAGCGCCGCTTTCGACGCACCGTAGGCGCTCATGCCGATACGCGGCGTGTGGGCCGCGTCAGACGCCACGGTGACAATCGCCCCGCTTTGCTGGCGACGGAACTGGCCCATCGTCTGCTGGAACAGATTAAATGCCCCGCCGACATTAACCGCGAAGGTCTGCTGCCAGTCCTCCTGCGCAATCTGGTCGGTCGCGCCCATACGCAGAATTCCCGCCGCGTTCACCAGCACGTCCAGACGCTCAAGCCTTGCCAGCGCGCGCCCGCACACCTCGCGGACCTGTGCGGCATCCGCGATGTCCAGCGTTTCGGTGGCAAAGGGATACGCTTCCTGCGGGAAGGCCAGATCAAATCCGGTGACCTGCGCGCCCGCTTCAACAAACGCCCGCGCCGTCGCGTAACCGATGCCCTTACCCGCGCCCGTTACCCAGACGGTTTTGCCGGTAAAATCGAACCCCGCCATCACTTCACCTCGCGGGAGAGCAGCGCCCACCAGGCGTCGAGGGTGGGATTTTTCGCCAGCATCACGAAGTCGATGTCGCCGTGCACTTTGCGCCAGCGGGCGGCCAGCGCCATCATGCGCACCGAGTCCAGACCGTAGTCGATCAGGTTTTCGTCATCCATCGGCTCATCTGATTCATCCAGCAGCGGCAGGATGATGTCACGCAGCGCCGCTTTCGTGGCCGGAATGGACGGCAGCAGGTCGTCCGTCATGACCACCCGGCCGGCGCGCCCTGCGACGTAGTTCAGGGACATCAGGTGCTCATCGCGGGTAAAATCGGCCAGCGCATCGGCGATAAAGAACGGTTTGATATCCCGCATAAAGGCGTCTGTAGCGGTCGTCATGCAGCCAATATGGGCGTAAACCCCGGTGATCAGCAGCTGGTTGCGTCCCGTCTCTTTCAGCATCAACTCCAGCGGCGAGCGGTGGAACGCGCTGTAGCGCCACTTCACCAGTACCGTATCGGCTTCATCCGGTGTCAACTGAGACACAATGCGCTGCTGCTCTGGTGAGCGGGTCAGCCCCGGTCCCCACATATCGTTCAGCAGGGCGCGGTCTTCATCGCTTTGCGCTTTCGGCTGCGCGGTGTAGTAAACCGGAATATTGTGTTGCTTGCAGTAATCGCGAAGTCTGGCGATATTCGCGACCACCTGGGCCATCATCGGGCTGTTTTCGCCCCAGAAGTTCAGGAAATACTCCTGCATATCATGGATCAACAGCGCGGCACGTTCTGGCTCAAACGCCCAGTTCACTTTGTTGTCTGGCAGGTCTGCGGCCGTCGGCAGCGCATAAGCGGTTAATTGTGGAATGGCCATACTCTGTTCCTTAGCCCCGGGCGCGTTCAGCTAGCCACAGGCGCAACTGTTTCTTATCGACTTTGCCGACGGGCGTTAACGGAAGCGCATCAACGCTCTCCACGCGGTCCGGCAGTTTAAATTCTGCAACGCCCTGCTCACGCAGGAAGCGGCGCACCTCCACCGCACGCAGTGGCTCTTTCACCACCAGATACGCGCAGCTCTTTTCACCCAGCAGGCTGTCCTCCATGCTCACCAGGGCCGCGTGGATCACCGCGTCGTGGCGCAGCAGCAGGTTTTCAATCTCTTCAGCGGCAATCTTTTCGCCGCCACGGTTGATCTGATCTTTCTCCCGTCCCTGAACGGTGATGTAGCCCTGTTCGTCAATGGCGATCAGATCGCCGGAGCAGTAAAAGCCGTCCGCATCAAAGGCGCTGGCGTTGTGCTCCGGACTGTTGAAATAGCCGCGGAAGGTATACGGCCCGCGGGTCATCAGACGCCCGACTTCACCGCGCGGGAGCGGATTACCGTGCTCGTCCGCCACCCACACTTCGTCATCCGGGCACATCGGGCGCCCCTGCGTATTGATAATGCGTTCCGGCGTATCATCGAGCGCGGTGTAGTTCACCAGCCCTTCCGCCATACCAAACACCTGCTGCAGCTGGCAGCCAATTTCTGCCGGAATACGCGCCGCGAGCGACGCGGACAGGCGCGCCCCACCGACCTGCAGCAGCGTCAGCGATGAGAGCGGAGCATTCCCTGCACCGTCGGCAATCGCCTGCAGCCACAGGCTGACCGCCGGGGGCACCAGCGAGGTAACCGTGATCTGATGTTTTTCTATCAGCGGGAAGCAGATCGTGGCGCTCGGATCGTTTGCCAGCACCACGCAGCCCCCCGCCGTAAAGACGCCTAACGAGCCGGGTGAGCTCATGGCGTAGTTATGGGCCGCTGGCAGCGCATTCAGATAACGCGTGTCCGCGGTAATCCCGCAGATCGCATTGCTGCGACGGATGCTGTAGTCATAGTCGTTATGCGTACGCGGGATCAGCTTCGGCGTGCCGGTGCTCCCGCCCGAGAGCTGGAAGAACGCCACTTCGTCGGCAGGGGTCGGGTTCGGAATGAAATTTTCTGCCGGATGCGCAATCGCCGCGTCCAGCGCATGTTCACCCTTGTCGCCGCGCAGCAGCACGACGCGTACCGAACGGTGCTCATCGACAAAAGTATTGAGGAAGTCATCCCCTGCAAACAGGGCGTGCTCGCGATCGGCTATCAGCAGCGCAGGTTTGATCTGCGCGGCGTAGGCGTTCAGCTCCGAGCGCTGATGGCTAAAGAGCGCATTGACCGGCGCCACGCCCACCTGCAGCAGGGCGAAAAAGGTCATGTAAAACTCGCACACGTTGCCCAGCTGCACCAGCGCCGTTTCACCTCGATGAAGCCCCAACGCCTGCAGCCGCGATGCCAGGTTATTCACGGCCTGGTTAAACTCGCGGTACGTTATGCGACGGTCACCGTCGACGATCGCCACCGCATCGTTATTCGCCTGATCCGTCAGGATGTGGGTCAGCGGCAGATCCTGCCAGTAGCCTTTTTCACGGTAGCGCCGGGCAAAATCCTCGGGCCAACGGGTAAAGGGAAGGGTCATGAGTGTTCCTTAGTGCAAACCAAAAACATTGAGCATGGTGGAGAGTTTTACGCCGGTTTCACGCCACTCGCCCACGGGTGAAGAGGCCGGGACAATGCCCGCGCCGGCAAACAGGCGAACGGTATTCTGCTGCAGACGTGCGCAGCGGATGGTGACCACCCATTCGCCATTGCCTTCACTGTCACACCAGCCGACGATGCCGCCGAACAGCTCGCGATCGAACGGCTCCAGCCCGGCGATCAATGCCTTAGCAGCCTGATGCGGGAAACCGCTCAGGGCTGGCGTCGGGTGCAGCAGGCAGGCCAGCGTCAGCGCGTTTTCGTTTTCACGCGCCTCACCTTCCACCGGCGTGGCCAGATGCCAGAGCGTGGGGGTGGTGATCAACTGTGGGGAGGACGGCATGCTGAGGTGATGGCTGCGCGGTTTGAGAATGGCTTTCATCGCCTGGGTCACCAGGTCATGCTCGTGACGATCTTTTTCGGACGCCAGCAGCTTGTTACCCGCCTCGCGATCCAGCACGTCATCCGGCTGACGACGCGCGGAGCCTGCCAGCGGCAGAGAGCTAAAATGCGCCCCTTCTTTACGCAGCAGCAGTTCCGGGCTTGCGCCGAGCAGCACGCCACCGTCTTCCAGCGGTACGTGGAAGTTGTAGCTGGCCGGGTTCTGGGCGATCAGCCGCTCCATGAGCGCACCGCTATCAATCGGTTTGTCGGTAACGATATCAATCAGGCGCGACAGCACCACTTTGTTCACCTGCGGCGTGGCGGTGAGGGCAGCCGCGCGGGCGACCATCTCTTCAAATACCGGCTGCGGCGGGATCTCGGTGCGTTTTTCCACCTTCAGCGCCTGTGAGCCAGCAACATAGCGGGCGGACTGCTGACGCGCCGGGCGAGAAAAGGTCTGCCAGCGTTGCGGTATAAACAGAGACGACGGCTTGCGGGTATCAAACGGAATGGCACCCACCATCACAGGATGGGCAATGCCGCTGGCTTTTGCGTTGCGGAAAGCCTGGGCTAATTTCTGCTGAAACTGTCCTGCCGGATCGTCACCCCCGACGGCGGATTCAGAGAAGCGGGAAAAACAGCCGGACGTGGTAAAACTGCGGTAAGGCGACATAAAGAAAAAGCTGTCTGATTGCAGCGTGCTGGCGGTGTGCTGAACTTCCTCAGCCAGGGACGTATCCATTTCATCCTCCTAAAATGATAAAGGCAGTAATAATGATTATCATTTATATTTACGCTCGCTAACCTAATCTCACATCGCGTCGCTGTCAACCGCAGAGCAAACATCTTCTTCGGGTAACGCTTGCATCCCGTCGTTGCAGACATGAAAATGAGAAGCATTAACTTCAACAGAAACAGGATGCCACGTTGTGAAATGTCTTGCCGTCTGCCGTAATCTCCTGCTTTTCATCGGACTTTTTGTTTTAGGACTTACCTCAGCGCTTGCCGCCGACTGGCCGCGTCAGGTGACAGACAGCCGCGGCGTGCATACGCTTGAGCACAAACCGACGCGCATCGTCTCCACCAGCGTGACCCTGACCGGCTCCCTGCTGGCGATTGACGCGCCGGTTATTGCCAGCGGCGCCACCACGCCCAACAACCGCGTGGCGGATGCGCAGGGATTCCTGCGCCAGTGGGGCGATATTGCGAAACAGCGTCAGCTTGCGCGTCTGTACATTGGCGAGCCGAGCGCCGAAGCGGTGGCCGCCCAGATGCCAGACCTGATTTTGATCAGCGCCACCGGCGGGGATTCGGCGCTGGCGTTGTATGACCAGCTTTCAGCTATCGCGCCGACGCTTGTTATTAACTACGACGACAAAAGCTGGCAGGCGCTGCTAAAACAGCTCGGCACAATCACGGGTCAGGAAAAACAGGCCGCCGAGCGCATCGCCGCGTTTGATAAGCAGCTTGCCCAGGTGAAACAGCAGATGACATTACCGCCGCAGCCGGTGAACGCCATCGTCTACACCGCCGCCGCACACTCGGCAAACCTGTGGACGACGGAATCCGCTCAGGGCCAGTTATTACAGCAGTTGGGCTTTACGCTGGCTGAACTGCCTGCCGGATTGCACACCTCAAAAAGCCAGGGTCAACGTCACGATATTATTCAGTTAGGCGGGGAAAATCTGGCAACCGGGCTGAACGGCGAAGGGCTGTTCCTGTTTGCCGGTGATCAGAAAGATGTGGATGCGATTTACGCCAATCCGCTGCTGGCGCACCTTCCTGCCGTGCAGAACAAGCGCGTCTGGGCACTGGGAACAGAGACGTTCCGCCTGGATTATTACAGTGCAATGCGGGTACTGCAGCGTTTAGACGCACTGTTCAGGTAAGAGGCTAACCCGGCCCTCTTGGTGAGAGGGGCGGTGTGAACGCGTCAGGCCGCACTGTCGTTCAACACAACCTCCTGCCTGAACCGACGCAGCTCAACCAGGACCACCAGCAATATCACTCCCAGCATAGCCAGGACAAAGCCGCTGCTGCTCGCTGAAGCCACCGGGGTCATTATCGCCCCCAGCCCGCCGAGGATAGCCGCGCCAATGGCATCGCCCGTCACGTTCTGTGCGGTCCACAGACCGTTGATACGCCCCAGCATCCCTTCCGGCGTCTGGGTCTGGATCAGGGTGTACTGCAGCAATGAACTGATGGCGCTCAGCCAGCCAAAAATCACCAGGCACATTACGCCCAGCGCCCATACCGGCATCAGGCTGAAGAAACCAATCGCAATAAACGACGCCAGGGTAGCCAGCAGCATGATCAGCCCGGGACGCGCACTCTGCGCCAGGTTACCGCTGGTCAACGCGCCGCATGCCGCGCCGAGCGGAATAGCCGCGTACAGCACGCCGATTTCCGACGCGCTCATCTGCCACACGCCCGCCAGCGCCGGGTAAAGCACGCGTACGGCACTGGCCATCGTCAGCAGACCGCCGAGCAGCGCAATACCACCTATCAACGGATTGCTGAACAGAAAACGGATCGCGGCCATCAGTGATGTCAGCGGATGTTCGCGCGGCTGTGGCGGAGGCGGCAGGCGCGGCAAACGCAGGAGCGTGAGCGTAGTGATAAAGGTGCCCGCCGCCGCCAGCCCATAGTTCCACGCCACGTTGCCGGTCGCCAGCAGCAGGCCACCGACCATCGGTGAAATTACCGACCCGAGGCGCACGGTCAGCATGGTGATTGCCCCCGCCTGCATCAGGTTTTCGCGCCCGACCAGCGCGGGCGTGGCTGCCAGCAGCGCCGTGACGCCGAGTGACGCAAAAAAACCGTCCCACAGACCGAGGGCGTAAATGGCAATCAGTGACGGCTCCGGCAGCATGGCGTTCAGACACAGCCCGATAAAGCCTACGCCGCACGTGCCGCGTGCCAGCAGGATCAGTTTTTTACGCTCATACCGGTCCGCCAGCACGCCGCCCACCATCAGGCCGATAAACATCGCCCCACCGGTTAAGGTGACCGAAAGCCCCACCAGCCAGCTGGAGTGGGTCATGGACTGGATCTGCACCGGCACGGCAACGCCAAGCAGGCCGAGGGAGAGGATGGAGATAAAACGGGCGATAAAGACAGCGCGGTATGCGGGGTGCGTCTTCAGCAGGCTGAGGTTGAGCAGCCAGGATTTTTGATTCATGACAAGGCCTTGAGTGTATTTCTACCAATTCCATTGGCGCACATGCTAACATAGCCAAATAAGATAGATAACGATAATCACTATCATTATCAAATCATGGATGTTGCTATGTCGTTTTCCTCTTCCGCGGTGCGCGCCATTGCCGTGCCCGTGTTATTGCTACTGTTAATCCTTGCGATTGCACTCAGTTTGCTGGTCGGCGCGAAGCCGCTGCCCGCGTCCGTTATTGTCGATGCGCTCACTGGCAGCTGTCAGAGCGCCGACTGCACCATCGTGCTCGATGCCCGCCTTCCCCGTACCCTTGCCGGACTGCTGGCCGGGGGTGCGCTGGGTCTTGCCGGTGCCTTAATGCAAACGCTCACCCGTAACCCGCTGGCCGACCCCGGTATTCTTGGGGTAAACAGCGGTGCCAGCTTTGCGATTGTGCTTGGCGCGGCGCTCTTCGGTTTTACCTCTCCGTCTGAACAACTGGTGATGGCCTTCTGCGGCGCGCTGGCGGCGTCGCTGGTGGTGGCGTTTACCGGTAGCCAGGGTGGCGGACAGCTGAGTCCGGTACGCCTGACGCTGGCGGGCGTGGCGCTCGCCGCCGTGCTGGAAGGGTTATCCAACGGCATCGCCCTGCTTAACCCGGATGTTTACGACCAGCTGCGCTTCTGGCAGGCCGGTTCGCTGGATATCCGCACCCTGGAAACCTTAAAAGTGGTGGTGATCCCGGTCTTCATCGCCGCCGCCGTCGCGCTGTGTTTAAGCCGTGCGCTCAACAGCCTGAGCCTCGGGAGCGACACCGCAACCGCGCTCGGCAACCGCGTGGCGCGCACGCAGCTAACGGGTCTTATCGCGATCACCGTACTGTGCGGCAGCGCAACTGCAGTTGTCGGCCCCATTGCTTTTATCGGCCTGATGATGCCCCACATGGCACGCTGGCTGGTGGGTGCCGATCACCGCTGGTCGCTGCCGGTCACGCTGCTGGCTACCCCTGCCCTGCTGCTGTTCGCGGATGTTGTGGGTCGCCTGCTGGTGCCTGGTGAACTGCGCGTCTCGGTGGTAAGCGCGTTTATCGGTGCACCGGTGCTGATCTTCCTCGTGCGACGTAAACGCGGAGGTGGCGCATGATGGCCCCGTCCCGACGTTTAGTCACCAGCGTGTCGTTGCTGGCCGTCGTCATTCTGATGCTGGCGGTCTGGAGCCTGCGCAGCGGCGCGGTCACGCTCGATTTCGCGCAGGTTTTTAACGCGCTGCTTGGCAGTGCGCCGCGCAATGTCACCCAGGTGGTCACCGAGTGGCGACTGCCGCGCGTGGCGATGGCGATTCTGGTGGGCGCGGCGCTCGGCGTCAGCGGTGCCATTTTTCAGTCGTTGATGCGTAACCCGCTTGGCAGCCCGGACGTAATGGGGCTGAACACCGGTGCCTGGAGCGGCGTGCTGGTGGCGATGGTGCTGTTTGGTCAGCACCTGACGGCCATCACGTTCACCGCGATGACCGGCGGGATAGTCACCGCGCTCATTATCTGGGCGCTGGCCTGGCGCAACGGTATCGACACCTTCCGCCTGATCATTATCGGTATCGGCATTCGCGCCATGTTAATGGCTTTCAACACCTGGCTATTGCTGCAGGCTTCGCTCGACACCGCGCTCTCTGCCGGGCTGTGGTATGCCGGTTCACTCAATGGCCTGACGTGGGGCAAAACCTGGCCCGCTGCCCCGCTAATCCTGGTAATGTTTATTGGCGCGGTGTTGCTGGTACGCCGGATGCGCCTGCTGGAGATGGGCGATGACAGCGCCTGCGCGCTGGGCGTGGGCGTTGAGCGCTCGCGCCTGATGCTGATGCTGGTGGCAGTGTTACTGACCGCTGCCGCCACCGCTATCGCCGGGCCGATCTCGTTTATCGCGCTGGTTGCACCGCACATTGCCCGGCGCATCAGCGGCACGGCGCGCTGGGGATTAACCCAGGCGGCGCTGTGTGGCGCAGCGTTACTGCTGGCCGCCGACCTCTGCGCCCAGCGGTTATTTATGCCTTATCAACTTCCGGTAGGCGTCGTGACCGTCAGCCTCGGCGGGATTTACCTCATCGTCTTGTTAGTTCAGGAGTCACGCAAGAAATGACAAACAGCACAACCCGCTTGCGCGGCGAACACTTAACCCTCGGCTATGGCAAAAAAATCATTGCCCGTGACCTGACGGTGGCTATCCCGGACGGCCATTTTACGGCGATTATCGGCCCGAACGGCTGCGGTAAATCGACCCTGCTGCGCACCCTCAGCCGCCTGATGACGCCGGTTGAGGGCTGCGTGTATCTCGACGGCGAGCAGATCCAGCGCTTTGCCAGCAAAGAGGTGGCGCGCCGTATTGGCCTGCTGGCGCAAAACGCCACCACGCCTGGGGATATCACGGTGCAGGAACTGGTCTCGCGCGGGCGCTATCCGCATCAGCCGCTGTTTACTCGCTGGCGTAAAGAGGATGATGAGGCGGTGAAGCGGGCGATGCAGGCGACGGGCATTACCGATCTGGCCCGGCAAAGCGTGGATACGCTCTCCGGCGGGCAGCGCCAGCGGGCGTGGATTGCGATGGTGCTGGCGCAGGAAACCGCCATCATGCTGCTGGACGAGCCAACCACATGGCTGGATATCAGCCATCAGATCGATCTGCTGGAGTTGTTGAGCGAGCTGAACCGCACGCAGGGCTATACGCTGGCGGCCGTGCTGCATGATTTAAATCAGGCATGCCGCTATGCCACACATTTGATTGCGTTGCGCGACGGCGAAATTGTGGCGCAGGGTGCGCCAAAAGAGATTGTGACGCCGGATCTGATCGCGCAGATCTACGGCATGCGCTGCATGATTATCGACGATCCCGTGGCCGGTACGCCGCTGGTGGTGCCGTTGGGCAAGCGTGCAGTCTGATGCCCTCACCCTCTCCTGGAAGAGAGGGTGAGAGTGAGGGGAAACCGCTACCCCAATATCGCCTTCAGCACCGGTCCTATTGTCTCAAACGCCTGCGGTGAAATGATATCCACGTGGTCGCAATCCTGGCTGTAAACCTCCAGTTCCCCCACCCACGGCGCCCAGGCCTGCTGCGGATCCAGCGTTTGCGTGCGCCCGGCAACAAACAACGTCGCTTTACCGTCGAACCGTGAACTGTGCGCCGTTGTCAGAAGGCGGACGGCATCGGCGTAATTCCCTTCGATGGCGTTAAAGAGCTCGCCAGAGCCTTGCCCCTGCTGCGCGGCGATAAACGCCTGACGCTCGCGTTCGATTTCTGCCAGTACGTCCGGATCGAGACCATTGGCCTCTTTCTCTGCCCAGTTCTGGGTTTCCGGCGGCCAGGTATCCAGCAAGCCGAGAAACGCCACCGCGTCACCCTGCTCGCGCAGACGGGCCGCAATGCCCTGCGCCAGCGTGCCGCCAAGCGAGTAGCCGAACAGATAATACGGCCCCTGCGGCTGTTGCGCGCGCAGCGTCTGCAGATGCTGTTCGATCACCTCGTCCAGCGTAGCGCACTGCTGCATCGGCCCTTCCGGACGCGGCGACTGAATGCCGGTGATTGACCAGCGCGGGCTGAGATAGCGCGCCAGCACGCTAAACTGCCAGGCAAAACCGGATGCCGGATGGAAACAGAACAGCGTCGGACCGTTGCTTTCACGCAGCGGCAGAAGGGTCTCGTAGCCCAGTCGCTGTGCCTGTTCGTCATTCATCGATGAATCCAGCAGCGCGCTGAGCATGCTGACCGTCGAGGCCACCATAATCTGCCCCGGCGTGACCCTGCGGGCAAACGTACGGCTGAGCTGCGCGGCCAGGCGCATCGCCAGCAGGGAATGACCGCCGAGGGCGAAGAAATCGGCATCGATGTCGTTCACCTCACAGCCGAGCAGGGCAGAAAATGCCTGCGCGACGGCCACTTCAGCGTCTGTGTCTGGCGCCCGCCCGGACGTCTTGCGGGTCAATTCCGGCAACGGAAGCGCCTTGCGGTCAAGCTTTCCGTTGGCAGAGAGCGGCAGCGCGCTGATTTGCAGCAGCACCACCGGCACCATATGGGGCGGCAATTGAGCTTTAAGCGAGTGCAGCAGCGCATCGCGGTCCAGCGGCAAGCCGGACCCGGAGACGACATACCCTACCAACTGTCGGGCATCGCCCCCGGTTGCCGCCGCCTGATTAAACACGCACGCGTGCGCTACGGCCTGCGCCACGTCAGGCAGCGAAAGCATCGCACGATCGATTTCGCCGAGCTCGATACGCTGACCACGAATTTTGAGCTGATCGTCACTGCGGCCCAGATATTCCACCGCGCCGTTATCCAGCCAGCGCGCCACGTCGCCGGTGCGGTACATCCGCTCGCCAGGTGCAAAGGGATCGGCAATGAAGCGGCTGGCGGTCAGGTCCGGACGACCGAGATACCCCTGCGCAAGCTGGATCCCGGTAAGATAGAGATCACCGGCCACGCCGAACGGCACCGGACGCATCATCGCATCCAGAATGCGCAGCCCCGTATTCCACACCGGGAAGCCAATCGGCACGCTGTTGCCCGCTACCGCCGCCAGTTCCGGACCCGACGCCGGATACCAGCTCACGTCCACCGCCGCCTCTGTTGGACCATAAAGGTTATGCAACGGGACATGAGTAAGGTGTTCCCACTCCCGACACAGTTCTGTCGGCAGCGCTTCCCCACTGCAGAACACCTGCTTCAGGGTCTGACAGCAGTCGGCATTTCCCGGCGTCAGCGAGGCAACGAATGCCGCCAGCATCGACGGCACAAAGTGTGTCGTGGTCACGCCATAATGCGCGAAGAAGTTCTGCATCGCCTGCGGATCGCGGTGCGCGTCCGGCTCGGCCATCACCAGCTTCGCGCCGGCGATAAAGGGCCACCAGAACTCCCAGACCGAGACATCAAAACTGCACGGCGTCTTTTGCGCCACCACGTCATGCGCGTCCAGCGGATAGTGATCCTGCATCCACATCAGGCGGTTAACGATGGCGGTATGCCCTACCATCACGCCTTTTGGCCGCCCCGTTGAGCCTGAGGTAAAGATGATGTACGCCGTGTGCGCCGGCTTTGCCAGCCGCAGCGGTTCACTGCCCGCAGGAGGTAATAGTGTGTTGTAACTAAATACAGGGACCGGCAGATCGCTAAAGCGCGAAAGCTGATCGTCAGAGGCGATCAGCAGGGACGGTTTCGCGTCCTCCAGCATCATGCGCAGACGATCGTCCGGGTAACCGGTATCCAGCGGCAACCACGCGGCGCCCGCCTCCACGATGCCGTGCAGCGCCAGGGTAAGAAACACCGAGCGCGGCAGGGCTACCGCCACGCTGTCGCCAGGCTTAACGCCGCGTTCCCGCAGTAATGTCGCAAGAGCCACCACCTGCTCGCGCATCTGGCGGTAATTCAGTTCGATGTGCGCATCAGCAAGCGCGGGGGCATCCGGCGTTTTATCCGCCTGGTCTGCCACCAGCTGAGCCAGCGTGGTTGACGGTAGCGCCAGCCCGGTATCATTGATACGCGCCAGCTGCTGGTATTCCTGCTCTGAAACGGTTTCTGCTTCGCCGCAGCGCAAATCCGGGTTGGCAGCAAACTGCATCAGCATGGCGTTCAGACGTGCAACGTGGCGCGTTAGCGTCGCTTCATCGTAGCGCTGCTTATTGGCAAGGATTTCAATACTCAGGCCGCCCTGCTCGTCCGGGAACAGCGCCAGTTCAAGGTCATTGACCGGGCCAGTGGCCAGCGTATGGGTGATGGCGTCCACGCCATCCATATCCAGCTGATAATCAAACACCTTGACGTTCAGTACCGGGCCAAACAGCGCGTCATCGCCCGCAGCACGTCCGCTGTCACGCACGATCTGCTCGGCGTCATAACGCTGATGGCGACGCATTTTTTTCAGCTGATTTGCCAGACGATGCGCCAGCGCAGGCAGGCTTTCGTGCGGGGCGATGTTCACCGCCAGCGGCAGCACGTTCAGCACCGGACCGGTTGCCGTTAAGGCCGCCGACCCCATTCGGCGCATAAAGATAAACCCGGCGGAGTAGTCCAGCCGTCCGGTCAGACGCCCGATCCACAGCGCCACCAGCGCAAGCGCCAGATCGGTACGCTGAACCGGCCCCGCCGCCTGAGCAAGCCGGGTAAAGGCGCGGCGGTCAGCCGTCACCTTCAGACGCAGAATATCGGTGGTCGCCGCACGGCCCGGCAGCGGTGCCGACGACAGCGAGACCGGGGAAGGAAGCTGCTTACGCTGCTCCGCCCAGAACGCCCCGTCGCGCTGATACGCTTCGCTGTCGCGATAGCGCTGGTACTCCTCCACCACCTCGACGAAAGGGGTAAACGGCGACGCGGGCGTGGGCTCGCCGTTTTGCCATGCGCGATAAATAGCGGCGATCTGACGGGTAATCGCCGGAAAACTGAAGCCATCCACCACCAGATGATGATATCGCTGATACCAGTACCAGTGCCCTTCGCCTACCTGAATCAGCTGATGGAACGCCAGCGGCTGACCGCTGTCCACGCGCAGGTTCTGGTTTAAATCCGCCGCCATCCAGGCCATCGCCGCGTCATGGGATTCGGCGCAAACCACGGACGGTTCAGGCAGTGACATAGCATCATCCACCCACTGCCAAACCTCGCCATTCTCTTGCACAAAACGCATGCGCAGGGTGTCGGCCTGCCTCATTCCTACAACAATGGCTTTTGCCAGCAGCGGTGCGTCAATATTGCCCTTCAGCTCGGTGTAGTGCGCCACGCTCCAGGCGTTTGGCATGGAGGAAAGCTGCTCCGCCATCCAGATACCCGGCTGGGCGGCGACAAGGGGAAGACGGTTCATGCTTTCTCTCCCGCAAAATAAGACGGTTGCAGGGTTTGCCAGTGGTCGGCGAGCCACTGCTGACAGGCTTCCTGAGACTGCGCTTCACAGACCACGCGCCAGCCCGCCGGCAGCTGGCACTGCTGCGGCCACAGACTGTACTGTCCCTGGTCGTTACGCAAAATAGCAAAGTGACCCTGCGGATTATCGAAAGGGTTGCTGAATTCCATACAGACTCCGTTAGTGAATAAGCGGCTGCCAGAGGGTCATCAGCCCCTGCGTCAGCCCACCGCGCCAGCAAAGCGCGTCGTGTCCGCCGTCAACCTGACGCCAGATAACCGGTTGCTGCGGGTGCAGTTCGGCGTAGATCGCCTGATTCGCGCGGAAGATGAGCGGCTCATTGCGTCCGGCCTCAAGAACGATACGCAGCCCGCGCGCGGTGAGGTCGCCCGCTTTAAGTTGTTCGATGAGCAACCCGTCCTGCTGACCGCCACGGTGCGGCCACCAGTAGGAGCCGGACTGGCTTAATACGCAGCCAAAGCGCTCGGGCCAGTTAAGCCCGGCATAAAGTGAAGAGAGGCCGCCAAAGCTTTGACCCGCGACTACCGTTCGGTCGGCGCGGTCGCTGAACGAAGTGCGGCTGTTCACCCGCGGGAGAAGTTCCTCCTGCACCGCCTGCCAGAAATCCGGGTTGCAGGGCAACTCGTGATTGCGGTGCGCCATGTCGATCACATCGATTAGGACGTAGACGGCAGGCGGCAATTTGCCTGCGTTTGTCAGCGCGGTTAGCGGAGACCACACGGGCATGCTTTCGGCCCAGAACTGGCCGTCGAGCAGTACGGCAAGCGGCCGCTCCGGGCTGTCTTCACCGGTGGTGAAAACCCACACCCGGCGGCGGTTATTCAGACGCACGCTTTCCCATTCAAAGCAGACGGGCGCGTTGCCGGGCGTTGCGGGCGTGTTCCAGCCAGGCTGAACCGGGGCCTCGGGCATTTCGAGCGCCGAGACGGGATTCCCGCGTCCGCCGCGCCAGCTTTGCGGATTTAGCGGATCGGCCATCGCCGCAGGGAGCAACTTTCGCCAGCCTTCACGCAGCGCCAAACGATCGGGTTGCTCGCCGTGGAAGACCGCGTCGGCAAAATCATCTTCGTTCACTGAGGGGATAAAACAGTAGCTGCCGCGCCATTGCGGGGTGAACGCGCCCTGCCACTGCCAGACGTCAGTATCAGGAATGCGCTCAAGGGATTGCGGACGGGCATTTTGATGGTGATCGGTCACGCCGGTGATGTAGAGCCAGACGCGTTTTAGCGGCGAGGTCTTTTGCGTTCCTGCCGGATCACGCCACCAGAAAGTGACGCGATAGTGCCCCTTCTCGCGGGTCCATTCGGGTCCGTTTTTCGACTGCCACCAGGCTTCACTTCCCGTTTTTAACCCCGTCACCCGTATAACCTCATGTTTATCAGTCTTTTTTGTTTCAGGACAAATTTTATTGATAATATTATTGATAACTATTTGCATTTGCAATAGCGTAGTGGCCGCGCTGTGGGAAGCGCGCTCATAAAACAACCATGCCACGCGTTGTGTGCGCTCGAGGACGGGGCTGCTTACGCAAACTGCGGGTGACACCATGCCGCCTCCTCTCCCTTTCGGGAATGGAGCCCGGGGATGCGGCGCGAAAAGCAGGACGTACAATGAATAAGAAGATTCACTCCCTGGCCTTGCTGGTCAACTTAGGGATTTACGGCGTTGCGATGCCAGCGCTGGCAGACGACAACACCGCCAACGCGCAGCACGAAGACACCATGGTGATCACCGCCGCAGAGCAAAACCTGCAGGCACCAGGGGTATCGACCATCACCGCCGATGAAATTCGTAAAAACCCGCCCGCACGTGACGTGGCCGAAATCATCCGCACCATGCCTGGCGTTAACCTGACCGGGAACTCCACCAGCGGACAGCGCGGCAATAACCGTCAGATTGATATTCGTGGTATGGGTCCGGAAAACACCCTGATCCTGATTGACGGCAAGCCGGTCACCAGCCGCAACTCCATCCGTCTGGGCTGGCGCGGCGAGCGAGATACCCGCGGTGACACTGGCTGGGTACCGCCAGAGATGATTGAACGCATTGAGGTCATTCGCGGCCCGGCCGCAGCTCGCTACGGTAACGGTGCGGCAGGCGGCGTGGTGAACATCATCACCAAAAAATTCGACAACCAGTGGCATGGCTCCTGGAACACCTATCTTAATGCTCCAGAACATAAGGATGAGGGTTCCACTAAGCGCACCAACTTCAGCCTGAGCGGCCCGCTGGGCGGCGACTTCAGCTTCCGCATGTTTGGTAACCTGGACAAAACCCAGGCCGATGCGTGGGACATTAACCAGGGCCACCAGTCCGATCGTACCGGTACCTATGCCGACACCCTGCCTGCAGGCCGTGAAGGGGTCGAGAACAAAGACATTAACGGCGTGGTCCGCTGGGACTTCGCGCCCATGCAGTCCCTGGAGTTTGAAGCGGGTTACAGCCGCCAGAACAACCTCTACGCGGGTGATACCCAGAACACCAACAACGACAACAGCTCCAGCGGTCTGGTGAAGAAAAACTACGGTAAAGAGACTAACCGTATCTATCGCCAGAACTTTGCGGTGACCTGGAATGGCGGCTGGGATAATGGGATTACCACCAGCAACTGGGCGCAGTACGAGCACACCCGCAATTCGCGTCTCGGCGAAGGCCTGGCAGGCGGTACGGAAGGATTGTTCAACAGCAATAAATTCACCGACACCGACCTGGCTGATGTGATGCTGCACAGCGAAATCAACCTGCCGATTGATTTCCTCGTCAACCAGAACCTGACGCTGGGCACCGAGTGGAACCAGCAGCGCATGAAGGACTCGACCTCCTTCTCGCAAACCCAGCAGGGCGGGACCATTCCGGGGCTCAGCAACGATCGTAGCCCGTATACCTCGGCGGAGATCTTCTCCCTGTTCGCCGAAAACAACATGGAGCTGACGGACAGCACCATGCTGACCCCGGCGCTGCGCTTCGATCACCATACGATCGTCGGTAACAACTGGAGCCCGTCCCTGAACCTGTCGCAAGGCCTGGGTGACGACTTTACGCTGAAGATGGGTATCGCCCGCGCCTATAAAGCGCCGAGCCTGTACCAGACCAACCCGAACTATCTGTTGTACAGCAAAGGCCAGGGCTGCTACGCCAGTTCCGACGGCGTGGGTTGTTACATGATGGGTAATGACGACCTGAAAGCCGAAACCAGCATCAACAAAGAGATTGGTCTGGAGTGGAAACACGACGGCTGGCTGGCGGGCGTGACCTGGTTCCGTAACGACTACCGCAACAAGATTGAAGCGGGGTATGCGCCAGTCGGCCAGACCTCCACCAGTAAAGTGACCACCGATATTTACCAGTGGGAAAACGTGCCTAAAGCGGTGGTTGAAGGTCTGGAAGGCTCCCTGAACGTGCCGGTCAGCGACACGATCAACTGGACCAACAACATCACCTATATGCTGCAAAGTAAGAACAAGGAGACCGGAGACCGTCTGTCGATCATCCCGGAGTACACGCTGAACTCAACCCTGAGCTGGCAGGTACATCAGGATGTGTCGCTGCAGTCGACCTTCACCTGGTACGGCAAGCAGCAGCCGAAGAAGTACAACTACAAAGGCCAGCCGGTGACCGGGTCTGAGAAAGACGAAGTCAGCCCGTACAGCATCGTTGGCCTGAGTGCGACCTGGGACGTGACCAAAAACGTCAGCCTGACCGGCGGCGTGGATAACGTCTTTGATAAACGCCAGTGGCGCGCGGGTAATGCCCAGACCACCGGCAACGCCACAACCGGTGCCTATATGTACGGCGCGGGTGCATACACCTATAATGAGCCGGGCCGAACCTGGTTTATGAGCGTGAACACGCACTTCTAAGGCAGGCTCTGCCTCCCCTCTCCTGCCGGGAGAGGGGCTGAATGTCTCCCTCTCCCGGCAGGAGAGGAGCGGGGTGAAGGCATCAGGCCGCACTATTCCTCAACGTCAGGACGAGAAAACATGCGTACCACCCACTCCACATTTCGTCTTGCCGGAACCACGGTCCATCAAATTACCTTCGATCCTACCACCTTTACCAACGCCGACCTCCTCTGGCTTCCTCACCAGGCCCAGCTAACCGACGCCGGACGAAAACGAAAAACCGAACACCTTGCCGGTCGCCTCGCCGCCGCCCACGCACTCAGAGCGATTAACGAACGCGCCGTTCCCGGCATCGGTCCCAGCGGGGAACCCCTCTGGCCGGAAGGCATCACTGGCAGCATTACCCACAGCGGTACACAGGCGATGGCGGTGGTTGCGCGCTATCCGCATACGCTAATCGGCATTGATCTGGAAGCCATTCTTTCCGAAAACGAAGCTCACGAAATAAAGGAAGGTGTCATCGACGCACAGGAAGAAACACGCCTTTTGCAGTCGGGCAAGCCTTTCGCGCTTACATTGACGCTCGCATTCAGCGCCAAAGAGAGCCTGTTTAAAGCGCTTTTTCCTGTAGTGAGGGAATATATGGGATTTGAATGCGCACGGGTCAGTGCATTGAATGAGAACACGCTGGTATTAAAACTTGCCCAACCCATAGGGTGTTATTACGAGGGATTGTGTTTTAACCTGGCATGGCAAATTATGGACGAAAGCGTATGCACGTTGCTCGTCGTTCAGGAATAGTTTTGACTTTTTATCCGAAAAATTCAACACCCTACTCTTTTGATAAAATATCATTACTGAAAATAAAACAATTATTAATATAAAACCCAACCACAAAAAAATATCCTTGCAGCTTTATCACGCCTAAAATCATGCATAAAAAATATAGCATCTCACAACCTATCTCGATGTGGGAAACATACACCCCTTGAGTGCAAATGTTAAGAGAATCTATTCCTTCCTACTACTTTTAATAGTTAGATAAAACCAATTTAATTTTAGAACATAATCCACAACTCGCCACCATGCTTTCCATAACAGAATTACGCAACGAAACTTAGAGGTAGATCAAAAACCCAAAGATAAAAAAACCGTGAAAGATGAAATAAGTCATTTCCATTTTCTTTACTTCAGGAACATTATGTTAAGGCTGTTTTACTTTAACTTCATATAACTAAGGAAAGTCTAATGCGTGAATTAAATCAAAATGAAATGAGTATTGTGGCCGGCGGTATTGGTGCCGGTAATGGGAACGGTAATCACAGTGGCAACGGCAATGGCAATAGTGGTGGTAATGGTGGTACCTGTAATGGCGGCAATGGCGGTAATGGTGGCCGCGGCGGTAATGGCGGTAATGGGGGTAACGGCGGAAGCTGCGGCGGTGGCAATAATGGCGGTCGTCGATAGCCATCATTAAAAGCCAAAACGACGACCCGCTGTAAGTTTGTCATGGCGGGTCGTTGTGCGTGATGCATTATTTTATCAGGAGTAAAAATGCGAGAACTACTGAAATCAGAGAGTGAAGGTATTTCTGGGGGTTCGCAATGCGATGGTGGAAGTGGAGGTAACGGGGGCGCAGGCGGTAATGGCGGCCGCGGAGGTAATGGAGGAACCTGTGGTTCTGGAAATGGTGGTAATGGCGGTAACGGGGGACGAGGCGGGAACGGAGGTGATGGTGGAAATGGTGGCCCTGGAGGGAAAGGGGGCAAAGGCGGTAAAGGTGGTCCCGGTGGACACGATGGCCGTAACGGTAGGGATGGTTGAGTCGTCGAAGAAATAGTATTACCGAAGCGCAGCAAAGCAAATTACATATGCAGGAAAAAACACGATACCCCTGGATATGCAGAATAACCAGGTGCAATTGACTTAAAATTGTCACCTGGTGAACCACACAAAATCACGAAATCTTTTAAAAAAAGGAAAAAGTGCGTGTATCGCCAAAAAGCGGTTGATCACAAAAAATTGAGATGGCAAGGAAGAGCCATATTACTGCCTGGGATCCCTGTTTGGTTGGTTGCAGGGCTATCTGTTTTTTTTGTTATTGCTTTTCTAACCTTCGTCCTAACGTTCACCTATACGAGAAGAATAACTGTAGTGGGAGAAATAACCACCTATCCTCGTTCATCTAACGTTTACGCCAGTGTTCAGGGGGTGGTAGTTAAACAATTTGTCAAAGAAGGTCAACTGCTCAAAGTAGGTGATGCTATTTACATGATCGATGTTAGTAAAAGCACACGTAGCGGTGTTGTCAGCGATAATCAGCGTATGGATGTTGACAACCAGCTGACACGTATATCTCAAATCATGTCTCTTCTCCAGGAAAATAAAAAAAACACTCTTGAGATGCTCAAAAAACAAAAAGAACAATATAGCGCTGCTCTCAAACGTTCCTCAGATATTATCACCCAAGCCCAGGAAGGCCTCCATGTAATGAAAACTAACATGGAGAACTACCGGCATTATCAGGCGCGTGGTCTTATTACTCAGGATCAGCTGATTAATCAGATAGCCTTATACTACGAACGACAGAATAACATGATTAACCTGTCTGCCCAGAGTGACCAAAACGCGTTGCAGGTGACAACACTGGAGAGTCAAATTCAGACGCAGGCCGCTGAATTTGATAACCAGATTCATCAAATGGAACTTCAGCGCTATGAATTGCAAAAAGAACGTCTGAGTATTGATGCTGGAGGCGCTATTATTATCCGAGCCATGGCTAACGGGAGGGTAGATTCCCTTAGCGTCACCGTCGGGCAGATGATCAAGCCGGGCGACAGTCTGCTACAAATCATCCCATACAATATCGATCATTTCTCTCTTGTCATTTGGGTACCGAATGACGCAGTCCCCTATCTTAATGCTGGAGACCGCGTGAACATCCGCTATGAAGCCTTTCCTGCTCAAAAATTCGGTATGTTTGGCGGAGCAATTTCTGTCATCTCACGTTCCCCAGCCTCCCCACAGGAAATGCAAACCTATCAAGGGGCGCTTAAAGTGGCCTCATCTTCAGCTGCACCCTACTACAAAGTTATTATCAAACCTGACAGACAAAATATTGCGTACGCGGGTAAACGTCTGAGCTTGGGTAATGGAATGCAAGCTCAAAGCACCTTATTTCTGGAAAAAAGGAAGATCTATCAGTGGATGCTTTCCCCCTTCTACGATATGAAAAATAGCATAGAGGGCCCGATAAATGAGTAAACGTGCTTTTAAAACGCTTCTCGGACAACTCGATCTTCATCTGCGTTCTCGGGTTCCACTAGTTCATCAAACGGAATCCTCAGAATGCGGTTTGGCATGTCTTGCGATGATTTGTAATCACTATGGAAAAAATAGCAATCTCATCTCCTTGCGACAACAATTCAACCTATCTGCACGTGGGACAACACTGGCAGGAATGAAAGAAATTGCTGAACAATTAGGACTTGCATCTCGCTGTTTATCCCTGGAACTTCATGAACTCAACTCGCTTAAGATCCCCTGCATCTTACATTGGGATTTTAACCATTTTGTAGTTCTGGTCGGTGTGAAACAAAATCGAGTGATCCTACACGACCCTGCCAGAGGCCGTAGAACAATAAATCTCGAGGAAATGTCTCAATACTTCACGGGCATAGCACTCGAAGTATGGCCTGGAAGTACATTTACCGAAGAGCAAGAAAGTCACCACTTCAGCCTCAAAGCCCTTGCAGCAAAGGTACATGGTCTTAAGGGTACGCTAGCGAAAATATTTTTCTATTCGCTCATTATTGAATCCATAAATCTTCTTATCCCGATAGGTACTCAGCTTGCACTGGATCATGCTATTCCCGCTGCAGATGTGGGCTTACTGACACTGATTTGTATTGGTCTGTTACTCTTTACTTTCTTACGCCTGGCATTGAGCGCACTGCGTTCATGGTCTTCATTATTAATGACTACGCTCATCAATGTTCAGTGGCAATCCGGGTTATTTTCACATTTACTGCGGCTACCTTTGAGTTATTTTGAGCGACGCAAGTTAGGTGACATTCAGTCGCGCTTTGGATCGTTGAACACTCTTCGGGAAACCTTTACCAGTAGTATCGTTGGAGCACTCATCGATGGAACGATGTTGATCGGTGTTGTCATTATGATGGCACTTTATGGCGGCTGGCTCACAGGCGTTGTTATGTGTTTTACTGCTCTGTATGTCCTCATCCGTCTTATGACGTACAGTACCTACCGCGAATTATCGGAGGAAATTCTCGTTAGAGACGCCCGAACCCGATCTTATTTCATGGAAACGTTGTACGGTATAGCGACCATTAAAATGCAAGGTTTTAGTGAAAGAAGAAGCATCCACTGGCTGAACCTGGAAATTGACACAATTAACACTGAAATAAAAATCACCAAAATGGATTTGCTTTTTGGTGGCGTAAACTCCCTTATCACTGCTTGCGAGCAGATAGCAATGCTATGGCTGGGTTCAAGACTCATTATAGATAACGATATAACAATTGGGATGTTCATCGCTTTCGGTGTATTCAGAGAACAATTTGCCGACAGAATTTGGTCATTAACTAATTTCCTGACTAAGTTGCGCATGATGCACCTTCATAATGAACGTGTGGCAGATATTGCACTTAATACTCAAGAAAAGAAAAAGCCCGATATAGAAATATTAAACACGATGAAACCTGTAGCCCTAGAAATAAATGCATTAAGCTACCGATATGATGACCATTCGGCCGCTGTCTTTCGTGGTCTTTCTTTCCAGGTTTTAGCTGGAGAAAGTGTGGCAATTACAGGCCCGTCAGGTGCAGGTAAAACAACGCTTATGAGGGTTCTTTGTGGATTGTTTGAACCGCAGACAGGTTCAGTAATGATCGATGGTAATGACATTCAACAACTTGGTTTAAACAATTACCGCAAAATAATCGGGTGCGTAATGCAGGATGATAAGTTATTTTCTGGTTCAATTAGAGAAAATATTTGTGGCTTCGATGAAAATGCCGATTACGAATGGATGGAAGAGTGCGCTCGCGCAAGCTTTATCCATGGTGCTATTGTAAAAATGCCCATGGGATACGATACATTAGTTGGAGAACTTGGTGAGGGGTTGTCTGGAGGACAGAAACAACGCATCTTTATTGCCCGCGCACTTTATCGTAAACCCGGGATATTATTTATGGATGAAGCAACCAGTGCCTTGGACGAAGAGAGTGAAACGTATGTTAATCAGGCTATCAAAAAGCTAAACATCACCCGAATAATCATTGCTCACAGACAATCAACCATCGCATCTGTTGAGCGTGTGATTCGATTAATGCCACAGACAGAACAGCATGGACTGCACTCTGAATGAAAAATTGCGTAAGACTGAGTATAAAACCGACATTATTCATAATAGTCATTTTGCTTGGCTGCGTTTTTTTCACTCATGCCCATGGGAGAAACGCTGATGTTGACAACAACGTAGATCCTTATCGCTGGATGGAAACCGACGGACAACAGACAGCTCGTTGGCTAAGCCATCAATCAGACCAGGCGGTTAAAATATTACACACCCTCCCCTGGCGAAATGCACTGGCGAAAAGACTAAGCATACTGGTTAACACAGAACCAACTCTATCTGATATCTATGATGCGGGCGATCGTCGTTTCTACCTACGATCGACAACTGAACATCCTTATCTGCGGCTTTTTGTGCAACAAAAGGGAAAACCTGAACGAGTGGTTATTACCCCTCCCGTCGGATATGGGATTAATTTTTTTAGCCCATCTCCAGACGGTCACTATGTGGCTTTTGGATTATCGAAAAATGGTACTGAAACTACGGCAATAAATGTCATCAGAGTTGCGGATGGTGTCGTATTAAAAGATGAAATTTCCGCGGTTCGCTATCCTAATGTTGTCTGGGCAGCGGATAACCAGTCATTTTATTACAGTCTTAACGATACAACTCATGATACCGGGCGACAAACATGCGGAAAAGTCTACTACCATCATTTAGGGAGCCAAAATGATGTTATGACTTTTGACTGGCATACTCTCCCGGAATTGACACAGAAGAAATGTGAAAACGTTAATTTGTTTGCATCCCCCGACTCTGCATATCTCATCGTTTATTTTTCGAAATCAATCAGCGGTTATGGCGGCTATCTTTTTTCAGCAAAAAACGCTCCCGCACTCAACGGAATATTACACTGGGCCAAAATCATTGATGTTGATGAGAATGTTTCTGCCTTTGTTTGCTCTGGAAAGTGGATTTATTTTGCTAACATGAATTCATCATCAGGTTACGATATCTCAAGAGTCGATCTGAGTACTCCTACTTCAAAACGAGAGCATGTGATGAGCTGGGCAAATGGTGAGCTCACCCAGCTAACCACCAGTCGGGATTCACTTTATATTGCATACCATGACTCTGGTACCAATAAATTCGTACGTATTCCTTTTGAAGACCCGAATAAACACCAGTTCATTCCAGCACCAGCAGATGAAAATGTGAGTGCAATCTTCGCCAGCAATAACCGCAAGGATATCCTCTTCACCCGACAGAGTTGGCTCACGCAACCTGCTATTTTCCAGTATAACCCGGTCAATAATCGCATCAGAGATACGAATTTAATATCACCGGTAAAACAATCCTTTACAGACTATGTGACGGAAGAAATATGGGTTCTCACAGCAGATAACGTCCGCGTTCCGTTAACTTTAATTCATCATAAAGGGATTGAACACAATGGTGCCACCCCCATCTGGTTGACAGCTTACGGCGCTTATGGAGTAAGTACCCTTCCTGAATTTGATATTTCCCGCTTGCTCTGGCTTGAACAAGGCGGAGCCATCGCAATCGCGCATGTTCGAGGAGGAGGTGAACTGGGTCCAGCATGGCATGAAGGAGGTAGAGCGAATAAGAAAGAAAATTCTATTAATGATTTTATTCGTTGCGCTGAATATCTCGTTGATAATAAATACACCTCACCGTCAAAATTGGTGATCAGTGGTGAGAGCGCGGGGGGGATTATAATGGGTATGGCAATGACGCTTCGCCCAGAACTATTTTCAGCTGTGGCGATAGACGTCGGAATACTTAATACCAGTAGACTGGATAAAATTCCAATAGGCGAGATGAATTTTGAAGAGTTGGGTTCACCTTTTACAGAATCAGGTATGCTCAATTTGTTAAAAATAGACGCTTATCAGCATCTGGTTCCAGGTAAACGCTATCCCCCGGTGTTGTTAACGGTCGGCCTGCATGACCAACGTGTCTCCCCCTGGCAGACAGCAAAATTCGCAGCCCGATTGCAGACAATAAACAAACCGTGGAATGTTCCGGTGCTGGTATTAGCTTACAGTCAAGGAGGACACAATGCGGCCACCTACGCAGAAGCTGATTCAAAATTAGTCGACACTGTGAGTTTCTTTATATGGAAAACCGGTATTCATTTTCAGAATCATTAATATTGCGCAGCACGAATGTGCCACGCCATTAAAAAAAGCGGTACCCTGCTCCAGGATACCGCTTTATTCACTTAGTTATCCCGCTCAAACATCCGGGAACATCACGCTATTCCCCGGCGCCTCGCGATGGAGGTGAATAAAGTTCAGGTGCCGCTCATACTGATCCAGTATGTCCGTAATTACCTGTTCCTTACTGTAATCCATCAGGTCATTCCCCTGGCTCCCTTCCAGCAGGAACGTCTCAAGGCGGTAATACGTTGATTTCCCACTGCGTGCGCGATAGGTAAATCCGGGCACCGAATACTGCTGTGGCCAAATCTGGTAGACAAAGTTTTGTTCGTCGCCCATATGCACCAGCAGATCCAGGTGTCCCAGAGTCTCACCGTCATCCGGCGGCAGGTTTTTCAGTTCAACATACGCACCACGCAGCTTCAGCTCCTGCGCCACCTCTTCCATCGCCGGGAAGCAGACCGTTTCCATCATCTGTTTGGTGTAGCGCGTGCCCGGATAGTTCATCAGGCGTGACAACCGCTTTTTCCAGCTCAGTCTGTCCTGCGCACCCATCGGGCGTGGCGCGGTGTCGCGGCTGGCGCTGACGCGGCGGTAATCTTCCACCTTGAGAGATTTATACAGCCCGGCCATCACGAAGAAGATCACGAAACTGAACGGCAGACCCATGATCACCGTGGTGTTCTGCAGGGCAGAAATACCGTTGGTCATCAGCATGCCCAGGGTCAGCAGGCCAATGGCGACAGACCAGAAGATGCGCAGCCAGTTGGGAGCATCGCTGTTGATGTCCTTGAGCTTCGAGGTGAAGTTCCCCAGCACCAGCGCGCCGGAATCCGCCGAGGTGACGTAAAACAGCAGGCCGGTAATGGTCGCAACAGAGGCGCTAAAGGTAAACGCCGGATACTGCGCCAGCAGGCTGTAGAACCCCCGCTCCGGATGCACCATCGCTTCCTGCGCAAACGTCGCATTGCCGTGAATGATCTCGTGCAGCGCGCTGTTGCCGAACACCGACAGCCACAGCAGCGTAAAGGTGAATGGGATAATCAGCGTGCCCATCACAAACTGACGAATGGTGCGTCCACGCGAAATACGCGCCAGGAACAGTCCAACAAACGGCGACCACGCGACCCACCACGCCCAGAAGAACAACGTCCAGTTGTTCATCCACTCGACCGGGCGGTCAAAGGCGAAGCTGTTCAACGTCATACCCATAAAGCGGTTCACGTAATCACCCACGTTCAGCACTAACGCATTGAGCAGGAATGACGTATCGCCCATAAACAGCACGAAGAGGATCAGCCCCAGCGCCAGCGCGACGTTCAGCTCAGAAAGCACGCGAATGCCCTTGTCCACGCCGGAGGTAACCGAAATGGTAGCGATAATCACCGACAGCGCGATCAGCGCCGCTTTGGCCGCCATGGAATCCGGGATATCAAACAGCACGCTCAGACCGTAGTTGAGCTGCACCACGCCGATACCGAGCGTGGTGGCGATCCCAAAGATGGTGCCAATCACCGCCGCAATATCCACGGTGTGCCCAATCGGTCCGTTAATTTTTTTACCGAAAATCGGATAGAGCGCGGAGCGGATCGTGAGGGGTAAATTATAACGATAGCTAAAGTATCCGAGCGCCATCCCCATCAGGGCATACATCGACCAACCGGTTAAGCCGTAGTGGAACAATGTCCAGACCATTGCCTGTCGCGCGGCCTCCATCGTCTGCCCCGCCCCTTCCGGTGGCTGCATATATTGCGTGACCGGTTCCGCCACGGAGAAGAACATCAGGTCAATACCAATGCCCGCGGCAAACAGCATCGCGGCCCAGCTCAGCAGGCTGAACTCGGGTTTTGACTGTTCCGGCCCGAGCTTTACCGAGCCAAAGCGCGAGCAGGCGATGCAGACGACGAAGACGATATAGAGCGTCGCCGCCAGCAAGTAGTACCAGCCGAAGGTCTTCGACACCCAGTTCAGGGTGCGCCCAATCCACTCGGCAGAAAAATCGCTAAAGAAGATCGTCATCAGGGAAAACAACAAAATCAGTCCTGCGGATGTATAAAAAACAACCGGATTGATTTTGTCCTTTTCTCTGTCTTGCGAAAGATCTGTCATCCAGTATCCCCACTTTTTTTTGTAACTATTGAAATCCAAAACCGCAACAATTAAGACACATTTTATATTGAACGTCCAATCAAAAACCGCTTTAATGGTTAACCAACGCTGATGAATGGAGTGGCAAAAATGCCCAAAGTGGGGATGCAGCCAATCCGGCGCAGGCAACTGATCGACGCCACGCTGGAAGCAATAAATGAAGTGGGAATGCATGACGCGACCATCGCGCAGATCGCCCGTCGGGCGGGCGTTTCCACGGGGATCATCAGTCACTATTTCAAGGACAAAAATGGCCTGCTGGAAGCGACCATGCGCGACATTACCGGCCAGCTGCGCGACGCGGTATTGAACCGTTTGCATGCCTTACCGCACGGCAGCGCAGAGCAGCGTCTGCAGGCGATTGTCGGCGGCAATTTTGATGAAACCCAGATCAGCGGCGCGGCAATGAAAGCCTGGCTGGCCTTCTGGGCGAGCAGCATGCATCAGCCAATGCTCTACCGTCTGCAGCAGGTGAGCAGCCGCCGTCTGCTGTCGAACCTGGTGTATGAGTTCCGCCGCGAGCTGCCGCGCGAACAGGCACAGGAGGCAGGTTACGGGCTCGCGGCGCTGATTGACGGGCTGTGGCTGCGCGCCGCGTTGAGTGGCAAACCGCTGGATAAAACCCTGGCCCAGTCGCTCACCAGCCACTTTATTAGCCAGCATTTACCGACCGATTAACCGAGGAGAATTTATGTCCCGAATGGCAGAACAGCAGCTTTATATCAATGGTGGTTATACATCGGCCACCAGCGGTCGCACCTTCGAGACCATCAACCCGGCCAACGGTGAAGTCCTGGCGACCGTTCAGGCCGCCGGGCGCGAGGATGTCGATCGCGCCGTAGAAAGCGCGCAGCGCGGGCAAAAAATCTGGGCGGCGATGACCGCCATGGAGCGCTCGCGCATTCTGCGCCGTGCGGTAGACATTCTTCGTGAGCGTAACGACGAGCTGGCGAAGCTGGAAACCCTCGACACCGGCAAAGCGTACTCAGAAACCAGCACCGTTGATATCGTCACCGGCGCGGACGTGCTGGAGTACTACGCAGGGCTGATCCCGGCGCTGGAAGGCAGCCAGATCCCCCTGCGCGATACCTCATTTGTCTATACCCGTCGTGAACCGCTGGGCGTGGTCGCGGGCATTGGCGCGTGGAACTACCCGATCCAGATCGCCCTGTGGAAATCCGCGCCAGCGCTGGCCGCAGGTAACGCGATGATCTTCAAACCGAGCGAAGTGACGCCCCTCACCGCCCTGAAGCTTGCCGAGATCTACACCGAAGCGGGTCTGCCGGACGGCGTGTTTAACGTTCTGCCGGGCGTGGGCGCAGAAACCGGTCAGTTCCTGACCGAGCACCCGGGCATCGCCAAAGTCTCCTTCACCGGCGGCGTTGCCAGCGGCAAAAAAGTGATGGCCAATTCGGCGGCCTCGTCCCTGAAAGAGGTGACGATGGAGCTGGGCGGGAAATCCCCGCTGGTTATTTTCGACGATGCCGACCTGGATCTCGCGGCGGACATCGCCATGATGGCCAACTTCTTCAGCTCCGGACAGGTATGCACCAACGGCACCCGCGTGTTCGTGCCGGCGAAATTCAAAGCCGCGTTTGAGCAGAAAATTGTTGAGCGCGTGGCACGTATTCGCGCGGGCGATCTGTTCGATGAACGCACCAACTTTGGCCCACTGGTGAGCTTCCCGCACCGCGAAAACGTGCTGCGCTATATCGCCAAAGGCAAAGAAGAAGGCGCGCGTGTGCTGTGCGGTGGCGATGTGCTGAAAGGCGAAGCCTTTGACAACGGCGCGTGGGTGGCTCCCACCGTGTTCACCGACTGCACCGATGAGATGACCATCGTGCGCGAAGAGATCTTCGGGCCGGTGATGTCGATCCTCACGTACGAAACCGACGAAGAGGTGATTCGTCGCGCCAACGACACCGATTACGGTCTGGCGGCGGGCATCGTGACTGCCGACCTGAACCGCGCGCACAGCGCGATCCACCAGCTTGAAGCGGGTATCTGCTGGATCAACACCTGGGGTGAATCCGCGGCAGAGATGCCGGTTGGTGGCTACAAACACTCCGGCATTGGCCGCGAGAACGGCGTAATGACGCTCCAGAGTTATACCCAGGTGAAGTCCATCCAGGTTGAGATGGGTAAATTCCAGTCCATATTTTAACCGGGAGGTTTTTTTGCAATTTGACTACATCATTATTGGTGCCGGCTCTGCCGGCAACGTACTGGCAACACGACTGACGGAAGATCCCAATACCACCGTTCTGCTGCTAGAAGCGGGCGGCCCGGATTACCGTTTTGACTTCCGCACCCAGATGCCTGCCGCGCTGGCGTTTCCCTTGCAGGGCAAGCGTTACAACTGGGCGTATGAAACCGAGCCCGAGCCGCACATGAACAACCGCCGTATGGAGTGCGGTCGCGGCAAAGGGCTGGGCGGCTCATCCCTGATCAACGGTATGTGCTACATCCGCGGTAACGCGATGGATCTGGACAACTGGGCAACTGAGCCGGGTCTGGAACACTGGAGCTATCTCAACTGCCTGCCCTACTACCGTAAGGCAGAGACCCGTGACGTGGGGCCAAACGACTACCACGGCGACGACGGCCCGGTGAGCGTGACCACCTCTAAACCCGGCGTAAACCCGCTGTTTGAAGCGATGGTAGAAGCCGGTGTGCAGGCGGGCTACCCGCGTACTGACGACCTTAACGGCTATCAGCAGGAAGGCTTCGGTCCGATGGACAGAACCGTGACGCCGCAGGGCCGTCGCGCCAGTACCGCACGCGGCTATCTGGATCAGGCGAAATCACGCCCGAATCTGACCATTCGCACCCATGCCATGACCGATCACATAATTTTTGACGGCAAACGCGCGACAGGCGTCGAGTGGCTGGAAGGCGAGAGCACGATTCCGTCAAAAGCGACGGCCAGCAAAGAGGTGCTGCTGTGCGCCGGGGCGATTGCCTCTCCGCAGATCCTGCAGCGCTCCGGCGTGGGTAACGCGGAACTGCTGAAGCAGTTTGACATCCCGCTGGTACATGACCTCCCGGGTGTGGGTGAAAACCTGCAGGATCACTTAGAGATGTACCTGCAGTACGAGTGCAAAGAGCCGGTCTCTCTCTACCCTGCCCTGCAGTGGTGGAACCAGCCGAAGATTGGCGCGGAGTGGCTGTTTGGCGGCACCGGCGTGGGAGCGAGCAACCACTTTGAAGCGGGCGGGTTTATCCGCAGCCGCGAGGAGTTTGAATGGCCGAATATTCAATACCACTTCCTGCCGGTCGCCATTAACTACAACGGGTCGAACGCGGTCAAAGAGCACGGTTTCCAGTGCCACGTTGGCTCCATGCGCTCACCAAGCCGCGGGCATGTACGGATTAAATCACGCGATCCGCATCAGCATCCGGCGATCCTGTTCAACTATATGTCCCACGAACAGGACTGGCAGGAGTTTCGCGATGCGATCCGCATCACCCGTGAGATCATGCACCAGCCGGCGCTGGATAAATACCGTGGACGGGAAATCAGCCCGGGCATTGAGTGCCAGACCGACGAACAGCTGGACGAGTTTGTGCGTAACCACGCTGAAACCGCCTTCCACCCGTGCGGCACCTGTAAGATGGGGTATGACGAAATGGCCGTGGTCGACGGCGAAGGTCGCGTTCATGGGCTGGAAGGATTACGCGTGGTGGATGCGTCCATTATGCCGCAGATCATCACCGGCAACCTGAACGCCACCACCATCATGATTGGCGAGAAAATTGCCGATGCCATTCGCGGACGCGAGCCGCTGGCGAAGAGTACCGCGGCATATTATGTCGCCAACGGTGCACCGGTTCGCCTGTAACGCAGTTTGCTAAGCAGCCCCTCTCCCAACGGGTGAGGGGCATATTTTACAGACGAAACGCCTCCAGCTTTTTACGCTGCCGCCCTTCCCCGTCAAAATTCGCTTCAGCCAGCCAGGCGCGGAGTTCGGCATCCCGCTGTGGCCATTCGCCATCAATGATTGACAGCATGTCGCTGTCGCGGTTGCGCCCTTTGCGCACCAGCTTCTGACGCAGCCGGCCTTCCCAGACAAACCCCAGCCTTTCCGCCGCATTACGCGAGGCAGTGTTCATTGAATCGCACTTCCACTCCAGCCGACGATAGCCATGCTCGAATGCATTCCTGAGCAGCAGCCATACGGTTTCCGTGCCAAGGCGGGAGCCTTTCATCTTGCGTGACCAGGTGACGTGGCCGATCTCCACCGACCCTTGCATGCGCTCTATTGCCATATAGCTCACCAGCCCCACCGCTTGCCCGGTACGTAAATCGATGACGGCGTACGGCACCAGTTCATCATCCAGTACTTTGCCAAGGACCCATTCTGCGGTGTCTTCAACGCTCACGGGCTGGGTGCTGACAAGCCACGTCCAGTCGCTGTCGTCCCCCAGCGCATAGGCCTCATACAAATCCGCGGCGTGGCGTTCGGCATCCAGCGGCTCAAGACGACAATACTGACCGACGAGCGGAGTGCGGGTTAACGCACGGGCGCATTTCCAGTCGGGGACGATATCGTTAACAGTTTGACCATGTTGATTAAGCTCGGGCACGGCGTTGACTCCCGGAAGGATAAGGGTTTTGTTATAGCAGGTTAAAAAGCAGACGAAAAGAGACGCGGCGTATCGCCTGCTCGGGAAAACGGGAGGGAGTGGCGTTTGCACGCCAGGATGACAGCGGTACGCCGGGTAAGACGTCGTCCTACCCGGCAAAGCATTATTTCAGCAGCTTCACCGTAGCGTCGATGTCGATCTCATCTTCCGTGAAGATCATCGTCGTATTCTGGAAGGTGGTGATAGCCAGCTTCTTCACCGTGCGCATTTCACCCGGTTTTTTGTCAGACTTGGGTTTGATGTTGTTCATCAGCAGCCCCACGGACAGTACCGCGTTCTCTTTATCGATGCCGGTATCTGCTGGCTCTTCTTCGCTGAACACCACAAACGATTTGATCGAGGTGAGCTTCACGCGCTCGCCTGCGATATAGAGGTGTTTGCTTTCCGGGATCACCTTCACCGCATAGGCGGAAAGGCCTTTGTTGTTGGTTGTGGGCTCGAAGGTCACCGCTGCGTCTTTCTTAATCAGATCAGGGTTGGCGACCTTAATCACATGAAAATAGCGGTTGTCACCGTTTTCATCTTTGATAAATCCAAAGCCTTTATCTTTAAACCACGTTGTGATTGTACCGTTCATCGCTGTTACCGCCTGTCAGATCTCTAAGACTAAAGTTTTGCAGCGCGCAGTGTAATCCACAATGGCTGAGGAGACAAAAAAAAGCCCCTGCACGGGGGCAGGGGAAAACTCATGTCAGAGCTTATTAGTATTTAGTTGAACACCATACCACCGTCAATCAACAGGGACTGACCGGTCATGTAGTCGGAATCTGGCCCGGCGAGATAAGAGACGCAGGCGGCCACATCTTCGGGTTCGGACAATCTGCCAAGCGTAATGCGTTTGGCAAACGTTTCAGTGCCGTAGCCGAGCGGTTTACCCGCTGCTTCGGAGACCTGGCGGTCAATTTCCGCCCACATCGGCGTTTTGACGATGCCCGGGCAGTAAGCGTTAACGGTGATCCCTAATGGCGCAAGGTCACGTGCCGCCGTCTGGGTTAACCCGCGTACCGCAAACTTACTGGAACTGTAGACCGCCAGTTCAGGGTTCCCGGTATGGCCTGCCTGTGAACAGGCGTTGATGATCTTGCCGCCGTGCCCTTCTTTACGGAAGGCGTCAATGGCGGCCTGGATACCCCAGATAACCCCTTTGACGTTGATGTTGTAAACTTTGTCGACAATTTCCGGGGTGATCGACTCAATTGGCGTGGAAGGCGCGATCCCGGCATTGTTGACGATCACGTTGAAACCGCCCAGCGCAGTGCGGGCTTTTTCCACCGCTGCAAACACCTGCTCGCGGCTGGAGACATCCACCTTCACGGCGACGGCCTTCCCCCCATTGCGGGTGATCTCATCGGCAACGGCTTTTGCCGTCTCTTCGTTGTAATCCGCGATGGCGACGGCAAAACCGTCTTTCACCAGGCGAAGCGCAATCGCTTTACCAATCCCCTGGCCTGAGCCTGTTACGAGAGCAACTTTTTGCATTTCTCTGTCCTTATATTGATTCACAAAATCTGGCTGAGATGGAGCTGGCCCATCAGCAGCGGGTTATCGCTATAGTCGACGGGAATGGCGACCACGGCCGGGCCATCGACATCCATTGCAGCACGCAGCGTAGGCTCCAGCGCATCCGCGCTCTCGACGGCAAAGCCTTTCGCCCCAAAGGCATCGGCATAGACTTTGAAATCGACCGGGCCGAACTCTACGCCGGAAAGGCGCTGGTATTTTTTCTCTTCCTGGATCGCCACCATGTTGTAGGCGTTGTCTACCCAGATGATGTGCAGCACATTGGCGTTAAGACGCACGGCGGTTTCCAGCTCCATGCTCGACTGCAGGAAGCCGCCGTCACCGGACACCGAGACCACCTTGCGTCCAGGATTGACCAGCCACGCACCAATCGCCCACGGCAGTGCAACGCCCATGGTCTGCTGACCGTTAGAGATCATGACCTGACGTGCGCGGAAGCTATAGAGATAGCGGGCGATCCAGATGTGGAAGCTCCCCATATCAACGGTGAGCGTAACGTCGTTATTGACGATGTCCTGCATGGCCCGCACGATGCGCAGCGGATGCAGGGCAAACTGATTAAGCGAGGCGCCACGGCGATCGAGCAGATCCCGTTGATGCTGACGATCGACCAGGATTTCTGACGCGCGCGCGCTGAGCTCCAGCTTGTGGGCGATCCGGCTGGCGAGCAGGTTCAGCGTTTCGGCGATGTCCCCCACCAGCTCGAGGTCAGGCACATAATTGCGTTCTTCATAGGCGGGCAGCACATCGATATGCACCAGCGTGGCGTCGCCGCTGTTCCACATGGACGGTTCGTATTCCACCGGGCTGTAACCGATGCAGATAATCAGATCCGCCAGATGCAGCAATCTGTCGCCTGCCTGGTTGTTAAAGAGGCCGACACGTCCGGCAAAGCGGGTGAAATGTTCCTGATTCACCGCCCCGGCCGCCTGATAGGTACTGGTGACCGGGATGCGGCTTTTCTCCAGCAGCTTACGCAGCGCGGCGCTGTTGGCAGGCTGGCTGGCCATCAGGCCCAGTAAAATGACCGGATTCTTGGCTTTTTCGATAAGCTTCGCCACATCGTTAATGGCGGACTCCGGTGCCGGCCCCATTTTGGCAGTACTGCTGCCCGGCAAAATCGCGCCCGTGGCGGGCTGGTCGACAATATCCTGCGGCAGGCTGACGAACGCGCCCCCGGGCCTGCCGTGCTCGGCAGCGCGAAACGCGTTCGAGACTACTTCGGCAATCGCATCCGGTGAACTCACCTCTACGGCGTATTTCGTCACCGGGCTGAACATGGCGACCGTGTCCATGCTCTGATGCACCAGCTTCGCTTTATCTGCCCGCTTCACGGCACCGCCCAGCGCGACCACCGGATCGCCCTCACTGTTGGCGGTGGCAATCCCGGTGATCAGGTTCGAGCAGCCCGGTCCGGAGGTGACCAGCGCAACACCGGCCTTGCCGGTCAGGCGCCCTACCGCCGCGGCCATAAACGCCGCGTTCGCTTCGTGGCGCACGGGAATGATTTCGATGGAGGAATCGAGCAAGGAATCAAACACTTTGTCGATTTTTGCACCCGGAATACCGAAAACCTGCTTCACGCCCTGCGCTTCCAGCTGGCCTACGACCATATCGGCGCCATGCGCCCACTGACGTGCCTGTTTATCACTGTTCACGGTGGTTCTCCTGTTAGTTTTCGACGGAACGGATTGCAGCATCAAGGTTGCTGGGGTGAAGGTTGGCCTGTAAAAATGCGCTGTCGGCAGGCAGGTCGATCATCAGTTTGTGAATTTCACCGAAGGTCAGCACGCCGCTCTCCAGCTGGTAGTCGAGCAGATGCCCGCCGCCCTGACGATCGTCGGTGATAAAATGTTCGTGATATCCCGCGACGTTAATGCCCTGCATATGCTGCGGCGTGCGGAACCCGACCAGTACCCCTTCTCGCTGGTTAAAGCGGAACACCGGCTGGTCGTCCAGCACGTCGGTCATGGCACGGTATGGCGGCTTCTGACGTGGAACGGTACGGGTGTGGGCGTGGCGGAAATTACCGTCGATGCGTAACGCACAGAACAGGTTATCGGAGGGGATTTGCTGGTCGATCACGTCGTGGATCTGCTGACGGCTGACCGGCGCATCGAAGGTTTTGCGATACTGCGGCTGGAACCAGGTCATCACCGCAAACGGTGTTTTTTGCTCCGGCTTCGCGGCACGGGCACTCCCGTCGGCGCGCAGCTGATACACCTGGCTGCTGAAGGCAATCATTTCGCCATCCAGCTCGTTGAACGTACCCAGACCAAAATCGCCGTGCGCAAGCAGATCGGCGATAGTGGTATCCCCCTCGTACACGCCGCTTAACAGGGCGCTCATTAGCGATGTCTGATAGATCACGCTGTCAGGATGCTGGGCAGAAAACCCACGCAGGGTCTCGCACAAACTGGCCTCACAGTCGCATGCAGATGAATGCACCATCATGCTCGTCCTCTTCAACTTTATTTAGAAAGGTTAAATAAATGTTGACCCGATTCAGCATAGAGTTCCAATATAGAATCCATGCTGGTTTGAGACGTTTTTGATATGGAACTTCGTTATCTGCGGTATTTTGTCGCCGTTGCACGTGAGCGACACTTCACCAAAGCGGCCAAAGCGCTGGGTATTTCACAGCCTCCTCTGAGTCAGCAGATTAAACGGCTCGAGGAAGAAGTGGGCACGCCGTTATTCAGACGCCTGACGCGAGGCGTGGAGCTAACTGAAGCGGGAGAAGCCTTCTATGAGGACGCCTGTAAGATCCTGGCGCTGAGCGACGCCGCGCTGGAGAAAGCCCGGGGCATTGCCCGCGGGCTGAACGGCAGTCTGTCGATTGGGATCACCAGTTCAGACGCCTTTCACCCCAAAATCTTCACCCTTATTCGCCAGTATCAGCTGCAGAACATGGCGGTGAGAGTGCACCAGGTGGAAGCCAATATGTCTTCGCTGACGGCGATGCTGGCGGAGGGTGAGCTGGATATCGCGTTCGTGCGTCTGCCGTGTGAGAGCAGCAAAGCGTTTGAGCTAAAAATTCTCGACCGTGAGCCGATGGTTGTGGCGCTGCATCGCGACCATCCACTGGCGAAGTGTGGATCGCTGGCGCTGGAGCAACTTCGGGATACGCCGGTCGTTTTGTTCCCGCAGGAGGTCGCGCCAGGGCTGTACGATCGCGTTTACGGCTGCTGCGAGCGGGCCGGAATTGACGTGCAGCACACGCTGCAGTCTTCGCAACTTTCCTCTTCCCTGAGCATGGTGTCCGCTGGCGGCGGGTTCGCCCTGGTGCCGAAGTCGATGGCCGCCATTTCGCCCCCCAATGTGACCTACCATGCGCTGACATCACCGGAGCTTTATACCGATATCGCGCTGTGCTGGCGGCGTTTTGAACGTTCGCGGACGGTGAAACGGTTTCTTGCGATGCTGAGTGAAGGGTAATGGCGCGGCGTTGCTTGCGCCCGCTAAGGCCTTTCTGGAAGCCGCCTCGCAAACCTGCAAGTAACCTTGTGTAATTCAGGGTTACTGCTTTTCTTACTCTCCTCCCGGCCGTAAAGTGCCTGCGTTGCGGCACATCCGCAACCGGGCGTAGGAACCCGCATATCACGATACGACAATTATTTTGTCGCGGCAGCGCTCATCCCGTTACACTACGGTCGCGCTGGCGGAGCAACCGAAAGGTTGGCCGTTTTTGTCGTGTGCGGTATTCCTACCTCCGTCAGCGCTACCACCCATGAGCGTAGGAACTTATTGGATGGTCTGGAGTTTTTTTAAAATGGAAAATCACATGACAACTATCCCTTCCCTGTCTTACGCGCTCTCTGAAGAAAGCGCTATACACCATCTGATTCATCTACAACTGCCTGAATCTGCAGATCTCTTCGAACTGGCCGATGCCTGCACCGCATATGTAAGCGTGCTGGTAGAAACCGACGATGCGGTCACTCATGCAACACTGTGCACGCGTTTGCTGGCAGTCCTTAAACGCCTTCGCGCGCGTTGTGATTCTGCCCTCCCGCCTTATCTGGTCGAACAGCTGATTGCAGGAGAGAAGATTGTCTCCTGCGTTCCGGACTGCTGGCAGGATACGTCGCTCCAGGTGGACTATGCGCTGGCGTTAACGCAGGCGGTAATGGGCGGAACATTGCCTGCAAACGTGGCAAAAGAGCTGACCGGTCTGCTACATGATATGGTCTGGCTGCTGGCGGAGTTCGTCAAGGAGCCGTATATCACGGCGCACTAAGGCCAGAGCTTAAGGGCCGAAATTCAGCTGGTCTGTAAGCCAGTATTTCGGCCTTAATAATATAAAAATCCCATGCAGACGAAAGGTTAAAGTACTGAGATAGCCTCGTCCAGCCAGCCGGGAAGCGTTTCTCTGTACCAGTTCAGGTACAGCTCAAAATCTGTTTTATTTCGGTCATAGAGCAGGGACACCACTTCTGACACAATCCATGCTTTAGTAAGGGTTATTTCCGTCGCTAGCTGTCGGGCAGGCATATGCGGATAATGCACGCTGTAACGCTCCGCAAGCTGTAAAATGCTATGCCTGGAGGCCATCCCCTTTACCAGCGGGGCGAGGTCGATAGCCGGACTGCCCGTGCCAAACCTTTCCCAGTCAAAGAGAACCCACTCTCCGTTTTCTCTTCTCCCCCAGTTACCGGCATTGGTATCCCCTGAGAGTAAACATTTCTGCCGAAACAAAACGCTGCCCGCTTGCTGAAAACAGCGCATCTGGTGGGCCGCGCGGGAGCAGGGGCAGAATCCGGACCGCCCTCCCATTCGCAATCCCTGTAGTACGTCATAGGAGAGACGGTGACTTACAAAAAACCGTCGTTTATTTACACATTTTTTACATTTTATATTAATCCTTAACTATTTTGACAATTCAATGAAGTGCTGCTACCAGATGGGTTGAGGGAGATAAAAAGACAGTGAAAAGGAAAAATTTCAATATGAAAATATTCTCATCCTGACATTAAAGAATTTTCTGCTTATAGATAATAATGTTCATGAACCTAAAATCACTTATTCTTTTTAAGAATAGTTAATTACTTATTTTATTAATATTTACTTACAATTAGCTATTTGAAAATAATGTCAATAACCATTTTTAATCTGAGTGTTATCCAGATAATCAAATGTGAGTTCAATATGGATGTTTTTAATTATTCAGCTATATCTTTAAATGAAAATGAAAAAGATGAACTGTCGTTGGTGGTGCGAGGTATTCACAGTGAATGCCCCGGTCAAATTCAGAGTCGTTATCTTTCCAGAATTAAAGAGATAAAGGATAATCTTACAGGTGGAAGAATAGCGAAAGCCTTCGACTTTCATGCCCCTTTGCTTATCCGAAATCTGCCTGAATTTGAAAATATCGAATTAAGTAAAATTCTCCTTCTGATATTGGGTGAGTCAATTGGCAGATGTGTTGCATACTCTGATTATAATCAAAGTTACGTAACTGATATTCGCCCTACCCTGACTTCCAGAGAGTTGAGTAGTAGTTCTGAATTGCTCTCGATGCATAATGATCTATGTTTTGCATCAGACAGGTGCAGACCCGAGTATCTGGTACTGGTACCTCATATAGCGAATGGCGACATACCTAAAACCCTTCTGGCCACTTCTGCACAGTTGGTGGAATATTTTACGAATGAAGAATTATCTATTCTACAAAGTGAAATATTTGAAATGCGTGCCGGTAGTAAATTATTGTGGCCCAATGAAGAAATAAGGAAAATGAAAGTTATAGAACAGGAACTAAATGGGAGAATCAAGATTAAACTTAACTTCTCTAACATTAAACCAGCACTTGGTCTAAGTGAGACCTTGTACAAGCAGGCTGATGAATTACTGGACAAATTGGCTACAATTGCGCTTCAGGCAGGACGCGAAAATGGTCACAGTATTCAGAAAGGGGAAGCTTTAATCATTCCTAATAATTATGCTGTTCATGGTCGTGATATTTTTACGTCAGACAATATCCAGCGCCTTTTATTACGTTCCTATGTCGTGTCACAGAAAGTCGTTGATTCATTTTCTGGTAACACCATGATATCCATTCGAAACTAAGGCAATACTACATACAGGGTTGTATGATGGAAAACGTAATTATTATTGGTGGCGGCCATGTGGGGTCGACACTTGCGGTAGACATGTTCCTGAGAAGAAATGAAACAAACCTTGACCCCCATCTGGTTTTGATGCACTACGGAAATCATCTGTTTCTGCAAAACTCAGGGAAAAAGTCATTCAGATGTGAGAACATCATGACAGGGGAAGTAAATGAAACAATATTTCCTTCTCAGAACGTCCATGCGATAAATCACGACATCAGATATCTGATGCAAAGTGCAGTTGCAGTTATTGTTACTGTACCGGATATTCCATTATTACGTAAGATGCTGATTGAATATCTTGAAGCTTGCCCAATAAATCCGGGAGCTACTATAACGTTTGTTCGGGCAGGCCAGGGTGGACAACTCTGCCTTATGGACAAATGGCGTAAAAGCTCGCGGTTGAATAAATTGCATTTGCTGATGGTGGAAGACAGTTTCTACGGAACCAGGTGTATTGATAACATCATCGAGTTTAAAAGGAAAAACGTCACTCGAGTCGCTACACTCAGTGAAAAACCTGATGAAGCTATGAATTGTGTCATTCAGTTGTTCTCCGGACCGTCCGTACCTGATAATCAACATCAGTTTGAACAAGTAAGACCTTTGGATTTGCAGTTTGATCCACTGGGTTACATTATTCATCTTGCTGTCGCCCTGGATAAAACAAATCTCACAAAGACAGCTTCAGGAACTCAATACCTTCATTATAGTGATGGTGTTCATGAGGAAAATGCCGGTCTGATTGATGCACTTGATCATGAGCGTGTTGCACTCGCTCGTTCTTACGGGGCTGAGACGCGGCTTTTTACCACTATGTTGACTGAACAATATGGGCTTCCTCAGCAACCTACTTTCCTCGAAATGGCAAAGAGCACAAAAAGTATCTATCGCTCATTGTCAGAAAAATCACTCAATTCTCTTAAAACAGGCCGTATGATTCAGGAGGACTATCCTGGGTTATTAACGATGGGTTGGTTTGCTGAAATATCTGGCGAAAATTTTATGGTCACTCGGGACTATGTCAACCAGATTACTCAAATGCTACAGGCCCTGAAGGTGAATACAGATGGCCTTGATTATTATCATAACTATCTGAATGCTCTTAATTTAAACAAATCCGACCTAGTCGGGATGCTTTCGAACTAACATACATGGAGTTAATTATGAAAAATAACGATTTAACAACAGTTTCTTTATTTGGAAATAATACCCGTGTTGATGCTGATTATTATCTTCAGCATGGATTTACGGATGTTAGGGAGTTGATCTCAAAAGAAATGGTAGAGTATCTTCGTGATATTAACAATCAGACGAAAAGCAATAGTGCCTTTGATTCATTCAAAAGAAATACATATAATGTCGCGATAGAAGATGAAAAAATCCTGTCTTTTATACGTACGGAAAAATTTTCTGAACTTGTTAAAAAACTAGGTTATCAGGACTGTGTATTTACTGATGGGATAATTTTTGAAACGGACAGTAACTCTGTTGGTTTTGACTGGCATATCGGTGTAACCAGTTTCAAATATATCTACCCGGAAGACAGGGCTTTCTCTATTTGGATTGCTCTTGATGATGTTGATCCGGAAAAGCAGGATGGTGGGATGAGTCTCCTTTCCACACAGGCATTCTCTGGCCATGAGTTTTACAAATTACAATCAAAAGTAACCAAATCGCTGACTGAGGGGAAGTATAAAATACCTGCAATATTTAAAACCGTGCTTGGACCGAGATTCAGAACTGAGGAACAAAAAAAATTTAAAGAGCTTTATCCATTTATTCAGGAAAAGATCCCACACCTTTTCAGTGAATCTCTTTACATTTCAGGGTTTGCTCGTAACTTATTCGACAGCGAATCGGTACGTTATCGCCTTGCTCCCGGCGATGCAATTGCATTCGATAAAGACGTATTCCACAAAAGCAATCGTTTTTTACCGGGTATTCAGTTATCACGTCGCGCATTTGTAATGCGCTTTATAGATGTAAACTCTCGGTATAATCAGGTGAATTCCGATAAAACGGGGGGCGATGTTTCAGTTCTGGTTAACAAAATGATTGCTGGCAATGGAAAACACTTTGATATACAAAAAGGTACTGTGGTCAGAACAATCTCAGAGGCCAAAAAATGATTACGTATAGCATTAAGAGAACGGGAAATCGATACATAGATATCAACAGTGGTAAGACGATTGACGCTTATTATCCAACCGGAGATATGAATAAGCGTTCCTGCCTTGCCGTTAAATACAAAATTATACGATGCGAATCCTTTGAAATTGAGACAGACATATCAAAGGATATCACGTCAACAGAAGATGCATATCTCCGTTTGCATCTTCTTTCATCCCGTGAATACAAACCGAACGAAATAAATCTGGACGGAATTTTTCAGCACCTTCCGAATGTAGCCTGGACGAGTGCCGGCCCGGTTTTCCCGGAATATGTACAACGTTTACGTCACCTTATTGCGGATGATGATCATCAACTTACCGTATTCAGTGTTGATAAATTTCCAAGGATGGTTGACTACGTGGTTCCTTCAGGCGTGCGTATAGCTGATGCTGACCGCGTTCGTCTGGGAGCCTACATATCCCAGGGAACGACTGTAATGCATGAAGGTTTTATCAACTTTAATGCAGGTACTTTAGGAAAATGCATGGTTGAGGGAAGGATCACTCCGGGGGTTACCGTCGGTGATGGAAGTGATGTCGGCGCAGGAGCCTCAATCATGGGAACCCTCTCTGGCGGCGGTAAACAGAAAAATCAGATAGGTAAAGACTCATTACTGGGGGCTAATGCAGGGATAGGGATCTCTCTGGGAGATTCCTGCATTGTGGAGGCCGGGTTATATGTAACGTCAGGTACGAAAGTGACGCTGCCGGACGGTTCCGTCGATTATGCTCGCAATTTGTCAGGCAAAAACAATCTCCTGTTCCGACGTAACAGTATGACTGGTAGTGTTGAAGTGCTGACTACTGACAGCAGTGTATGGGGAGGAGTAAATGCCGTTCTTCACCAGAACGACTAACACCCAGAATACTTCCGCAGACCGCGTCGCACTGGTTATCGGTGCGACGGGGGGAGTCGGGCAGAAAAGTGTTGATGACTTGCTGGAGAACGGATTCCGGGTCATTGCGGTAGGTCGTGACCGTCACAAACTGGGGAGGCTTGTCGCCAGATTGGAGCAGTACAAAAACAAGCTCCATACTATCTGTGCCGACATTCAGGCTACAGATGATGTCAGGCATATCCGTGACCGAATAGCAGAGTTCGGCTATTTGGATTTGCTGATACTTGCAGCAGGGATCACCTGTAATAAAACCACAGGGGCAACAGAAAACGAAATACATGATGTAATTAACAGTAATCTGCTGGGACCTGTTTTTGTCATAAATGACTTGCTGCCATTGCTTTTGAGAGCGAATGCACCGTTGGTGATCTGCCTTTCCTCAAGAGCGGGAAAAATAGGCTTCGCTGATAAGGGTATTTATGGGGCGTCTAAAGCAGGGTTACAGCTTTATATGTCAGCCTTATCGTCAGATCCTGCGCTTAATAAAATTCGTTTTACAGTTTTATGTCCAGGATGGATCAACACTCCGATGGCTATTAACGGGGGATGTCTGAGAGACAGAGATTCTATACTCCAACCTGGGGATATTTCCTCATTGATGCTCTGGCTTGTTAACTCTCCTGAAAGAGTAAGAATCAAGGATATCGTTATCGAAACGTCCCCTATTGGGCATTAAAACTAGTGATATCTGAACTTTACGCAAATGAAAACAAACCTACTCTATATTATCGGAATCAGCAGGTTGAATAATCCATACCGCTGCCTTTTTTTCACCTCGTTAATCCTGACTGTAGCTAGGGGGATAACATTACCTTTTCTTGTTGTATTTTTGCATGTACAAAGAGGACTGGGAATTGATGAAACCGGTTATATTATTACAGCTGGTATAATGCTAGGGCTGTTCTGCTCACCTTTCTGTGGGAAGGTGATAAAGGTTCTGAACTACAAAAACAGTATTATCCTAGCTATGCTGATATTCAGTGCCAGTAATATTGCCATGTCTGAGTTCAAGAATCCAGTTTTGATAATATTATTTTATGCATTGTTAAATATTGCATATTCTTTATACAGCATAGTTCTTAAGCTTGCGATTTCAGAAGCTGATGAAATTAACAAATCTCGGTTATTTTCGATAAATTACACAATGATAAATATTGGATGGATTATTGGACCTTTACTGGGAGGTCTTTTATCAAGCCTTGATGGTCGAATAGTGTTCTGGATCTCCGGAGCGATAGGAGTTTTGATCGCTACATCATTCATTTTATACACAGTGGGAATAATTGTGGACGGGCGAATAAAAGAAGATATTCAGTCCGCTTCGGTTGAGAGAAGCCATAAAAATCACTCTAATACTACTTTATGTTTGATTATTCTTGCTGGGTTTATTTATTCTTTTTGTTATGGCCGATTTTCATCAAGTATAACACAAGTGCTCACTGTAAAATTTGACCGGGAAACGACTTACCAAATTATTACGTGGCTGATGGTAACAAATGCACTTTTTGTTATTTTATTTCAGATTCCTTTAGGTTCAAAAGTGTCTAAAGATAATATTGGTTTAAGTTCCTTTATTGGTAGTTGTGGCGTAATTATTGGCGTGCTGATTTTCGCAGGCGCTGGGGAGCGTTTAACACAGTGGATTGTAGGCATGATATTCTTCTCACTGGGAGAAGTCCTTCTTAACCCGGCCCAGTACCTGATGCTTGATTCTCTAAAGACAAATACGAACAAAGCAGGTCTTTTTTCATTGCAAATGCTAACCGGTCTGGGGGCTGCAATCAATCCGGCTACAACAGGGTGGTTTGTTGATAATATCAGCTCTGGATCAATATTTATGGTCATTGCTTTTGCCGCGACAATAGGTTTTATTCTGATTGCAGTGTCATTAAAAGACTGGAGAAAATATGCATAGCTTATTTTTCTTATCCTGTGCTTCGTTACTATTCATACCTGGGCCGACAAATATCTTGATTTTAAATTCCGGGTATAACAACGGTTTCAATAAGGCACCATCTTTGGTGCTATCAGAATGGTGTGGTTATATCATGAGTATTACTCTGTGGTCTGTTGCTGCAGGATTTTTTTTTAGTTCTAATGTGTGGATAGATGTCGTCTCTCGATTGATATGCTCGTTGTATCTTTTTGTGCTTTCGCTAAAGTTATGGTTTTCAGGGCGTACACAAAACTCAATGAAGCTAATTATTAATTCAAAAAAAATATTTTTCACAACTTTTCTTAATCCTAAATCGTTTATTTTTGGAACAGTAATTTTTCCGGTAAAAATCACTGATGATCTGTACTTATACTATGAAACTTTAATGTGCTTTACTTTGGTATTGTTAACCGCATCAGTCTTCTGGCTTTGTTCAGGTATTTTTTTAAAAAATGAAGCAAATGGCCAGCCGGTAGAAATTGCTATCCGCTATCTTTCAGTTATGACACTGATGAGTTTCAGTGTTTATATATTTTATCAGGGCGTGATGAAACTATCGTGGACTTAACCATTCGAACGCCAGGTGTCAGGGAATGTGAATACGGGAATTTCTAAAAAATACCTTCATCACAATTTCAAATGACTATCATCAAGTACCATTTTTCTATTATTGAGGTTAATCATGAAACATATTGTAGTTATCAATAGCTCTGAATTCAGTGGCATTGAGCTATTAGATAAGTTACTGAAAAAGAATTACAAAGTCAGTTACTTTCGTAACCTCGCTTATATACGGGACTGGGATTCCCCCAGAACGGACGATGTTCTTCGTCGTCTCCATAATGTTATTGAACTGCCTAATACACATACACCAGAGATTGTCAAAGATGCTGTTGAAGTTTTAAATGTCAGTCAGCCGGTTGACGCACTTATCTGTATCGATGATTTTTCATTAGAAGCTGCCGCCTGTGCAGCCGAGCATATCAAAGTTCCATTCAGCAGTGTGGATGCGGTTAAGGCAACTAAAAATAAATTAATATCACGCCAAATCCTTAAAGGAACAGATAAAAATGCCCCTTGGGTGATCCATGAAAATGATTATAATGAACTTCCTTCTGTTCTGGCGTCAGTTGAATTGCCGGTAATTGTCAAACCTGTTACATCAGCTTCAAGCCGCCTAGCATACATTATTAAGGAGCGTACACAGATCAACACCCTTATTAATGATATTGAGGAAGAAATCCGCGAATTACCCTCTTCCTATACCGATTTTTTTAATCGTGGTTTTCTGGTAGAGAAATATCTTACAGGACCTCTGATTTCCGTAGAGATTGGACGCAAAGGTAATGATTATTATCCATTTATGGTAACAAGCAGAATTCGTTGTGCGAGAGATAATGTCATTGAACTGGGGAGTGTTATGCCTTCTTCTCTTAATAAGGCCGAGGAGCAAGCATGTTTTGAACTGGCAATGTCAGCACTGCGTAAAATTGGGCTCGATAACGGTATTTTTCATATCGAAATGATTTACACTAATTCCGGCCCTGCAATAGTAGAAGTTAACGGAAGGCTCGGGGGGCGTACAATTCCGTTACTGTATGAGCTTGCAACCGGAAATAGTATGTTTGAACATCTGATAGATATTTCTCAATGTGCTGAACCAAAAGCAGAGTCGGTTTTCCAGGGCAGGAAAGCTGTTTCGTTTTTCTTTAAGGCGGAACAAAGTGCTACAGTGCTAAATGGGAGAGGCAAAATCCTACCAAAAAACCTGACCAGTTATATTCAGTCTTTTGAATTTATGAAGAAACCGGGCGAAGCTCTTCAAAAAGGGGATATCCTGGGGTGGACCATTCTTTCAGCACGGCAGGAAGAGATCTGGAACGTACTCCAGCAACTGATTCAGTTTGTTGAAATTTCTTCAGGTGTGAAAGTAAAAAAGCCTTTGGTATAAATATTTTCTGTGCATCTTGTTGATAAAGGAAATACACCCAGCCTGGCAAAGGTACATTTTTAATGCAGCCTCAGCCTTTTCCAGGCTGGCGAACGGGCCCAGGGTCGGCCGGACGGGACGCAGAATGGCGTTGTCCCCACCCCGAACGATCTCCAGCTCGCTACCCTCTCAAAATCCAGATCGTGGGGCAGACGAATAGCACGGTTATTGCCGTTTTTAAGCATCAATACGGTTCGCATGATTTTCTCCTGAACTTTTGCAGATGTTAAGGATTTGCGCATGTTACACCTATGCAGATTCATGGCATCTGCATAGGCCATGGATATGTGATTTTCTCACTTTTTCTGTGCAGATCCGAAAAAAGCTAAAGTCGGATCTGAGTTGATTATTCGTATGGAAGGGCGAAGGAGATACGGCAGGAAGGAGTTCAAGGATAAAGGCTGCTGGGAACGGAAGGTCCGCTTTGAGCGAAAAGCGGACATTAACGCCCAATTAAGGTGTGAAGCACGCAACCACGAAACTCAATTTGATTACTATAACACTCAAATCACCCCAAACCAAAAATGCCAAGATTGCTGAATCACTCTTAAATTATTTGTTAGGTGTCTTCGACACCATACTCAATTAGTTTCAAAATGCCTTCACAATCTAACCTTGTTATTATCTCGATCGTTCTTAAATCATACGTAGTTGGAGACAACCTCATTTCGTTAATAATAATGCCTTTACCTTTAAGCTTTTCAATTAACTTATCTTTTATTTCTTGCGGTACTTGACTTCCAATAAATACTTCAGCAATTTGGTTTTTCTTTAATTTTACCAACTGGGTATCTGTATTAGTGATCAACATAACTGCACGAACTTCATCCTCATACTCCCAAACTTTTGACTTGGTCAATATGAAATCAGGCACTTTTTTATCAATAACATTTTCTACAAAATCGAATTGTGGTGGTCGCACATTACTATACCGTACCGGAAACAATGGAAAGCATGTCTCATTACTCCTAGCTCTGACTTTTTTAAACTGGTCTGTTTCCACATGCAACACGTCATTATTTTCGATATTTTTATGTGTTTTTAATGCGATACATATTCCTTTATGATTATCACCGTAATGAGACCACATTAAAAAATTCTTATGATCTCTCGTAGCACAAAATACTGCGAAATCATCTCTAAATTTTTCAATAAACAGCTTTTCAATTGCTTGCTCAGAAGTGGAAGCTATAGCCTTCTTAAAACCTTCTCCAACTTCAATCGGTAATACTTCATTGCAATATCGTTCGATTTTCTCAGGAGCTAAATTAATTGTGGGTAAAAAGTCATACGGATCATTAAAATTTTCTGCCTTTGAAAAAAATATTCGATTATTCATCAATATATCTAGCGTGTATTTATCCAACTCCATAGTTTCAGAGTCATATAGCTTTCTATACTTAAAAATCAACGACATAGCTTTACCCAGCACAGGATTAATGAAAACAACTTAATTATATGTTTTTATTGTAAATTTAACAAAAAATCCTTCCCATACACAAGTAATTTGGATGAGATCATTCTTCTGAGCAGAACGTTGAACACATACCATAGAAAAATCATTTTGTAGAAAAGTATTCACCCTATTCACCTTTGCTATTTGTGTAATAAATTTCAATAGCTTAAGCGGTGTTCGTTTAGAGCGTGACTCTTCACCACTCTTCACTCCGGGTGACATTCTTATCTCAAAGCCTAAAATCTGGTCTGAGCCTGCTCAGTGGTTTTGGGTGTCTAAGGTGCTCAGACTGAGCTGGTCACATTCAAGCAGAGAGTTAAACCATCGTAAAAATTGTATGATGGTTATGAAGTGGGTGGCTAATCTGTGTCAGGTCATGGGTAGACATCTCAACCTCCGGGTAAAATACCAGCCCGCCGCCATAAAAGGTGGCGGGCTTGATGAATTGTAAATCTTATTTTGGTGGCTTAGATTGAAACGCCGCCGTCGATGATGATTTCTGAACCCACGGTCCATTGCTCTGCTTGAAACAGAGCTACCATATGCAACATCAGATACTTTGAGTTTTACCGGATCACAGCACTTTCTGTCCAAAGCCATATTCAACAGAGCCAAATCGCGCGTCTTACCTTTCAGTTCCAGCCGGATTCGGATCCTCCAGATATGAGATATCTGAAGTGGTCTTTTTGGACGACGATACGGTCTTTGTTCCACGGTAAGTGTTCATCCTCAAATCTCCTGCAATATGGGAGATTTGAGGATGGTTGTCCCTTATGAGCGCGGGGCGGCCATCCCGGACATTTAGGTGGCTTTAAGACGCGAAGATGCATCACACCTTGGCTTTACGCTGCGACCAAGACGTGAGCGGGAATATCGGGCAAGATCACAGCCGCGTTATCGCCTCCTGGGTGCCACCGTGCGCAGCGATGAACATGCCGATGGCCGATCGACAATATGATTCGATTTCGTTGTTGTCCCCTGCTCTGGCCTCATCGAAGCATGCGATAATTAGAAGGTCGGAGCCTTTGAAAGGCGCGGCAAACAAGCGAGCGGACTGAAGAGGATCGGGAACCTTCAGCAGCCCCTTCGCGTGCAACTGACGTAGAAGGGCTTCGATTTGAGCGATGACATGAGCGGGCCCGGCTTCATAATGGAGTTTGCTTAACGACTTTTGATTCGTCTTGTCGGCCATGACCATGGCTTCGACGCTACTTACGTCGGGTCTCAACAGCGTGCGCAGCAGTAATGTTCCCACTGCCATCAGCTGATCTTCAACCGAACCGTCGACGTCTCCGAGAAGGGCCTGCGGTGCAAACAACTGATGGCGGCCGGCCACGATATGGGAGATAGCTCCGGAGCTTTACGTTATGAATGACCTGGGTAGTAACCCTGCACATATCAGCCTTTCGTTTACTCTGAATTGCGAAGATGAGGGACCGAGGAACAACCTGCAATCAGAGCACTATTGAAAGTCGCGAGCGACTGATTGCAGGCCCCCGGGGATTGAATAGCAAAATCCGGCAAGCACGTTACTCCAGCTACGCAAATGAATGACCTGCCCGTAACAAATTACGCTAACACCCGCGAATGTCAGGCTCCCTTCAATAGGTGTAAAAGCGCATCCCCCGACACTTTACGGCGGTGAACGTCATCATGGCAGACATTACAGAGCGTAATTAAGTTATCCAGCGTATTTTCACCGCCGTCAGCATGATGCTCAATATGATGCAGTTCAAGGAACGTTCGGGGGTCATTTGCTGTTTTACGGGCGTGCGACCAGCCACAGTTCCGGCAGGCGTGATGATCGCGCTCGAGGACAGCTACGCGCACCGGGTCAGGGATTTTCCGGTCATGAACCTCCGCCTGACGATCTTCCTCGAGCAGATAGGCTCCCACTTCAAGCTCCGGTCGGCCTGAGTTCCTGGTGGCAATTGGCCAGCCCTCTTCGGTTCGCAGCTCGCGTGTACGGCGGGCCCATTCCTTACTGTCGTTTGCAAGATAACGTAACTCTTCGCCAGTTACCGGGCGACCAACGTTTTTACGCAGATAGGAGAGAATTTTGTCTTTCGTCGAAAGCTTACTTCGCCGCAGAACATTGGCCTCATTCCATCGCAGGGCGGCCTCCCTGTCCTGCTCCGTCGCCATCAGTGCATAGACATCCGTTTTGAGGACGGTCATTGTGCGGGCCTGAAGTTCTTCCAGCGTTATCTCATCCTGTTCAATCATTTCCTTAAGCGTGGTACCGCTTAAGACGGACCAGCCAAACTGAACCCGGAGCTCTCTTATCCGACGCGCATATTCACTTATCCCGGCCACCACCATCAGTTCGTCCCCATGAATGATGACGCGAGGATATTTGAGGAGATATGCCAGAATGCGGTCGCGTGCCGAATTACAGCCCTCCTCATGCATCAGAGAGCTGCCGAGATCCCGCAGCAGATGATTGGCCGGGATGAGAGAAAGAACCTGTTCCCGCAGGGAGTCCTCTGCGAGCTTGTGTTCAAAATCGGTAATTAACGCCAGGAGCTGCTTACGCAGCGTTTCCGGTTCGCTCTTCTTCGATCTTCTCGCCATGTTGAATCTGATATTCCATTAAAGTAAGCACATAGGTCGCAATCTTTTGTGCAAACACGGGCGGAACCGCGTTTCCAATCTGACGCGCGATCTCGGTTTTTGACCCAAGGAAAACAAAATCATCCGGGAAACTCATCAGGCGCGCCGCTTCCCGGTGCGTAATTGGGCGGTGTGATTCCGGATGCAGATAACGCCCTTTCTCGGGTTTGAAGAACTCGGTGCGGATCGTTACGGAAGGACGTTCCCACCACAACCGGCCAAACAAATCCGTACCGCCGGACGTTTTTTTGATCCAGCAGGCAGGCGTAATATCGGGTCTGTTCTTTTGTAAGTCGAAACGGTTCCCGCCGACCGGCACAGCGCGATAACGCTCCTGAGACAGTGCTGTCGGGTTTCGCCCAAAATGCAGATCTAAAGGCGGAGGCAGATCGCGTACTTCTGTACCAACCGGCTCCGGTAAATCACCGATCAATTCTCTGACCGTCAGCCAGGCTGGCAGATCTCCGGCTTTATCGGGATGCCGGTGCGACGGCGCAGGCGGGAAAGCAGGGATGCCCCCCAGCACAAAACGGTCTTTCTTAATGCCGATCGCAATGGCACGCTTGCGCGTCTGGGGGGCACCATAGTCTGCCGTATTCAGCACAGAGGGGTTGAGAAGCAAAAAGCCCATACTCTCCGCACGTTCACGGATATCCTGGAATTCATCACTGGTTAACAGACCCGGGACATTTTCCATCACAAAGACAGAAGCGCCTGATCGCTCAATGATGTCCATGTACGGTTCCCAGAGCGCGCGTCGATGGTCCCCTTCCCGGTTTTTATTGAGTAAACTGAACCCCTGACACGGCGGCCCACCGATAACAATATCCGCTTCAGGCATGGTATTTTCCGTGATCCACTCTTCTATGTTGGCGACGATGCCATGCTCGCCAAAGTTGGCGTTGTACGTTCTGATGGCCGCCTTATCATTGTCCAGAGCCAGAACGCTTTCAAAACGAGCGCCATTCTTCCCTTTCATGAAGCCGCAGGACAAGCCGCCAGCGCCACAAAACAGATCAATGATCTTTAATTTATTGGTTTTACTCATTCAGACAGTATCCCGTTTCCCACTTCAGTCTCGACAGATAAGTCTATCATAAAGCGAATCTGTACGTATGCACAGTACCACCTGTGGAAACCTGACTTAGATGAAGCGCCAGCGCGTATGGGCTGAATGCACTCATAGCAACTCTGACTTAAGGATATGTGGATCATGTGTAGTAATGAATCATCACGTTCAGCCGCAAAATATGGCAGTGCTCATCACCTTCGCTGTTGCGTTAGCATGCAACGCTGATGCCTTTCCCTGATAGTAACAACACGCAAACTTCGGGGGCAACGGGATAGGTGCTACTTATGTCGAAAGGCCTGACGGGCTAAGGAAGAGAAAGAATGAACGAGGAATTTTCCAGAAAAAGACTGCTTCAGGGCATTATCTTTACCCTGCTGATTACCTTTGCGACCGGGATGGGGAATGTCTTATCTGCTTTCTTTATGCTGAATGTGAAAAAGCAGGAGGTGGAAGATACGCAGCTTGCGGAAGCCAGACGCCGGGCAACAGAGCTGCATTGTCTCAAGCTTCAGGAAAGCGCCTCACTGGCTGCAGAGATTGTATTTCGGGCAGATCGGGGCTATCCCAATAACGTCTCCCTGTATGAACTGATGTATGAAGACAGCCGTCCGACAAAGCGCGTGCCCGACGATCAAATCAAAGAAGAACAGAAAAACTTCGAACATCAGGTTTTCGGTTTGCTTCCCTATCTTCGGCCTGACGAAGCTCAGGTCATGAAGCAGGTAACTCTTCAGCATTTCATCGTGACAGCCATGCGGACCAGTAAAGTTCCTGCCGAACGTCGGACATCCCCTGCCGAGGGTGGATTCGATTTCAACAAGGAAATGCAGAAGCTACGTGATGGAGGGGATTTCATGGGTCAGATATTCAGGGAAAGATGCATGCGTATCAGGTAAGACGAAAGCGGCATGAAAGCTGCCCGCCATTAGCGCAAGAGTGGGAAGTTGCATGGCCATGAGCAAATGCTTAATGGACTCCCCTTCCTGAATGTTCCCAAGCGACCCAATGCGTAACGCCAGTTTCCATTAATTCAGAGTATGTATTACCTACCAGCGCTTCACTGGCGTGTGCATCTTTGGGCCGCGACCGTTCAGCCATCAGGCCCCCAGAGGTGGGCTGACCGCTGTTTCACTGAACGGAGGACGGTAAATTCCTTACCGCATTAGCTGTCTTTAACATTTTAATGGCCTGCAGGGTTAAGGCAGACAGTTGTACGAATTTTCCGTGCAGGGACCAGCCATTCACGTAGCCCCCTTATTGTCGCCCTAAATGTGGATAATAAATCCTACATCCATTAGATATGGTCGCTTTAAGCGCGTAGCTGACGTAACAACTGTAAGTATGCACAACGATCGTTCAACCGAGCAGATCGTAGATGTTAGCAATACTTAACAAGTTTTAACGCAGACCATAAGTATAGGTTCGCCAGATTGTCAATGCTTGCACTGAAGATGTTTCACCAATCTTGAAATAGAAAGCATAGGGTCGGTTCGATGAATCATACGGTGACAATTTGAGCAAACAATTGCCAGATCAGTCAGTTCTGTATTCACTACACCATCAGCTTTGGACAACGGCTGAAGGTGATGCACTTTACAAAATCCGCTGCCAATTGCTCCATATACCTCTTTGAAATCGAAACCACACGCCTCGCAGCAGAGTTTTCCTGTGGCAAGGAGAACAGCTTCTTTCTTGCTTTTAACAACTGCAGGGTTTCGCTCTCGTCGCAAATGTGCAACGAGACGCGGGTTACCCTCAAGAAAAGAGCTGGTTTGATCGACATCAGGAAAAACGGGAAAAGCCCCGTTAATGATAAGCGATTTAACGCGGTTCACAATCTCTTGACTTTCCTCTTTATCTGCGAACCAAACGTTACTTTGCCCTATTCCACCCTTTATGCGTCGTGGAATCATTAATTCTCGCTGTTCGACTGGAAGTAATATCGCCTTACTAGAGGGAGCCTTAATTCGAAATGTTATGACACCATTCTTTTTTTGAATCGCATTCGGTTTTACAATCTTCTGAGCATCACGAAAAACAGTTGCATCCTGATACCAACCGATAACAGTTGTCCCCCGGTTTTAGGTCCTGCTGTCCACGCAACAGATACGCCACTTACATAGTCATCTTTTTTACTGGCTCCCAACCTATCTATTTTAATTTGGCCAGTAGGTTGTACATAACCGTATAAAAAGCCAGCATTGTTGCTGAAGTTACAGACTTCATGACCTGTGGAATGTTGGTTGTATTCACCTCCTCGCTCGATTGAGTCACCATCAATACCGTTGTAATGTTTCATCCATCCAATATTGCAAAACAAGATTGCCATGAGATCTCCTAAAGTACCAATTATTTGAATCCATCTTTTTAAAATAAAAATTCAGTAAGCTTAACAAGCTACTCCTGATACAAATTGGATAAGGGATTGCAATAAGCAAGGAGCAGAGCCTGCTTTAAATTATAGACGGGTAACGTTACACAATAACATTACCATAAAAATTTTCTGTCTAACAATTCGCGATATTTTGTTCTTACATACGCAACCAGGAATCGTATGTGAAATGCACTGAATTTTGTCGAGATGCGTTATAAACAATGCTTTTTTCACCATTCAAATCATCTAATACAAACTGACTGGGATGTTTTAATGTAGGGCTTGCACATTGAACAAAATAAGCAGGTTTGATCCTTTTGGAATGTCCTTTCTCCCAGCAACTGGCAGAACCATGATGAGGGATCTGAAACAATCCACAATTCATCCATCGCTCAATTCCCAGATGTAACTCAAAATCATCCAGAACAGGGGTTGTTAGATTAATATCCCCAGTAAATATTAATCCGGAAGAATGAAGTTGATAACTATCATGATCTTGACAGAAGATAAAACTGTGACCACTTGGGGTAATTTTAGGTGATGCATACATACATAAAGAAATATTGTTCTGGGCTTTACTAGTGTTACCAAAATGCTTTTGGTAGCAACTTTTTAACTTTTCCCGCCATTTTACATCAATACTAGAGCTGATACCTCGGTGCAGGTTAATACTCTCAATAGTTTGCTGAATATCCTTTTTAGCATCAGTAAGTTTAATATGAGATTGGCTGGCATAAAACTCATCATTTTTCTCATACACAAGATTGAGTTTTTTAAATGTCCTTTCAGCATTATAAAATACAAACTCAAAAAAACCATTGAGTGCACAAATAGGTTGTGTGTGGTTAATTTTCGATAATTTTACCTCACTGGTATCGATTGGACTGCCTAAATCAAAAAACACATTATCCCTGGCATCATTTATGTGTCTTTCTTGTTCTGAAACGTCTAGACCATCGGAATCATCCCTGAGTATCAAAGGGTCAACAAGATTAATCAGAGGATTGTCAGAAATTTTAGGTTCATCAGGATTCCCAGGTCCACCATTGCCTTGTACTAAAATTATCTTTTCCACACGATTTGAAAGGTTGTTATTATTTAACCACAGCGCCGGGTTTAACTGAAAAAGTGCAACAGAAGGTGATACTCCACGGATTCCATCTATTGATATTTCCCTAACAGCCTGAGTCCAATCACTATAGGGAAGCACTAATCTTTTTATTGTATGCTTTCTTAATAAAGCTATCAATCCATTAACATGGTCATCGTCAAAATGAGAAATAACCATCATGTCTATACTCTCACCGTCTGAGAACTCAACACAAGAGGAATTGATTATATTATTTATGACATTTTGACTGGTAGAGCCACAATCATGACCCCAGTTGAATTCACTGCCATCTTCCCCTCTTATTTTTGATGTAAAAAAAGTGCCATTTCCTACAGCATGAAAACATCCTGATAACTTAATGAACATTCCTACCCCTTAAGTCAAATTCCAACACTAACATATGATGACAGTAAAATATCATCACCTTAATTTATTTCAAAATACATTTTGGTTTTTAATAATTGACCGATACGAAATGATATTTTTACTGTCCGATTCTTACCCTAAGCAGACACCCATTCTCGCATGCAAACACCAATGACATATATCATGCGTAAGATTAGTCCTTCTCGCAGCTAAACCAAACCGCTTACCCTACAGGTCACGCCGATGAAAATGCGCGTGACTCTGCTTTGGTCGTCAGCCCAAGGTAACAGTGTCTAAATTCAGCTATCCTTCACACCGTTTACGATTTGCCATGAAACGTCCGACGGAGAGGCTGGAAGCATTTCGGACACGAATCAACGCTGCAGCAGAGACGAGCGAAGCTGTTTTAGCTGCGTCGGGAAACGACAAAAACTGGCTCCTGGGGCACCGACAGCGTCATAAAGGGTCTTTGCATCAGGATATCTGGCGAGGCACTGCGGCAGAGCTGGCTAACTGTGGGTACCTCGCCGTTTCCCCGGGCCAGGGCTGGTGGAAAACACGACGAGCTCTGAACCGCTATGATTCTGAAGCGCGCTACAGCCTCATCGTCTTCCTGCATGTACCGGAGATAGGTGTCGATCTGCTGACGCCGGTACAGCTTAAAGTGGATGCGCTCATCGCCAGTCAGATCGAAATTTCGTCCTGAAAACAGTGGTGCGTTTTCATCCGGCTCTGAACTCATCCGGCTCTCTCACCGGGAATGCGTCGCCACAAGTTCAATCACCACTGATCCCGAATCACCTTTTTCACCTGGCAGAACACTCTCTGGCAGACTGACCAGAACGTTGACCCTACGGACGATGAGCGGGATACAGGGTTGTCCTTCTGGATTTGCCTCACATCGCCGGAAATGCTTGCTTGTTCCCCGACGGCGGGCACTGCAGTGCTCTCCGTCGCGACAGGCGAAACCTCAAGCTCCAGCGAAAGCTGATCCTCAGCAGGGATGTTATTGCCCTCTGCTGCTGTCTCATCCTGGCGTTTAATCCCCTATGTTCGAGCCACGAGATATCCAGTTGCCAGGCATGACGAGAGCGTTCGCCACACGTCAAAGGCCTCATCCACATAGTCAAATGCGCTCTGAAGGGACACCGTTTACATGGGCAAATGCTCAAACGCCCGCTTCTTGATGCCAGCCAAACCTGTCATGCATCCATTTGATATGGCCGTTTTGAGCGAGAAGCGGACTTTACTTACATCCACTTTCACAAATAAGCAAAACAAATGCTTTATTTTAAAGCAATTAGAACATTTTTATTTACTGAGATCAATTTTACAAACACTCCCCAGTTCTAAATCTTTTTTAACCATTGGCAATAAATCCGGAATGGCATTTATTGATTGTTGTATGTAATTTCTCCCATCATTTACATCTCCTTTCGCACATAATATTTTAGCAGCATTAATGGCCATGTATTTTCTTACTTTATCATTATCACTACCAATCCTAAGCGCAATAGAAATACTATTCATTGCATCAGTATAATTTCCTGCTCTAAAATGTGCATAAGCTTTTTGATTCCACAAAGAAGCATCTACGGGTGTCATTTGAGTTGCCTGAGAGAATGACTCTGCTGCCTCCAGAAATTTTTTATTTTGCAAATAGTTGAACCCAAGACTCTTGTAATGCTCAATGCTGTAATTCGGCTTATCTTGGCTATCAACTGATTTATTATTGTTTTTTGATAAGCAGTTTGTTTGAACCTTTGCAATCATGATATTTTTCTTTTCTGAAGAAGAATAGTAAGCATCAGCATAAGATTTTATTTTCCCAATTGACAACTCTCCATCTTTTTGGCATTCTTCATAGCTTGTTCTTAAAAAATCAATATCTAGCTTCTGTGAATTCAAACCTTGCTCTGCACTTTTTATGAATAACTCTTTATTTTGAACAGAGAGAATACTTTGCGCGTTTTGTCTCTCGAAAGCAAGTCTTTCATCGTTTTGACTTTTTGTTATCAAAATATTTGCTATTCCCATTGGGAGAGTTGCAATAAAGACCATTATTAATTCAGTTATCTTGATTTTAGTTTCAGTGTTCAATGTCGACATTTATTTATCATCCAATTCTAGATTTAAATTATAAATGTTATCGGCAATAGAGTGATTTTCTTTATTTTTAAACCCATTGATGGTGTTAAGTGTATATATTTAGGTGGCATATGTAATGTCCGCTTCACGCCCTGAGACATTCGACAAGCTTTTTATGGCTTCAGTAAGGGCGACTTTCGCGCTTCCAACGCCAGCAAATATTTCGCTTCGTCGTACCAGGTTCTGGTCTTCCAGCAGCGGTAAATGATCCTTATCCATTTAAACGCCAGAGCCGGATTGCTGACTGATGAGATTTCCCTTTTTCTCGCTGCCCCTGGTAATAAAGTCTGGCCCTGTACGTTGAGTTAACCGTCTTCGCAGTCCATTCCACGAATGTCTGTCGGACGAACTTTGCGCACTGTCAACGCCAGTGTACCTAGGATTTTTGACCACTTCGCTCGGTTACTGGTGCGATGCCAGCGTAGTTTTGAATTTCTTATGCGCTGTTGAAGCGGTCGCGGTTATCACCCAGTGCGGCAAGCATCCGAGGGCCCATACACGACCCCATTCCAGGGAGTGATTTGAACAGTTTTGCATCCGGAAGCGTATCGAATAAGGATTCAATACGTTCGTTGTAGGTTCTGATTAGGTCGCCTGCCAGTTTGATTTGGGATGCAAGTGCTGTTGCCATCAATGCATTTGCCTCGATGACAGTTTTATCAGTGGTCAGGGGAATAGCGCTGGCAATACTTGCAACCCGCTGTTCGGTATAAGCAACAGCAGGACCACCTTTAGCATTCATAAAATGACGGACAGTATCGCTGCGAGCCCGTTTGAGTTGTTGCAGACTCGGCCTGCGAATGATTAGCTTGCAGAACAGTGAGCTGCCCCGATGGGAGAACCATTCCAGGGGCTGGGGGTAATACTGCTTAAGCGTATTGATGAGCCGATTAACAAAGCGACGCTTGTCTTCAACCAGCAGTCGGCGCTGCTCTACTAATTGCTGGAGTAATCGGATATCCGGATTGTCGGCTTCAATGGCTTTTATCTTGTGGGGATAACGTAGCATCAGGTCTAATGCCAGCTCAGCATCCTGCGGATCATCTTTCGCACCACTGGGCCAGAAAGCCTGTCGGTAGCGGGCCAGTGACAACGCGTGTACTGGAAAAACAGTGACAAATGGGTACTTCTGGAGTGCATACACCACCGGGCCTTTCTTCAGCTCAACGGCAATAGCAATCCTGCCTTTCGCCCTCTGGTGTAACTCATTGAGCCAGATATCAAGTGCCTCAGGCGTATGTTCAATCACATGAAATATGCGATCACCGTTTTTAAACTGAACGCAGACATCGTGTTTTTTATCCGCCCAGTCCAAACCAACATGAGCAGCAAACTGATCTTTCGCAGCCATCACCAACTCCTTTTTATCGGGGATTGGTATGCATTCCACGCTCTTCGAAAGAAATATAGTCAGCAGTTTTTCTGCATGCCCTGAGTATTCGTTAGCGAACGTGGAGCACTTACTGGCTCGAAAGCAAAGCGGCAATCATCAAATCACATGATTCTGGCACAATATTCGTAATCAATAAGCGCATACCCTGAGTCACTTAAAAGTGTAACTCTCAGGGAGTGAATGACTATATCTGGCACAAAGCGGACCGACATCAAAGCCGCAAGGTTTGCTACGAGCGATAAGCGACCCCACAAACTTAAAATGAGTGCGGAGTAATGCCGCTATTTCAGGCCAGCCCGTCGGCTGGCTTAACTCTCCCCACTTGAGATCCAGAAATCGTTTTCTGCGGTGCGCTCCTGGGACCTTATCCGCTCCCCGCCTCAGGTGTCCCCTGATGGAATACCAGTTTCCATTGCCCGCTCCCGGCTCGCTCCCAACACGAAGAACGCAAAGTCTGGCGAGCGCCGTCCGCATTGAATGTCCTGTAGTGCAATATCGCGACATCCTCTCTTATTTGAATGAGCTGAAAGTCGCTGCTGAGAATGGTCGGGATAACTGTTTCGGCAGAAAGTGCCTCTATTGTCTGCGAACGATCGATCAACACACCTGATCGTGTCATTTCCCTGAACTGGTCGTGAAGTATCTGTTCAAGCCATTCACGATCGTTGCGCCTGCTGCCATGAAGCGTGCGTTCCAGCGTTTTCAACTGTTCCAGAAGCATGGCATTTACCCTCATTCAAATTCGACTGTCAGTTGCATGGCCATAAATGTTTTGCGGCAACTCGTCCGCCAGCATGTGAAGTGTCGTCTTCAGCCATTTGGTTGCCCCTCTCTGGCCACTGCGTTTATGCGAGTAAATCTTTACTTCAAACGGGCTTATGGTGAACGGCAATGAAAAAATCTGAATACTGGCAGCATGTTTCAGCTTCTCAGCAGCAAAACGGGGGATGGCCATTAGCAGGTCACTTTCCGCAACGATAAACGGGGCACTCAGCATGGATGGCGTCTTAAGCGCTATCTGCCGCGTATACCCCAACTGCTCAAGCCGTAAATCCAGTACACCCTGCTTTTCGTTCCAGGGGGTTATCACCAGATGCCGTGCGGCAAGATAATCTTCCAGCGTCAGCTGTGTTCGGCGGGTATTGCTGATGACAACATACTCATCCTCAAACCAGTTTATCTCGTCCAGTTCATTGTGACGGATATCGTCGGGTGTACTGAATCCCAGCGCCAGATCCACTTCTCCTGCCAACAGTTCGTTCAGCGCCGGGCTGTGTGGCAAATAGCGTAAATCAAAGCGCAAGCCAGGCGCTTCCTGCTGCAGCCTCTGCATCAACGTCGGGAAAATGCACAACGCGGTAAAGTCCGTAATCGCAATCTGGATCCGCTCCGTGCTTTCGCAAGCCACGAACGCCGGTTGTACAGTCAGCTCCTGATTGAGAAATTTCAGTGCTGATGCAATAGAGGGCGCGAGCTGGGTGGCATACACGCTTGGGCACATCCGGTGTCCTTCCCGGTAAAATAGCGGGTCATTGAGCGCAATACGCAGTCGGGACAGTGCGTGGCTCAACGCAGAGGTGCTCATCGCCAGTTCATCCGCAGCGAGGCGAACGGAACAGTGCCGATAAATGGCGTCAAAAATGAGCAGCAGATTTAAATCAAGACGTCGCAGCGCTGGATGCATAATATTCATCATTAGGTGATTTCATTGCACTTAATTCTTCTGACAATACCCCCTATGCTTAATGCCATCAATAACGATGCCTTGCAAAAAAGACAGGAAAACATATGAGTATCAGCCTTCGCCAGGCCCGCCCGGAAGATGCCTCCGCTATTTACGATATGATTTATGAGCTGGCGGTTTACGAAAAAGCCCCGCAAGAAGTGGTCACCACACCGGATGAGATTCGCGAAACACTCTTTGGCGACGGCAGCCATACCGAAGCGTTAATCTGCGAGATTGAAGGGAAAATCGCCGGATACGCCGTGTTCTTCACCAGCTACTCCACATGGCTTGGACGTAACGGTATTTATATGGAAGATTTGTATATTTCCCCCGCTTATCGCGGCAAGGGCGCGGGAAAAGCGATGCTGAAGAAAATTGCGCAGTACGCCGTGGAACGGCGCTGCGGACGCCTTGAATGGAGCGTACTGGACTGGAACCAGCCCGCGATTGATTTTTACCTCAGCATTGGCGCATTACCTCAAAACGAATGGGTACGGTATCGCCTGGAGGGGAACGTGCTGTTGAACTTTGCCGAATAACGCGACCGTGTTGCGGCAAATTGCAGATGCAGGCTGCTTCTGTTGAGGGGCAGTCATGTTCGCGTTGAGGGGAGTATCAGGAACACATTGATCAGGCTTCGGGCCTGTTCAGTCGCGGCGAGTTCGTCGGTGGAGTATTTCTTCGACATAATGGTCAATGGCAATATTGTGCTCACGGCTCACGCGCGAAATGAATATGTGCAAAAGCGCCAGCGATGCGTTGAGTGTGACTGCGACCAGATTGTCGAAGTCTTTCTGAGTGAAACGGTCATTCCCCTTCAGTGTCGAATGCTGGAGCAAGGTGTGGGCCGTGATCTCGAGGACGGCTCGCCTGTAATCACTCGACAGCAGGACATCCAGATCGGTCTGGCGAAGATCAAACGTGAAGTTAAAACTGACAAATCCGGAATCGACCGGCAAAGAGTAGGTCAGTCTGTCACCCTGTTGCTCAACGTACGGTTCATACCCCTCCCCCATCAGCCGTTGCGACTGCATATCGCCCTCTCTTCTCTTTCAGGCGCCAGGCACACGTATTGACCAGGGCGCGTCACCGCAGGATTAAACAAGTGTTTCACCCGCTTTGATTGATTGACTGATAAAGGGCGCGGGCTTTCCAAAGAGATATCCTTGTGCCAAATCACACCCTAAACGTTGAAGGCACAACAGTTGATCATTGGTTTCAACGCCTTCAGCAATAATTATCATATCAAGGCATTTCGCCATGCCGACCATTAATTTTGCGATGGTCTGAGTTTCTTCATCCGTGGATATTGTTCGCACAAACGATTTATCGATTTTTATTTTATCAAAGCCTAACTGAATCAATCTTGAAAGGGAGGAATAGCCCGTACCGAAATCATCAATAGAGATTTTTATGCCCAGCACTCTGAGCGCCATAAGGATTTCGATGGGGGTTTCACTGTCAGTAAACAGCGAAGATTCCGTCACTTCCAGCTCAAGCCGGGTAGCGGGCAACCCCGTTTCGGCCAGCACTGCGCGTACTGTATCGACAAAATTCATACTGCTTAACTGCACCGGAGACACGTTGACAGAGATCCTTGCCGGCACCTTCCATGTCGTCGCTTCCTTGCAGGCGATTTCAAGCGCGGCTTTGCCTATCTCATGAATGAATCCCGTTTTCTCTGCTACCGAAATAAAATCATCCGGCGCAATGATGCCCTTAACGGGATGATTCCAGCGCAGAAGGGCTTCATAGCCATATATTTCAGTGGTGTACGAATCAACAATCGGCTGATAGTAAACGACCAACTCTTTATTTGCGACTGCCACTGATAAATCACGCTCCAGGGTTCTGCTTTCCTCGAGCTTTTGTAGCATGATGCGGCGAAACACTTTGATCATGTTTAAGCCTGCACGTTTAGCTTCATACAGAGCAAGATCGGCAAACTTATAAAGATAATCTGAACGTCGTTCTAATTCTGAAACAACAATACCGACGCAGGTACCAATGGTGACGTTAGAGTTACCTATTATGTAAGGCTTTTTAATGCACTCACAGATTTCCATTGCCAGATTAACGGCACTTTCTTCCGTCAGCTCATGCGACAATAATGCAAACTCGTCGCCCCCGAGGCGATAGAATGTATTTGTTTCGTTGCTCATGGAAGATAAACGGTGCGCAACCTCACGCAATAACAGATCGCCGGCATCGTGACCAAAGCTGTCATTGACTTCTTTAAAGCGATCGAGATCAAACAACATGACCGTGACTGGCCTGTGTATGCGGCTCGCTATCGAGATGTTATTAATAAGATCATCCCAGAAATAAAGCCTGTTTTTAAGCCCCGTCAACGAGTCATGGTAAACGTCATACGCCAGTTTTTTATTCTGTTGCTGGAGTATTTCCTTCGATTTCTGAAGTTCATTTGCCAGGCTGGTAACCTGTCGGTGAGTTTTAAGTATCTTCCTGTTCTGGCAGACGTTTAAAACACCTAATATCGCACTTAAAATAATCAGCAGAACCGAAAGGCCTGAATAGATACGATACAGCTTTTGTATATTCTGGTTTGTCTCGTTAATGGAGTTAACATCATTGGAGAGTGCACTGGATGAAAACTGGCTAAGGGAGGAATCAAGCGCATACATTTTCTCAAGATAATCAGCAAGTTGAGCGCGAGTCATCCCTTCCAGATGATGATCAAGGTAATCAAGCGTTTCATGCAGGTTTTTTGCCAGTGCATTATGGCTTTTATTCGACTTTACATATTTCCCTAAATCGCCTTCTTTCAGTAACTCGCGCTGGCTAAGCATGATCTCCAGCCGCATGCGGAGATCGTCCATGGTGATATCAGGATTATTGTCAGAATAACGGCTGATCCACGACTCCAGCCTGTAGTATTCTGAAACCATCTGAGAGACAGACCAGGAGTCTTTATAATGGTTGAGTTTTTGCAGATCCTCCTGCCGCTCATGCAAAAGAAATGAAATATACCCGGTTGTAATGAATAGGAAAAATATAATGCCTACCAGGATCCTGTTCATGCATTTCTCCAGATTATTACTCTACGACCATTTTGCTAATCTGCCATGCTGATCTCGAGTAATAGACCTGGTTATCCAACTCTTTGTTACTTTCATAAGGATAGACAATAAACAGAGGGCCCTTGTCGCGAACGCGCATATATTGGCCGTTCATTTTTATTGCAAGGATCACGTTATATTTTGTGAAGTCTTCAATGGGAATTTCAGTCGTATAATCATTGAGCGCGGTTACACTCAGAACAGTGCCTTTGGCGCCGACCAGTTCCATGAGTTTTTTCATGGGAATACCCTCAAAGCTTGTCTGGTCATTATACCATGGGTTACGGGTACGCATGGTAACGAGGCCGATTTTTTCCAGGCCAGCGATATCAAAGACTGCAGCGCCATTTTGATTACTGTTCTCGATTTTCCCGGAGATGGTTAACACGGGTTTCCCTTCAAGCTTAGGGAGTTCCTTCCCCCAGGAACAGGTCGAAATAATCAAGAAAAGTAGGGTGATTGCCATTCTCATGCGCGATGACTCCATTAAGGAAATAGGTATGTCTTGTCGTCTATTCTGACACAAATTGTTACCAGCCAACCAGATAAGACTCCAGGACGAAACGGTCCCGTTATACTCTCGTTTAACGGTCCATGACAGCCATCCCGACGTTGTTGCTTGCCGTATCGTCATTAACAAAGATTAGCCTTCAGACGTGTCCCTGTCTCCCTTTTACACCATGATAATATGAGACAGAGCAGGTTATTAAAATTGGACGAAGGCGGAATTTGAAAAAATTGTCGTTTCTAATCCCCCGTTGCGTCTTAAACGGTCAGAATTTGTGCGGAGTGGTCAATTATTGGTACGGAATACCCTCAGGAGAGGTGCACATTGCGCCCTTATAAGCAGGTTAAAAGGGCAATGTCGTGCTATCGAGCGATCAATCCGACACAAGAATATTGTCGATAGCTTGCCGGATGGCGGCGCGTCTATCAAGTAACGTAACAGACAATCAACTAACTGAGGCGTGGACATCCTTGCTCATGTTCCTCCCCTGCGTGCCGTTTACCCGTAGCACGTACTCCTGCATCAACCTGAGAAAAAATCATGAAAAAATCGATAGTCCCTGAAGAATTCCAACATTATTTCGATGACTGGCACTTCTCGCCCGTCATCGAAGCAGATGGCACGGTGTATCTCTCTGGTGTTACCGCGGCACGGAAGGACAAACCGATAAGTCAGCATCCGGAAGAACAATTCCATGATGCGTTTTATAAGCTTGGTGTTTATTTGAAAGCCGCAGGCTTAGGGTATGAAAATATTCTTGAGATGACCACTTTTCATATTGATCTTAAAAAACATATAGACGTTTTTTCTAAGGTGAAAGATGAATATGTTAAGGCACCCTACCCGGCGTGGACTGCCATAGGCGTATCAGCGTTCATTCCAGAAAATGCGCTGGTGGAAATGCGGATTGTGGCTAAAAAGTAGTGCCACCGTGTGTCCCCAAATCACCCCGGGTACGAACCGGATCGACTTAAGCGCCGCAAGGTCTGCTACGAACAAACGGCAGACCTCGACGAGACGACAATGTCTTCATCAACTGCTATAGGCTATGTTTAAAGATTCAGAAACCCTGGCAATGGCACTGCGGCCAGAAAATGGGACTTGCCGATGAATGCAGAGAACCTTCCTGTGGTACTTATCCCGGGATTTATGCTTGATGAAACACTGTGGGACGATTTTATCACCGCATTTCCCGAGCGCAGGCTCTTTATACCTGCGAGCCTGGGCCAGGCAACCACAATCCAGGACATAGCCGCTAACATAGTCCAGAAACTACCGGAGCGTTTTGTGCTGGCCGGCTTTTCGCTAGGTGGTTATGTTGCCAGAGCTATTTATGAGGCTTTTCCGGAACGGACAGCGGCGATGATCCTCATTGCCACGTCTCTCAGAGAGGATTCGGCAGAACAGATAAATACCCGTGTTGCTGCAGCGAATATCAATTCCTCCAGAGAATTTAGTGGGCTGAGCACAACGGCCATTAGAAAATCACTTCATGCTGATCTCGCCAGTAATACGGCCATCATTGAGAAAATCCGTAATATGGGAAAAAGGTTGGGAGCCGATGTATTCAGAGTCCAGTCAGGGCTAAACCGCGAGCGAATAACATTAAAACCCATTTCATGCCCGACCTACGTTATTGCAGCGAAACATGATCGGCTGCGTTCAACAGAAGAGGCAGAAGAACTCGCCAGGCTAACCGGAACCTGTGTAGATTATGTCGACGGTTGTGGACATCTTATTCCTCTGGAAAAACCGGATGAACTGGCCCAGCGAGTGTCCAGATGGCTCGATAAAACAGGCCTTTAAAATAACGTTGGTGCAAACAGAGTCCCCCTATTCTCTGCGAATCAAACGCCAGGTTGTTTTACTTATATGTCTGCTTCTGGCCTCTGCTACGCATTTTCGGCTATCTGAGTTGGGAAATCGACAGTGACCAGCAGCCCGCCTTCTGCAGACGTACACAGGCCTACGCTGCTGTTGTGTTGCTGCGCAACCGCGTTGACGATGGCTAGCCCCAGTCCACTCCCGCTTTGCATCTGGTTGGGGTCGCGAAAAAATCGGTCGAACACACGTTCCCTCAATTCAGGCCGAATACCGGGCCCGGCATCTGAGACACGAAGCTGCGTGGCGTTATCCCGCGATCGTATCTCTACTTCAACCCGTCCACCCTCAGGGCTGTACTTGACTGCGTTCTCAATCAAATTGTCAATCAGCGACATCAGGCGCTCCCTGATGCCTGTGATCCAGATTTCATCATCAGAGACGAATTCAAGCTCTATCCTGCGCTCCGTAGCCAGCGGTTCCAGTGCTGCCATTCGCTCCTGAATGAGCGTCGTCAGCGGCACTGGCTGCATAACGACATCAATACGTGCTTCACTGTGCATCATCAGCAATAATTGATTGACGAGTCGGGCAGCCCGGCTGTTGCTGCGAACAATCCCCGCCAGTAATTCCTGTTGAGTTTCATTGCTTACATACGACTGCAGCGCCTCCACGTTGATTCGCATTGCAGCCAGAGGAGTACGCAGCTCGTGAGCGGCATCAGCAATGAAAATCCGTTCCCTTTCCGCGCTTTCGCGCACCCTGGCAAGAAACACGTTTATCGCGTCCACCATTTGACGAAGCTCCCTGTGTTTTGGCATGGCTTTTAATGGAGAGAGATCGTCTGGCGTTCGCAAGGATATTTCATTTACGACCTTGCTCCAGGGTCGCATTGCAATACGAATTGACAGCCACGCGGGAAATAAAAGAAAAGGAATGCATACCAGTAGCGGCAATATGTAATAGCCACGCGAGTTCAGGTAGATAAAGAAGTTCCATCCTCCGGCAGGCGTCACAAGTGTCACCTCCACATCGGAGTTCCCGGATTTTAGCGTACGGCTGGTCCAGGTGCGCCCCTCACTCTCAATGCGCTGTAATTCCCCCAATTGGCTGTTTACGACCCCTGTTGGTGCGCCATCAGATGAATAAATTATCTCGTTATGTTTGCGAATAATGAGGCTGATTGACAGTTCGGGATCTTCACCTCCGCCATATCCCTCCCGCAACGCCTTACTGAACGTGTTCAGCACATCGGTGCGTTCCTGCGGGCGATCGTCCATACTGTCCACCAGCGTAAAAAGGGTTTCGTAGGTCTTACTGCCCGTTAATATCGGGGGACTACGCAAGTCCTCCCACAAAACAAAAGTCAAAAAAAGACACCACAGCAAGGTAAGCAGCAGCATCTGGGCGATGATGATTCGCCGAACGAGCGTGGGGAGTCTCAGGGTGCGCCAGATATTTCGCATCAATCACCGCCTTTGTAGATCGGTACAGTATCAATGACATACCCCACCCCTCTCACCGTTCGCACATAACCGTCCCCGATTTTTCGACGTAAATTCCCCATATGCACGTCGAGAGCATTACTCAGATTTTCTTTGGTGCCGAAGATTCTTTCTTCCAGAAATCGTCGTGTAAGCACACGGTCAGCGCGCAACATTAACGTTTCAAGCAGCGCGTATTCACTTGCCGTCAACTCCACGTGACGGGCACTCACCGTCACGCGACGCGTTGGCACATGCAGAGATAACCCTCTGATTTCTATTGCCTCATTCTGAAAACCGTAACTGCGTCGCGCAAGCGCTCTTACCCTGGCCAACAACTCGGCAAGAATAAAAGGTTTAACAAGGTAATCGTCTGCACCGGCATCCAGCCCACACAAGCGATCCTGTAGCGTGCCTCGCGCAGTCAGGATGATGACAGGGATCCCCTTGAACTGTTGCCGCAAGCAGGTCATCAGGCCCATGCCATCGCCATCGGGCAGTCCCAGGTCGAGCAATATCAGTTCTGGCACGCAGGCATCAAGCTGATGCAGCGCATCCTCTTTGCGGCGAACCCATATGACATCAAACCCTTGATCTGCAAGGGCGATCCGCACGCCATTGCCCAGATCCAGGTCGTCTTCGATTAGTAGAATTTTCACATTGGTAACGGTATCAACAGTGAATGAAGAACGTCTTAAGAAAAAAACGGTTTCGATAAATCTATCAGGTTTACTGCAGCGGTACTTGCTTCAGCGTTTCTTCATTTTCGGCTCATAAGAACCTTAGGGTGCGTATTCAAACTGAGAAAACTGGCGTGAATAACCGCTTGTATCGTCATCATTTGAATCCACAAGGACTTCTTTAATGAGAAACATCGCACTGCGTCATCAGTTTCCTCCTTTGCTCCCGCCTCGCAGCCTGAAAAAAATAGTGCCGGGAGTCGTTCTGGCGTTTCTGACCACCCCGACACTGGCGGCAGAACAGAACCAGGGTAACGTGTTGACCCTGGGGGTAGGTGTGGATATTACGCCTCGCTATTCTGGTTCGGATAAAAACCGCGCCACTACAGCATTAGTGCTTGATTACTCCATGGCAAATGGCGTCTTTATCAGCACCACGCGGGGTATCGGTTACGGTAACAGCGTCGGTAAACTGGAGTACAACGCTGCGCTGAGCTACCGCGCTGGTCGCAAGGATCGTGACGTGAACAGCGATTCAATAAGCTCCGGCAGTGACGACTTGCGGGGTATGGGTGACGTCAAAGGCTCGGCCATCATTGTGCCCGGACTGGGGTACAAGGTGACCGACTGGCTGAGTGTGCAATTGCAGGCTGAAGTGCCGGTTTCTGAAAGAAACAACGGTGAGGCCCTGCACTTCGGTATTATCAGCCCGCTTTATACATCACCGAAAAATTCCCTGACGCTGGCCCTGACCACCAGTTGGGGATCCAGCAAATACATGCAGACTTACTACGGGGTGAATGCCGCACAGTCAGCAGCATCGGGGTTTTCCCGACATGATGCTGGATCCGGTATTTATGCTTATTCGCTGAATGTGGACTGGACCCACAAGCTCACCCCGGACTGGAGCGTAGCTGTCGCAACAGGTGTTACGCAGTTGACGGGAGATGCAGGCAATAGCCCCATTGTTCAACGAAAAACATCGCCCACGGGAAGTTTGAAAGTGACGTACAGCTTCTGATCGTGATGGGATGAGTGCTTCCCGACGACTTCTCGCGCTGAACTCTCAATAAATATGTATTCGTCCCGCCCCTGTCAGATAACGGGGCGGCACTCAACACGCCCTGATGACCCCCTGACTCGGGGCATCAGAATCGATGATGCACTCTGGCGATCAGGCAGCTTTAACGGCTCTGATTTTTTTACTGCCAGCCGCATCTGGCTCGGGGTTATCTATGGCAGTGGCGGCATTGAAATCGGGAAGCTTGCTGGTACGCAGAATATGCTGCACGGCCTCTTTCTGCTCGGCGAGATACAGCCCAAGATTTTCAGCCTGCGTTTCATCCATCTGCATGCCGCTTTGCAACAGCCAGTCGGTGAACGCTTCTGCCATGTCGAGCAGTTTGTCGTGAGCGTCAGCCTCTTTTTTACTGGCAAATGTCATTTTCTCTTCACCTTTTCGTACGACAACATATTTTGTTTCAACAGCCATTATGCACCTCTCATACTGTATTTATATACAGTATAGCATTTCCAGAATTGTGTTGCAGTCAAATTGTACTTTCGTTTTAGCCCGAGCCTGCAGACCACTGTGTCAGTAGCGCATGCAGTTTGGCTGGCTCCAGCGGCTTACGCAACACCAGGTAGCCTTCCTGCTCCGCTTCCAGCAGAACCGGCGAGTTAAACTCCCCGCTGACCATCGCGCCGCTCATGTCGGGCAGACGTTCGAAAAGTGCTTTCAGGATGTCGAACCCGCTTTCGCCGGATCGCAGGCGCTGGTCGCACAGTACAGCAAATGGCGTGAAACCGTCGTCAATGATGGCAAAAGCGTCTTCGGCCGAGGCCGCGCAGCGCACGTTAATCCCCCAGAGGCTCATCAGGCTCTCCCAGGCGGACGTCACCAGCGGATCGTCGTCAACGATCAGGCAGGAGCCATGCAGTGGCGCATAGCGTACCGGTGTAGCGATGTTGTCACCGGCGGGCAGTGGATCCACCGCTTTCACGTCACCCGTGTATTGAGTAAAGCGCATCCAGAAGCGCGAACCTTTGCCTTCAATGGAGTGCATTCCATACTTCACGTTCATCAGCTTGGCACAGCGGGCAACCACCGCCAGGCCCAGCCCGTGCCCTGCGCTGTCGATCTTCCATGCCAGCTCGGGGCGGTAGTAAGGCGAGAAGATTTTGCTTTTTTCGTCGTCGGCGATCCCCACCCCGGTGTCCCATACTTCCACCAGACACTCGGCACCGCGCGGGCGGATGGCAACCAGCACACCGCCCTGCTGCGTGTAGCGAAGGGCATTTTGTATCAGGTTAATCAAGGACTGACGCACCAGCAGCGGGTCCCCCATCACGAAGAGGCGACGTTTGGGCCGCCAGGTTCGCAGCCGCAGGGCGCGACTGTTGGCCTCTTCGCGAAACAGGGTGATCACCGAGTCGAGAAGCGTGCCGATGTCCACGCGTGTAGGGGCGGTCATCACATTGCCAGATTCAATTTTGCTGAGATCGAGCAGGGAATTGAACATCAGGTGCACCGAACGAACGCTCTGTTGCAGGTCAAGCAGCTGTGGCGTCAGGCTGTCGTCCTGGTTTCTGTGGATAATGGCTTCGATCAAAAAGCCCATGGCATGCACTGGCTGGCGCAGATCGTGGCTGGCGGTCGTCAGGAACTGATTTTTATCGAGCAACGCCTGTTCCGCTTCTTCTTTGGCCTGCCGGAACTGCTCCGCCAGGCGTGAGCTTTGCTCTTCCAGCAGTGCTTGCTGGATAAAGAACGCGTGGGACGTTAACGCATGGCGGTAGATTGCGAAGCCGTACAGCAGATTCAGCATCAGCACGATGAACATCAGGTCATCCAGTCGCAGGATGATACCGAGAGTCAGAACCCCCCAGGAGGCAAAGAAAAACCGTGTGAAGGTGCTGATGACCGGCGTCAGATGCGTCGCATTGGCAGCGACAATAGCGGCAATGCTGATATTAAGGAGCAGGAAAAAGTCAAAATTCTGCGTCTGCGGGGTAATTAAATAGAGTGATGAAATCCCCAGCCCGTGAAAAAAGGCCACCTTATTAATGCGCGGAAGCCAGCGGCGCAGGACGGCCTCATCATCATTTTCTTTAACCTCTTGCTGATAGCGCCGATGCACTATTCGGATCGCCACAGCACAGAGCAAGTAAATTATTATCCAGGTAATGGTGGGACCCAGATCGTCCCCCAGCAAATGGATCCAGATAGCGAAAGGAATGCCGACAAAAGGCACAGCGCTAAAGCTGAATACCAGCCGCAGAAACGTATTATTCAGCAGGCGAATTTGCGCGGGGGGAGAGATGCCATCGTTCTGTGAACCCTGGAAAAACCTCATTCCGACGGCTCCCGTTTGCCATGCAGTAGCGTGATGGCTTCCACCCGACTGTTAACGCCTATCTTTTTCAGAATATTGCTGATGTGTTCTTTTACCGTGGGCTCAGAAATAGAAAGCTGGGCGGCAATTCTTTTATTTGGCAGGCCGCGCATAATCATATTCAAAACATCAATTTGCCGCGGCGTTAAGTTAAATTTACTTAACTGCTCATTATTCGTCTTAACGGCACATTCGTTTGCACAAGGAAACCATGTCAGATTATCCGCCAGGGCAAAAACGGCCCGTGAGAATAATTCAGGAGGTTCGCTTTTCAATACGAAACCGTGTCCTCCGGCCGTATGCACTTTCTGCCAGATATCGTTATTTTCATCCCCACTGACGACCAGGAGGCGCACCTGAGGGTAAAGTTGTTTCACTTCTTTGAGTAATTTCAATGCCGTACCGGAAGATAGCCAAAAATCGATTACCAGTAAACGTGGCGGGCCATTTTCCCTAATATGACGGTAGCAATCTTCTTCATTCGTCACAACATACGCCTGTTTGAACCGGCAATGTGTAATCAGAAAATTGGCGATGCCGCTTGCTACCAATGGATGATCATCAACGACCAACGCATAATTCTGCCCCAAAGGAATCTCCTTTCACCTTCGCGTATCTGAGAGTACAGATGAATTATTATCGACCCACCCTACTTTAGGAGGGTTTTTTCAATTAGGAAAGAGAAATATATTACCCGCTGATTTGGGTAATAGAAAACATAAATACAATCAGTGATTTTAACTGGTTGGATATAAAGGATAATTTATGAAAAGACCACTAATCGCTTTAACCGTTACGTTGATGCTAGCCGGTTGTTCCACCCTGAAAACCGATCAGGCTATTCCACTGCTGCAGGCGGAAACCGCTAAAATGCTGGGGCTGGGCTCGTCGGACGAAATAACGGTGACCAACGTGAATGGTGCCCAGCCGGATGCGTTGGGCGGCCAAAAACTTTCTTATCGCGCCACGACAGAAAAAGGGCGAATTTTCGATTGTTCATCAATGATGATGCCTGGAATTTTAGGATCTGCGCCGACGCTAAGCGCGCCGACCTGTACGCCGGTTGTCACGCATAAATAATTTCCTCAATACCAAAAGGCGTACAAATAATAACGCCTTTTAAATTTCCCGACACATTTGAGTTTCATATAAAAACGATTTTCCAGACATCATGCTAATGAGTACGGAGATAGCCCGTGAATAACTCTACATCGCATTCTTTAGCGGTTAAGACACCGCTTTCCAGACTTTACCTCGCTCTATTTTCCGCACCGCTGTTGATGCTCTCCCCTGCCGATTTCGCTCGCGCAGCGGATGCCATTTTTGACGGCGACGCGCGTGTTACCGAATCTTTAGGTTACACCGGCGATGTTTACGTCGGCCGTAACCAACGCGGAAACCTGCTGATCGATAATGGCAAAATCACTGCCTATAACATCAATATCGGTCGACTGTTCAACGGCCAAATTTATGAAAGCGTGGTCACGGTCCGCGGACCAAACGCTGAGCTGAACGCGGTTAACGATCAGTACATTCTGCGTGGTGGCCTGAATCTTGGCCTGGGCACCCTGCGAGTCGAAGACGGTGCGCTGGCCAGCGCGAAGGAGATCGTGGTCGGTACCACCCGTGGCTACGACAGCCACCTTATCGCTACGGGCGCCGGTTCACGCGTCGTCAGTAATTTTCTCAGCGTTGGCACTGACCTGGGAGCCCGCTCCACGCTGGCGATTGAAAACGGTGCGACGCTCAACACCACCTACGATGCCCGTATAGGCAATGGTTCCGGCCCAGATGAAACCGACAAGCTGAGCCCAAAAGCCACCGTCACGGGATCCGGTTCGCAATGGAATGTTGGCCGTACGCTCACGCTTTATGGCGATCTGGACGTGCTCAACGGCGGAGCGGTTAGCGTGGGCAACATTCAGGTGGCGGGCGTCTCTGGCGCACGTAAAACCGCCGAGCTGGTTATCGCGGGCGAGGGCTCGCGTTTTACCAGTGCCAGCAGCGTTAGCGTTGGCGATTACGGCAATGGCGTACTGTCGGTCATGGACGGCGGTGCATTTTCCGCAGGCAGTAATGAGCTGGTAGTGGGGATGACGGGTTCCGGCTCGAACCGGGGCGCGCTGATAATCGGCAGCCGCGGCAATATGGACTCCGGCACCGGTTTAACGGAGCCGACCCTCGGCGCGGCGGGCGGCGCGGGCACTCTTGATGCGAAGACGGCAATCAGCCTTCGGGGTGGGTTATTCGGCAGCTATGTCTACTTCAACCATACCGACGGAAATTACGTTTTCAGCAACAAGATGAGCGGCGAAGGTGAAGTGATCAATACCTCCGGCCAGACCACGCTGAACGGCGATCTTTCAGGGCTCAAGGCGAACGTGACCGCGCGCGGTGGAAAAGTCATTATTGCCAGCAATATCAACACCCAACCCGAAGACGATATTTTTGATGTGCAGACGCTTAGCGCCGAGAACGGCGGCACGCTCATCCTCAACGCGACGGCGGGATCGGAGGTCAGTAACGGACAAGGTTACAGCAGCGCCGCATCGATCAAAGCCGGCGGCACGCTGGGCGGTGACGGCACGCTGGGCCAGACAGAGATCCTCTCCGGCGGCCATATCTCGCCCGGTGATGGCACTATCGGCACGCTGACGCTGAAGCGCTACCTGAACTTTGTGGGTGAATCGTTCTATGACGTTGATATCGCCGGTGACGGCCGCAGCGATCAGTTACTGGTGTCTGGCAAAACGACCATCAGCGATCAGGCTAAAGTACAGGTTACCGCACTGGATCCGCAGACCAGCTACAAAACGGGCCAAAGCTATCGCATTCTAACCTCCGAGGGGGGAATTGACGGCCAGTTCGCCGGGGCCATCTCCAAATCCGCCTTCCTGGACGTGGCACTGAAACAGAGCACCGACGCTGTCGATCTCACCATCGCGCAGAAAGAGACCGGCGGAGAGAATCCTGGGGGTGAAAACCCGGGTGGTGAGAATCCGGGCGGTGAGAACCCAGGGGGTGAAAATCCGGGTGGTGAAAACCCTGGCGGCGAGAATCCAGGTGGAGAAAATCCAGGAAGCGGTAAACCGGGTATTTTCCAGACGGTAGCCAACACCAGCAACCAGTGGAATACCGCCGGCGCGCTTTCCACGCTGACACAAAACGGCCCTTCCCTGGCGCTGTATAACTCTCTGCTGGTACTCAGCGCACCGCAAGCGCGCGAGGCGTTCAACCAGCTGTCAGGTGAAGTTTACCCGTCGGTACAGTCTAACCTGATCGCCGGCAGCACTCAGCTGTTCAACGTACTGAACCAGCGCATGCAGCGCGCGTTCGATAATGACAGTCTGCCGATACCGCCGTTAGCGATGTCGCTGGTACAACAGCCGGAGCAACAAAATAACGGCGTATGGGGCCAGACCTTCAGTTCCTGGAGCAGAACGAGCGGCAACGGTAACGCAGGCAAGCTGGACGGCAACACCACCGGCTTCCTGCTGGGCGCGGATCGCACGTTGGCTGACCATAACGTACGTGTCGGGGGGTACTTCGGCTATAGCCGTGGTGATTACGACGTCGATAGCCGTCGTTCATCCACGGATACCGACAACTATCACCTTGGCCTGTATGCCGCAGCGCAACAGAATGCGTTCTCACTGCGCGGCGCGCTGGGTTACACCTGGCACAAGATTGAAGGCGAGCGCAACGTTGATTTCAGTGGTTTCTCGGACCGCCTGAAGTCAGATTACGACGCCAACTCGCTGCTGGCGTTTACCGAGGCGGGCTACCGTTTTGGCCAGCCGGCGATGAATGTTGAACCGTTTATCAACCTGTCCTGGATTCGACTGCATACCGACAGTTTCAGGGAAGATGGCGGTGCCGCCGCACTGAGCGTGCGTAATGAAACGATGAACACCTTCTACTCCACGCTCGGGATGCGCGGTGTCACCGAGCTGCCGAAAAACGTTAACCTGTATGGTTCGTTGGGCTGGCAGCACGCCTACGGGGATAAAAACACCTCATCGCGGATGTCATTTGCCGGCAGTGACGCGTTCATCACCCAGGGCCAGGCCGTTGATGAGGACGTGATGGTGGGCGATATCGGCGTCAGCGTACAGCTGTCGCGCGCTGCGACGCTGGATGTCGGTTATCAGGGGCAACTCGGTCAAGACACCCGCATCAATTCGGTCAACGCTAACCTGCGCTGGTCGTTCTGATTACCCTTTTCAGCATTTATACAGACCCGCGTACTGCGGGTCTTTTTTTGTCCGTTTTCTGTCCATCGCAAACTGATATCTGGTGAGGCTGACCTGTGCCCATTGGTTAACACACCAAGGTATTCGTCGTGTGCGTTTCGCCACGACAGCACACAATCGGATCTGTCGAATTACGTCAAAACACATATATGCTTAAATCAGAGAGCATCAATTAATGAAAGACATATTCCCGTCAACACATATCAGGAGGTCTGTTTGCGAATTGAAACAACTCGATTGTGCCTTCGCCCGGTAATGGCATCAGACGTAGCCGATCTTTTCAGAATTTATGGTGATCCGGCGACGAACACGTTTAACCCCGCAGGCCCCTACCCGGATATTGATCATGCAAAAACGGTTCTCAATCGCTGGCTCGCCCACTGGCAAACTCACAGCTTTGGTAGCTTCGCCATATCGCTTCTCGAATCCCCTGAAAAAATCATCGGATTTGGTGGTCTGAGCATCCGTAGCTATGGCGATTGTGTGATTAACAATCTTGGGTATCGATTATCGACAGATGCCTGGGGAAAAGGCCTGGCGACAGAATTTGCTACACGCGCGGTAAGGTATGGTTTTGATGATAGGAAACTCACCGAGATCTCAGCCGTTGTCAGAGCTAACCATCTGGCGTCACAGAACGTTCTTGAGAAAACGGGACTGAAATATGTCAGAGATATACATGATATTAAAGACGCACCGCCGAGCCTTTTGTATTCACTCACCTTAACGGAGTGGATGAACAAAATCAGGTAAACATCACCGTCCGTCGTTAAGGTGAAAAATACGCATACAGGTAAATGCCAGTGGGTTATGTTTTCACGTGAGCGTATATTAAAACGACAAACTCGTTGAGTATAAATTCATTTTAAGGCATGGAAGTTGAGGTCCTGGTGAGAAGACGTTATGTGATTGCAGATGTGTTTACTGATAAACCGTTTTGCGGTAACCCGGTAGCTGTCGTTCTGGATGCCGAGGGATTGACCACTGAGCAAATGCAGCTGCTCGCGTCAGAATTTGGCTACAGTGAAACGACGTTTGTTTTACCTCCTGAAGAACCATCACATACGGCTTGGGTACGGATTTTTACCCCAACGCGTGAAATCCCTTTCGCTGGTCATCCCAATATTGGGACTGCTTTTGTCCTGGCGTATCAGGCTGAACTGAATGGCGAATCGCTACCTGAAACGCTGATATTCGAAGAAGCCGCCGGGCGGGTACCTGTCAGGATTATCAGAGAAAATGCAAAGGTCACGGGTGCAGAGCTTCTTGTTCCGCAACCTTTATCCTGCCATTCAGAAGTCAGTCCGGAAAACGTGGCGGCCTGCCTCTCTCTTGAAGCCAGTGATATACGCACTGAAATGCATATGCCTGTCGTCGCCTCTGTTGGCCTGCCTTTTTTGATTGTCGAACTCGCGACCCGAAATGCGCTTCGCTGTTGCGTACCCAATTTGCAGGGTTTCCGGGCTATTTTGCCCCTCGACGGTGCGGTGTCCATTTACGCCTATACGCTGGAAACGGATCCTGAAGACCCGTGTGATTTACAGGCCCGGATGTTTACGCCACGCATGACCGAAGATCCGGCAACAGGCAGCGCGACTGGCGCAGTAACAGCCCTGCTGGCCCAGCTTCGCAATAAAAAAGAGCTCTCTCTTCGCGTAAGCCAGGGCGTTGATATGGGGCGCGCCAGCATATTATTTTCAGGTTATGACGGCACTGCAGAAAGCCCGTCAGTTCGGGTAGGAGGAAAAAGCGTTATTGTCATGGAAGGCTCATTTTCATTGCCCTGACGGCCGCGGTGAATGAGGTGCGGATGTCGCAATTTTTATCACACCCGATGAAGATTGACTCAGAGCATAGTGTATAAATCAATGGAGAGTTGGTCATGAATATTGAGAGTACGAGCCAGTACCTCTTCAGGTCTGGCTCCCATAGCCATGAATTTTCAGTCAATCGGCAGAATAATTTTTAACCAAGAATCATCGTTTCTACTACTTTATATCCGTCCAATTAAATTTCTTACCCGTTGTATCCTTAATTACAATCGGTTTTTGATAGTCCTGTAGCCACTTTTGCAAGCTAACGATATCATTTTCAACCCGATGTATTCCGAGCCATAATTCGGATAGGGTATTCGCATCATCGGTAGACCATGGTGTCTCGTAGTCTCCGATCAACTTATTCTTTCTTTCGACTTTAGGGCTATACCAAATGAAAGTTGGGACAGATAACGCTTCCCGGGGGGGATTAGCCCCTGCATGGTAATATACCACTGAACGTGAAGGATCGCGTATTAAGGCATGGTCAGAAAAGTAAAATACAGAAGAGCGTGTATTTGAAAGTTGGCTAAAAACTTTCCCCATAACATAATCCGTGAAGCGCACAGAGTTATCATAGCAATCATCATCTTTATTTCCATCTTTAAAGACGGAAGCATCTTTTGGGAAGCGCGCGCAGGCAGGTTCGTGGCTACCATATAGATGTAGCACAATTAATTTCTTACCAGATGTTTTCAGCGTTGATTCAAGTTCTGGGAGCAAAGAGTCATCGAACCCCTGATCAATCCACTGATGGTGTTTGGTTTTCATAGCGATACCTGTAATCACATTATTATATGCGCCCCCTTTTCCCTGGTGGCTATACCAGTACGTATCGTACCCGGCTTTGTTCGCTATACTAATAATATTGTCACTGTACTTAGCGGGATCTGCTTCCTGTACTGAATCAGCAGTGAGCGCAAGTGGCACAGCCATAATGGTCACTGGCGCGGGGCTAATGGCATGCTGGAACAACAGAAGATTTTTCCTTTCTGCTTCCAGTTCAGGAGTCGTGCTTCGCTCATATCCATATATGCTCATATTTGCACTGCGCTCAGACTCCCCAATAATAATTACATAATTATCAATTCCGGTATCTGATAGTGATACTGAATAGTCAGGTGTATTATTATTAATACTGGAGGCAATACTCATATCAGAGATGGCTTGCATAAAGACTGTAGCCGTGCTCAGCGGAGTTGAATTGACAACACGTTGAGCAAGGCTATCAACATTGCTTTTTCGTAATTGATGCAGTATACCCTGTACAGTATAGCCAGTTAGCAAAAGCACGAATAATATTGCAGGGTATCGCCTATACTTTAACGGCAGGGTACTTGTGCTACAGTTAATAGTTAAAATAAATAAACACAGCAACCCCATAAAAATTGCACAACTTCTCCAATAAACGCCTAACATTGAAAATGCTTCGCTACCTGTAGTATTTATTACACTTAATGCAAAACCATAGTCAAATTTAGCATTGAAGTGATTCCAGGCATACATCTGAAGAGATAAATCAGCAGCGATTAATGTTAAGGCTATAAAGCCAATAAAGTTTTTTAATACTTTGCTATTAATGCAAAGAAGTGTTAATAACAGAAAGGCAAAAACCAAGGTGCGATTAATGACCAAATTATAACGCGCACCAATAAAATTAACAATAACAACAATGGATACTGAAATTATAAAAAACGCCCCACTTAAAACAAATCTAAAATTATCATAACAAGTTTTTTTAAGAGTTAATAACATTTCATAGCACCTAAACTGGCTCGGTTTTTATCCGTTTTATTTAAATATAGAAAATAGTGTGGTTCTTGTTTATTATATAATCAGCTGAGCTTGATTAATTAATGCAAATATGCTCCATAAGCTCAAAGGGTTCACAGAATCAGGACGCCTTGTTTAGCTTTCTTGAGGACTTTTAGAATATGAAACGCTGCGGGTGCCAGAGTCTATAGTATGCCGGCAATCTTCGGTACTACGAGGATTAGTAGATTTCGATTTTCATACTTCGCTCTTTATCATGCTCCCTACTCCACTCAATGCGTTGTACCTCCGCATAACAGCCTATGGGCAGGGATGCGGCCATGAGGCCATATGCCAATATTCCTCCTTTTCATAATATTGCCCATTATGGGATTGGTTGTGTTCATAATTTAACCCAGACGATATATTCAATAATAGTACCTTGCATTGAATTTAGAATAAGTCGAGAAAAATAATGTCCACTCCCGGCACAAAGCGGACCGAAATAAGAGCCGCAAGGTCTGCTATCAGCAAGGAATGAACATCAACAATTTTCGACCATAAACAAAAATGTACCCGAGCCCCTAGACCTCGCGTTTTTCTGCCCATTTCAGCATCGCATCAAGAGCCGGACACAGCGCCTGCCCCCACTCAGTGAGCCGATATTCGACTTTCGGTGGAACCTGAGGATACACCCTACGTGACACAATGCCGTCGGCCTCCAGCTGCCGCAGCTGTTGTGCCAGCATCTTCTGCGAAATTTCGGGGATCAGTTTTTCAAAATCAGAATAGCGTTGCACCTTTCCGTCGAAAAGATGAAACAGAATAATGAGTTTCCAGCGACCTTCCAGCATTCGCAGAACTTGTTCCACGCCGCTTGCGGCAGATTCCGGGCTATATAACTTACTCATAATTCAGTTGCTCACTTTTTTGTGCGTACTTGTCAATTTTACAGTCTATGTTAAAAATTCCCGTACTGTAAATAACGGGAGTAAGGGCCATGTCATTATCTCTACCGCAAGCTATTTCAACCTATTTTGCGATCGGCAATGGTGCCGATATTGCCAGCGTTAAGCGCTGTTTTACCCTCAATGCCGTCGTGTTCGATGAAGGTAAAACCCATCGGGGGCACGCGGCAATCGAAGCGTGGCAACGCGCGGCGCAGGCTGCGTTCGACTATAGCGCTCATCCCATTGAAGTTCTCACGGAAGGCGATCGGGTAATAGTCACCTCGAACGTTGTCGGTAATTTTCCCGGTAGCCCCGTGATGCTTACACATACTTTCGGCCTCGCTGGCGACAAGATTGCGACTCTGGAGATAATCTGATGCTGATGGATCTTGATTTACAGGGCAGACGTGTTCTGGTTACCGCAGGGACCAAAGGGATCGGCAAAGCAGTTGTCCGCCTTTTAAAACAGCAAGGGGCAACGGTGCTAACCACCGCGCGTCACGAGCCCGCAGAATCTACCGCAGACGCTTTCGTGGCGGCGGATCTGACCACCATCCAGGGATGTAATTTAGTCGTGGACGCCGTTCAGAAATACCTGGGCGGCGTCGATATCATTATCCACGTAGCAGGCGGTTCTACCGCTCCCGGCGGTGGGTTTGCAGCCCTTGGGGAAGAGGAATGGCAACAGGAGCTCAATCTTAATCTGTTGCCTGCGGTACGCTTAGATCGCGCGTTGTTGCCAGGGATGCTGGCGCAACAGGATGGGGTGATCATCCACGTCACCTCTATTCAGCGTGAACTGCCGTTACCGGAATCGACCACCGGATATGCGGCGGCCAAAGCGGCACTGTCGGCGTACAGCAAAAGCCTGTCGAAAGAAGTGTCCCCTAAGGGGATTCGGGTGGTGCGTGTGGCGCCTGGCTGGGTAGAAACCGAAGCATCGGTCGCGATGGCGGAACGACTTGCTCAGCAGGCAGGAACGGACTACGAGGGCGGTAAGCAGATCATCATGAATGCACTCGGCGGAATTCCGCTGGGCCGTCCCTCAAAGCCCATCGAAGTGGCGAACCTCATCGTCTTCCTCGCGTCATCCTGTGCTGCCACTATTACCGGTACGGAATATGTGATCGATGGCGGTACTGTCCCGACGGTATAATTTTATATCTGAAACAGTGCATTATTTTGAGCCTTAACGTTTCCTCACGACAAACGAGTGGCCAGGCGTAACGGCCGCTTAGGGCATAAAGCGGCCTGATATAAGAGCCGCAAGGTCTGACTTGAGGCATAGATGAAGGCAAAAAGTCGCGTGGCGTTGAGTCCATAATGAAACGAAAGCAGCAGTGAATGCCGCCGGGAATGGGTTTCAGCGTCAGCTCATGCTACGGAGCAGAACGCTACGCGCAACTTCAGGCCCGCGTAGAACAAAGGGCAGACGACCTCTTTGCAGACACTCAACATGTTGTGTCCAGCAGTAAGCGATTACCTACCCTACTGAGACGCTTCAGCCAGTAATGCAGCCTGTACAGCAGGTCGGGCATTTATTTTTTCCATGTACGCCGGTAGCGCTGGCCAGCGTTCCAGTTGGATTGAGAAGAATTTACACCAACCCAGCACCGTAAAAAGGTAGGCATCCGCTACGCTGAAGGATGAGCCAGTCAGATAGGTGTTTTCGTCGAGCCTCGCCTGGAGTAAATCGAACTTTCGGAAGAGCTTATCCTGAAAAATCGCTTTGATGTCCTCGGGCAGTGCGGGGTTGAACAGCGGTGCCGAGCCAGCGTGTATTTCACTAGTGATAAAGTTAAGCCATTCCTGCAGACGCACCCGAGCCCAACTGTCTGCGCGCGGTGCCAGGCCATATTCTGGTTTAAGATCGGCGAGGTACTGCACAATGGCTGGCCCCTCAGTGAGTATCTGCCCATTATCCAATTCAAGTGCAGCGACATAACCTTTAGGGTTAATGGTGCGGAAGTCGCGACCATCAGCAGTGAGCTTGCTTTTGTTGTTAACCTTCACCAGTTCAAATTCAATTTCCAGTTCGCGCAGCACAATGTGCGGTGATAACGAACAGGTATCCGGGGCGTAATAGAGTTTCATGTTGTCTCCGTTAAATGTGTAAAGCCATCGAGAAATTCGAAGCAATTCTGAACTCACTGTATTTGACGCGTATTTCGCTGTAAAATTAATGATATAGAATCTAACTATTAGCTGAGCTACTGATAATCATGATGAATCTTTTACACTGGCGCCTGCTGGTGGCCGTCGCCGATGCCGGCAACATCTCGCGCGCCGCAGAAGAGATAGGAATGACTCAGTCAGGTGCCAGCCAGGCCATCGCCCAGTTAGAAGCTTCGCTTGGATTCCCGGTATTTACGCGTGAGCGACGGTATATCGGTATTACCGCGCTGGGTGAGCAGGTTATTGAAAATGCCCGAAACATGCTTTCGCAGCTGAATGCCATCCGCATACTGGCTGATAAAAGCCGAGACTTACACCGGGGGCGCATTCGCCTGGCCAGTTTCCCCTCAGTGACGTCCACATTGTTGCCAGGGCTTCTTCGCGACGTTAAGCGCCTGCATCCGGGTATTGAAATCGTTGTCCTGGAAGGCTCGGACGAGGAAGTCGAGGAGTGGCTTGCCGCCGATACCGTAGAACTTGGGGTGGTCATGAATCCCGGCCCCGGGCGTGCACAGGTTATATTAGGACAGGATGCATGGGTCGCGGTAATACCAGCTAAACATCAGCTGGCACATCATGCCAGGGCTTATGGCATAACGCTAAAGGCGCTGGCAGACCAGCCCTTTATTCTGGCGACAGGCGGATGTGTCGTTAATGGAAAAAGCCTGATGGAAATGGCTGGTTTGCAACTTTCCGATATACGCGTGACAGTACGCGACTGGATTAGCGCCTGTAAGCTGGTCGGGGAAGAGATGGGCGTCGCCCTTGTACCCGAATCAGCCCTGCCGGAGACGCTGCGCAACCTGTGCGTAGCGCCTTTGACGCCTGCTATACACCGGGAATTTGGGCTGGTTTGTTCGTCATCTGGAGCGTCTTCCGATGCAACGCAGACGCTACTTAATGCGCTACATAAGCGAAGATGAGCCAGCTGGTGTTATTCAATTCAGCGCCTTGTTAGATGTCCGCTTCTGGCACGAAGCGGACGAACTGACTGAGCAAAAGGTCCGCTATGAGCAATCAGCAGACGTTCATAATTAAGTCGCCATGGAACTTGCTCACAATGTCGTGTATCAATCAACTGGGAACAGGTCAAACTATATCAAAACTGTTAGTGACACAGTGGTATGCGAATATTTCAGAGACTAATCAGTATGAAGATTGTTTTTATCCCTGCGTTGATCATAGTCCTGATTGATAAAGAACAGGGCATGGGACGTGAATTGACCCGCGATGAGGTTGAGTCCATCCGCGATGACGCTACAGCCATCCGCCTGCCGGCCGAAGCAGCCGAGGAAATAATCAGAGAGCGTGGCTACCGCGATATTGATCCAGAGAATGTCTGGCGCGAGTGGCAGGCGTATAAAGCTGACAGAATGTCGATGGGAACACGCTGCTTTAGTGACACATGAAAATTGTGCACTTACACGGATGCGTTTACTCCGCGCCTGACGTGGAGCTGAGAAGCAACTTTGAGCGAACAGTGGAAGTTCGGCATGCATATTGACATCGAGAGTCTTGAGCAATGGGGAGTAAGTCAAAGGTTCGAAAGATAGCCACCTGGAAATGCTCTCCTTCGTACGTCATTGAGCAAGATCGGTCAGGCAAACTGAATCGCCTTCGAGCATATTAAGCAGCACGGAGGAAGTCATGTGTGATAATAAAACTGATAGTTACGCCAGACGCTTTAAACAGGTCTTTGATTATATTGACCACCATCTCGATGACGCTTTATTACTGGAAAAACTGAGTGAAGTGGCTCACTTCTCGCCATTTCATTTCCATCGTCAGTTTTGTAGTTATTGTGGGATGCCACCTGGCCGTTACATCCAGATGATGCGCTTAAAACGCGCATCTTATCGACTGGCTTTTAATCCGTTAGAGAAAATCACTGATATCGCGTACGACGCCGGTTTCCAGCATTCTGAATCATTTAGCCGTGCTTTCAGACAAATGTTCGGTCTATCACCGACGCAATTCCGCCAGCAGCCCCCCTGGGTGGATTGGCATAAGCGCATATCCGAACCTTACAAAGCCAGGAGACAAACCATGCAAAGCCAGGTCAGGATCATTACTTTCCCCGCGACGTCAGTCGCAATGCTGACGCATTATGGACAACCGGAGCGAATAAACGAAACGGCGGCTCGCTTTATTGAATGGCGAAAAACCACGGGTTTTTCACCGGTTGCCAGTAGCCAGACATACGGTATTGCACCACACGATCCAACCTTAACGCCGCCGGATGAATTTGAGTTCCATATTTGCGGAACCGTCACGTCACCCATTATTGAAGACAATCGCTTCGGGGTGATAAATAGTGACATTCCGGCTGGTCGCTGTGCGGTGTTACGTCATCAGGGATCGCATGATGCGTTAACCGAGTTGGCTAAGTCTCTGTATCGTGACTGGTTGCCAGAGAGCGGAGAGGAACTTCGCGACTTCCCGCTTTTCTTTCATTACCACAACTTTGTGCATGAGGTAGCAGAACATGAATTACTCACGGATATCTTTTTGCCGTTAAAATGAGCTGATTCAGGGTTATTGTTTATCGTTGACCTGCTCCCCATCGATTAAAACCGTGATATTTGCAACGTCCGCTTCTGGCACAAAGCGACCAAACTAATTGATCAGAAGGTCCACTACGAGCGAGGAGCGGACCTTAGTGCTGTCCGCCGATTGGTCATGTTTCGGCGAGCCGAGTGGTAATTCAGCTGGCTGCATAGTCATGCATCCGGATATATTTTACCGGGCGCGTTTCCAGTCGTTTTCCGGGTCAATACATAGCAGTTTTATCTTTTCTCATCGTAAGCGTCGCCAGTAACTCAAAGGCGCTACCGGTAACGACGTTAGGGTAAATCTCCTGCTTTTAACAAGCCGATTGCATGGTCAAGTTGCTTATAGAGTTTGTGTCTCAAATCATCTAACTCGTCATTTTCTCGAATTAGAGGTATTCCATTTTTATGGAGAACAATATCGTTAAATGACCCCATCCCGCCGTAGAGTTTTTTCAATGAGTAAATGGATGACTCACAATCAACATCGAGTTCGATGGCCAGTTTTTCAAATGTTTTTGCCCATGAACCCTCCTCATTTGAGGATAGTATTTTAATGATGTCAGTTACTGTTTTCTTTATTTCATTTTTCATTTCAAACCACTACTTCCAAGTATCTTAACGTCAGGTATTTTCCACGGTGCAGGTACTACAACTTGCTCAGAGCCACCGGAAAAAAGGTCTGTTTGATAGTGTAGTGGCTCATTAAATTTTGTCCTTCGAACAGAGGAGACCGCGTCCGCTCCTGGCACAAAGCGGCCAAACTAACGGAGCAGAAGGTCCGCTGTGAGCGATGAGAGGACGTTGAGTTTCTAGTAAAACTGACATGAAAACGTCCAAAGTCCCTCTGGGGATTTTTGAAAGTAGCCGATACCATTGTCCGCCCACATCCAGTTTACTTTTTCTTCTGACCCCACTTGAAAGACAAAATCTTGAATCCCCACACCATGTTGTATCTCCATTGGATATCCTCCAACCTTGGTTCCCCTGTACCGGTTAAAACCATCATAGAATCTATCACTTGCATCCTCATCATCGTTTACGTCAGACAAGTCAATAATATCCCAAGCATCCTCCCATCCTGGAGCATCATCATTGACACTCACCCACCGAACCGGAAATGCGCGATATGGAGTGTTAATTGCAGGCAATAACTCAAGCCCATCAAGGGTGGCGTATTCTCGTATTAGCCACCCCTCGCCATGAGGTTTATCAAATGGATGGCTTTCCATATTATGATAAAGCACTAAGAGCGCGATCCCCTTCAGTTGTTCAGGAATCACGGGAAGCTCATCTACGCGAATCTGGAGAAGCGGAAACATCGGCTGCCCCTTCCAAACTGGCAACCCTTCACCTGGAAGAGCGACTCCTTTTAAAAACCAGGATGTAATTGGGTCTGCTGTAGGGCGGAAACCACCGACTTGTGCCACAGATGCAGTACGTAATTTGGATCTGAGTTCTTCTAAAACTAACGCACTCTTGGATTTCATAATTGCATCCTTGCGTATGCCCATACTCTTGGATTCTGAAATAGAGAAGTTTTTATTATATATCGTAATTATTACCCAACAGACCTAAATATTTCTGTGCTTCCTCTTCAGAATAGTAACGGAGGTCCGCTTCTTGCACAAAGCGGACCGACATAAGAGCCGTACGATCAGCTACGAGCAAAAAACGGAAGTGACCTAAATTTATCATGGTCATGAGATTCAGTCTGAAGCAAGGTGAAGAATGTCCGATAAATCGATGTGTGAGATAACGCTCTTCGTTAATCACACCATGAGGTGCTTTCTGATGATATGGTTATACCCTCACCATCCTTAAAGAGAGAACACTAATGATTGTAAGGACCTGGCATGGATGTGTTCCGCTTGAACATGCGGAAGGTTTTGCAAAACACCTTGAAAAAACAGGGGTAGAGCATTCCAGGAGCATATCGGGGAACAAAGGCGCGTTCGTTCGCAGAGAAACGCAGGGAAGTTGGGAGCATTTCTTTCTGGCAACTTACTGGCAGGATCTGCAGTCAGTGAAGGCATTTGCTGGAGAAAACTATCATGTGGCGGTCACTTACCCGGATGATGAAGAATTTAAGCTACTTTCTGACCCTTACGTTTTCCAGCATGTTGTTGAGGCAATTTCACCGCTTTAATGTCATCTTCCGGGTATCCTGTCGGTATCCCTGAATTGTCATAATCCCTGATTTGCCATAACCCCCATATTGACTCAACGCATCCACTTAAGGCACAGAGCAGCCTGTTTCATCTGGTATCAACATGCTGCTCTGTGCGTAGACTGTTTTGTTTAACATCACCCGATTTAGACCCTATCACTCAGGTCTTCGCGGGTTGGACCTTGAATGTAGAGGCTACTTATATGGCAACTACGCGGTTGAACCAACACAAAACGAATCGCTTCCCAGACCGATCGCCCGTTCAAGAGCCGCTCTCCCATTCTGCATTGACTATCGACACTCGAATCTAACCCTGTAAGTTCGAAATCAGGAGGGTACAGTCCGGTAACCCGTATATTTTCTTTGGACAATTGCTGTGCGAGTTTTGTTGTAAATCCGCTGAGCCCATGTTTGCTGGCGAAAAAAGCGGGGTGCGCAATTGAATCCGTGAAGTTCGGGATCCCGCAGTAAGAGATAATTGAGACGATATCAGCACTGTCTGAACGTCTTAACCCAGGCAACAGAGCCTGCGTCAGAAGAATCGACGCTGTCAGGCCGGAACTGACGGTATTAATAATGTCGGTATCAGGCTGGTCGTCTAACGTTCCTGACAACCATTGGCCAGCATTGAGAATTAAAATATCTATGGGCTTGTCTGAAGTTAATAGCTGTGAAGAAAATGCAGAAACGGATTCAGGCCGGGTTAAATCACAGATATACCCTTTTGCCATACCGCCTTCAGCAGTGATAAGACTGCAGGTTTGTTGAATATCATCAGCCCGCCGCGCGCAAAATTCTACCTCAACGCCTTCCCGCGCCAGCCATACGCACAGCGCCTGACCAAATCCCCTGCCCCCACCCGTAATAACCGCTCTTTTGCCTCTCAGCATCTCCATACGTCCTTTCATTAATGGGTATGTTTACGGAGATATAGCATGAGGAGAGGGAGTGACATCTTTCCGTGAGTGCTATTTTAGATGCGGACATGGCGTCTGCGATGCGCGATAAACGCCCCTGCAATGAATACCTCCTGAGTTCAGGCCATCATGACCACAATACTTAGCGTTCAAGCGCAGTAAGGATTGCGGCTTCCATTTTCTCGGGGGTGGTGATCGGCGCAAAACGCTTGAGCGGTTTACCGTCGCGTCCGATCAGGAACTTGGTGAAGTTCCACTTGATTCGTCCCCCCAGCACGCCGGGCAATTCGTTTTTCAGATAGCGAAACACCGGATGCGCTGCGGCTCCGTTGACCTCGATCTTCTCGAATATCGGGAAGCTCACACCGTAATGAATGTGACAGGTCCTGTCGATGTCGTCGGCATCGCCGGGCTCCTGTTTACCGAACTGGTTGCAGGGGAACCCAAGCACCACCAGCCCCTGGGCGGCGTATTTCTTATAAAGCGCCTCAAGGCCGCCGTATTGTGGCGTGAAGCCACATTGGCTGGCGGTATTCACGACCAACACCACCTTGCCAGCGAAGTCGAGCATAGCGACAGGCTGTCCATCCAGACGGGTGGCTGTCAGTTGATAAAACGTGGTCATAGCGGGATCCTCAACGCAGAACCTGTTCGACGCCAACATTACCACTTCGCGCACAGCGGCGGGGAAAGGGACGTAAGAAGTCGGTTCTGTTTCTGGTTGCGCGGCAGGTCTGGAAACTTACCCTAAATAATAGCGAAGTATAAAGGCAAACATCACGCCGGAGATCACCGTCACCGGCATTGAAAAGCGCATTGCAACAACCAACGTTAACCCTAACGCGATCAGATCTGCGGGATTTCCGGAGGCAAAAAAAGGCGCAATGAAAGCCAGCATGACACAACCGGGAGAGGATTTAAGTACCGTCATCGCCCTGGGCGTAAGCACCCGGTTTCGTAATATAAGATAAGCGGTCACACGCGTTGCATACGTGGTGAGTGCCATTAATACGATGGCGATGAAGGTCTGATAATCAGGCATCCTCTCCCCCTAAAAATGCGGCAACGGCTAATCCTGCTAAAGGGCCAGCAATGACGTACCACAGGCCGGCAATAAAATGACATACCGCCACGGAGACAACCAGACTGATTATCCAGGGCACGGCTTTACGAATGCCATTCCACATGCCCCTGACCAGCACAAGAAAGACCGCCGGAAAGGCCATATCAAAACCATACTGGTGAACATCGCCCAGCACTGGGCCAATTAACGCGCCGAGTGCGGTACAGAAAACCCACATCGTATAGAAAGATAAAGAGACCGCCATATAATACGGCATGCTGAACAGCGGCGCCGTTTTGTTATTTCTGGAATGCGCGTCATTATAACTGAGTGCCCAACTCTCATCCGTCATAAAAAAAAGCGCAGGTAAGACCTTTCGTTTTGGAAAACGAGAAAGTAAGGGAACCAGCGTCGCCCCCATTAAAATATGACGACTGTTTACCAGTAATGTTACGGCCATAATAAGTAAAAAAGGTGGCGGCGACGTCCAGATTTGTATGGCGGCAAATTCAGACCCGCCGGCAAAATTTAATCCTGTCATCAAGGGAACGTCGAGAGGCGTGAGCCCCTTATGGCTTGCCTGCGCACCCAACACCAGCGCAAACGGGATCACGCCCAGTAATACGGGTAACCCATCTTTCAGGCCACGAAGGATTTCTTTTTTCTTCGTTTCACTCTTATCCAGTAATGGTCTGGCAGAACTGACATCCACACGTTGTTCACTCATGCGTTTCGCTCATTTCGTCTATTTCAAATACTGGCGCCAGAATAAAAGATGTGACACTATCAGTAAATATAAATAGTGTCACATTACACTTATGGTAATCTCATGCGCGAACGTTCTCCGTGGCAACCCCATCTTGCAGAAGGCAATTCATCCCCTACCGATCGGCTGGTCCAGGCGTTGTCAGACGATATTCTTTCAGGCCTGCTGAGGCTCGGCGCGCGCCTTCCGGCACATCGTGAACTGGCAGATACGCTCGGTATCGCGGTGGGTACTGTAACGAAAGCCTATGGGATCCTGGAGAGACGGGGTCTGGTGCGAAGCGTTAAGGGCAGCGGAATGTTTGTCGCGCTGGCCAATTCCAGAAGCCGAACCTTCATCGACCTGTCGCAAAACACCCCGCCGGCAGCACTGACCTCCCGGTCACTGAGTAAGACACTCACCACCCTCGCCCGGCGTCCTGACATGGATATGTTTAACACTTACGCCCCGGCAACGGGCCATGATGAACACCGGCGGCTTCTTGCGCAGTGGTTCAGTCGTCTGGGTGTCCCGGCAGATTACCAGCGTCTCATCTTAACGAACGGTGCTCAGCATGCGCTCTCTGTAGCGTTGTCTACGGTCTGTGAACCTTTTGGCCGACTGTACGTTGAGGCTCAAACCTATTCAGGGCTGATTCAGCTGTCGCATTTACTGAAGCTCACATTAGTGGGGATCCCGATGGATGACGAAGGCATGGATGTCTCTGTTCTGGAAAAGATCCTCGATGAAAATGCGGAAAAAGGCGGTGCTGTCTATGTCACGCCGCTCTTACAAAGTCCGTCCACACGCATTATGAGCCTGGCCCGCCGTCAGGAACTGGTTCGGGTTTGTCGGGAAAGGGGCATAAAGATTATTGAGGATGATGTTTATCGGCTGATGAGCACGACAGAATTGCCACAGATTGCCAAAATAGCCCCCGATATCACCTTATATGTGAATAGCTTATCTAAGATCCTTAATCCAGCATTGCGAATTGGCGGGCTGCTGGTACCGGAGGCGCTGTATTCACGAGCAGAATCCATGCTAAGGGCAACGGCGATGATGGTCTCTCCGCTAAGCAGCTCCATCATGGAGCAATGGCTGATTGATGGCACAGCAGAAACCGTCACCCTCGCAATTGAATACGAAACCCGGCGTCGTTACCAACTCGCTATCGACATTTTAGGGGAGCACGTTTATCGCTCGGGGCTGCCCAGCTTTCATCTCTGGTTACCGTTTTCACGCGATGACGCGCACTCGTTCTACAATGCAGCGCTGGCGACAGGCATCAAAGTGACAGCACCGGCCTCAACTGAAGTGGGTCAACAGTCGGATCAGTACGGCGTCAGGTTGTGTATTGGCGGAACGGAGTTCAGCCAGTTAAAGCAAGCACTCTTGAAACTCAACGAGATTGCCGGGCAACTCAAACAGAAACCAGACCCGTTCCCGCTTTTTAATGTATGAATGACAGGATAGGTATGACTCCTTTTCTTCTGACGAGGGTAATGTCATTCCCTTTATGTGCTCAAAAAATCAGCGGCGATTCGATCAGCATTTTTTCATAATATTTTTATCAGTCGCCATGATGAAATAGACGATGCTTATACAATCGGTAAAGCGTATGGATAGGTCTTATGCTGCCATTCGACGCGAAGCGTAAACGCTTTTTTACGGGCCAGGTCAGGCGTTGTCTGCTTCAAAAAAATTGCCGTATTTGTTATATTGTTACTTATTGATTATTCACCTCTGCGGTGCCAAAAAGAACAAGATTCACCGCAACCCAGGACAAAGAAATGTTAGATTACCGCTTCCCGACAGCTTTGCAGATGGTTCTCAGCGTAGCGATGGCGGAGCAATCGGGTGAACGTTCGACGAGTGCGATTCTGGCCTACGGACTGGAAGCAAATCCGAGCTTTATCCGCAAGTTAATGGTTCCGCTTACGCGTGACGGCATTATCGTCTCAACCCTTGGCCGTAACGGTTCTATTCATCTTGGTCGTCCGGCGGATAAGATCACCCTGCGTGATATCTATGTTTCTGTCATAGAAGATAAAAAGCTGTGGGCGTCGCGTCCTGACGTACCGGCTCGCTGCGTCGTCAGCGCCAACGCGTGCTGGTACTTTAAATCTATCGCCGATGAAGCGGAGCAGGCTTCGCTAGAGGTTCTGGCTCAACATACCGTGGCCAGCGCGCTGGAAAAAGTCAAAAAAGCCGATACCAGCGGGTGCGATCCGGTGCCTGAAATTGAAGGCCTGCATAAAAAAGCGTAGCCATGCCCTTACTGATACGAAAAAAAACCGCCTTCACGAGAAGGCGGTTTTTTTGTGCCCTGTAAAAACCTAGGCAGGTAAAACGTCGTTGACCGGCTTGCCGCGCGTAACGAATTTACGCAGCGTCACGTAAAACACCGGCGTCAGGAACAGACCAAACAGCGTCACGCCCAGCATCCCGGAGAACACCGTGATCCCGGTGACACCGCGCACTTCTGCGCCTGCGCCGTGGCCGAGGATCAGCGGAATCGTCCCGGCAATAAAGGCGATGGAGGTCATCACAATCGGGCGTAAACGCAGGCGGCACGCTTCCAGCGCTGCTTCCATAATCCCTTTCCCCTGAAGCTCCAGCTCGCGCGCAAACTCAACGATAAGAATCGCGTTTTTACATGCCAGCCCCATGAGTACCACCAGCCCCACCTGCACGAAGACGTTGTTATCGCCCCCGGTCAGCCAGACGCCAAACAGCGCGGACAGCATCGTCATCGGAACGATCAGGATAACCGCCAGCGGCAGGGTCCAGCTTTCATACAGTGCGGCCAGCACCAGGAAAGCCAACAGCACCGCAACCGGGAAGACGATCAGCGCCGTGTTGCCCTGAGTGGCCTGCTGGAAGCTCAGATCCGTCCATTCAATATTCATCCCGTTCGGCAGGATCTGCTTAGACATTCCGTCCAGTTGCGTCATCGCCTGTGCCGAAGAGAGAATGCGCGGATCGGCATCGCCAATCAGATCCGCCGCCGGATAACCGTTATAACGGATCACCGGATCCGGCCCGTAGGTGGTGCTGATATTCACCATACTGCCGATCGGCACCATTTCGCCCTGATTATTACGGGTGCGCAAATTCGCAATGTCTTCCACGCTGTCGCGGAACGGCCCGTCGGCCTGCGCCATCACGCGCCAGGTACGCCCGAACTGGTTAAAATCGTTCACATAAGACGATCCCAGATAGGTTTGCAGCGTACCGAACAGATCGGTCAGCGACACGCCCTGCGCTTTCGCCTTATCTCGATCAACCTGCACATCCAGCTGCGGAACGTTAGCCTGGTAGGTTGAGATCGGGAAATGCATCCCCGGCGTCTGCATAATCGCACCGGACATGGTGTTCACCGCGTTTTGCAGCGCACCATAGCCCAGACCGCCGCGATCCTGGATGTACAGCGAATAGCCCGACCCCTGCCCCAGCCCTAAAATCGGCGGTGGCAAAATGGAGAAACCAAAGCCCTGCTGAATTTGAGCGATTTTGGCATTGATCTCAGCGTTAATTTCCGCCGCCGTGTGTTTACGCTGATCGAACGGTTTCAGACCAAAGAAGACCGTCCCGGTATTCGGCGTGTTGGTGAACTGCAGCGCGTTAAGCCCAGGAAAAGCGACCGCATAATCCACGCCTTCGGTATTCATCCCGATTTCGCTCATTTTGCGGATCACCGCATCAGTGCGGGCCAGTGAAGAACCTTCCGGCATTTTCACGCCGCCAATTAAATACAGCTTATCCTGGGTAGGTATAAACCCGCCGGGGACCGCTTTAAACATGACGCCAGCCGCGCACAGCAGCAGCACATAAACAACAAACACCGCGCCACGGCGTCCGAGCGTTTTCCCCACCAGCCCCTGATAACCATTAGAGCTACGGTGGAAAAAGCGGTTAAACGGACGGAACAGCCAGCCGAACAGACGATCGATAAGCCGGGTCGGGAAGTCTTTCGGGGCGCCGTGCGGTTTTAACAGCAGCGCTGCCAGTGCAGGCGAGAGCGTCAGCGAGTTGATGGCGGAAATCACCGTCGAAATCGCGATAGTCACCGCAAACTGTTTGTAGAACTGGCCGGTTACCCCGGAGAGGAACGCCATCGGTACAAACACCGCGCACAGCACCAGCGCAATCGCGATAATCGGCCCCGAAACTTCACGCATCGCCTGATGCGCCGCCTGAAGCGGAGAAAGCCCCTCTTCGATATTTCGCTCGACGTTTTCCACCACCACGATGGCGTCATCCACGACGATACCGATAGCCAGCACCAGCCCGAACAAACTCAGGGTATTCAGTGAGAAGCCAAGCAGGTAGAGAATGCTGAACGTCCCCACAACCGATACCGGCACCGCGATCAGCGGAATAATCGACGCGCGCCAGGTCTGCAGGAACAGGATCACCACCAGTACTACCAGCACCACCGCTTCCAGCAAGGTCTGTACAACCGCGCGAATGGAATCGCGAACGAAAACCGTCGGGTCGTACGGTGCTGCCCATTTCATATCTTCCGGGAAACGCGTGGCCAGTTCGTTCATTTTCGCGCGCACGGCGTTAGACAAATCGATGGCGTTCGCACCCGGGGACTGGAAGATACCAATCCCGACCGCGTCTTTGTTGTTGAGCTGGGAACGCAGCGCATAGCTGCCAGAGCCCATTTCAATACGCGCCACGTCGCGCAGGCGTACCAGCGAGCCGTCTTGCGCCGTTTTCAGAATAATATTGCCAAACTCTTCTTCCGTGTGCAGACGCCCCTGGGCGTTAATGGAGATCAGGAAATCGCTCTCTTTCGGCAGCGGCTCGGCGCCAAGCTGTCCGGCGGAAACCTGAACGTTTTGCTCCTGCATCGCCGTCACGACATCCGAGGCCGTCAACCCGCGGGCTGCCACCTTGTCGGGATCCAGCCAGATGCGCATCGCGTATTCGCCAGAGCCAAAAATTTGAATCTGGCCCACGCCCGGCAGACGCGCCAGTTCGTCCTTCACTTTAAGCGTGGCGTAGTTACGCATATACAGTGAATCGTACTTGCCGCCCGGCGAAAACAGATGCACCACCAGCGTCAGCGTCGGTGATTGTTTCTGGGTGGTAATACCCAGACGTCGTACATCTTCCGGCAGACGCGCCTCGGCCTGTGACACGCGGTTTTGCACCTGTACCTGCGCCTGATCCGGGTCGGTACCCGGGCGGAACGTCACGGTGGTTACCAGTACGCCGTCAGAGCCTGCAACGGATTTCATGTACATCATGTTTTCAACGCCGTTGATGGCTTCTTCCAGCGGCGTCGCCACGGTTTCTGCAATCACTTTCGGGTTGGCACCCGGATACTCCGCGCGCACCTGCACGCTTGGCGGTACGACGTCAGGATATTCGCTCACCGGCAACAGCGGGATAGCGATTAATCCTGTGATGAAAATCAGAATCGACAGTACTGCGGCGAAGATCGGCCTGTCGATAAAAAAGCGGGAAAAGTCCATATGTCGGATTCTCGGGTAAGGGATCAGTTAAGCGCGGCGCTGGCGGTCATCGGAACGGTTTTCACGTTAACCGGCATACCCGGCATAAACACTTTTTGTAAACCGTCGACGATGACTTTATCGCCAGGGTTCAGCCCCTGCTGCACGATACGTAAACCGGCGGCCAGACGCCCAGGCGTGATATCGCGGCGCTGCGCTTTACCTTCTTTATCAACGATATAAACGTATTTGCGATCCTGATCGGTCAGCACCGCTTTATCGTCGACAAGCGTGGCTTTGAATTCAGCGCTGCCCGGCAGGCGTACGCGGGCAAACAGTCCTGGCGTGAACTGACGCTGCGCATTATCCAGCAGCGCGCGCATACGGATGGTGCCGGTGCTCGGCGTTAACTGATTATCAAGAAAATCCACCTTGCCCTGATGGGGATAACCCTCCTCCCCCACCAGACCAATCTCAACCGGGAGTGCCAGGTGATTACTGGACGCGCCCTGCCCGCTGCGGGCGAGATTTTGATAGTGAAGGTAGGTTGCTTCATCCACGTCAAAGTAGACGTAAACCGTTTTCAGGGAGACCAGCGTGGTGAGGACGCTGGCACTGTCACCCGCGGTGACCAGATTACCGCTGGTGATCAGCGCGCGGCTGGCGCGGCCATCAATAGGCGCGGTCACTTTGGTGAAATCCAGGTTAAGTTGTGCCGCGTCAACAGCAGCCTGCGCGGCGCGAATGTCGGCCTGCGCCTGGGCGGCGGCCGAACGGCGCTGCTCCCACTCTTCACGGGAGACGACGTTGGTATTAACGAGTTTATCGGTACGGTTAGCCTCACTGCGCGCCAGGCTGGCCTGCGTTTTGGCTCTCGTTAAGGTGGCCTGCGCCTGTTCCAGCGCAGCGCGATAGGTTCTGTCATCGATAGTGAACAGCACCTCGCCCTTTTTCACTTCCTGGCCGTCGGTGTAATTCACTTTATCAATGTAGCCGGAGACACGGGGGCGCAGCTGAACGCTTTCCACCGCTTCAATCCGGCCGTTAAAGCTATCCCACTGACTGATGGATTTCACTACCACGTCAGCGGCGCTCACAGCGGGCGCTTGTGGGACGGCATTTTGTGCCACGCCGTCATCGCATCCGACAAGCAGCATGGAGAGGAACATCGCTCCCAGCGCCGTCAGATGAACGTTAACCCAGGGTTTTTGCAGGCTCATTATTTTTATTCCGGTAATGGTAGCCGCCGGGCAAGACGCTGCGGGAGACGCGGCGCCACTTCCTTTGTCCGGACTGGCTTGAGACTATTTGTGTCGTTCATCGCCACAAAACTGTAACAGTTGCGAATACACTATCGCGGCGATTGTAGGAAGGCGTCAGATTTAGTGCAAGAATAATTAATACACTTTATGTGCTATTTGGCTCAGGGGCAAAAGGCGCGTTTTCGGCAAGGATTTAAATGCAACAATAAAACTTGCATTTAATGTCAGAGCGAGTCATCTTTAAATGCAACAGACAAAAATGCTTTTTAAAACGCGGCGTGGGGGAAACCATGAACACTGACGCATTTATTCATGATCTACTCGACTGGATCGACAACAACCTTGAAAGCCGCCTGGACATTAACACCGTTTCCAGGCGCGCCGGCTACTCGAAATGGCATCTCCAGCGGATCTTCAAGGAACATACCGGGTATCCGCTGGCCGAGTATATTCGTGCACAAAAGCTGCAAAAATCGGTCGAGCGCTTAACCCACAGCGATGAACCGATCCTGAACGTGGCGATCGCGCTGGGCTTTGACTCCCAGCAGTCCTTCAACCGCAGCTTTAAGCGTCAGTATGGCCAGGCCCCCGGGGCATGGCGTCGCAGTACCGTCTGCACTGAACGCCAGCAATCAACATAGTGTCGCGGCTTTCGCCGCGACCGGTACTGGCCGGTGGCAAACCGGCCTGTAATCATGTCTCCCGTGTTCACCGCTCAGCCGTCCGTTGAACGTGTTAACGCTTCCCAGCGATCGATTTCCTCACCTAAACGCGCGAGCTTTTCCCGCACTAAACTCAAAGCATCACTGCCAAGCAATAAATGCGTCGGCGGGTTCTGGCTCTCAATGATAGCCAGCATGGCGCGCGCCGCTTTTACGGGATCGCCGAGTTGCTGACCACTTTTTTCCTGACGAGCCTGGCGGACAGGATCGAATAACGCGTCATAGTCCGGGATGCTGCGCGCGCTGCGTACCATCGAGCGTCCTGCCCAGTCGGTGCGAAACGAGCCCGGTGCCACCGCAGTGACATGTATATTGAACGGAGCAAGCTCTTTGCTCAGCGTATCTGATATGCCTTCGAGTGCAAATTTACTGCCGCAGTAATAGCTGATGCCGGGCAGAGTGATGAAACCGCCCATCGAGGTGATATTAAGAATATGGCCGTGACGACGCTGGCGCATGCCCGGCAGCACGGCTTTGATCATCACGACGGCGCCAAACACATTCACCTCAAACTGGCGGCGCATGTCTGCGAGCGAGGACTCTTCCAGTATGCCTTCGTGACCGTAACCGGCATTGTTCACAAGGACATCAATCGGGCCGACGGCAGACACACTCTGCGTAACCACTTCATCAATGTGCGCATAGTCCGTGACATCCAGCAGGCAGCCGAATGCCCGCTGCGTATCGAGTGCCTCGAATGCCTGCTTTGCTTCGGGGGTGCGCACGGTCCCCACGACCCGATGGCCTGCGGCGAGGGCTTCCTCCGCCAGGGCACGACCAAAGCCGCTGCTGACGCCGGTGATTAAGATTGTTTTTGCAGATGCCATAAATAACTCCCATGAACAGTGAAGGTTGCATGGTATTCTCTGCTCTGCCGTATTTTTAGGCCGTATCTTCTCTTTTTATTGCCTGATTTTATGAGGTGCAGTGATGTCCGGGATGATTGCCTTAGTAAAAGCACTGGCGGTGCAGGAGGGGTACAACCTGACGGCGTTGCCTGATGTGCGAATTTTGCGTGCCGACCGCCCGCTTGCGCGAACGCCCGTGCTTTACGATCCGGGGATTGTGATTGTCTGCCAGGGCAGCAAACGCGGCTTTTTCGGTCAGAAGACCTATCTGTATGATGAACAGCACTATCTGGCCGTGTCGGTTCCGGTGCCGTTTGTGATGGAAACCGACGCGTCGGCAGAACACCCCTTGCTGGCGATATATCTGCATCTGGATTTTCAGCTTGCCGCTGAACTGATGTTGCAGATTGAGCAGCATCACGCCCCACATCCTCCCGCTGCGCCACAAAGCATGATGTCGAGCCCGATGGACGACGCGGTAAAAACGGCCGTGCTGCGCCTGCTTGAAGTACTGAACAATCCGCTTGAGGCGGCGATCCTCGGCCCGGCGCGGGTGCGAGAGCTCTATTTCCGCGTCCTGACGGGCGCCCAGGGCAAGGCCATGCGCGCCGCGCTGGCCTTACAGGGGCAGTTCGGCAAAATTGGCAAAGTACTGCAGCACATCCATGCCGCCTACGCTGAGCCGTTAACGCTTAATCAACTGGCGATGGAGGCCGGAATGAGTGTGCCGACGTTTCACACCCATTTCAAAGCGATAACCCGTATGCCGCCGATGCAGTATGTGAAATCGGTGCGCCTGCACCAGGCAAGGATGTTGATGGTGCGTCAGCATATTACCGCCGCCGCCGCGAGCTACGCCGTCGGTTATGAAAGTCCGTCGCAGTTTAATCGTGAATTCAAACGGCTGTTTGGTTTGCCACCCGCAGAGGAAATAAAACGCATGCAGCGTAATTTCGCCGTTCCGCCTGTGCAGCAGGCGTCGATATTTGTCTCTTCCCATTAAGCCTGATACTACATACCAGGCCTGAATACAGGCCTGGTATGTACACGGCGTCATGACGCTGCGGATTGCACTAACTCAGGAACTTACCTTTGAGCAGGTTAAGTCCCGCAGACATCAGGTCGCCCTGGGCCGGGGCTTCGCCCTGCGGTGAAAGGCCGTCGACGATTTTAGGCAGGTATTCAGCAATCAGCGTCGACGCGGTTTGAGAATCCACGCCCAGTTTTGCGCCGAGATCCTGCAGCGCAGGCGATCCAAACACCGATGTGATCTGTTCGCTGTTCACCGACTGATTACTCTGCTGGCTAAGCCACGACTCGACAACGCCGCCCAGGCCGCCATTGCGGAATTTTTCGAGGATCCCCTGAATGCCGCCCTGCTGCTCAATCCAGGTCATGATCGCCTGGAGTTGCTCCGTCTTACCGCCCTGCCCGCCGGCCAGGCTGCCGATTTGATCTAATAATCCCATCACAGACTCCCTACAAACATCGCTAACACGTCCTGATTGACGGCTTACTTAGCCGGGATAATCAGTACCTGACCCGGGTAGATTTTGTCGGGATGCGTCAGCATCGGTTTATTGGCTTCAAAAATACGCTGATACTCATTGGCAGAGCCATACATCGCTTTTGAGATGGCGCTCAGGGTATCGCCGGATTTCACCGTGTAATAGCGGCTTTCCACCCCGCTTTGGGTGACGGTCACGCTATCATTGACCTGACCAATCCCGGTGACGTTACCTACCGCCACCAGAATTTTTTCTTTATCTTCCTGGGAGCCCACGTCGCCGGTCACCGTCGCCGTACCGTCGTCCGCGACATTAATGTTGACCTTTTCGGCACCAGGCAGGTTAAGACTATCAATATGTTTTTTCAGCTTGTCAGCCTGATCTTCCTTGCTACCGCCGGATACAGCATCCCAGATTTTCTCGCCCGCTTCTTTCACAAAACTTAATAATCCCATCTTCCACACCTCCATAACTGTTTCATGGTGAACATTTTCATTGGATCCCGTTGCAGGATGTACGATGCGGTGTCTCCGCTCTGGCTGAAAAATCCGGAAACAGCACAACCTGCCACATGAAGTATATCCAATAAGCGTCAGGGTGCAGGATATTTGCCCTGGTATCGCCGTTATGCCGCAATATAAACAGGGGCTCCCGTCGCCCTCAACGCACCACCTCCACGCTCGCCGACAACCCGGCTACCAGCTCAATCCCCTTCGGCAATGCATCAATATGTATGCGCACCGGGACGCGCTGCGCCAGCCGCACCCAGCTAAACGTCGGCTCGACGTCGGGAAGCCCAAGCCCGCCCGTCTCATCGTTGTTATCACCGATCCCATGGCCGATGCTCTCAACATGCCCGGCAATCACCGGGTCATAGCCCATCAACACGATATGCGCCGTGTCCCCAACGCGAATATGTCGAAGTTTGGTCTCCTCGAAATACCCCACCACCCAGAAACTGTGCGCATCGACGATGGCGACCTTAGTCTCCCCCGCGGTGGCATAGTCCCCCGGGCGAAGCCGCAGATGGGTGATATAACCCGAGACGGGAGCCCGTACGGTGGCATGGGACAAATTAAGCTCGGCCAGCTCCAGCGCGGCCAGCGCACCGTGATAATTCGCCACCGCGACGTTCGCGGCGCTGCCCGTTTGCTGTAAATCCTCGCTGGAAATCGCGGCTTTAATCTGTGCGCGTCGTCTGGCGGCATCCTGTCGCATCACCATCTCATGCCGTCTGGATTCCACCTCCGCCTGCGCGCTGGCCACCGCCAGCGTGAGCCAGTGCGGGTCGATAGCGTAGAGCACATCGCCCCGGTTAACCCAATGGTTATCCCGGACGGCCACGCGGATTACCGGCCCGGATACGTCCGGCGCAATCTGTACCACATCCGCCCGTACCCGGCCGTCGCGGGTCCAGGGCGTTTGCGCATAATGTTTCCACATCATAAAAGCCAGAAGCGTGGCCGCCGCGACGGCACATAACGTCAGCGCATAGCGACCGACCAGAGAAAGTAATGATTTCATCTAAATAACCCCAGCGCGGTCAGGCCCTGCATCAGCAGGAAAAAGGTGACCAGATAAGTTGAAACGTCCAGCAGCGGGCGAAAAGGCAAACGACGGTAGAGCCTGCTGAGGGATAAAAGCGCGATGAGTGCCAGCGTGCACGCCAGCGCCGCGAGCGCGGTGACAAGCAGTCCCGGGATAAAAACGCCCCCGATATTCAGATCATTGACCATCGTCTGCCCTCCGTAATGCGCAATGTAAATCCACCAGATGGCCGACAAACTGGCGCGTTTGTGCATCTGTGGCAGGCAAACAGAGGCGGATGTGGTCGGCGATGTGTTCACGCAAGGCGTCGGTGTCGTTCAGGTGATACAGGCGCGCGCTGATCTCCCTGCTCGCGGGCATACCGCAGCGGCGTAAATGCATCACCGAAAGGCCGATGCGCAGCGCGCGCAGCAGCGGGTTAAGCACCTGCTCTGAGGCACGTCCGCTGCGCTGCAGGCGCGGCAGTAACAGGGCAGCGCGGTCAATCATCAGATTGGTCCAGTGCGTCTCATCCAGCAGAAGCGTGCCCTTCACGCTGCGACGAATATCGCGCTGGCACAGCGTGTGCAGACGTGCGATGGCCGCGTCGGCCTGCACGGTTTGCAGCAGGCTCATGCTGATAACAGCAAAGCCGGTTGCGGCAAACAGCGCAATGGCGGAATTGGCCGCCGTGGCAAAATCTCCGCTGTAGTGGGCACCCAGCTCGCACAACACCGGCAGCGTCAGGGTGATCCCCATCGCCATAAACGTGGTGGGAGGACGTGCCTGAAGTGACCCGGCCAGCAGATATACCGGCGCCAGCACGGCCACCAGCACGGGGAAATCGCTCACCTGCGGAAGCAGCGCAAAGCTGTACAGCAGGCTAATCAATACGCCCCAGAACGAGCCAATAATGTATTTCACTATGTGCGGAGCCGGGGTGTCGAAACTGCCAAACAGCGTGCAGCAGACCCCAAGGATAGAGACCGCCGTGCTGCCATCGGGCCAGGCGGAGAAGATCCAGACCAGGCAGCCGCTCAGGATAATGGCGAACGCGCCCAGCGCGGTGCGGGCGGCAGTAAGAGGATCGCGGTGAAAAACATACCCTTTAACTGCCCTGCCCACCGTCAGTCCCTGGGCGGGCTTCGCATGGTGGATGGCATCAGAAAGACGTTCGCACTGCTGCAACAGCGCAATGGCCTGCGTCAGATAACGGACAAAACTGGCCTGTAGCGCGTCGTCCATCGTCCGGGCCTGTGCAGCGTAGCGCTCTGCGAGCTGTTCACTGCGTGCTATTAACGCATCTGCCGTGCTGGGGCGTGCAGCATTTTTATCCCCCAGCCAGGCCTGAACGTCGTCGAGCAATACCTGCAACCCGGCAGGCACCGTCGCCGGTAAGCGATCGCGTAATTCACAGTTGACGATGACCAGCCGCGCCAGTCGGTCATGGATAGCCTTTCTGCCCTGCCGCACCGGAGCAGACAGGGCAAAATCATACGGAATATGGTGGCTTATACCCTGCAGAAACTGCAGCGCCAGCGCCAGATGCAGCGGGTCTGAAACCGCGGCGGGTTTGCCTGCGAGGGTGTCAGCCACCCGCTCACGCGCGGCGTGCAGGGTTTGCGATAACTTACTGTTGAACAGGCCGGAGATACGCGCGGGTAACACGTAGCGATGTATCAGCGCCGCGCAGAAGATCCCAATGACAATCTCCTGCACACGGATAATGGCGATATTAAAAATCCCGCCGGGGTCGGATACCGCAGGAAAACCAATCAGGCTCGCAGTGTACCCGGCCAGCACAAAGGCATACGCCCGCGGGGTGCGCTCCAGCAGAGATAAATAGAGGCAGAACGTGATCCAGCCCGACAGCATCACACTGCAGAGGATCGGCATATTGACGAAGACAGGCACGATCGCAACGGTGGCGCAGGCCCCCACAACGGTGCCGGCCAGACGATAGAGACTTCTGCTCAGCGAGGCCCCCACCGACGTCTGCGACACGATATAGACGGTAATAATGGCCCACGATGGACGTTCTAGGCCTATCGACAGCGCAATGGAGTAAGCGAGCATCGCCGCTGCAAAACTTCTCGCGGAATAGAGCAACGCACTGGCATCGTTACGCAGCACGAGAGATAACCGCTCACGCATGCCGCGCCACAAATAAGAATGAAAAGCGTTTAATGTGTTCATGCCAGAATTATTACTGGCTTGCGAACCCGCTTAAATACTCTATTCTGTCAAAAAATACCTAAATGTTGCCAGAAACGTGAAACCTCAACTTGCCAATACGCTCTTCGACCCTGACGCCACCGCATGCCCGGCCGTAGCCCGACATCTGGATTTCGTGGAGTACGCCGCGGAAGTGCCGGTGCACACCCACCGTAAGGGGCAGCTGATTATTGCTTTGTATGGCGCGGTGATTTGTCATGCGGAAAATGATATCTGGATCGTGCCGCCAGACTGTGCCGTCTGGATCCCTGGCGGGATCGCACACAGCGCCAAAGCGACCTGGAATGCTCATCTCAACTATCTGTTTATTGAGCCCGGTGCCGCCGCGCTGCCGGAGAAATGCTGCACGCTGGCCATTTCCCCGTTAATCAAAGCGCTGGTTGACCGTTTGACGCATGAACGCGTTGATTATCCGTCAGAGAGCCATGCCGCACGGCTGACCAGAGTGACGCTTGATGAGCTCGCCAGCATGCCGCAGCAGAAGCTGAGCCTGCCCGTTTCAGCCCATCCCAAAATACGCGCCATGGCCGACGCGCTGGTCAGCCATCCTGACGACAGAAGCACCCTGAAAGCGTGGGCGAAACGGCTGGCGCTGAGCGAGCGCTCCTTTGCGCGTTTGATGGCGCGCGAGACCGGGCTGAGCTTTGGCCGCTGGCGTCAGCAGCTGCAGTTGATTATTGCCCTGCAGGAGCTGGCAAGCGGTGTCCCGGTCCAGAACGTGGCGACAACGCTTGGGTATGAATCCGTGAATGCGTTTATCACCATGTTCAGGAAAGCCATGGGCACCACGCCCGCGCACTATTTTGCCGAACGAAAAGTCAGCGGCCGTTAACCCGGCCCTTCGCTGCCTGCAGCAAGCAGGGGAACCAGCACATCGCTAATCGGAACGGGAATACCGTGAGCACGACCATAGCGCTGGATCACGCCGTTGCGGATATCCCACTCCATGGGACGGTTGGCCTGACGATCGGCGAGGATAGACGTGCCCAAATCGGCAGGTGCGCGCTGGAAGTTCGCCAGGATCTCCTGCGCAACGTCATAGTGCAGCACCGCGCCTTCTGCCCGGGCCACGGCAAGCCCTTCGCGCAGATACGCCAGCGCCAGCTCGCTGATATCCTCACGGGAGAACATCCCGGCACGACGATTCGCAAGCACCATCAGGCCTGCAACCGCATTTTGCAGCAGCTTGCGCCATGCGACGGTAAGAAAATCTGCCGACAAGTCTACCGCGCAGCGCGTGCCGTTCAGCGCATCAGCTACCCGTTTTGCCTGCGGCACATCCGGCAGCGTCAACCGCGGACTGGCGCGCAGCCAGACGGACGCATCCGGCTCACGCTGCGCCGGGAACCAGACCACCGACGGCAGTACCGTCGCGCCATTGACCCACGGTGCCAGCTGGGCCTTTTGCTCGACGCCGTTTTGCAGCGCGCAGACCACCGTGTTTTCATCGCACAGCGCGTTCAGCCATCCCGCGCTGTCGGCGTTCTGGGTCGTTTTCACTGCGATAAAAACCAGATCGTACGGACGATCGATGACCGTCGGATCGGTAAATACCGGACCGGGTACCACGATTTCACCCTCATCGTGCCGCAAACGTAATTGCGGATGTGCGGTACGTCCGCACAGTTGCGGCGTGCGGCCAGCCTCATGCAGCACCGCAGCGATAGTGGTTCCGATTGCACCGGGTCCAATCAGCGCAATGGTTGGATAGTCAGACATTGTTAACTCCCCTGGTCGCTAAAGCCCTAATCAGTGTGCCGTGGCGTTCAGCATAGCCGCCACACGTCCCTTTATACCACCGCCTGAAGTGGGAGCCATACCCGTTGTCTATACTCATTTCATCTACGACAACGGAGTGCACCATGCCATTACCCGATTTCCATTCCTCTGAACCTTATACCCTTGGTATTGAACTTGAACTGCAGGTGGTTAACCCGCCGGGGTACGATCTGAGCCAGGACTCCTCCGCCCTTATCGCTGCCGTCAAAGACGACATCAAAGGTGGGGAAGTGAAGCACGATATCACCGAGAGCATGCTCGAAATCGCCACCGGCGTGTGTCAGAACATTGATCAGGCCGCCGCACAAATCTCGGTGATGCAGCAAAGTATTCTGCGCGCCGCTGCGGAGCAGCATATTCAGATCTGCGGCGGTGGGACGCACCCTTTCCAGAAGTGGCAGCGTCAGGAGGTGTGCGATGACGAGCGCTATAACGTCACGCTCGAACGGTTTGGCTATCTGATTTTGCAGGCGACGGTATTCGGCCAGCACGTGCATGTCGGGTGTCGGACCGGCGACGACGCTATTTATCTGCTGCATGGTTTGTCGCGCTTTGTCCCCCACTTTATTGCTCTGGCGGCGTCCTCACCCTATATGCAGGGTACGGACACGAAGTTCGCCTCGTCGCGGCTCAATATCTTCTCGGGATTTCCGGATAATGGACAGATGCCGTGGGTGAACAACTGGCAGGAGTTCGAAGGGCTGTTTCGTCGTCTGAGCGCCACCAGCATGATCGACAGCATTAAAGATTTGCACTGGGATATTCGCCCCAGCCCGCATTTTGGCACGGTCGAAGTGCGGGTGATGGATACACCGCTGACGCTCGGCCACGCGATCAACATCGCCGGGTTGATTCAGGCGACGTCTCACTGGCTGCTGACCACGCGGCCCTATAAGCATCAGGAAAAGGATTTTCTGCTGTACCGCTTTAACCGTTTTCAGGCGTGTCGTTATGGGTTAGAGGGCATTCTGACAGACGTGCAGACTGGTGAGCACAAAACCGTGGCGGAAGATATTGCGTGGCTGCTGGAGCAGGTTGCGCCGTCGGCCGAGAAGCTCGGCGCGACGAGCGCGATTAAGGAAATAGCCCTGATGTTAAAACAGGGCAAGAGCGAGGCGCAGCGCATGCGCGATTTTATCGCAGACGGCGGTTCGCTTATTTCTCTGGTTCAGAAACATTGCGAGCTGTGGGCGACGAGTCCGTAAGGCGATGTCCCCACTCACGCAGGCGCTGGAACAGCACAAACAGCGCCGGGATAAACAGAATGCCGACCACGGTGGCCACCAGCATCCCGCTGAACACCGTGGTGCCAATGATGCGGCGGCTCTGCGCCCCTGCCCCGGACGCCAGCATCATCGGCAGCACACCGATAATAAATGACACCGCCGTCATCATCACCGCCCGGAAGCGGCGTGAGGCGCCCTCACGGGCCGCATCGACAATCGCCATCCCCTCATGACGCCGTGCGCGGGCAAACTCGACGATCAGGATCGCGTTCTTGGCCGCCAGCGCGATTAACAGTACCAGCCCAATCTGCACATACACATCGTTGGCGTATCCCGCGATCCACAGCCACACCAGCGCGCCACCGATGGCGAACAGGACTGAGAGCATCACGCTCGCGGGCAGCGTCCAGCTCTCATACTGCGCGACAAGGAACAGCCACGCCATAACCACCGCGGCCAGGACAATCCAGATGGCCTGATTTCCGGTCTGCTGCTCCTGATAAGACATCCCGCTCCAGGCATAGTCGTACCCGGCAGGCAGGTTTTCCGCCAGAAGCTCGCTCATCACGGCCATCGCCGTGCTGCTGCTCACGCCGTCTGCTGCCGACCCGCTCACTGACACCGACGGGAACTGGTTATACTGCTGCAGGAACGGTGCGCCAACGGTCGGGGTAATCGTGACAAGATTACTCAGACGCACCCGCTCACCGTTATTGCTACGCACGAACAATTCGCTGATTTGCCCGGCACGCTCGCGCCACTGCATTTCGTTCTGTACCACCACGTGGTAGACGCGGTTGTTAACGCTAAAATCCCCGGCCCGCGTGCCGCCAAAGGCGGTTTGCAGGCTGCTGAAGATGCGCGAGACCGGCACGTCGAGGCGGGCAGCGCGCTCGCGATCAACGGTCAGCGTCAGCTGCGGCACGTTGCTGCTCCAGGTGGTAAACACCCGGTTAAGCTGCGGATGCTGGTTAGCTTTTATCAGAACGTTGCGGGTAACGCGTTCCAGCTCCGCCGGGCTTTGCCCCGCCTGGGCCTGAATACGCAGGTCGAAGCCGGAGGCGTTGCCCAACCCCGGCAACGTCGGCGGGGCGAAGGTCATGATGGTCGCTTCCGGCAGCGCCAGCAGCTGACGCTGCAGCGTTCCCATCACCTCATCAAGCGGCGGACGCTCCCCCCATGTCTTCAGCATGATGGAGATAAACCCGCCGTTAGACGCGCTGGTACCGTTGAGAATGTTAAAACCGGAGACCTGAATCACATCCTCGACCGCAGGGTGTCTGGCGATAAGCTCCCGCGCGGTGGTCATCACCGCTTCTGTACGCTCCAGCGACGCCGCTTCCGGCAGCTGCACGCTGGCGAAGAAGTAGCCCTGATCTTCCTGCGGCAGGAAGCCCTTTGGCATCGACATAAAGCTGAACACCACCACGCCCGCCGCGCCAGCCGTTGCCAGCAGCACCAGCCACGGACGGAGGTTAATGCAGTTAACGATGCGGGTATAAACGGTGCGCGTGGTTTCCAGTCCGCGGTTGAAAACGCGGTAAACCGCGGCTGGCTTCTTCGGGCGCGGGCGCAGCAACAACGCACAGAGCGCTGGCGTCAGGGTCAGCGCCACCAGGCTTGAGAGCGTGACGGCGGTGGAGAGCGTGACCGCGAACTGGCGATACAACTCCCCCACGATCCCCGGCAGCAGCGCCACCGGCACAAACACCGCCAGCAGCACCAGGGTGGTGGCAATCACCGGCCCGGCAATCTGGCGCAGCGCCTGTGCGGTAGCCGCCGTGCGGCTTTGCCCTTCCGCCATCAGCGTTTCAACGCTCTCCACCACCACAATGGCGTCATCCACCACCATGGTAAGCGCCAGAATAATGGCGAACAGGCTGAGCGTGTTGGCCGAATAACCGAGGGTATAGAGCACCGCAAAGGTGCCGACCAGCGACACTGGAATGGCGAGCGCCACAATCAGCGTCGCACGCCAGCTCTGCAGAAATAAGGAAACCACCACCACGACGGCGAGCAGGGTCAGCGCCAGCGAGACGCCAATCTCCTTGATGGTCGCGGCGACAAAGGTGGTGGTATCGAATTTTACTTCATAGGTCAGATCGTCCGGGAAGCGTGCCGAAAGTCGCTCTAGCTCCGCGCGAACCGCATCGGCTACGCGCAGGGCGTTGGCGGACGGCGTAGGGTAGATGCCAAGATAGGCCGAGTCATGCCCGTTCAGCTGGGCGCCGGAGCTGTAGCTGCGCGACCCCAGTTCAATCGTGGCGACATCTTTCAGGCGCACCAGCTGGCCCATCTCCCCTGCACGGATAATGATGTCTGCAAAGTCCTCAGCCTGATTTAAACGCCCCAGGCCGTTAATCGTCAGGGTTTGCTGCTGGCCGTTAAATACCGGCGGCGTTCCGACCTGGCCTGCCGCCCCCTGGACGTTCTGCTCGCGTAACGCCTGAGCCACGTCATCGGTGGTCACGTTCAGGGCGTTCATGCGATCCGGACGCAGCCAGATACGCATGCTGTAGTCGCGTGCGCCAAACATCTGCACCTGCCCGACGCCCGGCAAACGCGCCAGCGCTTCACGCACCTGCGTGCTGGCGTAGTTACTGACGAAAAGCGGCGTGTGGGTATTGTCCGGTGAGTAAAGGCTTACCCCCATCATCAGATTGGTAGCGCGTTTACGCACCTGCACGCCGTTTTGCTGCGCCTCGGTGGGCAATTGCGCCACAGCCTGCGCCACGCGGTTTTGCACGTCGATGGCGGCCAGATCCGGATCGGTCCCTGCCGCAAATGTGATGTTCAGGCTGTAGGCACCTTCATCCGAACTGGTGGATTCCATATAGAGCATGTGATCCACGCCGTTAAGCTGAGTCTCCAGAGGCGTGGCAATGGCTTCCGCCACGTCAGCCGAACTGGCACCGGGCCAGCTGGCGGAGACATTCACCACCGGTGGGGTGATCTGCGGGTACTGCTCCACCGGGATAATCTTCAGCGCGATGGCACCCAGCAGGGTTATCACCAGCGCAATCACCATCGCGAAGCGCGGGCGTTTGATGAAAAACGTCAGCATGATGGCTCCTTAATTCAGTATCTGGACGGCTGCGCCAGGCTGTACGCGCTGGGCACCGTCGGTGATCGCTCGCTCACCGGGATGTAAGCCGGATGAAATCTCAAACTGCTGGCCAATCTGTCCGGCAATCTTCAGCGGGCGTTTTTCGGCTTTGCCTTCTGCGTTAACCACCCAGGCAAAGAATCCCTCGCCGTTTTGCTGTACCGCAGCAGCGGGCACTGTCAGCACCGGCTGCGCGCTTGCCGGACGCAGGTAGACATTCACATTGCCGCCCGGCAGCAGCTGATGGCGCGGGTTGGCGAATTCGGCGCGCAGCATCACGCTGGCGGTACGCGGGTCGATACGATTGTCCACGGAGGTCAGTTCACCGCTCAGGCGCTGACCATTGCTGTCAATCCGCGCCTGCCAGGCGCGCTTCAGGGCGCTGATATCCGCATGTTGTCCGGCTTTGGTGGCAAACGCCCCCTCTTCCAGCGCAAAGGCGATACGGATCGGATCAAGCTGCACGACATCCACCAGCACGCCGCTTGACGGGTTCACCAGGCTGCCGGCATGGAACTGGCTGTGCCCCACGCGGCCATCAATCGGCGATGTGATGCGCGTGTACGCCAGCGTCACGTTACGGGTTTCGAGGCGAGCTTTCGCCTGCTCCAGCGCAGCGCTGGCGACATCGCGCTGCATGCGCGCGTTATCCACGTCGTGACGGCTGATGGCATTGCTGTTGCCCAGGCTTTCAAAGCGTGAAAGCTGCTGCTGCGCCTGACGCAGCGTGGCTTCCGCGCTCTTTACCTCAGCCTGTGCCAGACGCACGGCGGCGCGTGGCTCGGCATCGTCCAGCTCAAACAGCACGTCACCTTTTTTCACGTATTGTCCGTCGCGAAAATGAACCTGGGTAATCACGCCTTCCGTGCGCGCTTTTATCTCGACGGAATGAATGGCTTCAATGCGGCCAGGCACGTGCCGTTCAGCTGCGTGGGTCGTTTGCTCCACAACCGCCACGCGAACCGGAATGGCAGCAGCAAACGCGGGTTGAAAGAGGGCGAGGAGGACAAACAGGAGCGGGAATTTCATGGGGATGTACCTCTGATGTGTTTCCCTCACCCCGGCCCTCTGCCCAATGAAAGGGAAGTCAGCATCCCCTCTCCCGGCGGGAGAGGGTTAAGGTGAGGGCAAAAGGTTATGCAGCCTTACGGAACCTGCGGGTCAGTCGCTTCTCGATTTCAACAACGAAGAACATCACCGCGGCTACCGCCAGCGTGACGAACCAGTAGCGCAGAGGCAGCGCTTCCGTGCCGAAAAGCATCTGCATAAACGGCAGGTAGATGATTGCCGCCTGGAGCAGGAACAACACGCCTGTGACCAGCCAAATCCCTTTGTTCGCCAGCAGGCCACGGTTCAGGGAGAACCCTTCAGTGTTGCGGCAGTTAATCATGTATACCCACTGGGCGCAGACCAGCATCTGCAGCAGCACGGTACGGATGAACTCCGCGCTGTGGCCGCGCGGTGCCAGCCAGGCTTCCAGTGCAAAGGCGGCGATGGCAATCATGGTCCCGACGAAGGCCACGCGCCATACGGCGTACGCATCCATCACGTGCTGTCCGGTCTGACGCGGCGGACGCTTCATGATGTTGCGCTCAGCGGCTTCAAAGGCCAGGCCAAAGGAGAGCGTGGCGGAGGTTGCCATGTTCATCCACAAAATCAGTACCGGCGTCAGCGGGATAATGTTCCCTGCCAGCAGCGCAATAACAATCAGCAACCCCTGCGCCAGGTTGGTCGGCATAATGAACAGAATGGTTTTCTTCAGGTTGTCGTAAACGCGACGCCCCTCTTTTACCGCGCTGGCGATGGTGGCGAAGTTATCGTCGGTCAGGACCATATCCGCCGCTTCTTTGGTCACTTCGGTGCCTTTAATGCCCATTGCGATGCCCACGTCCGCCTGGCGCAACGCCGGAGCGTCATTCACACCGTCGCCGGTCATGCCCACGATCTCACCCTTGTCCTGCAGGGCTTTCACCAGGCGCAGCTTATGCTCCGGGCTGGTACGGGCGAAAATGTCATATTTCACCGCGGCGTCTGCAAGCTCAGCGTCGTCCATTTTCTCCAGCTGGTAGCCCGTCACCGCCTGCTCGCTGTTGGTGATCCCGAGCATCTGGCCGATGCTCATTGCCGTCTGCGGGTGATCCCCGGTGATCATCTTCACGCGGATCCCGGCCTGCTGGCAGGCATGAATCGCATCAATCGCTTCAGGACGCGGTGGATCCATCATTGCGGCAATACCGAGGAAGATCAGCCCGTGATTCAGATCGTCATGCGTCAGCGCCTGCTCACCGTTCGCCGGTTTGAACGCCGCGGCAACCATACGCAGCCCCTGACGTGCATAGCGCTCCATCTCGGTTTCCCAGTAAGCGCGGTCGAACGCTTCAGCGCCGTTACGGGCCTGCTGCTGTTTACACAGCGCGAAAATCACGTCCGGCGCGCCGGTAATCAGGATGTGCTCCTCGTGACCAATCTGATAGTGGGTGCTCATGTACTTGTACTGCGAATCGAACGGGATCTTGTTAATCAGGGTGGTCATCACCGGCTCAAGATGCGCCTTCGCCGCCAGCACCTTCAGCGCCCCTTCGGTCGGCCCACCGGTGATGCCCCACAGACCGCGTTCGTCCTGAATCAGTTGGCTGTCATTACAGAGATCGACAGTGCGCAGGTACTGCTCCAGCACGGTGCCCGGCTGGATCTGCATCGGCTCGTCGCTGCCTTCCAGGTAAATGTTCCCCACCGGCTCGTAGCTGTTACCGTCCACGCGGTAGCAACTGTCGGCAGTAATGATGGCTTTCACCGTCATCTCGTTCATGGTCAGGGTGCCGGTTTTATCCGAGCAGACCACGGTCATCGCCCCCAGGGTTTCAACCGTTGGCAGCTTGCGGATAATCGCCCGCTTGCGTGCCATCGCCTGCACGCCAAGAGAAAGGATGATAGAAATAATGGCTGGCAGACCTTCCGGCACGGAGGCGACCGCCAGGCTAATCAGAGAGAGCAGCAGCTCGCCCATGGGGATTTCGCGGAACACCAGGCTGAAGACAAACAGTGCCGCCATCATCGCCAGAATAATGGCGAAGATCGCTTTCCCCAGCTTGTCCATCTGCACCAGCAGCGGCGTACGATGCTTTTCAATACCCGCCATCATCTGGTTAATGTGGCCAAGTTCAGTCTCTTGCCCGGTGGCAATGACCACGCCAATGCCGCCCCCTGCACTCACGGTCGTACCGGAAAAGACCAGGTTAGTGCGGTCGCCCAGCGGTAATTCACCGGTCAGCGGATTAATGTGTTTATCCACCACGGTAGATTCGCCGGTCAGAATAGCCTCTTCCACGCGTAAATTATGCGCTTCGATTAAACGCATATCCGCCGGAATACGATCCCCCGCGCGTAATACAATAATATCGCCCGGGACTATTTCAGTTGTCGGTAGCGTTTCATGATTGCCATTGCGAATGACGCGCGCTTCGCTGGAGAGCATATTGCGAATACTCTTCAGGGATTTTTCCGCATTGCTTTCCTGAATATGGCCAATTAACGCGTTGATTACCGCCACACCGAGGATAACCAGCGTATCGACCCAGTGGCCCATAACCGCGGTTAATACCGCCGCGGCAAGCAGAACGTAAATCAGTACATCATTAAAATGGGCGAGAAAACGTAGCCAGGCGGGTTTGCCTTTTTTCTCCGGCAACGCGTTAGGGCCATACTGATGCAGACGTGCCTGCGCTTCAGCACGGTCGAGGCCGCTTGCCTGGCTCTGCTTGTTAGCAAGCACTTGCTCAACGGTCTGCTGATACGCCTGCCCACCAGCAGGTGGCATGTTCTGAGAGAGATTTTTTTTGGTCATCGTATTTTTCCTTCAATATACGGTGGACGGAAGCCTGAATTCCTTTCTGGCTTTAATAAATTCATTTTTAAGGCTTGCGGGTAAAATTGATCTACCGCAATATAATTACTGCCGGGATATTCAAAACTAATAAATATTATTCGAATACGATGATTTTTACAAAATATTTCTAAACCAACGCTAAACGAGGAGGAACCATGTTTGGTATTTATCGCGCACGCCGCCTGGCGTTATACATTGTCGCAGCCATTGTTATTGCCACGTTAATTGGATATAGCACTTATATGTTTGTAAAATTATTTGCATGACAAGGACATTTATTTACATAACGCGATAATAATTTAATCGCTTCTGAGAGATTATTCTCTTTCTGTTATTTATTCGCAGAAAAGTGCATTTGATTTAACAAAAAACGTCTGCCGGGTTTATATTGCTTTACGTTCCGCGATGCCGGACAATGACATTTTTAACTGACGATTAACATTAAGATGAAACACCCGTTAGAATCGCTGCTCACAGCGGGGGGCATTTTGTTGATGGCCCTGCTCTCCTGCCTGCTGTTACCTGCGCCGTCGCTTGGGCTGGTGCTGGCGAAAAAGCTGATGACGATCTTCCACATGGTCGATCTTAACCAGCTGTACACCATTTTGTTCTGCGTGTGGTTTTTACTGCTTGGCGCCCTCGAATTCTTCATCCTGCGTTTCGTCTGGCGTCGCTGGTTTTCACTGGCATCGTAAGTAAAAAAACCGGGTGCGGCTGCGCCTTACCCGGTCGGATTTCTGCATAACGACACGTTCAGTGTGTCCGGCTGTGGTTCTCTTTGCGGTACGCGCCAGGCGGCTGGTTGAAGGTACGGGTAAAGATACGCGTAAACGTCTGCTGCGAATCAAAGCCGTAGCGCAAACAGATATCGTAGACACGCTCGTCCGATTCACGCAGGTCACGCGCTGCCAGCAGCAGCTTGCGTTCGCGAATGTAACGCCCGAGACTTTCGCCCTTATACTGCATAAACAAACGCTGCAGATGCCATTTCGAGTAACCCGCGTGGCGGGCGATCTCTTCGATACGTAATGGCTGGTGCAGGTTGTCGTCGATCCACTCGACGATGGTGTCGATGACTTGAGCGGAAATGGTCATACAGCTCTCCCCCTCTGCTTCTCGCTTAAACATTATTCCCACCACTCACGAAAGGTTTGCGTGGTATCACTCACGTGAACAGGTTCACCCAGCTCCGGCGTCAGTAGCCGATAATTTTTATCTTTGCTGGCCTGCGCCAGCTGGATCAGCGGATCGTTCCAGGTGTGTTTCGCCAGCACAAAGCGTCCGTTATGACCGGGCACGACAGCTTTCGCGTTAAGGTCAGCCGACGCCTGTGCCGTTTCCGCCGGCATCATGTGAATGTACTTCCAGTCCCGATCGTACTGGCCGTTTTCCATGATGGCTAAATCCACCTCGCCGAACTGCTCACCGATGGCCCTGAAGTGCGGGCCGTAACCGGAGTCTCCGCTGTAATAAACCTTCTGCGCCGGCGTGACGAACATAAAGCTCCCCCACAGGGTTTGATCGCGTTTAATCCCGCGTCCGGAGAAGTGACGTGCCGGCAGGACGTGCACCGTTAAGTCATCACTGATGCGCACTGACTGGTTCCAGTCGCGCTCGTCGATAATTTCCGGCTTCATGCCCCAGTAGCGCAGATGAGATCCAACGCCCAACGGAGTAACCACACGTTTCACCTTCGGCAGTAACGCCCTGATGGTGGCGTAATCCAGATGATCGTAGTGATCGTGGGAGATGATCAGCAGGTCGATCTCCGGCATGTTCTGCGCATGCCAGGGATACTCGCCCGCAAAAGCTTTATTGAGGAACGAGAACGGCGCGGCATAGTTGCTGAGTACCGGGTCAATCAGAATACGTTTACCCGCCAGCTGCATATACCACGACGAGTGACCGAGCCAGACCAGCGTGTCCTGCTCCAGCGGCAGACTGGCGAGATCGGTTTTCACCAGCGGCAGCGGCTGCGCGGGACGGGCATTTTCGGTTTTGCGGGTCAGAAATTGCCACCACGCTACCAGCATATTTTGCTCGCCGGTGAAGCCCGGTGTCGGCAACGTATTGTGGAACTTCCCGTCGCGATACTGCGGGGAGGCCTCCACTTCGGTAAGCTGCGCACCCTGCGGTGGCTGGCCAAATCCAGGATTCAGGATAAAAGGTAAACTCGCAGCTGAAGCAATAATCATGACGAACACCACGCAGATGAATAGAGGCTTTTTCATATCCTGACCCGAAAACGCGCCCCATCCGATGGTTTACGCGGGTTGAACTTGATTATGAGTGAGTAAGCACTCATTATAGATATGATGATAAAGTCGTCAAGACGTTTTCGATCTTTGACATTGCGCGTTGCAGCCTGTCAAAGCACGTGTTTCAATCAAGGTTTTTACAATTGACAGGAGGAACAATTTAGTGGCACGTCCGAAGAGTGAAGATAAAAAACAGGCCTTACTGGACGCAGCAACCGCTGCATTTGCACAGTCAGGTATTGCCGCCTCAACGGCCTTAATTGCCCGGAACGCGGGCGTCGCTGAAGGCACACTGTTCCGCTACTTTGCTACCAAAGACGATCTGCTGAATGCCCTCTATCTGCACCTGAAGCAGGATCTCTGCCAAACGATGCTGGCGGAGCTTGATCGCACGCTCACTCTCCCCAAAGAACATACCCGCAATATCTGGAACAGCTACGTGGACTGGGGCATCCGTAATCCTGTCGCTCACGCCGCCATTCGCCAGCTTGGCGTCAGCGAGAAGATCAGCGCCGAAACGGAGCAGGCCGTGCAGGAGATGTTCCCGGAGCTGCATGAACTGTGCCGTCGTGCAGTGCGTCCGGTATTTATGTCCGATGAGTTTCGTACCTTTGGTGATGCCATGTTCTTATCGCTTGCCGAAACCACCATGGAATTTGCCACCCGCGATCCGTCCCGCGCCGTCGATTTTAAAGCGCTGGGCTTTGAAGCCATGTGGCGTGGACTCGCCTCCGAGGATATTGATGGACAGTAAATCGCTGCAGGAACACGCCAAACGCGTGGCGCTGGAACTGCCGTTCACCGAACATTGCTGGCCATTCGGGCCGGAATTTGATGTGTTTAAAGTGGGTGGCAAAATTTTCATGATTGTTGCGGTTGCTCACGGGCGACCGCATGTCAGCCTGAAATCCGATCCGGAAAAATCCCTGTTAAACCAGCAGATCTACCGCGGCGTTGAGCCGGGGTATCATCTCAATAAAAAGCACTGGATTTCACTCTACGGCACCGACGATGTTACGCCGGAACTGGTGGCCGATCTCATCAACGATTCCTGGAATCTGGTCGTCGATAAGCTGCCGAAAAAAGACCAGAAATGGATCAGGCCGCGCTGATTGTTCGTCTGAGACGAACAGATTAAGCGCTCAAAATGCACTTATCTTTTCCCGCTTCGCACGGTAATCTGCACTCCTTTTCGCGCCCGCACGCGGGCGAACTTTATCACCAGGAGTTGTTATGGATATCCTTTCCGTTGCCCTGAAACGCCACTCCACCAAGGCGTTTGACCCAAGCAAGAAACTGTCCGCTGAAGAAGCGGAGAAGATCAAAACCCTGCTGCAGTACAGCCCGTCCAGCACGAACTCCCAGCCGTGGCATTTTATTATTGCCAGCACTGAGGAAGGTAAAGCGCGCGTGGCCAAATCTGCGGCAGGCACTTACGTGTTCAACGAACGCAAAATGATGGACGCCTCTCATGTGGTGGTGTTCTGCGCGAAAACCGCCATGGACGATGCGTGGCTTGAGCGCGTCGTGGATCAGGAAGAGGCCGACGGTCGCTTCAACACCCCAGAAGCAAAAGCGGCGAATCACAAAGGTCGCTGCTATTTCGCCGACATGCACCGCGTGGATCTGAAAGATGACGACCAGTGGATGGCGAAACAGGTTTACCTCAACGTCGGTAACTTCCTGTTAGGCGTGGCCGCGCTGGGCCTGGATGCCGTACCCATTGAAGGTTTTGACGCCGCCATTCTCGACGCAGAGTTTGGCCTGAAAGAGAAAGGCTTCACCAGCCTGGTGGTGGTCCCGGTTGGACACCACAGCGTGGAAGATTTCAACGCCACGCTGCCAAAATCTCGCCTGCCGCTGAGCACGATTGTGACCGAGTGCTAAGACAAACGGGCCGCAACTGCGGCCCGTTTTCAATCACGCGTCATCTGCCTGGTTTCGCCATTGAACCAGCATCTCACGCAGACGGCGTTTTCTGCGTCTTCCCGATAAAAACGCGTAAAACTTACTTCTCCGCACGCCCGGCATGCCAGATCCGCTCCGCATACCGCCCTATCACCGCCAGCGACGCCGCCAGAATCAGGAAGAACACCACCTTGTTCATCCCATCCCAGAAGTATTCGAAGTAGCGGGTATAGAGGTTAATGGCGAGGAACGTCAGGCCAAACCCGCGCAGCATGCCATCGTCGGTTTTCAGACTGATGTAAATACAGAGAACCGCCGCCACCGCAAACAGCAGCGCCCACGGCAGCAACGAGGCCTGGGTCACGCTGTACCAGTTATCGATATCGTAATTACCAAATATCGACATGATCCACAGGGCGACAAAGAGATACGTCAGCCCCATCACTTTACTGGTGGTGTAGAGATGACGGGACTGCAGCACAGCGCGCAGGATCCAGCACAGGGCCAGCAGCGCGCCGCCGAAAAAGATAAAGCGCACCGGATAGTTCATCCCCAGCCAGTAAGCGCCCCAGCCGGACATATAGCCCGTCTCCGCGCCAAACCAGTTGCCAAGCGAGAGCAAGAAAAACAGCCAGACCAGCCCGGAGCGGCCGAAAAAGCCTACCAGGCCATAGACGGCACAGCCGGCCAGGAACAGGGGCGCGATGTGGCCGCTGCCGTTATCCAGCCGTTCACCCAGCTGCCAAAGCGCGATGGCGGTAAACAAGACTCCGAGGAACAAAATCGCTTCGGTGCTGTAATGCCACTGCGTCTCCCGCCGCTGGCGGCTGAAGCCCCACAAATAAAACAGCACGGCCAGGAGCGCCGGCAGCCCGATGCGGGCAAGGGAGGAAAAAGCGAAGAATTCGATAATGCGCGCCATCAGTTCGCTGTCCGAAAACAGGCTGCCGATGGCGATAATGACGCAGGCGAGTGCCGTCCAGAAGGCGTAGCGGCTCAGCCGCTGCCAGTCCATGGTCACGCGTTGAAGCGTACCGGCCAGCCGCTGGTGGTCGTCAGCGGTTAATGTGCCTTCCTGTTGCCACTCGTTGAGTGCGCGGCGTAGCAGCCGCTCCTGTTTGCCGGTAACCTTCATTTTGCCTGCTCCGTCAGCCATTCCATTGCTCTCTCCCCGGCTTCATCCACTGGCAGATACACCAGCAACCGGGAACCGTTTCGTGGAGCAGAGTACCAGTACATCTGCTGCAGGGTAAATTCCCCAAGCTCAGGATGGGTAAACAACTTGAGCTGGTTTTCCACACCGCGCACGTCATTGCGCTGATGCCACAGATTTTTAAACTCCTCAGACACCGCAAAGAAGCGCGCCAGTTTGGCTTCCCACAGCGGGTCACCCCGGTGCTCGGCCATCGCCGCCCGGAAATAGGAGACAAAGACGGGCAGCACATCGTCACGTCTGCCGAGACGGGCGCGCCATGCCGGGTGGGTGAGGAACAGATAAATACAGTTGCGGTCTTCCGGGGGGATCGCATTGAAATCGACACCCATCAGATGACCAAAGCTGTCGTTCCACGCCACGATGTCGAAATTGGGTTTCTGAATGCTGGCCGGTTTCGGCATTAACGTATCAAGCAGGCGGCGCGTGCCTTCGCTGATCCCTTCACAGCAGGTGGCCTGCGGTGCTTCACCCGGCGGTAGCCCGGCCAGCACAAAAAGATGGCGCGCTTCGGTCGGGGTACATTGCAGCGCTTTTGCCACGGCGGCCATCACCGCGCTGGACGGATTGACGTCCCTGCCCTGCTCAAGCCAGGTGTACCAGGTCACCCCGACGTCCGCCAGCAGGGCCACCTCTTCACGGCGCAGCCCGGGCGTGCGGCGTCGACCGCTGCGCGGCAGGCCGAGCCGCTGCGGATCGAGGCTTTCGCGTCGGGCGCGTAAAAACGCACCAAGTTGTTTTCGGGTGTCATCCTTGAGCGAGACGACGGGTTCAGACATCAGCGCCATAAATCCCCCTGCATGGTAGTGCCAGTACCAGTATAAGCAAGAACTGGTACCCGTTTATCAGATCGTTGATGCTACGACCATCTGTTGAATGACGCAATGGAGTTACCATGAATACGTCAGTCGTTTCACCGGGCCGCGCAGGCCTGATATTGCTGTTAACCGGCCAGATGCTGCCGCTGATTGATACCTCAATCACCAACGTGGCGCTGGATGCTATCACCCACTCGTTGCACGCTACGGCCACCGAGCTGGAATTAATTGTGGCCCTCTACGGTGTGGCCTTTGCCGTCTGCCTTGCCCTCGGCAGCAAGCTGGGGGATAACCTTGGCCGCCGACGTCTTTTCATGTGGGGCGTGGCGAGCTTTGGCCTGGCCTCACTGCTGTGCGGAATGGCAGGCAACATTGAACAACTGCTGGGCGCCCGTATTCTTCAGGGGGCTGGCGCGGCGCTGATCATGCCGCAAATTCTCGCCACCCTGCACGTAACGCTGAAAGGCACGGCCCACGCGAAGGCCATCAGCCTCTTTGGCGGCATCGGCGGCATCGCGTTTATCGTCGGCCAGATGGGCGGAGGCTGGCTGGTATCGGCGGACATTGCCGGCCTCGGCTGGCGTAACGCCTTCTTTATCAACGTGCCGATTTGTCTGGTGGTACTGGCCATGAGCCGCCGCTACGTGCCGGAAACCCGCCGCGACACGCCATCAAGCATTGACTGGACGGGCACCGTCCTGCTGGCGATCATCCTCTGCTGCCTGCTGTTCCCGATGGCGCTTGGCCCGCAGTGGCACTGGTCCTGGCCGCTCAAGGTCGCGCTTATCGCCATTATTCCGCTTGCCGGGTTGATGGCCCTCAACGCCCGCAAAAAAGAGCGGGACGATGCGCATCCGCTGATCCCGCCGCGCCTGCTGCAGTTGCGCAGTATCCGCTTTGGCGTGCTGATTGCGTTGCTCTTTTTTAGCGTCTGGTCCGGCTTTATGTTCTGCATGGCGTTAACCATGCAAACCGGTCTGGGGATGGCGCCGTGGCAGTCTGGCAACAGTTTTATCGCCCTGGGTGTTACCTACTTTATTTCAGCGTGGTTTGCCCCGCGTCTGATTGCCCGCTACAGCACCAGTACCATTCTGCTCACCGGTCTGGCGATCCAGATAGCGGGCCTGCTGGCGCTGATTGTCACCTTCCGCCTCTGGGGAATGCACAATACCGCGCTGACGCTGGCACCCGCGACCGGGCTGGTCGGCTATGGTCAGGCGCTGATCGTGAACAGTTTTTATCGTATTGGCATGCGCGATATTCAGCCTGATGACGCCGGGGCGGCGAGCGCCATTTTGAGCACGCTGCAGCAGGCGGCACTTGGACTCGGCCCGGCCATCTTTGGCGCGATTTTGCTGCACGGTCTGCAAAATCATCACGGAGATTACACCCAGGCGATCACCCTCTTCCTCGCGGTGGAAACTGGCCTGATGGTGATCCTCGCGCTGGCGACGCTGCGGGTTCGCCATCGGCTGTGCCTGCCGGTGGTGACGACCTGCCACGCCGTCAAATAACCCTGACGAATTTGCATAATAGATCCGCAGCCGCCATTATGGGGCTGCATCAATACAGGAGACGTTATGCAGGAATTAATTGCTCAGGTTGAAGAGTTAGGCATTGAAATTAATCACACCACCTCTTTAGTGATTATCTTTGGTATTATTTTTCTTACCGCACTCATCGTTCATTTTATTCTGCACAAAGTGGTCCTGCGGGCCTTTGAGAAGCGCGCGCAGGCCAGCAGCCATTTATGGTTGCAAATCATTACCCAGAACAAGTTATTTCACCGCGTCGCTTTTACCCTGCAGGGGATAATTGTCAACGTTCAGGCGGTACTGTGGCTGCAAAAAGGCAGCGAAGCCGCGGAAATGCTCACCACCTGCGCCAGGCTGTGGGTGATGGTGTATGCCCTGCTCTCGTTCTTCTCGCTGCTGGACGTCATTTTCAATCTTTCGCAAAAGATGGCGACAGCCTCGCAGCTCCCGCTGAAGGGCATCTTCCAGGGGATAAAACTGGTGAGCGCTATTCTGGTGGGGATTTTAATTATCTCGCTGCTGATTGGTCAGTCGCCAGCCATTCTGATTAGCGGCCTGGGCGCCATGGCTGCGGTGTTAATGCTGGTGTTTAAAGACCCGATCCTCGGGCTTGTCGCCGGGATCCAGCTCTCCGCCAATGACATGCTTAAACTCGGTGACTGGCTGGAGATGCCAAAATACGGAGCCAACGGCACGGTCACGGACATTGGCCTGACCACCGTCAAGGTGCGCAACTTCGACAATACCATCACCACCATTCCGACCTGGGCACTGGTCTCTGATGCCTTTATCAACTGGAGCGGCATGTCGGCCTCCGGCGGGCGACGCATCAAGCGTAGCCTGAATATAGACACCACCAGCATCCACTTCCTCGACGAGCAGGAGCAACAGCAGCTGATTCAGGCGAAGCTGCTTAAGCCGTACATGGCGGCGCGTCACGAAGAAATTTCGCTCTGGAATCAGGAAAACGGTGAAGGCGAATCGGTGCTGAACCTGCGCAAAATGACCAATATTGGAACCTTCCGCGCCTATTTAAATGAATATCTGCGTAATCACCCGCGGATCCGCAAAGATATGACGCTGATGGTTCGCCAGTTAGCGCCAGAAGCTAACGGGCTGCCAGTTGAAATATACGCGTTCACTAACACGGTCGTCTGGGCGGAATATGAGGCGATTCAGGCCGATATTTTCGACCATATATTCGCGGTGGTGGATGAATTTGGTCTGCGTATTCATCAATCTCCGACCGGAAACGATATTCGCTCGCTGGCTGGCGTAATAGCGAAATAATCAGGCGCTGGCGCGGGAGATAAAGCGCCAGTCCATCATCACTCTTTCCGTGGGCGCATCCGGGTTATCGATTTTATTCAACAACAAATCGACCGCCTTGCGCCCAATATCCCGCGACGGCTGTTCGATGGTGGTGAGCGAAATCATCTCCGCCAGTTCCGTACCGTCAAACCCGACTACCGCAATGTCTTCCGGCACGCGTAATCCCGCCTGCTGGATCGCATGCAATGCGCCTGCCGCCAGGGTATCGGAAACGGCAAAGACCGCGTCCGGCGGGTTTTCCTTCAGCAGGTTTTGCATCGCCGCCATTCCGGCGCCGAAGCTGAGATCGCTGGCGTATTCCACCGCCTGGTAAGCCAGATCTTTCAGGTGGATAACGCTCTTATAGCCACGCTCGCGCAGGCGGGCATATTTATAACTCAGGTCGTGGTTAATCATCGCGATCCGCCCGCGCCCGCCGTCGGCAAGCTGGCTGACGGCATGCTGCGAGGCGTCCACATCGTTAATCCCGACGCAAGAGACCGCACCGGCATCGGCGTATTCGGCGCACTGCACCCACGGCGCGGCACCAATCAGGGCGGCCAGTTCAGGAAGCTTTGAGAAGGCATCCATGGTGATAATGCCGTCGACAATTTTACCGGACAGCAAACTCAGCCCCGAACGCGAGCGTTCAATGTCAGAGCCGGAATTGCACAGCAGAATGCGGTAGCCGTTCTTTTCGGCTTCCTCTTCAATGCCTTTCACCACTTCGGCGCAGAACGGGTTAGCGATGTTCGACACCATTACCAGAATCATATAGCTGCGGGCAGTTCGCAGCTGGCGCGCCAGCAGGTTGGGCTGGTAATTACTCTCTTTGATCGCCTGCAGGACGCGTTCGCGGTTTTTCGCTTTCACGGTATCGCTGTTGTTAAGCACGCGAGAGACCGTTGCCACGGACACCCCGGCAAGCTGAGCGATTTTCTGAATGGACATAGCGACGGCATTTCCTGCGGTTAACGTTTTATGCAGGCTACCATAAATTCGTTGCCCGGCGAACCGGGCAACGCGTCAATACGCAACGCGCACCCAGCGCTGTTGCTGATGGCTTTTCACTATCGCATCAATGATATACATGACGTTCGCGCCGTCATGGAACGTCGCAAACAGCGGCTGTGCCGGCATCTCCCCCTGCATCACGGCGCGGTAAAACTGCGCCATCATATTTTTAAAGGCATCAGGCCAGCCTTCGATATGTCCGCCGGGAAAATGGGCGCTTTCGGCCACGTCACGGTTCATCAGGTTTGGATCGTCGGAGAGGGTCTGGTTTGCCTGCGCGCGATGGCCGATCCAGAGTTGCTGCGGCACCTCCTGATCCCACGCCACGGACCGTTCGCTGCCGTTAACTTCAAACATCAGTCGATTTTTGCGCCCGGCGCTGACCTGCGAGACGTTAAAACTGCCTTTGCTGCCATCGTCGAAGCGCACCAGCACCGAGCCAAAATCTTCGGTGGTGACCGGTTTGTCTTCATCGTTCGCGCTGCGATCATCCGTGAAGGTCCGGTTTCCCGCCACACTGGCCTTGCGCGTTGGCCAGACGATGGCGAGGTCGGCCATCACGTCGGTGATCCGCCGCCCGGTCACAAACTGCACCGTGTCGCACCAGTGGGAGCCAATATCCGCCACCGCGCGCGACGCACCGCCCAGCGCGGCATCCACCCGCCAGTTGTAGTCGGTTTCCAGCAGCATCCAGTCCTGCAGGTAGCTGCCATGCGTGGCAAACAGCCGACCGAGACTGCCCTCGCGCCTCATGCTGGCCGCCTGGCGCACCATCGCAAACTGGCGATAGACAAAGCTGACGCCGTGTACCACGCCCGCCTGCTCAGCCAGTGCCACCAGATCGCGGGCCTCCTCCGGGGTCATACACAGCGGCTTTTCGGAAAAAACATGCTTACCCGCCCGCAAAATCTGGCGGTTAATCTCTGCGTGCAGATGGTTTGGCGTGCAGTTATGCACCACGTGCAGATCCGGATGGGCGAGCAGTGCCTCAACGTTCCCGTAAGCATGGGGCACATTCAGCTGGCGCGCCTTTTCCTGCGCTTGTGAAAGCGAGCTGTCGCACAGGGCGACCACCCGCACACTGCCGAGGCGCCGCAGCGCCTCAATGTGCGCCGGGCCGATAAAGCCGCTGCCGACAATCCCGACGTTAATCATGGCTGCCTCCCGCGGCGAAATCGTCAAACGCGCGCCCGGATACCGGAATGATATGACGACGGATAAATTCGCTGCCTTCGCGGGCGCCGGTATCGCCATCCTTAAGACAGCACTCCCACTCCAGCACTGCCCAGCCCTCGTAGTCGTACTGGGTCAGTTTGCTGAAAATACCGGTGAAGTCGATCTGCCCGTCGCCCGGCGACCGGAAGCGACCCGCGCGATGGATCCACGGCTGGTAGCCACCGTATGCACCGCTGCGCCCGTTGGGACGAAATTCCGCATCTTTGACGTGAAACGCTTTAATGCGCGCATGGTAGAGATCGATAAACGTCAGGTAGTCCATCTGCTGAAGCAGCATATGGCTGGGATCGTAGAGAATATTGCAGCGCGGGTGGTTGTCCACCAGCGCCAGAAAACGCTCAAACGTCACGCCGTCATGCAGGTCTTCCCCCGGATGCAGCTCATAACAGACATCGACGCCATGCTCATCAAAAGTGTCCAGAATGGGCCGCCAGCGGGTTGCCAGCGTCTGGAAAGCGTCCTGAAAACGCTGCGCGTTGTGCGGCGGCCACGGGTAGAAAAATGGCCACGCCAGCGATCCAGAAAAAGTGGCGTGCGCTGTCAGGCCTAATTTTGCGGAGGCCGCCGCCGCCTGATTCAGTTTGCTGGTCGCCCACGCCCGACGGGCCGCGTCGTTACCCCGCACGTCTGCCGGCGCGAAATGGTCAAACGCGTCGCCGTAGACCGGGTTCACCGCAATAAGCTGCCCTTCCAGATGGGTCGACAGCTCGCTGATCGCCAGCCCGTGCTCCGCCAGCGTGCCGGTAATGTCGTCACAGTAGGCCTGGCTCTCAGCCGCTTTCTCCACGTCAAAAATGTGCGGATGATTGCAGGGGATCTGCACGGCTTTGTAGCCCTTACCTGCTGCCCAGCCTGCCAGCCCATCCAGCGAGTTAAACGGCGCTTCTGCGCTGATAAACTGCGACAGGAAAATACCAGGTCCCTTAATCGTTCTCATACCACCTCCTGAACGTTACGCCTTGTCATCGTCATATTTGAACGTGAGAAGGAAAATCAGCGCAATCACCGCTGCCGCCACCGCCGGGATCCACCAGAAGGTGACCCACGCCTGCGGCACGGCCTGTCCCGCCACCAGACGGTTATACAGCGCGCCAGAAATCTGCGAACCAAGCAGCATGCCGATGCCGTAGGTGAACATCACGATCATGCTCTGCGCCTGGCCTTTCACCTTTTCGCCCGCCACGCGATCGGTATAGATAAAGCCCACCACAAAGAAGAAGTCATAGCACACACCGTGCAGCAGGATGCCGAGATAGAGCAGGAAACGTCCCTCCTCACTCACCCCCATGGCAAACATCGCGTAACGGACAAACCACGCCAGCATGCCGACCAGCAGCATGACTTTCACGCCCAGACGACGGAAAAGCAGCGGGATCACCAGCATGAAGACAATCTCTGACATCTGGCCGAACGACATCGCGGTGCTGACATCAGCAATCCCGGCATCCGCCAGATACGAGGCGGTGTAAGCGTAGTAGGTGCCAAGCGGCACGGAAATCAGCATTGCGCAGACGGAAAAGACCAGGAAGTGGCGGGTTTTCAGCAGGGCAAACGCATCAGCGCAGAACAGATCGCGAATCTGGACCGGCAGCCCTTTTGCCGGGGCGGGCGTGTGCGGCAGCGTCAGGCTGTAGAGCGCCAGCAGCACGGAGCTCGCCGCCGCAACCTGGAAGATCGTGACGCTGGAGGCCACGCCGGTAACGCCGATAAAGATCCCCGCGACAATCCAGCCGATAGTGCCGAACACGCGCACCACCGGGAAGGTTTTATCGACGTTTGCCAGGCTGTGAAACGCGATGTTGTTCGTTAACGCCAGCGTCGGCATATAGCAAAGCGTGTAGCCAAACAGCAGGCCGATCAGCAGCGCACCATTTTCAGCGATCAGCGTCCCCGGAACGAACCACAGGATAGCCGCGCCCGCCAGGTGCATTACCGCCATCACCTTCTGCGAGGCAAAGAAGCGATCCACCAGCATCCCGAGCACGAACGGCGACAAAATAGAGGCGATGGGCCCGGCGGAGAACGCATCACCAATCAGCAACGACATGTTGTGCTGGGTCATCACCAGACCCAGCGTGACCGACCAGCTACCCCAGATAAAAAACTGTAGAAACATCATCAGCGACAGACGCGGAACCAGCAGCCGGTGCTGCGCTATCACCTTCCCACTACTTTCAGTTGTTGACACCATAATGAGCCTCACCCTAGAAAAGTAATCGATTACAAATACCCTCAAATGAAAAGTAATCGATTACAAAATAAAGATCCTGTGGATCAGGAGAGATTTGGGAGAGGGGTCACGATAAAGAGGTTAATCGCGTTGGGATGGGAAACCGGATAGCTCGCCCTCTCCCACCGGGAGAGGGCGGCATGCATTATTGCTTGCGGGAAAGTTTAAACGCCACAAACAGGAAGATGACCCACACCGGGAGCAGCATCGCGGAAAGGCGCATGTCGTCCATGGTGCACATCAGCACAAGGATCAACCCGAGGAAAGCGATGCAGAGATAGTTTCCTGCCGGATAAAGCAGCGCTTTAAACTGCGTCTCACGTCCCTTACGACGCATCGCGGCACGAAAACGCAGGTGCGCCAGGCAGATCATGATCCAGTTCAGCAGCAGGGTGGCAACCACCAGCGCCATCAGCAGGCCAAACGCCTCTTTTGGCAGCAGGTAGTTGATCACCACCACCAAAGAGGTGATCGCACCGGACAACAGCAGAGAATTCACCGGCACGCCGCGACGGCTGACGCGGGTTAAGAACTTCGGCGCATTCCCCTGCACGGAGAGGCCAAACAGCATCCGACTGTTGGAGTAGACGCCGCTGTTATAGACCGAAAGTGACGCCACCAGAATAACGAAGTTCAACGCTGAGGCCACCACATTGCTGTTGAGATCGTGGAAAATCATCACAAACGGACTGCTGTTTGATTTCACCTCAACCCAGGGATAGAGCGCGAGCAATACCACCAGCGAACCGATGTAGAACAGCAGAATACGGTACACCACCTGGTTGACCGCTTTCGGAATGCTTTTATGCGGGTCGCGCGCTTCAGCGGCGGTGATACCAATCAGCTCCAGCCCGCCGAAAGAGAACATGATCACCGCCAGCGAAAGGATAAGCCCCTTCCAGCCGGTCGCCAGGAACCCCCCGTGCTGCCACAGGTTGTCGATCGTGGCACGCTCACCGCCGTGACCTGAGAACAGCAACCACAGGCCAAAACCAATCATGCCGATAATCGCCAGCACCTTGATGAGCGCAAACCAGAACTCGGTTTCACCGTACAAACGGACGTTCACAAGGTTGATGGCATTGATGATGATGAAGAAGGCCGCCGCCCAAATCCAGGTGGGCACATCCGGGAGCCAGTACTGCATGTAGATGCCAGCAGCGGTCAGCTCTGCCATCCCCACCAGCACAAACATCACCCAGTAGTTCCAGCCGGAGAGGAACCCCGCAAACGGGCCCCAGTATTTATACGCAAAGTGCGCGAACGAGCCTGACACAGGCTCTTCGACGACCATCTCGCCGAGCTGGCGCATGATCAGGAAGGCGATAATCCCGGCGAGGGCATAACCCAGCAATACCGCCGGCCCCGCCATCTGAATGGCCGGGCCGATGCCGAGAAACAGCCCGGTACCGATAGCCCCACCGAGGGCAATTAACTGTATATGTCGATTTTGCAAACCACGTTGCAGCGTCGGATTCTGTTCCGACGAAGCTTCAGCGCTACCGGTGCCTGAAGCGGATGACGCGTCTTTCACGCCCTACCCCTGTCTCTTTTTTAGAAGGGGCACGTTTTAACACTTCAGGCTGGTGGTAGCAAGGGAATGGGGCATCCCTGCCCCGGATAACGAGCGGCGTTCTCAGAATGCGTAGCCCACCGAGACTTTAAAGGTACGCGGTTCGCCCTGGGTGATGTAGGTACCTGAATCATCCACGCTGGACCAGTAGTTTTCATTGGTCACGTTGTCAATACCCGCACGCACCGTCATCTGATTTTGATTGTGGTTAACGGCGAAGCGATAACGCATACCCAGATCCAGCGTGGTGTAGCTGTCCAGCTTTTTGGTGTTCGCCAGGTCCGCATATTGCGTGCCGGAGTGGTTCACGCGCGCGGTAGCGGTCAGGCCATCAATCGGTTTGATGTCATACTCTGCGCCCAGAACGGCATAGAAATTCGGAACGCCAATCGCATCGTTACCCTGGTTGAGGCCGTTGTTGGTTTTGGTCAGCTCCGCCTGCAGCCAGGTAGCGCTGGCGTTCAGACGGACGCCCAGCAGGGGCTCGCCGAACACATTCAGCTCCACGCCGCGGTTACGCTGCTCGGCATCAAGGCCATAATGACCGTTGCTGTTGAGGATCGCCGACGGCATTTTGATCTCAAACAGCGCCAGGGAGCCGCCCACGCGACCAAAATCCGCCTTCACGCCCACTTCGTTCTGCTTAGAGTGAACGATGCCGGTGCTCTGCCCGTAGTTGGTGGCGGTGTTGGGGGCTGCCTGACCCGGCTGCAGCGCTTCGGTGTGGTTGGCATACAGGGAGATCGCCTCCCACGGCTTGTAAACCACGCCGTAGGTAGGCATCCAGCGGCTGCCGTCGAAGCCGTCTGCTTTATTTTCCTGCCCGGTAATTTTGTTGTATCCGCGAATGACCACCTTCTGATGACGCGCCCCGGCGGTAAACAGCAGTTTGTCGTCCAGCACACCCAGCGTATCACTCAACAGCCAGCCCTGCGTCCGGGTACGCCCGCTGGTGAGCGGATCGCTGTAATTTCCGCCTAAGCCGTTGAAACTGGAGCTGTCCGGCATATCCACACCGGTATTGTGATAGATATTGGTGGTTGGGTTATCCGCCGCCGACGACATTTTCCAGCCGATTTTTTCGTTTTTGGTCATCGCGGAGTAACCGACGTTGACTTTATGCGTTACGAAGCCAGTAGCAAAGTTACCGCGAATACCCGCCATCCCGCTGACGGAATCGCTGATGCGGTTGGTATCAAGACGGCTGACCGTCGCCTTACCGCTTTTATCCAGCAGCTTCGGCGCGCTGTAAATCCCTTCTTCGTGAGCGTGCTGTGCGCCGAGGCCGGTATAGGCCGTCCAGTTATCGGTAATGTCGTACTCGCTGCGCCACATCCCGAATTCATTTTCGATGTTGCTGTAGGCCCATTTCTGCGAGAAGTTGCGATCGTTTTTCGGCGGTTCAGGCACGAAATCCACGGCGGAGATATTGACGCTGGTCGGGCTGCCATGGAAGGTTTTCTTCTGATACCCCACATCCAGAGAGGTGCGGAAATTGTCGCCTTTGTAGTCGAGGCCGGTGGAGAGCAGCGTAGTGCGGCGGCGATCGTTGGGCACCCCGCTTTCCCCTTCGCGATGAACGAGGTTCACGCGCGCGCCAAACTGGTCGTTGTCCCCATAGCGACGGCCCGCATCCAGCGTAGTGCCAAACTGGGAATCGGAGGTGTAATCGACGCCCACTTTTGCCTGCGGCGTTTCATCCGCGTGTTTTGGCTCAAGGTTAATCATTCCCCCCACGCCTGAACTTGCCGCGCCGTTCATCAGGGCGTTTGCCCCTTTAAAAATCTCAATGCGGTCGACCATCTGCGCATCCACCACCTGACGCGGCAGAACGCCGGACAGGCCGCCGAAGGTCATGTCATCTCCGTCAAACTTCAGGCCACGGATACGGAAGGTTTCGGCGCTGTTGCCGTAGCCCTGCACGTACTGCACCCCCGCGTCGTTAGCGACCACATCAGCAATGGTTTTCGCCTGCTGATCTTCTACCAGCTTCGAGGTGTAGCTGATGATATTAAACGGCACGTCCATGGCGTTCTGCTGCCCCAGCATCCCCATGCGTCCACCGTTCGCCACCTGCCCGTCAAGGAACGCCGGCACAAGCTGGTCGCCACCGGGTTTAAAATCGCTGGCAGGCGCAGACTGGACAATCAGGGTGTCTTCTTTCTTTTCATCCGCCGCCAGGGCGGAGTGCGTGACCGCGCCAATGGCGAGAGCCAGCAGCGTTTTATGCCTTTTCGTGTTGTTCATAATTAACTCATTAAACGTGCGCGCAAAAAGGGCCCGTTGTCGGGCCTTAGAATGTAATCAAGTGCAATGCAAATGAGAACTATACGCATTACATGATTGTTGGCAAGCGTAAACGCACGTCACTGCGTGAGAAAATCGGTTAACAGGCGTGGGAAAGCAGGAGGACGTATAGACGGGATAGCGTGGCGCATAACCGCCCCGTTTCCGGGACGGTCTTTCAGGCGCGGCGGGAGAACGATAAAACGCGGGCGGTTCCCGCAACATCAATACGCACAGCCGAACCCGGATTCCAGCCAGGCTGGCTTACGGTCTTCAGAACAACAGGCTCCTGATGCCCGGCAAACGCCAGGGTGAGCGTGGACAAATGACCGGTAAAATCGACATCAATTATCGACACCGGGCTTTCATGCGGCGCGCACGCCGTCACGCGCAGTTGTTCAGGGCGCATCATGACCCGGCCCTGCCCGGTGGCATGCGTATTGTTGGTGGGTATCTCACCCAGCGCGCACACCGCATGGCCGGCGGTAAGCTGAGCGGGCAGGATCACCGCGTCGCCCAGAAACAGCGCGGTCTCTTCATCAACGGGCTGAGTGTAGACGTCATACGGGGTACCCACCTGGGTGAAGCGCCCGGAACGCATTACCGCCACCTGGGTGGCAAAAGATAACGCTTCGTTTTGATCGTGCGTCACCAGAATCGAGGCAACGCCCGCTTCCGCCAGCAGGTCAGCGGTCGCTTTGCGGGTCATGGCGCGAAGACCGGTATCGAGCGCCGAGAACGGCTCATCCAGCAGCATCAATGAAGGACGCTGAGCCAGCGCGCGGGCGAGCGCCACACGCTGCTGCTGTCCGCCAGAAATCTCATGCGGCCAGTGGGTCGCGAGCTGTCTGTCCAGCGACACCATCTCCATCAGCGCCTCTACGCGCTGGCGCTTTTCGTGGCGCGTGCCGTCCAGCCCCCAGGCAATGTTGTCTGCAACGCTGAGATGCGGGAATAACGCCCCCTCCTGGGGAACAAAGCCGATGCCGCGCAGATGGGCGGGAATGAAGCTGTTTTCGTCAAACAGCGTTCGGCCCTGCATCACTATCCGCCCGGCGTCCGGCGTTTCAAAGCCGGCAAGAATGCGCAGCAGCGTCGTTTTCCCTGACCCGGACGGCCCGACTATCGCCGTCCGGCTCCCAGGCGCAACGCTCAGGTTTAAGCTGTCGAGCACCTGCACACCGGAAAAGGATTTAGAAATGGACGTCAATTCAAGCATGTCATAGTCCTGCAATTTTTTTCGACTGCACGTAGAGGATGGCGGTCAGCGGGAGTGAAATCAGGATCATCAGCATCGCGTACGGTGCGGCGGCAACATAATCGATCTCACTGGTCAGCGCCCAGAAACCGGTGGAAAGCGTGCGTGTTCCCAGCGGGGAGAGCAGCAGCGTGGCGGTCAGTTCGTTGCTGACGCCGAGGAAAACAAGCGCAGCCCCCGCGGCGGCACCCGGCGCGGCCAGCCGCATGGTGACGCTCCACAGCGCCTTCGCAGGCGTGCTGCCAAGGCTACGCGCCACGTTTTCCAGCTCTACCGGCGCCTGTGCAATCCCGGCCCGCAGGTTGATGAGCGCGCGGGGCATAAACATCAGCAGATAGGCGAGGAACAATGTAATTTCCGTCTGATAAATGGGGCGGGCGTAATGAATCGTCACCGTTACCAGCGCGAGAGCGGTCACAATCCCCGGCAGCGAGCTGGTGATGTAGATACACCCTTCCAGCATCCGGAAGACGCGGTGCGGATAACGGATACCGAGCCACGCAATGGGGATCACGCAGGCCGTGGTCAGCAGTGCGCCACCCACGCCGAGCATGAGCGTCTGGCGCAGGGAGTGCCAGAGGTCCGCGCTCATCCAGTTCTCAATACCGCCCAGCCAGACCCAGCGACACAGCACAATTAACGGTACGCCCAGCGCCAGCACGATCAGCGTGAGGAAAAACAACTGGCCCAGCGTGGCCGCGACCGGCTTCAGCGGCCAGCGTTTCTGTTCACGTGCGGCCCCGCCGCCGATGCGCGCATAGCGTGCTTTTCCGCGCGTCACCCCTTCCAGCATTAAGATGGCCAGACAGCATAAGGCCAGCACGCCCGCCAGCATATTGGCTGCCGGGCCGCTGAAGGTAGACTGAAACTGGTCATAAATCGCGGTGGTGAACGTATCAAAGCGGATCATCACGTACAGGCCGTATTCCGCCAGCAGGTGCAGCGCGACCAGCAGCGCCCCGCCGCAGATAGCAAGCTTGAGCTGCGGCAACACCACGCGGAAAAAGACCCGCCACGGCGGCGTGCCGAGCGACGCGGCCACATCTTCAAGCGTCGGGTCGAGGCGGCGCAGTACCGCGGCAACCGGCATGTAGATAAACGGGTAGTAGGCTAAAACAGAGAGAAATACTCCCGCGGAAAGACCGTGCAGGGAGGGAACGACGCTCACCCAGGCATAGCTTTGTACAAACGCGGGGATTGCCAGCGGGGCGACCGCCAGCGCAGACCATATTCCCCGCCCGGCCAGCCGGGTACGCTCCGTGAGCCAGGCTATCGCCACGCCGGTCACAATACAAAGCGGAACCGCTAAGGCCGTCAGCCACAGCGTGTTGCTGAGCAACTCAGCAACACGCGGGCGGAACACCAGCGTCTTAATGGTCTCCCAGCCCGTCTCAATGCCAATGGCAATGATAAAACCCAGAGGCAGAAGCGCCATTAATGAAAATAAGACAGCTAACGCAACCATCGGCAGTGCAGGTCGCCTGCGAGCAGGCTCCTGCATCCTGTTTTTTCCGATGTCGAGACTCAGACCAGACATAAGGCGTTCACTTAACTCTCAGGATCACAGCAGGCCGGCTTGCGTCATCAGCTCGATAACTTTTTTGCTGTTAAGCGTTGAAGGTTCCACTTTCGGCGCATCCAGATCTTTCAGCGGAACCAGTTTCGGGTTAGAGGCCGCGTTCACGCCAACCGCATATTCAAACGCGTTGTTGGTGCGCAGGCTCTCCTGACCTTCTTTACCGGTGATCCACTTGATGAATGCCTGAGCCTGTTCTTTGTGTTTGCTGGACGCCAGTACGCCACCGCCGGAAAGGCTGACAAAGGCACCCGGATCCTGATGTTTGAAGTAGTAGAGTTGGGTGTTTTTGCTGTTTTCACCCGTTTTGGACTGATCGACAAAACGGTAGTAGTGATAAATCACACCGCCATCAATCTGGCCGGCGTTAACGGCTTTCATCACGGTGCTGTTACCTTTGTAGGCCACAAAATTGGTTTTCATCGCCTTCAGCCACTCAAGGGTGGCCTGCTCGCCTTTCAGGGCCAGCATCGCACTCACGATCGCCTGGAAATCCGCGCCTGACGGCGATGCCGCCCAGCGGCCTTTCCACTCAGGTTTCGCCAGATCCATCAGCGATGTTGGCAATTGCTGTTCGCTCAATTTTTCCGGGTTATAGACAAACACCGTGCTACGCGCAGCAATCCCGATCCAGCGGCCGTGCGCAGGACGAAATTCCGCAGGCACCTGCTTCAGGGTCTCTGCATCCAGTGGCGCGAACAGTTTGGCATTATCCACCAGAACCATTGAAGGCGAGTTTTCCGTCAGAAACACGTCTGCAGGTGATGCCGTGCCTTCCTGAACCAGCTGGTTACCCAGCTCGCTGTCATCGCCATTACGCAGCGTCACCTTAATACCCGTTTCTTTGGTAAAACCGTCAACCCACGCCTTCACCAGATTTTCATGCTGCGCGTTATAAACAACGATACCTTCGTTGTTATCAGCGGCAAGTGCTTGTGTGGAAAGGAAAAGAGATGAAGACAACAAGGCAAGCGAGAAGCATGACAACAGGCGAGAATTCATGAACATATCCTTTATAGACCAGGGTGATTTACCACGCATAGCGTTGTGGGACAGGATTAAAGCATACAAAAACGCTAATGATAATTAGTATCAATCAAGTTTAGTCGTAAAAGTGTAAAATATTCTTATACAGCGGATAAATATGATAAAAATCCAGATTATAAAAATGGATGAAATAAAGATTAAGAAAACCTTAGGCTGGAAAAATAACAAATATTCATTAGCGTTCTATTTATTTCCCGATTATTTAATCGACAGAATGAGATCGGCATAAACGTGTATTTAGCGTAAAACGGGAGAGTGGAAGCGAAAAAGGGTGAAGGCAGTAAATGGCACGCCCTGTAGGATTCGAACCTACGACCTACGGCTTAGAAGGCCGTTGCTCTATCCAACTGAGCTAAGGGCGCACTGAGAAGAGTGAACTTCGCGGTGGTGAAACGCCTGGAATTATACGGTCAATGACAGGTGAGTCAATGCCTTTTCGGCTTTCAGGGGCAATTACCGCTAGCCGATTGTAAATACGGCTGTTTTTTCAACATTCATCGCTTTTCCGTCGTAGAATTTCGCGCTGCGAAAAGGCTTAGTTGCATTTAAGTAACGCCTGCTGTTTTCATGAGCGTCAGCTCGTCACACTAGTGTGAGGTATCCCGGCCGCCTGGAGGCTGACAGACAACAGGACCATGGAGTGACAGCGCAAAACCTGACCTATACGCCCCCCCGGTTACAGTACCTTTCTCAGGACATCGTCGGCATCAAACTTGAGCCCATCGTCGCCCTCTCCTCTTTACGCAGGGTCGGCGTGGAGGTCCTTAGCGTCCTGTCTGAAACGCAGCATAGCGAAGCCTTTTTCCGCCATCAGTCTGCAGACTGGTCGATAACGCTGCTTGAAGCACAGCTCACCGCGTTAAAAAATACCCCGCACTGTAATAATTTTTTCATTAATCTGCCGATAACCGTCCTGACAGAGCCCGACGCTTTTCAGCGGCTTAGCCGGATAAAATGTCCGCCGCTGAATATTGAACTTGTCGACCCCAGTGCTTTTTTAACGCTGTCAGCCGCGCAGAGGCAGGCCGTTACCCGGAGCCTGTTGCAGCTCATAAGACAAGGTCACGGTATCTGGCTGGATGACATTGATGAAACACTCATCCCGCCCTTTTTATCCTGCCAGTTACCGTTAAGCGGCGTAAAAATCGATAAGGATGCATTCTGGCGTCTACGCGCCACGCCCGCGCTAAGGCAACTGGTGTCCCGGTGCTTTCAGCTTGCCGGGAAAGTGCTTATTGAAGGTATTGAGACTGAGCAGGATTGTACCTGGGCACTGCAGGCAGGCGCAGAACTCGGCCAGGGCTATTACTGGCCGTCCTGGACATGGCCGGAGGATTAAAAAGCCATTTCCAGGGGGGAGGCCATGCGAATGACAGTGCGCCGTTACCGGCGGCGGCGTACAGGAAGTGATGCACTGGGATTTACGCGCTCGCCTTTTGCTCCCCCCTTCTTCGACCGGCTCGAATTTTTGAGTCAGTCCATCAGCCAGCCCCGCAAAACAGACGCTCCGTTTATCATTCTGGTGACGGAGGATCATTTTCTGCGCACCGGTTTTCTCAACGGCCAATTTCCCCTGAGCAGCTGTTGCGACTATCCCACGCTGGAGGATGCGTTTAGCGCCCTGGCCCAGTGGCCTTCCGCCCGTCTGGTGGTGGATATTGAAAGCCGCTCCACTGCGCTGATCGACAAGCTGGATCAGCTCAGAAGGCATAGCCTCTATCCCCCTTTTCTGACGCCCTATCTGTTAGTCAGGGCGGATAATTACGATACTCGCCTGTTCTGCAAAGCGGCGGGCCCTTTTCACGTGCTCGAACGTCAGCTGACGCCGTCTGCTTTCCAGCACAGCCTGATGGATACCAGCCCTCCCCAGGGCTGCGATAAAGACTGGTTCTCCCGCACCGAATGGCCTATTTTGCAGGAGTTATCGCGGGGGAAGACCCTTCGCCAGATAGCGTTGATGCAGAATCGCCCCTATAGCCGCATTATCTATCGTCTCAGCTGCATTCTGTTGAAACTGGGTCTGACCCATCGCCAGGAACTGCTGCACCTTCTCAATAACCTCTCAGACTGCACCTTCTAACCCACCCACTAAGCCCTTATTTCCTAAAGACCTTTAGGAATTTACTTATCAATCATGTTACTTATTTGTTAAATTTTAACAATAATTTCAATTTTATAACTATTCCTAATTTACGGGCTTAAACCATGTGAAATGTCACAGAATGAATAATCTGCAGCACTTTCCTCCGTGCGTTAAGTGTTTGATAAAGGAGTTAATAAGACGATAATGATGTAAAAACAAGCGGCTCGGCGAGACTGCCTGGCAGTCGAAAGCGAAGTCTGTAGTATGTTCTGCTGTACGACGGGAGCCCTTTCCGGCGGCGACCCGATCACTTTCAAACGAAGGTCTGGTGCCCTCTGTGAACACTTTTTCGCCATCCGATCCCGCTTTCAGCCCCTGAAAACGGCCGTCGATTTGTTAACATTTGATCAACATACAGTGTGATATGTCATTTTTTGTTATTACATAAAGATCAAAAGATGCGGTAAATGGGATAACAGGATATTTAAGCTAATTTTAAAAAAATAGCTATTCGGATCCAGAAGATAATACAAAGTAATAAGCGAGGGGTAATTTACAGGGTTTTCGGAAAAAACTTACACGGTATAATAAGACGCGTATCAAATATGAATAAGAAAAACCTTTTTGCCAACACCAGCCAAATGAGATGACCGCGCTGAGGCATAGATTTCTTCACTACGTTAACAAGGATGCTTTCGCTCTTTCCAGGGAAATACTACGGTATAAGGATCTGCACATTTATCCTTCCGGCATTTCGAGAGTTTTAACCAAACTCGGCATAACGCTTTTAACAGTCTGAGGCATTAAAAATGAAACCGGCATCCGTTATCATTATGGACGAACACCCTATCGTCAGAATGTCGATAGAAGTCCTGCTACAGAAAAATAAAAACATCACAGTCAAACTCAAGTCTGGCGACAGCCATGAAGTCCTTGACTGTATCCGTAACCACCCTATCGATCTGGTGATCCTGGACATCGAACTTACGGGCACAGACGGCTTCGCTTTACTGAAGAGAATCAGAAACTTAAATAAAGACATCAAGGTCCTGTTCCTCTCTTCAAAATCCGAGTCTTTTTACGCGGGACGCGCCATTCGCGCCGGGGCAAATGGTTTTGTCAGTAAACGAAAAGATTTGGGCGAGATCTACAACGCCGTTGAAATGATCCTGATGGGCTATTCTTTTTTCCCGTCGGAAACGTTGAATTTTATAAACCATTTGGGTTCGGGGAAAGGGATGGTCGCGGATATGCCATTATCGAATCGTGAGGTGACGGTATTACGTTACCTGGCAAATGGTTTATCCAATAAGGAGATTGCAGAGCAGTTGCTATTAAGCAACAAAACCATCAGCGCACATAAATCCAATATTTATTCCAAGCTGGGTGTGCAAAGCATCGTTGAATTAATTGATTATGCCAAAGCACACGAACTGCTATAACCTGAATTCACTCCCTGCAGCTTATCCGAGCTGCAGGGAGTGCGGTCAGCGCTAATTATAATTAATCATGAAGGTGGCATCAGCATCAGCCCGTCCGGGCTGAGGGTTATCAGCAGTGGCAATATAATTGGCATAAAATGACAATGTCGCATTTCCCTGCGCATCAACCGCTACCGGCTGGCTGGCCTCCTGAAGTGCCAGACGCGTTTTATCCGCATCCCTGATCTCGACGGCAACGTTGCTTGCCGTACTGGCGTCATTGAGCGCCAGTAACCCGTTATTGCTTCCGTCGGCTTTACCCGAAAACGTGATGGACGCCGCACCAGGCGGACAGCCGGTCAGCTTCAGCGTAAACGGCATGGGCTGCGTGCGGCTTCCCGTGGTGCTGAGCTGTTTCGTGGGCCAGGTTCCCAGCGTAACGCTCTTGTCGCTATCGCTGCCCTCGGCCACACAGGTAAAATCAACAATGTTGCCGTACATCTGAATATTGATCTCCCCCAGCGCAGTGGCTGCCTGCGCGCTGGCGTGAAGCATCATCAGTGTCATCGCGGCGAAATGCCAGTTCCGGTTCCGCATCTCTTCCCCTTAATCGTAATCCACACGCAGATAACCCCGCGACGTAAAACGGCCTTCCGCAGGCTTATTCCCCGTCACGCTGACCGGCCAGACCCGGATCCCCACCTGCGCCTGCGCACTGTCGTCGAGCCGGAACGGAATTTTGCTGGTCAGGTTGTTGGGCGTTAGCGGGGTACCGCTTTCGTTGGCAATCACAAACCCCACATCGGGGTTATCCGACACCACCGCGTTGCTGGAGACCTTTTCTGCCTCAACGCGCATCGTCAGCATTGCGTTCGCTTCCACGTTGGTGCATTTGATGGCGATGGTTTTGCTTTGTGCGGTTACCCCTTCCGGTTTGTTACCCGCCCCGGCCTTGCTGAACAGGGAGGCCCCGATATCGCCGAAGTCAAATTCCACGATATTCCCCGCATTGATGGCGCAGCTTTGCGGCACCTGGATGGTCCCGCTGTAGCTGATGGTGTAGACCGGCGAGGTTAACGGATCAGAAGAGGTAGTGGTGACATAGACGCGGAACATGGTCGCCCGCGGGATCACCACCATATTTATAAACCGTCGTGTCACTTTGAGGCGAAAGACGAGGCTGGAATCCTGAACGCCAAACGGTTTGTTTTTAGAGACGTTCGGGTGACTCCCCATCTGGATGTAACTTTTGGGCGGATAAAATACGCCAGCAAAGCTGTCCGTAATTTTCATTGCCCCATCCAGATAGTCGTTGAGTTTCAGGTACTGATAGCCATCACTTGTTCCCGTGACCGGGTAATCGGTAACATAACTACGTTTGGTCGTGTTCCCGGTGGTGCCCTTCGGGCAGACGGCATTCACCCCCACCCACTGCGATTTCTCGCTGAGCGTCACCACCTGTCCGATCTGGTTATTCGAACTGTTAAATTTATCCGTCAGGTCGTAATGAACCTCCGTAGGGACGCCCTTTTCATTCACACACACGGTGGCTAAGGCATTCCCCACGGGCAAAATAGAGAGAAGTGATAAAGCCAGGCAATGGATTTTACTCACAGCGAATCCCCTTAAGTGTGATTGCCTGTTGCAGGCTCTTTTCTGGCAAGCTGTAGTGCGCACGACACTGGGATTGCATCCCGTTGCCCCACTGGATCAGCAGTTCACCTTCCAGCGGCAGGCCACTCAGGTAAATCTGTCCGTCATCGCCCACCATACTGGTGACGCCGCTCTGGGTTTCACGCACCACGGCACCGAATGGCACAGGCTGGTTGCCGCGCGTGACGGTCAGCAGGGCGCGCACGCCAATACGGGTATCAAAGCTGGCGCGCACCAGCGCCCCTTTTGTCGGCACCACGCTGCTCACGTTATTTTCGATATCGGTGTTATTGCTCATGGTGTTGGTATCCAGCGCCACGCGGTTATAGCGGTAGACGGTGGCATACGGCATCACCGCATAGCCACGCCAGTCGGTTTTCACACCGGTCTGGTTTTCCACGCTCACGCCCGATGCTCCCGGCGCTTTGATCAGAACGTTGGTATCACCCAGCGGCTGGCTGAAGGTTACGCCATCCGCATGGCCGACCACGCCGCCGGAGAGCTGCCAGTTGAGATCGTGCTGGTCGCGTGCGTAGTTGTAGCCAACCCCCAGCGTGCCGTAGGTTGCCTGCCAGTTCGCGCTGGCGCTTCCGCTTGAGCCGTTATTGCTGGTGTGGCCCTGGGTCACGCTGTAGTTCAGGTTGCGATCTTCCAGCAACGTCCCACTGACCCCGGTTTGCCAGCTTGTGTCGCCATCACTATTACGGCTGGCTGACGCCGTGGCATAGGCACGGTCAATGGCGCTGTCCCGACGAAAACCCTGGCGGGTAAAGAGGCTGAACGGTACGGAGACGTTAAACGACGCGATTCGGTCCGTGCCGTCTATCCCGACGGATTTGTTCCAAGACCAGGACACGGAGTAGTTGACGCCCTTCACGCCGCCCGCGTACCCCAGTTGATACCAGAGGTTGGACTCATCGGTGCCCCAGTACGTCTGTTCGCTACCGGAGATATAGACCGAGCCGTAATCCCCCAGCGACTGGGAAATATTGAGCTGGAAACGCCCTTTTTTATTCCACGTCAGGTTGTGATAACTCTCCACATCCGGCACACCGTCATCATCCTGGTTGTCGGCATACTGGTAGCCTTCCATTGAACGCCACGCGACATCGTCCAGGGTGTAGAACCCTTTTGTGGAGTAGCGGTAGCCCAGCAGCTGGAAGTTGGTTCCGAATCCGTTAAGCGATTTTGCATAGAGGAAACGCAGCGACTGCCCTTCATGGCGGCTGTCATCCGCGAGCTGGCTGCGGGCATGGGTGATATCGAGCGACACCGCCCCCCAGTCACCGAGGTTTTTCCCGGCCCCGATGGCCACCGCGGTATAACGTGACGCGAGTTGGGTACCGCCGTACAGCGTGTAGCCGTCGCCAAGCCCGGTAATCAACGTACCCTGCGTGAAGAATGGCGTATCCTGTTCGCTGTTGCCGCTGCGGTAATCCCCGGCCACCAGGTCATATTTCCAGCGACCTTCGCGCTGCAGGAGGGGCACGGTGGAATACGGCACGGTATAGCGCTGCTGGCTGCTATCCTTCTCTTCAACCGTCACCTCAAGGTCACCGCTTGACGAGGTTGGGTTAAGATCGGTGATGGCAAAGGCGCCAGGCTGTACATAGCTTTGATAGATAACGTAGCCGTTTTGTCGAACGACCACTTTGGCGGGCGTTCGGGCGATGCCGCGAACGGTTGGCGCGTAGCCCTGCAGGCTGTCCGGGTACATGCTGTCAGACGAGAAGAGCCGCCCGCCGCGAAAACCCACGCTGTCGAAAACGTCATTACCGGTATTGCTGTCACCCAGCACCAGCTCGCTTTTCAGCGGGATCACGGTGCGCTGCGCCCAGGTGCCAATATTCTGCCAGTTGCTGTGCCGCTGCCCGTTATTCTGCGTGTAACGCCATGCGCCATTATTGCGTAAACGCCACGCGCCGTAGTTCAGCCCGCTCTGCAGGTTCAGATAATAGCTGTCGTCCTCGCTCCCGCGGTTGCCGGTAAAGCTGTAGTTCACCAGCGCGGCAGGGATCCCTTCATCCCATTGATCGGGCGGAATATAACCGCGTGCGCTGTTCTGCATCGCCACCTGTGGCAGGCTGATATTCAGGCGCAACGAGGCAAAGTTGAACGCGATCTCACTGCCGGGAATAGCCTTCGCCAGGGGTATACAGGTCTCCCCTTTCACGTTAACCAGCTCAGGAAAGGCTGCGATATTGACGCCAAAACGCTCCAGCATCACGCGCGTAATGCACGGCGACAGCCCACCGGCAACCGGCGGTGTATTGTCGGCCTGCTCGAAGCGCACATCCTGCGTCGCGATAAACTCATCGTTACGCCAGATATCCACGCGATAAACGCCAGGCGCCTGCTGGTGACCTTGTTCAAAACGCGATAAATCCGCCACGTTGGCGGTGTCATCGGACAAGAAGGCCGGGTTAAAGTAGCTTTCGCTCCAGCCAGCCTGTGGCCAGAGCGCTGCCATCAGCGCCAGTGCGACCGGGCAGTAACGTCCCTGGTGATTATTCATCGCCCTGACTCTGCTCACAGGTTGACGCTACGCGCCGGCGTAATGGCACCGTAGTCATTCACGCTCTGCCAGGAGAGCGTACCGCTTGCGGCGGCTGGCAGTACCTGCTGCGCCGAGTTTTTAGGCGCAACCATCAGGTTATCCAGCGTCTGTCCGCCCAGCTTCATATTGACCAGCGTGATGTAATACGGCGAAGCGTTACTGACTTTGAGGTGGTTGCCGACGCGCTCAAAACGCAGCTGCGAGAGCGCCTCTTCCGGCTGCATCGGCAGATTTGTCGGGCGGACAAACAGCTTGATCCGCGACAGGATAGCCAGCTGCAGCACGTTATTGTTTTCCGTTTTCGCTTTGTTCACGGACGGGATCGCTTTCACGTTCATGTAGAAGAGCGATTCACGATCGGCAGGCAGCGCGGGCCCGGCATAAATAATGCGCAGCGTGTTTTCGCTGTCCGGCTCGCTGACAAACAGCGGCGGGGTCACGGCAAAGGTTTTTTCTTTTTGCCCGTTCGCATTTTCGATCCACGCGTTGATTAAATAGCGCTCTTGTTTATTGCTGTTGGTGATCGCCAGCGAAGTTTGCTTTGCATCTGCCGGATAAATAACGCGGGTGGCCCCCAGCGCAATACCGCCGGAAGCATTTGCGCATGCAGAAACCATCATTAAAATTAACGATAAAAACAGTCCTGGTTTAATTAGGGTATTCATCACAACCGTACCTTTAATAATGTGTTCGCAGGTGTTATGGATAAATCAACGTAAACCAGACATCCGACTGAATATTGCCTGGCACGAGGTGTTCGGAAATAGCCCGATAGCGGGCGCTAAAATGAAACGCAAGCTCACTGGTATTCACCGGCAACCAGCTGACGGCCGTTGCGTTCGGGATAATCTGACGTTGTTGTTCGTCAAAAAGAGCCAGCCCGACGCCGCTGCTTATCGGTGATTCACCTGGCCGCGATGTCGCCAGAAAAACCTGCGGATCTTCTGCTGGCGTAACGCCCTGAAACTGGATCCCCACGGTGCGCGAGACATCCACGCTGCAATCCAGCAGCCGCACGGTGAAGGGCACATTGACCGTGGAAAAACTGCCCACACCGGAAAATGAATTGGTTCGGTACTGCCCCATTTCGATGCGCATGTTCTGGCTGTCGGGTGCCACGGCGCAGCCGCCGTTCACCAGTTCACCTCTGAGATGAACTTTGCCGCCGTCGATCACCACGGTATGTGCTGAGGCCTGGCAGGCCATCGCAAGGGTTAACAGCAGTAGTGTTCCGGTCCTTGTCATCCTTCGTTCCTGGCCTTAGCGTATGACGGCCTCTTCCCTGAGGCCTGAACATCCCTGTGCGGAGGAATTACTCGTATTTCATTACGAAAGTGGCGTCAGCGTTTGCCTGGCCTGGCTCGGTGGTCGCAGCCGTTGATTTGTAACGTGCGGTGAAGTTCAGGGTGTTAGTCCCTTCGATCAGGTTCTGCGCGGCAGAGAAGGTTGAACCATCTGGAGTCAGGGTGGTGGATTTGCTGTCGAGGATCTCGATGCCCACGCCCTTCGCGGAGTTGTCGTTGTTACCAGAGGTTACCGCCAGCAGGGTTTTGTCGGTTGCGTCGATCTGACCGGTGAACGCAACTGCGGCCGTTTTCGCAACCAGCGGGTCACAATCATTCAGTTCAATGGTGAACGGAATATTAGAGGTGGTGTCACCCACTTTCGTGAACTTCGCGGTACGGTATTGGCCCAGGTTAACCGTCTGCTCGGAAGAATCAGTATTTACTGAACATGCAGCATTAACCAGTTCACCTTTAAAGTGTACGGTACCGCCATTTACGGTAACCGGAGTGGCTGTATCTTCTGCATTTGCGGCACCCGCAACCAGGGCCAGAGTAGCAATAACAGTAGAAGCAATGTTGCTGAGTTTCATGTCTATTCCTTTAAAATGTAAATAACCCTTCCCGCGAATAATCGGGAATAAGAAATACGTTCAATTGATTAATTGAAAGCTTATTTCGGAGGAGACAAAGTAGCTCATGAATGTATTTTAAAATATGTCAAAACGCTGTCATTTCGCCAGGTCACATCCTAATCCTGCCTAAGAAATTGACCATCCCCTCAGAAGGGTTTTTACGGCCTCCTGATGAAAACTCGCAAAGGGTGACTGACAGCGGCGCTCGCTTCTGACAAAATACAGGCAATCCCCCCTTTCAAACGTTACAGACGGAATCTTCTCTCTGATGGCAGCAAAGATTATTGACGGTAAAACGATTGCGCAGCAGGTGCGCTCTGAGGTCGCGGAAAAAGTGAAGGCGCGTAAAGCTGCCGGAAAACGCGCCCCCGGGCTGGCCGTTGTGCTGGTCGGCAGCAACCCGGCATCGCAGATTTATGTCGGCAGCAAACGCAAAGCGTGTGAAGAGGTGGGGTTCGTCTCCCGCTCTTACGATTTGCCGGAAACCACCAGCGAAGCAGAGCTGCTGGAACTTATTGATACCCTGAATGCCGACAACGCGATCGACGGTATTCTGGTTCAGCTGCCGCTGCCAGCCGGCATCGACAACGTGAAGGTGCTGGAACGTATCGCCCCCGACAAAGACGTTGACGGTTTCCACCCGTACAACGTGGGCCGTCTGTGCCAGCGCGCCCCTCGTCTGCGTCCGTGCACGCCGCGCGGAATCGTTACGCTGCTGGAGCGTTATAACATCGATACCTACGGTCTGAACGCCGTGGTCATTGGCGCATCAAACATTGTTGGCCGTCCGATGAGCATGGAGCTGCTGCTCGCTGGTTGCACCACCACCGTGACCCACCGCTTCACCAAAAATCTGCGTCATCACGTAGAAAACGCCGATCTGCTGATCGTGGCGGTCGGGAAGCCGGGCTTTATTCCGGGTGAATGGATTAAAGAAGGCGCGATCGTTGTGGACGTCGGTATTAACCGTCTGGAAAACGGGAAAGTGGTCGGTGACGTGGTTTACGAAGATGCTGCGGCTCGCGCCTCTTACATTACCCCAGTACCGGGCGGCGTAGGCCCGATGACCGTTGCCACACTGATTCAGAATACTTTGCAGGCATGCGAAGAGTACCACGACGTAGAGGACGCGTAAGATGGCCACATTTTCATTAGGTAAACATCCGCACGTTGAGCTGTGCGATCTGCTGAAGCTGGAAGGCTGGACCGAAAGCGGCGCACAGGCCAAAATCGCCATTGCCGACGGGCTTGTTAAGGTGGACGGCGCAGTGGAAACCCGCAAGCGCTGCAAAATTGTCGCGGGTCAGACCGTGAGCTTTGAAGGGCAAACCGTGACGGTGACCGCCTGATGCTCTCCCCCTCTCCCGTCGGGAGAGGGAACCCACATTTCCCCACACCCATCACGGTTAATTATCGATCGACTTCAAATAATCACTATTTCATCTGTTGAAAAGTGAAAATTCTGTTGCGCGTTTTTCACTCTTTCCCCACGATAAGTAGAACGTTCTACTAAAACGTTCTACTTACAATAACAGCGCCAAAAAAAGCGCTACTCGGGGGAAATCAGCATGAGTCTGATATCAGGGTTTGTTAAATCGCTATCTAAATTATCGATGATTGGTCGCGCGTTAATGCTGCCAATTTCACTGCTTCCCGCTGCGGGCCTGCTGCTGGCCTTTGGCGATAAGTTTCACCTGCCGCTGATGATGAACGCGGGCGGGGTTATCTTTGATAACCTGCCGATGCTGTTTGCCATTGGTTCCGCCGTGGGGCTGGCATCCGAGTCCGGCATTGCCGCGCTCTCGGCGGCGGTCTCGGTGTTTGTCACCAACATCACCATCAGCACCGTCTTGAGCATCACGCCGGAAATGGCGTCTCAGGGCGGCAAATACGCGATGGTGGTCGGCATCCCGACGTTGCAGATGGGCGTCTTCGGCGGCCTGATCTGCGGGATTCTCGCCGCCTGGTGCTATAACCGTTTCCACACCCTGCAGCTGCCAGAGTTCCTCGGGTTCTTCTCCGGGAAACGCTTTGTGGCGATTGCGACAGCGTTTCTCTCTTTCCTGCTCGGCCTGCTGTTGCCGTATGTCTGGCAGCATATCCAGGCGGGCATCGATGCGCTCTCCGTGGTGGTTAATGGCGATAATCAGGCAGCCTCGACCTTTATCTTTGGTCTGGTGGAACGTGCGCTGATCCCGCTCGGCCTGCACCACATCTGGTATCCCTCTTTCTGGTATTCGTTTGGGGATTACACCACCCAGGCCGGTCAGGTGATTCACGGCGACCAGACCATCTGGTTCAAGATGCTGGAAGAAGGGGTCAAATCCTTCAGCAGTGACAGCTACCAGAACGCCGGTAAGTTCATGCAGGGTGAATTCCCGCTGATGCTGTTCGCGCTGCCTGCGGCGTGTCTGGCGATGTACCACGAAGCGCACACCAAAAATAAGAAAATCGCGGCCGGTATTTTATTCTCTGCGGCGCTCACCTGCTTCCTGACGGGGATCACCGAGCCGGTTGAATTTACCTTTATCTTCGTCGCCCCTATTCTGTACGTCTTTAACGCCATCATGGCCGGTCTGGCGTACATGACCATGTATCTGCTGCATGCGCATATCGCCAAGTCGTTCTCTGCGGGCTTTATCGACTACCTGTCGTTCGGGATCCTGCCGTCATTTAACGGCTACAAAACCAACTTCCTGAACGCCATTATTATCGGCATTCCGATGGGCCTGATTTACTACTTCACGTTCCGCTTTGTGATCCGTCGTTTCGACGTGAAAACGCCGGGCCGTACAGAAGTGACCGCCAGTGCGGACGATAAGTCAGATTCAGAACTCGCTACAGAGATCATCAACCTGCTGGGCGGCGCGCACAACATCGACTCCGTCGGCTCCTGCATCACCCGTCTGCGCCTGGAAGTGGCAAAAAGTGAAGCAGTTGATAAGGACGGTCTGAACGGCCTTGGCGCCCGCGGCGTAGTGTTCGTCGGTGATAACGGTATTCAGGTGATTTTCGGTGCCAGAGCACAGTTTATCGCCCAGACCATGTCCACCATGATTGGCAAATAATAAGATGCCTGAACGACACGTCTCCTGTACGCTGGGGGACGTTGTCTTATCTGGCTGATAATCGGTAAATTTCAGGGAGCGGTTTTGAAGAAAGTCAGCATTATTGATGTCGCAAAGCATGCGGGCGTTTCGGTCTCCACCGTGTCGCTGGTGCTGCGCCAGAAAGGGAAGATTTCAGACGCAACGATCGCGAAGGTCAATGCTGCCATCACTACGCTGGGCTATGTTCATAACGTCGCCGCTGCCAACCTCCGCGCTAACACCTCCAACCTGATCGGCCTGATCCTGCGCGACTTTAGCGACAGCTTTTCCATTAAGGTGATGGCGAGCATCGTCCAGGAGCTGGAGAGACAGGGGTATATGGTTTTTCTCGGCCAGCCGCTGAACGACCATGAACATCTTGAGCGCTGCCTGCTGTCGTTTAAACAGCAGGGGGTCGCCGGCGTTATCTATCTGGCCTCTGATACCCGGGCATCCTCGCTGCCGGAACACATCCGCCAGTGCCCGCTGCCGCTGGTGGTGGTCTCTCAGTCCCTGCTGGATGAAAAATGCAATCTGGTGATGCGCGACAACCGCCAGGCGGCGAACCTTGCCGCGCGTTATCTTATCGAGCGCGGACACCGCAACATTGCCTACATTGGGGGTCGTGAAGGCTGCCTTATCCGCGAGCAACGTCTGCTCGGCTTTCGCAGCGCGATGACCCAGAACGGCCTGGTCTGGCGTGAGGAATACTCGCCTGCGTGTAGCGATGACACGCTGGCCGCAGGTTTCGCCACCCGCCAGCTGCTGGAAAAAAACAACACCATTACCGCCCTGCTCTGCCACTCACCGGATGCGATGATCGGCTCCATCTCCGGCATTCATCAGGTGGGGCGCACCGTGGGGAAAGATGTGTTTCTCACCCAGCAGGTCGCGCTGGTTGGTTTTGAAGATATGTTGCACGTGAACCTGACGTCTCCCTCGTTTACCTACGTTTCCTCCGCCAGTGAGGAGACAGGGCGTCAGGCGGCGGGGTTGATCATCCGCAAGTTAAAAGAGCCGGATCTGCAAACACAGCGTATCACCCTTTCCGGGCAGCTTATTGCCCGGGAATCGGCGTAAATAAGACGCTAACACCATCCTCATTGCGCCCATTCGCTGCTATATTTCCCTGCTTTGCCATGGATAATTGCAATGCCTACCGTTATCACCCACGCTGCAGTGCCTTTGTGTCTGGGTTTAGGCCTGGGAAGTAAAATCATCCCTCCCCGCCTGCTGTTTGCCGGCGTCGTCCTCGCCATGCTGCCGGACGCCGACGTGCTGGCGTTTAAGTTCGGCGTTGCCTACGGCAATGTGTTCGGCCACCGCGGCTTTACCCACTCCCTGCTGTTTGCCTTTGTGGTGCCGATACTTTGCGTACTGATGGGCCGACGATGGTTTCGGGCAAGCCTGACCCGCTGCTGGCTGTTCTTAACCGTGTCTCTGCTGTCGCACAGCTTGCTGGATTCCATCACCACCGGTGGGAAAGGCGTCGGCTGGCTGTGGCCGTGGTCAGATGAACGGTTTTTTGCACCGTGGCAGGTCATTAAGGTCGCGCCGTTTGCGCTGTCACGCTATACCACGCCCTACGGGCATCAGGTGATTATGTCGGAGCTGCTGTGGGTGTGGCTGCCAGGGGTTGTGCTGATGGGGCTGTTGTGGTGGAAGCGGAGGTAAAAGCAAAACGGCAACCCAGTTGCCGTTTTAGTATTTGCACCCTCTCCCGGTGGGAGAGGGCATCAGCGCGCACCAGAATTATTTTCGACGCCAGGTGGTTCCCTGCGGGCCATCTTCCAGAATGATGCCCATTTCCGTCAGACGGTTACGCGCGGCATCTGCTGCCGCCCAGTCTTTCGCCTGACGCGCTTCCAGACGCGCGTTGATAAGTTGCTCAATCTCCGCCACTTCGCTATCGTCCGCCTGCGCACCGCTTTGCAGGAACAGATCCGGTTCCTGCTCCAGCAGACCCAGTACCGAAGAGAGCTTACGCAGATGGGAGGCCAATGCATTCGCCGCCGCCATATCTTCTGACTTCAGACGGTTAACTTCACGCGCCATATCAAACAGCACGGAGTAGGCTTCCGGCGTGTTGAAGTCATCGTTCATCACGTCAATAAAGCGCGCTTCAAACGCCTCACCGCCTGCCGCGGGTACAGATTTATCGGTACCGCGCAGGGCAGTGTACAGACGCTCCAGCGCCGCACGCGCCTGTTTCAGGTTCTCTTCGCTGTAGTTCAGCTGGCTGCGATAGTGACCAGACATCAGGAAGTAGCGCACGGTTTCCGCATCGTAATATTTCAGCACGTCGCGCACGGTGAAGAAGTTGCCCAGAGATTTAGACATCTTCTCACGGTCCACCATCACCATACCGGAGTGCATCCAGTAGTTCACGTACTCGCCGCCATGCGCACAGGTTGACTGTGCAATTTCGTTTTCATGGTGCGGGAACATCAGATCCGAACCGCCACCGTGAATATCGAAATGTTTGCCCAGCTGTTTGCAGTTCATCGCCGAACACTCAATGTGCCAGCCAGGACGCCCTTCGCCCCACGGGGAAGGCCAGCTTGGTTCGCCCTCTTTGGACATCTTCCACAGCACGAAGTCCATCGGGTTACGCTTCACGTCCACCACATCAACGCGCGCACCGGCCTGCAGCTGATCCAGATCCTGACGGGAAAGCTGACCGTAGGTAGGGTCAGTCGGCACGGAGAACATCACGTCACCGTTATCGGCCACATAGGCGTGACCACGTTCGATCAGCTTTTCGGTGATGTCGATAATTTCGTGGATATGGTGGGTGGCACGCGGCTCGCTGTCCGGACGCTGAATATTCAGGGCGTCGAAATCTTTGTGCATTTCCGCGATCATACGATCCACCAGCGCAACAAAGCTTTCGCCATTTTCGTTCGCACGCTTGATGATTTTGTCGTCGATGTCGGTGATGTTACGCACGTATTTCAGGTTGTAGCCCAGAAAACGCAGGTAGCGCGAGACAACGTCGAAAGCAACAAAGGTACGGCCATGGCCGATATGACAGAGATCGTAAACCGTAATACCACACACGTACATGCCGACTTCCCCGGCATGGATAGGTTTAAATTCCTCTTTTTGGCGCGTCATTGTATTAAAGATTTTTAACATCGAAGATTCCATGTAAACACGTGTGTGGTTGAAAACCGGTTATTCTACCTGTAATTCAAACCTGAAGCAGCACACAATGCAAGGTGATCGCATCCTGTGGTTATGCTATAACAAGCCCCTATAGATGACCCAAACGCGGGTCGACGTACCACAATAACGGAACAGGATGCAAAAATGGTTACTTTCCACACTAATCATGGCGATATCGTAATCAAAACCTTTGATGACAAAGCGCCTGAAACAGTTAAAAACTTCCTGGACTACTGCCGCGAAGGTTTCTACAACAACACTATTTTCCACCGCGTGATCAACGGCTTTATGATCCAGGGCGGCGGTTTCGAACCTGGCATGAACCAGAAAGCGACGAAAGAAGCGATCAAAAACGAAGCGAACAACGGTCTGAAAAACACCCGTGGTACGCTGGCGATGGCGCGTACGCAGGCTCCTCACTCTGCAACAGCCCAGTTCTTCATCAACGTTGCTGACAACGACTTCCTGAACTTCTCCGGCGAAAGCCTGCAGGGTTGGGGCTACTGCGTCTTCGCAGAAGTGGTTGAAGGTATGGACGTAGTCGACAAAATCAAAGCCGTGGCGACCGGCCGCAGCGGCATGCATCAGGACGTTCCAAAAGAAGACGTCGTGATTAACAGCGTGACCGTCAGCGAGTAATTCGTGGCGACACTCTTTATTGCAGATTTGCACCTGCAAACAGAAGAACCGGCGATAACCGCCGGTTTTCTGCGTTTTTTACGCGGTGAAGCGAAAAGTGCCGATGCACTTTACATTCTGGGTGACCTGTTTGAAGCCTGGATTGGCGACGACGATCCCAACCCGCTGCACCGTGAGATGGCGGCTGCCATTAACGCGCTGGTCGATTCCGGCGTCCCCTGCTTCTTTATCCACGGCAATCGTGATTTCCTGCTCGGCAAGCGCTACGCCCGCGAAAGCGGCATGACGCTACTGCCGGAAGAGCAGGTACTCGACCTTTATGGCCGAAAGGTGTTAATCATGCACGGTGACACACTTTGCACTGACGACACCGGCTATCAGGCGTTTCGCGCTAAGGTTCATACCCCGTGGATCCAAAAACTATTCCTGGCTCTGCCGCTGTTTCTCCGCAAGCGGATCGCAGCCAGAATGCGTGCAGACAGTAAGGCCGCCAACAGCGGAAAATCCATGGCCATTATGGACGTTAATCCCCAGGCGGTAGTCAGGGTCATGGAAAAACACCGCGTTCAGTGGTTGATCCACGGTCATACTCATCGTCCCGATGTGCATACCCTTACCGCCAACGGCGAAGCGGCCCACCGCGTCGTCCTGGGGGCCTGGCACAGCGAAGGTTCTATGGTCAGCGTCACGCCTGACGGTGTGGAACTGATCGCTTTCCCGTTTTAACCCGCCAAAAAATCATTCTATTTTTTTGAACAATATCGGCAAATTGTTTCGATTTTAATCAGCCCGTGGTCGGCCTATTATTTATCACATCAGGGCAACACGCCCTATCCCAGATAAAAAATTTAAGGAATACGACCATGAAATCCATCAAAATTTTCGTTGCTGTTGCCGCACTCTCTCTGATCTCTTTCGGTTCTTTTGCTCAGAGCGTCAGCGCCACGGCCTCTACCCTTGACCGCGCAGAAGCGAAAATTGCCGCTCAGGCTGCTGAACAGGGCGCGTCTTACAAAATCACCAGCGCTCAGTTTAACAACCGCGTTCACATGACGGCAGAACTGACTAAATAAGACGTCTGCTGACCGTGCCGCCCGTCAAAAGCACATCAAAGCACATCGATGCCTGATAAAACAGACCGCCAGAACGCGGTCTGTTTTGTTATCTCCTGAGGGCCACAACGGCTCAGTTTTTAACCGCGCAACCGTTTTCCTTGCCCCTATTACATGCTATTCTCTGTGCCCTCGAAAGCAGTGTGTTTCGCACCACAGGAGTTTTAAGACGCATGTCTTCCCGCAATAATCCGGCGCGTGTCGCCATCGTGATGGGGTCCAAAAGCGACTGGGCTACCATGCAGTTCACCGCCGAAATCTTTGAAATCCTGAATGTTCCGCACCACGTTGAAGTGGTCTCCGCACACCGTACACCGGACAAACTGTTCAGCTTCGCCGAAAGCGCCGAAGAGAAGGGTTATGAGGTGATCATTGCCGGTGCGGGCGGCGCAGCACATCTGCCAGGCATGATTGCCGCCAAAACGCTGGTACCGGTTCTGGGTGTTCCGGTGCAAAGCGCTGCGTTAAGTGGTGTCGATAGCCTCTATTCCATCGTTCAGATGCCGCGTGGCATTCCGGTCGGCACGCTGGCCATTGGTAAAGCGGGCGCTGCCAACGCTGCCCTGCTCGCCGCGCAGATCCTGGCGACTCACGATAAAGCGTTACATCAGCGTCTGGCGGACTGGCGTAAAGCCCAGACCGACGAGGTGCTGGACAATCCGGACCCGCGGGGTGCGGCATGAAGCAGGTATGTGTCCTCGGTAATGGTCAGTTAGGCCGTATGCTGCGTCAGGCCGGCGAGCCGCTGGGTATTGCCGTCTGGCCCGTCGGGCTGGATGACGAACCGGAAGCCGTGCCGTTTCACCAGAGTGTGATCACCGCGGAGATTGAACGCTGGCCACAAACGGCCCTGACGCGCGAGCTGGCGCGTCACAATGCCTTCGTTAACCGCGACGTCTTTCCCATTATTGCTGACCGTCTGACGCAAAAGCAGCTGTTCGATAAGCTCGGGCTGCCGACTGCGCCGTGGCAGCTGTTGTCCGATAAAAGCGAGTGGAAGGATGTATTCGCAATGCTGGGCGAGCTGGCAATTGTGAAGCGTCGCGTCGGCGGGTACGACGGTCGTGGACAGTGGCGTCTGCGCGCCGATGACACTCACGAGCTGCCGGACGATTGCTACGGGGAGTGCATCGTTGAGCAGGGCATTAACTTCAGCGGTGAAGTCTCGCTGGTGGGCGCTCGCGGGCAGGACGGCCATACCGTTTTTTATCCGCTGACGCATAACCTGCATCAGGACGGGATCCTGCGTACCAGCGTTGCATTCCCGCAGGCCAGTGCTGAACAGCAGGCGCAGGCAGAAGAGATGCTCTCTGCCATCATGCACGAACTCGGTTACGTCGGCGTCATGGCGATGGAGTGTTTTGTCACGCCGTCCGGTCTGCTGATTAACGAACTGGCACCGCGCGTTCACAACAGCGGTCACTGGACCCAAAACGGGGCGTCCATCAGCCAGTTCGAGCTGCACCTGCGCGCCATCACTGACCTGCCGCTGCCGCAGCCGGTGGTGAACAGCCCGTCGGTGATGATCAACCTGATCGGTACCGATCTGAACTACGACTGGCTCAAGCTGCCGCTGGTGCATCTGCACTGGTATGACAAAGAGGTGCGTCCGGGTCGTAAGGTCGGTCACCTGAACCTGAACGATACCGACACCGATCGTCTGGGCGCCACGCTGGAAGCGATTATTCCTCTCCTGCCGCCGGAATACGCGAGCGGAATTATCTGGGCGCAATCAAAGCTTAAGTAATACTCCTCTGCCGGGGAGTTGACCTTCCCCCTCCCCGGCGTACAATCCCCGCCCATTGCAGCTTAGTTTTCTTCTGGAAAAACCATGAACGATGGAACGGACTATCGCGCGATCCTCGCATCCGATACCCCTTTAATCGACGTTCGCGCGCCGATCGAATTCGCCCAGGGCGCGATGCCTGCGGCAATCAACCTGCCTCTGATGAACGATGATGAACGCGCCGCCGTCGGTACCTGCTATAAACGCCAGGGGCCGGACGCTGCGCTTGCTCTCGGCCATAGCCTGGTCGCAGGCAGTACCCGTGAGATGCGCATTAACGCCTGGCGCGAAGCCTGTCTCTCCCACCCCACCGGCTACCTCTGCTGCGCGCGTGGCGGTCAACGCTCGCATATCACTCAGGCCTGGTTGAAAGCGCGCGGCGTGGATTACCCGCTGATCGCAGGCGGCTATAAAGCGCTGCGTCAGACCGCGATTGAGGTAACCGCTGAGCAGGTGCAAAAACCGATGGTGCTGATCGGCGGCTGTACCGGGAGCGGCAAAACGTTGCTGGTGAAACAGCACGCGCAGGGCGTGGATCTGGAAGGGCTGGCGCACCATCGCGGCTCGTCGTTTGGCCGCACGCTTACACCACAGCTTTCGCAGGCGAGCTTCGAAAATCAGCTCGCCGTCGTGCTGTTGAAAAAAGAGGCCGCACGCTGGGTGCTGGAGGATGAAGGGCGGATGATTGGCTCCAACCACCTGCCGGAATGCCTGCGAGACCGCATGGTTCAGGCGCCTGTTGTGGTAGTAGAAGACCCGTTTGATGTCCGTCTTGAACGCCTGCGTGAAGAGTATTTCGACCATATGTGGGCGGATTTTTCTGCTGCCTTTGGCGAAGAGGCGGGCTGGAACGCGTACAGCGAATACCTGCACCACGGCCTGTTTGCCATTCGCCGCCGTCTGGGGCTGCAGCGCTTTGCAGACTTTACGGCGCTGCTGGATTCCGCCCTGCAGGAGCAACAACGTTCTGGCAGCACCGACGCGCATTTGCGCTGGCTTGCCCCGCTGCTGAACGACTATTACGACCCGATGTACACCTGGCAGCTGGCAAAAAAGGCGGAGAAGATTGTGTATCGCGGAACGTTTGAGGACGTGGCTGACTGGCTCAATCGCTGAATCACGCGCAAAAAAAACGGCAACCCAGGGTTGCCGTTTTCATATCGGGGTGACTCCCTTGCTGACTGAACTTAGAAGTCGTAACGCAGACGCACCAGGTTCATGTCGCCCAGGTTATCCGTGCTGGAGGTGAACACGTGTTCGTAATCAACACGGAAACCGTAGTCCAGCTGGACGCTAACACCCACGCCGTTATCGATACGCTGGTAGTTACGACCATTCACGTACTCAATACGGTCACCCATGAAGTAAGGCTGGATGGATTTCACCGCATACTGATCGATTGGGAATTTGTACCCTGCGAAGTATTCAATACCCCATGCATCACCGGCAAAGTAGTTGTCAGTAGACACTTTTTTGGTGGTCAGGAAGTTCTGGTACCAGCCGCCGCCAGCCGAGAAGGTCCAGTTATCCGGCGTCCAGCTCAGCGCGGTACCGAGGATATTCTGGTCGTAAGATTTGCTGTCGCCGTTGTCCGGGTTACGCATGTCCGCGCGGGTGTAGTTCCACGCTGCGCCCCAGGTCAGATCGGTGGTCAGGTGGTAATCCAGACCCAGTGAACCGCCGCCTTTACGTTTGTAACGCAGGCCATTGCCCGGCAGGTATTCGCTGTCTTCAAACAGGTAGGATGCATAGATATCCGCATCGCCTACGGTTTTCTTATATTTCAGCATTTTGCGTGAACGATAAGAGCCGTCGTAGTCACCGTTGATCCCGTTACCTGGAGCCTGACCAATCATGTCGTAGTCCCAGATATCGGTTTTCACGCCAACCACATCATAGTAAACGCTGTTCTGTTGACCGAAGGTCAGCGTACCCCAGGTGTCGCTCTTCAGACCGGTGTACAGCATACGGCGAGAGGTGTCGTTAGCACCTTCAGCGTAGTGATTATCCCAGTTGAACAGCGCCGGAATGTTCACACCCAGCTCGTAGTAGCTGATCCAGCTGATGTCATCAAACAGATAGTAATCTGCTGCGAAACGGAAACGGGTGCCGCCGTCGAAGCCATTACGTTTGTAGGAGCCTTTATCGCCGTCGCCCGTCATCATGTTGAACTGAGGACGAATACTGCCGCCAACGGTAAAGTTAAGACGGCTCAGCGGGTTACCCGCCTGAGGGTCTTGTTTAAGAACCGTGATTTCCGCCTGAGATGCGAAGGAGGTCAATGCCACTGCTGCGCCAATTGTTACTGCCAGCGCTGATTTTTTTATAGTCATTATTTTTCCTTTATAGACACGCTGCTAAATATTTAGCAGGTGAATATTAACTGGAAATAATCTTGCTGTGTGCGCGGGTTTTTAATGTTTTGTGCTACTAAACGCATGGGTATTACCGATTTGTGCTGCTAAATTATTACGCACCAGCAGATAAACCGGTGCGTAATTATCACGGATTTGAACTAACTGGCAAACTGACGGAACAGCGCTTTGCCTTTTAGCAATCGCGTGCCGAGCCAGCCGCCGCACAGCGACAGCAGCACCGCACCGCAGACCGGCAGCGTGAACCACAGTCGCCAGTCAGGCTCCCACGGGAAATCGAAGACCCGGGTCTGCAGCACGGCTAACGCCGTCTCAGCACCCATCGCCGCCACCAGACCCGAGACCAGCCCCAGCAGGGCAAACTCGCTCCACAGCGTGGTGCGCAGCAGTCGCTTACTCGCCCCGAGCGTGCGATAGACCACCAGCTCCTGATGACGCTGCCGCATCCCGACCTGCACCTGGGCCAGCAGCAACAGTACGCCGCAGATCGTCACCAGCACCACCATAACCTCCAGTGCCCGGCTGACCTGCTCCAGCACCTGCCCGACCTGTTTAAGGATCGCGCCAATATCCAGCAGGCTGACCGTCGGAAATTCGCGGTTCAGCCGGGTCAGCATACCGTTGCCGTTTTCCCAGCGGAAACTGGTGAGCCAGCTTTGCGGCTGTCCGTCCAGTGCGCCTGCGGGGAAAATAAAGAAGAAGTTCGGCCGCAGGCTTTCCCAGTCCACCTTACGCAGGCTGGTGACCTTAGCGCTAAAGTCCTGGGTATCGCCGGTAAAAGTCACGCTGTCGCCCAGCCTGACGTTCAGGCGCGTCGCCAGCCCCTCTTCCATCGAGACTTCTCCCGCTTTCGGCGGCCAGCTGCCGGCGGTAATCGGGTTGTGATCTGGACGTTTCTCCTGCCAGGTCAGGTTCAGTTCGCGGTTAAGCGATTCATCCTTGTTTCCCTCCGTGGACTGGCCGTTGATCTGCGTCAGACGCGCGCGGACGATGGGGTAGAACGACTCCGGCACAATCTGGTGTTCCGCCAGGAACGTCTTCAGCGGTGTCACCTGCTCAGGGGCGATATTGATCAGGAAATAGTTCGGGCTTTCCGGCGGAAGCTGCTGTTGCCAGCGCTCCAGCAGATCGCCGCGCAGCACCAGCAGCAGTGCCAGCAGCATAAACGACAGCGAAAAGGCAGACAGCTGACTCAGCGTAGACCAGGGCTGGTGCAGCAGACGGTTCACCGCCAGCCGCACGGGAAGCGACTTCACCGTCAGCTTTTTAAGCACATTAAGGAGCACCCAGCCGACCACACCACACAGCAGCGCCAGCACCACCGCCCCGGCCAGTACGGCCCACAGCAGCGTGCTGCCGCCCATCAGCCAGGCCAACAACCCAACCGAAACCGCAACAATGACAGGAAGATAGAACTTCAGCGGCCAGACGTTGGCCACCACGTCACGGCGCAGCACGCGCAGCGGCTGCGTCGCGAGCAACAGCCGGTACGGGCGAAGCCCCACCAGCACCGAGATCACCATCATCGCGCCAATCGCCCACAGCCACGGCCAGAGGCTGGCCGGTGGAAGTGCGGCAGGCAGTACCGGTTTCAGCATGACCATCAGCAGCTTTTCAAACAGCAGCCCCATCGCCCCACCGGTGAGTGCTGACAACACCAGCAGCATCAGCCACTGGCCGACAATCAGCTTACGCAGCTGGGCGCTGCCCGCGCCGAGGGTTTTGAGGATCGCCACCAGATCGTATCGGCTGCGGCAGTAGTGCCCCATGGCCACCGCCACCGCCGCCACGGCCAACAGCAGGGTTAACAGCGCTGAAAGCAGCAGGAACTGCTGAGAACGTTCGAGAGATTTACCAAGCGCCCCTTCGTCCTGCTCCAGTCCGTACCAGCGGTGCTCTGGTTTTAACTGCGGCAGCAGCCATTTTTCATACGCGTCAAGCTGGGCGGGCGTTCCCGCAAACTTATAGCGCCAGGTGACGCGGCTTCCCGGCTGCACGGCATGGGTATTCGCCACATCAGCGGTATTCATCAGCAAGCGCGGGGCAAGCTGGAACGGGTTAAAGCCGGAGTCAGGTTCCTGAACCACTTCCCCGGCGATACGGAACGTGGCGTCACCCACGTCGATGCTGTCACCCGTTTTCAGGTTCAGCAGCGCCATTAAACGTGGCGCCAGCAGCACCGTGCCCGGTTTCGGCTTTAAGCCAGGCGGGCTGGTCTGCAGTTCACCGTACAGCGGGTAAAGGTCGTCGACGGCTTTGACGCTCGCCAGCTGCGGCGTATCGCCGGCAAAGGTCATGGTCTGAAAGCTCAGCTGTTCCCCCACCTTCAGTCCACGCTTACGCGCCTCCTCAAGCCAGCCCGGCGGGACGGGACGCGAGCTTTGCAGCGCCCTGTCTCCGGCCATAAACTCGCGGCTTTGCTGGCTTAACCCTTTCTCCATGCGATCGCTGACGCTGCCCAGCGCCAGCACGCAGGCTACCGCCAGGCTTAACGCCATCCAGACAATCAACAGCGTGGGCGAGCGCCATTCGCGCCAGAACCAGCGGGCAATCATGCTTCCTCCTGCAGTTCACCGTTAACCAGCCGCAGGCGACGGTCGCAGCGGGCAGCCAGTTGCGGATCGTGGGTCACCAGAATCAGCGTGGTCCCGTGTTCGCGGTTGAGCGAAAAAAGCAGGTCGGCAATTTTATCCCCGGTCTTTCGGTCGAGGTTTCCGGTAGGCTCATCCGCAAACAGCACGTCCGGGCGGCCGTTAAACGCCCGGGCCAGGGCCACACGCTGTTGCTCCCCGCCGGAAAGCTGCGCCGGAAGATGGTCGAGGCGTTTGCCCAGCCCTAGTTGCTCCAGCAATGCCTTCGCGTGGGCGCGACTTTCACGGCTGTTCTCGCCGCGCAGTAGCGCCGGCAGTTCAACGTTTTCCAGCGCATTGAGCGTCGGGATCAGCATGAAGGACTGAAAGACAAACCCGATATGACGAGCGCGGAGCGCAGCACGCGCCTCTTCATCAAGCTGATGCAGCGGTTGCCCGACCAGGTTGACCTCTCCACTGCTGCCGTCGTCCAGACCGGCTAAAATGGCCAGGAGCGTGGACTTCCCGGAGCCGGACTCGCCAATCAGCGCAATGGTTTCGGCGCGTTTGACAACGAGTTCAACTCCGGTGAGGATGGAAAGCTCGTGTTCCCCCTGACCGACGGACTTCTTAAGACGATGAACTTCAACAATGTTTTCCGCTGGCATTTGCCCTTCCTGTTTTTAATCCTGATGACCTTCCGCGCGGCGGCAGCGGACACGTTACTGGTTCTCGGTGACAGCCTGAGTGCAGGCTATCGCATGGCGGCCAACGCGGCCTGGCCAGCTCTGCTCAATGACAAATGGCAGAGTAAGACAACGGTTATTAATGGCAGCATCAGCGGTGATACCTCGCAGCAAGGCTTGTCGCGCCTGCCAGCCTTGCTCAAACAGCATCAACCGCGATGGGTGCTGGTTGAGTTGGGCGGTAATGATGGCTTGCGTGGTTTCCAGCCTCAGCAAACGGAACAGACCCTGCGCACGATCCTTAAGGATATTAAGGCCGCGAACGCGCAACCGCTGCTGATGCAAATTCGCCTGCCCGCCAACTATGGACGTCGGTATAATGAAGCCTTTAGCGCGATCTACCCAAAGCTTGCCAACGAGTTTGATATTCCGCTGCTGCCATTTTTTATGGAAGAGGTCTATCTCAAACCCCAGTGGATGCAAGACGATGGGATCCACCCCAATCGCGATGCGCAGCCGTTTATTGCCGACTGGATGGCAACACGGCTGGCCCCTTTAGTTAAACATGACTCCTAATTCAGCGGAGATCCTGACAGGTAAAGTTATGCAAAAATCGGTCTTAATTACAGGATGTTCCAGCGGAATCGGTCTTGAAAGTGCACTCGAATTGAAGCGTCAGGGATATTGGGTACTGGCGGCCTGCCGTAAACCCGACGACGTCGAACGCATGAACGGGCTGGGCTTTACCGGTGTGTTACTGGATTTAGACTCACCGGAAAGCGTGGAACGCGCAGCCGATGAGGTGCTGGCCCTGACCGACAACCGTCTGTACGGCCTTTTTAACAATGCCGGTTACGGCGTGTATGGTCCCCTGGACACGCTCACCCGCGAGCAGCTGGAAAAACAGTTTTCCACCAATTTCTTTGGCGTCCATCAGCTTACCATGCGCCTGCTCCCCGCCATGCTGCCGCACGGTGAAGGACGCATTGTGATGACCTCCTCCGTGATGGGGCTGATTTCAACCCCGGGCCGCGGGGCCTATGCCGCCAGCAAATATGCGCTGGAGGCCTGGTCCGATGCCCTGCGCATGGAGTTGCGTCACAGCGGCATTAAGGTCAGCCTGATTGAGCCGGGCCCTATCCGCACCCGCTTTACGGAAAACGTTAACCAGACCCAGGCGGATAAACCGGTCGAAAACCCCGGTATCGCCGCACGCTTTACGCTCGGGCCGGAAGCAGTCGTCGCTAAAGTGCGCCATGCTTTTGAGAGCGAAAACCCAAAAATGCGCTATCCGGTGACGCTGGTAACCCATGCGGTAGGCTGGTTAAAACGCCTGCTGCCGGGCCGGATGATGGACAAAATTTTACACGGTTGAGTTGAAGCGTCGTCGCTAACCCCCATGTAAATAACAAACCGATAAAAGAGAAGGCCGCATGTCCGTACAGAATATCGTCAATATTACTGAAGCAAACCTGCAACAGACCCTCGAACAGTCCATGACCAAACCGGTGCTGTTCTACTTCTGGTCTGAGCGTAGTCAACACTGTCTGCAGCTGACGCCGGTACTCGAAAGCCTTGCCGCGCAATACAATGGCCAGTTCATTCTCGCCAAGCTGGATTGTGACGCTGAGCCTATGGTGGCGTCTCAGTTTGGCCTGCGCGCGATTCCTACCGTCTATCTGTTCCAGAATGGGCAACCTGTTGATGGCTTCCAGGGGCCACAGCCTGAAGAAGCGATCCGTGCCCTGCTGGATAAAGTCCTGCCGCGCGAGGAAGAGCTGAAGGCGCAGGAAGCCATGGGACTGATGCAGGAAGGCAAATACGACGAAGCGCTGCCGCTGCTCAAAGAGGCGTGGCAGCTGTCGAAACAGGACAGCCAGATTGGCCTGCTCCTCGCGGAAACGCAGATTGCCCTGCACCGTTCCGACGATGCGGAAGCTGTGCTGAAGACCATTCCACTGCAGGATCAGGATACCCGTTATCAGGGTCTGGTCGCGCAGATCGATCTGCTGAAACAGGCGGCGGATACGCCGGAGATCCAGCAGCTTCAACAGCAGGTTGCCGATAACCCGACCAATGCCGCGCTGGCAAGCCAGCTGGCGCTGCAGCTGCATCAGGTGGGACGTAACGAAGAAGCGCTGGCACTGCTGTTCAGCCATCTGCAAAACGATCTGGGTGCCGCCGACGGTCAGGCGCGGAAAATGTTCCAGGAGATCCTGGCCGCGCTGGGCACCGGCGATGCGCTGGCGTCGACGTACCGCCGTCAGCTGTACGCCCTGCTCTACTGATGAACAGGCCCGGTGCCGTTTGCGCTCACCGGGCCTGCAAAAGAGGCGGTCACCCCGCCTTTTTCAACTGCGTCACCACCAGCTGATGGCGCGCGTTGTAGAACTTCCGATAGGTTAAATAGCAGGCAATGATGGTCGACAGGCTGGCCGTAGAGAGCAGCATAAAGGTCACCATGATCTGATATTTAATGGCTTTGACCGGATCGATACCGGCAAAAATTAACCCGGACATCATTCCCGGCAGGCTAACCAGCCCAACCGTTTTTGCGGAATCCACCGTTGGGATCAGCGACGAGCGGATGCTGTCGCGGATCAGTACCGCCGAGGCCATTTTCGGTGTCGCCCCCAGACTTAATTTCTCCTGCAGCTTCTGTTGTTCACTGCTAAATCGCTGGCCGAGGTTGTTGTAACACAGTCCTACAGCCACCATAGCGTTCCCCGCAATCATCCCGGAAATAGGGATAACCTGCATCGGCGTAAACTCGATTGAGCCGGACACCACCAGCACCGCCAGCGTCAGCGCCGTCCCGGTTGTAATGGCGATAAACGATGAGACAAACGCCTTATCGATATACTTACTGCGTTTCTGCGCGTTCCACGCCGCGTTAAAGCAGATAAAGAGCACCATCAGGAGCGTCAGCACCGCGTGGTTGACGTTAAAAATATACTTCAGCACATAGCCGACAATAATGAGCTGGATAACCGCGCGGCAGATACTCCAGATAATATCTTTCTCCAGGCCCAGCTTTTCCCGGTAGCTCACCACAATAGCGATCAGTACCAGCACCATCGAAAACGCCAGCGACGTATTCGTAATATTATGCTCACCCACGGTTTGCCTCCTGCATTTTCCCGCCCTGCGGCTCAAGCGTAATGACATCATCCGCATGGGTAATTTCGTTTGAATCGTGCGTAACCCACAGCACGGCAATATTCTGCTCGCTTGCGTAACGATGAATAATCTCGTTAACGTTGCGTTTGTTCACCTCATCCAGCGCGCTGGTGATCTCGTCCAGTAACAATATCTTCGGCAAAAACTGCAGATTGCGAATCAGCGAAACGCGCTGCTTTTCGCCGCCCGATAATTCATTGATGGATTTAGTCAGCGTCTCTTTCGACAGGCCAAAGCGGGCCAGATCGGCGATAAATTTTTCTGGCTCCGGCGTTTTATGACGGATTTGCCACGGAAAGACCAGGTTGTCATAAACCGTGTCCCCAAACAGCGAAGGGGTTTGCACGCAGTAAGAGACCTGCTGACGATAGCTTTCTGGCGACTGTGTCGCGATATCCTGCCCTTCAAACAGAATAGCGCCCTCAGTGGGGCTGAGCAGTGAAGCGACAATCTTTAATAACGTGCTTTTACCACAGCCTGACGGCCCTGTTATCAGTTTGAACTCACCCGGGGAAAGACAAAAATCGACATGCTGAAGGATCGTGGTATTTGCCACACGAAAACCGACATCCCTGACCTGCAAGAGCGTATTTTTATTGTTCATCATGCATCCTGTAACCACCTTTATTGCAACCACGCGTAGAATAATCCTTTCACGAACGCAGCGCGAATAGGGTGTGTCGATGGCTGGAGTAAAGGTTTTACCGGTATTCGTCGCGCCCCCTTCTTTACAGGGGCGAATTTCAGTCCGATAGCCGATATACTGACTTATAACACACACGCAGTTCCCTTCGTCACAGCATGCAAAACAGGAGGTTTTTATGCTTATCGTTATACCTGTCCTTATTTTCGTTGCGCTGGTTATTGTCGGCGCTGGCGTCAAAATTGTCCCACAGGGGTATCAGTGGACCGTTGAACGCTTTGGCCGCTACACCAACACGCTCCAGCCGGGTTTAAGCCTGATTGTCCCTTTCATGGACAGGATTGGACGTAAAATCAATATGATGGAACAGGTGCTGGATATTCCTTCCCAGGAAGTGATCTCCAAGGATAACGCCAACGTCACCATTGATGCGGTCTGTTTTATTCAGGTTATTGATGCCCCAAAAGCGGCCTATGAAGTCAGCAATCTGGAGCTGGCTATCGTAAATCTGACGATGACCAACATTCGTACCGTGCTCGGTTCAATGGAGCTGGACGAGATGCTCTCTCAGCGCGACAGCATTAACACCCGCCTGCTGCACATTGTCGACGAGGCCACCAACCCGTGGGGGATCAAAGTTACCCGTATTGAGATCCGCGACGTGCGTCCACCGGCAGAGCTGATCGCCTCCATGAACGCACAGATGAAAGCGGAACGGACCAAACGCGCCTACATTCTGGAAGCTGAAGGGGTACGGCAGGCAGAGATCCTGAAAGCCGAAGGGGAAAAACAGTCGCAGATCCTGAAAGCGGAAGGTGAACGCCAGTCTGCCTTCTTACAGGCGGAAGCCCGTGAACGTTCTGCAGAAGCGGAAGCCCGCGCCACCCAGATGGTCTCTGAAGCAATTGCAGCAGGTGATATCCAGGCGGTGAACTACTTTGTTGCGCAAAAATACACTGACGCGCTGAAAGAGATTGGCTCCGCGAACAACAGCAAAGTGGTGATGATGCCGCTGGATGCCAGCAGCCTGATGGGCTCCATCGCCGGGATCACGGAACTTATCAAAGACAGCGGAAACGAGCGCAAAAAATGATTGAGCTAATCGTCGCACATCCTCATGCATTCTGGCTAAGCCTCGGTGGCTTATTGCTGGCCGCGGAGATGCTTGGCGGCAACGGTTACCTGCTCTGGAGCGGTGTTGCCGCTGTCATTACCGGGTTAGTGGTCTGGCTACTGCCCCTGGACTGGGCGTGGCAGGGGGCGTTATTTGCCGTGCTGACGCTGTTGGCCGCCTGGCTGTGGTGGCGCTGGCTTAACCGCCAGGTGACAGAACAGAAACCGCTCGACGCCCACCTCAATCAGCGCGGTCAGCAGATTGTCGGCAAACGTTTTACGCTTGATACGGCGCTGGTTAACGGGCGCGGACATATGCGCGTGGGCGACAGTTCATGGCCCGTGGTGGCCGACGATGACCTCAGCGCCGGCACGCAGGTTGAGGTCATTGCGGTGGAAGGAATAACCCTGCGGGTTAAAGCCTGTCAGGCATGAGCCTTACGATGACAGCAGCCGGACAGATTATCGATAATCGGGCAGTCGGCGCTGTCATCCCCCGGACAGGATTCCGCCAGCGCCAGAAGCTGCTGACGCATCGCCTGTAACTCGGTAATGTGGCGTTCAATCTCAGCCACTTTCTCCAGCGTTCGTTTTTTCACGTCTGCGCTATGGCGTGCCGGATCGTTGAATAAGGTGACCAGCTCGCCGCACTCTTCAAGGTTAAATCCCACCTGCCGCGCCTGGCGCAGCAGCGTCAGTTCATCAAGATGCAGTTGCGTATAACTGCGGTAGCCATTTTCACTGCGCAGCGGCGGTGTCACCAGCCCCTTCTCTTCATAAAAACGGATCGCTTTGCTGGTCAATCCGGTTTTTTTCGCAACATCACTGATATTCACATTTCCCCCTTGACCTTCCCCTTGATGGAAGGTTTAACCTTCATAACAGTTAGCGAAAAGCGTTATGCCGGTCAACATCTGACCAGATCATTATACGGGAGTTTTGTTATGTCTCACACTATTGACCTGACACTGGACGGCCTCTCCTGCGGCCACTGTGTCAAACGCGTTAAAGAAAGTCTGGAACAGCGTCCTGATGTAGACAGCGCTGAAGTGACCCTTGATCACGCCGCCGTCACCGGTAGCGCCAGTGCGGATGCGCTGATTGATACGATCAAACAGGCTGGTTATGGGGCGGAGCTGAGCCACCCAAAGGCTAAACCGCTGGCAGAGTCATCATCCCCGTCGGAAGCACTGACAGCGGCCACTCCTGAGCTTCCGGTAGCTGATGATATTGATGACAGCCAACAGCTGCTGATCAACGGCATGAGCTGCGCCAGCTGCGTCTCCCGGGTACAAAATGCCTTGCAGGCTGTACCGGGTGTCGCGCAGGCACGGGTCAATCTTGCGGAGCGTACTGCGCTGGTGATGGGCAGTGCCTCCGCCGCAGATTTAGTGCAGGCCGTTGAAAAAGCGGGCTACGGCGCAGAGGCCATCGAAGATGACCTCAAACGTCGTGAACGCCAGCAGGAAACGGCCGTCGCCACCATGAAACGCTTCCGCTGGCAGGCCATCGTCGCGCTGCTGGTTGGGGTGCCGGTCATGGTGTGGGGTATGATCGGTGACAATATGATGGTCACCGACGATAACCGCACGCTGTGGCTGGTCATTGGGTTGATTACGCTTGCCGTGATGGTCTTCGCAGGCGGTCACTTCTACTCCAGCGCCTGGAAAAGCCTGAAAAATCGCACCGCGACGATGGATACCCTTGTCGCACTCGGCACGGGTGCGGCGTGGCTGTACTCCATGAGCGTCAACGTCTGGCCCCAGTGGTTCCCGATGGAAGCGCGTCATCTCTATTATGAAGCGAGCGCGATGATTATCGGCCTGATTAACCTCGGCCATATGCTTGAAGCGCGCGCCCGTCAGCGCTCCTCCAAAGCGCTGGAGCGCCTGCTGGATTTAACCCCACCGACCGCGCGCGTCGTGACGGATGCAGGTGAAAAAAATGTCCCATTGGCTGAAGTTCAACCCGGCATGACGCTGCGCCTGACCACCGGCGACCGCGTTCCCGTCGACGGTGAAATCACTCAGGGCGAAGCCTGGTTTGACGAAGCGATGCTGACCGGCGAACCCGTCCCGCAACAGAAAGCCCAGGGCGATGCCATTCATGCCGGTACGGTGGTGCAGGACGGTAGCGTGCTTTTCACCGCCAGTGCGGTCGGCAGCCATACCACGCTGTCACGCATTATTCGCATGGTGCGTCAGGCACAGAGCAGTAAGCCGGAAATTGGTCAGCTGGCCGATAAAATCTCCGCCATTTTTGTGCCGGTCGTGGTCGGTATCGCGCTGCTGAGCGCGGCTATCTGGTATGTCTTCGGCCCGGCACCGCAAATTGTTTATACCCTGGTGATTGCCACCACGGTGCTGATCATTGCCTGTCCTTGCGCGCTCGGTCTTGCCACGCCAATGTCGATCATCTCAGGCGTAGGCCGTGCCGCTGAATTTGGCGTGCTGGTACGGGATGCCGATGCGTTGCAGCGGGCGAGCACGCTGGACACGCTGGTGTTTGATAAAACCGGCACGCTGACGGAAGGGAAACCGCAGGTAGTGGCCGTGATTACCGCAGGCATCACGCAGGAAGACGCGCTGCGTCTCGCCGGGGCGCTTGAACAAGGCTCCAGCCATCCGCTGGCCCATGCCATTATTGAGAAAGCCGGGAATGCCAGCCTGCCGCAGGTGAGCAATTTCCGTACCCTGCGCGGTTTAGGCGTTAGCGGTACCGCCGAAGGGCACACGCTGCTGCTGGGGAATCAGGCACTGCTGAAGGAGCACGGCGTTGAGACCTCCGCCCTGGAACAAGACCTGAAAGATCAAGCCTCTCAGGGCGCAACCCCGGTTCTGCTTGCCGTTGATGGCAAGGCCGCGGCGCTGCTGGCAATTCGCGATCCGCTACGTCAGGACAGCGTGCAGGCGTTGCAACGCCTGCATCGTGCGGGCTATCGCCTGGTGATGTTGACCGGGGATAATCCTGTGACGGCGAACGCCATCGCCCGGGAAGCAGGGATTGACGAGGTCATTGCCGGGGTGTTACCTGACGGCAAAGCAGACGCCATCAAGACGCTGCAAAGCCAGGGTCGCCAGGTGGCGATGGTCGGTGACGGGATTAACGATGCGCCGGCGCTGGCACAGGCGGAAGTGGGTATTGCGATGGGGGGCGGTAGCGATGTCGCCATTGAGACGGCCGCCATCACCCTGATGCGTCACAGCCTGATGGGCGTTGCGGACGCGCTGGCGATTTCAAAAGCCACCTTGCGCAACATGAAGCAGAACCTGCTGGGTGCCTTCGTCTACAACACGCTCGGTATCCCGATTGCCGCCGGTATTTTGTGGCCGCTGACCGGCACGCTGCTGAACCCGGTTGTCGCGGGTGCGGCGATGGCACTCTCGTCCATTACCGTGGTGAGCAACGCAAACCGGTTGTTGCGGTTTAAACCGAAAGATTGAACCTTCTTCTCCTACGCGCTAGCATGAACCTTTCCGTTTATGGAGCGCGTATGAGTCTGTTTAATCGTATAAAAACATCGTTTCGCGCCCTCTTCCCCCGCCGTTATGCCTGGCCCGGCATGGACATCTCGCTTCCCGGCGGGCAGCACCTTCACCTGGTGGGCAGCATCCATATGGGCACGCAGGATATGTCCCCGCTGCCAGCCGGTCTGATGAAACTGCTGAAGAGCGCCGATGCGCTGGTCGTTGAAGCGGATATTTCGGGCCAGACGTCACCGTTTGCCGGCCTCGAAAGCGATCTCCCCCTGGCTGAACGTCTGAACGACACGCAGTTTGCTGAACTGACGCGCGTCGCAGATGAGACGGGCGTGTCGCTCTCCATGCTGGACACACTGCCGCTGTGGCAAATCGCGATGGTCCTGCAGGCGACCCAGGCGCAGCGTCTGGGGCTACGCGGGGATTACGGTATTGATTACCAGCTGTTGAATGCCGCGAGAGCACGCCATTTGTCAGTCATTGAGCTCGAAGGCACGGACAGCCAGATAGCCCTGCTGCGCCAGCTTCCTGATGATGGGCTGATGCTGCTGGATGATACCCTGACTCACTGGCACACCAACGCGCGCCTGTTGCAAACGATGATCGGCTGGTGGCTGAATGCGCCGCCCACGGACGGTAAACTGGCGCTGCCGTCGACGTTCAGTGAATCGTTGTATGATGTGCTGATGAACGAGCGCAACAAAGCCTGGCAGCAGACGTTACATGCGTTGCCTGCTGGGCGTTACGTGGTCGCTGTCGGGGCGTTACATTTGTACGGAGAAGGGAATTTGCCGTCACTGCTGAAATAAAAAAATGGCCAATATTTCTATTGGCCCGTCAAAGAGGAATTTCATCGTTTTTATTATGCCGAAGGAGACCTTCGGTTGAGCCGATTGTCGCTCAAAGTGACCATCACTGCCAATACTATTGCGCAAGATGGTGCTATTTTTTAGACAAACGTCAGGCGTATGCTGTCAGCATGAATTGTCTGTCGTAAGAAGGATAGCTATGACTCCCGCCGTTAAATTACTCGAAAAAAACAACATTCCCTTTCGGATCCACACCTACGATCACGATCCCAGCGAAACGAATTTTGGTGATGAAGTGGTGCGCAAACTGGGGCTGAACGCCGATCGGGTTTATAAGACGCTGCTGGTGGCGGTGAACGGTGATATGAAACACCTCGCCGTCGCGGTAACGCCTGTTGCCGGGCAGCTGGATCTCAAGAAAGTGGCCAAAGCGCTGGGGGCAAAGAAGGTGGATATGGCCGATCCGATGGTTGCGCAACGCACTACCGGCTACCTTGTTGGCGGTATCAGCCCGCTCGGGCAGAAAAAACGCCTGCCGACGCTGATTGATGCCCCTTCGCAGACCTTCGACACTATTTATATTTCCGGCGGCAAACGCGGGCTGGATATTGAACTGTCCGCAGGCGATCTGGCGAAAATACTGGACGCGACATTTGCGGATATTGCGCGACGGGATTGAGGAAGTGGCCCGGAGGCACTGTGCTTACCGGGCCGACGATTCTCATACAGGCCGGGTCAGGCGTAGCCGCCCCCCGGCTCAAAACCGCACTACTGCCAGCTCACCTCGCCTTTCGGCTCGTAGGTATTCACGTCGATCGGTGAATTCTGCTCGATGAACTGCTTCAGCACTTCCGCATCGATAAACCCGGTATTCACATAGCCCGGTTTATTGTCGATATGCGGATAACCGTCACCACCGGTGGCGTTAAAGCTTAATGTTGCCATGCGGTAGGTTTTGGCAGGGTCGACCGGCTCGCCTTTGATTTTGAGGTCGTTGAGCTTGCCGTCCTTCGCCACAAAGCTGACGTTGGCAAACTGCGGATAAGCGCCGGAGTCCGGCTTCATCTGCGCCACGGCGGTGAGATAGTCAATCACCTCTTTACCGCTCATGTCGACATACACCACGATGTTACCGAACGGCTGAACCTTCAGCACATCTTTATAGGTGATGTTTCCGCCTTCGATGGAATCACGGATGCCGCCGCCGCTCATCACACCAAAATCGGCATTTGTGCGCGCCATTTGTGCCGCCAGCACCAGATGCCCCATATTGGTCTGCACAAAGCGAACTTTGCTGCGGTCCCCTTCCAGACGACCATTCAGCGTACCAATCTTCACGTCCAGCTGCGCCTTGCCTTTATTCTGGAAGGGCGTCAGCAGGGAGAGCATCTGCGCGTTCTCAGCAATTTCTGGGGTGTAGAGTACGCGCTCACTTTTCCCGTCAGGGTAAGTCACTTTCTTCTTCAGGTTGACCGGAATGAGCTGATAGTGCACCAGCTTCATCTCGCCGTTACGGAACTCAAAGTCCGCACGCCCCACGTATTTACCCCACTCGTGCGCCTGCACAATCCAGATACCGTTCTGACGGTCCGGAGCACACGGCGTGCCTGGCACGTAGTCGACCTGCTTTTTATTCTCTGACGCCATGCAGACCGGGTCTTGTGAATGACCGCCCACAATCATCGCCAGCGAGCCCGCAGGCAGGCTGCGAGCCATCTCCACGTCACCCGGCGCATTCGAGCCGTGCTCACCGTTGTCATAGTGGCCCATATGGGTGGTGGCAATAATGACATCCGGCTTTTCGTTCTGCTGCAATTCCTGGATGACCAGCTTCGCTTCGTCTGCCGGTTTACGGAATTCGATATCGGTAAAGAACTCAGGGTTGCCGATTTTCGCCGTATCGTCGGTGGTTAACCCGATGACCGCAATTTTCAGATCCTGACGCTTAAACAGCGCCCAGGGTTTGAACAGTCGCTCACCGGTGCTTTTCTGGTAGATGTTGGCAGAGAGGAACGGGAATTTGGCCCATTTTTCCTGCTGGCGCAGCACCGTCAGCGGGTTATCGAATTCATGGTTACCGACGGCCATCGCATCGTAGCCAATAAGATTCATGCCGCGGAAATCAGGCTCCGCATCCTGTAAATCAGATTCCGGCACACCGGTATTGATATCGCCCCCCGAGAGCAGCAGTACGCTGCCCCCCTGGGCTGCCACCTCTTTACGAATGCCATCCACCAGCGTTTTTTGTGCCGACAGACCGTATTCGCCGTATTCACTGCGCCAGAAATGGCCGTGGTGATCGTTGGTATGCAGAATGGTGATTTTATAGGTTTTATCTTTTTCATAGGCCTGCACGGGCAGGCTAACCAGACCCCAGGCGGCGATCAGCGCCAGCGCGACGCTCCGCTTCATTAACTTCATCTTCTCTCTCCCTGACCAATAGACAAAGGCAAAAATTACAGTGACTAATAAGAATAGACAAATAAGTTTTCAGAATTGCGACTTTATTCAAATGTCACTGCCGGGTATGTTAGTTGGATAATAATTACACCCTGCATTTCTAATAACAAAAGACGTGGTATTCATCTCTATGGCAATCAGTGAATCAACCCAGCCCGTGTCTGGCGCTCCGGCGTCGCGCACCTCGTTTAAAGTGTTAGGCGCAATCAGCCTTTCACATCTGCTCAACGACATGATCCAGTCGTTGATTCTCGCGATCTACCCGCTGCTGCAGTCCGAGTTTTCATTAACGTTCGTGCAGATCGGGATGATCACCCTGACCTTCCAGCTGGCCTCCTCACTTCTGCAACCGGTCGTGGGCTACTGGACGGATAAATATCCTATGCCGTGGTCGCTACCGATTGGCATGTGTTTTACCTTGAGCGGGCTGGTGCTGCTGGCAATGGCAGGCAGCTTTGAAGCAGTGCTGATTGCCGCCGCGCTGGTGGGCACGGGGTCGTCGGTCTTTCACCCGGAGTCCTCACGCGTGGCGCGCATGGCCTCCGGGGGCCGTCACGGGCTGGCGCAATCGCTCTTTCAGGTGGGCGGTAACTTTGGCAGCTCCCTCGGCCCACTGCTGGCAGCGGTGATCATCGCTCCGTACGGCAAGGGTAACGTGGCGTGGTTTGTGCTGGCAGCCTTGCTGGCGATTATCGTGCTGATTCAGATCAGCCGCTGGTATGCCGCGCAGCATCGCGTGAACAAAGGTAAGCCTAAAGCGAAGGTTATCAATCCCCTTCCTCGCGATAAGGTCATTCTGGCCGTCTCCGTGCTTCTGGTGCTGATTTTCTCGAAATACTTCTATATGGCGAGCATCAGCAGCTATTACACCTTTTACCTGATGCAAAAATTCGGATTATCGGTCCAAAACGCCCAGTTTCACCTGTTTGCCTTCTTGTTTGCGGTGGCTGCAGGGACGGTTATTGGCGGGCCTGTGGGCGATAAAATCGGGCGCAAATACGTCATTTGGGGCTCTATCCTCGGCGTGGCCCCGTTTACCCTTATTTTGCCGTATGCAAGCCTGGAGTGGACGGGGATTTTGACCGTGATTATTGGGTTTATCCTCGCCTCGGCGTTTTCCGCCATCCTTGTTTACGCGCAGGAGCTGCTGCCAGGCCGTATTGGTATGGTTTCCGGACTCTTTTTCGGTTTTGCTTTCGGCATGGGCGGCCTTGGTGCGGCAGTGCTGGGCATGATTGCCGACCACACCAGTATCTTCCTGGTCTATAAAATCTGTGCTTTCCTGCCGCTTCTGGGGATGTTGACCATATTTCTTCCTGATAACCGCCATAAAGCGTAATATAACGGTCGCTAAAGTTTTACTTTGGCGACCTGACACCCTGATGCCATAAGGGTTTCTTCTCCATTCCCCCGCCTAATTTATCAAAATGCGCTTTTTTACACGCATATTGCTGTTTTATTCAAACTTCAACAATTATTCATAAACATAACGGCAAAAATTGTCATAAACTATTACTCGGTTTTTGGTTTTTTAACCAAATGGAACACCCACAACGAAAGGAGACGGAATGCATCACGCCACACCGCTTATCACCACCATTGTTGGTGGACTTGTGCTCGCTTTTATCCTCGGCATGATTGCCAATAAACTGCGTATTTCGCCTCTGGTGGGCTATTTGTTAGCGGGTGTGCTGGCGGGTCCCTTTACGCCAGGTTTCGTGGCGGATACCAAACTGGCGCCCGAACTGGCGGAATTAGGCGTGATTCTGCTGATGTTTGGCGTGGGTCTGCATTTCTCACTCAAGGATCTGATGGCGGTAAAGTCGATCGCCATACCGGGAGCGATCGCACAGATAGCCGTAGCGACGCTGCTGGGAATGGCGCTTTCGACAGTGCTTGGCTGGTCGCTGATGACCGGTATCGTCTTTGGGCTGTGTCTTTCAACCGCCAGTACCGTCGTACTGCTGCGCGCGCTTGAGGAGAGGCAGCTTATCGACAGCCAGCGCGGACAAATCGCGATAGGCTGGCTGATTGTGGAAGACCTGGTGATGGTGCTGACGCTGGTGTTGCTGCCTGCCGTCGCCGGTATGATGGAAAAAGAGAGCGTCGGCTTTGCGACATTGGCGCTGGACATGAGCATCACCATCGGGAAAGTGGTGGCGTTTATCACCATTATGATGCTGGTGGGCCGCCGTCTGGTGCCGTGGATCCTGTCCCGCAGCGCGGCCACCGGCTCCCGTGAGTTGTTTACCCTGTCTGTCCTTGCCCTGGCGCTGGGGATTGCCTTTGGGGCCGTAGAACTGTTCGACGTCTCCTTTGCACTGGGCGCGTTCTTCGCCGGGATGGTGCTGAACGAATCAGAGCTGAGCCACCGTGCGGCGCACGATACGCTGCCGCTGCGCGACGCCTTCGCCGTCCTGTTCTTTGTCTCCGTCGGGATGCTGTTTGATCCGATGGTTCTGGTTCAGCAGCCGCTGGCCGTGATGGGCACCCTGGCGATTATTATCTTTGGTAAGTCGGTTGCCGCCTTCTTCCTGGTGCGGATGTTTGGCCACTCGCCGCGTACGGCTCTGACCATCGCCGCCAGCCTGGCGCAGATTGGTGAGTTCGCCTTTATTCTGGCGGGCCTGGGTATGGCGCTGAATCTGCTGCCGCAGGCCGGGCAAAATCTGGTCCTCGCCGGAGCGATCCTCTCCATCATGCTGAACCCGGTCCTGTTTGCATTGCTGGAAAAATACCTCGATAAAACCGAAACGCTGGAAGAGCAGACGCTGGAAGAAGCTATCGAAGAAGAGAAGCAGATCCCGGTGGATATTTGCAATCATGCCCTGCTGGTCGGCTTTGGCCGCGTAGGAAGCCTGCTCGGTGAGAAGCTGATGGCGCAGGGGATCCCGCTGGTGGTGATTGAAACATCACGTACCCGCGTCGACGAGCTGCGCGAGCGCGGCGTTCGCGCGGTGTTGGGTAATGCGGCAAACGAAGAGATCATGAATCTCGCGCATCTGGACTGCGCGCGCTGGCTGCTGCTGACCATTCCAAACGGCTATGAAGCGGGTGAAATTGTGGCGTCCGCACGTGAGAAGTGCCCGAATATTGAGATCATTGCCCGCGCCCATTATGACGATGAGGTGGAGTACATTACCGAACGTGGTGCGGATCAGGTGGTGATGGGTGAACGCGAAATTGCAAAAGCGATGCTGACGCTGTTAACGAAGCCGCCGGTTGACGAGGTGGTGACGGGGTAAGTGTGCCTCCTGCAGCCCCTGACTGACCCTCCCCCACCGGAAGAGGGTACAAACACGAATACGGCAACCGCAAGGTTGCCGTTTTGCCTTTATCGGTCCCAGTAGGCTTCTTCGAGGCTATCTTCCCTTTCCGGCAGACCGCGGGTTAAGCGCGGCGAGTGCTGATTCAGCACCTGATAACTCACGCGGTTCGCGTACTTACACACCTGCGCCAGCGACGAATAGGTGAGCCAGTTGAATTTGTGCTTGCTGGAATTCGGGACGTTGGTTTTATGGTAGGCATTCGCAGTGATGTCATGCAGCAGCGCCGCCAGTGCGCCATCTCCCGCGCCATTGGTGTTCATGATCTTTTCTGGCCCGCCCATATACGGTGCGATGTGGGAGTAAATACGCAGCGGGTTTTCGCAATCTTTATGGCGAATCGCGCGGCTGAACTCGTACTGGTTAAACTCGGCAATGGCGCCTGGCAGCAGTGGATGCTGCGTTTTGCGTTTGCTCTCTTCTTCCGTGAAGCCTGCCATATACAGCCCTACCGGTCCGGCAGTGCAGAGCACCAGATCGACCCAGTCGAGCGCTTTATCGGAGGCCAGCAGCGGATCGCTCTCGCCGGTCAACGCTTCAGCCTCTTCTTCGTTCATCGCCAGAATCGAGACGTGTTCCTTCAGGAAGGCCTGCCACCACTCGGGGTTGTCGGCTATCACGAATTTGGTGCCCAGCGTCAGAACGACCGGCACATTGTATTTCTTCGCGTACTCAATCGCTTTCATGGTGGCTTCCGGCATCGGCTCGCCGGGTTTACAGCGCACCAGATACGACGTCAGCACCAGTGCAGACGCACCCGCTATCACCGCTTCCGGAATGCTCTCTGCACGCAGCTTATTCATGTGCCCGGGGCTGATGGCAAAGGTACGTTCGCCGGAATCGCTGATCAGCGTGAAGCAGCGGCCAATCGGCCCGTCAACGCCCTGAAGGTAGTTCAGATCGGTGCGGCTGGAGGTATTGCACAGGTAACGGTAGGCGTAGCCACCAATTTCGATGTTGCTACACATGACGCCCAATAACACAGAGCGGTCGTCGGCAAGCACCGAGTAGTTGTGCATGGTGTTGCCGATAGTGCCACCGGCAAACTGATGGGTGATCAGGTTTTCGCGCGTCAGCTCCTGATACAGGGCTTCGGCAACATCGTCCTCAATCACCAGCGAGTGACCGGCGCTCAGACCGTAACGAGCGACAAACGCATCATCCACTTTAGCTTCAATGTCGACCAGCGTCTGATCGATACCGACGACCCATGCGGCGCTGGTTTCATTTTCCGGCTGGATTTGCTGCAGGAGCGGATCGCGGGCATCAACGGGAAAGTAGTGTTTAGATTTGCGTTTACCGGGAAATTTCATGGGTCTGAACTGTGCAAGGATTATGGGCCGGGAATGGTAGCACAAACCCGGCCCATAGTGCGATCAGCGGCTGTTTGTCACCAGTGACACCATCATCTCGATATGCTCAGGCGAGTCGTTAAGGGCCGGAATGTATTCATATTTCGTTCCGCCCGCCTCGAGGAAGAACTCTCTGTTCTGCACGGCAATCTCTTCCAGCGTTTCCAGACAGTCGGCGGAGAAACCGGGTGACATCACCTGAATATGTTTCACGCCCTTCTCACCGAGCATTTTGAGGGTTTCGTCGGTGTAAGGCGTTAACCACGGCTCGCGACCAAAACGCGACTGGAAGGTCATCATCACTTTCTCTGGCGGCAGGCCGAGGGCTGAGACCAGCTCACGGGTAGTATCGCGGCAGCGCTGCGGGTAATCATCCCCTTCATTGGCGAAGCGCTGCGGGATCCCGTGATAGGAGAGCAACAGCAGATCCGGCTCGCCATGTTTTTCAAACGACGCGCGCGCGCTACTGGCAAGCGCTTTAATATAGCGTTCGTTATCGGCGTAATCGCGAATAAAGGTCACGCCAGGAATACGGCGGCGGGTCGCCAGAATACGAGCCAGCTCATCCCAGACGGCGGCAACCGTCGAGCAGGAATACTGCGGATAAAGGGCGAGCACCACAATGTGGTCGACGCCCTGCGCCAGCAGCGAGTCGACCGCGCTTTCCAGTGACGGTTTACCGTAGCTCATGCCCAGCGCGACGGGCATATCCGGCAGACGGGCAGCCAGCGCTTTTTCCTGCCGACGGCTATACACCATCAGCGGTGAGCCCTCTTCCATCCAGACGGACTGATAAAGCTTTGCGACACGTGGGGCACGAATCGGCAGAATGACGCCACGCAGCAGCGGCCACCACAACAGTCTTGGGGTATCCACGACGCGCGTGTCGCTTAAAAATTGTCGCAGGTAGCGTTTTACCGCTTCTGATGTCGGTGCATCTGGTGTACCCAGATTGGCAAGCAGGATGCCGGTTTTCGCCTGACTCATTCACGCCTCTTAACCATTTGAATGGTTTTCAATTGTAGCGGAAAAGCGTTTAAACGAAACCCATTGCTGCAATAGGTAAGATGAGAATTTTTCTCACCCGGAGAGCCCGGGTGAGAGAGGTGCAATTAGCCGAGGATTTTTTCCAGCTCTGCACGAACGTCAGCAACGGCTTTGGTGCCATCAACTTTCGCGTATTTGGTGTTACCCGCCTGCGCTTCTTTGGTGTAATAACCGATCAGCGGAGCGGTCATCTGATGGTATTCCACCAGACGTTTACGCACGGTCTCTTCCTGATCGTCTTTACGGGTGGTCAGCTCTTCACCGGTAACGTCATCTTTACCTTCAACCTTAGGCGGGTTGAATTTGATGTGGTAAACACGGCCAGAGGCAGCGTGTACGCGACGACCAACAATACGGTCAACGATCAGCTCGTCCGGCACGTCGAACTCGAGCACGTAGTCCACGTTGATGCCCGCTTCTTTCATGGCATCAGCCTGAGGAATGGTACGTGGGAAGCCGTCCAGCAGGAAACCGTTACGGCAGTCTTCCTGAGCAATGCGCTCTTTGACCAGAGCGATAACCAGCTCGTCGGTCACCAGCTTGCCTGCGTCCATGATATCTTTCGCTTGTTTACCCAGCTCGGAGCCAGATTTAACAGCGGCGCGCAGCATATCACCGGTGGAGATTTGCGGAATACCGTATTTCTCCATGATGAACTGAGCCTGAGTTCCTTTACCCGCGCCCGGAGCGCCAAGCAGAATAATACGCATTGCGAAAATCCCCTCAAAAGTCGATTCAATTTTTCAAAAGCGCTAAACAATACCACCAGAACGGATATGGCTCAAGGAAGGCAGGCGGGCTGAAACGGTTAATGAAGGGAGATTAACGGGAAGGAACGGTCTGGTGCCCTCCCCCGGTCCTCTCCCACAGGAGAGGGAGAAGACCAGGGGGAGGCGAGTCAATTACGCCAGCAGCAGCGCATTCACACGTTTAATGAACAGGTTAGGATCTTCCAGCGTGCCGCGCTCGGCCAGCAGAGACTGATCCAGCAGGAGCTCAACCCACTCGGCAAAGCGCGCTTCGTCCTGCGTATCCGCCGCGCGTTTCACTAGCGGATGATCCGGGTTCAGCTCGAAGATATATTTCACTTCTGGCATCGCCTGGCCCGCCGCGGCGAACAGTTTCGCCATCTGGGTGCTCATTTCATCCGCATCCGTGGTGACAATGGCCGGGGTATCGGTCAGACGGTGAGTGAAACGCACCTCTTTCACGCGATCGCCCAGCAGCGTTTTCACGCGCTCAACGAAAGGCTCCAGCGCCTTCTCCGCTTCTTTCGCGCTTTCGTCCACTTCATCGGCCAGCTTATCGATCGACTCATCGGCTTTGGCAACGGACTGGAACGCCTTACCGTCGAACTCGGTCAGGTAGTTCATCATCCACTCGTCGATGCGGTCAGACAGCAGCAGTACTTCGATGCCTTTCTTACGCAGCAGCTCGAGGTGTGGGCTGCTCTTCGCCGCGGCGTAGCTGTCGGCGGTGATGTAGTAGATCTTCTCCTGCCCTTCTTTCATGCGGGAGACGTACTCTTCCAGCGAGACGGTCTGCGCAGAGGAGTCGGTGTGAGTGGAAGCGAAACGCAGCAGTTTAGCAATGGCTTCTACGTTGGATGTATCTTCCGCAGGGCCCTCTTTCAGCACCAGACCGAACTGTTTCCAGAAGGTCTGGTATTTTTCTGCATCGTCTTTCGCCAGTTTTTCCAGCATCTGCAGCGCACGTTTGGTCAGTGCATTACGCAGGTTACGGGTGACGGTGCTGTCCTGCAGAATTTCACGGGAGACGTTCAGCGGCAGATCGTTGGAGTCAATCAGGCCACGCACAAAGCGCAGGTAGTTCGGCATGAACTGCTCGGCGTCATCCATGATAAACACGCGCTGGACGTACAGCTTCAGACCGTGCTTGTGATCGCGGTTCCACATATCCCACGGCGCCTGTGACGGGATATACAGCAGGCTGGTGTACTCCTGCTTACCTTCCACACGGTTGTGGCTCCAGGTGAGCGGATCGGTAAAGTCGTGGGCGATGTGTTTGTAGAATTCGTTGTATTCGTCGTCTTTAATTTCAGACTTATTGCGCGTCCACAGCGCCTGCGCCTTGTTGATTTTCTCCCAGGACACCACGGTTTCACCGTCTTTCTCTTCCTGTTTTTCAATCTCAACCGGCAGGGCAATATGGTCGGAGTATTTGCTGATGATGGAGCGCACGCGCCAGTCATTCAGGAAATCATCTTCGCCTTCACGCAGGTGAAGGGTGATTTCGGTACCGCGGTCCGCTTTGGTGATGTCATCAACGGTGTATTCGCCTTCGCCTTTAGATTCCCAGAAGACGCCGTGATCCGCACTGTCGCCTGCTGCGCGAGTACGCACGGTGACTTTGTCCGCAACGATGAACGCCGAGTAGAAGCCCACACCGAACTGGCCGATCAGCTGGCTGTCTTTCGCCTGATCGGAGCCCATTGATTCGAGGAACGCTTTGGTACCGGATTTAGCAATGGTCCCGAGATGGTCGATGACCTCGTCGCGGTTCATACCAATGCCGTTATCGGCGATAGTCAGGGTACGGTTCTCTTTATCAAAAGAGACGCGCACGCGCAGCTCTCCGTCGCCTTCGTACAGATCCGGGTTAGACAGGGCGCGGAAACGCAGCTTGTCCGCCGCATCGGAGGCGTTGGAAATCAGCTCACGCAGGAAGATTTCTTTGTTGGAATACAGGGAATGGATCATCAGGTGCAGAAGCTGTTTTACTTCTGACTGGAAACCACGGGTTTCTTGTCCTTTCATCTATGTCGACCTCAACAATGCCATTTAATGGGGTTTTAAAACGTTGAGGGAGAGATGGGGATACGAGGGGAGAATTTCAAGCGGAGGCCGCGATTGCAGCCTCCGTTTGGTCAGAAAATAATCTTGTGACGTCCAGCCAGAGAGTGGGACAGCGTGGTGCCGTCCACCATCTCCAGCTCACCGCCCACTGGCACGCCGTGAGCGATGCGGCTGGCGTCAACGCCATACTGTGCGCACAATTCGGCGATGTAGTTAGCCGTAGCTTCCCCTTCCACCGTTGGGTTGGTGGCGAGGATCACCTCTTTGATCGTTTCGGACTCAAGACGCTGTTCAAGGCGATCGAGACCGATATCGTCCGGGCCAATACCGTCCAGCGGGGAGAGATGCCCCATCAGCACAAAATAGCGGCCAGAAAACTGCCCGGTCTGTTCGATGGCATAGATGTCCGCCGGACTCTCCACCACGCAAATCTGACCGTTTTCCTGACGACGCGGATTAGTGCAGATGTTACACACGTCCTGCTCGGTAAAGGTACGGCAATCCGCACAGTGACCAATTTCTGACATGGCACGGGTCAAAGCCTGCGCCAGGCGCATCCCGCCGCTGCGGTCGCGCTGCAATAGCGTAAACGCCATGCGCTGCGCCGACTTCGGGCCGACACCCGGCAGACAGCGCAGTGCTTCCATTAACTGCGTGAGCAGCGGACTGGTTTGCATCAGAATGGCATCTTGAAGCCAGGCGGCAGTTGCATACCGCTGGAAACAGAGGCCATTTTCTCTTTCTGAGTTTCATCGATACGGCGCGCAGCATCGTTAAACGCGGCTGCAACCAGATCTTCCAGCATGTCTTTGTCGTCTTCGAGCAGGCTTGGGTCGATTTCAACGCGACGGCAGTTATGCGCACCGTTGATGGTCACCTTGACCAGACCGGCACCGGATTCACCCGTGACTTCCAGCTGAGCGATCTCTTCCTGCATCTTCTGCATTTTTTCCTGCATCTGCTGAGCCTGCTTCATCAGGCCACCCAGACCGCCTTTTCCACCAAACATAGGCTTCTCTCTTCTTTCACGTTTAAGGATTACAACCGTAAGTCAGACTCACGATCAAATGGGGCGAATACTCTCTTCATCCAGATCGGCGTCGAAGAACCGGCGCAGAGTCTGGATATTGTTATCCGCGATAATCGACTCGCGCGCCTGCGCGAGCTTCTCTTCATAAATCGCCTGACGCCATTCCAGTGGCGTTCGCACCGCCGGATTATCATCTTCAATGATAGTCAATTCAACCGGTGCACCGTGTAATGCGGTGAGCGCCTCGGCCAGCACTTTTTGCGCGCCAGGGGAATTCAGGTGCCGCTGACCCGGTCGCAGGTGTAAACGTACCTGATGACCGTCCTGCTCTTTCCAGGCATTCAGCGCGACCTGCTCAACCAGCTTCGGCAACTGCAGTTTACTGACCTCTGCGGCCCACGCGTCACGCTCAATAGACTCTTCGGCAAGTTTCGCGGAAAGCTCAGGTGTTTTTTCATGCTCCAGCGCCTTTTTTAGCGCTTTCGGTGTGGCAACTTCTTCTTTCACCTCTTCAACGAGGGTTGTTGCCTTCCAGCGGTAAGCCTCTTCTTTCACCGGGGCTTTTTGCTCGAGCGCGGACGGTGCAGGGCGCGACTGAACGCGCTCCGTAACCGAAGCCAGTCGTTCAAGCGCGGCGTTGTTCACCGGCCGCGCTCTTCCTGGCGCTGCCGGTTCACTCTTTTTTGGTTTGGTTGCTCCCTGAGCACGTTGCAACTGGCTTCGTGCGGCAAGCACCGAACTGGTGGCCTCCGGCAGCGGTACGTTCTGCTGCGGGGGAGCCGTCGGCTGCGGTGGCACCTGCTGAGGCGACATCACCGCAGTGGGGGCGACCGGAGCAAAAGACTGTCGGGGCACTTCCGGCTCCGGCAGAGGCATGCGCGGATGGAACGCCAGCGCACGCAGCAGGGTCATTTCAACGCCCATCCGGGGATCCGGCGCAAACGGCAGCTCTTTGCGGCCAATCAGCAGCGTCTGGTAATAAAGCTGCACGTCAGCCGGTGGGACGGTGCGCGCAAGTTCACGCATCCGGTGTTCAATAACCGCCATATCGGCACCGATGGCTGACGGAGAAAGCTGCAGCATCGCCACGCGGTGCAGCAGACTCAGCATCTCAACCAGCAGCGCTTCCCATTCAATGCCCCGGGCAGCCGCGGCGTTCACCAGCGACATGACGCGTTCACCGTTGGCGGCAATCATCGCTTCGATGAGAGAAAGCGCCTGATCGTCATCCAGCGTGCCGAGCATGGTGCTGACCGCGTCGGTCGAGAGTTTACCGTCACCGCTGGCAATCGCCTGGTCGGTGAGACTTAAGGCATCACGAAGGCTGCCGTCTGCCGCGCGGGCCAGCAGCTGCAGGGCGCGCGGCTCGTGGACAATCTTCTCTTCATCAAGAATATGTTCAAGCTGAGCGCGGATCTGCTCGACGTCCAGCGCCTTCAGATGGAACTGCAGGCAGCGCGACAAAATAGTGACCGGCAGCTTTTGCGGATCGGTTGTCGCCAGCAGGAATTTCACATGCGCGGGCGGCTCTTCCAGCGTTTTCAGCAGGGCGTTGAAACTGTGGCGTGACAGCATGTGCACTTCATCGATCAGGTAGACCTTGAAGCGGCCACGCGCCGGCGCGTACTGCACGTTGTCGAGCAGATCGCGGGTATCTTCCACTTTCGTGCGCGAGGCGGCGTCGATCTCAATCAGATCGACAAAGCGCCCCTGCTCAATTTCACGGCAGTTGTCACACACGCCGCACGGCGTGGCGGTGATCCCGGTTTCGCAGTTCAGACCTTTTGCCAGCAAACGGGCAATAGAGGTCTTACCGACGCCGCGGGTGCCGGAGAAAAGATAAGCGTGATGGATGCGACCTAGCGACAAGCCGTTCGCCAGGGCCGTCAGCACATGCTCCTGACCGACAACGTCAGCAAAGGTTTGTGGTCGCCATTTACGGGCTAACACCTGATAACTCATGGGCAGGCTCTGCAACGCTGGAAGGTGAATTTATGGAGGGGAATGCTATCACAACCTCACCCATTGAGCGAGGTTGTGAAAACCGGGATTAATGACCCGGGAAAGGCACCAGGCTGTAGCTGGTAATGCCCTGTTTTTCCAGGCGCTGTTCGCCACCCAGATCGAACAGGTTAATGATGAATGCCGCGTCGGTCACTTCACCACCCAGACGACGGATCAGCTTCACGGTCGCTTCAATCGTGCCGCCGGTCGCCAGCAGATCGTCAACCACCAGCACTTTATCGCCAGGCTTGATCGCATCAACGTGGATTTCCAGCTGATCGGTGCCGTACTCCAGTTCGTAGCTCTCTGCGATGGTTTCACGCGGCAGTTTGCGCGGTTTACGCACCGGCACAAAGCCAACACCCATTGCCAGCGCGACCGGCGCGCCAAACAGGAATCCACGGGCTTCGGTACCCACTACTTTGGTGATCCCGGCGTTTTTATAACGCTCGACCAGCAGTTCAATGCTGAGCGCGTACGCTTTCGGGTCTTCCAGCAAGCTGGTGACATCACGGAAAAGAATGCCAGGCTTTGGATAGTCCTGGATACTTTTGATGCTGTTTTTCAGATATTCAAGCTGCTGTGCAGTTGCGGTCATCGGTTTGTGCCTAAATGAAACAGTGTTACTCACAGCGCGCAACGAGTCGGCCAGGGTAACAATTGTTTAACCTTTGACCAGGCGCAGCTGTGCTCGAAAACGGTCGAATTTACTGGCTGCGCGCAATAATTGCAACAGCCATTATAAGGCTTCAGTGCTTTTGTTGCTTTTCATCAACCACGGGGATCCGCCACATAAAGAAAAGCAGACAGGCGAGGATCGTCAGCAACAGAATGCGCACCCACATCATTTTCACCAGCCATAATGAAATGGCAAAGGTAATCAGGATCACCGCGATCGCACGCGGCTTCGCACCGGGCGGCATTGCCCGATGTTTTTGCCAGTGGCGCAAATAGCCGCCAAACCAGGAGCGGTACAGCAGCCAGTGGTGAAAGCGCGGCGATGAACGGGCGAAGCACCAGGCTGCCAGCAGGATAAAAGGCGTAGTGGGCAATAAGGGCAAAACCACGCCCAGCGTGCCTAACACTACCGCGAGCCAGCCAATGATGATTAAAATAGTACGCTGCATAATGCGAATCGTTATCAAACTGAACGGCTACTTTACCACTGGAGAGCGTATTGAAAACAGCCCTGCTTCTGGAGACGCTGCAAAATCAGCTGTCCACCCTGCGCGCGCAGGCTACGCCGTTAATGGGGCATGCTACGCTGAAGCCGCGCTTTGACCGGCAGCTTTTTCGTACCCGCAGCACGCGCATCCAGGATTATGTTGCTGAGGCGCAGATGAACCTTGATGAGTTGCGCCATGCGGTTGAGAACAATCAACAGCAACAGGTCGCCTGGCTTGCGGAACATCTCACCGAGCAGATCACCGCCCTGCACCGTGAAATGACCGCCTGGCCGCTACGCGTCTGGGACAGCGCGTCGCCGGGTCTCGGTAAATGGCAGCGCAAGCGGCTGGAGAACCAGGAGTTTGCGCGCCGTCTGTTTGAGATGAAGCAGGAGCGGGAAACGCGCCTGAACGCAAGCGAGACGCTGGAAGAGCAGCAGTTATTAATGCGAGAGGTTAGCGCCCTTGAGGGCCGCATCGTTCGTTGCCGTCAGGCACTGGATGAAATTGAACGCGTCATTGAACGTCTGACCCGTTAACAGGAGCCGTAAATGTCACTGGAAAATGCACCCGATGAGGTCAAGCTGGCCGTCGATTTGATTATGCTGCTGGAGAATCATGACATCCCTGCCCAGACGGTGCTGAAAGCACTTGAGATAGTGAAGACGGATTTTGAAGGCAAGGTGAAGGCCAGTCGCCTTCACCCTGACCCCCTCCCACCGGGAGAGGGAACCTGAATTACGCCGGGGTAGGATCGTCACCCTGAATCTCGCGCTTCACTTCCGTATGCTCGTCACCTTTCTCGTTACGCAGGTGAACTTCAAGCTGGTTGAAGGCGATGTTAATGTTGTTTTCACGGCACAGACGATCGATAGTGCGGTTCAGCTCATCCACGGTGTAGCTGCGATCGCGCAGCTCACGCACATATAACCGCAGCTCGTGATCCAGCGTGCTCGGCCCAAAGGTGGTGAAGAACACATCTGGGGCGGGCTCGTGCATCACCTTAGGATGCGATTTCGCGGCTTTTAACAACACCTCTTTCACTTTATCCAGATCGGAGCCGTAGGCCACGCCCAGCCGAATGACGACGCGCGTTGTGGTGTCGGAGAGCGACCAGTTGATCAGTCGCTCGGTGACGAACGCTTTGTTCGGGATGATCACCTCTTTGCGATCGAAGTCGGTGATGGTGGTGGCACGAATACGGATCTTACTGACCGTTCCCGAGAAGGTGCCGATGGTGACGGTATCACCGATACGTACCGGACGTTCGAACAGGATAATCAGGCCGGAAACAAAGTTACCGAAGATCTCCTGCAAGCCAAAACCGAGACCGACAGAGAGCGCGGCCGCCAGCCACTGCAGCTTATCCCACGAGACGCCAAGCGAGCCAAAGACCGTCATCGCCCCGACAATAATAATGACGTAGTTGAGGATGGTGGTGATGGCATACGACGCCCCCTGACGCAGGTTCAGACGCGACAGCACCAGCACTTCAAGCAGGCCTGGCAGGTTTCGAATCAACGCCCAGGCCACCACTGACGACACCAGGGCAAAGAGCAGGCTGCCCATGGTCACGCTTTTCATTACCGCGGCGCCCGCTTCGGTGCCGTTGTATTGCCAGAGGGTGATACTGTCGAGGTAGGCAAAGACGGTGATTAAATCAGACCAGATCGCCCAGAACATCACCGCAAACAGCGCGATCATCACCAGCATGGTGATACGCAGTGTCTGCTGGTTAACCTGCTCCAGCGCGATGGTTGGCTCTTCCTGTGGCTCCGCGCCTTCGGCCCCCTCTTTTACCTGATGCTGGCGACGCGCGATGGCACGACGATAAGCGATGCGGCGAGCCGCCACGCTCAGGCCGCGCAGTACGGTCTGATAGAGCAGGTTCCAGACGATCACCAGATAGACGGTTTCAATCCAGCGTCCGGACAGGCGCAACGTGGTATAGAAGTACCCCGTCGCCGTGAGCACCATCAGTGCCAGCGGAATAATCGCCAGTACCGTCACGGTGGCCAGACGAATGTTGTGAGACTCTTTATCCCGCCAGCTGTCGCGGCACATCGGCCACATCAGGATGGCAATGAGCAGCAGGTTCAGCAAAATAACCAGCTGGCCCATGACATCGTCCATCAGGTGCAGCGGAGACAGCTCAGCGACAACGGACCAGAAGTGCAGCGGCAACAGCGCCAGGCTGACGCGCACAATCTGACGACGCCAGTGGCTGGTCAGTTGCGCAGGCATGTTGAAATGACGCACCGCAACGCCGTCTTTTTCCAGCACTTTCCAGCACACGCCAAACACCAGCCAGAACAGGGCCAGTTTTTTACTGAACGCCCACAGCAGGTCGCTGATGTTGAGCTGCATCGTCAGCAGGATAAGCCCCACCGCCAGAATAATCAGGCAGACCGGCAGCGCGCGGATCAGATCGATCAGAATCGCTTTTGGCGTGTGCAGCTGACTGTCGTTACGCAGTTGTCCCACTTCAGACGCCAGCTTATCCTGGTATTTCTTCAGCCAGCCCAGACGCCAGCGGATCAGGCCGGCAATCAGCAGCAGCGGGAGCCCCGCCAGGAAGGCAATCATCACCGCAGGCCAGGCTTTCTCCCAGTTTACGGTGATTTTCATGCTCTTAATCTGCGCCTTCAGCGTTTCAGGGAAGGATTTAATCCAGTCCCAGTCCATCGGCTTGTTGCTATTAACCCAGAAAATCTGCTGGGTCAGGATCTCCTGCAGACTTTTCGACACGCTCACCAGCTGTTGCTGGTTGATCTGCAGGTTAATCGCCATCATCAGCTGGTTGCCGAGCTGTTTGTTGAGCTGGTCGAGCAGCTCGCGGCGCATATCCACAACCTGCAGCAGGGCGTCGTGAACTTCCGGGTTCACTTCACTGGAATGGCCCTCTTCCAATTTGGCGACAAACGTATCGCTCTGGAAAAGGGCGTCGCGCTGCTGGTTCACATCGAATTGTTCCAGACGCAAATCCGCAATGCGGTTGGTCATGTCCTCGAGCTCATCGGCGGACGGCAGCGTCTGCTGTTGCTGGTAGAGAATACGCGACAGCAGCAGGCTGCCTTTCAGAACCGCAATCTGCTCTTTAATGTTGCGTTCAGCCTGCAGCGCGCGGTCCAGCCAGTTTTTCACTCTGATATTTTGCTGAACCAGCGAGTTACCGCTTTCTGTTGCCAGTATCAGGCGCTGGCTCAGCTGATGGTTAGCCTCGAGCTCCTGTTTCACCAGCGGGTTCGCCTGAATGCGGGCAGTTTCGTCCGGTGAGACGGCTTCCTGAGCCGTTTTCTCCGTCAGCGTAAGGCGCTTACTGTTAACCGCCTCCTGCAACAGCTGAAGCTGATGTTCCAAACGATTAATGTTCGCCGTTACGTAGTCGCGCTGCTTCTGAAGCGTATCCTGCAGCACCGTATTCCCTTCCAGGCTTTTACGCTGCTGTTCGATTTGCGCATTCAGTAAGGCCTGCTGCACCAGCAGCAGCGTTTGCTGCGTTGGGCGCAGGGTGCCTTCGCCAACCGACGTACCGTTCAGACGGTTGCGGATCTGCTGCAGCTGCTGAGAGGCGGCATACATCGCATTTTGTACGCGCTCGGGCTGGGTTTGCAGGGAGACAAGCTGGCTGTTGTACGTACCGAGATCGGACTGTGCCGTTTGCAGATCGTCGAGCAGCTGTGCGACGCGCGATTCCAGCTGACGCAACGACAGGGTCGCGAGCGTTTTACGGGTTTCGTCGTCATTATCCACATCGCTCAGGGCATTCAGCGATTCCGTGGCCTTACGCATGTTTTCAGGCGCCTGCGCCACTTTCTGCCGAAGCTGTGTGGTTTCCGCTTTAACACGCTCAATTTTATCAAGCGTTTCCAGCGTCTCCGTCAGATCCTGCTGAACGAGCTTATCCAGAGCAGAGAGATCTTTTTGTTTATTCAGGGTGTCGAGTTGCGACTGAACATCACTGCGTGAAGGGATGTCATTGTTGTTATCGGCGCGGGCCCAGGAAAGCGGTGCCGTTGCGAAGAAAAACAGCGTCGCCAATAAAAATACAAGAACAGGATCTTGCGAGCGATTGGTGTGCAGCATAGTTGTGAATGATGTCAGAAGATGACCGAAAATAGTCCGGCGTGCAGGATATCACGCTCGCCTGAAGCAGAATAGCGCGAACGTGAGCCTCTAAGAGAAATCCTGGAATCGCGTCAGGCTGTTAGCGAGCCTGACTTGCCATGCAGCGTCGGGGAGAGCTGGCACATCTCCAGGAAAATAGCGACATAGCTGCGGGCTTCGTTCTTCAGGTCAAAGGAGTCCGGGGCGAAAAGCCAGTTTTCCATCAGGCCGGAAATATAACTGCGCATCAGGACTGCCGCCCGTCGGGTCATTAACGTCGCCGGCAGCTGGTTCGCCTGCATGCACTGGGTGAGGACCTGTTCAATGCGATCGTAGCTTTCCAGACACAGGCTGCGCTGCGCCTGCTGGACGACCGCCATCTCTCCAACCAACTCGCATTTATGGTAGATGATTTCCATCATTAACCTGCGACGTTCTTCAACTACCGTTGCTTCAAGGATATATACTAATATTTCTCTTAATACTGAGAGTGGATCCTCGGGGAATTTTGCCCGATACTCAGTCTCAAGATCGCTAATGCTGGACTCTGAGAGTTGCCAGATTTCACTGAACAGATCTGTCTTGTCTTTAAAATGCCAGTAAATCGCTCCCCGCGTGACGCCCGCGGCCTGAGCAATCTGCGCCAGCGAGGTTGACGAAACACCCTGCTGAGAAAACAAACGCATAGCCACATCCAGAATGTGTTGTCGGGTTTCAAGCGCTTGTTGTTTGGTTTTTCGTGCCATACGTTAGTGAATTTACAGGAGTCAGATTTACATACATTTGTGAATGTATGTACCATAGCATGACGATAATATAAACGCAGCAATGGGTTTTTGGACTCAGGACCATTGATCAATTTGAAATCGGACACTCGAGGTTTACATATGAACAAAAACAGAGGGTTAACGCCTCTGGCGGTCGTTCTGATGCTCTCAGGCAGCTTAGCGCTAACAGGATGTGACGACAAACAGGCTCAACAAGGAGCTCAGCAGGTGCCAGAAGTTGGCGTGGTGACGCTCAAGTCCGAACCTCTCCAGATAACGACAGAATTACCGGGCCGTACCAGCGCATACCGCATCGCAGAAGTGCGTCCTCAGGTGAGTGGTATCATCCTGAAACGTAACTTCACCGAGGGTGGTGAAGTGAAAGCTGGCGAGTCTCTGTATCAGATTGATCCGGCAACCTACCAGGCCTCCTATGAGAGCGCGAAAGGCGATCTGGCGAAAGCAGAAGCTGCAGCCAAAATCTCCCAACTGACGCTGAACCGTTACAAAAAACTGCTCGGTACCAAGTACATCAGTCAACAGGATTATGACACTGCCCTGTCTGATGCACAGCAGACCAACGCCGCCGTGATTGCCGCGAAAGCTGCAGTGGAAACAGCGCGTATCAACCTCGCCTATACCAAAGTGACCTCCCCAATCAGCGGTCGCATCGGTAAATCTTCCGTCACGGAAGGGGCGCTGGTGCAAAACGGTCAGACCAACGCGTTGGCCACCGTGCAGCAGCTTGATCCGATTTACGTTGACGTGACCCAGTCCAGCAACGATTTCCTGCGCCTGAAACAAGAGCTGGCAAATGGCACGCTGAAGCAGGAAAACGGTAAAGCCAAAGTGGAGCTCGTGACCAATGACGGTATCAAGTTCCCGCAGGCAGGCACACTGGAATTCTCCGATGTGACGGTCGACCAAACTACCGGTTCCATCACCTTACGTGCGATTTTCCCGAACCCGGATAAGACACTCTTACCTGGTATGTTCGTTCGCGCGCGTCTGCAAGAAGGCACCAACCCAACCGCACTTCTGGTGCCTCAGCAGGGTGTCACCCGTACGCCACGTGGCGACGCGAGTGCACTGGTTGTCGGGGCTGATGACAAAGTCGAAACGCGCAACATCACTGCCACGCAGGCGATTGGCGATAAATGGCTGGTGACGGAAGGTCTGAAAGATGGCGATCGCGTGATTATTACTGGTTTGCAAAAAGTTCGTCCTGGCGCGCAGGTCAAAGCACAGGAAGTGAAATCTGACGATAAACAACAAGCTTCGGCCGCTGGCCAGTCAGAACAAACCAAGTCTTAACTTAAACAGGAGCCGTTAAGACATGCCTAATTTCTTTATCGATCGCCCCATATTTGCATGGGTGATCGCCATAATCATCATGCTGGCTGGGGGACTTGCGATCCTGAAGCTGCCTGTCGCGCAATATCCAACGATTGCGCCACCGGCGGTAACAATTTCCGCAACCTACCCCGGGGCTGATGCAAAAACGGTGCAGGACACCGTGACACAGGTTATCGAACAGAACATGAACGGTATCGATAACCTGATGTACATGTCCTCAAACAGTGACTCAACCGGTACGGTACAGATCACACTGACCTTCCAGTCAGGTACGGATGCTGACATCGCGCAGGTTCAGGTCCAGAACAAACTGCAGCTCGCCATGCCGTTGCTGCCACAAGAAGTACAACAGCAGGGTGTGAGCGTCGAGAAATCGTCCAGTAGCTTCCTGATGGTTGTTGGCGTTATCAACACCAACGGCACCATGACGCAGGAGGATATTTCCGACTACGTGGGCGCCAACATGAAGGACGCCATCAGCCGTACGTCTGGTGTGGGTGACGTTCAGCTGTTCGGTTCTCAGTACGCAATGCGTATCTGGATGGATCCGAACAAACTGAACAACTTCCAGCTGACGCCGGTGGACGTGATCAACGCCATCAAAGCGCAGAACGCCCAGGTTGCCGCCGGTCAGTTAGGCGGTACCCCGCCGGTGAAAGGCCAGCAGCTTAACGCCTCGATCATCGCACAGACCCGTCTGACCTCCGCCGATGAGTTCAGCAAAATTCTGCTGAAGGTGAATCAGGACGGTTCGCAGGTTCGTCTGCGCGACGTGGCGAAAGTGGAACTGGGTGGCGAAAACTACGACATCATTGCGAAGTTTAACGGCAAGCCGGCTTCCGGTCTCGGGATCAAACTGGCGACAGGTGCTAACGCCCTGGACACCGCGACGGCTATCCGTGCGGAACTGAAGAAGATGGAACCGTTCTTCCCGTCAGGCCTGAAGATCGTTTATCCGTATGACACCACGCCGTTCGTCAAAATCTCGATTCACGAAGTGGTTAAAACCCTGGCAGAAGCGATCATCCTGGTATTCCTGGTCATGTATCTGTTCCTGCAAAACTTCCGCGCGACGCTGATCCCAACCATCGCCGTACCAGTCGTATTGCTCGGGACCTTCGCCATACTGGCCATCTTTGGCTACTCGATAAACACCCTGACGATGTTCGGGATGGTGCTCGCCATCGGCTTGCTTGTGGATGACGCCATCGTGGTGGTAGAAAACGTCGAGCGTGTCATGGCGGAAGAAGGTCTACCGCCGAAGGAAGCAACCCGTAAATCCATGGGCCAGATCCAGGGCGCGCTGGTCGGTATCGCGATGGTACTGTCTGCGGTATTTATCCCAATGGCCTTCTTTGGCGGCTCTACCGGTGCAATTTATCGTCAGTTCTCCATCACCATTGTCTCGGCGATGGCGCTGTCGGTACTGGTTGCATTGATCCTGACGCCTGCACTGTGTGCCACCATGCTGAAACCTGTTCAGAAAGGCGGTCACGGCGAGCATAAAGGGTTCTTCGGCTGGTTTAACCGCATGTTTGATAAGAGCACGCATCACTACACCGACAGCGTGGGTAACATCCTGCGCAGCACCGGTCGTTACCTGCTGCTCTATATCATCATCGTGGTGGGGATGGCCTATCTGTTCGTTCGTCTGCCAAGCTCGTTCCTGCCAGATGAAGACCAGGGCGTGTTCCTGACGATGGCACAGCTGCCGGCGGGTGCCTCGCAAGAACGTACCCAGAAGGTGCTGGATGAAGTAACGGATTACTACCTCACCAAAGAGAAAGCTAACGTTGAATCCGTGTTTGCGGTTAACGGCTTTGGCTTTGCGGGTCGTGGTCAGAACACCGGTATTGCCTTCGTTTCTCTGAAAGACTGGTCAGAACGTCCGGGCGAAGAGAACAAAGTTGAGGCGATTACTGGCCGTGCAATGGGCACGTTCTCACAGATTAAAGATGCGATGGTCTTCGCCTTTAACCTGCCAGCGATTGTTGAACTGGGGACAGCGACAGGTTTCGACTTCCAGCTGATTGACCAGGGCGGTCTGGGTCATGAAAAACTGACGCAGGCACGTAACCAGCTGTTCGGTGAAGTGGCGAAACACCCTGACCTTCTGGTCGGCGTGCGTCCTAACGGTCTGGAAGATACGCCTCAATACAAAATCGACATCGATCAGGAGAAAGCGCAGGCACTGGGCGTTTCCATCAGTGACATCAATACCACGCTGGGCGCGGCCTGGGGCGGTAGCTACGTCAACGACTTCATCGACCGTGGTCGTGTGAAGAAAGTGTACGTGATGTCAGAAGCGCAATACCGTATGTTACCGAACGATATCAACAACTGGTACGTTCGCGGCAACAACGGCCAGATGGTGCCGTTCTCATCCTTCTCTACGTCGCATTGGGAATACGGTTCGCCGCGTCTGGAACGTTATAACGGGCTGCCATCCATGGAGATCCTGGGTCAGGCCGCACCAGGCCGAAGCACCGGTGAAGCCATGAACCTGATGGAAGAGCTGGCAGGTAAATTGCCTGCGGGTATCGGCTATGACTGGACCGGTATGTCCTACCAGGAACGTCTGTCCGGAAACCAGGCCCCTGCCCTGTACGCCATTTCACTGATTGTGGTCTTCCTGTGTCTGGCGGCACTGTATGAGAGCTGGTCGATTCCGTTCTCCGTTATGCTGGTGGTGCCACTGGGGGTTATCGGTGCGCTGCTTGCGGCAACGTTCCGTGGATTAACCAACGACGTGTACTTCCAGGTGGGCCTGCTGACAACCATTGGCTTGTCGGCGAAGAACGCGATACTTATCGTTGAATTCGCCAAAGATCTGATGGAGAAAGAAGGTAAAGGCCTGATTGAGGCGACGCTTGACGCGGTGCGTATGCGTCTGCGCCCAATCCTGATGACATCACTGGCATTTATCCTCGGGGTAATGCCGCTGGTTATCAGTACCGGTGCGGGTTCCGGTGCACAGAACGCCGTCGGTACAGGCGTTATGGGGGGTATGGTTACCGCAACCGTACTTGCTATCTTCTTCGTTCCGGTATTCTTCGTGGTGGTTCGCCGCCGCTTTAGCCGCAAGAATGAAGATATTGAGCACAGTCATTCGGTAGAACCGCACTGATACCGGTTTCACATGATAAAAAGGCCGCATTAGCGGCCTTTTTCTTTTTCAGAAAAAAATCATAAAATAGGCTTATTGTGCTTCTATTTATTTCCTGCCGCCTACAATGACATATCATAATTAAGTGATAACGTAATCGCTGAATTCAGGATTTTTTTAATTTCATTTCCCTGCTTAAATGATTAGGAATATTCCTAACCATATCTTCAGACAAAGAGAACTCCGGATTTGGACATCTTAGGATTGTTTACGCTAAGCCAATGAAACGTAAGGGAGCGAAAAAAGTTCCACGTTAATCTGGATAAAAATGTTTAGCGCTGAAGGCACATTTGCGTAAAGGCTCGCAGTCAGTGCTTTTATTTGTAATTTTTCGTAATAGCGCGGTGAAATCTTGATCAGAGTGGATTATAGTTAGAGTTATCAGGAACACAGCACCCGTGCGGCTAAGTATGTTGTATCCATCCCGACATGATGTTCGGTGAGTAAGAAATCACTCAGAAGGGGATGCGCTATGGACGAGTACTCGCCAAAAAGGCATGATATCGCGCAGTTGAAATTTCTCTGCGAATCCTTGTACCATGACTGCCTTGCCAATCTTGATGAAAGTAACCATGGCTGGGTAAACGACCCAACGTCTGCCATCAATTTACAGTTAAACGAGTTGATCGAGCATATTGCAACCTTCGCACTTAATTATAAAATTAAGTACAATGAAGATAATAAGCTGATTGAGCAAATTGATGAATACCTGGATGACACCTTTATGTTGTTCAGCAGCTACGGCATTAATGCGCAAGATTTGCAGAAATGGCGTAAATCGGGCAACCGACTATTTCGTTGCTTCATCAACGTGAGCAGAGCTAACCCCGTTAGTCTTTCCTGTTAAAATTATTACAATTAGTAAGGTAAATTTATGTCTGAAAAACCACTCACAAAAATCGATTATTTGATGCGTTTGCGACGCTGCCAGTCAATAGACACGCTTGAACGTGTAATTGAAAAGAATAAATACGAGCTTTCTGATAATGAACTGGCGGTATTTTATTCAGCGGCTGACCACCGTCTTGCAGAACTGACTATGAATAAGCTGTATGACAAAATCCCAACGTCCGTGTGGAGATTTGTCCGTTAATCTTTGAAGTGTGTCTGTAGAGGTTCTACGCCACTTTCTCAGCTGTATTCAACTTTCTGGCTATACCCTCCTGCCCCAGTGCAGGTCTCCGTGTAAAACGTGCTCATCCGCAATATTATTGTGATTATAGTCACAGTGATTTTCCGGGAACGTTCCCCTGCCATCATGTTCCGATTACCCTACGGTAAAGACGACCAGTGAGGTTCCCAATGAGCATAGAAAAGCAGAAGATGATTGCAGGTGAACATTACCGCCCTGGTGATGAAACATTACGGGCCGACCGATTACGCGCCCGACACCTGGTTCACCGTTATAACCACACTGCACCTGATGAGAAACTCGAACGCCAGAACATTCTGGCGGAACTCCTCGGGCAAAGCGAAGGGGCCTATATTGAGCCGAGCTTCCGCTGTGACTATGGATATAACATTTATCTGGGCAAAGAATTTTACGCCAATTTCGATTGCGTGATGCTGGATGTCTGCCCGATACATATTGGCGACAACTGCATGCTCGCGCCAGGGGTGCATATTTACACGGCAACCCATCCGCTGGACGCCGACGCGCGTAATAGCGGCGTGGAGTTTGGCAAGCCGGTGACCATCGGCAACAACGTCTGGATTGGCGGACGTGCGGTTATTAACCCGGGCGTTACGTTGGGTGATAATGTGGTGGTGGCCTCTGGCGCTATCGTAACGAAAGACGTCCCGGCGAATGTCGTCGTCGGCGGCAATCCGGCAACAATCATTAAACGGCTGTAAAGTGACGGGGAGTCAACTGTTATGGTCTTTTAGCGCCTGACTGTTACTTTTTTCAGCCAAATGGCTCCCCTAAAATTGGCAGACATCCTGTATTGTCAATTCTCATAAAGGCAAAAAATGACCGAGATACAGCGCCTGCTTACTGCCACCATCGACGATCTTAATCACCGCGAAAAGCGCGACAATCGCCCGCGCTTTAGCATCAGCTTTATTCGCAAACACCCTGGACTGTTTGTCGCAATGTATGCCGCCTGGCTGGCGACACTGATTGTGATGTTGAAGTCCGAAACTCTGGTGGACTCCGTCTGGCTGCTTGTCATTCTGTTTGTGGTGTTTAACGCCTTTTTCTTTTTTGACGTTAATCCCCGCTACCGCTACGAAGATATCGACGTCCTTGATTTCCGGGTTTGCTATAACGGTGAATGGTATAACACGCGTTACGTGCCGCCGGAGCTGATCGAAAGCATCATGCACTCCCCCGCGGTTGAAACAGTGCAAAAAGAGAAGCTGCAGAAGATGGTATCCACCAAAGGTCAGCTCTCTTTTTATGATGTCTTTACCCTTTCCCGTCCTGCTGCTGCGTGATTAAAGCCTGTATGCGTCGGATACCCGACACAAACTGAGAAGCAGAGGTATTGCCGTAACCTAACACCAGACCGGTTTGCCCCTGCTTCGGCTCCAGGTAATACCCGCTCAGTGCAGCGGGTGCCAGCTGAAACGCCCTCGCCTGCGCGACCACTTTCTGGTCGTCGATGCCGTCTATTGCCAGCGTCAGATGCATCCCCCCTTCACCCGCCAGAATGCGATGCGGAGTATGAAGCTCAGCACTCAGCACCTCACGCAGCTGTCGGTAGCGCTTACGGTAGAGCCGGCGCATGGCGGCAAGGTGGCGGGCATAATGTCCTTCCTCAATAAACAGCGCCAGGGTTCGCTGTTCGGCGCGATGCCCGCCACGCAGCAGCGCGCCAATGGCCGGACGGGCCGCGTTTGCCAGCGCCGGGGGTAACACCATGAACCCCATTCTCAGCGACGGAAAGAGGGTTTTGCTGAAGGTACCAAGATAGACAACCGGCGCATTGTTGACCATTCCCAGCATTGCGGGCACGGGCTCACCGGAATAACGAAACTCGCTGTCGTAATCATCTTCAATAATCCAGGCGTTATGCTGCCGGGCCAGATCCAGCAGCGCCAGGCGTCGCCGCGCGCTGAGCACGCTTCCGTACGGAAACTGGTGCGAAGGTGAGGTGAAAATAAGCGCAGGGGACGGCGTATCCAGCCCTTCCCAGAACATGCCTTCGTCATCAACCGGCATCCCCGTCATGACTAAGCCCGCTTTGGCAAAGGCGCTTTTAGCCCCGCCATAGCCAGGATCTTCCACCCACGCGACGCTGCCGGGTTCGCTCAGCAGCAACGTGCAAAGGTTTACCCCCTCAAGCGCGCCTTCGGTCATCACTATCTGACTGGCATCGCAGTCAATGCCGCGCGAAAGGGCAAGGTGGCGGGCAATGGCCGCCCGCAGCGACGGCTCCCCGGCAGGATCGCCATACCCTAAGAGCGCGCTGCCCTCTTCACGCAGAACCCGGTCGTACAAGCGCCGCCACAGCGGCAGGGGAAAGTAGTTGATGGCCGGTGTTCCCGGCGTAAATGCCGGAACCGGGGTATCACGCGGCACCGGCGCAGGCAGCGAGGCGACCCGGGTGCCGAGCGTGACGGCAGAGTCCGGCAATGCCTGAACGAGCGTACGCTGCGCCAGCTGCGCTACCCGCGTCCCCAGGCGGTTACGCAGCAGATACCCTTCGAGCGTCAGCTGTTCCAGCGCCGCATTGACGGTATTCCGTGAAAGCGAGAGCTGCTGAGCCAGCATTCGCGAACCGGGAAGCCGGCTCCCGGGGTGTAGCCGGCCGCACAGTATCGCCTCACGCAGTGCATGATACAGCGCGCGCTGCAGCGTCTCTTCCCCCCGCGCTTTCAACGCGGCATTCAGCAAAGTATAAAATTCATCGCCCGGTATGTTCATCTCGCCTCCCGTGGTACCACCAAAACATAGCTGAGTGGCACTTTTTAAGGAACCAGTAATTCACTAGTCTGGCGTTCTTATCAACGTCACGGACAGTAAAATGAAAACATTCAATGAGTTTGGACAGCCAGTAGGCGAGGCGCTTATCGACTGGCAACCCCGCCAGCACCCTTCACGTGTGGTGCTTCAGGGCCACTATTGTCGCCTTGAGCCGCTGCGGGTGGAGCACGCTGAGGCGTTGTTCAGCGCGTATTCTCTGGCCGAAGATACCCGCAGCTGGACGTGGCTGTTGCGTGAGCCGGATGCCAGCGCAGAGGCGTTTGCAGGGTGGGTAGAGAGCGTGCGTGACTTATCCGATCCGATTCACTTTAGCGTTATCGACAACCAGACCCAGTCTGCGGTCGGCACGCTGGCTCTGATGCGGATCGATCCAACCAATGGCGTTGTGGAGGTGGGACATGTTCATTTCTCCCCGCTGCTCAGCCGCACGCCGATGTCGACGGAAGCGCAATATCTGCTGATGCGATACGTGTTCGACACCCTTGGGTATCGTCGATACGAGTGGAAGTGCAACAGCCTGAACGCGCCTTCGCGCAAGGCGGCACTGCGTCTTGGCTTTCAGTTTGAGGGGCGTTTTCGTCAGGCGCTGGTCACGAAAGGTCATAACCGGGATACCGACTGGTTTTCAATTCTCGACAAAGAGTGGCCGGCGCTGGCGAGTGCCTTTGAAGGCTGGCTTGCCACCGACAATTTTACTGCCGATGGCAACCAGAAAAGATCCCTGGAAAGCTGGCGCGAAACACGCGTCTAGCGTCTTTTCTTACGTCCCTGAACCGCCTTAAAGCGCGGATTGGATTTGCAAATCACGTATAAGCGTCCCTTGCGTTTGACTATCTGGCAATCCGGGTGACGCTGTTTTGCACTGCGCAATGAGTTAAGTACCTGCATGGTTATCCCCGCTTCGCATTAAGAAAGCCGCCGAAACGCTTACGGAAGCGCGCCGCACTGCCATCCGTCGAGAACGTTTTCTGCTTGCCGGTGTAGAACGGGTGCGATTTTGAAGAGACCTCGATGGTGATATACGGATACGTTTCACCGTCGAGTTCAATTTCGCGGTCGGTCTTAATGGTTGAGCCGACTTTAAAGTATTCATTAGCACTGGTGTCGTGGAACACCACGGTGCGATAGGCTGGGTGGATATCTGGTTTCATCGTAAACTCTTTATGTTTTGTTATAACATAACAAAATGATATCTAACCCCTGCTGAAAAAACAACCCCTCTGCCCCGACGATATTTTCTGTTGTGCCGTAAATCATGACCTGCGCGTGCTATAACTTTATCATTTAGCGGTAAAATCTTTCTCCTCTGGCAGGTTTTTCAGCGCCCAGGAGCGGGCATAAGAGGAAGGAAACAGCACCATGAAAACCCGACATCTGGTCAGTCTGGTGACCGGCGTACTTATCATTGCGGTGCTGGTTCCGATTAGCCTGAGCATCTGGCTGGCACATCGCCAGGCGGAAGATAAGTTTGTCGATGCGCTGGATAGCTATGCCTCACGCGTGCTGATACGTACCGCCAGGGTGGTGGATGATGCAAAGGAAGCGCTCAATAGCCTGCAGACCTTTAAAGGGATCCCCTGTAGCGTTATGCATTTAAGGGAGATGCGGCGGGTCGCTTTTTCATGGCGTTATGTTCAGGAAGTTATTTATATCAACAATCTTGAACCCCTTTGCTCGTCCCTGGAACAAACCAGTCAGTCGGCCCCTTTCCCGCCGCCCATGCGAATCACGGAAGATGGTTATGGCGCATGGCTCACCACGCAAAACGATCTCGGTTTTAGCCGCTACATGGCGGTCCTGGGTCGGGGCCACTATCTGGTGCTGGTGGATCCTGCCTCGCTTGTCGATGTGATCCCTTTTGGTGAGATCGCCACAGATGCCGCCCTGGTGGGCAGCAAATCACATCTCATTTTTGCCAGCAGCAGCAAGCTCGATCCGCATATCCGCAATCTGGTTAAGGATCAGGGCGTCACCCGTATTCAGTACAACGGCTCGATATACATTATGAAGCCTGTTCCTGAACTGGGGTTTACGGTGGTCGCCTGGGCGGCGTTAAAACCGCTGGCTGAAACCTGGCACCAGCAACTTCTCATCTGGCTGCCATTCGGCATACTGATAAGTCTGCTTGCCGCACTCTTTGTTTTACGATTGCTGCGTCGCATCCAGTCGCCACGCAACCGCCTGCTTGACGCCATCAATAACCGGGAATTTGTGGTGCATTACCAGCCCATTATTGAACTCTCTAGTGGGAAGATTGTGGGCGCAGAGGCGCTAACCCGCTGGCCCCAGCCTGACGGCAGCAGCCTTTCACCGGATATTTTTGTGCCACTTGCTGAGCAAACGGGGCTCATCTCGCAGCTGACGCATTTGGTCATTGAAAAGGTGTTTGAGGATATGGGCTACTGGCTGCACCTTCATGCCGGGCAGCATATTTCCATTAACCTCGCGCCGGCCGATTTGACCTCGGGAAAACTCCCGCCACTGTTGAGTCACTTAATGAATAAGTGGAAAGTCCATCCGCAACAGATCGCCCTTGAGTTAACCGAGCGCGGCTTTGCCGATCCTAAAATCAGCGCACCGGCCATCGCCGCCTTTCGTCATTCAGGCCACGCAATCTATATTGATGATTTCGGTACGGGCTATTCCAGCCTGAGCTACCTGCAGGATCTGGATGTCGACACGCTAAAAATTGATAAAGCGTTTGTGGATGCACTGGAATATAAAAACGTGACGCCACACATTATTGAAATGGCAAAATCGCTGAAGCTGGCGATGGTTGCGGAAGGCGTGGAGACCGAAGGGCAACTCGCCTGGCTACGTCGTCACGGCGTGCAGTATGGGCAGGGTTGGTACTACAGCAAGGCGTTGCCGAAAGCGGACTTTATTCTTTGGGCGGAAGATAACCTCAAAACACATCCTACTTAAGATAGGATTTGATCACCTGTAACACGACGCCAAGATCGGCTTCGCGCTGAGCTTCTTCAGGCTCTTTTACCACATGATCGGTGAGATGACCTTCGATCACCTGCATCATCATGCCGTTTACCGCGCCGCGGATCGCCGCCAGCTGTTGTAACACGTCGGCGCATTCGTGGTCGCTATTGAGCATTTTTTCCAGGGCAGCGCTTTGCCCCTGAATTTTCTTCAGGCGAGTCAATAACATCTTCTTGTCGCGAACCGTATGTGACATCTCTGTCTCCCTTATCGTATGGCTTTTAAAGCATATCATGCTCTACTCCCCCTGAGTATTTTTCTACTGGGGGGTAGTATTTGACTACTGGGGGGGAGTAGTATCTGAACACGCTTTCCACTCCGGAATTTTCCATGAACGATTTTGCTTCACTCCTGCAGCAGGGCAATGCCTGGCTGTTTGTACCCAGCGCTATCCTCCTCGGCGCGCTGCATGGCCTGGAGCCGGGCCACTCCAAAACGATGATGGCCGCGTTTATTGTGGCTATTCGCGGTACGCTGAAACAGGCAGTGTTGCTTAGTCTGGCGGCAACGCTTTCCCATACGGCGGTGGTCTGGATCATTGCCATGGCAGGATTATGGTTTGGCCGGGGCTGGGATGCGCATACGTCTGAGCCCTGGTTCCAGCTGGTCTCGGGGATACTGATCGTGCTGATCGCCCTGTGGATGGCCTGGCGAACCTGGAAGGAGAGTCAGCCACACGATCACCACCATCATCACGATCACCATGACCATCATCATGACCATGACCATGACCATGACCATGACCACCATCATGATCATCACGACCATGACCATCATCATGATCATCACGACCATGACCATGACCATCATCATGATCATCACGACCATGGGCATCCACTGGTTGAAGAAGAGTGGCAGGACGCCCACCAGCGCGCGCATGCACAGGATATTAACCGCCGCTTCAACGGCCAGAACGTTACCACCGGACAAATTGCACTGTTTGGTCTGACCGGAGGGCTTATCCCCTGCCCGGCCTCAATCACGGTCCTGCTCATCTGCCTGCAGCTGAAGCATTTTGCCCTCGGCGCAACGCTGGTATTCAGCTTCAGTATTGGTCTGGCGTTAACGCTGGTCGCTTCCGGTGCAATTGCCGCCCTGAGCCTTAAGCATGCGACAAAACGCTGGCCGGGTTTCAGCGAGTTTTCACGAAAAGCACCGTGGATCTCCGCCGCCCTGATTACTGTGGTCGGGATTTACATGAGCCTGCACGGCCTGAGCGGTATCCTGGCGTAAGCGAGGCGGCCACTGCTGTGGCCGCCTCTTTGCTCAGTCAGGGTTCTGCTGCCAGCTGAAGGTATAGCGAAGCTGGCGTTTCTGCAGAATAAATTCCGGCGAGACGCTGGGGCTCCACGAGTCATCACCGCCCACGCCCATATGGAACGCGTCTAGGTTAAGCCAACACCCCGGCTCCTCGCGCAACAGATGATGGTGAGTTGTCTCGTGCAACTGCTGCTGGCTGTAGCGGCTGACGGAGAAATGGAACAGGCCATTCAGCCGATGCGCGCCCAGCAGCAGTTCACGGGTATCACAGCGCAGACCATTTTCTGTCGGGAAGATGTAAGGCGTGTGCATGGCTTCCAGCGGTAATGTCCAGCGCCCCTGCTGAGCCGCCAGCGTTCTGTCCGGGTAGTTTTCATGTGGCCCAAGCCCCAGCCACTGAACCGTTTCCGGCGTTGCGGCAAGGTGAACACTCAGGCCTACGCGTGCCGGTTCCGGGATATCAGACGCAATATCGACCTGGATATCGCCATGCAAAACGCCCCGATCGTCCACCCGCCAGACTTTACGGCTCAGGAACAGCGCTTTACCGCGATACTCCCAGACATGCAGGGTTTTCACCACCGCCTCGGCTGCATGCTGCTCTCCTTCACAGTGCAGTAATCGCGGGGTGAGCTCGTACATGCCTGCCGCTTTCCAGCGCTCAACCCACGCATTCGGATCGATTCGCGTGGCCTCGCTCACGCCAATATCATTGTCCAGCGGTGCGCGGCTAACGTTATCCGTCAGCGGTGAGAGCAGCGTTTCAACGCCATTGCGCCACCATTGCGTCAGGTGTCCTGATGCGCGGTTGAACTGCCAGCGTTGCTGCTGATGCACCAGCTCAAACACGTCGCCAGTTTGCGTTAACACCGGCGGTACACCTTCTGGCGCTGGCGGGGCGATATACAGGGGAGTCGGAACCGGCCACTGCTCCCACGCGCAGCGATGGTTTGCCGGTGACCACGGCGTCGCCCGCGGCTGGTGCACTTCAACGTTCAGCCAGACGTCACCCGGTTCAGGCGCCAGCGCTGGCAGGTTGATGTCCAGACGCTGTGTGCCCTGGGGAGCAATGGAGAGCGTCACGTCCCCTCTGGCCAGCACGTTGCCGTCGCGGACAAGGGTCCAGCGCAGCACCTCGTTATCGGTATGACGGAACAGGTAATCGCTGTGGACTTCAATCACCAGCGGAGACGTACTTATCCGCGTAAAGGTGAAAAACTGCTGAGCGCGCTGGGCTTCATACAGCGCCGGATGCGGTGTGCGATCGGGAAAAACCAGCCCGTTAAGGCAGAACTGGCGGTCATTGGGCGTGTCGCCAAAGTCTCCCCCGTAGGCCCAGAACGGTGTGCCATTGTCATCTTTTCTGGTCAGCGCCTGGTCAACCCAGTCCCAGACAAATCCCCCCTGCAGGCGAGGATGGCGGCGAAACGCCTGCCAGTATTTGGCAAAACCACCGAAGCTGTTTCCCATCGCGTGGGCGTATTCACAGAGAATAAGCGGACGCGTTTCATCCGGCATGCCGATCCATTTTTTAACAGACCATTTCGGTACCGCCGGGAAGGGCTGATCCTGATCGACCCGGGCATACATCGGGCACACGATATCGGTCGCTGCCGTATTCGCCCCACCGCCTTCGTACTGCACCGGACGCGTCGGATCGGTGGTTTTCAGCCAGCGATACAGTGCGTCATGGTTCGCGCCATGGCCGGACTCATTCCCCAGCGACCAGATGATAATCGAAGGATGATTGCGGTCGCGCTGCACCATGCGGGTGACGCGTTCGCTCATGGCAGGGAGCCAGCGCGGATCGTCAGCAAGGCGACTCATCGGCACCATGCCGTGGGTTTCAATATTGGCTTCGTCGACGACATACAAACCATAGCGGTCGCAAAGCGTGTACCACAGCGGATGGTTCGGATAGTGCGAGCAGCGCACGGCGTTGAAGTTGTGCTGCTTCATGAGTTCGATATCGCGGCGCATCGTCGCTTCATCCATCACCTGGCCATTTTCCGGGTGATGCTCATGCCGGTTAACGCCGCGGATCAGCAGGGGTTTACCGTTGAGCTTCAGCAGGCCATTGCTGATCTCTATGCGGCGGAACCCCACATCGCAGGCCTCCGTTTCCAGCACCTCACCCTGCGCGTTCAGAAGGGTCATCGTCAGGCGATAAAGTTCCGGCGTTTCCGCACTCCACAAGGCGGGCGCCTCAACGGGGAGCGTCACCGTTAGCCGCTCGGCCCAGCCGCCGCGCTCATCGACAGCGGCAGTGCCCGGCCGCCCGGTGGCACTGCCGCATTTTTCGCCGTTGCGCCACAGGGTAAACGCCACCTCACACTCCGCAAACTGTGCGCCTGCGAGCGCGAGATCCACCTTCAGCACCGCGCGATCCCGCTCCGCATTCAGGTCAGTCACAACCTGATAATCGGCTATGTGCGTCTCTGGCTTATGCAGCAGCGACACATCGCGGAAAATCCCGCTCATGCGCCACATGTCCTGATCTTCCAGATAGCTCCCGTCGCACCAGCGCAACACCATGACCGCAATGCGGTTCTGGCCAGGACGCAGCACCGTAGAAAGATCGAATTCGGCGGGCAGTCGGCTGTCCTGTGAATAACCGATCCACTGACCGTTACACCACAGATGAAACGCCGAGTTCACGCCATCGAAGACAATGCGGGTTTGGCCGCTCTGCAGCCAGACATCATCCATCTCAAATGTGAGCGAGTAACAACCTGTTGGGTTTTCTTGCGGCACAAACGGTGGGTTTACGGGGATCGGATAGGTCACGTTGGTGTAGATGGGCGTGTCGAAGCCCTGCATCTGCCAGTTAGAGGGCACGGGCATCAGCACGGCATCGGCGCAATCTTCACTGACCCATACCGAAGGAACCTGCTCTGGTGCAGGAAAGAAGCTAAAACGCCACTCCCCGTTAAGGAGGCGTCGGCTGACGGTTCCCCCGTCTTCTCTGGCGGAGTGTTCGTCACGCCAGCTGTGCAAGGGAGCATGTGCTGCCAGGCGGTTCCACTGGGTGACTCCGGGATTTTCCCAGTCCCGACGAGCCAGAAGTGCGCTGAGGGTCAGCGATGGAGTGTTGGACATATTAACCTCTTTGCGAAGCGCTCACAATTTTAGCTAACATGCCCTGGCTACCGGGTGCGGTAAAGCATCGGATCGCGGGGTAGCGAGTCAGATCACAAAAGTCTTACCGGCGGGCAAGTTGCTCAGCCGCTAGCGCCAGGCTCCTGAGCTGCTGTGCCAGATCCTCGCGTTCGATCTGCTGCGGATCGTGGCGAGCGGTAGAATGGCGGGTCACCAGCGTCACCGGAAGCTGAACCTGCCAGTATGCGTCACCCTCAACTGGCGCCAGCAGCCACTCCACGCTTCGCTCGCCAGCCTCGCGAAAAGCCTGGCGAATAGTGGTCAGTGGGGGAGAAAACCAGGCGCTGTCTGCCGTATCGTCGAACCCGACAACCGACATCTGGCCCGGGATCGCGGTCCCTTTTTCCGCACAGGCGCGCATCACCCCCAGCGCCATTTGGTCGTTCGCGACCACTATCGCATCCGGGAGTTGCGCGGCAGATAACAGCAAATGTCCTTTCTCATATCCGCTTGCCGCACTCCAGTCGCCGTGCGCCACCGCGACAGCCTCAAGCCCGGCCTGGGCCAGCGTGGTGTTCCAGCCTGCGAGACGTGCCCGGGCAGAGACAGAGCTCTCCGGTCCGCTCAGCAGCGCTATACGCTCATGCCCCAGCGAAAGCAGATGCTCAATCCCGAGACGAGCCCCCTGCTCTGCATTAAACACAAGACTGTTTACCTGAGCCGAGGGCGAGACATCCAGAAACAGCACCGGAATGGGCGATGCGAGGGCTTTTAGCGCCTCAGCATGAGGATCCTCCAGCGGCACATTCACCAGCAGAGCTTCCACACGCTGCGCCAGCAACGCCTGAAGGGCAGACTGGCACTGCTGTGGATGTTCTACCATTGAGATAAGCACGCTCGCCCCCTGCTCAACCGCCCTGGATTTTACCGCCGAAACAATTTGCGAAGGGGCGTGCAGCGCCAGATCGGTAGTAATAAGGCCAAGCGTACGGGTACGTTTACCCGCCAGCTGTTGTGCCCTGAGATTGGGGACGTAGTGCAGTTCCGCCATCGCCTGCTGCACCTTTTCCCGCGTGCGGGCAGAGACATGCTCCGCGTCGTTAATCACACGGGAAACGGTCTGATAAGAAACCCCCGCAAGGAGGGCAACATCATAAAGAGTGATTGCTTTCATGCATTCTGGCATCGCGTCATTCGAAGGCCACTATTCTGACACAGCGTCGCCATGAAAACATGTGAGCGCTTCGCAGAATTAAACAACCCGCTCCGGCTGGGGGGCCTTCTCAACGCGCGGCTTATAACGGAAAAGAGGCAAGCAGATCTGGATAAGCGGGCCAATGGTCAGCGCATACGCGACGGTGCCTATCCCGAACGTTCCGCCCAGCATGCACCCAATCAGCAGCACGGACACTTCAATCGAGGTACGCACGCTGCGGATGGACCATCCCATACGGGCATGGATCCCGGTCATGAGACCGTCGCGCGGGCCCGCCCCGAAACCGGCACCGATATACATACCGGTGGCTATCGCGTTCACGACAATTCCGGCCACCAGCAGCGCGATACGCAGGGGCAGCGAGGTCACCTCGGGGATCAGGGCCATGGAGGCATCTGCCGCAAGGCCAATAATAATCACGTTACTGAGGGTTCCCAGACCAGGCATCTGACGCAGCGGGATCCACAGCAGCAGTACCGCCGCACCGGTTAAAATAATCACCATCCCAATGCTCAACCCCAGCTGGATCGCCACGCCCAGGTGGAAGACGTCCCACGGATCTAGCCCCAGATCCGAACGAATAAACATCGTGGTTGAAAGCCCATACAGCCCTAAACCGACATACAGTTGTAGCAGACGACGTACCATTTTTTATCTTCTCCAGTGAACCAGGCTTTCATCTTGAGCGAAAATGGCATTATGATTAATGTCCAGTTTTCAAATAGTGGACTGCACATGTCATCTCGCCGCTTCGGAAGCCAGTCATTGGTACGCCTGTTAGGCCACTGGCAACAAACCTCGTCCCGGACCCCGCTCTGGCGTCAGCTGGCGGATGCGTTGCGCCTGTTAATTCTTGATGGCCGACTGGCGCTTAACACCCGTCTACCCGGCGAGCGGGAGCTGGCCACTGCGCTGGATGTGAGCCGGACCACCATCAGCAGCGCACTCGCCCATCTGCGTGAGGAAGGTTATCTCGAAAGCCGCCACGGCAGCGGTTCACGCGTGATCCTGCCCGACACACGCGCCGTGCCAACCCTTTCAGCAGCCAGTGCCGCGCTGGATCTCTCCACCGCGGCGCTCAATGCCGGGCCTGAGATCCACCAGGCCTATACCCATGCGCTCACGGCCATTACGCAACATCTCTCGCTTACGGGTTACGATCAGCTTGGGTTGCCGGCGCTGCGGGAAGCCATCGCCGCACGCTATACCGCGCGGGGGCTTCCGACCCGGACAGACGAGGTGATGGTGGTCAATGGCGCGGTCAGCGGTTTTGCGCTGGTCCTGCGGATGATGACCGGTCCGGGGGATCGCGTCGTGGTCGATCATCCCACTTACCCGCTGGCGATCGCCGCCATTCAGGGAGCGCAGTGCCGTCCAGTGGGCGTGTCGCTGCCGGAAACGGGCTGGGATACCCATGGGTTTGCCGCAACGCTTGCCCAGACAGCGCCGCGCCTGGCATACCTGATGCCCGATTTTCATAACCCGACCGGGCGATGCATGGATATTCCCACCCGCCAGGCAATCACCGAGATTGCCGCGCAAACCCGCACGACGCTGGTAGTAGATGAAACGATGGTGGATCTGTGGTTTGACTCGCCCCCCCCGCCGCCGCTGGCGTCATTCAACCCGCAGGCCACCGTGATAACGTTAGGCTCTGCCGGAAAAAGTTTCTGGGGCGGCCTTCGTCTTGGCTGGATCCGTGCCTCCTCGCGCACCATCGCTACGCTTGCCCAGACGCGGGATACCCTGGATTTAGGATCGCCCATGCTCGAACAGCTGGCGACGCTGTGGCTTATCAATAACAGCGAAACGTTTTTGCCCGCTCGCCGGAAGATGCTGGCGGAACGACGAGACCAATGCGGCGCGCTGTTGCGTGAGCACTTCCCTGAATGGACATTCCATGAAGCGGAAGGTGGGCTTTCCTACTGGATTGAACTGCCGGGGATGCTGGCAACACAGCTTGCTGCACGCGCAGAGATACTGGGAATCAACCTGGGGACCGGCACGCGGTTTGGTTTATCGGGTGCGTTTGATCGGTATTTACGTATGCCCTTTTCACTCGATCCGGCTGAGCTTGAACAGGCGTTACTGAGAATTAAACCCTTGTGGCTCGCCCTGAATAAAAACGTGCCATCAATAAAAAGAAGTCTGGTTTGATATAAAAAATTTGAAGTGGATCATAAAATAAAAACTGCTGACTGTCACAGATACAGTCAGCAGTTTTCACCATTCAGGATTTAGTGCTGAGGAGGAATAGGAAAACCTTTCAGTGAAATAACGAAATTTTCACCGTCTTTCTTTATTTTTGCGCCGGTATCACACCAGTCAGACGCAATACGAAAGAACTCATCACTTCCTACATTCCAGCCAAGACGTACATGCTTCACGTAGCCTGAACGCAACAGATCGCAGGCCTCGTTGTAGTCACTGGCAGTTGACAGTTGTTGTTTCATTTTCTCTTCTTAAGAATTTTACGTAGAGCCTTGATTTCTTTAGGAGTAAATGGAGAAACACTCTCTTCTTCCGTATGCTGGTTATCAATATCCTCTTCCGATACTCCCGCCTCTTCTACCGCTTCGAATGCCAGCAGCAGCAGTTTCTCTGTCGTCACGCTTAAATTCTCGTTATTAACTTCAGCATAGTGGCGAAGTCTTTCTTTTAGCGCTTGATCAATCTTAACGTTTAACACCGCAGTAGCCATGTTTGTCACTTCCCTTCGGAATAAGTACTTTATTTAATACACGAACTTACCAATGTTATCCAGATATATATTTTTAAGTTATGACAGAAAAAAGACATCCGATATTAAAATGACAGTCTATTATTACAGGTTTATGACAGTAATATTTCAATGCAATGAAATATATATTACATGCAGTCAGTAAAGTCCTAATAACGTTGTGGATTAAAGGCTATTCGAAGCGAAGAGAAACAGGGAGAGTGTTGATGAGAGCAGAAATGGGTGGGGGCCCTGCCAGCTACATCCCGGCACACACGTCGTCTGCCCTGGCTGCTTCCTTCCGGACCTGACCTGGTGAACAGAGTAGCGTTGCGGGAGAACCAACAGAGCCCCCATTGAGAGCGTTGATAACCAACGCGCTGGCGCATTATCCCTGTGCTTACCGCCAATTGCAAGCGACCCGCAACTGGATGCTGGTTTCTTGCGCAAACTGGCGCAGCAATTGGGTTTATCTTCGTTTAACATGACTGTCCAGACATTCCCCACAGGTAGACGTATGGACGAACATGATTCCTTTCCACAACGCGTATGGCAAATTGTGGCCTCTGTGCCGGAAGGTTATGTTACCACCTATGGCGACGTAGCGCGTCTGGCCGGTTCTCCGCGTGCGGCGCGGCAGGTCGGTGGCGTACTGAAAAGGTTGCCCGAAGGAAGCACCCTGCCCTGGCATCGGGTGGTAAATCGTCATGGGGCGATCTCGTTGACCGGGCCGGATCTGCAGCGCCAGCGTCAGGCGTTACTGTCAGAAGGGGTGCAGGTGTCGGGGTCAGGACAGATTGATTTGCAAAAGTACCGCTGGGTGTATTAAACCCTCTCCCGAAGGAGAGGGTTTAAAGCGTTACATCTGGGTCGGAGGGGTTGGCAGAGACGGTTGGTTAGTCTGTGGCGCAACCGGCACTTCGGTTTGCTGTACCGGAACCAGGTTCAGGTCAACTTTTGTCCCGCCGTGGTTAATCGCTTCCTGCACCGTATCGGTGATAAACACCAGTTTATCGTTGATCGTTACTGCTGCGCTCAGGAGGATACGGGCATTAGGCTGCACGTCTGATGGGTTATACGGCAACACGAAGCTAAACGGTGCCTGCTTACCTTCCGTACGCACGGCACGCTGGGCCAATACTTTAGACGGCGCGTCTGCCAGGGAAGCATCAGACAGGGTTACCGTTAATACCGCATCTGGTGGTAACGCGACTTTCTGTTTAATCCAGATAGTCCCGGAAACGTTAGGCTGCTGAATGGACTGCTGTGAGAGTGTATTAATCCCGTTTGGATCTGCTGCTGGCACCGGCACCTGGGCGCTCTTTCCTGCACAGGCGGACAACGCCACCGCAATTGCTACACCACTTAGCATGGGCACGAGTTTCATTGAAGTCTCCTTATCATCAATGCACCAGCGGGATCGATCCCATCCGATGTCGTTTCAATCACATAACACAGGTAAGTTTGGCACAGATCACTGATTTATGCCTAAAATCGTCCAGATATTCAGATTATTCTACCCATCGGACCACTTTCATTTCTGCGTTATACTCTGCCTATCTTTCGCTACGGCGTTTATTGAGGACAACTATGAGTCAGGCACTGAACAATCTGCTGACATTACTGAATCTGGAAAAAATTGAGGAAGGACTCTTTCGCGGACAGAGCGAAGATCTCGGCTTACGCCAGGTCTTCGGCGGGCAAGTCGTAGGACAAGCGCTCTACGCAGCAAAGGAGACCGTCCCTGCAGACCGTCTGGTGCACTCATTTCACAGCTACTTCTTACGCCCTGGTGATAGCGCAAAACCCATCGTGTATGACGTTGAGGTATTGCGGGATGGCAACAGCTTTAGCGCGCGTCGTGTCGCGGCGGTTCAGAATGGCAAGCCTATCTTTTACATGACCGCCTCGTTCCAGGCGCCGGAACCGGGTTATGAGCATCAGAAAACGATGCCACCCGCGCCGTCGCCAGACGAACTCAAATCCGAGACCGATATCGCCCGTGCGCTGGCGCATCTGCTTCCACCGCAGGTAAAGGAGAAGTTTCTCTGCGATAAACCGCTTGAGATCCGCCCTGTCGAATTCCATAACCCGATGAAAGGCCACACGGCCGAGCCGAAGCGCCAGGTCTGGATCCGCGCTAACGGTACCGTACCCGCGGATTTCCGCGTTCATCAGTATCTGCTGGGTTATGCCTCAGATTTCAACTTCCTGCCGGTGGCGCTGCAGCCGCACGGCGTGGGCTTCCTTGAAAAAGGGATGCAGGTGGCCACCATCGATCACTCCATGTGGTTCCATCGTCCGTTCGACATGAACGAGTGGCTGCTCTACAGCGTGGAGAGTACCTCGGCGTCAAGCGCGCGCGGCTTTGTGCGCGGTGAGTTTTACACTCAGGATGGCGTGCTGGTCGCGTCGACGGTGCAGGAAGGGGTAATGCGTAACCGCGGGTGATGCTGTACTGCGGCCCTCTCCCGACGGGAGAGGGAACAAAACGAAAACGGCAACCCTGGGTTGCCGTTTTGCTTATCAGGCGTTGTACGCATTCTCGCCGTGGCTGTTGACGTCCAGACCTTCGCGTTCCTGCTCTTCCGGAACACGCAGACCGACGGTCATATCCGCCAGCTTATAGCCGATGAAGGCCACAACGGCAGACCACACGACGGTGATGGCAATACTTTCCAGCTGCACCAGCACCTGGTGAACCATGGTGACGCCTTCTGCGTAACCCACGCCACCCAGCGATTTCGCCGCGAAGATACCGGTCATGATACAACCGACGATGCCGCAGACGCCGTGTACACCGAAGACATCGCACGGGTCATCGACGCGCAGAACACGTTTCAGCGCCGTCACACCCCACAGACCCGCCAGACCGGCCACCAGCCCGACAAGCAGCGCGCCGCCAACACCGACGTAGCCACAAGCTGGCGTGATACCAACCAGACCGGCAATTGCACCTGAACAGGCACCCAGCAGCGAAGGCTTACCGCGTACCGCCCACTCACCAAATACCCATGAGAGGATCGCACCCGCCGTGGCCACAACCGTGTTCACGAAGGCCAGCGCGGCGATTTCGTTTGCTGCGCTTGCTGAACCGGCGTTGAAGCCGAACCAGCCAAAGTAAAGGATCGCTGTACCGGTAAAGACCATCGGCAGGTTGTGCGGTTTGAACGCTTCTTTACCGAAGCCCACGCGTTTGCCAATCAGGTATGCCCCTACCAGGCCCGCCACCGCGGCGTTGATGTGTACAACGGTACCGCCTGCGAAGTCCAGCGCGCCATGGCTCGCCAGCAGACCGCCACCCCAGACCATGTGCGCAATCGGCACATAGGAGAGCGTCAGCCAGACCACCACGAAGATCAGGACGGCGGAGAAGCGAATACGCTCAGCCAGCGCCCCGACGATCAGCCCGACGGTGATACAGGCGAACGAGCCCTGGAAGGCAACGTGAATATATTGATAGAAACTGCCCATCAGCGCGGTCAGTTCGATGTTTTTCAGCATGACCCAGTCAAAGTTTCCGAAGAACGCATTGCCCGTGCCGAAGGCCAGAGAGTAACCGTAGACCACCCACAACACGCAAACCAGCGCGAACGTGACGGCAACCTGCGTCAGCATGGAGAGAACGTTTTTGCCACGGATCAGGCCGCCATAGAACAGCGCAATGCCCGGAATGGACATGAACAGCACCAGCGCGGTGCTGATCATCATAAAGGCGTTATCGGCTTTGTCTGCCACCGCAGGGGCAGCCAGTGCCAGGCCCGGCAGCAGTGCCAGCGAACCCAGACCCGTTTTGATTGTTGCTATCTTCATTTTCTCGATCCCTATCACTGTGTGCCAGGAGTTACTTACAGTGCCGCTTCGTCAGATTCGCCGGTACGGATGCGAATGACGCGCTGCAATTCGGCAACGAAAATTTTGCCGTCGCCAATTTTGCCGGTGTAGGCCGCTTTGCTAATGACATCAATAACTTCATCAAGCTGGTCATCAGCAATCGCGACATCAATTTTTACTTTTGGCAGGAAGTTAACGCTGTATTCTGCCCCGCGGTAAAGCTCGGCATGACCCTTCTGACGACCAAAGCCTTTCACTTCGGTGACAGTCAGTCCCTGAATACCCATGGAAGACAATGCTTCACGCACGTCTTCGAGTTTGAATGGTTTGATTACAACCGTAACCAGCTTCATAGATCCCCTCCAGTCAGAATTCGGTAATGGCCGCCGCTAATACGCAGAAGACATTGCAAGGGGTGTGCCAGAAATGAAAACCTGAGGGAAACGCGCTGCAATGAGCATTACACGAGCATGTTTAACGAACCGGTGAAAAAAAACGCACCATGACAGTGCACGGTGCGTTTCAGTTTTGCACCAACAGTAATGACTGTTAGCGCGCTGCCTTATTTTGGTGCATCAGGCGCTGAGGGATTCGTCCTCACGCACGCTGGCGGCCAGCTCTTCACCGGCCAGCTGCAGCTGATACATCTGCCAGTAGCGCCCTTTTGCTTCGAGCAGCTCCCGGTGCGTACCGCGTTCAACGGCCTGACCACGGTGCAGCACCAGGATGGTGTCTGCGTCGACAATCGTTGAAAGACGGTGTGCGATAACCACCAGCGTCGTGTGGTCACGCACCGCGGCCAGCGCCAGCTGGATAGCCTGCTCAGTACCAGAGTCGATGCTGGCGGTCGCTTCGTCGAGTATCAGCACCTGCGGCGTTTCAATCAGCACCCGCGCCAGGGCCAGAAGCTGCTTTTGTCCCACCGAGAGGTTATTCCCCTGCTCACCAAGCCGGGTATTGATCCCATCGCTAAAGCCGCGCGCCAGCTCTGCCAGCTGCACGGTTTCCAGCACATCCCACACCTGTTGCTGGGTATAGTCCCGACCGAGAGTGACGTTGGCGTAAAAGGTATCGGCCATGACTACCGGGTCTTGCTGCACCATTGCAACGCCTTTGCGCAACACATTGTGGCTCAGTGATGCGAGCGGACGACCATCAATGCGGATTTCACCCTGACTGACCGGGTAATAGCCCATCAACAGGCTGGCGAGGGTACTTTTGCCGCTACCGGTGTGCCCCACCAGCGCCACAAAGCCGCGCGACGGCACATCAAGAGAGATGTCCTGCAACACCAGACGGTCTTCACGGTAAGCAAACGAGACCTTATCAAACGTAATCTCTCCGCTTTGCAAAGGACGCTCATCATCGCCGTAGGTCTGACGTGGCCGGTCCATCAGTTCGAACACGCGCTCCCCCGCCACCACGGCCTGTTGCAACATAGATTGCTGGGTGGTGAGTTCTATCAACGGTTCATTAAGGCGTCCCAGATAGCTGATAAAAGCGTACAGAACCCCAACTTCAATTGTTCCGTTCGCGCTCATCCCGAAAAGCATCAGCAGGCCACAGAGAACCAACGCCGAGAAGAGGCTCAGCAGCGGACGCAGCAGGAAACCGTCCAGTCGCAGCGTCTGCATACGCGCCATATAGTGCGACCGGCTGGCTTCCCCCATGCGTTCACCAAAGCGAGCCTGCTGGCGGAACTGCTGAATGACGCTCATGCCGTTGATCACTTCGTTGAAGCCATCGTTGATATCGGCCAGATAGGCGCGCACCCGACGCACAATCGGCGTGCTGTAGCGTTGATAGATGACCATTACAATCAATACGGCCGGGAAGATGGTGATCGCCACCAGAGCCATACGCCAGTTGAGGCTGAACATCGCCACCAGCATGGCGCCAATCAGCGCCGCGCTGCGCAGCACGGTTGCCACGACGGTGACATACAGATCGCGGATCACCTCGGTATCGTTGGTCACCCGGGATATCACCTGCCCAACCGGCTGGGTATCAAACTCGCTCAACGGCTGGCGCAGTGCCGCATCCATCACATCCGTACGTAGCTTCTGCACCACGCCCACGGCCGCCCGGTTAAAGAGCAGAGACTGGGCGTAATGCAGTGACGCCGCAGTCAGCTGTAGCCCAACGTAGGCCACACCTAACCCCGCGACGAGCCCCAGCGGCAAATAGCTTTTCGCCACCATATTGTCGATAAAGTAGCTGATGAGCAGCGGACCGCTCACTTCTGCAATCGCGGCAATCCACAGCAACAGCACGGCAAGTGAAAGCGGTTTTCGCCACGGAGAACCATAGGCCAGCAGGCGTTTTAGCGTCGGCCACTGCGTCACGGTCTTACGCATTAGCGTTCTCCTCATCCTGTTCCGGGGCGTCGTCCAGCGCCGCTTCAAGCTGCTGATAACGATACATATCGCGATACCAGCCCGGTTGCTCCGCAAGCTGTTCATGCTGTCCGCGCTGGGCAATGTGCCCGTGCTGTAATACCAGAATTTCATTGGCTTCCGTCAGCGCCGACAACCGGTGTGCACTGATGATCACCGTCCTTCCATCCCCCCACTGTCGCAGGTTATGCAGGATCTGGTGCTCGGTGCGGCCATCGACGGCGGAGAGCGCATCATCAAGGATCAGGATTTCGGCATTCAGCAGCAGCGCGCGGGCAATCGAGAGACGCTGTTTTTGCCCGCCGGAAAGCATAACGCCACGCTCACCCACTTCCGTTTCATAGCCCTGTGGCAGACGCAGAATATCGTCATGGACGCTGGCCAGGCGCGCGACGTGCTCAATCTCTTCCTGAGTCGCCGCCGGGCGTCCGAGGGCAATGTTATTCGCCACGGTGTCAGAAAAGAGAAACGGCGTCTGGCTGACCACCGCCAGACGACCGCGCCAGTCATCGAGCAGCAGGTTCGTCAACGGAATATCATGGAAGCGAATATCGCCCTGCGTGACGTCAAAGTGACGTTGAATCAGGGAGAGTACGGTACTTTTCCCGGCGCCTGTCGGACCGCAGATACCGAGCATCTGACCCGGTTTGAGCGTAAAGCTGACGTTCTCCAGTACCGTATGTTCCGTTTGCGGATACACAAACTTACGGACGTCGACATTCATCACGCCGCGCCCTTCCGGTACCGATTCGCTACCGTCATTCACCACTGGCGCTTCGGCAAGCATCGCGCGAATACGGCTGTAGGCGGCGCTGCCGCGCTCTACGATGTTAAACATCCAGGCCAGTGCCAGCATCGGCCATATCATCAGCCCCAGGTACATGGCAAAGCTGGTCAATTGCCCGAGGGTTAGCGAGCCCTGCACCACCATCCAGCTCCCGCCACCAATGGCCAGCAGGTTTGCCATGCCAATCGCGACATAGATTGTCGGGTCAAACCGCGCATCGATACGCGCAACGCGCATGTTCTTCGCCCCCGTGTCGGCGGCATCGGCTGCAAACAGCGCGGATTGTCGATCTTCCAGGCCAAACGCTTTGATCATGCGGATGCTGGTCATGCTCTCCTGCGTACGGTCATTCAGCGAGGAAAACGCCGCCTGCGCCAGCTTGAAGCGCTCATGAAGCTGTTCGCCATAGCGGTTGATCGCCAGCGCCATCAGCGGCATAGGTAGCAACGCCAGCAGCGTGAGCTGCCAGCTTATCTGGGTGGACATCACAATCAGAACCGCACAGCCCATCACCAGAGAGTCCACCAGCGTTAACACCCCTTCCCCGGCGGCAAACACGACGCGGTCAACGTCATTGGTGGCGCGAGCGATAAGATCCCCGGTGCGATGGCGCAGGTAGAACTCGGGATGCTGGCGGCTCAGCTGACGATAAAAATCTTCACGCAGTTCGACGGCCAGCTGATAGGACGCGCCAAACAGCAGTACCCGCCAGACGTAGCGCAGCAGATAGACAATGATGGCCGTCAGCACCAGCGTGCCGACCCACATCAACACCCGTGCGGTGGTGTAATGCTGTTCTGTAACGCCATCCACCACGTATCCCACCACTTTCGGTGGAATTAACTGCAGGATGGCAATGATAATAAGCAGGGCCACAGCGCCGAGGTAGCGTTGCCACTCCCGACGAAAGTACCAGCTTAATTGGGCAAATAATCGCACGCGGTTTGTTCCTGAAGGTATGGATCCGGCTACGCCGGGAAGTTATTCAATTAATCAATGGGTAGTGCTGTGGTGTATTTAATCTGTTCCATGGCGAAGCTCGAGGTGACGTCCGACAAGCCCGGTACGCTGTTCACCAGCCGCTTGTAAAAATCATCATAACGCTTCATGTCTGCCACCTGGACGCGCATCAGATAGTCATACTCTCCCGCCATGCGCCAGAAACCGAGCACCTCCGGCATCTCGGAGACCTGTGTTACGAAGCGGCTGTACCACTCGCTGCTGTGATGTTGGGTTTTTATCAGGACAAATGCCGTCAACCCAAGCCCCAGTTTTTCGGGATCTAAAAGCGCGACTCGCCCCAGAAGGATGCCGTCATCTTCAAGCTTCTTGAGGCGCTTCCAGCACGGCGTGGTGGTCAGATTAACGGCATCTGCCAGTGCCTGCAAAGAGAGGGTACAGTCACTTTGCAGTAAAGAAAGCAGCTTACGGTCTATTTTATCTAGCATACCCACCTCACAGAGAAAAATTTTCTCCCTTCATTCTATTTTAAAGGCCATATAGCAACAATTTTTTCTGTGCTTTTCGCTATGCTGGGCACAAAATGACAAACGGATAAATACGATGAATAGCGCCTGGGTTAAACATGCCATCAGCGAAATCAATGCCGACTATCAGCGCTCGGCGGACACCCATCTCATTCGCCTGGCTCTGCCGGGTTTTGCTGGCATCCAGCTGTACCTGAAAGATGAAAGCACCCATCCCACCGGTAGCCTGAAGCATCGCCTGGCGCGTTCGCTCTTTTTATACGGTTTGTGTAACGGCTGGATTAAGGAGGGAACCACGATTATTGAATCCTCCTCCGGTTCAACCGCCGTATCCGAAGCCTACTTTGCCCGCCTGCTGGGCCTGCCGTTTATCGCCGTGATGCCCTCCTGCACCGCGAAACGAAAAATTGAGCAGATCGAATTTTACGGTGGACGCTGCCACTTTGTGGAAAGCGCCTGCGAAATTTACGCCGCGTCTGAAATGCTGGCCCGTGAGCTGAATGGCCACTATATGGATCAGTTCACCTTTGCCGAGCGAGCCACAGACTGGCGCGGCAATAACAACATCGCCGACAGTATTTTCCGCCAGATGACCCACGAACCTCACCCTGTTCCGTCGTACATCGTGATGAGCGCCGGTACTGGCGGCACCTCAGCCACCCTGGGGCGTTACATCCGCTGTCAGGGCTATGATACGCAGCTGATGGTGGTGGATCCGCAGAACTCGGTGTTCCTGGACTACTGGCAAAGCCGCAATGCGGATCTGCGCAGCCCGGTGGGCAGTAAGATTGAAGGTATTGGCCGCCCGCGCGTGGAGCCTTCATTCATTCCGGACGTGGTGGATGAAATGCTCCGCGTGCCGGATGCCGCCAGCGTGGCAACCGCGCACTGGCTGGAGACACAGATTGGCCGTAAAGTCGGTGCATCTACCGGCACCAACATGTGGGGAGCCCTGCAGCTTGCGGCTCGCATGCGTGAAGAGGGGCGCACCGGCTCTATCGTCACCCTGCTCTGCGACAGCGGCGAGCGCTATCTTGAGACCTATTACAATGCGCAGTGGGTTCAGGCAAACATCGGCGATATTGAGCCGTGGAAAGCGCAGATTACGCAGCTGGTGAAATAAAAAAAAGCCAGACCGGGGTCTGGCTTGCTGGAAGGGTCTCACTATTCGGGGGAATATGGGAGGTTGTTGTTGTCCAGCCAATGCGTCAAAAAATGAGACACTGCTTCGTTACCGCAGTGCCCGATAACCGGTAGATGGGGAAGCTCTGCCTTCAACTGCGGCATCGCATTTCCCATAATCAGACCGCGACCAACGCTGCCCAGCATTTCGCGGTCGTTCATGGCGTCGCCAAACGCCATACATTCCTGCATCGTTAAGCCTAAGTGATCGCTCAGTACCGCCAGCGCCGATCCTTTATTACACCCAACCGGCAAAACCTCGAGACAGTCCACCGCTGAAAAGGTCAGGTGCGCCCGGTCGCCTAACGCGTCATTCAGTTGAATGCGTAAGCGACAAAGATCGTCATGATCGCCGCAGAAACAGATCTTCGTCACCGCGTGAGCCGGAATACGGCGCAGATCGATAAGCTGATAGCGGAAACCACTGTAGACATGGGCGTGCAGCAATGCCGGAATGTCATGCCCGGTAAACCAGCCGTTATCGTTAAAGACGTGAACGCTGGCCCGGGTGTCCCAGGTGCTGTGCAGGACGATATCTGCCACTTCCGGGTTGAGATCCTGACGGTGGAGAACATCGCCTTCGACAGAGTGAATGCGCGTCCCGTTGCCGGTAATAAGAAAAGCATCCAGGGAAAATGCCCCCAGCAAATGGCGCATCTCCAGCACATGACGGCCGGTGGCAAACGTCAGGGTGACATCACGTTCGTGCAGGCGCTTAAGAGTACTCAGGGTTTTCTCACCCAGACGGTGATCCGGCATTAACAACGTACCGTCCATATCAAACGCAGCGAGACGAGCCATGATTACTCCTGAAATGTGATGCGGTTAACTTGTGCATCAGTATTGCGTGAGATATACGGAAGTAATAGTGAATAGATGATAATTATTGTTCAGGGTTTCTCATGCGCCAGCTTAACCGACTCAACCAGTACCACCGTTTGTGGCAGCCTTCCGCTGGCGCGACGCAGCAGGCCACCATCAGCGAGCTGGCCGCCCGCTGTTTTTGCAGCGAACGGCATGTCCGTACGTTACTGCGTCAGGCGCAGGAGGCGGGCTGGCTTAGCTGGCGAGCGCAGTCTGGCCGCGGTAAGCGTGGGGAGCTGACTTTCCACGTCACCCCGGAGTCACTGCGCAATGCGATGATGGAAGAGGCGCTGAAGCGTGGGCAGCAGCATAACGCGCTTGAGCTGGCCCAGCTGGCACCGGAGGAGCTGCGGTCACTGCTTCATCCGTTTTTAGGCGGCCAGTGGCAAAACGATACGCCGACGCTGCGCATTCCCTATTACCGCTCGCTGGATCCACTGCATCCCGGCTTTTTACCCGGTCGGGCGGAACAGCATCTGGCAGGACAGGTCTTTTCCGGGCTGACGCGTTTTCATGGTAACAGCAGCGAACCGACGGGCGATCTTGCCCATCACTGGGACGTGTCGGAGGACGGACTGCGCTGGCATTTTTATATTCGCTCCACGCTTCACTGGCATAACGGTGATAAAGTCGAAACGGCCCAGTTACAGGAGAGTCTGAATGCGATGTTGACGCTCCCGGCCATGCACAGGCTTTTTCAGAGCGTGCTGCGCATTGAAGTTACCCATCCGCAGTGTCTGACGTTTATTTTACACAAGCCCGACTACTGGCTGGCGCATCGGCTGGCAACCTATTGCAGCCGTGTGGCGCACCCGGCACAACCGATGACAGGCAGCGGACCTTTCAGGCTCACCGCGTATAAGCCGGACCTGGTTCGTCTGGAAAGCCATGAGCAGTATCACCTTAACCACCCGCTACTGAAGGCCATCGAGTTCTGGATCACCCCTCAGCTATTTGATCAGGGTCTTGGAACCAGCTGCCGGCATCCGGTACAAATCGCCATCGGGGAGCCTGACGAACTGACCCGTTTGCGGCTGGTGAGTAACAGCATCAGCCTGGGGTTTTGCTACCTCACGCTGAAGCGCAGCCCGCGTCTTAGCGAAATGCAGGCAAGACGCCTTATCAACATCATTCATCTCTCAACGCTTCTGCATACTCTTCCTCTGGATGAGGGGCTTATCACCCCAACGCAGGAGTTGCTGCCGGGCTGGCGTATTCCTGAGTGGCCGGATCTCACGGATGTCCCTTTGCCTGAGACGCTGACCCTGATTTACCATCTGCCCGTCGAGTTACATACCATGGCGAGTCAGCTAAAAGCGTATCTTTCCCGCCAGGGCTGCGCGTTAACGGTCATCTTTCACGATGCCAAAACGTGGGACGGATGTCAGCATCTTGCCGACGCGGACCTCATGATGGGAGACAGGCTGATTGGCGAAGCACCGGAATACACCCTTGAGCAGTGGCTTCGCTGCGATGCGCTATGGCCGCACCTGCTGAGCGCGCCGCAATATGCCCATCTGCAGGCGACACTGGATGCCGTTCAGACTCAGGCTGACGAGCATGCCCGGCATCGCGGGCTGAAAGCTATTTTCACCCAACTCATGGAGAGCGCGGTGCTGACACCGTTGTTTAACTACCAGTACCAAATCAGCGCGCCCCCGGGAGTCAATGGCATACGGCTTAACACCCGCGGCTGGTTCGATTTCACCGAAGCCTGGCTCCCGGCCCCCAAATCGTGAAGAAGCTGGTCGTCGCCGTAGTCAGACGGTAACATGATGTTTTTACCGTAACTGTCGAGATGATTTATGAAACGTGCCGTCGTCGTGTTCAGCGGAGGACAAGATTCCACTACCTGCCTGGTTCAGGCGCTTCATCAGTACGATGAAGTTCACTGTGTCACTTTCGATTATGGTCAGCGACATCGCGCTGAAATCGACGTCGCCCGTGAACTGGCGCTGAAACTGGGCGCGCGCGCGCATAAGGTGCTGGACGTTACGCTGTTAAATGAACTGGCCGTCAGTAGCCTCACCCGCGACAGTATTCCCGTTCCTGACTATGAACCTGATGCCAGCGGCATTCCGAACACCTTTGTGCCAGGCCGCAACATTCTCTTCCTGACGCTGACGGCGATCTACGCCTACCAGGTGAAAGCCGAAGCGGTGATCACGGGCGTGTGTGAAACCGACTTCTCCGGGTACCCTGACTGCCGTGACGAGTTCGTGAAGGCTCTCAACCACGCCGTGAATCTGGGGATGGCAAAAGAGACGCGCTTTGAAACGCCACTGATGTGGCTTGATAAAGCGGAAACCTGGGCGCTGGCAGACTACTGGGGCAAACTGGACATGGTTCGCAGCGAAACCCTTACCTGCTACAACGGCATTAAAGGTGATGGTTGTGGCCAGTGTGCGGCCTGTAATCTGCGCGCAAACGGGCTGAATCACTATCTGGCCGATAAAGCGGGCGTGATGTCGGCGATGAAGAAAAAAACCGGGCTCAAATAAGCCTCTTTGACCGTGCTGGCGAACAGAATATCGACAGCACGGGTCATGAACACAACGCGTCTAGACGATCATCAACTGCAGTTTTTCCCGCAACTCCCCTTCCAGCGGCAGCGCTTTCTGGGTTTTCAGATCGATACAGACAAAGGTGATCAGCGCATCGGCAACGGCCTGGCCTTCAGGATCCAGCGTCACCGCCTGGGTTAACACGCCGCTCTTGCCGTTTAACTGTTGAAGCTGGCTGGTGATGGTCAGCACATCTCCCAGCACGGCCGGGCGACGGTAGTTGATATTGATGTTGACGACCACGAACGCGATGTTGTGCGCGGTCATCCACTGAAAGCTTTCGCTGCTTTCCAGACCGTCCCAGCGCGCTTCTTCAAGAAACTCAAGATAACGGGCGTTGTTGACGTGCTGGTAAACATCGATGTGGTACCCGCGTACTTTGATTTTTGTCTGCATAGCGCAATAGCCTTTACTGTTGTTATAGGATAAGAGGTCATGACTGGTATGACCTCTTTATCCTGGCAAAATTTTGCCGCCGTGCAAGTAATTATGTGATTACAACGTCAGGTGTGAGAGGTTGCGCTCAACCAGCGCTCCGCCCATACCGGGCACTTGCTTAAGATCGTCAACCGTTTTGAAAGGACCGTACTCTTCGCGATAGCTGACTATCGCCTGCGCTTTTTTTAGCCCTACGCCATTCATCACCCGGGCGAGATCCTCTGCCGATGCCGAATTGATACTGACTCGCGTACCGTCATCATCCGCGCTTTTTCCGGCATCCGTGGCTTTCGTCTGGCCAGCTGCGGGTGCCGCTGCGTCAGGCCGGGTTTGCACCGCCGGTGTTTTCGCCGCAGGTGTCGTCGCCAGCGCACCTGCGCTAATCCCGGTGGTGGCAATCGCCAGAGTAATGAACAGAGCCTTGATTCCACATTTCATGCTGTTATCTCCTTGTTTGTTGACAGCCAGGCCACAATATCCAGCGTTATAACCCGGCACAAACGGCAGATTGCAGAAATGGAAAAGGCCGCGAAAGCGGCCTTTAGTTATTGCAGAGCGTTACGAAAATATGCGAGCAAATACGTAATTATTGCTGCTGAGTCATCACGTCACCGAGCTTGATTTTGGCTTCTGTGCGCAGGTTGCTCATCATCGCTTCGAAAGCAATCTGGGCATTGTTCTGGGTAATACCCTGCACCATCGCTTTCTTCTGCTCTTCAGGCATCGTGCCTGCTTTCACGTCGTCCAGTGCGAGCAGAACGACGTTACCCTGCATATCGGTAGTGGTACCGAAGCTTGGTTTATCCTTCGCAGGCAGGCTCAGACCGAACGCTGCCTGACTGACAGGATCCTGACCGGTACGGCTCAGCGTTTTTGGCTCACCGAAGCTCAGACCTGCCGCTTTCAGCGCATCCTGTTTACCCGCTTTCAGGTCAACCAGAATCTTCTCAGCATCCAGTTTTGCCTGCTGTTCCGCTTTGTTGTGCTTAACCTGAGCAACCACCTGATCTTTCACTTCTGCCAGCGGTTTAATCGCTTCTGGTTTGTGCTCGCTGACGCGAAGAACAAACGCACGATCGCCGTCGACGGTAATGATGTCAGAGTTGCTGCCCGGCGTGCCGTTCTCGCCAACCAGACCACCGTTGAAGATGGCATCAGCAACCGGTTTGAAATTCAGCTCTTCCGGCAGGTTGTTACGACCGAACCAGCCGGTCTCAACCGCTTTCACCCCTGCAGCCTGCTCAGCACCCGCCAGAGATTCGTTGTCGTTGCTGGCAGCATCACTGACTTTCTGTTGCAGCGCGTAGTAAGCATCCAGCGCTTTTTCCTGCTTCACTTTCGCTGCGATATCATCGCGAACGTCAGCCAGCGGCTTGGTTTTCGCGGCCTCGATGTCATCCAGACGCGCCACCAGGAAACCAACGGAAGATTTAATGACACCCGAAAGCTGGCCTTTGTCTTTCAGACCGGCATTTTTCAGTTCGTCAGGCGTGGTGCTCTCTTCCAGCCAGCCCATATCACCACCGTTTTTAGCAGAGATAATATCGGTGGATTTTGCTTTCGCGAGGGAGGCGAAATCAGCGCCCTTATTCAGCTCATCCAGCACGGCTTTGGCGTCTGCCTCAGTTTTGGTCTGGATCACGCTGTAGCGGTTACGCTGCGGCTGAGTGAACTGATCCTGATGCTGATCGTAATAAGACTGAATTTCCGCGTCAGAGGCTGTTTCCTGCAGCGCGGCAGCATCCAGCTTGATGTAGCTCACACGGAACTGTTCTGGAGCAACGAAGTTACTCTTGTTCTGCTCGTAATAGGCGTTAATGTCCGCGTCGCTAACCTGCTGCTTCGCCGCCAGAGCATTCACATCGATGGTCGCTTCACGTACCACGCGCTGCTGTGCAACCAGGGCTGCCAGCTCTTCCGTCTCACCTTTGAGCATGAAATCAGTGCCAACGACGGCATTGATGAGCTGTTGGGTTGTCAGTTGATTACGCAGAGCCTGAGCGTATTGATCGGCAGTCATGCCCATCTGATTAATGATGCCGTTGTAACGCGCATTGTCGAATTTGCCGTTAGACTGGAATGCCTGAGTCGATAAGATGGCTTTTTTAACCTGCTCATCGCTGATGCCCAGGCCCAGTTTTTTCGCGTATTGATCCAGCAGCGCTTCGTCGATCAGACGGTTCAGGGTCTGTTGGCGCAGGGATTTCATATACCCTTCGTTTGCCGCGAGTTCAGAGAATTGGTCGCCCAGCTGTTGCTGCATACGGTTACGTTCACCGGCAAAAGCATTCTCGAACTGACCGCGGCTGATCTCCTGGCCATTCACTTTTGCGGCATAGTTCGCGCCACCGCCGATAAGGTAACTGCTCACGCCGGTCAATATGAACGACACGATAATGATACCGAAAATAATCTTGAGCACGAGACTGTTAGCAGCCGTGCGTAAGCTGTCCATCATGGTGTAACAACACTCCGCTGTAGGTGACTGGTTACCTGACGCTAACGGAAAATCCTGCCCGTCGCGCGTAAAGGCGTATTGTGACAAGAAAACGGTGCGATTGTCAGCCCACAACTCGCATAAACTCGCACAAATCAGGCCTGGACAAACAAAAAAGGCACATCAAATGATGCGCCCTTGTACTATTCGGCTTCCCTGAGATGGGAAAGCAATCAGTTTACTGCGTCTTTCAGCGCTTTACCTGCACGGAAACCCGGCACTTTAGCGGCAGCAATGGTGATCTCTTTACCGGTCTGAGGGTTGCGGCCAGTACGGGCAGCACGCTCTTTAACAGCAAAAGTACCGAAGCCTACCAGTGCAACGTCGTCCCCAGCCTGCAGAGATTCAGTAACAGAAGCAATTAATGCATCTAACGCACGTCCAGCTGCAGCTTTAGAAATATCAGCACCAGCAGCAATTTTGTCAATCAGTTGAGATTTATTCACTGTTCTCTTCCTCTCTTTATAATTTATATCGCGCCTGAATCCTTCACAACGCGACCGCGCAGCAGTTATATCAGGCCTGCCATGACCTTACAACACCCGTTGTTGATGGCTGGCCTAATCAGCAATCTAAATTAGCTATACAAAAAAAGGCTGGCAAGTGCGAAATGACTTACCAGCCTTACTTTTATTGACGCTCTTTGCGCGAGGTCACTATTTTGCGGTTACAACCTGCATTCCGGAAGGTTCATTCTGCAGGGCGAGAGTCAGAACTTCCTCAATTCGCTTCACAGGATGAATCTGCAGATCGGCAATCACGTTGTCCGGAATCTCTTCCAGATCGCGTTTATTTTCGTAAGGGATCAATACGGTTTTGATCCCACCACGGTGTGCCGCCAGCAGTTTTTCTTTTAACCCACCGATTGGCAGCACCTGGCCACGCAACGTGATCTCACCGGTCATTGCCACATCGGCACGCACCGGGTTGCCGGTAAGGCAGGAAACCAGTGCGGTACACATGGCAATACCTGCGCTTGGGCCATCTTTCGGCGTTGCCCCTTCAGGCACGTGCACGTGGATATCGCGTTTCTCGTAGAAATCAGGGTTGATGCCCAATTTCTCCGCACGCGCGCGTACCACGGTCAGCGCGGCCTGAATCGACTCCTGCATCACTTCACCCAGAGAGCCGGTGTAGGTCAGCTTGCCTTTACCCGGGACACAGGCGGTTTCAATGGTCAGCAGATCGCCACCCACTTCCGTCCATGCCAGACCGGTGACCTGGCCCACGCGATTTTCATTGTCCGCGCGACCATAGTCAAAGCGCTGAACGCCCAGATAGGCATGCAGGTTGTCGCCATTGATCACGATGTGTTTCAGGCTCTTATCCAGCAGCAGCTGTTTAACCGCCTTACGGCACAGTTTAGAGATTTCGCGCTCAAGGCTACGCACGCCCGCTTCACGGGTGTAGTAGCGGATGATGCCAATAATCGCGCTGTCCTCAACGGTCAGCTCGTTGGCTTTCAGCGCGTTACGCTCAATCTGCTTCGGCAGCAGGTGCCGTTTCGCAATGTTCAGTTTTTCGTCTTCGGTATAACCGGAGAGACGAATCACTTCCATACGGTCAAGCAGCGGCGCCGGAATGTTCATGGAGTTCGAGGTCGCGACAAACATGACATCGCTCAGGTCGTAATCCACTTCGAGGTAGTGATCGCTGAACGCCACGTTCTGTTCTGGATCAAGAACTTCCAGCAAAGCAGACGCCGGATCGCCACGCATGTCCGAAGACATTTTGTCGATCTCATCGAGCAGGAACAGCGGGTTTTTAACGCCCACTTTCGCCATCTTCTGAATCAGTTTACCCGGCATAGAACCGATGTAAGTACGACGGTGACCGCGGATCTCCGCTTCATCGCGTACGCCACCCAGCGCCATACGGATATACTTACGGCCGGTCGCTTTGGCGATGGACTGACCCAGAGAGGTTTTCCCTACCCCCGGTGGTCCCACCAGGCACAGAATCGGGCCTTTGATTTTGTTCACACGGCTCTGGACGGCGAGGTACTCAAGAATGCGGTCTTTCACGCGCTCAAGGCCGTAGTGGTCGGTATCCAGGATCTCCTGCGCCTGACGCAGGTCTTTTTTGACCTTGCTGCGGGCATTCCAGGGAACCTGAACCATCCATTCGATATAGCCGCGCACGACGGTCGCTTCAGCCGACATTGGAGACATCATTTTCAGCTTCTGCAGTTCTGCTTCGGCTTTCTCTTTGGCCTCTTTCGGCATTTTCGCCGCGTCGATCTTACGCTTCAGCGCTTCGTTTTCGTCCGGCGCGTCATCCATCTCGCCGAGCTCTTTCTGAATGGCTTTCATTTGCTCATTCAGATAGTACTCACGCTGAGATTTCTCCATCTGCTTTTTAACGCGGTTACGAATACGCTTCTCAACCTGCAGCAGATCGATTTCAGACTCCATCATCGCCATCAGATATTCCAGACGTTCGTTAACGTCGGACATCTCCAGCACGGACTGTTTGTCAGCCAGCTTCAGCGGCATGTGTGCAGCGATGGTGTCCGCCAGGCGCGCAGGATCGTCGATGCTGTTCAGCGACGTCAGCACTTCTGGTGGGATTTTCTTGTTCAGCTTGATATAGCCTTCGAACTGGCTAATCGCGGTGCGCACCAGCACTTCCTGCTCGCGCTCATCCAGCTGAGGTGATTCAAGATACTCTGCCTTGGCAGAGAAATGCTCGCCATCGTCAGACAGGGTGGTAATACGCGCACGCTGCAAGCCTTCTACCAGCACCTTAACGGTGCCGTCAGGCAGCTTCAGCATCTGCAAAATAGAGGCCACGGTCCCGACGGTGAAAAGATCGTTTACACCCGGCTCATCCGTTGATGCTTCTTTCTGCGCCACCAGCATGATTTTTTTATCATGATCCATGGCGGCTTCGAGGCAACGGATAGATTTTTCCCGCCCTACAAATAAGGGTATGACCATGTGCGGATAAACCACCACATCGCGCAACGGCAATACGGGGATTTCAATGCGTTCAGAACGCTCAGGATTCATAGAGCTCTCTCTTAGTTTAGTGTCCGCCAGGTAAACTGGTCATGTCACTGTGCTTCACATAACCATTAACATGTATCCAGTATATGGGGATGTTTCCCACACATTCAACGCCGCGTATACGGAAAAATAAAAGGGGAGATAAAATCCCCCCTTTTTGATTAACTGCTTGTATGATTTGGTGAATTATTCGCCAGATGCCTGTTGCGCTTCCGGCTTGCCATAAATCAGCAATGGCTTGGTCTGGCCGCTAATGACCGACTCATCAATCACCACTTTCTCAACATCTTCCATCGACGGCAGATCGTACATGGTGTCAAGCAGCGCCGCTTCCACGATAGAACGCAGGCCACGCGCACCGGTTTTACGGATCATCGCTTTCTTGGCAATCGCGTCCAGCGCTTCGTCACGGAATTCCAGCTCAACGCCTTCCAGATTGAACAGCGCCTGATACTGCTTGGTCAGCGCATTTTTCGGCTCTTTCAGGATCTGGATCAGCGCGTCTTCACTCAGTTCGTTCAGCGTTGCCACAACAGGCAGACGGCCAATGAACTCAGGAATCAGACCAAACTTGATCAAGTCTTCTGGCTCAACCTGTGACAGCAGCTCGCCTTCGTTCGGCTTTTCAGACGAGGCTTTCACCGTCGCGCCAAAACCAATGCCGGAGCCGGTTTCAACACGGTGAGAGATCACTTTATCCAGACCGGCAAACGCACCACCACAGATGAACAGGATCTTGGACGTATCAACCTGCAGGAACTCCTGCTGAGGATGTTTACGGCCACCCTGCGGTGGAACGGCTGCAACCGTACCTTCGATCAGCTTCAGCAACGCCTGCTGCACGCCCTCACCCGATACGTCACGGGTAATGGACGGGTTGTCAGATTTACGGGAGATCTTGTCGATCTCATCGATGTAAACAATCCCGCGCTGCGCTTTCTGTACATCGTAATCGCATTTCTGCAGCAGTTTCTGGATGATGTTTTCTACGTCCTCACCCACATAACCGGCTTCGGTCAGGGTGGTGGCATCGGCCATTGTGAACGGAACATCCAGCAGACGCGCCAGCGTTTCAGCCAGCAGCGTTTTACCGGAGCCGGTTGGGCCGATCAGCAGAATATTACTTTTACCCAGTTCTACGCCATTGCTGGTATCACCGTTACGCAGGCGTTTATAGTGGTTGTATACCGCCACGGCGAGCACTTTTTTCGCCTGCTCCTGACCGATGACATAGTCGTCAAGATGATGACGAATTTCATGCGGCGTTGGCAGCGCGCTGCGCTCGCGGTGAGGTGCTACTTCTTTAATCTCTTCGCGAATAATGTCGTTACATAAGTCAACACATTCGTCGCAGATATACACGGACGGCCCGGCAATCAGTTTACGCACTTCATGCTGGCTTTTGCCGCAAAAAGAGCAGTACAGCAGTTTGCCCGAACCATCTTTGCGTTTATCTGTCATGAGTCCAAACCTCTTTTTAAGTTCTTTGTGCCGCACATGACGACGCAAATGCCATTTTCAGACGCAAGCTGCTTTTAGCAACATGCCGCCCTACCTGAGTATAGCGGCACACTCGCGTCACGGGCATCAATTACGATGGGTCAAAACGGAGTCGACTAAGCCGTACTCAACAGCCTCAGAGGCAGAGAGGAAACGATCGCGCTCGGTATCGCGCTCGATCTGCTCAAGAGATTGACCCGTATGCTGCGCCATAAGTTCATTCATGCGCGCTTTTACTTTCAGAATTTCGCGGGCGTGGATTTCAATATCCGTCGCCTGCCCCTGATAACCCCCCAGCGGCTGGTGAATCATCACGCGGGAATTTGGCAGGCAGAAACGCTTACCTTTAGCCCCTGCGGTTAACAGGAACGCACCCATAGATGCAGCCTGACCCATACAGATAGTGCTGACATCTGGCTTGATGAATTGCATGGTGTCATAAATGGACATACCTGCCGTGATCACGCCGCCCGGGGAGTTAATGTACAGGTAAATGTCTTTTTCCGGGTTTTCCGCTTCCAGAAACAGCATCTGCGCCACGATCAGGTTAGCCATGTGGTCTTCCACCTGGCCGGTCAAAAAGATAACGCGCTCCTTGAGCAGACGGGAATAGATATCAAAAGAACGCTCACCACGTGAGGTCTGTTCAATAACCATTGGCACCAGAGCCATATGGGGTGCAAAGTTATCTCGTTCGCCACTGTATGACATTTCCGTCTCCTGGATCAAAATTGAAAACACCTGCTGTACTGATTGTAACCTTACGGACGGATTATCAGCCAGTCTCAATCATCGTGATTACACACTTATGGGGTTCATACTGCCCTATTTCAAGCATAACAACCTTTTGTTGTTACGCTAACACTGAAAGGGCGTTTTAGCACTCTTCCTGGGGTAAAGCCGTGATAAAAAAAACCCGTCGCCGGAAGGCAACGGGTTTTTTGTTCAAACTTTAAACCCTGGGGGCGAAATTACGCCTGCTGGTTCATCAGTTCGTTGAAAGAGGTCGCTTTTTCGGTCACTTTCGCTTTCGCCAGTACCGCTTCAACAGCCTGCTCTTCCAGGGCAACATTGCGCATGTTGTCCATCAGCTCTTTGTTCTTACCGTAGAACTCGATCACTTCTGATGGATCTTCGTATGCAGAAGCCATCTCTTCGATCAGGCCTTTCACACGCTCTTCGTCAGCTTTCAGCTCGTGGGTACGAATCACTTCGCCCAGCAGCAGGCCAACAACAACGCGGCGTTTAGCTTGCTCTTCGAACAGCTCGCGTGGCAGTTCCATCGCTTGCTGCTGGTTGCCACCGAAACGCTGTGCAGCCTGACGGCGCAGAACGTCGATTTCGCTGTCAATCAGGGCAGCCGGAACGTCGATTTCGTTCGCTTTTACCAGACCGTCAATCGCCTGAGATTTCACACGGTTACGTACAGCGCCGTTCAGCTCACGTTCCATGTTTTTACGCACTTCGGTACGCAGACCGGCTACAGAACCATCTTCCACGCCGAAACGCTTGATGAATTCTTCAGTCAGTTCAGGCAGTTCGCGCTCTTCAACTTTCTTCAGGTTGATAACGAACTTCGCTGCTTTACCTTTCAGGTTTTCAGCGTGGTACTCTTCCGGGAAGGTCACGTCGATGGTGAACTCTTCGCCCGCTTTGTGACCTTTGATACCGTCTTCGAAGCCTGGGATCATACGACCCTGGCCCATTGCCAGTACGAAGTCAGACGCTTTGCCGCCTTCGAACTCTTCGCCGTCTACAGAACCGGTGAAGTCGATGGTCACACGGTCTTCCGCGTCAACAGCACCTTCTTTCTCTTTCCAGTTCGCCTGCTGCTTACGCAGAGTGTCCAGCATGCCGTCAACGTCTTCGTCAGTCACGGAAACAACAGGTTTTTCAACTTCGATAGATTCCAGACCTTTCAGCTCAACTTCCGGGTACACTTCGAACTCTACGGAGTAGGTGAAGTCTTCGCCCTGTTTGTATTCGCCTGGAACGTAATTCGGCGCACCGGCCGGATTAATTTTTTCTTTGATGATTGCATCAATAAAGTTGCGGCTCATCAGTTCACCCAGCACATCCTGACGCACGGAAGCGCCATAACGCTGAGCAACAACATTCATCGGTACTTTGCCCTTACGGAAGCCGTCAATACGTACTTTTTTTGCTACGTTGACCAGCTCGCTTTTCACAGCAGTTTCGATGCTGTCAGCAGCGATAGTAATCGTTACACGGCGGCCAAGGCCTTGAGTGGTTTCAACTGAAACTTGCATCTTGTTACCTCAAAAAAATCACAGTGCTCGGTCAACTCTGAATCTGTCTGTTATACCGGGATGCTCTCTTAGTGCAGATTCACATTCCCTGTCGCCAGAATCATCCCGAAGACATTCATTAAGACGCGGCATTATAGCGGCATCACTTAGGTGAGTCGAGAACGGTTGGGGCATGTTGCTGCGGCTTTTTTCACACTTTAAGGCTATTTTTAGCCTTAAAAACGCACCATCCGCTCAAAACTCAGACAAAACAAAACGGCCCGGAGGCCGTTTTGAGGAAATCTGTATGCAACATACTGGAAAAGCTCCAGCCGTTGCAAATCCGATTTATCAGGCGATGGTGCCTGCGCCGCGACACGGCGGCGATGCAAATACCGTATCCTGCAAGCCTTCCCATTCCTTAATGGTATAGGTGTGCAATGCCAGCGCATGTACGGTTGTGGAGAGTTCTTCCGTCAAGGTGCTGTAGATCAAGCGATGTCGGTTCAGGAAACGTTCTCCCGTGAAGCGATCGCTGACCAGAACCACTTTAAAGTGGCTTTCAGAACCTGCCGGCACGTTATGACGATAGCTTTCGTCGACGACTTCGAGGAACACAGGGTTGAACGCTGCCCTTAATTTATCTTCTATCTGTTCACGTATCATCATGAAATCACTCCTCCGACAACGCCAGGATGTCACCCATCCCTTTAAATATTAGCCGCTTTTACCGTTTCCATTACAACAAGACAACAAATATTTAGCTTTCGTCTTATTTTCTCATTCAGACGAATGAAGTTCACTGTGAGACTCATACCTTTTGACCTTCGCGCGTGGAGAAAAAGGCGGGGCTGGTCAGTTTTCGGACAAGGCGATGAATTTACATGCGTTGACCACTTCCCCTGGCCGTTAGCGATGTTATGATGGCGGCAATTTTTCTCTGTAATGCTTACGATTCGTTGAGAACCTGAAAATGTTAAAAAAACTCTTCTTTCCGTTGGTAGCACTTTTTATGCTGGCAGGCTGCGCTACCCCGCCTACAACCATTGATGTCTCCCCTAAGATTACCCTGCCTCAGCAGGATCCTAGCCTGATGGGCGTAACCGTGAGCATTAACGGTGCCGATCAGCGTCAGGATCAAGCCCTGGCTAAAGTGACCCGCGACAACCAGCAGGTGACGTTGACCGCCTCACGAGACCTGCGCTTCCTGCTGCAGGAAGTGCTCGAGAAACAGATGACTTCCCGCGGCTATATGATTGGCCCAAGCGGTGCGGTTGATCTGCAGATCATCGTGAACAACCTGTACGCTGACGTGTCCCAGGGTAATGTTCGCTACAACATCTCCACCAAAGCGGATATCGCCATCATCGCGACCGCGAAGAACGGTAACAAGATGACCAAAAACTACCGTGCGAGCTACTCTGTTGAAGGCGCGTTCCAGGCGTCCAACAAAAATATTGCTAACGCGGTTAACAGCGTGCTGACTGACACCATTTCTGATATGGCGCAGGACACCAGCATCCACGACTTCATCAAGCAAAACGCGCGTTAATCCCGCTTCCTGACCCGGTGTTTCACCGGGTCAGCTTTATATGAACATGTCGAGTCATTACTTACGCATTTTCCAGCAACCTAAATCAGCCATCCTGCTGATCCTTGGTTTCGCCTCCGGTTTACCTCTCGCCCTCACCTCCGGCACGCTGCAGGCCTGGATGACCGTCGAGAATATCGATCTCAAAACCATTGGTTTCTTCTCCCTCGTCGGCCAGGCTTACGTCTTTAAGTTCCTGTGGTCGCCGGTGATGGACCGTTATACCCCGCCGTTCCTGGGCCGTCGTCGCGGCTGGTTAGTGATGACCCAGGTCCTGTTGCTGATCGCAATCGCGGCGATGGGCTTTCTTGAACCCACGACGCAGCTTCGCTGGATGGCCGCCCTTGCGGTGGTAATCGCCTTCTGTTCTGCCTCGCAGGATATCGTTTTTGATGCCTGGAAGACGGACGTGTTGCCTGCAGAAGAGCGGGGAGCCGGCGCAGCCATTAGCGTGCTGGGCTATCGTCTGGGGATGCTGGTATCCGGAGGTCTGGCGCTGTGGGTGGCCGACCGTTATCTCGGCTGGCAGGGCATGTACTGGCTGATGGCCGCCCTGTTGATCCCCTGTATTATTGCCACCCTGCTCGCCCCCGAACCGAGCGATGTGATCCCGGTTCCACGTTCTCTGGAGCAGGCCGTTGCCGAACCTCTTCGCGACTTCTTTGGCCGCAACAACGCCTGGCTTATCCTGCTGTTAATCGTCCTTTATAAGCTCGGCGATGCCTTCGCGATGAGCCTGACCACCACCTTCTTAATTCGCGGGGTCGGGTTTGATGCCGGCGAAGTCGGCGTGGTGAACAAAACGCTCGGGTTGTTTGCGACTATTGTCGGGGCCCTGTACGGCGGCGTATTAATGCAGCGTCTGACGCTCTTTCGCGCACTGCTGATCTTCGGCATCCTGCAGGGGGCATCGAACGCCGGTTACTGGCTGCTGTCGGTGACGGATAAGCATATGATCAGCATGGGCGCCGCGGTGTTTTTTGAAAACCTGTGCGGCGGTATGGGGACAGCGGCGTTTGTTGCCCTGCTGATGACCCTGTGCAACAAATCGTTTTCCGCGACGCAGTTCGCTCTGCTCTCGGCGCTTTCCGCCGTTGGTCGCGTGTATGTCGGGCCGATTGCCGGCTGGTTTGTTGAAGCCCATGGTTGGCCAACGTTCTACCTCTTCTCCGTGGTAGCGGCAGTGCCTGGGCTCTTATTGTTACTGGTCTGTCGCCAGACGCTGGAATATACCCAGCGAACAGAACACTTTATGCCACGCACGGAATATCATCGCGCTTACCGTTTTGCGTTACGACTGTTAATGGCGGGTTGCTTTGCCCTGGTGCTGTGGCTCGTGGTGCTCATTATTAATGCCACCACCTCTCTGGTACTGCCTCTCGAAGCGCTTCTGCTGGATGCCGGCGCGCTGCTGGCGGTTGCCGGGATCCTGACTGGCGGGCTGCTCGATTTCATGGCGCTGCGTAAAACGCAGTTAACCTGAAGTAAAATCCGAAAGGTTATTTCCCGTTGTAATCACGACCCGAAATTATAACGGTGAAATAGCCGCCAGCCGCTAAAAAAAATATTTGTTGTTTTGTGCGGGATAGGATTCGGAAATTATTGGAGTCAATTGCAGAACGCTATTTTTCATTAAACGATTCAGCATCAGAGAGTTTGATTTTTCGTTTTTTAGTTGTCTTTTTATTGATAATTAATTGTTAATTTTTTGTTTATTTTTCACAATGGTTATACCAATTGCCCCTTTTAGGGTATGCTTGGGGGTCCTTTCGTTATAAAGCCCATGCCATGCGGCTTACGTCTTAAAAAGCGACATAATTTGCAACACTTGTGACATGTGCGGCAGAACCCGGTAACACCTTCCTGACACAGGTCTAATGATGTTTACAGTAATGTAACCTTCCCGTAAAATGCCCCCACACTTTAAACGCCACCAGACTCCCGTGGAATTGAGGTCGTTAAATGAGACTCAGGAAATACAATAAAAGTTTGGGATGGTTGTCATTATTCGCAGGCACTGTATTACTCAGTGGCTGCGATTCTGCACTACTTGACCCCAAAGGACAGATTGGACTGGAACAACGTTCACTGATATTGACGGCTTTTGGCCTGATGTTGATTGTGGTTATTCCAGCCATTTTGATGGCTGTTGGTTTCGCCTGGAAGTATCGTGCGAGCAATAAAGATGCGAAGTATAGCCCTAACTGGTCACACTCCAATAAAGTGGAAGCTGTGGTCTGGACGGTACCTATCCTGATCATCCTGTTCCTTGCCGTACTGACATGGAAAACCACTCACGCACTTGAGCCAAGCAAGCCGCTGGTTCACGATGAAAAACCGATTACCATTGAAGTGGTCTCCATGGACTGGAAATGGTTCTTCATCTATCCGGAACAGGGCATTGCCACCGTGAATGAAATCGCCTTCCCGGCGAACACTCCGGTTCAGTTCAAAGTGACCTCCAACTCCGTAATGAACTCCTTCTTCATCCCACGTCTGGGTAGCCAGATTTACGCGATGGCCGGTATGCAGACTAACCTGCACCTGATCGCGAATGAAGCAGGCACCTACGATGGTATCTCCGCCAGCTATAGCGGCCCGGGCTTCTCAGGTATGAAGTTCAAAGCTATCGCGACGCCAGACCGTGCCGCTTTCGACCAGTGGGTTGAAAAAGCGAAGCAGTCTCCAAACACCATGTCTGACATGGCGGCGTTCGAAAAAGTGGCAGCACCTAGCGAATATAACAAGGTGGAGTACTTCTCTAACGTGAAACCCGATTTGTTCAAAGACGTTATTGGCAAATTTATGGATCACGGCAAGAGCATGGACATGACCCAGCCTGAAGGTGAGCATAGCGCACACGAAGGTATGGAAGGCATGGACATGAGCCACGCGGAAACCGCTCACTAAGGGGCCGAGGAAGAAAATGTTCGGAAAATTGACACTGGATGCAGTGCCCTACCATGAACCCATTATCGTGGTTACGGTTGCTGCAATTATCATCGGTGGCGCAGCCTTACTGGCCTTGATCACTTACTTCGGTAAGTGGAGCTACCTGTGGAACGAGTGGCTGACTTCGGTTGACCACAAAAAACTGGGTATCATGTACTGCATCGTCGGTATCGTCATGTTAATTCGTGGCTTTGCGGATGCGATCATGATGCGTAGCCAGCAGGCACTCGCGTCTGCGGGTGAAGCCGGCTTCCTGCCGCCGCATCACTACGACCAGATCTTTACCGCCCACGGCGTTATCATGATCTTCTTCGTGGCGATGCCGCTGGTTATCGGTCTGATGAACGTTGTCGTTCCGCTGCAAATCGGCGCGCGCGACGTAGCGTTCCCGTTCCTGAACAACCTGAGCTTCTGGTTCACGGTTGTCGGCGTTATCCTGGTTAACCTGTCACTGGGTGTGGGCGAATTTGCGCAGACCGGCTGGCTGGCTTACCCGCCGCTTTCGGGAATTGAGTACAGTCCGGGCGTTGGCGTCGATTACTGGATTTGGGCACTTCAGCTCTCCGGTGTCGGTACAACCCTGACCGGTATCAACTTCTTCGTGACCATTATCAAGATGCGTGCCCCTGGCATGACCATGTTCAAGATGCCGGTATTTACCTGGGCATCTCTGTGCGCCAACATCCTGATTATTGCATCATTCCCAATTCTGACCGTCACCATCGCGCTGCTGACCCTGGACCGCTACCTGGGCACCCATTTCTTTACCAACGATATGGGTGGCAACATGATGATGTACATCAACCTGATTTGGGCCTGGGGTCACCCGGAAGTGTACATCCTGGTTCTGCCGGTCTTCGGTGTGTTCTCCGAAATCGCAGCAACCTTCTCGCGTAAACGTCTGTTTGGTTACACCTCACTGGTGTGGGCAACCGTGTGTATTACCGTTCTGTCGTTCATCGTTTGGCTGCACCACTTCTTCACCATGGGTGCTGGCGCGAACGTAAACGCCTTCTTCGGTATTACGACCATGATTATCGCAATCCCTACCGGGGTTAAGATCTTCAACTGGCTGTTCACCATGTACCAGGGCCGTATCGTGTTCCACTCAGCAATGCTGTGGACTATCGGCTTCATCGTCACCTTCTCCGTGGGTGGGATGACCGGTGTACTGCTGGCGGTACCGGGTGCTGACTTCGTTCTGCACAACAGTCTGTTCCTGATTGCGCACTTCCATAACGTTATCATCGGTGGTGTGGTCTTCGGCTGCTTCGCTGGCGTAACCTACTGGTGGCCAAAAGCGTTCGGTTTCACCCTGAACGAAAAATGGGGTAAACGCGCATTCTGGTTCTGGATCATCGGCTTCTTCGTTGCATTTATGCCGCTGTACGTGCTGGGCTTCATGGGTATGACCCGTCGTCTGAGCCAGCAGATTGATCCACAGTTCCACCCAATGCTGATGGTTGCAGCGGGCGGTGCCGTGCTGATTGCTTGTGGTATCGCGTCTCAGCTGATTCAGTTCTACGTTTCTATTCGCGACCGCGATCAGAACCGTGACCTGACCGGTGACCCATGGGGTGGCCGTACGCTGGAGTGGGCAACCTCTTCTCCACCACCGTTCTATAACTTCGCCATTGTGCCGCAGGTCCATGAACGCGACGCATTCTGGGAAATGAAAGAAAAAGGTGAAGCGTACAAGCAACCTGCTCATTACGAAGAGATCCACATGCCGAAAAACAGCGGTGCGGGCATTGTTATTGCCGCCTTCGCAACGGTATTTGGCTTCGCAATGATCTGGCACATCTGGTGGATGGCGATTGTTGGCTTCGCCGGCATCGTAATCAGCTGGATTGTGAAGAGCTTTGACGAGGACGTAGACTACTACGTACCAGTCCGTGAAGTCGAAAAACTGGAAAACCAGCATTTCGATGAGATTTCTAAAGCGGGGCTGAAAAATGGCAACTGATACTTTGGCGCACTCTACTGCCCACGCGCATGAACATGCGCACCACGATACAGGACCGACAAAAGTCTTCGGTTTCTGGATCTACCTGATGAGCGACTGCATTCTGTTCTGCTGTCTGTTCGCAACGTATGCCGTTCTGGTGAACGGCACTGCGGGCGGCCCGGCTGGCAAGGACATCTTTGAACTGCCGTTCGTTTTGGTAGAAACCGCGCTGCTGCTGTTCAGCTCCATCACCTACGGCATGGCGGCTATCGCCATGTACAAAAACAACAAGAGCCAGGTTGTCTCCTGGCTGGCGTTGACATGGCTGTTTGGTGCTGGCTTTATCGGGATGGAAATCTATGAATTCCATCACCTGATTATGGAAGGCTTCGGGCCGGATCGTAGTGGCTTCCTGTCTGCGTTCTTCGCACTGGTCGGGACCCACGGTCTGCACGTAACGTCTGGTCTGATCTGGATGGCAGTACTGATGTTCCAGATCTCCCGTCGTGGCCTGACCAGCACTAACCGCACGCGTATCCTGTGCCTGAGCCTGTTCTGGCACTTCCTGGACGTTGTGTGGATCTGTGTGTTCTCTGTTGTATATCTGATGGGGGCGATGTAATGAGTCATTCAAACGATCATGGCGCTTCCCACGGTAGCGTAAAAACCTATATGACAGGTTTCATCCTGTCGATCATTCTGACGGTGATCCCGTTCTGGATGGTGATGAGCGGTTCTGCGTCTAAGCCGGTTATTCTGGGTGCAATCCTGGTAACCGCGGTGATTCAGATTCTGGTGCATCTGGTTTGCTTCCTGCACATGAACACCAAGTCCGATGAAGGCTGGAACATGACGGCTTTCATCTTTACCGTGATTATCATCGCTATCCTGGTAGTCGGTTCCATCTGGATTATGTGGAACCTTAACTACAACATGATGGTTCACTAAGAGCGGCGAGTATGTTTAAGCAATACCTGCAAGTCACGAAACCAGGCATCATCTTTGGCAACCTGATCTCCGTAATTGGGGGGTTCCTGCTGGCCTCTAAAGGCAGCATCGATTACACCCTCTTTATCGCTACGCTGGTCGGTGTGTCGCTGGTTGTTGCATCCGGTTGTGTATTTAACAACTACATCGACATGGATATCGACAAGAAGATGGAAAGGACTAAAAATCGGGTGCTGGTTAAAGGCCTGATCGCCCCTTCCGTCTCGCTGGTGTACGCCACCTTGCTGGGTATTGCTGGCTTTATGCTGCTGTGGTTTGGCGCTAACCCTCTGGCCTGTTGGCTGGGGGTGATGGGGTTCGTCGTCTATGTGGGCGTTTACAGCCTGTATATGAAACGCCACTCCGTCTACGGAACGCTGATTGGTTCTCTCTCCGGCGCTGCGCCGCCGGTGATTGGCTACTGCGCCGTCACGAACGAGTTCGACAGCGGTGCGCTGATCCTGCTGGCTATCTTTAGCCTGTGGCAGATGCCGCACTCCTATGCCATCGCGATTTTCCGCTTTAAGGATTATCAGGCAGCGAACATCCCGGTTCTGCCGGTCGTGAAGGGCATTTCCGTGGCTAAAAACCACATCACGCTGTACATCATCGCCTTTGCCGTGGCAACGCTGATGCTCTCTCTGGGCGGTTACGCCGGGTACAAATACCTGGCGGTAGCGGCTGCGGTGAGCGTCTGGTGGCTCGGCATGGCCCTGCGCGGCTACAAAGTGGAAGATGACAAGGTCTGGGCACGTAAGCTGTTCGTGTTCTCCATTGTCGCTATCACTTCGCTGTCGGTGATGATGTCCGTTGATTTCATGGTGCCTGATTCACACAACCTGCTGACTTACGTCTGGTAAGTCACACCTGGTGAATAAAAGGGTGCTTCGGCACCCTTTTTTATTCATCGAATCCATTAATAACGCATGTAATATTTGTTAAATAACCCTTTATTTACCCCGCCCCTTCCCCGCACTACACTATGGCCTGCTTTTGAATTGAGGTGGTAATGAACGATTATAAAATGACGCAAGGCGAATTGCGCGCGACCTGGGGTTTAGGGACTGTTTTCTCGCTACGGATGCTTGGCATGTTTATGGTCCTGCCTGTTCTGACCACGTACGGCATGGCGCTACAGGGTGCCAGCGAAGCGCTGATTGGCCTGGCGATTGGCATCTACGGTCTGGCTCAGGCGGTATTTCAGATCCCATTTGGTCTGCTCTCGGATCGGGTAGGTCGCAAACCGCTGATTGTCGGCGGCCTGCTTATTTTTGTGCTCGGCAGCGTGATAGCCGCCCTCTCCCACTCCATCTGGGGAATTATTCTTGGTCGCGCCCTGCAGGGCTCTGGCGCGATTGCCGCCGCCGTGATGGCGCTGCTGTCAGACTTAACGCGTGAGCAGAATCGCACCAAAGCGATGGCGTTTATCGGCGTGAGCTTTGGCGTCACTTTCGCGATTGCGATGGTGCTCGGGCCTATCATCACCCATAAACTCGGTCTGCATGCCCTGTTCTGGATGATTGCCGTGCTGGCGACCGTCGGTATTGCGCTGACCCTTTGGGTGGTGCCGGACAGCAAAAACCACGTCCTTAACCGTGAATCCGGGATGGTGAAAGGCTGCTTCAGCAAAGTGCTGGTGGAACCGCGCCTGCTTAAACTTAACTTCGGCATTATGTGTCTGCACATCCTGCTGATGTCGACCTTTGTCGCCCTTCCCGGTCAGCTTGCCGCTGCGGGCTTCCCCGCTGCGGAGCACTGGAAAATCTATCTGGTGACCATGCTGATTTCGTTCGTTTCGGTCGTGCCGTTCATCATCTACGCCGAAGTGAAACGCAAGATGAAGCGCGTCTTCATTGGCTGCGTGGCGGTGCTGCTGATTGCCGAGATTGTACTCTGGGGATCCGGCCCGCACTTCTGGGAACTGGTGGCCGGCGTGCAGCTCTTCTTCCTGGCCTTTAACCTGATGGAAGCCCTGCTGCCATCGCTGATTAGCAAGGAGTCCCCGGCCGGCTATAAAGGCACAGCAATGGGGATCTACTCCACCAGCCAGTTTATCGGCGTGGCTATCGGGGGCTCGCTCGGCGGCTGGGTGGACGGCCTGTTTGATTCGCAAACCGTGTTCCTCGCGGGCGCACTGCTGGCGATGGTCTGGCTGCTGGTCGCCAGCAGCATGAAAGAGCCGCGCTACGTCAGCAGTCTGCGGGTCGAAATCCCTGAGGATGTTGAGATTACCGACGCGCTAAAACAGCGTCTTGAAGCAACAGAGGGGGTAAGTGAAGTGCTTATTGCCCCACAAGAGCGCAGCGCTTACGTCAAAATAGACAGTAAAGTGACTAACCGCTTCGAAATCGAGCAGGCTCTCAAAGCCTGAAAAAATGCCCGGTGAAACCGGGCATTTTTGTCTTAATCGCGGAAGTTCTTGAACTGGAACGGCTGCCCCAGATCGCCGCCACGTACCAGCGCCATAACGGCCTGCAGGTCATCGCGGGATTTACCGGTCACACGAATTTCTTCACCCTGGATTTGCGCCTGAACCTTCAGCTTGCTGTCCTTGATGAGCTTAACGATCTTCTTCTGAACCGCGCTCTCAATACCCTGCTTCAGTTTGGCTTCGACAAACCAGTTTTTACCGCTATGCACAAACTCGTCTGGTACATCCAGTGAGGTGCCTTCAATGCCGCGTTTAAGCAGCTTGGCGCGCAGAATATCCAGCAGCTGGTTAACCTGGAAATCAGATTCGCTCAGGACCTTAATGGTCTTATTCGCATCGTTCAGCTCGAAAGTGGCCTCAACGCCACGAAAGTCGAAACGTGACTCAACTTCACGGCTTGCGTTTTCAACGCCGTTGCGGACTTCCTGGATATCAACTTCGGAAACAATATCGAAAGATGGCATCTTTTCTTCTCCCTTCATTTTTGTTGCGTTGCATAATACCCGCTACAAGGCAGATACCCCAAATAATTCGAGTTGCAGCTATCCCTGGCCGTTCACGTGAGGAAACACCGCACAGATGTCACAGGGTTTACTCAACAGAAGCTTAGCTGACGGCGCTATACTTAGGCCGTAACACCTGGCGCAGTTGCAGGTGAGGAGGAACAATGAAAATTACAGTGCTCGGATGCGGAGCCCTTGGACAGCTATGGCTGACCGCGCTTTGCAAGCACGGACATGAGGTACAGGGCTGGCTGCGCGTGCCCCAGCCCTATTGCAGTGTGAACCTGATTGACGAAGACGGAAGTATATTCAACGAATCACTCACCGCGAACGATCCGGATTTTCTGGCGCAAAGCGATCTGCTGCTGGTCACGCTCAAAGCATGGCAGGTATCAGATGCGGTAAAGACGCTGGCCGCGCAACTTCCCCCAGACTCCCCCATCCTGCTGCTGCATAACGGCATGGGAACCATTGATGAGCTGAAAAGCATCCCGCATCCCTTGTTAATGGCGACCACCACGCACGCTGCACGCCGCGATGGCAACATTATCGTGCATGTCGCCAGCGGCGTAACGCACATGGGCCCCGCCCGTACGCAGGATGGCGACTACAGCTATCTGGCGGATGTTCTGCAGAAGGTGCTGCCGGACGTGGCCTGGCATGACACTATCCGCCCGCAGCTGTGGCGCAAGCTGGCGGTTAACTGCGTGATCAATCCGCTGACGGCGCTGTGGAACTGCCCGAACGGGGAACTGAAAAATCATCCGCAGGAAATTGCCACCCTGTGCGCGGAGGTCGCCTCGGTTATCGAACGTGAAGGCCTGCATACCTCGGCGGAGGATTTACGCTATTATGTTGAGCAGGTAATTGAAAGTACTGCAGAAAACATCTCCTCGATGTTGCAGGACATTCGGGCATTACGCCACACAGAGATTGATTACATCACGGGCTATTTGCTCAAACGCGCCCGCGCCCACGGCATTGCCGTGCCGGAAAATGCCCGTCTGTATGACCTGGTTAAACGTAAGGAGAGTGAATATGAGCGCGTCAGCACTGATCTGCCTCGCCCCTGGTAGCGAAGAGACAGAAGCCGTCACCACCATTGATTTGATGGTGCGCGGCGGCATTAACGTGACCACCGCCAGCGTCGCCAGCGACGGTAATCTGACCATCACCTGTTCACGGGGCGTAAAAATCCTCGCCGATGCACCGCTTGTGCAGGTGGCCGACGGGGATTACGACATCATCGTACTGCCGGGCGGCCTGAAGGGCGCGGAGTATTTTCGCGACAGCCCGCTCATGGTCGAAACCGTCAGGCAATTCCATCTGTCGGGGCGCATCGTGGCGGCAATTTGTGCCGCAGCCGGCACGGTTCTGGTGCCGCATAACATTTTCCCGATCGGGAATATGACCGGTTTCCCGGGACTGAAAGAGACCATTCCTGAAGAGCAATGGGTGGATAAACGTGTGGTCTGGGATCCGCGCGTCAATCTGCTCACCAGCCAGGGGCCGGGTACCGCGATCGATTTTGGACTGAAGATTATCGACCTGCTGGTCGGGCGTGAGAAAGCCTACGAGGTGGCGTCGTCGTTAGTAATGGCAGCGGGGATTTATAATTTTTACGAAGCGTAGCGTGTAAAGAAAGCCGGGTAAGCGAAGCCGCCACCCGGCAAACGGTTAAGGGCGATAGACCTTCACATTTGCAAAGCCCTGCTCGCGCAGATACAGTGCCTGCAGACGGCTCATCACCCCGCGCTCGCACCACAGCAGATATGTTTTGCTCTGGTCGAGATCGCCGAATTTGGTGCTCAGCTTGTAGAACGGCAGAGAAACCACGTCCACGCCTTCAACCTGCAGCGGTTTGTCATCCTGTTCATCAATGGAACGGATATCCAGAATCGCATCGTTGGCACCGAAACCGCTGACGGTTTCAACTTCAACCACTTCCTGCTCGGTCTGCTGGGCAATCTCGCGGATATCGATGTTGGTCGCTTCCGCCACCACCTTCTCCAGAATGCCGAAATCGAAGTTCTCTTCTTCGGCTTCGATTTTCGCCTTCACCGCTTTGACGGTCGGGCTTTTTGAGATCACGCCGCAGTATTCCGGCATGGTGCGGGCAAAATCTTCGGTACCGATTTTGCGCGCCAGATCGATGATGTGCTCTTTATCGTAGGAGATCAGCGGACGCAGGATCAGGGTATCCGATACGTTGTCGATAAGACGCAGGTTGGTCAGAGTCTGGCTGGAGACCTGCCCCAGCGCTTCACCGGTAACCAGCGCCTGCACGCCGTAGCGCTCCGCCACTTTGGACGCTGCACGCACCATCATGCGTTTCAGCACCACGCCCATCTGACCGTCGTCCACTTTTTCAAGGATTTCGCCGACCACTGGCTCAAAGTTGATCGCCACAAAACGCACGCGGTGGGAGCTGCCGAAGCGGTTCCACAGATAGTGCGCAACCTGACGCACGCCGATTTCATGCGCCGCACCGCCCAGGTTAAAGAAGCAGTAGTGTACGCGGCAGCCGCGGCGCATCAGCATATAGCTGGAAACACCGGAGTCGAAACCGCCGGAGATCAGCGACAGGACATCTTCCTGCGTGCCGATTGGGAAACCGCCGATACCTTCATAACGGCCTTTCACCAGCAGCAGGCGATCGTTTTCGATCTCCAGGTTAACGGTCACGTCCGGGTTAGTCAGGCGCACGCGCGCGCTCTCAACGTGCTGATTGAGGCCGCCACCCACATAGCGTTCCACTTCAATGGAGCTAAACTCATGCTTACCACGACGCTTCACGCGCACGCAGAAGGTTTTGCCTTCAATCTGATCGCGGTACTGCACCAGCGCTTTTTCAAAAATGTCATGCAGGGAGGTGTAAGGAACGTCTTCCACTTCCAGAATATGGTGAATGCCCGGAATACGGGTCAGCGCGTCGCGAATATCCTGACGTTTGTTTTCATCTTTCGCGCGAACCTCAACGTGGTCCCAGTGACGCACCACGGCGAGCGTTTCGTCGTAGTGTTTTAATACGTTACGAATGTTCCCGGTGAGAATTTTAATAAAGCGCAAACGCACAGATTGGCTTTTGATGGTGATTTCAGGGAACAATTTAATGATAAACTTCATGGCGGCAATGTTTCTTAGGCAAGCTTAAGGCTTGTAATGGAAAATGAAATATACACAAAATCATTCAGGTGGCATCAACGCGGCGAGCCACAGCCCCCTGCAAGCTTACGCGAGTAAGTAACGGAAAGGCGCAAACGTAGCCCAAACAGAGACAACCTGAAGGATGACGTGTATAGCAGCCCACACCCGTGGCTGCATCCAGGCGCGCAAGTATATCATCTTCACGCCGCTCCTGTGCACATTGCGCGTTATTTGATAATTGCCCCGAGTCCGTTACCATGTCGGGGCTGAGAATATAAGAGTCAATTCACTATGCCGAAGAAGAACGACGCACCGGCCAGTTTTGAAACTGCGCTGAGTGAGCTGGAGCAGATTGTCACCCGCCTTGAGAGCGGCGATTTACCCCTGGAAGAGGCGCTCAATGAATTCGAGCGCGGCGTGCAGCTGGCGCGCCAGGGGCAGGTCAAACTGCAGCAGGCCGAGCAGCGCGTGCAGATCCTGCTGTCCGACAGCGAAGACGCTAAAACTACGCCATTCACACCGGACGCCGAGTAAATGGATTTCGCCAACGAGCTTCAGGCATGCGTCGCGCGTGCCAACGATGCGCTGCGCCGTTTTATTGAGCCACAGCCTTTTCAGAACACTCCACTGGTTGAAGCCATGCACTATGGCGCACTCTTGGGTGGAAAGCGCCTGCGTCCGTTTCTGGTCTACGCCACGGGCAATATGTTTGGTATCAGCGCTAACACGCTGGATGCCCCGGCAGCCGCCGTTGAGTGCATCCATGCCTACTCGCTGATCCATGATGATTTGCCGGCCATGGACGACGACGATCTACGTCGTGGCCAGCCTACCTGCCACATCAAGTTTGGCGAAGCGAATGCCATTCTGGCGGGGGATGCCCTGCAAACCCTGGCGTTCTCGATTCTGAGCGATGCGCCGATGGCCGAAGTGGCCGACCGTGACCGTCTGTCGATGATCTCTGAACTGGCAATGGCCAGCGGCGTCGCCGGTATGTGTGGCGGTCAGGCACTGGATCTGGAAGCGGAAGGACGTCAGGTTAATCTGGAACAGCTGGAGCGTATTCATCGCCATAAAACGGGCGCATTGATTCGTGCAGCCGTTCGTCTGGGCGCCCTGAGCGCGGGTGAACAGGGGCGCAAAGCCCTGCCGATACTGGACAGATACGCAGAAAGTATCGGTCTGGCATTCCAGGTTCAGGATGACATTCTGGATGTGGTGGGCGATACTGCAACATTGGGTAAACGTCAGGGTGCGGATCAGCAGCTTGGCAAAAGTACCTACCCCGCCCTGCTGGGTCTTGAGCAAGCCCAACGTAAAGCCCGGGATCTGATAGAGGATGCCCGCCAGTCGCTGAATCAACTGGCCGCGCAATCACTGGATACTTCGGCACTGGAAGCGCTAGCGGACTATATAATCCAGCGTGATAAATAAACACACTATCTCGATGAGCCTTTGATGAGTTTTGATATTGCCAAATACCCGACACTGGCGTTAGTTGACTCCACCCAGGAGTTACGCCTGTTGCCGAAAGAGAGCCTGCCGAAGCTGTGCGATGAGCTGCGTCGCTACCTGCTCGACAGCGTAAGCCGCTCCAGCGGCCATTTCGCCTCCGGGCTTGGCACGGTAGAGCTGACCGTGGCGCTACACTATGTCTATAACACGCCGTTCGATCAGCTCATCTGGGATGTCGGCCACCAGGCCTATCCGCATAAAATTCTGACCGGACGTCGCGATAAAATTGGCACCATTCGTCAGAAAGGCGGCCTGCATCCGTTCCCATGGCGTGGCGAGAGCGAGTACGACGTATTAAGCGTTGGGCACTCCTCCACCTCAATCTCTGCGGGTATCGGTATTGCGGTGGCAGCCGAAAAAGAGAATAAACAGCGTCGTACCGTCTGCGTCATTGGCGACGGGGCGATCACTGCCGGAATGGCCTTTGAGGCCATGAACCACGCGGGCGATATCAAGCCAGACATGCTGGTTATCCTTAATGATAACGAAATGTCGATTTCCGAAAACGTGGGCGCGCTGAACAACCATCTGGCGCAGCTGCTCTCCGGCAAGCTTTACTCCTCGCTGCGCGAAGGCGGCAAAAAAGTCTTCTCCGGCGTACCGCCAATCAAAGAACTGCTTAAACGCACCGAAGAACACATCAAAGGCATGGTCGTGCCGGGTACGCTGTTTGAAGAGCTGGGCTTTAATTATATTGGTCCGGTGGACGGGCATGACGTTCTGGGGCTTGTCACCACGCTGAAAAACATGCGTGACCTGAAAGGCCCGCAGTTCCTGCATATCATGACCAAAAAAGGCCGTGGATACGAACCGGCGGAAAAAGATCCCATCACCTTCCACGCGGTACCGAAATTCGACCCGAGCAGCGGTTGCCTGCCCAAAAGCAGCGGCGGCATGCCGAGCTATTCAAAAATCTTTGGCGACTGGCTGTGTGAAACCGCCGCTAAAGACAATAAGCTCATGGCGATCACCCCGGCCATGCGTGAAGGTTCTGGCATGGTGGAGTTCTCCAAAAAATACCCGGACCAGTATTTTGACGTTGCCATTGCCGAGCAGCACGCGGTGACCTTCGCGGCAGGCCTGGCGATTGGCGGTTATAACCCGGTTGTCGCCATTTATTCCACCTTCCTGCAACGCGCCTACGACCAGGTGATCCATGACGTTGCCATCCAGAAGCTGCCGGTCCTGTTTGCTATTGACCGCGCAGGCATTGTGGGTGCTGACGGCCAGACGCACCAGGGGGCATTTGACCTGTCGTTCCTGCGCTGCGTCCCGGATATGGTCATCATGACGCCAAGCGATGAGAACGAATGTCGTCAGATGCTGTTTACCGGCTACCACTATCAGGATGGCCCTAGTGCGGTGCGCTACCCGCGCGGCAATGCCGTCGGCGTTGAACTGCAGCCGCTGGAAAAACTGCCGATAGGTAAAGGTCTGGTGAAGCGTCGCGGTGAGAAAGTGGCGATCCTGAACTTTGGTACGCTGATGCCGGAGGCCGCGAAAGTGGCTGAAACGCTGAATGCGACCCTCGTGGATATGCGCTTTGTGAAGCCGCTCGACGAGGCCCTGATCCTGAGCATGGCGGAATCTCATGACGTGCTGGTCACGCTGGAAGAAAACGCCATCATGGGCGGTGCGGGCAGCGGCGTAAACGAAGTGCTGATGGCTAACCGTAAAGCCGTGCCGGTACTGAACCTTGGTCTGCCGGATCATTTCATTCCGCAAGGTACGCAGGACGAAGCCCGTGCGGCGATTGGCCTGGATGCGTCCGGCATTGAGTCGAAAATCCGTTCCTGGCTTGCCTGATCCCTCCCCTTTTCCGCTCCTGCTATGCTTAAACGTATTGTTTAAAAAAGCAGGAGCGGAACCATGCAATACACGACATTAGGAAAAACAGACCTTCAGGTTTCCCGACTTTGCCTGGGATGCATGACCTTTGGCGAGCCAGACCGGGGAAATCACGCCTGGACGCTGCCGGAAGAGAGCAGCCGCCTTATCATCAAACGCGCACTCGACGGCGGGATTAACTTTTTTGATACTGCCAACAGTTACTCCGACGGCAGCAGCGAAGAAATTGTCGGCCGCGCCCTGCGCGATTTTGCCCGCCGTGACGATGTGGTCGTCGCCACCAAGGTATATCACCAGGTGGGTGATTTGCCTGAAGGCCTTTCCCGTGCGCAAATCCTGCGATCCATTGATGACAGCCTCCGGCGTCTGAATATGGATTATGTCGACCTGCTACAAATCCACCGCTGGGATTACAACACGCCGATTGAAGAGACGCTGGAAGCCCTTAACGATGTGGTTAAGGCCGGGAAGGCGCGTTACATCGGCGCATCGTCTATGCACGCTTCGCAGTTTGCCTCAGCGCTTGATCTTCAGGCGCAGCACGGCTGGGCACGGTTTGTCACCATGCAGGATCACTACAACCTTATCTATCGTGAAGAAGAGCGCGAGATGCTGCCGCTCTGCTATCAGGAAGGTGTAGCGGTGATCCCATGGAGTCCCCTGGCGCGCGGACGCCTCACCCGACCATGGGGAGAGACCACTGCCCGCTCGGTGTCGGATGCGTTCGGTAAAACCTTATACGAAGGTACAGAAGCCAGCGATGCGTTGATCGCCGAGCGTTTAGCGGGGATTGCCGATGATACCGGTGCCACGCGTGCGCAGGTAGCGCTGGCGTGGTTGCTGAGCAAACGCGGAGTCGCGGCACCGATTATCGGTACATCGCGGGAAGAACAGCTGGATGAGTTGTTGAGTGCCGTTGATTTAACGCTGACGCCTGAGCAAGTCGCCGAGCTGGAAACGCCGTACCAGCAGCATCCGGTGGTAGGGTTTAAGTAAGCCCTCGCCCTGCCCGTCTCCCAAAAGGAGAGGGAACAAAACCCCTCGGCCGGGTAAGCGCAGCGCTACCCGGCAGACGAATCACGCAAAGTGGTCGTAACCCTTCCAGTCAAGCGTAACCGGCGCGCCATCACGCACAAATTTCAGCCCTTCGCTTTCCGGCATAATCTGTCCGATACAGGTAAACTTCGCCCCAAGGTGAGCTAGCGCCACGTCCAGCGTTCCCCGGTTCAGCTCCGGTACGGTAAAGCACAGCTCATAATCTTCGCCGCCGGAGAGCGCCCAGCGCAGAGCCTGCTCGGGTTCCACATGGCGAAGCAATGGCTCTGACAGCGGGAACAGATCCAGATCTACGCGCGCGCCCACACCGCTGGCTTTCAGAATATGGCCGAGATCGGAGATAAGCCCGTCAGAGAGGTCGATAGCCGAGCTTGCCCGCTCGCGCAACGCCTGGCCGTGCAAAATACGCGGCGTTGGGCGCAGATGGCGTTTCACCAGATATGCCGCATCGTCGGCATCCTTGACGCGTAAGCGGTCCTGGAGGATCGCCAGCCCTGCGGCGCTGTCGCCCGGCGTGCCGGTCACGTAGATCCAGTCACCCGGCTTTGCGCCCGAGCGTTTCAGCGCCCGGCCCAGCGGGACATAGCCGTGGATCGCAAGCGTCATCGACAGCGGCCCGGCAGTGGTGTCACCGCCAATCAGCTGCATATCGTAGTAGTTGAGCTGATCAAACAGCGCATCGCTAAAGGCTTCAAGCCAGTCTTCGTCCACCTCGGGCAGCGTCAACGCCAGCGTCAGCCACGCGGGATCGGCGCCCATGGCCGCTAAATCGCTTACGTTGACCGCCAGCGCTTTATACGCCAGATCGGCGGGATCAATATCAGGTAAAAAATGACGTCCGCACACTAAGGTGTCGGTGCTGATTGCCAGCGTCTGTTTTTCGGGAATATTGAGAAGTGCACAGTCATCGCCAATGCCGGTTTCAACATCAAGACGAGAGGTTCTGACACGGTCGAAATAACGGGCAATCAGGGAGAATTCGCCGCATGCCATACGTTATGCCTCAGCAAATTAAATAAAAAAACCGGAGCCGCACTGCCCGGCAGGCAATGCAAAACTCCGGTTTGCGAATCACTTTTTGTGGGGACGGATCGCAGGTGCGGCTTTATCCAGCACGCCGTTTACAAATTTATGGCTGTCTTCAGCACCGAAGGTTTTCGCCAGTTCGATCGCTTCGTTGATGGCCACTTTGTACGGCACATCATCACGTTTAGACAACTCAAACAGCGCGATACGCAACACTGCTTTCTCAACCTGACCCAGCTCTTCGAGCAGACGGGACAGGTATGGCTTCATCAGACCATCGAGATACGCGCTATTAGTCGCCACTCCCGACAGCAGTTCACGGAAGTACAGAACGTCAACGTCTTTCACGTCCTGTTCTGACAGGAACTGGTATTCAACATCAGCGATGTCGTTCTGGGACAACTGCCAGGAGTAAAGTGCCTGGACGGCACATTCACGGGCGCGGCGACGAGCAGCAGGTTTCACGGAATTCCCCTTACAAAAAAATCAGGCCTTAATGGCTTTCAACACATTGATCATTTCAAGCGCGGTCAGTGCAGCTTCTGCACCTTTGTTACCGGCTTTGGTACCAGCGCGCTCAATGGCTTGTTCAATACTTTCGGTAGTCAGCACGCCAAACGCGACAGGAATTTCTGCATCCTGCGCAACGTGTGCCAGACCATTGCTTGCACCGCCTGCAACGTATTCGAAGTGTGCAGTGCCGCCACGAATAACGGTACCCAGCGCAATCACCGCGTCGTATTTACCGGTTTTCGCCAGCGCGCCCGCTGCCAGTGGCAGTTCATAAGCACCTGGAACCCAAACAACGGTAATGTTGTCATCTTTAACCTGGCCGATACGTTTCAGGGCGTCAATGGCACCTTCCAGCAGGCTGTCGTTGATGAAGTTGTTGAAACGCGCAATGGTGATGGCGACGCGAGCGTCCGGGGTAGCTACAGCAGCTTCAATAATGTTCATACTCTTCCTTTACGGGTTCATTTGGCCCCGCAGGGGGGCGGATTTTATCATAATACTTTGCGCACTGCTTCCCTATTTCAGGAGCAATTACGCTGGCGTTAAATGGAGACAGACATCCGGACCCACCGGACGAATCTCGCTAAATTTGAGTTGCGGTGCATCACCAAGTTTTTCAAGACCCGGCAGCACAAACAGACCACGCGCATCGTTACCCAACAGTTTAGGTGCTACGTAGACAATCAGCTCATCCACCAGCCCGGCCTGCAGCAGCGCGCCGGCCAGCGTCGGCCCCGCTTCTACCCAGATACTGTTCACCTGTTGCTTACCAAGCAGCATCATCAGCACCACTAAGTCGAGGTGCCCGTTATGCTCTGGCACCATGATGCTGCGTACGCCTTGCGGCCATTCACGCGCATCGTCCTGCGTGCGTGCAATCCAGGTTTCGCCCGGCTGTTGCACGATGCGGTGCGCAGGCGTGATGCGATTCTGGCTATCGATGACAATACGCAGCGGCTGACGCAGGTTTTCCTGCGGGTAGCACGCCTGGGTATCGGCATTCAGTTCATCCCAGCGCACGGTCATGGCAGGATTATCAGCCAGAACCGTTTCACTGCTGGTGAGGATAGCATGGCTTTGCGCGCGCAGACGTTGCACATCGCGCCTTGCCTGCGCAGAGGTGATCCACTGGCTCTCGCCGTTCGCCATCGCCGTGCGACCATCCAGTGAGGCCCCAAGCTTAAGCTGAATGTACGGGAACCCGGTGCGCATGCGCTTCAGGAAGCCTTTGTTGATCGCTTCTGCATCCTGCATCATCAGACCGTGACTGACGTCAATCCCTTCCTGCTGCAGTCGATACAGGCCGCGTCCGGCAACCTGCGGATTGGGATCCTGCATCGCCGCGACAACGCGCGCGACACCCGCTGCAATCAGTGCTTCGCAGCACGGCGGGGTACGGCCGTGGTGGCTGCAGGGTTCCAGCGTCACGTAGGCCGTTGCACCGCGCGCCTTTTCGCCGGCCATGCGCAGGGCATGAACTTCGGCATGGGGCTCACCGGCACGGTAGTGAAACCCTTCGCCCACGATCTCGCCATCGTTGACAATGACGCACCCGACGTTAGGGTTGGGATGGGTGGTAAAACGACCGCGCTGCGCCAGCTTCATGGCTCGCGCCATGTAAATCTCATCCTGCATGAGCTTAATCCTGTAAGCGGGCGATCTCTTCGCCAAACTCTTTGATATCTTCGAAACTGCGGTACACAGAGGCGAAGCGGATATAGGCGACCTTATCGAGCTTTTTCAGTTGCTCCATCACCAGGTTGCCAATCATCTTGCTTGGCACCTCGCGCTCACCCAAACCACGAAGGTAAGATTTTATGTGGTTTAACGCCATTTCGACGTCATCTGCACCGACAGGGCGTTTTTCCAGCGCCTTGAGCATCCCGCTGCGCAGTTTCTCTTCGTTAAACGGCTCACGCACGTCGTTACTTTTTACCACGCGCGGCATTACCAGCTCTGCAACCTCAAAGGTCGTGAAACGCTCGTTGCACACCAGACATTGCCGGCGGCGGCGTACGGAAGACCCTTCGCCCACAAGGCGAGAGTCGATAACTTTGGTATCCACAGCGGAGCAGAATGGGCAATGCATACGGTATCCCTGTTATGTGGTTAACTGATTTTCATTTTACCCTGATCTGGCCTGACAACAAAGGAAGAGCTTTTTGAGACAAAGGATCTATGCCTGTTGATGCGATGCTGGCTACCATTACGGAGATCCGTTATTTCAAGGAAATAAACGCAATGACAAGACGTTACCTGAAAATATTGCTGGTGGGGAGTCTGTTTACCCTTAGCGCCTGTGCACAGCAAACCGAAGTCCGTCAAATGAAACAAAGCGTGAATACGCTCAATACCGCGATGGACAAACTGAACAAAGAAACCGTGAAGATCACCCAGCAAAACGCGCTGAATGCCAAATCCAGCAGCGGGGTTTATCTGCTGCCCGGGTCTAACACCCCGGCGCGCCTTAACAGCCAGATTGGCACGCTGAAAATGTCGCTGGTTAACGTGGCGGCCAATGCGGATGGTACTCGCGCAACATTACGCATTCAGGGGGAATCCAACGATCCTCTGCCAGCCTTTAGCGGCACCGTCGAGTGGGGGCAGATTCAGGGCACCACCGAGAACTATCAGGAAGTGAACGTGAAGAGCCAGCTGTTCACCGCACCCGCCAGCGTGCTGGCCCCGAGCGATGTTGACATTCCGATCCAGCTGAACGGACTTACGCCGGATCAGTTAGGTTTCATCCGCATTCACGATATCCAGCCCGCCGCGCAGTAATCCCCTTTCAGCGGAGTGCAATGTCACTCCGCTAACATTTACAATCCGCAAAGATTGGCAACAGAAATCATTGCCGCTACAATCCCCGCCGTTTAAAGTACGCAAACGTGAACGCAATCGATTACGCGTGTGAGAGATATGTGAAACAACACATATTTTTGTGAGCAAGGATTCCTATAATAGGCTCCGCAGAAACACGAAATATTTAGAAACGCAATTCGCGCATTTTTCACTCCCGGAAGGGAATTTCAATCAGTGGCATGATTATGAAAAAAACATTACTCGCGGCTGGCGCCGTGCTGGCACTCTCCTCCACTTTCACTGTTAACGCAGCGGAAAACGATAAACCACAATACCTCTCCGACTGGTGGCACCAGAGCGTTAACGTGGTCGGCAGCTATCACACCCGTTTCGGACCACAGATCCGCAACGATACCTACCTGGAGTACGAAGCCTTCGCCAAGAAAGACTGGTTCGATTTCTACGGCTATATGGATGCACCGGTCTTCTTCGGCGGTAACACCGATGCGAAAGGTATCTGGAACCACGGTTCACCCCTGTTCATGGAGATCGAACCCCGCTTCTCCATTGATAAGCTGACGGGCACCAGCCTGGCGTTTGGTCCATTCAAAGAGTGGTACTTCGCGAACAACTACATCTACGACATGGGCCGTAACGCGTCCGGTCGTCAGAGCACCTGGTATATGGGTCTGGGTACCGACATCGATACCGGTCTGCCAATGAGCCTGTCCCTGAACGTCTATGCGAAATACCAGTGGCAGAACTACGGTGCCGCGAACGAAAACGAGTGGGATGGCTACCGTTTCAAAGTGAAATACTTTGTGCCAATTACCCAGCTGTGGGGCGGTAACCTGAGCTATATCGGTTTCACCAACTTTGACTGGGGTTCAGACCTGGGCGACAACGACTTCCGTGATCTGAACGGTAAGAAAGCGCGAACCAACGACTCCATCGCCTCCAGCCACATCCTGGCGCTGAACTACGATCACTGGCACTACTCCGTTGTTGCGCGTTACTGGCACAACGGCGGTCAGTGGAACGATGACGCAAGCCTGAACTTCGGCAATGGCGACTTCAGCGTACGTTCTACCGGTTGGGGTGGTTACCTGGTTGTCGGTTACAACTTCTGATGTGAAAGAAGGCAAAAACGGACAAAGCCAGCTGATATGCTGGCTTTTTTATTGCTTCACCTTACGCAGAAAATCCGCCAGCGATCGCTCCGCGCTTTCGCTAAAACGCCTCTGCGTGAGCGTAATATTCAGACACCTGTCGAGCCGGAAGCAGCGGTAGTCATCACGCCGTTCACACCACGCGGCCAGCAGCCAATGCTCTCCCCAGAAGAACAGCCCCAGCGGCTGAATGTCGCGCCATGTCAGATGCCCGGCTTCATCACGATAATGCAGCGCCAGTACGCACTGGGCAGAAATAGCCTGATGAATAACATCAAAGTCGCTGCGCGAATGCGGCTGAAGCGCAATATCCGGCGCATATATTCGCGTCTGCTCCGCCTTACGTCGGCTCTCCTCGGGCAGGATCGCCAGTACCTTCTCCTGCGCCGACTCAAGCTCACGCGAGAGCGAGTCGCCTCCCCAGGTTTTCAGCAGACGGATGGCGACCATCAGCGCTTCAGATTCTTTGTTCGTCAGCATCAGTGGAGGTAAGTCAAAACCCGACATCAGCCGATAGCCGCTTCCCGCCTCCCCTTCCACCGGCACGCCGGAAAGCGACAGGTCGCGGATATCACGGTATACGGTCCGTTCCGATACGCTCAACCTGTCCGCCAGATGCGCTGCCGTTGTCAGACGCCTGCCTCTCAGGATCTGCACAATCTGAAACAAACGGTCAGCGCGTCGGGTCATATCGTATTCAGCTCTCAGGCAGGTTGATGGAGGCCGACGCGATTACCTTCGCTGTCGGTAAACAAGGCTATGGTGCCAATGCCACGCGGCAATTCCAGCGGGCCAAACACGCACTCGCCACCCGCAGACGCGACGCGATCGAGCGTTGCCGCCAGGTTGTCAGTATGCAGGTAAATAATAGCGCCCTGTACGGACGGTGTAATGCCCTCAAATTTTGCCAGCGCGCCGCCGGTGGCCGGATCGTCATGCGGGAAAACGGCTAACTCAGCCACATCCATCTTCTCTCGTCTCAGCTGTACCTGCATCACGGGCTCATAAAATTTGATAGCGCGATCCATATCGGCGACCGGAATTTCAAACCAGTTAATTACACTCTTCATACATCCTCCTGCCTGTTGTTTGGGTTCGAAAAGAGTCTACGACAGGGCTCCTGACAGCATACTGTCAGGAGTGTTTGGCAGGAGCAGATAAAAAAAATCCCGGTCAACAGACCGGGATTTCAGGAACGAACGACACGTCGTCTTACGGCAGAATAGACGGCTGATCCGCCCCTTCTTTCTCGACTTTCTGCTGGAGCAGGTGCTCGCGCTTCATGCCAAGTTTCAGTGCCAGTGCGGAGGCGACGTAGATAGACGAAGCCGTACCGATAGAGACACCGATCAGCATGGTCAGCGAGAAGCCTTCCAGTACCGGGCCACCGAAGAGGAACAGCATCAGGATCACCATCAAGGTGGTTCCGGATGTGATCAACGTACGGTGCAGCGTCTGGGTCAACGACACGTTAAAGATTTCGTACGGCGTACCGCGACGGATCTTACGGAAGTTTTCACGAATACGGTCAGATACCACGATACTGTCGTTCAGTGAGTAACCGATAACGGACATCAGGGATGCCACGATTGTCAGGTCAATCTCAATGTGGAACAGAGACAGTATGCCCATGGTGATCACCACGTCGTGCGCCAGGGCGATAACCACACCCGCCGCCAGTCGCCACTCAAAGCGGAAACCGACGTACACCAGAATGGAGATCAAAGCCACCAGCAGCGCCATCGCACCAGTTTGCGCCAGGTCAGCACCTACGCTTGGCCCGACGAACTCGATACGCTTAACCGTCGCATGCTGGTTGGTTGTTTCGTTAACCACGTTAACAACCTTGCTGCCCAGCTCCTGGCTGCCGTTCGCATCGTGCACCGGCGGCATACGCACCATGATGTCACGGCTGCTGCCGAAGTTCTGTAGCAACGGCTCTTCAAAGCCCGCTTTCTGCAGAGACTGGCGCATCTGGTCCATATCGACCGGTTTTTCCAGGGAGATCTCAATTACCGTACCACCGGTGAAATCAAGACCCCAGTTAAAGCCTTTCACGCCCATCACGATAAGGGAGAGGATCAGCAGTAAACCTGAAATGCCGAAAGCCCAGTAGTCCCAGCGCATAAAGTCCCAGACTTTACGGCCGTGGTTCAATTGTTCAACAGTATATTCCTGTGCCACAACGCACTCCTCAGATAGACAGCTTTTTGACGCGCTTGCCGCCATACAGCAGGTTCACGATGGCACGGGTGCCGACAATAGCGGTAAACATTGACGTTGCAACACCGATACCGGTGGTGATCGCAAAGCCTTTGATAGCGCCAGTCCCCACTGCATACAGGATAAGAACCTTAATCAGTGTTGTTACGTTCGCATCGAAGATGGAGCTGAATGCCCCTTTGTAGCCTTCGTCAATCGCCTGCTGAACAGAGCGACCGTTGCTTAACTCTTCTTTGATACGTTCGTTTATCAGTACGTTGGCGTCGACCGCCACCGCAAGGGTTAAGACGATACCGGCAATCCCCGGCATGGTCAGCGTCGCCCCCGGCAGCAGAGACATGATGCCGATAATCAGCACCAGGTTCGCAACCAGTGCGCTTGTCGCAATCAGACCAAACTTCTTATAGAAGAAGATCATGAAGAGGATGGAGACCACCAGACCGGCCAGACACGCTTCCAGACCCTGCTTGATGTTTTGCATCCCCAGCGTTGGACCAATGGTACGTTCTTCAACAATCTGAATCGGTGCAATCAGCGCACCGGCACGCAGCAGCAGTGAAAGCTGACGCGCTTCGTTCGGGTTGTTGATACCGGTGATGCGGAAGCTGTTACCCAGACGAGACTGGATGTTGGCGATGTTAATCACCTCTTCCTCTTTCACCAGCACCGCGCGGCCGTTTGCATCTTTCTTACCGCTGTCTTTGTACTCCACGAACAGGGTCGCCATCGGTTTACCGATGTTGTCCTTGGTGAAGTTAGACATGATGTTACCACCCGCGCTATCCAGCGAGATGTTAACCTGCGGCTGGTTGTATTCGTCCTGGCTGGATGTGGAGTCGGTGATGTGGTCACCGGTCAGGATCACGCGTTTGTACAGCACAACTGGCTGACCTTCGCGGGTCTGTTTCACTTCCGAATCGCCCGGAATACGGCCAGCGGCGGCAGCGGACTGATCGACGTTGGAGTTAACCAGACGGAATTCCAGCGTAGCAGTTGCCCCCAGAATCTCTTTCGCACGTGCCGTGTCCTGAATACCCGGGAGTTCCACCACGATACGGTCAGCACCCTGACGCTGTACCAGTGGCTCAGCAACCCCCAGCTGGTTTACACGGTTACGCAGAATATTGATGTTCTGCTGAACGGCGTATTCACGGGCTTCTTTCAGGCGAGCATCGGTCATCACCGCGCGCAGCTGGTTGCTGCCCTGAGAGGTGATCACGAGGTCACGGTGACGTTGAGTCAGGTAATCTACAGCCTGATCGCGCGCCGCGCTGTCGCGGAACGTGATGCTCATACCGTAGTTATCTTCTTTACGAACGGTAGTGTAAGCAATGCCTTTTTCGCGCAGATCGCTGCGCAGGCTGTCGATGTTTTGTTCCTGCAGTTTGCCGAGCGCGGTATCCATATCCACTTCCATCAGGAAGTGAACACCGCCACGCAGGTCAAGACCGAGTTTCATTGGCTCTGCATTCAACGCAGCCAGCCAACGCGGGGTTGCAGGAGCAAGGTTAAGCGCCACGACGTATTTATCACCCAGCACGCCCATCAGCACTTCGCGAGCGCGGAGCTGCGTGTCGGTGGTGTCGAAGCGAGCAAGAATTGCGCCCTCTTCCAGAGCCACAGACTTAGCGGTAATTTTTTCTTCTTGTAACGATTTCTGGACCTGGATCAGCGTTTGCTCACTGGCGGCGACACCGCGCGCGCCAGTGATTTGAACAGCCGGATCCTCACCATACAGGTTGGGAAGCGCGTACAGCAGGCCGACGAGAATCACGGCGACCAGCATGATGTACTTCCACAAAGGATAACGGTTTAACACGGCAGTTCCCTTTGGGAAAAGTTGGGATTACAGCGCCTTCATGGTGCCTTTCGGCAGAACGGCAGCTACGAAGTCACGTTTGATAACCACTTCAGTGGTGTCGTTCAGGGCAATAGCAATGTAGCCACTTTCAGCCACTTTGGTTACGCGACCGACCAGACCACCGTTGGTCAGCACTTCATCACCTTTGGCAATGGAGTCCATCAGCTTTTTGTGCTCTTTGGTACGCTTCTGCTGTGGGCGCAGGATCATGAAGTAGAAGATCAGACCGAACACAACCAGCATCAGAATCAGAGACATCGGGCTGCCCTGCGCCGGAGCACCTGTTGCCGCTACCGCATCAGAAATAAAAAAGCTCATTCAAATTCCCTCATTATTAAAATTAATCAACGTTCAAAGGTGGAACGGTTCGACCCTGACGTTGGTAAAAATCGGTCACGAAGCTCTCTAATTTACCCTCTTCAATAGCCTTGCGTAAACCAGCCATTAAGCGCTGATAATAACGAAGATTATGAATGGTATTGAGACGCGCGCCCAAAATCTCATTGCAACGATCAAGATGATGCAGGTACGCGCGAGAATAATTGCGACAGGTGTAGCAATCGCACTCGGAATCGAGCGGGCTGGTGTCACTCTTATGCTTCGCGTTACGGATTTTCACCACGCCATCGGTCACAAACAGATGACCGTTACGCGCGTTGCGGGTTGGCATAACGCAGTCGAACATATCAATGCCGCGGCGCACACCTTCAACCAGGTCCTCAGGTTTACCCACACCCATCAGGTAACGGGGTTTATCTGCCGGGATTTGCGGGCAGACATGCTCCAGAATGCGATGCATGTCTTCCTTCGGTTCACCCACAGCCAAACCGCCGACAGCGTAGCCATCAAAACCTATCTCTACCAGACCTTTAACAGAGATATCGCGTAAATCTTCGTAAACGCTGCCCTGGATAATACCGAACAGCGCATTTTTGTTCTGCAGGGAGTCAAAGCGGTCACGGCTACGCTTCGCCCAGCGCAACGACATCTCCATGGAGCGTTTCGCGTAATCCCAGTCGGCCGGGTATGGCGTACATTCGTCGAAGATCATCACGATATCAGAGCCGAGATCGTACTGAATCTCCATAGACTTTTCAGGATCGAGGAAAATCGGATCGCCGTTGATCGGGTTACGGAAGTGTACGCCCTGCTCGGTGATCTTACGGATGTCGCCCAGGCTGAAGACCTGGAAACCACCGGAGTCGGTCAGGATCGGGCCTTTCCACTGCATGAAGTCATGCAAATCGCCGTGCAGCTTCATGATCTCCTGGCCAGGACGCAGCCACAGGTGGAAGGTATTGCCGAGGATAATCTGTGCGCCAGTGGCTTCCACTTCTTCCGGCGTCATCCCTTTTACGGTGCCGTAGGTGCCCACAGGCATAAACGCGGGGGTTTCCACCACGCCGCGATCAAACACCAGGCGGCCGCGACGTGCGCGACCATCGGTGGTATCGAGTTCAAATTTCATTTTTTCTCCGACGTCAGAAAAACAGTCCAACGTTGTAAAACGGTGCCGCGGACTTATTCCCCGACACGCTCATTCAAAGCCTGCGGATTGTACGTGATAAACATCGCGTCCCCGTAGCTAAAAAAGCGATATTTTTGTTCTACCGCAGACTTGTACGCCGCCATGGTGTGCTGATAACCCGCAAAAGCGGACACCAGCATAATCAGCGTTGATTCAGGCAGATGGAAGTTGGTTACCAGGGCATCAATCACGTTGTACTGATAGCCCGGGTAGATAAAGATCTGCGTATCGCCAAAGAAAGGCTCAATCAGGTCATTTTTGGCGGCCTGCGCGGCGCTCTCAAGGGAGCGTACCGACGTGGTGCCCACTGCCACAACGCGGTTACCGCGTGCTTTGGCGGCCAGAACAGCATCTACCACCTCTTGCGGCACTTCGGCATATTCGGAGTGCATGATGTGGTCTTCGATGCTGTCCACGCGCACCGGCTGGAACGTACCCGCACCGACATGCAGGGTCACGAAGGCCATCTCGATGCCTTTCGCGCGCAATTTTTCCAGCAGCGGTTCATCAAAATGCAGGCCCGCCGTCGGCGCGGCGACCGCGCCAGGCTTCTGGCTATAGACGGTCTGGTACAGCTCGCGGTCAGCCTCTTCGTCCGGGCGCTCGATGTAAGGGGGCAGCGGCATATGGCCGATCGCATTCAGAATGTCGAGCACCGTGCGCTCGTCATTGAACGCCACCTCAAACAGCGCATCGTGACGCGCGGTCATGGTTGCACGGATGCTCTCATCATCGCCAAGCAGCAGCTCTGCACCCGGCTTCGGCGCTTTAGAGGCGCGAATATGTGCCAGAATACGTTTATCATCAAGCATACGTTCGACCAGCACTTCAATCTTGCCGCCGCTGGCTTTACGGCCAAACAGACGCGCCGGGATCACGCGGGTATTGTTAAAGACCAGCAGATCGCCAGGGTTGAGCTTGTCGAGCAAATCGGTGAAAGTACCGTGCGTCAGCTCGCCCGTCGGCCCATCCAGTGACAGCAAACGACAGCTACTGCGCTCAGGCATTGGGTAGTGAGCAATCAGGGATTCAGGTAGTTCAAAGGAGAAATCGGCGACGCGCATGACGTATACTCGTGACTTAAAAACAGGCGGCATAGTCTAGTGCTCACACCCTTTTGCTGCAACAACTAGCCGCCCCTGGACAAATAAAACGCATGAATTTTCTCGCTCACCTGCATCTTGCTCATCTCGCTGACAGCTCTCTTTCCGGCAATCTGCTGGCCGATTTCGTGCGCGGTAATCCCGCCGACGCGTACTCCGCAGAGGTTGTCGACGGGATTTTTATGCATCGCCGTATCGACGTACTGACCGATAACCTGCCGGAAGTCCAGGAAGCCAAAGCGTGGTTCCGCCCTGAAACGCGGCGCGTCGCACCGATCACGCTCGATGTAATGTGGGACCATTTCCTCTCGCGGCACTGGGAAACACTCTCTCCTGAGATGCCCCTAAACGCGTTCGTGCGCTATGCCCACCAACAGGTGTCCATTATTTTGCCGGATTCGCCGCCGCGCTTTGTGAATCTGAATAACTATCTCTGGTCAGAACGCTGGCTTGAGCGCTATCGCGAGATGGACTTTATACAGAATGTGTTAAACGGGATGGCGAGTCGCCGACCGCGACTCGACGCGCTGCGCGACTCCTGGCATGACCTGGACGCCCACTACGAGGCGCTGGAGACGCGGTTCTGGCAGTTCTATCCGCGTATGATGACCCAGGCGAAAAACAAACAGCTATAACAGAAATGCCATTGATAGGTGAAAGCTTGCTGAACGATTGTTAGCGCCTCTTTGTCTTATCAATGAACACTCTCTATACTGGGCGGCGTTGCGTTCCAAATAACCTTAGTATCTACAGGAGAATCACATGGTTCTGGTAACTCGTCCGGCTCCGGATTTTACAGCTGCAGCAGTTCTGGGCAACGGTGAAATCGTTGAAAACTTCAACTTCAAACAGCACACCAACGGTAAAGCGACCGTTCTGTTCTTCTGGCCAATGGACTTCACTTTCGTTTGCCCGTCTGAGCTGATCGCATTCGACAAACGTTACGAAGAATTCCAGAAGCGTGGCGTAGAAGTTGTAGGCGTCTCCTTCGACTCTGAATTTGTACACAACGCATGGCGTAACACCCCTGTCGACAAAGGCGGCATCGGTGCGGTGAAATACGCAATGGTTGCGGACATCAAACGCGAAATCCAGCAGGCTTACGGTATCGAACATCCGGACGCTGGTGTTGCACTGCGCGGTTCTTTCCTGATCGACGCAAACGGCATCGTTCGTCACCAGGTTGTTAACGATCTGCCACTGGGTCGTAACATCGACGAAATGCTGCGCATGGTTGACGCGCTGCAGTTCCACGAAGAGCACGGTGAAGTGTGCCCGGCTCAGTGGGAAAAAGGTAAAGAAGGTATGAACGCGTCTCCGGACGGCGTTGCTAAATACCTGTCTGAGAACGTATCCAGCCTGTAATCGGCACGGTTTACGGAAAAGGCCCGCATCTGCGGGCCTTTTTGTTTTGTACGATCTCGCTATTCACACGTTAAAACGCGAAGCACGAACACCCCAGAACGCCCCAGAATGCCTGGTCATCAGATACCGGGATATCCGATTGCCGCGCAATACCGTGCGCATGGCCATGCACTCCGCAGCTACCAATGCACTGGTGCATCTGTACCACCGCCCCCACTTTGCTGGCTGCAGGCGGCGCAGAGCGGTAATGCCCCGGGACTTTCACGACCGGTGACCACGACGGCACAACCGGGATCGGCGGCGGTGACAGCGGACTGAAATGACCGGCGGCATACACGACCTTGCCATCCACAACGGTCAGCACCGATTCAATGCCCTTGATCTCCTCTTCCGTCACGCTGAAGTAATCTTTCGACAGCACCACCAGGTCCGCAAGCTGCCCTTCAACCAGACGGCCTTTTTTACCCTGCTCGCTGGAAAACCACGCGCTGCCTGCGGTCCACAGCTCCAGCGCTACCTCACGCGGCAGGCGGTTATTGTCGTCATACATCGCCAGGCCGCCGACGGTTCGCCCGGAGACCAGCCAGTAGAGCGCCGTCCATGGGTTATAGCTCGCCACACGGGTCGCGTCAGTACCTAACCCAACCGGCACGTCAAGTTCCAGCATTTTCGCCACCGGTGGCGTGTGTTTCACCGCCTCTTTGCCGTAGCGGTCGACGAAATATTCGCCCTGGAACGCCATACGGTGCTGCACCGCAATACCGCCCCCCAACGCTTTGACGCGCTCGATATTACGCTCGGTAATGGTCTCCGCATGGTCAAAGAACCAGTGCAGCCCGTTAAACGGAATCTCACGGTTCACCTTCTCAAAGACATCCAGCATCCGGCTGATGGATTCGTCATAGGTGGCATGCAGTCGGAACGGCCAGCGGTTTTCCACCAGGTGGCGCACCACGCGTTCCAGCTCGTCTTCCATCCCTTGCGGCAGATCCGGGCGCGGCTGGAGGAAATCTTCAAAATCCGCCGCCGAGAAGACCAGCATCTCTCCTGCCCCGTTCGCACGATAAAAGTCTGTGCCCTGCCCCGGTTTGAGCATATCGGTCCAGCGCTCAAAATCCTCCAGCTCCTGTTTAGGGCGCTGAGTGAAGAGGTTGTAGGCAATACGCACCGTCATCTGCTCTTTGGCGTGCAGTTCGGCAATCACCTCGTAATCTTCCGGGTAGTTCTGGAAGCCGCCGCCGGCATCAATGGCGCTGGTCAGCCCCAGACGGTTAAGCTCGCGCATAAACTGGCGCGTGGAGTTAACCTGCTGCTCAATGGGGAGTTTCGGTCCTTTTGCCAGCGTGGCGTAGAGGATCATCGCGTTAGGTTTAGCGATCAGCAGCCCGGTCGGGTTGCCGTGGTTATCTCGCACAATCTCCCCGCCCGGCGGGTTTGGCGTCTCTTTGGTGTAGCCGACAGCTTTCAATGCGGCGCGGTTAAGCAGGGCGCGATCGTAAAGGTGCAGGACAAACACCGGCGTATCCGGTGCCGCCTCGTTAAGCTCTTCGATGGTCGGCATCCGGCGTTCGGCGAACTGAAACTCACTCCAGCCGCCCACCACCCGAACCCACTGAGGTGAAGGTGTACGATCGGCCTGATCTTTCAACATCCTTAGCGCATCCGCCAGCGACGGTACGCCTTCCCAGCGCAGCTCGAGGTTGTAGTTCAGCCCGCCGCGGATCAGGTGCAGGTGCGAATCGTTAAGCCCGGGGATCACCGTACTTCCCTTCAGATCGACAATCTGCGTTCCCTGCGTCGCATAGCTCATAATGCGATCGTGGTTGCCCGTCGCCAGAATCTTGCCGTTAGCAATAGCCACCGCTTCCGTGAGCGGGTTTTCGCGATCGAGAGTATGGATCTTACCTTTGGTTAAGATCAGTGTGGCAGTTTGAGACATAACGTACTCCTTTCAGCCGAATCAGGCTTTTTTGAGCCATCCGGCAAACAGACGGGTCACGATGGGCATCCACAGCCAGACCACCAGCGCGACCACACAGGCATCGTTAATCAGATGCAGCAACAACGTACCTTTCAGGCCAGGAAGCAACGCACCGGTGACCAGCGGCACAAGGTTGGTACTGGGGAAGATAACCAGCAGGGTAATGAGAAACTGTTTCCACTGTTTAGGCTTACGCACATGAGGCTCCGGTGGGGTAAACCAGAACGCCGCCTCGGTACGCACTTCGGTTTTATCGCCTTCCGCCAGCAGCGGTTCAATCTCTTTTACCAGCGCATTACGGGTATCGGACTGGGTCCACGCAGAGAGGTGTTCGAGGGTGTCGAAACGGATTATCACCGTCCACAGATGTTGTCCGTCGGTCGGGCGGATGACGTTCGCGCCAAGATGCCCCGGAAATTCCGCCGCGATGGGCATGATCTTACCCAGCCACTGTTCGTATCGCTCAGCCTGACCCGGCAGCAAGGTGTGGGTGATCACCAGCGTGACATGCGATGTGTGCGCCATAATAGTTTCCTGGTCATTAATGGGCGGGAGAACCCCGCCCTGGAAGGTTTACGCTTTGCGTTCTGGCGCACCGTGAACGAGGGTGTAGGCATAGTCAACGCCCATGCCATAAGCGCCGCTGTGCTCACGGACCAGGTCCATGACCGCGTCGTAAGTGCCTTTGCGAGACCAGTCGCGCTGATACTCAAGCAGCACCTGCTGCCAGGTCACAGGAACCGCGCCCGCTTGAACCATACGGTCAATCGCACGTTCATGGGCATCTACGGAGGTACCGCCGGAAGTATCGGTCACTACATAAACTTCAAACCCTTCATCCAGAGCCATCAGCGCCGGGAAGGTCAGGCAAACTTCGGTCCACAGGGCTGAGATGATAAGTTTCTTGCGGCCCGTTGCTTTCACTGCCGCAACAAACGCATCGTCTTCCCAGGAGTTCATAGAGGTACGTTCAATCGGTTTAACCGCCGGGTGAACCGCCAGCAGTTCTGGCCAGATGTATCCGCTAAAGCTTTTTGTTTCGACAGAGGTGTAGATAACCGGAACATCAAAAATTTTGCCTGCTTTTGCCAGAGCCACCGTATTATTCTTTAATAACTGACGGTCAATATTTGCCACGCCAAAAGACATTTGCGGTTGGTGATCGATAAAAATCAGTACGGAATTGGACGGGTCAATCAGTTCACGAATAGACATAAAAGTACCTTTTAATCAATGTGTTAAAAGCCAACGTTTTGGTGTGCTATATGAGAAAGGGCCCTGACTGATAAAGCAATTTGAGTATAGCGAGAATTGATTGAGCGGATAGTAAAGATATTTGTCCCCTCTGTTGAAATTAACCGAACAACTTAGGGGAATTTTCAGCAACCGGGAAATAAACCGGTTGCTGATGACGATTAATTTCCGAACCAGACGGAGGCGGAAATGGCCGGTAGGGAGAGAATGCCTTCCTGAATCGTGCCTTTACCCTCTTTGCGTTGCCACGCCTTCACGTGCAGCAACGGAGAGTCATCCAGCACCACTTCACAGGCTTCTCCGCGGTTGATGGCGACCAGCACGCGTTGCTGGTTGTAGACGCGGGCAAACACCACCACGTTATCGTGGGCATACACCACCTGACAGCCACCGTAACGCAACGCCTGGTTCTGTTTACGAAGCTTAGCCAGACGCTGGTACAGGGTGAGCAGCGCCTTGTCCTGCTTCGCCGGATCCCAGGGGAAGGTTTTGCGGCAGAAGGGATCGTTGTTCCCCTCCAGCCCCACCTCATCACCGTAGTAAATGCACGGCACGCCAGGCCAGGTGAAGAGCCAGGTAACGGCCAGCGGCAGACGTGCCACATCCTTGCCAAGCAGGGATTTAAAACGTGCGGTATCGTGGCTGTCCAGCTGGTTAAACATCCGCAACTGCTGCTGATGCGACAGGCTGGCGCGGTAGTTATCCATCCATGCCATACAGGTTTCGGCGTCGATATGCTGCGGATCGTAAGAGATATCGGTGTTCGCCAGAAATCCCCATAGCGGGAAGGTAAAACCGCGGTAGTTCATGGCCGAGTCTTCTGCATCGGCTTGCAGCCACTGGCGTGCATCGCCAAAATGCTCGCCAAAGACAAAGGCCTCCGGCTGCGCGGCTTTCGCTGAGCGGGTGATACCTGCAACGTGCTGAAGGTTATTACGCGCTCCGCCCGCTTCACCCAGCATATGCACCACGTCAAGACGCCAGCCGTCCATGTTCCATGGTGCCTTAAGCCAGTGGCGGACAATGCTGTCTTCACCGCCGTAGATTTCGCTGACCAGAGAAGGCGACTGGAAATCCAGCTTCGGCAGGCTTGGGTAGCCCAGCCAGTCCAGCGCGTAGCCCTCTTCATTAAAGCTGTACCAGTCACGCTGCGGCGAATCCGGGTTATGGCATGCCCCGCTCATCGACTGGTTATGACGGTCAAACCACGCGTGCGAATCCCCGCTGTGGTTGAACACGCCGTCCAGAATCAGGCGCATCCCTTCGTTTTTAGTGTTCTGTCGCAGGCGCAGCAGCGCCGCATCGCCGCCAAACTGCTCATCAACATGACGATAATCTTCGGTGTCGTATTTATGCACGCTCGGGGCTTTAAACACCGGGTTAAGGTACAGCGCCGTCACGCCCAGTTTTTTCAGGTACGGGAGTTTTTCGCTGATCCCGTCGAGATCGCCACCGTAAAACGTCGAGCCACCCGCCTGCGCGGTCAGCGGTTCATCCCATGCTTTGAGGATAATGTCGTGACCTGCTGCGTGGTGGTAATACACCTTGTCCTGGTCTGCAGTGCGCTTTTCGCTGCGGGCAAAGCGGTCCGGGAAAATCTGGTAAAACACCTGATCGTTAACCCATTGCGGGCCATTGTCCGGGTAATCGACGGCAAACTGCTCCAGCCGGGCCGGCGGAAAACGGCTAAACCCCTGCGGGGTAAACCACAGCTGGCGGTTATTCCACAGCAGTTTAAAACTGTAGCGACGACGCGGCTGTCCACGGGTTAAATCGATGTTTGCCCGCCACGCCGTGATCCCGGGCTGCGGCTGGCTGCGCTGCTTATGCATTTTCAGCGCGGTCTCTTCGTTATCAATTTCGGCGCGTAGCGTCACGCGTTCAGGCTGATTTTCCCCCGCCAGCCAGAGCGTAATCACAAGGTTGTCTTTGTTTTGCTTAACAAATGGGGCAACCGGAAGGTGCCAGGCGTTTAACATCACGAATCCCCTTTGATGAAATTGACGTCACCTTGCCACAGGGTGGTTAAGGTTAGCTCATCATGACGAGGTTTATTGAGGGAGGAGGACGGGGGAGGAGGCATCAGCGTGAGCGGATGCCTCCTTCCAGTCCCTCTGCGGGGAGAGGGAAGTTTACTGTGCCTGCGCCAGCTGACGGTCGCGGCGGCATTTGAACATCCAGCCCAGCAGCAGCAGGACGATCCACGCGCAGCCCACGTAAAGGGAGATACGGGTATCCGGATGATAGCCAATCAGGGCGATGATAAAGACCAGGAAGACCAGACCGACAGCGGTTGTCACCACCCCACCCGGCACTTTGAACTTCAGCGCTTTCGCCTCTTCCGGTGACAGACGGCGACGGAACGCAATCTGCGACAACAGGATCATGATCCACACCCACACGGTCGCGAAGGTCGCCAGCGACGCAATCACCAGGAACACATTCTCCGGCATGATGTAGTTCAGGTAGACCGACAGCAGCAGGGCTACGGTCATTACCATTACCGTCACCCACGGCGTGCCGCGACGAGAGGTTTTGGCAAACACCTTAGGCGCACTGCCCTGCTCCGCCATTCCGTGCAGCATGCGGCCCACGCCAAAGACGTCACTGTTGATTGCCGAAAGCGAGGCGGTCAGCACCACAAAGTTCAGGATGCTGGCGGCAAACGCGATGCCCATATGCTGGAAGGTCAGCACAAACGGGCTGCCGTTAGTGCCCACCTGGTTCCACGGGTAGATGGACATAATGACGAACAGCGTCCCCACATAGAACACCAGAATACGCATTGGCACTGAGTTGATGGCGCGCGGAATGGATTTCTCCGGATCTTTCGCTTCCCCGGCGGTAATGCCGATAATCTCGATCCCGCCGTAGGCAAACATGACCATCTGCAGCGACATCACCATGCCGAGCCAGCCGTTGCTGAAGAAGCCACCGTTGCTCCAGAGGTTATGGATCCCCGTTGGCTGACCGCCGTTGCCGATACCCCAGATGATGATCCCGAAGCCCGCGATAATCATGATGATGATGGTGGCAACTTTGAAGAAGGAGAACCAGAACTCCAGTTCACCGAACACCTTCACGCTCATCAGGTTGACGGCACATATGATCAGGACCACGCTCAGCACCCAGATCCAGTGCGGAACCGCGGGGAACCAGACGCCCATGTAGATGCCAAAGGCGGTAACGTCGGCAATAGCCACAATCAGAATTTCGAAGCAGTAGGTCCATCCGGTGATGAAGCCCGCCAGCGGGCCTAAGTTTTCCTGCGCATAGCGCGAGAACGAACTGGCAGACGGATTGTGAACCGACATCTCCCCGAGGGCGCGCATGATAATATACGCGGCCACGCCACCGATGATGTAGGCCAGCAGAACGCTGGGACCGGCCATTTTAATGGCATCTGCCGAGCCATAAAAAAGACCGGTACCGATAGCGGATCCCAGCGCCATAAAGCGAATGTGGCGGGTACTGAGTCCACGTTTGAGTTTGTTAGTGCTTTCCATTTAAATCTTGCCATTCAACTCGAAAAAAACAAAAAACCACGGGGCCTTAAGCCCCGTGGTTAAACAGTTTGTTGCCGTTGATTAATGGGCGTTCGATGCGACCTGACGCCCTGCAGCACGATCCCAGATAATGGCCAGAACCAGTGCAACAACGGTAGGCATCAACCAGGCCAGGCCTTGCTCGGACAGCGGCAGACGCTGTGTCCAGGCTGGCAGTATTTGCGCAAAGGCGGATGCTTTAATCCCGTCAAGGATACCAAAAATCAGGCTGATAAACATGGCTGGCGCAATAATTCGCGACGAGTTGTTCCACCACGGGCGGGTGAAGCTCAGCACCACCAGCACGATACATGGCGGATAGATGGCCGTCAGCACCGGGATAGAGACCTGAATCAGGTGGCTCAGACCGAGGTTTGACACCGCCATGGAGAAGATGCCCAGGATAAAGACCAGCGTGCGGTAAGAGAGCGGCAGATACTGAGCAAAGAACTCAGCGCAGGCGCAGGTCAGCCCCACGGCGGTGACAAGGCACGCCAGGAAAATCAGTACCGCCAGCAGCAGGCTACCCGCACCACCAAAGGTGTGCTGTACGTAAGCATGGAGGATCGCCGCGCCGTTGGCATTTTGATCGACCAGTATGGCGCTATCTGAGCCCAGGCGGAACAGCGCCAGGTACAGCAGCGTCAGCCCCACACCGGCCATCAGGCCAGCCCAGATGGTGTAGCGAGTCAGCAGACGCGCTTCCGTTACGCCGCGGGAACGAGCGGCATTCACGATAACAATACCAAACACCATTGCGCCCAGCGTATCCATCGTCAGGTAGCCGTTCACAAAGCCGTTGGAGAACGCGGCGTTTTTATAGGCGTCCATCGCATCGCTAATCGGGCCTGCGGGCCAGACGATGGCTGCAACCGCCAGCACAATCAGCGCCACGATTTTCAGCGGAGCCAGGAAGTTACCCACGGTATCCAGCAGCTTGCCCGGATAAAGGGAAACCAGAATCACAATCGCGAAGTAGATCAGGCTGTAGATAAACAGCGGCATCGCGCCATCGCCAGTGAGCGGGGCAATCCCCACTTCGAAGGATACGGTCGCGGTACGCGGGGTCGCAAACAGCGGGCCAACGGCCAGATAACAGACGGTCGCCAGCAGAATGCCGGCCACTTTGCCAATCGGGGTGCTGAGGCTATCAACGCCACCACCGACTTTCGCCAGCGCGACGACGGTCAGTACCGGCAGACCCACAGCAGTAATCAGGAAACCAAACGCAGCGGTCCAGACGTGTTCACCCGCCTGTAAGCCAACCATTGGAGGGAAAATGATGTTGCCTGCGCCAACGAACAGCGCAAATGTCATAAAGCCCAGCGCGATGATGTCACGCGATTTTAAGTGATGGGTCATAAAACCTTACTGCCTGTGGATGTGGTGTTGAAAACATTGAGATTTTCGCTATCCCTGACGGGACGATACAGCGGAAAATTTGCTCAATTTCAGCGGGATATGCTCCCGTCCTGGCGTGGAGAAGAATAGTTTTTCGATTTACCACGCAAATACAGTCGGTATGACAGTATCTGGGGCGCAATTTAAACGCTTATAACGTTTAAAGGCAAGATGGGATCGTGAAACCAGAACAATATGCCAGCATCAAAAATCAGGCCAGCACAATACGCTAATTATAAGAAAAACCCATGGCTAATCATGCGAACAAAAAACAGCCAGCCGTATAATATTCAGCCGCGTTTCGCTTGACTGCAAAGCAAACGGGCCAGCAAACGCTGGCCCGTGGAAAGGTAAACTGACACGCCTGTCGTCAGGCGATCTTTTTGGCAATTAATCGTTCCGGGATAACGAAACTGAAGCGGGTTCCCTTACCCAGCGTGCTTTGAATATCGAGACGGCTTTCATGGTGATTCACCGCGTGTTTCACAATAGCCAGCCCCAGACCGCTGCCGCCGGTCTGCCGTGAGCGCGCTTTATCCACCCGGTAGAAGCGCTCGGTCAGACGCGGGATGTGTTCAGGTGCGATCCCCGGCCCGTTATCCTCTACGCTGAACTCAGCGCCCGTTGGCGTGTGCTGCCAGCGCACCACGATATCCGTCCCCGCTGGCGTATGATTCACCGCGTTATACACCAGATTGGAAATGGCGCTGCGCAGCTCATCTTCGCTGCCAAGCACCTTGAGCGTGTTGTCGACCTCGAAGGTCAGCTGATGCATTTTATGGCTTAACGTCTGCGCTTCGCGCTCCACCACCCGCAGCATCATCGGAACATCAATGGTGTCATTCAATGCCAGCGAGGGGGCGGCCTCAATTTTCGAGAGCGTCAGCAGCTGTTTCACCAGCCCTTCCATACGGTGCGTTTGTTCACGCATCGTATGCAACGCTTTCTCGCGCGGCGCGCCTTCCAGCGTTTGCTCCTGCATCATCTCCAGGTACCCCTGAAGCACCGTCAGCGGAGTGCGTAATTCGTGGCTGACGTTGGCAAAGAAGTTGCGTCGCGCCCCTTCCAGCTGGTGCATCTGGGTGACATCACGGGCAACCATCAGCCACTGCTGGTCGCTGTAAGGCATCACACGGATTTCCAGATGGCGCCCATTATTGAGCTTCAGGTTGTGGGGGCGGGTAAAATCACGCTTTTTCAGGTACAGCGTGAACTCGGGGTAACGCAGAAGGTTGAGGATGTTCTGGCCATTATCGTCCGGCCAGCGCAGGCCCAGCAGCTGTTGCGCGAGGCCGTTACACCAGAAGATCGTCCCTTCTTCGGTCGTCAGAATGACAGCATCCGGCAGCGACTCAGCGCCGCTACGGAAGCGTTTGATCAGGCTTCCCAGCTCCCGACGCCGCTTTTTGTTACGCATCTGCATCTGGTGCAGACCGTACAGCAGCGGCTCCCAGCTTCCGCTTCCCGGCGGAGGCGTCATACTTCGGTCAACCCACAGCCACCACGAGAGGCGCAGCAGGTTCCAGAAATGCCAGATCAGAAGCCCGGTAACCGACGCCAGCAGAAACCACGGCAAATATCCAAGAAAGGCCCCCAGAATGAAGGCCGGAATACAGCATAAGATCAGTTCAAAGACGAGCCTTTTCCATGACAGACGTTCCAGCACGCGTCACACTCCTGTCATTGTTCAGAAACGGGTTGAAAAACGATAACCCGTGCCGCGGACCGTCTGCACCATGCGATCGTGGCCGCTCAGTTCCAGCGCTTTTCGCAGGCGGCGGATATGTACGTCAACCGTCCGGTCTTCGACATACACGTTAGTTCCCCAGACGTTATTCAGCAACTGTTCGCGGCTGTATACGCGCTCCGGGTGAGTCATAAAGAAATGCAGAAGTTTAAATTCGGTAGGCCCCATATCGAGGGGATTTTCACCGGTCATGACGCGGTGTGAGGTAGGGTCAAGGCTCAGTCCCTGCATCTCAATCACCTCTTCCACCGCCATCGGTGAAATGCGGCGCATCACGGCTTTAATGCGGGCAACCAGCTCTTTCGGTGAGAACGGTTTGGTAATGTAATCGTCCGCCCCCGTTTCCAGACCGCGTACGCGATCCTCTTCTTCACCGCGCGCCGTGAGCATCACAACCGGTATGTCGCGGGTTAGCGCTTCACGTTTCAGGTGTTTGATAAACTGCAGCCCGGAGCCGCCAGGCAACATCCAGTCGAGCAGAATCAGATCGGGCCAGGGTTCATTCAGCTGGTTCACCGCGCTGTCATAATCTTCCGCCTCAACCGGCTGGAAGCCATTTTGCTCGAGCACGAAGCACACCATTTCACGAATCGGAGCTTCATCTTCTACGACCAGAATACGTCTCGCCATACTTTGCCCTGTTTTATCTTATTTAAGTTACAAGTTTGTAATGCGGCGTCATTATGCGTCAGATTTATGACAGATTTATGAAAAACAGTACCACTATAAAGGGCAAACTGTTGTTTTATTACAGCGGTTATTTTCTGTTCCCTGACAGTTTATAATCCTGCTTTCTCTTTTTCGCCACGGATCAGCAATGCGCATACTACACACCTCTGACTGGCATCTGGGTCAAAATTTTTACAGCAAAAGCCGGGCGGCTGAACACGAAGCGTTCCTGAACTGGCTGCTGGATACGGCCCGCTCTCATGAGGTGGACGCCATTATTGTGGCGGGTGACATCTTCGATACCGGCTCGCCCCCCAGCTATGCGCGCGAGTTATATAACCGTTTTGTCGTCAATCTGCAGCAAACGGGCTGTCATCTGGTGATTGTTGCCGGCAACCATGATTCCGTCGCAACGTTAAATGAATCCCGCGATATTCTGGCGTTTCTCAATACTACCGTGGTGGCCAGCGCAGGACATGCGCCGCAGATCCTGAAAAAGCGCGACGGGACGCCGGGTGCGGTACTGTGTCCGATCCCATTTTTACGCCCGCGCGATATTGTCCAAAGCCAGGCGGGGCTTTCCGGCGCAGAAAAACAGCAGCATTTGCTGCAGGCCATCACCGACTATTACCACCAGCAGCATGCCCAGGCCTGTGCCCTTCGCGGCGACCAGGCGATTCCGGTGATTGCCACCGGGCACCTCACCACCGTTGGGGCCAGCAAAAGCGACGCGGTGCGTGACATTTATATTGGCACGCTGGATGCTTTCCCGGCACAAAACTTCCCGCCCGCGGATTATATTGCCCTCGGGCATATCCACCGGGCGCAGGTTATCGGCGGCTGCGAGCACATTCGCTACTGCGGTTCGCCCATCTCGCTGAGTTTTGATGAGACCGGCAAAGCCAAAAGTGTCCATCTGGTGAGCTTTAGCGACGGCAAGCTCAGCGCCGTTGACACGCTGGAAGTGCCCGTCACCCAGCCGCTGGCGGTGCTGAAAGGCGATCTGGACGCCATCACCGCCCAGCTTGAACAGTGGCGCGGCGTGGAACAAAACCCGCCGGTCTGGCTGGATATTGAGATCGCCAGCGGCGACTACCTGCATGATGTACAGCGTAAAATTCAGGTACTCACGGAAGACCTGCCGGTAGAGGTGCTACTGGTGCGCCGCAGCCGCGAGCAGCGCGAGAAAATTCTGCTCGGCGCTCAGCGCGAAACGCTCAGCGAACTCAGGGTGGAAGAGGTTTTTGAACGCCGGCTCTCCCACGAGGAGATTGACGACGCGAAACGCGCACGGCTGAACGAGCTGTTTACGCACACCCTGCATGCCCTGAACGATGAGGAAGAAAACGCATGAAAATCCTCAGCCTGCGTCTGAAAAACCTCAACTCACTGAAGGGTGAGTGGAAAATCGATTTTACCGCGGAGCCGTTTGCCAGCAACGGACTGTTTGCGATTACCGGGGCTACCGGCGCAGGGAAAACGACCCTGCTCGACGCCATTTGTCTGGCGCTGTATCACGAAACGCCACGCCTGCAGAAAGTCTCCCAGGCACAAAACGATTTGATGACGCGCGACACGGCCGAATGCCTTGCCGAAGTTGAGTTTGAAGTCAAAGGTATTGCCTATCGCGCTTTCTGGAGTCAGAACCGCGCGCGAAATCAGCCCGACGGTAATCTTCAGGCCCCACGCGTCGAGCTGGCACGCTGTGAGGACGGTAAAATTCTGGCCGACAAAGTGTCGGATAAGCTGGAACAAACGGCCGCCCTCACCGGGCTGGATTATGGCCGTTTTACCCGCTCAATGCTGCTCTCGCAGGGGCAATTTGCCGCCTTCCTCAATGCCAGACCTTCCGACCGCGCCGAACTGCTGGAAGAACTGACCGGAACCGAGATCTACGGTCAGATTTCCGCCATGGTGTTTGAGAAACACAAAGCCGCACGTAACGCCCTTGAGGTGTATGAAGCACAGGCTGCAGGCGTCGTGTTGTTGAGTGAAGAGCAACAGCAGCAGTTACAGCAAAGTTTGCAGGCACTTACTGACGAAGAGAAAACGCTGCTGGCGCAACAGCAGAATCAACAGAAAGATTTTCAGTGGCTTACGCGCAATGACGAGCTCATACGTGAGCAGCAGCGCGTTGCCACCTTACAGCAACAGGCGCAACAGGCGCTGACCGAGGCTGCGCCCGAGCTGGCAACGCTCCAGCTTGCTCACCCCGCCGCCCAGCTGCGTCCACTGTGGGACAGCCAGCAAGAGCAAACCACCCGGCTGGGGCAAACGAAGCAGCGCATTGTTGAAGTAAATGCTCGCTTACAAGCAAAAACCGCGCTGCGCTCGCGTATCCGTAATACGGCCCAGCGTAGCCATGCACAACTGCAGACCGACCTTACGGCGCTGGCACAGTGGCTGGCAGAGCACGAGCGGTATCGTCAGTGGGGCCAGGAGATAGCAGGCTGGCGCGCCCATTTTGCACAGCTGAATCGCGATAAACATCAGATCGCCACGCTTTCCACGCGCATTGCTGAATTACGCCAGAAGCTGGCAGAGATGCCGGAAAACGCCCTGACGCTCACGGCTGACGAGGTCAGCGTGGCGATGGAGCAACAGGCTCAGTCACGGACTTTCCGCCAGCGGCTGATGTCGCTTCAGGCCCGTTATCTGCCGCTACAACAGCGTCTGCGCCAGAACGGTGAAAGCCTGCAGAAAGCCCAGGCAGAGCAGGTAAAACTCAATGAAACGCTGACGCTGCGTCGCCAGCAGTACAAAGAGAAAAACCAACATTATCTGGATCTTGAAACGCTCTGCAGACAGGAAGAGAAGATTAAAAGTCTGGAGGCAGAGCGTGCGCAGCTGCAGGCGGGACAGCCCTGCCCGCTGTGCGGCTCAACCTCGCACCCGGCAGTCACGGCCTATCAGGCGCTGGAGCTGAGTGCCAACCAGCAGCGTCGCGACCAGTTAGCCAAAGAGGTCGCTGCACTTAAAGAGGAAGGATTGTTAGTTCTCGGTCAGGTGAATGCCCTGACCCGGCAGATCCAGCGTGAGACAGACGACGCTCAGACGCTCTCTCAGGAGGAGCAAGCGCTCACTAAAGAGTGGCAATCGGTTTGCGCGTCCCTGAATATCACTCTGAATATTCAGGAAGATATTGCCCCGTGGATGAACGAACAAGAGCAGTATGAGCGTCAGCTTTACCAGTTGAGCCAGCGTCTGACGCTGCAGCAACAGCTGAATGAACAGGACGCGCAGGCGCGTCAGTATCAACAGCAGCTGACGGCCACGCGCCAGGCGCTGGAAACGACCCTGCTGACGCTGTCACTCAACGTCCCGGAAGAAGGCACAGAGGCTGCCTGGCTGAACGAACGAGAAACCGAGTTCGCACAGTGGCAGGAAAAACAGACTCAGCATGGCGTCATGCAGGAGCGCATGACGGCTCTGATGCCGCTGCTCGACACCCTGCCCGCCACAAACGACACAGAAACCGAACCGGCCATTCCTGATAACTGGCGCGAAACGCACGACGAATGCGTTTCTCTTCAGAGCCAGCTTGCTACATTGCAACAGCAGGAAAGCCTCGAAAGCGAGCGACTGCAGCACGCCACGACGCATTTTACCGCCGCACTGACCGCAAGCTGCTTCGCCGATCGGGAGGCCTTTCTGGCTGCACTGCTTGATGAAGAGACTATCCGCCGTCTTGAACACCGTAAGCAGACCCTGGAAAACCAGCTTCAGCAGGCAACCGCGCTGTTCGCACAGGCAAACCAGCAGCTGCAGGCTCATCAGACGCAGCGACCGGAAGGGCTGGAACTCGACGCGCCAACCCTGCAGTTGCAGCTACAGCAACTCGGGCAACAGCTTCGGGAGAACACCACTCATCAGGGTGAGATCCGCCAGCAGCTTAAACAGGACAGCGATAACCGTCAGCACCAGCAGGTGCTCATGCAGCATATTGAAGAGGCCGCGCGGCTGGCCGATGACTGGAGCTATCTGAATTCGCTGATAGGTTCCAGCACCGGCGACAAGTTCCGTAAGTTTGCCCAGGGGCTCACGCTGGATAATCTGGTCTGGCTTGCCAACCAGCAGCTAAATCGCCTGCACGGGCGCTATTTGCTGCAGCGCAAGGTCAGCGATGCGCTGGAACTCGAAGTGGTGGATACCTGGCAGGCGGACGCGGTGCGCGATACCCGTACCCTCTCCGGCGGCGAAAGCTTCCTTGTTAGCCTGGCACTGGCGCTGGCGCTTTCCGATCTGGTGAGCCACAAGACACGCATCGATTCGCTGTTCCTGGATGAAGGCTTCGGCACGCTCGACAGCGAAACGCTGGATACCGCCCTGGATGCGCTCGACGCGCTGAACGCCACCGGGAAAACCATTGGCGTGATTAGCCACGTCGAGGCGATGAAAGAGCGGATCCCGGTGCAGATCAAAGTGAAGAAGATTAACGGGCTGGGGTATAGCAAGCTGGATAAGGTGTTTGCGGTGGAGTGAGGGTGCCCTGCATAAGGGCACCCTCATCCCGCCCCTCTCACGTAGGGAGAGGGAGAATGGCTATAGCGGCCAGAGCCACGCGGCGCCGCGCACGCCGCTGGAGTCCCCGTGCACCGCTTTGCGGATCGGGGTTTCACACTCGCCGCCGAAGACCCACTGCTTCACCAGATTCGGCACCGTGGCATATAAACGGTCGACGTTGCTCATCCCGCCGCCGAGCACAATCACGTCAGGGTCAAGGATATTCACCACGTGCGCCAGGGATTTCGCCAGCCGCATTTCATAGCGGCTGAGAGCCAGCTCAGCCACCGGATCGTGTTCCCCGACCCGGCGCATAATCTCGTTCCCCTTGAGTGGCTGGCCACTCAGGCGGTGGTAATCGGTGGCAAAACCGGTGCCGGAGATAAACGTCTCAATACAGCCCTGCTTGCCGCAATAGCACGGCACCTCGGCGCGGTATTTAAGTTCATCTTCATCCATCCACGGCAGGGGGTTATGTCCCCACTCGCCCGCCGTACCGTTGCCGCCAATATGGGCACGCCCGCCCAGGGCCACGCCTGCGCCACAGCCGGTCCCGATAATGACCGCAAAAACGGTCTGGGCCCCTGCGGCGGCACCGTCAATGGCTTCGGAGACGGCCAGACAGTTGGCGTCATTTGCCAGACGCACTTCCCGGTTCAGGCGCTGACTTAAATCTTTATCAAAAGGCTGACCGTTGAGCCAGGTGGAGTTGGCATTTTTAACCACCCCGGTATAGGGCGAGATTGAGCCCGGGATCCCCATCCCAACGGTGCCGGTCTGCCCTGTCGCCTGCTCAGCCATGTCGACCAGCCGGGCAATCGTCTCGATAGTCTGGTGATAATCATCGCGCGGCGTAGGCAGACGGTGGCGGAACAGTTGCTCCCCCTGCTCGCTCAGTGCGATGACTTCTGTTTTGGTGCCGCCCAAATCAATCCCAATACGCACAAGACACTCCTCATTATTTTGATTATCAACAGAGTAGAAGCCCGCTTCCCGATTAGCAATGCAAGCGATGCGACAATTCGTTATCATGCCCGCTGATTTAACGACAAGGCCGTGGAAATTATCATGCTGTGGTTCAAAAATTTGATGGTTTACCGTCTCAGCCGCGACGTTTCGCTGCGTGCAGAAGAGATGGAAAAACAGTTAGCCGCTTATAGCTTTTCCCCTTGCGGTAGCCAGGATATGGCCAAAACCGGTTGGGTTCCTCCAATGGGTTCACAAAGCGATGCATTGACCCACGCCAGCAGCACGGGTCAAATCATCGTCTGCGCCCGCAAAGAAGAAAAAATTCTGCCCACGCCGGTGGTCAAGCAGGCGCTCGAAGCGAAAATTTTCAAGCTTGAAGCCGAACAGGGTCGCAAGCTGAAAAAAACCGAAAAAGATTCGCTGAAAGACGAAGTTCTTCACTCTCTGCTGCCGCGCGCCTTTAGCCGTTTCAGCCAGACAATGATGTGGATCGATACCGTTAACGGGCTGATCATGGTGGACTGCGCCAGCGCCAAAAAAGCGGAAGATACGCTGGCCCTGCTGCGCAAAAGCATCGGCTCGTTACCGGTCGTTCCGCTGGCGCTGGAAACGCCGATTGAACTGACCCTGACCGAATGGGTGCGCAGCGGTACAGCGGCCCAGGGCTTCCAGATCCTTGATGAAGCCGAGCTCAAAGCCCTGCTCGAAGATGGCGGCGTGATCCGCGCGAAAAAGCAGGATCTGGTGAGCGACGAGATCGCCGTACATATTGAAGCGGGCAAAGTGGTGACCAAACTGGCACTCGACTGGCAGCAGCGTATTCAGTTTGTGATGTGCGATGACGGCTCGGTGAAGCGTCTGAAATTCTGCGATGAGCTGCGCGATCAGAACGAAGATATCGATCGTGAAGATTACGCCCAGCGCTTTGACGCGGACTTTATCCTGATGACCGGAGAGCTGGCAGCGTTAATTCAGAATCTGGTAGAAGGCCTCGGCGGCGAAGCGCAGCGGTAATGCCTGCAGTGACCCTCTCCCGACAGGGAGAGGGTATAAAACGTTTTATTTCAGGTAGCGGCACAGATAAGAGGTCGGTTCAGCAACCTGCAGATGGAATTCGCTGTGGCCAGGGACGTTGAACGCTTGTCCGGCAGAGTAAACTTTCCATTCTGTTTCCCCCGGCAGTAAGACGTTGAGCGCACCGCTGATCACCGTCATCTCTTCAGCTTCGGCTGTACCAAAGGTGTATTCCCCTTCAGCCATAACGCCGACACTGGCGCGGCCAGTGCTGCTGCTGGTAAAACCAATGGATTTCACTTTACCGGAAAAGTATTCGTTACTTTGAAGCATGAACTGGCCCTTATATTTTTAGATAAAAATTCACTATAGGGGCCATGATCATCACCTGTCACGCAAAATCATTAGATCAACAGCTCTGCGGCCAGCCGGGCCATCAGAACATTAGACAACAGCACCGGGACATCCAGCGCCTTTTGCAGTAAATCACGGTGGTGCTGGTGGAATCCAAGGCAGTCCAGAATCAACACATCGGCCCCTCTCTCCAGCAGTTCCCGTCCTGCCTCAATCAGCGCAGCCTCGCTATCCCAGAAGGGATTGGCCAGCGCATACAAAGGCATTTTTTCGAGTACGTGCCATTTTGCCGTCTGGTTGTCCATGAGCTCTTCAATGGGAACAATGACCCCCACCTGATGCCCGTCAACAATGGAGGCCACCAGCGGCGGAATGATCCGCATCGGCTCCAGCAAAATCGCATTACGCGCGATGAGTCCCTTAACAGGTGCAGTACTCATCAGTAAAATAACGTCATAGCCTTGATTGTCGAGCACTTCTATTACGCTCTGCAGCGAGCGCTCGATTTTCTGACGCGAAACATGCGCCAGTTTACCGTCACTTAATAACGTCGCCAGGGGATCCTCCCCCGCCTCTACAGCGTAGTCTTCCATGACCTCTTCCCGACTCATCTTCCCCAGCAGGCTTAGATGCGTTATCTGTTGTTCAGATACATGCTCGGTTAAGAGCGGTAACACTTCGCTTACAGGGACCACACCAATAGTGAGGATCGCCAACGTCGCCTTCATCTTCATCGCCTTCCATTACCGCTAAATCTTTCACACAGGTACAGGCTCACTACGCTGCACAGTTCGTTTTTTCAACAAAACAGCACCAAGCGTAGCAGGTGATCCCCATCGCGAAATGTAAAGATCGCCTGCCCGTTACGGAGTTACCTGTAATAACTAAATATTAACCCCTGCTTAACATTTGCGATGAGTAAAAAGTGTGATTCAGGCACGGTATTTAGCCCTTTAGGAATTCATTCACGACTTATCAGGATCTTCGTAGCGCCGTTTGGCATCCAGCGCTTCCTGTTCAGTTTCATGTTCACTGATCAGAGAGTCTGGTTTGGGGTGATCGGCACGCAGCTGATACCAGGTGACGGTTTGATCGCCATTGCCTTTTTCAACGGTAACGATGCGTGCTTCACGTGGATAGGGAGGTCTGGTTGGCATAGCTCATCCTTTTTTTATGTCTGAGCTATAAGTATAGACGCCGCTTAGCTGGCGCAAGCCAAACGCAGGGCGGTAATAATCTGAATTACCACGTCCTCGGGTGAAGCGGAAGCATCCACAACGTGGTGTGCCGCTTCGCGGTATAACGCATCGCGTTCGGCCAGCACTTCGCTCACCTCTTCGCTGAGCGGCCGGGAGGTCAGCGCAGGACGTTGTCCCTCTTCCGGAAATGCTTCCAGCCGCCCTACCAGGGCCGAAACGGGTGCGCTGAGGTAGATGACAATCCCTTTTTCGCGCATAAAGCGACGGTTACACTCGGCGAGAACAATGCCGCCACCGGTTGCGATAACAGCAGACGGCGTGGTGACCGCCTTCAGCGCGGCCGTTTCACGGGCGCGAAAGCTCTCCCACCCCTCTTGCTCAACGATTTCCGCGATGCTTTTCCCGGCTTCGGTTTGCAGCCAGTGGTCGGTATCAACAAACTGACGATCGCACACGCGTGCCAGTTCCAGGCCAACGGTGGTTTTCCCACAGCCGCGGGGGCCAACTAAAAAGATGGGTTGGGTCATAACCAGGTGTTCCCCTTGATGCCGGATGGCCGAAGAGCGTAAAGAAATAATTGCAGAAGATGTTGCGTTTACTTTACTGCAAAGCGGTACGGGATGACAACCCTGCGGAGGCCATACTGTACCACAAAGTGACAATGGTTATCATTACGCAGTGCGACGCTTGACTTCGAGCAGCCACTTATCAAGCTCTGCGGCGAACTGCTGGCGATCGCGCTGGGACAGGCTGTCTGGCCCGCCGGTTTGCACGCCGCTGGCGCGAAGCGTATCCATAAAATCACGCATGGTGAGTCTTTCACGAATGGTCGCCGGCGAATAACGCTCCCCTCTCGGGTTCAGCGCCGCCGCTCCCTTTTCAATTACTTCCGCGGCCAGCGGGATATCCGCCGTGATCACCAGATCCTCGGGGCTACACAGACGCACAATCTCGTTATCCGCCACGTCAAAGCCAGCCGGAACCTGCAACGCGCGAATAAATCGGGAAGGCGGTACGCGAATATTCTGGTTCGCCACCAGCGTAAGCGGCATCTGCACGCGCTCGGCCGCGCGGAATAAAATCTCTTTAATCACATTCGGACACGCGTCCGCATCAACCCAAATCGCCATATTGTCTCCCCATAATGATTCTGCCGACTATTGTCGCCTGCATTTCGTTGTTAAGCTATCAATCAGAGAAAACAACGCATAATGACGGAGAATCGTGATGGATAAGAAAATCGGGTTTATCGGCTGCGGTAACATGGGCAAAGCCATCCTGGGTGGCCTGATCGCCAGCGGACAGGTGCTGCCGGGTCAGATTTGGGTCTACACCCCATCACCGGACAACGTCGCCGCGTTACGCGATCGGTACGGGATCAACGCAGCCGAAAGCGCCCAGGAAGTGGCTCAGGTAGCCGATATTGTCTTTGGCGCCGTCAAGCCGAACATCATGATCAAAGTGCTGAGCGACATCACCACCAGCCTGAACAAAGAGACACTGGTCGTATCGATTGCCGCGGGCGTCACGCTCGATCAGCTGGCGCGCGCGCTGGGTCATGACCGTAAAATCGTACGCGCTATGCCGAATACCCCGTCACTGGTCAACGCCGGCATGACCTCCGTCACGCCTAACGCGCTGGTGACGTCGGAAGACGTGGCGGATGTCCTGAACATCTTCCGCTGCTTCGGTGAAGCGGAAGTCATTGCCGAATCCATGATCCATCCGGTAGTGGGAGTGAGCGGTTCAGCGCCTGCGTATGTCTTTATGTTTTTAGAAGCGATGGCCGACGCCGCGGTGCTTGGCGGTATGCCACGAGCGCAGGCGTATAAATTCGCTGCACAGGCCGTGATGGGCTCTGCCAAAATGGTGCTGGAGACCGGTAAGCATCCGGGTGAACTGAAAGATATGGTCTGCTCGCCTGGCGGAACCACTATCGAGGCGGTGCGGGTGCTGGAAGAACGCGGCTTCCGTTCGGCCGTTATTGAAGCGATGACAAAATGCATGGAAAAATCAGAGAAACTGAGTAAATCCTGATTATCTGCTCCGGACGTCAGGCGGCCACCTCGGTGCGGCCGCGTCCGGCATTTTTGGCCTTATACAGCGCCACATCGGCCGCTTTTAACCACTCCCGATAGTGCCCGAACTGCGGTCCCCAGGGCGCGACACCGACGCTAATACGCAGAGATTCCTTGGGCGCACACGGTAACGACAGCGTTTCCAGCCTCTCATGTACGCGTGACATCACGGCGATGGCACTGTCAGCCGCCGTCCGGGACATGATCACCGCAAACTCATCCCCGCCAAAACGGCCTATCGCATCCCCGGAACGCACCGTTAGCTGCAGTTGCCGCGTCAGGGCGATGATCGCCTCATCACCCACATCGTGGCCCCAGGTGTCATTGATATTCTTAAAATGATCGATATCGATAAGCAAAATCGTGGCGGTGCAGTGGTTGCGGCGACAGTGTTCAAATTCATTTCTCAGCAGCACTTCCCAGTGCCGGCGATTAAAGACGCCGGTCATGCCGTCGCGAGTACTCATCAGCTCCAGCCGCCGTTTATGCTCTGCAAGCCTGATGGCAGTACGATGGCTGAGCCAGGCAAAAAGCATCGGATATAACACCAGCACGGGAAGCGTTAAGCCCCATGCCAGAGGCTCCGGGTTAAAGACAGCCACCCGGCCCACGACGGGGAGCGTCACCAGGGAAGACAGAAGGGTTAACATGATGCCGGTAAAAAACAGCCGACAGCCGCCGGCCCCCATCATGTTCATTCCCACCATCATCAGCAGCGCTGCCGTAGGTAGCGCATTGATCCCCATCATGCCGATCCAAAGCCCGGCAATAATGGCATCAATCTTCAGATTAAAGCGTTCCTGCTGATGAGGAGAAGCAGCACGGCAGGACCACTGCCAGGCGAAATGGGGCCAGACAAATGCCCACCCCACCAGGAACAACCACCAGACGCCGGATACAGAAAAGGTGACCAGCACGCCAGAGAGGGGGAAGAACATCGCTGCCAGTCCGACAACACGCGCCAGCCGGGCTCGCCGGGCAAACGGGATCCCGGTACGGTGGGGGTCATCCTGAGAAAGGGTCATATTCCACTCTTCCCGAATGCGCTTTATATTGTAATAAGATTCATCATTCATCATTTTTGGGAATATTCTGAAATATTTCCCAAATTATAGAGAGGGGGCTTACGGGGAAAGTATGAAATTTCGGGTGAGCCGCCGGGGCCACTCACCCGATAGGACTACACGTTTTTCTTCAGACAGGCACTCATGAACTTGCTGCGATCGTCGCCTTTCAGGGACTGTTCGGTCGCTTTCGCATTACACTCGCGCATTTTTTGCTGCTGCGGCGTCAGGCTTTTCTCACCCGGTTTCGCGGCACCGTTTTTGAGGCAACCGCTCATGTAGGTCTTACGGGCATCGCCCTTCAGGCTCTGTGCGGTCGCCTGTTGATTACAGGTGGTCATGCGTTGCTGCTGCGGCGTTAATGTTTTCTCTTCCGCGTTCGCCGATGAGATCAGGAACAGACCCGAGAGCAGAGTAACCAGTAATGTTGTTTTCATTGCACCATCCTTTTGTGAACATTCACTGTAAGTCTGGTTCGTGACAGGAAAAAAACCACCCGGCAGATGTGATTTCCGCCGGGCTTTTATTATTTCAGCCCTAAAGCCGCTTTCATGGTGTAGAACAGATCCGTTTGATCGGTCAGCCCTACCACGTTTGCCGCATGCGGACCGTATGCTGCGATGCGCAGCTGGGTTCCGGTATGCTCCATGGACTCTTCTTCAGAGTTGCCATAACTCAACACCATCACCGCGCCGTCTTTGGTGTTCAGCGCCTGCGTCAGGCCCGGTGCTTTGGTATCCGCTGGGATGATCTGGCTGGCGTGCGCATGGTCTGCGGTAACAACCACCAGGGTGTTGCCGTCTTTCTTCGCGAACTCAAGTGCCTTCTGCACTGCTTCGTCCAGATCGACCGTCTCGCCAATCTGACCGCACGGGTTAGCCGCATGATCCTGTTTATCGATCGACGCGCCTTCCACCTGCAGGAAGAAGCCCTTTTCACTCTTGCTCAGCAGTGAGATCGCTTTATCGGTCATCGCTGCCAGCGTCGGGACGCTGTCGGTACGTTTTGGATTTGGCGTACAGGTTACGGCAGGCTTATCAATGTTGCCGTGGTAGGACGCTTTTGGCCCTTCCCAGCGCACCGGCATATTGCCATCAGAGAAAAGACCCAGCAGCGGTTTATCCTGGCTTGCTTCGGTAATCGCCGCCAGAGAAGATGCATCGCTCACCAGCTGATAGCCGCGAGCCTGCGCCTGCTCACGCAGCGTTTTGCCCTGCCATTCGCCCGCCGTTGCGGTTTCCGCGAAGGTTTTCGCCCCGCCGCCCAGCGTCACGTCAGGACGTGCGTTCAACAGTTGTTCCGTAATCGAGCCTTTACCGCCCTTTTCCAGCGCGTTAGTGGGGCATTTTTCGCTGGTCACCGACGGGCCGTAGCATTTACGCGAGGTGACATGCGCTACCAGCGCCGCTGGCGTTGCATCCTGAAGTTCAGCCGTAGAGACGTTGCCGGTAGCCAGTCCCGCCGCTTTAGCCATCTCCAGAATGGTCTGGTGATCTTTTTCGTGAATATCCACACCCAGCGCACCATTATAGGTTTTCACACCGGTGGACCACGCCGTGGCAGAGGCAGCAGAATCCGTCACGTAATCGGGTTTACCGGTTTTTTTATCCAGCGCGTAATGGGTATATTGTCCGGTGAGAGGCAGTGCGTCGATACCTTTAAAAAAGCCGCCCGCGCCTTCGGCATAATTTCGTGCTGCCGTTATTTCGGAATCGCCCATCCCGTCGCCAATCAGCAGAATAATGTTTTTAGCGGGTTTCTCATTCAGCGAAGCGCGAATGGCGGCGGTTTGATCTTCAGTCAACCGGCGCGCGCCGCCAGGCTGGGTGATATCCCCTTTGGCCGCACGATTATCCAGCACGCTGGTATTGTGATTGTCGGCATAAATAGCGGGTGACATTAACAGGGGAAGTAATGCGATGAAAAGTGCGCTCTGTTTCAATTTATTTTCTCCATGTACAAATACATAAAAAATAAAACAGAGCGACTATAGGCATCCTGCATGACAATTCTATGACACGCCGTCAGGTTCCGTGATGGTTTAGTTGCGAGGATGCCTTAACAGCTTTTTTACGTACTGGCGGAGCATTTCAGCATCCTCAACCGGCACCTGGGAATCGGGTCTGACGCTTTCCAGCGCGCCTTCAACGTTCTCAATCAACGTCTGTTGTTCGTTTTTCGCCATTTGTCGCAGCAGCGCGGTGACCACAATTTCCAGCGCTTCAACCTGGGCGACCAACTCTTTTGACTCTTCTTCCTTTTGTGCAAGCTTGACCAACAACTCAGCAATGAGATTTTTCATGGTGCTATTTCCTTATCCGTTTTGTCTGAACTTAGCATTCTGAATCCATTATGCAAAGAGAAGAAATTTATTATGTTATGCAAAAGTGATGCGGCAGGAAAAATAGATTCCTCGCGGCTTTCAGCGAAACGTTTTTCTATAAAAAACGCCGCATTTAGTTATATAAAAATGCGGCGACCATAAGAATATATAATACATCCACGAAACAGCTATCGCGCCGACTTCGCCTCTGCCATTTGTCTGCGGCGACGCAGTGCAATAGCCAGTTGAATTATATTTATCAGCACCACAATGGCGGTAGCAGCAAATACCCAACGGAAACCGGCCATTGCCGAAACAGCGGCTCCCATAAGCGGACCGGCAACGTTACCTAAATACATAAACGACTGGTTATAGCCAAAAATACGGCCCGTTACCTGGTCACTGGAATATTTCACCAGCAATGTTTGCACCGCGGGTAACATCGCACCATCGGCAAAGCCCAGCAGAAACCGCAGCACGCCAAGCTGAAGCGGAGAAGTGACAAACGACATTGCGAAAAAGAGCACCACCGCAAAAATCAGCGTGGCCATCAGGATACGCGCCGTGCCGATCCTGTCGCCCAGTTTTCCAAGGCGTGGCGCCGAAATGAGGGCTGATACGCCCGGGACGGCGGCAATCATCCCGCTGAGGAAAGCAATATTATTGCTGTCTGGCTCCATCGACTTAATAAACAGCGCCAGAATCGGGCCGACCGAACCGTTGCAAAGCTGGATCACCATGGTGGTCACAAACAGGCTGATCATCAGGCCCGGATAGGGCAGCGAGGCGAAAACGGCCTTGCCGCTCAGGCGTTCAGCTTTGCTGATGACGGGGCGTCCTCCCTCTTTAATGAGGAAGAGCGTGACCAGAAAACTGACCACCAGCAGGATGGCCGTAATGATAAACACCGCGCGCAACCCCACATGATCGGCGAGGAAGCCCCCTAGCAGCGGGCCGCCAATGACCCCGCTTATCTGAGCAGTAGAGAGCGTACTCAGCGCCCAGCCGCTGCGTTCACGGGGCACCTGCGAGGCCACCAGCGCCATGGCATTCGGAATATACCCGGACGTCAGCCCCATCACCGCTCGCAGGAAAAAGAGCTGCCATACGTTAGTGGCAAAGGCCTGCAGCAGAATGGCTATCGCCATCCCCAGCGATGCGCGCAGCAGCATCAGCTTGCGCCCTTTGCGGTCGGCCAGACTCCCCCACATCGGCGAGACGATGGCAGAGACCAGAAACGTGACGCTGAACGTCAGACCTGACCACATGGAGAGCGCTTCATGGGAGGTAACGCCCAGCTGCGACACGTACAGTGGCAGGAAGGGCAATATCTGGCTGATGGCCAGCCCGGTAAAGAAGCACCCGAACCAGACCGAGATGAGATTAACTTTCCAGGATTCCATAAAAGAAATAGTCTTCATTTTTAGGCGAATTCGCCGACAGATTAGCAAGTTACGCGTTATGACGTCGCACCAGAGATGCGCCCTTGCCGACTTTGGTGTTTTATCTTCCCAGTCATCATATTTGTGAAATAAGTCACAAATCATCCATTTTCTGACGGAATATTATGCTTCAGCGGCAGAGACCGAAACCGCGCATCCCCAGGTGAAAGTGGCTGGCATGGGCAGCGTTATACTCTGGCCCCAGGCTGTTACCGTAATAGCTGCAGCTCGCCGCCAGCATGCCTTTCAGCCATGGCTGCGTTTTTGTCGCCTTCCAGCCGTTTTGTACCGTGACCCTCACACCGTTTGCCAGCCCAAACGCCGTGATATCCAGCGCCTCTGCCGTAGCATGTTCACTGCGTCGCGCGTCGGGGCGATGGTAAATGTTGCGGCAGGCAAAGCTGCCGAGATGCTCAATACGCGTCAGCTCACTTCCCGTATAGCGTCTGGTGAGTGGCCGGGCCTGCTGGCTGATAAACAAGGCAGAACTGAGCGCCAGCGGGCAGCTCGCAAGGAAACTGCTGTTCAGGCTGACCGGACCGAAGTTACGTACCCGGACGACGTTACGGAGTGGACACTCCCCACCGCTGTCTGCGACCGGTTGTGTGCGGATAAGCGCGCGTTGATTGGCCTGCGATAACAGGCTCGCGCACGCCTGGGGCGTTAAGTTCCGAAGCTTATACTGGGTAATGCGGCCTGGCGGGTCGTCGAGATGTAGGGGCGAGAAAGGGTTGTAGTAAGACGGCAACCAGTGATACCCCACCGTTGCGACAGCCGCAATAATGAAAACGGTCAGCAGAGTTTTTCCTTTCACGCTCCCCCCTTAACATTCCCCAAAACATTATGGCAGAAGGCCGCGAAACCCGCTGGGCATCGTGGTATGTTATTGGTTTTTCGTCAGACTGGAAGAGAGTGAGATGGCAAAGCAGCGCGTAGGTATTGTCTTTGGGGGAAAATCAGCGGAGCACGAGGTTTCATTGCAATCGGCCAAAAATATCGTCGATGCAATCGATAAAAGCCGTTTCGACGTGGTGCTGCTGGGCATAGATAAACAGGGGCAGTGGCATGTCAACGATGCCAGCCAGTATCTGTTAAATGCTGACGATCCGGCGCATATCGCCCTGAATCCTTCTGCAATCAGCGTCGCTACCGTACCCGGCGTGGTGCAAGGGCAGCTCATCGACGCCGGTAATGCGCAGTCTCTCGCCCAGATTGACGTGGTCTTCCCTATCGTTCATGGCACCCTTGGCGAAGATGGTTCGCTGCAGGGGATGCTGCGCATGGCCAACCTGCCGTTTGTCGGTTCTGATGTGCTGGGTTCCGCTGCCTGCATGGATAAAGACGTCACCAAGCGCCTGCTGCGTGATGCGGGGCTGAATATTGCGCCGTTTGTCACCCTCACCCGCGCCAATCGTGACCAACACAGCTTCGCTCAGATTTCCGGTCAGCTGGGCCTGCCGCTGTTTGTGAAACCCGCAAACCAGGGGTCTTCCGTCGGGGTCAGCAAGGTGACAAGCGAAGCGCAGTTCACGCAAGCGGTCAGCCTGGCGTTTGAGTTTGACCATAAGGTGGTGGTTGAGCAGGGCATCAAAGGCCGCGAAATTGAGTGCGCCGTGCTGGGCAACGATTTCCCACAGGCAAGCACCTGCGGTGAAGTGGTGTTAAACAGTGATTTCTACTCTTACGACACCAAATACATTGATGATAAAGGCGCCCAGGTTGTCGTGCCTGCGAATATCGATCCGACAATCAACGATAAGATCCGCGCGATCGCGATTAACGCTTATCAGACGCTCGGCTGCAGCGGCATGGCGCGCGTGGATGTGTTCCTGACACCTGAAAACGAGGTGGTGATTAATGAAATCAACACCCTGCCGGGCTTCACCAACATCAGCATGTATCCCAAGCTGTGGCAGGCCAGCGGGCTTAGCTACTCAGCACTTATCACCCGCCTGATTGAACTGGCGCTGGAGCGTCATGCTGCGGACAGCGCCCTGAAAAGCTCCGTAAACGGTTAATCGGGAGTTTTCGCCGTTTCCGTCTCATCCGCTGTCGTCTCTTCAGGACGACGGCGGATAATCATCCCCGCCAGCCAGAAGCTGATAACCCAGGTCACCAGACCCACGGCATACGTTTGCCACCCTTTTGCTTCAAATCCCAACAGCCCCACGACACCGTTAAGAATAAAGATCAGCCCAATAGCAAAGGCGTAGTAATGCCAGTCACGGCGTAGTTTGGAAGTGAGCTTCATGACAACTCCGGCAGGAAAAAAAGATATCCTCTCACAGATTTATGACGAGGTCTGTGGCTGATGCGGAAATTCTGAAACACGCTGTTGTTTCAATTAAGTTAAGAAATTGTGATGCGCTGCAGAATTCGACAATCCAGGAGAATTCCTTAGGGTAAATTAACACGATTCTGATATTGACAAATGCTATGACCTGTCAAACTCACCCTGTAAGACGCATATAAAACAGAGTGATTTATCGGGAGGTCGTGATGGCTGACTTTACATTGTCGAAACCGATTTTTGGCGGTAAACAACCAAAAACCTCCACGGCGGGTAATATCGCTTATGCCCTGTTTGTCTTGTTCTGTTTCTGGGCGGGTTCGCAGCTACTCAATATGCTGGTTCATGCACCAGGAGTCTATGAACACCTGATGCAGGTGCAGGATAACGGACGCCCGCGAGTGGAAATTGGCTTTGGCGTAAGCACCCTGTTTGGCCTGATTCCTTTCCTCGCAGGGTGTATGATTTTAGGCGTTGTGGCATTAGTGCTGCGTTTTCGCCGTCGCTTTTAAAGCCCCATACAGCGAGCCCGGCGGTCATCCACGCGTTTTGCGAACCAGGCGGTTGTCAGGTTACGCGTGATCTTCGGGCTTTCCAGCTGAATACCCGGCAGGATTGCCCTCGGTAATGTTTTCCCACTTTTCTGTTCTGCAAGCGTAAAGACTTTCTTGTAGAGATCGGTTTTCTCAAACGCCAGACTATCGCCTTTCTCAAGCTGATGGCGAATGTCGCTGTCACTCATGCCAAGCCTGTTCGATAATTTCCGCACCGCCCGCTCCGTGGTGCCAGCCTCGCTGCTGCCGTAGGCAATAAGATCGCCATCCAGTGCCAGCTTCACGCCGCTCGCGCGGCTGACCGCATTCTGAAACGCCGCGTTACGACTGGCATACCAGCCCGCGTTAAAGTCCGCAAAGCGGTACAGCGGCTCACTGTAATTCGCCGGATAGTTCAGCAGATGATAAGTGCCGAACCACAGGCCGCCACGCAGGGAGAAGACCTCCTGACGCACCGTACCGTCGATTTTCCACGGGTAGCCGTCGGTATGCTTTTCCGCAAAGGCAATGCTGACCTGCATCGGCCCGCCGGTGTGTACCGGGTTAAGTGAGCCAAACAGTGTCTGCCCCATCGGCACCATGCTGATGAAATCATCAAAGATGGCGCTGAGCTGTTTCTCGGTTTTTACCGTGTCCAGCCGTTCGCTGTAGCTTTTTCCATTTGGCGAGGTGATTTTAAACGCGGTATGCACGAGAAATACCGGGATATGCATCGATTCCGCACGGCGGTCGATCTCTTTCCAGGCTATTTTGTTCAGACCCGGCACGACCGGGTCTGACTGGTACATTGATTCCTGCTGCGCCACCGCCAGTACCGAGCAGATGTTCTCCTCGGTAGGGGCAATCTTCTGGCTTTCAAAGGTTTTTGCCAGCGCATCCGCCCATGCATTGCGATCTTTCACGCTGGCGGGCATTTTTTGCCGCACAACGCTTGCCACATCAACAGGCTTCTCCCCTTCTTTAAGCGGAGCGGCCCCTTTTTCGGCACACCCTACCAGCACCAGAGCGGCCAGTAAGGACAACGGTAACGCACGCGGTACGGCAAAGGTCATAGCAACTCCCTGTATTAGCTAAATGTATTGGTGACTTCCTGCAGTTCCTGGCCGTCCAGCTCACGCTCAAAGCTGCGTAAACGTTTATAGATGGACATCAGTTCCACCAGGGTGGTCCAGGAGCTGATCAGGTACTGGAATGAGCCACGCACCTGACCAAAAACGTTAGTTATCTGGGTCATCAGGCCGAGCGTAATCGTACCCGCAACGATGGACGGGAACAGCAGGAACAAACCGAAAACGTTATCGACCTGCAGATACAAAATGCGCGCAATATTGAAATACATATAGTGGAAGTAGAGACGGAAATAGTTGCGACGCACGGCACCAAATAGCTCACGTACGGTTGGTGGCGAGGCGCGGTTAGCATCATCTTCACCATAGACCAGCTCTTTACGATAAGCCGCTTCCACGCGTTGATTTTTAAACTCCAGCCCCGGCAGCTTAATCCCGACCACCGCCAGCAGCCCCGTCCCCATCAGAGACCAGACAATCGCCGCAATCACCAGCCCATACGGCAGATGACCGACAAGAGGCAGATCCGGCACGTGAGCCGAGAGCGTCACCAGCACCGGCAGGAAGGCAATCAGCGTCATAATGGCGTTGATAAAGCTGACGCCCATGTCTTCAAGGGTGGAGGCAAAACGCATGGTGTCTTCCTGCACACGCTGTGCTGCACCTTCGATATGACGCAGGTGTTGCCAGTGCGCCATATAATGTTCGTTCATCGCGGTACGCCAGCGGAAAACGTAGTGGCTGACGAAGAAGTTGTTCATCACCCCGATCACCACCGCAATCAACGCGATACCGAGGAAAATGCCCACCTCATGGTAAAACTGGTTAATGGTTACCTTATGCGGCGAACTCAGCGCAGTCTGGATAAGGTCGTAGAACGGGGCATACCAGGCGTTTACTGCCACCCCCACTTCCACCAGGAACCAGGTCACAAAGATAATCAGCGAGGTTCCCAGAATCGACCAGTATTGCCAGCGGTGCGGCGCATAGACAAACCAGAACAGGGCAAAAAAGCCAACGCATACCATGTAGTAGGCGTAAAACAGCAAATAGCTAAGCGACCAGAAGCGAGCGGCGCTGATCGGGACGTCACCCGTTGCACCCGTTATGCGGGCCAGCCACGCCCCGCCGCCAGCCTGCCAGAAAATGACAGCGATCAGTGCCCAAATAAATGCCGACAGGAAAAAAGGCCCCGGCTTTGGGAAAAAAGACTTAAACATAATGCTTCCTTCTTGTTGTTATGGCTGTTGCTGTGCTCAACACATCACCACACGAAAATCTCGCCTGAGCCAGACGGCGCAGGCAAAAAGGTCAGACCCGAGGGTTAATTATTAGTTCGCTTTCCAGTTTTCGAGAATTGTTTCGGTGCGTTTCACCGCGAGAGGATTGGCCGGCGCAATAAAGTCACGCCAGACGTCGTTGTAATGGTTAATCAGAATCGGCGCGTCGGCTGCCGGACGATTAGCCGTGGTATGGGCATCTTCCGCCACGGTAATGTGATAGCCACGGCTGACCCCGTTCTTGATGGTCGCGTCGACACAGTAATCGGTGGCACAGCCGCAGATGACAAACTCGCGAATACCTTGCTCGCGCAACACCGCTTCAAGTGCGGTGTTATAAAATGCATCGCAGGCAGTCTTGGTGACGTAAAGCGCGTCAGCGGGCTGATGGAGTTCAGGCAGCAGCGCAAACCCTTCGCTCCCCTCTTCCAGACCGCCTTCACCGGTATGCTGAATAAAAATCACCCGTTCGGCGGCCTGCGTGAGCTGATTGATAAGCGAAACACATTTTTCGCGCTGGTAACGCGGCGTTGCAAACACCCCTTGCTGCATATCGACAACCATAACCACACGCTTCACTGACATATCGTTCTCCGCAAGATTGAGTGACACTGGCCTCTATCATACGGCCGATGTCACAAAATGGGAGACTGGTCGCCAGGAAATTATGCTTATTTACCCATGGTTACGTTTTTCTCGCTATCGTTATGCAATTCGGGGCATTGCACCGTGCGCTTTAGTAGTATAAATACCCATTACTTTTCTCATTCAATTCATGGATGCTTTTCGTTGAAACGTTGTCTGCTCTCTTTTGCCGCGCTGTGTGCGGTGAGCTTCTCCACCGCCCAGGCAGCTCAGCCGCTGACGGCCCCCGTTTTGGCTTCAGATATTGCCGATCGCTACGCGAACCTTATCTATTACGGCAGTGGCGCGACCGGGATGGCGATGGTGGTCATCGACGGCAACCAGCGCGTATTTCGCAGCTTTGGCGAAACGCGACCGGGAAATAACGTTCACCCGCAGCTGGATTCCGTGATCCGCATTGCGTCCTTAACCAAGCTGATGACCAGCGAAATGCTGGTGAAATTACTCGATCAGGGCGTGGTCAAGCTCGACGATCCGCTCAGCAAATATGCGCCGCCAGGCGCACGCGTTCCAACCTATCAGGGCACGCCCATCACGCTGGTAAACCTTGCCACCCATACCAGCGCGCTGCCACGCGAACAACCCGGCGGCGCGGCGCACCGTGACGTTTTTGTCTGGCCAACGCGCGAACAGCGCTGGAACTACCTGAGCACCGCCACGCTGAAATCGGCCCCGGGTTCACAGGCATCTTACTCAAACCTGGCGTTTGACCTGCTGGCAGATGCGCTCTCAACGGCAGCAGGCAAACCTTACCCGCAGCTCTTTGAAGAGCAGATAACGCGCCCGCTCGGCATGAAGGACACCACCTTTACCCCTTCTCCGGATCAGTGCCGACGCCTGATGGTGGCAGAGAAAGGCGCAAGCCCGTGTAATAACACCCTGGCAGCCATCGGCAGTGGCGGGGTCTATTCAACGCCAGGCGACATGATGCGCTGGATGCAGCAGTTCCTCTCATCAGATTTCTATGCGCGCAGTCACCAGGCCGATCGTATGCAGACCCTGATTTACCAGCGTAGCCAGTTGCACCGCGTGATCGGCATGGACGTACCGGGTAAAGCCGACGCGCTGGGCATGGGCTGGGTCTATATGGCACCCAAAAATGGCCGACCGGGCATTATTCAGAAAACCGGTGGCGGCGGTGGATTCATCACCTATATGGCGATGATCCCGCAGTCCAACGTGGGCGCGTTTGTGGTCGTCACCCGCTCTCCAAATACGCGTTTCGTCAATATGAGCGATGGCATCAATAACCTGGTGGCTGAGCTGAGCGCCAATAAAGCCCAGGTGCTCACCGCCTCCATCCAGCCTTAATATTCCGTGGGCAAACGGTTGATACTGACCAGTTTGCCCCGGCTCATATTGATGTAGTTGCCTTGTCGCAAAGCGGCGAGCACTTCGGCAACGACAGAGCGTGAAATACGCGTGCTTTGCTGTATATGATTCATCACACCAATTTTTGAACGCAGTGTTTCATCCCACTCGGCCATATTCAGCAGCATTGCGCGGATCTGGTGATAGGAGTTATTTCCCACCAGCTGTCTGTCGCGTTTGCCCAGAATGTAATTTATCCAGGATAACCAGCAAAACGCGTCTTTCCAGAGCGAATGCTGTTGAATGAGTTGACGGGTGGTCGCCGCGGGCAAATAAAAACCGGTACAGGCCGTTTTGGCAGTGACTCGGTATTCCTGACTGTGATTAATCACTACGGCAGACAGGCCAAAAATAAAAGGGGCTGACGCAATGCCAACCAGCAGATCGTCTGAATGACGATAAACTTCAATAACGCCGGTCTGGAATACGTAGGTACAAGGCTCACTCCCCTTGCCCGAGGTAATTAATTGCTGTGGAGCAGATTTAAACGGGGTACTGGCTGCTATCAAACATGCTTCGAGCCGGCTTAATTCAGAAAGTGGTTTCGCATTAACGTTCATGCAGACCTCAAGACATCCGTATTTGTCGGTTCACTATTATTTTTTATTGTCATCTATAAAAAAGCGGGGGCTTATCCCCCGCTTTTATTCATTACCAGGTATATTTCACACCCAGATTTGCGCCCCAGTTCTGGTCAACGTCACCGCCGCCCAGATAAGTGGCATCAGTGTAAGCACTGAAGTTCTTCGTAAAGCTAAACTGGGTACCCAGACCAACCCGCACTGCGGAGCCTTTCACGCCATTATCAATGCTGTCACCGTTAACATCGGCATCGTTACCAGCGTCGTCATAGACATAAGCGAGTTTGAAGTAAGGCGTAAGCGCCTGGTCACCGCCGTAGTTAAAGGTGTAACCGGCATCCACACCCGCTTCGTAACGCAGGCTGTCATAGGATTGACTATCCATGCGCATGTCGTTGCTGAGGCGATAGTCATCACCGGACTGGAACAGACCCGACACGGCCGCGTATGGCGTCACATAACCAGAGAGGTTTGGTTTCCAGTCATAGCCCAGTTTCAAGCCAAAACCAACGGCGTCGGTGGTGGTGTTACCGTCAACATACTGACCATTGCTCATGGTCGCGGAGAGATCGTTGTTGAATCGGGTGTAGCTCAGGGAACTGTCGATGAACAGATCGTTCGCAAACTTCGCGGACGCGTACATCATTGCCGTCTGGCTGTCCTGATCCACCTGACCGGTGCGATCGCTGATATCGCCTTTGGCGAAACCTGCCGCACCACCGACGATCCACTTCGCATTATTACCGTCAATCAGGGTATCCAGACCAACCATGATACCGCTCACGTCCTGATCGTAGCTGATAACGCCATTATCGCCGTCGAAGTTGCCGCCAACGTAGCTTACCCATGCGCCGCCGTTATCCGCCAGGCCATGACGGCTGTTGGTCAGACGCGCGCTAACTGCATCCTGCTGCAGATTCCAGATGTTGGTGTTGGCAGACGGGATGCTCAGCGCCATGTTGGCATAATCGGTCAGCGCTTGCTGTTGCAGAACAACAGTGTCGCCTTTCTGCTGCGCCTGATAAGTATATGCCCCTAAATCGGCTTTATTTGCCGCAGTGAAGCTGGCGCGGGTCTCCGTGTTGTTGTCATAAACACGGATAATCTCTTGGCCTTTATAGTCAGCAACAGAGCCGGCGCCGGTGGCGTTGTCGATACGCACGGCGTAATTCCCTGCCACGTCACCATTCACGGCCAGATGGCCGTCAGCGTTGAGTGCCACAACGCCGTAGTCGTAATCGGCTTTGCTCATATCGTTGGTGATATAGCGGGCGTTGTTCAGATCGCTGTTCAACACGTAATCACGGCTGGCCACGTTCAGCACGCCGCCATCCGTTAACACCATATTGTGCGTATCCACCTGGCCGAGGCCGAGAGACAGCTCCGCACCGTTGTCCACGGTAATAGTATTGGCATACAGCTCCGCGGTTTCCTCTGTCAGGGCCGCACGGCTGTCGCTGTCCAGATAGAGGCTGTCGGTTGCCACGGCACCATTGTCACCGATGTTCAGAGATGAAGCATTGGACAGGGTGATGGAATCAGCCAGCAGGCCCGAGTTTTCAACATTGACCTGCGAATGATTATTCACCGTCAGCGTGTCGATGTTAGAGAGCTTACGGGTATCCCACTCAGAGCCGTTATCCAGCGTGACGTTGAACAGACCGCTCTGATAGACCGCTTCACCCGCGACATGTCCATTATTGTCGAACGTGGAATCCGGCCAGATGCTATCTGGAGAGAGGGTGCGCCAGTCAACGTCACTGTAGCCCAGGCCATACATCTGCGCGGTGCCGATGGCCTCAACGCTGGACTGCGCTGCGCCGACCCATTTGCTGCCATTGGTCAGCATGACGTCCAGCTTATCGGTGTCATCCCAGCCGTTGGTGGTTGGGTTGTATATACCGTCAGCCGTCGTATCGGTTGCCGGATCGCCGTTCGGGTAGAAGTTGTTATCGAAGGTACTGGAGAACAGGATATCGCCGGTGATCGTGGAGTGATCGAATATGGCGGTGGTCTGCATCGCGTTGTCAGACGCGCTGGCAGCAACAATCAGCGCCGCGTCGTCAGCCGCAGTGGCATTGGTTTCACCGTAATCACTCGGCTTCGCGGTTTGACCATAGAACCCGCTGGTGCCAAGGTCACTGTATGCGCCAGAGGTCAGCACCGAGTCTTTCACCAGCAGCGTGTCGGTAAAGACATTGCTGCTGTTCGCCACACCTTCCACACCGTCATACGGGGTATTATCCTGTTCCTGATACCCCTGAGTCAGGGTAATGCCGGCGATGTGAGAGTTATTCTGAATAACAATATCCGATTCCACATCCAGGGTAATTGCATTGCCCAGCGCATAGGTGTCCAGATAGTGCGTTTCCGTATTTTCCCCGTTCACAACGTCATACGCATAATGCTCGTAAGTATCATTGATCGTGGAGTTATCGACGGTCAGGCTAAAACGGTCGTATTGAGAATGGGTTGTGCCGTCCGTATCCACGCCATCAGCACATGACGCGGTCATGCATTCTGAAGTGATCATGCCATTAATGGTGCTGTTGGAAATGCTCAGCGCATTCGCCCGCCCATTGATACCATCATCCAAATAATAGGTTGATATAACACCATTCACGGTGGATTTATTAATCACCGGATAAATATCACCATCGTGCGTCGCATCAGAGTAATCCCAGTCAGCGTAACCATAATACCAGGGTGCAGCTGCCGTATTATCATATCCGAAGGTATTATATGTCGTACCAGAAATATCCTTCGCATTGGCCTGAGAAGCGATAGCCAGGGTGCAGGCTAATGCAAGTTGTGATACAACCAGTTTCTTTTTCCATGTTTGCATTGGGTCATCCCTCCTCAGGGACGTAAGCAAGTTTGTCCATCTAACGATTTTGCAATACTTAATTGCGGAGGGAATTATGCATTTTCAATCTGAAAAGGTTCAATGAATCATTCCATTAAGTCCGCATTCAGACAAACAACATGAAAATAATGCAGCAGCGATACAACGCCATCAATAATCATTATAAAACAGTAAGTTAAAACACCCCCTTATAAAGATAACAAATATAATAAAAATAAATAGATCATTTTCAATGATATATTTACTTCATCATAGAAATAAAACCAATATTTCGAAAACAATTAACGCCAGTGGAAGGGTGTATATTATTGATCGCATAACGCGTTGGCATCGGGATTTTCCCCTCGACAAAATGCCCACTTTGGTAAAACACCTTCTTTCACTTTGAGGTACACTAACCCTCTTTGTTCCACAAACCTCAGGCATACCATGACCGATTTAATTGCTCGTCCCCGTCGCCTGCGCAAGTCACCCGCACTACGCGCTATGTTTGAAGAGACAACACTGACCTTAAACGATCTGGTGTTGCCGATTTTTGTTGAAGAAGAGATTGACGACTACAAGGCCATCGAAGCCATGCCTGGCGTGATGCGCATTCCTGAAAAACATCTGGCGCGTGAAATCGAACGTATCGCCAATGCAGGGATCCGCTCGGTGATGACCTTCGGCATCTCCCATCATACTGACGCCACCGGCAGCGATGCCTGGAAAGAGGACGGTCTGGTCGCCCGTATGTCGCGCATTTGCAAAGAGACCGTGCCGGAAATGGTCGTGATGTCCGACACCTGTTTCTGCGAATATACCTCTCACGGCCACTGCGGCGTGCTGTGCGATCACGGTGTGGATAACGATGCTACCCTGCTGAATTTAGGTAAGCAGGCGGTGGTTGCTGCCGCTGCGGGTGCTGATTTCATCGCGCCATCGGCTGCGATGGACGGGCAGGTGCAGGCTATCCGCCAGGCGCTGGATGCTGCCGGTTTTACCGACACGGCCATCATGTCCTACTCCACCAAATTCGCCTCCTCTTTCTACGGCCCGTTCCGTGAAGCAGCCGGTACGGCGCTGAAAGGCGATCGTAAAACGTATCAGATGAACCCGCTCAACCGTCGGGAAGCTATCCGTGAATCCCTGCTCGATGAAGCCCAGGGCGCAGACGCCCTGATGGTGAAACCGGCGGGAGCCTATCTCGACATCCTGCGTGATATTCGCGAACGCACCTCGCTGCCGCTGGGCGCGTACCAGGTCAGCGGCGAGTATGCGATGATCAAATTCGCCGCCATGGCGGGTGCGATCGATGAAGAGAAAGTGATCCTGGAAAGCCTGGGTGCGATCAAACGCGCGGGTGCGGATCTGATCTTCAGCTACTTTGCGCTGGATCTGGCTGAGAAGAAAATTCTGCGCTAAGGCGCAACGGTGCCGGGGGGCGGTTTCGCCTGACCCGGCCTGCTCTCCCTGCCTCACGAAACTTCACCAAACTGCAATACAACCGACATCTCCCCCTTCTACTGTCATCGCAAGACGGCAGGAGGAGTGATCATGTTTAGTCTCGATAGCGTTCTCGATGACCTTTGGCCTCAGGCGAGGCCGGCACCCTGGCAAAAAAGTCTGTTAAAAAGGCTGTTTTACGAAGAAGAATTCCAGCAATTTGCCGCAGCACACCGCCACCTGAAAGGACTGGATATGGTGGAGCAAGTTCTGGAGCACCTTGATATTCTCTGCACCGTTTCCGCCCGCGATCTCGAACAAATCCCCGAACATGGCCCTCTGGTTATCATTGCCAACCACCCGACAGGTACTCTGGACGGGCTGGCGCTGATGTACGCCGTCTCGCGCGTGCGACGCGATGTCAAAGTCGTGACCAACCGGATGCTGACCCACCTGGAGCCGCTAAGCTCGCTGTTTATCCCGGTCGATAATATGGGCGGCAGGACGGCAAAAACGTCGCTGGTACAGATGGAACAACATCTGCAAAACGCGGGCGTGCTGATCTTCTTCCCGGCGGGTGAAGTTTCCCGGCCGACGCGAAAAGGCATTCGCGATAAAAAATGGCACTCGGGATTTATCAAACTCGCCACCAAACTGCGCGCCCCACTGCTGCCGGTACATATTCAGGCGCACAATAGCCTCCTCTTTTATGCCAGCACGCTGGTATCGCCGACGTTATCCATGCTGCTGCTGATGCAGCAGATGTTCCGCCGTCGCCATAGCCAGCTGCCGATTACAATCGGTCAGCAGATTGCCTGGAGTGACTGGTATAGCGCCACCCTTTCGTCGCGTGAGATGGCCGAAAAGTGCCGTCAGCACGTGATACGTCTTGGCAAGGGAGTGCCTGGCGTCTTTAAAACCCAGTGCGCCATTGCCCGTCCGGAAGACCGGGCTACGCTAAAACGCGAGCTGGCGCAGGCCGAATGTCTGGGCAAAACCGGCGATGGAAAATCCATCTATCTCTGGCAGCGTAACGGCCAGGAAGAGGCGCCACTGCTACGCGAACTGGGCCGCCTGCGTGAGATTGCGTTTCGTGCGGTGGAAGAAGGGAGCGGTAAACGCCGGGACACTGACAGCTACGATGATGATTATCTGCATCTGATCTTATGGGACGATGAGGACCTGGAGATTGTCGGCGCGTATCGCTTTATGCCCACCGCCAGACAAGTGGAGCGTCGGGGGCCGGAAGGACTGTACAGCTACAGCCTGTTCCACTACGACGACAAAATGCAGGATGTGCTGGAGCACGGCATTGAGCTCGGGCGCAGCTTTATTCAGCCGCGCTACTGGGGACGCCGAGGTCTGGACTATCTGTGGTCAGGCATTGGTGCCTATCTGGCGCGTTATCCCCACTACCGCTATCTGTTTGGTCCGGTCTCGATATCCGGCGGCTTACCGCCTGCCGCGCGGGATCTGCTGGTGGCGTTTTACCGCCTCTGGTTCCCGGCAAGCCATCCGCTCGCGGCGTCACGCCAGCCCTACCCGGCATCGCTTCCGGATGTGCTGGCGCAGTTTGGCGGCGTGGATTATGTCGACGATCTGACGAAGCTGAAATCCCTGCTCGGCAATCTGGGCTGCGGCATTCCGCCGCTCTACAAGCAGTATTCCGAGCTGTGCGAACCGGGTGGCGTACAGTTTATTGATTTCGGGAGCGACCCGGCATTCAACAACTGCGTTGATGGCCTGGTGCTGGTGGATTTGTGTTATCTGAAGGCGAACCGCTATCAGCGCTATATTGAGGCGCATTTGTAACCCTGCTTTCCCCTCTCCCGTCGGGAGAGGGTCAGGTGAAGGCATCAGCCCGCACGGTAAAACGGTTTATCCCCTAAAATCGTCGCCCGCTGCATAATCCGACGCTGCGGCAGATAATCTGCGTTCGCATAGTGTTGCGTCACGCGATTGTCCCAGATCGCCAGATCGTTCTCCTGCCATCGCCAGCGCACCTGAAATTCCGGCCTGGTGATATGGGCAAACAGGAAGCTTAACAGCGCATCGCTCTCTTTTTCCGTCACGTCTACGATCCGCGTCGTAAAGCCTTCGTTCACAAATAACGCCTGCTTACCGGTTACCGGGTGCGTACGCACTACCGGATGCAGCAGCGGCGGATGTTTCGCGACCGCATCCTGCCAGCGCAGATGTTCCTCTTCGCTTTTCCGGTACTTGTACTCCTGGAAGGATTTTTTGAAGTCATGTTCGGCCCGCAACCCGCTCAGCAGCGTCCGGAACGGCACGGACAGCGCCTCGAAGGCGGCGATACCGCTGGCCCACAGCGTATCTCCACCGGTGTCCGGCAACAGCTTCGCCGCCAGTATCGCCCCGGCAGGTGGCGTTTCGATAAACGTCACGTCGGTGTGCCAGTTGTCGTTGTCCGGCGGATTATCGTTATGGGTATCCAGCACGATGATCTCCTCCACGCCTTCCGCATGGGGATAGACCGGGTGAATATGCAGATCGCCGAAGCGCAGGGCCAGCGCGCGCTGCTGCTGCGGGGTGATCGCCTGTTCGCGCAGGAACACCACCTGATGGCGCAGCACCGCGTGGTACAACTGCTCGAACTGGTTATCGCTCAGTGGACGGGTCACGTCCAGGCCGGAGACCTGCGCACCAATGTATGGCCCCAGCGGGGTGATGGTCAGACGTTCACTCATTGTATTTCTCCATGCCAGGGCGTCAGACGTCGCTGTAGCGCGCGCAACCCCAGTTCTAATCCAAAGGCGATCACGGCGATCACCGCGATCCCTGCCAGCACGACGTCAGTCGCCAGAAACTCTCCCGCCGACTGCACCATAAACCCTAATCCGCGCGTGGCGGCGATCAGCTCAGCCGCCACCAGCGTTGACCAGCCCACCCCGAGGCCAATGCGCAACCCGGTTAAAATCTCCGGCAGCGCGCCCGGTAAAATCACAAACAGCAGCACCTGAAGACGGCTGGCACCAAGCGACTGCGCCGCGCGGATACGCACCTGCTGTGCACTCTTCACCCCAGCCAATGCCGACATAGCAACCGGGGCAAAAATCGCCAGATAAATCAGCAAGATTTTCGAGGTTTCCCCGATGCCAAACCAGATCACCATCAGCGGCAGATAGGCCAGCGGTGGGACCGGACGGTATAGCTCAATCAGCGGGTCGAGAATGCCGCGCACCGTCGGGCTCAGCCCCATCGCGATACCCACCGGGATGCCAATCACTACCGCCGCCAGCAGCGCCACCAGAATACGCGCCAGACTGGCACCTAAATGCTGCCAGAGCGTGGCATCCATAAAACCCTGCGGCCCGGCGATGGTGATGAGTTTCGCCAGCACCTGTCCCGGTGGCGGAAGGAACAACGGGCTAACCCACTGTTGCGCTGCCACTGCCCACCAGACCGCGAGCAATACCAGCAACGTGCCCGCACTCAGCGTGATCTGGCGAGAGAACGGCCAGCGTAACGCGAGACGAGGACGGCGCGTTTTTTCACTGAAGACAATGCTCATGAGAATGCCTCCCGTTGCTCAAATACGCGGCTTAAAACATATTCGCGCTGTTCAATAAACAGCGGATCGGATTTGATACTGCGGACCGGTTCACCGGCCACATAGCGACGGGCAAAGCTGAGCGGCAACCGCTCCAGCACACGCCCCGGCCCCGGCGAAAGCAACACCAGTTCGGTCGCCATAAACACCGCCTCTTCGATATCGTGGGTGATCAGCAGTACCTGCTTGCCCGTTTCGTGCCACAGGCGCAAAAGCAGCGTTTGCATCTGCTCACGGGTGAAGGCGTCCAGCGCACCAAACGGCTCATCCAGCAGCAACAGCTGTGGGTTTGCCGCCAGCGCGCGGGCAATCCCGACCCGCTGACGCTGGCCACCGGAAAGCTGCCAGATAAAACGTTTTTCAGCGCCCTCCAGCCCCACCTTTTTTAGCATCTCACGCGCGGTCGCCAGCCGTTGTTCACGGTGAATCCCCGCAAGCTGCAGGCCGAAGGCGACGTTTTCCTGCACGTTGCGCCACGGAAGCAGCCCTTCACTCTGAAAGACCACGCCGCGCTCTGCACCCGGACCCTCGACCCGTTTCCCTTCCAGCTGGATGGAACCATGCTGATACGGTACAAACCCGGCGATCAGATTCAGCAGCGTGGTTTTGCCGCACCCGGACGGACCCAGCACGACCAGCAATTCACCGCTGTCCAGCGTCAGGTTGATCTCCTCCAGCACGGGTTTACCGCCGTAATCAGCAGACAGATTTGTAATATTCAGCATCGCTTCCCCCTTATTTCACAAAGCGATCGGTCACGTACTGGCTGTAATCTGTCGCCACCGCAGGCACTTTGCCCTGCTCTTTCAGAAACGTAGCGGTATCGACAATCGCTTTATTGACCGGCCCATTGAGCTGCTGGACCTGTTGTGCAGGCGTGAGATAGGTATTGCCTTTCACCAGCCCCGGCACATCCGCTTCCGGAACGCCGCTCAGGCGCGACAGTTTTTCCAGATTGCCCGTCTCTTTCAGCCACGCATCGGGGTTGCTGAGATAAGGCTGTTGGGCGTCAATGGCGCTTTTAGCAAACGCCTTCACCACGTCAGGGTGTTTCTCCGCGAAGTCTTTACGCACGACCCACACGTCAAGCGTCGGCGCCCCCCACTGCCCCACCTGTTCGGAATCGGTCAGCACGGTGCCGTCTTTTTCCAGCGCATTCACGGCAGGTGCCCAGACGTAAGCGCCGTCGATATCCCCACGCTGCCAGGCGGCAATAATTGCGGGTGGCTGCAGGTTGATGATCTGCACCTGGCCCGGCTTGATGCCCCAGTGTTTGAGCGCCGCCAGCAGGCTGTAATGGGTAGTGGAGATAAACGGCACGGCGATGCGCTTGCCAATCAGATCTTCCGGCCGGGTGATGTTTTTCTTCACGACCAGGGCTTCAGAGTTCCCGAGCTGTGACGCCAGCAGGAAAACCTCAACAGGCACCTGCTGGCTGGCAGCTACCGCCAGCGGACTGGAACCGATATTGCCAATCTGCACATCGCCGGACGCTAATGCGCGCACGACGGCCGCCCCGCTGTCGAATTTACGCCAGTCCACCTTCGCGCCGCTTTCTTTGGCGAAAGTGTTATCCGCCTGCGCAACTTTTGCCGGTTCCGCAGAGGTTTGATACGCGACGGTAACGTCTACCGCCTGTGCCTGAAATGCCCACAGCGCCAGCGCGCCGAGAAGTGTAATTCGCGATGAAATTGCCATTGTGACTGCTCCCCTTGTTGTTATGAGGGCAGTATTTCCGGCGCAGGAATTTTGATAAAGGAATAAAAAAGAATCGTTAATTCCGATTCGTTTTTAGAAAAAAAGTGGCAAAGGATAGTGAATTTTGTGGGGTTTATTCTGGCTCCCTCTCCCGACGGGAGAGGGATGAAGTGAATGCATCAGACGACACACGGCATCAGCGCTGCGCCTTTAGCTCCGCAATGTCTTTCGGCGTGGTCCGGCAACATCCTCCAATCAACTTCGCCCCGGCCGCCAGCCACTGGGGTAAATAGCCCGCCAGCGTTTCGCAGGCTTCGCCATGGTGATGCCAGGTTTTGGTCACGGCGTCATAATGCTCCCCCGAATTCGGGTAGACCACCAGCGGCAGTGCGGTGAGGCTGTGAAGATGTTTCAGTGCCGCGGAGGTATTTTCCAGCGCGATACAGTTGATCCCCAGCGCCACAATTTGCGGATAGCGTTCCAGCGCAGAAATCACATCGCGCAGCGGCGTGCCGTCGCTGAGGTGCTCGCTGTCACGCAGGGTAAACGAGAACCATCCCCGGGCCCGGGGATACTCGGCAAGAAGCGCCGCCAGCGCCTTGATTTCAGCAAAGGATGGCAGCGTTTCGCAGGCCAGCAGATCTGCCCCGGCATCCAGCAGCGCTTCCACGCGCGGGCGATGGAAATCGGTAAACGCTTCTGCGCTTCGCACGTAGTCACCGCGATACTCAGAACCATCCGCCAGGTATGCACCATACGGCCCAACCGATCCCGCGACCAGCAGCGTGCCTGCACGAGGGTTTTCCGCGAGATACGCTTCGCGCGCCTTACGCGCCAGCTCCACGCTTTTGCCAATCAGCGCGCGGGATTGCGCCTCATCCAGGCCTCGTGCGGCAAACCCCGCAGGCGTGGCCTGATAGCTGGCGGTGATCGCCACCTGCGCCCCCGCCCGGTAGTAGTCCAGATGAACGTCGCGGATAAGATCCGGGTTTTCAACCAGCACTTTGGCAGACCACAGGCTGTCTGCAAGATTACAACCGCGCGCTTCCAGTTCCGTCGCCATCGCGCCATCCAGCACCACAAATGGCTGTTTTTCAAGGATGGCGGTAAGCGGATTATTCTGCGACATGTTCAGGCTCCTGCGATGTCATGTTTCGGGTCAGGTAGTAGGCACCATAACACAGGGCAACAAACGGAAGCCCGCAATAAAGGGCAATACGCTGACTCGGGTCAAACGCCAGACCAACACAGGCCACCACACAGAGGATAAAGCCAAGCACCGGCACCAGCGGATACCACGGCGCGCGATACTGCAGAGCGGAAAGCGGCTGACCAGACTGAAGATGGCGACGACGGAAGACAAAATGCGACGCGCAGATGCTGATCCAGACCGCCACCACAGCAAAGCCTGAGATGGCGGACAGTGCGACAAACACCGTGTCCGGTGCCACCACGCTTGAGAACAGCGCCAGTACGCCGCCAAGCATTGAAACAGAAATCGCCGTCATGGGTACGCCGTTTTTATTAACGCGCGCAAAGCAACGCGGCAGCGTTTTTTCATTCGAGAGCGACCATAACATGCGGCCAGAAGCGTACAGGCCCGAGTTCGCCGCCGACAGGATGGCCGTCAGGATCACGAAGTTAAAAATATCAGCCGCGTACGGAATACCGACCTTTTCGAACACCAGTACAAACGGACTTTTTTCCACGCCCGCCTGATGCATCGGGATCAGCGCGGCCAGCACAAACACGGTACCAATAAAGAAGATGATCAGCCGGGCAATGGTGGTGCGAATGGCAACCGGAATCACCTTGTGCGGATTTTCCGTCTCACCCGCCGCGATACCGATAAGCTCTGTCCCGGAGAAGGCGAAGTTCACCGCGACCATGGTCATCAGGATGGGCAGGCCGCCGTGCGGGAACCAGCCTTCGGCGGTAAGGTTGGTTAAGCCCGGCGCGGGAGAACCGTCCTGCATCGGGATAAAGCCAAACACCGCAGCGCCGCCAAGAATAATAAAGGCAATAATGGTGATGACTTTCACCAGCGAGAACCAGAACTCGCCTTCGGCAAAGAAGCGCGTGGAGATGACGTTAAGGCCGAAGATCACCACGCAGAACACCACGCACCACGTCCAGACGGGCACCTGCGGGAACCAGTACTGCATACAGAACCCGGCGGCGGTAAAGCTCGACCCGAGCGCCACCGTCCAGGTAAGCCAGTAAAGCCACGCCACGGTATAGCCTGTAGCCGGGCCAAGATAGCGGGCGGCATAGACGTGAAACGCGCCGGTTTCCGGCATCGCAACGGAAAGTTCGCCCAGACACTGCATCACCAGCCAGACCACCAGCGCGCCAATCAGGTACGCCAGCAGCGTTCCCGCGGCCCCGGTCGTTGAAATGATATAACCAGTATTGAAGAATAGCCCTGTCCCAATGACCCCACCCAGCGAGAGCATAATCAGGTGGCGTGTTTTCATGGTGCGCTTAAGCTGCCCATTTTCTTGTTGTGTTTGCATATTACCTTCTATACGTATGGACATCTAAACATCCAAAGAAGGTGTGTTATACCGCGATTGTTAAGAAAAAGCTAGACGACCAGACGTAATCGAGCGCGCCGCGCGCTGAGTCTGGGGTGGGTTGTGAGGATCACATACAGGAACGGACGCCAGGCCATAAGTACCTCCGCAAGCAGATACTTACAGCATGGCGCGGACCCTGGCGTTCTTCGGTCAGTCGAAAGTGGTATCCGTAAGGAGCGGGTTCATACGCGGGATTTTACAGCGGCGCAATTCTTGGTAAATCCCTCAATCAGTTCTATAGTCGACACAGTTTCATCGTTACAGGATCAACTGATGCGCTTTAACGGACTGACCAAAGGTTTCTTTATCTTCATACTCGCCCTTGTCACCTGGGCTTTCTTCGACGTGCTCTCCCCCTACTTCTCCGCGATTTTATGGGCCGCCATTCTTACCGTTATCTTTAACCCGGTAAAAAACAAGCTGCGCGCGGCGATGGGCGATCGCAACGGACTGGCTTCGCTGTTAACTATCGGCATTATCTGCCTCATCGTCTTTATCCCGTTGATGGTGATCTTTTCATCGCTCGCCATTGAACTGAACGTGGTGTACACCAAGCTGCAAGCGAACAACACCCAATTCCCGGAAGTGGTGGCGAGCATCTTTAACCACCTGCCAGGCTGGGCCAGCGGCTTCCTTGCGGACCACAATCTGACGAACGCGGCGCAGATCCAGAAAAAACTCTCCGATGTGGCCCTGCAGGGCGGACAGTATCTGGCCGGCAGCGCGTTTCTGATTGGTAAAGGGACGTTTGGCTTTGCGATCAGCTTTGGCATCATGCTTTATCTGCTGTTCTTCCTGCTGAAAGATGGTCCGTATCTGGTACGCCAGATCCTTGATTCGCTTCCTCTGTCTGATTTTGCCAAACAGCATCTGTTCGCCAAATTCGTCGGCGTCTCGCGGGCAACGGTAAAAGGTACGGCGGTAGTGGCGGTGGTTCAGGGCACGCTCGGCGGGATTGCATTTGCCATCGCTGGTATTGACGGTAGCGTACTCTGGGGCGCGCTGATGGCGTTCCTTTCGCTGGTTCCGGCCGTCGGCTCGGCCATTGTCTGGGTGCCGGCCGCCATCTTCCTGTTCGCCACGCATCAGCTCTGGCAGGGTCTCTTTATCGTTGGCTTCTTCGTCATCATTGTCGGGCTGGTGGACAATATTCTGCGTCCATTGCTGGTGGGGAAAGACACCAAAATGCCGGACTACCTGATCCTCATCTCAACCCTTGGCGGGATGGAGCTGTACGGCATTAATGGCTTTGTGATTGGGCCGCTGATCGCCGCGCTGTTCATCGCCTGCTGGAACCTGTTCTCCGGTCGCGATCACGCGGGTAACGCCGAAGAGCTGGATGCGGATTTCATCGAGGAAGGAAAAAACCCTCCAGATTTGTGATGATATGACGATAAAGACCACACCAGGCGGCACTGTGCCGCCTTTTTTTTCGCCTTAAATCAAACGTTTTCTATAATTTGAAAGAACGCCATCCTTCTCATGTCGTAAAAGGATCCACAGGTGCGAATCGCAACGATAACTAACTGGGCCTATGGTGCCACGGTCTGCCTGACCCTTGTCTCAGGCATCATCATGCTGATGGCATCCAATGCCGACACCGTGGAACGTCACGCCGTTGAACAGCGGCAGCGCTTTGATGAGCTGACGGAGGATATTGAAACCGACGCCTGGGCGCAGTCCGATTTAGCCCGCCTGTACGTGATAAAAAAAGATCCGCAAACCCTCAGACAATACAGCCAGTCAGAGAACAACCTGAAAAATGTCGAACTGAGGCTGGATAAACTGCGCGATAACGGCGCGTCTGATGAGGAGCTGGCCCTGCTGCGGGAAGGTCTCAAGATTATCGATGCGCTACAGGATGAACAGCAGACGGCCCTGACCAGTACAGAGCGGGGAGAAGATGCTCAGGCCATTGCCCTGCTTTATGGTGCCCCCTATGAGCAGGCGCTGGAACGCGCACAAAACCAGATTGATCACTTTCGCCAGATCCTCGACAAGCGGGTGATTGCGTCCGTGCAGGATGCCACCAAAAAATCGAAAGCGCTGCGTACGGCCTCTGAACTGATGGTTGGCCTGACCGCCCTGCTGTTTCTGTTTGTCCTGGGCTTTATCCTGAAACGCCGCGTGCTGCGCCCCGTGGTGCGTCTGAGCGACGTGGTACACCGTCTGGCGTCGCAGGATTACGCCGTCGAAACGCCGAATTTTAATCAGATTGATGAGATTGGCGATATGGCGCAGGCGATCCGTATTTTTCGTGAAAACGGCCTTGCCCGGCAACGGCTGGAAAAAGAGCGCGACGCCGACTGGGCTGTCCGCGAACTGCTGGCCCGCATGACGCAGCGGCTGCAAGGGTGTGAGAACTTTACCGATGTTATCAACGTGGCGGAGCTGTTTGCCCCCAATATCGCCCCGGGGGTCCCTGGCCGGCTCTATGTCCTTGACCGCGATCCCTGGCAGATGCGCTGCGTTGCCCAGTGGCTCTCCCCCACGGGAGAGGAGATGACGTTTCATCCTGACGAATGTTGGGCAGTAAGGCGTGGTCAGAGCCATCCCCCGTTCAGCGGTAAGCCGGATATCGCCTGCTATCATCTGCCAGAATCACTGGCGTATCGTTCGCTGTGCGTGCCGCTCATTGCCCAGGGCGAGGCCATTGGTCTGCTCTCATTCCAGAATATCACCGCGGAAAATGCCCCTGCCCGAGCTTATCTCGAACTGATGGCCGAAGCGCTCGGTCTGGCGCTGGCAAACCAGCGGCTACGCGATGCGTTGCTGGAAAAAGCATTGTTCGACCCGCTGACCGGCTTGCGCAATCGCCATCATCTGGAAGATACGCTTCATACCCAAATGACACAGGCCATTCGTAACGGCGAACCACTGAGTTGCATGATGATCGATATCGATCACTTCAAGAGCATTAATGACCGGTTTGGCCATGAAGCGGGTGATCAGGTTATTAAAAGCGTAGCGACGATTGTTCAGCGGGCTACCCATGACAACGGAATGGCTTTCCGCTACGGCGGGGAGGAGTTTTTAGTACTGCTTTCCGGTGCTGATGAAGAAGAAGCGCATGACTGTGCTCAACAGATTTACAACGGCGTACAAGGGTTGTCGCTACGTTATGGACTCACGGAGATTGGGCCAGTCGATGTTTCGATTGGTATCGCCAGCTATCCGCAGCACGCCCAGAGTGACAACCTGCTGCGTGCAGCCGATGTGGCTTTGTACCGGGCTAAAGAACTGGGCCGATCGCGGATTGTAAGTTTTGGGATGCTGGAGGCGGGCTAGACGTCATGTTGCGCCACTGAGGCTTTCCCCTGTTCATGAGCGCGTGATAGCCCAAAGCACCACGATACCCAGCGCATTACTGCGTTTTTCAACATATAAGGTGTTATCGAGTTGATAGTCGCCCATCGGGTGACAAATACGTATCTTCTCTTTCAGTTCAGGTTCATATACTTCAGCCCCTTCACAATTATATCTGCCTACAGATTTATATTTGTAAGGAGCACTCCAGGACGACACTTTCCCATCCAGTAAATAAACCGCCGTAAAGACGACGAAAATGGCGAGAGGCATGCTGATAATAAAGGTGCCAATGAACACTTTTAGACGCTCAGAAAACGGCCAACCTTTCAATCGTCCCTTCCAGATAAAAATGACCATCAAAGCCAGCGACAAGAGCAATGAGCCGGTCGCGATGTATTGCATTGCGAGAGCGTTAATAAATGTCACACGGTAAATTTCTACGCGCCAGGTAATAAAACAAATTACCAGCGTCAATACCCCAACAATCGCTGGAATCAAAAACGAATAAGACGTTTTTTTCATATTGCACCCCTCCCTTGTCGTTATTGCGTGGTCAGGAGATCAATCATCGCGCGGGTGGCAGCGGACTGGCGCCGGTGTGGCGCGAAGATCACCGAGAACGGCCGCGAGCGTCCGCGAAGGTGAGGAAGCACCTCCACCAGCTGACCGCGCTGTATCCTGTCCTGGACGATAAATTCATAGCTCTGGCAAATCCCCATACCGTGTTCAGCCAGGGAGACGACGCCAAGCACATCATCCGATGTTTCGATAGGTGAAACGGGTAGCCAGTCCACATCGCGTTCGTCTTCCCGAAACACCCACGGAGCGATGCGACCGGTGCGCGGCAAAATAAACGGCAGACACATGTGTCGGTGCAAATCATCCAGCGTTTGCGGAGTCCCCATCCTGTGAAGGTACGCGGGTGATGCGACCAGCAGCAAAGCGGCATCCTCCAGTTTACGCGCGACTAAACCACTGTCGGGCATCTGACCCAAACGAATCGCCAGATCGAACCCTTCAGCAATCAGGTCGACGTTGCGGTTGGTGATGTTCAGATCCACCTGAACGCGCGGGTAGTGTTGGGAGAATCGCGCCAGCAAGGGCGGCAGGCGATAGTGCCCGTAGGTAGTCGGTACACTCATGCGCACGCGTCCGGTCAGATCGCCTTCCTGACCCTGCCCATCACGTTCGGCTTCATCCAGCAGGGAAAAAGCAGAGCGCGCCTGCTCCAGATAGACTCGCCCTGCCTCGGTCAGGCCTACCCGACGGGTGGTTCGCTGTAAAAGCTGTCGTCCCAGACGCGTCTCAAGGCGAGAAACCGCACGACTCAACACCGAGGGCGTGGTGGACAGGGCGACGGCAGCAGCAGTAAATGAGCCGTGTTCAACGACAGCGATGAAGACCTCAACATCGCCAAGATAATCGAATTTTCTGCTCATTATGCTCTTTCAGGAACAAATGTTTTTCAATTCCGCTAATTTATCTCCAGTTGGGCGATGAGTAAAGTGTGCGCATTCATCACCAGAGGGTAAAATCATGGATCTTCAACTCACCGGTAAGACAGCACTCGTTACTGGCGCAACCGCGGGGATTGGTCTGGCCATCGCCCGCACGCTGGCGCGCGAAGGCGTGGCCGTCACCATTACTGGTCGTGACCACGCGAAATTGCAAAACGCCGTGGCAGACATTACCGCCGCTCAGCCTCAGGCGCAGGTCACCGCCATCGTTGCCGACCTGGGAAACGCTGAGGGGGCAAAAGCCCTGATCGCGGCCTGCCCTGACACCGATATTCTCATCAACAACCTGGGCTTTTACGAAGCCCGAGACTTCGTCGACATCACCGATGATGAGTGGCTGAACATGTTCAACATCAATGTCATGTCCGGCGTTCGCCTGTCACGGCATTACTTCCCGCGCATGCTGGAACGCAACTGGGGCCGGGTGATATTTATGTCGAGCGAAGTCGGCGCGTTCACGCCGCCAGACATGGTGCATTACGGCGTCAGTAAGTCGGCGCAACTCGCCGTTTCGCGCGGTATGGCCGAACTCACGAAGGGGACGGGCGTTACGGTCAACAGCGTACTGCCTTCAGCGACCCGCTCCGACGGCATTATCGAATACCTGCGCCAGACCGCACCTGCACCGGGTATGACCGACCAGGAGATCGAAGCGAATTTCTTCCAGACCTACCGTCCCAGCTCTCTTATCGCGCGAATGATCGATGCTGATGAGATAGCCGCGATGGTCGCGCTGCTGGCAAGCCCGTTGGGCGCTGCCTCTAACGGTGCCGCGGTGCGCGTCGAAGGCGGCACCTTCCGCTCCATTCTTTAATACAGCAGCCGTCATGACCTGAGGGGAATCAGTGTCCCCTGCTTTCCCCTATTTACCGGAGCATAGAAATGTTCAAACGTACCCGTAATATGTCCGCCATCGCGATGGCAATGTTGTTCTCTTTTGCGAGCGGAGTCAGCGCAGCGAACCAGGCCCCTCTTGAGCGCTGGCGCAGCTATACCGGCGTAACCTGGAATACGCCTGAGAAGGAGGAAACGCCGACGCCGTTTTCCGGCTCGGTTAACGCGCCCATCGCAGGCATCCACTTTGATGCAAAGGGAAGAGCCTTTGTCAGTACCCCTCGACTGGTTTCAGCCGGTGCACCCGCGACGTTAAGTATTCTTGATACGACCGTGCAGACCGGACCGGCGCGCCTCACGGCATTTCCGTCCCGCGAGGGGAATGCGGTGGAAACCGCTCCCGATCAGAACCTGCGTAACGTGCTTGGCTTCTATATTGACCGTAAGAATGGCTGGCTGTGGGCCCTGGATATGGGGTTCGTCGCGGGAGAAGCGGAATCCCCCGTGGGTTCGCAGAAACTGATGGTGCTGGATCTGAATACCGGCCGCACGATCAAACGCATTCCACTGGATGGCGTGGCAGACCGCAAGGCGAGTTTCCTCAATGATGTGGTTGTTGATGAGACGCGCCGTGTCGCTTACATCTCCGACAGCGGCTCGCGCAGTGCGCCTGAGAACCGCGTCGGTCTTATCATCGCCGATTTCGCAACCGGCACTGCCCGACGTGTGCTCGACCGTCATCCAGACCTGCAGATTGAGCCGGGTGTGAAAGTCGTCTCGCACGGGGCTGAAGTCTGGCCAGGTCATCCATTACTGATTGGCATCAACGGTATTGCGCTGTCTCCGGATACCGGCACGCTCTACTGGACGGTGACGACAGGGACCCATGCGTTTGCGGTACCAACTGACATCCTGCGAAAGCCTGGTGCTGACGATGCGCAGATTGCGGCGCAGATCCGGGATCTTGGTTCGGTGGGAGGCAATACCGACGGTATCGTGACCGATGCCAAAGGCAACCTCTATATCACCGATGTGACACACAACGGTATTGTCAGGTATGAACCGAAGAGCGGCTCAATGACCCTGTTGGCGTCAAACGACGGCGTACACTGGCCGGACACACCGGCCATCAATCCGAACGGGGATCTGATCTTTACCTCCAGCAGCCTGAACGACCATTTTGCTGGCGCGGTCAAACCTGGCCAGGAGCGCTATGACGTATGGCGTTTACCCCTGAAGGCGTTGCAGGATAAGCACCAGTAACGCGACTGCGCATGCTCAGCACTGGAAACACTACACGCTCACAGGGACTCTCCTTGTGGGCGTGTACATTACTGACGCCGGTGTATGCGAGATAACCGGTGCAGCCAGAAGCAAACGGGCAATGACAGCAACAGAAAAAGGCAAAATGCGGCCAGGAATGCATCCGTTGTAGTAAAATGCAGGACTGAAGCCGCCAGTCCCCCTGCGATTCCACTGAGCACTATCAGGCCAAAAAACACCCACCCGGTAGAGTACCAGAGAATATTGTTGATTAGTCTTCTTATCATCTGCTGAGTTCTGCGAATAATATTGGAATGAATAAGATATCGGTTTGAGAACGCCGGACATAATCCCTGCCGCCATATCAATGGGGCTGAAATCGCTGTATCCGAAACGACCCGTTCTTATCGGTATACATTGACGCTGAAACTGCCGGTATTATCAGAGTATCCAACCTCTGTATCGGCAATATACAGATGCAGGATACCGCTTTGGGGAGTCGCCCATTTATATACTCCACCGCCTATATCATAACCTTTGCCAGAAGTATCAAATCTCGCCTTGAGCACCTTATCATTGCAGGTAATGAGCCCTTCTTTCACCCTGCCATCCGGCACCGCCAGCGCAAATTCTTCTTTACCGTATTTAATCCAGCCAGAGGCCATTATCGTTATCTCATCACCGGCATTCAGTTGCAGGCCTGTATTAATACCGGCAGGAATATTTGCAGGAACTTCTCCGGACCATTCTGGCTTAGCCGTCATGCTATTCTCCTTTATCAAACTTCATTAACATTACATTTGATGCGTGCTTTGCATCAATCAAAGACAAGATTCTCCTGCATGTGACAGACATCACATTTAGTATTCATAACATTTCATCATGGATGCATATGAATATATTTATCTTTTCCAGAGTTATGTCGAAAGAATAATGCGATTTCTTTTTTTACGCCGCGATTTATATAAACACACCAACACAACCAACCACTAACACATTGATTTGTAGTTGATTTTAATGTTAACTATAGGAGTAATCGCACTTTTAATCATGACTGTAATTATACCTTTAGTAAATTAATTACCATGCCTGACTGGCGGTAATAATAGGTACGCGAAGCAGTGAAAGGGCGCCTTACAGCACAGCCTACTGCGATATCCGCCCAATAAAAAACCTCTACTTCTCCACTTAATTTCTCGCCTCCCCGACGGAAAATGAATGGGTTAACAAATATCCACTTAGTTACCCTGTGTATTACTTTTTTGGTTTCAACATATACCTCTCACGCGGACGCATTACCGCTCTGGAGTAACAAAACACAGCATGAGATTAATCCTAATATTTAATTCGCAGAACTGCAGCAGACGGGAGACGAACGGAAATCATCAGCATCATTTCCAGAATATTATTTGCTGAGTGGCATATCTGTTTATATTCTGATTGTGAATGCCGTACCCCTTAGTAACAAAAAACATTATCTGTAGGCTATTTATTACCTCATACCACTGACAAGCTGGACGCTCTACGCTGTCACGATTACGGAGAATTATATGACTGTTTCACCTGCATGGTCGGGCAATATTGACGCAACTGCTGACACGGGCATTAATACCGGACTTAAACTAAAAGCCGGGCAAAAAATCAGTATTATTGCGGAAGGATGGATTAAATACGGTAAAGAAGACTACGCCCTGGCATCGCCATACGGCAGGCTAAAAGAGGGCTTTGTCTTACGGAACGATAAGGTGCTGAAAGCCCGATTCAGTGCATCCGGAAAAAGCTATGACATTGGCAGTGGTGTTTACCAATGGTCGGTACCGGAAGACGGCGAGCTGATTCTCGTGGTCAGTGACTCTTCACATCGCGACAACAGCGGCGCTTTCAGCGCGGTTGTGTATATCGCTGAAGACGAAAAGAAAGCGGCGGCTCAAAAGGCGGACTGGAAAGGTCATGTTCCCGCAACGCGCAGTGACTGGACCCACACCGGCGTATCCGTGAGCAAAGGGGACAAGGTGATGCTGATTGCTGCCGGTACCGCTCAGTACGACAGCCGCGGTCGCAGCTTTGGACCTGACGGCGACAGCCAGCATCCGTCAGCGCAAAAACCGGATCCCACTTTTGTCCTGCCAGAAGCACTGGCGGGGAAATTACTGATCAAAGCGGGTGAGCATATTTACGGTATCGGAAGCGGCGGTAGCGACTGGGAAGTCCCTGCTGATGGCGAAATTTCATTCATTTTTAACGATACAAATGTTGCGTCTGAATACGCCAATAATACGGGAGGCTATGACGTCAGGTTTGTTGTGCTCGGTTGAAACGCCCGCAGGGAGGCAACGTGCCATGCACTGCCTTCCCTGCCGGTTCACTGGAAAACAAAAATGAACGTTAATGGAGCCCCTGATATGAGCATTATGGACAATAAAAAAGTTGATTTGGTTTTCATCATCGACAGCAGTCTTTCAATGAAGGATGAAGCGGAAGCGCTCTGTGCAAAACTTGAGAGCGCCATTGAGGAGGCCAGAAAAGCCTGCCCTTCGGATTTACGAACTGATTTTCTGGGTATCGAAGGCGTTTTTGCCGGCACCAAATTTAATAAAACGGTCCGTCAGTTCCTGACGAGCGAGGCCGGTGCTAACCCGTCCGCCCTGAAAGGCAGAGAGTATGTCAAAGAGGGGAACCCCGCTCAGGAAGATGTGGCGCCTGCTGCGGAGGACGTTATCCGTCATTACAACTGGCGTGACGGCGCTGAAAAGAATGTTTTTGTGCTGGGAGACGAAAGTCTGAAAGGCGGAGAGATGACCCTGGATGCGGGCCGCATCAAAGCCTGCGATGATGCCATTGCCACCGCCCTGGAGTACAGCGTCAAAATCCACTCCTATCTGGGCACGCCTCATGCCTCATTACCTTATCCCACCCCGGATGATGAGAAAGCCATGGTTCGGGAATACAAGCGCCTGGCGCTTCGTACGGGTGGTGAGCATTATATCTACACCTCCGGCATTGCCGATTTTGCCTCGGTTTTAAAAAGCACCATTTGCGCCAGTAAGGCCACGCAACACGACAGCGTGGCGAACAAAAAAGAAGAAGCAGATGCGCTGGAAGGCAAAACGCCAGCGAAGACGCCCGGTAATGGCAGCGATCTTTGCGCACAGGCCCCTGAGATTGTCCGGGCGGTGAATACGCTTGCTGATGTGCTTAAGAACCTGATTGACGCTTGCGCCAGCGACTGCAGTTGCAAAGAGAATACGCCCCCTTGCCCGTGTCAGGAACATCACAACAAACCGGTGCCCCCCTCCTCACCCCCCGCTGCGCCGGACACTCCCTCTGTCAGTCCCGAGCCAACACCATTCCTGGATGAGAGTAAGTTTACGAATAATCATCTGAATCACTGGCAGTTTGGACCGGCAACGCCTGAGCATGAGTTTTACTCAGAAGGTGGCGCGACCATGATTCGTTTTCCGACCACCAATGTTAAGGGCCGGACACACAATGGCGTGCTGCTTTATAAACATTATTCGGAACTCCTGCCGGGGAAACGCTATCGCTTCAGCCTTCAGGCTCGCAGGGACAATGACTACAAGGTGATACCCGAACTGTCACTGCGGGTGGCAGGCCAGGATATTACCTCGGTTACAGCACTTGCCGTGAAAGGCGAGTGGGTCACGCTGTCAGGTGAGTTTACGGCGGCACAGGGCGATAATGTGCTGGAAATTTTCAGCCATAAAGCCAGCGGCGATGGTAATGATTTCAGCATAACTGGAATCACAGTAAGATCAGTCGATTGATTTTGTTACGCTGACTTCATTTCAGATATGAAGTGATGCCGGTTTGGCTACGTGTTAGTTAAACCAGGCATCACTGCTTAGCCAGTGTGCGTCACGCAGGCGATAACGTTGGTCTGGCCCGGTAATACACGGTGGGCATGATTACCCTCGTCGAAACGTTTATTTGAGCAGTTAAACCTGCGAGTTACCAGGGAAGCGCAATTTTCTCATCATTCGCTTTCTCGCCGTAATACAAAGAAGGCAGGAAACGAGACAAGAACGTGAACTCTGTATAACAGTGTCGCATAAGCGCTAATCCAACGTCATCGGCAGGTTCAGCGTGGTCGTCATTACTCATACCCAGAATAAACCGGCTACGCAGCACACACCCAAAAGGCGTATCCCGGACAACATGTAGCATTTGTCCGTCCAGCGGGTCGCCCTGGCTATCCAGTTCAGTTTTTTCACCGAAGCCTATCCTTGCGGCAATGATTGCCGAGACACTCCCATCCGCCATTGCCTTTTCGACAGCCATTTCGCCAAATACCGATGCAGGGTGATGGAATTTAAGACGCGCGGGAATGGGAGGGATTTCAGCTAATGATTCTACTGCATGGATGCTTGCGCCATAAAAACTTTCCCCACGCTTCCAGTTGGCATCCCATCCACGATGTTCAACATGATCAATGGGATGCCACCATTTTATATGCTGCGTCGTTTCAAAGAAGGTAAACCACCAGTTAATCATACGTCCTTTGCAGCCATGTAAATCGGTGCGTACGGCGACCAGCAGACTCCCGTCATCCAGACGTTTAATACCTGTCTCCAGCGGCATGGGAGAAGGATCAAGCAATGCCGAATAATCCAGCCAGGGCCTGGCAATATCGTGTTGTCGCATTTTTTTCTCCATTAGCATTGGGAAGTTCGAACCATTTAGGAAACGAAGTGCGTTTCCTAAACATTACCGATAGAATGGTCGTATGACAAGCGAAAAGGAATCTCCAGGATGACCTCACCAACCAAACCACGCGGACGTCCCTCAGTCCCTGAGGAAGAGGTGAAGAAACAAATCATTGGTAGCGCGATGGCCTTGCTCTTTGACAAAGGCTATGACGCCACAACAATTGAGGCGGTTGCATCGCATGCAGGCGTTGCCAAAAAGACCGTCTATCGCTTTGCGAAAAACAGGGAGGAATTGCTTGGCCTTTCGGTTCGAAACTGGACGGATAACTATGCCCCACTCCTGCAGAGCGATCCGACAGATAAGAATGACGTTTTACCGGCGTTAAGAAAATTACTGGCTGCGATTTGTGGTCAGGCGCTATCAGTAACCGCCGTGAAAATGTTTCGTCTTCTCAATACTGAATTTCCTGGTAAAGATGATCTCCTCAAGAAATACACTGAAAATGGCATAGCGCGCGGCCAACAATTACTCACAGAGTGGATTACACGACAGCAAAAACAGGGCTGGTTGCCGATGTTACCTGCAGATACTAGTGCCAAAGTCATACTCGCCATGTGTGTCGCCGAACCTCTTCGGCAGGCGGCGATTGGTTTAATTGATCCCGTTGAGAAAACCGATATTGAGACACATTTGGATTCTTGTATGCCTTTTATTTTACTTATATTCAGGCAAGGTGATGAATGACATAGTACATGGCGATTCGATAATAGGAACAACACCTGACCACTATCATATTGATAGTATTAACTAATACTCTGTTTCAACTACCTACATGCCCCCATTGATGCCCCCATATGTTTTTCTGCCCTAAATGACAGAGTGTTTTTTGTCCAACTTAATGCTTCATCCTGAACGCTTCGGCCATCATCCCGATCTTATGCATATGGTTATTGTTACGCGCCATTTTATGCGCTTCGGGTTTCAGAATGATAATCAACAGATAGGCATCAGGGTCCATCGCACCTTGGCAGTATACCAAATGCGCCTGATCGCTGGTTCGTTTGAACTGACGTAAAAACTTCGGGAAAGGGGCATCCGCATCGGCAAGATGAATGTGGGCCACTTGCTCTTCTTTTACCAAGGGATAGGTGCGGTCATCATCATAAGGCGCATCACGCCCAAAGGTATCTGGCAACACGCAATCCTTTTTATAGGACAGAAAATCCGCCGCCAAATCATCAAGCTCTTGTTGGCTTAATTGTTGACGGATCAGTGCTGACTTGAAAATCCTGATACTCATTCCGTGAACTCGGTCAGATCCTTGTCAGAGGCGTTTTGCAGCAGTTTCTGTCCACTATCCGCAATATCACTTAAACGTTCAGCCGTTGGCCTGAATCGCGCACCGGTATGAACCCTGCCCTGCTTCTCTTCCAACAGATCGATCAGCTCTTCAAACACCTTAGCACTAACCATGTAGCCAGCGGGACGGTTGTTTGAGAGAACGGCAACCGGTTCATCAATAAAATATTTCGCCGGGTTCTTTCGTAACTCGGTGATGTTGATAGATTTTTCTGCGAGGATACGTTCCATAGATCACCTAAAATCGTGTTTTATTACATACATTATAATGCACATCAAAGCGTACATCTAGTTTAAATGTACTGAGGAGATTAAAGTCTACTTATGAGTGCATGATGAGCTGTGAGGGTGTTGTCGTGCATGTGCAGCCAAGGTCTGCTAGGCTAAGCATCTTGAAAAACGCATTCCGAAAATGAGTGGTCGTTTCATTTTCTGTTCTTTACCCGGGATGAGATGATTCAATTTTGATTTTACGTGTGAGGGCCTCAAGAGACACCCTAATCTTATATAACCACTTCGACTTCGGTCAGAAATGCACATTGGTCTATTAGTTATAGTTGCATTATTTATCCTAAGTGAGTGTGAATAATTTGTAAACATCAAGGAGATTTTCGTGGTTCATCACTTCGTTAGCCTCAGAAAAAAAGTTGAAAAAATATTGCTTTAACGTTAGTTTGGAATGAGTAAAATAATGAAATAGAAAAAGAGTGATTTACAATTTATAAAATAGACAATTTTCATTAAATTATTATACTTAGTGGAGATAGCACTTGAAAGCCCCAAAAACTGAATTAATTAGCAGAGCTGGCGTATATTTTGCTGGGTACGCTTTGTCAATATCAGGTATTATCTTTCGCGAAACAAGCTCAAGTGATATTGGCATAGATGGGCAAATTGAATTAGTTGATAAAGATGGTTCTGCTACTGGCATGTTAGCTGGAGTACAGATAAAAAGTGGTGACTCATTTGTAGACCACAAGAAAAGGATATTCACATTTAAAGCTAGTAAAGAACATTATAAATATTGGGACAATCTTACAATACCAAGCATAGGCATTGTCTTTTCTCCTAAACTTAAAACTGCTGCATGGTTCAATCTAGAAAACCACTCAAAAGAAATCATTAGCAACAACTCCTCTAGCACAATAATTCAGAAGATAGACATCTCCAATGAATTATCTATTGAGAACAGCCCTTGCTGTTATCTTATTAATTATATTAGAAATTATTACAAGCGACCAATAACAGAAGAAAAGTTGAACAACTTTGATTCATTAGACAGTGATAATAAAACATCTAACACTGATAAAATAATTATATGGAAGCGGTTAACTGCCGCATTCTTTTCATCAGAGAGCAATCCGGAAGTCATTTATGATGTTGGATATAGATTGTCATGGCATTTTCCTGTTGTTACAAATGAACAACGGAATTTCTTCAAAGAACGTCTAAATAAAATTACAATACCAGAATTATATAATGTAATCAAAGGTGTAATATTTGCGTATGAAAATGATTGCGACCGTGGTTTCGAACTAATAACAGATCTGTTAAAATACAAAACAGATATTATAAAAATGTTATCAGAACTGATGAAGTCTAATTTACCGACACCGAAAGAAATACTACTACTTAAAGATATTATCGATTGTTTGGTGCAGGATATATAACATATAATCCAAGCTTGCTCTCTACGGACACTGGGCTATACCACATAACATAGATTAAATATTACGCACGACAAGGAGATAGTATGATAACTCTATTTTTAGGAGCTGGTTTTTCGAAATGGGCATTCGACTTACCTTTAGTAAATCAATTATTTGATTTAAATATCTCGGCGACATCAGAGCAAGAGGTAAAAAAACTAGCTTTAATTGAAAAGGATTGGGGAGATTGGCGGAAAAAAAATCCTGATGTAACTCCTGAACAATTTGTCTATTGGTGCATGAATAAATCATCGCATAGAAAAAGTCGCATAATTTGGTATGTGAGTCGTCGCCTAACAGAACCATTCATGACTAAAATCAGGGGTTCATATACTTCGGCAATGTTTGATGAGAGATCAATTAGAGAAAATGAAAGAATAAAGTATCTTCGAGAGTTCTTTGCGAAATTAAGCGAAAATGGTTTAAGTGGAATTCTTACTTGTAATTACGATACAATTACTGAGTGTGCTTTGGGTATGTCTGGATTTAACTACGGTGTCATCGGTGAACAATTGTTCGGAAGAGGAATAAATCCATTATTCCCATGGCAAAATGCACACTTACAGGTTACTGGTTCAATTTCATTAGCTAAATTACACGGTTCGTTGTCTTGGGATATAAATACAAAATACACAAGTGGAAAACCGGGAAGAAATGGAAAAGCACTAATTATTCCACCAGCACCAGAAAAAAAACCACCAGTAGAACTACAGTATACTTGGGCTTTAGGAGCAAAACTATTAGAACAAAGTAACATTTTAATTATATTTGGTTTTGCATTTAACCCATACGATCAGGCATTGTTAGAGTATTTAAAGAAGCATGGTTCTAACCTCCAAAAAGTTATTTTAGTTGATCCATTTCCAAATATAGCAAGTGCCCAAGCACTTTGGCCTGATGTTTCAATACAAGTAATTGACCCAAGAGATAATTTTGATGCTGACACCTTACTTTCAGTGCTTAGTAGAAAGATGAAGAAAACACCTAACAATATTTTACTATCAAACAAGGATCACTCATCTTGAACAACTGCTCTAAATATCGAATATCAGTCAGCTATTAAAATATATTTATATATAATCAGATTGCAAGGATCAAAGAATGAATAGATATGATAAAGTTGATTTAGCATATGAATTTTTGAGCAAAATGGAAAAGAAAGGTGAAGCTTTCACAATAGAACAACTTGTTGAAACCACTGGTTGGGCTATTGACACTTGTCGAACCTATCCGTCTAAACGTTGGCATCAGTACATTGAAAAAGATGGTTCACAATATACAACCTCAGGAATTATTTATCTAAGTAAAGAGGAGTTTAGATCAGTTCACAGTCAAAAGCTTCAACAGACGACCGATCAATCAATAAAAGGAATCTTCATTCATAAAGCTAAAGAATTCGCCCTACTAGCAGTAAGCACTTATAATAATCCATACACAGAATTCAAAACTTATGGATTCATTGTAAATATCATCATCGCTTATACTTCATTATTTCATGCTATTTTTAATAAAAAAGGAATTAATTATTTTCATTTTAATGATAATGCAAAAACAATTTTCATTGATGGCGAGGAAAAAGCATGGGAACTTGCAGAATGCATAGATGAATACTGGCGTGGTGTTATGACACCTGAAAAAGCAAATATAATTTTTCTTATTGGATTGCGAAATAGAATAGAGCATCGAAGTTTACCTGCTATAGATCTTGCGGTTTGTGGAGAATGCCAATCTGCTTTAATTAATTTTGAAAATATTTTAGTAGAAGAGTTTGGTGATGAACATGCGCTAGCGACAAGTCTTGCCATAGCAATGCAATTGACTCGGGTTTCAGAGCAAGCAATCGTGTTCCCTTCATTACCCTTCCATTCGCCATCAATACACCATACTGGCGATCCATCGGTTGCCTTGCTGATAAGTCCGTAGGTAAGCATGTTTCCCCGGTAGTGGCTATTGATGTGGGTTGAATGTATCTACCAGCAATATTGCCTGATGCACTGATGCCACCGGTGGTTTTACCATCATTAGATGCTGACAAAACAAGATCACCGCGAAGCTTTTGACTTCCCCATACATCAAGCTTAACCGATGAGTTGTTATCGCCATTAAGGGAGAGGTAGCCATCACCCGCCCCGCCTGCGACGTTAATCAACACCGCATTCTGATTACTGGACCCACCGCCGCCAATTTGGAGACGGCTGCTGTTAGTCTTGGCAGCAACATAGCTATTCGAATCAATGCCATTCTTAACGGTCAGATAGCTGTTCATGGATACGTTTTTGCCAAAGGTAGAGAAGCCCGTCACCACCAGATCTTCTGAAACACTGACATTCTTGGCAAAGCGCCCATAGGAACCATTAAACGAAACCGCATTGACATCACCGGACGCGGTAATGTCTTTGGCGTTGTTTATGCTTTGACCTCCCATGTTGAGATCGCCCGTCATTGGCAATGTGCCATCACGATGTAGGTAAACAGAATACATGGAGGAATCGTATCCTACTCGGTAGGCCAGCAATCCAGCCGCATTAATCCCACTATAGTTATTTTGGTTCTCAGTCCATTGACCACTCGTACCTGATGCGACAGATGCAGATTGCGTCATACCGCTATCAATCCCTGCTGTTTGCATAGCACGGCCTAATAAGTCATAGCGAATACGGTCTCCTTCTGACCAAGGCAACGTTGTTATTATCAGTCCATTGATAACGTAGTTAGGCGTTGTTCCAGCGCGTTTTAGCAGGATTTTATAAGAAGATTTTTGCATATTGACGCCAGTATGACCCGCAGGCAACAGCCCTTCATTAACCAACGTCTGATAAGTAATTTCACAACCATTAGCCGAACAGGTTCTTGGTCCCGGATCGCTTGTCTGGCTGCTGCTGGATGTCAGGGTTGAAAGCTTGTCAAAATGAATACTGATATAACGATTAACCGCTTCCCCCATCTGTTTCATTTGAGCACCAACGGTATTAGCCATGATGGCTTCTTGATCTTGCTTCATGTCCTGAAACTTTATGGATGTCATTGCAGAGCCAATACCTAAAACTAATGTTATTCCCAATAAGGAAAAACCTTTTTTATTTATTATTTTCATTTTTCATCGTCCTTTTTACTTTCACGTAATTGTTAATTAGCAAAAATAAAAAAGTGGTCAATATTACCTCTGAAATTAAAAAAACATTTTTTAGTTATGAACACCTGATGAACACACACCTTAGGTTGAACTTTAAGTCATCATTGAGTTAGTTAAAATCAATATAATAACTGAATGTTATTGTTACCACCCTATCCATGCACTGTATAACAAACCATATCCCACAAATCTAAATTATTAGATAAAATAGAATACAGCTTTAAATCTTTCTATGCCAAAACTATGCCAAAAAAATCAGTGTAATAATGCCATTAAAAATCAGAGGGTTAATGCATGAATACTGCGTACTGGAGTAGAAGAAAACAGAATGATGATGATAACTACCCTGTAAAAGAATTCAATTCAAATACTGAGGACAGCCAGTACCAAAGAGACAGAGCAAGGGTTATTCATTCGGCAGCATTTAGACGATTACAAACTAAGACGCAAGTATTAGGACTCGGAGAAAATGATTTTTACCGGACACGATTAACACATTCTTTAGAGGTAGCACAGATAGGCTCTGCCATTTGTGAAAGATTACATGAAAAGTATACGACAGATGAACTCATTAGATCGTGGATTCCATCCTTAAGCCTGATTGAGGCTATCGGTTTGAGTCATGATATAGGTCACCCTCCTTTCGGTCATGGTGGTGAAGTAGCACTTAACTATTCAATGATTGATTCGGGTGGATTTGAAGGCAACGGGCAGACCCTAAGAATTGTTAGTCGCCTTGCCGAATACTCACCAAATCATGGCATGGATTTGACTCGAAGAACCCTTTTAGGACTGGTAAAATATCCGGCTCCATATAGCAAAGTAAGAAACTATAATCAAAAGGAAATATCCCAAACTATTCTTCCCTTAAATTTAGATAACTGGCACCCCCCAAAATGTTATCTTGATGATGAAAAAAATTTACTTGATTGGATTTTTAAAGAAATCCCTAAAAATGACATTGAGATATTTTCAACCATTAAATTTGTAGAGAGCAATCATCATGAAACAATTTTCAAATCATTTGACACGACAATTATGGAGCTTGCAGATGATATTTCATATGGAGTTCATGATTTAGAAGACGGTATAGCATTAGGTCTCATAACTAAAAGCATGTGGGAAAGCGATATTATCCCAATAATTTTAGCTCATAATAATAATCAACTGGCAGAAAACATTGATTTCTATAATGAAAATCTCTTCGATGGTTCTAATAAAGAAAGAAAACATGCAATAAGTAAATTAGTAGGGTATTTTATTTCATCTATACATGTTGAAAGGAATGATGTTTTCGACACACCACTTTTAATGCTAAAAGCCACCCAAGATAATGACAGCATGAGCATCTTGAAAGCGTTAAAAAAATTCGTCATGAATCGGGTAATAAAAACTCCAGAAGTTCAGGTTTTAGAATATAAAGGTCAACAAATCATATTAAGGATATTTGAAGTCTTACGTGAAAATCCTAACCGATTGCTTCCAAAAAATACACTCAGTGCTTATAAAAATGCTGAAAATAAAAACAGAGTTTTATGCGATTATATATCTGGAATGACCGACAGTTATGCAACAAAACTGTACCACAAATTATTCACACCAGATATCGGTTCAATTTTTGATAGGTTGTAGATAAAAATATAAAATTACAACAAGGATAAAGCATGAAGATTGACAACATACAGCTACACTCTTTCTTACGCTCACAGGATATAACGTATTTTCATCATGCAAATACTGTAGCAACTGCAATATCTTTTATTAGGAATGGGGGGCTAGTTTCAAGAAGTGATATTGAAAGACTTGGAGCATTTCAAACGAAGCAGGAATCCGACCCGGAAGATAAGCAGTATGACGTCTGGGGAGATGTGTTTTTGGACACAGTGGACCTTCATGGTTTTTTCCCGAGACAAAACCTATATGGTCCTGTTTTGTTCAAGTTTAATATAGATTTTCTACTTCATGAAAATTTAGATATATGGATAACAAAAACAAACCCAATGTTTTGGATCCCAAACATGTCAAGTAATGAAAGATACTTCCAAGGCATGTCTGACATTTTACTGAACTGGAATAATTTTGATCGCCAACGCAAAATGATAACAATACGAAAACCATACCACCCAGTACTATTTAAGTACTTGGAGGAAATAGTTCTTGATGATCCCGGCGTTCAAATTTATGACGAAACCATACTTTATGATGTAGCACATGCATCGTTAAGTATAGAATTGAACAATGTTCAATTGCCTTTAACACTATTAACAAAAAGACATTGTAGCGGGTGTTTTTGCCAAGACAATTACCTAAGACAATTAACTATAGAGAAGTTAATAAGTTTATTCTTAGCACCACAACATAAGCATTGGAGAAACTAGATTTGCGATATTTAAATAACATTTAAATACTTGCCGACTCACCCTCTGGGGCTTGTTCAACAGTTCACCGACCTAAAAGCAAGTTTTAGGCCGGTTCACCGTTTGGACGTGAAAAACATGATTAGGACTTAGTTCTGTTTATAACAGTATCGATATAGGTTTGGCCCTGTACTCGGTAGGCTTTGATATCACTCTCATGAAGATTCTGGATATCAAGCAGAACCCCAAAGACTAATTCCTTATCTACATAACCAATATCACATCCTAAGACTTTGGCAACCTCTGCACCGAAAATAATTTTCTGACGAGTATTCTCTTTTTTTGTTTGTTGTTTCTTTTTGGCTTCCAAGAAGTATAGACGTTCCTGCGCTGAAGCAATTTGTTGTTTAATTGTTTTTGTTGTCATTATTTATCTCCCCAATGTTTTTTCTTGTTGGAATAAGGGATGTCAGCATAGTCATAACCATTACTAATCTGTTTCTTGATTGATCTTATTTTCATCTTGAACTGTTGCTTTATCTGGCGCTTCTTTGCTTGTTCCCTAATATTTATTACTATCTTTTCTGCTTCTAAATAGGCTTGTTCCGTATCGGTATAAACACCTTCATCAAGAAGTTTTTTTGCTTCCCAATCAATGGCTTCATCATTATTTTTATACATTAAACCTCCTTATGTTTGTTATAGATTATCCTTTACCATATTTTTAATAATTATCAACACAGGAAACTAATTTTATTTTATAAAATGCAAGCTCATAAGGCTTATATTTAAATCCCACGCCACAGCATTAATCATTTCATTTAACTTATATCACTTATGTAGGCAATTATAGTTATTAAGAAAAAGATAGATAGAATCTAACTTAACCGCTTATATATGATCTATTAAATAGGTTAAGCGCATATATTTGAGCGATTCAAAGCATCAGAATATTCATACCATCAATACATGGAATCCTGACCAGTTGAAAGGGATGGTAAATTTATGGCAATAAATTAAATTAAGCAACACTATACGATAGTAATCACTAACTGTTTTGTCTAATACTCACTACGTTACTTAATTTTTCTCGTTAATGTTTTTCATATTATCTCTTAAATTTTCACTATGATTTCCCATCCTAACCTGTGAAGGTTGCCACAGGGAAAACTACAGACAAAAAGCTACTATTTTATTGTTTTAGGGCTTTCCCGCCTTACGGCGGGATAAATTAACACTCTTCTTGTCCTTCGGACCCCATCTAAAACCCATCGGGTTAATATCGCGTAATACTTCGCCCTTTCATCTAGATTGCGCCGCTTAATTCGGCGTTTTGTTTTACAGACATTAATATATTTCGTATTAATTAAGTAGGGGCTTTTACATTGTTAGAAAAAACAATGCCCACTTATACACTCACTTCGTGAGCGTGTGGGGTCTACCTACGGTTGCCTGCCGCAGGCTAAAAGACAGGTCAACGTCAACATAAAAGTTTTTCTTGCGAAAAACTAACAGCAGCATGGTTATATTTGAGGTTATTTATTATATGGCGATTTTTCATCTGGAGTTTAAAATTGTGAAGCGCTCTGAGGGTATGTCTTCCTGTAGGAAGGCAGCCTACCACGCGCGTTGCAGAATAACAGATGATCGTACAGGCAATACCTACAATTTTAGCCACAGAACAGATTTATTCCATCATCAGATATTAGCACCAGTTTCCGCACCTGCTCATATTATCGAAAGCTCAACCACCTTGTGGAATGAAGTAGAAAAGGTTGAACGTCAGAAAGACGGTCAAACAGCCCGTTATTTTGATGTTGCTATTCCCTGTGAACTGGACAATGAAGACAAGATAAAACTAGTTGTTGAATACTGCCAGAATAATTTCGTTGATAAGGGCATGATTGCCGATATCGCATATCACGATCTTAATAGCAATAATCCACATGCACATGTGATGTTGACATTAAAACCGATCACCGCTGATAGCTTCGGTAAAAAAGAAAGAAGCTGGAACGACAAGAAAAACGTAATCCTGTGGCGTGAAGCGTGGTCTACTCTTGCCAATCGCTATCTTGAGGCGTCAGGCGTGTCAGAACGTATTGTTCATCGTTCTATTGAGGCTCAACATAATGAAGCCTTGAAAAATGCTGCTATTACCTTGGATGCAGAAGAAAAAGCGCTATGGCTTGCCAAGGCAACAGCAACCAGCCGCCCGGCAATGCAACGTGTTCATCGTGCCAAGTGGAACAGCAAGAGTGTTCAGAAACAACGTGCTGCTGAACAGGCTTTTCGTGATGAGATGAAAAAGGTAGCTCAGGCTACATACAACACCTTCAAAGATTTAGATCTGCAGATCGTTGTTGACCTTAGAAGCTTCACCGTATCAGAAATGCCTGAGCCTGTTGAAATCGTATTGCCTGAAACAGGTTCGCAGTCGTCATCATCGGAAGGCCAAAAGCCTGTTCTGGTTGCCCCTACACCTCATACACGCACTACACTGAAAACCCCATCCTCTACAACGGCCAGAGCGGTTAAACGCGCGCCTGTTAAAAGTAAGAGAAAGCAGGTTAAACCTCGTCAAGATGGTTTGTTCAAGCGTTTCACCCTACTGGTGGTTGAATATATAAGGGAGAAATTCGTCTGGGCCAAGAAGAAGCCTGTTGCCCCTGATGTTGAGCACGATAAACGTATTGCTGAAAACTATGTGTTTGATGATGTGCTGGGGATCTATGTTCCACGCGCTGAACATGAGAGACGCACAAGGTTCAACCGTGATGATTACAAGCCTACCAAGGAAGAGATTACACGTTTTCCAAGTCGTCTTGGACATGGACAGTTTAATAAAGATAAAAATATGGATCTTACGCCATACAAATTGCAGGTATATGTAAGTGAAATATTCCTGCCAAAAAACACACCAAAGATAAGAAAAATTAAAAAGTCAAGTTAATGAATTAATATAGCCATAGCTAACTCATAAAACAAGCCAACTCTTTAAATATGTCATTTATAACATTGTTACTCATCACACGGCCTGTTAAGATGGGTTATCTTCCCAACATAACAAGAAAAAAACAAAAAAGAATAGCAAGCTAATAATACCATTAGGTTGCAATTAAAATAAAAATGGCAGTCATTATATTTACATCTTGTAAACTTATATAGTGAAAGTATAATCACGTAATAAAATTGTTATTTTCAACCTACATCAAAAAAGACAACCTTCTCATAGGACAAAAAATGGATGACTTATTAAGTTCTAACGAAATATACACTGAGTTTTCAACAAATAAAGAACTATCAATATATAATAATATTTTAGGGACTTATACCACAGAGGATTTTACAATAAGACTTGCATATTATATTCATGAGAAATTAGAAAAACTTAACTCAGGAGTTATCAAATATAGCAACATTGATGATGAAACATTACAAGCATACTCCACATTCCTACATGAAACTGTACACTGGAGACAACATATAGGCTCTATATCTGGATTTATTTTAAGTATGGTGTCACCATCTCAGAACTTTTGCTTACATAGCTTTTTAAAAATCATTCTTGAAGAAATAGGTCCTGTAAAGCCCTTACAAAAATACTATTATGATAATGTAAAAACAAATACCCCAGATGATAAATTGTTTCAAAACCTTAATAACACACTTAACAACTTTCATGATTTGAACTATTATACCCACTTAGCTGTAAACCCTAAAAAATTAACTGAAAACATACATTTAAAAAATGGTTTTTTTATTAGTTATGGCCATTCGACAATATACGCTTATATAAACACACTTCAAATCCTTTCCCATTTCTTTAATGATGATGAGATAGACATAAAAGCAAACGAATTAAAATCTATAATATCCTCTCAAGAAAACTCACCAGATAAGGAGTTTAATGCATTTAAAGAAGAACAGATAGTAATACCCCCAATTGGTCTCAAGCAAATATTTGAAGGACAAGCCAGATTTATTCAACTTCAATTTTTGTATTTTTCTAACAGTCATAAATATGACGTTCCGTTTTTTCAAGAAAAAAGATTACTAGATGGGGTTTATGGTGAAGCCTTCGACTTATTTTTAACCGTTATTGAAAAAGATTACCCTTCCTCATTCAATGATTCTTTAATACCTATATTTTTAGTTATATGTGATTTGGCAATAAACCCCGGCAATGCTTTTCCATTAGATGTAGGTCATGACGAAAGTTTCTTCTTTGAAGTAATACCCGGCATACGCTTTTATGATCTATGTCATGTGGCTAAAGAACTAATTGAATCAGATCAGAACTTCATTGTACGAGACTATTCAAAAGATGAGTATTCTTACATAGCTAATTTATTATGTGATAAACTATATTACCCTCATCCAAGTGAAGTTTTAGAGAAAGTGATTTCTTGGAATGAAAAATATGATTCAATTCGCGAAATAATGTGCGAAGAAAAAACGTACTCTTATAAAAATGAACTTCTTCCAATTCGTTTTCTTTTATCTAAATTTATAATTTTTTGTGTAGACAAACAAGAAAATCCAGAGTTTTTCTGCTGGACGGGGGCTTGTAGCGCAGGCGAAAAATTGAAAGATAGTTACATTTCTCTAACTGAAAAGCACAAGGCTCCATTTATAAACCAAAAAGATTTAGATGTCTACGCAGCATACCAAGAAGGTATCAATGAAGATAATATTGAAATATTAAAAGATCACTTTACCACTATGAACATATTATCAAACCTGATAAGACAGTGGATAATAAATGAAGGTGAATTCAACATTGATTTTATAAACGAAATTAGAGCAAAACATAATGAAAGTGAACTTAAAGAAGCGTACAGCACTATTTTTAAAAATCATTTTAATTTTGACCTAAACGACTTCGTATTACTTTGACACCCTCTCTCAAAAAACATAGCCATCACATATCCTGTATCTGATGGCTATGTTTCATCCTGCTAACTTATAATTTATTCACTTACATATTAACCATTGCTAAAACTATGCTTATCTTTACCAGACATCATTTTTTCTTTCCTTTATAACATCTTCATAACGCTGTCGTTCGACGATATTCAGATTGAGTTCAGACAGAATACTTGCGCCCTTCACAGCAATATCGTAGTCAATTTGTGATTGTGTCTCATACTCTTTAATGGGCTTGAAATATTCTGATTGCGGTGCAGATGACGGTGCAGAATAACCAGAATATGTTTTACTCCCAGCACAACCGAGATAAGCCAGCAGACAGACAAACAAGAAGAACAACGTCCACACCACATTGTATCCATTAAGCGTGTATCCACTGCCATTCACATCTGAAAAAACGCCGTGAAACCTAATGGCATAGATAATCAGGAATGATGAAAGGATAACAGCCCTGCTTTTACCTACAGTTAAATGCTTACGCATGAATTTTACCGCTGGCACCAGCATGACCACAAATAACCCAATGGCGGCAAAAATCAGCCATACAGGGAACAGTCCATATTTTTGTGTTGTATTCTGCGATACCGTTACCAGCGATAGCACCAAGAAGGCGTTAAGCAGAAAAAGTCTAAGGGCCAGCGATACCTTCACGTTCTTTTGTGTCTTTCGGAGAAACAGCACCGGTGCCAGTGATGGTATGTTCATCAGCAGATCGATGAAAAACGCCCAATAAATAGTGTTCATAGCGTCTTTTCCTGTAATTACCGAGCGACCCAGCCGTTATTAGTTTTCACCAGAACAATTTTGGCTTCTTCGGATTCAGCGATTCCCTTGACGCCAGAGAAAGCATTTTTATCAACCCACCCCGGAACAGCGTCGAGTTTCCACGTATAAGTCACTTGTGTGATTTTAGCGCCAGCGCCATCACTCGGTTCAGTCCAACTGGTGATCTCAGCAACAACACGATGACCGACACAGGCACCTTCCTCACGGTTCCAAAACCCAACCTCTTGTCCTTTGTCTGTTACTTCCAGAACATCAACGCTACTAAAACCATTTGCCTGTTGTGAAACAGTGAGAAGCCCCTGTTCAACAAGCCCGTTCAGGATTTCATGGCTGACATTGTATCCAGCAGAACGGTAGCCATGATTAACCTTTACTGGAAAACCCTTATTGAACGCAAAGTCATTGTTCTGCAATGAGTAGCACACCTTTGATTTTGAAATTTTCGCGTTGATAGCCTTCTCAAAGTCGCCTTTCTCACCACATCCCGCCAGAACAAGAGCTATGCCAGCAACGAGCAAAATCTTCTTCATCTTCCTATCCATCCTGATAATCAAAAATGCTGTTATGTTGAGGTAGTCTGCTGCGCACCTGTAGTCGTTAAAGCTTGTTCTTACTGGCATAACGCAGCAAAACCACCTGATTAACCAATTGATAGGATTCAATTATTTTTGTGGGCCGTCATATCGTTTGTAACGATCAAAATCAAAATAATGATAGCCAACACATATTATTAAATATATATTGATCGATTAAACCAATTAAACTACCGATCGAAAAAACGTTATTAATCGACATTATCTATCAATATCAATTTATCGATCTGATTTACCGATCATTTTCTTGCTAGATGAATCGTTACTGGATAAAGTGAACAGAAGGCTCATTGGACCGTTTATGCGCTGGTTTGTAGGGATATAACGTCAAACCCTATGACCAACAGCCAGCACTGTTCTATGGCCTTAGCGTAGGTTTTATTAATGCAACATCAGGGAAAACAACAGTGAAGGATGCCGGTAGCTGATTAGATAAAAAAAACTCACAGGCTTCTGATAAGCGGCTTTCTTCACTATTGATTAACACAAACTTTAATAGCCAGATGCGGCACAACGCTGGCCCCGGATTCTTTGCGCCTATTTTTACGTTTACTGTTTATATGGAGTTAACATGAGAAAATTGTTTATCGCTGCGTTGGTGATCCTGCCTCTTACCGCTTGCACCACCTATGGCAATAAATCCCTGAAAGATGAATCACAACAAACCGTAAAAACCAAAATCGTTAAGGGGAAAACGACCCAGCAAGATGTTATTAACGCATTCGGGGAACCACAAACACGAGCTACCAATGATGGTCAAGAAATGTGGTCCTACTCCAGCATGTCAGGCGAGAGCCAGATCTCGAACTACATTCCCGGTCTGGCCCTACTGAAGAACAGCAGCACAGCGCATATGAATTCGTTAGAGATTTGGTTCAAGGGGAATGTTGTTGATCGATATAATTTCAGTCAGACGGCGAGTAAGGTTTCGAAAGGATTGTTGGATTAACGAATAACAACCAAGTATATTTTTTCCAAGTTTTACTTTTAATTTATTGGTGCCTTTAAAATGGCACCTATCTATTTTATTATCTCATGGCATAACTTATTATAAATGAGTTTACCTTGCGTGTGCTCCCCGAAAGGGGACTTCACCCAAGGTTTCACCTCCTGAAATTTCTGACGAAAAAGTCAAAAATCGATCAGGATTGGCGAGAACCAAGATGAAAATATATGACTTCACCCAAGTTGATCTGGCTTAGAGTTCTGAATCGTTTCCAACACAGGACACCCTACGACACTCCCAGATTCGCCCATGCAGATAAAATGTATTGTTGTCCCCTATTTATGCGGTTAAGCAAAGGTAGGGCTTTCTCATAGCCATTCCATTACAACTTCATTTATCTGTTTAGAGCTTCGCTTCGAGTTGGTATTTCGTCGCTCCCCCTTCTATACCTACAATCAACAAACATACGGACAACTCTTGTAAGCGACTCGCGCTCAATGACTCCACATATGCAGACCTGATACAAAGGCTATTAATTTGATTGCTTTCGAGGACTGCGAAGCTTTTAGAAATGGTATTTGAAGTTTGTAAAAAGTTGCGATTTAGATTTGACAAATATAAGTTGATTGAGTAATGTTTTATTTATATTTGTAATCAGTTCTTGCTTAACTCGATTACAAGGCTTCAAAAGTCGGCAAAACTTTTTTAGTCCTTAGAAAGTCAGACATCATAGTCTGACTTTTTTTGTATCTTTATTCTATTTAACCGATATATATTATTCGTCAAGAGAAAGTCAAAAATATTTAGCATTATTTTAAAATAGCAGATATAGCGTGAAAATATTATCATTTTTCGATCTCTTTAATAAAATATCAGCTTGGATTTTTCTATGCATAAACATAACGTTGAATTCATCAATCATTTTTAATCTCTCAGTTATCTTATCTATTTTATTTTCCTCTTATCGAGGGAATATATTCATTATTCAATGCTGGTTCACTGTCATTTTCAGCTTCCAATAAATAGGGCCGTCAGTTTCATCTTGTTTTATGTTTTTTAATACAAGCTCAATGATATGCTCTTGGTGCCAATATAAAATCTTTTCCTTTAAGTCATCAAAGTTAATGCCTGTTAAATCCCTATATCTGCCATTCTTCACACACACTTCAACTTCATGTGCAAGTAAAACGTCATACAATATCTCTGAATGCATTTGCCAAAATAAAAGAGTCATTGCTGTTTCAGGTTCTTTTTCAAATATGTTATAAATCGTTTCACAATACCCCTGTAATACTTTTGCGATAAGATATACTGCCGTTTCATTCTTTTCATTTAATACAATCTCTTTCATATTGAATCCTTTTGTTAGGTTGATTGTTAGCCCCTTGCGGGGCAATATTAAAGCTTACTTTCTAAAACTATCCGAATACCTCACCAACATTTCCGCAACTTGCTCAACGTTAACTTCACCAATATCACCACCATTCCCTTCTTGGGTTGTGAATCTCTCAAAGTTATTCTGGATATGATCAATAATATACATAATGAATAAACTCATAAAATCAGGATCATCAAGCAGCTCAATACTCTCTCCATTTACTTCCTGAAAATACTCCCAGCTTGCTTCAAACGATCTCATAGCAAGATCAAGGAACAACTCTGTAGATTTATTTTCAAGTTTATTATTTTCAAACATAACTAAACCTCACTTTTATATGATTATTTGGAATTCATTTTATTTTAACCCCCGAACAGAGGGTAAATAAGAAAACTACTTTTTATAAACTAGATTTATGATTACAGATCCATACTCTAACTCCATCTCATCAACTAAATCATTATTCACATGCCTATTTAAAGCGTCTAACAAGTTTTTATCTTTCATTATTTCCTCGATGGTATATCCGCTCAACGCAACAAATACATTGAAGCTTTCTTGGATCACGCTAAGTGTTTTAGGCGTTTTTTCACATACCATGCTTACTAATATTGATATATCATTATTCATTTTGTTTATCCTTTTTTTTGTAATAAGATTCCCTGCATAAAAGTGCTTTATGCTTTTCAATGTAGGGATATGATTAATAAAGTGTGTTATTTAACGTTTTACATAAAACCTCCTCATCGTATTAATAGTGTATTTTTCATTAATCAGCATGTTTACGTGATAACTGAATAATATTTTCAATCCATTCATCGATTTCACTTTCAACAAAAGCTCTGGCTTTTATTCCAATCTTTATCGGTTCTGGGAATACGCCCCTGCTAATAAGTCGATAAATCCATGCTTTGCTATATCCTGTTTTATTCATCACTTCCGGCAGGCGAATAAGTCTTCTTGTTGTCATATATTTCTCCGTTGTTGTTTTGATGAATGTAGTATCTGCAGATCGCTTATGACGTTCAACCCTCGAAAAATCAGAATTGAACCTGAATTGAATGTTTTTTAAACAAAAACGAATGAAATGGCGGGAGAGCTGTCACTGGGCGGGGTGTAGAGCGATTTGGCAAAAAGTGCTATTTATTTTCCTGTTTTAAGGTATTTTATAATTTCCATATTAATCAATTAGTTAATCAATATCAGTTTAAATTCTGACTTAATTCTTATCTGCTTTAGCCAAGAAAAAGGGCTATGCCCGTTAAGACATAGCCCCTCTTTCATCAGCCGTTATCCTTACCCACGCCGATTAAACGCTCCCTGCACCACATTGCTTCCGTTCTCAAGGCTTACCATGTAGTCGGCATACCATTGCAGCATCTCACGTCTGCCATCAAGATATTGCGCATGGTTGTAGGTGCCACGGATAGCATTCTTATCAACATGCGCCAGTTGGGTTTCAATCCATGCGGTGTTGTAGCCCTGTTCATGAAGAACGGTGCTCATGGTATGGCGGAAGCCGTGACCCGTAACCCGGCCTGTATAGCCAATTCGCTTAAATACCTGATTGATACTGGCTTCGCTCATGGTCTTACTGGGATCATTGCGTCCGGGAAATAGTAAAGGAAATTGCCCCGTCATTGCTCTGATCTGTTCGATAATGGCTAACGCTTGGGTAGATAGCGGGATGATATGGGGACGGCGCATTTTCATGCGTTCAGCAGAAATTTCCCATAGCGCTTTCTTGGTATCGATTTCTGACCATAGCGCACCACGCAATTCACCTGTTCTCAGGCCGGTAATGATCAGCAATCTTGCTGCCAGCACCATCAATTCACTGCCAGAGTAGCCAGCAAGGGCTTTAAAGAAGGCGGGAAGCTCTTCTATGGTCAGGAACGGGTAATGTGTAGACTCATGCCCTTGCATGGCACTGGTGAGATCTGGTGCGGGATTATACTCGGCTCTGCCTGTCACGATGGCATAGCGAAACACTTCGCCGCAGCGTTGACGCACTTTTTTGGCTTTCTCGGTTGCTCCTCTGTCTTCCATCTTTTTAAGCACGTTTAGCAGTTCCAACGGCTTGATGTCTGCAACAGGACGTTGACCAATGAAGGGGAAGACGTCTTTGTTGAACGCTTCAAGAATGTCTGAGGCATATCCCGCAGACCATTTCTTCACTTTCATGCTGTGCCATTCGAGCGCAATTTGCTGAAAAGTGTTTTTTACTTCTTCGATTTGGGCTTGTTTGCTTTCTTGCTTAAACGCACTCGGATCAACGCCATTAACCAGCAGCTTTTTAGCATCATCTCTTTTGCTTCTGGCATCGGCTAAGGTAATGGTCGGGTAGACACCAAACACCACACGTTTTTCTTTACCGGCGATACGGTATTTCATGCGCCAGCTTTTGGTGCCGTTAGGGAACACTTCCAGATACATGCCCCCACCATCTGCTAACTTGTAGGGTTTATCTTTGGGCTTGGCAGTCTCTACCTGTCTGGCATTGAGCTTCATTTGGGGGCATCTCCTTTAGACCGAACACGATATGCCCCCACCGATGCCCCCAACTCACCGTAGATTTCTGTGAACGTGAGTAGACGAGCAGAGACAACAAGGGCCGTGAAACCGCGTATTATAAGGGTTTAAAGGGTATTTGAGTAGACTTAAGGAGACGTTAAAATAAGTAGAATGGTGCCGATAATAGGAGTCGAACCTACGACCTTCGCATTACGAATGCGCTGCTCTACCAACTGAGCTATATCGGCCCTGAAAGGCCGGTTACGAGCGTAACCACGGGGCAAAAGGTTAGATCTAACCGGGTGATGCGTCAATGCCCTTTTGAATCAAACGGCTATTTTTGCATCACCCGTGATTATTTACGCACGAATCGTATCATCACCGAAGCCGATCCACTTGTAAGTGGTCAGTGCTTCCAGGCCCATCGGGCCTCTTGCATGCAGTTTTTGCGTGCTGACAGCAACTTCTGCGCCCAGGCCGAACTGGCCACCGTCGGTGAAGCGGGTTGAGGCATTCACGTATACGGCGGAGGAGTCCACCTCATTCACAAAGCGATCGGCATTGCGCAGGGTACGCGTCAGAATCGCATCCGAGTGCTGGGTACCATGTTCACGGATGTGAGCAATGGCATCGTCAAGGCTCGCAACCACCTTCACGTTCAAATCCAGCGACAGAAACTCGTCGTCGTACTGTTCCGCTTTCACCGGTACCACCGTCGCTGGGCCGTCTTTCAGCAGTGCCAGCGCGTTGGCATCCGCGTGCAGCGTCACGCCGCTTTCGGCCATCTGTTTGCTCAGCGCAGGCAGGAAGGTGTTGGCGATGCCCTGATGCACCAGCAGCGTTTCAACCGTATTACAAGTGCTTGGACGCTGGGTTTTGGCATTGACGATAATCTTCAGCGCCGGTTCAATCTCGGCACTGTCATCGACCACGATATGGCACACGCCGATACCGCCCGTGATCACAGGAATGGTCGACTGCTCACGGCACAGCTTGTGCAGGCCCGCGCCACCGCGTGGGATCAGCATGTCGATGTATTTATCCATACGCAGCATCTCGTTCACCAGCGCACGGTCCGGGCTCTCGATTGCCTGTACGGCACCTGCCGGCAGGCCGCACTCCTCCAGCGCCTGCTGGATAACGTTTACGGTCGCGGCGTTGGTACGCCAGGTCTCTTTCCCGCCACGCAGAATGGCGGCGTTGCCGGTCTTCAGGCACAGGGAAGCGACATCAACCGTAACGTTGGGACGGGCTTCATAGATCACGCCAATCACGCCCAGCGGCACGCGACGACGCTCAAGGCGCAGCCCGCTGTCGAGCAGCCCACCGTCAATGACCTGACCTACCGGATCGGCAAGATTGCAGACCTGGCGGACATCGTCAGCGATGCCTTTCAGACGTGCCGGGGTCAGCGCCAGGCGGTCGAGCATTGCTTCGCTCAGGCCATTGCGACGCGCTTCCAGCAGATCCTGCTCGTTGGCGAGCAGAATCTCCTGCGACTGCGATTCCAGATAATCAGCGATTTTTTCCAGTACGCGGTTTTTCTCGCGGCTGGAAAGGAGCGCCAGTTTGTAAGAGGCGGCCTTCGCGGCTGCGCCCATTTGTTCCAGCATTTTCTGGCTCCTTAACGAATAATCATGTCATCACGATGCACGGCAACCGGGCCATATTCATAACCCAGAATGGCGTCTATCTGCTGTGAATGGTGACCCGCAATACGGCGCAGGGCATCGCTGTTGTAGCGGCTTACGCCGTGGGCGATGTCACGACCTTCGAGATTACGGATACGGATCACTTCACCACGTGAGAAGTTGCCTGTCACGCTTTTAATTCCTTTAGGAAGTAATGAGCTCCCTCTTTCCAGAATTGCGGCAGTCGCCCCTTCATCAACGGTGAGTTCGCCTGCCGGCGGTGCGCCAAAGATCCAGCGTTTACGGTTCTCCAGCGGGGAGGCCTGCGCGTGGAAGCGGGTTCCCACGGAGATGCCTTCCATCACGTCGCCAATCACGCCAGGACGGCTGCCCGCGGCAATGATGGTGTCGATACCGGCACGGCATGCCACGTCAGCAGCCTGCAGCTTGGTCCCCATCCCGCCGGTCCCGAGGCCTGAAACGCTGTCACCTGCGATGGCGCGTAGCGCATCGTCGATACCGTGTACATCGGTAATCAGTTCAGCGTCCGGATTTGAACGCGGGTCGGCGGTGAAGAGCCCCTGCTGGTCGGTCAGGAGCAGTAATTTATCAGCGCCTGCCAGAATTGCGGCCAGTGCCGAGAGGTTATCGTTATCACCCACTTTGATTTCAGCGGTGGCAACGGCATCGTTTTCGTTAATGACGGGAACGATGTTGTTATCCAGCAGCGCGCGCAGCGTATCGCGCGCGTTCAGAAAACGCTCCCTGTCTTCCATATCCGCACGCGTCAGCAGCATCTGCCCGACGTGGATGCCATAGATAGAAAACAGCTGTTCCCAGAGTTGAATGAGTCGGCTTTGTCCCACGGCGGCCAGCAGCTGTTTCGAGGCGATCGTCGCGGGGAGTTCGGGGTAACCCAGGTGTTCACGCCCGGCGGCAATCGCCCCGGAGGTCACAATTACAATACGATGCCCTGCGGCATGCAACTGAGCGCACTGACGTACAAGCTCAACAATGTGGGCGCGATTAAGGCGGCGCGATCCGCCTGTTAAAACACTGGTACCGAGTTTTACCACCAGCGTCTGGCTGTCACTCATGATTCTCTGCCGTTCAACGATAAGGGAAAATGATGTCAAACGAACGTTTTAACAGGTGTCAGCCCCGTTGCCAACTGCCTTAGCACATCGCGAAACACTTTGTTGCGCGGGATCAGGAAGCGTAGCGGCAAAATTTGACAGTTTTATTACCGAAATAATAAATCACAGTTTTTTAAAATTATTCTTAATTTGTCATAAAAGTTTCATTGCGTAACGTTAAAACCCTTTCTGTTTTTTCACGGGACTTAAGCATGAGCTTATCGTCCAGCGAATTTTTTTAGCGCGTTTATAAGACAGGATCGAAAATGAAAAAGAGCACACTGGCATTAGTGGTAATGGGCGTTGTGGCTTCCGCATCTGTACACGCAGCCGAAGTTTATAATAAAAACGGTAATAAACTGGACGTATACGGCAAAGTTAAAGCAATGCACTACATCAGCGATGATGACACTAAAGATGGTGACCAGACTTACGTCCGTTTCGGTTTTAAAGGCGAAACACAGATTAACGATCAGCTGACAGGCTATGGCCGTTGGGAAGCTGAATTTGCCGGTAACAAAGCAGAAAGCGACTCTACACAGAAAACGCGTCTGGCGTTTGCTGGTCTGAAACTGAAAGACATTGGCTCTCTGGATTACGGTCGTAACCTGGGTGCGCTGTACGACGTTGAAGCCTGGACCGATATGTTCCCTGAGTTCGGCGGTGACTCTTCAGCCCAGACTGATAACTTCATGACCAAACGTGCGAGCGGTCTTGCCACCTACCGTAACACCGACTTCTTCGGTGCGGTTGATGGCCTGGATATGACCCTGCAGTATCAGGGCAAAAACGAAAACCGCGACGTCAAAAAACAGAACGGTGACGGTTTCGGTACCTCTCTGACCTATGACTTCGGTGGCAGCGACTTCGCCGTCAGCGGTGCTTACACCAACTCTGACCGTACTAACGCACAAAACCTGCTGACGCGCGGCGAAGGTAAAAAAGCAGAAGCATGGGCAACCGGTCTGAAATATGACGCTAACGATATTTACCTGGCAGCGATGTACTCTGAAACCCGCAATATGACCCCAATTTCGGGTGGTTTTGCGAATAAGGCTCAGAACTTTGAAGTTGTTGCACAATACCAGTTCGATTTCGGTCTGCGCCCGTCCCTGGGTTATGTCCAGTCTAAAGGCAAGGATATCGAAGGTGTGGGTGACGAAGATCTGGTGAAATACATCGACGTGGGCGCGACCTATTATTTCAATAAAAATATGTCCGCGTTTGTTGATTATAAAATCAACCAGATTGATGACGACAATAAACTGGGCGTGAGCAGCGATGACATCGTTGCTCTGGGTATGACCTACCAGTTCTGATATTGTTGAAATAAAAAATCCCGGCGCAGATGCCGGGATTTTTTTTGCCTGGAGGGGGTCGGGTTTACTGCCCTCACCCCATCCCTCGCGAAGAGAGAGGGAGAAATATCGCGATTACGCCGTCAGCTTAACCGCTTCGCTGGAAAAGTTATCCGCGGGTTCAAGCTTCAGATCCAGGGTGGCCAGCAGTGCTCTTGCCTTTTCGAGGTACTCTTTCAAAGTATGCTCCAGGCGGTCAATCACTTCCTGGTCTTTGATTGGGGCTGTTTGCCAGTAGCCGTCTTTATTAAACAGGCCGAACTGGTAGCTATACGTAAAACGTTTTTCTTCCGCTTCCATTTCCATCCACCAGCCCCAGAATTCACGTTTTTCGGGTGCAGGCTTCACGTTGACGCATACAGCCAGGCAGTCGAAAAAAAAGCGATTTTCTTCACACTGCTCTTCTCGAATATACGGGCCGAGAGCCATAAACTTCTTGATCAGTCTACTTTTCGGGTGTCCACTCGGTAACGTCATTGCGATCTCCTTTTGTGAAGCCACTGTTTTACCAAACCAGCAAAATTTAGCAATCTATTAACACAATCTCTGCGCGATCCAGCGTGTGATCTCTCTCAATGCTTTGTCAAAATTCTGGTACACCGGGCTGAACGGTACCTCAAGCAATTTGCCATCCGCAGATGACGAAGTGATTAAGCGTGACTCCTCTTCGGGACTGAAGGGATCGTTTTTCCAGTACCCTGACATCATAGGCGTAGGGCAACGCCGTCCCAGCAACCCCTGCGTTTTTAGCGAGTAACGATTGAGTTCAACGCGCAGCGCTTCGTCTGATGCATCATGCATGCCAAGGCGGCTGGCCAGCACATCAAGGTACATTTCCGGCACGCGGCCCTGCCGGGTCGGATCGCTGAGCAGAGCGTGCACCACCGGACCGAGACAGGCGACGGCCTTCAGGCGTGAAGCTTCAAGGTAAGCCAGACGCACGGCGACGTTGGCGCCAAAGCGGAAGCCAAATGCAGCAACACGCGTGTGGTCAACCCATGGAATGTTTTCCAGCGCTTTTAGTGCATGCTGGTGCAGAAGACTCGAGTCCTGAGTCAGTTTCCATTTGGATGAAAAGCCAATTGAGGGCATATCCAGCGTCAGCATCGCGATCCCTTTTGGTGCGAAGTAACGCTCATACAGGCTGTAATAGTCGATTTGCAGTGAATCCAGCCCGCCGCACATCAGAACGGTCGGGAACGGGCCGTCGCCTTCTGGCATATGCAGGAACCCGGTGACGGGCGCGCCACCCGGGATGGTAAACTCCAGCTCGCGCATCCGGCCCGGCAAGCGTTGAGCGGCCTCTTCGTAGGCGCGATTCGCCAGCGCCTGAGCCTGCTCGGCCAGCTCATCACCTTTCAAATGCGGGTATGCGGCAATAGCATAGAGGTTGGCTGCATGCAGCCAGTGTTTGCCGCTGAGCGTGGCGTCCTCTTCCTGGCTGGCTTTTTGCTGCCAGAGCATCGCCTGTTTAGACCATTCGTAGATCCAGTTTCCCCCGCGATAACCCACGACCGTATCGTAGAGTTCACTGTCGGTGCGCTCGGCTTCGCTCATCACGATACGCGCCTGCACATCAAGGATTTCACGGGGATCAATACCGCGCCAGATCCACATCAGACGGTTAATCATGCGGTACCAGTGGGGCACGTTTTTACCGTCTAATGCAGACTGGACGGCAGGCATGGTCCCCGGATTAAACCGGCGCACCAGCGTCGACGTTTCAGGATGTTTGAAACGGGGTTTGAAGAGAGTCTCGGTGAGATTCGCCTGCGTCATTACGTTGCCTCCATGAATACGTCATATAGAGACCATTGTAACGCGCGTCAGACTAAAAAAAACAACGCCCGGTATCACCGGGCGTTAAATAAATGCGTAAGAGAATTAACGACCAGAGATTGGCGGTACGAATACCACGCCCATATCCCATGGCTGTTCAATCCAGGTATCCTGAGGGATATCAATCACGTAATCGTCAACCAGCGGACGGCCTGCTGGCTTCGCGAAGATGGTGACGAAGTGGGCTTTTGGATACATTTCGCGGATAGCCACCGCGGTACCGCCGGTATCAACCAGGTCGTCGATAACGATGAAGCCTTCACCGTCGCCTTCCGCACGTTTCAGCACGGTCAGCTCACGCTGGTTGTCATGGTCATAGCTGGAGATGCATACGGTATCGACATGACGAATACCCAGCTCACGTGCCAGCAGCGCCCCCGGTACCAGACCGCCACGGCTGACGGCAATAATGCCTTTCCACTGTTCGGAAGGCATCAGACGCGCAGCCAGTTTGCGTGCGTGAATCTGCAACATGTCCCAGGTGACGACGTATTTTTCGCTCATGTGAAGTGTCCCAGCCTGTTTGTATACGGCTTAAAAAGTGTTCGAGGGGGAAATAGGTTGCGCGAGATTATAGAGATCTGACGCACTAAAAACCAGTGTTTAGCGCCCGGAGCCTGAGTTTTTACATGCTTTATGCTACCAGCCACCGGAGAAAGTGGTATTCTCAGTTGCATCTCGCAAGCCTGTCTTGTGGTAACTATTAACCTGCTAACCCTGTGACCTGCAACTCGCTTTGCAGGGCATCGACAAGGAGACTTATCGTGTCTGAACTGTCTCAATTATCTCCACAGCCACTGTGGGATATTTTTGCCAAAATCTGTTCCATTCCCCACCCTTCCTACCATGAAGAACAGCTTGCAGAACATATTATGGGCTGGGCGAAGGAAAAAGGTCTGCATGCTGAACGCGACCAGGTTGGCAACATTCTGATCCGCAAACCGGCGACCGCAGGCATGGAAAACCGTAAACCGGTTGTGCTGCAGGCGCACCTGGACATGGTTCCACAGAAAAACAACGACACCGTTCACGACTTCACCAAAGACCCTATCCAGCCTTACATCGATGGCGACTGGGTGAAAGCGCGCGGCACGACCCTTGGTGCAGATAACGGCATTGGTATGGCGTCTGCTCTGGCCGTCCTGGCGGACGACAGCGTTGAACACGGTCCGCTGGAAGTGCTGCTGACCATGACGGAAGAAGCAGGCATGGACGGCGCGTTCGGTCTGCAGGCGAACTGGCTGCAGGCGGATATTCTGATCAACACCGACTCTGAAGAAGAGGGTGAGATCTACATGGGCTGCGCCGGCGGGATTGATTTCATCACGACCCTGCCACTGTCCCGCGAAGCGATCCCTGCTGGTTTCCAGACCTTCAAGCTGACGCTGAAAGGGCTGAAAGGCGGTCACTCCGGTGGTGATATTCACCTGGGTCTGGGCAACGCCAACAAACTGCTGGCACGCTTCCTGGCTGGCCACGCGGCTGAGCTGGATCTGCGTCTGGTGGATTTCAACGGCGGCACACTGCGCAATGCCATTCCGCGTGAAGCCTTCACGACCGTGGCAGTACCCGCTGCAAAAGCTGACGAGCTGAAAAAGCTTTCCAGCGTGTATCTGGATATCCTGAAAAACGAACTGTCAGCGAAAGAGAAGAACCTGACCGTGGTGCTGGAGTCCGTGACTACCGACAAAGCGGCGCTGACCTCCCCGTCTCGTGACGCCTTCGTTCAACTGCTGAACGCGACGCCAAACGGCGTGATTCGTAACTCAGACGTCGCGAAAGGCGTGGTTGAAACCTCCCTGAACGTGGGCGTGGTCACCATGAGCGATGACAGCGCGGAGATCATCTGCCTGATCCGTTCGCTTATCGACAGCGGTAAAGAGTATGTGGTGAGCATGCTGGAGTCTCTGGGTAAACTGGCGGGTGCGCACACCTCCGCAAAAGGTAGCTACCCAGGCTGGCAGCCGGATGCCAGTTCGCCGGTGATGGCGCTGGTGCGTGAAACTTACCAGCGTCTGTTCAACAGTACCCCGAACATTCAGGTGATCCACGCCGGTCTGGAGTGTGGTCTGTTCAAGAAACCGTATCCGAACATGGACATGGTGTCTATCGGGCCAACCATTACCGGTCCGCACTCGCCGGATGAGCAGGTTCATATTGAAAGCGTGGGTCATTACTGGACTCTGCTGACTGAACTGCTGAAAGCGATCCCTGCTAAGTAATTCGCCGTATGATGCCCGGTAGCGCGTTGCCTGCCGGGCTGACAAATCCGCCTGCTATAACCCCAATACCAGCTGCCGCTCCAGTTGCGGGTCCAGCAGCGTCACGTGTAACCCCACCAGCCTCACTCCCCGCCCTGCCCGCCGTTCTTCCCAGGCTTTTCTCGCGGTGGCGATAAGATCGTCTTTATTCAGTCGCGGCCAGACATGCTCCTGCGTCGTTTGCTGGAAATCATTAAACTTCAGCTTAACGCCCTGACGGGCAATCAGCAGATCGGGTTTTACTTTCGCTAACCGCCGCTCCAGTTCGGGATAAAGTTGGTCAGTGATAATGACTTCACACTCGGACCAGTCATGGATGTCTTCCATCAGCGTGCGTTCAACCCCGACCGATTTACGCAGCCGCTCATTGCTCACGCTGCGCTCATCAATTCCCTGACTGCGCTCCCACAGCACGCGACCAAACTTACCGAAACGCTTAAGCAGCATGGCCAGATCGCTTCGCTGTACATCTTCACAGGTCCGTAATCCCATACTTTCCAGCTTTGCAGCAGACACTTTCCCCACGCCGGGGATTTTGCCGAGCGGCAGCGTTTTTAAAAACGCCGGAACCTCTTCCGGAGTGATGACGTACTGACCATCGGGTTTATTCAAATCAGACGCTATTTTGGCGAGGAATTTCACCGGTGCGACGCCTGCGGAAGCGGTCAGATTGAGCTCGTTGAAGATAGTCCGGCGGATCTCCTGCGCCATTAACGTTGCGGAGCCGTGGCAGTGCAGGCTGTCAGTGACATCCAGGTAGGCTTCGTCCAGTGACAGAGGTTCAATCAGCGAGGTATAGCGAGAGAAGATCTCGCGGATATGCAGGGAGGCTTCTTTGTAGGCTTCAAATCGGCCGGGCAACAGCGTGAGATGAGGGCACAGCTTTAGCGCCATGGCAGTTGGCATAGCGCTGCGCACGCCAAATTTGCGCGCAGGGTAGTTGGCGGTGCTGATCACACCGCGCTGGACACGGCTACCGCCAATCGCAATAGGTATATCCCGCAGCGCCGGATTGTCACGCATCTCCACTGCGGCAAAAAAGCAGTCCATATCGACATGGATAATTTTGCGCATAGTAAGCCCTCACTTATTACTGGATAAGTATACAGTAAAGAAATGAGGATTGAGAAGTGTGTTTCCCCTCTCCTCCTGGAAGAGGGAAAACACCGTATTCACTACAGGATCCGTCGGGCCTCACGCGCCATGCGTTTTTTACGGGCGTCGCAGGGTTCGGGGCAGTCGCACACTTTTTCCATCCCGAGCGCGGAGATACCACCACAGCTGCCCTGAATGCTTTTACGCTTTATGATCCAGCCCAGAGACATGCCGAGTACAACAAGCAAAAAAACCGCGAAAGTTGCCAGAAACGTCAGCATCATCACCCCCCGAAGTCATCCAGCAGGATGTTCTCATCTTCCACACCCAGATCTTTTAGCATCTTAATGACTGCAGCGTTCATCACTGGCGGCCCACACATGTAAAATTCGCAATCCTCTGGCGCAGGATGCTGCTTGAGGTAGTTTTCATAAAGCACGTTGTGGATGAACCCCGTGTGGCCGGTCCAGTTATCTTCCGGTTGCGGATCGGAGAGGGCCACATGGAAGGTGAAGTTTGGGTTTTCACGCGCCAGTTGCTCAAACTCATCATCATAGAACATCTCTCGCAGCGAGCGTGCCCCGTACCAGAAGCTGATTTTGCGCTTGCTTCCGAGGCGCTTGAGCTGGTCAAAAATGTGCGAACGCATCGGTGCCATGCCCGCGCCACCACCGATAAAGACCATTTCAGCCTCGGTCTCTTTAGCAAAGAACTCGCCAAACGGACCGGAGATGGTCACCTTATCTCCCGGTTTCAGGGACCAGATATACGACGACATGACGCCCGGGGGTGCATCAGGCACATTCGGCGGCGGCGTGGCGATACGCACGTTGAGCATAATGATGCCCTTCTCGTCCGGGTAGTTGGCCATTGAGTAGGCGCGAAGCGTCGGTTCTTTAACGTCAGACACAAAACGGAAAAGATTGAATTTGTCCCAGTCGGCACGGTACTCATCCGGAACGTCGAAGTCCGCATACGCCACGGTGTGATCCGGGCACTCAATCTGGATGTATCCCCCTGCCCGGAACGGAACATCTTCCCCTTCCGGCACGCGCAGCTTCAGCTCTTTAATGAAAGTCGCTTTGTTATCGTTAGAGATAACTTCACACTCCCATTTTTTGACCCCGAAAATCTCTTCCGGCAGCTCAATTTTCATGTCCTGGCGCACCGCGACCTGGCAGGCCAGACGGCAGCCCTCTTTTGCCTCACGCTTCGTGATATGCGCAAGCTCAGTGGGCAGAATATCCCCGCCGCCCTCTTTCACCGTGACGCGGCACTGACCGCAGGAGCCACCGCCACCGCAGGCTGAGGAGACAAAGATCCCGTTGCCGGAGAGCGTATTGAGCAGTTTATCCCCCGCCGGCGTGCGGATCTGGTTTTGCGGCTCACCGTTGATATCAATCACCACGTCGCCGGAATTCACCAGCTTCGCGCGTGCCGCCAGAATCAGCCCTGACAACACCAGTACAATCAGCGTGAACATCACCACGCCAAGAATAATTTCCATCTGTTAGCCCTTATAGCTGCACACCGGAGAAGGACATAAAGCCCAGCGCCATCAGCCCGGTGGTGATAAAGGTGATCCCTAAGCCACGTAAACCCGCAGGCACATTGGCATATTTCATTTTTTCGCGGATCCCCGCCATGGTAACGATAGCCAGCATCCAGCCGATGCCGGAGCCGAAACCATACACAACGGATTCACTGAAGTTGTAATCACGCTGAACCATAAACGAGACGCCACCAAAGATGGCGCAGTTCACCGCGATCAACGGCAGAAAAATCCCCAGCGCGTTGTATAGCGACGGGAAATACCTGTCGAGGATCATCTCCAGGATTTGTACCAGCGCCGCAATCACACCGATAAAGGTGATGAAGTTCAGGAAGCTGAGATCGACACCGTCTACCAGCGCACCGTCGCGCAGCACAAAGTTGTACACCAGGTTGTTAATCGGTACAGATAAGCCGAGCACCACCGTGACCGCGACACCCAGACCAAATGCCGTCGATACCTTTTTGGAAACGGCAAGAAACGTACACATGCCCAGGAAAAACGCGAGTGCCATGTTTTCAACAAACACCGCGCGCACAAATAAACTCAGGTAATGAGCCATCGTCGGTTACTCCTTTTCCTGCTGTTCTGGCTTCAGGGTACGAATCAGCCAGATCAGCAAACCGATAATGAAAAATGCGCTTGGGGCCAGCAGGAAGAGTCCGTTTGGCAGATACCAGCCGCCGTTTTGTACCGTGTCCAGCACCGTGACGCCAAACAGCTTACCGCTGCCAATCAGCTCGCGCAGGAACCCAACGGTCAGCAGGATAACGCCGTAACCGAGACCGTTACCGATCCCGTCCATAAAGCTCGCCAGCGGAGGCATTTTCATCGCATAAGCTTCGGCACGCCCCATCACGATGCAGTTGGTGATAATCAGGCCGACAAACACCGAGAGCTGTTTTGACGTTTCATACGCGAAAGCGCGCAATAGCTGATCGACCACGATCACCAGCGACGCGATGATCGCCATCTGCACAATGATCCTCACGCTATTCGGGATGTGGTGGCGGATCATGGAGATAAACATGCTGGAAAATGCCGTCACCAGCGTGACCGCGACGGTCATGACCAGCGCGGTTTCCAGTTTTGTCGTGACCGCCAGCGCCGAACAGACGCCCAGTACCTGTAAGGTAATAGGGTTATTCGCCAGCAGCGGACCGATGAGCACCTTTTTGACTTCTTTCAGTTCACCCGTATCAGCCATTGTTCAGCGCTCCTTCACGTACGTTTTTCAGGAAAGGACCAAAGCCCAGCTCGCCCATCCAGAAATCAAAACTGTGCTGCACCCCTTTTGACGTGAGCGTTGCCCCGGAAAGCCCATCTACGGCATATTCGTCACCCGGACGCGCAGCCCCTTTCATCACCTTCAGGGCAGGCAGGCCGTTATCGTCGAGCACTTTCTTGCCGACAAACTGCGCGCGCCAGTTAGGGTTTTCAACCTCACCGCCGAGCCCCGGCGTTTCGCCCTGGTCATAATAGGTAATCCCTTTCACCGTGCGACCATCCGTATCGAGTGCCACAAAGGCGTACATCATCGACCATAGCCCGTTGCCGTATATCGGCAGCACGACCTCCTGCACCCGCTTCTGCTCATCGCGCACAAGGTAAATTTCGGCGAGGTTACTGCGACGCTTGATGCCAGCGGGATCTTGCGATGCCTCCAGCGTCAGGCTCATCTCAGGGTCTTTCAGTGCCAGCGCCTGGTTAAATTTCGTCGGGTCTTTATCCAGCAACTGGCCGGTTTTTAAATCCACCAGACGCGCCGAAATTCGCTCCGCGAAGAGTTCAGCCACGTCGTCTGTACTCATCCCTTCCTGCATTAATCCGGCCACAGCCAGGATGTTGCGTTGTTTATCCAGCGCACGCTGCTCCTGTTGCCGTGGTTTTAATCCCACGGCAGAGCCAGCCACGACAATGGAACAGACCAGGCAAAGGACCAGCACCACCAGCAGCGTTTTGCCGATGCTGTCGTTATTCTTGCTTTCAGCCACGCGCTTTCCTCCGCTTAATGTTGGCGCGCACGACCAGATAGTCGAAGAGCGGCGCAAACAGATTGGCAAACAGAATGGCCAACATCATCCCTTCCGGATAAGCCGGGTTGACCACACGAATCAGGACACACATCGCACCAATGAGCACGCCATAGCTCCATTTACCTTTGTCGGTAAAGGACGCAGAGACAGGATCGGTAGCCATGAACATCATGCCGAAAGCGAACCCACCCAGCACCAGATGCCAGTACCAGGGCATGGAGAACATCGGGTTGGTGGCGGAACCGATGAAATTAAACATCGTGGCTGTTAACACCATGCCAATCATTACCCCTGCGACAATGCGCCACGACGCGACGCGTCCGAAGAGAATGATGGCCCCACCGAGTAAAATCATCAGCGTGGAAACTTCCCCAACAGAGCCGGGAATGTTGCCAATAAAGGCATCCAGCCAGGTCACGGGTTGACCCGTGGCGTTGTTAACCAGCGTTTCGCCCCCGTGCGCGGCCCACTGTGAAAGCGGCGTCGCACCCGAGAACCCATCCGCGGCCGTCCACACCAGGTCGCCCGAGATTTGCGCCGGATACGCAAAGAACAGGAAAGCTCGCCCGGCCAGCGCCGGGTTGAGGAAGTTGCGCCCGGTGCCACCGAAGATCTCCTTGGCAATCACCACGCCAAAACTGATCCCCAGTGCCGCCTGCCAGAGCGGCAGCGTTGGTGGAACAATCAGGGCAAACAGAATCGACGTCACGAAGAAGCCTTCGTTGATCTCATGTTTGCGAATGATGGCGAACAGCACTTCCCAGAAGCCCCCCACGATAAACACCGTGATGTAGATTGGCAGGAAGAATACGGCTCCCAGCGTCATCATGCTTATCCAGCCGGCATCGGCTGCAAAGCTGACGCCCAACGTCTTAGCCAGTCGGTAGTGCCAGTCCGACTGGATAACCTGAGCCAGCTGTGGGGCATCATATAAATGATGCAGCGCCGGAATGGTCTGCAGGCCAACGTTGTACATACCCCAGAACATGGCCGGGAAGACCGCAAACCAGACCAGAATCATCATTCGTTTGAGGTCGATAGCATCGCGGACGTGTGCCGCCCCTTTTGTGACCAGCCCCGGCGTGTAGAAAATGGTCGCCGTTGCTTCATACAGCGGGTAGTACTTCCTGAGCTTCCCGTGCGTAAAGTGCGGCTCTATTTTTTCAAAGAGGTGTTTTAAGCCCATCAGTTATCCTTCCTGCTCAATGCGGGTTAACACCTCGCGCAATACCGGTCCATATTCGTATTTTCCCGGACAGACATAGGTACAGAGCGCCAGATCTTCTTCGTCAAGCTCGAGGCACCCCAGCGCCTGGGCACTGTCGGTGTCGCCGGCCAGCAGATCGCGCAGCAGCAGAGTTGGCAGAATATCCAGCGGCATAACGCGCTCGTAGTTGCCAATCGGAACCATGGCGCGCTCTCCGCCGTGGGTGCTGGTCGAGAAATTAAAGAGTTTGCGACGCAGGAAGTGTCCAAGGGTAGTGCGGGTCACGGAATACTTCTCAGCGCCCGGCAGAACCCAGCCGAACAGCTCTTTCTCGCGACCTTCCAGAACCACACTGACCTGCAGGTGGAAGCGCCCAAGATACGCCTGCGCGCCAGCCGCATGACGGCCACTGAGCACCGAGCCAGAAATCAGGCGGTTTTCACCCTCTTTCGTTTCACCGGCAAGCAGTTCATTAATGTCCGCACCCAGCAGCGTTTTCACCAGGCGTGGATTTGCTGCCTGTGGCCCGCCGAGGGCGATCACCCGTTCAGGGCACAGTTCACCGGTGGTAAAGAGCTTACCAATGGCAATCACGTCCTGATAATTCAGATGCCAGACCTGTTTCGTCAGGCTCACCGGCTCCAGGAAGTGGATATGCGTTCCGACTAACCCCGCCGGGTGCGGGCCTGCAAACGTATTAAACGTAACTTGCCCCTGCGGATGGCCCCCGAGTTTGCCGCCGCCCGCCTGACAGACGTGGACCTTCCCCGAGGTCAGACGGGTTAACACGGTTAGCCCGGCATCAAACGCGTTACGCTGCGCCAGAATAATGGGCTCCGGGTCCGCGCTGAGCGGGTTGGTATCAATGGCGGTGACGAAAATAGCGGCCGGAAGCGTGTCCGGAACAGGCGATTTGCTGAAAGGTCGCGTGCGAAACGCCGTCCACAAGCCGGACGCCAGCAGTTGTGCCTGAACGGCTTCCCGGCTCAGGGCGGCGAGGTCTGCTGCGTCGAAACGGGAAAACTCACGTTGTTCGTCGCCTTCAATACGGATAACCACCGACTGCAGGACGCGACGTTCACCGCGATTGATTGCCACCACGGTACCGCTCGCGGGGGCCGTAAACATAACGCCAGGATTTTTTTTGTCCTCGAAGAGCGCCTGTCCTTTAATGACGCGATCGCCTTCCTGCACCAGCATTGAGGGACGCATTCCCAGGTAGTCATCGCCCAAAATGGCGACATGGCGGACACTTGCGCCAGGCGAAACGTGCGGCTCGGGCACGCCTGCAATCGGCAGATCAAGTCCTTTTCTGATTTTAAACATGTGGTTAGCAAGCTTCCATGAACTTCAATCCAGAGGGGGCGAAGTGTACCATTTTCGCTGTTTTTCGGGCACCAAAACCTCGGTTGCAGGCGCTAAAGTGCGAGGTATTACGCAAAGTTCCTGGAGCCAACGCGATTTTGATGGTTTATAAAGTAAAACTAATTTGTAAACTCACCGCCCGGCTCTTGCGAAAATCTATGGCGGTGCTAATGTGAGCGCACCTAACAGAATAATCTGATTTCGGGTCTCTTTTGCCGTCCTGGCAATTTGGTCTTAGTTTTATCAAGGAACTAGTAGTATGCGTAAAATCGCATTGTTCATTGCGATGCTCCTGATTCCGTGCGTATCGTTTGCCGGGCTGCTCAGCAGCAATAGCTCAACCACGCCGGTCAGCAAAGAATATAAACAGCAGTTAATGGGATCACCGGTTTATATTCAAATCTTCAAGGAAGAACGCACACTCGATCTGTTTGTAAAAATGGGCGAGACATATCAGCTGCTTGATAGTTACAAGATTTGTAACTACTCCGGTGGTCTGGGGCCAAAACAGCGTCAGGGCGATTTCAAAAGTCCGGAAGGGTTTTACAACGTTCAGCGTAGCCAGCTAAAACCTGACAGCCGCTTCTATAAAGCCATTAACATTGGCTTCCCGAACGCCTATGACCGTGCCCACGGTTATGAAGGCAAATACCTGATGATCCACGGTGCATGCGTGTCTATCGGCTGTTATGCGATGACCGATACCGGCATTGATGAGATTTTCCAGTTTGTCACCGGCGCACTGGTCTTTGGTCAGCCGAACGTTCAGGTCAGCATCTACCCGTTCCGCATGACCGATGCCAACATGGCACGTCACAAGTATTCCTACTACGCGGATTTCTGGAAACAGCTGAAACCGGGTTACGACTACTTTGAGCAGACGCACAAGCCGCCGGTTGTCTCGGTTGTCGATGGCCGCTATGTGGTCAGCAAGCCGCTGAGCCACGAAGTCGTCCAGCCACAGCTGGCATCAAACTACTCGGTCCCCGAGACAAAATAAGACCCACTCGCCTGGCATAATCTTTTGCCAGGTTTCGTTGCCCGTCAGCGGCTGGGTCGCGATCACTGTGACCACATCATTCGGTGTGGTCTCTCGTTGAAAATCAATTTCCACATCCTGATCGAGCAGCTTGGCGACGCCAAACGGCGCGCGGCGCGTGATCCAGAACAGATTGGTCGAACAGAACGCCATCACATAACGCCCGTCAGACAGCAGCATGTTGAACACGCCCTTCTCACGCAGTTCTGATGCCAGCGACGCAATGTATTTGAAGACGGCGGTCATGTTGCCGGGCGTGCGCGGATAACGCTGCGTCAGCTTGTGCAGCAGCCAGCAAAACGCTTTTTCGCTGTCGGTCTCACCGACCGGACGGAAATTGCCCGTCTCCAGCGACTTATAGCCGGAGAGCTGGCCATTGTGCGCGTAGGTCCAGTGACGGCCCCACAGCTCGCGTGTGAACGGGTGGGTATTTTCCAGCGCCACTTCCCCACGGTTTGCCTGACGGATGTGGGCAATCACCGAGCGGGACTTAATGGGATAGTCCTGCACCAGTCTGGCAATCGGGGAATTAAAGCTGGGCTGGGGATCTTTGAATGTGCGACATCCTTTGCCTTCGTAGAAGGTAATGCCCCAGCCGTCTTTATGCGGCCCGGTGCCCCCGCCGCGCTGAACGAGCCCGGTGAAGCTAAAGCAGATATCGGTTGGCACATTGGCGCTCATCCCGAGCAATTCGCACATACATCACCTCCACAACAGCGGGGGCAATCATGCCCCCAGCGAAGTCTTACTTAACCATCTCTTTTTCGATCAGCTGGATCAGGATGTGGATCACTTTGATGTGAATTTCCTGAATGCGGTCAGCATAACCGAAATGCGGAACACGGATTTCGATATCCGCCGTACCGTCCATCTTACCGCCATCTTTACCGGTCAGGGTGATGACTTTCATCCCTTTTTCACGCGCTGCGGCAATCGCTTTGATCACGTTAGCCGAGTTTCCGGACGTCGAAATCCCCAGCAGCACGTCACCTTCACGGCCCACGGCTTCAACGTAGCGAGAGAAGATATAGTCATAACCAAAATCGTTACTGACGCAGGAAATGTGGCTCACATCGGAAATCGCAATCGCCGGGTAGCCCGGACGGTTTTCACGATAACGCCCGGTCAGCTCTTCTGCAAAGTGCATCGCATCACAGTGGGAACCACCGTTACCACAGGAGAGCACTTTACCGCCGGCCTTGAAACTGTCGGCCAGCAGGACCGCTGCGCGCTGAATAGCGTGAATATTGGCATCATCTTTCAGAAAGTTAGCCAGCGTTTCCGCCGCTTCGTTCAGTTCGTTACGAATAAGATCCTGGTACATGAGGATAATCCTTCAGTATTGATGAAATAACACAGTGGAGTGTACCGGATAGCGGGAAAAGCGAGAAGCTAAAGCCATGCGAATCGTCTGGCGTTTTGCGTTTTCGTGCTGGCTTAAACCTGAACAATGTGAACCAGGTTGTAATTATTTTGTAAACACATTGCTAAAGGAAATAACATCAACTACAACCATATCATCACAAGTGGTCAGACCTCCTACAAGCAAGGGAGCTTTTCTTTATGATGATTTTGAGCATTCTCGCAACCGTTGTTCTGCTCGGTGTGCTGTTCTATCACCGGGTGAGTTTATTCCTGAGCAGTCTGGTTCTGCTGGCCTGGACGGCTGCGCTTGGCGTCGCTGGCCTGTGGAATATCTGGCTTTTAGTCCCGCTGGCTATCATTCTTCTGCCGTTTAACTTTACGCCGATGCGTAAATCGATGATCTCCGCGCCGGTGTTCAAAGGCTTCCGCAAAGTGATGCCGCCCATGTCGCGTACGGAGAAAGAAGCGATTGATGCCGGTACCACCTGGTGGGAAGGCGACCTGTTCCAGGGCAACCCGGACTGGAAAAAGCTGCACAACTATCCGCAACCGCGTCTGACCGCTGAAGAACAGGCCTTTATTGATGGTCCGGTGGAAGAAGCGTGTCGCATGGCAAATGACTTCGCGATTACCCATGAAATGGCGGACCTGCCACCAGAACTGTGGGCGTATCTGAAAGAACACCGCTTCTTCGCGATGATCATTAAGAAAGAGTACGGTGGTCTGGAGTTTTCCGCTTACGCTCAGGCCCGCGTCCTGCAAAAACTGGCAGGCGTTTCCGGGATCCTGGCGATCACCGTTGGCGTGCCGAACTCGTTAGGCCCGGGTGAACTGCTGCAACACTACGGTACCGAAGAGCAGAAAGATCACTACCTGCCGCGTCTGGCACGTGGCCAGGAAATTCCATGCTTCGCGCTGACCAGCCCGGAAGCGGGATCAGATGCGGGTGCGATCCCGGATACCGGTGTCGTCTGCATGGGTGAATGGCAGGGCCAACAGGTGCTGGGGATGCGCCTGACCTGGAACAAACGTTATATTACGCTCGCCCCTATCGCGACCGTGCTGGGCCTGGCCTTTAAGCTCTCCGATCCGGAAAAACTGCTGGGCGGTGAAGAAGATCTGGGCATTACCTGTGCGCTGATCCCAACCTCCACCCCAGGCGTTGAAATTGGTCGTCGCCACTTCCCGCTGAACGTACCGTTCCAGAACGGCCCAACCCGCGGCAAGGATATCTTTGTACCGATTGACTACATCATCGGTGGTCCGAAAATGGCCGGTCAGGGCTGGCGCATGCTGGTGGAATGTCTGTCGGTTGGCCGCGGTATTACCCTGCCGTCGAACTCGACCGGTGGTTTGAAATCTGTCGCGATGGGGATTGGTGCATACGCCCATATCCGCCGTCAGTTCAAAATCTCTATCGGCAAGATGGAAGGGATCGAAGAGCCGCTGGCACGTATCGCAGGCAATGCCTACGTGATGGATGCTGCCGCCTCCCTGATTACCTACGGCATTATGCTGGGTGAAAAACCGGCCGTGCTGTCAGCTATCGTGAAGTATCACTGTACCCACCGCGCACAGCAGTCAATCATTGATGCAATGGATATCGCGGGCGGTAAAGGCATTATGCTCGGCGAGGGCAACTTCCTGGCGCGCGGCTACCAGGGCGCACCGATTGCCATCACCGTTGAAGGGGCAAACATCCTGACCCGCAGCATGATGATCTTCGGCCAGGGGGCAATCCGTTGCCATCCTTATGTGCTGGAAGAGATGGCCGCCGCGCAGAATAACGACGTGGATGCCTTCGACAAGCTGCTGTTCAAACATATCGGTCACGTGGGCAGTAATAAGGTGCGCAGCTTCTGGCTGGGTCTGACGCGCGGTCTTACCAGCGCCACGCCAACCGGTGATGCGACCAAGCGTTATTACCAGCATCTTAACCGCCTGAGCGCCAACCTCGCTCTGCTGTCAGATGTTTCTATGGCGGTGCTGGGCGGTAGCCTGAAGCGTCGCGAGCGTATCTCTGCCCGTCTGGGTGATGTGCTGAGCCAAATCTTCCTGGCCTCTGCGGTCCTGAAACGCTACGACGATGAAGGCCGTCAGGAAGCCGATCTGCCGCTGGTTCACTGGGGTGTTCAGGATGCGATGTATCAGGCGGAACAGGCCATTGACGATCTGCTGGCGAACTTCCCGAACCGCTTTGTTGCAGGTGCCCTCCGCGTGGTGATCTTCCCGACCGGTCGTCATCATCTGGCGCCGTCTGACAAACTGGATCACAAAGTGGCGAAGATCCTGCAGGTACCGAGCGCAACCCGTTCCCGTATCGGCCGCGGTCAGTATCTGGCTCCAACACCGCATAACCCGGTTGGTCTGCTGGAAGAAGCGCTGCTGGACGTGATGGCTGCCGATCCCATCCACCAGAAGATCTGCAAACAGCTGGGCAAAAACCTGCCGTTCACCCGCCTGGATGAACTGGCGAAACAGGCCCTGACGGGCGGGATCATCAACAATGATGAAGCCGCTCTGCTGGTGAAAGCCGAAGAGAGCCGTCTGCGCAGCATTAACGTGGATGATTTCGACCCGGATGAGCTGGCGACACAGCCGGTAAAGCTCCCGGAGAAGGTCCGTAAACCTGAAGCTGCATAACGCGTTTCGCTTCTACAAACCCCGCCACGCGCGGGGTTTTTTATTGCCACATTTTCTCTTTATGTCGTGCTACAGTGTCAAAAAGTGGTCGTTTGAGGAGTCTGAATTGTGCCTGGTCTGAAGATTTCGATTTTGCAGCAACCTTTAGTGTGGATGGACGGCCCTGCCAACCTGCGCCACTTTGATCGTCAACTGGAAGGCATTACCGGGCGTGATGTGATTGTCCTGCCGGAGATGTTCACTACCGGCTTCGCCATGGAAGCGGCGCAACAGTCAATGCCACAGCAAGAGGTGGTCGCCTGGATGCACGCCAAAGCGCAGCAAACCAATGCGCTGATTGCGGGCAGCGCTGCGCTGCAAACCGAGCGCGGGCCGGTCAACCGCTTCCTGCTGGTCGAGCCGGAAGGGAAAGTGCATTTCTATGATAAACGCCACCTGTTCCGCATGGCAGATGAACATCATCACTATGAAGCGGGTGATGCGCGCGTGGTGTTCGAATGGCGCGGCTGGCGTATTCTGCCGCTGGTTTGCTACGACCTGCGCTTCCCGGTGTGGTCACGCAACCGCAACGATTACGACCTGGCGCTGTATGTCGCCAACTGGCCTGCCCCGCGCTCACTGCACTGGCAGTCGCTGCTGGTCGCACGCGCCATTGAAAACCAGGCGTATGTGGTCGGCTGTAACCGCGTGGGGACCGATGGCAACGGGCATCATTATCGGGGGGATAGCCGGGTGGTGAACCCGCAGGGTGAAATTATTGCCACCGCCGAGCCGCATCAGGCAACGCGCATTGATGCTGAGTTGTCACTGACGGCCCTGAAGGAATATCGCGAGAAGTTTCCGGCCTGGCAGGATGCGGATCCCTTTAGCATTGGATAACGGTTTCCCCTCCCTCTCACAGGTAGAGGGAGGGGACATCATTAACTCACCAGCGCCTGCCCGTCTTTGCGGCTCTCTGTCGCCGCCACATAATGCCCTTCCGGCATACGATAAATCACCTGCGCGCCGCCGAAGTTGTAATCCTGGAGCGGATCTTCCACCACGATCTGGTGCCCGCGCTCACGCAGTGCGGCGATAGTATTGCGATCGAACGTCGATTCGACGATCACTTCCCTGCCCTGCACCACGCGCCAGCGAGGCGCATCAATTGCCGCCTGCGGGTTTTGCCCGTGCAGCATGATGCGCAGGGCCATCTGCATATGCCCCTGCGCCTGCATTGGCCCGCCCATGACGCCAAAGGACATCAGCGGTTTACCGTTGCCGTCCATCGCAAAGCCCGGAATGATGGTGTGGAACGGACGCTTACTGCCCGCCAGCGCATTTGGATGGTTTGGATCCAGCACAAAGCCACAACCGCGGTTTTGCAGACTGATCCCGGTCTCCGGCACCACAATCCCGGATCCAAAGCCCATATAGTTGGACTGAATAAAGGAGATCATCATACCGCTGGAATCTGCAGCGCTCAGGTAGACCGTACCGCTCTGCGTCGGCGAACCGTAGACGAAATCGGAGGCGTTATCGGGGTCGATAAGCGCCGCGCGCGACGCCAGGTAACGATCGCTCAGCAACGCCTGGGCCGCGAACTCCATGTGTTCTTCATCAGCGACGTAGCGATCGAGATCCGCCAGCGCCAGTTTCATCGCCTCAATAGACAGATGAAGCGACTGTACGGAATCCGGATGATGTTTTTCAATTCCACACTGCTCCAGAATACCGAGCGCAATCAGCGTGGCGATGCCCTGCCCGTTTGGCGGCAGCTCCTGCACCGAACCACCGGCAAAATCACGCGACAGCAGTTCTACCCAGTCCACACGATGATTGGCCAAATCCTCTGCCGTCAGGTGCGCGCCATGCTCTTTCGCGAAAGCGGCAATTTTCTGCGCCAGCTCGCCGCGGTAAAACGCTTCACCGTTGGTTCTGGCAATCAGCTCCAGCGAATGAGCCTGCGCCGGGTTACGGAAGATCTCGCCGACCCGGGGAGCACGCCCTTCCGGTGCAAAGCAGGCGCTAAAGCCTGGCTGATCTTTCAGCTTGTTATAACCCCGCTGCCAGAGATGGCCAATCAACGGGGAGACCGGAAAACCGTTACGCGCATACTCGATGGCAGGTTGCGCCAGCGTAGTGAGCGGCAGCGTGCCAAAACGTTCTGCCAGCGCCACCCAGCCCGATACCGCACCCGGCACGGTGACGGCATCCCAGCCAATTTCTGGCACCGCGGTTTTACCGGCAAACAGATCCGCGTGCCAGCTGGCAGGCGAGCGGCCAGAGGCGTTCAGGCCGTGGAGTTTTTCACCATCCCAGACGATGGCAAAGGCATCGCTGCCAATACCGTTGCCGGTGGGTTCAACCACCGTCAACGCCATGGCGGTTGCAACCGCCGCATCAACCGCGTTACCGCCGAGCTGCAGCATCTTCATTCCCGCCTGGGCCGCCAGCGGCTGAGATGTCGCCACGGCGTTGTGGCCCATCATCGGCGGGCGTCGTGAATCGTAACCGGAAGTGAAATCAAGCGCTTTGGTCATCATGACTCCTTAGTCATGGCGCGGATCGAGCGCATCGCGCAGCCCGTCGCCGAGTAAATTAAAGCCCTGCACGGCAAGAAAAATCGCCACACCGGGGAATACAGACATCCACGGAGCCTGCTCAAGGAAACCTTTCGCGGTATTAAGCATTGAGCCCCATGACGGGTTCGGCGGCTGCTGGCCTAACCCCAGAAATGACAGACTGGCTTCAGCAATGATTGCCGAGGCAATGGCCAGCGTGGCCTGCACCAGAATCGGAGACATCACATTGGGTAGCACATACTTAATGATGATCCAGCGATCCGGCAGGCCAATTGCCCTTGCGCCGTCGATATACTCTTCGTTGCGAATGGCGATCACCTGGCCGCGCGTCAGGCGGGCGAAGATCGGCATTGCGGAGAGGCCAATGGCGATCATGGCGTTGGTCAGGCTTGGGCCCAGAAACGCCCCGAGCGCGATCGCCATGATCAGGAACGGACAGGCCAGCAGCGCTTCAATAAAACGCGAGATCACGCCGTCCCACATCTTCTGGAAGTAACCCGCCACCAGCCCCAGCGGAACGCCAATGACCACGGCGATCACCACCGACATACAGCCAGCCATCAACGACGTTCTCGCCCCCCAGATAATGCGGGACAAAATATCGCGGCCCAGTTCATCGGTCCCAAACCAGTACATCGCCGAAGGCGCTTTACGCACCGCCAGGAAATTGGCTTTCACCGGATCAAAAGGCGCGATCCACGGTGCCAGCAGTGCCACCAGCACAAAAAAGCCCACCACTACGGCACCCATCACCGCGCTTTTATTGGCGAGAAATTTCTTCAGCACCCGGTTCTGTGCACGGGGCTGAACCGCGGCAATGGTTTGAGTTGTCAGTTCCGCCATGCTTAACCTCGCATTTTCGGGTTGATAAGAACGTAAAGCACGTCGGCCAGCAGGTTCAGCAGCAGGAAACCGATCGCCACGATAAGCACCACCCCCTGCACCACCGCATAGTCACGGTTAAAGACCGAATCGACGATCATCTTGCCGAACCCTGGAATGGTGAAGACCTGTTCGGTCAGTACCGCGCCCCCCAGCAGTTCGCCGAACAGCAGCGTGGTCAGGGTGATCACCGGAACCAGCGCATTGCGAAACGCATGCTTTAAAATCACCGCCTTTGGCAACAGCCCTTTAGCCCGTGCGGTGCGGATGTAATCGGCCTTCATTACCGCGATCATGGAGGCGCGGGTATGGCGCATCAGCGTGGCCGCCAGCCCCGTTCCCAGTACCGAGGCAGGCAACAACAGCGTACGCAGGTTCTGGATCGGATCTTCACTAAACGGCACGAATCCCGACGCTGGCAGCCATTGCAGATTGACCGAGAAGACCAGAATCAACAGGATCCCGAGCCAGAAATGCGGTATCGAGATCCCCGAGATCGCCACAAAGTTGGCACCGTGATCGACCCAGCTGTTTTTGTTGACCGCCGCGAGGATCCCCATGCTGATGCCAAACACCAGCGCGATGATCATCGCCAGCAGCGACAGCTCCAGCGTCACCGGCAGTTTGCTGGCAATGAGCTGGGTGACCGGCTCGTGAGTGCGTAAGGAGACACCAAGATCGCCCTGCAGCGCGCGCGTCAGCCAGTTGAAGTACTGCACAGGGATGGGCGCATCGAGATTGAGCTCAGCACGCAGCTGGGCGATCACCGCCGGATCGCGCTCCTCCCCGGCCATGGCGATCAGCGGATCGCCGGGCAGCAGTTTTTGCAGGCCAAACACCATCATGCTCACCAGCAGTAAGGTCGGGATGGCCAGCAGCAGACGTTTGCAAATCAGTTCCAGCATGGGTTCTCCTCAGGCCAGTTATTTCGCCAGCGTCAGGCCAGCCAGACGCACAATGCCGTCCGGATACGGTTTAAAGCCCTGCACGCTCTTGTTCAGACCAAAAATACGCGGTTCAAAATAGAGGTAGGCAATGGGCATATCCGTCTGCAGCTGTTTCACCACCTTGTCGTACAGCGGCTGACGGACGGCTTTGTCGTTGCTCAGGCGCGCCTGCGTCAGCCATTCATCCACCTGCGCGTTACTGTAACGGCCGTCGTTAAGGGTGCCTTTGCTGTTAATGAAGCCGTAGATGCTGCCATCCGGATCCGGACGACCCGACCAACCAGAGAAGCTCAGCTGATAATCACCGCTTTGCTGGCGGTCGAGCAGCGTGGCGAACTCGGTCATTTGCAGGTTCAGGTTAAAGCCAGCCTCTGCGACCATCGCCTGCAGTACCTGACCGACCTGCTGTGAAGTTGGGTTGTTGGGCACCAGCAGATTGACGTTCAGCGGCGTAGTGATGCCTGCCGCTTTCAACAGCGCTTTGGCTTTGTCGACATCGCGTGGTGGCACCGGCAGGTTAACGTGATACGGACTTACGGTAGAAAACGCCTGGTTTGCCGGGGTGTACAGCCCCTCGAAGACCACCTGATTTAACGCATCGCGATCGATTGCCTGAGAAAATGCCTCACGCACGCGGGCATCCTTAAACGGATCGTTCGCCGGGACCTTGCCGTTATTGATATTGAAGGTAATGCCCTGATAACCCAGACCGGTCACCTTCGCCAGCGCCAGTTTGCTGTCGGCTTCTACGGTTTTCACGTCGCTGGCGGCAATGCCTTCCGTCAGATCAAGATCCCCTGCACGCAGGTTAGCCAGACGCACGGAGGCATCCGGGATCGGCAGATAAATAATTTTATCGAAGTGGTAAGCGCCTTTGTTCCAGTAGTTGTCAAAACGCGTCAGAACGATACGGTCCTGCGAGACGCGGCTGTCGAACTTATAGGGGCCAGAGCAGACCGGATGGGCGGCAAAGTCAGGCTTTTTCGCGGCGTCGGGTGCCATCATCGCCCCGGCGCGATCGGTAAGCTGCATCAGCAGTGCGGCATCAGGTGTTTTCAGATGCAGGGCAATCTGCATCGGGCCTGTCACCTCAACGGACTCAACGGACGAGATTTCACTTTTACGCAGCGAACCTTTTAACGTCAGCGCGCGGTCGAGGTTGTATTTTGCCGCGGCGGCGTCAAATTTTTCACCGTCATGGAAGGTCACACCTTCACGCAGATCCATGGTCAGCGTTTTGCCGTCGTCACTCCAGGCCCACGATTTCGCCAGGCCGGGAACCACTTTCAGATGCTCATCCACGTCCACCAGCCGGTCGCACAGAGACGCAAAGACGAAACGGCCATAATAGGTGCGCGCCAGATGCGGATCGAGCATGTCCGGATCCGCACCCAGACCAATTCGCAGTACGCTTTCAGAATGGGCGGGCAGCGCCGCGCCAAGCAACATAACACTTCCCAGTACGGTCAAAAGAGAATTACGCATTGTCATTATCATGAGTTCCTTGAAGGAAGGGAGGAGTGAGTGGCCGCGTGTTCAAACAGCGCGCGGCGGCGCAGAAAGGCTGCGGATGGCGGTGCTATGTGGATAACACTGCGATCGCGGTTAATCTCCTGCCAGCGATGGCAGGCAATCTGGCGTCCCCCGTCCAGCACCTGATTGATCGGCTCGACCTGGCGACATTCATCCGTGGCATACGGACAACGGGTATGGAAACGGCAGCCTGACGGCGGGCTGGCCGGGTTCGGTAAATCCCCCTGCAGCAGAGGTGCCACACGCGGCGCGCCTGGCTGCATCTGGGGGGCGGAGGCGATTAACGCCTGCGTATAGGGGTGTAGCGGGGCATCAAAGATTTCGTCGACGGTCGCAAGCTCAACAATTTGCCCGAGATACATCACCGCCACGCGGTCACTCATATGGCGAATCACCGCCAGGCCATGGGCAACAATCACCATTGTCAGCCCCAGCTGATGCTTCAGACTTTCCAGCAGGTTGACCACCTGCGCCTGAACCGAGACATCCAGCGCGGAGACCGGCTCGTCCCCCAGCAACAGCTTTGGACCGGAGGCCAGCGCACGCGCAATACCGATTCGCTGACGCTGCCCTCCGGAAAATTCGTGCGGATAACGTTGCGCCCAGGCCGCTGGCAGCCCTACGGTTTTAAGCAGCTCCGCCACCCGATATTGCCTGTCGGCTTTCTTCATCGACTGGTGTAGCCACAGCGGCTCACCGACGATCTGCTCGACCGTCATGCGCGGGTTTAACGATGCGAAAGGATCCTGAAAGATGATCTGCAGCTCCCGCCGCAGCTGGTTCAGACGTGCTCCCGAGGCGTGAGTGATCTCTTCACCCTGATAAAATACGCGTCCTTCGCTGGCCGCCAGCAGCCGCAGAAGAAGACGGCCCAGCGTCGATTTTCCGGATCCGGACTCGCCCACAATCGCCAGCGTTTCACCAGGCATGACGGAAAGGGAGACGCGATCGACCGCGGTGACAAAACGTGCTGGGGTAAACAGTTTTTTAGGGCCGGGAAAAAGCTTGCTCAGGTCCCGGGCTTCAAGAATGGGCGTCGTCATGCAATTTCTCCCAGCGCAATATGTTGTTCCAGCGGCACGCGGAAGCAGGCCACCTGATGGTCGGTCCCCATCGCCGTCAGCGACGGCTTTTCGTCATGACACCGCGTTTGCGCGAAGGGGCAGCGGGTAGCGAACCGGCACCCTTTGGGCATGGATTCCGGCAGCGGAACGGCTCCGGGAATAGTGGAAAGCGCGCCTTTACGTGCGCCGAGGGACGGAATCGAGCCCATCAGTCCTATGGTGTACGGGTGTTGCGGATCGGCAAAAATGGCCTCCACGCTCCCCTGCTCTACCACCTGTCCGGCATACATTACCGCCACCTGCTGCGCGACTTCCGCCACCACGCCCAGATCGTGGGTGATCATTAACACCGCCGTACCGGTCTCTTCTTTGAGGGTATTAAGCAGCGCGAGGATCTGCGCCTGAATGGTCACATCCAGCGCGGTTGTCGGCTCGTCGGCAATCAGCAAACGTGGATGGTTAATCAGCGCCATCGCAATCATCACGCGCTGACGCATCCCCCCGGAAAGCTGGTGCGGATACGCTTTCAGGCGCATTTCTGCTGCCGGGATCTGCACCTTCTCCAGAATCTGCAGCGCAACCTTCATCGCCTCTGCACGAGAAAGTTTCTGATGGCGCATCACCGCTTCACTGAGCTGGTCTCCCAGCGTGAAGGCAGGGTTGAGCGAGGTCATTGGCTCCTGGAAAATCATTGCCAGTTCGCTGCCGCGAAGATCGGCATATTCCCGCGGTGAAAGCTTTCGTAAGTCGTGACGACGGAACTGCATCTCGCCGCTGACGATCTGTGCGCTGGCGGGCAGTAAGCCCATCAGCGCTAATGAGGTGATACTTTTCCCGCAGCCGGATTCCCCCACCAGCGCCAGCGTTTCTCCCGCGTTGACCGTCAGTGAAATACCATCAAGCACGCTCACCGGAGAGCCGGCGAACGTTACGTTAAGATTTTGCAGCCGCAGTACAGGCGTGGGGTCCTTAAACGGGATCGTCGTCATAGCGTGAAGTCGTCCTCAAGGTGAATAGCCTGAATCAGGGCTGACTGCAGGCTAAGCAGGTGTTCGCGCATGGCGGCCGCTGCTTCATTAGGCTGGCGATGGATAATCGCAGACATGATTTTTTGATGGTGGTCGTTGTAGTGATCAACCCGCTCGGGTGTACGGGCTAATTCGCGCAAATGCTGCCAGCCCGGTTCACGTCTGACGGCATCAATGGCATCAAACAGGCCAAGCATCAGGCGATTACCGGCAGCCTCGGCAATGGCGCGGTGAAATGCGCTATCCCAGAGTTCGTTGAGATCGCGGTCGTCCGGGCTGACCTTATCAATGCGTTCCAGCATGCGCTGCATAAGCGCGAGGTTTTCCCTGGTGGCACGCAGTGCCGCAAGCCGGGCTAAGCCGGGTTCGAGCTGTAGACGAGCTTCCATGACTTCCAGAAGGTTGGTTTGCTGAACCAATCCCTGAAGGGCCAGAGGTTCAACAGGTGCAGACGGGCCTATAAAGGTCCCTTTGCCCTGTTTACGCCAGATCCGCCCCTCCTCTTCCAGCACGTCCAGCGCACGACGTACTTCACGTCGTCCTACGCCGAGAGTCTCCGACAGCTCACGTTCAGTGGGCAGCGGAGTGCCTGGTGTTGACTCATGCTGGTTGATCAGTCCGCGCAGCTGCTCAAGCGCGGTGCTGGAATTGGCCAGAAACCGTGACGGTTTTTCCATATTGGTTCGCTCGCTATCATCATTACTTTATTTTTATTAACGATAAGTTATTGATATGACGTGCTACTTACCGTGCTAATGATTAAGCAATAAACGAACCAATAAAGCATTGGTTCATGAACTTTCTGAAGGGATGGAGATAAGCGAATGATTTTCTGTGAATTATTTTTTACAAAATTACACATCTGCTCCGCTGCCATAATGACAATCGGTGGCAAAATGCACAAATACGGTGCAAATTGTGCACTATCATTGATCAAATGTTAATTAATTGCACCACAGATATTAACTTTTTGTTAATAAAGACAGGGGGGGCGGATAAAGAAGATTTGCAGACGCAGAAACGACGAAGGCCTGAATCATTTCTGATTCAGGCCTTCTGAATAGTGGCGGAACGGACGGGACTCGAACCCGCGACCCCCTGCGTGACAGGCAGGTATTCTAACCGACTGAACTACCGCTCCACTGTTCCCGCTGGGGGAACGAGGCGCATATTACGGTTTGCCTCCGGACTCGTCAACGCTTTTTCTCACGTTTTGAATCGTTTGCTGCAAAATTCACCCAAACGATGATTTTACAGGCATTCCGGCCCTTTTTCAGGCCCGCCACATACAGCTTCCGCCTTTCTTCTGCACTAAATCAAGACGGGATTCATGGTTAAGTAACTCGTCATCATTGGCTAAAACCACCCGCAAACGACTGGCCTGGCGAACAACGCGTTGAATCCCCGCTTCCCCCTGCGTCTGCTGCGATTCATTTTCCATGCTGAACTTCATGGACGTCTGACCACCGGTCATCGCCAGGTAGACATCCGCCAGGATCTGGGCATCGAGCAATGCGCCGTGCAGCGTTCGCTTGGTGTTATCTATTTCATAGCGAGAACAGAGCGCATCCAGGCTGTTACGCTTGCCAGGAAACATTTTCCTCGCCAGCGCCAGGCTATCGGTCACCTTACAGAACGTGTTCGTTTTCGGAATATCACGATGGAGCTTACTGAACTCATAGTCCATAAAGCCGATATCGAACGACGCGTTGTGAATGATAAGCTCGGCGCCTTTGATATATTCCAGAAACTCATCTGCCACTTCCGCGAAGGTCGGTTTATCCAGCAAGAACTCATCGGCGATACCGTGCACGCCGAACGCTTCTGGGTCCACCAGTCGGTCGGGTTTGAGGTAGACATGGAAGTTGTTCCCCGTAAGACGACGGTTCACCACTTCAACGGCACCGATCTCGATGATCTTGTGCCCTTCGTAGTGCGCGCCGATCTGGTTCATACCGGTGGTTTCGGTATCGAGGACAATCTGGCGAGTAATTGCAGTGCTCATAGCGGTCATTTATGTCAGACTTATCGTTTAACTGAACGTTTCAAATACAGGAAGTCTACCAGAGATGCGTAAACAGGTAGAAATTTTCACCGATGGATCTTGCCTCGGCAACCCAGGGCCTGGCGGTTATGGCGCGATTATGCGCTATCGCGAGCATGAAAAAACTTTTAGCGAAGGCTATTTTCTGACCACCAACAACCGCATGGAGTTGATGGCCGCCATTGTGGCGCTGGAAGCGCTAAAAGAACACTGCGATGTGGTGTTGAGCACTGACAGTCAGTACGTACGCCAGGGGATCACCCAGTGGATCCACAACTGGAAAAAACGCGGCTGGAAGACGGCAGACAAAAAGCCGGTCAAAAACGTCGATCTCTGGAAACGTCTTGATGCTGCGCTGGGCCAGCACGAGATTAAATGGGAATGGGTTAAAGGTCACGCAGGCCACCCCGAAAACGAACGTTGTGACGAACTGGCACGGACAGCGGCATCCAACCCCGCTCATGAAGACACAGGCTATCAGCCCGAATCCTGATCAGGGTTTTCTGTACTGCCGCGTGGCGCCCACGGTCTGGCGAATGGGCGATTTCGATTTACTCTGCTTCATCGGATTAAGCGTAAGGGGGATGGTCCGCTTACGCGCGACAATAAATTGCATGCAGCCTAATGCCGGCAGATGGGTGCTCAGAACAACGCCCCCCTGCCGCGCCCAGGGAAGTACCTGAAAACCGCCCGAGCAGAGCACCTCAAAATTCAGCAGTGAAAGCCAGTCAAGCTGGCGCATCATCGTGAACATCCTGCTGTTATACGGCGGTGTCCGGCGAAGCACCGGAACCAGCTTGCGCAGCCCCATCAGACTCAGCGGATTGAACCCGCTGAGTATCAGCCAGCCATCATCAATCAGGACGCGATCGGCCTCGCGCAGCAGGCGATGAGGATCGCTGCACCAGGGCAACGTGTGTGCCAGCAGGCAGGCATCAACGGACTTTTCCGCAAACGGCAGATGCAAAGGATCCGCTTTCACCTGAACCGGTGATGCGCCAAGAGAGACATTAACCTGATGTGAGATAGCGCAGCTTTCGGTATTGATTTCCGCGCTGAGATTGCCAATCTTAAGCAAGTGAAAACCATACATTTTCGCGAGCCAGGGTTTAAGCTGCTGTTCCAGGTTCTCGCGATAGTATTCACCCCAGGGCAATTCGGCCCAACGTTCAGGTGCCGGGACAATCTGAGGTATCCTTGCCGGTTTCATCAACACACCCACCACGCTATAAGAGGTAATTTATGAATCTTATCAGTATTCCCGCCTTTCAGGACAATTACATCTGGGTTTTAGTCGATGACGAGCGTCGGTGCGTCATTGTCGATCCTGGAGAATCGGCTCCCGTATCAGATGCGATAAAAGAGAACGGCTGGCAACCAGAGGCCATCCTTCTGACCCATCATCATAACGATCATACCGGCGGTGTTGCTGACCTTCGTGCCCAATTCCCGCATCTGGTGGTTTACGGACCGGCAGAGACACAAGATAAGGGAGCAACGCAGGTAGTCGAAGAAGGTGAAAATATCCTCATACGCGAGTGGGAGTTTTCTGTATTTGCTACACCAGGTCACACTTTGGGACATCTTTGCTTCTACAGCAAACCTTATCTTTTTTGCGGCGACACGCTGTTCTCCGGCGGCTGTGGAAGACTTTTTGAGGGCACCCCAGCCCAGATGTACCAGTCATTACAGAAGATTAGCGCATTACCTGACGATACCCTTATTTGTTGCGCACATGAGTATACATTAGGAAATATGAAGTTTGCGGCGAGCATCTTGCCAGAGGATCGGGCGATTCAAGATTATTATCACAAAGTGAAGGAGTTACGTGCAAAAAACCAAAAAACACTCCCCGTAATTCTGAAAAATGAGCGTAAAACTAATTTATTTTTACGAACAGATGATATTGATTTAATTGATGAAATTAACAAAGAAACAAATTTGTCACAACCAGAACAGCGATTTGCATGGTTAAGGTCAAAGAAAGATAACTTCAGATAATTGCGGGTTGCCTTTTCAAAATTTCGCCGTTATCATCGCTCGTCTTTTAAGCAACTATTGACACACACATGAAGGCAAAAGCGATATTACTCGCCTCTGTCCTGCTTGTAGGTTGCCAGTCGCAGAACGGCAGCAACGTACAACAGCACGCACAGAGCCTTTCTGCAGCTGGTCAAGGGGAAGCAGGGAAGTTTACAAGTTCAGCGCGATGGATGGACGATGGGACGTCTTTCGCACAGGATGAAGACTTGTGGACCTCTATTGGCGACGAGCTAAAGATGGGAATTCCGGAAAACAACCGGATTCGCGAACAGAAGCAAAAGTATTTAAGAAATAAGAGCTATCTCCACGATGTAACTTTACGGGCAGAGCCGTATATGTACTGGATAGCCGGGCAAGTTAAGAAACGTAACATGCCGATGGAGCTGGTACTCCTACCCATAGTGGAGAGCGCTTTTGACCCACACGCGACGTCTGGCGCCAATGCCGCAGGCATTTGGCAGATCATTCCGAGCACCGGGCGAAACTATGGTTTGAAACAGACCCGCAACTATGATGCGCGTCGTGATGTTGTCGCTTCAACGACAGCCGCTCTCGACATGATGGAACGTCTTAATAAGATGTTCGACGGCGACTGGCTGTTAACGGTCGCAGCGTATAACAGTGGCGAAGGTCGTGTACTGAAGGCAATGAAAGCGAATAAAGCACGGGGTAAATCCACCGATTTTTGGTCGCTCTCACTGCCACAGGAAACGAAGATTTACGTACCGAAAATGCTGGCATTGAGCGATATTCTCAAGAACAGCAAGCGTTACGGTGTACAACTGCCAACACCAGACGAAAGTCGTGCACTGGCGCGTGTTCGCCTCAGCAATCCGGTTGATATTCAACAGGTTGCTGATATGACGGGTATGTCGGTAAGTAAACTGAAAACCTTTAATGCTGGCGTTAAAGGCTCAACGCTGGGGGCCAGTGGTCCGCAGTATGTAATGGTTCCGCAGAAACATGCTGAGCATTTACGTGAGTCTTTAGCATCGGGTGAAATTGCCGCTGTTCAGTCAACGCTGATCGCGGATGCATCATCCGTGAACAGCCGCAGCTATAAGGTTCGGTCAGGTGATACACTTTCGGGCATTGCCTCACGTCTTGGCGTGACGGCAAACGATCTGCAGCAGTGGAATAATCTGCGCAGCTCAGGCCTGAAAGTGGGTCAGACTCTGACGGTGGGTGCAGGTAACAGTGCACAGCGTCTCGCCAGCAACAGCGATAGCATTACCTATCGTGTGCGTAAAGGTGATTCACTGTCCAGTATCGCAAAACGACACGGCGTAAATATCAAGGATGTGATGCGCTGGAACAATGATACTGACAATCTGAAACCAGGCGACCAGCTGACGTTGTTTGTGAAAAACAGCGCCACGCCAGACTCCTGATGACACGACCTAACGATAAAAAGGCACCGATTCCCCTCGGTGCCTTTTTTCTTTACGCTGCTTTTTGCGCTTCAGCCATGATGGTATCGCTGGTAAATGATCCATCATCCTGCAATTCAAAGTACGCCTTCACTTCCGCCGACGCGCTATCCTGATACAATCGAATGGCCTGGCTTAACGCTTCCGGCGTGCGCATACGGGCAATCCACGAGCTGAACTCCAGCGGCAAGCGGTCCGTTATCAATGCACGTGTGATCAGCCCCGCTTCAGTAATCAGCGCTAACCACTCCCCGCTGGAGTAGTTTTGCACATGCGAGGTGTCGCGCAGCGCTTCAACCGTTTGCAGCCAGATATTACGCACCGGATGTCCCGGCGACATCACATCCATAATGATAAAGACCCCGCCCGGCTTCAGAACGCGTTTAACTTCACGTAATGCCTGGCCGACATCATGCCAGTGATGGGCAGAATAACGGCTGATAACAACTTCAAATGAGGCATCTTCAAAGGGTAAGGATTCGGCATAGCCCTGACGCGTTGCGATGTTGTTCAGCCCTTTGGCTTGTGCGGCCTCTGCAACCACCTCCAGCATCTGACTGGATAAATCATAGGCCGTGACCTGCGCCACCTGCTGTGCTGCCGTGAAGCTGGCATGCCCGGCGCCACAGCCTAAGTCCAGAACGTGCGCGTGCGGCACTGCCGCCAGGCGTTCACCGAGACGGACCAGATCACGGCCAGACGCGTGCACGGCACTGCTCAGATAAGCATTTGCCTGGGAGCCAAACTGTTTTTCTACGTTGTCATGATGGGAGTGTGTTGTTGTCATCGTACTGTCCTTTTGTTGTTAAAAATAAAGGGCAGCACCCGAATGGCCTGCCCCACGGCAGACCTGACATACCATTATTTATCAGGTTTGCCGGGACTGAATTCAACGAGTAGAGGATTGTGATCGGAGGCACGCGTCACCAGAACAGAGGCGTCGTGAACGTTCAGACCACGATAGAAGACAAAATCGAGAGGACGGCCAAACGCTTTCTTGCGCTGGTCATCGCTAAAACGAACTTCACGCAGCGACATTTCGCGTGCAAAGCGATACAGCGCATTCATGCGCGGACGGCTCCAGGCATTAAAATCCCCGGCCATAATGATGGGCCCGCTGTGATGGGCGATCTGGTCACCGATCGGAAGTAACTGCTTACTATACACATCCACGCCCAGGCTGAAGTTGACCGCGTGGATATTCACAACCATCAGCATGCGCGTGTCCGGCAGCGGGTAGACCGTTACCAGCGCCGATTTCGCCAGACGCAGAATCGGCTCGCGCTCGCGCAGCGGGCAGCAATAGACCGGATGAGCCGAAGAGAGAGTCATCACGCCAGAAGGATGTTGCGGCAAGACAAACGCGGGAACCTGGTCAGCAGCGAGGTAGTGAGTCGTAGCAAACCTTACCAGCTCGGGGGTGGTTTGCGCCTCCTGCAACAGCACCAGATGGGCGTCTTTCCCAAAATTCTTGAGTACCGATAACCACTCAGCGCGCTGTTGTTTAAAGATGTTCCACACCAGCACCCGGATTTTTTCATCGCTGCTTAAGGGTGTCCCGGCAGGTAATGCCTGACTTATGCTCGCAAACGACCCCGGAGGCAAGATCCTCTCCGCGGGCATTCCGGCAACATAACGCATGGCATAGGTATTTTTTCGCACTTTTGGAAACGGCCTCTGTAACATGAACCAGCCCGGAAAACGGACTGGTTCTAATGTTATAGGGACTTTAGGTTACACTTTCAACGCAATTTCAGATAAACCGCTTTCCAGTTTTGTAAGCAAGCACTTACTGATGTTATCCCAGCACTACACGAGCGGGTTTATCAAGGCGCCCACTCAGGCTAATCAGCAGGAAAGCGACCAGAACAATCACCGCACCAATCCATGGCGTTTGGGTTAATCCGAAATGTTCAACGGTTTGCCCACCAATGATAGAACCCAGCGCAATCCCAATATTGAACGCGGCAATATTCAGGCCCGATGCGACATCTACCGCGTTGGGTGTATAAAGTTCGGCTTTTTGTACCACGTAAACCTGCAGGCCTGGCACATTACCAAAGGCGAAGATCCCCATCACCAGTACCGTTATCAGCGCGGCGTATTGCATCGATGCCGTGAACTGGAAAATCATCAGCAGAACAACCAGTGCTGCGAAGATAAACTTCAGGGCCGGCACTGCACCATGTTTGTCCGCAAGCTTCCCTCCCCAGATATTACCGATGGCGACGGAGATACCATACCCCAGCAAAATCCAGCTCACTGCACTGGGTGAGAAGCCTGCCAGGTCCTGCATCATCGGAGCCAGGAAGGTGAAAGCCGTGAATACACCCCCATAGCCGAGCGCTGTGACGGCGTAGATGATCAGCAAACGCGGATGCGTGAGTACCTTGAGCTGATCGCTCAGGCTGGCACTCGCACGTCCTGCAATAGTCGACGGTACCAATAGCAGGCTGGCAACCAGGGCAATCACCCCCAGTAAAGAGACGGCAAGGAAGGTTTCGCGCCAGCCAAAGTGCTGGCCGATAAACGTTCCTAACGGTACACCGGTGACAAGGGCGACGGTCAGACCACCGAACATAATCGCGATGGCGGATGCTGCTTTCTCTTTTGGTACCAGGCTGGTTGCAATAGTTGAACCAATGGAGAAGAACACACCGTGAGCGAGACCGGTCAGCAGCCGGGCAATCACCAGCGTGGTGTAGTCCGGCGCCTGCCAGGCCAGAACATTGCCAGCGGTGAATAACACCATCAGCGTAACCAACAGCGGCTTACGCGGGAAACGTCCCGTCAACGCGGTCAGGACGGGGGCGCCGATGGCAACCCCGAGCGCATAGATAGAAACCAACAGGCCGGCAGAAGGCAGCGAGATTGAAAGCTGGTTAGCTATCGTAGGCACCAGTCCTACGATAACAAATTCGGTCGTGCCAATTGCAAAGGCACTGATCGTCAGGGCAAGTAGCGCCAGTGGCATAAATAACTCCATATCATCAGGATTAAGATGACAGGCAGTATGCGCCAGTGCTTAAATAACAAAAATGGTCAAAATATCAATAGAATTTTGCAGGTGGTGCAACAATGAAAGCAACGTCGGAAGAGCTGACAATTTTTGTCGCCGTCGTCGAAAGCGGCAGTTTTAGCCGTGCGGCCGAGCAGTTGGGGCAGGCTAATTCAGCCATCAGCCGCTCGGTGAAAAAACTGGAGATGAAGCTCGGCGTCAGTCTTCTCAACCGAACGACGCGTCAGCTGAGCCTGACGGAGGAAGGCGAGCGTTACTTCCGCCGTGTGCAGTCCGTCCTGCAGGAGATGGCGGCGGCAGAAACAGAGATTATGGAAACCCGTAGCACGCCACGCGGATTGCTGCGCATTGATGCGGCAACACCGGTTGTTCTTCATTTTCTGATGCCGCTGATCAAGCCTTTCCGCGAACGCTATCCGGAGATGACGCTCTCGTTAGTTTCCTCAGAGACGTTTATCAATCTCATCGAGCGGAAAGTGGATGTGGCGATCCGGGCCGGCACACTGACCGACTCGAGCTTGCGGGCCCGCCCTCTTTTTGCCAGCTACCGCAAGATAGTCGCATCACCGCAATACATCGCAGAGCATGGCAAACCAGAGACGGTTGAAGAACTGAAGCAGCACCTGTGCCTGGGCTTCACGGAGCCCGTATCGCTGAACACCTGGCCTGTGGCCTGTCATGATGGTCAACTGCATGAAATCACCAGTGGGTTATCGTCCAACAGTGGAGAAACGCTGAAGCAGCTTTGCCTCGAAGGGAATGGGATCGCCTGTTTGTCGGACTATATGATTGATAAAGAAATTGCACGCGGTGAGCTTGTAGAGCTGATGGCAGATAAACGTCTGCCTGTGGAGATGCCTTTTAGTGCAGTTTATTACAGTGACAGAGCGGTAAGTACGCGCATACGCGCCTTTATCGATTTCCTGAGCGAACATATAAAAACAGCTCCCGGGGGAGCTGTGTGAGGGTTTCAGGTTACAGAGGAAAGGGTCAATATTAATCCCAGTCAGGTGCCAGACCTTCAGGGCTGACCAGACGATCGTTGCATTCCAGGGCAGCGATCGCTTTTTTGTCTTCGGCGTCCAGCTGGAGATCCCTCACTAACAGGTTACTGGCCAGGTTTTCACGTCGGGTTGAAGAGGGGATCACGGCGTAACCTTCACCCATCGCCCATGCCAGAATCACCTGTGCAGCCGTTGCGCTATGTTTCTCTGCGATACGATTAATCACGTCATCTTTCAGTGCTTTACCGTAGGCCAGGGTCATATATGAGGTGATGTGGATGCCGTGCTGTTTTGCCCAGTCCACGACTTTGCGGTTTTGCAGGTAGGGAGAGAGTTCAATCTGATTGGTTGCAATGTTTTCAGCCCCCACGGCGGCAATGGCTTTTTCCATCAGCGGGATGGTGAAATTAGAAATACCTATTTCACGCGTTAAGCCCTGCTCTTTCGCTTCACGCAATGCCTGCATGAACTCCTCGACTGACACGGCATCGTTCGGTGATGGCCAGTGGATCAACGTCAGATCCACATAGTCGGTACGCAGTTTTTCCAGGCTCTCTTTCAGGCTGGGGATCAATTTATCTTTGCTGAGGTTTTCAGTCCAGATTTTGGTCGTGATGAAAAGCTCGCTGCGCGCTACGCCGCTCTCTTCGATAGCCTGACCAACGGCAGCTTCGTTATCGTAAATCTGCGCCGTATCAATTGCGCGATAGCCAAGTTCAAGTGCAGTTTTAACAGATGCGATAACAACGTCGTCTTTCAGGCGGAAAGTGCCCAGACCCAGTGCAGGGATAGTCATGTAATCCTCGTTATTCATAATGATTGTTAACTGAGGAGGATTATCGCTGCTGCCGTTATGCAGAAAAAGAGCGTTTAACGCAGAGGATTTTTGCTGATTTGGCAATAATGATAAGACAGATATGAAAAAAGCCCTGAGCGTTAACTCAGGGCTTTTAATAAGTGGCGGAACGGACGGGACTCGAACCCGCGACCCCCTGCGTGACAGGCAGGTATTCTAACCGACTGAACTACCGCTCCACCGAAGACTGCTGTAACCACCGGATTTATGCACCGGCTTACTACGTAATTTGATGCCTGGCAGTTCCCTACTCTCACATGGGGAGACCCCACACTACCATCGGCGCTACGGCGTTTCACTTCTGAGTTCGGCATGGGGTCAGGTGGGACCACCGCGCTAAAGCCGCCAGGCAAATTCTGTAATCTGTATCAGCTGAAAATCGTCTCTCATCGCCAAAACATCTTCGGCGTTGTAAGGTTAAGCCTCACGGTTCATTAGTATCGGTTAGCTCAACGCATCGCTGCGCTTACACACCCGACCTATCAACGTCGTAGTCTTCAACGTTCCTTCAGGAGACTTAAAGTCTCAGGGAGAACTCATCTCGGGGCAAGTTTCGTGCTTAGATGCTTTCAGCACTTATCTCTTCCGCATTTAGCTACCGGGCAGTGCCATTGGCATGACAACCCGAACACCAGTGATGCGTCCACTCCGGTCCTCTCGTACTAGGAGCAGCCCCCCTCAATTCTCCAGCGCCCACGGCAGATAGGGACCGAACTGTCTCACGACGTTCTAAACCCAGCTCGCGTACCACTTTAAATGGCGAACAGCCATACCCTTGGGACCTACTTCAGCCCCAGGATGTGATGAGCCGACATCGAGGTGCCAAACACCGCCGTCGATATGAACTCTTGGGCGGTATCAGCCTGTTATCCCCGGAGTACCTTTTATCCGTTGAGCGATGGCCCTTCCATTCAGAACCACCGGATCACTATGACCTGCTTTCGCACCTGCTCGAGCCGTCACTCTCGCAGTCAAGCTAGCTTATGCCATTGCACTAACCTCCTGATGTCCGACCAGGATTAGCTAACCTTCGTGCTCCTCCGTTACTCTTTGGGAGGAGACCGCCCCAGTCAAACTACCCACCAGACACTGTCCGCAACCCGGATCACGGGTCTACGTTAGAACACCAGCCATTAAAGGGTGGTATTTCAAGGTTGGCTCCACGCAGACTGGCGTCCACGCTTCAAAGCCTCCCACCTATCCTACACATCAAGGACCAGTGTTCAGTGTCAAGCTATAGTAAAGGTTCACGGGGTCTTTCCGTCTTGCCGCGGGTACACTGCATCTTCACAGCGAGTTCAATTTCACTGAGTCTCGGGTGGAGACAGCCTGGCCATCATTACGCCATTCGTGCAGGTCGGAACTTACCCGACAAGGAATTTCGCTACCTTAGGACCGTTATAGTTACGGCCGCCGTTTACCGGGGCTTCGATCAAGAGCTTCGCGTTGCCGCTAACCCCATCAATTAACCTTCCGGCACCGGGCAGGCGTCACACCGTATACGTCCACTTTCGTGTTTGCACAGTGCTGTGTTTTTAATAAACAGTTGCAGCCAGCTGGTATCTTCGACTGATTTCAGCTCCACCCGCAGGGGCTTCACCTACATATCAGCGTGCCTTCTCCCGAAGTTACGGCACCATTTTGCCTAGTTCCTTCACCCGAGTTCTCTCAAGCGCCTTGGTATTCTCTACCTGACCACCTGTGTCGGTTTGGGGTACGATTTGATGTTACCTGATGCTTAGAGGCTTTTCCTGGAAGCAGGGCATTTGTTACTTCAGCACCGTAGTGCCTCGTCATCACACCTCAGCGTTAACAAGGAACCGGATTTACCTGGAACCTCCGCCTACATGCTTAAACCGGGACAACCGTCGCCCGGCTAACATAGCCTTCTCCGTCCCCCCTTCGCAGTAACACCAAGTACAGGAATATTAACCTGTTTCCCATCGACTACGCCTTTCGGCCTCGCCTTAGGGGTCGACTCACCCTGCCCCGATTAACGTTGGACAGGAACCCTTGGTCTTCCGGCGAGCGGGCTTTTCACCCGCTTTATCGTTACTTATGTCAGCATTCGCACTTCTGATACCTCCAGCACCCCTCACAGGACACCTTCAACGGCTTACAGAACGCTCCCCTACCCAACAACGCATAAGCGTCGCTGCCGCAGCTTCGGTGCATGGTTTAGCCCCGTTACATCTTCCGCGCAGGCCGACTCGACCAGTGAGCTATTACGCTTTCTTTAAATGATGGCTGCTTCTAAGCCAACATCCTGGCTGTCTGTGCCTTCCCACATCGTTTCCCACTTAACCATGACTTTGGGACCTTAGCTGGCGGTCTGGGTTGTTTCCCTCTTCACGACGGACGTTAGCACCCGCCGTGTGTCTCCCGTGATAACATTCTTCGGTATTCGTAGTTTGCATCGGGTTGGTAAGCCGGGATGGCCCCCTAGCCGAAACAGTGCTCTACCCCCGAAGATGAATTCACGAGGCGCTACCTAAATAGCTTTCGGGGAGAACCAGCTATCTCCCGGTTTGATTGGCCTTTCACCCCCAGCCACAAGTCATCCGCTAATTTTTCAACATTAGTCGGTTCGGTCCTCCAGTTAGTGTTACCCAACCTTCAACCTGCCCATGGCTAGATCACCGGGTTTCGGGTCTATACCCTGCAACTTAACGCCCAGTTAAGACTCGGTTTCCCTTCGGCTCCCCTATACGGTTAACCTTGCTACAGAATATAAGTCGCTGACCCATTATACAAAAGGTACGCAGTCACCCCATAAAAGAGGCTCCCACTGCTTGTACGTACACGGTTTCAGGTTCTTTTTCACTCCCCTCGCCGGGGTTCTTTTCGCCTTTCCCTCACGGTACTGGTTCACTATCGGTCAGTCAGGAGTATTTAGCCTTGGAGGATGGTCCCCCCATATTCAGACAGGATACCACGTGTCCCGCCCTACTCTTCGAGTTCACAGCCTGTGTGCTTTCGTGTACGGGACTTTCACCCTGTACCGTGCGACTTTCCAGACGCTTCCACTAACACACAAGCTGATTCAGACTCTGGGCTGCTCCCCGTTCGCTCGCCGCTACTGGGGGAATCTCGGTTGATTTCTTTTCCTCGGGGTACTTAGATGTTTCAGTTCCCCCGGTTCGCCTCGTTAACCTATGTATTCAGTTAACGATAGTGTGTCGGAACACACTGGGTTTCCCCATTCGGACATCGCCGGGTCAAAGGTTCATATCACCTCGCCGGCGCTTTTCGCAGATTAGCACGTCCTTCATCGCCTCTGACTGCCAGGGCATCCACCGTGTACGCTTAGTCGCTTAACCTCACAACCCGAAGATGTTTCTTTCGATTCATCACCGGCTTGCGAAAATTTGAGAGACTCGAACACACATAACATGTGTGTCGTTTCAATTTTCAGCTTGATCCAGATTTTTAAAGAGCAAAACTTCGCAGTGCACCTTTTCAGGTTCACTCTGAAGTTTTCTTGTTTTCGCAGTAAAAGATGGTGGAGCTATGCGGGATCGAACCGCAGACCTCCTGCGTGCAAAGCAGGCGCTCTCCCAGCTGAGCTATAGCCCCATCGTATGACCAACCTCTTCAAATCTGCATGACAGATTTGGTAGGCCTGAGTGGACTTGAACCACCGACCTCACCCTTATCAGGGGTGCGCTCTAACCACCTGAGCTACAAGCCTGTAGAGGTTTTTTACTGCTGTTTTTCATCAGACAATCTGTGTGAGCACTACAAAGGCAGGTTCTTTAAGGTAAGGAGGTGATCCAACCGCAGGTTCCCCTACGGTTACCTTGTTACGACTTCACCCCAGTCATGAATCACAAAGTGGTAAGCGCCCTCCCGAAGGTTAAGCTACCTACTTCTTTTGCAACCCACTCCCATGGTGTGACGGGCGGTGTGTACAAGGCCCGGGAACGTATTCACCGTAGCATTCTGATCTACGATTACTAGCGATTCCGACTTCATGGAGTCGAGTTGCAGACTCCAATCCGGACTACGACGCACTTTATGAGGTCCGCTTGCTCTCGCGAGTTCGCTTCTCTTTGTATGCGCCATTGTAGCACGTGTGTAGCCCTACTCGTAAGGGCCATGATGACTTGACGTCATCCCCACCTTCCTCCAGTTTATCACTGGCAGTCTCCTTTGAGTTCCCGGCCGGACCGCTGGCAACAAAGGATAAGGGTTGCGCTCGTTGCGGGACTTAACCCAACATTTCACAACACGAGCTGACGACAGCCATGCAGCACCTGTCTCAGAGTTCCCGAAGGCACCAAAGCATCTCTGCTAAGTTCTCTGGATGTCAAGAGTAGGTAAGGTTCTTCGCGTTGCATCGAATTAAACCACATGCTCCACCGCTTGTGCGGGCCCCCGTCAATTCATTTGAGTTTTAACCTTGCGGCCGTACTCCCCAGGCGGTCGACTTAACGCGTTAGCTCCGGAAGCCACGCCTCAAGGGCACAACCTCCAAGTCGACATCGTTTACGGCGTGGACTACCAGGGTATCTAATCCTGTTTGCTCCCCACGCTTTCGCACCTGAGCGTCAGTCTTTGTCCAGGGGGCCGCCTTCGCCACCGGTATTCCTCCAGATCTCTACGCATTTCACCGCTACACCTGGAATTCTACCCCCCTCTACAAGACTCTAGCCTGCCAGTTTCGAATGCAGTTCCCAGGTTGAGCCCGGGGATTTCACATCCGACTTGACAGACCGCCTGCGTGCGCTTTACGCCCAGTAATTCCGATTAACGCTTGCACCCTCCGTATTACCGCGGCTGCTGGCACGGAGTTAGCCGGTGCTTCTTCTGCGGGTAACGTCAATTGCTGCGGTTATTAACCACAACACCTTCCTCCCCGCTGAAAGTACTTTACAACCCGAAGGCCTTCTTCATACACGCGGCATGGCTGCATCAGGCTTGCGCCCATTGTGCAATATTCCCCACTGCTGCCTCCCGTAGGAGTCTGGACCGTGTCTCAGTTCCAGTGTGGCTGGTCATCCTCTCAGACCAGCTAGGGATCGTCGCCTAGGTGAGCCGTTACCCCACCTACTAGCTAATCCCATCTGGGCACATCTGATGGCAAGAGGCCCGAAGGTCCCCCTCTTTGGTCTTACGACGTTATGCGGTATTAGCTACCGTTTCCAGTAGTTATCCCCCTCCATCAGGCAGTTTCCCAGACATTACTCACCCGTCCGCCACTCGTCACCCGAGAGCAAGCTCTCTGTGCTACCGTTCGACTTGCATGTGTTAGGCCTGCCGCCAGCGTTCAATCTGAGCCATGATCAAACTCTTCAATTTAAGTTTGATGCTCGTGAATTAAACTTCGTAATGAATTACGTATGTTCACTCAGAGACTTGGTATTCATTTTTCGTCCGAGGACGTTAAGAATCCATGTCACTTTGAGTGCCCACACAGATTGTCTGATAAATTGTTAAAGAGCAGTTGCGACGCGGCTTGCAGCTCACCGTCGCGAGGTGGCGTATATTACGCTTTCCTCTTTCAGAGTCAACCCTGAAATTCAGGATTTTTTCTCTTCAACCGACCGGGTTAACTGTGAAGTGATTCACATCCGCCGTGTCGATGGAGGCGCATTATAGGGTGCCGCCGAGGAATGACAAGCGGAAATATGCATTTTTATTTCGACCGCTCACCTTTTCACCAAAAAGGCTATTTTTGGTGCTTTTTAATCTCTTTTGGCAGCTCTGCCAGGCTATTAATCACCCAATCCGCGGCACTCTCTGCTTCAGGCGTCACAGGTTTGCCGGTGCGCACAAGTATTTTAGTCCCCACACCTGCGGCGGTTGCTGCCTGCATATCTTCCAGTTTATCGCCCACCATATAAGAAGCAGCCATATCGATATGCAGGAATTCCTGCGCAGAGATAAACATTCCCGGATGCGGCTTGCGGCAATCACACGTCTGACGAAATTCTTCTACAGTTCCCTGCGGGTGGTGCGGGCAATAGTAAATGCCATCAAGTTCGACACCGCGGTCAGCCAGCGACCAGTCCATCCATTCCGTCAGCGTCTCGAATTGCGCCTCGGTGAATTTTCCACGTGCGATACCGGACTGGTTGGTCACGACCACCAGCGCATAGCCCATCTCTTTCAGCTGGCGCATGGCATCGATAACGCCCTCGATAAACTCGAACTCATCAATCTCGTGGACATAACCGTGATCCACATTAATAGTGCCATCACGATCGAGAAAAATTGCGGGTACTGATTTTGCCACCGGTTTGCTCCTGAAAAAGGCATGTACAGCTAGTATCTCATGAATCGCAGCGCAATAAAGTGCTCATCGTACAGAGTTGGATTGATTTAGACGTCTGGATGCCTTAACATCCGTTTTGTTTACGGTCATCACCCGTATCTGGCAGAAGAAAATGCCACGGCTAACTTACATACGATAAAAATAATCTAATGATTAAACTTTCCAATATCACCAAAGTGTTCCAGCAGGGGAACCGAACCATTCAGGCGCTGAACAATGTCAGCCTGCATGTTCCTGCTGGTCAAATTTATGGCGTCATTGGCGCATCGGGTGCAGGTAAAAGTACGCTGATCCGTTGTGTTAACCTGCTTGAGCGCCCAACCCAGGGTCGTGTAGAAGTAGGCGGGCAGGAACTGACCGCCCTTTCAGAGAAAGAACTGACGAAAGCACGCCGCCAGATTGGCATGATCTTCCAGCACTTTAACCTGCTGGCCTCCCGTACGGTGTTTGGCAACGTTGCCTTGCCGCTGGAACTGGACAACACGCCAAAAGAAGAAGTTAAGCGTCGCGTAACCGAACTGCTGGATCTCGTTGGTCTGGGTGATAAACACGATAGCTACCCGGCCAACCTGTCCGGTGGACAAAAACAGCGTGTGGCCATTGCCCGCGCGCTGGCAAGTAACCCGAAAGTGCTGCTGTGCGATGAAGCCACCAGCGCATTAGATCCCGCCACTACGCGTTCCATTCTGGAGTTGCTGAAGGACATCAACCGTCGCCTCGGCCTGACCATTCTCCTTATTACACATGAAATGGACGTCGTGAAACGCATCTGTGATTGCGTCGCGGTGATCAGCAACGGTGAGTTGATTGAGCAAGACACGGTCAGCGAAGTGTTTTCCCATCCGAAAACCCCGCTGGCACAACAGTTTATTCAGTCCACGCTGCACCTGGATATTCCGGAAGATTATCTGGAGCGTTTAAAAACAGAATCGACCGCGGACAGCGTCCCGATGCTGCGTATGGAGTTCACTGGCCAGTCCGTCGATGCACCACTGCTGTCCGAAACCGCGCGCCGCTTTAATGTGAATAACAACATCATCAGCGCGCAAATGGATTACGCCGGTGGCGTGAAGTTCGGCATCATGCTGACGGAAATGCACGGCACACAAGCAGAAACCCAGGCGGCAATTGCCTGGCTGCAAGAACATCACGTAAAAGTAGAGGTACTGGGTTATGTCTGAGCCGATGATGTGGCTGCTGGTTCGCGGCGTTTGGGAAACGCTGGCAATGACCTTTGTATCAGGCTTTTTTGGTTTTGTGATTGGTCTGCCGGTCGGCGTGCTGTTGTATGTGACGCGCCCAGGACAAATCATTGAGAACGCGAAGCTGTATCGCACCCTGTCTGCGCTGGTGAATATCTTCCGTTCTATCCCGTTCATTATTCTGCTGGTATGGATGATTCCATTTACCCGTGTGATCGTGGGAACGTCTATCGGTTTGCAGGCAGCCATCGTTCCGCTGACCGTAGGAGCTGCGCCGTTTATCGCCCGTATGGTGGAAAACGCCCTGCTGGAAATTCCGACCGGTTTGATCGAGGCTTCCCGCGCGATGGGGGCAACGCCAATGCAGATCGTGCGTAAAGTCCTGCTACCTGAAGCGCTGCCAGGGCTGGTTAACGCGGCAACCATTACGTTGATTACTCTGGTGGGTTATTCCGCGATGGGCGGTGCCGTTGGCGCTGGCGGTTTAGGCCAGATTGGCTACCAGTACGGCTATATTGGTTATAACGCTACCGTAATGAATACCGTTCTGGTATTGCTGGTTGTGCTGGTTTACTTAATCCAGTTCTCTGGCGATCGCATCGTCCGGACTGTTACTCACAAATAACGTTACACACAACACAAACTCGACGAGTTAAGGATATAACATGGCGTTTAAATTAAAGACCTTTGCAGCGGTAGGCGCGCTGATCGGCTCTCTGGCACTGGTGGGTTGCGGTCAGGACGAAAAAGATCCAAACCACATCAAAGTGGGCGTTATCGTGGGTGCAGAACAGCAGGTTGCTGAAGTCGCGCAGAAAGTCGCGAAAGAGAAGTATGGTCTGGACGTTGAGCTGGTGACCTTTAACGATTACGTTCTGCCGAACGAAGCGCTGAGCAAAGGCGATATCGACGCCAATGCCTTCCAGCACAAACCTTACCTGGATCAGCAGATCAAGGACCGCGGCTATAAACTGGTGGGTGTGGGTAACACCTTTGTTTACCCTATTGCCGGTTACTCCAAGAAAATTAAATCTCTGGACGAACTGCAGCCAGGCTCTCAGGTTGCCGTCCCTAACGACCCAACCAACCTTGGCCGTTCCCTGCTGCTGCTGCAGAAAGTGGGCCTGATTAAACTGAAAGACGGTGTTGGCCTGCTGCCAACCGTTCTGGATGTCACCGAGAACCCGAAAAATCTGAAAATTGTTGAGCTGGAAGCCCCACAGCTGCCACGTTCTCTCGACGACGCGCAGATTGCCCTGGCCGTTATCAACACCACGTACGCCAGCCAGATTGGCCTGACGCCAGCAAAAGACGGTATCTTCGTTGAAGACAAAGACTCCCCGTATGTAAACCTGATCGTGACTCGCGAAGACAACAAAGATGCGGAAAACGTGAAGAAGTTCGTACAGGCTTATCAGTCTGACGAAGTTTACCAGGAAGCCAACAAAGTGTTTAACGGCGGCGCTGTTAAGGGCTGGTAATCTCACCTCAGTGTAATATCATCAAGACGGGCTTATGCCCGTCTTGTCATTTGTGCAGTCAACTGATTCAATATCTGACGTTTTGATTATCCATTGAGGAATTATTATGCGTGCTTTACCGATCTGTCTTTTAGCACTCATGCTGAGCGGCTGTTCTATGCTAAGCAGATCTCCTGTTGAACCTGTCCAAAGCACGGCAACCCCGCCAAAAGCAGAACCCGTAAAACCGAAAGCGCCTCGCCCTGCGCCGGTTCGCATTATTACCAAAGCTGACGAACTCGTGGGTAAACCTTTCCGTGAACTGGGTGAAGTAAGCGGCGAATCCTGTCAGGCTACCAATCAGGACTCTCCACCGAATATCCCAACAGCGCGTAAACGCATGCAGATCAACGCGGCAAAAATGAAAGCCAACGCGGTTCTGCTGCATAGCTGCGAAGTGACCAGTGGAACACCGGGTTGCTACCGTCAGGCGGTTTGCATCGGCTCGGCGCTGAACATTACGGCGAAATGAGTTCATTTCAGTTCGAACAGATAGGCGTTATTCGCTCTCCCTATAAAGAGAAGTTCGCCGTGCCACGCCAGCCAGGTCTGGTCACCAGCGGTGGCGAGCTTCACTTGATCGCGCCCTACAATCAGGCCGATGCCGTACGCGGGCTCGAAGCATTCAGCCACTTATGGATTGTGTTTGTGTTTCACCAGACGATGGAAGGTGGCTGGCGTCCGACCGTACGCCCTCCTCGCCTGGGAGGCAACGCCAGGATGGGCGTGTTTGCGACGCGCTCAACCTTCCGTCCAAACCCTATCGGGATGTCGCTGGTCGAACTGAAAGGTATACGCTGTCAGAAGGATCAGGTCATACTGGAGTTAGGCAGCCTTGACCTGGTTGATGGCACGCCGGTTATCGATATCAAGCCGTATCTCCCCTTTGCCGAAGCGTTACCCGACGCCCGCGCAAGCTATGCACAGGAAGCACCGCAGGCAGATATGCCTGTTCACTTCACGGCTGAGATAACCACGCAGCTTCAGCAGCTGGAAACACGCTATCCCCGCCTTCGTGACTTTATCACCGAAGTGCTGGCTCAGGACCCCCGTCCGGCCTATCGTAAAGAAGAGGACGCCGGGAAAACCTACGCCGTCTGGCTGCTGGATTTTAACGTTCGCTGGCGCGTGACCGGGGCAGGTTTTGAAGTGTTTGCCCTTGAACCCAGGTAATTTTGTCCTCCTCTCTTTTGGCATCTTTGCCACACTGGTAAACTAAACCACTTTTTTTGTCTCAGGCTGGTGTTTCAGCCTGTTCCAATCGTCGAAATGGAACCGTAACAACATGCGTACTAGCCAATATCTGCTCTCCACTCTGAAGGAGACGCCTGCCGACGCCGAAGTGATCAGCCATCAGCTGATGCTGCGCGCCGGGATGATCCGCAAGCTGGCCTCCGGGTTATATACCTGGCTGCCGACCGGCGTGCGCGTCCTGAAAAAAGTCGAAAACATCGTGCGTGAAGAGATGAACAACGCCGGTGCTATCGAGGTGTCCATGCCTGTGGTTCAGCCCGCTGACCTGTGGCAGGAGAGCGGCCGTTGGGAGCAATATGGCCCTGAGCTGCTGCGTTTCGTTGATCGTGGCGAGCGTCCATTCGTCCTCGGCCCAACGCATGAAGAAGTCATTACCGACCTGATTCGTAATGAGCTGAGCTCTTACAAACAGCTGCCGCTGAACTTCTTCCAGATCCAGACCAAGTTCCGTGATGAAGTTCGCCCACGCTTCGGCGTCATGCGCTCACGCGAATTCCTGATGAAAGATGCTTACTCTTTCCATACGTCTCAGGAATCGCTGCAAGAGACCTACGACAAAATGTACGAGGCTTACAGCAAAATCTTCTCCCGTATGGGTCTGGATTTCCGTGCTGTGCAGGCTGATACCGGTTCTATCGGCGGAAGCGCGTCTCATGAGTTCCAGGTTCTGGCTCAGAGCGGTGAAGACGATGTGATCTTCTCTGACTCTTCTGATTACGCTGCGAACATCGAGTTTGCAGAAGCGCTGGCCCCTAAAGCGCCACGTGCTGCTGCAACCGAAGAGATGACGCTGGTTGATACACCTCACGCAAAAACCATTGCCGAGCTGGTTGAGCAGTTCAACCTGCCCGTCGAAAAAACGGTAAAAACCCTGCTGGTGAAATCCACCGAAGGTAGCGCGTACCCGCTGGTTGCCCTGCTGGTGCGTGGCGATCACGAACTAAATGAAGTGAAAGCTGAGAAGCTGCCTCAGGTTGCCAGCCCACTGATGTTCGCAACGGAAGCGGAAATCCGTGCCGTCGTGAACGCAGGTCCTGGTTCCCTGGGCCCGGTGAATATGCCGGTTCCGGTGGTTATTGACCGTACGGTAGCCGCAATGAGCGACTTCGCCGCTGGCGCTAACATCGACGGTAAACATTACTTCGGCATCAACTGGGATCGCGATGTCGCGACGCCGGAAGTGGCTGATATCCGTAACGTGGTGGCAGGCGATCCAAGCCCGGACGGCCAGGGCACCCTGATGATCAAACGCGGTATCGAAGTGGGCCACATCTTCCAGCTGGGGGATAAATATTCCCGCGCACTGAATGCCGCCGTTCAGGGGGAAGATGGCCGCAACCAGATCCTGACCATGGGTTGCTACGGTATCGGTGTGACGCGTGTGGTTGCAGCAGCCATTGAACAGAACTACGACGAACGTGGCATCGTCTGGCCAGACAATATCGCCCCGTTCCAGGTGGCTATTCTGCCAATGAACATGCACAAGTCTTACCGTGTGCAGGAGCTGGCCGAAAAACTTTACTCCGAGCTGCGCGCTCAGGGTATCGAAGTGCTGATGGATGACCGTAAAGAGCGTCCAGGCGTGATGTTTGCCGATATGGAACTGATCGGTATCCCGCACACCGTAGTCATCGGCGACCGTAACCTCGACAGCGACGACATTGAATACAAATACCGTCGCAGTGGTGAAAAGCAGATGATCAAGACTGGCGACATTCTTGATTACCTGGTGAAAGCCATCAAAGGTTAACATTCAACAAAAAACCCCGCTCAGGCGGGGTTTTTTAATGGGTCGATATCGGCTTATTTACTGTTACAGTCTTTGCCCGCAACAAACTTCGCGTCTTTATCTGCCACCAGCGTTTTCACCAGCTCTCCGCTGTTCGGATTCGGCTCCAGCGTAAAGTGACCATCTACCGTCAGCAGGACAGGCTTGCTGTCATTGCCACGCGCAACAGCGTAATCACGCTCCAGCTGCGCATTGTTCGCCACGCTGATTTTCTTGCCGGTGGCGCAGTCGGTAAAGATCGCCGCATCCGCCATATAGAAATACATCCCACGCATTGGCATTGGCGTTGCAGGCAGGGCCGCTTTCACCGGGGCCAGCGTATAGTTGAACTGGGACTCAATCGGATTGCCTTCGCGGTCGAGCATCTCCATCCCTTCACCTTTGGCGCGGAAATAGGTTTTCTCACCGGTGGTATCCGTCAGTACCAGCTTCTCAGCCGTACGCGCCCATGTCCCGTAGCTCGCAAAGGAAGATGGTTCTTTCGCCCCTTGATAACGCTGGTTCATAACCCAGGTACCGTCTTTCTGCAGGAACAGTGACGTTTCAATGCCCTCGCAGTCGGCACACGGTAAAACGCCGCGCCAGCTCTGCTGCATTGGCTTTAACTCTTCATTCTGCGCAGGCTGCACGACCTGCGTTTCAGAACGGTTGTTACACCCGAAAAGCGCAAACAGCGTACTCACTGCCAGCGCTGACAATAGTGCTTTTTTCACAATGAATTCCTTATGAAATTGTGTTCCTTTTCGTCACTCCGTAGGGCGACGAACTTTACCGCGTAGTGCTTTCACTGTGGATTTTTGGGCCTTCGACGATAGCCGACGCTCTTTCGATGCGCGGGTCGGTCGCGTTGCCCGACGGCTTTTTTGCACTGCCGTTAATTCTTTAATCATCGACACCAGTCTGGCAATCGCCGCTTCGCGGTTCAACTCCTGGCTGCGGTACTCCTGCGCTTTAATCACAATCACGCCATCACTGGTGATCAGGTGATGGCTGGCAGCGAGCAGGCTTTCTTTGTAATACTCTGGCAGGCTGGAGGCCCGAATGTCAAAGCGCAAATGGATAGCCGTTGAAGCCTTGTTAACGTGCTGTCCACCCGCCCCCTGAGCACGGATGGCGGTGATCTCCAGCTCATTGTCAGGGATACTAACGTTTCGGGACAAGACAATCATGGCGCTGGCTGCCACGCCGTCAAATGAATTTCCAGATTATTCTGAGAATCAGAAAGCCAGATAGCACCGTCCTGAATTGTGGCCTGCAGGACCATCGTCCGGCTGGCAAACTCGCTCAGCTTCGCCAGTTGCTCATCGTCCAGATACCAGACGGTAAGGTTGGCAAACTGCCCGCACTTGCTCTTGCTTTGCTGCCACCAGATTTCCGCAGCACGTTGATTATACGCGAATAACGCCACGTTAGCGGACTGCGTGCAGGCCTTTTTAATGCGGCGCTCATCCGGCAGACCGAGTTCAATCCATAAATCGATACCCAGATGATCGTTGTGCAGCCAGGCCTCTGGCTCGTCCTCAGCGCTTAAGCCACGGCTAAATTGCAGACGCTCGTCAGCATACTTTATCCACGCCAGCAGGCGCAGCATCATGCGCTCCTGGGTTTCAGAGGGGTGGCGTGCCAGAGTGAGTGACGCATCCAGGAACTGGTTGCGGTCAAGATCTGCCACATTGACCACAGCTTTATAAATTGTCGCTTTCAGCGCCATGAGAGAACTCCTTTCGAATCAGGCGCACATTGTAGCGAAAAAGGAATAAAAAGGCTGTTCCCGGATGAACATTCACCGGCTATCAAGGCGCTGATATTGCTTAAATGAGTATGGTATAGTCACCTTGCTAAACCGAGTTTATCTTCGTAGGCTTAATGATATCTCACAGTAAGTCAGTGCGCTGGCGGGAGGGGATGTGAATAATTATTGTGAGTTAATTCGCAAACGGTATGCGGAAATCGCCAGCGGAGATCTGGGGTATGTCCCGGACGCGTTGGGCTGTGTATTGAAAGTGCTTAATGAAGTGGCCTCTGATGAGGGCCTTTCAGAATCGGTCAGGGAAAAAGCAGCGTATGCTGCGGCGAATTTACTGGTGAGCGATTATGTCAATGAATGAAACTTATCAACCCATCAATTGTGATGACTATGACAACCTCGAACTCGCCTGCCAGCATCATTTAATACTGACGCTGGAGCTAAAAGATGGCGAAGTGTTGAAGGCAAAAGCCAGCGACCTGGTTTCGCGAAAGAATGTGGAATATCTGATAGTGGAAGATGCCGGGGCGACGCGTGAGCTACGTCTGGACAAAATTGCCAGCTTCAGCCACCCGCAAATCGGCACCGTTGTGGTGAGCGAATCCTGATGACACTAACGGGCAGCCCGGCTGCCCGTTACGCTTTCCACTCAAACTGCACGCCCGTTTCTGCCCACCCCTCTTGCGTAATGAATACCCCCGCAGCAGCAATCAGCGTTTCACCGTAGAAAAGTAGCGGCGTGGTATCGCGTCGCCAGGGCGGCACATTGCTCTCCTGCCAGATTTTCTTCAGCTTCCGCCCTCCGTTGCGCCCGACAATATGCAGCAGACCGCCCGCCTTAAAGCGCACGGTTACTGGCTCCCCGGGTTCAGGCAGACGCACATGGCCGGTTGGCACCAAAGACACACGACCGGCATCACAGGGCAACAGCAGCGGTTCCGCAAGCGACGGCCAGTCGAGCACCCTGTCGGCGAGCGAGGGAGATGATTTAACCCACCAGAGCGCCCCTTTATAGCGTCTGACGTCAAAACCGTTCAGGTGCACACGCGGCGTAGCATCTTCCCGCGCCAGGGCGACTTCATCCCAGAGACGAGCCAGCATTGCCCGCGATGGCATAGCGGCACCGTGAGAGGCCAGCCAGCGTCGTAACAATGCGGCCCGACGCGCCGGGCTCATCGCTTCCAGCGGTGCGATGGTAAGCGATCCCTGCTCGGTAATCAGTTCCGCCAGCTCTTCGCTCAGCAGCTCATCCAGCAGACTCTCCTGTTCAGCGCACAGCATGGCGCTGCGTGCTGCCGCTTCTGCAAAGTGCGGCCAGCGTTCGCTCAGAAGCGGTACGACACGCAGACGCAGGAAGTTACGGTCATAGCGGTCATCCTGGTTGCTTTCATCTTCAATCCAGCTCAGCCCGTGTTCCCGTGCCCACGTTTCCAGCGAGGCTCGCGTCTCGCCAAGCAGTGGGCGAAGGAGGTGCGATCCGGCGAAGTCAGCCCGTTCTGGCATCGCGGATAATCCCGCCGGGCCACTTCCTCGTTTGAGGGCCAGTAATAACGTCTCGCACTGGTCATCGAGATGCTGCGCCGTGACCAGCGCTTCGCCAGGCTGTAATTCAGCGGCAAAAGCGGCATAGCGTGCTTTACGCGCCTGCGCCTCAATGCCCAGCCCCTCATCCTGGAGATGTACACGTTCAACAGTCAGCGGGATCGCCCATGCTGCACACACCGCCTCGCAGTGTGCCACCCACGCATCCGAGTGCGGGCTTAACCCGTGATGAATGTGCATCGCCCGAAGCTGAATATCAGGCTCGTTGTCACGCCAGAGTTTGAGACGGTGGAGCAGAACGGTGGAATCCAGGCCACCGCTAAACCCCACCAGCAGCTGGCGGTACGGTGAAACGGCTTGAGCAATCGCGGGTAGGGTCATAGAAAATCACACATAAAAATGCCCGAACTGAGCGGGCATTATCACACAGGGTGGAAATTACTGCTGGTAAAGCTCCAGCGGAAGGCCATCCGGATCGTTGAAAAAGGTAAAACGCTTGTCGGTGAACGGATCGATACGAATCGCTTCGCACTTCACGCCGTGGGTCTCCAGATGTTTTACGGCGCGATCAATGTCGTCGACGCTAAAGGCAAGGTGGCGCAGGCCGCAGGCTTCCGGGCGGGACGGACGTGCTGGCGGAAAAGGAAAAGAGAACAGCTCAATCACATATTGCCCGTTTAAAGCGAGATCGCCTTTCCAGGAGTCACGCTCCTCACGGTAAGCCTCGCTTAACAACGTAAAGCCCAGAATATCGCAGTAGAAGGCCTTACTTTTTGCGTAATCGGTGGCAATGATCGCAATATGGTGAACCTGTTTTAAACCCAGCATAGCTTCTCCTTTTTATGATGCCTGAACGTTACAACCGACAACCCGGGCCTGGCAAGCTGTCGCCCTTATTTTAGGACTCGCACCCAGTAAACCCCTTGCTCATCGCGCTTCGACCCGTGAATATCAGTCTCAAAGCCCGGATAGTGGCGCCCCACTGAGCAGAGCATCAGCAGAAAATCGAGCACCGCCCGACTCTCTTCGGTGATCATCTCCCCCGGCATCAACAACGGTACGCCCGGCGGATAAGGCAGGATCATGTTAGCCGACACGCGCCCGACCAGATTTTCCAGCTCAACGGTTTCAACCTCCCCTTTCACCTGACGTTGCCAGGCCTTGTGTGGGGTCAACTTCATCTCCGGCAGCACGTCAAACGCCTGCAGCATCAGGCGCGGCAGATCGTGCTGACGGATCAGCCGATGGATCCCCTGGGCCAGATCCTGAATGCGCATATTGCGGTAGAAGTCAGGATCTTCAGCATAAAGATCCGGCAGCATATTTTTCACCCGCAGGTTGAGATCGTAAGCGCGCTTAAACTCCATCAGTCCGCGCAATAAGCCCATCGCACGGGTTTTATCAATCCCAATACTGAACAGGAACAAGAGGTTATACGGGCCGGTTTTCTCCACCACTACGCCACGTTCATCAAGGAATTTTGCCACCAGAGCAGCAGGAATGCCTTCGTCACTCATCGTGCCCTGTTCGTCCATCCCCGGCGTCAGGATCGTTACCTTCACCGGGTCGAGGAACATATGGTCGGCGTCGGCATCGCGAAAACCGTGCCAGCTCTCGCCGGGTGAGACAGGCCAGCACTCGGCCTCATCAATCTCTTCGGGTTGCCAGATATCGAAGAACCAGCCGTCCGCTTCATCTTTAAGCCGCTGAACTTCTTTACGGAAATGCAGCGCCCGCTCTACAGACCGATTGATCAGACGCTTGCCCGGATTCCCGCGCAGCATTGCCGCCGCCGTTTCAATAGAGGCCACCAGCGGATAGCTTGGCGAGGTGGTGGTGTGCATCATAAAGGCTTCGTTAAAGGTCTCTTCGTCGTACTCGCCTTTGATGTGAATAAGCGAGGCCTGAGAAAACGCGGCCAGCATTTTGTGCGTCGACTGCGTTTCGAAAAAAACTTTGCCCGGCACGCGCTCACCGCTCATGCCGCTTTTTCCCGCGTAAATCGGGTGAAAGTTGGTGTATGGCACCCACGCAGAGTCAAAGTGGATCGACGGGACATCCAGCGTCTGCTTAATCCAGTTGGTGTTATAGAGCAGACCGTCATAGGTGGAGTTAGTGATGACCGCATGGATCGGCCAGCTTGCCCCCGGGATCGCCGCGACCTTATGTTCAATCGCGGCGTGGCTAAATTCACGACGCGGGATCCCGCCGAGGATCCCAAGCGCGTTTCGCGTCGGGGAGAGCCATAACGGCACGACATCGCTCATCATCAGCAGATGAGCCAGCGACTTGTGGCAGTTACGGTCAATCAGCAAGGTGCTGCCGGCGGGTGCGGCGTACATTCCGACGATTTTGTTTGATGTCGAGGTGCCGTTGGTCACCATATAACTCTGCTCGGCACCAAAAGTCCGGGCAATGTATTCTTCAGCTTCCAGGTGCGGTCCGGTGTGATCGAGCAGCGATCCGAGTTCAGTGACGGAAATCGACACGTCCGCTTTAAGCGTGTTGCCCCCGAAGAAATCATAGAACAAACAACCCACCGGGCTTTTTTGATAGGCCGTCCCTGCCATATGGCCTGGCGTGCAGAAGGTGTATTTGCCTTCTTTGACGTAAGTAAACAGCGCGCGGGTAAACGGTGGGGTGATGTTATCGAGATATTCACCGGTGTACTGTTGAATACGGGTCGCAATATCTTCCGCGACACCGAGTGAGTATTCAAAGAACCACAGCGCCATTCGCATATCATGAGCGCTCACGTCCATTGTCGAGTGGGTATTAATAAAAGCGTACAGCGGGAGATATTCGTTCAGCTTATTGATATCGCTGCACAACTCCATGTCGTACTCGTCCCAGTCGAAGATCACGCCACAGATGCGAGGGTTGTGCTCGATAAATTTCAGCAGGTCGGCGCTATTGTGCGGCCAAATCAGCTGGTACCCGCGGGACTGAAGGGCGTGCTCCAGCTCCTTAATGGGCTCGTCTTTATAAAAGACGCCGTGCGGCCCCATAATGGCGATGATGTTCACGGTTTACCTCCTTTAAAAACATTAGCTAAGCATAGTTAAGGTAAACGGCAGGCATAAAAAAAGCCGCAACAATGTGCGGCTTTTAGGATAATTGTGAAGCTTACGCGTAACCGTAGGTCATCAGACGCTGGTAACGACGGTTGAGCAGATCTTCTGTGCTCAGGACATCCAGGTCCGCCAGGTCTGCCAGCAGCTGCGCTTTCAGGGAAGCCGCCATCACTTCCGGCTTACGATGCGCGCCACCCAGAGGTTCAGGGATCACGGAGTCGATCAGCTTCAGCTCTTTCAGACGTGGGGCAATGATGCCCATCGCTTCTGCAGCCAGAGGCGCTTTATCGGCGCTCTTCCACAGAATAGAGGCACAACCTTCCGGGGAGATAACGGAATAGGTGCTGTACTGCAGCATATTCACTTTATCGCCCACGCCAATCGCCAGCGCACCACCGGAACCCCCTTCACCGATAACGGTACAGATGACCGGCACCTTCAGGCGAGACATCTCGCGAAGGTTACGTGCGATGGCTTCTGACTGGCCACGCTCTTCCGCGCCCACGCCAGGATACGCACCCGGGGTGTCGATGAAGGTGATGATTGGCATCTTGAAACGCTCAGCCATCTCCATCAGACGCAGGGCTTTACGGTAGCCTTCTGGTGCCGGCATACCAAAGTTACGACGAATTTTCTCTTTGGTTTCACGGCCTTTCTGATGACCAATGATCATCACCGGGCGCCCGTCCAGACGTGCGATGCCGCCGACGATAGCTTTGTCGTCAGCGTAAGCGCGATCGCCTGCCAGTTCGTCAAATTCGTCAAACGCCAGGCGGACATAATCCAGGGTGTACGGACGCTGTGGATGACGCGCCAGCTGGGCGATCTGCCATGCGCCGAGATCGGCAAAGATTTTGCGCGTCAGTTCTACGCTTTTCTCACGCAGACGATGCACTTCTTCATCGATGTTAATATCCAGTTTTTCATCCTGACGGCTTACCGCTGTCAGAGAATCGATTTTCGCTTCCAGCTCAGCAATCGGCTGTTCGAAATCAAGGAAATTCAGACTCATAGTATTCCTGTATTAGTCAAACTCCAGTTCCACCTGCTCCGAACCAATGAGGCCACGGAGATCGTTAAGTAAACGATCGCTCGGAGAGACACGCCACGTTGCACCAAAGCGCAACCGCGCACGTGCATCCGCCCTCTGATAGTAGAGATGTACTGGAATTGTCCCCGAGCGGTGGGGTTCCAGAGACTGACGGAGTCGGTTTAAAAGCTGGTCATCAATTTGCCTGTCCGTCAGCGAGATAGCAAGCCCGCGAGCATATTTTTCCCGGGCTTCGTCAATGTCCATCACTTCGCGGGCGGTCATTTTAAGCCCCCCACTGAAGTCATCAAAGCTGACCTGTCCGCTGACGATAAGTATGCGGTCTTTTTCCAGCAAATGCTGGTATTTATCCAGCGCGTCGGTGAACAACATCACCTCCAGACGCCCGGAACGGTCATCCAACGTACAGATGCCGATACGATTGCCGCGCTTGGTGACCATAACCCTTGCAGCAATCACGAGCCCCGCAGCCGTGGTGATTTTACCACGTTCTGTCGGATGCATGTCTTTCAGCCTATAGCCTCCGACATAGCGCTCAATTTCTTTGATGTACTGGGTGATGGGGTGCCCCGTCAGGTATAAGCCTAACGTTTCACGCTCTCCATCCAGCACCACCTGTTCTGGCCACGGCTGGCAGCTGGCATAAGACTGCTCTATCTGCTCTGGCTCTTCCGCCAGTACGCCAAACATATCCGCCTGACCGATCGCTTCCGCTTTGGCGTGCTGATCCGCCGCTTTCAGCGCATCGCCGAGAGAGTTCATCAGCGCGGCACGATGCGGCCCCAGCCTGTCGAACGCGCCGGACATGATCAGTTTTTCGAGCACGCGGCGGTTCAGTTTTTTGGTGTCCGTACGGGCGCAAAGATCGAACAACTCGCGGAAATAACCGCCGTTGTTACGCGCTTCGAGGATTGCCTCAATCGGGCCTTCACCCACGCCTTTTATCGCGCCAATCCCGTAAACAATTTCCCCGTGCTCGTTGACGTGGAAATGATAGAGACCGGAGTTGATATCCGGCGGCAGGATCTTAAGCCCCATGCGCCAGCACTCATCGACCAGGCCAACCACCTTCTCGGTGTTGTCCATATCGGCAGTCATAACCGCTGCCATAAATTCAGCAGGATAGTGCGCTTTCAGCCACAGCGTCTGGTAAGAGACCAAAGCATAGGCAGCAGAGTGGGATTTGTTAAATCCGTACCCGGCGAATTTCTCTACCAGGTCAAAGATTTTGATCGCCAGCTCGCCATCAATACCGTTTTTTCTTGCGCCTTCTTCGAAGGTGCCGCGCTGCTTGGCCATCTCTTCCGGCTTTTTCTTACCCATCGCACGACGCAGCATGTCCGCGCCGCCAAGGGTGTAGCCAGAGAGCACCTGGGCAATCTGCATAACCTGTTCCTGGTACAGGATAATGCCGTAGGTTGGCTCCAGAACGGGCTTCAGGCACTCGTGCTGCCACTGCACATCCGGATAGGAAATCTCTTCACGCCCGTGCTTACGGTCGATAAAGTTATCTACCATCCCTGACTGTAGCGGGCCCGGACGGAACAGGGCCACCAGTGCGATCATATCTTCGAAGCAGTCAGGCTGCAGGCGCTTAATCAAATCTTTCATGCCGCGGGATTCAAGCTGGAAGACGGCGGTGGTCTCCGAGCGCTGCAGCATGTCGAAACTTTTCTTATCATCAAGCGGGATGGCCGCGATATCCAGCGGCGGCTCGCCGTTCTTCTCGCGACGGGCGTTGATCATCTCCAGCGCCCAGTTGATGATGGTGAGCGTACGCAGACCGAGGAAGTCAAACTTCACCAGCCCGGCGTATTCGACGTCGTTCTTGTCAAACTGGGTGACCGGATGCTGGCCCGCTTCATCGCAGTATAGCGGCGCAAAATCGGTGATTTTGGTCGGCGCGATAACCACCCCACCCGCATGCTTACCGGCGTTACGCGTGACGCCTTCCAGCTTACGGGCCATGTCGATCAGCGCTTTAACTTCTTCATCGGCTTCGTAGATTTCTGGCAGCTGTGGTTCAGCTTCAAACGCTTTTGCCAGCGTCATACCTGGGTCAGGCGGCACCAGTTTAGAGATACGATCGACAAAACCGTACGGATGCCCCAGTACACGGCCAACGTCGCGAATAACCGCTTTCGCTGCCATCGTACCGAAGGTAATAATCTGCGATACCGCGTCGCGGCCGTACATGTCCGCCACGTGTTCAATAACCTGGTCGCGTTTCTCCATGCAGAAGTCGACGTCGAAGTCGGGCATCGAGACACGTTCCGGGTTAAGGAAACGTTCGAACAGCAGGTCAAATTCCAGCGGGTCGAGGTCGGTAATTTTGAGTGCATAGGCTACCAGCGAGCCCGCACCGGAGCCACGCCCCGGTCCAACCGGTACGCCGTTATCCTTCGACCACTGGATAAACTCCATAACGATCAGGAAGTAGCCCGGGAAACCCATCTGGTTGATCACCTGGAGTTCAATATCCAGGCGCTCGTCATACTCCGGACGACGCTTTTTACGCTCTTCTTCATCCGGGAAGAGGAATTCCAGACGCTCTTCGAGGCCTTCTTTTGACTTCATGACCAGGAAGTCTTCCGTGGTCATGTCCCCGGTCGGGAACTGCGGCAGGAAGTATTCGCCAAGGCGCACGGTGACGTTACAGCGTTTGGCTATCTCAACGCTGTTCTCCAGCGCTTCCGGGATATCGGAGAAGAGTTCACACATCTCCTCTTCATTGCGCATGTACTGCTGCGTCGAGTAGTTACGTGGACGCTTCGGATCGTCAAGCGTGAAGCCATCATGGATCGCGACGCGAATCTCATGCGCGTCAAAATCGCCAGGCTCAAGGAAACGCACGTCATTGGTTGCCACCACGGGCAGGCCGCGTTCTTCTGCCAGCGCAACCGCGGCGTGCAGGTAACTCTCTTCGTCCTGCCGACCGGTGCGGATCAGCTCAAGGTAGTAACGATCCGGGAAATGTTCTTCATAGAACGACACGCACTGATCCACCAGCGCACTGTTGCCACGCAGCAGACATTTGCCGACATCACCCATACGGCCGCCGGAGATCAGCAGCAGCCCGTCGTTCAGCTCAGCCAGCCAGTCCCGGTCGATCCACGGCCCCAGTGCGCCATAGCCGCGCTGATAGGCTTTGGAGATAAGCAGAGTAAGGTTTTGATACCCTACGTTATTCATCGCTAACACGGAGATTTGCGTCAATTCATCGCCGATAAGATCGCTTTGGACGTGAAAATCCGCGCCAACGATGGGTTTCATCCCCGCGCCATGTGCCGCTCCGTAGAACTTCACCAGGCCACACAGGTTGGTAAAATCGGTGATCGCCAGCGCAGGCATGCCAAGCGAGGCCGCCTTTTTTACCAGCGGCCCGGTCTTCGCCAGCCCATCGATCATGGAGTAGTCGCTATGCACCCGCAGGTGTACGAAACGTGGTTCAGCCATCTTCAGATTCCGCGTTACTTAATTGCTTGCGTATTGATTCAGGACACCAGTCCCAGCGCGCGTTTCACCGGGCCAAAGCTGCGTCGGTGATGTTCAGTTGCGCCATGTTCAGCCAGCCTTTCCAGATGAAAGGCCGTTGGATAACCCTTATGCTGGGCGAAGCCATACTGAGGGTAAGTGAGGTCCAGCGCGGCCATTTCGGCATCACGCGTCACTTTGGCAATGATAGAAGCCGCACTGATTTCTGCGACCCGGCTATCGCCTTTCACCACCGCCATTGACGGCATCGGCAACGCAGGGCAGCGGTTTCCGTCAATCAGGACATACTCCGGGGTAATTTTCAGACCCGCCACTGCACGCTGCATCGCCAGCATAGTGGCATGCAAAATATTGAGTTCGTCGATCTCATGCGGCTCTGCACGCCCCAGGCTCCAGGCCAGCGCCTTTTCCTGAATCTCACTAAACAGCGCCAGACGGCGCTTTTCAGACAATTTTTTAGAGTCGTTTAACCCGATAATCGGGCGAGCAGGATCGAGGATCACCGCAGCGGTCACCACTGCACCCACTAACGGGCCACGACCGACTTCGTCCACACCCGCCACGAGGTGGGTGTGAGGATAAATAAATTCCATCATTTTGCTAACTCCAGCACCTCTTCAGCCGCTTGTTCATCGGCATTACAGCGGATCTGCTGATGCAGTTCGCGGAACGTATCATGCATCTGGTGGCTGGTTTTGCCATCGGCCAGTAGCGGTAACAACGCATCGGCCAGCGCCTGCGGCTCGCACTCATCCTGCAGAAGCTCTTTTACCAGCTCGCGCCCGGCAAGCAGGTTTGGCAGAGAGACATAGTCCGTTTTCACCAGACGTTTCGCCAGCCAGAAGGTGAACGGCTTCATGCGATAGCCAACCACCATCGGGCACTTCGCCAGCATACACTCCAGCGCAGCGGTGCCCGAGGCCAGCAGTGCGGCGTCGCTTGCGACCATCGCTTCACGGCCCTTCCCGTCCAGCAGATGAACATGGAGATCCGGAGCAACCTCCGCCTTGATGCGCTCAAACTGCTCGCGACGTTTTGCATTCACCAGCGGCACAACCACTTCGAGGTCAGGATAGGTCTTGCGAAGGATTTGCGCCGTTTTCAGGAAGTCCGCGCTGAGCATCTCGACTTCTGCACCACGGCTACCGGGCAGCAGTGCCAGACAGTGCGCATCATGAGGAATACCCAGCACATCGCGCGCCGCGTTTTTATCCGGATCCAGCGGCATTGCATCCGCCATGGTATGACCGATAAAACGGCACGGGACATTAAATTTGTCGTAAAACGCTTTTTCGAAAGGCAGAAAAGCCAGTACCAGGTTGGTTGACCGTCCGATTTTGAAAACGCGTTTCTGTCGCCACGCCCAGACGGACGGACTGACATAATGAATGGTTTTGATGCCCTTCTGCTTCAGATTCCCTTCGAGGGTAATGTTGAAATCCGGTGCATCGATACCGACAAACACATCGGGTTTGAGTTCGGTAAAGCGACGGGTGAGATCGGCACGAATGTGCAGCAGACGACGCAGGCGACCCAGCACCTCAACGATGCCCATCACAGCCAGCTCTTCCATTTCATACCAGGCTTCACAGCCTTCGGCCTGCATCAGCGGGCCAGCAACGCCTACAAAGCGTGCATTGGGTACCCGGGCCTTGAGCGCACGGATAAGACCTGCACCAAGAATATCGCCGGAGGTTTCTCCGGCGACCAGGGCTATCGTAAGCGGACGACTGTCGACCATTAACGAATCAGACCCCTTGTGGAACGGTCAAAGAACGTCATGAACTCGTTCACTTCAGGGTGCTTTTCCGCCAGCTCGGCAATTTCCGGCTTCGCCTCTTCCAGCGTTTTACCGCTACGGTACAACAGTTTGTACGCGTTGCGGATTGCAGTAATCGCTTCGCGGCTAAAGCCACGACGCTTGAGGCCTTCGATGTTCACGCCAAACGGCGTGGCATGGTTACCCTGCGCAATGACGAACGGTGGGACATCCTGCGCCACACCGGAGCATCCGCCGACCATCACGTGTGCACCAATGATGCAGAACTGATGGACTGCGGTCATGCCGCCAATAATTGCGAAATCATCTACCGATACGTGTCCTGCCAGCGTTGCGTTGTTGGCAAGAATACAGCGGTTACCTACCGTACAGTCGTGCGCGATATGCGCATTAACCATAAACAGGTTGTCGCTGCCCACCTTCGTCAATCCACCACCCTGTACTGTTCCACGATGAATGGTGACGCTTTCGCGAATGCGGTTACGATCGCCGATTTCCAGACGGGTCGACTCACCAGCATATTTAAGATCCTGGTTTACTTCGCCGATGGAAGCGAACTGATAGATCTCGTTATTGCAGCCAATAGTCGTATGACCATTCACGACAACGTGAGATTTCAGTACTGTACCCTCACCAATTTCGACATGGGGTCCAACAATACAAAATGGGCCAATATGGACGTTAGCACCAATAATGGCACCGACTTCCACAATGGCGGTAGGATGAATAAAGGCGGATTTATCAATCACGTATCAAGACTCCCGGCTACGAGCACACATCATAGTCGCTTCGCAAACAACTTTGCCGTCAACCAGAGCTACGCCTTTGAAGCGAGTCAGGCCGCGACGCGTTTTTTCAAAAGTGACTTCCATGATCATCTGATCACCAGGCACGACAGGACGCTTGAAGCGCGCTTCATCGATACCCGCGAAGTAGTACAGCTCACCCGGCTCCAGTTTGCCCACGCTTTTAAACGCAAGAATACCGGTAGCCTGTGCCATCGCTTCCAGAATCAACACACCCGGGAAGATAGGTTTACCCGGGAAGTGTCCCTGGAAGAACGGCTCGTTCACGGAAACATTTTTCACTGCGCGCAGAAAACGACCTTCTTCAAAATCCAGCACACGGTCTACCAGCAAAAACGGGTAGCGGTGCGGCAGAAGTTCTAAAATCTCTTCAATATGCAGAGTATGAGTGTCAGTAGTCAAAATACTCTTCCTGTCAAAATGTACTGATAAAAATAATAACACGGCCTGCCGGTTTATAAGAAAGCCGACAGGCCGGGGAATATAGCATTAAACGGATGAACGCTTAGTCTTGTTGATCGATTTTGCGCTCAAGAGACTTGAGTCGCTTGCTCATATCATCAATATTCATCACCAGAGCAGCTGTTTTACGCCATACCTTGTTGGGTTGCAGCGGGATGCCAGAGGAATAGACGCCAGGTTCGGTGATAGGACGCATTACCATGCCCATTCCTGTCACGGTCACCTTGTCGCATATTTCCATATGGCCATTAATCACGCTCGCACCGCCGATCATGCAGTAACGGCCAATTTTCAGGCTGCCCGCCATGATAACGCCACCCGCAACCGCGGTATTGTCGCCAATCACAACGTTATGCGCAATCTGGCACTGATTATCGATGATAACACCATTGCCAATAATCGTATCGTCAAGTGCACCACGGTCAATGGTGGTACAAGCACCGATCTCAACACGATCGCCGATAATCACGCGACCAAGCTGTGGGATCTTAACCCAATTACCACGATCGTTAGCGTAGCCAAAGCCATCAGAACCAATCACTGTGCTGGACTGAATGAGGCAATTTTCGCCAATTTCTACTTCATGGTAAACAGACACGTTGGCCCATAAACGGGTCCCGGCGCCGATTTTCGTATTTTTCCCAACGAAGCAACCTGGGCCAATGACAACGTTATCGCCCAGCACCACGCCAGATTCGATAACGGCATTTGCGCCAACTGCCACGTTGTGACCAAGCTGAGCCGTCGGATCAATCGCTGCACTGGCAGCAATGTCCTGCGCCGGCTGCGGCGTGGAATCAAGAATTTGTGCCATGCGTGCATACGTCAGGTAGGGATTTTTCACTACCAATGCGCTTCCAGTGGCAAACGGAAGATCGTCCTGCGTCAGAACAACAGCTGACGCCTGGCATTGAGCCAGTTGCTCACGGTACTTAGGGCTTACCATGAAGGTAATAGTGCCGGCTTTAGCAGATTGCATGGACGCAACAGCGGTGATGACGAGATCGCCATCACCGTGTAATTCTGCATCCAACTGCTGAGCTAAATCAGCCAGTCGAATTGAAGGCATTACTTATTTAACCTGTTTCAGAACATCAGCGGTGATGTCTTTAACATCGCTGCTGTTGAAAGCAACGGCATTCGCATCAACAACCAGATCGATGCTCTGATCGGCAGCAACTGCTTTAACAGCAGTCTGAATGCGAGTCACCAGCTTGCCACGCTCTTCGTTAGAACGACGCTGACGATCCTGCTCGAAAGCCTGCGCTTTCTGGGAGAACGTCTGACGCTGAGCCATTACGTCTTTTTCCAGCTTGCTACGGTCGCTCGCTTTCATGGTAGAACCATCACGCTGCAGACGCTGCATTTTGGACTGAAGATCGTTTTCCATACCCTGCAGTTCGCTTGCACGGCCTTTGAATTCGTTTTCCAGCGTCGCAGAAACACCTGTTTTCTGTGCAACTTGCTGGAACAAATTACCCATGTTGACGATTGCAATTTTGTCTGCTGCCTGAGCAGAGGTTGCCATCGCTAAACCGAGACCTGCAGCTAATAACCACTTTTTCACAATTAACTCCTTACCATCCCATTGGCACCAGAAGGTACCGTTCTTTGCGTGGCAAGGCGATCGTGTTACCGATCGCCAGTTGTCAGCGCTACACTGCCAACGCATTCCATTGCAGCGGATTATTACCAGGTTTTACCAATGTTAAACTGGAATTGCTCCGCTTTGTCTCCATCGTATTTCTTAAACGGCTGGGCGTAGGAGAAGACCAACGGCCCCAGCGGTGACATCCATTGTAATGCGATACCTGCAGACATGCGAATATTGCTCGGATCGCTGTAGTCTGGTACGCCTGCCGCACGCATCTGGGCAGTATTCTCCCAGTTGGTATCCCATACAGTACCGGCATCCCAGAAGATGGATGTACGGACTGAGTTTGCGTATTTATCACTGATGAACGGCGTAGGCGTAATGAACTCCAGGCTGGCAACGGCCATGGCGTTACCGCCCACCGCATCATCAGAGCTACAGACTTCAGAAGACGACGATTTATTACAGTTATCGGTGTCGTTACCGCCGTAATAGACCGCTTTCGGACCAATGTTGTTGGACTGGAAGCCACGGACGGTGCTGGAACCACCGGCGTAGAAGTTCTCATAGAATGGCAGTTCTTTGCCACCTAAACCATCGCCATAGCCCCAACGGGTACGACCCAGGACTACCCACTTGTGGTCGTCATCAATTGGGAAGTAGGACGCGGTGTCCAGCGTTACCTTGTAGAACTCGTTATCAGAGCCCGGAACGGTCACTTTACCGTTCAGGTTGACACGAGAACCTTCCGTCGGGAAGTAACCGCGGTCGAGACGGTTATAGGTCCAGCCATAGTTGAAGGTGAAGTCATCAGCAGCAAAGCCGTTGTTGTCCCCATTTTTACTGGTTGACTGGCCAATAGAGTCCAGATAACGCCACATCGCCACCTGCGGTTGCATGTTGGACAGGTCGTTATGCACGTAACCTAAACCAGCGCGCAGCGAGTTGTATTCGTTAACCGGGAAGCCGAGCGTGCCATCTACACCGTAGCTCTTGTTGGTGTAAGAAGACAGATCCGCGTCATCTGCTTTAAAGTCGTTATAGAAGATACGACCGCCCAGGCTCACACCATCTACGGTGAAGTATGGGTTGGTAACAGAGAACTCAGAGTAGGTCTGGTAGTCGTTTTTGGTACCGTTGATACCTACGGAGTAACCCGTACCCAGCCAGTTATCCTGCTGTACGCCGACCTGGAAGCTGACGCCACTTTCAGTACCGTAGCCCACACCGAAGTTAAAGCTACCGGTGTTACGCTCTTTGACTTTATAAACGACATCAACCTGATCCGGGCTGCCCGGAACACGCTGGGTATCGGTATCAACCGTTTCGAAATAGCCCAGACGGTTCAGACGCTCTTTACCCTGGTCAACAAGGTCGCTACCTAACCATGCGCCTTCCATCTGACGCATTTCGCGACGCAGGACGGAATCTTTGGAGGTGTCGTTACCTTCGAAGCGGATCTTACGCACGTAGAAACGGTTACCCGCATCAACGTTAACGTGAAGCTTCACAGTTTTATCCGCGTCGTTGATTTCAGGCTGAGTTTGTACACGCGGATAAGCATAACCATAGCGGCCGAGCAGCTTCTTAATGCTGTCTTCCATTTTGGTAACTTTAGACCCGCTATACAGCTCGCCCGGCTGAATTTTGGTCAGCGATTCGATCTCAGCAGAATGGCCTGCCAGGTTACCACTCACGTCAACACCAGAAAGCTTGTACTGATCGCCTTCTGTGATGTTAATCGTAATGTAGATGCCTTTCTTGTCTGGCGTCAGACTGACCTGAGTCGAGTCGATGTTGAAACGGGCATAACCGCGATCCAGATAGTAGCTGCGCAGGGTTTCAAGGTCGCCCGCCAGTTTCTGCTTCTGGTATTTACGATCGCCCACCACGTTCCACCATGGCACTTCGTCGCGCAGCTGGAACGTAGAGATCAGTTCATCGGTGCTGAACGCGTGGTTACCCACGATGTTGATCTGTTGGATCTTCGCAGAAACACCTTCCTGGAAGACCAGTTTCAGGTCAACACGGTTACGTGGCAACGGCGTCACAACCGCTTTCACGCTGGCACTGTATTTACCCACGCTGTAATAGAAGTCTTCCAGACCTTTTTCTATGTCTGAAAGGGTTGTGCGGTCCAGGGATTCCCCCACACGTACGCCAGATGCTTCAAGGTTCTGCTTGAGCATGTCATCTTTCACCGACTTGTTACCGGAGAAGGTGATACTGGCGATCGTCGGACGTTCTTTTACCTGAACCAGAAGCGTATCACCATCGCGCAGGACGCGGACATCCTCGAAGTTGCCAGTGGCAAACAGAGCACGGATGGTGTTACTGATGTCATCATCATTAACCGTATCGCCGGGGCGCACAGGCATACTGAGGAGGGCCGCACCAACGGCGACACGCTGAAGGCCTTCGAAATGAATGTCTTTCACTACGAACCCGTCAGCACCGTATACGGTGGCGCTGCTAAACAGCAGCGACGCTATGAGCAACTTTTTCATCGCCATCGTTATTATGCGTTCTTCCTAACTAACTCTCTTACAACCGAGAGAAATCATTGAAAAGTGCAAGCCCCATTAACAGCACCAGCAAAATCGAGCCAATGCGATAACTAAAGTCTTGAACTCGCTCGGATACCGGCCCGCCTTTTAGCTTTTCAATCGCCAAAAACAGCAGATGACCCCCGTCTAAAACGGGAAGCGGGAACAGGTTGATTATCCCAAGGTTCACGCTAATGAGCGCAAGAAACATGAGATAGTAAATCACCCCGAACTCCGCTGACATCCCAGCCCCCTGAGCTATTGAAATTGGCCCACTGAGGTTGTTCAGTTTCACATCACCGGTTATCAATTTCCCCAACATGTTTACCGTCAGCTTCATCAGTTGCCATGTTTTATCCGTGGCTTCAAGGATGGCGCTGAACGGTCCATACTGGCGTATTGTCTTGTACTCATCTGGCAGCGGGATGACTTTCGGCACAACGCCTGCAAACCCTTCTGCCTTTTTGCCGACCGACTTCGTATCCGGAGTCAGCGTCAGCGAAAGCGGACTGCCCTGCCTTTCAACTTCCAGCGCGAGCGACGTGCCCGGATTATCGCGCACCAGAGTAACAAAGGTCATCCACTCTGTTAATGGTTGACCATCGACTTTAACGATCCTGTCGCCCGCTTGCAAACCAGCTTTGCTGGCAGCCGAGTTTGCCTGTACTTCGGCTAATACCGGCTCAATCTGCGCACCGCGTGGACGAATGCCCAGCGCAGAGACGGGATCTTCTTTGTCTGGCTCGAAACGCCAGTGACGTAAATCGAGCACTTTGTCCTGCCGCTGGTCAGAACCAAACGGCGACACGCTGAATGTTGTCTGCCGATCGCCAATTTTGGCTACCAGCTGCAGACGCACGGCATCCCAATCAGGGGTTTCGATGCCATCAATCGCTTTAAGTTCCATCCCCGGCGTAATTTGCGCACTCGCCGCGATGGAATCAGGCGCAATTTCACCCACAACCGGACGCACGCCAGGCACGCCGATGATAAACACCAGCCAGTAGGCGAAAACAGCAAAGATGAAGTTGGCTACCGGCCCGGCAGCGATGATGGCGGCGCGTTGTCCAACGGTTTTGTTGTTGAATGCGCTGTGTCGTAGCTCAGGGGCGACAGGCTCAACGCGTTCGTCGAGCATCTTAACGTAGCCGCCAAGCGGGATAAGAGCGATGACAAATTCTGTGCCGTGGCGGTCAGTGCGCGTCCAGAGTGATTTACCAAAACCGATGGAAAACCGCTCTACCCGCACACCGCAACGGCGAGCAACCCAGAAATGGCCAAATTCATGCACGGTAATCAGTACACCCAGTGCAACAATGAACGCCGCCAGATTCCAGAGAATGCTCAGCATAAAACCTTCCGTTAAATCGTCCCGAATACCAGTAAAAGCAAGCACGCAAACACTGGAACAGCCGCTGTCAGGCTATCAATGCGATCCAGTATACCGCCATGTCCTGGAATCAGGTGTCCGCTGTCCTTAATCCCTGCTTCACGCTTAAACATACTTTCGGTTAAATCACCGAGTACCGAGGCCAGCGCAGCAAAAATAGAGCACACCAGCAGTATTGACGGTGCCACTTCCAGATTCGCCCAGACGCCATAGCCCCAGGAAATGATTGCTGCCGTAAACAGGCCGCCGATGAATCCTTGCCAGGTTTTGCCCGGAGACACTTTTGGCGCCAGTTTATGTTTGCCAAACAGTTTACCAAACATATAGGCCCCAGAGTCAGCCCCCCAGACGAGAATCATCACATAAAGCAGCCAGATCGCGCCGCTGTAGTGGTTTTCGTCATAGTGCCAGGCGCGCAGTGCGACCATACCCCAGAAAAAAGGAACAATTGTGAGCAGGCCAAAAATAAGACGCAACACTTTTGAATTACGCCAGAATGCCGCGGAACCTGGGTAAAAAAGCACCAACAGCAGCGCGGCAACCCACCAGCCCAGCGATATCCAAAGGGAACCGGCAACCAGCGGTTGATGAATATCATGGTGATATTCAGGCAAGGTAAACAGCATCAGGGCCAGGATAAAGCCACAGAGTACCGCCAGCCATACCCGCTGAGTGCGTGAGGTAAAGCCGCTAAACTGACCCCATTCCCACGCGGCGAGCATGCAGACCACCAGCGTCAAAATAGCGAATCCCACCGGGGGCAGTAAAAACAGCGCCGCAATGACAATGGGTATTAATACAAAAGCGGAAATCAGGCGATACTTCAGCAAAAGCTACCCCCATCAGGCTTTGTCGCCACCTGGCTCGGTGCCGCCGAAACGACGCTCTCGATTGGCAAAGGCATGCAGCGCACCTTCAAAGTCTTGTTCATCAAAATCGGGCCAAAGAACATCAGTAAAGTAAAGTTCGGCGTAGGCAATTTGCCACAGCAAAAAGTTACTGATGCGATGTTCTCCCCCTGTCCTAATTACCAAATCCACAGGTGCCAGTTCATTCATGCAGATTTGCTTACTCAGCGCCTCTTCATCAATTTGGTCGGGTCTCAACAGCCCTTCCTGAACCTGTTCGGCCAGATGCCGAACGCCCTGGATAATATCCCAGCGTCCACCGTAATTCGCCGCGATATTGAGCGTCAGACCGGTATTATTTTCAGTCAGCGCTTCTGCTTTACGAATCCGTTCCTGCAAACGTGAGTTAAAACGACTGGTTTCGCCGATAATACGCAGACGGACGTTGTGGCGGTGCAGGCTTTTTACTTCGCTATCGAGCGCCCACACAAACAATTCCATCAACGCGGTCACTTCCTGCGGCGGTCGATTCCAGTTTTCACTGCTAAAAGCATAGAGCGTTAACGCATCAATGCCGTTATTGGCGGCAAAAGAAACGGCGCGGCGAACAGATTTCGCCCCAGCTTTATGCCCAAAGGCTCGTATCTTCCCTTGTCTTTTCGCCCAGCGGCCGTTGCCATCCATAATGATTGCTACATGACGGCAGCCATGAGCTGGCAAGTTTTCGCTTATTGGTTGATTCGCAGACAACATAACGCGTTTTTGGTCCCTGAAAAGGATTTAACGGTACTCAGGAATACTGAAGCCTATACGTAAAAAAGCCGTGTCAAACCACGGCTTACCTGACCACGTAAAGTCAAATACCTGCGATCAGGTGGCGCAGACTATATCACTGAAGCCCAACGCTAACAAATAGCACAACCACTAGTGCTTGCTTTATCACCAGCTTGCGAGGCGTGTCACCTGCTTACGTGCAATAACGCGAGCCTGTGCATCCACCGCCAGCACCTCTTCCACGCTTTGTGGTTCGCGCAAATCCATCATTTCCAGTACCGATAAATTCAACGTCGCAATATCGGTAAATCGGATCTGCTGATTCAGAAATGCCTCAACGGTAATTTCATTAGCTGCATTAAGTGCCGTCGTCGCCGCCTGCCCCTGGTCAAAGGCTTTCATCGCAAGCTTCAGACACGGATAACGATCGTAGTCCGGTTCGCTAAAGGTCAGTGAACTCAGCTTGCAAAAATCGAGCGGTTTCGCCCCGGACTTCACCCGATTCGGCCACGCCATGGCATGCGCGATAGGCGTGCGCATGTCCGGTTCGCCCAGTTGCGCAAGGACGCTGCCATCCTGATAGCGTACCATCGAGTGAATCACCGATTGCGGGTGGATCAGCACTTCCATCTGTTTCGCCGACGCATTGAACAGCCAGCGCGCTTCAATGTATTCCAGACCTTTGTTCATCATGGTGGCGGAGTCAACGGAGATTTTACGCCCCATTGACCAGTTCGGATGACGGCACGCCTGCTGAGGCGTCATTGCGCTCAGTGCAGACAGTGGCGTTTCACGGAACGGGCCACCTGACCCGGTAAGCAAAATCGATACAACGCCATTCTGCTCCAGGTCAGCGTACCCCAGGTTCTGCTGAAAAGGTTGCGGTAAACTCTGAAAAATCGCGTTGTGCTCGCTGTCGACCGGTAAAAGACGCGCCCCGCGCTGCTTCACCGCCTCCATAAAGAGACGTCCGCAGGTCACCAGCGACTCTTTGTTAGCCAGCAGAACCTCTTTACCGGCATCAATAGCGGCAAGCGTCGGTAGCAGCCCTGCAGCCCCGACGATTGCCGCCATGACCTGATCAACCTCATCCAGCGCAGCCATGTCGCAGGCCGCCTGCTGGCCGCTCAGGACTTCGGTACGACAGCCTTTCTCACGCAACTGCGCGGTGAGCAGGCGGGCGCTCTCTTCGTCATCCATAACCGCATAGCGAGGCGTAAACTCCAGGCACTGTTCGATCATACGCTGCACATTCTTACCGGCCACCAGCGCGGTCACGGTGTAATGTTCAGGATTATGGCGAACAACGTCGAGAGTGCTGCAACCGATAGAGCCGGTTGAGCCAAGGAGTGTTAAATGCTTCATGAGATGCCCGAAAAAGTTAGACCAGATAAAAGCAAAACGCCGCCAGCAAGACCCGAAGTCCTTCTGAACGGCGTTTATCAGTGTACGACAGAAATCAGAACTGCATCAGTTCCGCTTCTTTATCTGCCAGCGCCGCATCAATTTTCTTGATCGCAGCATCCGTCATCTTCTGAATGTCGTCCTGAGAACGACGATCGTCATCTTCACTGATCTCTTTTTCTTTCAGCAGCGCTTTGAGTTTGTCGTTCGCATCACGACGTACGTTACGCACGGATACGCGACCCTGCTCAGCTTCACCACGAACGACTTTGATCAGGTCTTTACGACGTTCTTCCGTCAGTGGAGGCAGTGGAACGCGAATGTCAGCGCCCGCAGAGCTTGGGTTCAGACCCAGGTCAGACGCCATGATCGCTTTCTCAACCGCTGGGCTCATAGAACGATCGAAGACGTTGATTTTCAGCGTACGGGTATCTTCAACGGTAACACTCGCCAGCTGACGCAGTGGCGTTGGCGTGCCGTAGTATTCTACGATGATGCCATCCAGCAGGCTTGGGGAAGCACGGCCAGTACGGATTTTGCTGATTTGGGTTTTGAACGCTTCTACGCATTTTTCCATGCGTACTTCAGCATCTTTTCTGATTTCGTTAATCACGTTACGAATCCTTGAAAACTTGTCTCAGGCAGACTATCCGCCAGCACAGCGCTACAGGTGTGCTAAGTATAGTCGCGTTTAATTCTGACAACGCCAAAGGCGCGCCCAGGTAAGATACCACTACAAAATAAAGCGGAATCTTACCTGTATTTATCGCCGACGGAAATTATTCCGTGATCAAAGTGCCTTCTTTTTCACCCATGACCACTCGACGCAGTGCGCCAGGTTTGTTCATGTTGAAGACACGGATCGGCAGTTTGTGGTCACGAGCCAGCGTAAAGGCGGCAAGATCCATCACTTTCAGCTCTTTTTCCAGCACTTCGCTGTAGCTCAGCTGATCGTACATGGTGGCAGACGGATCTTTTGCCGGGTCGGCAGTAAACACGCCATCCACTTTGGTCGCTTTCAGAACCACATCGGCTTCGATCTCGATACCGCGCAGGCAGGCAGCGGAATCGGTAGTAAAGAACGGGTTACCCGTACCGGCGGAGAGGATCACCACGCGGTTGTTGCGCAGCAGGCTAATCGCCTCTGCCCAGCTGTAGTTATCGCAGACGCCATTCAATGGGATTGCGGACATCAGGCGGGCGTTCACATAGGCGCGATGAAGCGCATCACGCATTGCCAGGCCATTCATCACGGTTGCCAGCATACCCATGTGGTCGCCCACAACGCGGTTCATCCCCGCTTTCGCCAGACCAGCACCACGGAAAAGGTTGCCACCGCCAATGACCACGCCAACCTGAATACCCAGTTCGACCAGTTCTTTGATTTCCTGTGCCATGCGGTCAAGGATGCTTGCGTCAATACCGAAGCCTTCCGATCCCTGCAGCGCTTCGCCACTCAGCTTAAGCAGAATGCGTTTGTACACGGGTTTTGCATTGGTAGCCATGTTTCTTTCCTGAGACTGTCAACGATTAAGATGGGGGTTAATTCTGGCGACATGATATGTCGCATATCAGCACAGGGATACTGGAGCCTGTCTGATTTCGTGTGACGGGTGACAAAAAGAAGCCGCCCTCAGGCGGCTCCTTTTCAATCATTAAGACTGCTTGGACATTGCAGCAACTTCTGCTGCGAAGTCAGTCTCAACTTTCTCGATGCCTTCGCCCACTTCGAAGCGGATGAAGCCAGTCACGTCAGCGTTGTGCTCTTTCAGCAGCTGAGCAACAGACTTGCTTGGATCCATAACGAATGGCTGGCCAGTCAGAGAAACTTCGCCGGTGAATTTCTTCATGCGGCCTTCAACCATTTTCTCTGCGATTTCTTTTGGCTTACCAGACTGCATCGCGATGTCCAGCTGAACCTGGTACTCTTTCTCTACCACTTCAGCAGACACGTCTTCTGGCTTAACGAATTCTGGTTTGCTTGCAGCGATGTGCATAGCCAGCTGTTTAACCAGCTCTTCATCAGCGCCTTTAGCCGCAACCAGAACACCGATACGTGCACCGTGCTGGTATGAACCCAGAACGTCGCCTTCCAGAGAAGCAACACGACGGATGTTGATGTTCTCACCGATTTTAGCAACCAGAGCAACACGTTCTTCTTCGAACTGTGCTTTCAGAACTTCAACGTCAGTGATTTTGCCCGCAACAGCTGCGTCCAGAACTTTGTTAGCAAATGCCTGGAAACCACCATCTTTAGCAACGAAGTCAGTCTGGCAGTTAACTTCCAAGATGATGCCGTAGTTGCCGTCGATCTTAGTGATGATCACGCCGTCAGCAGCAACGTTGCCTGCTTTTTTAGCTGCTTTGATCGCACCGGATTTACGCATGTTTTCGATTGCCAGCTCGATGTCGCCGTTCGCTTCAGTCAGCGCTTTTTTGCAATCCATCATGCCTGCGCCAGTACGCTCGCGCAGCTCTTTTACCAGGGATGCGGTAATTTCAGCCATTCTTAAATCCTCGGGAGATGTGAACTGCCCGGCCTGAGGCCAAACAGTGTAAATTGAAAAAAGGGGCCGATAATTGGCCCCTATTCATACACGGTACTAATAAGGGGTGAAACCTTATTATTCAGCTTCTACGAAGCTTTCTTCCGCCTGAGAAGCCAGATCCTGGGAACGGCCTTCACGAACGGTAGCAGCTACAGCGCTCAGGTACAGGCTAACAGCACGGATTGCGTCGTCGTTACCCGGGATAACGAAGTCAACACCGTCCGGATCGGAGTTGGTATCAACGATAGCGAATACCGGGATACCCAGGTTGTTAGCTTCTTTGATTGCGATGTGCTCGTGGTCTGCATCGATTACGAACAGCGCGTCTGGCAGGCCGCCCATATCTTTGATACCGCCCAGGCTGTTTTCCAGCTTGTCCAGTTCACGAGTGCGCATCAGCGCTTCTTTCTTAGTCAGCTTGTCGAAAGTACCGTCCTGAGACTGGGTTTCCAGATCTTTCAGGCGCTTGATGGACTGACGAACGGTTTTCCAGTTAGTCAGCATGCCGCCCAACCAGCGATGGTTCACGAAGAACTGATCGCAGCTGTTAGCAGCATCTTTCACAGCTTCGCTTGCAGCGCGCTTAGTACCAACGAACAGAATCTTACCTTTACGGGAAGAGATCTTGTTCAGCTCAGCCAGGGCTTCGTTGAACATTGGTACAGTTTTCTCAAGGTTGATGATGTGAACTTTGTTACGTGCGCCGAAGATGAAAGGCTTCATTTTCGGGTTCCAGTAACGGGTCTGGTGACCGAAGTGAACACCAGCCTTGAGCATGTCGCGCATGGAAACAGTTGCCATGTTTAAAACCTCTATATTAAAAGTTGGGGTTATGCCTCCACGTATCCCATATTACCGACCCCGAAGGGCACCCCGGAATATGTGCCGATACGTGTGTGTTGTTACACAAAGTGAGATTTGTCGCTTCCGTCCAGCCTGTGTATCTGAAATGGATCGGAAGTCCGGCGCGCTTTATACCACAAAACACGACCAGAAACCAACAGTTGTTGGCCGAGTGTGCTGTTAATGATTCTCAATTTGGCACGGGGTGCGCCTGACTGATACCATTAACGACACTTAGACTAGTATTGTCGAAAAAATCGACACTGATGGACAGATTACATGGCTATCTCTATTAAGACACCTGAAGAAATTGCAAAGATGCGCGTCGCCGGTCGTCTGGCCGCAGACGTGCTGGAAATGATCGAGCCGTACGTGAAGCCGGGCGTGAGCACGGGTGAACTGGACCGCATTTGTAACGACTATATCGTCAATGAGCAGCACGCGGTCTCCGCCTGCCTTGGCTATCATGGTTTCCCGAAATCCGTCTGCATTTCGATTAACGAAGTGGTTTGTCACGGTATTCCGGACAACGAAAAACTGCTTAAAGATGGCGACATCGTCAACATCGACGTGACGGTCATTAAAGATGACTACCACGGTGACACCTCTAAGATGTTCATCGTGGGCAAGCCGACGATTCTGGGCGAGCGTCTGTGCAAAGTGACGCAAGAAAGCCTCTACCTGGCGCTGAAAATGGTTAAACCCGGCATTCGCCTGCGCACCATCGGGGCCGCTATCCAGAAATTCGTTGAAGCGGAAGGTTTCTCCGTTGTGCGTGAATACTGCGGCCACGGCATTGGCCGTGTCTTCCACGAAGAGCCACAGGTTCTGCACTATGATGCGGATGACGGCGGCGTGGTACTGCAAAAAGGCATGACCTTCACCATCGAGCCGATGGTCAACGCCGGTGATTACCGCATCCGCACCATGAAAGATGGCTGGACGGTGAAAACCAAAGACAGAAGCTTGTCTGCACAGTACGAGCATACTATTGTGGTAACAGACAACGGCTGCGAAATTATGACGTTGCGCAAGGATGACACCATCCCGGCGATACTCACGCACGATGAATGATAAAAAAGCCGGCAGATGCCGGCTTTTTTAATGGCTATAGCTTTTTCTTATGGGTGGCGCACGATGAGTAATCTTTTACCCGAACAGTATGCTAACACAGCACTTCCCACCCTACCCGACCAGCCCGATAACCCGGGCGTCTGGCCCCAGCAGGATCTGACCTGCGCCGGTATCAAGGCGCATAAGGATGTCTTCCAGCGCTGGCTCGGAAGCGCATTTGATGCCGGCATCTCCGCGGAGCAGCTTATTGAAGCTCGCACCGAGTTTATCGACCAGCTCCTGCAGCGTCTGTGGATTGATTACGGGTTTGGGCAGATCAGTGACGTGGCACTGGTCGCCGTCGGGGGCTATGGCCGCGGTGAGCTTCATCCGCTTTCCGATATCGACTTACTGATTTTAAGCCGCAAAAAGCTGCCGGATGAACAGGCGCAGAAAATTGGCGAACTGCTGACGCTGCTGTGGGATGTAAAGCTTGAAGTGGGCCACAGCGTGCGCACGCTGGAAGAGTGCCTGCTCGAAGGATTATCTGACCTGACCGTCGCCACCAACCTGATTGAAACCCGCCTGTTGATTGGCGACGTTGCGTTGTTCCTGGAGCTGCAAAAACACATTTTCAGCGACGGCTTCTGGCCTTCAGAAAAATTCTTCGCCGCGAAGGTCGAGGAGCAGAATCAGCGTCACCAGCGCTACCACGGCACCAGCTATAACCTGGAGCCGGATATAAAAAGCAGTCCGGGCGGACTGCGCGACATTCACACGCTGCAGTGGGTGGCCCGCCGCCACTTTGGCGCTACCTCAATGGACGAGATGGTTGGCTTCGGCTTTTTAACCGAGGCTGAGCGAAACGAGCTGAATGAGTGTCTACACCTGCTCTGGCGGATCCGTTTTGCCCTGCATCTCGAGCTTAGCCGCTACGATAACCGTCTGCTGTTTGACCGTCAGCTCAGCGTGGCGCAGCGCCTCAACTACCGCGGTGAAGGTAACGAGCCGGTTGAGCACATGATGAAGGATTTCTTCCGCGTTACCCGTCGCGTCACTGAACTGAACCAGATGCTGCTGCAGCTGTTCGACGAAGCGATCCTGGCCCTGACGGCGGACGAAAAACCGCGGCCGATCGATGATGAATTCCAGCTGCGCGGCACGCTTATCGATCTGCGCGACGAAACGCTGTTTATCCGTGAGCCGGAAGCGATCCTGCGGATGTTCTACACCATGGTTCGCAATAGCACGATCACCGGGATCTACTCCACAACGCTGCGTCATCTGCGCCATGCGCGCCGTCATCTGACGCAGCCACTGTGCTATATCCCGGAAGCCCGATCCCTTTTTCTCAGTATGTTGCGCCATCCGGGTGCCGTCAGCCGTGGGCTTCTGCCGATGCATCGCCACAGCGTGCTGTGGGCCTATATGCCACAGTGGTCACATATCGTCGGGCAGATGCAGTTCGATCTGTTCCACGCCTATACGGTGGATGAACACACGATCCGCGTCATGCTCAAGCTGGAGAGCTTTGCCAGAGAAGAGACACGCTCACGTCACCCACTGTGCGTCGAACTGTGGCCACGTCTGACCCACCCGGAACTGATCCTGATTGCCGCCCTGTTCCACGACATCGCCAAAGGTCGCGGCGGTGACCACTCGGTGCTCGGCGCGCAGGACGTGCTGAAATTTGCCGAACTGCATGGACTGAACTCTCGCGAGACGCAGCTGGTTGCCTGGCTGGTACGCCATCACCTGCTGATGTCCGTCACCGCGCAGCGTCGTGACATTCAGGATCCGGAGGTCATCAAGCAGTTTGCAGAAGAGGTTCAGACGGAAAACCGCCTGCGCTATCTGGTCTGCCTGACGGTAGCCGATATTTGTGCCACCAACGAAACGCTGTGGAACAGCTGGAAGCAAAGCCTGTTGCGCGAGTTGTACTTTGCCACCGAAAAACAGCTGCGCCGCGGGATGCAAAACACCCCGGACATGCGCGAGCGTGTACGCCATCATCAGCTGCAGGCGCTGGCGCTGTTGCGGATGGATAACATTGATGAAGAGGCGCTGCATCAGATTTGGGCGCGCTGTCGTGCCAACTATTTTGTCCGCCACAGCCCAAACCAGCTTGCCTGGCATGCGCGACATCTGCTTCAGCATGATTTATCGCAGCCGATGATCCTCCTCAGTCCGCAGGCCACGCGCGGCGGTACCGAGATCTTTATCTGGAGTCCGGATCGGCCTTATCTGTTTGCTGCGGTTTGTGCCGAACTGGACAGGCGTAACCTGAGCGTTCACGACGCGCAGATTTTCACCACCCGGGACGGCATGGCGATGGACACCTTTATTGTGCTGGAGCCAGACGGAAGCCCGCTGTCGTCGGACCGCCATGAAGGGATACGTTTTGGCCTGGAACAGGCGATCACCCAGCGCAGCTGGCAGCCACCGCAGCCGCGTCGTCAGCCGTCGAAATTACGCCACTTTACCGTCGATACCGAGGTCAATTTCCTGCCGACCCACACCGATCGTAAATCGTTCCTGGAGCTGATCGCGCTCGACCAGCCAGGGCTGCTCGCCCGCGTCGGCCAGGTTTTTGCCGATCTGGGAATTTCGCTTCACGGCGCCAGAATTACAACCATTGGCGAACGAGTAGAAGATTTATTTATAATCGCCACCGCCGACCGGCGTGCCCTTAATAATGACCTGCAACTTGAAGTGCAACAACGGTTGACAGCAGCCCTCAATCCAAACGATAAAGGGTGACGTGTTTTTTAGTGAAATGGAAAGAGTAAACAATGCAGCAGTTACAGAACGTTATTGAGTCCGCTTTTGAGCGTCGCGCCGAGATTACTCCGGCAAATGTGGATACCGTTACCCGTAAAGCGGTTAATCAGGTTATTTCTCTGCTGGATTCCGGCGCGCTACGTGTAGCAGAAAAAATCGACGGTCAGTGGGTAACTCATCAATGGCTGAAGAAAGCCGTGCTGCTCTCTTTCCGTATCAATGATAACCAGGTTATCGACGGAGCAGAAAGCCGCTACTTCGATAAAGTCCCTATGAAATTCGCTGACTACGACGAAGCTCGCTTCCAGAAAGAAGGCTTCCGCGTAGTACCGCCAGCGGCCGTACGTCAGGGTGCGTTCATCGCGCGTAACACCGTGCTGATGCCCTCCTACGTTAACATCGGTGCTTACGTAGACGAAGGCTCCATGGTGGATACCTGGGCAACCGTCGGCTCCTGCGCGCAGATCGGTAAAAACGTTCACCTGTCCGGCGGCGTGGGTATCGGTGGTGTACTGGAGCCACTGCAGGCTAACCCAACCATCATCGAAGATAACTGCTTCATCGGCGCGCGCTCTGAAGTGGTGGAAGGCGTGATCGTTGAGGAAGGCTCCGTTATCTCGATGGGCGTTTACATCGGTCAGAGTACCCGTATTTACGATCGTGAGACCGGTGAAATTCACTACGGTCGCGTGCCGGCCGGTTCCGTTGTGGTCTCCGGCAACCTGCCGTCAAAAGATGGCAAGTACAGCCTGTACTGTGCGGTTATCGTGAAGAAAGTTGATGCGAAAACCCGCGGTAAGGTGGGCATCAATGAGTTGCTGCGCACCATCGATTAATCGGATATAACAAAAAGCGGGGGCCACCCCGCTTTTTTCATATCTGAGGGTGGCGAAAATAGATTTTTTCGTTAATTATTCAAAGGTTATGTTGAGATCAAGGGTACCGCTATGTACGATAATCTGAAAAGTCTGGGCATTACCAATCCTGATGAAATTGATCGTTACAGCCTTCGCCAGGAAGCTAATAACGACATTCTGAAAATCTATTTTCACAAGGACAAAGGAGAGTTTTTCGCCAAGAGCGTGAAGTTTAAATATCCACGCCAGCGTAAGACCGTCGTCGCTGACGGTGTAGGACAGGGATACAAAGAAGTTCAGGAAATCAGCCCTAATCTGCGCTATGTGATCGATGAACTCGATCAGATCTGTCAGCGCGACCGCACTGAAGTCGATCTCAAACGTAAGATCCTCGACGATCTGCGTCACCTTGAAAGCGTAGTCACCAACAAGATTAGCGAAATCGAAGCGGATCTTGAAAAGCTTACCCGGAAATAAACTTAAAACGGCAATCTTTGATTGCCGTTTTAGTGTTTGCGCCCTCTCCCGTGGAAAGGGATGGCGTAAGGGCATCAGGCCGTATTCCACTCATCTCTGCTCATCGAGCTGTAACGCCACATAAAGCAGCAGCCTGTCGTCAAAGCTCCCCAGATCCAGCCCTGTCAGCTCCGAAATCCGGTTCAGTCGATATTCCAGCGTATTGCGATGTATAAACAGCGCTTTCGACGTTGCCAGCGGCTGTACGTTATGACGGAACCACGCCTGCAGCGTCCGACGCAGCAGACCGTTGTTGTCCATCGCCTTGAGGCGCGCTAACGGACGTGCCAGCTCATTGGCCTGCCAGCCACCGCGCAGGCTGTCGAGCAGCACCGGCAGCATCAGATCCTGGTAGAAATAACTGCGGCTTTCCGGCATCCGCTGCTTACCCACCATCATGGTGGTGCGGGCAGTACGCCAGGAGCGGGCAATACTGCCCGGACCGGTGAAGTAATTGCCCAGCGCGACGCGAAAACGAAGCTGACCATTCTCCTTCATGCGGGCAATCAACTGCTCCACGCGACGACGATGATCTTCTGCATCCCAGCGCCCGAACGCGTTCAGCGCGGGCTTGAGCACCACCATTTCCGTCAGAGAGACAATCGCCACCAGGTTATCGCGTTCCGGTGTCGCCAGCGCATTTTGCAGCTGCTGCAGCTCAGCCATCGCACTGTCGACGCCAAGCTGGCCGCTGTCCACCTCAATTACCGCCACGACGCGCGGTTGATTCAGATCGATTCCCAGGCGCTGCGCCCATTCATTGAGTGCAGGGGTATGCTCATCCGCCTGAATCAGGTTCATCACCAGCTCTTCACGCAGACGGCTGTCCTGGGCGAGCAGATGCATCAGGCGCGACTGCTCAAGCATCATCTCCGCCGTCATACAGACCAGTTCGCCATATTTTCGCAGCGACTCCGGCTCGCCGGTCAGGCCGATAACGCCAACAATTTCCCCCTCAAGACGCAGCGGTAAATTGATGCCCTGACGGACACCGTGCAGGTGTTTCGCCACCGCATCGTCGATGTCCACCACCCGCCCCTGGGAGAGCACCAGCAGCGCCCCTTCGTGCAATTCCCCAATACGCTCACGATCGCCACTGCCAATAATGCGCCCACGGGCATCCATTACGTTGATATTGGTATCAATGATGCGCATGGTGCGTGCCACAATATCCTGCGCCATTTTGGTATCGAGATGCCAGCCAGCCATGTAACCCTCCTGTGAGCAGAGCTCAAGCATAGGGAAGTTCAGCTACCGCTGCATTGTGCGAATGCACAAAGTGAAAGGGAGAAGTATGGAGTTGTGGAAAAGGTCACAGAAAGGTGAAAAGCCCCTGCTCATTTGAAACAGGGGCCTGAGAGGATTACTGCATCAGCAAGTAAATTGAGGTATCACCACGCTGAATATTCAACGCCAGCACGGAAGGTTTGCTGTCCAGAATTTTGCGCAGTTCAGCAATGTTTTTCACTGGCTGCTGGTTCGCACCCATGATCACATCGCCTTTTTTCAGGCCAATGCGCGCAGCCGGGCTGTTCGCTTTAACGTTGTTTACCACAACGCCTTTGTCCTGACCTTTATTGCTCATCTCGGCGCCTTCAATGCCGCTGAAGATGGTGCTGGAATCAACCTGATTCTGGCTGCTCTGCTGCAGTTCCAGGCTCACGTTAACCGGTTTACCGTCACGCAGCAGGCCGAGGGTGACTTTGCTGCCAATCGGCATGGAGCCCACTTCAGCACGCAGCGCGGCAAAGCTGCTGATCGGTTTCCCGTTCAGGGAGGTGATAACATCACCCGCTTTAATGCCCGCTTTCGCCGCGGAGGAGTTTGGCATCACCTGGCTGACAAATGCGCCGCGCTGGGCATCAACTTTCATCGCCTTAGCCAGTTCGGAATTCAGTTCGGTACCCAGAATCCCCAGTTCACCGCGTTTCACCTGGCCATACTGCACCATCTGCGCGGTCAGGTTTTTCACCATGTTACTTGGGATAGCAAAGCCGATCCCGATATTGCCACCGTCTGGTGCAAGGATCGCGGTGTTGATACCAATCAGCTCACCGTTCAGGTTCACCAGCGCACCGCCGGAGTTACCCCGGTTGATGGCGGCATCCGTCTGGATGAAGTTTTCATAGTTTTCGGCGTTGAGGCCGCTACGACCCAGCGCGGAAACAATCCCCGAGGTTACGGTTTCACCCAGACCGAACGGGTTACCGATAGCGACGGTATAATCACCGACACGCAGCGCATCGGAGTCGGCAATTTTAATCGCCGTCAGGTTTTTCGGATCCTGAATCTGGATCAACGCGATATCGGAGCGCGGGTCTTTCCCGACCACTTTGGCATCAAATTTACGCCCGTCGCTCAGTTGGACCTTAATGCTGTTGGCGTTATCAACAACGTGGTTGTTGGTCACGACGTAGCCTTTCGCCGCATCGATAATCACACCCGAGCCAAGCGCCATGAATTTCTGCTGCTGGCCACCCCCCTGGGTGTCATCCCCTGCACCACCGCCCTGACAGAACGGGGAGCTCTGGAATGGCGAACCGTCCTGGCAGAAAGGTGAGTTATCACCAAAGAACTGCTGGAAGTTACGCGGCATACGCGGCGTATTGACGGTTGTGCTGCCCTCAACGTTAATACTCACCACCGATGGCATCACTTTTTCGAGCATCGGTGCCAGGCTTGGCATCTGCTGCGCGGTCGCTGCCGACGATGCGGTCTCAGCTGCAGTAGCAGTCAGAGGAGACAGCGCTAAACCTAAACTCAGAGCCAGTGCACTCATTGCTAATGTGGTTTTTTTCATGTGTCTTAATCTCGATTTACAGATAACGCAAAATTGCTGTGTAACTCAGATTCATTTTATACCGCTTAGTTCCGGCCATAAGTTTATGGAAAAGGTAAAAATTTATTGGCCGTCTTTACAAAACTCCGTGCTTATTCCACCGCCATGAGCTTGCGGTATTCATCCCAGGCATACAAATCTGTCATCCCGCTGATATAGTCCTGGATAAGACGGCAGCGATAATAATATTCCATCACCGGCCACTGGGGCGACTGACGATCCAGCTTGCCGATGGCTTCGACATAAGCCAGACGGTGGCGGGTTGAAAGTTTCTGATAAAGCCGGGATTCAATCGGTATTCGCCGTACGCGCTCTTTTTCCACCAGTTCGCTGAACTCGTCGACGGATAATTGCAGCAGAGGCCGATAGATTTCGAGTAACCCACTGATAACCCTGTATCCCTGCAGCTCAAGCTGTTCAACATCCGGATGGCTGAAAACATGACGCACGGCCACGTTTTTATAGAGCTCAAGAAGCTGGCTAAAGCTGCTGTCATCTTCCAGCAACGCATGGTTGAATTCGCCGCTATAAATTAACGGCAGGTTGTCTATAAAGCGCGAGGCGGCATAAGGCACCAGTTTATTTAATGTATTGACCCGTAAATACATAAAGAACTGATCTTCCGTGCTGCGGCTTAATGTATTTGAACGCGATTTCTCCCAGGCATTTTCGACAACCTGAGCAAACAGCGAGCCTTTTTCATGCGTTCCCCAGGCCTCATAAAGATGCTGATAAAGTTCTTCGACGCTGAATATTCTTTTCTCAACGGCGTCTTCCAGGTCGGCAACACAATATGAAATGTCGTCGGCAGCTTCCATAATCCAGGTTAAGGGGAAGCGGCCGTTTGGTGTCAGAGAAAGTTCTTTACGCAGGCGCTCTATATAGGCTTCTTCAGAAAGATAATAGCCCGGCTTTTTCATCAAATAACTGTGCGACGCGGGCGTCTCGCCCATCCACCAGGCCGGTCGCGTATATTTCAGGATGCACCCCACCTGGGCCCAGGTCAGGTTCATACGCATCAGGGAGTGGACCAGCCGGATCCCCTGCGCATTGCCTTCGAAGTGACAGAGGTCGTGACGGACTTTACGCCGCAGGTCGTTCAGCGCGTCTTCACCTTCGCGCAGGCGTAAATCCCGCACCAGGCAGCGGTCATCGCTCAGAGGCTGGCTTACCGCATCAGCAGGATAAAGCCGCTGTTTAAACCAGTCATTTATGGCGGCTTCGCCAAAATGACCAAAGGGCGGGTTACCGATGTCATGCATCAGGCAGGCCATCTCAACGATGCTCTCAAACGGCCCGGTCAGCTCATTCAGCCCATAGGTTTCGAGGAGCTGCTGCTCTTTGAGACGGCTTAAGATCTCTTTGGCAATGTAGCGGCCAACCTGCTGAACTTCCATAGAATGCGTTAAGCGCGTACGCACCGCAGCGTTACGTTCAAGCGGAAACACCTGGGTTTTTTGCTGTAACCGACGGATTGCCGGCGAGTTTATGATCCGCCCGCGATCGCTTTCGAAGATACGCAGGATCTCATGCTCGCTCTTGTCGCCCTGCGGCGAACGGAAACGTCGGTGCCAGTTAATTTTGGTGCGAAAATCGATTGGTGACATGTGCTCCCCCGCGTGAGAATGCGTTTCCTCTTAACCGCATGATAGACTATGCATCTTAACAAGGCACATCGCGAGTAAATCTATGAAAATCGGCATTATTGGTGCAATGGAAGAAGAAGTTACGCTGCTGCGTGACAAAATTGAGAACCGTCAGACTCTCTCCCTCGGTGGCTGTGAGATCTATACCGGCCAGTTGAATGGCGTTGACGTCGCTCTGCTGAAATCAGGCATCGGTAAGGTTGCTGCTGCGCTGGGCGCGACCCTGCTGCTCGAACGCTGCAAGCCGGACGTTATCATTAACACCGGTTCTGCAGGCGGCCTGGCGTCGACGCTGAAAGTCGGTGATATCGTTGTTTCCGATGAAGCGCGTTACCACGATGCAGACGTTACCGCATTCGGCTACGAATACGGTCAGCTTCCGGGTTGCCCGGCCGGGTTTAAAGCCGATGACAAACTGATTGCGGCGGCTGAAAGCTGCATCGCTGAGCTGAACCTCAACGCGGTACGCGGCCTGATCGTCAGCGGTGATGCGTTCATCAATGGCTCCGTCGGCCTGGCGAAAATTCGTCATAACTTCCCTCAGGCCGTTGCCGTTGAGATGGAAGCGACCGCCATTGCTCACGTTTGCCATAACTTCAACGTTCCGTTCGTGGTGGTTCGCGCCATCTCCGACGTGGCTGACCAGCAGTCTCATATCAGCTTCGACGAGTTCCTGACCGTTGCGGCAAAACAGTCCACCGTGATGGTGGAGCGCCTGGTGCAGAAACTGGCTCGTGGGTAACCCATACATCAGGGCGCTGGTCGCCCTGCTTTTTCTCGCACCGGCATGGCTATTTGCCGCGCCGCGTGTGATTACGCTCTCTCCGGCAAACACCGAACTGGCCTTTGCCGCCGGGATCACGCCTGTCGGCGTGAGCAGCTTTTCGGATTACCCTCCGCAAGCGGCCCATATTGAACAGGTGGCGACCTGGCAAGGGATGAACATTGAGCGCATCGTGGCGCTTAAACCCGATCTCGTGCTCGCCTGGCGCGGCGGTAACGCCGAGCGGCAGGTCAACCAGCTCTCCTCGCTTGGGATCAAGGTGATGTGGATTGATGCGGTGAGCATTGAGCAGGTCGCTCAGGCACTGCGTTCTCTGGCCCCCTACAGCCCTACCCCAGCAAAAGCCGAGAATGCCGCGAAACAGATGCTCAGCGACTATGCCGCACTGAAATCCCGCTATGATACCCCCGTCAAAAAACGCATCTTCCTGCAGTTTGGCAGCCAGCCGCTGTTCACCACCGGGAAAGGATCCATTCAGAATCAGGTGCTGGAAATCTGCGGCGGTGAAAACATCTTTGCAGCCAGCCGGGTGCCGTGGCCTCAGGTCAGCCGGGAACAGGTGCTCGCACGCCAGCCACAGGCCATCGTGGTGGTCGGAAATGCGAGCGAGATTCCTAAAATTGAACAATTCTGGCAACGTCAGCTAAAAATACCGGTGATCCCCCTCACCAGTGACTGGTTTGAACGCGCCAGCCCGCGTATTATCCTCGCCGCAAAACAGCTCTGTGCCGTGCTGGCAGAGAGTCACTAACAACATACCCCGCTCGAGGATTTAACGATGCTCGTTTATTGGCTGGATATTCTTGGCACAGCCGTTTTTGCTATCTCCGGCGTTTTACTCGCCGGAAAACTGCGCATGGATCCGTTTGGCGTGCTGGTGCTGGGCGTGGTCACCGCCGTGGGTGGCGGGACGATACGTGATATGGCCCTGGCGAATGGCCCGGTATTTTGGGTAAAAGATCCAACCGATCTGGTGGTGGCGATGGTCACCTGTCTGTTGACCATCGTGTTGGTTCGCCAGCCCCGCCGGTTACCGAAATGGATACTCCCGGTACTGGATGCCGTCGGTCTGGCCGTCTTTGTGGGCATCGGGGTCAATAAAGCCTTCAATGCGGGAACGGGCCCGATGGTGGCCATCTGCATGGGCGTGTTAACCGGGGTCGGCGGCGGGATTATTCGCGACATTCTGGCGCGTGAAGTTCCCATGATCCTGCGTACCGAAATCTATGCCACGGCGTGTATTATTGGTGGGATTGTTCACGCGACGGCGTATTACACCTTTGCGATGCCGCTAGAAAATGCAGCTATGCTGGGTATGGTGGTCACGCTGGGGATACGGTTAGCGGCGATACGCTGGCATCTGAAGCTGCCGACATTTGCGCTGGATGATAATGCACGATAAGCGTTGTTTATAAGCCCGGTGGCGCTACGCTTACCGGGCTTACGACTGCATCCCTGTCAGATGCTGAACGAAGAGCCACATCCACAGGTACTTGTCGCGTTCGGGTTAGTCACAACGAAGCGCGAACCTTCCAGGCCTTCAGTGTAATCCACCGAACCACCCACCAGGTACTGCAGGCTCATCGGGTCAACCACCAGCGCAACGCCCTGCTTCTCGATAGTCATATCGCCGTCGTTGACCTGATCGTCAAAGGTAAAACCATACTGGAAGCCGCTGCAGCCGCCACCGGTAATATAGACACGCAGTTTCAGATCCGGATTGTCCTCGTCGGCAATCAGGGTTTTCACTTTGTTGGCTGCTGCTTCGGTAAATTCCAGCGGCAACGCTACGTCATCACTCATCTTATGCTCCCATGAATACTGCTACTGCTATTGGGTAAAATTCACCCAATTCTTTATGTCATTATCTAATACCCTGGTAATTCATTCAAGTATTCTGCGTCGGGGCCCGCTCGGCCTCTTGTTTTGCCAGGGTACGGGCAAGAATGGTGGAGTATAGCGGTTTTCCACCCAGGAATTGGGCTAATAGTGTCGCGCCGAGACAGGTAATGATCATTGGCAAAATGAGCTGGTAATTATCCGTCATCTCCAGAACCAGCACGATGCCGGTCAACGGCGCACGCAGGGACGCCGCCAGCAGCGCGCCCATTCCGGCAATAGCAAAGGTCCCGGCGTCCAGATGATAGGCCGGAAATCCGGCAGCAGCGACCATGCCAAACGCGGTTCCCAGAAGCGTACCCAGCGCCAGCATCGGGGCAAAAATACCGCCAGGCGCACCGGAGGAGAAGCACAATACGGTGGTAATCACCCGTGAAATAAACATGAACAGCAACAGACCAATGCTGAAATTACCCGCCGCGGCAATCGGTATCAGCCCGAAGCCACCGCCTGCGGCATTGGGCTCAATGAAGCCGAGCACGCCGCAGCCGCCGCCCAGCAGTCCGCCGATCAATACCCAGCGGGTGGTATTCCCACCGTGAATGCGCTGGAACATATCCTGAGCGCGTAAGATAAGCGTGTTAAACAGCGGGCCGACCACGCCAAAAATCATGCCGAGGATCAGGTACAGCCACAGCGTATTCACCGGCGCATTGGTCAGTTTCCCCACCTCAATCACCGCACCTTCGCCATTAAAAATGCGAAAGACAATGCTCGACATAATGACGCCGGTGAATACCGCTTTTATCGAGATCAGGTTGTAGCGAAACTGTGCCCGCATCTCTTCAATAATGAACAGGATCCCCGCCAGCGGTGCGTTGAACGCCGCCGAAAGGCCGGCCGCCGCCCCCGTTGCCAGCAGTGTATGTCGCGCCTCCGCGCTGCGCATGCGAAAAAGATCGCCGACCATACGCCCAACGTTTCCGCCCAGCTGCACCGTTGGCCCTTCGCGCCCGAGCACCATGCCTGCCCCGAGCGTTCCCATGCCACCGATAAATTTTACCGGGATGACGCGCCACCAGCGAACCGGCCTCAGCTCTTCCAGTGCGCCTTCTATTTCAGGGATCCCGGAACCGCCCGCTTCCGGCGCAAATTTACGGACCAGGAAATAGCCCACCATGGCAAACAGCGCAGATAAGCCAAAGGCCCACACCCATACCCATCCACCGCTATAGGCAAAACCCGCCACGGTTCCAATTCGCCAGTTCATTATCGCGTTAACCGCTTTTTCGAAGGCGATACCCACCAGCCCGGCAACTGCGCCGACCACGGCAGCAGCCAGCAGGATAGCCAGCGGCGTTTTATCACGATTAAGCAAGCGCCGGATGCTGATACGGTGCTGCGCACGTCTGAACTGCTGTTCAGTATAAGAATGAGTGTCTGCTTTCATTACCGTTTCTTTTCGTCATACAAATAACCGCAGGGATTTTACCAGAGTGCGTAATATCATCCCGTGAAAAATACTTAACAATTGTTTGGGCATGAAAGGGGGCAAAAATTTCATTACCTTCCGAGGATCACTTAGAATAGTGTGCTTAATCATTTTATACGAACCAGGAACGACGCCATGAGCAAGTCTGAAAACCTCTACAGTGCAGCCCGCGAGCTTATCCCAGGTGGCGTGAATTCGCCTGTTCGCGCCTTTACCGGCGTAGGCGGTACGCCGCTGTTTATCGAACGTGCTGACGGCGCGTATCTGTATGATGTCGATGGCAAAGCCTATATCGATTATGTCGGCTCCTGGGGTCCGATGGTGCTGGGTCACAACCATCCTGCTATCCGCAATGCGGTGATCGAAGCCGCCCAGCGCGGCCTGAGCTTCGGCGCGCCAACCGAGATGGAAGTGAAAATGGCGGAACTGGTCACCGAACTGGTCCCGACAATGGACATGGTGCGTATGGTGAACTCCGGTACCGAGGCCACCATGAGCGCGATCCGCCTGGCACGTGGCTTTACCGGCCGCGACAAGATCATCAAATTTGAAGGCTGCTACCACGGTCATGCGGACTGCCTGCTGGTAAAAGCCGGCTCCGGCGCGCTGACCCTCGGTCAGCCGAACTCACCGGGCGTACCGGCTGACTTTGCGAAGCATACCCTGACCTGCACCTATAACGATCTGAACACCGTTCGGGCAGCCTTCGAGCAGTATCCGCAGGAGATTGCCTGCATCATCGTTGAACCTGTCGCAGGCAACATGAACTGCATTCCTCCGCAGCCGGAGTTCCTGCCGGGTCTGCGCGCCCTGTGCGATGAGTTTGGCGCTCTGCTGATCATCGACGAAGTGATGACCGGCTTCCGCGTCGCGCTGGCGGGGGCACAGTCTTACTACGGCGTAGAGCCGGACCTGACGTGCCTTGGCAAAATCATCGGCGGCGGCATGCCTGTCGGTGCATTCGGGGGACGTAAAGAGGTGATGGAAGCGCTGGCGCCGACTGGCCCGGTCTACCAGGCGGGTACCCTTTCCGGCAACCCGATTGCGATGGCCGCAGGTTTCGCCTGTCTGACCGAAGTCGCGCAGCCGGGTATTCACGAAACCCTGACCGATCTGACATCTCAACTGGCCAACGGCCTGCTGGAGGCCGCGCAAGAAACCGGTATTCCTCTGGTGGTAAACCACGTTGGTGGGATGTTCGGGATTTTCTTCACCGATGCGAAAACCGTGACCTGCTATCAGGATGTGGTGAAGTGTGACGTTGAACGCTTCAAGCGCTTCTTCCATCTGATGCTGGAAGAAGGCGTCTACCTGGCACCATCCGCGTTTGAAGCAGGCTTTATGTCCGTCGCGCACAGCGAAGACGATATCAATAAGACTATCGATGCTGCGCGCAGGGTCTTTGCGAAGTTGTAAGACAGAAACGATCTGCTGCCCTCTCCACCGGGAGAGGGCAATACCCCACCGCCCTTCTACCTGCTTTGCTTTCTCAACAAATAGATAAAGTACGGCGCACCGATAAACGTCGACAGCAACCCGGCAGGTATCTGGTACGGGAACAGCACCATCCGCCCCAGCCAGTCAGCCACCACCAGTATTACGCCCCCCGTCAGCGCCGACATCACAATGTGCGGCATCGTGCGACGAAAGCCCATCATTCTGGCAATGTGCGGCGCCATTAAGCCGACAAAACTCAGCGGGCCGATGGTCATGGTGGCCGTTGCCGTGAGGCATGCGGCCAGCAGCAGTAACCCGATACGGGACGGCGCCAGGGCCATCCCCACCGCACGCGCGGTCTCGCCGCCCAGCGGCAGAATGGTCATCCAGCGACGGCACAGCGGCACCATCGCCAGCAATACGATCATTGCAATCCCGGAATGCACGACCTGGCTGGCGGTGGCGCTGTACGTTGAACCGGAGATCCAGGTCAGGATCTTGGCCATACGCGGATCGCCACTCGCCTGCAGCATCATCAGCAGCATGGTAAATGCCGTGCTGAGCGCCATCCCGGCAAGCAGCATCCGGTGAGGGGAAAACCCGCCACGCCCGGAGGCAATGAGGATGATCAGCAGCGTCACCGCCGCGCCAACGCTCCCGGCAGGCATCAACCAGCCGAAGGCATTTCCCGACACCAGGAACAGCATCAGGACCACGCCAAAGGCGGCCCCAGAACTGATACCCAGAACCTCCGGGCTGGCCATCGGGTTACCGGTCAGACGCTGGATAATACAGCCCGCCACCGCCAGCATGACCCCGGCGATTAACGCCGAGAGAATGCGCGGCCAGCGCCACTGCATGAGTTCGTTAAGCAGCTCCCCAGACGCCCAGTGCCAGCCCACCGCATCGCGTCCGAAAGCGAGCGCGGCAAATGAGATAACAATCAGCACTGCCAGCCCGGCAAGGCTGAACCCCAGCACTGACTGGCGCTCAGCATAGACCTTATCGCCAGCATCCATCGCTGGCGCGCTGATACTGCGCAGACGCGGCAGCAGCCACAGCAGCAGCGGTGCACCGATAAGCGCCGTCATCGAACCGGTAGACACTTCCATCCAGACGCGCGCCAGCCAGAGAATGATTTGATCGGAAAGCCAGAGGATCAACGCGCCAATCAGCGGGGCTAACATCAGGCGCGCCAGCAGGCGGCGCGCACCGAGCATTTTTGCCAGCAGCGGCGCAAACAGTCCGATAAACCCGATGATGCCTACCGCATTTACCAGCAGGGCACTGAGCACAATTGCCAGCGTCAGCGCCCCCAGACGGGCCAGCGACAACGCCAGCCCCAGATTACGCGCCACGCCATCGTCAAGACCCATCAACGTCAGCGGGCGCAAGAGCAGCAGCGTCAACACGACGCCACCGACGAGCTGCGGCCACAGACGCTGCACGACGCTCCAGTCGGTCTGGGTGAGCGTACCGGTGCTCCAGAGGAACATGCTCTGCAGCTGATCGTGATGGAACAGCACCAGCAGCTGATTAATCGCGCCGCAGTACAGGCTCACCACCAGCCCCGCAAGAATAAGCGTGACGGGGGAGAGACGTTTGCCCCAGGCGACGCCGAATACCAGCGCGCCCACCACACACGCACCGGCGAGGGCAGCAAACTGCGAGGTCAATGCCCCTGGCAACGCCCAGAGTATGGTAATCGTGATCCCAAGCTGTGCCCCGGTCGCCACGCCAAGCGTCGTCGGCTCGGCCAGAGGGTTACGCAGTACCTGCTGGAATAAAACGCCCACCAGCCCTAATCCCGCACCGACCAGCAGCGAAATCGAAAGGCGCGGCAACAGACTGTAGTGGAACAGCATTTGCTGAATATTATCGATATCTGGCGTCACCAGCGCCCCACGCCACTGGTCGCGCGGTAAGGCCGTCGACAGATTGAACCAGGTCAATGCCAGCGCGCACAGGAAAATGAGGCAAAGTAACAGTGCCGGGAAACGGGCAATACGCTTACTCATGCCTGGCCTCCCAGCGCGTTGTCCAGCACGCGGGCAAAGTGCATGGCAGAAAGCGTCGCTCCGTAGAACCATACCGCAGGTGCGCGCAGGAACCGTTTTTCGCGCACAAACGGCATTGCCTGCCAGAGCGGCGTCGCCATCAGGGTTTGCATCTCCCGCTCGTTGCCGTGGTCAAAGCACAACACATCGACATCGCGAAATGCCGCAAGACGGTCAATCCCCACGGCGGTGCTGCCCCAGAAGGTCATCTCCCCTTCCCAGGCATTACGAATACCAAAACTGTCGAGCACGTCCTGGAACAGGCAGTTTTTCCCAAAGACCAGCATATGGCGGGCATCCAGCAGCGTCACCATCAGCAGCGGGCGATCGCCCCGGTGAGCAAAACGCGGCTTCAGGGTGTTAATCAGAGCATCAAAATCGTCGAGATGTTTTTTGGCCTCAACCTCACGGTTAAGGAACTGTGCCATCTCGTGGAGGGAGTTTTTCGCCATCGCCAGCGGATTTTTACCGTCGCTGAAGGAGAAACCCCGGCCGGGCGCAATCCGTGCCATTGTCTCTTCTGACGGGCCGTAACCTGCAGACCAGAACAGGAATGACGGCTTCATCTGGGTGAGCAGTTCGAGGTTTGGCTCGGTGCGCAGGCCGATGTCGATTACCGAGTCCGGTAGCCTCGGCTCATTCACCCATAGCCTGTAGTTAGGAATATCCGCCACGCCATAGGGCGTAACGCCCAGCGCCATCATCAGCTCTACCGGCAACCATTCCAGCGCCACAATGCGGTGTGGATCGACCGCAGCCGCACGCGCGTTATTCATTTTTAACAGCAGCGGTGAAAGCGCCAGTGCCGTCAGCAGACGACGGCGACTCATCAACATAGAATCCAGCATCAGTACACAAAGCTCACCGGTGCAGCCCCGGCAGGGTGAGGCAAAATCCCCATTGGAATACCGTAAATGTGTTCCAGCGTTTCACTGCGCATCAGTTCAGACGGCGTCCCCTGGGCGATCATTTCACCGCCGCGCAGGGCAACGAGGTAATCGCAGTAACGCGCGGCCATGTTGATATCATGCAGGACCGCGATAACCGTCAGACCGCGCTGCTGGCTTAAACGATGCACCAGCGCAAGCACGTCGACCTGATGGGCAATGTCCAGCGCAGAGGTCGGTTCGTCGAGCAGCAGGCAGCGGCTGTCCTGGGCCACCAGCATTGCTATCCACGCGCGCTGACGTTCCCCTCCTGACAGGCTGTCTACCAGACGGTGGGCCAGCGGTTTTAGCCCCACCAGCGCAATCGCCTCTTCCACTTTCTCTCTGTCGGCCACGCCGAAACGGCCAAGCGCGCCGTGCCACGGATAACGCCCAATCGCCACCAGTTCACGCACGGTCATCCCCTCCGCCTGCGGCAACTGCTGCGGCAGATACGCCACTTTGCGGGCAAAGGCTTTACTGCTCCAGCTCTCCAGCGGCTGACCGTCCAGCAGGATATCGCCTTCTGACGGCGGCTGATGGCGGCCAAGCATTTTGAGCAGGGTTGATTTACCAGAGCCGTTGTGACCAATCAGGCCTGTCACTTTACCTGCCGGGAAGGTCAAAGAGAGCGGATGCAGCAGGGTGCGTCCGGGCACGCGAAAGGAGAGATTATTGAGCGTGAAGGTGGTGTCGGATTGCGTTTGATTATCCTGCATATCGGCCAACTTAAATAAAAAGGGCACGGCGAACCGTGCCCGAAGAGAGATTAGAAGCGGAAGGTCGCGGTGGCGACAACCTGACGTTCAGCACCCCAGTAGCATGCATAATCCTTATAGCAGCTGGAGACATATTCCCGATCGAACAGGTTATTCACGTTCACCGCCACAGATGACCCCGGCAGACCCAGACGGGCCAGATCGTATTTCACCATCGCATCGGCAAGGGTGTAGCTCGCGACGTTAAACGGCTGATTTTTTTTGTCGCCGCTTGAGTAGTAGCTCACCGTGTTACCGATGTAACGGGTACCGGCACCAATCGTCAGGCCGCTTAAGGCCGTGTCGGTGAAGGTGTAATCTGCCCACAATGACGCCTGATTACGCGGCACTTCCGCCGGACGTTTACCTTCAAAGGTGCTGTCATGGGTGTACTCAGCATCAATAAAGCTGTACGCCGCGGTCACGTTAATATTGGCGTTAACCGCTGCTTTCGCTTCCAGTTCGAAACCACGAGAACGGATCTCACCGGTCTGGATACTGTGAGTATTCGTTGGATCGTTCGGATCCGCCGTCAGGTTTTTATCCTTCGTCAGCTGGAACAGCGACGCGGTGACCACAACCGGCAGGTCTTTCGGCGCGTATTTCACACCCGTTTCATACTGCTTACCGCGGGAAGGGTCGAACGGTGTGCCGTTACGATCGGCGCCCGATACCGGCTCAAACGACTCGCTGTAGCTGAAGTAAGGTGAAATACCGTTATCAAAGAGATAGTTAATTCCCCCGCGCCAGGTGAAAGCCTGGTCGTGGTTTTCAGCCAGCGAATCGGCCGTACCGCGCGTCAGCGTTGAGGCCATCACGTAGTCGTAGCGTCCGCCCAGCGTCAGCACCCACTTATCCCACTCCGCCTGATCCTGAGCATAGAGCCCGGTCTGTTCATTACGGTTAACGACGGAATAGTTAGACCATGGCAGGTTGGTGTTGATGTTCGCGTTGCCGTAATCCGGGTTCTGGATATCAATAGGGTCGGCGGAACCGTACAGCGCATTGATATCATTACGCATACGCGAGTAATCAACGCCCGTCAGCAACGTGTGGTCTACGGCGCCCGTCGCGAATGTCGACTGCAGCTGAGTATCCACGGTGAACATATTCAGATCTTCATCTGAACGCACATAAGCGCGGTTAATTTTGCCAGGCTCAGCGTAGCCATTGCCGTAAACAGAGCGGTAGAGCGTATGAACTTTTGCGTAACGCAGATTCTGACGCACGGTGAACGTGTCATCAAACTGATGCGAGAAGCTGTAACCAATCAACTGCTGGCGACGAGCCATCTTATTATCCGCTTCACCTTCGTTGAAATCGGTTGGGATCTTATGCTCATTGCCGTTTGCGTCACGGTATGGCACCACGGTCCCTTCCCGTGGCAACCAGCCGTAGTAGCCCGCTTCCGGATCGTTCTGGAAATTGCTCAGGAAGGTGAAATCGGTTTTGTCATCCGGACGCCAGCTAAAGGAGGGCGCAATCGCATAGCGGGTTGATTTTGACATCTCCTGCTGTGCGTTCTGACTACTGCCAAGACCGGTCAGGCGGTACGACCACACGCCATCTTCATCGATTGCATCACTGAAATCGAAGCCCGTTTGCCACAGGTTATTGGTCCCCATTTTAAACTGGACTTCTTTCAGCGGCTCGGTCAGTGGGCGTTTGCTCACCATACTGACGATACCGCCTGGATTGCTGTTGCCGTAGAGCACAGACGTAGGTCCGCGCATCACTTCTACGCGCTCAAGGAAGTACGGATCCATGGAAGCTTCGGAGTAGTTATTCCCCATCAGCTTCATGCCATCGAGATACTGGTTGGTGTTCACCGTCGAAGGCGCGGTAAAACCACGAATTGAGACCACATCATAGGTGGTGGAGCTGCCGCGGGTCGCAAACACGCTCGGCGTATAGCCCAGCGCCTCTTTTACGGTCGCTGGCTGGCGGCGTTCCATTTCATCACGCGTTACCACGGAAATAGACTGCGGGGTCTTTTCAATCGCGGTATCGGTTTTGGTCGCCGTTGCCGTGCGTTTTGCTGCGATCGTTGGCGCAGGCCCCCACGGACTTTCCTGGGCGGCAGGCGCGGCAGTGACGGTGATGGTTTCTTCTTTTTTCTGGGTTTCAGCCGCATGTGCATACGTAGACATGCCGGCAACCGCTGTGGCTACGACGACCGCGATTTTTCGCAGCGACGTGTGAATTGGCTGAGCAGTATTGGAAAGCGCCATGTTTATCTCTGATGGAAAAGTGAATGATAACGTAAACGAGAATTATTATTATGACCGCAGAATAATATGCGAAACGCTGGCTGCATAGCAAGCAGTAAGCAGCCCTACGAGAATTAAGGGTTTAAGAAATAAACAAGAGAAAACGAAGGGTTAATCAGAATGAAAACGAGGGTTAAGGAAATGGAAAGTACAGGTAAAAAAATCCCCCCTTTCGGGGGGATGTGAAGCGTTAGTTACCGCCGAACATATCTTTAATCCAGCCCGCGACACCGTCGCTGTCTTTTTTCTCATTCTGCTGCTGCGGCTGTTGTTGCGGCTGCTGCTGAGGCTGAGAAGACTGCTCGAACGGATTACCCGTCGGTTGCTCTGGCTGGCTTTGCTGGCACAGCGAATCCGGGTTGGTGGTCCAGACAGGCAAGGTACGCATACCACCGCCACAGACAAAGTTACCGGAACCGTCCACGCCCATATCGACGATATCTTCCGGCGCCACCAGATTCAGCGGTACCGGAGACTGATTCGCCAGATAGCGCTGGTAAATCGACATCGCCCCGCTTGCACCATACAGTTTGGTTGGCTGGTTGTTATCGCGACCTACCCAGGTGATCACCACTTCACGGCCATCGATACCGGCGAACCAGGTATCCACGTTGTTGTTGGTGGTCCCGGTTTTACCTGCCAGATGCAGGCCCGGATACTTCGCGCCCAGTTGACGTCCGGTCCCCCGCTGCACAACCTGCTGCATCGTCCACAACGTCATATAGGCCGCCTGCGCTGGCACGGCACGTTCCGCTTGCGGGAAGCTCTGATACAGCACGGAGCCATCCTCAGCAATCACCGAACGCAGAGCAGAGAGCGGTGCACGGTTACCCCCGCTGGCAATGGTCTGGAACGCCTGAGCCACTTCGATCGGCGTCAGGTTAAGCGCCCCCAGGATCATCGCCGGAACAGGATGGAGCTGATCTTTCGGCACACCCAGTTTCTGCCAGGTGTCGACAATCGCCGGCAGACCGAGCGCCATACCCAGGTTCACCGTTGGCACGTTCATCGAGCGGGTCAACGCATCCACCAGCATGACCTGGCCGCTGAACTGTTTATCGTCGTTCTGCGGAGACCATACCTGGCCGTTAGGCTGGCGCAGGGAAATCGGCGCATCGGCAATCCAGGTATTCAGGCGATACTGGTTAGGCTGACTCAGGGCGGTAAGATAGGTTGCCGGTTTTGCCAGTGAACCAATCGAACGTCGCGCCTGCATTGCACGGTTGTAGCCTGCGAACTGCGGCTCAGCACCGCCCACCATGGCGCGAACTTCACCGGTGTTACGGTCAACCACCACCATCGCGGTTTCAAGATCGCTCAGCTTACGCTGTTTCTTCAGCGCCGGGATGCCTTCCACCGCAGCTTTTTCAGCGGCTTCCTGCGCCACGGAATCGAAGGTAGTAAAGATCTTCACGCCGGAGAGATCTTTCACCTTATCACCGAGCTTGCTTTGCAGCTCCTGACGCACCAGCTGCATAAACGCAGGCTGAGGTGAGATCACGCCACCGCGCGGCTGAACGCCGAGTGGACGTGCGCTCAGCATGTCGTAAAGCTCCTGGTCAATCACCTGCTGCTGTTGCAGCAGACGCAGCACCAGGTTACGACGTTCCAGCGCCAGTTTCGGGTTACGCCACGGGTTATAAATGGACGCCCCTTTCACCATGCCCACCAGCAGCGCCTGCTGGTCAAGGCTCAGCTCTTCCACCGGACGACCAAAGTAGTACAGACTTGCCAGCGGGAAGCCGCGGATTTCGTTATCCCCGCTCTGACCGAGGTACACCTCGTTCATGTACAACTCAAGGATACGATCCTTGCTGTAACGCGCATCCATTAATACGGCCATGTACGCTTCGTTGGCTTTACGCCAGTAAGAGCGTTCACTGGAGAGGAACAGGTTCTTCACCAGCTGCTGGGTCAGAGTACTTGCCCCCTGCACCGTCCGTCCGGCGGTCAGGTTAGCCAGCACCGCACGGCCAATCGAGTAAAGGCTGATGCCATCATGCTCATAGAAGTGGCGGTCTTCGGTTGCCAGCAGGGTATCAACCAGCAGGTCCGGGAAGCCGTTACGGGCAACGAACAGACGTTGTTCGCCGTTCGCCGACGAGAGCATGGTGATCAGACGCGGATCGAGACGGAAGAAACCGAACTGACGGTTGTTATCCATGTTCTCGATGGTGTCCAGACGATCGCCGTCAAAGGTCAGACGCGCACGCACCTGGCCCTCTTTGCTGTCCGGGAAATCAAACGGACGGCGGATCATCTCAATGCTTTTCGCCTGCACGGTAAATTCGCCAGGACGCGTCATTTTCGACACCTGACGATACTGGGTGGCTTCCAGCAGTTTCACCATCTCGTTCTTGCTGATGGACATATCTGGCTCAAGGTTCACCATGCGGCCATACACCGCCGCAGGCAGTTGCCAGACTTTTCCGTCGATACGGCTACGGATCTTCTGATCCAGATAGACGCCGTAAATCGCCATCAGCACAACAAATACAATGAACAGCTTCAGCAGCAGCCAGAACCAGCCGCGCTTGCCCCGAGGCTTACGCCCTTTGCCTTTCCCTTTACGCGGCATCGGTTCTTCATCCTCATAATCGTCTTCATAGTCATCGTCATAGTCCTCATCTCTGAGGCGACGACGGCTTACCTTTTCTTTCGCCGGACGCGTTGGTTTTCCCTTACGTCCTATTGGCTCGCGGTCATTCCCCGCCATGCTTTTTCTCCGCAACTTTCAGGCGCAAGGGCCCGATTCTCTTTTCTTCCACTGGCCTGTGAAAGAAGAAATCTCTCAAAGTAAACAGCAAGACCTTCCAGACAGGAACGTCTTTAGTATTTTCTCCCGCACCCTGCGGGTGAGGGCATCAAGCCGCACGTTCCCAGCCACACCCGTCACGAATACTTCTTCGTCCGTCGTGTCGGTGCCGTATTTGCCGGATCCTCCGGCCAGACATGTTTGGGATACCGCCCCTTCATCTCTTTTTGCACGTCACGGTAGCTCCCCGCCCAGAATGCCCCCAGGTCGCGGGTAATCTGTAACGGGCGATGGGCTGGCGACAACAGCTCCAGCACCAGAGAGACGCGCCCTTGCGCCACAGAAGGCGTGGTGGCCTCTCCAAACATTTCCTGCATACGTACCGCCAGCGCCGGAGGATTATCCTCGTGATAACGAATGGCAATCCGGCTTCCGGTCGGCACAGTGTAATGCCCTGGCAGTTCACTATCCAGACGTTGACGTAATGACCAGTCCAGTAAATTCTGTAACGCGACCTTAACATCAAGCGCTTTTAGCGCACGCAGCGAGTGTACACCGTGCATTTGCGGCAGCAGCCAGCGTTCAAGCGAGGCCAACAATGTCTCATCATCGACCGCGGGCCAGTCATACTCTGGTAGCCAGCGCGCGGCACAGTGAAGACGAATACGGTACTGTTCCGCCTCTGGCGTCCAGTTCAACACCCCTAAACCTTTGTCCCGGATGCCGTTCAGCATGGCCAGATGCAGCACCTCTTCCGACGGTTTTGCCAGCGGCGTGGTGCCGAGGATCAGTTTACCTGTCTGGCTGCGACGAAACGCCTTCAGCGTGCCCTGAGCCTCATCCCATTCCACGGTATCGGATTGCTGGACCAACTGCGGACAGGCACGCGTCAGGGCGTCAATATCCACCGCGATAGCCTGTAAAATACGCGCGTCCGGGGAGTGGCTACCCTGTAACAGTAACGGCGCAATCAGCCATTCGTGACGCGTCATGGCGTCATCGCTGTCCAGCATGGCCCCCATGCCATTGGCCAGTTGATATCGCCCGTCCAGACCGCGACGACGTGCGATCCTGTCGGGAAACGCCTGCGCTAACAGAGGCGCGATAGCCGCGCTGTCTGGCGACCCGGCTTTGCCGTTGAGTCGCCGGCAAAGCTGCTGCGCCCGCTGCTGCCAGTTCCCCTGATTGCGGGAAAAGGCCTGCGCCAGATCGCTGCTGCCACCGCGCGGTGGCTCCTCAAGAATAGCCGCCAGTTTCGCCGCCGTAGCAATTTCATCCTCCCCCTGCGCGGCCACCAGCATCGCCGCCAGGCGAGGGTCATTGCCCAGCGCGGCCATTTTTTGCCCGCGGGATGACAATCGCTCACCATCAAGCGCCCCCAGGCGGTTCAGTAAGGCCCGGGCAGCAGCAAGGTTCGCGGCGGGTGGAGGATTAAGCCAGGTCAGCTGTGCCGGATCCGGGCATCCCCACTGCAAAAGATCCATCACCAGCCCCGCCAGATCGCTGTGTAAAATTTCCGGCGTGCTTTGCTGTGCAGCGCGCTCAGCCTGCTCTGCGCTGGTCAAATGCAGGCAGATACCGGGCTCAAGACGTCCCGCACGGCCTGCACGCTGGACCATCGACGCCTGGCTTATGCGCTGCGTCAGCAGTTTAGTCAGCCCGGTGCGCGCGTCAAAGCTCGCCCCCCTCTCCTGCGCACTGTCCACCACCAGGCGAATGCCTTCTATGGTTAAACTGGTTTCGGCAATATTGGTTGCCAGCACCACTTTACGCTGCCCCGCGGGCGCGGGCAGGATTGCTTTACGCTGATCCGCCAGCGACAGCGCGCCGTAGAGCGGGCAAAGCAGCACGTCACTTCCCACCCGGGAAGCCAGTTGGTCCTGCACGCGCTGGATCTCGCCTACGCCTGGCAAAAACAGCAATAGCGATCCTGATTCCTGGCGGAGCAATTCGGCGGTTGCGATGGCTACCGCGTCGTCAAAACGCTGATGGGCAGGCAACGGTTGATAGCGACGCTCAACGGGAAATGCTCTGCCTTCGGAGGCGATAACCGGCGCGTCGGGCAACGTCTGCTGCAGTCGCTCGTTATCCAGCGTAGCGGACATGATAAGCAACCGGAGGTCGTCGCGTAGCCCTTGCTGAACATCAAGTAACAGCGCCAGTGCCAGATCTGCCTGCAGGCTACGCTCGTGGAATTCATCCAGAATCACCAATCCGACGCCGTTTAACTCCGGATCGTTTTGCAGCATGCGGGTCAGGATCCCTTCGGTCACCACCTCAAGGCGCGTGGACGGGCCAACGCAGGTTTCGGCGCGCATACGGTAACCCACCGTCTCGCCCGGCTTTTCACCAAGCAGTTCCGCCAGGCGCTGCGCCACGTTCCGTGCGGCCAGCCTGCGCGGCTCCAGCAGGATAATTTTCCCGCGGACAGTGCCCTCTTTGAGGATCTGCAGCGGCAGCCAGGTAGATTTACCTGCGCCCGTCGGGGCGTTAAGTAAAACCTGCGGGGCATGGTGTAAGGCAGCAAGAAGCTCAGGAAGGACGACGGCGACCGGCAATGAGGACACTAACAACTCCAGAGGGTTAACATTAGTCGGCGTACATTGTAGCATCGGCGCATACCATTACCGAGTCCCCTGTATGTCTGAGTCGAAACGGCTGTTTTTTGCCATAGAATTGCCCTCCACGCTGCAGCGAAAAATCGTTCGCTGGCGAGCCAGCCATTTTCCCCAGGACGCAGGCCGTCCGATCGCGGCGGCAAACCTGCACCTGACGCTGGCCTTTCTGGGCGATGTCAGCGCCGAAAAACAGCGCGCGCTGGCAGCAATGGCTGGCCGCATTTCTCAGCCAGCGTTTACGCTGCACCTCGATGACGCGGGCCAGTGGCTGCGCTCACGCGTGGTCTGGTTGGGCACGCGCCAGCCGCCCCGCGGACTTTTACAGCTTGCCAGTATGTTGCGCGCCCAGGCGGCTCGCAGCGGGTGTTACCAGAGTCCGCAGCCGTTTCATCCGCATATCACCCTGCTGCGCGATGCCGGTCAGGCCGTTGCCATTCCGCCACCCGGCTTTCACTGGGACGTTGAGGTCAATACCTTCGCGCTTTACGAATCGGTCTTTACCCAAGGACGCACCCGTTACACGCCGCTACAGCGCTGGTCGCTGGGCGATACCCTAAGGAATTCTGATGAAGTTTAGTCCTGCCCTGCAGCACGCCACGCTGGTTCAGCGCTACAAACGCTTTCTCGCTGATGTGATCACCCCCGAAGGTGAACAGCTCACGCTGCACTGCCCGAACACCGGTGCCATGACCGGCTGTGCGACGCCGGGTGACACGGTCTGGTATTCCACTTCAGAAAATACTAAACGCAAATATGCCCATACCTGGGAAATGACCGAGACGCAAAACGGGGCATTTATTTGCGTGAATACCCTGCGCGCCAATCAATTAGTTAAGGAAGCATTGACCCTTGGCACCCTGCCCGAACTGGTGGGATATGGCACGCATAAAAGTGAAGTTAAATATGGCGATGAAAGCAGCAGAATTGACTTCATGTTACAGGCGGAAGACCGGCCCGAGTGCTATATTGAAGTAAAATCAGTGACGTTAGCGGAACAGGAAAACGGCTACTTCCCGGATGCGGTCACGCTACGGGGGCAGAAGCATCTGCGAGAGCTGATGAGTGTTGCGGCGGCGGGCAAACGCGCCGTATTGCTGTTTGCGGTTTTACATTCAGCCATTGAACGATTTTCTCCAGCCCGCCATATTGATCTCAAATACGCGCAATTGTTGAATGAGGCACAAAAGCAGGGGGTGGAGGTTTTGGCTTATAAAGCGGAACTTTCTGCCGATAATATGACTCTGAGATCCTCTCTTCCCATTGTCTTATAAGGGATTAGACGATTGACTATTAAGTGTTCTGGCCGCGTGCGCAAATACGCTTTTCCTCACAGGCTTGTCAAGTGTTACGTTTAGATAATTGCCATACGGAAAAGCATCTGCTATTTATAGCGACCTGATTTTTCCCCCAACACGGGGATCGATAGTGCGTGTTAAGGAGAAGCAACATGCAAGAAGGGCAAAACCGTAAAACATCGTCCCTGAGTATTCTCGCCATCGCTGGGGTGGAGCCGTATCAAGAGAAGCCGGGCGAAGAGTATATGAACGAAGCCCAGCTGTCGCACTTCAAGCGTATTCTTGAAGCATGGCGTAATCAACTCAGGGATGAAGTCGATCGCACCGTTACTCATATGCAGGATGAAGCTGCTAACTTCCCGGACCCGGTAGACCGTGCCGCTCAGGAAGAAGAGTTCAGCCTCGAACTGCGTAACCGTGACCGCGAACGCAAACTGATCAAAAAGATCGAAAAAACGCTGAAAAAAGTCGAAGACGAAGATTTTGGCTACTGCGAATCCTGCGGTGTTGAAATCGGAATTCGTCGCCTGGAAGCGCGTCCAACCGCCGATCTGTGCATCGACTGTAAAACGCTGGCAGAAATCCGCGAAAAACAGATGGCCGGTTAATACCAGCGCTGTTTACACACTCCAAAGGCGGGAGTTTCTCCCGCCTTGTTACTGTTGATATGTCTGAATCACACTATATTGGGCGCTTCGCGCCATCCCCTTCTGGTGAATTACACTTCGGCTCATTAATTGCCGCCCTCGGCAGCTACCTGCAGGCTCGCGCCCGTCACGGTAAATGGCTGGTCCGCATTGAAGATATTGATCCTCCGCGTGAAGTTCCCGGTGCAGCAGATACCATTCTGCGTCAGCTGGAACATTACGGTCTTCACTGGGACGGTGACGTCCTCTGGCAGTCAAGGCGACATGATGCCTACCGGGAACGCCTGGCGTGGCTCCACGCACAAGGGCTCTCCTACTACTGCACCTGCACCCGCGCGCGTATTCAGAGCGTGGGTGGCGTCTATGACGGCCACTGCCGCACGCGCAATAACGGCCCAGAATTGGCCGCCGTGCGCATAAAGCAGCATGCCCCGGTGATGCACTTTACTGATTTACTCTCCGGCGAGATCCAGGCGGATGAACGTCTTGCACGCGAAGATTTTATTATCCACCGCCGTGACGGCCTGTTCGCCTATAACCTGGCGGTAGTGGTTGATGACCATTTCCAGGGCGTGACGGAAATTGTGCGCGGGGCTGACCTGGTGGAACCTACCGTGCGACAAATATCGCTCTATCACCAGTTTGGCTGGAACGCGCCGGATTACATTCATCTGCCGCTGGCGCTCAATGAACAGGGCTTTAAACTGTCAAAACAAAATCATGCGCCCGCCCTGCCAGACGGCGATCCGCGCCCTGTTTTGATCGACGCACTGCGATTTCTCAACCAGAATGTAACCAACGAATGGCAGGATTTGCGAATTGACGAACTGCTGAAAATGGCGATCGCCAACTGGACGCTGACGACCGTGCCAAAAATCCAGCATTCTCAAATGCGTTGCGCTGAGCTATGATTAGCCGCTTTTTTCATAACAAAACACACTACGAGGTGTACTATTTTTACCCGAGTCGCTAATTTTTGCCGTAAAGTGCTAAGCCGCGAAGAGAGCATGGCGAACGACGCTATTGCGCAAAACCGCATGTCGGTTATTCCACGTGAGCAGCACAATATTTCCCGCAAAGATATCAGTGAAAATGCCCTCAAGGTGCTCTATCGTCTGAATAAAGCAGGCTACGAGGCCTATCTCGTTGGCGGTGGGGTGCGTGATTTACTGCTGGGCAAAAAACCAAAAGATTTCGACGTGACGACCAGCGCCACGCCAGAGCAGGTGCGCAAATTATTCCGTAACTGTCGCCTTGTTGGCCGTCGTTTTCGTCTTGCTCACGTCATGTTTGGGCCGGAAATTATTGAAGTGGCGACCTTCCGCGGTCACCACGAAGCGGGCGAATCCGATCGCACCACCTCCCAGCGCGGCCAGAACGGCATGCTGCTGCGGGACAATATCTTCGGCTCTATCGAAGAAGATGCCCAGCGTCGCGATTTCACGATCAACAGCCTTTACTACAGCGTGGCAGATTTCACCGTCCGTGATTACGTCGGCGGCATGCAGGACCTGAAAGAGGGTCTGATTCGCCTGATCGGCACGCCGGAAACGCGTTATCGTGAAGACCCGGTGCGTATGCTGCGCGCCGTACGTTTCGCCGCCAAACTCTCAATGCGCATCAGCCCGGAAACCGCAGAGCCGATACCGCGTCTGGCGACGCTGATTAACGACGTGCCGCCAGCCCGTCTGTTTGAAGAGGCGCTGAAGCTGCTGCAGGCCGGTTACGGCTACGAAACCTACAAGCTGCTACGCGAATACAGCCTTTTCCAGCCCCTGTTCCCGACCATTACGCGCTGCTTTACCGAAAACGGTGACAGCCCAATGGAACGCATGATTGCGCAGGTGCTGAAGAATACCGATACCCGCATTCACAACGATATGCGTGTGAACCCGGCGTTCCTGTTTGCTGCGATGTTCTGGTATCCGCTGCTGGAAGCGGCGCAGAGAATTGCGCAGGAAAGCGGTCTGGCCTACTACGATGCGTTTGCGCTGGCCGCAAATGACGTGCTGGATGAAGCCTGCCGCACGCTCGCCATTCCAAAACGTATTACGACGCTGGTGCGTGATATCTGGCAGCTTCAGCTGCGCATGTCTCGTCGTCAGGGTAAACGCGCCTGGAAGCTGATGGAACATCCTAAATTCCGCGCTGCGTTCGATTTACTGTCGCTGCGTGCTGAAATTGAACGGAACCAGGAACTGCAGCGTCTGGCGCAGTGGTGGGGAGAATTCCAGGTTTCCGCACCGCCAGAGCAGAAAGATATGCTCGTCGACCTCGATGACGAACCGACGCCGCGTCGTCGCCACCGTCGTCCGCGCAAACGTGCGCCGCGCCGTGAAGGTACGGCATGACCCTGGCGTACATTGCCATCGGCAGCAATCTGGCCTCTCCGCTGGAGCAGGTTAATGCTGCCGTTCAGGCGCTGGGTGAAATCCCACAAAGCCGTATTGTGGCGGTCTCTTCTTTCTACCGGACACCGCCGCTGGGGCCACAGGATCAGCCTGATTACCTGAATGCCGCCGTGGTGCTGGACACTGCGCTGAATGCCGACACGCTGCTGGATAATACTCAGCGAATCGAACTGCAGCAGGGCCGCGTACGCAAAGCCGAACGCTGGGGGCCGCGCACCCTCGATCTCGACATTATGCTGTTTGGCCACGAGGTGATTAACACCCCCCGTCTCACCGTTCCGCACTACGACATGAAAAATCGCGGCTTTATGCTCTGGCCGCTGTTCGACGTTGCCCCTGACCTCACCTTCCCTGACGGCCTCTCGCTGAAGGCAGTGCTGGATAGCCTCGACGCAGAAAAACCTGCCCGCTGGTGATCCGCGTTTTTACCGGTTAACCCTCACGGAATTGTGGTTAATCGGTTGCCTAAAATCATTGTTCCCTCAAATGTTACTGTTAGAATGCGCAAAGATTCGCTTTTGGGCTATCAGGAAACAGTATGAAACCAACCACCATCTCCTTACTGCAGAAATGCAAACAGGAAAAGAGACGCTTCGCCACCATTACTGCGTATGACTACAGCTTCGCTAAGCTTTTTGCCGAAGAGGGTATCACTGTCATGCTGGTCGGAGATTCGTTAGGGATGACGGTACAAGGCCATGATTCCACCCTGCCGGTGACGGTCGAAGATATTGCCTACCATACCCGTGCCGTGCGCCGCGGAGCACCTGCCTGTCTGCTGCTTTCCGATCTGCCTTTTATGGCCTACGCGACCCCAGAGCAAGCGTTCGAGAATGCGGCAACCGTCATGCGTGCCGGGGCCAATATGGTCAAAATCGAAGGCGGAGCCTGGCTTGCAGAGACCGTGAAAATGCTCACCGAACGTGCCGTGCCGGTCTGCGGTCATCTGGGTCTGACGCCACAATCCGTCAATATTTTTGGCGGCTATAAGGTGCAGGGCCGCGGTGATGCAGCACAAACACTGTTTGAGGATGCCCTGGCGCTGGAAGCCGCTGGCGCACAGCTGCTGGTGCTGGAGTGTGTGCCGGTTGAACTGGCGAAACGCATCACCGAAGCGCTGTCGATTCCGGTGATTGGCATTGGCGCAGGCAACGTTACCGACGGTCAGATTTTAGTGATGCACGACGCCTTTGGTATTACCGGCGGTCATATCCCTAAATTCGCCAAAAATTTCCTGGCAGAAGCAGGCGACATGCGTGCTGCTGTGCGGCAGTATATTGCCGACGTTGAATCCGGTGTTTACCCGGGTGAAGAACACAGTTTCCATTAAGGAGTCTTGTTGTGCTAATCATTGAAACCCTGCCGCTGCTTCGCCAGCATATCCGTCGTGCACGTCAGGAAGGTAAACGTATCGCACTGGTTCCCACGATGGGTAACCTGCATGACGGCCATATGAAGCTTGTCGATGAAGCCAGAGCGCGTGCAGATATCGTGGTGGTCAGTATCTTCGTGAACCCCATGCAATTTGACCGTGCCGACGACCTGGCGCGCTATCCGCGCACCCTGCAGGAAGATTGCGAAAAACTCAAAAAACGCCACGCGGACATCGTCTTCTCTCCGGCACCTGCAGACGTCTACCCGCAGGGGACCGAGGACGCGACCTACGTGGACGTGCCGGGCATTTCAACCATGCTGGAAGGCGCCAGCCGTCCGGGCCATTTCCGCGGCGTTTCAACCATCGTCAGCAAGCTGTTTAACCTGGTGCAGCCCGACGTTGCCTGCTTCGGTGAGAAGGACTTCCAGCAGCTGGCGTTGATCCGTAAGATGGTCGCCGACATGGGTTATGATATCGAGATCGTGGGCGTGCCGATTGTGCGTGCCAAAGACGGTCTGGCGCTCAGTTCCCGTAACGGGTACCTTACCGCGGATGAGCGTAAAATCGCGCCGGGATTGAGCAAGGTCATGAATACCATGGCGGAACAGCTTGTGGCTAAAGAGCTGAGCGCAGAAGAGATCGTTGCCCTCGCCGAACAGGCGCTGAACGACAAAGGCTTCCGCGCTGACGATATCCAAATCCGTGATGCCGATACGCTGCTTGAGCTGACCGATACCAGCAAGCGCGCGGTGCTTCTGGTGGCTGCATGGCTCGGTCAGGCACGCCTTATCGACAATAAAGTGGTTGAGCTGGCATAACTCTCTACCTCCCCTCGTTCGCGGGGGGTTAACGCATGATGATTAAAGGTAAACGTAATGATTCGCAAAATGCTGCAAGGTAAGCTTCACCGTGTGAAAGTCACTCAGGCCGACCTGCACTATGAAGGCTCCTGCGCCATTGATCAGGATTTTCTTGATGCAGCGGGCATCCTTGAAAACGAAGCCATTGATATCTGGAACGTGAATAACGGTAAGCGCTTCTCTACCTATGCGATCGCGGCGGAACGCGGCTCCAGAATTATCTCCGTGAATGGCGCTGCCGCTCACTGTGCTGACGTCGGTGATATCGTTATCATCGCCAGCTTCGTGATGATGTCTGACGAAGAAGCCCGTCGCTGGCAGCCAAAAGTGGCGTACTTTGAAGGCGACAACGAAATGAAACGCACCGCGAAAGCCATTCCGGTCCAGGTTGCCTGATATCCTGAAGGCTGTGAACCGTTCACAGCCTTCTCTCATCTCATCCCTGCGGCTGATTACTGATAAGCCGCGACATCGTCTCCAGCGAATCCGTCCTTAGAATATACAGTCGCTTAAGCAGGAACGGATTGTCCCCGGGTTTCACTTTGCCTTTTACCGTTGTCACCGCCAGGTGGAACCCTGCGTCATTCGCCGCTTTTACCGCTTTGTCGTCATAGGCGCCAAACGGATAAGAGAGATAGAGCACGTGCGGGTTAAATTGCGCCAGCGCCCGGCGTGAACGCGCGAAATCGAACAAAATCACGTGATGGCTACGGCTCAGTAAGATCGGGTGTTTATTGCCGTCCACCCGATGCAAGAAGTGAGTATGGGACTGGATATCAAACACATCCTGGATCTGCTCAAGCTCAGAGACACTCATAAACTGCAGGTATTTCGGCGCCCACTTCTGCGGATGACGTTTTATACGCGACGAGATGATAAACGCCGTCGCCTTGAATCCATACGCTTTGAGGACGGGATACGCATAGCGGCTCACCGACTTCAGCCCGTCATCAAAGGTGATCACCACAGACTTCGCCGGCAGGTTCATTTTGTTACGCACATACCCTTCAAGCTGAGCCATCGTCAGCGTGGTATAGCCCTGATCGCGAAGCCAGGTCATCTGGTTGCTGAACGCACGCACGCTGGTGGTCGTGGAGGTATGTCGGAAACGGGTGTTCTCTTCATCACGCAGGATATGGTGATAGGTCAGGACCGGGATGCCGTTATCTTCCTGCGCATCCAGGCTGCTGATCCACGCCAGACGATTGCCGATGCGGATCTGATACCAGGTCTGGTTCAGACGGTCTTTAAGTTTATTCAGAATCGGGTAGCGAAGGTTAGCGCTCATCGTGCCGAAAGGGGCGCTTCCGCTGCTGGGGGCGTTAAAGACAGGCGTGTCTTTCCAGGTTATCAGGTTCTGGTTACTCAGCGGTTTATTCAAATCGCCAAGACTGTCTTCCACGCGCTGTTTGCCCTGCACGTCTTCCAGGTGCTCTTTATCAATAAAGCCCGTGCCGAAGCCAAAACGAAACTCGTAGTAATCAGCGGATGTGGGGACGACGGCCAGGATCTGCCCGGCACGGATATTGCCGACATTGACCACATTGTTACCTACTTGCGCCCAGATAGCCGCATCTTCGGTGGTTTGCATATATCGGGCGGGAAGCCCTTGCTGAGCGATCAGGCTGGCAGATGCGCCGCCGGAAACCAGCAGCAACAGAAGGAACACAACGCGCATGAACATGGAATATTAATCGACACGAAAAATCAGCCACCATTGTAACAAAAGCAGCATCAATACCAATGTTTAATTCTTATACAAATCATGGAGCAAGACAAAGGGAGGATTTTTTTGCTGCTGATGCCACAGGCTGCTGACGCCGGCCACTTTTTTGTCGACGATCGCATGACGGAATTCAGCGCTGCTTAAGGTTTCCCGGAAGGGATACATGGATTCCAGCAGCAAAAAGTTAATGCCTGATATCACTTCACAGTTGTCGTGCTTGTGGCTCAACAATGCCGCAGAGCGATAAGGTGCCGCGCCGGATTTATCGGTCAGGAAGATGACGCCGTCACCGGTGTCGGTTTCATGCAGGGCATCGCACATCATGCGGCTGAGCATGTTGGTGCTCAATCCACGCCAGTAGTTAACCGCACGGCATTGCGCCAGCGGACCAAATCTGGCCTCCAGTTTATCCAGCATATCCTGCGCCTGTTCATCATGGCAGGCGATCACCCATCCCAGCATCACTCTCTCCTTAGCAGGCAAGTAGTTTAGCGGAGTGAAGGTTAGCGTACGGTGATAACAATCAAAGAAAAGCGCCCGGCAAACAGAATGTCGCCGGGCGGGAGATTAGCTGCGCAGACCGCGTCCACGCTGAATCAGAGACCAGCACAGCAGGTAGAAGGCGATAATAAACACCACCAGCACCGCAACCGTGGTAATCAGTGGCACATCCGTAATGCCGAGGAAACCAAAGCGGAAGCCGCTGATCATATAAACAATCGGGTTCAGGTGTGACAGCGCCTGCCAGAACGGCGGCAGCAGCGTCAGGGAGTAGAACACCCCGCCAAGATAGGTCAGTGGCGTCAGCACAAAGGTCGGGATCAGGCTGATATCATCGAACGTTTTAGCAAACACCGCGTTCAGCAGACCGGCCAGCGAGAACAAGATGGCCGTCAACAGTAACGTGAGCGCCACGAACAGCCATGAATGCACCTGGAACGGCACAAAGAACAGGGAGATCGCCGTCACCAGAATCCCCACGCAGAGACCGCGCGCCACGCCGCCGCCCACATAACCCGCAATGATCACATGCGTTGGTACCGGCGCGACCAGCAGCTCTTCAATGTTACGCTGGAACTTGGCGCTAAAGAATGACGATGCCACGTTAGCATAGGCGTTGGTGATCACCGCCATCATGATCAGGCCCGGCACAATAAACTGCATATAGGTAAAGCCGTGCATTTCACCAATGCGGGAACCGATGAGGTTACCGAAGATGATGAAGTAGAGCGTCATGGTGATCACCGGCGGTACCAGAGTTTGCACCCAGATACGCATAAAGCGGTTAATCTCTTTCGCCCAGATGCTTTTCAGCGCGACCCAATAAAGATGCGTCATGCCTTGTCTCCTTGTTTATCCTGCACCAGAGAGACAAACAGCTCTTCCAGTCGGTTCGCTTTGTTACGCATACTTAATACCTGAACACCCTGCGCGCTCAGCTGTGAGAACACGCTGTTGATGCCCTGCTCGCGCAGCACTTCCACTTCCAGCGTTGAGGTATCCACCAGACGATAGTTATAGCCTTCCAGCGTCGGCAGCGGGCTTTTCGCCGCCAGGTCGAGAATGAAGGTTTCGGATTTTAGCTTGGCGAGCAGGCTCTTCATCGAGGTGTTTTCCACCAGCTCACCGTTCTGAATGATGCCGATATTGCGACACAGCATCTCCGCCTCTTCAAGGTAGTGCGTGGTCAAAATAATGGTCGTGCCTTTGTCGTTGAGGTCCTTCAGGAAGCCCCACATTGAACGACGCAGTTCGATATCCACGCCCGCGGTGGGCTCATCAAGGATCAGCAGCTTTGGCTCATGCATCAGCGCACGGGCAATCATCAGACGGCGCTTCATCCCGCCAGACAACATGCGCGCACGTTCATTGCGTTTTTCCCACAGATCGAGCTGTTTGAGGTACTTTTCGCTGCGCTCCACCGCTTCTTTGCGCTCAACACCGTAGTAACCCGCCTGATTAACCACGATTTGCTGCACTGTCTCGAACGGGTTGAAGTTGAACTCCTGCGGTACCAGTCCGAGCTGGCGCTTGGCATTCACCACATCTTTTTGCAGGTCGTAACCAAACACGCTCACCCGGCCGGACGTTTTGTTGACCAGCGAACTGATAATGCCAATGGTGGTGGATTTCCCCGCCCCATTCGGCCCCAGAAGCGCGTAGAAATCCCCCGCTTCCACTTTGAGATCTATCCCACGCAGCGCCTGAACGCCGCCTGGATAGGTTTTTTTGAGCTGCTCAAGCTCCAGTGCAATCGCCATGAATTAAACTTACCTTAGGTTCTGACACACGTTGTGTGGTTTCATTAAAAGTCGAGTTACCCTATATTAGCGCAACGCAATCACTCGGTTACAGGTCGCTAACCTCCATGAACGACATAGATACACTCATCAGCAACAATGCACTATGGTCAAAAATGCTGGTGGAGGAAGACCCCGGATTTTTTGGAAAGCTCGCGCAGGCGCAAAACCCACGCTTTCTCTGGATTGGATGTTCCGACAGCCGCGTTCCGGCAGAGCGCCTGACAGGTCTCGAGCCTGGCGAACTGTTTGTGCACCGTAATGTTGCCAACCTGGTGATCCATACCGACCTCAACTGCCTTTCGGTTGTTCAGTACGCCGTTGACGTTCTGGAGGTCGAGCACATCATTATTTGTGGCCACTATGGCTGCGGCGGTGTGCAGGCCGCGATTGAAAATACCGAACTCGGGTTAATCGATAACTGGTTGCTGCATATCCGCGATATCTGGTTCAAACATAGCTCACTGTTGGGTGAAATGCCGCAGGAGCGTCGTCTCGATACCCTTTGCGAGCTGAACGTGATGGAGCAGGTTTATAACCTTGGCCATTCCACCATCATGCAATCGGCGTGGAAACGCGGGCAAAAAGTCTCGATCCACGGCTGGGCCTACGGTATTCACGATGGTCTGCTTCGTAACCTGGAAGTGACCGCCACCAACCGTGAAACGCTGGAGCAGCGCTATCGTTCCGGGATCGCCAACCTGAAGCTTAAGCACGTCAACCATAAATAGCTGCCTGTAAGCGGTTCAGATAAAAACAAAACGGCAACCCGGGTTGCCGTTTTTACTGTGTGTCCCCTCGTCAGAGGGCAACAGACCGCACATCACAAACCTTACTCGTCGAGCAGGATCACTTTACCCACATACGGCAGATGGCGGTAACGCTGCGCGTAGTCAATGCCATAGCCCACGACGAACTCGTCAGGGATAGAGAAGCCGACAAACTCTACCGGCACCTGCACTTCACGGCGGCTGGGTTTATCCAGCAGGGTGCAGATCGCCAGGGATTTTGGCTCACGCAGGCTCAGGATCTCGCGCACTTTAGAGAGCGTGTTGCCGGAGTCGATGATGTCCTCAACGATCAACACATCTTTGCCACGAATATCTTCATCCAGATCTTTCAGGATTTTCACATCACGGGTTGTGGACATGCCGCTGCCGTAGCTGGAGGCGGTCATAAAATCGACCTCATGGGACACCTGCACTTCACGGCACAGGTCTGCCATGAACATGAAAGAGCCACGTAAAAGACCGACCAGCACCATTTCGCTGCCGCTGTCCTTGTAATGTTCGGTGATTTGACGACCCAGTTCGGCGATACGCGCTTTGATCTCGGCTTCCGGGATCATCACTTCAACAGTATGTTTCATATTACTAACCATATGATTTTAATGAAAATCTCTCAATGCGGATGAATGTTACTCCGGCATCGATACGCAAGCCAGCCATTATATCAGTAAATGGATACACCTGGCGCATGAGTTATAAAAAGCAAATATTGTGATTCCGATCACACTTGTTAATACCTATAATTAGTTGCTAGCAAATAATTAACAAAACTGACGAGTACACTTTCTATGGCTGAAATAAAAACTCAACAGCCACGTCTACTGGTGACATTAACAGCGCTATTCGCCGCCTTCTGCGGCTTGTATCTGTTAATCGGTGGCGTCTGGCTGGCCGCAATTGGCGGCTCCTGGTACTACCCTATTGCGGGTCTGGTTATGCTTGGCGTAACCGTCCTGTTGTGGCGTAGAAAACAATCCGCGCTATGGCTTTATGCTGCTTTACTCCTCGCAACCATGATCTGGGGCGTCTGGGAAGTCGGTTTCGACTTCTGGGCACTGACGCCGCGCAGTGACATCCTGGTCTTCTTTGGTATCTGGCTGATCCTGCCGTTCGTATGGCGTCGCCTGATTGTTCCTTCAAGCGGTGCCGTTGCGGCGCTGGTGGTTGCCCTGCTGATCAGCGGCGGCATTCTCACCTGGGCCGGTTTTAACGACCCGCAGGAGATTAACGGTACGCTGAATGCCGAATCCACCCCAGCTGCAGCTATCTCGCAGGTCGCGGATGGCGACTGGCCAGCTTATGGCCGTAATCAGGAAGGTCAGCGCTACTCCCCGCTCAAGCAGATCAACGCGGACAACGTTAAGAACCTGAAGGAAGCCTGGGTATTCCGTACCGGCGACCTGAAGATGCCAAACGATCCGGGTGAACTGACCAACGAAGTGACGCCGATTAAAGTCGGTAACATGCTTTATCTGTGCACCGCGCACCAGCGTCTGTTCGCGCTTGACGCGGCCACCGGTAAAGAGAAATGGCACTTCGATCCGCAGCTGAACTCCAACCCGTCGTTCCAGCACATCACCTGCCGTGGCGTCTCTTACCACGAAGCGAGTGCTGATAATGCGAGCCCTGAAGTCATTGCCGACTGTCCTCGCCGCATCATGCTGCCGGTAAACGATGGCCGCCTGTTCGCGATCAATGCCGAAACCGGTAAGCTGTGTGAGACCTTTGCCAACAAAGGTATCCTGAATCTGCAGACCAACATGCCGGACACCACGCCGGGTCTGTATGAGCCAACCTCACCGCCGATCATCACCGATAAAACTATCGTGATTGCCGGCTCGGTAACCGATAACTTCTCCACCCGCGAAACCTCTGGCGTTATCCGTGGTTTTGACGTGAACACCGGTAAACTGCTGTGGGCCTTCGACCCGGGCGCGAAAGATCCAAACGCGATCCCATCGGACGAACACACCTTTACCTTTAACTCACCTAACTCCTGGGCACCGGCGGCGTATGACGCGAAGCTGGACCTGGTCTACCTGCCGATGGGCGTCACCACGCCAGATATCTGGGGGGGTAACCGTACGCCTGAGCAAGAGCGTTATGCCAGCTCTATCGTGGCGCTGAACGCGACCACCGGTAAACTGGCCTGGAGCTACCAGACTGTTCACCACGACCTGTGGGATATGGACATGCCGTCCCAGCCGACGCTGGCAGACATTACCGTTAACGGCAAAACCGTTCCGGTGATTTATGCACCCGCGAAAACGGGCAACATCTTTGTGCTGGATCGCAGCAACGGTAAGCTGGTTGTCCCGGCACCAGAGAAACCCGTTCCGCAGGGCGCTGCCAAAGGCGACTATGTCACCAAAACACAGCCGTTCTCTGAACTGAGCTTCCGTCCGAAGAAAGATCTCAGCGGTGCAGACATGTGGGGTGCCACAATGTTTGACCAGCTGGTGTGCCGCGTGATGTTCCATCAGCTGCGCTATGAAGGTATCTTCACGCCACCTTCTGAGCAGGGCACGCTGGTCTTCCCGGGTAACCTGGGCATGTTCGAATGGGGTGGGATCTCCGTTGACCCTAACCGTCAGGTGGCGATTGCCAACCCGATGGCCCTGCCGTTTGTTTCTAAGCTTATTCCACGCGGTCCAGGCAACCCAATGGAGCAGCCTAAAGATGCTAAAGGCAGCGGTACTGAAGCGGGTATTCAGCCGCAGTATGGCGTGCCATACGGCGTCACGCTGAACCCGTTCCTGTCGCCGTTTGGTCTGCCGTGTAAACAGCCTGCCTGGGGTTATATCTCCGGCCTGGATCTGAAAACTAACCAGATCGTCTGGAAAAAACGTATTGGTACGCCTCAGGACAGCATGCCGTTCCCGATGCCGGTTCCTGTCCCGTTCAATATGGGTATGCCAATGCTGGGTGGTCCAATTTCTACCGCCGGTAACGTGCTGTTCATCGCGGCAACCGCCGATAACTACCTGCGCGCGTACAACATGACCAACGGTGAAAAACTGTGGCAAGGCCGTCTGCCAGCAGGTGGACAGGCAACGCCGATGACCTATGAAGTGAATGGCAAGCAGTACGTTGTCATCTCTGCGGGTGGTCATGGTTCGTTTGGTACGAAGATGGGCGACTACATTGTGGCTTATGCTTTACCCGACGACGCTAAATAACTAACACCGCCAACGGTAAAAAAAACGGCAACTTCGGTTGCCGTTTTTATTGCTTATCCCCTCTGAACCAAGGTCTGGGCATCAGGCCACACGATATTAAACCGTGAACCCCAGCATCATGCCCGTATCTTCATGCTCCAGCAGATGGCAGTGCGCCATATAGGCAAACGCCTTCGGTGCCTCGTGGTCAAATTTCACCAGCACCTCACTGACGCCACCTTCAACCCTGACGGTGTCTTTCCATCCCGCGCGATGCGCCTGTGGCGCGTTACCGTTTTCAGAAAGGATGCGGAACTGGGTACCGTGAATATGGAACGGATGCAGCATCATGTCGCCTTCGCCTGAAATCACCCAGCGTTCAAACTGCCCTTTTGTGGCAGCAAACATTGGCGTGTTCATGTCAAACGCTTTGCCGTTGATCATGTTGGCATTGTGGAAATCGAAATCATGGCCACCGTGCCCCATGCCGCCCATTTTACCGTGGTCCATATTCATATGGCCCATCATCTCTCCGTGGTGCATACCCGCCATCGCCTGATTGCCATATTTCGCCATCAGTGCCTGCATGCCCATCATGTCGAGCATCGGGTTCATGGACAGTTGCAGCTTGCGTTGGGTCAGGCCCTCGAGAGAAGGTAGCGCCGGGAGCGTGGTCAGGGTATCCGGCAACATGCCCGAAGCCGTGACCTGCAGCGGCTGGATCTGCAGCACCGGGTGCGGCTTGTCAAAGGGTGCAACCGCCATTCCCATCTGACTGACCGGTAGCGTGACCAGGTCAAACGGTTTGCCGTCGCTGATATCCACCAGCACCTCAAAACGCTCCCCCATCAGCATCGGTAGCGTATCCACCTTCACCGGTTCAGGCAGCAGCCCCCCGTCGCTTGCGACCACGTACAGAGGGCGTTTATCGCTGGTGGCGAAATTCAGTGAGCGGGCGTTACAGCCGTTGAGCAGGCGTAAGCGCAGCCAGCCTTTCGGTGCCGCATGCTGCGGGTAAATGGCACCGTTGGTCAGCAGGGTGTCGCCAAACCAGCCTACCGCCGCGCTCATGACGTCCAGCTGGTAATCAATTTGCCCGTCAGCGGTGAATTTTTTGTCCTGCACAATGACCGGCACATCGTCGATGCCCCACTGTTTGGGCAGGCGCAGCAAACGGCTTTCGTCATCTTCGATCAGCACCAGCCCCGCCAGCCCCATCGCCACCTGATGGCCCGTTTTGCCATGCTGATGGGGGTGGAACCAGCAGGTCGCGGCGCGCTGGTCCGGGGTAAAGGTCACGCTTCGCTTACCGCCCGGTTTTATGATGCCCTGCGGCCCCCCATCCACCTCGCCCGGCACTTCCAGTCCGTGCCAGTGCAACGTGGTCTCCTCAGCCAGCGTGTTATGGATATCCACCGTCACCGCTTTCCCTTTACGTAACTGAAGTGCCGGGCCGAGAAGATTGCCGTTATAACCCCACGTTGTCGCGCTGTGTGCGCCAAAGGTCGTTTTACCGGACTGGACAACAAGCTGGATGCGGCTACGGGCATCCGCGGTGAGTAAATCAGGGATCGGTAAGGCAGGTCTGTCGGCCGCAAAAGCCGCGCGGCTCCACAGCGGTAAAGCGCTGGCTACGCCAAGCGCAACGGAATATTTTAAAAAATCACGGCGTTGCATGTTCATTTCCTTATTTCCAGCAGGCGATCTTTTGAGCATAAACCCTCCCCTTACCGGAAGGTCAAGTGAAGCGGCAATAATAAAGATCGTCGGCCTGGCATCAAGTATGCTAACGTTAATTTTCCGTGATGCAGTGGTAGAAGCAATGAAGACGTTTTTCAGAACAATTTTGTTCGGTAGCCTGATGGCGATGTGTGCGAACAGTTACGCGCTGAGTGAAAATGAAGCGGAAGATATGGCCGATCTGACGGCAGTTTTTGTCTTTCTGAAAAACGATTGTGGTTACCAGAATTTGCCCAACGGGCAGATTCGTCGCGCACTGGTCTTTTTTGCCCAGCAAAACCAATGGGATCTCAGCAACTACGATAGCTTCGACATGAAGGCGCTCGGCGAAGACAGCTACCGCGATTTAAGCGGTATTGGTATCCCTACCGCCAAAAAATGCAAAGCGCTGGCTCGCGATTCACTCAGCCTGCTCGCCTACGTGAAATAACCTTCCCGACGCCCCCTTGTTGAGCCTATAGCCGTGCAACCACGGTTATAGTTAGCTATCATGTTTCGCTCATTTTTTGTGAGCGTAACGGATGTTAACAAAGGAGGAGTCCGCGTATGGCCGACCACACGTTGTGGCATGAAACACTGCATGACCAGTTTGGTCAGTACTTTGCCGTTGATAACGTGCTCTATCATGAGAAAACCGATCACCAGGATCTGATCATCTTCGAGAATGCCGCCTTTGGCCGCGTGATGGCGCTGGATGGTGTCGTGCAAACGACCGAGCGCGACGAGTTTATCTACCACGAGATGATGACCCACGTTCCGCTGCTGGCACACGGGCATGCGAAGCATGTTCTGATTATCGGTGGTGGTGATGGCGCAATGCTGCGTGAAGTCTCCCGCCATCAATCCATCGAAACCATTACGATGGTGGAAATTGATGCCGGCGTGGTCTCTTTCTGTCGTCAGTACCTGCCGAACCATAACGCCGGTAGCTATGACGATCCGCGCTTCAGTCTGGTCATTGATGATGGGGTTAACTTCGTTAATCAGACGACCCAGACCTTCGACGTTATCATCTCCGACTGTACCGACCCGATCGGTCCCGGCGCGTCGCTGTTTACCTCCGATTTCTACGAAGGCTGCAAGCGCTGCCTGAAGCCGGGCGGGATTTTTGTGGCACAAAACGGCGTCTGCTTCCTGCAGCAGGATGAAGCCCTCGACAGCCACCGCAAACTGAGCACCTATTTTGGCGATGTCAGCTTCTATCAGGCCGCTATTCCGACGTACTACGGCGGGATCATGACCTTTGCCTGGGCAACGGATAACGACGTACTGCGCCATCTTTCCACCGAAATTATTCAGGCCCGCTTCCACCAGGCCGGTCTTACGTGCCGTTACTACAATCCGGCAGTTCATACCGCAGCGTTTGCCTTACCGCAGTACCTGCAAGACGCATTATCCACTAAGGGGGTGAGCTAATTGAAAAAGCTTAAACTGCATGGCTTTAACAACCTGACCAAAAGCCTGAGTTTTTGTATTTACGATATCTGCTATGCCAAAACAGCGGAAGAACGCGATGGTTACATCGCCTATATCGATGAACTCTACAATGCCAACCGCCTGACCGAGATCCTGTCAGAAACCTGTTCGATTATTGGCGCGAATATCCTGAATATCGCCCGTCAGGATTATGAACCTCAGGGTGCCAGCGTCACGATTCTGGTCAGCGAAGAGCCGGTCGACCCTCAACTTATCGATAAAACAGAACATCCGGGCCCGCTGCCGGAAGTGGTCGTCGCCCATCTCGATAAAAGCCACATCTGCGTGCACACCTACCCGGAAAGCCATCCTGAAGGCGGGCTGTGTACCTTCCGTGCCGATATCGAAGTGTCGACCTGCGGTGTGATCTCCCCGCTGAACGCGCTGAACTATTTAATCCACCAGCTGGAATCCGATATCGTGACGATTGATTATCGCGTGCGAGGCTTTACCCGTGACATTAACGGCATGAAGCACTTTATCGATCACGAGATCAATTCCATTCAGAACTTTATGTCCGACGACATGAAGTCGCTGTATGACATGATGGATGTGAACGTGTATCAGGAAAATATCTTCCATACCAAGATGTTACTTAAGGAGTTCGACCTTAAGCACTACATGTTCCATACCCGACCAGAAGATTTAAGCGAAGAAGAGCGCAAGGCCATTACTGACCTGCTCTGGAAAGAGATGCGCGAAATCTACTACGGCCGCAATATTCCGACCATGTAAGCCGCGCTGGGAGCAAGGACGCTCCGGTGTGCTATTTCTGTTTCATGAACGCCCGGTACGCCGTCACGACTTGCAAAAAGTCTTCTACGCCGCACAGCGACAGACTCTCTTCATCGTAGTAGCTCATCCCCTCTTCCATCACATCACCGGAGAATTCAAGCTGGTTGGCACGCACCATCACCTCTTCGCCATCCATCCACAGCGTGTATTCGTGCCCGGCACGTTGCCAGGAGCGTTCACTGCCTTTCACCGTATTTGCCGCCTGTTCAACTTCGTCCAGAAGGGCGAGATTCTCTTTCACCTCTTCGTTGAACCAGTGTCCAACCGCTTCGTGGCCCATCGACATACGCACTTTCACCACTCCGGTGATGTCGCGCAGAAATTCGTAATCCATAGTATTTTCCTCTGCAAAGCCATTACGCTAATTATCGCAGCAGAGAGGAAGAAAAAAAGCGTGGGAGGCAGGAGGAATGAAAATAAAAAGGTGAGAGCAAGACCTTGCGGTCTGATGCCCCCACCCTGTCCCTCTCCAGGGGAGAGGGTGCAAACACAAAACCGCCTCCGCGGAGACGGTTTAGCTGTTTATACTGCCGTCTGGAAGATAACCCCGTCAGCCTTCTCGGTGTACTGAGAGAGCTGGTCGAAGTTCAGATAGCGATAGGTATCTACCGCCGTCTTATCCACCTGAGCCACAAAGGTCTGGTACTCTTCCGGCGTTGGCAGTTTACCAATCAGTGCCGCAACCGCCGCCAGCTCCGCAGAGGCCAGGTAGACGTTAGCACCGGTACCTAAACGGTTCGGGAAGTTACGGGTAGAGGTGGAAACCACCGTCGCACCGTCAGCCACGCGCGCCTGGTTACCCATACACAGGGAACAGCCAGGAATTTCGATACGCGCACCGCTCTTACCGAACACGCTGTAGTAGCCCTCTTCGGTCAGCTGAGCCGCATCCATACGGGTTGGCGGAGCCACCCACAGACGCGTTGGCAGCTGGCCTTTGTGGGTATCCAGCAGCTTACCGGCAGCACGGAAGTGGCCGATGTTGGTCATACAGGATCCGATGAACACTTCGTCGATCTTGTCGCCCTGAACGTCTGAAAGCAGACGCGCATCGTCCGGATCGTTTGGTGCACACAGGATCGGCTCTTTGATATCCGCCAGATCGATGTCGATCACTGCCGCGTATTCTGCGTCAGCATCGGCTTCCAGCAGCTGTGGATCCGCCAGCCATTTTTCCATGCCCTGGATACGGCGCTCCAGCGTACGACGGTCGCCGTAGCCTTCTGCAATCATCCACTTCAGCAGCACGATGTTAGAGGTCAGATACTCAATAATCGGTTCTTTGTTCAGCTTGATGGTACAGCCAGCAGCAGAACGCTCCGCGGACGCATCGGTCAGTTCGAATGCCTGCTCGACTTTCAGATCCGGCAGACCTTCAATTTCCAGAATACGGCCAGAGAAGATGTTTTTCTTCCCTTTCTTCTCAACGGTCAGCAGACCCTGTTTGATGGCATACAGAGGGATAGCATGCACGAGGTCACGCAGGGTGATACCCGGCTGCATTTTGCCTTTGAAGCGCACCAGAACCGATTCTGGCATATCCAGCGGCATCACGCCGGTCGCAGCAGCAAACGCCACCAGCCCCGAGCCCGCCGGGAAGGAGATACCGATTGGGAAACGGGTGTGGGAATCACCACCGGTACCGACGGTATCAGGCAGCAGCATACGGTTCAGCCAGGAGTGAATAACACCGTCACCCGGACGCAGCGACACACCGCCACGGTTCATGATGAAGTCAGGCAGCGTGTGGTGCGTGGTCACGTCAACCGGCTTCGGATACGCGGCAGTGTGACAGAAGCTCTGCATCACCAGGTCAGAAGAGAAGCCCAGGCACGCCAGGTCTTTCAGTTCATCACGGGTCATTGGGCCAGTGGTGTCCTGAGACCCCACAGAGGTCATCTTCGGTTCGCAGTACGCGCCAGGACGGACACCGGCGACGCCGCAGGCGCGACCCACCATTTTCTGCGCCAGGGAGTAACCACGATTGCTTTCCGCCACATCTTTCGCATGACGGAACACGTCGCTGTGCGGCAGACCCAGCGCTTCACGCGCTTTGGTCGTCAGGCCACGACCGATGATCAGCGGAATACGGCCACCGGCACGCACTTCGTCAATCAGCACGTCGGTTTTCAGCTCAAAACTCGCCAGCAGTTCGTTGGTTTCGTGGTTGCGCACTTCACCTTTGAACGGGTAAACGTCAATCACGTCGCCCATATTCAGGTTAGAGACATCCACTTCGATCGGCAGTGCGCCCGCATCTTCCATGGTGTTGAAGAAGATAGGCGCGATTTTGCCGCCCAGCACCAGGCCGCCGCCACGTTTGTTAGGCACATGAGGGATGTCATCGCCCATAAACCACAGTACGGAGTTGGTCGCGGACTTACGGGACGAACCGGTACCCACTACGTCACCGACGTATGCCAGCGGGAAACCTTTTTCCTGCAGGGCTTCGATCTGTTTGATCGGGCCAACGCTGCCCGGCTGATCCGGCTCAATACCTTCACGGGCGTTTTTCAGCATCGCCAGCGCGTGCAGAGGAATATCAGGACGAGACCACGCATCCGGTGCCGGAGAGAGGTCATCGGTGTTAGTTTCACCGGTCACTTTGAAGACGGTAACGGTGATTTTTTCAGCCAGTGCAGGACGGTTCAGGAACCATTCGGCATCGGCCCAGGATTGCATAACCTGTTTCGCGTAGGCGTTGCCGGCTTTGGCTTTTTCTTCCACATCGTAGAAGTTATCGAACATCAGCAGCGTTGAGGAGAGCGCTTTGGCGGCAATCGGTGCCAGCGTGTCGTTATCCAGTGCGTCAATCAGCGGATGAATGTTGTAGCCACCCTGCATGGTACCGAGCAGTTCAATAGCTTTTTCAGGAGTAACCAGTGGGGAGGTTGCTTCGCCTTTGGCGACGGCGGCAAGGAATCCGGCTTTTACGTAGGCAGCTTCATCTACGCCAGGCGGTACACGGTTGATCAACAGATCTAACAGGAATTCTTCTTCGCCCTTAGGCGGGTTCTTCAGCAGCTCGACGAGCGCGGCCATTTGGGTTGCATCTAAAGGTTTGGGTACAATTCCCTCGGCGGCACGTTCTGCTACGTGCTTACGGTATTCTTCTAGCACGACGGTTCTCCTCGCTCTCATTGTCATATGCGGCGGGCGTTCTCTTCACGCTCCTGTGAGACAGCAGTTTGTAGGGTAAATGCCCGATACCGCGTCGGGCAGCATAGCAGGATTTCTGCACAGTGTTAATCCGTTTACAAAAAAGCAACATTAAAAAATTTGCTGAATCGTTAAGCATGGTGTAGCGGGCAGGTGCAACGAATTCTGACTGCAAAAAACCGTGAGTGCGACCTTCTGAATATTCCGGCGGCATTTCAGCCATCCGATATAATTGTGTAATAAATACTCACACTCTTTATCCGGACGTACCGGATGATTCCCCACAAAAGTCAAAACAGTAAAAGACGGGTGATTGATACTCACGCCAACCGTAACGCCTCACGGCACAGCGCTTGTCTCGTTGGAGTCATTTTATGAAGTTGCCCTTTAAGCCACAACTGCTTGTCCTTCTGTGCAGTGCCGGGCTGTTTGCCGCCTCAGGCGTCATGTTCGTTAAAAGCCGCGCAACGGAGCCTGTGTCTCCTGCCCCTGCCCCCGTCGCACAACAACCGGCTGCGCCGCCTGCCGCTCAGCCAGCACCGGTCGTCGCGCCAGCCTACACGGCCGCGCAAATTGATCAGTGGGTTGCCCCCATCGCGCTCTACCCGGATGCCCTGCTATCGCAAATTTTGATGGCTTCGACTTACCCGGCCAACGTCATCCAGGCGGCACAGTGGTCAAAAGACAACCCTAAACTGCAGGGCGATGCCGCCATTCAGGCCGTGGCGAATCAACCCTGGGATCCGAGCGTAAAATCACTGGTGGCGTTTCCTCAGCTGATGTCCCTGATGGGCGAAAATCCACCCTGGGTGCAGAGCCTGGGCGACGCGTTTCTCGCGCAGCCGAAAGATGTGATGGATTCCGTGCAACGTCTGCGTTTGCTGGCGCAGCAAACCGGTGCATTGCAATCAACACCGCAGCAAACGGTCACCACCGAGACAAAACCGGCCCCGGCGAAAACGGCCACCGGCCAGACAACAAGCAACGCCACGACGTCAGCCCCGACGGTCATTAAAATTGAGTCTGCCGACCCGCAGGTGGTTTACGTTCCCACCTACAACCCGAATACCGTGTATGGCACCTGGCCGAACACCGCTTATCCGCCCGTCTATTTACCGCCCTCCCCGGGAGAGCAGTTTACGGACAGCCTGGTCAAAGGCTTAGGGTTCAGCCTGGGCGTGGCGACCACCTACGCTATTTTCAGCAACATCGACTGGGATGATGACGATGACTGGGATCACCACCATGATGACGACTGGGATCACCACGGCGGCTATAACCGCAACGGTGATAACAACATCAATATCAATGTTGAGAACTTTAATAAAATCAGCGGCCAGCGCCTGACGGACGCCAACCGCACCTGGCAGCATAACCCGGCCTATCGTGAAGGAGTGCCCTATCCCACTAACACGCTCAACAATCGCTTCCACTCAACGAACACGGCAACGGGGCTAAGCGCGACGCAGCAAAAACCGGTCAACCGGGACAGCCAACGGCAGGCTGCGCTGAGCCAGATGGAGAAATCAACGGGAAAAACCTTCCCGCAAACCGCGCGTCCGGGCACCAAAGATGCACAGCGTCAGGCGTCAACCGACCAGCTGAAGCAAATTTCCCAGCGCAACAACTACCGGGGCTACGACACCAAACCGCAAACGGCACAGCGGACAGCCGCTAAGACGCGAGACAGCCGCCCGACCACCACGCAAAGGCAAGAGAAACGGGTTTCGCAGCCTGCGCGGAGTAGCCAGCCGCGCGCCAATGCGCTCAGCGGTAACGACAGTCGTTCCGCCAACTGGCAAGCCCAGCAGCAGCGAGGTGCCCAGAGCCGGCAACAGGCTGCCCGCCATCAGCAACCGCGCCAGACGTCTACCGGGCGTGCTGAACACCGTGAATTCCGTCACCGTTAAGGAAGCCGACATGAAAAGCAAATTACTCAGTGGGATCGCGTTATTCATGCTGTCGGCCGCCGCAATGGCGCAGCAATCTTTCAGCACGCCAGACCAGGCAACCGATGCGCTGGCCAGCGCCATCAGTGAGCAAAATGAAAGCGCGATGAACACCCTGCTCGGTGAGAACTGGCGTGATTTTCTGCCGCCGGAAGGGGTGGATCCTGATGCCGTGGATCGCTTCCTGCGCGACTGGAAAGTTCGGCACAATACGGTCGTTGACGGGAATAAGGCACATCTGGTGGTCGGTGCCAGCGACTGGCAGCTACCGATTCCGGTGATCAAAACCGCCTCTGGCTGGCAATTTGATATCAAAGAAGGGGCTGAAGAGATCCTGACCCGCGAGATTGGCCGCAACGAGCTCGCCGCCATCGAGGCGCTGCACGCGTATGTGGATGCACAGCAAAGCTATTTTGCGCTGAACCAGAAATATGCGCAGAGGATTGTCAGCTCAGCCGGCAAAAAAGACGGCTTATACTGGCCGGCCTTGCCCGGCGAAGCCCCCAGCCCACTCGGTCCGGCCTTCAGCCCGAAAGAACCCGGCACTGGCTATCACGGCTACCGCTTTCGCATCCTGCCGGATAAAAACGGTTTTGCCATGGTGGCCTGGCCAGTCAGCTACGGCCAGACGGGCGTGATGAGCTTTGTAATAAACCAGACCGACAAGGTGTACCAGTCGGACCTCGGCAGCGAGTCAGAGAAGAAAGCGCAGGCGTTACCTGCTTATCACCTGGATCACACCTGGCAACCGGTCGCCCCATAACGCAGGCAAAAAAAACGCCTCCGGAGGAGGCGTTTCGCAATCATGAAGAAACTTATTTCTTCTTCGCTTTCGCGTTAGGCAGGTCGGTGATGCTACCTTCGAACACTTCTGCCGCCAGGCCAACAGACTCGTGCAGAGTCGGGTGAGCGTGGATGGTCAGCGCGATGTCTTCAGCGTCACAACCCATTTCGATAGCCAGACCGATCTCACCCAGCAGCTCGCCGCCGTTGGTACCAACAATCGCACCACCGATCACACGGTGAGTCTCTTTGTCGAAGATCAGTTTGGTCATACCGTCTGCGCAGTCGGAAGCGATAGCACGGCCAGAAGCAGCCCACGGGAAGGTGGCGGTTTCGTAGCTGATGCCTTTCTCTTTCGCTTCTTTCTCAGTCAGACCCACCCATGCCACTTCTGGCTCGGTGTAAGCGATAGATGGGATCACTTTCGGATCGAAGTAGTGTTTCATGCCGGCGATAACTTCAGCGGCAACGTGACCTTCGTGAACACCTTTGTGCGCCAGCATTGGCTGACCGACGATATCGCCGATAGCAAAGATGTGCGGCACGTTGGTGCGCAGCTGTTTGTCAACGCGGATGAAGCCACGGTCGTCCACTTCCACGCCAGCTTTGCCCGCGTCGAGGTTTTTACCGTTCGGCACACGGCCGATAGCCACCAGCACGGCGTCGTAACGCTGTGGTTCGGCAGGGGCTTTTTTGCCTTCCATGGAAACGTAAATACCGTCTTCTTTCGCTTCAACGGCAGTCACTTTGGTTTCCAGCATCAGGTTGAATTTCTTGCTGATACGTTTGGTGAAGACTTTAACGATGTCTTTATCGGCCGCCGGGATTACCTGGTCGAACATTTCAACCACGTCGATCTCTGAACCCAGCGCATGGTACACGGTACCCATTTCCAGACCGATGATACCGCCACCCATAACCAGCATACGCTTAGGTACGGATTTCAGCTCCAGCGCATCGGTGGAATCCCACACGCGTGGATCTTCATGTGGAATGAATGGCAGCTGAATTGGACGGGAGCCCGCAGCGATGATCGCGTTGTCGAAGTTAATAACGGTTTTGCCGTTTTCGCCTTCCACTTCCAGGGTGTTCGCGCCGGTGAATTTACCCAGACCGTTTACCACTTTCACTTTACGGCCTTTGGCCATACCTGCCAGACCACCGGTCAGCTGAGTGATAACTTTCTCTTTCCAGGTACGAATCTTGTCGATATCGGTTTTCGGCTCGCCGAAGACGATACCGTGTTCAGCCAGTGCTTTGGCTTCTTCGATAACTTTCGCAACGTGCAGCAGAGCTTTAGAAGGGATACAGCCTACGTTCAGGCAAACACCACCGAGGGTGTTGTAGCGTTCTACGATTACGGTTTCCAGACCTAAATCAGCGCAACGGAAGGCAGCAGAGTAACCCGCCGGGCCTGCCCCAAGTACCACGACCTGAGTTTTGATTTCAGTACTCATCATGACCTCTTATTGATTTCCGGCGGTCCAGGTACTTGTCGCCCTTCATCCACCGGGACGTTCTATCCGCCCGCAGTTTACAAAATTGTTAACAATTTTGAAACAACAAACGGCTCACGAATTGTCGCTTTTCGCCAATAACCTCACAGACCACATGAGATTAACAGAAAAAAGCCGGCCGACTGGCCGGCTTTTCGATTACATCACCAGGCGGCGAATGTCGCTCAGGGTGTTGTTGATGATGGTGATGAAACGCGCACCATCAGCACCGTCGATCACGCGGTGGTCGAAGGACAGAGAGATTGGCATCATCAGACGCGGCACGAACTCTTTGCCATTCCATACCGGTTCCATCGCGGACTTGGACACACCGAGGATAGCCACTTCCGGCGCGTTAACAATCGGTGCGAAGTGGGTAGTACCCAGGCCGCCGATGCTGGAGATAGTGAAGCAGCCGCCCTGCATTTCGCCAGCAGTCAGCTTACCATCACGCGCTTTTTTGGAGATGGTGGTCAGTTCACGGGACAGCTCAGTGATGCTCTTCTTGTTCACGTCTTTAAAGACCGGAACAACCAGACCATTTGGCGTATCAACCGCAACACCGATGTTGATGTATTTCTTCAGCGTCAGCTTCTGCCCATCTTCGGACAGGGAGCTGTTGAAGCGTGGCATCTGCTCAAGCGCCGCAGCAACGGCTTTCATGATGAAGACGACTGGGGTGAATTTCACGTCCAGTTTACGCTTCTCAGCTTCGGCATTCTGCTGTTTACGGAACGCTTCCAGATCGGTGATATCCGTTTTGTCGAAGTGCGTAACGTGCGGGATCATCACCCAGTTACGGCTCAGGTTGGCACCAGAGATTTTCTGGATACGACCCAGTTCCACTTCTTCGATTTCACCGAACTTGCTGAAGTCCACTTTCGGCCATGGCAGCATGCCCGGGATACCGCCGCCAGCGGCAGCAGCAGGGGCAGCTTCAGCGCGTTTCACCGCGTCTTTCACATAGGCCTGAACGTCTTCGCGCAGGATACGACCTTTACGGCCAGTCCCTTTCACTTTCGCCAGGTTTACACCGAATTCGCGCGCCAGGCGACGAATCAGTGGCGTAGCGTGAACGTAAGCGTCGTTCTCAGCGAACTCAGATTTACCTTCTGCTTTTGCAGCAGGGGCAGCAGCAGGTTTAGCCGCCTGAGCCGGTGCAGCGGCAGGTGCTGGTGCAGCAGCGGCTGCCGGAGCAGCAGCTGGCGCAGCGCCTTCCACTTCGAAGACCATGATCAGAGAGCCCGTAGACACTTTGTCGCCGGTGCTAATTTTGATCTCTTTAACGGTACCCGCGAATGGCGCGGGTACTTCCATAGACGCTTTGTCGCCTTCAACGGTGATCAATGACTGTTCAGCAGCAACTTTGTCGCCCACTTTTACCATCACTTCGGTGACTTCAACTTCGTCACCACCGATGTCAGGTACGTTGACATCTTTCGCACCGCCAGCAGCAGGTGCAGCGGCCGGCGCTGGCGCAGCAGCCTGAGCAGGTGCGGCAGCAGGTGCAGCACCTGCCACTTCGAAGATCATGATCAGAGAGCCGGTAGAAACTTTGTCACCGGTGTTGATCTTGATCTCTTTAACCGTACCTGCGAATGGCGCCGGCACTTCCATAGAGGCTTTGTCGCCTTCTACGGTGATCAGGGACTGCTCAGCCGTAACGGTATCGCCCACTTTCACCAGGATTTCAGTGACTTCTACTTCGTCACCGCCGATGTCAGGCACGTTGACTTCTTTTGCCGCAGCAGCTGCTGGTGCAGCAGCCGCAGGAGCAGCTTCTTTCTTCTCTTCCTGCGCAGGTGCAGCAGCTGCTGCACCGTCGGCGGAATCGAAAATCATGATCAGTTTGCCAGTCTCGGTTTTATCGCCAACAGAGACTTTGATCTCTTTAACGATGCCAGCCTGAGGAGACGGAACTTCCATAGAGGCTTTATCGCCTTCTACAGTGATCAGCGACTGTTCAGCTTCAACTTTGTCGCCCACTTTGACCAGGATCTCGGTGATTTCAACTTCATCAGCCCCGATGTCCGGTACTTTGATTTCGATAGCCATTCTTCTTTTACCTCTTACGCCAGACGCGGGTTAACTTTATCTGCATCGATGTTGAATTTGGTGATTGCGTCCGCAACCACTTTCTTATCGATTTCGCCACGTTTAGCCAGTTCGCCCAGTGCTGCTACAACCACGTAAGATGCATCCACTTCGAAGTGGTGACGCAGGTTTTCGCGGCTGTCAGAACGACCGAAGCCGTCAGTACCCAGTACGCGGTAATCATCAGCCGGTACGTAAGTACGAACCTGCTCAGCGAACAGTTTCATATAGTCAGTAGACGCAACCGCAGGCGCGTCGTTCATCACCTGAGCGATGTATGGAACGCGTGGCGTTTCCATTGGGTGCAGCATGTTCCAGCGCTCACAATCCTGGCCATCACGCGCCAGTTCAGTGAAGGACGTTACGCTGTACACGTCAGAGCCAACGCCGTAGTCGTTCGCCAGGATCTGTGCCGCTTCACGTACGTGACGCAGGATAGAACCGGAGCCCAGCAACTGAACTTTACCTTTGCTACCTGCAACGGTTTCGAGTTTGTAGATACCTTTACGGATACCTTCCTCGGCACCTGCTGGCATGGCCGGCATGTGGTAGTTTTCGTTCAGCGTGGTGATGTAGTAGTAAATGTTCTCTTGCGCTTCACCGTACATGCGATGCAGACCGTCATGCATGATGACTGCCACTTCGTACGCGTAAGACGGGTCGTAAGAGATACAGTTAGGGATAGTCAGAGACTGAATATGGCTGTGACCATCTTCGTGCTGCAGACCTTCACCGTTCAGGGTCGTACGACCAGAAGTACCACCGATCAGGAAGCCGCGAGCCTGCTGGTCGCCTGCCTGCCAGCACAGGTCACCGATACGCTGGAACCCGAACATGGAGTAGTAAATGTAGAACGGGATCATCGGCAGGTTGTTGGTGCTGTAAGAGGTCGCAGCAGCCAGCCAGGATGCGCCTGCGCCCAGCTCGTTGATACCTTCCTGCAGGATCTGACCTTTCTCGTCTTCTTTGTAGTAAGCAACCTGCTCACGGTCCTGCGGGGTGTACTGCTGGCCGTTCGGGCTGTAAATACCGATCTGACGGAACAGACCTTCCATACCGAAAGTACGCGCTTCGTCGGCAATGATTGGAACCAGACGATCTTTGATCGACTTGTTCTTCAGCATCACGTTCAGGGCACGAACGAAAGCGATAGTGGTAGAGATCTCTTTGTTCTGCTCTTCAAGCAGCTGAGAGAAATCTTCCAGCGCTGGCAGTTCCAGCTTCTCGGTGAAGTTAGGCTGACGAGCTGGCAGGTAGCCTTTCAGCGCCTGACGACGTTCGTGCAGGTACTTATGCTCTTCAGAACCTTCAGGGAAGGTGATGTAGGACAGGTTTTCTACCTGCTCATCGGTCACTGGAACGTTGAAACGGTCGCGGATATAACGCACGCCGTCCATGTTCATTTTCTTAACCTGGTGAGCGATGTTTTTACCTTCTGCGGTATCACCCATGCCGTAACCTTTGATGGTATGGGCCAGGATTACAGTCGCTTTACCTTTGGTTTCACGCGCTTTTTTCAGTGCAGCGTAAATTTTCTTCGGATCGTGGCCGCCACGGTTCAGAGCCCAGATCTGTTCGTCAGTCCAGTCTGCAACCAGTGCTGCGGTTTCAGGATATTTACCGAAGAAGTGCTCACGAACGTAGGCACCGTCTTTGGATTTGAAGGTCTGGTAGTCACCGTCAACGGTTTCGTTCATCAGCTGGATCAGTTTACCGCTGGTGTCTTTACGCAGCAGTTCGTCCCAACGGGAACCCCACATCACTTTGATCACGTTCCAGCCAGCACCTGCGAAGATGCCTTCCAGTTCGTTGATGATCTTGCCGTTACCGGTTACCGGACCATCCAGACGCTGCAGGTTACAGTTGATGATGAAGCACAGGTTGTCCAGTTTCTCACGGGTCGCAATGGTGATTGCGCCTTTCGATTCTGGCTCATCCATCTCGCCATCGCCCAGGAAGGCGTAGACGGTCTGTTCAGAGGTGTCTTTCAGACCACGGTGTTCCAGATATTTCAGGAATTTAGCCTGATAGATAGCACCGATTGGGCCCAGACCCATGGATACTGTCGGGAACTGCCAGAATTCTGGCATCAGTTTAGGGTGTGGGTAAGAAGACAGACCTTTACCGTGAACTTCCTGACGGAAGTTGTTCATCTGCTCTTCAGTCAGACGACCTTCCAGGAATGCACGTGCATAGATGCCCGGAGAGATGTGGCCCTGGAAGTACACCAGATCGCCGCCGTCTTTCTCGTTAGCTGCACGGAAGAAGTGGTTGAAACACACTTCGTAAACGGTCGCAGAAGACTGGAAGGACGCCATGTGGCCACCCAGCTCCAGGTCTTTCTTGGACGCGCGCAGAACGGTCATGATGGCGTTCCAGCGGATTGCAGAACGGATACGGCGTTCCAGATCCAGATTGCCCGGGTATTCCGGTTCGTCTTCAACGGCAATCGTGTTTACGTAGTTGCTAGCCCCTGCACCTGAAGCAACCTTCACACCGCCTTTGCGGGCTTCAGAAAGCAGCTGATCAATCAGATACTGAGCACGCTCAACACCTTCTTCACGGATGACCGATTCGATCGCCTGTAGCCAGTCGCGAGTTTCGATCGGATCCACGTCATTTTGGAGACGTTCTGACATGGGGGTATTCCTTATCTATCTAATACGTTGATTTGTCTGGAACCTGTCCCATTGTGCTCTTGGGCAAGAACACAATAAGACAGGTTCTGCGTTTAGTTGCCGCGCTCTAAAAAACCCTGGCGCTTAATCCTTTCGTTGCTGTATGCGGCGTAATGAACGTTCGCGACGCGATTGTTCACGGCTGCGGTCCAGCAAGATTTCCTCAATGAAAGCCAGATGTCGGTGCGACGCTTCGCGCGCCTGCTCCGGTTCCCCGGCCATTATCGCCTCGAATACTCGGGTGCGATGGTTGCTTACCAATGGGAGCATGTCCCGACGGGCATACAACAATTCAAAATTCTGACGAACGTTCTGGGCCAGCATCGGCTCCATGCAGCGTAGCAGATGGAGGAGCACAACATTGTGTGCAGCTTCGGTGACGGCGATTTGATACTGGACAACGGCATTGGACTCGGCGTCTAAATCGCCGGATTGCTGTGCCCGTTCAATGGCCTGATGAAGTTCGCGGATACGCACGCGATCTTCATCAGTGCTACGAAGTGCGGCGTAATAGGCCGCGATACCTTCTAGCGCGTGACGGGTCTCAAGCAGATCAAACTGGGATTCTGGGTGGTCAGAGAGAAGTTCTACCAGCGGATCGCTGAAGCTCTGCCACAGGCTGTTTTGCACAAAGGTTCCGCCGCCCTGGCGACGAAGCAGCAAGCCCTTTGCTTCGAGACGTTGAATCGCCTCACGCAGAGAGGGACGTGAAACGTCGAACTGTTTTGCCAGCTCGCGTTCTGGCGGAAGTTTCTCACCCGGGCGCAGTGTCCCTTCGAGGATTAAAAACTCCAGCTGCTGCTCAATCACATCAGATAGTTTTGGTTGGCGAATTTTGCTGTAGGCCATATTCCCTGTCTTACGCCTTTTTGCCCGGAGTCAATTGGTCTTACCAATTTCAAGTTCGTATCGCTAAAGTAACAAAGTATTCACCTTCTGTCCATATTGGTTTTGATTGAAATCAGTAAACCCTGCACATTTTAACAACCTTACAGAAATAACGTTTCAGAAATGTAACTTCGCACAAATGAGTTAGTTACTCCCATAGTGGGAGTTTTAACCTTAATGAAACGAGGGCTTTTGCAATCTGAAGCGATTCAACAACGCAAAATATGAAATTTTGCCCACTTACGGAGCATTTCTATTCTATAGGTTGGGGTAAGAAGGGTTAGCGGGGTGATTTACAAATGCTTTCTTTTTATTCAACTCGTCATCGCCCCGTCATAAAGCAGGTGCATTCGCTGGCGCTTACCACTATTCTGGCGCTTACGGAAGACATCTCCGCTTTTTTCGGTCTCATTGACCGTAAAGAAATAAATACAGAAAACGGATATTCATAATTACACACGCGTCGCGTGAACATAACAACCACACACGAGGTTTCAAATGGAAGCTCAACAGCACGGCGATCAGCTAAAGCGCGGTCTGAAGAACCGCCATATACAGCTAATCGCACTGGGCGGTGCTATTGGCACTGGACTGTTTCTGGGAAGTGCATCCGTTATCCAGTCTGCCGGTCCCGGCATTATTTTGGGTTACGCCATTGCCGGTTTTATCGCTTTTCTGATTATGCGCCAGTTAGGTGAAATGGTCGTTGAAGAGCCGGTTGCGGGCTCTTTCAGCCACTTTGCCTATAAGTACTGGGGCAGTTTCGCCGGTTTCGCGTCAGGCTGGAACTACTGGGTGTTGTACGTTCTGGTTGCCATGGCTGAACTGACCGCCGTCGGGAAATACATTCAGTTCTGGTACCCGGAGATCCCCACCTGGGCTTCTGCTGCGGCCTTCTTCGTCATCATTAACGCCATCAACCTCACCAACGTTAAAGTCTTCGGTGAGATGGAGTTCTGGTTTGCCATCATCAAAGTGGTTGCCGTCGTGGCGATGATCATCTTTGGCGGCTGGCTGCTGTTTAGCGGCAACGGTGGCCCGCAGGCCACGGTACGCAACCTCTGGGAACAGGGCGGCTTCCTGCCTCACGGCATGACGGGCCTCGTGATGATGATGGCAATCATTATGTTCTCCTTCGGTGGTCTGGAGCTGGTCGGCATCACCGCAGCTGAAGCTGACAACCCGGAGCAGAGCATCCCGAAAGCGACCAACCAGGTTATCTACCGTATTCTGATTTTCTATGTGGGCTCACTGGCCGTTCTGCTCTCTCTGCTGCCGTGGACGCGCGTTACTGCCGACACCAGCCCGTTTGTCCTGATTTTCCATGAGCTGGGCGATACCGTCGTGGCGAATGCGCTCAACATCGTGGTGCTGACAGCGGCGCTGTCGGTCTATAACAGCTGCGTATACTGCAACAGCCGTATGCTGTTCGGCCTGGCCCAGCAGGGTAACGCGCCGAAGATGCTGCTCAACGTCGATAAGCGTGGCGTTCCGGTGAACACCATCATCGTTTCGGCGATCGTAACGGCGCTGTGTGTCCTGATTAACTATCTGGCCCCGGAATCGGCGTTTGGCCTGCTGATGGCGCTGGTGGTCTCTGCCCTGGTTATCAACTGGGCGATGATCAGCCTGGCACACATCAAGTTCCGCCGTGCCAAGCATCAGCAGGGCGTGAAGACTCGCTTCCCTGCCCTGCTCTATCCGCTGGGCAACTGGATCTGCCTGCTGTTTATGGCGGGAGTGCTGGTCATCATGCTGCTGACCCCAGGTATGGCAATCTCGGTGTACCTGATCCCAGTCTGGGTTGCCGTTCTTGGCATCGGCTATCTGTTTAGCCAGAAAAGCCGCAACGCCCTGAAAGCTCACTAAGTCTCCCCCGCGGTATCTGCGTTTTGCAGGTACCGCGTGTTGTTACCTCCCTCACAGTTTCACGCCAACAGCGCATTTATCCATATCACCGCCCTGATACTGCAACGCATATATTCGTTTGCCAGCAAATAATTCTCTCCATACCGTAACCCGGAGAGCAGTCTATGGATAACGCTAAACTGTCAGTAAAAGAAAAGATCGGCTATGGGATGGGCGATGCAGGTTGCAACATCATCTTTGGCGCCATCATGTTGTTTGTTAATTATTTTTATACCGATATTTTTGGCCTGGCACCTGCACTGGTCGGCGTACTGCTGCTGTCTGTCCGCGTAATTGATGCCGTAACGGATCCGATTATGGGGGCCATCGCCGACCGTACCCGCAGTAAATATGGCCGGTTTCGTCCATGGCTGCTGTGGATTGCCTTTCCCTATGCGCTGTTCAGCATCCTGATGTTCACCACGCCAGAGTGGAGCTACAATAGCAAAGTTATCTATGCCTTCGTCACCTATTTCCTGCTCTCTTTAACCTATACGGCAATCAACATTCCTTACTGCTCGTTAGGCGGCGTGATTACCAACGATCCGCAGGAACGTGTTGCCTGCCAGTCCTATCGCTTTGTGCTGGTAGGTATCGCCACGCTGCTGCTGTCGCTGACGCTGTTACCGATGGCCGACTGGTTTGGTGGTGACAACAAAGCCAAAGGCTACCAGATGGCAATGACCGTGCTGGCGCTGATTGGTACCGGTATGTTCCTGTTCTGCTTCTATACCGTTCGCGAGCGTGTACGCCCGGCGGTACAGACTCATGACGAGCTGAAAAACGACCTGAAAGACGTGTGGAAGAACGACCAGTGGGTGCGCATTCTGCTGCTGACCCTGTGCAACGTGTGCCCGGGCTTTATCCGCATGGCGGCCACGATGTACTATGTGACCTGGGTTATGGGCCAGAGCACCCATTTCGCCACGCTGTTTATCAGCCTGGGCGTGGTTGGCATGATGCTCGGCAGTATGCTGGCGAAAGTCCTCACCGACCGCTGGTGTAAGCTGAAAGTGTTCTTCTGGACCAACATCGTGCTGGCGATTTTCTCCTGCGCCTTCTATTTCTTCGATCCGAAAGCCACGGTCACCATTGTGGTGCTCTACTTCCTGCTGAACATCCTGCACCAGATCCCGTCTCCGCTGCACTGGTCGCTGATGGCCGACGTCGATGACTACGGTGAGTGGAAAACCGGTAAGCGCATCACCGGAATCAGCTTCTCCGGTAACATCTTCTTCCTCAAACTGGGGCTGGCGATTGCCGGTGCGATGGTTGGTTTCCTGCTCTCCTGGTACGGTTATGACGCGGGGGCGAAAGCGCAAAGTCCGGATGCCATCAACGGCATTGTATTGCTGTTTACCGTGATTCCGGGCGTCGGGTATCTCATTACCGCAGGCGTGGTACGTCTGCTGAAGGTTGACCGCGAAACGATGAAGCAGATCCAGGAAGACCTCGAGAAGCGCCGCAACAATTATCGCGAGCTGAATAATTATCAGGAACTCAAAGCCGCTGAGACGAAATAAGGAAAGCCGAATGCACACCTGGCCAAACCCGTTTATTGAACAACGTGCCGACCCCTATATTCTGCACCACGAGGGGCTGTACTACTTTATCGCCTCCGTGCCGCAGTACGACAGGCTCGAGATCCGCCGCGCCGACTCGCTGGAAGGACTACGCGATGCCGAAGAGGTCGTGGTCTGGCGTAAACCGGAGACCGGGCCGATGAGCCAGCTGATCTGGGCACCGGAACTGCACCACATTGACGGTAAGTGGTATATCTATTTTGCCGCCACCCATACCCAGGCGCTGGACAGCCTCGGTATGTTCCAGCACCGCATGTTTGCGCTGGAGTGTGCGGACCACGATCCCCTCACCGGGACGTGGATCGAGAAAGGCCAGATTACCACCCCGTTCGATACCTTCGCACTGGACGCCACCACGTTCGTTCATCAGGGAAAACGCTGGTATTTGTGGGCACAAAAAGCCCCGGATATCGCCGGAAACTCCAACCTCTATCTGTGCGAAATGGCGAATCCGTGGACGCTCAAAGGCGAGCCGGTGATGCTCAGTAAACCGGAGTATGACTGGGAATGCCGCGGATTTTGGGTCAACGAAGGTCCGGCAGTGCTGTTTCATGAAGATAAGCTGTTTATCAGCTACTCCGCCAGCGCTACAGATGAGAACTATTGCATGGGGTTACTGTGGATAGACATGAACGCCGATCCGCAAAATCCGGCGAACTGGCATAAAGCGTCGCGTCCGGTTTTCCGAACCAGCGTCGAGAATCGTCAGTTTGGGCCCGGGCATAACAGCTTTACGCAAACGCCGGAGGGAGAGGACGTGCTGGTCTACCACGCGCGAAACTACACCGAGATTGAAGGCGACCCGCTCTATGACCCGAATCGTCACACGCGTCTGAAACACGTGCGCTGGGACGAAAACGGGATGCCTGACTTTGGCATCCCGCCTGCTGATACGCTCTGACCGGTACGGTGCGCTGGCTTAGACCAGCGTGCCGTAAATGGTCAGCAACGCCACGACCACGACCACCACAAACGACGTTTTCTTCGCCATGGAGACAGCCGCTTTCGGCGTTTCAATCTTGTCGGTATGCGGCTCACGCGCCAGCGAGAACTGCGCCAGACGTGTTAACACCTGATACTGAGACGTGTGGCGGTCGGCAAGCGAAGTAAACCATGCCGGCAGCGCTTTTTCACCGTGGCCAATTAACGCATAAACGACGCCCACCAGACGTACCGGGAGCCAGTCCAGCACATGCAGAATGGCATCGATTCCCGACAATAAACGTTCATGCGGGGTAAGGTAACGGGCAAGCCAGGTCTGCCAGGCGCGCAGAAACGCATAGCCCATCAGCAGTACCGGCCCCCACGGACCGCCCACCACAAACCAGAACAGCGGTGCCAGGTAGTAACGGAAGTTGATCCACAGCAGCGCATTTTGCAGTTCGCGCAAAAATTCACGCTCATCGCAATCCGGCGGCACGCCGTGGATCATCGTCAGCTCGCTCGCCATGGCGCCCCGCGCATGGGCATCGTCACGAGATGCGGCTTTCAGATAGGCGTGGTAGTGCATACGCACCTTGCCCGCGCCAATACAGAGCACGCCGAGCAGGATCCACACCACCAGCAGCGGCACGTTGAAAAAGAGGCCGTAAAGCGAACGCAGCAGTAAAAACGTTATAACCATCACGCCAGCGGTCATCAGCAGCGTGCGCAGCATGGAAAAATGTTTAATCCGGCGGAAAAGCACCTCCAGCCGGTGATCCAGATGCCAGTGCTCACCGAGTTTGAACAGGCGTTCAGCGATGATAACCAGCAGCATGGTAAACAACGTCATGTTATCTCCTTATTCTGACGACGCGGTAAGCAAGGCGCGAAACCGGGGCCAGTCAAAAGCCGGGCCGGGATCGGTTTTTCTCGCCGGGGCAATATCGCTGTGTCCCGTAATATTCCCGGCTATCGCGGGATAGAGCCCGATCAGCGTTTGGGTTACAGCCACCAACTGTTGATACTGTGAATCGGTGTAGGGGGTGGTGTCAGTGCCTTCCAGCTCAATCCCGATGGAAAAATCATTGCAGCGGTCGCGTCCCTGGTACATCGACACGCCGGCATGCCAGGCACGCTTATCAAAAGGGACGTACTGAACCACTTCGCCGTCGCGACGGATCAGACAGTGAGCCGACACGCGCAGATGCGCAATCTCAGCAAAGAAAGGATGGGCATCAGGATCCAGGTTCCCCATGAATAATGCGTCGATCCACGGGCCGCCAAACTCACCCGGCGGGAGACTGATATTATGAACAACCAGCAGTGTGGGCTTTTCATCCTCCGGGCGGCAGTCGTGGTGCGGCGAGGGCACATGCCGCGCATCCACCAGCCATCCGTTTTCTAACAACATGCTGGAACTCCTTATGTATGGTGCTGTTACTCGGTTCAGAGTAGCATGTTTCAATATTATGATTCGTTACCAATTTGGAGTTTTATCATGCCGCCTCGCCGTTACAACCCCGACAACCGACGTGAAGCGCTTCTGGAACGTATTAATATGGATATTCCGGCAAGCGTTGCCCATGCCCTGAAAGAAGATCTGGGCGGTGACGTCAGCGCCGACAGGGATATTACCGCACAATTATTGCCAAAAGAGACTCGCTCACATGCGGTCATTATTACGCGCGAAGAGGGTATTTTTTGCGGTAAGCGTTGGGTTGAAGAGGTCTTTACCCAACTGGCAGGCGATGAGGTGCAGATCACCTGGCATGTCGACGACGGTGATGCGATTACGGCAAATCAGCCGCTGTTCGAACTTGATGGACCTTCCCGTGTACTGCTGACCGGCGAACGAACCGCGCTGAACTTCGTGCAGACGTTGTCCGGTGTGGCAAGCGAAGTACGTCGCTACGTTGACCTGCTGGCGGGTACCCGCACGCAGTTGCTGGATACCCGCAAAACGCTACCGGGTCTGCGCACTGCGTTGAAATACGCGGTGCTCTGTGGCGGCGGTGCAAACCATCGTCTGGGGTTGTCTGACGCGTTCCTGATTAAAGAGAACCATATCATTGCCTCGGGATCCGTGCGTCAGGCGGTCGAAAAAGCCTTCTGGCTGCATCCGGATGTGCCCGTCGAAGTGGAAGTCGAAAACCTGGAGGAACTGGAGCAGGCTATCAAGGCCGGCGCCGATATCATCATGCTTGATAACTTCGAAACCGGGCAGATGCGCGAGGCAGTAAAACTGACCAACGGCAAAGCCCAGCTTGAAGTATCCGGCAACGTGACGTTCGATACGATCCGTGAATTCGCCGAGACCGGCGTTGATTTCATCTCCGTTGGGGCGCTGACCAAGCACGTTCGCGCCCTCGACCTCTCGATGCGCTTCAAATAATGTCCCTCCCCTCTCGTTGCGGAGAGGGGAAATTCACTCCCGCTCGCAAAAGCATTGCCCTACCCTGCAACACGCCACGAATTCCCTGAAAGCCCCTTCACGTTCCTTTTTTTGCCCCTCGTCTCTGCGCTGTCTCACTGCCAGAGTAGCCCTACTTAACGTAAGGAGCAGACATGGACAGACAACAAGGATTCACACTCATTGAGCTGATGGTGGTGATCGGAATTATTGCCATTCTGAGCGCCATCGGCGTTCCCGCGTACCAGAACTACCTGCGAAAAGCAGCGTTGACCGATATGCTGCAAACCTTCATTCCCTACCGCACCGCCATTGAGCTTTGCGCCCTGGATCACGGCGGCGTGGAGAGCTGTGACGGAGGCAGTAATGGCATCCCGTCCCCCACCACTACCCGCTACGTTTCAGGCATGAACGTGGCGAAAGGCGTCGTGACCTTAACCGGCCAGGAGAGCCTTAACGGGCTGGAGGTAGTCATGACGCCACAATGGAATGATGGCAACGGCATGACGGGGTGGACGCGTGACTGCAACATCGGTACCGACAGCGCGCTCAAGCAGGCCTGTGAAGACGTTTTCCGCTTCGACACCCACTGAGGAGCGGATGATGAATACCGATCAGCTTGTCGCACTTTGTCTGCGTCACCATGCCCTTCTGCTGAGCAGCGATAGCGACATGATTAGCATTGCCGTCGTGGGAAACCCCGGCCCTGAACTGATGGAAGCCCTGCATTTCGCTACCCAGAAACGGATTGATATCGAGTGCTGGAGCGCCGAGCGCATGGAAAAGCACCGGCAGTTAACCACACAAACGCATCTGCCCGTCGTTACGCCGACACACTCAGCGGTGGATATTCTTAACCACACGCTGCAGCAGGCGATAAACCAACGCGCTTCTGATATTCATATTGAACCGATGGAGCAGACTTGCCAGATTCGCCTGCGCATCGACGGCGTGCTTTGCCCGCAGCCCCCACTTTCAGCCGCGCTGGCCACCATGCTCAGCGCCCGGTTAAAAGTGCTGGGTAACCTCGATATTGCGGAGCGCCGCTTACCGCAGGACGGTCAGTTTACGATTGAGCTGGCAAACGAGCCGGTCTCATTTCGCATCGCCACGCTTCCCTGCAGCGGCGGTGAAAAAATTGTACTGCGCCTGCTGCATCAGGTTCAGCAATCTCTTGAGCCAGAAACGTTGGGGATGAATGCTAAACAGCTGGCCGGCTTTAGCGAAGTGCTCCACCAGCCGCAGGGGCTGATTCTGGTTACCGGCCCCACCGGCAGCGGTAAAACCGTGACGCTGTACAGCGCGCTGCAGGCTCGAAACACGCCGGATGTGAACATCTGCAGCGTGGAAGACCCGATAGAGATCCCGCTTGCAGGATTAAACCAGACGCAGATAAACCCGCGTGCGGGCCTCACCTTCCAGACGGTGCTGAGAGCGCTGCTACGTCAGGATCCTGACATCATTATGGTCGGCGAAATTCGTGATGGCGAAACGGCAGAGATTGCCATTAATGCCGCACAAACCGGGCATCTGGTGTTGTCGACGCTACACACCAACTCGACGGCGGAAACCCTGATCCGCCTGCAGCAGATGGGGGTGGCGCGATGGATGATCTCTTCCGCCCTCTCGCTGGTCATCGCCCAGCGGCTGGTGCGCCGTTTATGCCCCCATTGCCGCCAGGAAACCGACAAGCGGGCAGAACTGCCTCGCTCCGTTTGGCCCCGGCCGCTACCGCGCTGGCAACCCACCGGCTGTGAGCGCTGTTATCACGGTTTTTATGGTCGAGTCGCCATTTTTGAAGTGCTCGTCATTGACCAGACACTCCGGCAGGCCATTGCCAGCGGAGCGGGGTCAGAGGTGATTGAGGCCAGCGCCCGTCAGGCAGGAATGACATCCCTTTTCGAACATGGCTGTATGGCTGTTGAACAGGGACTGACCACGCTCGAAGAGTTGCTGCGTATCCTGGGAATGCCCGATGGCTGCTAATCACCTCTGGCGCTGGCGTGCGCTATCCGTTGAAGGAGAGCCCCGAAGCGGGGCTCTGTGGGCCACTGACCGCAATGCGGCTTTCGACAGGCTGATGCGCAAAGCGCTACATCCTCTGACAATCACCCGCTGCACGCAGAGGTATCGCTGGCGACCACATCACCGCTACGAGGTATTTCACCAGCTCGCCACGCTTTTGCAGGCAGGCCTGACACTGTCTGACAGCCTGCAGATGCTGGCGGACCAGCATCCGATAACCCCCTGGCAGGCACTCTTGCAAAGCCTTGCCGATGAGCTGAGTGAAGGATGCCCTTTTTCTGAGGCGCTGAAGCGTTGGCCCGCGGTATTTAGCCCACTGTATGTGTCGATGGTGAAGACCGGCGAGCTAACCGGAAAACTGGAAACGTGCTGCCGTGAACTTGCCCAGCAACAAAAATCACAGCAGCAACTCAGTGCGAAAGTGAAAAAGGCACTGCGTTACCCGATGGTAATCCTGGCTCTGGCAGTACTCGTGGTGCTGGCCATGGTCACTCTGGTCTTGCCCGAATTCGCCGCCATCTACAAAACGTTTAATACCCCGCTCCCGATGCTGACACAAATAGTCATGGGAATGGCAACGTTTATACAGTCCTATGCCCTCGCGCTGTTCGCGGGGCTACTCCTTCCCATGATCATCGCCTGGGGTTTGCGGCAGGATCCGCGCTGGCAACACGTACTGCTGCATATCCCCGTCATGGGCGCGCTGGCTAAAGGACAAAAGCTGGGGCAAATTTTTACCGTGCTGTCGCTCACGCAGCAGGCGGGCATCGCTTTTTTAAAGGGTCTGGAGAGTGCAGAAGAGACGGTTGAGAGCAGGTACTGGCAGGGGATACTCCGCGCCATCCGGGAAGACATTGAAAAGGGTTATCCCCTTTGGGCATCCTTTCAAAAGGCGGCGGTTTTTACTCCGCTGTGTATTCAGCTATTACGAACCGGTGAAACGTCAGGTGCGCTCGATATCATGCTGGTAAACCTGGCGCGTCACCACACGGAGCAAACCTTTCAGTCAGCAGATAACCTGGCTGCCGTGCTGGAGCCTGTGCTGCTGATCGTGACGGGTGTGATTATCGGCACGCTGGTGGTGGCAATGTATCTGCCTATCTTCCATCTCGGGGATGCGATGAGTGCGGGATAACGCTGGCACACGGATGCGCGCCAGCTTACGCGATTACAGGCTATTGAAAACGCGGTTTTCCTGTTCCTGAACGCGGATAAAGGTCGTGCGTTTCGTCAACTCTTTCAGGCGGGATGCCCCCACATAGGTGCAGGCCGAACGCAGGCCACCAAGAATGTCACGTGCGGTATTCTCAACCGGGCCGCGCAGCGGCAGCTTCACGGTTTTGCCTTCTGCCGCACGGTATTTTGCAACGCCACCCACGTGACGGGTCATCGCCGATTCAGAGCTCATACCGTAGAACAGCATAAATTTCTCGCCGTTCTCTTCCACCACGGTACCGCCACTCTCTTCATGACCTGCCAGCATACCGCCAAGCATCACGAAGTCTGCGCCGCCGCCGAAAGCTTTCGCGACATCGCCCGGGGTAGTACAACCGCCGTCACTGATGATCTGGCCGCCCAGGCCGTGCGCAGCATCGGCACATTCAATAACCGCAGAAAGCTGCGGATAACCGACACCGGTTTTCACACGCGTGGTGCACACGGAACCCGGGCCAATGCCCACTTTGACGATATCTGCGCCAGAGAGGATCAGCTCCTCACACATCTCGCCGGTCACTACGTTACCCGCAATGATGGTTTTGTTCGGCCAGGCTTCACGCGCCTTGCTCACGAACTGCACGAAGTGTTCGGAATAACCATTCGCTACATCAATACAGACGAAGTTCAGCGCGGGGTTACTCTTGAGGATTTGTTTGGTCTTTTCGAAATCGGTATCTGAGGTTCCGGTAGAGACCATCACATGCTTCACGACCTCAGCAGAAGCGGATGCCACAAAGGCGTTCCACTCTTCAGGGCTGTAGTGTTTGTGAACTGCCGTGAGGATGTCGAACTGTGCCAGCGCGGTTGCCATCTCGAAGGTTCCCACGGTATCCATATTGGCAGCGATGATCGGCACGCCAGACCAGGTCTGACCGGAATGTTTAAAGGTGAATTGACGTTCGAGTTCAACGTCTGAGCGACTTTTCAGTGTAGAGCGTTTAGGGCGGATAAGAACGTCTTTGAAACCTAACTTCAGATCTTCTTCGATACGCATGTGCGGATTCCTGGGGTTAGAGGCAAATATGTTAAAAGCACAACTCCAGTGACGTTATCATACGCACTAATACCTGCTCCGCAAGACTGCGAAATTCTCTTTTTTTACGCTACAATCCTATAAATTTACCTGGTAAAAAGCCGGTAAAGAGAGCTAAACATTGGCTGGCACACGTTTGAATTTCAACCAACTGATTTTAATAATGAATAATTCCCAGGATTTGATTTAATGGGGTATACCGTCGCATTAACCGGCGGCATCGGTAGTGGCAAAAGTACCGTTGCGGACGCTTTCGCTCGCCTGGGTATCGCGATTATCGATGCCGATATCATTGCCCGTCAGGTGGTAGAACCGAATACACCCGCGTTAAAGGCCATTGAAGAACATTTTGGCCCGGCCATCATCAATGCGGACGGCACGCTAAATCGCCGGCAGCTTCGCGAATGCATTTTTTCCGATTCTGCGGAAAAGGTCTGGCTTAATGCCCTGCTCCACCCCATTATCCACCAGGAAACCCAGCGTCAGATTGCCGCCGCCCGCTCACCGTATGTGCTGTGGGTAGTTCCGTTGCTGGTAGAAAATCAGCTGCAGAAGAAAGCCGATCGGGTTCTGGTCATTGATGTCCTTCCCGAAACGCAAATCCAGCGAACCATGACGCGCGATCGCGTCTCGCGCGTACATGCCGAACAAATTCTTGCCGCTCAGGCCACGCGCGATCAGCGCCTGGCCGTTGCGGATGATGTTATTGATAATAACGGCGCACCAGATGCCATTGCATCGGATGTTGCCCGTCTGCACGCGCAGTATTTGACCTTCGCCGCGCAGGCCGTTGCACAGGAAAAACCATAATGTCGACTCACATCCTTTTTGAGCATCCGCTTAACGAAAAAATGCGTACCTGGCTGCGTATCGAATTTCTTATTCAACAACTCTCGCAACATCTGCCTGTCAACGATCACGCCACTGCGTTGCACTTCTTCCGCAATGTGGGCGACCTGCTGGATGTGATTGAGCGTGGAGATGTTCGCACCGAATTACTGAAAGAACTTGAGCGTCAGCAGCGTAAACTGCAGGCATGGGCGGAAGTCCCGGGTGTTGATCAAAGCCGTATCGATTCCCTGCGTCAGCAGTTAAAAAGCAGTAGCAGCACGTTAATGGCTGCCCCTCGCGTTGGCCAATTTTTGCGTGAAGATCGCTTGATTGCCCTGGTACGCCAGCGCCTGAGTATTCCCGGTGGATGCTGCAGCTTTGACCTGCCGACGCTTCATATGTGGCTGCACATGCCGCAAACGCAGCGTGATGCGCAGGTGAATATCTGGCTGGAAAGCCTGGAGCCGATGCACCGGACGTTATCGCTGATCCTCGATCTTATCCGTAACTCTGCGCCGTTCCGCAAGCAGACCAGCCTGAACGGTTTTTACCAGGATAACGGGGACGATGCCGATCTGCTGCGACTGAATCTTTCGCTCGACGTGCAGCTTTACCCGCAAATCTCCGGGCATAAGAGCCGTTTTGCGATTCGCTTTATGCCGCTGGACAGTGAAAATGGCACCGTGCCGGAACGCCTCGATTTTGAACTGGCCTGTTGTTAAGGAGTGCCAATGTCTGACGTAACCATCGTAAACTGCCCAACCTGTGGCAAAAGTGTTGTCTGGGGCGAAGTGAGCCCATACCGCCCATTCTGCTGTAAACGCTGTCAGTTAATTGACCTGGGCGAATGGGCGGCGGAAGAGAAACGCATTCCGAGTGAAGGCACTCTTTCGGACAGCGATGACTGGAGTGAAGAACAGCAGTAAATTAAACGCCCTGCACTAACCGGGTAATCACAGGTTCATTTGCCGGCGGGAATTTGTCGGCATCGCTTGCCTGCAGTTCAACCCAGTTACCCGGTTGCCCCTCTTTGCCCCAGGGATCCCCCTCCCAGTTTTCCACCAGCCAGAACCAAAGCGTAATGTGACGGTCGGGAAACTGGTATTCGAGCTTGTCAAACAGCGTTGCGCCAAGCGGGGTGATCCCCACTTCTTCCTGAAGCTCACGGATCAGCGCCTGTTCCGGCGTTTCGCCTGACTCGATTTTCCCGCCCGGAAACTCCCATTTGTTCGCCATATGGGCGTCGGCGGCGCGCTGGGTGATAAAGAACTGGTTTTGCGGGTTGCGAATAATCCCGACGGCAATTTGCAGTATTTTCATATTGTCACTTCCATAAAAAAGGCGCAGATTTCTGCGCCTTTTTGTTTTGTTATGAATTTAGCTCAGACGACCGTGGCACGCCTTGTATTTTTTACCGGAACCACACGGGCACGGATCGTTGCGGCCAACTTTACGATCGCCAGTCTGGGCCGCGATCGCTGCCGCAGCTTCGCTCTCGTCAGTCTGGTGGCTCAGCTGTTGCATCTGTGCCAGACGCTCAGCTTCTTCACGGCGCTGTTGCTCCATTGCTTCCACTTCTTCTGGCATGCGTACCTGAACTTTGCTCAGGGTGCTGATCACTTCATACTTCAGTGACTCCAGCATGGACGCAAACATGGCGAAGGATTCACGCTTGTACTCCTGCTTCGGATCTTTCTGCGCGTAACCACGCAGGTGGATACCCTGACGCAGGTAGTCCATCGCCGCCAGGTGCTCTTTCCACAGGGAGTCCAGCGTTTGCAGCATCACGCCTTTTTCGAAGTGACGCATCATCTCAGCGCCAACGACTTCTTCCTTACGCTTGTATACGTCCAGCGCGGTTTCGAAAATACGTTCACGCAGGGTCTCTTCGTGCAGCTCAGGCTCTTTGTCCAGCCACTCTTTGATTGGCAGTTCGAGGTCGAAGTCGTTTTTCAGGCGTTCCTGCAGACCTTCGATATCCCACATTTCTTCCAGAGACTGCGGTGGAATATGCGCGTCGATAGTCGCTTTGAATACGTCTTCGCGAATGCTGTTGATGGTGTCGCTCACGTCGGACACGTCCAGCAGTTCGTTACGCTGGGTATAGATGGCACGACGCTGGTCGTTGGCCACATCATCATATTCCAGCAGCTGCTTACGAATATCGAAGTTGCGGCTTTCCACTTTACGCTGGGCGTTAGCAATCGCTTTGGTGACCCACGGGTGTTCAATGGCTTCGCCAGGTTTCATACCCAGTTTACGCATCATGCCAGAAACACGGTCGGAGGCGAAAATACGCATCAGCGCATCTTCCATAGACAGGTAGAAGCGGGAAGAACCGGCATCGCCCTGACGACCCGCACGGCCGCGCAGCTGGTTATCGATACGACGAGATTCGTGACGTTCGGTACCAATGATATGCAAACCACCGGATGCCAGCACCGCGTCATGGCGTACCTGCCAGTCCGCTTTAATCTGAGCAATCTGCTCCGGCGTTGGGTTTTCCAGCTCGGCAATCTCTGCCTGCCAGCTACCACCCAGCATAATGTCGGTACCACGACCCGCCATGTTGGTGGCGATTGTTACCGCTGCCGGGTAACCCGCCTGCGCAACGATATCCGCCTCTTTGGCGTGGAATTTGGCGTTCAGAACGTTGTGTTTGATGCCCGCTTTGGTCAACTCATTGGAAACCACTTCGGATTTCTCGATGGAGATTGTCCCCACCAGCACCGGCTGGCCATTAGCGGTACGATCGCGAATATCTTCAATGATCGCCTGAATTTTTTCCGCTTCGGTCATGTACACCAGGTCCGGCATATCCTTACGGATCATTGGACGGTTGGTTGGAACGACCACGGTATCCAGTTTGTAGATGGAGCTGAATTCAAATGCTTCGGTATCTGCAGTACCGGTCATCCCCGCCAGCTTCTCGTACAAACGGAAGTAGTTCTGGAAGGTAATAGAGGCCAGCGTCTGGTTTTCATTTTGAATATCAACGCCTTCTTTGGCCTCAACGGCCTGGTGCAGACCGTCAGACCAGCGACGTCCCTGCATGGTACGGCCGGTGTGCTCATCAACGATGATAACTTCACCGTCTTTCACGATGTAGTCGACATCGCGGGTGAACAGCGCGTGGGCACGCAGCGCGGCAGTGACGTGGTGCATCAGCATAATGTTCGTCGGAGAGTACAGAGACTCGCCCTCTTCCATGATGCCTTCAGCCACCAGCAGCTCTTCAATTTTCACCAGACCGCGTTCGGTCAGGTTCACCTGGCGCGCTTTTTCATCGACAGAGAAGTGACCTTCACCCTGGAAGGTGTCGGAATCTTCTTTCTCCTGACGCAGCAGGTGCGGAATGATTTTATCGACTTTACGGTACATCTCGGAGCTGTCTTCGGCCGGGCCGGAGATGATCAGCGGGGTACGCGCTTCATCGATCAGGATGGAGTCCACCTCATCCACCAGCGCATAGTGCAATTTACGCTGCACGCGCTCTTCAGGGCTAAACGCCATGTTGTCACGCAGGTAGTCGAAGCCGTATTCGTTGTTGGTACCGTAGGTGATATCCGCGTTATAGGCTTCACGTTTGGCGGGTGCCGGCAGACCGGACATGTTGATGCCAACGGTCATGCCCAGGAATTCGAACAGGGGACGGTTGTTTTCGGCATCACGCTGTGCCAGATAGTCGTTGACGGTAACGACGTGAACGCCTTTACCGGTCAGTGCGTTCAGGTAGGCGGGCAGCGTTGCGGTCAGGGTTTTACCTTCACCGGTACGCATTTCCGCGATGCAGCGCTCGTTAAGCACCATACCACCCAGCAGCTGAACGTCGAAGTGACGCATGCCAAACACACGTTTACTGGCCTCACGCACAACGGCGAAGGCTTCAGGAATCAGGCTTTCCAGCGTTTCGCCTTTTTCAAGACGCGCGCGGAATTCTACGGTTTTCGCTTTCAGCTCGTCATCAGAGAGCTTCTCCATCGCCGGCTCCATGCCATTGATGACGGTAACAGCTTTGCGCATACGGCGCAGGGTACGATCGTTACGACTACCAAAAACTTTTGTTAACAATTTGATTAGCATAATAAATTCTCAAACGCCCCAGGTTGGGCAGATAAATTAAGGTATTGAAAAAAGGTTAATTTAGCTGAGGCGTTGAGGCCCGGCGCGGATGCCGTGGGCCTGGCTAATCCATGTCGAAACGGAGAAGGTCGCAGGAGGAACGTGCGCGATTTGCGTGGTCTGACGCACCATGACGGGTGGTTGACTGTCCTGCGTAAGCAGCGCGTTAAGCGTGTCCAGCAGAGCAAGATGCTGCGCCTGTACCGGCAGCGTCTCTTCAGCAACAGGCAGTGCCTGCGGAGCCATCGCAAATGACAGATGGCGAATAACGGTACGGATCGCATGCTGGTGCCAGTAATCCACCGAGAAATTCGGGCGGCGATTGGCTTCAAGCCACGCCAGGTTAGTAAAATTAACCCGCGTGTTGAGATCGTGTTTGGTTGTGGAGGTCTTCGTCGGCGTCGCCGCTTCCGCACTGTTGCTGAGCGCAGGCAAGCCGAAACTCGCCGCGACCATCCCTAATAAGAGATGCGGCCAGAAGTAACGTCTGCCAAATTGTCGCCAGCGCGTCAGTATTCCGCTCACTTGCTCCACCACATTAAGCCAGCCTTCAACAGGCTGAATTCAATTATTCTTTTAAGCGCCCAGATATTACCACTAAAGCCAATACACAGCAGCAGGAATGACGTATTGCTGCGGGGAAAAACGGTCAAGAATGCAGCTAACGCACAGATTTTCTGCACCGGGCAAACGAGAAGTGACGCTGGGGCAAATAAATGAAGAGGGGTAAAAATAAAAACGACTGGTCTCCCTGGTCGGAGAGAGTACCAGGTTAACCAGTCGATTTTTTACGAAACGGCTTTAACCGTTACGCCAGTACCGTGTTTGGTGCTTTGAAGGCCAGCGGCAGCTCAGCTTCGTCTTCAAAGGTCACATATTCCCAGGCTTCCTGTTTTGCCAGGACTGCCTGCAACAGTTTGTTGTTCAGTGCATGACCGGATTTAAACGCGGTAAATGCACCAATGATGTTGTGACCACACATAAACAGGTCGCCGATAGCATCCAGCATTTTGTGACGAACGAATTCATCTTCAAAACGCAAACCGTCTTCGTTCAGTACGCGATAATCGTCAACAACGATGGCACAATCGAAGCTGCCGCCCAGGCACAGACCGCGGGACTGCAGATATTCGATATCACGCATGAAGCCAAACGTACGGGCACGGCTGATCTGGCGCATAAACGCATCAGCAGAGAAGTTCATCGCATAGCGTTGGGTGCTGGCATCAATCGCCGGATGGTTAAAATCGATGGTAAAGTCCAACGAGAAACCATTGTACGGTTTGAATTCAGCCCATTTGTCGCCATCTTCGACGCGAACGGTCTCTTTGATACGAACAAATTTTTTCGCGCAGTTCAGTTCTTCGATGCCGGCATCCAGCAACAGATAGACGAACGGAGCAGCACTACCATCCATGATCGGGATTTCTGGCGCATCGACTTCAACCATAATGTTGTCGATACCCAGACCCGCCAGGGCGGCGTTCAGGTGCTCTACGGTAGAAATCCGCACGTCATGCTCGTTCACCAGACAAGTACAGAGCATAGTATCACGCACAGATTTGGCATCGGCCGGAAAGTCTACCGGTGGATTCAAGTCGGTGCGACGATAGATGACCCCGGTATTGGCCGGCGCAGGGCGTAACGTCAGTGTGACTTTCTTGCCGGTATGTAAACCGACACCAGTCGCCTGAACGATACGTTTAAGTGTCCTTTGTTTGATCATCGTATAATCTCGCCAAATTAACTATCCAACCGAAAGTGTATATCACTGACGGTGGGCCAGTTTAGCACAAAGAGCGAAAATCCCCAAATTCCAGCCAATTCTTAGTCAGCTTGCTTGCGCAGGAACGCCGGGATATCCAGATAATCTGGCTCTTTCGCCGTTTGCGGAGTGGGGTCGTTAACCACTTTCGCGGCCGGTTTCTGCTCCTGAGTCAGAGGAGACATACCGTGCTGCTGGTAACGATCCATAACCGGCTGCTGAGTCTGTTTGTTGGTCACCAGGGTGATCTCAGGACGCTTGTCCATACCGATACCGGTAGCAACAACAGTAACACGCAGCTCGTCGTTCATTTCCGGGTCAAGGGAAGTACCGATTACCACGGTAGCGTTGTCAGAGGCGAACGCACGGATAGTGTTACCCACGGTTTCAAACTCATCCAGACGCAGGTCGAAGCCAGCGGTAATGTTGACCAGCACGCCGCGCGCACCAGACAGGTCGATATCTTCCAGCAGTGGAGAAGAGATAGCCATTTCAGCCGCTTCTTCTGCACGGTCTTCACCGCTTGCCACGCCAGAGCCCATCATCGCGTAGCCCATTTCGGACATCACGGTACGAACGTCTGCAAAGTCAACGTTCATCAGACCAGGACGGGTAATCAGTTCAGCGATACCCTGCACCGCGCCTTTCAGCACGTCGTTGGCTGCGCCAAAAGCGTCCAGCAGAGAGATACCGCGACCCAGAACTTTCAACAGTTTGTCGTTCGGGATGGTAATCAACGAGTCCACGTGCTTGGACAGTTCAGTGATACCCTGCTCCGCGAAAGCCATACGCTTCTTGCCTTCAAAGTTGAAAGGCTTGGTCACGACAGCAACGGTCAGGATACCTAAATCTTTCGCTACTTCAGCCACAACAGGTGCTGCGCCGGTACCCGTACCGCCACCCATACCCGCTGCGATAAAGACCATGTCCGCACCTTCCAGTGCAGCGCGCAGGGCCTCACGATCTTCTTCAGCCGCATTACGACCGACTTCCGGGTTAGCCCCAGCGCCCAGCCCTTTGGTGATGCCACCGCCGATCTGGATAGTCTGGCCTACAGCCGTCTTACGCAGTGCCTGTGCATCGGTGTTAACTGCAAAGAACTCAACACCTTCAATGCGTTCACGCACCATATGCTCTACGGCGTTACCGCCGCCGCCACCGACGCCGATGACTTTAATCACCGCGTCGTTGGTCAGTTCCATAGGTTCAAACATAATTTCTCTCTCCGTTGTGCCTGTCGCCCGAGACCGCTAATTCTCTCCGGTCTCTTAAAAAAATTAAAACTCTTTTCGCAACCAGTTGTTCAGTCGTTTGACCCACGACCCAACTGAGACGCGTTTTTCCACTTCTGCTTCACCACTGAGATGAGATTCTTTCCCGTAGTGGAGCAGGCCCACGGCCGTTGAATAGTACGGCTCCTGAGCATAATCCGTTAAACCGGTGATATTCAGCGGAGCACCAATACGCACTTGCGTATGGAACACGCGCTGAGCGCAGGCCGCAAGACCTTCAATTTGCGCTGCCCCGCCGGTTAATACAATCCCCGCTGCAAGATGATGTTTCACGCCCTGCTGGCGAAGCTGTTCCTGTAACTGCAAAATCTCTTCGTTGACCAGGTTAAGCAGCTCGGTATAACGCGGCTCAATGACCTCCGCCAACGTCTGGCGCTGCAGGCTGCGCGGTGGACGTCCGCCCACGCTCGGCACTTCAACGCTCTCATCTTTGCCAACGATAGACCCCAGCGCACAGCCGTGGCGTACTTTAATCGCTTCTGCATCACTCGGTGGCGTACCAAAAGCGTAAGCAATATCGCTGGTCACAACGTTCCCGGCATAGGGGATCACTTTGGTGTGGCGCAGCGCACCGCCGGTATACACGGCCATGTCCATTGTACCACCACCAATATCGACCACACAGACACCCAGTTCACGTTCATCTTCGGTCAGCACGGAATAGCTCGCTGCAAGACCGGCGAAAATGAGTTGGTCAACTTTCAGGCCACAACGTTCAACGGCTTTTACAATGTTCTTCGCCATATCGTTGTGACATGTGATCAAGTGCACTTTTGCCTGCATACGTACGCCGGAAAGACCGACCGGGTTTTTGATCCCTTCCTGGTAGTCAATCGCATACTCCTGCGGGATCACGTGCAGCACGCGATGCTCATCGCGAACGCGCACGGATTTCGCCGTATGCACAACGTTTTCAACGTCTTCCTGCGTCACTTCTTCTTCGGAAATCGGCACCATGCCGATTTCGTTCTGGCAGCTAATGTGCTTACCCGAAAGCGCCAGATAAACAGAGGAAATCTGGCAATCTGCCATCAATTCAGCCTGATCGATGGCGCGCTGTACGCACTTCACCACCGACTCAAGATCGTTAACCCCACCTTTATCCATACCACGGGACGGGCAACTGCCCACGCCAATGATATTGACCATACCGTCGGGCAGAACTTCCCCTACTAAAGCGGCAACCTTCGCGGTGCCAATCTCCAGTCCAACTACCAGTTTTCTGTCCGTCGCCTTGATCATTGTTGTTCTGCCTGTACCTGTGCCTGATTCTGTTGCTGATTAGGTTCCTCGACCGGAGCCGGTTCCCAACCGACTGCTGCGCCTGAGTCATAGCGCAAATCAACGTAGCTTATCCGTTTGCCGTCAGTCTGTGCCTGCTGCTGTAAAACCGGGTAAAGTTCTACAAATCGCGCCAGACGTTTCATTGTGTCCCCGCGACCCAGGTTGAGCTTAATGCCATTCGTTAACGTCAGTTGCCAGGAGCGGCGCGCCGTCATTGCAGCATCTTTTAGCGTAAACCTGTCCTTCGCCAGCACCTGCCCCATTTCACGAAAACCTTGTAACACTTCGTTTTCGCTACCTTCCGGGCCATACAACATCGGTAAATTTTGCTTGTTGACACGATCGGCCGGAACGCTGAAGGAATTTCCGTCTACGTCAACCATGTGCTGATCATTCCAACGCGCAATGGGCACATATTCAACCAGATGAATCTTCAATTCATCAGGCCATTGCTTTCTGACACTCGCCTGTTTTATCCATGGCAGACGTTCAATCTGACTCTGGATAATATTGACGTCCTGCGTCATAAAGGTGCCAGGCGATCCCAGCGCCAGAATTGTCTGGCGAATGTCATCGTTACGGGTGTAATGACGCTCACCGGTGACCACCAGCTTCGAAAGCGGCAACCGTTGCGCATCTTCCATCCAGCCCAAAACCATCCAGCCGCTGATAAACACGGTGCACAGCACCCCGAGCAGGAAAATAATACCTGCAAGACGCGTTCCATTACTCCGGCGTGAAGAAGAGTATTCTTCTTCGTCATCGCGGTTGCGCGTGTTCAATGCAGCCTGAGACATATCAGCCCGCCTGGTCCAGAATACGTACGACTAATTGCGAGAAGCTCATCCCCGCCTGACGCGCTGCCATCGGCACAAGGCTGTGGCTGGTCATTCCCGGAGAAGTATTTGCTTCCAGCAGATAAAATTGTCCATCACTGTCGAGCATCACGTCGATGCGGCCCCATCCACGGCAACCCAGAACATGCCAGGCTTTAACCACCAGGGACTGTAAATCGGTTTCACGCTCAGCTTCAAGACCACTTGGGCAGAAATATTGCGTCTCATCAGAGAGATACTTCGCCTCATAATCATAGAAGGTTCCGGCCGGTTGGATACGAATTGACGGTAAAATTTCTTCGCCAAGCATCGCGACGGTAAATTCCGGCCCGCTGAGCCATTTTTCAATCAGAACTTCTTCATCATGTTGAAATGCCAGGGCTAAAGCGGAAGATAAATCCTCAGCTTTCTCAACTTTGGACATGCCAACGCTCGACCCTTCGCGGCTGGGCTTTACAATAACCGGTAAGCCCAGCTCAGCAATGCGTGCATTAACGCTATCGGAGAGGCCCATTTCAAATTCGCGACGCGTCAGGGCAACCCAGGGGGCAACGGGTAAACCCGCGCCCTGCCACAGCAGTTTGCTGCGCAGTTTATCCATAGAAATGGCGGAGGCCATCACACCGCTGCCGGTGTACGGCATGCCGGTGAGTTCCAGCAGCCCCTGAAGAGTGCCGTCTTCGCCACCACGGCCATGTAACGCGATAAAGACTTTATCGAAGCCCATCGCCTTTAACTGGGTTACGTCAGTCTCTTTCGGATCGACCAGGTGCGCATCCACACCACCTTCACGCAGGCCCGCCAGTACCGCGGCACCTGAATTCAGGGAAACTTCGCGCTCGGCGGATGTGCCGCCAGACAGGACAGCAATCTTATCAGCCATGATGCTCATCCTCCTGAGTTTGCGGCTTCAGTTTGATTTCAGCTAAGGTACGGGCGATTTTGCCGATATTTCCCGCGCCCTGAATCAGAATTAGATCGTTGCCGGTCAGCACCGGGGCCAGAATTTCAGCCACCTGGGCAGGATCGGAAACCAAAATAGGGTCTACTTTACCGCGTCCGCGGATGGTACGACATAAAGAACGGCTGTCTGCACCAGGAATAGGAGTTTCGCCCGCTGCATAAACATCCAGCATCAGGAGCGTATCCACCTGTGACAGGACGCTGGCGAAATCGTCATACAGATCACGGGTACGCGTGAAACGGTGCGGCTGGAAGATCATGACCAGATTTTTTTCTGGCCAGCCTGCACGCGCGGCTTTGATCGTCGCGTCCACTTCCGTCGGATGGTGACCGTAGTCATCAACCAGCATGGCAGTACCGGGTTTACCGTTCACCGCCTCCAGCGGATATTCACCGAGGAAGTCGAAGCGACGCCCGGTTCCCTGGAAGCTTTCCAGTGCACGAAGAATGGCTTCGTCATCAATGCCTTCTTCTGTCGCCACGGCCACTGCCGCTGCGGCATTCAGGGCGTTGTGACGCCCTGGTGCATTCAGGGTGACATGCAGCAGTTCTTTGTCCTGACGCGCCAGGGTGAAATGCCCCTGCGCACCCAGCTGTTTGTAATCTTCCACGCGGACATCAGCGTCTTCGCTGAAGCCGTAAGTCGTGATTTGACGTCCGACACGCGGCAACAGCTCGCGAATCACCGGATCGTCTACACACATTACCGCGCGTCCATAGAACGGCAGGTTGTGCAGGAAATTAATAAAGGTCTGCTTTAAGTTCTCGAAGTCGCCCTGGTAAGTATCCATATGGTCGGCTTCGATATTGGTGACGATGGCGACCATCGGCTGCAGATGCAGGAACGACGCATCGCTCTCATCCGCTTCGGCAATTAAATAACGGCTGTGTCCGAGACGCGCATGCACGCCTGCCGCTTTTACCAGACCACCATTGACGAACGTCGGGTCGAGGCCCGCTTCTGCATAAATGCTGGAGACCATCGCCGTGGTGGTGGTTTTGCCGTGGGTTCCGGCAATCGCAATGCCATGTCGAAAACGCATCAACTCCGCCAGCATTTCCGCACGGCGGATCACCGGAATACGCGCTTCGTGCGCGGCCACGATTTCCGGGTTATCAGAGGAGATGGCGCTCGACACGACCACCACACTCGCATCGCGCACGTTTTCCGGGCGATGATTGAAATAGATAGTCGCCCCAAGCGACGCCAGCTGCTGCGTAACAGGGTTTGGCGCCAGGTCAGACCCGCTGATCTGATAGCCTTCGTTAGCTAACACTTCGGCAATACCGCCCATGCCAGCACCACCGATGCCAACAAAGTGAATGTGCCGGACGCGACGCATCTCGGGCACGATAGAACGCAGTTTTGCCAGTTGTTGTGTATTCATTCTCTAAACGCCATCGACTACTTAAAAAATTCGTGCAGCGCAACACGCGCTGCGAGGGTTAAGCCTGGGCTGCCAGGCTCACTTCTTTTGCCACCCGTTCCGTTGCATCAGGAATAGCGGTCGCGCGTGCGCGTTGCGCCATCTCCAGTAATGCCTCTCTGTTCCAGCCCGCCAGGGTGGTGGCGACCGCATCGGCGGTAAATTGTGGCTGTTCAAATATTTTCGCGGCGCCGGCTTTCTCAAGCGGCAGCGCATTCCAGTACTGCTGTCTGTCTTTGTGCTGGAACGGCACAAACAGAGCCGGCAACCCGGCGGCGGCAATTTCGCTCACCGTCAATGCGCCAGAGCGGCAGACCACGACATCGGCCCAGGCATACGCTGCGGCCATGTCGTCGATAAATTCCGTCACTTTATGCTGCGGCTGGCCTTCATCGGCGTAAGCCTGCTCAACCATCTGCTGAGCACCTTTTCCGCTTTGGTGCCAGATTGTCACCGCATCCCCCAGCTTTGCTGCAACCTGCGGCATCGTCTGGTTTAAAATGCGTGCGCCCTGAGAACCGCCAACGACCAGCACACGGACCGGCCCTTCACGACCCGCCAGGCGCGCATCCGGTAATGGCAGCGCCAGCACGTCTACGCGCACCGGGTTACCCACCACGTCCGCCTTCGGGAAGGCTCCTGGGAAAGCCTGCATCACTTTGGTGGCAATTTTCGCCAGCCATTTATTGGTCAGACCGGCAATGCCGTTCTGCTCATGCAGCACCACGGGGATGCCCAATGACCAGGCCGCCAGCCCACCCGGGCCAGAAACATAGCCGCCCATCCCCAGCACCACATCAGGCTTAAAACGCTTCATGATGGCGCGCGCCTGACGCCAGGCGTTGAAAATACGCACCGGAGCCAGAAGCTGGGCCTTAATGCCTTTTCCGCGTAAGCCGGAAATGCGAATAAAGTCGATCTCGATACCGTGCTTCGGTACCAGGTCGGCTTCCATGCGGTCCGCGGTTCCCAGCCAGCGTACCTGCCAGCCCTGATCCATTAAATGGTGCGCAACTGCGAGCCCCGGGAACACATGTCCACCGGTACCGCCTGCCATCACCATTAACCGCTTCGGTTGATTCATCGTGAACCTCGTGTAAACGCCTGGGCTTTTTCCAGACGCGTTTCATAATCTATGCGTAACAACATCATGATGGCCGTCGACATAATCAGCAGACTGGAACCACCATAACTGATCAACGGCAACGTCAGGCCTTTGGTCGGCAGCATACCCGCTGCGGCCCCGACGTTAACCAATGCCTGGAAACTAAACCAGATACCTATTGAGCAGGCTAAGAAACCTGAAAAGCGGTGATCGATCTCCAGCGCTTTCCGCCCAATCGACATGGCGCGGAAAGCGACGAAGAATACCATTAATAGCGCTAATACCACACCGATATAACCCAGTTCTTCCCCAATAATGGAGAAGATGAAGTCAGTGTGCGCTTCGGGTAAATACTCCAGTTTCTGTACCGAGTTGCCCAGCCCCTGACCCCAGACTTCACCGCGACCAAAAGCCATCAGCGACTGCGTCAGCTGATAACCGCTGCCAAACGGGTCTTCCCACGGGTTCCAGAATGAGGTCACACGGCGGATACGGTAAGGCTCGGCGAGGATCAGCAGCACAACCGCTGAGATACCCATTCCGATGATGGCGATGAACTGCCAAAGCTTCGCCCCGGCCAGGAACAGCATTGCCAGCGTGGTGACAAACAGCACGACCACGGTACCAAGGTCAGGCTGCGCCAGCAGTAAGACCGCCAGCACCAGAATAACGCCCATGGGTTTTAAGAAGCCGCGCAGGTTATTACGCACTTCATCCACTTTACGTACCAGGTAGTTAGCCAGGTAGCAGAACAGGGAGAGCTTGGTAAATTCCGCGGGCTGAATACGCAGTGGGCCAAAGGCAATCCAGCGCGATGCCCCGTTTACGGAGCTCCCCACCACCAGTACGATCAGCAGCATAATGATGGAGGCGATCAGCATCGCGGTACTGTGCCGCTGCCAGAACTCCATCGGCAGACGTAATGTCACCAGCGCCAGACAGAACGCCAGGATGATGTACAGGCCATCACGTTTCGCAAACAGGAACGGATCGTTCGCCAGTCGCTGCCCGACAGGCATTGACGCCGAGGTCACCATGATAAAACCAACCGCCGCCAGTCCCAGCGTGAGCCAGAAGAGCGTACGGTCGTACATGACCAGGCTGTCGTTATCTTTTTGACGAGAGCCCATCACCCAGCCTTTGAGTGCCGCAAACACCCACGCCAGAACGCCAAATCCTGGCAGGCGCGGCATTTTCAGGCGAGGGAGAGATAAACGCATCAGCCTAACTCCTTCGCCAGACGGGTAAAGAGATCGCCACGCTGTTCGAAATTTTTGAATTGATCGAGGCTGGCGCAGGCCGGAGAGAGCAGGACCATATCACCGGGCTTCACGCGAGGGGCAATCAGCCGCATCGCCTGCTCCATGGTCTCGGTTTGCTCGGCAATGTCAGGACGCAGCTCAGCCAGCTCACTGCCGTCGCGACCAAAGCAGTACAAGCGGATATTATTCCCGGCGAGATACGGTTTCAGCGTGGAGAAATCCGCCGATTTACCGTCGCCGCCCAGCAGTAAATGCAGGGTCCCTTCAACGTGCAGGCCGTTCAGGGCGGCCTCGGTACTGCCGACGTTGGTGGCTTTTGAGTCATTAATCCAGCGCACACCGTTGTGCTCCAGCGCCAGCTGGAAACGGTGCGCCAGGCCGTTAAAGGTGGTCAATGCTTGCAGGCTGGACGAACGCGGCAGCCCTACGGCATCCGCCAGCGCCAGCGCCGCCAGAGCATTGGTGTAGTTATGCTGGCCGGTAAGCTTCATCTCTTTCACGTTCAGCACTTTCTCACCCTTCACGCGCAGCCAGGTTTCGCCCAGTTGACGGTTAAGATGATAGTCACCCATGGTAATGCCAAAGCTAATACAGCGATCGTCCGCCCCGCGCACCGGCATGGTCAGGGCGTCATCCGCGTTGACGACGCAGACCTTCGCATTTTCATAAATGCGCAGTTTGGCGGCGCGGTACTGCTGTAGACCAAACGGATAGCGATCCATATGATCTTCAGTAACGTTAAGGATCGTCGCCGCGGCCGCACGAAGGCTGGAGGTCGTTTCCAGCTGGAAGCTGGAAAGCTCGAGGACGTACAATTCACAGCCTTTATCCAGCAGCATTAGCGCTGGCAGGCCAATATTGCCTCCCACGCCCACGTTCATGCCCGCCGCTTTCGCCATCTCACCCACAAGGGTGGTGACGGTGCTTTTACCGTTAGAGCCGGTAATCGCGATAACGGGTGCCTGCGCTTCACGGCAGAACAACTCAATATCACCGACAATCTCAACGCCCGCATCGGCCGCGGCGCTGAGTGAAGGATGTGCCAGCGCCATACCGGGGCTGGCGACAATCAGATCGGCTGCCAGCAGCCAGTCATCATTCAGACCACCAAGGTGGCGTTCAACCTGTTCCGGCAGTTTATCCAGACCCGGCGGAGAAACACGCGTATCCATTACGCGAGGCGTCACGCCGCGCGCGAGGAAAAAGTCCACGCAGGAGAGGCCTGTCAGCCCCAACCCGATGATAACGACTTTTTTGCCCTGGTAATCTGCCATGATTAACGTACCTTCAGCGTTGCCAGGCCAATCAGCACCAGCATCAGCGAAATAATCCAGAAGCGCACAATCACGCGCGGTTCCGGCCAGCCTTTCAGTTCATAGTGATGGTGAATCGGTGCCATACGGAAGATGCGCTGACCGCGCAGCTTGAAGGACCCGACCTGCAAAATCACTGAAAGGGTTTCAACCACAAATACCCCACCCATAATCACCAGCAGGAACTCCTGGCGCAGCAGTACGGCAATAATGCCCAGCGCGCCGCCCAGAGCCAGTGAACCGACGTCACCCATAAAGACCTGCGCCGGGTAGGTGTTGAACCACAGGAAGCCCAGTCCCGCCCCGACAATCGCCGTACAGACGATAACCAGTTCGCCTGCGTGTCGCAGGTATGGAATGTGCAGATAGTTAGCAAAGTTCATATTACCGGTGGCCCACGCCACCAGCGCAAAACCGGCGGCGACGAAGACGGTTGGCATAATCGCCAGGCCATCCAGACCGTCGGTCAGGTTTACGGCGTTACCGGTGCCCACGATGACGAAGTAGGCCAGCAGAATGTAGAACAGCCCCAGTTGCGGCATCACATCTTTAAAGAACGGCACCACCAGCTCGGTGGCGGGGGTGTCTTTTCCTGCCAGATACAGCGCGAAGGCCACGCCCAGCGCAATCACCGACATCCAGAAGTATTTCCAGCGGGCGATCAGGCCCTTGGTGTCTTTACGCACGACCTTGCGGTAATCATCAACAAACCCAATGATGCCGTAGCCCACCAGCACGGTAAGTACGCACCAGACGTACGGGTTAGAGGGATAAGCCCACAGCAGTACGGAAACAACGATCGCGGTCAGGATCATGATCCCGCCCATGGTCGGCGTACCTCGCTTGCTGAAGTGCGACTCCGGACCGTCGTTACGCACAACCTGACCGAAGGAGAGTTTTTGCAGACGGGCAATCATGCGCGGGCCCATCCACAAAGAGATGAACAGCGCAGTCAGCAGGCTGACAATGGCGCGAAACGTCAGATAGGAAAAGACGTTAAAGCCTGAATAATATTTGACCAAATGTTCGGCCAGCCAAACTAACATGTCCCGTTCTCCTGTAATGCGTGCACAACCTCTTCCATGGCGGCACTACGTGAACCTTTCACTAACACAGTCACAATTTGTTTTTCTGTCATCAATGCCTTAAGGCGTTCAATCAGCGCGGCTTTATCGGCAAAGTGCTCGCCAACACCGCTGGCATGGCTAATCGCCTGGCTCAGTTTTCCAGCGCTCAGCACGCAATCAATACCTGCCGCTTTCGCCGCTTCCCCCACCTGGACATGACAGGCTTCGCTTTCATCACCCAGCTCAGCCATATCGCCCACCACCAGCACGCGATAACCTGGCATCTCAGACAACACCTGCACCGCCGCGGTCATTGAGCCGACGTTCGCGTTATAGGAGTCATCCAGAAGCAGTTTGTTTTCCGCAAGCTGGATCGGGAACAGACGCCCCGGCACGGCTTTTAAATTTGCCAGACCGGTTTTAATCGCCTGATGCGACGCACCAACCGCCATCGACAGCGCCGCTGCCGCGAGCGCATTGGCGATATTATGACGACCCGGCAATGGCAGAAGCACCTCAATGCCACCGGTTGGGGTATTAAGGGTGAATTCCGTGCCATGCGAAGTCACATGAATATTGGTCGCGGTAAAATCACTGTTGGCCGCATTCGGCGAGAAGCGCCAGGTCTTGCGGGAACCAATGATCTGTTGCCAGTTCAGCCAGTCATTGTTGTCGGCATTCATAATGGCGATACCGTCTTCCGGCAGGCCGGTATAGATCTCGCCTTTAGCTTTCGCCACGCCTTCCAGCGAACCAAAACCTTCCAGATGTGCAGCGGCCAGGTTATTCACCAGCGCTGCTTCCGGGCGCGTCAGGCTAACGGTCCAGGCGATTTCGCCCTGGTGGTTTGCCCCTAACTCGATCACGGCAAATTCATGCTCTTTGGTCAGGCGAAGTAATGTCATCGGCACGCCGATATCATTGTTAAGGTTGCCTGCCGTATAAAGCGTATTTCCGCACTGGCTCAGGATGGCCGCAGTCATCTCTTTCACAGAGGTTTTGCCTGATGAACCGGTCAGCGCGACGACGCGCGTCGGTACCTGCTGACGAACCCAGGCCGCCAGCTCGCCGAATGCCAGACGGGTATCTTTCACCACGATCTGCGGCAGATCGACAGCGAGTTTACGGCTGACCAGCAGCGCCCCTGCACCATTCTCCCTGGCCTGTTGTGCAAAATCATGCGCGTCAAAACGTTCGCCCTTCAGCGCCACAAACAGACAACCCGGGGTCACTTTGCGGGTATCGGTCGTCACGGCCTCGATGGTCAGATCGTGACCCAGCAGCTCGCCCTGCAGTACCGCAGCGGCCTGACTTAAGGTGATGCTAATCATGCCACGACTCCCAGCAGACGCGCGGCCGTGACGCGGTCCGAATAATCGAGACGACGGTTGCCAACAATCTGATAATCCTCATGGCCTTTCCCGGCCAGCAGCACAACGTCGTTTTCCTGAGCCTGCATGATGGCGTTGGTCACGGCTTCCGCACGGCCTTCCACCACGCGGGCGCGGCCTGCATCCAGCATGCCCGACAGAATGTCGTTAATAATGGCGCGCGGCTCTTCAGTACGCGGGTTGTCATCGGTCACAACCGGAATATCCGCGAACTGTTCAGCAATGGCACCCATCAGTGGACGTTTGCCCTTATCACGGTCGCCACCGCAGCCAAACACACACCAGAGCTTACCGGTGCAGTGCAGACGCGCCGCTTCCAGTGCTTTTTCCAGTGCGTCCGGCGTGTGGGCATAATCGACCACCACGGTCGGTTTGCCCGGCGCGCTGAACACTTCCATACGGCCACATACCGGCTGCAGACGCTCAGCCGTTTCCAGCAGCGCGTTCATCGGATAACCCAGCGCCAGCAGCGTCGCCAGCGCCAGCAGCAGGTTGCTGACGTTAAACGCGCCCATCAGGCGGCTTTCAATTTCACCGTCACCCCATGAGGAGGTAAAACGAATGGTGGCACCACTGTCGTGATAATCCACCGCAACCGCCTTCAGCCAGCGGCCGTGGCAGTTCGGGTTGATATGGTCTTCCATCGACACCGCAACCGCATCCGGCAGCTTCGCCAGCCAGCGGCGACCGACTTCGTCGTCAGCGTTGATGATGGCCTGTCCGCTATGGTGGGTGGAGTAGAGCAGCCATTTCGCTGCTTCGTAATGCTCCATATCACCATGATAATCAAGGTGATCTCGACTCAGGTTAGTGAATACTGAGGCGGCAAACTTCAGCGCCGCCACGCGGTGCTGCACCAGACCGTGGGAAGAGACTTCCATCGCGGCAAAGGTTGCCCCCTGCCCTGCCAGGCCGGCCAGCACGTGCTGTATGTCGACTGCGGAGCCGGTGGTGTTTTCGGTCGGGCTCACTTTGCCCAACAGACCGTTACCGACAGTTCCCATGACCGCACCGGTTTCACCCAGCAGCTGCGCCCACTGCGCCATGAGCTGCGTGGTCGTGGTTTTGCCGTTTGTACCTGTCACGCCCACCAGACGCAGCCGATCGGACGGTTCGTGATAGAAACGTCCGGCCAGCGCAGAAAGACGCTCGTTTAACTGGCTGAGATAGATGACCGGCACCCCGTGCATTTCACGGATTTCACCGTCGGTTGCCTCATCTTTAGCCTCAGCAATAATGGCAGCAACACCTTGCGCAATCGCCTGCGGGATATAACGACGCCCGTCCGCCTGATGACCGACCACCGCCACAAAAAGATCGCCAGAAGCAGCCGCACGGCTGTCCAGTACCATCTCTCGCAGTGCTCGCTCCGGTGCATTAGGCACCCACGGAGCGAGAAGGTCGCGCAAATTACGATCTGCCACCTGTACCCTCGCCTTGATTAATTACAAATTCACTTTTCTCGCCCGTTGCCAGCGCATCCGGTTCGATGTTCATGGTGCGCAACACGCCGCCCATGATGGCCCCGAACACAGGCGCGGAAACGGCGCCGCCGTAGTATTTACCCGCCTGTGGATCGTTAATGACGACCACCAGCGCAAAACGCGGATTACTGGCAGGCGCAACGCCTGCGGTATAGGCAATGTATTTGTTGATGTAACGGCCGTCTGGCCCCACTTTTTTCGCGGTACCGGTTTTGATGGCGATGCGATAGCCTTTGATCGCCGCCTTCACGCCGCCGCCGCCAGGCAGCGCCACGCTTTCCATCATATGAACGACGGTACGAACGATGGATTCCGGGAAGATACGCTCACCCGGAACCGGTGGATCAACTTTGGTAATGGACAGCGGACGATAGACGCCATAGCTGCCAATCGTTGCGTAGACTCGCGCTAACTGTAACGGCGTTACCATTAGCCCGTAGCCGAAAGAGAAGGTGGCCCTCTCTATGTCAGACCACCGTTGTTTTTGAGGATATAAGCCACTGCGTTCTCCGACCAACCCCAAATTGGTCGCCTTTCCAAGCCCAAAACGTGAGTAAGTCTCTACTAACGCTGAGGACGGCATCGCTAACGCCAGCTTTGAAACGCCAACGTTACTCGACTTCTGTAAAACCCCGGTCAGGGTCAATTCGCTGTAGCGCGCCACGTCTTTAATCTCGTGGCCGTTAATACGGTAAGGGATCGTGTTCAGAACCGTGTTTTCATTGACGATGCCACGCTGGAGCGCCGTCATGACCACCATCGGTTTCACCGTGGAGCCCGGTTCGAACACGTCGGTAATCGCCCGGTTACGCATCGCATCTTTTGCGGTGCCGGTAAAGTTGTTCGGGTTATAGGACGGGCTGTTGGCCATCGCCAGCACTTCGCCCGTACTAACATCCACCAGCACGGCGCTGCCGGATTCCGCCTTGTTGAAGGCGACAGCGTTGTTCAGCTCGCGGTAGACCAATGCCTGCAGACGCTCATCAATACTCAGCGCCAGGTTGTGTGCCGCCTGACTGTCCGTGGAAGAGATATCTTCGATAACGCGGCCGTAGCGGTCTTTACGAACAATTCGCTCGCCAGGCTGGCCGGTGAGCCATTTATCGAAGCTTTTTTCAACGCCCTCAATCCCCTGGCTATCAACGTTGGTAAAGCCAATGAGGTGAGCGGTTACTTCGCCGGAAGGATAGTAGCGGCGGGATTCTTCACGAAGGTGAATACCCGGCAGCTTCAGCTTACGAATGTAGTCCGCCATGTCAGGGTTGACCTGACGCGCCAGATAGATAAAACGCCCTTTTGGATTGGCGTTGACGCGGGAAGCGAGCTGATCCAGCGGCATTTTCAGGGCATCCGAGAGCGCCTTCCAGCGGTTATCAAGCGTAATGCCACCCGCATCGTGCAGCTCTTTCGGATCGGCCCAGATGGCTTTAACCGGTACGCTCACGGCCAGTGGACGGCCTGAGCGGTCGGTGATCATCCCGCGGGACGTCGACACTTCCTGAACGCGAAGGGAACGCATGTCGCCCTGTCGAACCAGCATGTCAGGGGCGATGATTTGCAACCATGCCACGCGTCCCAGCAGGAAACCCAGCGCCAGTAAAATGCAGCCGCAAAGCAACGCAAAACGCCAACTGATAAAGTTGGCCTGTTCTTCCTGACGTTTTGGTTTAAGCGTTTTTGCCGCTGCTCTCATGCGTCGCGTTTTCCCTTATTTTTGTACTACAATATTTTCCTGAGAAGGATCAACATGCTGCAATTGCAGCTTTTCCGTTGCGATCCGTTCAACCCGGCTGTGATCGCCGAGCGCATTTTCTTCAAGGATCAGGTTTCGCCATTCAATATCCAGCGCATCGCGTTCCAGTACCATCTGCTCGCGTTGCGCAGTTAATAAGCGTGTGTGGTGGGCAGTCGTGACCACCGTGACGGCCGTGACAATGATGCAAATGAACAGACAGAGTGGCAGTTTCCCAAACCGCAAAAGATCGTCGCCGATCACGCCAGGCAAGGCATGGCGCTCGTTGCTTCCTAACGAATCCTTAACTTTGCTTAGGGTCTCTGTCACTCTGCCGATCATGCGTTCGTCCTCTCTGCAACACGCAGCACTGAACTACGGGCGCGTGGATTCTGTGCCACTTCTTCTTCGCCCGGCATCAACTTGCCTAATGCTCGCAACTGACGACCACCCAGCTTCCTGAGTTGTTCTTCCGTCATCGGCAGCCCCGCTGGAACCTGTGGACCGCGGCTTTGTTCACGCATAAAGCGCTTCACAATGCGGTCTTCCAGCGAATGGAAGCTGATGATGGATAACCGCCCACCCGGGGTCAGCACGTCGAGCGAGCTTTTTAGCGCCAGCTCTATTTCCTCCAGTTCACTGTTTACCCAGATGCGAACCGCCTGGAAGGTACGGGTCGCGGGATGTTTGTGCTTATCCTTCACCGGCGTCGCCGCCGCGATCACCTCGGCCAGCTCTTTCGTGCGGGTCATCGGCTCGATGCGGTTACGCTCAACGATGGCGCGCGCGATACGCTTGCCAAAACGCTCCTCGCCGAAGGTTTTGATCACCCAGGCAATATCCGCTTCGTCCGCGGTCTGTAACCACTCGGCGGCAGACTGACCGCGAGTAGGATCCATGCGCATGTCCAGTGGACCATCGCGCATAAAGGAGAAGCCGCGTTCAGCATCATCAAGCTGGGGTGAAGAGACGCCAAGATCGAGAAGGATTCCGTCGATCTTGCCCGTCAGGCCGCGCTCAGCAACATAATCAGCGAGCGCAGAGAAAGGTCCATGCACGATGGAAAAGCGTGGGTCATCGATGGTTTGCGCAACGGCAATCGCCTGCGGATCGCGATCGATTGCCAGCAGACGCCCTTCCGCTCCAAGCTGGGAGAGGATTAAGCGCGAGTGGCCACCGCGACCAAAAGTGCCATCAATGTAGATGCCGTCCGGACGAATATTCAGGCCGTTAACGGCCTCATCCAGCAGCACCGTTTTATGTTTGTAATTTTCCATCATATTTATAGAGACAAATCCTGCAGCCGTTCCGATAATGTCGCGGAATCAGACTGCTCAGCGTCGATATCTTCCTTGACCTGTTGATACCAGGTCGTTTCATCCCACAGTTCAAACTTGTTGAACTGCCCGACCAGCATCACTTCTTTGGTCAGACCGGCATGTTGCCGTAACACAGGGGCAATCAGTAACCGGCCTGCGCTATCCATCTGACATTCACTGGCATGTCCCAATAACAACCGCTGCACGCGGCGTTCCTGCGGGTTCATGCTCGACAGTCGCGACAGCTTTTGCTCAATAATTTCCCATTCAGGTAAGGGGTAAAGCAGCAGGCAGGGGGAGTTGATGTCAATGGTGCAAACCATTTGACCCGTAGCGTTCTCAATCAGCTGGTCGCGGTATCGGGTTGGTACCGATAAACGCCCTTTGCTGTCGAGATTGACTAACGTAGCTCCACGGAACATGCCAGTCTCACCCCTCCTCACCACTTTAACCCACAAATTCCCACCTAAAGGAGTTTACGGAGCGAGGGAAAAGCTTGTCAAGCCAGGACTCTCCCTATACAGGCCCGAAAGGCCTCTATTTACAGAGATAAACAGTCCTGGTTAATAACTGCACAACTGGCGAGGCAAAATTAACGTTATGAATATTTGTAAGAAAAAAACCGAATATGCACACTAGCGTTAAGGCTCACTCAATATCATCGCAGATAAATATAAAGTGTCAGTTTGCGACGCGGGCAGCATTTTATGACAGATTCTCAGGGGATAACAGCGCCAGATTCACCCCAGGGCTCGCGAAACGCGGCGGTTGCCGTGCAAGCTGGCACAGGAGAAGGAAAAACGTCTGAATATTCATCGCCGGAAGAGGGTTTGTAACAAAATAATACAAAGACAGGCATTTAAAATCGTTTAAACGTCCTTTAAAGGAACCCTTAAACGCCAAAATGAATTAAGAAAAATAGCAGAATGTAAATTCGCAAGAATTATCCTAATTTCTCTACGGGAATTATCCCGGCGAATTATTTCGTCAAAAGGGGGCAGATTTCTCCGCCCCGTCATTTCATTTATGGCGGCTCAAAATTCCGCGATGGTAAAGATTACGTTTAATACGCGTCAGACCCGGCTTCGGTTTACGCGGCTCGTCCAGACTTGCCAGCACAATTTCCAGCACGCGTTCAGCCACATCACGATGGCGTTGAGCCACCGCCAGAACCGGGCACTGGAGGAAGTCGAGCAGCTCGTTATCACCGAAGGTCGCGATGGCCAGGTCGGAAGGCAGCTTACCCTCACGGCGTAAGGTCACATCCATCACCCCCTGCAGCAGAGCAAATGAGGTGGTGAATAGCGCCTGCGGCATCGGGTGCGTTTCCAGCCATTTCTCGAAAAGCTGTGCGGCCGCTTCACGTTCATAGCTGTTGGCATAGAGGTAGTGCACCTCACGGGGATCGTCTTTCCAGGCGGTTCTGAACCCCTGTTCACGCAGGAAGCTGACTGACAGTTCAGGCAGCGCCCCCAGATACAGCACCGTTTCAGCCGGGAAGGTTCTCAGCTCTGCCGCCAGCATCTCGGCATCATCCTGATCGGCACCGACGACGCTCGTGAAATGCTCCCTGTCGAGCGCACGATCCAGCGCCACAATCGGGAATGGGTCGTTCGCCCAGCGCTGATAAAACGGGTGTTCAGGCGGTAAAGAGGTGGAGACGATGATGGCATCGACCTGACGCTGGAGCAGATGCTCAATACAGCGCATCTCGTTGTCGGGCTGGTCTTCCGAGCAGGCAATCAGCAACTGATAACCACGCTGGCGCGCCTGACGTTCAAGATAGTTGGCGATACGGGTATAGCTGGTGTTTTCCAGATCCGGGATCACCAGGCCAATAGAGCGGGTGCGTCCGGCACGCAGGCCAGCTGCGACAGCATTCGGATGGTAGTTATGTTCACGAACCACCGCCATAACTTTTTCAACGGTCTTATCGCTGACACGGTACTGCTTTGCTTTACCGTTAATCACATAGCTGGCCGTTGTTCGTGACACGCCGGCTAGCCGGGCGATTTCATCCAGTTTCACAATTGCCCCTTAAAAAATGAAAAGAGTCCATGGCCTTGGCAAGGTTATGGTTAAATCTTTTAACATCTAAACGCAGAATAGCCTTCGCGGCAACCGCTTTTATCTCTGTTGTCGGCTGATTACACAAAAAAAAGCCCGGCTTTGGTGACCGGGCAGAAAGAGGCGAACCTTTTAGACAACTAACGCATGATCTTATCGCCGCGTGACAGGCCAACAACGCCCGATCTCGCAACCTCAACAATTTTTGCCACATCCCGCACAGATGCCAGGAAGGCATCCAGCTTGTCACTCGTTCCGGCCAGCTGAACCGTATATATAGAAGGCGTGACGTCTATAATCTGCCCACGGAAGATATCCGTGTTACGTTTCACTTCCTCGCGCCCGTAACCGCTGGCCTGGATTTTCACCAGCATGACCTCTCGCTCAACGTAGGCACCCTGCCCCAGCTCGCTGACGCGCAGAACATCGACCAGCTTATGCAGCTGTTTCTCGATCTGCTCAAGCACTTTGGCATCGCCGACGGTCTGGATGGTCATGCGCGACAGCGTCGGATCGTCAGTCGGCGCAACGGTCAGGCTTTCAATGTTATAGCCGCGCTGTGCAAAAAGGCCAATGACGCGCGACAGTGCGCCAGACTCGTTTTCCAGTAAAACAGATAATATCCGGCGCATATCAGGTTCTCTCCGTTTTGCTTAACCACATTTCATCCATACCACCACCGCGAATATGCATCGGGTATACGTGCTCGGTGCCATCAACAATGACATCCATAAAAACGAGGCGGTTATTTTTAACGTGCTCAAGCGCTTCACCGAGCTTCGTTTCGAGCTCTGCCGGATCGGTCACTCGCATCCCAATATGGCCGTAGGCTTCAGCCAGACGAACAAAGTCAGGCAGTGACGTCATGTAGGACTGAGAGTGACGACCAGAGTAGATCATGTCCTGCCACTGCTTCACCATCCCGAGATAACCGTTATTCAGGTTCAGCACCAGTACCGGCAGCTCATACTGAAGGGCCGTCGACAGCTCCTGGATGTTCATCTGAATACTGCCGTCTCCCGTCACGCAGACGACGGTTTCGTCAGGCAGAGCCAGCTTGACGCCCAGTGCGGCAGGCAAGCCAAAGCCCATCGTTCCTAACCCTCCGGAGTTAATCCAGTGGCGCGGTTTATCAAACGGATAATAAAGGGCGGCAAACATCTGATGCTGACCCACGTCAGACGTCACGTATGCCTCGCCTTTCGTCAGCCGCCAGATAGTTTCGATCACCGCCTGCGGCTTAATGCTGTCGCTTTGCGTGTCATACTTCAGGCACTGACGCGCGCGCCATTGTTCGATCTGCTGCCACCAGTCACGGATCTCATCCAGCGGCTGGGAAGGCGGCTCCTGTGCCAGCAGATCCAGCATTTGCTCCAGCACCTGGCGGGCATCACCGACGATCGGCACATCCGCAGACACCGTTTTCGAAATAGAGGTGGGATCGATATCAATATGAAGCACGGTGGCGTTCGGGCAGTATTTCGCCAGATTGTTGGTGGTGCGATCGTCAAAGCGCACGCCGACGGCAAAGATCACATCGGAATGGTGCATCGTCATGTTGGCTTCATAGGTACCATGCATACCCAGCATCCCCAGAGCCTGACGGTGAGTTGCCGGGAAAGCGCCCAGCCCCATCAGCGACGACGCAACGGGAAGATTGAGTTTCTCGATAAGCTCCCGAAGCTGCCCTTCACAGGCAGAATTGATTGCCCCACCACCGACATAGACTACCGGTTTTTTGGCGGCCAGCAGCGTTTGCAAGGCACGTTTGATCTGCCCCTTGTGGCCCTGCGTCGTTGGGTTGTATGAGCGCATGCTCACCGACTCCGGCCAGACATAAGGAAGCTTGTTCGCCGGGTTCAAGATATCTTTCGGCAGATCGACCACCACCGGGCCGGGACGCCCGCTTGCTGCCAGCCAGAAGGCTTTTTTCAATATCCCCGGGATGTCTTCAGTTTGCTTAACCAGGAAGCTGTGCTTCACAACGGGACGCGAAATCCCCACCATGTCGCACTCCTGAAACGCGTCGTAGCCAATCAGTGACGTCGCCACTTGGCCGGAAAGAATAACCAGCGGGATAGAATCCATATACGCCGTGGCAATGCCGGTGATGGCGTTTGTCGCGCCGGGACCGGACGTCACTAATACCACGCCTACTTCACCTGTCGCGCGGGCCAGCCCGTCAGCCATATGCACCGCCGCCTGCTCGTGGCGTACTAAAACATGGTCAATGCCGCCTACCGTATGAAGCGCATCATAAATATCCAGGACTGCGCCTCCGGGATAACCGAACACTTGCTTCACGCCCTGATCGATTAACGATCGGACGACCATTTCCGCGCCAGACAACATCTCCATGCTTTGCCTCCAGGCATTTTGTTATAGACGAGCTGCAGAATTCATTTCCGCACCGTCTTACGACTGGGTTAAACCAATCTTATATTTTGCAGAGTGATCGTTACCTTAACCGCTCGTTATGAGGCAGGCAATTAGCAGACCGGGTGAGCTAAACGGTTCGCAAAGCAGAAAAAACAGGTATTAAGGAAGGATATGGTCAATTCATCTGGTATTAGAGGATGAGATGATTAATCATCGCTGAAAAGCGCGTCGATTCAGGAAATCATCTATTTTTGCGAGCCAGAGAGCAGTAAGAAAAAATTCACAACAGAATAAAATAACAATAACAGAGAAAAAACCAGGATAAATCACACGAGAAGATGCAATTTATCCTGATGCGCTTATCGACGGCAAATACTGATCAGTAACTCTTCCATCCACTGGTGCCCTTTATCCCGACCGGCGGCTTCATGCCAGCAGAGATAGCAGGTACGGCTATTCAGCTTGAGCGGCAACGGCAACATTTGCAATTGTAGTTGACCGGAAAACTCTTCAGCCAGCCAGCGTGGTGCAATAGCCACCAGATGTGTCTGCGAGACCACGTTCAATACGCTGACCATTGCCATTCCCTGATAAGCAACGCTTGCCTGTTTATCCGCCGTGTCATACCACGGCAGGCTAAAGGAAGCATATCTGTCGAGCGCAACAACAGCATGCTGCTCGCTATAAACGTCACTTTCCCGAAGCGGAGAATTGAGTCGGGGGTGTTTTTTACTGGCGACCAACACCATTTCATCTTTAAACAGCGGAACGCAAGAAAATTCAGGACGTCGAAATTCTTCATATCCCAGAACGAACTCGGTCTCCTGGTAGCGTAACTGATGCTCGGTGTTTTGATTTAAGGATGATTTAAAAACCAGATGGATATTGGGAGCGATCTCTTCAACTTTATTATAAATAATCGACGTCAAATAATTATCTAACGGACTGCAAACACAAAGATTGAATACACGCTCACTGCTTAAAGGTTCAAAGCCTGACCCTGGCAGCTCGTTCTGAACCAGCTGCAACGCCTGACGGATAGAGCCGAATAACTGGAATGCCCGTGCGGTAGGCTGTATTCCTCTCCCGTAACGAACGAATAACTCGTCGTTAAACATAACCTTAAGTCTGGCGACGGCATTACTGACCGCGGGCTGAGACATCCCCAACGTATGTGCCGCCCGGGTGATATTCTGCTCCTGCATGACAGCATCAAATACCGTGAGCAGATTAAGGTCCACCGTACGTAACTGCGGTTTAATCCCATCAGTAGTTTGAGGTTGTTTAATATTAATTTCTGGCACTTCTGACTCCACTGTCACGCTACACTCCCTTTGCCAACGTACTGTAATAATTCCGAAGAATATGATTTACCATGCATATACGATCAGCGAAAGAGAATTATTTTAAATTCGGAAAATATAAAGAACAGTTTAGCGAAAATGACTTTTCGCCGCTGACAAACGATAAAATAAACACCACTGCAAATGATATGATTCACTTTAGGATTTGAATGAAACCATAAACTAGACCAATATACAATCGTCAGCGGGTTAATGATGTCTTAAGTATTATTAAACTGTTATTGCAACCCCGATTAAATAAGTTAACAATCTGTAATAACCATAAGACATCCGAAGTGATAAAAAACATTCACCGCATTTATAACTTAATGATATCAAACCCATTTGCGCCCCACACAATTGAGTAGCGAACTTTTAAGTTATTCATCACAATTATATTCAATTATTTCTGCAACCTTTTTCTCAGTCCAAAATTAGACAATTTGTAGGGTCGAAAAAGCAAAACCCAGCACAATTAGCTAAAGCACATATCCTGTCAACCTGGCCAGCCGGGTGCGTTTTTGCCTGCAGGGGTTGACATGCACAGTCGTATCCAGTACCACTAAAAGCATATTGAATTTAACGGAGCACGATTCATGATTCGCACCATTCGTTTCACCGGTCTACTACTACTAAACGCATCCACTGTGCGCGGTAGACTGGCGGGCGAAATTCAGCGTTGAATCGTCACCAGTAAGACTAAAAACCCGCGCCACTGCGCGGGTTTTTTTATGCTCGTAGCAAGGCGCCCTAAGACTGACAAGGACCTAACCCATGAGCCAGCAAGTCATTATTTTCGATACAACTTTACGTGACGGTGAACAGGCATTACAGGCAAGCCTGAGTGTGAAAGAGAAACTGCAGATCGCGCTGGCTCTCGAACGTATGGGTGTCGACGTGATGGAGGTCGGTTTCCCTGTCTCTTCTCCGGGTGACTTCGAATCCGTGCAGACCATAGCGCGTACCATCAAGAACAGCCGCGTCTGTGGCCTGGCACGCTGTGTGGAAAAAGATATCGATGTTGCAGCCGAGTCGTTGAAGGTTGCCGAAGCATTCCGTATTCATACCTTTATTGCTACCTCTCCTATGCACATTGCCACCAAGCTGCGCAGCACGCTGGATGAGGTTATTGAGCGCGCGGTCTACATGGTCAAACGTGCCCGTAACTACACGGATGACGTTGAATTCTCCTGTGAAGATGCTGGCCGTACGCCGATTGAAGATTTGGCGCGCGTGGTGGAAGCTGCCATCAATGCGGGCGCTAAAACCATCAATATCCCGGACACTGTCGGCTACACCATGCCGTTTGAGTTCTCCAACATCATTACCGGTCTGTATGAACGCGTACCAAACATTGATCAAGCGATTATCTCCGTACATACCCACGATGACCTGGGGCTGGCCGTTGGCAACGCCATCGCTGCGGTGCACGCCGGTGCACGTCAGGTAGAAGGCGCGATGAACGGCATCGGTGAACGTGCAGGTAACTGTTCACTGGAAGAAGTGATCATGGCGATCAAAGTGCGCAAAGACATCATGAATGTGCATACCCGCATCAATCACAACGAAATCTGGCGTACCAGCCAGACCGTCAGCCAGATCTGCAACATGCCCATCCCGGCTAACAAGGCGATTGTGGGTACCGGCGCCTTTGCGCACTCCTCCGGTATTCATCAGGATGGCGTGCTGAAAAACCGTGAAAACTACGAAATCATGACCCCGGAATCCATCGGCCTGAACCAGGTTCAGTTGAACCTGACCTCCCGTTCCGGTCGTGCGGCGGTGAAACACCGTATGGAAGAGATGGGTTATAAGGACAGCGATTACAACATGGATCAGCTGTACGACGCCTTCCTGAAGCTGGCCGATAAAAAAGGTCAGGTATTCGACTATGACCTGGAAGCGCTGGCCTTCATCAATAAACAGCAGGAAGAGCCTGAGCACTTCCGCCTCGATTACTTCAGCGTGCAGTCAGGCTCCAGCGACATTGCGACTGCCTCGGTCAAACTGGCCTGTGGCGAAGACATTAAGGCCGAAGCGGCAAATGGCAATGGCCCGGTTGATGCCATTTACCGCGCGATTAACCGCGTCACCGAGTACGACGTAGAGCTGGTGAAATATGACCTGACGGCCAAGGGCCACGGTGAGAATGCCCTGGGTCAGGTTGATATCGTGGTCACCCACAATGGCCGTCGTTTCCACGGTGTGGGCCTGGCGACGGATATTGTTGAATCCTCCGCGAAGGCGATGGTCCACGTGCTGAACAATATCTGGCGCGCCGCTGAAGTTGAAAAAGAGTTGCAACGCAAAGCTCAGAATAAAGAGAACAACAAGGAAACCGTGTAATGTCGAAGAATTACCATATTGCTGTGTTACCGGGTGACGGTATTGGCCCGGAAGTGATGGCACAGGCGCTGAAAGTACTGGAAGCCGTTCGTTCGCGTTTTGCGATGAAAATCTCCACCAGCCACTATGATGTGGGCGGTATCGCCATCGATAATCACGGTACTCCGCTGCCAAAAGCGACCGTTGAAGGGTGTGAAAATGCGGATGCAGTGCTGTTTGGCTCCGTGGGTGGCCCTAAATGGGAACACCTGCCGCCCGCCGGGCAGCCTGAGCGCGGCGCGCTGCTGCCACTGCGTAAACATTTTAAATTGTTCAGCAACCTGCGTCCGGCGAAGCTGTACCAGGGGCTGGAAACGTTCTGTCCGCTGCGTGCAGATATCGCGGCTAACGGCTTTGACATCCTGTGCGTGCGTGAACTGACCGGCGGGATCTACTTCGGGCAGCCTAAAGGGCGCGAAGGCAGCGGTCAGCATGAAAAAGCCTTTGATACCGAGGTCTATCACCGTTTTGAAATTGAACGTATCGCCCATATCGCCTTTGAGTCGGCGCGCAAACGCCGCCATAAAGTGACGTCTATCGATAAAGCGAACGTTCTGCAGTCTTCTATTTTGTGGCGTGAAATCGTCAGTGAAGTCGCGAAACAGTATCCGGATGTCGAACTGTCCCATATGTACATCGACAACGCGACCATGCAGCTGATTAAAGATCCGTCGCAGTTTGACGTTCTGCTGTGTTCCAACCTGTTCGGCGATATTCTCTCGGACGAGTGCGCAATGATCACAGGCTCTATGGGGATGTTGCCATCAGCCAGCCTCAATGAAGAGGGATTTGGCCTGTACGAACCTGCTGGCGGCTCCGCGCCCGATATCGCCGGCAAAAACATTGCCAACCCGATTGCGCAGATCCTCTCTCTGGCCTTGCTGTTGCGCTACAGCCTTGATGCCGGTGATGCAGCAACCGCAATTGAAAACGCCATTAACCGTGCGTTAGAAGAAGGTGTCCGTACCGGTGATTTAGCACGCGGCACGGCGGCAGTCAGTACCGATGAAATGGGCGACATTATTGCCCGCTATGTCGCTGAAGGGGTGTAATCATGGCGAAAACGTTATATGAAAAATTGTTTGATGCGCACGTAGTTTACGAAGCACCAAACGAAACCCCACTGTTGTATATCGATCGCCATCTGGTGCACGAGGTTACCTCCCCTCAGGCATTCGACGGACTGCGTGCGCATAAGCGCCCGGTGCGCCAGCCAGGTAAAACCTTCGCGACAATGGATCACAACGTCTCCACGCAAACCAAAGATATCAATGCGTCGGGTGAAATGGCGCGTATCCAGATGCAGGAGCTGATCAAAAACTGCAATGAATTTGGCGTCGAGCTCTACGATCTGAACCACCCGTATCAGGGTATCGTCCACGTAATGGGGCCAGAACAGGGCATCACCCTGCCCGGCATGACCATTGTCTGCGGTGACTCCCACACGGCCACCCACGGCGCGTTTGGGGCCCTGGCGTTCGGTATTGGTACCTCTGAAGTAGAACATGTTCTGGCGACGCAGACCCTGAAACAGGGCCGCGCCAAAACCATGAAGATTGAAGTGAAAGGCAAAGCGGCCCCGGGCATTACCGCCAAAGACATCGTGCTGGCCATCATCGGTAAAACCGGCAGCGCAGGCGGCACCGGTCACGTGGTTGAATTCTGCGGTGAAGCCATCCAGGCACTGAGCATGGAGGGCCGAATGACGCTCTGCAACATGGCCATTGAGATGGGGGCAAAAGCGGGCCTGGTTGCGCCAGACGAGACAACCTTCAGCTATGTGAAGGGCCGTCTGCACGCGCCGAAAGACCAGGATTTTATTGAGGCGGTTGCGTACTGGAAAACCCTGAAAACCGACGATGGTGCGACGTTTGACACCGTGGTTACGCTGCAGGCGGAAGACATTGCACCACAGGTCACCTGGGGAACCAACCCGGGCCAGGTGATTTCCGTTAACGATAATATTCCTGACCCGGCCTCTTTCAGCGATCCGGTCGAGCGCGCCAGTGCGGAAAAAGCGCTGGCCTATATGGGTCTGAAGCCAGGCATTCCGTTGACTGACGTGACCATTGATAAAGTGTTTATCGGCTCCTGCACCAACTCCCGTATCGAAGATTTACGCGCGGCGGCCGAGATTGCCAAAGGCCGCAAAGTGGCACCGGGCGTTCAGGCGCTGGTTGTGCCGGGCTCTGGCCCGGTGAAAGCCCAGGCGGAAGCTGAAGGCCTGGATAAGATCTTTATCGAAGCGGGCTTCGAATGGCGCCTGCCTGGCTGCTCCATGTGCCTGGCCATGAACAATGACCGCCTGAATCCTGGCGAGCGTTGTGCCTCCACCAGTAACCGTAACTTTGAAGGCCGTCAGGGCCGCGGTGGGCGTACTCACCTGGTCAGCCCGGCAATGGCCGCCGCTGCGGCAGTGACCGGTCATTTCGCCGATATTCGCAGCCTGAAATAAGGAGACAATCATGGCAGAGAAATTTACCCAACATACGGGCCGGGTTGTCCCACTGGACGCCGCTAACGTCGACACTGACGCCATCATTCCAAAGCAGTTTTTGCAGAAGGTGACCCGTACCGGGTTTGGCGCGCATCTGTTTAACGACTGGCGCTTCCTGGACGACAAAGGCGAAGTGCCCAATCCCGAGTTCGTGCTGAACTTCCCGGAATTTAAAGGCGCATCGATTCTGCTGGCGCGTGAAAACTTTGGCTGCGGCTCTTCCCGTGAACATGCACCCTGGGCGCTCACCGACTACGGGTTTAAAGTGGTTATCGCCCCAAGCTTTGCCGATATCTTCTACGGCAACAGCTTCAATAACCAGCTGCTGCCGGTGACGCTGAGCGATGCGCAGGTAGACGAATTGTTCGCCCTGGTGAAGGCAAATCCTGGGATTTCGTTTGAAGTGGATCTGGAAGCGGAAGTGGTGAAAGCGGGTGATAAATCCTACAGCTTCAGCATTGACGCCTTTCGTCGTCACTGCATGCTGAATGGCCTGGACAGTATTGGCCTGACGCTGCAGCACGAAGATGCCATCTCCGCCTATGAGCAAAAACAGCCTGCGTTTATGGGGTAGGCTGCGTACCATCCCGGTGAAGATCAACATCGTCCAACATAATGGTTGCAGTACACCATCAGTGTTAATTGATGTGGGCCTCATCACTGTTTGCCTCTTGCGTCAGCCTGAGGCAAACAGCCTCGGCTGACGCCACGCACTCTATGCGCCTTCTTAGACCCTGTCAGAAAATCGTTTTATTGCGTGAAGCAGCCTTCCAGAATCACACATCTTTTACCCGGCAGGTTAGCACCAGCGTCACCACGGAAATGGCCGCAATCATCCAGTACACTGACGCGTGACCGTAGGTTTGCGACAACGCCCCCTGAATCACCCCTGCCAGAATTACGCCCGTTGAAATGCTGTTGGTAAAGAGCGTAGTGGCAGAGCCTGCCCGTCCCGGCATTAAGTCCTGGAACCAGAGCATCCCAATCCCGGCCACGATGCCAATAAACACGGCGTTAAACAGCTGCAGCGCAAGCAGTGCTTCGCGCGAATGGAAGACGATCAGCCCCAGATAAAAAAGCACTCCCGCCGCCACGGCGACGATCATCATGCGGCGCTTTCCAAAACGCTTAACGTAATAACCCGCCAGGATCATCGCCGGAATTTCCAGGCCGGCAGCCGTCCCCATCAGGATCCCCGCAAGCTTGTCCGGCAACCCCAGATCGCTGCTGATCCACAGCGGCATATCAATGATGTACATGGTGTTGCAGGTCCACATCAGCATGGACGCGATAAACAGCATGCGGACGTTTTTATCCTGCCAGCCACTCACCTGGGTGATGGGTTTATCCGTCGTCTGCTCCACTCGCGCCACTGAGGGTAGCGCAAAGGCAATCAATATCAGACTGATGACAAAAATGCCGGCAGCGATGGAAAACATGGTGGTAAAGCCATAGTTCAGCGCCAGCATAAACGCCAGCGGCGGGCCGATCACCCAGGCCAGAGAGAGCTGCGCACGCATGACCGAGCTGAACATCACCACTTCCCGCGCCGAGTTATCCGCGTATTCACGGGCCAGCGCGAACAGCTGCGGCATGGCGGTATTGGCGAGTGACGCCAGAAGCACGCCGCAGGTAATCAGCGTCAGGTAATGGCGATTGAAGGCAAACAGCAGCGCGTTACCCACGGCCATGGCGCAGCAAAAGAGGATCAGTTTGCGACGATCGCCCCGATTGTCCGATCGTTTTGCCAGTGCCAGACTGACCAGGATCCCGGCGATGGCGTTCACGGTATAAAACAGCCCCACCCAAAACGGCTGCGCCCCCACCTCACGGCTGAGAAACAGACTCAGCGTCGGAGCCTGCAATGCCCCCGCCACGCCCATCATAAAGGCCACCAGCATAAAAGCGGCATACACGCCGTTCAGGCGTCGCCCCATCGTCATCAACCAGAGCATGCGCAAGTCCTTGTGAAAGCGAATCGAAAGTGGGTGAATAGTAAACGAAAAAAGCCAGCAAAAACATTTTGCTGGCGGGTGATAAGCACCAATACTCAGTCACACATGATCGAGGCGAGTTAGCAAGAAGAGGTCAGTTTCGTAACGTCCCACTGCATCAGATCTTCCAGGATTTTCAACCGTTGCTCTGCACACTGGCGGGCCAGCCAGGACGCTCCCTGCGTCGCTGAAAAATAACGCTGATAAAACTGACGTGCGGTAGACCTCTTCATAATTTACCTCCTCACTTCATCGGGAAGAATTATTGGCCTAATATAGGGATTAATAAATTGCTGATTTTTTGTCAGGAGTTCCCCTTTTATGCCATCTGGTCGTCTGCAACAACAATTTATCCGCCTCTGGCAATGCTGCGAGGGGCGATCGCAGGAGACCACGCTGAACGAGCTGGCGGACCTGCTCAGCTGTTCGCGCCGGCACATGCGCACGCTGCTTAATACCATGCAGCAGCAGGGCTGGCTCAACTGGGAGGCCGAGGCGGGTCGCGGAAAACGCTCGCGCCTGACCTTCCTGTATACCGGGCTGGCGTTGCAGCAGCAGCGGGCGGAAGACCTGCTGGAACAGGACCGCATCGACCAGCTGGTGCAGCTGGTGGGGGACAAAGCGGCAGTACGTCAGATGCTGGTGTCGCATCTCGGGCGCAGCTTTCGTCAGGGTCGCCACATTCTGCGGGTGCTCTACTATCGACCGATGAAAAACCTGTTGCCCGGCACGGCGTTACGCCGCTCTGAAACCCATATGGCCCGACAAATATTCAGCGGCCTGACGCGCATAAATGAGGAAAATGGGGAACTTGAAGCGGATATTGCGCACCACTGGCAGCAACTTTCTCCTCTTCACTGGCGCTTTTTTCTACGTCCTGGTATTCATTTCCACCACGGCCGCGAGCTGGAGATGGTCGATGTGATTGCCTCTTTAGAGCGCGCCTGCACGCTACCGCTCTATTCCCATATTTCACGCGTTCACTCCCCTACGGCATGGACACTGGATGTTGAACTGTCTCAGCCGGACAAATGGCTTCCGTGGCTGCTGGGCTATGTACCGTCGATGATTTTGCCCGGTGAATGGGAATCGATGAATAATTTTGCCAGCCTGCCGATTGGCACCGGCCCCTACTCTGTATCGCGCAATAACAACAACCAGCTGAAAATCCGCGCTTTTGATGACTATTTTGGCTACCGGGCGCTGATCGACGAAGTGAACGTGTGGGTATTACCGGATCTCAACGAAGAGCTGAGCGCCGGGCTGACGCTGGAAGGGCCCACTACGGGCGAAAAGGCCGTGGAGAGCCGGCTCGAAGAAGGGTGCTACTATCTTCTGTTCGACAGCCGTACCCATCGCGGGGCAAACCATGAGGTGCGCAAATGGATAAGCCACGTGTTGTCGCCCTCCAGCCTGATTTATCATGCGGAGGAGCAGTACCAGACCTACTGGTTCCCGGCGTATGGTCTGCTTCCTCGCTGGCATCACGCCCGTCCGACATACTGCGACAAGCCCGCCGGGCTGGAGTCCATCACCCTGACCTACTATCGCGAGCACGTTGAGCACCGCTTTATCGCCAGAATCATGACCCGACTGCTGGCCGCCGTTGGGGTGAGGCTGGATGTCAAAGAGGTGGATTACGATGAATGGCATCAGGGAGAGATCGTCAGCGACATCTGGCTCAACAGCGCCAACTTTACCCTGCCGCTTGATTTCTCGCTCTTCTCTCACCTGTATGAGGTCCCGCTTATCCAGCACTGCATAGACCGGGACTGGCAGCAGGACGCGGCACGCTGGCGCGCCGGCGACATGAATCTGGCCTCATGGTGCCAGCAGTTGCTGGCTGAACAAGCGATCGTGCCGTTGATCCACCACTGGCTGATGATCCAGGGGCAGCGTAGTATGCGCGGTGTCAGAATGAATACGCTGGGCTGGTTTGATTTTAAATCCGCCTGGTTTTCGCCGCCGGAGCCATAACACTTTCGTAATATTTGCCAAATCATTACAATAGCGCCGTTCTCAACGGGGTGCTGCATCACTGATGTGCGCTGAGATAATACCCGTCGAACCTGATCCGGATAACGCCGGCGAAGGGATTTGAGGCTGTCACTCAAAATCCTTTGCCACTCAACCTTGAGGTGCAAAGTGTTAAAAAAAGTTCTCCCCCTTCTGGCGCTGTTTGCGCTCCCTGCTGTCGCGAAGCCCGTCCTGACGGTCTACACCTACGATTCCTTCTCAGCCGACTGGGGTCCGGGTCCGGTAGTGAAAAAAGCCTTTGAAGCTGACTGTCAGTGCGAACTGAAGTTCGTGGCGCTGGAAGATGGCGTCTCTCTGCTTAACCGCCTGCGCATGGAAGGCAAAAACAGTAAAGCCGATGTGGTGCTTGGGCTGGATAACAACCTGCTGGAGGCCGCCTCGAAAACCAAACTGTTTGCCAAAAGCGGCGTCGCCACCGATGCCGTCAGCGTCCCGGGCGGCTGGCAGAACGACACCTTTGTGCCGTTCGATTACGGTTACTTCGCGTTTGTTTACGACAAAAACAAGCTTAAAAACCCGCCGAAAAGCCTGAAGGAACTGGTCGAAAGCGAGCAGAAATGGCGCGTTATTTATGAAGATCCTCGTACCAGTACGCCAGGCCTGGGTCTGCTGCTGTGGATGCAGAAAGTCTACGGCGATGACGCTCCGCAAGCGTGGCAGAAGCTGGCCGCCAAAACCGTCACCGTGACAAAAGGCTGGAGCGAAGCCTACGGTCTGTTCCTGAAAGGGGAAAGTGATCTGGTTCTGAGCTACACCACCTCCCCGGCTTATCACATCATCGCCGAGAAAAAAGACAATTACGCCGCCGCCAGTTTTGCTGAAGGGCACTATCTGCAGGTCGAAGTGGCAGCCCGCACGGCATCCAGCAAACAGCCCGAACTGGCCGAGAAGTTCCTGAAATTTATGGTCTCCCCGGCATTCCAGAACGCGATTCCAGCGGGTAACTGGATGTACCCCGTGACCAGCGTGGCGTTGCCAGCGGGCTTTGAGAAACTGACCAAACCGCAAACCTCGCTGGAGTTTACGCCTCAGCAGGTTGCCGCGCAGCGAGCAGCATGGGTAAGTGAATGGCAACGCGCCGTCAGCCGTTAATTCCCGGATGGTTAATTCCTGGGCTGCTCGCCGCCGTATTGATGGTGGCGGTCAGTCTGGGCGCATTCCTTGCCTTGTGGTTTAACGCGCCAGAGAGCGACCTGTTCGCGCTCTGGCACGACAGTTATCTCTGGCACGTTATCCGTTTCTCTTTCTGGCAGGCCTTTCTCTCTGCGCTGCTGTCGGTTATCCCCGCCATTTTCCTGGCTCGCGCGCTTTATCGCCGCCGTTTCCCCGGCAGGCAGGCCCTGCTGCGCCTGTGCGCCATGACGCTGATCCTGCCGGTCCTGGTGGCCGTGTTTGGCATCCTGAGCGTCTATGGTCGTCAGGGGTGGCTGGCTTCACTTTTCAGCCTGCTGGGTCTGGAGTGGCGCTTCTCGCCCTACGGACTGAAGGGCATTCTGCTGGCGCACGTCTTTTTCAATATGCCGATGGCGACCAGACTCTTTCTACAGGCACTGGAAAACATCCCCGGTGAACAGCGCCAGCTTGCCGCCCAGTTGGGCATGCGCGGTATGTCCTTCTTCCGCCTGGTTGAATGGCCGTGGCTGCGTCGTCAGATCCCGCCGGTTGCGGCTCTGATCTTTATGCTCTGTTTCGCCAGTTTTGCCACCGTGCTTTCACTCGGCGGCGGCCCGCAGGCCACCACCATCGAACTGGCAATTTACCAGGCGCTCAGTTACGACTATGACCCCGGCCGCGCCGCGCTGCTGGCGATGGTGCAGATGGTTTGCTGCCTGTGCCTTGTGCTGCTGAGCCAGCGTCTGAGCAAAGCCATCCCGCCGGGCAGTAATCAGATAACCGGCTGGCGCGACCCGCAGGACAGTATGCATAGCCGGATCGCTGACCTGTTGCTTATCACGCTGGCGCTGCTGCTTCTGCTTCCGCCGCTGATGGCCGTCATCGTCGATGGCCTGAACCTGAATCTCGTTACCGTGTTGCAGCAGCCCGTTCTCTGGCAGGCAACGTGGACCTCGTTACGGATCGCGCTGGCCGCCGGGCTGCTGTGTGTCATGCTGACCATGATGCTTTTATGGAGCAGCCGCGAGCTTTACGCGCGTCAGGCCCGTAAAGCCGGGCATGCCCTGGAGCTGACAGGCATGCTGATCCTGGCGATGCCCGGCATTGTACTGGCGACGGGGTTCTTTTTACTGTTCAACAGCACTATTGGCCTGCCGGAAAACGCCGACGGCATCGTGATTTTCACCAATGCCCTGATGGCGATCCCCTACGCGCTGAAGGTGCTGGAAAATCCGATGCGAGACATCAACAGCCGCTACGCGCTGCTGTGCCAGTCGCTCGGTCTGCAGGGCTGGCAGCGGCTAAAGATTATCGAACTGCGTGCGCTGAAACGCCCGCTGGCCCAGGCCCTGGCCTTCGCCTGTGTGCTCTCAATTGGTGATTTTGGTGTCGTGGCGCTCTTCGGTAATGAAGATTTCCGCACCCTCCCGTACTGGCTGTACCAGCAAATTGGCTCCTATCGTAGCCAGGAGGGAGCCGTCACGGCGCTGCTGTTACTGGTGCTCTGCTTTGCCTTATTTACCGTTATCGAAAAACTTCCGGGGCGTAATGTTAAAACTGACTGATGTAACCTGGCTCTACCAGCATCTGCCAATGCGCTTCTCCCTTTCGGTTCGTCAGGGAGAGATGATTGCGGTTCTGGGTCCGAGCGGGGCCGGAAAGAGTACTTTGCTCAATCTGATTGCCGGTTTTCTGCAACCGGCGAGCGGGTCGATAGTGATTGAAAACCGCGACCATACGCGCACGCCACCCGCCCGACGTCCGGTGTCGATGCTGTTCCAGGAAAATAATCTGTTCATGCACCTGACGGTGCGGCAAAACATCGCCCTGGGTATGGATCCTGGCCTGAAACTCAACGACGGTCAGCGCCAGAAGCTGGAGCTGATTGCCGCTCAGATGGGCATTACCGCGTTTATTGATCGCCTCCCCGAAGCCCTCTCCGGCGGGCAGCGTCAGCGGGTGGCGCTGGCGCGCTGCCTGGTGCGCGAGCAGCCCATACTGCTTCTGGATGAGCCCTTCTCTGCACTCGATCCTGCCTTGCGCCAGGAGATGCTTACCCTGGTGCAGGACGTGTGCCAGCGTCAGCAACTGACAATGCTGATGGTTTCGCACAGCATTGAGGATGCCGCGCGGATTGCGCCACGATCGGTGGTCATTGCAGAAGGGCGAATTGCCTGGGATGGCGGCACAGAGGAACTGCTCAGTGGTCACGCAGGGGCGTCTTCATTGTTGGGCATCAGTGCGGGCTGACCCTCTCCCACGGGAGAGGGAAACAGATTAACGGCTCACCACCTTCAAGAGAATTTCACCGTACACCGGCATCAGCGGGTGGCGAATCAGGGCGACCAGCGCCACCACGGCAACCCCCAGCATTAACGGCGCGAGCCACAACAGGCGCGAGCGTGGCAGATAACGCGTCAGGCGATCAACATTCGCTTTCGCGCTGCGCCACAGTCGCCAGCACAGCCAGGCAGCGATCCACAACAGCAGGGCCGTAGCCAGCAACAACCACTTAAACTCGCCACTTTGCATTCCGTCAGGAATATCAACGGTGGCCCCTGCCAGGATCCCCGGCAGAAAGTAGAACGGCGGCCAGAAAACACAGCCGATGATGTTCGGCACCACGAATTTCGCAACAGGCAGATCCAGCATCCCCGCGACCATCGGCACCAGCGGACGCGTTGGTCCAACAAAGCGACCGACGAGGATCGTGAACATGCTGTGCTGATGCAGCGCGTGTTCGGTTTTATCCAGCAAGGCTTTGTTCTTTTTCATGAACGACCAACGGTGCAGCGGTTTCTTAAAGCGCCAGCCCAGCCAGAAGGAGATCCAGTCGCCAAGTAAACAGCCGATAATCCCCGCCATCCACGCCTGCCAGAAATTCACTTCACCGCTGCCAATCAACGCGCCCAGCCCCGCCATCATCACCGTGCCGGGGAGGATCAACCCAACAAGTGCAAGCGATTCCAGAAACGCCACCAGCGCAACGGCGATAAGCGAATATATAACGGACTGGGTGATAAAATGTTCCAGCAATGCCTGCATAACTATTCCGGTCAGAAAACGAATCAGGGATTCTGCTTAGCGCCCTGCACCGCGTCAAGACAACAATTGTCTGAATAGTTTACAGGTTGCTTCCACAGTTCACCTGCTTGTTTATCTTTTTTTACCGTTTATTCACATCCTGCCCGGAATTCACTGGGGCTGGCACCGGTGCATTTTTTAAATACCCGGGAGAAATAGAGCTGATCTTCAAAGCCCACATTGCGCCCCACGGTGGCAATGGGCATGCGGGTGGTGCTGAGCAGGAGCTTCGCCTGGCTGATACGCTGGTCCTCACGCCAGCTCAGGACGCTGACGCCCAGCTGCTGACGGAACAGATGTGACAGCCGCGACGGTGAGAGACACACATGCTGGGCGACGCTGGCGATATCGAACTGGCTGTCGGCCAGATGGTCGCTGATGTACTGGCAGGCGTCGCGCACGCGGTTGTCCAGCGGAGGATTAAGTGACGCGTTTATCGCCTCCATCCGGCGCAACAGCACCTGTTCAAGCAGGTTAATCGCCAGCAGTTCGGCATACCGGCCACCCGCCTGCCCCGCTTCAATAATTTGGGCAAAGAGTTCGCGGAACTGAGCCAGATGAACATCGTCCGGGCGATAAAAACCGGTGTGCGCAAAAATAGCCGGCCACGAGAGCCACTCCTGCCAGTAGGCGCGCGGGCGGAAGTAGACCCACTGGTGATACCACTCTTTGGCCTCCGGGTGACGCCCGTAGTGGTGGATCTCTCCCGGCGGAAACAGCAGCATATCACCCGGACGGCAGACAAACTGCTGATCGTTATTTTTGATAATCCCTTCCCCACGCACCGTCAGGTTCAGAATATACCCTTTCATCCCGAGCGGTCGGTCGACGTAAAAATCGAGATATCCCTCAGCCTCGATAGGGGTCAGCCCCGCCACCAGGTGAGCATTAAACGAGTAGCCCGGTAATAAGGGATCGTTTTGCGTTTCGGCCATAGATTCAGTTCTCCCAAGGGTCCTGAAGGAAACCAATTGTCCATATCGATAAAAGCAGTATAAAAATGGCCCGCGAAAAGATCCAAAAAGCATCACGCCTCTTTTACGTCCGCCATGTTTCAGCCTTTCCCCCTGATTTGTCCGCCCACGGGGGCAGATCAGCAGTAACAAAAGTGTCTATAAGTGCGGCAGAAATGTCCACATTGATTATTTGCACGGCGTCACACTTTCTATTGCAACAGCAATTTAGTCCATAAGATTAGCGGATCCTGCCTGACGATTTTCGCCTCCAGTCTCTAATGTTCTCTCATACCTGTTTTTTGATGGAGCAACACCATGGCAATTGCGATTGGCCTCGATTTTGGCAGCGACTCGGTTCGCGCTCTGGCAGTGGACTGTACAAGCGGCCAGGAAATAGCAACCAGCGTTGAGTGGTACCCGCGCTGGCAAGAGGGGCGCTACTGCGATGCGCCAAATAACCAGTTCCGTCACCATCCACGTGACTACATTGAGTCGATGGAAGCGGCAATCAAAACCGTACTGACTGAACTGACCGACGCCCAGCGGGCAGAAATCGTCGGGATTGGCGTCGACAGTACCGGCTCAACGCCTGCCCCTGTGGATGCCGAAGGCCATGTTCTGGCGCTGCGTCCGGAGTTTGCTGATAACCCGAACGCCATGTTCGTGCTGTGGAAAGATCACACCGCCGTTGAAGAGGCCGAGGCCATTACCCGCTTGTGTCACCAGCCCGGTAAAACGGACTACTCGCGCTACATCGGCGGTATTTACTCCAGTGAATGGTTCTGGGCCAAGATCCTCCACGTAACCCGCGCGGACGCATCCGTTGCGCAGGCCGCGGTATCGTGGATTGAACTGTGTGACTGGGTACCAGCCCTGCTCTCCGGTACCACGCGTCCGCAGGATATCCGCCGCGGACGCTGCAGCGCCGGACACAAATCCCTGTGGCATGAAAGCTGGGGTGGCCTGCCACCGGCGGCGTTCTTCGATGAACTCGATCCCGTCATCAACAAGAGTCTGCAATACCCGCTGTTTACCGACACCTTCACCGCCGATATTCCGGTGGGTACGCTTTGTGAAGAGTGGGCGACGCGCCTGGGTCTGCCGCAAAACGTGGCCATCTCCGGCGGGGCGTTTGACTGCCACATGGGCGCGGTGGGCGCTGGTGCCCAGCCAAACACGCTGGTGAAAGTTATCGGCACCTCCACCTGCGACATTCTCACCGCGGATAAAGCCAGCGTAGGCGATCGGGCGGTAAAAGGCATCTGCGGCCAGGTTGACGGCAGCGTCGTACCGGAGTTTATCGGTCTGGAAGCGGGTCAGTCCGCCTTTGGTGATATCTACGCCTGGTTTGGCCGCGTGCTGGGCTGGCCGCTGGATCAGCTGGCCGCGGCGCACCCTGAGCTGAAGACCCAGATTGCCGAAAGTAAAAAGCAGCTTTTGCCGCAACTCACCGCCGCGTGGGCAAAGAATCCTTCTCTCGATCACCTGCCGGTGGTGCTCGACTGGTTCAACGGTCGCCGTACGCCATTTGCCAACCAGCGCCTGAAAGGGGTGATCACCGATCTTAACCTCGCCACCGACGCGCCAGCGCTGTTTGGCGGCCTGATTGCCGCAACTGCCTTTGGGGCGCGCGCCATTATGGAGTGCTTCACCGAGCAGGGCATCGACGTCAACAACGTGATGGCACTGGGCGGCATCGCCCGTAAAAACCCGGTAATCATGCAGGCCTGTTGTGACGTGCTGAACCGTCCGCTGCAGATTGTCGCCTCCGATCAGTGCTGTGCCCTCGGTGCAGCGATCTTCGCGGCCGTTGCGGCAGGCGTTCATGCCGATATCCCGACCGCGCAGCAGCACATGGCGAGCGCTGTCGAAAATACCCTCCAGCCGCGTGCTCAGCAGGCGCAGCGTTTTGAACAGCTTTATCAGCGCTATCAGCAATGGGCAAAAAGCGCCGAACTTCACTATCTCCCTGTCGCCGCCCCGGCCAAACACACCGCGGACACTACGGCAACCCTGACACATTAAGGACACAATAATGACCATTTTTAATAATTATGAAGTGTGGTTTGTCATTGGCAGCCAACATCTGTACGGGCCGGAAGCGCTGCAACAGGTGACGAAACATGCTGAGCACGTGGTCAACGCGCTCAATGCAGAGGCTAAACTGCCGTGCAAACTGGTGCTCAAACCGCTCGGCACGACCCCGGATGAGATCACGAACATCTGCCGCGACGCGAACTACGACGATAAATGCGCCGGCATGGTAGTGTGGCTGCACACCTTCTCACCGGCCAAAATGTGGATCAACGGTCTGGCCATCCTCAATAAACCACTGATGCAGTTCCATACCCAGTTCAACGCGTCCCTGCCGTGGGACAGCATTGATATGGACTTTATGAACCTGAACCAGACCGCGCACGGCGGCCGCGAGTTCGGCTTTATCGGCGCACGTATGCGCCAGCAGCATGCGGTCGTCACCGGCCACTGGCAGGATCAGCATGCGCAAAAACGTATCGGCTCCTGGATGCGCCAGGCGGTGTCCCGACAAGATACTCGTCACCTGAAAGTGGTGCGTTTCGGCGACAACATGCGTGAAGTGGCGGTCACCGACGGCGATAAAGTTGCCGCACAGATTAAATTTGGTTTCTCGGTGAATACCTGGGCCGTGGGTGACCTGGTGCAGGTGGTGAATGAAATCAGCGATGGCGACGTAAGCGCGCTGGTCGACGAATACGAAAGCAGCTACCGTCTGACCCCTGCGGCACAAATTCACGGTGGCAAACGCCAGAACGTGCTGGATGCAGCACGTATCGAACTGGGCATGAAACGCTTCCTGGAACAGGGTGGCTTCCATGCCTTTACCACCACTTTTGAAGACCTCCACGGCCTCAAACAACTGCCCGGCCTGGCGGTACAACGTCTGATGCAGCAGGGCTACGGCTTTGCCGGCGAAGGCGACTGGAAAACTGCCGCTCTGCTTCGCATTATGAAAGTGATGTCAACCGGTCTGCAGGGCGGCACCTCCTTTATGGAGGACTACACCTACCACTTCGAAAAAGGCAACGACCTGGTACTGGGCTCGCATATGCTGGAAGTGTGTCCTTCCATTGCCGTTGAAGAGAAACCGATCCTCGACGTGCAGTACCTTGGCATTGGCGGAAAAGCCGACCCGGCACGTCTGATCTTCAACACCCGTACCGGCCCTGCCATCAACGCCAGCCTGATTGACCTGGGCGACCGTTTCCGCCTGCTGGTGAACTGTGTGGATGCGGTTGAAACCCCGCATTCTCTGCCAAAACTGCCGGTCGCCAACGCCCTGTGGAAAGCGCAGCCTGACCTGCCAACCGCCTCGGAAGCCTGGATCCTGGCCGGTGGCGCGCACCACACCGTCTTCAGCCACGCGCTGGATCTGAACGACATGCGTCAGTTCGCCGAACTGCACGACATCGAACTGACCGTCATTGATAACGATACCCGCCTGCCCGCGTTCAAAGACGCGCTGCGCTGGAACGAAGTCTATTACGGTTCAAAACGTTAACAGGGGAACCTTTGGCCTGCCGCAGGGCGGGCCTCTTTTCCTGGAGGATTGCATGTTAGAAGATCTCAAACGTCAGGTACTTGAAGCCAACCTGGCGCTGCCCAAACACAATCTGGTGACGCTGACCTGGGGCAACGTCAGCGCCGTTGACCGCGAGCACGGCGTCTTCGTGATAAAGCCGTCAGGGGTGGATTACACGGTAATGACCGCAGAAGATATGGTTGTCGTCAGCATCGCCACGGGCGAAGTGGTGGAAGGAAAGAAAAAACCCTCCTCGGACACGCCAACGCATCGCCTGCTCTACCAGGCCTTCCCGACCATTGGCGGTATTGTGCATACCCATTCGCGTCATGCGACCATCTGGGCGCAGGCCGGCCAGTCCATTCCGGCGACCGGAACCACGCACGCAGACTACTTTTACGGCACCATTCCCTGCACCCGTTTGATGACTGATGAAGAGATCAACGGCGAGTATGAGTGGGAAACCGGCAACGTTATCGTCGAAACGTTTGAAAAACAGGGTATCGACGCTGCGCAAATGCCCGGCGTGCTGGTGCACTCCCATGGACCTTTTGCCTGGGGCAAAAACGCCGAAGATGCGGTACATAACGCGATTGTGCTGGAAGAGGTCGCGTATATGGGCATTTTCTGCCGCCAGCTGGCACCGCAGCTTCCGGATATGCAGCCAACCCTGCTGGATAAACACTACCTGCGTAAACATGGCGCAAAAGCCTATTACGGACAGTAAACTGTATATATACCCAGCATAAAATATTCAACCAGGCTATAATCAAGCCTGGTTTTGTTTTATGGGATAGCGGCGTGGCGCAGGCGCAAGAAGGTTTTTTACTTACCCGACACTGGCGGGATACTCCTCAGGGCACCGAGGTGGCATTCTGGCTGGCGACGGACAACGGCCCGCTGCACGTGACCCTGCCGCCGCAGGAGTCCGTGACTTTTATCCCGAACGATCACGTTGAGAAAGTAAAGCAACTGCTGCGCGGTGAAAATGGCTGGCGCCTGACGCCGCTTGAACTGAAAGATTTCCACCGTCAGCCCGTACATGGCCTTTACTGCCGCGCCCATCGCCAGCTGATGCGTTATGAAAAACTGCTGCGCGACGCTGGCGTGACGCTGTACGAAGCCGATATCCGCCCGCCAGAACGTTTTCTGATGGAGCGGTTTATTACTGCCCCCGTCTGGGTCGACGGCACCGCGCAAAACGGCAGCCTTATTAACGCCCGTCTCAAACCCAACCCTACCTACCGGCCGCCGTTGAAATGGGTCTCGCTGGATATCGAAACCACTCGCCACGGTGAGCTGTACTGTATCGGCCTTGAAGGCTGCGGGGATCGGGTTGTTTATATGCTTGGCCCCCCGAATGGCAACGCATCCGCGCTGGATTTCCGGCTGGAGTATGTCAACAGCCGGCCACAGCTTCTGGAAAAGCTTAACCAGTGGTTTGCCGATCGCGATCCCGATGTGTTGATCGGCTGGAACGTGGTGCAGTTCGATCTGCGCGTGCTGCAAAAACATGCTGAACGTTACCGCATCCCCCTGATGCTGGGGCGCGGAAACAGCGAGCTGGAATGGCGCGAGCACGGTTTTAAAAACGGTGTGTTTTTTGCGCAGGCCAATGGCCGCCTGATTATCGACGGCATTGAGGCGCTCAAATCTGCCTTCTGGAATTTTTCCTCTTTCTCTCTGGAAGCGGTGGCGCAGGAGCTGCTCGGCGAAGGGAAATCCATCGACAATCCGTGGGACAGGATGGATGAAATCGACCGGCGTTTTAACGAAGACAAACCGGCGCTCGCCACCTACAACCTGAAAGATTGTGAGCTGGTGACGCAGATTTTCCACAAAACAGAGATCATGCCCTTCCTGCTCGAGCGCGCGACGGTGAACGGCCTCGCCGCTGACCGGCACGGTGGCTCCGTGGCCGCCTTTAGCCACCTCTATTTCCCGCGTATGCACCGGGCGGGCTATGTCGCCCCCAACCTCGGTGACGTGCCACCGCAGGCAAGCCCGGGCGGTTACGTGATGGATTCCCGGCCCGGGTTGTATGACTCCGTGCTGGTGCTGGACTACAAAAGCCTCTATCCGTCCATTATTCGCACCTTCCTGATCGATCCCGTCGGGCTGGTGGAAGGGATGGCGCAGCCTGACGATTTGCACAGCACAGAAGGTTTTCTCGGGGCCCGCTTCTCACGGGAAAAGCACTGTCTGCCGGAAATCGTGGGAAACATCTGGCACGGTCGCGACGAGGCTAAGCGTCATGGCAACAAGCCCCTTTCTCAGGCGCTGAAAATTATCATGAACGCGTTTTACGGGGTTCTGGGGACCAGCGCCTGCCGCTTCTTCGACCCACGACTGGCGTCATCTATCACCATGCGCGGGCACGACATCATGCGCCAGACCAAAGCGTTGATTGAATCCCAGGGTTATGACGTTATTTATGGCGATACGGATTCCACCTTTGTCTGGCTTAAGGGCGCGCATTCAGAAGAGGATGCCGCGCGAATCGGCAAATCACTGGTGGCTTTTGTGAACGCCTGGTGGCAGGAAAGTTTGCAAAAAGAGCGGTTAAGCAGCGCGTTAGAACTGGAGTTTGAAACCCATTTCAGCCGCTTTTTAATGCCCACCATTCGCGGTACCGACCAGGGCAGTAAGAAGCGCTACGCCGGACTTATTCAGGAAGGTGACAAGCAGCGAATGGTCTTTAAAGGGCTGGAAACCGTGCGCACCGACTGGACGCCACTGGCACAGCAGTTTCAGCAAACGCTTTATCTGCGTATCTTTCGCAACGAGCCTTATCAGGACTACGTGCGTGAAACAATTGCCAGCCTGATGGCAGGTGAACTCGACGCCCAGCTGGTGTACCGCAAGCGCCTGCGCCGCCCACTGGCGGAATACCAGCGCAACGTTCCGCCGCACGTCCGCGCCGCGCGTCTGGCGGATGAGGAGAACGTGCGCCGGGGGCGTGCCCCGCAGTATCAGAACCGGGGAACCATCAAATACCTCTGGACCACCAGCGGCCCGGAACCCGTGGATTACCAGCACTCGCCTCTGGATTACGAGCACTATCTTACGCGTCAGCTTCAGCCGGTCGCGGACGGAATTTTGCCCTTCATCGACGACGACTTTGCTACACTAGTGACAGGGCAACTTGGCCTATTTTGACACGTGACGAAATGGCTGCCATCCAGTACCATAGCGCCCTTTCCATTCCCGGACCCATTTTTCAATGACTGTCTTTTTTGACGGTGGTTGAACTATTGCCTGCAATTTACGATTAGAGCCGAACAAATATGCCTTTTACACTTGGTCAACGCTGGATCAGCGATACAGAAAGCGAACTTGGATTAGGAACCGTGGTTGCCGTGGATGCACGAATGGTTACCCTCCTTTTCCCTGCTACCGGTGAAAACCGCCTGTACGCCCGCAATGATTCCCCTGTGACCCGCGTGATGTTCAACCCGGGTGACACCGTGACCAGCCACGACGGCTGGCAGCTAAAGGTCGAAGACGTAAAAGAAGAGAATGGACTGCTCGCCTACATCGGGACTCGCCTGGACACCGACGAGGCCAATGTCATCCTGCGTGAGGTGCTGCTCGACAGCAAACTGGTATTCAGTAAGCCACAGGATCGCCTGTTTGCCGGGCAAATCGACCGTATGGATCGCTTCTCCCTGCGCTATCGCGCACGCAAGTTCCAGAGTGAACAGTACCGTATGCCGTGGAGCGGCCTGCGCGGTCAGCGTACCAGCCTTATCCCCCACCAGCTGAACATCGCCCATGACGTGGGCCGCCGTCACGCACCTCGCGTACTGCTGGCAGATGAAGTGGGCCTGGGGAAAACCATTGAAGCGGGCATGATCCTGCATCAACAGCTGCTTTCCGGCGCAGCCGAGCGCGTGCTGATTGTGGTACCCGAAACCCTGCAGCATCAATGGCTGGTCGAGATGCTGCGCCGCTTTAACCTGCGTTTCGCTCTGTTTGATGACGAGCGCTATGCAGAAGCCCAGCACGATGCGGACAACCCGTTTGAAACGGAACAGCTGGTGATCTGCTCTCTGGATTTCGTACGCCGCAGCAAGCAGCGTCTTGAGCATCTGTGCGACGCCGAATGGGACGTGATGGTGGTCGATGAAGCGCACCATCTGGTCTGGAGCGAAGATGCACCAAGCCGGGAATATATGGCTATCGAACAGCTTGCCGAGCGCGTGCCAGGCGTCCTGCTGCTGACCGCAACGCCGGAGCAATTAGGTCTGGAGAGCCACTTCGCCCGTTTGCGCCTGCTCGATCCAAACCGCTTCCATGACTTTGAGCAGTTCGTTGAAGAGCAAAATAACTACCGTCCGGTCGCCGATGCCGTTGCCCTGCTGCTGGCGGGTAAACATCTCTCGAATGACGAGCTCAACACCCTGAGCGATCTGATTGGCGAGCAGGATATTGAGCCTCTGCTGCAGGCGGCCAACAGCGACAGTGACAACGCGGATTCCGCGCGTAAAGAACTGATCGATATGCTGATGGATCGCCACGGCACCAGCCGCGTCCTGTTCCGTAACACCCGTAACGGGGTGAAAGGTTTCCCGAAACGCGAACTGCATACCATCAAATTGCCACTGCCGACGCAGTACCAGACGGCCATTAAAGTTTCCGGCATTATGGGCGCGCGCAAAACTGCAGAAGAGCGTGCACGCGACATGCTCTACCCGGAACAGATTTACCAGGAATTTGAAGGCGATACCGGCACCTGGTGGAACTTCGACCCGCGTGTTGAGTGGCTGATGGGCTATTTGACCGCGCACCGTTCTCAGAAAGTGCTGGTGATCTGCGCCAAAGCAGCCACCGCGCTGCAGCTGGAGCAGGTCCTGCGCGAACGCGAAGGTATTCGTGCCGCCGTGTTCCACGAAGGGATGTCCATCGTCGAGCGGGACCGTGCCGCGGCATGGTTTGCAGAAGAGGACAGCGGTGCCCAGGTTCTGCTGTGCTCTGAAATCGGGTCTGAAGGCCGTAACTTCCAGTTTGCCAGCAACCTGGTGATGTTCGATTTGCCGTTCAACCCGGATCTGCTGGAACAGCGTATCGGCCGTCTGGATCGTATTGGCCAGGCGCATGATATTCAGATCCACGTTCCTTATCTGGAAAAAACCGCCCAGTCCGTTCTGGTGCGTTGGTTCCACGAAGGTCTGGATGCGTTTGAGCATACCTGCCCGACCGGCCGCCCGATTTACGATCAGGTGCACGCCGATCTGATCGGCTATCTGGCCGCGCCAGAGAACACCGACGGGTTTGATGAATTGATCAAAGCCTGCCGTGATAAGCATGAAGCGCTGAAATCACAGCTGGAACAGGGCCGTGACCGCCTGCTGGAGATCCACTCCAACGGCGGTGAAAAAGCCCAGGCGCTCGCTGAAAGCATTGAAGAGCAGGATGATGACACCAGCCTGATCAGCTTCTCCATGAACCTGTTCGACATCGTTGGCATAAACCAGGACGATCGTGGCGAGAATTTGATTGTCCTGACCCCGTCCGACCATATGCTGGTCCCGGATTTCCCTGGCCTGCCGGAAGATGGATGCACCATCACCTTTGAACGTGATGTGGCACTGTCGCGCGAAGATGCGCAGTTCATCACCTGGGAGCACCCGCTGATCCGCAACGGTCTGGATTTGATCCTCTCAGGCGATACCGGCAGCAGCACCATCTCGTTGTTGAAAAACAAAGCGCTGCCAGTGGGTACCCTATTGCTGGAACTGATTTACGTTGTCGAAGCGCAGGCGCCGAAACAGCTGCAGCTCAACCGCTTCCTGCCGTCAACGCCTGTGCGTCTGCTGCTGGACAAAAACGGCACGAACCTCGCCGCTCAGGTTGAATTCGAGAGCTTTAACCGCCAGCTGAGCGCCGTGAACCGCCATACCGGCAGTAAGCTGGTCAATGCGGTACAGCAGGATGTGCACGCTATTCTGCAGCTGGGTGAAACGCAGATCGAAAAAGCGGCCCGGGCGCTGATTGATGCCGCACGTCAAGAAGCCGACGACAAACTGTCCGCGGAACTCTCCCGTCTGGAAGCGTTGAAAGCGGTAAACCCAAACATCCGCGATGACGAGCTGGCAGCGATCGAGAGCAACCGTCAGCAGGTGCTGGAAAGCCTTAATCAGGCAGGCTGGCGTCTGGATGCCCTGCGTCTTATCGTTGTGACGCATCAGTAAACGGAGCGCAAGATGGTGATGGAGCCTTACAATCCACCTCAGGATCCCTGGCTGGTGGTGCTTTATCAGGATGAGCACATTATGGTGGTCAACAAGCCCAGCGGCTTGTTGTCCGTGCCAGGGCGTCTGGATGAGCACAAAGACAGTGTGATGACGCGTATTCAGCGTGATTATCCTCAGGCGGAGTCTGTCCATCGTCTGGACATGGCCACCAGCGGTGTGATTGTAGTGGCGCTGAATAAAGCGGCGGAACGCGAGCTGAAACGCCAGTTCCGCGATCGCGAGCCGAAAAAGCAGTATGTCGCACGTGTCTGGGGGCATCCTCAGCCGGCGGAAGGTCTGGTGGATTTACCGCTGATCTGCGACTGGCCAAACCGACCAAAACAAAAGGTCTGTTACGAAACCGGCAAAGCAGCGCAAACCGAGTATGAAGTGCTGGAGTACGCGCCAGATAACACTGCGCGCGTGCTGCTTAAACCGATTACAGGGCGCTCGCACCAGTTGCGTGTCCATATGCTTGCGCTGGGGCACCCGATTCTGGGGGACAGATTTTACGCGCCGCCCGATGCACTGGCGCTGGCGCCACGCCTGCAGCTGCATGCGCAGACGCTCACCATCACCCATCCGGTTTTTGGCAATGCAATGACGTTTAAAGCCCCAGTCGACTTCTGAAAAAAAGGCCCGACAGTGTCGGGCCTTTTTTTATTTGAAACTTTTCTTCTCTTTAATCAACTCGTACGCTTTCTGAATTTCCTGCGCTTTTTGCTTCGCCATCTCCATCATCTCCGGCGGTAAGCCTTTCGCGACCAGTTTGTCCGGGTGGTGCTCACTCATCAGCTTACGATAGGCACGCTTGATGGTGGTTACATCGTCCGATGGCTGCACCCCCAGCACGTTACAGGCATCCTCCAGCGTCGGACCCCGCTGCGCCTGCTGCCAGGCACCGCCAGAGGACTGCTGGTGATAGCCGCCGCCAAACTGCGCACCGCCCTGCATCATGCGCAGGAACTGGTCGAACTGCATACGGGAGATGCCCAGTTCTTCCGCAATAACGTATAAAACATCGCGTTCATTCGGATGAAGTGAACCATCGGCAAACGCCGCCTGGATTTGGATCTCCAGAAACATCCGAATTAAATCAAAACGGCCGAAGCAGATGCTGCGGAACTGACGCATTTTATCGCGCAGCGGATAGTTATCCGCTTTGCCGATGCGAAACGCATTTTGTGCCGCGAGACGGGAGTCACCATGCAGATTCATGCGGTCCATAAAGACGCTGGCTATCTGAATATCGGCTTCCGTCACACGCCCTTTTGATTTGGTTAAGTGCCCCATCACCTCAAACGTGGTGGAGAAAAAGAGGGACTGACGCTCACGCTGATTGGCAAACCAGGCCATTTTGCGGCTGCGAGCCTTATCAAACATATGGCCGATAATAAGCCCCAGTACGATCCCCCAGAACCCGGCACCCATGATGATGGCGAACGCAACGCCGATTATTTTACCCCAATACTGCATATACTCCCCGGTTAGTCATGTTCCTGGCCGACGCAACGTCATCATCACAGTGTTCAAGCCACGGTCAATTGAAGGACATCGCCTATAATTTGCTTTATCATACTCGTCATTCGATAGCGAGCCTAACACTCTGGCGCGCAAACGGGCAGGATTAACGCTGGTACTGCGCTGATGAGTAAGATAGTCTCTGAGCGTTTGTAAGCCGTAGCCACTGATGACGGAACAATAAAATACAACGTATGAAAAAACGTATCCCCACCCTCCTGGCCACAATGATTGGCACCGCCCTGTACAGCCAACAGGGACTGGCGGCCGATCTCGCCTCGCAGTGTATGCTTGGCGTCCCAAGTTATAATCGTCCACTGGTAAAGGGCGATACGAATAGCTTGCCGGTAACCATTACTGCCGATAGCTCTAAAGGCACATATCCTGACAATGCGACATTTACTGGCAATGTGGATATTAACCAGGGCAACAGCCGTCTGCAGGCAGATGAAGTGCAATTACACCAGAAGCAGCCGGAAGGTGCGGCCGAGCCGGTACGAACGGTGGATGCGCTGGGTAATGTGCACTATGACGACAATCAGGTCATCCTGAAAGGTCCGAAAGCCTGGTCAAACCTGAATACCAAAGACACTAACGTCTGGGAAGGTGATTACCAGATGGTAGGTCGCCAGGGGCGCGGTGATGCAGACCTGATGAAACAGCGCGGTGAAAACCGCTATACGATTCTCGAAAACGGCTCCTTCACGTCCTGTCTGCCCGGGTCTAATACCTGGAGCGTGGTCGGAAGTGAAGTCATCCATGACCGTGAAGAGCAGGTTGCAGAGATCTGGAACGCCCGCTTCAAGCTCGGTCCGGTGCCTGTTTTCTACAGCCCTTACCTGCAGCTTCCTGTGGGTGACAAACGCCGCTCAGGTTTCCTGATCCCGAATGCCAAATACAGCACCACGAACTACTTTGAGTTCTATCTGCCGTATTACTGGAACATCGCGCCCAACATGGACGCCACGATCACGCCGCACTATATCCATAAGCGCGGCAACGTTATGTGGGAAAACGAGTTCCGCTACCTGACGCAGGCGGGTACTGGCCTGATGGAACTGGATTATCTGCCGTCGGATAAAGTCTTCCAGGATGAGCATCCAACAGAAGGCGATAAACACCGCTGGTTGTTCTACTGGAAACATGCAGGGGTGATGGACCAGGTCTGGCGGTTTAACGTCGACTACACCAAAGTCAGCGACCCTTACTATTTCAACGACTTTGACTCCAAATACGGGTCCAGTACCGATGGCTACGCCACGCAGAAATTCAGCGTGGGGTACGCTATTCAGAACTTCGACGCTACGGTCTCTACCAAGCAGTTCCAGGTCTTTAGCAGCCAGAACACAAGTACTTACGGTGCAGAACCGCAGTTGGACGTTAACTGGTACCAGAACGATGTTGGTCCGTTTGACACCCGCGTGTACGCCCAGGCCGTGCACTTCGTTAACACCAACTCGGATATGCCGGAATCCACGCGTGTTCACCTCGAACCAACCATCAATTTGCCGGTGTCAAATGACTGGTCGAGCCTGAATACCGAGGCCAAACTGATGGCCACCCATTACCAGCAGAAGAATCTTGACTGGTATAACAACCGTTACGGCACCGATCTCGAAGAATCCGTGAACCGCGTCCTGCCGCAGTTCAAAATGGACGGCAAACTGATCTTCGAACGCGATATGGGTCTTCTGGCGGAGGGTTATACCCAGACGCTTGAGCCACGTATGCAGTATCTGTACGTCCCGTATCGCGATCAGAGCAACATTCAGAACTATGACTCCTCATTCCTGCAGTCTGACTACAGCGGTCTGTTCCGCGACCGTACCTACGGTGGCCTCGACCGTATTGCGTCAGCAAACCAGTTAACGACCGGCGTCACAACACGCGTTTATGATGATGCCGCCGTTGAACGTTTTAACGTTTCTGTTGGTCAAATCTACTATTTCACCGAGTCCCGGACCGGTGATGACAACATTAACTGGGAGAAAGACGACAAAACAGGTTCTCTGGTGTGGGCGGGTGATACCTACTGGCGTATGACCGATCGCTGGGGTTTACGCGGGGGTGTGCAGTACGATACGCGTCTCAACAACGTTGCGACAAGCAGTGCGGCGATTGAATACCGTCGTGATGAAGACCGTATGCTGCAGTTGACCTATCGTTACGCCAGCCCGGAATATATTCAGGCCACGTTGCCAAACTATGCAACCGCGGATCAGTACAAAGACGGCATCTCGCAGGTGGGTGGCGCAGCGAGCTGGCCAATCGCCGATCGCTGGTCAATCGTCGGTGCTTACTACTTTGACACCAACACCAGTAAACCTGCTGACCAGATGGTTGGTCTGCAATATAACTCCTGCTGCTACGCGCTGCGTGTCGGTTACGAACGTAAGCTTAACGGCTGGAATACTGAAAATAATCAGAGCAAATACGATAACGTGATTGGCTTTAATGTCGAACTGCGCGGCCTGAGCTCCAACTACGGCCTGGGCACGCAGCAGATGCTGCGCTCGAACATTCTGCCGTACCGCAGTTCCTTGTAATGTGCTTAATTTGCAACGTAATCCGCTTTGCGGTTAATTGAAATGGAAAAAGTATGAAGAACTGGAAAACGCTGCTGCTCGGTGTCGCTATGGTTGCGAATACCAGCTTCGCGGCCCCCCAGGTTGTTGATAAGGTCGCCGCTGTGGTTAACAACGGCGTCGTGCTCGAAAGCGACGTTGACGGTTTGATGAAATCTGTGAAGCTCAATTCGGGTGAAGCAGGTCAGCAACTTCCGGATGACGCTACCCTGCGCCATCAGATCCTGGAACGTCTGATCATGGATCAGATTGTCCTGCAAATGGGTCAGAAAATGGGTGTGAAGGTCACTGACGAGCAGCTCGATCAGGCCATTGCTAACATCGCGAAGCAGAATAACATGAGCCTGGACCAGATGCGCAGCCGTCTGGCCTATGATGGCATCAGCTATGCAACGTACCGTAATCAGATCCGTAAAGAGATGCTGATTTCGGAAGTGCGTAACAATGAAGTCCGTCGCCGCGTCACGATCCTGCCTCAGGAAGTGGACGCGCTGGCAAAACAGGTGGGTAACCAGAACGACGCCAGCACCGAACTGAACCTGAGCCACATTCTGATCCCGCTGCCAGAGAACCCAACCTCCGACCAGGCTGCGGAAGCTGAAAGCCAGGCACGTTCGATTGTCGAGCAGGCACGTAACGGCGGTGACTTTGGCAAACTGGCCATCACCTACTCCGCTGACCAACAGGCGCTGAAAGGCGGCCAGATGGGCTGGGGACGTATCCAGGAGCTGCCTTCCATCTTTGCCCAGGCGCTGAGCACGGCGAAGAAAGGTGACATCGTGGGTCCCATCCGTTCAGGCGTGGGCTTCCATATCCTGAAAGTGAACGATCTGCGCGGTCAGAGTCAGAACATTTCGGTTACCGAAGTTCACGCTCGCCATATTCTCCTCAAGCCGTCACCTATCATGACTGACGATCAGGCGCGCGTGAAACTGCAACAGATTGCTGCAGACATCAAGAGCGGAAAAACCTCGTTTGCGAATGCCGCGAAAGAGTTCTCTCAGGATCCCGGCTCTGCTAATCAGGGCGGCGATCTGGGCTGGGCGGCTGCGGATATCTATGATCCTGCGTTCCGTGACGCACTGATGAAGCTGAACAAAGGCCAGATGAGCGCCCCGGTGCACTCCTCCTTCGGCTGGCATCTGATCGAACTGTTGGATACCCGCAATGTTGATAAAACGGACGCGGCGCAGAAAGACAGAGCCTACCGCATGCTGTTTAACCGTAAGTTCTCTGAAGAAGCAGCAACCTGGATGCAGGAACAACGCGCCAGCGCTTATGTGAAAGTACTGAGCAACTAATGAAACAGCATCGTGTTGTGATCACTCCCGGCGAACCTGCTGGGATTGGGCCTGACCTCGTTGTCCAGCTCGCCCAGCGCAGCTGGCCAGTGGAACTGGTTGTCTGCGCGGATGCAACACTGTTACAAGACCGGGCAACGCTGCTCGGTCTGCCTTTAACGCTCATCCCCTACGTTGAAGGCCAGCAGCCTGCACCACAGCAAGCCGGTACGCTTACGCTTCTTCCTGTTCCACTTCGTACTCCCGTCATCCCGGGTCAGCTCAGTACCGAAAACGGCCACTATGTTGTAGAGACGCTGGCGCGTGCCTGCGACGGTTGCCTGAAGGGCGAATTTGCCGCCCTGATCACCGGTCCCGTGCACAAAGGCGTTATCAACGAGGCGGGGATACCGTTTACCGGGCACACGGAGTTCTTTGAAGAGCGCTCGCACAGCCCGAAAGTGGTCATGATGCTGGCGACAGAAGCAATGCGCGTTGCCCTCGTGACGACCCATTTGCCCATCAGGGCCATTCCGGATGCCATTACTCCGTCTCTTTTACGGGAGATCATCGGGATCCTGCATCACGACCTGCAAACCAAATTCGGCATCAAACAGCCGCATGTGCTGGTCTGCGGCCTGAACCCGCACGCCGGTGAAGGCGGACATATGGGTACCGAAGAGATCGACACCATTATTCCGGTGCTTGAAGAAATGCGGGCAAAAGGGATGAACTTAAGCGGGCCGTTGCCTGCCGATACCCTTTTCCAGCCAAAATACCTGGATAATGCGGACGCCGTGCTCGCGATGTACCACGATCAAGGCCTGCCCGTGCTAAAATACCAGGGCTTTGGCCGCGGGGTGAATATCACCCTCGGTTTACCTTTTATTCGAACGTCCGTTGACCACGGTACTGCGCTGGATCTGGCAGGCCAGGGGAAAGCGGATGTCGGCAGTTTTATTACGGCGCTTAATCTCGCCATCAAAATGATTGTTAATACTCAATGACTAATCGAGTCCATCAGGGCCACTTAGCCCGAAAACGCTTCGGGCAAAACTTCCTCAACGATCAGTTCGTGATCGACAGTATCGTGTCTGCCATTAATCCGCAGAAAGGTCAGGCTATGGTCGAAATCGGCCCGGGTCTTGCCGCTCTGACTGAACCCGTAGGCGAACGCCTGGACGAACTGACCGTTATCGAACTCGATCGCGATCTCGCCGCACGCCTGCAAACTCATCCGTTCCTGGGGCCAAAGCTGACGATTTATCAGCAGGATGCCATGACCATGAACTTTGGTGAGCTGTCGGAAAAAATGGGCCAACCGCTGCGCGTGTTCGGTAACCTGCCGTACAACATTTCCACACCGCTAATGTTCCACCTGTTTAGCTATACTGATGCCATTGCCGACATGCACTTCATGTTGCAAAAAGAGGTGGTTAACCGTCTGGTTGCAGGGCCGAACAGTAAAGCGTATGGTCGTTTGAGCGTGATGGCGCAATATTTCTGCAACGTGATCCCGGTGCTCGAAGTACCGCCAACCGCCTTTACGCCGCCACCAAAAGTGGACTCTGCGGTAGTGCGTCTTGTACCGCATAAAATAATGCCGTACCCGGTGAAAGACCTGCGCGTGCTGAGCCGCATTACTACGGAAGCTTTTAACCAGCGCCGTAAAACGATCCGTAACAGCCTGGGCAATCTGTTTACCGTTGAAGTGCTGACTGAGTTGGGTATTGACCCGGCAATGCGTGCAGAAAATATTTCCGTAGAACAGTACTGCAAGCTGGCTAATTACATCAGCGAAAATGCGCCGCCGAAGGAGAGTTAAGCCATGATTGATTCGCCCCGCGTATGTGTCCATGTACAAAGCGTTTATGTTGAATCCCAGTCCTCACCGGATGAAGAACGTTTTGTCTTCGCTTACACCGTGACCATTCGCAATCTGGGGCGGATGCCTGTGCAACTGCTTGGGCGCTACTGGCTTATCACCAACGGCAACGGCCGCGAAATCGAAGTTCAGGGTGAAGGTGTGGTTGGTGAACAGCCCCACATCGCCCCTGGCGAAGAGTATCAATATACCAGCGGTGCCGTGATCGAAACGCCGCTGGGTACCATGCAGGGCCATTACGAAATGGTCGACGTCGATGGCAATGTGTTCCGCGTTGCTATTCCTGTGTTCCGTCTCGCCGTTACAACACTCATTCATTAATCTAATGTCTACATATCTGATTGGCGACGTTCACGGTTGCTACGATGAACTGATCGCATTGTTAAAACAGGTCGACTTTACGCCTGGACAAGATACGCTCTGGCTGACGGGCGATTTAGTGGCGCGTGGCCCTGGCTCGCTGGACGTTCTACGCTTCGTCAAATCACTGGGCGACAGCGTGCGCATGGTACTGGGCAATCACGATCTGCATTTGCTAGCCGTCTTTGCCGGGATCAGTCGCAACAAACCCAAAGATCGTCTCTCGCCTTTGCTGGATGCCCCGGACGCGGATGTTCTCATCAACTGGCTACGCCGCCAGCCGCTGCTGCAGATCGATGAAGAGAAAAAACTGGTCATGGCGCATGCCGGGATCACCCCTCAGTGGGATCTTGAGACGGCGAAAACCTGTGCGCGTGACGTTGAAGCGGTGCTGGCAAGCGACTCGTATCCTTTCTTCCTCGACGCGATGTACGGCGATATGCCGAATCACTGGAGCGAAGATCTTAGCGGTCTGGCCCGCCTGCGCTTTATTACGAACGCTTTCACCCGCATGCGTTTTTGCTTCCCGAACGGGCAGCTGGATATGTATTGCAAAGAGACACCGGAAAGCGCCCCTGCGCCTCTTAAACCGTGGTTTGCCATTCCCGGTCCGGTGACCAACGCCTATAACGTGGTGTTTGGCCACTGGGCGTCGCTTGAAGGAAAAGGCACACCGGAGGGGATCTACGGTCTCGATACCGGTTGCTGCTGGGGTGGAGAGTTAACCTGCTTGCGCTGGGAAGATAAAACGTACTTTGTTCAGCCATCCAACCGACAGCTGGACTTAGGGGAAGACGAGGCCGTTGCCTCCTGATGAGGATTTCCCTCCCCCGGACGGGAGAGGGACATTCACTTAGCGACGTTCCAGAATTTCGAAGCAGTAGCTGTGGGAGTTCTGCGCATCCGCGTCGTGGAATTCACTGAAGACAGATTCCCACTCATCAGGATCGTAGTCCGGGAAATGCGTATCCCCTTCCACTTCCGCATCAATGTGGGTCAGATACAGCTTCTGTGCTTTAGGCAGGAACTGTTCGTACACACGCCCACCGCCAATCACCATGATCTCCTCGGCATTACCGCATGCGGCAATGGCCTCGTCTACGGACTTCACCCATTCGACGCGATCGTCAGTGCCAGGCTGGCTACTGATAACGATATTTTTACGGCCCGGTAATGGACGACCAATCGACTCCCAGGTCAGGCGGCCCATCACTACCGGCTTGTTTAACGTAGTACGTTTAAACCATGCGAGATCGGCAGGCAGGTTCCACGGCATGGCATTTTCCATACCGATAACACGGTCCACCGCCAGCGCTGCAATCAGACTGATCATTGAAAATTTCCCGGATGCAAAAAATTGCCGCCACTATACGGAAAGCTTAATCTTTCGTCGACTGGCGGCTGAGTAAAGATAGAGAAATTTTTTAATATTGCTGGCAACTCCACTTCACGCGGAAGGTTTACTCTCCGGTTCGTCCGCCGGATCGCCGGTATGCTTGCCCTCTTCCGTGCCCTGCCAGCCGTGACGCTGGATAAGCGACAGGTGATTGCGGTCCTCGTTAATGATTTCCGTCAGCATCGCGCTGGTGCGTTTAAACACCGCTGCACGCTCGGTGGCTGTGCTGCCCGCCATCGCCACCATCTCTTCCACCATCTCGGCGTTAAAGCGGCGGAACAGGTCCGCACGTTCACGGGCTTCATAGGCACCTAGCCCCAGATTTTCCAGCGCCATCCGGCCAGACTTGAGCGCACCTTCGAACGTTTCACGCTCTGGCGCCTCCACACCTGCCTGACGCAGCCGGATGTAGTGATCCACATCGCGGGCGCGAGAGATAATGGTCAGCTCGGGGAAGTGTTCCTTGACCAACTCCACCATCTGCATGCTGGTCTCCGGATCGTCGATCGCGTTAATCAACACTTCCGCTTTCGCCGCCCCGGCGGATTCCAGCAGATCGACACGGGTCGCATCCCCGTAAAACACTTTCATGTCGAATTTCCGCAGGGTCTCAACATGGTCGGGATCGTGGTCGAGGATCACCATTTTGACCCCGCTCGACAACAGCAAACGGCCCACGATCTGCCCGAAGCGACCAAACCCGGCGATGATCACCCGCGGCTGCTCCTCGTCGATCTCGTCGGCTTCGCGTTCTTGCTCGCTCCCCGTTTTTTCCAGACGCGCCAGCACCACCAGCAGAACAGGCGTTGCGGCCATCGACAGTGCGACGGCAAGCGTCAGCGCTTTCGCCCACTCAGCATCCAGTACGTTGGCCATCTGCGCCGCGCCAAAGACCACGAATGCAAACTCACTCCCCTGCCCCAGCAGTACGGCAAACCAACGACGCTGCTTGTTGGGCACCGTTAATGGACGCGCTATCAGCCACAACATGCCCATCTTAATGACCAGGAAACCGACCAGCAGGATGAGGATCCGCAGCGGATGCGTTACCAGCGTGCCAAAGTCGATAGACATCCCCACGCCGATGAAAAACAGCCCCAGCAATAATCCCTTAAACGGCTCGATATCACTTTCCAGCGCATGGCGATATTCAGAGCTGGCCAGCAGCACCCCTGCCAGGAACGCCCCCATAGCCATCGATAGGCCGGCTTCCTCGAGCAGCAGACCAAAGCCAAACACCAGGAACAGCGCAACGGCACTGAAAACTTCACGCAGGCCGGAGCGAGCGACAAAGCGCAGCAACGGACGGGTCACGTAGCGGCCAAGCAGAATAACCAGCGCCAGGGCACCAACCACTTTCAGCGCAGAAAGCGCAAAAGCCCCCATGGTCGTTGAGGCACCGCTTGCGGCCAGCAGCGGGATCATCGCCACCAGCGGGATGGCGGCAATATCCTGGAACAGCAGCACCGAAAACGCGCTGCGCCCCATCTGAGAGACCGTCAGGTTGCGCTCGTTCATTGCCTGCATGGCAATGGCCGTAGAGGAGAGTGCCAGCGTCAGGCCGATGAGTGTCGCGACTTTCCAGTCCATGCCCAGCAGGATACAGAACCCACCCAGCAGCAAACCACAGGCCACCATCTGCAACGCTCCCCCACCAAATACCGAAGCGCGCAGTTTCCATAACCGCCGGGGATCCAGCTCCAGGCCAATTACAAACAGCATCAGCACGACGCCGATCTCAGCGAAATGGAGAATCGCCTCGGCATCGGTCACCAGACGGAAGCCCCACGGTCCAATGACACAGCCGGCAATGAGGTAACCCAGCACCGAACCCAGCCCCAGACGTACCGCCACGGGTACAATCAGCGCAGCCGCGCCGAGGTAAATCAGCGCCTGTATCAGCGTATGGCTATCCATTGTTCGCCTCCTGCCACTCAAGTAACCGTTGTTTATAATGGCGTGCCTGCGCCTGCAACGTCTCATCATCGCAAACGAACGTACAGTGCATCGCAAAAGGAGGGAGCCAGTTCAGCCCACAATAGAGCGCCGTCGCCTGCAGCGGCTGTGACAGCACCTCAAAGCCCGGGAAAGCACCAATATCGAAGTGGCTTTCTCCCCCGCCGGTGGTCACGGCCCACATCAGGCTTTTACCTTTAAGCGCGTGACCGTTGTGGCCATACGCCCAGCCGTGGGAAAAGACTTTATCGATCCACAGTTTGAGGAGCGGAGGGGTGCTGTACCATTGCATCGGATGCTGCCAGATAATTAAATCGGCACGAGAGAGCGCCTCCTGTTCGGCGGCGATATCGATATTAAAATCGGGATAAAGTTGATAGAGGGAACGTATCTCTACGTTATCAAGCGTCCTTACCTGCTCAAGCATCCGTTTATTTGCATGCGAGTGATGCGGATACGGATGTGCGTAAATTATCAGAATCATTAATTAGCCTGTTGTTTTACTGCCTTCTTTTACCAAAAGAGTGTAGTCAGTAATTCAACAGGCTAATAGTGAATATTATTGACGGGCTAACGTCAGAAATCTGAACTAGTTATCCAGTTCGCCCATGGATTTCACCTGGTCACGGTTGATCTGTTCAGTTTGACCCGTTTCGGCGTTTTTATAGGAAACCAGACCGGTGTCATCATCGACCTGCGGCTTACCGTCAGTCACTATCGTACGGCCATCCGTGGTTTTTACTGCCTGATTAGATGAACAGCCCGCAACGGTAAACATGGCGGTGGCAGCCAGAACGGACGCGATCAGAAGTTTATTTTGCATGGTGTTTTCCCCTGCTCTCAGTTGAATTTCGTTATCGACCTAACCATTTTAGGCTAACTGACTGAATGCGGTTGGAAAACCAGAAGGTTCTGAAGGTGGGAATAATACCCGGCAGCGAATACTGCCGGGTATGTTGGCTTACTTGTTAATCTGAGCGTGCATTTCCTGAACGGAAATCACCTTCTCGGTGGCATCAGCGTTCAGTGCCATCGCGGTGGCGAAACCACCGTTCAGGGTAGTGTCGTAATGCACTTTGTACTGCAGCGCGCTGCGGCGAATCAGCTTGGAGTCTTCAATCGCCTGACGACCTGCGGTGGTGTTAATGATGTAGGTGTATTCGCCATTCTTGATGCGATCCTGAATGTGCGGACGACCTTCATGCACCTTATTCACCAGACGCGGATTAATGCCCGCTTCACCCAGCACAATGGCCGTGCCGTGGGTTGCATCCAGCTCGAAGCCCTGTTTTAGCAGCTTAGCCGCCAGGTCAACCACGCGCTCTTTATCGCCTTCGCGAACAGAGAGCAGCGCACGGCCAGATTTTTTCATGGTGGAGTTACTGCCTAACTGCGCCTTCGCGAACGCTTCTGCGAAGGTGCGGCCCACGCCCATCACTTCCCCGGTAGAACGCATTTCTGGCCCTAACAGCGGGTCGACGCCCGGGAATTTGTTGAACGGCAGTACCACTTCTTTCACCGAGTAGTACGGTGGGATAATTTCTTTCGTCACGCCCTGCTGTGCCAGCGTCTGGCCCGCCATCACGCGCGCCGCCACTTTCGCCAGCGGAACACCGGTAGCTTTGGAGACGAACGGTACGGTACGTGCTGCGCGCGGGTTCACTTCAATCAGGTAGACTTCGTTGTCTTTGACAGCGAACTGGACGTTCATCAGACCGCGAACCTGCAGTTCGAAGGCCAGCTTCTGCACCTGCTGGCGCATCACGTCCTGAATTTCCTGGCTCAGGGTGTACGCTGGCAGGGAACATGCGGAGTCACCGGAGTGAACGCCTGCCTGTTCGATGTGCTCCATGATACCGCCAATCAGCACCATTTCGCCGTCACAGATGGCATCCACATCCACTTCGACGGCATCGTCGAGGAAGCGGTCGAGCAGAACCGGTGCATCGTTGGACACGCTCACTGCCGTCTGGAAGTAGCGACGCAGGTCAGCTTCGTCGTAGACGATTTCCATCGCGCGGCCGCCCAGCACGTACGAAGGACGTACCACCAGCGGGTAGCCAATCTCTTTCGCCTTCTCAACAGCCATCTCGATCGCGGTGACGGTGGCATTGGCCGGCTGTTTCAGCTTCAGACGGTCAACCGCCTGCTGGAAACGTTCACGGTCTTCTGCACGGTCGATTGCATCCGGGCTGGTACCGATTACCGGCACACCAGCGGCTTCCAGCGCGCGCGCCAGTTTCAGTGGGGTCTGGCCACCGTATTGCACGATTACGCCTTTAGGCTTCTCGATACGCACGATTTCCAGCACATCTTCCAGCGTTACCGGCTCAAAGTAGAGGCGGTCGGAGGTATCGTAGTCGGTCGACACGGTTTCCGGGTTACAGTTGACCATGATGGTCTCGTAACCGTCTTCGCGCAGTGCCAGGGAGGCATGAACGCAGCAGTAGTCAAACTCGATGCCCTGGCCGATACGGTTAGGACCGCCGCCCAGCACCATAATCTTGTCGCGGTCGACAGACGGATTCGCTTCACACTCATCTTCATACGTGGAGTACATGTAAGCGGTGTCGGTCGCGAACTCCGCTGCACAGGTATCCACGCGTTTGTAGACCGGGTGCAGGTCATACTGGTCACGCAGCTTGCGGATTTCCGCTTCACGTACGCCCGCCAGTTTGGCCAGACGCGCATCGGCGAAGCCTTTACGCTTCAGTACGCGCAGGAAGTCAGCGTCCAGGCCATTGATGCCCAGGTCCGCGACTCTTTCTTCCAGACGTACCAGCTCTTCAATCTGCACCAGGAACCAGCGGTCGATGTTGGTCAGGTTGAACACGCCATCAACAGAGAGGCCCGCACGGAACGCATCGGCGATGTACCAGATACGCTCTGCGCCTGCGTCTTTCAGCTCGCGGCGAATTTTGGTCAGCGCTTCAGGGTCTTCCAGACTCACTTTCGGGTCAAAACCCGTGGCCCCCACTTCCAGGCCGCGCAGCGCTTTCTGCAGGGATTCCTGCTGAGTACGCCCAATCGCCATCACTTCGCCAACAGATTTCATCTGCGTGGTCAGACGGTCGTTTGCGCCGGCGAACTTCTCGAAGTTAAAGCGAGGGATCTTGGTCACAACGTAGTCGATGGACGGCTCGAAGGACGCTGGAGTGCGGCCACCGGTGATGTCGTTCATCAGCTCATCGAGGGTATATCCCACCGCCAGTTTCGCGGCCACTTTCGCAATCGGGAAGCCGGTGGCTTTCGAGGCCAGCGCGGAGGAGCGAGAAACACGCGGGTTCATTTCGATAACAATCAGGCGACCGTTTTTCGGGTTCACGGCAAACTGAACGTTAGAACCACCCGTTTCTACGCCGATTTCACGCAGTACCGCCATCGAGGCGTTACGCATGATTTGATACTCTTTGTCGGTCAGCGTCTGGGCTGGCGCTACGGTGATGGAGTCGCCGGTGTGGATACCCATCGCATCGAAGTTTTCGATGGAGCAGACGATGATGCAGTTGTCGTTTTTATCACGCACCACTTCCATCTCGTACTCTTTCCAGCCAATCAGCGATTCATCAATCAGCAGCTCTTTGGTGGGGGAGAGATCCAGACCGCGTTCACAAATCTCTTCGAACTCTTCGCGGTTGTAGGCGATACCGCCGCCGGTGCCACCCATGGTGAAGGATGGACGGATGATGCACGGATAACCAACGTCAGCCGCCACGGCCAGCGCTTCTTCCATGGTATGTGCGATACCGGAACGCGCGGTGTCGAGGCCGATTTTCTTCATCGCCACGTCGAAGCGACGACGGTCTTCAGCTTTATCAATGGCATCGGCTGTCGCACCAATCATGGTCACGCCGAACTCTTCCAGCACGCCCTGACGCTCCAGCTCCAGCGCACAGTTCAGCGCCGTCTGGCCGCCCATGGTAGGCAGAACCGCGTCCGGACGCTCTTTTTCGATGATTTTGCGTACCACTTCCCAGTGAATCGGCTCGATGTAGGTTGCATCAGCCATTTCCGGGTCGGTCATGATGGTGGCCGGGTTAGAGTTCACCAGGATAACGCGGTAACCCTCTTCGCGCAGGGCTTTACACGCCTGGGCACCGGAGTAGTCGAATTCGCAGGCCTGGCCGATCACAATCGGGCCAGCGCCAAGGATCAGGATGCTTTTTATGTCTGTACGTTTTGGCATGGTCTTCTCGGCTCCTGATTATTTAGCGGTCTTACGGTATTGCTCAATAAGTTCGATGAAGTGATCGAACAGCGGCGCGGCATCGTGCGGGCCCGGGCTGGCTTCAGGGTGGCCCTGGAAGCTGAACGCTGGCTTATCGGTACGATGAATCCCCTGCAGGGTGCCATCGAACAGAGACTTGTGGGTCACGCGCAGGTTAGCAGGCATTGACGCCTCATCCACTGCGAAGCCGTGGTTCTGTGCCGTAATCATTACCGTGTTGTTATCAATATCTTTCACCGGGTGGTTCCCACCGTGGTGACCGAACTTCATCTTCACTGTGTTAGCACCGCTCGCCAGCGCCAGCAGCTGATGACCCAGACAGATGCCAAATACCGGGATATCGGTTTCCAGGAAGGATTTGATGGCGTCGATAGCGTAATCGCACGGTGCCGGGTCGCCAGGACCGTTGGACAGGAAGATACCGTCCGGATTCATCTTCAGTACCTCTTCAGCAGAGGTTTTCGCCGGGACGACCGTCAGGCGGCAGCCGCGGTCGACCAGCATACGCAGGATGTTGCGCTTGGCACCAAAATCGTACGCCACCACGTGGAATGGCAGGTCGCTCTCTTTTTTCGCTTCCGGCAGATCTCCCGCCAGCGTCCAGCTTCCCTGCGTCCAGCTATAGGCTTCTGCTGTGGTCACTTCTTTCGCCAGGTCCATGCCGTTCAGACCCGGGAAAGCTTTCGCTTTTTCCAGCGCCAGGGCTGCATCGAGGTTATCTCCTGCGATGATACAACCGTTTTGTGCACCCTTCTCGCGCAGCAGACGCGTCAGCTTACGGGTATCGATATCAGCAATCGCCACGATGTTATGGCGCTTCAGGTAGGAAGAGAGGTCCTCGGTGTTGCGGTAGTTGCTGGCAATCAGCGGCAGGTCGCGAATGACCAGGCCTTGCGCATGTACCTGAGAGGATTCTTCATCAGCAGCATTGGTGCCGACATTGCCGATATGAGGATAAGTAAGAGTAACGATTTGGCGAGAATAGGAAGGATCAGTGAGGATTTCTTGATAACCGGTCATTGAAGTATTGAAAACGACTTCCCCAACCGCCGAACCCGTTGCCCCTATGGCCCGACCGATAAACTGGGTTCCGTCTTCCAGAACCAATAGCGCTGACTTAATCAAAACACCCTCCAGAGAATATTCACTCACTTTATTTGCATATTAATTCATAACTGCGTCATGAATCAATGCAAATGTGTTGCCAGCGGATTTTTGGCAAACGGCGGCATTCTGGGGATTTGGTGGCTAAAAGTCAACTTAAAACGGAGATTTGTCATATTCTTTTGCGAGCCTGAGAGAGCCAGGAGAGCTTAAGCGGCAAAAAGATCAGGTAAATCACTGCGGGAAACGCTTGCGCGGCAAGTTTAATGGGAAAGACTGCTTCGTGGCATCAAAAAGTGGACCAGACGGTCAAAATTTACATTCAGATAACACAAAACACGAAGAAGAGATGAACTTTAGCGTGTAAATTCAGGAAATCATGATGAAAGACATAAAATAAAAGGGCAATAAAATATTGCCCTATGCAATCAAAGCATTACGACTGCAATAACCACATCACGATGGGTAATAACGGTTACAAATTGTTGAGATCAAGCACATCTCGCATATCAAAAAGACCCTCTTTCTTGTCTTTTAACCACAAGGCGGAGCGTACAGCGCCATTTGCAAACGTCATCCGGCTGGATGCCTTATGCGTAATCTCGACGCGTTCCCCAATATCGGCGAACATCGCCGTATGTTCGCCGACGATATCGCCCGCGCGGACGGTAGCAAAACCAATCGTGCCGGGAACACGTTCACCGGTGTGCCCTTCACGGGTGTAGACCGCGCAGTCTTTCAAATCTTTATCCAGTGCATGAGCAATCGCTTCCCCCATCGCCAGCGCCGTACCGGATGGCGCGTCGACTTTATAACGATGGTGCGCTTCAACAATCTCAATGTCGGTATAACTGCCCATGACCTTCGCTGCCTTCTCCAGCAGCTTCAGCATGACGTTCACCCCCACGCTAAAGTTTGCGGCGAAGACAATCGCAATCTCGTGTGAGGCATCCTGAATAGCCTGCTTCCCGGCATCATCAAAACCGGTGGTGCCGATCACCATTCCTTTACCGTGCTGACGGCAAAATGCCAGATGCGTGAGCGTGCCTTCCGGACGGGTAAAATCGATGAACACATCAAAGTCATTTTTTACCGCCTCCAGGCTGCTCTGCACGGTAACGCCTGTCTTACCCGCGCCCGCCAGCTCACCCGCGTCAGCGCCAAGCAACGATGAGCCGTCACGCTCCAGCGCCGCGCCCAGTGCCACGCCATCCATCTGTAGTGCCGCCTGAATCAGCTGGCGACCCATACGTCCACCCGCGCCCGCAATGGCGACACGGATCTGTGCATCATGCATAGTTATTCTCTTACGTTAAAATGATGTAAACCGTTTTCAGATTAACCAGCCTTTGCAGATGCTGCCAACTGAAAACGACGATAATTAGAATTTAATGATAAACAGGAAGAAATATCAGCAAAAGGCATAATCTTCAGCGAAAACCGCACGATTCGCGGACCACCAGCGCGGGCGGTAAAATAATGCGTTTCGCCGGCTCCCGGTTCCCCTGTATCCGGCTGAAAAGCAACTCGCCGGCCTTACGCCCTATCTCCTTCGCGGCAACGGAGACGGTAGTCAGTGCAGGCTGTACCAGCCCGGCCTCGGTAATATCGTCAAAGCCCACCAGGGCAAAATGGCGTCCCGGCTCGCGCCCCATTTTGCGTAAACACTGCATAACGCCAAGGGCAACAATGTCCTGATAACACACTGCCGCGGTAATCTGCGGATGGTTCATCAACAACGCTTCCACCACGCGCGCGCCATCACTCTGGCTTGCCTGTGAGGTGACGATCCATTCGGGATTCGGCGTTACACCATACTCCAGTAATTTACTGGTAAATCCGCCGATACGCTGAGCGCGAGACCCCGAATTCAGGCTACCGCCGATAAAGGCAATCTGACGATGCCCCATCCTCAGAAGATGCTCTGTCGCCATTTGCGTGCCAAGGAAGTTATCGGTTCCCACAAAATCAAAGTCCGGATCGTTTAGCGGTCGCACGACCATAATTGCCGGAATATTGCGTCGCTTAAGACCATCGAAAAAGGCCTGCGGAGTTTCTCGCGCGGCACACAGCACCATGCCACAGACGTTGTTACGCATCAGCGAATCCACAAACTTTTGCTGTCGCTCGGACGACTCTTCGCTGTTTGCCAGAAACAGCAGAAGGTCGTGGCGTTCCATCTCATGGCTTAGACCTGCCGTCATTTCGCCATAAAAAGGGTTCGTGATGTCATGCAACAGGAGCCCCACCTGATTACTGCTGCGGTTTCGCAGGTTGGCTGCCGTCTGATTGTAAACATAGCCCGATTCATCCAGCGCCTGAAGTACGCGCTCCCGGGTCCGTTGCGAGATCCGCCCTTTATTACACAGCACCATTGATACGGTGGCGGTTGAAACCCCGGCGCGTTTTGCCACATCAGCCAGCGTGATACCCGTCATGATCGCTCCTTGTCGTTCACATCAGATTAATCGAATAACCTAAATTTTGCACTTTTGCGCGTGAGCCTCTTCACATAATGGCCGCCTTTTCGCCACTTATCGCCAGAACTGGCGGGTTAATCGCGTTAATCACCCTTCCCAAACAAGGTTAATCGAATAACCTTAAGCAACGAAGACGGAGAGAAAAGATGGCAACTTACGATAAATTCCCGGAAGTCGCAGTAGAGGGGTATGACGATTGTGCCTGGCAGGGCTGGGACGCGATTGTGCGCGAGCTTACCCGCAGAGCGGGTCAATATACACGCACCGTGCTGGTCATTGACTGCTACCCCGGCGTCAGGCTGGAGGAACTGGAGACAAAACTGCTGCCAGCATTGGGGGCCACGCTGACGCTCAATGCCGAACAGATGCGTCTCGACGAACATGCTTTAAGCGGGTTGCTGGCCCGACATCTCACTGACGACCGCGTCTTCGGCGTGCTCTCCTGCCACCAGCTCGAGGAATTCATCGACCCGGTGAAACGCGAGGCGTTGCAGGCGCAGGTCGAACTGTGCCGCGAAGGGATAATCGTTATTTACGGGCCGGGTGCCGCGCTGGTTAATGCAGGCGATATTCTGGTCTACGCCGATTTACCGCGCTGGGAGATCCAGCAGCGCATGCGCAGCGGTGAACTGGCTAACTGGGGCGCAGCGAACCAACACGAGGATATTCTGCGTCGCTACAAACGCGCCTTTTTCATTGAGTGGCGCGTATTCGATCGTCACAAAACCCCGCTGCTACGGCGTACTGATTATCTCCTGGATACCACCCAGGCGGATGATCCGGCGATGGTCGGCGGCGATGCACTGCGCGCCGGGTTGCAACACACCACTCAACGTCCTTTTCGTGTAGTGCCCTTTTTCGACCCCGGCGTCTGGGGCGGACAATGGATGAAACAGAAATTCGATCTCGATCCCTCTGCGCCTAACTACGCATGGTGTTTTGACTGCGTGCCCGAGGAAAACAGCCTGTTGCTTCGTTACGGCGCGGTGCGGATCGAGATCCCCTCTCAGGATTTGGTGCTGCTGCACCCCCGGGCGCTGCTGGGTGAAAAAGTGCATGCCCGTTTTGGCGCGGAATTTCCCATCCGCTTTGACCTGCTTGATACCTTCGGCGGGCAGAACCTGAGTTTTCAGGTGCATCCGACCACGGAGTACATACAGCAGCATTTTGGTATGCATTACACCCAGGATGAGAGCTATTACATCCTTGAGGCAGAGCCAGGGGCTCAGGTGTATCTGGGGACCCGAACGGGTACCCGGCCCGAAGCGATGATGGACGACCTCAGACGGGCCAGCCGCGGTGAAAAGCCGTTCGACGACGCCCGCTTCGTCAATCATCTTGCGGCGAACAAGCACGATCATTTTTTGATCCCCGCCGGTACGGTTCACTGTTCTGGAGCAGGAACCGTGGTACTTGAGATCAGCGCCACGCCTTACATTTTCACCTTCAAGCTCTGGGACTGGGGACGGCTGGGGATGGATGGGCAGCCCCGCCCGGTTCATCTGGCGCATGGCGAAAAGGTGATCGACTGGCAACGCGATACGCAGTGGGTCGAACAGCATCTTGTAAATCAGTGTGAACCCCTCGGCGAAGGCACCGGCTGGCGCGAAGAGCGGACCGGGCTTCACGAACGTGAATTCATCGAAACGCGTCGCCACTGGTTCAGTGAACCGGTGACGCACTCCCCCCGCGGAGGCGTGAATGTCCTTAATCTTGTTGAAGGTGAAGAGGCGACGGTAGACAGCCCCGACGGCGCATTCGCCCCCTTCGTCGTGCACTACGCAGAAACGTTTATCGTCCCTGCTGACGCAGGCGAATACCGTATTTCTCCGTCAGGGCCGAGCTGCGGTAAATCCATTGCCACCATTAAAGCCTGGGTAAGAGGTTAACCATGATTCACATTATTGTGGCGACACACGGCCCGCTGGCCACCGCCCTGCTGGAAAGCGGAAAAATGGTGTATGGCGATCTTCCTCATCGACAGGCGGTATGTCTGAACGCACAGGCTGGCATAGCGGGGTTTCGCCGTGATTTCGCTGCGGCATACCACCGCGCAGGTGCGGGCGCAGACGGCATCGTCGTCCTGTGCGATATGCAGAGCGGAACGCCCTGGAATGTGGCCTGCGAATACGCGTTTAATCCCCAGACGCATCCACCGGTCGCCGTGGTGGCGGGAGTCAACTTCCCCATGCTCTTGCTCACCGACGACATCCTGATGGCCCGGGATGTCCATGCCGCCGCCGCGCAGCTCATCGAATTAACGCAGCCCACCCTGGTTCAGGCAAAACGGGTGGAATCCGCCCAGAACGACGATTTCTAAGGAGCTTATATGAGCATTTCGTTTGTACGTATTGACGACCGGGTGATCCACGGGCAGCTCGTCACACGCTGGGCCAAAGAGCTGCCCTGTGATGGCATCGTGGCAATTGACGATGCCGTCGCGGCCGATCCGCTGCTCTCGTCGGTAATGAAAGGCGCGGTGTCAGATACCAGAGTGTGGCTGTTCGATACCCTGACCGCCATCGAAAAGCTGCCGAAAGTGATTGCCAGCGATAAGCGCTACTTCGTGATTGGCAAATCACCTGTCACCCTGCAACGCCTTGAACAGGCAGGCATAAGCCTGAAGAACGGCAATGGCAAAATTAACGTCGGGCCAATGAGTGCCCGCGCCAACACCACCACCATTGGCCCTAATCAGTCCGTAACGCCAGAGGAGACAGCAGCCTTTGACTGGCTGACTGAACAGGGGCATGCCATTGAGTTTCGTCTGGTGCCCGATGCCAGTTTTTACAGCTGGCAGGACGCCCGGCAAAAACTGAAATAAGGAGTGCATGATGATTTTCGAAGCTTCTCTCATCGGTCTGCTTTGCTATCTCGGTGCACTCAGTAGTCCCTGGCTGTTTGGCCTGACGGGTGGCTGGTATCTCATCTCCCGCCCGCTGGTTTCGGGGATGCTGGTGGGCCTGATTCTGGGCGACGTTAAAACCGGGATCATGATTGGTGTGGCGGTGCAGGCCGTTTATATCGCGATGGTCACCCCCGGCGGTTCAATGCCTGCCGACCTCAATTTTGTCGCTTATCCCGCTATCGCGCTGGGGATTCTGTCGGGCAAAGGGCCAGAGGTGGCCGTGGCGCTGGCGGCGACCATTGGCATTGCCGGAACGATCCTGTTTAACGCCATGATGGTATTGAACTCGTTCTGGAACCACCGCGCCGACGTGGCGCTTGAGCGCGGGGATGAGCGCGGAATTTATCTTAACAGCGCGGTCTGGCCGCAGGTGATGAACTTTGTTCTGCGCTTTGTGCCGACGTTTATCGCCGTCTATTTTGGCGCGCAGTACATCAGCGGGTTTATGGACAGTCTGCCCGGCATCGTGCTTTCGACCATGAACGTGCTGGGGGGCATCTTACCGGCCGTTGGGATCGCCATCCTGCTTAAGCAGATCATCAAAAGCTACAGCATGCTGATCTACTTCCTGGTGGGCTTCATATGCATTGTGTTCCTGAAGCTCAACATGGTGGCGCTGGTGATTGTGGGCGCCCTGCTGGCGTTAATTCATTACAACTACAAGCCGGAAGCGCCGCAGGCTGTCACGCCGGGTAGGCCCGCCGACGATGAGGATGAATTCTGATGGAAGACCGTAAACTGACCCGAAAAGATCTGCGCCGCTGCTGGCGAGCGTGGATGATGCATAACCTCTCTTCGATGAGCTTCGAGCGTCTGGAATCGTTCGGCTTCTGTCTGAGCATGTTACCGGTCGCCAAAAAACTCTACCCGGATGCCGCCCAGCGCACCGAGATGCTGCGCAGACACGCCTCGTTTTACAACACGGAGCCGCAGATCGGTGCCATCGTAAACGGTATGGCGCTTGGGCTGGAAGAGAAAAAAGCCAACGGCGAGCCCATTGATGGCGAAACGATCAATACCCTGAAAGTGGGGCTGATGGGACCAATCGCGGGGATTGGTGACTCAATGATCCCCGGCATGCTGATCCCCATTTTACTGAGCATCGGTATGGCGCTTGCCGCCGGAGGAAATGTTCTTGGCCCGTTGTTCTACACCGTCGCCTGGCTGGCCATCATTATCCCGGGATCCTGGTTTCTGTTTCTGAAAGGCTACCAGATGGGCTCAGGATCGGTCGAGATGCTGGTGAGCAGCAAGTCAACGCGATTGCGCGAAGCTTTGTCTCTGCTGGGTGTATTTGTGATGGGCGGCGTGGCGGCAAGCTACGTTAAGCTGGGCACCGGACTGGAATTTATCACCCGTGACGGGGTTAACATCCATGTTCAGCAGATGCTTGACGGTATCTTCCCGCAGCTATTACCGCTTCTGGTGGTTCTGGGCACCTGGTATCTGATGGCAAAACGTGGCATCTCCCCGGTCAGGGCCATGATTGTGCTGCTTGCGCTGGCGGCGCTGGGCGTCACGTCAGGTCTGTTTGCTGGATAAGACAGCCGGGGCAATGCCCCGGTTTTTTTAAGGGTGGAAGTTATGCCACAGCTCGGCCACTTTATCCGGGCGAGAGATAAACTGAAAGCGAGCAGGATCGGCAATAAATTGCGTATAGACAGGCTCATCCGTCAGGCCGAATTCGCTGTAGCGACGCGGTGTGATCATCTGTAGCCGCCCCGGCAGATAATGCGTGTTGTGCTGCCAGATGATATGACTCCCCTGCAGCAGCGGATACCAGGCCAGTCCTTTACGCGCCCGCACGGCATCATATTCAAAACCATATTCCCTGTCGCACCACGCACCGAAGGTCAGCGGTTCATCCGGCGAGGCAGAGATAGTGGCATGCCCCCAGCCAGGCGGAACCAGCACCTTTTCGCCCGGCCCGGCCAGTACGGCGAAACAGCGCCCGGGATCGTCCGCAACATACTCCTGCATATAGATAATGGCGCGCCCCTGCCAGATTTCATACAGCTCGGGCGGAGACCAGCCGCTGTGACGGCTTTTACGGTGAACATGCCCCTGGCTGCGGATCGGCTCTTCACCCAGCGTTCCCGTCGCGTAGGTCACGACCCCAAACAGCAGCATGCGTTTTTTCAGCTCCTGCCGGTCTGCCAGACGGGCGACATCCATCGCAATAGCATAAACGTCTTCCGGCCCTGAGCAGTCAGGGTCCCGTAACGACGCGCGGATCTCATCAAGCTTACGGATCTCTGGCATCGGGCCAGTGACGTCCTCACCGTAGCTGAACCCCAGCGGGTGCCGGGTGATGGTCATGTCGAGCCCAAAGTTATCCATTCTGAACCTCCCAGCCACCGTCAGTGGCCAATACCCGCACGGCAAAACCGTGGGGTAACGCGGCATAGTCGTGTCCGGCGACGGCGGGCCAGACCGCAAGTGAAGAGAGCGTGGTCTCACCGGTATTGATTAAACGGTGGGCGGTAAAAGGCGCAATAATATGGACGGATCCCGGCATCACGCACTCCAGACGGGTTTCGCCGGATGTCGTCTGGAGTAAAAGCAGGCCACTTCCCCGCAGTCCAAAATAGACTTCGCCCTGTTCACGACGTTGATGAAAATGGCCGCGGGTCATAAAAAATTCCCGGCCAATTTTACCTGCATGTAAATGGGTAACGCCGACAAACAACGCCCCTTCCTGTGCAGGCGATTCCAGCATTTCGACGTCATACACCGTCTGATGCGGATCGCATTGTGCCCAGGCGTCTCGATCGGCAAACAAACCATTGAGATCGGCAAGGCGTGTGGATTTGAGAATAAGTGCGCCGCGGGCAAGTGTACCACTGGCCCAGGCCACCAGAGGCGGCAGGATAATATCTGAAGTCATCGTCTTCTCCGGCCCGAGGAGAACAACCCGCCCAGCATAACAATTTAAACGATTAACCTGCGCATCAAAGGCGCAATGTGTCAGGTGAATCACAGTTAATCAGCAATAAAAATGCCGGCCACTGACGTGGCCGGCATTCGGGTCATGCGCGAGGAAACTTACTCGACTTCGCGTGCGTCGATACGCAGCTCTTTCGGGACCTCGAAAACAATATTCTCTTCGCGTCCTTCCAGCGGGACCGCTTCGCCGCCGCCCAGTTCCTGCAGACGGGAAATCACGTTCTGCACCAGGATATCCGGAGCCGAGGCGCCTGCGGTTACCCCGACACAGGCCACGTTTTTCACCCACACTTCCTGGATATCGCTGGAATCATCAATCAGATAGGCCGCTTTCCCCATTCGCTGCGCAAGTTCAGCCAGACGGTTGGAGTTAGAGGAATTTTTCGAACCGACAACCAGCACCACGTCCGCCTGTTCAGCCAGAGCACGCACCGCTTCCTGGCGATTGGTGGTGGCGTAGCAAATGTCGTCCTTACGCGGGCCGACGATTTTCGGGAAGCGCTGGCGCAGGGCGTCAATCACGTCCGACGTATCGTCAACGGAGAGCGTCGTCTGGGTCATAAACGAGAGACGCGTTTCATTTTTGACGTTCAGCGTAAACACATCTTCCGGCGACTCCACCAGGTACATCCCCCCTTCCGGGTTGCTGTACTGGCCCATGGTACCTTCGACTTCCGGGTGGCCGGCATGGCCAATCAGGATCGACTCTTCACCACGACGGCTGGCGCGCGCCACTTCCATATGCACTTTGGTCACTAATGGGCAGGTGGCGTCGAACACGGTCAGATCGCGGCTTTTCGCTTCGTTACGCACCGCCTGAGAAACCCCGTGCGCGGAGAAAATCAGGATCGCGCCGTCAGGCACTTCGCTGATCTGCTCAATGAAGATCGCGCCACGCTCGCGCAGGCTGTCGACGACATAACGGTTATGCACCACTTCGTGACGCACATAAATCGGCGCGCCGTAAATCTCGAGCGCGTTTTCAACAATGCTGATAGCGCGGTCTACACCGGCGCAAAAGCCGCGCGGGTTAGCCAACAGGATCTGCATTTCAGGCCTCCAGTACCGGATCGATCTCCAGCACTTCAATATCAAAATGGACGGTGCGCCCGGCAAGCGGATGGTTGAAGTCAACGGTGATGGAGTCACCATTGATTTCGCGGATCACGCCAGGCATTTCGCTGCCATCCATAGCGGTAAAGAGCATGATCGCCCCGATTTCCGGCTCACCTGCATCCATAAACTCGCGGCGCGAGAAGTACTGAACAAGGTCCGGGCTTGGCACGCCAAACGCGGCATCCGGCTCCAGCGAAAATGCCTTTTTCTCGCCTTCTTTCAGGCCAAGCAGCTGTTGCTCAAGACCTTCAGACAGGGAGGTGTCGCCGAGACGAAACAGGGCGGGTTTGCCGTTATTGCGGGTGGATTCAGCCGTGGAGCCATCATCCAGTTTCAGCGTGAAATGAACGAGAACCGCGCTGTTGCTCTGTACGGATTTAGACATGCAAATTGCTCGCTTGTTTTGACCCACCGGTAAGAGACGGCAGGCCAGACATTCTGTAGGCCGGGGGCGCATGCGCCACCCGGCATTTACATTTAAGCCTGTTTCTTCGCGGCCGCGTTCGGCAAGAAGCCTTCCAGCACGATTAACGCCGCGCCGATGCAAATTGCGCTGTCGGCGAGGTTAAAGGTCGCGAAGTGCCAGTCGCCGACATAGAAGTCGATCATATCGACCACAAAGCCGTGCCACAGGCGATCAAACAGGTTGCCCAGCGCGCCACCGATAATCAGCGCATAGGCGATGTTATTTAGCTTTTGTGTTGCCTTCGAACGGTACATCAGCAGCGATAGCACCACACAGATACCGATAGCGATACCTGCAAAGAACCAGCGCTGCCAGCCACCGCTGTCAGCAAGGAAACTAAACGCCGCACCGTAGTTACGTGCGTAATGCAGGTTAAGCGATGGGAACAGCGACACCGTCTCCCCCAGAGCAAAATTCTGGAGGATCAGGAACTTGCTGCCCAGATCGATAATCAGCACTACCACCACCAGCCACAGCCAGCGCAGTCCTGTTGAACAGAGAGTTTTACTCATCAGGCAAACTTACGTTTCTCGCCGTCACCGGCGACGTTGCTGACACAGCGTCCGCAGATATCTGCGTGTTCCGCCACCTGGCCGACATCAGTGGTGTAATGCCAGCAACGCGGGCATTTATCACCTTCGGCTTTGCTCAGTGCGACTTTCAGTCCTTTGAGCAGTTCGCTCTGCTGTGCATCAGCAGACGCCTGGGCATAATCCGCAACTTTCGCACCGGAGGTCAACAGGACAAATCGTAATTCATCGCCCAGCGCCGTCAGTTTCGCCGCCAGCTCTGGCTCGGCGTACAGGGTAACTGCCGCTTCCAGCGAGCCGCCGACTTTCTTGTCAGCACGCGCCTGCTCGATAACCTTGTTCACTTCGCCACGCACTTTCAGCAGCTCGTCCCAGAAGGCATCGTTCATCGCTTCGGTGCTGGAGAGATCGAACAGACCTTCATACCACTCGCCGGTGAAGACATACTTCTCACGGTCGCCTGGCAGGTAACCCCAGATTTCATCTGCGGTGAAGGACATGATCGGTGCCATCCAGCGAACCAGCGCTTCTGCGATGTGGAACAGCGCAGTCTGGCAGCTACGACGCGCCACGCTGTCCGCTTTCGCGGTGTACTGGCGGTCTTTGATGATGTCGAGGTAGAACGAGCCCATCTCGATGGAGCAGAAGCGCATCAGGCGCTGCACCACTTCGTGGAAATCGTAAGATTCGTAAGCCTTCAGGATATCTTCCTGTGCCGCTTTCGCGCAGCCTACTGCCCAGCGATCCAGCACCACCATCTCTTCCGGTTTCACCATATCTTTTAGCGGATCGAACCCGTTCAGGTTCGCCAGCAGGAAGCGCGCGGTGTTACGGATACGACGATAGCTGTCGGCAGCACGTTTCAGGATCTCGTCCGACACCGCCATTTCGCCGGTATAGTCGGTAGAAGCAACCCACAGACGCAGAATGTCCGCGCCCAGTTTGTTCATCACGTCCTGCGGAGAGACGGTGTTACCGATCGATTTAGACATCTTACGACCCTGACCATCCACGGTGAAACCGTGGGTCAGCACCTGGCGATACGGTGCTTTACCTTTCATGGCGGTGGAAATCATCAGCGATGACATGAACCAGCCGCGGTGTTGGTCAGAACCTTCCAGATACATATCTGCCGCGTGGCCGGCAAATTCCGGACGCACGTCAACAACAGACGCGTGCGTTGAACCGGAGTCAAACCACACGTCCAGGGTATCAGGCACTTTCTCGTAGTTGTCTGCATCAGCGCCCAGGATGTCGCGGGAATCAAGATCCCACCATGCCTGAATGCCGTCAACTTCTACACGCTTCGCGACTTCTTCCATCAGTGCCAGAGTGTTCGGGTGCAGTTCCTGTGTCTCTTTGTGCACGAACAGAGACATTGGTACGCCCCAGGTACGCTGACGGGAGATACACCAGTCAGGACGGTTAGCGACCATGGATTCGATACGCGCCTGACCCCAGTCCGGGATCCACTGCACGCCTTTGATCTCTTTCAGGGACTGCTCGCGCAGGCCTTTCTGATCCATGCTGATGAACCACTGTGGGGTCGCACGGAAGATGATCGGTGATTTGTGACGCCAGCAGCACGGATAGCTGTGCTGCATTTTCTCAACGTGCAGCAGCGCGCCGCTGGTGCGCAGCATGTCAACGATGATGTCGTTCGCTTTGAAGACGTTGATACCGTCCAGCGCCGGGTAGGTGCCTGGCAGGTAAGAACCGTCAGGACCCACCGGGTTCGCGATTTCCAGACCGTATTTCAGGCTGATGTTGTAGTCGTCAGGACCGTGGCCACCGGCGGTATGTACCGCACCGGTACCCGCATCCAGCGTCACGTGATCGCCCAGGATCGCCGGCACATCGAAGTCCAGGAACGGGTGTTTGAAGCGCATCAGCTCCAGCGCGTCACCTTTCACGGTGCCCAGCACGGTATAGTCGGCGATGTTCGCGCGTTTCAGCACGCTTTCGACCAGATCTTTCGCCAGGATCAGCGCCTGACCGTCAACCTGCACCAGCGCGTACTCGAACTCACCGGACAGGGAGATCGCGCGGTTTGCTGGCAGCGTCCACGGGGTGGTGGTCCAGATAACCAGCGAGATGGGGCCATTGACAGAGGTCACGCCAAATTTGGCTTTCACCGCCTCCTGATCGACCGCGTGGAAGGCCACGTCGATAGACGGAGAGGTTTTGTCGTAATACTCCACTTCCGCTTCTGCCAGCGCAGAACGGCAGTCCACGCACCAGTGCACCGGCTTCGCGCCCTTGTGCAGATGGCCGTTACCGATGATTTTACCCAGCGCACGGATGATGTTGGCTTCGGTTTTGAAGTCCATGGTCAGGTACGGACGTGACCAGTCACCCAGCACGCCCAGGCGGATAAAGTCCTGGCGCTGACCGTCAACCTGCGTGGCCGCGTATTCGCGACATTTTGCGCGGAATTCTGCCGCGGTGAACTTCTCACCCGGCTTACCAAACTCTTGCTCAACTTTCAGTTCGATTGGCAGACCATGGCAGTCCCAGCCCGGAACGTAAGGCGAGTCATATCCCGCGAGGCCTTTGGACTTCACGATAATGTCTTTCAGAATCTTGTTTACAGAGTGACCAATATGAATGCTGCCATTCGCATATGGAGGGCCATCATGCAGAATGAAGGTTTTTTTGCCTTTTTTGGCTGCACGGATGATGCCGTACAGGTCATCATCGGTCCAACGCGCCAGCATTCCCGGTTCGCGCTTGGCGAGATCGCCGCGCATCGGGAACCCTGTTTCCGGCAAATTCAGGGTTGATTTATAGTCACTCATCAGATTCTCGGTTCCGTATTTTTCACGTAGGCATTTAAGCCGGGTTTACTCGCCCAAAAAACTCGCGGGCCGTTAATTCATCTCGCGCGATTTGCGCCTTTAGTTCATCCAGCGAAGCAAATCGCTGCTCATTGCGTATTTTTTTACGCAGTATCACATCTATATGGCGACCATAAAGGTCCATTACAACGTCCAGCAGGTGCACTTCTAATTGTTGACGGACACCGGCGACTGTAGGACGTGTGCCAATATTGGCGACACCGAAATACGGTTTATCGCCCAGACCAGCCACTTCCACCGCATATACCCCTTTAACCGGGGAGACCTGACGACGTAGCGGTATATTCGCCGTCGGGAAACCTATGGTGCGGCCCAGCGCATCGCCATGGACCACACGGCCTGAAATGCTAAACGGATGTCCCAGCAGCGTTTCCGCCGTATCCAGTTCATCGTTGGCCAGCGCCTGACGCACCGCAGTGCTGCTAACCCGGACGCCACCTTCGCAAAAGGTCATTGCGCTGGTGACATCAAAGCCGTACTCGAGGCCAGCCTTCTGTAATAGCAAGAAATCGCCCTGACGACCAGCGCCAAAGCGGAAATCATCACCCACGGCCAGAAACTGCACGCCAAGGCGCCTGACCAGCAGGTCACTGACGAAATTTTGTGCTGTGAGCGCGGCAAAGCGGCGATCGAAACGCACGCACAATACGTAGTCCACCCCGGACTCTGCCAGGTAGCGCAACTTCTCGCGCAGGCGAGTGAGGCGAGCCGGTGATTTATCGCCGGCAAACAGCTCCAGCGGCTGCGGCTCAAAAATCATCACTACAACGGGCAGGCCACGCGCCTCCCCTTCTTTACGCAATCCCTGCAGCAGCGCCTGATGACCACGATGCACGCCGTCGAAATTACCAATGGTCAGCACGCACCCGTGCGGTGCTCTGCTGAGATTATGTATGCCGCGTATCAGCTTCATGTCTGGCTCAAAACAGTGAAAATCGCCAAAGTATACCTTGTACAGCGGTTAAGGTTAACCGGCGATTGTTCGCGCAAAACAGAAAGCCGTAATGATTTCATCAGGCTGACCTTTCACAGCAAAAAAATCTGCCCGTGAACTGCGTTTTTTGTGCCGAAAAGCTGTATTCACGAGCGACAAGCTGGTAGAATCCTGCGCCATCACTACGTAACGTAGCGTCGCCAATCAACGGCGCTTATTTGCACAAATCCATTGACAAAAGAAGGTATAGAGGGCATATTCCTCGGCCTTTGAATTGTCCACATAGATCATATTTGGGAGTTGGACCTTGGCTAATATCAAATCAGCTAAGAAACGTGCTATCCAGTCTGAAAAGGCTCGTAAGCACAATGCAAGCCGTCGCTCTATGATGCGTACTTTCATCAAGAAAGTATACGCAGCTATCGAAGCTGGCGACAAAGCTGCTGCGCAGAACGCATTTAATGAAATGCAACCAATCGTGGATCGTCAGGCTGCTAAAGGTCTGATCCACAAAAACAAAGCAGCGCGTCATAAAGCAAACCTGACCGCGCAGATCAACAAACTGGCTTAATCGCCACTTGTTGTTGCTTGTTTTAAAAGAACCCGCTTAACGCGGGTTTTTTTATATCTTCAGATTGCCGGTGGCGTAAACAGCGCCGAGTAGTCGCGGTTACAGATGCGCTGTACCGCTGGGTGTTGAATCATCCTTTCTGCAAATATCGCGTGATACTCCTCCATCACGTTATCGACCCGGCCAATCTCCGTAATCTTGTTATCTGAATAGAGATCGTGCACGTACAGCGTCGGTGCAACAAAGATGGCGTTATGCGCCTCACCAAAGGCTTTCATTAGCGCAGCATCGTCAAACTCGCCGAGGATCTCCACCTTCAGTCCCTGAGAGTTAAACCAGTTCAGCAGTTTGCGCCCAAGCATGGAGCGCCGGCCTGGCACCAGCAAACGACGCTCTTCCAGACAGGCAGGAAACGGTTTTTCCGGCGGCGGGTTAATGCACCAGAAGCTGACCCCGCATTCGCCAATCTTCACCGAGAACAGCCCTTCCTGCTGCGTAGAGTCGATCGGGCAGTCCGAGATAATCATATCCAGCTTATGCTGGCTCAGCTGCTCCAGCAGCATCTCGTGCGTGGACTCAAAACAGCGCAGATGGATTTGCTCATCTTCGACCACCGCCGCATCCAGCACGCCGCTGACCAGCCGTTTTGACAACGCATCCGCCACGCCGACGTCAAAGAGCAGGTTTGACTCTTTGCGGTAGTTAATGATATCCAGCATCTCCTGGCTTAAGGTAAACATCTTATCCGCATAGCGGAAAACCAGTTCGCCCAGCTCACTTGGCTCAATCCCACGGCCCTTGCGCTTAAAGAGCTTGCCCTGCAGCCGCTCTTCCAGCGCCTTGATTTGCCCGGTGATGGTCTGCGGCGTCAGGTAGAGCGCCTCTGCCGCCCCCACGACCGAGCCCTGCTTATAGACGTGCCAGAAGTAGTAAAGGTGGTTGTAATTCAAATGAGACATCGTGTCTTCGCTCCCTGATCGTGTAGCGGGAGAAGGTGTTCTTCTCCCGGTTTCCTGTTATGCCTGAACGACCGGTCCGGACAGTTTGACCTTCAATAAGGTATAGCCAGTGACTGCGGCCAGTAACGATCCGATAAGGATACCCAGCTTCGCCCAGACGATAAGCTCAGGCGCATGGGCACCAAAAGCCAGCGTTGAGATAAAGATCGACATGGTAAACCCAATGCCGCACAGCACGCCCACCGCCATGATCTGCTTAAACGTGGTACCGTGCGGCAGTGACGCCAGCTTCAGCTTCAGCGCCAGCCAGCAGAACAGGCTAATACCCAGCGGCTTACCAATAAACAGTCCGGCAATAATGCCCAGCGGCAACATTGAGGTCAGTCCCTCAAGGGTTACCCCTTCCAGCGAAACGCCTGCATTAGCGAAAGCAAACAGCGGCAGGATCATAAAGGCGACCCACGGGTGCAGTACATGCTCCAGCTGTTTGGCAGGCGATTTCCCCTCCTGCGGCTTAAGCGGAACGAAGAAGCCGACGATGACCCCGGCGAGCGTAGCGTGCACGCCTGATTTCAGTACCGCGGTCCACAGCACCATCCCCACCAGCACGTAGATCCCGATGCGGCGCACGTTGCAAATGTTCAACAGCGCCAGTACCGCAATCGCTCCTGCGGCAACGCTCAACGACAGGATCGACAGGTCGCTGGTGTAGAACAGCGCAATAATGACAATCGCGCCCAGGTCATCAATGATCGCCAGCGCCATCAGGAAGATTTTCAGTGCCACCGGCACGCGGCTTCCCAGCAAGGCCAGCACACCCAGGGCAAACGCGATATCCGTTGCCGCCGGAATGGCCCAGCCGTGACGCGATACCGGATCCTGCCAGGTGAACGCCAGGAAGAGCAACGCCGGAATGACCATCCCCCCGAATGCGGCAATCACCGGGAACGCGGCACGCTGACGGCTGGCAAGCGAACCCAGGACCAGCTCACGCTTAACCTCCAGTCCTACCAGCAGGAAAAACACGGCCATCAGTGCATCGTTGATCCACAGCAGCATGTTCTTATTAATTTCCAGCGCCCCGACTTTCAGCTCGACGGGAGTTTCCAGAAACGCGTGGTAAAAGTCGCGTGTGAAACCCATATTGGCCAGCGCCATCGCGGCCGCAGCGGCAATAATCAGGATGATGCCGCCTGATGCTTCACTGCTAAAAAAACGGTGTATTAATTTCACGTAGGCTCTCTCTTACAGCAATACTTCGGTAAAACCATAATACCAGGCCAAACAGCTCGGCAAAAGCAGATTAATGTTGAGTATATATTCAGTTTTACCGAATGATAGCCATGAGGACAGCTACAAAAAGAAAAAGCCCGGAATCGCTTCCGGGCTTTTTGAGATGAACACCAGCTAACGGATCAGCGGGTCAAATCGTCGAAGAATTTTTTGACGCCATCGAAGAAGCTTTTGGAGCGCGGGCTGTTTTTCTCACCCGTCGGGCCGCCAAAACTTTCCTGCAGCTCTTTCAGCAGCTGTTTCTGCTTGTCGTTCAGGCCAACCGGGGTTTCAACCACCACGCGGCACAGCAGGTCGCCCTGCGCACCACCGCGAACGGATTTAACACCTTTACCACGCATGCGGAACAGCTTGCCGGTCTGGGTTTCGCCTGGAACCTTCAGATTGACGCGACCATCAAGCGTTGGCACTTCAATTTCGCCACCGAGTGCCGCCATGGCGAAGTTGATGGGCACTTCACAGTACAGGTTGTTGCCTTCACGCTCAAAGATGGCGTGCTGCTTGACCTGAACCTGAACGTACAGATCGCCTGCCGGTGCACCGTGCTCGCCGGCCTCACCTTCACCTGCCAGACGGATACGGTCGCCCGTGTCCACGCCTGCCGGGATTTTAACGGACAGCGTCTTGGTTTTCTCAACGCGACCATGACCGTGGCATTTTGTGCAGGGGTCTTTAATCAGCGTACCGCGACCATGACAGTGCGGACACGCCTGCTGCACGGCGAAGAAGCCCTGACGCATCTGCACCTGACCGGAACCGTGACAGGTTGGACAGGTTTGCGGCTGGGTGCCTGCTTTCGCGCCGCTGCCGTGGCAAACGTCACACTCTTCCAGCGTCGGAATACGGATCTCTTTGGTGACGCCACGTACGGCCTCTTCCAGCGTCAGATCCATGTTGTAGCGCAGGTCGGCGCCGCGCGCCGCGCGCTGACGGCCACGACCGCCGCCAAAAATGTCGCCGAAAACATCGCCAAAGATATCGCTGAAGTCAGCGCCACCGCCAAAGCCGCCGCCACCGAATCCACCGCCGCCCATACCGCCTTGTTCGAAGGCTGCATGACCGTACTGGTCATAGGCCGCACGTTTCTGTGCATCGGTCAGGACTTCGTAGGCTTCTTTGATCTCTTTAAATTTGGCTTCAGCCTCTTTGTCACCCTGGTTGCGATCCGGGTGGAATTTCATGGCCAGGCGCTTATACGCCTTTTTGATTTCACGCTCTTCCGCAGTTTTCGGAACGCCTAAAATCTCGTAATAGTCTTGCTTTGCCATTGGTTTTTTTAAGCCCCTTAACATGCGAGCACGGGCGTGGAGAGTTCTCCTACGCCCGTGCCGATTAATTACCCTGCATCAGGGCGATTATTTTTTGTCTTTCACTTCTTCGAACTCAGCGTCGACAACGTCGTCGTCTTTCGCGTTGTTCTGAGAAGCGTCAGCGCCAGCCTGCTGTTGGGCGTGCTGCTGCTGAGCGATTTCCATCAGCTTCTGAGAAGCCTGAGCCAGCTCCTGCATCTTCGCTTCGATATCCGCTTTATCTTCGCCTTTCAGAGACGTTTCCAGCGCGCTCAGTGCAGCTTCGATAGCCGTTTTGTCTTCAGCTGGCAGTTTATCGCCGGCTTCTTCAACCTGCTTACGGGTGCTGTGCAGCAGATGGTCGCCCTGGTTGCGGGTCTGAACCAGCTCTTCGAACTTACGGTCAGATTCCGCGTTCGCTTCTGCTTCACGAACCATTTTCTGGATCTCTTCTTCGTTCAGACCGGAAGAGGCCTTAATGGTGATCTTCTGCTCTTTACCGCTGTTTTTGTCTTTCGCGGAAACGTGCAGGATACCGTCAGCATCAATATCGAAGGTTACTTCGATCTGCGGCATACCGCGTGGCGCCGGGTTGATGCCATCCAGGTTGAACTGACCCAGTGACTTGTTATCCGCCGCACGCTTACGCTCACCCTGCAGCACATGGATGGTTACTGCAGACTGGTTGTCTTCAGCAGTAGAGAACACCTGGCTGTGCTTAGTAGGGATAGTGGTGTTTTTGGTGATAAGCGCCGTCATCACACCGCCCATGGTTTCGATACCCAGAGACAGCGGGGTAACGTCCAGCAGCAGAACGTCTTTCACATCACCCGTCAACACACCACCCTGAACGGCAGCACCGATAGCCACTGCTTCGTCCGGGTTAACGTCTTTACGTGGCTCTTTACCAAAGAATTCAGCCACTTTCTTCTGAACCATTGGCATACGGGTCTGGCCACCGACGAGGATAACGTCGTTGATATCAGACACGGACAGGCCAGCATCCTGCAGAGCGACTTTCAGTGGCTCGATGGAACGGTTCACCAGGTCTTCTACCAGGCTTTCCAGTTTCGCACGGGTCACTTTAATGTTCATGTGTTTAGGACCGGTCGCGTCTGCAGTGATATACGGCAGGTTCACGTCGGTCTGCTGAGCGGAAGACAGTTCGATCTTCGCTTTCTCAGCGGCTTCTTTCAGGCGCTGCATTGCCAGCGGGTCGTTACGCAGGTCAATGCCCTGATCTTTCTTAAACTCGTCAACGAGGTAGTTGATCAGACGGGTATCGAAGTCTTCACCACCCAGGTGGGTATCACCGTTGGTTGCCAGAACTTCGAAGGTTTTTTCGCCATCAACTTCGTCGATTTCGATAATAGAGATATCGAAAGTACCACCACCCAGGTCGTAAACCGCGATAGTACGGTTGCCAACTTCTTTATCCAGACCGTAAGCCAGTGCCGCTGCGGTTGGTTCGTTGATGATACGTTTTACTTCCAGACCTGCGATACGGCCAGCATCTTTCGTTGCCTGACGCTGAGCATCGTTGAAGTAAGCAGGAACGGTGATAACAGCTTCAGTTACCGGTTCACCCAGGTAATCTTCTGCGGTTTTCTTCATTTTTTTCAGCACTTCAGCAGAGATCTGCGGTGGTGCCGTTTTGGTGCCTTTCACATCAAGCCATGCATCGCCGTTATCTGCTGCGATGATTTTGTAAGGCATGATAGAAACGTCACGCTGAACTTCTTCGTCCTGGAAGCGGCGGCCAATCAGGCGTTTAATCGCAAACAGGGTATTTTGCGGGTTTGTCACTGCCTGACGTTTAGCCGGCTGACCAACCAGAGTTTCACCATCCTGGGTATAAGCAATGATAGAAGGCGTGGTGCGATCGCCCTCGGCGTTCTCCAGCACGCGTGCGGTAGTGCCATCCATAATCGCTACACAAGAGTTGGTAGTACCCAGGTCGATACCAATAATTTTACCCATCTAAACGTCTCCACTTAAAATTCAGTCAACATGTGGTTGTGTACCTGTAATAAGGGCAGAACGTGCTTTTTCAACTGCCCACAATTGATTTTTTTCAGGTCCACACACTGCGGTTGACTACAAGATGGGGTCGCGCCAGCGTCCATCAAGGGGGAACGGTAAAAAAAATTTTTAATTTCACCCTGATGAGATCATAGACGGCATTGATTGCGCCCATTATGATGCCGCGCCCCGTCAGGGAGAACTGACGCGGGTTTAACCATTTCACCATATTAATGATGATTTTTTTGAGGACTTATGGGCAACACTAAGTTGGCTAATCCGGCTCCGCTGGGCCTGATGGGTTTTGGCATGACCACTATCCTGCTGAACCTGCACAACATCGGGATGTTCCCGATGGATGGCATTATCCTGGCGATGGGCATTTTTTACGGCGGTATCGCGCAAATCTTCGCGGGCCTGCTGGAATATAAGAAAGGCAACACCTTCGGCTTAACCGCATTTACCTCTTATGGTTCTTTCTGGCTGACCCTGGTCGCGATCCTGCTGATGCCTAAAATGGGCCTGGCAGACGCGGCAAACGCACATTTCCTGGGCGTTTACCTCGGTCTGTGGGGCATCTTCACGCTGTTTATGTTCTTCGGCACCCTGAAAGGCAACCGCGCACTGCAGTTTGTTTTCCTGAGCCTGACCGTGCTGTTCGCCCTGCTGGCGATCGGCCACCTCGTGGATAACGAAAGCATCGTGCATATTGCCGGCTGGATTGGTCTGGTGTGCGGCGCAAGCGCTATCTACCTGGCAATGGGTGAAGTGCTGAACGAGCAGTTTGACCGCACCATTCTACCGATTGGTGAAAAACACTGATCCATCTGTCGTGTCCGCCTCGCGGGCACGACATCCCTGTTTCTGCCGAAGCCAAATGCCTAACGCCAGCCCCATCACCGACAGCGCGAGCACATACCAGGCGGGTGCCATCGGGGATACTCCCATCAACACCGTGACCGCAATCGGCGTCAGCCCGCCAAAGATGGCGTAAGAGACGTTATAGGAGAAAGAGATCCCGGTGAAGCGGACCTCTGGCGGAAAAGCTCGCACCATCACATACGGCACTGCACCGACAACCCCCACGCACAGCCCGACCGTACCGTAGAGCAGGAACAGCTGTTCAGGATGGCTGCCTGCCAGGTGGTAAAACGCCCAGCTCGACGAAGCCAGCAGCAGACTGCCGATGATGAAAGTCAGGCCGGCACCGATACGGTCAACGGCCAGCCCCGCGGCCAGACAGCCAAAGCAGAGCATAATGGTGGCGATACTGTTTGCCTGCAACGTTACCGCCGGCGCAAAACCGTACTGCTTTTGCAGCCATACCGGAGACATTAAGATAACGACCACGATGCCCGCCGACAGCAGCCAGGTGAGCAGCATCGACACCACAACCGCGCTCCGGTGGCGCACCACCACGGCTTTTACCGGCAACTCCTGTGCCAGCGCCTTGCGCTGCTGCATCTCAAGGAAAATGGGTGTCTCCTGCAGCCAGCGGCGAAGATACATCGCCACCAGGCCAAACGCCCCGCCGAGCAGGAACGGTACGCGCCATCCCCAGTCGTGAACCGCTTGTTGCGTCATGCTGGTATTCACGATAGTGGCCACCACTGAACCGAGGAGGATACCGACAGTCAGCCCCGCCGTTAAGGTTCCACAGGCGATGCCGATGCGGCGCGCCGGCACATGCTCCGCCACAAACACCCAGGCCCCCGGCACTTCGCCGCCAATTGCCGCCCCCTGAAGAATGCGCATTAGCAACAGCAGCAGCGGAGCAACAATGCCCATTGAGGCGTAAGTGGGCAGCAGACCAATGGCCAGCGTCGGCACGGCCATCAGTAAAATGCTGAGCGTGAACATCTTCTTACGCCCGACCAGGTCACCAAAGTGGGCCATCACAATGCCACCCAGCGGTCGCGCCAGATACCCGGCGGCAAAAATGCCGAAGGTTTGCACCTGGCGCAACCACTCCGGGATATCTGCCGGGAAGAAAAGCTCCCCCACCACGGCGGCGAAGAAGACGAAGATGATAAAGTCGTAAAACTCCAGCGCACCGCCTAAGGCCGCGAGCGTGAGGGTTTTATAGTCCTGTCGATTCAGAGGTCGGGTGTTATGTGACATAGCGAACCATTTGGCTTGTGTTGTGGATTTATTTTTACAGCAAACGTAAAGAAAAAATTACTATACCGTAAAACCCTTACCACGCTACCGTCGCTTCAGCTAATGTCACATATTGATTAATTTCAGGAGATTGTCTCGCGATGGGCGTTTTTCGGACGAAAAGCTGCTACCACTTTCTCATCGGTCTCCACATACGGGCCGTCAAGCAACTGTATACAATACGGTACACTTGCAAAAATCCCGTGCACGATCACGCTGCCATCTTCCGCTTTCAGTCCTTCAAGCGTCTCTTTGATGGACTTCGGCTGGCCCGGCAAATTCAGAATCAATGCCTGCTTGCGGATCACCCCGACCTGACGGGAGAGGATCGCCGTCGGGACAAAGTGTAGACTGATCTGGCGCATCTGCTCACCGAAGCCAGGCATCTCACGATCGGCAACCGCCAGCGTGGCATCCGGAGTGACGTCCCGACGCGCAGGTCCGGTGCCTCCCGTGGTCAATACCAGGTGGCAGCTCATCTCATCCACCAGCTCACAGAGTGTCTGTTCGATAATTGGCTGTTCGTCAGGGATCAGGCGGGTCTGGATCTCAAAGGGGGTTGTCAACGCACTGCCCAGCCATTCTTCCAGCGCGGGGATGCCTTTATCCTGATAAACACCGCTGGAGGCGCGGTCAGAAATCGACACTAAGCCGATGCGTAAGGTATTCATATCCATTCCATTCAAAAAAGTACTGATTAAAGGGAATGATACACGCAGAGGGGAAATTCAGACAGAGTACGAAAGAAGTAGCGTGACCGGGAACCCGGTCACGCAGAATGATTACAGCAGGTCGCCGATCATTTTTTCCAGTTTTTCCTGGTCGATAGCAAACTTACGGATACCGTCCGCCAGTTTATCTACAGCCATTGGATCCTGGTTATGCTGCCACAGGAACTCAGATTCAGTGATGCGCTCCGGACGCGCTTTCACTTCACCGGTGTAGGATAGTTTACGCTCGATAGCACCTTCGCTTTCAGCCAGCTCTTTCAGCAGTGCCGGGGCGATGGTCAGGCGGTCACAGCCAGCCAGTTCGATGATTTCACCTACGTTACGGAAGCTTGCGCCCATCACCACAGTCTCATAACCGTGCTGTTTGTAGTATTCGTAGATTTCGGTCACGGAAACGACGCCTGGATCTTCAGATGCCGCGTACTCTTTCTTATCCGTGTTGGCTTTGTACCAGTCCAGAATACGGCCAACGAATGGAGAAATCAGGTATACGCCGGCTTCCGCACATGCACGCGCCTGTGCGAAGGAGAACAGCAGCGTCAGGTTACAGTTGATACCGTCTTTTTCCAGCTGTTCAGCTGCACGAATACCCTGCCAGGTCGACGCCAGTTTGATCAGGATGCGGTCATTGCTGATGCCGGCATCGTTGTACATTTTGATCAGACGTTTTGCTTTGGCGATAGACGCTTCGGTGTCGTAGGAGAGACGTGCGTCAACTTCGGTAGAGATGCGGCCAGGAACCAGTTTCAGAATTTCCAGACCAATGTTCACGGCCAGTTTATCAGTGGCATCAACAACCTGCTGCGCGCGGTCGTTGCTCTGTGCTTTCGCCCAGGTCACTGCGTCGTCAATCAGTTTGCGATACTCAGGGATCTGTGCGGCGTTAAGGATCAGAGAAGGGTTGGTGGTGGCATCCTGCGGCTGGTACAGCTTCATTGCCGCGATATCTCCGGTGTCAGCTACGACAGTGGTGAACTGACGAAGGGAGGTCAATTTATCCGTCATGATAGTGTTTCTCTTTTAACGTGCCCTGGATAATTCACGCTACCGACAGCATGCCTGCAGCGGAAAAATGACAGGTTTACTTGTTAGGGGGATGTAACCGGTCTGCCCTGATGATAACACGACGGAGGGGTAGCGCAACCGCAGACAGTGCGCTTAGACAGAGTATGATAAACTCAGAATATTAACAGGCTGCTAAGTAACAGCATGTCCAATCAGTGGTAGCGCTTACATATTCATTTTGGCATCAACAAGAGGGACGTTAATGCCTGATTTCCTTTTCTTTATTAATGAAGTCCTTTGGGGTTCGATAATGATATACCTGCTGCTGGGTGCAGGTATTTGGTTTACGCTACGCAGCGGGTTTATCCAGTTTCGTTATATTCGCAAATTTGGCAGAAGTCTGAAAAACAGCGTCACGCCCCAGCCGGGCGGATTAACCTCTTTCCAGGCCCTCTGCACCAGCATTGCCGCACGCCTCGGCAGCGGTAATATGGCGGGGGTGGCACTGGCCATCAGCGCCGGTGGCCCGGGCGCCGTTTTCTGGATGTGGGTCACGGCGCTTATCGGGATGGCCACCTCCTTTGCCGAGAGCGCCCTCGCCCAACTCTACAAAGAAAAAGATAAAAACGGACAGTTTCGCGGCGGCCCGGCCTGGTACATGGCGCGTGGCTTAGGAATGCGCTGGATGGGCGTGCTGTTTTCGCTGTTTTTACTGCTCGCGTACGGTCTGATTTTCAATACCGTTCAGGCGAATTCTGTTGCCCATGCCTTGCGCTATGCCTTTGCGTGTCCGGAGTGGATCACCGGGCTTGTTTTAGCCCTCTGTATCCTGCTGACCATTTCGACCGGCCTAAAAGGTGTCGCCCGCCTGATGCAGTGGCTGGTGCCTGTCATGGCGCTGCTGTGGGTTGCCGCCAGCCTGTTCGTCGCCGCACGGCATATCGAGCAGGTGCCGGAAGTGATTGCAACCATCTTCAAAAGCGCATTTGGCTGGCGCGAGGCGGCATCGGGCGCACTGGGCTATACGTTCAGCCAGGCGCTGATGTCGGGCTTTCAGCGCGGAATGTTCTCCAATGAAGCCGGTATGGGATCAACGCCCAATGCCGCAGCCGCCGCCGCGTCCTGGCCGCCCCACCCGGCGGCACAAGGCATTGTTCAGATGATTGGCGTTTTTACGGACACCATTATTATCTGTTCCGCCAGCGCCATGATCCTGCTGCTGGCTGGCCCGGTACCTCACTCATCGGAAACAGCCGGCATACAACTGCTTCAGCAGGCACTGGTGAGTCTGACGGGTGGCTGGGGAGCCGGGTTTGTCTCGCTCATCCTGCTGTTATTCGCCTTCAGCTCGATTGTTGTGAATTACCTCTACGCCGAAAATAACCTTATTTTCCTGAAAGTGGACTCCCGCCGTATGATCACGCTGCTGCGCCTCGGGGTGATACTGATGGTGTTAGCAGGTTCGCTGCTCAGCATGCCGCTGGTCTGGCAACTGGCGGATGTCTTTATGGCGCTCATGGCCATCACTAACCTGACGGCGATCCTGCTGCTCTCACCCGTGGTTACGCTTATCGCACGGGACTATCTTCGTCAGCGCAAACTGGGCGTACCGCCGATCTTTGATGCCTCGCGCTATCCCGACATCCAGGCGCAAATTGCGCCCGGCACCTGGGATGATTTGCCACGGCAATAACAGCTATCGATCAATTGAGGGCGATTTTTTGCTAAAGTCGCTCTAAATTTCCTGCAAGGACTGGATATGCTGATTCTGATTTCACCTGCTAAAACGCTCGATTACCAGAGCCCGCTCGCCACCGAGCGCTATACCCAGCCTGAACTGCTGGACTATTCGCAACAGCTGATTCACGTCGCGCGTAAGCTCTCTGCGCCACAAATTGCCTCGCTGATGAGCATCAGCGACAAACTGGCGGATCTTAACGCGACCCGTTTCCACGAGTGGCACCCGGACTTCACGCTGAACAACGCCCGCCAGGCGCTTCTGGCGTTTAAAGGTGATGTGTATACCGGCCTGCAGGCGGAAGATTTTAGCGAAGCCGATTTCGACTTCGCCCAGCAGCATCTGCGCATGTTGTCAGGTCTGTACGGCGTGCTGCGCCCGTTGGACCTGATGCAGCCATATCGTCTGGAGATGGGTATCCGCCTGGAAAACCCTAGAGGCAAAGATCTGTACCATTTCTGGGGCGATATCATCACCGACAAACTGAACGCTGCGCTGCGTGCTCAGGGCGATAATGTGGTGATCAATCTGGCCTCCGATGAATACTATAAATCGGTGAAGCCGAAAAAGCTGGATGCGGAAATTATCAAGCCCGTTTTCCTCGATGAGAAAAACGGCAAGTTCAAGGTCATCAGCTTCTACGCCAAAAAAGCGCGTGGGCTGATGAGCCGCTACATCATTCAGAACCGCCTGACGAAGCCGGAGCAACTGACCGGCTTCAACAGCGAAGGCTACTTCTTCGATGAAGAAGCGTCGGGAAAAGGCGAACTGGTGTTTAAGCGCCACGAGCAGTAAAACAAACCCCGCCAGATGGCGGGGTTTTGCATTAATGGTGTTTCCAGTCCGGGCCAGGACGCGGGTCGTCGTGACGATCGTGATGGTGGTCATCATGATGACGATCGTGATGCTCGTCATGTGGGCGCCAGTGATTATCGCGCCAGTCATAGTGAGCCTTCCACCAGTCATGGTCGCGCCAGCGACCACCATCCCAGTAGTGACCACGATTATCCTGATCGCCAATCTGCAGTTTTACCGCAGGGACGAGGGTGATTTCAGAGGCCTGAACCGCCATCGGAGCGACCAGCATCATTGAAAGCACCAGCAGAGCAGGTTTCAGTTTAGACATAGGTGACTCCTTATTCATTTACCCGATGTGGGCCGATGTAAGGAGAATACGTGAGGAGGACGGGGGATGTTATTCTCTGCAATCCTAATCGCTAAGTGACCGCATTTATTGGGAATTTCTGCTTTTTTACTGCTATTTTTCTCCTTAATTTCTCCATAAAAAAAGCCGGGTAAGTTTCACCTTACCCGGCCTGCATAGGAGGACAGAACCGTTATCCGCGCGTCATCATCAACTTACGCAGCGCGGCGAAATCCGCGGGCAGTTCATGCGAAAGCAGCGGCAGGTCCGCACGCTCGGCCAGCTCTTTTGGCAGCGGCAGCGTTTCACCCAGAATCACTTCCACGCTCTCTTTGAACTTCGCCGGATGAGCCGTTCCCAGGAACAGGCCATACTCCCCCGGATTCAGCTGATCGCGCAGCGCACGGTAAGCGATCGCCGCATGCGGTTCAGAGGTGTACCCCGCCGCTTTCAGCTCACGCATAGTGGCTTTGGTGGTCTCATCCGTCACCGCGGCGTAACCCAGATCGCCCAGACGCCAGACCTTACGGCGGAACAGCTCTTCCACACGCGGCCAGTTGTTCGGCTGGCTTACGTCCATCGCATTCGAAAGCGTCGCCTGCGTGGCGTTCGGTGCCCATTTACCGTCTTTCAGGAAGCGCGGCACGGTGTCGTTGGCGTTGGTGGCGGCGATAAAGCGTTTTACCGGCAGGCCGAGCGATTTCGCCAGCAGGCCCGCCGTCAGGTCACCAAAGTTGCCGCTTGGTACGGAGACGACCAGCTGATTGCGCGCCTCCTGTGGCAGCTGTGCAACCGCTTCGAAGTAGTAGCAGATCTGCGCCAGCAGACGGCTGATGTTAATGGAGTTCGCCGAGTTCAGACCCAGCGCCACTTTCAGCTCTTCATCATCGAAGGCCTGCTTGACCAGCGCCTGACAGGCATCGAAATCGCCGTCAATCGCCACGGTTTCAATGTTGCCCCCGAGCGTACAGAACAGTTTTTCCTGCAGCGGACTGATTTTGCCTTTCGGGTAGAGGATCACCACGCGAACGTTCTTCAGACCATAGAACGCATGGGCAACGGCCGCACCGGTATCGCCGGAGGTCGCCGTCAGAATCGTTACCGGTTTGTCGCCGCTGATGTGGGTCAGCATCTGCGCCATAAAGCGGCCACCGAAGTCTTTAAACGCCAGGGTTGGACCGTGGAACAGCTCAAGGCAGCCGACATCCGGCTCAACCTGCTTAACCGGTGCCGGGAAAGCGAACGCTGCACGCACGCGCTCTTCCAGCAGCTCCTGCGGGATTTCATCGCCGATAAAGGCAGAGAGGATTTTAGTGCTGCGGGTGACAAAGTCCTGCTTCAGCAGTTCATCAATGTCGGTCAGCTGAAATTCCGGCAGGTCATGGGGGAAGAACAGCCCCTGATTTTTGCCCAGTCCCTGAGTCACTGCCTGCGCGAAGCTGACCTGCTCGTTATGATCTTTAAGGTTGTAGAGTTTCATTCGTTATCCCAGTACTCGTGCGCCAGCCGTGTCCAGACGGCAAATATGAACAAAGCCTTCCTGATTTTGCAGGTAGTGTTTAGAGAGCCAGTCCGCCACGCGCTGCGCCGTGTCTGGCTTATCGCACAGGGCGAACAGCGTCGGGCCGGAGCCGGAGATACCGCACGCCAGTGCGCCGGTATCCATTGACGCCTGTCGCGCCTCGTTAAAGCCAGGCAACAGCTTAGTGCGGTACGGCTCGGCGATAACGTCTTTCATTAATTTTGCTGCCAGCTGCGGCTGACGGGTGTAGCAGGCGTGAATAAAGCCGGCCAGATGACGTCCGTGAGCGATACAGTCCTGACGACGATACTGCGCAGGCAGGATCGCACGCGCTTCAGCAGTAGATACCTTAATGCCGGGATAGGCCAGCACCCACAGCCACTCATCAAACCCTGGCACCTGCTGGCTGATGATGCCATTTTCTTCAATCATCAGTTGCATACCGCCGAGGAAGCAGGGGGCGACGTTGTCATAATGAATGCTGCCGGAGATGCGCCCTTCCAGCTCGCCCATTAACCCGAGCAGACGGTTATTATTCAGCGGCTTGCCGCAGTGCTCATTCATGGCCACCAGCCCGGCGACCACGGAGCAAGCGCTGGAACCCAGACCAGAGCCAATCGGCATACTTTTTTCCAGCGTCATGGCGACCGGCACATTTTTGCCAATCTCCTGACAGAACCGCTCCCAGCACTGATAAACGATATTCTCGCGCGGGTCTGTCGGCAGTTTGCTGGCGAAGCGGCCCACGTTATTCAGGCTAAAGCTCTCTGCCGCTTCAACCGTTACCGTATCGCCCAGCAGCGAACCATCCACCGGCGTCACCGCCGCACCCAGCACATCAAATCCGACGCTCATATTGGCGCTGGAAGCCGGGGCATAAACTTTCACCATGTTAAACTCCTAACTTCCATGACAGGGTACGCAGCAAATCGGCAAATACACCCGCCGCGGTAACATCATTCCCTGCGCCATAGCCGCGAAGCACCAGCGGCAGTGGCTGATAATAGTGGCTGTAAAACGCGAGGGCGTTTTCGCCGTTTTTTACTTTGAACAGCGGGTCGTTGCCATCCACTTCAGCAATCTTCACGCGGCACATACCATCGTCTTCAATATTGCCAACATAGCGCAATACCTTACCTTCATCACGGGCTTTCGCAACGCGTACGGCAAAGGCGTCGTCTAGCTGCGCTAAATTGGCCATAAAGGTGTTCACGTCACCGCTGTCGTCAAACCCGGCAGGCAGAACAGGCTCAATCACGATATCGGAAAGCTCCAGCTCACGGCCCGTTTCACGCACCAGTATGAGCAACTTACGCGCCACATCCATACCGGAGAGATCGTCTCGCGGATCCGGCTCGGTGTACCCCAGTTCACGCGCGGCACGGGTTGCTTCCGACAGGCTCATGCCCTCATCCAGCTTGCCGAAGATAAACGACAGCGAGCCGGAAAGAATGCCGGAGAAACGCTGCAGTTCATCCCCCGCGTTCAGCAGGTTTTGCAGGTTCTCGATCACCGGCAGGCCCGCGCCCACGTTGGTGTCGTAGAGGAACTTACGCCGTGACTTGCTCGCCGCCAGACGCAGCTGGTGATAGTAATCCATCGACGAGGTGTTGGCCTTTTTGTTTGGCGTCACCACGTGGAAACCTTCGCGCAGGAAATCGGCGTACTGATCGGCCACCGCCTGGTTCGAGGTACAATCGACAATGACCGGGTTAAGCAGGTGATACTCTTTCACCAGACGGATTAACCGGCCCAGATTAAAGGGCTCTTTGGCATCATTCAGCTCAGTCTGCCAGTTTTCCAGGTTCAGACCATGAACGTTGGTCAGCAGCGCTTTTGAGTTCGCGATACCGCACACGCGCAGATCAATGTGCTTTTTCTTCAACCACTCCTGCTGACGCTTCACCTGCTCCAGCAGCGCGCCACCCACACCGCCCACGCCAATCAGGAACAGCTCAATCACCTGATCGGTGTTGAACAGCATCTGATGAACCACGCGAACGCCGGTTGTCGCATCGTCGTTGTCAACGACCACCGAGATTGAACGCTCAGATGATCCCTGGGCAATGGCCACAATGTTGATGTTGGCCCTGGCCAGCGCGGCAAAGAATTTGGCCGAGATACCGCGCAGCGTACGCATACCGTCGCCCACCACCGAGATAACCGCCAGGCGTTCCTGGATAGAAAGCGGCTCCAGCAGCTCTTCTTTCAGCTCAAGGTAAAACTCTTCTTCCAGCGCACGACGGGCGCGCAGGCAATCCCCCTGCGGTACGCAGAAGCTGATGCTGTATTCAGAAGAGGACTGAGTGATCAGCACAACCGAGATACCGTTGCGGGACATGGCCGCGAAAACGCGGGCCGCCATACCGACCATGCCTTTCATTCCCGGGCCGGAAACGCTGAACATGGCCATATTGTTCAGGTTAGAAATGCCTTTCACCGGCAGGCCGTCTTCATCGGTACTGGCACCAATCAGCGTGCCTGGCGCTTGCGGGTTACCGGTGTTTTTAATCAGGCAAGGGATCTGGAACTGGGCAATGGGAGAGATGGTGCGAGGGTGAAGGACTTTAGCGCCGAAGTAGGAAAGCTCCATCGCTTCCTGGTATGACATCGACTTCAGCAGCCTGGCGTCCGGCACCTGGCGCGGATCGCAGGTGTATACACCGTCGACGTCAGTCCAGATCTCACAACAGTCGGCGCGTAAACAGGCTGCCAGCACGGCAGCAGAGTAGTCGGAGCCGTTACGGCCCAGTACGACAAGTTCACCCTTCTCGTTTCCGGCGGTGAAACCCGCCATCAGGATCATATGGTCAGACGGAATTTTGCTCGCGGCAATACGACGGGTTGATTCGGCTATATCAACGGTAGATTCGAGGTAGTGGCCCACTGCCAGCAGTTTTTCAACGGGATCGATAACCGACACATTGTGGCCACGCGCTTCCAGCAGGCCCGCCATGATGGCAATCGACAATTTTTCACCACGGCAGATTAACGCCGCGTTGATGCTGTCCGGGCACTGACCTAAAAGGCTGATACCGTGCAGCACGTGTTTGATTTGGGCGAACTCTTGCTCAACAAAGGATTTCAGCTGTGCGAGCGGGAAACCCGGCTGCGCCTCCGCCAGTCCCTGCAGCAGCTCAGCGAAGATACGCTCGGCGTCGCTCAAGTTCGGGAGTGCATCCTGGCCACCGATGGTCTTTTCAATCATCGCCACCAGGTGGTTGGTGATTTTTGCCGGGGCAGAGAGCACGGTCGCGACCTGCCCCTGCCTGGCGTTGCTCTCCAGGATATCGGCAACACGCAGAAAACGTTCTGCATTTGCCACTGATGTACCGCCGAACTTCAACACTCGCATGGTTCTACCTCGTTTCCTTTAGCCGAAAAAAAAGCCCGCACTGTTTGGGTGCGGGCTTTTTTCTGTTTTTCCTGTACGCGTCAGCCCGCATCATTTCCTGTGGTAATGATGATGGTTGTTGTAATGGTGGTGATGCTGATGCGTTTCATGGATGTTGTGTACTCTGTCATTATTATCTGTCTGTGCTGTATTCTTTTAGGGTTAAAGGATTGGGCACCTTAAGTCAATGAATTTTTAATTTGATCACAATTCGGGACGCTCTCACGTCCCGCTGCTTGCAGATTTATTTTCATCCGATTCCCCCAGACGCACCCCACCCAGACAGACGGATACGCCATAGTAAAAACTTATGACAGCATTTTACTCGGCCAATTTTTTTTCAATATCATGCAGCAAACGGTGCAACATTGCCGTGTCTCGCTGCTCAAGACGCCCAAGTCGCTGATGCAACCAGTCCGCCATTTTTTGATCTTCCGCTACACCGAGTTGTAATAACAGATGGTCAACGCGAGCGCGCAGCGCGGCCAGCTGGTTTTCATCTGCCCCTTCAGCCTGGAGTTGAGGAATTTGTATTAGGGAGGCTAATTGATAGCAATACACCATTACCGCCTGGCCTAAATTCAGCGACGGATAATCCGCCACCATCGGCGCACCGGTCAGGACGTCCGCCAACGCCAGCTCCTCGTTCGTCAGACCGGAATCTTCCCGCCCAAAGACCAGCGCGGCCTTCGTCAGCCACTGGCTTTTCTCCGTTAACATCGGCACCAGTTCCGCCGGCGTGGCGTAATAGTGGAACTTTGCCCGGCTGCGTGCCGTGGTCGCCACGGTAAAAGAAATGTCGTGCAGCGCAGCGGCGAGCGTGTCGTAAGTGGTTATATTATCGAGAATATCCCCTGAACCGTGCGCCACCCAACGGGCCGCGGGCTCGAGGTGCGCCTGGCTGTCCACGATGCGAAGATCGGTAAACCCCATGGTCTTCATGGCACGCGCCGCAGCGCCTATATTTTCGGCTCTGGCTGGGGCGACCAGTACAATCGACAGATGCATTTATGCTCTCTTTTTAATCAGTTAGCGGGTAAAAATGTGATGCACTTCAACATATTACGCGGCGCGAATTTACAAAAATGCAACACAAATCACCGAAATAGCGTTTCAGAACAAATTAAAAACGCTAAACTATTTTGTGGCTGAACAATCAGTTAGAATGTTAACAGAAGGCTATTATCCTTATGTTTTATAATGGTAATGACCTCATGAATACTCTTTTCTGATTGGATTCGTATCGTTTATAAATCAAGGTACGCAACTAGTTGGTTTATTGAAAAATTGTGACAAAGGCTAGCATTCGGCTACGATGATTTCATCAAACTGTTAACGTGCTACAATTGAACTTGATATATGTCAACGAAGCGTAGTTTTATTGGGTGTCTGGTGTCACTTAGCCTGTTATGTTGCTGTTAAAATGGTTAGGATGACAGCCGTTTTTGACACTGTCGGGTCCAAAGGGAAAGTACCCACGACCAAGCTAATGATGTTGTTGACGTTGATGGAAAGTGCATCAAGAACGCAATTACGTACTTTAGTCACGTTAGGCCGGTCATGTTAATTTGCGACATGCATCAGGCAGGTCAGGGACTTTTGTACTTCCTGTTTCGATTTAGTTGGCAATTTAGGTAGCAAACATGCAGACCCCGCACATTCTTATCGTTGAAGACGAGTTGGTAACACGCAACACGTTAAAGAGCATTTTCGAAGCAGAAGGCTACGATGTCTTTGAAGCGACCGATGGCGCAGAGATGCATCAGATCCTTTCTGAAAATGATATCAACCTGGTGATCATGGATATCAACCTGCCGGGCAAAAACGGCCTTCTTCTGGCGCGCGAACTGCGTGAACAGGCGAATGTCGCGTTAATGTTCCTGACAGGCCGTGATAACGAAGTTGATAAAATCCTTGGCCTGGAAATCGGTGCGGATGACTACATCACTAAACCGTTTAATCCACGCGAGTTAACCATTCGTGCACGCAACCTGCTGTCCCGCACCATGAACCTGGGCACGGTCAGCGAAGAGCGTCGTAGCGTAGACAGCTACAAGTTCAACGGCTGGGAACTTGATATCAATAGCCGTTCACTGATTAGCCCGAACGGTGAGCAGTATAAACTGCCGCGCAGTGAATTCCGCGCGATGCTGCACTTCTGTGAAAATCCGGGCAAAATTCAGTCCCGTGCAGAACTGCTGAAGAAAATGACCGGCCGTGAGCTGAAGCCGCACGACCGTACCGTAGACGTGACCATCCGTCGTATCCGTAAACATTTCGAATCTACGCCTGATACGCCGGAAATTATCGCCACTATTCACGGTGAAGGTTATCGTTTCTGCGGCGACCTGCAGGAGTAATCCGGCAACTGAAGTAAAAAAAAACGGCGCTTTCGCGCCGTTTTTTATTTCCAGACTCGCATCGTATCCGCATCAGATTCAACGGGGGGGACAGGACGCTTCGGCTGAGAGAGTGAATACCAGTCAAGGTGACGCGTCAGGTACATGACTGCAAACAGTGCCATCGCCAGTACGGCAGCTCCCAGCAGCAACGCGCTGTCCTCAGAACGCAGCAGGAACCACATCACGACATCCAGCCCCAGCAGCGCCAGAATAAACACCCCGCTTCGCCTCCAGCTTTTCAGTACCGCCTGCAGGTACACACCATTCATCATCGCGCCGACAAGGCTTGCCATAATCCAGGCCGGCGTAAACCCGACATGCTCAGACAGGGCAAGTAAGACGAGATAGAAGAGGACCAGCGACAACCCCACCAGCAGATACTGCATTGGGTGCAGACGCAATCCGGTGAGGGTTTCGAACACGAAGAAGGCCATAAACGTCAGGGCAATCAGTAAAATAGCGTACTTGATCGCGCGGTCTGTTAGTTGGTACTGATCCGCTGGCGTGGCAACCGTCACGCTAAAGGCCGGGATAGAACTCCACTCCGGTGACTCGCCCTCAGCGAACCAGCTTTGCATGTTGTTAGCAAACCAACTGCTCTGCCAGTTTGCCTGGAAACCAGACTCGCTAATCTGATGCTTAACAGGCAAGTAGTATCCCATAAATCCCGGGTGCGGCCAGTTACTGCTCAGCGTCATTTCGCTATTACGCCCGACAGGCACCACCGCAAAACTGCCCGTCCCCGCCAGGTTAAACGACATATCAAGGGCGAGCGTTTTCGGCTCAAGGGCTTTATCACTCAGCGGAATATGAATACCGGCAAGTGTGCCATACACGCCGGTTCCCGGTTCTACGCTGAGCGCCTCACCGTTGATTTTTGCGACCTTCACCGTACCAATGCCCCGGGCATCACCCACGCCAATCACCAGGAATGGTTGCCCCAGCGTCATGGTTTCGCCCTTCAGCTGCGCCATTTTCTCCGTCGAAAACTGCGCTTTTATTTTGAGATCGGTGTTCCAGATTTGTCCGTCATAGATACCGATGCTTCTGGACTCCACGCGCTGATTTCCCTCAACGAGCAGAGATTCCGGCAGGATAAAGTGCAGGTAGCTTTTTTTGTATTCGACCTTTTTTTCATCTTCTAGTTTGTAAAAAACCTCGGTGACAGGAATGGCAATCAGCGGTCCTACCAGCTTTTGCGGCCCGCTGGTGCTTTGGCGAAGCGAGTGTTCAACATCGTTACGGTAGCTCTCACGCTCCGAAATCAGGTTACTGACCATAAAGAGCGGGACTAATAACAGCAGAATGCACCCCAGCAGGGTGCTTACTTTCCAGAACAGGGGTGATTTCATCATTACGTCTCCTTTGTGATGTGGAGAGCGTACCGGGGCTATGTGGGGCCAGTTTGAAGTTATGTGAAGTGACGGTGAAGTGTCAGCGTGGCTTTCACGCCGCCTTCTGGCTGGTTATGCAGAGCAATGTCCCCCTGATGCAGACGCGCCACCTCCTGCACGAATGCCAGACCCAGCCCGCTGCTTTTCAACCCGTTCTCGCGAGGGAGCGAGTAAAAACGTTCAAAAATACGCGCCATGGCATAGTCCGGGATCCCGCTTCCGCTGTCGCTTACGGTAAGCCGAATCTCGGTTGGCGTCTCCTCGGCAGCCAGCTGAAGCGTCCCGCCCTGTGGAGTAAAATCGATGGCGTTATCCAGCAAATTGCCCAGCGCCTGTTCAAGCAGCTCGGGGTCGCCCTGCACCTGCAGCGACGTGGGCTGGCAGGTCAGGATGATATTTTTCGCCGTGATAACGGCGGAGCGTGAATCCGCAAGCCGTGAAAACAGCGTGCTGATACTCACGCTCACCGGCTCTATCTCTACCCGGTTTTCAAGACGCGCCTGAGAGAGCAGTTTTTCCACCAGCGACTGCATACGCGCGTTTTGCACCAGAATATTATCGATAAACCGCGCGGCCACCGCCGGCGGCGGCTGCTCATTAAGGATCTCTGCCGCGCCGCGGATCGCCGCCAGCGGGCTTTTGAGTTCGTGAGTAAGCGCATGCACATAATGCTCAATGTAATTCTTACCCTCGAGGCGAATGCGCATATTTTCCAGCGCCTGCGCCAGCTTTCGTAGCTCACTGCTGCCGGGGTTAGGCAGCGGGAGAGGCGTGTCCGTGGTCACCGCATCGGCGTAGCGCGACAATCTGCCAATGGAACGATTGATCCATCCCGCCACCAGCAGACCAATCAGCAGGGCAATGCCGAGCAGCGCCCCACCCGCCCACAGGATCCGCCGCTCGCTACGGTGAATAACCGGTGCCATGGCGCTGTTAGGTTTTCCGACCGACAGCACGCCGATAATGTTGCCCCTGTCCATTACCGGTGCGGCAACATACATCACCGTACTTTCCGGATCGTCAGGGTTGCTCTGGGTGCTGCGCGCGCCATATTCCCCGCGAAGCGTCAGCCAGACGTCATTCCAGCGGGAGTAGTCTTTTCCTACCGCCAGGCCCGCCGAATCAAACACCACCTTGCCCGTGGCATCGGTCATGTAGACGTGGTACTCGTTGCGGACTTTATGAATGCCGCCAATGTTGGCGCGAAACGGCCGCTGATGGAGCCGTGAAAAGGCCTGAGCCAGCTGGCCCTGCTGCGGATCGCCTGCGAGCAGGTCGTCTCGCCCCACTTCCGCCAGCAGGGTCGCGGTGTCAATCAGCGTGCCTTCGGTGGCTCTGCGCACGCCGGGCTTGACCTCCTGCACGAAGATAGACAGCACAAACCACGCGGCGATAGCGACAATCAGGAAATAGCCCAGCAGCAGACGCATGCCAATACGCATTAATAAAGCCCCAGACTGTAACCCATCCCGCGATGGGTACTGATGGGCGAAAGCCCGTCATTGACCGCGCGCAGCTTGGCGCGCAAGGTTTTGATATGCGTATCCACGGTACGATCGAAGCTATCGCCGTCTTCGCCCCACACTTTGTCCATAAGCTGCTGGCGAGAAAAGACCCTGCCCGGCGCCTGCAGCAATGTTTTGAGCAGCAGGAATTCGTAGCGCGTGAGCGGTAAAGGCTCCCCATACCAGCTGATTCTGGCGGCGGGTTCATTCAGTTCAAACTGCCCGATACGCACGATCTCGGTGGGGGCGGTGGATTTTTGTAACCGCCGTAGAATAGTCCTCACCCGGGCACAGACTTCACGCGGGGAGAAGGGTTTAGCGACATAATCATCCGCGCCCATCTCCAGTCCGAGCAGCTTATCCACCTCGTCACTTCGCGCCGTCAGAAACAGGATCGGCAGTGACGGATGCTGCGCCAGAAGCTGACGGCAGAGTTCAAAGCCGCTGATGTCAGGCAACCCGACATCCAGAATCGCCAGCGCGGGGACCTGCCGCCGCGCCTCTTCCAGTACCGGTAACCCACGCCCGAAAGCCTTCACCGCAAACCCCTCCTGCTGAAGCATGTAGAGTAGCGTGTCGGCGATACTGATTTCGTCCTCAACCAGCCAGACCAGAGGTTGCTGCATGATTCATCCCTGAATTAGTGCCATGGCATGATCGGCACGGCGCTGATGGCGTTTTTCGGTGAGCCTTCAACCACTTTGTCGGAATAGGCCAGATAGGCGAGCGTGTTGCGTTTGGCGTCATAAAAACGCACCACCTGCAGCTTTTTAAACACCAGCGAGGTCCGTTTCTGGAAAACAACGTCGCCCTGCGCTTTGCCGTTTTTGATTTTGTCACTCAGCTCCACAGGACCGACCTGCTGGCAGGAGATTGCCGCATCGGAGGTATCTTCAGCCAGCCCAAGCCCGCCTTTAATGCCCCCGGTTTTCGCCCGACTAACGTAGCAGGTGACGTTTTTCACGTCCGGATCGTCAAACGCCTCCACCACAATCTTGTGGTCCGGGCCGAACACTTTGAAAACGGTATCGACAGAACCAATCTGTTCCGCCTGCGCGGCGTGCCCCACCGTCAACATCAGGGCAGTGAAGATCAAAGTCTTGTATTTCATATTGTTACCATTTTTAAGAATTACGCTGAGCGATTATTCAACACTGTAGACAAAAATGTAGCAAGATCACAGGATTAGAATATATTCACCCAAAACGAGGAACAAAAGGCATTAATGCGCAAAAAAAACACTGAATGCTAAAACATCAAAAAATGCTATTATCCGCTAACCTGTTATCAGGCACCTGCTGTTTTAAGGATGAGGATAGTATATGGATCAGGCTGGAATTATTCGCGACCTGCTCACCTGGCTGGAAGGTCATCTCGACCAGCCTTTGTCACTGGATAATGTGGCGGCTAAAGCAGGCTATTCCAAGTGGCATCTGCAAAGGATGTTCAAGGATGTCACCGGTCATGCTATCGGGGCCTATATCCGCGCACGTCGTCTGTCAAAATCAGCGGTGGCATTACGCCTGACCGCGCGGCCGATTCTGGATATTGCACTGCAATATCGTTTCGACTCGCAGCAAACCTTTACCCGCGCCTTTAAAAAACAGTTCTCGTTAACGCCAGCGCTCTATCGCCGCTCGCCTGACTGGAGCTCGTTTGGCATGCGTCCGCCGCTGCGTCTGGGCGAGTTTGCAATGCCGAAATATGAATTTATCACCCTGCCAGAAACGCACCTGATTGGTACGACGCAAAGCTACTCCTGTTCGCTGGAGCAGATTTCCGAATTCCGTCATCAGATGCGCGTTCAGTTCTGGCGCGACTTCCTGAGCCATGCACCGGCGATCCCGCCCATCCTGTATGGTCTCAACGAAACGCACCCAAGCCAGGAAAAAGACGACGAGCAGGAGGTGTTCTACACCACCGCGTTAACGCCAGAGCTGGCGAATGGCTATATTCAGGGTTCAAAGCCCGTGGTGCTGGAAGGCGGCGAATACGTGATGTTCGCTTATGAAGGGCTGGGAACGGGTGTACAGGAATTTATCCTGACCGTTTACGGAACCTGCATGCCAATGCTGAACCTGAATCGCCGTAAAGGTCAGGATATTGAGCGCTACTATCCGGCAAGCGATGCTAAACCGGAAGAAGGCCCAATCAATCTGCGTATGGAATTCTTAATTCCGATACGTCGTTAACGCTGAAGTTCGTCAAGTGCAGGGGCATCAAGATGCGAAATGTCCCCTGCCATCTCTACGACCCAACCTGACGCCAGCCACGCGCTTTCCTGATAGTCGATACGGGAAATAGAGCAGTTGCGCAGACGCAAACGGCGCTCTGCATACGCAGGTAACCCCAGAATCGTGCTCACCAGGCAGCCCAGCGCAATACCGTGACTCACCAGCAGCGGACGGCTCCCGGCCGGAAGCTTCAGGCATTCCGCCAGCGCGGCATGCATGCGCACGCTCAGCTCCTGCATGGATTCGCCTTCCGGAATACGGCCATCTTCGGTGCCGTTGACCAGCGTGCGACGCCAGCCCTCTTCCGTTTCCGTCAGCGTATCGATATGCCGTTTTTCCAGCACGCCCATATCCAGCTCGCGCAGACGCGGCTCGATCATGACATCACAACCACAGGCATCGGCAATGATGCGCGCCGTCTGCTGTGTGCGACCTAAGTCGCTGGTGATAACATGCGTAATGCCCAGCGTTCTGGCGCGTTCTGCCACCTGCCACGCCTGCTGCACACCCTTTTCAGTAAGAGGACTGTCTGACTGGCCTTGAATACGTCGCTCGGCGTTCCACTGCGTCTCACCGTGGCGAACAAGGTATACCTGTAACATGCTTTTTTTCCGTTATACTGCGATGAGTTTTTTTTGAATCGAGCTTAATTATGCACCATGTTGTCTCTGCTACCACCAATCCTGCCAAAATTCAGGCAATTCTAAGGGCATTCGAAGAGATTTTCGGCGAAGGATCCTGCCATATTGATGCCATCGGCGTCGAGAGCGGCGTGCCTGAACAGCCGTTTGGCAGCGAGGAAACGCGCGCTGGCGCACGAAATCGCGTGGCAAACGCCAGGGCTGCCGCACCGGATGCTGACTTCTGGGTGGCAATTGAAGCGGGTATCGACGAAGGCGCGACGTTCAGCTGGGTGGTCATCGAGAACCGTGAACAGCGTGGAGAAGCGCGTTCAGCAACCCTGCCGCTGCCAAAAATCATTCTGGAAAAAGTGTCCGCGGGTGAAGCGCTCGGGCCGGTGATGTCTCAGTACACCGGCATCGATGAAATTGGCCGCAAAGAAGGCGCGATTGGCGTCTTTACCGCTGGCGCGCTGACGCGTTCAGGCGTTTACCACCAGGCGGTGATTCTGGCCCTGAGCCCGTTCCATAACGCGATTTATCGCTGAGCGCCCAGCAGCACAGACTCCAGCCACTGACGCAGCTCCACCGGCGCGGATTTCAGGCTGTTCGATCCGCGGGTGATCGTCGCGATACCCGCGCCCAGCTCATTTTTAAGCTCACGCTGGCTCATCTCACCGCGCAACAGCTCTTCGATGATCCGCACGCGTGTGCCCAGGGCTTCACGCTCATCCGGCGTCAGCATCAGCTGCAATAAAGGCAAATGCAGATCCTGGTCGTAAGACTGGCGGAGCAACTCCACAAAACGAAGCCACTCCTGATGACGTTGTTCGGCCATTGCCGAGGAATACGGGGAATGCTGGGTCATGTTATGCCGCCTGTTGTACTCATTAACGAGTACAGCATAACACAACCCGCCCCATCAGTAACGTCTCTGCCACTCAGCATCGCTCATCAGGGTATCTTTTTGTCCCATGAAATAGCGATAGTAGGCGTCATAAGCCAATACGTTCTTCACATAGCCGCGGGTTTCCGAGAACGGAATACTTTCCACAAACGCGACGGCGTCAATGCGCCCGGCGCTGTTGCCAAGCCAGGTGCGCACGCGGCCCGGGCCTGCGTTATACGCCGCTGAGGAGAAGATGCGGTTATTGCCGAACTGCTGATAAACATACTGCAGGTAGCTGGTACCGATGTTGATGTTGGTCTCCGGATCCAGCAGCTGTGACGGGCTGCTGTATCCCGGGATGTTAAACATCTTCACCGTGTGCGTCGCGGTTCCCGGCATCACCTGCATCAGGCCGCTGGCCCCGACCGGGGAACGGACTTTCGGGTTCCACGCACTCTCCTGACGGGCAATGGCCATGGCGTAGCTTTGCGGAATGTCTTTACCTCTGGTGTAGCGCTCAAACAGATCTTTATAGGCCAGCGGGAAACGCTCTTCGAGATGATCCCACAGCTTGCCGGCGATCGTTGCCTGCACGCTCAGATCCCACCAGTGGTTATCAAAGGCATAGCGGGCAAGCTGTGCCTTCTCATCGGTCGTACGGCTGGTCACCAGATTCGCCCATTCGCTACGGGCGGTATTGTCCATGTTCCAGTACATCAGCTCGCGAACGCGCGCCATTTCTGGCCCCTGAGTCAACGCCGGGTTGGCGTTAGCAGGGGCTTTATCAATGCGGAACGTGTACTCCTCACCCAGACGCTGCGCGGCCGCCATCGGATAGAACCCACGCTGCTGCATCAGCGCATGAAGGATCTCTTTGGCTTCATCGTCACGCCCGCGCTCCATCAGCAGATCCGCCTGCCAGTAACGCCATTCGTCTTTCTCTTTGGCGTCCATTGGCAGACGCGCAAGCCAGGTATTCAGCCCCCGGCGATCGCCCGTCCCCAGCGCCATACGCACGCGGCGCTCCACCAGCGACGTGGAGTTCGAACGCATAATCGCATCGTCTCGCCAGCGCGCCTGCTCGTCGGTTACATCGGTGCTCATCAGTCGCCACGCCACAATGTCGCGCAGCTCCTGAGTTTGATCTTCATTGAGCTGCTGCGCCTGCACCAGCTGCGGGATCATCAGCCGCGCATTTTCCACGTCGTCACGCGCCACGCTGGCAAAAGCCACCGCGGCCATCTGGCGGGTAAAATCGGTCGCGCCGGTGCTGCGGGCAAAGGTCAGTACGCTGTTCGGATCGTTCGCCAGGGCGATGACGGCGGTTGAGATCGTCTGATAATCAGACGGCATTTGTCCCGCAAGCGTGGTAACCAGCCGCGTGTTTCCGGCTTTCATCGCCAGGCGAATACGTTCAAGGTACGCCAGCGGATCCTGCTTACCTGACGCACGCCATGCGCCAAAGAGGGAATCACAGGCATTTGGCTGGCTTTTTCCGGTCAACCACAGATCTTTCGCGCCCGCCCAGGCCTCTTCCTGCTGTCCGGTAACCCACTTCGCATAGTAATAGTTACACTGGGCTTCGGTGGTGTTCGGTTTTTCCGGGCTAAACGCCAGCAGCCCACGCCAGTCTTCACGACGTGCCAGCTCGTTCACAAAACGAGACTGCAGCGTTCGCGCGGGCGGCAGCGTCGGGTTCGCCTGAATAAAGTTATTCACGGTGACCGTGGGTTGATTCATGAGATCGTCAGTGATCTGCCGATACTCCAGATACGGATAGAGTGGATACGCTTTTAAGGTCGGCATCAGCGCCTGCACGGTATCCATCTGCTTATTGTCCCACGCCTGTTTAATCTGGGCGTAGCGATTACGTTGTTCATCCAGTGAATCGGCATGCACCGCCTGGCTTGCCGCCATCACGCATACGCTGGCAGCCAGCAGACGCCAGACCACCTGTTTGGCTTTTCCCACAAGCTCTTCCTCATTGTTTTTTCGTCAATTGCAGCGTCTTGCCACGTCAAAGTCTAATTAACTTATGCTAACCAGGCATCCTGCAACGCGCCACGTCGCGGACACTTTTTTACCTTTCTTGCGCGTTTTAACACTCCCGACGTTCCTGGCTGGGATTAGGACGGGAAAAAGGCTACACTTCGAGGCTGATATTCTTTCTCATCACGATAAAAGAGGCGAAGTCCAACGTGGCTCAATTCGTTTATACCATGCATCGTGTCGGCAAAGTTGTCCCGCCGAAACGTCATATTCTTAAAAATATCTCGCTGAGCTTCTTCCCGGGCGCAAAAATCGGTGTTCTGGGTCTCAACGGTGCCGGTAAGTCCACCCTGCTGCGCATCATGGCCGGCATCGATACAGACATCGAAGGTGAAGCCCGTCCGCAGCCTGGCATCAAAATTGGCTACCTGCCGCAGGAGCCTCAACTCAACCCGGAACACACCGTTCGTGAATCCGTTGAAGAGGCGGTTTCTGACGTCGTTAACGCACTGAAAGGTCTGGATGAAGTGTATGCCAAATACGCTGAACCGGATGCGGACTTCGATAAACTGGCCGCTCAGCAAGGCAAGTTTGAAGAGATTATCCAGGCGCATGACGGCCACAACCTGAACGTGCAGCTCGAGCGCGCCGCTGACGCCCTGCGTCTGCCAGACTGGGATGCGAAAATCGCGAACCTCTCCGGGGGTGAACGCCGCCGCGTGGCGCTGTGCCGTCTGCTGCTGGAAAAGCCAGACATGCTGCTGCTCGACGAACCGACCAACCACCTGGATGCGGAATCCGTGGCATGGCTGGAGCGTTTCCTGCACGATTTCGAAGGCACCGTTGTGGCGATCACCCACGACCGTTACTTCCTCGACAACGTTGCAGGCTGGATCCTGGAGCTTGACCGTGGTGAAGGCATTCCATGGGAAGGCAACTACTCCTCCTGGCTGGAGCAAAAAGACCAGCGTCTGGCGCAGGAAGCCTCTCAGGAAGCCGCGCGTCGTAAGTCTATCGAGAAAGAGCTGGAGTGGGTTCGTCAGGGCGCTAAAGGCCGTCAGTCTAAGGGCAAAGCCCGTCTGGCACGCTTTGAAGAGCTGAACAACACCGAATACCAGAAACGTAATGAGACCAACGAACTGTTTATTCCGCCTGGTGCACGTCTGGGGGATAAAGTGGTTGAAGTCACCAATCTGCGTAAGTCTTATGGCGATCGCCTGCTGATTGACGACCTGACCTTCTCCGTACCGAAAGGTGCCATCGTGGGGATCATCGGTCCGAACGGCGCGGGTAAATCCACCCTGTTCCGCATGATGTCCGGTCAGGAACAGCCAGACAGTGGTTCAATCACTCTGGGTGAAACCGTGAAACTGGCTTCCGTTGACCAGTTCCGTGACGCCATGGATAACAGCAAAACCGTGTGGGAAGAAGTCTCCGGTGGCCTGGATATCATGCGTATCGGTAACACTGAAATGCCAAGCCGCGCTTACGTTGGCCGCTTTAACTTCAAAGGCACCGACCAGGGTAAACGCGTGGGCGAGCTCTCCGGTGGTGAACGTGGTCGTCTGCACCTGGCCAAACTGCTGCAGGTTGGCGGTAACGTGCTGCTGCTCGATGAACCGACCAACGACCTGGACATTGAAACCCTGCGCGCACTGGAAAACGCCCTGCTGGAGTTCCCGGGCTGTGCAATGGTTATCTCGCACGACCGTTGGTTCCTTGACCGTATCGCAACCCACATCCTGGACTACCAGGACGAAGGGAAAGTGGAGTTCTTCGAAGGTAACTTCACCGAATACGAAGAGTACAAGAAACGTACTCTGGGCGCGGATGCGCTGGAGCCGAAACGTATTAAGTACAAACGTATCGCGAAATAAATGTAAAACGGCAACGTCAGTTGCCGTTTTTTTTGTTTGTTCCTACACCCTGTGAGTGACGCACCGTTCACCCACCCACGTAAAACCGCTTCACCTCATCACACTGCATCGCAAAGTCGATATAACGCATCAGCGCCGGCGAGTTCAGCTTGCGGCTCGGGTAAGCCAGCCACAGATCGTTCCCCTCGACGTTCCACTCCGGCAGCACCTTCACCAGCGCGCCCTTTTCAACCTTATCCTCAAGCAAAAAAGCGGGAAGCAGCGTGATCCCGGCGCCGGCGATGGCACATTCGCGCGCATACACCAGATTATCCGTCAGATGGGCGTTATCCGGCAGATAACGGTAATCCTCACTTTCGCTTTGCAGCAGCCACTCAGACCACGCCTTGTGGGTAATACAGCGGTGTTCCACCAGCTGCCGGGGATGCGTCAGCGGCTCCCGGCGCGCCAGGTAAGCCGGTGAGGCCAGCATATAACGCGGGCAATGACCGATCATACGGCCAATCAGGGAGGAGTCCTGCGGCTTACCGGTACGCAGCGCCACGTCAAAACCTGACTCGACCAGGTCGAGCACGTCGTCAGAAATGGACACGTCAAGCGAAACGTCCGGATAGCGGAGCTGGAACTCCGCATTCAAATGCGCCAGCAGCGTCGCGCCGATCCCGGCCGGGCAGGTGATGCGCAGCCGACCGCTGGGGTTTTCACGCAGCCGCTGAATGGCGTACTCCGCCCGTTCACTTGCCGCCAGCATCTCACGGCAGTGAACCAGATAGTGCTCGCCGGCGAACGTCAGGTTCAGCCTGCGCGTAGTACGATTGAGCAAGCGGATCCCCACCTGCTGCTCAAGCTGGCTGATTCGCTGGCTGACGCTGGATTTCGGCAGCTCAGCTTTCTGCGCCGCCGCGGTAAAGCTGCCCAACTCTGCCACCAGCGCAAACAGCGCCATATCCTGAAGTTGTTTAAACATGATTGTTCATCCTGCACGAACACTTCGTTCTTAATTGTCCATCTTATCACGCGACTGAGCACTTAATAGACTAGTCTCAACAACACGCTTTCCCTAAAGGAGCTCACCATGTCAGTTAAAGCCATTGCCGTTAATCCAGACAGTCCTGCTGATTTCATTGAAATTACCCAACCGATGCCGCAGCCCGGCGAGCACGATCTGCTGGTTGAGGTAAAAGCCGTTTCCATCAACCCGGTCGATACCAAAGTTCACGCGGGCATCGTCAGAAGCGGCCTGACGGAACCACGCGTTCTCGGCTGGGACGCCAGCGGCATTGTGAAAGCCGTGGGTGCAGGCGTTAGCGGTTTTAAACCGGGGGATGAAGTGTGGTACGCGGGCGATATTACCCGCCCGGGCAGCAATACCACCCATCAGCTGATCGATGCGCGCATTGTCGGGCATAAGCCGGTAAGCCTCGGCTGGGCTGCCGCAGCCGCCTTGCCGTTAACCGCCCTCACCGCCTGGGAAGGATTGTTTGAACGGCTGAATATCCAGGATGCCGGCCCGGACAAAACGCTGCTCATTATTGGCGGCGCGGGCGGCGTAGGATCGCTGGCGATCCCGTTTGCGAAACATCGCAGCAACGTGAAGATCGTCGCGACCGCCTCGCGGGAAGATTCTGCTCAGTGGTGTCGCGATCGCGGTGCCGATCACGTGGTGAATTACCGTGACCTGAAAGGTGAACTGGCTAAACAGGGCCTGACGTTTGTGGATTACATTTTCATTCTCAATGATACCGACGGCCACTGGGATGCCGTCAGTGAACTGATCGCACCGCAGGGGCATATCTGCTCCATCGTTGAGAACGCACATCCGCTGAACCAGGATAAGCTGAAATCCAAATCCGCCGCGCTGCACTGGGAGTTTATGTACACCCGCAGCATGTACCAGACCGCCGACATGGCGCGTCAGGGCGAGATCTTAAACGAGGTTGCGAAGCTGGTGGATAACGGCGTGGTGGAAAGCTCACTGAGCGAAACGCTACACGGGCTGAGCGTCGAAAGCATCACCGAAGCGCACCGAAAAGTGCTGGACGGGCATATGCGTGGCAAAGTGGTGGTTGAGTATTGAGGGGGGGGTTCCCCCTCACACCGGCCCTCTCCCTCAGGAGAGGGTTAGGATGAGGGAATTACCCCTGCTCCCCCATCATCTCTTTCACCAGCTCTACGCAGCGCAGGAAACGGCTGTCGTAATCTGACTCCTCCACATGCACAAACTCCACGTTATTTTCGTGCAGCATGTCGATGAGCATGCTCTGGAACTCTTTTCTGTCGACGGAACTGCCGAGGCTGCGGATCCCGTCGGCAACCCACGGGGTATTGTTTTCGAGCAAAATCACCAGGTCAAAGCGGTATTCGTCTATCAGCGCCTGCACAAACGGATGCTCGCGTCCCTCGTATTTTTTGCAGAACGCCTGGGTGGTGACGAAATCGGTATCAATGAAGGCCACTTTATTGGCGTATTTCACCGCGAAATCAATGTACTGCGCATGACCGAGCGCGATTTTATCGTAGTCGGAGTACTGCAACGCCATCTCGTCACCGCCCAGATGTGAGAAGACGTAATCACGCCCGTACTCCCACGCACTGGTGGTGTTAAAGATGTTGGCCAGCTTGTTGACCAGCGTCGATTTCCCGCTCGACTCGCCGCCCAGAATCGCAACAGTGCGCACAAAGAACGGTTTTACCTCGGTTGGGATGTAATCCCAGTAGCGGAACGGGTTTTCGCGGATCAGCGCCCCGCTGATGTTCATAAAGGTACGCTTTGGATCGATCAGCACGGTTTCAATGCCCAGATGCTCGCGGAACTGCGGCGCATCGGACTCTTCAGAGGTGTAGATCCAGTTCGGGGTGATCCCTTTTTCGTCCATGAACGCTTTGACGCCATTGCTCCACACATCCCAGCCGTGCGGATACGGCTCCATGCCCTCTTCATTAAAAGCATGAATACGAATGTTTTTCTGGTACTTAAAGGTCTGCAGCAGCCAGCGCAGGCGATCCGGCACGGTTGGCTGCTGCGACATGGCGCTGTCCTCGAACAGCTGACGGTCGCGGGTTTCATCGTAACCCATGATGATATGCAGCTCGTCCACCTGGCTACAGGCACGCTGGATAAGATAGATGTGCCCGGTATGCAGCGGGTAAAACTTGCCAAATACCACGCCGACGTTCTTTTGCATACGCGGGAATTCAAGCCCCAGAAAGCGGTGCAACGCTTCCAGCTTTTGTGCGCTGGGGCTTTTGATTTTGGCGTTCAGCAGTTGGCTCAGGTAGCCTTTGGTCATGCCGCTGGCATCCGCCACCTGCTGCAGCGTGCAGCCTTTCTGGCGGATTGCGGTCTTGATGTAGTCAAATGATGACATAAATTACGGTGCCTCCTGCAAAATCGAATACGTAATTATAAGTCGTCAAAGACATTTAACGCATCTGCGAGTTTCTTCACGCCAAAGACCTGCATCCCTTCCGGGATTTTTTTCGGCACGTTGGCGGCGGGCACAATGGCGCGGCGAAAGCCGTGCTTCGCCGCCTCGGAGATGCGCTCCTGGCCGCTTGGCACCGGGCGTATCTCCCCGGCCAGACCCACTTCACCAAACACCACCAGGTCCTGCGGCAGCGGTCTGTCACGCAGGCTGGAGACCATTGCCAGCAGCAGCGCCAGATCCGCACTGGTCTCAGTGACTTTGACCCCGCCGACCACGTTGACGAACACGTCCTGATCCGCCATCTGCAGGCCGCCGTGGCGGTGCAGTACGGCCAACAGGATCGCCAGGCGGTTTTGTTCCAGGCCAACGGCCACACGCCGTGGGTTACCCATCATTGAGTGATCCACCAGCGCCTGAATTTCCACGAGCAGCGGACGCGTCCCTTCCCAGAGCACCATCACCGAGCTACCGGAGGTCACTTCATCGCCCCGGCTGAGGAAGATGGCAGACGGGTTGCTGACTTCACGCAGCCCCTGCTCGGTCATGGCAAACACGCCCAACTCGTTCACCGCACCAAAACGGTTTTTGTGGCTGCGCAACGTACGGAAACGGGAATCGGCATCGCCGTCGAGCATGACGGAGCAGTCGATACAGTGCTCCAGCACTTTCGGCCCTGCCAGCGAGCCATCTTTCGTGACGTGGCCGACCATCACAATCGCCACACCGCGCGTTTTGGCAAAGCGCGTGAGATAGGCGGCGGTTTCACGCACCTGCGCCACGCTCCCCGGTGAAGACTGGATATCCGCCATGTGCATCACCTGAATGGAGTCGATAACCATCAGCTTCGGCTGCTCTTCTTCGGCAATCATGCAGATTTGCTCGATGCTGGTTTCCGAAAGCATGTTGAGGTTGCCGGTTGGCAGGCCAAGACGGTGCGCACGCATCGCCACCTGCTGCAGGGACTCTTCACCGGTGACGTACAGGGTTTTCATCTGTTCGGCGAGCTTGCAGAGCGTTTGCAACAGCAGTGTTGATTTACCCGCTCCCGGGTTACCGCCGATCAGGATCGCACTGCCCGGCACCACTCCCCCGCCGAGCACACGGTCAAACTCTTTGAAGCCGGTCGAGAAACGCGGCAGCTCTTCGAGGCTAATATCCGAGAGCTTTTGCACTTTCGCGACACCGGCGTTGCCGGCATAACCGCTCAGGCGTTCATTGCGGGCCACGCTCGGCGAAGCCGCCACACCACGCACTTCGGTGATGGTGTTCCAGGCATGACAGGCGCTACATTGCCCCTGCCAGCGCGGATAATCCGCACCACATTCATTACAGACAAATGCGCGTTTTGGAGCTTTCGCCACGGTTTACCTCGTTATTTCTGATTCACGCTGCCGGAGAGAATGCAGAACACCCCCATCAGGTCAGCATGACGGATGGTGACTTCCGTCTTTTCATTCACTTTAGGCTTGGCATGGTAGGCAATGCCAAGGCCTGCCGCTTTGATCATCGGCAGGTCGTTCGCGCCATCACCGATGGCAACGGTCTGGACGACAGGAATTTCATATTTTTCCGCCAGACGGGTCAGGGTATTGGCTTTGTACTGGGCATCCACGATATCGCCGATCACCTGGCCGGTCAGCTTTCCGTCCATGATTTCCAGCTCATTCGCCACTACGGTGGTCAGGCGCAACGTGTCGCGAAGGTAGTCGGCGAAGAAGGTGAACCCGCCCGAGGCGATAGCCACTTTCCAGCCCAGCGTTTCTAACTTCAGCACCAACTGCGTCAGCCCCGGCATTAACGGCAGCTCATCACGCACCTGGCGCAGGATGTTCGCATCCGCCCCTTTCAGGGTCGCCACGCGCTGTCTCAGACTGGCGGTGAAATCCAGCTCGCCGCGCATCGCGCGTTCGGTCACATCGGCCACCAGCTCGCCGCTGCCGGCAAGCCTGGCGATCTCGTCGATGCACTCGATCTGGATGGCGGTGGAATCCATGTCCATCACCAGCAGACCCGGCGTTTTCAGGTGTGGAATTTTGCCGAGAGGCGCCACGTCCAGGCCGGCATCATGCGCCAGGCGGGTCGCGCGCTGCGTCAGCGAACCTGCCAGGCGGATGACCTGATAATCCTCTACGCACCAGGCCGCCACGATGACCATCGCTGCACCCAGTTTGGTTTGATATTGGGTCAGGCGTTGCTTGTCCAGGCCGCGTCCGTACAGCAGCCAGCCGCTACGGCCAGCGTGGTAATCCAGAGGCATCACCTCATCACCACTTAAAGAGAGCGGCAATCCTGGCCATAAAGAGACATCCGTAGGCAGGTCGCACCAGGTAATGTTCGGCATTGAAGCTCCTGTGAATTCGTTCGCGCCGGAAGGTTCCAGAGGGAAAATAACGCATGAGGCTACCTTGTAACCATCACTTCTGGCAACATTAAGCCGTAAATTTTCAGCAGGTGGAATATGGCTCGCGCAAAACTGAAATTCCGACTTCATCGTGCCGTGATTGTCCTGATATGTCTCGCACTCTTGGTCGCGCTGATGCAAGGAGCATCGTGGTTCAGCCAGAATCACCAGCGGCAACGTAACCCGCAGTTTGAGGAACTGGCGCGAACTCTGGCGCGTCAGGTCACGCTCAACATCGCCCCGGCGATGCGCACCGAAACGCCGGACGAGAAGCGCATAGGTCAGATATTACGCCAGTTAACCGAAAACAGCCGCATTCTTGATGCCGGTGTCTACGACGAACAGGGCGACTTGATCGCCCGTGCCGGTGAGCACGTTGACGTCCGTGACAGGCTGGCGCTGGACGGCAAAAAAGCCGGCGGCTATTTCAATCAGCAGATCGTCGAACCCGTGCAGGGGAAAAATGGTCCGCTCGGGTATTTGCGCCTGACGCTCGACACCCACACCCTGCCCACCGAAGCAAAACAGGTGGACAACACCACCAATATTTTGCGCCTGATGCTGCTGCTCTCGTTGGCCATCGGTGTGGTGCTGGCACGCACGCTGCTGCAGGGTAAACGCACCCGCTGGCAGCAATCGCCTTTCCTCCTGACCGCCAGTAAATCGGTGCCCGAAGAGGACGAGGGCGATAAGAAAGAATAGTGATAAAGTAGGCTTACGATTCGGAAAAGGAACTTTGCCATGACGACGTTACGCCTGCTTATCTCTGACTCTCACGATCCCTGGTTCAATCTCGCGGTAGAAGAGTGCATCTTCCGTCAGATGCCAGCCACTCAACGGGTGTTATTTTTATGGCGCAACGCCGATACGGTGGTGATTGGCCGTGCGCAGAATCCCTGGAAAGAGTGTAATACCCGGCGTATGGAAGAGGATAACGTCCGCCTGGCGCGACGCAGCAGCGGCGGCGGCGCGGTATTTCACGACCTCGGCAATACCTGCTTTACCTTTATGGCGGGCAAACCTGAATACGATAAAACCATTTCTACCGCGATTGTGCTTAACGCCCTGACATCGCTGGGCGTGACTGCCGAAGCGTCAGGCCGCAACGATCTGGTCGTCAAAACCCCCGACGGGGATCGCAAAGTCTCCGGCTCCGCCTACCGTGAAACCCTGGACCGGGGATTCCATCACGGGACATTGTTGCTGAACGCCGACCTCAGCCGTCTTGCGAATTACCTTAATCCCGATAAGAAAAAGCTGCAGGCCAAAGGTATCACCTCCGTGCGAGGCCGCGTCGCCAACCTGATCGAATTACTGCCGGGCATCACCCACGAACAGATCTGCGATGCCATCCGCGAAGCGTTTTTCGATCACTACGGCGAGCGGGTCGAAGCCGAAGTGATCTCCCCGGATAACACCCCTGACCTGCCAAACTTTGCGGAAACCTTTGCCCGTCAGAGCAGCTGGGAGTGGAACTTTGGTCAGGCGCCGGCCTTCTCGCACCTGCTGGACGAGCGCTTCACCTGGGGCGGCGTGGAGCTTCATTTTGACGTGGAAAAAGGCCACATTACCCGGGCACAGGTCTTTACGGACAGCCTGAACCCTGCGCCGCTGGAGGCGCTGGCCAGCCGCTTACAGGGCTGCCTGTATCGTGCCGACACGGTGCAGCTGACATGTGAGGCGTTACGTGGCGAGTTCCCCGATCAGGCAATCGAGCTGGGCGAGCTTTCTGCCTGGCTTTCGCAGGCCGTACGCTAAACTATGTTGCCCGGCGTGCTTCGCCGGGTGAGTGATGTAACCTGTTTACGCGATAACCTCTTATTCTTATTTTTTAAGCAGGCTTCAGGGATCCAGCCTGCCCCATCTTATTAAAAAATATTATATTATCGTCGGGAAGGGCATTGAATGCTTCCCGGCCTTACGAAAACCGCTAATAACTTTCAATAATAAATTGAACAATAAAAGCGGAAATATGCCCGTAAAATGCGTGAAAATATTCACACCATCTATGCTTTTATATTTTCATTACTGCCCGTTTAGAAATTCTAAATACACCATTTAGAGCAGCCACAATATACTACCGCCCGTGGTTATACCCATATATAAAACCTATTGATTACATTACTAGTCGACAGTTCTATAATTTCTCTTCGTTAAGGAACAACAATGAAAAAAATTCTTCTTGTCGCGGCCATCGCTGCGGCAACGTCCATGACCGCAGCCCATGCGGCTAACACCGCCGTCATGAAAGTGAAAGGCAAACTGACCAACGCGTCATGTACTCCTACAATGAGCAACGGCGGTGCAGTAGATTATGGCAAAATATCAATGGGCTCACTGAGCGCGACTGAGGATAACCAGCTCGGCCAGCGTGATATCACCATGACAATTACCTGTAATTCTGCGACCAAAGTCGGCTGGACAATGTACGACAACCGCAAAGACAGTCTGGCTGATGGCCATTATATTGAAGTCGATGATTCTGCCGTTGATGGCAGCTCGACATTCAGCCCTCAGTACACAAGCGGTTTAGGTTTTACCAAAGAGGGCCAGAAGATTGGCGGATGGGCAGTGTATACCAACCTGCCATATGTCACGGTAGACGGCGCACCTGCTGATGCGATTACCGCGGGAGGCACTAATCTGACTAAATGGAATAAAAATACGACGGGTCGTCTTGTTCTGGATGACTACGAAACCATGTCCGTCGCCAAACCGGGTGAACTCGTGCCGATGGCCTTTACCGAAGCCGTATTCCCAATGAAAGTCTCCATGGCAATCAGGAATACCAACAGACTGAGCATTACCGAAGATACCGAACTGGATGGTCAGGCGACCATTACGCTGAAATACCTCTAATTAAATTATCGCTCAGGCGATAACGTATCTCTGACGGCGAATTTAATTCGCCGTTTTTTATTCCTTTATTCATACTGCATCCATCATATTATTCGCAAGACGTAAATACATACATGATTGTATTTACAGCCCTTAATTAAACTCACAACCGAGTGTAGAATTTCTCATTTCACAAATAACTCTGACCATTAATAGAATTCCCGCGCTTGTGAATCAATACGTTAATTACACGCACACAAGAAAATGTCCACTTTTTGGTTAAGGAATAACAGTGAAAAAACTTCTTCTCGCCACTCTGATTGCCGTGGCTTCTCACGCTGCGCTCGCCGACTCTACCGTTGTGATGAAGGTGAAGGGCAAAATGAATAATGCGTCCTGTACGCCTGAATTAAGCAATGGCGGTTCTATCGATTTTGGCACCATTGCCCTGGATCAACTTTCGCCTACCCAGACGAATCAGATGGGTCAAAAGGACATGTCGTTAACCATTACCTGCCCTTCAGCGACCAAAGTGGCCTGGAGCATCGCGGACAATAAAGAAGATACCAATGCGGCAAATGACCTGACGTCCAGCCAGTTCTACATCCGCGATGCGGCGGATAACGGGGGTGATGCCTGGGGCGCTGGTACGACCTATGGCGTTGGCACCACGGCGGCGGGCGAAAAGATTGGGGCGTATGCCATCGCAACGCGCGTGAATGAAGTTACCGCCAATGGTCTTCCGGCTCAGGCCATTTATGCCCCGGCGTACGTCAACAGCAATGGCGAATACATGTGGCGTAACCTGAGTACCGGTATTATTGCCAACGGTAACGCAGAAATTATGACGGCGACCACCCCAGGCAAATCTTCTCCGCTGGCGATTACCAACGTCGTCTTCCCGTTTAAAGTCTCGATGGCCATTGTGAATACCGATCGCCTGACCACGACTGATGAAGCTCAACTGAGCGGCGAAACCACCATTACGCTGGTTTATCTCTGATACGTTAAGGTCATGTTTTCTTTTCTCCGGCGGAGATATTCCGCCGTTTTAAAGCAGAATATAAATCCATTCATATCTGATTGTAATGACTTAATAAAATCTCAATGTGCTCGTTAGAAAATCTAATTATTGCATTCTGTGAATCATTAATAGAATCAGCGGCGCTTGTTATTTAACACGTGTATTCATGCAAGCACTTTGCGGACTAAAAATATCTTTTTTAGTCACTCTCTTTCAGGTTAAGGAATAACAATGAAAAAGCTTCTTCTTGCCACCGTGCTATCCATGGCGGCAACAGCCGTTTGCGCAGAACCGACCGCCATGCTCAAAGTACAGGGCTCACTGACCAGCGCAGGCTGCGTGCCGGAAATCAGCAACGGGGGTCTGGCCAACTTCGGTGAAATCGGTCTGGACTCCCTCTCCTCCAGCGTGCCATATCAGGCAGGTCATAAAGATGTCACCCTGACCATCAAGTGCCAGTCCGCCACACGCGTGGGCTGGACGCTTCACGACGATCGCGCGGACTCCAACGCCGGTGCCAGCCTGCCAGCCAACCAGTTCCACGTGGATAACGCTACCGCAAACGGTGGCCAGGCATCTGGCTCCAGCCAACTGAACGGCGTAGGTAAAACCAGCGCCGGCGAGAACATCGGTGCGTATGCCATTTCTACCTACCTGACCTCCGTTACCGCAGACGGCGCGGCGGTACAGCCTATCGCGGCTACCCTCTATACCGGCGGCACGATCAGCAGCAGAAGCTGGATGAACATGTGGACCAGCGGCATCCTCTCCAACGATGGCACCGACGTCATGACCGTTTCCAAAAGCGGCCAGCGTGCACCTTTAGCCTTCATGAGCGCGGCATTCCCGCTGAAGATTGCGCTGGCCGTAGCCCCAAGCGACAAGCTGACCCTGACCGACAAAACCGAGCTTGAAGGCCAGTCAACGATCACCCTGGTTTACCTCTAATCCAGCCCCCTGACGCAAAACTCTCCAGTTACATGGGGAGTTTTTTTCCTGACCAGCGAATGAAACCCACTATGTCTACGATCCACACATCAACACGTTTGATCTGCTCACTGTGCCTCGCCCTTCCGGCTTCGCTTTTTGCCGCCGGAATGGTGCCTGAAACCACCCTGCTGCTGATTGACGAAGCGAACCACGGCGGCGTCATGAGCGTGAAAAACACCGACAGCATTCCCACCCTGCTTTATACCTCCATCCGGGATATCGGGGGCGACCAGGGGGTAAAACTCAACGTCACCCAGCCGGTGGTGCGCCTCGAGCCAGGCCAGGAGCAACAGGTTCGCTTTATTCTTGAAACCGACAAACCGCTTAGCGTTGAACAGTACAAACGCGTGGTGTTCGAAGGTATTCCGCCCAAGAGCACGGATAAAAACGTGAAGGTCGGGATCAACCTGCGTCAGGATTTACCGGTCCTGATCCATCCCAAAGATCTGCCGGTGGTCACCGACGCCTGGAAATTACTGACCTGGTCAGTCACCGGGAAAGAGGTCAAGGTGCAGAATCCGTCCGCCTACGTGGTCCGTTTCTCCACCTCTGTCACCTTACTGCCTTCGCATACGGAAGGTCTGGTCAACAAGACGTTTATCCTGCCGGGAGAGACCATGACGGTGCAGACCGACACCCCGGTTAACGGCACCGATAACGCCATTGAGTTCAATCCGGCCAGCCGCTACGGGATTGAAGTTGAGAGCTTTACCGCTTCCCTGACGCGCCAGTAAGACAGGGATGTTTTGGTGATTGAGTTCTCTTTGCGTAATCAGACGCTTCGCGCCGCCATACTGGGGGCTTTGACATTGCCCGCCCAGTCGGTATCGGCGGCCGGTATGGATTTTAATACCGATATTCTGGCGACCCGCGGTATCAGCACCAACCTCGCCCACTACTTCTCCCAGGCCCAGCGATACCTGCCGGGGCCGCATGCCGTGCAGGTAAAAATTAACGGCGTCGATAAAGGCACGCTTGCGATCCGCGTGGGAGAGGAAGGGCAACTGTGTCTGGATGATGACTTTACCCGTGCGGCAGGTCTTCTTCCGCTGAATATCGATGCAAAAGAGCCCTGCCATAATCTTCTGCAAGATTACCCGACGGCCACCGTCACGCTGCTGCCCAACGCGGAGTCGCTTGAGATTTATGTTCCCGCAGAGGCGATGGACAATGGTTTTTATGCCGCGAAATACTACGCGCACGGCGGTGCGGCGGGTCTTATCAATTACAGTGCGTTCAGCAACTACAACGAGTACGGCAGCGGCGGAAACAGTACCTTTTCCCAGGGCAATATTGGCGCCGGTCTCAACGTGGCGAACTGGACGCTGCGCAGCAACTTTATCCTGACCGACGATAACGGAACCCGCAGCACAGAGAATCTCTATACCTACGCGGAACACGTCTTCGAAGAACGGAAACTTCGCATTCAGGCGGGGCAGATTAACGTCAACTCGGCGCTGTTCAGTGGCGCACAAATTAATGGCGTACAGTTCATGCCGGAAACGGGCCTGCAACCGAATATTCCGGCGACGACCATTTCCGGCATCGCCCGCACCAACCAGGCGCGCGTTGACGTTCGTCAGTCCGGGCAGGTTATCTACTCTTCGCTGGTGAATGCCGGTCCGTTTACTCTGACCGATGTCCCGGTGGTGCGTGGCAACGTGGATTTGGACATCAGCGTGGTCGAAACCGACGGTTCCACCACGACGTTTACGGTTCCCTCCTCCTCACTGAACGTGAGCGGGATGACGCGCACTGAAGGGCTCAGCGTCTCGTTGGGTAAAGTTCGCGATACCGGGGATGAACAAGGGTCGCCCTGGGTATTTAATTTTTCTGACGGAACCCGGTTTACGCCCCAGCTCACCGGCGTCACGGCGGGCGTGCTGGCAGAGCAGTATCAGGCCCTCGGGGCGATGCTGGAATGGTCGCCAGCCGAATACTGGCTGCTTTCTCCCAGCGTTCAGATGAGCCGCGCGCAGTTCTACGGTCAACAAAATGGCCGCAAGATAGAATTGCAAAGTCACCTTTCCCTGCCCGAGCAACTCACGCTTGGGGTCAGCGCATCAACCTACAGCACCGGCTACCGGGAGTTAAACGAGGCGATGGACGCTGAATCCCAGCGCTATCAAAGCGCCTGGAATACCAGCCTCAACTGGAACAACGCGTGGGTTGGCTCGCTTTCATTCCAGTACAGCGAGAATGCCGGGGATGAAGAGAGCAGTAGCTCCCGCTACCTGATGGTCTCCTGGGGCAAGAGTCTGGGGCACACGTCGCTCTCAGTGAACTGGCAGCACGCCCTCAGCAGCAGTGAGACGGAGAAGGGCGGCACAAGTGATGGCGACCTGCTCTATCTTAATCTGGTCATTCCGTTTGGCACTGAGCGCATCAGTACCTATATGCGCAGCCAGGGTGAAAAACAAAACCTCGGTATTCAGGATAGCGGATCGTGGGGTCAAAACACCAATTACAACCTCTCGGTCGATCGCGACAATCAGGACAAGACCCAGTCGTTTAACGGCAATGTCAGCACCAACCTGCACTACGCACAGCTGGGCATGGCCGCAGGGCTGAATGACGGGAACCAGCATAATTACAGCACCTCCCTCAGCGGCGGCATCGCCCTGCATGGTCATGGCATTACGTTTGCACCCTACCCGATTAAAGACACCTTTGGCATTGCGCGATTAAGCGAGCCGGAAAGCGGTATTCAAATCACCACGCCCGATGGAACCGTCTGGACCGATGCGTGGGGACAAGCCGTGGTGCCGGGTCTGCGCGAGTGGCAAACCTCTCAGATTGTCATTGATGCCAGCTCCCTGCCACAGGGAATGGATTTATCGAACGGGATACAGACCGTTTCCGCAGCTTACGGCTCATTCGCGCAGGTGGATTTCCACGTGCTGAACACGCGTCGTCTAATGCTGAGCGTGAAACGCCCTGACGGGTCATGGCTCGCCAGAGGGCTTAGCGTGGTGGATAAAGACAGCCGTTATATCGTCAGCGTAATGGATAACGGCAGCGTGTTTATTCCCGACGCCACGGATGCGCCCGCCCTGTATGTGGTGGACGACAACATGGCAAAAATTTGCCACATCACGTATTCGCTCAGCGAAGACAAAAATACCGAGTCCTATTACGAAAAAGCAGAAGGAATGTGCCAGTGAAAACCTGTTATTCCCTTTTATTCGCGGCGTTTGCCAGCATGATTTTGCTCTTCTCCGCACGCGCGTCCAGTGAAGAGTGTCAGGTTACGTTTTCGCAGCCTGTTGTCTCGTTTGGACAACTCAAACCGTCGGATATCGCCGCCTCGCAGAAGAACTGGAACCGAATGCCGGCCAAAGAAATTACGGCCAACGTTTTCTGCCCGGAGCCGAGAGTGATGGCCTTGTTTGTGCAGTCCACTGCCGGCGTCAACGGGGGGGTTCTCTTTGGTCAGGACGGGCGACTGGCCATTATTGCCGACAGTATGGTGGTTGACGGGCATGCCTGCACGCTGGCGAAAACGACGGACCGTATCGGTTTTACGCCCTCCTCCAGCCCGACGCAACGCGCGTTTATCAAAAATAATGAAGGTCTCGTTGCCCGGCAAAATGCCGTGCCGGTGCGGGGTAAACACATGAGCTTCACCCTTAAGATTGTTCCCGTCATTAATAACAGCCAGCTTCGTCATGTTGCTGACAATACCCTTCTTGAGAGCAATATGGCCTGGGAATTATTAACACAGGAATAACCCCATTCACGCGTCAGGTACCTGCCTGCGTGAAGCGTAGAAAAGCACTACCGTTACAAATACTGACGGGTTAATACCCCGCAATGTCATGCTTTTTATTTATGTTAAGGATTAACAATGAAAAAATGTTTACTCGTTGTCGCGCTGGCCCTGGCGGCCACATCCGCACACGCGGGCGATACCGCCGTGCTGAAAGTCAAAGCCTCGCTTGCCGGTGCCTCGTGTGTACCGGAGCTGAGCAATAATGGCGTGATCGATTTTGGCAGGATTCATATTGGCGATTTGTCGCAAACCCAGGCTACGCAGCTGGGCGAAAAAGGGGTGATGCTGACGATCAACTGCCCCACGCCAACAAAGGTGGGCTGGAGTATCGCGGATAACCGTACCGATTCCAACGCCAGCACGGGCAGCAGTAACCTGAAGGTGAAAAACGCCAATGCTAACGGCGGTGAGCTTCGCGGTGCGATGAACACCTTTGGGCTGGGCAAAACGCACGATGGTAAAAACATCGGCGCGTACTCCATCTACACCACGCCAGGCGATGTGACGGCGAACGGCAATAACGCTGAGCCTATCCGTACGGCCGTGACCGCGGGAGCGGGCGTGAGCCGCTGGCAGAAAGCCAACGGTGGTACCATCGCCAATAAAGATTTGGGTCTGATGAGCGTTGCGCCGGCGGGCAAAAACGACCCGATGGCGGTCACCAGCGTCTCTTTCCCGCTGAACGTGTCGCTGGCGGTCGAGAATCTGAAGAATCTGTCTTTAACGGAAGATACGGAGTTTGACGGTCAGGCGACCATCAGCGTGGTGTATTTGTAACCGGGAAGAGCATGCCGGGCAGCGAACGCCGCCCGGCAGTACAACATTACTCTTTGTCGCCCAGCAGAACGGATTCCAGCGCGATTTTGATCATGTCGTTGAAGGTGGTCTGACGCTCAGCAGCGGTCGTCTGCTCGTGCGTACGGATATGGTCAGACACGGTGCAGATGGTCAGTGCTTTCGCGCCAAACTCAGCCGCGACACCGTAGATCCCTGCCGCTTCCATTTCCACACCCAGGATGCCGTACTTTTCCATCACGTCGAACATCTCGCCGCCGTCTGGTGCATAGAACAGATCAGCAGAGAACAGGTTACCCACGCGTGCGTCTACGCCCAGCGCTTTTGCGGCGTCAACCGCGTTACGCACCATGCCGAAGTCAGCGATGGCGGCAAAGTCATGGTCTTTGAAACGCATACGGTTAACTTTAGAGTCCGTGCACGCGCCCATGCCGATAACCACATCACGCAGCTTAACGTCCATACGTACTGCACCGCAGGAGCCTACGCGAATGATTTTCTTCACGCCAAAATCGGTGATCAGCTCTTTGGTGTAGATGGAGCAGGATGGGATACCCATACCGTGACCCATCACGGAGATTTTGCGGCCTTTGTACGTACCGGTGAAGCCCAGCATGCCGCGAACGTTGTTCACTTCACGCACGTCTTCGAGGAAAGTTTCTGCAATATGCTTCGCGCGCAGCGGGTCGCCCGGCATCAATACGACGTCAGCGAAATCACCCATTTCGGCATTAATGTGAGGAGTTGCCATCTTCAGTTCCTTTTATCGTGTTTTTGCCGGGTGGCGGCGGCGCCTGCCCGGCCTGCATGGTGTTCTCCCTCTCCCGGAGGGAGAGGGGATACGCCCGGATGTGTTTAGAACATGGCCTTGCCATATTCCATGTCGGACGTACCAAAGTATTTCGCAATAGTCTGACCGATATCGGCGAAGGTTTCACGGTGGCCCAGTGAGCCAGGTTTCACTTTCGGGCCGTACACCAGCACAGGAATATGCTCGCGCGTGTGATCGGTACCGGTCCAGGTTGGGTCGCAGCCGTGGTCGGCGGTCAGGATCAGAATGTCATCTTCCCCCACCAGCTCCATCAGCTCCGGCAGACGGCGGTCAAACAGTTCCAGTCCCGCGGCATAACCGGCCACGTCACGACGGTGGCCCCAGGAGGAGTCGAAGTCCACGAAGTTGGTGAAGACGATAGTCTTGTCACCCGCTTCTTTCATCTCTTTGATGGTGGCGTCAAACAGCGCATCCAGACCAGTGGCTTTCACTTTTTTGGTGATACCGCAGTTGGCATAGATGTCTGCAATTTTCCCCACGGACACCACGTGGCCGTCTTTCTCGTCAACCAGCTTCTGCAGTACGGTCGGTGCCGGTGGTTCAACGGCCAGGTCATGACGGTTACCGGTGCGCTGGAAGTTACCCGCTTTATCACCGATAAACGGACGTGCAATCACGCGACCGATGTTATAGCCGCCTTCGGTCAGCTCTTCACGTGCGATTTCGCACAGCTCGTAAAGCTTATCCAGGCCAAAGGTCTCTTCGTGGCAGGCAATCTGGAACACGGAGTCGGCAGAGGTGTAGAAAATCGGCTTGCCGGTTTTCATGTGCTCTTCACCGAGTTCGTCCAGAATCACGGTACCGGAAGAGTGGCAGTTACCGAGGTAGCCCGGCAGATTGGCACGCTTAACCAGCTTGTCCAGCAGCTCCTGCGGGAAGCTGTTCTCGTGATCGGAGAAGTAACCCCAGTCGAAGAGAACCGGCACGCCGGCGATTTCCCAGTGGCCAGACGGGGTATCTTTACCGGAAGAGAGCTCGTGCGCCCAGGCGTACGCGCCTACCACTTCCGCATTGCCGTCCATACCGGCTGCAATTTTACCGGTAGAACCTTCATGGGCTTTCACCAGACCCAGACGGGTCAGGTTTGGCAGAGTCAGAGGGCCTTTACGACCGTTGTCCGCTTCGCCTTTCGCACAGGCTTCAGCGATGTGACCCATGGTATCGGAACCCACGTCACCAAAACGTTCTGCATCTTCGGTTGCGCCGATGCCGAATGAGTCCAGCACCATAATAAATGCACGTTTCATAATTGTTCTCCGTACGTAGTGCTTCAAAAATTATCGATCAGATCAGTATACCGCTATTCGGTGATACGGCGATAGACAGTCGGTGTGCTTTGCGGTGCTTTATCATCAAGCGTAATGGCCGCTTTCACCGCCTTCGCCGCTTCCTGCCAGCTGGCTTCATCTTTCGCGTGGATCACGGCCAGCGGACGTTGACCATCGACGCTGTCACCCAGACGCGCCATATCGGTAAAGCCGACGCTGTAATCAATGGTGTCCGAGGCCTGACGACGACCGCCGCCCATCGACACGACCGCCATGCCGAGCGCGCGCGTATCCATCGCCGAGACAAAGCCTTCGGTATCGGCGTAGACCGCTTTGCTGAGCGTCGCCGTTGGCAGGTATTTCGCGTAGTGTTCCACGAAGTCGGTTGGGCCTTTCTGCGCCGCTACCATGCGGCCGAAGATCTCTGCCGCTTTGCCGTTATCCAGCACCGCCTGAAGTTTGGCGCGTGCGTCGGCATCATCGCTGGCGAGCTTGCCGGAGATCAGCATCTCCACGCACAAGGCCATGGTGACATCGAGCAGACGCGGGTTCCGGTATTCACCGGTGAGGAACTGCACGGCTTCACGCACTTCCACGGCGTTGCCTGCGCTGGACGCCAGCACCTGGTTCATGTCCGTCAGCAGGGCGGTAGTACGCACGCCCGCACCGTTGGAGACGCCCACAATGGCTTCTGCCAGCGCCGCGGAAAGTTCATAGGTCGGCATAAAGGCGCCGCTGCCCACTTTCACATCCATGACCAGCGCATCCAGGCCTTCCGCCAGTTTCTTGGCGAGGATAGAGGCGGTAATCAGGGGAATAGAGTCAACGGTCGCGGTGATATCGCGGGTCGCGTAGAAGCGCTTGTCTGCAGGAGCAAGAGAGCTGGTCTGGCCGATAATCGCCACACCAACGTCTTTAATAATGTCGCGGAAGCGATGGTCATCCGGGAAGATATCGAAGCCCGGGATGGCTTCCAGTTTGTCCAGCGTACCGCCGGTATGTCCCAGGCCACGCCCGGAGATCATGGGGATATAACCACCACAGGCCGCCACCATTGGGCCCAGCATCAGCGACGTCACGTCACCTACACCGCCGGTTGAGTGTTTATCCACAATCGGGCCGTTGAGGTTAAGGCTTTTCCAGTCCAGAACGGTTCCTGAATCTCGCATCGCCATGGTCAGCGATACACGCTCAGGCATCGACATATCGTGGAAGAAAATGGTCATCGCCAGAGCAGCAATCTGCCCTTCAGAGATGGTGTTATCACGAATGCCATTGATAAAGAAGCGGATCTCTTCGTCGCTTAATGCATGACCATCACGTTTTTTACGAATAATTTCTTGTGCGAGAAACACGGTAACCCCCGAGAAAACAGGTTAAATGCGGCGGATGGCCCGCCGCAGGATAAAAATCAGTAGCTGCTTGCGCTCTTACCGTCGCCGTGACCCAGCGCTTTCAGCAGGCTCGCCAGCAGGCTGGATGCACCAAAGCGATAGTGACGGGAATCCGCCCACGCCGGACCAAACAGTTCGTCGGCAATCGCCAGGAACTGCTGCGCATCTTCAGCCGTGCGCACGCCGCCCGCAGGTTTGAAGCCTACGGTTTTTTCCACGCCCATATCACGGATCACTTCCATCATGATGCGCGCGCTTTCCGGCGTTGCGTTCACCGGCACTTTACCGGTAGAGGTTTTGATGAAATCTGCACCCGCGTTGATGGAGATTTCTGACGCTTTACGGATCAGCGCTTCTTCTTTCAGCTCACCGGTTTCGATGATCACTTTCAGCAGCACGTTTGCCGCTGCACAAGCGTCTTTACACGCTTTCACCAGGTCAAAACCAACCTGCTCGTTACCGGCGATCAGCGCACGGTACGGGAATACCACGTCCACTTCGTCAGCACCGTACGCGATGGCCGCGCGCGTTTCAGCCAGCGCAATCTCGATGTCGTCATTGCCGTGCGGGAAGTTAGTCACGGTTGCAATGCGTACATCCGGCGTGCCCTGCTCTTTCAGCGTCTTACGGGCAATGGGGATAAAGCGCGGGTAGATACAGACGGCTGCAGTGTTCCCGACGGGCGTTTTCGCCTGATGGCACAGGGCGATGACTTTCTCATTGGTGTCGTCATCATTCAGGGTGGTCAGGTCCATCAGTTTCAACGCGCGCAGGCTGCTTGCAGTTAAATCGGTCATAACATTCTCCAACGGCATCGCCGTATAAATTTCACCTTGCGGTCTGTGACTATTCTAACATCCAGCCGCACTTACACTTCGACATTCATCACAGTTAATGAAAACTGCGTACAAATTTGCATTACTGTAATGAGATGAACTTCAAATTTTACTGCTGTCGCTGCTGATTAAAGCAGCGATACCCGGTGTGGGATCAAAAGTCCCCCCGGGATGACTTCCTACAATTCGGTCATCATCCGCAGAACCATAAAGGAAGCGAATATGTCCCACGCCAGCCCTCACGCACTGCAACAACGTTGCCAGCAAATTGTGACAAGCCCGGTATTGACCCCCGAGCAAAAACGTCATTTTCTGGCGCTGGAGGCGGAGAACCATCTTCCCTACCCCGCGCTGCCTCAGGCCGCTCGCACCGCGCTGGAAGAGGGATTTATCTGCGACATGTTCGAAGGCCATGCGCCTTATAAACCGCGCTATGTTCTGCCTGATTACGCCAGATTCCTCGCCAACGGCTCGGCATGGCTGGAACTGGAAGGGGCAAAGGATCTGGATGACGCGCTCTCACTGCTGACCATCCTGTACCACCATGTTCCTTCTGTCACATCGATGCCGGTCTTCCTCGGTCATCTTGATGCATTACTGCAACCGTATGTTAGGATTCTAACACAAGAAGAAATCGATAGCCGAATAAAACGTTTCTGGCGCTATCTCGACAGAACGCTTCCGGATGCGTTTATGCATGCCAATATTGGCCCGGCGGACACGCCCGTTACCCGCGCGATTTTACGCGCTGATGCAGATCTGAAGCAGGTCGCACCGAATCTGACCTTTATTTATGATCCCGATATCACGCCGGATTCGCTGCTGCTCAGGGTGGCCGAAAATCTCTGTGAATGCAGCAAACCCCATATTTCTAACGGCCCAGTGAATGATAAAATTTTCACAAAAGGCCGTTATGGCATCGTGAGTTGTTACAACTCCCTGCCGCTGGCAGGCGGTGGCAGCACGCTGGTGCGCCTTAACCTGAAGGCCATTGCCGAACACAGCGACTCGCCCGAAGACTTTTTTACCCGTACGTTGCCCCACTACTGCCAGCAGCAACTGGCCGTCATCAATGCCCGCTGCGAGTTTCTGTATAAAAAATCCGGCTTCTTTGAGAATAGCTTCCTCGTAAAAGAGGGGCTGATTGATCCCGACCGCTTTGTGCCGATGTTCGGCATGTACGGTCTGGCCGAAGCGGTGAACGTGCTGTGTGAGAAAGCGGGGTCACCGGGCCGTTACGGTAAAGACGACCAGGCCAACGCGCTGGGGTATCGCATCAGCGAGCAGCTCGCGGCGTTTGTTGAAAACACACCGGTGAAATACGGCTGGAAACAGCGTGCGATGCTGCATGCCCAGTCCGGAATAAGCTCTGATATCGGTACGACGCCGGGCGCGCGGTTGCCTTACGGGGAGGAACCGGACCCGATTAGCCACCTGCTGAGCGTGGCGCCACACCACAAGCACTATCACGCCGGGATTAGCGATATCCTGACGCTGGACGAGACGGTAAAACGCAACCCACAGGCCGTGGTACAACTGTGTCTGGGTGCGTTCAATGCCGGAATGCGGGAGTTCACCGCCAACGTGGCCGGTAACGATCTGGTACGCGTGACCGGATATATGGTGCGGTTGTCCGACCTGGAGAAATACCGTGAAGCAGGGTCACGCACTAACACCACCTGGCTTGGAGAAGAAGCCGCCCGACATACCCGCATCCTGGAGCGCCAGCCACGCGTGATAAGCCATGAACAGCAGATGCGCTTTAGTTAGTCAGGTGATCCCCTTCTCCTGCGTGGACGGGCCGGGCAGCCGCCTGGCTCTGTTTCTCCAGGGCTGCAACCTGCGCTGCAAAACCTGCCACAATCCGTGGACCATCGGACGCTGCAACGACTGTGGCGACTGCGTACCCCACTGTCCGCACGATGCACTGAATATACAGGCCGGGCGGGTCTGGTGGCAGGAGAGTCAGTGTCAGCAGTGTGATACCTGCCTGCAGTTGTGCCAGCAGCAGGCAACGCCAATGGCGCACCGTTTTAGCGTCGACGAGATCCTCACTCAGCTCTCTAAATCCGCACCCTTTATTGAGGGCATTACCGTGAGCGGCGGTGAAGCGACAACGCAGCTACCGTTCCTGGTGGCGCTCTTCACGGCGATCAAAGCCGATCCCGCCCTGCAACACCTGACGTGCCTGGTGGACAGCAACGGTCTGTTAGGGGAAACCGGCTGGCAAAAACTGCTGCCGGTATTCGACGGGGCAATGGTGGATTTGAAGGCCTGGGGGAACGAACACCATCGCTTCCTGACCGGACGCGAAAATCCGCAGATTAAGCACAGTATCCGCTGGCTGGCACACCACCAGCGGCTGGCGGAACTGCGATTACTGGTGATCCCGGAGCAATGCGATTATCTGGAGCATCTCAAAGCGCTGACGGCGTTTATCCACGCGTTGGGCAATGTCCCGGTACGCATTAACGCCTTTCATGCTCACGGCGTTTACGGTGAAGCGGCGTCCTGGCGCAGCGCCACGCCCGAAGATATTGAGCCGCTGGCGCGGGCGCTGGAACAACAGCAAATCGTGGTGATCCGACCGGCGCTTTATCTATAATGTAATACCAAATACCGCGCGGGTATTCTCCAGCAGGGCATGCGCAATCACCTCTTCCGGCTCCTCGCGCAGCTCACAAAGCGTGTCAAAGACCCGAGCGGCCTGCTCCGGGCGATTTGGCTGCCCCTGAAAACCGTTGAGCGGCATATCCGGTGCATCGGTTTCCAGTAATAATGCTTCGAGCGGCAGCTGCGCCATCACATCGCGGGTTTTACTGGCGCGTGGATAGGTGATGGTACCCCCGACGCCAATTTTATAGCCCAGCGCAATAAAGCGCTGCGCCTGCTGCAGGCTCCCTGAAAAGCCGTGCACAACGCCCCTTCGCGGAAGATCGATACGCTTCAGATGCATTGCCAGTTTGTCATGGGTTCGGCGGGAGTGAAGGATCACCGGCAGATCGTAGCGCTTCGCCAGCCGCAGCTGCGCATCAAGGATCGTCTGTTGGCGCGCAAACTGCGGATCGTCGCGATAGAGATCGAGGCCGATCTCACCGATGGCGACAAGTTTGTCGCCAGCCGTCTGCACAATGGCGTCCAGCGCGTCGATATGCTCATCAAGATGGTGTTCAATCACAATGGGATGCAGGCCGAGCGCGGCGTACAGCGCCTGGTGCCGCCTTGAGAGATCCAGTACCCGCTCAAAGTATGCCGCTTCAACCGCCGGCACAATTATCGCCTCTACGCCGGCTTGTGCAGCTCGCGTGATGCTTTGCTCTTCATCCCCCGTAAACGGTGGAAAATCAAAATGACAGTGGGTATCGATAAACCGGTACGTCACGCCAGATCCTCATTATCTAACAATGCGTCATTCGCCTGCGGAGCATCCACCAGCGGCATCGCCAGCGCATCATTCGCCACCACCGCCGGTGGGGTAATAATGGCTTTATGACGATGTATAGGCGGTTGTTCAGCCAGCAGTTTGCCTATTGTCGCCAGGAAGTAACGCCCGCACAGACGCCCCGTTTTATAATCGGTACGCAGCGCAGGAACGCGGCTGCCCAGCGCCATACTGACCAGCGGTTTAGGCGGGTAAATTTCAAATATACGCAGCTTACCCGGCGGTTTTTCAATAAAGCGCTGCATGGCGCCGTAGGTCGTTTCATGCTGCTTCGCGATATTGACCAGATGTTGCAGGCTGCTGTCGCCTAACCAGCGCTCCATGCGTTTAAACCATTGCGGGGTATAGTACATTTGCGACGGGACGGTGCGGATCACCACAATGGTTTTTGCCCCGCGTCGCGCAGCTTCCTGTACCGGCACCGCGTCACTGATGCCGCCGTCCAGATAGCTGATGCCGTCCAGCAGCGCGCCGGAACGATAGAAACCGGGAATGGCGCTGGAGGCGCGAATGATATCCAGCCAGTTCTCTTTTTGAGGAGAGAAATACCCCGGCGTGTAGTCATCACCACGGCTGGCGCACATCCAGAACTCTTTTCCGCTGTCGAACAGGCGCGCCGCCGTATCCATTGCCAGCGGCATCTGGCTTGAGGTCGAATCCAGCAGCCAGTCAAGGTCAATCAGGTTCCCGCCACGCACAAAGCGCACCGGGTTGAAAAATTCTTTCGCCGTGGTGTAGCGCATGATCACTTTTCGCGCGTAGCCGGGCTGGTTACAGACATAAGCAGAGAGGTTTTGCGCCCCGGCAGAGGTCCCGAAGTACAGGTCAAACGGGTTGAATTGCGCGCGCATAAACTCGTCCAGCACACCGGCCGTAAAAATGCCGCGCTGTCCGCCACCTTCACACACCAGCGCAAGCGGGCCTGCGCGAAACGGCTTTAACGCCAGCGGCGCAATATTGCCGAGCGTAACGGGAATTCGTTGCCCCACCTCTGCTTTCCTGTTTTCATTTTTCTGTTATGACACAGTAGCGCACCCGACCAGCGACTGAAACAAGAAAAAGCCAGTCACGAGGACTGGCTTTTTTTTGTTGAAGGAATATTGCGTTTGCTACGGACGTCGACGACCCGTAAACAGGCTGACCAGGAACAGAATGATACCCACGACGAAGACAATTTTTGCTGCCCATGCCGCTGTACCTGCCAGACCACCAAAGCCCAATGCGGCGGCAATTAACGCGATAACCAGAAATATAATGCCCCAACGAAACATAAGCTTCTCCTTTACCATAGTTAATGTCGGCCGCTAAATGTGAGCGCGCTCAGGTCACTCACCGGCGATTTTCCAGAGTCATTTTTATTTCGCCCGCTGACGTTAGCCAGACGGGCGAATGGTGCAGATTTACTTCGTTTTCAGATCGTTTTTAACGCTTTTAACACCATCGATCGCTTTCGCGATGGACTCGGCGCGCTCACTTTGCGCCTGAGAATCGACCGTACCGGAAAGCTGAACCACGCCATCGGTGGTTTCCACTTTCACTTTACGAGATGGCACGATGTCATCTGCTAAAAGTTTAGCTTTGATTTCGCTGGTGGTGGCTGCATCTCCGGCATAACCTTTCACCGACGCGTTTTTGCTGTCCCGAACGTGCAGTTTGTCGCTCACGGACGCTACACCTTCAACACCCTTCGCCACTTTTACCGCCTGTTCGGCCTGGGCCTGGCTTTCTACAAAACCACTCAGGGTGACAACTTTCTTGTCAGTTTTAACGGAAATATCGGTGCTCTTGATAGCTTCATCATCCACCAGTGCGGCTTTCACTTTTGCTGTGATTGAGCTGTCATCCATGAAATTACCGACTTTATTCATAGAGCTATCGATTTTTTGCCCTGCGGTATCGGCGGTGGACTGCGCTTTATCCATAGTGCTGGTTTCAGCCAGAGCAGAACCACTTACCAGGATGCTACCCAGTGTCACAGCCAGCAGAGTTTTAGAAATCTTCAGTCTTGTCATATTCATCGATGTATTCCTGTGTATACCCGTCATTCGGGCGACATACTTCCCTAATTGCTAGTTTTATATATTGCGAATGAACACACGGGCAAAATGGAGAACCCAAAGTCATGCATTGAACAGTTAATTCATCCACGCCCGGTGTTAAACACTGAGTTAAATATAGATCACTCTCACAGTGCCGCTTTCAGATTTGGGTAAAAAACGAGCAAAAGACGCGAAATAATGTTGAATTAAGAACATTCCGCAAGAGATTAATAAGACAGGAAATAAAGAAGAGCACGGCGATTGCCGTGCTCTGAGAGGGGATCAGTGTTCGCGCGTTTTGCGGAACTGGACATCAGGATAACGTTCCTGCGTCAGGTTAAGATTGACCATGGTTGGGGCGATATACGTCAGGTTATCACCGCCATCCAGCGCCAGCTGCACTTCGTTCTTACGTTTAAATTCTTCGAATTTCTTCACGTCAGAACACTCTACCCAGCGCGCGGTCGCCACGTTAACCGATTCATAGATCGCTTCCACGTTGTACTCGCTCTTCAGACGCGCAACGACCACGTCGAACTGCAGCACACCGACAGCGCCTACGATCAGATCGTTGTTAGCGATAGGGCGGAACACCTGGACAGCGCCCTCTTCGGAAAGCTGAACCAGCCCTTTCAGCAGCTGTTTCTGCTTCAGCGGATCGCGCAGGCGAATACGACGGAACAGTTCCGGTGCGAAGTTCGGAATACCGGTGAACTTCATCATTTCACCCTGGGTGAAGGTATCGCCGATCTGAATCGTACCGTGGTTGTGCAGACCGATGATGTCGCCCGGATAGGCTTCTTCAACGTGCGAACGGTCGCCCGCCATAAAGGTCAGCGCGTCGGAGATCACCACATCTTTACCGATACGTACCTGACGCAGCTTCATGCCCTTTTCATACTTACCGGACACCACGCGCATAAAGGCGACACGGTCACGGTGTTTCGGGTCCATGTTGGCCTGAATTTTAAAGACGAAACCGGTGAACTTCTCTTCTTTCGCTTCCACTTCACGGGTGTCAGTTTTACGTGACATCGGTTGTGGCGCCCACTCCACCAGGCCGTCAAGCATATGGTCAACGCCGAAGTTACCCAGCGCGGTACCAAAGAAGACCGGGGTGATTTCACCGCTCAGGAACAGCTCTCTGTCGAATTCGTGAGATGCACCTTGAACCAGCTCCAGCTCGTCACGCAGCTGCGCGGCCAGCTCTTCACCCACAGCCGCATCCAGCTCCGGGTTATCCAGACCTTTTACGATACGGACTTCCTGAATGGTATGGCCTTTACCGGTCTGGTAAAGATAGGTTTCGTCTTTATAAAGGTGATAGACACCCTTGAACAGCTTGCCGCAGCCAATGGGCCAGGTGATAGGCGCGCAGGCAATTTTCAGCTCGTTTTCCACTTCATCCATCAGCTCCATCGGGTCGCGGATGTCACGGTCGAGTTTGTTCATAAAGGTGAGGATCGGCGTATCGCGCAGACGGGTAACTTCCATCAGCTTACGGGTACGATCTTCTACCCCTTTCGCGGCGTCGATGACCATCAGACAGCAGTCCACCGCCGTCAGCGTACGGTAGGTATCTTCCGAGAAGTCTTCGTGCCCTGGGGTATCCAGCAGGTTGACCAGGCAATCATGATACGGGAACTGCATCACGGAGGTGGTAATGGAAATACCACGCTGCTTTTCCATCTCCATCCAGTCAGATTTTGCATGCTGGTTGGAACCACGGCCTTTTACGGTACCCGCAGTCTGAATCGCCTGTCCGAACAGTAACACCTTCTCGGTGATGGTCGTTTTACCGGCATCCGGGTGAGAGATAATGGCAAAAGTACGGCGCCTGGCCACCTCTTGCAGATAAGGAGACAACGTCATAATGAAATCTTCTATATAAGCGCGGCGTCAGGCCGCGCATCATGGGATACGAAAAATGCGGCTATTTTACCCATCAATGGGGGGCAGGCAATCATTGTTTACACAGGAGCTGCTCCAGTTCGTTCAATGACGTGACGGTCCAGGTCGGCTGGATACCTTCCGGCAACGTGCGACCGTGTGCATTCAGCCAGACGGTCGACAGGCCGGCGTTCATCCCGCCACGAATATCCGACTCCGCGGTGTCCCCGACCATCAGCACACGTTCACGATCGGGATTGCCCGCTTGTTCCAGCGCATAATCAAAAATACGCGGATCCGGCTTAGGTACGCCCACCTCTTCAGAGATCACCAGCGCGTCAAAATGATCGCGCAGGCCCGTACGCTCAAGGCGGATCTGCTGCAGGGCGGTAAACCCGTTGGTAATAATGCCCAGCTTCGCCTTGCCCTTCAGGGCGTCCAGCAGGGAAACCGCGCCCGGCAACGGCGCGCAGATATCCGCCATGGCATTAAGGAAGGCATCGTTAAGCGCACCCGGGCTGACGTTTAACCGCTCGGCCCAGACATCAAAGCGCTGGTGCTGCAGCTGTAACGCGGTGATGGCACCGTTCTGGTAATCCACCCACAGCGGTTTGTTTACCGCCTGATAGTCCTGAAAGTCTTCAGCGGTGAAGGTAACGCTATAATCGAGAAACATCCGCTGTAGGCCGCCAAACGAGTCAAACGTAAACAGCGTTTCGTCGGCATCAAAGAAAATCCAGTCCCATTTCATCGTTACAACCTTATTTTAGTTATCCAAGCGGCAGAGCCATTATGATGGCGTCTTCACGTCCCTCTGCGGTGGGGTAGTAGTTACGGCGGATAGTCGCCTCGTTAAAGCCCAAGCTTTCATAGAGTGCGATGGCGGCGACATTCGACGCGCGCACCTCCAGCCACAGGGTGAAAACGTCACGGGTTTCGAGCTCGCGAATGAGATGCTCAAGCAGTTCTCTTCCCAGCCCCCGGCGCTGATACGCGGGATCAACCGCGATATTAAACAGCGTCGCTTCGTCCAGAACGACCTGCGTGATGGCAAAAGCGGCCATCGTGCCGTCGACGTCCAGACGGTAATTCAGATACCGCTCGCCCTGATTGCTGGCGAGGGTTTTTTCGCTCCATGGAAAAGCATGGGCGCGCGTTTCAATCGCGTACGCCGCGGTCAGATCAGGCGTCGTGAGGGAAGAAATCGTGTTCATATTCGCAGATTTGTTGCCATAGCGCGCTGCGCGCTTTTGGGTTGGCTTTCAGTTCGTCCAGCGCTGGCGAGCAGATCTGGCTCCCTTCCAGGGAGACCTCATCGATGTCTCCCATACGCCAGCTGTTGCAGCGGCTGTCGGATGGCAGCATGGTGACCCTGTCTGGCGTAAGCTGTAAAACCTGTTCAGTGGTCAGCTTCAGGCTACGAAGGACATCACCAATAAGGGGTTCATTCAGGGCAGGCAGTTCCTCCGCCACCATCACCAGCCGGACGTGCGCAGGGATGGAGATGGCGATTTCGCCCTGCAACGCCGTCGGGCGACGCAAGGCCCACTGGGTGATGCCCAGTTGCTGCAACTGCCAGTCTCGTCGGGATGTCATAGGGAAAACTCCTGTCTCTCAGGCGCGCAAATATAGCAAATGTGTCGAAACTGCGCCATCTACCTACTATAATCCCCGCCTGAGTTAATTGAGGAACAATTCATGTCTGCATTTACCCCGGCAAGTGAAGTCTTGCTGCGTCACAGTGATGATTTCGAAGAAAGCCGTATTCTGTTTGCCGGAGATATGCAGGATGACCTGCCCGCACGTTTCGACTGTGCTGAAAGCCGTGCCCACACCCAATACTACCACCACTGGCAGGTACTGAGCCGCCAGATGGACGACCGCGCGCGCTTTAGCCTGGTCGCTGAACAGAGCGACATCGCCGACTGCGACACGCTCATCTACTACTGGCCGAAGAACAAGCCAGAAGCCCAGTTCCAGCTGATGAACCTGCTTTCTCTGCTGCCCGTTGGCTGCGATATTTTTGTGGTCGGTGAGAACCGCAGCGGCGTTCGTAGCGCAGAACAGATGCTGGAAGGCTATGCGCAGCTGAATAAAATCGACAGCGCCCGTCGCTGTGGCCTGTATCACGGCCGTCTGGAAAAACAGGCGACCTTTGATGCTGAGAAATTCTGGGATGAGTATCAGCTTGACGGTCTGACCATTAAAACTCTGCCAGGCGTCTTCAGCCGCGACGGTCTGGACGTGGGCAGCCAGCTGCTGCTCTCCACCCTGACGCCGCATACGAAAGGCAAAGTGCTGGATGTCGGCTGTGGCGCGGGTGTACTGGCGACCGTACTGGCGAGCCATTCGCCAAAAGTGCGCTTAACCCTGTGCGATGTGAGCGCCCCGGCGGTTGAAGCAAGCCGCGCAACGCTTGCTGCAAACGGCCTGGAAGGCGACGTGTTTGCCAGCAACGTCTTCTCTGATGTGAATGGCCGTTTCGACATGATCATCTCCAACCCGCCGTTCCACGATGGTATGGAAACCAGCCTTGAAGCGGCGCAAACGCTGATCCGTGGTGCAGTACGTCATCTGAACAGCGGGGGTGAACTGCGTATCGTGGCTAACGCCTTCTTGCCGTACCCGAAAGTGCTGGATGAAACCTTTGGCTTCCATGAAGTCATCGCCCAGACGGGTCGCTTTAAGGTTTACCGCACCGTGATGACGCGTCAGGCTAAGAAGTAATCCCCTTATCTGGCAGGCCGGATACGCGTAACCGCTATCCGGCAAAACCGGGCGCTACCATCGGCCATTTTTGCAGCAATCAAAACAGCGTGCGCATTTTTCTGTTGACGTAAAGCTGAAAACATCTAGAATGCGCCTCCGTGGTTACGATACTTTTACAGTGTCGATGGTATGCGAAGGTGGCGGAATTGGTAGACGCGCTAGCTTCAGGTGTTAGTGTCCTTACGGACGTGGGGGTTCAAGTCCCCCCCCTCGCACCATAAATCACGTTGATATTGCTCGCACTGGGCGAAGGTGGCGGAATTGGTAGACGCGCTAGCTTCAGGTGTTAGTGTTCTTACGGACGTGGGGGTTCAAGTCCCCCCCCTCGCACCAACGAGGCGATATCAAAAAAGTAAGATGACTGTGCGAAGGTGGCGGAATTGGTAGACGCGCTAGCTTCAGGTGTTAGTGTCCTTACGGACGTGGGGGTTCAAGTCCCCCCCCTCGCACCAATTATCTTACATCCTTTCTGACGTTCTTCTCGCTTTCCGCTTATTTCAAACTCATCAGTATCACCAGAATTCCACTGACCAGTGCTACGCATGACGGCAGTAACACAAAGTGGCGCAGCTGTTTATGCCAGATCATCCCTGACGTCACTAACAGTCCTGACACAATGAGGGCTTTCCAGACATCAATGGAGAGATCGGCAAACATCAGACCGCCAAGAATCACCCCCGGCAATAACACTCCCCAACCACTTCCCAGCGCCCTGTTCAACATGGTTCGCCCTCTCACACTGATAATGATAACCAATATCATATGATATCAATTATCATTTGTCAGCACGATTAATCAAAAACTCTCCCCCTTTACCTTTCCTGTAATGACAGGAAATGCCTAAGGTGATAAATTGCTCACCTGTTAACTAGACCTAAAGATTTTCTGATAATTACTCTTTGAGTTTTTTGCATCTTTCATTGCGAAACAACACCTATTTACCTGTTTTAATTAAATATTAATAAAAACGCACTACTATGACATCACAATCCTGGCGGTCTTTGGTCCACAGTAAATATCAATTATCGTTACGTTTATTTTTATTTCTGAACGCGACCTCTGCTGTGTTCTCGGTAACAAACCCGCTCTATTCTATTCGCCTGTTATCAGTCCCCCTGATTTCTATTTTTGTTATCAGCACCGGGCTGCTCGTCTGGCACTGGAAAAAGAGAACCCGCAAGGTAAATATTCCTGCCGTTTCAGCGATCTTCGGTATTTTATGGGCGTGGCAGGTGGCCTCGAAATTTTCGTTAATTACCCACGATCAGGCGACCTATTTGATCATGGCATTATTAACGGTACTGTTTATTGGTACGCTGGCCTTCGCCAGTAATATCAAAGCATTTACGCTGCACTCCTTCCCCACCTTTATTGTCTGCCTGTGGTTAAGTAATCATGATATATGGCTGAGAATGACCTATTCTTTCGCACTTCCTGTGGTAGCAATTGCGATTCATAACATTTTGCAAAGACGTAACGATCGCTTCGCGCAGGAACTGCTCTCCCGTTTGCTGGAGGAGCGTGAGACCCTCACCGATCTGAGCATGATGGACCCGCTTACCGGCCTTTATAACCGTCGCGGACTGCAAAGCCGGCTGGAGAATCTTCCGGCAGTGGAGAACGGCGAGCACTTTGTCCTGCTGATGGATATTGACCACTTTAAAGCCTACAACGACCACTACGGCCATATGATGGGCGACCAGGCGCTGATCCGGGTCTCTGCTGCCATCCGTGATGCCGTGCGTTCACGTGATATTGTGGCGCGCTTCGGCGGGGAAGAATTTATGGTTCTGCTGACCAATATTTCTCTTGAGCATGCCCGCCAGACGGCAGAGCGGATCCGCCAGAAAGTCTACGATTTAAAAATCCCGCATATGTTTAATGAAAGCGTGGCGACAAACGTCACCATCAGCATTGGGATTGCCATTTTTGAGGATGAAGACGCCGAAGGCGCACTGGAGAAAGCGGACAAAGCCCTCTACGAAGCAAAGCATATGGGGCGCAATAACATCCTGCTGAGCGAAGAGCTTCAGACCGCGTAAGCGCGGCGTCATATAACGAGGACAAAAGTCTTGCCATCGGTATGAGCAATAGTTAGGATTGGCAATCATTATCATTTAGATTTGTATCTATACTATGGCCACTCATACCGCACAAATCGTTGAACCACTTCTCTGGAGAGCCCGCCTCCCCACCGGGAATGTTTCGCTTGCGGATGCCATCAGGGATAAGATCGCTAAAACCCGCGCCCACCTGCTGGACTTTATCAGGCTGGATGAAGCGCACCCGCACCACGCCATGACGCTGGAAGAGTGGCGACAGCCGTCGACACTGCAGTCGTTGCTGGCAACCTATTCCGACCATATCTATCGCAATCAACCGACCCTTACGCGGGAAAACAAACCCCTGCTCTCCCTCTGGGCGCAGTGGTATATCGGGCTGATGGTGCCCCCACTCATGCTGGCGCTGCTCACTCAAAAGGGCATGCTGGAACTCTCCCCGGAATATTTTCATGTCGAGTTCCACGAGACCGGCCGTGCGGCCTGTTTCTGGATTGATCTCCACGAAGACCAGAACGCGGAGCACCTCTCTGCTCAGGAACGTATGGAGCAGCTCATAACTCGCGCCCTGATCCCGGTAGTGGATGCGCTGGAAGAGACGGGGGAAATCAACGGGAAGCTTATCTGGAGCAATACCGGGTATTTAATCCACTGGTATTTGACGGAAATGAAACCTCTGCTCGGTGATGAGAAGGTCGAGGCCCTGCGCCAGTCCTGTTTCTTTGCAAAACAGCTTTCCGATGGCCGCGATAACCCGTTATTCCGCACCGTGGTCCTTCGTGACGGGCTTCTGGTTCGTCGCACCTGCTGCCAGCGTTATCGCCTGCCGGACGTTCAGCAGTGTGGAGATTGTACGCTCAAGTAAGGACAGGTGTTGCCGGGCCGCATTAACGCTGACCCGGCACCCGTTTCTCACGCTATCTGCTGATTTTCCTCTTCCGCATTACGTTGCGCTTCTTCCGCTTCCTGCTCCAGCAGTTGCTTCTCGTACACTTTAAAGAACGGGAAGTAGATGATGGCCGATACGCACGCCAGGACCACCACCAGAATGGCTGCACGGAAATCCCAGCCCAGCGCCCATGCGGCACCTACCGGTGCAGGTGCCGTCCACGGCACAACGGAGATCACGCGGCCAATCAGATCGAACTTCATCGCCGACCAGGCCAGCACGGCGTTAACCATGGGTGCCAGCAGGAACGGAATAAAGAACACCGGGTTCATGACAATCGGCGTACCGAAAATAACAGGTTCGTTGATGTTAAAGAGGCTTGGCACCACGCTCAGACGGCCGATAGAACGCAGATGAGCGGAGCGGCTGCGCAGGTAGCAGAACACCAGCCCCATCGTGGCACCTGACCCCCCGATGACGATAAAGAACGTCCAGAACGCTTCCATAAAAATATGCGGCAGCGGCTGGCTGGCGGCCAGCGCGGTCTGGTTAGCGCCCAGGTTGGTCAGCCAGAACATCTGCAACATCCCGGAGACAATCGCGGCGCCGTGGATCCCGGCGAACCACAGCAAATGCCCAATCAATACCGCCAGCAGGATTGCCGGCAGGGAGTCTGCGGCGGAAACCAGCGGTTTGAAGACAGACATAATCGCCTGCGGGATCAGCATGCCAAACTCAGACTGAATCACCAGACTCAGCGGGTAAAGCGTCAACACCACCACCAGCACCGGGATCAACAGATCAAAAGAGTTTTTGATCATCGGCGGAACCTGGTCCGGCAGACGGATCCCGATGTTATGTGCTTTGAGAAAACGCATCATCTCAACGCAGTAGATAGCCACCAGAATCGCGGTAAAAATGCCTGTCCCGCCGAGGCTGTCGACCGGAAGCGTGCCTTTGGTTTTCGGCGCCGCGACCAGCAGAAACGCCATCAGCGACAGCATGGCGCACATAAACGGGTCTAACTGATGCGATTTGACATAGTGTTTGCCAAGGTTATAGGCAATGGCCGCGCAGATATACAGGGACATAACGCCCATCGTCATATCAAACGGCGTGAGGATCTGACCTTCAAATTGCTTCGCCATGTCCAGCCAGGCGCGCGCGAAACCCCAGGTGGTATCAGGCGAAAACGGTGGATACGCGAAGACGAGTAAAAATGAACCCACAATCATGAACGGCATCGCGGAGATAAAGCCATCACGAATAGCCATAACATGACGCTGGGAGGAGATCCGCCCGGCAATCGGGCTGACGTAATTTTCTACAAAACGAAATATCAGATTAAACGCAGCATGGTTGGCAGACATAGCAGATCTCCTTTCAGACGTTTATGACGGGCGCATACACGCCATACGTTGGTCCATACATCACCTTCACAACCTTGCCGGCGCGTTTACCAGCGGTACTGCTCAGACGGAATGGTTTCATATTTAGCTCTTATTATTGGATACAGGGGACGTTACATAGTCAGTATTAATCTCTCACTCACGGTCTGCAACCGGTTACTGTAACCGGTTTCTGTGAATGTGAAGGCGATCCAGAAATCGACCGTGTGGGATATTTGTTACTGAAGAGATATTTACAGAGCATAAATTCTTATGACAGATTACGCGGGATATTTGTCAGGAGGAAACAATGAGTTTGCAGTCTGTACAGCAGTTTTTTGCCGACAACGCTCCGGATATAGAGGTGATTGAACTTAGCCAGAGTACCGCAACCGTTGCGTTGGCTGCTGCCGCCTATCGTGTTGAGCCGGGACAAATCGCCAAAACGCTGTCGTTGAAGGTTAAAAATGACGTCATTCTGGTGGTCGCGAAAGGTGATGCGCGTCTGGATAATAAAAAACTGAAAGACACGTTTGGCGCAAAAGCACGCATGCTCAGTTGTGATGAAGTGGTCACCATCACGGGTCATCCTGTTGGCGGCGTGTGCCCGTTTGGGCTGGAAAATCCGCTCGCGGTTTATTGCGATATTTCACTGAAACAGTATGCTGAAGTGCTGCCGGCCGCGGGTGCAATTCACAGTGCCGTGCGTATTTCACCAGACAGAATGGCAGAACTGACGTCCGCAAAATGGGTGGATGTGTGCATCTGAATGAGGCGCCAGAGCCTGTCTGGCGCACAGATATCAGCTTATAAAAATGTCGGCTGGCTTAATACTGATGTTCGCGGATCCCGGGCCGGGAGATGAGTCAGAATATCTGCCGCATCAAGCAGCCCCACGTCAGAATTGACCCCAAGCTTCACCATCGCATTAAACTTGTGCGCCCGGATGGTCTTAATATTGCGCTCAAGCTGCGCGGCGATTTCAGGAATAGAAAACCCGCAGGACATATACCGCAAAATCGCCCGCTCCGTTGGGCTTAACATCCTGTTTTGACTCTTGTACCAGTGGTTGAGCATATTGTCATTGATGTGTAGCGTTTCACTCAGTAACACCAGCAGCTCCTCCTGCAGGCGGTCGAGCGACACCGATTTACTGACGACACCGTGAAGGCGTGAAGGGGAAAGATGGCTGATTAACCGCGCTTCCATTTCATCTGCCGCCAGGATGATGCGCTGAATATGATTATGCGTAAACGCGAGATCCCGCAGGGATGCCAGGCAGTTTCGACGCTCTTCTCGCGCATCAGAAAGTGAATAGATCAGCGAGAAAAAAGAGACATGAGGAAGCGCCTTCTTAAAGCTGTCAAATTCACTGAACATGTGCAGTTGATAATGGCTGAGCGTGGGCAGTGCAAACAGGTGCTCCAGCCCGACGGCACTCATCGCGCAATTTTCGATGACGGCAATATGTCTTGTTGAACCGGTTTTATCCATTCCTCGAACTCTCCATAGGCTGACATTAAACTCAGCTCTCTCAATCCCTGAGTACTGTTGATCCAGGCGTACAGATCGGCATTACTCCGTAATGACAACCGTCGCATCGCACTGTTTTTCTGTGCACTGATCGTTTTATTGCTCTTCTTGAGCAAGGTGGCAATTTGGTTAATCCCCCAGCCCTTGCCTAACAGACGCAATACCTTGCGTTCAGAGTGGGTGAGCGCAATGACGCGGTCGTCTTCATCATCGTTACAGGCAGGCTCGGGCGTTAATAACGTCTGGCTTATCCGCTCTGCCCGTTCACTGCCTGCACGGATGGCGTTAATTACGCCTTCTATCGGCTCCATATCAGAAAGTAACGTGCTTTCCGGACGCATCAGCAGCTCAACGGCAATAGGGTAAAGCGGTCGGGAGACTAAAAAAATCCAGTGAATATCCCGATATTGATTTAATAAACCGTAATATTCTTCGAGCGTGCCCCGGGGATTCCTGTATTCACCTGAAATATCAGCGATAATGACGTCTGCACGCCGTAACTGCAGCAGGGTTAATTCCTGCAGCGAACGGCAAAACGTTAAATCAAAATCGGCAAAATGGCGTGTCATCACGCCCCCCAACCCGTTTTGCATTACGGGTATCCTGCTAATGACGACGCCATGTTTACCATTCAATGACGACATAGACCCTCCGTGTCCATTTTCATATGATGAGTAACGTTAAAACGCATCAAGGTATAAGTGTATTCGTCCCTGAGTGTAAAACTGATTAATACAAGCAGAAGATGAGATGTGTGCTTCATTTAAGAAATGCCTAAAACAGCGGTAATATCTCACAAAGCACAGATAAATTTAATTATAAAGGCCTTAAAATAATTAAAATATAAACTTAGTAAAACTAAATATAAATATCTTATATTTCCCAATTAATAATTCATCATATTTATGATCCAAAACCGCATCCCGCCGCCAGACAGCCCGCAACTGTTTGCATAAATCTTGATCTGACCCACAGCTAGAGGCACTGCAGTTTGTGCTAAAAGTAAGCATGACGGGCCAACAGGCAAGCTATTCACCTTCTCTTCAGGACATGACATGCAGGCAGATCGATCAACGCAGCGTGCCATCACGCGGCTCTGTATTCAGTGCGGTCTTTTTCTGCTCCAGCACGGGGCGGAAAGCGCGCTGGTCGAGGAACTCTCCACCCGGTTGGGGCTGGCGCTGGGTATGGACAGCGTTGAGAGCGCCATTTCATCCAATGCTATCGTGTTGACCACCATAAAAGACGGTCAGTGCCTGACCTCCACCCGCAAAAACCACGACCGCGGCATCAATATGCACGTTGTAACCGAGGTCCAGCATATTGTCATTCTTGCTGAGCATAAGCTTCTCGACCTGCACGACATTGAAAAACGGTTCAACCAGATTAAGCCCTTACGTTATCCCCGCTGGCTGGTGGTGTTAATGGTCGGGCTGTCCTGCGCCTGTTTTTGTAAGCTCAACAAAGGCGGCTGGGACGGCGCGGTCATCACCTTTTTCGCCAGCAGCATCGCTATGTACGTGCGCCAGCTCCTGACGCACCGCCAACTCCACCCGCAAATTAATTTCTGCATTACCGCTTTTGTCGCCACCACGGTGTCTGGCCTGCTGCTTCGTCTGCCGCAGTTTGCCAACACGCCGACGATTGCCATGGCGGCCAGCGTGCTTCTGCTGGTGCCCGGCTTCCCGTTGATTAACGCCGTAGCCGATATGTTTAAGGGTCACATCAATACCGGTCTGGCACGCTGGGCGATTGCCAGCCTGCTGACGCTTGCAACCTGCATTGGTGTGGTAATGGCCATGACACTCTGGGGGTTACGCGGATGGGCGTGATCGATTTTCTGCTGGCGCTGGCGCAGGATATGCTGCTGGCCGCGATCCCTGCCGTCGGTTTTGCGATGGTCTTTAACGTTCCGCAACGCGCGCTACCGTGGTGCGCGCTGTTGGGTGCTATTGGTCATGGCTCGCGAATGGTGATGATGACGGCGGGATTCAACATTGAATGGTCAACATTTATGGCCTCAATGCTGGTCGGTAGCATCGGAATTCAGTGGTCGCGCTGGTATCTGGCGCATCCCAAGGTGTTCACCGTCGCTGCCGTTATCCCGATGTTCCCCGGCATATCTGCCTATACGGCCATGATTTCCGCGGTAAAAATCAGCCATTTCGGCTACACCGAACCGCAAATGATCCTCCTTCTGAGCAACTTTCTTAAGGCTTCGTCCATTGTCGGTGCGCTCTCTATCGGACTGTCGATCCCCGGACTGTGGCTGTACCGCAAACGTCCACGGGTTTGAGATTTGTGTTATTACGCTGCCGTGAGGATAATCACTCCAATCCGTTTGGTGACGATAAGGAAAGGATGTGGCTAACCCAGGCAGCGAACTCCCCGAGCACAATGAAGAATCCAGCCTGAAAGAGAAAATCTTTCAGAGCGCTATCACGCTGTTTGCCGAATACGGGTTGAACGGTGCCCGCATGGAACAAATTGCGGAGAAAGCTGGCACCACCAAACGCATGGTTGTTTACCACTTCAAAAACAAAGAGAACCTGTATCTTCTCGTACTGGAGTATGTTTACACCCAGATCCGTGCCAGTGAACAGGCGCTCAGCCTGGCGGGAATGCCCCCTGTCGAAGCGTTGGTTCATCTGGTTGAAGCCACCTTTGACTACCATGCCGACCACCCGGATTACATCCGCATTATCTGCATGGAAAACATGCAGCGTGGCCGTTTTATGCAGCAGTCCAGCTACCTACGCCAGGTCAACCGCAGCGCGCTTGATCTGCTTGAAGCGATCCTCCGTCGTGGGAAAGAAAAGCAGTTGTTCAATCAGACGGTTGAAGCCCGCGATCTGCATCGTTTGATCAGCAGTTTCAGCTTCCACTACGTTGCCAACAGCTACACCTTCACCCTGCTGTTTGAAGAGGGTGCGGACGAACAGGCACAGCGCCAGCACTACCGTAAAATGGCCGTTCAGGTGGCGCTCCGCTATACCTGCCCATAAAATAGCTTGCAATTAAATCGCGCACTATCTATATTCATATCATGAACGCGAAAACGAACGACACGACCGCTGCGCTCCTGCTGGATAACCAGCTCTGCTTTGCTCTCTATTCAGCAAATCTGGCGCTGAACAAGTTGTACCGGCAACTGCTGGCACCGCTGAACCTGACTTACCCGCAATACCTGGTGATGCTGGTGCTGTGGGAGCAGGATGACATTACGGTGTCGGACATCGGTGAACGGTTGTTCCTTGACTCTGCCACGCTGACGCCGCTGTTGAAGCGTCTGGAAAGCGCGGGGCTGATAAACCGCCACCGCTCACGTAAAGACGAGCGTCAGGTCGCCGTCACCCTGAGCGATGCGGGACGTCATCTCCAGCAGCAGGCTTCCGGGATCCCCCATGCAGTGGGATGCGCCGCCCAGTGTGATACTGAGACCATGCTGTCACTTAAGCAGCAGCTGGAACGTTTGCGACAACAGATCCAACGCGCGTAAGGCTATACTTTACGCGTATTTATTTACCCATATATATCGCACGCTATTTAATAGCACACATTAATGTAAGATGAGGAATCTGCCATGTCTTTAGAAAAAGTTGTCTACACTGCCAAAGCAAAAGCAACCGGAGGCCGTGATGGCCGTGCGACCTCTTCCGATGGCGTACTGGACGTTAAACTCGGCGTGCCAAAAGAGATGGGCGGCATGGGCGGTGACGTCACCAACCCTGAGCAGCTGTTTGCTGCCGGCTACTCTGCCTGCTTCCTGGGTGCCATGAAGTTTGTAGCCGCTCGCGACAAATTTACCCTGCCGAAAGAGGCCTTTATTGAAGGCGAAGTGGGGATTGGGCCGCTGCCAACCGGTTTTGGTATCGAAGCAAAACTGAACATCCACGTTGAAGGTATGGATCCTGCAGAAGCCAAAAAACTGGTCGATGCAGCACACATTGTGTGTCCGTACTCTAACGCGACCCGCGGTAACATCGACGTAACGCTGAACATTATCGCCTGATAACTGCCTGATGGCGTTACGCTTATCAGGCCAGCCGTTGACGCCCCGGCAGGCATCGCGCCGCCGGGGAAAACCCCTCCTTCCCTTCCCGCTCTCTGTGCTACCATAAGCCCATATCACGCCCGTAGTTATCAGTAGAGTAAGCGTTATGTCCTCCAGAATTCTGACCACCAGCATTGCTGGTATTGATGCCTTTATGCGCGATCCCCGCGGTGTGCTGACCCACGCCGAAGGCGGCACGGTTGCGGTATTTGCTGACAACGCTCCGGCGTTTTATGCCATCACACCGGAACGTCTGGCGCAGCTTCTGGAGATTGAAGCGCAGTTGTCCCGGCCGGCGAGCGACGTAACCCTTGATAACCAGTTCTTTGACGAGCCGGTTAACGTCCCCATGGCCGTTCCCATGGGAAAATTTGCCCTGTATGCGGGCTGGCAACCAGATGCTGATTTTCAACGGCAGGCGGCATTGTGGGGCATAGCGTTAACGCAACCGGCTACCCCTGAAGAGCTGGCCGCGTTTACCGCCTGGTGGCAGGCGGAAGGCAAAGTATTCACTCATATTCAGTGGCAACAGAAGCTCGCGCGTCATCTGCAAATTAATCGCGCCAGCAATAACGGCCAGCCAAAACGTGATATCAACGCGTTTTCCGAACCGGATAAACAGATCCCTAATGGATTCCGAGGTGCGAAATGAAGAACGTCGGCGACCTGATGAAACGTCTGCAAAAGATGATGCCAGCCAACGTGAAGCCCGCCTTCACGACGGGTGAAGAACTCCTGGCGTGGCAAAAAGAGCAGGGTAAGATCCGCGCCGCCGCGCTGGCCCGCGAAAACCGGGCGATGAAAATGCAGCGCACCTTTAACCGTTCCGGTATTCGCCCCCTGCACCAGAACTGCTCATTTGATAACTATAAAATTGAGACCAACGGGCAGATGAATGCACTCGCTGCCGCGCGTCAGTACGTGGATGAATTCGACGGCAATATCGCCAGCTTCATTTTTAGCGGCAAGCCTGGCACGGGGAAAAACCACCTGGCGGCCGCTATCTGTAACGAGCTGCTGCTGCGCGGGAAATCGGTGCTGATCATCACCGTGGCCGATATCATGTCCGCCATGAAAGACACCTTCAGCAACCGCGAAACCAGCGAAGAGCAACTGCTTAACGACCTGAGTAATGTCGATTTACTGGTTATTGATGAGATTGGCGTCCAGACCGAATCCCGCTATGAAAAAGTGATCATTAACCAGATTGTCGATCGCCGCTCTTCCTCCAAACGCCCCACCGGCATGCTGACTAACCACAACATCGACGAAATGACCCGCTTGCTGGGCGAACGCGTCATGGATCGCATGAAGCTCGGGAACAGTCTGTATGTCATCTTCGACTGGGAAAGTTACCGCAGCCGTGTCACCGGTAAAGAGTATTAAGATATTTCCAGGAAAGACCGGTGGCCCGGAGGTATATACTGACTCCACTTTCGCCCCAAAACGGACCTTTTTTGAGTAAGCCATTATGAAAAAACAGTTTCTATTCAGCACCGTATTAGGCGCCCTGCTGGTTACCGGCGCGGCACAGGCCGCATCCTGGCAGGATTCGCTGTCCAGCGCAGCGAGCGAACTGACCAAAGAGAGCAGCAGCACCCAGGGCGGGCTGTCAGCCTCTTCCCTTACCGGCCTGCTGGGTAACAGCACCCAGAGCCTGAGCGCAGGCACAATGAACAACGCCGCGGGGATTCTGGAATATTGCGCGAAGCAAAAACTGGCCTCCGTGACCGACGCGCAAAACGTGAAAAATCAGGTGCTGGGCAAACTCGGTCTGGATACACAGGAGCAGAAACAGGACACCAACTATATGGATGGTATTCAGGGCCTGCTGAATGCGCAAAACGGTCAACAGCTCAACCTGAGCACCATCGGCAACTCCTCGCTGGCGAAACAGGTGAAAACCAAAGCCTGCGATCTGGTGCTGAAACAAGGCGTTAATTTCATCTCCTGATCCCCGCCTGTATTGCCATTACACGCCGCGTTTAAGACGTTACTCTTTTAACGCGGCGTTAAAGCCGTCTTTTTCCTGCCTGCCACCGTCTGAGCGTCCATATGTCAGGATGCGACCCCCTTCAAAAAAACGATTTTCTAAACCAAATCCTAACAACAGCACACTTTCGTGACACTAAAATTGCAGCTACACGACAACGCAATTACATTGTATAACCCAAAAAATAATCAGTTAGCCAGCTAAGCGCCTGGCGTCATGAGGATAGACTGTTGTCAGAGTTAATGTCCCTTGTCCTTTTTCTGGCCTCTGTCGGCGTTTACGCCTGCAAAGCGGGCCGTAACACCTGGTGGTTTATCGCCACGCTGGTGGTGCTCGGCATTTTTATTATTTTAAACATTACTTTATACGCCAGCGATTACTTTACCGGTGACGGCATTAACGATGCGGTGCTCTACACGCTGACGAATAGCCTGACGGGCGCGGGCGTGGGTAAATACATTCTTCCCGGGCTTGGCCTGATTGCGGCGCTGGTGATTATTTTTGGTGCCCTGGCCTGGGTGCTGCGCCGCCGTCGACATCTTCCGCATCATGGCGGCTACAGCCTGCTGGCACTCTGTCTGGCGCTGGCGTCCGTGGATGCCAGCCCGGCGTTTCATCAGATAACCGAGCTGGTAAAGTCACAGTCGCGCGACGGCGACCCGGATTTCATGGCCTGGTATAAAGAGCCGTCCAAAAAAATAGCCAACCCGAAGCTTAACCTGGTGTATATCTACGGCGAGAGTCTGGAACGCACCTGGTTTGATAACAATGCCTTCCCGAACCTGACGCCGGAGCTGGGCGCGCTGAAAAACGAAAGCCTTGATTTCAGCCATACCGCGCAGCTGCCCGGTACGGATTACACCATCGCCGGGATGGTTGCCTCGCAGTGCGGTATCCCGCTCTTCGCCCCCTTTGAGGGTAATGCTTCGGCCTCAATGTCGAGCTTCTTCCCGCAGAACGTTTGCCTCGGCGATATCCTGAAAAACTCCGGCTACGAAAACTACTTCGTACAGGGGGCCAACCTGCGCTTTGCCGGAAAAGATGTGTTCCTGAAATCCCACGGTTTTGACCATCTGTATGGCTCAGAAGAGTTAAAAACTACCGTTGCCGACCCGCATTACCGCAACGACTGGGGCTTTTACGATGACACGGTACTGGACGAAACCTGGAAAAAGTTCGAGGAACTGTCCCGCGCCGGCAAGCGTTTCTCCCTCTTTGCCCTGACGGTAGATACCCACCATCCGGACGGGTTTGTCTCGCGCACCTGTAAGCGCAAACGCTATGAGATTGACGGCAAAAACAACACGTCGTTCAGCGCGGTAACCTGCAGCCAGGAGCATATCGCCGCTCTGGTCGAGAAAATCAAAGCCTCGCCGTATTTTAAAAACACGGTCATCGTCGTCTCATCTGACCATCTGGCGATGAAAAACAGCGCCTGGGATCAGCTCAGCAAACAGGATCGCAGCAATCTGTTCTTCATTCTGCGCGGCGACCAGCCGCAACAGGATGTGATCGCCACCAAACGCAACTCCATGGATAACGGCGCAACCGTGCTGGACATTCTGGGCGGGGATAACTTTATTGGCCTTGGCCGCAGTACGCTCTCGGGGCAGTCACTGTCGGAAGTATTCCTCAACATGAAGGAGAAAATCCTCGCGTGGAAGCCGGACATCATCCGCCTGTGGAACTTCCCGAAAGAGATGAAAGACTTCACCATCGATCAGGATAAAAACACGATTGCCTTCTCCGGCAGCCATTTCCGTCTGCCGCTGCTGCTGCGCGTGTCGGATACGCGCGTCGAACCGCTGCCGGAAAGCGAATACTCTGCGCCGCTGCGTTTCCAACTGGCCGACTTCGCCCCTCGCGATAATTTTGTCTGGGTCGACAGGTGCTACAAAATGGGCCAGCTCTGGTCCCAGCCACTGGCGCTCTCAACCGACTGGTGCGTTTCTCAGGGACAGCTTGGCGGGGAGCAAACCGTGCAGCATGTCGATAAAGCGCAATGGAAAGGCAAAACCGCATTCAACGATACGGTCATCGATACCGCGCGCTATCAGCGAAATGTCGACATGCTGAAAATCGTGGATAACGATATTCGCTATAAAGCAGACAGCTTTATCTTCAACGTGGCCGGGGCACCGGAAGAGGTCAAACAGTTCAGCGGCATCTCGCGTCCGGAATCCTGGGGGCGCTGGTCTAATGCGCAGCTGGGCAGTGAAGTGAAGATTGAGTACGCACATCCTCTGCCGGAAAAATTCGACCTGGTGATCACCGCCCGGGCCTATGGTCCAAACGCGAACCGTCCCATCCCGGTGCGTGTGGGCGATAAAGAGCAAACGCTGACGCTGGGAAATGACGTCACCACCACCACGCTGCATTTTGATAATCCTTCCCGCAGCAATACGCTGGTGATTGTTCCGCCGGACCCGCAGCCGACGAATGAGGGAAATATTCTTGGCCATTCACCGCGCGAGCTCGGCATCGGGATGGTAGAGATTAAAATTGTCAGTAAAGAGAGCTGATCCCTTCTGCGCCCGGCGTTCTGTCGGGCGCTTTATGTAAATATATAATCCTATAAAACCATTAAAAATAAGACATAAACACCATATATCTCTCATTTATATTTATAAATTCACCAGAAAGAAATCATATCTCAGAATGTGTAACTCCTTACACCCTGAGAGAGTTACCCACTTTTTATCATGCTAACCGGCCATACGTTCGAATCCACCCTGGCACAGCGCAGCGGAGTACGACCAGCGCTACCAGGGGAACAAACCCTGATGCCGCAGACACTGAATGCCGACTATAAGGTCATCGTTTTAAGCGGCAATGCCTTCTTGTGGCTGGGCCTGAAGACGTTCATCTCGCAGAGTGTGGACCCCTGCCCTGAAATTTTCTGGATTAACGACGTGAGCCCTGAGGGGATCCTGCCCCTGCGGCAACTGATGTTGAATATCCGCGTCAAAAAAGGGTGGCTGGTATTCACCGATGCGTCCCGCGTCAACGATATTAAAATCATTCTGGGGGGTGAGCGTGTCCACGTGGTGGCGGGAAACCTGTCACTCGCGCAGCTCAGCCGCTGTTTTCAGAACACGCCGTTCGCAAGCGTAAAAAACGCCACGCTCACCTGCCAGGAGCTTCGGGTTTGCATGCTGTTCCGCAACGGGTTCAGCCCGGTTCGCATCGCGCAGATCCTGAATAAATCCCCGAAAACGATCTACACCCACAAGCGTAACGCGATGAACAAATTTCACTGCCAGAACCTGGCGGAATTCCATCGCAAACTCTTCCTGCTCGACTACCCGGCATCGTGTTTGTAACTGCACGGCTAATCACGTCGGGAAATAAGATCATGCGGCGTCATCTTCCCTGTCTCATTCTCTGGCTGTTGATGCTGGCGCTGCTGTCTCGCTATGCCCTTCCCGCCACGTTGGGATGACGTGGTAATCCGACTGCACGAGTAAATTGCCTTAAATCTTGTCTGGATCAATGTTATCGGTAACAATGACGCTAAAATAGCCAGCGTGTTATGTCCGACAAGGCACAGCCTTATCTTCTTTTTTGTTATTTTTTCTGTATTACAATAACTTATGAAATACCTGCTTGCTGACGCCATCGTCTATAACGACGAAGACGGTTCTGTTTCTCTTATCAATGCACCCGATCTGGACAGACAAATCCTCACCTGTACCGCCAACGCCATCATGAAGCTGCTGGTTCAGCATCACGGCAACGTCGTCGAACGTGACACCTTTCTGAGTGATGTCTGGGATCAACGTGGGCTCCAGGGGTCCAACAATTCGTTAAATCAATACATCAGTATTGTGCGCAAAATGCTGTCGAGCCTGCTGCCCGACACCCTGTTTATCGTCACCGTGCCGAAAACGGGCTTTATGCTCAGTGCTGATATCGCGGTAACGCCCCTGGAGGACGATTTTCCCGTCGTGGAGTCGGTCCCGGCCTCACGACGCATTCAGCCAGAATGGCTATTCTGCGGTGTACTCACGCTGATGGTCGTGGCGCTGTGCATCGGCGCCTGTTTGACGAAACAGGCGCACCAGTACAGTGACACTCATCTGCTCACCCACATTGGCACCTGTCCGGTCTACACCTTCTCCCCGCTGGCAGATGTGTTTCACACTAAGGCCATGGCGCTGGCGCAGACGCTTCAGCGCGAAGGTAATCTGCCCTGCCTGAAAAACTCTATTTTCTATATGCACATCCAGAGAACACTTTTCTATGGCCACGAAGGGCGGCTGGTCCTTTCCCAGTGTTCTCTCACGGACGGTAAAGCCAGCGCCTGCCGAACGCTTTACTTTTACGAGTGGTGATATGAAACAAAAAAAAGTGTGGCTTATTCTGGTGCTCAATCTGTTGCTGATTGGCGTGACGCTGGCGTGGTACGTCTACACGCCTCCGCTGTCCGGAACCTGTGCAGGAAACCTGACATTTTCAGCCCGACATGACGATCATGATTTCTCCTTTGAAGGGGAGGTTACGCTGCGCTTTCAGCCCGACAACACAGGGTACCTTACGCTTAACGGCGACGTGGTTAACGAGCCACATCACTGGGATGTTTCCCGCCAGGAGATGTTTACGTGGCGGCACGTTGAGGGCTCACTCTATGAAATATTCATACAAAGCGTGGCGCGCTTTAGCCATGACACCCTGCCACCGGGGGTCTTTGAAAAGTACGTCGCCGGCCTGACGCCGGGGAACAAAAGACTCCTGAAGATTGAACGCACGCCGGAAGACGCGCTGGTGATCAGCAATTTCTATGCGCCGGTCCTGATTTGTTCAGAATAGGCGCGGCTGGTCGGGGTATACTTTCCGCCATGAACATTCTCTTACGACCGACGACGCCCAAAGATGTTGCAGCCCTGCCCGCCATCGAGCGCGCGGCAGGCGAGCGTTTTCGGGACGTCCCCGAACTGGCCTGGCTTGCAGACGGCGACGTCATTTGCGCGGAACAACATCTTGATTACGCGAAACGCGGGTTAAGCTGGCTGGCGCTGGCAAACGACCTACCCGTCGGGTTTATCCTTGCAGAAGCCCATCCGTCATCGCTGTTTATTGTCGAACTCTCGGTTCATCGGGAGTGGCAGGGAAGAGGAATAGGTCGGCGACTTATCGCCTGCGTCGCAGACCATGCCCGCACGCTGGGGCTGACATCGCTGACGCTGACCACCTTTTGCGAGGTGCCGTGGAATGCGCCGTTTTATGCGCGACTCGGGTTTGAAACGGTGACGATGCTAACGCCTGAACTGCGTCAGAAAAGAGAGGAAGAAGCGGCGCACGGTTTCGCGTATGACTCCCGCTGTGCCATGCGCCTGCCTCTGTGATATCGGCCTGCAAAACCCCCATTACAGGCCGGGTCAGGCGTAGCCGCCCCCCGGCACTGTGGCAGGATTAAAACGTTTCCCAGTTTTCGCCCGCATCGGTGGTCGCGGCTTTACGCGCCATCATAGGGGCAGCAGCGGTTTTCGCTGAAGCCTGCTCGCGGGCTTTCATCTGCTCCTGCTGAATGCGGAACACGGCCACGGCCTGAGTCAGACGGCTCGCCTGCTCTTCCAGTGCCGCTGCCGCCGCGGCAGACTCTTCCACCAGCGAGGCGTTCTGCTGGGTCACGCGATCCATCTCAGCTACCGCCAGACCCACCTGATCGATACCGCGGCTCTGCTCATCAGACGCAGAGGCGATTTCGCCCATGATGTCCGTCACGCGGGTTACCGCATTAACGATTTCGCCCATGGTTTCGCCGGCGCTTTCTACCAGGGTAGACCCGACTTCCACGCGGCCAACAGAGTCTTCAATCAGGCTCTTGATCTCACGTGCTGCCTGGGCGCTGCGCTGTGCCAGGTTACGGACTTCACCCGCAACAACGGCAAATCCGCGGCCCTGCTCGCCCGCACGTGCCGCTTCTACTGCAGCGTTCAGTGCCAGGATGTTGGTCTGGAACGCGATGCCGTCGATCACGCTGATAATGTCGGCAATTTTCTGCGAACTGCCCGCGATGTCACGCATGGTTTGCACCACGTTATCCACCACTTTACCGCCCTTCTGCGCGGTTTCAGACGCGCTCAGCGCCAGGTTGCTCGCCTGACGGGCGTTCTCGGCGTTCTGCTTAACGGTCGCCGTCAGCTGCTCCATGCTGGCAGCGGTCTCTTCCAGGGATGCGGCCTGCTGTTCCGTACGGGAAGAGAGATCGTTGTTACCCATCGCGATTTCGCTCGCGCCGCTGTAGATGGCATTAGCACCGTTACGCACATCGCCAACGGTACGGACCAGCTCGCCCTGCATATGACGCAGCGAGTCGGCCAGTTCACCCATCTCGTTAGCGCCCTGCACCTCGATGCGCTTCACCAGATCGCCGCTGGCGATATGACGAATGTTGTCGATAAGACGGGTAAGTGGCGAAATCAGCGCCTGCTTGATACCCAGCCACACGGCCACGATCACCACCAGCACCGCAATCAGTACGCTAATCAGCACCCAAATTGCCTGGCTGTAGGAGCTATTGCTGTTTTCCACCGCCATCTGATACAGCTTGTCGTTCTGCTGCAGATAGTTCACGTACTGCTTCTCAAAACCATCCTGATAGCTCTGGGTAGGTTGATCGAAGAAGGCGTTGATTTTGCCCGCGCCCAGCAGCTGGATCAGCTCCGCCAGTGCACCGTGGTAGATATCGTAGTTACGTTTGATCTCCGTCGCGTCGGCGTCGTTTTGACGCGGATCGCGTGGCAGGGCTTCGTATTCAGCCCAGTTTTTTTCTGCCTGTTTCAGGGAAGCCGCCGCAATTTGCATCAGATCGTTCACGGTCGCGCCGCTGCCGATATTGCTCTGATCCATCATGTAGCGGATACCCGCACGGTTCAGGGTATTACGGGTTTGCAGCAGGGCAACCCAGCTGGCGTTCAGCGTGGACTGTTGCTGGCGAATGGTTTGCAGGACGGTGAAATTCTCTTTGTCATGCTTGAGGGCATTGAAGAAAAGACCACCGGATGTGAGTTGTAAAAGGCCAAATATCGCTAATACCAGCATTAAGCTGGTGACAATCTTGATACGGTTTAACATGTTTTCGCTTTCCATCAGACAGATAACAGGATTTTCGGCCTGGAAAGGGAAAACTTTACGAAAATCATCCTTAAATTTGTGGTTTTTACTCTTCTTCGCGCGCTGTGATATGCCGGTTCCCCAGTTCAATAAACTCTTCCAGCAGCGCTGTCAGCTGTTGCATCTTCGCCGGCGTATATTCGGCCTCGATTTGCTGATACGCCTCTTCCACCTGCGCCTGGGCACGCTCGTATAGCCTGTTCCCCTCTTTGGTCAGCGACACGTACAGCTTGCGCTGATCGTTTACGGGCTTAAGGCGCAGCACCAGACCGTCACGCTCCATGCGCGTCAGAATGCCCGTCAGGCTGGGGCGCAAGATACAGGTGCGAAACGCCAGATCGTGAAAATCCATCGACGGATGTTCGGCCAGCACGCGCACGATGCGCCACTGCTGCTCGGTCAAGTTATGCCGTTTCACAATCGGGCGGAAGTAAGACATCGCCGCTTCCCGCGCCTGTAACAGGGCGATAGTTAATGAATCATGCATAGCCTCTCCCGGTAATCATTAACACATGAACAATTCAGTTCTGCTGGTTTTACACACAACGCGTTTTACGACAAAAAGTCTAACAGAAACAAGCCTGATTTATTAACGTAATGATAAATATAGCTTTTAATCTCTTTATGTAAATTTATTGTTATTCATATCACAAATTATTCACTTCTGGTTGCGAAATAAACAGCAAAGGCATACAACCAGATCATTAACATATTAATGAAATCACAGGCCGGACGTCCGGCCTGAGGAGTAAGTGAATGAAAGGTACTGTTTTTGCCGTAGCGCTGAACCACCAGAGCCAGCGCGATGCCTGGCGCGACGCGTTTGAAAAAGCCCCCTACAACACGCCGCCAAAAACCGCCGTGTGGTTTATCAAACCGCATAACACCGTGATCCGCACGGGCGACCCCATTCCCTTCCCGCAGGGAGAAACCGTGTTAAGCGGTGCCACGGTAGCGCTGGTTGTGGGTAAAACGGCGCGTAACGTTCCCGTGGACGAGGCGGCGGAGTACATCGCCGGTTACGCGCTTGCCAACGAAGTGAGCCTGCCGGAAGAGAGTTTTTATCGCCCGGCGATCAAGGCCAAATGCCGCGACGGCTTTTGTCCGCTGGGAGAGCTGGTCGCCGTCGACCACGTTGATAACCTGACCATCGTCACCGAAATTAACGGCCGGGAAGCGGACCACTGGAACACCGCTGACCTGCAGCGCAATGCCGCCGAACTGCTGAGCGCCCTGAGCGAATTCGCCACCCTCAGTCCGGGCGATGCCATTCTGCTCGGCACCCCACACTCGCGCGTCCCGCTGCAGCCGGGCGATCGCGTACGCATTCTGGCGAAAGGCTTCCCGTCCCTGGAAAACCCGGTGGTTGATGAACGCGAGGTCGCCCATGCGCAAGGCCCACATCCGCACGCCACGCTGTTCGCGCTTGGTCTGAACTACGCCGATCACGCCAGTGAGCTGGCGTTTACGCCGCCAACGGAACCGCTGGTGTTTATCAAAGCCCCCAACACCGTGACCGGCGATAACCAGACCTCGGTCCGCCCGAATAACATTGAGTACATGCACTACGAGGCGGAGCTGGTGGTGGTCATCGGCAAAACGGCGCACAAGGTCAGTGAGCGCGAGGCGATGGACTATGTCGCGGGCTATACCGTCTGCAACGATTACGCCATCCGTGACTACCTGGAAAACTACTACCGCCCGAACCTGCGGGTGAAAAGCCGCGACGGGTTGACCCCCCTCAGCCCGCATATCGTGCCGAAAGAGGCCATTCCCGACCCGCATAACTTAACCCTGCGCACCTTCGTGAACGGTGAATTGCGCCAGCAAGGGACCACTGCCGATCTGATCTTCAGCATCCCGTTCCTGATTGCCTATCTCAGCGAGTTTATGACCCTGCAGCCCGGCGACATGATTGCCACCGGCACGCCAAAGGGTCTGTCTGACGTACAGCCTGGCGACGAAGTGGTCGTGGAAGTAGAGGGCGTGGGCCGCCTGGTGAACCGCATTGTCAGTGAGGAGACTGCAAAATGAAAAAAATAAACCATTGGATTAACGGTAAAAACGTCGCAGGAAGTGATTACTTCCACACCACTAACCCGGCCACCGGAGAGGTGCTGGCGGAGGTCGCGTCCGGCGGTGAAGCTGAAATTCATCAGGCCGTGGCGGCGGCCAAAGAGGCATTCCCGACGTGGGCTAACCTGCCGATGAAAGAGCGCGCACGCCTGATGCGTCGCCTCGGGGATCTTATCGATCAACACGTTCCGGAGATTGCGGCCCTCGAGACCGCCGACACCGGCCTGCCGATCCACCAGACCAAAAACGTGCTTATTCCACGCGCGTCGCACAACTTCGCGTTCTTCGCCGAAGTGTGCCAGCAGATGAACGGTAAAACCTACCCGGTCGACGACAAGATGCTCAACTACACCCTGGTGCAGCCGGTGGGGGTCTGCGCGCTGGTGTCGCCGTGGAACGTGCCGTTTATGACCGCCACCTGGAAGGTTGCGCCGTGCCTGGCGCTGGGCAACACCGCGGTGCTGAAGATGTCTGAACTCTCCCCGCTGACCGCCGACCGTCTGGGCGAGCTGGCGCTGGAGGCCGGTATTCCGGCGGGCGTGCTGAACGTGGTGCAGGGCTATGGCGCAACGGCGGGCGATGCGCTGGTACGTCATCACGACGTGCGCGCCGTCTCCTTTACCGGCGGCACCGCCACCGGGCGCAACATCATGAAAAACGCCGGACTGAAGAAATACTCCATGGAGCTGGGAGGGAAATCTCCGGTGCTGATTTTTGAAGATGCGGATATCGAACGTGCGCTGGACGCCGCCCTGTTCACCATCTTCTCCATCAACGGCGAGCGTTGCACTGCTGGCTCACGCATTTTCATTCAGCAGAGCATCTACCCGGAATTCGTCAGGCGCTTTGCCGAGCGCGCGAACCGTCTGCGCGTGGGTGACCCGACCGATCCGAACACTCAGGTTGGCGCGCTGATCAGCCAGCAGCACTGGGAAAAAGTCTCCGGCTATATCCGTCTTGGCATTGAAGAAGGCGCGACCCTGCTGGCGGGCGGCCCTGACAAACCCACCGATCTCCCTGCTCACCTGAAAAACGGCAACTTCCTGCGCCCGACCGTGCTGGCAGACGTCGACAACCGGATGCGCGTGGCCCAGGAAGAGATTTTCGGTCCGGTTGCCTGCCTGCTGCCGTTTAAGGACGAAGCCGAAGGGCTGCGTCTGGCTAACGACGTAGAGTACGGCCTGGCGTCATACATCTGGACCCAGGACGTCAGCAAAGTGCTGCGCCTGGCGCGCAATATCGAAGCCGGAATGGTGTTTGTAAACACCCAGAACGTGCGCGACCTGCGTCAGCCGTTTGGCGGCGTGAAGGCTTCCGGTACCGGGCGCGAAGGGGGCGAATACAGCTTCGAGGTGTTCGCTGAAATGAAAAACGTCTGCATCTCCATGGGCGACCATCCGATTCCAAAATGGGGGATCTGAGTATGGGCAAGTTAGCGTTAGCGGCAAAAATTACCCACGTTCCGTCAATGTACCTCTCTGAACTACCGGGAAAAAACCACGGCTGCCGCCAGTCCGCCATCGACGGACATAAAGAAATCAGCAAGCGCTGTCGGGAGCTGGGCGTCGACACCATTATTGTGTTCGATACCCACTGGCTGGTGAACAGCGCCTACCACATCAACTGCGCGGATCATTTCTCCGGCATCTACACCAGCAACGAGCTGCCGCATTTTATCCGCGACATGACCTACGACTACGACGGTAACCCGGCGCTCGGCCAGCTTATCGCCGACGAAGCGGTGAAACTCGGTGTACGTGCCAAAGCGCACAACATCCCGAGCCTCAAGCTGGAGTACGGCACGCTGGTACCGATGCGCTACATGAACAGCGATAAGCACTTCAAAGTGATCTCTATCGCCGCGTTCTGCACCGTCCACGACTTCGCCGACAGCCGCAGGCTGGGCGAGGCCATCGTCAGCGCGATTCAGAAATATGACGGCACCGTGGCGGTGCTCGCCAGCGGTTCGCTGTCGCACCGTTTTATCGACGACCAGCGCGCCGAAGAGGGAATGAACAGCTACACCCGCGAGTTCGACCGTCAGATGGACGAACGCGTGGTGAAGCTGTGGCGTGAAGGCAAGTTCAGGGAGTTCTGCAGCATGCTGCCGGAGTATGCCCACTACTGCTACGGCGAGGGCAATATGCACGACACGGTGATGCTGCTGGGGATGCTCGGCTGGGACACATACGACGGCAAGGTGGAGTTCCTCACCGAGCTGTTCCCCAGCTCCGGCACCGGCCAGGTTAACGCCGTTTTCCCCCTGCCCGCGTCCGCGTAAGGAGCCACCATGCCGCACTTTATTGCTGAATGCACTGACAACATCCGCGAGCAGGCGGACCTGCCAGCACTGTTCGCCAAAGTGAACGACGCGCTTGCCGCCACGGGAATCTTCCCACTCGGCGGTATCCGTAGCCGCGCGCACTGGCTGGACACCTGGCAGATGGCCGACGGTAAGCACGATTACGCCTTTGTGCATATGACGCTGAAGATTGGCGCCGGGCGCAGTCTGGAGAGCCGGGAGGCGGTGGGAAAGGCACTGTTTGAGCTGATTAAAACCCACTTCGCCGACCTGATGGCATCGCGCTATCTGGCGCTCTCTTTTGAAATAGACGAGCTGCACCCGACGCTCAATTACAAACAAAACAACGTGCACGCTTTGTTTAAGTAGCGCCCTTACCGGGCCGACAACGGCTTTGAACGCAAGCCGGGTGAGCAGCACGCCACCCGGCAACAACAGGAAATCGCCATGCTCGATAAACACACCCATACCCTGATAGCCCATCGTCTGCATCAGGCGGAGCAGTCACGGGAGCAGATCCGCCAGATCTCGCTCGACTACCCGACGATCACCCTTGACGACGCCTACGCCGTACAGCGCGAATGGGTGAGCCTGAAAATCGCCGAAGGTCGCGTGCTGAAAGGCCACAAGATTGGCCTCACCTCCAAAGCGATGCAGGCCAGCTCGCAGATTAGCGAGCCGGACTACGGCGCTCTGCTCGACGACATGTTCTTCCACGACGGCGGCGATATCCCTGCCGACCGCTTTATCGTCCCGCGCATCGAAGTGGAGCTGGCCTTCGTGCTGGCAAAACCCCTGCGCGGCCCAAACTGCACCCTGTTCGACGTCTACAACGCCACGGATTACGTCATCCCCGCGCTGGAGCTGATCGACGCCCGCTGCCACAACATCGATCCCGAGACCCAGCGTCCACGCAAGGTGTTCGACACCATCTCCGATAACGCCGCCAACGCAGGTGTGATCCTTGGCGGTCGCCCGATTAAGCCCGACGAGCTGGATCTGCGCTGGATCTCCGCCCTGCTCTACCGCAACGGCGTCATTGAAGAGACCGGGGTCGCCGCGGGCGTGCTCAACCACCCGGCCAACGGTGTGGCATGGCTTGCCAATAAACTCGCGCCGTACGACGTTCAGCTGGAGCCTGGCCAAATCATCCTCGGCGGTTCGTTTACCCGCCCGGTGCCGGCCAGCAAGGGCGATACCTTCCACGTGGACTACGGCAAGATGGGCTCCATCAGCTGCCGTTTTGTTTAGGAGACCACCATGGAAAACAGATTCAAAGCGGCGCTCAGCGCCGGAAAACCGCAAATCGGCCTCTGGCTGGGGCTGACCAGCAGTTACAGCGCCGAGCTGCTGGCCGGTGCGGGTTTCGACTGGCTGCTGATCGACGCAGAGCACGCGCCCAATAACGTGCAAACCGTCCTGACCCAGCTGCAGGCGATCGCGCCTTACGCCAGCCAGCCGGTGGTACGCCCGTCGTGGAACGATCCGGTCCAGATCAAACAGCTGCTGGACATCGGGGCGCAAACCCTGCTGGTGCCGATGGTACAAAACGCCGATGAAGCCCGGCTGGCGGTGCGCGCCACGCGTTATCCACCGGCGGGGATCCGCGGCGTGGGCAGCGCGCTGGCTCGCGCCTCGCGCTGGAACCGCACGCCTGATTACCTGCAGCGCGCTAACGATGCCATGTGCGTGCTGGTGCAGATTGAAACGCGCGAGGCGCTGAAAAATCTGCCGCACATCCTCGACGTGGAAGGCGTGGACGGGGTGTTTATTGGCCCGGCGGATCTGAGCGCCGACATGGGCTTTGCCGGAAATCCGCAACACCCGGAAGTCCAGGCCGCCATCGAGAAGGCCATTGCGCAGATCCGTGCGGCAGGCAAAGCGCCCGGCATCCTGATGGCTAACGAGCCGCTGGCAAAACGCTACCTCGAGCTTGGCGCGCTGTTTGTCGCCGTCGGGGTCGACACCACCCTGCTTGCACGCAGCGCCGAGGCGCTGGCGGCACGTTTTATCGATATCCCGGTTACGTCAGTAAATAACAATAAATCCGTCTACTAAACGTACGATGTGGAGCGCAACATGACGACCTCTACCCTGCAAACCCATGATAATAAAGCTGTAGAACACCGCGTTATTCAGAAGCTGTTTCGTCGTTTGATCGTGTTTCTCTTTATCCTGTTTGTCTTCTCGTTTCTTGACCGCATTAACATCGGCTTTGCCGGGCTGACGATGGGCAAAGATCTGGGCCTCACCTCGACCATGTTTGGCCTGGCCGCCACCCTGTTTTACGTCACCTATGTGATATGTGGGATCCCCAGCAACATCATGCTGGCGAAGGTCGGCGCCCGGCGCTGGATCGCCGGGATCATGGTGGTGTGGGGCATCGCTTCCACCTGCACCATGTTCGCCACCAGCCCGCACACGCTCTATGTGCTGCGCATGCTGGTGGGCATTGCCGAGGCCGGATTCCTGCCGGGGATCCTCGTCTATCTCACCTGGTGGTTCCCTGCCTACCACCGCGCCCGCGCCAATGCGTTGTTTATGATCGCCATGCCGGTGACCATGATGCTCGGCTCGATCCTCTCCGGTTATATTCTGGCCATGGACGGGTTGTGGAACCTGAAAGGCTGGCAGTGGCTGTTCCTGCTGGAGGGGCTACCGTCCGTGGTGCTCGGCGTAGTGACGTGGTTCTACCTGAACGACACGCCGGATCAGGCCAGCTGGCTGGATGACGACGAAAAGCAGGCGCTTAAAACAATGATCGCCCGCGAGCAGGAGTCGGCCATCGCCCGCCCCGTCACGCCGCGTTCGACGTTGCGCGAAGTGTTTACCCCGGCCGTGCTGCTCTATACCCTGGCCTATTTCTGCCTCACAAACACCCTGAGTGCGATAAATATCTGGACGCCGCAGATCCTGCAAAGTTTCAACACCGGCAGCAGCAACATTGTGATTGGCCTGCTGGCGGCGATCCCGCAGTTTTGCACCATCCTCGGGATGATCTGGTGGAGCCGCCGCTCCGACAGGCTGAAAGAGCGAAAAAAGCACACCATTCTGCCGTATCTCTTTGCGGCGGCAGGATGGCTGCTGGCCTCGGCGACCCACCACAGCCTGATCCAGCTGCTTGGCATCATCATGGCCTCAACCGGATCGTTTACCGCCATGGCGATCTTCTGGACCACGCCGGATCGGGTTATTAGCCTGCAGTCGCGGGCGGTCGCACTGGCGGTGATCAATGCCATCGGTAACGTCGGATCCGCCGTCAGCCCGCTGTTGATCGGCATTCTGCGTGACAGCACCGGCAGCTTCAGCTCCGGGTTGTGGTTTGTTGCCGGCTTGCTGGTGGTCGGCGCGCTGGTACTGACACGTATCCCGATGACGCAGCGGGAGAGCCTTGAGCACGAGCCGGGTATGGCGGCGCAGAAAATCCCGTAAGGAGCGGCTATGTGCCAGAACCCGATCGCGAATATCGACATCAGCAAAGAGTACGACGAAAGTCTGGGAACGGATGATGTTCACTATCAGTCGTTCGCCCGCATGGCGGCCTTTTTTGGCCGCGACATGCAGGCTCACCGTCACGACCAGTATTTTCAGATGCACTTTCTGGATACCGGACAGATCGAACTGCAGCTCGACGATCACCGTTACTCGGTGCAGGCTCCGCTGTTTGTGCTGACACCCCCGTCGGTGCCGCACGCGTTTATTACCGAATCCGACAGCGACGGGCACGTTCTGACGGTGCGCGAGGATCTGATCTGGCCGCTGCTGGAAGTGCTCTACCCCGGCACGCGGGAAGCCTTTGGCCTGCCGGGGATCTGCCTGTCGCTGGCCGATAAGCCGGACGAACTGGCGGCGCTGAAGCACTACTGGCCGCTGATTGCCCGGGAATCGACGGCGCAACTGCCCGGGCGCGAACACACGCTGGTTCTGTTAGCCCAGGCGGTGTTCACCCTGCTGCTGCGCAACGCGAAGCTCGACGATCACGCCGCCAGCGGCATGCGCGGCGAGCTGAAACTGTTCCAGCGCTTTACCCAGCTGATTGATGTCCATTTTCATGAGCACTGGACGGTACCGGAATATGCCAGCGAACTGCACCTGACCGAATCGCGTCTGACCGATATCTGCCGGCGCTTCGCCAACCGCCCGCCGAAGCGGCTGATTTTTGACCGTCAGCTGCGTGAAGCGAGGCGGATGCTGCTCTTCTCCGACAGCGCGGTCAGCGAAATCGCCTGGCAGCTGGGGTTTAAAGACCCGGCCTATTTTGCCCGGTTTTTTAATCGGTTAGTGGGGTGTTCGCCGAGCGCGTATCGGGCACAAAAAGTACCTGTGTCGTCTGTTACCCCACCCCAGCCCTGACCCTCTCCCGGGTTCAGGGTGAGGGAAATCACACTCTGCGATCATATGCGAAAAGTACCAGCCGTTGTCCCAATCGTCCCTTCACGTTCACCCCCGCTCAGGCTTCAATTAAACAACAAAAACAAAACATAAATTTAACATCACTATTCCGATACGAGGTCCCTATGAAGCCTGAAGATTTCCGCGCTGATGCCAAACGTCCGTTAACCGGTGAAGAGTATTTAAAAAGCCTGCAGGATGGCCGTGAGATTTATATCTACGGCGAGCGCGTCAAAGACGTGACCACTCATCCGGCGTTTCGCAATGCGGCAGCCTCCATCGCGCAGATGTACGATGCGCTGCACAAGCCTGACATGCAGGACACGCTGTGCTGGGGCACCGATACCGGCAGCGGCGGCTACACCCATAAGTTTTTCCGCGTGGCGAAAAGCGCCGACGACCTGCGTCAACAGCGTGACGCCATCGCCGAGTGGTCGCGCCTGAGCTACGGCTGGATGGGCCGCACCCCGGACTACAAAGCGGCGTTTGGCTGCGCGCTCGGTGCCAATCCGGCGTTCTACGGCCAGTTCGAACAGAACGCCCGCAACTGGTACACCCGTATTCAGGAAACCGGGCTTTACTTCAACCACGCCATCGTTAACCCCCCCATCGACCGTCACAAACCGGCAGACGAAGTAAAAGACGTCTACATCAAGCTGGAAAAAGAGACCGACGCCGGGATCATCGTTAGCGGCGCAAAAGTGGTGGCAACCAACTCGGCGCTGACTCACTACAACATGATCGGTTTTGGCTCCGCGCAGGTGATGGGCGAAAACCCGGACTTCGCGCTGATGTTCGTTGCGCCAATGGACGCCGAAGGCGTGAAGCTGATCTCTCGCGCCTCTTACGAAATGGTGGCAGGTGCGACCGGCTCTCCATACGACTACCCGCTCTCCAGCCGTTTCGACGAAAACGACGCGATCCTGGTGATGGATCATGTGTTGATCCCCTGGGAAAACGTGCTGATCTACCGCGATTTCGATCGCTGCCGTCGCTGGACCATGGAAGGCGGTTTTGCCCGCATGTACCCGCTGCAGGCCTGCGTACGTCTGGCGGTAAAGCTCGATTTCATTACCGCGCTGCTGAAGAAATCGCTGGAGTGTACCGGCACCCTGGAGTTCCGCGGCGTGCAGGCGGATCTCGGGGAAGTGGTGGCCTGGCGCAACATGTTCTGGGCGCTGAGCGACTCCATGTGTTCTGAAGCCACGCCGTGGGTGAATGGCGCGTACCTGCCGGATCACGCGGCGCTGCAGACCTACCGCGTCATGGCCCCGATGGCCTATGCGAAGATCAAGAACATCATCGAGCGTAACGTCACCAGCGGCCTGATCTATCTGCCGTCCAGCGCGCGAGACCTGAACAATCCACAGATCGACCAGTATCTGGCGAAATACGTGCGCGGCTCCAACGGCATGGATCACGTGGAACGCATTAAGATTTTGAAACTGATGTGGGATGCCATCGGCAGCGAGTTTGGTGGTCGTCACGAGCTGTATGAGATCAACTATTCCGGCAGCCAGGACGAAATCCGTCTGCAGTGTCTGCGTCAGGCACAGAGCTCTGGCAACATGGACAAAATGATGGCAATGGTCGACCGCTGCATGTCCGAGTACGACCAGCATGGCTGGACAGTGCCGCACCTGCACAATAATTCCGATATCAACATGCTGGATAAGCTGCTGAAATAACGCAGCGGGAGGTTTCAATGCATACAGAACAACGCCTGCGTTTTCGCGATGCGATGGCCAGCCTGTCGGCGGCGGTTAATGTTGTCACCACCGAGGGCGATGCAGGACGCTGCGGCATTACCGCCACCGCCGTCTGTTCGGTCACGGACACCCCGCCATCGTTGATGGTCTGCATCAATGCCAACAGCGCCATGAACCCGGTTTTCCAGGGTAACGGTAAGCTGTGCGTCAACGTGCTGAACCATGAGCAGGAGATCATGGCCCGCCACTTCGCCGGGATGACCGGCATGGCAATGGACGATCGCTTTGCCCTCTCCTGCTGGCAGAAAGGTCCGCAGGGGCAACCGGTGCTGAAGGGCGCGCTGGCAAGCCTTGAAGGCGAGATTAGCCAGGTGCAAACCATCGGCACCCATCTGGTTTATCTCGTTGAAATTAAAAACATCATTCTGAGCGAAGCGGGACACGGCCTGATCTATTTTAAACGCCGTTTCCACCCCGTCATGATGGAGACTGAAGCCGCAGTGTGACCCCCTCCTGCGCTGGCCATTTCCCGGCCAGCGCCAATTTCCACAAAAATTCCTAAGGTTTCCGCTTAATCACGCCGTTATATAGCCATAAGAGAAATTTTCTGTGTCTGAATACTGACAATACATGTCAGTGCTACCCGCATCATTCAGCGCATACCCTAATATACAGGAAGACCTTATGGCTAAATCGACGCGGAGCCGCTCGGCTGAACGTCTGGTCGATATTCTGGTTGAGTTACATTTAAATGGTGTGGTAAACCGCAGTGCGCTCATGGAAAAATTTAAAATTACCGAGCGCACCGTCTACCGGGATTTAAATGCGCTTTCACCTATTGTGGAACATACCGGTAACGGACTGTATCGTCTGATCCACTCCGCACAATCTCCCGGTGGACAAGGATTACATCACACGATTGCTAACTTCCTGAATGCCGATAGCTTTTTCCCGGAAAGAAATACGGAATTCTGGCAGAAACTTGAAACACGCGTTGACGAAAATCATATTCTTATTCTTGGCAACGAAGCAGAGCACACGGTAGAACGTGATATTCGTCGCTATTTATCGAAAATCGAGAAATCGATTAAGAATCGTAATGTATGCCAGATCGTTTATAAGGGTAAAACCCGCCTGATTAATCCCTATAAACTCATTAACAATAAAAATATATGGTATTTACAAGCCACCGAGAATAGTCGGCTAAAATCCTTCTCGTTGAGTCAGATTAGCTGGTTTGATATTCAACAAAAAACCTTCACGCCGGAAGAAAATGCGCTCGGACTGCTGGAAAAAAGCCTTGATCCGTGGGTGTCGGAAGACACTTTCGAAGTAAAAATATTCATTAAAGATACTATTTCACATTACTTTATGCGCCGCGACCTGCTGCCGGAACAAGAGCTTGTCGGTGAGCAGCACAACGGCGTCACGCTGCGCTGTCAGGCGGCACACGAGAACCAGATCCTGCCGCTGCTGTTCTACTGGCTGCCGAACATTCAAATCCTGGAGCCCAACTGGCTAAAAGAGAAGCTGCTTAAAACGCTGGAAAATTATCTGGCGGTAGAGCGCACAGCAGATAACCACGTGATCTCAATCACATAATTTCTCCCGGCGGCGGCGAGACGGAACCACTCGCCGCCCTCTTTGACCGCTCACCTGGCCCTTTCAACCGCTCATTCATTTACCTGTCTTTACACGCGCGTGGTTCTGGCACGATCGCTCCAGCATTAATCAATACCTCCTCATAACGAACCCTGACCCTTTTTCATTACATAAAAAACCAGGTCTTACTATGGATACGAAAAAACTACTGAAGCACGTGCCCTGGGCGTTACTCGGGATCCTCGGCGCTTTTTGTCTGGCGGTTGTCGCACTACGCCGGGGCGAACACGTAAGCGCCCTGTGGATCGTCGTTGCGTCTGTCTCCGTCTATCTTGTTGCTTATCGCTACTACAGCTTATACATCGCGCAGAAGGTCATGAAACTCGACCCGACGCGTGCCACTCCGGCGGTCATTAATAATGACGGCCTCAACTACGTGCCCACCAACCGCTACGTGTTGTTTGGTCACCACTTTGCCGCTATCGCCGGTGCGGGTCCGCTGGTCGGCCCGGTTCTGGCCGCGCAGATGGGCTACCTGCCTGGTACCCTGTGGCTGCTCGCGGGCGTAGTGCTGGCCGGGGCGGTGCAGGACTTTATGGTGCTGTTTATCTCTTCTCGCCGTAACGGCGCCTCTCTGGGTGAGATGGTCAAAGAGGAGATGGGCCGCGTGCCGGGGACCATCGCGCTGTTCGGCTGCTTCCTGATTATGATCATCATCCTCGCGGTGCTGGCGTTAATCGTGGTGAAAGCGCTGGCCGAAAGTCCGTGGGGGGTCTTCACCGTCTGCTCTACCGTGCCGATTGCGCTGTTCATGGGTATCTACATGCGCTTTATCCGCCCGGGTCGCGTGGGTGAAGTGTCGGTGATTGGTATTGTGCTGCTGGTTGCATCCATCTACTTCGGTGGCGTGATTGCGCACGACCCGTACTGGGGCCCGGCGCTGACCTTCAAGGACACCACCATCACCTTCGCGCTGATTGGGTATGCGTTTGTCTCCGCTCTGCTGCCGGTCTGGCTGATCCTGGCACCGCGTGACTACCTGGCGACCTTCCTGAAAATCGGCGTTATCGTCGGTCTGGCGATCGGCATCCTGGTGATTAACCCGGATCTGAAAATGCCGGCAGTGACCCAGTACATCGACGGTACCGGTCCTCTGTGGAAAGGTGCGCTGTTCCCGTTCCTGTTTATCACCATCGCCTGCGGTGCGGTCTCTGGCTTCCACGCCCTGATTGCTTCCGGTACCACACCGAAGCTGCTGGCTAACGAAAAAGACGCGCGTCTGATTGGCTACGGCGCAATGCTGATGGAGTCTTTCGTGGCGATCATGGCGCTGGTTGCCGCGTCCATCATCGAACCGGGTCTCTACTTCGCGATGAACACCCCTCCGGCAGGCCTGGGCATTACCATGCCAAACCTGCATGAGATGGGCGGTGATAACGCGGCGCTGATCATGGCGCAGCTGAAAGATGCGAGCGCACATGCTGCCGCAACCGTCAGCTCCTGGGGCTTCGTGATTTCGCCTGAGCAGATCATGCAGACCGCGAAAGACATTGGCGAACCGTCAGTCCTGAACCGCGCCGGTGGCGCACCGACGCTGGCAGTGGGTATCGCACACGTGTTCCACAAAGTGCTGCCGTGGGCGGACATGGGCTTCTGGTACCACTTCGGTATTCTCTTTGAAGCGCTGTTCATCCTCACCGCGCTGGACGCCGGTACCCGTGCAGGACGCTTTATGCTGCAGGACCTGCTGGGTAACTTCGTGCCGTTCCTGAAGAAAACCGACTCTCTGGTGGCGGGTATTCTGGGAACCGCGGGCTGCGTGGGTCTGTGGGGCTACCTGCTGTATCAGGGCGTTGTCGACCCGCTGGGCGGCGTGAAGAGCCTGTGGCCGCTGTTCGGTATCTCTAACCAGATGCTGGCCGCTGTCGCCCTGGTTCTTGGCACCGTTGTACTGGTGAAGATGAAACGCACCAAATACATCTGGGTCACCGTGATCCCTGCGCTGTGGCTGCTGCTCTGCACCACCTGGGCGCTTGGTCTGAAACTGTTCAGCGCCAATCCGCAGCTGGAAGGCTTCTTCTTCATGGCTAACCAGTACAAAGAGAAAATTGCCGCAGGCGGCGCGGACCTCACTGCCCAGCAGATTGCCAACATGAACCATATCGTGGTGAACAACTACACCAACGCAGGTCTGAGCATTCTGTTCCTGGTGGTGGTGTACAGCATCATCTTCTACGGCATTAAAACCTGGCTGAACGTGCGTAACGCCGAGGGTCGTACGGATAAAGAAACCCCGTATGTCCCGGTACCGGAAGGCGGCGTGAAGACCTCTTCACACCACTAATCCGCCCTCGCATCCCTCTCCCTGCGGGAGAGGGTTAGGGTGAAGGGAAACAACGCCCGGCAGCCCCTGCCGGGCTTTTTCTATCTGGAAGGCATAATGTTTGGTAACTTAGGCGAAGCGAAAAAATACCTCGGTCAGGCGGCGAAAATGCTGATTGGCATTCCGGACTATGACAACTACGTTGAGCATATGAAGACCAACCATCCGGATAAACCGTACATGACCTATACCGAATTCTTCCGCGAGCGTCAGGAAGCGCGCTACGGCGGGAGTGGAGAAGGCGGCGTACGCTGCTGCTAAAGGAGAGACCATGACCCCGATTGCCGTCACCCTGCTGACCGGTTTCCTTGGCGCCGGTAAAACCACCCTGCTGCGCCACATTCTGAACGCGCAGCACGGCTTCAAAATCGCCGTGATCGAAAACGAATTCGGCGAAGTCTCGGTCGACGATCAGCTGATTGGCGATCGCGCCACGCAGATCAAAACCCTGACTAACGGCTGCATCTGCTGCACCCGCTCGAATGAATTAGAAGACGCCCTGCTGGATCTGCTCGACAGCCGCGATCGCGGTGAAATCGATTTTGATCGCCTGGTGATTGAATGCACCGGTATGGCCGACCCCGGCCCGATTATTCAGACCTTTTTCGCCCATGAGATCCTCTGCCAGCGCTACCTGCTGGACGGCGTCATTGCGCTGGTCGACGCGGTTCATGCCGACGAACAGATGAACCAGTTCACCCTCGCCCAGTCGCAGGTGGGCTACGCCGATCGCATCCTGCTGACCAAAACCGACGTGGCGGGCGACAGCGAAAAACTGCGCGAGCGCCTGACGCGTATCAACTCGCGCGCGCCGATTTACATCGCGACGCACGGTGATATCGACCTCTCGCAGCTGTTCAACACCAACGGCTTTATGCTGGAAGAGCATGTCACCTCAACGCCGCGCTTCCACTTTATGGCAGATAAGCAAAACGACGTCTCGTCGATTGTGGTCGAGCTGGATTACCCGGTGGATATCAGCGACGTCTCCCGCGTCATGGAAAACCTGCTGCTCTCTTTTGCCGACAGGCTGCTGCGCTACAAAGGGATGCTGTGGATTGATGGCGAACCGAACCGCCTGCTGTTCCAGGGCGTACAGCGGCTGTACAGCGCGGACTGGGACAGACCGTGGGGAGATGAAACGCCGCGAAGCGTCATGGTGTTTATTGGGCTACAGCTGCCGGAAGACGAGATCCGGACAGCGTTTGCAGCACTGCGCAAATAACCGTACGAACGCAGCCCTCTCCGCAGTTGAGGAGAGGGCTGTGAGATTATTTCAGCGCGTCGGGCAGCGTCACAATCCACAGTTCGCTTTCTGACGCCGGCTTCGCCAGCGGCTTCACGGCGAGGGTGGTCGCAACCGGTTTATCATCAATCGTGAGTGCACCTTGCGAATTCACCCGATAATCCTTGAGCTTCTTGCCCTCGACCGGATTTTCCATCGCCACCTTCACGCCAAAGTCGTTATCGTTCGCGACCGCCAGCGTTTTGTTGTCAATCAGCGCTAACCCTTCGGCCTTTTCCTGCTGCCAGCCAAGCGCGCGCAAATCCACGACCTGGGTTTTAGCCGCCAGCGTAATGCCGCGCTGGGCCAGCGTCTTCTCGTCATCAAACTCCGGGTATTCGCCCGGCTTATCGAAGCGTGTCAGATCGCTCGCCTTGCTGAGGTCCACCTTGTAGATGAGGTTGCGCATGCCATCGTTTTTATCGCTGCCCTGCTCAATCAGCAGCAGCTGCTGGTTATCAAGCGCCACAATGTCACCGATTTTGGCGTCATTGTTTTTGCTGTAGGCTTCGCTGTCGATGGGATAACCGTACATCGCGGTTTTCCCGGTCGCCGGGTCGAAGCTCACCAGGCGGGTAAACAGCGCCTGTTTTTTGCTTTTGCCGTCGATATCCAGCGTGCTTTGCACCGCGGCAATGATACGCCCGTCCGGCATACGGGTCAGGCCTTCAAAGCCCCGGTTTGGTTGACGCCATTTAATAATATTCGGCAAGCCGCCCGCGATGGATTTCTCGCCTTCCGCCGCCTGCGGACCGTGAATCGCCAGGATCTTGCCTTTGCTGTCGACGTTAATCAGGAACGGACCGTACTCGTCGCACAGCCAGTAACCGCCTTTACCGTCCGGCGTGATACCTTCCGTATCCAGCCCGCGATTGTCGCCCTTCAGCACCTTTAACGTGTCACTGAACGCCACTTCATTGGTCGAGCCAATCACGCCGCTTTGCAGCGGCAGACCGTTGATCTCGCCTTTATCGTCATGCAGAGGGCGCGCATCGACGGCCTCCGCTTTGCCATTTTGTACGCGAATCGTCATCAGCAGCGGAGCGAAATCGGGCGTGACAAAGATTTTGGCTTCGTCTTTCCCCACTTTCGGCGAATCCGCATTCGGACCGCGATCGGTCACGGTCGCAAACGTCAGGGTATCGCCCTGTTTACCGGTAAACAGCAGGCCAGAGCCAATCCCGACCGGGAGTCCCTTCGGGAACGCACCGGCAAACGCGCCGCTGTAGCTCACGCGCGTGCCTTCGGGGAAGCTGACAACATAGTGCTCGGCCGTGGGCTGCGCCGCCAGGCCAGAGAAAGAGAGCGCACAACCGATAAGCACAGGAATAATTTTTCTTTTCATATTGTTAGTATCCAGAAAGTGAAGCCAACAACGTAAAGAACAATCGTGTCAGGAAAATGACACCGCAGAGATACGCGGGCAGGCAATTGCAGGCGCATGAACCGCCAGAAATGTAAAACTAAACCACAAAGTGTAAAATTTGAAATGTTTCTGGAAATTATTAGAAAGCCAATTAATTCATGTCAAACGGTTATCCTCTGTCTCGTTCAGTGTCTATTTAGTCAAAAAACTAAACCTGTCCTAAACGTCCAGGTAATACATATTGACCCGGCGATAACTAAACATGAAAGCAACATTTCAAAAGCCAGCCATTAACAAAAACAGCATAAAAACACGACCTTAATCACATTTGCAGTCATAAACATCGCTTGTTAAGGTGGCCTCAGATGAAATTAATGACGAGGCATAAAACATGAAAAAATTGAATGTTCTTCTTCTTTCTGCTCTGACCGTCCTGTCGGGTTCCGCACTGGCTATGGGCGGCACGATTGAGCAAGGTAAAAACTTTACTAACCTTAATCTGGAAATGGGTAAATCCTCATCCGGTGTGTACCTTGAAAGCAACTGGCTCAAAAACACCGACGACGGCACGCAAACAGGTGGCGTTGGCGCCGGTTACAACCTGGAAGTGGGCCCGGTGATGCTGAATGCCGGTGCTAAAGCAATCTACCTTGGCCCGAAAAAAGGCGATAACGGCGTGGCATTCCCCATCGGTGGCGGTATTAACGTTGCGCTGACGGACAGCATCCACGTGTTTGGCGAAGGGTATGCCGCACCAGAAGGTCTGAACAACAGCGTGAAAAACTACGTGGAAGCCAACGGCGGTGTGAGCTGGACGCCAATCACGCCTGTGACGCTGAAAGTGGGTTATCGTCACGTAAGCGTTGACGGCAAAGACGGTCGTCCTGGCCACACGCTGATCGACGGCGCATATGTAGGCGGTGGAGTCACCTTCTGATGAAACACCGCATTACCGCGCTTTGCGTTCTGAGCATCACGCTTCTGCTCACCGGTTGCGTCCAGTATAAATGGGTGAAACCGGGAGTCAGTGACGCTGAGATGAATAAAAAGCTCACGGAATGCGAAGCACAGGCCCTGATTGATCTGCCCCCGGACAATGTTGTGACCGGTTCGAGCTCGGAAAAAATGGACAAATCGAAAAAGAAAAAGGATATTTCCACGAGCTACACGGTTGAAGACGCGAATGAATATCGCCGGGATACCTTAGTCGACAGCTGCATGTTCAAAAGCGGCTGGGACAAGATTGAAGTGCAATAACCCCAAAAAAAACCTGCCGAATGGCAGGTTTTTTATTCGCGGAGTTACTTACGCACCACCACCAGCTTCTGGTTCACAAACTCTTTGATCCCCAGGTCCGACAGTTCGCGTCCGTAACCGGATCGCTTCACGCCGCCAAACGGCAGCTCTGGCGCGGTATCGGTGAGCCAGTTGATATACACCATCCCGGTCTCAATACGCGACGCCATTTTCTTCGCCCGCTCGATATCCTTGCTGAACACCGCGCCGCCCAGACCATAGTGGGAATCGTTCGCCAGTGCGACCGCTTCGTCATCATTTTTCACCACATAGATCTGCGCCACCGGGCCGAAGAACTCCTCAAAGTAGGCCGGGTTGTCGCGCGAGATATGCGTCAGGATCGTCGGCTCAAAGAAGCACCCGTCACGCTGCACCGGTTTGCCACCGTAATGCAGTGTCGCGCCGTTTTTCACCGCCTCGTTGACCTGTCTGGTCAACGTGTCCAGCGCATCCTGAGAGGATAGCGGCCCCAGGGTGGTGCTCTCGTCCAGCGGATCGCCAATCTTCACCTGCTTAAATGCCTCGGTGAATTTCGCGAGGAAGGCATCCGCAATCTTCTCATGCACGATGAAACGCTTCGCCGCCGTACAGACCTGGCCGGCGTTATTGAGTCGGGCATTCACGCCCGTCTTCACGGCCTTCTCCAGATCGGCATCATCCAGCACCACAAAGACGTCATTACCGCCCAGCTCCAGGGTCGATTTTTTGATGTGCTTCGCCGCCTGCGCCGCGACCACGCTACCCGCTTTTTCGGAACCGGTCAGCGCGGCACCCTGTACACGATCGTCGGCGATGATGTTCGCCACCTGATCCGACGAAATAAACAGGTTGGTCCATGCCCCTTCCGGTGCACCGGCCTCACGCACCAGATGTGCAAACGTCTCTGCACAGTGCGGCACGATGCTGGCGTGTTTGGCGATCACCGGGTTACCGGCCGCCAGGTTCGGGGCGAGGACACGCATCAGCTGGTAATAAGGGAAGTTCCACGGCTCAACGGCCATCAGCACGCCAATAGGGTGGTGCTCGACCCACGCTTCCCCGAGTTCGGAGTCGTACTTCACCGGGGCGAGGAACCGTTGGGCATTATCCGCGTAGTAGCGGGCGATTTGCGCGCACAGTTTCACTTCACCGCGACTCTGCTCAATGAGCTTACCCATCTCCTTGCTGGCAATTTTGGCCAGATCCTCCGTACGTTCGTCGATGAGGTCCGCAAGTTTACGCAGTACCGGCAGGCGCTGGTTAATGTCGCCTTTTGCCCAGTCCGAATGGTAAAGCGCATCGGCCGCCTTCAGCGCCGCTTCAACATCCGCGTCGGTATGGGAGGGATATTCTTTGATGAGCTGGTTTGTGGCAGGATTTACTGTCTGGTAAGCCATGTCGAATCTCCTTGTTTTACCGCTTAGGGTATTAAGGGTAGACAATATGACTGGCGATGGACGTAAAGTTGGGTATATCCGGAAGGTTCTTAGCGTGGTACTGCAACATGTCGCGCGGGCATGGTATAAAAAACGTTCCTGACAGGAGTTCCCCATGACCGAGACCCGACACATCCGCCAGACCTTTCATCGCGCCTGCGGCCACGAGCTGCGCAGCACGTGGCAGAGCACCCAGGCGTATAAACGTCATTGTCACCCACAGCTCTCTATTGGCGCGATCCTGGAAGGCCAGACGTGCTGCACAGTCCATGACAGGGAGTATATCCTGACCCCTGGCGACATCATCGTCATCCCGGCGCATGCTCCCCACAGCTGCAACCCGGTGGCGGGACAGCCACGCAGCTACCACATGCTGTATATCGACACTGACCTTTCGCTGGCACTGCAGATCATTCGCGACCAAGCGCTGTTTAATCATTATCTTGACGTGGTTGAGAACATGACCGCGGCCTCCCTGAACGCACTGCTTTGCGCCCTTCCTCCCTCTACAGGCCGTACAGATAAGCCCCATTCACTGAGTCAGCAGGTGCAAGAGGCGTTTCTGTCGAACCTCACCGCTCCGCCTTCCCTTGACGACCTTGCCCGGCGATTTTCACTGCGCAAAGAGACGTTAATCCGCACCTTTAAACAGGACACCGGCCTGACGCCAGGACGCTTTCTCAGCATCTCTCGCGTGGAATACGCCAAAGCGCGACTGCGTGCGGGGGATGATCTCGCCGATGTCGGTTACCAGAGCGGGTTTGCCGACCAGAGCCATTTCCATAAAACCTTCGTCAGCTACACGGCCGCCACGCCTCGCCAGTACGCGACGGGCCGATCAATATCAGACAATAATCAGGATACGTAACGCCGTAAGGTGATCTCCGTTTTTGCTCTGGAGGTCACGATGGAACTGTTCTTCCCTTCCGCTTTTCTCGCCCTGGCGCTGGCGCATTTTGTAGCCCTGTTAAGCCCCGGTCCGGATTTCTTTTTGCTGGTCGGTTACGCCGCACGCTACCGGCTGCGCGGCAGTGCCGGGTTGTGCCTCGGTATCGCCGCGGGTAACGCGCTCTATATTGTGCTGGTGATTATCGGCTGGAGCGCCCTGCGCACGTTTTCGTGGCTGTTCACCCTTATCGAATTATCCGGCGCGCTCTACCTGCTCTGGATTGGATCGCGGCTGGCGCGCAGCCGCCCACAGACGCTTGCGCTCAATGAGACTCATCAGCGGTGCCCCTCATTGCGTAAGCAAATCCTGCTGGGGCTCGGTTCGGCACTGTTAAACCCGAAGAATGCGCTTTTTTATCTGGCGCTCATGACGGCGCTGTTAGGGCCGGATGTCACGCTGCTTCAGCAGTCAACCTGCGGTGTCTGGATGGTAATGGTGGTGCTGGTCTGGGATTTAGCACTGGTGTCGCTGATGGGCTTGCCCGTGGTTCAGCGGACGCTCAGCCGTGCACTCTGGCTGATTGAGCGAACCGCTGGCGTGGTGCTGATGGCGTTTGGTGGGTGGGTCGTGTGGCGTTTTTTGCATTTTCTTCCCGCCTCCCTCTATTCTTAAGCCATGGAAAAAATAGCTGAACTTAAACGCGCCAAGCTGCTGGCGCTGTCGCTGCTGCTGATTGCCGCCGCGGCGTTTATCACCACCCTGTTCCTGCCGCAAACCTTCTGGGTGCGCGGCGTAAAGGCCATTGCCGAGGCGGCAATGGTCGGCGCACTGGCGGACTGGTTTGCCGTCGTCGCGCTGTTTCGCCGGGTGCCTATCCCGTTTATCTCACGCCATACGGCGATCATTCCGCGCAACAAAGACCGCATTGGCGACAATCTGGGTCAGTTCGTGCAGGAAAAGTTTCTCGATACCCAGTCGCTGGTGGCATTGATCCGCCGCTATGAACCGGCACAGATGATTGGCACCTGGTTCAGCCAGCCCGACAACGCCCGGCGCGTCGGGCTGCATCTGATTCAGGTAATGAGCGGTTTTCTTGAACTGACCGACGACGGACGCATTCAGCGGCTGCTCAAACGGGCGGTGCACAAGGCCATCGACAAGGTCGACTTCACCGAAACCAGCGCGGTGATGCTGGAGAGCATGACCCGTAACAATCGCCATCAGGTGCTGCTGGACGCCATCATCAACCGCCTGATCTCGCTTATCCAGCGTGACAGCACGCGGGACTTTATCGCCGACCAGATTGTGCACTGGCTGAAGACCGAGCATCCGCGCAAGGCCATGGTGCTGCCTACCGAGTGGCTCGGCGATCAGAGTGCGGAGATGGTGTCGAATGCGGTGAATACGCTGCTGGATGATATCAGCCACGACCGCACGCACCAGATCCGCCAGGCGTTTGACCGCGCCACGCTGAAGTTTATCGACAACCTGAAAAACGATCCGGAAATGGCCGCCAAAGCCGATAACATCAAGCACTATCTGAAGAACGACGAGGCGTTTAACCGTTATCTGGGCGAGATGTGGGCCGACCTGCGTCAGTGGCTGAAAGCGGATATGCAAAGCGAGGACTCGCGCGTCAGGCAGCGCATCGCCAACGCCGGACTGTGGTTTGGTGAAACGCTGTCGAACGATGCCAGCCTGCAGGCATCGCTGAACGAGCATCTGGAGCAGGCGGCGCACCGCGTAGCACCGGATTTTGCCGCGTTCCTCACGCGGCATATCAGCGACACGGTCAAGAGCTGGGATGCCAAAGATATGTCGCGCCAGATTGAGCTTAACATCGGCAAAGACCTGCAGTTCATCCGTGTGAACGGCACGCTGGTGGGCGGGACCATTGGCCTGATCCTGTTTTTACTCTCGCAATTGCCTGCCGTGCTCGCGCATTAATTCGCCTCAGGCGGCGCGATCACATAGCGCGTAGGGGCAAAGCGATTGAGGATCAAATGCACCAGGAAGACCATTGTCAGGGTCGCCACCAGCGCAAAGGTCACCGAGGTAATGCGATAGAGATCGCTGAACACCAGGTCGCTGTCCGGGTGCATGTTCTGCCCGAACATAATGCCGATGGTGGTGATGCTGGAAAACCCGACCCCGGCGCCGACCTTCTCCATCACGTGCAGCCGCGCGCCAAATGCCAGCCCAAGGCCGATAAGCGGCATCATCAGCAGCATATGGCTGCTGTGATCGTAAAGGATAAGCTGGACGACCAGAATGTAGAGGCAGCCCAGCACCACGCCGACCACGCGCCAGAGGGAACTCATCACCGCGCCGCGATAGTGCATGGGAAACAGAATCAATACCCCGGCCATCAGCGCGGACAGTGAGTCGCTCAGGTCGCTTATCTGGAAGATGACGAAAATCAGGGTGGCAACGGTCCCGGAAAGCAGCGACTCGTGGCGCACACGGGCGTCATCTTTTTCAATCAGCGGCGGCGGCTTGCGCGGCTCCACGTCCGGCAGCAGGTAATTCATCAGCGCGCTCAGGCACACCGCCATAACGCTCGCTTCGATATTGGAGAACAGCAACGTATGCCAGTCGGTGGTGGGATAGCTCATAAAGTTGAGCATCACGCTCTGGCAGACCACGCCCATCGAACCAAACAGAAACAGCGGTCCCTTACTCATAAAGCGAAAACGCATGACGTACAGGGCGAACACGACTACCGTCATGATGACCGGCCATTGTGACAGATAGCCGATGATAATGACCATTTCAACGCAGTTAAGCGAGGCGCTAAAGATAAATTGCTTCGCCACGTGGCGGTTAAAGACCGGTACCAGCGACAGCAGCATGATGGGGTAGACCACGAAAAACACGCCGTAGTGAGTGTTGTAAAAACTCGAAATGCTCAGCGCAATCATGCCGGCAAAGACGATGCGCAGGGTCTGGCGAAAGTCGTTTGCCGTATAGACGATGTTGCCGTGCGGGGTAAACACCCGCGCCAGAGTGTTAATAGACATAGTGCAGCAGGCTCACCAGGTGGATCTGCATCCCGGAGAAGAAGCGCGCAAACGGCCCTTCACTGTTATAGAGCTGCACGGTGGCACGCGCACCGGTCGGAAGTTGCTTCGGCAGCGCCTCGTCCAGCGCCACGTGGATTCGCATACGCTGGGCATCACGAACCCACCGGTTGGAGGTTTCTGGCTCGGACAGCTCACCGTTCACCGCTTCCTGTCCGGCGAGGATCCCCGCATCGCTGCTGGTCACATGCGCACGGAAGACGCGTCCCGGGAAGGCGTCAAACACCACGGCGGCATCGGTTCCCTGATGGGTATGGCGCAGGCTCTTCTCGCGGAAGTCGGCCACGATATCGGCCTGATTATTCACCAGCGCCAGCGCGGCCGAGCCGGAGGAGGCGTAATAGCCGGGGCTGAGCTGGAGGTTACTGACCGTGCCGTCCGCCTGAGCGTAAACCTTCGTCCAGCCAAGATTCAGTTCCGCTTCATCCAGCGCGTTGCGGTATTTTTGCAGGGTGACGTTGCGGTGTTCTTCCCGCTCACCGCGCTGAATGCGCAGGTTACGGATGTTCGCCTGCAGCGAACTGACGGACTGCTCGCTGCTCTGCCAGGTGGTCCGGACTTTATCCAGATCCGCCTGCGACACGTTCTGCAGCGTGCTGAGTTTCTGATAACGATCGTAGGTCACCTTGTCGTTACGCGCGGTCAGCACGGCGGTTTTCAGGCTGGCCTGTGCGGCCGCGATCTGCGCATCCAGCTGTTCGTTAGAGAGACGCGCCTGCTCCAGCGCGATTTGCGCTGCTTCCACTTTATTGCGAAACGGCGTGTCATCCAGCTCAAACAGCAGGTCGCCTCGCTTCACCTGGCTATTGTTGTGTACATGGACAGCCGCCACGTAGCCGGAGACGTGCGGAGAAACCGGTGTCACCACGCGCATGACGGTGGAGTCCGGCGTCAGCGGGATCCAGATGTCCGCGACGACAAAGTAGACAAACATCAGCAGGAAAGAGGCAATACTTACCCTTACCCAGCGGGCAAACTTTTGTTCAGGAGTCATTATTTTTCGGTCTTGTTATCTTCTTCGCGGATTTTCCGCAAATTGCAGGCGATTTGATTCAATGTGGCGCTGAAAATATCGAGATGTTCCGGCGCGATGTTTTGCGATACGCGCGCCTGAAATGTCTCGATCACCCGGGAGAGCGTCCTGAGTACGGCGTTCCCCTCCGGCGTCAGCGTAAGTAGCCGGATACGCTTGTCATAAGGCGATACGGTGCGTAACAGGTAACCCTGTTTTTCCAGCTGTGTCAGCGTGCGCATCAGCGGCGGCAGTTCAATACCCTGCACCTCCGCCAGTTCACTCACCGAGACGTTATCCCCAAGCTGTTGAAGCTGCATCATCACCGTCCAGCTCGACTGAGTTAACCCGGTCTCGAGAATGGCGTCGTCAATCACGGCGCGCCACTGACGCACGATCATGGCCATCCGCATCCCCATCGGTCTGCGGCTAAACAGTTCTTCTTCACGCATGGGATATCCTCTCGTAACACGCGGTCAAGATAATAGTTACCAGGATAAGTATCAAGAAACGAGAGACAAAAGAGCAGGAATTGCGAAAGACGAATGCCCTCTCCCGGTGGGAAAGGGCATCAGACCGCCGAGACTTTAGCGGCTAAAACGTTTTTTAATCGCAACGTTTCCCGACGCGGTGACCACCACGTCCCGATATCCCGCCACCCGCTGGATCCAGCCGTTGCTGTCCAGGTACGCGAGGAGCGCCGCGCCCGCCTCGCCCCCAAGATGAAACCGCCGCTCGCTCCAGTCAAGACAGGCACAGCAGGCCTTACGGCGCGGATTGGCGCTTAATGAAATACCGAGCGTCAGGAACTGTTCGCGTCCATACACGGTCAGGGCCGACCCGTCCGTCTCCAGCCAGCCCTGCGCCTGCATAAAATCATAGATTTGAACGGCCACCGTCCCTGCCAGATGGTCGTAACAGGTGCGGGCTTCACGCAGGGCTTTCGGGGCGGTGGTTTCCGGCGGGGTGATGCGGCTCCACGACAGCCCCATCATCTGCTCGACCAGTTCCGCCACGTCGTGTCCTGCCAGGCGGTAATAGCGATGCCGCCCCTGTGACAGACAGGTAATCAGCTTTCCGTCCAGCAGACGGGTCAGGTGCCCGCTGGCAGTGGAGGGGGCGATATCCGCCGCCGCGCTCAGCTCGGTGGCGGTCCACGCCCGGCCATCCATCAGCGCACAGAGCATTTTCACACGCGACGGATCCGCCATGGCGGCGGCCACTGCCGCCATAGCCTGTTCCAGCAGCGCGCTGTTGTCAGGGGGTAAACGGGTCTTAAGCATTGACTGCCCATGGTCTGGTGATCTCTGCCGCCAGCTTATCATTATCCGTCAGCAGAATGAGGTGATTCGCATGGTCGCTGTACTGGATCAGTACAGACACACCGTGAGCCGCTAACGCCGCGGCAATCTCGCCCAGCTCACCGGGGCGCGCCTGCTGCAGTTTTCTGATCAGCGGTTTACGGACTGACCGGACGTTAAACCCGCCCTCAAGCAGCACGCGACGGGCTTTTTCGCCCTCTTCCACCAGGAAATGGGCTTCGGTACCAAACACGCCGCCGCCCTCCAGCCCCACACCATTACACCCCAACAGCTGGCCAAATCGCGCCAGTTCCCCTGGCGTAGCGTCGAAAATCACATGGACGTCATACATCCGCATGCCCTCCGGTTTCTGAGGCGTATTCCCGCACCACCTGCGCCACCCGAATGCGGTAGTAGGTAAAGATGGCCTCCCGCCCCTCCCTCTGCGCCGCCTGATGAAAGACGTTCTGCTTCCAGCGGCGGACCGCTTCTTCGTCCCGCCACCAGGAGAGGGAGAGAATTTTGCCGTCGGTGGTCAGGCTCTGGAAACGCTCGATATCAATAAACCCGTCGATATCCGCCAGCAAGGGTTTGAGTTCGGCTGCGAGCTGCAGGTAACGCGCCTGGTGGGCAGGCGCGGCCTGGGCTTCGAAAAGGACTGCAATCATGGTTGTCTCTCCGTTGTGAGGGTGCGGAGAGCATGCAGGAAAGAAAATGCGGATGCTTCGGTGAAGGGCGAAGTATTGTCGCCCTCTTCCCGGGAGGGCGACAAACGGTTATCCCAGAATCGACTTCGGCTCCATAAACGCGCGGATCCCCCACTCGCCCATCTCACGCCCCACGCCGGAGTGCCTGAACCCGCCAAACGGCGCTTTAGGCTCATGGGCCAGCGTGTTCACCAGCACGCGGCCCGCGACAATCTGCTGCGCCACGCGACGCGCACGTTCGACATCCCTGCCCAGCACCATCGCACTCAGGCCATACTCGGTGTCGTTGGCAATGGCGACGGCTTCGGCCTCGTCCTGATAAGGGATCACACACAGTACCGGGCCGAAGATCTCTTCCCGGGCAATCGCCATCTGATTTGTGACGTCAGCAAACAGCGTCGGGCGTACAAACCAGCCGTCCTGCGTGCCTTCCGGACGCCCTTCGCCCCCCACCAGCAGGTTTGCCCCCTCGTCGAGACCTTTACGGATATAGCCCTGCACCCGCAGCCACTGTTTTTCACTGACCATCGGGCCAATTTCTGTCGCGTTATCCCGCGGATCGCCGGATTTCACGGCCGCGACGGCCTGCGCCAGCGCAGTTTCGATTTCCGCCTTACGCGACTGCGGAACCAGAATGCGTGTTCCGGCCACGCACGCCTGCCCGCTGTTCATAAACCCGGCCTGCACCACCAGCGGGATAGCCTGCGCCAAATCGACATCATCAAGCAGGATCGTCGGCGATTTACCGCCTAACTCCAGCGTCACCCGCTTAACACTCTGCGCCGCGTTGCGCAGTATCGCTTTGCCGGTAACGGTCGAACCGGTAAACGAAATTTTCGCCACGTCCGGATGGCGGCTGATGGTCTCACCGACCGTATCACCCCGTCCGGTGACAATGTTAAACACGCCCGGCGGTAACCCGGCATCGCGCAGCGCCTCGGTGACAATGCGGGTTTGCAGCGCGCTCATCTCGCTCGGTTTAATCACCGCCGTGCAGCCCGCCGCGAGCGCAGCCGCCAGTTTGCCGCAGATAAACCCCGCGTCGCTGTTCCACGGGGTAATAAGCCCGGCGACACCAAGCGGCGTCATCTGCACCGTTGCCGCCCCCGCCGTGGTCACAAACTCAAAGGCTTCCAGCGCCTCGATGGCCTGGGCAATGACATCTGCCGGGTAGCGGGCCATCCACGCCGAGCGCGAGGCTGGCGCGCCGTACTCTTCAATCACCGCGTCCAGCAGCGCGTCATGACGGGCGGCAACGGCGGCATGCATGCGTTTCAGCGCGGCAATGCGTTCCTGTCGGGGGGTTTGCGACCATGCCGGAAATGCCGCTTTCGCGGCCGCGATGGCATGCTCAGCGTCTACCTCATCGGCCAGGCGAACCTGGCCAATCACCCGCGCCGTCGCCGGATTGTATAAATCAAAACGTTCAGTGCCGTGCGGGGTAACAAATTCGCCGTTGATAAAGATCTGTTCGATGTTGTGCATATAAACCTCCTCAGGCTGTATGGACACAGTCTGGCACGGCTTCTCCGTTGCGATAATCCACGCTATGCTGCAAGGGTTGTTTCGATTTTCAGGATAATCTATGCATCGTTCGGGTCTGACAGAGCTGGAAGTGGTCATGGCGGTGGTGCGGCGCGGCAGTTTTCGCGGTGCGGCACAGGAGCTGGGCATGTCCGCCACGGCGGTAAGTAACGCTATCGCCGGGCTGGAGAGCCGCCTGGAGACGCGCCTGTTTAACCGCACGACCCGCAGCGTGGCGCTTACCGACGCCGGGCAGCGCTATGTGGCGCGTATCGGCCCGGCCCTGCAGGCGATACGCCAGGCCAGCGAAGAGATCCACAGTGATACCGGCGAACCTGCCGGCACCCTGCGCTTAAACGTACCGAACCATATCGGTGCGCTCTTTTTGGATCAATTGCTGATCGACTTTATGATCCGCTACCCGAAAATGCGCGTCGAGACGCTAAGCGAAGCACGAATGATCGACATCGTCGCAGAAGGTTACGACGCTGGGATCCGTCTTGAAGAATCCGTGCCGCAGGACATGATCGCCGTGCCGCTGACCGGTGAGATCCGCCAGCTTGTCACCGCCACGCCGGATTACTTTGCCCGCCACGGCACGCCGCACACGCCGGAGGATCTGCTCTTACATCAGGGGATCGGTATGCGCATGGCGCACGGTGGGATCTACCGCTGGGAGCTGGCGCGTCGCGGGGAACAGTACGCCCTGGCGGTACCGCCGCGCTTTGCCACGTCCGATCTTTTCGCCTCGATCCGGGCCGTGAAGGCGGGATTAGGGATAGGGTTTTTACCGGAACTGTATATCCGGGAAGAGCTTGAAAGCGGGGAACTGGTGAGCGTGTTAAACGACTGGACGCAGCCGTTTGCCGGGCTGCGCTTGTACTATCCGGGGCATCGCCACGTCCCGCCAGGGTTACGGGCGCTGGTGGCGATGATCCGTGAGCGCGGGGTTATTCGAGGTTAGCTTTATTCAGCCCGTAAGCCGCGTCCAGCGAGCCCGGCTCCATGCGGGACGTGATCCCCAGACGGTTCCAGGCGTTGATCGCCACAATGGCAAAGTTCAGCTCTGAAATCTCCACGTCCGAGAAGTGCTCCGCCACGCTGCGGTAGAGCGCATCGCTCACGCCATGCACGCTAATTTGCGTCAGCGCTTCGGCGAAGGCCAGCGCCGCTTTCTCACGGGCGCTGAACAGCGGGGACTCGCGCCATGCCGCCAGATGGTACAGGCGCAGCTCGCGTTCTCCGGCGATTTTGGCCTCTTTCGAGTGCATATCCAGGCAGAAGGTACAGCCGTTCAGCTGTGAGACACGAATGTCGATCAGGTGCTTCAGCGCCGGGTCGAGAGAGGTTTTCGCCACTTCCATGCTCAGGTTGGACAGCGCGTTGGCGAGGGCAGGTGTGATCTTATGGTGGTTTACGCGGGTGCTCATTGTCTTTCCTCTTTTTTGTGCGGCATATGTCATGCGATGAGGACAATCTACGCGGATAATGACATAGTAAAAAGATACAAAAACCGTCAAATGAGGTAGGACATGAAACCGGGCTATCACGCTATTTATACCCGCTATCGCGACAACATCACGCGTGGCGTGCTAAAGCCTGGCGACAAAGTCCCCGCCATTCGCGTGCTGGCGGAAGAGCTGAAGGTGGCGCGCAAAACCGTTGAAACCGCTTACGCCATCCTGACGGGCGAAGGATATCTGGTAAGCCAGGGGGCACGCGGCACGCGGGTCAATCCGGACCTGTTACTGCCCGCGCAGCACGCCCCTGCGGAGCAGACCACCGGCACGCTTCCAGCCTCGCTGATCGGCCAGCGCGAACGGGCAGGTTTTCTGCGCCCCGGCATTCCCTCCCTCGACAGCTTTCCCTATAAAAAATGGCTGCTGCTTTCAGGCCAGGCGACGCGCGCCATGCGCCAGGAAGAGATGCTGAATCCGCCCGTGCTGGGCTGGTATCCGCTGCGCCAGGCGATTGCCAGCTACCTTAATATTTCACGCGGGCTCGCCTGCACCGCCGAGCAGGTGCTGATCACCAGCGGCTACAGCGGTAGCCTGCGCCTGATCCTCGATACGCTGGCCAGCCGCAGCGACAAGGTGGTGTTTGAAGATCCGGGCTACTTTATGGGCCAGCAGTTGCTCAAGCGGATCGTGCCGCGCCTGCACACCGTGCCGGTCGATCGCGCCGGGATCGATACGGAATACCTGCTGCGCCACCATCGCGATGCCCGCTTCGCCATTGTCACCCCGTCGCACCAGAGCCCGCTGGCGGTCACCCTCTCTCTGCCGCGTAAACAACAGCTTCTCGACTGGGCGAGTCAGAACGAGGCCTGGATTATTGAGGATGACTACGACGGGGAATTTCACTACACCCGCAAGGTGCTGCCGTCGCTAAAAAGCCTCGACCGGCACGACCGGGTCATTTTTATGGGCACCTTCAGCAAAACCATTATGCCGTCGCTGCGCATGGGCTACGTGGTGATGCCCGCCAGTACCCTCGGGGCCTTTACCGACTGCGCGGACATCGTCACCAGCGGCCAGCCGGTGCTGACGCAAAAGATCCTCACCGCCTTTCTCAACGAAGGCCATTTTTTCCGACATCTTAAGAAGATGCGGGCCCTGTATCAGACCCGGCGGGAGTGGATGATTAAGGCTTTACAGGAGGTGTATGGCGACCTGTTTTTCACCGAGCAAAACGACGGTGGGATGCACATCGTGGCATTCCTTTCGAAAGGGAGTTGTGACCGGGAAATCGCGCACTGCTGGCAAGCGCAGCAGCTGCAGGTTAACGCGCTCTCGGAGTGGTATCGCGGCTCCGGCAAGCGTTACGGACTGGTGATGGGCTATAACAACGTGCGCACGTATCAGGAGGCGGTGGCACTACTTGAAAGGCCAAAACAAGAAACGCTGGAATTACTACTCTGAAATCAGATAGCTATCCACGCCATAAAAGAACGTGATAAAGATACAATCTTGAGCCTTTTTTATATTTCTAAGGAAAAGAAAATGAAAGCCATTCTGGGATTTGACTACTTATTAACGCCACGCGTGCTGGTCTTCTTCTACTGGATCGTCATGCTGGTGATTTTGATTGCCGGCGTGTATTCCATGTTTACCGATCATCTGATCACCGGATTTATCGGGATGATTTTCAGCCTGATCGGCTGTCGCGTGACGTTCGAACTGATCATGGTTGCGTTTAAGAATAACGAATATCTGCGCCGCATCGCTGAAAACACCGCGGTGAAATCAGTCGAATAATCTCTCCGTTGCGCCGGGTAGGGGTTTCTCCTTACCCGGCCAGCGCCGACCCTGCCCGCTTACACATCATAGCGCGACAACCCGACATCCTTGAGCTGCTCGTCACTCATCTTGCTCAGGATGCGACGAGTGCGGTGAATACGGTACCAGTTGCGTAGCGTTTTGCCGATCCAGACAAAAACAATAAACGGACGTTTTGAACGGTTCTCGTAAAATTCCATGATGCTCTCCTCACTGTGCCAGTAGCGTTATCATCGTGGAATTCAGGGCGTACAATACAGATTCAAAAACATCTTTTGTTTAACATACAGATCCGCTAAAACTGTATCTGCATGCCGTTTTTTGCGGCAATCTGTACTGGTTTTACAATCTGTATGGTGAAAACAAAGGATACAGCATGACGCGCTACCAACATCTCGCCAACCTTCTGGCGGAACGCATTCAACAAGGGCTGTATCGCAGCGGTGAACGTCTGCCGTCGGTGCGCGCGCTGAGCCAGGAGCATGGCGTTAGCATCAGCACCATACAGCAGGCCTACCAGATCCTCGAAAATCTGCAGCTGATCACGCCTCAGCCACGCTCCGGCTATTTTGTCTCGCAACGTAAGGCCATGCCGCCCGTACCGGCAATGACGCGTCCGGTGCAGCGTCCGGTAGACGTCACCCAGTGGGATGAAGTGATGATGCTGCTGGATGCCCGTGCCGACAAAGAGATGATCTCCTTTGGCGGCGGCTCGCCGGACGTCAATCAACCGAGCCTGAAACCGCTGTGGCGCGAAATGAGCCGCATCGCGCAGCACAACCCGGGCGAGATGCTGAGCTATGACGTGCTCGACGGTCGGCTCGAGCTGCGCGAGCAGATCGCACGGCTGATGCTGGACGGCGGCTCTACCGTGGCCGCGAATGAGATTGTCATCACCAATGGCTGCCACGGCGCGCTGTCGATTGCCCTGCTCTCGATATGCAAACCGGGCGATATTGTGGCCGTGGAATCCCCGTCGTTTCACGGCACCATGCAGATGCTGCGCGGGTTCAACATCAAAGCCATCGAAATTCCCACCGATCCCGAAACCGGCATCAGCATTGAAGCGTTAGAGCTGGCGCTGGAGCAGTGGCCCATTAAAGCGGTGATCCTGGTGCCCAACTGCAATAACCCGCTGGGTTTTATCATGCCGGAAGCGCGGAAGAAGCAGGTGCTGGCTCTTGCCCAGCGGCACGATATCGTGATCGTGGAGGATGATATTTACGGCGAGCTGGCGGCGGAATACCCGCGCCCGCGCACCATTCACTCCATGGACATTGATGGCCGCGTGCTCCTGTGCAGCTCGTTTACCAAGACCGTGGCCCCGGGCCTGCGCGTCGGCTGGATTGTGCCGGGACGCTATTACGACCGGGTGATGCACATGAAATACGCCGCAGGCGGCTTTAACGTGCCGGGAACGCAGATGGCGGTGGCGGCGTTTATTCGCGACGGCCATTATCATCGTCACGTTCGCCGCATGCGCCAGATTTATCAGCAGAATATGGAAACCTATACCTGCTGGGTGCGGCAGTATTTCCCGGCGGAGATCTGCGTGACGCGCCCGCAGGGCAGTTTTTTGCTGTGGGTGGAGTTACCGGAAAACGTCGACATGGTGTGCGTCAGCAAGCAGCTGTGCCGACTGAAGATCCAGGCGGCAGCCGGGTCGCTGTTCTCTGCGTCCGGCAAGTACCGCAACTGCCTGCGGATCAACGTTGCGTTACCGCCAACGGAGAAGCATCGCGAGGCGCTGAAGAAGATGGGTGAGGCAATTATGATTGCGATGGAGGAGTAGTGCGGCCTGATGCCCTCCTCCACCAGGCCGGGCAAGGCGTCACCGCCGCCCGGCACTGTCACTGACTTAAAACGTCCATGAAACGCTGCCAACGATACTGCGTTCCGCGCCGAAATAGCAGTAGGAGAGCGAGTTACACGCCGCCACATAGCGTTTATCGGTCAGATTATTGACGTTCAGCTGCGCGCTCATGCCCGTGAGCCCCACCTTCGACAGGTCATACCCCACCACCATATCCACCAGCGTATACGACGGCAGCGTATGGGTGTTCTGGCGATCGCTGGTAATGCCGTTAACGTAACGAACGCCGGAGCCGACGGTCAGGCCGTCCAGCGGGCCCGTTTTCACGTCGTAGCTGAGCCAGGCACTGGCCATATTCCGCGGCGCATAGACGGCGCGCTTGCCCTCCTCTTCCGGGCTACTCTTCTTGTAGCGAATGTCGGTATAGGTGTACGCCGCCTGCATGCGCAGGCTGTCGGTCAGTTGACCCACCGCTTCCAGCTCAACGCCCTCGGACTCGATTTCACCGATGGAACGGTACGGATCGGTCGGCTCCTCTTTGGTGGCGATATTCTTCTGGTTGATGCGGAACACCGAGGCGCTGAACTGGCTGTTCATCCCCTCGGGTTCATACTTCACGCCCGCTTCCCACTGCTTGCCTTTCATCGGGTCCAGAATGTTGCCCTGCTCATCGGCGAAACTGGTCGGCGTAAAGGCCGTGGAGTAGCTGACGTACGGCGCGACACCGTTATCAAACAGATACAGCAACGCCGCGCGGCTGCTGACGTTGTTCTTATCCAGGTCGCTGCGGGTATGGTTAACGTTATCAACGTTCGACACGCTTACCTGGTCATAGCGCCCGCCCAGCGTCAGGCGCCAGCGGTCAATGGACATCTGATCCTGCAGATAGTACCCGGTCTGGCGCAGCTTATGTTTTTCCTTGCTGTACTGGGTGATGTAATCCGGTTTCGCACCGTAAACCGGGTGGAACGCGTCAATGGGCGGGAAACCGCCGTAGTAGCCGGTCACGTTATTGGTTCGGTCCTGATAATCCAGGCCGATGAGCACGCGGTGGTTAACTGCCCCGGTATCGAAACTGCCGTCGACCTGGTTATCCAGCGTGATGGCATTCATCTTCTCGTCAGAACCGGAATAGCCGCGGTTGAGCTCGGTATCGTTCAGCCAGCCCGCGGCATATACCTGATTCAGCTCCACTTTGGTGTGCAGATAGCGCAGCTTCTGGCGCACCGTCCAGCCGCTGTCGAACATGTGCTCAATGTTGTAGCCCACCATGTTTTCCCGACGATCGTACTTGTCGTAATCATCCTCACCTTCAAAGAAGGTGTTGGTGATTTTCTTACCGTTATGCGGCACCACGGTGCCGTCATAAGGCAGGCCGGAGTGGCTCCCTCCTTCCGGATCGCGGTGCAGATAGGCCATCAGATCCAGACGCGTGTTATCAGTGATGCGCCAGGTCAGGCTCGGCATCAGCGCGTAGCGCGCTTCCTTCAGCGGATCAAACTGGGAATCGGCATAGCGGGTCATCCCGCTGAGGCGCACCGCCACGCGGTCGTTATTATCGACCGGACCGGTAACGTCGAACATCGCCCCGCGCTGGTTATTGTTCCCGGCAAATAGCTTAATCTCCCCGCCCGGATCGAACGACGGCTTGCGGGAGGTCAGCGCCACGATACCGCCCGGCGATGAACGGCCGTACAGCACGGAGGCCGGGCCACGCACCACCTCGATATTGTCGAGGAACCAGGGATCCACCACCAGCGAGCTGTGAGAGTTGGTGTCTCCCATCATCTTCAGGCCGTCGAGGTAGACGTTATCCAGACTGCCGTCGGAGAAACCGCGCAGCACCATGTAGTCGAAGCGGTTTGACGCGCCAATCTGGTTGCTGTAAACCCCCGGCGTGTAACTCACCGCCTGGCGCACGCTGGTCGCGCCCTGCTCTTCAAACTGCTCGCGGGTAACGATTGAGACCGACTGCGGAGTCTCTATATCCGGCGTTTCAAGCTTGGTGGCAGCAGATTGCATCTGCGATGTGACCACAACGGTGTCCGTTTGTTGGGCATCCTGCGCCAGTAAAGGAAAAGCGACGCTACCGGTAACCCATCCCACCAGCAGTGCCAGACGTGACTTAGCAAACATAACCCTCTCCAAAGGTATTTCTTATTGTTAATAAGAATTATTACCTTTTTGAGAGGGCAAACAGCTATGCGCGCCGCCAGGATACGTATGCGCGGTGCTAAACCGCACGGGTTGCGTTCGCGCGAAGAGAGAAAGTAGGTTAGCGGCGTTTGCGCACGTCGCCCGGTGCAATACCGTAATGGCGACGAAACGCGGTAGCGAAATTGGTGGCGTGCTGATAGCCACACATCCACGCCGCCTGCTGCACGCTATAGCCTTCAAGCAGATAGCGACGCGCCAGCGCGAGCCGACATTCGCGCAGGTAATCGAAAAGGGTGCAGCCGTAGCGTTGACGAAACTTGCTGCGCAGGCTGCTCGGGCTCATGGCGGCGAGGGCGGCCAGCTGCGCAAGAGTATGATCCTGCTCCGGAGACTGTTCCAGCCTGCTGCGCACGCGTTCAAGACGCGCATGCTCAGGCCGGCACGGGAAGGATTGCTGGCGCTGCGCCAAACCCTGGCCCAGAAGCTGATACATTAGCCCTTCCAGCAACAGCTGACGGGATAACGCGCTTAGACCCTGCTGCTGAGCATGCTGGATCCCCGCAAGGACAAACTCAGGAACGTGCCAGACCAGAGTGGGCGCATTCAGGCTTTGCCATTCCTGGAGCAGCGACTCAAGCAGGGTCTCGCGCCTGGCATCGTGTGGGAACAGACCAAACGAGAGCGTTTTCAGCATGCTGTCGGCATCGTGACGCGCGCACATTATCTGCTCTTCACTCAGGCGGGAGCTGAAGGCCATGCCGGATCGTACGACATATTCAACGCCATTGAGCGCGATCGTGACGCCCCCTTCCAGCACCACCAGCATATAGAGTGGGCTGCTATGGCGAGAGGTGGTTTCGTAAGGTTGTAAAACGCGAACGTTGGAGTGGGTCAGTGAAATGCCGGATGAAAGCGTCATCTCTTCCACATTCCCCTGCAGCACGGCGCGGTTGTTGACCTGCGCATCTTTTAACTGCGGGAACCGGTAGTCGATGCCGTAGCGCTCACCGAATATCTGAAAATCCTCAACAAAAAACAGGCGTTTCGCTGATCTATTTTCACGCTGGAGCATATGACGGTGCCTGCATCGGGGAAAGGACAAACGAAACAGTACCATTCATTGGTGGTGGCAGCAATCACTGGGCATAAAACGTATTACGCTCCGGTCTGAGCCGGAGCGAAGAAATATATTTCAGTTAAAGAGATATATTTATGCTTGCTGCCACTCAGCAAAAACCTCTTTATGGTTTTTGGTCAGGACAACTTTATTATCATCCACTTTGTCCACCCAACCGAGCGGTATAAAGTGGTGCTTCCCACCGGATTCCGGATCGCTTTTCGCAAGCTTTATACGCTCGCCATCCAGATGGTCCACAACACCGACGTGTGTTCCGCAGCTGGCGACAACCTGAGCGTGATCCATAATTGCGTTTTTATCTACCATAATAATTCTCCCGTTTTGGTTATTTGGCCGTTGCACGGAATTAACTGTAGCGCATAAATTTGGCTTACGGGCGCTTATTAGCATTTTGAAACATCATTGACACAACAGGATATTATGACTACCACGAGGCATAGCGAAGCATAATGAAAAAATAAGAATAAGATGAATTATTCTCGACGTTTATTTTTTATTTCATAATTACATTATCGCAACCAACGAGGAGGCATTAATGACGATTCGTAATATTCGTAATAATCGTACAGAAATTTCACTGGCTCTTGGTGAAGCGGTTTTAGACATTGTGCAAAAAGGCCACGAGCTGTCGCGTGAAAATCTGGCGCAGGCGATGAAAACAAAAGCAGAGAAGGAGCGCGACGATGAGCGGCTCCTGAATTACTGGAAAGCCTGTAATATGCTGGTCTGAATGAGGCGGCGTTTAGCCTGGCTAAACGCCGCCAGCCGTTACTCGTCGAAGAACCAGTAGCCCTGGTTAATCAGTCCGGTCAGTTCGTCAATAAACGCCGGATTATTCAGCGCCTCGCCCAGCTCAGCCTGGCCGAGTTCCGTGTAGCGACACAGCACGTCCGCAGCCTTCGCATCTACCGTTTCCAGCAGTTCGCTGTTGATGAAGACGCTGCCGTTGATATTCAACACGCGCAGACCGCTCAGGCGAGACAGCGTTTCGCCACCCTGCAATGCATCACGTACTTCTTCTGCCGTGTACGGCGGTTCCGCGGTGGCAATATCCAGCTCATGGCGCGGCGTCGAGACAAAGCTACCGAACCATTTCGTGAAATCATCAGGCTTGCTGATCATGTCGATCATCATCTGGCGAATACGATCCAGCTCGTACTGTTCCACGCGTCCAGGGTGTTCACGGCAGGTCAGATCCGGATCGCTGTAGTGCTCGCCGCCCAGATCGTTTTCCAGCGCGTAGTCGGCAAAGCTGCTGATCAGATCGCGGCCGTTCGGCCCGCGGAAACCGACGGAGTAGTTGAGCGCCGTTTCGTGGGTAAAGCCGTCGTGCGGGAAGCCTGGTGGAATGTAGAGGATATCGCCCGGGGCCAGATCTTCGTCGATGATCGGCTCAAACGGATCAACGTGCAGCAGTGCCGGATGCGGGCAGAACTGGCGCATTGGCAGTTTGTCACCCACGCGCCAGCGGCGGCTTCCCATCCCCTGAATGATAAACACATCATACTGATCAATATGCGGGCCCACGCCGCCGCCAGGGACAGAGAAGGAGATCATCAGGTCATCCAGACGCCAGTCTGGCAAGACGCGGAACGGGCGCACCAGCTCCGCGGCAGGCATGTGCCAGTGGTTTACCGCCTGCGCCAGCAGCGACCAGCCGGTTTCGCCCAGGCCATCGAAGTGCTCAAACGGCCCATTGCTGGCCTGCCATTTACCGTTGGAATGGCTGACCAGACGGCTATCGACTTCAGGCTCCATCGCCAGCCCTGCCAGTTCGTCCGGGGTAATCGGGTCGACAAAATCAGGGAAGGCATTTTTCAGCACTACGGGTTGTTTCTGCCAGTATTTTTCAAGAAATTCCGGCCAGTTCAGGTTCAGTTGATACGCCATGGGTAGCACCAGTGAGAGGGTAAACAGGCGCGATTATAGGGGAGACGGTCCAGGGGGAACTTGTCATGGGTCAAACGAGAGGAGAAGGCCGGCGCAAACGTCCGGCCCTGAGGGATCAATCCAGCTTCAGATCGTCATAATGCGTAATCAGTTTACCCACAATGCCGTAGTCCAGCGCTTCTGCCGGAGACATCCAGAAGTTGCGGTCGGTGTCTTTTTTCACTTTTTCCAGCGGCTGGCCGGTGGCGTCAGCAATCAGCTTGTTCACGCGATCCAGCATGCGGATGATCTCGCGTGCTTCAATCTCAATATCCGTCGCCTGACCACGCACGCCACCCAGCGGCTGGTGGATCATAAAGCGGGTGTTTGGCAGAGAGTAACGATGCTCTTTTTTCGCCGCCAGGAAGATGGTGATCCCGGCGCTCGCCACCCAGCCGGTACCGATGATGTGTACGTCCGGACGGATGAACTTGATGAAGTCATGGATGGTATCACCCGCTTCCACGTGGCCACCCTGGCTGTTGATGTACAGCTTGATCGGATCGTTGCTCACGCTTTGCAGCAGGATCAGCTGGGTAATGACTTTTTGCGCCAGTTCCTGGTTGATCTCACCGGAGATAACAATCGAGCGGGACTCGAGCAGTTTTTGCTGCAGCGCGCCCGCGCCGTTTGACCCTTCCGCTTTATCCTTATCGCCTTCTTTCAGTGTGTAGTGCATTGTTATGTCCTCAGCATTTAGCGCTCAAAACCAGAGTGTAGCCTGTTTTACCGGTCAAAGTCCTCAGGCGCACACAATGCGAACATCCTGCGCCGCAAACGCGTCGATAACGTCCTGTTTAATATTCGCGTCCACCACCAGCACATCAATGTCCCGGCTCTTTGCCACGACAAAGCGCGCCACGCCGGGAAGCTTGTCAGCAGTCAACGCCACGATGGTCTGGTTGCTCTGGGCGATCACCGCTTTTTTGAACGCACAGTCGGCAAAATCAAAGCCGGTCAGCCCCATCTCAGGATCCATCGCACAGCCACCGATAAAGGCCTGATCAAAGATAATCCCCTCAAGCTGGCTTGCAGCCGTGGCACCCACCGTCGCGCCGGACGCCCGCTGGAGCTGCCCGCCAGTGATGATCACCTCACACAGCGGATGTTGCAGCAGCGCGGTCGCGATGGCCGGGGAGTTGGTCACCACCGTCACGCTGAGTTCGGCAGGAAGGGCTTTCGCCAGCGCCAGGTTGGTGGTGCCCGTATCCATAAAGATACAGCCACCTGCTTTGATCAGCGTTGCCGCTTTCTGCGCGATTGTGGCTTTTTGTGCACTGTTTTCCTGCTCGCGGCGGCTAAATATCCCCGCATCCGGCAGCTGAAGTACCGCGCCACCGTAGACCTTTTTACAGAAGCCCTCTTTGCTAAGCTCATGTAAATCACGGCGAATGGAGTGCTCGGAGACCTTCATTTGTGTCGCCAGTTCGGTGCACACCACCCTTCCGCTCTCCTGAAGGATCTGACGGATCAGCGCTTGTCGTTGCTCCGGAAAAGCAGCATAATCGAGCATTATAAGTCCTTTAAAATAACAAAACCGAGCATCAAAGCGCATAATGTTGCACTGCGCGTGCTCTGTCAATCAGCACTCACCGCGAGGATAACAATGAACATTGCCCATGTTGCACTCTGGACCCGACACCTTGATGCACAGGTACAGTTCTGGGAAACGGTTTTTGGCGGACGCCGTAATGAACGCTACCTCAGCAAAAATCGCCCGGGCTTTGCGTCACATTTTATTACCCTGGATGGCGGGCCAACCCTTGAACTGATGACGGTTCCGGACCTGCCCGACGCCCCGGCTCATCCGGAGTTTATTGGCTGGGCGCATATCGCCATTCACGTCGGCAGCCAGGTTGAAGTGGACCGTATGGCGGCGCAGGCGCAGTCAAACGGCACCCTGCTCAGCGCCCCCCGCATGACCGGGGATGGGTTTTATGAAGCGGTGATTGCGGACCCGGATGGCAACCGGATTGAGCTCACAGGAGAGTAAAAGACATAACGCCTGCTATGCAGGCGTTAATGTTTAATTCACCGTGGCCGGGCGTGCCAGATTTTCCTCGCCCTCACGTTGCTGCGCTTTCTCGTGCTGACGCTCCGCCAGCAACCGGCAAATCTCCGCATGCTTCTCCTCGGTAAAGGTAAAGCGCGACATAAACCCAAGCCGGATCAGCGAGCCGATGGCCGGCAGCAGACAGATACCAAAGAACAACCCCGACAGCACGCCGTCACTCTGGGTTTGCGCCTGCGGGACATAGCCGATCATCGTCAGAAACACGCCGATTAACCCGCCACCGACCGCCACCGACATCTTGCCGGTAAAGGTCTGTCCGGAGAAGGTGATCGCCGCACAGCGCTTGTGGGTGTGGTACTCCGCATACTCGATGGTGTCGGCAATCATCGACGAGGTGAGAATGTTGGACATCATCACGAACAGCGTACTCAGGCCAAGCAGGATAAACAGCATCGCCGTCTGCTGATAGCCCACAAACCACATCACCACGCGTACCGCGACATCCAGTCCGCAGAGGATCATAAACAGCTTCCGCTTCTGCATTCTGCGCGTCAGCATCGGGGCGACGAGACACACCACCGCCGCCATAATCCCCATCACACCGATCGCCATCTGCAGGCTGCCGTCACCCATATTGTTGATAAAGAAGTAGATGTAGAGGCCGCCGGCCACGTTATGGAACACGCAGAAGAAGAACGACAGCAGAACGATAAACAGCGGCTTGTTCTGGCGCAGGTTATGAAAAGTGTCACGTATCGTCACCTTTTCCGGACTCGGCGGCACACGCTCCTTAATCTGCATAAAGCCGTTGAGCATCAGCGGCAGGCCGACCAGCATCATCACCAGCGCCGCCATAAAATAGCCTTTATCGTTGCTGTACTGGGCGAAGAACGCCGCCAGTTTCGGAAAGAAAATGTTGGCGCAGGCGATCCCGGCGTTAACCCCCAGCATGGCCGCCGTCACCGCGCGGGTGCGCTGCCCGGAGTCGTTAGTCATCACCGACGACATCGACCAGAACGGGATATCAGAGATGGCGTACAGCGTTCCCCACAGAATGTACGTCACCCCGGCGTAGAGAATTTTGGTGGTCATGTCCGCTTCGATTTTATAGAACGACAGCAGCGTGACGCCGGTAATGAGTAACGGGGCGATCAGCAAAAAGTGGCGAAACTTGCCGAACCGGGTGTTAATGGTGTCCATTATGCTGGCAAATAGCGGGTCGTGAACCGCATCCCACGCGCGGGCAATCAGGAAGATGGTACTCGCCGCCAGCGCCGAAATCCCCAGCACGTCGGTGTAAAAATAGTTAATAAACGAACCCACTAAACCAAAGCTAAAACACTGACCTAATCCATAACCAAAATAAGACCACAACTCGCGAGACGGTATTTTCATTGTCATTGCCATAGTGCGTACCTGGTTGCCCGGCGGCAGACCGCCGGGTCGATATTATTAGCCCTGCGCTTTCGGGGCGATCTTACGGAGCTTCTTCATTAAGGCCATTTCACTGCGCGAGAACGGGATACCGTTCTCCTCAAAAACGTCGTGGAACCAGAGGCGGCAGTAGTCCGTAGACTCCTTCATCACCACCGGCCACGGCAGCCACGTCTGGGTTTTACCGCGCACCAGCCCCCACTGATACGGCGCGACCTTCGCCGTGTACATCAACGGGAGCTGCTCCTCGAGGGTGCTGCCCACGTGGCGGGCCAGCCATTCGGTGCAGAAGATTGGCCGCCCAAGCGCCTGCAGCTGCTGGATAATCGCGGTCATGCGTCCGGTGTTGGTGTAAGCGTGGAAGCTCACCACGTCGGATAGCGCCAGCGCGGTTTGATCCAGCGGATGCTGATAAAACGTCTCGCCCTCCTCTTCCGCCGGCAGACGCCACGCGCAGACGGTGAGCGGCTGAGTGGGATCCTCTTCACGCACCCACCGGAACGCCAGCTTCATCAGCTCATGCGCGCAGGTCTCCAGCTTCGCGTCGTATTGCACCTCCTGCGTACCGGTCGCAAAAATGCCGCGGTTGCCCGGCTCGTTATACAGATCCCACAGCAGTACGCGCTCATCGTGGCGGAACTGGCGGATAACGTCGCGGATATAGCGCTCAATCTGCGGCCAGCAGTCGGGATCGCAGACTTTATCGCGCCCCGGGCTCGCTGCCGCCTGGCTGTTGTGCTTGCCCGGTACCGGCGGCTTTTGCGGCCCCAGATACGGTTCATCGCCGGAGAAACCGCAATCGTCCATCAGGGTCAGCATGGTGCTGAACCCGTGGCTGTCGGCCATCGCCAGAAACGCGTCGATGCGCGCCATCAGGCCGTCGCGGTCGTGTTCCCAGACAATAAACGGCAGGTTGATGCGCAGGGTGTTGTAGCCCGCCTCCGCCGCCCAGCCCAGTTCGCGGTCAATGGTATCGGCATCGAAGGTCTCTTCCTGCCAGATATCGGTCCAGTTCACCGCCGTCGACGGTAAATAGTTAAACCCACACAGCCAGCCTTTTTGTTCATACCACGCCTGTGCCTGCTCCCTGCTCCACTGCTCTTTCATTACGCGTCCTCTTACTGATAATATTTAGCTAATAAATATTAGTTGCGGGATAAATGCGCAATTCATGACGCTCCGAAAAGCGACAGCCTTCACAAAGTTCATGCAGGCGCGAATAAGAAACGTGATCGACGGCGCGTAAGCGAACAGTTAGGGTATGATGCGGTGTCGCGAGAGGGAGAGGACGGATGAAGCGAAAAACAAAAGTCACGATGAACGATATTGCGCGGGCGGCGGGGGTGTCGCAGGCGACGGTATCGCTGGTGCTCAACCAGTCCCGTAACATCAAGCTCAGCGACGAGACCCGCCAGCGGGTGATCGGCGTGGCGACCGAGCTCGGCTATGACCGCCTGCCTGCCATTCACGCCCCGCGTAACCAGGAGGAAATCGCCCTGCTGGTCAGTTCCCTGCAAAGCTTTGATCCCTTTATCGATGCCATCAGCCAGGCGCGGGAAGCCGCATGGCGCAACGAAGCGCTGCTGACGGTGTACGACTACGGTGATGACGTAGAGCTGGCGCTGAACATTATCCGCCAGCTGGAGAAGCGCAACTGCGTGGGGATTATCCTCGCCTCCCCCGTTACCACGCTTGTCGACATGACCGCTTTTCAGGACTGCACCCGCATTCCACTGGTGCTGCTCAATCAGCGCGATCCCGGCTCGCCGCTGCTGCCGTCGTTTATTCCGGACGACTACGCCAACGCCTTCCAGGTGACCAAACACCTGATCGCCTGCGGTGCAACGCGTATCGCCCACATCACCGGCGAGAGCTGGATGGAGGCCTCCCGCCAGCGGCTGGCCGGCTATCAGGCCGCCTTACAGCAGGCCGGTTTAGCCTGTGACGAGAGTCTGGTGCGCCAGACCAACTGGCAGTTCAGCGAATCCTTTACCGCCACCACCTCTCTGCTGGCGCTGGACAAACGCCCGGACGCCATCTTCTGCGCCAGCGACTGGCTGGCGATCGGCTGCTATCAGGCGCTGGCGGTAAACGGCGTGCGCATCCCGCAGGATATGCTGCTGGCGGGCTACGACGACCAGAAGATCTCCGAGCAACTCACCCCACCGCTGACCAGTATCCAGCTCCCCTACAGCGAACTGGGACGGCTGGCGGTGGAATACCTGTGCAATCAGGAAGATGCCGCCACCCACGTGACGCTGGCGGGCAGGCTGAAGGTACGGACATCAAGCCTCGTCTGAGGTGAAGACCATTCCGGCATAGGGTTTCTCCCGGCACGCCGCCAGCCGCGCGGCGAGGCTGCCCACGTGCAGCTCCAGCTTGTGCCCGTCCGGGTCGAGAAAATAGAACGATGCCCCCTCACTTTTGTTCTGCTTCCAGACGGTAACGCCTGCCTGCTCCAGCTTGTGCGAGAACGGCTCAAAATCTTCCGCCGCAACGGTAAACGCGTAATGGGTATAGTCGCTCTCCTGCGGCGGCACGTAACCGCGCGCCTCGTCATAGGACAGGCAGACCCACAGATCGCCGCAGGTAAGATAGGCCCCGGTATTCCAGCGGGCGTGCAGCGTCAGCCCCAGCAACTCGTGCCAGAAGGTAACGCTTTTTTGCAGGTCGCTGACCGCGAGGGTCAGATGGTTGAGTGATTGCAGCATGACGTGCCCTTTTGTTTTTTGCGCCAGACGTGGTACGGTAACTTCATGAACATAAACCACGCCGTGCTCACCGTAAACCGCTGGTGGCTGCCTTCTTAAAGGCGGCACGGAGTAGTTTTCCCCATTTTCAGATAGCCGCCGAAAGGCGGCTTTCACATTTCTAAGACCCCTTTCGGCAATTGCACATTAAGGAGTCTTTATGAACGTTCAAACCATCCTCACCGGCGACCGCCCAACCGGCCCGCTGCACCTGGGTCATTTCGTCGGTTCGCTGCGCCAGCGCGTGGCGCTACAGCAGACGCATAACCAGTATGTCTTGATTGCCGACCTGCAGGGGCTGACCGACAACGGCAGCAACCCACAAAAAATTCGCGACAACATCCCTGAAGTGCTCGCCGACTACCTCGCCGCCGGCATCGACCCGAACCTGACGACACTCTGCCTGCAGTCCGCCCTGCCCGCTCTCGCCGAGCTGACAATGTTGTATATGAATATCGTCACCGTCGCCCGCGTCGAGCGTAACCCGACGGTGAAAAACGAGATTGCGCAGAAAGGCTTTGCCCGCTCGCTGCCGGTCGGTTTTATGGCCTACCCCATCAGCCAGGCGGCGGACATCACTGCGTTCAAAGCCGAGTGCGTCCCCGTCGGCGACGACCAACTGCCGATGATTGAGCAGACCAATGAGATTGTGCACAAGATGAACAGCCTCTTGCCTGCCCCGGTGCTGCGCCACTGCAAAGCGATGCTCAGCGACACCGGCCGCCTGCCCGGCATCGACGGCAGCGCCAAGATGTCAAAATCACTGGGCAACACCCTGCACCTTTCCGCCAGTGAAGAGACGATTCACCGTGCGGTCAGCGCCATGTACACCGACCCGAACCACCTGAAGGTGAGCGACCCGGGGCAGATTGAGGGAAACGTGGTGTTTACCTACCTCGACGCGTTTCATCCGGACAAAGCGAAAGTGGCAGCGATGAAGGCGCATTATCAGGCGGGCGGACTGGGTGACCGGGCATGCAAGAACGAGCTGGAGGCGTGCCTGCAGGAGCTGATTGCACCGATGCGGGAACGGAGGGCGATGTACATGCAGGATAAAGGGGAGCTGATGGCGATGCTGAAGCGCGGCACGGAACGGGCGCAGGCGGTGACGCAGGGAACGCTGAGGGAAGTGAAGGTTGGGCTGGGGGTGCCGGTGTTTTGAACTCGCGATTACAGTCGTCTTCTCCTCAGTCGACGCCTGCATCTGTGGCCTTCACAACCAGAACCACCGCACTCTCGCAGCAGTGGCGGCGGTAGTGAGTCTGGAGGGATGGCGTCAGGGGATATCTCTACCGATGCGGCTAGCCGCCCTGCTCAATGGTCTGGACGGCGCTGATATCCAGGATGTGAACAAAACATGTTCTCACCCTGTTTAGCCCTTTTTCACCTCGTAATCCGGTAGCGAGAATCGAGTGATAAAGTTATTAAGTGCGTTGGTATCAGGTAACGCGGTCAGCGCCCCTTTGCGCGTTGTCGCGAGGGCACCGCAGGCGCTGGCCTGAGCAATGGACTGGTGGAGTTGTTCAACATTCTGCGGCATCCCGCGATGTGCAATCCAGGCCAGCAACCCTGCGACAAACGCGTCGCCAGCCCCGGTTGTATCAATACTGTTGACGGTATAACCGTCGAAATGAATAACGCTGTCGCGCCACAGCACCATGGCACCTTGCTCACCGTAGGTCACGACTTTAAGTTGCGCGGGCAGAGCATTGAGAGCATTAAGCGCATGGGAAAAATCGTGAGAGCCTGTCATCCAGTGCCATTCTTCTTCCGAGAGTTTAAGAATGTCGGCCTGGGCGGCGAAATGACGCACCGTCTCGAGCATTTCATGCTTATCGGGCCACATTTGCTCCCGTAAATTCACGTCGAAACTCAGTAATCCCCCACGCTGTTTTACATGGCTGATGGCGGTGACGAGCGTATGACGACACGTTTCGGCGACCAGGGCCAGAGAGCAGAAGTGCAGAATATCGTCGCTAAAGTCGGGCAGCGCATCGGGTGTTAAAAATTGATCCGCGGAAGGGTTGGTTAAAAAGGTAAATCCACGCTCGCCAGCGCGGCCCAGAGAGACCAATACCGTGCTGGTTCTGTGCTGATTATCCAACTGCAGACTTTCGGTTGAAACGCCTGCGTCAGACAGCGTTTTCTTCAGAAAATAACCAAAGTCATCCTCACCGACCCGGCCAATAAAACCACTCTGGCAGCCCAGACGCGCAGCGCCAATTGCCACATTGAACGGGGCACCTCCTGCGCAGGCCTGATATTGCATGTCTGAAAGCGGTAGAAGATCCACCACTGCATCGCCAAGAGTCCAGATATTCATGACATTTCCTCAATAATAATTAACTTTTTAAATGCGACCTGCGGGAAGGTCAGTTTTTTAATAGCGCTTAAGCATGAACAGGTACCATGGATTATCCAGGCATACGGGTTAAAAGTTATAATCCAGCATCAGCTTATATTCGGTGGTAACAGCCTCACCGTGGGTCACCCAGCTTCCGTCCTGTTTTATCAACGAGCCAGTAACTTCTCCTGACACGGTAAAACGAGAGGTTAACGGATAATTTGCCGATACCTTCAGGAAGCGGTTGCGGGTATTCTGGAAGACTTCGCCATCTTCAGGCTGCGCATTGTATTTCTTATAATGGCCATATCCGCCGCTGAGCGTTGTGGATAATTTCCCCCAGTTGCGCCAGACGCCGACAGACGTGGTCCAGCTTTTTTCGTCAATATCGCCCCACTGCGCCCTGTCTAAAATGGCAGAGGCAAATTGCTGGCGGAACCAGACGCCGGTGGTGTTATTAATAATATATTGCACGCCAGGCTCAATCTGAAATGAACGCACGTCGCGGTCATTTTGCGACCCACCGCTGCGGCGGTGATCGATCTGCTGATACAAATAATTAAAGAATGAGAAATTGTCCGTAACCCGAAGATCGGTAAAGAACTTAACGCGGCCTTGCCAGCGGTCCTCGATTGAGGCGCTTCCACCCATGACATCCCAGCCATAGCGCAGACGTTTGTAAAAATATTCATGGCCGATGATCAACTGAGTCCACTGGTTTTGGCTGAGGTAAGACTGATCCTCCCACGTCCCGTTATAGTGGGTGGTTCTGCCCTCAGAAAAAGCCAGATACCAACCGGGTAACGCATCGTGTCGCATCACGCCTTGTACAAACGTCAGTGAATCATTCCCGTTGTGGAAATGGCTGTTACGCCAGTTATTGTCCTCAATGGCATATTTCATCTTCAGTTGGCCATGAACGCGGCCACCGGCAGGATTGGAGGAGCGGGCTGAGGTCCACATAACCTCTTCATCCAGATAGGACCACGGGTCCACGGCAACAACCTTTCCCGAGGGGTCCTTCATGATGCTCATGCTCGCATTCGCCAGCGCGGGAAACAGAAGAGCAAAAATAACAGACAGGGCATGATAGTTTTTCATAATAATATCCCGTTAAATCATTTCTTTTATTTTCAACGTCGCGTGAAAATGGTCGTTTTGAGGCAGGCTAATACTCCACGGCTTCTCCTGCATGGAATACATCCGGGTACTGAATGCCGTTTTATTGTTTATATAAAAGACAGCAATTGAGTTTTGAATGAGAACGCGTAACTCAATTTTTTCCCCGATCGGAACATCTACCCAGGATTCCGCGTTAGCCTGATGAATCGACGCGAGCGGCGCGTTGAAAAAATAGACTTTTCCTTTGCTCTTATTGAATACAACGTTCAGCATCGCATCACTGACTCTGTCGTCGGTCAGACCAAAGCTCATCACCATTCCGGCAGAAGGAACATCGATGGTTGCGCTCAACTCACCGCGTTCAGGCAAGGCCGGGTACAGCGCCGACTGTAAGGGGCCGAACGACGTGGCCGTTTTAAGCGTTTTAGTGCTCGTTAAGGTGGTCACCGGACCAGGATTCTCACTGATGACCTTCTGAAGCTCCTGGGGCAGGATGCTGTTGAGTTGGCCCTGATCATCTGCGGTGAGCTCATGAGCTACCAGATTCCCTGCCCAGTCAATGTTGCCGCTGTCACGGTTACCGGCTTTCGTCGGGATCCAGCCGAAAACAAACAGCCGATCGTTTTTGAGTACCAGTTTACCCGCGTAAAAACCCGAGCCGTCGACCACATAATTGCCCAGTTTCCGCCACGGCCCCTCAGGATTATCCGCAACCCGGTATTGTGTCAGGCGTAACGGCCATTGGTCGCTAAAGCTGAGATACCAGCGTCCGTTGAAGTAAACCAGTGTCGGGCATTCGAGGTTGGCATTGCTGGTGATGGTGTCGTTATCAAAAAATACGCCGCGATCTTCCCAGTGCGTTAAATCCGTTGAACTGTACCGGGCAATAACCCCACGACCGTTACTGCGCGTAGTAATTAACATCCAGTATTCTTTCTTTTCCTCAATCCAAACGACGTGAGGGTCCCGGAAATCATTACCCCGATAGTTACCGCCGGGTAAAATGGTGTCCTGCGGGTGTTTCACCCAGTGAAGGCGGTCCTTGCTGGTCGCGTGCATAATAGACTCAACCGGGAACACATTTTCATTGTGCGCGGTGTACCAGGCATGCCAGGTATCGCCGACTTTAATAATCGAACCGGTTCCCAATAACAGTTCAGGATCGTCAACGTCGTTAACGTAGGGGATCACTTCGGAATGGTTCTGATAATCATACAAGTTGGCACTCGACAAGAGATGAAAAGCATGTACCCCCAGATCGCTGCCGCCGCGGACATCATTAAGATAATAAATATCAAATTTGCCATCGTTAAACACGGGCATAGGGTCGCCCACAAATGAACCGTCAACCCGCGGGAAAAAGCCATTAATATGGGTGATACTTTTATTCTGTAATGTTTCTTTCGAAGGCTGCGCCCAGGCAGGATTATTGCCGAGTGAAAGCGCAAGCAGCGCGACAGATGCCGCAACTATTAATTTTTTCATGCTACACCTGAATGTCAGAAGTTATAATTCACGCCAACCACGGTAAACGGGTTCCATGAGTGACCGGTCGATGTCCAAAGCCCGGTTTCTTTCGTAAATTGTGCTTTGAATTCACCGTATAATCGCACTTCACCAAATACCGGATAACTCAGCGTGCCACCGATAAACTTATACCGACCGTCATAGAAAACTTCGCTGGCATTGCTGGCGTTATCTATTTTGTCCTGGCCAAATCCAACATACAGGGAGGTTAATAATGGATACCAGTTTCGCCAGAGTCCGGCCGTGACTTTCCATTCTTCTTCGACAATATCGCCCCAGCTCTGACGCTCCTGGCGGTTATGATAATAATAGGGTCGCAAATAGAGTCCGAGATCCGGATTCACGCGGTATTGAATGGCTGGCTCAATTTCGAAAATGTACTGCTCCAGATCGCCATTCCCCGGTTCGTTCCCCTGAGGCTGATATTCGCCATACGCGTATCCGGCCAGGCTCCATTTGTTGGACAGTCGCAGGTCCTGCCAGATCTTAAACCGGTTTTTCCAGCGTTTCGTTGCCGTTTCGGACCCGACCATAACTTCCGTACCGATATTCCCTCGCCAGGTTTCGAAAATATGGCCCACAAAAAATTCATTGATGGTATTGGTGCCTTGATAGTCCTGATTACTGAACTGTCCTTTATAACTGTCTTCTCTGGCATTCCAGAAACCGAAATACCAGTTAGGCAATTCATCGTGCCTTAAAAAGGCCTGAATGGTGGCGAGTTTAAACTTGCCGCTGTTTTTCTTATTATTGCTCCAGCGAACATCGTCAATTTCTATCTGAGACCCGATGTTTCCGTGCAGGCCACCCACTTCCATGTTACGACCGATACTGTTCCAGTGAACCGGCGGATCTTCCTGCCTTAAACGCAACAGACTGACGTCTTCGGGGTTATCCCCTTTAGGACGCTTTTTCACTTCCGCTTTTTTATTCTCCGTTTGCGCCGATAACGTCACGGGCTTTGACGAGGTCGTGAGTTCAGGTTTTTGACCTGCAGCAACCGGAGAAGACGAAGCACGAAGGGACGATTGTTCATTGCCGTTATTGGCTGATGATACACTCGTACCGTTGGTGTCTGATTCATCCTGAAAATAGCTTTGATAGTTTCCTGTAACGTCTTCAGCAATGGCAGGAAATGCCGCTAATGTCACCATTAATGCCAGCGTCTGTTTTCCTGGAACAAATATGTTTTTATCTTTCGAGACAATGCAATTTTGAGGTATTACGCTTTCATCCATTTTGCTCTCTCATTATTCCAGACAATAACATGCCAGCCAGAGACTGGCAGAAATAAAAACTCACCCTGCAAGAAACAGGTCGGAACGGAGAATTATTTATCTAAAGACCAGTATCCCGCATCGTATAATGAGGCCTTCCCCTGATTTGCAAACAATGAAATATCGCGCTTGCCCGGCTGCGGATAAATACGACTGCTTAAGCAAGCGTCACCATCGTTAACAAAAACTTCCACCGATGAGCGGTCAATAAAAATTCGCAGTGACAGAACGCTGTCTGCTGGTAGCGGAATACTGCGCGTGCCTTCCAGCGAATATTCCGGATAGCGGCGCTCCACCACCAGACGCCCGGCCTGATCATCGACGTAAATTCTCAGCCCGTCGCCCAACGCGATACCAAACTGTTCAGCCGTCGATGCGCTCAAATCCCATGCCAGCTGAACTTCGACCGCGTCGGCATCTGCCGCGACAAGGACGTTCTGATTGTTCAGGCAGCGGACGGGCGTGGGATAATAGCTGCCACGCAGCGCGGTCACTTCGGCAGCCGGTTTCATTCTCACCCGGCCATCGACAAGGCTTAATTCGCGTGGAAGCGAGAGCATTCCGGCCCAGCCATCCTGCTGTTCGGGCATCGGTGATTCCCACATATCCAGCCACCCGATGACAATGCGTCGGCCATCCGGGGTCACGAAACTCTGCGGGGCATAAAAGTCGTGACCGTGGTCCAGCTCAGTAAATTGTCCGCTGTGGGTGAACGGTTGACCTGGCTGCCAGTCCCCAAGTAAATAGCCACTCTGGAACAGGTTGCGATAGTGATACCCTTCCGCCGCCATGCCCTGCGGCGAGAACATCAGGACACGCTTCTCTCCCAGGGTGAAGAAATCCGGGCATTCCCACATAAAGCCCTTGCCTGCATCAGCCTCGGCGAAAATACCCTCGTCATGCCATTCGCGGAGATCGGTGGAACGGTACAGGCGCACCTGGCCGGTATTTTCCACGCGGGAGCCGACAACCATGTACCAGAACTCACCTTCGCGCCACACCTTCGGATCGCGAAAGTGATGCAGTCCGGGCGGTGTATCAATCACCCTGCCGTGCCGTTCAAAATGGATGCCGTCACGACTGGTCGCCAGACACTGCACCTGGTAGAGGTTGTCGTCTGTGTCCGACGGGCCGTGAAATTTATGTCCGGTGTAGATGAGCGCCAGCGTATCGCCGTCCACCACGGCGGAGCCGGAGAAACAGCCGTCTTTGTCCGCCGGGCCTTCCGGCGCTAGCGCGACGGGCAAATGTTCCCAATGCACCAGATCTTTGCTTCGGGCGTGCCCCCAGTGCATCGGACCCCATTTCGGGGAATAGGGATGGTGTTGATAAAAGGCGTGATACCAGCCGTCAAACCATACCAGGCCATTAGGATCGTTCATCCAGCCTGCGCGAGGCGCGAGGTGATAGCGCGGATACCAGCGCGGATTAATCCCGGATTGTGCTTTTTCAAGCACCTGTTCAGCCTGTTCTAATAAGGATGTCATCGTCTTTACTCTCAGTACATTACACAGCGTTTTGCTGCAGAAAAGATGGCTCAGATGAGGATTTAGTTGAGCGCAAAAGGAAAATGGAAATAAACGTGGTGCTGAATACCATGATGCCCATGATCAGATAGGATTGGGCGAAGCCAAATTTCTCATAGCTAAAGCCTGCCAGCGGGGACAAGACGGTGCCAATGACGGAGCTGGTGCAGGCAAATCCCACCAGATAAATGGTGGAGGAGAGACGTTTGTCGAAATTCAGGCTGTTGTATTTAAATATGGCGACTAACAATATTGGCAGTTCGACCGCGTGAAGCAGTTTGGTAATGGAGATAAGCAAGGGGCCTTCCACCAGCCCGGAAGCAATCATGCGCAGCGCCATCACCATACCTGCGAATATCAGGCCATTTTTAGCGCCAATGCGATTAACCAGCCACGGCGCACAAAACATACCCGCGGCCTCGAGAAAGACCTGGAAAGAGTTTAAATAGCCAAACATCTCGTTCCCTTCTCGTAATGTCGGGAACTGTGACGAGAAATAGACCGGGAATTGCTGATCGTATACGCCGTAAATGCAGGTTCCGACCACGAAGAATATCAGCGCCCAGAAGCGCGGCAGAGTCAGCAGACGCAGGGCGTCTTCCAGAGAAACTTTTTTAGCGCCAATTTCGAGTTTCTCCATGCTTGCCGGCGCGGCCACCTTTAAGCGGGCCAGCAGACAGAAGAAGATTAACCCTGAGCATGAAGCCACCAGGAAGTTAAGGTCAGGGTTGATATTAAACAGTAACCCGGCAAAAAACGTGGCGACCGCCCAGCCCAGAGACCCCCACATGCGTGCCCGCCCAAACTCAAAGGTACTCTGGCGCGCAACGCGCTCGGTATAGGACTCCAGAACGCCGATACCGCCATTAAACGTCAGCCCGATAAATAAGCCCCCGAATACGCTGCCCAGCAGAATATTAACGCTCAGCAGGTAGCTAAAAAGCAGATAAGCCGGGCCGGAGAGGATCAACAACGCGGTGATAAACCATAACAAATGTTTGCGCAGACCGAGTCGGTCCTGGATAAAGCCATAACAGACCTGCGCGAAGAGCGCGGAGACAGATAACACGGAAAAAATAATGCCGGTTTCCGATGCCTTTAGCCCCACTTCCTGGTGAAGCCAGATTGAGAGAAGTGAACTTGATGAGGACCAGGTCACAAAGAAAAAGAACAGCAGAGCGCTGAGCAGCATGTAACTTCGAGTAGGCCGTTTTTTCATCTACGTAATCTCGCAAGAAGGATATGCTAAGATGGTAACGTTAACATTTCAGGCATACACTTGGTTTTGATGTGATACTCGATGTTAATCACAAAAGTTAACGTTAACATTAATGTGTTGAGATCGCGCTCAAACTTTTAAGCGTGACTTGCGTAACCCTGGGTGTCGGTGCCTAGAATAGGACATTCGCATTGGCTCACAACACCTTACCGGGTCGAATGCATTCAGATAATGGAAAGCTATGGCGTCTTTAAAAGATGTGGCCAAACTGGCCAATGTATCGCTCATGACGGTTTCACGGGTGCTCAATGACCCGAAACGCGTAAAGCCTGAAACCCTGTCCCGGGTGCAGGAGGCGATCCTGCAGTTAAATTACGTGCCTGACCTCTCAGCCCGGCAGGTTCGTCGTGTCGGCTCCCGGAACAAAACCATCGGCGTGCTGGCGCTGGATACCGTCACCACCCCTTTTTCGGTAGAAATCACGCTGTCTATCGAAGAAACCGCACGGGCGTATGGCTGGAACAGCTTCGTGGTGAATATGTTTACCGATGATAACCCTGACGATATTGTCGACCTGCTGCTCGCCCACCGGCCCGGGGGGATCATTTTCACCACCATGGGGCTGCGTGAAGTGAGCATCCCTCCCCGGCTACTGGAGCACCCTTGCGTTCTGGCCAACTGCGAGAACACAGGAGAACCGGTTGCCAGCTATATACCTGACGATGAGCAAGGCCAGTATACGGCCGTACAGGCCTTGCTGGCGGCGGGATACAGCCGCCCTCTCTGCCTGCATTTACCTGTCAACCATCTGGCGACGCGTCGCCGCCGTCAGGGGCTTGATCGCGCCTGCCGTGAAGCCGGTATCGATCCTGATACGCTTGAACACTGCTATATGCAATTTGGCGATGAGCACTACCGGGATATTCCGGAGATGCTGCTGGCGCATATCGTTCAGGGGAAACCGCAATTTGATTCGGTCATCTGTGGTAACGACCGTATTGCCTTCATGGTGTATCAGACGCTGTTAACGCAGGGGATCCGAATCCCACAGGATATTGCCGTTCTTGGCTACGATAATCTTGTCGGCATCGGAAATTTGTTTTTACCCCCGCTATCCACGGTCCAGCTGCCGCATTATGAGATTGGGCGCTTAAGTACCCTGCACATTATCAATGGCGACACCCACCGGGATAAGGTGCTGGTCGAGAGCCCCTGGCTCAGGCGCGAATCCTGTTGAGCAAGGGAGGCCGCATACCGACGACCTTTTGACAGTCACCTGGGGACATTATGCAAAACGAATTTTACTGGATAAACGAACCGGCCAAATGGCATAGCGAGAACAACACGTTATCGGTCGTGACCGACGACCACACCGATTTCTGGCGCCATACGTGGTACGGATTCGAGCGTTTCTCGGGCCACATCTACGCGACTGACGCGGCAGGTGATTTCACGTTTCAGACAAACATCCGCGCTGATTTCAGCACGCTCTATGACCAGGCGGGAATCATGCTGATGTCGGACGAGCAACACTGGCTCAAGGCCGGAATTGAATACAATGATGGCGCGCCGGCCATTGGCAGCGTACTGACGTTACAGGCCTCCGACTGGGCAACCGGTATCTTCCCGGGTAACCCCCGGGAGTTCTGGCTTCGCCTGACCCGCAAGGGAGACGCGTTGCGGTTACAGTACTCAGCAGACGGGCTGTCGTGGCCTTTGCTGCGTTTATGCCATTTTCCGTCGGGGCCAGTGAAAGTCGGTGTCATGTGCTGCACGCCTGAACGCAGCGGCTTAGCCGTCGAGTTTAGTGATTTCAGTCTCGCTCCGGCCATGGATAAAGCGCTGCACGATCTCAGCTGATTTACATCGCGCCATCCGGTTCTACGATCCGTTGATGGCGCTGCCTGAGCTTCCACCTGGATCACACTTTTCCCACCCGACCATTCCCTTAAAATAAACAGGTGATATTATTCACCCCGTAAATACCTCTCAACTCAAGCCGAGGCTTTGATGCTGGAGAATGTCATCATCCGATAATCAGCTCCCCGACCTTTCAGGCCGGACTGATTATCAATGCGCCGAAATCGAATGCGGACACCGCGGTGTGTTTGCACGTTTTGCACATGATGATTAAACAGGTTTTCCAGTATGAATTTATCCCGTCAGGAACAACGTACCTTACACGTTCTCGCCAAAGGTGGACGTATTGCGCACGTCCGCGATAGCTCAGGCCGCGTCACCGCCGTTGAATGCTACAGCCGCGAAGGGCTGTTGCTCGCCGACTGCACGCTCGCCGTCTTCAAAAAACTCAAAACCAAAAAGCTGATCAAGTCCGTCAACGGTCAGCCCTACCGCATTAACACGACCGGGCTGAACAGCGTTCGTGCCCAGCCAGATAATCGTTAAGGAGAGGATGATGGATATCCCACGTATTTTTACCGTCAGCGAAAGCGAACACCGCATTCATAACCCGTTCACCCCGGAAAAGTACGCCACGCTGGGCCGCGTGTTACGCATGAAGCCAGGCACGCGCATTCTCGATCTCGGCAGCGGTTCGGGTGAAATGCTCTGCACCTGGGCGCGCGATCATGGCATTACCGGCACCGGCATCGACATGAGCCGACTTTTCACCGAACAGGCAACGCGCCGTGCTGACGAACTCGGCGTCAGCGATCACGTGCGTTTTATTCATGACGACGCGGCCGGATACGTTGCAGATGAAAAATGTGATGTGGCGGCCTGCGTGGGCGCCACCTGGATTGCCGGCGGCGTCGCCGGAACAATGGCGCTGCTGGCAAAAAGCCTCCGGCCTGGCGGGATGATACTCATCGGTGAACCCTACTGGCGTCAGGTTCCTGCGAGCGATGAGATAGCCCAAGCCTGCGGCGTCTCGTCCATCGCTGACTTTCTCACCCTGCCCGACCTGGTCGCCTCGTTCGACGCACAGGGCTATGACCTGGTGGAAATGGTTCTGGCAGACCAGGAAGGCTGGGACAGATACGAAGCGGCGAAATGGATGACCCTGCGTCGCTGGCTGGCGGAAAACTCTGACGATGACTTTGCACAAGAAGTTCGCGCGGAGCTGACAATTGCGCCCAAACGCCACGTCACCTACACACGAGAGTACTTTGGCTGGGGGGTGTTTGCGTTGATTGCCCGATAGCATGAAACAGGCGGTATAGCCTTAACGACTATACCGCCTTCACGCATCAGGTATTAAGGCGGCTCAGGATAATATGAACGCGGATTCCGTCACGTTCACCCGCGTTTAATCACCGGGATATCGCCCGTATCATTTAACGCCCCCGGAAATGTTTTTAACCACTGAGCGACTTTTTGTTTATTGATATTCGCCACACTCATCCCTTCCAGGCATCCCCACAATTCTCTTGTATGCTGCGGCGTGATCACAATACAGTCTTTCATCACCCGGATTTTAACCGGCATACCGCTGATAAACCCTGCCCGGGTTAACCAGTCTCCCCCCAGCGGAAGATATTTATTATCTATCCGGGCATAGAGTTCACAGCAGGCGGAACTTGCTTCCGGCGTTTCTGCGCGGGGGTGAACAGGCGCGGCACTGGTCTGGTTGCCGTGAAGACGGCGGGTGCTGTTTTTGCGTACCAGCTCGCGGTTTTCAATCATGCCGGTGAAAGCATCTGATTCTGTTTTGCAAACCGTAAACTCTGGCATAAAATTCGGCGCAGCCATTTTCAACTCCTTTTCAGTTGCTTGTGGTTAGCGGTATGGGGGTGTTGCAGCACCTTCATATCGCGTCTCGTTGTAAATAATTCCTGTGAAACTCACTCTGCCGTTCGGCGTTATTTCTGATGCGTATTATACTAGGCTGAATATAAATACAGCGGTTTGGCGTGGGGTAAATTTGGAATTTGCGAGGGGGATTCAGGAAACATCAAAAAAACCACAAGACACATTTACGCATCAATCAGCATTGGAATCAACGCTGTCTAATTATACTTACCATATTATTCTAAAAAATTGACAACATAAAAACCACATCAATGGTTACCCTTGTAATTTACATAAACTTAACCCCCCTCTAAAAACCAATACATGCATTTGTTTAGTAAGAAAACCCACGTCTGAGTGTAATTAAGAAAATCAACATCACCGACCAATTAATAATATTAGCATAAGTGATATTGTAAACTATAAATCAAATAATTGAATTGCAGCAATTTTCTTTGCTGCAATACTTCACTATGTTATTCATCTAGAATGCGAGCGACATGCCGGAATTTTTTACAATAATCCTTTTATCGTTAATCTCCAATAAAGACGTACTACCTATCCCGGTAAAAAGAGCATCACATTTAAAGTGAGTTTGATTTTTATTTCCTGTTAGATACCTAGCCATTTCCAAGTCGCTACCTTCAAGAGTAACCGTAACATCATATTTCCGAAAACCAATATAGCTCATACTTGTATCGTTGAGAATAGGTGGCATACCAGACAGAGTAAAAAATATAAAAATTGAGAATACGACAAGAGAAATTAGATGATTTTTTTTATGGCCTCGTTTGATCCTTCGGTCTGTATAAGCATGAGGAACTAATGATATACAGATTGACATTATCATTATGGACAGGGTAACTAATAATGTGTCAATCTTTCCAGAATTAATCCCAGAAAAAATAACCAACCCGCCAGTTAAAGCAATAAAATAATGGTAAGGCATATAACTATAAATTTTCATCCTCTCTGCAATTAAATTTATGCCTTTGAATTGGCGAAGCAACCTCTTATCCTTTATTTTCCGCATCTGAAGAACGAAAATTATAAACTTCATTGCAAAATTAGAAATTACAACTGAAATGGAATACCAGCAAAGCAAGAAAAATAACAAAAACAGTGAAAAGGACATAATAACCATGAAAAAGAAAATCACATCTGAAAGTGATAAACCTGTAGGAAAAAAACCAATTCGCACACAATAATACACGAAAACAGCCACACCTGAAGAAAATAAACCATAATATATACGCTTTAGAACTTCTAACTTCAAAAAACGATTTAATAATTCCACATTATATCCCCAGTAATAATCGCACAAAAATGATATCCCTAAGATGGATAGTCAGTCTATTAATTTTAAAAGATCTACTGGGATAAATTACAGATCTTCCTCTTCAAATTTAAGGGCCATGACGGAGGTACTAAAAATGAGTGGGAAAAGCGTTCTCCGTCGACGTATTGTGGTTGATAGTGACACATTGGTGGGTTGAACAAGTGCGAATTTTCGAGCATCATCGCAATTATTTACCTTCTTCCGTAACGCGATGGCTTCCAGCAAAACACTCGAACAGGCAATTGCCAACATCACCATCTGGCGCAAGGGCGAACAACGTGCGCCACATAAGCCTTTATTGCTTCTGTACGTGCTGGCGAACTATCAGCAGGGGCATGCACGTCTGTTTGACTACGGTACCGAGGTACATGCTCAACTGCTAAGCCTGTTAGAACGCTTTGGTCCAGACAGGAAAGAACATTACCCGAACATGCCCTTCTGGCGGCTCAAAGGGGATGGATTCTGGGATCTTGAGAACAGTGAACTCTGTTCCACCACTGGCAGCAAACAGCCACCGGTAAAAGAGCTGGTTGAACATAAGGTCGCTGGCGGTTTTGATGAAGAACACTATGCGCTACTGAGAAAGAACAAGAAGCTGATCGGCTCGCTGGCACAGAAGATCCTTGAGGCGCATTTCCCGGAAAGCATCCAGGAAGAGATCGCAGATGAGATGGGTTTTGATATTCAACAGATCCGTAAGGTTCGCGATCCGTTGTTTCGCCAGCAGGTGCTTCGCGCCTATAACTATGAATGTGCAATCTGCGGATTCAACATGCGACATGATAACACCTCCGTTGCGCTTGAAGCCGCGCATATCAAATGGAAACAGTTTGGCGGGCCGTGTGAAATCCCGAACGGGCTGGCGCTGTGTGCAATTCATCATAAAGCGTTTGATAAGGGATCGATTGGGCTGGATGACAGTTTGCGGGTTCTGGTCTCTGAGGCGGTAAATGGCAACGGGAATGGGATTGTAGGAAGACTGTTCTGGGATTTCGCCGGGAAGCAGATAGCACTGCCGATGGTGAAAGGGAATTATCCAGGGGAGGGGTTTGTGGAATGGCATCGGAGGGAGGTGTATAGGGGGGAGTGCGAAGGCCGGACTCGCCTTTTAGTTTAATTTATTGAAAACTAATGGGTTATGAGATTTTATTTTGAGGATTTGCCCCCAAAATGGGACTTAAAATTGAATACTGCGTGGAAGATCACAAAGTTGCGTGATTATTTTCCAGATCCGAAACGCATTCCAGAGTAAGGCTTCTCACGGCATTGCGCCAGTCGAGATGATAAATCTCCTACATGTAGCTCCAGCTTGTGACCATACGGGTAAAGAAAGCCCTGTTAGCTACTGAAGCGTCAAACTATAAGCGGTAATAATTTAGGGCTCAATCTATGATGGCTAAGAAGGTTCACTCTCAGCCCTCCCATCTCTGGAAAGTCATCATTTGAAAACGACTATGTGAACCTCATTCTCTTAATAAGTTACCGAAGCCATTGAGGTAGCATTATCAAACCAAGCAGATAATTTTAGTTTTAATAAGGGAAAAAAGATGCTCATTAAGTTGCCTTGGAATACTTCCGCCAGAAATAAGCACCCCAGCTTCAATATTTTTTTCCATAGCATACCCAGTAAGGTTTGCACTAGTGATGAAGCACTCCCGAGCATCAGCAACAGCAACTTTTGCATGAACACATCCGCCATAATATTCATTATCTTTATTATTCCATACATAAAGTTTGGCTGAAGGGACCTGTATTCTCATCTTCTCAATGGTATCAAAATTTAAACTACCACCTTTCTCTTGTGATAATTCAAGTAAAATTGAGATCATAACTCCGCGTTCATTTGCAGCATTTAATGCTTTCACTATCGTTGAAACATCATAAGCGACGAAGCTGGTTATAAACAGAGTGCGCTCAGCGGTACTAATAACTTGAAGCAAAGCCTGTTCAGTACGACGTGCTGAAACAAATGGTGTTGTGGGGCCCGTCCACACTAACTCGGTAGATTGCTCTGAAGTGGCTTTTGAATAGACATGGCTGGCAGTAAGGAGCATTGCAGCCAACTCACTAGAACTGACAGACGTTTTTTGCCAGGCCATAGTGAGTTGTTTGACTATTGTTACAGCTATTGGAGTATTGACCACATTGTATAATGTGGCCATAGATTTATTATCATCAATATGGCTAATATTTTCAGCGATAGCTCTTATTTTTTCAGATGATATTAGAGAGCTCAGCGCTGTAATAGCGTCCAGAAGATCATCCATTTAATAAATCCTTGAAGAAAGCTGCTTCAGTATGCTCCAGTGTTGGTACAAGCAGGGCTCTATCTAAATAGCGATTCCCTTTCTCGCAAGAGGTTTCTGCAACTAAGCTACAGGCATGGCAAGCAGCTCCATGCAGCGAACGATCCTTCTCTGGATCATGCTCTGAACATAATGGGTCTGATGAGCAGATCCTTGAGCGATTTAATGCTTGTTCAAGTAAACGTCCAAGATTTTCTGGTTTGCCAAGATCAACCAGTCCCCCTAAAGTACCGTCTGAATCAGCGGCAGCGGTATAAATAAGGATACCCGCCTGAGGAGTACCATTGGTTGTATTTGCATAGATACGCTCACGAATACTCGCGGCATTATATCCACATTCCAGAGCCAATTCTCGAATCAGTAAATGGGAAAGTGTATGCAACATAGCATAGCGAATGCCGGGATAACCTTCTTCTGGATCCAAGTGACGAGCATTTCTCCAACCTGTATGCCCACCGCGAAGCATTTTGTCCGATTGTTTTACAGCGTCCAGAGATTCCCATGCCACAAGCGCTTGTTCATTGAACTGCAGGAATATCCCTTCACCATGGACCTGATTGGCGGGTACCCAATCAGGTTTGCTCCGTGACAGGCTGGCCATTTGCGGTCTTTCGTTGAGATCTTCAGATTCTTCAGGAGCCTCGACCCGGGTAAAACCAAGTAAAGCATTAACCTCACGTAATCGTTCTAAGAGTAAAACTCGCTCAATATATGGCGCAAACCGCGTAGGAGTACGGGTTTTTTTACTCATAAAATGAGGATAATCAGTGGGGGGAGTAGGTTCTATTAGTACATTCCATTCAGGATCTTTAATATCAGCCTCACCGACAAAATCCTCGCCATCTTGTGAGCGATGAGTTTCAATTGCAGACCATATTTCCTCTGCAGCATGCTTTTCAATACCTTGAGCTTCACCACGTTTGTTGAGGATTTTTAGTATCCCTTTAAGTTCAGAAAGATCTTCTACATCAGAAAAATCATCCCAGTAATCAATGATTATCTGATGTAATGGAGTAACATTTGATAATGGGATCGCTAGTGCTGATAGCGTTACAGGAAACCAGCTATTCGTAGCCCCAAGCAGTACTGCACGAGGTTCTTCGTCACATTCAGCATCAAAGTAGTCCAGATGAGGATGACGTCCTCTACATGCGGGAAGATTTTCTTTACCGGCCTTACCAAATGCATGCGCCATACTTCTTGATAATTCACAGGAATCGCATTTTACCCAAAGATTTTCTGTCTGCAATGAAGCGCCACTTTCAAAAAATCGCAGCGTTCCTTTGCATGGATTGTTACCACCATGAACAAAATAGTGCCACGGAAAATCATCAAGATGGCCATCACGGCAAGCCAAGAGAAAACGGGCTGGAACTGCATCAGCATCCCTTGCAGGTTGATCGCCCTTAGAACCCCGGCAGTCTTTATGAACAAAGCGAGTTCGTGCAGGCCTAAATCGATTTTCTTTTATTTCGAAAAGCCCGGCATCGTAAGGTGAAAGTAACCCACATTTAACGCATCGCAACCATCTAGGGAAAGGACGTACAGGTACCCCTATATTTGCTTCAGCAGACCACATATCTGTGACTTCGCTTTTTTGAAATGGTGGCATTCGCAAGCTTTCAACCTGATCACCTAATACCTTTCTAACGGCAGCTAGTAACCGGGTTTCCTGAATTGGCTGACAACGGTTCTTTTCCCACCTGTCGATCCCAAGTGTTACAACTGACAAGTTGGGCAAATCAATGAGGGCTCCAGGACCATATGTCCAAAGCAATTGGCTCGGGCGAACTTCACCAACGGGTGTTTTCTCATTAATGTTCATAATCAGTCCTCATCCTTAGTTGCGGGACGAGGCTTCCAATCGTGATCGTCCGCTATATGGTTGGTGTTCATTATAAGTCTCACACCTGGTTCAACTTCTCGCATTGACATAGGCACTGTCCAGTTGTCCCAAGGCTTCAGGCCTGGAGAGTCTAATAAGCTGACAGTCTTATCTTTTTCAGGCCCGCGCTTTTCATATGCAAGAATCCGTCCGCCCATTGACGCTTTTTTTGCCCATTCGTCGGCACGTTCTTTCAGTTCATTCTCTGCCAATTTTTTGCGAGAATTATCTTCTGCAACATTGCCAGCGCGATTCGCCAGTGCTTTAATCGCATTACTGATCTCGGCTTGATTAGACATATTCAACTTACCAGCCCCATCGTTAGGACTGAATTCGTCGTTTTCCAGACGAACAAGACTTAATAACGCACCTGTTAAACCACGGTCCATCGCTCGAGGAGAAAAAGGAGTAACAGATTGGGCCTCTACATGCTTGTAGAAGGTGGCATGGTAATGTTCGAATGTTTCGTAATGAGAAAGGTCTCTTGGACGAGCCCAAGTTAGTACGGTACAAACTAAACCAGGAAATGAACGCCCTACACGACTGGTAGCCTGGATATATTCGGCCGTTCCTTTAGGCTGACCATTTACTGCCATAAGACCAAGTCGGTTAACATCGACGCCGACAGACAACATATTAGTAGCAAGGACGATATCTATAGCCCGAGTATCCCCCTCCTGCCATTTAGTCACATACTTACCAGTAGTAGTATCAAATTCAGATTTAAACTTAACCTCTAAATTATCAAGATATTTAGGGATATCCTGACTGGATACTCGGGAAGTTAATTCACGAATATTACTTATACTACGTTGTGCCAATGCCGGTCTTTCCACCATGCTCATTCGCACCCGGTAAGAACGTGTTTGTACGTCATCCTCTGCAAGTCGCTTCATCCCGCCTAATTCGCGTAGCGAGTTGAAATAGCCAACCATTGTCATATAAGGGTCAGCAGGCTCACCAAAGTGGTTGAATAATTCCTGTGCTGCGGTCAGGAATGCAGTGTAAACACGGATCAGCATTGCTGGCCTTGAACTGCCAGGCGAGCATACCCCAAGATAACGACGTCCATACTTTTCTTTTATAGGTCGTTGTACTGAGAAAAAGTTATCCTCAACGTCTATCCCATGTGGTGGAAATACTGCCACTTGGCGCATAAAAACATTATTTACCTGTTCCTTAGCTTTACGGACTGTTGCAGTTGAAGCAATGATCTTTGGTCTGACCGACTTCCCGTCAAGATTCCAACTACATAATTCATCAACAGCAGTCTCATACAATCCAACCATAGTGCCCAAAGGTCCACTAATTAAGTGGAATTCATCCTGAATGATAAGGTCCGGTGGTCGTATTGGATTGATAACCTTAACTTTAGTTGAAGGTTGTCCTTTGGCTGCGGGATGATTTCCTGTGCAGCTAGCCCCCTGCCAGAGCAAACCATGTCGTTCACATTCCAATCCTACACGGCCGAAAAGCGTTCTCACCTGGCCACGCCATGCCATCATGGCAAACTTATCTACAGTAGCAATCATCATTGTGGGAGGGCGATGATAGATCTCTTCATCCACTACTAATACAGGCAATCCTGGATGGGCTTGTTTACTTGATTTTCCTTTGGAAAAGTCACAACGCCCCTTTTTATCACCGCAAAAAACAAACGTCCTTCCCCCCAATTTATCCTTTTTAACTTCAACATCCTGTCCGGGGATAATTGATGAACCACACCATGGACAACTAGTTAATTGTGCAGGAGAGGCCGTTCCCGCATGGTTTTTTCCCGGATTACGGGCATCTTCAATAGCTCGATGACTCTCTTCAGTCGAACCAGGCGTTACTTTGTTGCCAACCCAAAGACCAATAGTAAATGGTTCTAATCCGAGAGACACGTCGCCATTATTGAGTGCTTCTCGCCGCAAAACTTCCATAGCACAAATTAAGGCTGTCGCACGCTGGAATTGTTGTAATGTTAGCAGGCGCAATGTATATCGCATTATTACCGCCAAACCGCGCGAACTATCATACCCCCCCAAATTACCCTGCATGCGGCGTATGGCCATTGTAAAAGCCGCAACGCCTAAATAAGCTTCAGTTTTACCACCACCCGTGGGGAACCATAAAAGATCAGCATATGCATTTACAGGCTGCACACGATCGGAATGGTTTGGGTCTGCCAACGAAGGTATAGAGAGCAACAAGAATGCCAACTGAAAAGGACGCCAGCTACGATTCTTTTCAATATCAAATGATTCGATAGTCGTATCTTCACCACGGCGTTTAGCCAACGCGTATAAACTTCGTACTCGCTGCGTTGCCATTGCTTTGTTGGCGAAACGAAATGCTGCCAGCGCTTTTTCATTAAGCTTAAGTGTATCAATACCCTTTTGCAGGCGAGAATGGATCTCCTTACAACGATCCATTGCGATCTGAGATTGGGTTTCAAAACCTGTAATTTTAATACCTACACTGGCACGTTGTTCACTAATCCAATCCAGATAGTCCTTGGTTAGTACATTCAATGCATCGATCAGTGGTTCCACCTCCAAAGTGGCCAGTTTCTGCATGTCAAGTAAACCACTTTTGACCATTCCTTGCATCGCCGGACGATCTGATGGATCAAGGCCGGGGGTCTCTGTTCTCTGAACTTCATACTGTGGCATGACAGTTGTACGAATTTCAGTCGCAAGTTCAGTGTTATCTGCAGGTTCAGCATGTACTGCAACACCATGCCCGACTGCAAATTCAACATGGTTACGGTAAATCATTTCCAGCGCTTCGCGTTCAGGATCCATACCGTCACAATCCAAAACTGGCTTGCGCCTAAAAATAGATCTTTCGACTGCGTCCTTCACTGGGCGAGCAATGATTTCTGGTTGGAATACCCATGCTGCATCTCGGTTGGTTTCTGGCTCTTTCTGAGTATTTACAAGAAATATAGTGACCAGACGATCACCATTTTCATTCTTGGGGCGAATGGTGCCCTGTATTAGTACTTCAGGAGATGAACTATCTAAAGATTGAGGGGAAATAGCCCCCTCTACTAGTGATAATGTTATCTTCCCGCCACTAGGAAAACGCTGCCAAGCTTTGACTTTGGTCTGTTCTTCGACCCCAGTCTCCTTGTTCTTGCGGATTCGATAGATCTCATGGTCATTGCTACGCTCATAACGTCCCCAACGAACTTCTAGTTCTATTTGATCAATATCGCCATCGACACAAAAAGTCATTCCCAGACTACTTGGTACCAATGATTGGTTGCTGGCGGCATCAATTTCTTCCGGGACATCGGGTTCTCCTCGGCCAGACACTTTTGGAGAATGCACTTTTGTTGTCTGAGACTTAACTATTTGGTCACCAACATCATCATCAGCATTCTCTGGATCCACTGGAAACTCAGAGCTGCACTCGGCTGCTTCACGTGGAGCAAGCTTACCCACAAGATAGCGATCCCTTACGCCCATATCGACGATAAGCTCATTAGGGCCAGCTGCCGGCCCGAGTAAATCATCCATAACTGCTAATTGCAGTAATTCGCGAATGTAAGTTTGATCTTCGATCGTTGGTATTTCAGCAATGCTTGTATTTAGTGTATTTGGAAGCATTTCAATGAATTCTTTCCACTGAATTCTGCCAAAGCTTCCTTTTGCAGGCAGAGTAAGTGAAGTCATGCCAACGGGAATGAGTGGTTCAACCTGCAAAATTCGGTCGAAACATAAGGTGGTAGTTTCGAGATCAGAGCGAATGCGCAGAATACGTCCGATTCGCGTGATATGACCTGTAGTGTCAAAGACGACGACCCAATCGCTATCAGCAATACCGTGCTTGAGAGCTTGTTCACTTTTTAGCTGTACTGTATGAAGGGCCAAAGTAGGATTTTTAGATTGGCCACGATCAATAGCGAACCATGCATTAGGTGATACAGCTAGCTTATTGTTCTCTGTCATATAGACTCCTTACCCAAAACTACCTTGATGCAATTTTGATTATTAATAGGCTAGAGATCGTTAATCCCACCTTTCTGCCCTTCTTCATAACGAATTTTATTCAATGAGGCCAACCGATAGAGTAATTTTTCCCGTGCAGACTCACAAATCGTGTAACGAATATTCTTTCCTTCAGGAAGGTATGCAACCTCATGAAAATCATGATTTAAATCTATATCATCAAAACCATACGCACGCAGCACAGCATGGTTTATACTCACCTGCAATTCACGTAATTTGCTGAGTGATGGTGAATTTATCGCCGGATTATGGAATTCGTTGTAAAACTTGGTCATACCAACATTTTTATTCACCATATATTCCGCCCTTTCTTCGAAAAACTCTGCCCCAAGATTTGATAATATTTCATGATTTTTCTCACCTGGCAAAGGGAATGTTTCAAAGATATCTCCATGGGTATATCTAAGACGTTCATGCAACCGTGAACCATGCTCGAACGCCCATATTCCATGGATATCTGATGATAAACACGAAAATAATGAATAGCTGTCACTGGCAATTACACATAGAGAATGTGCATAAATATAAGTGTTTGGGACTAACGTGAAGCAGGGGTATTTTGTCGCGCCAGTTGCAAAAACAATTACACGGTCAAGTGCTTTTTTGTCCTTATCCCATCCTTTCGGATGTTTTTCAAAAGAACCTCCTCGTCCAAGAAGATGAAAAAGTTCAGGCCGCGGCCGAAGAAATCGCCACCAAGCCTCCCTTGCTCCTTTATCTTTATCATTTTCTCTATTTTCTTTAACATGATCTATTACATAGTTAAAAGCACTTGTGAATTTAGAGCTAGTATCCATACTCCAGTCAAAAAAATTGATCACTTTCCGTGCGGGCAGGTGCCTTGGTGACTGATTGACTTCTTTACCAATCAAATAATCGAATACTACTTTGCAGGATTCATCATTTTCGTCCACCCATTTTTCATAGGTATCGTTATCTATCAAAAATCCATCACCAAGCGTAATAACCCCTTGAAATACAAGACCACAACTGTCTTTTAACTTAACGGGTTGCCAGTTTTCCCGTTGTGTTAGCGCGGAACTAATTACAGGAACTTGTTGACCTGAGATATAAAAAGGAGCATTCCAATTTGATTTAGAAACAAAAACACTACTTGTGACTACATTTGCTTTTCCAGGCCATACTAGGTTTGGGTTTGCCCTATATATCACCGAACCACAACGAAGTATCGAATCAAGTCCAATTTCTCTAGTGTTCCCTTCTGATATCGTATTAACCGCTATCAATCCAAAGAAACCACTAGAGCAAAGTAAAGCATTGGCTTTAATAAAAAAGTACGCAACTAAGTCAGCAGAACCTCGCTTACCACATGCGATTGTATTTACCAAATATTCGCGATAACAATCGCCCATGGCACCTGTAATTTTTTGCCCGCCCAGGAATGGTGGATTTCCGACAATACAATCAAAACCACCATCAAGACTAAATACCTCCGGAAATTCTAACGGCCAATGGAAAGGTCTCCGAGAAGCTTTTCCTACGGATAGTTCAAAAGACAAAGCTGTGAGTGCTCTTTGTTTTATCAACTCAAGTTGTTCTGTATTGCCTTGTATGACATCTCTAACTTGAATGGAAAGATGAGCTAAAGCCTTTTCGAGAGCCGTACCATTGCCTTGCGCCATAAGGACTTCTCCGATATACGCATCTGCAATACATCTAGTTATTTTCAGCCTAACTTCTGCAAGCGAGTTCAATTCTCCCATTGATTCCACATCATGTATGTCGCGAATTGTCATTTTGCGCAACTGCTGACGTAGCACAACTGCTTCATCTACCGCACATTCAATTTCGTCGCTAAAAAGATGCTTTTGTCCTTGGGCTGTAGGATTCATCGAAAACTGGGTAAGCTGATCTATTCGTTCAATACCAAGTAAGCTGTCACCACACCGTAAATTGTGCTCAAGAAAACCAAATGGTCGATCTTTAGCGAGTGTTACCAACCAAATGGAAAGTTTAGCTAGCTCAACAGCCAATGGATTTAAGTCAACACCGTAAAGACAGCGTTCGGCAATTAACCGACGAGCAATAACTATTCGAGCGTCTGTATCATGTGGTAGATATTCTTGAGTACTCGAAGTACCTAGAATGTAGCCATCAACACTGATTTTTTTTCCTGACTCTTCAGCTAAAGTCCAAGATTCAACAAGTCGATCGGCCAGCCAGCGGCAAGTTTGAACTAAAAAGGCTCCCGAACCCATTGCAGGATCACAAATCTTGAGAGTGAGTAGTTCAGAAGAGGATTTTAGTTGCCACTTTTCACGTGGAATACCCTCTGTTGGGCCAATATAAGTCAGTGGTGTTAGTGTTTCAGCAACAATCGCCTCGGTAAGTGACTTAGGTGTGTAATGAGTACCTGTTTCACGACGATTGGAACCACTAGTTACAATAAAAGATCCTGCTGGATAAACCAGCGGATAGCCCCAAGGATCTGTACGAAGCAAATGTACATAAGGTTTAATTCGATCACGTAATTTGGTATCCCCCTGACAGGTAATCAAGAGGCGTTCAATCAGACTATCATCAATTAGTTTGGATAGATCATTACGTATCTTACTGATCGAACTACCAGAACGTTCATGCAGTAGCTCAATCAGCTGCTCAGTACCGTCCATACTTACTGAATCTAGTTCAGCTAACGTAACCCAAGGCGATTGAGCTTTTTTGGTAGCATTCAGTTCTAACGTCACTTCAGCGGCACGTTTGACAGTACGTTCCAGTAAACCTTCATAGACATAGCCGATCTGCTCAACGTCTAATGCGCGGTAAGAAAGAGTACGCCCCTGAAATAGTTGGATAGATTCCAGTAATAGGAGAACCGTTCGATTATTTATTGGTAAGGGTACAGCTGTATCGATTTTCCAGTTTGAGCCTTTAGTTCTTCCTTCAAGAAAAGGAAAATGGTCAGGATCAAACAATGAACTCCCTAACGCCGGTAGGCGCAGCTCTTCATGCTCCACCCCGCCATAAACCGCACGGAAGGTAGAAAGCAATCGTGTCCAGGCATCCCAACGTCGCTCAAGGAGCTCTGAAGGTTCTTGCCGTAGTTGCATACGCAAAGTGGAAATTGCGTAATTAGACTCATAGCATTCGTCACCTAAGAGCAGTAGGCCCTGTTCCTCAGCTGAGAGCAGGAATACCAATCGCATCATCACTGCCAACGCAGCTTCATAGAGCTCTGTTTCATTGACATCGTGCAATAATTCACGATTTCGATCCTGATCGGCTTTGTCCAGCGACTGAATTAACACTTCTACAGCACGGCAAACTTGTTCACCTAAAGCGTCAGTCACTTCATCCTGGTACTTCAGCGAAGCATCAAACAATGCAGGTAGCTGCTCAGACTCATCAACGAAGAAACGGCGGATTCCTAGTAAATGCACGAATGCTTGCAGTGTGATTGGCTCTTGACTCCAAAGACGTGCGTACCAGCTTGAGAAAGACGTTACAGCACCCACTGGTGCATCTACTAACATCCAGCATTCGCCGTTGGTTAGCAATCCGAGACGGCAACCAAGTGAGCGACATAACTGAACCATACGATCTGCCGGGGTGGTTATCCATCCCTCATATTTTACTGTTGATTCTAGTTCTACATTTGGTTTATAGGTATGTATGAGTAACAATGGCTTGTTATCTTGCTGTTCATCAACAACTGCCAAATCGGGATATTCAACCACTCCCTGATCTGGCAATACTGATTTCAAGTGGCTTCTACACCACTCTTCACGTTTCAGCACATCACCTTTACCATCATCATCAAATTCCAACACTCGTGACAGCACTTCGTCTATCCATGCAGAGTGCAAATCTTCTAGCTGAGGATCTTCCAGTTCTAATGCCTCCCGCCATTCGTCATAGGCTTGACGCAGCCGTCTACGCTTGAAGCTACTAAGCTCCTCTAGTCCCTGAGGAAATGTATGCGTTAGTACCGGGATAGCGAGAAAAGGTCCCGAAATATCTACCAGAGAAAGCCATTCGGCGTGAGTGTTAGTTAAACTCATGCTGCGCCTCCTTGAATAGTAGATTCTGGGACGAGAAAAATGACGGCGACAGGGAATGTGCGATCATCAATGTTGGTATAGCGAAGTTCGATTGTTTGTACTTCCTGTTCACGCTCAGCGGGAATGCGAGCGAGACGGGCTTCCAGCGCTGCATTATCACGCTTGACTTGAGCGCGTTCATCTTCTGAAAACAATGAAAACTGCATAGGTTGTTGATCTTTAGCTAACTCAGTTTTGATAGTTATTTCAAGTTCATTGAGTATGTTATTGATATCAGACAATTCACGCTCTTTACGGGTCTGAAGGGTATTAGTCAGATATTGCAGGCGATCTTTTGATCTAGCTTCAACGGACTGGAGAATACTGTTTTGTGCACGTTCAAAACGCATGCGAAAGGCATCCAAAAGCGAAAATTCAGTAGTCACAGGTTTCGCCTGCTCAAACCATTGCTGTAGTTTATTAACACCATCCTCGCGCCTAAAGTTTTTGTCGCCAAGATAGCCACCAGCTATTGTCAATTCTTCATGAAGTCGATGGTGATTACCTCCAGTAATCACCAATCGTGAAACAACAGCGACCGCAGGGCTTTCAAGTAACATGTCTGGTACTGAGCGCACCGTAATTCGATGTAATTTTTTTATATCATCGCGCGCCCATATTTCTGCTCGTAATAGACGTAGACACATCTGCACTAACAGGTGATTTAAATGGACGAGTACGACATCATCACGTCCTTTCGCCACGCTGTGATCAAAAGTGACAGGACGAATCTCCTGTGTATGGGGATGACGAAGTCCTTCAAGACAACGTGCCCATGTACCTGAGAGAGCAGGTATCCTGAATACAGAACCTGAAGGCGCATCGTGTAATTCAAAAGGTTCAAGAGTTGTACGACCGGCTAACATGAGAGCTGTATTGACGGCTATTTGTATATGCTCAGGTGTGAGATGAAGCTCCTGTCTGGCTGAAAGAAGTCGATCATGTAGTTTCGCAATTCTCTCTTTTAGTTCGCGCTCAACACTGATAAAACGTTTCGTCTTTGCAATTCTGGCTTCAGCCAGACGTGTATCAAAATCTTTGATAGAGCCTTCAATCAGTCCTGACATTTGAGGTGCGATGACTGGATTGACACTACCCATGTCAGCCCGCATTGATTCAAGTTTGCGTAATGCTCGTAGGATATCGTCACCGTGCCCACCGATACGAGCATTCACCTTATCCACACCATCAACTGGGTGCCAAATTACAACTTCTTTTTGGCGTTGTCCGTGGCGGTCTATACGACCATTACGTTGTTCCATTACATTGGGGTTATATGGAATTTCTAAATGGATAAGGTAGTTACAATAGTTTTGCAAGTCGATACCTTCTGAGGCGGCATCAGTTGCGAGGAGTATGCGAACAGCAGAAGCCTTTGGTGATGTCTGGAAAGCGGCTTTAACTTTTTCTCGTTCTTCATGCGGCATGCTGCCATGTAAAACAGCTAAGCGCTCACCAGCAAGTCCGTGGCTGGCCAGAATCTCATGCATCCATTGATGTGTCGTTCGATATTCAGTAAACAGAATTACCCGGTAATCATTCCACTGATTATTTGTTTTAAGATTCGTATTAATCCAATCAAGTATTGCCCTGGCTTTAGAGTCTACCTGATTCTTAGCTACTTGCGCCCATTGACGCAATACATCAAGTATTTGTTTCTGTTCATTCGTCAGCGGTTGGGTGTAATGTGTTGCTTCTTCCACCGCTTCAGATTGGGCATTCTCTATCTCTTGATCGTCGGCGTAATCTTCTTCTAAACGAAGGATTGCTTTATGAAGGATACGATCAGCCATGGCATTTTTATCATTAGGCCGTTTGCCATGCGTCAAAGTTGATATGTGCCTTTCAAGAGTAGATGCAAAGGCTGCTGGTGAAGAAAAAAGTCTTTTTTTAAGCAGCTGGTTGACAAAGGTCGTCCCAAAAGTATTGCTGGCTTTCTCTGCTCCTTGCTCCCGGCTATGGCAATATTCATCCAGTTTTTTGTGGATAGAACGCTCTTGAGCCGAATATTCGACGGATAAGGCTTTAAGCTTACGTTGAGCGTAAAGTGGATTGCCCGCTGAATCGACCAGATCACTTTTGAGGCGACGTATCATCACCTGATTCAACAACTTCTCATCTGGAAGTACATTTCTGGCAAAACGTTGATCATCCAGCAACTCAAGCAACGAAGTGAAAGACTCGGTATAGCCATTATGCGGAGTTGCTGTCAAAAACAAACGGTGTTGGAAATGTGGGCTTATCGAACGAATAAACCTAGTACGCTGGCTTTCCATTGCATAGTTAGCTCTCCCCACTGGAGCTATATTGTGCGCCTCATCAATGACGAGCATGTCAAACTTTCGTGGATAACTAGGCTTTAAGGGAAGGACGTCACGCATAGAACGCAACCCTTCCCCACTTTTGGCCCAATCCATTGAAGTGATTAACCGTGGATGCGATGTCCACGGATTGGCGTGAATGCCACGTTCTCGTCTTAATCGCTTAATATAAGCGGTGTCGACGATTTGAAATTCAAGACCGAATTTTTCTAACATCTCAACACGCCACTTCTCTTGCAGCGACGCAGGGCAAACAATCAAAACTGTGCGAGCTCGATGCCGAAGTAACATTTCCTGGATGATTAGCCCAGCTTCAATGGTCTTACCAAGTCCAACATCATCGGCGATAAGCAGGTTGACACGGGCCATATCAATTGCACGCACCAACGGATCAAGCTGGAAGTCTTCAATGCTAACGCCACTACGAAAAGGTGCTTGTAAGAAGTTACGATGGTCAGCTTTAGTGACAGCCCCCCAACGCACTGCATCAAGAAAAGCCTCAAGAGTGTCAGAGTCATCCAGGCCAGTAATCGAAGGTAAACCAGCTCGTTCAATTACTTGAGCGCCAGGTTCAATTTCCCAGATAACTTCAAGTAATTCTCCTAAACCATCTTCATCAATAGATGAAAGAGTTATGAGATGCTGCTGAGACGAAGGCGGTGGTAACTGGGAAGATGAAACCTCAACAACGATCCATTGGCGTCGACGAACTTCAACAAGTTGCCCTGGCTCTGGAATAATTTGTTGAGGATGATTTGTTTGATTCGAAATATCCATAAAATGTTCAGATTCCGGTTCAGTACGCCCAGAGGCTGGTTAAAGTTTCACTTTGTTGCGACCAAGTTCAAATCGTCAAGGTGTGAATTTATACTGCGAGCGATTGCCTGACCCAGCTTTACCGGAACTGCATTTCCAATCATTCGGCCCAGAACTCTAAGATTGACATTGCTATCATCGGGGATAAATACGTAGTCCTGCGGAAAACTCTGAAGAATAGCAGCTTCTCTCAATGAGATTGCACGATCTTGCTCTGGGTGACCAAAGCGGCCATTCCCGAAACCATAACACTGAGTAGTCATAGTCGGAGCAGGTTTATCCCATTCCATTCGACCATAGACACTAGAGTACGTTTTTCCTCTATCTGTACGATGGCAATCAGCAACTAAATGTTCAGGCCAGTCACGCCACGTTCCACCGGGTTTTGAAGCTTTAATACGTTGCAGATTTTTTTCCGACAACGTTGAAGTCACATGTAGCTTATCCCCAGAACTAGTTTCGCCTGCTTTTAAAGCTGGCAAATCGCTTATGGCTTGTCTCACTGTAATTGGCTGAGTACACGTCGACTCGGCGAGTTTTATCTCGCCGTGTAAAGAAGCAAGCAGTACCATGCGCTTACGCATCTGGGGAACGTTATAGTGAGTGCAATCAACGACATTAAACCAAACGTGATAGCCAATACGTTTTAAGGTATCGACAAAGTCGCTGAAAACCTCATGTCTTGCAACGGAAGGTACATTCTCCATAGTGATCAGATCAGGGCGAGTTTCCTCAGCCAAGCGAGAAAATTCGTACAACAGTCCCCATTTACCATCCTTACCACCATGCTCATAACGCCTTGCATAGCTTGAGAACGGTTGGCAAGGTGCGCAGCCAGCAAGAATCCTTACATCTGAATCAGCGTAGAGCTCATTCAAGTCTGAAGATGTAAAATCGCTTACGCTTTTCTCAATAAATTTTGCTTTATTATTAGTCTCATAGGGGAACTTGCAGGCAGGATCAATATCAATACCTGCGACAACAGGTACTCCTTCAAGCACAAGACCATGTGTTAACCCACCTGCACCACAAAATAAATCAACACAAGATACTTTTTTCATCTGACAATCATCTCGTTCTTCAGGGGGCTCAATGAACAAACACCAACAAAAACCATAAAAAATACAACTAGTTAAACAAAACAGACGCTAACTGCTTCTCTTTTGTCGGTAAAGATTAGCTCAAAAAGCTTAACAATAATCCAACAAATTCTAGCAAAGAGCCCCATGGTTTCACTGTTGTAGGTATGATCTCATGAACCGTAAGTTAGGTAAACGCTTGTGCATTCATAAAAACAGCCTATAAGGAGAGTCGCAGCTCCTCTTGAGAAGGTTAGAGTCGACAGATTAAACCGCCGATTCTTTAACAAGTACCTCAGAGTCGAACCACGCAAACTAGCTCATCAAATTGAGCGATGGCATAAATTCCTCCCATAGGATCGCTAAAGGAACATTACTCAATTTCACAGACTCTCAAAATATATTTTAAATTAAGTAGTAATTTATTTTTCCAATTCACTTTCATCGAAGTAAATTCTCCCGATGCCACTCCAGATAACAATACGATTCAACAGGAAACGCCTTTATTTTCTCCTGCAACAGACACTGCTTTTTAACACTAATATCCAGCTCCTTACTAATTAATAAACGCCCATCGTTCTCAAACGAAATCCACCCCTGATCGAATAAAATATCAATATGTGCGGCCAGTATAATTCCATTATAAGGATCAAGACGTTCATTCCCATTCTCGCAGGCAGCCCACGGTTTTATATGGCTGGCGCGGAGCAACGGCGCAAACGTCGTTCCCGTAACAGGGCATGCCGGATACAGCATGAGACAATTTTTCCGAAAGGTACCCTGCCCCAGCCGTGCCGCAATCAGCTGCTCGCGTGCGGTATCTTCAATACTTTTATCCTGCTGAATAATAAGATAGTCACGTTGCGCTTGTTCATCGCTATCAGAAGATATTAACGAAAGAACGCGCTGCTCAATCACACTCTCTGAAAGCACACTCAATCTCTGATGCACACGCTGCGCTGAATGAGAAAGCGCAGCAGGAGCGCCCTGCTCGTCACGCCAGCCAACACGCACATCACTAAGCCAGGAATCAAAACGGTCACGACTATTTTTCAGACTATTGTGAAACTCGCTGGCGGTTTTACCCGCTCCAAAGCGAGGATAAAACAAGGCAAAAACCTCTTTCCATTTCTGAACACCCAGTCCCACAGGTGGTTGAGATTTACCGTACTTCGACAAATACCACGCAGCTTCAAGCAAATCATCTTCCGAGCTATTCAATGTTACATCCTGTTTTTCCAGCGTAAATAATCACCGGATTATGTCTGAAAAGATCGTTAACTAAACTGATCAGGTTAGTTGTTTTAGCAAAAACATCGCACACCGGTTTTCACCATCAACAAGCACTACACGCAACCAACAACACAAAAAGGAAAACCCCATGCCCCCGCACAAAATCCGCCAGGAGTGGCTGACACTGGATGAGGCCGCAGAAGTCATCCGGCAGCACAACATCACGTTGCTGCCCGCCGACCTGATCCGCCATGCCCTGCACGGCGATCTGCCACTCTCTGTCTACTTCCCCTCCCCCGTACTTCTGAGACCACTCAATCCTCCTTGCCGCTTTGCCTGCCGATTCAGCAAGCCACCCTTTCCACCTTCGCAGTGCAACAAACCCGGCAACCGGAAAGTGATGGCGAACTCTCCACCATGCAGACGCGACCCGACTCTGCAACTGACCACCAGCCATCTGTGGAATTTGCCGTTAATTGGCCTTGAGCGCCTGCTGCTCCACCAGCAACTGGCGAAAACGTTGAATCGTCCTTGCCCCAAAGATACCCACTGCTGCAACCAGATTGGCATCGTGGTCTGCGATGAAAACGACAGCTACTACCAGCTCTGTTGCCGCAAATCGTTGCGGGAGCTTTTACTGGAACTGCTCGCCACGCAAAACAACCTCCAGGAAGAGCTACATCTGCTGATTGGCCAGCTGTATGGCAATGGCCGCAGTGACCTGAAATCCCGACTCAGTCTGTCCGTCTGCTACCTGCAGGACACGCTGCCTCCTGACGCACTGTTCGTTATCCGCCGCACTCATCTCGAGGCCTTCCTGACCCGCCATCAGCCGGAATCAAAGGAGCGGATCACTTCCGCGCTTTCCCGTTTGCTGTGGCTGGCCTGCAAGCACAACCCACAACTGGACGATGAAATGCTGGAGCATCCCTACAAACTGCTGAACATTTTCGAATGCTGGGCGCGTGAGGAAGGTATGCATCTGCCGCTGAGCCCCGAGACGTTGAAAACCGCACTCCAGCGCGGCGCACCGCCGTAACGCGATCAACTAACCCTTTCAACTAACAACTCTCACTAACCCAGATAAGGATTTTTACTGCCTGGCAGGGACGCTGCTGCTTTGATAACCAAGCCCAACGTGCTGATGTGAACGACTCTGGACACAGGAGGAATGGTTATGAATAGCGACAGATTTTTACGCTTACGCCAGGTGGAAGACAAAATCGGCTTCGGTAAATCGTGGATTTACCGGCAAATACAGCTGCAACAGTTTCCGCCGTCCATCCGACTCAACAGCCGCCACGTCGCCTGGCTGGAAAGCGAGGTGGATGCCTGGATCCACCAGCGCATCCGGCTTACCCGCGATGTCTGAATGCCGGAGGAAGATTATGTGCGCTTCACACCTGCTCAACCGCTGGCTTCACGGTGCCAGCACTACTGGAGAACAGGAAATGGTCCAGGTCAGTCTGGAGCAAATCCAGCCGTTCTCTCTCAATCCCCGTGTCACCCGCAACCCAGGCTATGACGTACTGAAAGCGTCAATTCTTGCCCGCGGGTTGGATAACCCGCCGGTACTGACCCGTCGCCCCGGTGATGAAAAATATATGCTCGCCAGCGGCGGGAATACGCGCCTCGCCATCCTCAATGAACTGTGGCAGGAGACGCAGGATGAGCGTTACCACCGCGTCTGCTGGCCGTTCAGACCGTGGCCGGAAACGCTGTCACCGCAGCAGGGCGAAGTCCAGTGCTTGATCGGCCATCTGGCGGAAAGCGACCTGCATAACGGATTGATGTTTATCGAACGGGCGGAAGGCATTCTGCATCTGCGCGATCTTTACCACGAGGCAGGCATTGAATGCCTGACGCAACTGGCGCTGGCGGAGCAACTGACCCGCGATGGCTATCCCGTCAGCCAGTCGCAAATCAGCCGGATGCTACAGACCGTGGACTGGCTGCTGCCCTGCATCCCAAATGCGCTATACAGCGGCTTGACCCGTAAGGTTATCGATCGCCTGCTGGCCCTACGCAGCGCGGCGGAACAGGTGTGGGCAAAGCTGATGCCGATGGAACGCCAGCCGGAATTTGCCGACCTGTTCAGCACCGCCCTCGCCACTTTTGACGGCGATACTGAAGCCGTGGTGCCGCCTCTGGTGCAGGATGAGTTGCTCGGCGAGATGAGTAGCCGCAGCGGCATAAGCTGGAACACGTTACTGGCAGAACTGACCGACGGCCAGAGCAAGCGGCAGGCGCTGCTAAAGCCGGGAAGCAACATCCAATTTGCCCGCTTTCTCCACCTCTTTGATGGGCACCAGAAGGTCTTCCACCTTCATTTTGGTGATGTCGCAACTGCCATTCGTGGGAAAGACGTAAAGCTCGTAATAACGCAACACCCGCTTCTTATGTTCCGCCGACCAGTTCACGTTACTGGTTACCCATTCGCGTGCCACAGACTCGAACATATGTTCCGGCGTTATCGCAAGGCGTTCTGCTTTTCGGTGTGCACTCGGATCGATGCCGGAAATCAGCAGTAATTGGGCCTTTTCACGCATGCGTCTTGCCTGTGCAAGCGTCAAAAGCGGATAAGGGCCTAAAGCGAGCTTTTTCTCTTTGTTTACAAAGCGGTACTTGATGTACAAGCGTTTTGAACCGTTAGGGTTAACCAGCAGGTAAAGTCCGTGCGAGTCACTGAGCTTATACGGCTTTCCACAAGGCTTGGCGTGGACTATAGCGCGATCTGTTAGTGCCATTTGGGGGCCTCACTATTATCGAACTACGTCTAAGCCCCCAATTTGGCCCCCAAATCGCGTGGATGTCAATGGATGAAAAATGACCAACACGGAAAAGCCGCAAAATAAATATGGTTATTACCAAAAAAATAAATTATCTTTAAATTACAGATGGATATGAACGAATTTGGACGGGAATGGACACAAAAAAAGCCACCCTTAGGTAGCTAATTATTGCATCACTTGGTGCCGAAGGCCGGACTCGAACCGGCACGTATTTCTACGGTTGATTTTGAATCAACTGCGTCTACCGATTTCGCCACTTCGGCACTGAAGGGGATGCGGAAACGTTGTGGATTATACCTGTCGCGCGCCGCCATGCAAGCGGCGACGCGCTAAACCTACGCTAAGTGCCCAAAAAACCAGCGCCCTGTCATTCTACCTCGGAAACCGCCAGTCGAATCACGCCTGCCGCCTTCTGCTCTGGCAGCGCCAGCACCTTCGCCCACATCTCCTGCACCATGTCGCAGGAGAGCTTCTCTTTGCCCACCGCCTTCTCCGGCATCTGCAGCAGCTGGATGTCCTCGCCGTACTTGTCGGCCAGCGTTTTCATAATCGGGCGGACATCAGTCACCGCGGCTTCGCGTTCTTCCGGGGTTACGGTGTGGCGGTTTTTGCCGTAGGCCGCGCGCATCATGTCGGCGTCGGCCTGCATGCGCCGCGTCATCAGGTCTTTATCCAGCATGCGCATTGGGTTGACCCCCCCTTTTACCGCCGGGTAGAGGAAACGGAAACAGGCGTCGTCGCTCACCTTCTGGATGGCGGCGGTCTGCTCCATGTTGATCGTCATATAGTTCACCACGTTAGCGTCCGGCGCGTTTTGCAGGCGCGACATCTGCAGATGTAGGATCTGCGGCTGGATGGTGTCGATAATCTTCTGTTCCGGCTCGCCGGCTTTTTGCAGGGCCGCCATCTGGTCAAGAATGCGCTGATGAAGCACAGGCTCCTGCTCTTTAATCACCTGCCAGGCGGGCATTGCGTTGAGGGTGGTATCAAGCTGCTGTTCGGGGGTGTGCTGGCGTTGTTTGTCGAAGTAGACCCAGAACGCCACGACGGCGGCCAGGAGAGTCACCACGACTATACGGATCCACGTTTTATTCATCTCGCATCCTTTTCTTTTCGCTATGCCGGTTTACACCGGCACGCCGCTGTGAAAGCGAAACTCGTTGTCCGGTGTCGAGATAAGTGTGGCTTCAATTTCGCCAAAAAGCTGTATGCGCGGTGAGATATCGTCGTCGCTCACCTGTTGGGCAAGCGTCAGGTAGTCCTGATAGTGGCGCGCTTCCGAGCGCAGCAGCGAGAGATAGAACTTCTGCAGGTCGTCGTCGAGGAACGGGGCCAGCGCGGCGAAACGCTCGCAGGAGCGGGCTTCGATGTAGGCACCGCAGATGAGCTTGTCGATAAGCGTCAGCGGTTCATGCGTGCGCACCGCTTTCAGCATCCCTTTGGCGTAGCGGCTGGCGGTGATTTTGACGTACGGAATGTCGCGCGCCAGCATCGCCTCGCGCACCTGCCAGAAGTGGTGCAGCTCTTCTTTAATCAGCAGCACCATGCTGTCGATAAGCGCCTGGCCCCACGGGTCGTCGGTTTTGGGCATGACGCTTTTGCCAATCTGCTTGTGCAGGGCCACAAAATCCGGTTCCGGGCCTTCGCGGAAGGTAAACGCTTCGTAGGGTTTGAGCCAGTCGAGCAGCGCATCGGCACCGCTTTCGTCGGCGACGTATTTACGCACCAGCAGCAGCGCGGTCTGGGCAGCCTTGAGCTCGCACACCATGTGGTCGGTGAGCAGCAGCGGCAGGTTTGCCGGGTCGCGGGCGTGATCAATCCATGCTTGTGGGGTCGGGCACTGGAGGAAGTTAAGAACGGGGGCGAGTATCTGCGGGTAATCCATGGTTCTGCCTTGAAAAAGCGGTGGCGCGCGCCACCGCCTGAAACGCTTAGTGACGCACGCCGTCGTCGTCTTCGTCGATGAAATCTTCGTCGTCGCCTTCTTCGCCGTCTTCACCGTTCGGATCTTCGAAGTAGGTTCCCCAGCCGTCGTATTCCACTTCAAACTTCTCGGCCAGGTTCATCAGCTGTTCGACCTGAGCGTCGATCAGTTCTGCTTTCAGCGCGCCTTCGCTCAGAATATCGCAGCAGATGACGGTGTCGCCCTCTTCCACTTCCAGCTCTTCCGGCTCGGTCACTTCGTAACCCAGTTTGAAAGCTTCTACCGCCAGTTTTTCCAGCGCGTCGAAATCGTCAGCAGAGAAATGGTGCTCGATGGTGTACAGCGCGTCCGGATCGCTACCGTCTTCCAGCAGTTCTTCGATAATCAGGCGCGTCTCTTCGCGTTGCTCTTCCAGGTGTTCCGGGTTTGCCATGGCTCATTCCTCTTTAAAGTGCGGCAGATACTTCTATTTTCACACACGGACGGGTTTGCCTCCACCTTTGTTGGAAAGATTTGTGAAACGGGGTTGCAAATGAATAATTAGACATATAAAGTGAATTTTAATTCAATAAGTGGCGTTTGCCATGTGAGGATAAAATGTCTGATCTGTACAAGAAACACTTTCTGAAATTGCTCGATTTTACCCCTGCACAGCTCAATTCCCTGCTGACCCTTGCCGCTCAGCTTAAAGCCGATAAAAAAAAGGGTAATGAAGTACAAAAGCTTACTGGCAAAAACATCGCGCTCATCTTCGAAAAAGACTCAACCCGTACACGATGCTCTTTCGAAGTTGCCGCATTTGACCAGGGCGCGCGCGTCACGTATTTAGGGCCGAGCGGCAGCCAGATTGGGCATAAAGAATCAATTAAGGACACCGCGCGGGTACTCGGGCGGATGTACGATGGCATTCAGTATCGCGGTCACGGCCAGGACGTGGTCGAAACGCTGGCGCAGTATGCAGGCGTGCCGGTGTGGAACGGGCTGACCAACGAGTTCCACCCGACGCAGCTGCTGGCGGACCTGCTGACCATGCAGGAGCACCTGCCGGGCAAAGCGTTTAACGAGATGACACTGGTTTATGCGGGCGATGCGCGTAACAACATGGGTAACTCGATGCTGGAAGCGGCAGCGTTAACCGGGCTGGATCTGCGTCTGGTAGCCCCGAAAGCCTGCTGGCCGGAAGAGCGCCTGGTGGCGGAGTGCAGCGCGCTGGCGGAGAAGAATGGCGGGAAGATCACCCTGACGGAAGAGGTAGCGGCCGGCGTGAAAGGGGCGGACTTCATCTATACCGATGTGTGGGTATCGATGGGCGAGGCCAAAGAGAAGTGGGCCGAGCGGATTGCCCTGCTGCGCGGGTATCAGGTGAACGCGCAGATGATGGCGCTGACCGGTAACCCGGACGTGAAGTTCCTGCACTGTCTGCCGGCATTCCATGACGACCAGACCACGCTGGGTAAGCAGATGGCGAAAGAGTTCGATCTGCACGGCGGAATGGAAGTGACGGACGAGGTGTTTGAATCGGCGGCGAGCATTGTGTTTGACCAGGCGGAAAACCGGATGCATACCATTAAGGCGGTGATGGTGGCGACGCTTGGGGAGTGATCCTCTGCGGTCTTGTGCCCTCACCCCGGCCCTCTTCCACCGGGAGAGGGCGTAAACCGGCGCCACACTTCATTGATTTTTCCGCCTGAAAAAGGTACGTTTTCGCCTTAATTCCTGCGTGGACATACCAGCATTATGCCGATTATTCAGTCTGTTGAACGTGCGTTGCAGATCCTCGACCTGTTTAACGAGCAGGCCACCGAGCTTAAGATCACCGACATCAGCAAACTGATGGGGCTGAGCAAAAGTACCCTCCACTCGCTGCTGAAAACCCTGCAGCTTCACGGCTATATCGATCAGAACCCGGAAAACGGTAAATATCGCCTCGGCATGAAGCTGGTTGAGCGCGGTCATTTTGTGGTGGGCTCAATCGATATTCGCCAGAAGGCGAAAGGCTGGCTGACAGAGCTGTCGCAGCGTACCGGACAGACCACCCATCTGGGGATCCTGGACGGTCGTGAAGGCGTTTATATCGAGAAGATTGAAGGCAAACTGGCGGCTATCGCCTATTCACGCATTGGTCGTCGGCTGCCGGTTCACGCCACCGCCATCGGCAAGGTGTTGATTGCCTGGCTTGGCGAGGCCGAGCTGAACGCCCTGCTTGAGGGCTATCAGTACACCACTTATACCCCTTCCACCCTTGCCTCCCGCGACGCGTTGCTGGAGGCCCTCGCACAGACTCGCGTGCAGGGTTACGCCTTCGACCGCGAAGAGAACGAGCAGGGCGTGCGCTGCGTGGCGGTACCGGTGTGGAACCATGAATCCCGCGTGATTGCCGCCCTGAGTCTGTCGACGCTGACGTCGCGGGTGGATGACGGCGAACTGGCCAGCTTCCGCGAGCAACTTCAGCAGGCCGGGCTCCAGCTCTCACGCGCGCTGGGTTACCCGGCCTGAGCCGCTATTTCGTGAGCGGTTCGTAGGTAAAGTAATCAAAGTCTGCGTGGCAGCCGTCACCGCTGATGTCTTCGCAGTGCAGGCCGACAAACGCGCCGGTAAAGAAGCCGCGCCCGCCGATGTAGTCATCCGACAGTTTCCACGCTTCATACGTCACCGGCACGGTGTGCCACGTCTCACCGTCAAACGAGTAGCTGTAGCGGTAAACCAGGGTGTCGACGTCAACCCGTAACCAGATGCTCTCTGCGCTGTCCGGTACCGGGATCGGCTGTTCATGCAGCGGCCACGACGGCACGTTGTGGTCAAGCTGGATCACTTTGATCGTTCTGCCCTGCCCCTCCTCGTAGTCCACAAAGCAGTAGCTCCAGTTTTTACTGTTGTAGTAGCAGGTCAGCCCGGCGCTCTGCTGGAAGTGAACCGGCGAGAACTGCATGCGCGTCTCTGCCCGGAAGGCGAAGTGCTGCCAGCGGCGTGCCACGGTCGACTGGGTAAAGGTCGAGTTAAGCGAGTCGTTGCCGTAAAGCCGCAAATACCCCGGGCGCACGCTGAGCGAGCCGAGGGTGTCGTCGAACGGAATGCGCAGGGTCTGCAGCTCCGGGTCAAGCGTGCTGCCGTCGAAATCCTCACGCCAGCTGTCCCGGGAGGCGGCGGGCTGCTCCGCTATCTGCGGGCCGGGGACGGTCAGCTGCGCGTGTTTGCCGCCGTCAACGTACGGCCAGCCGTCGCGCCATTCGATGCGCGCAATGCCGGTCTCGCGTCCCAGCGGGCAGTAGCCGCGCCCGCCCGAGGCCAGCAGCGGTATACCCGGCAGGCGCAGCGGCCGGCTGGTGAGGTAGGCCATATACCACTCCCCGGTGTGGGTCTGCAGCAGCGAGCCGTGGCCGCTCTTCTGCAGCGGGTTCTCCGGCAGATGCCAGCTGGTCATCATCGTCACGTCCGGATGCAGCTCGTACGGCCCGTCGAGCGTTTTTGAGCGCAGCACCACCACCGCGTGTTCATAGCTGGTGCCGCCTTCGGCGACCATCAGGTAGTACCAGCCCTCTTTACGATAAAGGTGCGCCCCTTCGGTGTAGCAGAGCGGCGTGCCGGTAAACAGGGTTTTGCGCTCGGGCGAAAGGGTGCCGGTCTGCGGGTCAAACTCCTGCATCACGATGGTGTTATGCGGGTTGCTGTGATGGCGCGGCCCCCACGGGCGGTAGAGGTAGTATTTACGGCCATCATCGTCGTGGAACAGCGACGGGTCAAACCCTCCGTTGCCCATCGGGATCGGTTCGCTCCACGGCCCCTCGATGGAGGGCGCAGTGACGAGAAAGTTACGGCCATTTTTCCACGGCGAATCGACAATTTTCACGTCGGTGTACAGCAGCCAGAATTGGCCATCGGCGTAGCTCAGGCACGGCGCCCAGATGCCGCCGGAGTCCGGATTGCCCTTCATGTCCAGCATCGACACTCTGTCCAGCGGCGTGCTGACCAGCGACCAGTTCTTCATGTCGCGGGAGTGGTAGATGCGCACGCCCGGAAACCATTCAAACGTCGAGGTGGCGATGTAGTAATCCTCCCCCTGACGGCACAGGGACGGGTCCGGGTTGAAGCCGGTGAGGATCGGGTTTGTTATCGTTGTCATGTTGCCTCCTGTTAATGGGATGCGGCTGTCGCAGCGTCGGGCACGGCGTCACCCTGCGTTGCACGGTGCTTAATCAGCTGCTGGCTGATGGCCGCCACGCGGGCGTCGGTGAGTTTGTAGAACGACAGCATGATGAACATGCCCACGTAGAGCACCACCGGTACCACGCAGAACAGAATTTTAATGGTGGTCAGCACTTCGACCGGCTGCACGCTGCTGCTGGCGGAGTAGTTCACATACGCCAGGATCCAGCCCACCACCGCGCCACCAATCGCCAGACCGATCTTCAGGCTGAACAGGTAGGTGGAGAACACCAGCCCGTCGAGACGGCGACCGCTGCGGCTCTCCTCGTAATCCACCACGTCAGAAGCCATCAGCCACTGCAGGGGCGTGGTGGTGTTAAAGACGAACAGGAACAGAATGTTAAGGGCGAAAATCAGGGCGATATGTTCGGCCGGGATGAAGAAAATCAGCAGGCTGATCAGGGAGTAGGCCACGATAATCCACTTGAAGGCGGTCACCCGGTCAAAGCGCCCCAGCAGGCGGGATGAGCAGAGCGAACCAAACATGGTGGCGAGGCTGCCGTAAAGCAGAAACTGCGTCGCCATCTCCGGGTGATCCATGACGTATTTCACGAAGTAGAGCGTCGCCCCGCCGCGGACCACATTGGAGCAGGTCGCCATCATCTTGAACGCACACATAATGCGCCACTGGGTATTGCCGAACAGAAGCTTGAGGTCTTTCGACACCGACGAGCCCGGCTGCACCTCAAAGGTGTAGCGCTCTTTGGTGGTGAAGAAGCAGACGTAGAGCAGCACCACACCACTCAGCCCCAGCACGCACATGGCGCCGAAATAGCCGACCTGCTCATCGCCTTGACCAATGATGCTCACCAGCGGCAGCGCAATGCCACTGATGGCCAGCGATCCCGCCGCCGCGAGGAAAAAGCGCCAGGACTGCAGCGCGTGGCGCTCTTTCGGGTCAGCGGTGATGACGCCCGGCATGGCGCAGTAAGGGACGTTAACGAAGGTGTAAACCAGGGTCAGCAGAATGTAGGTTATGCAGGCGTAGATGATTTTACCCTGCGCGGAGAAGTCCGGCGTGTAGAAGGTCAGCACGCAGACAATCCCAAACGGGATCGCGCCCCACAGCAGGAACGGACGGAACTGGCCGTGACGCGTGCGGGTGCGGTCAACCAGCAGCCCCATCAGCGGATCGGTGACGGCATCCAGCACGCGGGAAACTAAAAACAGCGTCCCCATAATGCCCGCCGACAGGCCAAACACGTCGGTATAGAAATAGGCCAGCAGGAACATGGTGGCCTGCCAGACAAAGCCGCAGGCGGTGTCACCCAGCCCGTAGCCAATTTTATCTTTCATGGTTAATTGCATCATTACCCCCAACGGCAGTACGTGGAACAGTGCAAACGCCAGGGTCCTGATTCAGGCAAATAAATGCCCGGTGCATCATCAGGAATACACCCTTATTTCGTGTGCTGAATTCACAACATCGTGTTAATAGAGTGTAATTAAGTGTTCAATTAACCGACAATGGTCATATCTTATTTCTGAATTATGATATTTTGCTTTTGTGACGCCACTCGACATCCTGATATCATTTAAAGACTTTGTTTTTCATGTAATTATATTATTTACGCAATAATAAAAAACAGACATGCAAAAGCCGTCCACGGAATATTTTCCGTAGACGACAAGAGCCAGAAATATAATTAAAGACCGAGCGCTTTTTTACCGGCGTTAATTACCTTGATGATTTTATCGGTGTCATAAATACATCCTTTCCAGGTGCCGCCGCTCACCGACTGCAGAGCCGCCCACAGGCGGGTATCGTCCGGTAAAAATGCGTGGGCGTGCAGGTCAGGATGCACCGGACGCGACGCCAGCACGCGCGCCCCCTCTTCCGGCGTCAGCGGCTGTTCCGCCGTGCCGATAAAGTTAACGCTGCCCGTTAAGGACAGGCGGTCGACGCTGATCTCAATGATATCGTTGTCGCGCAGCTTGCCGATGGGGCCACCTGCCAGCGCTTCCGGCGACACATGGCCGAAGCACGCCCCGGTTGATACCCCCGAGAAGCGCGCATCGGTGATCAGCGATACCGTCTTGCCCCACGAGATATGTTTCAGCGCAGAGGTTAGCTGGTAGGTCTCTTCCATGCCGGTGCCGGACGGGCCTCCGCCAATCACCACCATAATATCGCCCTGCTGGATCGCTTCCTGCTTGATGGCCTTGATGGCCTGCGCTTCAGAGACAAACACCCGCACCCGGCCGGTATGGCGGTAAACGCCATCGTCATCCACAACAGACGGATCGATGGCCGTGGCTTTGATCACCGACCCTTCGGGCGCGATATTGCCGGTCGGGAAGCAGACCGTCGAGGTCAGGCCTTTCGCGTGGGCGCGCTCAGGCGGCAGGATCACGTCATCCGGATCGACGCCATCCTGCTCGCGCAGGCACTGACGAAAACGCGCCCGACGCGTTGAGTTTTCCCACCAGTCGAGGTTCTCCCCGACCGTCTGGCCGGTAACGGTCATGGCATCTTCATGCAGCAGCCCCAGCTTGCGCAGATGGAGCATCACCTCCGGCACGCCGCCCGCCAGGAAAGCACGCACCGTCGGGTGGTAGTCCGGGCCGTTTGGCAGCACGCTCACCAGACGCGGAACCTTACGGTTGATGCGCGTCCAGTGCGCCACATCCGGAATGGTGCAGCCCGCCGCATGGGCAATCGCCGGGATGTGCAGCAGCAGGTTGGTGGAGCCGCCAAACGCCGCGTGAAGCACCATGGCGTTTTCAATGGCTTTGTCGGTCAGGATATCGCGGGTCGTGATCCCACGGTTATCCAGCTCGCTCACCGCCCGTGCAGACTGACGGGCAATCTCCAGCCACACGGCCTGCCCGGACGGGGCGAGCGCGGAGTGCGGCAGCGCCAGACCCAGCGCTTCGGCCACCACCTGTGACGTTCCCGCGGTGCCGAGAAACTGACAGCCGCCGCCGGGTGATGCGCAGGCGCGGCACCCCAGCTCGGCGGCCTCCTGCAGCGACAGCTCATGGTTAGCGAAACGCGCACCAATGGTCTGCACTTTTCCGGCATCTTCCCCCACGGTCGGCGGCAGCGTCGCCCCACCCGGCACCAGAATGGTCGGCAGATCATGCATGGAGGCCAGCGCAATCATGGTCGCGGGCAGCCCTTTATCGCAGGTTGCCACGCCGATCACCGCGCGCCGCGTCGGCAGGGAGCGGATCAGACGACGAAACACGATCGCCGCGTCATTACGGTACGGCAAGGAGTCGAACATGCCGTGGGTGCCCTGAGAGCGTCCGTCGCACGGATCGCTGACGAAGGCCGCAAACGGGATCCCACCATTACGGGTGATCTCCTTCGCCGCCGCCTGCATCTGCATGCCAATCTCCCAGTGCCCGGTGTGGTAGCCCAGCGCCACAGGTCGCCCGTCCCCGGCGCGAATGCCGCCCTGCGTACCGATAATCAGCACCTCTTTGCCGGTCAGCTTGTTGGCGTCCCAGCCCATACCGGCGTTTTGCGTCATGCCAAACAGGTTACCGCTGGGGGATTCCATCAGCATTTGCGGGGTCAGCGGCAGTGCCCCCTGCGGCCCGGCCGCATGGGTGATGACGGCATAAAACGCATCGTCCTGTGGGGTGAAAATTTTCTCAATGGTCATCGTCGTCTTCCGGCTCAGCAGAGCTTGAGCTGTTGCAACAGGGTTTTCAGCTGCGCCTTACGCGGCTCATCCAGTGGCGACGCGGGCGGCAGCACGTATGTGGAGATCGGGCGGCCGCACAGCACAATCGCCTCTTTAATGACGTTCACAAACGGCGTATCAAGCTGATACATCTGCGGTATTTGCAGCAGGATCTGGTGGTATTCGGCCGCCTTCGCCACCTCCTGGTCACGCCAGGCCTTCAGCAGATTCACCGACACCTGCGGAGCAAAGTTACCGCTGGCCGAGATCGCGCCATCGCCCCCCAGCAGCAACGTATTAAACAGATGATCGTCATAGCCGCACAGCACCGTGAAGTGCGGATGGGCAGATTTGACGGTGTGGATCATGCTGCGCAGATGGGCGACGGAATCGATCGTGTCTTTGATGCCGACAATATTGCTCCGCGAGTCGGCCAGGGTTTTGACCAGCGCCGGAGTCAGATCCTGCCCGGTCAGCGCCGGGAAGTTATACAGCATTACCGGCAGCGTGACGCTGTCTGCCACCTGTTCGAAATAGTGGATCAGATTCGCTTCGGACACTTTCCAGTAGTACGGGTTGATCACCACGATCCCGTCGGCGCCGGCCTGCTGCGCATGCTGGCTCAGTTCAAGGGTTTCCCGGGCGTTGGTGCCACCGGTGCCAATCAGCACCGGCACCCGGCGATCGACATGATCGATAGCAAACCGGGCAATGGTTTTACGCTCTTCGGCGTTTAGCTGGGAGAACTCGCCGCCGCTGCCCAAAAAGAACAGGCCATCGACGCCTGCGGCGATCAGGTCGTCGATCAACGCGGCGGTGCCGTGTTTATCAAGCTGTCCATCGGCGGTAAAGATGGTGGAGACAGGGGGAATGATTCCCGTGAACAACGCGGTCTGCGGCATGAGATCTCCTTGCTGAATTATTTTGTTCTACATTATAGAACAGCGTTCATTAATTTAACGATCATACTATGACGCAGAAAAAGCGCAGGTAAATGGGAGGCGATGAGGGAGTGCGGAAAATATAAGCTGGATCACATAATGACGGGCTGCGGCCTGATGCTTTCACCCTCTCCCACCGGGAGAGGGAACGTTTTACCCTTCTCTTACGCTAACAGGGCTTACCCCACCAGCATTTTCACCACCACTTTACGCACCTTTGCAGGCGCGCCCACCGCGCAAAGCGGCTTGTGCACTTCACCCGGATAGAACACCACAAAATCACCTTCACTTAACACCACTGTTTTCTCCTGCCCGCCCTCGGGCAAAAACGCGATGTCTTTATCCGCCAGCCAGTCGGTGTCCGGCGTACCGTGCGGCAGGGTACTGAAGGTCATCCCCTCCTGGCCTTTCATGATTATCTGAATATCCAGATAGCGGACGTGATACTCAGCGCGGCGCTCGGCAAACGGCTGGGTCATATCTTCAGACACCAGATAAAACAGGCTGTTGCCGTCGATGTCGTGTTTGCCGCAGGGGGTAGCATCGGTAACGTGCGCCTTGACGTACTCGATAGCCTGACGCAGTTCTTCAGGTAGCCAGGACTGCAGATGATGGATGTTGCCAGCGATCATAGATAAATCCTCAATATAAAACAGCGTTTCATTTTAATCTTTTATACGAGAATTCAGACTGTCCTACCACCGCTTTTTCGATGAGTTTTGCGCGAGCGCATGTTTATCGGGAAATGTGTTACTCCACTGTTAATCGCTCACAGGCATTTATGCAGTCTTTATGCATAACCTCAGCCCTCCGCTTTCAGGCCGTGATGCTAACTTACTGATCGTATACGCTTCATAGCAAAACTCTCTGTGACTTCACAATTTATCATTTTGGTAATTTGCTATTAAATCCCATAATTATTTATTGATTTTTCTTAAGTCAAAAATAGTTAATGGATAATAGTGCATAGTCATTCTGCGCGCCGTTTAATTACCATTAAAATCAATAGCATAACTAAATATGTCAAAACATTAAATTCTACAAAATAATAACAACTCCAAATAATGCCAACGGATCCTGCTTAGCTATTCACCCGCAAATATAATCAAATTAATCATTATCTGATACGAATCATGCAAATGAAAACAAACTCCTTAATAGCCATTTTCACGTGAGCGACGTCACAATATTCATTATTTAAGCGCCTACTATAAATCTCGAAATCAATTGAGCTTAGCCGCCATGTAAATAAAGACATCACATGGCGCATGCCCTTTTTATTCTGAAAAACAGTTAAAGGAATAATTATGGAAAAGCATTACGTCGGTTCTGAAATTGGTCAATTGCGTAGCGTTATGCTGCACCGCCCAAATTTAAGTCTGAAACGTTTAACGCCATCGAACTGCCAGGAGCTGCTATTCGATGATGTGCTCTCGGTTGAGCGGGCGGGTGAAGAGCATGACATCTTCGCTAACACCCTGCGCGAACAGGGTGTGGAAGTCCTGCTGTTGACCGACCTTCTCACGCAAACGCTTGATATTGCGGAGGCCAAAACCTGGCTGCTGGAGACGCAAATCTCTGACTATCGCCTCGGGCCAACCTTTGCCGGCGACGTGCGCGGCTGGCTGGCAGATATGCCACACCGTGAACTGGCACGCAGATTAAGCGGCGGATTAACCTACGGTGAAATTCCGGCGGCCTTTAAAAATATGGTGGTGGATACCCACACGGCAAATGATTTTATTATGAAGCCACTGCCTAACCATTTATTTACCCGCGATACCTCGTGCTGGATTTATAACGGCGTGTCAATTAACCCGATGGCCAAAGCGGCCCGCCAGCGTGAAACCAATAATCTCCGGGCCATATATCGCTGGCACCCTGCATTTGCCGATGGCGATTTTATTAAGTATTTCGGCGATGAAAACATTAATTATGACCACGCCACGTTAGAGGGCGGCGACGTATTAGTCATTGGCCGCGGCGCAGTGTTAATCGGCATGTCTGAACGTACCACGCCGCAGGGCGTTGAGTTCCTCGCCAATAGCCTGTTCAAACACCGCCAGGCCGAGCGCGTCATCGCTGTGGAACTGCCAAAACACCGCTCCTGCATGCACCTCGATACCGTCATGACCCACATCGACGTGGACACCTTCTCCGTCTACCCGGAAGTGGTGCGCAAAGACGCTCAGTGCTGGACGCTCACTCCGGACGGCCGCGGTGGCCTGCTGCGCACCCAGGAAACGGATCTGCTGCACGCCATTGAAAAAGCACTCGGCATTAATCAGGTACGCCTGATCACCACCGGCGGCGACGCCTTTGAAGCCGAACGCGAACAGTGGAATGACGCGAATAACGTGCTGACCATCCGCCCGGGCGTGGTGATTGGCTACGAGCGTAACGTCTGGACCAACGAGAAATATGACAAAGCGGGTATCACCGTGCTGCCTATCCCGGGTGACGAACTGGGACGCGGCCGCGGCGGCGCGCGCTGCATGAGCTGCCCACTGGAACGCGACGGAATTTAAAGGAGCCATCATGGAACGAAAACCCACTCTGGTTGTGGCGCTCGGCGGTAACGCATTGCTGAAACGCGGCGAGCCGCTGGAAGCGGAGATCCAGCGCCAGAACATCGAGCTAGCGGCCCGCACCATCGCCGGGCTGACGGAACAGTGGCGCGTGGTACTGGTTCACGGCAACGGGCCGCAGGTTGGGCTGCTGGCGCTGCAAAACAGCGCGTACGACAAAGTCACGCCCTACCCGCTGGACATCCTCGGCGCCGAAAGTCAGGGAATGATTGGCTACATGCTCCAGCAGGCGCTGAAAAACAATCTGCCCCAGCGTGAGGTGAGCGTCCTGCTCACCCAGGTGGAAGTGGACGCCGCCGATCCGGCATTTACTAACCCGACCAAATACATCGGCCCGGTCTACAGCGAAGCCCAGGCAAACACGCTGCAGGCGGAGAAAGGCTGGGTGTTCAAGGCCGACGGCAGCTATTTCCGCCGGGTGGTTCCCTCTCCACAGCCGAAACGCATCGTTGAGAGCGACGCCATCACGGCACTGATACAGCGCGATCACCTGGTGATCTGCAACGGCGGCGGCGGCGTGCCGGTGGTGGAAAACGCCAATGGGTATCACGGCATTGAAGCGGTGATCGACAAAGACCTCTCTGCCGCCCTGCTGGCGCGCCAGATTGAAGCCGATGCCCTGCTGATCCTGACCGATGCCGACGCGGTGTACCTCGACTGGGGCAAACCAACCCAGCGTCCGCTGGCACAGGTCACGCCGGAACTGCTCAGGGGCATGCAGTTTGACGCCGGTTCGATGGGGCCGAAAGTGGCCGCCTGCCGCGAGTTTGTCGAGGCCTGCAACGGCATCGCCGGGATCGGTGCGCTGGCCGACGGGGCAGACATTCTGGCGGGCGAGAAAGGCACGTTGATTCGCCACTGAACCGTATTTTCCCCTCACCTTCCCTCTCTCCCTGTGGGCGAGGGTCGGGGTGAGGGCACCAGACAACACCATTTTAAAAGGGACGACCCAATGACCATCAATCTGAAAAACCGTAATTTTCTCAAACTGCTGGACTACACCCCGGCAGAAATCCAGTACCTGATCGACCTGGCCATCGAACTCAAAGCCGCCAAAAAAGCCGGACGTGAAAAACAAACCCTGGTCGGGAAAAACATCGCCCTGATTTTTGAAAAAACGTCCACGCGCACCCGCTGCGCCTTTGAAGTCGGTGCCTTTGACCAGGGCGCACAGGTGACCTACCTCGGCCCAAGCGGCTCGCAGATTGGCCACAAGGAGTCGATGAAAGACACCGCCCGCGTGCTGGGGCGGATGTACGACGGCATCGAGTATCGCGGCTACGGCCAGGCCATCGTGGAAGAGCTGGGCCAGTACGCGGGCGTGCCGGTGTGGAACGGCCTGACCGACGAGTTTCACCCCACGCAGATCCTCGCCGACCTGATGACCATGCTGGAGCATGCTCCGGGCAAAACCCTGCCGGACCTGAGCTTTGCCTACCTTGGCGACGCGCGGAACAACATGGGCAACTCCCTCATGGTCGGTGCCGCCAAAATGGGGATGGATATCCGCCTCGTCGCACCGAAATCGTTCTGGCCGGAAGCCGGGCTGGTTGAGCAGTGCCGCGCCATCGCCAAAGAGACCGGCGCACGCATCACGCTCACCGACGACGTGGAGGAAGGCGTACACGGTGCCGATTTCCTCTACACCGACGTGTGGGTCTCGATGGGCGAGCCGAAAGAGGCCTGGGCCGAGCGCGTCAGCCTGATGAAGCCTTACCAGATTAACGCCCAGGTGATGAAAGCCACCGGCAACCCGAACGTCAAGTTCATGCACTGCCTGCCGGCGTTCCACAACGAACACACCAAAGTCGGCCGTGAAATCGAGATGGCCTACGGTCTGAAAGGGCTGGAGGTGACGGAAGAGGTCTTCGAATCACCGAACTCAATCGTCTTTGACGAAGCAGAGAACCGCATGCACACCATTAAAGCGGTCATGGTGGCGACACTCGGCGACTAATCACCGCCCGGCGCGCCACGTGGTGCGCCGGGTACAGGAGAACATCATGGGCAAGTTCAAGTTTCCCTCCGCTTACACCATTCTCTTTTTTCTGATTGCCGTTGTGGCGGCACTGAGCTGGGTCGTGCCTGCCGGTCAGTATCAGATGGCAATGAATGAAACCCTCGGTAAAGAAGTGCCGATTGCCGGAACGTACGCGCACGTGGCGGCGCATCCGCAGGGGCTGGTTTCCGTACTGATGGCCCCCATTGCCGGGCTGTACGATCCCGTTTCCGGCCAGGCCGGGGCGATCGACGTCGCGCTGTTTATCCTGATCATCGGGGGATTTCTCGGGATCGTCACCAAAACCGGGGCGATCGACGCCGGGATCGAACGCGTAACCACCCGCCTTCGCGGACGTGAAGAGTGGATGATCCCGATCCTGATGGCGCTGTTCGCGGCTGGCGGCACCATTTACGGCATGGCCGAAGAGTCCCTGCCCTTTTATACCCTGCTGGTCCCGGTGATGCTGGCCGCCCGTTTCGATCCGGTTGTCGCCGCATCCACCGTGCTGCTCGGGGCGGGGATCGGCACGCTCGGCTCCACCATCAACCCGTTTGCCACGGTGATCGCCGCTAACGCCGCCGGGATCCCGTTCACCAACGGTATCGCCCTGCGCGTGGCGCTGCTGGTGATCGGCTGGATCATTTGCGTGGCATGGGTGATGCGCTATGCCCGTAAAGTGCGGCTGAATCCGTCATGCTCCATCGTCGCAGACAAGCAGGAAGAGAACCTCGCCCACTTCCTCGGCAATAAAGGCGAGCAGTCGCTGGAATTTACCCCGGTGCGCAAAATCATTCTGCTGATCTTCGCCCTCGCCTTCGCGGTGATGATCTACGGCGTAGCGGTGCTGGGCTGGTGGATGGCGGAGATCTCGGCGGTATTTTTGGCCAGCGCCATTATCGTCGGGCTGATTGCCCGCATGAGCGAAGAGGAGCTGACCTCGACGTTTATCAACGGCGCGCGAGATTTGCTGGGCGTCGCGCTGATTATCGGCATTGCGCGCGGTATCGTAGTCATTATGGATAAGGGCATGATTACCCACACCATTTTGCACAGCGCGGAAGGGCTGGTCAGCGGGTTGTCCACGGTGGCGTTTATCAACGTGATGTACTGGCTTGAGGTCGTGCTGTCGTTTCTTGTGCCTTCTTCGTCCGGCCTGGCCGTTCTGACGATGCCGATCATGGCACCCCTTGCTGATTTCGCTAACGTCAACCGCGACCTGGTGGTTACGGCTTACCAGTCGGCCTCCGGCATCGTTAACCTGGTCACGCCGACCTCAGCGGTTGTGATGGGCGGTCTGGCGATTGCCCGTGTGCCTTACGTGCGTTACCTGAAATGGGTTGCGCCGCTGCTGGCGATCCTGACGGTGGTGATTATGGTGGCGTTAAGCCTGGGTGCCTTGTTGTAATTTGCCGGCTGGCACTGCGCCTGTCCGGCCTACGGACCGGTGCGGTGCCATCGGTTATGTCGGGAACTGATATGGGAAATATGATGGATTACGAAGACTGCTCTCCCAGAGAACAACTGCAGCTAACGGTGTGCCAGCAGCTGATCGCCGAAAAGAGTTATCTCTCCCAGGAAGAAATCCGCCGCGATTTGCAGGAGAGAGGGTTTGACAGCATCAGCCAGTCGACCGTTTCGCGTCTGCTGAAATTGCTCGGTGTCATAAAAATTCGAAATGCCAAAGGGCTAAAGATTTATTCGTTGAATCCTCAGTTGCGCCCTGCCCCCGATGCCGCGCGTACCGTTTCCGAAATGGTGGTGAGCGTGGAGCATAATAGCGAATTTATCCTTGTTCATACCGTGGCCGGATATGGCCGTGCGGTGGCGCGAATTCTGGATTATCACCAGTTACCGGAAATTTTAGGTGTGGTTGCCGGAAGCAGTATCGTCTGGGTCGCTCCCCGAGTGGTGAAGCGTACTGCGCTGGTGCATAAACAAATTAATTATTTACTCAGAACGAATTAATATTCATAAAGAACCGTTTGCATTGAGTAAAGTGTGCATTAAACCCCTTGATCCGAAAATCGAGCTGCGTATAATGCCCGACAATTTGCCGGGAGGAAGCATGGTCAAGCGTGTACGACATAACGTCTTACCGCGTCTGAAATCAGACGCTGGCCTGCCGTTTTTCTTCCCGTTGCACAATCTATTCCCAGAGCCCCTCATTTGAGGGGCTTTTTTTTGCCCGGCGTCAGGAGATAAACATGAATCCGCTTTATCAAAAACACATCATTTCCATAAACGACCTCAGCCGCGAAGAGCTGGAACTGGTTCTGGAAACCGCGGCAAAACTGAAGGCAAATCCGCAACCGGAACTGCTGAAGCACAAGGTGATTGCGAGCTGCTTCTTCGAAGCGTCGACCCGCACCCGCCTCTCCTTCGAAACCTCCATGCACCGTCTCGGCGCGAGCGTGGTAGGGTTTTCAGACAGCAGCAACACCTCGCTGGGTAAAAAAGGCGAAACGCTGGCGGATACCATTTCAGTTATCAGTACTTACGTTGACGCGATTGTGATGCGCCACCCGCAGGAAGGCGCGGCGCGTCTGGCGACCGAATTTTCTGGCGGTATTCCGGTGCTGAACGCCGGAGACGGGGCCAACCAGCATCCGACACAGACCCTGCTGGATCTGTTCACCATTCAGGAAACGCAGGGCCGTCTGGAAAACCTGAACATCGCCATGGTGGGTGACCTGAAATATGGCCGCACCGTTCACTCGCTGACCCAGGCGCTGGCGAAATTTAATGGCAACCACTTCTTCTTCATCGCGCCGGACGCGCTGGCGATGCCGCAGTACATCCTCGACATGCTGGACGAAAAAGGGATCCCGTGGAGTCTGCATGCCAGCATCGAAGAGGTGATGGGCAACGTCGATATTCTGTATATGACCCGCGTGCAAAAAGAGCGTCTGGATCCGTCTGAATACGCCAACGTGAAAGCACAGTTTGTGCTGCGCGCCAGCGACCTCGACGGCGCACGCGAGAATATGAAGGTGCTGCACCCGCTGCCACGTATCGATGAGATCACCACCGATGTGGATAAAACGCCGCACGCCTGGTACTTCCAGCAGGCCGGAAACGGCATCTTCGCCCGCCAGGCGTTACTGGCACTGGTTCTGAATCGCGAATTGGCTCTGTAAGGGGAAACGACAATGACACACGATAACAAACTCCAGGTTGAAGCCATCAAACGTGGCACCGTGATTGACCACATCCCTGCCCAGATCGGCTTTAAGCTGCTGACGCTGTTCAAGCTGACCGAAACCGACCAGCGCATCACCATCGGCCTGAACCTGCCGTCGGGTGAAATGGGCCGCAAAGACCTGATCAAGATTGAAAACACCTTCCTGACCGACGAGCAGGTTAACCAGCTCTCTCTGTACGCGCCGGATGCCACCGTGAACCGCATCGACGAGTACGAAGTGGTCGGTAAATCCCGTCCTAATCTGCCGGATCGCATTGAAAATGTGCTGGTCTGCCCGAACAGCAACTGCATCAGTCATGCTGAGCCGGTTTCGTCCAGTTTTGCAGTGAAAAAACGTGCCGATGACATCGCACTCAAATGCAAATACTGCGAAAAAGAGTTTTCTCATTATGTGGTGCTGGCCAACTAATTGAGGTTGGTAAAGGATCCCGGCCTCCCTATAATGGCCGGGAACATTTAATCAGCTGTTATTCTGGAGAAATCATGACCAAAGTACTCGCGACGGAAAATGCACCAGCGGCTATCGGCCCATACGTTCAGGGCGTTGATCTGGGTAGCATGATTATTACCTCTGGCCAGATCCCGGTGAACCCAAAAACGGGTGAAGTGCCAGAAGACGTGGCGGCGCAGGCGCGCCAGTCGCTGGAAAACGTACAGGCTATCGTGGAGTCTGCGGGTCTGAAAGTGGGCGACATCGTGAAAACCACTGTGTTCGTGAAAGATCTGAACGATTTCGCGACCGTTAACGCCACGTACGAAGCGTTCTTCACTGAGCACAACGCCACTTTCCCTGCACGCTCCTGTGTGGAAGTTGCGCGTCTGCCTAAAGACGTGAAAATTGAAATCGAAGCGATCGCCGTACGTCGCTAAGTTTCAGTCAGGGGGCAGCCGAGGCTGCCTTTGCGCCCGGCAGGCAACGCGCTACCGGGCGTTTTGCTACTGATTCCGCGTCGCCCGTAGCAGCGTTTCCAGCGGATACACCGCCGCAATCACCACTTCATCCTGTATTTTCGCCGCGTTATCCAGCTCGCCCTGAATAGAGGCAATCTCGTTGTCATCCAGCGTCCCCTGACGCGCCACCAGATCCGTCAGCCGCAGGCCAATCGAGGCCAGCTTATCCACCTCCTGAATAACCGGTTTAATCGCCTTCAGTGCGTAGCTGTTTTCACTTAATGCCAGCGCATCGCTGGTGTTGCTTTGCCAGCGGTTGAAGACGTGGCGCAGCGCGTCGGCGCTTTCCGTATCTTCCGCGTCGCTGACCAGGCGGTCAGCCCATTTGTTCATCTGGCGCACCGTGGCACTTTCGGCGTTGAGCGCATCAGCAAACCGGTTAAGCGGTTCGAACTGATGGTAATTTCCGGCCTGGAACTTAAGATGCTGACGGGTGTAATACTGCGCCGGCTCGATTGCCTGCGCGAGGATTTGCAGCGGAAGGGTATCGGCGTTATTCGCCAGACGCGTGAACTGCACCTGCTGCTGAGTATGCTGCTGCAGCCCGACCGAGACCGTCGACCAGCTGTCCATCGCCTGCAGGCGGGCGTACATATTGTCGACATCGTTAACGTCCTGCGCGGACCATAACCGCTCCGCCACCGCAAAGGTGCGCGGCCACAGGCGGATATCCAGCACCGGTGCGACCACGTTTTCCGCCCACAGCGCGGCTTCCCCGCCGAGCAGGTTCACCTGATGAGCGGCGTCCGGTACCACCGGCGGGATGCCTTTGGGGATATCGTCCAGGCGCTTGCCGCTAATGGGATAGCGGGCATTGCCCACCAGGAAATAGCCGCTCAGCTTATCGTTGTCCACCGACACCACCGGGCGCGTTTCGCCCATCCAGGTATCGACGGTAAACGTCACCTGATTGTCGTCGCGCCACGCAATATCCTGTACCGCACGACGGGATTTCCCGGCGAAATCAATAAATCCACGCCAGCCGGAATCCCCTTTCACCAGGGTGAAGCTCCCCTCCACCGGCTTGCCTTTCAGACGCGGCATGGTGAATGTCCAGCTTTGAGCGCTGTCGGTGTCGCCAATCACATCCTCGCCGTTTAACCCCTGCGGCACAATTTCATTGCGGTAGTGATAGGCGGTGGACTGGGGCTGATCGAGGTAAAAGCCGGTCGAGAGAATGCCTTTATAGCCATTTTGCGCCACCTGCCCCAGCGCGTCCTGGCCCTGCCAGGACTGGATCACGATGCTTTTTGGCAGATCAGGATGAGCAATTTCATCCCAGCCCACCATCTGCCGGTGGTGTTTTTCGAGGATATTTTCCAGCTTGCGATTGAAATAGGCCTGCAGGGCGTGGCTGTCCGCCAGTGTGTTGTCGCGCATAAACTGCTGAATGGCGGCGTTCGCTTTCCACTGGGTGTCATCCACTTCATCGCCGCCAATGTGCAGATACGGATCGGGGAAGATCGCCGCCAGTTCATTGACCATCGCCTCCGCAAACTGATAGGTCGCCGCTTTTGTCGGATCCAGGACCGGTTTCAGCACGCCCCAGTGGCGTTCCATCACATACGGTCCCGGCGCGCTCATCAGTTCCGGGTAGGCCACGGCAATCGCCGAGGCGTGGCCCGGCATGTCGATCTCCGGCACCACGCGGATGCCGCGCTCGGTAGCATAGCGCACAACGTCGCGCATCTGTTCCGGCGTGTAAAACAGCCCGTCGCTGGCGAGCTGCGTGAGCTTTGGATAGCGTGTCGAGCTGAAGCGCCAGCCCTGATCGTCGGTCAAGTGCCAGTGCAGCACGTTGAGTTTTGCCGCCGCCATACCGTCAATCTGCCGTTTGATATCCGGCAGCGGGATAAAGTGTCGAGCCGAGTCAAGCAGCAGCCCACGCCACGGGAAGCGGGGGGAATCCTCAATAGTGACCCACGGCAGAGAGGTGTTTTCCGCCCCATTTTGTATCAGCTGCAGCAGGGTTTCCATGGCGCGCAGCGCGCCAAAACGGGTGTTGGCGGTGATATCCACGCCACTGGCATCGACCGTGAGCGTATAGCGCTCATCGCTGTCCGGCAGCGGCTGCGGCTTCACTTTTTTGGTAATGGCAATGCGGATAGTGGGCTTGTCCGGTTTAACGACCTGCGGCTGTAGCGTCCAGCCGGTTTGCAGGGCGATGCGCTGGCGCAGACGGTTGACCGCGTCGCCGAGGTCATCTCCGGTAACGCTGACGGAAAGGGTGTTGCTGAGTACCAGTGCGCCCTGCGTCGCGGGACGTTCAACCTTCGCAGGCCAGGGCATCAGGGGAAGGTCGCCTGCCGGAGCGGCAAACGCTGACGCGCCGAGCATCAGCCCGGCGGTTAAGAGACTGTACCGTAACATGAATGTTCCTTATCTGACGGGCCAAATAAAGGCAAAACATTCAGTTAACATGCGCTCATTTTGTCGTCAAGCGAATGCGCTGACGGAGATCACAGGTTGTTGAATTTGGGAGGAAACGTACCCCTCTCCCGTGCCGGGAGAGGGGAGAAATCACTGCCACCCATACCGACGGCTATAGAAGCCTTTGACCATCTGCGTCAGCACCATGTAGCCCGCGAGGATCGCCACCAGCCACGGGAAGTAGCTCAGCGGCAGCGCCTGCAGCTGGAGGTAGCTGGCCAGCGGCGAGAACGGCAGTGCAATACCGAGCGCCATCACGATGCCGGTCATGACAATCAGCGGCCACGCGGCCCGGCTCTGGATGAACGGGATGCGACGCGTACGGATCATATGCACAATCAGCGTTTGCGACAGCAGCCCTACCACGAACCAGCCGGACTGGAACAGCGTCTGGTGTTCCGGCGTGTTGGCATGGAACACAAACCACATCAGGCAGAAGGTCAGAATGTCGAAGATGGAGCTGATCGGGCCAAAGAACAGCATAAAGCGCCCCAGATCGGACGGGTTCCAGCGCTGCGGCTTCTGGATCTGCTCGTCGTCCACGTTATCAAACGGGATGGCGACCTGAGAGACATCGTACATCAGGTTCTGGATCAGCAGGTGCAGCGGCAGCATCGGCAGGAACGGCAGAAACGCACTCGCCACCAGCACGCTGAAAACGTTACCGAAGTTGGAACTGGCGGTCATCTTGATGTACTTCAGCATGTTGGCGAAGGTACGACGTCCCTCGATAACGCCCTCCTCCAGCACCATCAGGCTCTTTTCCAGCAGAATGATATCCGCCGCTTCACGGGCAATGTCCACCGCACCGTCTACAGAGATACCAATATCCGCCGCACGCAGGGCGGGCGCATCGTTAATGCCGTCGCCCATAAAGCCCACCACATGCCCTTCGCGACGCAGCAGGGTGACAATGCGCTCCTTGTGCATGGGTGTCAGCCGGGCGAACAGCGTGGTGCGCTGCGCAAGCGTCGCCAGCGCATCATCGGAGAGGAGCTCAATATCACTTCCCACAACGACGTCACCCGCATCCAGCCCCACTTCATGACACACTTTGGCGGCCACCAGCTCGCTGTCGCCGGTAAGGATTTTCACGGTGATGCCGCTGGCCTTTAACGCTTTCAGCGCAGGCGCGGTGGTCTCTTTCGGCGGATCGAGGAATGCGATATAACCCTCAAGGATCAGATCGGATTCGTCGATACGCTGATAGTCCCCTTCGCGTGCAGGCAAGAATTTGCTCGCCACCGCCACCACGCGCAGCCCCTGACGGTTCAGGTTATCGGTGACGCGCTTGATACGGCGCAGCATGGTTTCATCCAGCGGCACAATGTCGCCGTTATAGCGCACCTGGGTTGAGACATTGAGGATCTCCTGCAATGCGCCTTTGCAGATCAGCTGATGCACGTCCGGATGCTCGCTCACCACCACCGACATGCGGCGGCGCTCGAAGTCGAACGGGATCTCATCCACTTTCTGCCAGCGCCCGGAGAGCGTGCGGGCAGATTCTTCATCCACGCCTTCGAGCACGGCGACGTCGAGCAGGTTTTTCAGCCCGGTCTGGTAGTGGCTGTTCAACCAGGCGCTGTGCAGCACGCGATCGCTGGTTTTACCGGCGATATCGGTGTGGTTCTCCAGCACAATTTTGTCCTGGGTCAGCGTGCCGGTTTTATCGGTGCAGAGAATGTCCATCGCGCCAAAGTTTTGAATGGCATCCAGGTGTTTGACGATCACTTTCTGTTTTGACAGTTTGACCGCCCCGCGCGCCAGCGTGGAGGTAACAATCATCGGCAGCATTTCAGGCGTTAACCCCACGGCGACGGAGAGCGCAAACAGCGCCGCTTCCCACCAGTCGCCCTTGGTATAGCCGTTGATCAGCAGCACAATCGGCGTCATCACCATCATAAAGCGGATCAGCAGCATGCTGACACGGCCAATCCCCTTCTGGAAGGCATTCGGTTCGCTCTCCTGCTCGCTCACGCGCCCGGCCAGCTGTCCAAACCAGGTGTTGCCGCCGGTAGCGATGACCATTGCCTGCGCCGTGCCGCTGACCACCGTAGTGCCCATAAAGCAGAGGGTGTCACACTCGAGCGGGTTCATCTGCTGCGGGTCGCGGGTGCGCGCCACTTTTTCCACCGGCAGAGATTCACCGGTCAGCGAGGCCTGCGCCACGAACAGATCCCGCGCCTGAAGAATACGTAAATCCGCGGGGATCATGTCGCCGGCCGCCAGCTTCACCAGATCGCCCGGCACCAGCTGGTCGATAGGCAGCTCAACCCAGGCGTTCTCCCCGAGATCGTTAATGACGCGCGAGACGGTTGCGGTGTTGCTTACCATCGCTTTCAGGGCGTCTGCCGCGCGGGTAGAGCGGGCCTCCTGAATAAAGTTCAGCAGCGTGGAGATCCCCACCATCAGGGCGATAACCCCGGCGGCAAACAGATCTTCGGTGGCATAGGAGATAATGCCAAGCACGGTCAGCAGCAGGTTGAACGGGTTACGGTAGCAGGTCCACAGATGCACCCACCACGGCGCCGGTTTTTGCGCCGGAATTTGGTTATCGCCATGCACGGCACGGATTTTTTCCACTTCCGCCGCGTTCAGCCCCTCCGGATGCCCGCCAAAGGCACGCCAGACTTCGTTTTCATCCATCGCCGCCACGTTCAGGCAGCGTTGGCTCAGGGAAGCAGGGATCGCTGCAGAGGCCATATTTTTGGCATTTGGCAGCGGGTCGCGCTGAACAAGACGATGTGGCAGGTGGCGGCTCAGCATCGCCTGCAGCTGCCGGGTGATATTTTTAAACATAGTCATTCCCCCGCGCCCGCAAACGCGGACACAGTATTTCCTGCAGGCGTGGCAAGGCCGTACCTGACAGGCACTTAATGTTTTAAGCAGGAACGTGCAGGACGTTGCTGCCTCACATACCGGTGAGACAGCACAAAGGCTGGCTTACCGGAAAGAAAGAACGCTCCCGTTCAGGAGAAGCGTGGGATCGGGATCCATGTCACCTCCGGTAAGTAAAAAAAGTAGGGTGCCGCCGCGCAGTATAAGGATTTAACCGTACCGTTTGCGGCGATTCGGGCGGTATTATACTCCCCCGCAAATAAACCGAACGTAAACCAGACTTTGCCCATAGCGAAAACACGCTATAGCATTAGGCTCTACTGACCACGTTGTCATTGTTACAGGGAATACAGCATGCAGAACCGCCTTACGATAAAAGACATCGCGCGTTTAAGCGGCGTGGGGAAATCCACCGTATCGCGCGTGCTCAACAATGAGAGCGGTGTCAGTGAACGCACCCGCGAGCGCGTCGAGGCGGTAATGAATCAGCACGGTTTTTCCCCTTCCCGCTCTGCGCGCGCCATGCGCGGACAAAGTGACAAAGTGGTTGCCATTATCGTCTCGCGTCTGGATTCCCTGTCCGAGAACCTCGCCGTTCAGACCATGCTGCCCGCCTTTTATGAGCAGGGCTACGACCCAATCATGATGGAGAGCCAGTTCTCCACGCAGCTGGTTGAAGAGCATCTGGGTATGCTCCAGCGGCGCAACATTGACGGCGTGGTGCTGTTCGGTTTTACCGGCATCAAAGAGGAGATGCTGAAGCCCTGGCAGGCGTCGATGGTGATGCTGGCGCGCGATGCCCACGGTTTTGCCTCCGTCTGTTACGACGATGAGGGGGCGATTATTACCCTGATGCAGCGTCTGTACGATAAAGGCCATCGCCATATCAGCTACCTCGGCGTACCGCATGCGGACGTTACCACCGGCAAACGGCGTCACGAGGCCTACCTGACCTTCTGTAAACAGCACAACCTTTCCGCCGTCGCGTCTCTGCCGGGTCTGGGAATGAAACAGGGCTACGAGCAGGTCGCCAGCGTGCTGACCCCGCAGACCACGGCGCTGGTGTGCGCCACGGATACCCTGGCGCTGGGCGCGAGTAAATATCTTCAGGAGCAACGCATAGAAGGACTGCAGATCGCGAGCGTAGGCAGTACGCCGCTGATGAAGTTTCTGCACCCGGAGATTATCACCGTCGATCCGGGCTACGCCGAGTCAGGCAGGCAGGCCGCTGCACAGCTGATCGAGCAAATTAACGGACGTGCTGAGCCGCGTCAGATCGTAATTCCTGCCCACCTTTCATAACCCTCGTTTATCCGTTTATTGTGATCTTCGCCTGATTTCGGGAACGTTCCCATTTTCGCCGTCACGCTGAAGGAGTAGGCTTGCGCTCAGGTCATTACCCCCCTCACCATCGGTCATGAGGTTTCATGATGAGTAAAGTCAAACAAGAAGATATCGACCAGTTGATTGTCCTGGTAGGCGGCCGTGAAAACATCGCGACCGTCAGCCATTGCATTACCCGCCTGCGCTTCGTGCTGAACGATCCGGCCAAAGCCGATCCGAAAGCCATTGAAGCGCTTTCCATGGTTAAAGGCTGCTTCACCAACGCCGGTCAGTTCCAGGTCGTCATCGGTACCGAAGTGGGCGATTACTATCAGGCTCTGCTGGCGACAACCGGGCACAGTTCAGCCGACAAAGAGCAAGCCAAGAAAGCTGCACGCCAGAATATGAAATGGCACGAGCAGTTAATTTCCCACTTCGCGGAGATTTTCTTCCCGCTGCTCCCGGCACTGATCAGCGGCGGTCTGATTCTGGGCTTCCGCAACGTTATCGGTGACGTGCCGATGAGCGACGGCAAAACCCTGGCGCAGATGTACCCGGCGCTGAAAACCGTTTACGACTTCCTGTGGCTGATTGGCGAAGCGATCTTCTTCTATCTGCCGGTCGGGATTTGCTGGTCAGCGGTGCGCAAAATGGGCGGCACGCCGATTCTGGGTATCGTGCTGGGCGTCACGCTGGTCTCTCCGCAGTTAATGAACGCTTACTTACTTGGTCAGCAGGTGCCTGAGGTGTGGAACTTCGGTCTGTTCACCATCGCGAAAGTGGGCTATCAGGCGCAGGTGATCCCAGCCTTGCTGGCCGGTCTGACGCTGGGCTTTATTGAAACGCGCCTGAAACGCATCGTACCGGATTACCTCTATCTGGTGGTGGTGCCGGTCTGCTCCCTTATTCTGGCCGTCTTCCTCGCCCATGCGTTTATCGGTCCGTTTGGCCGCATGATTGGCGACGGCGTTGCCTTCGCGGTACGTCACCTGATGACCGGCAGCTTCGCGCCGATTGGTGCCATGCTGTTTGGCTTCCTGTACGCCCCACTGGTGATCACCGGCGTGCACCAGACCACGCTGGCGATTGATATGCAGATGATTCAGAGCCTGGGCGGTACGCCTGTCTGGCCTATCATTGCGCTGTCTAACATTGCGCAGGCCTCGGCGGTCACGGGCATTATCCTGGTCAGCCGCAAGCATAACGAGCGTGAGATTTCTGTTCCGGCCGCCATCTCCGCCTACCTCGGCGTCACCGAACCGGCGATGTACGGTATCAACCTGAAATACCGCTTCCCGATGCTGTGCGCGATGATCGGCTCCGGTCTGGCAGGCCTGGTATGCGGTCTGTACGGTGTGATGGCGAACGGGATCGGTGTCGGCGGTCTGCCTGGTATTCTCTCCATCCAGCCCGCTTTCTGGCAGGTGTTTTCCCTGGCGATGGTCATCGCGATTGTCGTCCCAATGGCTCTCACCACCGTGGTTTACCAGCGTAAGTACCGTCAGGGCGCGCTGCAGATTGTTTAACTTCATCTTTCGGGGCGCAGTTGCGCCCCTTCGCATTTGCAGGAACGCATTATGAATACCCTTCCTCACTGGTGGCAGAACGGCGTTATCTACCAGATCTATCCAAAGAGTTTTCAGGACACGACGGGCAGCGGTACCGGCGATTTACGCGGCGTCACGCAGCGGCTGGACTACCTGCAAACCCTCGGCATCGACGCCATCTGGCTGACGCCGTTTTATATTTCCCCGCAGGTAGATAACGGATACGACGTGGCGAATTACACCGCCATCGACCCGGCCTACGGCACGCTGGATGATTTTGACGAGCTGGTCGCGCAGGCCCATCAACGCGGCATTCGTATCGTGCTGGATATGGTGTTCAATCACACCTCAACGCAGCACGCCTGGTTCCGGGAATCGCTGAATAAAGAGAGCCCGTATCGCCAGTTCTACATCTGGCGCGACGGTACGCCGGAACAACTGCCCAATAACTGGCGCTCCAAATTTGGCGGCAACGCCTGGCGCTGGCACGCCGAGAGCGAGCAGTACTATCTGCACCTGTTCGCCCCCGAGCAGGCGGACCTCAACTGGGAAAACCCGCAGGTGCGCGCTGAGCTGAAAAAGGTATGCGAGTTCTGGGCCGACCGTGGCGTGGACGGTTTACGCCTCGATGTGATTAACCTGATTTCCAAAGACCAGGATTTCCCGGATGACGCCGTGGGCGATGGCCGTCGCTTCTATACCGACGGACCGCGCATTCATGAGTATCTTCAGGAGATGAGCCGCGACGTCTTTACCCCGCGAAACCTGATGACGGTAGGCGAGATGTCGTCGACCTCGCTGGAAAACTGTCAGCAATACGCCTCTCTCGACGGGCGCGAGCTGTCGATGACCTTCAACTTCCACCACCTGAAAGTGGATTACCCCGGCGGCGAAAAGTGGACCCTGGCCAGGCCGGACTTCATGGCGCTGAAAACCCTCTTCCGCCACTGGCAGCAGGGCATGCACAACAAAGCCTGGAACGCGCTGTTCTGGTGTAACCACGATCAGCCGCGCATTGTGTCGCGCTTTGGCGATGAAGGGGAGTACCGTCCCCACGCCGCGAAAATGCTCGGCATGGTGCTGCACGGAATGCAGGGCACCCCGTATATTTACCAGGGCGAAGAGCTGGGTATGACCAACCCGCACTTCAGCCGTATTACCGATTACCGCGACGTTGAAAGCCTTAATATGTTCGCTGAACTGCGGGCCAACGGTCGCGCCCCAGAAGAATTGCTGGCTATTCTGGCGAGTAAATCCCGCGATAATGGCCGCACGCCAATGCAGTGGGATGCCACACACAGTGCGGGCTTTACCGAGGGTGAGCCGTGGATTGGCGTTTGCGACAACTATGAGACGGTCAATGCCCGTGCGGCGCTGGACGATACTGATTCGGTGTTTTACACCTACCAGACGCTGATTCGCCTGCGTAAAACCCTGCCGGTGCTGACGTGGGGAGATTATGAAGACCTGCTGCCTGACCACCCTTCCCTGTGGTGCTATCGCCGGCGGTCGCAGGGCCAGACGCTGATGGTGGTGGCAAACCTGAGCCGCGAGCGCCAGCAATGGGTTCCCGCGTCAGTACAGGGAGCCTGGCGGGTCGCACTGAGCAACTATGCGGATGCTCCCCCTCAGCCCGACAACCTGCTGTTGCGCCCGTTTGAAGCCATCTGGTGGATACAGGAATAACCCTCAAGAGATACAGCCTGCTGTATCTCTTTTTTTATGTTTAGCGATACGCTAAATGTACGACGATAACTTTTACTTCACGGTGTGCCAAAATAAGAATAGTCCTGCCATTTAAATAACCTCGGCAGGACATTATGAAAAAGACAATTATTAAAGCAACATGTATTAGCGCATTATTATTAAGTACCCAGGGATGGTGCGGAAATACCTCCGTCGATCTTCGCTTTGGTCATAATACGCGCTCAGACGTAAATGATTCACGTATTAAAGTGATGCATCAGGCTGATAACGGTTTTTACTTCTCCGTCGAAGCGGCGCAAAACCATAACGATACGTTCTTTGGTGATACCGACCGATATAATCCGGACGAAAAAGGGTTAACGGAGGCAGCACAGGAAATCGAAACGCGCTGGCGTTTTGATCTGGGAAATGGGTTCGCCATCGCGCCAGGGATGGTGACCGTCTTTACCGCCAGCAATACGCATTACCGCCCCTTCATCCAGGGCTGGAAAGCGTTCGATAACGGCCTGAACCTGTCTGCCCGCTACCGCTATAACACCGTTAACGATGCGCACAGCGACAAACGCCTGGACGGCAGCGGCTACACCCGCCGCGAATCACACCAGTTCGACCTGTGGTTCGCGTACAACATCGGGAAATTCGGCATGTCCTATAACCCGCGCTTCCGCTGGCAGGATAATGTCGATCAGGGAACCGGGGATGATACCTACTGGGAGCACACCGTAGCGTTCAACTACAAGCTCGACGACGGCTGGACGCCTTACGTCGAACTGGTGTCGCTGGATAAAACCTACCTCACTCAGGATGGCAATCATGAAAATGATTACGCCATTCGTCTGGGTATCGTGAAACAGCTCTGACAGCCTGCCTACTCCGTATCGTGCTGCAGAAGCCTGCAGCCGATACGATCGACGGCGCTTAACAGGTCCAGCTGCCCCTCTCGCTGGTATAACGAGACGGCATTCATATCAATCGACAACGGCCAGCACAGAGTCGAAAGCCCGGCCAGCGTCGAACCCTGACGGGTAATCGCAATAATCTTTAGCCCTTTACGCAGCGCGTTACGCGCCATTTCAATCAGCGACTGCGTCTCCCCGGATTTACTGATCAACACCAGCGTGCCCTTCGATACCCGGGTCAACTGGTGCATATCATTCAGAATCAGGTGTGGCAGGCTCGCCAGTGACAAAAAACGCGACAGGTAGTTGAGGCTGGTGAGAGATGCCCCGCGTGCATATAAATAGATATGGCTGGAATGGGTCAGTAACCGGGACACGTCCACCACGATATCGTCTGCCTGTGGCTCCATCGCAGGCTCGGCAGGGACAGACGTAAAATGGTCGCGTAAAAACCGATAGCGAAGCTCGGTATAACTTTTATAGCCCATTTTCTTACAGACACGATTAACCGAGGTGGTTGTCGTAAAAGTATCACGCGCAATCTCTTTTGCCGATATATCAGAAATATTGCGTGCGTGGTGCTGAATGTATTCAAATATCAACCGTTCACTTCCCTGAAATGAATTCATTTATTACGTCCTGTTAAAACCTAACAGGATATTAGCAGAATAGCGAAATAGTGTCTGGAAGGCGCTTCACATATTGCCACATAGCGTATGACGATACGTAATTAGTATTAGCAAACCTTAAACACTGTTTTAAGTTCTCTTTATACTTTCGCTATTTTCACACCCAGGGAATTATTACAATGATGAATCAAAAAATTATCGCTGTAACGGCTTGTCCTACAGGGATCGCGCACACGTTTATGGCGGCAAGTAAAATTATTGCATGGGCAAAAGAGCATAATATTGAGGTCAAGGTCGAAACGCAGGGCAGCGACGGCGTAAAAAACAGATTAACGAAACAGGATATTGCCTCCGCCACGGCCATTATTCTTGCAACCGACGTTCCCATTCAGGATGCAGAACGTTTTGAACACGTTCCTCACCTTCAGACCCGCACGCAGGAGCTGATTAAAAATACCGACCGCTACCTGCGTCAGGCGCTGGCCATGCAGAAAAACGTCACCACTGTGGCGGACGAAGACGCCATTCAGCGTTCGGCTTACCAGATTTTTATCGGCCATATCATGGCGGCCATCAGCTATATGTTACCGGTCGTGGTGATGGGCGGCCTGATGATGGCGACGGCCAAAATTACCGGGCAGTTTATTAACATTGAGCATTCGCCGTTCAGCGTGCTGGATAAAATGGGCTTTATGACCATCAAGTTCATGTACCCGGTCTTTGCGATGTATCTGGCCTTTTCCATTGCCGGTAAACCGGCGCTGATCCCCGGACTGATCGGCGGCATCATGTCAGATGAGGTCTACAAACGCTTCTTTGATATTGAAGGCTTTATGCCCTCCGGCTTTTTCGGCGCAATTGGCATCGGCTTTTTTGTCGGCTATCTGGTGCGCTGGCTGAATGATGCAATTCACGTCCGACAGCAGCTTACCACCCTTAAAACCATGCTGGTCGTTCCGCTGATCACCGGTATTACGCTGGTGATGGTAATGGAATATCTGATCAACCCGATTTTTGGTTCGCTTAACCAGCTGATGGTGGTCTTTTTTACCTCGGCGGGTGATACCGGACGCGGCTTCTATTCGGCCATGATCGCCGCGGGTACCGCGTTCGATCTCGGCGGCCCGGTCAACAAGGCGGCAGGATCGGTCGCGCTCGGCCTGAACGGCATGAGCGAGACATTTGATTTAACCGCCCGCGAGCTCTCCATTGTGATTCCTTCTATTGGGGTAGGCCTCGCCGCGTTCCTCAATGGGCGTTTTGGCCTGCCGGATGTGTTCAGCCGTGAAGAGAAAACCGTTGGCAGCACTTCGTTATTGCTGGGCTTTATCGGTATTTCAGAAGGCGCTATCCCGTTCATTCTGAAAAACCCACGCCTGATCCCCGTATTCATGACAGGAGCCGTCGCAGGTGCGCTGGTGGCGATTGCCCTCGACGTGAAGCAGACGTTGCCCCTGCCGGCTATCTGGGGCTGGCCGCTGGCGACCAATGTGGTCGGGTACCTGGCAAGCGTCTTTATTGGCGCACTGATTTGCGCCCTGGGCGTGCTTTATCTCAGCCCAAAGAGCGCCAGATAAGGAGAGCGCAATGAGCCAGATCCACGTCATAGCCCACACCCACTGGGATCAGGAGTGGTATTTCACCCGCCAGGACAGCATGGTGCTGGCGTCATACAACTTTGCGGAGGTCATCGAGACGCTGGAGCAGGATCCGGCCTGGCAGTGCTATCACCTTGACGGGCAGATGGCGGTGGTGGATGACTTTCTCGCCATCAATCCCGATTACCGGCCCCGGCTGGAAAAACTGGTCAGGGAGAAAAGCGTGTTTGTCGGGCCGTGGTTCACCCAGACGGATACCTACAACGTTCACGGCGAATCGATTATCCGCAATCTCAAATACGGCATTTTCGCCGCTCGGGCGCTGGGGCATGCCATGCAGGTCGGTTATCTGCCGGATACCTTTGGGCATAACGCGCAGATGCCCACGATTTTGCAGGGCTGCAATATCGATAATATCGTTTTCTGGCGCGGTATCGACCACGACACTCAGGCCAAAAACAGCCAGTTTCTCTGGCGCGCGCCCTCAGGTGCAACCATCATCGCCTGTGCAATGGCGCTGGGGTATGGTGCGGCCAAGAACATGCGCGCGGAGGCCAGCCATCTGCACGGCAAGATCTACCCGATGGTGGATCTGCTGCGTTCACGGTCGCAGATTGACGACCTGCTCCTGCCCTGCGGCGGCGATCAGGTCAGCATCGACCCGGCGCTGCCGCATATCCTGCAGGCTGCCAGCGCGCACTCTCCCACGCAGGACCGTTACGTCCTCAGCTCGCTGGAGCAGTACGTCGCTCTGCTGCGCACAAAACGGGAACAACTGGCGTTATGGGAAGGTGAGCTGAAATCGCCGCGCTACACCCGCATTCACAAAACGATCGGGTCTGTGCGTTACGATATCAAAAAGAAAAATGCCGACATTGAGCAGTTCATCCTGCGACAGCTGGAGCCCACCATCGCCATGGCGCGTCATCAGGGCATTCCGGTCACGCTCCCGATTGTGGACACCCTCTGGAAGAAGCTTCTGCGAAGCCATGCCCACGACTCCATGGGCGGCTGCAACAGCGATGCCACTAACCGCGACATTCTTCATCGGCTCGAGCAGACAGAGCAGCTTTGTCACAGCCTGTGGAATCTGGTGGTGAAGTCACTGGCCGCCGCATGCTGTCAGGAGGGTGACCTGCTCATTTTCAACCCGCTGGCCACCCCGACCCGCTGCGTGATCCACACCACCCTGTACAGTCGGGCCGACAATATCACCCTGACGTATCAGGGCCAGCCGCTGCCCTTCGACGTTCTGGAACGCGAGACGTTACCTGGAGGAACGGCCATCTCCCTCACCTGTGAGGGTGAACGCGAAACACACCTTCCGCCTTATTTCCGCTGGCATGTTGTTCTGCAGACGCCTCTCCTGCCGCCGGTGGGCTATATCACCGTCAACGTAAAAGACACGCCGGCTCCGTTTGCCAGGATCTGCGCCGCGAAAGGAGAGGCGATAGAGAATACGGTTTATCGACTGACGCTGGAGGCCAGTACGCTGGTGCTTGAAGACAAGCGCAACGCCAGGCGCATCACGTCGTTATTCAGTCTTGAAGACTGCGCGGATGCCGGAGACAGCTATGATTTCTCGCCGCTCGCGGGCGATGAACCGACGCGCTGCGCGCATTTCACGCTGATCGACTGCAGCAAAACCCCTCTTTGCCAAACGATGGTGCTTGAGGCGGTCATGTCGCTGCCGCCGGATCTCGCTGGACGCCGGGAAAATACCCGCACCCCGTTATCAATGCGCATAGTGTGCGAATTACGTCACGACGATCCGAACCTGCATGTTGATAGCTCGCTGGTAAACAGCCACTGCGATCACCGGCTGCGTTTACTGATCAACAGCGATATTTGCACCCGTCACTCCCTCGCCTCGCAGCCGTTCTCAATAATCGCGCGTAAAACGGGGTACGACGATACTCACTGGCAGGAGCGCTATCGCGAGAAGCCCGTGGATATTGAAACCAGCGAGGGCATTATCGCTATCGCGCAAGCGGGCAAAGCGCTGGTCGTGAATAGCCGCGGCATGAAAGAGTTTCAGGTTATTGGACGCGATCCGGCAGTCATTGCCCTGACCTTATTCAAATCAACCGGCGTACTGGGGCGCAGCGATCTTGACTGGCGACCCGGCCGGGCGTCTGGCATTAACAATACGGTGGTCGACACGCCCGATGCGCAGCTGCTCAAACCGCTGCACTTTTCCTTCACCGTGGCGCTGGCCGATAACGCAGACCATCTGACGCTGCGCCAGCTGGAGAATCAGGCGACGGGTCACCCCTTCACCTATCAACGGCAAACGCTGCATACCCTCGATAACCGGCTTGAGCGTTTTTCGCTGCGCCTGCCCGAACGCACGCTGCCGGCAGAATTTTCGTTATTCGCCTTACCGGAACCGCTCGTTCTTTCAGCCCTGCCTCATGCGCAACGATCGCCTGGCACGATCGCCCGCGTGTTCAACGCCGGGACGCAGCCTGTCCCTGTTCCGGCTGGCCTGGCAGAGCGTCCCCAGCTCAATTATCTGGAAGAACACGTGCCATCGGTGACGACGATCCCTCCTTCTGCGACCTGTGATTTTTTGATTGAGGCTTAACATGAACTTGCTTGAACTCACGCACCCCGAACTGGTGTTTATTAACCCACCCTGCCGCACGCCTGAAGCGCTGATCCGCTGGCTCTCCGAACCGCTTGTCGGGCGAAACGTCATCACCGATAAAGACGCCTTTATCCAGAGCGTCTTACACCGCGAAAGTGAAGGTCCCACCGCGCTGGGCGAAGCGCTGGCCGTTCCGCACGGTAAATCAGACGCGGTGCAGCAGGCGGCGTTTTGCCTGGCGCTTTTTGATGAGCCGGTTATCTGGCCGGGGCTGGAAGGCGATGAAGCGGTCAGGATGGTTTTTCTGCTCGCCATCCCGCACGCCGAGGCCGGCAGTACGCATATGCAGCTGCTGACGACGCTGACCAGTTCGCTGGCGGAAGAGCGCGTGCGTAACGCGCTTCTGGCGGCGCGCACTGGCGAAGAAGCGCTGTCCGCGTTGCGCAGAGAAACGCCACAAAACACGGACGCCGAACCCGGGCGCTCACTTGTTATCCCGCTGATACTCGGGAGTATTGCGGCGGCAGCCTTTCTCCAGGCCGGACTGAACTGGGCATGCGGGGTGAGTTAACCGACTGGCGCTCGGCACATGCTGCTGAGCGCTTGTTTTTGTTGAATAATTAATCAGAATTTTCCCTCTCGTCTTTACAAACGCTGGAGTGCCCGTCGTTTGTACTCTCGTCTTTTTACTTTGTTCTGAATCAAATAAATCGCAAACATGTTTGATGCAAATCACTATATGTAGCACTTAAAATGCACGCCAACCCAACATATTGTATTTATCGTCTACTATTCCAACAACAAGACGGCGACTCAGCTCTCCGGAATTGTGGATAACACGCGTTGGGAACGTGGGAAGTCTCTGGCCTGGCTGACAATACGCCCGGTGAACACTTCTCCACCTTTGTGGATAACCTGTTTTTAAAAATGGAGTGATCATGACACCGCATGTGATGAAACGTGATGGCTGTAAAGTGCCGTTTAAATCAGAGCGCATCCAGGAAGCCATTCTGCGTGCAGCTAAAGCAGCGGGTGTCGATGACGCAGATTACTGCGCCACCGTCGCAGAAGTCGTTAGCAGCCAGATGAACGAACGCAGCCAGGTCGATATCAATGAGATCCAGACCGCGGTTGAAAACCAGCTGATGGCGGGCCCCTACAAGCAGTTAGCCCGCGCCTATATCGAATACCGCCACGATCGGGACGTTCAGCGTGAGAAACGCGGTCGTCTTAATCAGGAGATTCGTGGCCTGGTTGAGCAGACCAACTCCGCCCTGCTGAATGAAAATGCCAACAAAGACAGCAAAGTGATCCCCACCCAGCGCGACCTGCTGGCCGGTATTGTTGCCAAACACTATGCCCGTCAGCACCTGCTGCCGCGCGACGTGGTCTCGGCGCATGAGCGCGGTGAGATCCACTACCACGATCTCGATTACTCGCCCTTCTTCCCGATGTTCAACTGCATGCTCATCGACCTGAAAGGCATGCTGACCCACGGTTTTAAAATGGGTAATGCCGAGATTGAGCCGCCAAAATCCATCTCCACGGCCACTGCGGTCACGGCGCAGATTATCGCTCAGGTCGCCAGCCATATTTACGGCGGCACCACCATTAACCGCATTGATGAAGTACTGGCACCGTTCGTCACGGCAAGCTTCAATAAACACCGTCAAACCGCTGAAGAGTGGCAAATCCCGGACGCCGAGGGCTACGCGCACTCCCGTACCGAAAAAGAGTGCTACGACGCGTTCCAGTCGCTGGAATACGAGGTGAACACCCTGCATACCGCCAACGGTCAGACGCCGTTTGTGACCTTCGGTTTTGGTCTGGGTACCAGCTGGGAATCACGCCTGATTCAGCAATCTATCCTGCGCAACCGTATCTCCGGGCTTGGTAAAAACCGTAAGACAGCGGTGTTCCCGAAACTGGTGTTCGCTATCCGCGACGGCCTGAACCACAAGTTTGGCGATCCTAACTACGACATCAAACAGCTGGCGCTGGAGTGTGCGAGCAAGCGCATGTACCCGGACATCCTGAACTACGACCAGGTGGTCAAAGTGACCGGCTCGTTTAAAACACCGATGGGCTGCCGCAGCTTCCTCGGCGTGTATGAAGACGAAAACGGCGAACAGGTTCACGACGGCCGTAACAACCTCGGCGTGATCAGCCTCAACCTGCCGCGTATCGCCCTCGAAGCCAAAGGCGACGAAGCGGCCTTCTGGGCACTGCTGGACGAACGTCTGCAGCTCGCACGTAAGGCCCTCATGACCCGTATTGCGCGTCTGGAAGGGGTGAAAGCCCGCGTTGCGCCCATCCTGTATATGGAAGGAGCCTGCGGCGTGCGCCTGAAGGCGGACGATGACGTGTCGGAGATCTTCAAAAATGGTCGCGCGTCAATTTCTCTGGGCTACATCGGTATTCACGAAACGATCAACGCGCTGTTCGGCAACCAGCACATGTATGACAGCGACGCCCTGCGTGAAAAAGGTGTCGCCATTGTTCAGCGCCTGCGCGATGCGGTTGACCAGTGGAAAGACGAAACCGGCTACGGCTTCAGCCTGTACAGCACCCCGAGTGAAAACCTGTGTGACCGTTTCTGCCGCCTGGATACCGCTGAATTTGGCATTGTCGAAGGGGTAACCGACAAAGGGTACTACACCAACAGCTTCCACCTCGACGTGGAGAAGAAGGTGAACCCTTACGACAAGATCGACTTTGAAGCCGCGTATCCGCCCGTCGCGAACGGTGGCTTCATCTGCTACGGCGAGTATCCGAACATTCAGCACAACCTGAAGGCGCTGGAAGATGTCTGGGATTACAGCTATCAGCACGTACCGTATTACGGGACCAACACCCCGATTGACGAGTGCTACGAGTGTGGCTTTACCGGTGAGTTTGAGTGCACCAGCAAAGGCTTCACCTGCCCGAAATGCGGTAACCACGATGCGGCTCGCGTCTCGGTGACCCGCCGCGTATGTGGCTATCTCGGGAGTCCCGATGCGCGTCCGTTTAACGCCGGTAAGCAGGAAGAGGTTAAGCGACGCGTGAAACATTTGGGGAATGGGCAGATCGGTTAAGGCGTCGGGGGTTTCCCCTCACCCTACCCCTCTCCCTCAGGGAGAGGGAACCGAACGCGCACCTACGTTTCCCCCCTCTCCCGGTGGGAGAGGGCTGGGGTGAGGGCACCCGCGCACACACACTCTGGACATCTTCTTATGCGATATCATCAATACTACCCCGTCGACATCGTCAACGGCCCCGGCACCCGCTGCACTCTGTTTGTCTCAGGCTGCGTCCATGAATGCCCCGGCTGTTACAACAAAAGCACCTGGCGCGTAAATTCAGGCCTGCCGTTCACCGCGGAAATGGAACAGCGGATCATCCACGATCTCAACGACACGCGCATTCATCGCCAGGGGATTTCACTCTCCGGTGGCGACCCGCTTCACCCGCAAAACGTGCCGGACATTCTGAAGCTGATAAAACGCATTCGCCGCGAATGTGCAGGAAAGGATATCTGGGTCTGGACGGGTTATAAGCTCGAAGAACTGAATGCTGAGCAGAGGGAAGTGGTGGATTTGATTAACGTGCTGGTTGACGGCAAGTTTGTGCAGGATTTAAAAGACCCTGCGCTGATCTGGCGCGGCAGCAGCAACCAGGTTGTGCATCATTTGCGTTGATCGCTAAAGCCGTTTGTTTACGTCATGATAAGCGGCTGATTTCTCTCTCTTACCGATAGCAATAACACATACCGTCACATCGTTGTCATGAACCTGATAGACCAAACGATAACCCTGGGATCTGAGTTTTATCTTGTCGCAATCAGGCAGGCCATGCAGGCGAGCCGATTCAACCCAGGGGTTCACCAACACGTTCGCAAGCTTCTTCTTAAACTGATTTTTTACGGTATCACCCAGCCTGGTCCACTCCTTGAACGCCCTCGGATCAAATACGAGTTCATAAGTCATCCAGCCTAACCTTAATTCCTTTTTGCGGATTAGCCAGCCGCTCCCGGACTGTCTGTATGAGTTCATCTTCACTGTCGCTAACAGTGACCGTTTTCACCGGCATACGCCCCGTCTCCGCAACGTACTGAAACAGTAACCGAACGGCTTCCGTTGGCGTGATATTGAGTTTTTCAAGCACGGCATAAGCCTCGTTTTTGAGTTTGTCATCCAGACGGACGTTCAGCGTGGCCATTATGCCTCCAGTGAAATCGAATGTGTAATGCATTTTAGCATTACATTTGCATTACATCGAATTCTGGATAACGTCTCTCAAAACCGGCTCACACTCTCCATCGCCACCGCTTTAAACCCGGCGAAATCATTGCAACTGCACAGCCGTGACATGGCGCGCTCACGCAGGAAAGTCACGAAAATATCGTAAATCGCCATCGCCTCTTCGTACTCGCGCTTGCTGATGGCGAGCAGGAAAATCACGTGGGCGGTTTCATCCCCCCAGGCAATACCCTGCGGTGCCAGCACGGTGTAAACCACCGTTTTTTGTGCCAGTAGCCCAAGTGAGTGCGGCAGCGCAATGCCGTCGCCCAGCATGGTGCTGACGATGGCCTCTCGCTCCACGACCGAATCCAGAAACTCCGCGCCAACAAACCCCTCTTCTTCGAGCTGCTCGCACAGCTCCCGGAACAGCGTTTGCTGGTCAATCGGCCTGTCGATAATGCGGAAATGGGCGGCATCGAAGTATTTATCCAGCATCCACGGGCGGGTTCGGTCCACCAGCACCAGCTTACCTATCTGCTCAAGCTGGTAGTCCGTCGGGAACGGGGCGATCATCACCACCGGTTTAGACTTTTCGCTCACGCGGGCGGTCGAGATAACAAAGTCTTCGCCGATCGGTTCCGCCAGCTCATACTCGCGCAGCGTGAGCGTGCGGGTCACCTCAATTTGCGGATATTTGCGCTGCAGCACCGCTTCAATCATCCGGACCATCGCATTCCCGGCATCGCAAACTAACAGCACGCGCGGCTGACGCTGGTAGCCGATGTTGTAGTGGCGCTCCAGCCCGACACCGATATGCAGCACCAGGAAACCGATCTCGTTTTCGCTGATCACATACGGCGTGTATTTCCCCCAGCTCGACACTGCCGCGAGGGTCATATCCCACGCCATCGGGTAGTGCTGCTTGATGTTATCCAGAAGCGGATTAGGGATCATGATTTGATAGCGCACGCGGGTGATCATGGTTTTGATGTGGGTGAGCAGATCCGCATGCAGTTGCTCGTCGCTGAGCAGGTTGTAGTTATAGTGGGTATTGATGTAGCGCAGGATGTAATTGACCAGCGCTTCGTCGTCATCGGCATTGATGGCACTGGGGGCAATCTCCTGGATCTGACGTGCCGCGATGTGAACGCAGAGCCAGCTCTCTTCTGAAGGCGAAAGCGCTTTATCCGCCAGCTGTTGAATGGTCACAGCGATGTCTTTCGCCGCCTCACGGACATTCTCGGCCACATCTTCTGCGTGAAATTCCGGCAGCGGATAGCCCTCGCTGATGCGACGCACCGACACCGCACAGTACAGGCGCAGGAACAGCTCGCCCTCGTCAGTCAGACGAATGTGATGCCGCGTCAGCGCATCGTGCAGCACGGGAACCATCTGCTCCGCCACCCCCGCATTGAGCGCAACGTCGGTCACCAGCGGGTTCAGGCTATCCTGCTGCGCCAGCTCCCAGAGCAGATCGGTGAGACAGGCGCGGGTCGCCATCTCGCTGCCAAACAGCTTCATGCCGTGGCGCGGTCGGGTTTCCAGCGTCAGGTTGTAACGGTGGAACCACTCGCGCACTTCCACCATGTCACTTTGCAGCGTCGCACGGCTGACAAACCACTCATCCGCCAGATCCTCCAGCTTGAGCGAAAACGCGGAGGTAAGAAAACGGACCACCAGATAGTGCACGCGCTCCGGCCCGGTGCGGGGAATGCGCAGCGCGCGCGGGTGGGAGGACTGAAGCTGCTGATAGCGTTCTGCATCGTCAATTTTGAGCTGATAGCCATTGCCGCGGCTGAGAATAAACTGCGCACCGTGGCTCGCCAGCAGCGCGTTCAGGGCGGTGATATCAGCGCGGACGGTTCGCGTGGAGACCGACAGCCGCTGCGCCAGTTCGTCCTGCGGCAGCGTCTCGTTTTGCAACAGATCGAAAAGTTGCGCTAAACGTTGGTTCGGAAATCGCACGGGGTTGTCCTCTTACGGCTTAGGGTGAAATGACCATCTGGGATGGGCTGCCGACCGGGGTATAGTCCGGCTCGGCGCTGAGTTTGCCGTCCTGCGCCACGCGAAAACGGGTAATGTTGTCGCTGCGCTGATTCATGACGTACAGCCAGCGCCCCTGTTTGTCGAGCGTCAGGGTGCGCGGGTAATCACCACGCGTCCACACATCATCCTGATGCGTCAGCGTGCCATCCGCTGTTACGGTAAAGTGCCCGATGCTGTTATGCAAACGGTTAGCCACATACAGCTGTTTGCCATCGGCACTGAGTGCCAGCCCGGCGGCAAAGCTGGTGCCTTTGTAGCCGTGTGGCAGGGCGGAGAGGGTTTTCCCCTCCTGCAGCCTGCCCCGGGCATCCAGCGTATAGTGCGTGAGCGTGGATGCCTCTTCGTTAATCAGCCATAACGCATCGCCTTTCGGCGTAAAGACGAAATGCCGCGGACCGGCCCCTTTCGAGGAGGCACTGATAAACGGCGGATCGTTCGGCGTCAGCTTGCCTGTTTGATCGTCAAAACGGTACTGGTAGATACGATCCAGACCCAGATCGGTAGAAAAAACGTATTTCCCGCGCGGATCGGCGGCGATCATGTGCGCATGGGGGCCATTGTGATCGCTAATGGCAAAACTGCCTTCCACCGCCGCCGCCGGTTTCGCCGCGCCCGGCTCTCCCCGATCCTGATGCGTGTCCGTGGCCTCCCCCAGACTGCCGTCTGCATTAACGGGCAGAACAGCAATCGAGCCGCTGACGTAGTTCGCCACCAGCAGGTGGTGACCCTTTGGCGTCAGGGAGAGATAGACCGGCCCCGCCCCGCCGGACGCCACCTGATTAAGCTCGCTCAGTTCACCGTTATCGCTCACGCGCAGCGCCTGCACCACGCCCTGCTCCACTTCGCTCGCCAGATAGAGCGTCTTACCATCCTGCGAGACGGTGAGCTGCGCGGCGTTTGGCAGCGTGCTGACCAGCGTTTTATTCGACAGCGCGCCAGTGTGAGGATCGACCGTAAAGCGGTACAGCCCCTCGCCGTTGGGGTTGTACGTCCCGACCCAGGCGTAATGGGTCTGGGCGATGGCAGTGGTAGCGAGTAACGAGAGTGAAGCGACGAGCAGATTGCGGGTGTGCATGGTGGCTCCTTTGGTTTTGTGCGGTTTGTGCCCCTCACCCCTAACCCTCTCCCCAAAGGGGAGAGGGTTAGGGGTGAGGGGTAAAGACTACTTAGCCAGCTTCTTCGTCATCTCCAGCAGCGTACGCACATCTTCCGGACGCGTGTCGCCGCTGGCTTTGTCGATAATCGAGCTGTAGATATGCGGAATGATTTTACTCACGCCCGCATCAAGGGCGATCTGCAGGATCGCTTCATAGTTCTCCAGATCGATCCCACCGGTCGGCTCCAGCCAGAAATCGTGACGGGCGCAGGCTTCCGCCACTGCCTGGTATTCGTCCCGACACGCCAGGCCTCCCATCGGGAAGTATTTGATGGAGCTGCCGCCAAAATCTTTCAGCAGGGCAATCGCAGTTTCAACCGGCACAATGCCGTCCGGCGCCGTGCTGCTCAGCGGACCGGTGGAGATTTTCACCTTGCCAACGGTGCCGGTCGGAGAGACCAGGCCGTTGACCACGGATTCACTCTGCCCCAGCAGCGCACGGCTGGTTGCCACGCCGGTGAACACCTGGTTAACGTGCTGCGGCTGCACCTGACGGGCGATCTCACTGACCATCCCGGACTGGTTCGGATCGCCTGCGCCGAGGCCCACAGAGAGCGCATTATCGATAAGCTGAGCGTAGTCGCGCATATCGGCAACCGCACTGGCGACATCCGGGTAATTTTTGGAGAGCACGCCCACCAGCACGTGGCCTTCCGCCGCCTCGTAAATGGCGCTGGCGTTGGCTTTCGATCCTGCCAGCACGTTCAGGCAGACGCGGTCACGGTAAAAGTTGGGGGTCAGTTTCATGCCTTTTTCTCCTGTCCTAACACTTCACTCATGCGGCGATAAACAATGTTCAGCTGATCGGCATTCACGCTGCGCACGTCCGCTTCGATAATCCCTTCGTTGGCCTTGTAGCCACGGAAGTAAATGGCGTACTCGCCTTGCTTCAGCGCGGTCACCAGGTCGCCGGTGCCAACACCGGTGGTGGCTTCATCAAACTTAATTTCGGTACGGGCGATATCGCGACCGGCGCTATCCCAGACCACGCGTGCCGTCACGCCGTTAAGGGTATTAAGCGCGTCAATAAAGGGCGTCATCTTCGCCACCATCTCTTCGCCGCTCTCTTTGGTCGCCGTCAGGTAGTGTTCGATGGCACAGGTGAGGCCGAGGATCCCCTCTTTACCCACTTTCATTGCGCGGCCAATCCCCGCCGTCTGGCGTTTCACCCACTCAACATACTGCGTTTTGCCGATCACCAGCCCGCTGGTTGGCCCTTCAATCGCTTTCGCACCGCTGTAGATAACCAGATCGGCACCGGCGCGGTAGTAAACGTGAAGATCTTCTTCCGCGGCCGCATCCACGATCAGCGGCAGATCGTGCTTACGCGCCACCACCGCCGCCTGCTCTACGCTGAGCATGCTTTTCTGCACGCAGTGGTGAGACTTGATGTAAAGAATGGCCGCGGTACGCGGCGTGATGGCCGCCGCCAGTTGATCGGCGGAGCATTCGTTCGCGTAGCCCGCTTCCACCAGCTTGCCGCCGCCCAGCGCCACCATGGTGCCTACCGGTGCGCCAAAGTTAACGTTATGGCCTTTCGGCAGCACGATTTCGTTGTTCTCAATCGGGGTGACGTGCAGGTTCTCCAGCAGCCAGTCGCTGTCTTTGACCAGCACCGCCGCCACGGACTGGGCGATGCCCGCGGACGCGCAGGAGACCACCGTCGCCCCTTCCACATCCAGCAGCTTCGCGATGTATTCGCCGGTTTTGTTGACCAGATCCTTCATCTCGAAATAGTGATTCATGCCATCCATCGCCGCCTGCACCACGTCCGGGCGCGGCGTGGAGACACCCAGCGCCGTCATACGGCCTGAGGTGTTGATGACTTGCTTTAAGTGATACTTCTCATAAATCGAAGGCATGTTCCGTGCTCCCTTGTTCGGTCATGTAGCCCTTGCCTGCGCGGATGGCGGCAAGCGGCACCAGAATGTGTTCAGCCTGCAGGCTGTCATTTTCAGCATCCACCAGCAGCGTTGGCTGGCGTTTTATCGTGAACAGCGTCAGGTCGGCATCAAGACCTGGCTGAATACGGCCTTTGTGCGTCAGACGCAGCCCGTCGGCGGCGTTCGCGGTGACGCACTCAATCACCTGCGGCAGCGACATGCCGATGGCGAGAAACTTCGACATCACGCTTGCCAGCGACCCTACCGGGCCGTTAATGCGGTTGCGGCAGTAAATATCCGAGCTGATGGTGTGTGGCAAAATGCCCATCGCAATGGCGCGTCTCGCCACCTCAAAGCTAAAGCTCGCCGTACCGTGTCCGACGTCCAGGCGCACACCGCGTTTCAGGGCGGAGGTGATGGACGCACGCAGTTCACCGGATGGCGTCAGAATGCGGTTCGGCTTGCCGTTGTAGCAGTGGGTGATGATGTCGCCTGAGCTGAGCAGGTCGGCAATTTCATCGAGGTTGGGCGGGTTGTTGCCGATGTGCACCATCAGCGGCAGGTCGCCGTTCTCTGCCTGGATGGCTTTCGCGCGCTCAAGCGGCGTTATGCCGTTTTCGCCGACCACGCTGCTGCTCATGCGCGCTTTCAGGCCAACGATAAAATCCGGGTAGCGCGTAACGGCCTGCTTCACGGCCTTCGCATCAATGTTGGCCATATTGGCCAGTTCGTTCTGGGCAATCAGCCCCACGCGGGAGATGTTCAGTAAGGCATAAACGTCGGTTGAGGCTTTACGGGTGATTTCATAAAAATCGTCCACGTCATCCGCGCCGGTACTGCCGGCATCCACCACCGAGGTCACGCCGGTGGCGATGCCCACGCTGTCCGGTTCGTCGTGATAAATAGGGGAGTTCGGGTAGCAGTGAACGTGGGAGTCAATCCAGCCTGCGCTGACGAACACTTCACCGTTCAACTCAACCGTTTTGCGGGCGGCCGCGGTAATGTCGCCCAGCGCCGCGATTTTTCCGTCCTGAATGGCGATATCGGTCAGGGTATCGTCGGTGAGGCGCGCACGGCGCAGGAGTAAATCAAACATGAGGATCTCCTGATAAGGCGGGCGCCGGGGCGCCCGCGGGCATTAAAGGGCGACCGGGAACAGCCAGCCCAGAATCATTGCACCGAGAATGGCGCCACCGGTAATCGGCTTCTGCCAGATATAGAACAGCAGCGCACCCACCAGAGAGCCGACACCAATAGGAATGGAGGCGGTCATGGCGCTGAGGATAATCAACGGCCCGAGGAAACGACCGGAGGCGTTACCGGCCCCCATCATCACGTCCGCCCCGTAGGTGGAGTTGCTCTGATTGATGGTGAACTTACGCGCCAGGATGATGACGTAGCCAATTGCCAGGCCAATCACCAGGCCGGTGATCAGCGCGGCAATAAAGTTGGTCACCGGGAACATGATGCCCGCGCCCAGCAGCAGCGCCGGAACCCCGAGGCCCACCCCGGTCTGGATCGCCCCGCCGATATCAAGGATACCGACCAGCGACCCTTCGATAATACGGGCGAACAAGAAGCTGGCACCGAACGCCGCCACCGCGCCGTAAACGCCGGTATCCATCCCCGCTTTCAGCATCGCCACGAAGGCCACTTCGTTGAACGCGCCGATGCCGTAGAGGTAGTACATATGCGTCCCGGCGAAAACACCGGAAGAGAGCAGGCCAACGAAGATCGGGAACGACCAGTCGGCATACCAAAACCCTTTATTCTGTTCCATGTCGAGGCTCCTGTTATTTACCGCTGAGCGCGTTGTGGATCATGTCGAGCCAGTTCGGCACGGTCAGATGGAAGGATTCGATCATCTTCATGTCGAAGCCACGGAAGAAACCGCTCAGCACGAACAGCGCCACGATGGCCGCCATCATCACTTTGGTGACGTGGTTCCATCCGCTCTCTTCAACGCCCTTACCAATCAGGATACCCAGCACCAGACCCGGTACGGCGTTACCCATGATCAGCTGCGCCGCGCCGCCAAAAATGGTGGCCCAGAAGCCCGATTTTTTACCCGCATCGATGGCGGCCAGCCAGAAGATCACCGGCATCACGGTGTTGACCAGCAGGTTTGCCGCAGGCACCAGCACCTTCACGGCGGTCACCTGAAGCGCAGCCGGAACAGAAGAGGCGGTGAGGTTAAGGAAGGTGACGACAATCATGCCGATCACGCCGCAGGCAATCGCCATTTTGCGCGGATCGTGCAGCGTTTCGCCGACGTTACGGTTTTTAATCATCAGTGCTGCAGCACCCCAGTTCGGGATGATGCGGTGGTCAACGTCCTGTGTGAATGCACCTGCAGCCACGGAAGAGGCCCAGGCGTTAAAGAAGAAGCCTAACCCGAAGGAGAAGTGAGAAGCCGGATCCCCTTCACAGGAGTTCAGTTCCCCCAACGTACGAAACGCGCCCATACCCTGAGTGGTAGGCGCATGAAACATGCGTGCAGCCCCGGCCCCCACACCGACGCCAACCAGGCCGCCAATGATGAGCGATTTTATTAATATAATTAAGAACATCAGTCTGCCCTTTTATGAATAATCAGCGTTGCGTGACGAAATCCACCTGGTCGAGATTGATGGCAGTCACGTTGACGGTCACATCCAGCTCCACGCTGTAGGTGCGTCTTTCCCGGCGCAAAAAGAAGAACAGAAAAGCTTCTTTACGCACCGCTTCTTGCGCCTGAACGACCTGCACATCCTGTGGCTCAATACGCAGTAAGATATGCGGTGAGGCTTTCATCACCGCGGCCTGAACGTGGTTGAGCGCATCAGCAAAGGCGCGCGCTTTAGCGTCGCCTTTGCCCTTCACTCTCACCGTGGTTGTGAACTGTTCTTTCATGCTTATGCGCCGTGTTTCTTCTGCCACGCCTGAACCAGACGCTCGCCCAGCTCTTCTTTATCCATAAAGCCAAAGCCCAGCACATTGCAGCCTTCATTGATGGCGGTGACGCCTTCATCCACTGAACGCATGCCGTATTTGGCTTTGTAGCCATATTTGGTTTGTGCGGTGATGGCACCCGCGCCGCCGCTGCCGCAGAAGGAGATGCCGAAGGTGGCATTTTCCGCTTTCATCACGTCACCGAGCTTCATGTCTGCCGCCACACCCGGCACGACAACCGCACGTCCACCGGCTTTTTCAACGCCTGCCGCCACTTTCTGACCTTTACCCAGGCGATCGCCAATCACGACTGTAATCTGTTCCATGTGTTGCTCCTTAAAGGTTGTCTTTCGCGACTTCGAAGTGAACGGAGAGCAGCCAGGCCTCTTCATCAGGAAGGTTGCCAAACTGCGCGACCACTTCACGGGCAAGCCGCATTGAATCGGGAGAAATTTCGTCGAACAGCTCGGCTTCAACCTCCGGCAGCGGCTCGCCGGTCACGGACCGGTGCGCCATCGCGCGAACGTGGGAGGTGAGCATCTGTTCCTGTACTGCGTTGGGGATGATGTTGTGCCGGGCCAGCAGGGCATACACCTGCGCCAGCATGGTGTTAGCGAGCTGCTCTGTTTGCACCGCCTGATCTCCAACGTCGTTCATTACCGCTCCGTTAATCACTCGTCTTACCCCGTTAATGGCTCTGGAATAAAACTAACGTTGGGGGGGAATTGTTTGTAGCGAGTTGTTTTCCACTTCGAAGTGGAAAGGCGAGCACCGGCAGTGATCTGTGCCACATAAATATGCTGAATATAGATAAATCACTGTATTTACGTGATGAATATCACGCTATCTGACGGCAATTAAGGGGGCGTGGGAGCGAAAAAGATTATGGGCAGACGTGCAAATATGTGAGGTGGATAAGGTTTTCTTATGCCCGGAAAGCAAACATGCGGGGGCGATTAACCGCCCCCGCACGGGGAAAGCGCGTACCGAGAATTAACGATACTTTTTGTGATAGGTATTACGCGTAGTCACAAACTGGTCAGCTGCCGCCTGGGCTTCCTTCACTTTGCCTTCGTTGGCAAGCTTCAGTGCACCGTCAATCTGACCGACCAGCACGTCAAAGCCGTGGCGGTAGTCTTTCATCTCAGCGCTGTCTGCCGCTTTATTTTCCAGCTTTGGCGGCGTGGATTTCTGCGCGTCCAGTGCCGCTTCACGCATTTTGGTCAATGCGCCTTTCATTTCCGCCGCATTGTCCGTTTTCTGCACCACCTTCAGGTTTTCACTGAGGATGCCCATGTCGTCTTCAAGATCGGCAGCAAACGCAGAAGAACCAAGAACCAGCGTTGACGCTGCGACGATCGCTAACAGGTGTTTACGCATTGCTCACTTCCTTTTTTATTATTAAAACGCCTTTACGGGTATTACTGCCCGGCGATTTTCATCTCCGGTAAGAGGACTGAACCACACTGTATATTGCTACGTGTTTCAATATCGTTACCGACAGTAACAATATTGCGCCACATGTCTTTCAGGTTGCCGGCGATGGTAATTTCGCTTACCGGATACTGAATTTCACCGTTCTCAACCCAGAAGCCCGCCGCGCCGCGCGAGTAATCGCCGGTAATGCCGCTTACGCCCTGGCCCATTAACTCGGTGACGACCAGACCGGTGCCCATCTCTTTAAGCATCTGCTCAAAGCTCAGGCCCTGACCCGCGATTCGCCAGTTGTGAATGCCGCCCGCGTGACCGGTGCTTTTCAGCCCCAGCTTGCGCGCAGAGTAGTTGGTCAGCAGCCACTGCGTCAGAATGCCGTCTTTGATGATATCGCGGCGTTCGGTGCGCACACCTTCGCTGTCGAACGGCGTCGAGGCCAGCCCTTTCAGCAGGTGCGGATGCTCTTCAATGGTCAACCATTCCGGCAGGATCTGCTTGCCCAGCGAGTCGAGCAGGAACGTCGATTTACGGTAAACGGAGCCCCCGGCAATTGCCCCCACCAGGTGGCCAAACAGGCCGGTCGCCACTTCATTGGCAAAAATGACCGGGGCTTTCATGGTGGAGAGTTTACGTGGCGACAGACGGGACAGCGTGCGCTGCGCGCATTCTGCACCAACCCACTCAGGAGACTGCAAATCGCCCAGCGCGCGACCGATGGTGTAGGCGTAATCACGCTCCATATCCCCATTCTCTTCAGCGATAACGCAGCTGGAGAGCGAATGGCGCGTTGAGCAGTAGCCCTGCAGCATCCCGTGGCTGTTACCAAACACTTTGATACCGTAGTGGCTGTTAAAACTTCCGCCTTCGGTATTGGTGATGCGTTTATCGGCCTTCAGAGACGCCTGCTCGGCACGGGCAGCCAGTTCGATCGCTTCGTCCGGCGTCACTTCCGCCGGGTGGAAAAGATCGAGATCCGGGGCATCGAATGCCAGCAGCTCTTTGTCGGCAACGCCGGCGTAAGGATCGGGCGAGGTGTAACGCGCAATATCCAGCGCAGCCTGCACCGTACGGGCAATGGCATCCGGGCTGAGATCGGTCGATGACGCGCTGCCTTTGCGATTCTGGTGATAAACCGTGATCCCCAGGGCGCCATCGCTGTTGAATTCTACATTTTCCACTTCGCCGTAGCGGGTGCTGACGCTGATGCCGGTGGTTTTGCTTACCGCCACTTCGGCGCCATCTGATTTACCTGAAGCGAGCGTCAGCGCGGTGGAGACGGCTTCTTCCAGAATCTTACGCTGCGCTTCAACTTGTGAGGTTACTTTCATCGCAAATGCCATACTGTAAGAGAGAGTTAATTGAAGTCTAACAGAGAACCGTTTTTCAGTGCGCGTCTTAACTGGTAACATTAGCCTCTTTTTTTAAGGAGCCTGACATGACTAAGCAGCCCGAAGACTGGCTCGACGACGTTCCCGGTGATGACATCGAAGACGAAGATGATGAGATCATCTGGGTCAGTAAAAGTGAAATTAAACGTGACGCCGAAGAGTTAAAACAGCTTGGCGCGGAAATGGTAGAACTGGGTAAAAACGCGCTGGATAAACTCCCGCTCGACCAGGATCTGCGCGATGCCATTGAACTGGCACAGAAAATCAAGAAAGAAGGCCGTCGCCGTCAGCTTCAGCTTATCGGTAAAATGCTGCGTCAGCGTGACGTTGAACCGATCCGCCAGGCGCTGGACAAACTGAAAAACCGCCACAACCAGCAGGTTGCGCTGTTCCATAAGCTTGAGCAGATCCGCGATCGTCTGATTGAACAAGGTGATGATGCGGTACCGGAAGTACTGAACCTGTGGCCGGATGCCGATCGCCAGCAGCTGCGTTCGTTGATCCGCAATGCCCAGAAAGAGAAAGAGGCGAACAAGCCGCCGAAGTCTGCACGCCTGATTTTCCAGTATCTGCGTGAGCTGTCTGAAAACGAAGAGTAAGCACAGCATCGTTGAGTGCCCTTAACCTCGCCCCTTTCCCTGTGGGCGAGGGAGAAAAAGCCCGATAAGCGTGAGCGCTACCGGGCTTTTTTTTACTCGGCGACCGCCTGCGCTTTCTTCGCCAGACCGTCCAGCAGCTTCTGATGGATCCCACCAAAACCGCCGTTGCTCATCACCAGAATGTGATCGCCTGGCTGTGCGGCTTTCACCACCATATCCGCCAGCGCATCCACATCCGCACTCCAGTGCGCAGGCTGAATGCAGGCATCGGCCACTTCGGCCACCTGCCACGGAATATGCTGCGGCTGCAGCAGGAAGACTTCATCGGCACGCCCTAAGGATGGCGCAAGATCGTCTTTGCAGATGCCCATTTTCATGGTGTTCGAACGCGGTTCCAGCACGGCCAGAATGCGGGCGGTCCCGCCGACTTTGCCGCGTAAGGCCGCAAGCGTCGCCAGAATGGCGGTCGGGTGATGCGCAAAATCGTCATACACCGTGACGCCGTGGGCTTCACCGCGCAGCTCCAGACGACGGCGGGCGTTAATGAACGAGCCTAACGCATCCGCCGCATCCGCAGGCTGAACGCCCACATGACGTGCCGCGGCAATCGCCATCAGGCCGTTGTGCATGTTGTGCTCGCCCACCAGGCCCCACTTCACCTCACCCACTTTCTCACCGTCGAGCAGCACTTCCCACTCGGAGGCATCCGCGTTGAGTTTTTTCGCCTGCCAGTGTCCCTGCTCGCCCACCAGCTCCTGCTCGCTCCAGCATCCCATCGCCAGGGTTTGCTTCAGGTTGATGTCGTTTTCCGGCAGGATGATGCGGCCCTGACCCGGAACGATGCGCACCAGATGGTGGAACTGTTTCTGAATCGCTTTCAGATCGTCAAAAATATCCGCGTGATCGAACTCAAGGTTGTTGAGGATCAGCGTCCGCGGGCAGTAGTGCACGAACTTGGAGCGCTTGTCGAAGAACGCGCAGTCATACTCGTCGGCTTCGATCACGAAGAACGGGCTGTCACCCAGACGCGCAGAAACATCGAAATTACCCGGTACACCCCCGATTACAAAACCTGGCTTATAACCACAGGCTTCGAGGATCCAGGTCGCCATTCCGGCGGTCGTGGTTTTGCCATGCGTTCCGGCTACGGCAACGACCCAACGGTCGCGCAGCACGAAATCATGCAGCCACTGCGGGCCAGACATGAACGGAATGTTGCGTTCCAGAACCGCCTCAACGCACGGATTACCGCGGGTCATGGCGTTGCCAATGATCACCAGATCCGGCTCAGGATCCAGCTGGCTGGCATCGTATCCCTGAATCAGAGAGATGCCCTGTTTCTCCAGAAGCGTGCTCATCGGCGGATACACATTGGCGTCCGAACCTGTCACTTCATGGCCCAGAGAGCGCGCCAGCATTGCCAGTCCGCCCATGAAAGTGCCACAAATCCCCAATATATGAATGCGCATACGTCACTATCCTTCTTCAATGTGGCGCACATTTTACTCACATGTCAGCGACAGCGAAACGCATTTCAGGTAAATCCGTATATTGCTGGCGCGATTCACCTCTGCGCTAATATTTGAATGTTTGTTAAGATTGTTGGGCTTTAGTCGTTTTAGTGAACATACAATCGCTCTACTCACAAAGATGCAGGGAAAGTGTTATGAAAACGTTAGGTGAATTTATTGTCGAAAAGCAGCACGAGTTTTCTCATGCTACGGGTGAACTCACTGCTTTGCTGTCGGCAATAAAGCTGGGCGCTAAGATCATCCACCGTGATATCAACAAGGCCGGTCTGGTCGATATCCTGGGTGCCAGCGGTGCCGAGAACGTTCAGGGCGAGGTTCAACAGAAACTCGATCTGTTCGCAAATGAAAAACTGAAAGCTGCACTGCGCGCGCGCGACATCGTGGCGGGTATCGCCTCCGAAGAAGAAGATGAAATTGTCGTTTTCGAAGGGTGTGAACACGCTAAATACGTTGTGCTGATGGATCCGCTGGACGGTTCCTCTAACATCGACGTTAACGTTTCTGTCGGTACCATTTTCTCCATCTACCGCCGCGTCACGCCTGTTGGCACGCCGGTGACAGAGGAAGATTTCCTGCAGCCGGGCAGTAACCAGGTGGCGGCCGGTTACGTCGTTTATGGCTCCTCCACCATGCTGGTGTACACCACGGGCTGCGGCGTTCACGCCTTTACTTACGATCCCTCGCTGGGCGTTTTCTGCCTGAGCCAGGAACGTATGCGCTTCCCGGAGAAGGGCAATACCTACTCCATCAACGAAGGCAACTACATCCGATTCCCGAACGGCGTGAAGAAATACATCAAGTTCTGCCAGGAAGAAGATAAAGCCACTCAGCGCCCGTACACGTCCCGCTATATCGGCTCGCTGGTTGCTGACTTCCACCGCAACCTGCTGAAAGGCGGTATCTACCTCTACCCAAGCACGGCAAGCCACCCTGACGGCAAGCTGCGTCTGCTGTATGAATGCAACCCAATGGCGTTCCTGGCCGAACAGGCTGGCGGCAAGGCGAGCGACGGTAAAGAGCGTATTCTGGACATCGTGCCGGAAAGCCTGCACCAGCGTCGTTCGTTCTTTGTCGGCAACACCCATATGGTTGATGACGTTGAACGTTTTATCCGTGAGTATCCGGACGCATAACCCATAACACGGGGAGCCCTTCAGGCTCCCCGCTTCATTTATATATTTTACCGTATAAGTATTTATAAAAAACACGCTTTAATATTCGGTTTTGCTCCTGCATTATTTCCATAACAGTTTGACAAATATTTCCTGGAGCCTAATCGTCATGAAAAATTATTCCCGTGCTAATACCGGCATTGATTTAAATCTTATCCCTGTTTTTATTGAAGTGGTCCGCTGCGGCAGTATGGCAAAAGCCTCTGTACGTCTGGAGATGTCGCGCCCCGCGGTGAGTCTGGCATTAAAACGCTTTAATCAGCTGTTTGACGAGCCGCTATTTTTCCGCAAAGGGTTATATCTTGAGCCGACTGAAAATGCATTAGCATTAACCCAGTCTCTGGAAATATTAATGGGCGATATTCACGATAATATTGGCGCATTAAATTCAGCGACACATAAAACCCCGACACAGAATGCGCCGGGGCGGGAAAATATTATGCCGCTGTCTGAGCCGTCAGTTTAAATGATGCCATGGCGTCCATCAGCTGACGCGATTGCTCTTCCAGCGAGCGCGTCGCGGCAGAAGATTGCTGGACCAGCGCCGCATTCTGCTGCGCGGTTTCGTCCATCTGATTCACGGCAATATTCACCTGCTCAATGCCGCGACTCTGCTCCTGGGACGCGGTCGCAATCTCGCGCATCAGTTTGGTCATGCGCAGTACTTCTGTTGCGATCTCATCCATCGTTTCGCCAGCCTGCTGCGCCAGCTCGCTGCCTTCGTTTACGTGGGTCTGAGAATCACTGATAAGCGAACGGATCTCTTTTGCTGCGTCAGCGCTGCGGCTGGCGAGGTTTCGCACTTCACCGGCGACAACGGCAAACCCGCGCCCCTGCTCACCCGCGCGCGCCGCTTCCACCGAGGCGTTCAGCGCCAGAATATTGGTCTGGAAGGCAATGCCATCAATGACGCTCAGAATATCGGCGATGCGTGCCGAACTGCCGGCGATATCACGCATTTTTTCAATGACGTAGCAGACCATTTCGCTGCCGTGATCGGCGGTGTCAGACACGGATTTCGCCAACTGGTGCGCCTGCTCGGCGTTGTCTGCATTGAGTTTCACCGTGGCGGTGATCTCTTCCATGCTGGCGGCCGTCTGCTCAAGCGATGTCGCGGTGGATTCCGTGCGCTGGGCAAGATCCATGTTCCCCGCCGTCAGTTCGCGGCTGCCGGTATCAATTTGCGAGCTGGCATCACGTACCCGTAAAACCGAGTTCATCAGAAACTGCCGCATCCCCTCAATGGCCGCGTTCAGGCGGTTAAACTCCTGGCTCGCCGGGTCATTCAGCGTATGGGTTAAATCGCCCGCCGCCACGTTCTCCAGCTGAGCAATGGACGCCGAAAGCGGTTTGAGCAGCATGTGACGCAGTACCAGCCACGCCAGCACAATAATGCCAGCCGTCAGCAGCGCGGCCACCACGATCAGGATCAGTACCCGGTTTTTGCTCGACTGCACGGCCTTCACTTCCGCTTTCCCGCGCGCTTCGCTCCATTTCTGAAAGACCTGCATATCATTATCAAACTGCGCCGCCACCGGGATCAGCGTGTTCTCCAGCAGATCGTAATAGCTGTCTGCGCTCTGATCGTTCAGGGCTTTCAGCATCGGGTCGATCCCCTGCTGGTTATAGGTCGCCAGGCTCGCGGCCACCTTATCCAGCAGTTTTTGTCCCTGCTCATCCGCCACCCCGCCGTCGATCACGCCTTTCAGCGTTTTACGGGCCTGGGCAATCTCCTGATTGATGTTTTTCACCGATTTGGCCGCATCATCCAGCATGCCGATTTCCATCATCCGGACCGCCTGACCCGCTTCATTACGCGCGCGCAGGATCAGGGTATAGCCAGAATTAAGCTGCACCATCTGCTCACCCTGAAGGTGGTTGATGCGCTGGAGTGATGAAGAACTCTGTGTGAGGGCATAAATGCCAATGCCGCTGACAATCAGCAGCAGAAGGGTCATAACGGCCAGTAAAGAGAGCAAGCCGGTACGAATCGATAGCGTTTTAAGCATGATATTATTTCCGGTAGCGAGATATTTCTGGGCATAAAAAAAGAGTATCGGCCGCTACCGGAAAATGTTTAGACTTTAAGCAAATTCAGCGTGTTATGGCTCTGTTACTGAAATGTTTACACGGGTAACAGGCGAGCTTTGTCGGTTCTCCCAGAGCACCGTCAGGCCGCGCTGCAGGGCGATAAAAATAAACAACAGAATGCCAATGGCGATCTTGGTCCACCATGAACTGAGCGTGCCGTCAAAGTTGATATAGGTCTGGATCAGTCCCTGGATCGCCACGCCGAACAGCGTCCCCAGCACCGTGCCAACGCCGCCGCTGAGCAACGTGCCGCCAATCACCACCGAGGCGATGGCATCAAGTTCCACCCCGACGCCTGCCAGGGCATAACCCGCCTGGGTATAAATCGAGAAGACGATCCCCGCCAGCGTCGCCAGTCCGGTCGAGAGCATATAGATGCGGATTGTGGTGCTGCGGGTGGAGATCCCCATCAGGTTTGCCGAGGTGGCACTGCCGCCAATGGCATAGACCTGATTACCAAACCGGGTACGGTGGGCAAGGAAGATCCCCACCACCACCACGCCCAGCATCAGCAACCCCATCGCGCTCAGACGACCGCCGCCGGGGATTTTCCACGCCAGGCTGGAGAGCGTGTCGTAGACAGGATGGTTAATCGGAATCGATTCTTCCGAGACCAGGTAGCTTACGCCGCGCAGGAAGAACATGCCGGCGAGGGTGATAATAAAAGCCGGAATTTTCAGCGCGTCGATCAAAAGCCCCATAAATGCGCCAAACGCGCAGCCCATCACCAGCACCAGCGGGAAAGCCAGCAGCGGCGAGATCCCCCAGAAACCGATCGCTTTTGCGAGGAATACGCCCGTGAAAGCGATCACCGACCCAACCGAGAGATCGATCCCGCCGGAGAGGATCACAAAGGTCATGCCAACGGCGATAATGCCTAAAAAGGCGTTATCCGTCAGAATGTTGCAAATCACCCGGGTAGAGGCAAAGCCCGGGAATTGCGTCAGGCAGTAGAGATAACCCAGCACAAACACGCCCAGGGTGATCATTAACGGTAAATTACGTTTTATCATGGCCACGGATCCCTTTAATGATGCTGACAAAGCGCGGCGACTGGACGATCAGCACGCAGAGCACGACCACCGCTTTCACCACCTGGTTGAGTTCCGGCTGAAAACCGGAGAGCAGGATCCCGGTATTCATACCCTGAATAATCAGCGCGCCGATCACCGAGAGCAACAGATTAAACCGCCCGCCCATCAGCGATCCGCCACCGATAACCACCGCCAGGATCGCATCTAGCTCCAGCCATAACCCGGCGTTGTTGGCATCCGCACCACGGATGTCCGCCGCGACGATCACCCCGGCAATGGCGGCGCAAATGCCGCTCAGCACATAGGTCAGCATAACCATCAGCCGTGTATTAACCCCGGCGTTTCGCGCCGCACGGATGTTAATTCCGACCGCTTCAATGAACATGCCCAGCGCCGTTTTACGGGTAAAGAGCCAGAACACCACTAATGTGACCAGCGCAATAACGATCGGCGTCGGAAAGAAGAACAACTTACCGCTGCCAAGCCATGCCAGACCGGGGGAGTTGAAGGTCACAATCTGACCCGAGGTGATAAGCTGTGCCACACCGCGTCCAGCCACCATCAGGATGAGAGTGGCGACAAACGGCTGAATTTTCAGGACCGCCACCAGAATGCCGTTCCACAGTCCGGCCAGCACCCCGGTACCTAATGCAGCCAGCAGCACCACCGGCAGGCTGTGCCCGGCGACGGTCATGGACGCTGCCGTGGCGCCGGCGATGGCCATCACCGCACCGACGGAGAGGTCAATCCCGCCGGTGGCGATCACCAGCGTCATACCAATGGCCAGAAGCGCCACCGGGGCGGCGCGGTTTAAAATGTCTATCGGACTGCCAAACAGCCGGCCATCCTGCACGATAATCTGAAAGAAATGCGGGGCGACCAGGCTATCGATCAGCAGCACCAGCAGCAACGCGATAATTTGCGGCGTGCCGGTAGGCCAGGTGAAGCGGCGCCTGGTTGCACCGGTTTGCGGAAGCGAACGGGGCATCACGATTAACTCCTTACGCCGCGATGGCATTCATGATTGCCGGAACGGACAGTTTATCCAGCGGGATCTCTGCCACCTGCTTACGATCGCGCATGATGATGACGCGATCGGCATACCCCACCAGCTCTTCCAGCTCGGATGAAATAACCAGCAGCGCCAGACCGTCTGCACACAGCGTTTCGATAAGCCGGATAATTTCGGCGTGCGCCCCAACGTCGATACCGCGCGTCGGTTCATCGAGGATCAGGAACTGGGGTTTAGTCAGCAGCCAGCGTGACAGCAATACCTTCTGCTGGTTGCCACCGGAGAGAAATTCAATGGGCTGTTCAGCGCTCGGCGTACGTATACCGAGCTGACGGATAAATCGCTCGGCAATGGCGTTTTGCTCTTTCCGCGGGATGGGGCGTAGCCATCCGCGCTGCGCCTGCAGAGCCAGAATGATATTTTCCCGCACCGAGGCGGCGGCAATTATGCCATCGGTTTTCCTGTCTTCCGGGCAGAAGCCCACGCCCAGGCAGGAGGCCTGATGCGGCGATCGCAGGGTCTGCGGTTTACCTTTGATCAGCGCGCTGCCGCTGTCCGCAGGTTTGATCCCGAAGATCACCTCGGCGGTTTCGGTGCGCCCGGAACCCAGCAGGCCCGCCAGCCCGACAATTTCACCGGGCCGCACGTCCAGATTAAAGGGCGAGATCACCCCTTTTTTGCCAAAATCGCTGAAGGCCGCGACCGGTTTATCGCTGAGCAACGTGCGGCCTGCGCGCTGAAGCGCGTTGGTTTCCAGCTCGCGGCCCAGCATCATTTTGACCAGTTCTATCTGCGGCAGCTCGCGGGTTTCGCGGCAGCCGACAAAGCTGCCGTTGCGCAGCACCGTGATGCGATCGCTGACCTCATACACCTGATCGAGGAAGTGGGTGACGAAGATCAGGCTTACCCCCTGATCGCGCAGCTGGCGCATCAGGGTAAAGAGCATTTCGACTTCCTGGGTATCCAGGCTCGCGGTGGGCTCATCGAGGATCAGCACTTTCGCGGAGAGATCGATCGCCCGGCAAATCGCGACAATTTGCTGCATCGCGACGGAAAAACGGTTCAGCGGTTCGCGAACGTCCAGGGAGAAGCCATAGGATTCCATCAGCCTGGTGGCCCGCGCTTCCATCTCTTTGCGTCGCAGCAGGCCGAAGCGTCTTGGCTCACGGCCGATAAACAGGTTATCCGCCACCGACATATTCGGCAGCAGGTTCACTTCCTGGTAAACCGTCCCAATCCCCAGCTGTTGTGCATGGGCGGTGTTTTTTGGCGAAATGGCGTTGCCTTCTAGCCAGATTGTGCCGCGATCGGCATGGTAAACGCCGGTAAGTGCCTTAATCAGCGTCGATTTTCCCGCACCGTTCTCTCCCAGCAGCGCCATAATCTCACCGCGTCGCAGGCTAAAATCAACGTTATCCAGCGCTTTTACACCGGGGAAAAACTTGCTTAAGCCCTCTGTGCGGAGGATTTCCTGGTGTTGTGTGTCGGTCATGTTTCCCCCTCACCCTCGCCCTCTCCCGGTTGGGGAGAGGGAAATGTTCATGCCAGTCTACCCGCCCTTGTACACCCTCTCCCCTCTGGGGAGAGGAGGGGGGTAAGGGGCGAGGGAAAAGGCCTTAGTAGCCCATATTTTTCTTCTTCTCTAACTCTTCTTTCGCGGTGTCAGGCAGGTAGAGCGTTGATTTGGTGATCGTCACTTTTTCAGGCAGGGTGCCGTCTTTCTTGAATTTCTCCAGCGCATCGAATGCCGGGCCAGCCATGTTTGGCGTCAGCTCCACGCTGGCGTTCGCTTCGCCGTCCATCATCGCTTTATAGATATCCGGCACGCCATCGATAGAGCCAGTGAGGATATCTTTGCCCGGCTTCAGCCCCGCTTCTTTGATGGCCTGGATAGCCCCGATCACCATGTCATCGTTGTGGGCGTAAACCATGCAGATGTTCTTGCCGTTGTTTTCAGCCTTGATAAAGCTCTCCATAACCTCTTTACCTTTACTGCGGGTAAAGTCGCCGGACTGAGAGCGGATAATCTTAATGTTTGGCGCTTTGGCGATGGCCTCCGCGAAGCCTTTCTTACGATCGATGGCCACGCTCGCCCCGACGGTCCCCTGCAACTCAACGACGTTACACGGCTTGCCATCCACCTGTTTCACCAGCCAGTCACCAATTAATTGGCCCTCGAGAACGTTGTTGGCGGTGACGGTGGTCATATAGAGAGATTTGTCTTTTACATCAATGGAACGATCGAGCAAAACAACCGGGATCTCAGCGTCTTTCGCTTCCTTCAGGACCGGCTCCCATCCAGTGGCCACGACCGGCGCAATAAAGATGGCATCAACGCCCTGGGCGATAAATGACCGCACGGCTTTGATCTGGTTTTCCTGTTTTTGCTGCGCATCGGCGATTTTCAGGGTGATACCGCGTTTCTGGGCCTCGCTTTTCGCAACGTTGGTTTCTGCCGCTCGCCAGCCGGATTCAGAGCCGACCTGGGAAAAACCTACGGTTAAAGGGGCGGCCATCGCCATAGACGACATGGCTGCCGAAACTGCTGTGACAAGAAGTAAGCGCTTCCACATATGAACGTCCTCGTAGGGGTGTTTATTGTTGGTTAAAAGATGTTCTGCGAAATGACTATAGCCAATGAAATATGTAACGAATTGCGTTACATCACACTTCAGAAAAGTGAATAAAACGTTAATCACAAGTTTGTAATCGCTTTCATTTCACCATTAAAAAAGCGGCTGAGTTTATGGATTTTCCTGTCATGGAATCGGTCTGAAAAGTGGGGAGAACGTGGAGAGAAGACGAAAACAGGCGGAGACATTCAGCGCCAGTTGGCTATAATACCTGCCACTTGTTTACCATCCATTTTAAAGGACACAGACATGAGCTTACTCAACGTCCCTGCGGGTAAAGAACTGCCAGAAGACATCTACGTAGTTATCGAAATCCCGGCTAACGCAGATCCTATCAAATACGAAGTGGACAAAGAGAGCGGTGCACTGTTTGTAGACCGTTTCATGTCTACCGCCATGTTCTACCCATGCAACTACGGTTACATCAACCACACCCTGTCTCTGGACGGTGACCCGGTTGACGTACTGGTTCCAACGCCATACCCACTGCAGCCAGGCGCAGTCATTCGCTGCCGTCCTGTTGGCGTGCTGAAAATGACCGACGAATCTGGTGAAGATGCGAAACTGGTTGCTGTTCCGCACACCAAACTGAGCAAAGAGTACGATCACATCAAAGATGTGAACGACCTGCCAGAACTGCTGAAAGCACAGATCACTCACTTCTTCGAGCACTACAAAGACCTCGAAAAAGGCAAGTGGGTTAAAGTTGACGGCTGGGAAAACGCAGAAGCAGCGAAAGCGGAAATCATCTCCTCTTTCGAACGCGCTGCGAAGAAGTAATTCTTACCGCTGAATAATAAGGCCCCGCGAGTCGGGGCTTTTTTGTGCCTTGCGTCTGACGCGACACTGGCACGCTAAATACGGCATAGCGGCTACCATTTCAAGGAACCAGCAGAATATATGAGCTTGTGACCCCAGGTTTTGTCCCCGGCAGAGCCGACCTGTTTGAAGAGCTTGCAGGGTATTATGAGAGTGATGGCCTGATATTTACCGATAGAGGTCTTTGATATTATCTAACGCTATTAATAGCCTGCTTTTGCCCTACTCGCTGCGTTAAAACAATTACCGACGAATATGCCCGTTTCGTGTCTGCTTCAGGGCTTTATGAAGACAGGTGTGTCTACCCTTTTTGTTGCAATGCACAGCGGGTAGAGTAAACGGCATACCCTGAGCTCAGGTGCTACTAATATCACCCATAGCTATTTTTTAATCGAGTTGCTGGCCAGCACACTCCTGACCATCGCGATTGTGGGCGTTTTACATGCTACGTTTCTTTCTTCAAAGCATAAAGATGGGCTACATAAAGGCGTTTGACTGTTACGGCAAAGACAGCAAATGGCAGTATCTCTGCATCATGACATTCCAGCTCGCCTGGTTTTTGTTTTATTTATGGATCCCCTACCGTAGCGATTATGCCATTTTGCTGTTTTTACTGTTTTTTATTCCCGTCATTTCAAGCAATACGCGGTGCATCAACTACTACGGCTTTTCACGCGCCCTGTGTCTGATATGGCTGGTTGCTCCGTACATCATGCTTTTTGTTCCGCTGTTTTTGACCCGACGCCGAAGCACAGAAGACAGCTAAGCCCATAAAAAACAACGCCACCTGACGGTGGCGTTGTTTTTTTCAGTACTGGTCTCTGTCTAACCAGTTACCGCTTACAATCCGCTTTAACCCCTCGACCGGACGCTGGTAGACGTACATCCACGCACTTCCATACGGCGTCTGGATCAACTGGCGAGCGTATTCACCGCCCCTGGTGCGCAAGGCATCAAGTTCGGCAAGTGTAGCATTATCAATACGATAAACTTCACCCTGTACTGTTCCTTCCCCAGGAACCGCGCCTGGATAGTGGCCCAGGCTATACAACTGGTAGTTCTCGATATTGTAATTCCCCAGCAGCAGGGCATTGGTCATCCAGTGACTGTTGCCTTGCTTGGTTCGTAAACTGCCGTAGACAAATATTCGCATTGCTAAAACTCAAACTGATAGAGCAGATCAAGTGCCTGGTCTACGCCGGACACTGCTTCCAGATATAGCTTAGGCATAAGGCGATAGCGTAACGTGAGTGTTGCCAGTGAGTCAAAGATCCCCACGCCATATTTTACCTGCAGACCCGGCAGTACATAGCCACTGACCACCACTTGCGAGGAGTCACCCACGCCCTGGGTGTCCAGTGCCAGATTGCTTACGCCGAACGTCTCGCCGATTTTACCCACAACCTGCCCACTTTGTGCAACCCCCAGACCCACTAACATCGAGGTCATCGCTGCACTGTCGCTCTGGCCGCTCTCCAGTCCTTGCCCACGCAGCAGGTAAGACAAGGCTTCCTGTTGGGACATTGCCGGGTCGGAGAAGATCTCCGCCTTCGGCTCATCAGCAGAGCCGGTAACGCGAACACCCGCAATAACGTCGTTTTCGGTGGCTTCCGGGTTACGAATCGCTTCGATATTGAGCAGTGGCTGATCCGGTGGGCCGGAGAACAGCAGTTCACCTTTACGCACAATCAGATCCTGACCATAGGCATGGAAGCGCCCTTCAGGAATATTGATTTGGCCGTTCAGCCCCAGCCCCTGCTTGTCCTGCGCGACTTTCAGATCCCCTGTCAGTCTCGCCTTCAGCCCAAACGCATCCAGACGCACGTTATTGCCGACGTGAACGGTGAGGTTACTGTTGATCGGAATACCGGCGCTCTTCTGCTCAACGGGTTTGAGATTTTCATTGAGCATGACTTCGTCACTGGAGACGCCCACCGCGCTCTCAGGCACCTCGTGCACCACGATGCGTGCCCACGGTACGTCCACGTTGCCGTCCAGCGTGAAGAGGCTTGGGGTGGCTTCAAAGACAATATCCGGGGATACGTCCAGACGTACCATCGGCGGTACGGTGATCCGCACCTTGCTGCCTTTGGCCGCAACACGGGCCCGCCAGTTATCAAGCTGGCTCCAGTCGGCGTCGCCGCTGAGGTTGATTTGCCCCTGCTGGGTACGCACCACCCCGGCGAGGGTCGAGCTCATGCCGTTGAAGTTCATCGCAATCTGGCTTGGCTGCATATCAAACGGCATAAAGTTGCCGTCGATATCCACGCCGTTAAGCTGCATCTGGCCAAACAGCTGCGGGCTTTGCGCATTGCCCGCCAGGCGCAGGTTCGCGCTGAGCATCCCCTCCGCTTTTTCTCCACGTGAGAAAATCGGGTTGGCCATCGCCAGGTTAAAATTGCGGATATTAACGTTACCGGCGAGATTACGGCGTCCTTGCGGATCGGTAATCTGCACCTGCCCGTCAAACTGACCATTATTGGTCAGACGGATAAGCCACCCAAGCTCCGCGCGGTTGTTATGCAGATCGGCACTCAGGTTGAGGGTATCAAACGCCACCGGCAGCGGTGCGTCGTTCACTTCCTGTATCACCTTCACGTTACGACCAGAGAGCGTCACGCTACCCTGCGGCAGCCCCTCTTTGGTCGTGTCCCATGCGACATCGGCTTTCCCGCTAAAGACGCCGCTGGCCTGAGTCGTCTCCGGCATAAACGGTTTTAGCATCGCCAGGTCGAAGCGATTAAGGTTGATCTGCGCACGCCCTTCAGCCCCCGCATCAATGGTCTGCGGTACGCACAGTTCCGCATTCGGGTTGGTCCAGCAGTGCGGCCCGATACTGATCTTTTGTTCGGCGTTGCGGTAGTCCAGCGCGATAGCGCGGGACAGTGCCAGCGGCCCTACCGGGGTGTTGAAGCGGGTATTGTCCAGCGTCCCTTTCCAGCGTGCCTGTTTGCGATCAAAGCTTCCGGTCAGATGAAGCTGACCGGATACCGGCTCGCCCTGCACCTTAAGCTGGAGATCGTGCTGTTTTTCGTTACCTTTGGCATCCAGAGTGACCAGATTAATGTTCACGTCGGGCTGAGAAATGCGCTCCACGCGCAGGTTCAGGTTACCGCCAATTTGATCGGTGGATTTCACATCCCCTTCGACGCGAACCCGCGCAACGGTCAGCGCCTGCCAGCGCAGGTTGCTGGCGGTGATATCGGCCAGCAGCTGCGGAGCCTCTACCGTGCCGCGCACCTTCACTAACCCTTTCGCCGTACCGCCCAACCCTGGCAGGGCGTTATCCAGATTTGGCGCATCAATGGTGGCATCGAGATTAAGATCTTTCACCCCCAGCTCGCCTTTGATATCCGCCGTGTTACGGCCCAGCGCCACGTGCAGACCCGGGATCACCCACTGCAGATAGCTGTTGCCCTTCAGCGAGCCTTCAACGTTGACCTTATTCTGCTTCACGTTACCGGTAAGCTTGATTTCCGGCACGTCCATCTGCCACGTACCGCCATACAGGCTGCCGCGGGTTTTGATCAGGCCGTCCAGTTTTGATGGCCAGTCCGGCACCTCTTTGGCCGTGTTGATCCCCGTCAGCTTCAGCTCGCCGCGCCAGCTGATCGCCTGCTGCCAGTCGAGCAGCGCGGTGAGTTCCGTTTTGCCTTCCAGCGCCGCGACGGTCAGTTTGTCGAGATTCACCTGCTGCTCGTTCCCTTTAGCATCCAGCGTAATCGTCGCAGGCGGAACACCTTGCCCCTTCACCGCCGTGCGGAACGACAGGGTGTAATCGGTCATTTTGCCGCTCAGCTTGAGCTTCAGGTCATCGGCCTGGAACTGTTTTTCGCCGGTGAACGGCCAGTAGAGTTGCTTACTGACAACCTCAAGGTTGAGCGGCAGCCCCGCTTCCGCCAGCTGCGTTTGCGCGCGCAGATCCATATCCACCGGGCCGGAGAGGTTAACGCCGACATCCAGTTTATCGCGCAGCGCCCCGCCCACTTTGACTTTCACTTTTTCGCCTTTCAGCGGGTCGATGTTGAGCGAACTGTTCAGGGTGATATCCACCGGCCAGTTGTCGCGCAGCAGGGCATTCCCTGACGCGTTAACCGAGCCCTGGTTGGTGTCGATATCCAGCGCGTCGAGCTTCATGTTGCCGTCGATGCTGCTGACTTTAAGCAGCATGTTGAAGACCGTCAGATCGGTATCGCCGGTGAGACGCAGCTGCTCGCCTTTAAACTCTTCGATATTCAGGTTCAGCGGCAGATGAACGTCCGTCATCTCCGGCAGCACAGGTTTAGAGAAGAGATCTTTCAGCGTTTCGCCCAGCGGTTTCTCTTCCGGCTGCGGGTTCTGGATCTTCGGCTCGACAATTTCTTCCTGCGCCACGTCCGCCACTTTCGGCAGCGCAATCAGCAGCCCCTGAAGGGAGGTTGGCGTCAGAGTGAGGTTTTTCTCCTGCCAGCGCAGGCCGGAGGTGAAATCCATGACAGAGACGGTGGTGTCGTCGATTTTAACATTGACGTTATCCAGCGCTACCCGATAGAGGGCAATCGGATACGGTGTGGAGAGATTCAGCGGGCCGCTATCCTCTTCCTCAACGGGTGCCGATTTCGGCATTTTCTTCGAATCTATCGCCACGTTCACGTCTTTCAGCGACAGATCGTTAACGCACAGCTTGCTGTCCCGCAGGCAGCCAAGCTTCACCGCGAGGTGAAATTCCCCCGCGTTTACCGCCACGCCAGGCTGCTCGTAGCGGATGTTTTTCAGACGCAGATCGCGCCAGCCGCCTGTCACCTGGCCAATTTCCAGCCCGGGAACCCAGCGGTTAGCCGCGTTAAACAGCAGATGCAGGCCAGACGTCGTTCCGACCAGAAACGCCACCGTACCGAGCAGCAGTACGATAAAAATCAGCACCCCGAGGCTTATCTTCTTCCATAAACTCATAATTCAGGCCCCAGACCGATGTAAAACTGTAAACCGTGTTCTTCTTTATCACCCACCGGCACGGCGAAATCGAGCTTGATTGGCCCGACGGGAGACTGCCAGCGTACGCCCACGCCCGCGCCGGTTTTAAAGTCGCTGCGGCGGATATCGCTTACCGCTTCGCCGCCGTCGACAAACATCGCGCCCCACCATTTTCCGCTGACGTTGTACTGGTACTCCAGCGAGCCGGTAGCCAGCTTGGAGGCACCAATCAGCTTGCCGTCATCATCTTTCGGCGCGATGGATTTGTATTTGTAACCGCGAATACTGCGGTCGCCACCGGCGAAGAAGCGCAGATCCGGCGGAACTTTGTCGAAGTCGCCGGTTTCAATCCAGCCGAGGTTGCCGCGCATCACGAAACGGTGTTTGTCATACAGCGTGCGGATCCAGACGTTTTGCGCCTGAATCACCGAGAAATCCACATCGGAACCCCACATGGTGTTGGAGTAATCGATGGAGTAACGCTGGGAATCGCCCCAGGTTGGCATCAGGCCGCCGCGCGAGCGGGTACGGCTGATCATCACCCCCGGGTAGAGCAGCATGGTGGTGTTGGTGACGTTGGCCTGGGTAAAGTGGTCCAGACTCCAGCGCAGGTTAATGGCGCGCTGCCAGCCGCTGGAGAGGTCCCAGTATCGCGATACCGCAAGCGTGGTGGAATCTGCCTCGGTATCGTTCAGGTCGGTACGCTTAAAACCGCCCTGAACAAGGTAATACTGTTCAAGCGGGTTTTTCAGCAGCGGCATTTTGTAGCTGAAATCGAGCTGCTGTTCCGGCGCTGAGATACTGGCGCTGGTGGTCAGGCTGTGACCGTATGAGTTCATCCACGGCTTTTTCCACGTGGCTTTCACGCGCGGACCGACGTCGGTCGAATAACCAACACCGGTCTCAATGGTGTTCTCGGTGCGCGGCGAAACAACGCCATGCAGCGGCAACACCTTGGTTTTGCGCGATTTATCAAACTCCGGCGCGACAACCACCGAGTTAAACCACCCGGTGGCGGAGAGGCGGCGGTTCAGCTCCGCCAGATCACGCGACTGGTAGTAATCGCCCTTTTTGAAAGGCACGAGGTTTTGCAGATACTCTTCACGAATTTGTGAGCCTTCGAAGGTCACATCGCCGAAACGATAACGTTCGCCACTGTCATAATCGATATCCCAGAAGGCCTGGTGCCTGTCGAGCGCAATGCCCAGCTGGCTTTTGTCGAACTGGCTGTCAAAGTACCCCTTACGCAGGGAGACGCTCGTCAGCTCTTTTTTGAAATGATCATAGTCACCGTGGTTCAGCACGGTACCGTTTTTCGGCCGCGTGCTGAGCAGATCCAGGTAATCCCGGTCCGTACGCGCGCCGCCGCGCAGAATGACGTTAGTGCCGCCGATCAACACCGGCTCACCCGGTGAAACGCGGGCAATAAGCACCTGCCGCCCCTTCTTTGGCGGCGGACGGAGATCGAAATCAATGGTGGGTTCGTAATAACCCAGCGCTTTCAGCCCTTCGCGGATCGCATCATCCACGCGCGCGCGAAAACGCCGGTCCGGCGTCACTTCGTCGCTCTCGATGGTCGACAGCTGCGCACGCACGTTTTTTTCCAGCGCCCCGGATAACCCCTCAACCTGCAAACGGACATTCGCCGCGCTGGCAACCCCGCTTGTCAGCAATAAACTGACCAAACATAACTGGCGGATTTTTGTCACGTTTTCTCCTGAATATCCCTTTTTCCACCCTGGAAGCAAATGAAGTGCCGCTCCGCGGCAAAATACGGCCTGTTAGCCAAAAACCCACATCACGGGTTGAAAACGGGTGTAACACCCAAATATTTCTTATGATTAAATCTAGACTCATTCAGCGCATTTATTGTGTTCAATTAAACGCTTCGTGACAACCTTAACCGAAACATCGCAGCCCGGGAGGCCCCCATCGTGAGTTTATTCGACAAAAAGCATCTTGTTTCACAAGCTGATGCATTACCGGGACGCAACACCCCTATGCCTGTGGCGACCTTACACGCCGTGAATGGCCATTCAATGACAAACGTTCCTGATGGAATGGAAATCGCCCTGTTCGCCATGGGCTGCTTCTGGGGCGTAGAACGCCTCTTCTGGCAACTCCCCGGCGTTTACAGCACCGCGGCGGGCTACACGGGGGGGTATACGCCAAACCCAACCTACCGCGAAGTGTGCTCTGGCGAGACCGGTCATGCCGAAGCCGTACGCGTGGTGTATGACCCTGCCGTCATTAGCTATGAGCAACTTCTGCAGGTGTTCTGGGAAAACCACGACCCGGCCCAGGGCATGCGTCAGGGTAACGACCACGGCACCCAGTACCGTTCGGCTATCTACCCTCTCACTCCTGAGCAGGAGACGGCCGCCCGCGCAAGCCTTGAGCGCTTCCAGAAAGCGATGCACGATGCCGGTGACAATCGCGAGGTCACCACGGAAATCGCCTCCGCCAAACCGTTCTACTATGCGGAAGACGACCACCAGCAGTACCTGCATAAAAATCCGTACGGCTACTGCGGTATCGGGGGTATCGGCGTCTGCCTGCCACCACAGCTGGCCTGATTACTGGTCTAGCGCCACGCGAGCCGCGTGGCGCGTGGCATTACTGACCGACCCATAATTCATGACTTTTCCCTGCAACAGCAGGTTAAAAACCGGTGCCTGCGGCCTGTTAAGGCGGGTCTGCAGCAGGTGCACGGCCTCAATCCCCAGTTCGCGGCAGGGCACCGTGACCCCCGTGACCGGTTTTTCCAGCCGGTGCGCTAAATTCCAGGCAAAATCGGTGGTAATCAGAGAAATGTCTTCCGGAACGCGCAGCCCGTGGCGGGTTAATGCCCTCACCACACCTTCGGTCATGCTGGTGCTGTTCGGGAAAATCACCTCTGGCCACTGCGCTCTGTCATGACTCAGCAACCACTCATCCAGCGCCCGCTCGGCTTCGTCTGCGGTAAACCACTCCGTCACGAGTAAATCACGCTGCGGCTCAAAGGCGACGTGAAAATGGCGATACGCCTCTTTAATGCCATCCAGACGAGCATAAAGCGTATCTCGCCGAAGGCAGGTCAGCGTCAGGATCCGCCGGTGCCCCTGTTCAAAGAGATACTGCATGGCGGTGAAGCCGATCGCCCGGTGATCGGGTGATACCGAATCCAGTACCCGCTCCCGGTCCACGGAATTAATTAAGACGCAGGGTTTATTGAGCGTGCTGGCCAGTTTAAATATGGTGGCATCATCAGTACCAATAATAATTATCGCGTTGATGTTCTTCTGGCTGGCCTTTTCCATAAATAATTTTACATCGGCGTGCTGTTCTTCTAATCCGCAACAGCTGACCCACACATTGTGTGGCGAGCAGGCCTCAGCAATCCCTTTGGTCACCTCAAGATAAAAAATATCGCCGCGCCCCTGAAAGGTTCTTTCCGGAGCAAAAACGGCAATACCGTTAATCAACAGCCGTCCACTGGCCATGGACTCCAGCACGCCCAGCTCTCGGGCGGTGCGAACGATCGCATCCCGGGCTTTATCGCTGGTATATGACTTGCCGCTTAATACCCTCGACACCGTGCTAACGGAATATCCCGTGAGGGCCGCGATCTCCTCCATTTTTAACCTGCCCGGCATAGTGTGACCTCGCTCTCAATCAGTTTTTGCAAATATTTGCAGAAACAGCCTTTTGATTTTAAAACCAAATTTCAGAAAGCCTGGAGATTACTTATTCACCTTGCGAGTATTCTCACAAAAACACATTGTCGCTACGCCTCGCCTTTCCTATTTTCCGGTCATCACTTCTTTTCAACTGAAATTAAGGTGTGACATGGAGAAGGTACGTTTTGGCATTATTGGTATAGGTAATATCGGTACGGTCCACGCACGTTATTTACTCGCGGGTACGGTCAATGACGCCTGCCTGACGGCAGTTTGTGACAATGCACCGGAAAAACACCCGGCCATTCGCCAGCTGGTGGGGGCCATTCCCCTGTTCAGTGATGCCCAGGAGATGATCCAGAGCGGGCTTATCGACGCGGTGATTGTCGCCACGCCCCATTACGAACATCCGCGCCTGTCGATGCTGGCAATGCGTAACGGCATTCATACCCTGTGTGAAAAACCGGCAGGCGTTTATACGGCGCAGGTGCAGGAGATGAACGCCTGCGCGCGCGAGTGCGACGTGGTGTTTGGCATCATGTACAACCAGCGACCAAACCCGCTCTACCGGAAGGTTAAGGATCTTATCGACAGCGGTGAGCTGGGCGAGATCCGCCGTTCTAACTGGATAATCACCAACTGGTACCGCTCGCAGAGCTACTACAACTCCGGCGGCTGGCGCGCGACCTGGAAAGGAGAAGGCGGCGGCGTGTTGCTCAACCAGGATCCGCATCAGCTCGATCTCTGGCAGTGGCTGGTGGGCATGCCGGTCCGCCTGCGCGCGTTTTGCCAGTTCGGCAAACATCGTGACATTGAAGTGGAAGACGAGGTCACCGCCTATGCCGAGTATGCCAATGGGGCTACCGGTGTATTTATCACTACCGTGGCAGAAACGCCGGGGACAAATCGCCTGGAGATCGTCGGGGATCGCGGCAAAGTGGTCGTCGAAGAGGGGCGGCTTCGCTACTGGCGGCTACGTGAGTCCGAAACCGACTTTAACGCCCGCTGGCAAAACGGTTTTGGGGAGCCTGAATGCTGGGAGGTCGACATTGCTGTCGCCGCCGAATGCAGCGAACATCATGTCATTACCGCAAACTTCTGCGCCGCCATCCTGCGCGGTGAACCGCTGATTGCGCCGGGCCTGGACGGGATCCACGGCCTGACGCTCTCCAATGCCATGCATCTTTCCACCTGGACTGACGACTGGGTCGAACTGCCGATCAACGAGAAACACTACTTGCGCCTGCTCCAGCAACGCATCAGCACCTCAGTTGCTAAAGAGGCCATAAACGTGACGCTTGATGCCTCAGGCACCTGGTAACTCCGGAGACGACACGATGCTAAATATCGCCATTGTAGGTACAGGCAATATCTCACATAACCATATTCAGGGTTATTTGCAGTTTGGTCAGCGCTGCCGGATTGTCGCGCTGGTGGATATCTACCCGGAAAAAGCGCACGAGAAAAAAACGCGCTACGGCCTGACGCAGGCCCGCGTGTATGAGAGCCATCAGCAGATGCTGGCATCCGAGCCAGATGTCGATATCGTCGATGTCTGCACCCCACCGTATGTCCACGCACAGATCAGCATTGATGCACTGGAGGCCGGGTGCCATGTGCTGTGTGAAAAGCCGATGGCCGCCTCGCTTGAGGAGTGTGACGCGATGATTGCGGCTCAGCAGGCCAGCGGCAAAACGCTCTCCATCATTGCGCAAAATCGCTTTACCGATGCCTTCTGGCGCTTAAAAGCAGCGCTGGATTCCGGCCTCGCGGGCAAAATCTGCCATGCGCAGGTGGATTCGTTCTGGTGGCGCGGCCACTGCTATTACGATCTATGGTGGCGTGGCACCTGGGAAAAAGAGGGGGGCGGCTGCACGCTCAATCACGCGGTTCACCATATCGACGCTATTCAGTGGATGCTCGGGTTTCCATCCGAGGTGGTGGCGATGATGACCAACGTGGCGCATGACAATGCCGAAGTGGAAGACCTCAGCGCCGCAATATTCAAATATCCCAGCGGCGCACTCACGCAGCTTACCGCCTCGGTGGTGCATCACGGCGAAGATCAGACGATCGTCATCCAGGGCGATCGTGCGCGCATCTCTGCCCCCTGGCAAGCCTGTGCCAGCGTGAGTGCCGATAACGGTTTTCCTCAGGAAACTCACGACCAGCAGCGGGAAGCACAGCTCAACGCTGTTTTTGCGCAGACACCGGCACTCGCGTGGACGTTGCATACCGGGCAGATTAACGACCTGCTACTGAGTATTGAACGCGGCACGGCTCCGCTGGTGGATGGATTACAGGGAAAACGCTCGCTGGAGTTGATTACCGCAATTTATAAATCTGCCATCACCCGCACCGTGGTCTCGCTCCCCATTCCACGTGACGATCCGTTTTACCGTACCGGCGGGATTAACACCCTCGCCCCCCGTTTTCATGAGAAATCCGCAAGCGTGGCCAACTTCAGCGAAGTGGGCGCTATCCCCCTGGGTAAAGATCTGGATCGAGGAATCTGAAGATGAATAAACATGACGGAATGAACTACGCGCCAGTCGGCAAACCTCAGCCCGTTGTCCGGGAAGGTGAATTTGTCTTTGCCGCTGCCGCGCTCGACCACGGGCATATTTATGGAATGTGTAACGGGCTGATTGAAGCCGGCGCCACGCTGAAATGGGTTTACGATCCCGATCCGTCCAGAGTGGATAAATTTATCCAGCAGTATCCGCAGGCCAGAGTGGCGGATTCGCTGGAGGCGATCCTCGCCGATAACGAGGTGCGTCTGGTGGCAGGCGCCGCCATCCCCTCTGAGCGCTGTGCGCTGGGGCTGAAATCGATGGCAGCGGGGAAGGATTACTTTACCGACAAAGCGCCGCTCACCACCCTTGAACAGCTGGCAGATGCCAAAGCGATGGTTGAAAAAACCGGTAAGAAATACGCGGTTTACTACAGCGAACGTCTGCATGTTGAGAGTGCTGTCTTTGCCGGTGAACTGGTAAAGCAAGGTGCCATCGGCGACGTGGTACAAACGCTGGGGACAGGCCCACACCGTGAAGGCGAAGGAAGGCCGGACTGGTTTTACGATCGGCGATACTTCGGCGGCATCCTGTGTGACATCGGCAGCCATCAGATTGAGCAGTTCCTTTTTTACACCGGCAACCGCGATGCCACCGTGATAGCAAGCCAGGTCCGGAACGTTAAACACCCGCAGTACCCCGCCTTTGAAGATTTTGGCGATGCAATGCTCAAAGGCGAAAACGGCGCCAGCGGCTACTTCCGCTGCGACTGGTTTACCCCGGACGGGCTGTCCACATGGGGTGACGGGCGACTGACGCTGCTCGGCACTGAGGGCTACATCGAAATCCGCAAATACGTCGATTTAACCCGCGGCGAGCAGGATGTGGTTTATCTCGTCAATAAAGAGGGGGAGTTCCGTTATCCGGTAGCAGGCCAGGTCGGATTCCCGTTCTTTGGCGAACTGATCCTCGACTGTCTCCATCGGACTGAAAATGCCATGACGCAGGCGCACGCTTTCAAGGCTGCGGAGCTCTGCGTGAAGGCTCAAATGCTCGCTAACGCGGCGGGTTAAGGGGAGCCGGAGATGACTATCCTGAATACCGCTATCATCGGCGGCGGGGCGATTCATGGCTGCCATGTCAATGCCCTGCGCCAGATACCCAACGTCGCACTGCGTGCGCTGGTCGACATCGACAGCGTTAAAGGACTGGCGCTGGCGAAAGACTATCAATGCCGTTTTTATCAGGATTACCGGGAAATGCTGCTGGATGATGCCATCGACGTGGTACACATCTGTACGCCCCATTTCGAGCATAAAGAGATGATTCTGGCGGCACTCGCCGCCGGGAAGCATGTTTTTTGCGAAAAACCGGTGGGCATGAACACCCGCGAACTCATTGATATCACCCGTGCCGCCGATCGGGCTCAGAGCCTGCTCGGCGTGTGCTATCAGAACCGGCTCAACCCCACCAGCCAGCGTATTCGGCAGGAGTTAGGCCATGGACAGCTGGGGAAAATGCTCAGCATCAGGGCAGTACTCACATGGTCACGCGCGGGCGCTTACTACACGCAAAGCCCCTGGCGCGGTCGGCTGGCAACAGAAGGCGGGAGTCTGCTGATCAACCAGGCAATCCATACGCTCGACCTGATGCAGTGGTTCGGCGAAGGCGTGACGCGAGTGAAAGGCGTGGTGGATAACGGTGAGCTGGCAGAGGTGACCGAAGGCGAAGACAGCGCAATGGCCACGCTACACTTCGCCAACGGCGCCCGCGGCCTGTTTTATGCCAGCAATTGCCACACCACGGACGCCCCTCTCCTGCTGGAGATCCACTGTGAACACGGCTCGCTGCTGCTGAATGACAACACTCTCTGGCGCGTCACGCCGGGTGAGCGGTTAAAACTGGCAAGCGATGATTCCCCCGACGGCACGGTAAAAAGCTACTGGGGGCTGGGACATCAGCAGGCGATCCACCGGTTTTATACTGCCGTTCAGCATCCGGAAAACAGAGACTATATCGATATCCGTACCGCAGGAAAATCACTCACCCTTGTGGAGGCTATTTATCGCTCATCTCAAACAAGACAATGGATAAATATCAACAACCAGAACGTAATTTGAATTCCAGACGTTAATAAAAATACGCCCCGTAAAACGGGTTAATCATTACCCTACACTGGATATTATTATGGTCAAACCAACTGAACGTAGAGTTGGTTATGGCGTGGCGCTTGGCTACGGCATAACCGATCTGTTTGGCGGAGGCGCTTTCGCCATTATCGGCACCTGGCTGTTATTTTTTTACACGACCTATTGCGGGCTGTCTGTTATTGAAGCGGGCTCTATATTTGCTATCGCCCGCGTCATTGATGCACTGTTAAGCCCGATCATGGGTTATATCACTGATAATTTTGCGGGTACCTGGCTCGGCCGTAAATTTGGCCGTCGCCGTTTCTTTTTATTACTGAGTTCCCCGTTAATGTTTTTGTATGCCCTGCTGTGGCTGACGGATATGGGGTACTGGTATTACCTGGGAACCTATCTCTCGATTGAACTGCTGTCGGCGATGGTGCTGGTGCCATGGGAGACGCTGGCCGCAGAAATGACGAACCGCTATGAAGAGCGCAGCCGACTTTCAGGGGTGCGCATGATCTGCTCTCAGCTTGGGGGGTTCCTTGCCGTTTCCGTCCCCGGCGTCATTATGCAGTTCACCGGGAAAGACAATCCGTTTACCTATACGCTCACCGGACTGATATTTTCCTGCGTTTTTTGCCTTGCGGTGTTTATTACGTGGTACACCACGTGGGAAGCGAAAGATGTGCATCAGGAGTCCGATTTTAAGATAGATAACCAGCGCAGCAGCGGGGTAGCCAATCATCTGAAATATCTGGTACTGGACCTCTTTTCGTCCTTTCGCATCCGCGCATTCCGCCTGCATATCATTATTTATATCTTCTCGTTTACTGCGATGGACGTCTTCGGCTCGGTCTTTACCTATTATGTCGTTTATTGTCTGAGCCAGGATGCGGCGGCCGTGTCGGGCTGGCTGAGCATTGCCGCCTTTGCCTCAGTACCAGGCACGTACGGATTTATGCTACTTTTGAACCGGCTGAATATCACGCCGTCCGCCGCGCTACGCCTCTCCTATGGCTGTATCTTCGCCGTGCTGGTATTCCTGTTTACGGTCTACCTCACCAAAACGCAGGTGCCAACGCTGCTGTTCTCGGGAGTCTTTATCCTGCTCGGTGCCGCCCGCTCTGGTCTTTATTACATCCCGTGGAATATCTACAGTTTCATCCCTGATATCGATGAGATTGTAACGCAGCAGCGCCGCGAAGGGATTTTTGCCGGGGTGATGGTATTGACCCGCAAAAGCACCGTGGCGATTGCCATTATGATCATCGGTCTGGTGCTGCAGGAGTCAGGGTTTGTGAAGGGCAGCGGCGCACAGCCTGAAAGCGCGCTGGGGGCCATTATCGGCCTGCTGATTTTCGCGACGGCGGCCCTTCTGGCCGTGAGCTTCTTCACGACCTATAAATTTAAACTGACCCGCGAGACGCACAAGCTGCTGCTGAAGGAGATTGCGCGCCGCAAGCTGGGCGGAGATTATCGCGACTGCGACGCCAACACCCGCGTGGTGATCAAACAGCTCACCGGCTATGAGTATGACCAGGTGTGGGGAGGGGATGCCACGCGCCGGGCGGCAGGAAACGCCAGTTTATCCGCAGTAAAATAGCCGTACGTACCGGACAGCGCTTCGCTGTCCGGCCGGTTTTATGCCAAAATGTGACCTCTGGCAGATTTACACGCCTTTACGCTATACTACCCGCTGAAATAATCAGCTCAACGCTACGAGCTGACGTTCTATGTGTCTTCACACAAATGTAATTAACTTCCCTTCCGAGGATCTGGCTGAAGCCGGATAAACTATGTTAAACAGTATTTTAGTGATACTTTGTCTCATTGCCGTCAGTGCATTTTTCTCGATATCCGAGATCTCGCTGGCCGCCTCCCGTAAAATCAAACTGAAACTGCTTGCTGACGAAGGCAACGTTAACGCATCACGCATACTCAAAATGCAGGAAAACCCGGGAATGTTTTTCACCGTGGTGCAGATTGGCCTGAACGCGGTCGCCATCCTGGGCGGTATCGTGGGGGATGCGGCATTTTCACCAGTGTTTCATGGCCTCTTCGCACGCTACTTTTCACCTGAACTCTCCGAGCAACTGAGTTTTATTCTCTCCTTCTCGCTGGTGACTGGCCTGTTCATCCTCTTCGCTGATCTGACCCCGAAACGCATCGGTATGATTGCGCCAGAAGCTGTGGCTTTGCGCATCATCAACCCGATGCGCTTCTGCCTGTTCCTGTTCCGTCCGCTGGTGTGGTTCTTCAACGGCCTGGCCAACAGCATTTTCCGCCTGTTTAAAATTCCGATGGTGCGAAAAGACGATATCACCTCTGATGATATCTATGCGGTCTTCGAAGCGGGTGCCCTGGCGGGCGTGCTGCGCAAGCAGGAGCACGAGTTGATTGAGAACGTGTTTGAGCTGGAATCCCGTACCGTACCGTCTTCCATGACCGGACGTGAAAACGTGATTTGGTTCGACCTGCACGAAGACGAGCAGAGCCTGAAGCAAAAGGTGGCCGAGCACCCGCACTCCAAGTTCCTCGTCTGTAATGAAGATATCGACCACATCATCGGTTATGTGGACTCGAAAGACCTGCTGAACCGCGTGCTGGCCAACCAGAGCCTGGCGCTCAACAGCGGCGTTCAGATCCGCAATACCCTGATTGTTCCGGATACCCTCACCCTCTCTGAAGCGCTGGAAAGTTTCAAAACGGCCGGTGAAGATTTTGCCGTTATCATGAACGAATACGCGCTGGTGGTGGGCATCATCACCCTCAACGATGTGATGACCACGCTGATGGGCGACCTGGTTGGCCAGGGGCTGGAAGAGCAGATTGTGCAGCGTGACGAGAACTCATGGCTTATCGACGGCGGTACGCCGATTGACGATGTCATGCGCGTGCTGGATATCGACGAGTTCCCGCAGTCAGGTAATTACGAGACCATTGGCGGCTTTATGATGTTTATGCTGCGAAAAATCCCGAAACGTACCGACTCGGTGAAGTTCTCTGGCTACAAGTTTGAAGTGGTGGATATTGATAACTACCGCATCGACCAGCTGCTGGTGACGCGTATCGATAATAAACCGACCGTGCTGGTGCCGCGGATGCCTGACGCAGAAGAGAAAGTGTCGGCGTAAGGCCCATAAACATCAACGGCTCCCATCGGGAGCCGTTTTTTTATCAACTGCGTTTTTAACTACTGCATAGCACGTTGGTTAAGCCATCTCAGTTTGCAGACGCATAACCTGACGGTTGACTTCAGACATCACAGACAGGTGCTGCTTGTCCTTCACTTTTGGGATAAGGATCTTGCCCTTATCAAACTCAAAAGCGCCAACATCCTTGATATACAACCGTCCACGGAACAGGATCTTCACGTACTTCGCCACCTGAAGCGGGTTGTAGCGTTGGAAAATTTTCATTCTTGTATCTCCTGCGAATCATACGCTCTTGCGGTGCCACAATCGGCCCGACTGTCCTGAGCGCAAATTTTGTTGCCCAAAGACTATAGACCAGAACTACGGTGTTACCCAGTATGCATAAGTTTATTTACCGTTTGATTACAATTATTCAGAATAATCTTTGCAAAGCTTCACTCAGGGCAGTATAAGCCGTCGTTTTTTCATGGATATGTGCGTTCACCCGCAAACTGGCATCGGGATTGCGGGAAAACCACATTGATCGCACTTATGATTAAAAGCGTATGACCAAGTGGTCGGATCACCTGCAAACAATAAGGAAACACCATGACCCTACGTACTATCCTTGCAGCAGCCTGTCTGCTTCTGCCTCTGTGGGCTAGCGCTCACGCGATTGAAAAAGGACAACGAGTACCACCAGTCGGCATTGCTGACCGGGGAGAATTGATTCTCGACAATGATAAGTTTAGCTACAAAGCGTGGAATAGCGCGCAGCTCGCAGGCAAAGTGAGAGTTGTACAACATATTGCCGGTCGTACATCCGCAAAAGAGAAAAATGCCAACCTGGTGGAAGCGATCAAGGCCGCAAAATTCCCACACGACCGCTACCAGACCACCACGATTGTTAATACTGACGATGCCATTCCTGGCTCCGGCATGTTTGTGCGTTCAAGCCTTGAGAGCAATAAAAAACTCTATCCGTGGTCGCAGTTTATTGTCGACAGCAACGGCGTGACGCGTAAGGCGTGGCAGCTGGAGGAAGAGAGCTCCGCAATCATCGTGCTGGATAAAGACGGCCGCGTGCAGTGGGTGAAAGACGGGGCATTAACCCAGGAAGAGGTGCAGCAGGTTGTCGCCCTGCTGCACAAACTGCTGGCTCAATAAATAGAGACGCGGAAGCCGGGGTTAAGGAAGGATTCGCGCGGGGTGTAGTCCAGCGGCTTCCCCTGCCAGTCATGAACATGTGCCCCGGCGGCCGTGGCGACCGCATGCCCTGCCGCGGTATCCCAGACGTTCGTTGGCCCAAAGCGAGGGTAGAGCTGAGCATGACCTTCCGCCACCAGACAGAATTTCAGTGATGAACCAATCGAGGTCGTCTGGTGTTCACCCAGCTGTTGCAGATATTCCTGCAGTTCGCTGTCGCTGTGCGACCGGCTGATCACCACCAGCGGTGGACGCGCATCGCGCACCTGAATCTGCTTACGCACGCCGCACTCTTCCTTCCACGCCTTACCGTCTGCAGCGCTGTACATGACTTTCATCACCGGCGCGTATACCACCCCAAGCACCGCTTTGCCTTTTTCAATCAGCGCGATGTTGACGGTGAACTCACCGTTACGCTTGATAAACTCTTTGGTGCCGTCGAGGGGGTCCACCAGCCAGTAACGCTGCCAGTGCTGACGCTCGTCCCAGCTCTGCGGCGCTTCTTCTGACAGGACCGGGATATCCGGCGTTAAGGCCTGCAGTCCTTGCAGGATCACCTTGTGAGCCGCGATATCTGCCGCGGTGACCGGAGAGTCATCTGCCTTGCTGACGACCTCCATCGGTTTTGCACCGTCATACACCTGCATGATGGCATCTCCCGCATCCCGTGCGAGCTGACAAATCTTATCTAACATTCTCCACCTCTTTGTTAACGCAGTGGGGTTAACTCTTTGTTTTAGTTATATCGTAATGGGAACAATTCCGCTATCTGTGAAGCAATTCTGGTTTCATGGCGCTTTTTTCTGTCAGGATTCACATTTCTGTAAGCAACACGCTATAGATACATACTCTTTTGTGGCCTGGATCGAAAAAAGGACTCCTCTGATGATTAAGTTTAGCGCAACGCTCCTGGCGACGCTGATTGCAGTGAGCGTACAGGCGGCGACGGTAGACCTGCGAATTCTGGAAACTACCGACCTGCACAGCAACATGATGGACTTCGATTACTACAAAGATACCCCGACGGAAAAATTCGGACTGGTACGCACGGCAAGTTTGATCGCTGCCGCCCGCAATGAAGTTAAAAACAGCGTGCTGGTCGACAACGGCGATCTCATTCAGGGTAGCCCGCTCGGGGACTATATGGCGGCGAAGGGGCTGAAGAAAGGCGAGATCCACCCGGTGTATAAAGCGATGAACACCCTGGACTATACCGTCGGCAACCTGGGCAACCACGAATTTAACTACGGCCTGAAGTACCTGCACGATGCGCTGGCTGGCGCGAAATTCCCGTACGTTAACGCCAATATCATCGACGTTAAGACGCAGAAGTCGCTCTTTACCCCCTATCTGATTAAAGAGACCGAGGTTGTCGATCAGGACGGTAAAAAACAGACGCTTAAAATCGGCTATATCGGCTTTGTGCCGCCGCAAATCATGACCTGGGATAAAGCCAACCTCGACGGTAAAGTGACCGTTAACGATATTACCGAAACTGCGCGCAAATACGTGCCGGAAATGCGCGAAAAAGGCGCAGATCTGGTTGTGGTGGTTGCGCACTCGGGACTCTCCGCCGATCCGTATCAGGCCATGGCGGAAAACTCCGTTTATTATCTGAGTGAAGTCCCGGGCGTCGATGCGATCCTGTTCGGCCACGCCCACGCGGTCTTCCCGGGTAAGGACTTTGCCAACATTAAGGGTGCAGACATCGAGAAAGGGACGCTCAATGGCGTGCCGTCGGTGATGCCGGGCATGTGGGGCGACCACCTTGGTGTGGTGGATCTGGTCCTCAATAACGACGGCGGCGACTGGAAGGTCACTCAGTCAAAAGCAGAGGCGCGCCCGATTTACGACGCTGCGGCTAAAAAATCACTCGCCGCCGAAGATAAAAAACTGGTCGACGTGCTGAAGCACGATCACGACGCCACCCGCGACTTCGTCAGCAAGCCGATCGGTAAATCGGCGGATAACATGTACAGCTACCTGGCGCTGGTGCAGGATGACCCGACTGTCCAGGTGGTTAACATGGCGCAAAAAGCCTATGTCGAACACGTTATTCAGGGCGACCCGGACCTGGCAAAACTGCCGGTGCTGTCGGCCGCGGCACCGTTCAAGGTGGGCGGGCGTAAGAATGACCCGGCAAGCTACGTTGAAGTCGAAAAGGGCCAGCTGACCTTCCGTAACGCCGCCGATCTCTACCTCTATCCGAACACCCTGGTGGTGGTCAAAGCGACGGGCAAAGAGGTGAAAGCGTGGCTGGAGTGCTCCGCCGGGCAGTTTAACCAGATTGATCCGCACAGCAGCAAGCCGCAGTCGCTGATTAACTGGGACGGGTTCCGGACCTATAACTTTGACGTGATTGACGGCGTGGAGTATCAGATTGATGTTACCCAGCCTGCAAAATATGACGGCGAATGCCAGGTCATTAACCCGCAGGCCGAGCGCATCAAAAACCTGACCTTTAAGGGCAAAGCCATCGACCCGAATGCCACCTTCCTGGTGGTAACCAATAACTACCGCGCCTACGGCGGCAAGTTTGCCGGCACGGGAGATGGCCATATTGCCTTTGCCTCACCGGACGAGAACCGCTCGGTGCTGGCGGCGTGGATCAGCGCGGAGTCCAAAAAAGCGGGGGGCATTCATCCGGCAGTGGACAACAACTGGCGCCTGGCCCCCATTCACAGCGACACGCCGCTGGACATCCGTTTTGAAACTTCACCGTCCGATAAAGCGGCGGCGTTTATTAACGATAAAGCCCACTATCCGATGAAGAAAGTTGCAACGGATGATATTGGCTTCGCCATTTATCAGGTGGATTTAAGCAAGTAACGCGGTGTGTGCCGGGTAGCGGCTTCGCCTTACCCGGCCTGCCTTTACGCCGCGCGTTCTTCCCGGTTCGCCATCACCTGCGGCGTATGCACTTCTATCCAGTCCGCCAGCGCGGCCACTTTCTCACTCACCTCTGTCCCTAACGGCGTCAGGCTATACTCAACGTGCGGTGGTACAACCGGATACGAGACGCGATTAACAAACCCGTCCTGTTCCAGCGCCTGTAGCGACTGGGCCAGCATCTTTTCGCTGACGCCCCCCATTTTTCGGCGCAGGTCGCTGAAACGGTGGGTTCCCTGCCGCAGGGCCACCAGAATCAGCACGCCCCAGCGGCTGGTGACATGTTTGAGAACCTCTCTGGAAGGACACTGTTCCGCGAAGAGGTTGCCATCGCGCATTTGTTCGCTAAGTGTCGGTATCGTTGTTTTCATACTTACCTTTATGTACGTACTTACTAAAAGTTAGCTATGGTGCTAGTGTGCCACAACACCAGACAAACACGAAGAGGATTCATCATGATCGCAATTACCGGCGCAACCGGCCAGCTTGGCCAGCTCGTTATCGAACAGCTGTTAAACACCGTACCGGCAAACCAGATTGTGGCGATTGTCCGCAATCCGGCAAAAGCTGAAGCCCTGCGCCAGCAGGGAATTACCGTTCGTCAGGGGGATTACGCTGACGAAAGCACAATGACCTCCGCGCTTAATGGCGTAGAAAAGCTGCTGCTGATCTCCTCCAGCGAAGTGGGTCAGCGCGCCACCCAACATCAGAACGTCATTAATGCTGCCAAAGCCGCTGGCGTGAAATTCATCGCCTATACCAGCCTGCTGCATGCAGATAAATCGCCGCTGGGCCTGCACGTTGAACACGTCGCGACGGAGAAGGCGCTGGCGGAGTCCGGCATCCCTTACGCCCTGCTGCGTAACGGCTGGTACACCGAAAACTATCTGGCGAGCGCACCGCCCGCGCTGGAGCATGGCGTATTTATTGGCGCGGCCGGTGAAGGCAAAATCGCCTCTGCCACCCGTGCGGATTACGCGGCTGCCGCGGCAAAAGTCATCTCCGGGGACGGCCATGCAGGCAACGTATACGAGCTGGCCGGCGACCACGCCTGGACGCTGAGCGAACTGGCGGCCGAACTCAGCAAACAGAGCGGCAAAAACGTGACGTATCAGAACATGAGCGAGGCGGATTTTACCGCGGCGCTGAAGGGCGTTGGCCTGCCTGCCGGGCTGGCGGATATGCTGGCGGACTCCGATGTGGGCGCGTCTAAAGGCGGTCTGTTTGACGACAGCCATACGCTGAGCAAACTGATCGGGCGTCCAACCACACTGCTTTCAGAGAGCATTAAAGCCATTCTGTAAATGTTGCAAAATGGTTATTTTTTGTAGCATCCCCTCGGGTCATCTCTGATAATGGAGAGATGACTCATGAGGAGGTTCACCGTGCAGGGCGTACCGGAACAGTTCATTGATGAGAGAGACAGCGCGCGCTTTCGCCATCTGGCGCATTTGCCGGGCCTGGAGCTTTATCACGCGCATATTTCTGACTACGCCTTTGAGCCTCATACGCATGAAGCCTTCGGCATCGGCACCATTGAAACCGGTGCCGAACGCTTTCGCTATCGCGGTACCCAGCATCTCGCGGCGGAAAAATCCGTCGTGACCATGAACCCGGACGAGATCCACACCGGGGAGTCGGCGACGGATGGCGGCTGGCGCTACCGGATGGTTTACATTGAACCCGACCTGCTGGAAGAGGTGACCGGCCTTCGCCACTGGTGGTTTAGCGACGTAACCCGCCATGACCCGCTGCGCTCACAGCAAATCGGCAGGCTTATCTATGGCCTGTGGCATACGGACGACCCGCTGGCGCAAAAAGGCTTGCTGCTGGATCTGATCGAGACCTTCCAGCCGTTAGCCCGCCACGCACCGATTACCCGGGAAGGTGCCCACCGGTTCGAACGGGTTCGTGAGTATATGCACGACAACTACATGCACGCCCTGACGCTGGACGAGCTGGCCAACGTGGTCTCACTCAGCCCCTACCATTTTCAGCGCCAGTTCAAGGCGCATTTCCATGTCACTCCGCATCAGATGCTGATGGCTATCCGCCTGTGGCGCGCCAAAGCGTTTCTCACGCGCGGCATGCCCGCCGCCGAAGTCGCCGCCGCGACCGGGCTGACCGATCAGTCCCATTTGACTCGCGCCTTTACCCACCGCTATGGCATTACCCCCGTGCGCTACCAGAAGCAGGTCGTTAAGCGCTGATGCGCAACCTCATACAATACGTGCGCCCTTCCCCCTCCTACACTGAACGCAGAATAAACCGATGTGGATGGAAAAATGATTAGTGGTGTGTTGTATGCCCTGCTTGCGGGTCTGATGTGGGGACTGATCTTTGTCGGCCCGCTGATCGTGCCGGAGTACCCGGCAATACTGCAGTCGACCGGACGTTATCTGGCACTGGGGCTGATTGCTCTCCCGCTGGCGTGGCTCGGTCGTGCACGTTTGCGTCAACTCGGCCGACAGGACTGGTTCACCGCGCTGGCGCTGACCATGATGGGCAACCTTATCTATTATGTTTGCCTGGCGAGCGCCATTCAGCGAACCGGTGCACCGGTATCTACCATGATTATCGGCACGCTGCCCGTGGTGATCCCGGTCTTCGCTAACCTGCTTTACAGCCACCGCGACGGGAAACTGGCGTGGTCAAAAATGGTACCAGCGTTGGTGTGTACCGCCGTGGGGCTGGTCTGCGTCAACATTGCCGAGCTGCAGCATGGGCTGGAGGACTTCTCGCTGTTGCGTTACGGTTCTGGCATCCTGCTGGCATTCGTTTCCGTGGTGTGCTGGGCGTGGTATGCCCTGCGCAATGCGCGCTGGCTGCGGGAAAACCCGGATAAACACCCGATGATGTGGGCGACGGCTCAGGCGTTGGTCACGCTCCCGGTTTCGCTTATGGGCTATATGGGGGCCTGTCTCTGGTTAGGCCACCAGCAACCGGATTTCGCTCAACCGTTCGGGCCGAGACCGTGGGTCTTTGTCGGGCTGATGCTGGCGATTGCGGTGCTCTGCTCGTGGGTGGGCGCGCTGTGCTGGAATATCGCCAGCCAGAAGCTGCCGACGGTAATTTTAGGGCCGTTGATTGTATTCGAAACGCTGGCCGGGCTGCTTTACACCTTCCTGATGCGCCAGAGCGTACCGCCGCTGTTAACCGCCTGCGGGATTATATTGCTGGTCGTTGGGGTCGTGATGGCGGTGAGAGCAAAGCCGGAAAAACCGATGGTCGTTCCGGCTTCAGAGAGTTAAAACGTTTCCCAGTTCGCTTCAGACATCGCCGCGACAGGTTTAGCCGCTGGAGTGTAGCTTTTCACCGGCGCGGCGTTGACCACCGGGTTGCGGGTAATTTTAAACACCGCCACCGCTTCGTTCAGGCGTGCCGCCTGATCTTCCAGCGCCGCCGCCGCTGCCGCAGACTCCTCCACCAGCGAGGCGTTCTGCTGGGTCACGCGATCCATCTCGGCCACCGCCTGACCTACCTGATCGATACCGCGGCTCTGCTCGTCAGAGGCAGAGGCAATCTCGCCCATGATGTCGGTCACGCGGGTGACCGCATTCACGATCTCCGCCATCGTCGCCCCGGCTTCGTTTACCAGCTGTGAGCCGGCATTCACGCGCTCGCCGGAATCGTCGATCAGCGCTTTAATCTCTTTTGCAGCCTGAGCGCTACGCTGGGCAAGGGTACGCACCTCACCTGCGACCACCGCAAAGCCACGGCCCTGCTCGCCTGCACGCGCGGCTTCCACCGCCGCGTTCAGCGCCAGGATGTTGGTCTGGAAGGCAATGCCGTCGATTACGTTGGTAATCTGCGCAATTTTGCTGGAACTGGTCGCAATGTCGTCCATGGTGCGCACCACACCCTCCACCACGTTACCGCCCTTCTTCGCGGTTGAGGAGGCATCGAGTGCCAGACGGGAAGCCTGACGTGCGTTATCGGCGTTTTGTTTTACCGTGGCGGTCAGTTGTTCCATGCTGGCAGCCGTCTCTTCCAGAGAGGCAGCCTGCTGCTCGGTACGGGAAGAGAGGTCGTTGCTGCCCGCAGAGATTTCCCCTGCACCGGTGTAAATGGTGTCTGCGCCTTCACGCACCACGCCCACCGTGTTTGCCAGCGAGGTTTGCATCTCCTGAACGTTGCGCGCCAGGATTGCCATTTCATTCTTACCCTCTGCCTGAATCGGCTGGGTCAAATCCCCTGCGGCAATGGCGCGGATATGGCCGATCACATCCTGGAGCGGCAGCAGCAGAACGCGGCGCATTGCAATCCAGCTGGAAACGATCACGGCAATCACCAGCAGCATGACCGCAGAGAGGATCCACAGGATACGTTTATAATCGTTTTCGTTATCTTTAATCCCTCTGTCCGTGAGGACGGCCTGCGCTTCACGCCATTCACGGTACACGTTCTGCATCGCGGTCTGTTTCTGCTCCGCATTCTGCTTGAACATATCTTCCAGATTGCCCTGGCCCAGCAGGACGTTCATTTGCGTCAGCGTGGCGGAGTAAATACGGTACTGCTCTTCCAGACGGTTAGCCAGATTCTCGTCCAGACCCGGAGTATTAGGCAAAGCGTAGTATTTATCGTAATGGGACTGTGCATCCGCCAGCAGGTTCTTCGCCGTGTTCACCAGTTCATTCAACTGGCCGCCGTTAATCTGAGACGCCATGCTGCTTTGCAGACGCAGCATGCCGCGGTTCAGGGTTACGCGGGCCTGGTTGAGGCTGATCCATGCATCGGTAAACTCGGCGACATTCTGGCTTGAGAGCTGCGAGACGGTGAAGTTATCTTTGTCGTTATTCAGCGCGTTGATAAAAATGCCGGCGGAAATGACTTGCATGATGCCGAGCACAAGCAGCACCGAAATAAGAAGGGTAATGACTTTTATACGTTTAAACATGCGTTGCCTTTTTTATATGCAGGTTTGTCTGACGTGGATATATCGGCAGGCACGGCGAGTTGTTTACTGTTTCCCCACGTTAAAAAACTTTCTAAAGTAATTTCCTGCATTCATTCAGCAAGTTAAAAGTCATTATTTTTTTGTGATCTGGTTCTCACTTTTCCCCTTCCCTCTAAAGGGTTATAGCGCCGCCTTAAAGATGCATTTAAAATGCACTTTATATTATTGATGATGAGGTAACTGCTATGGCCTTCCGCGACCAACCCCTTGGCGAGCTGGCGCTCTCCATCCCGCGCGCGTCCGCGCTGTTTCGTAAATACGATATGGATTACTGCTGTGGCGGTAAGCAAACCCTGGCACGTGCCGCCTCGCGTAAAGAGCTGGATGTGGGGCTCATTGAAGCGGAGCTGGCGCAACTGGCTGAGCAGCCCATTGAGAAAGACTGGCGCACTGCAGCCCTCGCCGACATCATCGACCATATCATCGTGCGTTTTCACGACCGTCACCGTGAACAGCTGCCTGAACTGATCCTGCAGGCGACAAAAGTGGAGCGCGTTCACGCCGACAAACCTTCCGTACCACGCGGTCTGGCGAAATACCTGACCCTGCTTCACGAAGAGCTTTCCAGCCACATGATGAAAGAGGAGCAAATCCTCTTCCCGATGATCAAACAGGGTATGGGCAGCCAGGCGATGGGGCCCATCAGCGTCATGGAAAGCGAACATGATGATGCAGGCGAGCTGCTGGAAGTGATTAAACACACTACCCATAACGTTACACCGCCACCAGAGGCGTGCACCACGTGGAAAGCGATGTACAACGGCATTAACGAGATGATCGACGATCTGATGGAACACATCAGTATTGAGAACAACGTCCTGTTCCCGCGTGCCCTCGCAGGTGAATAAAAAAAGGCGCCCGAGAGCGCCTTCCTGAGGTTATCATTCGGCCACAGCATCTGTGGCCTTTTTTATTAACGCATGCCTGCCATACGTTTCTTACCGATAAATAACCATCCCAGCCCCAGCGCGATGAACCACAGCGGCGTGACGATTAACGCCTGACGGGTATCGTCTTCAAGCGTCAGCAGAACCAGCACGAAGACGAAGAACGCCATGCACACCCAGCACATCAGCTTGCCCAGCGGCATTTTGTAGATCGATTTTTCATGCAGGTGTGGACGCTGTTTGCGGTACACCAGGTAAGAACACAGGATGATGGTCCAGACGAACATGAACAGGATCGCAGAGACCGTGGTGATCATGGTAAACGCACCGATCACACTCGGGTTCACGTAGAGCATCACCACACCGCCCAGCAGGCAGATACAGGAGAAGGTCAGCCCTTTCGCCGGCACCGCACGCTTAGACAGTTTGGCAAACGCGCGTGGCGCAACCCCTTCCTGTGCCAGACCAAACAGCATACGGCTGGTAGAGAACACCCCACTGTTGGCTGAAGAGGCCGCGGAGGTCAGCACCACGAAGTTAATCAGGCTTGCGGCCGCAGGCAGTCCAACCAGCACAAACAGCTCAACGAACGGGCTCTTGGTCGGTACAACGGAGCTCCACGGCGTCACGGACATGATGATAATCAGCGCGAACACGTAGAACATAATGATACGAATCGGGATGGAGTTAATCGCGCGCGGCAGGGATTTCTCCGGATCTTTAGTTTCCGCCGCCGTGGTACCGACCAGCTCAATCCCCACAAAGGCAAACACCGCAATCTGGAAACCGGCAAAGAAGCCGCTGATGCCTTTCGGGAACCAGCCGCCGTCATTCCACAGATGCGCGAACGAAGCCTGAACGCCGGTTGGAGACTGGAAGTGCGTCAGTACCATCACCAGGCCGACAACAATCAGGGCGATAATCGCCACGATTTTGATCATCGCAAACCAGAACTCCATCTCACCGAACATTTTAACGGTGGCGAGGTTAAGGCTCAGCAGCAGAACAATCACCGCCAGCGAGGCCACCCAGTCCGATAATCCCGGGAACCAGAACTGCGCGTAGGCCGTGATGGCGACCACATCCGCCATGCCGGTCACCACCCAGCAGAACCAGTAGGTCCAGCCGGTGAAGTAGCCCGCCCAGGGGCCAAGCAGGTCGGAAGCGAAATCGCTAAAGGACTTGTATTCGAGGTTCGAGAGCAGCAATTCACCCATTGCACGCATCACGAAGAAGAGCATAAAACCGATGATCATATAAACGAAAATGATCGACGGCCCGGCAAGACTGATGGTTTTACCTGACCCCATAAACAGCCCGGTACCGATGGCACCCCCGATGGCAATGAGCTGAATATGACGGTTTGTGAGATTGCGCCGTAGCGACTGTTCAGACGACGCCTCTTCGTCGGCGACGACTTTAACCTGATCTACCATGTGATATTTTCCTGTTTATGCCTGTCTGTGTTGTTAAGGCTCTTCTGGCCTTTAAATACGTCAAAAAAATAACGGTCCCCATGAAAGGACTCATCGATATTAGGTAAGAATCGGCGGGATGAATACTATGATTTGGATATTATGTTAATAATATGTTTAAAGTGAGTGTCATATCACTCATACAACGCGAAACAGCTCACAAAAATACACGCAACAGTTTCGTTTGCAAGATAAAATGTTGATTCCGTCGTAACTATAGGTTTTATCACTATATTCCTCTCCCCCGAAGGAGAGAGGAAATAAGAAAAGCTGATTACAGAATTTCCAGCAGCTCGACTTCAAACACCAGGGTGCTGAATGGCGGGATGGACGCACCAGCGCCACGCTCGCCGTACGCCAGGTTGTGCGGGATAGTCAGTTCCCATTTGGAACCCACTGGCATCAGGGTCAGCGCTTCGATCCAGCCCGCGATAACGCCGTTAACCGGGAATTCAGCCGGTTCGCCACGTGCTACAGAGCTGTCGAACACCGTACCGTCGATCAGTTTACCGGTGTAGTGCACGCGAACGTGGTCAGTACGCGCCGGGATTGCGCCGTCGCCCTGATTGATCACGCGGAACTGCAGGCCAGACTCGGTGCTGTTCACGCCTTCACGCTCACGGTTCTCTTCCAGATATTTCACGCCTTCTGCAGCCATCTCTTCGAAACGCGCGCGACGCACGGCGTCAGCACGTTCGTGGATTTCACGCAGCGCACGGTGCACAACATCAACCGGAACTGCCGGGTTGTTGCCTTCCAGCGCATCAGCGATACCCGCCACCAGCGCTTCGGGTAACAGACCTTCCAGGCCGGATTCGCTCAGCTGCTGTCCTACCTGCAAGCCGATACCGTAACTTGCCTGCGCTTCGATAGTGTCAAAAGTCGGGGTGGTCATGGGTTTTCCTTCCATCACATTTAAAGTAGCGGGCAGCATATCAGCCATGCCCTTATGGGTAAAACTTTGTCTGAAGTTAAGGTGACAAACCGCGACGAAACAGAAACAATAGAGAGAACCAGGATTAATCCCGAACGAATGTCACGGATGTCGGGTTTGCTACGCCGTTCAGGCAGTTAGCAAACTATACTTCGGAGCACAGGATAAAAAAGACGCGGAGCAGGAGGAGAGCCATGCCCGGGCGATTTGAACTGAAACCTACCCTGGCGAAAATCTGGCAGGCGCCGGACAATTTTCGCATCATGGACCCGCTGCCGCCTCTGCATCGCAGAGGGATCATCATTGGCGCGCTGATGGTGATCGTGGGCTTCCTGCTTCCTTCCGGTGGCGATGACGCCGACACCGCGACGGTGACCCGCAATGCCCAGCTGGATATTCAGTCGCAAACGCGACCGCAGCCGGACACACAGCCTGTGCAGACGCAACTGGTCACCCCGACGAACGATCCGGGACAGGTTGCGCCTGTTGAACCGGAACCCATTCAGGATGAACAGCCACAGGAACAGGCCGCGGCCCCGGCAGAGCCACAGGCTCAGCAGCCAACCGGCATTGAGCAGCAGTGGCGTTCCTATCGCGTAGAGCCGGGTAAAACCCTTGCGCAGCTGTTCCGCGACCACAATCTGCCACCAACCGATGTGTATGCCATGGCGCAGGTGGAAGGCGCAGGTAAGCCGCTCAGTAATTTGCAGAACGGCCAGCTGGTGCAGATACGTCAGAATGCCAGCGGCGTCGTCACCGGGCTCACGATTGATACGGGAAATGGCCAGCAGGTGCTGTTTACCCGCCAGCCTGACGGCAGTTTTATCAGAGCACGTTAATGTTCAGGCCGGGTAAGGCGAGCCAGCCCCCCGGCAATGCCCTTCTTAGTGACTCCGCTTATTGACCCACCAAATCCCCGAGCAGACCAGCACCAGCGCAATCGCATATTTGATGTCCAGAATGTTTTCACCGAGGAAAATGGCGGACAGCACCGTCCCGGCAACGGGGATCACAAAGTTGAACGGGGCAATCATACTTACGCGGTTCACTTTCAGCAGCGCGCTCCAGAGGGCGAACGCTACCGAAGAGAGTAACGTCAGATACCCCAGCACCGCGACGGCCGTCATGCTATGCACTTCCAGCGTCCCTCCCGTGAGATAGCCACCCGCCACCAGCGCCGCGCCGCCGATAGCGAGCTGCCAGCCGGTCATCACCGTCGGGTCGACGGTCTGGGAGATGCGTTTTCCGTAAAGCGTGGCGGCAGAAAGGATAAAGGCTGCCAGCACCACAAACCCGTCTCCCTTCCAGACGAAGCTGAATTCGCTTAACCCGCCGTGGAAGTTAACCAGCATCACTCCGGCAAAGCCCAAAATACAGCCAAGCGTTTTGTTATAGCTGAGCTTGTCGTTGTGGTAGATGAAGTGCGCCAGCAGCACGCTGAAGAAAGTGCCGGTGGCGTTCATGATCGAGCCGTTCACGCCTGTCGTGTAGGCCAGTCCGATATAAAAGAAGGTGTACTGAATGCTCGTCTGCGTCAGCCCCAGGACGGTCAATTGCCCAAACTGCCCGGGCGTGAACCTGCCGATGGGCTTGCGCTGTGCTAACGCAAAGAGAAGCAGCAGCACACCCGCAAACAGAAAACGGTAACCAGCGAACACGACCTTTGAGGGAATATCATCAGTGGCAATCTGGAAGAGTTCATAGCCGCTTTTTATGGCCGGGTAAGAGCTACCCCAAAGCAGACAGCAGAGCGTGGCGCAGGCATAGGCCACCTTTCGACGGGCAAATACGGGCGTGGGCAGAGCGGTTTCCATGTCGAATCTCATAAATAAAATTGCGTTTCATTTTATTATCAGCGAATGCGCCAGGAATAGCGACCCTACAAGCACTAAAGCGCGAGTCTGGTCCCTTAAAAAAGCAAAACGCCGGCACAAGGCCGGCGCTTCGACGTGAGCAGAGTAAAATTACTCAGCTACAACGTTAACAACCAGTTTAGCGAACACTTCGCTGTGAACCTGGAAGTCCACTTCGTGCTCACCAGTGGTACGCAGAACACCGTTCGGCAGACGAACTTCGCTCTTAGCCACTTTAACGCCAGCTGCAGTTACTGCATCAGCGATATCGCGGGTACCGATGGAACCGAACAGTTTACCTTCGTCGCCAGCTTTGGAAACGATGGTAACAGTGCCCAGTGCGTTGATTGACTCAGCGCGAGCATTAGCAGCCGCCAGAACGTCAGCCAGTTTGGCTTCCAGTTCAGCGCGACGTGCTTCGAAAAACTCTACGTTTTTCTTGGTAGCTGGAACAGCTTTACCCTGTGGAACCAGGAAGTTACGAGCGTAGCCCGCTTTAACGTTTACCTGATCACCCAGGCTGCCCAGGTTTGCTACTTTATCAAGCAGAATAACTTGCATTACCTTATCCTCTTAAAGTCGTATTAATGGACCGTGCCCGATTACTGATGACGATCAGTGTACGGCAGCAGGGACAGGTAGCGAGCGCGTTTGATAGCGCGAGCCAGCTGACGCTGGTATTTTGCACGAGTACCGGTGATACGGCTTGGGACAATCTTACCGCTTTCGGTGATGTAGTTTTTCAGCGTTGCGATATCTTTATAGTCGATCTCTTGAACGCCTTCCGCGGTGAAACGGCAGAACTTGCGACGACGGAAATAACGTGCCATATGGCTAGTCTCCAGAATCTATCAAATCAATCTGCTCGGCATGCAGAACCATTTTGCTCAGGCCGTTCTTTGCCTTGTGGCAAGAAATGAACCCCTGAACGATTACTGCGCTACCGACCGTTATACTGTGAGTAATGGCCTGGTTTTCGTGTCCGCTAATAATAACGGGCATTTGGCACCACGCCTGCCGGTGAAAGCCGGCTTCCTCTTGCACAGAACGATGCTCAAGCACGAACTGGCAATGCGGAATTCCTGATGGACTGACCTTACGAAGGGGGGTCCTGCACACGGTACCGGACAACACCAGACGGTTGGTCATCAGAAATTACTCTTCAGAATCCCCAGCATCAGAATCATCTGCGGTTTCGTTTGCGAAATCATCGCGACGCTCACGGCGCTCGTCTTTCGCTTTAACCATCGGAGATGCTTCGGTCACTGCGTTTTTGGTACGCATAACCATGCTGCGGATAACGGCATCGTTGAAGCGGAAGGTAGTTTCCAGCTCATCGATCACTTCCTGCGGCGCTTCAACGTTCATCAGAACGTAGTGTGCTTTGTGCAGTTTGTTGATCGGGTAAGCCAGCTGACGGCGGCCCCAGTCTTCCAGACGGTGGATCGTACCTTCTGCACCAGTGATGGCAGCAGAGTAGCGCTCGATCATGCCCGGAACCTGTTCGCTCTGGTCAGGATGGACCATAAAAACGATTTCGTAATGACGCATCGAATTGCTCCTTACGGATTATTCAGCCTCCTGTCTGGGTCAGCCGAGGCCCGGGGAGGCAAGGAACGTGTTAAAGGTCGGCTGAAAAATTGACGCGTCATAATACTTGCGCGCCCCTGGAAACTCAAGCTGATTGCACAAATAATTCGCACAAAGCGTAAAGCTGGTCTAAGTGGGTGATTTAAAATTAATCACATCAGGAAGCGTTGTTTTTTTGAACAACAGCATCAGAAATGGTCACGCATCCCCGCCGGATAAGTGATTACACTTTAATCAGAGACCTTATTTATAAAAGGAGAGCAACACCCCCTTTCACAGCACGCAGTCGTGGAGCGCATATCATGAAAAAAATCGCATTTGCCGTAATGGCTGCACTTTTGCTCAGTGCAAACGCGATGGCAGCCATCAAGATAGACGGCCGGCAGGCCCAAAACATGGATGATGTGCAGAGCTTAGGCGTAATCTACATCAATCATAATTTCGCCACTGAAAGTGAAGCAGATCAGGCACTCAATCAAGAGACCGATGCTCAGGGTGCACAATATTATCACGTCATACTGATGCGTGAGCCCGGCAGCAACGGCAATATGCACGCCAGTGCAGATATCTACCGATAACGCTTTAACGCTAGCACCAGGAAAGCCAACAAAGAGAACATAGCCATAGTTTAACTTGCCCCCTGCCCGGGGGCTTTTTTTTGCTAATGGCTCTGAAATACCACCGGTTACAACTGTTTTTCGGTATTCCAGAGCACTTATTCACTTCTGCCCGTAATAGGCGTTGGGCCCATGTTTACGCATGAAATGTTTATTCATAAGGTAATCATCAATGCCCTGAAGCTGCGGATTGATGCCGCGGGCGATCCACGCCATTCGCGCCACTTCCTCCATCACCACCGCGTTATGCACGGCATCGTGAGCGTCTTTTCCCCACGAGAATGGACCGTGCTGATACACCACAATACCCGGCGTATGCAGCGGCTCACGCTCAGCCAGCGTGTCGATAATGACGCGACCGGTGTTGAGTTCATACTCCCCTTCCACTTCGGCCTGCGTTAATGCCCGCGTGCAGGGAATATCGCCAAAGAAGTAGTCTGCATGCGTGGTGCCAAGAGCCGGAATGGGCAGCCCTGCCTGCGCCCAGGCCGTGGCATGGGTCGAGTGTGTATGTACAACGCCGCCCAGGGAGGGATAACGCTGATACAGTGCCAGATGGGTGGCGGTATCAGAAGAAGGACGCCACTTTCCGTCAACCACGTTGCCATGGAGATCCACAACCACCATGTCGTCGGCGGTCATGGATTCATAGGGCACACCGCTGGGCTTAATCACGACCCGCCCCTGCTCACGGTCGATGGCGCTGACGTTACCCCAGGTAAACGTCACCAGACCGTAGCGAGGTAGATCCATATTGGCCTCAAAGACCTGCTGCTTAAGCTTATGCATGCTCAGCCTCCAGCAACCCAGCCCGCGCCATACGTTCACGGACCCAGTCCCGCGCCTTCGCCACTTCGGCTGCCGGGTCGTCCGACGTTTCACTCCACATCTCAATCAGGTAAGGCCCGCAATACCCAGTCTGTTTGAGCGTCTGGAAGCACCGTTCGAAATCCACCACCCCGGTGCCGAACGGAACATTTTTGAATACACCAGGCCGGGTATCTTTGACATGAACCGCCACGATATGGCCAATACCCGCCTGCAGTTCCATCTGCACGTCGTTATCCCAGGCTGACAGATTGCCGATATCAGGGTAGAGCTGGAACCACGGATTATTCAGGTAGTGCGCGTAACCCAGCGCCTTGCTGATGGAGTTCATTAACGGATAATCCATGATCTCCATCGCCAGCGTCACCTGAGCACGGCTGGCCATGTCGACGCTCTCTTTCAGGCCGTCACGAAAACGACGGCGCGTTTCATTGTTGGCGTCCTGATAGTAAACGTCATACCCCGCCAGCTGGATCACACGGATGCCGACATCCTGGGCAAAGCGAATGGCTTTACGCATGATCTCCAGCCCCTGAGCACGCACAGCATCATCTTCACTGCCAAGCGGAAAACGACGATGGGCGCTGAGGCACAGGGAAGGCACACGTACCCCCGTTTCAGCGATGGCGCTTACCAGTGCCAGACGCTGTTCGCGGCTCCAGTCAAGGCGAGACAGGCGTTCATCCGTCTCATCCACTGACATTTCGACAAAATCGAAGCCCAGTTGTTTCGCCAGTTGCAGCCGCTCCAGCCAGCACTCCCCTGCAGGGAGTGCCTTTTCATAGATGCCGAGCGGGACTTGTTTAGACAACATACCCGCTCCTTAGCCCCAAAGCTGAGCGATTGAGCGTTTGAACTGACGCGCGGCTTCTACCGGAGAGGCGGCATCACGGATGCTACGGCCTGCGATAAAGACATGAATTGGGATACCTTTGAACAGCGGCAGATCTTCCAGCGCCAGGCCTCCGGTCACGGTCACTTTGAAGCCCATATCGGCCAGACGCTTAATCGCGCTGATATCCGCTTCCCCCCACGCTACCCCAGCGGCCTGCGCATCACGGCTGCGGTGATAAACCACCTGTTGAATGCCCGCGTCACGCCACTCCTGCGCCTGCTCCCAGGTCCAGAACCCGGTCAGCTCAATCTGCACATCACCGTTGAACTCTTTTGCCACATCCAGCGCACCTTTAGCCGTGTTGATATCCGCACAGCAAATAACGGTGACCCAGTCGGCATTGGCTTCAAAACACATACGGGAAAGAATTTTGCCCGCATCGGCAATCTTGGCATCCGCCAGCACGATTTTATGCGGATACAGCGCCTTCAGGTCGCGGACGGCGCGAACGCCTTCGCCCACGCACAGAATGGTACCGACTTCGATGATGTCCACTTCTTCCGCAATCAGGCGGGTGGTTTCGTAAGCGTGAGACAGAGTCTGGTTATCCAGCGCGACCTGCAACATTGGTAATGACATTTTCAATTCCCTCTTAAACTGCCGCCGCAGTGGCGTTATCAATTAAATCCAGCACGTCCTGCTCGGTGCGGCAGGCGCGTAAACGGTCGAAGTTGGCCTCATCATCAAACAGATTCACGATCTGCATAATGCCCACCTCCTGGTGGGTGTTGGCATCAACAGCCGCCATGGTGATGAGGATGTCGACCGGGTCGTTATCTTCGTGGTTGAAAGCCAGTGGTGTTTTCAGCGTAACCAGCGCAAAGCCGGTTTTTTTAACACCCTCTTCCGGGCGGCCATGCGGCATCGCCAGCCCTGGTGCAATCACGAAGTAAGGGCCGTGCTCTGCAACGCCATCCAGAATGGCCTGGTAATAACGCGGCTCGACAACATCGGCTTTTACCAGCAGATCTACGCTAAGTTTCACCGCCTCCTGCCAGGTGCTGGCGTCGGCCTGTAAAAGGATGGAGTTGTTCTCTGCCAGCGAATCACGTAGTTTCATGTTGCGTCCTTACTTCACATCTTGTGGGAAATGCGCGTTGATCACTTCCAGCAGCTTTGGCCCAAAGTCGGCTGGCGACAGCATGTTGCGCACGCCTACCACATATTTGTTGCCTGTCACGGTGATCTCACCGGCGATGTGGGTAGAGGCGATGATGATGTCCGCGCCGTTCAGTTCACTTTTGTATTCGCCCACTGCGCAGCTGTTCACCGTGTGGTCGATGTTTGACTGGGTTAAAAACTGGTCCACTTTCATCTTCATGATCATGGAACTCCCTTGCCCATTGCCACACACAGCCAGGATACGTACGGTCATAATCGAAACTCCTTAATGAGCAGAAACTTCTGCTGTTTGTTTTTCTGCATCTTCTTCAGCCCGCAGAGTGCGACCAGCGAAGAACATATAAGCCAGAGCAATGAGGATGATGACAGCCATAAAGATCAGGCCAACGGAGGCGAAGCCCTGCATCATCGGTGGTGCCAGAATTGACCAGTCGGCCATGCCCATCCAGGCGCTCATACCGGTGAGCTTGACCGCCCACACACACCCGAAGATTTCCACCATCCCCATCACCAGGCAGATCTTGAGCGCCGCGCGCCAGCCACCAAAGTGGTTCGCAAAGACGCCGATGGTGGCGTTGGAGAAGAACATCGGGATAAAGCCAGGAATGATCAGAATGGAAGAGCCGCAGCCCACCAGGATACCCACCGCAATCAGCTGGCCGATGGTGCCCCACATGAAGCCCCAGACCACCGCGTTTGGCGCGAAGCTGTAGATAGCCGCGCAGTCAATCGCCAGTACCGCACCGGGAATCAGACGCTGAGAGATACCGTTGAAGGCTTCGGACAGCTCGGCAACGAACATACGCACGCCCTGGGTGATAATGAAAATCGCCACCGCGAAAGAGAAACCTGTTTGCAGGATATAGACAGTCCAGTGGGTTTTACCCGCCATCGCCTGTACGACGTCAATGCCAAAGGAGAGCAGAATGGCACCGAAGAAGAGGGTCATCACAATCGCCGTAGAAACGATATTGTCGTGGAAAATATTCAGCCAGCCCGGCAGTTTAAGATCTTCGACGCTCTCTTCCTTTTTGCCCAGATACGGCGCGACTTTATAGGCAATCCAGGAGGCAAACTGCTGCTGGTGGCCGATGGAGAAGCCGCAACCGTCGGTGACGTCCTGCGTGGGCTTGTACATCATGTTGGAGGTGATACCCCAGTAGAGCGAGACCAGCACCGCGGTGCAGATAATGGTCGTCCACATTGGGTAGCCAAAGATAAAGAAGGAAACCGCAATCAGCCCTGCCTGCTGGAACATGATATGGCCAGTCAGCATGATGGTGCGAATACCGGTAATGCGGCGCAACAGAACGTAAATGATGTTCAGCGCCAGCGCGAGCAGGACCGCATACCCTACCCAGCTGTAGGCATCGCCCATGCGATCGATGGTGGCCATCATCGAGGCGTAGGTGTCAGAGATAGCGCCGTTGATGCCATAGACTTCCGACATTTTGGCCACCACCGGCTTGAAGGTGCCGGTCAAAATGCCTGAACCCGCCTGCAACAGCATGAAACCGATGATGGTTTTAATGGTGCCTTTAATAATAACGCTGACGCTTTTACGCAGCAGGATATAGCCAAGGCACGTCACGATGCCCAACAACAGCGGGGCATTAGTCATTACCTGATTAAAGAACACGGTAAAGACGTTGTAGAGGATCTCCATAACTCTCTCCAGAAATGAGAACACGAGGGGCAATCCCTGTGCGGTTGGTGACAACACTCTATTAATCACAAATAATCATCACAAGATTAAATCTGATTATTTGTGACGCATCACGCAAATTATTTCCCTGGTGTTAGTAATGATTTTCACTTCGGCATGCCACATAGAATTATTTCCATATAATTCATGCAATTAATGATTAATACGGTAAAAGATAACAAGAAGCGAGAAGAGCATCCGTGACGTCAGGCAGATAAAATTACACATTTTGATCGTTGCAATGCGCGTGAAATGGTGCCAGCATTAATCACAACAAATCACCAGTTGATTACTTTTGATTAAACCAGGAGTCAAAACGATGAGTAAAGTGAACACCATTACCCGTGAATCATGGATTCTGAGCACTTTCCCGGAATGGGGTAGCTGGCTGAATGAAGAGATTGAGCAGGAACAGGTTGCTCCTGGTACCTTTGCAATGTGGTGGCTGGGGTGCACGGGGATCTGGCTGAAATCAGAAGGTGGCGCGAATATTTGTGTCGATTTCTGGTGCGGCACCGGCAAACAGAGTCACGGTAACCCGCTGATGAAAAAAGGCCATCAGATGCAACGCATGGCGGGCGTGGAAAAACTTCAGCCAAACCTGCGTACCACACCGTTTGTTCTTGATCCGTTCGCCATTCGCCAGATCGATGCCGTTCTCTCTACGCACGATCATAACGATCATATTGATGTCAACGTGGCGGCAGCGGTCATGCAAAACTGTGCCGATGACGTACCGTTCATCGGGCCGCAAACCTGCGTGGATTTATGGATCGGCTGGGGCGTACCGAAAGAGCGCTGCATCGTCATGAAACCGGGCGATGTGGTCAAAATTAAAGACGTTGAGATCCACGCGCTGGATGCCTTTGACCGCACTGCACTGATTACCCTTCCGGCCGATCAGAAAGCCGCAGGCGTACTGCCAGACGGTATGGACGAACGTGCGGTGAACTACCTGTTTAAAACGCCCGGCGGTTCCCTGTACCACAGCGGTGACTCTCACTACTCAAACTACTATGCAAAGCACGGCAATGAGCATCAGATTGATGTGGCGCTCGGCTCATACGGGGAGAACCCACGCGGCATTACAGATAAAATGACCAGCGCCGATATGCTGCGCATGGCGGAAGCGCTGAACACCAAAGTAGTGATCCCTTTCCACCACGATATCTGGTCAAACTTCCAGGCCGACCCGCAGGAGATACGCGTACTGTGGGAAATGAAAAAAGATCGCCTGAAGTATGGCTTTAAGCCGTTCATCTGGCAGGTAGGAGGCAAGTTCACCTGGCCGCTGGACAAAGACAATCTCGAGTATCACTACCCACGTGGCTTTGATGATTGCTTTACTCTTGAGCCAGACCTGCCGTTCAAGTCATTCCTCTGATTATTAAGGCCCATCGCCAGACCCGTGTGTCTGGCGGTTTCATATTTCTTTTAGTAATTTCACGCTATTTCAAATATCATCTTTTAAAATCAATTCTTATCGGAATAGCTCATGACGGAAGCGCAACGGCATCAAATATTACTGGAACTCCTGGCGCAAACAGGGTTTGTCACCGTTGAGAAAGTGATCGAACGTTTAGGGATTTCCCCGGCAACAGCGCGGCGGGATATTAATAAGCTGGATGAAAGCGGTAAGCTGAAAAAAGTCCGCAACGGTGCGGAAGCGATTAGCCAGCAGCGTCCACGCTGGACGCCGATGAACATTCATCAGGCGCAAAATCATGATGAAAAAGTCCGTATTGCCAGAGCGGCATCCCAGCTGGTGAACCCCGGCGAGAGCGTGGTGATCAACTGCGGCTCGACGGCGTTTCTGTTAGGTCGGGAGATGTGCGGAAAGCCGGTACAAATCATCACGAACTATTTGCCGCTCGCCAACTATCTTATCGATCAGGAGCATGAGAGCGTGGTGATCATGGGCGGCCAGTACAACAAGAGCCAGTCCATTACGCTCAGCCCGCAGGACAGCGAAAACAGTCTTTATGCCGGACACTGGATGTTTACCAGTGGCAAAGGCCTGACCGCGGATGGCCTCTACAAAACCGATATGTTGACCGCCATGGCAGAACAAAACATGCTTAACGTAGTGGGCAAGCTCGTTGTGCTGGTCGACAGCAGTAAAGTGGGCGAACGCGCAGGAATGCTGTTCAGCCGTGCTGAACAGATAGACATGGTGATCACCGGCAAAGGTGCCAACCCTGAGATCCTCCAGAAACTGAAAGATCAGGGTGTCAACGTCCTGTGCGTTTAAAGGTGCTGGCGGAAGAAGTCCACCGTGGCGTCCAGCGCCGTTGGCGTAATGCGGTGGCGAACGCCCGCTTCCCACAGGCAGGTCAGGTTGCCATCCAGCCCCTCGTGCTGCAGCGCCTGCTGAAGCCGGAACGTTTCTCCGGGTGGGACCACATCGTCCGCATCACCATGCCACAACAGCAAAGGACGATCGGCCAGACGCGGTAACGCCCGGGTAACCTCCCACTCTGCAAGCGCCGCCTCAACCTCTGTGAGTGCCTGAGGTGGAAAAAGCGTCTTCGCCAGTGAGGTAAAGTAGCCCGAGCCCATCAGACAAGCCACTGACTTCACTTCTGGATGGTGCGTCATGATCCCCAGCGCCGCCATCCCGCCCATCGATGCCCCAGCCACGGCCAGCCGATTATCAGCCACCAGCCCTGCCTGGTAAAGCGCATCGCGCAGCCCGGCAAACTCGGTCAGACTACCATGCAAAATGTGCCAGAACTGCCCAAGTCGCGCCTGTTCGTTGCCGGTAAAACGTGCGCCGTGATCGGGTGCATCCGGCATGACCACACGAAAACCGGCCTGCGCGAGTGCCACCGCAAAATAGCTGTAGACCAGCTTCGATGAGGTAAATCCATGATAAAACACTATAACAGGCAGTGGTTCCTCACGTTTTCCGGCGGGTGTTGCGTGTAATATTTCACGATCACCCAGATGGCGTATTTCAATTTCAATCATTGTCGACCCTGTAATGATGAATGATTCATAATGTTGAGAACTGGGTTACGATTTCACGCTATTTTCATTCGAAAATTACGCCCCAGCTAACACTTCGGGAACATTCCCCCAAAACTAAATTCACAGACAACTACACTATGGCTATCAGGAAACGAGATATGGTTATGCGCAGGTTTGCTGCTTTATTGCTGATGTTACTGCTCAGTGGCTGTAGCGCGCTGCAGGGAACGCCACAACCCGCTCCCCCGGTGGCCGATCACCCGCAGGAAATCCGTCGTAATCAGACGGAAGGATTACAGCGTATGGGTACCGTCTCTGCGCTGGTTCGCGGCTCCCCGGATGACGCGGAAGAAGCAATAAAGGCACAAGCCGTCGCCGCCAAAGCAGATTATTACGTCATCATTATGATCGACGAAACCATCATTACGGGACAGTGGTACTCACAGGCCATTCTGTATCGTCAATGATCGTCTTCATTTGAACGACATTTACACTGCTTTGCGTCCATAGACACTTTCCTGTCCACAATAAACTCCATGCCCGCAACAATGGAAGTGAGTTTATTCGCGAAGGATTGCCCGGCGGATACCGGAGACATGTGAAATGGAGCTGACGATGAAACGAACTCTTGCTTTGACCACACTGTTGCTCTCAGCAGGTCTTGTGAGCACAACCGCGCAGTCAGCTGAATTTGCCAGTGCTGATTGTGTGACTGGCCTGAATGAAATTGGCCAGATCTCCGTGAATAATATCTCGGGGAGCCCGCAGGACGTTGAACGTGTCGTTGCATTAAAGGCCGATGAGCAGGGTGCTTCATGGTATCGCATTATCCAGATGCAGGAAGATCAGTACATCGATCACTGGCGGGTACAGGCCATTCTCTACGCGTAATCCCCCCTCCGATAAAAGCCACTTACTTTTAGTGGCTTTTCGTTTTTGCAAATTTTTTATCTTTTAGCAAACCAATTAAAAACAATTAAATAACATTTTGTTACACTAAACCAGTAAACGTTATCTCTGCTCTGCCGTTGAAAAGCCATACCTTTTCAATGATGAGCAATTTATGATCAACTTTTTCCGTCGTGCAGGTCTGGGTGCAAAGCTGTCGCTGCTTACCGGTGCCAGTGTCGCCATCCTGTTTCTGTTTTTCACTTTTCTGCTCAGCCAAAAAGCCAGCCAGCAGCTTGAAGCCCTCGCGATAGAAGACCTGCATAATCAGTCCACCGGCATGGTCGATATGGTGCAGATGTTTAACACCAGCCTGAGTGAAGAGGTCGAGAGTTATACCCGGCTTTTTACCACCTTTTTGCCCCAGCCACTGAGCGTTGATAACACTCAAACCCAGACGATTAACGGGATTAACGTTCCGCTCCTGAAAGGAGGGGAAACCGGGCTACATGAAAACAATACCCTTTCAGACGATTTTCTGAGCCGGACAGGGGCAATCTCGACCCTGTTTGTGCGTAGCGGTAATGACTTTGTGCGCGTCGCCACATCGCTGCGCAAAGAGAACGGCGAGCGGGCAATGGGCACCGTTCTGGATACCACCAGCCCGGCCTTTGCCGCCGTCACCCGGGGCGAGGTTTATCGCGGTCTGGCGCTGCTGTTCGGCAAGCGCTATATCACCCAATACCAGCCGGTTAAAAACGCGGACGGCCAGGTCATTGCAATCATCTTTGTTGGTGTGGACATCACTCACTCCTGGAACGTCATGCGCGAGAAAATCCTCAACCGTCGACTGGGCGAGAGCGGTCACTTCTTTGTTCTGGACCGCAGCCACGGCAAAACGCGCGGGCAGTATCTGTTCCACACCAGCGCGGAGGGAAAAGTACCGGAGTGGGATAGCGCTATCCAGCAACAGCTGTTGAGTGATAAATCCGGCACGCTGGAGCGCGTCAGTGCCGATGGTCGCACGCTGACCATGGCGTATACGCCGCTGCCAGGCTGGAACTGGGCCATTGTCGGCGAAGTGGATAAATCGGTACTGCTCTCAAGCGTGACCGCCATGCGCGACCGCTTCCTGCTGGCAGGGGTGGTGCTGTCAGTGCTCTTCGCAGGTCTGTTTGTGGTCATTATACGACGCATACTGACACGCCCATTGCGCAATGTGATCCACCTGGCCCGACAGTATGCCGCAGGCGATCTGCGCTCCAGCCTGCCCGTGACCCGCCAGGATGAGGTCGGTCAGCTCATCGATGCCATTAACGGTATCGGAGGGGGACTGCAGAAAATTGTTCTTCAGGTGCGCGAGGCCGCAGCGGAGATCCATATGGGCACCAACGCGCTGGCATCCGATAGCGAAGAAATCTCCGGGCAGATTAACAAGCAGGCCAGCAGTGTAGAAGAGACGTCTGCCAGCATGGAGCAACTGGCCGCGACCGTGCAGCAAAATGCCGCCAACATGGAACAAACGCAGCAGCTGGTAGGCGAAACGTCGCGCGCGGTACACCAGGGCGGTGAGACGGTCACCCACGCTGTCGCTACCATGGATGATATTCGCGAAGCATCAAAGCGAATCGAAGACATCACGCGCGTGATTGAATCCATCGCTTTTCAGACCAACATTCTGGCGCTTAACGCAGCGGTTGAAGCAGCCCGCGCAGGCGAGCACGGAAAAGGTTTTGCGGTGGTGGCGCAGGAAGTACGCGCGCTGGCAGGACGCAGTGCCAACGCGGTGAAGGAAATTGAACAGCTCATCGGTGATACGCTCAGAAAAGTCAGCGAAGGCCATGCGCTGTCTGAACAAACGCGTCTGGCGATGGATTCCATCATCGTGCACATCGATAACATCAACAAGCTGGTCACGGAGATTAACCATGCGTCCCGCGAGCAATCCGCGGGAATAGGCCAGGTTAATCTGGCCATGACCCACATTGGCGAAGCGTCGCACATCAACGCCGACCGCGTCCTACGCAGCGAACAAACCGCACACACGCTGCGTGAGAAAGGCTCACACCTCACCCAACTGGTGAGCCTGTTCCAGCTAAAGAGTTAGCCAACCCTGCCCGTGGCACGCAACAGCAGGTCATTTTGCACCTGCTCGCTCATCAGCGTACCGCCGCGGGTATCAAGCATCATGCGGCACCACGCCTGCGCCACGGGTGGCGATGCGTGCCGCAGCATCTGACTTCCGGCCCCCAGCAGGAAAAGCTGTTGCGTGATCTCCCGTCCCTGCGCCTCCTGCGGTTTTCGCAGTTTTTGCTGAAGCTGACGCCAGCTGCGATCGAAGTGCCTGTCCTGCCCTTTTACCTGGGCAAAATCATCCACAAGCAGGTCGAGGATGCCGGATTGCTTCGTCAGAACACGCAGAACGTCCAGGCACATAATATTGCCGGACCCTTCCCAGATGCTGTTCACGGGCATCTCACGGTACAAACGGGGAAGCTCACTCTCCTCGCAGTAGCCTGTGCCGCCGAGCACTTCCATGGCTTCCGCCACAAACGGGATACCCGCTTTGCAGACGCTGTATTTCGCCGCGGGGGTGAAAAGGCGCGCCCAGGCGGCCTCCTGAGGATCGGCACGCCTGTCCCACGCCCGGGCCAGACGAAACAACAGTGCCGTCTGGCCCTCCAGCATCAGCGCCATGCGGCTCAGCACATCGCGCATGAGCGGCTGGTCGATAAGGTTTTTACCAAACGTCTGGCGTTGATGCGCATGGTAAAGCGCCACGGATAAAGCCCGACGCATCAGCCCATGGCTGCCCAGCGCACAGTCAAACCGCGTCAGCCCGCCCATTCGGAGGATCTGGCGTACCCCTTCTCCTTCCTCCCCCAGCAGCCAGCCGGACGCATCCAGGAACTCCGCTTCGCTGCTGGCGTTAGAGCGGTTGCCGAGCTTCTCTTTTAGCCGCTCCAGACGTACGGCATTGCGTTGCCCGTCAGGCAAAAAGCGTGGAACAAAAAAGCAGGACAGCCCCCCTTTCGCCTGGGCCAGCACCAGATGCGCATCGCTTTGCGGCACAGAGAAAAACCATTTATGCCCGATAAGCCGGTAGCTGCCGTCACTGCACTTTTCCGCTTTGGTGGTATTGCTGAGTACGTCCGAGCCGCCCTGTTTTTCTGTCATCCCCATGCCAATCAGCAGGCCACGCTTTTGCGCCCCCGGCGCAAGATGAGGATCGTAACGATCGCTCATTAACGGCGTGATCCAGTCACGGAACGGCTCGGGCAGCGCCTGTTGCAGCAGCGGTGTAGCAGCAAAGGTCATGGTGACAGGGCAAAGCGTGCCCGCTTCTACCTGAGCGTGCAGGACAAAACGTGCAGCTCTGGCGACAAACGCGCCTTTGCGCGCCTCCTCTTCCCACGCCAGGTTATGGACACGGTTGGCGCAAAGTCCCTGCATTAAGAGGTGCCATGCGGGATGAAAGCGAACGTCATCCAGTCGCTCCCCGGTGGCGTCATAGCGTAATAACTCCGGCGGATTAACGTTCGCCAGCCTGCCCAGTTCCAGCGATTCCGCGGTTCCTAACTGCTGGCCGATGCTGGCAAGAAGCTCGATATCCCACTCGGCGCCTTCGCGAACAACCGCGTCACGCAGAGCGCAATCAGAGAGGAAAAGGTTGCTGTTTGAGAGCGGTGCAGGTTGATTAAAAACGGTATGGGTCTGCCAGTGCATGCTGTCTCCCTCCTTCAGTGGCAATGAAGATAAGTATGGACAGGCCACGTGCACGCTGCATGGGAGTGAGGTCACACGATGACGATCCCGCTGATATCATTCGTGAAATAGCTCACAGAACATAAGAATAAACTATTTCGCGCATTCACTTTTGTTGAATAATTTATTCTTACCCCCTTTCAGTGAGGAACGTTATGCAACCGGACGCGCACAAGCGTGCATTAATTGCAGGCTCCATTGGTAACTTTATCGAGTGGTATGAGTTTGCGGTCTATGGTTTTCTGGCGACCGTAATTGCGAAGAACTTCTTCCAGCTTGAGGGGGACGCGGGGCTGACCAGCCTGATCCTTACCTATGCTTCCTTTGCCATCGCCTTCTTCTTCCGCCCGCTGGGCGCGGTGGTGTTTGGCAGAATAGGTGACCGGATAGGCCGAAAACCGACGCTGATTATTGTACTGGTGCTGATGACGCTGGCTACAGCCGCAATCGGTATTGTGCCGGTCTATGCCAGCATCGGTATTGCCGCCCCGCTGATTATCACGCTGCTGCGCATCCTGCAGGGATTGTTCGCCGGTGGTGAGTATGGTGGCGCTGTCTCGCTGATGACCGAGTTTGCCCCACGCGGCAAGCGGGGCCTCTACGGTGCATGGCAGTCATTTACCGTCGCGCTGGGCCTGTTAGCAGGCGCTGGCATTGTCGCACTGCTCTCCGCCCTTCTGACACCGGAAGCCCTGCATGACTGGGGCTGGCGCATCCCGTTCTTCCTGGCATTACCGATGGGCGTGGTGGCGCTGTGGCTGCGGGTGAGTATGGAAGAGACGCCAAGCTTTGTGCAACAGCAGGAAAAGCCGGTTGCCACTCAGGCTGATACCGTTGCCACGCTCAACGCCATTGCGATGGGCATTGGCCGGGTGATGGTCTGGTCAGCGGCGGGTTATACCTATCTGGTGATTATGCCCACCTATCTGCAGTCGGCGCTGCATACCGGGTTTAATCAGGCGCTGTTGATTGCGGTGATTTCGAATATCGGTTTTGCGCTGACGATTATTCCGTCCGGGATCCTGAGCGACAAAATCGGACGCCGCACGGTGATGATCGTCGCCACCACGTTGCTGCTGCTCCTTGCCCTGCCGCTGCTGAAGGTTTTACAGGCGGAGTCCAGCACGCTGGCCATCAAAGCGCTGGTGGTGCTGATTGCGGGTGGTCTGGTGGGGATGCTGGCAGGTCCCGGGCCGGCGATGCTCTCAGAGATGTTCCCGACGCGCGTACGGTATACCGGGCTTGGGCTGGCTTATTCCCTGTCGAACGCCCTTTTCTCGGGCTGTGCGGGGCTGATTATTACCGGGCTGATTAAAGAGACGGGCAACCTGGATATTCCGGCTTATTACGTCATGGCGACGGCGGTAGTGAGTATCTTCGCGCTAATGACGCTCAGGAAGGATGACCATTTGCGGTCACTGGAGGAGTGAGTTTTTCACCGTCTGGTGACTCTCCCACAGAAAATACGAAAGGCCGTCCTCAGGACGGCCTTGCTGTTTATTCCCCGCGCTGACGTACCGCTTCAAACAGGCAGATACCTGTTGCCACGGAGACGTTCAGAGACGACACGCTGCCCGCCATTGGAATGCTGATCAGCTCATCGCAATGCTCACGGGTCAGACGGCGCATACCTTCGCCCTCAGCACCCATCACCAGGGCCAGACGGCCGGTCATCTTGCTCTGATACAGAGTATGATCCGCTTCACCCGCGGTACCGACGATCCAGATATTCTCTTCCTGCAGCATACGCATGGTGCGCGCCAGGTTGGTGACGCGGATCAGCGGTACGTTTTCCGCTGCGCCACAGGCCACTTTCTTCGCCGTCGCGTTAAGCTGTGCAGAGCGATCCCTCGGCACGATAACCGCATGAACACCTGCCGCATCTGCGCTTCGCAGACATGCGCCAAGGTTGTGCGGGTCGGTCACGCCGTCAAGGATCAGGAAGAATGGATTTTCCAGCCCGGCGATAAGATCCGGCAGATCGTTTTCCTGATACTGACGACCTGGCTTAACGCGGGCAATAATGCCCTGGTGAACGGCACCTTCACTTTTCTCATCCAGGAACTGGCGGTTCGCCAGCTGGATCACGACACCTTGTGCTTCCAGGGCGTGGATCAGCGGCATCAGACGTTTGTCTTCACGCCCTTTCAGAATAAACACTTCCTGAAAACGCTCCGGTGCGCGCTCCAGCAGGGCCTGCACCGCGTGGATGCCGTAAATCATTTCACTCATTGATGGTTCTCGTTCTGTCTTTTCTTTTCCCTCTCTCCGCAGGAGAGAGGGTCAGGTTGAGGGGGAGAATTACTCCGCCTGCTGTTTCTTCGCTGCGCGCTTTGCCCTGGTGGCAGCCGCAATTTTCTGCGTTTTGGTGGACGGCTTTTTCGCCTTCCGGGCCTCTTTCTTTGCGGCCTTCGGCTTCTGTTTCTTCTCACCGCGGAACGCGCTGTCTGGCTCGAAGTTTACCTTCTTACCCGCCTGACGACGTTTGCCACCGCTGTTGCCGTTGCCCCCTTTTTTCGTCTTTTCACGCGCCGTTTTACCCACATTACGCGGGGCACGCTCGCTGGAGATCAGGCTAAAGTCGATTTTACGGTCGTCCATATTAACGGCTTCGACCTTCACTTCCACGCGATCGCCAAGACGATAGGTCTGGCCGCCAGATTCACCAATCAGGCGCTGCCCGACCTGGTCGAAACGGTAATAGTCGTTATCCAGGCTGGAGACATGCACCAGACCGTCGATAAACAGTTCATCCAGACGGACGAAGAAACCAAAGCCGGTGACGCTGGCAATCACGCCTTTAAAGACGTTACCCACCTGGTCCAGCATAAAGTCACACTTCAGCCAGTCTGCCACGTCGCGCGTCGCTTCATCTGCACGACGTTCGGCCATGGAACAGTGCTGACCGAGTTGCAGCATCTCTTCCATTGAATAATGGTAGCCACCGGTTTCGGTCGTATTACCTTTATGACCCTGCTCCTGCGCCAGCAGATACTTGATCGCGCGGTGCAGGGAAAGGTCCGGATAACGACGGATCGGCGAGGTAAAGTGGGCGTAAGACTGCAGCGCCAGACCGAAGTGACCGCGGTTTTCCGGATCGTAAATCGCCTGCTTCATGGAACGCAGCAGCATGGTCTGCAGCATTTCTGCATCCGGGCGATCGCCAATCGACTCCAGCAATTCAGCGTAATCACGCGGCTCTGGCTTGTTACCGCCAGGCAGTTCCAGACCCAGTTCAGCCAGCACGGAGCGGAACGCAGTGATGGCTTCGGTCGACGGTTTATCGTGAATACGGAACAGCGCAGGTTCTTTGGCTTTCTCAACGAAACGTGCCGCCGAGATGTTTGCCAGAATCATACACTCTTCAATCAGCTTATGGGCATCGTTACGCTGGGTCTGCTCAATACGTTCAATGCGGCGTTCAGCGTTAAAGATGAACTTCGCCTCTTCGCTCTCAAACGAGATCCCGCCGCGCTCTTCACGCGCCTGATCCAGCGTTTTGTAGAGGTTATGCAGCTCTTCGATGTGTTTCACCAGCGGCGCATACTGCTCACGCAGATCCTGATCGCCCTGCAGCATATGCCAGACCTTGGTGTAGGTCAGGCGCGCATGGGAGCTCATTACCGCTTCGTAGAATTTGTAACCCGTTAAGCGCCCTTTGGTGGAGATGGTCATCTCGCAGACCATGCACAGGCGGTCAACCTGCGGGTTCAGGGAGCACAGGCCGTTAGACAAGACTTCCGGCAGCATCGGGATTACCTGCGATGGGAAGTAGACCGACGTTCCACGGCTGCGCGCTTCGTTATCCAGCGGAGTATGCGGGCGCACGTAATAGCTTACGTCAGCGATGGCAACCCACAGACGCCAGCCGCCGCCGCGTTTTTTCTCGCAATAAACGGCATCATCGAAGTCGCGGGCATCTTCACCATCAATAGTCACCAGCGGCAGATCGCGCAGATCCACGCGGCCCACTTTGGACTCTTCCGGCACGTCTTCTTTCAGGCCGACAACCTGCTCTTCAACCGCTTTCGGCCAGACGTAAGGAATTTCATGAGTACGCAGCGCCATATCAACGGCCATGCCGGTGCCCATGTTATCGCCTAACACTTCGACGATTTTCCCGACCGCCTTGGTGCGGCGGGTAGGACGCTGGGTGAGTTCAACCACCACCACAAAGCCCATACGGGCGCCCATCACCTCTTCAGGCGGGATCAGGATATCGAAGCTCAGGCGGCTGTCGTCCGGCACCACAAAGCCCACGCCAGCGTCGGTAAAGTAGCGGCCAACAATCTGGCTTGTTTTAGGGACCAGGACACGCACCACGCGCGCTTCGCGTCGACCTTTACGGTCCGCGCCCAGCGGCTGCGCCAGGATCTGGTCACCGTGAATGCACATCTTCATCTGCTCAGAGGAAAGATAAAGATCGTCTTTACGGCCTTCTACGCGCAGGAAGCCATAGCCATCACGGTGGCCGATGACGGTGCCTTTCAGCAGGTCAAGACGTTCGGGAAGCGCATAGCACTGACGGCGGGTAAAGACCAGTTGCCCGTCGCGCTCCATCGCGCGCAGGCGGCGGCGAAGGGCTTCAATTTGCTCTTCACCTTCAATGTTTAATTCAACGGCAAGTTCTTCACGATTGGCGGGTTTTTCGCGTTTTGTTAAGTGTTCAATGATGAACTCGCGGCTGGGGATAGGATTCGCGTATTTTTCGGCTTCGCGTTCCTGGAAAGGATCATGTGACATATCGGTTCCTCCGTTGTCAGCTCCGGTGGAAATTTTCTTCATTCCACCAGCAATAATTTATAAAGTGGTTGATTCTCTTCAACCAAATCGGCCAGCGTGTAGTTATCCAGTTCCTTGAGAAAACTTTGCACGGCCAGAGAAAGTGCCTGTTTAAGGCGACAAGCGGGCGTAATGTGGCAGAACGCGCTGCTGCAGTTCACCAGAGACAACGGCTCCAGTTCACGTACCACATCCCCAACACGAATACTCTGCGCCGGTTTACCGAGACGGATCCCACCATTCTTCCCGCGGACGGCAGCAACGTATCCGGCACGACTAAGTTGATTGATTATTTTGACCATATGATTACGGGACACACCGTATACCTCTGTAACCTCAGAGATACTGGTCATTTTCCCATCGGGTAACGACGCCATGTAAATCAGCGCGCGTAAGCCGTAATCGGTGAAACTTGTTAACTGCACATCAACCTCAGGAAAAAGGGAAAACGCGGATAAACCGCACAGATATTCATTAATGATGATAAACCAGCCAGATAGTAAGCGGCTAATTTATTTGACAGACGGGGCGAAAAAGCGGAGATCGAGGAGCGTTCGCCGGATGGCGCGACGCGTATCCAGCCTGCGGGTTGTCCCGCAGGCCAGCAGTCACGAAGATTATGCGTCGAACGGGTCGCGCAGGATCATCGTTTCAGTACGATCAGGGCCGGTAGAGATAATGTCGATCGGCACTTCGGTCAGTTCTTCAATACGCTTGATGTAATTCAGTGCTGCCTGCGGCAGACCGCTACGCTCTTTCACACCGAACGTCGTTTCAGACCAGCCTGGCATGGTTTCGTAGATTGGCTCGATGCCTTTCCAGTCATCCGCAGCCAGCGGAGTGGTGGTCACTTCGCGACCATCAGGCATACGGTAGCCTACGCAGAGTTTCACCTCTTTCAGACCGTCCAGCACGTCCAGTTTGGTCAGGCAGAAGCCAGACAGGGAGTTAATCTGTACTGCGCGACGCACGGCTACCACGTCCAGCCAGCCGGTACGACGACGACGACCGGTGGTCGCGCCAAACTCGTTACCCTGCTTGCACAGGAACTCGCCGGTTTCATCAAACAGCTCAGTCGGGAATGGACCCGCACCCACGCGAGTGGAGTAAGCTTTGATGATGCCCAGAACGTAATCCACATAACGTGGACCCAGACCAGAACCGGTCGCAACGCCACCTGCGGTGGTGTTAGAGGAGGTAACGTACGGATAGGTACCGTGGTCGATGTCCAGCAGTGTACCCTGCGCACCTTCGAACATGACGAAATCGCCACGCTTGCGCGCCTGGTCCAGCAGATCGGACACATCAACAACCATACCGGTCAGAATGTCAGCAATCGCCATGACGTCATCCAGCACTTTCTGGTAGTCAACAGCGTCAGCTTTATAGAAGTTCACCAGCTGGAAGTTGTGATATTCCATCACTTCTTTCAGTTTTTCAGCGAACGTCTCTTTATCAAACAGATCGCCCACGCGCAGACCGCGACGAGCAACTTTGTCTTCATAAGCCGGGCCGATACCACGACCGGTCGTGCCGATCGCTTTCGCGCCACGCGCTTTTTCACGCGCTACGTCCAGCGCCACGTGATAATCAAGGATCAGCGGGCAGGCTTCGGAGAGCAGCAGACGCTCGCGAACGGGGATACCACGGTCTTCCAGACCTTTCATCTCTTTCATCAGAGCAGCCGGAGACAGCACAACGCCGTTACCGATGATGCTGGTGACGTTTTCGCGAAGAATGCCTGATGGAATAAGATGGAGGACGGTTTTTTCACCGTTGATTACGAGAGTATGGCCTGCGTTGTGACCGCCCTGGTAGCGTACAACATATTTAGCCCGTTCAGTCAGAAGATCAACAATCTTCCCTTTACCTTCGTCACCCCATTGGGTGCCCAGTACGACGACGTTGTTACCCATTTTTTTCAAAATCACCGTTTGCTTAAAAATGGATTCTACCATCGCTTTTTCAGATATACAGCACTTTTTGACCTCAAAATACGCCAAACCAGATTACTTTTTGATCAGCCAATCGTTTTCCTCAACATGTAGTAGATAACGATGCCGGCAACCACAAGTCCGCCCCCAAATCGACGCAAAATATTATCCGGCAACTGGCTCAGAGAGGCTATCATCCGACGCCATGCACGCGGATAAAGCATCGGTCCAAGGCCTTCCAGCACCAGAACCAGAGCCAGCGCAAGCCAAATCGTTGAATTCATTTTTCATCCTTATAAAAGAAAACCACCGCTCCGTTGAGAGCGGTGGTTTGAATACTCAAACTGGCCTGAGTTTATCGCGTTGCGTTAGCCGGCGTCTTCATGTAACGGAAGAAATCGCTGTCCGGGCTGAGCACCATCACATCCTGGTTGCTCTGGAAGCTGTTCTCGTAAGCACGCAGGCTACGGATAAAGGCGTAGAAGTCGGGATCCTGGCTGAAGGCATCGGCAAACAGTTTTGCCGCTTCGGCATCCCCTTCACCGCGCAGAATACGGCCCTGACGCTCAGATTCTGCCAGCGTCTTGGTCACTTCGTAATCCGCTGCCGCACGCAGTTTCTCCGCCTCTTCCTGACCTTGTGAACGATGACGACGGGCTACCGCTTCACGCTCGGCGCGCATACGGTTGTAAATCGCCTCGGACACTTCCGCTGGCAGGTTGATCTGCTTGATACGGACATCGACCACTTCGATACCCAGAGCAGCCATACTGTTCGGGTTGATCACCGGCACTTTGCCGTTGGTTTCAGCCTGAACGCGTTCTGCCGCTTTGGCAATGGCATCATCCGCTGCCGGGGTGGTGACTTCGTCTTCGGTTCCTGCAGAACCAGAGTTCAGCGCATCACGCACTTCCAGCGTCAGACGACCACGGGAGTCGGTGACGATGTCTTTCACATCCAGACGACCAATCTCAGAGCGCAGACGGTCAGAGAACTTACGTTTCAACAGCACTTCCGCCTGAGAAACGTCGCCACCGCCCGTTGCCAGGTAGTAGCGGCTGAAATCACTGATACGCCATTTGATGTAGGAATCAACGATCAGGTCTTTCTTCTCTTTGGTCACGAAACGGTCGGCCTGGTTATCCATGGTCTGGATACGGGCGTCGAGCGTTTTCACCGATTCAATCAGTGGCATTTTAAAGTGCAGGCCCGGCTCAAACACCAGCGGCTTGTTCTCGCTGTCGCGCAGAACTTTACCAAAACGCAGAGTAATTCCACGCTCGCCCTCTTTCACCACAAAGATAGAGGTATAAAGCACGACCAATACGATGATGATGATCGCAATAACTGACTTACGCATCCTTATTCCCCCTGACGCTGGTAGTCGTTACGCTGCGCGTTAGCACGGCGTTGGTCCATAATGTCACCATCGTTCGAAGAAGGCGTGGTTGTGGCGCTTGAGCTACCGGATGCCGCAGGTGGCAGACGCAGCAGGTTGTTGGCACCGCTGGTATCCGCCTTTGCCGCCGGCGCCGAACCGCCTTTCAGCATCTGATCCAACGGCAGCACCATCAGGTTTCCACCTTTGCTGTCGTTAACCAGTACCTTACGCGTATGGCTCAGCACTTTTTCCATGGTCTCAATATAAAGACGTTCACGGGTAATCTCCGGAGCCGCTTTATATTCTGGCAAAATCTTCGCGAAACGCGCCACTTCACCCTGAGCTTCCAGGACGGTCTGAGTTTTATACGCACGCGCTTCTTCAAGAATACGCTGCGCCTGACCGTTAGCACGTGGCTGAACTTCGTTGGTGTACGCTTCCGCTTCACGGATGTACTGTTGTTCGTTTTCACGGGCAGCAATCGCGTCATCAAACGCGGCCTTCACCTCTTCCGGCGGACGAGCAGCCTGGAAGTTGACGTCCAGCAGGGTGATACCCATGTTGTACGGGCGAATGGTCTCCTCCAGCTCACGCTGGGTATCGCTACGAATAACGGTACGACCTTCGGTCAGAATGCGGTCCATGGTGTATTTACCGATCACACCGCGCAGCGCACTGTCTGTGGCCTGGCGCAGACTGTCATCTGCACTGGTCACGCTAAACAGGTAGTGCTGCGGATCGGTGACGCGGTACTGGACGTTCATCTCAACGCGCACAACGTTCTCGTCGGAGGTCAGCATCACGCCGGAGGCCGCCAGTTCACGCACAGACTCCACGTTCACCGCGGTCACGTCGTCAATGAAAGTCGGTTTCCAGTTCAGACCTGGCTCAACCAGATGGCTGAACTTACCGAAACGGGTGACCACACCGCGTTCCGCTTCTTTAATGGTGTAGAACCCGCTGGCAGCCCAGATGATCACCACGGCAGCGGCAACAATGCCCACCACGCGGCCCCCTAACTGCGGGCGCGGCCCCTGAGTGGAACCTCCACCAGAGCCAGAACCTTTACCTCCGCCAAGGCCACCAAGCTTCTTGCTTAGCTTGCGGAAGATATCATCCAGATCCGGCGGCCCCTGCTCGCGACCACCTTTGTTGCCATTTCCCCCAGAGTTGCCGCCTTGATTATTGCTGCTTCCCCACGGGTCGCGGTCTTGTCCGTTATTACCGGGCTGATTCCACGCCATGTATATGCTCCATATTTGTTATGCAAGGGCGAATTATTCAGGCATCCCCTTTCTGATCAGACGATATAGTCGACCAGCGCAGGTTCTTGTTTACAGAGGCGACGCCAGTCAACGATCGGCAAACGCACCTGCATCCCCACGCTGCCGTCATCCTCCATCCACTCTTTTTCTATCGCCTGAAGCTGATAAAACCGGCTGCGCAGCCTGCCTTCCTGTGGCGGCAATCGCAGCGTGTGCTGGGCTACCTCACCGGAAAGACGTTCTGTCAAAGCCTGGAAAAGCAGTGGCACACCAATACCGGTCTGAGCGGAAAGCCAGACCCGAATCGGTTTGTTCTCTTCATCTCGGTCGATACGCGGCTCAAAATCCTCCAGCATATCGATCTTGTTCATCACCAACAGCGTTGGGATGTCGTCGGCGTCGATCTCGTCGAGCACCACGTTTACCGCGTCGATGTTCTCCTGCAAGCGAACGTCTGCAGCATCAATGACGTGCAGCAGCAGGGTCGCCTGACGCGTCTCCTGCAGGGTGGCTTTAAACGCAGCCACCAGGTCATGCGGCAGGTGACGGATAAACCCTACGGTATCCGCCAGCACCGTTTCACCGACGTCGGCGACGTCAATACGACGCAATGTGGGGTCCAGGGTCGCAAACAGCTGGTCTGCGGCATAAACCTGGGCCTCAGTAATCTGGTTAAACAGGGTGGATTTACCGGCGTTGGTATACCCCACCAGCGACACCGTCGGGATGTCAGCTTTTGATCGCGCCCGACGTCCTTGCTCACGCTGTTTTTCAACGCGTTCCAGACGTGAAAGGATCTGGGTAATACGGCCACGCAACAGACGGCGGTCGGTTTCAAGCTGGGTCTCACCCGGACCGCGCAAACCAATCCCGCCCTTTTGTCTTTCAAGGTGGGTCCAGCCACGCACAAGCCGCGTTGCCAGATGGCGCAACTGCGCCAGCTCAACCTGCAGCTTACCTTCGTGAGTACGCGCACGTTGAGCGAAAATATCTAAAATCAAACCCGTGCGATCGATAACACGGCATTCGCAAAGACGTTCCAGGTTACGTTCCTGAGCCGGAGACAGCGCATGATCAAACAACACGACTGACGCGCCGGTTGCTTTTACGGCATCCGCAATTTCAACTGCTTTACCTTCACCAACAAAATACTTTGGGTGCGGCGCTTTACGGCTACCGGTAATCACCTGCATTGCTTCGACACCGGCGGAAGAGACCAGAGATTCAAACTCCTGGAGGTCTTCCATATCTTTGTCTTGCGTAAAATAGAGGTGTACCAGCACCGCCTGCTCACCGGCATCATAACGGTCAAACAAGCGTAAATTCCTCAAAAAAGATCAGCGGGGAACGCAGGATCCCTGGCTCCCCGTGTGGATAACAGCCTGAAACCTTATTCGGTATCTTCGCTGTCCTGCGCAGGAGAAGAAGAACCCTGCGCGCTGCTGCCATGATGGTAGTTACTACCCGTGCCGCCGCCAGTGTTATTGCTGTGATGGGATACCGGACGAGACGGAACAACTGTAGAAATAGCGTGCTTATAGACCATCTGACTGACCGTGTTTTTCAACAGGATCACGAACTGATCGAAAGATTCAATCTGACCTTGCAGCTTAATACCATTCACCAAATAAATAGAAACTGGAACACGTTCCCGACGCAATGCGTTCAGGAACGGATCTTGTAAAGATTGCCCCTTAGCCATTCTATCTTTTCCTTATATGCTTGTTTTGTACTTAGAACCTTGCGATTCTGAAAAATTGCGCACGATACGACTCAATTGTACACATTCAGTGAGCGATATCACCAACAACCTCAATCACTTCGTTTAACGCCTGTTGCGGTTTTTCACTGTCTAACCAGTGAACACCGTCCCAACCGCGCAACCAGGTGATCTGGCGCTTCGCTAACTGTCTCGTGGCGCAAACACCTCGATAAACCATTTCATCATATGAAATCTCGCCTTCAAGATATGACCACATCTGGCGGTATCCCACACAACGAACGGAAGGCATATCCGTATGCAAATCTCCACGGGCAAATAGCGCCCGCACTTCTGCTTCAAAATCTGAAGCTAACATCTGATGAAAACGCTGCTCAATTCGTTGATGGAGCAGTTCACGGCTCGCCGGGGCGATGGCGAACTGATGCACCTGATACGGCAGAGCGTCTCCTGACGTTTGCGTCAGTTCCGTTAAAGTTTTACCCGAAATGAAAAAAACTTCCAGTGCCCGGGAAAGCCTTTGCGGATCATTTGGATGGATCCGTGCTGCGGCAACCGGGTCAATCTCGGCCAGTTGCTTATGCAAAACGTCCCATCCCTGCTCTGCCGCCTGCTGCTCAATTTTTGCTCTTACTTCCGGATCCGCTGATGGCAGAGGTGAAAGCCCCTCCAGCAACGCCTTGAAATAAAGCATGGTTCCGCCAACCAACAGCGGTATACGTCCCGCCGCCGTTATCTCGGCCATCTCGGCTAACGCATCGCGGCGGAAATCCGCTGCGGAGTATGCCTGAGCCGGGTCGAGAATATCCAGCAAACGATGCGGTGCCGCACGCAGTTCGTCTGCGTCAGGCTTCGCCGTGCCGATGTCCATCCCTCGGTAGATAAGGGCAGAATCGACACTAATCAACTCTACAGGCAAAACTTTACGCAACTCAATGGCCAGTGCCGTTTTGCCGGAGGCCGTAGGGCCCATTAAAAAAATCGCCTTTGGCAGGCTCGCCTTGCTTACGTCAATCATGTTTCAGGGCATTCATCGCCGTTTGTAAATCAACAGGTTGTAATAACCCACCTGGCGGTGTCTTCACCAGATGCGGACAAAGGCGTTCAACCTCCGCCAGCACGCTAATGGCCTGCGCCATACTCCACGGCGTATGTTCGCTTGCCAGATGGCGGGCGATCCACTGCGCGGTGTTGGCGGCATCAAACGACGTTTGCTGCGCCAGGTAGCCTATCAGTTCAGGAATCAAGTTTTGTAAATTTTGTTGGCGTAAGGGTAAAGGCACTGCGCGAATGGTCACATGTTGTGGTTCGAGCACCATTTCAATGCCCATCTGCGCCAACAGGGCCTCTGCGCGACGCAGTACCCCTGTTTCTTCAGGGGATATTTTTAGCCGAACGGGGATCAGCAGCGGTTGTGCACAGGCCGCGTTTTCACCCGGAGTAAGTTGCACTTGTTTAAGCCAGCGTTCCGCCACCGGCAATGCCAGAAGCATCACGTGGCCTTCGCGCTCCAGCAGCGCCATATCCGGTGCAATAATCGTCAGAACCCGGCCAAAACTCTGGCTGTGGCCATCCAGCGAAGGCGCTGGCACCCCGACAGGCGCTTTGCGCTCCACCGCGGGAGTTTCCAGCAATTTGCGGTACAACGCTCCCTGCTGTTTTTGATAGCCAGGCTGGGCATTCGGATAGTTCGCTCCCGTTGGGCGCGGTGTGCTACCCGCAGCAGAGAAACGCGGGGCATCCGGCTCACGCGCCACGGCAGGTTCAGCAAAATGGTTCCGGCCCGCTGCAACACGGTTTTCCGGAAACGCGCGCGGGGCGGGTTCTTCTTTTTCCAGCGGCAGCGTCGGTTCAGCCTGCTGTTGCAATACGCTCAACACGCCCTGATAGATAAAATCATGCACCAGACGTGACTGGTGGAACCGTACTTCATGCTTGGCAGGATGGACGTTAACGTCCACCTGGTGAGGATCGATTTCTAGATAGAGCACAAACGCGGGTTGCTGATCTGCGCCCAGTTTATCTTCACAGGCCTGACGAATGGCGTGGTTGATGAGGCGGTCACGCATCATGCGGCCGTTCACGTAGCAATACTGGATCTCAGCGAAGGCGGCGCTGCTCGCGTTGGGGTCAGCCACCCAGCCGCGCATGGCCAGATCGCCATGCTGCCACTCAATGGCCAGCGCGTGCTCTAGGAACGGTACGCCGCAGATAGCGCCCAAGCGGCGCTCTTTTTGCCCACCTTCCGCCACAGCGCGGTACTGGCGCATGACTTTGCCGTTATGGCTAAGGTTAATGGTCACGTCAAACCGCGCCAGGGCAATGCGACGAATGATCTCATCGATATGCCCAAACTCGGTTTTTTCGGTACGCATAAACTTGCGTCGGGCGGGGGTGTTATAAAACAGATCCAGCACTTCCAGCGTCGTACCGACCGGATGCGCCGCTGGTTTAATCGTCACGTCCATATCACGCCCTTCGGCGTACGCCTGCCAGGCTTCCTGCTGTTCAGCGGTACGGGAGGTGAGCGTGAGACGGGAAACGGAGCTGATACTGGCCAGCGCTTCCCCGCGAAAACCGAGGCTGATGATCGCTTCCAGGTCATCAAGAGAGGCAATTTTACTGGTGGCATGACGCGCCAGCGCTAACGCCAGCTCGTCTTTTTTAATTCCACAGCCGTTGTCACGAATGCGAATCAGCTTTGCGCCGCCGCGTTCGATATCAATATCAATGCGGGTGGCCCCCGCATCAAGGCTGTTTTCTACCAGCTCCTTCACCACCGATGCAGGGCGCTCCACCACCTCACCGGCGGCGATTTGGTTCGCGAGCTGCGGCGGTAGAACCTGAATCGGCATGAATTCTCCTTAGTTGGTCGCGGTCATCTCACCTGGCTGCGCTGCGCTGGCCGTCTGGGCGGCACCGCCCTGTGGCGCGGACTGCAGCGGATGCGCATCAAAGTATTTACGCAGACCGTTATAGATCGCTTCGGCAATTTGCTGCTGATAGCTGTCGCTGCCCAGCAGGCGTTCTTCAGCGTTATTACTGATAAAGCCTGTTTCCACCAGAATCGATGGAATATCCGGCGATCGCAGAACGCCCAGGCTCGCATGCTCCGGACGGCGCTTGTGCAATGACCCGATGCCCTGCAGCTGGTTCAATACATTTGTGGCGACATCATACCCGACGCGTTGGGAATGACCGAATTGTAAATCCAGCACCGCCTGGCTGAGATACGGATCGGCCTGGCTGTTTGCCAGCACATCACCCGCGCCACCTAACAGTTCGGACTGTTTCTCATGCTCTTCAAGCCAGTTTGCCATTTCACTGTTCGCCCGACGGTTTGACAGCACCCACACTGAGGCTCCCGTGGCGTTACGGTTTGGCGCGGCATCCGCATGAATGGACACCAGGAAATTGGCATTTTGCTTACGTGCCACATCCGAGCGGCCCATCACCGAGATAAAGTAATCGCCGTCGCGCGTCAGCACGCCTTTAAACATAGGGTCGTCATTTAGCAGCGTCCGCAGCTTACGGGCAACCGCGATGGTGACATTTTTCTCCCGCGTACCGCCCGGGCCAATTGCGCCGGGATCCTGACCGCCGTGCCCCGCATCAATGGCGATAATCACTTTATCACCGCTGACCGCGCGACGTGCGCTGGCCGCCGGCCGCGTCACGGTATTGCTGCTGGTAACGCTGGTAATGCGGTCGCTGTCCGTTTTAAACGGATTACGTGCCGGTTCGGATGGGCGCGGGGTATATACCGGCTCTTCCACGCGTTTCGCCACCACCGGTGGAGGCGGAGGCGGCGGAGGGGCGTCAGCGTTGATGGTAAAGACCACCGTATAATTCGCACCGTTTTGCTGCTTAACCGCTCTGGTTTTACCCTTTTCGGTTAGGTCGACCACCAGACGCAATGACTGGCTATCTTTTGGCGAGCCGGAACGAATGCTTTTAACCAGATTATTGCCGCTGAACTGGAGCGGTAACCCCTGGATAACCCCGGTTTGTTTGATATCCAGCGCCACGCTGTGGCTGTCTGGCTGTGAAAAAGCATATTCCGGATCGCCCATAAAGCTGAACGTGATCCTGGCCTGGCTTTCGCCGTTCGACACCTGAATATCCGAGAGGCTTGCCGCCCCGGCTTGCGCGCACAGCAGCACCGTGGCAGCCAATAACCAACCTTTAACGCGACTAATCATCCCGTCATCCCTACGCTTAACCGGCCAGACGCGCCAGTAAGGAACTACCTGATGAGGAAACAGCACTGATGCGTGCCTCACGCCCTTGTGCCTGGTAATCTAAGTGAATTTCGACATCCGGGTCAGGCAACACACCCGCACCTTGTTGCGGCCACTCCACCAGGCAGATGGCATCATTGGCAAAATAATCACGGATCCCCATAAATTCCAGCTCCTCGGGATCCGCAAGGCGGTATAAATCAAAGTGGTACACCATGAGATTTTCAAGGGTGTACGGTTCTACCAGCGTGTAGGTTGGGCTTTTCACATTGCCTTTATGGCCTAACGCCTGCAGAAAACCCCGGCTGAAGGTGGTTTTACCCGCACCTAAATCACCATACAGATAAATGACGGTTGCCCCCTGACAGGCCTGTGCCACGCGTTTGCCAAGATCTAAAGTGGCTTGTTCATCAGGTAAAGAAATCGCTCGATTAGTCATTTTCTACGTCAATCACATCCGGGTTAACAACACGCCGTAGCGTGCAAAAAAGATCGGTGGCCAGCATTCCGCGTGTACCGTAACGTGCCGCCAGCTTATCCGCCGCGACACCATGGGCCACACAGCCAGCGCAGGCTGCATCATAAAGGGGAAGTTTCTGTCCAAGCAATGCGCCAATGATGCCGGAAAGCACATCGCCCATTCCGCCGCTCGCCATGCCCGCATTTCCGGCATCGACAATGCCCAGTGCCTCGTCGCTGGCGACAACGGTTCCTGCCCCTTTCAGAACGGCAACACCTCCGTAACGTTTTACCAGACGCCGGGCAGAAAGTAAGCGATCGCTTTCAATTTCTGCCACGCTGCAGTTAAGCAGGCGCGCGGCTTCGCCGGGGTGCGGCGTCAGAATGCGATTGTGACGCTTATCAGGATTGATTGCCAGAAGGTTCAGCGCGTCGGCATCCCACAGCATCGGTTTACGAAAATTCTCGACCTTCTGCAGGGCCTGTTTCCCCCAGGCCTGCTGCCCAAGCCCCGGGCCAATGACCACGACATCCGCCCATTCGAGACTCTCTTCAAGCGACTGCGGCGTCAATTCATGCACCATCAGCTCCGGGCGGGCCGTAATAATTGGCGCACTATTTTCGATGCGCGTCAGTACCCGCACTAAGCCGGCACCGCAACGCAATGCCGCTTCCCCCGTCATGCGGATAGCCCCCGCCGTGCCGTGGTCACCTCCAATGATCACCAGCCTGCCGTGATCGCCTTTATGGGACGTCGGGCGGCGCGGCGGTAGCCACTGTGCCAGCAGCGAAGCATCAACGCGCGAAACGTGAGTTTCCTGCCCGGCAAGCCAGCTCTCCAGCCCCAGTGCGTTATGGTGCAACGTTCCCGTGACATCCCGTGCTTTACCGGTAAGCAGCCCCGGTTTCAGGGCGATAAAGGCAACGGTGTGCGCGGCCTGAATCACCGCGCCCGGCGTCGTGCCGGTTTGCGCCATCAGGCCAGAAGGTATATCCAGGGCCACCACCGGCGCGCTGTGGGCATTGGCACGTGCAATCAGGGTGGCAACCGGGTCGCGCGGCGCACTGCGTAGTCCGGTGCCCAGCAGGCCATCAATAATCACATCAATCTCTTCCGGCCAGACGATATCGGTGGCATGTATAACACCGCCCGCGTTCAGCCAGGCTTCCCGCGCCGCACTGGCCTCTTCTGGCAGCGGTTTATCGCTCTCCAGCGCCAGCAACGTCACGTGGATCCCGGCGGCAACCGCCAGCCGGGCAACGACATAACCGTCACCGCCGTTATTGCCGTGTCCGCATAAAATCAGCCAGTGCGACGATTCAGGGTAAGCCGTGCGGGCAACGTTAAACGCCGCTTCGCCCGCGCGTTGCATCAGTTCATACAGGGTAATGCCGAGGCTGTCTGCGGCCTCTTTTTCGGCGTGCCGGAGGTCATCCGCATGCCAGATGGAATGTGGTATACTTTCGGGGTTTTTCTTCACAGTATGGTCCGTCATGTCACAGCCCCTCGATCTCAATGAATTAGCGCAAAAAATTAAACAGTGGGGTGCTGAGCTTGGCTTCCAGAAGGTGGGTATCACCGATACCGACCTCTCCGCCAGCGAGCCGAAACTGCAGGCATGGCTGGATAAACAATACCATGGCGAAATGGAGTGGATGGCGCGTCATGGCATGATGCGTGCCCGCCCACACGAGCTGTTGCCCGGTACATTACGCGTCATCAGCGTACGCATGAACTACCTGCCCGCCAACGCGGCGTTTGCTCGCACGTTAAAAAATCCCGCTCTCGGTTACGTCAGCCGGTACGCCCTGGGCCGTGATTACCATAAGCTTCTGCGTAACCGTTTAAAAAAACTTGGGGAAACTATTCAGCAGCACTGTGTGTCGCTGAATTTTAGACCGTTTGTAGACTCTGCGCCTGTTCTTGAGCGCCCGATAGCAGAAAAAGCCGGGCTTGGCTGGACAGGTAAGCACTCACTTATCCTTAGCCGCGACGCCGGATCGTTCTTTTTCCTCGGTGAACTGCTCATAGATTTGCCGCTGCCGGTAGATGGTCCGGTAGAGGAAGGTTGCGGGCGCTGCGTGGCCTGCATGACCATTTGCCCGACGGGTGCCATCGTTGAGCCTTATACGGTGGATGCGCGCCGCTGCATCTCCTATCTCACCATTGAACTCGAAGGGGCGATACCGGAAGAATTCCGTCCGCTTATCGGGAACCGTATCTACGGCTGCGATGACTGCCAGCTGATCTGCCCCTGGAATCGTTACTCGCAGCTTACGGATGAAGACGATTTCAGTCCTCGTAAAGCGCTTCATGCGCCTCAGCTTATCGAGCTCTTCGCCTGGAGTGAGGCCTGGTTCCTGAAAGTCACCGAAGGATCCGCCATTCGGCGTATTGGGCATCTGCGCTGGTTACGAAATGTCGCCGTTGCGCTGGGTAATGCATCCTGGGATGAAGCCACTATTCAGGCGCTCGAAAGTCGCAGAGGTGAGCACCCACTTCTTGATGAACACATAGAATGGGCGATTGCGCAGCAAATCGAGAAGCGCAATGCCTGCGTTGTCGAGGTGCAGCTGCCGAAGAAACAACGGCTGGTGAGAGTGATTGAAAAAGGGCTTGTACGGGATGCTTGATATATTCACAGCCTGTGAATAAAAATAAAAACTCAAGCGCCATCGGGGCTGGCAATGAGGTCAAGTGATCTAAATAACATTTTGAAATGAAATTTACTTCATTAAATTCAGTATGTTACGAAGATATTATTCACCCTGCTAATTTTCTTCTGGTCTGTAACTGAGTAGGGCTTCTGTGGATAACTCTGTTCACAAGAGTATTTCAGATGCAATAGAAAATGTCCCCAACGAAGCATTCCGCTGTGGATAATCTGGAGATGATAAGAATTTGGAGCGGGAAACGAGACTCGAACTCGCGACCCCGACCTTGGCAAGGTCGTGCTCTACCAACTGAGCTATTCCCGCTTGGGTGGTCCGTGCTGTGGAAGCACTTTCAAATTTTGGAGCGGGAAACGAGACTCGAACTCGCGACCCCGACCTTGGCAAGGTCGTGCTCTACCAACTGAGCTATTCCCGCTTGGGTGGTCTGTGCTTTAGAAGCACCTTCAAATTTTGGAGCGGGAAACGAGACTCGAACTCGCGACCCCGACCTTGGCAAGGTCGTGCTCTACCAACTGAGCTATTCCCGCAAATTTGCACTGCTTTTGTTGCTGTCGTAACGTGTATTTCTCTGTCGTTACGGGAGGCGCATTATACGAGAAATCCGTTTAGCTGCAACCCCCCTAAAAGCGTTTTTTGTGAAATTCAGTTCAAGTGATGGAATATTCATCGCTTTGCACGTTTTTACACCATTCATGCGTTCTGTAGGCCGGGTAACGCGCAACGCCCCCGGCAACCGCCTGAATTACAGCTTAATAAAGTTCTCGCGATAATACGCCAGTTCGGCCACGGACTCACGGATATCGTCCATGGCCTGATGCGTTCCCTGCTTTTTAAAGCCATCCAGGATTTCCGGTTTCCAGCGACGCGCCAGCTCTTTCAGGGTGCTCACATCCAGATAGCGGTAATGGAAGTAAGACTCCAGCTCCGGCATGTACTTAAACAGAAAACGGCGATCCTGACCGATGCTGTTACCGCAGATAGGTGATTTGCCCGCCGGAACCCACTGTTTCAGAAACGCAAGCGTTGCCAGCTCCGCCTCGCGATCGCCCATGGTGCTAGCCTTAACGCGCTCCACCAGCCCGCTCCCCGTGTGGGTGCGCACGTTCCACTCATCCATTAACGCAAGCTGGTCGTCGGACTGATGAACCGCGATAGTCGGCCCTTCCGCCAGAATATTCAGGTTGGCATCGGTCACCAGGGTTGCAATCTCAATAATGCGATCGCGCTCGGGATCCAGCCCGGTCATTTCAAGATCGATCCAAATCAGGTTGTTTTCATCCGCGCTCATGTTATTTTCCACCCTTCTCGCATAACCGGCTGTAGCAGGTTAACTAGTATTAATTAGAGTGTATCATAGAGGTTTTGCCCCTTACGGGCGACCAGGAGTCAGCGCGATTGAGTAAAAATAAACTCTCCAAAGGGCAGCAGCGCCGTGTGAATGCCAATCACCAGCGCCGTCTTAAAACCACTTCGGAGAAGGTCGATTACGACGACAACCTGTTTGGCGAACCGATGGAAGGCATCGTCATCAGCCGTTTCGGTATGCACGCCGACGTGGAATCCGCCAACGGTGAGATTCACCGCTGCAACATCCGCCGGACGATTCGTTCTCTGGTGACCGGCGATCGCGTGGTCTGGCGCCCGGGTAAAGAAGCGGCGGAAGGCGTCACGGTAAAAGGCATCGTTGAGGCGGTCCACGCGCGTACGTCGGTACTGACCCGTCCCGATTTCTACGACGGGGTTAAACCTATCGCAGCTAACATTAACCAGATCGTTATCGTCTCGGCGATTTTGCCCGAACTTTCGCTCAATATTATCGACCGATACCTTGTCGCCTGTGAAACGCTGCAGGTTGAACCGATCATCGTACTTAACAAAATCGATCTGCTCGATGAAGACGGTATGAACTTCGTCAACGAGCAGATGGATATCTACCGTAACATCGGGTATCGCGTTCTGATGGTTTCCAGCTATACCAAAGATGGTCTGAAACCGCTTGAAGAGGCGCTTACCGATCGCATCAGCATCTTTGCGGGACAGTCCGGTGTGGGCAAATCGAGCCTGCTGAACAACCTTCTCGGCCTCCAGCAAGAGATCGTGACCAACGATGTGTCTGATGTTTCTGGCCTGGGCCAGCACACCACAACCGCGTCACGCCTGTATCACTTCCCGCACGGCGGCGATGTCATTGACTCCCCGGGCGTGCGTGAATTCGGTTTGTGGCACCTTGAGCCGGAACAAATCTTCAACGGATTTGTCGAATTCCATGATTATTTAGGTGCTTGCAAATACCGCGACTGTAAACATGACAATGACCCGGGCTGCGCTATCCGTGAAGCGGTCGAGAAAGGCGAAATAGCGGAGACCCGCTTTGAAAACTACCACCGCATTCTCGAGAGCATGGATCAGGTAAAAACGCGTAAAAACTTTTCTGATTCTGATAACTGACAACTAAGCTAAGCATCGCTAAAATCGTCCCCTTTTTTCAGGTTCCGGCGCTTTGCGGCCGGATCAGGAACGACAAAACAATGGCCTGGAGGCTACCTTGTTAAACTCATTTAAACTTTCGCTTCAATACATTCTGCCGAAACTGTGGCTCACTCGCCTGGCGGGCTGGGGCGCGAGCAAACGAGCGGGCTGGCTGACCAAACTGGTCATCGACCTTTTCGTAAAATATTACAAGGTCGACATGAAAGAGGCGCAGAAGCCGGATACCGCCAGCTACCGCACCTTCAACGAGTTTTTCGTCCGCCCACTGCGCGACGACGTGCGCCCGCTGAATACGGACCCTAACGTGCTGGTGATGCCTGCAGATGGCGTGATTAGCCAACTGGGTCACATCGAAGACGACAAAATCCTGCAGGCGAAAGGCCATAACTACAGCCTGGAAGCGTTGCTGGCAGGTAACTACCTGATGGCGGAGCTGTTCCGTAACGGGACCTTCGCGACCACCTATCTCTCACCGCGCGACTATCACCGCGTGCACATGCCGTGCAACGGTATCCTGCGTGAAATGATCTACGTTCCGGGCGATCTGTTCTCCGTGAACCACCTCACGGCGCAGAACGTACCTAACCTGTTCGCCCGTAACGAACGCGTCATCTGCCTGTTTGATACTGAATTCGGCCCTATGGCGCAGATTCTGGTGGGCGCGACCATTGTCGGCAGCATTGAAACCGTCTGGGCTGGCACCATCACCCCACCACGTGAAGGCGTGATCAAGCGCTGGACCTGGCCTGCCGGTGAAGAAGAAGGCTCTGTCGCCCTGCTGAAAGGTCAGGAGATGGGTCGCTTCAAGCTGGGCTCAACCGTTATCAACCTGTTTGCACCGGGTAAAGTTAAGCTGGCCGAACAGCTTGAAAGCCTGTCGGTCACCAAACTGGGTCAGCCGCTGGCCGTCTCTACCGAAACCTTCGTAACGCCGGTGGCAGAACCTGCACCGTTGTCCCAAGAAGAGATCGACGCCGAGCACGACGCCAGCCCGCTGGTTGACGACAAAAAAGACGAAGGCTAATAACAGAAGGATCGCTGACGTGCGCCCGATTATCGTTCTACTGATGGCCTGGTGCCTCAGCATGGGGGCGTACGCAGCGACAGCCCCCGACGCAAAACAGATAACCCAGGAACTGGAGCAGGCAAAAGCGGCAAAACCCGCTCAGCCAGAGACCGTTGAGTCGCTCCAGTCCGCCCTGAACGCGCTTGCGGAGCGAAAAGGCTCCCTTGAGCGTGCGCAGCAATATCAGCAGGTTATCGACAACTTCCCGAAACTCTCGCAAACGCTGCGCTCGCAGCTCAGTAATCTGCGTGATGAACCGCGCGATATACCGGCGGACATGTCTTCTGATGCACTGAATCAGGAGATCCTCCAGGTCAGCAGCCAGCTTCTGGAAAAGAGCCGTCTGGCTCAGCAGGAGCAGGAGCGGGCGCGTGAAATTGCCGACTCGCTCAGCCAGCTTCCCCAGCAGCAAACCGATGCCCGCCGCCAGCTTAATGAAGTTGAGCGTCGCGTTGGCACGCAAAGCGGCAACACGCCGCAAGCGCAGGCGCAAAATCTGGGGCTGCAGGCCGAATCTGCTCGCCTCAAAGCCCTTGTTGATGAACTGGAGCTGGCGCAGCTGTCCGCCAATAACCGCCAGGAGCTGTCGCGGATGCGCTCTGAACTGGCGCAGAAGCAGAGCGAACAGCTGGATGCATATCTGCAGGCCCTGCGTAATCAGCTTAACAGCCAGCGGCAGCGCGAAGCCGAGCGTGCGCTTGAAAGCACCGAACTGCTGGCGGAAAACAGCGCGAACCTGCCCAGCGGCATCGTTGAGCAGTTTAAGGTCAACCGCGAGCTCTCTGCGGCGCTGAATCAACAGGCGCAGCGTATGGACCTGGTGGCCTCGCAACAGCGTCAGGCTACCAATCAAACCCTGCAGGTCCGCCAGGCGCTTAACACGTTGCGTGAGCAGTCCCAGTGGCTAGGGTCATCAAACCTGCTGGGTGAGGCGTTACGCGCGCAGGTCTCACGCCTGCCGGAAATGCCCAAACCGCAACAGCTGGATACCGAAATGGCTCAGCTGCGCGTGCAGCGACTGCACTTTGAGGATCTGCTCAACAAACAGCCGCAAATCCGCCAGATCCGTCAGGCTGACGGACAGCCGCTGACCAGCGAGCAGAACCGCATTCTGGAAGCCCAGTTGCGTACCCAGCGTGAACTGCTGAACTCCCTGCTCCAGGGCGGGGATACGCTGATTCTGGAACTGACCAAGCTCAAGGTCTCTAATAGCCAACTGGAAGATGCGCTGAAAGAGGTGAATGAGGCAACGCACCGTTATCTCTTCTGGACCTCCGACGTGCGGCCGATGACCTTCTCGTGGCCGATTGAGATTGTTCAGGATCTGCGCCGCCTTATTTCGCTGGATACCTTCAGCCAGCTGGGCCAGGCCAGCGTGATGATGCTCACCAGTAAAGAGACCATTTTCCCGCTGCTGGCCGCGCTGATTCTGGTGGGCTTCAGCATTTACTCGCGCCGGTATTTCACCCGATTCCTGGAGCGCTCCAGCGCCCGGGTGGGGAAAGTTACGCAGGATCACTTCTGGCAGACGTTACGCACCGTCTTCTGGTCGATTCTCGTCGCCTCACCGCTACCGGTCCTGTGGATGACGCTTGGATATGGCCTGCGGGAAGCCTGGCCCTACCCGCTCGCGGTGGCCATTGGCGATGGCGTCACTGCCACGGTGCCACTGCTGTGGGTGGTAATGATTTGCGCCACGTTCGCGCGGCCCAACGGTTTGTTCATCGCTCACTTCGGCTGGCCGCGTAATCGCGTTGCACGCGCCATGCGTTACTACCTGATGAGCATCGGACTGATTGTGCCGCTGATTATGGCGCTGATCATGTTCGATAAACTTAATGACCGGGAATTCTCAGGGTCGCTGGGCCGCCTCTGCTTTATGCTGATATGCGGGGCGCTGGCAATTGTCACGCTCAGCCTGAAACGCGCCGGTATCCCGCTCTATCTGGATAAATCCGGTAACGGCGACAACATGTTCAACCGGCTGCTCTGGAACCTGCTGCTGAGCGCACCGCTGATTGCCATGCTGGCAGCGACGGTGGGTTACCTGGCGACCGCCAAGGCGCTGCTGGCGAGGCTTGAAACCTCGGTGGCGATCTGGTTCCTGCTTCTGGTGGTGTATCACGTGATACGCCGCTGGATGCTGATCCAGCGCCGCCGTCTGGCGTTCGACCGTGCCAAGCACCGACGGGCAGAGATCCTCGCCCAGCGTGCGCGTGGCGAGGAAGAGCCAAACCATGTCAACAGCACAGAAGGCACGACGGAAGCTGACGAAGTCGAGCTGGATCTGGATGCCATCAGTACCCAATCCCTGCGACTGGTACGCTCCATCCTGATGCTGATTGCACTGCTGTCGGTGATCTTCCTGTGGTCGGAAATTCACTCCGCGTTTGGCTTCCTGGAAAACATCTCCCTGTGGGACGTAACGTCCACGGTACAAGGTGTGGAGAGCCTGGAGCCGATTACCTTAGGCGCGGTGTTGATTGCCATTCTGGTGTTGATCATCACCACCCAGCTGGTGCGTAACTTCCCGGCGCTGCTGGAGCTGGCCCTGCTGCAGCATCTCGATTTAACCCCGGGGACGGGATATGCAATTACCACCATCACCAAATATCTGATCATGCTGTTTGGCGGGCTGGTCGGCTTCTCAATGATTGGTATTGAATGGTCGAAACTGCAGTGGCTGGTGGCGGCACTTGGTGTGGGGTTAGGGTTTGGCTTACAGGAGATCTTCGCCAACTTTATCTCTGGCCTGATTATTCTGTTCGAAAAACCGATTCGTATTGGCGATACGGTAACGATCCGCGATTTGACCGGCAGCATCACCAGGATCAACACGCGCGCCACCACCATCAGCGACTGGGACCGTAAAGAGATCATCGTGCCGAACAAGGCGTTTATTACCGAGCAGTTTATCAACTGGTCGCTGTCAGACTCCGTCACGCGTGTGGTGCTGACGGTACCTGCGCCGGCGGATGCCAACAGCGAAGAGGTCACTCAGATCCTCTACACCGCCGCAGAGCGCTGTTCATTCGTGATCGATAACCCGGCGCCAGAAGTGTTCCTGGTGGATTTACAACAGGGGATCCAGATTTTCGAACTGCGTATTTACGCCGCCGAAATGGGACACCGTATGCCACTGCGTCATGAGATCCACCAGCTGATTCTGGCAGGGTTCCGTGAGCACGGCATTGATATGCCGTTCCCACCGTTCCAGATGCGTCTGGAAAGCCTGGACGGGCGTAAAACGGGAAGAACGTTAACGTCAGCGGCGCGCACACGCCCGGCAGGAAGTCTGTAACCCTTCTCCCCTCCCTTCCGGGAGGGGAATGTTTAACCGCTACGCCACTTCCGTCAGCAACGCCACAGAACGTCGGCGGTAATTCTCATAAATCCCCATCGCCAGCAGCGAGAAGAAGACTGGGCCGCCCACCATCCACAGTGCGCTACTCCAGTCATTCGCCTCAATCACCGGCTGAATAACGGTAAAGATGTTGGCGAATGCCACTACCAGCACCACCACCGTGGTTGCCAGCAGCGTGGCGGCGCGCGTTTTGAAAATCACAAACGGACGCTCAAGATCCTCCTTCGCCTTAAAGAACGGGAAGGCCAGGCTCAGAAAGAGATAAGGCAGCGTCATCGACACGTTCGCCATCAGGGTCAGCTTGTTATAAAACGCTGACGCGGTATCCCCACCAAACGACACCAGCAAAATGAACACGCAGACCAGCAGGCACTGCATCCACATGGCGTTGGCGGGCATACCTGCGGTATTCAGTTGCGTCATGCGTGCAGGCCACAGCGCTTTTGGCGTGCCCTGAATTATCGCTTTCAACGGAGAGTAAATCAGCGTGAAAAACGCGCCGGTATAGGCAAGAAACATGGACAAGCCGGTGATGCGTGCAAACCAGACGCCCATCGTTGCCGCCGCTTCCGGTGTCAGATTCATCGCTTGTCCCAGCGTCATCCCCAGGCTTTTCATCAGCACATAGGTAATGTTGCCCAGGTTAGTGGTGTTGTTGCTGAGTACCTGCTGCCAGTTGCTGCTGACGCCCCAGAGGAAAATTGCCAGCGAATAGCCAATGGAGATAACTATTGCGGCAAAAATAATGCCTTTCGCAAAGTTCTTTTCCGGGTTCTCGGTCTTGTCGACCAGGCCGCCCACCGCCTCAATACCGCCGTACGCAAAAATGGCAAACACCACAAAGGAGAGCATAGCGAGCCCGGACTGATAGCTCGGGTTGGGTGAGGAAACGAAGTTCACCTCCTGAGCGAAATGTCCGCCGTTCAGGCACAGAATGGCAATGCTGACCACCAGCAGCACCAGGTTCAGGCACATCACCGAGATCCCGCCCACGGCGGTAATACGGGCAATTTTGTTGATGCCCTTAGACGCCACCAGCGTTACAACCACCATCCAGCAGACGGCCAGAATCCCGACCACCTGCGTGGAGCTCAGACCGGCCAAAGACCAGACCTGAGTGTGATCGCTGCCGAAAACAAACGTTGAGAACGGTACCCAGACCTTGGCCGCCGTACTGACCATCCAGACCACATACGAGGAGAACCACATAAACGTGCCGATAAACGCGTAGCGCGGGCCGATGCTGTTGTTCATCCAGGAATAGATCCCGCCCTCTTCTTTGCGGTAGGCCGCCCCCATTTCCGCCATCATCAGCGCAAACGGTATGAAGAAAAACAGAGCCGAGAGGATGTAGAACGGCGTTGCGCTGTAGCCCATCAGATAGAAAGCCGACGGGCTGTTGGCAAAGCCAAAGACGGAGGTGAAAATCATCAGGATGAGCCCGGTGAGGGTCATCTTTTTAAGTGACTGGGACATAGCGCCATCCAAAGGAAGTTAAACTGCGCGGATGGTAGCAGAAGACCAGATTAATATTGTGGCTATTAGGGGCGAATTAAGAAAAAGACCTGCGTACAGAGAATGTGGCAGTTTTTAATGTTGTCGTGCGGAAATGGAAAGGTTAATTGACATCAGAGGTGAGCCGGGTAAGCGACAGCGCTACCCGGCAATACGGTGCGTTATGCGCGATCGACCGTAAACGCGATCACTTCGCCCAGCTGTTCTGCACCCAGCGCCAGCATCACCAGACGATCAACGCCCAGCGCCACGCCGGAGCAGTCCGGCAGACCCGCTTTCAATGCTTCCAGCAGATGGGTATCAATCGGCTGCTGCGGCAGACCACGTGCCGCGCGCTTGCGGTTATCCTGCTCAAAACGCTGCTGCTGTTCGCGTGCGTCGGTCAGTTCGTGGAAGCCGTTCGCCAGCTCGATACCTTTGTAATAGACCTCAAAACGCTCCGCCACACGGTGATCTTCGGTGCTGATCTGCGCCAGCGAAGCCTGGCTTGCCGGGAAGTGATATACAAACGTCGGCCGGTCTTTGCCAATTTGCGGTTCAACGCCAAAGGTGAAGAGCAGTTGCAGCAGCGTGTCGCGGTCTTCTTCGGTATCTGCCACGTTGCTCAGATCCAGTTTTGCCGCCACTTCGCGCAGCTGCGCTTTATCCGCAGAGAGCGGATCAATTTCCAGGTAACGCTGGAAAACCTGCTGATAAGAGAGCGTTTCCGCTTCTGAGCACTCCAGCACCTGCTGCAGCAGATCGTCCACCTCGTTCATCAGGCGGTACATATCATAATGCGGACGGTACCACTCCAGCATGGTGAATTCGGGATTGTGGTGACGCCCCATCTCTTCATTACGGAAACTGCGGCACAGCTGATAGACCGGGCCACACCCTGCCGCCAGCAGGCGTTTCATGTGGTATTCCGGACTGGTCATCAGATACAAATTCATGCCCTGTGAGTGGCCAGGACCAACAAAACGGGTTTCAAACGGGACCAGATGAATATCCGTAACCGTTGCCTGACTCATGCACGGGGTTTCCACCTCAAGGACGCCGCGGTCGGCAAAGAAGCGGCGGATCTCCGCCATAATTGCAGCGCGTTTTAGCAGGTTGGGGATGGATGCGCTCGGCTGCCAGGTGGCCGTTTCGCTCATGAGTTTTTCTCCGATTTCAGACAAGGGCACGAAGTCTACTCGTTACCAGGGACGGAGACAAATTTTGCGCAGTAAAAAAGCGCATTTCATTTAGGTGAACAATTGCGCAACGAAATTCATTACTCACCGCGATAAATCGCCGCACAGAACAGCAAAAAAATCGAACACGTCAAATTTCCCTGACATCCACGCGGTTATACTACTTTACCCATAAAGGAGCAGTGGAAACGCTTTCGCAATCGTCCTTTTGGACGGGTGAACTACCTTTAGTTTATCGCGTTGCGAAATAACAAAAATCTGGAGGAATGTCGTGCAAACTTTTCAAGCCGATCTTGCCGTTATAGGCGCTGGCGGGGCTGGATTACGTGCTGCGATTGCTGCAGCACAAGCTAATCCCAACGCTAAAATCGCATTGATTTCAAAAGTCTATCCGATGCGCAGCCATACGGTTGCCGCAGAAGGAGGATCCGCCGCCGTTGCGCAGGATCATGACAGCTTCGAATACCATTTCCACGACACGGTTGCAGGGGGCGACTGGCTTTGCGAGCAGGATGTCGTTGACTACTTTGTACACCATTGTCCTACGGAGATGACCCAGCTTGAACAGTGGGGATGTCCGTGGAGCCGTCGTCCGGACGGCAGCGTCAACGTTCGCCGCTTCGGCGGGATGAAGATCGAACGCACCTGGTTCGCCGCCGATAAAACCGGCTTCCACATGTTGCACACCCTGTTCCAGACCTCCCTTCAGTTCCCACAGATTCAGCGCTTTGACGAACATTTCGTCCTCGACATTCTGGTTGATGACGGTCATGCGCGCGGTCTGGTGGCGATGAACATGATGGAAGGCACCCTCGTCCAGATCCGCGCCAACGCGGTGGTCATGGCTACCGGCGGTGCGGGGCGTGTTTACCGCTACAACACCAACGGCGGTATCGTCACCGGTGACGGCATGGGCATGGCGCTTAGCCACGGCGTGCCGCTGCGGGATATGGAGTTCGTGCAGTATCACCCTACTGGTCTGCCAGGCTCCGGCATTCTGATGACGGAAGGTTGTCGTGGTGAAGGCGGTATCCTGGTCAATAAAAATGGCTACCGCTATCTGCAGGATTACGGCATGGGCCCGGAAACCCCGCTCGGCGAGCCGAAAAACAAATACATGGAACTGGGCCCGCGCGACAAAGTATCTCAGGCCTTCTGGCACGAGTGGCGCAAAGGCAACACCATCGCCACGCCACGCGGCGATGTGGTCTACCTCGACCTGCGTCATCTTGGCGAGAAGAAACTGCTGGAACGTCTGCCGTTCATTTGCGAACTGGCAAAAGCCTACGTTGGCGTCGATCCGGTGAAAGAGCCGATCCCGGTACGTCCAACGGCCCACTACACCATGGGCGGTATCGAAACCGATCAGCAGTGCGAAACCCGCATTAAAGGGCTGTTTGCCGTGGGCGAGTGCTCCTCTGTCGGCCTGCACGGTGCTAACCGTCTGGGGTCAAACTCACTGGCGGAGCTGGTGGTCTTTGGCCGCATGGCGGGCGAGCGTGCGATGGAGCGTGCTGCCACCGCGGGCGAGGCGAACAGCGCGGCGCTGGATGCCCAGGTCGTTGACGTCGAAAAACGGCTGAAAAACCTGGTGAACCAGGAAGGAAATGAAAACTGGTCGAAAATCCGCGACGAGATGGGCCTGTCGATGGAAGAAGGCTGCGGTATCTATCGTACCCCTGAGCTGATGCAAAAAACCGTGGATAAGCTGGCAGAGCTGCAGGAACGCTTCAAGCGCGTGCGCATTACCGATACCTCCAGCGTGTTCAACACAGACCTGCTCTATACCATTGAGCTGGGTCACGGCCTGAACGTGGCGGAATGTATGGCACACTCTGCGCTGGCACGTAAAGAGTCACGCGGCGCGCATCAGCGTCTTGATGAAGGCTGCACCGAACGTGATGACGTCAATTTCCTGAAACACACTCTCGCCTGGCGCGATGCGGATGGCACCACCCGTCTGGACTACAGCGACGTGAAAATCACGACGTTGCCACCGGCTAAACGCGTGTATGGCGCAGAAGCAGAAGCCGCCGAGAAGAAGGAGAAGGCGAATGGCTGAGATGCAGAAACTGAAAATCGAAGTGGTGCGCTACAATCCGGAAGTGGACACCGCACCGCACAGCGCATTCTATGAAGTCCCTTATGACGAGCAAACCTCTCTGCTGGATGCGCTCGGCTATATCAAAGATAACCTTGCGCCGGACCTGAGCTACCGCTGGTCGTGCCGTATGGCAATCTGCGGCTCCTGCGGCATGATGGTCAACAAGGTGCCAAAACTGGCCTGTAAAACTTTCCTGCGTGAATACACCAAAGGCATCAAAGTAGAAGCGCTGGGTAACTTCCCGATTGAACGCGATCTGGTGGTCGATATGACTCACTTTATCGAAAGTCTGGAAGCGATTAAGCCGTACATCATCGGCAATCCACGTACGCCGGATCAGGGGACGAACACCCAGACGCCAGCTCAGATGGCGAAATACCATCAGTTCTCCGGCTGCATCAACTGTGGTCTGTGCTACGCCGCGTGTCCACAGTTTGGCCTGAATCCAGAGTTTATTGGCCCGGCGGCCATTACCCTGGCGCACCGCTATAACGAGGACAGCCGCGACCACGGTAAAAAAGAACGTATGGCGCAGCTTAACAGCCAGAACGGCGTCTGGAGCTGTACTTTTGTGGGCTACTGCTCCGAAGTCTGTCCGAAGCACGTCGACCCGGCCGCCGCTATTCAGCAGGGTAAAGTGGAAAGCTCGAAAGACTTTCTTATCGCCACCCTGAAACCACGCTAAGGAGTGCATAATGACGACTAAACGCAAAGCCTACGTGCGGCCAATGCCGTCCACCTGGTGGAAGAAACTGCCGTTTTATCGCTTCTATATGCTGCGTGAAGGCACCGCGGTGCCGGCGGTCTGGTTCAGCCTGGAGCTGATGTATGGCGTTTATGCCCTCAAACATGGCCCTGAAACCTGGGCCAGCTTTGTCGGCTTCCTGCAAAACCCCATCATCGTGATCCTGAACCTGATTGTGCTCGCGGCAGCGCTGCTTCATACCAAAACCTGGTTTGAACTGGCGCCAAAAGCGGCGAACATCATCATTAAAGACGAGAAAATGGGGCCAGAGCCGGTCATTAAAGGGCTATGGGGCGTGACGATCCTCGTCACTGTGGTCATTCTGTTTGTCGCACTGTTCTGGTAAGGAGACTACTGTGATTAATCCAAATCCAAAACGTTCTGACGAGCCGGTCTTCTGGGGACTGTTTGGCGCAGGGGGGATGTGGAGCGCCATCATCGCGCCGGTCATCATCCTGCTGGTCGGTATTATGCTGCCACTGGGGCTGTTTCCGGGCGATGCGCTGGGTTACGAGCGAGTACTGGCCTTTGCCAGCAGCTTTATTGGCCGTGTGTTCATCTTCCTGATGATCGTCCTGCCGCTGTGGTGTGGCCTGCACCGTATTCACCACGCGATGCATGACCTGAAAATCCATGTCCCGAGCGGGAAATGGGTGTTCTACGGTCTGGCAACCATCCTGACGGTGGTTACGCTGATTGCCGTGGTTACTATCTGATACATCAGGCCCGCATCCCGGCGGGCCTGTCATTTCTGCATTTTCCCCACCAGCCACTGTGCAAACTCACGCATTGCAGGGGTTTCTGTCCGTGACTGCAATCGGGTTAACCAGTAACTGCCCAGCTCAATCTGTGTCGCAAACGGCTGAATGATACGTTCGCTGTTCAGCAGATGAGTGAACATACTCACAGGCGCGATAGCAATTCCCACGCCGGCCTGCGCGGCTTCCAGCATGGTAACGGATGAATCAAACACCATCACCCGATGCGTTGGTGACGGCGGGAGTTCGCCCGCGGCCTGCATCCACGCCGACCATTCGTCGCGTCGGTAGGAGCGCAGCAGCGTAAATTTTAGTATGTCCGCCGGTGCTTGTAGCCCGACGGCAATTTCAGGCGTGCACAGCGGAGCCAGCGGCGCAGAACACAGAAACGTCGCTTCAGTGCCATGCCACGCCCCTCCACCGTAGCGGATCGTGTAATCAAGCCCTTCGGCGGCCGGATCGACTCGGTTATTATGGGTCGAAAGATGCAGATCGATATGCGGATAGCGGCGACGGAAATCATCCAGCTGCGCGAACAACACCCCGGTCGCAAAAGTCCCCACCACGCCAATTTTAAGCTTCTCCAGCGCGCGATGACTGGCAAAGCGATCCAGCATGCCGGCGATACGATCAAACGAATCGTTCAGCACCGGCAGCAGATTCTCGCCCTCTGTCGTCAGCATCAATCCGCGCGAAACCCGGACAAACAGCTGACAGTTAAGATGTTGTTCCAGCGTCTTAACGTGCTGACTGATGGCTGAATGGGTGACATTCAGCTCAATGGCAGCATTAGTAAAACTGAGGTGCCTTGCAGCGGCTTCGAAGGCACGAAGCGAATTAAGCGGTAAATAGCTGCGTGTCATCGACCCATCCGTTAGAAAAATTAACAGCTAATGCTAAATTTAACCGTTTGTCAGCCACAGTCAAATCCAACAGACTGGGTATGTCTGACGGGCCCGGACACTCCCTTGACTCGCTATTACGGAAGATAACTGATGATGAAAAAATCCCTGTGCTGCGCCCTGCTGCTCAGCACCTCCTGCGCTGCATTAGCCGCACCTATGTCAGAAACACAACTGGCGAAGGTCGTGGAACGTACCGTTACGCCCCTGATGAAAGCGCAGTCTATTCCGGGTATGGCGGTCGCCGTGATCTATCAGGGCCAGCCGCACTACTTCACCTTCGGCAAGGCCGATGTCGCCGCGAACACACCCGTCACTGCACAAACGCTGTTTGAGCTGGGCTCAATCAGCAAAACTTTCACCGGCGTTCTGGGTGGCGATGCTATTGCTCGCGGTGAAATTTCGCTGGGCGATCCGGTGACCAAATACTGGCCTGAGCTGACCGGCAAACAGTGGCAGGGCGTTCGCATGCTGGACCTGGCAACCTATACTGCCGGTGGCCTGCCGTTACAGGTGCCCGATGAGGTTACCGATAATGCCTCGCTGCTACGTTTTTACCAGTCCTGGCAACCACAGTGGGCGCCAGGCACCACGCGTCTTTATGCAAATGCCAGCATCGGTCTGTTTGGGGCTCTGGCGGTGAAACCTTCTGGCATGCGCTTTGAGCAGGCGATGACAGAGCGGGTCCTGAAGCCGCTTAACCTGAACCATACGTGGATTAACGTTCCGAAGGCAGAAGAACAGCATTACGCCTGGGGTTATCGTGACGGTAAAGCGGTTCACGTTTCGCCGGGCATGCTCGATGCCGAAGCGTATGGCGTGAAAACCAACGTGAAGGATATGGCGAGCTGGGTAGTGGCTAACATGGCCCCCGATGGCGTACAAGATGCCTCACTGAAGCAGGGCATGGCGCTTGCACAGTCTCGCTACTGGCGCACAGGCTCGATGTACCAGGGCCTGGGCTGGGAGATGCTCAACTGGCCGGTAGAAGCCAAAACCGTGGTGGAGGGCAGCGACAACAAGGTAGCGCTTGCACCGTTGCCCGTGGCAGAAGTGAACCCTCCGGCTCCACCGGTAAAAGCGTCATGGGTACATAAAACAGGCTCGACGGGCGGATTTGGCAGCTACGTGGCATTTATTCCTGAGAAGGAACTCGGCATCGTTATGCTGGCGAACAAGAGCTACCCGAACCCGGCACGCGTGGAAGCGGCATACCGTATTCTGAGCGCTCTGCAGTAAAATCTTGCCGGGTGATGCTGATGCCCACCCGGCCTGCAAAATTCCCGCATTTTCCTTGCTGTCATCTACACTTAACAAAAAACAGTAAGGAAACTCCTATGCGCATTTTGCCTGTTATCGCCGCTGTGACAGCCGCGTTTTTAGTGGTTGCCTGCAGCTCCCCTACTCCCCCTCCCGGCGTCACCGTTGTCAGCAATTTCGACGCACAACGTTTTCTTGGAACATGGTATGAAATCGCGCGCCTTGACCACCGTTTTGAACGGGGTTTAGAGAAGGTCACGGCAAATTACAGCCCGATGGATGACGGCGGTATTCAGGTTATCAACCGTGGCTATAATACGGATCGGGAGATGTGGCAGCAGTCGATTGGACAAGCGTACTTTACCGGCGACCCGCGACGGGCCGCGCTCAAAGTCTCCTTCTTCGGCCCGTTCTATGGCGGATATAACGTGATCGCGCTCGACAGAGAGTACCGTCACGCGCTGGTCTGCGGGCCGGATCGTAACTATCTGTGGATCCTCTCTCGCACCCCAACCCTTTCACCTGAGATGAAACAGCAGATGCTGGACGTCGCGACCCGGCAAGGGTTTGATGTGTCGAAACTCATCTGGGTAGAACAACCCCATTAATGGGTGCTGAGCTTCAACCCAATAATACCGGCCACAATCAGGGCGAGGCTGGCGATACGCGCCAGACTCGCTGACTCCCCCAACAGCAGGATCCCCGTGATGGCTGCCCCCACGGCGCCAATTCCCGTCCAGACGGCATACGCTGTCCCCACCGGTAAAGAACGCATCGCCCACGAGAGCAAAACGATACTCACAATCATCGCGGTGATGGTAATAACGCTGGGTGTCAGGCGGGTAAAACCGTGGGTGTACTTCAGACCTATCGCCCATACCACTTCGAGCAGGCCAGCAATAACAAGAATGATCCAGGACATTTCAGGCTCCTTAACTTAAATGCAAGTTGGGGCCGTCCCCGATGAAGGAAGCGCTTACGGGTCGTCCCGCAAGGCAAAGATTACGCCTCATATTTTGGTTAGCGTGCGATTTTTTTTCAATCCTTTTGTGCTGAACATGTTAAGGCAAGAAATAGCCGCAGTATGCCGCGCAGTTCAGGCATTTATCACTCATCCGACTTCTCTATGATGATGTGCTTTCTGATGGCAGGAAGCCAAACCACTAGCCGACTGCGAATATAATATGTTCAAAATTCTTTTGATTGACCGTTGTCACTTCACCCGCACCGGGTTTGAAGCATGGCTCAATCATTCCGGTTTATTTCCGGAAAACGTCGTTGTGACCGGCCTGAATAATCTTTTCCTCGCCAGAGAGCACATTCTGCAATGGAAACCGACGCTGGTCATTGCTGACCTGCATGGGTTCAGACAGGATGTCCATCCCTTTCAGTCCCTCTCATCTTTGCTGAACGCCAGCGAAAGAGTGCCCTTTATTTTGCTGCAATCGGGTGAGGATAGTGAAATGACCGCCTGGCTGAAACAATTCCCGGTCTGGTCATCGCTGTTGAAAAATGCCCGTCTTGAACAACTGGGGACAGTTATCCACGACGCACTCATTTCGCACGCGAACAGTGAAAAGCCAAAGGTAACCGCGCCTTTGCTGACGCGCCAGGAGGAGAAAGTGCTGACGTTGTGGATGGAGGGTGCCAGCAATCAGAAAATTGCGGCTCACCTGAGTATTAACGGTAAAACGGTCTATACCTATAAACGGAATATCCGCATGAAATTGCATATGGATACGCGTTATTCACCGTTTTTATCCCTGCAGGAATCAGAAAGCTGACGGTACGAAACCCGTCTGGTTCCGTACCGTTTATTCAATTACTGCTGTGCTTTACTTGCCGCACCAGAGATTGCGCTACCACCTTCAGAAATATCCTGACCAACGCCACGCGTGGTATTACAGGCTGTTAATACTGAAGAAAGTACCAGGACTGAAAAGATCGCTGCAATTGTCTTCTTAACCATAATATCGTCCTTTTATAGCCAAAGTTGTTTTGTGTATAGCAATTTAAGAATAGACAATATCCCGTCGTTTGACGGAAAAGGACGCATTTTTAGGAAAATTAGACGGGGTTAGCTGGCCGCGTGAGAAATGATATGGCCGAGATCCTGGATATCTTCCCCCATTCCACGCGTGGTGTTACAGCCGGAAAGCAACGCGCTGGACAGCGCTAACAGAAGCAGAATTTTAACGGTACGGTTCATCATCCCTGCCTGCAAAAAACAGGCGCAGCGGGCGCTGCGCCTTCAGTCTTGACGTAAATTACTTCACGCGAGATACGTATTCGCCGGAGCGGGTATCTACTTTGATCACTTCACCAGTCTGTACGAACAGTGGAACTTTAACCACTGCACCGGTGGACAGGGTAGCTGGCTTGCCGCCAGTACCTGCGGTATCACCTTTCAGACCTGGGTCGGTTTCAACGATTTCCAGCTCTACGAAGTTTGGTGGGGTAACAGCGATAGGCTGGCCGTTCCACAGGGTCACGATGCACTCAGCCTGGTCCAGCAGCCATTTTTCGCTATCGCCAATCGCTTTAGCATCCGCAGACAGCTGCTCGAACGTTTCGTTGTTCATGAAGTGCCAGAACTCACCGTCGTTGTACAGGTAAGTCAGGTTCATATCGACAACATCAGCGCCTTCAGCGGAGTCAGTAGACTTGAAGGTTTTCTCAACACGGGTACCGGTCAGCAGGCGACGCAGCTTAACGCGCGCGAATGCCTGGCCTTTACCTGGTTTAACGAATTCGCTGGCTTCAACCGCGTACGGTTCGCCGTCCATCATGATTTTAAGACCAGCACGAAAATCGTTGCTATAGTACGTTGCCATAAGGCCCTCTAAATTTGTTAACTGGTAGCTAAGCCACAAAATGGCGCATATTGTAACCCTAAACACCCCGTCCAGAGAAGATTGGTTATCGCAACTTGCCGATGTAATCACCAGTCCTGATGAATTGCTGCGTCTGTTAGACCTCGATCAGCACCCAGAGTTGCTTGCAGGCCGCGAGGCTAAGCGACTTTTTGCCCTGCGGGTTCCCCGCGCGTTTGTTGCCCGTATGGAGAAAGGAAACCCTGACGATCCATTATTAAAACAAACGCTTACTGCGCAGGAAGAGTTTATATCGGCGCCAGGATACAGCACCGATCCTCTGGAAGAGCAGAACAGTGTGGTACCGGGTTTACTGCACAAATATCTCAACCGTGCCCTGCTGCTGGTGAAAGGCGGTTGCGCGGTAAACTGCCGTTATTGTTTCCGTCGCCACTTCCCGTATGCCGAAAATCAGGGTAATAAACGCAACTGGCAGGTCGCCCTGGACTATATCGCCGCCCATCCGGAACTGGATGAGATCATTTTTTCAGGTGGCGATCCGCTGATGGCAAAAGATCATGAGCTGGACTGGCTGTTGACCCAGCTTGAAGCCATTCCACACATCAAGCGTTTGCGCATCCACAGCCGTTTACCGATTGTTATTCCGGCACGTATTACGGACGGTCTGGTATCTCGCCTTGAGCAGTCTCGTTTACAGGTTCTGCTGGTGAACCATATCAACCATGCGAATGAAATCGATGAGGCATTCCGGGCGGCGATGGCGCGTCTGCGCAAAGCGGGGGTGACGCTGTTGAACCAGAGCGTGTTGCTGCGCGGTGTGAATGATAATGCCCGGGTTCTGGCGGAGCTCAGTAATGCGTTATTCGATGCGGGCGTGATGCCCTACTACCTGCACGTACTGGATCGTGTGCAAGGCGCGGCGCATTTCATGGTCACGGATAATGAGGCCCGGCAGATTATGCGCGAACTGTTAACGCTGGTTTCAGGCTATATGGTGCCGAAGCTGGCGCGAGAGATTGGCGGTGAGCCGAGTAAGACACCGCTGGATTTGCAACTGAGGCAACAATAACGGCAGGTGGCGCTACGCTTATCCGCCCGGTGGGGTTGGGCGCAGCGCCATCAGCAATGTAGATCAGTTAGGGCACTTATAGACCTGGCCATTCATCTGGCTGGCCGTTGGCACGAAGCTGGACAACATCCCTTGCGACGGGCTGCTCACACCGTAAATCACGTTGCCACCCATCTCTGCAGCCTGGTTACGCAGCGCGTTAGCGGCACCGCGCATAGATCCACCTTCTTCACCGTGCTGACCCGACATCCAGTTGCTTTGCTCACCGGTTGCCGTGCCTAAAAACTGGCACTCGTTACCCGGCTTATCTTCAACAAAGCGAACGCCCTGACCTGCAGCAGACAGCTCATTGCTGGAGCTACAACCCGCCAGCAGCAATGCTGCTCCTACGATCCCTGCACAGACTTTTACGCGCATGTTATTCCTCGTTTTCAATAAGCTGGACAGCAGATGTTGTCCGTGTGTAAACCTTATACTAAAAAGATGACCAAAAGAAAAACCCCCGAGCATTTCTGCCCGGGGGTTTTTCTCATTCTAAGCGGTAAAGCGCACGATTACATCATGCCGCCCATACCACCCATGCCGCCCATACCCGCAGCACCTAAGTCAGGTGCGTCGCCTTTAGGCATGTCAGTCACCATGCACTCGGTAGTGATCATCAGACCCGCTACAGAGGCCGCGTACTGCAGTGCAGAACGGGTCACTTTGGTTGGATCCAGGATACCGAAGTCGATCATGTTGCCGTATTCTTCAGTTGCAGCGTTGTAACCGTAGTTACCTTCGCCCGCTTTCACCATGTTCGCAACCACGGATGGCTCTTCACCGGCGTTGGAAACGATCTGACGCAGTGGTGCTTCCATTGCGCGCAGCGCAACTTTGATACCCACGTTCTGATCTTCGTTCTGAGCAGTCAGGCCAGCCAGTTTAGCGGCAACACGCACCAGCGCGACACCACCACCAGCTACCACGCCTTCTTCTACTGCTGCACGGGTCGCGTGCAGAGCATCGTCAACGCGTGCTTTCTTCTCTTTCATTTCAACTTCAGTTGCCGCGCCCACTTTGATTACTGCCACGCCGCCTGCCAGTTTCGCTACGCGCTCCTGCAGTTTTTCACGGTCGTAATCAGAGGTTGCTTCTTCAATCTGCTTACGGATCTGAGCAACACGGCCCTGAATAGCCGCTTCTTCACCCACGCCATCAATGATGGTGGTGGTGTCTTTGTTGATCACAACGCGTTTTGCCTGGCCCAGGTCTTCCAGGGTCGCTTTTTCCAGCTCCATACCGATCTCTTCAGAGATTACGGTACCGCCAGTCAGGGTAGCGATATCCTGCAGCATCGCTTTACGGCGGTCGCCGAAGCCAGGTGCTTTAACCGCAGCCACTTTCACGATGCCACGCATGGTGTTAACCACCAGGGTCGCCAGTGCTTCACCTTCAACGTCTTCAGCAATGATAACCAGCGGCTTGCCTGCTTTCGCAACGGCTTCCAGCACTGGCAGCATTTCACGGATGTTGGAGATTTTCTTGTCAGCCAGCAGGATGAATGGGCTTTCCAGCTCAACAGCGCCCGTTTCTGGCTTGTTGATGAAGTATGGGGACAGGTAACCGCGGTCGAACTGCATACCTTCAACCACGTCCAGTTCATCTTCCAGACCGGTACCGTCTTCAACGGTGATCACGCCTTCTTTACCGACTTTGTCCATCGCTTCCGCAATCAGTTTACCTACGGTTTCGTCGGAGTTAGCGGAGATAGTACCAACCTGAGCAATCGCTTTAGAGTCGGAGCATGGAACGGACAGTGTTTTCAGCTCTTCAACCGCCGCAGTAACCGCTTTGTCGATACCGCGCTTCAGATCCATTGGGTTCATACCCGCAGCAACGGCTTTCAGACCTTCGGTGATGATAGCCTGTGCCAGTACGGTTGCGGTGGTGGTACCGTCGCCTGCAGCGTCGTTCGCTTTAGAGGCAACTTCTTTCACCATCTGCGCGCCCATGTTTTCGAACTTGTCTTCCAGCTCGATTTCACGTGCTACAGAAACACCGTCTTTCGTGATGGTTGGCGCGCCGAAGGATTTATCCAGCACTACGTTACGGCCTTTCGGGCCCAGGGTCACTTTAACTGCATCTGCCAGTACGTTTACGCCGCGGAGCATTTTTACACGAGCGTCGTTACCGAATTTTACGTCTTTAGCTGCCATGTTCTTATTTCCTCAAATTCTCGTGCGTAAAATTACGCTTCAACAATTGCCAGAATGTCGCTTTCGGACATGATCAACACTTCTTCATTGTCGATCTTCTCGGATTTCACGCCGTAGCCATCGTTGAAAATTACGATGTCACCAACTTTAACGTCCAGTGGCTGCACAGTTCCGTTTTCCAGAATGCGGCCCTTACCGACAGCGATGATTTCGCCACGCGTTGATTTTGCTGCTGCAGAACCAGTCAGAACGATGCCGCCAGCAGACTTGGTTTCAACTTCTTTACGTTTGACGATCACACGATCATGTAACGGACGAATACTCATTGATAGCTCTCCTTTGAGAAAGTCATTATCAGTTATGGATGACGCCGGTCCGCACGCGGTTTTCCGACTAGTGCCCTGAGAGATGGGGATAGCTTTTTCCCCCTTCAAGGGGCAGACGAAAAAAAATTTGCGAAAGTGTTACCATCGCCTCTCTTTTGATCGTGGCAGGGCGATGTCAATGAGTGGACTAAAACAGGAGTTGGGACTGGCGCAGGGCGTGGGTCTGCTGTCGACCTCCTTGTTAGGTACAGGTGTGTTTGCGGTACCCGCGCTGGCAGCACTGGTGGCCGGCAATAATAGCCTGTGGGCGTGGCCAGTGCTGATTGTGCTGGTGTTTCCGGTCGCGGTCGTGTTTGCCATCCTCGGACGGCATTTCCCCAGCGCGGGCGGCGTAGCGCACTTTGTCGGTATGGCGTTTGGTCCGCGACTGGAGCGGGTCACCGGCTGGCTGTTTCTTTCTGTTATTCCGGTCGGTCTACCGGCAGCGTTGCATATCGCGACCGGTTTTGGCCAGGCGCTGTTTGGCTGGCATAACGAGCAACTGCTGCTGGCCGAGCTGGGTACGCTGGCCATCGTCTGGTGGGTCGGCTCACGGGGTGCCAGCTCGAGTGCCAACCTGCAAACCGTCGTTGCAATACTGATTGTGGCCCTCATTGTCGCCATCTGGTGGAAAGGGGATATTACGCTGAAGGAGATCCCCTTCCCCGCGGTAAGTGACGTCAACCATTCGCAGCTGTTCGCTGCGCTGTCGGTAATGTTCTGGTGTTTTGTCGGGCTGGAGGCGTTCGCCCATCTGGCCTCTGAGTTTAAACAACCGGAACGGGATTTCCCGCGCGCCCTGATGATTGGCCTGCTGTTAGCAGGTACCGTTTACTGGGCCTGTACCGTGCTGGTACTGCATTTCAACGCGTTCGCCGCGGATAAAGCGGCCGCTGCCTCGCTGCCGGGCATTGTGGTGCAACTGTTTGGTCTGAAAGCGCTGTGGGTCGCCTGTGTTATTGGCTATCTGGCCTGTTTTGCCAGCCTCAATATCTACATCCAGAGCTTTGCGCGTCTGGTGTGGTCGCAGGCGCTTGATAAACCAGAGAGCCGCCTTGCGCACCTGTCTAAACGTCAGCTGCCGTTGAATGCGCTTAATACCGTGCTGGGCTGCTGCGTCTTGAGTTCGCTATGTATTTACGGGCTGAATATCAATCTTGATGCCCTGATCGTGTACGCCAACGGGATTTTCATCATGATCTACCTGCTGTGCATGCTGGCGGGTTGTCGTCTGCTGAAAGGTCGCTATAAAGCGCTGGCAGTGGTTGGTGGCGTGCTTTGCCTGCTGTTGCTGGCGATGGTGGGGTGGAAAAGCCTGTATGCGATTAGCATGCTGGCGGGGCTGTGGCTGTTTTTACCGAAACGCAGCACCCTGTAAAACAAAGCCCGGTAGCGATTCGCTTACCGGGCCTGGCCTCTTTTACCGATCGTCTTTATGGTCTAAACGGTCGCGCTGATCATCTTTACGCTGATACTCCCCTTCGAAAGTATCCCCCGGCCCTGTACTGAAGCCACCGCCCGGCATACGGCTAAAACGCAGATGCGGCAGTAGCTTCATGGTCAGGTGTTTTTGCACCGGTGGCAGAAGCAGCAGCAGGCCGAGGAAGTCAGTGAAGAACCCCGGCAGGATCAGCAGCAGGCCAGCAATAATCAGCGAGACGCTTTTGATCATCTCTGCGGCCGGGCTTTCGCCTGCGGCCATCTTCTGCTGCATTATCAGGAAATTTTTGAAACCCTGATTACGCACCAGCGACATGCCGATCACCGAAGTGAAAATCACCAGAATCAGCGTTAACAGGACACCCAGTACATGGGCGACCTGGATAAAAATTGAAATCTCGATGTAAACATAGAGAAAGAAAGCAATAAATGGTACCCAGCGCACTGGCATCTCCTGTGTGGCAGGTGCCCTCAGGCCCCTGTCTGAATGTGTTCGCGAAACGCGTCTGTAAGAAATGGTGACGGTTAGCCAAAATTCAATCGGTTTGCACGGATATTTTTTCTGGAAATTTTAAAGCGGTGACTCATTTCACAGATTAATAATTATCATGGAATCGGGTCGATAATAAGTGATCCAGATTACGGCAATTCGCTATCATCAGCATATGATCTCGAACATCTGGCTGATTGAGGGAATAATCGTCGGTCAGAAAATATTCAAAACCACATAAATACTGTGTGTTTAGTACAATCCATCGGCAGCTTGAAAAGAAGGTTCACATGTTAAACAACATTCGTATCGAAGAAGACTTGTTGGGTACCAGGGAAGTTCCAGCGGATGCCTACTATGGTGTTCACACTCTGAGAGCGATTGAAAACTTCTACATCAGCAACAACAAAATCAGCGACATCCCTGAATTTGTACGTGGCATGGTGATGGTGAAAAAAGCCGCAGCACTGGCCAATAAAGAGCTGCAAACCATTCCGAAAAGCGCGGCAAATGCGATTATCGCTGCCTGCGATGAAGTGCTGAACAACGGCAAATGCATGGATCAGTTCCCGGTCGATGTCTATCAGGGCGGCGCGGGCACCTCCGTCAACATGAACACCAACGAAGTACTGGCAAACATCGGCCTGGAGCTGATGGGTCATCAGAAAGGTGAATACCAGTATCTGAATCCGAACGACCACGTTAATAAATGTCAGTCCACTAACGACGCCTACCCAACCGGCTTCCGTATCGCGGTGTATGCCTCCGTGGTGAAACTGGTGGACGCCATTAATCAGCTGGGTGATGGCTTCCAGCGCAAAGCCGTTGAGTTCCAGGACATCCTGAAAATGGGTCGTACCCAGTTGCAGGACGCGGTTCCGATGACCCTCGGTCAGGAATTCCACGCGTTTAACGTGCTGCTTAACGAAGAAACTAAAAACCTGCTGCGCACCTCCGAGCTGCTGCTGGAAGTGAACCTGGGCGCAACCGCCATCGGCACGCGTCTGAATACGCCGGACGGTTACCAGCAGCTGGCGGTACAGAAGCTGGCTGAAGTCTCTAACCTGCCGGTTGTGCCTGCAGAAGATCTGATTGAAGCCACCTCCGACTGCGGCGCGTACGTTATGGTTCACAGCGCCCTGAAACGTCTGGCGGTGAAACTCTCCAAAATCTGTAATGACCTGCGCCTGCTCTCTTCCGGTCCGCGCGCTGGCCTGAATGAAATCAACCTGCCAGAGCTGCAGGCCGGTTCGTCCATCATGCCGGCGAAAGTGAACCCGGTAGTGCCAGAAGTGGTGAACCAGGTCTGCTTTAAAGTCATCGGTAACGATACAACCGTGACCATGGCCTCTGAAGCTGGCCAGCTGCAGCTGAACGTCATGGAGCCGGTCATCGGCCAGGCAATGTTTGAATCCATCCACATTCTGACCAACGCCTGCTACAACCTGCTGGAGAAATGCGTTAACGGCATCACCGCAAACAAAGAAGTTTGTGAAGGGTATGTCTACAACTCCATCGGCATCGTCACCTACCTCAACCCGTTCATCGGCCACCATAACGGCGACATCGTCGGTAAGATTTGCGCCGAAACAGGTAAGAGCGTGCGTGAAGTCGTTCTGGAGCGTGGACTGTTGACCGAAGCCGAGCTGGACGATATCTTCTCGGCCCAGAACCTGATGCACCCGGCATACAAAGCGAAACGATATACCGATGAAAGCGAACAGTAGCGGTTCAGGCTAGGCTTCCTTAAGGCACGTCACTTGTGACGTGCCTTTTTTCTTTATAGGCGTTACCAAAATACAACAATTCAATATCAACTTGTTAATAAGCAAGGCAGGTCCTTATGTTTGGAGCAGAACTCGTCATCGTCCTGTTGGCGATTTATTTGGGAGCAAGACTCGGGGGTATCGGCATTGGTTTTGCCGGCGGTCTCGGGGTGCTCGTACTTACCCTTATCTTTCAGATTAAACCCGGCGCAATCCCTTTTGACGTTATCGAAATCATCATGGCGGTTATTGCCGCTATCGCAGCCATGCAGGTGGCAGGCGGTATGGACTACCTGGTGAGCCTGGCGGAGCGTATGTTACGCCGCCATCCAAAATACATTACCTTCCTTGCCCCGCTGGTGACGTGGTTTATGACCATTCTCGCCGGTACTGGCCACACCGCCTTCTCCACGCTGCCGGTCATTACCGAAGTGGCGAAAGAGCAGGGCATCCGTCCGTCTCGTCCACTCTCGATTGCCGTGGTCGCGTCCCAGATTGCGATTACCGCATCACCTATCTCCGCTGCGGTGGTCTTCTTCGCCGGTATCCTTGAGCCTATGGGCGTGAGTTACCTGACGCTGCTGGCCATCTGTATTCCGGTGACGCTGATTGCAGTGATGATCACCGCCGTGCTGTGTAACTTCCTCGGCGCCGAACTGAAAGACGATCCGGTTTATCAGGAGCGTCTGGCAAAAGGTGAAGTGAAACTGCGTGGTAGCCAGGTCTTCGAACTGAAACCGCATGCAAAACGCTCCGTCTTGCTGTTCCTGATCGGTATCGTTGCGGTCATGTTCTACGCAACCGCCATCAGTGACACCGTGGGTCTGATCCAGAACCCGGTCCTGCCGCGTAACGAAGCGATTGTGGTATTCATGCTGACTATCGCCACGCTGATCAGCATCACCTGTAAAATCGACACCAGCGAAGTGCTCAACGCCAGCACCTTTAAATCCGGTATGAGCGCCTGCGTGTGTGTACTGGGTGTGGCCTGGCTTGGTGATACCTTCGTGAAAGCTCACATCAGCGATATTCAGACCGTTGCGGGCGACCTGCTGCACAACTATCCGTGGCTCCTGGCTGTGGTGCTGTTCTTTGCCGCAACCCTGCTTTACTCTCAGGCGGCCACCACCAAAGCCCTGATGCCTGCGGCGCTGATGCTGGGTGTTACCCCGCTGACGGCTATTGCCTCGTTTGCTGCCGTTTCTGCACTGTTCGTTTTACCCACCTACCCAACCCTGCTGGCGGCGGTTGAGATGGATGACACTGGCTCGACTCGCATCGGTAAGTACGTATTTAACCATGCGTTCCTGATCCCGGGCGTGGTGGCTATCTCGCTGTGCGTGATCCTCGGCTTTATCATTGGCGGCATCGTGCTGTAAACAATGATGGGTTGTAAAAATAGTTAAAAACGGGCCGCTCTGCGGCCCGTTTCATTAATGACCAATAGCCTTGCGTGATATAGTGAAGACTTTCGTGATGAGGAGGTCGACTTGTGAACACGCCTGATGCTGTTGTTGTCCTTTGTACCGCCCCTGATGAAGCCTCTGCCCAGGATCTCGCCGCCAAAGTGCTGGCCGAAAAACTGGCAGCCTGCGTGACGCTCCTTCCTGGCGCCACCTCCCTTTACTACTGGGAAGGTAAACTGGAGCAGGAGTACGAAGTCCAGATGTTGCTCAAAACCAATCTGGCGAACCAGCAGGCACTCCTGGACTGCCTCAAATCTCATCATCCTTATCAAACCCCCGAACTGCTGGTATTGCCAGTGGTCCACGGCGACAACGATTATCTCTCATGGCTCAACGCTTCCTTACGCTGATCCTGCTGCTGTGCAGCACATCAGTTTTTGCCGGGTTATTTGACGCTCCCGGCCGTTCGAACGTTATTTCTGCCGACCAGGCATTTGTTTTCGATTTTCAGCAAGACCAGCATGACCTGAATCTTACCTGGCAGATAAAAGAGGGGTATTACCTCTATCGCAAGCAGGTCAGCATCACGCCTGCTCAGGCAAAGGTAGGCCCACTTCAGATGCCTGCGGGCGAGTGGCATGAAGACGAGTTTTTCGGTAAAAGTGAAATCTATCGCCAGCGGTTAAACGTGCCCGTGGCGGTCAATCAGGCCGATAAAGGCGCCACCGTGACCGTCACGTATCAGGGCTGTGCCGACGCGGGCTTCTGCTATCCGCCGGAAACCAAAGTCATTCCGCTGAGCGAAGTTAAAGCGGCCGCCAGTATGCCTGCTCTTCCCGCAGGGGAGAGCACCGGGGTGAAGGACGACGGTCACACAGCGCTGCCCTTCTCCGCCTTGTGGGCTTTACTGATTGGTATCGGCATCGCCTTCACGCCGTGCGTGCTGCCCATGTATCCGCTTATCTCCGGAATTGTCCTTGGCGGTAAGCAACGCCTTTCAACCGCACGCGCCCTGCTGCTGGCCTTTATCTACGTGCAGGGTATGGCGTTGACCTACACCGCACTGGGCCTCGTGGTTGCTGCTGCCGGACTGCAGTTCCAGGCTGCACTTCAGCACCCTTATGTGCTGGCTGGCCTGTCGATCGTATTTATTGTGCTGGCGCTGTCGATGTTTGGTTTGTTCAGCTTACAGCTGCCGTCCGCGTTGCAGACTCGCTTAACGCTGATGAGTAACCGTCAGCAGGGTGGTTCCCCGGGCGGCGTGTTCGTGATGGGTGCCATCGCCGGGTTGATTTGCTCACCGTGCACTACCGCGCCACTGAGCGCGATCCTGCTGTATATTGCCCAGAGCGGTAACATGTGGCTCGGCGGTGGTACGTTGTATCTCTACGCGCTGGGAATGGGTCTGCCATTGATTCTGGTAACGGTATTTGGCAACCGTCTGCTGCCCAAGAGCGGCCCGTGGATGGAGACGGTGAAAACCGCGTTTGGTTTTGTCATTCTGGCGCTGCCGGTGTTCTTGCTCGAGCGTATTATCGGCGACGTCTGGGGGATGCGCCTGTGGGCAATGCTCGGTGTTGCCTTCTTCTGTTGGGCGTTTATCACAAGCCTGGCAGCGAAAAAGCCGTGGATGCGTCTGGTGCAAATCCTCCTGCTCGCCGCCGCGCTGGTGAGCGTACGGCCACTGCAGGACTGGGCATTTGGCACACCCGCGGGACAAACGCAGGCGCATTTGAACTTCATCCAGATAAAGAACGTGGATGAACTCAACAGCGCGCTGGCGCAGGCGAAAGGCAAACCGGTCATGCTGGATCTGTATGCGGACTGGTGTGTCGCCTGTAAAGAATTCGAAAAGTACACGTTTAGCGATCCGCAGGTGCAAAGTGCACTGAAAGAGACGGTTCTGCTCCAGGCGAACGTCACCGCCAACAGTACAGCGGATAAGGCACTGCTGAAGCAACTTAACGTGCTGGGTCTGCCAACCATTCTGTTCTTCAACGAACAGGGCCAGGAGCAGCCCGCACAGCGTGTAACCGGGTTTATGGACGCGACGGCATTCAGCGCGCATTTGCGCAATCGCCAACCGTAAACAACACTTGAAACGGGACAAACCGTTGGGAATAACGGAGGAGATAACCGTGCAACGCGAAGACGTACTGGGACAAGCCCTGCAATTACTTGAGATTCAAGGGATCGCCAGCACCACGCTTGAGATGGTAGCCGACCGTATTGATTATCCTCTGGATGAACTCATGCGCTTCTGGCCGGATAAAGAGGCGCTGCTTTACGATGCCCTGCGTTATCTCAGCCAGCAGGTTGATGTCTGGCGCAGGCAGCTAATGTTAAATGAAGAACTGACTGCGGAGCAAAAGCTGCTGGCGCGTTATACCGCCCTGAGCGAATGCGTAAGCAACAACCGTTATCCGGGTTGCCTGTTTATTGCCGCCTGCACCTTCTACCCTGACCCCGGCCATCCTATCCATCAACTGGCGGATCAGCAAAAGCGGGCGGCGCATGATTTCACGCACGAACTGCTGACCACGCTCGAAGTGGATGACCCGGCGATGGTCGCTAAGCAGATGGAGCTGGTACTGGAAGGTTGCCTGAGCCGCATGCTGGTAAACCGTAGCCAGGCCGATGTGGATACAGCACACCGTCTGGCCGAAGATATCCTGCGTTTTGCGCAGTGTCGTATGGGTGGTGCGCTGACGTAATCTGTCTGAAGAATTTGACCTGTTCGGCGCGTAAACCGTCAGATTGCCGCAAAGTTAAGCAGTTGAACGGCTTTTCCCGAAATAGTGTTGACGATCAGGCGCGATTGCGGTTTAATGCGCTCCGTTGCCCGGATAGCTCAGTCGGTAGAGCAGGGGATTGAAAATCCCCGTGTCCTTGGTTCGATTCCGAGTCCGGGCACCACTATTTAAAGAACCCAGCCTATGGCTGGGTTTTTGCTTTTCTGTGTCAGATAAACTCTCCTGTAACCACTCTCTGGTCACATCCTCGTAAACCTGTTCCTGCAGTATTTCATGGCGCTTAAAGTGGTCCTGTGCACGCTAAATTCCGTACTGACCTGAAGTGTTTGGGGGATCCTGAAGGGAGATGATGGGGGTTGGGGTTACCGTATCGTGGCTTCGCCTTGTCTGGCGGCACTCTTTGGGGCATTCAGATGTGTATTTCGCGTCCCAAAGCAAAAAACCCCGCACCATACGGTACGGGGTTCTTTTAATTGATGCCTGGCAGTTCCCTACTCTCGCATGGGGAGACCCCACACTACCATCGGCGCTACGGCGTTTCACTTCTGAGTTCGGCATGGGGTCAGGTGGGACCACCGCGCTAAAGCCGCCAGGCAAATTCTGTAATCTGTATCAGCTGAAAATCGTCTCTCATCGCCAAAACATCTTCGGCGTTGTAAGGTTAAGCCTCACGGTTCATTAGTATCGGTTAGCTCAACGCATCGCTGCGCTTACACACCCGACCTATCAACGTCGTAGTCTTCAACGTTCCTTCAGGAGACTTAAAGTCTCAGGGAGAACTCATCTCGGGGCAAGTTTCGTGCTTAGATGCTTTCAGCACTTATCTCTTCCGCATTTAGCTACCGGGCAGTGCCATTGGCATGACAACCCGAACACCAGTGATGCGTCCACTCCGGTCCTCTCGTACTAGGAGCAGCCCCCCTCAATTCTCCAGCGCCCACGGCAGATAGGGACCGAACTGTCTCACGACGTTCTAAACCCAGCTCGCGTACCACTTTAAATGGCGAACAGCCATACCCTTGGGACCTACTTCAGCCCCAGGATGTGATGAGCCGACATCGAGGTGCCAAACACCGCCGTCGATATGAACTCTTGGGCGGTATCAGCCTGTTATCCCCGGAGTACCTTTTATCCGTTGAGCGATGGCCCTTCCATTCAGAACCACCGGATCACTATGACCTGCTTTCGCACCTGCTCGAGCCGTCACTCTCGCAGTCAAGCTAGCTTATGCCATTGCACTAACCTCCTGATGTCCGACCAGGATTAGCTAACCTTCGTGCTCCTCCGTTACTCTTTGGGAGGAGACCGCCCCAGTCAAACTACCCACCAGACACTGTCCGCAACCCGGATTACGGGTCTACGTTAGAACACCAGCCATTAAAGGGTGGTATTTCAAGGTTGGCTCCACGCAGACTGGCGTCCACGCTTCAAAGCCTCCCACCTATCCTACACATCAAGGACCAGTGTTCAGTGTCAAGCTATAGTAAAGGTTCACGGGGTCTTTCCGTCTTGCCGCGGGTACACTGCATCTTCACAGCGAGTTCAATTTCACTGAGTCTCGGGTGGAGACAGCCTGGCCATCATTACGCCATTCGTGCAGGTCGGAACTTACCCGACAAGGAATTTCGCTACCTTAGGACCGTTATAGTTACGGCCGCCGTTTACCGGGGCTTCGATCAAGAGCTTCGCGTTGCCGCTAACCCCATCAATTAACCTTCCGGCACCGGGCAGGCGTCACACCGTATACGTCCACTTTCGTGTTTGCACAGTGCTGTGTTTTTAATAAACAGTTGCAGCCAGCTGGTATCTTCGACTGATTTCAGCTCCACCCGCAGGGGCTTCACCTACATATCAGCGTGCCTTCTCCCGAAGTTACGGCACCATTTTGCCTAGTTCCTTCACCCGAGTTCTCTCAAGCGCCTTGGTATTCTCTACCTGACCACCTGTGTCGGTTTGGGGTACGATTTGATGTTACCTGATGCTTAGAGGCTTTTCCTGGAAGCAGGGCATTTGTTACTTCAGCACCGTAGTGCCTCGTCATCACACCTCAGCGTTAACAAGGAACCGGATTTACCTGGAACCTCCGCCTACATGCTTAAACCGGGACAACCGTCGCCCGGCTAACATAGCCTTCTCCGTCCCCCCTTCGCAGTAACACCAAGTACAGGAATATTAACCTGTTTCCCATCGACTACGCCTTTCGGCCTCGCCTTAGGGGTCGACTCACCCTGCCCCGATTAACGTTGGACAGGAACCCTTGGTCTTCCGGCGAGCGGGCTTTTCACCCGCTTTATCGTTACTTATGTCAGCATTCGCACTTCTGATACCTCCAGCACCCCTCACAGGACACCTTCAACGGCTTACAGAACGCTCCCCTACCCAACAACGCATAAGCGTCGCTGCCGCAGCTTCGGTGCATGGTTTAGCCCCGTTACATCTTCCGCGCAGGCCGACTCGACCAGTGAGCTATTACGCTTTCTTTAAATGATGGCTGCTTCTAAGCCAACATCCTGGCTGTCTGTGCCTTCCCACATCGTTTCCCACTTAACCATGACTTTGGGACCTTAGCTGGCGGTCTGGGTTGTTTCCCTCTTCACGACGGACGTTAGCACCCGCCGTGTGTCTCCCGTGATAACATTCTTCGGTATTCGTAGTTTGCATCGGGTTGGTAAGCCGGGATGGCCCCCTAGCCGAAACAGTGCTCTACCCCCGAAGATGAATTCACGAGGCGCTACCTAAATAGCTTTCGGGGAGAACCAGCTATCTCCCGGTTTGATTGGCCTTTCACCCCCAGCCACAAGTCATCCGCTAATTTTTCAACATTAGTCGGTTCGGTCCTCCAGTTAGTGTTACCCAACCTTCAACCTGCCCATGGCTAGATCACCGGGTTTCGGGTCTATACCCTGCAACTTAACGCCCAGTTAAGACTCGGTTTCCCTTCGGCTCCCCTATACGGTTAACCTTGCTACAGAATATAAGTCGCTGACCCATTATACAAAAGGTACGCAGTCACCCCATAAAAGAGGCTCCCACTGCTTGTACGTACACGGTTTCAGGTTCTTTTTCACTCCCCTCGCCGGGGTTCTTTTCGCCTTTCCCTCACGGTACTGGTTCACTATCGGTCAGTCAGGAGTATTTAGCCTTGGAGGATGGTCCCCCCATATTCAGACAGGATACCACGTGTCCCGCCCTACTCTTCGAGTTCACAGCCTGTGTGCTTTCGTGTACGGGACTTTCACCCTGTACCGTGCGACTTTCCAGACGCTTCCACTAACACACAAGCTGATTCAGACTCTGGGCTGCTCCCCGTTCGCTCGCCGCTACTGGGGGAATCTCGGTTGATTTCTTTTCCTCGGGGTACTTAGATGTTTCAGTTCCCCCGGTTCGCCTCGTTAACCTATGTATTCAGTTAACGATAGTGTGTCGGAACACACTGGGTTTCCCCATTCGGACATCGCCGGGTCAAAGGTTCATATCACCTCGCCGGCGCTTTTCGCAGATTAGCACGTCCTTCATCGCCTCTGACTGCCAGGGCATCCACCGTGTACGCTTAGTCGCTTAACCTCACAACCCGAAGATGTTTCTTTCGATTCACCACCGGTTTGCGAAAATTTGAGAGACTCGAACACACATAACATGTGTGTCGTTTCAATTTTCAGCTTGATCCAGATTTTTAAAGAGCAAATATCTCAAACGTCACCCGAAGATGAGTTTTGAGATATGTCGGCAGGTGACTTTCACTCACGAACCAGCAAGTGGCGTCCCCTAGGGGATTCGAACCCCTGTTACCGCCGTGAAAGGGCGGTGTCCTGGGCCTCTAGACGAAGGGGACACTGAAGTCTCAATCGCAAGACGCCTTGCTATTTACTTTTCATCAGACAATCTGTGTGAGCACTACAAAGGCAGGTTCTTTAAGGTAAGGAGGTGATCCAACCGCAGGTTCCCCTACGGTTACCTTGTTACGACTTCACCCCAGTCATGAATCACAAAGTGGTAAGCGCCCTCCCGAAGGTTAAGCTACCTACTTCTTTTGCAACCCACTCCCATGGTGTGACGGGCGGTGTGTACAAGGCCCGGGAACGTATTCACCGTAGCATTCTGATCTACGATTACTAGCGATTCCGACTTCATGGAGTCGAGTTGCAGACTCCAATCCGGACTACGACGCACTTTATGAGGTCCGCTTGCTCTCGCGAGTTCGCTTCTCTTTGTATGCGCCATTGTAGCACGTGTGTAGCCCTACTCGTAAGGGCCATGATGACTTGACGTCATCCCCACCTTCCTCCAGTTTATCACTGGCAGTCTCCTTTGAGTTCCCGGCCGGACCGCTGGCAACAAAGGATAAGGGTTGCGCTCGTTGCGGGACTTAACCCAACATTTCACAACACGAGCTGACGACAGCCATGCAGCACCTGTCTCAGAGTTCCCGAAGGCACCAATCCATCTCTGGAAAGTTCTCTGGATGTCAAGAGTAGGTAAGGTTCTTCGCGTTGCATCGAATTAAACCACATGCTCCACCGCTTGTGCGGGCCCCCGTCAATTCATTTGAGTTTTAACCTTGCGGCCGTACTCCCCAGGCGGTCGACTTAACGCGTTAGCTCCGGAAGCCACGCCTCAAGGGCACAACCTCCAAGTCGACATCGTTTACGGCGTGGACTACCAGGGTATCTAATCCTGTTTGCTCCCCACGCTTTCGCACCTGAGCGTCAGTCTTTGTCCAGGGGGCCGCCTTCGCCACCGGTATTCCTCCAGATCTCTACGCATTTCACCGCTACACCTGGAATTCTACCCCCCTCTACAAGACTCTAGCCTGCCAGTTTCGAATGCAGTTCCCAGGTTGAGCCCGGGGATTTCACATCCGACTTGACAGACCGCCTGCGTGCGCTTTACGCCCAGTAATTCCGATTAACGCTTGCACCCTCCGTATTACCGCGGCTGCTGGCACGGAGTTAGCCGGTGCTTCTTCTGCGGGTAACGTCAATTGCTGCGGTTATTAACCACAACACCTTCCTCCCCGCTGAAAGTACTTTACAACCCGAAGGCCTTCTTCATACACGCGGCATGGCTGCATCAGGCTTGCGCCCATTGTGCAATATTCCCCACTGCTGCCTCCCGTAGGAGTCTGGACCGTGTCTCAGTTCCAGTGTGGCTGGTCATCCTCTCAGACCAGCTAGGGATCGTCGCCTAGGTGAGCCGTTACCCCACCTACTAGCTAATCCCATCTGGGCACATCTGATGGCAAGAGGCCCGAAGGTCCCCCTCTTTGGTCTTGCGACGTTATGCGGTATTAGCTACCGTTTCCAGTAGTTATCCCCCTCCATCAGGCAGTTTCCCAGACATTACTCACCCGTCCGCCACTCGTCACCCGAGAGCAAGCTCTCTGTGCTACCGTTCGACTTGCATGTGTTAGGCCTGCCGCCAGCGTTCAATCTGAGCCATGATCAAACTCTTCAATTTAAGTTTGATGCTCGTGAATTAAACTTCGTAATGAATTACGTATGTTCACTCAGAGACTTTGGTATTCATTTAGTGTCCGAAGACATTAAGAATCCATGTCACTTTGAGTGCCCACACAGATTGTCTGATAAATTGTTAAAGAGCAGTTGCGACGCGGCTTACAGCTCACCGTCGCGAGGTGGCGTATATTACGCTTTCCTCTTTCAGAGTCAACCCTGAAATTCAGGATTTTTTCTCTTCAACCGACCGGGTTAACTGTGAAGTGATTCACATCTGCCGTGTCGATGGAGGCGCATTATAGGGAGTTCTCAGCAGGCCGCAACCTAAAAGTTGCAAAAAGATGACTGACTGCTGTATTCCCCAGCAAAACCCCGCTTTATACCCTTTTACGCACAGACTTATCCACAATTGAGGCGGGATCTCTGTGCGATCCTACGGATTAACAGGCAAGATCAACTATACTAGCGACAAATATTCCCCCACCAGGCCACCCCATGACCACACAACAACTGACGCGTGACTGGCGCCTTCCTACAGCAGGCATCATGTTGCTGGCGATCCTCTTAGCCGGGTTTGCCCTGCATACGCACTGGAACACCTTTCTTCAGTGGTGCCTTGCCACGCAAATTACCCTGCACCGTTATCTGGTGATGTACCTGCTCCAGCTTAACAACCACCAGTACAGCGGCGGGTTATGGCTGTTAACCGGCGCCTTCTTCTATGGCGTATTGCACGCCATCGGGCCGGGGCATGGGAAATTCATTGTGACGACCTACCTCACGACAAATAAAGAAAGCGAACGGGCCGCCCGGGTCGTTCCTTTTCTTGGCAGTCTGATGCAGGGCGTCAGCGCCATTCTCTTTGTCTTTATTCTGGCGGTAGGGTTTAACCTCGCATCGGGGGATATCAGTACCAGCCGCTGGTACGTCGAGAAGATAAGCGCGGTACTCATTGGTGCATTTGGTGTATTTGTCATTTACCAGGCGCTGAAAAGCCTGCGACCTCGCCGGATGGTTATCTCAGCCATCACGCCCCTTCATCAACATAATGAACACTGTGGTTGTGGTCATCACGGTGTAGGTGCAGATCTGGCGCAAGGCGACTGGAAAACCCGGTTGGGCGTCATACTGGCGATTGGTGCGCGTCCGTGCAGCGGGGCGATCATGATCCTGATGTTTTCAAATGCGCTGGGTATTGTTACCTGGGGGATGGCCGCGGTCATGACCATGTCGCTGGGAACGACGTTGTCGATTATGGCCCTGTCACTGGCGGTACGTTATGCCCGAGAGCGGACGGTGGCCTGGTTTGGCGGCGGGGCTTCACTCAGCTGGCTGGTTCCGGTCTTTAAAATAGCCGGAGGGATAGTCCTGATCCTGTTCGCGACCGTGCTGTTCCTGACGGTACTCCCCATCAGCGCCAATGGCGATTACATCGCCGCAGGCTGCTAATAAAAGAAAACCCGCCAGCGGCGGGTTTTTTATTACTCGTTGATTCGTGGATGCTGGTCCACCAGGCGGGAGCGTTTTTGCTGCAGCTCTTCAATCTCTGCATCAATGTCTTCAATCTTCTGCTCTACATTATCGTAGTGTTCGCGCAGGATCTCTTTCGCTTCCTGGATATCAGATGCCGCAGGCGTGGCCCCTTTAAGAGGACGATTCGCCGTCTCCTTCATGGTAATACCGGTAATCAAACCAATCACCGCGATAACCATCAGGTAATAAGCCGGCATCATCAGGTTCTGCGTACTTTCCACCAGCGAGGCGGCAAGCGTCGGGGTCAGACCGGCAATCAGCACCGAGATGTTAAAGGCAGCCGCCAGCGCACTGTACCGAATGTGTGTCGGGAACATCGCAGGCAGCGTCGAGGCCATCACCCCGATAAAGCAGTTGAGGATCACCGCCAGCATCAGCAGACCGGCAAAAATCAGACCCAGCACATTACTGTTAATCAGAATAAAGGCCGGGATTGCCAGGGCAAACAGCGCGACACTCCCCAGAATAATGAACGGTCGACGGCCAAAGCGGTCGCTCAACAGCCCCATAATCGGCTGCACAAACAGCATACCCACCATGATGGCGATAATAATCAGCACACCGTGGTCTTCTGAATAGTGCAGGTTATGCGACAGATAGCTCGGCATGTAGGTCAACAGCATGTAGTAGGTCACGTTCGTGGAGATGACCAGACCAATACAGGTCAGCAGGCTGCGCCAGTGCTTCGTCGCAATCTCTTTAAAGGAGACTTTCGGGCCATCCTGCAGTCCTTCGCGGTCGCCCTGCTCCAGCTTCTCAACGTGCTGCTGGAACGCCGGCGTTTCTTCAAGAGCATGACGCAGGTAAAGACCGATAATCCCTAACGGCAGCGCCAGGAAGAACGGAATACGCCAGCCCCAGGAGAGGAAGTTCTCTTCACCGACGACGGTAGAAATCAGCACCACCACGCCCGCACCCAGGACAAACCCGGCAATCGAGCCGAAGTCCAGCCAGCTTCCCATAAAGCCGCGCTTACGGTCCGGGGAATACTCTGCGACAAAGATAGAGGCACCCGTATACTCACCGCCTACGGAGAAGCCCTGGGCCATCTTACAAAGCAGCAGCAGAATCGGAGCCCAAATGCCGATGCTGGCATAGGACGGTATCAGGCCGATACAGAACGTACTGATCGACATAATGACAATGGTGATAGCAAGGATCTTCTGGCGACCATATTTATCGCCAAGCATACCGAAGAACAGACCACCCAGCGGGCGAATCAGGAAGGGGACGGAGAACGTACCCAGCGCGGCAATCATCTGCAGACTGGGGTCGGCGCCGGGGAAGAACACTTTACCTAACGCATAGGCCACAAAGCCGTAAACACCAAAATCGAACCATTCCATCGCATTACCCAGCGAGGCGGCGGTGATCGCTTTGCGCAGTTTGGCGTCATCAATAATGGTGACGTCGCGAAGCGTGATGGGTTTGATTTTTTTCCTTCTGAGCATAGCTATCCTCGTAGACTCGGCCCTGTCCGTTTCACAGTCCCGTATGCGATCTGTGAACCATGGGATCCGCTCCATGCGAATCGCCTTATTCAAGCGTAGCAGGTTTACTTACATTGACGTTTTACGTCGATACAACCGAACCTGTTGACGCCTGCCTGGGCAGTTAATGACCTTTTTACCCTACCAGCGTTTATATTTGTGATCAACTTCACACATATATTTATGTTACGTCAGCTGGCTGCAGTTTTTGTCAATTAGCGCAAATCTGCACGTTCTCAATCGCCATAAAAACACATCCTCACACACGTCATTATTTCCCGGACAACGGAAAATGAAACCCCATTACTTCACATCAGATTTACATAAATTCTAACCCTCCGACGCGCGTTTAAAACGTTTACGTCAATATGTGATGCAGATAACTAAAACACTGTTTTATTTTCATTGAATCATCATTCCAATGATCGCATGATAATTCCGAATACCACGTTCCCGGTGCTGTGGCACCGCGTTTACCAGGATCGCTTTTTTAGTTTTATTGCATGGGTAATGACACCATCGAACCCAAATACATTCAATTCATTGAATTTATTGATTTATTTTTTAGTTTTTGCCGCCCGCCATGCGGGATACGATTTGAGGGTTATCTATGAAGATTAAAGCCACGATTGAACGCATACCGGGCGGTATGATGCTGGTTCCGCTTGTACTGGGCGCTATCCTGAATACCCTGGCTCCTGAAACCGGCGCTTATTTTGGCGGGTTCACAAAAGGGATGATTACGGGCACCGTTCCCATTCTGGCCGTCTGGTTCTTTTGTATCGGCGCCTCAATTAATTTACGGGCAACAGGCACCGTATTACGGAAATCCGGCACGCTGGTGATTACGAAAATTGCCGTGGCCTGGGTAGTGGCAATGATCTGTGCGATGTTCATTCCGGAGAAAGGAATTCAGACCGGATTCTTCGCCGGATTATCGGTTCTGGCAATTGTCTCTGCGATGGATATGACCAACGGCGGTTTGTATGCCAGCCTGATGAACCAGTACGGCACCAAAGAAGAGTCAGGTGCATTTGTCCTGATGTCTCTGGAGTCCGGTCCGCTGATGACCATGCTGATTCTGGGCTCTGCTGGCCTGGCGTCCTTTGAACCCCACCACTTTATCGGCGCGATCCTGCCCTTCCTGATCGGTTTTGCTCTGGGTAACCTGGATCACGATCTGCGTGATTTCTTCAGCAAAGCCACGCCGGTGCTGATCCCGTTCTTCGGTTTTGCGCTGGGTAACACCATCAACCTGAATGTCATCCTCAATACGGGTCTGCTGGGTATCGTGCTGGGCGTGGCGGTGATCATCATCACCGGTATTCCGCTGATTATTGCCGACCGGGTCATTGGGGGAGGAAACGGAACGGCGGGGATAGCCGCCTCTTCAGCCGCAGGTGCAGCCGTGGCCAACCCGGTGATCATTGCGCAGATTAACCCGGCTTTTGAACCGGTGGCCGCGTCCGCGACGGCACTGGTTGCAGCCAGCGTGATTGTGACCGCGATTCTGGTTCCCATCATCACCGCACTGTACGCAAAACGCGTCGGACATGTTGCTGAGGTTCAGACAGAGCCTAAGCCTGTTGAAACACACCACTAACCGGTGCTCCCCCTCCCGGTGAGAGGGGGATTTCAGCCACCAAAAATCTCTTCCACCATCCCATCCACAAGCCGTTTTGCCGAGCACAGCCTCGGCATACCCAGCGCGACAGTGTGCCAGCTTTGCGTCACCGACCAGCTCACCGGATGGTTATCCGCCTGACACCAGTCGCCCAGCCAGCCGAGCATGTCTTTATGATCTATCAGTCCCGGCGACGCGGGCGTTGTCAGCCACTGATGGTAGAAATGGCGGGTGGAAGGAGAAGCGTTGATGCCCTGCGCAAGATAGTTTGCCGCCATACTGCGTAAGTTATCCTTGAGCATCGCCGCCACGTCTTCATTCGCCAGGCGACAGGCATCACCAAATGCGCCCCAGCGCAGCTCTTCCAGGACGACATAGCAACGCCCGGCCAGCGACCAGCCATCGTAGTGGCCGGCTCGCCAGCGGGTAAAAATTTGTTCACTGTGCTCACCCGCCTGCACCGTCAGCCCTCGCTGGGAGAGCGCCTTCTCTTTATAGGCGGCTCGTTGCGTAAAATGAGCGGAAAGCTCAGCGTACTGCTGAATCAGGCCGGGCGACTGCTGGGCCCGCGGGTTAGTCTGCTGACGCAGCGCAATCAATTTGTCTGCCATCAGCGTCAGCGCAAGGTGCCCGGGGTCAAGCATACCGGCCAGCTTTTCCGCCAGCCCCAGGCGCAGCGCCGCATTTTCATTAAGCATACCCGCCATCGCCCAGGGCCGTAGCCGGGTATGCGTCATGATCTCCTGGGTCAAACGCTCACGAAACTGCAGCTGTTGTGGTCCCGGGTGGGGATGACGCGCCGCGTCTACCCCCTGAACCAGATCGACCATAAATTTTGGATGAATACACTCCAGCGTTCGCCCGGGGCCGTCCAGTAGTTGTGTTGTCATGGTTGTTCTGCCGCGAATAGGGTTTGAATATCATCGCGTAACAGTCGGGTATCTTCCTGTATCCACGTCGCAGTCGTGATACTTTGCTTTAACAGCTGGCTGAGCGCTCGGGTCGAATGCTCATTTTGCTGACGTACTGCGAGGCTATCACGCAAACTTTCCTGTAACCCGGTCAGGCATAACGAAAATTCCGCAAAGAACGTTGCCATCCCCGCCGTAACAGAGACATCGACCTGGGCGGTCAAAGCTTTACGGATTTGTTCACAGAACTGGTCGATATGCTGCTTGAATTTTTCATGCAGCTGTTCAATATCAATGACATAGCGTGTTCGTGCGACAACATAATCTTCCCAGCCCCAGCCCGGGTTATTCAGCCAGCGAGAGACGGTTTCACGCATGCTCGCCGCGCCCGCTGGCTGGCCTGCCGGGCGGTGGTCCTGCGCAATGGCATCGTTAAACAGCACCCGGGTGTTGAAGTTAAGTTGATGCGCCTGAAACGCCGGGAAGCTTATCCGCGCGCGAAAACCCGCATGGCTGAGTTGTTCTTTAATACGCGTTTCGATTGGCCGCATGGCTTCATTCAGCGAGCGCGCCAGCGTCGACTCCAGTTGATCGAAGCGTAATGCCAGCTCCCGGCCGATCTTCGTCTGCGCATCCAGCATGATCAGCTCGCAGGAGGAGCGGATTTTACTCAGCGCAATTTGCGCCTGCCCTTCATCATCCAGTACCAGCTGTTTCAGCGCCTGCGGCTCGTCACGGCGAAGATCCCGCGGTTCGATGCCCGCCAGGTCGAGAACAGAGCGGGCGCTAAACACATGGCTAATTGCCTGCTGGAGTGAAGTATTCTGCGACATCATAAAGTCAGCGGTGGCGTTAAGCGCCTGCTCCACTTCATGCTTCACTTCGTCGCTCACCACGCGCTGACGCGTATGCAGCAGGGCCATGTCCTCTTCCAGGCGCGCGATATTCAATTCCAGCGCCTCAAAAGCGACCGTCAGCCCCTGGTAGCGGAAGTCGAGGTACTCCCGGGCATTTTGGGCGTAGTTAAGCAGCTTATGCGACGCCGAACGCAGAGCGAAGAGCGATGCATTGGCATAGGCGGCATAAATAAGCTTGCGGATCGGCTGTTCAAATAACGAATCTTCCCACAGCAAATCGGCAGCATGACGAATATGGTCGATGTCGTCCAAATCCTCCGTACGCCAGCGGCGTCCCAGCGCGGCTTCGGCAAAATCCTGAACCCAGCGCTGCTCCTTGTGATCCGGTAGCTGACCGTGGGTAGTCATCTCATAACGGGCGCGGTTCGCCAGATACGCCCACATCGACGAAACGGGATAAATTTGCCCCGGCGAAATATTCCCTTTCATTAAGGTGCCGGAGATCATCGCTTTAACCTGTTCTTCATCGTCGCTGTTACGATCTTTCTGATCGAATTTATTGACCAGCGCATACAGCGGCACCGATTTACCGGCGACTGAAATGGCCTGCCGGACCTCGTGATCGGAAATCGATTTGAGCTGGGTGTAATCCATCACCGCCAGCACCGCCGACGCGCGGGATAACTGCTCGCTCAGCATTTTTTGCAGATGCGGTTGCCCGGCCTCATTCGGCCCGGGGGTATCAAGCAGCGTCAGTTGCCCAAGGTGGGCATCCAGACCCGCGAGATGCACGAACTCCACTTCAATCACCGGAATGTGTTCGATGGCCGCATATTCAGAGAACGGAAACTCGACGCCCAACGCCTGTGAGAGCCTCACCAGGTCGTTAAGGCTTTTCAGACAATGAAATATCGGCTGCGCACCAAGGTGATGCTTCTCGAAAGCCTCACCTTTTTCAATTCTTTCCAGCAGCGTAATCATGTCCTTATCAATTTCCAGACGCTGCGCCAGCTTCCCGCGATCGTAATCGCAGAGCTTTTTCTGTAACAGGAGGATTAATTCATCGATAGGAGAGACGTGAGCAAAATGGAGCACCGGCTCTTTCTGACCCGGCGTATGACGGATCAATGTCGGAAGCGCCGTCATCGGGCGGTTGCGATTCGGCAACACTTCGGTTCCGACAATGGCATTAATGGTGGTCGATTTCCCCGCTTTCATGGTGCCCACAATTGCCAGCACCATTTCCAGACGGGTTATTTTTCGTAATTCATTATTCAGCATAGCCTGCTGGGCTTCGACACCCCGCGCACTAAAATGCAAAGGTAAGACGTTGTTCTTTTCACCCGTAATGGCTGCGGCGGTGCTTTCCAGCTTCGCCGTCGGCATTGATTTCAACGTATCAAGATTTTGCAGGGCGAGCTGTAACAAACGCTCTGCTTCCTGGCTTAATTCAAAAATGGTCTGTGTGTGCATGATAAAAGCCTTTCCTTAACGCAAATTTATTACTTTTATTAAGCCACTGGTTTTAATTATGTTGTTCAGGCTTATATGATCACGTGTGGAAAACATGTTCACCGAAATATAACTGATTGAAGATAATCAGAAATAAATCGCTATCCTTGCATGGCGTGTAAAGCTTCCCCTCTGGCATGACAGCCAAAAGATAAAAGCCTGGCCCATTTTTAAGAAACTTCAGGATATATCATCATTATTTACCCACCTAAAAAGAGAGGTAATGCGTCACCGCCATAAGATATGGATGACGGGGAAGTCAGGAGATAAATAACAATGTGTCGCTTCACCTTATCCGAAATGGAGGTGCGTAGCAATTTGCTGCAATAAAATATTCGATATATTTACTGCCATTTCTTTCCACCGTGTTAATGCCGTAAGCATCGCTTAACTGACTGACAGGAAATGTCACTGGCGACACGCTTTTTGCTTTTTTTTTAAATAGAATATCACCGACAACGGTGTGGATTTGCGTTATACTTGCCCCCTTTTTCGGCACCCAGCCGTCATTTTGCTGGCACTTTCCAGCGTGTTACGCACTTTTTGAGGATACCCTTATGCAACTCCCACACTGCCCGAAATGCAATTCTGAATACACCTATGAAGATAATGGCATGTTCATCTGCCCGGAATGCGCTCACGAATGGAATGACGCCGAACCGTCGCACGATACTGATACGCTTGTTGTAAAAGATGCGAACGGTAATCTGCTGGCTGATGGCGACAGCGTCACCGTGATTAAAGATTTGAAGGTTAAAGGCAGCTCTTCCATGCTGAAGATCGGCACTAAAGTGAAGAATATCCGTCTGGTAGAAGGCGACCATAATATTGACTGCAAAATTGACGGCTTTGGCCCGATGAAACTGAAATCAGAGTTTGTGAAAAAGAACTGATTTACCCGCCCGGTGGCGCTTCGCTTACCGGGCTGGCGAGAACTACACTTAACGGGCTCTTCTTACGTGAGGTATAGATTATGCCGTTAAGTCCCTACATCTCTTTCGCCGGTAACTGTGCCGAGGCCTCCGCCTTTTATCAGCACGCCGTCGGCGCAGAGCTCCTCTATAAAATCACCTTCGGTGAAATGCCAAAAGGCGACAGCAGCGAAGAAGGCTGTCCGTCTGGCATGCAGTTTCCGGATTCGGCGATCGCCCACTCGAATGTTCGCATTGCGGGCAGCGATATCATGATGAGTGATGGGCAGCCGCCCGGCAGCAAAGCGCAGTATGCCGGGTTCACGCTGGTGCTGGACACCCAGGACGTGGCAGAAGGCAAACGCTGGTTCGACAATCTGGCCGCGGAAGGCCATATCGAAATGGCCTGGCAGGAGACCTTCTGGGCGCACGGTTTCGGTAAAGTCACCGACAAATACGGCGTGCCGTGGATGATTAACGTCGTTAAGCAACAGCAGTGATCTTCTGGCGGTGGGCAGTCTGCCCCCGCCTGTCATCAAACTCCCCTCAACTCTTCAAACTCCCGCAACCGAGACTTAACCCAAATGTCATATTGATGCGCCAGCATGAGGCCACATTTATTGTGAGGCCCAGCATATGCAAACTGTTATCCGCGTCGAGAAACTGAGCAAGACCTTTCATCACAACAAGGCCCTGCATGCCGTTGATCTGACCGTCCAGCAGGGCGAAATGGTGGCGCTCCTGGGGCCATCCGGCTCTGGTAAATCCACCCTTATGCGTCATTTAAGCGGCCTTATCACCTGTGATAAGACCTCAGAAAGCCACGTCGAGCTGCTGGGCAACACCGTGCAGCGTGCAGGACGCCTGGCGCGGGATATCCGCAAAAGCCGCGCCCAGACGGGCTATATCTTCCAGCAGTTCAACCTGGTCAATCGCCTGACGGTACTGGAGAACGTGCTGATTGGCGCGCTCGGCAGCACCCCGTTCTGGCGTACCTGTCTGCGCTGGTTCTCCCCCTCTCAAAAGCAGGAAGCGTTGCAGGCGCTGACCCGCGTCGGAATGGCGCATTTCGCCCACCAGCGCGTCTCCACACTTTCCGGTGGACAGCAGCAGCGCGTGGCTATCGCCCGAGCCCTGATGCAAAAAGCGCAAATCATTCTTGCCGATGAACCCATCGCCTCGCTGGACCCGGAATCGGCTCGCATCGTGATGGAAACCCTGCGCGACATCAACCTCAACGACGGCATCACCGTGGTGGTGACGCTGCACCAGGTGGATTACGCCCTGCGCTATTGCGAGCGCATCGTCGCGTTGCGTCAGGGGCATGTGTTCTTTGATGGCCCAAGCCATCAGTTTGATAACGACCGTTTCGACCATCTCTACCGCAGCATTAACCGCGTCGAAGAGAACGCGCAGGCTGCTTAATTAAAACCGATCCGAGGAAAGTACATGAGCTACAAAGCCGTTGCCGCGCTGGCGTTTACCAGCATGTTCAGCATAAGCACTCTGTTAAGCCCTGCGTACGCCCAGGAGCAGGAAAAAGCGCTGAACTTTGGCATTATTTCGACGGAATCACAGCAGAACCTGAAACCTCAGTGGGAACCGTTCCTGAAAGATATGGAAACCAAACTGGGGATCAAAGTGAACGCCTTCTTCGCCCCGGACTATGCGGGCATCATCCAGGGGATGCGCTTTAACAAAGTCGACATCGCCTGGTACGGCAACCTCTCCGCCATGGAAGCGGTGGATCGCGCGAACGGCCAGGTCTTTGCCCAGACCGTTGCCGCGGATGGCTCCCCGGGTTACTGGAGCGTGCTGATCGTCAATAAAGACAGCCCCATTAACAACCTGAACGACATGCTCGCCAAACGTAAAGAGCTGACGTTTGGTAACGGCGATCCCAACTCCACCTCTGGTTTCCTGGTGCCGGGCTATTACGTCTTTGCAAAAAACAACGCCTCTGCCAGCGAGTTTAAGCGCACCGTGAACGCCAGCCATGAAACCAACGCGCTGGCCGTGGCCAATAAGCAGGTGGATGTCGCCACGAACAACACCGAGAACCTCGACAAGCTGAAAACCTCGGCACCGGACAAGCTGAAAGCGCTGAAGGTTATCTGGAAATCCCCTCTGATCCCGGGCGACCCCATCGTCTGGCGCAAAAACCTGTCTGAGACCACCAAAGACAAGGTGTACGACTTCTTTATGAATTACGGCAAAACGCCGGAAGAAAAAACGGTTCTGGAACGCCTGGGCTGGGCACCTTTCCGCCCGTCAAGCGACCTGCAGCTGGTCCCGATTCGCCAGCTGGCGCTGTTTAAAGAGATGCAGGGCGTGAAGGACAACAAGGGCCTGAAGGAGGAGGAGAAGAGCAGCAAAGTGGCTGCGATTCAGGCTCAGCTCGAAGACCTTGACCGCCTGACCGCCGCGCTCGGCGCCATGAGCAGCGTGAATAAAGCGGTGCAATAACGCTTACCGCCCTCTCCCGGTGGGAGAGGGAATTCAGACCAAAGGGGCACACATGCAAACCATCACCCTCCCACCGCCGAAACGCAGCTGGTTCTCGCTTTTTAGCTGGGCCATTTTGCTTGCGGTGCTCGTTATCTCCTGGCAGGGCGCGGAAATGGATCCGCTGCTGCTGTTTAAAGATGCCGGCAATATGGCCACTTTTGCCGCCGACTTCTTCCCGCCTGATTTCAGCCAGTGGCAGGATTACCTCAGCGAAATGGCGGTCACTCTGCAAATCGCCGTCTGGGGCACCGCCCTGGCCGTCATCCTTTCTGTTCCGTTCGGCCTGATGAGCGCCGAGAACATCGTTCCGTGGTGGATTTACCAGCCGATGCGTCGCCTGATGGACGCCTGCCGCGCCATCAACGAAATGGTCTTTGCCATGCTGTTCGTGGTGGCCGTCGGCCTGGGTCCGTTCGCCGGGGTGATGGCGCTGTTTATTCATACCACCGGCGTGCTCTCCAAGCTGCTCTCCGAGGCGGTGGAAGCTATTGAGCCGGGCCCGGTCGAAGGGATCCGCGCAACGGGCGCCAACAAAATTGAAGAGATTCTCTTCGGCGTACTGCCCCAGGTGATGCCGCTGCTGATCTCCTACTCCCTGTACCGTTTCGAATCCAACGTTCGTTCCGCCACCGTCGTCGGCATGGTGGGCGCAGGCGGTATTGGCGTCACGCTGTGGGAAGCGATTCGCGGGTTCCAGTTCCAGCAAACCTGCGCCCTGATGGTGCTCATTATCATCACCGTCAGCCTGCTGGATTTTATGTCTCAACGTTTGCGTAAGCACTTCATCTGAGAAGCGAGGCTTTGATTTGTATGCACTTATCCAGACATCCGACCAGTTACCCCACCCGCTGGCAAGAGATAGCGGCAAAGCTCGAGGTGGAACTTCGCACCCACTACCGCTGCGGAGACTACCTGCCTGCCGAGCAGCAGCTTGCCGACCGCTATGAAGTGAACCGACACACGCTGCGCCGCGCCATTGATCAGCTGGTCGAGCGCGGCTGGGTGCAGCGCCGTCAGGGCGTCGGCGTGCTGGTGTTGATGCGTCCGTTTGACTATCCGCTCAATGCGCAGGCGCGTTTTAGCCAGAACCTGCTGGATCAGGGCAGCCACCCGACCAGCGAAAAACTGCTGTCGGTGCTGCGCCCGGCCTCAAGCCACGTTGCGGACGCGCTGGGCATTCAGGAGGGCGACAATGTCATCCACCTGCGTACCCTGCGTCGGGTCAACGGCGTGGCGGTGTGCCAGATAGACCACTACTTCGCCGACCTGGCGCTGTGGCCGGTGCTGCAAAATTTCTCCAGCGGCTCGCTGCATGATTTTCTTCAGGATGCCACGGGCATCGCGCTTAAACGTACCCAGACGCGCATCAGCGCCCGCCGCGCGCAGGCCAAAGAGAGCAAAGTGCTGGAGATCCCCAACATGGCTCCGCTGCTCTGCGTTCGCACCCTCAACCACCGTGACGGCGAGATCGACGCGACGGAATACTCCGTCAGCCTGACCCGCGCCGACATGATCGAATTCACTATGGAGCACTGAATGCATTTCGACACCTCCACCCGCCAGCGCTGGATGGGCGTTCTGGCGCACAGCCAGCCCGCAGCGCTTTCGGATCGCATGCAGGCGCTGAATCTGACGCCGGAATATGACCTCATCCGCGCGCCGGAAATCGGTCTGGTGCAGATTCAGGCGCGTATGGGCGGTACCGGTGAGCGCTTCTTCGCCGGCGATGCCACCCTCACCCGCGCAGTGATCCGCCTGAACAGCGGCACGCTGGGCTACAGCTACGTGCTCGGGCGCGACAAACCACACGCCGAACGCTGCGCGGTGATTGACGCCCTGTTACAGGAACAACCTCATTTCCAGACCCTGATGGAAACCCTTATTGCCCCGCTGGAAGCCGACCGTGCCGCACTGATTGCCGCCCGCCAGGCCCAGATAAACACCAGCCGGGTCGACTTCTTTACGCTCGTTCGCGGAGATAACGCATGACGCTTCAACCCGCTTTTACCCTGGCCGTCCAGGATGCCCAACAAAGTTTTCGTCGCCTGCTGAAAGCCATGAGCGAGCCGGGCGTCATCGTCTCGCTGCATCAGCTCTCTCAGGGCTGGCTGCCGCTGAATCTGGCGACCACCAGCGTACTGCTGACGCTCGCCGACAACGACACCCCGGTGTGGCTCTCTGGCGCGTTATCGAATGATATCGCCAGCCAGAACCTACGCTTTCACACCAACGCCCCGCTGGTTGAACAACCCCGGCAGGCGGTGTTTGCCGTGGCCGACGAGCAAATCAGCCACGAGCAGCTTAATGCCCTGAGCGAAGGAAGCGCGGTGGCACCGGAGACCAGCGCCACGCTGATTTTGCAGGTATCAAGCCTGAGCGGTGGCCGCATGCTGCGCCTCACGGGGGCGGGTATTGCCGAAGAGCGCATGGTCGCGCCACAGCTACCGGAGTGCATCATTCATGAACTGACCGAACGCCCGCACCCGTTCCCGCTCGGTATTGACCTGATCCTCACCTGCGGAGAACGCCTGTTGGCCATCCCTCGTACCACTCATGTGGAGGTGTGCTGATGTACGTTGCCGTCAAAGGGGGCGAGAAGGCTATCGCCGCCGCCCATGCCTTGCAGGCGCACAGACGACGGGGTGATGACGCGCTTCCCGAGCTCAGCGTCACCCAGATTGAGCAGCAGCTCAATCTGGCCGTCGACCGGGTAATGACTGAAGGCGGCGTCGCTGACCGCGAACTGGCGGCGCTGGCGCTGAAACAGGCCAGCGGCGACAACGTCGAAGCCATTTTCCTGCTGCGCGCTTATCGCACCACGCTGGCGAAACTGGCGGTGAGCGAACCGATCAATACGGCAGAAATGCGTCTGGAACGTCGTATTTCGGCGGTCTATAAAGACATCCCCGGTGGTCAGCTGCTTGGGCCCACCTATGACTACACCCACCGTCTGCTGGATTTCACCCTGCTGGCGAACGGCGAAACGCCCCAGCCGAGCACCACGGATGCAGAGCAGGTTCCCTCCCCGCACGTTTTTAGCCTGCTGGCGAAACAGGGTCTGGCGAAGGCCGAAGACGATACTGGCGCGCAACCTGACGACATCACCCGCACGCCGCCGGTTTACCCCTGTTCACGCTCGTCGCGCCTGCAGCAGCTGATGCGCGGCGACGAGGGGTATTTACTGGCGCTGGCCTACTCCACCCAGCGTGGCTACGGCCGCAACCATCCGTTCGCGGCGGAAATTCGTAGCGGCTACCTTAACGTCGAGATCGTGCCCGAAGAGCTGGGTTTTGTGGTGAACGTCGGCGAACTGCTCATGACCGAATGCGAAATGGTGAATGGATTTGTCGCCCCCGAGAACGAGGCCCCGCATTTTACCCGCGGTTATGGGCTGGTGTTCGGCATGAGTGAGCGCAAGGCAATGGCGATGGCGCTGGTCGACCGTGCCCTGCAGGCACCGGACTACGGCGAAGTGGTCTCCGGCCCGGCGCAGGACGAGGAGTTCGTGCTGGCCCATGCGGATAACGTCGAGGCCGCGGGCTTCGTTTCCCACCTCAAGCTGCCGCACTACGTCGATTTCCAGGCCGAACTGGAACTGCTGAAACGCCTGCAACGGGAGCGCGCACATGACTAACTTAAGCGGCTACAACTTTGCTTATCTGGATGAACAAACCAAACGCATGATCCGCCGCGCCATTTTGAAAGCGGTGGCTATCCCCGGTTATCAGGTGCCGTTCGGCGGCCGCGAAATGCCCATGCCTTACGGCTGGGGTACCGGCGGCATTCAGCTGACCGCCAGCGTCATTGGCGAGTCGGACGTGCTGAAGGTCATCGACCAGGGGGCTGATGACACCACCAACGCCGTGTCGATTCGCCAGTTCTTTCAACGCGTGACGGGCGTCAATACCACCGAAAAAACCGAAGATGCGACGCTGATCCAGACCCGTCACCGCATTCCGGAAACGCCACTGACGGAAGATCAGATTTTGATTTTTCAGGTGCCTATTCCGGAGCCCCTGCGCTTTATCGAGCCGCGTGAAACGGAAACCCGCACCATGCACGCCCTGGAAGAGTACGGCGTCATGCAGGTGAAGTTGTATGAGGATATCGCCCGCTTCGGCCATATCGCCACAACCTACGCCTATCCGGTCAAGGTCAATGGACGCTACGTGATGGACCCGTCCCCCATCCCCAAATTCGACAACCCGAAGATGGACATGATGCCTGCCCTGCAGCTGTTTGGTGCCGGGCGTGAAAAACGCATCTACGCCGTACCGCCTTACACCCGCGTGGAGAGTCTCGATTTCGACGACCACCCGTTTACGGTGCAGGAGTGGGACGAGCCGTGCGTCATTTGCGGCTCAAAACACAGCTATCTGGACGAAGTGGTGCTGGATGACACGGGCAAACGGATGTTTGTCTGCTCCGACACCGACTTCTGCCGCCAACAGAGCGAGGCGAAAAGCGAATGAAACCGCTGCTTTCGGTTAATAACCTGACCCACCTTTACGCGCCGGGCAAAGGCTTCAGCGACGTCTCGTTTGAGCTGTGGCCGGGCGAGGTGCTGGGCATTGTCGGCGAGTCCGGCTCGGGCAAAACCACCCTGCTGAAATCTATCTCTGCACGACTGACGCCGCAAAAGGGCGACATTTTATATGAGGGCCGGTCGCTGTACGGCATGAGCGAGGCCGAACGCCGTCGCCTGCTGCGCACCGAATGGGGCGTGGTGCATCAACATCCCATGGACGGCCTGCGCCGCCAGGTCTCGGCCGGAGGCAATATCGGTGAAAGGCTGATGGCCACCGGCGCACGCCATTACGGCAACATCCGCGCCACGGCACAGCAATGGCTGAGCGATGTGGAGATCCCCACCTCGCGCATTGATGACCTGCCCACCACCTTCTCCGGCGGTATGCAGCAGCGCCTGCAGATTGCCCGCAATCTCGTCACTCACCCGAAGCTGGTGTTTATGGATGAACCCACCGGTGGGTTAGACGTCTCCGTTCAGGCGCGTCTGCTCGACCTGCTGCGCGGCCTGGTGGTGGAACTGAACCTGGCCGTGGTGATTGTCACCCATGATTTAGGCGTTGCCCGCCTGCTGGCGGACCGTCTTCTGGTGATGAAGCAGGGCCAGGTGGTGGAAAGTGGGTTGACCGACCACGTACTCGACGATCCCCACCATCCGTACACCCAGCTGCTGGTGTCATCGGTATTGCAGAATTAAGAGGCCCCCATGATCCGCGTAGAAAATGTCAGTAAGACCTTTGTGCTCCACCAGCAAAACGGCGTGCGCCTGCCGGTCCTGCACAGCGCCTCTCTGGAGGTTAGCAAGGGTGAATGCGTGGTGTTGCACGGCCATTCCGGCAGCGGCAAATCGACGCTGCTGCGCTCCCTGTACGCCAACTATCTGCCGGACGAAGGCCACATCTATATTCGTCATGGCAATGAATGGGTCGATCTGGTGCAGGCGCCGGCGCGTAAGGTGCTGGACGTGCGCCGCTCGACGATCGGCTGGGTCAGCCAGTTTTTGCGGGTGATCCCACGGATCTCCGCCCTGGACGTGGTCATGCAGCCGTTGCTGGACCTGGGCGTTCCGCGCGAGACCTGCGCCGCGAAAGCCGCCGGCCTGCTCACGCGCCTGAACGTGCCGGAACACCTCTGGCACCTTGCCCCATCGACCTTTTCCGGTGGCGAGCAGCAGCGGGTGAATATCGCCCGCGGGTTTATCGTCGACTACCCGATTTTACTGCTTGATGAACCCACTGCCTCGCTCGACAGTAAGAACAGCGCGGCGGTGGTTGAACTGATCGAACAGGCCAAAGCACGCGGCGCGGCGATCGTGGGGATCTTCCACGACGACACCGTTCGCTCCCGCGTCGCAGACAGGCTGCACCCGATGGGGACGCTCGCATGATCGTGAATAACGTAAAGCTGGTGCTGGAAAATGAAGTCGTTGATGGCTCGATTGAGATCCAGGCCGGAGAGATCCGCGCCTTTGCGGAAACCCAGAGCCGCGCCCCGGAAGCGATGGACGGTGAAGGAGGCTGGCTGCTGCCGGGCCTTATCGAACTGCACACCGATAATCTGGATAAATTCTTTACCCCGCGTCCGAAAGTCGACTGGCCAGCTCATTCCGCAATGAGCAGCCATGACGCGCTGATGGTCGCCAGCGGCATCACTACCGTGCTGGACGCCGTAGCGATTGGCGACGTGCGCGACGGCGGCGACCGTCTGGAAAACCTCGAGAAGATGATCAACGCCGTGGAAGAGACGCAAAAACGCGGCCTTAACCGCGCCGAGCATCGTTTGCACCTGCGGTGTGAACTCCCGCATCACACCACTCTGCCGCTGTTTGAAAAGCTGGTGGACCGCGAGCCGGTCTCACTGGTCTCGTTGATGGACCACTCGCCGGGGCAGCGTCAGTTCGCCAGAATAGAGAAATACCGCGAGTACTATCAGGGAAAATACGCGCTGACCAACGAGGAAATGGCGCGTTATGAAGAGGAACAGCGACAGCTTGCTGCCCAGTGGTCTCAACCAAACCGGCTCTCCATTGCCGCCATGTGTCGGGATCGCAACATTGCCTTAGCCAGCCATGATGATGCGACGCATGAACATGTGCGCGAATCGCACCAGCTTGGCAGCGTAATCGCTGAATTTCCCACCACGTTTGAAGCAGCAGAAGCCTCACGCACCCACGGCATGAACGTCCTGATGGGGGCGCCGAATATAGTGCGCGGCGGCTCCCACTCCGGCAACGTGGCGGCAAGCGCGCTCGCGTCGCTAGGTCTGCTGGATATCCTCTCGTCCGACTACTACCCCGCCAGCCTGCTGGACGCCGCCTTCCGGGTCGCGGCTGACGAAAACAATCGCTTTACGCTGCCGCAGGCGATTCGTCTGGTAACGAAAAACCCGGCAACGGCACTTAATCTTCACGATCGTGGAGAGATAGCTGAAGGTAAACGGGCGGATCTGGTGCTGGTTCACCGTAAGGGCGAGCACATCCATATCGACCACGTCTGGCGTCAGGGAAAACGGGTGTTCTGATGGGAAGACTAATCTGGCTAATGGGGCCGTCAGGCTCTGGTAAGGACAGCCTGCTGTCCGCGTTACGGCAGCGGGAACATCCCCAGCTTCTGGTTGCGCACCGCTATATTACTCGTGCGGCAAATGCCGGGAGTGAGAACCATATCGCCCTGAGCGAGCCGGAATTTTTCACGCGCGCCGGGCAAAATCTGCTGGCGCTCAGCTGGCACGCCAACGGTTATTACTACGGGATAGGCATCGAGACAGACCTGTGGCTGCACGCCGGGTTCGACGTGCTGGTCAACGGCTCACGCGCACACCTTCAACAAGCGCGCGCCCGCTATGAAGCAGCGCTGTTGCCGGTCTGTCTGCAGGTCTCGCCTGATGTGCTGCGCAGCCGGTTGCAGAGCCGGGGTCGCGAAAACGCCAAAGAGATCGAGCAGCGGCTTGAACGTGCGGCGCGCTATACCCCATCGAACTGTCATATCCTCAATAACGACGGAAGTTTGCTACAGTCAGTCGATAACTTTTTAACGCTTATCCGTCAGAAGGAGAAACAGCATGCCTGACTGCCAGCTTCGCCCCGCCACTGCCGACGATGCGCAGATTGTTTACGCGCTGATTTGCGAACTCAAGCAGAGTGAGTTTGATCATCAGGCGTTCCACGCCGGGTATCTTGCCAATCTGCAGGACCACAATATGCGCTACCAGCTGGCTGAATTAAACGGCCAGGTGGTGGGCATGATTGGCCTGCATATGCAGTTTCACCTGCACCACGCCAGATGGATTGGCGAGATCCAGGAGCTGGTGGTCATGCCGCAGGCGCGCGGTCTCAGGGTGGGCAGCCAGCTGTTGGCCTGGGCGGAGAACGTGGCGCGGCAGGCGGGCGCTGAACTGACAGAGCTATCCACCAGCGTGAAGCGCCTGGACGCTCACCGTTTTTATGCGCGTGAAGGGTATACGCAGAGCCATTTTCGTTTCACCAAACTGTTGTAGAGGTGCACGATGAGTCTGACGATTACGTTAACGGGAACCGGTAGCGCTCAGCTGGTGCCGGTGTTTGGCTGCGACTGCGCCGCGTGTCGCCGGGCGCGTCTGCAGGATAACCATCGCCGTCGCCCCTGTAGCGCGGTAGTCAAATTCAACGATGCGGTAACGCTGCTGGACGCCGGTATCCCGCACCTGATGGACGACTGGCCGGCAGGCAGCTTTCAGCAGTTTTTACTGACCCACTACCATATGGATCACGTCCAGGGGCTGTTCCCCCTGCGCTGGGGCGTCGGTGCCCCTGTTCCGGTGTACGGCCCACCAGACGAGGCGGGGTGTGACGACCTGTTTAAACACCCGGGGATTCTGGATTTCAGCCATACGGTAGAGCCGTTTGTGGTGTTTGAACTGCAGGGCCTGCGGGTCACACCGTTGCCGCTGAATCACTCGAAAATCACCTTTGGCTACCTGCTGGAGTCCGCCCACAGCCGTGTGGCCTGGCTTTCCGACACCGCCGGATTACCCGATAAAACGGTAAAATTCCTGCTCAATAACCGGCCGCAGGCGATGATCATCGACTGCAGCCACGAGCCGCGTGACGAAACGCCGCGCAACCATTGCGATCTGAATACGGTTATTGCCTTAAATGAGATCATCGGCTGTCCACAGGTGATCCTGACCCATATCAGTCATCAGTTCGACGTATGGATGATGGATAACCCGCTACCCGACGGGTTCGAGGCGGGATATGACGGAATGACGTTGTTGCTGGATTAGGTTCTCCCCCTCTCTGGATGAGAGGGCGAGGCGTATGGATGCTAAACCGCGCGTATCAGCGATCGTAATCGTCTTCTAACCGGCGCTCATCTTCTTCTAACTGACGTCTGTCATCATCCAGCTGGCGTTGACGCTCATCCAGACGGCGACGGCGATCCTCCAGTTGCCTGCGGCGATCGTCATACTGACGGCTGTCGGTCTGGCGGCTGCGATCGTAGCGATCGTCGTCGTCATCGCTACTGCGACTGCTGCTGGGGTTATAGGCATCGTTGATCGCCTGCTGAATATTGCCAATGGCCTCATCAATAACATCGGCGTGAGCCAGTTGGCTGGTAAGTGACAGCAGACCAAATAACAGAGCGGTAGAGTAACGTTTCATAAGGCCAGACTCGCAGGTGGACTGGCCTTACGGTAATGAACAACAGCTGGCTGGGGTAGCGGAGGAATCTCAAATTACCATCACCTTGCGCAACGCATGCGCCAGCTGTACACGGGTAAAAGGCTTACGCAGTAACGCCACGTCCGGCAGTTGCGGGTTATGCGTCGGACGCAGATCCTGGCCGCTGATCAGCAACACCGGAAGCTGCGGATAATGGCTGCGCACATGGTTGATCACCTCAGCACCGCTGAGGTTGCCGGGCAGCATTAAATCGCTAATAAACATGCCAATATCCGGTGACGCGTCCAGCATCTTCAGGGCCTGTTCGCCGTTGTCCGCTTCAAGCGTCAGATAGCCCAGCTGATGCAGTTGCTCGCACAGGGTCTGGCGGACATCGGCTTCATCTTCCAGCACCAGTACCAGACGTTCATTTTCAACGGCAGCCGCGGCGGCCTGGGTCTCATCAGCAGAACGAACAGGCAGCGTCGAGCGTGGCAGATGCAGCCGCACGGTGGTCCCCTGCCCTGGCGCGCTTTCAATCTCCACGCGCCCACCGGACTGGCGCACAAAACCGTAGACCATCGACAGGCCTAATCCGCTACCGCTTCCGGTTTGCTTGGTCGTAAAGAACGGTTCGAAGACCCGGGATTTGACCTCCTGCGACATTCCACTTCCCCGGTCAATAACCTCCAGCGCCACCATATCCTGCCTGCGTCCGTCACTGCGGGTCACGCGCTGATTCCACGTGCGGATCTTAATAACCCCCGTCTGTCCCTCCATCGCATCGCGGGCATTCATCACCAGGTTAATAATGGCGTTTTCCAGCTGGCTGACGTCTATCCACGCCGGCCACGCCGGTGATTGCGCTTCAATTTCCAGCGTCAGGGTGGCCGGCAGCGAGTGGTACATCAACTCCCGCAGGTTCTCGAGCAGCGGTTTCATCTCTACCGCGTGCGGGGTCAGGGATTGCTTGCGGGAAAACGCCAGCAGGCGCTGGGTCAGCACCGCACCACGCTCGGCGGCCTTGAGTGCCCGGGTGATACGCGGGGCGTCATGTGAGTCAGGATCGGTGAGTTCCAGACTGCCAATGATCACCGCCAGCAGGTTGTTAAAGTCATGCGCCAGACCGCCCGTCAGCTGCCCGACGGCCTTCATCTTCTGGCTGTGCACCAACGCCTCTTCCAGCCCCTGACGCTCGATGCGGTCGATCTCCATCTGCGTGGTTTTTTCTTTCAGCAGGCGGGTGGTGTGGACAAGCGAGGCGGTGTTGCGGGCAAAAACGTTAAACGCTCGCGCCAGCTCACCCAGCTCATCACGACGCTGCAGCCCGGGGACGGAAACATCCTGCTCGCCGTGGGCAAGGCGCGACATCGCCCGGGAGATGGCCGTCAGGTTGGAGGCCAGATTACGGTAGATATACCAACAGGCGCACCCGGTGATGATCAGCGCCAGCACGGCGAACACGCTGATAAATACGCTGATGGAGCGCAGCTCCTGGTGACTCTGGGCAGTGCGCAGCCGGGAGGCCTGCGCCACCTGTTCAACGTACTGATTGATGTCGCTGTTTAATATCGCCACCAGCGCCTTGATGTGGAACATATACCAGCTGATCGCCAGATCGCTCTCCTCCAGCTGCGTCGAGAGCGGAACAAGCTTGTGAAGCTCGGCATTAAAATCGGGCAGGATAGCGTTCACCACGGGCTGCGTCACGCTCCGGGGCAGCGTTGCCGTCACGGCATCCAACTGCTGAACCGTGGCGCGCGGCGAGGGCGTTTCAATAGCGGCGATGATTAGCCTGTCCATTTCCATAAGCTGTTGCGCATCCGGGACGTTGCTGGCGTAACGGCGGTTGATGTCCTGCAGATGGCGCAAATAGCTCTGGCTTTGATAGAGCGCGCTGAGAAGCGCATTACGCTCCAGATGACGCCGCTGCCCGCGCTCAAGCATGCCCGTCACGCTCTGCTGTAACTCATTACTTCTCTGAATAATTCGCGCCACCAGCGCGGGCTCCTGTTGCGCCAGTGGCGCATCGGCAAGCTGTTCCAGCGAGTGACGCAGCGCCATCTGCGTCTGCTTCAGGCGCTCGGCTTCGCCCTTGTATTCCAGCGCGCCTACAACTTGCGAGAGCCGCACCGCCGCCGTTGCCACATTGGCGGTATCGCGGGCGAGGTTCATGCTGCCGGTCATGTCATCCAGCGTCTGCTGCTGCACCTGTTCCTGGATCTGGCTGGCATGACGAAAGCCGAGCACCGCCACGCCGCTGACCATCAGCGTCACCGCCACCACCAGCAGATTAAAAATCAGCAGGCGACCACGGGCGCTGGCAAAGAAGGGCGGACGGTGTGATGGCATACGGTAAGCTCCGGTGCAATGTGATGCCCTCACCCTGGCCCTCTCCTGCTGAGAGGGAAAAAGCGGGGAATTGTGATGTAAGTTAACTATTCATAACTATGACAAATATGAACGGCTTCTGACATTTTGCATTTACCAACCTGTGATGAAGTGCGGATATCGACATTCAAGGAGATCCGCCATGAGCAGAACCCCGGTACTGGAGATGCGCAACATTGCCAAAACGTTTGGCCATTTCCACGCGCTCAAGGGTGTGGATTTGACGGTATACCCCGGTGAGATCCACGCGCTGATGGGGGAAAACGGCGCAGGAAAGAGTACCCTGATGAAGATCCTCGCGGGGGCCTATACCGCCACCAGCGGCGAGATCCTGATTGACGGACAGCCGTTTCACATCAAAGGGCCAAAGGATGCGCTGGCCGCGGGTATCACCCTCATTTATCAGGAGATGCAGCTTGCCCCCAATCTGACCGTCGCTGAAAACATTTTCCTGGGTAGCGAGCTGTCGCGCGCGGGGCTGGTACAGCGCAAAGAGATGGCCGCACAGGCGCAGGCGGTGATTGACCGTCTGGGCGCGCACTTCAAGGCGACCGACCTGGTAATGAGGCTGACCATCGCCGAGCAGCAGCAGGTTGAAATTGCCCGCGCGCTGCACCGCAACAGCCGCATTCTGGTGATGGATGAACCCACCGCCGCCCTCTCCTCACGTGAAACCCATCGCCTGTTCGAGCTGATACTGCGCCTGCGAGAGGAAGGAATGGCGATTATCTATATCAGCCACCGCATGGCGGAAGTGTATGAACTCTCCGATCGCGTCAGCGTTCTGCGTGACGGGCAGTACGTCGGTAGCCTGACGCGCGACAAACTGAACGCCTCTGAGCTGGTGAAGATGATGGTCGGCCGTCCGCTAAGCGATCTGTTTAACAAAGAGCGCGATATCCCGCTCGGCAGCCCGCGTCTTAACGTGCATCACCTTACCGACGGCAAGAAAGTGCTCCCCTGCAGTCTGCAGGTGCGTTCCGGAGAAATTGTCGGGCTGGCAGGTCTGGTGGGCGCCGGACGTTCCGAACTGGCGCAGCTGATCTTCGGCGCGCGCAAAGCCACGGGCGGCATGATTGAGGTCGACGGCGAACCGGTGGTGATCCACTCCCCGCGTGCCGCCATCGACAACGGGATCGGTTTTCTCACCGAGAACCGCAAAGAACAAGGGCTGTTCCTCGAGCTGGCCGCCCAGGAGAACATCACCATGGCGACGCTGGAGCGCGACGCCACCTTCGGCATGCTGAACCGCAAAAAAGCGCAGACCATTTCTGACGATGCAATCGCCCTGCTTAACATCCGCGTGCCGCATTCACAGGTCCGCGCGGGCGGCCTGTCCGGGGGCAATCAGCAAAAGCTGCTTATCTCCCGCTGGGTGGCCATCGGCCCACGCATTCTGATTCTGGACGAACCGACGCGCGGCGTCGACGTCGGGGCGAAAAGTGAAATCTACCGCATCATGAACCAGATGGCGCGCAAAGGCGTGGCGATCCTGATGATCTCCAGCGAGCTGCCGGAAATCGTCGGCATGAGCGACCGCGTCTATGTCATGCGTGAAGGCAGCATTGCAGGTGAACTTCACGGAGCAGAAATTTCTCAGGAAAACATCATGACGCTGGCGACCGGCGTGAACGACTCTCATCATCAGGCGGTGCAACTATGACAAATTCAACCCATCCGCAGCAGGTGGCGAAGTCCGCCTCTGCCAAAAAAATGCTGATGAGCGATCTGATGCAGACGGTCGGCATTTTGCCCATCTTGATCCTGATTGTGGCGGTATTTGGTTTTATCGCGCCTAACTTCTTTACCGAAAGTAATCTGCTCAATATCACCCGCCAGGCGTCGATCAACATCGTGCTGGCCGCAGGGATGACCTTCATCATTCTGACCGGCGGGATCGACCTCTCTGTCGGCTCCATTCTGGGCACCACGGCCGTGGCGGCGATGGTGGTGTCGTTAATACCTGAGTTCGCCATGCTTTCTATTCCGGCAGCGCTCATGCTCGGCCTGGTGCTGGGTTTGTTCAACGGCGCGCTGGTGGCTTTTGCCGGGCTGCCGCCGTTTATCGTGACGCTTGGTACCTACACGGCACTGCGCGGTGCGGCTTACCTGCTGGCGGACGGTACGACCGTCATTAACTCCAACATTAACTTTGAGTGGATCGGCAATAACTACCTCGGCCCCATTCCGTGGCTGGTGGTGATCGCGCTGGCGGTAATTGTGCTGTGCTGGTTTATTCTGCGCCGCACCACGCTTGGCGTTCACATTTATGCGGTTGGCGGCAACATGCAGGCGGCGCGTCTGACAGGCATTAAGGTCTGGCTGGTGCTGTTGTTTGTGTACGGCATGAGCGGACTGCTCTCGGGCCTGGGCGGCGTGATGAGCGCCTCGCGTCTCTACAGCGCCAACGGCAACCTGGGCATGGGCTACGAGCTGGATGCGATTGCGGCGGTGATCCTCGGCGGCACCAGCTTTGTCGGCGGGATCGGCACGATCACCGGCACGCTGGTGGGGGCGCTGATCATCGCCACGCTTAACAACGGTATGACGCTGATGGGCGTCTCCTACTTCTGGCAACTGGTGATCAAAGGGGCGGTGATCATCATAGCGGTGCTGATCGACAAATACCGTACCCGACACCATCAAAGTGCATAACAACAATACCCTACAAGCGAGGAAGAGAAGATGCGTTTGAAACCGTTAGTGACCGCGCTCTGTGCTGGCGCGCTGCTTGCCGCAACGCCGTTTGCGCAGGCGAAAGATCTGAAGTCCATCGGCGTGACGGTGGGCGACCTGGCCAACCCATTCTTCGTGCAGATCACCAAAGGTGCCGAGCTGGAAGCGCGCAAACTGGCGGGGGATAACGTCAAAGTGACGCTGGTCTCCAGCGGTTACGATCTCGGCCAGCAGGTGGCACAGATTGACAACTTTATTGCGGCCAAAGTGGACATGATCATCCTTAACGCTGCGGATTCCAAAGGGATCGGCCCGGCGGTTAAACGCGCGAAAGAGGCCGGGATCGTGGTTGTCGCGGTTGACGTCGCGGCGGAAGGGGCGGATGCCACCATCACCTCCGATAACACCCAGGCGGGGGAAATGGCTTGTAAATACATTACTGATCGCCTGAAAGGCAAAGGCAACGTGGTCATCATCAACGGGCCGCCAGTGTCCGCGGTGCAAAACCGCGTCGAAGGCTGCCAGACCGAGTTCAAAAAACATCCGGATATCAAGGTGCTCTCTGATAACCAGAACGCCAAAGGTAGCCGTGAAGGCGGTCTGGAAGTGATGACCTCACTGCTGGCGGCCAATCCGAAGATCGACGGCGTGTTCGCGATTAACGATCCGACGGCGATCGGTGCCGATCTGGCAGCAAAACAGGCCCAACGCAATGAATTCTTTATCGTTGGCGTAGACGGCAGCCCGGACGGCGAGGAAGCGCTTAAGCGTGAAAACTCCCTGTTTGTCGCAACGCCGGCTCAGGATCCGCAGGTAATGGCAGCAAAAGCGGTTGAGATCGGCTATGACATTCTGCAGGGCAAACCTGCGCCTAAAGAGCCTGTGCTGATCCCGGTGACGATGATCGATAAAAAGAACGTCGGATCCTATAAAGGGTGGACAGTTAAGTGATGTAGTGCGGTTTGATGCCCTCACCCTGATCTTCTCTTCGCGCGAGAGAGTTGGGGTGAGGCCTGACATAGCGTCCAGGGGGCCCGATGAAACGCTCCGAAATCAATGAAATCCTTGGCCACACGCGGCAGTTCTTCTCCATGCACGATGTGCATCTCCCTCCCTTTGCCAGTTTTCCGCCAACGAAATGGCAGCAGCTTGATCCGGCCGCCTGGCAGGAAGTGTTTGATCTCAGGCTTGGCTGGGACGTAACGGCATTCGGCGGCGACCATTTTGCCGCACAGGGGCTAACGCTCTTTACCCTGCGCAATGGCTCACCGAACGGCGTGCCCTATGAAAAGTGCTATGCCGAAAAAATCATGCACGTCCGGGATGGTCAGGTAACGCCCATGCATTTTCACTGGCGTAAACGGGAAGACATCATCAACCGTGGCGGCGGAAACCTGATCGTCGAGTTATGGAATGCCGATGCACATCAAGAACCTGAAAATACCGACGTGACCGTTACCCTCGACGGCTGTCTGCAAACCCACGCGCCCGGCAGTCAGTTACGCCTGCAACCCGGGGACAGCATCTGCCTCACCCCCGGTCTGTACCACAGTTTCTGGGGCGAACGCGGTTTTGGCGACGTACTGGTGGGGGAAGTGTCATCGGTGAATGACGATGAACACGATAACCATTTTTTACAGCCCATTGCCCGCTATAACAATATCGAAGAAGACGAACCGGCGGTGCTGGTGTTGTGCAACGAGTACAACCTGTTTCGGAAATAAGGAGTAAATAATGCCATTGATTTCTCTTGCCGACGGTCTTGAGCACGCCAGGAAACACCGCTACGCGCTCGGCGCGTTTAACGTTCTCGACTCCCATTTTTTGCGCGCGCTGTTTGCTGCCGCGAAACAGGAACGCTCGCCGTTTATCATTAATATTGCGGAAGTCCACTTTAAGTATGTCTCCCTGGAGTCGCTGGTCGAAGCGGTCAGGTTTGAAGCCGCCCGTCATGATATTCCGGTGGTGCTCAACCTCGATCACGGCCTGCATTTCGAGGCGGTGGTACGTGCGCTGCGCGTAGGCTTCAGCTCCGTGATGTTTGATGGCTCCACCCTGAGCTACGAAGAAAACATTCGCCAGACGCGGGAGGTGGTGAAGATGTGCCACGCGGTTGGCGTATCGGTAGAAGCGGAACTGGGTGCGGTAGGCGGTGACGAAGGTGGCGCGTTGTATGGCCAGGCGGATGAAGCGTTGTTTACGGACCCGCTGCGGGCGCGCGAGTTTGTCGATGCCACCGGCATTGATGCGCTGGCGGTCGCCATTGGCAACGCGCACGGTAAATACAAAGGCGAGCCAAAACTCGATTTCCCTCGTCTGGACGCCATTCGCCAGCAGACCGGCCTGCCGTTGGTCTTACACGGCGGCTCCGGCATCAGCGATGCCGATTTTCGTCGCGCCATCGAACTGGGGATCCATAAAATCAACTTTTATACCGGCATGTCACAGGCCGCGCTCTCCGCCGTTGAGCAACGGATGGCAAAACGTCAGCCTCTGTACGATGAATTTGCAGAACTGCTGCTGGGTATAGAAGAGGCGATTACCGATACGGTCGCCGCGCAAATGCGCATCTTTGGCAGCGCGGGGCAGGCATAATGGAACGTAAAGGGATTATCGCAGCCGGCAATATGCTGGTGGATCACGTCCACCAGATTGTGCAATGGCCGGAGCGCGGCTGGCTGGCGGAGATTACCCACAGCGAACGTTCAACCGGCGGTGCGCCGCTGAACGTCCTGCTGACGCTGGCCAAAATGCACGTTGGCCTCCCGCTGCAGGCCGTCGGCCTGATTGGCGAAGATAGCGACGGCGATTACATCCTGGCGATGCTCGACCAGTATCACGTCAACCGCCAGCGGGTGCAGCGCACGACCTTTGCGCCAACCTCTATGTCGCAGGTTATGACCGACCCCAGCGGGCAGCGCACTTTTTTCCACTCCCCGGGCGCCAACCGTCTTCTGGATCTGCCCGCCTTCGACCGCCTCGACGGCGCGATGAAGATTTTCCACCTCGGCTACCTGTTACTGCTCGACAGCCTGGATATGCCCGATGACGAGTACGGCACCCGCAGCGCACGGCTGCTGGCCCAGATGCGCGATCAGGGGTATGAAACCTCGCTCGATCTGGTCTCGCGAAAGGGTGACCCGCGCTACCAGCCGCTGGTCCTCCCTGCCCTGCGCCATCTTGATTATCTGGTCATCAACGAACTGGAAGCCGGCGAGTTTAGCGGGCTGGAAATGCGCGACGAGAACGATGCCCCGCACATTGCCCATATCGCGGAAGCCGCCTCACAGCTTCTGGCGGCTGGCGTGCGTCAGCGGGTGGTGATCCACTGTCCGGAAGGGGCGTGGGGGTTAACACCGGACGATGAAGGGCGCTGGATCCCCTCCTGGTTGCTGGAGCGGGAAGAGATTATCGGCAGCGTCGGGGCGGGTGATGCCTTCTGCGCAGGCTTCTTATACGGCTGCCATGAAGCGTTGCCGCTGGTCGAGAGTATTTATCTGGCCCATGCCTGCGCGCGGGCAAGCCTGCTGGCTGCGAACGCCATTGATGGGGCAAAAACGCTGGCCGAGTTGCAGCTGTTTATTAAAGAGAATATTTAAGCCGCTTTCTCGCTGTGAGACACATCGGCAGCAAAGACGTAGCCCAGCCCCCGGACGGTTTTAATGAGTGCGGGCTGATGCGGGTTGGCTTCTATTTTACGGCGCAGGCGCATGATCAACACATCGATTGTGCGGTCGAACACCTCGGCACTTTCGCTGTGCGTCAGCTCGAGCAGTTGTTCCCGGCTGAGCACCCGCCGGGCGTTCTGGGTGAGCGCCAGCAGCAGACCATATTCTCCCTGGGTCAACGGTACGGGATTACGTTGCGGATCGCTGAGTTCACAGCGGGAGGTATCCAGCGTCCAGCCATTGAACGTCACGCCCGCCACGCGTGGCACCGGGGTGTCTGCGGCCAGCGCCCCGGTCCGGCGAAGCACGGCTTTAACCCGGGCAACCACCACGCGCGGGTTAAACGGTTTGCCAATATAATCGTCGGCCCCCATCTCCAGCCCCACCACCACGTCTGACTCACTGCCCAGCCCGGTCAGCATCACCACCGGCAGCTCCGGACGTTGCTTTTGCAGGTGCAGTAATACCTGCAGGCCGTTGATATCCGGCAGCATCATATCCAGCAGGACAAGGGTGATGTGTGGCTCATGCTGAACCAGACTCAGCGCGTCCTGGCCGTTATGGCAGACGAGCACGCTAAAGACGTGCTCACTCAGCACATCCTGCAGCAGCTCGCAGACTGCGGTATCGTCATCAACCACCAGAATCGCCGGTTTCATCGCATGCTTCCATCAGGGGATTATGTTAAGTCTGAACTATTCTGCCGTCGGCTCCAGCCAATTTGACTTTTACATGACGGAATTACAACCCATGTCACATCCACTGCCCATTCGACACGTCAATTTTGACGATTGGCTGTTTTTCGTCAGGGTTTTGCCCCTCTTTTGGCCGTAAAGTCTGCTGATACCCACAATAAAAAAATGGCATAGAAGCTGCATAGTGGGGCGTAAGCATTGATTAACTGGAGCAGACTGATGAAAAAAGTCGTCACGGTTTGCCCTTATTGTGCCTCGGGTTGCAAGATCAACCTGGTGGTCGATAACGGCAAAATCGTCCGGGCGGAGGCCGCCCAGGGGAAAACCAACCAGGGCACGCTGTGCCTGAAAGGCTACTACGGCTGGGATTTTATTAACGATACCCAAATCCTTACCCCACGCCTGAAAACCCCTATGATCCGCCGCGAGCGCGGTGGCAAGCTGGAAGCCGTCTCCTGGAGCGAGGCGCTGGATTATGTCGCCACGCGCCTGAGCGCCATCAAAGCCAAGTATGGCCCGGATGCGATCCAGACTACCGGCTCTTCACGCGGTACCGGTAATGAAACCAACTATGTAATGCAAAAATTCGCGCGCGCCGTTATTGGTACCAATAACGTCGACTGCTGCGCTCGCGTCTGACACGGCCCATCGGTTGCAGGTCTGCACCAGTCGGTCGGTAACGGCGCTATGAGTAATGCGATCAACGAGATAGATAACACCGATCTCGTGTTTATTTTTGGCTATAACCCGGCGGATTCTCACCCTATCGTCGCGAACCACGTGATTCGCGCCAAACAGAATGGGGCGAAAATCATCGTCTGCGATCCGCGCAAAATTGAAACGGCACGTATTGCGGATATGCACATTGCACTGAAAAACGGCTCGAATATCGCGCTGTTGAATGCGATGGGCCACGTCATTATCGAGGAGAATCTGTACGACCAGGCGTTCGTCGCGACCCGTACGGAAGGGTTTGACGAGTATCGGAAAATTGTCGAAGGCTACACGCCGGAGTCCGTTGAAGCGATAACCGGCGTAAGCGCGCAAGAGATCCGTCAGGCAGCGCGGATGTACGCCGGGGCGAAAACCGCGGCCATTTTGTGGGGCATGGGCGTAACCCAGTTCTATCAGGGCGTGGAAACCGTACGCTCCCTGACAAGCCTCGCGATGCTGACCGGAAATCTGGGCAAACCGCATGTGGGCGTGAACCCGGTACGTGGTCAGAATAACGTGCAGGGTGCGTGTGACATGGGCGCACTGCCGGATACCTATCCGGGCTATCAGTACGTTAAGTTCCCGGAAAATCGTGAGAAATTCGCGAAGGCCTGGGGCGTGGAGAGCCTGCCGGAACATACCGGGTATCGCATCAGCGAGCTGCCGCACCGTGCGGCGCACGGTGAAGTGCGTGCCGCCTACATTATGGGTGAAGATCCGCTGCAAACCGACGCCGAGCTGTCAGCGGTGCGTAAAGGCTTTGAGGATCTCGAACTGGTGATTGTCCAGGATATCTTTATGACCAAAACCGCGGCGGCGGCGGATGTGATTTTACCGTCAACGTCATGGGGCGAGCATGAAGGTGTTTACACGGCGGCAGACCGCGGCTTCCAGCGCTTCTTCAAAGCGGTGGAGCCGAAGTGGGATCTGAAAACCGACTGGCAGATCATCAGCGAAATCGCCACCCGCATGGGTTATCCGATGCATTACAACAACACCCAGGAAATCTGGGACGAGTTGCGCAAACTGTGTCCGGACTTCACCGGTGCCACCTATGAGAAAATGGGTGAGCTGGGGTATATCCAGTGGCCGTGCCGCGATGAGTCAGAGGCCGATCAGGGCACGTCGTATCTCTTTAAAGAGAAGTTCGACACCCCGAACGGACTGGCGCAGTTCTTCACCTGCGACTGGGTCGCGCCAATCGATAAACTCACCGATGAGTATCCGATGGTGCTCTCTACCGTGCGTGAAGTGGGCCACTACTCCTGTCGCTCTATGACCGGTAACTGTGCTGCGCTGGCGGCACTGGCGGATGAACCGGGCTATGCGCAGATCAACACCGCTGACGCAGAGCGTCTGGGTATTGAAGATGAAGCCCTGATCTGGGTGCACTCGCGTAAAGGACGCATCATTACCCGTGCGCAGGTCAGCGACCGACCTAACAAAGGGGCGGTCTATATGACCTACCAGTGGTGGATTGGTGCCTGCAACGAACTGGTGACGGAGAACTTAAGCCCGATAACCAAAACGCCGGAGTATAAGTACTGCGCCGTACGCGTGGAGCCGATTGCTGACCAGCACGCCGCGGAACAGTATGTGATTGACGAATATAGCAAGCTGAAAGCCAGACTGCGTGAAAGCGCGTTGGGTTAATGCTGTTAATTAATCGATGAATAAAAGGGGGTGACTTATTCACCCCTTTTTTATTTCTTAATAAGCTATTTATATTATCAATATATATTGTGCACGCTGCCCCGCAGCAATAATGTCATTAGCACCGAAATAAATACCCGGCTTTGTATTTTAATTCAGTGAGAGAATCTCTCCCGCGAGCGTCTAATGCCCTCTTTCACAAGTATTATTGTGAGACGAAACGCGGCGGACGCCTGGAAATGTTCATTCACCTTTACCGCGCCCGTTTTTTTCTTCTGCGACGACGATTATACTGCGCGGCGTGTACCCAGATGATAAGAATCCATGAAATCAATTTTTCTGATGTTGTTATTTTTTACGTCACTCGTCCACGCGGATGAGATTGGCAGCCAGTACAAGCAACAGGCGGAAGCGGGTGACGCCCGCGCCCAGTATTACCTTGCCGATACCTACTTCAGTTCCGGCGACAGCAAGCAGGCCGCGCAGTGGGCAGAGAAAGCAGCAAAAGGGGGCGATGTCGACGCCATGGCGTTGTTATCGCAAATCCAGTTTACACAGGGCGATTACGCGCAGGCCAAAGCGCTGGCGCAGCAGGCCACTATCGCCGGCAGTAAACGTGGCGCAATTATGCTGGCACGCGTGCTGGTCAACACCCAGGCAGGGAAAACTGACTACCCACAGGCCATCGCACTGCTGCAAACGGCAACCGAAGATATCGACAACGACTCCGCGGTGGATGCGCAAATGCTGCTGGGGATGATTTATGCCAACGGCGTTGAGGTGGCGCAGGACGACGTCAAAGCCGCGTCGTGGTTCAAACGCAGCTCCTCCCTTTCGCGTACGGGTTACGCGGAGTACTGGGCCGGAATGCTGTTCCAGCAGGGCGAGAAAGGCTTTATAACGCCGAATAAGCAGAAAGCGCTCTACTGGCTGAACCTGAGCTGTACCGAAGGGTTTGATACGGGATGTGAAGAATTTGACGCGTTGAGTGGGGAGTAAAGCCTCTTACACGGCCCTCTCTTTTGGACAGAGAGGGAATGCGAAAAGGCCGGGTTAACCCCGGCCTTTTTATTTTACTGGTCTGCGGTCTTATCAAAACGACCCAGCACTTCGCGTTCATACGCCAGCGCTTTTTTACGGTCGAATTTGTGCTCCCACTTAGCGATAACCAGCACCGCCAGGGCGTTACCCACCACGTTCAGCGCCGTACGCGCCATGTCGAGGATACGGTCGACACCGGCGATAAACGCCAGACCTTCCAGCGGGATCCCTACGCTGCCCAGGGTGGCCAGCAGGACGACAAAGGAGACGCCAGGTACGCCTGCGATGCCTTTTGAGGTCACCATCAGGGTCAGCACCAGCACGATCTCCTGCCACAGAGACAGGTCAATGCCGTACAGCTGAGCAATAAAGATAGCCGCAATACTCTGGTACAGCGTTGAGCCGTCCAGGTTAAAGGAGTAGCCGGTTGGCACCACAAAGCTGGTAATCGACGCCGGCGCGCCGTAGGCCTCCATCTTCTCGATAATACGCGGCAGTACGCTTTCAGAGCTTGCCGTGGAGTACGCCAGAATCAACTCATCTTTGAGAATACGGATCAGGATCCAGATGCTCAGCCCACACAGGCGCGCCACAATTCCCAGCACCACCAGCGCGAAGAACAGGATGGCGAAGTGAACCAGAATCACCAGCTTCGCCAGCGGCCACAGGGAGGCGAAACCGAAGTTCGCCACGGTTACCGCGATAAGCGCAAACACCCCAACCGGCGCGTAGCGCATCACCATGTGAGTCACTTTGAACATGGTTTCAGAAATTGAGCGGAACACGGTGACCAGCGGTTCACGGTGCGTGGCAGGCAGGGAGGAGAGGCCCAGACCAAACAACACCGAGAAGAAGATGATCGGCAGCATCTCGCCCTTCGCCATGGAAGCCACGATGTTGGTCGGCACCAGCGAAAGGATGGTTCCCATCAGGCCATGCGCGTGGCTCTGTACTTCAGCGGTAGTGCTTTGATATTTCGAAATATCCACCGTCGCCAGCTGCGACATATCGATCCCGGACCCTGGCTGGAACACGTTCGCCAGTGTGATGCCCAGAATGATGGCAATCGTCGTGATCACTTCGAAATAAAGAATTGTCTTCGCGCCGATACGGCCTAACTGTTTTGCATCCCCCACACCGGCAATGCCGACGACCAGCGTTGAGATAACAATTGGTACGACAATCATCTTGATCAGATGAATAAAGATATCCCCTGCCGGGGAGAGCAGGTTCGCAATCAGCCACTCGCGGCTGTCGCTGTGATAATGCAGGTAGCTACCCAGCAGGATACCCAGCACAAGGGCTAGCAAGATTTGCCAGGCCAGGCTGACTTTAACGTTTTTCATAGAAACTGACTTCCTCAATGAAGCGCCCTATTCACATAAACTGCATGAATATGGATACATACTGAAAGGGTATGAATTGTGTTGCGTTGGTTTATGGGATTTTTTAACGCGGCGTATGAGTATCATTTGCGCGGCATGTTGCGCAAGCCTTAAAGAACGGCACATTTCGCTGCAAAAAGCGGTCATGACGTGAGTTTGTCACAATTCCCATCAATAACTTTTTGTTATAAAAAGGCTTTTTTAATGGAAATTGTGAATAATCGGTACGGTGAATTATTTTCCTTCAAAGTTTCATTCGCTCATTTTTCATACTCTTCAAACAATGCGTGATCTGTAGCCCAAATAATAAACAAAGCTTGTAAAGCCCCTACTATTAACGTTTTTGCGACATATTATTAACATCTTACAAGGAGAAAAAAAGCCATGAGCCAAGTACATAAACACGACATTCCCGCAAACATTGCGGACCGTTGCCTGATAAACCCGGAGCAGTACCACGAGAAGTATCAGCAATCCGTCTCCAGCCCGGACGTCTTCTGGGGTGAGCAGGGCCATATTCTTGACTGGATTAAACCTTATCAGAAGGTGAAGAACACCTCCTTTGCGCCCGGCAACGTCTCCATTAAATGGTACGAAGACGGCACGCTGAACCTGGCAGCAAACTGTCTTGACCGCCACCTTGCCGAACGCGGTAATGAAACGGCCATTATCTGGGAGGGCGACGACGCCTCTCAAAGCAAACACATTACTTATAAAGAACTGCACCGCGATGTGTGCCGCTTTGCCAACGTTCTGCTGGAAAGGGGCATTAAAAAAGGCGACGTGGTGGCTATCTATATGCCAATGGTGCCTGAAGCGGCGGTAGCCATGCTGGCCTGCGCGCGCATCGGTGCGATTCACTCGGTGATTTTTGGCGGCTTCTCACCGGAAGCGGTAGCCGGACGTATTGTCGATTCCAGCTCGAAACTGGTGATCACGGCCGATGAAGGCGTGCGCGCTGGCCGTGGCATTCCCCTGAAGAAAAACGTCGATGAAGCGCTGAAAAATCCGAACGTGAAAACCGTCAGCAACGTCATCGTTCTCAAGCGTACCGGCGGCAAGATCGACTGGAATGAAGGACGCGACCTGTGGTGGAGCGATCTGATTGAAAAAGCCAGCGACCAACATCAGCCGGAAGAGATGAACGCGGAAGACCCGCTGTTTATTCTTTACACCTCCGGCTCAACCGGCAAACCGAAAGGCGTGTTGCACACCACCGGCGGCTATCTGGTCTATGCCGCTACCACCTTCAAGTACGTATTCGACTACCATCCGGGCGACATTTACTGGTGTACTGCCGACGTAGGCTGGGTCACCGGTCACAGCTACCTGCTTTACGGCCCGCTGGCCTGTGGTGCCACTACGCTGATGTTTGAAGGCGTACCGAACTGGCCAACGCCGGCACGCATGTGTCAGGTGGTCGACAAACACAAGGTCAATATTCTCTATACCGCCCCAACGGCGATCCGCGCATTAATGGCGGAAGGCGATAAGGCCATTGAAGGCACTGACCGCTCTTCGCTGCGCATCCTTGGTTCCGTTGGCGAGCCCATCAACCCGGAAGCCTGGGAGTGGTACTGGAAGAAAATCGGCAACGAAAAATGCCCGGTGATGGACACCTGGTGGCAGACCGAAACCGGCGGCTTTATGATCACCCCTATGCCGGGTGCGACGCAGTTAAAAGCCGGTTCAGCAACTCACCCGTTCTTCGGCGTACAACCTGCGCTGGTGGATAACGAAGGCAATCCGCTGGACGGGGCCACCGAAGGCAATCTGGTGATCACCGATTCCTGGCCGGGCCAGGCGCGTACCCTGTTCGGCGACCACGAGCGCTTTGAGCAGACCTACTTCTCGACCTTTAAAAACATGTACTTTAGCGGTGACGGCGCCCGGCGTGACGAGGACGGTTATTACTGGATAACCGGGCGCGTGGACGACGTGCTGAACGTCTCCGGCCACCGTCTGGGTACCGCGGAGATTGAATCCGCGCTGGTATCTCATCCGAAGATCGCCGAAGCCGCCGTCGTTGGGATCCCACACAACATTAAAGGCCAGGCGATTTACGCCTACGTCACGCTGAATCATGGCGAAGAGCCGTCACCAGAGCTGTATGCCGAGGTGCGCAACTGGGTACGTAAAGAGATTGGCCCGCTTGCCACGCCGGACGTGCTGCACTGGACCGACTCTCTGCCGAAAACCCGCTCAGGCAAAATTATGCGCCGCATATTGCGCAAAATCGCAGCCGGTGACACCAGCAACCTCGGTGATACCTCAACGCTTGCCGATCCTGGCGTGGTGGAAAAACTGCTCGAAGAGAAGCAGTCCATCGCAATGCCATCGTAACGCGATCTCCCCTCTCCCCCCGGGAGAGGGAATAAAAAAACCTCCCCTATAAATACTTCTGGAGACCTCTGATGAATAACGATATTTGTCAGCAGATAGAGAATAGTGCGCACTACAGGGAGCTCGTGGATAAACGGCAACGGTTTGCCTTCTTACTTTCCATCATCATGCTGATTATTTACGTCGGCTTTATTCTGCTGATTGCCTTTGCCCCACACTGGCTCGGTACGCCGCTGCACGCGGGCACCAGCGTCACGCGCGGAATTCCGATTGGGATTGGCGTGATAATCATTTCGTTTGTGCTGACCGGCGTGTACGTCTGGCGCGCCAATGGCGAATTCGATCGTCTTAACAGAGCAGTCCTGGCAGAGGTAAAAGCATCATGAAGAGAGTCCTGACGGCGCTTGCCGCCACACTTCCCTTTGCCGCCAACGCCGCTGATGCCATCACCGGCGAGGTACAGCGCCAGCCAACCAACTGGCAGGCGATTATCATGTTCCTGATTTTCGTGCTGCTGACGCTGTACATCACGTACTGGGCCTCGAAACGCGTGCGCTCCCGTAATGATTACTACACCGCAGGCGGCAACATTACCGGTTTTCAGAACGGGCTGGCAATTGCAGGCGACTTTATGTCCGCCGCCTCCTTCCTCGGCATCTCTGCGCTGGTGTACACCTCCGGCTACGATGGTCTGATTTACTCCCTCGGCTTCCTCGTGGGCTGGCCGATTATTTTGTTCCTGATCGCAGAACGCTTGCGCAACCTGGGCCGCTATACCTTCGCAGACGTGGCCTCCTACCGGCTGAAGCAGGGGCCGATTCGTACCCTCTCCGCCTGCGGCTCGCTGGTGGTGGTCGCGCTGTATCTGATTGCGCAGATGGTCGGCGCGGGTAAATTGATCGAACTGTTGTTCGGCCTGAACTACCACATCGCGGTGGTGCTGGTGGGTGTGCTGATGGTGATGTACGTCCTGTTCGGCGGCATGCTGGCCACGACCTGGGTGCAAATCATCAAAGCGGTCCTGCTGCTGTTCGGCGCCAGCTTTATGGCCTTTATGGTCATGAAACATGTCGGGTTCAGCTTCAATAATCTGTTCACTGAAGCGATGGCGGTACACCCGAAAGGGGAAGCGATCATGAGCCCTGGCGGGCTGGTGAAAGACCCTATTTCTGCGCTTTCGCTCGGTCTGGGTCTGATGTTTGGTACGGCTGGCTTGCCACACATCCTGATGCGTTTCTTCACCGTGAGCGATGCGCGTGAAGCGCGCAAAAGCGTCTTCTACGCCACGGGCTTTATGGGTTACTTCTACATCCTGACCTTTATCATTGGTTTTGGCGCCATCATGCTGGTGGGGGCGAATCCGGCGTTTAAAGACGCGGCGGGCGGGCTGATTGGCGGTAACAACATGGCGGCAGTGCATCTGGCCGACGCGGTAGGCGGTAATCTGTTCCTTGGCTTTATCTCGGCCGTGGCCTTCGCCACCATACTCGCGGTGGTTGCCGGGCTGACGCTGGCGGGCGCGTCTGCGGTATCGCACGACCTCTATGCCAACGTTATCCGCAAAGGGGCAAGCGAACGTGATGAGCTGAAAGTCTCGAAAATCACCGTGCTGGTGCTGGGCGTGGTCGCTATTCTGCTGGGGATCTTGTTCGAGAAGCAGAACATCGCCTTTATGGTGGGGCTGGCCTTCTCCATTGCGGCAAGCTGTAACTTCCCTATCATCCTGCTCTCCATGTACTGGTCAAAACTGACCACCCGTGGGGCGATGATTGGCGGCTGGCTGGGGCTTTTGACGGCCGTGATTCTGATGGTCCTTGGCCCGACGATCTGGGTACAGATCCTCGGTCACGAAAGCGCTATCTTCCCGTATGAATACCCGGCGCTGTTCTCCATTGCCGTGGCGTTTATTGGTATCTGGGTCTTCTCCGCGACCGATAACTCGCCGGAAGGTAACCTGGAGCGTGAGAAATTCCGCGCCCAGTTTATCCGCTCACAAACGGGTCTGGGCGTCGAGCAAGGCCGCGCGCACTAACCTCGTCTCCCCGGCCTTACCGGCCGGGGAAATCAGAACATCACCCACGCCACCAGCGGTGCAATCAATACCATCACCACGCCCGAGAGCATCATCACCAGGCTTGCCACCACCCCTTCCTGCTGCCCGAGTTCATACGAACGTGCCGTTCCCGCACCGTGCGATGCCGCGCCAAATCCCGCCCCTTTCGCCATTCCTTCACGGATCGACAGCCGCAAAAAAAGCATGTCGCCAACCGCCATCCCGAAGACGCCCGTCACGACCACAAATAACGCGACCAGATCCGGCTGTCCGCCGAGCGGCTTGGCCGCGGCCAGCGCAAACGGGGTGGTGACCGAACGGACGGCCAGGCTGCGCTGAATTTCATCGGGCAGCGTAAACAGCCGGGCCAGCCAGACGGAACTGCAGACCGCCACCACCGTGGCCGTGATCACGCCAGCGCTGAGCGACATCCAGTGGCGTTTGATGATCGCCAGGTTGTCATACACCGGTACCGCAAAGGCAATGGTCGCAGGCCCCAGTAGCCACAGCAGCCAGTGGGATTCCCCAATGTAGTTCTGCCAGGAGATATGCCCGAAGACCAGCATCAGGACCAGCATGATCGGCGTGAAGACCAGCGGCATCAGCGGCAGCGCGTGAAAACGGCGATACAGCCGTTTATTGGCAAAGTAGATCGCCAGAGTGGCAATCAGGCACAACACGCTTATCTGGAAGTTAGTCATGCTTTTGCCTGCTGATTTCAAACCGATACACTTTATCAACCACCCAGGCGGTGGCCCCCAGCACCATCAGCGTGCTCAGCGCAATGACCGCGAAGATGCGCCAGCCATCTACCCTCAGCAGTTGCGCATAGTTCACCACCGCGACCACGGCAGGCACAAAGAACAGCAGCATTTCCGCCAGCAGCCAGCGCGCGCCGGCGCGTACCCAGTTGAGGGGGATAACGCGGCAGAGGATAAGCGTCAGCATCAGCACCATTCCGACCAGGTTGGCAGGCAACGGCAGATGCAACCAGTTGACAAGATATTCCGCGAAAACAAACAGTCCCGCATAAAGCAGTACCTGAACCGGTACCTGAAGTCGTTGCACAACGGCAGGCGTAACACGGCTTAACGCCACGGCCATGGGGGTTTTCCTCAAAAATGAGACGAGGCGCCAGTATAGTGAGCGCACGTAATGGACTGAAATGAATTAAAATCATCAAAGGTATAGTTCCGAGGAATAATCATGGACATAAGAACGCTGCGCTATTTTGTCGAAGTGGTTCGTCAGCAAAGTTTTACCCGCGCAGCGGAGAAGTTGTTTGTCACCCAACCCACCATCAGCAAGATGCTGAAAAACCTCGAAGATGAACTGAACTGCACCCTGCTTATCCGCGATGGACGCAAGCTGCTGCTGACCGATACCGGGCGGGTCGTCTTTGAACGCGGGCTGGCGATCCTGGCGGAGTTCCGCCAGCTGGAAGCGGAGCTTGGCGATATCAATCACCTGACAAAAGGGCTGCTGCGCCTCGGCATCCCACCGATGGTTGGGATGATGATGGCCGGCCCCATCAGCCTGTTTCGCCAGCGTTATCCCGGCGTTGAGCTGAAAATTTCCGAGTTTGGCGGCTTAACGGTTCAACAGGCAGTCACCAACGGCGAGCTGGATGTCGCCATGACCGCCCTTCCTGTGGAGGAAGAGAGCGGTCTGGCGACGCTGCCGCTCTTTAGCCACCCGCTGTGCGTGCTGGTACCCCGCTCTGGTGACTGGCTGAAGGTCGACACGGTGAAACCCGAACGGCTTGGTGAACACCCGCTGCTGATTTACAACGAAGATTTCGCCCTCAGCCGCCAGCTGATGGCGCTGTTTAATCAACACAACGTGAAGCCGCGCATTGCGGTGCGCAGCGGGCAGTGGGATTTCCTGGCCGCGATGGTGCAGGCTGGCGTCGGCATTGCGATATTGCCACAGCCGATTTGCGAACGGCTCGATAAAAACACCCTGCGCTGGATCCCGCTGGAAAGCGATTTACACTGGCAGTTAGGGATGATTTGGCGCGAAGGGGTTTATTTATCGCACAGCGCGCAGGCGTGGCTGAAATGCTGTGAAGGATTTTGGGTTCCCTGACCCTCTCCGGGTGGAGAGGATCAGGGTGAGGGCATCAGCCCGCACGGACTACTGATTCTCTATCAGCAAGGCTTCCAGCAAATCCAGATCGTGCAGCAGTTTTTGCAGCGTCTCATTGCTGATTTGCCGCGTGGCGCGCAGGTGGTACAGCTCCGCACGCTCTGAGCGCAGCGCCGCCAGACGGAACCGGCGCTCCAGGTTCTCCTCCTGCAGCGAACTTTCCACATCGTTGCGGCCATCGGCACGACGACGCAGGTTACCAATCACGCGCGAGCTCACTTCAGTCAGCAGCTGGTTGTCGATGTTCTCTTCCGTGTCCGCCGCAAGACGTTCTTCCATCTTTTGAATGGCCACAATCGCCACTTCAGCGGTCGCCGCGCGGGCAATACGCTCCTCTTTATGCTGCTGAGTCGAGTCACCCGTCTCAATATGCTGCAGCAGAAGAGGCAGCATTATCACGCCGACAAACAGTGAGAACAGAATCACCCCTGCCGCCAGGAAAACCAGTTCATAGCGCGCCGGGAAGACATCGCCCGTGGGCAGCAGCAGCGGAATGGACAGCACACCGGCAAGCGTAATTGCCCCGCGAACGCCAGCAAAAGAAGCGATCAGCAGCTCCCGCGTGGTCCACGAGCCGAACTCCATCGGTTTTTTCGTCAGGAAGCGCATGCTGAATTTTTTCATCGTCCACAGCCAGCCGAAACGCACCAGCATCAGCGCCATGTAGATCAGCACGATATCGGTGAACAACATCCACGTTTCGACGTTCGGGTCGGCCTCGGCCGCCACCAGCGAGGATTCCATGATGCCCGGCAACTGCAGGCCCAGGAGCAGGAACACCATACCGTTAAAGACAAATTCCAGCATCGCCCAGGTGCTGTTCGCACGCAGGCGCATGGCCAGCGGCGCGCGGCGCATTACGCCGGAGCGGGTGATGGTCATCCCTGCCGCCACCGCCGCCAGAATGCCCGACACGCCGATATGCTCGGCAATCAGGTAAGAGGCAAACGGCAGAAGGAACAGCAGCACAATCTGTGTCGCCGGTTCATCGCCGCCCCAGCGGCTGAGGAAGCGCAGCGAACGACCATACAGCCAGCTCACCACAAACCCGGCCAGGATACCGCCAATCGCCACCTTGAAGAATTCCAGGGTCGCGCCGCCTACGGTAAAGATCATCGTGCCCATCGCGACGGCCACGGCAAATTTCAGGGCAACCAGGCCAGAGGCGTCATTCATCAGCGCCTCACCCTGTAAAATTCCCATGATTTTCTTCGGAATACGGCCTTCACCGACAATGCCGGACAACGCCACGGCATCGGTTGGTGACAGCACCGCGGCCAGCGCAAAGGCCGGAATTAACGGAATGCCCGGTACCGCCCAGTAGATCAGGAAGCCAATCCCGACCACCGTGACCACCACGAGCGCCAGCGCCAGACCTAATATCTCTCGCCCGTGCTCAAGGAATTCACGCGTGGGCGTTTTCCAGCCATCGGCAAACAGCAGCGGCGGAATAAACAGCACGAGGAACAGTTCGGGGTCGAACTCCACGTGCAGGCCAAACGTCGGCCACGCCAGCAGCGCGCCGATGGCAATTTGCATTAATGGCAGGGGGACCTGAAAGGGCAGTACGCGTGTGACTACCCCGGATAGCGAGACCACAAGAGTCATGATGAGTATTGTGAAGAAGATTTCCATGCGTTCCCTGTTTGCTGTGTTTCTTAAAAGCCAAACCTAAGGCGTCGTGCCTGTTATTCTATCTTCCCCAGAGTAACGCAAAAGACAACGGGATGAGTCCTGAAAATAAAAACGGGCGGCCTGAGCCACCCGTTTTCGCATCAATGGACAACTTAGATTGCCCAGCCGCCCGCGTAGAACGCCACCAGCGCGACGGCAATCACAACGGTGCCGATGTTCAGCTTGCGCCACTCGCCGGAGACCAGACGCCCAATCACCAGCGACGCGAAACCGATCATGATGCCGGTAACGATATTACAGGTCAGCACGATAAAGACCGCCGTGATGAGGCCTGACATCGCATCCACAAAATCAGCAAAATCGATTTTCGCCACGTTGCTCAGCATCAGCAGACCAACGTACATCAGCGCAGGTGCGGTCGCGTAGGCCGGCACCAGGTAGGAGAGCGGAGAGAGGAACAGGATCAGCAGGAACAGCACGCCAACGGTAATGGCCGTCAGGCCAGTTTTACCGCCTGCCGCCGTACCCGCAGCGGACTCGATATACACCGCAGCCGGAGCCGCGCCCACCAGACCCGAGAAGACGCTGCTCAGGGAGTCGGTGGTCAGCGCTTTGCCGCCATCGATAATCTGACCGTCTTTATCCAGCAGGTTCGCCTGACCCGCGACGGCACGGATGGTACCCGTTGCATCAAACACCGCGGTCATCACCAGCGCCAGCACGCTTGGCAGGATCACCGGGTTCAACGCCCCCATGATATCCAGACTGCCAATCAGAGAGTTGCCTTTATCATCGCTCAGCGACGGCATGGCGAAAATCCCGGAGAAGTGAACGTTAGGATCGAAAATCAGGCCAACAATGGACACCCCGATAATGGTCAGCAAAATGCCGCCCGGGACTTTCAGTTTTTCCAGACCAATAATCACCGCCAGACCGATCAGGGACATAATGACCGGGAAGCTCGCGAAGTGCCCCAACGCCACCGGCAGACCGTCCAGCGGGTTCTTGATCACCAGGCCGACGCCGTTTGCGGCAATCAGCAGCAGGAACAGCCCGATACCAATGCCGGTGCCATGCGCCACGCCCTGAGGCAGGTTGCGCAAAATCCAGCTACGGATGCCGGTGGCGGAGATAACAGTAAACAGTACCCCCATCAGGAACACGGCACCGAGCGCAACCGGTACGCTGATGTGCTGACCCAGAACCAGGCTGAAAGCGGTAAAGGCGGTCAACGAGATTGCACAACCGATCGCCAGCGGCAGGTTCGCCCACAGGCCCATCACGATGGAGCCAACGCCCGCCACGAGACAGGTAGCAACAAAGACGGCAGCCGGCGGGAAGCCTGCTTTACCCAGCATACCCGGAACGACAATGACGGAGTAAACCATCGCCAGAAACGTGGTCAGACCGGCAACGATTTCCTGGCGCACGGTGCTGCCGCGAGCCGAAATTTTAAAGATGGCGTCAAGCGAACCGCCGGTACGCGCAGATGGCGTAGACATAGAAAACATCCCCTGAGAGTTTTTATAGAAAGTCCGTAAGCGTGGTGGAGACGCCACTGCCAGCTAAACGTCAAATCCGTGTTTTGCATTTGCGACGAAAGGGGCGTCACAGAAAAAGCAAACGTTTAGCTCCGCGCTTACAAACGGGTGGTCAAATTAAGGCAAACGATTATCTAGCCTAATCCCCGCCCTTTTCAACTGAACTTTATCGTTTTTCGCTAAAATTCCCTTATGACGCTGAAGAAATAAACAGAGGATGCGCAAACGTTATCGTCTGTGCGCAATTTGTTTACATTTCACTCCCCACCCGGAATCGATAACGGGCCACCTTGCTCCAGCGTTTTTTGCCAGCCAGGGCTGCTCTCCACCTTTTTCTTCCAGGCCTGGGTATGCGGGAGGTTATCGATGCCACCGCGCGCCAGCAGGGCAAAAATCGGGAAGCTCATCTGAATATCCGCCATGCTGAGCGCGTCGCCGGCAAACCAGCTGTTTTCGGCAAGATGCGACTCAATAAAGCGTGCATGGGTTTCAAGCTGGCGGTTGAGATACGCTTTTTGCACTCCCTGCCCCAGCGCTTTACCCAACGTGCGGATACCAAACGGCACGGGCGGCTTACCGAGGCTACTGAAAACCAGCTTCATCAACAGCAGCGGCATTAGCGAACCTTCGGCATAGTGCAACCAGAAGCGGTATTGCACCTTATGCGCAGGATCCAGAGGTTTAAGCCGCGACTCAGGATCGTAGGTTTCCTGAAGATATTCGAGGATGGCCCCCGACTCGGCGAGGATCAGGCCGTTATCTTCAATAACCGGCGATTTGCCCAACGGGTGCACTTTTTTGAGCGACTCAGGCGCCAGCATGCTCTTTTCGCGCTGGTAACGAACAATCTCATAGGGCAGGGAAAGTTCTTCCAGCGCCCAGATCACACGGTGTGAGCGGGACTGGTTCAGGTGGTGTACCGTGAGCATTGTGTTCTCCTTTTATTCATACTTTTTAACTATAGAAAATCGAACAACACCGCGAAAAAAATTCGCCTAAAAAACGGCCTGACCGACTGGCGAAAAGACGGGTCTTGCATAGAATTAAAGTGTCAGCACAATCCGGAACCTCCCCAACACGCTCGACATGAGGGGTGCTGATGTCGGGGGAAACCCTCCCGTGAACCAGCGGGATAGAGTGAAAGACAAAGACCGGGAAAAACTAAAGCGCCCTTTTGTGGCGCTTTAGTTCTTTATGAGGTGCGGTATGAGGTGCGGTTTTCTGCCGCATCTCAGTCTTCCTCCAGCAACCGCGCCCCTGTCCCCTGCTCACCCAGCCTGTCGCCCGGGTTACGCAACGGACAATCACTGCGCGACAAACAGCCGCAGCCAATACATCCGTCCAGTTCATCACGCAGCGCTACCAGCGTGTGAATGCGTCGATCCAGCTCTTCACGCCACTGAGAGGAAAGCTCTTTCCACTCTTTCGGGCTGAGAGAGTGCCCTTCCGGCAGCACGCCGAACGCATCGCCGATGGTGGCCAGGGGGATTCCGATTCGTTGGGCAATTTTGATAATCGCGACATAACGGAGCACGTCACGCGTGTAGCGTCGCTGGTTTCCGGCGTTTCGGATGCTTTTAATTAACCCTTTGCTTTCATAGAAGTGGAGCGCCGACACCGCAACACCGCTTCGCTTCGCCACTTCGCCGGGGGTTAACAACGCTTTAATTCGCGGCAATCTCTTTTCCATAAAACCTCTTTACCTCAAGTTAACTTGAGGAATTATACTCGCCCGCAGAGAAAACGACGAATCAACCAGGGCAGTTGTATCTACAGAGGGGCAACCTTATGTCGCATCAGCAAATTATTCAGACACTTATTGAATGGATTGATGAACATATCGACCAACCGTTGAACATTGATGTGGTCGCTAAAAAATCCGGCTATTCGAAATGGTATTTACAGAGAATGTTCCGTACCGTTATGCACCAGACGCTGGGTGAGTACATTCGTCAGCGCAGACTGCTGCTGGCGGCGCAGGCCTTACGCTCAACGCAGCGGCCCATTTTTGATATCGCGATGGATCTGGGTTATGTGTCGCAACAAACCTTTTCCCGCGTGTTTCGCCGCGAGTTTGACCGCACACCGAGCGACTATCGCCACCAGTTGAATTAATGGCTCTCAATGCAAAGGTTGCTGCTGCCAGGTCATAAACTCCTGGGGCGGCATCGCTTTCGCGAAGTGCCATCCCTGACAGAACTGAACGCCACGCTTCAACAACCAGCTCACCTGCTCTGCTGTTTCCACCCCTTCCGCAATGGTTTTAAGCCGCAGGCTTTGTGCCATCTCAATAATATGCTCGGCGATAAGGTGGCTGGTGCTGTTAGTTGTTAGGGTGTCGATAAAGGATTTGTCGATTTTCAGAATATCGACATTCAGCGAATAAAGGTTGTGCAGATTAGAGTAACCCGTTCCAAAATCATCAATCGCCACTTCGTAACCCGCCTGACGGAACGCCTGAATAACCGGAGTGGTTTTAGGGACATCAATAAAACCGCGCTCCGTGACTTCAATTTTAATTTGCTGCGCACGTACGGCATAGTGTCGGGCCTTGTCCGAAATCATGGCGATCAGCCGTGAAGAGTGGAAATCCGTGGCCGACAGGTTAATCGAAATATAGAGATGCGGATGCGTTGCCAGGAATGTGCCCAGATCGCTGAATACCTCTTCGACAACATAATCCGTAATTCGCTCGCTCATGCCCTCTTTTTCCGCCAGCGGAATAAATTCAGCCGGACTCATGACCGGCCCGTTAAAGCCAGGCCAGCGTAATAACGCCTCGGCTCCCACGCACTGGTTGTTCTTGATATCAATAATCGGCTGATAGTGGACACAAAGCTGACGTTTATTGAGCGCTCGCTGCAGTAACCGCCCGGGAGAATTGAGTTCACGATGGGTGCGAGACCACACCAGCAAAATAATTATGCTGCAGATCATCCCGAGCGGTAGCGTCAACGTCGCCTGGTGATAAAGCATTTCATAAAAACGTTTATTCGACGTCGACACGATAGCGGCAATAGGCCGTTTTGGGGATTTGACGACCGTATAAAAACGGTTATCTTTTTGAAATACCGATTCCTTATCCCGAATCATCGAACTTAATAAAGAAACATTCGCGCGCTGACTAACGGAAAAGAATGCATTCGTTACCGTGTCGTATACCCCCCACGAAAGGGAATGATCTGTCGACATTACTTCGCTGTAGGAAAGCGGATTGACCACCACAACATAATTTCCGCGCTGCATATATGTCATTTTATAGCCAGTAAAAAATGGCGTATCGCGATAATAATAGATAGCAACGTCAGGTTTACGTGTGTAATTAGCAGTGGATATCAGATAAGGATTGGCGGGTGTAAAAACGGTCGAACAAAGAAAATTCTGACCTTCTGCATAAATTAAATCCGCAACAAACAGACGACCGCGAACAACGTTCAACATATATTGGCGATGTTCTGGTGTACAACGTTCACCCTGATATTTTTCAGCCTCGTCGCGGGCCAGATCAACCTGTTGAATTACCAGTTCTGTTTTGTCTAACGCCAGTTCAGCAAAGGTACGTAGCTGGGCGCTTGTTTCCGACACGGCTCTTATCTGGGCAAACCATAGCGCAAGCATCACCGGCAGCATAACTACCATGATGATCCCTACCACCCTGAGCATCTTGCGCCGCGCGCTACGATTCATTTCCCGCCCTATATCCCTGCATGTTGTACGCCTGTAGTAATGAAGGCCGGATGCTTTGTTTAACAGGTGATTACGTTGCATGAATCATGCGAAGTTAGCAACTGACTTTTAGTATTAAAAATCTTAATTTTCGTTATGACGATAATATTTTCCCGTAAGCTAAACTGTAAGTATTCGTTCCGTTTCAATTAAGGAAAATAATTATCCAGCGGGTACGGGAGGTTTTAAGATAACACAACAGAGGATCGTTGATTAAGCCAAACTTCTGGCAGTGTGAAAAAACAACAACGGCAACATGACATTTTATGCTATTTACTCGCGCGTATTTTGTTTTTTGATTTATAAATAATCAGCAGCCACCACCGTTTTCCCCCGACCCGTACGCTTGGCGTCATATAATGCTTTATCGGCACGCATCAGTAATCCTGAAGTATCGCGTTGGCCCTGGCAGACCTCCACCGCCCCGGCGCTGAATGACAGCACCAGCTTTTTCTCTCCCACCACGAGCGGGTTGGTTTTGAGGGCAGTACGTAGCCTCGCCGAAAAAAGGGCGCCCGCGTTGCCGTCGGTTCGTGCCAGCAGGAGTAAAAACTCCTCGCCGCCCACACGGCCAAGCGCAGCGTTCTCGGGGCTTAACTCACGGATAGCCTGGCAAAAGTGGATAAGCGCCCGATCGCCCACCTGATGCCCCCACCGATCGTTGATCTGTTTGAAAAAATCAAGGTCAAACATGAGCACGCAAAAATGGCTGTCAGCATCCTGCCTGGCATTTGCCGCCAGCGCGGATTCCAGCTGCTGTAAAATGGTTGAACGGTTAAAACACCCGGTAAGATCGTCCGTGGTGGCTTTCACTTCCAGTTGCTGTTCGGCTTTTTTACGCTCGGTAATATCAAGCCCGATATTCAGGACTGAGCTGTCCGGCAGCAGAATGTTTGACCACAAAACCGTCAACGGCGTACCGTCTTTACGCAGTGGATGCCACTCGTACATATCCTTTAGCGGCGAGACATTTACCGACTCCCTGACCCGTCGCCGCTCTTCCGGGTCGGGGTAAAACAGTGAGAGCGGATCGGCATGGGCGCTGATCTCCGCCATTGTCCAGCCAAACACTTTTTCACACTCAGCATTCCACAGCACGCAGCGGTTAAATTTATCGAATGAGTTCATTAAAACAGGCGCTCGTTCAAACAGGGTTTTATATTGGGTCACCACACGCTGCATTTCCTGCGCTGTTTTTTCACGAACGATAATTTCTGAAAAATAGTCTTTTAATTTTTCGACCAGCACCGCAACAATACTTTTCAGGATGGCCAGAGAATATAACGGCTCAGCAAACGCCAGAAAGAAATAGCCGCTGCCTTGTCCGTTATGGGTTGAAAGCTTGCATAACACCCCGCTTTGCAATTGCGAATAGCCAGGATGATGAGCGGAGAATAATGCGCGGCCGATATTCTCTTTCCAGTAGACGACCCGCCACGCACGGTGATGCTTCTCCAGCAGGGTACCGGCAAGAAAATCGGCCACCTCAAATGAGTGACAGGTCACTTCCCCCGCACAGACCACGCGCTGTAGCCCGTCAGTATAAACGCTAATCCAGGCCAGGCTTGCCCCAAAGGCCCGGTTGATCGTCTCAAGCATCTCGCCCAGCGAACAATGGGCGTGAAGCTGGGGCATCAGATCTGCCAGCGCATGCAACGCCCGCAGGCTGTCATTAACAATCTCACGTCGTTTTTCTTTCATTTTTTTCGCAGATTATTAAGCGTTAAATCGGACGCAACTTTCTTCAGATTCAAAAATCGGCGAGCCAGAGCAGGATGCTGAATATCAACACAGCTGGAGTGCGAGACGTTGTGTGTAATTAAAAACGTACAAAGAGAAAAAAACCAATAAAATTCAAAAACCTGAATTATAGAATGCGAGTAAATTTATTTATCCACTCAAGCATAATCCAAAGGGTTGTTGCTGTAAACGTTCTACAGCACACCTCAATTTGCAGAGGTTTTGTTATCTCAATGAATTTATTACCTGGAAGCGATAAAAGGGGGTCATTAGCGTGCAAAGATATATTTTCCCCTCAATCCTCGTGCGACGCCTGGCTGTGATAATTCCTGCTTTTTTCACCCGTCTGAGGCTGGCGAATAAATCAACAAATGTGATATAGTTCACACATATTGTGTAACGAGAAACACTGTTTCATTCAGTTCGTCTGTTTTGTTGAGGATGGGTTTTATGGCAACCATTACTACCAGCATGGTTCTCCTGCGCTGGCCTTTGTTAAGTGCGGTGCTGATGTTCCTGGCCAGCACGCTAAACATTCAGTTTCGTAAATCTGACTATGCTGGCCTTGCTGTCATCAGCACCCTGTTGGGGTTGGGCGCAGCATGCTGGTTCGCAACGGGCCTGCTTGGCATCACCCTGCTGGATCTCGCTGCCGTCTGGGAAAATATTAAAGTGGTCATGGTGGAAGCCATGAGCCATACCCCGCCAGACTGGCCGATGGTGATTACCTGATCCCTGAGATGAATAAAAAAACCCAGACCGAGGTCTGGGTTTTTTGTTTTAAACCGTCGGATATCAGAACGGAATATCGTCGTCGAAGTCCATTGGGGGTTCGTTAGACGGTGCTGGCGCGGACTGCTGCTGTGGGCGAGACTGCGCGCCACCGCTGAACTGGTTGCCGCCCTGTGGCTGCTGAGGCTGACCCCAACCGCCCTGCTGCTGCTGACCGCCACCTGCTGGTGCGCCACCGCCCTGACGGCCACCGAGCATCTGCATGGTGCCACCCACGTTGACCACAACTTCCGTGGTGTACTTCTCAGCGCCGGCTTGATCGGTCCATTTGCGGGTACGCAGTTGGCCTTCAATATAAACCTGAGAACCTTTACGCAGATACTCACCAGCCACTTCCGCCAGTTTGCCAAACAGCACAACGCGGTGCCATTCGGTCTGCTCTTTCATCTCACCGGTCGCTTTATCACGCCAGGATTCGGAAGTAGCCAGCGTAATGTTGGCAACTGCGCCACCACTCGGCATGTAGCGTACTTCCGGGTCCTGGCCCAGATTACCGACGAGAATCACCTTGTTTACGCCTCTGCTGGCCATGTTCGTGTCTCCTGAATACGTTTCTTAATAGTGTAAACGCGCGAGTGTACCATTTCCACGCTGCAATTTGCATAGTTGCGTAGTCGGTTCCGAAATCTCTCGCGAACTCGACATTGTTACACAGTGAATCAGAAAATGCATTCCAATACTGTATATTCAAACAGGTCATTTTGTGTCATAATTAGCCGTTTCTGACAGCCGTTTGTCCTTCAAACAAACCAGGCAATCCGTGTTCCAACCGGGAAAGGTGAATGGATAAGATCGAAGTTCGGGGCGCCCGCACCCACAATCTCAAGAATATCAACCTCATAATCCCTCGCGACAAACTCATCGTCGTGACCGGGCTTTCGGGGTCTGGCAAATCCTCACTGGCTTTCGACACTTTATATGCCGAAGGACAGCGTCGTTACGTGGAGTCACTTTCTGCATACGCACGTCAGTTCCTGTCACTGATGGAAAAACCGGATGTAGACCATATTGAAGGGTTATCACCTGCTATCTCCATTGAGCAGAAATCCACCTCGCATAACCCGCGTTCAACGGTTGGTACGATTACCGAAATTCATGACTACCTGCGTCTGCTGTATGCACGCGTGGGTGAGCCGCGCTGCCCGGATCACGACGTCCCGCTGGCCGCGCAGACCGTAAGCCAGATGGTGGATAACGTGCTGTCGCAGCCGGAAGGTAAACGCCTGATGCTGCTGGCGCCCATCATTAAAGAACGTAAGGGCGAGCACACTAAAACGCTGGAGAACCTGGCAAGCCAGGGCTATATCCGCGCCCGTATCGACGGCGAAGTGTGTGACCTGTCGGATCCGCCTAAGCTGGAGCTGCAGAAGAAGCACACCATCGAAGTGGTGATTGACCGTTTCAAAGTCCGTGACGATCTGGCGACCCGCCTGGCCGAATCCTTCGAAACCGCGCTGGAACTCTCTGGCGGTACGGCCGTGGTCTCCGATATGGATAACCCGAAAGCGGAAGAGCTGCTCTTCTCCGCCAACTTTGCCTGTCCGATTTGTGGTTACAGCATGCGCGAGCTGGAGCCGCGTCTGTTCTCGTTCAACAACCCGGCGGGCGCCTGTCCGACGTGTGACGGGCTGGGCGTACAGCAATATTTTGACCCGGACCGCGTGATCCAAAACCCGGAGCTGTCGCTGGCTGGCGGTGCGATCCGCGGATGGGATCGCCGCAACTTCTACTATTTCCAGATGCTGAAGTCGCTGGCAGAGCACTATAAATTCGACGTCGAAGCCCCGTGGGCCAGCCTGAACCCGAACGTGCACAAAGTGGTGCTGTTCGGTTCCGGCAAAGAGAACATCGAGTTCAAGTACATGAACGATCGCGGTGATACCTCCGTGCGCCGTCACCCGTTTGAAGGGGTGCTGCACAATATGGAGCGCCGCTACAAAGAGACCGAATCCAGCGCGGTTCGCGAGGAGCTGGCGAAGTTTATCAGCAACCGTTCCTGTGCGACCTGTGAAGGTACGCGTCTGCGCCGTGAAGCTCGCCATGTGTTTGTTGAAAACACGGCGCTGCCGACCATCTCAGACATGAGCATCGGTCACGCGATGGACTTCTTCAACAACCTGAAGCTCTCCGGCCAGCGCGCGAAAATCGCGGAAAAAGTGCTGAAAGAGATCGGCGATCGTCTGAAGTTCCTGGTGAACGTCGGCCTGAATTACCTGACGCTTTCCCGCTCCGCAGAGACCCTCTCCGGTGGCGAAGCTCAGCGTATCCGCCTCGCGAGCCAGATTGGCGCAGGCCTGGTCGGCGTGATGTATGTGCTGGATGAACCCTCAATCGGCCTGCACCAGCGTGACAACGAGCGTCTGCTCGGCACGCTTGTCCACCTGCGTAATCTCGGTAACACGGTGATTGTGGTTGAGCACGATGAAGACGCGATCCGCGCCGCTGACCACGTTATCGATATCGGCCCGGGCGCTGGCGTACACGGCGGTCAGGTGGTCGCGGAAGGAACGTTGAAAGATATTATGGCGGTGCCGGAGTCATTGACCGGCCAGTACATGAGCGGCAAGCGCAAGATTGAAGTGCCGAAACAGCGTGTACCGGCGAACCCGGAAAAAGTGCTGAAGCTGACCGGCGCCCGCGGCAATAACCTGAAAGATGTGACGCTGACGCTGCCGGTTGGGCTGTTTACCTGTATCACCGGCGTATCCGGTTCCGGTAAGTCGACGCTGATCAACGATACGCTGTTCCCGATTGCGCAGACGCAGCTGAACGGCGCGACGCTGGCCGAACCGGCGCCGTACCGTGACATCCAGGGGCTGGAGCATTTCGATAAAGTGATCGATATCGATCAGAGTCCAATCGGGCGGACTCCGCGTTCCAACCCTGCCACCTATACGGGCGTGTTCACACCCGTACGTGAACTGTTTGCAGGTGTGCCGGAAGCGCGTTCACGCGGGTATACGCCAGGACGTTTCAGCTTTAACGTGCGCGGCGGACGCTGTGAGGCGTGCCAGGGCGACGGGGTTATCAAGGTTGAGATGCACTTCCTGCCGGATATTTACGTGCCGTGCGACCAGTGCAAAGGCAAACGCTATAACCGCGAAACGCTGGAGATTAAGTACAAAGGCAAAACCATCCACGAAGTGCTGGATATGACCATCGAAGAGGCGCGTGAGTTCTTTGACGCGGTCCCTGCGCTGGCGCGTAAGCTGCAGACGCTGATGGATGTGGGCCTGACCTATATTCGTCTGGGGCAGTCTGCCACCACGCTGTCTGGCGGTGAAGCACAGCGCGTGAAGCTGGCGCGTGAGCTCTCCAAACGCGGTACCGGCCAGACGCTGTACATTCTCGATGAGCCGACCACCGGTCTGCACTTTGCCGATATCCAGCAGCTGCTTGATGTTCTGCATCAGCTTCGCGATCAGGGCAACACGATTGTGGTCATTGAACACAACCTGGACGTGATTAAAACCGCGGACTGGATTGTCGATCTCGGCCCGGAAGGCGGCAGCGGCGGCGGTGAAATCCTCGTCTCCGGTACGCCAGAGACCGTTGCAGAGTGCGAAGCCTCGCACACCGCGCGCTTCCTCAAACCGTTGCTGTAATTGTCACACGGAGAGTTGCTGTCGGGTCGCTTCCGGCAGCAGCTCTACCGCCTGCTGATAAGACGCGTCCACCAGATAGTAAATTTGCGAACCCGGCAGTGAACCGTCGAGATAAACGGTGCTCCAGTGCGCTTTGTTGAGATGCTTGCTTGGCCGGACGTCATGGTGCTGCTGGCGTAACAGCTCCGCCAGTTCCGGGCTGGTTTTCAGTGACGCCGCCGGGCGACCCTCAACCTCTTTCACCATCGCAAACAGAATATCCCCCACTTTAATCTGCGTGGCTTTCCAGTCGCTGTGAACGCTCTGCTCCGCGCCAGGTTTACTCATGCAGTACTGAATTAGCTCCGAAATTGTCATCTTTATTCCCCTTGTAGCGTTGCGATAATTTTACGCGAACCACCGTGAATACGATGTTCTCCCAGCCAGATCCCTTGCCACGTTCCCAGCAGTAACCGACCATTGTGCACCGGCAGCATCAGCGATACGCCCAGCAGAGAGGATTTGATATGCGACGGCATGTCATCTGCTCCCTCATAGTCGTGTTCATAAGGGGCGTTGTCCGGAACGGTTTTGAGAAAATGCTGCTCCATGTCAGACCGGACGGTGGGATCGCAATTTTCATTAAGCGTGAGAGAGGCTGACGTGTGCTGAAGCAGCAGATGCAGTAACCCCGTCCTGATGCGCGAGAGGTCGCGAATTTGCCCAATGACTTCATCAGTCACCAGATGAAATCCACGAGGTTTCGCGCTTAAGGTCAGGGTCTGTTGATACCACATGTGCTGCTCCGTTATGAAAGATGAATCTTTCTAAGTGTGCAGCAAGAAAGCGAAAGGTAAAACCCACAGCGACGAGATTTGATTAAAAAAGAGGCAACCTCGCCGCCCGGCGGTTAATACTCAGAATTAACAATCACTTCTTCGCCAAACTTTCCGGCCATGGGCAACGGTCGATACGTAGAGTTTGAGGCGCGTAACACCCTGATCCCTCTGGCTCCGACGTCATACGCGGCGGTGATATCGTTATCTGAATCGCCATAGAAGACTTTGATGTTCTTCTGTTCCAGCCATTGGGTTTTGGTGTTTTGGCCAGGTTTGTCGCCGGCAAAAATAACCGGATTCATGCTGGAAGCCGGGATCTGAAAATCATCCTGCAGCGTTTTAGAGACGGTTTCGGTTTTGGTCTGGCTGCGTCCGGTCACAAAGTAAATGCTGTCACCGCGTTTAACGTGCATGGCGATAAGCGCGCGCGCCACCTCTTTAGGAATGCTGAACTCGTCCCAGCCGTTATTCATCTTTTCCCAGAACTCGGGGTTCTTCAGATACGCTTCGCTGTCCGGTGAGTAGGTTTTTTTGCCCCGCCAGAATCCCGGGCTGGAAAACAGGACCGTATCGTCGATATCAAAGCCTACAGCCATTGGCGGGCGCCCTAACAGGCTATTTTCGATTTGGGCTACGGATACCCAGTGAACAGGTGCTTGCTCGGCAAGCATGGCGGCTGTTGTGCCGGTGTAAAGCGGCGTCGGTGCGGAAGCGCGCGCGACGACGGCACTATTTAGCGAGAACAATAAGCAGGCGGCGCTGAGCGCCAGTGTGATCTTGCGCATGTTTTCCCCTGAATATTCAGTTTGTTATCGTTTTATTTTGAGTGAATGGTCAAAAAACTATCCGACCATAACCCCGGGGGGAGATGAAGGGAAGGAGTTTTTACTTATGAAGCTGAATAAAAAGAAGAAGATCACAAAGCGCGGATGAGGTCTGAAAGCCCGGTAGACGCAGCGCCACCGGGCAAGATTTTTGTGCGTCCTGATGCTCTCACTCGGCCCTCTCCCGCAGGGAGAGAGGGATGATAGTGAGTGCTTACATCACTGCAGCAAACGCCTGCGCAACACGATGAACGTTGCTGGCATTAAGCCCCGCCACGCACATACGGCCGCTGGAAATCAGGTAGACGCCGAACTCTTCACGCAGGCGATCGACCTGAGCCGCGCTGAGGCCGGTGTAGCTGAACATCCCGCGCTGCTTAAGCAGATAGTCAAAATTATGCCCTGGGACGGCCTCTTTCAGCACGTCGACCAGCTCCTGACGCATTGTCAGGATGCGCTTGCGCATAGATTCCACTTCGGCGAGCCACGACGCTTTCAGCCGATCGTCACCCAGCACCGTGGCGACTACCTGCGCACCAAAGTTTGGCGGGCTGGAGTAAATGCGGCGCACGGTCGCCTTCAGCTGACCGAGCACACGCCCGGCCGCTTCAGCGTCCTCACAGACCACTGACAGGCCGCCGACGCGCTCACCGTACAGGGAGAAGATTTTTGAGAACGAGTTGCTGACCAGCGCAGGCAGTCCGGCGCTGGCAACGGCGCGGATAGCGTAGGCATCTTCTTCCATGCCCGCGCCAAAGCCCTGATAGGCGATGTCGAGGAAGGGGATCAGGTTACGCGTCTTCAGCACGTCGATTACCGCATCCCACTGGGCATTAGTCAGGTCTGCACCGGTCGGGTTATGGCAGCACGGATGTAGCAGAACAATACTGCGCTCCGGAAGCGTATTCAGTTTTTCCAGCAGCGCGTCAACACGCACGCCGTTGGTTTCGCTGTCAAACCACGGATAGGTCTGCACCGTAAAGCCCGCGCCCTCAAAAATCGCCACGTGGTTTTCCCACGTCGGGTCACTGACCCACACGCCAGAATCCGGGAAGTATTTTTTCAGAAAGTCAGCGCCAACTTTTAATGCGCCCGAGCCACCCAGCGTCTGGATGGTCGCCACCCGTTTTTGTGTCAGCACGGCGTGATCGGCACCAAACAGCAGCGGCGCAATGGTGTTGCGGTAGCTGTTTAACCCTTCCATTGGCAGATAGAGCGAGGCTCCGTGCGGGACGGCGTTAAGACGCGCTTCCGCTTCTGCTACGGCTTGCAGCTGAGGAATAATGCCCTCCTCGTTGTAATACAAACCAATACTGAGGTTGACTTTGTCGCTGCGAGGATCTTCTTTGAAACGCTCCATTAAGGAGAGAATGGGGTCGCCGGCATAGGCGTCAACTTTCTGAAACACGCGATGATTCTCCGGAATTCGATGAGGCAGGGATTTCAACAATAAACCGGATATGACAGAAGATCGAGAGCGATATCAGATCCGTTCCTGCAGATGTCGTCGAATCTGTTCAATGCGTTCAGCAAGCGAACCAGAAACAGGCAGATAGGGGATATTTCTGTCAGTTAACGCGCGGATGTACCATGCCTGTTGTCGCTGGCGGAATGCAGCCCCCTGACGGGTACCATCCTGAACAAAAGGAAACTCATCGCCACAGAGCACCACCAGAGAATATGCGCGCCCGGCTAATTCCTCTAGCTCGCGTGGCGCGCTGCCAAACTGGTCGAGCATATAAAACAGCGTTGTTAAGGGCGAGGTATCGCAAACCAGGAAGGGAGCCGTGCTGGCCATCGCTTCACGACGCACCTGCTCGCGGGCAATATGCAGCAGATCGTCGCATCCCAGCACGCCGTTCTTCTCTTCCCAATATTCTCGGCCAAACTCGGCGACAAATGGGGCGTTGAGCGTCGTCGCCAGTGCGCGGGAAAGCGTGCTTTTTCCTGTCGATTCGCCCCCTAATAAACAAATCCGAAAGACAAAGCTACGGTAGACCTCCGGGGACATCATCGTGCGGTAGCGATGGACGTCAGAACGTATCAGGGTTCCCGAGGGCGCATCAGGCCCTTTCGGACGCTGGAGGCGGACATGCGTAACCTGCTTGCCAAAACGCTGGCTTAACACCGCCGCAAATCCGTCGCCGTAGTCTTCGGCGGTAAATACGGCCTGCGGCTGGCAGTGAAGTATTTTTTCACACAGCGTTGCCACGTAATGCCGGTGAAGATCGGCATCCGCATCATTATGCGGCAGTGGTTCAAGCGCATGGGTCGCGATGACCTCCGGCGTCAGCACAAGGTGATGACATTGCGGGAAGCGCGCGCTTAACCAGTGAAGGCGCTTGTCGGGGTCATAACCCGGGATTTCCGGACGCGAATAACTGATGATATAGACCGTCTCACACTGGGCCAGCGCAGCATTTATCAGCGCTTCATGCCCCACATGTAATGGCGCGAATTTGCCCACAACCAGACCGTCGCAATAAGGCTTCACTGGGTGCGAATCTCCTTACGCCACTGATATAAACCGTGCCAGGCATTAAACCAAAACACCAGATATAAACCCGCGGTCAAATGCAGATCTCTCATCGCATATAACGGGACCGCCAGCGTGTTTACAGCCAGCCAGACGTACCAGTTCTCCAGGCGTCGCCCCATTAACATAAACTGTGCAAGCACGCTGAATGTCAAAATAACGGAGTCCACCCAGGGGGCCCAGGCGTTAGTGTAGCGATGCAAGATCAGGCCATAAATCGCGGCCACCAGCAGGGCGCAGGCGAGCAGGATGAAGAAATGTCTGAGCCGGGTACGCCGAACGGGCAATACCTCCCCGCGATGACCTTTGAGCCAGTGCACCCAGCCGGTGATGCTGGTGATGATGAAAAAGAGCTGCAGGGTAACGTCTGCGTAAAGCTGAACCGAATAAAAGACCCAGCCATAAAGCCCACTGCCGATGATGCCTATCCACCACGTGTGAATACTGTTTCTGGCAGCCAGCCAGACCGAGAGGGCATAAGCCAGACAAGCGGCCATTTCGGATGGTGACATTACCCCTCCCTGGAAAGGTCTGTTAGTCGATGTACTTCATCGCAATCCTTGATGTCAGGCGCGTGATAAGTTCGTAAGCACTCACTTTTGTGATTTCAGCGATGCGTTCAACAGGCAAACCCTCACCCCACATCACCACGTCATCACCCGGTTTATCCTGTGCATCTGGTCCGAGGTCAATACAGATCATGTCCATCGCCACGCGGCCCACGATGTTCGCTTCACGGCCATTGACCAGCACCGGCGTGCCGGAAGGCGCGGCACGGGGATAACCGTCGCCATAGCCCATCGCCACCACGCCAAGGCGTGTGTCGCGCTCGCTGGTCCAGGTTCCGCCGTAGCCCACGGGCTCACCCGCTTTGTGATCGCGCACGGCAATCAGGTTAGACACAAGGGACATTACCGGCTGGAAACCAAAATCCGGCCCCCAGGGTCTGTTCTCCAGCGGAGAGACGCCGTAAAGAATAATGCCTGGACGCGCCCAGTCGAAGTGCGACTGCGGCCACAGCAAAATACCGCCAGACGCGGCAATGGAGCGCATTCCTGGCTTGCCTTCGCAGAAAGTATTAAAAATATCCAGCTGCTGCTCGGTCGCGCCACACTCGGGCTCATCGGCACGGGCAAAGTGGCTCACGATATTCACCGGCTGACGGACGTTTTTGCACTGACACAGACGCTGATAAAACGCGTCCGCCTTTTCCGGGCGCACGCCCAGACGGTGCATGCCGGTATCGAGCTTCATCCAGACGGTGACCGGCTCACTCAGCTCGGCGGTTTCCAGCGCCGCGAGTTGTTCTTCGTTATGTACCGCGGTGTGCAGATGCTGGTCAGCAATGGTCGGCAGATCTGCCGCTTCAAAAAAGCCTTCCAGCAGCAAAATCGGTTGAGTGATCCCACCCGCGCGCAGGCGGATGGCTTCTTCAAGACGGGCGACGCCAAAGGCGTCGGCATCGGGGAGCGTTCGCGCGGTCTCAATAAGACCGTGTCCGTAAGCGTTCGCTTTCACGACTGCAACGAGTTTACTGGCGGGAGCCAGTTCACGCAGACGTTGCAGGTTGTGTCGCAGAGCGCGGCGGTTAATGACTACAGTTGCCGCTTGCATTTGAATTCCTTAGAAATTACTCATCATCATATTGAGGACCGGCGTAGTTGTCGAAACGCGACCACTGTCCGTTAAAGGTCAGACGTACCGTACCGATAGGGCCGTTACGTTGTTTACCAATAATAATTTCGGCGATCCCTTTCAGGTCGCTGTTCTCGTGATAAACCTCATCACGGTAGATGAACATGATTAAGTCGGCATCCTGCTCGATGGAGCCCGATTCACGCAGGTCGGAGTTGACCGGGCGCTTATCAGCACGTTGTTCCAGGGAGCGGTTAAGCTGTGACAGCGCCACCACGGGCACATGCAACTCTTTGGCTAACGCCTTGAGCGAGCGGGAAATCTCCGCGATTTCCAGCGTACGGTTGTCGGACAGCGACGGCACGCGCATCAGCTGAAGGTAGTCAATCATGATAAGGCCAATGCCGCCATGTTCACGGGCGATACGGCGCGCACGGGAGCGCACTTCCGTCGGCGTCAGGCCGGAGGAGTCATCGATATAAATATTCCGTTTTTCCAGCAGGATACCCATGGTGCCGGAGATACGCGCCCAGTCCTCATCGTCGAGCTGGCCGGTACGGATACGGGTCTGATCCACGCGTGACAGCGACGCCAGAGAACGCATCATGATCTGTTCTGATGGCATCTCAAGACTGAAGATAAGAACTGGCTTGTCCTGCAGCATCGCCGCATTTTCGACGAGGTTCATCGCAAATGTCGTTTTACCCATGGAGGGACGCGCCGCGACGATAATCAAATCCGACGGCTGCAGACCCGCGGTTTTCTTATTGAGATCGTCATAGCCGGTGTTCACGCCGGTGACACCGTCGTGCGGCTGCTGGAACAGTTGCTCAATACGCGCGACGGTAGCATCAAGCACATCAGCGATATTTTTCGGGCCTTCGTCTTTATTTGCCCGGCTTTCCGCGATTTTAAAGACGCGGGACTCGGCCAGATCAAGCAGGTCTTCGCTGGTACGCCCCTGCGGATCAAAACCGGCTTCGGCGATCTCATTCGCCACCGAGATCATCTCACGAACAACCGCACGTTCGCGCACAATATCGGCATAAGCGCTGATATTCGCCGCACTTGGCGTGTTTTTTGACAGTTCCGCCAGGTAAGCAAACCCACCCACGCTGTCCAGTTGCCCCTGACGCTCCAGCGATTCCGCGAGCGTGATAAGGTCAATCGGGCTGCCCGACTCCTGCAGACGTGCCATTTCGGTAAAGATATGACGGTGCGGACGGGTATAGAAATCCTCGGACACCACGCGCTCGGCGACGTCGTCCCAGCGTTCGTTATCCAGCATTAAACCGCCCAACACCGACTGTTCCGCTTCAATCGAGTGCGGCGGGACTTTTAATCCTGCGACCTGGAAATCACGCTCGCGAGGTTCAGTCTGTTTGTTGAAGGGTTTGTTTCCTGCCATAGTGAATGGAGTTACCGAGATAAAGAGTGGGTCGAAAGATTACCATATTTTTCTGACGGAGGGAGCATGGCAACGCGCATTGAATTCCAGAAACATGGTGGGCCAGAAGTGTTAAACGCGGTGGAGTTTACCCCCGCAGCGCCTGGTGAAAACGAAGTTCAGGTTGAAAACAAAGCCATCGGCATTAACTACATCGACACCTATATTCGCGGCGGTCTCTATCCGCCTCCCTCCATGCCAAGCGGACTGGGAACGGAAGCGGCAGGCGTCGTGCTCAAAGTGGGCAGCGCCGTTAAGCATATTAAAGAGGGCGATCGCGTGGTGTACGCGCAATCCGCGCTGGGTGCCTACAGCTCCGTGCACAACGTGCCAGCCGATAAAGCCGCCCTTTTGCCAAATGCCATCTCGTTTGAACAAGCGGCCGCCTCATTCCTGAAAGGGCTCACGGTCTATTATCTGCTGCGCAAAACCTATGAGATCAAACCTGACGAGCAGTTCCTGTTTCATGCCGCGGCGGGCGGCGTGGGGCTGATCGCCTGTCAGTGGGCCAAAGCGCTCGGTGCAAAACTTATCGGCACGGTGGGCAGTGCACAAAAAGCCCAGCGCGCGCTTCAGGCCGGCGCCTGGCAGGTGATTAACTACCGTGAAGAGAGCATTGCTGAGCGCCTCAAAGAGATAACCAACGGCAAAAAGGTGCGCGTGGTTTATGACTCGGTGGGTAAAGATACCTGGGAGGCGTCGCTGGACTGTCTGCAGCGTCGCGGTCTGATGGTGAGCTTCGGCAACGCCTCGGGCGCCGTGACCGGCATTAATCTTGGCATTCTCAACCAGAAAGGGTCGCTGTATGTGACTCGCCCTTCCCTGCAGGGGTATATCACTAACCGGGAAGAGCTGATCGAGGCCAGCAACGAACTCTTTTCGCTGATCGCCAGCGGCGTGATTAAAGTGGATGTGGCGGAGGCGCAGAAATACGCGCTAACCGATGCCAGGCGTGCACATGAGGTGCTGGAGAGCAGAGCGACACAGGGTTCAAGTCTGTTAATTCCCTGACCCCTAAAAAGAAATTGGGCTTCCCGTGGGAAGCCCTTTCTTTTTTTTAGTTCGGCTGTATGTAGGGTACAGCTCGATGAATTCTTTAGCGGCAGTCATAGTGACAGATTCGATAAGTAAATCCTATTCTGTTCTAAGCAATGCTGCCGGAAAAGTTGCAGGTATGTGACGAACACCTCAATACCTTAGTAACGAAAACGGTTATTGCGCTGATAAGTGGGCAGTTTTGGTGATTTAATCGCCCGTATTACCCACACCACGGCAATGGCCAGCAGCAGCCACGGCAGGAGCTTCAGCGTCAGGGCAAATAATCCCCCGATAAACATGACCACCGTCGCCACGACGATAGCCGCCAGAATCCCGAGCAGGGAAATCCCCGTCATCATCAGCATGACAAAAAAGCCAATCACAAAAAGTAGTTCTAACATGGTGCTCTCCCATGCGTTCCCAAATGATACCGCGATCATTACAAGAATCATGCCAACCATAACCCGCTGTTCTTAAAGCAAAACGCCCCGCACGGGTGTGCGAGGCGTGGTGAATTTGACGATCTTTTAGCGAAAATTATCGCTTATCAGCGACCAGACGTAGCGCGTGTTCCAGCACCTCGATATCTGCACCGGCTTTATGCGCGTTCTCGCTAAGGTAGCGACGCCACTGGCGTGCTCCCGGGATCCCCTGGAACAGGCCCAGCATATGACGGGTGATATGACCAAGGTACGTCCCGTTACTCAGCTCACGCTCAATGTAGGGATACATGGCGCGTACCACGGCCACCGGGTCGGTATCTGCGCCTTCAACGCCAAAGATTTCCCTGTCGACCGTCGCCAGAATGCCTGGATTTTGATACGCCTCGCGCCCGACCATTACGCCATCCATATGCTCCAGGTGTGTTTTGGCCTCTTCCAGCGATTTAATGCCGCCGTTGATCGACATCGTGAGCTGCGGGAAGTCACGTTTTAGCTGGTACACGCGCGGGTAGTCCAGCGGCGGGATTTCACGGTTCTCTTTCGGGCTAAGTCCGGAGAGCCAGGCTTTACGTGCATGGATGATAAACATCTCGCACTCGCCTTTGCCGGAGACCGTATTGATAAAATCGCAGAGAAATTCGTAGCTGTCCTGGTCGTCAATGCCGATACGGGTCTTGACCGTCACCGGAATGGAAACCACATCGCGCATCGCCTTGATGCAGTCTGCCACCAGCGATGCATTGCCCATCAGACACGCGCCGAACATGCCGTTCTGCACACGATCGGACGGACAGCCAACGTTAAGGTTAATCTCGTCATAGCCGCGCGCTTCTGCAAGCTTCGCACACTGCGCCAGCGCAGCGGGATCGCTACCGCCAAGCTGCAGCGCAACCGGATGCTCTTCTTCGCTGTAGGCCAGATAGTCGCCCTTTCCGTGAATAATTGCTCCGGTGGTCACCATTTCGGTGTACAGCAACGTATGGCGGGAGAGCTGACGCAGGAAGTAGCGACAGTGTCTGTCCGTCCAGTCGAGCATCGGCGCAATGGAGAAACGGTATGCAGGGAAAGCAGTCTGTAATTCTGACGACATGGCGAAGTTTTAAGCATCTGGTGAAAAGGGGGCGCTACTATAGCACAAAGAAAAGCCGGAGGCGCAGCGCCTCCGGTGCACTTTAGAAGGTCATGCTCAGCTGGGCGCCTGCGCCCCAGGTCTCGTCTTCACCATACAGGCCCATCAGGTCGACATGGACCGTGTTAAACGGTGCAAAACCGACACCGCCAGTAAAGACATTGCTGTCGTTACCTTTCATGTCAGCACGGAAACCCGCACGCACCGCCAGCCAGTTCAGCGGCGTCACTTCGGCGCCTACGCCAACATACTGAGAAGTGTCTTCGCTTTTGAAGCCTTTGGTTTCCGTCAGATCGCCATCGGCGGTTAACGTCACCAGATCGTTATGCCAGGCGGCACCCGCGGTAACCAGAGGGCGGATCTGGTAGGTGTCTTTATAGCTCACCACCTCCCCCGTGCGCCCGTTGCGGATGCGAATGTCTTTGGTGTCGATATCGCGTGACATCAGGTTTTGTCCGCTCACGCCGACCGTCCAGTGCTCACCAAAATCGGCCGCGATACCGGCATCAACGTTAAAGCCGGTGTCGTCAGTACGGTAGCGACTGTCGTTCCACTTGTTGCTGTCATAATCGTAAATGGAGGTGGTGTAGTTATAGACCCAGGTCTTTTGCAGTTTTGGAGTCACGCCAACAGACACCGGAACACCGCCAAGCTCGAACTGACGCGCCACCGCGATACCATAGTCGGAGACAATTGCCGCCCGGCCAGACGCCGTTGAGTTGAGGTTTTTCGTGATTTGATCGGTGCCGTTCAGCGCAGCGTCCAGTGCAACGCCGGCAGCCACCGCATCGCTGCGTTGAATACCGCGCAGGTAATCAATATCTTGCTGATCAATAGAAGAACTGACGCGTCCGTGGGCATAGCCTTTAGCCATAAAGGCCACGGAAAGGACTTCGTTAGGAATACTGACGGCTATCCCCGCACCCGCCGTGGCGCGTGCCGTTTTGCCCTTGAGATAGTCCAGCTCATCGGCGAGATCTTTCGCCGCGCCCTGGAACTGGTTGATGGAACCTAACGGGTTGGTAATGATCTCAATCGGTGTAAGGTTATCAACCACGTCTTTGTAATGGTTGATTTTATCATTGATGGTATCAATCTCATCCTGAAGATTGTCTTCATCGGTTACCTGCACGCCAGCGGACGGTAAAATAACCGTCACATCGTCGTCCGGTTTCGCCTTCGCCAGTAGCGCAGGGTTGATTAACGCCCCGCTGCCATAGTTTCCGGCCGCGACACCCGTGCCCCCCATGGCGTCGCTACGTGATTCTGTCCAGGTATTGGCTGCTCCCGCCTGATTTGCCATAAACAAGGAGACAGCGATGCTAACCACCGAAAATTTAAAATGTTTTTTCACAGTATGCTCGTCTTATAGTCTGTTATTAAATAACCCCTGTCTGTTATCTCCCAAACAGGAACGAACTATTGCTGTGAATAAGTGCAAAAAGACCCGCTATTTCCTTAAGTTAAATTCCCGCCAGGCCTGTAGTTATTTGTGACGGCCCTCAATATTTATAGAAGAGGAAATTATTTTTTCCCAGGTTTTCCATCGTGCGGTCCAAAAAACTGAGGAGGGTGGTCTACCCAGCGATCGTCGCGCGTGGCGGCGTACTCCGGATTAAGCGGGTAATAGATACGGTTATGCTTCTTGTTGGCCTCACCCACCACCAGGAGCCGTACTTCTTCGTCGGTGTTGTTGATGAAGGTATGACAGACCCCGGTTCCGGCGGGAAAGCCCACGCTGTCGCCAGGTTCAAGTTTCCATAAATATCCGTTAATCCAGGCTTCAGGGTAGCCTTCAAGCACGTAGATAAACTCTTCTTCGTCGCTTTCAGCATGTGGATAAGAGGTCCGTCGGCCTGGCGGTAAACGCTCATGGTGTATACCAATGCGTCCAAGGCCGAGCTTACGCGCCAGCGGTGCGCCAATGGAAAAACGTTCACTACTGTCGGGATAGGTTGAGTCATCTGCGCCTTCTACGTCGCGCCAGTGTCGAATACAGTCAGGTCTTTTCATCGTTTATTCCCCGGATTGCGTTGCGTCAGGTATAGCACAGCCTGGCGGATCTCGGTGTTTTTAGCAGAACATGATAAAGTGGGGGTTTTCCAGCCTATAACATCCGGGGTGCTAAATGGATAAGTCCACAAAAGAGCTGTTAGCGCAGGCAGAAAAGCTGTGCGTGCAACGCAATGTGCGCCTGACTCCGCAGCGCCTTGAAGTATTACGTTTGATGAGCCTGCAGCAGGGCGCGATCAGCGCGTACGATCTGCTTGATTTGCTGCGCGAAAGCGAGCCACAGGCTAAACCGCCAACGGTGTACCGCGCGCTGGATTTCCTGCTGGAACAGGGCTTTGTGCATAAGGTTGAATCGACAAACAGCTATGTGCTGTGCCATCTGTTCGATCAGCCAACCCATACGTCGGCCATGTTTATCTGCGATCGCTGCGGCAGCGTGAAGGAAGAAGGTGCGGAAGGCGTTGAAGATATTATGCATACGCTGGCAGCCAAAATGGGCTTTGCGTTGCGTCATAACGTGATTGAAGCGCACGGCCTGTGCTCAGCCTGCGTAGAGGTAGAAGCCTGTCGTCACCAGGATGAGTGCCAGCACGACCATTCTGTACTGGTGAAGAAAAAGCCGCGTTAACGGCAAAAGAAAAGGCGGCCCGAAGCCGCCCTCAGGGGGAGTAAAGGATTACCAGCGATAATCGTTACGGGTTTCCCAGTCTTTCACTTCGTTTTCAGCACGATCTTTCTCATAGCCGTAACGTTCCTGAATTTTACCCACCAGCTGATCGCGTTTACCTTCGATGATGGTCATATCATCATCCGTCAGCTTACCCCACTGTTCTTTCGCTTTACCTTTGAACTGCTTCCAGTTGCCGCCGATTTCGTCTTTATTCATAATCGTGTCCTCGTGTTAAGCGTCTGTAAGTTTCGTCCGCTTCGTTCTTTTCTGCTGGACGTGATTATTATTGTAGTTAAGGATCCGGCAGTTGTTTTTATATTCGGAATCTTTAACCGTCACGATATATCGTGGCGGGAAGGCAGCCAGGTGTTATTTCGCCAGTGACGATGCCAGATAAAGGCCAGCGACAGGCCACGTAACGCGAGGAAAACCGCCAGAGCCAGCCACAAACCGTGGTTGCCCAGATACGGCAGCGTCAGCAACGTCAGACCAAATCCCGCCGCAGCGACCGCCATGCTATTGCGCATCTCCGCACCTCGCGTCGCGCCAATAAACATGCCGTCCAGCAGATAACACCACACGCCCACCACCGGTAAGATTGCCTGCCAGAAGAGATAGTGACTCGCCAGTTCGCGCAGCGATGGGAGGGAGGTGAGCAAAGCAACGATCTGTTCACCCAGACAGGCGTAAATGAGTGCAAACACCAGCGCCACCAGGCCTGACTGACGACAGGCGGCCCGCCACACCTCGCGGAGCTGGCCGCTTTCGCGTGCGCCATACGCTTGCCCGGAATGGGCTTCAACGGCATAGGCAAAGCCATCCAGCGCATACGCGGTAAAGGTGAGCAGCGTCATCAGGACCGCATTAACCGCGACGATCTCCGGCCCAAGTCGCGCCCCAAAGACCGTCAGCGCGCCAAAGCAGAGCTGAAGCAGTAACGAGCGCAGCATAATGTCGCGGTTAAGCGCCAGCAGCGTGCGGATATTACCGCGCCACGCGGTTTTGAGCATCGCAAGCGAGATACCGCGCAGGGCCAGCACGCGCCAGACCATCCACAGGCCGATGAAAAAGGTACCGTATTCTGCAATTGCCGTCGCCAGCGCGGCGCCCTGCACGTTCATATGCAGACCCATCACCAGCCAGACATCAAGCACGATGTTGAGAAGATTGCCTGCCACCAGCAGAATGACTGGCGCACGGGCATACTGCACGCCGAGTAACCAGCCAAGCAGGACCAGGTTCGCCAGTGATGCGGGCGCGCTGAGCCAGCGAATTTCAAGGAAGCGTCGCGCCTGCTCAAGTACCGCCTCGCTCCCGCCAACGACATGCAGCGCCAGATCAATCAGTGGCGTGCGCAACACCACGATCAGCGCACCCGCGCCCAGGGCAAGGATCAAGGGTTGTACCAGCGCTCGCGCCAGACGCAACGGATCTTTTGCGCCGTACGCCTGAGCCGTAAGCCCGGTGGTACTCATACGCAAAAAGAGCAGCAGCATAAAAAGGAAGCTGGTTGCCGTCGCGCCGATCGCGACGCCGCCCAGATAAACGGGGGAATCCAGATGACCAATAACAGCCGTGTCTACCAGACCCAGCAGAGGGACGGTGATATTGGAAAAAATCATTGGCAGTGCAAGACGCCACAATGCCTTATCTGATGTCGTCAGCAGTGACATGAAAAATACCGGCAGTGGAGATTGAATCAGGCTACGGCAGGTCCGTAGCCTGTTATGACATGATTACAGCCATTCACCGTTGCGGATAACCCCAACAGCCAGCCCTTCAATAGAGAAGTTATGTTCGCGGAGATCCACCACAATCGGGGAGAACTCGTTGTTTTCAGGCAGTAACTGGACGGTGTTACCCTGCTTTTTCAGACGCTTAACGGTAACTTCATCGTCAATACGCGCGACCACAACTTGCCCATTGCGCACGTCCTGGGTTTTATGAACTGCGAGCAGATCGCCGTCCAGAATACCGATATCTTTCATCGACATGCCGCTGACGCGCAGCAGGAAATCTGCGCTCGGTTTAAACATGCCCGGGTCAACCTGGTAGTGACCTTCAATATGCTGTTGTGCCAGCAAAGGTTCACCTGCCGCGACACGGCCCACCAGCGGAATGCCTGTCTCTTCTTCCACCAGCAGACGGATGCCACGTGAAGCGCCCGATACAATCTCAATGACGCCTTTACGCGCCAGCGCTTTCAGGTGTTCTTCGGCAGCATTCGGAGAACGGAAACCCAGACGCTGAGCGATCTCCGCACGCGTGGGTGGCATACCCGTCTGGCCGATATGATCCCGGATGAGATCAAACACCTCTTGCTGCCTGGTCGTTAACGCTTTCATTCCGCCCCCTGGGTGTATATACAGTTATGCTGTGAGTATATACAGTCAAAGGCGATTTTGGAACCAAAAACTGCACAAAAAACCAGGGACTTAATTATTTCTCGAGGCTTATCGGAAATGTGACCAAAGCAGCGTGACCCAGGTGATGACCGCAGTGATAATCGCCAGCAATACGGCAGCGGACCCCATGTCTTTCGCCCGGCCGGAGAGCTCATGGAAATCAGAGCCGATACGGTCCACCACGGCCTCAATAGCGCTATTGAGAATTTCCACTATCATCACCAACAGCACGGAGCCGATCAACAAAACGCGGGTAATCGCATCAACATCAAGGAAACAGGCGATAATCACCGCGATGATAGCGGCGACGCCCTCCTGGCGAAACGCGGCTTCATTGACCCACGCTGCACGGAAACCTTTCCATGAATAGCCGGCGGCTTTGATGATTCGGGTTAACCCAGTGGTATTATTGGCCATTAAAAGAACCTTTTAATTAAAATAGCGTCAGTAACAGTAGGCGCAGCGTGTTTCGCTGCTGCCTGAAGTATGACGGGTAACAACAGAAATTTTGCGCGCTTTCTGTTATCCTTGCGCCGCAATTGCATTATTAACCAGAGGCTTTACATCGTTTATGTCCGGCTGGCCACGAATTTACTACAAATTACTTAATTTACCATTAAGCGTCCTGGTAAAAAGCAAGTCTATCCCAGCGGAACCCGCGCTGGAATTGGGGCTCGATACGTCACGCCCAATTATGTACGTTTTGCCTTATAACTCGAAGGCAGACCTACTGACGCTTCGCGCCCAGTGTCTGGCGCATGATTTACCTGACCCGCTTGAACCCCTCGAAGTCGACGGCACTCTGCTGCCGCGCTATGTGTTCATTCACGGCGGGCCGCGCGTGTTTACCTATTACACGCCAAAGGAAGAGTCCATCAAGCTTTTCCACGACTATCTCGACCTGCACCGCAGCAATCCGGGTCTGGATGTGCAGATGGTGCCGGTATCGGTGATGTTTGGTCGTCGCCCGGGCAGAGAGAAAGGTGAAGAGAACCCACCGCTGCGCATGCTTAACGGCATTCAGAAATTCTTCGCGGTCTCCTGGCTGGGACGTGACAGCTTCGTGCGTTTCTCCCCGTCCGTTTCGCTGCGCCGTATGGCGGACGAACACGGCACCGACAAGATTATCGCGCAGAAACTGGCGCGCGTGGCGCGTATGCACTTCGCCCGTCAGCGTCTGGCTGCCGTCGGCCCGCGTCTTCCTGCACGTCAGGACCTCTTCAACAAGCTGCTGGCCTCCAAAGCGATTGCCAGGGCCGTTGAAGACGAAGCGCGCAGCAAAAAGATTTCCCATGAGAAAGCACAGCAGAACGCTATTGCGCTGATGGAAGAGATTGCCGCGAACTTCTCTTACGAGATGATTCGTCTTTCCGATCGTATCCTGGGCTTTACGTGGAACCGCCTCTATCAGGGCATCAACGTTCATAACGCCGAGCGCGTACGCCAGCTGGCCCATGATGGCCATGAGATTGTCTATGTCCCCTGCCACCGCAGCCACATGGACTATCTGCTCCTCTCCTATGTGCTCTATCACCAGGGTCTGGTACCGCCGCACATCGCTGCCGGCATTAACCTGAACTTCTGGCCAGCCGGCCCGATTTTCCGTCGCCTGGGGGCGTTCTTTATTCGTCGTACCTTTAAGGGCAACAAGCTCTACTCCACCGTATTCCGTGAATATCTTGGCGAGCTGTTCAGCCGCGGTTATTCCGTTGAATACTTCGTGGAAGGGGGTCGCTCCCGTACCGGTCGTCTGCTCGATCCTAAAACCGGCACGCTGTCGATGACCATTCAGGCGATGCTGCGCGGGGGAACCCGCCCGATCACCCTGGTACCCATCTACATTGGCTACGAACACGTGATGGAAGTGGGCACCTACGCCAAAGAGCTGCGCGGTGCGACCAAAGAGAAAGAGAGCCTGCCGCAGATGCTGCGCGGCCTGAGCAAGTTACGCAACCTTGGCCAGGGCTACGTCAACTTTGGCGAGCCGATGCCGCTGATGACCTACCTGAACAACCATGTTCCGGAGTGGCGCGAGTCTATCGATCCTATCGAAGCAATACGCCCGGCCTGGCTGACGCCTACGGTCAACAGCATCGCCTCTGAACTGATGGTGCGTATTAACAACGCCGGTGCGGCAAACGCCATGAACCTGTGCTGTACGGCGCTTCTGGCCTCACGTCAGCGTTCACTGACCCGTGAACAGCTTACGGAGCAGCTGGATTGCTATCTCGACATGATGCGCAACGTGCCGTACTCGGTGGATTCGACCGTACCGGTAAGCACGGCAAGCGAGCTTATCGAGCATGCCCTGCAGATGAACAAGTTTGAAGTCGAAAAGGACACCATCGGCGACATCATCATTCTCCCGCGCGAGCAGGCGGTGCTGATGACTTACTATCGCAACAACATCGCGCATATGCTGATGCTGCCCTCGCTCATGGCGGCCATCATCACCCAGCATCGTCGCATCTCGCGTCAGGAGCTGTTGCGTCATGTTGAAACGCTCTATCCAATGCTGAAAGCGGAGCTGTTCCTGCGCTGGGACAAGGACGAACTGGCGACTGAGCTGAATAAACTGACCGAAGAGCTGCGTCGTCAGGGGCTGATTACCGTCACGAACGACGAGCTGCATATCAATCCGTCACGGTCCCGTACCCTGCAACTGCTGGCGGCGGGCGCGCGCGAAACGCTGCAGCGCTACGCCATTACCTTCTGGTTGCTGAGCGCGAATCCGTCCATTAACCGCGGTACGCTCGAGAAAGAGAGCCGGACGCTGGCACAGCGCCTGTCTGTTCTGCACGGGATTAACGCCCCGGAATTCTTCGACAAAGCGGTCTTCAGCTCTCTGGTGCTGACGCTGCGTGATGAAGGGTTTATCAGTGATACGGGCGATGCCGAGCCTGAAGAGACGCTGAAGGTATACCAGATGCTGGCCGAACTGATCACGTCTGATGTGCGTTTAACGATTGAAAGTGCGACGCAAGGCGAATGAAGCGTGCAGCGGTCTGATGACCTGCGATGAAAACAAAAACGGCAGCCTCCTGGCTGCCGTTTTTTTACGAAAAGTAGCTCATCGCCAGCCCTAAAAACAGCACCAGACCGACATAGTTGTTATTCATAAACGCCTTGAAGCAGGCTTCACGCTCCCGTTTGGCAATCAGCTTCTGCTGGTAGACAAACAGCATTCCCGCCACCAGCACGGCCCAGTAAAACGCCCAGTTGAGCCCGTTCAGGTAACCCATCGTCACCATCAACGCCAGCACCGCAACCTGCAGGATACCGATGATCAGCTTGTCATGACGTCCGAAGAGGATCGCCGTCGATTTAATGCCAATCTTCAGGTCATCGTCGCGGTCTACCATCGCGTATTGCGTGTCGTATGCCACGGCCCAGAGAATGTTCGCCAGGAACATCAGCCAGCAGCTTAACGGGACGGACTCACTCACCGCCGCAAACGCCATCGGGATCGACCAGCCAAACGCCGCGCCCAGCACCACCTGAGGCAGGTGGGTGTAGCGCTTCATGAACGGATAAACCCAGGCCAGAGCCAGGGCCGCAACTGAAAGCAGAATGGTCATGGTGTTCAGGGTCAACACCAGCAGGAAAGAGAGCAGAACCAGTACGATAAACAGCGTACGGGCCTCTTTCTCGGTCACTTGCCCGCTGGGCAACGGACGATGGGCCGTACGTTTTACGTGCCCGTCGAATTTACGATCCGCATAGTCATTGACCACGCAGCCCGCCGCACGCATCAGCCAGACGCCTGCAATGAACACCCCCAGGATCCACAGCGGCGGTACCCCTGGTGTTGCTACCCATAGCGCCCAAAGGGTCGGCCACAGCAGCAGCAGCGCGCCGATGGGTTTATCTGTACGCATCAAGCGGTGATAAGCCAACAGCTTATTCTGCGTCAGGCTCCACTCCATTTTTTCTTCCTCTTAGTACAACGGCGATGCCGGTAAAAAAAGCTCCGTCAGTATTAACGGTTTACCGCTCAGGCGAAGGCGGGAACGACGCCCCCACAGTTCGGCATCGCGCCCAATCTCAATAAAATCCCGGGTAAGCTCGGACGACGTGAAAAGATAACGCCCCAGCGGCGTATTCCCCAGCCGTTGTAGCGCCAGTTCTGGCCCGGAAAGGGTAGACTCGGGAACGACCGTTCGTCCGGCAAGCCATGGCTCACCGTCTGCACAGAGTAAAATTTCGCGCAGCCAGTAGCGTTCTTCCTGCGGCAACAGCGGCAGCTCAGAGGCGATCTCAGCGCAAGAGACAAACCCTTCCTGAACCAGGGTCACCGTAACGGTTTTGCCCTGCTGCTCGAAACGTTTAGTCATGGAATCTTCCAGCAGCAGCCAGTCCAGTTGCTCCGGGTCAAGCGCAGGTATTTGGTCGAAATAGCGCAGCGCACGCAGTTGCGTTAGCGCGGGGTGTGACATGCCAGACTCTCCGATACATAACGTAATGGCATTGTATCGCAGAAAAGTGGATTGAGGGGGGCCAAACGTTATTTAACGATCACGATCGCAACAAGAGCGCAACAGCCCGTGTGACACCAAAAAAAGTGCGCCCACTCAGGCGCACTAAACTACTAACAAATCAGCACTGTGGGGAAACGGTTACCCCTTGCCTTTTACACTGCTGATAAAGGTGGAACGGGCAGTGGTTGAACCTAAACGTTCGGCTTCATCAAGCAGTTTCAGCGCTTTGTCGACATCGCCGCGCTTCACCGCCTGCTTAATGGCGTTATTGAAGTATTCTTCGGTGTCGTTCAGTACCGGCTCGGCTTTCTTCGCCGGAGCTGGGGCTGCGGTTGCAGCCGGAGCCGCCGCCGTAGCAACGGGTGCGGCATACACAGGCGCAGCAGTGTTCCCCACCGTGACCGGACCTGTACCGGATGAACCAAACAGAGGGCCAACCAGTACGCTGGAAGCACTGTTTGTTGAGACTTTCAGCTTCAGCAACCCGTCGGTGACATGACGCGCTAACGGATCCGGGATATCCGGAACAGAGTTACCGGTTCCTTTGGCATAGGCTTTTGCCGGGTCGGTGAGCTTAGTGGTCTGCTGCAAATCTTTGTCCGTGGTGAAGACCAGGACATAAATCTTCTGCTGTCCCAGAGCAGGCGTCAGGCGCATTTTGCCTTCGAGGCGGTCAGCGCTCATGACGCCAGGTTCCTGGTAGCCAAAATAGTCGCTCGGGAAGAAGGCAGATGGCGTCAGGTTTTGGTCCAGAATCAGGACGTTAGGCGCAAATACGCTGGTCTGCTTGCTTACTTCGCTGGTCAGCGTCAGGGTCAGCTCACCAATATTGGCCGGGACGCTGAAAGCGGCAACCGGACCGGCAATCCCCGGCACGTTAAGCTGTTGGCCTGCCGCAGAAAGTTGGGTTGACTGGGTTTTGGATTGGTCAACCGGCGTCCAGGTCAGTTGCTGGAGCGCCGCCGCCGGGATGGCAGGCGCAGCGCTGGTATTTTGTGGCACGAAATTGACATCTGCGAAGGTGATCGCCGGAACACAGGCCAGCAGCCCCGCAGAGAGGCACAGCGCGACGAGACTTTTCTTCATTTTCATTGTTATTACCTCTGATAGCGTGAGCACTGCGGTGGCCAGGCAATAGCGCGCAGCACCCTAAGGATAGAGGGGCTTACGCCCCTCTTTTTAGGTCATTACGTCAGGTCTACCGAATTACCACCAGATTTCCATCTGGGCACCGAAGGTCCACTCGTCGGAGTCGCCACGGCTGAAGGTTTTCGCGGAAGTGTCGCTATACGCTACGCCAGAGGTGTAACCTGCGCCTGAGTCGTTGTTCGCATAGCCCCATTTCTCATCCCACTTCGCGTAGGTTGCGAAGACACGGATAGCCGGGCGAGACCAGATGCTGTCGCCTGCCTGCCATTGCTGTGCCAGGGTGATTTTGTATTGGCTGTTTTTCTCGTCAGTTTTCTGAGACTTAACGTTGTCGTAGCCCACTTCAAGCAGGGTGCTCATGATTGGCGTCCATTTGAACATTGGACGCACGCCGACAGTCCACCACTCTGTACCATTGTTGTTGTCACGATCGATATTCTGGTACATACCGACGTACATCAGGTCCCAACGGTCTGCCAGGGTGATTGCACCGTGGTCCAGCACACGCCACATGGAACCGTCGTTATCAATGCTACCGCCCTGCGGAATACCTTTGCCGTTAGAGGTCATGGAGTCCGTACCGTACTGCAGCACGAACTTGTTGAAGCCTTTCAACATGCTCTGGGTGTGTTCAGCGGTGAACAGCCAGCCATCTTTAGAGGCGCCAGGCTGCAGATAGTAGTCGTCAGGAATGTTGGTGTGACCATAGTCAACACCCAGTTCCAGTGTACCACCCGGGTTGGTTTCCAGGCCGGCCAGACGGACGTCGAAGACATCGTTTGGTACTACGTTGTCATAAATACGGTCACCGTTCGCATCACGATCGGCGAAGGTTGCAGAACCGCCGGACTCAGAAGAACGGGTCGCGGCCAGAGACAGTTTACCGAAGCCCAGATCGATGTTTTCGATACCCGCACCAGGACCAGAGATATCCCAGTAGTAGAAGTCGATCATGTGGACGTCATGACGCTGATAGAAACGCTTACCGGCCCAGATGGTGGAGCCTGGCAGCCATTCAATCAGGTTTTTACCCTGCACGTTTGCTTCACGGAAGGCCGGGCTGGTGGATTCCCAGTCATTCTGCTGAGAAACGGAATACGCAACGTTAGTGTCGAAATAGAAGCTCTTATCGCCCTCTTTCCACACTTCCTGACCCAGTTTCAGTTCGGCGTAGGTTTCACATTCGTTACCAAGACGGTATTTACTTTGTGCACCGGTTGCCTGGAAACATTGTTGTTCACCGCCACTCCCGGTCCAGCCAATGCCAGAACGAGCATAACCTTTAAAGTCCACGGCACCCGCGTGTGCAGACAAAATGCCTGCCGTCACGGCGATTGCCAGAGGAAGTTTGCGCAGAGTAATCATCATTCTATCTCCTGAGATCATTGCTTTTCTTTGTAATTGGAATGCTTAAACGCCTGGCTCTTTGTGCAACCGACGACATGCGGTGCCATCCTCACGGAACAGATGGCAACGCTCTGGCGGCAAACCGATAGCGAATGTGGCACCCTCTTCTACCAACACCACGTCATTCTGGCGGTAGACCAGGTTCTGACGGATGGCGGGGATCTGGATATGAATCTGTGTTTCGTGACCAAGTTGTTCGACGACCTGAACGTCACCTTCCAGCGTCACATCGGCGATGTGGCTCGGCAGTAAATGCTCAGGACGAATACCGAGGGACATATTGGCCCCCACCTGTACGTTGGCGCTGTCGACCGGCAGCCACACTTGCTGACGGTTTGGCAGCTCCACCTGTACCTGTTCAATGGCTGTCGCGGTCACTTTGACGGGCAGGAAGTTCATCTTTGGCGAGCCAATAAAGCCCGCAACAAAGCGGTCTGCCGGGTAGTGATAAAGCTCCAGCGGTTTACCCACCTGCGCCACGCGACCGGCGTCCAGCACCACAATTTTGTCGGCCAGCGTCATCGCTTCGACCTGATCGTGGGTGACGTAAATCATCGTGCGGCCAAGACGTTTGTGCAGACGGGAGATTTCGATACGCATCTGGACGCGCAGGGCGGCATCCAGGTTAGAAAGCGGTTCATCGAGCAGGAACACACGCGGTTCGGCGACCAGCGTACGGCCAATTGCCACACGCTGACGCTGACCACCGGAAAGGGCTTTTGGTTTACGCTCAAGCAGGTGTGCCAGCTGTAACACTTCCGCCACCTGCGTGACGCGCTGGTTAATCACCTCTTTTTTCGCGCCCGCCAGCTTCAGACCGAAGGACATGTTCTCGGCTACGGAAAGGTGGGGATAGAGTGCATAAGACTGGAAAACCATGCCGACGCCACGTTCGGCAGGCGGAATGTCATTCATTCGGGTATCACCAATCAGCAAATCGCCGCTGGTGATGGTTTCAAGACCGGCAATCATACGCAGCAGAGTTGATTTACCGCAGCCAGATGGGCCGACAAATACCACGAATTCACCTTCGTGGATGTCCAGATTGATGTCTTTCGACACCACAACGTCACCCCAGGCTTTCGTTACATTACGCAGCTGTACGCTCGCCATGCCCTTCTCCCTTCGTTACAACCTGTCACCGACAGAAACATTCAAGATAAGTTCACTATGGGGTATCCATTACTTTCGTGAATCCTCCACCCCCCGGCTTTTTTATGGGGGAGGAGGCGGGAGGATGAGAGAGCAGGCTCTGCGACCGCCGCTGGAGGGCTGAGGCGAAATTCGTGAAGCCACCTGCAAAATTCACTGTGTTTTTATGTGCGCCAGCACTCATAACTTAAATTTATGTAACGGAGATCACACAAACGGGGGGTGGGGCGTAGGGGTTGGGAGGATGGAAAGAGGATGTCAAATAAGGAGACTGAGTCACGTTGAACCACCTCAGTGTATCCACGAGCACATCACCAAAAAAGGATGGCAGATATGAAGATCAAGACTGGCGCACGCGTTTTCGCATTGTCCGCCCTTGCAGCAATGATGATTTCCGCACCGGCTCTCGCCAAAATTGAAGAAGGTAAGCTGGTTATCTGGATTAACGGCGATAAAGGCTATAACGGCCTGGCCGAAGTGGGCAAGAAATTCGAGAAAGACACCGGTATCAAAGTTACCATTGAACACCCGGACAAACTGGAAGAGAAATTCCCGCAGGTGGCTGCAACGGGTGACGGTCCGGACATCATCTTCTGGGCACATGACCGTTTCGGTGGCTACGCCCAGTCGGGTCTGCTGGCTGAAGTGACGCCGGACAAAGCTTTCCAGGACAAACTGTACCCGTTCACCTGGGATGCCGTTCGCTATAACGGCAAGATCATCGCTTACCCAATCGCGGTAGAAGCGCTGTCTCTGATTTACAACAAAGACCTGGTACCCAACCCACCGAAAACCTGGGAAGAGATCCCGAAACTGGATAAAGAGCTGAAGGCGAAAGGTAAGAGCGCGCTGATGTTCAACCTGCAGGAACCGTACTTCACCTGGCCGCTGATTGCTGCCGACGGCGGTTACGCGTTCAAATTTGAAAACGGCAAATATGACGTGAAAGACGTGGGCGTGGACAACGCTGGCGCGAAAGCAGGCCTGACCTTCCTGGTTGACCTCATTAAGAACAAACACATGAACGCGGATACCGACTACTCCATCGCAGAAGCGGCGTTCAACAAAGGCGAAACCGCGATGACCATCAACGGTCCGTGGGCCTGGACCAACATCGACAAGAGCAAAATCAACTACGGCGTAACCCTGCTGCCAACCTTTAAAGGCAAGCCGTCTAAACCGTTCGTTGGCGTGCTGAGCGCAGGTATTAACGCTGCCAGCCCGAACAAAGAGCTGGCGAAAGAGTTCCTGGAAAACTACCTGCTGACCGATCAGGGTCTGGATGAAGTGAACAAGGACAAACCGCTGGGCGCGGTTGCGCTGAAATCCTTCCAGGATCAGCTGGCGAAAGACCCACGTATCGCGGCAACCATGGATAACGCCCAGAAAGGCGAAATCATGCCGAACATCCCACAAATGGCAGCGTTCTGGTACGCCACCCGTACCGCCGTCATCAACGCAGCAAGCGGTCGTCAGACGGTTGATGCTGCGCTGAAAGATGCTCAGGGTCGTATCACGAAGTAAGGCTTTTATCCCCTCTCTCCCCTGCGGAGAGAGGGAGAACAAAATGTGTTGTAGAGGAAGAACCCCATGGATGTCATTAAAAAGAAACACTGGTGGCAAAGCTCTGCCCTGAAGTGGTCTGTAATGGGTCTGCTGTGTCTGCTGGTGGGTTACCTTGTTGTTTTAATGTACGTACAAGGGGAATATCTGTTCGCCATCATGACGCTGATTTTAAGCTCTGCTGGCCTGTATATTTTCGCCAACCGTAAAGCCTATGCCTGGCGATATGTTTACCCGGGCGTGGCCGGGATGGGCCTGTTTGTCCTGTTCCCGCTGATTTGTACCATTGCTATCGCGTTCACCAACTACAGCAGCACCAACCAGCTTGCGCAGGAACGCGCCCAACAGGTGCTGATGGACCGCTCTTATCAGGCGGGCAAAACCTTTAACTTCGGCCTGTATCCTGCGGGCAGCGAGTGGAAGTTAGCACTCACTGACGAAGAAACCGGCAAAAATTATGTCTCTGACGCTTTCAAATTTGGCGGCGAGCAGAAGCTGGCCTTAAAAGAGGCTGCGGCCCTGCCGGAAGGCGAACGCGCTAACCTGCGCATCATTACGCAGAACCGTCAGGCGCTGACGCAGCTTACCGCCCAACTGCCGGACGAAAGCAAAGTGACCATGAGTTCACTGCGCCAGTTCTCCGGGACACAACCGCTCTATACGCTGGCGGACGACGGCACGCTGACCAACAACCAGAGCGGCGTGAAGTACCGTCCAAACAACGACATTGGTTTCTACCAGTCCATTACGGCTGATGGCAAATGGGGTGATGACAAGCTCAGCCCGGGCTACACCGTGACGATAGGCTGGGACAACTTCACCCGCGTCTTCACCGATGAAGGGATCCAGAAACCGTTCTTCGCCATCTTTGTCTGGACCGTAGTGTTCTCCATACTGACGGTGATCCTGACCGTTGCCGTGGGCATGGTGCTGGCGTGTCTGGTGCAGTGGGAATCTCTGAAAGGGAAAGCCATTTACCGCGTGCTGCTTATTCTGCCGTATGCCGTCCCGTCGTTTATCTCGATTCTGATTTTCAAAGGGCTGTTTAACCAGAGCTTCGGTGAAATCAACATGATGCTGAGCGCGCTGTTCGGCATCAAACCGGCCTGGTTCAGCGACCCAATCACCGCCCGCTCGATGATTATCATCGTGAACACCTGGCTCGGTTATCCGTACATGATGATCCTGTGCATGGGCCTGCTGAAGGCGATTCCGGACGATTTGTACGAAGCCTCGGCAATGGATGGCGCGGGTCCGTTCCAGAATTTCTTTAAGATTACGCTGCCGCTGCTCATTAAGCCGCTGACGCCGCTGATGATTGCCAGCTTTGCCTTCAACTTTAACAACTTCGTGCTGATTCAGCTGTTGACCAACGGTGGGCCTGACCGTCTTGGCACCACCACGCCGGCAGGCTATACCGACCTGCTCGTCAGCTACACCTACCGTATCGCCTTCGAAGGCGGCGGCGGTCAGGACTTCGGTCTGGCGGCAGCGATTGCCACCCTGATCTTCCTGCTGGTTGGCGCTCTGGCGATTGTGAACCTGAAAGCAACACGCATGAAATTCGACTAAGGAGGGCACAGAATATGTCTATGGTCCAACCCAAATCTCAGAAACTGCGCCTCTTCGCGACGCATTTAGGGCTGCTGATTTTTATCGCGGCAATCATGTTCCCGCTGCTGATGGTCATCGCCATCTCCCTGCGTGCCGGTAACTTCGCGACCGGGAGCCTGATCCCGGATGAAATCTCCTGGGAGCACTGGAAGTTAGCGCTGGGCTTCAGCGTTGAACACGCGGATGGCCGCGTCACGCCACCGCCGTTCCCGGTGCTGTTATGGCTGTGGAACTCGGTGAAAATTGCCGGGATTACCGCGATTGGTATTGTCGCACTCTCCACGACCTGTGCTTACGCCTTTGCCCGTATGCGTTTCCCGGGTAAAGCCACGCTGCTGAAAGGGATGCTGATTTTCCAGATGTTCCCGGCGGTACTGTCACTGGTGGCGTTGTATGCCTTGTTTGACCGACTGGGCCAGTATGTGCCGTTTATCGGCCTGAACACCCACGGTGGCGTCATCTTCGCCTATCTTGGCGGTATCGCGCTGCATGTGTGGACCATCAAAGGGTATTTCGAAACCATTGACGGCTCGCTGGAAGAAGCGGCGGCGCTGGATGGCGCGACCCCGTGGCAGGCATTCCGTCTGGTGCTTCTGCCGCTGTCGGTGCCGATCCTGGCGGTGGTCTTTATCCTGTCGTTTATCGCAGCCATCACCGAAGTGCCGGTCGCTTCCCTGTTACTGCGTGATGTCAACAGCTATACGCTGGCCGTCGGTATGCAGCAATACCTCAATCCGCAGAACTATTTGTGGGGCGACTTTGCTGCGGCGGCTGTACTCTCCGCCATCCCTATCACTGTCGTGTTCCTGCTGGCGCAGCGCTGGCTGGTGAATGGCCTGACGGCGGGCGGTGTGAAAGGTTAAGTTTCATTTGTTATGCCACTGCAACCCTCAACTTTAGACGTATTGTATTGACCCAACTTGTGACTGTTGTTAGGCGGCCTCCGGGCCGCCATTTTTTTATTCCCGTTTCAGCCGTTTCGAATTGCACAGCCAGAGCGTGATCACCAGCAGCAGGATCGCCGCCGAATAGATCAGTACGTCGAGCGGGGAGGTATGATCCACGATGATCAGCCGCACAATCGCGGTGATCCCGATGTAAACAAAATAGCGTAGCGGGAAGTGAAAGCCCGACTGGAAATACTTCACAATCAGCGCGATAAATTCAAAGTAGAGAAAGTAAACCACCAGGCCTTCCACCAGCTCATATTTGCTGGTTTGTTCAGGGGCGAACAGCACATCCGCCAGATGCACCGTCTCTTTGCCTAAAAAGACGACCAGTATCAGGCCAAGGCTCAGCAGACCGAGGTTCAGCACGGTCTGGAGGATTGTTGAGATAAACTCAACGCGCGGGCGAGTCAGGGATGTCATAGAGCACCTCATTCTCCAGGGCGAGGTTCCTGTATAACGCAAAAATGTGACGGTGATCTATATTTTTTGTTTATATTATGTTCAGCGCTGTGGCATGTTGCACTGTGACACGCTTATTTCGACGAAGGGATGATGAAATTAACCATTCAACGCGCCACCGTGGATGATGCAAAACAGCTGAGTGAAATGGGGTATGCCAGCTACCGGCATCACTTTGGGCATCTATGGGAAAGCCAGACAGAGCTTGCCGCCTTTCTTGAGCAGGAATACGCGCCGCAGGCGATAGCAGACAGCCTGATGCAGCCGGGCACTTACTGGCTCATTGCCAGCGCACAGACACCCGTCGGTTTCGCAAAATTCTCAACCCAGCAGACCATCGAGCCCGAGGGGCTGTCGGGTACGCTCCTGCATAAACTCTATTTATTGCCGGATGCCACGGGACACCGCTACGGCGAGCAACTCCTTGCGGAAGTGATTCGCCAGGCAAAAGCCTGTTCGGAAAATCTGCTGTGGCTGGAAGTCCTCGAAAAGAACCCTCGCGCACGCCGGTTTTACGAAGCGCAGGGGCTGAAACATGTCAAAGACACCCTCTTCGTCACTGCGGCACAAACCAGCACCCTCCATATTATGTCGATGCCAGTCTAAGGAGATGTATGCCAGAGCAACGCCAGGCGGCTATTCGTCATGTTGTCTGCGGCGAAAACGTCGTCATTTACGAACCCGCGAATCTTTATGAATGTTCGCTGGGCGATAACGTCTTTATCGGCCCGTTTGTTGAAATCCAGGCTAACTCGCACATCGGTGCTGATAGCAAAATTCAGTCCCATACCTTCATCTGCGAGTATGTCACCGTCGGCGAGCGCTGTTTCATTGGCCATGGGGTGATGTTCGCCAACGATATGTTCCGCGACGGTAAACCCAATGCCGACCGGCGCAGCTGGGGACACATTCGCGTGGGCAACGACGTTTCAATCGGCAGCGGGGCCACCATTCTGGCTGTCTCAATTTGCGATGGGGCGGTGATTGGGGCGGGAAGCGTGGTGACAAAGTCCATCACCGAGAAAGGGGTTTACGCCGGGAACCCGGCGAGACTGTTGCGGCGTTTGTAAGGTGCCCGGCAGGCGTAACGCTACCGGGCACTCACGCATCATCTGAAGTTGATGTTCTTATCGCTGGTCATGTCGTACAGCTGGAATTTACGCCCCAGCTGCTGACCACCGTCACGCGTCAGCGGCGTCCAGCCAATTGCCGCACGGCTGCGGGTTGGGCCTGACGAGAACAGATCCAGCGGAATGGAGACGTACACGCCTTTGGTGAAGTCCCCTTCCCCGTACTCGTCCGGCGAGACGTTAGTGATCGTGGCATAGCCACCGACCACCACACCGCTGTCGAAGTGTTTAGAGATATCCAGCGTGCCGCCTTTATCCCCCGCCAGATACTGACCAACGCTGGCTTTCACCAGTACGTCGGGGGCAAACGACGGCGTCCAGTAGGCCGTCAGATGGCCGGTTTTAACGCTGTAGTCGGTGAACTTCATCATGTCCTGCGCGCTGCGCCAGTCACGCTGTTTCACGTAGTTGGCATCAAGACCAAACGCCCAGTTGCTGTCTACCGGACGGTAGAGCACTTCAGCCCCCGCGCCGCCAAACATCGTTTCAAGATAACCGCCGTAAACCTGGCCGTAGAAACCGTTACCAAAGTACTGGAAGTAGTTGGCCTGCAGGTTGTTTACGTAAGCGTCGTTCTGCACATATTCACGTACGCGAGTACGCACGCGCGGCAGCTTCGAGTCGTTCGGCGGGTTGGTATAGTTGAACTTGTCGTAGTTGTTGGCAAGGTTACCGAACAGGCTGCCGGTGGTCAGCAGGTGGTCGGTGACCCACAGATCCGCCGTCGCCATGACGCCCAACTGATACATGTAGAAGTTTTCTGGCCCACCAACAGACTGGTTCAGTACCGGATCGATATGGAAATCAAAGCGCGACTTATCGATATACCAGCCCTGCTCGGTGGTGTCTGGCACCACTGGCTCAACGCGTTTTTGCACCAGCTCGGTTTCATGCCCAAGCGGTTCGCCTTCCAGATGGCGCTTAAGGCTGGCGACATCCGTTTCCGTCGTGACCTGCGGCATGTTCAGACGGTTTTCGGTCACGCGGATCGTGCTGATCCCGTCCGGCAGATCGTTCATGATAATCCGGTTGGCGCGCTCGATCCCTTCCCGCGAGTCGCGGTATTTCACCTGCTCGCCGGTCACGTACAGCGTATCGCCTTTCACCTGAATCTTCGGATCCGCCAGGCCGGCGTTGTATTTCAGCAGGGTCAGTTGGTTCGCCACGACGGAGTGCTGCAGAATGGCATCCTGCGGCTCCGGCTGGTAGGCAGGCCGCGCGTTGTCGTTGTAGTGTGGCCGCATATCGTTAAAGTTGGTACGCAGCGTCACGCCAAACATCACGGTATTGCCACGCTCATAGCTGAGGTTAACGTCAGCCCAGTCAGCCACACGGTAAATGGCACCGACGTTAAATTTGCTCTTCTGCTCAATCTTGCCGGCGAAATCCTGTGAATAATCATTCCCTTCGTATTCCAGCTTCAGGCGCAGCGGCTGCCAGGGCGTCTGGTACTCTACGCCGCCAAACAGCGAGGCCGGGCCGTGGAACATCTGGTCGCCGTTGATGGAGCCCGCTTTCTGATAGCTGTTATCGCGATAGCAATATTTGTCGCTGTAGGAGCAGAACGGGTTTTTCACGTTGCCGCTGGTCCCCAGATACCCCCAGCCGAGACCGAGTGAGAAATCAAACGGTCCCCAGGCTTTGCTGGCCACCACGTATTCCGCATCAAACAGACCGGTACCGCCGATATCCCGTGCGCCAACAGAGACCTGCGGCATCCAGTAACTCTCTTCCCACAGACGCAGCTTCACGTCGAACGCTTTATCTTTGTAGGTCTGATCGCCGGAGAAGGACTCGACGCTGCTGTACCGTTTGGTGCGCACATCAGTGTAGCGCAGCGTGGTTTCGAGCCACGGAAACAGCTGTACAGCGGCGGAGTAGTAGCGATACTGATCGTTATCGCGGTAGTTGAGGCTGATTTCCCCTTCCCGCGCCATGCGCGCGGTAGGCGTTTGCAGTAAACCGACGCCGCCGAAATCTGACTGAGACGGGCCAATGGGTGCCGGATACGTTTCTGCATGGCAGGCGGCACTCACGCACAACGCCAGCATGCTATAGAGATAGGTTCTTTTCATTATTCCGGTATCCGCTGTTTCAGGGAGTGAAGGATATCGGCGTTCAGCCCGTCATATGCCTTCGTCCAGAAATGGTCGGCAAAACCGACAAAAATGACGCTGCCTGGCATCGGTTCGATATGGCGTTTATTCCAGTAGGCTACCGGTGCTTTTTGCGTTTGGCCGTCCGGGTACACCACCCATGCGTAGCTCTTATCAGCACCGCTCAACAGATGTTGTTCATCGAGATAGCTCGCCACATCGCGACCCGGCATAAACGGCTTGTCACCCGGACTGCTGACAAGCCCGAACACGGTAATGGTAGAAGGCTGAACAGGTAGCCAGAGCGTGTACTCGCCTTCCAGTGACGGGTTAGCCGTTTCCGCGACGCGAACGTGGTCCGGATCGAGATTGACCGGCAACCGTCCGGTGACCTTCAGCGCCTTAAGCTGCTGGCGAAGGCTGTTAATGGCCGCCGCGTCGTCACCCTCTTCCTGCTCCGCCAGCCCTGTCAGCCTGGCGAGCAGCGCGTTATGTTGTTGCTCCGCCACCACCGTCGCCTGTCGTTCACTGATGACCGCACCCGGCCACCAGCTGTTCGCCAGCCTTGGCTGGCCGACGAGATCGATCAAGTGTCCGGCGTTGGTCAATGTTTTAGGCTTCGTATTGTCCTGCGTATAGACTTTTACCGTCCCGGCAGACCATGCGAGCGGCGTAGCAAAGCTTGCGATCAGCGCCACGCGAATTAGTGTTTTCATGATTTCGCGGCCTTGATCAGCGTGGTTTTGACCGGGAAGAATCCGGCACCAAGATACTGTAACGACTGGCGTATCTGGCCGTCATCGTCCACCCAGAAGCGGTTATGCCAGGTTGCCTGATCGGTAGTGACCTCTTCATCCAGCACGCGAACCCGGGTTTCGTCGCTGCCCACATTGACGCTGTCCGTGCCATCCCAGCGGAAGGTGGAGCGGGCGGTGGCATAGCGAACCTGCTTGTGTTCGGTCCAGCCCATCGTGCGGGTCCAGCTTGCCCCGTCGGTTATCTGGTTCGGCTTGTTCAGCGGATCGGCGGCGAGATTGTTGACTTCAAGCAGGTTGTCGCCCCCGAGCAGGGTTTTCACGATACGGCTATGCTGCGTTACGATGGTGGCCTGATCCTGCGTCACCCATTTCTGCTGCCCGTTTTCATCGAAAGCGAGCACCACAAACAGCTGTGGGCCATCGTTGAGCTGCATGTACTGACTGGCATAGGGCATGTTCTGAAGTTCGTCATCGGTCAGATGCACGCCCGGCGTACCGAACATGCTTTCCCACAGTGAATGGCCCAGCCCTTTGGTGGTGGCCGAGCATGCCTGCAAAAGCAGACAAATCAGGATGATCCCAGGTCGCTTCACGACTCTTCTCCGCATTATTGCCGGGTGATGCTGCGCTTACCCGGTCTACAGGTCCCGAAGGCTACTGAAAAGCCAGAATAACCACACCGAAGTGTGGTTATGATTAAAACACCCGTTATTACTGGGTGCTGGTGGTCGTGGTGGTCGTGGTTCCGGTATTGGAGCCATCACCGCCACCGGTTGCCGCCAGGGCGACACCCACGGCTGAACTTACGGTGCTGGCGCTGGACGCGGTAGAAATCCCCGCAGACGCAGACGTCGCAGCCGAACCTGCCGCTTCTCCGACCTGAACCGGAGCCGCATTAACAGATGTCGCCGCAAGCGCAGATATGGCGAAAATGCCATACAGTACTTTCTTCATAAGAATTTCCCTTCATTTAATGAATGGAGATTTGCCCAAAAAGAATTTCAGGCGGATTCGAGTATACACAACTAAAGGAGAGGGTTTGCCGTAGGGGTAAATAGAAGAAGGGTTTTCGGACAATTGGATAAAATGGAAACAAAAGGACGATTAGATAATAATATAAATTATATAAATCAATGAAATAGAATTAGATCCCGTGACGGTAATTATCCGTATTTTCCTAAAATAAACCGCAGCAATTAACAGGTTAACGGCTATTTTCAGATTAAACTCACTGCCGGAATTTGAGTTTAATAACAGACATCAGGAATTATCCGATAAAAAAATGCCGGCATTTCGCCGGCACTTTTTCATGACACTTTAATTACGCGCGCCATGCTTTATAACGGTTGATCAAACCATTTGTGGAGCTGTCGTGGCTGTTAATCGCGTTATCGTCACCCAGTTCAGGCAGGATACGGTTTGCCAGCTGTTTACCCAGCTCAACGCCCCACTGATCAAAGGTGAAGATGTTCAGGATAGCGCCCTGAGTGAAGATCTTATGCTCGTACAGGGCAATCAGCGCACCCAGGCTGAACGGCGTAATTTCGCGCAGCAGGATGGAGTTGGTTGGACGGTTGCCTTCGAACACTTTGAACGGCACAACGTGGTCCAGCGTGGCCGGATCTTTACCCTGGTCGCGGTATTCCTGCTCAACCACGTCACGAGACTTACCGAACGCCAGCGCTTCAGTCTGTGCGAAGAAGTTAGACAGCAGCTTCGGATGGTGGTCTGACAGCGGGTTATGGGTAATGGCCGGGGCGATGAAATCGCACGGAACCATTTTGGTGCCCTGGTGGATCAGCTGATAGAACGCATGCTGGCCGTTAGTGCCTGGCTCGCCCCAGATGATTGGGCCAGTCTGGTAATCCACGGCGTTACCGTTACGGTCAACGTATTTACCATTGGATTCCATGTTGCCCTGCTGGAAGTAGGCCGCAAAACGGTGCATGTACTGGTCGTATGGCAGAATCGCTTCGGTTTCAGCCCCGAAGAAGTTGTTGTACCAGATACCAATCAGCGCCAGCAGCACAGGCAGGTTTTTCTCAGGTGCGGTGGTGGAGAAGTGTTTATCCATCGCATGCGCGCCGGAGAGCAGCTCAACAAAGTTGTCGAAGCCGACGGAGAGGACGATCGACAGGCCGATAGCGGACCACAGAGAGTAACGACCCCCCACCCAGTCCCAGAACTCGAACATGTTCGCAGTGTCGATACCGAACTCGCTAACGGCTTTCCCGTTGGTCGACAGCGCGGCGAAGTGTTTCGCCACGTGCTTGTTGTCGCCTGCGGTTTTCAGGAACCAGTCGCGCGCGCTGTGGGCGTTGGTCATGGTTTCCTGAGTGGTGAAGGTTTTAGACGCGACCAGGAACAGGGTCGTTTCTGGATTCACGTTCTTCAGCACCTCGGCGATGTGGGTACCATCGACGTTAGAAACAAAGTGCATGTTGAGGTGGTTTTTGTATGGGCGCAGCGCTTCGGTGACCATGAATGGGCCGAGGTCAGACCCGCCGATACCGATGTTAACGACATCCGTAATCGGTTTGCCGGTGTAGCCTTTCCAGCTTCCGGAGATGATCGCTTCAGAGAAAGCTTTCATCTTTTCCAGCACTGCGTTCACTTCCGGCATCACATCTTTGCCGTCAACGATAATCGGAGTATTGCTACGGTTACGCAGCGCCACGTGCAGCACGGCACGGTCTTCGGTGCGGTTGATCTTCTCACCGGAGAACATGGATTTGATGGCGTCGGCCAGCTCAGTCTCTTTCGCCAGATCCTGCAGCTTCGCCAGCGTTTCTTCGGTAATGCGGTTTTTGGAGAAATCCACCAGCATCAGGTCATCGAAGGTCGCGGAGAACTTATTGAAACGATCGGCATCTTTCGCGAACAGGTCCGCGATGGTGACGTCTTTCATTTCATCATAATGTTTCTGTAGTGCCTGCCAGGCAGCGGTCTGCGTTGGGTTGATGTTTTTCATTAGCAATACTCTTCTGATTTGAGAATTGTGACTGCGGTCGATTGTAGCGCCTGCAAATAAAAATTGTGATGGTTTTTATGCCATTGCCCTGGCCTGCATCAAACACAGGTGAAAAGACCCGAAAAGTATAGCTGCTGAAACGCCCTTCAGGGGCGGCGAAATGTCGGTCAAAAGGCGGTAAAAAGGAGCATAAAATATGGCCCTGTTATAAGTCCTGTTACTGAGGGGTACCCCCCCATAAAAAATCCGCATAATCCCAGCATTGACAGGACCTCCCCCACATTTTATTTATAGGGCCGTATTTTGCGCCTGCACCTGTTCTCGTTTCATTCTTGTGCCAAGGTCGCTTTATTCATTCCCTGACACGAGGTTGTTATGACGAGTTTTGTGGTCGCCAAATTTGGCGGCACCAGTGTGGCCGATTACGATGCCATGAACCGCAGCGCCGATGTGGTGCTGGCCGATCCGAATACCCGCCTGGTGGTGCTTTCCGCCTCTGCTGGCGTGACGAACCTGCTGGTTTCTCTGTCTGAAGGACTGGAAGCAACCGAACGTTTCGTTAAGCTGGACGCACTGCGCAAAATTCAGTTCAACATCCTTGAACGTCTGCAGAATCCGAACGTGATCCGTGAGGAAGTGGAACGCCTGCTGGAAAATATCACTACCCTGGCTGAAGCCGCCTCTCTGGCGACCTCCACCGCGCTGACCGATGAACTGGTCAGCCACGGCGAGCTGATGTCCACGCTGCTGTTCGTGGAGATCCTCCGCGAGCGTAACGTCCATGCTCAATGGTTTGACGTGCGTAAAGTCATGCGCACCAGCGATCGCTTTGGCCGTGCCGAGCCGGATGTTGAAATGCTGGCCGAACTGACCCAGCAGCAACTGGCTCCGCGCCTGGCAGAAGGGATGGTGATCACTCAGGGCTTTATCGGTAGCGAAGCCAAAGGCCGTACAACAACGCTTGGCCGCGGTGGCAGTGACTATACGGCAGCCCTGCTCGGCGAAGCGCTGCATGCCACCCGTGTGGATATCTGGACTGACGTGCCGGGTATTTACACCACCGACCCGCGCGTGGTCTCTGCGGCGAAACGCATTGATGTGATCGCGTTTGAAGAGGCGGCCGAAATGGCCACCTTCGGCGCGAAAGTATTGCACCCGGCGACGCTGTTGCCGGCCGTGCGCAGCGATATCCCGGTCTTCGTTGGCTCCAGTAAGGATCCCAAAGCAGGCGGTACGCTGGTGTGCAAGAAAACCGAAAACCCGCCATTGTTCCGAGCGCTGGCCCTGCGCCGCCGCCAGACGCTGGTGACGCTGCACAGCCACAATATGCTGCATTCTCGCGGTTTCCTGGCGGAAGTGTTTGGCATCCTCGCGCGCCATAATATCTCCGTGGATTTGATCACCACATCCGAAGTGAGCATCGCGCTGACGCTGGACACCACTGGCTCCACGTCAACCGGCGACACCCTGCTGACGCAGTCGTTGCTGATCGAACTCTCTGAGTTGTGCCGCGTGGAAGTGGAAGAAGATCTGGCGCTGGTTGCCATCATCGGCAACAAGCTGTCGCGTGCCTGCGGCGTGGGCAAAGAGGTCTTCGGCGTACTCGACCCGTTCAGCATTCGTATGATTTGCTACGGCGCCTCCAGCTACAACCTCTGCTTCCTGGTGCCAGCCGATCAGGCCGAGCAGGTCGTGCAAAAACTTCATCAGAATTTGTTTGAATAAAATTCGTTAGCACGATAAACAATATCTATAAGCCGGGCACAGACCCGGCTTTTTTATAACTAAACAACACGACAATACTGCAAGGACTATCTATGTTATCCGCCATCACCCGGCTGTTCCCGTTGTGGGCACTGCTGCTTTCCGTACTCGCGTATTACACTCCCACCCACTTTACGGGCATTGGCCCGTGGGTCACGACGCTGCTGATGCTGATTATGCTCGGCATGGGCGTACACCTGAAAATTGACGACTTCAAACGCGTTCTGTCGCGCCCGGCCCCCGTAGCGGCAGGGATTTTCCTGCACTATCTGGTCATGCCGCTTGCGGCCTGGCTGCTGGCCATGGCCTTTAAAATGCCGCCAGATTTATCCGCCGGTATGGTGCTGGTCGGCAGCGTGGCCAGCGGCACGGCATCCAATGTGATGATTTACCTGGCAAAAGGTGATGTGGCGCTCTCGGTGACCATCTCTTCCGTTTCAACGCTGGTGGGCGTGATTGCCACGCCGCTGTTAACGCGTCTGTATGTGGATGCGCAGATTCAGGTAGACGTCATGGGGATGCTGCTCAGTATTCTGCAGATTGTGGTGATCCCGATTGCGCTGGGCCTGGTGATTCACCATCTGTTCCCACGCGTTGTCAAAGCCGTTGAACCGTACCTGCCTGCCTTCTCGATGGTCTGTATTCTGGCTATCATCAGCGCCGTGGTTGCCGGCTCTGCATCGCACATTGCCTCAGTGGGCTTTGTGGTGATCATCGCGGTGGTGTTGCATAACACCCTTGGTCTTTTGGGCGGTTACTGGGGCGGGAAGCTGTTTGGTTTCGACGAATCCACCTGTCGTACGCTGGCAATCGAAGTGGGGATGCAAAACTCGGGGCTGGCCGCAGCACTGGGCAAGATCTACTTCTCGCCGCTGGCAGCCCTGCCGGGTGCGCTGTTCTCCGTCTGGCATAATCTGTCCGGCTCGCTGCTGGCAGGCTACTGGTCAGGCAAACCCATTAATGAGCCCGCGAAAAAAGATGCAGTGAAACAGGGTTAATTTCCTTCGCTTGCTTTACACTGGAGCCTCCCCTTCAGGAGGCTTCAGCAATGGCTACACCACGTTTGACCCAGAAAGACATGACGGAAGCTGAGCAGCGCGAACTAAAAACGCTCCTCGACCGCGCTCGTATCGCCCATGGCCGCACGCTGACTAACGCCGAAACTAATCAGGTTAAAAAAGAGTACATCGATAAATTGATGGCTCAGCGTGAAACTGAGGCGAAACAAGCCCGCAAGCTGAAAAAAGAGCAGGCTTATAAACCCGATAAAGAAGCGACCTTTTCCTGGTCAGCCAATACCTCACCCCGTGGAAGGCGCTAATTAGCGCCCTTTCTTTTTACGCCCCGGCTGGACGAAGCGTTTGCCCGCAGGCTTGCCGCGGCTTTTCTCTTCTGATGGCGGCGCTTTCACCACCGGGCGCTTAATGGCCTGGGTTTTCGGTTTGGCTTTCGTTTTTGGCTTCGCTTCAGACGATGAATTCTCGATGAGCCTGAACAGCTCAATCAGTTCGTCATCCGTTAAATCACGCCACTCGCCCAGTGGAATACCGGACAGACTCACGTTCATAATGCGCGTACGTTCGAGCTTCACCACGTCATAACCGAAGTGCTCGCACATCCGGCGGATCTGACGGTTTAAGCCCTGCACAAGGGTAATGCGGAAAGCAAACGGCGCCTCTTTCTTCACCTTGCACTTCTTCGTGACGGTCCCCAGAATCGGCACACCTGCGCCCATACCGCGGATAAAGTCGTCCGTGATCGGCTTATTGACCGTGACGATGTACTCTTTCTCGTGGTCGTTACCGGCACGCAGAATTTTGTTCACCAGATCGCCGTGGTTGGTCAGGAAAATCAGCCCCTGTGAGTCTTTATCAAGGCGGCCAATCGGGAAGATACGGCTGCTGTGGTTAACGAAATCAACAATGTTGTCCCGCTCGCCGTCTTCCGTGGTACTGACGATGCCAACCGGCTTATTCAACGCGATAAATACCAGGTCTTCCGCATCACGCGGTTCAATGAGCTGACCATTCACTTTGACCACGTCACCGGGGACGACCTGGTCACCGATGGTGGCGCGTTTGCCGTTGAGGAACACGTTACCCTGTTCAATGTAACGGTCCGCCTCGCGACGTGAGCAGATCCCGCTCTCGCTAATGTATTTGTTTAATCGTGTTGATTGAGTTGGCAGCATAGTTTCTCCTGTAAAGGCGAAATATACCTTAGGTTTGGGCTGGTAAAAAGATTAGCCGACGGTTACCGGGCATCATGCCCGGCGTAAACCTGCTGGTTTTGTGGTTAACCACCTTATCAAGGCGCTTTCAGAGATTAATATTCATCTCGATCGTCGTCTTCATCCGGCTGCTCCATGACGCTATAAGCGACCGCGCAGAATAACGAGTTGAGACGCTTCATGTCCCCCAGCAACCCCAGGTGCAGGGAGCTGGTTTCAATGCTCTGGACGTTCTGCTGGTGCAGTCGTTCAACGTGGGCGTGCGAGTAGCGCCGGTTGAGGATACGGAAGCGATGTTTGTTACGACGCAAGCGGCGTGCGCTCGGTACGTCGCTGGAGAAGAAGACCAGCATTGCCAGCTTCAGGTTGCTCAGCAACTGCTCGTGCAGCGCCTCCAGCTCCTTCAGGCCTTCAACCGAGAAGGCGCGGCGCGCGGCAAGGGATTTGTCAGCAATTTCACTTCCCATACGCTCAACGATATCCGAGGCCTGCTCGAGGTTAAGCGACATTTCGATGATTTCCGCCCAGCGGCGGGACTCTTCCTCTGCCAGTTCATCCTGCGGAATACGCGCCAGGTAGAGCTTGATAGCGGTATAGAGCACGTTGATATCGTCCGCCAGCCTGCGCAGCTCTTTCTCTTCTCGCGGCTCTCCGTGCATGACCTTTTGCAGCCCTTCAAGCATCGTTTCCATGGCATCGCCCATGCGCAGCGTCTCGCGCGCGGCATTAGCCAGCGCCAGCGCCGGGGTATCCAGCGCGGAAGTGTCCAGATGCTTAGGTTTCAGACGCGCATCCAGCTCCGGTTCATCCCGGATAAGCCGTTCGCAGAAGCGGGCCATGGGTTCAGCAAAAGGCACCATCGCCAGGCAACGCACCAGGTTGTAAAACACGTGGAAATAGATAACCAGCTCAGCCTTCGGTAACGGGAGATTGTCCATCAGGTTGGCCAGCGGATAGACAAACGGCAGAATAATCAGGCTGCCCACCAGCTTAAACAGCAGGCTTCCGAGCGCCACGCGCCGGGCAGCAGCGTTTGCAGCGCTGTTATTGAGCATCGCCAGCAGGCCAGAGCCAAGGTTGGCCCCGATCACCAGACACAGCGCGACCGGGAAAGAGATCGCCCCCGCGGCGGTTAACGTCGCCGTCAGCAGCACAGCGGCCAGGCTGGAGTAACTGACGATGGCAAATACCGCGCCGATCAACGCATCCAGCATGATGTCCCCGGTCAGCGAGGCAAAGATGACCTGAACGCCGTTGGCCTCGGTGATGGGGGTCACCGCCTGCACAATCAGCTCCAGCGCCAGCAGGATCAACCCAAGGCCAATCCCCACGCGGCCAAGCTGTCCGGCACGCGTCTGCTTACGGCCAAGGAAGAAGATGACACCGATAAAAATCAGCAGCGGCGACAGCCAGGAGAGATCGAAGGTCAGGATACGCGCCATCAGCGCGGTCCCCACGTCAGCGCCCAGCACAATGACCAGCGCGGGTGCCAGCGCCACCAGATCTTGCGCCACAAACGAGGTCACGAGCAGGGTCGTCGCATTACTGCTCTGCACCAGTGCCGTCACGCCGATGCCCGCGCAGAAGGCGAGCGGCTTCTTCTCAACGCTGCTGCTGAGAACGGTGCGTAAGCGCGCGCCAAAGACGCGCATAACGCCGGTACGGACAATATGCGTGCCCCATACCAGCAGTGCTATTGCGGAAAGCAAGTGTAACAGGGTCAGCACGGAAGGTTCTCCTCCTTATCGTTCTACGTTTTTATGATTCAGTATAAGGGTTTAAACGTAAGAAAGAGACAGGGCGCCCAATGAGCGCCCTGTTTGTTGTAAGGAAAAGTGACGTTAGTCAGCGTCGTAGCCTAAATTGGGAGCCAGCCAGCGTTCAACCTCTGAGACACTCATGCCTTTGCGCAGGGCGTAATCTTCAATCTGATCGCGCTGCAGCTGCGCGACGGCGAAGTATTTGCTGTCGGGATGGCTGAAATACCAGCCGGACACCGATGCCCCAGGCCACATGGCGAAAGACTCGGTGAGCTTCATGCCGGTATGGGCTTCTACATCCAGCAATGTCCAGATAGTGCCCTTTTCGGTGTGTTCCGGGCAGGCTGGATAGCCCGGAGCCGGACGAATCCCCTGGTAGTTTTCGCGGATCAGCTCCTCGTTGCTGAGGTTCTCATTGGCCGCGTAGCCCCAGTGTACCTTGCGCACGCGCTCGTGGAGATACTCTGCGAAGGCTTCCGCCAGACGATCGGCAATCGCTTTCACCATGATTTTATTGTAATCATCGTGCTGCGCGTCGAACGCCTCCGCCAGCGCATCTTCCTCAAGACCCCCGGTCACGGCAAACGCCCCGATATAATCCGCTTTCCCGGAAAGCTTCGGTGCAACGAAATCGGCCAGGCAGTAGTTAGCAAAGCCCACTTTCTCGGTTTGCTGGCGCAGATGGCGACTTACTGCCAGCACGTGCGTGCGGGTCTCGTCGCGATAAATTTCGATGTCGTCGCCCACACGGTTCGCCGGGAACAGGCCCACCACGCCGCGCGGGTTGAGGCTTTTCTGCGCGCTCAACTGGTCAAGCATTTCGTTGGCGTCGTTGAACAGGCGTTTGGCTTCTTCCCCGACCACCTCATCTTCAAGGATGCGGGGATATTTGCCCGCCAGTGACCAGGTCATGAAGAACGGTGTCCAGTCGATGTAGTTACGCAGCGTCTCGATGCTGGCAGTGACGTCCTGAACGCCCAGACGATGCGCCACAGGGGGCGTATAGCTGGCCCAGTCAAACGCCAGATCGTTATCGCGTGCGGCCTGGAGTGTCACCGGCGGCGTCCGCGGTTTCTTACGGCCATGCTGAATACGCACGGTCTCGTACTCTTTGCGGGTACGCGCGACAAAATCATCACGCTGGGTGGCAGACAACAATGCCGACACGACGCCCACGGTACGCGAGGCGTTTTGCACATAAACCGTCGGGCCACTGTAGTTCTGCTCGATTTTCACCGCCGTGTGCGCTTTGGACGTTGTCGCCCCGCCAATCAGCAGTGGAATGGTAAAGCCCTGACGTTCCATCTCTTTCGCCACGTTGACCATCTCGTCCAGCGACGGGGTAATCAGCCCGGAAAGTCCAATCAGGTCAGCATTCACTTCGCGCGCGGTTTTGAGGATTTTATCCGCCGGCACCATCACGCCAAGATCGATAATCTCGTAGTTATTACACTGCAGTACGACGCCCACAATGTTCTTACCGATGTCATGCACGTCGCCCTTCACGGTGGCGATCACCATTTTACCGTTGCTGGAGCCTTTCTCTTTGCTGGCTTCGATAAAGGGTTCGAGATAGGCCACCGCCTGCTTCATGACGCGTGCGGATTTCACCACCTGCGGCAGGAACATTTTGCCTTCGCCAAACAGATCGCCGACCACGTTCATGCCATCCATCAGCGGCCCTTCGATCACTTCAATCGGGCGCGTCGATTGCTGACGTGCTTCTTCGGTGTCCTGTTCAATAAACTCGGTAATCCCTTTTACGAGTGAGTATTCCAGACGTTTTTTCACGTCCCAGGCACGCCACTCCGCCTGCTGAATGTTTACCGATGCATCGGATTTACTGCCGCGGTATTTCTCGGCCAGATCCAGCATGCGCTCGGTGGCGTCATCACGCCGGTTGAGGATCACGTCTTCTACGGCATCGCGCAATTCTGCCGGCAGGTCGTCGTAAATGGCCAGCTGTCCGGCGTTAACGATCCCCATGTCCATACCGTTACGGATAGCGTAATAGAGGAACACGGCGTGGATAGCTTCACGCACCGGATCGTTACCGCGGAAGGAGAATGACACGTTCGATACGCCGCCGGAGATCAGCGCATGCGGCAGCTCGCGTTTGATGTCTTCACACGCGCCAATAAAGTCCTGCGCGTAGTTATTGTGCTCTTCAATACCGGTGGCAACCGCGAAAATGTTCGGATCGAAGATGATGTCTTCCGGCGGGAAACCCACCTCTTCGGTCAGAATTTTGTATGCGCGGCGACAAATCTCAATTTTGCGCGCACGGGTATCGGCCTGGCCCATTTCATCGAAGGCCATCACCACCACGGCGGCACCATAACGGCGCACCATCGTCGCGTGGTGGATAAAGGTATCAACGCCTTCTTTCATCGAGATGGAGTTAACAATGCCTTTACCCTGAATACACTTCAGCCCTTTCTCGATGACTTCCCACTTAGAGGAGTCAATCATGATCGGCACCCGGGCAATGTCCGGCTCACCGGCAATCAGGTTGAGGAAGCGCACCATCGCCGCTTCGGCGTCGAGCATCCCCTCATCCATATTGATGTCGATGATCTGGGCGCCGCTCTCAACCTGCTGGCGGGCCACGTCCAGCGCTTCACTGTACTTCTCTTCTTTAATCAGCCGTTTGAATTTCGCCGAACCGGTCACGTTAGTCCGCTCCCCGACGTTCACAAACAGGCTGTCGTCACCGATGGTCAACGGCTCAAGGCCGGCCAAACGGCAGGCAACCGGCAGCGTAGGCAGTTGACGCGGCGGCAGACCCGCCACCGCATTGCTCATCGCGGCAATATGCTCTGGCGTGGTACCGCAGCAACCACCGACGATATTCAGAAAACCGGATTCGGCCCACTCGCGGATTTGCGCCGCCATGGTGTCTGCATCCAGATCGTATTCACCAAAGGCGTTCGGCAGGCCGGCGTTCGGGTGTGCGGTGACATAGCATTCAGCGATGCGCGAAAGTTCCTGCACATACTGGCGCAGCTCATCGGGACCCAGCGCGCAGTTCAGGCCGAAAGAGAGCGCTTCAGCGTGACGCAGGGAGTTGTAAAAAGCTTCTGTGGTCTGGCCGGAGAGGGTACGACCAGAGGCGTCGGTGATGGTACCGGAAATCATGATCGGCAGGTCGACGCCCAGCGCCTCGAACTCCTCTTTCACCGCGTAAATCGCGGCTTTGGCATTGAGGGTATCGAATACCGTTTCAATCAGGATCAGATCGGAACCGCCTTCCACCAGCGCTTTGGTCGATTCACGATATGCCGCCACCAGCTGATCAAAGCTGATGTTACGAAAGGCCGGGTCGTTCACATCGGGTGAAATCGACGCGGTGCGGTTGGTCGGGCCAAGCACCCCGGCCACGTAGCGCGGTTTGTCCGGCGTACGGGCGGTCCATTCATCAGCGCAGGCGCGGGCCAGCTTTGCCGCGGCAAGGTTTATCTCCGCCGAGAGGGATTCCATCTGGTAATCCGCCATGGCGATGGTTGTCGAGTTAAAGGTGTTGGTTTCGACAATATCCGCACCCGCCTCGAAATACGCGTTGTGGATCGCCGAAATGACCTGCGGTTTGCTGAGCACCAGAAGGTCGTTATTACCTTTGAGGTCGCATGGCCAGTCGGCGAAACGCTCGCCGCGGAAATCGTCTTCACTCAGACGATAGCCCTGGATCATGGTACCCATGCCGCCGTCCAGCACCAGAATTCGTTTATTTAACTGCGCACGCAGTTGCTCTACTTTGCTGCTCACACTTGCTCCCGACAACGCTCAACCAGGCCAAAAGGCCAGCAGTCCATACTGGCACAATCTCGCAGGGTGTAAAAGTCACACAGCGGTAACATGAGACATGTTCACTATCACTCATCCGATCAGTCAGGATAACGGTTGCAAAATCACTAAATAAAACGAAAATGATTTCCACGATACAGAAAAAGGAGTTCGTCATGGTCACGACCGTTCCCGCTAAACGCGGCAGAAAACCTGCTGCCACCACCGCCGCCTCTCAGGGCGGACAGGTTCAATCGCTCACGCGCGGTTTGAAGCTGCTGGAATGGATAGCCGAGTCGCACAGCAGCGTGGCCCTGACAGAGCTGGCACAGCAGGCTGGCCTGCCGAACTCAACGACCCATCGACTGTTGACCACGATGCAGCAGCTGGGCTTTGTGCGCCAGGTGGGTGAGCTGGGACACTGGGCGGTGGGCGCACATGCGTTTATCGTCGGCAGCAGCTTCCTGCAGAGCCGCAACCTGCTGGCGATTGTGCACCCTATTCTGCGTAAGCTGATGGAAGATTCCGGCGAGACGGTAAACCTGGCCGTGCTCGACCAGAGCGACCATCAGGCCATTATCATCGACCAGGTACAGTGCACGCAGCTAATGCGTATGTCGGCACCGATTGGCGGCAAGCTGCCGATGCATGCCTCCGGGGCGGGGAAAGCGTTTCTGTCGCAGCTCAGCGAAGAGCAGGTCACCGGACTGCTGCACCGTAAAGGGCTGCACGCCTACACCCACGCCACGCTGGTCTCACCGGTACATCTGAAAGAAGATCTGGCCCTGACCCGCAAGCGCGGCTATTCGTTTGATGACGAGGAGCATGCGTTAGGCCTGCGCTGCATTGCGGCCTGCATCTTTGACGAGCACCGCGAGCCGTTTGCCGCCATTTCGATCTCCGGACCGATTTCCCGTATGACCGATGACCGCGTCACGGAGTTAGGTGCGCTGGTGATTAAGGCGGCGAAAGAGGTCACGCTGGCATATGGCGGGATTCGATAACATCGGGTGCACCTGAATCCCTCTCCCGTCGGGAGAGGGGGCATTACACCGCATACCGGATACAAAACCGTTGTTTGCGGCGATAGGCATACACATCTTCCACATGCCCATTCTTGATGCGCGTCTGCAGACCCCGCCAGTAGCTGGCACGAAACAGGTCATCATGCATCTCTTCAAACAGTGGCCTGATGCGCGGGTCAGCGCACAGCCAGTGGCGAAACTCCTCAGGAAAGACATCTCCCGGTGAGATGCTGTACCACGGCTCGCCGGACAGTTCATCTTCCGGATAGCGGGGCTGCGGTATATCGCGGAAATTCACCTCAGTCATATAGCAAATTTCATCGTAATCGTAGAACACCACCCGCCCGTGACGGGTGACACCGAAGTTTTTAAACAGCATGTCGCCCGGGAAGATATTCGCGGCGGCAAGCTGACGGATAGCGTTGCCGTATTCTTCTATGGCATCCCGCAGTGCCTGACCTTCGGACTGCTCCAGCCAGATATTGAGTGGGATCATGCGGCGTTCGATATAGAGATGGCTGATGGCAATTTTGTCACCCAGATCGGTGATTTTCGCCGGCGCTTCCTGCAGTAATAACGCCATTAATGCCGGATCGATCTGCTGCTTATCCAGCACAAAGTTCTCGAACTCCTGGGTGTCCGCCATTCGCCCGACGCGATCGTGCTCTTTAACCAGCTGGTAGCAGGCGCGGACGTGAGCAGCGGTCATCTCCTTCTGCGGCGCGAACGTATCTTTGATGACCTTTAACACCCGATCAAAACCCGGCAGGGTAAAGACCAGCATCACCATGCCGCGAATACCGGGGGCTTCGATAAATTGCTCATCTGCCGTGGTGACATAGCGCAGATATTCCCGATAGCTTTCCGTCTTGGCGTGTTTCTGACAGCCAATGGCCATGTACAGCTCGGCGGTGGTTTTCCCCGGCAGGATCTCGCGCAACCACTCCACCAGAGCAGCAGGCAGCGGGGCATACACCATAAAGTAGGAGCGGGCGAAACCAAAGACAATGCTGGCCTCGGCGCTGGTCGTCAGGCAGGTATCAACAAACAGTTCACCGTCATCGGTACGATGGATGGGTAACAGAAACGGCACAATGGCCGACGGTGTCATCAGTTTACCGACCAGCCAGGCAGCCTTATTACGGTAAAAAAGCTCATTGGCAACCTGCAAATGGCTTTGCCCGAGCACCTCTTCGCCGAAGGTCTCCTTGAGATGCGCAGAGATATAGCCGATATCACGGATTTTATTCTCCCAGGGCAAACGCAGCGGCAAATCCGTTAATACGCGATGCAGGAGCTTTTCCCAGCCGCGATCGGGAAAGAAATCCTTCGCCAGCGGACGCGGAATAGTGCGAAAGCGGCGTTCCGGCTGAGAGCTAAAGATAAATAACCGCTCAGGAGATAATGAGCGGTGGTCAAATAACCGGCAATAGACGGAGTTGAAAAAGCTCTCCGCAATCTCGAAGCGCGGGTAATCAGGTAACAGATGGGTGTAATGCTCCTTCACGCGCAGTAAAAACTCCGCGTCAGGGATTTTGCCGTCGGTAATGCAGCGCAACTGCTCAACCACCAGACCCACATGGTGGTCGTAAAGGTGGATTCGCTGCTTCATGGCCTGCTGAACCGCATGCCAGTCGGCGTGCTCAAAACGCTGCTGCGCGCCGGATGTGACTTCCAGGAAACGTCCGTACTGGGCATCGAAGCCCTGCAGAATAGTTTGGGCAATCAGTAATTCCAGACCACGCGACATTGTTCATGCTCCCTCACCCCGGCCCCCTCCCGACGGGAGAGGGAGTATGTTCACAGGCCCGGCAGCGTGCCACCGGGCATTACACGGCTCAGAACTGGGCTTCTTCCGTCGATCCCGTTAAGGCGGTGACGGAGGAGGTGCCCCCCTGGATGATAGTGGTTACGTTATCGAAGTAACCGGTCCCGACCTCCTGCTGATGCGAAACGAAGGTATAGCCCTCTTTACCGGCAGCAAATTCCGGCTGCTGCACCTTCTCAACGTAATGCTTCATGCCTTCACCCTGCGCGTAGGCATGCGCCAGGTCGAACATGTTGAACCACATGCTGTGAATGCCAGCCAGCGTGATGAACTGATATTTGTAGCCCATGTCGGACAGCTGCTGCTGGAAGCTGGCGATGGTTTTATCGTCCAGTTTCTTCTGCCAGTTGAAGGACGGCGAGCAGTTATAGGCCAGCAGTTTGCCCGGATATTTGGCGTGGATAGCATCGGCAAAGCGTTTTGCCAGCGCCAGGTCCGGCGTGGAGGTTTCGCACCAGACCAGGTCCGCATACGGTGCATATGCCAGCCCACGGCTGATCGCCTGTTCAATGCCAGCATGGGTACGATAGAACCCTTCGCTGGTGCGTTCACCGGTAATGAACTCGCTGTCGTAAGGATCGCAGTCAGAGGTGATCAGGTCAGCCGCATCCGCATCGGTACGGGCAATCACCAGCGTGGGTACGCCGAGCACGTCAGCCGCCAGACGCGCCGCAACCAGCTTCTGAATCGCTTCCTGGGTTGGGACAAGGACTTTCCCGCCCATGTGTCCGCATTTCTTCACTGACGCCAGCTGGTCTTCGAAGTGAACGGCCGCTGCACCGGCCTCAATCATCGATTTCATCAGCTCAAAGGCGTTCAGCACGCCGCCGAATCCCGCTTCCGCATCCGCGACGATCGGCAGGAAATAGTCAATAAAACGCGGATCGTTTGGCTCAATGCCTGCCGCCCACTGGATCTGATCCGCACGGCGGAAGGTGTTGTTGATCCGATCCACCACGGTTGGTACCGAGTTTGCCGGATAGAGCGACTGATCCGGATACATGCTGGAGGCCAGGTTGGCGTCCGCCGCAACCTGCCAGCCGGAAAGATAGATGGCTTCGATGCCGGCTTTCGCCTGCTGCAGGGCCTGGCCGCCAGTCAGCGCGCCGAGGCTATTGATGTAACCTTTTTTGGCACCGCCGTGCAGCAGCTCCCACATTTTCGCCGCGCCGCGCTGCGCCAGGGTACATTCCGGATTGACCGAGCCACGCAATTTCACCACCTCTTCCGCGCTATACGGGCGGCGGATGCCTTCCCAGCGAGGTTGGGTCCACTCTTTCTTCAATTCTTCGATTTGTTGGGTACGGGTTTTCATGTGCAGATGCTCCATATTGTTGTGGGGTGAATTACGCCAGGAAGCGGTAGCCCGGCAGGGTCAGGAAGTCGATTAAGTCATCGGATGTGGTGATTTGCTCCATCAGGCGTGCGGCGTCATCAAAACGTCCGCTGCTGAAGCGGTGTTCACCCAGTTCGTCCTGGATCACCCGCATCTCTTCGGCCAGCATCTGACGGAACAGTGATTTGGTCACCGGCTTGCCGTTGCTGAGCGTTTTTTGATGGTGGATCCACTGCCAGATTGAGGTGCGAGAGATCTCGGCGGTAGCGGCATCTTCCATCAGGCCGTAGATCGGCACGCAGCCGTTACCGGAGATCCACGCTTCAATGTACTGGACGGCTACGCGGATATTGGCGCGCATGCCCTCTTCCGTACGCTCGCCCGCACACGGTGCCAGCAGGTGTTCTTCAGCCGTTGGGGCATCCTCATCACGCGTCACAAACAGCTGGTTTTTGTTCTCACCGAGTACGCGGTTGAAGACGTCCATTGCCGTATCCGCCAGACCCGGATGCGCGATCCACGTTCCGTCATGGCCATTTCGTGCTTCAAGCTCTTTATCGGCTTTCACCTTGTTGAGCACCTGATTGTTACGTTCAGCATCTTTGCTTGGGATAAATGCCGCCATTCCCCCCATCGCAAAGGCCCCACGCTTGTGGCAGGTCTTAATCAACAGGCGTGAGTAGGCACTCAGGAACGGTTTATCCATGGTGACCACCTGGCGATCCGGCAGTACACGATCGGGATGATTTTTCAGGGTTTTGATGTAGCTGAAGATGTAATCCCAGCGTCCACAGTTCAGCCCAACAATATGGTCGCGCAGCGCATGCAGAATTTCGTTCATCTGGAACACGGCAGGCAGCGTTTCAATCAGCAGGGTGGCTTTAATGGTGCCGCGCGGCAGGTTGAAACGATCTTCCGTGAAGCTAAACACTTCACTCCACCAGGCCGCTTCCTGCCAGGCCTGTGTTTTCGGCAGATAGAAATAGGGACCGCTGCCTTTTGCCAGCAGATTCTTGTGGTTGTGGAAGAAATAGAGGGCGAAGTCAAACAGACTGCCCGGAATGGCTTCGCCACGCCAGGTGACATGCTTTTCAGGCAGATGCAGTCCACGTACGCGACAGATCAGAACCGCCGGATTGGGTTTCAGTTGATAGATTTTGCCGGCTTCGTTGGTATAGCTGATGGTGCCATTCACGGCATCGCGCAGATTGATTTGCCCGTCGATAACCTTATGCCAGTCCGGCGCCAGTGAGTCCTCAAAATCTGCCATAAAGACTTTTACGTTCGCGTTCATGGCGTTGATCACCATTTTGCGCTCCACCGGGCCGGTGATTTCGACGCGCCGATCCTGTAAATCATCCGGAATGCCGCGGATTTTCCACTCACCACGGCGAATGGAAGCGGTTTCCGAAATAAACCCAGGCAACTTGCCATCATCAATTTCCTGCTGCTGATGAATGCGTGCCGCCAGCAGCTTATTGCGCGTTGGCGTAAAGCGGGTCACCAGTTCGGTCAGGAATTCGACAGCGTCTGCTGTCAAAATTTGCTGTTCTTGCTCGCCATGCGGCTGGGTAAAGGCCAGTTCATCGACCGTCGTTGCCTGTTGAGTCATTACTCTGCTCCTCATCAAAGATCCAAAATCACGCCCCCGATGCGAACGAAAGATCGTTGTGTAGTTTTCGCTCAGCAGAATTAAGACTATCTATATTTTTTCCAAAATCAAAAACAATTTCCATTTTAATTATTAAATGAACTTAACACATTGATTAATATGAAATTAAAGTTTTATTGTTTGTTGAGTGGTATTTCGGAAATGAAAAAGGCACCCGAAGGTGCCTGATGTGAATAGCTGAAACGCTTTAGGATCGTTTAGTACAGAAGATTACTCCAGCGTTGGATTCATGTGACGCAGATCGTATGGTGTGATCTGGTAGACGTAATAGTTGAGCCAGTTCGTAAACAGCAAATTCCCGTGGCTACGCCAGGTGGCTCTCGGTTTGTTCTGTGGATCGTTTTTGGGGAAATAGTTGTACGGAACGTCCGGATTCAGACCGGCTTCAACGTCACGGAAATACTCCGACGCGAGGGTGTTCGGATCGTACTCAGGATGGCCGGTAACAAAGGCAATGCGCTTGTCTTTACTGGCAAACAGGTAAGCATCCCCGTCTTCGGTTTCGGCCAGGATATCGAGATCGGTGTAATCACGAATCAGCTGTGCCGGAAAATCGGCGTAGCGCGAGTGTGGGGCCAGGAAGGAGTCATCGAACCCGCGCGTCAACAGGGCGTGAGGTTGAACAAGGTGGTGCTCGTAAACACCTGAAAGCTTCTCAGTGCGGGTTTGTTTGGGGATCCCATAGAGGATATTCAGGGCGGCTTGCACCGCCCAACAAACAAACAGCGTGGACGTGACGTGATCTTTAGCCCACTCCAGTACCTGTTTGATCTGCGGCCAGTAGGCAACATCATTAAATTCGACCAGGCCCAGCGGTGCACCGGTCACAATCAGCCCGTCGAAGTTTTCGTCGCGAATGTCGTCGAAGTTACAGTAAAAATTATTCAGATGCTCAGAAGGCGTATTTCGCGACTCACGGGCATCGATTCGCAGCAGCTGGATATCAACCTGCAGCGGCGAGTTCGAAAGCAAACGCAGGAACTGGTTCTCTGTTTCGATCTTTTTCGGCATCAGATTGAGAATAAGCACCTTCAGTGGGCGAATTTCCTGACCTGTAGCGCGTGAAGTCGTCATCACAAAGACGTTTTCATCACGTAAGAAATTGACGGCTGGTAGCTCGTCCTGCACCCGAATCGGCATAACCTCATATCCTCACAGCATACGTATAAACGTTTAGACATCCAGACAGCTAACGATACCCAGAAACAGGCTGAATGTCGAGTCTGCAAGCGGAAGGTGAGAAAGTTTCAAGGAGGAAGTAAGAAGCCCAAAAGTAAAAGACCACCTTCTTAGAAGGTGGCTTTTGAGAATGCCCCCTGTAAGGGGGGCTACTATCACTTTCCACTAACTACTCTAACAATTCCATCTGCTGTTCATGTGTCTGTTCCGTTTTCTCCTGATGCCGCACATATCGTCTGATTATTTCTTCATTTACCCCCACCGTATCTACAAAGTATCCGCGGGACCAAAAATGATTGCCCCATAGCTTCTTTCTTATGTGCGGAAAACGATTGTAGAGCCTGATAGCGCTGCGGCCTTTCAGATGCCCCATCAGAGTGGATATAGAAATTTTCGGTGGGACAATGACAACGAGATGTACATGATCTGGCTGAACATTTAGCTCCAGAACCTCACAATCTTTGATTCCGCAGAGAATGTAGATTGTCCTGTAAAGTTCTTTACCCAGCTTATCTTTCAGGATCCTGAAACGGTACTTCGGCGTCCAGACTATGTGGTATTTGCAACGCCAATATACATGTGATGAACTCCTGTAAAGCCCCATGTCGGTTTGTCTCCTTTTACTTGTGGTGAGTAAGCAAAGATATTCCGACATGGGCATTCTTCAGGCTAGAGCCTTACAGGAACAATCACCACCTCCCCAGGAGGTGGTTTAGGGATGACAAGCAAAAAACCCCGCACCATACGGTACGGGGTTCTTTTAATTGATGCCTGGCAGTTCCCTACTCTCACATGGGGAGACCCCACACTACCATCGGCGCTACGGCGTTTCACTTCTGAGTTCGGCATGGGGTCAGGTGGGACCACCGCGCTAAAGCCGCCAGGCAAATTCTGTAATCTGTATCAGCTGAAAATCGTCTCTCATCGCCAAAACACCTTCGGCGTTGTAAGGTTAAGCCTCACGGTTCATTAGTATCGGTTAGCTCAACGCATCGCTGCGCTTACACACCCGACCTATCAACGTCGTAGTCTTCAACGTTCCTTCAGGAGACTTAAAGTCTCAGGGAGAACTCATCTCGGGGCAAGTTTCGTGCTTAGATGCTTTCAGCACTTATCTCTTCCGCATTTAGCTACCGGGCAGTGCCATTGGCATGACAACCCGAACACCAGTGATGCGTCCACTCCGGTCCTCTCGTACTAGGAGCAGCCCCCCTCAATTCTCCAGCGCCCACGGCAGATAGGGACCGAACTGTCTCACGACGTTCTAAACCCAGCTCGCGTACCACTTTAAATGGCGAACAGCCATACCCTTGGGACCTACTTCAGCCCCAGGATGTGATGAGCCGACATCGAGGTGCCAAACACCGCCGTCGATATGAACTCTTGGGCGGTATCAGCCTGTTATCCCCGGAGTACCTTTTATCCGTTGAGCGATGGCCCTTCCATTCAGAACCACCGGATCACTATGACCTGCTTTCGCACCTGCTCGAGCCGTCACTCTCGCAGTCAAGCTAGCTTATGCCATTGCACTAACCTCCTGATGTCCGACCAGGATTAGCTAACCTTCGTGCTCCTCCGTTACTCTTTGGGAGGAGACCGCCCCAGTCAAACTACCCACCAGACACTGTCCGCAACCCGGATTACGGGTCTACGTTAGAACACCAGCCATTAAAGGGTGGTATTTCAAGGTTGGCTCCACGCAGACTGGCGTCCACGCTTCAAAGCCTCCCACCTATCCTACACATCAAGGACCAGTGTTCAGTGTCAAGCTATAGTAAAGGTTCACGGGGTCTTTCCGTCTTGCCGCGGGTACACTGCATCTTCACAGCGAGTTCAATTTCACTGAGTCTCGGGTGGAGACAGCCTGGCCATCATTACGCCATTCGTGCAGGTCGGAACTTACCCGACAAGGAATTTCGCTACCTTAGGACCGTTATAGTTACGGCCGCCGTTTACCGGGGCTTCGATCAAGAGCTTCGCGTTGCCGCTAACCCCATCAATTAACCTTCCGGCACCGGGCAGGCGTCACACCGTATACGTCCACTTTCGTGTTTGCACAGTGCTGTGTTTTTAATAAACAGTTGCAGCCAGCTGGTATCTTCGACTGATTTCAGCTCCACCCGCAGGGGCTTCACCTACATATCAGCGTGCCTTCTCCCGAAGTTACGGCACCATTTTGCCTAGTTCCTTCACCCGAGTTCTCTCAAGCGCCTTGGTATTCTCTACCTGACCACCTGTGTCGGTTTGGGGTACGATTTGATGTTACCTGATGCTTAGAGGCTTTTCCTGGAAGCAGGGCATTTGTTACTTCAGCACCGTAGTGCCTCGTCATCACACCTCAGCGTTAACAAGGAACCGGATTTACCTGGAACCTCCGCCTACATGCTTAAACCGGGACAACCGTCGCCCGGCTAACATAGCCTTCTCCGTCCCCCCTTCGCAGTAACACCAAGTACAGGAATATTAACCTGTTTCCCATCGACTACGCCTTTCGGCCTCGCCTTAGGGGTCGACTCACCCTGCCCCGATTAACGTTGGACAGGAACCCTTGGTCTTCCGGCGAGCGGGCTTTTCACCCGCTTTATCGTTACTTATGTCAGCATTCGCACTTCTGATACCTCCAGCACCCCTCACAGGACACCTTCAACGGCTTACAGAACGCTCCCCTACCCAACAACACATAGTGTCGCTGCCGCAGCTTCGGTGCATGGTTTAGCCCCGTTACATCTTCCGCGCAGGCCGACTCGACCAGTGAGCTATTACGCTTTCTTTAAATGATGGCTGCTTCTAAGCCAACATCCTGGCTGTCTGTGCCTTCCCACATCGTTTCCCACTTAACCATGACTTTGGGACCTTAGCTGGCGGTCTGGGTTGTTTCCCTCTTCACGACGGACGTTAGCACCCGCCGTGTGTCTCCCGTGATAACATTCTTCGGTATTCGTAGTTTGCATCGGGTTGGTAAGCCGGGATGGCCCCCTAGCCGAAACAGTGCTCTACCCCCGAAGATGAGTTCACGAGGCGCTACCTAAATAGCTTTCGGGGAGAACCAGCTATCTCCCGGTTTGATTGGCCTTTCACCCCCAGCCACAAGTCATCCGCTAATTTTTCAACATTAGTCGGTTCGGTCCTCCAGTTAGTGTTACCCAACCTTCAACCTGCCCATGGCTAGATCACCGGGTTTCGGGTCTATACCCTGCAACTTAACGCCCAGTTAAGACTCGGTTTCCCTTCGGCTCCCCTATACGGTTAACCTTGCTACAGAATATAAGTCGCTGACCCATTATACAAAAGGTACGCAGTCACCCCATAAAGAGGCTCCCACTGCTTGTACGTACACGGTTTCAGGTTCTTTTTCACTCCCCTCGCCGGGGTTCTTTTCGCCTTTCCCTCACGGTACTGGTTCACTATCGGTCAGTCAGGAGTATTTAGCCTTGGAGGATGGTCCCCCCATATTCAGACAGGATACCACGTGTCCCGCCCTACTCTTCGAGTTCACAGCCTGTGTGCTTTCGTGTACGGGACTGTCACCCTGTACCGTGCGACTTTCCAGACGCTTCCACTAACACACAAGCTGATTCAGACTCTGGGCTGCTCCCCGTTCGCTCGCCGCTACTGGGGGAATCTCGGTTGATTTCTTTTCCTCGGGGTACTTAGATGTTTCAGTTCCCCCGGTTCGCCTCGTTAACCTATGTATTCAGTTAACGATAGTGTGTCGGAACACACTGGGTTTCCCCATTCGGACATCGCCGGGTCAAAGGTTCATATCACCTCGCCGGCGCTTTTCGCAGATTAGCACGTCCTTCATCGCCTCTGACTGCCAGGGCATCCACCGTGTACGCTTAGTCGCTTAACCTCACAACCCGAAGATGTTTCTTTCGATTCATCACCGGTTTGCGAAAATTTGAGAGACTCGAACACACATAACATGTGTGTCGTTTCAATTTTCAGCTTGATCCAGATTTTTAAAGAGCAAATATCTCAAACGTCACCCGAAGATGAGTTTTGAGATATGTCGGCAGGTGACTTTCACTCACGAACCAGCAAGTGGCGTCCCCTAGGGGATTCGAACCCCTGTTACCGCCGTGAAAGGGCGGTGTCCTGGGCCTCTAGACGAAGGGGACACTGAAGTCTCAATCGCAAGACGCCTTGCTATTTACTTTTCATCAGACAATCTGTGTGAGCACTACAAAGGCAGGTTCTTTAAGGTAAGGAGGTGATCCAACCGCAGGTTCCCCTACGGTTACCTTGTTACGACTTCACCCCAGTCATGAATCACAAAGTGGTAAGCGCCCTCCCGAAGGTTAAGCTACCTACTTCTTTTGCAACCCACTCCCATGGTGTGACGGGCGGTGTGTACAAGGCCCGGGAACGTATTCACCGTAGCATTCTGATCTACGATTACTAGCGATTCCGACTTCATGGAGTCGAGTTGCAGACTCCAATCCGGACTACGACGCACTTTATGAGGTCCGCTTGCTCTCGCGAGTTCGCTTCTCTTTGTATGCGCCATTGTAGCACGTGTGTAGCCCTACTCGTAAGGGCCATGATGACTTGACGTCATCCCCACCTTCCTCCAGTTTATCACTGGCAGTCTCCTTTGAGTTCCCGGCCGGACCGCTGGCAACAAAGGATAAGGGTTGCGCTCGTTGCGGGACTTAACCCAACATTTCACAACACGAGCTGACGACAGCCATGCAGCACCTGTCTCAGAGTTCCCGAAGGCACCAAAGCATCTCTGCTAAGTTCTCTGGATGTCAAGAGTAGGTAAGGTTCTTCGCGTTGCATCGAATTAAACCACATGCTCCACCGCTTGTGCGGGCCCCCGTCAATTCATTTGAGTTTTAACCTTGCGGCCGTACTCCCCAGGCGGTCGACTTAACGCGTTAGCTCCGGAAGCCACGCCTCAAGGGCACAACCTCCAAGTCGACATCGTTTACGGCGTGGACTACCAGGGTATCTAATCCTGTTTGCTCCCCACGCTTTCGCACCTGAGCGTCAGTCTTTGTCCAGGGGGCCGCCTTCGCCACCGGTATTCCTCCAGATCTCTACGCATTTCACCGCTACACCTGGAATTCTACCCCCCTCTACAAGACTCTAGCCTGCCAGTTTCGAATGCAGTTCCCAGGTTGAGCCCGGGGATTTCACATCCGACTTGACAGACCGCCTGCGTGCGCTTTACGCCCAGTAATTCCGATTAACGCTTGCACCCTCCGTATTACCGCGGCTGCTGGCACGGAGTTAGCCGGTGCTTCTTCTGCGGGTAACGTCAATTGCTGCGGTTATTAACCACAACACCTTCCTCCCCGCTGAAAGTACTTTACAACCCGAAGGCCTTCTTCATACACGCGGCATGGCTGCATCAGGCTTGCGCCCATTGTGCAATATTCCCCACTGCTGCCTCCCGTAGGAGTCTGGACCGTGTCTCAGTTCCAGTGTGGCTGGTCATCCTCTCAGACCAGCTAGGGATCGTCGCCTAGGTGAGCCGTTACCCCACCTACTAGCTAATCCCATCTGGGCACATCTGATGGCAAGAGGCCCGAAGGTCCCCCTCTTTGGTCTTGCGACGTTATGCGGTATTAGCTACCGTTTCCAGTAGTTATCCCCCTCCATCAGGCAGTTTCCCAGACATTACTCACCCGTCCGCCACTCGTCACCCGAGAGCAAGCTCTCTGTGCTACCGTTCGACTTGCATGTGTTAGGCCTGCCGCCAGCGTTCAATCTGAGCCATGATCAAACTCTTCAATTTAAGTTTGATGCTCGTGAATTAAACTTCGTAATGAATTACGTATGTTCACTCAGAGACTTGGTATTCATTTTTTGTCCGAAGACATTAAGAATCCATGTCACTTTGAGTGCCCACACAGATTGTCTGATAAATTGTTAAAGAGCAGTTGCGACGCGGCTTGCAGCTCACCGTCGCGAGGTGGCGTATATTACGCTTTCCTCTTTCAGAGTCAACCCTGAAGTTCAGGATTTTTTCTCTTCAACCGACCGGGTTAACTGTGAAGTGATTCACATCTGCCGTGTCGATGGAGGCGCATTATAGGGAGTTCTCAGCAGGCCGCAACCGCTAAATGACAGAAAAATGACTGACTGCTGCATTCCCCAGCAAAACCCCGCCTTATACCCTTTTACACACAGACTTATCCACAGAGATACGAAAAAGTGAAAATTCGCGAGCGTTGCGCAAACGTTTTCGTTAAAATGCTCGCGCTTAACAAGGATGCCTCGTCAGGTGTGTTAGATGAGTTTTTCGCTGGAAAATTCATCTAACGCTCTCTGTAATCGTGAAATCCAGGGGATTTACCATGCAACAACGTCGTCCAGTCCGCCGCGCTCTGCTCAGTGTTTCTGATAAAGCCGGTATCGTCGAATTCGCTCAGGCACTTTCTGCACGCGGTGTGGAGCTGCTTTCTACAGGTGGTACCGCTCGCCTGTTAGCAGAGAAAGGTCTGCCGGTAACCGAAGTGTCCGATTACACCGGTTTTCCGGAAATGATGGATGGACGCGTCAAGACCCTGCACCCGAAGGTCCACGGCGGTATTCTTGGCCGTCGCGGCCAGGACGACGGCATTATGGAAAAGCATGATATCGCGCCAATCGACATGGTCGTCGTTAACCTCTACCCGTTCGCGCAGACCGTTGCCCGCGAAGGCTGCTCTCTGGAAGACGCCGTCGAAAATATTGATATCGGCGGCCCAACCATGGTGCGCTCAGCGGCTAAGAACCATAAAGATGTTGCCATCGTGGTGAAGAGCAGCGACTACAACACCATTATTAATGAGATGGATGCCAACGAAGGGTCGCTGACGCTGGAGACGCGTTTCGACCTCGCCATCAAAGCATTCGAGCACACCGCCGCGTACGACAGCATGATCGCCAACTACTTCGGTAGCCTGGTGCCTGCTTATCATGGCGAAAGCACTGAACCTTCCGGCCGCTTCCCGCGTACACTGAACCTGAACTTCATTAAGAAGCAGGATATGCGTTACGGAGAGAACAGCCACCAGCAGGCTGCCTTCTATATAGAAGAAGAGGTAAAAGAAGCCTCTGTTGCGACCGCACAGCAGGTTCAGGGCAAGGCACTCTCCTATAACAACATCGCTGACACCGATGCAGCGCTCGAGTGCGTGAAAGCGTTCAGTGAACCCGCCTGCGTAATCGTGAAGCACGCGAACCCATGTGGCGTAGCGGTAAGCACCTCCATTCTCGACGCCTATGATCGCGCGTATAAAACCGACCCAACCTCCGCATTCGGCGGCATTATCGCCTTCAACCGCGAGCTGGACGCTGACACAGCACAGGCCATCATCTCCCGTCAGTTTGTCGAAGTGATCATCGCTCCTTCTGCATCCGACGAAGCCCTGAAAATCACCGCGGCAAAACAGAACGTGCGCGTACTGGTGTGCGGCCAGTGGGCTGAGCGCGTACCGGGTCTGGACTTCAAACGCGTGAACGGCGGTCTGCTGGTTCAGGATCGCGATCTGGGCATGGTCACCGCGGGCGATCTGCGCGTCGTGACGAAACGCCAGCCTACCGAGCAGGAACTGCGTGACGCGCTGTTCTGCTGGAAGGTTGCGAAGTTCGTGAAATCCAACGCGATTGTCTATGCAAAAGAGAACATGACCATCGGAATAGGCGCAGGCCAGATGAGCCGCGTTTACTCCGCGAAAATTGCGGGTATCAAAGCGGCCGATGAAGGTCTGGAAGTGAAAGGCTCGGCAATGGCCTCTGACGCCTTCTTCCCGTTCCGTGACGGTATCGACGCTGCTGCTGCAGTGGGCATTACCTGTGTTATCCAGCCTGGCGGCTCAATCCGTGACGACGAAGTCATTGCCGCTGCTGACGAACACGGTATTGCGATGATCTTCACCGACATGCGTCACTTCCGCCATTAATCCACGGAGCAGAAAATGAAAGTATTAGTCATTGGTAATGGTGGGCGCGAGCATGCTCTGGCGTGGAAAGCGGCTCAGTCGCCGCAGGTGAAAACCGTCTTTGTGGCACCGGGTAATGCCGGTACTGCGCTGGAACCCACGTTACAGAACGTCGCTATCGGCGTGACCGATATCCCGGCCCTGTTGAGCTTTGCTCAGCAGGAGAAAATCGATCTGACCATCGTGGGTCCGGAAGCGCCGCTGGTGATTGGCGTCGTTGACGCCTTCCGGGCTGCTGGCCTGCAAATCTTCGGCCCAACGGAAGGGGCTGCACAGCTGGAAGGTTCGAAAGCCTTCACCAAAGATTTCCTCGCACGTCATAACATCCCGACGGCGGAATATCAGAATTTCACCGAAGTAGAGCCAGCCCTGGCTTACTTACGTGAAAAAGGTGCGCCTATCGTTATCAAAGCCGACGGTCTGGCCGCCGGTAAAGGCGTTATCGTGGCGATGACGCTCGAGGAAGCCGAAGCCGCGGTTCAGGATATGCTGGCAGGCAACGCCTTTGGCGATGCGGGCCATCGCATCGTGATTGAAGAGTTCCTTGACGGTGAAGAGGCGAGCTTTATCGTGATGGTCGACGGCGAGCATGTTCTGCCGATGGCCACCAGCCAGGATCATAAACGCGTTGGCAATGCAGATACCGGGCCGAACACCGGCGGTATGGGCGCTTACTCCCCTGCCCCTGTGGTCACTGACGAAGTGCATCAGCGCACCATGGACCGCATCATCTGGCCAACCGTCAAAGGCATGGCTGCTGAAGGTAATACTTACACCGGTTTCCTCTATGCAGGCCTGATGATCGACAAACAGGGCAATCCGAAGGTGATTGAGTTCAACTGCCGCTTCGGCGATCCGGAAACGCAGCCAATCATGCTGCGCATGAAATCTGACCTGGTGGAACTGTGTCTTGCCGCCTGTGAAGGTAAGCTGGATGAGAAAACGTCTGAGTGGGATGAACGTGCTTCTCTGGGCGTGGTGATTGCTGCAGGGGGTTATCCGGGCAATTACAACACCGGTGATGAGATCCACGGTTTACCGCTGGAAGAAGTGGAAGGCGCGAAGGTATTCCACGCCGGCACGAAGCTGTCTGACGACGATCGCGTGCTGACCAATGGCGGCCGTGTACTGTGTGCGACCGCGCTGGGTCACACCGTTGCAGAAGCACAGAAGCGTGCCTATGCGCTGATGGCAGATATTCACTGGAACGGTAGCTTTAGCCGCCAGGATATCGGCTATCGCGCAATTGCGCGTGAGCAGGGCGAGTAATTCTTCAGCCAGCCCCTCTCCCGTCAGGGAGAGGGGACATCACTCAAAAACTCTTTTCTGTCGGCTGCCAGGTGCAGAAGTCTTCGTTCGCGACCAGCAGCAGTTGAGAACCTTCCGGCGCTTCCAGCCACGCCACACTCACTTCCATTGATGAATGCCGCTGACGGCGCTCAATATGTTCGGTTGCCCAGGTTTCAAGCTCAGGCTTAACGGTTTGCCCTTCGCAGGTTGTTACCGTGCCATCGGCATGCCAGCGCCCCTGGCGCAGCACAACGCGTCCCTGACGCAGCGCATCGCTGGTCTGGCGGATTTGTTCGGCACGATAACGATAGAGTGCGACTTGATCGCTGGAAAGCTGCTGTTTTTGACCGCTGACTTCCCGCTGCATAAAGCTCAGCTCGCCATGGTCATCAAAACGCACTTTCACATGTTCGGGGGTCTTGCTGTAGACATTCAGTTCTATCAGCGACAGGTCATCGCCCTGCCAGCGATACTCCGCGGTCGACGTATTGCCGTTATGCCACGGACTGAAAGCAGAAAGCAGATGCACTTCGCCGCCAGAATCTTTGCGCCAGATCCTCACCGCACCCTGGTTGTCAGCGTAGCCGCTGGCGGTAAACGGTGGCAGAGAGGTGTCGTGGCTACAGGCGGACAGAAACATCACGCCCGCCAGCGCGAAAAGACCGCGCCAGACAGACAAAAGGGGCGTTGCCGCCCCTTCGTTAAAACTGTTCACTGCCACGCGTCTTACTTAACAGCGTCTTTCAGTGCTTTACCAGAAACAAATGCCGGCACGTTAGCTGCGGCGATTTTGATTTCTTTACCGGTCTGCGGGTTGCGGCCAGTACGCTCAGCGCGGTGGTTCACTTTGAAGGTACCGAAACCAACCAGTTGTACAGCATCACCTTCTTTCAGAGACTCAGTAATAGCAGCCAGGGTAGATTCCAGAGCAGCTTTAGCCTGCACTTTAGACAGATCAGCCTTGTCCGCAATTACATCAATCAGTTGAGTCTTGTTCATAAGTTATCCTTTCAATGTGTTTATCGCTTGCTAAGCATCGAGTGCGACGAAAATGCCAAAAAAGCACTCTCCTGCATACACGCACCGATAGCCACTTTTTTTCGCCCCCCAAATGTAGACCAGACAAGGGGCGAAAGGGAAGAGTCGAGGAGCGACAAAACGAGCGTTATATCAAGTTTTGTTGTCTCATTGGTTAAAAATTATACCAATATTGCTCTCACCAGCCTCACGTAAGTCCGCACGGAGCCCTTTTATCAGCTCAATATCACGTTCTTCACACTCTGCCAGCAGGCGGAAAATTTCCCACTGGATATCCCATTCCTGCTCAACCGCGGGGTTCACTCGCAGCTCTTCGTCGGTCATTTCCCGACCTTCCTGGGTCATTTCCAGCATCGCGACGGTCGTAATGGATGCCTTGCTGACTTCGATAGCATGCTCCAGCGTTTCACCGCTCAGACGGGAATGAATCAGTTCGCTTAATGCCACGCAGGCATCAATGGCCGGATAGACACCATACAGGTCGTAGTCATCCGCCGCCGGGATCGCCTCTTCAAGCTTTTCAAGCTGAGAGTCGAAGTTCACCTTAGCGTCTTTGACCGTCAGCGTCTCCCAGATTAAATCCAGGATGCGGCGATAAATCTGCCCTTCACCAAAGCCTGTCTGCTTGCAGAACGCGGCATAGTTGGGATACATGCGCTCGCACAGGCAAGCCATAAAAGTCACGTGCTGCCAGCTTTCCAGCTTCTCAAGGCGCAGATGAATCGGGTTTTGTAGCATGATGAGGTCTCGAATCGAAAATTAGCCGCAGTTTACCTGAATCATCACTGAATTTCTTGCCAACGCGTAAAAGCCGGACGCCCTGACGCTACCGCATCAGCCCAGCGGGTGGGCTCCGGTAAGCGATACCCTTTCATGCAGCGCTGCACCCACGCCAGCGCACTGTCCGTGCTCACCCGATGCCCGGTGGCGATAAACAGGGGGTTACAACGCGCTTTACTGCGCCAGACCCACGCCAGTTGCTCACCCTTATCGATGAGAGGTGCCAGCGCGCCTGGCTCGGCGGAGAGCGGCTCAAACGCACCGCACAGGCGTTTTTTAGCCACACCAATGGTAGGGACATCCACCAGCAGCCCAAAATGGCTGGCGACGCCTAAGCGGCGCGGATGAGAGATACCATGGCCGTCGACAAACAGCAGGTCGGGTTTTTGCGAGAGTTGCTCCCACGCTGCCAGCAGCGCGGGATATTCACGGAATGAGAGAAAGCCAGGAATGTACGGCATGGTGGTGGCGATACGCGCCACCTTGTACTCCACCAGTTCCAGCGAGGGATACTTCAGCAGCACCATTGCCGCCCGCGTCACTTCACCTCCCTGCTCAAACCCCACATCTGCTCCGCCAATGTACTGCGGCGGGTCTGTGTCCAGACGATCCTCGCGGATCACGGATGAGGCCAGTTCTATCTGTTGAGCGCGTAATGACGCGAGATCCATAACCACTCCTTACTGATGATAATGTGCAGAAAGTCGGTGCACCGCCTCCACAAACGCGCCAGCGTGTTCTGGCGGTACATCCTGATGAATACCGTGCCCGAGGTTGAACACGTGTCCTTCGCCCTGGCCGAAACCAGCAAGAATGGAGGCCACCTCTTCCTCAATACGGGCAGGCTGAGCATAGAGCATAGACGGGTCCATGTTGCCCTGCAGCGCCACTTTGTCACCCACGCGACGGCGCGCATCGGCAATATCGGTTGTCCAGTCGAGACCCAACGCGTCACAGCCGGTTGCGGCCATGGCTTCCAGCCACTGCCCGCCGCCTTTGGTGAACAGCGTCACCGGCACCCGGCGACCTTCGTTTTCACGCAGCAGGCCATCGACGATTTTATGCATGTAATACAGCGAGAACTGCTGGTAATCGCGCCCGGTCAGCACGCCGCCCCAGGTATCGAAAATCATCACCGACTGCGCGCCTGCTTTAATCTGCGCGTTAAGATAGAGTGTGACGCTCTTCGCCAGCTTGTCGAGCAGCGTATGCAGCGCCTGTGGCTCCGCGTACATCATCTTTTTAATGACGGTAAAGGCTTTGCTGCTGCCACCTTCCACCATATAGGTCGCCAGCGTCCACGGGCTGCCTGAGAAGCCAATCAGCGGCACTTCGCCTTTCAGTTCACGGCGAATTGTGCGCACGGCGTTCATCACATACCCCAGCTCCTGCTCAGGATCCGGTACCGGCAGCTTATCAACGTCGGCTTTGCTTTTGATCGGGGAGGTGAAACGCGGACCTTCACCGGTTTCGAAATAGAGCCCAAGGCCCATGGCATCCGGAATGGTCAGAATGTCCGAAAAGAGAATAGCGGCATCCAGCGGGTAGCGGCGCAGCGGCTGGAGCGTCACTTCGCAGGCCAGCTCGGCATTTTTGCACAGCGACATAAAATCACCCGCCTGCGCACGCGTGGCTTTGTACTCTGGCAGATAGCGCCCCGCCTGGCGCATCATCCACACCGGGGTGACATCAACGGGCTGGCGCAGCAGCGCACGCAGATAACGATCGTTCTTCAGTTCGGTCATTTTGCAGTTCCTTATTGCGTCAGTCCGTGAGTGTAACACTACTCATACTCGGCCCGACACATTGCCACGGTATCTTCTATCAGCCGACGGGCTACCGTTCCCGGCGGGGGTAACAGTGGCAAATCGTCATAACGGTACCAGTTCGCGTCCAGCAGCTCTTTCTGGTCGATAACAATCTCACCGCTATCGTATTCGGCCATAAACGCCGTCATCAGCGACTGCGGGAACGGCCACGGCTGAGACGTTACGTAACGCAGGTTCTTCACCCGGATCCCGCTCTCTTCCATCACTTCACGCGCCACCGCCTGCTCCAGCGTTTCGCCCACTTCAACGAACCCGGCAAGAACAGTATGAATGCCGTTGCGATGGCGGGTATGTTGCGCCAGCAGGATGGAATCGTCACGCCGGATAGCGACGATAATGCACGGTGCAATCTGCGGATAATAGCGTTCACGGCAGTGGCTGCAGAGCATGGCCCACTCGGTTTTACTCGGGTGCATGATATGCCCGCAGTAGCCGCAGTATTTATGCGATCGGTAAAACTCGGCCAGCTGCACGCCACGGCCTGCCAGCTGGAACAGGCCCACATCAAGATCCAGCACCTGACGAACGGATCCCATGTCCTGGCGGCGAGGCTGCTGGATCAACCACACCGGCTCCCCTTGCCACTCGCCGATCTTCAGCGCAGGCTGACCAACGAGATCGAAACGATCGGCAGTGCCATAGGGTATTTCCCCACCGGGCAGCCATAATTTTTGTTCGTGACTGACAATCCACCAACCCAGATCTGATTTTTCAATAATACGATCCATATCTATTGCACTACCTTCGCTTCACTGACATGTTGTTAGCATTGTGGTTACATTTTGGATAAGCAGAATCAATTCTAAACCTTGCGGAGTCGAACATGTTAAACCAGCTAGAAAGCCTGACTGAGCGCGTTAGAGGAAGTAACAAACTGGTGGATCGCTGGCTACATGTGCGCAAGCATCTACTCGTGGCTTATTACAATCTGGTCGGTATTAAGCCTGGCAAAGAATCGTTTATGCGGCTGAATGAAAAAGCGCTGGATGATTTTTGTCAGAGCCTGGTCGACTACCTGTCCGACGGCCATTTCAATATTTATGAACGCATTATCCGCGAAATGGAAGGCACTAGCCCGTATTTAACGGCATCCAAACTCTACCCACTGCTGGAAGCCAATACCCAGCAGATCATGAATTACTACGATTCCACCCTCGAGAACGCCATCGATCACGACAACTACCTTGAGTTTCAACAGGCGCTGTCCGATCTCGGCGAAGCGCTGGAAGAGCGATTCTCGCTGGAGGATAAGCTGATCGCCCTCGTACTGGATAACGATTCTAAGGCCAGCAACGAAGATAACATCGCGCGGCCTGCTTGAGTTCTTAATCGTTAACGAGTAGTTTACAAACATTCGCCCCTCTCAGGAGGGGGTATTACACGAAATCATTCATGCGATAGCGTGAACGATGGCGTGTAAATTTCTTGTCGGAGTGCCCAGTGTGAAAGCACGGGCTGAGACCGTTAATTCGGGATCCGCGGAACCTGATCAGGCTAATACCTGCGAAGGGAACAAGAGTAAAACTGCTGTAGTATCGCCCCGGGCGATCTCCTCTTGCTTCATCCGTCGTCTGACAAGCCATGTCCTTCACTTTTGGAATGAGCTATGTCTACTACTAAACTGACCCGCCGCGAACAGCGCGCACACGCCCAACACTTCATCGACACCCTGGAAGGCACCGCTTTCCCGAACTCTAAGCGTATTTACATCACCGGCTCTCAGGCGGATATCCGCGTTCCGATGCGCGAAATCCAGCTTAGCCCGACGCTTCTTGGCGGCAGCAAAGAAAACCCGCAGTATGAAGACAACGAAGCCGTGCCGGTCTACGACACGTCTGGCCCGTACGGCGATCCTGATGTGGCCATTAACGTGCAGCAGGGGCTGGCAAAACTTCGCCAGCGCTGGATTGACGCGCGTAACGACTGCGAAGAACTGACGGTTCGCAGCTCTGCCTACACCAAAGAGCGTCTGGCCGACGACGGCCTGGACGAACTGCGCTTCGCGGGCCTGCTGACGCCGAAACGTGCGAAAGCGGGCAAATGCGTTACCCAGCTGCACTATGCGCGTCAGGGGATCGTCACCCCGGAGATGGAGTTTATCGCCATCCGTGAAAACATGGGCCGTGAGCGCATCCGTAGCGAAGTGCTGCGCCACCAGCATCCGGGCGAAGGTTTCGGTGCCCGCCTGCCGGAAAACATCACCCCGGAGTTTGTGCGCGATGAAGTGGCCGCTGGCCGCGCGATTATCCCCGCCAACATCAATCACCCGGAATCCGAACCGATGATTATCGGCCGCAACTTCCTGGTGAAGGTCAACGCCAATATCGGTAATTCCGCGGTCACCTCCTCCATCGAAGAAGAGGTCGAGAAGCTGGTCTGGTCAACGCGCTGGGGCGCGGACACGGTAATGGATCTCTCCACCGGGCGTTATATCCACGAAACCCGCGAGTGGATCCTGCGTAACAGCCCGGTGCCTATCGGAACGGTGCCGGTCTATCAGGCGCTGGAGAAAGTGAACGGTATCGCTGAAAACCTCACCTGGGAAGCGTTCCGCGACACGCTGCTGGAGCAGGCTGAACAGGGTGTAGACTACTTCACCATCCACGCGGGGGTGCTGCTGCGCTACGTGCCGATGACCGCGAAGCGTCTGACCGGCATTGTCTCGCGCGGGGGCTCAATCATGGCGAAGTGGTGTCTGTCTCATCATCAGGAAAACTTCCTCTACGAACACTTCCGCGAGATCTGCGAAATCTGTGCCGCTTACGACGTCTCGCTGTCGCTGGGCGACGGCCTGCGCCCTGGTTCCATTCGTGATGCCAACGACGAAGCGCAGTTTGCCGAACTGCACACGCTGGGCGAGCTGACCAAAATCGCCTGGGAGTATGACGTGCAGGTGATGATTGAAGGCCCGGGCCATGTCCCCATGCAGATGATCCGCCGCAATATGACGGAAGAACTGGAGCACTGCCATGAAGCACCATTCTATACCCTGGGGCCGTTGACCACCGATATTGCCCCGGGTTACGACCACTTCACCTCCGGAATTGGTGCGGCGATGATCGGCTGGTTCGGTTGCGCCATGCTCTGCTATGTGACGCCAAAAGAGCACCTCGGTCTGCCCAACAAAGAGGACGTGAAGCAGGGGCTTATCACCTACAAAATTGCCGCCCATGCTGCGGACCTGGCGAAAGGCCATCCAGGCGCGCAAATTCGCGATAACGCGATGTCGAAGGCCCGCTTTGAATTCCGCTGGGAAGATCAGTTTAACCTCGCGCTCGACCCGTTTACCGCCCGCGCCTATCACGACGAAACCCTGCCGCAGGAGTCCGGCAAAGTGGCCCATTTCTGCTCCATGTGTGGGCCAAAATTCTGCTCGATGAAGATCAGCCAGGAGGTGCGTGACTACGCCGCCGCGCAAACCATTGAAGTGGGCATGGCGGATATGTCAGAAACCTTCCGCGCGAAAGGCGGCGAAATCTACCTCAAAAAAGAGGAGGCGTAATGTACCAGCCCGATTTCCCACCCGTGCCCTTTCGTTTGGGGCTCTACCCGGTGGTGGACAGCGTGGAGTGGATTGCCTGCCTGCTGGAGGCAGGTGTACGCACGCTGCAGCTACGCATCAAAGATAAACGCGATGAGGAGGTGGAGAACGATGTCGCCGCCGCCATCGCGCTGGGGCGTCGGTATAACGCCCGCCTGTTTATCAACGACTACTGGCGACTGGCGATAAAGCACCAGGCCTACGGCGTGCATCTGGGTCAGGAGGACCTGGAGACCACAGACCTGAATGCCATCCGGGAAGCCGGTTTGCGCCTGGGTGTCTCGACCCATGACGATATGGAGATTGACGTGGCGCTGGCGGCTCGCCCTTCGTACATTGCGCTTGGACACGTCTTCCCGACGCAAACTAAACAGATGCCCTCCGCGCCACAAGGGCTGGCACAGCTGGCGGCTCACGTGAAGCGTCTTGCGCAATACCCGACCGTGGCCATCGGCGGGATTAGCCTTGAACGCGCTCCGGCCGTGCTGGATACCGGTGTCGGCAGTATCGCCGTCGTCAGTGCCATCACCCAGGCCGCAGACTGGCAGGCCGCCACCCGGCAGCTCTTACAACTGGCAGGAGCAGGCGATGAATGATCGTGACTTTATGCGCTATAGCCGCCAGATCCTGCTGGAGGATATCGCCATCGACGGGCAGCAAAAGCTGCTCGCCAGCCGGGTTTTGATTGTCGGGCTGGGCGGATTAGGCGCGCCTGCCGCGCTCTATCTGGCCGGAGCAGGCGTGGGCACGCTGGTACTGGCCGATGACGACGAGGTGCATCTTAGCAACCTGCAGCGTCAAATCCTCTTTACCACCGAGGATATCAACCAGCCCAAAGTACACATTACCCGCCAGCGTCTGAACCAGCTGAACCCGGATATTGAGCTCATTGCGTGTCAGGAGCGGCTCAGCGGCGACAATCTGCTCCGAGAAGTCGCCCTGGCCGACGTGGTGCTGGACTGCACCGACAATATGGCAACCCGCCAGGCGATCAACGCCGCCTGTGTCGCAAAAAATACGCCGCTTATCACCGCCAGCGCGGTGGGATTCGGCGGGCAGATGATGGTCCTGACACCGCCGTGGGCGCAGGGCTGCTATCGCTGTCTGTGGCCAGACGATGCTGAGCCAGAGCGTAACTGTCGCACCGCGGGCATTCTTGGCCCGGTTGTGGGGGTGATGGGTACCCTGCAGGCGCTCGAGGCCATTAAGCTGCTCAGCGGAATGGAGACCGAGCGCAACACGTTGCGGTTATTTGATGCCCGTTCCAGCGGCTGGCGTCATCTGGCGTTACACCGCGCCAGCCACTGCCCGGTATGTGGAGGCGGCAATGCGCATTCTGTTTAACGATGAGCCGATGAAATGCGAGGACGGGCTCACCGTTGCCGTGCTGCTCGATAAGCTTCGCCAGCTCAAGCCGGGAACGGCGCTGGCGCTCAATCAACAGATCCTGCCGCGCGAGCAGTGGGAACATCAGCAGGTCAGTGAAGGCGACCAGATCCTGCTGTTTCAGGTTATCGCAGGGGGCTGAGATGTTACGTATTGCCGATAAAGTCTTTGATTCACATCTGTTTACCGGAACCGGGAAATTCGCATCACCCCAGCTGATGGTCGATGCCATCCGTGAAAGCGGCAGCCAGCTGGTCACGCTGGCGTTAAAGCGCGTGGATCTGCGCCATCACAGTGATGCCATTCTGGCGCCTTTACTGGAAGCTGGCGTCACGCTACTGCCAAATACTTCCGGCGCGAAAACGGCCGAAGAGGCCATTTTCGCCGCTCAACTGGCGCGTGAAGCGCTCGGCACACGCTGGCTGAAGCTGGAAATTCACCCGGATGCTCGCTGGCTGTTGCCCGACCCGATCGAGACGCTGAAAGCGGCAGAAAAGCTGGTACAACAAGGGTTCATCGTTCTGCCTTACTGCGGTGCCGATCCGGTACTCTGCAAACGTCTGGAAGACGTTGGCTGCGCCGCCGTTATGCCGCTGGGCGCGCCTATTGGCTCTAACCAGGGGCTGGAAACCCGGGCGATGCTGGAGATCATCATTGAGCAGGCCACCGTGCCGGTGGTGGTGGATGCGGGTATTGGCGTACCAAGCCATGCGGCGCAGGCGCTGGAGATGGGGGCGGATGCGGTGCTGGTGAACACGGCCATCGCGGTTGCCGACGATCCGGTCATGATGGCGCGCGCGTTTCGCATGGCGGTGGAGGCTGGCCTGCTGGCACGGCAATCAGGCCCTGGCTCGCGCAGTTTTCAGGCGCAGGCCACCAGCCCGCTGACCGGTTTTCTGGAGGCAATCTCATGACCACCTTTACCGACCGCTGGCGGCAGCTTAACTGGGACGACATTGCCCTGCGCATCAACAGCAAAACGCCGGTCGACGTCGAGCGCGCACTGAATGCGCGCCATCTGACCCGCGACGATTTAATGGCCCTGCTCTCCCCTGCGGCCAGCGCTTATCTGGAGCCGATGGCCCAGCGCGCCCAGCGTCTCACCCGACAGCGCTTTGGCAACACGGTGAGCTTTTACGTCCCGCTCTATCTCTCAAACCTGTGCGCCAATGACTGTACCTACTGCGGCTTCTCCATGAGCAACCGCATTAAGCGTAAGACGCTTGATGAGGAAGAGATCGCGCGCGAGTGTGCGGCGATCCGGGAAATGGGCTTCGAGCATCTCCTGCTGGTCACCGGTGAGCACCAGGGCAAAGTCGGGATGGACTACTTCCGCCAGCACCTTCCTGCCATTCGTCATCAGTTCGCCTCGTTGCAGATGGAAGTGCAGCCCCTGTCGCAGGATGAGTATGCGGAGCTCAAAACGCTCGGACTGGATGGAGTGATGGTCTATCAGGAAACGTACCACGAAGCGACCTACGCCCAGCATCACCTGAAGGGCAAGAAACAGGACTTCTTCTTCCGCCTTGAAACGCCGGACAGGCTCGGACGTGCCGGGATCGACAAAATTGGCCTTGGTGCGCTGATTGGGCTTTCCGATAGCTGGCGCGTGGATTGCTACATGGTGGCGGAACATCTGTTGTGGCTTCAGCAGCACTACTGGCAGAGCCGCTACTCCATCTCCTTCCCCCGGCTGCGCCCGTGTGCTGGCGGGATTGAACCGGCCTCACTCATGGACGAGCGCCAGCTGGTACAAACGATCTGCGCGTTTCGCCTGCTTGCCCCGGAGGTTGAATTATCGCTCTCAACACGTGAATCACCGGCGTTCCGCGACCGCGTGATCCCGCTTGCGATAAACAACGTGAGCGCATTTTCCAAAACACAGCCGGGCGGTTATGCCGATGATCACCCTGAACTGGAGCAGTTTTCCCCGCATGATGGACGACGTCCGGAAGCAGTCGCCGCGGCCCTGAGCGCTCAGGGGCTGCAGCCGGTCTGGAAAGACTGGGACAGCTGGCTGGGAAGAGCCTCGCAATTACGCTGAAACATACTGCAACTCCGCAGAAATAAAACGAGTCGGCACGGAGAGTCACAACCGGATGATTGTCAGCTATCGTCCGGTTTTTTATTGTCATGTGGTCAGCAACGGACGCTGACCAGGGCGAAAAGCTTCTTCCTCGTTTCGCCCTGCCTCTGACTTATCGTGCACACTGAATTTCTGATTTTATGAGTAATTTCTTAGCCATTCTTAAGATAAATCATCTCGTCTGAAATCGTGTTCCGTATAATTCACAGCTAACCGCAGGACTGCGACTATGCTGAGAGGATATCGGCAGACGAAAAGCATTCACCCTCAGGAATGATGTACAACTCATGGCACTTCACAGCAAAAAACTCTCTTTTACCCGGCCAATAATGGCCAGCTTCGCGGGGATACTGTGCAGTTTTGCACTGATCGCTGTCGTGGTTACGCTTTCGCAGCGAAAGGATTTTCTTGAGGATTATCATAAAATTAATGGTAATTTTACGCATAATCTGGCGGTTAACTATACCGAATCAATGTTGCGTGAAAACGACTATATTCTTGGTCGTTCTGCGATGTACTTTTCCCGCAACGAGATACTGAATGAGACGCTGAACGTCAACCCGACGCAAGGGTTGCAGATGTTGATGCATTTGCAAAACCTGATGCCGACCGTGTCATCCATCTCGCTGGCCGACACGGAGGGGCATTATTTGCACGCTCCAGAAGCGCCTCCCACGGAAAAGAGTAAAAACGTCGATCCGCGGACGCGCCCGTGGTTTGTCGCCCACGCGGAAGCCAGTATTTTCAGCCATTATACCCACCCTTATATGGACTACTTTACCGGGCATCCAACAGTCACGCTTTATAAGCCGTTGATTTCAACAGAAGGCAGACTCAAGGGAACCCTCGCCTTTCATCTTGATTTGGCGTCGATGGGGTATACCCTTCGACAGATGGTGGCTCCTGTACAAGGGGAATTCTTCGTCGTCGAGCGCGATGGAACCGTGGTGCTTCATCCTGACACGGGCGCGCTGTTCAAAAAATACGTGAGCGAAGCGCTGATGGACAAAATGACCAGCGGCGAGGGGCATTTATACGACCGGAAAAGTAAAACCTGGTATTACTACTACTCCTTCACTAACCCGGATTGGTTTGTCATCTACCGGGTCTCTGGCGCGACCCTGACGGATATTACCCGCCACGAAACCACTATCGTTGGCTGGGGATTTGCACTGGCGGCAATTATTATCATTCTCTTCGGTTTATACCTTCGCCATGCCTCGCGTACCGTGTTAATGCATATTATCAACGCCATCAAAACTGGCGACGTCAGCCAGGCACCGCGTCTGGAAGCGATGCTGAGTCATACCATCCAGTCGAATAAAGAGCGTGAGATGGCATATGTCCGCCAGGCAACCCATGATGCGCTAACAGGCTGCAAAAACCGCCGCGCGTTCGATACCGATGTGGAAGAGTTAATGGCGGCTCAACAGCCTTTCGCACTGGCGCTGGTGGACATCGATAACTTCAAATCAATCAACGATACCTGGGGCCACCTTAGCGGCGATATTGTCCTGCGTAACGTGGCGCGTGAAGGGATCCAGATCATGCAACCGCACCACATCTCGGTGTACCGGTACGGTGGAGAAGAGTTTGCGGTGGTCTTCCAGGCTGCGCAAATTGCTAATGCAATCTCGTTGCTGGAAGCGTGGCGTACCACCATTGAAAAACGCGTCTGGCGGGAAGAAAACCTGCAGGTCACGTTCAGTGCAGGCCTGGGGGAATGGCATTTCGAACCGCTGGAGCAATTTGTCGGGAGCGTGGATAACGCACTTTACAGCGCAAAACAACAGGGTAAAAACCGCATCCTTCAGACCTCCATCCGTTAATTTCACCCCTCCCACGCTTTCCGTTTCGACGGGCAGCGTGCACTTTCATGCAAAATTGTAACCGGTTTCAGAAAATCACCCATTTCTTTGTGATGCCTGACACACAATCGCGGTAAAGCGGTTGTTGAAGCGGTCTGCACGGGATAATTATCAATAAACACATGTAGATCGAGGCTGATTATGAAGAACATCGTTTTATGCTGTGCAGCGGGAATGTCAACCAGCATGCTGGTTCAACGTATGAAAGACGCCGCGCAGAAAAAAGGGGTTGAAGTCACCATTAAGGCCGTTCCGGTTGCGGAGTTTAAAGATAATATCGCGACGGCTGACATCGTATTGCTGGGGCCACAGGTTAAATACGAGCAGGCTAAACTTCAGGCGCAGGCCGATCCGCTGGGTAAAAAGGTCGCGGTGATCGACATGATGGATTACGGCATGATGAAAGGTGATGTCGTCCTGGAAAAAGCGCTTAAATTACTGGAGTGACCCGTGGAAGATTTAGAAACAACGATCATGGAACTGCTGGTCAACGCGGGAGCAGCGCGCAGTGCTGCCCTTACGGCGTTGCAGATGGCCCGTAAAGGTGACTTTGACGAAGCCGAAAAGGCGATGGAAGAGTCGCGTGAATACGTGAAACATGCCCACACCATCCAGACGCAGCTGATTGGTCTTGATGAAGGGACCGGAAAGCTGCCGGTTAACCTGATCACCGTCCACTCTCAGGATCACCTGATGAACGCGATGGTCATTCAGGACCTGGCGGGCGATATGATTGAACTGTATCGTCGGCTACCGCTGATAAACTGAAAAATATGCAGACATAAAAAAACCCGCCGAAGCGGGTTTTTTATTTGCTGAATCAACGATTACTCGTTGTCAGAACCACCCAGACCTGCGTTCAGCAGTTCTGCCAGGCTCGCGGATGCATCTTCAGCAGTTACCTGCGGTGCAGCTGGCAGTTCGCCTGCAGCACGACGACGCATACGATCCTGATGGTACGCATAACCGGTACCAGCCGGGATCAGACGACCTACGATAACGTTCTCTTTCAGACCGCGCAGTTCATCACGCTTACCTGCTACAGCGGCTTCGGTCAGGACACGCGTGGTCTCCTGGAACGATGCTGCAGAGATGAAGGACTCGGTTGCCAGAGACGCTTTGGTGATACCCAGCAGATCGCGCGAGAAGGTCGCAGCGATTTTGCCGTTCGCTTCCAGATCGCGGTTAGCGATCTTGACGCGTGAGTATTCAACCTGCTCGCCTTCCAGGAACTCAGAGCTGCCCGCGCTATCGATGGTTGCTTTACGCAGCATCTGACGAACGATAACTTCGATGTGTTTATCGTTAATCTTAACGCCCTGCAGACGGTATACGTCCTGTACTTCGTTAACGATGTAACGAGTAACAGCATGCACACCACGCAGACGCAGGATGTCGTGCGGCGCTTCTGGACCGTCGGAAACCACGTCACCACGTTCTACACGTTCACCTTCGAACACGTTGAGCTGACGCCACTTAGGAATCATCTCTTCGTACGGCTCGCTGCCATCTACTGGGGTGATAACCAGACGGCGTTTACCTTTGGTCTCTTTACCGAAGGAGATGATACCGCTGATTTCAGCCAGGATTGCAGGCTCTTTCGGACGACGTGCTTCGAACAGATCCGCAACGCGTGGCAGACCACCGGTGATGTCCTTGGTACCGCCGGATTCCTGAGGAATACGCGCCAGGGTGTCACCAGAACTGATCTGTACGCCATCTTCCAGCTGTACAATCGCTTTACCCGGCAGGAAGTACTGCGCAGGCATATCGGTACCAGGGATCAGAACGTCGTTACCCTGAGCATCAACGATTTTCAGTGCAGGACGCAGATCTTTACCACCGGCAGTACGCTCAGCAGAGTCCAGAACGACCAGAGAAGACAGACCGGTCAGCTCGTCGGTCTGACGAGTAATGGTCTGGCCGTCGATCATGTCAGTGAAGCGGATGAAACCACTTACTTCGGTGATAACCGGCATGGTGTGTGGATCCCAGTTTGCAACGGTTTCACCGCCAGCAACCTGCTCGCCATCACCTTTCGCCATAACAGCACCGTAAGGCACTTTATAGCTCTCTTTGGTACGACCGAATTCGTCGATCAGCTTCAGCTCGGTGTTACGAGAGGTCACAACCAGCTTGCCTGCGGAGTTAACAACAGACTTCGCGTTGCTGAGCTTGATGCTACCTTTGTTTTTCACCTGGATGCTGGATTCAGCAGCCGCACGAGATGCCGCACCACCGATGTGGAACGTACGCATCGTCAGCTGTGTACCCGGTTCACCGATGGACTGTGCCGCGATAACACCGATTGCTTCACCTTTGTTGATGATGTGGCCACGCGCCAGGTCACGACCATAGCAGTGCGCACATACACCGAAATCGGTGTCACAAGATACAACGGAACGAACTTTCACAGAGTCAACAGAGTTCGCTTCCAGCAGGTCACACCACTGTTCGTGCAGCAGCGTGTTGCGTGGAACCAGAATGTCTGCGGTACCCGGCTTCAGAATGTCTTCCGCGGTTACACGACCCAGTACGCGATCGCGCAGCGGCTCTTTAACATCACCACCCTCGATAACCGGGGTCATGGTGATACCTTCGAGGGTGCCACAATCGTCTTCGGTCACAACCAGATCCTGCGCAACGTCAACCAGACGACGCGTCAGATAACCGGAGTTCGCTGTTTTCAGTGCGGTATCCGCCAGACCTTTACGCGCACCGTGAGTAGAGATGAAGTACTGGAGTACGTTCAGACCTTCACGGAAGTTCGCGGTGATTGGCGTTTCGATGATGGAGCCATCTGGCTTCGCCATCAGACCACGCATACCTGCCAGCTGACGAATCTGTGCTGCAGAACCACGCGCACCGGAGTCGGCCATCATGTAAATGCTGTTGAAGGAAACCTGCTGCTCTTCTACGCCGTCACGGTTAATCACGGTTTCGGTTTGCAGGTTATCCATCATCGCTTTGGATACACGATCGTTCGCCGCAGCCCAGATATCGATAACTTTGTTATAGCGTTCGCCCGCGGTAACCAGACCAGACTGGAACTGCTCCTGGATCTCAGCAACTTCGGCTTCCGCTTCAGAGATGATCTCGTGTTTCTTCTCTGGGATAACCATGTCATCGATACCAACAGATGCACCTGAACGCGCTGCATATGCAAAGCCGGTGTACATTGTCTGGTCAGCGAAGATAACCGTCGGCTTCAGACCCAGAATGCGGTAACAGGTGTTCAGCATTTTGGAGATCGCTTTCTTACCCAGCGCCTGGTTGACGATGGAGAAAGGCAGACCTTTCGGTACGATCATCCACAGAATGGCACGGCCAACGGTCGTGTCTTTCAGGCTGGTTTTCGCAACGAATTCGCCGTTAGCATCTTTTTCATATTCAGTGATACGCACTTTGACACGCGCATGCAGAGAGGCCAGGCCAGCGCGATAGATACGCTCAGCTTCTTTAGGGCCAGTCAGCACCATGCCTTCGCCTTTGGCGTTAACACAGTCACGGGTCATGTAGTACAGACCCAATACAACGTCCTGAGAAGGAACGATGATTGGTTCACCGTTCGCTGGAGACAGGATGTTGTTAGTAGACATCATCAGCGCACGCGCTTCGAGCTGGGCTTCCAGCGTCAGCGGTACGTGAACAGCCATCTGGTCACCATCGAAGTCGGCGTTATATGCCGCACAAACCAGCGGGTGCAGCTGGATAGCTTTACCTTCGATCAGTACCGGTTCAAATGCCTGGATACCCAGACGGTGCAGTGTTGGTGCACGGTTCAGCAGTACCGGGTGTTCGCGGATAACTTCGTCCAGGATATCCCAAACGACAGCTTCTTCACGCTCAACCATTTTCTTAGCGGCTTTGATGGTGGTGGCCAGGCCACGCAGTTCCAGCTTGCCGTAGATGAACGGTTTGAACAGCTCCAGTGCCATTTTCTTCGGCAGACCGCACTGATGCAGACGCAGGTATGGACCTACGGTGATAACAGAACGACCGGAGTAGTCAACACGCTTACCGAGCAGGTTCTGACGGAAACGACCCTGTTTACCTTTGATCATATCGGCCAAAGATTTCAGAGGACGTTTGTTAGAACCGGTGATCGCACGACCGCGACGACCGTTATCCAGCAGGGCATCTACCGCTTCCTGCAGCATACGTTTTTCGTTACGTACGATGATGTCCGGCGCAGCCAGATCCAGCAGACGTTTCAGACGGTTGTTACGGTTGATAACGCGACGATACAGATCGTTTAGATCCGACGTTGCGAAACGACCACCATCCAGCGGAACCAGCGGACGCAGATCTGGCGGCAGAACCGGCAGAACGGTCAGGATCATCCACTCTGGTTTGTTCCCAGACTGAACGAATGCTTCCAGCAGTTTGATACGCTTGGTCAGCTTTTTACGCTTGGTTTCGGAGTTGGTTTCGTTCAGCTCTTCACGCAGCTGCTCGCACTCTTGCTCCAGGTCCATGCTTTTCAGCAGGGCCTGAATAGCTTCCGCACCCATCTTCGCGTCGAATTCGTCACCGAACTCTTCCAGCGCGTCCAGATACTGTTCTTCGGTCAGAATCTGGTGGCGTTCCAGATTCGTCATACCGCCTTCGATAACCACATAAGATTCGAAGTACAGAACACGTTCGATATCGCGCAGCGGCATATCCAGCAGCAGGCCGATACGGGACGGCAGAGATTTCAGGAACCAGATGTGCGCAGTTGGAGATGCCAGTTCGATGTGGCCCATGCGCTCACGGCGCACTTTGGTCTGGGTCACTTCAACGCCGCACTTCTCACAGATCACACCACGGTGTTTCAGGCGCTTGTACTTACCGCACAGGCACTCGTAGTCTTTTACTGGCCCGAAAATTCGTGCACAGAAAAGGCCGTCACGCTCAGGCTTGAACGTACGGTAGTTGATGGTTTCCGGCTTTTTAACTTCACCGAAAGACCATGAACGGATCATGTCTGGCGAAGCCAGAGCAATTTTGATCGCATCAAACTCTTCGGTTTTAGTCTGCGCTTTCAGAAACTTTAATAAATCTTTCACGGATTTGCTCCCGTCGGAGTTAGCACAATCTGGTGTCGGGGGTTAGCCCGACACCAGTGACCTGTTTGAGCGAGAATTACTCGTCTTCCAGTTCGATGTTGATACCCAGCGAACGAATCTCTTTCAACAGTACGTTGAAGGACTCTGGCATGCCCGGTTCCATCTGATGATTGCCGTCCACGATGTTTTTATACATCTTGGTACGACCGTTCACGTCATCAGACTTAACGGTGAGCATTTCCTGCAGGGTGTATGCTGCGCCGTATGCTTCCAGCGCCCACACTTCCATCTCCCCGAAGCGCTGACCACCGAACTGCGCCTTACCACCCAGCGGCTGCTGAGTAACCAGGCTGTAAGAACCGGTAGAACGAGCGTGCATCTTGTCGTCGACCAGGTGGTTCAGTTTCAGCATGTACATGTAACCTACGGTTACCGGACGCTCGAACTGTTCACCGGTACGGCCATCAAACAGCGTAATCTGACCAGACGTTGGCAGACCACCCAGTTGCAGCAGCTCTTTGATTTCAGCTTCTTTTGCACCGTCGAATACCGGCGTTGCAATCGGCATACCTTTGCGCAGGTTCTCTGCCAGACGCAGCACTTCTTCATCGCTGAAGGTGCTCAGGTCGACTTTCTGACGAACGTCGGTACCCAGATCGTAGGCACGCTGGATGAATTCGCGCAGTTTCGCGACTTCTTCCTGCTGTTTCAGCATGGCGTTGATCTTATCGCCGATACCTTTCGCAGCCATACCCAGGTGGGTTTCCAGAATCTGACCGATGTTCATACGAGACGGTACGCCCAGTGGGTTCAGTACGATATCTACCGGCGTACCGTTAGCATCGTGCGGCATATCTTCGATCGGGTTGATCTTAGAGATAACACCCTTGTTACCGTGACGACCTGCCATCTTATCACCAGGCTGGATCTGACGTTTAACAGCCAGATACACCTTAACAATCTTCAGCACGCCTGGTGCCAGATCGTCGCCCTGAGTGATTTTACGGCGTTTCGCTTCGAGTTTTTTCTCGAACTCGTGTTTCAGTTCGTCATACTGCTCAGCCAGCTGTTCCAGCTGATTTTGTTTCTCTTCGTCGGTCAGGCCCAGTTCCAGCCAGCGATCGCGTGGCAGTTTGTCGAGCTTCTCAGCTTCAACGCCACCGGCAACCAGCACCGCATAGATACGGCTGAACAGACCCGCTTCGAGGATCTGCAGTTCTTCAGACAGGTCTTTCTTAGCCTGTTTGAGCTGCATCTCTTCGATTTCCAGCGCACGCTTATCTTTCTCAACGCCGTCACGGGTGAAGACCTGAACATCGATAACCGTACCGGAAACACCGTTTGGTACGCGCAGAGAAGAGTCTTTAACGTCAGACGCTTTCTCACCGAAGATAGCACGCAGCAGTTTCTCTTCTGGCGTCAGCTGGGTTTCACCTTTCGGCGTTACCTTACCAACCAGAATGTCGCCGCCGGTCACTTCTGCACCGATGTAAACGATACCGGATTCATCCAGTTTGGAGAGCGCAGCTTCACCCACGTTAGGGATGTCAGCGGTGATCTCTTCTGGCCCCAGCTTGGTGTCACGGGACACACATGCCAGTTCCTGAATGTGGATGGTAGTGAAACGATCTTCCTGAACCACACGCTCGGAGACGAGGATGGAGTCTTCGAAGTTGTAACCGTTCCACGGCATGAACGCTACGCGCATGTTCTGACCGAGCGCCAGTTCACCGAGGTCAGTGGACGGACCGTCTGCCAGCACGTCGCCGCGCTCAACGGGTTCACCCAGAGACACACAAGGCATCTGGTTGATACAGGTGTTCTGGTTAGAACGGGTGTATTTGGTCAGGTTATAAATGTCGATACCTGCTTCGCCCGGGTACATCTCGTCTTCGTTAACTTTGATAACGATACGGGAAGCATCCACGTACTGAACAGTACCGCCACGTTTAGCCACCGCAGTAACACCGGAGTCAACGGCAACAGCACGTTCCATACCGGTACCAACCAGCGGCTTATCAGCACGCAGAGTTGGAACGGCCTGACGTTGCATGTTCGCACCCATCAATGCACGGTTGGCGTCATCGTGTTCCAGGAACGGGATCAGGGACGCACCGACGGATACCACCTGCTGGGTGGATACGTCCATGTAGTCAACCTGGTCGCGGCTGAACAAGCTGGATTCGCCTTTGCTACGGCAGGTAACCAGATCTTCTACAAAGTGGCCTTCGTCATCCAGGTTGGAGTTCGCCTGAGCGATAACGTAGTTGCCTTCTTCGATAGCAGACAGGTAGTGAATTTCGTCAGTTACAACACCGTCGGTCACTTTACGGTACGGCGTCTCAAGGAAACCGTATTCGTTAGTCTGTGCGTACACGGACAGGGAGTTGATCAGACCGATGTTTGGACCTTCAGGCGTTTCGATTGGACATACGCGACCGTAGTGAGTCGGGTGTACGTCTCGAACTTCGAAGCCTGCACGTTCACGGGTCAGACCGCCTGGGCCGAGTGCAGAGATACGACGTTTGTGCGTGATCTCAGACAGCGGGTTGTTCTGGTCCATGAACTGAGACAGCTGGCTGGAACCGAAGAACTCTTTCACTGCTGCAGAAATCGGCTTGGCGTTGATCATATCCTGAGGCATCAGGGTATCCAGATCGCCCAGAGACAGACGCTCTTTCACCGCACGCTCAACACGTACCAGGCCAACGCGGAACTGGTTTTCCGCCATTTCGCCGACGGAACGGATACGACGGTTGCCGAGGTGGTCGATATCGTCCACTTCGCCTTTGCCGTTACGGATATCGATGAGCTTCTTCATCACTTCGATGATGTCGTCTTTGCTCAGGATACCGGAACCTTCGATCTCATCACGCAGCAGAGAACGGTTGAACTTCATACGACCAACCGCGGACAGATCGTAGCGGTCTTCGGAGAAGAACAGGTTCTCGAACAGGCTTTCAGCCGCTTCGCGAGTTGGTGGTTCACCAGGGCGCATCATACGGTAGATTTCTACCAGCGCGCTCAGACGATCGGTCGTTGGATCGACGCGGATAGTCTCAGAGATATAAGGACCGTGGTCCAGATCGTTGGTGAACAGCGTTTCGATGCGTTTGTGGCCAGACTGGCTCAGCTTAGCCAGCAGATCCAGGCTCAGCTCCATGTTCGCCGGGCAGATCAGCTCGCCAGTTGATTCATCAACGTAATCTTTCGCGGCTACTTTTCCAGCAATGTATTCAACCGGAACTTCGATGAGTTTGATATCATCTTTTTCCAGCTGACGGATGTGGCGCGCGGTAATACGGCGGCCTTTTTCCACATACACTTTGCCGTCGGCTTCGATGTCGAACGACGCGGTCTCACCACGCAGACGCTCTGGCACCAGCTCCATCTGCAACTTGTTGTCGCGGATTTCAAAGATTACTTTCTCAAAGAACAGGTCCAGGATCTGTTCAGTGGTGTATTGCAGCGCACGCAAAATGATGGTCGCAGGCAGTTTACGACGACGGTCGATACGGACAAACAGGTTGTCTTTAGGATCGAACTCGAAGTCCAGCCAGGAACCACGGTAAGGAATGATACGCGCGTTATACAGTACTTTACCGGATGAGTGTGTTTTACCTTTATCGCTGTCGAAGAAGACACCCGGGCTACGATGCAGCTGGGAAACGATAACACGCTCAGTACCGTTGATGACGAAAGTACCGTTGTCTGTCATGAGTGGAATTTCACCCATGTAGACTTCTTGTTCTTTAATGTCTTTTACGGTGCCTTCTGGCGCTTCGCGCTCATAGATCACCAGACGCAGTTTTACGCGCAGCGGTGCGGAATAGGTCACGCCACGGATCTGACATTCCTGAACGTCAAACACCGGTTCGCCAAGGCGGTAGCTGACGTACTGCAGCTCGGAGTTACCGCTGTAGCTCTGAATCGGGAACACGGAACGGAAGGCTGCTTCCAGGCCGTACTGCCCTTCAGGATCTTGCTCGATAAACTTCTGGAACGAGTCAAGCTGGATAGAAAGGAGATATGGAATGTCCAGAACTTGTGGACGTTTACCAAAATCCTTACGAATACGTTTTTTCTCGGTATAGGAGTAAACCATAGGGTTCCTCAGCTCGCTGACAAGTCGACCCATCTGTCCGACGAAGGGACAGTTTGTGCAACACCATTTTGTGGACCGGAAAATTGAATACTTTCCGCAATACCTGTTGCTATCACGCTTAAATCATTTCGTCGCGATTTACACAGAGCGCGCACCCTGTCGCAATATATTAAGTCGTCGATAGAAACATGCATTGTCAGGACAACCAGTAGTCAAACAGTGTGAAATGCTACTGATGCCTTACAGCGCAAAAAGGCTGGTGACTAAAAAGTCACCAGCCATCAGCCTAATGACTTAGGCTGCAACCAGAAAAGTTGGCTTATTTAACTTCAACTTCAGCGCCAGCTTCTTCCAGAGATTTTTTCAGTGCTTCTGCGTCGTCTTTGCTCACGCCTTCTTTCAGCGCAGCTGGAGCAGCTTCTACCAGGTCTTTAGCTTCTTTCAGACCCAGGCCAGTTGCGCCACGTACTGCTTTGATAACAGCAACTTTGTTAGCGCCAGCAGCTTTCAGAATTACGTCGAATTCAGTTTTTTCTTCAGCAGCTTCAACCGGGCCAGCAGCTACAGCTACAGCAGCAGCAGCGGAAACACCGAATTTTTCTTCCATTGCAGAGATCAGTTCTACAACGTCCATTACGGACATAGCTGCAACTGCTTCAATGATTTGATCTTTAGTGATAGACATTTAAATTGTTCCTGAAAATCAGAATAAGTTTATACGTAAGCAAATGCTTTATAAAGATAACTGCGATTAAGCAGCTTCTTTCGCATCGCGAACAGCAGCCAGAGTGCGAACCAGTTTGCCAGCCGAAGCTTCTTTCATGGTTGCCATCAGGCGTGCAATTGCTTCTTCGTAGGTCGGCAGGGTTGCCAGGCGATCGATTTGCGATGCCGGGATCAACTCACCTTCAAAGGCTGCAGCTTTGACCTCAAATTTTGCATTCGCTTTCGCGAACTCTTTGAACAGACGAGCAGCAGCGCCCGGGTGTTCCATAGAGTATGCAATAAGGGTCGGACCAACAAACGTGTCTTTCAGGCACTCGAAAGGAGTACCTTCAACTACGCGACGCAGCAGGGTGTTACGAACAACACGCATGTATACGCCAGCTTCACGACCTGCTTTACGCAGTTCAGTCATTTTGTCTACAGTAACGCCACGGGAATCCGCAACTACTGCAGACAGCGCGCCTTTGGCTACTTCGCTGACTTCAGCAACAATCGCTTGTTTGTCTTGAAGATTTAAAGCCATTAGCTTTGCTCCTGGATGTTTGCCGGAACTCATGTTCCGGAACTCACTTCACTCTCCCCAACGGAAAGAGCGTCTTAATACGGTGAGCAGAAACAAGCCAGAGTATCCAAAAATAATCTTAGCGTTCTGTCACCGTCTACGCAGGGCATTAAGTTTCTTGCGAAACACCTGCGGTCTTCGACGGAGGCCTGGATTAGGCCAGGCTCCAACGAACAAATCTTTTAGCCGCTAACTTTTGTTAGCAAACGTGGGGGTAAGATTGTAGACAAAATCACCGCCCACGTAAAGGCATTAGTTTGCAGCAGCGCTCAGGCCAGCCTGGTCAACTGCAACACCTGCACCCATGGTGGTGGAGATGCTAACTTTCTTGATGTACACGCCTTTCGCCTGAGTTGGTTTTGCTTTTTTCAGCGCAACCAGCAGAGCTTCCAGGTTTTCTTTCAGTTTGTCAGCGTCAAAGTCCACTTTACCGATGGTGGTGTGGATGATGCCGTTTTTGTCGTTACGATAACGAACCTGACCTGCTTTAGCGTTCTTAACAGCTTCAGCAACGTTAGGGGTTACAGTACCCACTTTCGGGTTTGGCATCAGGCCGCGTGGACCCAGAACCTGGCCCAGCTGGCCAACAACGCGCATTGCATCTGGAGAAGCAATAACAACGTCAAAGTTCATTTCGCCTTTCTTGATCTGGTCAGCCAGATCTTCCATACCTACCAGTTCAGCGCCGGCAGCTTTAGCCGCTTCAGCGTTTGCACCCTGAGCAAATACAGCTACGCGTACGGAACGGCCAGTACCGTGTGGCAGTACAGTTGCACCACGAACGTTCTGATCAGATTTACGAGCATCGATGCCCAGGTTAACAGCAACGTCAACGCTTTCAACGAACTTAGCGGTAGCCAGTTCTTTCAGCAGAGCGATAGCTTCGTTGATGTCGTACTGTTTGGTCGCATCAACTTTGTCACGGATCACGGACATGCGCTTGGTCAGTTTAGCCATTTCTTAGTCCTCCACTACCAGGCCCATGGAACGTGCAGTACCTTCGATTGAGCGAGTCATCGCTTCAATGTCGGCACCAGTCATGTCGGCAGCTTTGGTCTGCGCGATTTCCTGCAGCTGAGCGCGGGAAATTTTACCCACTTTGTCTTTGTTCGGTTTACCGGAACCAGACTTGATACCCGCCGCTTTCTTCAGCAGAACTGCTGCTGGAGGGGTTTTGGTAACGAAAGTGAAAGAACGGTCAGCGTATACAGTGATAACAACTGGGATTGGCAGACCTTTTTCCATGGATTCGGTTTTGGCGTTGAACGCTTTACAGAATTCCATGATGTTCACACCCTGCTGACCCAGAGCTGGACCAACTGGTGGACTTGGGTTCGCCATACCTGCTGCAACCTGCAGCTTGACGTAGGCTTGTACTTTCTTAGCCATTCTAAAATCCTCTGATTGGGTGATAACGCCTCAAGGAGGCTCCCCGTGAATAAAATCGTTTTACAGGCCGCAGCCCATAAAAACAAAAGGCGCGAAATTGTATTCCAATCTCGCGCCTTGTGCAACGATTAAATCGTCGCTTTTTTGATCGCTGCTTAGGCTTTTTCTACCTGGGCAAAGTCCAGTTCTACCGGGGTCGCACGACCGAAGATAGAAACGGACACTTTCAGGCGGGACTTTTCGTAGTCCACTTCTTCAACCACGCCATTAAAGTCAGCAAACGGACCGTCATTAACACGAACCATTTCACCCGGTTCAAACAGCGTTTTCGGACGCGGCTTATCACCCACCTGCTGCAGGCGGTTCATAATCGCATCAACTTCTTTGTCGCTGATTGGTGCCGGACGGTCAGACGTGCCGCCGATAAAGCCCATCACGCGCGGTACGCTGCGCACCAGGTGCCAGCTCGCGTCGTTCATAACCATCTGAACCAGCACGTAACCCGGGAAGAATTTACGCTCGCTTTTGCGACGTTGGCCGCCACGGATCTCGACCACTTCTTCGGTCGGAACCATAACTTCGCCAAATAACTCTTCCATGTTGTGTAATTTGATATGCTCACGCAGCGACGTTGCTACGCGGCCTTCAAAACCGGAAAACGCCTGAACGACGTACCAGCGCTTTTTAGGGGCTTCAGACATCTCAGAACCTCAGGCCAGTGATAAAGGATACCAGGCGAACCAGAATACCATCCAGTCCCCACAGGATCAGTGACATTACAGCGGTAACCGCCGCTACGATCAGCGTGGTGTGCAATGTTTCCTGGCGAGTCGGCCAAATTACCTTGCGGACTTCGGTACGCGCTTCGCGAGCAAAAGCGACAGTCGCTTTGCCTTTTGTCGTCAACAGCGCGACACCACCCGCTGCAGCAATCAGAATTACCACTGCAAGCGCGCGTAGCGGCAGCATCATGTCACGATAAAGGTAGTTGCCGACAATCGCTACAATCAGCAGCACGGCTACGACTACCCATTTCATCGCTTCCAGGCCGCGCCCGCTCCCTTGAGCTTCGGTATTCGCACTCATAAACCAACCTGTCAGAAGTATTCTACAAACATTTTCACCCCGCTATTGCGAGGCAAACCAAATCGAAATGCTAATTCGCTTTTCGGATTATACGCTCTCTGCAGAGCCTGTCTCAGCAATGATTATGACAAATTTAATCACTGATGAGCCAGGTTCTGATCTGAAAGCGTGCAAAAAGGGCATCAAATGATGCCCTTTTATTGCGCATTGCGTCAAATGTTATCAGCAATTAGCCGAGAACTTTAGCAACCACGCCCGCGCCAACGGTACGGCCACCTTCACGGATTGCGAAACGCAGACCGTCGTCCATCGCGATTGGGTGGATCAGCGTCACAACCATCTTGATGTTGTCGCCTGGCATTACCATCTCAACGCCTTCTGGCAGTTCAATGGTACCGGTCACGTCAGTTGTACGGAAGTAGAACTGTGGACGGTAGCCTTTGAAGAACGGAGTATGACGGCCGCCTTCGTCTTTGGACAGGATGTACACTTCAGATTCGAACTTGGTGTGTGGCTTGATTGAGCCTGGCTTAGCCAGTACCTGACCACGTTCGATTTCTTCACGTTTGATACCACGCAGCAGAACACCTACGTTCTCACCAGCACGGCCTTCGTCCAGCAGTTTGCGGAACATTTCAACGCCAGTACAGGTAGACTTAGCAGTCTCTTTGATACCAACGATTTCAACTTCTTCGCCAACTTTGATGATACCGCGCTCAACACGACCGGTAACAACGGTACCACGACCGGAGATGGAGAATACGTCTTCGATTGGCAGCAGGAACGGCTTGTCAATCGCACGCTCTGGTTCTGGGATGTAAGAATCCAAGAAGCCAGCCAGTTCGATGATTTTCGCTTCCCACTCTGCTTCGCCTTCCAGCGCTTTCAGCGCGGAACCACGAACGATTGGAGTGTCGTCGCCTGGGAAATCGTACTGAGACAGCAGTTCACGAACTTCCATCTCTACCAGTTCCAGCAGCTCTTCGTCATCAACCATGTCACATTTGTTCAGGAACACGATGATGTAAGGAACGCCTACCTGACGACCCAGCAGGATGTGCTCACGAGTCTGAGGCATTGGGCCGTCAGTCGCAGCAACAACCAGGATCGCGCCGTCCATCTGCGCAGCACCGGTGATCATGTTTTTAACATAGTCGGCGTGGCCTGGGCAGTCTACGTGTGCGTAGTGGCGAGTCGGGGTGTCGTACTCAACGTGAGAGGTGTTGATGGTGATACCACGAGCTTTTTCTTCTGGTGCGTTATCGATCTGGTCGAATGCACGAGCAGAACCACCGTAGGTTTTAGCCAGAACGGTAGTGATTGCAGCGGTCAGCGTTGTTTTACCATGGTCAACGTGGCCGATAGTACCGACGTTAACGTGCGGTTTTGTACGTTCAAACTTTTCTTTAGACATCGATTGTCCCTCTAAGACACGGATAAATCGGTGATATCACCACATCAACCAGGCGAAATGCCTGAATTGTTGAATACAGTAAAATTGAAACAGAGAGAAACGGGAAGGAGAAGTGAAGTGGTGCTGATACCCAGAGTCGAACTGGGGACCTCACCCTTACCAAGGGTGCGCTCTACCAACTGAGCCATATCAGCACGTATTGGAGCGGGCAGCGGGAATCGAACCCGCATCATCAGCTTGGAAGGCTGAGGTAATAGCCATTATACGATGCCCGCATCCTGAAACTCGGCTACCCAGTTCTTTCTGTAACAAAAAAAGAGATTTCTCTCTTTTTAGGTTCGAGCTGATTCAATTTTCAAACCAGCTCCGGCGGCTTAACGCTGCCAGAAAGTGGTGGTGGGGGAAGGATTCGAACCTTCGAAGTCTGTGACGGCAGATTTACAGTCTGCTCCCTTTGGCCGCTCGGGAACCCCACCGGACTTGATGGTGCCGACTACCGGAATCGAACTGGTGACCTACTGATTACAAGTCAGTTGCTCTACCTACTGAGCTAAGTCGGCATCAAGTAGCGCGCATTCTATGGAGACATGCGCAGTCATGCAACTAAAAAATTGCATAAAACGTTCTTTCGCTCACATTTTATTCGAAACCAGGGTTAACCGCTGTAAATTCATCCACTCAAGGTCAAAAATTCAACATCAGCGCCCGATTTACACCACTTATACCGTATCGTGATGACTCCCGCGTAAAGCATCGCTTCCCCATATTTTTTCTTATTATTCCTGTCATCTGGTGTTAACCTCCTGCCCATTGTCCAAAATTAACTATGTTGAGCCCGGACGCGCTGTGTTGTGCTGGCTCACTGAAGCATGCTTATGAGCAAAAAAGAGCAAACGTTAATGACACCTTATCTTCAGTTTAACCGTAGCCAGTGGGCTGCACTGCGTGACTCCGTCCCGATGACGCTGACGGAAGGCGAAATCGCACGGTTAAAGGGGATAAACGAAGATCTGTCGCTGGAAGAAGTGGCAGAAATCTATTTACCACTCTCGCGCTTGCTTAACTTCTATATCAGCTCCAACCTGCGCCGTCAGGCGGTGCTGGAGCAGTTCCTCGGGACGAACGGCCAACGCATTCCTTATATCATCAGCATTGCAGGCAGCGTGGCCGTCGGTAAAAGCACCACCGCACGTGTATTGCAGGCGTTACTGAGCCGCTGGCCAGAACACCGCAGCGTGGAGCTCATCACCACTGACGGTTTCCTGCACCCGAATGAGGTGTTAAAGGAACGCGGGCTAATGAAGAAGAAGGGCTTCCCGCTCTCTTATGATATGCACCGTCTGGTGAAGTTTGTCTCTGACCTGAAATCGGGCGCGCCTAACGTGACTGCTCCGGTCTATTCGCACCTGATCTACGATCGCATCCCGGGTGGAGACAAAACGGTGGTTCAGCCGGATATCCTGATCCTCGAAGGGTTAAACGTCCTGCAAAGCGGGATGGATTATCCTCACGATCCCCATCATGTGTTTGTCTCTGACTTCGTCGATTTCTCTATTTATGTCGATGCGCCGGAAGACCTGCTGCAGAACTGGTATATCAACCGCTTCCTGAAGTTCCGCGAAGGGGCGTTCACCGATCCTGACTCCTATTTCCACCACTACGCCCAGCTCTCTGAAGAAGAAGCCATTAATGTGGCGCGAGGGCTGTGGAATGAGATCAACTACGTGAACCTGAAAGAGAACATTCTGCCCACACGTGAGCGCGCCAGCCTGATCCTCACCAAGAGTGAGAAACACGCTGTCGACCAGATCCGTCTGCGCAAGTAATCACGCAGACATAAAAAAACCGGCTTAGCGCCGGTTTTTTTATTGATGGATTACGCCATCGGCTTTTCGCCATTCTCATCCTGATCGACCGCGAAGCAGGCAACCAGCTGACCGCCATAATCCTTGAGCTGTGGCTGCAACTGGGTGCACGGGCCAAAGCGGCGACTGCAGCGGGCGTTGAATGCACAGCCTGGAGGCGGATTCAACGGGCTGGGCAATTCACCCGTCAGCTTGATACGCTCACGACGATCGTCAGGGTTCAGACGCGGGGTCGCAGACAGCAGCGCCTGGGTGTACGGGTGACGAGGATGAGTAAAGATCTGCTCTTTTGTCCCCTTCTCCACGCAGCGCCCCAGATACATCACCATCACTTCGTCGGCAATGTGCTCCACAACCGACAGGTCGTGCGAAATAAACACGTACGACAGCCCCATGTCCTGCTGCAGATCCATCATCAGGTTCAACACCTGCGCACGCACAGAAACGTCGAGGGCTGATACCGGCTCATCGGCGATGACCACGTCAGGGTCGAGCATCAAACCACGCGCAATCGCGATACGCTGGCGCTGGCCGCCAGAGAACATATGCGGATAACGATCGTAATGCTCGGTCTTCAGGCCCACTTTCGCCATCATCGCCAGCGCTTTTTCACGACGCTGCTCTTTGTTCAGATTGCTGTTAATCAGCAGGGGCTCTTCCAGAATCTGTCCCACTTTTTTACGCGGATTCAACGATCCGTACGGGTTCTGAAACACAATCTGGATTTTCTGACGGCGCAGTTTCTGCGCCTGCGGATCGTGCTTGAGCAGGTCCTGTCCCTGATAATAGAGCTCACCGCCGGTGGGGACTTCAATCATCGTCAGCAAACGACCCAGCGTCGATTTGCCACAGCCTGACTCACCGACCACCGCCAGCGTTTTGCCGCGTTCAAGGGTAAAGGATACGCCATCCAGCGCTTTCACAAGGCGTTCAGGCGCAAACAGCCCCTTTTTCACCGGATAGTATTTTTTCAGGTCGATAGCCTGCAACAGCGGTTGTTGCTTGGTGGCCTGTTGCGTACTCATAGTGTTGGCCTCCCGGCATCATCGAGTGGGTAGTGGCATTTCGACTGACGACCGTCAGCAAGCAGGTTGAGCTCTGGCTCTTCTGCACGACATTTGTCTGTAGCATACGGACAACGCGGATTAAGCAGGCAGCCCTGCGGTCGGTCATATTTACCCGGTACGACGCCCGGAAGTGATGCCAGACGCGCTTTGTCCTGGGCAAACTCCGGCAGCGCACGCAAAAGCGCCTGCGTATACGGGTGACGCGGCGCGCGGAAAATATCGTGCGAATGTCCAGTCTCGATCACCTGACCTGCATACATCACGATAATTTTGTGCGCCGCTTCGGCCACCAGCGCCAGGTCATGCGTAATCAGCACCAGCGCCATGTTCTCTTTCTGCTGCAGTTCCAGCAGCAGCTCGATGATCTGCGCCTGGATAGTCACGTCCAGTGCCGTTGTCGGTTCATCCGCGATCAGCAGTTTTGGCCGACAGGCAATCGCCATGGCGATCATCACACGCTGGCTCATCCCACCGGAGAGCTGGTGCGGGTAAACGTCCAGACGCGATGCCGGGTCAGGGATACCAACCTGATTCAGCAGATCGATCGCACGCTGACGCCGGGTCTTCTTATTCCCGCCCTGGTGCACCTTGATGGCTTCCATAATCTGGAATCCCACGGTGTAACAAGGGTTCAGGCTGGTCATTGGGTCCTGGAAGATCATCGCCACTTCCGCACCGACCAGCTGGCGGCGCTGCTTTTCGGAGATACGCTGCAGGTCCTGACCGTTAAACTCCAGACTTTCGGCCATCACACGGCCGGGATAATCAATCAGCCCCATGATGGCCAGTGAACTGACCGACTTACCGGAACCCGACTCACCCACAATGCCGACCACTTCGCCCTGATTTACGCTGTAGCTGATGCGGTCCACGGCGCGAAACGGAGTGCCTTCGTCACCGAAGTGCACCGATAATTTATCTACATTTAATAACGCCATCTCGTGCCTCTTACTGCTTCAGTTTGGGATCAAGTGCATCACGCAGGCCATCACCCATCAGGTTAAATGCCAGCACCGTCAGCAGGATTGCCAGACCCGGGAAGGTCACAACCCACCAGGCGCTTTGGGCGAACTGCAACACATCGGAGAGCATGGTGCCCCACTCCGGTGTTGGTGGCTGCGCACCCATGCCCAGGAAGCCAAGAGCGGCCATATCAAGAATGGCGTTAGAGAAACCGAGCGACGCCTGAACAATCAGCGGCGCCAGGCAGTTCGGGAAGATGTTGACGAACATTTGACGCATCGCGCCAGCACCCGCCACGCGGGAGGCCGTTACGTAGTCGCGGTTTACTTCCACCAGCACCGCCGCACGCGTGAGTCGCACATAGTGGGGAAGCGCCACGAAGGTTAATGCCAGCGCGGCGTTACTGATCGACGGACCAAAAATCGCCACCAGTACCAGCGCCAACAGCAAGCTGGGCAGCGCCAGCATGATGTCGACGATACGCATGATGATGTTATCGATAATGCCGCCGAAGTAGCCAGCAACCAGACCGAGTACGATCCCCATAACCAGCGACAACACGACCACCAGGCAGCCGACCAGCAGCGACAGACGCGCACCGTACATCAGACGCGACAGCACATCGCGGCCCACGTCATCGGTACCCAGCAGGTGCGACAGGCTACCGCCGTCCTGCCATGCTGGTGGTGCCAGCAACGCATCACGGAACTGATCCGCCGGGTTATACGGTGCGAGCACGTTGGCAAACACCGCAATCAGGATCATGACAGAGACATAAACCAGCCCCACCACCGCGCCTTTGTTGCGCTTGAAGTAGTGCCAGAATTCCTGCAGCGGCGTCATGGGAACCGGTGCAGTAACCACTTTATTTTCAGAAATGTGTGACATGATGGCCCCTTACTTCTTATGACGAATACGCGGGTTCACCACGCCGTAGAGCAAATCGACCAGCAGGTTGACGAGAATAATCATCGTCGCGACCAGCAATACCCCGCCCTGCACTACCGGATAATCACGGCGTTGCAGTGCGTCAATCAGCCAGCGTCCGAGGCCCGGCCAGGAGAAGATGGTTTCGGTCAGGATCGCCCCCGCCAGCAACGTCCCCACCTGCAGACCAATAACAGTCACCACCGGCAGCATGGCGTTACGCAGGGCGTGAACGATAATGACGCGCATACGCGTCAGACCTTTGGCGCGTGCGGTGCGAATGTAATCCTCACCCAACACTTCCAGCATTGAAGAACGGGTCATACGCACGATAACCGCCAGAGGAATGGTGCCGAGCACCATCGCAGGCAGGATCATATGTGCCACCGCATCAATGAAGTTACCCTCTTCGCCCCAGATAGCCGTATCGATCAGCATGAAACCGGTCAGAGGATTCGTATCATCCAGGAAGACCATATCGCTGACGCGTCCGGAGACCGGCGTCAGGTTTAGCTGCACCGAGACCAGCATGATCAGCATCATGCCCCACCAGAAGATAGGCATGGAGTAACCCGTCAGCGCCAGGCCAACAGCCGTATGGTCGAAAATAGAGCCACGCTTCACGGCAGCCAAGACCCCAACAGGGATACCCACCGCAGTGGCGAAAATCATGGCGCAGACACCAAGCTCCAGTGTCGCTTTAAAACGCGGCACGAACTCGTCCCACACCGGAAGACGGCTTTTCAGCGAAATCCCTAAATCACCGTGCAACACGCCCCAGATATAGTTGAGGTATTGCTGCCACAGTGGTTTGTTCAGGCCAAGCTCAGCCAGCAGCTGTGCATGGCGTTCAGGTGAAATACCACGCTCGCCCGCCATAATCATTACCGGGTCGCCGGGGATCATATGGACGAAGGCAAAAGTGAGAAGGGTGATACCGATAAACGTGGGGATAACAAGTCCCAGACGTCGGAGGATGAACTGCAACATAACCCGGATTCTCTCTGATGACGTACAACCAGTTGGCGTGACGTCTGTATTGCTCACAAATGTAAATTCCCTCTCTCTTCAGGAGAGGATTAGGGTGAGGGAATGCATGCACGCCCTCACCCCTGCCCTCTCCGTGAAGGAGAGGGTGAACACCCTACTTATTATTCAACAGAGACGTTTTCGAAGTGGTGTTTGCCCAGTGGATCAACCACGTAGCCCTTCACTTCTTTACGCACTGGTTCGTACACGGTGGAGTGAGCCACAATCAGAGCCGGAGCCTGATCGTGCATCACAACCTGAGCCTGTTTGTACAGCTCGATACGTTTGTTGTGATCGTCGGTCGCACGCGCCGGCTGGATCAGGTCTTCAAACGGCTTGTAGCACCAGCGAGAGTAGTTAGAACCGTCTTTCGCGGCTGCACAGCTGAACAGGGTAGCGAAGAAGTTGTCCGGATCCCCATTGTCACCGGTCCAGCCCATCATCACCGCCTGATGCTCACCCGCTTTGGCACGCTTCAGATACTCGCCCCACTCGTAGGTCACAATCTTGGCCTGAACGCCCACTTTAGCCCAGTCAGCCTGAACCATTTCAGCCATACGGCGTGCGTTCGGGTTATACGGACGCTGTACTGGCATCGCCCACAGCTCAACGGTAAAGCCTTTCTCCTGGCCTGCTTCTTTCAGCAGCGCTTTCGCTTTCTCAGGATCGTAGGTGTAGTCTTTAACGTCGTCGTTATAGCCCCACATGGTTGGTGGGATCAGGTTCTTGGCGGCAACACCCGCGCCCTGATAGACCGCTTTAATGATCGCTTCTTTATTCACCGCATAGGTCAACGCCTGACGGACTTTCACGTCATCAAACGGTTTCTTCTCGGTGTTGAAGGAGAGGTAACCCACGTTCAGACCAGCCTGCTCCAGCAGGTTGATGTTTTTATCCTGCTTCATGCGCGCGATGTCAGCCGGGTTCGGGTATGGCATGACCTGGCATTCATTTTTCTGCAGTTTTGCGTAACGCACAGAAGCATCAGGCGTGATGGAGAAGACCAGACGATCGATCTGCGGCTTGGTGCCCCAGAAGCCCGGGAAGGCTTTATACAGAATACGGGAATCTTTCTGGTACTGCAGAAGCTGGAACGGACCGGTACCGATTGGGTTCAGGTCCACTTTCTCCGGGGTGCCGGCTTTCAGCATGTTGTCCGCGTACTCTTTAGACAGAATAGAGGCGAAGTCCATGGCCAGGTCAGCCAGGAATGGTGCTTCCGGACGCGTCAGCACGAACTGAACGGTTTTATCGTCCACTTTTTTCACTTCAGCGATCAGGTCCTGCAGGCCCATCCCTTCGAAGTATTCATAGCTGCCGCCAGACACTTTGTGATACGGGTTCTGAGCGTTTTTCTGACGGTCGAAGGAGAACACAACGTCATCGGCGTTAAAATCGCGCGTTGGTTTGAATTCTTTGTTGTCCTGCCACTTCACGCCCTGGCGCAGGTGGAAGGTATAGGTCTTACCGTCTTCGCTGACGTCCCACTTCTCCGCCAGACCTGGGATCACTTCCGTGGTACCGGTTTTGAATTCAACCAGACGGTTATAGATAGGCACAGAGCTTGCGTCGTAAGTCGTACCAGAGGTAAAGAGCTGTGGGTTAAAGCCTTCCGGCGAGCCTTCAGAACAGTAAACCAGGGTTTTTGCCTGTACGCTTGCTGCCACGGTCATAGCCACCAGGCTCAGACCAAGCTTTAGCATCCCTGACTTCTTCAAGGAAATACTCATTATTCTGCTCCAATGTGATGTTTTGCTTTGTTGTGTTACGCCGCCAGACCTTTATTTATTTTTTACCCGGTCCGGTCGGTGATGCCCGAAGGCGTTTAAGGGATGGAGAATCCTTTCAGAAGAGCGTTTGAGTTGCAGCGCAGATCGTCCCTGAAATGCCCCTCATGCCCTACAATCTGTCAACAGAATGTGAAAACGTCAATACAGGTGACGGGGATTTACGCTGAGTGTGAGAAACCGCAAACAAAGATTAAAAAAACTATGTATGCCAGTTTTCAGCAGGGAAATTTATGCTACTCGCTATGTTGCAGCACAATTATCTTCATATTTCGCAACAATCAGTGATTAACTTTTATTCAGATCGGGTAAATTTTCTTGCAGAACGGTGATTATCTGAGCACTAAATACCGCGAACGTTAAAACGCACAGCGAAAAATGCTGAGGTTATCCATAAGCAACGCGAAAAAAGATCAATCTATATATAAAAAAATACAATGGATTATGTCACAAAATCGTTAACAGACAGGAAGAAGGCGGGATAAGGGGCGTTTTGGTGAATCAGGATGAGTAAGCTGCTAATGCAAAAAGGGCTAACCTTGCGGTTAGCCCTTCTTTAAATGTGGTCGGCGAGAGAGGATTCGAACCTCCGACCCACTGGTCCCAAACCAGTTGCGCTACCAAGCTGCGCTACTCGCCGAATGCGGAGCGCATCTTACTGCTGAGGTGCGCCCCCGTCAATCCCTTAAATTAAAAAAGCCCTTCAACTGGCGATATTCTCGCCAGACGCGTTACTGCGCGGCTTTCGCCTTGCTATCAGGAAGTTTGCACCAGTTGTTATTTTCGTTGATACCGCCGTCAGGAGAGGTATAACCCAGGCAACCCAAAATGGTGTCATACAGCTCAACATGACGACGCGGCACCTTCATGTCTGCCTCTTTTTTCAGGTGGGCAAACATCTTCGCTTTCTCCGGGTCTTCGAGGTACTTGTCCGACATCCACACCATCATGGGCACGCGGAACTGTTCCGGAGGAGCCATATTACGTGGCGTACCATGCAGGTGCTCAAATTCATTAATTGACTCACCGTGATCCGCTGCATAGAACACAATCGCTTTCTTATCGCGTACCTGGTCAATCACCGAATCGATAAAGTGATCCACATACAACACTGAGTTATCGAAAGAGTTAATCAACTGGTCTTTGGTACAGTCTTTATCCACACCAATACATTCCGGCGTCCACCTGGCAAAGCTACGCGGATAACGTTGGGTGTAATTAAAGTGCGATCCTTTGGTATGCAGAATAATCATATGCTTTCCATCAGGATTCCCATTAAGAGAGAGCTTCATCTCATTAATCAGCAACATATCATCGACAGACTTGCCACGGTTACGTGGCTCCGCACCGATTTGCTCACGATAGGCAATGTTCTGCGCCATGGTGTTACTGTAGAACCACATCTCGCTTTGCATTGCATACAGAGCGGAAGTAAAGCCGAGCTGGTGAAGCACCGAGAAGACATTTTGCTCTTTCAGTGTTCGCTGCGGGTTATCGCTCGCTCCACCCTCGCGCACAAACATGCAGCGTAAGGAGAGCTTGGTGGCGGTATCACAGGAGTAACCGCGATAGGCAACCAGGTTTTTCTCCTGAGCCAGTTTAGGCGTGGTATCACGGTCATAACCCAGAATGCCCATATGATCCCAGCGTGTCGTTTCACCAATGATAAAGACGACATAGGTATCATCGATATCTTTTGGCGCGTCATAGGTAAATTTCTTTGCCGGGTTCAACAACGATTTGTTATCAGAGGATTCATCCACCTGTGCCCAGGCATACAGCCCCAGTGCGGAAATCCAGTTTGACGGCAAATAAGAATTTGCAACCACACCACCGTAGCTTGGCATGTCCACGCCAGACGTACGCTCATAATTTTTCTGCTTCACTTCCAGCAGGCGAATCGGCCCCCAGACCATCAACCCAGCGAGCAGCACAATCGCGACACTTCTGAAACGTTTCCCCGGCGTGCGAATCTGGTGTACCAGCGTGTACCGGCAGCGGTTGCTCCAGATGAGCAGCAGAGGCAAGGTACTGACTGCCACCAGCCAGAGAATAAAGTGCAGACCAACGACCTCTTTAGAGAGATCTATATCCGTCGTCATCACCGAAGCAATAATGCCGTAGCCAATGACAACGTTCATAAAAGTCATGTAATAACTGGCACCAGCGGAGCACAGCACAATAAACGTTGCCAGTACTCGCCATACGCGGCGGCCAAACAGGGTGAGAACCCGGAATAAAAAGAAGGTGACCAGTACAGCAGCGACCAATTCGACAACCGCTGCAACTCCTTTCCAGACGGTAAAATCGTGCGCATACCCGTCAAACCGACGGAAAAAAACTGCGCCATTCATAAACAGGCCGATGTACAACGCCAGCAAAAAGCAGAGCTTTTGTTGCGCCATCGATTTAATGTATTTCATGCAAGCTACCCGGAAAAAGGGACGGTACCACCGCCCACTCGGTATTAAAAGTAGGCAGATTAGATATACGCTCAGGGGATCGTTAATCAGAAACGTCTACAAGCGTGGTAAGTAGACCACAGGGATGGGAAAAAGTGGCAACAGAGAATGTGATCGGTGCAGTTATTTACAAAAAAGCAAATCCTGAAACCGACGTTTTCATCTAAGTCTCAGTTTTTAAGATAATAAAAAGGCCGGATAACCGGCCTTTTTTTGTTGTTGTCAGGCATGCGCTTCGTTAAAGACTTCACGCTGCGGCTGGCGAATGGTGGTCGACAAGGCCAGCGAGATTATCAGCAAAGCAAATATCACGCAGAAGGTCACATAGAACCCGCCGAACAGCGAGGCGATTAACGAGCCGCAGATACTGCCGATGCCAAAGCCCAGATAGATAACACCATAGTTTTTCGCCAGATTGTTCAGGCCGAAGAACTCACTGACCAGCGACGGGAAGACGGTAATCGTGCCGCCGAAATTAAAGGCCACACAGGCAATTGCGGCGAAGAACGTGGCTTCGTTCAGTGGGGCAAACAACAGCGCCGCCATCCCAACCAGCGAGACAACCTGCCCGATGGTAATCACGCGGATACGGGCAATTTTGTCAGACAGAATCCCGAGCACCAGACGGCCAGAGAGGTTGGCAATGGAGATGACGGTGACCGCATTCGCTGCTGTTGCCGCATCCAGTTTCACCATTCCCTGAGCAATATCTTTCGCCACCCCAATCACATACAGACCGCTCATGCAGGCTGTCAGGAACATGACCGCCAGCATCCAGTACTGTGGTTGACGCATAGACTGCGCGAGGGTGAAATCATTCTCCACCACACCGTTAACGGTTTTCACCTCTTGCTGCGGCGCATCTTTCATCAGCGTGGCGCCGAACAGGATCATGACCAGAACGATAGCGCCCCAGATCATGAACGTTTTTTCGAGCCCCACGGAAGCAAGCAGGTGGGAATCAATAAATTTAAAACCGAGGCTCCCCAGGCCATAGGACCCGATGGCAAACGCAGAGATTAAACCTTTACGTTCCGGGAACCACTTCACACAGTTTGACAGGGTCAGCAGATAACCTGCACCGTCGGCAAGTCCCACCAGCACCCCGGCGCTCAGCCACAGCATCATCAGGTTACTGGAATGCGCCGTCAGGAAAAAGCCCACGCCCAACAAGATACCCGATGCCATCGTCACCCGCTTCACGCCGAATCGCTCCTGCAATTTTCCCGCGACGGAAGATGAAAGCGCCAGCCCGAGGCTCAGCAAGCCGAAGGAGAACGCCACCTGGCTGACCGGTGCACCAAGCTTATCGGAAAGCGCACTGTTAAACAGGCTCCAGGTATAGACCGACCCCAGCGCAAACTGGGTCACGATGGTGCCAAAAAGCGTTAGCCAGCGCGTACGGTTGTAAGTTGATGTGTTCATGGCAGTTGTCCTGCAAGAGAAAGTAAGGGAATTCGCTGAGGACAACGATAAACAAAACCTTAATATGCCTGGGGTAAAACGGCATGAAATGCAGGAGGAATGGAATGAAATGCCATAAATCGGGAATGAATGACCTTGCCGGGGAATGAAGCGACAGCGTGTTAGTGACTGCTATCGCTACAACCCCCACGGCTATTGTATTCAGGATGTTATCGGCACGTTTAAAAAAGTAACAACCTTAAAAATTAGCGCTCACGCCCAGGGTGTACATAAACTCCTCACCGGTGGTGGTGTATTCCCCTTGTGCCAGCGACGCATAGGCCGCCATATGCGTGTTAAACGGAATATCCGTTCCGACGGTTACATCCATCCAGTTGCCGCTTTGCGTCGGTGCCGGCGTCTGTGGCATCCCAAACTGGGATTTCCACTGGTTTTCACCAAACTGCTGGTTATAGCTTATCTGCGCCCACGGGCGAAGCTCGCCGTACTGTGTATCCACGCGCCAGCCGAGCGTGCTGACGCTAGCATGCCAGAGTGGGTCGGTAAGCCCCTGCGTCGTCGCGCTGTCACCAAATTCGTTGATCATCATCGGTGCCGTGCCGTCATAACGCCACGCCATCACCGGACCGGTCGTGATACGCCCTGACACCGGAATGTTCCAGCCCACGCTCATGGCCCCTGCCGGCGTGGAACCCGACGGTAAACTCAGGGCAAGCCCGGGGGCATTTTGTGATGACTGAATCCGCTCGGCGAGAATATCCTCATAACGCGGTTGGTGATCCGCATCCCATGTATAGCGTTCCGCCGTATTACTTTGGGCGTCTGAAACGATATATTCCTGTTGCCAGGCAAATGCTGTATTACAAAAAAACAGACAGGCTGAAATCCCCGCCAGGCCAGAAACAGCATGGCGACCACTGATTTTTTTTATCATCATCAAAGCGACTCCAGAGAGAGCCGAATTCGGCGATATTTGTCATTGTTTAGGAAGAGTTTTGCGGGCATATGGCCCTGTATTAACTATTGTCTTTATAGTAGACACGTCAAGCCTGACAGAATGAAAATTTTGCGATAACCGTTTCATTAAGGGAGATAACCGATGCAGCGTTGCGGTTGGGTAAGCCAGGATCAGCTTTATATCGACTATCACGATCGGGAATGGGGCGTACCGGAGACAGAAGGGAAAAAGCTTTTTGAGATGATCTGCCTGGAAGGTCAACAGGCGGGCTTGTCATGGATTACGGTGCTTAAGAAACGTGAAAACTATCGTAATGCCTTCCATCAGTTCGATCCGGTCGCCGTCGCTGCCATGACCGAGGACGATGTGGAACGGCTGGTCCAGGATGCAGGCATCATCCGCCATCGCGGTAAGATCCAGGCCATCATTGGTAACGCGCGCGCTTATCTGGCGATGGAGCAAAACGGAGAACCGTTCTCAGAATTTGTCTGGACGTTTGTGAACAACACGCCGCAAATTACCCAGGCCGCCACGCTCGCGGAAATCCCGGCCTCCACCCCGGCGTCGGATGCGCTCTCTAAAGCGCTAAAAAAACGCGGCTTTAAATTTGTCGGCTCCACCATCTGTTACGCCTTTATGCAGGCCTGTGGCCTGGTCAACGACCACGTTACCGGCTGCGTCTGTCATCCAGGGAGGCACCATGATCCGCAAATGGGAAAGTGATAATGCCGGGCCACTCCTGAGTCTGTGGCTTGAAAGCACCACGGAGGCGCACCCGTTTATCAGCGCAAGCTACTGGAAAGAGAACGAAGGTATGGTGCGGGATGTTTACCTGCCCGCCGCCGAAACCTGGGTATGGGAAGAAAATGGAATGCTGCGCGGCTTTATCAGCGTCATGCAGTCCCAGTTTGTGGGCGCGCTGTTTGTCTCAACTGACTTTATTGGTCGGGGTATTGGGCGTGCGCTGCTGCACCATGTTCAACAGCGCTTCCCGTATTTAAGCCTGGAGGTCTACCAGAAAAATGTCCGGGCGGTGAATTTCTATCATGCACAGGGTTTTCGCATTGAAGACAGCGCCTGGCAGGATGACACTCAGCACCCAACGTGGATCATGAGCTGGCAGGCGGATCAAACGCCGTGAGCGTAAGCTCGGGTCCCTGATATTTCTCGACCCAGGCCAGCGCCGTGTTCCCCGCGCAGCCATTCCCCAGCTTCGAGCTGGGGAGATCTTTGGTCAGAACGTTTACTGCACCGTTTTTACAAATACCGCCTTCGCTCGGCTCCAGGTCTGGCCATGCCCCCTGGTGAATGCAGATAACGCCAGGTTTAATCCCGTCGCTCACTACCGCCCCTGCCAGCACCTGGCCACGCTGATTCCAGACGCGAACCACGTCACCGTCAACGATCCCACGCGCGCGCGCATCTGCGCTGTTCAGGGTCACGGGCTCTCGCCCGGCAACCGCATACCGCTCGCGCAGTGATGAATAGTTAAGCTGGCTGTGCAGGCGATGGGCAGGATGGGCCGATAACACCTGCAGCTGTTCCGGCTGGGCATTACCGTGCCACTCGTCCGGCTCAAGCCACGTTGGATGCGCCGGACAGTCGGCATACTTAAATTGGGCGATACGCTCGCTGTAGATCACAATCTTCCCGCTCTCGGTTTTCAGCGGATGGTTCTCCGGGTCGCGGCGGAAATCGGCGAAGCGAACAAACTGCGCATTCTGTTCGCTCTCCGGCATCTCAATAATCTGGTTCGCTTCCCAGAACTGTGCAAATGGCGGCAGCGTCACGCCCTGCGGGGCCCCGCGCTGGCCTGCAATCTGGTAGAACGTCTCCAGCCACTGCAAATCCGTTTTGCCCTCGGTAAAACGCTCGCGCCCCCCCGTTTCCCACAACTCGCTCAGCTCAGCAAACACCTCAAAATCATCACGCGCCTCATCACGCGGCGCTACGACGCGCTTCATCGGTACCATATGCTGATTGCTGTAGTCACCGGTCATGGTGAGGTCGTTACGCTCAAACGAGGTGGTCGCCGGCAGCACAATATCGGCATGTTTGGCTGAGGCGGTCCAGAAGCATTCTGAGATAACCACCAGTTCTGGCTTCTGCCAGGCGCGGATCAGGCGATTCGTGTCCTGGTGATGAGTAAAGTTCGCGCCGCCGGCCCACCAGACAAACCGGATATCCGGGAAGTGGCGATCCAGACCGTTATGCTGATAAAACCCGCCCGGGTTTTCCAGGGCTTCAACAATGCGCGCCACCGGGATTTTATCCACGGCATCCACACCGCCCTGAACCGAGCCCTGCAGAGAAGCCAGCACTGCCGCTTTGCGGGTTGGGTTGCCGCCATTGGCGAAGTGATAAGAGAGACCAAACCCACCGCCCGGCGTACCGATTTGCCCGAGCATGGCGGCCAGCGTCACGAGCATCCAGTGTTTCTGCTCACCGAACTGCTGGCGCTGCATCCCCCACCCAGACATTAACATCGTGGTGTTTTGGTGGAATAACGCTGCCAGTTCACGCAGTTTGGCCGCAGGAACCCCACAAATCTCTGCCGCCCACTCTGCCGTTTTGGCAATACCGTCTGTATTGCCCGTCAGATAGTCGGCGAAGTTGTCAAAACCGGTGGTACAGCGTGCGAGGAACCCGGTATCGTGCCAGCCGTTCTCCACCAGCGTATGGGCAATGCCCAGCATCATCGCCACGTCGGTGCCCATGTGCGGGGCAATCCACTCGGCGCTGTCGCCAAAGAAGTCCATGGTTTCCGAGCGCATCGGGTCAATGCAGATGATGCGCTTGCCGCTTTTACGCAGCGCATCGAAATACGGGATCCCCTGCTCGTCACTGGCATTCCACGCGATTTTCAGGGTGTTGAGCGGGTTGGCGCTCCACAGCACCACCACATCGGTGTGCTCCAGCACCAGCGGCCAGCTGGTCTGCTGCTGATACACTTCGTTACCGCCCACCACGTAGGGCATGATCGCCTGCGCTGCGCCGGTGGAGTAATCCCCAAGATGGCCAGTATACCCCCCGGCCAGACTCATATAGCGCTGCAGTAACGTCGAGGCCTTATGCAGCACGCCGTTTGAGCGCCAGCCGTAAGATCCGGCAAAAATGGACGACGGGCCATACGTGTCGCGAATACGTTTGTGCTGCGCATGGATCAGCGCCAGCGCGTCATCCCAGCTCACCCGGACAAACTCATCCTGACCACGAATACCCTGCGGCTTGTCTGGCGACGCCAGAAATCCTTTACGCACCATCGGCCAGCGCACGCGCGTTTTGCTGTGCACCTGATCGCGAACGACGGTCTGTAAAGAGTTGGGATGTTGCGTTGGCAATGCCCCGCGAGACGACAGAACATTTTCGCCATCGGTTTCGACCAGCATCGGCCCCCAGTGGGCGGCGGTCAGAATCGTTTTTGTTGAGGTGCTCAAGCGTGCGCTCCTGGTTGCGTGCAGGTTTTACGGCCTTCTTAGTGAGGCAGTTTATGGTTTGTCACAAATTTCAGAGTTATACCCGGAATTTTCTCCGTATCTGGACGTCATAATCAACTGCCACGCGCGTCGTGGCAAAGAATAAAAAGGATTAAGGAAATAAGATGAAAAAACGCGTATTCGTTATTGCCGCTCTGGTGAGCGGTGCACTGGCTGTTTCTGGCTGCACAACAAACCCTTACACCGGTGAAAGCGAAGCAGGTAAATCCGGCATCGGCGCGGGTCTCGGCTCGCTGGTAGGGGCTGGTGTGGGCGCACTCTCCTCCTCCAAGAAAGACCGCGGTAAAGGCGCGTTAATTGGCGCAGCGGCAGGTGCAGCCCTGGGCGGCGGCGTGGGTTATTACATGGATGTGCAGGAAGCAAAACTGCGCGACAAAATGAAAGGCACCGGCGTGAGCGTGACGCGCAGCGGCGATAACATCATCCTGAATATGCCAAACAACGTCACCTTCGACAGCAGCAGCGCAACGCTGAAACCTGCGGGGGCGAATACCCTGACCGGCGTGGCAATGGTGCTGAAAGAGTACAACAAGACCGCGGTGAATGTGATCGGTTATACCGACAGCACCGGCAGCCAGGATCTGAATATGCGCCTGTCTCAGCAGCGTGCCGATTCTGTGGCCAGCTCGCTGATCACGCAGGGCGTTGCAGCAAACCGCATCCGCACCAGCGGCATGGGCCCTGCAAACCCTATCGCCAGCAACAGCACGGCGGAAGGCAAAGCGCAGAACCGTCGCGTTGAGATTACCTTAAGCCCAATTCAGTAAGGGCTGCCCCCCTCTTCCAGGGGGAGAGGGGATAAGGGCATCATGCCGCCACGTCGGCATGAACCGCTTGCCATCGCTAATTTTCCCGCTAAGGTGTTCTCACTCACTTCAGGGAATTCAGCGATGAGCAAACCAACACGGGCCACAATCAGCGACGTGGCGAAAGCCGCAAACACCGGTAAAACCAGCATTTCACGCTACCTCAACGGCGAGAAACACCTGCTGTCCGATGCGCTGCTCGCTCGTATTGAACAGGCCATTGCCGATCTCGACTACCGCCCGAGCCTTATGGCGCGCGGGCTCAAACGGGGTCGTACCCGTCTTATCGGGCTTATCATCGCCGATATCACCAATCCCTACTCCGTTAACGTATTGAGCGGAATTGAAGCCGCCTGTCGCGAAAAGGGCTTTACGCCGCTGGTCTGTAATACCAACAACGAAGTCGATCAGGAGCTGCATTACCTGGATCTGCTGCGCAGCTATCAGGTCGAAGGGATTGTGGTAAATGCCGTGGGCATGCGTGAAGAGGGTTTAAACCGCCTGCAGCAATCCTCCCTGCCGATGGTTCTCATCGACCGCAAAATTCCGGAATTCGCCTGCGATGTCGTCGGGCTGGATAACACTCAGGCGGCGACAACCGCCACTGAGCATCTGATTGAACAGGGCTTTGAAGCCATCCTGTTTCTGAGCGAACCTCTGGGCATGGTCAACACCCGTCGTGAGCGACTGAGCGCGTTTCGTGCCACGCTGGAGCGTTACCCCGGCGTGATTGCCGAGAATGCCGAAACGCCACTTCATGAAACCGATCAGCTCGACAATACCCTGCGGCAGTTCCACACCCGCCATCGCGGAATGCGTAAAGCCGTTATTTCTGCCAACGGGGCGCTGACCCTGCAGGTCGCCCGCTCGCTTAAGCGCATTGGCCTGCACTGGGGAAGCGATATCGGTCTGCTGGGGTTCGACGAACTCGAGTGGGCAGAACTGGCTGGCGTCGGGATCACCACCCTCAAACAACCTACCTGGCAGATTGGCTATGCCGCTGTTGAACAAGTGGTTCGTCGTATTGAAGGCACCAGCGATGCCGTTCGCGAACAGGTATTTTCTGGCGAGTTGATTGTTCGCGGCTCCACCGCCCGTTAATTTTCCCTTGTGATACCGATCATAAATTCAACATCCTGACCTTTTCTTTGGAACCGGTTCCATCTAGCGTAATAGTATTGATGTATTGCGATGGAGTCCGACGATGGGCAGAAAAATCATGGTGGTCACCGCCGCGTATGGCGCGGAACAGGTGCGACAGGCAGGTGGTCAACGGGCAATGCTGCCCGTCATTGCGGGCGCGGGTGCCGACGGCGTCGAGATCCGCCGCGAGCTGTTTAACAGCGAAGAGCTGCTGGCGCTGCCCGCGCTGGGTGAATCCATTGAGCTGCTGGGCCTGCTGGCATGCTACTCCGCCCCTGCGGCCCTGTTTATGCCCGATGGCACCCTCAACCCTGACCTGCCCCGTTATCTCAGCGAAGCCAGTACCCTGAATGCGCTGTGGCTCAAGGTCTCACTGGGTCATTTCAGCGACACCCAGCCGCTTCACGCCCTGCGTGCCCTGCTCGATGAAAGCGGTATGGCCCTGGTGGTGGAAAACGACCAGACCGACTGCGGCCAGCTTGCGCCGATGCAGCGCTTCAAAGCCGCCTGCCGGGACATGGCGCTGCCCGTCACGCTGACGTTCGACATGGGCAACTGGCTGTGGGTGGGCGACTCCCCGGAAGAAGCCGCGCGCCATCTGGCCTCCGCAGTGAGCTATATCCACGTTAAAGCCGCCGTGCCGCATAAAGAAAATTTCCGCGCCGTGGCGCCGGATCGGGCCGATGCGCGCTGGCTGGATCTGCTTTGCCAGCTGCCCGCCGATGCCCCGCGTGGTATCGAGTTCCCGCTGGAAGGGGCGGATTTAACCGCCGTCACCCGTCATTACGTAAACCTGCTGCGTGAGGAGTAAACCATGCACAAGACGCTGGATGTGATCACTATCGGCGAAGCCATGGCGATGTTTGTCGCCACCGAAACGGGCGACCTGAGTACGGTGGAGCACTTTATCAAACGCGTGGCGGGGGCTGAGCTGAACGTCGCGACCGGCCTGGCGCGCCTGGGTCTGAACGTCGGCTGGGTCAGCCGCGTGGGGGATGACAGCTTTGGCCATTTCGTTCTCGATTCGCTGAAAAAAGAGGGCATTGATGCTTCCGGCGTCACCCTTGATGGACGCTTCCCGACCGGTTTCCAGCTTAAATCGAAAGTCGAAAATGGAACCGATCCCATTGTGGAGTATTTCCGTAAAGGGTCTGCGGCGAGCCACCTCTCAGTCGAGGATTACCACGCCCACTATTTCGCCTCCGCACGCCATCTGCATCTGAGCGGCGTGGCGGCTGCGCTTTCAGCCAGCTCGTATGCATTACTGGATCATGCCGCAACCACCATGAAGGCTCAGGGGAAAACGATCTCATTCGATCCTAACCTGCGCCCGGTGCTGTGGAAAAGCGAAGCGGAAATGATCGAGAAGCTGAACCGTCTGGCGTTTCAGGCTGACTGGGTTCTGCCGGGCGTGAAAGAAGGAATGATCCTGACCGGTAAGAACACCCCTGAAGGGATTGCCGATTTTTACCTTAACAAAGGGGTAAAAGCGGTGGTGCTGAAAACCGGCGCCGATGGCGCCTGGTTTAAAACGGCTAACGGCGAGCAAGGCGCAGTCGCGGCCGTGAAGGTCGATAACGTGGTTGATACCGTCGGCGCTGGCGATGGTTTTGCCGTGGGGGTCATTAGTGCCCTGCTGGAAGGCAAACCGCTGCAGCAGGCCGTCGCCCGGGGCAATAAAATTGGCTCGCTGGCAATCCAGGTGCAGGGCGACAGTGAAGGATTACCGACCCGCGCACAGCTGAACGAATAAATTCCGTTTCCCTCCCCCTCTCCTCAGGTAGGTCAGGGGGAAACAAAACAAACCACCGTGTACCCTACATACAACGGCGGTACAAACCTCAACAACAGAGGCAAGCCTATGAACAGTTCGACCAATGCAGTAAAACGCTGGTGGTACATCATGCCAATCGTGTTTATCACGTACAGCCTGGCGTACCTTGATCGTGCCAACTTCAGTTTCGCGTCCGCGGCAGGGATCACCGAAGACCTGGGGATCACCAAAGGTATCTCTTCGTTGCTGGGTGCCCTTTTCTTCCTGGGCTACTTCTTCTTCCAGATCCCCGGCGCTATCTATGCGGAGCGTCGCAGCGTCCGCAAATTGATTTTCGTTTGCCTGATCCTGTGGGGTGCCTGCGCCTCACTGACCGGCGTGGTGAATAATATTCCTGCTCTGGCAGCCATTCGCTTTATTCTTGGGGTCGTTGAGGCAGCGGTAATGCCCGCGATGCTGATTTATATCAGCAACTGGTTTACAAAATCCGAGCGCTCACGAGCCAATACTTTCCTGATCCTCGGTAACCCGGTCACCGTGCTGTGGATGTCGGTGGTTTCTGGCTACCTGATCCAGTCCTTCGGCTGGCGCGAAATGTTCATTATCGAAGGGGTGCCGGCGGTTATCTGGGCATTCTGCTGGTGGATGCTGGTAAAAGACAAACCTGCGCAGGCGAAATGGCTCTCCGAAGATGAAAAAGCCGCTCTGCAGGCGCAGCTGGATAAAGAACAGCAAGGCCTGAAAGCGGTGCGTAACTACGGCGAAGCATTCCGCTCGCGTAATGTGATTTTGCTCTGCGCCCAGTATTTCACCTGGAGCATTGGCGTGTACGGTTTCGTACTGTGGCTACCATCGATTCTCCGCAATGCCGGTGAAAACCTTGGCATGGTGGAAGTGGGCTGGCTGTCGTCCGTGCCTTACCTCGCAGCAACAATCGCCATGATCATTGCGTCATGGGCATCGGACAAAATGCAGAACCGTAAGCTGTTTGTCTGGCCGCTGCTGCTGATCGCTGCCTTTGCCTTTATTGGTTCCTGGGCCGTCGGCGCGAACCATTTCTGGGTCTCTTACACCCTGCTGGTGATTGCGGGCGCGGCAATGTACGCCCCTTATGGACCGTTCTTTGCGATCATCCCGGAGATGCTGCCGCGTAACGTCGCAGGCGGCGCGATGGCACTGATTAACAGTATGGGAGCGCTGGGCTCGTTCTGCGGCTCCTGGTTTGTGGGTTACCTGAACGGAGCAACCGGCAGCCCGTCCGCATCGTACATATTTATGGGGGTAGCGCTTTTCGCCTCCGTGTGGCTTACTCTGATTGTTAAGCCTGCTAATAATCAACAATTACCTGTCGGCGCACGCCACGCCTGAATCCTTAAAAATCAACGGAGATTAGCATGAAGCCGTCCGTCATTTTGTATAAAGCACTGCCGGAAGATCTGCAGAAACGCCTTGAGGAACACTTCACCGTTACCCAGGTGAAGAACCTCAGCCCGGAAACCGTGGCACAGCACGCCGATGCGTTCGCCAGCGCCGAAGGTTTGCTGGGTTCGAGCGAAAAAGTGGATGTCGCCCTGCTGGAGAAAATGCCGAAGCTTCGTGCTACCTCTACCGTTTCCGTGGGCTATGACAACTTCGACGTGGATGCCCTTAACGCCCGCAAGATCCTGTTGATGCATACGCCACATGCGCTGACGGAGACCGTGGCCGACACGCTGATGGCGCTGGTCCTCAGCACGGCGCGTCGTGTGGTCGAAGTGGCCGATCGCGTCAAAGCTGGCGAATGGACAAAAAGCATTGGTCCGGACTGGTTTGGGGTGGATGTTCATGGCAAAACGCTGGGCATCGTTGGCATGGGCCGTATTGGCCTGGCCCTGGCGCAGCGAGCACATTTTGGTTTTAACATGCCGATTCTGTATAACGCGCGTCGTCATCACAGTGAAGCCGAAGAACGTTTTAACGCCCGCTACTGCGAGCTGGATACGCTGCTGCAGGAAGCCGATTTTGTCTGTTTGATCCTGCCGCTGACGGACGAAACCCGTCATCTTATCGGTAAAGAGGCGTTTGAAAAAATGAAGAAAACGGCCATTTTCATCAACGCGGGTCGTGGCCCGGTGGTGGATGAGAAGGCGTTGATTGAGGCTCTGCAACAGGGTGAGATCCATGCTGCCGGTCTTGACGTGTTTGAACAGGAACCGCTGCCGGTGGACTCACCGTTGCTTTCATTGCCCAACGTGGTGGCCCTGCCCCACATCGGCTCAGCAACCCATGAAACACGCTACAATATGGCTGCAACCGCGGTAGACAACCTGATCGCTGCCCTTAGCGGAAAGGTGGAAATCAATTGCGTTAACCCGCAGGTTCAGCGATAGAAATGAAAAAACCCGCCAGAAGGCGGGTTTTTAAAATTTGTGCTACTGGGTTGGAAGCTTACAGGCTTACAACGTTACCAGCTGCTGGGCCTTTAGCGCCGCTTTCGATGGTGAAGGAAACTTTCTGACCTTCATCCAGAGATTTGTAGCCTTCGTTCTGGATAGCAGAGAAGTGTACGAACACGTCTTTAGAGCCATCGTCAGGAGTGATGAAGCCGAAACCTTTATCAGCGTTGAACCATTTTACCAGACCAGTCATTTTAGCAGACATAGAATTACCTTAATTAACAAATATATTGTGCCTTCCGGCTTGATGGATTGTGTTACAGATTTTTAAGCGATGAAGGAAGGGTCACTACGAAGGGTATCTATGGATAACAATCTGGACTGCTTTACTAAACTGCTTTAGGTCTGTGTAACAAACCGACCTGTATAGTTATACCGATGTGGTAGAAGAATAACAAGCGTTATTTTCGCCCGGAATAAAAAACCCCGCCTGAGGCGGGGTTTTCCGATTTATTCTGTGGCAGCGACCGCTGCACTCCACGCCTGACTAAAGGCCTGGTGCTGGGAGGCCAGTGGCCCAATCAGCGCATTATACTGGCTTGCCTGCTGCGAGGTCGGGAACTGAATACCGTTGGCCACAAAGCTCACCTGAGTGCCCTGCTGGGAGATGAAGTCCCCCACCTGAACCAGCTGCTGCGTGAAAATTTGCGCGGCTGGGATCAGCGGTTGCATCGCTTCAGAAGGTTTCGACACTACTTTCTCATACACTTTGTCGAAGACCGGTTTGAGATCGTCGCCCTGCTTCAGCGCGGAACGTGACGCGTCCGCCTGCATTTTCGCATTCTGCAGCTGTTGGCTCAGCACGCCGAGCGCACCGTTGGACTGGCGCAGCGGTTCACGTTGCGTCATGTAATCCTGCGGGACGCGAATAGCGTTCACGCTATCCACAACCGGACGGATACCGGAATCCATCGCCTGGCTCACCTGCTGTGAATAACCATAAAGAATGGCGTAATCAGACACGAAGGGGCCAAACTGTTTTTTCTGATCCGCAGTCAGCGTCGGCAACCGTTCACCGCTGCGCATCACCGTATTCTGTAGAAAATCGATAAACGCTTTGCGCTGATCGCCTTCTTTATCAAAACACCCACTCAGGCTAACAACCATCAACAACGCCGCAATAGGCGCAAACCAGCGAGAGCAGGACTTTCCTGTCGCCATTTCATTACTCCTTTCACCCAAAAAAGCGCACACCGGCACATGCGTGCCCGACGCTGACAAGGATAGTCCAGGTCAGCCCTGCAAGATACTCTTTTCATGCAAAACGGCTATTGCCGTTTTATTTCTTACTATTTACAAAAAAATACCTGGCGAAGCCGACATAAGCGTAATCAGGTAATTAGTCTCACCCTGGCAACGGCTGAAACGCATAAAGCGATCGTTACCGCACGATTAATCACATCCGTGACGATCCGTCGTTTGTATTAGGGACTATTCTTAACAGGCTCTCTGATGTTCTTGATCCCGGTATGTGATTTAAGAGGAGTCCTCAATGGAATATAAAGATCCTGAGCTTGAGCTGCTGAGCAGCCTGGAACAGATTATTTTTAAAGATGTACCGCAGACGTTAACCCTGCAACAAAGATCCAATCCCTTTAAAGAATATGAGCAATTGCGCAAAGGGACTGGATTAAAAACTGAAGAATTCGCCAGAGCGATGGGTGTCAGCGTGGCTATGGTGCAGGAGTGGGAGTCAAAACGCGAAAAACCCACCCCAACCGAGCTAAAGCTGATGCGCCTGATTCAGGCCAACCCTGCACTCAGCAAGCATATAGCATGATGCAGTAAAGTGGGTTACCGCCCCCGCCTTTGCGGGGGCTTGTGTTTTAAAGGGGGGCACACCGCCAACCCGCCTCTTCCCAGACCAGTTCATGCGTCAATGCTAACCCCCGCAAAAAAGCCTCATCGTGAGAAACCACCAGCAATGCCCCGGGGAAACCGGCCAGTGCGGCTTCAATCGCCTCGACCGAGGCCAGATCCAGATGGTTGGTCGGTTCATCCAGCAGTAAAAGCTGCGTAGCGTCTTCACGCCACAAGACACAGGCCAGAGCAGCCTTGAGACGTTCCCCGCCGCTCAGCTCAGCCAGCGGAAGCGCCACTTTGTCAGCGCCCAGTTGAAGCTGCGCTAAACGGGTTCGCAGCACACCCTCTTCCAGAGGTGTATGACTCAGATTGAGTTGCGCCATCACCGACTGCGAAAGATCGAGCTGCGACAGATGTTGATCGAGATAAGCGCAGTTTACCGATACCTTACACGTTCCTGAGAGCGGAGCCACTTCGCCGAGAATGACTTTTAAAAGCGTCGATTTACCGCAGCCGTTTGGTCCTTTTAGCGCCACGCGCATCGGTCCGTCCATTCGCCAGTTGGTCGGCGGGAGAGTGACGTGTGGCAGCACCAGCCCCTCCATCACCAGCACCTGTTTCCCCTCAGCAATCTGGCTTCCAGGCAACGTGAACATCACCGGATTCTCCTCTTCAACTCGCTCCCGGGCCTTGTTCACCGCGGCATTCAGCGCTTCATGTTGATCGCCATGCTGTTTTTTCCAGGTGCCAATGCGCTCTTTGGCGGCCATTTTGTATCTGACCCGCTCGAACGAGGCGATATTAAGGTTATCGACCGTACGTAACGTCTTCGCCGAACGCCGCTGGCTTTCGTCATGCTCTTTTTGCATCCGTGCGCGGGTGCGTTTGCGCTCTGTTACCGCATGTTCCAGTGCCGCACGGGCTGCCTGCTGTTCGGCGTCCCGCTGATGCGTATAGTCGTCGTAACTGCCACCGTAGTGGCGAAGACCCGAGGCGCTCAGTTCAAGAATACGCGGTACCTTCGCCAGCAGTTCACGGTCGTGGGAGGCCACCAGCACGCCCCCCTGATAACGGGCGAGCTGGTCGTAGAACCACTCACGTCCCTGCCGGTCGAGATGGTTGGTGGGCTCGTCCAGCAGCAGATAATCCGCATCAGCCGTAAACGCGCCACAGAGCAACGCGCGAATGCGCTCGCCGCCGCTGAGTTCCATGGCTGATTTATCCGGGTCAAATGGTGGAAGTTTTGCGTGGAAAAACGCCTCGCTCAGACGTTCTGCTACATCCCAGTGTCCGTCGAGTAACGCCAAATCATCTGGCTGGTAATCACCGCTGTCGATGCGCTTACGCGCCGCAAAAATCGCCTCATACCCCAGCAGCTCAGCAAGCGTGGTTCGCGGGGAGATATCGGGCTGTTGTGCCACATAAGCGTGCGTTGCAAAACGTTCGATATGACCGCTGGCAGGTTCATCACACCCTGCCAGCAAACGTAGCAGACATGTTTTACCGCTGCCGTTGCGGCCAACCAGCGCGCACAGTGACGGCGCCAGAGAAAGATTCAGCGGACCAAAAAGGGTATCGCCCGTCGCAAACTGACAGGACACCTGATGCAAAATAAAAGAAGGGGATTGCGCAAAATGAGCCATAAGCACTCCTGAATGAAATCAAAACATCCCCTGCCGACGCGGTCGCGTTTAGCAAGGATCGAAATTCATCAGTCGTGTTTGTTCATTTTCGGGATGCGCTCCTGAGGGAGAAATATAACGAGAAACAGGATAACGGTAATTTGCTGACCATTTCAAGGTGAATTTTTAGGCGATTGCACTGCGCTTAGCTGGTCCATAAAAAAACGAGACATAAAAAAAACCCGCCGAAGCGGGTTTTTTCTCAACTGCTGGTCCGTCACCGGGCACATGCATGTTACTGCAGCAGCGAAATATCCGCCACGCGCAGGAACAGCTCACGCAGTTTTTCGAGCATAGAGAGACGGTTGATACGCAGCTCTTTATCTTCCACGTTCACCATCACTTTCTCGAAGAAGGCATCGATGACATCACGCAGTTCCGCCAGCTCCACCAGGGCTTCCTGGTAGCGGCCTTCGGCGAAATACGGCTCCAGCTTGTCACGCAGTACCACAACCTGCATCGCCAGGGCGATCTCTTCTGGCTCTTTCAGCGTCGCAGCGTTGACACGCTCGTTCAGCGTTTCGTCGGATTTCGCCAGAATGTTAGAGACACGCTTGTTAGCCGCGGCCAGTGCAGATGCCGCTTCCAGCGTACGGAAGTGGGAAACCGCCTTCATACGCGCATCGAAATCTGCCGGACGGGTTGGACGACGTGCCAGTACCGCCTGAATGGTATCGACGGTGTAACCTTCGTCCTGATACCACGCACGGAAGCGACCAAGCATAAAGTCGATCACATCATCGACCACGTTGGCGTTGGTCAGCTTATCACCGTACAGACGTACCGCTTCTTCAGTCAGGGTCTGCAGATCCAGGTTCAGGTTCTTTTCAACGATGATACGCAGCACGCCCAGGGCAGCACGACGCAGCGCAAACGGGTCTTTGTCGCCTTTTGGATGCTGACCGATGCCAAAGATACCTGCAAGGGTGTCCATCTTATCGGCAATCGCGACCGCACAGGCCACCGGATTAGACGGCAGCGCGTCACCCGCGAAGCGCGGCTGATACTGCTCGTTCAGGGCCACGGCCACATCTTCCGCTTCACCGTCGTGACGCGCGTAGTGCATCCCCATCACACCCTGGGTGTCGGTAAATTCGAACACCATGTTGGTCATCAGGTCACACTTGGACAGTAAACCCGCGCGCGTTGCGTGGTTCACATCCGCACCGATTTCACGTGCGATCCAGCCAGACAGCTCCGCAATACGGTCAGTCTTGTCGCGCAGCGTACCCAGCTGTTGCTGGAACAGCACGGTCTGCAGACGTGGCAGGTGATCTTCAAGACGCTTTTTACGGTCGGTGTTGAAGAAGAACTCGGCATCCGCCAGACGTGGACGCACCACTTTCTCGTTACCGGAGATAATCTGGATCGGATCTTTTGATTCAATGTTCGCCACGAAGATGAAGTTTGGCAGCAGCTTGCCGTCGTTGGCGTAAACCGGGAAGTACTTCTGGTCACCCTTCATGGTGTACACCAGCGCTTCAGCCGGCACGGCCAGGAATTTCTCTTCGAACTTCGCGGTCAGTACCACTGGCCATTCAACCAGAGAGGTTACTTCTTCCAGCAGGCTGTCGCTCAGATCCGCTTTACCGCCAATCTTACGCGCCGCGTCTTCCGCATCCGCCTTGATTTTGGCTTTACGCTGTTCGTAGTCAGCAATAACTTTACCGCGCTCCAGCAGGATCTGCGGATACTGGTCAGCATTGTCGATGGTGAACTCAGGCTCGCCCATGAAGCGGTGCCCACGGATCACGCGATCGGACGCCACACCCAGGATGGTAGCCGGAATAACAGTATCGCCCAGCAGCAGCGTCACGGTGTGCACAGGACGCACAAAGTGCACGTCGCTTGCGCCCCAGCGCATCAGTTTTGGAATCGGCAGCCTGGCCAGCGACGTGGCGATCATGTCAGGCAGCAGCGCTTGCGCACTTTCACCTTTCACATGAGCACGGTACAGCAGCCACTCGCCTTTATCGGTGGTCAGACGCTCAGCCTGATCGACGGTGATACCACAACCACGCGCCCAGCCTTCAGCCGCTTTGCTTGGCTTGCCTTCAGCATCAAATGCCTGAGCAATCGCCGGTCCACGTTTTTCAACTTCACGATCCGGCTGAGACGCCGCCAGGTTCGCCACTTTCAGCGCCAGACGACGCGGAGCAGCAAACCATTCAATTTTACCGTGTGCCAGGCCAGCGTTATCCAGCTCAGCAGTCACGTTCGCAGCAAAAGATTCAGCCAGGCTGCGCAGGGCTTTTGGTGGCAGCTCTTCGGTGCCAATTTCCACCAGGAAAGTTTTCTCAGACATGGCCGCCTCTTATTTGTTTCGGTTGCACATCGGGAAGCCAAGGGCTTCACGGGACGCATAGTACGCTTCTGCAACGGCTTTGGTCAGGGTACGAATACGCAGAATGTAGCGCTGACGTTCAGTCACGGAGATGGCTTTGCGGGCGTCCAGCAGGTTGAAGCTGTGGGCGGCCTTCAGAATACGCTCGTAAGCAGGCAGCGGCAGCGGAGACTCCAGCGCCAGCAACTGCTGCGCTTCTTTCTCGTACTGCTCGAAGCAGGTGAACAGGAAGTCCACATCCGCGTATTCGAAGTTATAAGTGGATTGCTCCACTTCGTTCTGATGGAACACGTCGCCGTAGGTGGTTTTACCCAGCGGGCCGTCGCTCCAGACCAGGTCGTAAACGCTGTCTACGCCCTGAATATACATGGCCAGACGTTCCAGACCGTAGGTGATTTCGCCGGTAATCGGTTTACATTCCAGACCGCCAACCTGCTGGAAGTAAGTGAACTGCGTCACTTCCATACCGTTCAGCCACACTTCCCAACCCAGACCCCAGGCACCCAGCGTTGGGTTCTCCCAGTTATCTTCCACGAAGCGGATGTCGTGAATGGTTGGATCCATACCCAGCTCTTTCAGTGACCCGAGGTACAGTTCCTGAATGTTGTCTGGCGATGGCTTAATCACCACCTGGAACTGATAGTAATGCTGCAGACGGTTCGGGTTTTCGCCGTAACGGCCATCGGTCGGACGACGTGAAGGTTGCACATAAGCAGTCGCCATTGGCTCCGGCCCCAACGCGCGTAAGCTGGTCATTGGGTGTGAAGTGCCTGCGCCTACTTCCATGTCCAAAGGTTGAACAATGGTACAGCCCTGACGAGCCCAGTAATCCTGTAAGGTCAGGATCAGGCCCTGGAAGGTCTTGGTATCAAACTTTTGCATAGTATGTCGTGCTGGATACGTGTGGTTTTAAATGGAAGGGACCAGTATACCCGCTGCCTGCAAGATATACAGTACGAAACGGGTTTGTTTAGGGAAAATTGGGGAAATAAGCCACCACGCCAGGCAGCTGCCGGCGTCTGGCTGTTGATTATGCGAGCGGCTTAGCGCATGGAGAGATGTAAAAACTGACCGTCTGCGTCAAACGAACAGACAAAGCCCTCTTTACGGGACGTATGGCCTTTCAGCTCATAACTCCCCTGGAATCGCTCAAATCCGGTGACATCAATGTTCTGCGCATCCGAGTTATAGCGGCGCGCAGCCTGATCCTTACAGAACTGCTCCATATTCAGGGAGCGTTCCGGGCTGATTTTTCCCTGCTGTGCTTTTTGCACGGGTGCAGAGGGTGGCGTACTGCATCCTGCCAGGATAAACAGCAGAAAGAGTGACGCCGCACGCTTCATCATCATTTTTATTACCGCCCTGTTCAGTGGCTGTTATTTTTAGTAGCAAAGCTTTTATAGATTATGCCCTGGCATTCTGCGAACCTCGCGGCTTTCAAACAAGGCTGCTCAATAAAACTCAGAATTTTCCAGAGAGAGGCTTCAATACAATCGCAGTCACACTGAATTTACAAGGGATGATGAGGAACTGATGTCGTCAAAAATTAGCTGGATTGATAATCTGCGAGGAATAGCGTGTCTGATGGTGGTCATGATCCACACGACGACCTGGTATGTTACCAATGCGCACAGTATCAGCCCTGTTAACTGGGATATAGCCAATATTCTTAACTCCGCGTCGCGGGTCAGTGTGCCGTTATTCTTTATGATTTCCGGCTTTCTCTTTTTTGGCGAGCGTAGCGCGCAACCGCGTCATTTTATCCGCATCGCCGCCTGCCTGGGCTTCTACAGCGCCGTGGCCTTGCTCTATATCACCCTGTTCACCTCGATTAACGCCGGGCTATCACTCAAATACCTTCTGCAAAAACCCGTCTTCTACCATCTGTGGTTTTTCTTCGCCATTATCGTTATCTATCTGGTTTCCCCACTGATTCAGGTGAAAACCGTGAGCGGGAAAATGCTGCTGGCGCTGATGGTGGTCATTGGCATCATAGCCAACCCGAATACGGTCTCGCAGAAAATTGATGGTTTTGAATGGTTACCGGTCAATCTCTATATCAACGGCGATACCTTTTACTACGTGCTCTACGGCATGCTGGGGCGAGCTATCGGGATGATGGACACCCAAAAACGCGGCATGAACGGGCTATGTGCAGCGTTGTTTATCATCGGCGTGATCGTGATTTCGCGTGGAACGCTGCATGAACTGCAATGGCGCGGCAATTTTGCCGATACCTGGTACCTGTATTGCGGCCCGATGGTCTTCATCTGTGCCGTATCCCTGCTTACACTCGCCAAAAACACCCTGAACGCACGCCCCCTTCCGGTGCTGAGCGTTATCTCCCGACACTCGCTCGGAATATACGGTTTTCACGCGCTGGTGATCCACGCCCTGAGAACGAGAGGGGTCGAGTTCAAAAGCTGGCCGGTGCTGGATATCCTCTGGATTTTCACCGTCACGCTGATGGCGAGCCTGCTGCTGTCAATGCTGCTGCAGAAGGTCGACACCCGCCGCTTCGTCAGTTAACGCTGCGCTGTCGGGCACGATGATACTGGCGCGGGGAGGAAAACCCCGCGGCCAGTGAGGCCTGTTCCACGCCACGCCCTTGCAACAGCCACTGTTCAGCCACCGCCAGACGCAACTGCTCCAGATAGTCGCGAACGCTTATCCCTAAATGCGTCTGAAAAAGCCGCGTTAAATGGCGCGGGCTGACATGCGCCAGAGCGGCAATCTCGGGTAAAGCCCAGGCTTTGTGCGGCTCGGTGGTAAGCGCATCCTGCGCACGATGAATGGCCGGGTGAAGATGATTACGGTAGCGTAACCATGGCGACAGCTGGGGATCGTCCCCCGAGCGACGAAACCAGACCACCATTTCGCGCGCCACGGCCAGCGCTTTTTCTGCGCCACACAGACGGTTAATCATATGCAGCGCCAGGTCGATGCCCGAGGTGATGCCGGCGCTGGTCCAGATATTCTCATCCTGCACGAAGATCCGGTTTTCTTTGATGATTGCCGTCGGAGCCGCCGTACGCAAACGGCTTATAACGTCATGATGCGTTGTGCACTGCCGGTGGTTCAGCAAGCCCGATTTTGCCGCCAGCAACGCCCCTGAACAGACACACATGACGGTGATATCCTGACGATGAATGTGCGGCTGCAGGCGCATTAACCAGTGCTGAATCAACTGCGCCTGCGGCGTTGAAAACTGAAAGCGGGAGTCGCTTACCCCCGGCAGCACCAGCAAACTGCCCTCAGGCAGGCTTTCCGGCAGCGGCTGAATACCGCCCATCATCAGACTAATCGACGTCGGAACCTCTGCCTGCGGACCAATGTAATGCAGGCGAAACGCGTCCCCTGCCAGCACAAAGGTCTCTGCCGGGCCCGTCATGTCTAATGACAGCACCCCGGGCAACATCACAAACCAGACGTCGATGCTCATTACAGTGACTCCAGCGTCTCCGCAACCGTTTTAATGTCGGCAAACCGCCCGGCCAGTACCGTCTCGGTACGATGACGCAGTTCCTCTGCGCTCAGGGTTATCCCCTTGTGCGTCATTGGAAACGTGAGCGTTGCCTCGCTAACAAAGGTCACAGCATAGCCCAGATCGGATGCCACCCGCGCAGTGGTTTCACAGCATTGTTCCGTGCGAATGCCGCACACGATGAGCTGATTAATGTCTCGCTCACGCAGCCAGCGGTCAAGCCCGGTATCCGTGAACGCATTATGGACGTGTTTCTGGAAGACCACGTCCGGCTGATGACGTAAAAAGGCCATCGGTTTGACATAGCCGCTTTGCAGTGTGAACGGACCGTCTTCATCTACATGGAAAATATCAACGACAGGAATGCCACGCGCCTGGCAGCCCTCAATCAGCCCCAGCATCGCCTGCTGAAAGGCAGGAATCTCGTCCTCCTGCCAGTAATGACGATGATGAAAAGACTGCTGAGTATCGATGTTGATTAATGCAGTACGTGACATGTTGAATCTCCTCGCCAGTGGGTATGACACCATACTGGCAAGGAAATAAAGGCCCGCACAGACCAAAAAAGGACAACCTCGTGCCTCTGACAGACAACCGTATTTACGACATCAGCGGCAGCAGCTGTTGGTAGATTTTGCGAAAGACCTCGCGTCTTTGCGCATAACGCGCATGACGTGCCGCATCAGGCAGATGCGCCTGTTCCAGTTGAAGCTGCGGTAACAGCTGAGAAAGCGGCGTTTCCGGGTTCATGGCAATCTGTGCCAGTCGCGCTGCACCGAGCGCAGGCCCCACATCACCACCGGTACGAAAATCGAGCTGCAGTCCGCTGATATCAGACAGCATCTGGCGCCAGTAGCTGCTACGCGCACCGCCGCCAATCAGGGTGATACTCGCCGGCGTCACACCGCAGTCATGCACCACGTCCATTCCGTCCGCCAGGGCATATCCCACGCCTTCCAGAACGGCACGAGCCAGTTCCGCCGGACCATGCTGATGGGTTAACCCAAAGAATACCCCTTTCGCTTCCGGGTTGTTATGCGGCGTGCGCTCGCCGGAAAGATAGGGTAAAAACCAGACGGTACCCGCACTTTCATCCGCCTGCTGTGCAGCAGCAATCAGTGCCGGAACATCAGCCATCCCGGTCAGTTTCGCGGCCCAGTCAAGGCAAGAGGCGGCGCTCAACATAACCGACATCAGATGCCATTTTCCCGGCAGCGCATGGCAGAAACTGTGAACGGCACTTTCAGGATTACTGCGATAACCCTCGCTGACCGCAAAATAGACGCCAGACGTTCCCAGCGAAAGCATCGCCTGCCCGGCTTCCACCATCCCGACCCCCACGGCACCCGCCGCGTTGTCACCGCCACCGGCCACCACCGGGACAGCGGGCATATTCCAGCGTTCTGCGACGGCAGGCTGTAAGGTACCCGTTATCTCACTGCCCTCATAGAGCGCTGGCATATGTTCGCGAGTCAGATGGCAGGCATCGAGCATGGCCTCGCTCCAGTCACGTTTGGCCACGTCGAGCCACATCGTGCCGGCAGCGTCGGACATGTCGCTGGCGAAATCACCCGTCATGCGAAAACGCAGATAATCTTTTGGCAGTAAAACTTTCGCCACCTGACGGAAAATTTCCGGCTCATGGCGGTGTACCCACAGTAACTTTGGTGCGGTAAAACCGGGCATCATCAGGTTGCCGGTAATACTGCGGGAGGTGGGTACTCGCTCTTCAAGGAGTGCGCACTCTTCCGCACAGCGACCATCGTTCCAGAGAATGGCCGGTCGCAGAACGTGATGCTGACTGTCCAGTAACGTCGCGCCGTGCATTTGCCCGGCAATGCCGAGGGCTTTTACGTCACGCAGACTGTGCTGTTCACCTAGCGCTTTGATTGCACGATCCGTTGCCAGCCACCACTGCTCCGGATCCTGTTCCGACCATAGCGGATGCGGACGTGAGACCTGCAGCTTTTCTGTCTGCGTTGCTAACACGTCGCCCTGCTCGCTTAACAGGATGGCTTTCACACCCGATGTGCCAAGATCAATCCCGATATACATTCGGTGACTCCTTTAACAGAAATGCCCGGTGGCGCGACGCTTACCGGGCTTACGTTATTATCTACTCGCTGTTATTTATCGAACAGGTAGTGATTAACCAGGTTTTCCAACAGCTCCTGATGCCCGCTCTGATGCTGCGGCGCCAGTTGATGCTGTTCAGCGTACTTCGCGACGTCCGCAAGCGATAACTGGCCTTTCAAAATTTGCTGACCCAGCTCACTGTTCCAGCCGCTATAACGCTTCGCGACACGTTTATCCAGTTCACCGTCTTCAATCATACGGGCGGCGACTTTGAGCGCCAGCGCCATGGTATCCATTGCGCCAATATGGCCGTAGAACAGGTCGTATTTGTCGGTGCTCTGACGGCGCACTTTGGCATCGAAGTTCAGCCCGCCGGTGGTGAAACCACCCGCTTTGATAATTTCATACATCACCAGCGCATTCTCTTCCACGCTGTTCGGGAACTGGTCGGTATCCCAACCCAGTTGCGCATCGCCGCGGTTAGCATCAACAGAACCGAAGATACCCAGCGCGATAGCAGACGCGATCTCGTGATGGAAAGAGTGGCCGGCCAGCGTGGCATGGTTGGCTTCAATGTTAACTTTGATCTCTTTTTCCAGGCCGAACTGTTTCAGGAAGCCGTACACGGTAGCAACGTCGTAGTCGTACTGGTGCTTAGTCGGTTCCTGAGGCTTCGGTTCGATCAGCAGCGTGCCGCGGAAACCGATTTTGTGTTTATGGTCGACCACCATCTGCATAAAGCGGCCAATCTGCTCGCGCTCCTGACGCAGGTCGGTGTTGAGCAGGGTTTCATAGCCTTCACGACCGCCCCACAGCACATAGTTTTCGCCGCCCAGCTGATGCGTGGCGTTCATTGCGGTAACCACCTGCGTTGCCGCCCAGCTAAACACTTCCGGATCCGGATTGGTTGCCGCACCCGCGCCATAGCGTGGGTTGGTAAAGCAGTTGGCCGTGCCCCACAGCAGCTTCACGCCGCTTTGCTGCTGTTTAGCCGCCAGCACATCCACCATCTGCGCGAAATTATTCAGATACTCTTTCAGTGAGGCGCCTTCCGGCGACACATCCACGTCATGGAAGCAGTAGTACGGCACGTTCAGTTTGTGGAAGAATTCAAAGGCGACATCGGCTTTACGCTTCGCCAGCTCGATGGCCTCACCCGGCTGCTGCCATGGACGGTCAAAGGAACCCACGCCGAACATATCGGCTCCGTTCCAGCAGAAGGTATGCCAGTAACAGGCGGCAAAGCGCAAATGATCTTCCATGCGCTTACCCAGCACCAGCTCATCCGGGTTGTAGTGACGAAATGCTAAAGGATTGGTTGTTTTCGGGCCTTCGTAACGAACACGATCGAGTTGGTCGAAATAAGCTTGCATATTGAGCTCCATAATCAGGGTATGCGGCGAGTCGTTGATACAGGAGTAATAGTGAATAGACATTTTGGCTTGCTCAATTACGTTATTTCACACTGCTATTGAGAGAATGCACAACTGTGCGCTGGCTCGCAAAATAATGTGCAGGCAAACTATTTTTCGGTCCCTCTTCCATAATCAAATGTAATTAAGACGTTACGTATTTTAAAATTCGATCGCGGTCATAAATTCAGAAATAAACCAAATATCATAATGCGAAGATAAAAATCTGTAATTGCCAGCCCGCCTTTCCCCGTTAAAAATTTGCTGCGTCCCAGCAGTGAATGTTTCTTTTATCTCAGCAACACATACCCCTACAAAAAGGCCCTATAATTATGAAGATAAAGAACCTGTCCCTTACTCTCTGCACTACGCTCCTCCTTGCAAGCTTTGCCGGACATGCCAAGGAAGTCAAAATTGGCATGGCGATTGACGATCTCCGCCTTGAACGCTGGCAGAAAGATCGCGATATTTTTGTGAAAAAAGCGGAATCACTTGGCGCGAATGTGTTTGTGCAATCCGCGAACGGCAACGAAGAAACGCAAATGTCGCAAATTGAGAATATGATCAACCGCGGCGTCGATGTGCTGGTCATTATCCCTTATAACGGCCAGGTATTAAGTAATGTCGTTAAAGAAGCCAAACAAGAAGGCATAAAAGTCTTAGCCTATGACCGCATGATTAATAATGCGGATATCGATTATTATATTTCGTTCGACAATGAAAAAGTGGGTGAATTACAGGCTAAAAGCCTGATCGACAAAGTACCTCAGGGCAATTATTTCCTGATGGGCGGCTCGCCGGTTGATAACAACGCCAAGCTGTTCCGCGAAGGGCAAATGAAAGTCCTGAAGCCGTATATCGACAGCGGTAAGATTAAAGTGGTCGGCGATCAGTGGGCGGATGGCTGGCTGCCAGAAAACGCGCTGAAAATCATGGAAAACGCCTTAACCGCCAACAACAACAAAATCGATGCTGTCGTCGCATCCAACGATGCCACCGCAGGGGGCGCAATCCAGGCGCTCAGCGCCCAGGGGCTGGCAGGAAAAGTGGCTATTTCGGGTCAGGATGCCGACCTCGCGGGCGTCAAACGCATCATGGCAGGCACACAAACCATGACCGTCTACAAACCGATTACCCAGCTTGCGAATACGGCGGCGGAAATTGCCGTGGAGCTGGGAAATGGTAAGCAACCTAAGGCAGACGCGACGCTGAATAACGGGCTTAAAGATGTTCCGGCTCGTCTGCTCACCCCCATTGAAGTCAATAAAGAGAACATTGACGCCACCGTCATTAAAGACGGTTTCCACAAGAAGAGTGAACTGTAATCCAGCGCGCCCCTGCTCTGCGGGGGCGCATAGAGTTGTACTGTTCTTCCCTCGGGTCATGTGGAGCAGTTATGCCTTATTTACTTGAAATGAAAAGCATCACCAAGCGCTTTGGCGCGGTGAAAGCGGTCGACAACGTCAGTCTGCGGCTCAATCCCGGCGAAGTGGTCTCGCTGTGTGGCGAAAACGGATCGGGCAAATCGACGTTGATGAAAGTGTTGTGTGGGATCTACCCGCACGGCAGTTACGAAGGCGAAATTGTCTTTGCCGGTGAAGTGATTCAGGCGACACACATTCGCGATACCGAACGCAAAGGCATCGCCATCATCCACCAGGAGCTGGCGCTGGTGAAGCACCTCACCGTGCTGGAGAACATTTTTCTGGGGGCCGAAATTTCACGTCATGGCGTACTGGATTACGACACCATGACGCTACGCTGTGAAAAACTGCTGGCCCAGGTAAGTCTCGCGATTTCCCCGGATACGCGCGTCGGTGATCTTGGCCTCGGGCAACAACAGCTGGTTGAAATCGCCAAGGCGCTGAACAAACAGGTAAGGCTGCTGATCCTCGATGAGCCAACGGCCTCCCTCACCGAGCAGGAAACGGCCGTCCTGCTCAATATCATTCGCGATCTGCAAAACCACGGCATTGCCTGCATCTACATTTCGCACAAGCTCAATGAGGTAAAAGCCATTTCGGACACCATCTGTGTGATCCGCGACGGTCAGCACATCGGCACACGTGAAGCTGCCGGCATGAGTGAAGATGACATCATCACCATGATGGTGGGGCGCGAGCTCACGGCGCTCTATCCAAACGAACCGCACACCATGGGTGACGAAGTGTTACGCGTGGAAAACCTCACCGCGTGGCATCCCGTTAACCGCCACATCAAGCGCGTTAATGACGTCTCGTTTTCCCTTCACAGCGGCGAAATCCTCGGTATTGCGGGGTTAGTCGGGGCCGGGCGCACTGAAGCCGTCCAGTGCCTGTTTGGCGTGTGGCCGGGCCGCTGGGAAGGCCGTATTTTTATCGACGGACAGCCGGTAAAAATCGAGAACTGCCAGCAGGCGATTGCCCACGGTATCGCCATGGTACCGGAAGATCGCAAGAAAGATGGCATCGTCCCGGTCATGGCGGTGGGTAAAAACATCACGCTTGCCGCGCTCGATAGGTTCTCCGGTGCGCTGAGCAGCCTCGATGATGCTGCTGAGCAGCAGTGCATTCTCCAGTCGCTCGCCAGACTCAAGGTCAAAACATCCTCCCCGGAACTGGCCATTGGACGCCTGAGCGGGGGCAACCAGCAGAAGGCAATCCTGGCGCGCTGCCTGCTCCTCAACCCACGCATATTGATCCTGGACGAGCCGACGCGTGGGATCGATATCGGCGCCAAGTACGAAATCTACAAACTGATTAATCAGCTTGTACAGCAAGGGATTGCCGTCATTGTCATCTCGTCTGAGTTACCCGAAGTGCTCGGCCTGAGCGATCGCGTGCTGGTCATGCACGAGGGAAAACTGAAAGCCAATCTGATTAACCAGAGCCTGACGCAGGAGCAGGTGATGGAAGCCGCTTTAAGGAGCGAACGTCATGTCGAAAAGCAATCCGTCTGATATTAAAGTCGCTGTTCCGACGCCCGGCGCGTTTGCCGGACTAAAAGCGCTGAACCTGCAGGTTTTCGTGATGATCGCGGCGATTATTGCCATCATGTTGTTCTTTACCTGGATGACCGATGGCTCGTACTTAAGCGCGCGTAACGTCTCTAACCTGCTGCGTCAGACTGCCATTACCGGCATCCTCGCGGTGGGCATGGTATTCGTGATCATCTCGGCGGAAATCGACCTGTCGGTGGGGTCGATGATGGGTCTGCTCGGTGGCGTGGCGGCCATTTTTGACGTCTGGCTTGGCTGGCCACTGCCGCTGACCATTGCGGTTACGCTGGTGCTGGGTCTGCTGCTGGGTGCCTGGAACGGCTGGTGGGTTGCCTACCGTAAAGTCCCGTCGTTCATTGTCACGCTGGCGGGGATGCTGGCCTTCCGCGGGATCTTAATTGGCATTACCAACGGCACCACCGTCTCCCCTACCAGCGCAGCCATGTCACAAATTGGTCAGAGCTACCTCGCCGATAGCGTCGGCTTTACGTTCGGTGTGATTGGGTTGCTGGCGTTTGTGGCCTGGCAGTGGCGTGGACGAATGCGCCGTAAGGCGTTGGGTCTGGCATCGCTAGCGTCAACGTCCACAGTCGGTCGTCAGGCACTCACTGCGGTCATTGTACTGGGCGCAATCTGGCTTCTGAACGACTATCGCGGTGTCCCGACGCCAGTATTGCTGCTGGCACTGTTGCTGCTGGCCGGGATGTTTATGGCCACGCGTACCGCGTTTGGTCGCCGTATTTATGCCATCGGCGGCAACCTTGAGGCTGCTCGCCTTTCAGGGATCAACGTCGAGCGCACCAAACTCGCCGTCTTCGCCATTAACGGCCTGATGGTTGCTATCGCCGGGTTGATCCTCAGCTCGCGTCTGGGGGCGGGTTCTCCCTCGGCCGGGAACATCGCCGAGCTGGATGCTATCGCCGCCTGCGTCATTGGCGGCACCAGCCTCGCAGGCGGTGTCGGCAGCGTGGCTGGCGCGGTGATGGGGGCATTTATCATGGCTTCGTTGGATAACGGGATGAGTATGATGGACGTCCCGACGTTTTGGCAGTATATCGTCAAGGGGGCCATTCTTTTGCTGGCAGTCTGGATGGACTCTGCAACCAAGCGACGAGCCTGATAACAATATTGTGACTTATTTGGGAAGTTAGCCATGTTTGAAAAGCGTCACCGCATCACGTTGTTATTCAATGCCAACAAAGCCTACGACCGTCAGGTGGTGGAGGGCGTTGGTGAATATTTGCAGGCGTCGCAATCCGAGTGGGATATTTTTATCGAAGAAGATTTCCGAACCCGTCTCGAAAACATCAAAGAGTGGCTGGGCGATGGGGTCATCGCTGACTACGACGACCCCGTCATTGAGCAATTGCTGACTGACGTCGACGTTCCGATTGTTGGCGTCGGCGGGTCTTACCATGCGCCCGAACACTATCCGCCGGTTCACTATATCGCCACCGATAACCATGCGCTGGTTGAGACCGCCTTCCTGCATTTGAAAGAGAAAGGCGTCCATCGCTTCGCGTTTTATGGTCTACCGTCAACCAGCGGCAAGCGCTGGGCAGTTGAGCGCGAACATGCTTTCTGCCAGCTTGTCGCGCAGGAGAAGTACCGCGGCGTGGTTTATCAGGGGCTGGAAACCGCGCCGGAAAACTGGCAGCACGCGCAAAACCGACTGGCGGACTGGCTGCAAACTCTGCCGCCGCAAACCGGCATCATTGCCGTCACGGATGCTCGTGCCCGCCACGTTTTGCAGGTCTGCGAACATTTACACATTCCGGTGCCGGAAAAAGTGTGCGTCATTGGCATTGATAACGAGGAGCTGACGCGTTACCTCTCTCGCGTGGCGCTCTCGTCCGTGGCACAGGGTACGCGTCAGATGGGCTATCAGGCGGCAAAGTTACTGCATCGTCTGCTGGATAAAGAAGCGTTGCCGCTTCAGCGCTTACTGGTTCCCCCTGTCCGTGTAGTTGAACGCCGTTCAACGGATTACCGCTCCTTAAGCGACCCGGCAGTTATTCAGGCCATGCACTACATTCGCAACAACGCCTGCAAAGGGATTAAGGTCGATCAGGTGCTGGACTCGGTGGGTATTTCCCGTTCGAATCTGGAGAAGCGGTTTAAAGAGGAAGTGGGCGAAACCATTCATGCCGTCATCCACGCCGAGAAACTGGAGAAAGCACGCAGCCTGCTGATCTCCACCTCATTGTCGATCAACGAAATCTCACAGATGTGCGGTTACCCGTCGCTGCAATATTTTTATTCGGTGTTCCGAAAGGAGTATGAAAGTACGCCAAAAGAGTACCGGGAGCGTCACAGCGAAGTGATGATGTAGAAAAAAGAGAAAAGAAAACGCCTTCCGATGGAAGGCGTTTTTTTTGAATTACATATGTGCGGCGATTAAGCGCTGGTTATCCTGGTACATCGCGAACAGATAGTTGTTATAGCTCTGTCCCTTGGTCGAATAACCTTTCAGCTTGTGGATCATCGTGCTGGCCGTCACTTCCTGATCCGCTTTACGCAGCTGAGCGCGCGATTTACGGAACGATGAGTAGGCCGGATGCGTGTTCAGATTCACCACGTAGGCATTCACGGAATCTTTCACCGATTCAAACTGAGAATAACCTTTCACCTTACCTGGAGCATTGTTACAACGCCCCTTGATACATTTCATACCAAACAGGTTGTTGTTATTACGCGCCAGTTTCGAGGTACCCCAGCCACTTTCGGCTGCAGCCATGGTCGCAACCATGCTCCCCGGGATAATGTCGACACGCTCTAAGAGAGAGTTCCACGGCACACGGCGCGTGTTACCGTTCCAGCTCACCTTGTAGCGTTTGGTGATATCTTTCAGGCGCGCGCGTTCTGATGGCGACCAACGGCTGTCGTACTGTTTGGCAATCAACCAGTTACGATCCGCAGTAATCGCGGCGTTTTGACTTGTGATGTAAGGCATTACCGTCCGGAGAAACGCTTTTTTCCTTGGTGTTCCGGAAGGGTATTTTCGCAAATCAGGAAGTGAACTACTCTTTGCACTATTGCGAGAATACTCTTGTTTACTGCTAACCTTACTACTTGTCGTCTTTATTACGTGGGCTTTCTTACTCGTTGTATCCGTGTGCGTCTTCGCAAGCACCTCACCCGAAAATGCCATGGTGAGTAACATGAGTATCGCGGCCCCATATCGTCGAATGGGAGTCGATATCATTAGGTCTCCTGGTCGGATATAAACATTCCAACACCTTATTTTTTTCACAAATTTGAGAGCGGAATCTCAAATCATAACAAAAATAGACTGCAAGAGCACGTATAGAAATAGTCCAATTCCGAAACTATGTCACCTGAAACCTGCTCACATAAGCATCAATTCTGAAAAATTGTGCGCGAACTCGCAGATAACTTCCTAATTTTGCGCGGGATCACTCATCCTCACGCGTCATCCTTGCAGAAAGCCCCGGGGGATGAGTTTTTACCCCACACCTGATGGCACACTGGTCAAAAATGCCGCGACAGGAAAATGGAATGAAACGCACCGCATTAGCTTTTCTGATGTTACCCGCACTGGCTCATGCTGACTGGTCATCACCGGGTTTCAACGCCTTTAGCGCCGAAGGTACCGGGATATTCACCAGCCAGGCAAAGCTTGCGAAGGGTACTCGCCCTCTTACGCTGAGTTTTGACAACACGTGCTGGCAGCCAACGGATGCAATAAAACTCAATGAGATGCTGTCGCTTAAAAAATGTGACGGCACGCCGCCGCAGTGGCGACTGTTCCGCGACGGCGAGTATCAGATGCGTGTCGATACCCGCTCCGGTACGCCCACACTGATGCTGACTATTCAGAGCGCAACGGAACCGTCGCTTGCAAACGTTACCCGCCAGTGTCCGAAGTGGGACGGTAAACCCCTGACGCTTGAAGTTGGCAACGATTTCCCGGAAGGATCGGTGGTCCGTGATTTCTACAGCAAACAGACTGCAACAGTGCAGAATGGAAAAATCACCCTGCAACCCGCCGCCAACAGCAACGGCCTGCTGCTGCTTGAACGCGCCGAAACCGACAAACCTGCGCCGTTTAGCTGGCAAAACGCCACCGTCTATTTCGTGCTAACTGACCGCTTTGTCAACGGCGATCCCTCTAACGATAACAGCTATGGACGCCACAAAGATGGCATGCAGGAGATCGGCACCTTCCACGGTGGCGATCTCAAGGGGCTTACAACCCGGCTCGATTATTTACAGCAGCTGGGCGTGAATGCGCTCTGGATAAGCTCCCCGCTGGAGCAGATCCACGGCTGGGTTGGCGGTGGCACCAAAGGTGACTTCCCCCACTACGCCTATCATGGCTACTACACCCAGGACTGGACCACGCTTGATGCCAACATGGGCACCGAAGATGATTTACGCCACCTTGTCGATGAAGCGCATAAACGCGGTATCCGCATCCTGTTTGATATCGTCATGAACCACACGGGTTACGCGACGCTCGCAGACATGCAGGCGTTCCAGTTTGGGGCCCTTTATCTGCAGGGTGATGAACTGAAAAAAACGCTGGGCGAGCACTGGACGGACTGGAAGCCGGGAGCAGGCCAAAGCTGGCACAGCTTCAACGATTACATCAACTTCAGCGACAAAGCCGCCTGGGAAAAATGGTGGGGTAAAAAGTGGATCCGCACCGACATTGGCGATTATGACAATCCCGGCTTCGACGATTTAACCCTGTCGCTGGCATTCCTGCCGGACCTGAAAACGGAGTCGACGACCCCTTCCGGTTTACCCAACTTCTACCAACATAAACCTGATACCCACGCGAAGGCCATTTCGGGCTACACCCCGCGTGATTACCTGACCCACTGGCTCAGCCAGTGGGTACGTGACTATGGCATTGACGGTTTCCGTGTGGATACGGCAAAACACGTGGAGCTCGAGGCCTGGCAGCAGTTGAAAGATCAGGCAAGCCAGGCGCTGGCAGCCTGGAAAGGCGCGAACCCCGACAAAAAACTCGACAACACCCCGTTCTGGATGACCGGCGAGTCATGGGGCCACGGCGTGATGCAAAGCGATTATTACCGCCACGGGTTTGACGCGATGATCAACTTTGATTATCAGGAGCAGGCAGCAAAAGCGGTCGGTTGTCTGGCGGACATCGACCTGACCTGGCAGCAGATGGCGGAAAAACTGCAAAGCTTCAATGTCCTGAGCTATCTCTCGTCGCATGACACACGCCTTTTCCGTGAAGGCGGCCAGCGTGCCGCAGAGCTGCTCCTGCTCGCCCCGGGCAGCGTACAAATTTACTACGGCGATGAATCCGAGCGGCCATTCGGACCGACAGGGTCCGATCCATTACAGGGCACCCGCTCGGATATGAACTGGCAGGACGTGACGGGCAAGCAGGCCTTAACCGTCGCCCACTGGCAGGTTCTGGGCCAGTTCCGCGCCCGTCATCCCGCAATAGGTGAAGGCAAACAAACCACGCTGTCGCTGAAAGAAGGCTACGGCTTCGTTCGCGAGCACAATGGCGATAAGGTCATGGTGGTGTGGGCGGGTAATCAATAACGACGCCAACCGGTTCCCTCTCCCCCTCCGGGAGAGGGATATTTCACCAGAACAATCCACTACCTAAATACCTTCCCACCACATAAAACAACAATCCCGACCGCATCTCTCGATTTGCACCAGCACGGTGCTAGCGTTATGGTTACCCACTTTCAAAATAAGCTCGACAGATCACCTGCTATGACGTTTTCACTTTTCGGCGACAAATTCACCCGCCATTCAGGCATTACTCGCCTGATGGAGGACCTCAACGACGGGCTGCGCACACCAGGCGCCATCATGCTCGGCGGCGGAAACCCGGCTCAAATCCCGGAGATGAACACCTATTTTCAGACGCTGCTGGCTCAGATGCTGGAAAGCGGGAAAGCAACCGATGCGCTTTGCAACTACGACGGCCCACAGGGTAAAACCGAACTGCTGACACTGCTTGCTGAAATGCTGCGCAAAGAGCTGGGTTGGGATATCGAACCACAGAATATTGCACTGACAAACGGCAGTCAGAGCGCATTTTTCTACTTGTTTAATCTGTTCGCAGGCCGTCGTGCCGACGGCACCACCAAAAAAGTGCTGTTCCCGCTGGCGCCAGAGTACATCGGCTATGCCGATTCCGGCCTCGAAGAGGATCTGTTCGTCTCGGCGCGCCCGAATATTGAGCTGCTGCCAGAAGGCCAGTTCAAATATCACGTCGACTTTGAACATCTGCATATTGGTGAAGAGACGGGCATGATCTGCGTATCACGTCCAACCAACCCAACGGGCAACGTCATCACCGACGACGAACTGATGAAGCTGGATGCGCTGGCGAATCAGCACGACATCCCGCTGGTGATTGATAACGCTTATGGCGTGCCGTTCCCGGGGATCATCTTCAGCGAAGCACGTCCGCTGTGGAACCCGAACATCGTCCTGTGTATGAGCCTTTCCAAGCTGGGTCTGCCGGGCAGCCGTTGCGGGATCATCATCGCCAATGAAAAAATCATCACCGCCATTACCAACATGAACGGCATTATCAGCCTTTCCCCGGGGGGAATCGGCCCGGCGATGATGTGCGAAATGATCAAACGTAATGACCTGCTGCGCCTGTCGAACGAGGTTATCAAGCCGTTCTATTACCAGCGGGTACAGGAAACGATCGCCATTCTTCGCCGCTACTTACCGGAAGAACGCTGCCTGATCCACAAACCTGAAGGGGCGATTTTCCTGTGGCTGTGGTTTAAGGATCTGCCGATCACCACCGAGCTTCTCTACCAGCGCCTGAAAAAGCGCGGCGTGTTGATGGTGCCGGGTGATTACTTCTTCCCGGGGCTGGATAAGCCGTGGCCGCATACGCATCAGTGCATGCGCATGAACTACGTGCCCGATCCGGAGAAAATCGAAGCGGGCGTGAAAATTCTCGCCGAAGAGATCGAGTACGCCTGGCGCGAAGATAGCCAGTAACGCGTTACGCCAGATTATGCAGCCGTTCGGTGCGTAATCTGGCGGGGTCAACGCAGCGCAGCGCGTGGGTTGGGCACGCCTCCACACAGGCGGGTCCAGCCTCGCGATCTGCGCACAAATCACATTTCACCGCCTGAACGCGGTTCCCCACTCGCTGAACCTGCATCGCCCCAAACGGGCACGCTACCACACAACTTTTACAGCCAATACAGCGCGCCGGCTCCACCCGCCAGGCACCCGCGGTGTGGCGAATCGCCTGTGTCGGACAAACAGTGGCACAAGGGGCATCTTCACACTGATGGCAACCCACAGCCGTAGTGAATGCACCGCCTTTGACCACCCGAATGCGGGGCGTAAACGCGCCTGCAGAAAGCATTCCCTGATGCGACACCACGCAGGCCACTTCGCAGGTACGGCAGCCAATGCATTTTTCCGTATCAGCCAGGATAAATCGGTTCATCTGTCACGCTCCGCGCACGTTAAAACCCAACTCTTTTGAGATAGCCTCTGCCGTTTCCCGCAGCGGTTTCAGCAGGTTTTTTTCACCAATTTGCTTCATGCGGGACGTCGAGAGCGAAATGGAGATCGCGTACGGCACGCGGCCATGAATATCAAACACCGGTACGGCAAGACAGGAGACGCCCAGCTCGTTCTCTTCTTTATCCATCGCCATGCTGTGCTCGCGGATTTCCGCCAGCTCGTCATACATCGCGCTCAGTTCGGTAATCGTGTTGCGGGTGAGCGGCTGGATCTGCTCCTGATGGCTCTGCCAGTAGCTCGCCACATAGTCCTGATGACCAAACGCCATGTAGATTTTGCCCATCGCCGAACAATAAAGCGGCATATGCTGACCGATGTAAGCGCGCGTGCGCAGCATACCGGTTGTGGGCTCCAGCTTATAAATCAGAATCGCGTGATCGTCCTCGCGGCTTGAGAAGTTCACCGTCTCACCGGTGGCGATATTCAGCGTCTCAAGGTGCGGGGCCGCCACGTGAATGATATTCAGCGACGACAGCGCCTTTTGCCCGACGGCGATAAATTTGGTGGTCAGGCGGTAGCTGCCCGCCGCAGGCGCCGGGGTAACGTACCCGCACGACTGTAACCCCTGCAGTAAGCGGTGCACGGTGCTTTTATTCAGCCCTGCCAGTTCCGATAAATGGGCCAACGGACACCCGTTCGGGTAGTTGCTGAGGATCTCAATCAGCATCAGGCCGCGAAACAAGCTCTGGCTACCTGCTGGCCTCTCTTTTTCTTGCGTCATTTCGCTCTCTTTCGTGCTCATCCAATGGCTCCTTTTTATCGCGTCCTGATGGTAGCGCAAAGTGTGGTTCAGTTCACGATCTCAACAGAAAAAACACAACCAGTTGATTTTAATTGATTTTGAAAATCATGAATGTCGTTGATCTGGCAAAATTTGATCGCTATATTTGAAATCAGATTTCGCATAGTGAAATTTAGCGATAAAAAAGCACTCGCACTTGCCCCGACAAAAACAGGAGAACAGGGATGAAAGTGACCTTTGAAGAGTTAAAAGCGGCGTTCAGGCGGGTCCTGGTCGATCGCGGCGTAAAAGCGGACACCGCCGACGCCTGCGCGGAGATGTTTGCCCGCACCACGGAATCGGGCGTCTATTCACACGGGGTTAACCGCTTCCCTCGTTTCATTCAGCAGCTTGATGCCGGCGACATCATTCCTGATGCCCAGCCAACACGGGTGACCTCGCTAGGTGCCATCGAACAGTGGGATGCCCGACGTTCGATTGGCAACCTGACGGCGAAAAAGATGATGGATCGCGCCACCGAACTGGCCGCCGACCACGGTATCGGCCTTGTGGCACTGCGAAACGCCAACCACTGGATGCGCGGCGGCAGCTACGGCTGGCAGGCCGCAGAGAAGGGGTACATCGGGATCTGCTGGACTAACTCCATTGCCGTCATGCCAGCCTGGGGCTCGAAAGCGTGCTGCATCGGCACTAACCCTCTGATCGTGGCGATTCCGTCTACGCCGATCACAATGGTCGATATGTCGATGTCAATGTTCTCCTACGGCATGCTGGAAGTGAATCGCCTGGCCGGACGCACGTTGCCGGTGGATGGGGGCTTTGATGATGAAGGGCACCTCACCAGAGAACCTGGCGTGATCGAGAAAAACCGCCGCATTCTGCCGATGGGCTACTGGAAAGGATCGGGCTTATCCATCGTCCTCGACATGATCGCAACCCTGCTCTCCAACGGATCCTCCGTTGCGGAAGTGACCCAGGACAACAGCGACGAATATGGCGTGTCACAAATCTTTATCGCCATCGAGGTCGATCGTTTGATCGACGGACCCACCCGCGATGCCAAACTGCAGCGCATCATGGACTTTATCATCAACGCCGAGCGGGCTGATGACAACGTCGCGGTTCGACTGCCGGGTCATGAATTCACACGTCTGCTCGAAGAGAACCGCCGCAACGGCATCACCATTGACGACAGCGTGTGGGCGAAAATCCAGTCTCTGTAAGGAGTGGGCCATGATTTTAGGACATATATCGCAGCCAAATCCGTGTCGCCTGCCGCGGGCGATAGAGAAAGCACTCGATTTTCTGCGCACCACGGATTTCACGGCGCTGGCACCTGGCGTGGTGGACATTGACGGACGTAACATCTTTGCTCAGGTGCTCGACCTCACCACCCGGACGTGGGATGAGAACCGTCCCGAAGTGCACCGTCGCTATCTGGACATACAGTTTCTGGCATGGGGTGAAGAGAAAATCGGTGTCGCCATTGATACCGGCAATAACGAAATAAGCGAATCGCTGCTGGAACAGCGGGATATTATTTTTTATCACGGCAGCGAAAATGAATCATTTATAGAAATGACGCCCGGCACGTACGCCATATTTTTTCCGCAGGATGTTCACCGTCCTGCCTGCATTAAAAATAAGGTATCGGCAATTCGTAAAATTGTGGTGAAAGTAGCAATCAGCGAAATAGATTAATTTTCTGAACTCTATTGGGAATGCGAAATGACTAACACCGGTTTTATAATTGGTGCGTACCCCTGCGCACCCTCGTTTCACCAGCAAGGGGAACAAGAAGAGCAGGACTTCTGGCGAGCGCTTTCCGATACGCCAGATATTCGCGGGCTGGAGCAACCGTGTCTTGAGGATCTCCATCCGTTGGGTGACGAATGGCTGTTCCGCCATACGCCGGGAGACTGGCAAATGGTGGTTACCGCGGTGATGGAAACCATGCGCCGCCGCGGCACAAATGGCGCGTTTGGCCTGGCCTCTGCCGATGAAGAACAGCGCAAAGCCTGCGTTGAATATTACCGCCATCTGCTGCGAAAGATTGATGCCATCAATACTCGCTTTCCAGGCAAAATTATTGCCCTGGAGATGCAAGCCGCGCCGCAGGCGGGAAACCCGTCTGTTGAACAAGCTACCGCTGCGTTTTCCCGTTCTGTACGTGAAATCACCTCATGGGACTGGTCATGCGACCTGGTGCTTGAACACTGCGATGCCATGACCGGCCCCGCGCCACGCAAGGGTTTTTTGCCCTTAGCGCAGGTGCTTGAGGTGGTGAAAGAAACGGATATCAGCGTATGCATTAATTGGGCGCGGTCGGCTATCGAAGGACGCAATACCACGCTGCCGCCTGAACATGTTAAAGCTGCACTTGAGGCCGGGAAGCTGGGCGCACTGATGTTCTCCGGGACCTCCGTTCGCGGAGCGTACGGCGAATGGCAGGATCTGCACGCGCCATTTTCCCCGTTCTGCGCCGACAGTTTAATGACCACCGAACAGGTAAAAGCACTTTTTACTGCGGCGAGCGCCGCAACATTGAAATTCTCCGGTATTAAATTACTGGAAATAAATGCTAATGCTAACGTCAGCCATCGCATCTCTATTTTGCGCGACGGCATTAGTGAAATGAAAAAAGCAACGCAATAACAATAAAAATCTTATTCCGGTTACATTCACTGAGATATTAAATATGAATATTTCTACTCATGCTCTACAAGCGGATATTCCGCGCCAGCGCTGGTTAAGAATCATTCCGCCTATTCTTATCGCCTGTATTATTTCATATATGGACCGCGTGAATATCGCATTTGCGATGCCAGGCGGTATGGATGAAGAGTTAGGTATCTCTGCCACCATGGCAGGCCTGGCGGGTGGGATCTTCTTTATCGGTTATCTGTTCCTGCAGGTGCCCGGCGGCAAGATTGCCGTGCATGGCAGCGGTAAGAAGTTTATTGGCTGGTCGCTGGTTGCCTGGGCGGTGATTTCGGTCCTGACCGGCGTTGTGACCAACCAGTATCAACTGCTGGCACTGCGCTTCTTACTCGGTGTGGCAGAAGGCGGGATGCTGCCCGTGGTGCTCACGATGATCAGTAACTGGTTCCCGGATGCCGAACGCGGCCGCGCCAATGCGATTGTCATCATGTTTGTTCCCATTGCGGGGATCATCACCGCGCCCCTGTCGGGCTGGATTATCACCGCACTTGACTGGCGCTGGCTGTTCATCATTGAAGGGCTGATGTCCATTGTGGTGCTGGTGCTCTGGGTGTTCACCGTCTACGACCGCCCGCAGGAGGCTCGCTGGATCTCCGAGGCCGAGAAAAATTATCTGATACAAACGCTGGCCGCAGAACAGCAGGCTATTGCCGGAAAAGCGGTGAAAAATGCCTCGCTGAGGGCGGTTCTGTCCGACAAAACCATGTGGCAGCTGATTGCCCTGAACTTCTTCTACCAGACCGGGATTTACGGTTACACCCTCTGGCTGCCGACCATTCTCAAAGAGCTGACGCATACCAGCATCGGCCAGGTGGGAATGCTCGCCATCCTGCCTTATGTCGGCGCCATTGCGGGCATGTTCCTGTTCTCCTCACTGTCTGACCGTACCGGCAAGCGCAAGCTGTTCGTCTCCCTGCCGCTGATTGGCTTCGCGCTCTGCATGTTCCTCTCCGTGGCGTTGAAAGAGAACATCTGGCTGGCCTATGCCGCGCTGGTGGGCTGTGGCTTCTTCCTGCAGTCCGCTGCGGGTGTGTTCTGGACGATTCCGGCGCGCCTGTTCAGCGCAGAGATGGCCGGTGGCGCTCGCGGCGTGATTAACGCCCTGGGTAACCTCGGTGGGTTCTGTGGCCCTTACGCGGTGGGCGTGCTGATCACCCTCTACAGCAAAGATGCCGGGGTGTATTGCCTCGCGGTTTCGCTGGCGCTGGCCTCGCTGCTCGCCCTGATGCTACCGGCGAAATGCGATGCCGGAGCGGAACCCAACCCCGGCGTGAACCCGCATAAGCACGCAGCCTGATCCCCCCGCCCTCTCCTGAAGAGAGGGCGTAAGACAAGAGAGTCAACGATGAGTGAAAAAGAGCCCTTCTGGCTGGGTATCGATTGTGGCGGAACGTATCTGAAAGCCGGTCTGTACACCCGCCAGGGCCAGGAAGTCTGTATTGAGCGCCGCGCGGTTGCCACACTCAGCCCACACGCAGGCCACGCTGAGCGGGATATGCACCAACTCTGGCAGCAGTGCCACACCACCGTCGCCCTGCTGCTTAAGAAGGCCGACATTGGCGGCGCACAAATCAAAGGCGTCGGGATATCGGCACAGGGTAAGGGACTGTTTTTACTGGACGATCATGACCAGCCGCTCGGCAACGCCATGCTCTCCTCTGACCGCCGGGCGCTGGAGATTGTACAGCGCTGGCAGCAGGACGGTATTCCTGAAAAGCTTTATCCGCATACGCGCCAGACGCTATGGACGGGGCATCCCGCCTCCCTCCTGCGTTGGGTGAAAGAGAATGAACCGCACCGTTATCAGCAGATTGGCTGTGTGATGATGGCGCACGACTACCTGCGCTGGTGCCTCACCGGCGTTAAAGGGTGTGAAGAGAGCAACATCTCTGAATCCAATCTCTACAACATGAACACCGGGCAGTACGATCCGCAGCTCACACGCTGGCTCGGCATCGATGAAATTGACGGCGCACTGCCGCCGATCGTCGGTTCAGCAGAAATGTGCGGGGAAATCACCACTCAGGCCGCCGCCCTGACCGGTCTCGCAGCGGGTACACCCGTTGTGGGGGGGCTGTTTGATGTGGTTTCCACCGCGATCTGCGCCGGGTTACATGACGACAGCACGCTCAACGCCGTGATGGGCACCTGGGCTGTCACCAGCGGGATCGCCAACGGTATAGGCCATAACGAGCCGTATCCCTATGTGTATGGGCGCTACGTTCATCCGCAGCACTACATCGTTCACGAAGCCAGCCCCACCTCGTCCGGTAACCTCGAATGGCTGACCACACAGTGGGGCGACATGTCATTCGATGCGATCAACCAGGCCGTGGCCAGCCTGCCGAAAGCCGGAAGCGATCTGCTCTTCCTGCCGTTCCTCTATGGCAGCAACGCCGGGCTGGAGATGACCTGCGGGTTTTACGGCATGCAGGCCCTACACACCCGCGCGCATCTGTTGCAGGCGGTCTATGAAGGTGTGGTCTTCAGCCATATGACCCATCTTAACCGCATGCTACAGCGCTTCACGCACGTGCAGGCATTGCGCGTAACCGGCGGCCCTGCCCATTCAGATGTGTGGATGCAAATGCTCGCGGACGTCAGCGGTCTGGCAATAGAACTGCCGCAGGTCAAAGAGACCGGCTGTTCCGGCGCGGCGCTGGCCGCGCTGGTGGGTACCGGCGTTTATCCCGATTTCCGCACCGCGCAGCAGGCTGTCAGACATCACATTCGCGTCATCACACCCGACAAGCATGCCCATGCGGCCTACCAGCGCAAGTATCAGCGCTACCAGTTACTGATTTCAGCACTACAGGGCTATCACGCCCATGTTAAGGAGCACGACCTATGAGCCGACCATTACTGCAGCTGGCGCTCGACCATACCTCACTTCAGGCCGCACAGCGCGACGTCGAGCGGCTTGCGGATCATGTCGATATTATCGAAGCAGGCACCATTTTGTGTCTCACCGAAGGGCTTAATGCCGTGCGCGCACTGCGCCAGCAGTGCCCGGAAAAAACGATCGTGGCTGACTGGAAAGTGGCCGATGCCGGAGAAACGCTGGCTGAACAGGCGTTTGGCGCAGGCGCGAACTGGATGACCATCATCTGCGCCGCGCCGCTGGCAACCGTCGAGAAGGGTCACGAGGTGGCTCTGCGCTGCGGCGGGGAAATTCAGATGGAGCTGTTTGGTCACTGGACGCTGGATGATGCGCGTGAATGGCACCGTATCGGGGTCACACAGGCCATTTATCACCGTGGGCGCGACGCACAGGCCAGCGGCCAGCAGTGGGGCGAGGCGGATCTCGACAGCATGAAAGCCCTCTCGGATATCGGCCTGCAGCTCTCGATCACCGGCGGCATTACCCCCGCCGACCTGCCGCTGTTTAAGCAGATCAATGTGAAAGCGTTTATTGCCGGACGGGCACTGACAGGCGCTGCCAACCCACCGCAGGTGGCCCATGCATTCCATTCACACATCCGCGACATCTGGGGGGAGTAACCATGCGTCAGCATCCGTTAGGTATCTACGAAAAAGCGCTGCCGAAAGCGCTCACCTGGCCAGAGCGCCTGGTGCTGGCAAAAAGCTGCGGATTTGATTTTGTCGAGATGTCGATCGATGAAACTGATGAGCGTTTGTCCCGCCTTGAATGGAACACCGCGCAGCGCGCCTCTCTGGTTGAGGCGATGCTGGAAACCGGGGTCGCGATCCCGTCGATGTGTCTGTCTGCCCACCGCCGTTTCCCGTTTGGTAGCCGGGACGAGACCGCCCGCGAACGCGCACGCGCCATCATGACCAAAGCCATCCGTCTGGCGCGCGATCTCGGTATTCGCACCATCCAGCTTGCCGGGTATGACGTCTATTACGAAGAACATGACGAAGGTACCCGGCAACGCTTTGCCGAAGGGCTGGCATGGGCCGTGGAGCAGGCCGCCGCCGCGCAGGTCATGCTGGCAGTGGAGATCATGGATACCGCGTTTATGAACTCCATCAGCAAATGGAAAAAGTGGGACGAAATGCTCGCTTCGCCATGGTTCAGCGTTTATCCGGACGTCGGCAACCTGAGCGCGTGGGGTAACGATGTGGCCGCCGAGCTGACGCTGGGCATCGATCGCATCGCCGCCATCCACCTGAAAGATACCCAGCCCGTGACTGAACAAAGCCCCGGACAGTTTCGTGACGTACCGTTCGGCGAGGGGTGCGTCGATTTCGTGGGCATATTTAACACGCTGAATCAGCTCAATTATCGCGGCGCATTTCTGATTGAAATGTGGACTGAAAAAGCCAAAGAGCCGGTACTGGAAATCATCCAGGCACGCCGCTGGATTGAAGCCCGGATGCAGGAAGGAGGAATGACATGTTAGAACAACTCAAAGCCGAGGTCCTGGCGGCAAACCTGGCGCTGCCCGCCCACCAGCTGGTGACTTTCACCTGGGGCAACGTCAGTGCGGTGGATCGTGAACGCGGCCTGATGGTGATTAAACCCTCCGGCGTGGAGTATGACGTGATGTCCGCAGAGGATATGGTGGTGGTGGACATTGCCACGGGTCAGGTGGTCGAGGGGGTTAAAAAACCCTCTTCCGACACGCCAACCCACCTGGCGCTGTATCGCCGTTACCCTGAAATTGGCGGCATTGTGCATACCCATTCCCGCCACGCCACTGTCTGGGCGCAGGCAGGGCAGGATTTACCGGCATGGGGTACCACGCACGCTGACTATTTTTATGGTGCGATCCCCTGCACGCGGTTGATGACCCCGGCTGAAATTGCGGGTGAATACGAATACCAGACCGGTGAAGTGATCATCAAAACCTTTGAGGAGCGCGACGTAAACCCGATGCAGATCCCGGCGGTGCTGGTGCATTCTCACGGCCCGTTCACCTGGGGAAAAAATGCGGCCGATGCGGTACATAACGCTGTGGTGCTGGAAGAGTGCGCCTTTATGGGGCTGTTTTCACGCCAGCTTGCGCCACAACTACCGACGATGCAGCAGGAACTGCTCGATAAACATTACCTGCGCAAGCATGGAGCAAATGCCTACTACGGGCAGTGATTACCCGGAATTAATATGCTCCTTACAGTACCGCCGTTTCCAGACGGCGGGCGTTAAGCCGGTATGCTTTGAAAATATCTGCCGGAAATACCCGACATCATTAAAACCGCAGCGGGTTGCCACTTCGGTCAGGGACGCGGAGTCGTTCAGCAACAGCTTTTCTGCCGCCCTGACGCGCTGGCGATGGATCGCCTCCGTCAGGGTTAAGTGAAAGGTCCGGCGAAATACGCGTCCCAGATAATCGGCATTGCAGTGCAAGGCTTTTGCCAGTTGCGATGTGGAAAGCGGCAGATGAAACTGCGTGCGAATAAGCTGTTTTGCCTTCCATGCCATGGCCGCGCCGGCTTCATCGGCTCTGTCTTCATAACCTGAGGAGATCGACACTTGCTGTAAAATCAGCAGCAAAATCATTTCCAGCGCCACGCTTCGCTGTAATTTTTCCTGCTCACTCAGGAATTGCCGGAATAGCGCAATCACATATTGAGCATCGCGCACGCAGCAATGTTGTTCAATGGCCACCGGAAAAGCATGTGGCAAAGGCGACGATTGCGCTTCGACCTCAAAATGCAGCCAGTAGAACCGCAGGTCCGCCGGGAAATCTTCTGTCCCCACGTGTCGACGCGCCGGCCAGAGCAGTAAGCTCTCTCCCGCTTTCACCTCAAAGAGCGTGTTTTCTTCCTGGATCGTTAATGTCCCTTTTTCGACGAAGATAATCTCCCACGAGGTTAATTTGCGCGCCGGATGCCGGCCCACGCCCCGGGAAATAAAGAGCCCACCATTTTGCACTTTAATCGGAAGCGCTATGGATAATTCAAGCATGGATATTCACCATTCCGCTCTAATTGCCATTAATATTCATCTTATGCTTTGATTATTAATGAATATCTTCCTGCCTTCCCGATCGAAATCACAAATTTATCATCAGGTCGGAATCGTCACCTTTTTATACTTTTCCCTTCCCTTGTTGGCCTGAGCGTTCGGTGCAGAATGAATGGGGTACCTTGCATAAATACGATAAAAATCGATTACCGAGGAGTTACCTCATGACTTCCACACCGATTACAGAATCACAGGTCGTACAAGGGGCTATGGATGACCGCCTGTCAGTCCGCGAAAAAATAGGCTACGGCCTGGGTGACGCGGGTGGCACGGTCATTACCTGCCTGATCATGAATTTTCTTACCTTCTTCTACACCGACGTTTTTGGTCTGACGCCTGCGCTCGTTGGCACGCTGTTTATTGCCCTGCGCGTGTTTGATGCCATTTCCGATCCGGTGATGGGGGTGATTGCCGACCGAACACAAAGCCGTTGGGGGCGTTTTCGCCCGTGGCAGCTGTGGGTGGCGCTTCCTGTCGGGGTTATCGGTGTACTGACCTTCACCGTGCCTGACGCCAGCATGGGGGTGAAAATCGCCTGGGCGTTTGGTACCTATCTGCTGTTGTCAGTGGGCTATACCGCCATCAACGTGCCCTACTGCGCACTGATCAACACCATGACCACCCGCCACAGCGAGGTCATCTCCTGCCAGTCATGGCGCTTTGTGCTGTGCGGTGTGGCGGGCTTTTTGGTCTCTGTTGGCCTGCCGTGGCTGGTCGCAGCGCTGGGCGAGGGCAACGCTGCCCGAGGCTATCAACTCGGCGTTGGGGTGTTGTGCGCCATCGCCGTGGTGATGTTCCTCTGCTGCTTCTTCTGGGTGCGTGAGCGCGTCCCGCTGGCGCTGATGGGCAAATTCACCTTACGCGAGCACCTGGCCGGCCTGCGCAACAACGATCAGCTCCTGCTGATGCTGGTGATGTCATTCCTGCTGATCAACGTCTTCAACATTCGTGGCGGCGGCTACATGTACTTCATCACCTACGTGCTCCAGGGCAGTACCGCTTATACCTCGCTGTTCTTCACGATGGTGACCTTTGCGGCCATTCTCGGCGCGGTGATCGTGAATCCCCTTTCTCGCCGGAATGATACCGTCAAACTCTATTACTACACCAACCTCGTGCTGGCCGCGCTCGCGGCGGGAATGTGGTTTCTGCCAGGCGGTCCGGCTCATCAGACGCTCTGGCTGATCGTTATTCTGAGTAACGGCGTCATTCTCGGTTTTACCCTGCCCCTGCACTTCTCGCTGATGGCATTTGCAGATGACTATGGTGAGTGGAAAAACGGGGTACGTTCATCTGGCATGAACTTCGCTTTTAATCTGTTTTTCATCAAGCTCGCCTGGGCGTCCAGCGCCGGGATCATCAGCCTGGTGTTTATCGCCGTCGCCTACCAGCCGGGCGCGGGCAACCAGACGCCAGCCTCGTTGCAGGGAATTACTGCGATGGAGACACTGCTCCCCGCCCTCTTCCACCTGCTGCTGGCGGTCTCAATCCGCTGGTGCAGACTCAACAATCCCATGATGTCGCGCATTGCCACCGATCTGCGCCAGCGTCACGTATCGTCCTGAGGAGAATGACATGTCCATAATGGAAGCCGACCTGCACACACTGAACATCAACGACCCGTTTCTCGGTCAGTATCAGCGGCTGGTGCGTGATGTGGTGATCCCCTACCAGTGGGATGCGCTAAACGATCGCGTTACCGAAGCCGAACCGAGTCACGCCATCACCAACTTCCGCATTGCGGCAGGGCTGGAACAGGGGGAGTTCTATGGGATGGTGTTTCAGGACAGCGACGTGGCGAAATGGCTGGAAGCCGTCGCGTGGTCGTTGTGCCAGAAGCCCGACCCGGAACGTGAAAAAACCGCCGATGAGGTGATTGAGCTGATTGCGGCGGCGCAGTGTGACGATGGCTATCTCAACACCTACTTCACGGTGAAAGCACCCGGCGAGCGCTGGACGAACCTTGCCGAATGCCACGAACTGTACTGCGCCGGACATATGATTGAAGCCGGCGTGGCCTATTTTCAGGGGACCGGAAAACGCCGTCTGCTGGAGGTGGTATGCAAACTGGCGGACCATATCGACCGGGTCTTTGGCCCCGGCGAGGAGCAGCTTCACGGTTATCCGGGCCATCCGGAAATTGAGCTCGCGCTTATGCGGCTTTACGACGTCACTCAGGAACCGCGTTACCTGGCCCTTGTGAAATATTTTATCGACACGCGCGGCACACAGCCTCATTTCTACGATATCGAATATGAGAAACGGGGCCGGACATCGTACTGGAACACGTACGGCCCGGCGTGGATGGTCAAGGACAAAGCCTATAGCCAGGCGCATCAACCGCTTGCCGAACAACACACCGCCATCGGCCACGCGGTTCGATTTGTCTATCTGATGGCGGGCATGGCGCATCTTGCTCGCCTGAGTCATGACGAGGATAGACGCCAGGACTGCCTGCGGCTGTGGAATAACATGGCCCAGCGACAGCTCTATATTACCGGCGGGATCGGCTCGCAAAGCAGTGGCGAAGCCTTCAGCAGCGATTACGATTTGCCTAACGATACGGTATATGCCGAAAGCTGCGCCTCCATTGGCCTGATGATGTTTGCCCGCCGGATGCTGGAGATGGAAGCGGACAGCCAGTACGCCGACGTGATGGAGCGTGCCTTATACAACACGGTACTGAGCGGCATGGCGCTGGACGGTAAACATTTCTTCTATGTGAACCCGCTGGAGGTACACCCTAAAACGCTGGCATTTAATCATGTTTACGACCACGTTAAGCCGGTTCGCCAGCGCTGGTTCGGCTGCGCCTGTTGCCCGCCCAATATCGCCCGCGTGCTCACTTCGCTGGGCCACTATCTCTATACCGTTCGTCAGGACGCGCTCTTTATCAACCTCTATGTGGGGAACGACGTCGCCATACCGGTAGATGAGGGCACCTTACAGCTACGGATTAGCGGTAATTATCCGTGGCAGGAAGAGGTCAACATCGAGGTCACCTCACCTGCCCCGGTGACCCACACGCTGGCACTACGTTTACCGGACTGGTGCGCAAGCCCGGCTGTGTCACTGAACGGCGAAAGTGTCACGGGTGATGTCTCCCGGGGGTATCTGTACCTCACCCGCCGCTGGCAGGAGGGAGATACCCTTACGCTGACCTTACCCATGCCGGTCCGCCGCGTGTACGGTAACCCGCTGGTACGCCAGCAGGCCGGCAAAGTCGCGCTGCAGCGTGGCCCGCTGGTCTACTGCCTGGAAGAGGCCGACAATGGCGCGAACCTGCATAACCTCTCCCTGCCTGAGCAGAGCGAATTTCGGGTCTTTGAAGGAAAAGGGATCTTTGCGCACAAGATACTGATTCAGGCGGAGGGCATCGCGCGTCACGCTGATGAGGAAGGCACGCAGGCACTGTGGCAGTACGATCGCGCCCCGGTGCAGCGCCAGCCCCGGACGTTGACCTTTATTCCGTGGTTCAGCTGGGCAAACCGGGGAGAAGGGGAAATGCGGATTTGGGTGGATGAGGCCTGAAGGCATCTGTCCTGTCAGCCTCACCCCAACCCTCTCCCACAGGCGCGGGAGATAAAAACCGAGGCCGGGTAGGCAATCGCCACCCGGCTTTAGATCAGAAACGCCAGGACATGCCGGTCATCAGCGCGAAACTGTCTTCGCGGTCGATCATCGGACTGTTCTTCACGTCGTCAGGTAACACGGTATAGACCGCGCTGGCGTTGATAAACAGATTCTGGGTTAACTGATATTTAGCCGCGAGACCCACATACGGCGTCCAGCTATCACCTGCGGTGTATTCATTGAGGCCTGAGCGGCGAGACTCATTGCCGGATACGCCGTAGTAGTAATCGTTATAGCTTTCGTCGCTGTAGAAAATACCTACCGATGGCGTCAGCGTCAGACGTTCCATCCGAACCGGACGGAAGTATGAGATTTCACCGATCACGCCGCCGCTCTCATCCATCGCATCACCCGAGACCGCCACTTTCAGCGAGCCCCAGTGTTCATGGCGGTAGTACGCCCCGCCGAGAAACGCTGATGCTTTACGCTCATCGAGGTGTTTCATCTGAGCGTCGTCGTTATCTTCAGGATCAAATCGCAGTGGCATCCACGATGCGGTCATGCTGAATTCATTTTTTTCGTCTTTCCACAGGATCCATCCGCCAGTGGTCTGGCGAATATAAAACCGGTCGCCTTCATAGCTAATTAACGGTACCGCCGTGGTATTTTCGTTATATCCTTTATAAGGCGACTCATTAAATACAGCCCCCGCCCCAAGTGAAAAGTCACCAGCCATTGCAGATGATGTTGCAAATAACGTGGCTGCGATGAGTAAATTGTATTTAATAGTCATTACATGTAATCCATTTAGACGCCAAACAAGCGAGGCGAATAATAATGGTTACAAATTTGCCAATGCAACGCTGCAGTTTATATAATATTATATATAAAAACATATAGATGGGTGCGCATGATGAATAAGTTCCAGCTAAAGCCACGCGAGTTAAAAATTATTTCCGTCATCGCAGCCACCCACAGTATTGGCGATGCCGCCGCCCTGCTGGGTATGGCACAGGCTAACGTCAGTAAATACCTTTCTGATTTTGAAACGCGTGTCGGTCTTAAGGTATTTGAGCGCACGACCCGTCAGCTGGCGCTAACCCAATTTGGCGAAGCGTTACTCCCCTACATTGACGCCACGCTGGATAAAAATAGCCAGCTCATTAATTTCATTGCTGATTATAAGCATGAGAAGCGCGGAAAAGTGACCATTTACGCCCCAACGGGTATCGTGATGTATCTGGCGCGACACGTGATCCATCAGATTGAGGACATCGGTGATATCCGCATCTCGTTAAAAACGTACAACCTGGATCGTAATGAATATTCCGAAGGGGTCTCGTTCCCCGATGATTGCGATATTCTCATTACCTATGCTCAGCCGAAAGATGAAAGTCTGGTCGCCAGTGTGTTAACGAAATATTCCGTCACGGCATTTGCCACAGAAGAATATTTGAAAAACCACCCCTTAACCGGACCTGAAGATTTAATGAATCACTCCTGTATTTTAATAGACTCGATGCTGGTGGATGAGGCGAACATCTGGCGTTTCCGCGTCCACGGTAGTGAGACCGTATATGATTACAGAGTGACCGGAAATTATATTTGCGACAATACGCAGACGGCGCTGGAACTGGCACGAAATAATCTCGGTATTGTTTTTGCGCCGAAAGAAAGCCTGAAAAAAGAGCTTAAGAGTGGTTCTCTGGTTCCCTGCTTCCCCCATCAGGAAGAGTGGTGGCTCGACCTGACGGCGATATTCCGCAAACGTGAATACCAGCCCTGGCGCGTGCAGTACATTCTGGACGGCGTACTGAACTGCCTGCGTCAGCAAATTGCTCAGGCTGCCCAGGGGCAACCTGAGCTGGAGGGTTAGAACAGCCCCAGTGGTTTATCGGAATAACTCACCAGCAGGCATTTCGTCTGCTGATAATGCTCCAGCATCATCTTGTGGGTTTCACGCCCGATGCCCGACTGCTTATAGCCCCCAAAGGCCGCGTGCGCCGGATAAGCATGGTAGCAGTTGGTCCACACGCGCCCGGCCTGAATGCCCCGCCCCATTTTATAAGCCAGATTACCGTTGCGGCTCCAGACGCCAGCCCCGAGGCCATACGGCGTATCGTTAGCAATCTCCAGCGCCTCTTCCATCGTTTTGAAGGTGGTGACGGCCAGCACCGGTCCGAAAATTTCCTCCTGGAAGACGCGCATGTTGTTTTTGCCGAACAGGATCGTCGGCTCCAGGTAATATCCGTCCTGCAGATCGCCGCCCAGCATTTTACGCCGACCGCCGGTCAGGACATCCGCCCCTTCTTTCTTGCCAATATCAATGTAGTTGAGGATAGTGTCCATCTGCCCGTGCGAGACCTGCGCGCCCATCTGGGTCACGTTATCAAGCGGGTTACCGCTGCGGATAGACTCGACGCGGCGAATGGCTCGCTCCATAAAGCGCTCATAGATAGACTCCTGCACCAGCGCGCGGCTTGGGCAGGTACAGACTTCACCCTGGTTAAAGGCAAACAGCGCAAAGCCTTCCAGGGCTTTATCGAAGAAGGCATCCTCTTCCTCCATGACGTCGGCGAAGAAAATGTTCGGCGATTTACCGCCCAGCTCCAGGGTCACTGGAATGATGTTCTGGGTCGCGTACTGCATGATCTGCTGACCCACTTCCGTCGACCCGGTAAACGCGACTTTGGCGATCCGTTTTGAGGTCGCCAGATATTCCCCTATCTCACCCCCCGCACCGTTCACCACGTTAATCACGCCTGGCGGGAGAAGGTCGCCAATGACTTCCATCAGCAGCAGGACTGACTGCGGGGTCAGGCGGGCCGGTTTGAGCACAATGCAGTTACCCGCCGCCAGCGCGGGCGCCATTTTCCAGCTCGCCATCAGCAACGGGAAGTTCCACGGAATGATCTGCCCCACCACGCCCAGCGGTTCGTGGAAGTGGTACGCCACGGTGTCGCTGTCTACCTCGCTAATTCCGCCCTCCTGAGCGCGAATACAGGAGGCAAAATAGCGGAAGTGGTCAATGGCCAGCGGCACGTCTGCCGCCATTGTTTCACGGATTGGCTTGCCGTTATCCCAGGTTTCCGCCGTTGCCAGCAGCTCCAGATTCTGTTCCATCCGGTCAGCGATTTTGAACAATATCGCCGCTCTGTCCTGAACAGAGGTATGCCCCCATTTGTCTTTGGCTTTGTGCGCGGCGTCCAGCGCCAGGTCGATATCCCCCTTGCTGGAGCTGGCTATTTCACACAGCGGCTGGCCGGTAACGGGCGTCAGATTGGAATAGTATTCGCCGCCGACGGGTGCAACCCAGTCGCCGCCGATAAAGTTTTCATAACGGGGCTTCAGCTTGAGGGGAAAACCATACTCGCCAGGCTGGATACGCGATGAGGGAGGATTGTTTGTCATAACCGTCTCCTTGCTGTTGGTGTACAACAAGGGTAGTTCCGGCTGGCGATTTTCTCGCCAGCCGGTAACGGTGTTTACGACGGGGGTCACGGAGTTTCAGGAAATAATAACGAATCCCGCAATAAATGATCGTTGCCACGACGACGGGTAAAGCCGATGCGGTTGAAATATTCCAGGATCTGAATCGCCAGCTTGCGCCCGACGTTCAGCCGATCGCGGAAATCTGCTGCACAGGTCGTGCCTCGCGCCTGATCCAGCTCGCGGATCAGGTTAGCAAACGCCACAATGCGATCGTTACGGTAATAACGATCTTTCACGATCGCGACAATTAACCCCTGCTGCGCCGCATGGCGCAATACCTGGCGCATCACCTGTTCGTCGGTATTCGTTTCACGTGCGAGATCGCGAACCCACCAGGGCTCGTCGCCAAACAGCGGGGCCACTTTCTGCCATATCGCCTCTTGCCCGGCGTTAAACCCGGCTTTGTGATCCGGCAGATGCAGCCAGCCATGGTGGCTTTTTATCAGCCCACTTTCGCGCATGTTTTCAATCAGCAGCAGCACCAGCGCATCGTTTTCCATCGGCAACGCCATGCGTCGCAGGCGTTCACGTCCCGGGCCGGGTTCATCCTGATGTTGTTCATGGTAAGTGGCGAGCGTGGTCAATACCTTGCGCTGCCAGCATGCTGCGACCGGGGCATTCAGTAAATTGTTACCCGCCTGAATAAAACCAGGCTCCTGGGTCAGCAGGCGTAATCCTTCCGCGCTGAGCTGACGAGCCCATGCGAAATCGCTCAGATTGACGGCACCGCGCTCAAGATGAACAAGCAACGCGGCTTTATCATCCGCGGCCTGCGCCAGCGCTCCCAGCCATTGCAGATACTCCGGCTTGCGCTTGCCGCGACGCGGCGGGTTGAGCGTGACCACCCGCGCCCCGGCCAGCGTCTCCCGGGCCGAAATGTCACGCAGTACCAGACGGTCATTATCCGCGAGCCACAGTGGCGAATCGAAAACCAGTTCGGCAAGGTCGTTTTCCAGCAGTGACACGCGCCCGGTGATATGGCTGGCCGCGTGGTGGATATGCAGCGGCTGCCATTGGGTCAGCGGCACATGCGTCTGCAGGGCGACGATCGCCCGCTCAGAAGGCTCTGGCGGTACACCGGCCAGCAGCCAGTCGCCACGGTTAAGCTTCTCTTTTTCCGCATCGCCCGCAATATTGAGCGCGATGCGCTGCCCGGCATGGGCATGCTCTACGGGCTGGTTCTGCGCATGCAAACCGCGCACACGCATCGGGGCGTTGGCACCCGTGAGCCATAAGGTATCGCCCACGTTCACTTCACCGCTCAGCGCGGTACCGGTGACCACCAGCCCCGCGCCTTTAACGGTAAAGGCCCGGTCGATCGCCAGACGGAAACGATGATGGCTGGCATGCTCGCGTGAAGTAAGCTGCTGCAAATGGTGGCAAAGTTCGTCAATACCGCGCCCTTCTGTCGCCACGGTGACGAATAATGGCGCATCGGCAAATCCATACTCCCGCAAGGTCGCCTGCACGGTTTCGCGTACCCCGTTGAGTCGCGCCTCATCGACGCGGTCAGCTTTGGTCAGCGCAACGGTCAGCTGCGGGTTGCCCGTCAGCTGTAAAATTGCCAGATGTTCACGCGTTTGCGCCATCACGCCGTCATCACAGGCCACCACCAGCAGAGCATGATCGATGCCACCGACGCCCGCCAGCATGTTAGAAAGAAACTTCTCGTGTCCCGGTACATCAATAAAACCCAGCACCCGGCCATCAGGCTGAGGCCAGTAGGCATAGCCCAGATCGATGGTCATGCCGCGTTTTTTCTCTTCCGGCAGACGATCGGCATTCACCCCGGTCAGGGCCTGTAATAAGGTGGTTTTTCCGTGGTCGACGTGACCGGCGGTGGCAATAATCATTTCAACAGCATCTCCAGAAATCGCGCTTCATCTTCAAGACAGCGTAGATCCAGCCACATTCGGCCATCGTAAATGCGCCCGATAACCGGTGCTGGCAAGGCACGCCAGCGCGCCGACAAAGCGTCAAGCTGGCTGCCGCGTCCGTCACGGGGTGTAAATGTGAGCGCCGCGCTGGGCAGCCTGTCCACCGGCAGTGAACCGCTGCCGATCTGCGACTGACAAGCTTCAAGGCGCATGTCAAAATCGGGGTAGTGCGGCGCAACGTGTGGCAATAGCAGTTCACCCTGGGCGCGAATTGAGGCGGCATCACGGGCCAGCAGGCGCAGCGTGGGCAGACGTTCAGCCAGTTTTTCCGGGTGGAGATAAAGGCGCAGCGTCGCTTCCAGCGCAGCAAGCGTCATTTTATCGGCTCGCAGTGCACGCTTGAGCGGGTGCTGCTGCAGCTTCGCAATAAGCGCACGTTTACCCACGATAATCCCCGCCTGCGGTCCGCCAAGCAGTTTGTCGCCGGAGAAACTCACGAGACTGACGCCCGCCGCAATCATCTCCTGCGGCATGGGCTCTTTTGGCAGACCGTACTGGCTCAGATCGACCAGCGAACCGCTACCGAGGTCGGCCACCACCGGCACACCCAGCTCACGGCCCAGCTCCGCCAGCTCCGCCTCTTCAACGGTTTTGGTGAATCCGGCTATCTGATAATTACTGGTGTGAACCTTCATCAGCAGCCCGGTATTTTCATTCACTGCCGCGCGATAATCTTTTGCATGCGTGCGGTTGGTGGTGCCCACTTCATGCAGGGTACAGCCCGCCTGGCGCATAACATCCGGAATGCGAAACGCACCGCCAATCTCGACCAGCTCGCCACGGGAAACCACCACCTCTTTACCGCTGGCGGTCGCTGCCAGCATTAATAGTACCGCCGCCGCGTTGTTATTCACGATGCAGGCATCTTCTGCGCCGGTCAGCTCGCAGAGCAGGTCCGCCAGCGCCCGATCGCGATGTCCGCGCCCTGCGCCGTCCAGATCGTACTCAAGCGTCACGGGGGAACGCATGGCCTGCACGACCGCAGCGACGGCCTCTTCTGCCTGTTGAGCGCGACCAAGGTTGGTGTGCAGCACGGTTCCCGTCAGGTTGATGACCGGGCGTAACGCGCTTTGTGCTTTCTCCTCGAGCCTCAGCTCCACTTCCTGCCCCCACGCCGCACACCAGTCCGGCAATGCATTTTCTGTCTGAATATGGCTGCGGGCTTCGTCCTGAAGCAGACGTAATATTTCAACCGTCGCGGTATGGCCGAACCGCGCAACGGCAGCATGCACGCGCGGCTCGCGAAGAAGACGGTCGGTTGCAGGGATCTGGCTGTACAGGGAGTGATGAGTTGTCATGAAAGCGCCTGGCGAGTAAATATCATCCCCCCTCCCGACGGGAGAGGGAGTCAACATAAGAAGGGATTGTACCGCCTCCTGCTGCGAAGTGTTATAACCCGCATCAAGCCTTTGGCGGTTCGGTACGGGCAAAGCTCTCGCGCTGAAAGAGTGTTTCTGCAAGCTTCACCAGCAACGGACGGTCGACGCACCAGCCGGGGGAAACGCGGCGGAAATTGAGATAACCGATGGCGCAGGCAATGGCTATCGTCGCCAGGTTCAGACTATCGGGTTGAATTTTTCCCTCCCGGATAAGCTGTTCGCACCAGTCCAGGCTGCGGCTGATTTTTTCACGCTGGCGTAACAGTTCCGTTTCAGACTGCTGAGCGGCGGGTCTTGCCTGCTCGCGTACGGACGTTAACGCCGCATCCATAATACCGTCGGCCAGCGCTTCAATTTGCTTCATTGCCAGCGCCGCGTTTGGATCGGCCGGTAACATCGCCGGGGCCACGCCGAGCAGCTCGATGTACTCCGCAATAATGGGGGAATCAAACCAGTACTGGCCTTCGTCTGTTACCAGCGCCGGCACTTTTCCCAGCGGGTTGTACTGCGCCACACCGTTTTCAGCGTGATAAGGCTGTTCATTGACGAACTCGAATTCAATCCCTTTCTCCAGCAGGAGAATCGAGATTTTTCGCACGAAGGGACTGGTGTAGCTGCCGATAAGTTTCATTGCCTGATCCTTGATGCCGAAAAAAGTCAGTATGGATCAAGCGATGAAAAAAGGGCAGGTATGCGTGTCGCATTCCTGCCCTGAAGGGGTTAGTGATCGAGATAGAGGTAGTGCATCCAGCTGGTCATACGCAGCAGCACCTTACGCATTACCGAGACGTGAGCAAAGTGATCCGAATAGACCGCCACCTGAGCATAAATGCCGTCGGGCAGCGCATCGACATCAGCATTCGGCTCCAGCTCGATAGTGCCTAATACGCCATCGGTGCCAGGGATCACGGTCAGCGACTGCAGCGCACCCTGCGCCTGGTATGACCCCCCCGGCACCACCGGCAGAATACTGGTGAGCTTGCCGGAGAAGACCTGGCCCGGCAGCGCGTTGAAGACCACTTCCGCTTCGTCGCCCGGCTTCAGACGCAGCAGCGAGTTCTGACGGAACTGGGCCACAATCTGGCGTTTCTGTTCAGGAATAAAGACCATGACCGGGCGCAGCGGCAGCGCGGCAGCATAGGTCCCCGGACGAATCAGCACCTGCGTGATATAGCCATTGCTCGGCGCACGCACCACGGTCTGATCCAGGTTGTATTTCGCTTCAGCAAGCTGAGCACGCAGGGAAGCAACCTGGGATTGCTCACCGTTGACCATACTGTCTAACTGACTTTGTATTTGCGTCTGTTCAGCCACCGAGCCTTTTACCAGCGCATCCTGCGCCAGATAGTTTTGCCGTGCGTTGTCGATATCGCTTTCAGAGAACGGGTTAACCTTTGCCCGGCTGCCCTTCAGGTAGCGCTGGTAATCTTTATACAGGCGGTCACGTTCAGCGGACACGCGCGTGGTATTGGCGACCGCTTCCGCAAGCTGCGCTTTGAGATTGTCGATATTGTGCGTGGCGGTGACCAGGTCGGCCTGCAGTCTGTCGACGCGCGCCTGATAGCGGCCCGGATCAAGTTTAAATAACACTTCGCCTTTTTTAATTAGCTGGTTATTTTTATCGGTAACTTCACTCACTACCCCAGTAACCTGCGGCGTAATCGGAATGGAAATAACCGCTTTTTGCGCCGTAAAGGTATAGGGATGGTTATAGTTCATCAACAGGATAAGCCCGGCGACAATAAACACCCCACCTAATGTTGCGGTCGCGAGGGTCCACTGGTTTACCGGAATACGGAATATTTTAAAAATGGCCCAGGCAAAGGCCACATAGGTCAAAATAATCAGCAGATCCATGATTAGTGCTCCAGCGTGTTCTTGTCAGCCGTGGGAGGTACTGCTGCCAGTTTTTGTTCTAATTCGGCCACACGTTTAGTCAGAGCATCCATACCCGGGACCTCATCAGGTTTTGAGATGTGGTTCTGCATCCCCCAGCCGCGATCTTCGCGGTACAACGTGGCCCAAATCCACAGGAACGGCCAAATCGCATGGAGCGTAAACAGGCTAATCCATCCCGCCGTATGAATGGCATCCGCATGGGGATGATTCCGTTTTTTGGCCATATTATAAGGAATATCATGGATGGCGATGATTCCGTAAAAAAGAACCAGAAATACAAAAATCAATACGCCCAGCGCAAAATAGTTGAGAAACATATTCTCCTCACTTAAACAACGTCAACTCATTAAATTAATAAAACGGTACGCAACCTAATTAATTTTTTATAAATACGAGGTGTACTTATATTCCAGAGCCGGGGAGTATCGTTTTTTATAATATCTCCATGCAAGTTTATAAGCGTGTCAAAATATATCCTGAATAATAATAGACTTAACCTTACAATATGAGCGTAACGTACCTTATTGCTTTTCGCCATACCACACATGAAAAGTCATTTTTTAGCTTTATGTGTGACTTCATGACATCCTGGCGTTGAATCGCCAGGCAGAATTTGTCGCCGATCACATCCGGAGAATTCTGCATAAAAATTTTTTGTGAAATTAATCACAATCCAGAAACAAACTCACGACAACCAAATGTGATTTACATCACAGAAGTGGGTGGTTTTTGCTTTATTTATCGCCATCGTATTTTTTTTATCCACCATTTTTGTGATGAAGATCACTTCATTCATGTCTGCACCCCCTACATTTACGTGATTCATATCACACAAATTTCCGTCGTCTGGACAGTTGAACGATTCAGTGCCAGATTTCACAGCATCAGAACAGGGCCCGGCTACCTCTGCCGCCTCATTAACAATAAACCTCGGGCCGCAAGCCTAAGCGTAAACAGAAGAAGGGGTGTTTTATGTCATCCGATTTCAAGATCAAAGTTCAAAGCTTTGGTCGTTTCCTCAGCAATATGGTGATGCCAAATATCGGCGCGTTTATCGCGTGGGGTATCATCACTGCGTTGTTCATTCCGACAGGGTGGTTGCCTAACGAAACGCTGGCGAAACTTGTTGGCCCAATGATTACCTACCTGCTGCCGCTGCTTATCGGGTTTACCGGTGGTCGTCTGGTGGGTGGAGACCGTGGTGGCGTTGTGGGTGCCATCACGACGATGGGGGTTATCGTCGGTGCGGATATGCCGATGTTCCTCGGTGCAATGATTGCGGGCCCTCTGGGCGGCTGGGCAATTAAGAAATTCGACGTCTGGGTTGATGGCAAGATCAAATCCGGCTTCGAAATGCTGGTGAACAACTTCTCTGCGGGCATCATCGGTATGATCCTCGCGATTCTGGCGTTCCTCGGCATTGGCCCTGCGGTTGAAGTGCTGTCCAAAGTTCTGGCGGCAGGCGTTAACTTCATGGTTGCGCACGACATGTTGCCGCTGGCGTCTATCTTTGTTGAACCGGCGAAAATCCTGTTCCTCAACAACGCCATTAACCACGGTATCTTCTCACCGCTGGGCATTCAGCAGTCTCATGACCTCGGCAAGTCCATCTTCTTCCTGATTGAAGCCAACCCGGGCCCGGGCATGGGTGTTCTGCTGGCGTACATGTTCTTTGGTCGCGGCAGTGCGAAACAGTCTGCGGGCGGTGCGGCTATCATCCACTTCCTGGGCGGTATCCACGAAATTTACTTCCCTTACGTGCTGATGAACCCACGTCTGATCCTGGCCGTTATCCTCGGCGGTATGACGGGCGTGTTCACCCTGAGCGTGCTGGGCGGTGGTCTGGTTTCTCCGGCCTCTCCAGGCTCCATCCTGGCGGTCCTGGCGATGACCCCGAAAGGTGCCTATTTCGCTAACATCGCAGCCATCTGTGCGGCAATGGCCGTCTCCTTCGTGGTCTCTTCTATCCTGCTGAAAACCAGCAAAGTGAAAGAAGATGACGATATCGAAGCGGCAACCCGTCGTATGCATGACATGAAAGCCGAATCAAAAGGCGCCACGCCGCTGGCGGCGGGCGATGTCTCTAACGACCTGAGCCACGTACGTAAAATCATCGTGGCCTGTGATGCAGGTATGGGTTCCAGCGCCATGGGTGCCGGCGTGCTGCGTAAGAAAGTGCAGGATGCGGGTCTGACCAACATCTCCGTCACCAACAGCGCCATCAACAGCCTGCCTGCAGATGTTGACCTGGTGATTACGCACCGCGATCTGACCGAACGTGCGATGCGTCAGGTTCCTCAGGCACAGCACATTTCGCTGACCAACTTCCTGGACAGCGGCCTGTACACCAACCTGACCGAACGCCTGGTGGCCGCACAGCGTCATGAAGATAACGAAGTCAAAGTCCGCGACAGCCTGAAAGACAGCTTTGACGCGAACGACAGCCACCTGTTCCGCCTGGGCGCAGAAAACATCTTCCTGGGCCGCACGGCGTCCCACAAGGAAGAGGCGATTCGCTTTGCCGGTGAACAGCTGGTGAAAGGCGGCTACGTGCAGCCTGAATACGTTGACGCGATGCTGGAGCGTGAAAAGCTGACTCCAACCTATCTGGGTGAATCCATTGCGGTTCCACACGGTACGGTTGAAGCGAAAGACCGCGTACTGAAAACCGGCGTGGTGTTCTGCCAGTATCCGGATGGTGTACGCTTCGGTGAAGAAGAAGACGACATCGCCCGCCTGGTGATTGGTATCGCCGCTCGCAACAACGAGCACATCCAGGTGATTACCAGCCTGACCAACGCGCTGGATGACGACTCTGTCATTGAACGTCTGGCCAACACCACCAGCGTGGAAGAAGTGCTGGCGCTGTTGAACAAGTAACGGAACCTCTTCCCTCTCCCCTGTGGGGAGAGGGTTAGGGTGAGGGCCAAGCCTCACCCCAGCCCTCTCGGGTAAAAACATTGATTAAGGTTAATACTATGAAAGCATTACATTTTGGCGCAGGTAATATCGGTCGTGGCTTTATCGGTAAACTGCTGGCAGACGCAGGCATTACGCTGACATTCGCCGATGTGAATCAGGTAGTCCTGGATGCCCTGAATGCCCGTCATAGCTATCAGGTACACGTGGTAGGCGAAAACGAGCAGGTTGAGACGGTGTCTGGCGTTAATGCGGTAAGCAGCATTGGCGAAGACGTTATCGACCTCATCGCCAGTGTCGATCTGGTGACCACGGCCGTTGGCCCGGTGGTGCTTGAGCGCATTGCCCCTGCGGTGGCGAAAGGCCTGGCAAAACGTAAAGCGCAGGGCATCGACACACCGCTGAACATCATCGCCTGTGAAAACATGGTGCGCGGCACCACGCAGCTGAAAGGCCATGTGCTCGCCGCCGTCGCGGACGAAGATAAAGCCTGGGTGGAAGCGCACGTCGGCTTTGTGGATTCCGCCGTTGACCGTATCGTTCCGCCGTCAGAATCCGCCACCCACGATCCGCTGGAAGTGACCGTGGAAACCTTCAGCGAGTGGATCGTTGATAAAACCCAGTTTAAAGGCGCGCTGCCAACCATTCCGGGGATGGAATTAACCGATAACCTGATGGCCTTTGTCGAACGTAAACTCTTCACGCTGAACACCGGGCATGCTATAACCGCGTACCTCGGAAAATTGGCCGGTCATCAGACCATTCGTGACGCGATCCTCGATGAGAGCATCCGTGCGGTGGTTAAAGGGGCAATGGAAGAGAGCGGCGCGGTGCTGATCAAACGCTACGGTTTTGATGCTGAGAAACATGCAGCATACATCCAGAAAATCCTCGGTCGTTTTGAAAACCCGTATCTGAAAGATGACGTTGAGCGCGTAGGCCGTCAGCCACTGCGTAAACTGAGCGCGGGCGATCGCCTGATTAAACCGCTGCTGGGCACGCTGGAGTATGATCTTGCGCACGCCAACCTGGTGAAAGGGATTGCGGCCGCGATGCATTACCGCAGCGAACAGGATCCACAGGCGCAGGAGCTGGCTCAGCTGATTAACGATAAAGGCCCGCAGGGTGCGCTGGCGCAGATCTCTGGTCTGGATGCCAACAGCGACGTGGTTGTGGAGGCGGTGAACGCTTACAACGCAATCAAATGATGCAGAGTGCGGCGCAGGATAGCCTGCGCCCAAATAACAGATTGTCAGATATGCAGGCAATAATGGAACAAACCCAGGCCTTTGAAAATCGCGTGCTTGAGCGTCTGAATGCTGGCAAAACCGTACGAAGTTTCCTGATTGCCGCCGTCGAGTTGCTAACCGAGGCGGTGAATATTCTGGTACTTCAGGTGTTTCGCAAAGACGACTACGCGGTAAAATATGCTGTAGAACCGTTACTGGACGGAGACGGACCGCTGGGCGATTTATCGGTACGTCTGAAGTTGATTTATGGTCTTGGCGTGTTGAACCGACAAGAGTATGAAGATGCCGAGCTGCTGATGGCGCTGCGCGAAGAGTTAAATCATGACGGTAATGAGTACACCTTTACCGATGATGAGATCCTTGGCCCCTTCGGCGAGCTACACTGCGTCACCGCGCTTCCCCCTGCTCCCCATTTTGATAACAGTGACCCTGAGCTGTACGCGATGCAAAAGCTGCGTTATCAACAGGTTGTCCGTTCCACAATGGTCCTTTCCCTGACTGAGCTGATTTCCCGAATCAGCTTAAAAAAAGCGTTTCAGAAGTAAGCCTGCTCACATTGGTGTATCCTTCCCTGTAAATTCCCCGTTTTCAGAGTTATTTGTCATGAAAGAAGTCGAAAAGAACGAAATTAAACGCCTGAGCGACCGCCTGGATCTGATCCGCCACCAGATGGCTGGTCTCTCGCTGGTTGAGTCCGCCGAGAAGTATGCCGAGCTGGAGAAAGAGAGTGAGAAGCTTGAAGCGGAAATCGAGCGTCTGCGCGAAGTCAAAGGCCAGAAGCTGAGCAACGAAGCCCAAAAGCTGTTGAGCATGCCGCACCGTCGCGCCATCACTAAAAAAGAGCAGGCCGACATGGGCAAGCTGAAGAAAAGCGTCCGTGGCCTGGTGGTGGTTCATCCCATGACCGAGCTTGGTCGCGAAATGGGTCTGAAAGAGATGACGGGTTTTTGTAAGACCGCGTTTTGATCGTCCCCCGCCCTCTCTCCCAGGCGAGAGGGCGAAAACCACACCGCGTCGCCCCCCTCACCGCTTAAAATTGGCCCAACCAATCTCCCGGTAATCACTTTCCTGGTTCACAATTCCACTAATTCCCCTCACAAAATCATTGCTGACTCATAACAACTGGTTAACCATTTATTGTCATTCACCCTACAACACAATATTGGCAGGACCACTTTTACACAGTTTGTGACGCAGAGATGAGCGGAGACTCACCCGCTACGCAGACTGTCTGGTCCTCAGGAGACCTGCATGAGCCTCTGGCAACAAAACTACGATCCGGCTGGCAATATCTGGCTGTCGAGCCTGATCGCATCGCTTCCGATCCTGTTCTTCTTCTTTGCGCTGATTAAGCTCAAGCTGAAGGGATACCTGGCCGCGACGTACACCGTTGCCATTGCGCTGATGGTGGCACTGTTCTTCTATAAAATGCCGGTCGATCGCGCGCTGGCCTCCGTCGTCTATGGTTTCTTCTACGGCCTGTGGCCGATTGCGTGGATCATCATCGCGGCGGTCTTTGTCTACAAAATCTCGGTGAAAACCGGGCAGTTCGACATTATCCGCTCATCGATACTTTCCATTACCCCGGACCAGCGTTTGCAGATGCTGATTGTCGGTTTCTCCTTCGGGGCTTTTCTGGAAGGGGCGGCCGGGTTTGGCGCACCGGTTGCCATCACCGCGGCGCTGTTAGTCGGGCTGGGGTTCAACCCGCTTTACGCCGCAGGTCTTTGTCTGATCGTTAACACCGCGCCGGTGGCGTTTGGTGCGATGGGGATCCCGATTCTGGTCGCCGGGCAGGTCACCGGTCTGGACAGCTTTGAAATTGGCCAGATGGTTGGCCGTCAGCTGCCGTTCCTGACCATCATCGTGCTGTTCTGGATCATGGCGATTATGGATGGCTGGCGCGGCGTGAAAGAGACATGGCCTGCGGTGGTCGTCGCTGGCGGCTCGTTTGCCATTGCCCAGTATCTCAGCTCGAATTTCCTCGGCCCCGAATTGCCGGACATTATCTCTTCACTGGTGTCGCTGGTCTGCCTGACGCTGTTCCTGAAACGCTGGCAGCCGGTACGCATCTTCCGTTTCGCCGATATGGGTGCTTCACACGTCGATCAAACCCTGGCACGTACCGGTTATACCGCGGGACAAATCATTCGCGCATGGTCTCCGTTCCTGTTCCTGACCGCCACGGTTACGCTCTGGAGTATTCCACCGTTTAAGGCCCTGTTCGCACCGGGTGGCGCACTGTATGAGATGGTCATTAACATCTCCGTGCCGTTCCTCGACAAGATGGTCGCCCGTATGCCGCCCGTGGTGCACGCCGCCACGCCGTATGCCGCGGTGTATAAATTTGACTGGTTCTCAGCAACCGGCACCGCAATACTGTTTGCCGCTATCCTGTCTGTGGTGTGGTTACGCATGAAGCCAGCGGCTGCAGTACAGACTTTTGCGGCTACCATTAAGGAGCTGATGCTGCCGATCTACTCCATCGGCATGGTGCTGGCGTTCGCGTTTATCTCGAACTATTCCGGCCTGTCATCGACACTGGCGCTTGCGCTGGCGCATACCGGCCACGCCTTCACGTTCTTCTCGCCGTTCCTCGGCTGGCTGGGGGTGTTCCTGACCGGTTCAGATACCTCATCTAACGCCCTGTTTGCGGCCCTGCAGGCGACGGCAGCCCAGCAGATTGGCGTGTCGGACATCCTTCTGGTGGCCGCCAATACTACCGGCGGCGTGACCGGCAAGATGATCTCACCGCAATCCATCGCCATTGCCTGTGCGGCGGTGGGACTGGTCGGTAAAGAGTCGGACCTGTTCCGCTTTACCGTGAAACACAGCCTGATATTCACCTGTATGGTCGGGGTGATCACGACCCTGCAGGCCTATGTCTTAACCTGGATGATCCCATGATAGTCATGCCCAGACGCCTGTCCGACGAGATTGCCTCTCGCGTACGGGCGCTGATTGAAGAACAACAGCTAGAAGCGGGCATGAAATTGCCCGCCGAGCGCCAGTTCGCCGCCCAACTGGGTGTATCTCGTAACTCACTGCGCGAGGCGCTGGCGACGCTGGTCAGCGAAGGGGTACTGGTAAGCCGTCGGGGCGGCGGCACCTTTGTCCGCTGGCAGCACGATGACTGGTCCGAGCAAAACATCGTGCAGCCGCTTAAAACACTGATGGAAAACGACCCGGACTACAGCTTCGACATCATTGAAGCGCGGCACGCCATCGAAACCAGTACCGCCTGGCATGCGGCCATGCGGGCCACTGAAGCCGACAAAGAGAAGCTCAAAGCCTGCTTTGACGCCACCCAAAGCAGCGACCCGGACATCGCCTCGCAGGCGGACGTGCGGTTTCATCTGGCGATTGCTGAAGCGTCGCACAACGTCGTTCTGCTCCAGACCATGCGCGGTTTCTTCGACCTGTTGCAATCCTCCGTGAAGCAGAGCCGCCAGCGTATGTATCTGGTCCCGCCGGTATTTGCCCAACTGACCGAACAGCACGAGGCGGTACTCAACGCCATTCTGGCCGGGGATGCAGAGGCCGCGCGCAAAGCGATGATGGCGCATCTGGGGTTCGTGCACACCACCATTAAACGATTCGATGAAGATCAGGCCCGACAGGCGCGTATTACTCGTCTGCCTGGCGACAGTGATATTTCCAGGGAGAACAAAGCATGATTATTTCAGCAGCCAGTGACTATCGCGCCGCAGCGCAGCGCATTTTGCCGCCGTTCCTGTTCCACTATATCGACGGTGGGGCATATGCCGAATACACCCTGCGCCGCAACGTGGAAGATCTGTCGGAAGTGGCGCTGCGCCAGCGCGTGCTGAAAGATATGTCTGAGCTGAGCCTTGAGACAACGCTGTTTAACGAAACGCTTTCCATGCCGGTGGCCCTTGCACCAGTCGGTTTGTGCGGCATGTACGCCCGCCGGGGTGAAGTCCAGGCGGCAGGGGCAGCGGATGCTAAAGGTATTCCGTTTACCCTCTCCACCGTCTCCGTCTGCCCGATTGAAGAAGTGGCCCCGACCCTCCAGCGTCCGATGTGGTTCCAGCTGTACGTCCTGCGCGATCGCGGCTTTATGCGCAACGCGCTGGAGCGTGCCAAAGCCGCGGGCTGTTCAACGCTGGTCTTTACCGTTGATATGCCGACGCCTGGTGCCCGTTACCGCGATGCCCACTCCGGGATGAGCGGCCCAAATGCTGCCCTGCGTCGCTACTGGCAGGCGGTAACGCACCCGCAATGGGCCTGGGATGTCGGTGTGAATGGTCGCCCGCACGATCTGGGGAATATCTCGGCCTATCTCGGTAAACCCACCGGGCTGGAAGATTACATCGGCTGGCTGGCGAATAATTTCGATCCGTCCATCTCGTGGAAAGACCTGGAGTGGATCCGCGAATTCTGGGATGGCCCGATGGTGATCAAAGGGATCCTCGACCCGGAAGATGCCCGCGATGCCGTGCGCTTTGGCGCTGACGGTATTGTGGTCTCTAACCACGGCGGACGTCAGCTTGACGGGGTACTCTCTTCCGCACGCGCACTGCCGGCGATTGCCGATGCGGTGAAAGGTGATATCGCTATCCTCGCCGACAGCGGTATCCGCAACGGGCTTGACGTGGTGCGTATGATTGCCCTTGGCGCAGACAGCGTATTGCTCGGACGCGCATATCTTTATGCACTGGCTACGGCTGGTCAGGCAGGGGTGGCGAATCTGCTCAACCTGATCGAAAAAGAGATGAAAGTGGCGATGACGTTGACCGGCGCAAAAACGATTCGCGAAATCAGCAAGGACTCCCTGGTGCAGGAGTTGGGTAAATTACCCGCCGCACTGGCACCGCTTGCCCAGGGTGACGCAGCCTGACGCCCGTCTGATACCCCTTCCCCTCTCCTCGCGTCCGAACTCCCCTCGGGCGCTTTTTTTTGTCAAAAATAACATCCAGGTAACATATTGGATAAGAAAATTTGACATACCTGTGCCGCACGCAATTGTATAGACAAGCAAATACAAGAACACAAAAACACCATCACATCAGAGGGGAGCGTATGAGATATTCAGGTCAGGTGGATATTCAGCAGGTGATCGACGACAGTCCCTTTTCCGGGTTTCACTGGGTGCTCATCGTGCTGGGCTTTCTGGTGCTGGCGATCGATGGTTTCGATACCGCAGCAATGGGCTACATTGCGCCCACGCTGTCGGCAGAATGGGGCATACACAAACAGGATCTGGGACCGGTACTGAGCGCAGCACTGCTCGGGCTGTCGCTGGGAGCGCTGGTCGCAGGCCCGGTATCGGACCGGATAGGCCGCAAGCGCGTACTGGTCTTTTCTTGTCTGTTCTTCGGCCTTTCAAGCCTGGGGACGGCCTGGGCACAAAGCCTTAACACCCTGACGCTATGGCGGTTTCTGACGGGTCTGGGGCTGGGTGCCGCCATGCCGAACGCCATCACCCTCATCTCAGAGTTTGCCCCTCAGCGCTGTCGCGCCATGGCGATTAATACCATGTACTGCGGCTTCCCGCTGGGCGCGGCCGGCGGTGGGGCGATATCATCCTGGCTTATCCCGCATCATGGCTGGCGAAGCGTACTGCTGACCGGCGCGATAGCACCGCTGATATTAACGCTGCTGCTGATGCTGTTTTTACCGGAATCGGTAAAGTACCTGGTGCAGCGCGGGAAAGACATGATGCAGATCCGCCGTATCGCCAGCCGTTTCGCCCGCACGACCCTCGATGGCGTCACCGGTTTCTTCCTCGCAGAGGATCGGGTCGCCGCCAAAAAAGGGAGCGTAGCACAGCTGTTCTCACAGCCCTGGCTGCCCGGCACCCTGATGCTATGGGTAACCTATTTTATGGGGCTGGTGATTTATTACGTCCTGCTTAGCTGGATGCCGACACTGATGCTGGGGATGGGCTATCCCCTCGCGGAATCCGCATGGCTCACCTCGCTGTTCACCTTCGGCGGTACCGCAGGCATCCTTCTCGCGGGCTGGATGATGGATCGCTGGGAGGCACACAAAGTGGTCGCAGGTGGCTTTGTCCTGACCATGCTGCTCATTCTGGCGCTCGGCATTGAACATAACCATATCGCCCTGTTTGGCGGCTTGATTTTCCTGATGGGGATCGCGATGAACGGCGCGCAATCGGGAATGCAGACGCTGGCAGCCACCTTTTATCCTACCGAGTGTCGCGCAACGGGCATTGCCTGGATGCAGGGCATTGGCCGCTTTGGTGGCGTGGCGGGCACCATGACCAGCGCGCAGCTTCTCTCCATGCAGTGGCAGGCAGACAGTATTTTGATGATCCTTAGCCTGCCCGCCCTGCTGGCGGCCGCGGCAACCTTCTACAAAATGCTGCGTTGCCGCTCGCAGGATCTCGGCGTCGCATAAGCGGCCCGGTTTCTGCTATTCTGCCCCCGCAATTAAGGGGGCAGCATGCTTAACATCGTTTTATTCGAACCAGAAATTCCGCCGAATACCGGCAATATTATCCGCCTGTGCGCCAACACCGGTTTTCGTCTGCATATCATCGAGCCGATGGGTTTTACGTGGGACGACAAACGTCTGCGCCGCGCGGGGCTGGATTATCATGAATTTACGGCCGTGGTTCGCCATCATGATTACGCCGCGTTTCTGGAAAGCGAAAACCCGCAGCGCATGTTCGCCCTGACCACCAAAGGTACGCCGGCACATAGCGCCGTGCGCTATCAGGACGGTGATTATCTGATGTTTGGCCCGGAAACGCGCGGCCTGCCGGCCACCATTCTTGATGCCCTGCCCGCTGAGCAGAAGATTCGTATTCCGATGATGCCGGACAGCCGCAGCATGAACCTGTCAAATGCGGTGTCGGTGGTGGTGTATGAAGCATGGCGCCAGCTGGGATACCCGGGCGCCATTCTCAGAAGTTAAATACCGTCACCATACTCAAACGTATGGTGAATACCGTTGAAGTGCTGATCCATATCCATCGACGGTTTGTCGCTGTCTGGTTTACCGACAATACGTGCCGGTACGCCAGCGGCAGTCGTGTGCGGCGGAACAGGCTGCAGAACAACCGAACCGGCGCCAATCTTCGCACCACGACCCACTTCGATGTTGCCGAGGATCTTGGCGCCCGCGCCAATCATCACCCCTTCACGGATTTTCGGATGGCGATCGCCGCTGGTTTTACCGGTACCGCCTAACGTGACCGACTGCAGAATCGAAACGTCATCTTCAATCACCGCGGTTTCACCGACGACAATGCCGGTGGCGTGGTCAAGCATGATCCCGCGGCCAATTTTCGCGGCCGGGTGAATATCCACCTGGAAGGTCACGGAAACCTGGTTTTGCAGGAAGATAGCCAGCGCGCGGCGGCCTTCATTCCACAGCCAGTGGCCGATGCGATACGCCTGCAAGGCATGAAAGCCCTTCAGATACAGCAACGGCGTAGAGTATTTGTCCACCGCCGGGTCACGCGTGCGCACGGCCTGGATATCACAGGCGGCAGAAGCGATCATTTCAGGGTCAGCGGCATAGGCCTCTTCCACCACTTCACGAATGGCGATGGCGGGCATAATCGAGGAAGCCAGTTTATTGGCGAGCATATAGCTCAGGGCGCTGCCGAGGTTTTCGTGCTTGAGTAGCGTCGCATGATAGAAACTGGCCAGCATTGGCTCGCAGTCAGCCAAAGCCCGGGCTTCAGCTTTAATATTGTTCCAGACGATATCCAGTTCTTCACACGGCATTGCTTACTCCAGACGACATGTTAATGACCGGCCAGTTCTGTGCTGGCCGGGTCATAGTGCTAACAAGAATCCCTGCGACTAGTTACTGCTGCGCTCATCCTTGCGCGAACGACCTAATAAGGTCAATGCTGCCTCGCGCGCATTTTTTCCGCAATACAATACCTGATAAATTTCCTCGGTTATTGGCATTTCGACACCAAAACGGTGCGCCAATTCGCGAACTTCTTTGGTATTGCGATAGCCTTCAACCACCTGACCAATCTTCTCCTGCGCGCCTTTCACATCCATGCCCTCACCGAGCATCATGCCAAAGCGGCGGTTACGGGACTGGTTGTCGGTACAGGTCAGCACCAGATCGCCCAGGCCCGCCATGCCCATGAAGGTGGTCGGATCGGCACCCAGTGCTGCGCCAAGGCGGGACATCTCGGTTAAGCCGCGCGTAATCAGTGCGGTACGTGCGTTGGCACCAAAGCCAATCCCGTCGGACATTCCGGCGCCGATCGCAATCACGTTCTTCACCGCACCGCCCAGCTGTACGCCGATAAAATCGGGGTTGCTGTAAACGCGGAAGCTTTTACCGCAGTGCAGCAGATGCTGAAGATCGTCGGAGAAGGCCTGATCGGTTGATGCCAGCGAGATCGCCGTCGGCAGGCCAGCGGCCAGCTCTTTAGCAAACGTCGGCCCCGAGATAACCGCCAGCGGGATGTCATCACCCAGCGCTTCGCGGGCGACATCCTGCAACAGGCGTCCGGTTTCGGCTTCCAGCCCTTTGGTGGCCCATACAATGCGCGCATCAGGGCGCATCAGCGGCTTGATCTGACGCAGCACTTCGCCAAACACATGGCTCGGCACCACAATCAGAATGTTGCGGCTGGCCGCCAGCGCGGTCGCAAGGTCACTTTCAAGGTGCAGGGAGTCTGGGAACGGAACGTCCGGGAGGAACGCCACGTTGCAACGGTCGCGTTGCAGCGTCGCGATATGTTTTGGGTCGTGGCCCCAGAGAACCACTTCGTGACCATTTCTTGCCAGCGTGATGGCAAGAGCGGTGCCGTATGAGCCGGCACCGATCACAGTCATTGACGCATTAAGAGTGCTCATCAGGCATCCTGATGTTGTTCAGTACCTTCGCCAGCTTGCTGCTGCAGATAGTTCATGAACAGCGCATCAAAGTTAACTGGCGCAAGGTTCAGTTGCGGGAATGTACCGCGAGAAACCAGGCTGGTGATGCATTCGCGAGCATACGGGAACAGAATGTTCGGGCAGTATGCACCCAGGCAGTGCGCCATCTGGTTGCCTTCGATGCCGCCGATGGAGAAGATGCCGCCCTGCTGAACTTCACACAGGAATGCAGTCTCTTCGCCCAGAGAGGCAGTAACAGTCACACGCAGTACGACTTCATACACGTCATCCGCCAGTTGGGTAGATGCGGTATCAAGATCAAGTTTAACCTCTGGCTGCCAATCTTTCTGGAAAACGTGTGGCGCATTTGGCGCTTCGAAAGAGACATCCTTGGTGTAGATACGCTGGATCTGGAAAGTCATTTCGGTGTTGTTTTGTTCTGACATGGAAAAACCCTTTTTAATTGTCCTAAAGTCTCTTAGCTCAGCAGCGGATCGAGTCCACCACGGGCATCGAGCGCATACAAGTCATCACAGCCGCCAATGTGCTGCGCATCAATAAAAATCTGCGGAACCGTCGTACGACCACTACGTTGGATCATCTCTTCGCGTTTAATCGCGTCACCGTCAATCGGCAGTTCTTTGAACGCTACGCCTTTGCTGTTCAGAAGCGCTTTTGCACGGTGGCAGAACGGGCACGTTGCTTTGGTGTAGATCTCGATATTGGCCATTACTGAACTCCTTATTTACCGCGAACCAAAGGAAGATTTTCCCCGCTCCAGCCGGAAATACCTTCTTTCAGAACCGTTACGTTTTCGAAGCCTGCTTTATGCAGCGCGCTGGCAGATTCCTGCGCCTGCATACCGGTCGCGTCAACAACGATAATCGGCTGGGCTTTATGTTTCTCAAGCTCGCCAACGTTGTTCGCTTTGATTTCAGCAGGTAACAGGTTGATAGCACCAGCAATGTGACCTTTACGGAAATCGTCACGCTGACGCAGATCGACCACGACGGCATCTTCTTTGTTAATCAGACGCGTCGCTTCACCACGGGTGATAACCTTAATCTTAGACGTCAGGCCTTTAAATGTGGTGAACAGCACAGCAGCCAGCAGGCCAATCCACGCGATGCTCAGAACCGGATGGCGGCTAACGAATTGCATAATTTCTTGCATGGAGGGTAACTACTCCGACTTAGTGATTAAAAAAAACCAGGACAGGAGTATACCTGTGCGTTGTGGCAAATACAGCCAGCGACCATAACCTAATCCATTTTCTGAGGCCTGCCACCTAAAAAATTGCCTCAAAAGCGTCCGCTAAGCACCTTGCCCCTGCGCTTTCTTTGATCTTCTGCGGCTATTTGATCGATTCAGCTGTAGTAAAATTACGCAAATTTTGACTCTTGAGCATGAGGTTGTCGCAATGTCGGTTTCTAAAAAACCTATGGTACTGGTGATTCTGGATGGCTATGGCTACCGTGAAGATCAACAGGATAACGCCATTTTCAACGCCAAAACGCCGGTGATGGACGCGCTGTGGGCAAAACGTCCCCACACCCTGATTGATGCGTCCGGGCTGGAAGTGGGTCTGCCAGATCGTCAGATGGGCAACTCCGAAGTGGGTCACGTAAACCTGGGTGCAGGTCGTATCGTGTATCAGGACCTGACGCGTCTGGACGTTGAAATCAAAGAACGTACCTTCTTCAACAATCCAGTGCTTTGCGGCGCGGTGGACAGAGCCGTGGCGGCCGGTAAAGCAGTTCATATCATGGGTCTGCTCTCCGCCGGTGGCGTACACAGTCACGAAGATCACATCATGGCGATGGTTGAACTGGCGGCTGAGCGCGGCGCAGAAAAAATCTATCTGCACGCTTTCCTGGACGGTCGTGATACGCCACCACGCAGCGCAAAAGGTTCACTGGCCTCCTTCGAAAACAAATTCGCCGCGCTTGGCAAAGGACGTGTGGCCTCTATCATCGGGCGCTACTACGCAATGGACCGCGACAACCGTTGGGATCGCGTTGAACAGGCCTATGACCTGATGACGCTGGCAAAAGGTGAATTCCAGTTCGCGACCGCGGTGGAAGGTCTGGAAGCCGCTTACGCGCGTGATGAAAACGATGAATTCGTGAAAGCAACCGTCATTCGTGCTGAAGGCCAGGCTGATGCCGCCATGGAAGACGGCGACGCGCTGATCTTCATGAACTTCCGTGCTGACCGCGCGCGTGAAATCACCCGTGCGTTCGTGAACAGTGATTTCGACGGTTTCACCCGTAAGAAAGTGGTGAAGATCGACTTTATTCAGCTGACCGAATACGCCGCTGACATCAATGCGCCATGCGCTTATCCACCCGCTTCACTGGCCAATACCTTCGGTGAGTGGATGGCGAAGAACGACAAGACCCAGCTGCGTATCTCCGAAACCGAGAAATATGCCCACGTCACCTTCTTCTTTAACGGCGGTGTTGAAGAGCCGTTCAAAGGCGAAGATCGCATTCTGATTAACTCACCCAAAGTGGCCACCTACGATCTGCAGCCAGAAATGAGCTCTGCCGAGCTGACTGAAAAACTGGTTGCGGCAATCGAAAGCGGCAAATACGACACCATCATCTGTAACTACCCGAACGGCGACATGGTGGGTCATACCGGCGTGATGGAAGCCGCCGTAAAAGCGGTTGAAGCGCTGGATCACTGTGTTGACCAGGTCGCGAAAGCGGTTGAATCCGTTGGTGGCCAGCTGCTCATCACCGCTGACCACGGTAACGCAGAACAGATGCGCGACCCGGCAACCGGCCAGGCGCACACCGCTCACACCAACCTGCCTGTTCCGCTGATTTATGTGGGTGATAAATCACTGAAAGCAGTGGAAGGCGGCAAGCTTTCCGACATCGCACCAACCATGTTGTCGCTGATGGGCATGGAGATCCCTGAAGAGATGACTGGTAAGCCGCTGTTCATCGTGGAATAATCGCTCCCCATGAGGGGAAAGGCGATTTTTTCAATCACATGGGTCGTGAAGCCGCTTAGGTTATCAGTCAGACCTCTGCTTTGCGCCAGCGCACTCAGCGCTGGCGTATTGCTGTGCGCCGCATCCGCCCACGCGGATGACCGTGACCAGCTGAAATCCATTCAGGCCGATATCGCCGCGAAAGAGCGTGCGGTACGCCAGCAACAGCAACAACGCTCTGCTCTGCTCGCTCAGCTTAAGCAGCAGGAAGAAGCCATCTCCGCTGCCGCACGTAAATTACGTGAAACGCAAAACACCCTCGCCCAGTTGAATAAACAGATCGACGAAATGAACGCGTCGATTGCCAAACTGGAACGCCAGCGTGATGCCCAGGAACGCAACCTTGCCGCACAGCTTGATGCTGCTTTCCGCCAGGGAGAGCACACGGGCCTTCAGCTGATCCTCAGCGGTGAAGAGAGCCAGCGCGGTCAGCGTCTGCAGGCCTACTTTGGTTATCTGAACCAGGCGCGTCAGGAGACTATCGCGCAGCTGAAACAGACGCGCGAAGAGGTCACCACGCAAAAAGCCGAGCTCGAAGAGAAGCAGAGCCAGCAACAGACGCTGCTCTACGAACAGCAGGCGCAACAAGCGAAGCTCGAGCAGGCCCGCAACGAGCGCAAGAAAACCCTTTCCGGTCTCGAGTCCTCTATTCAGCAAGGCCAAAGCCAGCTGAGCGAAATGCGCGCCAACGAATCGAAACTGCGTAACAGCATCGCCCGCGCGGAAGCGGCGGCGAAAGCGCGCGCCGAAAAAGAGGCCCGCGAAGCGCAGGCCGTACGCGACAAGCAGCAGGAAGCCTCACGCAAAGGTACGACCTACAAGCCAAGCGAAAGCGAACGCTCCCTGATGTCACGTACCGGCGGTTTAGGCTCCCCTCGTGGTCAGGCTTACTGGCCCGTTCGCGGTACAATTCTGCATCGCTATGGCGAACAGCTGCAGGGTGAACTACGTTGGAAAGGGATAGTTATCGGTGCGTCTGAAGGTAGCGAAGTAAAAGCCATCGCTGATGGCCGTGTGATTCTGGCCGACTGGCTGCAGGGTTACGGGCTTGTGGTAGTGGTGGAGCACGGTAAAGGCGATATGAGCCTTTACGGCTACAACCAGAGCGCACTGGTCAGCGTCGGTACTCAGGTGCGCGCCGGCCAACCCATCGCCCTCGTGGGCAGCAGTGGCGGTCAGGGCCGCCCGTCACTCTATTTCGAAATTCGTCGCCAGGGTCAGGCGGTCAATCCACAGCCGTGGTTGGGAAGATAAGTTTTGCTTCAATTTCGTCGAATTGTTCTCTCCTTCACCAGTGCACTGGCGCTGGCAGCACCGGTCTACGCTGGCAAACTCGCGATAGTGATTGATGACTTCGGTTATCGTCCGCACACCGAGAATCAGGTGCTGGCTATGCCGGCCGCCATCTCTGTCGCCGTCCTCCCGAATGCGCCGCACGCGCGTGAAATGGCGATCAAAGCGCATAACAGCGGCCATCAGGTTCTCATCCATCTGCCGATGGCACCGCTCAGCAAGCAGCCGCTGGAAAAAGATACTTTGCGCCCTGATATGAGCAGCGATGAGATCGATCGCATCATTCGCGATGCTTACAATAAAGTGCCGTACGCCGTCGGGCTGAACAACCACATGGGTAGCGCGATGACCTCCAGCCTGTACGGGATGCTCAAAGTGATGCAGTCGCTGGAGCGCTATAACCTCTATTTCCTCGACAGCATGACCATCGGCAACAGCCAGGCGATGCGTGCCGCGCAGGGTACAGGCGTGAAGGTAATAAAGCGCAAGGTGTTCCTCGATGACACCCAGAACGACGCGGATATCCGCGGACAGTTCAATCGCGCCGTACAGCTAGCCCGACGCAATGGCTCGGCTATTGCTATCGGCCACCCGCACCCGTCTACCGTTCGCGTTCTGCAGCAGATGCTGCCGACATTGCCCTCTGATATTACGCTGGTTCGTCCAGGCGATCTGCTGAATGAGCCACAGGTTGATACGTCGCGTCCTGGCAATGCACAGCCACCGGTAACGCAGCCGCGCAATCCATTCAGGGGTGTGAAAATTTGCAAGCCTAAGCAGTCACCAGAGCCTGTATATGCTACTCGATTCTTTACCGTGATAGGGGAAAGTATCAGCCAAAGTTCCTTAGTGAAATATATGCAGCATCAATGGCAAGGCTGGGGTAAAAAAGCATAATTGGCCCGCCAACGCAGGCGGGCAGAGCATGGCAACGAGATGAGCGCCCGTATACTTCCTGCATGCGGGCTATTTTTTATCCTCAAACTGATACCAGGCTTTGAAATATTTGAGAAAACTGTATAGCGTTGCATAGAGTCCCGTCACGACGCCCACTTTCCCCTGCCGCCAGGCACCACTGAAAAGATACCATTTAAAAAACGCCCCAATGGCACTAATAAGGCCTCGTCCAATTGAAGGGCGGATCTTCTGATATTTGACCAGCCTTGTTGTATAGCTATTGAGCTTATTAAACACTTCATTCAGGTCATAAAAGGTATCATGGCGTACATGCCCAGCCATGATGAAAGCATTAAGTTCACCTTCCACCTTGTCATCTACTGGTCGGAGATTAAATTTTGCACAGGTGCGATTAAAAAGACGTACAGGGAAATCTGGCGACGATACTGGATAGATAGTACGAACTTCTTTTCCGAGTACGTACCAGTGTCGAGCAATACGCCAGGCATGATCCGGTGGAGGCTCAGCCCCACTCTTCAGATTCAGAATAAAGGATACAGTCAGGTCATCCAGGATTTCATCGCTATCCATGCATAACACCCAATCATGAGATGCAAGACTCACCGCATAGTTCATTTGGTCCCCATGCATCGTATATTGTCTATAGATAGGGCTTAAATTATAACTTTCACAAATGGATAGCGTGTTATCTTTACTTCCGGAATCAACAACAATCATTTCATCTGCAATTTTAAGAAGAGGAGGCAGAACATGGTTAAGAACCCTGGCTGAATTGCAGGTGAGTAAACAAACAGTTAACTTGAACATTCCCTTACTCTTTTCGAAAATGACCTACACAATTGTAGCAGGGAAAGTCTATTTAAGTGAATATCGAAACAATCAGCAAATAATAAATAAAATCGTCTTTTGTGACATCCATTCCATACTCTTCATTCCTTAAAGTAGGCCTGTAAACATACTTTTGCCTTTATCCAGGCACTAAAAAGCACTGTTTGACCAGCAGAGAGTGACCTGCACAGCGCGCCAAGCGCCATAACTCATTGAAATTATTAAATAAAAAATTAATTCCTCATTAAAATAGATGTTCACATTACTTATCATTATGCTTATACTGTTAGCAGAATGTTTAAAATGTGGTTTGTCAAACAAATGAAAAAAATCATCCTTTATTTTAAAGCACTTAATCGCCAACGAAATCATAAGACTCATGAATTAAAACGTCGGCTTAAACTCTATAAATTATCTAAAAACATTCCCGATAAAAGAGGCAAACCTTTCGATAGTTCCTCAGTAAAGCGGATCCTTTTTCCTTTTTTAGATTTAGGGATTGGTGATGCCGTTTGTCATACCGGCATGTGGAGAGAACTGAAAAAGGCTGGGTATATTGTCCAGATCGCGGCAGAAGAAAGAAACAGGGCTTTATTTGAAAAAATCGTTGATATTGATGAGATTTTTATCATTGATATCAATGATTTAAACTCCATCTCACAAATAGAGACTGACCTGATCATTAATCCTTATGCATGGATGAAAAGAAAAGAGCTCTTTAGTGTACAACTGCTGCAGAAAACGAAATATAAATATGCGATGAGTTTTGGTGGCTGGCTTAATAAGCCCTACAATTTACAACTGCCAGCGGAGGGAGACTTTCACATTACTGATCCACAGAAAAAGATGCTTACTGCATTAAATATTCACAGGAAACACTTATCTTACTCTTTACCAGCTTTACCGAGCCACGAAGAGACTATTAATGAGTATCTTCTTCCTTTTAAAGGAAAAAAGTGGATCGTAATCAACCCCTTTGCCAGTGTAGATGAGCGAAGTCTTAGTCGCGAGCAATTAGTAAGCCTGATTTCAAAAATTTCAGAACCAAAAGATAATCATATTTTCATTGTTGGTGAAAGAAAAAAGACTGAAAAATTAAACATTCAGGATCCTGCAGTTTCCGTATCTATTTTCCCGTCATTATGGGACACCATTGCGCTAATCAAGCAAGCAGACCTTGTCATTTCAGTGGATACCGCTATTGTCCATATTGCCTGCGCTTTAGATAAAAAGCTCGTAGCTATATATTACTCAATGCTTCTTGATCATAATAAGAATTACGAAGGCAATAAAATATTCGGCCCGATAGGCGAAAATGCAAAACAACTTATTTTCAATAAATACGATAGAAAAATCGACATAAATTTAATTGCCACTGAAGCCAAGAATATTTTAGATGGCAAATGCGTTATAGAAGAAAAAGATAAATACCTGTGATGAAAGCCGGTCGGATTTAAATCCGGCCGGCTTTTACTCTCAATCCCAGCTCAGGATAACCTTCCCGGACTGGCCAGAGCGCATCGCGTCAAAGCCTTCCTGGAACTCATCGATGGAGAAGCGATGGGTGATAATCGGAGAGAGGTCCAGACCAGACTGGATCAGTGCCGCCATCTTGTACCAGGTTTCGAACATCTCGCGGCCGTAGATACCTTTGATGAACAGCCCCTTGAAGATAACCTTGTTCCAGTCGATAGACATATCAGACGGTGGAATGCCCAGCATCGCAATACGTCCGCCGTGGTTCATGGTGTCCAGCATGGTGCGAAACGCCGGTGGTGCGCCGGACATCTCAAGACCCACGTCAAAACCTTCGGTCATGCCCAGCTCTTCCATCACGTCGCTCAGGCTCTCTTTAGAGACATCCACCGCGCGGGTCACGCCCATTTTGCGCGCCAGCGACAGGCGATACTCGTTCACATCGGTAATCACCACATTGCGGGCACCAACGTGCTTCGCCACCGCGGCCGCCATAATTCCGATGGGACCCGCGCCGGAAACCAGCACATCTTCGCCGACCAGGTCGAAAGAGAGCGCCGTGTGTACCGCGTTGCCGAAGGGATCAAAGATAGAGGCCAGATCGTCAGAAATGTTGTCCGGGATTTTGAACGCGTTAAACGCCGGGATCACCAGATATTCTGCGAAGCAGCCCGGACGGTTCACGCCCACGCCGATTGTGTTACGGCACAGGTGCGTGCGTCCACCGCGGCAGTTACGGCAGTGACCACAGGTAATATGACCTTCACCCGAGACGCGGTCGCCAATGTTGAAGCCTTTTACTTCCTGACCCATGCCCACCACTTCGCCGACATATTCGTGGCCCACGACCATCGGTACCGGAATGGTTTTCTGCGACCACTGGTCCCAGTTGTAGATATGAACGTCAGTGCCGCAAATGGCGGTTTTACGAATTTTGATCAGCAGATCGTTATGACCGACTTCCGGCTCCGGCACGTCGGTCATCCAAATCCCTTCTTCCGCTTTCAGTTTGGATAACGCTTTCATCACACGTCCTCAGGCAATTACGCCCAGCTGTTTGCCGATGCGGGTAAAGGCTTCCACCGCACGTTCAATTTGTTCAGGCGAATGCGCCGCAGACATCTGGGTGCGGATACGCGCCTGGCCTTTTGGTACCACCGGGAAGAAGAACCCGGTAACGTAAATTCCTTCTTTCTGCAGCTCGCGAGCAAAATTCTGCGCCACAACCGCATCGCCCAGCATCACCGGGATAATGGCGTGATCGGCACCGGCGAGCGTAAACCCTGCGGCACCCATTTTTTCACGGAACAGACGGGCGTTTGACCACAGACGGTCGCGCAGCTCAGCGCCAGACTCCACCATTTCCAGGACTTTAATGGATGCGGCAACGATCGCCGGTGCCAGCGAGTTGGAGAACAGGTATGGACGGGAACGCTGGCGCAGCCACTCAACCACCTCTTTACGCGCAGCAGTATAACCCCCTGACGCGCCGCCGAGCGCTTTACCCAGCGTACCGGTGATAATGTCCACGCGACCCATTACGTCACAGTATTCGTGAGATCCACGGCCGTTCTCACCAACAAAACCGACGGCGTGTGAATCATCAACCATCACCAGCGCATCGTATTTGTCTGCCAGGTCGCACACGCCCTTCAGGTTGGCAATCACGCCATCCATAGAGAACACGCCGTCTGTGGCAATCAGCACATGGCGGGCACCTGCTTCACGCGCTTCTTTCAGGCGCGCTTCCAGTTCCACCATGTCGTTGTTGGCGTAGCGGAAGCGCTTCGCTTTACACAGGCGCACACCGTCAATGATAGAAGCGTGGTTCAGGGCGTCGGAGATAATGGCATCTTCTGCGCCGAGCAGCGTCTCAAACAGACCACCGTTGGCGTCGAAGCACGAGGAGTACAGGATCGCATCTTCCATCCCCAGGAAGTCCGCCAGCTTTTTCTCAAGCTGCTTATGGCTGTCCTGCGTACCGCAGATAAAGCGTACGGAGGCCATACCGAAACCGTGGGTGTCCATGCCTTGTTTTGCCGCGGCAATCAGCTCAGGGTGATTCGCAAGACCTAAGTAGTTGTTCGCACAAAAGTTGATCACATGGCTGCCATCGGCAACGGTGATGTCCGCCTGCTGAGCAGACGTGATAATACGCTCTTCTTTGAACAACCCTTCCGCACGTGCGGTGTCGAGGTCGCTGTTTAACTGTTTGTAAAAATCACCACGCATTGCAATTCTCCAGACTCGGCAAATTTTGGCACATATTACCCAACCCTGGCCGCCATGACGAGATGACACATTATCTCTTCTCGTTTTTGCAGCATAAATCACGTGTACCCTTGCGCTATGTCGGTGAATGGCTGAAGGGCAGCCATACTAATGATATGATAAGAACATTAGCGTCCGGGATTGTCCCCGGACTCCACACTTCAAAGGTTACAGTTATGATCATCGTTACCGGCGGCGCGGGCTTTATCGGCAGCAACATTGTTAAGGCCCTCAATGACAAAGGCATCACCGACATTCTGGTGGTGGACAACCTGAAAGACGGCACCAAGTTTGTAAACCTGGTGGATCTGAACATCGCTGACTATATGGATAAAGAAGACTTCCTTATCCAGATTATGGCAGGTGAAGAGTTCGGCGAGATCGAAGCCATCTTCCACGAAGGTGCATGCTCTTCCACCACCGAGTGGGATGGCAAGTACATGATGGACAATAACTATCAGTACTCCAAAGAGATCCTGCATTACTGCCTGGAGCGTGAAATTCCGTTCCTGTACGCCTCTTCTGCAGCAACCTACGGTGGCCGTACGTCAGACTTCATCGAATCCCGCGAATATGAGCAGCCGCTGAACGTCTATGGCTACTCCAAATTCCTGTTCGATGAATACGTGCGTCAGGTTCTGCCTGAAGCCAATTCCCAGATTGTGGGTTTCCGTTACTTCAACGTGTACGGACCGCGCGAAGGCCACAAAGGGAGCATGGCGAGCGTCGCGTTCCACCTGAACACGCAGCTGAACAATGGCGAAAGCCCGAAACTGTTTGAAGGCAGTGACGGCTTCAAGCGTGATTTCGTCTACGTAGGCGACGTGGCGGCAGTGAACCTGTGGTTCTGGGAAAACGGCGTCTCCGGTATCTTTAACCTGGGGACAGGCCGTGCGGAATCCTTCCAGGCCGTGGCGGACGCCACCCTGGCGTACCACAAAAAAGGCAGCATTGAATACATTCCGTTCCCGGACAAACTGAAAGGTCGTTACCAGGCCTTCACGCAGGCGGATTTGACCAACCTGCGTGCGGCGGGTTACGACAAACCGTTCAAGACCGTTGCCGAAGGCGTAACGGAATACATGGCCTGGCTGAACCGCGACGCGTAAGTATGAAAATTCTGGTGATCGGCCCGTCATGGGTGGGCGACATGATGATGTCGCAAAGTCTCTATCGCACGCTCAAGGCGCGTTATCCCCAGGCGATAATTGATGTGATGGCACCTGCCTGGTGCCGTCCGTTGTTATCGCGTATGCCGGAAGTTAACGAGGCGATCCCAATGCCGCTCGGCCACGGCGCGCTGGAAATTGGTGAGCGTCGCAAGCTCGGCCATAGCCTGCGCGAAAAGCGCTATGACCGCGCCTATGTCCTGCCTAACTCCTTTAAATCCGCCCTGGTACCCTTCTTTGCGGGCGTCCCCCATCGCACCGGCTGGCGTGGAGAAATGCGCTACGGTCTGCTAAACGACGCGCGCGTGCTTGATAAAGACGCCTGGCCACTCATGGTCGAGCGCTACGTCGCGCTGGCCTATGACAAAGGCGTGATGCGCAGCGCAAAAGATCTGCCGCAACCGCTGCTCTGGCCCCAGCTCCAGGTCAACGACGGTGAGAAATCCCACACCTGCAACGCGTTTGGAATTTCATCAGAACGCCCTATGATCGGTTTCTGCCCGGGAGCAGAGTTCGGCCCGGCAAAACGCTGGCCGCATTATCATTACGCTGAGCTGGCAAAACAGCTGATCGATGAAGGTAATCAGGTCGTGTTGTTTGGCTCGGCGAAAGACCACGAGGCGGGTAACGAAATTCTGGCTTCGTTGAATACAGAACAGCAGGCATGGTGCCGTAATCTGGCAGGGGAAACCCAGCTGGAACAGGCGGTAGTTTTACTTGCCGCCTGTAAAGCCGTCGTCACCAACGACTCAGGCCTGATGCACGTCGCCGCTGCGCTCAACCGGCCGCTGGTTGCTCTGTATGGCCCCAGCAGCCCTGACTTTACGCCACCGCTTTCTCATAAAGCGCGCGTCATACGTCTGATCAGCGGTTATCACAAGGTGCGAAAAGGCGATGCGGCTGAAGGCTATCACCAGAGCCTGATCGACATCACGCCCGAGCGTGTCCTTGAAGAGCTCAACGAGCTGCTGTTGAGTGAAGAAGGATAACGGATGCGGGTATTGATCGTTAAAACCTCTTCCATGGGCGATGTCCTGCATACTCTGCCGTCGCTCACCGACGCCATGCAGGCCATTCCCGGCATTCGTTTTGACTGGGTGGTGGAGGAGGGCTTCGCACAGATCCCCACCTGGCATGAAGCAGTAGACCGCGTGATCCCGGTTGCTATCCGCCGCTGGCGTAAAGCGTGGTTCTCAGCACCGATTAAGGCTGAACGTCAAGCCTTCCGTGATGCGGTGCAAGCGCAGCGTTACGATGCCATCATTGACGCACAGGGTCTGGTCAAAAGCGCCGCGCTGGTCACGCGTCTGGCGCACGGCGTAAAGCACGGTATGGACTGGCAAACCGCCCGCGAGCCGCTGGCGAGCCTGTTCTATAATCGCCGCCACCATATCGCGAAACAGCAGCACGCCGTGGAGCGCACCCGCGAGCTGTTTGCGAAAAGCCTCGGCTATGCAAAACCGGACACGCAGGGTGATTACGCTATTGCGCAGCATTTTTTGCGCGATGCGAAGACGCACACACCGCCCTATCTGGTCTTTCTGCATGCCACAACGCGCGATGATAAGCACTGGCCGGAATCACACTGGCGAAGACTCATTGAGCTAATGCAACCGACCGGCATCCATATTAAACTCCCGTGGGGCGCAGAACACGAAAGGCAACGCGCAGAGCGTTTGGCCGCGGGTTTTTCAAATGTGGAAGTGTTACCTAAACTCACGCTGGCTCAGGTTGCCGCGCAACTGGCAGGCGCCAACGCCGTCGTATCCGTGGATACCGGATTAAGCCACTTAACCGCAGCGCTGGACCGCCCCAATATCACCCTCTTCGGTCCGACCGACCCGGGACTGATCGGGGGGTACGGTAAAAACCAGCATCAAATGGTCAGTCCGACGCAGCAGATGAGAGACATTACCGCAGATGCGATTTTTTCGTTTTTACAGGGCAGCCATCGGCTTTCTAACAGGGATATTTAACCCATGAGTTATGTATTTCTGCTGATTTTACTTTTTCCGGTGAAACTCATCCGGAAGCTGTTTCGCAAAGACACGGGCAGAAACCTTGTCATTCAGACAGCCAAAATCGGTGACTTTATCAATGCAACGCCTCTACTGGCGTATCTGCAAAAAAGCGATGTGCTGATCAGCCGCAGCGTTAACGCATTGGCTCAGCATGACGACAGTATCGAAGAGATCTTTTTTGTGGAGCAGCAAAAGCGCAACCTGTGGCGTAAGCTCTGCTTCGCCTGCCGGATAATGAATCGCTACGACAATGTCTATCTGCTGCAGCCCAACAGTGTGAATCTCTTTTTCGCCTCAGCCTGTAATGCAAAAAACAAACAATTTTTAAGCACTTATACACGCAGGTGGTATCACGGAATTTTTTATGCCACGGCTGATGGTACCGTTGAGCATGGCAAAAAGACGCTGTCCGTCACTAACTATCTCAAGCTCGCCGATCGCGCGCTCACCTGGCAGGACTCACCCAAGCACGCCACAAAGCCCCTGTTCAAGCCTGCGGTTTACCCGCAAATTCTCGATAAACCCGGGGTTATCCGAATTGGTATCAGCATTTCTGCCGGTAACAAAGCAAAGACGGTTCCCCCGGCAATCTGGAAACGTATTGTCGATCATCTTGCCGACCTGCCCTGCGAGTTTTATGTTTTTGGCGCACCAAACGAACAGCCGTGGATGGATGACATCACCCGCGCTTACGGTGAAATTCCCAATTTTATCAACCTCATTGGCAAAATATCGCTCGAAGAACTGCCGTGGGCGATATCCAAAATGGATTGTTATATTGCGTCAGATTCAGGGAATATCTACATTGCCGATGCGGTGGGCGTCCCGGTGGTGTTGCTGTTTGGCCCTTGCTGCCATTATGAACAACGTCCGCTTGGCAAAGTATTGCTGATTGGGAATGATGAAAATATAAACTCTTACGTCTTTGAAACGCGTTACTACTTCAGCCAGCCGAAAGAAGAGCTCTTTGAGGTAACAGACGAAGATTTGGCAAAAATCAGTCATTTGTTGTCTACTGTTGCGCATAAAAATAGTGAAATCAAGAAGGCTTAAGATGGGCTCTCTGACTAAGCAGTTTTATCGTTATACTCATAAACGAAACATGCGTCACAATGAAAATTTGTGGCCGTATGTGAAGATTGCGCGTAATGAAAGCGGCGAGATTTCTGATTTTGTCTATCGTGGTCAGCCCGTTCAACTTACCTCCCTCACTTCTCTCAAAAATGCATTTAGCGGAGAAGTGTTAATTACCGCCACTGGCCCCTCAGTCAAAAAAATAGATTTTTCAACATTACCCGTAGATGTCATTCGTACGGGGGTAAATGGGGCATGGCACCTTCATAACCAGCTTAATTTTAGCCATTACTTTATCGTTGACATGACTTTTATTGACCGGCAAACAGCGTTGTTAAAGCGTATCGTGGCCAATAAAAATTTGCTTCTGTTTACAACGGCTATGGGGGTGGTTAAGCTTATTGACCGTTTTTCATACGAAAATATCCACTGCCAGATAGCCATAATCGAAGATATTTGCTACGAAACGTATAAACCCTCAATCAAACGCGAAGCGCTTTTTGATACCCTCAAGGATCGTCCTGGGATCGTTTTTTCTGAAAATACGCCAAATAGCGCTTTTAGCCTCGATATTTGTCAGGGTATTGTTGATGCCGGTACAGTGGTTTACTGGGCATTGCAGGTCTTATATTACATGGGGTTCTCAAAAATCTATATTGCTGGACTGGATATGACACACTTCTCTCAACCGCGATTTTATGAGAAAGCCGAAACCATGCTGCCTTCGTTTCTGGAAGATAAAGTACAGGATATTGTTCTTCCTGCACTCTCTCTTGCAAGTAAGATTTTTGCTTCTGCAAACAAAGAGGTGATTAATCTTTCCCCTCAAAGTGCTATACCTTCTTCTGTTTTTGTCAGAAAGGATTTTACGGATGTATTTAAATAGACTGCCGCGTATTACATTTTACCCTTTTGTAGCATTTATGTTTTTAAGCATGATATTCTGTGGGGTATCTAAGGTAAATATTCTTTTCCACGTTTCCCTGGCCCTTTTTCTTATCACTATAATGCTGGTAAAAAGCGCCAGAGAGCGGTTTATACATGACAAAGAATTTCTTCCTGCACTTGGGCTGCTAACTCTCTTTGTCCTTTATTTTTCCCTCTCGAACCTTTGGGCCGAGACATCACACTTAAGTTCTGCTCTTACCCATTCATTTTACATCCTTATTTTCTTCTGCCTGTACCGGCAATGTGAGCTTGAAAACAAGAAGACATATCTTGTTGGCGCGGCCTATTTTGGCATTATCGTACTCACGTTGATGACATTTATTTATGTTAACAAGCCTCACCTGTTCGTTGGGCGTTTAATGAACGCTTTTCCTTATGCACCCGACAACGTCATTGATCTGGGTGGCTATATGGCATTGGGGATTATTTTAAGTGCAATTCTCGTTCGAGAAACCCGCAGCCTTTGGTATTATGTTCCGGTTCCGTTGTTGTTGAGTGGCTTATTACTGACGCAAAGCCGCGGACCATTATTGGCGTTAATAATAGCAACAGCTGTCATATTCTGTATTAAACCAAAATGGAACAACAAATTTGTGTTCTTGTCCCTGGCCTCTCTGCTTATACTGGGCATTACACTTTATTACAGCGGTTTTTACGACCTGCTAATAAAGCGGTTTGAAGATTCTAACCAGGCTGGCTCCGTTCGTTTTGGCATCTGGCAGCATGCTTTTGAAGTAACAAAAGAAAGATTAGTATTTGGCTGGGGATTTAATAAAGAGCTGTCATTCATTAATGGTTATGAACAGCATGTGACGACTACACACAGCCTCTACTTCGGTGCCTTTCTTAAGGGCGGAATTGTAGGGCTAACGCTGTTTTTAGCGATGATTGCCTACGCATTCAGGCAATGCCTGAGACACCTTGCTGTAGACCACAAAGCCGAGGTTGCGGTACTGATTTTCGCGCTCGTATTTTATTCCACTCAGGGGATGTTCGTTATCAGTAATCCTCGAGAATACTGGGTGTTATTCTGGATACCATTAGCCATCATATTTAGTACACCCGTGAAAAAAACCGTTCAGAGATAATCTTTAGGCGCCGGTTAACCGGCGCTTCTTTTACTCCGATAAAACTCCGCCAGCGTCATCCCCACCGTCTTGTCCGACAGCCATGTAAACAACTGTTCCAAATCCTGGTACAACCCTTCAATGGCCGCATCATCTTTGAACGTAGGACTTCCGCCGGGCATAAATTCTGAAGAATGGAGCATAAACTCCACATAATCATTGCCCTGCGACAAGCACTGTTGTGCGACCTTAATCATCTCAGACGCATTTCCACCGGACGGACGCAGCCAGTTAACTGACGGGGAACGGTATTTCCCACGCAGCCGATCGTAGCCCTGTTTAACGGTGTTCAGCCAGGCCGGGTGTTTATACTGAATACTCATCGGCACTTCGAGCAGAGGGCTATTTCCCGGGCGGGAAATATCCTCTGTATCGATAAAGTAGGCATGGTCAGGGAAATGCTGGTAATTCGTTCCTCCGTGACCCTGCGGCGCCCCTTTGGCATTTCGCCAGTTCACCCGTGGGGTGACGGAACAGTCAACCTGATAACCCAGCTCTATCAGCAAGTTTGCGTAGCGACGATCAAACGCCCAACGCCCGGCACGGTGGCTCAGCATTTTGGTCTGGAAGGTCTCTTCCAGTAAGTGCGTCATAAAAAGCACTTTCTCGCGCATAATTTCATCTGAAAACTCAATCAGATAAGGCTGCCAGCGCCAGTCATCACCGGTGAGGTCATGTTCAGGTGGGCTGTTCCACGCATGAAGATGCATGCCAACCTCGCCCTGGCCGCGGGCAATCACATCTTTTGCGAACTCAATGAAAACCGGTTCGATCGCCATCTCATAGTTGGTCAGCCAGACCGGCTTAAAACCAAAACGCTCGCATAGCGCCTGAAATCGTGCCAGGTAGCGTGCATTTTCCGTTTTGATAACACGGTGGTTTTGCCAGAGATTATCGCCTTCTGTATCAATGGTGATGATAAACGCTGGTTTTTTCATAATGAGTCCGTAAGACGTAAGAGTGAGGGCTATGTTACGCACTCTGCGAAGGAGGAGTAAACCCTTCCAGGGAAATTCCTGACATTATGGAGAAAGAGTGCAAGTCGCCATCAGGTCTATTAGAATTGCTGACAGTATACCGCTGATAAGATGATGATGATTAACCTACTCGACACGCCTGATTTACGTATTTTACTTATCAAACTTCGACATCATGGCGACATGTTACTCACAACTCCGGTCATTAATTCGTTACGTCAAAAATGGCCCACGGCGCAAATCGATGTTCTTCTTTATGAAGAGACACGCGATATGCTCGCCGCGCATCCGGCGATCGGCACCATCTACGGTATAGATCGTAAATGGAAGCAGCTCGGCACCCTGAAACATCTGCAAAAAGAGTGGCAGTTACTCTGTGCCTTAAGAGCGCAGCGTTATCATCTGGTGATTAACCTTGCCGATCAGTGGCGCAGCGCCATTGTCACCCGTTTCACCGGCGCGCCAGTACGCCTCGGGTTCGCGTTTAACAAGCGAAAAAACGCGTTCTGGCGTTTTTGTCATACCGATTTGGTTTCCGTCGCCAATCACCCGTCTCTCCATACCGTTGAGCAAAATCTTTCTATTCTTTCACCGTTGCCCGTCCCGGCTCAGCCAGACGTCACTATGGCCTATCGCGCAGAGGACTGGGATCGCGCGCGCCAGCTACTGACACAACAGGGTGTGGCTGATAACTACGTGGTGATCCAGCCCACGTCACGCTGGTTCTTTAAATGCTGGGACGAAGGCAAAATGGCGCAAACCATCACGGCACTCCAGCAGGATGGCCACACTGTAGTTCTCACCGCAGGCCCGGATAAAAAAGAGCTGGCGATGATAGACCGCATTCTCGCCGCGGCGCCAAAAACGGGCGTAGTCTCACTGGCCGGTCAACTCACGTTGCGCCAGCTGGCATCACTTATCGATCATGCGCGCCTCTTTATTGGCGTCGATTCCGTTCCGATGCACATGGCCGCCGCGCTTCAGACGCCGTGCATTGCTCTCTTCGGCCCGTCAAAACGGGTATTCTGGTCGCCATGGCAGGTCAACGGTGAAGTCATCTGGGCTGGCGATTTTGGCCCACTTCCCGACCCGGACGCCATTGATACCAAAACAACTGAACGCTATCTCGACGCCATTCCCGTTAATGTCGTGGTCTCCGCCGCCAGGAGATACCTGTAATGAAACACCATCGTCTGGCGATTGTTCGCCAAAAATACCGTCCTGATGGCGGGGCGGAACGCTTCGTTTCCCGGGCACTTACTGCACTGAGCAACCAAAACCTGGAGCTCAACGTCATCACGCGTGAGTGGCAGGGGGAGAAGCAGGACGACTGGCATATCCATATTTGCGACCCACGTAAATGGGGCCGAATCAGTCGCGAACGTGGGTTTGCACATGCTGCGCGTGCACTGTGGGAACAGCAGCAGTTTGACATTGTGCAGAGCCACGAGCGTATTCCTGGCTGCGATATTTACCGCGCAGGGGATGGCGTGCACCGGCGTTGGCTGCTGCAGCGTGCGCGCATTCTGCCTGCCTGGCGTGCACAACTTCTGATGCACGATCGCTACCATCGCTACGTCATGCACGCCGAACGTGAAATGTATCAGGCTCCTGAATTGAAAGCCGTTATCTGCAATGCGGAGATGATCAAACGCGAAATCATCGAAGACTTTGATATTGACGCAAAAAAGATACATGTGATTTATAATTCAATTGATTCCAGCCGCTTCGTTCCGGCAACCGAAGGACAGCGCGCTGCACTGCGTCAGCAGCTCGGATTGCCTGTCGATGCCGTGGTGTTGTGTTTCGTCGGGTCAGGTTTTGAACGTAAGGGACTGGCCAGCGCTATCCGCGCTATTACGGGCACACCCGCGTGGCTGATTGTGGTTGGACAGGATAAAGCAGAAAGTCGTTACCGTGACCTCGCCCGTTCATTGGGCTGTGAGGGGCAAATTCGCTTCCTGGGGATGCAAAAAGAGACACTACCATTTTACCAGGTATCCGATGGATTACTGCTGCCAACGCTGTATGATCCTTTTCCAAACGTCATTCTTGAAGCGATGGCCTGCGGTTTGCCCGTCATTACTTCAGTGAGTTGCGGTGGTGCAGAGTTTATTGAGCAAGGTCAGAATGGCTTTTACTGTGATGCACTTGATATCAGCAGATTGAAGGAGGCAGTCATGACCCTTCCATCTTTGGATAAGAATAACGATATGGGGCGGGCAGCGCGTGAGCGCGTAAAAGAAGCGACCCCAGAAAAATTATCAAGTCAGCTTATTTCGCTTTATCAAAAATTACTGGATTAAAAATGCGCATCCTAATGATTATTGATGGTTTGCCCGGTGGAGGAGCCGAAAAAACGGTTCTCACCCTCTCCAGCGGATTGATAGAAATGGGGCATCAGGTCTCCCTTTTCTCCCTGCGAAAGGTGTGCGACTACGCCATCCCGGCAGGCATTGATTATCAGGTCATTCAGGATACGTGTAAAAAGCCCTGGAGAAAGCTCACCGAGATCCCGCGCCGGGCGCAACTGCTGGACAATGCCATTGAGCAGGCTGAGCGCAGCGGGAAGTTCGACGTCATATTCTCGCACCTGCATAAAACCGATCGTATTGTGGCGCACAGTCGTGCGCTGGATCGCGATAAGGTCTGGTTCTGCGTGCATGGCATGTTCTCATTCTCCTACCTGCGTCATCGCCACGGCCTTTCACGCTGGTTTAAGCATTACAAAATTCGTCATACCTACGAAAACCGAAACGTTGTCGCCGTCTCCGCCGCCGTGCTGAAAGATCTCTCAGAGACGCTGTCCATCGACCTTCGTCGCAAAGCGGTTATCCATAATCCCTTTGATATTCCTGAAATCCAGCGTCTGGCGGATGCGCCTTTTGAGATGCAGGGGCAGGATTACATTATTCACGTGGGTCGTTTTCATGAACATAAACGCCACGACCGCCTTCTGCGTGCCTATGCGCAGAGCAAAATAGACGCATCGCTGGTGATGATGGGCAACGGTTCTGACACCAAAATTCAACAGCTTAAACAGTTAGCGAAAGAACTCGGGATCGAAGACAAGGTTATTTTCCGCCCCTTCGAGTCCAACCCTTATCCGTGGATTAAAGGCGCACGGCTTTTAGTGTTAAGTTCTGACTGTGAAGGTTTTGGTAACGTACTGGTAGAATCCATCATCTGCCAGACGCCGCCTGTCAGTACGAACTGTCCTGGCGGGCCTGCTGAAATCCTCACGGGTACGCTGGCGCGCGGGCTGTCGGAGATGAATGATGAATCACTGGCGAAAACACTGGCCGATCTCTATACCTCCCCGCCTGTCGTTGATAGCGCAACGATCGCGTCGTTCGGGATAAATGCCATTTGCCAGCAATATGTTGCGTTGGTAGACAATCAATAATAATCAGGTTTCTTATGCAAAATTCAGCGCCATTATTAAGCGTAGTGGTTGCCGTTTATAACGGCGAAGCTTTCCTGGATCAGTTCTTTACCTGCCTTGCGAATCAACAGATCGACAGTATGGAAGTCATCATCGTCAATGATGGCTCCACGGACAGTTCGATGCAGATAGTCGAAACCTGGCGTGAAAAACTGCCACAAATGCAGGTTATCGAACAGGAAAATCAGGGTGTATCCATTGCGCGCAATACCGGTCTGGCCGTCGCTACCGGCCAATATCTCTCTTTCCCGGATATTGATGATGTCTTTAAGCCCGGCATGTATCAGCGCTTGCTTGATATGGCCGTCACACAGAATCTGGATGTCGCCACCTGCAACGGAAACTACGTCTGGGAAAACAATAAGAAGCCTTCACGGCCGATTTTCCCGGAAGACAAGCTGGCCTCGACAGGCGTCATGACCGGTGCGGCCTGGTTAAAAAAAGCGCTCAACTCACGCAAGTTTCTGCATGTGACCTGGCTGAATATCTATCGCCACGACTTTATTCGTCAGAACGGTTTTCGTTTTGAGCCCGGCCTGCGCCATCAGGATATCCCGTGGACTACCGAAGTCTTGCTCGCGGCTGACCGCGTGCAGTACACCAGTGAACGTTTTTACGACTATTACATTCACTCCGCATCGGTTTCCCATATGCCGGACAATGATGACACGCTGATTCGCTCGGCGCGCCATTACATGAAAATTCTGCAGATGCTGGATGCCATCAACCAGCGTTACCCGGAAAAAGTGAAAGATATCCCCGCCTGCCACTGGCAAATCGCCAAAGAGGGGCTTGGGATCATTCATACCTTCGACAATATGAAGGATGTGCAGAAGAAGTCGATGATAATAAAAGAGTTCTTCGACACGGGTATCTGGAGGCTTATCTGGAAAAGTGCCAAAAGCCCCCGTTTGCGCTGGCGCCTGGGCCGACGCTACTTCCGTTTAAAACGGTATCTGGCATAAGAGATAGCTTTACCCGGCTTAAATGCTTAGAATTTCCCCGCCGAAACTAAAAAACGGATAATCGCTTGGAATTGTTGTATACCGCCCTGCTCTACATCATCCAGCCACTGGTGTGGCTGCGACTGTTGCTTCGTAGCCGTAAAGCGCCTGCGTATCGTAAACGCTGGGCTGAACGCTATGGTTACTGCCGCAATAAAGTCGTGCCGGACGGTATTTTGCTGCATTCCGTTTCTGTGGGCGAAACGCTGGCGGCGATCCCGCTGGTTCGCGCCCTTCGTCACCGCTATCCATCACTGCCGATCACGGTCACGACCATGACGCCGACGGGATCTGAACGCGCATTATCGGCGTTCGGTAAAGACGTTCAACACGTCTATTTGCCTTACGACCTGCCTTGCGCCATGAACCGCTTCCTGAATACCGTTCGCCCGAAACTGGTGATCGTCATGGAAACCGAACTGTGGCCAAATATGATTTCCGCCCTGCATGCCCGTAAAATTCCGCTGGTGATTGCCAACGCGCGCCTTTCAGAGCGCTCGGCGAAAGGTTACGGCAAGTTAGGTAAATTTATGCGCCGCCTGCTCAGCCGAATTACGCTGATTGCCGCGCAGAATGAAGAAGACGCGGCGCGCTTTCTCGCTCTGGGCCTGAAACGCAACCAGCTTGCGGTGACGGGTAGCCTGAAGTTCGATATCTCCGTCACGCCTGAACTCGCCGCCCGTGCGATTACGCTACGTCGCCAGTGGGCACCGCGTCGTCAGGTGTGGATTGCAACCAGCACCCATGACGGCGAAGAAGCCATTATCCTGCAGGCCCATCGAAAACTGCTGGAAAAATTCCCCGATTTGCTGCTGATTCTGGTCCCTCGTCACCCCGAACGTTTTAAAGATGCGCGTGAGATGGTGCAGAAAGGCGGCTTCAGCTTTACCCTACGCAGCAGCGGTGAGATCCCCTCCGGCAGCACTCAGGTGGTGATTGGCGATACTATGGGCGAGCTGATGCTGCTTTACGGCATTGCCGATCTGGCTTTTGTCGGCGGCAGCCTTGTGGAGCGTGGCGGCCATAATCCGCTTGAGCCGGCCGCACACGCCATTCCGGTGCTGATGGGCCCACACACGTTTAACTTCAAAGATATCTGCGCTAAATTGCAGCAAGCCGACGGGTTAATTACCGTGACCGACGCGGACTCGGTGGTCAAAGAGGTCTCAACCCTTCTGACCGACGAAGACTACCGCCTCTGGTATGGTCGCCATGCTGTCGAAGTGCTGCATCAGAACCAGGGCGCACTCACTCGTCTGCTGCAACTTCTGCAACCTTATCTGCCTCAGCGGAGCCACTAATGTCAACGCGTCTGTCGGTCGTGATGATCGCCAAAAACGCCGCCGACCTGCTTCCGGACTGCCTGGCCTCCGTCGCCTGGGCTGACGAAATTGTCCTTCTCGACTCCGGCAGCGAGGACAACACGGTGGATGTCGCCCGTGCCGCGGGTGCAAAGGTCTTTATCGATACCGACTGGCAAGGCTACGGCATCCAGCGCCAGCGCGCGCAGCGCTATGCTACTGGCGATTACGTGCTGATGCTGGACACTGACGAGCGCATCACACCAGAGCTCCGCCAGACCATTCAGGCGGTGCTGGCAGCACCTCAGCCTGGCGCGGTATACAGCATTGCACGTCGCAACTATTTCCTTGGCCGTTTTATGCGCCACAGCGGCTGGTATCCAGACCGCGTAATGCGCCTCTACGAGCGTGAGCGATATCAGTACAACGATAATCTGGTCCATGAATCCCTGGCATGCGACAGTGCCCCCGTCATTCCTCTGACGGGCGATCTGCTGCATCTGACCTGCCGGGATTTCGCCAGCTTCCAGCGCAAACAGCTTAACTATGCCACCGCATGGGCACAGGAGCGCCACCTGCGCGGCAAGAAGGCCACGCTGACCGGAATTTTTACCCACACGCTGGGGGCATTTCTGAAAACACTGCTGCTGCGAGGCGGCGTGCTGGACGGTAAACAGGGGTGGTTACTGGCGGTGGTGAATGCCCAGTATACTTTCAACAAATACACCGAGCTGTGGGCGCTCTGCCGCGGCTACTCAGAGAAAACGTGAGCCATGAGCACAAAAGCGATTTATCCGGGTACCTTTGATCCCATCACCAACGGTCATCTTGACATCATCACCCGTGCGGCATGCATGTTTGATAAGGTGATTCTGGCGATCGCCGCCAGCCCCAGTAAGAAACCCATGTTCGATCTCAATGAGCGCGTTGCACTTGCCACTGACGCTATCTCACATCTGCCAAACGTCGAGGTGGTGGGATTCAGCGATCTGATGGCCAACTTCGCCCGTGCCCGGCAGGCTAACATTTTGATCCGCGGGTTACGCGCGGTGGCTGACTTCGAATACGAAATGCAGCTGGCGCACATGAACCGCCACCTGATGCCAGAGCTGGAGAGCGTGTTCCTGATGCCCTCAAAAGAGTGGTCGTTTATCTCTTCTTCGCTGGTCAAAGAGGTGGCGCGTCATCACGGTGACGTGACCCATTTCCTGCCGGCTAACGTCCATCAGGCGTTGATGGAAAAATTAAAGTAGCCCTATTTCTGGCACTGACGGCAATAGAACGTGGCGCGCTGGGCGTGCTTCGTTGCTATTATCGGTGTCCCACAGACCCTGCACGGCTCACCCTTACGGCCATATACCTGCAGCTCCTGAGCAAAATAGCCGGGTTTACCGTCGCTCTGCAGGAAGTCCTTCAGGGTGGTCCCCCCTTGCTCAATAGAACGCAACAGCACCGCTTTAATCACCCGGACCAGCAGTTCACACTCCTGGGATGACAGCGACGAGGCCAGCCGATCGGGATGGATCCCGGCGGCAAACAGCGATTCGCTGGCATAAATATTCCCTACTCCCACCACCAGCTTATTGTCCATCAGCCACGGTTTGATCGGGGTTTTCTTCTTTGCACACTTCGCTTTCAGGTATTCCGCGTTAAATGCCTCTGAGAGCGGCTCTGGCCCCAGATGCGCCAGAACGCTGTGTCCTTCAAGCTCTTTGGTCCACAGCCATGCGCCAAAGCGTCGTGGGTCGGTGTAACGCAGCACTTTACCGTTGCTCATCACCAGATCGATATGGTCATGCTTTTCCGCGGGCAGTTCTTCGGTAAGGATGCGCAGACTACCAGACATACCGAGATGGATGATAATCCAGCCGTCGGGCAGCTCCAGCAGCAGATATTTGGCGCGACGCTGGACGCTGAGAATCGGTTTATCGCTTAACGCATGGATTTCATCGGATACCGGCCAACGCAGGCGACCGTTGCGAACGATAGCATGAAGAATAGTCGCGCCGACCAGATGCGGCTCAATACCGCGGCGGCTGGTCTCTACCTCAGGTAATTCAGGCATGGTTCCTCCGGAGTAAGATGCAGAATGCAAAAAACCCCGCAGTTGCGGGGTTTTTCAATACAAGGAGGCTAAAATTATTTGATTTTAGCTTCTTTGTACAGTACGTGCTGGCGTACAACTGGATCGAATTTTTTCAGTTCCAGTTTTTCCGGCTTAGTACGTTTGTTCTTCGTGGTGGTGTAGAAGTGACCTGTACCAGCAGAAGAAACCAGCTTGATTTTCTCGCGAATACCTTTAGCCATGATTTATTTCCTCTTTAAGTACTTAGTACTTTTCGCCACGGGCACGCAGTTCGGACAGAACTGTATCAATGCCTTTCTTATCGATTACACGCATACCTTTAGCAGATACGCGCAGGGTGACAAAACGCTTCTCGCTCTCAACCCAGAAACGGTGAGAGTGCAGGTTCGGCAGGAAACGGCGTTTAGTCGCGTTCAGTGCGTGGGAACGGTTGTTACCGGTCACCGGACGCTTGCCAGTAACTTGGCAGACTCGGGACATGTCTATTCTCCAAAAATCAAATTAGCTCGAGCTTCGTATGGGGTATCGGCGCCTCGTCAGGCTTTACAGCCCGGTCATCGCATAGTTCTATTGAACTCTCGATTGCCAGGCCCAAATGCCAAACCCGAGATTCTCAAAGGTGGCGTAGTATACGCTGACTCGGCGGTGTGCTCAAGTCCCGAACAGACAAAGATCCCGATGGATCGCGAGAAATAGCCTAAATCCAGCCATGTTCTGCAAAAGAAATGTACTCGCCGCGACCAATTATCAGATGGTCGAGCACACGAATGTCCATGAATTGACAGCATTTGATAATGCGTTCGGTCATCTCTTTGTCAGCTCTGCTTGGTTCTGCACAGCCAGAGGGGTGATTATGCGCGAGTATCACGCCGGCTGCATTCACTTTTATCGCTTCCCGCACAATTTCTCGCGGATGAACCTCAACGTGGCTCAGTGTTCCGGAAAAAAGACGGCTATGTTTTAGTACCCGGTTCCTGTTATCAAGAAAGATCACCATAAAGATCTCGCGCTCCAAATCAGATAGCTGGCTCTGGAGAAATACGCGTGTCATATCCGGGGTGAGTATGGGATCTTCCTCTTCCATACGGACGTCGTAAAAACGGCGGGCCAGTTCAGCAATCCCCCTCAGTTGGGCGAACTTCGCCACGCCAATTCCTTCGACGTGCCTGAATTCCGTCAGATCCGCCGTCAATAAGCCATACAGCGAACCAAAATGGTCGATGAGCTCTTTTGCCAGCGTAAATACCGTTTTGCCGGGCGTTCCGGTGCGTAAAAAGAGTGCCAGCAACTCGTCGTCCTTTAACAACGTGACGCCATAGCGCAGCATTTTTTCACGCGGTAGCAGCAGTTCAGTCTCTTCCATGCCTGTCTCCTTCGATTTGCCATCATGCTGCCACAGCCACCCCCGGCGCTCGACGCCCACTTTTCATTCCTGCGTAACGCCTCGCAAACTGGCCGAAGGACAAAATCACCCCCTTTTTGGGATTGTGATAAAATGCCCGCTCTCTGGTGAAACCCAACAGGAAAGAATCATGATGAGCCTGGCCGGTAAAAAAATCGTTCTTGGCGTGAGCGGCGGTATTGCTGCCTATAAAGCGCCGGAGCTGGTGCGTCGTTTGCGCGAGCGCGGGGCGGATGTGCGGGTCGCGATAACGGAAGGCGGCAAAGCCTTTATCACGCCTCTGAGCCTGCAGGCCGTTTCAGGGTACCCCGTCTCTGACAGCCTCCTTGATCCGGCCGCCGAAGCCGCGATGGGCCATATTGAGCTGGGAAAATGGGCAGACCTGGTTATCCTTGCCCCCGCCACAGCAGATTTAATTGCCCGCGTAGCAGCCGGCATGGCAAACGATCTGGTCTCGACCATTTGCCTGGCCACGCCCGCTCCTGTTGCCGTCGTCCCCGCGATGAACCAGCAGATGTACCGCAACGCCGCCACCCAGCATAATCTGACGACGCTGGCCTCACGCGGCCTGCTCATCTGGGGGCCGGACAGCGGTAGCCAGGCGTGTGGTGATGTGGGTCCTGGTCGTATGCTTGACCCGCTGACCATCGTTGAGCTGGCCGCCGGCCATTTTTCGCCTGTCAACGATCTGCAACATCTCAACATCATGATTACCGCGGGCCCAACGCGCGAGCCGCTGGACCCGGTGCGTTACATTACCAACCATAGCTCCGGTAAAATGGGCTTTGCGATTGCTGCCGCAGCGGCAAAACGCGGTGCAAAGGTCACGCTGGTGAGCGGCCCGGTCTCGTTACCGACACCGCCGTTCGTGCAGCGTATTGATGTCACCACCGCCCTGGAGATGGACGCCGCCGTACAGGCGCATGCGCAGAACCAGCAGATTTTTATCGGCTGCGCGGCTGTTGCAGATTACCGTGCCGAAACCATTTCCGGGTCAAAAATTAAAAAGCAAGGCGATGAATTAACACTAAAAATGGTGAAAAATCCGGACATTGTTGCGGGTGTCGCCGCACTGAAAAGCCATCGTCCTTACGTTGTTGGGTTTGCCGCAGAAACAAATAATGTGGAAGAATATGCCCGGCAAAAACGTACCCGCAAAAACCTCGATTTGATTTGCGCGAACGACGTATCGCTGGCCACGCAAGGATTTAACAGCGACAGCAACGCACTGCACCTTTTCTGGCAGGATGGAGATAAAGTCTTACCGCTTGAGCGCAAGGAACTCCTGGGCCAACAATTACTGGACGAGATCGTTACCCGTTATGATGAAAAAAATCGACGTTAAGATTCTGGACCCGCGTGTTGGTAAGCAATTTGCGCTGCCAACCTATGCCACCTCCGGCTCTGCCGGTCTTGACCTGCGCGCCTGTCTCGATGACGCCGTAGAGCTGGCTCCGGGTGCAACCACCCTGATCCCAACCGGCCTGGCAATCCACATTGCTGACCCGTCGCTGGCAGCGGTGATCCTGCCGCGTTCTGGTCTGGGTCATAAGCATGGAGTGGTACTGGGTAACCTGGTCGGCCTGATCGACTCTGACTACCAGGGTCAACTGATGGTTTCCGTCTGGAACCGTGGTCAGGACAGCTTCACCATTGAACCGGGCGAGCGTATCGCACAGATGGTCTTTGTACCGGTGGTTCAGGCAGAATTTAACCTGGTGGAAGACTTTGACGCCACCGACCGTGGCGAAGGCGGCTTCGGCCATTCCGGGCGCAAATAACCGCCCGACCGACACGTATCTCACAGCGCCATAATGCAATAACAAACCGCAAACGTCAGTTTGCGGTCGCTGTGTGGATGCCAGCCTGGCAAGTGCTTATTTTCAGGGGTATTTTGTAACATGGCAGAAAAACAAACCGCGAAAAGGAACCGTCGCGAAGAAATACTTCAATCTCTGGCGCTGATGCTTGAATCCAGCGATGGTAGTCAACGCATCACCACCGCAAAACTGGCCGCCTCCGTGGGCGTGTCTGAAGCGGCGTTGTATCGTCATTTTCCGAGCAAAACCCGGATGTTTGACAGTCTGATCGAATTTATCGAAGACAGTCTGATCACTCGCATCAACCTGATTCTGAAAGACGAAAAAGACACGACTGCGCGTTTGCGTCTGATTGTGCAGCTCATTCTGGGCTTTGGTGAACGCAATCCGGGCTTAACCCGTATCCTGACTGGCCACGCGCTGATGTTCGAGCAGGACCGATTGCAGGGCCGTATTAACCAGCTCTTCGAGCGTATTGAAGCACAACTGCGCCAGGTACTGCGCGAGAAAAAAATGCGTGAGGGTGAAGGTTACAGCACCGATGAAACGCTGCTGGCAAGTCAGATCCTGTCGTTTTGCGAAGGCATGCTCTCCCGCTTTGTACGCAGCGAGTTTAAATACCGTCCAACGGACGATTTTGACGCCCGTTGGCCGTTAGTGGCGGCACAGCTGCAATAATCTTCAGGCCCGGTAAGCAGAACGCCACCGGGCTTGATATTACACGCCGAAAGCTTCGCGATACCCACGTACCGCAGCCAGATGATCCGCCATCTCAGGCTTCTCTTCCAGATACGCAATCAGGTCTTTCAGGGTGATGATCGACGTCACTTTACAGCCGTAATCGCGCTCAACTTCCTGGATAGCAGAGATTTCGCCACGCCCGCGTTCCTGACGATCCAAAGAGATCAGCACGCCAGCAAGCGTAGCGCCGTTAGCCTGAATAATCTCCATCGATTCGCGAATAGCGGTACCAGCGGTGATCACATCGTCCACCAGCATAACGCGACCCTGCAGCGCGCTGCCTACCAGATTACCGCCTTCACCGTGGGTTTTAGCCTCTTTACGGTTAAAGCAGTACGGTACGTCGCGGTCGTGGTGTTCCGCCAGCGCAACCGCAGTGGTAGTGGCAATCGGAATGCCTTTATAGGCCGGGCCAAACAGCAGGTCAAAATCAATGCCGGAGTCCACCAGCGCTTCGGCATAGAAACGGCCTAACAATGCCAGATCGCGCCCGGTATTAAACAGTCCGGCGTTGAAGAAATAGGGGCTCTTACGCCCGGATTTCAGCGTAAACTCGCCAAATTTCAGGACCTGCTTGTTAAGCGCAAACTCAATAAACTCACGCTGCCAGGATTTCATGGGCTTACTCCTCCGACTTTTGCTTTTGTACGAACAAAAAAAAGGCGACTCATCAGTCGCCTTTAAAATCAATTTTCTAACGCCGCCTTCTGCGTCGTTACGATAGATTCAATTCCCCCTCGGGCCAACGCCAGCAAGGTAAGAAGTTCTTCATGGGTGAACGGCTCACCTTCTGCCGTGCCCTGCACCTCAATGATGCGACCGTCTTCAGTCATCACCACGTTCATGTCAGTCTCGGCAGCGGAATCTTCGACGTATTCCAGATCGCAAAGCGCTTCACCGTTAACGATACCCACGGAAACAGCCGCGACCATCCCTTTCATCGGATTCGTTTTCAGCTTACCGGCTGCAACCAGCTTATTCAGGGCATCAGCCAGCGCTACACATGCACCGGTAATCGACGCCGTACGCGTACCACCGTCTGCCTGAATGACGTCGCAGTCCAGAGTAATGGTAAATTCACCCAGTGTTTTCAGATCAACGGCGGCGCGCAGCGCACGTGCGATCAGACGCTGGATTTCCATGGTACGGCCGCCCTGCTTGCCTTTTGCCGCTTCGCGGGCGTTACGGGTATGGGTTGCACGCGGCAACATGCCATATTCCGCAGTGATCCAGCCCTGGCCCTGACCTTTCAGGAAGCGTGGAACGCCCTCTTCGATGGACGCGGTACACAGCACTTTGGTGTCACCAAACTCAACCAGTACGGAGCCTTCTGCGTGTTTTGTATAGTTACGGGTCAGGGTGACGGGACGCACCTGATTGGCGCTACGACCTGCTGGACGCATGATGAAATCTCCGGCTTGAAACGAATGTGGCTGCGCATTATACGGATAAAGGACGCTTATTCCTATCCTGAGAAGCCCCCGAAAGCTATAATCCCCCCATCTCTCCTTTAAAAACGGGAATGTCTATGATCCGCAGTATGACCGCCTACGCCCGGCGTGAAATCAAGGGTAGCTGGGGTAGCGCTACATGGGAAATGCGCTCGGTAAACCAGCGCTACCTGGAAACGTATTTCCGTATGCCGGAGCAGTTCCGCAGCCTTGAACCTGTTGTACGCGAGCGTATCCGTGCTCGTCTGACGCGCGGTAAAGTGGAATGTAACCTGCGTTTTGAGCCTGATGCCAGCGCCCAGGGTGAGCTGATCCTCAACGAAAAACTGGCGAAACAGCTCGTCACTGCAGCGAACTGGGTCAAGATGCAAAGCGATGAAGGGGAAATCAACCCGGTCGATATTCTGCGCTGGCCTGGCGTCATGGCCGCCGGTGAGCAGGATCTGGACACGATTGCCGCTGAAATTCTCAGTGCCCTCGACAGCACGCTGGATGACTTTATCATTGCCCGCGAAACTGAAGGCCAGGCCCTCAAAGCGATGATTGAGCAGCGTCTGGAAGGCGTGACCACCGAAGTGGCTAAAGTCCGTACCCATATGCCTGCGGTCCTGCAATGGCAGCGTGAGCGCCTGGTGGCCAAACTGGAAGAAGCGGAAGTTCAGCTGGAAAATACCCGTCTGGAACAAGAGCTGGTGCTGATGGCACAGCGCATTGACGTCGCCGAAGAGCTGGATCGTCTGGAAGCGCACGTTAAAGAGACTTACAACATCCTGAAGAAGAAAGAAGCCGTAGGGCGTCGTCTCGACTTTATGATGCAGGAGTTCAACCGCGAGTCGAACACCCTGGCCTCGAAATCGATCAATGCTGAAGTGACCAACTCCGCCATTGAACTGAAAGTGCTGATTGAGCAGATGCGCGAGCAGATCCAGAATATCGAGTAACGCTTTATTCAAGCCGCTTTCTCATCATGGCCCCGTTCAGGGGCCATTTTTTTATCGGAACAGGCTATCGGCGGCAAACGCCTATAACATGAATAATTGTAATGTGAAAATTACCGTTTAACGCCATTACACCCAGCCAAACAACGTTCAGTCATTATCAAAAATAAGGCTAACGCCCTCACACAAGAAAAACTAAATCGTGACAGACCGCACAAAACGCTACCCTGTTGCCCTCACTATCGGGGGAACACATGCTGCTACATATCCTTTATCTCGTCGGGATCACTGCCGAAGCCATGACCGGTGCACTCGCTGCCGGACGCCGTCGTATGGATACGTTTGGGGTCATCATTATTGCTACCGCCACCGCGCTGGGAGGCGGATCGGTACGCGATATCCTGCTGGGGCATTACCCTCTCGGCTGGGTTAAGCACCCCGAGTACATTATCATTGTGGCTGTCGCCGCAGTGCTGACCACTATCCTTGCTCCTGTAATGCCCCATCTTCGACGTCTGTTTTTAGTGCTTGATGCTCTGGGCCTGGTCGTGTTCTCCATCATCGGGGCACAAATTGCGCTGGATATGGGCGAAAGCCCGGTGATTGCAACTATTGCCGCAGTCGTGACGGGCGTATTTGGCGGCGTACTGCGCGATATGTTCTGCAAACGCATTCCCCTGGTCTTTCAAAAGGAGCTCTACGCCGGGATATCCTTTGCATCAGCCGTTCTGTATATCGCTTTACAGCATTATGTTTCCAGCCATGACGTCGTGGTCATCGCCACCTTGTTATTTGGCTTCACGGCTCGCTTGCTTGCGCTGCGCTTGAAACTGGGACTGCCCGTGTTTCATTACACTCAGGACACCCACTGACTGGCCGCTATCTATTCTCCCCGATAAGATAGCGGCATTTATCCGCGATAAGCGACAGCAAGCTCACGTCAGAATCCTTGCACTCCCTGCTTGCCGAGCCAGGCAACCAGGCCGGCAATGCCAGGATCATGAATAAACGCAACAAGCTGCCGGGCTTTCTCCTTTCCTGTGCCGGGAAGCACCTGCCAGTCTGCTGCGTTACGCTCACGCATTTTCTGCCACGTCAGGTCTCCCATAGCATTTAGCGAGGCCTGCGTCAGCGGAACACCCAATGCCATGATCCAACGAATAAAGGGTCGCTCACGTACCAGATTAAAGCGATGCCAGAGCGCCAGCCCGCGTGCTGCGGAAAACCCCGGGGTAGACTCCAGCTGCGCCTGCGTTAATGTCAGCCAAGAGAAGATATGTTCAAAATGATGCGCCTGATGCAGCGCCCGCCAGCCTGACTCACCGACTCCTTCAATATTCAGCACGTGCTTTGAACTGAGCCACTTCAGGCGGGCAAAGAACTGCTCCATACACGCCGGCGAGGCGTAAAAACAGCTCTGCGCATGATAATGCGAGGCCGGGGGTGTGAGCTTTTGTCTCTCTTCCCCCCGCCAGACCACCTTATCGAACCGCGGGATACCCTGCCCGGCCAGACTGACCTGTATCTGATCACCCGTCGCAATATCCAGCCTTTGCCAGCGTTCAACGGACCCAAGACTGACCCGTTGTACCTGCTTATCATCCAGCAGGACAGGGACCAGCGCCGCCACGACCGAGATTTTTCCCGTGCGCCCCACGGCAAAATAAATATCTCTTACTTCGGCAATCTGTGCGACCGGGGGGTATTTCCATGCGACGACCCAGCTGCCTTCTCCGGGCAACCAGTTTTCGCCGGGAGGAGCATCCGCGGACCGCACCACAATGCCGTCCGTGGCAAAGGGTAATGCCGTGTTGTGCCACGTCGAGCGCTGTTTCTCGACTGCATCAACAGACTGTACAGGCAGGGTATAACGGGCCGTCAGGGAAAAGCCGGCTTTAGATAACTCAGACAGCGCACTCGACATCACTTTCGGCCCATCCGGCCAGGCCCAGATAAATATCCCTGTCTGGCTCAGAAGCGGACTGTCCTTTTGCCGCATCATCGCGCCCGCCACTTTTGCCCGTGCGTTCATTCCCCCCATCTGTCGCTGAAGATGGTTGTCGCGTAACCAAAAAAGCTCTCCCTGTAAGACGCTGTTGGCCAGCGCACCGGTCACTTTTTTGGGCACTGCGGGAATTAAATACACTTGTGCAGTCCAGTCTTCACCTTTAAGCCCATCACCACGACTGATAGCCTGGGTTAACTTTCCGTCGCGATACACCAGCGTCACTGCCACCCCGTCGACTTTTGGCTGCATCCAGAGAGTGTCACGACCACGCATCCACTGGCGTAGCTCTTCTTTACTGGCCGCTTTATGCACTCCAGTATGGGCAACAGGATGTCTTACGCTCCCCGTTAGAACCGGTAAGGCCTCCTCAGAAGGTATATCGCCGAAGCAGCGCTGCCACTGCTTTAAACGGCCATTGAGCTGGTCATAGACGTCGTCATTCACCTCGCTCACGCCCTGCTTCCAGTAGGCATCATCCCAGCGTTTGACTTGCGCACTCAACGTCGCAATCTCTTTCTCTGCTTTTGCCTGAGACCACACGGGACACACCGCCGCACCATAGCCGCACCACAACAGCATTAATCCGCTCATCCATCGCCACATCGCCACCCCTCCTTTGCGTTGGTGGAGGTATAACCCGACGCGGAAAACCGTGCTAATGGCCATCTTTCACTCTGCGAGGCGTTGTCAGACGTTTATTTTTATTGCTGCAAAACAGCTGTAAAACCTGAAAACGGCGCGCAAAATTCAATAATGCAGGGGAAAAAGTGTGACAAAGGCTACGTCACACAGCGGCGACGTGTATAATAAGCCCGTATGTAGGACTTCTTCGTTAACACATACAAAAGACTCTCATGGCTCAAGGCACGCTTTATATTGTTTCTGCCCCTAGTGGCGCGGGTAAATCCAGCCTTATTCAGGCACTGTTAAAAACCCAACCGCTGTACGACACACAGGTTTCTGTTTCTCACACCACGCGTAAACCGCGTCCGGGTGAAGTGCACGGTGAACACTATTTCTTTGTTGATCACGATGAATTCAGAGCGATGATTGGCAGAGACGCGTTTCTTGAACACGCAGAAGTTTTCGGTAACTACTACGGCACTTCGCGTGAAACCATTGAGCAGGTTCTGGCCACGGGCGTAAATGTGTTCCTGGATATCGACTGGCAGGGCGCACAGCAGATTCGCAAGAAAATGCCTGATTCACGTAGTATCTTTATTTTACCGCCATCGAAAGATGAGCTGGATCGCCGACTGCGTGGCCGCGGTCAGGACAGCGAGGAAGTGATCGCCCGGCGTATGGAGCAGGCAGTTGCAGAAATGAGCCATTACGCGGAATATGATTACCTTATTGTGAATGATGATTTTGATGCCGCGCTGAGCGATCTCAAAACCATTCTTCGCGCAGAACGCTTGCGTATGAGCCGCCAGAAGCAGCGACATGACGCATTAATCACCAAACTGTTGGCAGACTGAACCCACTTTCAGTATCATGCCCAGTCATTTCTTCACCTGTGGAGCATTTTAAGTATGGCACGCGTAACTGTTCAGGACGCTGTAGAGAAAATTGGTAACCGTTTTGACCTGGTGCTGGTCGCCGCGCGTCGCGCTCGTCAGATGCAGGTAGGCGGTAAAGATCCGCTGGTACCGGAAGAAAACGATAAAACTACCGTTATTGCACTTCGCGAAATCGAAGAAGGTCTGATCAACAATCAGATCCTCGACGTACGTGAGCGCCAGGAGCAGCAAGAGCAGGAAGCCGCAGAACTGCAGGCCGTAACCGCCATTGCTGAAGGTCGTCGTTAATTAAACCTGCGGGTCGCCCTTGTATCTGTTTGAAAGCCTGAATCAACTGATTCAAACTTACCTGCCTGAAGACCAGATTAAGCGTCTTCAGCAGGCGTATCTCGTTGCACGTGACGCTCACGAGGGCCAGGCACGTTCAAGCGGTGAACCCTATATCACGCACCCGGTAGCGGTGGCCTGTATTCTGGCCGAGATGAAACTCGACTACGAAACGCTGATGGCTGCCCTGCTGCATGATGTGATCGAAGATACCCCTGCCACCTACCAGGATATGGAACAGCTGTTTGGCAAAAGCGTTGCCGAGCTGGTGGAAGGGGTCTCTAAGCTTGATAAGCTGAAATTCCGCGACAAGAAAGAGGCGCAAGCCGAAAACTTTCGCAAGATGATTATGGCGATGGTGCAGGATATCCGCGTCATTCTTATCAAACTTGCTGACCGTACCCACAATATGCGCACGCTGGGCTCACTTCGCCCGGACAAACGTCGCCGCATTGCCCGTGAAACCCTCGAAATCTACAGTCCGCTGGCGCACCGTTTAGGTATCCACCACATTAAAACCGAGCTGGAAGAGCTGGGTTTTGAAGCGTTATACCCGAACCGCTATCGCGTGATTAAAGAGGTGGTGAAAGCCGCACGCGGCAACCGTAAAGAGATGATTCAAAAGATCCTCTCTGAAATTGAAGGACGTTTACAGGAAGCGGGAATTCCGTGCCGCGTCAGCGGTCGCGAAAAACATCTGTACTCCATCTACTGCAAAATGGTGCTCAAAGAGCAGCGTTTTCATTCGATCATGGATATCTACGCGTTCCGCGTGATCGTCCACGACTCTGATACCTGCTACCGCGTGCTGGGCCAGATGCACAGCCTGTACAAACCGCGTCCAGGGCGCATGAAAGATTACATCGCCATTCCAAAAGCGAACGGCTATCAATCTTTGCACACCTCGATGATCGGTCCACACGGCGTGCCTGTTGAAGTGCAGATCCGCACCGAAGACATGGACCAGATGGCGGAGATGGGTGTGGCTGCACACTGGGCTTATAAAGAGCACGGTGGCGAAAGCAGTACAACCGCACAAATCCGCGCCCAGCGCTGGATGCAAAGCCTGCTGGAACTGCAGCAGAGTGCGGGTAGCTCGTTTGAATTTATCGAGAGCGTTAAATCCGATCTCTTCCCGGATGAGATTTACGTTTTCACCCCAGAAGGCCGCATTGTCGAACTGCCTGCAGGCGCTACGCCGGTCGACTTTGCTTACGCCGTGCATACCGATATCGGCCACGCCTGCGTGGGCGCGCGTGTCGACAGGCAGCCTTATCCGCTCTCTCAGCCGCTTTCCAGCGGCCAGACGGTGGAAATTATTACCGCACCGGGCGCACGTCCGAACGCGGCCTGGCTGAACTTTGTCGTGAGTTCCAAAGCACGCGCCAAAATCCGCCAGTTGCTGAAAAACCTCAAGCGCGATGATTCCGTCAGCCTGGGGCGTCGTCTGCTCAACCATGCGTTGGGTGGTAGCCGTAAGCTGGCTGAAATCCCGAAAGAGAACATTCAGCGTGAGCTGGAGCGCATGAAGCTCGCCTCGCTTGATGATCTGCTGGCAGAAATCGGCCTCGGCAACGCCATGAGCGTGGTCGTGGCGAAGAACCTGCAGCAGGGTGATACCACGGCGATCCCGACGACGACGCAAAGCCACGGTCATCTGCCGATCAAAGGCGCGGACGGCGTACTTATCACCTTCGCGAAATGTTGCCGTCCTATCCCGGGTGACCCGATTATTGCGCACGTCAGTCCGGGTAAAGGGCTGGTTATCCACCACGAATCCTGTCGTAACATCCGCGGCTATCAAAAAGAGGCGGAGAAGTTCATGGCAGTCGAGTGGGATAAAGAGACGGCACAGGAATTTATCACCGAAATTAAGGTGGATATGTTCAACCACCAGGGCGCCCTGGCGAACCTGACGGCAGCAATCAATACGGCCTCTTCCAACATTCAGAGCCTGAACACGGAAGAGAAAGATGGCCGCGTCTACAGCGCCTTTATTCGTCTGACCGCCCGTGACCGCGTGCATCTGGCGAACATTATGCGCAAGATCCGCGTGATGCCGGACGTGATTAAAGTCACCCGTAACCGAAACTAGACTTATGAATTCAAAACGTTACGAGCGTATCTGCGAAATGCTCGCCAGGCGTCAGCCTGACCTGACGGTCTGCATGGAGCAGGTCCACAAACCTCATAACGTCTCTGCAATTGTCCGTACCGCAGACGCCGTAGGCGTGCATGAAGTGCACGCCGTCTGGCCGGGTGCCCGCATGCGAACCATGGCTTCAACTGCCGCAGGCAGTAACAGCTGGGTGTCTGTCAAAACCCACCAGACTATTGGCGAAGCCGTATCGCACCTGAAAGGTCGCGGTATGCAGGTCCTGGCCACTAACCTGTCCGCAAAAGCCGTCGATTTTCGTGAGATCGACTACACCCGCCCGACCTGTATTTTGATGGGTCAGGAGAAAACCGGGATCACCCAGGAAGCGCTGGATCTGGCGGATCAGGATATCATCATCCCCATGATCGGCATGGTGCAGTCTCTCAATGTCTCCGTGGCCTCTGCGCTCATTCTCTATGAAGCGCAGCGCCAGCGTCAGAACGCGGGTATGTACAAGCGCAGCAACAGCATGCTGCCGGAAGAGGAGCAGCAGCGCCTGCTGTTCGAAGGTGGTTACCCGGTGCTGGCTCGCGTCGCGAAACAGAAAAAACTGCCGTACCCCCACGTCAACGCGCAGGGCGAAATTGAAGCCGATGCCGAGTGGTGGGCCACCATGCAGTACGCAGGATAACCGATGAAAGGCCGTCTGCTGGATGCCATACCGCTCAATAGCCTGACGGGCGTAGGTGCGGCGCAAAGCAGTAAACTGGCAAAAATTGGCCTGCACACCGTGCAGGATCTCCTGCTCCATCTCCCCCTGCGTTATGAAGACCGCACCCAACTCTATAAGATTGGCGATCTGCTGCCTGCCATTTACGCCACCGTTGAAGGCGAAGTACTGAACTGCAATATCACCTTTGGCGGACGCCGGATGATGACCTGTCAGATCAGCGACGGCACCGGCATTCTCACCCTGCGCTTTTTCAACTTCAATGCGGCCATGAAAAACAGCCTTGCGACCGGTCGCAGGGTGCTGGCCTATGGTGAAGCCAAACGCGGGAAATACGGCGCAGAGATGATCCACCCGGAGTATCGCGTTCAGGGAGATCTGAGCACGCCGGAGCTGCAGGAGACTCTGACCCCGGTTTATCCGACGACCGAAGGCATCAAGCAGGCAACGCTGCGTAAGCTCACTGACCAGGCGCTGGAACGGCTGGATACCTGCGCCATTACCGAGCTACTGCCGCCTGAGCTGGCTCAGGGCATGATGAGTCTGCCCGAGGCGCTGCGCACCCTGCACCGCCCGCCGCCAACCCTGCAGCTTAGCGACCTGGAAAGCGGCAAACACCCCGCTCAACGGCGTCTTATCCTTGAGGAATTACTGGCTCATAACCTGAGCATGCTGGCGGTACGGGCGGGCGCGCAGCGTTTTCATGCCCAGCCCTTAAGCTCACGAGATGAACTCAAAGATAAGCTGCTGGCCTCACTGCCGTTTAAACCCACCGGTGCACAGGCACGCGTCACGGCCGAGATCGAACGCGATATGGCGCTTGATGTGCCCATGATGCGCCTGGTTCAGGGGGATGTGGGGTCCGGTAAAACGCTGGTTGCAGCCCTGGCTGCCCTGCGCGCAATTGCCCACGGCAGGCAGGTGGCGCTAATGGCCCCCACCGAACTGCTGGCTGAACAGCACGCTAATAACTTCCGCGCGTGGTTTGCCCCGCTTGGGATTGAAGTGGGCTGGCTTGCCGGGAAGCAAAAAGGTAAAGCGCGTCAGGCACAACAGGACGCCATTGCCAGCGGTCAGGTACAGATGATTGTCGGCACGCACGCGATTTTCCAGGAGCAGGTACAGTTTAATGGTCTTGCCCTGGTGATTATCGACGAACAACACCGCTTCGGTGTACACCAGCGTCTGGCGCTGTGGGAGAAAGGGCTGCAGCAGGGCTTCCACCCGCATCAGCTGATCATGACTGCCACACCTATCCCGCGCACCCTGGCAATGACCGCCTACGCCGATCTCGATACATCGACCATCGACGAACTGCCGCCGGGCCGTACACCGGTCACCACGGTCGCCATTCCGGACACACGCCGGAGCGATATCATCGACCGCGTGCGCAACGCCTGCACTCACGAAGGCCGTCAGGCCTACTGGGTCTGCACGTTAATTGAAGAGTCTGAACTGCTTGAAGCGCAGGCCGCGGAAGCGACATGGGAAGAGCTGAAGCTGGCGCTGCCCGAGCTGAACGTGGGTCTGGTTCACGGGCGGATGAAGCCTACTGAGAAACAGGCGGTGATGCAGTCGTTCAAACAGGGTGAACTGCATTTGCTGGTTGCCACAACGGTGATTGAAGTCGGCGTAGACGTGCCCAATTCCAGCCTGATGATCATCGAAAACCCGGAGCGTCTTGGCCTTGCGCAACTCCATCAGCTGCGCGGCCGCGTTGGCCGCGGTGCTGTCGCCTCTCACTGCGTGCTGCTCTACAAAGCACCGCTCTCGAAAACCGCACAGATGCGTTTGCAGGTGCTGCGCGACAGTAACGACGGTTTTGTGATTGCACAAAAAGACCTGGAGATCCGCGGCCCAGGCGAACTGCTGGGCACGCGTCAGACGGGTAACGCCGAATTCAAAGTGGCGGATTTACTGCGCGATCAGGCCATGATCCCCGAAGTTCAGCGCCTCGCACGCCATATTCATGAGCGCTACCCCGAACAGGCGGCAGCGTTAATTGAGCGCTGGATGCCGGAAACTGAACGCTATTCCAACGCCTGATCTCAGGCAAACATCGGCAGCATCAGGTAAAGCTTGATCACCAGCGCGTTGACGATATCAATGAAGAACGCCCCGACCATCGGGACCACCAGAAACGCCATATGCGAAGGCCCAAAACGTTCGGTGATCGCCTGCATGTTGGCGATAGCCGTCGGCGTTGCCCCCAGACCAAACCCACAATGCCCGGCCGCCAGCACTGCTGCATCGTAGTTTTTACCCATCATGCGCCAGGTTACAAACATGGCGTAGAACGCCATAAACAGTGCCTGAACGGCCAGAATAGCCACCATCGGCAGTGCCAGTGAGGCCAGCTCCCAGAGCTTGAGGCTCATCAGGGCCATCGCCAGGAACAGCGACAGGCAGACGTTGCCAAGCACCGATACGGCACGTTCAAATACGCGGTAGAAGCCCATCAGCGCCAGACCGTTACTCAGCAGCACCCCAACAAACAGCACGCACACAAACGTCGGGAGCTCGAACGCTGAACCTGCCAGCCATTGCGCAACCACTTTGCCCACCGTCAGGCAGATGGCAATCATCGCGATAGTTTCAATCAACACCAGCGAAGTGATGGTGCGCCCGACGTCGGGTTTTTCAAAGGCAGTGGGCACCAGCTCATCGTCCGGTCTTCCGTCTGGCGTACCAGAGTGCTTCACCAGATACCGCGCCACCGGCCCGCCGATCAGGCCGCCCAGCACCAGACCGAAGGTGGCGCAGGCCATCGCCACTTCGGTGGCGTTTTCAAAGCCGTAGCGCTCAGTAAACAGCTTGCTCCACGCCGCCCCGGTACCGTGGCCACCAGAGAGGGTGATTGATCCGGCCAGCAGCCCCATCAGCGGATCCAGCCCCAGCAGCGTGGCCATCCCGATACCAATGGCGTTTTGCATCACTAGCAGCCCTACCACCACGATCAGAAATACGCCGAGCACTTTGCCACCCGTCCGCAGGCTCGCCAGGTTGGCATTCAGGCCAATGGTGGCAAAGAAGGCCAGCATCAGCGGATCTTTCAGGGACATATCAAAATCAATTTCCCAGCCCATGCTTTTCTTCAGCACCAGCAGGGCCAGCGCCACCAGCAGTCCGCCGGCAACAGGTTCAGGAATGGTGTATTTCTTCAGAAGGGAAACGCTGTGTACGAGCTTACGGCCAAGCAGTAAGACCAGCGTTGCGGCAACAAGGGTCGACAACGTATCGAGATGAATCATAAAAGGCTCCTGTTATGCGCGTGTTCCATACACACGCGGCGTTATCCTGGGCCGGCTTGCGCTCGTCATGAGCCGCCGGCGCAAAAAGTGTAATTTTTTTTCCCCATGGGTTGTAGAAAACCTGCTCACAGCGGCAGATTTTCTTGTCTTTTTTTGTTGGCAATCGTTTGCTTTTACCAGGTGGTCAGATAAAATGCCCGCTTTTCCACCGTGGGATTGTCGCCGATGTCCGTTAACACCCTTGAGTCTCCCGATGCGCAACCGATTGCGCAGAAGCAAAATAGCGAACTGATTTACCGCCTTGAAGACCGTCCGCCTCTTCCTCAGACGCTCTTTGCCGCCTGCCAACACCTGCTGGCTATGTTCGTTGCGGTGATCACCCCGGCGCTGCTGATCTGCCAGGCGCTTGGTTTACCGGCTCAGGATACACAGCACATCATCAGTATGTCCCTCTTTGCCTCCGGCGTGGCGTCCATTATTCAAATTAAAGCGTGGGGCCCGGTGGGGTCTGGATTGTTGTCGATCCAGGGCACCAGTTTTAACTTTGTCGCACCGCTGATCATGGGCGGTACAGCCCTCAAAACCGGCGGCGCGGATGTTCCGACCATGATGGCGGCGCTGTTTGGCACGCTGATGCTGGCCAGCTGCACCGAGATGGTGATCTCCCGGGTACTGCACCTGGCGCGTCGCGTGATCACGCCGCTGGTATCTGGCGTGGTGGTGATGATCATTGGCCTGTCGCTGATTCAGGTTGGCCTGACCTCCATCGGTGGCGGTTATGCGGCAATGAGCGACCACACTTTTGGTGCACCGAAAAACCTGCTGCTGGCCGGCGTGGTGCTGGCAATCATTATTCTGCTTAACCGTCAGCGTAACCCGTATCTGCGTGTGGCATCGCTGGTGATCGCCATGGCGGCCGGTTATCTGCTGGCCTGGGCGCTGGGTATGCTGCCGGAGAACACCCCGCAGACCAACAGTGCGCTGATCACCATTCCAACGCCGCTGTACTACGGCCTGGGCATTGACTGGGGTCTGCTGTTGCCGCTGATGCTGGTCTTTATGATCACCTCGCTGGAGACGATTGGCGATATCACCGCCACGTCTGATGTCTCCGAGCAGCCGGTCTCCGGCCCGCTGTATATGAAACGCCTGAAAGGCGGCGTACTGGCGAATGGCCTGAACTCGTTTGTCTCTGCGGTCTTCAACACCTTCCCGAACTCCTGCTTCGGCCAGAACAACGGCGTGATCCAGCTGACTGGCGTTGCCAGCCGCTACGTCGGTTTTGTGGTGGCGCTGATGCTGATCGTCCTCGGCCTGTTCCCGGCGGTAAGCGGTTTTGTGCAGCATATACCTGAACCGGTGCTGGGCGGCGCAACGCTGGTGATGTTCGGGACCATCGCGGCTTCCGGTGTACGTATCGTCTCCCGCGAACCGCTGAACCGCCGCGCCATCATGATCATTGCCCTGTCGCTGGCCGTGGGTCTGGGTGTTTCACAGCAACCGCTGATCCTGCAGTTTGCCCCGGACTGGGTGAAAAACCTGCTCTCTTCCGGCATTGCGGCAGGCGGTATCACCGCGATTGTTCTGAACCTCGTTTTCCCGCCTGAGAAAAATTGATCGCCCTCACGGCAGGCTGTCAACGCCTGCCGTGACATCTCTTTACACCATTCCCGCCTTGAGCATTGCGCATAAATCGTGCATAACTCCCTTATGTGCGTTTCGCGGGATGGAAGACCATGAAATTTATTGGAAAGGTACTCGTCTATCTTCTGGTGGCCCTGCTCATTGTGGTGCTGGCGCTCTATATTCTGCTCCAGACCCGCTGGGGAGCATCTCAGGCCAGCAACTGGATAACGGTGAATACCGATTACGAACTCAATTTCGACCTGATGGATCACCGCTTTTCGTCACCTTCCCACATCATTCTGGAAAACGTCACGTTTGGCCGCGACGGTAAACCCGCCACGCTGGTGGCCAGGAAAGTCGATATTGGTCTGAGTAGCCGACAGGTCACCGATCCGCTGCACATGGACACCATTACCCTGTTCGATGGCACGCTTAATCTTTCTCCTCAGACGGCACCGCTCCCGTTCCAGGCGGACCGTTTGCAGTTGAACAACATGGCCTTTAACAGCCCCAATACGGAATGGGATCTCAGCGCACAGAAAGTAACGGGCGGCGTCAGCCCGTGGCAGCCAGAAGCAGGCAATGTGTTGGGTAAAAACGCACAGATCCAGGTGAGCGCAGGCTCGCTTACCCTGAACGGCGTGCCGGCCACCAACGTGCTGATTCAGGGACAACTCAACGGCAAAGAGGTGGTGCTGAACACCATTGGTGCCGATATGGCGCGCGGTTCGCTCACCGGGTCCGCCCTGCGCAACGCTGACGGCAGCTGGATTATCGACACCATGCGTCTGAATGAGATCCGCCTGCAAAGCGATAAGTCACTGGTGGATTTCTTCGCGCCCCTAACCACCATTCCCTCGCTGCAGATTGGCCGTCTGGAAGTGACTGACGCACGCCTGCAGGGGCCGGACTGGGCGGTGACCGATCTCGATTTAAGCCTGCGCAACCTGACACTCAGCAAAGGCGACTGGCAAAGTCAGGAGGGGCGTTTGTCCATGAACGCCAGCGAGTTTATTTATGGCTCTCTGCATCTGTTCGACCCGATCATGAATGCGGAGTTCTCCCCGCAAGGCGTGGCGCTGCGCCAGTTTACCTCCCGTTGGGAGGGCGGCATGGTACGCGCTTCCGGCAACTGGCTGCGCGAGGGTAACGCGCTGGTACTGGACGATGTCGCCATCGCCGGGCTGGAATACACCCTGCCGCAGAACTGGAAAACGCTGTGGATGGAGCCGTTACCGGAATGGCTGAACAGCCTGACGCTGAAAAAATTCGGCTTGAGCCGCAACCTGGTTATTGATATCGACCCGGCTTTCCCGTGGCAAATCACCTCTCTTGATGGCTATGGTGCGAACCTGCAGCTGGCGAAAGATCGCCAGTGGGGCGTATGGGGTGGCAGCGCAACGCTGAACGGCGCGGCGGCGACCTTTAACCGCGTGGACGTGCGTCGTCCGTCGCTGGCGCTGAACGCTAACGCCTCAACGGTAAACATTACCGACCTGAGCGCTTTCACCGAAAAAGGCATTCTGGAAGCCACGGCGACGGTTTCACAGCTTCCGCCACGGCAGACCACAATCAGCCTGAACGGACGCGGCGTGCCGCTCAACGTGCTGCAGGCGTGGGGCTGGCCGGCGCTGCCCATTGGCGGTGATGGCAATATCCAGCTAACCGCCAGCGGCAGCGTGCAGGCCAACGCACCGCTGAAGCCGACGGTTAACGGGAAACTGAATGCGGTAAATATGGATAAACAGCAGGTGCAACAGACGATGACGGGGGGAGAGGTGTCGACACTATCCTCACCCCTGCCCTCTCCCTGAAAGGAAGAAGAAGCAAACCCTTCCCTCCCCCCGTTGGGGAGAGGGTCAGGGTGAGGAAAATTAAAGGTGTACCACCACCTCATTACCCTCCGCTTTCACCACCACGCCCCACTCGCTCCCGGCCTCTGAGCCGCCTTTTACGCCACTCAGTTTCTGCACGTTGCGCAAGCAGACCGACCAGTTTCGTGCGTCACCTGTGCCGGTAATGGTCACGGTGTCGCCGCTGCGTGTGGCTTTCAGCGTAAATACTACAGAACCGTCCGCCGCGGGCACTTCGCTCACCGCCATCGCGCCATCGCCCAGGTTAAACAGCTGGAAAGCTGTCCCTTCGTTCCAGGCGTAGTCCGGTTTCTGTTGATTGTTGCCCAACGCCAGCAGGGTGTTATCGCGCACATAGACCGGCAGGCTGCGGAAATCATGCTGCTGTTTATGCCAGCGGCTGCCCTTGATTTCATCGTTATGCCAGAGATGGGTCCAGCGCCCTTCCGGTAGATAAAACTGCACGTCACCGGCCTCAGAAAATACCGGGGCTACCATCACCGACTCCCCCAGCATGTACTGACGGTCGAGGTAATCGCATGCCGGATCGTCCGGGAACTCCAGCATCATCGCCCGCAGCATCGGTGTGCCATACTCGCGAGCCAGGGCAGCCTGGCGATAGAGATACGGCATCATCTGACATTTCAGCTGAGTGAAGTGACGCACCACATCACAGGACTCATCATCGTACGCCCACGGTACGCGGTAAGATTTGCTGCCATGCAGGCGGCTGTGGCTGGATAACAGCCCAAACGCGCACCAGCGTTTGTAGACGTGTGCCGGCGCGGTGTTCTCAAACCCACCGATGTCATGGCTCCAGAAGCCAAAGCCGGACAGACCAATCGACAGCCCGCCGCGCAGGCTTTCCGCCATCGACTCGTAGTTGGCGTAACAGTCGCCACCCCAGTGCACCGGGAATTGTTGCGCACCTACCGACGCCGAGCGGGCAAACAGCACCGCCTCATCCGCGCCCACCGTTTCTTTCAGTACGTTCCACACCAGTTCGTTATATAGGTATGCGTAGTGGTTGTGCATCTTCTGCGGATCGGAACCGTCAAACCACTGGACGTCCGTCGGGATGCGCTCGCCAAAGTCGGTCTTAAAGCAGTCGACGCCAATATCCACCAGGCCTTTCAGCTTGTCGGCATACCACCGGCACGCGTCCGGGTTAGTGAAGTCATAAATCGCCAGGCCCGGCTGCCATTTGTCCCACTGCCACAGGGAACCGTCCGGACGCCGGAGCAGATACCCTTTTTCCTTCAGCGCCTGGAATACCGGCGACTTCTGGCCGATATACGGGTTAATCCACACGCAAACCTTCAGCCCTTTCTCCTTCAGGCGGCGGATCATCCCTTCCGGATCCGGGAAAGTCACCGGGTCCCATTCAAAATCACACCACTGGAAGGCTTTCATCCAGAAGCAGTCGAAGTGGAAGACGTGCAGCGGCAGGTCGCGCTCCGCCATGCCATCAATAAAGCTGTTCACCGTGGCTTCATCGTAGTTAGTGGTAAACGACGTGGTCAGCCACAGGCCGAATGACCACGCGGGCGGCAGCGCCGGGCGTCCGGTGAATCGCGTATAACGGTTGAGCACCTCTTTTGGCGTCGGGCCGTCGATCACAAAGTACTCGAGATATTCACCTTCTACGCTGAACTGCACTTTGGAGACCTTCTCGGAGCCAATTTCAAACGACACGTTTTCCGGGTGGTTCACCAGCACCCCGTAGCCGCGGTTGGTCAGATAGAACGGGATATTTTTGTATGACTGCTCGGTACTGGTGCCGCCGTCGCGGTTCCAGGTCTCGACCGTCTGGCCGTTACGCACCAGCGCGGTAAAGCGCTCGCCGAGGCCGTAGACCGTTTCACCTACGCCCAGATCCAGACGCTCAAAAACATAATGACGATCGGTACGGGTATCCTGCACGTAACCGTTGTTTTTCAGCTGACTGCCGGTAATACGCTGTCCGTTGCGCAGAAAATCCAGCGCCCAGCACTCGCCTTTGGTGACGCGCACGCTGAGGTGACCGCTTTTCAGCTCAGCAAATTCGGCATTGTTTTCAATCTCAACGTTCATCTCTTTGATGACATTCAGAGGATAGTGCGGACCGTTGTTCAGCGCGCCCTGGAAGTGCTCGATACGCACGCCGACAATCCCTTCCTGCGGGGAGAAAAGACGGACAGTGAACATCAGGGTATCAAGCTGCCAGGTACGTTCTCGTACATCACGCGGCGCCACGTACACCACAAGGTCATTGCCCTGCTGCTCTACATCGAACACCTGAACCGGGCAGGTGACGTTCAGGCCCGGTTGAATGAGCCAGTTTCCATCACTGATTTTCATACTATCGTCCTCTTAGTTCTGTAATTCTTTACTCACCGGCAGGTTGTCAAACTCCTGCTGATTGCGGCGCGCGCCGTGTGCCAGCTCGCTCATGATTTTGGTCAGGAAAGGCGTTTTCAGGGTGTAGTAGCGTTTGGCGATGATGGCGCTCAGCACATAGCAGACCGCCGGGGCCAGGGTGAACAGGCCGATAATGATGCTGATGGTCGCGCTGTTCTGGGTTTTAGCTGCGGCGTCATAACCACCTCCTGCCAGCATCCAGCCGATCATCGCACCGCCCAGCGCCAGGCCGAGTTTCAACACAAACAGCGTGCCCGCGAAGCTGATGCCGGTAAGACGCTTGCCGTTGGTCCATTCGCCGTAGTCGACGGTATCGGACATCATGACCCACTGGATCGGCGTCACCAGCTGATGCAACACCCCAATCACAAAGATGAAGGTGAACATCACCACCGTGGCATGCATGGGAACGAAAAACATCGCCACGCTGACCGCTGCCAGGGCGGCGTTGGTCCACCAGAAGATGCTGACCTTGCATTTCCAGTCGGTGAGCGGTTTCGCCAGCGCAGAGCCAATCAGGTTGCCGACACAGTAGGTGGTGAGGAACGCGACAAAGATTTCCGGCGAGCCCATGATCCAGGTGCAGTAGTACATCATCGCGCCGCCACGCACGCAGACGGCGAGGATATTAAGAATGGTCAGCACGCCAACAATACGCCACTGGTCGTTGTGCCAAATATCTCGCAGGTCTTCGCGCATGGAGGTGGTGCTCGGCGGCACCTGGATGCGCTCTTTGGTGGTGAAGAAGCAGAACGCCAGCATCAGGAACGCGACCACCGACAGCACGGCGATCCCGCCCTGGAAACCGAACGCTTTGTCATCGCCACCAATCAGGTTAACCAGCGGCATCATCAGTACCGTCGAGAGCATGCCGCCCGCGGTCGCCAGCACAAAGCGCCAGGACTGCAGGGAGATACGCTGCGTCGGGTCGTTGGTGATCACACCGCCCAGGGCGCAATAAGGGATGTTAACCACGGTATAGAGCAGCGTCAGCAGCGTGTAGGTAATGGCGGCATAGATCATTTTGCCGTTGAGGCTAAGGTCCGGCGTGGTGTAGGCCAGCACGCAGACAATGCCGAACGGGATGGCACCGAACAGTATCCATGGCCGGAATTTACCCCAGCGGCTGCGGGTACGGTCGGCGATCAGGCCCATGCACGGGTCCGAAATCGCATCCAGCGCACGTGCCAGCAGGAACATCGTGCCGACAAACCCGGCAGGAATGCCGAAGATATCGGTATAGAAAAACATCATGTACAACATAACGTTATCGAAAATGATGTGGCTGGCGGCGTCACCCATGCCGTAACCAATCTTCTCTTTTACTGACAATACGTCGCTCATTTTTTTATCCTTCACGCTGTAGGGGGCGCTGAGACCGGTTACAGATTTTTAAACCATTGTTTCAGGAGCGGGTATTGCGTTTTCTGGTTAGCTGGTTACGTTTCTTGTTTTTTGTGATCGCGGTAAATATTGACGAGCACGAAATGCTAACCTGAGGATTTTCTTAGGAATTAACTGAAACAGGGGTGTTAAGGTCAAAAGAGAGGTGAAAAAAGTGTGCCGGGGTATGTGGTAAATGCCTGAAAGTAGCTATAATGCGCCCCGCCTCCATGTAGCAATGCAGGCGCGGAAGATCGTCATCTCCGGTGAGGTGGCTGGACTTCAAATCCAGTTGGGGACGCCAGCGTTCCCGGGCAGGTTCGACTCCTGTGATCTTCCGCCAAAATTCTTTTCATATGTGATGGACATCACTAGATCATTCTAAAAATTCATATATACATCTCATTTCCCACTTCCTATAATTAATGAGATCGTTATGAACGATATTCAAAAGGAACATCTTTCGCCTTTTTTCTCTGTTTTAGTTGGTTTTAATAAATCAAACTACACGCCTAAATTTATACATGAATCTATAATGCAAATTATAGATACTAAAATTTATAATGAAGGAGATATATTAAAATATCCATTATCAACTGAACTAATTAAGGATTCCACACTATTTATCTCTCCTTACTCTATAAAAAAAATCCCAAGCTGGACCAGCAGAAATGATATTCATGATACAGAAAATCATGTTGCTTTGACTTTTAACCTTGGTAGTTATGTGGCATTTTATTTTTCAGAAAAAGGAATGAAAGACTCGATAAGGGAGTATTTTAAAAGCACGTCACTGCCATACTTACATCCTGTTGAAATATCTAAATTAAATCACTTATTTATTAATGAAGATAATATCAAGATGTTATGGTTGTTAGGTATACATGGAAAGAATACTTTTAAGGCTGATTCAAAAGTATTGGGCGGCAATAGTGTAGCAGAATCTTTAGATCCTTTAGAGGATCAATCTTACATGATGTCTGCTGTGCGAACCGAAATTGGTATCAATAATAAAACAATAGGGCTAAATCCCTTTAAGTCATCTATTTGGAAAGGTCCATGTAAAGATTGGGAAACTTTTGAAAAAAATGTTATCGAAATATTGGACATGCTAAACTCTAACGACCAAAACAACCTTTCGCCAATAGGCATTTTAGCTAGCCCAATAAATGAGTTAACAGGCGTAAAAGATGCTTATGATTTTTCCGTGCTTGATCCCGATTTCGTTCCTTACGAAATGAGCATTACAAAATCTGAATTACTAAGAAAGATTTCCAAGAAATATAAGACTGAAATCTCGCCTAACATAGGCTCATCCTTTTCACTAAAAGTTTTTTATGAAAATGTTCATTGCGGCGATATTAGCGTAAAGTTAATAATAAAAGAATATGAAGTTTCTTTTGAGATTTGTAGCCTCCATCCAATTCCACAAAAAAAAGATATACTCAATAATTACGCTAAGATTCTTAAATACCCTGAATTAATTAAGTGTTGGTATGAGTCCGGTCATGCGATAGTAAATACATGGATTTTTAAAACCGATTATAAAGATGTTGAATATAATAGGTTCATTTGGGCTGACTTCGAGAAATTTGATATCTGTAAAGAGAAACCTTTAGTGTCAGAAAAACTCGATTTAAGCATGATAGGAATGCAGGATTCTCTTTTTTGCTGGGTAAGGAATAGATGGAATAGTCGTTGGAATACTTACGAAAATTTCAATACTACTGAAAAACCTACAGGTTGGTTATATTGCGACGATGGCGCGGGAGAAAAAGCAGATTTTATTCATATCGATGAGTATCTTGGAACGACTATAGTATCTCTGATTCATATAAAAGCAGCCAATAGTATTAGCAGTGGTAGAAGAATATCTGTTGGTGCTCATGATATTGTTTTGAGTCAAGCAGTAAAAAACCTTAGATACTCAAATCGTAAAAACCTCATTCAGGATCTAACTGAAAGGGCTGCTAATTCTAAAAATAAAATGTGTTGGCATGAAAATAAATTAATACAATCTTCTGATTTTTTAAATAAACTTACAACTTTAAACGCCAACCCTAATAAAATAAAAACCCGTGTGATAGTTATACAGCCCCATACAACTAAGAGCTATTATTTGAAATCACATAATAATAATATCAAAAGACAATTAGACGTACTGTTAGTTAGTTCCGACAATGCAATAAAATCTTCAGGCGCAGAGTTTCACATTATAGGCTTTAATGATGATTGAATTTTTGAATATTATCTCTAACCGTTAGGTTCAATTCCTTTAGATCTCAATGCATCCCTCGCCAGCTCCTTCAGCCAGCTGGCGAGACTCACTCCTTCCTCAGCCGCTACAGCATCCAACTGTTCCTTCAATGCCGGATCAATACGCATCTTAAATTGCGGAGACTGTCCGCCGCCTTTTGGTTTTTTTTCGCGCGATATGATTGACATGACGCCACCTATCCATTTAATCTCACACACATAGGAGGCCACCTATACCTCCTGTCTTTGCAACGCCCCGATGTGCGGGAACACAACCGGAGCGTCTAACCTCACCAACTATCAAGGAGTTGATTATGGCTGATTCGCATTCTAACCCAGACACCGACCAGTCCGGAACCGAGCGTTCGTTAATTGTGGGATACCGCCCGAATGTTTTCGACAAATCCACGCCGAAAATTATCCTTTCCGGCAAATGGCTACGTGCCGCGGGTTTTGATACCGGAAAGCAGGTCACGGTAAAGGTCATGAAAGGGTGCATCGTTCTGATGGCTTATAACGAGCAGGAGCAAAGGTTGCAGGATGATTACAAACGGACGAAGGCAAAGCTTATTCAGATAGAGGAAGCGCTTGCCGCGATTAAAACTCAATTTCCTGGAAAGCTCCTCGCAAAATCAAATACAAACCACCTGGCTTAGCAGTTGTTTCTGGCATACTACGTGCTTATAGCGTTAGACGTTGAAGGTGTGGAGGCGACATGGTAGATAAAGACGTAATTCAATCTCCGGTAGGCGAATTTATTATGTTTGCCAGCGGTGACGGAAGAGTACGTGTCGAATGTCGCTTCGAATCAGACACAATCTGGTTATCCCAGGCAGCAATGGCCGATCTGTACGGTAAAGATGTTCGAACCATCAATGAGCATCTTATGAATATATTTTCCGAGGGTGAAATTGATCAACATTCAACTATCCGGAAATTCCGGATAGTTCGCCAGGAAGGAAAACGTAATGTGTCCAGAGAGATAGATCACTACACCCTCGAAGCAATACTTGCTGTGGGGTACCGTGTTCGTTCGCCTCGCGGCATCCAATTCCGCCAGTGGGCTACCCAAACGCTCCAGGAATATCTGGTAAAAGGTTTCGTTATGGACGACGAGCGCCTGAAGAATCCGCCTGTCGGATCATCCGCCGTACCTGACTATTTCGATGAAATGCTGGAACGCATTCGCGACATTCGAGCCAGCGAACGCCGGGTGTATCTCCGCGTGAAGGAGATTTTTGCGTTAGCCGCTGATTACCAACCATCGCTTAAAGAAACCACACAGTTCTTCCAGACCATCCAGAATAAACTGCATTTTGCCTGCACGGGTCATACCGCTGCTGAGTTGATTCACCAACGTGCAGACGCCACTCAACCGCATATGGGACTGACCAGCTATAAAGGCGAAGAGGTCAGCAAAAGCGATGTCACCACCGCTAAAAATTATCTGTCGCAAGATGAAGTAAGCGAACTAAATCGCGTCGTGAATATGTGGCTCGATTTTGCTGAAGATCAGGCCAAACGCCGCAAGCAGATATTTTTACGAGACTGGCAAACCAAACTCGATCAGTTCCTGCAATTTAACGACCGGGACGTTTTAGAAGGGGCAGGTAAAATCAGCAAGAAAGCGGCTGATGAAAAGGCATGCTCAGAATACATTGAGTTTGAAAAAAAGCAGCGCCTGCTGAAAGAAGCCGAAGGAGAGAAAGATATCATCGGCTTAGTAAAATGGGATAAGCAGGCTAAGCGCTAATCCCGGAGCTTCATATGCAACAACGGAAACGCATTCCCCTGTCCGTCGCGTTCTGAGCGCCCGACCTGCACAAACCCCATATGCTGATAAAACGCAACGCCCTGCGGGTTTTGCTCGTTTACATCCACTTCATTCGCACCGAAATGCGCAATGGCATAGTTCAGCAGCAATTTCCCTACGCCTTTTCCCCGGCTCGCATCATCCACAAACAGCATTTCAATGCGGTTTTCATCGACGCCTAAAAAGCCATGAATAACACCCGCTTCATCGCGGGCAATCATAACCTTGAGATTGGGCAGATACGCGTTGAGCAATAACGGGCGCAGCGCCGCAATATCACTTTCCTGCAAAAAGTGGTGGGTGGCACGAACGGAAGACTCCCAGACTGTGACGAGGCGTTCGAAGTGTGAGGGGTGTGCGGTTTCGATTTTCATGAGGGGGATCATTATAGAGCGCAGCGATTAAATCAAGTATCCAGAAGCATAGAGGCAATAAAATGAAGACTTTAAATGAAGTAATAAACTCTCGAAACTGTGAAAGTCGAGAGCGTATCAAGGAAATGGCCCGGAAGTTGGTGCAGGAGACTGGTCAGCAGATAGAGCATGAAAAGCAAGAATCCCCAACAGACATTGAGAATAAAGAAACCAGCTAATCCTTCATGGTAGTTGTTCGGGTAAACCGAACAACTGAGGAACGGTAAATATTCTAGCGCCCTGTCCCCCCTCACCTAGCCCTCTCCTTCAGGGAGGGGGAACTGACCGTGCGGTTTGTCATCCCCCACCTTAATCTCCATCACCGCATATACCCCGTCTTTCGGGACCACCACGGTGACATTTTCCACCGGCACGCCTGCCGCGATATGAATATCCTGCAGCTGCCGGAGCGTCCGCGGGTAAATATCCTCCCAGCCGATACAGCGCAAAATAAAATCGATTTGTGGGCTGCTGGCCAGCATATTCGAGACAATCACCGCCCCGCCGGGCTTTATCAGCCGCAGCGCACGCTGGAGGAAAATCACCGCATCGGCATCGTTGAAATAGTCGAAAATCCCGAGTGCATCCACCAGTTCGGCCTGATGCTCGCCCAGCTCATGCAATAAATCTTCGTTACGCACCAGCGTATGGAGCAAGTTGCGCCTGAGCAGGGTCAGCTGTTCACCCACGATAATGCCTTCCTGCGCCGCCATGGTTTCGGCCCAACTGAGCGCCACAGGGTCTTTATCCACCAGCGTCAGATACACCTGCTGGCCGTCGAGCTTCGCCTCGCGCAGCGCCTCCAGCACGGGGATTGCAGCCCCGCTTGCCAGGCTCACCCAATTGTTATCGTTCCCGTTGCGGATGTATTTATCCACCATCGCAGCCAGTACTTTTGCACGGGAGCGCACACCAATGGCATCGTTCGCATGGATAAACCACTGGCGGCTGTCGCTGTCCATTCGGGTTCCGTCTGGCAGGCGCTCCTCCAGCGGGTTTTGCACCACAAAAAGCGCCAGCGCAGAGGGAACCAGCCGGGTACGCCACGCGGTGAGCGCCGGACGATTGCGGTAGGCTTGCCCGGAATAACGGTTCTGTGGGACAAGCACGGCCTGTCCCCCCTCTTCGTATTCAATCAACGGAGGACGAAGCGCCGGGTCGGCTTTCAGCGCCCGGTTAATCGAATTGATCTCACGGGCAGTGTCGTCCTTCATCGGCCACTGGTCGCTAATATCCGGAAATGACGCACTGAAAATGGTCATATTTTCCGGTGCGTCGCCGCGAAAAGGCTGCCAGTTCATGTCGTCGTCCCCCGTTGAGCTTTTAACGGAAGTCTATCCAGGCGAGCCAGTAAAACCCTACGAAGAAAGCACGATCTTCACTGCTTAACCCACACCAGCTGATCAACCTTGAAGCCCAGACTGCGTGCGGTATTCAGGTAGTCCTGTTTCACGGCATCCGGAATCGTCGGCGTACGAGACAGGATCCACAGATAGTCGCGGTTCGGCCCGCTCACCAGCGCATACTGGTACTTATCGTCCAGCTTGATCACGTTATAGCCGCCGTAGAAGGGGCCGAAGAACGACACCTTCAGCGCTGCCGTCGTCGGTTCGCCGGTAAAGTACGCTTTGCCTTCACTCTCATTCCACTTGTTTTTGACCGGGTCGAAACCCCGGTTAAGCACGCTGATGCCACCGTCGCTGCGCTCGCCGTAGGTGGCGGTCACCTGCTCCAGCCCGCGTTCGAAGCGGTTTTCCAGGCGGGCGACTTCATACCACTTGCCGAGATAGCGGCTGGCTTCAAAATTTGAAATGGGCTTTACGCCTTTCGGTGGCGTAGGGGATTTGCAGGCCACCAGAGTCAGGGCAATGGCGACACCAGTCACAACAGGCCATAGTTTCATGAGAATTCCTTTCATTTGCACGGTTGGAAGTAAAGTGTAGTGCACCGTTACGGCGCTTCATCCCGTGAGGGAAAATTCGTAGTATATTGAGAGTATTCCTCCACTCTGGACACGGACATGGCTTACTCCATCGGCGAATTCGCCAGACTCAGCGGGATCACCGCCACGACGCTGCGGGCATGGCAGCGTCGCTATGGCTTACTCAAGCCACAGCGCACGGAGGGCGGCCATCGCCAGTACAGTGATGAGGACGTCCAGCAGGCACTGAAAATCCTCGACTGGGTGAAAAAAGGCGTGCCCATTGGCCAGGTCAAACCGCTACTGGAACGCCCCGTCCCGCGCCGGACCAACAACTGGCAAACGTTGCTTGAGACCATGCTGCAACGCCTGCAGGACGGGAAAATTGAGTCCCTGCGCCAGATGATTTACGACGCTGGCCGCGAATACCCCAGGCCAGAGCTGGTTGCAAATGTGCTGCGTCCGTTGCGCAGCCAGATGTCAGCCAACATCCCTGCCGCCATGACCCTGCGCGAGATCCTCGACGGTATTATCATCGCCTACGCCTCGTTCTGCCTTGAAGGCGACAAAAAAGCGCCGGGTGATAACATCCTGCTTAGTGGCTGGTACCTGAATGACCCATGTGAAATCTGGCTCGAGGCGCTGACGCGTACCGGACAAGGACACCGTATCGATATTTTGCCTACCCCCTCCACGTCACTGGCGCCTGAAATTTTCCCCGAGCGCAAATGGCTTCTGGTGACCAGCGGTAAACTGACCGCCGCACGGAAAAAGCAGGTGGCGCAGTGGCAGCAGCAGGTATCCCTTGAAGTGATTATCCTCTGATTATTTTCTCCTGCGGTAAACTTCACGAAAAGTTGAATATTTTTCCGTCCCGCAAATGCTAACGTTTTCCTGTGACTGACAACCCCACAGGAAAACACAATGAAAAAAACAACCCCTCTGCTGATGCTGGCCGCCATGGCCTTTACCCCTGCCGCGTTTAGCGCCCCTGCCGGCACCCTGAGCGTACATATTCTCGACCAGCAAACCGGGATGCCACCATCTGACGTTACCGTCACGCTGGAGAAGCAGCAGCAGCAGAACACATGGACCCAGATTGCCAGCGGCAAAACCGACCACGACGGACGTATCAAATCACTCTATCCGCAGGATCAGGACATGCAGCCAGGCGTGTATAAAGTGACCTTTAAAACCGCTGATTACTTCCACGGCAAAAAGCTGGACACCTTCTTCCCGGAGATCCCAGTGCTATTTACCGTGACCCGAACCAACGAGAAACTTCACATCCCGCTTCTGCTGAGCCAGTACGGCTACTCGACCTACAAGGGCAGTTAAGCCGCATTGATTTTAAAGGATAATAAAAAATAACTCCGCCAATACTTGGACAAATTACTCATGTTGTGTAAGTTTTAGATATACGAACTGGAGACACACACCATGACAATGAAACCTGTAATCGGTATTAGCGGATGTTTGACCGGTTCCGCCGTTCGCTTCGACGGCGGACATAAGCGTATGGGCTTTGTCATGGACGAACTGGCCCAGTGGGTGAATTTCAGGCCCGTCTGCCCTGAGATGGCCATCGGCTTGCCGACGCCACGCCCTGCACTGCGTCTTATCGTGACGGACAGCGGTGAAACCCAGATGCGTTTTAGCCACGCCCCGCACGAAGACGTTACGCAAAAGATGGCTGACTTTACGGCAGATTATCTGCCTAAAATCGGCGATCTGGCGGGATTTATCGTCTGTGCAAAATCCCCCAGCTGCGGCATGGAACGCGTGCGGCTGTATGATGAAAACGGCAACCGGGGCCGCAAGGAGGGTGTCGGGCTGTTCACTGCCACCCTCCTTGAAACCCTGCCGTGGTTACCCGTGGAAGAAGATGGCCGCCTGCACGATCCGGTGTTGCGGGAAAACTTTGTTGAGCGTGTTTTCGCGCTTCATGAACTGAACACACTGCGCGCCCAGGGTCTGACGCGCCGTGCGCTATTGGACTTCCACAGCCGCTACAAACTTCAGCTGCTGGCGCACCATCAGGCGGGTTATCGTGAAATCGGCCCGTTCGTTGCCACGCTGCACGAGTGGGAAGATTTGGACGCCTTCTTTGTGGCGTACCGCGAAAAGCTGATGACCATCCTGAAGAAACCTGCCTCGCGGAAAAATCACACCAACGTGCTGATGCATATTCAGGGGTATTTCCGTAACCAGCTAAACAGCCGCCAGCGCGGCGAACTTCGCGACGTGATCCTGCACTACCGTAACGGGCAGTTGCCCATCCTCGCGCCGATCACGCTGCTGAAGCACTACCTGGCCGAATACCCTGACCGGTATCTGATGACGCAAAACTACTTTGATCCCTATCCTGATGATTTGGGTCTGCGTCTGGCAGTCAAGTGATCATAAAAATGCGAAGGCCCCATTGACCCTCAGAGGCCCAAAGCAGTACCCCGTTTAGACGACACCCTCACTGTCGTCTCTTTTTTTGCATTTAACCTTAAAGACTGTAATTATATACAGGCCTACAGTGCAAAAAAGGAGCCTGCCTGTGATCAAAAGCCTGCACATCCAAAACTACCGCTCGATTCGCGACATGTCGCTGGAGCTGGAAGCGCTCAATATCGTCTTCGGCCCCAACGGTACCGGGAAATCGAATATCTACAAGGCGATACACCTGATGCACAGCGCGGCGCAGGGGCAGTTCTCCCAGGCGCTGGCAAATGAAGGCGGTATTCTGAAGGTGTTCTGGGCAGGTAAGACCCGTAGCGACCAGCTCCGGCGGATGAGCCTCGCGGTGGAAACGGACACTTACGAGTACGAGCTGCAGGTGGGCTTTGTCGAGCAACTGCCCTATCCCTCCCAGTTTCAGCTCGATCCGGTCATTAAAGAAGAGTCCATCTGGCTTACCGGTCAGCGCCGTCGCCCTTCATCACAGCTGATGAAGCGCAGGAATCAGGCGGTGTTTCTCAACAACGTGCACCACGAAAAAGTGACTCACAGCGGCACGCTGTATGAAAACGAATCGGTGTTCGGGCAGCTCGGCGAACCGCATCTCTACCCGGAAGTGTCGCAGATGCGCGAGTCCCTGCGTAACTGGCGCTTTTATCATGAATTTTCCGTCTCGTCCGGCTCGGCGATGCGTGCCCCGCAGGTCGGTTTCCGCTCCCCGGTACTGGCCAGCGACGGCGCCAACCTGGCGGCCGCATTTCAGACCATTGTCGAGATTGGCGATGAAATGTTGCTGATGCGCATTCTTGATCAGGCCTTCCCCGGCTGCGAATTTTACAGCGACAACACCGGCGGCCGCTTTCGCATGATGATGCAGCGCGAGGGGCTGAGCAGGCCGCTGGAACCGGCGGAGTTTTCCGACGGCACGCTGCGCTTCCTGTGCCTGGCGGTAGCGCTGTTAAGCCCGCGCCCACCGGCCTTTATCGCGTTGAACGAACCGGAAAATAGCCTGCACCCGCAGATGCTGCCCGCGCTGGCGAGCTTAATCGCCGAGGCCAGCCGCTACTCGCAGATCTGGCTCACCAGCCACTCGCCGGAACTGGCGAAGTTGATTGAGAAGCAGCGGTCGTTTTCGCTGTATCAGCTGTCGATGGTGGAGGGGGAGACGAGGGTGGAGAGGCTGGGGTAGTTTTTTGTCTTCTTGCTTCATTAAATTGAGTGATTAATAAGTGACAACGCCTTCGACCAACCACCAGTGAACTGCGGGGATGCGCTGAAGGGCTGAGCGTCGTCAGTATTGACCAGCCAAAGATATGTGAATGACTAAGATCCCGGTTCAGTAAGCGAGATCTTAGTTTTACTCTTTTCTCAGATATACCATATGTATTTTTATTTTTTATGGGTAATCAAGACACTGGAATGTTGTATCACAGTAATTATGCCTCAGATCCAGCCCATTATTTTTTGCTACAACTTGCCGAATTTTATCATTTTTTTAGCACGTTAGCGATCAATAACATTACTCCAGCAAAACTACCAATGTACATACTTATTTTACCTAAAAACAAAATAATACTCGGTGAAAAAGATATTGGTATTCCTTTATAAACTAAGAAAAAAACCTCTCCGCATGCATATAAAACGATCCCTGTCAGAAAAATTGAAACCATACTAAATACTATAAAAAAAACCAGAGGAAGAGTATATTTTAGTATTTTCATCTACCATCTCCTACTTGCTTCATTTTATACTCTGTATACTTACCTCCAACTTCTGAAGAAATACTACCACCAATGTCACCAATTGAGCTTGGCACATTGCTTGGTTTCATTTCTTTTGAAAGACCATAATCCCCTTTTACTTCAGTAAACTGTCTTAGGTCAGTGTTAAACTTGGGATCCCAACCACCTTTCCACCAGTTCGCACCAGCGTTAACTCCCCATTTAAGGCCATTGCCAATGCCATAACCCACAACGGAACCTGCACCATTTACTAAATATTGGATCTTTACCTTCAAGCCAGTTTCCTAATGCACCTCCGGCCGCATTCCAGCCAACTGTTCCTCCAATACCATTTCCGGCACTGATCACATTAACCCAGCCACCAATAATAGCTGTTGTTGGGTCTATAGTTCCATCAGCTAGATAGTTGATACCAGCATTAGCACCTGCGCCTAATCCCCATAAGACCTGAGCGCTACCGGGTAAGAGAGCTACACTGCCTGTTGCAAGCGCCACCCCTACGGCATCACGTTCATTCATTGCTTTCTGACATGCGGCCCCACTCGGATTATCGGAACAGGTCGCCATATCGACGCCGTGCTGGCGTATCCACGCTGCCTGAGCCTCTTCACTACCGCCGAATAAATTATTCTCAACACTATTCTTCCCTGTACTGGCCCCGGCCGCCGCACCAGCCGTATTTCCCCCGGCAAGCCCGCCAGCTATGCCCGCTGAAACAGATGCCAGCGTACTCACGGTCTGCTTCTGCTCTTCCGTCAGCGTCGACGGATCTGTGTCCGGATAGAGCTGTCTGGCAATCGCTGTCGCAATCAGTTCGCCGGATGCCGCCCCCACAGCGCCTGCTGTTGGTGATGCTTCCCCCCTTCAGGGTGACGTTGTTGCCCGCAATCACGCTGCCGTTATTGACGGTAACGTCCTTCGGCGACAGGTAAAGCTTCGGCACCATCACCGTTTCGCCGTTTCGCCGTTGACAGCGTCCTTCTCCCACCACAGTAAGCTGTGGTCGAGCGCAGCAATCTGATCCGCAGTCAGCGAGACGCCAAACTGCAGGCCCAGCGACTGCTGCGCCGCCGCGGCGTTATCCATCAGATAGCGCATCCGATCCAGATCGGAGCCGATACCGTTCAGGTAGCGGTTATCAGTCTGGTCGAGCACTACGTTGGAAACATAGCGGGTATCGAACGCCGCATCGCCGAGGAAGCAGTAATAAATTAATGACGAAGCCGAAAAGTCTTACGCCATTCTGCCGGACTCACGCCAAAACGCGCCTTAAATTGCTGGCGCCAGGTCACCGCAGAGTTAAACCCTACCAGCTCTGCCACGCTTTCAATGGGCATATTCCCGGCTTCTAACAATATCTGGCTGCGCCGCATGCGCTCGGTGGTCAGCCAGTCGGCCACGCTCATCCCGGTGGCTTTTATAAAATGGCGGGTAAGCGTGCGGCGGCTCATCGATACCACCTCTGCCAGCGAGTCCAGATTATGCGGTTCGGCAATGTGCTGCTGGAGATAGTCAATCAAATAGTTAATTCGTCCGTCACGGGTATCTTTCGGTACCGGCTGGGCAATAAACTGTGCCTGCCCCCCCTCGCGGTGTGGCGGTACGATCATACGGCGGGCAATCTGGTTAGCGACCACGCTGCCAAAGCGCTGGCGGATGATGTACAGGCAGCAGTCAAGCGCGGCAGCAGTACCCGCAGAGGTGATGATATTGCCATCATCGACGTAGAGCGCATTGATATCCAGCTTTACGTCCGGGAAAAGCGTCTGAAACTGATGTTCAAACTCCCAGTGCGTGGCCGCGCGTTTACCGTCGAGAATGCCCGCATAACCCAGCACAAACGACCCCAGACAAAGCCCGACGATCTCCGCCCCGTTGTCTCTGGCCTGGACCAGGCTGTCGAGAAGCGTCTGGGGCGGGCGTTGCTGGACATGCTGCCAGTAAGGCACCACGACGATATCTGCCTGGCCGATGGCGGAGAAATCGTGAGTCGCGTTAAGCGCAAACCTGTCTTTGGATGTCAGTAATCCGGGTTTTTCGGCGCAGATCAACACACTAAAGCGCTTTTCGCCGGATACCGTATCACCAAACAAAATGCAGGGAACGGAGTAGTGGAACGGGCTGAACCCGTCTACCGCAACAATCGCGACATTGATTAGCGCCATGTATCTCTCCTTTCCCCTGGTGATGCTCAGAATATAACGGTTTCACCATCCTCGGGAATGCTCACCGCATCTCCAATCAGGTTCGCGTCAACGTACTCACGCAGCGCATGGCGGGTCAACAGGCAGTGGTTGATGGCCTCCATATGGGTCGCCACAATTTTCGCCTGCGGCAGCAGGAAGTGGACGTTGAGCACATCTTCCTGGCCCATGATAATCGGCCCAAACCCGATGACGTGCGCATAGCCCGCGTTAAGCACCACCACATCCGGCTGATGCTTTTGCAGATCGGCTGCCACTTCATCACGCCAGATGGTATCCCCGACAATGTAGAGCGTCTTCTCATCAGGATGACGTAAAACCACGCCACAGGCTTCACCCAGCCGTTCCGCCAGCTCCGGCACGGCGTAAGCACGATCGGTACCGTGCTGGCCGCCGCGGGTTTTCGCGATCCGGATATCGCCAAACGCCGTCTCCTCGGTCATCACCGTCAGGTGGGTAAATCCCTGGCTGCGTAGCAGCGCGGCGTCGCTGTCGTTCTGCACAAAGACAGGTTTATCTTTGCCGATCAGTTCGACAGCGGCGCGATCCCAGTGATCGTCATGGGTATGGGTGACGATCACCGCATCCGCCTCCAGCAACGTGTTGACGTCAACGGGTAGCTCGACCATCGGGTTGCGGATCTCCGCATGCGCCGTGCCGGGGAAGCCCGGATAAGCGCCCTTCGGGGCCAGCATTGGGTCGATTAAAAAGCGTTTCCCGGCGTAGGTAATCAGCTGAGTGGCATTACGAATCTGGGTGATGTTCATGGGTATTCTCCTCATAGTGTGAAGAGGAGAATAGCCCGATGCCGCGCGTAACGATGTGGGCCACAGGGCGATGATCGATGAAATCGGGTCAACGTTATCGCATCCGCAACGCATCCACCACCAGCGAAAAGGCCGGCGACGGCTGCTTTCGGCTCGGGTAGTAGAGATAATACCCCGGGAAGGGCAGACACCAGGGTTCCAGCACGCGAATTAACCGGCCTTCAGCAATATGATCGCCAAACTCGTCTTCGGGCAGGAAAGCAATCCCGAATCCCGCCAGGGCAGCTTCGACAATATGCCAGGAAGTATTGAAGGTCAGCTGGCCATTCACGCGCACGTTCAGATCGCCACCGTCCTGATCAAAATCCCAGACGTAAATCCCGCCGGATTTAATCATCCTCTGGTTAATACACTGGTGCTGCGTCAGCTCATGCGGCGTTTGCGGAACAGGATGACGGGCGAAGTAGTCCGGCGAGGCGACCGCGGCCATACGCAACTGCGGGCCTATCGGCAACGCGATCATGTCTTTATCGATGGTATCTCCCATACGAACGCCCGCATCGAAGCGGTCGGCAACGATATCGCGAAAACCGTGATTGGCGTCGAACTCAATGTGAATATCGGGGTATTGCCGCAAAAGCGGCGTCAACTTAGGCAACAGGGTGCGCGATAACACATCGGGTCCACAGGTGATCCTCACCGTGCCGGCAGGCTTGTCGCGAAGCTCCGTCAACATGTCCAGCTCCGCTTCGATTTCATCGAAACGGTTGCCAATGGCGTTAAGCAAGCGTTCGCCGGCTGCGGTGGGGGAAACACTGCGGGTGGTGCGGGTCAGCAGGCGGATCTGCATCCGGTTCTCCAGCCCGGTTATGGCCTGGCTTAACGCGGGCTGGGTCACGCCCAACTGTGCCGCGGCACGGGTAAAACTGCCCTCACGCGCCACGGTGACAAAAGCAAAAAGATCGTTCAGGTTACGCTTCATCACACCCTCATTTATAAGCCACACTTATAAGCTCATTAAGCATTGATTAGCTAGTCAGAATACACCCGCCGTGTAAAATTTTCACTGTGACCTGACGTCAACCACATTCCAACCCTTCATCTGCATGCGTTATTCCCGTGAATAGCGCCCGGCCCCGGCTTGTCCGAATCTGGCCGAACGAATAACAAGGTAAACACGATGTCCGCTATGGTGAACGAAACATCAGCGCGCCAGTCCCGTGCCTGCTGGAGCGGCGTGCTGGCAATGACCCTCTGCGCTTTTACGCTGGTCGGCTCAGAATTTATGCCTGTAAGTCTGCTGACGCCCGTTTCGCGGGATCTCGCCGTCAGTGAAGGCCTGGCGGGCCTCGGGATCGCGATATCCGGCGCGCTGGCCGTATTGACCAGCCTGTTTCTCTCTTCTCTTGCGGGAGGCATTAACCGCAAATCGCTGCTGCTGGGCCTGACGGCGTTGATGGCCGTCTCCGGTCTGATTATCGCCGTGGCTGAGAGCTATCCCCTTTATATGCTGGGACGCGCACTGCTTGGCGTGGCCATTGGCGGCTTCTGGTCGCTCTCCGCGGCGACCGCAATTCGCCTTGTGCCACCGCATCAGGTTCAACGTGCGCTCGCCATTTTTAACGGTGGCAACGCCCTGGCGACCGTCGTTGCGGCTCCGCTCGGCAGCTGGCTGGGGGTGACAATCGGCTGGCGCGGTGCCTTTTACTGCCTGGTGCCCGTGAGCCTGCTCGCGTTTATCTGGCAGTGGTTCAGCCTGCCTTCCATGTCCGTGGAAAAGCGCACCGCGTCGTCCACCAGCGCCTTCGGCCTGCTGAAAAACCCTCTGGTGGCAAAAGGAATGGTCGCGTGCGGCGTCTTTTTCATGGGGCAGTTCGCGCTGTTTACCTACGTGCGTCCGTTCCTGGAAACCGTGACTTTCGCCAGCGCGACGCAGTTATCGTTAATCCTGCTGGTCATTGGCGTGGCGGGTTTTATCGGCACCCTGCTGATCGGCACGTTTCTGCGCCGCGGATTTTACACCACGCTGGTCGCCATTCCCGTGGTGATGGCGCTGATTGCCGCGGCACTGATGGCCTTCGGCCATCACCTTGCCGCCGTCACCGCCCTGCTCGGCCTCTGGGGACTGGTCGCGACGGCCGCCCCCGTCGGCTGGTGGACCTGGGTTGCCAGAACGCTTCCTGAAAATGCCGAAGCGGGTGGCGGACTGATGGTGGCAATGGTGCAGCTCTCCATTGCGCTCGGCTCCACGCTCGGTGGCCTGGCCTTTGACCACAGCGGCTGGCAAAGCACCTTTGCACTCAGCGGTGTACTGCTTATCGCCGCTGCCATGTTCACGTTTTACACCTCACACAACGACACACTTCACAGGAGTTAATCATGAGAAGATTCACCATGGCGCTCGGGCTGTTAGTCAGCGCCTTCGCCGCCAGCGCTGCCGATATGTCCCGGGGCGCAGATAATTTCTACAAAAGCGATAAGGTTACGCAGCAGAAGGTGACCTTTAAAAACCAGTATCAGATGAACGTCGTCGGCAATCTGTATAGGCCAAAAGAGGCGGATAAAAACGCCAGACTGCCGGCGATCGTGGTCGGCCATCCGATGGGCGCGGTGAAAGAGCAAAGCGCCAGTCTCTATGCGCAAAAGCTCGCGGAACAGGGCTTTGTCACCCTGGCGATTGATCTCTCATTCTGGGGGGAAAGCGAAGGTAAACCGGGGCATCTGATCTCACCAGAAATCTATTCCGATGATTTCAGCGCGGCCGTGGATTATCTGAGCACTCAGTCTTTTGTCGATCCACAGCGCATCGGTGCGCTGGGCATTTGCGGCAGCGGCAGCTTCGTTATTAGCGCGGCGAAAATTGACCCGCGCATGAAAGCGATCGCCACCGTCAGCATGTATGACATGGGCTCCGCCTTCCGCAACGGCCTCAACCATTCCGTGACGGTTGAACAGCGTAAAGCGATGATTGCCTCTGCCGCTGAGCAGCGTCTGAAAGAGTATCAGGGTGCAGAGACAGCCTACATTCCCGGGACGGTAAATAAGCTGGATGATTCTACGCCGGCTATCCAGCGTGAGTTCTTCGATTTTTATCGCACCGAACGCGGCGGGTACACGCCACAGGGCGAGAAAGAGGCGCTGACGACGAAACCGATGATGAGCAGCATCGGTAAGTTTATGAACTTCTATCCGTTCAACGATATCGAAACCATTTCACCGCGTCCGATGCTGTTTATCACGGGTGATAAAGCGCATTCGAAAGAGTTTAGCGAAGATGCCTATAAACGCGCCGGTGAACCGAAAGAGCTGTATATCGTGCCGAATGCAGGCCACGTTGACCTGTATGACCGCACGGATCTGATCCCGTTTGCAAAACTGGCCTCGTTCTTTAAAGCCAACCTGAAATAACCCGGTAAGGCGTATAACACCCTGTTATACGCCTTTGTCCTGACTACCAGCCCGGCACCGCGCCACCGTTAAAGAGGGTCTCTGCGGCCTTCGCCACTTCCGGCGACTGATACGACTGGATAAATTCCTTCACGTTTTCCGCGTCTTTGTTGTCTTCCCGCGTCACCACGATGTTCACATACGGCGAGTTTTTATCTTCAATAAACACGCTGTCATGCACCGGCGACAGCCCGGTTTGCTGGAGATAGGTGGTGCTGATAATGGCAACATCCACTTTCGGATCATCCAGCACGCGCGGCAGTTGCGCCCCTTCCAGCTCCATAATGTTCAAATGCTTCGGATTGGCGGTGATATCCAGCGCCGTCGGCAGCAGGCCAACGTCCGGCTTCAGGGTAATCAGCTTCTCTTTTTGCAACAGCAGCAGTGCGCGGCCAAGGTTGGTCGGATCGTTTGGAATGGCGATGGTCGCGCCGTCCTTCAGCTCAGACACGGATTTGATCTTGCGGGAGTAGCCGGCCATCGGGAAAACAAAGGTGTTCGCCACAGCAACCAGCTTGTAGTGATGCGCCTTGTTATCTTCTGCCAGGAACGGGCGATGCTGGAAGACATTGGCATCAAGATCGCCCTGACTGGTGGCATCATTGGGCAACAGCGAGCCGCTGAACCCCACCAGTTCCACATCCAGACCGTATTTCTCTTTCGCCACTTTTTTAGCGACTTCCGCGACATCCTGCTCAGCGCCGTTAATCACGCCGACTTTGATGTGTTTGGCATCGCTGCCGCCTTGATCGCAACCTGCCAGCAGCAGGCCCGCGAGAACCAGAGCACCCAATCGAAGTTTCACGAGACATATCCTTTTGATAAACGTTTCAGTGACTATATCGACAACGGTACGGCTGGCTAAAAAACGAAAAAGCATCAATAAGACGGATAAGTTATATGTGCGGGGGCGCTATTGATCCGACCTGAGCATGCCCGCACGGCGTAACGGCGTTTCACGTAAAAACCACGACAGTACAAACGCCAGCACCATAATGCTTGCCGCCAGCAGGAACACCGCGTGAATGGCTGAGCCAAACGCGTCCAGGTAATCGAGCCGCAGTGCCTCTGGCAGCCGGTGAATGGCCGCAGGATTGAGCTCATGCGGTAACTCCGCCCCTTGCGGTAAACGGTCCATCAGACCCGATTGCAAAACGTGGGTGAAGACCGCGCCAAAGAGCGCGACGCCGATGGCCCCGCCAATGGAACGAAACAGCGTGACCCCGGAAGTCGCTACCCCGTATTGATCGGCAGAGACGCTGTTCTGCACGGCCAGCACCAGTACCTGCATGACCAGCCCCAGACCCATCCCCAGCACGCCGGTAAAAATGTACAGCTGCCAGGTCGGCGAGTGGATCGAGATGCGCGTCAGCAGCACCATGCCCACCACGCCAAGCAGCGTACCGGCGATCGGGAACAGACGGTATTTTCCGGTACGGCTGATAACCCGCCCGCTGATGATCGAGGTCAGCAGCAGTCCGCCCATCAGCGGGATCAGCTGCAGACCGGCCTGAGTCGGCGTGGCGTCTTTCACTACCTGCAGATAGAGCGGCAGGAAGGTGACCGAGCCAAAGAGCGACATCCCGATAATAAAGCCAATCAGGCTGCAGAGCAGAAAGCTGCGATCGCGGAACAGCGAGAGCGGAATGATTGGCTCCCAGGCCAGACGCTCCTCATAGATAAACCCGGCGATACCCGTCAGGCCAAAGGCCAGAATGCACCACAGCTGCGGGTCGTTCCACTGGCGTATCGTCCCGCCTTCAGTGGTAAACAGGATGATACACAGCAGCGCCATACTGAGGTAAATCGCCCCCAGATAATCAATTTCGTGCTTGTTGCGCCGTGCGCTGCCGTGGAACACCGCGCCTATCACCATCAGGGCAAAGAGACCGAGCGGCAGATTGATATAAAAAATCCAGCGCCAGGAGGCATGCTGCACGATAAACCCGCCGATAAGCGGCCCGATCACCGTCGCCAGACCAAACACGCCGCCAAACAGCCCCTGATAGCGGCCACGCTCCGCAGGCGGAATAACGTCCGCCACGGCGGCCATACTGATGACCATCAGACCGCCACCGCCCAGCCCCTGCAGGCCGCGCATCAGCACCAGTTGGGTCATGTTTTGCGCCAGACCGCAGAGCACCGACCCCGCCAGAAACAGCACAATAGCGATTTGAAGGACGATTTTACGCCCAAACAGATCGCCGAATTTTCCGTACAGCGGCACCACAATGGTCGAGCTGAGGATATAGGCCGTCACCACCCAGGAGAGCTTATCCAGGCCACCCAGTTCCCCAACGATGGTGGGCAACGCCGTGGAAACAATCGTCTGGTCCAGCGCCGAAAGCAGCATCACCAGCAGCAGCGCGCTGAACAGCAGCTTTATCGACGGCGCGTTTTGCGCAGGTTGAGTCATTACGTCGGACTCCATAAGAGATCGCTTGAAATTAATTAACTGGATAATTAATATTTAAGTAAGTGATGAATAAGATCAAGAGATCCTGCGACTATGCCAGCACATAAGGACAATTCTGAACCGCGCCGCCCCGGTCGACCACGCGGCGGAAAGCGGGCAACCGCCAGCCGCGAACAGCTGCTGGATATTGCGTTGAGCCTCTTTTCTCGCCAGGGGATCGCTCAAACCTCGCTGAACGCCATCGCCAAAGAAGCGGGCGTAACGCCAGCGATGCTGCATTACTACTTCAATTCACGAGAACAATTGCTCGACGCGATGATTGAGGAGCGCTTCCTGCCCTTACGTAATCGGATCGGCGCAATTTTCGCCGAAAACCCCGACTCGCCGGTCAACGCATTAACGCAAATGGTGAAGGTACTGGCCGAGCTGGCGGAGCAGCACCGCTGGTTTGCCCCGCTGTGGATGCAGGAGGTCATCGGGGAGATGCCTGTACTGCGCACGCATCTGCACGCGCGGTTCGGTGACGACAAATACCAGGCAACGCTCGCCACCCTTAAACGCTGGCAGCAGGAAGGGCAACTGAACCGGGCACTCGCGCCAGAACTGCTGTTCACCACGCTGCTAAGCCTGGTGCTGGTGCCGTTCTCAAGAATGCGCAACGACGAGAGGCTACACGCCCTCTCGCCAGAGATCATTGTGCGTCATGCGCTGGCCGTGATGGGCAACGGCATCGGCGGTTAAAGGGATTTGGTCAGATAATGCCTTTGCATACCCGGGTAAGGGTAATCCGGCAACGACATCTGCATCTGATAGCCCTGCTTTTCATAGAATGGACGTGCCTGGAAGCTGACCGTATCCACCAGCGCGTGGGTGCAACCTTTGCGTCGGGCTTCGTCTTCTGCCGTTTTGATAAGCTGGCTACCGACGCCCGATCCCCGCACGGTGTCGCTGACCCACAGAAAATCGATGTTTAGCCAGTCGCCTTTGCGCACGCCAATTAACCCGCCCAGCATCACGCCCTTATCGTCTCGCACATAAACGCCAATGTCGCCGCTAAAGTTTGAGAGATCTAAAAATTGTCCGTTGTAGGCGCGAAGCCCTGTTAATAATTCTTCTTTTTCATCGTGTGTGACGTTATCCGTCGTGCTCAGATGCATATTTTTCTCCTTATTTTCTGTGCAATCTTAATATTGCACAGCCTTTCCTTCATCAAAACTCCTTTTTTTCTCCATTCTTTAAACATTGAAATATTCATTCAATAAGTACTTAAAAAAAGTCTTTCCAATACGCACCTGAAACGTATAATGAGAACGATCATTCTCAATTTTATAGGGTAACCGACGATGAGCACAAAACTGGAAGAACGCCAAAAACAGCGTCAGGACGACATCATCGCTGCCGCGCGTCAGTGCTTTCGCGCCAGCGGTTTTCATGCGGCCAGCATGTCGCAGATCGCCAGTGAGGCAAAGCTCAGCGTCGGGCAAATCTACCGTTATTTCAGTAACAAAGATGCGATTATTGAAGAGATGATTCGCCGTATCATCGACTCACGCATCGAAGAGATTCAGGGTAAAACGCTGGTCGAGGGGATGCCTCAGGCGCTCGCCTGGCGACAGACCCTGAATGAAGATGACGATGCGCTGATGCTTGAGATGTCGGCTGAAGCCACGCGTAATCCCCAGGTGGCGGCCATGCTGGTCGAAGCGGAAAAGCGGATGTTTGCTAATGCCTGCGCACACCTGAAAAAACAGTTTCCCCACCTGAGTGATGATCATATTCGCTGCTGCGTGGAGATTACTGCGGTAATGATTGAGGGGTCTATTTACCGCCGACTCACCCCCTTAAACGTACCCTCTGAACAATTAGAGCCTCTTTATCAAAATATTTTAAATATGCTTTTCTCTGCGAAGTAATCGCATGTGAATAATTAGCGGGAAGACGTTATTCCCTTATTAACATTTCCGGCTCTGCCGGAGATGCGGTATCGCTGTGCCTTTAAATAGCCCCCTTCCTTGTTAAGCCATTAACAGGGCAGGCATCGTTCACCCTGGAAAAAATTATGAAAGCCATAACAACCTCCATCGCAGCATTATTCCTCCTGACGGGGTGCGATAATGCACAAACATCTGCTCCTCAACATCCCCTCCCGCAAGTGGGGATTGTTACGCTCCTGAGCCAACCCGTTTCCGTGGTCAGTGAACTGACCGGACGCACCACGGCCGCCATGAGCGCGGAAGTGCGTCCTCAGGTGGGCGGCATTATTCAGAAACGGCTCTTTACCGAAGGCGATACCGTGCAAGCCGGACAGGCGCTGTATCAAATTGACCCCTCCAGCTACCGCGCCGCCTACGATGAAGCCGCCGCGGCCCTGAAACAGGCGCAGGCGCTGGTGCAGGCCGATTGCCAGAAAGCTCAACGCTATACACAACTGGTGAAAGACGACGGCGTATCGCGTCAGGATGCCGAAGATGCAAAGTCCACCTGCGCGCAGGACAAGGCCAGCGTGGAGTCGAAAAAAGCAGCCCAGGAAAGCGCGCGCATTAACCTCAACTGGACCACGGTGACCGCCCCGATTGCCGGACGTATTGGCATCTCTTCGGTCACCCCCGGCGCACTGGTCACTGCCCAGCAAGAGACCGCGCTCGCCACCATTCGCGGTCTGGACAATATGTACGTCGATTTAACCCGCTCCAGCGCCGATCTTCTGCGATTACGCAAACAAACGCTTGCCAGCAACAGCGAGACATTGAGCGTATCGTTGATCCTTGAAGATGGCAGCACCTATCAGGAAAAAGGCCGTCTGGCCCTGACTGAAGTGGCAGTGGACGAATCCACCGGGTCGGTCACACTGCGCGCCGTCTTCCCCAACCCGCAGCATCAGCTTCTGCCCGGGATGTTTGTTCGCGCCAGAGTGGATGAAGGGGTAATGAGCGAGGCCATCCTCGCCCCGCAGCAGGGAATTACCCGTGATGCCAAAGGCAACGCCACCGCGCTGGTGGTGGGGGCCGGCAATAAGGTGGAACAACGTCAGCTGGAAACGGGTGACACCTACGGCGACAAATGGCTGGTGCTGAGTGGACTGAAGGCTGGCGATAAGCTGATTGTGGAAGGCACCGATAAAGTGACCGCCGGTCAGCAAGTTAACGCCGAAGAGATGAAAACCGCGGGAGGAAACGCCTGATGTTTTCCCGCTTCTTCGTGCGTCGCCCGGTTTTTGCCTGGGTGATTGCTATTCTGATTATGCTCGCCGGGGTGCTGGCGATCCGTACCCTGCCCGTCGCGCAGTATCCCGACGTCGCTCCGCCGTCGATAAAAATCTCTGCCACCTATACTGGCGCGTCGGCACAGACTCTGGAAAACAGCGTCACCCAGGTCATTGAGCAACAGCTGACCGGGCTGGATAACCTGCTCTATTTTACCTCCACCAGCAGTTCGGACGGCTCGGTAAGCATCACCGTCACGTTCGAACAGGGAACCGACCCGGATACCGCGCAGGTTCAGGTGCAGAACAAGGTTCAGCAGGCCGAGTCGCGCTTGCCGACCGAGGTACAGCAGGCCGGCATTACGGTGCAAAAATCGCAGAGTAACTTCCTGCTGATCATGGGCGTGTACGATAAAACCGACCATGCCAGCAGTTCGGATATCGCCGACTGGCTGGTGAGTAATATGCAGGATCCGCTGGCACGCGTAGAAGGCGTCGGCAGCCTGCAGGTGTTTGGTGCGGAATACGCCATGCGCATCTGGCTTGACCCGGCAAAGCTGGCGTCGTACTCGCTGATGCCATCCGACGTTCAGAGCGCCATTGAAGCGCAGAACGTGCAAGTTTCCGCCGGTAAAATCGGCGCGTTACCCGCGTCCGGTACCCAGCAGTTGACCGCCACCGTGCGTGCCCAGTCGCGCCTGCAGACGGTCGATCAGTTTAAAAATATCATCGTTAAGAGCCAGTCCAGCGGCGCAGTGGTGCGTATCGGCGACGTGGCGCGCGTGGAGATGGGCAGCGAGGATTACACGGCTACCGCCAGGCTGAATGGCCACCCGGCAGCCGGTATGGCGGTGATGCTCTCGCCGGGCGCAAATGCGCTCAATACCGCCACCGCGGTGAAAGATAAAATTGCCGAATTCAAACGGGCAATGCCGGAAGGCTATGATGTTGCCTATCCGAAAGACAGCACCGAGTTCATTAAGATCTCGGTGGAAGATGTGATTCAGACGCTGTTTGAGGCCATTATCCTCGTGGTGGTGGTGATGTATCTGTTTCTGCAGAACATTCGCGCCACGCTCATCCCCGCGCTGGCGGTGCCGGTAGTTCTGTTGGGCACCTTTGGCGTGCTGGCGCTGTTCGGTTATTCCATTAATACCCTGACGCTGTTTGCGATGGTGCTGGCGATAGGTCTGCTGGTCGATGACGCCATCGTGGTAGTGGAAAACGTCGAGCGCATTATGCGCGATGAAGGTCTGCCCGCCCGCGAAGCCACCGAAAAATCGATGGGCGAAATTTCCGGTGCGCTGGTCGCCATTGCGCTGGTGCTTTCCGCCGTGTTTCTGCCGATGGCCTTCTTCGGCGGCTCAACCGGCGTCATCTACCGCCAGTTTTCGGTCACCATTATCTCAGCGATGATCCTCTCGGTGGTGGTGGCGCTGACCCTGACACCCGCGCTCTGCGGCTCGGTACTGCGCCATACGCCTCCTCACAAAAAAGGGTTTTTCGGCGCATTTAACCGCTTCTACAGTAAGACCGAGCATGGCTACCAGAATAAAGTCCTGCGCGCGCTGCGCCGCTCCGCGGGCATGCTGGTGGTCTACGCCCTGCTCTGTGGCGCGATGGCCGTGGCAATGCTGAAGCTGCCCGGCAGCTTCCTGCCCACGGAGGACCAGGGTGAAATCATGGTGCAGTACACCCTGCCTGCCGGTGCGACAGCGGTACGTACCGCGGAGATCAGTCGTCAGGTTCGCGAGTGGTTCCTCACTAAAGAGAAAGCCAACACCGATGTGATTTTTACGGTCGAGGGCTTTAGCTTTAGCGGCAGCGGCCAGAATGCCGGGATGGCGTTTGTCTCCCTGAAAAACTGGTCCGAGCGTAAAGGCGACGAGAACACCGCTCAGGCGATTGCCCTGCGCGCCACTCAGGAACTCGGCTCCCTTCGCGATGCCACCGTTTTTGCCATGACGCCCCCGGCCGTAGACGGCCTCGGCCAGAGCAACGGTTTTACCTTCGAGCTCATGGCCAGCGGCAGCACCGATCGCGACACGTTGCTGAAGATGCGTAATCAGCTCATCGGCCAGGCGAATCAGGACACCTCCCTGCATGCCGTTCGCGCCAATGATTTGCCGCAGATGCCGCAGCTGCAGGTGGATATCGACAACAACAAAGCCGTATCGCTGGGGCTTTCCCTGAGCGACGTCACCGATACCCTCTCCAGCGCCTGGGGCGGAACCTACGTGAATGACTTTATCGATCGGGGCCGCGTGAAAAAGGTCTACATCCAGGGAGACAGCGATTACCGCGCCGTGCCTTCCGATCTCAACAAATGGTACGTACGCGGCAGCGACAGCACCATGACGCCGTTCTCCGCTTTCGCCACCACGCGCTGGGAATATGGCCCGGAGAGTCTGGTGCGCTACAACGGCTCGGCGGCCTATGAAATTCAGGGCGAGAACGCCAGTGGTGCCAGCTCCGGTACGGCGATGACCCGGATGGAACAGCTGGCGAACAACCTGCCGGCCGGCACAACCTGGGCGTGGAGCGGGTTGTCGTTACAGGAGAAACTGGCGAGCGGTCAGGCGATGAGCTTGTATGCCCTCTCCATCCTGGTGGTATTCCTGTGCCTGGCCGCGCTGTATGAGAGCTGGTCGGTGCCGATTTCAGTCATTCTGGTGATCCCGCTTGGGGTGCTGGGTGCGGCGCTGGCCGCCTCGCTGCGCGGGCTGAGCAACGACGTCTATTTCCAGGTGGCGCTGCTGACCACCATCGGCCTGTCGTCGAAAAACGCCATTTTGATCGTTGAGTTTGCGGAGGCGAAAGTCGCGGAAGGTTACTCCCTGACGCGTGCCGCGCTGCGTGCGGCTCAGACGCGACTGCGTCCGATCATCATGACGTCGCTGGCGTTTATCGCCGGGGTAACACCGCTGGCTGTCGCCACCGGTGCAGGTGCCAACAGCCGCGTGGCGATTGGGACCGGCATCATCGGCGGGACGCTCGCGGCAACGCTGCTGGCCATCTTCTTTGTTCCATTATTCTTCGTACTGGTGAAACGTCTCTTCTCCGGTAAGCACGCAAACCGGAGGTCATAATGTTTCGTGTATCTGTTTTAGTGTTAGCGCTGCTGAGCGCAGGCTGTGTTTCGTTAGACCCTACCTACCAGCGTCCTGACGCGCCCGTCCCGGCCACGTTGCCGGGCACCCACGGCGAAGCCACCGCCGTGGTCAGCCAGTGGCAGCAGGTGATGAACGATCACCGCCTGAACAGGGTGGTAACAATGGCACTCACCGGCAACCGCGATGTGCAAAAAGCGATTGCTGATATCGACGCCGCTCGCGCCCAGTATGGTGAGACGCGCTCGTCTCTGTTCCCGTCGGTGGATGCCAGCCTGAGCCATACCCGCAGCCGCACGCTGGCCAGCGGCGTGAGCACCAGCGATGAGGCTAACGGCACCGTCTCCAGCTTCGAGCTGGATCTGTTTGGTCGTAACCAGAGCCTCTCGCGCGCCGCGCGTGAAACCTGGCTTGCCAGCGAGTTCACGGCGCAGAACACGCGCCTGACAATGGTCAGCGAGCTGACTACCGCCTGGATTACTCTGGCGGCAGATAACAGCAATCTGGCGCTGGCAAAATCCACTCAGGAGAGCGCAGCGAACTCGCTCAAGATTGTGCAGCGTCAGCAGGACGTCGGGGTCGCCGCCGCAACGGATGTCAGCGAAGCAATGGCGGTTTATCAGCAGGCCCGCGCCAGCGTCGCCAGCTATCAGACGCTGGTGATGCAGGACAAAAACGCCCTGAATTTGCTGGCGGGCGAGACGGTACCGGAAAACCTGCTACCCGGTACGCTGGAGAGCCTGAGCGATAACGCCATCACCCTGATCCCGGCGGGCGTTAGCTCCGCCACGCTGCTGCGTCGCCCGGATATTCAGGAGGCTGAACATAACCTGTTGAGCGCTAATGCCAACATCGGTGCTGCGCGCGCCAACTTCTTCCCGACGATTTCGCTTACCGCCAGCGCCGGGGTCGGCAGCGATTCGCTCTCGTCTTTGTTCAGCCACGGCATGAAGGTCTGGTCGTTCGCGCCGTCCATCTCCCTGCCGCTGTTCAGCGGCGGCAATAACATGGCGCAACTGCGCTATGCCGAAGCGGAGAAAAAAGGGCTGATTGCCACCTATGAGAAAGCCATCCAGAGCGCGTTCAAAGATGTAGCCGATGCGCTGGCGCGCCGCGAAACCCTGAGTGAAGAGCTTGATGCGCAACGTGAATACGTGGCGGCAGAGCAAAAAACGCTGGATGTGGCAACGCGCAGCTATCAGGTGGGGGCGGGTGATTACCTGACCGTTCTCACCGCGCAGCGCGCCCTGTGGTCGGCACGGGCATCATTGATTGCCCTGCAGCAGACCGACTTTGAAAACCGTATTACGCTGTGGCAGTCGCTGGGCGGAGGGATTCAATAACCGCCGGTGCCGGTCCGGGTGCAGGGTTCTCATACGCAGGAAGACAAAAATTCATACTTTCGGCTGGCGTCGCTACACTGAATGTAACGATATATTTCATGGGAAGCCTGTGACGTCTAAAGGGGATTTTGATGAAAGCTGCACACCTGGTTTGCCTGCTCGTTTGTCTGCTCTTCGCCGCGTTTGTCCATGCCCAGGAAAAAGACGATCCCGTGAAAGAGGCCCAGATAAAGCAGCAGATCCTTAAAGATGTGAAGAAGGCCTGCACGCCACAGAAAAAACAGAGCGATAAGGCCTGGCAGGCGATGATTTTGTCGTCTGAGGCCAATCAACTGTTGATCAAAAACGCCATCACGGCCGTGAAGCGCGACAATCTGGATGCTTACTGGGACGCGGTCAGTCAGGTAGATTGTATGGAAGATTATTAAGCGTGAAGCCGGGCTTCACGCTTTTTTTTAGCGCTTTCGTACATCCGGAATAATCAAATCCCCGCGCAGAACATAGGACCCCAGCATCTGCGTTTTCTCCGTCAGCCAGCCCACAATACGTGCCGCCATAGCATCCATCGAGTATTCAATGGCCGGGATCACCGGGATACCCGGCAGATGCAGCGATCCGGCAAGGCTAAAGACCATAATGTCGTCCGGCACGGATTTATTAAACGCCTGCAGCTGCGGGATCACCCGCTGAGCTTCCTGTTCGTCCGCCACCAGCAGCGCGTTAAAATTCAGCGTGCTCGCATTGTTAAGCAACTCCTGCAGCGCAACGGATGAGGAGGTGGCATCCATAAAGACGAGGTTGCGATTAAAGGGCAGGAAATTTTTCTCCAGCGCGTGTTTATAGCCCAGCAACACCTGGTCGGCGAAACCGCTGCCTTGCGGATGGATCAGGGCTATCTGGCGTCGCCCCTGGCTGGTCAGATAGTTACAGGCGGTTTCGGCGGCAAAGGCGTGATCGAACTGGATGCTGTTGGAATTATCGGACTCCATACAGTCAACGAGAATGACATTGTCCATCTCGACGTCCAGCGGGAAACGCGCGCCAATCACCAGGATGTCATCACATAACCCACAGGAAAGTTCTTCCAGGGCGTGCATCACTTCCGCTTTGGTATGCGCGAAGCGCAACAGCAGATGTTTTTGATGCTGGCTGAGGTGCTTTTCCAGCGCGTAAAGATAACCGGTGGTCTGGTTAATATTCTCCTGCGCGCAAATCACCCCAATACACCCCGTCGACTGGCTCAGCAGCGACTGCGCAATTACATTGGGCCGGTAGTTCAGTTCATCAACCGCTTTTAAAACGGCCTGGCGGCTGGCTTCCTTTACGCCACGCGACCCACTCAACACTCGCGATACCGTGGCTTTAGACACCCCGGCAAGACGTGATACATCATTGATTGTCGACATCTCTTTCCCCTGGCAGGCTTACTTCGCACCTGCAAATTCCATCACCGCTACGGCTCATATTATAGCCAGAATGGAGTATATCCTTTTCCGTTTTTCATGGAAACCGATTTTCCATTTCAACTCAAAATGATGTCAAAACGCGCAAATTATGTGACATGCATCTGGTTAATTAGCGTCATAAGTAGTGGATCTTGATGGTTGTCACACTTCTGTCTTTTATAAATGGAAACCGGTTTCCGTATAATGTCCAATCATCCTCGCAATAACTTTTTACATTTAGAGGATGGTTGTCGATGTTCAAGATTATGCTGTGTTGCTCTGCCGGGATGTCCACCAGCCTGCTGGTCAGCAAAATGGTCGATGTCGCGAAAGAGCGCGGGTTGCCGGTAAAAATAGACGCGTATGGCGTTTCCGAATTTGATACGCAGTTTCCGCAGTACCAGGTTGTCCTTCTCGGACCCCAGGTGAAGTACATGTTACAGACACTCTCAGACAAGGCGGCTACAAAGGGCATCCCGGTCCAACCCATCGACATGATGGATTACGGTATGCAACGTGGCGATAAAGTACTGGACTATGCTCTGTCGCTCATCGAAGCGGCACACTAAAAGGTGTTCACATGAGTTCGTTATATCAATCAATGGTCGCGGTTATTGAGCAGTCAATTACCCCGCTGGCCGCGAAGCTCGGCCAGCAAAAGTATGTGATTGCCATCCGCGACGGCTTTACCGCCGCGCTGCCGTTTATGATCATCGGCTCGTTTATGCTGGTGTTCATCTTCCCGCCCTTCTCCGCGGATACGACAAACAGCTTTGCCCGCGGCTGGCTGGATTTCTCCCAGACTTACCGTGAACAGCTGATGCTGCCGTTCAACCTCAGCATGGGCGTGATGACGTTTTTCATTTCGGTGGGGATTGGTGCAAGCCTGGGGCGTCAGTTTAACCTCGATCCGGTGATGTCCGGTCTGCTAGCCTTTATGGCCTTCCTGCTGGTGGCGGCTCCGTATGCCGACGGCAAGATCTCGACCCAGTACCTCTCCGGCCAGGGGATTTTCACCGCGCTGATTACCGCCATCTACTCCACCCGCGTGTATGCGTGGCTGAAGCAGAACAACGTGACCATCCGTCTGCCGAAAGAAGTGCCGACCGGTGTGGCGCGTTCGTTTGAGATCCTGATCCCGGTCATGGTGGTGATCGGTACCCTGCACCCGCTGAACCTGTTTATCGAAGCACAAACCGGGATGATTATCCCGCAGGCGATTATGCACCTGCTGGAACCGCTGGTCTCTGCATCTGACTCCCTGCCTGCCATTCTGCTCTCCGTGCTGCTGTGCCAGATCTTCTGGTTTGCCGGTATCCACGGCTCGCTGATTGTCACCGGCATCATGAACCCGTTCTGGATGGCCAACCTGTCCGCAAACCAGGCGGCACTGGCGGCTGGCGCGGCGCTGCCACACGTTTACCTGCAGGGTTTCTGGGACCACTACCTGCTGATTGGCGGCGTCGGCTCCACGCTTCCGCTGGCCTTCCTGCTGCTGCGCAGCCGCGTCACGCACCTGCGCACCATCGGCAAAATGGGCGTTGTGCCCAGCTTCTTTAACATCAACGAACCGATTCTGTTCGGCGCGCCAATCATCATGAACCCGATGCTGTTTATCCCGTTCGTGTTTGTTCCGCTGGTGAACGCCTGCCTGGCGTACGGCGCCACCAAAATGGGCTGGCTGGCACAGGTGGTGTCGTTAACCCCGTGGACGACCCCGGCCCCTATTGGCGCATCGTGGGCGGCAAACTGGGCGTTGAGCCCGGTGGTGATGTGTCTGGTGTGTATGGTGATGTCAGCGCTGATGTACCTGCCGTTCCTGCGTGCTTACGAGCGTACGTTGATGAAAAACGAAGAGCAGAAAGCCCAGGCAACCGTCGGTGCCGCTGAAACAGCAAGTCATTAAGTCAAAGAGGAAAGGTCATGAAATACGCATTTCCCGATAATTTCTGGTGGGGCAGCGCAAGCTCCGCCCTCCAGACCGAAGGGACACGAGCGGGTGAAACCACCTGGGATTACTGGTTTACCCGCGAGCCGAACCGTTTTCATAATGGCGTGGGACCGCAGCACACCTCCACGTTTTATCAACACTGGAAAACGGACATTCAGCTGTTAAAGCAGCTGAACCACAACAGCTTTCGCACCTCGATTAGCTGGGCGCGCCTGATCCCCGACGGTATCGGTGAAGTGAACCCGGAAGCGGTCGATTTTTATCATCAGGTCATTGATGAGCTGATTGAACAGGGTATTACCCCGTTTATCACCCTGTTCCACTTCGACATGCCGATGGCGATGCAGGAGATTGGCGGCTGGGAAAACCGCAACGTGGTGGACGCTTACGCCCGCTATGCGCAGATTTGCTTCGATCTGTTTGGCGATCGCGTGCTGCACTGGTTTACCTTCAACGAGCCGATTGTGCCGGTGGAAGGCGGCTATCTGTACGATTTCCACTATCCCAACGTGGTGGATTTTCGTCGTGCGGCCACCGTGGCGTATCACACCGTGCTGGCGCATGCGCAGGCGGTACGCGCTTACCGTGCCGGGCACTACGCCGGGGAGATCGGTATCGTACTGAACCTGACGCCGTCCTATCCGCGCTCGCAAAACCCGGCTGACGTCAAAGCGGCACACATTGCGGACCTGATGTTTAACCGCAGCTTCCTTGACCCCGTCCTGCGCGGCGAATACCCGGCGGATCTGGTGGCGTTGCTGAAATCTTACGATCAGCTCCCCGCCTGCAAACCGGAAGACAGTTTCCTGATTGCGGAAGGAAAAATCGACCTGCTCGGCATTAACTATTATCAGCCGCGTCGCGTGAAATGCCGTGACAGTGCGGTGAACCCACAGGCCCCGTTTATGCCGGAGTGGTTCTTTGATAATTACGAAATGCCTGGCCGCAAGATGAATCCATACCGTGGCTGGGAAATTTATGAGCCGGGTATTTACGATATTCTGATTAACCTGCGCGACAATTACGGTAACCCACGCTGTTTTATTTCTGAGAACGGTATGGGTGTCGAAAATGAACAGCGCTTTATTGAGAATGGTCAGATAAACGATCAATACCGCATCGATTTTATTTCCGAACATTTGGCCTGGCTGCATAAAGGTATTAGCGAAGGGTGCCAGTGTCTTGGCTACCATATGTGGACCTTTATTGATAACTGGTCGTGGTGTAATGCGTATAAAAATCGCTACGGATTTATCCAGCTCGATTTAACTACCCAGCGGCGCACCATCAAGAAAAGCGGCGAGTGGTTTGCCGCCACCGCATTAAATAACAGTTTTGACAGAGAGTCAGTGTAATGATCGCATTAGAAGAAGCCGTAATGGAAATTATCGTCAACGCCGGTCAGTCGCGTAGCCTGTGCTTTGAAGCCCTGCACGCGGCGCGTCAGGGCAACCTTGACGAAGCCAAAAGCCTGCTGCGCGAAGCCGATGGCTACGCGCGCCAGGCGCACAAAATGCAGACCAAACTGATCGAACAGGATGCGGGCGAAGCCCGCCAGCCGATGACCTTAATAATGGTTCACGCGCAGGATCATTTAATGAATTCCCTGCTGGCACGTGAATTATCCGAAGAAATAATCCATTTATATCAGAGATAATGTATGGCGAAAAAACGTTAATGTAATCACTCTGTACCTAAAATAGAAATCCACTTGTTCTGATGATAGCGACAAACTCTGTCAGATCGGAGCGGGATGGTTATTGTCTGAATAAAATTAAACTATATTGAGATAACCATGAATTATATTAAAAAACTTCCATTAACCATGGCGGTTGTCGCCGCGCTTTGCCCAATTTCTGTACTCGCACAAGAATTTACGCAAGAGCAAATCGACGCCATCGTGGCGAAAGCGGTAGACAAAGCGCTGGCCGAACGGCAGGCCAAAATGGACGCCGCCGTCGCGAAAAAAGCGGACGTGGTCACCGAACCGCAAAGCGCGGCGCAATCACCGGACCTCGCGATTCCGTTTGGGGTTAAATTTACCGGCTATGCCCGCTACGGCGCGCACTTCCAGGCAGCCGATCAGAAATACGTGGCGGTAGACGGTTCCTATAACGGCGCATCCGCGATTGGTCGTCTGGGTAACGAAGGCAACGGCGGTGAATTCCAGCTCTCCAAAGCCTTCAAGGGCGACAACGGTGCCATCTGGGACATCAACGTGATGATCGACCACTGGGGCGACGAGGTTAACCTGAAAAAAGCCTATGCCGGTGTGACCAACATTATGGCCTCCAACCCGAACGCCTACTTCTGGGCCGGCCGTGACTTCCACCAGCGTCCACAGCAGGGTATCAACGATTACTTCTGGATGAACCACGACGGCCAGGGTGCCGGGGTGAAGAACTTCGACATCGGCGGCGTGCAGTTTGACGTTGCCGCGGTGGCCGCGGTGGAATCCTGTAGCCCGGAAGTGATGGAAGATGAGGCGAACCCGTCGCGCATTACCTGTACCGGCGGTTCCGGCACGGGCGACAAAGGTAACTACGCTGCGACCTCAAAAATCCACGGCATGAAAGTCGGCCCGCTGGATCTGGAGCTGTACGCGAACTACGGTTTTGACTCCAAAGCCATTGAGAGTGAAGAGCGTCTGAAGGCCTGGCAGGGCGGCGTGGTGCTGAGCCACACCAACGACAGCGGCGTGAATAAGGTGATTGCCCGTTATTCTGATAACGCGGACAACAGCGTATTCAACAAAACCGAAGATCTGACCACGGTCTACGCCAGCTTCGAAGGGCTGTACAAATTCACCCAGGCCACGCAGGTGGAGTACATCCTCGCCTTCCACGACTACGACAACAGCCGCGATAAAACCGACAACCGTAAGAACTACAACGCCATCGTGCGTCCGATGCACTGGTGGAACGACGTTCACTCCACCTGGCTGGAAGCAGGCTGGCAGCACGTGGATTACGACAATGGCGGTGATAACAAAGGCTGGAAGCTGACCCTGTCGCAGAACATGTCTATCGCCATGGGGCCAGAGTTCCGCCCAATGCTGCGCTTCTACGTGACCGGCGGCAAAGTGGATAACGAACGCACCGCCCGTGTGAACGGTACAAAAGATGAGACGCTGGATGATTTCAACGTCGGCGCGATGTGGGAAGCGTGGTTCTAAGCAAGGTAAAAGCAAAACGGCAACGCACGTTGCCGTTTTTCGTGTTTGCACCCTCTCCCTGTGGGAGAGGGTCGGGGTGAGGGCATCAGGCCACACCGCACCCGGCAAGACCCATGTTATGCTACACAAAAACCAACATAACAGGGGAGAACATGGGTTCCACACGTAAAGGAATGCTCAACGTTCTGATCGCCGCCGTTTTATGGGGCAGCTCAGGGGTTTGCGCACAGTACATCATGGAGAAAAGCCAGATCTCGTCCCCTTACCTGACGATGATTCGCCTGCTGTTTACCGGCGTCATCTTGCTGACCCTCTCCTTCGTTCATGGCGACAAGATTTTCTCAGTCATCAAACATCGTAAAGACGCCCTCAGCCTGCTGTTTTTCTCGCTGGTTGGTGCGCTCACCGTCCAGCTCACCTTCCTGCTGACGATTGAAAAATCCAACGCGGCGACGGCCACCGTGCTGCAGTTTCTCTCGCCAACGATCATCGTCGCCTGGTTCGCGCTGGCGAGGAAAAAACGTCCCGGCGTGTTTGTTTTATCCGCCATTTTGACGTCACTTGTCGGCACCTTCCTGCTGGTCACCCACGGCGATCCGACCTCGCTCTCCATCTCCCCTGCCGCCCTGTTCTTCGGTATCGCCTCGGCCTTTGCCGCCGCGTTTTATACAACCTACCCGTCGACGCTTATCGCCCGCTACGGCACGCTGCCGATTGTTGGCTGGAGTATGTTAATCGCGGGGGTCGTGCTGACGCCGTTCTACGCCGGACGCGGGACCACCTTTGTGATTGATGGCAGCCTGCTGCTGGCGTTTTTCTATCTGGTGGTGATTGGCACGGCGCTGACGTTCAGCCTGTATCTGAAAGGCGCGCAGATGATTGGCGGGCCGAAGGCGAGCATTCTGAGCTGTGCCGAGCCGCTGAGCAGCGCCCTGCTGTCGGTGATTTTGCTTGGGGTGGCGTTTACGCTGCCGGACTGGCTGGGCACGCTGCTGATTGTGTCGTCGGTGGTGCTGATTTCGATGGATTCGAGAAGACGGGTTCAGACATCGGCGTAGCCTGATGCCCTCACCCCATCCCTCTCCCACGGGAGAGGGAGAAAAGCATTACTTCGCCTTAACCTTCCCCGCCACCAGCAGCGCCGTCAGCAGCATCAGGGTTCCTGAAATCACCAGCGGTGACGTCAGCCCCAGATGGTCCAGCGCAACGCCGCCGATCGCCGCACCGCAGGTGTTCGCCAGCTGGATCACCGCGACCTGAATCGACCCGGCTTTTTCCGCCTGATCGGCGAGCGAGCGGGTGATCCACGTCGACCAGCCCACCGGCACCAGCGCAAAAGCAAAGCCCCAGATAATCGCAATCGCCGACGCAACCCACTTATCGCTGCCCCACAGCACCAGCACCGCAGCGCTAATTGCCAGCACCAGCGGCGCGCCCGCCAGCGCCACTTTCAGAGAACGCTTCAGGAACGCGGACGACAGCGAGGTGCCGACAAAGCTGGCGATACCGAAGCTCAGGAGCACCAGCGTCAGGCCATCCACATCAAACCCGGCCATGTTCATGAATACCGGGCGGATATAGGTGAAGAAGGCAAACTGTCCGGCAAATGCCATAAAGATGGCGGTCATCCCCGCCAGCACGCCCGGGCGCTTCAGCAGGCTGAACATATTCTGTTTATGGTGTGCCGCTTCCCCCGGTAAGGACGGCAGCGCTTTCCAGACCCAGAGAATGCAAAGCACCCCCATCACCGCGGCAGCGTTAAAGACGTTACGCCAGCCGATGATCCCGCCAAGGAAACTGCCCAACGGCGCAGCAATGACCAGCGCGATCGAAACAGCACCAAAGATCACGGAGAGGGCTTTCGGCACGGTGCGCGCGGGAACCAGACGCATGGTGAGCGAGGCCGACATCGCCCAGAAGCCGCCTAATCCCAGCCCCAGACAGGCGCGACCCAGCAGCAACAGGGTGAAGTTATTGGCAAAAGAGACCAGCAGGCAGGAGAGCGTCAGCAGCACGCTGAACAGAATGACCACTTTGCGGCGGTCGATGGCGCCGATCACCTGGGTAATAAACAGGCTCGCGAACATCGCCACAAAGGCGGTCACGGTGACGGACTGCCCCGCCACGCCTTCGGAAATGCCCAGATCCTGCGCCATCGGCGTCAGCAGGCTCACCGGCAGAAACTCAACGGTAATCAGGCAGGCAACGCAAAATGCCACGGAGAAAACCGCCGACCAGTTGGGGCGAGTGACCTCCTGGGTCTGCGGTCTGGGTGTGGGCTGAATGTGTTCTGTCATGGCGTCACCTGAAGATAAAAACGTGCGGAAAAGTCGCGCAGTTTATCATCAAAAGTGTGACGGATTTAACGATTTGACAACTTTTGTCGTTTTTAATGAGCCTGGAGAGAGCGCGTCGTCGACTGATACCTTTTCTGCATAACGAAAATGAAAATTCAGTATCCACATTTGAGGTGAAACAATCATAGCGTCTGAAAAGGAGAAACTATGAAAACACGTAATTTATCTCAAAATCTTACCGTCAGTGCCGTCGGCTACGGTGCCATGGGGCTGAGTGAATTTTATGGCCAGACTGATGACAACGCCTCGCTGCGGGTATTGCATAGCCTCATCGATCTGAACGTGACGTTTATTGATACCGCAAATTTATATGGCCGTGGTCATAATGAAAGACTAATCGGTCATTTTCTTGCCGGGCTGGATAAAAGCACTCGCGAGCAGTTCAAAATAGCCACGAAATGCGGCATCGATCGCTCTCCCGACGAGTCTTATGCCCGCACCATCAACAATACGCCTGACTATATCATCCGCTGCTGTAATGAGTCCCTCAAGCGGCTTGGCGTGGAGCGAATCGACCTCTTTTATCTACACAGACTGAGTAACACCACCCCGGTCGAAGAGAGTATGGATTGTCTGCGCACCCTTGTGAAAGAGGGCAAGATCAACCACATAGGCCTTTGCGAAGTGTCGGCGTCAACGCTGCAACGGGCCCATGCGGTACATCCGGTCACCGCGCTGCAAACGGAATATTCTCTGTGGACACGCGATATCGAGGAAAGCATTCTGCCGGTCGTGAAAGCGTTAGGCATTGGTCTGGTGCCCTACTCGCCTCTTGGCAGAGGCTTCCTGACGGGAAAATACCTGAACAATAGCGAATTTGCAGAGGGTGATTTCCGTAAAAATAACGAGCGCTTTATGCAGTCCAGCCTCGATCATAATCGCCAGCTGCTCGATGTCATCCACCCGCTGGCGGCGAAATACGGCTGTACCGCGGGTCAGATTGCCCTTGCCTGGCTGTTAGCGCAATACGATCGGCTGGTTCCCATCCCGGGCACTAAGCACACCGGCTATCTGGCCGAGAACGCGCGCGCTGCCAACATTGAGCTTGAGAAGAGCGATATTGAATCATTGAACAACCTGCATCGCCGGATAGCGATTAAAGGCGATCGCTATTCTGCCGAGGGTATGAAGGGCGTGAACGCCTGATACCTCATCAAGAAAATAAAAAAACCGGGTTTTCCCGGTTTTTTTATATCGGATACGCCGTGCCGTTAGCGATAAACGCTCAGCGCGGCGACGCCACACTTGCCGTCATTACGGACCAGGGCATGAACCAGCGTCATCAAAATCCGGCAGCCGGATGCGCCTATCGCATGCCCAAGCGCGATTGCCCCGCCGTAAGAACCTGACCCATAATGACCTGAGAGATATTACTGGCCTCTACGCCAGATTCTTTCAGGAGCGCCTGAATGACCCAGCTTCCCAGGTCAGCGGCGGAATGCTCCGCAAGCGCGCCCAGAAATGCGCCCGTCGCCGTGCGGCGGGCAGCAATAATGACAACCTCGCTCATGCGTCACTCCCTTTCAGTCCCGGCAACGTATGACCCGTCGCAGCGATTGCCGCGCGGTAGGCGGTAAGACCGTTCATACAGGCGGGAACGCCGGCATACACCGCCATCTGTATCACAATTTCAAGCAGCTCTTCCGGCGTCACGCCGGTGTTGAGCGCGCCTCTCATGTGCAGTTCCAGCTGCGGCATAGCATTACCCAGCGTCACAAGCGAGGCGACAGTCAGCATTTCGCGCGTTTTGAGTTCCAGTCCCGGACGTCCCACCACATCCCCGAACGCATAGTCGGTTATCAGGGCGGGCAGGCCCGGGTCCAGTTCGCTCAGGCGGCGGGTAACTTTATCCGCGAGCCCTGCTTCAAGACGGTCCATGATCTCTCTGCCATAGCGCGTGCGGTCATTAATTTGACTCATAAGATTTCTCCATACGGGATTGTTTTGCGGTCAAGGTTGCAGGAATAACCGCGACAAGCAGAACGGACAGGCCGATAGCCGTGCCGGCGACGATATACAGGAGCGGCATTGAAAATGATGAAACCATCCAGGCACCGACCGACGCGCCGATACCAATGGCGGTATTGAAAAACGAAACGTAGATTGCGGAGGCCGGGAAGGCTTTATCTTCAGCCATACGTAAAACCCACGTCTGGAAGCCGACAAATATTCCTGACACGGCAACGCCCCAGATAATCATGCTGGTGAATATCAGCGCAGCAGAGAGCGAGGAACCTGACAGGCCCAGGAACAGCAGCACTGCACAGATCAGCAGTACAGACAGCGAAACCGTCAGCTTGAGATACTTATCAATCATCACGCCGGTCAGGAAATTACCGGCCAGACCCGCGATGCCGTAAACAAAAAGCACGGCGGGAATAAAGGCGGTGGACAGTAAACTCTGCGTGTGAAGCCAGGGTTCAATGTACGTAAAGGCGGCAAAGTGCGCCGTAACAGCCAGTAGGGTTGCTGAGTAAATTTTCCACAGGGTAGACGATTTCAGCACGCCCTTAAGCGCATCCAGGCCAAGCGCGCTTTTGCTGGCGATCTGGGGAACAAGCACGCTAATACCCACAAAGGCAATTACGCTCAGCGCGGCCATCAGCCAAAATGCCTGCCGCCAGCCGAAGTGGATACCAATGTAGTTGGAAACCGGTACGCCAAAAACGCTTGCTGCGGAAACGCCACCAAATACGATTGACGTCGCCGCACCAATATATCTGGCAGGAACCATGGCAACCGCCGTTGCGCCGATCATCGCCCAGAATGCACCGTGAGCAAGCGCGCCCAGCACGCGGGCACTAAGCAGCATTCCGTAGGTGTTTACCGTCGCGGCCATGACGTTAGAGATCAGAAGCACCACGGTGAGCACGAGTAAAAGCCGCTTCTTAGCCACATTGCCTAAAAAGACGGAGGCAAACAGCGCACTCAACGCCCCCACCCAGGCATAAAGCGACACGGTCATGCCCACCGCGGATTCCGAAGACCGTAATCCCTCTGCGATTGGCGTTAATAATCCGACCGGCGCCAGTTCGGTAGTGACAATAGTAAACGTTGAAATAGCCAGAATGAATAACGCAAGCCATGACCTTAACGTCATATTTTGCGGAGAGAGTTCTGAAGTCATACTACTTACCTCAATAATGGTTTAAATAATGTGCCAATTTTTTTCTGCTGCATATCGGGTAAGCGCGGAATGCTCCCCCACACAGACGGGATGCCCAATGGCTTCGAGCATTGGAATATCCGAAAGATCGTCACCGTAGGCATAACAATCCGCTGGATTAATCTCCTTATCCCGGCAAAACGTCATCAGGGCGTCTTTTTTACCCGCTCCAATTGTTTCGGGCAGGCCGATTTCCCCCGTCAACTCGCCTGCGTCATTTATTATTAACGGAGCACAGAGTATGTCCGTTACCCCAAGATATTTCGCAATGGGTGACAGAATCGGAAGCATAGAGCCCGATATAAATACGGTGTACATGTTCTTTCTCTGATGGCTTTTAAGTGCTGAAACGGCACTCTCAATAAAAAATTCGTTTTCTGGCTTACGCCTGAACCATTCATCGCCCATTTCTTCCAGATAACGACAAGACACACCTTTAAACTGGCGATAATACTCTCTGTTCAGCGTCTCCCCTGGCACACCGTTTTTTACGTCGACGCGAAAGCGAGACATATAGCGTTGAAGACGATCGTTTTGATTATTTCCCCTGCACCAGAAGTCATAGAAATCAAACATGCTTTTAATATTTATTAGCGTCTCATCAACGTCAAAAAATGCGGCGTGGTTTCATCGCGCCCCTGACGATACTGCTGATAGTTATGGGCGGGCACCTCAACGTGACGAAGCTGAATATAATTTGATTCGGGTAAACTCTTTTTATTATCGATAGAGGATTCAACAAACTTAAGCAGTTCGCGACGAATATCGGCAGAAAGAACAACAGAGAAACGATGGAATATGGATTCCATTTCACTCTCAGCACACGCAATTTCTTTAATGTCATTGACAGCGCGCAGTTCCAGCAGTTCATTAACACCGTTTTCTTCACAGGAAAACTAGCGAACGTTTTCATTGCTTTTTAAGGAGATAAAATCTTTCTCTGTAAAAGTATTTTTTAACGGGAAGCGTGATACCAGTACATATTTAGATGACATAATTACTCCGAATATTGATTGAGTGAGGATTCTGGTAGAAATTTATCAATATAGGAAACAATTGGAATTGTTAAATTTGTAATATATTTTTGGTATTACTGTTGAAATGGGTTTACTGCCCGCATTTAGCGTGTAATATCGAAATGGAAAAAAGACGAAATACCTTTTCGCATTCAGGACCCACGTATGGCCACAGCAGAACATTTAATCAGCAATAACCTGCCCAGTATCAAACAATTACAATGCTTTCTCGCTGTCGCACATGAACTGAACTTCCGTAAGGCTGCCGAACGCCTACGCATGACTCAACCGCCATTGACGCGTCAGATAAAATGCCTTGAAGCGGTTCTGAAACGTCAGTTGTTCAGCCGCAACACGCATGACGTTAGCCTCACAGAAGCAGGCCGTGCGCTGGTTGTTCAGGCTGAAAAAATACTCAAAGACATCAGTAACCTAAAAGTAGATCCTCTCTCTTCTGAAACGAGCCTGCGTATTGGACTCACGCGGACCCTTAATTTTGAATATATTGAACCCGTGAATTCCCAGCTTCAAAAAATGAACGCGGGAGATGATGTCGAAACGCCGGACCTGACGTCAGCCCAACTGCTGCAAAGCTTGTCTAAAAACATGCTGGATCTGGTGCTGACCGGTGAAAAAGGAACGGGTCACGAAGACATTGTTCAATACCGCTGGGTCTGCCAGGAACCGTTGCTCATCGCAATGCCCTCTTTACACCCTGCCAGCCTGAAAGAGAAAGTCGCGCTGGAGGATATTAGCGATCTTCCCATTTTCTGGTTTTCCAGAAGTGCCAACCCGTCATTTTACGACAAATGCGAAAGCTACTTTGATACGCTGAAAACGCCTCTGAAGCGGATAAAAGAGCCGGATGATACCCTTGTGATGCTAAGCCGTATCGCAAGAGGGAAAGGATTTGCGCTGCTGCCTCAGTCGAAATGCACCTTTAATCAGGAAGGACTTTGCTACCGTGAACTCACGGACGCCGAGGCAAAAAGGTTAAACATAGATATCTATGCCGCCACTCGCCTCAATGAAAATAGAGAGGAGATCCTTAACGCACAGAATGTGTTATGCGGGAAAACGGCTTAATGCAGGTAAAACACGCCCTCTTCCGGCAGGAAAAGCTGGTTATAGCGTAACTGGAAGGCGTTTAGCTCCTGCGGATCGGGCTCCATTTCACGCATAAAACCCAGCGTCAGACGGACCTGCGCGTCCGTGATCGGCGCGGCCAGACGGGCTTTACGCAGCATGCGATGCCAGGCAAGCAAATTCTCTTCACTGCCATCGACAATGCAGACCTGCCAGATAAGCAGCACCTGGGCGGCATTTTGCAAATGCGCTTCGTCCGGGCGTTCAAGGTAGCGGATAAACTCATTGCCGGGCGTTTTTCCGAACTGATCGATCATCGATTCTACAGGAACCGGGGTGATCCCCAGCCGCTCGCTCAGGCGTTTAATTGCGCGACGTGAATCTGAGGTCAGGACCCGAAATCCCACCACAAACACCACGGCAAGCGTTGCCAGCATTATCCAGACCATGCGTTCTCCTCTACGTCAGCCGCTCATCATAGCGGGAAACGCGCGGCGTCGACAGCGGGCAAGGCCATAATAGTGCAGTGAAAAAAGGTGGAAAATCGTTATGAGGGCAGCGCCAGGCGTGCTGGCGTGTAGTGCGCCGAAGACAGCCCGCGCAGAACGGGCTGCGGGGCTGTTGCTTTAGACCGGTCAGCGTGCCTGCAGCCCTTTCAGCAGCGCGTCATGGAAGCGCTGAGGGTCCTGCATCTGTGGCGCATGGCCCATGTCGTTAAACTCAACCAGCGTCGCATGCGGAATGCGTTTTTCCGTCTCCTTACCCAGTACTGCATAGTTGCCCAGCGTCTTGCGGATCGCCGGCGGGGCGAGGTCTTTCCCGATGGCGGTGTTGTCTTTGGTGCCGATCATCAATAATACCGGCATCTTCAGTTCACCAAATTCGTAGATCACCGGCTGGGTATAAATCATGTCGTAAAGCAGGGCTGAGTTCCAGGCGACACGCGTTTTGCCCGGCCCATTGTTCAGCCCTGCCAGCATCGTCACCCAACGCTCATACTCCGGCTTCCATTCCCCGGCATAGTAGGTATTTTTCTCGTACTGACGAATACCATCGGCGCTGGTTTTAAGTTCACGCTGATACCACTGATCGACCGTAATATGCGGTACGCCGCGGGCTTTCCAGTCTTCTAAACCAATCGGGTTGACCATCACCAGCTGTTCCACTTCCTGCGGCCACATGAGCGCGTAGCGGGTCGCCAGCATGCCGCCGGTCGAGTGCCCAATAACCGTCACGCGATCGACGCCGAGCTGCTTAAGCAACGCGTGGGTGTTATCCGCCAGCTGCTGGAAGGTGTACTGGTAATGCTCGGGTTTGGTGGATTTACAAAAACCAATCTGGTCTGGTGCCACCACGCGGTATCCGCTGGCGGAAAGCGCGCGGATAGTCCCCTCCCACGTTCCGGCGCAGAAGTTTTTACCGTGCATCAGCACCACGGTGCGGCCGTTGGGTTTTTCTGGCTTAACGTCCAGATAGGCCATATCAAGCGGCTGATGTTGCGAGGTAAAGGTGAAATGCTTAACCGGCCAGGCGTAATCAAACCCTTCCAGCTTCTCGCCGTACGTCGGCGCATCCGCCGCCAGGGCGGGGGAGGCAAGCGCCACCAATAGCGCAAGACAGGATAGTCGTCGGTTTACCATGCAAGCTCTCCATAACAAAACGGACAAAAGCCGCGGGGTGCGGCAGCAAAATTAAAATGTAGAGCATTGCAGGGAGCGGGTCTGTAAAGGGGGGTAAAGGTGGGATGTAAAAAAAGCCCGGCGGTCAACCGGGCAAAGAAGTTACCTGCACACTCAGGCTACTTTTAATTTCTGCATCCGATTTTCACGGCGGATCTTACGTTCTTCCAGCACCGCGACCATCGCCATCAGGACGATACAACCGATGGCGGCGGCATCCAGCGCGGCAAAGGTCCCGGCCCAGCCGGTGAGGCCGAAAATCGGCGTGCCGTCGGCGATCATACCCAGACCCAGCTTGGCGAAGCTGTCACCGATCAGGTAGGCGAAGGTGCCTTTAATTCCATCGGCAGCGCCGATCGCTTTTTTCGGTACGAAGCCGACTGCCGCCACGCCGATCAGCAGCTGTGGACCAAACACCAGGAAGCCGAGCGCGAACAGGGACGCCAGGTAAACGTACTGGTTGCTGGCGTGCTGGTAGACGCCGAGCGTGGCGATAATCAGCGCCAGCGCGACGCAGGCCACCAGCGCGCGGCGACCATTGGCGAGGTCCGAGAGCCAGCCCCACAGCAGCGTGCCGACCAGCGCGCCCACTTCGAACAGGGTGAAGCCCTGAATCGCAACTTCTTTGGAGAGCTTCAGCTCCTGGAAGGCATACACGGTGGACCACTGGTCGATACCGATACGCACCACGTACAGGAAGATGTTGGAGAAACAGAGCAGCCAGATCACTTTGTTTTTCAGCACGTACTCAACAAAGATCTGCCATTTGGACATCTCGTTTTCTTCGGTCTCTTTGTCCTCTTCGCTGATCTCCTCGCCGAACAGCTCTTCGGCTTTGCCGAGGCCGTACGATTCCGGGGAGTCGCTGCCGTAGCGCAGGCCGATAAAGCCGACAATCAGGGCGATAATCGACGGGAAGATAAACATGCCGATCACGTGGCCGTCGAACAGGTAGTTTGCGCCGAACAGCGCCACGCCTGCCGCACCCGCCCCACCGAGGTTGTGGGAGATGTTCCACATGCCAAGGTACGAACCACGCTTGCGGCGAGGGGTCCATTTGGTGATGGTGGAGTAACTGCACGACCCACCGGTACTCTGGAAGAAACCGCTCAGGGCGTAGAAGGCGATCATCATGAACAGGCTGACGGAGCCCGCGCCCATGCTGGCGCTGAAGCCGAGCATACAGATGGCGGAGAGGATCAGCATAAACGGCAGGAACTGCTTGGTGTTTTTGCCGTCCGCGTAGTAGGAAACGACGGTTTTGCCCACGCCGTAGGTGATAGAGAAGCCCAGGCCAATCATCCCCAGCTGCGTCATGCTCAGCCCGTAGGTTGAGATCATGTCGTTCTGCGCGATGTTAAAGTTTTTGCGGATCAGGTACATGGTCAGGTAGCCGATAAAGACCACCAGGTAAGACTGCATGAACGGTTTGAACCACATTTTACGCCGCACATCGAGCGGCAGATCCAGGGTCGGTTTGCGCACCTGATTTAAGAAGGCCAGCATGATTGGTTTACTCCTGAGCTGATTTTTGCAGCATTGTAAAAACCAGCCGGGAGCGACGCCTGAGACAGCGTCCAGGTGAAACCAGGAAAATTTCTTAGTTTTGCGCCATTCGGGATGAAAAGGTGAAGCACATCACGCTTCGTGTGCCTCGCGCGGCGCCTGCGCATGCAGGAACGGCAGCAGCAGCAGGGCCGAAATTCCTGCCGCGATGGCGATCACGGCGAAGAAACCGCTCCAGTGCCAGACGTCGATCACCCGCGCCAGCGGCCAGCCGGAGAGCGAAGCGCCAAGATAAGCAAACAGCCCGACAAAGCCCGTGGCTGCTCCCGCGGCGTCTTTGTGTGAACACTCCGCCGCCGCCATGCCGATCAGCATCTGCGGGCCAAAGACGAAAAAGCCGGTGGTGAAGAAACACGCCGCCTGCATCACGTAGCTGGCAAACGGCATCAGCCATAGCGAACCAACGGAAAGTAAAATCCCGGCGGCGAAGATCAGGTTCATCGGCCCGCGGTTACCGTTGAAGAGCTTATCCGAGCCCCAGCCCGCCACCAGCGCGCCGATAAAGCCGCCCAGCTCGAACATCGTCACCGCCGAGTTGGCGGTCACCAGATCGACGCCCAGGGTTTCGGACATATACAGATTGCCCCAGTCGTTGATCGCCGCACGCACCACGTAGACCAGCACGTAGCAGAGGGAGAGTAACCAGATATAGGGATTTAACAGCACATATTTGGTGAGGATCTCTTTACGCGTCAGCCCTGCACCTTCCTGCTGTTGAGCGACTTCCATCTCGTCGTGCCGCCAGTCGCCTACCGCGGGCAGGCCCACGGTTTGTGGCCTGTCACGCAGTCGCCAGCAAAGAAACAGCCCGGCAACGATCGCCAGCCCGCCGGCAATCATCATTCCCGTGCGCCAGCCGTAGTGCAGCGCCGCCGCCCCGACCACCATCGGAATAAGCGCCCCCCCGACGTTATGCGCCGTGTTCCAGATAGCCCACCAGCCGCCACGCTCGTTGCGCGAGTACCAGGCGGTAAGCAGACGGGCACACACCGGCGCGCCCCATCCCTGGAAAAAGGCGTTCAACGCCCACAGCAGCGCAAAGGCCCAGAGTGAGGTGGAGAAGCCAAACAGAATGTTCACCACCCCGGTGGCAATGAGTCCAGAGCCCATAAAATAACGGGCATTCGAGCGGTCGCTGACGATACCGGAGAAGAACTTCGACAGGCCGTAGGTGATGTAAAACAGCGTCGCCAGCAGGCCAATATCGGTGCGTGTCATCACCCCGCTGGCGAGGATTTCCGGCGCGGCGGCGTTGAAACTTTTGCGGGTAAAGTAAAAAAGCGCATACCCCAGCCAGATGGTGATCAGGATATGGCGACGCCAGTAACGATAGCGGGCGTCAATTTCACGTTTATCGTTTAGCGGGGCGGCATTCGCCGGGGTTTTAAACATGCTGACTCCTCAGCGGTAAACTGACGCTGACGCGCGTGCCGTGGGTGCAGGAGATGGTCAGGGTGCCACCCAACGCCTTGACGCGCTCACGCATGCCCGCCTGGCCAAAACCCAGCTGGCCGGAGCCCGGCGGCAGACCGCAGCCATCATCTTCAATCACCAGCATCAGGCGTTCATCCTGTTGCCATCCCTGCAGCATTACCGCGCTGGCGCTGGCGTGCTTAACAATATTATTCAGCCCTTCCTGACAGACGCGGAACAGCGTGACGCGCTGACCCTCGCTCAGCAAAGATTCATTGATGCGCCAGTCAAGATGGCTGACGATCCCGCGGCTTTCCAGCTCCATCTCGCGCATCAGAGACCGTACCGCCTGCTCAAGCGTAAGATCGTCCAGCTGGCGCGGTCGCAGCCTGCCAAGCAGTCGCCGCACCGAGTCATACACGCCAAGAGAGAGCTGTTCGATATGTGCCCCGCCCTGCTTTACGCCAGCGTTTTCGGCCGCCAGACGCTGAACGATGCCCGCCTGAGTGCGAATGGCGGTAATGGTCTGGCCGATGTCATCGTGCAACTCGCGGGCCACCTCCTGCCGGACGCTCTCTTCCGTTTCCAGCAGGCGTTCTGCCAGACGGCGATTACGCGCCAGCTCGGTTTGTAATGAGTGGTTAAGTTCACGCAGGCGCTGAATCCCGGCCCCCAGCAGCAGCCCGGTCAGGCTCTGGGCCAGCAGGGAGAGCAGTAAATCGACGGGGTGATCGTGCCAGGTCTGGCTGGCAATCAGCGCGATAGCGTTCATCAGGGTGGCAATCAGCGCGCCCTGCCAGCCGTAGTGCCACGCAAGGGCAATAATCGGCAACGCCAGGCAAAACGGGGTAAAGCGCGACAGCTCATCGGGCAGGCCAAGCTGCAGCCACAGGCTGATCGCAAACAGCAGCAGATACCAGATAAGATGCCGGGCGCGCCAGTTTACCGGCTGAGAGACCAGCGCCGGTCCGAGCGGCTGCCAGACGGTACTGGTGAGGTAGTGCCAGATAACCAGGCAGGTGGGAGCCAGCGTCAGACCGCCGGTCAGCGTCAGCAGAAGGGCGTTAAGCATCTCCTCCTCGCCGGTCCACGGCAGGGACTGCAACAGCGCGGCGGCAATCAGCGCCGCCCCCTGACGCAGCAGCGTGCGCCAGTCGCGCTGGTGACGATAACGGGAGATCAGCGCCACCGGGATCAGCGTGAGTACGCTGCCCGTCAGCAGTAAAGGCAAGTGCGCCAGCGCCACCTCCTGCGCCAGCCAGACCAGCATCAGCCATTCGGCGCCCAGCAGTACCGGCCAGAAACCGCGCGGGCATTGCAGCATCAGCCCCAGACGCAGGCCAAACGGGAAAAGCAGCACCGCCAGCTCCGGGCGTTCAACCAGATGCAGGCTGATGCTCCACAGGCAGAACCAGGCGGCGGAGAAAATGGAAAAACTGGCAGCAACGGCGATCAGCCGTGAAAACAGCGGGTTCATTGCCAGCTGTCGAACATGCGGCGCGCCAGTTCAACGTCATTACTGACGCCGAGTTTTTCCATCAGGTTAGCGCGGTGAACGTGAACGGTTTTTGGCGACAGCCCCAGGTCCACGGCAATCTCTTTCACCGACATCCCCTGCGCCAGTTTTTCTGCCACCTGACGTTCGCGTCGGGTGAGTGGGTCTTGTCGCCCTGCCGCCAGCTTGATGGCGATATCCGGCGTCAGGTAGCACCCGCCGGTGGAGACCGTGCGCACGGCAGCGATCAGTTCGTCCGGGCTGCAGCGCTTGGAAAGAAATCCGCGTGCGCCTGCGTTCAGTGCCTGCTCCACCAACGCCGGGCTGTCATGGACCGAGAGCATCACGATCGCCATCCCTTTCGGCAACTGGCTCAGCAGCTCAAGTCCGGAGAGATCCGGCATCGAGATATCGCAGATACAGACCTGGACACCGCGCCCGGGCAAACCTGCCAGCGCCTCGCGACCGGAGCCGAACTCCGCCACCACCTGAAAATCAGGCTCAAGGTTCAGCAGCTGGGCAAATCCGGAGCGGACGATGAGGTGGTCGTCGATAAGGGCGATGGTGGTCATGGCGCGTTCCTGGCGGGTTAAAAAACGCGCTTACCTTAACGATAAGCGCGTGGGGGTTCAAGCTTTGCGCTATTTACTCGAAGAACACCGCAATTTTGTTAAACATGGTGGGATCGGACTGGTTGCGCACCACTTTCTCGACATCTTCCAGCTTGTCGATCTGCGCAATCATCTGCTCCAGACGCTGATCGTCATTCACCAGTAGCCAGATGCGGCTGTGCTCGCTGCCCTGGATGGGCAGACAAAGGATACCTTCCACGTTAAACGCGCGGCGGGCAAAGAGCCCACAGACGTGCGTCATCACGCCTGGGTGGTTGCGGACGGTGAGTTCCAGAATGACGTTATCATGTTGTTTCTGCATGGCTTATTCCCCCACCATCTCAGTATTTGCCGCACCTGGCGGCACCATCGGGTACACTTTTTGTTCAGGATCGATACGCACGTGGATCAGCGCCGGGCCAGGACGAGAAATCGCCGCCTGCAGCGCCGCATGAGGGTCCGCTTCGGCGTTCAAATCGCAGGTATGCAGGCCAAAACCGGCGGCAATCTGCATAAAGTTAATCGTTCCTGGATAGGTCGCGGCAAACACGCCCTGCGTATAGAACAGACTCTGCTGCTGGTGCACCAGCCCCAGCGCCTGGTTGTTCATCAGGATGATTTTCACGTCTAACTGGTTTTCGGCTGCCGTCGCCATTTCCTGAATGTTCATCATCAGGCTACCGTCACCGGAGAAGCAGATCACCTTGCGATCGGGATTGGCCAGCGCCGCGCCCACTGCCGCCGGCAGGCCAAAGCCCATGGTCCCCAGCCCACCCGAGGTCAGCCACTGACGCGGACGGTTCAACGGGTAGGCCTGGGCGGTCCACATCTGGTGCTGACCCACGTCGGTGGTGATAATCGCGCTGTCATCAACGCAGGCGGCCACCGCGTTAATCAGCCCGTAATGGCTCAGCGGGTCCCCCTCGGTTGGGATAGCGCCCGGGAACTCTTTTTGCAGATCGGCAACCAGCTGACGCCAGTCGGCGCGATCGGAAGCGTCCGTTTGCGGAATCAACTGCGCCAGCACCTCGGCAACATCACCCTGAATCGCCACGTGCGGCTGCTTGATTTTACCCAGCTCGGCACGGTCGATATCCACATGAATGATTTTGGCGTTCGGGCAGAACTGCTCGGTCTTGCCAATCGCCCGGTCATCAAAACGTGCACCCAGAACAATCAGCAAATCCGCTTCTTGCAGAATGTAGTTCGTGCTGCGCGCGCCGTGCATCCCCAGCATACCCAGCGACAGCGGGTGCGCTTTTGGCAACATACCCAGCGCCATCAGGGTCATGGTGGTGGGCAGGCTGGCTTTCTCTGCGAGCTGGCGTACCGCGTCGGAGGCATTAATCGCCCCGCCACCCAGATAAAGCACCGGGCGTCTGGCGGCGTTAATCATCGCCGCTGCAGCCTGCACGCTCTCTGCGCTGAACTGCGGCGCTGGCGCACGTTCACCCGGCTCCGGCAGCACGTCAATCTCGATCTCTGCGGTCTGAACATCCTTAGGAATGTCTATCCACACCGGGCCGGGACGGCCGGATTGCGCAATACGAAACGCATCGCTGATAACCTGAGGAAGCTCGGCGATATCGCGAACTAAATAGTTATGTTTAGTGATGGGGATAGAGATGCCGTAGGTATCCACTTCCTGAAACGCATCGGTACCGATCATGGAGGACGGCACCTGGCCGGTGATGCAGATCAGTGGAATTGAGTCCAGGCGCGCGTCGGCGATAGCGGTGACCAGGTTAGTCGCACCCGGGCCACTGCAGGCCATACAGACCGCGGGTTTGCCCTGCGTACGCGCCATACCCTGAGCGATGAAACCCGCACCCTGCTCGTGACGCGCCAGAACGTGACGAATCTGCGTGCTTTGGCTTAACGCATCATACAGCGGCAGCACCGTGCCGCCCGGGATCCCCGCAACCGTGGTGATGCCCTGTCGTTCCAGCAAATGAACGATTAACTGCGCGCCCGTGAAACGCGTTTTGGTGGATGTTGTGCCCGAACTTGCCATGCTCCAGTCCTTTTCTTCTGAGCCGACTTTCCGGGGAGGGTCCTTAAACGAAAAACCCCGCCCGGTTTGCGCCGGCGGGGTTTTGGATTCGTGTGTTGATCCAGTCCCTACGGCGCATTGCCGACGACCACCACCACACGCACGACGACCACTGCGGCTGGTTGCGCAGTTGCTAGTAGGGTCGAGGTGAACATGGATGCTGTCATTGGGGACCTGTGTTTGGAATCTATTGATAGAATTTATACAAACACAGCTTTTCGGGCATGACAATGGAAATATTTTCATCTGCGCAAAAATGCGTCGAAGATCACGTTTCGTTTGTTGCGTGCAGAAAACAAAAAACCTCGCCTGAGCGAGGTTTTTTTTCAGAGGTTTTGCGGTTGGTCGCCGCAGAACACACTGTGTTACGTCAACGCAAAAAGTATACGCGATCGAAGACGAACGCGCAATTCAGGCACGGATTTTGACGTTTTTGAGTATGGACCGCCTTCTGAATTTTGTCCAAAAAAATACTGTTCATGCATACAGTACTTATCTATACTGAGGGTGTTCGCAGTGAGCGAGGGGGCCGCAGTTCTACCGGCGCAACGAAGTCCTGGCTGAAACGGGTGGTGCCGTCAGTGCCTTAACCCCCTGAAGTGAGCACACTGTGTTACGTCAATCCAGGTGCTGGTCACAGGCGGCGGAAAGGTACGCCAGCATCGTGCTCCTTTTAACCAAAAGGAGACGCGTATGAGCGTAGTGGATATGGTGATACTTATCCTCAAACTCATTGTTGCTGTACTGCAACTACTTGATGCTGTCCTGAAATACCTTCGGTGATTCAGGTTCAAGTCGCACCTGAGAGGGGCGGGCAACCGCCCCTCTTTAATAACGAGGGAATGCTATGTCGCGTCTGTTAATTGAGCCTGTCACGCCAGAAGAACCAGGCTATATCGCCTTAAAGGCCGAAAGTATCGCATCGAATTTCAACATGCTGCGCCGGCTGGAAGAGAACTGGCAGCGCGGTGAAAACCGTTTTAACGCACCGGGTGAAAAGCTGCTGGGCGCCTTTTTGAACGGCAAGCTGGTGGGCGTATGCGGTCTTAACCGCGATCCCTTCAGCCAGCAGCCGCGCGCCGGCCGCATTCGTCATCTCTACGTCAGCGAGAAGTGCCGCGGGCTGGGCATTGGTAAGCAGCTTCTGACTGTGGTAATGGCCGATGCCAGCATCTGGTTTGATTTTCTCAACACCCACGCGCCGGACGCTGCATACGGGTTTTATCATCAGGCGGGCTTTACGCTGGTCTCGGATGAACCACGGGTCACACACCGTCTGTTTTGCGCGGTGTGACCGGCTGGCAGCATCAGGTTGCGAATGTTACAGTTGAGTGACAATTCACCGCCAGATACGCCATGACCATTACCGTCTTCTGCATTTTACTGTTCGCCGCGCTGCTGCATGCCAGCTGGAACGCCATTGTTAAAGCCGGTACAGACAAGCTCTATTCAGCAATCAGTGTTAGCGGTTCCGCCGCGTTTATCGCCCTGGTATTACTGCCCTTCTCCCCACAGCCGTCTGCTGCCAGCTGGCCGTTTTTAGGGGTCTCCTGCGCGCTGCAGGTGGTGTACACGGTGCTGGTTGCAAAGACCTACCAGGTCTCCGATATGAGCCAGACCTATCCGCTGATGCGCGGTACGGCACCGCTGCTGGTGGCATTGATAAGCGTGCTGGTGCTGGGAGATAGCCTGTCATGGCTCGCGTGGTCCGGCATCGCCGTGATCTGCCTGTCGATTCTGGCTATGGCCATGAACGGCCGCATGACGTCGCGTAAGGGGGTCTGGCTTGCACTGCTCAACGCCTGCTTTATCGCCGGGTATACGCTGGTCGACGGCACCGGCGTGCGGTTATCAGACACCGCGCTGGGCTATACGCTGTGGACCTTCTTTATGAATGGCTTCTGCCTGCTCTTCTGGGCGATGATGGCACGCCGACGCGAAGCTTCCAGATACCTGCGTACGCACTGGAAAAAAGGGCTGCTCGGGGGTATCGGCACCATGGGCTCTTACGGCCTGGCGCTCTGGGCGATGACCCAGGCTCCGCTGGCCGTGGTCGCCGCCCTGCGTGAAACATCCATTCTCTTCGGGGCGCTGATCGCATTTGTGCTGTTAAAAGAGAAGGTTGCGGGCCTGCGTATCGCGGCCGCAGTGGGAATTGCGGGCGGGGCGATCCTGCTGCGCCTGGCATAAATCACTGGCAACATTAGTTGCCGATCTTGTTTACAAATCCTGCCTTTATCCCTTCTGACATTCATCACAGGAATGCTTAATTTGTCATCTCTCTGTGGTAGATTCCTCGCGCATTTATGGGAATGCGTAGTCACTTATTCTTTATTTCTCTCTTTTGGCAAAAGTATTCAGCGACATGAAAAAACACAGGAACGTTAACTTATTGTTGATGCTGGTGTTACTGGTGGCCGTCGGTCAGATGGCGCAAACCATCTACATTCCGGCGATCGCCGATATGGCAAAGGAACTTAACGTCCGCGAGGGCGCAGTACAGAGCGTAATGGCAGCTTATCTGCTGACCTATGGCGTTTCGCAGCTGTTCTATGGACCGCTGTCTGACCGCGTCGGGCGTCGCCCGGTGATTCTGGTCGGTATGTCCATTTTCATGGTGGCGACGGTGATTGCCATTACTACCCATAACCTGACCATATTGATTGCCGCCAGCGCCCTGCAGGGTGTCGGCACCGGCGTCGGAGGGGTGATGGCGCGAACCCTGCCACGCGATCTCTATCAGGGCACCCAGCTCCGCCATGCCAACAGTTTGTTAAATATGGGGATTCTGGTGAGCCCGCTGCTGGCGCCGCTGATTGGTGGCCTGCTCGATACGATGTGGTCCTGGCGTGCCTGCTACGCTTTCCTGCTGGTGCTGTGCGTAATTGTGACCTTCAGCATGGCGCGGTGGATGCCGGAAACCCGGCCAACGGACGCGCCACGCACCCGCCTTATCACCAGCTATAAAACGCTGTTCGGCAACGGCGCGTTTACCTGTTATCTGCTGATGCTGGTTGGTGGCCTGGCGGGTATTGCCGTGTTTGAAGCCTGCTCCGGCGTGCTGCTGGGTGCCGGGCTTGGCCTGAGCAGCATGGTGGTCAGTATCCTGTTTATTCTGCCCATCCCGGCCGCGTTCTTTGGTGCCTGGTTTGCCGGCCGTCAGAACAAGCGTTTCTCAACGCTGATGTGGCAGTCGGTGATCAGCTGCCTGCTGGCAGGTCTGATGATGTGGATCCCGGGGCTGTTTGGCGTGATGACCGTCTGGACGCTGCTGATCCCGGCGGCGCTGTTCTTCTTCGGCGCGGGGATGCTGTTCCCGCTCGCCACCAGCGGCGCAATGGAGCCGTTCCCGTTCCTCGCAGGCACGGCGGGCGCACTGGTGGGGGGACTGCAGAACATCGGTTCCGGCGCGCTGGCCTGGCTCTCGGCGATGATGCCGCAAACTGGCCAGGCTAGTCTGGGGTTGCTGATGACGCTGATGGGGCTGCTGATTTTACTGTGCTGGCTGCCGCTGGCGTCGCGTGTTCCCCATCACGAGCAGCCGGTTTAACCGCATGATGGCCCGGCTTCTCGCCGGGCTTTTCACAAACAGGCGCGATCATGGCCTGCAGCAGCGGCTCTGGTGCAGGACGCCAGGCACCCTCTTCCCCGTCGTAAAACTGAATATCCGCGTTGATAGCGTAGGGAACTTTGGCCTTTTGCAGTTCGCAGGCCATAAACGAGGCAAACGCCATTTGCGATGCGGTGGGGGTGAAGTGAGTTGATTCACCCACGCCCCAGCCGCCCACCCAGCTGACGTGACCGGTTTTTTGCTGCCAGTGCAGCGCGGTCGCAATGCGATTATGGATAGCCGCTTTCTCCGCCACCGTCCCGGACGTCCAAGGATATTTACCGTTACTCTTTAGCGGACCCCACGGGAAAATGTGCCACTCCGCCAGCAGATAATTTTGGCTGTGCGCCGGGAGTTTCAGGCTGGGGAGATCCTCTGGCGCAGCCCGCAGACGTGGCGCGATGAAGATCATGCGATTAGCATCAATTGCATGAATGTCTTTGACAGTTTTCTCGTAAACCCGGTTAAGTGACGCGGCGTTATGGTTGAGCTTGTCCGCCGGTTCATAAATCAGGTCAAAACCCAGCAGGGGATAGCTTTGGCCGAAGTAGTGCGCCACGGCAATCCACCAGTTAATCACCTCTTTTTCCGTCTCGGCTTTCGGGTCGTTTTTATATTCATCGGCCTGATAAGCGATAATCGGGATCACCCCGTATTGCTCGCAGGCTTCCACCAGCTTACGCAGATGAATCAGCCGCGCCTCCGTCGGTTCATCGGCCACGCGGATACGCACATGGCTGATACCCTTCGCACGAAAATCGCGAACCACCAGCGGATCGAACTCCCGAATGCCGCGCTCGGTGCGCGCCCAGTCTACGTCCATCCCCACGCCCAGCTTTTGCGCATAAAGCGCAGCCGTCAGCGGGGGCTCAGCGGCAATCACCCAGCCGGAAGAGAACAGTAACGCAGTGGCAATCAAAGGCTTTAACACGGTGTACCTTGCGAGAAATCAAAAGCATTACCTGTATTTAGCACGCTTTTTCACATTTGGTGTAGCGCCAAAGCGTAATAATTCTTCAGCCAGCCAGTTCTCTCAGCCAGCTAATAAAGGCATCAATTTTCGGCCACTGTCGTCCTGGCAGGGTCGACATGTAGTAATGCTGATGGCATTTAAGCGTTTTCTCCCCAAACGGTGCAATCAACTCACCGCGTTCGAGCCGCTTTTGTACCAGCCGTTTTCGCCCCATCGCGACCCCGACATGGTTCATTGCCGCGACAATCGCTAAATCAGAACGATCGAAGCCAATGCCCGATGATGATGGCATGTTCACTGCAAAATGTGCCGCCCAGCTGAGCCATTCGTCGGTACCGGAATCGTTGCTCCAGGCCTGGCGATCGTGCAGGAGCGTACAGTGGCTGAGGTGGGCGGGATTTTTCAGCAGGTCATGCTCCCGGGCATACGCCGGCGAGCAGACGGGTAAAATCGCCTCGTCCATCAGGAAGTGATGCGTCAAATTGGCTGGCGGCGTATCGTCGAAATAGAGCGCCAGATCGATACCGGTTCGCTGCATATTGACGTTTTCATTGCCGGTCAGGATGGTCAGCGAGATCGCGGGATAACGCCGGGTGAAATCCCCGAGCATGGGCACCAGCCAGCACTGGGCAATCGACGGACGAGAGTAAACCGTCAACGTACCGGACAGCGCCTGGTTCTTGATATCCAGGATCTCCTGGTTCAACGTATCCAGCGACGATTTCAGCGTCCAGTAGACGCGTTTACCCTCCTGCGTCAGCTCCACTTTACGGTGGGAGCGGACAAACAGCGCTATCCCTAATTCCTCTTCCAGCAGGTTGATACGGTGGCTCACCGCACTGGGGCTGAGCGACAGCTCCTCCGCCGCCAGCGCGAAGGACTCGTGGCGGGCGGCCACTTCAAACGTATACATTTTTGACAGCTGCCAGCCGTTTAACAGCCGGTTTCGGCCTTCATTTGCGTCATTCATCGCACTTCTCACACAGACTTTTGCTGCTCAGGATACCGCTCAAAGTTGAATTTATGTGAACCAAACACGCATTAAGTGCGCTTTTTTGAGTCCAGTCACGCGTTTGATCCAATCTGGCTCATCTGAAAGGCAATTTATATCGTTTGTCAGCACCCGCTGATTTTTCGTCCAATACCCGTAAATAACATAAGGGTGAGGTGAGATATGGGTGCTCAGGTCTGGGTTGTGGCGACGCTGCTCATCAGCATCGCGTTAATCGTATTAACTATCGTAAAACTGAAGTTTCACCCGTTCCTGGCGCTGCTGCTGGCGAGCTTTTTTGTCGGTGCCATGATGGGAATGCGCCCGCTGGACATGGTGAATGCCATTGAAAGCGGTATTGGCGGCACGCTCGGCTTCCTGGCGGCGGTGATCGGGCTTGGCACCATCCTCGGCAAAATGATGGAGGTGTCCGGTGCGGCAGAACGCATTGGGATAGCGCTTCAGCGTTGCCGCTGGCTGTCAGCCGATGTCATCATGGTACTGGTGGGGCTTATCTGCGGCATTACGCTGTTTGTTGAAGTCGGCGTCGTCCTGCTGATCCCGCTGGCCTTCTCCATCGCCAAAAAGACCCATACCTCGCTGCTGAAGCTGGCCATTCCCCTCTGTACCGCGCTGATGGCGGTGCACTGCGTGGTTCCGCCGCACCCGGCGGCCCTGTTTGTCACGAATAAACTGGGGGCGGACGTGGGGACGGTTATCGTCTACGGTCTGATGGTTGGCCTGCTGGCCTCGCTGGTTGGCGGCCCGCTGTTCCTGAAATTGCTGGGCGATCGCCTGCCCTTCAAAGCCGTCCCGGCTGAATTTTCTGACCTCAACGTTCGTGAAGAACATACGCTGCCCTCGCTGGGAGCCACGCTGTTTACCGTGCTGCTGCCCATTGGCCTGATGCTGGTGAAGACCCTCGCCGAGCTGAATATGGCAAGAGAAGGCACGCTGTATACGCTGCTGGAATTTATCGGTAACCCGATCACCGCCATGTTCATCGCCGTGTTCGTCGCCTATTACCTGCTGGGGCTGCGCCAGCATATGGGGATGGGTACGATGCTGACCCATACCGAGCACGGCTTTGGCGCCATCGCCAACATTCTGTTGATTATCGGCGCGGGCGGCGCGTTTAACGCCATCCTCAAAACCAGCGGCCTGGCCGATACCCTGGCGCACATTCTGTCGAACCTGAATATGCACCCGATCCTGCTCGCGTGGCTGGTGGCGCTGGTTCTGCACGCGGCGGTGGGGTCGGCCACGGTGGCGATGATGGGCGCAACTGCCATCGTCGCACCCATGCTGCCGCTCTATCCCAACGTCAGTCCGGAGATCATCACCATTGCCATCGGTTCCGGTGCCATTGGCTGCACGATCGTGACCGATTCCCTCTTCTGGCTGGTGAAGCAGTACTGCGGTGCCAGCCTGAACGAGACCCTGAAGTACTATACGACGGCGACGTTTATCGCCTCGGTACTTGCACTTGGCAGCACATTCCTGCTTTCTTTCATTATCTGAGCGCGAAGAGACGTACTATGGAAAACGCAACTATCAGCACCTTAACCGCACAGTTCCCTCTGATTGAGGATCTGATTGCCCTGAAAGAGACCACCTGGCTAAACCCGCGCACCACCTCGCTTGCTGAAGGGTTGCCGTATGTCGGGCTGAGCAAAGCCGATGTGGACGATGCGCATGCACGCCTTAACCGCTTTGCGCCGTATCTGGCAAAAGCGTTCCCCGAAACGGCGGCCACACAGGGGATTATCGAGTCCGAGCTGGTGGCTATCCCGGCGATGCAGAAAAGGCTGGAGAACGAATCGGGGGTGGCCATTCCCGGCACGCTGCTGCTGAAAAAAGACAGTCATCTGCCTATCTCTGGCTCCATCAAAGCGCGCGGGGGCATCTATGAAGTGCTGACTCACGCCGAAAAACTGGCGCTGGAAGCAGGGTTGCTGAGCGTCGAAGACGATTACAGCATCCTGCTGGAACCGCGTTTTAAAGCGTTCTTCAGCCAGTACAGTATCGCGGTGGGATCCACCGGCAACCTCGGGATGTCCATTGGCATCATGAGCGCGCGCATCGGCTTTCAGGTTACGGTGCACATGTCTGCCGATGCCCGTGAGTGGAAAAAAGCCAAACTGCGTAGTCACGGTGTGATCGTCGTGGAATATGAGCAGGATTACGGCGTGGCGGTGGAGCAAGGACGTAAGGCCGCGGAGAGCGATCCGAACTGTTTCTTTATCGACGATGAGAACTCCCGCACGCTGTTCCTCGGCTATGCGGTGGCAGGCGAGCGGCTAAAAGCGCAGTTTGCTGCGCAGGGCCGCGTGGTGGATGCGGAACATCCGCTGTACGTCTATTTGCCCTGTGGCGTCGGTGGCGGCCCTGGCGGCGTGGCGTTTGGCCTGAAGCTGGCCTTTGGCGACAACGTACACTGTTTCTTCGCCGAGCCGACGCACTCCCCGTGCATGCTGCTGGGCGTCTACACCGGGCTGCATGATGCCATCGCCGTGCAGGATCTGGGTATCGACAACGTGACGGCCGCCGACGGGCTGGCGGTTGGACGCGCGTCTGGCTTTGTGGGCCGGGCGATGGAGCGGCTGCTTGACGGGTTCTATACCCTTTCCGATCAAAGCATGTACGACATGCTCGGCTGGCTGGCGCAGGAAGAAGGCATTCGCCTTGAGCCGTCGGCGCTGGCGGGCATGGCCGGGCCGCTGCGTGTTCCTGTCGCATCCGCGAACGCGACCCATCTGGTCTGGGCAACCGGCGGCGGAATGGTGCCGGAAGACGAGATGGCGAAGTACCTGGCTAAAGGGAAAAAATAAACTGCAGATGGGTGACCGCAAACAGCAGTGACAACGACAGCACCGCGAGGGCGATCAGGAACTTATCGCGCACCGCCTTCGGCTGTACAAAATCGTCCTGCGTCACATCCATTACGTTGCGACTGCGGGTATAGCGCCACAAAACGATCGCCACAAGCGCCAGCACGACCAGTGAGATCCAGAATGGCACGCCTGTGCGATGCCAGTTGTGCTTGATGGCGAGGGCAATCAGCGCGCCATACCCCAGTAACGTACGCAGCCAGGCCAGCGACGTCCGCTCCGGCTGCAGGCCGGGGTCGGCTTCGCGTCGCGCTTTGCGGTTATCCACCATACAACACCAGCACCATCACCACGCCCGCTACCGCCAGCAAAATCATGCTGATGATGAGTAACCCACGCGTATAGGGGAGATCCTGCTTGAGCCGCATCGCCTTTTCGTTACGCAGCCAGCGCAGGTAGCCGTAAATGGCCAGCACGCCGGCAAACAGGCACAGCAGCAACGCCAGCACTTCACGGATCAGCGGCGTGGCAAAATCAGGCGCGAGCTGGTCAAGCCCCACACCTGCGGCGAGAAAGCCCAACGCGGTGCGGATCCATGCGAGGAACGTACGCTCATTAGCCAGCGAGAAGCGGTAGTCAGGGGCTTCACCGAGGCGGGAAATTTTCATGAAGATTCCTTGTCTGCTACAGGCAGGTTCCAGCATAGCGTAAATCGACAAGGACAAGGAGACCGGCATCGGGCGATGCCGGTCAGGACGATTAATGCAGCGCTGGCCAGTACGCTTTGTTGGCCTCGATCAGGTCATCCAGAATCGCTTTCGCAACGGAGGCGCTCGGCACCGTTTTCGACAGCGTAATCGCCTGCCACAATTTCTGGTACGAGCGCTGCTCCCAGGCATCCACTACCAGTTTTTCCACCGCTACCTGTTGGCTCATCAACCCTTTCTGGAAGTGTGGAATATCGCCCACCGTTAACGGCTCCGGCCCGTTATGACCGACCAGGCACGGAATTTCTACCATCGCGTCGGCATCAAAGTTATGAATGGCACCGTTGTTGGGCACAATCAGCAGCATGCGCTCCTGAGTGTTGAAGGCAATCGCAGTCGCCAGATCGACGATGTACGACGCATGTTCGTCGATTTCCAGCTCCCCGGCGGACGATATACCGGCTTCGATAATCGCCCGGCAGGCGCTGAACACATGCTTCTCACGATGATCCATCACCTCGTTAGCGCGCGTGCGTTCCGGATTGGAGTGCGCGACCACGTAGTCCGGGAACAGGTAATATTTCAGATAGGTGTTTGGCATGGTGTCCGGATCCAGCGCCTGCACATCTTTTGCCTTCGCGAACGTGTCGTTCCAGCTGGCTTCGGTATGGGCATTGTCAGAGGGCGGCACATAGCCATTTTTCGCGACATATTCGCGCAGTTTCGGCATTAAATCATTGCCGTTTGCATCTTCAATGGATGTCCACCATCCGAAGTGGTTCAGCCCGTAGTAACGCACGCGCATCTCTTTACGGTCTTTAAGGCCGACTATCTGCGCCATACGCCCTTCAATGCCGATGGGCATATCGCAGATGTTGAGGATTTTGGCGTTGGGTCGCAGGCGACGGGTCGCTTCAGCCACGATGGCCGCCGGGTTCGAGTAGTTCAGCATCCACGCATTCGGGGAGTATTGCTCCATATAATCGACCAGCTCCAGCACGCCGCCAATAGAGCGCATGCCGTAGGCGATCCCGCCGGGTCCGCAGGTCTCCTGACCCAGCACACCGTGACGCAGGGGGATTTTCTCGTCTTTTTCACGCATCGGGTATTTCCCCACGCGGATATGTGCCATCACAAAATCGACGTCGGTAAAGGCCGCTTCAGGATCGGTGGTGTAGCTAAACTCAATCTCCGGAGCCTGCTCTTTAAGGATGATCTTGCACGCCTCGGCGATGGTCTCCTGACGTGCGCCGTCGTTGTCATAGAATTTCAGCGCGCGCAGCGAAAAACGGTCGCGGTTGGCTAACAGCATCAGGACGATACCCGGCGTGAAGGTACTGCCGCCGCCTGCAATGACAACTGAGAATTTTTTCATGATATAGCCTCTGTCAGGGTAGTTTGTTCGTTTGTTGAAGGGGTTTTCATCAGCGATTCAAGCTGGTCTCGCACCTGAGGAACGTGCAGTCCAACAATCACCTGAATGCCGTTGCCGCGTCGCACCACACCGTGTGCGCCCAGGGCCTTAAAGACGTCGTCGCGTTGGGTTTGCGCCATGTCGACCAGCGCGATACGTAAGCGGGTGGCGCAGTTATTAATGCTTTCGATATTGGCCGCGCCGCCCAGCGCCTGCAGGAATCCGGCGGCTTGCCCAACCTGCTGGCTGGCGGCAGCCGGTGCGGTGGTTTGCCCGCGTGCCGCTTTATAATCCGCCTTGCTGTAAAGTTTGACTTCGCTCTCTTCACGGCCCGGGGTTTTAAGGTTCAGCCGTTCAATCAGCGTTTTGAAGACCACGAAATAGAGGCCGGTGAAGCAAAGACCGATACCCATCTGGGTGAATACCGTCGAGGCGTGGTTGTGGAACATGGGGATCCAGTTTTGCGGCAGGAACTGGTCCAGCAGTCCGCCGCCCATGTTGCCCACGACGCCGAAGATGTACATCACCGTCGCCATCGTGGCAGCCAGAACGGCGTGGACGGCAAACAGCAGCGGCGAAATGAACAGGAAGGTGAATTCCAGCGGCTCGGTAATGCCCACCAGCACGGCGGTCAGCGTGGCCGGGATCAGCAGGCCTGCCACTTTGACGCGGTTTTCCGGTGACGCGGTGTACCAGAGCGCCAGCGCAATCCCGACAGAGCCAAACACTTTGGCGTTGCCATGAAGCGCAAAACCGCCTTCCGGGAACAGGGTTTTCAGCGGCAGCGTGCTTTGGCTAAATTCCTGAAGATGCTGCGCCCAATAAACCTGGATGCCGCCCTCGACCGCTGCCGGGCCAAAGATAAACGGACCGTAGACAAAGTGGTGTAATCCGGTAGGGATCAGAATGCGTTCCAGGAAGGTATAAACCCACACCCCCAGCGCCCCGGCAGAACGTAAAAAGGCCTGCAGGGACTCAATGCCGAGCTGCACTTTCGGCCAGCCCATCAGCGTCAGCCAGGCGCAGGGGATCATCACAAAGAACGCGAGGATAACGACAAACGAGGTGCCCTGAAAAATCCCCAGAAAAACAGGCAACTGCTTGTCGAAATAGCGGTTGTGGATAGCGGTGACAATCCCCGAAATCACAATCGCCCCAATGATGCTGGTATCGAGCGTTTTGATACCGGCAATCATGGCCAGTCCGCTGCCGGCAGTGGGCTCAGCGGCGAAGTCGACGCCAAAGAAATGACCCCATGTCATCCCCATCGCATTGATAAAGTAGTTCCAGGCCAGAAAACTGATCAGCACCGCCAGACAGGCGCGGCCCTGCACCTGCTTCGCCAGACCAATCGGTAAACCCACGGCAAAAATCAGCGGCATATTGCGAAACACCGCCCAGCCGCCCTCTTCAATGATGTGAACAATTTGCGCGAACAGATTATCGGGGGCGGTTAAGGCCTCGCCCACAAACAGCGGGTTGCGAAGCATGATGGCGATTCCGACCACGATCCCGGCAAAGGGAAATAACAACACCGGGGTAAACATGGCACCGCCAAATCGTTGTATTTGACTGAGCATTTTTAAATCCTCACGTAACAACCTGTAGGGGGTAGAGGCCTTTATGATTTTTTGCTGGGCCTGAAGTGAGCATAAGAATTTACCCATGGGCGAACATGACGTGCCGCTGCGATTCGTGATCGCATTCATGGTTTTATTTTGACCAATCAGGTCTACTTTTCGTGGTTAATATGGACATGTCAGGACGCAAGCCACGCGTTAATACGGGCAGAGAGGTCTACTGGTGATCTACAAATCTATCGCTGACAGGTTGCGGCTGCGGCTGAATTCGTCGGACTACAATATCGGGAGTCCGCTGCCGGGTGAGAAAGCGCTGGCGCAGGAGTTTGGCGTGGCGCGGATGACCATTCGAAAGGCGCTGGATCTGCTGGTGAACTGGGGGCTGGTTGAACGCCGACACGGTAGCGGGACATTCGTGGCGCGTAAAGATGTCCACCACGAAACCACCAATCTGACCGGGCTGGTGGAGGTGCTGCGCCAGCAGGGAAAAGAGGTGCAGAGCAAGGTGCTACAGTTCGAAGTGATGCCCGCCCCGCCCGCTATCGCCAGCCAGCTCCGCATTCAGGTGGATGAGCGCATCTACTTCTCGCGCCGGGTGCGTTATGTCGACGGAAAACCCCTGATGCTGGAGGACAGCTTTATGCCCGTGAAGCTGTTCCGCACGCTTTCACTGGCACATCTGGAAGGGTCGAAGTTTGATTACATCGAGAAGGAGTGCGGAATAACCATCAGCGGCAACTACGAGAGCCTGACGCCGGTGCTGGCAGATAAACAGCTCGCCGGTTACCTGAACCTGCCGGAACAGACGCCGCTGCTGCGGATAACGTCTCTTTCCTACAGCGACAGCGGCGAATTTCTCAATTATTCCGTGATGTTCCGTAATACCCGTGATTACCAGGTGGACTACCATCTGCGGCGCATCCACCCGGACGATCTGCTAACTCATCCCCCAGAACAGCACCGCCAGTAGCTGCGGGGTAATAATGCGCAGGAACATCACCAGCGGGTAGACCGTGGCGTATGACAGCGCCGCCGCGCCGCTGGTGGCGTGCAGGTTGTTGGCAAAGGCCAGTGCGGGTGGGTCAGTCATTGATCCGGCGAGCATGCCGCAGAGCGTCAGATAGTTCATTTTGGCGAACATCCGCGCCAGGATCCCCATCGTCAGGAGCGGAATCGCCGTGATAAATATCCCGTAGCCGACCCAGCTCATCCCCTCGCCCTTCACCAGGGTATCGATAAAATCGCCCCCGGATTTCAGGCCGACCACCGCCAGAAACAGCACAATTCCCAGCTCGCGCAGCGCCAGGTTGGCGCTTGGCGGCATAAACCAGTAGAGCTTACCGATACAGCCGATACGCCCGAGGATCAGCGCCATAATCAGCGGTCCACCCGCCAGGCCCAGCTTGAGCGCGACCGGAAAACCTGGGACATACAGCGGAATGGAGCCAAGCAGCACCCCCAGCCCGATACCGATAAAGACCGGCAACATTTGCACCTGCTGCAGTTTTTGCTGGGCGTTACCCACCATGTCCGCTACCGCATCAATGGATGACGGGCGTCCGACCAGGTTCAGGATATCGCCGAACTGCAGGCTGGCTTCCGGGCTGGCGACCAGTTCCACCCCAGCACGGTTAAGACGGGAGATCACGACGTCATAGCGCTCTTTAACCTGCAAATCGCGTATTTTCTTGCCAAGCACGTGCTCGTTGGTCACCACGACGCGCTCTACACGCATATCGGTGCCGCGCGTGGAAAGCGAGGTCTCCACCTCCTGACCAATCACCAGCCGCGCGTTGTTTAAATCCCCGGGCTGTCCGACCAGGTGCAGCAGGTCACCCTGCTGAATAATGGTCCCGGGCGCGGGTACCATCAGCATATCGTCACGTTTAAGGCGCGAGCAGATAATATTGGCGCTGTTCAGGATCGGCACATCCTGAATCGCCATATTGTTGAGGTTGGGGTTATCGACGCGAATGTTGATGGTTTTGATCGGCATATGGCCGTTGGTGAGCGTAGTTTCGTGGTCTTTCGCCTCGTTTTCGACGTTAATGCGAAAGAGTACCCGCACCAGCCACATGGAGAGCAGAATGCCGCAAATCCCAAACGGATAGGCCATGGCGTAGCTCATCCCCATCTGGTCGACAATACCGGGAGAGATGCCAAGGTCGCGCAAAATTTGCTGCCCTGCACCCAGTGCAGGCGTATTGGTGACCGCCCCGGAGAAAATACCCAGCACCACCGGCAGAGGAATATCGAAGAGCTTATGCAGAATGGCGGTGACCAGCCCTCCCATCACCACAATGCCGAAGGCAAACAGGTTCAGCCGTAATCCGGAGACCCGAAGGGAAGCGAAAAAGCCAGGCCCCACCTGAATACCGATGGTGTAGACGAAGAGGATCAGACCGAATTCCTGGATGAAATGGAGCATTTCGGCGCTGAGCACCAGCCCAAGCTGGTCGGCAAAATGGCCGACAAAAATCCCGCCGAACAGCACCCCGCCTATCCCAAATCCGACGCCGCGGATTTTAACATTGCCAATCCACAGACCCACCACTGCGACCAGGGCCAACACGCTAACGGTTAACGCGATATCACTCATGATCCACTTCCTGTGCATAACCTTAGTTATGCTACGGATTCTCTCAGAGCCGCACGCGGTTGTATGGGCGATGGCGCACAAAAAAGCCCTGCCGGGGCAGGGCGTTATCTTTTCATCCTCTCCCTGTGGGAGAGGCAACAACCCGCAGAGGGTTAACTGTTCAGCGCAGGACGCTCGCTAATGGCGATACGCTGCGGTGCAATGGCTTCCGGCACGTTGCGGGTCAGGTCGATATGCAGCAGCCCGTTGGTAAATGTCGCGCCGGACACTTCCATATGGTCAGCCAGAGTAAAGCTCAGGCTAAACGGCTGATTAACCAGGCCCTGGTGCAGCCATTTGGTCTCGGTTTCTTGTTTTTCCGGCGTACCTTTCACGGTCAGGCGCGTGCCTTCGAGCTGAATATCCAGATCGTCCTGGCGGAACCCGGCCAGCGCAAGGGTGATGCGATAGTGGTTGTCATCGCTTTTTTCGATGTTGTACGGCGGAAACGTCTGTTGCTCGGTGGTGCTTTGCAGGGCATTAGCCAGTTTGTCAAAACCAATCCACTGACGCAGCAGGGGGGATAAATCGTAGTTACGCATACTAAATCTCCTTCTGAGAAGCGAGTTCGGCACAGTTTATTTTTGTGCGCAGTTGTTCCTGCAAATCCTCATGGATTCACATATGCTCCCATTACGGCAAGCAATTCTGGGTGGGCCGCTCGCGCGACCCGCATAATCAGTTGATCTCGATACGGCGCGGTTTTTTCTCTTCCGGAATCACCCGTTCCAGTTCGATAAACAGCAGGCCGTTGACCAGGTTCGCGCCTTTCACGTGAATGTTCTCGGCTAACTGGAACTTGCGTTCAAAGTTGCGCTCGGCGATACCCTGATAAAGGTAGGTGCGTTCTTTCTGCTCAGCCGTATGTGAACCTTTCACCACCAGCAGGTTGTCCTGCGCGGTGATCTCCAGTTCGTTCTCTGCAAAACCGGCGACGGCAATGGCGATGCGGTAGTGGTTTTCATCCACCAGTTCAACATTGTATGGAGGGTAGCCGTTGCTCTGGCTTTGGTTATTTTCTAAATGGTTAAACAGGCGGTCAAAACCAATTGCAGAACGGTATAGCGGGGAAAGATCGAAGTTACGCATAAATAAAAGCTCCTGAAATCAGCGAGAAATTGTAGCCTTCCACCATGGACAGGCCAGTGTGCCCCTGAACACCCCGCAGGCGTGTTCGTTATCGGGTTACATTCTTAAAATGGGTCTGGAACCGGTCTTTTCAAGCGCAGCGGACGCACTTTTTTTTGCACTTTCGTGCATCTCGCTTAGACTGGGACAACAGCACAAAGGGTTAAATTGCGATGGCTGCCACAGTGCGGGGTTATCGGGCTATCCATTTTGAACGAGGCTCGCTATAACCCTGAGTTGCAGGTTTATGCAGTGCCATTAACGATGACTGAGTGATGATGAAAAATGTTCTGATAAAGCTGACGACGTTCAGCGGGGTTGTTTTACTTTGCGGGTGTTCGAGCGTGATGTCTCACACCGGCGGTAAAGAAGGAACATATCCGGGGACGCGTGCCAGCGCTGAGATGATCTCCGATGACGATACCAACTGGGGCACAAAATCCCTGGTCATCCTGGATATGCCGTTTACGGCTGTGGCCGATACGCTTTTGCTGCCGTGGGATATGTTCCGTAAGGACAGCTCCGTGCGCTCGCGGGTAGAGAAAAGCGAGCAGCAAAATCTGGCCACCAATTCCGTCATTCCACCCGCTTAACGCCAACGCGTTAACGCTGCCCGGTTTCCGTTAGCCAAAGCTGACGGAAACCTTCTGTCTCTTCCATCCATGCAATAAAACGCCCGTCCGGGGAAAACACGACCGCATCACCAGACGGTGGATTGCCGTGATCGGACGTCAAAAACGTCACCTCTCCGGTTTGCGCATCACAGCAGGCAATCCGCTCTTCCAGCACAAATCCCAGACAGTGACCGGCTGGGTGCCAGGTAAATGCCGACTGAATGTCACTTTCGTTATGCGTCAACTGGCGTGGTTCGCCGCCTTCTGGAGCGATAAGCCACAGCTGCACAATGCCCTTATCATCACGCATCAGAAACGCAATCTGCGTCCCCTGCGGGTTGCAGCGCACCCAGTGACGCGGCACGTTTACCAGCCCCGGGAATGCCCGCTGGTGGGTAAAGGTCAGCCGGCGCTGCATGACACCCGCCGGGGGCGCAGGCAGCGTCTCAGGAGTCCCCTGCAGCGGCGCATCGCCCGCGCGTTTCCATCCCTGCTCGTCGTTGGGCAGATCCACAATAAACAGTTCTGGCACTTTCTCGCCTGTCGCAGACACGGTATCGCCGATAAACGCCAGCCTGTCATTGCCCACCCAGCCCTCTTCATAGGCTCGGTTGATCTCATCGCTGCCGGGCTGAGGCGCGGGCGTCGTGCGGCTCACCAGCACGCTCCAGAAGGTGCCGGAATATTCACGTGGATGCGTCCCTTGCGGCGTCACCGGGCCAAAAGGCGCTGCGACGCCGACGTTACGTAAATCGAGCTTCGGGTCACGCTCATGCAATACATGGTCGTTGTAGGTAAAGCTCACGAACTGTCCGTCAGGGCTAAAAACGTGCACGTGGCTGCCGCCACGCAGCGCGCCTGCGGTATAAGGCGGCGTGATATCCATGGCATCCAGGTTACTCACCTGACCGTTGTGTACAACCACGCCCTGACGATGATGAAAATCGTAGTGCCAGTCTGCATCCGGGTTTTCCGGGCCGTGGATAAAGACATATTTGTCCTGCTGCGGATGAACGGTCACCACGCCAACATGCGCACCGTGACTGGCGCGATAGATCACCTCGACGTCACCCGTAATAACATTGACCCGCTCAATGGTTTCACCGGTAAACGATGCGCCGGATGGACGCACATCGTACGCCAGCCACTGGCTGTCCGGCGTCCAGGTATTGATATTGGTAAGCTGGTGATGACGGGAGGCGAAGGTGATTTGTTTCATGGCGTTACCCTGATGCGCAGTTATCGCATCAGGGTAAAACATTGCGGGGAATTAGCCTACACGTTTGACGTCACCTACCAGCAGGATATAGGAGAGCGCACCGAGCAAGGCCACTGCGGAGATATAGATCAGTGCCGGGCCAAAGCCATAGTCCTGAGCCAGATAACCGATGACCAGCGGAACCGTGATCCCCCCCAGGCCGCCGACAAAGTTGAACACGCCACCGGTCAGACCAATCAGGCGCATCGGGGCCAGCGAGGAGACCAGCGACCAGGTGATGGAGGCAAAACCGTTACCGAAGAACGCAATCGCCATCAGCGTCATAATCCAGACCGGATCGTTGGTGTAGTTTGCGCCCATGATGCAGGTGGAGATCAGCAGCCCGCAGATAATAGGCGTTTTACGCGCGACACCCAGCGAGAACCCTTTTTTCACCAGCCTGTCCGCCAGCCAGCCGGAAAGCAGCACACCAAAGAAGGCCGCCAGGAACGGTACGGTGGTCATAAAGCCTGCCTTCAGCGCGGTGATGCCTTTTTCCTGGGTCAGATAGTTCGGGAACCAGGTCAGGAAGAACCACAGCGTGGAGGTCACCGCGAACTGCCCCAGATAAACCCCCACCAGCTTGCGGTGGAAAACCAGCTTCCAGTCGGCTTTGGTCAGCGGCTGACGCGCCTCTTTTTTCACCGGCGCATCGCCATCCACCAGGCCGCCACCGTCGCGGATATAGTCCAGTTCAGCTTTGCTGATACTTTTGGTGAGACGCGGCGGTTGATAGACCTTGAACCAGATCAACGACCAGATAATGCCGATCCCCCCGGTCACAATAAAGACCCAGTGCCAGCTCAGCAGTTCCTGGATCCAGATCAGCAGCGGCGTCAGGAACGCCAGGCCGACAAACTGCCCGGAGGTGTAGAACCCAACGGCCGAGGCGCGTTCATGCTCCGGGAACCAGCTGGTCACCATGCGGTTATTGGTCGGAAACGCCGGGGCTTCGAAAATCCCGGTGATCGCACGCAGGCCAATCAGCGACATCAGCCCGGTGGCAAAGCCCTGGAACAGGGTCGCCACCGACCAGCCGAAGATGGCAATGAAATAGGTCAGGCGCGAGCCGACGCGGTCAAGGAACCAGCCGCCGGGGATCTGGCACAGCGTATACAGCCAGGCAAACGCCGAAAAGACGTAGCCCATTTCCGCTTTGCTGATCCCAAACTCCTCCTGAATATGGGCTGAAGCCACGGCAAGGTTGGCGCGGTCAACGTAACAGATGACCACAGTAATAAAAATCATGACCAGCGTCAGGTAGCGCCGACGCCCGGTTTTTGCAGCAGTAACAGGAATATCCATCGCAATCTGTCTCCAGATTTTGGGCATAGCGAAGCCGCTCACCATGCCCTGTAATTTACAGAGGGTGTGTTTGTTATTGTTGAAATTACTTTTTAGTGGCGATGTGCTTAGGCTGAATTACCACTCAGCGACAGAGCCATCTTCATGACGCCATAACGGGTTACGCCAGTCCGGCGCGTTTTTACTCAGCTCAATGACTTTGGCTTCGTCGATATCCACGCCAAGGCCCGGCTTCGTTAACGGTTTAAAGAAACCGCCTTCCATGCTGAAATCATCTTTGTTTTTCACAAAGTCGAGCAGTTCCGCGCCCTTGTTATAGTGAATGCCCATGCTCTGTTCCTGGAACACCGCGTTGCGCGAGACAAAGTCGACGTGCAGACAGGCTGCCAGTGCGATCGGCCCCAGCGGACAATGCGGTGCCAGCGCCACGTCGTAGGCTTCCGCCATCCCGGCGATTTTGTAGCATTCCGTGATGCCGCCGGCATGCGACAGATCCGGCTGCAATATCGCCAGGCCGCCAGCTTCCAGCACGCGTTTGAACTCGAAGCGCGAGAACATGCGCTCACCGGCGGCAATCGGGATATGCGTCTGTGCGGCCAGTTTCGGGTAGTACTCCGCCTGCTCGGCCAACACCGGCTCTTCGATAAACAGCGGACGGTACGGCTCCAGCTCTTTAATCAGCACTTTGGCCATCGGCGCGCTGACACGACCGTGGAAGTCCAGGCCAAACTCAATCTCGTTGCCGAACGCTTCACGGATCTGCGCCACGGTATTTACCGCGCGGTCTACCGCCCGTGCGTTGTCGATGACGCCCATCTCTTCGCAGCCGTTCAGTTTAAAGGTGTCAAAACCAATATTGCGCAACTGCCTGATACCGTCGATCACTTCCGCGGGACGGTCGCCGCCTACCCAGCTGTAGGCTTTGATTTTGTCGCGCACCAGGCCGCCCATCAGCTGCCAGACCGGCGCATTCAGCACTTTGCCTTTGATATCCCATAACGCCTGGTCGATACCGGCGATGGCGCTCATCAGAACCGGTCCACCCCGGTAGAAACCCGCGCGGTACATCACCTGCCACAGGTCGTTGATGCGGGCAGGATCTTGTCCTGTCAGGTACTCGCCCAGCTCATGCACCGCCGCTTCCACGGTACGCGCACGCCCTTCAATGACCGGTTCGCCCCAGCCGACCACGCCTTCATCGGTTTCGATTTTCAGGAACAGCCAACGCGGCGGTAAACGGTACGTGGTGAGTTTGGTTATTTTCATTTCACTGCCTCTCGATACGCTTTCACAAATGCGGCCGCCTGCTGTGCGGTACGTTCGACGGATTGCCCGGCGCGATAAAGATCGCTGCCCAGACCCGCCCCGACACAACCTGCGTTGATCCACTGCGCCAGGTTTTCTGGCGTCACGCCCCCCACGGCAAAGACCGGTACGCTGGCGGGCAATACCGCTTTCAGCGCGCTGATATAGGCCGGACCAAAAGCCGATGACGGGAAAATTTTGAGCGACTGCGCGCCCGCATCGAGAGCCGCGAACGCTTCTGTTGCCGTTGCGCATCCCGGGCAGACTGTCATGCCGTAGCCCACTGCGCGGCGGATCACCTCAGGGTGAATATTTGGCGTCACAATCAGCCTGCAGCCCATCTGCGCAAGCTGGTCCACCTGCTCCGGTTGCAGAACGGTGCCAGCGCCAATCAGCGCCTTATCACCAAACGCGTCCACGACCGCCGGGATGCTCTTTTCCCACTCTGGGGAATTAAGCGGTATTTCCACGGCGTCAAAACCGGCGTCGATCGCCGCACCTACGTGCGCTAATACCTCGTCGGGCGTGACGCCGCGCAGGATAGCGATGAGGGGAAGATTAGTTTGCCACTGCATGAGCGATGCTCCTTATTCCTGCCTGAAATGCCGTGTCGCCCTCTACCGCCGCCACGTCCCGCCCGATGGCATCGAACGCCTGGCGGTAGCGAGAGGTCAGCGATGAACCCGCGACGAGGGTGATGGTCTGTTGCCCGGCGAACTGCTCGCTCAGGCTGGCGACTTCCGCGCCAATCAACAGGCCCGATAAAAATTCGCTGACCTGCGTACGGGGAAGCGTGCCCAGTACATGCGAAGCGCGAACTTCAAAAAGTTGCGGCAAAACGGCAGGGCTGGCGATACCCCGCTCCAGCCCGGCGGCAAAGGCCTCGGGCGAAGCGTCCTGCTCCGGCAACCCCGCGCCCACCAGCGAGTGCGTCAGCAGCAAGTGGTGCAGCTCACCGGTCATCACGGTGCGAAAATCGTGGATGTGCTCAGCGTCGGCCTGCACCCATTTACAGTGCGTGCCGGGCATGACGTAGACAGAAGAAGGAGAGAGCGTGCGCGCGCCAAGGAGCTGGGTCTCTTCGCCGCGCATCACATTGTGGTTATCGTTCCGGGAAACGCACAATCCTGGAATAATCCAGATATTGTCACCAACGGACGTTAACTGCTCGCCAATGGCAGCGAACGCGGCAGGTACGGGCAGATAAGGCGCGACCTTCCAGCCCACGTTACTGCCCACCATGCCCGCCATGACCACCGGCGTGGCGCCCTCGCGCCAGTTGTGTGTCACCTCTGCTAACACCGCCTCGGGGGATTTACCGTTCAGGCGCGTCACGCCTGCTTCTGATTGCCTGCTTTCCAGGCACTGCTCGCCCTGATACAGCCAGGCGCGCAGATTGGTCGATCCCCAGTCAATAGCGATGTAGCGAGATGTCATGTGATTTCCTTCAACCTTCGTGTCGAGCTGGCGATCATCGTGAGTGCCGCCTGCTCTGCCGCATCGCCGTCCTGATGCCGGATAGCATCGAACAGCGCTTTATGTTCCTGGAGCGTTTTTGGCATGTTGGCCTCATCGCCCATCCAGGTTCGTTCAAATACCGCGCGCTGTAGCGAGCTGATGGCAACGCTAAGCTGCTGTAATACCGGGTTATGGACCGACTGCAGCACCGCTTCGTGATAGCGGATGTCCGCTTCGTTGAACGCATCCCGGTTCTGGTTATTGGCAATCATGTCGTTCAGGGCGGACTCAATCTGAGCCAGGTCTCCTGACGTTGCACGTTCCGCAGCCCAACGGGCGATGGCCGGCTCTACCAGGTTTCGTACCTCACTCATCGCGCCAATCAGCCTTGGATCGTAGTCGTTTTCCAGCACCCACTGCAGGACATCGGTGTCGAGGTAGTTCCACTGATTACGCGGGGCGACAAAGGCGCCGCGGTAGCGTTTCATTTCAATCAGCCGCTTTGCCATGAGCGAGCGAAACACTTCCCGAATGATGTTGCGCGAGGTTTCAAACTCCTCACACAGCTCTGCCTCAGCAGGCAGCGGTGAACCGGGAACGTACTTTCCACCCACGATCTGGGTGCCCAGCGTGATGACGATGCGATCGGTTTTATTGAGAGTCATGGAGAGTCCTTATGCTCTGTATGTTCAGGACTACTTTACCTCGACCGCTGAATTTCGCCTCACTTTTGCAGTACAAACGTGACACCTTTCGTCATTACCGTGGCTGTAATGTAGTACAATCAATTAATGTTGTACTACAATCAAGATCACAAAAAGAACAATTCGATAAATTCAGCGCAAAAAAAAGCCCCGGTTGATAATCGAGGCTGATGAGCGTGAAACGCTGTTACTGCAGAACAAATTTCTCGATCGCGTAGGCAACGCCGTCTTCGAGGTTAGATTTGGTCACGAAATTGGCCACGTCTTTCACCGACGGGATCGCATTGTCCATTGCCACACCCATGCCCGCATATTCAATCATCGCAATGTCGTTTTCCTGATCGCCCAGCGCCATGATCTCGTCCGGTTTGATGCCCAGCGTATCTGCCAGCGATTTCACACCGGTGCCTTTATTGACACGTTTATCCAGGATTTCGAGGAAGTACGGCGCACTTTTCAGCACGGTGTATTTCTCTTTTACCTCAGCCGGAATGCGCGCAATCGCTTTATCCAGGATGTCAGGCTCATCAATCATCATCACTTTCAGGAACTGGGTGCTCGGATCCATTTTCTCAGCTTCGCAGAACACCAGTGGGATCGTCGCGACATAGGATTCATGTACGGTGTAATAGCTGATATCACGGTTAGCGGTATAGAGCGTATTGCGATCGAGCGCGTGGAAATGGGAACCGACCTCGCGGGACAGTTTTTCCAGGAACAGGTAATCGTCATAGTTCAGCGCGGTTTGCGCTACCGTGCTGCCATCCGCCGCCTTCTGTACCAGCGCACCGTTATAGGTAATGCAGTAATCGCCCGGCTGATTCATGTGCAGCTCTTTCAGGTAGCTGTGCACGCCCGCATACGGACGACCGGTGGTCAGTACCACATTCACGCCTTTTGCGCGCGCAGCGGCAATCGCGTTTTTAACGGCTGGAGAAATAGTGTGGTCTGGCAGCAACAGCGTGCCGTCCATGTCGATAGCAATAAGTTTGATAGCCATAGGGTCCCCGGGATAAATGAGTGCTGCCTCATGCTAACGCGATTAAGCCCACAAAAATAGAGCTACATTGCGCAACAAAAGCCCCCTTTTACGTCTGTCCCGGGGATAGCGGCTTACTCGCGGGTGAGGACTATTTTGCCAAAAGCACCGCGGTCGAGGTGTACAAGCGCCTCTTCAAGCTGGTTAAAACGGTAGCGGTGTTCAATCACCGGTTTCAGCCCCGTGACATCGACTGCGCGGACAAAATCTTCCAGCGCACGGCGGTGCCCGACGCCAATCCCCTGAATCACCGGTGATTTCAGCAAGAGTTCGCTGGCAGGCAGCGAGATTTCACTCCCGGCCAACACGCCAATGACGGATATGCGCCCGTGAACGGCAACGGCCCGCAGGGAATGTCTCAGGTTCTCCCCGCCAACGGTTTCAATAATATGGTCGATACCGCGATCCTGCGTCAGCGCGTAAATCTCGTCAGCCCAGTTCCCTTTAAGCCGGTTGATGCCCCGATCGGCACCGAGCGTTTTAGCCAGCGCCAGTTTTTCATCACTGCCCGACGTCACAAAAACTTCTGCACCGTGTGCTTTGGCGATTTGCAGCGCGAAGATTGCGACACCGCCAGTGCCTTGCACCAGCACCGACTGTCCGGCACGTAACTGTCCGCGCTCCACCAGCGCAAACCATGCGGTAAGCCCCGCGCAAGGTAAGGTGCTGGCCTCTGCGTCATCCAGCGTTTCCGGGGCGGCCACCAGCCAGTTTTCACGCATGATCACGTATTCAGACAGCATCCCCTGGAAGTAACCGCCCAGCGTCTGGTAGGGCAAATTGCGGGCGTCGCCTTTCGGTTTACCGTCTACCCACTCCGGAGAGAAGGTGGAGATGACGCGAGCTCCGGGTTTAAAGCGGGTAACGCCTTCACCCGTACTGTCCACCACGCCTGCCATGTCAGATGCCGGAGTAAACGGGAAGGTGAGCGCGATCGGCATGTTGCCTTCAATGACCATTTTATCGCGATAGTTGAGCGCAACAGCGTTCACCCGCACGCGCACTTCACCCGGGCCCGGCTGGGGAACAGGCGCCTGAGTGAGTCTGAGGTTTTCACGCCCAAGGGCGTCCATTGACCAGCGTTGCATCATCTCTGTCATCTTTTTCTCCTATTATCAAATGCACTTCAGTACTGACAGTCTAACGTTGACTCATGGTCGCCAGTGGCGATACATTTTCCCACTATTGATTCCTGAAGAACGACAATCCATGACCGATACGCTGAAGGATATTCCCGTTTTTGTCGCCGCCGTAGAGGCAGGCAGTTTTGCTCAGGCCGCGGTGCGTTTGCATTTGTCGCGCTCGGCGGTAGGGAAAAGCATTGCTCGCCTTGAAGCGCGGCTGGGAGTACGCCTGTTTCAGCGCACAACGCGTAGCCAAAGCCTGACCGATAACGGTGCCCTTTTTTATGAACGTTGCCTGCGAGCACTCCAGGAAATCCGTGGCGCGGAGTCGCTGCTGGAAACAGGGAAACATCAGGTGAGTGGCCGTCTGCGTGTTGCCATGCCGGTGCTGTTTGGTCGCCAGTGCATCGCCCCGCTGCTGATAGCCTTGACGCAGGAACATCCTGCCCTTGAGCTGGAAATGTCATTCAGCGATCGCGTAGTGGATATCGTCGAGGAAGGGTTTGATATGGCGGTGCGAAACGGCGCACTGCCGGACAGCACCATGCTGGTCGCCAGACGCCTGGGGGAACACCGAATGGTGCTGTGCGCCGCGCCGGAGTACCTGAGGAATAACGGCCAGCCTGAAACCGTTGCCGATTTACGCCAGCATAAGGCCATTAACTACCTGCGTGCCGGCAGGGTGTTACCGTGGGAACTGGCGGACCACGAAGGCACGCAGCACACCCTAATTCCCCGCTCATCCCTCAATATGGACGATCTGCAGGCTATCTGCGACGCAGCGCTGGCCGGGCATGGTATTGCATGGTTACCCTGCTGGATGGTGCGCAAAGAGCTGCAGAATGGAAGGCTCATCCCACTCTTAAAACAGGCGCCGGATGTGCGTTTCGACGTTCACGCGGTCTGGCAGCAGACGCCGCATCTGCCCCTGCGAGTCAGGATTGCGGTCGACATGCTAGTCAGCCGGTTACCGTCAGTCCTGTCACTGGAGCTGGATGCTGATAATTCTGCGCCCACAAAAAAGCCGCGCTAAACGCGCGGCCTCTGACTTGCGGTGTAACCACCCTTAGATATCGATATTCGCCGCTTTCAGGGCGTTCTCTTCGATAAAGGCACGACGTGGTTCAACCGCATCGCCCATCAGGGTTGTGAACAGCTGATCGGCTGCAATCGCATCTTTAACGGTCACGCGCAGCATACGACGGCTTTCCGGATCCATGGTGGTTTCCCACAGCTGATCCGGGTTCATTTCACCCAAACCTTTATAACGCTGAATAGACAGACCACGACGGGACTCTTTCACCAGCCATTCCAGCGCCTGCTCGAAGCTTGCTACCGGCTGACGACGTTCACCACGTTCGATAAACGCATCGTCTTCGATAAGACCACGGAGCTTCTCACCCAGCGTACAGATACGGCGATATTCCGGACCGGTCACAAACTCGTGCTCCAGGGGGTAATCGGTATCAACGCCGTGAGTACGCACGCGCACAATCGGTTCGAACTGCTGCTGAGCATTCTGCTGGACATCAAACTTCCACTGGCTGCCGTGCTGCTCTTTCTCGTTCAGCTCGGTTACCAGGGTGTTCACCCAGCGGGTAACAACCTGTTCATCGCTCAGATCGGCTTCCGTCAGGGTTGGCTGATAAATCAGCGCCTTCAGCAGCGATTTAGGATAACGACGCTCCATACGACCAATCATTTTCTGCGCCGCGTTAAACTCGGACACCAGACGCTCCAGCGGCTCACCGGCCAGTGCAGGGGCGTGAGAGTTCGCATGCAGGGTCGCACCATCAAGCGCGATCGCGATTTGGTACTGATCCATCGCTTCGTCGTCTTTGATGTACTGTTCCTGTTTGCCTTTCTTCACTTTGTACAGCGGTGGCTGTGCAATGTAGACGTGGCCACGTTCAACAATTTCTGGCATCTGACGATAGAAGAAGGTCAACAGCAGCGTACGGATGTGCGAGCCGTCGACGTCCGCATCGGTCATGATGATGATGCTGTGGTAGCGCAGTTTGTCCGGGTTGTACTCGTCACGGCCGATGCCGCAACCGAGCGCGGTGATCAGCGTTGCCACTTCCTGAGAAGAGAGCATCTTGTCGAAACGGGCCTTCTCCACGTTGAGGATTTTACCCTTCAGCGGCAGGATAGCCTGATTCTTACGGTTACGGCCCTGCTTCGCAGATCCGCCCGCGGAGTCCCCTTCCACAAGGTACAGTTCGGACAGCGCCGGGTCGCGTTCCTGGCAGTCAGCCAGTTTGCCTGGCAGGCCAGCTAAATCCAGCGCGCCTTTACGACGGGTCATTTCACGGGCTTTACGCGCCGCTTCACGGGCACGTGCCGCATCGATAATTTTGCCAACCACGATTTTCGCGTCTGACGGGTTTTCCAGCAGGTATTCGCTCAGCAGTTCGTTCATCTGCTGTTCAACCGCCGATTTCACCTCAGAAGAGACCAGCTTGTCTTTAGTCTGAGAGGAGAACTTCGGATCCGGCACCTTCACGGAAACAACCGCAATCAGGCCTTCACGGGCATCATCACCAGTGGCGCTGACTTTCGCTTTCTTGCTGTAGCCTTCTTTGTCCATGTAGGCATTCAGGGTACGGGTCATCGCCGCACGGAAGCCCGCAAGGTGAGTACCACCGTCACGCTGTGGAATGTTGTTGGTGAAGCAGTAGATGTTTTCCTGGAAACCGTCGTTCCACTGCAGCGCCACTTCCACGCCAATACCGTCTTTTTCGGTAGAGAAGTAGAAGATATTCGGGTGAATGGGCGTTTTGTTCTTGTTCAGATACTCAACGAACGCCCGGATACCGCCTTCGTAGTGGAAGTGGTCTTCTCTGTTGTCGCGTTTGTCACGCAGACGAATCGAGACGCCGGAGTTCAGGAACGACAGTTCACGCAGGCGTTTCGCCAGAATCTCATATTCGAACTCGGTAACGTTGGTGAACGTTTCAAGGCTCGGCCAGAAACGCACCATGGTACCGGTTTTGTCGGTGTCACCCGTAACAGCCAGCGGTGCCTGCGGCACGCCGTGCGTATACAGCTGACGGTGAATTTTGCCTTCGCGCTGGATAACCAGCTCCAGTTTCTGCGACAGGGCGTTAACCACGGACACACCTACACCGTGCAAACCGCCGGAAACTTTATAGGAGTTATCATCGAACTTACCGCCTGCGTGCAGAACGGTCATGATAACTTCCGCAGCCGATACGCCCTCTTCCGGGTGAATACCGGTTGGGATGCCACGACCGTCATCGGTGACGGAGACGGAGTTGTCCGCATGGATCGTGACCACGATGTCTTTACAGTGACCCGCGAGCGCTTCGTCGATAGCGTTATCTACCACCTCGAATACCATGTGGTGCAGACCGGTGCCGTCATCCGTGTCGCCGATATACATACCCGGGCGCTTACGCACCGCATCCAGCCCTTTCAGGACTTTGATACTGGAGGAGTCATAAGAATTCGACATCAACGTTTCTCGCTCATTTCAACTTGGGTTAATCCGTTATTTTACCCTTTTCCACGGTAAACATCTTCGAATTTTCGTCCGACATGTCTATAACGTGTTCAGCGCTAATCGCACTGACGAAAACCTGTGACTGCGTGGCTTTTAAGCGGCTGGCAAGCAGCCCGCGCCGCGCGTCGTCAAGTTCCGAGGCAAAATCATCTATCAGGTACAGGCAGCGTCGCCCGCTCTCGCGGGTCAAAAACTCTCCCTGCGCCAGGCGCAGCGCACACATCAAAAGCTTGAGCTGCCCACGCGACAGCGTGTCTTCCACCGGCGCACCGTCGGCACGAATGCGGAAATCCGCCTTGTGCGGGCCATGTGCGGTGTAGGTCAGCATGCGGTCGCGCTCGAAATTTCTCTCTAACACTTCGGCATAATCTGTCTCTTTCTCCCAGCCGCGCTGGAAGGAGAAGGTGAGAGAGAATTCAGGTAAAAACTGTCTGCAGGTGTCGGCCATATCGTCGGCGATACCCGCGCTGTATTCGGCACGCCAGCAGCTGATTTGTTCCGCAAGGGGAATTAATTCCTTGTCCCACGGGCGCAGCTGGGCGTAGCGTGTCACCTGGCGCAGTGCAGCGTTACGCTGCTTAAGCAGGCGCTTCAGGTTGCTCCAGGCGTTAAAGAAACCGGCTTCGTTGTGAAAGCATCCCCAGTCAAGGAAGGCTCTTCTGTATTTGGGGCCGCCATTGAGTAAAGTAAACCCCTCCGGCGTAATCAGCTGCATTGGCATCAGCAGCGCGAGCTCAGCCACTTTGTGGCCGTCAGTACCGTCAATACGAACCTTGCTGTCGCCCTGCTTGTCTTTGGTCAGACCGATGGCCGTTTCACGCTCCTCGCCCTGCAAACGCCCGTGCAGAACAAAGGCTTCCTGTTCGTGGCGAATGACGCGGCCAATTTGCAGACTGCGAAACGCCCGTCCGTGGCCGAGCGTGTAGATGGCCTCAAGCACGCTGGTTTTACCGCTGCCGTTCGCGCCAACCAGGAAATTAAAGCCAGGGGATAAAGCGAGATCCGCGTTTTCGATATTGCGGAAATCTTTGATTAAAAGGCGCGTCAGTGACATATCTGGATTTCTTCGGGCCAGGGCGTAATCGGCTCAGCCCGTTTCAACGCGGACTGCACGCAGACCCTGGCGCGTACACGAAGTGCGAGACAGGGGCGAGCACAGCCCGGGTTGAAAAAGGCAAGTAAGATAGCCCGATAGCGTTCACTACAGCCTCATCGGCATGACAACATAAGCCGCACTTTGGCTGGCCGCATCTTCAATCTGTACACTCGAAACGGAGTCGGTCAGCAGAATGCGAACGTTCTCGCATTTAAGCGCGTTCAACACATCCAGCACATAGCTGACGTTAAAGCCGATTTCCATCTCAGTCCCGGCATAGGTGACGTCCAGAATCTCTTCTGCCTCTTCCTGCTCCGGGTTGTTGGCGGTGATTTTGATCTGATTTTCGCTCACATACAGACGCACCCCGCGGAATTTCTCGTTAGAGAGAATCGCGGCGCGGGCAAAGGCCTGCTTGAGGCTGTCGCAACCGGCTTCCAGCGTTTTGTCCGGATTCTTCGGCAATACGCGGCGATAATCGGGGAAACGACCGTCAACCAGCTTCGATGTGAAGACAAAATCACCCACATGAGCACGGATGTTATTGCTGCCGATCTGCACGCGCAGTGGCGTATCACCACCGTCGAGCATACGCATCAGCTCAATCACCCCTTTACGCGGTACGATCACCGAATGGTTTGGCAGCGAGTCGCCAATGGGCATAGAACAGACTGCCAGTCGGTGACCGTCGGTAGCCACGGTACGCAGCTCTTCACCTTCGGTTTCGAACAGCATGCCGTTTAAGTAGTAACGAACGTCCTGATGCGCCATTGAGAACTGCGTGGCTTCAATCAGACGCTTCATCGTTGCCTGCGGCAGGGTGAATTCAACTTCACTCTGCCAGTCGTCCAGGTTCGGGAAGTCCGCGGCTGGCAGCGTGGAGAGCGAGAAACGGCTGCGGCCAGAGCGCACCAGCATACGGTCGCCTTCCAGCTGCACGGCAATTTCAGCGCCTTCCGGCAGCCCGCGGCAGATATCAAAGAATTTACGTGCCGGAACAGTGGTCGCGCCCGCTTCATGCGGCTGAGACAGCGTAACGCGCGCGATCATTTCCATTTCCAGATCTGTGCCGGTCAGCGACAGCGTACCGTCCGCGACCTGAAGCAGCAGGTTTCCGAGAATTGGCAGCGTTGGGCGGCCACCTAATGGGCCACTCACCTGTTGCAGCGGTTTTAATAAATGTTCACGTTCAACGGTAAATTTCATAGCGTCACGATGATAATGTTCTGATTAAATTGGAAAAATCTTCTTTTATGTCGTGGCTTTCTTCGCGTAACTGCTCAATCTTACGACAAGCGTGCAGCACGGTCGTATGGTCACGGCCACCAAACGCATCGCCGATCTCCGGCAGACTGTGGTTGGTTAACTCCTTTGCCAGCGCCATCGCCATCTGACGCGGACGCGCCACCGAGCGGGAACGACGTTTAGACAGCAAATCTGCCACTTTGATTTTGTAGTACTCGGCCACCGTCTTTTGAATATTGTCGATAGTGACCAATTTTTCCTGCAGTGCCAGTAAATCGCGCAGTGCTTCACGCACAAAATCGATGGTGATCGCACGGCCGGTAAAGTTGGCATTGGCAATCACGCGGTTCAGTGCCCCTTCAAGCTCACGGACGTTGGAGCGCAGACGCTTGGCAATAAAGAACGCCACTTCACCCGGCAGGCGAATATCGTTTTCATCGGCTTTCTTCATCAGGATCGCGACGCGGGTTTCCAGTTCCGGTGGCTCGATCGCCACGGTCAGGCCCCAGCCAAAACGGGATTTCAGACGATCTTCAACGCCGTTGATCTCTTTTGGATAACGATCCGACGTCAAAATGATCTGCTGATTACCTTCCAGCAGCGCATTAAAGGTGTGGAAAAACTCTTCCTGGGATCGTTCTTTGTTGGCAAAGAACTGGATGTCATCGATAAGCAGTGCGTCAACAGAACGGTAGTAGCGTTTAAACTCTTCGATCGCATTGTTTTGCAGGGCTTTTACCATGTCCTGAACGAAGCGCTCGGAGTGCATATACACCACTTTCGCATTTGGCTTACGCGCCATAATGCCGTTGCCTACCGCATGCAGAAGGTGCGTTTTACCCAAACCCGTGCCGCCATAAAGGAACAGCGGGTTGTAGGCACCACCGGGGTTATCTGCAACCTGGCGTGCCGCCGCGCGCGCCAGCTGGTTCGATTTACCTTCAACGAAGTTATCGAACGTGTGTTTAACATTGACGTTAGAACGGTAGGTTTGCTCTGCCGGAGCAGGCACGTTGTCCCAGCCCGAACGGGTCGCCGGAAGGGCGCGCGGTGCCGGAGCGGGGGCTGCCTGAGCAGGTATTGCCACATTTACCGTTTCACGCACGGTCTGCGTGACCGGTTTTGTTCCCACTTCAAAGCGTAGCTGTGGCGCATCGGATCCGCAGAAATCATTCAGCAGTCCATTGATGTTATTAAGGTATTTATCCCTTACCCAATCGAGCACAAAACGGTTTGGCGCATACAAAGCCAGCGTGTTATCGCTCAGTTCCGCCTGCAAGGGGCGGATCCACATACTGAATTCTGTGGCTGGTAACTCATCCTGCAATCGGGCAAGACACTGCTGCCAAAGCGAAAGTGACAC